>NZ_KI912577.1:7500-217500 GCF_000519085.1 Methylobacterium sp. 10
GTCGCCTCCATTGCGGCGGACGATTTCCTAGTCGGTAGAGCCACGTTCGTCACCGCGACCACCGCCGAGGGCGCGAACGATGCGCGCCCTCGGTAGAGGTCAGCCGTCTCAGGCCGCGTCGGGCATCCGGTCCAGGAGCTTGTCGAGGGTAAGCGGGTAATCGCGCACCCGAATACCGGTAGCGTTGTAGACCGCGTTCGCCACCGCCGCGCTAACACCGCAGATGCCGAGTTCGCCCACGCCCTTGGCCTTCATCGGCGAGGAGATCGGATCGGTCTCGTCGAGGAAGACAACGTCCTGATGCGGAATGTCGGCATGGACCGGGACTTCGTATCCGGCGAGATCGTGATTGACGAAGAAGCCGCGCCGCGTGTCGACGGCCAACTCCTCCATCAGCGCGGCACCGACACCCATGGTCATGCCTCCGATGACCTGGCTGCGAGCGGATTTTGGGTTGAGGATGCGTCCGGCCGCGCAGACCGCCAGCATCCGCCTCACCCTGATCTCGGCCGTGCTCACATCGACGCCTACTTCGACGAAATGCGCTCCGAAGGTCGATTGTTGGTACGTTTTCGAAAAGTCGCCGCCGAACTCGATCGTGTCCTCTGCAACGATGTCGCCAGCCTTCCCCGCCTCGGCGAGCGGCACAGACCGGTTGCCCGAGCGGACGCGTCCATCTTCGAACACGGCATCTTCCGAATTGAAGCCGAGGGCTCGCGCCACCGCCTCACGGAGCTTGATGCAGGCCGCGTAGACCCCTGACGTCGATGAATTCGCACCAAACTGGCCACCAGATCCCGAGGAGACGGGATAGGCGGAATCGCCGAGCCGCACCACGACCCTGTCGAGGCTCAGTCCCATCATCTCGGCGGCGGTCTGGCCGATGATGGTGTAGCTGCCGGTGCCGATATCGGTCATGTCGGTCTCGACCGTCACCACGCCCTGGCCGTCGAGGCGGACACGCGCCCCCGATTTTACGTTCATGTTGTTGCGGAACGCCGCGGCGACACCCATTCCAACGAGCCATCGGCCGTCGCGAACCTGACCAGGCTTCACGATCCGCTTGTCCCATCCGAAGCGCGCCGCACCTTTGCGTAGGCATTCGATCAGGCTGCGTTGAGAAAACCGGCGCTCCGGCTTCTCTGGATCGACCTGGGTGTCATTGCGAATACGGAACTCCACCGGATCGAGGCCGAGCTTCTCTGCCATCTCGTCCATGGCGATTTCGAGGACCATCAGGCCCGGCGCCTCACCGGGCGCGCGCATGGAATTGCCTTCCGGCAGGTCGAGCATGGCGAGCCGGGTCTGGGTCATGCGGTTCGCGCCGGCATAGAGCAGGCGGGTCTGCTGCACCGCCGCCTCCGGCTTGCCACCGGGCAGGTTGCCCGACCAGCTCTCATGGCCGATGGCCGTGATCGTGCCGTCCGGCGTCGCGCCGAGGCGGATACGCTGGATCGTGGCGGGCCTATGCACGGTGTTGTTGAAGCTGAGCGGACGCGTCAGCGCTACCTTCACCGGCCGCTTTGTGGCGCGAGCGCCGAGGGCGGCCAATACCGCTTCCGCCCGCAGGAACAGCTTTCCGCCAAACCCGCCGCCGACGAAGGGCGAGACGAGGCGGACCTTCTCCTTCGGGATGCCGAGGGTCAGGGCGAGATCCCGCGTGCCCCAGGCGATCATCTGGTTGGAAGTCCAGACTGTCAGGGCGTCGCCATCCCAGGACGCGATGGACGCATGCGGCTCCATCATCGCATGGGCCTGATCGGGCGTGGTGTAGGTGGCGTCGAGCTGAACCGGAGCCGAAGCGAAAGCCCCGGAGAAATCGCCGATGAAGGTATCGGACGGGGCACCCGCCAGCTTCTCGGGCTTGCCCGTATCCTTTACCGCCGCCAAGTCGAACTCGCCTTTGGTTTCAGCGTAATCGACACGGATAAGGGCCGCCGCGGAGCGTGCCTGCTCGAATGTTTCCGCCACGACCAAAGCGATCGCTTGGTGATAATGCTCGACCTCGGGGCCGCCGAGAAGCTTGGCAGCATTCAGCTTTCCCTTGTCGAGGGGGCCAGCATTATCCGCCGTGACGATGGCGAGCACGCCGCGCGCGGCCCTGGCCTCATCAAGGGCCATCGCCTCGATCCGGCCCTTGGCGATGGTCGCGCCGACAACGAAACCATAGACTGCCTTCGATTGTGGATCGTGCCAGTCATAGGCGTAGTTCGCGGTGCCAGTAGTCTTGAAGGGACCGTCGATCCGGTCGGTGGCCCTGCCCACCACTTTCAGTTGATCAATGGGGTTGCGGCCCGCGGGAGTGTCGAACTTCATGGTTCAGGCCCTTGCTTCGGACAGGACGGCGCCGAGCGCGCGCTCGGTGAGCTTGAGCTTGTACGCGTTGTCATGCGTCGGCTTCGCTCCCGCGAACAGGCGCTCCGTCGCGATCTTGGCGCCCTTCGGCAGCTCCGCCTCGGCGGCCTCGTCACGCCATGGTTTCGGGGCGACGCCGCCGACAGCAATGCGTCCGGTCCCGTCTCGCTGGACAATCCCCGCGATGGAAATCAGGGCGAAAGCATATGACGCCCGGTCCCGGACCTTGCGGTAGACATGCATGCCCGCCACCGGCTTTGGCAGCGTCACCGCCGTGATGAGTTCGCCGGGCTGCAGGCTTGTTTCGATCTGCGGCGTGCCTCCTGGCAGGCGATGGAACTCGGCGATGGGGATCCTCCGCGTGTCACCCTTGTCGTTCACAGTCTCGACGTTCGCGTCGAGCACCCGCATGGCCACAGCCATGTCGCCGGGATGCGTGGCGATGCAGGCCTCGCTGGCCCCCACCACCGAGAGTTGGCGGCTGATGCCACCGATGGCCGAGCAGCCACTCCCGGGCTGGCGTTTGTTGCAGGGCTGAGCCGTGTCGTAGAAATACGGGCAACGGGTGCGCTGGAGCAGGTTGCCCGCCGTCGTTGCCTTGTTGCGCAACTGGCCGGATGCCCCGGACAGAAGTGCCCGGCTCAGCACGCCGTAACCGCGCCGCACCCGCAGGTCGGCGGCGAGATCGGTGTTGCGCACCAGGGCGCCGATCCGCAGACCGCCGTCCTCCGTCGGCTCGATCGTATCGAGATCCAAGCCGTTGACGTCAACGAGATGGGTCGGCGTTTCCACCTGCAGCTTCATGAGGTCGAGGAGATTGGTGCCGCCGGCGATGAACTTCGCACCGGGCACGCGCATGACAGATGCAGCGGCCTCCGCTGGCGACGTGGCGCGCTCGTAAGTGAAGGACTTCATGCCTGCCTCCCCGCGACTTCGGTCATGGCGTCGATGATGTTGGAATAAGCGCCACAGCGGCAGATGTTGCCGCTCATGCGCTCGCGGATCTCGTCCGTTGTGATCACAGCATTCGCTGTGAGATCGACGGTGACGTGGCTCGGGATGCCAGCCTTGATTTCGTCCAGAACCGCCACACCGGAGCAGATCTGTCCCGGCGTACAGAAACCGCATTGATAGCCATCATGCTTGACGAAGGCCGCCTGCATCGGATGCAGGTCGCCGGGCTTGCCCAAACCTTCGATGGTGGTGATGGCATCGCCATGGTGCATGACCGCCAGGGTCAGACAGGAATTGATGCGCCTGCCATCGACGATCATCGTGCAAGCCCCGCATTGTCCGTGGTCGCAGCCTTTCTTGGCACCGGTGAGGTGCAAATGCTCGCGCACGGCATCGAGGAGCGTGGTGCGCGTATCGATGTCCACCTCATGCGCCATCCCGTTCACCGTGAACGATACTTTCGACATGACCGGATCGGACTTGTTCTCAGCGGCTGCCCAGGCCGTGGAGGGGCAGGCCGTAGCGACGGCACAGGCAGAAGCGCCCGCCATCAGATGGCGCCGGTTGAGTTCGAGGTCTTCAGAGCCATACATGGCGTTCTCCGAACCTGATCCATAAGACATGTGATTCCGTTGGGTCGTGTCGCGGAAATTCTCGCAAGGCTTCGACCAGCCACCGACAAACGCTCGACGGCGCAGAACTTTCCCTGTTGGTGCGAAGTAGCGCAGGCAGACCGTGCTGCAACGCCTTGGAAGAGTTCCAAGATCCGCATGTGCGTGTGCACACGCAAGGTGCGGTCGTCATTGAGCAGCGAGAGGGACGGGTAAAATGCGGCCGAACCGGGCGAGACGGGCTCGCAGCCAAGGCCGAGGAGAGCGAAACGCGACAAAGCAGCCGAAACCGGCATTGCCGCGGCTGACTAAACTACATCAATGACAATCAGAAAGGTGGGTCCCGGAGCCGAAGCCCCGGGTTCTGTTTCGACGGTTACCCTACCGCAAGATGCTTACGCCGCGAGGCGGGCATCCATGACAACGTTATCGTTGGCATTTAGAGTTTTGGCCAAATACTTGGAACAGGGTTTGCCTGCGCCAAACCGGTCGAGTCCTTACCGACGCTCTCGCGATCCCTTTACCGCCCAGTCGATCCTATTTCGCCCCCATCAGAAACGCATCACGATGCGCTTATGGTGGAGGCGCCGGAGTACTGCCCTCCGGGTCCTGAAACGTTATTACGAACCGGTCATCAAACGCAGTTTCGATATAGATGCAGTAGGCCGAAAAGTCCAGATCGGCGGCCCTCCGGCTTCCGGATGCCGCCAGGCGGATTTTTCTTCACCCCCGGCAACCACATGCGCGCGTGAGGCTTCTCGATCCGGCACGAGGCATGCGGGGATGCGTCCCGACGTGCCTTCCGGCAAAGGATCAATGATGGACAACACGCTGCTTTCCGCCCCGGACTTCAAGGGTCCCGCCATCCTGCTGTCAGGACCGGTCGATTACGACATGTACAAGGCTTTCCGGCGCCAACTGGACGCCGCCTCCGGGCTGGACCTCGTGGTGGTCGAACTCACGACCCTCGGCGGCGACCCGGAAGTCGCACGGATGATGGGCGAAGACATTCGCTTTGCCAGCGAGGTCACGCCGCATCGCCGTTTCGTCTTCCTCGGCAAGGCGGCGATCTACTCGGCTGGCACGACGCTTATGAGTTTCTTCGCGCGCCCCAACCGCTATCTCACGCGCGGCACGCGTCTGATGATCCACGAGCGCAAGATGGCGAAGACCCTGGAGATCCACGGTCCCCTCACCACATGCATCGCCACCCTCAAGGCGACGTTGCACGAGATCGAGACCTCCATCGAGATTCAGAACGAGGGCTTCGCCAACCTCGTCACCGGCTCGCAGGTCACCCTGGACGAGGTCATCGAGAAAGCCCCGTACAATTGGTACATCGAGGCCGAGGAAGCCAAGAGCCTCGGGCTGATCGAGGCCGTCCTGTAGTCACCGGCGCGCAATTCAGTGCGACGGGCCGAGATCACACCGGCCCGTCGCACTGCCCCACCGCCTCCATCACTGCGAGATAGATACGGTCCGGTGCAAACGGGGTCGAGGTGAGCCGTGCGCCCGTCGCGTCGCGGATGGCATTGGCCAGCGCCGGGGCAACGGGATTGAACGGGCTTTCGCTCATCGATTTTGCGCCGAGCGGACCGATGCCATCGTAGGTGTCCGCGAACAGGACATGGGTGCGCGGCACGTCCGCGAAGGCGGGGATGTGATAGTTGCGGAAAGTCTGCGTAATGACGCGGCCCCGGTCGTCGACCCGAATTGCCTCGTACAGGGCCGCACCGATCGCCTGCGCTACACCGCCCTCGATCTGGCCGCGGCACTGCATCGGGTTGAGAACGCGGCCGGCATCAGCGGCGTGCACGCTGTCGAGGATGCGAACTTCCCCGCTCGACCGATGGACAGCGACCCGGAACCCCTGGACGTTGAAGGCGACGGAACGCGGTGAGCCATCGGCCTTCCCTGCGCGCTCAATGGCTCCCCCCGAGAGTATCTCCGCGAACCCGATCTCGCCGGAGGAGGTCGAGACGCCGTCTTGGTGCGGGCGGCATTCAGAGGGCGCCCCCCCTCCCCTTTCGGCAGCGGCTTCGCGAAGGGCCTGTGCCAGGGAGAGGGCGGCTTTCAGAGTCGCCTGCCCCGCCACCACGATGCCGGTGGATCCATAGGCCCCGGTATCGTGGCCGACACCGTCGGTGTCGCCATGGCGCAGGGCGATGCGGTCGGGACTCGTACTGAGCGCCGAGGCCGCGATCTGCGCGAGGACGGTGGTCGTCCCGTTGCCGAACTCGGCGGTGCCGACATCGAGATGGTAGCGCCCGTCCGCCTGAAGCGCGATCCGCGCCTCGGAGAAATGCCCGCGCGGCGGGATCGTGTCGATCATCGCCATCGCCATCCCCTCGCCAACGAGCCAGTCGGCGGAAGGCGTCTCGGCGGGCATGAGTTCATCCATGGCGGATGCGACGAGATCCAGGCACTGGTCGAGTCCGTAGCTTCCGTATTCCACGTCGTGGGGTTCGAGGCTGTTCGACACCATCGGGTCGCCCGGGCGCACGACGTTGCGGCGGCGCATCTCGAACGGATCCAGCCCAAGGCCGCGCGCGAGTTCGTCCATGGCCGATTCCACCGCGAAGATGGTCTGGCTCAGACCGTAGCCCCGGAAGGCGCCGCTCGGCAGGGTGTGCGTGTAGACCGCGTAGCCGTCGACTCGTTTGTTGGGACAGCGATAGACGCCGATCACCTCGTTGCAGCCGTGATGGATGACGCCGCCGGCATGGTTGCCGTAGGCGCCGGTGTTGGAGACCACATGCAGTGCGATCGCCGTCAGCGTGCCATCCTGGCGGGCGCCGATCTTCACCCTCACCCGCATCGGGTGGCGGGTGGTGGTGGCGGTGAATTGCTCCTGGCGGGTCATTTCCCACTTCACCGGGCGATCGGTGGCGAGAACGGCCAGTGCCACCAGATCCTCGGTGAGCATCTCCTGCTTGCCGCCGAAGCCGCCCCCGACGCGGCCGCAGAGCACGCGCACGGCATCCCGCTCCAGGCCGAACAGGTTCGCCAGCGCGTCACGGGTGAGGAACGGTGTCTGAGTGCTGGAGCGGATGACGAGGCGTCCGTCTTCGTCGCGCCAGCCGACGGCCCCATGGGTCTCGAGATGGGCGTGCTGGACCCGCTGGGAATCGTAGGCCGCCTCATGGATGAGATCCGCCTCGGCGAAACCCGCCGCCACGTCGCCGACCTCGCCATGCACCTCGGCGGCGAGGTTGGGATGGGAGAGGCGCGGCGGCGCATCGTCGCCGGGTTGGTCGGCGCCGTCATGGACGAGAGGCGAGCCCGCCCGCAGGGCCTCGTCCGGATCGAACACCGCGTCGCGGATCTCGTAATCCACGGTCAGCGCCGCGCAGCCGGCCTCGGCCGCGGCTTCACTCGTTGCCACCACCGCCGCCACCCGCTGACCGACGAAGCGGAGGATCGAATCGAGCACCCGCGTATCCGGGGCGTCGTCGAGGGGATTCTCGTGCCGCCCGGTGGAGAACCGCCCGGCGGGAACATCGTCGTGAGTGAAGACCGCCACCACACCCGGCACGGCCAGGGCATCCGCCCGGTCGATCCGTAGGATGCGGGCATGGGCATGAGGCGAGCGCAAGACCTTGAGATGAAGCAGGTCGGGTACGGCCAGATCGAAGGTGAAGGCTGCGCTGCCCGAGACGATCCGAGGCCCGGCGAGGGCCGGGATGCTGCGCCCGCACGGGTCGTCGCGCGCATCCTCCGGTCGTTCCACGCGCGCCACGCCCGCCACGGCGTCGGCGATGGCGCCGTAGCCGGTACAGCGACACAGATTACCCTTCAGTGCGGTGGCGAGATCGCCGATCTGCCCCTGGTCCAGGGCCGATGCGGTCATGATCATGCCGGGGGTGCAGAAGCCGCACTGGTAACCCTGGGCGCCGAGAAAGGCCGCCTGCATGGGATGGAGCGGCTGCGCTCCCCCCTCCCCCGGCCGACAGGGGCCGCCAAGGCCTTCGATGGTGGTGACGCTGCGCCCCTCGGACCGGAAGGCGGGCAGCAGGCAGCTATGCACCGGCTCCCCGTCGAGATGTACCGTGCAGGCGCCGCAATCCCCGGCATCGCAGCCCTTCTTCACCCCGAACCAGCCGAGCTCGCGCAGCATCGTGCGCAGGCATTGGCCCGGAAGCGGGGACGCATCCTGCTCGTGTCCGTTGACGTGCAGGATCATGCGCGGCTCTCGTTCTCGAACTCGCGCCGGATCTCTTCGGCGAGGGTGAAGGTCATATGCCTGCGCCAATCCGGCGTGCCGTGAACGTCGTCGTGATACAGCGTGGCCGGAACCGCCTCGGTGATGGAGTCAGCGAGGACCGCCGCATCGGGGAGCGTCGGGAACACTTGGCGCAGCGGGCGGCGGGTGGAGGCCGTGATTGTGAGCGCGAAGGCGCCGCTCGGGTCCAGGGTACCGATCAGCAGGGCGCCGGAGCGTCCATTGGGGCTCAAGGAAACCTGGCGGAAGGCGGTCCGGCGCTTGAGCGCAGCCAGGGGAAGATCGATCCGCCGCAGAATTTCGCCGGGTGCCAGCGACGTGCATTGCGAGGCAAGGACGAGATCGGTGATGGCGACCTCACGCTCGGCCCCATCCGGCGTCCAGACCAGGCAGGTTCCCTCCAGGGCGGTGGCGAGCGCGATCATCGGCGCGGCCGGCAGGGCGAGGCAGATGTTGCCTCCCACGGTGGCCATGTTCCAGATCTTGAACGATCCGAGCAGCGCCCGGCAGCATTGCGCGAAGAGCGGCGCGGCGCTCCAGGATGCGGGCAGGTCGAGCCGGAACAGTTCGGCGATGGTGCAGGTCGCGGCGAGCGAAAGGCCCCGTTCGCTCGCCTCATGGGGCTTCCAGCCGAGGCTCGAGAGATCGACGAGGCGGCGCAGGCGCGGCTGAGGCTCCGAGAACAGCCATGTCCCCCCGGCCAGCCAGGCATCGCCGTCCCGCCATCCGGAGAGGTCGGAGCGATTCCGCGGCATGGTGACGGCGCCGATCGAGTTCAGGTCCATCGTGGGAATCCAGGGGCGAGCCTGCGGCGAGATTGCCCGGTCGGGACGACGATTGAAAGCAAGGTTGCCCGTGCTTCGGGCAAGTTCAGTCGAGCAAAATCAGTGCCGCCCGGAATCGCGGATCGCGCGGGCCGGTCTGCCTCGTTAAGCTGCGGCGATGGAGCATGATGCCGCCGCGCGACCTTCGCGGATTCCAACACCGGACGCGGGTGCGACGAATGCCGTCGCGGATCTTCTGGCGAACGCGCTCGACGATGCCTCCACGACCTGGAGTTTCGGCAGTTTCGGTGCGCTCGCGAGCTTCCTCCGGGATGCGGAGGAAGAGGCGATACCCTTGCGGGACACGCGTATGGGCCTGGCCACGGCGCGGGGAGCCATCGCCCTCGATCCCGCAGCCGTCTGTCGTCCCGTGGCTTACGAAACCGGCTTCGCTTTCGGCTGGAGTCACGCCGTCGCCCTGTGCCTGCCCGGTGACGCCTGCGCCATGAACCGACGCTCCGTCATCACCGAACTGGGACCCGATCGGCAGGCCGCCAGACCCGAGGATCGCGACGGTATCCTGTTCGATCTCGGCCTGAACCTGCTCGCGGTGGATGCCTGCATCCGGACGAACGATGGTCCGACGATCGCGCTGCTCAGGAGCGTCGCCGGGCGGGGAATGTTCGGACCCGGCGATCCCATCGCGGCGCAGCTCATCGCCGCCGGCCCGCATCGCGTCTTCGTCACCCGGATCGGGCGGATCGAGGTGTTTTCGCCCCTCCGCATCGAGGCGGAATCGGCTCCTTTCGGCCCGAGGACCCATCTCCTGCCGCAGATCCTGCGTCTTGGCCGGACCCACCCCGCGACGGCTCCGATCCCGTCCGGCTGGGTGCCCTGCGGCGCGATTCATCCACCGCACCCGTGCAGGGACATTGCCGGCGGGAGCATTCCCTTCCGGCGCGACCGGCACGAGGCGTTTCAGGCGCTGCTGGCGCGCTGGGGCGACCCGGACCTGCTCGCCGCGAAGTACGCGGCGATGGGCGGGAAGGCGGTCACCGGCCGCCACGCAAGGAGCGCGCGGCGGGCGGCCGAGGCACAGGAAGCGTGCCTGCGCGGCGAGGGCTAGGCGCCCTTCCCGGCGAGTTCCACGGCGAATGCGGTCAGTGCGCCGTCGGGCCGGATCAGTTCGTCGAGGATCGAGAAATGGTCGTGGCCGGGCAGTTCGGCGACGGTCGAGGTGTTCCCGGCGGACCGCCACGCGTCGTCGTAATCAGCGGAATGCCGCCGTAATTCGGGCAATTCGTTCGATCCGCACACGATGGCGAGGGGCTTGTCGGAACGCGGCACCTGCCGGATCGGCGAGAGGGCCTTGATTTCACCGTGCGTCAGGTGCAGCCGGTCATTGAGCTCGGTATGCCGGATCGGCTCCAGATCGAACACGCCGCTGATGGCGAGGCCGGCATCCACCTCGGGCCACGCCATGGCGAGGGCGGCGAGATGCCCCCCGGCCGACCAGCCCGAGACGACGAGACGACGGCGCCCCCTCCCCTCCTCCCGGCCGCGCAGGACGAGCAGCGCCGCCCGTATCTCGGCGGCGATCTCGGTGAGGCTTGCATCGGGCGCCAGGGTATATCCCACCAAACCCACATCGAGACCGTGATGCAACGGTCCTTCCGCCATGCAGGCGAAATCCTGGCGGGTATTCCGGATCCAGTAGCCGCCATGGATGAAGACGAGGAGCGGCGCATCCTCGGCGCCACTCCGGAACAGGTCGATCCGGTTCCGCTCGGCCGGCCCATAGGGGAGGTCGAGGTCATGGGGGTGGAGCGCGCGAAACGCGGCGCTCCGGGCCCGCCAGCCGGACAGCCGCGCGGCACTGTCGGCGACGGCGCCGGTATTGTCGTAGGCGCGGCTCAGGGTCTCGCGGTCCATCCGGCGCCAGTCGCCGGATCGCGACGCCGCCCCGATCATGCGGCCACGGGGGCGTGGTGGCTGTGGAGCTGCGCCGACAGCATTCGCCGCACATCGTTGAAGGCCGGGCTCGACACGTCCCGGCGGCGGGCCAAGTCGATGCCGTGGATCGCATCGATCCGGCCGGGGCTCGGGGACATGACCACGACCCGGTCGGCGAGGAAGATCGCCTCCTCGATGGCATGGGTCACGAACAGCACGGTGAGCCCGGTGCGGCTCCACAGGTCGAGGAGCTCGTCCTGAAGCCGCTCGCGGGTCATGGCATCGAGCGCACCGAACGGCTCGTCCATGAGGACGATTTCGGCGTCGTTGGCCAGCACCCGCGCGATGGCGACCCGCTGCTTCATGCCGCCGGAGAGCTGGTGGGGATGGGCGTCGGCGAAACGCTGCAGCCCGACGAGGGCGAGGTAGCGCTCCACCGTGTCGCGGATTTCCGCCGCCGGCCGGCCGCGCGATTTCGGGCCGAAGCCGATATTGTCCCGCACGGTGAGCCAGGGGAACAGGCCGTAATCCTGGAACACCATGCCCCGGCTCGGGCCGGGGCCTTCGATGGGCTTGCCCCACATCAGCGCCTCGCCGGCTGTGGCGGATTCGAACCCGGCGACGATGCGCAGCAAGGTGGACTTGCCGCAGCCCGAAGCGCCGAGCAGGCAGATGAACTCGCCCTTGGCCACGGTGAGGTTGGCGCCGCTCAGGGCCTGAACCGTGCGGCCCTGGACGGCGAAGGATTTCGAGACGCCGCGAATGTCGAGGATCGGCACGGTGGGCTCAGCCATGGGAGGGGCTCCAGGCAAGAAGGCGCTGGCCGACCAGCATCACGGCCCGGTCGCAGACGAAGCCGGCGACGCCGATGACGATCATTCCGCAGATGACGATGTCGGTACGCGAGAGTTGCCGTGCCTCCATGATGATCGCGCCGAGGCCGGTGGGAACGCCGGTCATCTCGCCGACGACGATCACCACCCAGGCGAAGCCGAGGCCGAGGCGCAGACCCGTGAAGATCGACGGCAGGGCTGCCGGCAGGACCACGCGGGCGAACTGGGCCGAACCCCGGCAGCCGAGCATGGCGGCGGCCTCGAACAGGCGCGGCTCCACCGAGCGCACCCCGAAGATGGTGTTGACGAGGATCGGATAGAACGCGCCGAGGAAGACGAGGAAATAAGCCGAGCGCGGCCCGAGGCCGAACAGGATCATCGCCAGGGGCAGCCAGGCGGTCACCGGCACCGGGCGCAGGATCTGCAGTGTCGGGTCGAGGAGCTGACGCATGATCGGCACCCGGCCGATCAGCAGCCCGAGGGGCACCGCCGCCAGGGCCGCGAGACCGAACCCGCCGAAGACGCGGGTGAGCGAGGCGACGAGATGCGTGAGCAGCGTGCCGCTGAAGGCGTCGCCCTCCGGTCCGCCGATGGCGAGATCCACCATCGCCGTCCAGACTTCGGCGGGCGGCGGGATCAGGCTGTAGGGCTTGCCCACCGTGAGCAGATGCCAGGCGATGCCCATCGCCACGGGCAGGGCGAGCGCGAGGAGGGGCTGGCGCAGGCGCGAGAGATTTGGAAGCGTGCGGCGCGGCGCCGCCTCCGACACCGCCGGCGCGGAAACGGCCGGGGCGGAAACGGCCGGGGCGCTCACGAATCCCTCATCGCATCGACGAAGCGGGTATCGATGAAAGTTGAGAAGTCGGGCAGGCGTTTGATCTGCCGGGCGGCCAGCATGTGCTCGGAATAGGCCTTGGCCTGCTTGACCTCGGTCTCGCCGAGCTTCCACTTGAACTCGACATTGGGCACGGAGAGCTCGATGGCCTCCCGCTTCTGCCCGAGCTTCTGCACCGCCATCGCCACGGTGGCCTCGCGGTTGCCTTGCGCGAAATCCGACCCCTTGCGGTGGATCTCCAGCATGGTCTTCACCATTTCCGGCCGCTCGGCCAGCGTGTCGCGATGGGCGCCGAACACCATGTTCAGGGAACCCATTTCGGTCCCGTAGGGATACTCGACCAGGGTGCCGACCCCCGTGGAGAGACTGACGCCGGGGGCGGGTTCGGCGCCGACATAGGCATCGACGTCCCCGCGCGCGAGGGCGATGTGCATCTCGCTGAAGGAGATGCGGACCGGGGTGATGTCCTTCACGCTCACCCCCTCCATGCGCATGCGCTCGAGGGCGAAAACCTCCTGGGTCGAGCCGGGCCAGATCGCCACGCGCTTGCCCTTGAGGTCGGCCACCTTCTCGATGCCCGAACCGGTCTTGGCGATGATGGCCATGCCGCGATTGCAGGTGGAGGCGATGACGACGATGGGCTCGCCGGCCGCTGCCCCGAGGGTGCCGGCGGCGATGCCGAACGTCCCGAAATCCACCGACTTCGTCACCACCGCGTTCTTGCACTCGGTGGGGCTCTCGAACGGGATCACCTCCACGGTGACGCCGGGCGGCGCGAACTGGGCGTAGAAATAGGGTGCGATGGAATGGATCAGCTTCAGCGATCCCATCCGGATCACGGTGGGCGTCTCGGCCCGCAGGGCCGATGGCCCGACGAGGGCGCCGGCGCCGAGGCCGGCGAGGAAGGTGCGACGACGAATCATCTGTGCCGGCTCCGTCATGATGTGAACCCGGACAGGGTACGTCGGTAGGCCGTTGCAAACGAGTGTTGCTTATTGACTATGGTGTTGCGAAATTCGCAACACCGAGCATAGGTTGGAGCCGTGCCATCGAGGTTGCCCGCCAGGAGCCTGCTGGGGTTGTCTCTCCAAGGCTTCACTTCATCCTGCGGTGCCGCGTAGCGGCCTCGAAGGAGCCCTCCAGGGATCGCCGCGGCATCTGGAGGCCTCCTTCGAGGCCCGCCGACGCGGGCACCTTAGGATGAGGCGATCTGATTGGATGATCAAAATTGGCATGAGCATCCGCTGAGACATACGGTCAAACAGGCTCCATGAAGCATCTGCGGACCCTCACCTACGTCTCCGAGGTGGCCCGGCGCGGCTCGATCCGCCGGGCGGCGGAGGCCTTGAACATCGCCCCCTCGGCGCTCACGCGGCAGATTCAGGATCTCGAATACGAACTCGGCACGCCGATCTTCGAGCGGCTTGCCCAAGGCATGCGCCTCAACGCGGCCGGCGAGTTGCTGGTGCGCCATATCCGCGATCAGGTCTCGGACCTGGAGCGGGTCCGTTCTCAGATCGCCGATCTCTCCGGTGTGCGGCGCGGCCATGTGGCGCTCGCCTGCAGCCAGGCCTTCGTCAATCAGGTGGTGCCGGACGAAGTGCGGGCCTACCGCGCGCGCTTTCCCCAGGTGTCGTTCACGGTCCAGGTGCGCGACCATGCCCAGGCCGTGGCGGCGCTGGCCTCCTTCGAATCGGACCTCGCCCTGGTGCTGCAGCCGCCGCCCTCGGCCGACCTGCACGCCCTGTTCACCTGTCGTCAGACCCTCTGCGTCGTGATGCGCGCCTCGCATCCCCTGGCGCGGGAGGAGGGGCCGGTGCGGCTGCGCGAATGCCTGACCCATCCCCTCGCCCTGCCCGACCGGTCGCTGGCCATCCGCCACCATCTCGACGATGCGCTGGCACGGCGGGGCACACCCGTGCGTCCCGCCGTCGAATCGAGCTCCCTCGAGTTCCTGCGCAACCTCGCCCTGCGCGAGGATGTGGTGAGCCTGCAGGTGCCGAGCGGCATCCCCGACGACCAGCGCCTCGTCAGCCGGCCCATCGACGAGCGCGACCTCTCACCCATGACCCTGATCCTCGGCCAGCTGCGCGGGCGGATGCTCCCCGTCGCCGCCGCAAAATTCGCCGACGGCCTCGCCGCCAGCCTGAACGACCGCTACGGCGCGGCATGACTTGTTCAGACGGCATTCCGGTTCGGTTGATACACTCATCCCGTCTTCGCTACGGACGTCGCGCCCGATACCCGCATCGCTACGGCATTCACCCATCTGCTCTATCCGCCAGAGCGCGTCCCTCTCGCCCTTGTGGCTAACGGATTCACACATCTGCTCGAAGACGATTAGCTCTATCCAAAAGGGTTCGACATGAGGCGCGACATGCTCCCTCGCGTGGAAGGAGAGGGACCCGCGCTGCCCGCGACATGTGTGAATGCCGTAGAGATGAGGGAAAGGGTCGGGACAATCACAGCGATGGCGCTGCCATCCTTATCTAAGGGACTGATCGCTTCCATGCATGCCGACGCCTTTCTCGCCGCCGCCGAGACCCTGCCCGTAGCGGATCTCGATGCCCTGACCGATGGACGCGGCCTCGTCGTCGTCGCCCCGCACCCGGATGACGAGAGCCTCGGATGCGGCGGCCTCATCGCCGAAGCCTGCGCACGGGGGCGCGACGTGCGGCTCGTCATCGTCAGCGACGGCTGCGGCTCGCACACCCATTCCGCCCTCTATCCGCCGCTCCGCCTCCGGGCCCTGCGCGAGGAGGAGACGCTGGAGGCGGTGGCGGCGCTCGGCCTCGCGCCCGCCCACGTCACTTTCCTGCGCCTGCCCGATGCGGGGGTGCCGAGCACCGGCCCCGAGGCACAGGCGGCGGCGGATGCCGTGGTGGCTGTGGCCAGGGAGAGCGGGGCCGGCGCGGTCTGCGTGACCTGGGCGCACGATCCCCATTGCGATCATCAGGCGGCGGCCGCCATCGTGCGGCTCGCCCAGGCGCAACTCGGGGCGACGAAGGCTTTCGCCTATCCGGTCTGGGGCTGGACCCTGCCGGAGGGCACGGAGGTCGGCGCGCCTCCCGCGGGCTACCGCGTCGATGTCGGCGCGCATGTGGCGGCGAAGGCGCGGGCCGTGGCGGCGCATCGCTCGCAGACCACCGACCTCATTGCCGACGACCCGACGGGGTTCCGCCTCGCGCCGGAGATGATCGCCCGCTTCCTCGGCCCCTACGAGATCTTCGTCGCGATGCCGGCGGAGGCCGCATGAGCGCCACGATCATCACCCTGAACAAGGGACGCGACGCGCATCTGGCGCGCCTCCTCGAAGGGCTCGGCCGGGGAACGCCGCCGGCTGAATGCATCGTGGTGGAGATGGGGGCCGACCCCGCCCCCCTCCCCGATCACGGCTTTCCCATCCGCCGGATCGATCTTCCGAGCCGTGGCCTGCCGCTCGCCAGTGCCCGCAATGCCGGGCGCCGCGCCGCCTCGGGCGATCAGCTGATCTTCCTCGACGTGGATTGCATCCCCTCGGGCGATCTCGTCGCCAGTCTCGATGCGGATCTCGGCCAAGCCGACGGGTTGATCTGCTGCGAGGTGAGCTACCTGCCGGCGAGAGCCGTGGACGACGACTGGACCGAGGCGGGCTTGCGCGCCGTGGGGCATACCCACCCGGTGCGACACTTCCCGGCGACGGGCTTGTCCCGCACCGACAATCCCGGCCTGTTCTGGTCCCTGGCCTTCGGCGTCCGGGCCACGACCTTCGACCGGATCGGCGGGTTCGACGAAGCCTTCGACGGCTACGGCGCCGAGGATACCGACCTCGCGTTCCGGGCCGATGCCGCCGGCATCCCGATCCTGTTCAGCGCGGGCGGCCATGCCTTCCACCAGTATCACGGGGCCTTCGACCCGCCGCTCCAGCATTTTTCCGACATCATCGCCAACGCGACGCGCTTCCACGCCCGGCACGGTCTCTGGCCCATGGACGGCTGGCTCGACGCCTTCGCGCGGCTGGGATTGCTGTCGCCGACCTGGCGCGAGGCGCCGACGATCCTGCGCATGCCGACGGCGGACGAGATGGAAGCCGCGCGGGTGCCGCTGGACCGGCCGTTCTGAACGCGGCGTGTGGCGAGCGACGCCCCGTCCCGCCCCTCGGTTCCGGAGCTGCGCCCGACCCCGTTCGGGGGTCGGGACGAGTCTCAAGCCCTTTGTTGCGTCGCGCGCTGTTTCGCCGAATCGTCATCCGCTTCGACGGAGGGCGTTTGAGTGGTCTAAATTGGACGGATGGTGCCCGCATCTGTGGGGAGGCTAACGATCCATTGCAGACCGTGTGGGTCCTGGGACCAGGATCAGACCCAGCTCGCCGGTTTGCGGATCTGCGTCCCGTCAGCCAGCATCAGAGGGTTTGGGAATTGTGCGGCCGTCAAATGCCCGATGCTCAGACGGCGAACGAAACTCGATGCCGCGGCAAGATCAGGATTAGGCACCGCTACGGGCGACAGTAGCCCCACCACCTTGCCTAACTCCTGTGTGGCGATGCGGATCGGCTCAATCAGATCGCTGTCCGCTGATAGCACCGCCGCGACGTCGAAATTGTCCCGGAAGGCGTCAAGCAGCAGATGGCTCGCCAGGTTGACGTCGCTGCCTTTCTCCTCGGTCTTATGGACCTTCACCACGGCCGGCCACGGTTGCGGCAGCTGGGCCGCTAGTTGCGGCCGGAATTGCGGGGGATGCACCAGCCCCGCAAATTTCTTGGTGGCCAGGAAGGTGCCCTGGTGGATCAGCACTTCCGGCACCGTTTCCAAAGCGTTGAAATACACTTGCTGTCGGCCCGGCGCGGTCGGATCGACACGCGCGGAGACACGAGCCGTATAATAACGGACCTGAGTAACCTGATTTTCGGGACGTAGAGCCTGCTCAGCCAGAATTTTGGGATTGACCCATTTCAGGTCAGGACGCTTTTGCAGCATCCGGAAATACAGGTTGAAGCCATCGATATAGATAATCGTTCGCATCGAAAGCCATAGTAGAAAAAGCGAAAGCCGCCTCGAGTTTCCTCTCGGCGGCTTTCGAGCCGACAGCACGCTGTCAGCGGGTATAGATCCATGATAGGGCCAATGGCCCTCCGTTACAAGAGGCACCTAGCGGCACATTTCTCCAAAACGAGTGGTTAGGTGGCACCTGCCGGCAGCCGCTTTCTATCCTTCTCGGACGTCGAGAGGTAGATACGAAATATCAGATCTCTACCACTAGGGTCGCGGCGCGCGGCGCTGCTCGATCCCTTGGATGACATCCTCAATGATCGCAACCGTGCGTCCGATGGCGTCAGCCTGGACCAATCTGCCGATCACCGACGGATCGAGGGCGAGGCCCGCGCGGACCAGGGCCGGCCAGTCCGACGCATCCGGCCATGCCGGGCGGAAGATCGCCGCGCCCAGCGCCGCCAGGGCGTCCGCCTTCGCCGTCTGCTCGTCGAAGGCGCGGGGTTCCGGCAGGCAGAGGAAGCGCTTGGCCCGTGTCGCCACCGCCGCGACGACGCCGTCGCCGCCGCCGCCGACCACGAGGGCGGCGCGGTCGAGAAACGGGCCGGTCTCGGCGACCCAGCCGTGGAGATGCAGGTTCGGCGGGGCGTCGGTCGTGAGAGGCTCCACCGGACCGAGCACGTGCCAGTGCCGGTCGGGGACGGCGCGGGCCGCGGCCGCGAGGTCGGAGGCCGAGCCGCCGGTCCCACCCCGCCCATAGATCACCGCGATGGAGCCGTCATCGGGCGCGCTTGCCTTGGGGGCATCCGCCAGGAAGCCGGCATAGAGGGTCTTCGCCCTCACCCAATCGGGCGTTCCGGCCGTCTCGATCTCGGGCGGGTTGAAGGCGAGGAGGCGCTCGGCTGAGCGGAAGCCTTCGAGATGTGGAATATCGGTCCGGTGACCGGCGAGGCGCACCACCAGGGTCGGCACCGACAGGAGCCGCGCGAGGAGCGCCACCTCCACCGATACGTCGACGATCAGCAGGGCCGGATCGTTCTCGACCATCCAGGCGGCGAGCATCCCCATCCTGGCGCGGATACGATCGATGCCGACGGGGACGTAGTGAAAGCAATCCGGCCGGATCGCCTCGCCGTCCTGGCCGTCGAAGCCGGTGAGCCGGTCGTCGGGCAGGTCGAGGATCGCGCCGTTGGCGGTCGAGGTGTCGATGTCGGCCAGGGTGCCGATGAGGGTCACGGGCCGGTCCAGGCGAGCGGCGATGAGGTTCGCGCGCTGCCAGTGACCGGCGCCCTGGTGATGGACGTAGTAGCCGACGGGGCGCCGGTGCGCCGCCGCCTCGCTCACGCGACGCGCGCCCTGGGCCGGTCGATCAACCGGGCGAGCAGCGCATCGAGCCCCGCGATGGCCTCGTCGAGGGGAACATGCGCCGGCTCGGGCCCGATCTCGCCGGCTCGTTCTCCCACACGCTCGGCGAAGGCGATGGCATTGACGCACGTTGCCGGATCGATGGCGGCGATGTCCTCCGCAGAGACGCCCAGCGCCCGCAACCCGGCTTCCGGACCGCCCTGGGCGCTCCAGGCGAGGCGGAACGCGCGCTGGCGCTCGATCACCGCGATCCAATGGCTCGCCGGCGGCAGGAGGTAATCCTCCTCGCCCGCGACGACCCGTGCGCGCCGGGCCATCTCGGTGGCCATCCCGCCGGTGACCCGGCCGGTGCCGCGATCGGACACCGAGATCGAGACATGGGGGCAATGGCGCACGCGACCGCCCGCCAGGCGCACCTTGGCAACGAGGGCGTTGTCCTCGCCGCAGGGAATCGCGGGCAATCCTCCGACCTCGCGATAGAGCGCGGCGCGGAGCGCGAGGCTCGCCGCCACGTGGTCGCCGTGGCGGGGCGCCGGATCGTGGGCGGGGGGATCGATGGCCTCTTCCAGGGCCCGCACCGCGACCCAGTACTGTTCGATCCGGCGATGGAGCGCGTGGATCTCCGGGTCCCGGTTCTCGCTCTCCTGCGTCTCGATCACGAGGCGGCCGCCCACGAGTTCGGAATGCTCC
Organism: Methylobacterium sp. 10; assembly: GCF_000519085.1. Lineage (GTDB taxonomy): Bacteria > Pseudomonadota > Alphaproteobacteria > Rhizobiales > Beijerinckiaceae > Methylobacterium. Next base: position 27,050 of record NZ_KI912577.1, read on the forward strand.
AGGGCCGACAGATTGGCGCGGGCCCAGCCGGGGGCGGCGACGGCGTCGGCATCGGTGCTGAGAAGGACGGCATCCTCGACGCCGTCGGCGGCCAGCCAGTCGGCCCCGGCATCGAGCGCCATCCGGCGCGCGGTGCCCACATGGGCGACCTCCCGCGGCACCGAGGCCTCGATCACCCGGAGATCGAGATGGCGGGTCTCGCCGTTGCGCTCCATCTCGCGGATCAGCGATACCGTCTCGTCGGTGCAATTATTGGCGAGGATCACGACCCGCAGCAGCGCGCCGTCTCCCGAGCCGATCTGCCGGTCGAGGGAGCGCACGAGGCGCGGCAGCACCTCGGCCTCGTTGCGGGCGGGAACGCAGACGACGGCCCGGCCGAGGGAGAGCGGGCCGCTACGCATTGTCGAGCAGGGGTGCGCGAGCGCCGGCCGGGACCGGACGGACGGAGACGGGAGTCGACCAGCGGCGGATTTCGGCACGGTACATCGCCTCGTAGCGGTCGGTCATCGTATCGGCGTCGAACAGGTGCTCGGCCCGGCGGCGGCAATCGTGCCGCTCGAGGCGGATCGCGCGGGACAGCGCACGTCCGAGATCCACCGGATCGTCGGCCTGGGCGAGAACGCCCGACGTCTCGTCGAGAATGTCGGGAATGGCGCCGCGCGCGAAGGCGGCCACCGGCGTGCCGCAGGCCAGGAACTCGGCGAGCACGAGGCCGAAGGGCTCCTCCCAGCGCGGCGTGCACAGGGCCACATGCGCCTCGCCGACGCGACGGGCGAGTTCGGCATGGCCGAGATGGCCGAGATAGGTGACGTCGGGACCGAGGCGGGGGGCGATCTCCGCGTCCCAATAGGCGCGGTTGCTCTGCGGGCCGGCGAATTTCAGGGGGATGCCCGCGACGCGGGCGGCGTCGATGGCGAGATGCGGGCCCTTCTCGGGGACGATGCGCCCCATCCAGATCGCATGGGGCTCGCCCTTGGGCTCCGAGGAATAGGCGAAGGCGTCGAGATCGATGCCGTTGCCGATCACCAGCGGATCGTCGAGGAAGGGCAGCCATTCGCGGGCGAGGGATTCGGACACGGCGGCGAAGGTCATGTCGTTCGCGCGCGCCTTGACGCCGCGCACGAACGGCTCGAACGGCGGCGTATGGAGCGCCGTCACCATCGGCGCGCCGAGGTCGCGGGCGCGCAGCAACGGCAAGTAATGCAGGCTGTTGTTGTGGATGATGTCGAAGTCGCCGCGCGCCACATCGGCCACCATCGTCTCGTAGGCGGCGAGTTCGGCGCGGTCGATCCGCAGGCCGGACTCGTCGTCGACGGCACTGCCCGTGGGCGGACAGACCGCCTTGAGGCAACCACGCGCGTCGGACCCTTCGGACGCGTAGAGCGTCACGCTGTGGCCGCGGGCACGCAGGGTGCTCGCGAGCAGATGCGTGTGCATCTCGAGCCCCCCGGAGAAGGGCTGGGCGATGGGGTATTTCAGGTGAGCGAGGAGGGCGATCTTCACGGGGCTGCAGACATCACTTCTCGAGTGTCCTACGCCGCGAGTGACGCGGCCGACGGACACTGGAGTGCCCCCACGGTCTCGTTCGACGCGACAGTGAGGCCGACGCAGACCTCTACTGTGTCCATTTAGGGCACCACAGGTGAACGCCGACCGAACGACCTCACCGATATCGCGATTGTCCGAACCCGTACCGTTCAGGCAGACGAGCCTCAGCGCGTGAGCCGCCGGTGCTCCTGCGTCCGGCCGTCATAGCCCCAGGCATCGGCCGCGATCTCCTGGACCACCACGTAGGTGGCGAGCGGCAACGCGTCCCCGAGCACCCGATGCAGCAGGGCATTGGCCTCGGCGATGAAGCGGGCCTTCTCCTCCGCATCGTTGGTACCGGCCGTAATCGCCGCCTGGACATGCGCCGCGACTTCGACCGGCCGCCCTCCCACCTGCCAACCGGACGCGGGCACCTCCTCGATGAGGACGGAAGTGAGGTCTCGGTTCTTGCCGAGAATGTCGGCCATCAGCGTCGTCACTCCGCTCTGCAGGTGACCGACCTGATCCGCCCCGATGCCAGGACCTGCGATTCTCACATTCACGAACGGCATGGCGCTCTTCTCCTCGACGCACCGCGGACGCTCCGCGATTGACGAGAAGAGTGTGCCCCGACAGGATGGTTTGGAAAATCTCGTAATTCTGAATCGATCGTTTGGAAAAACTCAATGCCGCAGCCGGTCAACCTCGACATGGACGTGTTGCGGTCCTTCGTAGCCGGGATCGAACTCGGCAGCTTCGCCAAGGCGGCGTCACGGCTCGGCCGCTCGCCGTCCGCGATCAGTCTGCAATTGCGCAAGCTCGAGGATCAGGTCGGACAGATTCTGGTGCAGAAACAGGGACGCGGTCTCGTTCTCACCGAAGCGGGAGAGATGATGCTCGGCTATGCGCGCAGGCTGCTCGAACTGAACGATGCCGCCCTCGGCGCGCTCGGTTCACCGGCCTTGTCCGGCCGGGTCCGAATCGGCCTGCCGCAGGATTTCGCCGAGACCTGGCTTCCGGAGACCCTCGGACGCTTCGCGCGCCTGCATCCCGGCGTCAGGATCGATGCGCATGTGGATCGGAATGCGACCCTGCGCGCGCGCCTGGACGAGGGCGACCTCGACCTCGCGCTTCTCTGGGACGAGGAAGGAGGTGAGCGGGGCGGCGCCGTCATCGGAACCTTGCCGATGGCCTGGATCGGACCGCGTCGCGGCGTGACGCCGGGCGCCGACCGCCCCGTTCCCCTGGTCCTGTTCGGTTCGCCCTGCATCTTCCGGCACGCCGCCCTGAGCGCCCTCGACGCGGCGGCGATCCCCTGGCGGATCTCGTTCAGCAGTCAGGGGCTCGCGGGCCTCTGGGCCGCCGTCTCGGCCGGACTCGGCCTGACCGTCCGCACGGCCCATGGCCTGCCCGCCTCTCTCATGGCGCTCGACCCGGCGGATTCGGGTCTGCCCCGCCTGCCGTCGCTGTCACTGCGCCTGCTCAAGGATGCAGCGGAGTCCGATCCGGCCGTCGAGCGTCTCGCCTCGCTCCTGACGGAGGTGATGAGCCTCGCCCTCGACGGAATGGATCATCTGCAGAAGGCATCCCCGCATTGACAATCCGAGCTTTAGATCGTCGCCGCCGATGATCTTGTGCAACGCAAAATGAGAAGCGCAAACAACGGTGCGCCATACCAGCTCGTCGGTAAGCTTGCCCTTAGCGGCCCTTGCAATTTTGTCTTTCCATAAGCGGGACAATTCAGAAAGATGCGGGAACGAATGAAGCCCCGCTCCCGTTGTGAGGGCATAACTACTTCCTGGAGGAATTGATGCGACAGATTTCCAAGCTCGTCGGCGCCGGCGCGATCGTGATGCTCAGCTCGGCGATGGCCATCGCTGCTCCCTGTGCCACCGGCTCCACGGCAGACGGGAAGGCGGCGATGAACGACAAGAGTTCGAAGGTCGACCCCGGCGCGACCGGTAACGTGAGCCCTGGCGCGAAAGCCGAGTCGCCCGGCACCGTCGGCGCCATGAACAATGTCGGCGCCAACACGGCGACCTCGGCATCGGACGTCGCCAAGCAGCAGGACGGCAAGCCCACCGCCGCGGATGCCGCCAAGGGCTGCTGAACCACGCATTCCGACAGTTTCAAGGACGCCCGCCCGGTTCCACCGCGGCGGGCGTTCCGCGTTTCGGAGGACGAGAGATTCGTCGAACGCGTCGATCCTGACGCGGCGCAACAGGTGACGACCAAGACCTTATCTTAAGTATGTAAACATACATTAATTGAGGCAAAATAACGGTCCGGCAAATCATCTCGGTCGCAAAGACCGATAAGGCGGGATGAAGCCTTGCTTGGGCTTGACGCGCGCGTACAACGAATGACGTCCGAATCGCTGCTTGGCGAACGGATCTGATTGTATGTCGAGGCGACGCGTGAGGCATTCGATCATCCCGGGCGACGTCCGGTGATCCACGTTTCCGAACAGGAGCGGATCGCCTCGGAGATCGCGCGAACCGTCGACGGGCCCGATCCCTTCGCCGCGGCCTTGCGCGCGACGCGGATGCCGATGGTCATCGCCGACCCCAACCTTCCGGACACTCCGATCGTGTTCGTCAATGCCGCGTTCGAGCGGGCCACCGGCTATTCGCGTGAGGAAATTCTCGGCCGGAACTGCCGGTTCCTCCAGGGTCCGCAGACCGATCCGGCGGATGTCGTCCGCATTCGCGAGGCCATCGCCAAAGCCGTCCCCATCGAGATCGACCTTCTCAACCACCGCAAGAACGGCGACGTCTTCTGGAACCGGCTTCTGATCGCGCCGGTCTTCGATTCCAACCGCAAGGTCGCCTACTTCTTCGCCTCGCAGCTCGACGTGACCCTGGAGAAGGATCGCATGGTCCGGCTGCAGAACGACCGCGATGCCCTGGAGACCGAGGTCGAGCGCCGCAGCCTGGCACTGCGCCGCAGCGAGACCAGCCTGCGTTTCGCCCTCGCCGCCGGCCGGCTCGGCTCCTGGACCCTCGATCTCGTCGACATGACGCTGGAGACCTCGGACCATTTCCGGATGAATTTCGGGCGGGATCCCGATGAGCCGCTCAGCTACGGCGAGTTGCTCGCCATGATCCATTCCGGCGACCGCGAGCGGATGCAGGCACAGGTGCGCCGCTGCATCGAGCAGAACGTCGATTACGATATCGAGTATCGGGTGATTGCGCCGTCCGGCGACCTGCGCTGGGTCCATATCCGCGGCCAGACCTTCTACCGCGCCGATGGAACGCCCGTCAGCATGGCCGGCATCTCCCTCGACATCACCGAGCGCAAACACGCCGAGGAGTATCGCACCCTGCTCGCGGGCGAGTTGACCCATCGGGTCAAGAACACCCTGACGCTCGTCCAGTCGATCATCCGGCAAACCCTGCGCGCCGCGCCCTCCCTCGAAGAGGCCGGCCAATCCCTCGAAGCGCGGGTGGTGTCCCTGGCCGCGGCGAACGACGTCCTTACCGAGGAAGCCTGGGACAGCGCCTCCATCGCCGATATCGCCGACCGCGCCCTGGCCCCGTTCCAGGGCAAGAAACGGGAGCGCGTCGATCTCGACGGCGGCGAGATCAGGCTGCCGCCGCGCGGTGCCCTGGCCTTGGCCATGGCCCTGCACGAACTCGCCACCAACGCGGTGAAATACGGCGCGCTGTCGAACGATACCGGGCGGGTCCGGCTGTCCTGGAGCCTCGTCGACGGCACTGCGCCGCGCCGCTTCCGCGTCACCTGGCAGGAATCGGGCGGGCCGCCGGTGGCGGTGCCGACACGGACGGGATTCGGCTCGCGGCTGATCGAGCGTGCCTTCGCCCAGGAAATCGATGGCACGGCGAAGATTTCGTACCGGCCGGAGGGGATCCTGTTCGTCGCCGAGGGGATTCTGCCGGGGCGTCTCCAGGACGAGGGCGAGCGTCCGGGCGCGGCTTGACCCGCTCGGGCCGAAGCTCGAAGGAGAGCACTAGATAGGTTCGCGGACGGAGACGGGCATGGCGACACGCGGTTTCACGGGACGACGGCCGCCGGAAGCGACGCGCGAACGGCTTCCTCCGGGCCAGTATCTCGAACAGGACTTCCCCGTCCTTCAGATCGGCCCGAACCCGCGCATCGACATGGAGAGCTGGAGCTTCACCCTGCGCGAAGGCTCGCGGCCCCTGAAGAGCTGGAACTGGGAGGAATTCTCCGCCCTCCCCCGCACCGCATGGCGCGGCGACATCCATTGCGTGACGAAATGGTCGAAGTTCGACACGGGCTGGGAAGGGGTCAGCATCGACGACATCCTCGCTGCCGCCGGGATCTCGGCCCCCACCGAGTTCCTGCTCGCGGAAGGCTATGACGACTACACCACCAACGTGCCCGTGGCCGATCTCGCCGGCCCCAAGGCGATGGTGGCAACACATTACGAGGGCAAGCCGATCGAGCCCGATCATGGCGGCCCGGCCCGGCTCCTCGTGCCGCACCTGTACTTCTGGAAGAGCGCCAAATGGGTGAAGGGCCTGCGCTTCACCAGGAAGGACGAGGGCGGGTTCTGGGAGCTGCGCGGCTACCACATGTACGGCGACCCCTGGCGCGAGCAGCGCTTCACCGGTGATTGATCCGGCTGCACGGCCCCTCCCCTGGCGACAAGCCACCCTCCTGGCCATCAGGCCAGTCACGCGGCGGGTGAAGAGCTACCGTTTCCGGGTCGATTTCGACCGGCCGATGCTGGCCGGGCAGCACGTCGATGTGCGCCTGACGGCCCCGGACGGCTATCAGGCCCAGCGCAGCTATTCCATCGCCTCGGCGCCGGGCGCGGACGGCACGATCGAGCTGATGATCGAGGGCCTGCCCGATGGCGAGGTCTCCGGCTTCTTCGATTCCGTGGCCGAGATCGGCGACACGATCGAGTTGCGCGGCCCCATCGGCGGCTCCTTCGTCTGGCGTCCGGAGGATGGCGGTCCCCTCCTCCTCGTGGGTGGCGGCTCCGGCGTGGTGCCGCTCCTCGCGATGCTGCGCCATCGCGCGGCGGCCGCACCCGAGGTGCCCGCCCTGCTGCTGTACTCGGTGCGCGACGCCGACGAGACCATCGCGGCGGAGGAACTGGCCGTCCGCGCGCGCGACGAGCCGTGTTTCGACCTGATGCTCACCCTGACGCGGGCCGGTGGCCGCCGGGTCGACGGGGCGATGATCGGCGAAGCGCTGGACCGGCTCGGGCCTCCGCGCCACGTCTACATCTGCGGCGGCAACGCCTTCGTGGGGAATGCGGCGGACCTCCTCCTCGATGCCGGGCTGGAACCGGGCCGTATCAGGACCGAGCGTTTCGGCGGCTGAACGGCGCGCCCTACGCCCAGTGCCGCGCCCACAGTGCCACGCCCCCACCGACGGCGAGGGCCAGAAGCGGGGTCACCACGAAAGCGACGAATTGGATCTCGGTCATGGCTTGAGGCCTTTCAGGACCATGCGCGCCATGGCGTGAAGCCCGACGCTGCATCCCAGGAAGATCGCGACGCCCAGCAGGAGTGTCAACGGGCCGATATGCGATCCGGAGGCGGTGACGCCGAACACGGCGGCAGCGGTCGGCGCCACCACACCGGCCGTGAACAGCCCGCCAGCCGCCGTGTTCAGGTAGGTCGCAGTCAGCTTCACCCGCTCGGTGCGGACCAGCCTCTCGCCTGAATCGTCGATATCGCTCATCGGCCCTCGCTCGCCGACCCAGCGCGATTCCGCAAACCGGAATTTTGAGAAGTCACGTGCGTGCGCACCGATGCGCCCGCCCCGCCCTCAGGCCTCGGCCCCCACCAGCCGGTCCGCCACCTCCTCCGCCAGAGACAGGCTCGATGTGAGGCCGGGGCTCTCGATGCCGAAGAGATGGACGAGGTGCGGCAGGCCATGCTCGGCCGGCCCGTCGATGAGGAAATCCGCCGCCGGCTCCCCCCGTCCGGTGAGCTTGGGCCGGATGCCGGCGTAATCCGGCGTCAGGACATCATCGGGCAGTCCCGGCCAATAGCGGCGGATGGCATGGGCGAAGACCTCGGCGCGGCCGGCGTCGACGACGTAATCCGGCGCGTCCACCCATTCCACGTCCGGCCCGAAGCGCATACGGCCGGCGAGGTCCAGGGTGAGATGGATGCCGAGCCCGCCCTCCATCGGCGCGGGATAGATCAGGCGCGAGAAGGCCGGACGGCCGAGGCAGCCGAAATAGCTGCCCTTGGCGAGGACCTGCCGCGGGATCCGCTCGCTTGGATAGGGCTCGACCGTCAGCGCCACGGCCTGCGCGCCGAGGCCGGCGGCGTTGACGACGGCATCGAAGGCGAGTTCTTCCCCGCAGACCTCGACCCGCCAGCCCCCTTCATCGCGCCGGATCGCCCCGACCGGAGCGTGAAAGGCGATGGCCCCGCCGGCATCCTCGATGTCGCCCTGCAGGGCCAGCATCAGGGCGTGGCTGTCGACGATGCCGGTCTCAGGGGAATGAAGCGCTGCGACGCAGGACAGGTTCGGCTCCAGGGCGCGGGCCTCCCGGCCCTCCAGGACAGCGAGGCCCTCGACGCCGTTGGCTTGGCCGCGTTCGGCGATCCCCTCCAGGCCGGCCCGCTCGTTCTCGGACGTGGCGACGATGAGCTTGCCCGGCCGGGCATGGGGCACGCCGTGGCTGCGGCAGAAAGCGTAGAGCATCCGCCGCCCTTGCGTGCAGTGGCGGGCGCGCAGGGAGCCGGCGGGGTAGTACATCCCGCCATGGATCACCTCCGAACTGCGCGAGGACACCCCGGTCCCGATCGCGCCTTCGGCTTCGGCGACAACGACCGAATGCCCGCGCGCGCCCAAGGTCCGCGCCACCGCCAGCCCGACGATTCCAGCTCCTATGACAAGCACGTCCATCGGCGGGCCCTGGGTAGGGACGAGGAGGTGGCGCGTCTCGCCTTCGATCGTCTTGGCCCACATCGTAACGGGCGGATCGATCGCGCGCCTCCTTTTTCCGCGCCCTCCGGTCGCTCGCCCAGTGAAATCCGCTCCCGTCGTCCCCATCGGCAAAGGCTCGATCCGGCTCCCCTTGAATCACCGACCATTCCGGTCACGCGAGAAGGTGCCGACCGGATGCTATGGCCTGGCGGGAGATCGACGCCCGAAGCCACTCAACAGGTCTCTGACGCTTTGGGTCAATGGGACCTCGATCTGACGATGCACGATCCAGGCAAGGATTCCGGCGACCGCAACTGCGCCGACGAATGCGACCAGCTTCAAGGAGAAGCTCTGCGGATCGAAGACTTTGAAAACGATCTTCTCGCAGAGTTGGTAGGACAGGAAATGCGTGAGGTACAGCGCATAGCTGCTGTTGCCCTGCTCGACGGCAAAGTCGGTTTTCGAGACGATACCTCTGGTTTCCAGCAACACCGCAGCCAGCACGAGCGACGCTGCCGGCAAGCCGAGTCCGACGAAGCGGGGAGTTGTCGGCCAGAGGAATTCCGCCGCCACCAGAAAACCGAAACTGGCGACGCCCAGGGCGCTGGTCATCGAGAAGGTGAAGAGCCTCGGAGGGATCGTGACATGCCGCACGAGGTAACAGATCCATATGCCCGCAACGAACTCGAGAATGATAGGGTCCGTATAGAATCGGCCAACTACATTTTCTGGCCGAAACAATAGTCCGAAAATCACGAGGGCGATCATGGCCAGGCTCAGATAAAAATATCTGGTCACTTCCGGATAGATGTAGAGGCTCAGAAAAAAGAGGCAGTAGAAGAATAGCTCGTAGTTGAGTGTCCATCCGAGGAACAGGATAGGCTGTATCAGGCCGTTCGATTTCTCGAACGGGATGAACGCCAGCGACATGAGCAAATGCCCCAGCCCGTCATCGATGCTGCGAAAGAGAAAGGGCATTGAGAGGGCTGCGAGAAAGACGGCCATCGTCATGAACCAGTAGAGCGGAACGACGCGAACCAGCCGCTTGATGATGAATTGATGTGGGGGCGCGATCCGGCCGTCGGTGGTGTAGGCCATGACGAACCCGCTGATCACGAAGAAGATATCGACGCCCCAGGACCCCATTGAATACTTCAGATGGCCGAACAGCAAGACCTGGCAGTGAAAACAGACAACGAGATAAGCTGCGATCGCTCTCAGTGACTGGATATTATATATCATCAGATTGTTTCCACATAAGATGATATGGGCGAGCGTTCGACGCTATCCAGATTGTTGCGCTCGACTGTTCTGATCGCGAGCGCACCACCCGTACCATCGCTGCCGCGGGCTCTTCGCGGAAGTGCGCATCGGGACTACGTCCGTCTTGAGCGACGGCGGACCCGCCAGGTCGGACATTCGCCCCTGCACCCACCCGCTCGAAGCGGCCGGCAGCATCCGGGGCCGCCTCAGACCTTCGGGTGAAGACGGCCTCTTCCCCATTCCCGCCGCGCCGCTCCACCGACCCCGATCCGACGTTTCATCGCCGTGCCAGGGCCCTGTTTGCGTCCGGTAGAAACGATCCGGCCCTTTGCACACACCGGCATATCGCCCTCTCTCCAGGCGAAATCGGCGAGCCGTTCGACAGCATCGAAAATCATCCCTGACACATTTTAAACAAGATCTGATCACTAAGATTTGTTGTATCAATAAAGTACTAGATAATCGAAGTGTACCTATCTGTACATTTGTCGGAAAGCACAGAGGAAGTTCTTCTTAGTACTGACCGATAAATCATCAAATCCGATTATTCGCTCATCATTGCGATAATAATCTTGGGAATAGTGTCGGCGGACAACGCCGACGCTGACGGGGATCCGTGACCAGAATTGGCGCGGATTGAGAGGATCGGCGTCAGGACCGATCGCAGACACAACTGGAAGACGAATGCAGCATTCGCATCATGACGTCACGTCGCACGACGAGGAGCGTTCCACCACCGATACGGGTCTCTGGTCGAGCCCGACATACGACTTCGTTTCAAGCTTCACCGAGAACGGTGTTTCGAGCCCGGTTCCGGACATGGGCAGCTGGGAGCCCCTCTCCGACGTTCCGGATCCGGTGGAATCCGACACCCGAACGACATCCCTGCTCGGCGCCGGCACGGTTCCGCTCACACGCCACGATGGGACGATCGTCGCCCAGGAAGGCGATGTCATTCGGAACCTCGACATCTATGTCGATAGTGGGCCCGGCATCGACGTCGACCACGTAAAAAATGTGACCATCGAGAACGTCCGCATCCATATCAATGGAAACGGCGGGACCGAGGAAGGTGCCGGCATCCGTATCATGCGGGGTGACAACGTCACCGTCCAAAACGTCGAGGTCTTCAACGAGGGCGCACCTGAGACGGGCGCCGAACGGACCCCGGACCATTACGGGATTTCGGCCTTCGAGGCCAATGACCTGAGCGTGACGAACGCGACGTTCCACGACACGTCGACGGGCATCCTCGTGCAATACTCGCCGGGCACCACACTCGAGGGCATCGAAGGCTACGATATGCGCGGGCCCTTCCCCCGCGGCCAGCTCGTACAGTTCGGCGAGTCGCCGGACAGCAGCCTCAACAACTTCTACGTCCACAACGATCCGAACGTCGCTTGGACCGAGGACAACATCTCGATCTACTACAGCGACAATGTCACCGTCTCGAACGGCGTCATCGACGGCAACAATTCGCCGAGCGGTCAGGGGGTCATCTTCGAAGGGTCGAACAACGGTACCGCCCGCAACATCGACGCGATCCATATGGGCAACGGCGCGTTCGCGGATTACGGCCAGAACAACACCTTCGACTCCACGCGCTCCTTCGACAACATCGCGGAGGACCAGGGGCGTGGGAATCCGCTCTCGAACGCCCTGCTCTGGGGCGTGAACGAGAGCACGGTGGTGACCGATTCCTCGTATCAGAACGCGGGAAATCCGGGCAACATCGTCTGGGGCGAGGGCAATATCGGCGCCGGCATCGACGTGACCGAAGTGACCGGCCAGGCGCCCATGGCGCATTGGACCAACGACTTCAGCCAAGGCGTCTCGGAGCCGGTGCCGGACGTCGGCACACCGGATCCCGTCTCCGAGGGACCGGATCCGGTGGTTCCGGACATCGGACCGACGCCCTCGCCCGAGGAACCTCCGGTCGTCGCGCTGCCATCCGATCCGGTGCCCGGGGACGACACGGCTCCGCTCACACGCCATGATGGGACGATCGTCGCCCGGGAAGGCGATGTCATTCGCGACATGGACATCTATGTCGATAGCGGTCCCGGCATCGACGTCGATCACGTGGACAATGTGACGATCGAGAACGTCCGCATCCATATCAATGGAAACGGTGGCACCGAGGAAGGCGCCGGCATCCGAGTCATGGAGGCCGACGACGTCGATATTCAGAACGTGGAGGTCTTCAATGACGGCGCACCCGAAACGGGCGCCGAGCGGACCCCGGACCATTACGGGATTTCGGCCTTCGAGGCCGAAGACCTGAGCGTGACGAACGCGACGTTCCACGACACGTCGACGGGCGTCCTGCTGCAATACTCGCCGGGCGCGGAACTGGAGGGTATCGAAGGCTACGATATGCGCGGACCCTTCCCCCGCGGGCAGCTCGTGCAGATGGGCCAGTCGCCGGACAGCACCCTGAACAACTTCTACGTTCACAACGATCCGAACGTCGCTTGGACCGAGGACAACATCTCGATCTACTACAGCGACAACGTCACCGTCTCGAACGGCGTCATCGACGGCAACAATTCGCCGAGCGGCCAGGGTGTCATCTTCGAGGGATCGAACAACGGCACCGTCCGCAACGTCGACGCGATCCATATGGGCAACGGCGCCTTCGCGGATTACGGCCAGAACAACACCTTCGCGTTCACGCGCTCCTTCGACAACATCGCGGAGGACCAGGGGCGCGGAAATCCGCTCTCGAACGCCCTACTCTGGGGTGTCAACGAGAGTACGGTGGTGACTGATTCCTCGTATCAGAACGCGGGAAATCCGGGCAACATCGTCTGGGGCGAGGGCAATATCGGCGCCGGCATCGATGTGACCGAAGTGACCGGCCAGGCGCCCGTGGCGCATTGGACGAACGAGTTCACCTGGAGCTGATCCGACAGCCGAACGTGAAACATGATGAGGGGTCCCGACCGGCAACGGCCGGGACCCCTTTCGTGCGAGACGGCCTGTCGGGCGATCCGACGTCGCCGATCCTGCCGCGTCGGGCCTCGTGACGGACTTGGGCGGCCCCCCCTGCCCGGAGCGCTCGACGCGAGATGCACGCGGACGACGCTTGGAAGCATTGCACCATGGGGCGTGGCGTCACGGCGCCATTGCAGTTAGAAGCAACCTCTCCGTAACCGAACGAGGCCGGACCCACGACCGGATGCAGCGACGTCGCCACTCAGGGCGAGTCGAATCCGCAGGGTTTGCCTTGTCTGCCTGCAAGGCCTCTGCCCCGTGCCCTTTCCTACCCTGCCGGCCCCGCTCGTCCGAGCGCTCGAGGCCCGCAACTACGAAGACCCGACCCCCGTCCAGAGTGCCGTGATCGAGGCGGCGGCCCAGGGCCGCGACCTCCTCGTCTCGGCCCAGACCGGCTCCGGCAAGACCGTGGCCTATGGCCTCGCCTTCGCCGAGACGCTCCTCGGCGATGCCGAGCGGCTGGCGCCGGCCGGCCCGCCCCTGGCGCTGGTCATCGCCCCGACGCGCGAACTCGCGCTTCAGGTCCAGCGCGAGCTCGAATGGCTCTATGCCGAGACCGGTGCCCGCGTCATCGCCTGCGTCGGCGGCATGGACCCGCGCCGCGAGAGCCGGGCCCTGGCCGAAGGCGCGCATATCGTCGTCGGTACGCCGGGCCGCCTGCGCGACCATCTTGAGCGGCGTAACCTCGCCACCCAGAACCTGCGCGTCGCCGTCCTCGACGAGGCCGACGAGATGCTCGATCTCGGTTTCCGGGACGACCTCGAGTTCATCCTCTCGGTGACACCTAAGGAGCGGCGCACGCTGCTCTTCTCCGCGACCCTGCCGAAGGCGATCGCCAGTCTCGCCGAGCGCTACCAGAACGATGCCCTGCGCATCGCCGTGAAGGGCCAGGAGCGCGGCCATACCGACATCACCTACCGCGCCGTGCGCGTGGTGCCGCGCGAGATCGAGCATGTGGTGGTCAACACCCTGCGCTACACCGATGCGCCCACCGCCATCGTCTTCTGCAACACCCGCAACGCCGTCCGCCATCTCCAGGCCGTGCTCACCGAACGCGGCTTCTCGGCGGTCGCCCTGTCGGGCGAACTCGGCCAGGGCGAGCGCAACGCCGCGCTCCAGGCCCTGCGCGACGGCCGCGCCAAGGTCTGCGTCGCCACCGACGTCGCCGCCCGCGGCATCGATCTGCCCACCGTGAGCCTCGTGATCCATGCCGACCTGCCCCACGATGCCGAGGTGCTGCAGCACCGCTCCGGCCGGACGGGGCGCGCGGGCCGCAAGGGCACCAGCGTCCTGCTGATCCCGGCCTCCAAGCGCCGCCGCGCCGAGCAGATGTTCGCCATCGCCAAGGTCAATGCCGAATGGGCCGCACCGCCCACGGCGGACGAGATCCGCCGCCTCGACGGCGAGCGCATGTGGCAGGACCCGCTCTTCACCGAGACGCCGGCCGAGGAAGACCTCGCCATGGGCGAGGCGCTGCTCGCCCAGCGCACGCCGCAGGAACTTGCCGCCGCCCTCGCCAAGATCTACCGCGCCCGCCTGCCCGAGCCCGAGGACGTCACCGACCCCGGTGCCGGCCCCGAGCGCAAGGAGCGCAAGGTCTACGACCCCGCCGATTCGGCGCGGATCGATGCGGAAGGTCCCTCGGTCTGGTTCCGGCTCAATCTCGGCCGGCGCGACAATGCCGACCCGCGCCGCCTCCTGCCGATGCTGACCCGTCGCGGCAATATCGGCCGCCAGGAAATCGGCGCCATCCGCATCTTCGACCGGGAGACCAAATTCGAGATCCGTGGCGGCGCCGCCTCCCGCTTCGCCGCCACCTTCGCCAAGAACGGCTCGCCGGAAATCCAGGTCGAGGCGCTTCTCGGTGGCGAGCCCGACCGCGAGGCCGAGGGCCCGAAGGGCTTCAAGAGCCCCCGCGCCGCCCGCCACGAACGCGAAGCCGGCAAGAAGCCGCCGCAGCGCAAGCCGCGCTAAGCGCATCGCGTCCCTCTCCCCCTTGTGGGGAGAGGTTAGGAGTGGGGGTGGCTCCGCCAGCCTCCGCCGGCTGAGGGTCGCCCAACCACCCCCACCTCCAACTCCTCCCCACAAGGGGGAGGAGAGCCGCGCATCCGGCAAAGTGATTGCCTCAATAGCCGCTTGCCGGGGAGATGGGTGCCGGCAAGGCCGTTCCGTCAGTCAAACGACGCCGTGACGAACTGGTCCATCTCGTTCGCGGGCCGGTAGGGCGCACGACGCAGGGTGACGGAGCGCTCGGCGAAATCCGGGTCGTCGTCCCGCACCACCTGAACCTTGCCGTCCGGTGAGACCCGGCTGAAGGCGAAGAGCGAGACCGCGAGGGTGTCGAACGCGGCTTCGGTGGACCGGAACCGGCCCGGGGCGCCGTTCGCCCGCTCGAACAGCCGCAGCACCTCCCGCGCATCGCGCGAGAAGACGCGCTCGTTGCGAAAATGCGTCCCGGCATGCCGCGCTTCGACCGTCACGCCGTCCAGCCGGCCGTCGCGGTATTCGAGAAGGATCGGAATGCGGTCCTTCTCGAGGTTCTGCCGGTCCATGGCCGCAAGCTCCCTCGCGGCTTGCCTCATGGCCGCGATATCGGCCGCCGACAGCGAGGCGCCATACCCGGCGATCATGGCGTCGGTATCGGCGGCGGCCTCCGCGCCTCGGATGATCGGCGTCGGCACGCCGTAGACCGGGTCTGCCGCAGCGGCGACCTCCGCCGGCGTGAGGCCGAAGACGAGACGACCGATCCCGGTATGTGGCACCGCCCGCCAGTCGGGATTCATGATCGCTCCGTCCCCCGCCATCGGATGGGCGAGCGCGGAGGCGGCCGCCAGGAGACACGCCCAGAAGGCCAGGCGCCATGGCAGGATTCGCATCATGCTCGGATCGCCTCCTCTGCGCCCATCACGCCGCCACCTTCGATCGTGCAGCCCGCGCGTCTGCAACGCCGCGCCGGTGCCGAGACAGTGTCAGCCACACGGCCGACAGGAGGAAATAGAACGCGCCGAAGGCCGCATAGGGCGCGAGATCCACGAGGCCGGGCACGGCGGCGCCATTCGCTTTCGTGAGGAAGAAGAGACCCGCAAGCGCCGACTGCGCTCCGCTCAGAACCATCGCCCACTGAGCACCGGTGTTCCAGCGCCGGATTCCGGTGGCGAGTTGCAGCAGGCCGGACAGGATGGCCCAGATGCCGAACACCGCGAGCACCGCATGGAGGCTCATGCCGAGGGAGACGGCGACCGCGAGGGCCGTGACGACGCTGATCGCGGCGTTGACGACCTGGCTGGTATTGGCTTTCCATCCACCGCTGCGCTGCGCATCCGCGAGATTGGCCACGGCATCCCAGGCGGGATAGGCGATGAGGAGTGCCGCCGCGACCGGCGTCATGGTCGGTCCGACGGTCACGGCGGCGGCGACCCAGGCGGCGGAAACACCGGCGCGGACGAAGTAATAGGATATCAGCCCACGTGATGCGGTAGGGTTTGCCATGTCGGTGTCCTTCTCGTGTGTAGACCATTTCGAGGATCGGCAAATCATCGCCTGCGACGTGAGCCGCGAGATCCTTGGGTCTTCGTGAAACGTCGCCGGTTCGCGTCACGGCGAGGCGTTGTCACTGACGGCATGTGTAGATTTCGGGCCCGGCATCAGCCATGACGGATACGCGGAAAGACTTGACCGATCGTCCGGAGACGGGTCCGCCAGACGCTGCGAATGCCGATCTCCTGTCACAGGTGCTGGCGCAGATCCGGCTGACCGGCGATCGGGTTCAATCCCGTACCGTCACGCATACGGAGCCGTTGGAGCTGGATACGGACGCGGCGCATGTTCTCGTCGCCGCCGCGGGCGCGCTTCACGTGGGCGGTGGCGCCGAGAAACCCCTCGTGATCGACACGGGCGACCTCATGCTCTTGCCCCGGGGTCCCGGAGAGGCACGGCTCCTGGGGTCATCGGAGCCCACCACGATCATCCTCTGCCGGTTCTGGTTCGATCCCTACAGCCTTCGCGGCATGATCTCGGCCCTGCCCGACCACATCCACATCCGCCATGCCGAGGGGGCGGAATGGCTGGACGGCATGGTGCCTTTCATGATGCGCGAGACGACCGATGCGCAGCCCGGCGCGGCCCTGATGATTTCGCGCATCATCGACCTGCTGGTCATCCGCACCCTGCGCACCTGGGTCCATCTCGGGCATTCGTCCGGGTGGCTGAGCGGCCTCTCCGATGCCCGCATCGCACGCGCGCTGAAGGTCATGCACGAGAGGCCGATGCAGCCGTGGCGTCTCGACGAGTTGGCCGGCGTGGCCGGCATGTCCCGCTCGGGCTTCGCCGAGCGGTTCACCGAACTCGTGGGACGCTCGCCCCTGCGATACCAGAACGAGTGGCGGCTCAATCTCGCGCGGGACATGCTCGCGAGGCGCGAAGCGCGGGTCGGCGAGATCGCACTGCGGATCGGCTATACGTCGGAGGCCGCTTTCAGTCGCGCCTACAAGGCCCTGTTCGGACATCCGCCACGGGACGAGATTTAGGTCTTCGGATCGGCCATTCGGATCCGCAACCCACGCGGCATACGTCGTGATCGGCGATCAGAACTGGTTGGGCAGGTTCTTCACCGCATTGCCGAGGGCTTCCACGCTCTCGGCGATCTTGCGGCCGGCCGGGGCGAGGGAGGGCACCTTCAGGCCGAAGATTTCGCTCTGTTCGGGTTCCGGCGCGGCGGTGGGGGCCGCTGCGGGCTCGGCGCTGGCCTCCTGCACGGGCTTTGCGGGCTTGACCGGCTTGGGCTTGGCCACAGCCACGCTCGGTTTGGCGACGCTGGCGGCGGGTTTCGCCACGACGCTGGCGGCGGGCTTGACCGGCTCGGCCGTAGCCCGGGCGGGCTCGGCGGGAAGAGACGCGAAACTGGTCTCGGCCGCGCGCGCCCGGATCGTCTGGGACGCGCTCGGAGCGATCACGGCCGCGACGCGGTTCGGCGCGATGGGCGAGAGCGCGTTGGGCGGGAGGGCCAGACTCACCGGCTCGATCGGCGGCAGCGCCTTCGAACGGGGCGCTTCGGCCTTGACCACGGGAGGAGCGGGCGTCGCCGCCGCCAGCGTCACCGGCGCTTCGACCTTCAAAGGCGCCTCAACCTTGGCAGTGGCTTTGATCGATGCCGGAATCTGGACCTTCGAAGACGGCTCGACCTTCGAAGACGGCTCGATCTGCGCCGGCTCCTCGATGAGGGCACGCCTCTCCACGAGCTGGACGCCGCGATCACGAACCGGCGCGGGCGTTCCGGCGGCCGAGGCCAGGGCCGGCACACCGTCGCGCAGGTCGGGCCAGTCGGCGGCGCTGGCCTGGGGGCCTTGCGCCTTCTGCATCTGGTAGAGGTTCGGGCGCACAACCTGCGGGCCGGCGAGGCTGCCCATCGCCGAATAGGCTGCGACGGACAGGCCGGCCACGGCCACGCAGCCCAGCGCCCCGAGGACGATCATGCGACCGCGCGCGGCGGGCTTCGCCGGCCGCGCCAATGCAGGGTTGGCCGGAGCGGGCTTGCGGGAGCCGGCGTCACGCCTTTCGCTCGGGTCGATGGCAACCTGCATCATCGGGCGAGATCTCTAACAATGCTCGAAAAAACGTTTGACCGTCACGGAATCGCGACGGCGTTGCGCAGACGTGATGCCGACATTCGGGCACAAAGATGTCCTCGGACACCTTGCCAGTCACGCCCGTGTCGTTGCCCACACGCATCCCAATAAAGCATCGCCGCTTAACGCTCGGTATCCAGCGAGGACTTGGGGGCCAAAGGCCATGTTCAGATGGCCATGAGACGGGGCGGAACCGGCCCAAGTCGCTCCCTACCGCATGCGCACATTCCAAGCGGATGGGATATCGCTACAAGGGCAACGCCGCACCCGATCCATCCCGGTACGATCGACGATGACCATCTCTCCCCCCGGCCGCCTACCCGTGGACCCGGCCAGCGGCACGTTGCGACGCCTGGGCTGGGCCGCCCTGCCGACGCGCGCGCGGCTCGTCGTCCTCGTCCTCGCCATCGACCTTCTGGCCGCCCTCGTCTCGTTCAGCCTCATCGTGGTGAATGCCCGCTCGGCGGTGGAGGTGGAGATGGAGGCGGCGCTGGCCAACATCGAATTGATCGTCTCCGATACGATCGGTCTGGCCCAGTCCGACTCGCCGGCGCGCCTGCTCCAGACGCTGGAACTGCGGGTGCAGGGGCTTCGCCACGTCCGGGTCGCGGTCTTCGATGCGGAGGGGCGGAAGGTGGACGTCGCGAAGCCTCGCCCCCGCCAAGAGACCCATCTGGCGCCGCGCTGGTTCGCCGACCTGATCGCGCCGATTCCGAAGCGGGACGACCTTCCCATCGTGGCGCAGGAGCAGCGGATCGGCACCGCCCTCATCACCACGGAACCCCTCGACGAGATCGACGAGGTCTGGGGCTATACCGTCACCCTTTCCCTCGCGAGCCTGTGCCTCAATCTCGGCCTGCTCGGCGCCCTCTACATCGCCTTCGGCCGGGTTCTCGCCCCCCTGACCCAGCTCGCCGACGGTCTGACCCAACTCGAACGGCACGATTACACCGCGCGGCTCGATCCGCCGGCCTCGCGGGAACTGGCCGTCATCGCCGAGCGCTTCAACAGCGTGGCCGGGGCGCTCGCCGAGGCGCGCGCCGCGAACGGTCGCCTCAACCGGCAACTCCTCACCGCCCAGGACGACGAACGGCGTCGCACGGCCCTGGAACTCCACGACGAGTTCGGCCCCTGCCTGTTCGCCCTCGAGGCGAACGCCGCCTCGGTGACGCGGATGGCGCAGGGCTCGTCCGAACCCGACCGGAGCAAGCTCGCCGCGCGCGCCGACGAAATCAGCACCATCGTCGGTCAAGTCCAGGGTCTCAACCGCGACCTCCTCAACCGCCTGCGCCCGCACGCCCTCGGGCAAGTGCCGCTCGCCGAGTGCCTGCAACTGCTGCTGCGCAACTTCCGCAGCCGCCATCCGGGGACGACGTTCTCGGGGACCTTCACCGACCTCGCCCGCGGCTACGGCGACCTCATCGATCTCACGGTGTTCCGCTGCATCCAGGAAAGCATGACCAACGCCGTGCGCCATGGCGCGGCACGCGCCGTGACGGTGGAGGCGAGCGAGCGCGCGGCCGCCGACGAACTGCGCCTCGTCATCCGCGACGACGGCACCGGCCTGCCCGCCGACCACGGCACCCAATCCGCCAACCTCGATGGCGGCTTTCGCGGCGGAATGGGTTTATCGGGGATGCGGGAGCGCGTGGAGGCCCTCAGCGGCACATTTCGGCTTGACAACGCGGCGCCGGGGACGGTTGTCCGGATAGCGATACCGCTCGATCCCGAGCGGGCCGAGGACACGAGCCCGATCGTTTCCGTATGAATGCGTTAACGCCGACATCGACCCACGCGCCCGTCCTCGTGATCGACGATCATCCGATCGTCCTCCAGGGCTGCCGCCGCGTCCTCGAAGACGCCGGAATCGAACGGATCGCCGAGGCCACCAGCACGGTGGCCGGCTATCGCCTGTTCTTCCGCCTGCGCCCCTCGATGGTAATCTGCGACCTCACCTTCCAGGGGAGCGGGCTCGCCGGTCTCGATCTCATCCGCCGGATGCGCAGCGCCTCGCCCGGCATCCGCATCCTGGTCTTCAGCATGCACAACGACCCGGTGATCGTCTCGCGCGCCCTGGAAGCCGGGGCGCTGGGCTACGTGCTGAAGGACCACGCCTCGGTCGAGTTGTTCGAGGCGTTCGAGAAGGTCCGCGCCGGCCAAGTCTATCTCGACCGACGTCTGGCCACCGAGGTCGCCATGCTGCGCACCGATCCGCGCCGCACGCCCGAAGGCCAGCTGACCCCGCGCGAGCAGCAGATCCTCACCCGACTGGCCCAGGGCAAGTCCTACGGCGCGATCGCCAGCGACCTGTCGGTGAGCTACAAGACCGTCACCAACGCCTGCTCGCAGATGCGCCAGAAGCTCGGCGTGCGGACGCTGGCCGAACTCATCCACGTGGCGGTGACACAGGCGCAGCGGCAGGGCTGAACCGCCGCCGGTCCTGACGCTGCGCGGGGGGCCATGCTGCCCCCCGGATCGGGTTCCGGTCCGCTGAACCCGTCCGGGGAAGCGGAGCGCGACTTACGCCAGCCCACCCATCTCCCGCACGACCCCCCATTCCTCCTCCGTCACCGGCTGCACCGACAGGCGGGAATTGTTGGCGAGCACCATCGCGTTCAGGCGGGGCTCGGCCTTGATCGCCTCCAGGGTCACGGGGCGCGCCAGCGGCTCGACGGCCCGCAGATCGACCATGCCGAACCGGCCGGTGGGGTCGGTGTCGTCCGGGTAGTAGGGGCGGATCACCTCGACGATCCCCACCACCGCCTTGCCCTCGTTGGAATGGTAGAAGAACCCGCGCTCGCCCACCTGCATCGCCATGAGGTTGAGCTTGGCCACGTGGTTGCGCACCCCGTTCCAGGGCGTGCCGTGCTCCCCCGCCTCGACCTGCTGGTCCCAGGACCAGGTCTTGGGTTCGGATTTGTAGAGCCAGTACGCCATCGGTCGCCTTTTCGATCGTCGCGACTTCTTAGCGCGGGAAAGCGTGGCCGTCAGGCGTCGCGGAGGGCCGATCCCCAGTAGCGCAGGCTGTCCTGGTTGATGGGCGAGCCGGCTTGCGCGTTGCGCGCGGTCACGAAGGCGTGGAACGCTTGCGCCTCGGCCGGACCGAGAAGGCTGCGGATCGCGGTGAGGATCCGTGTGATGCGCAGGTGGTTGTGGTCGTAGGGGCGCAGCCAGCCGTCGGTGCGGGTATAGAACAGCCGCATGCGCTCAAGCGCCGAACGCAGGCCTGCTCGCGCGGACTCGTCGGCCCGGATCGCTTCGGCCTCGCCGCGCCCGAGGACCGGGGCGCCCGGTACCGCCCGGCTCGCCTCCGGCAGCGGAAAGCACCACTGGATGTAGTCGTGCACGCCCTCGATCCGCGCATCGTCGAAGGCGAGGATGTCAGCGAGGCTGCGCCGCGCGCCATCACGGCCGGTGCCGGCGAGGAAGGCGTGGATCGGCCCCATGCTCATTCGGCTTCCCTCTTGAGAGGACGGGCGAGGAGGCCCGCCACCACGGCGTCGACGCTGGCCTCCCCGGAGACGATGGCGGCCACGGCCTCGGCCACCGGCATCTCCACCGCGTTGCGGCGCGCCAGGGCGATGAGGGCGGCGGCGGTGAAGGCGCCCTCCGCGAGCTTGCCGCCGGCCGCCTCCTCCGGACTGGCCCCGGCGCCGAGGCGCTGGCCGAAGGCGAAGTTGCGCGATTGCGGCGAGGAGGCGGTGAGCACGAGGTCGCCGAGGCCGGACAACCCCATCAGCGTCTCGGGCCGCCCGCCATAGGCGCGGGCAAAGCGCATGAGCTCGGCAAAAGCCCGCGCGATGAGGGCGGCGCGGGCGCTCTCGCCGAGGCCGCGTCCCGCGACGATGCCGGAAGCGATGGCGAGGACGTTCTTGCCCGCCCCGCCGATCTCGACGCCGCGCACGTCGTCGGTGTGGTAGACGCGCAGGGCCGGGCCGGACAGGGCGGCGGCGAGGCGGCCGGCGAGGGCGCCATCCTCCGCCGCCAGGGTGACGGCTGTGGGCAGGTTGCGGGCGACATCCGCCGCGAAGCTCGGTCCTGATAGGACGGCGATGGGCGCGCCGGGCATCGCCTCGGCGGCGACCGAGCTCATGAAGGCGTCGCTGCCCCGCTCGATCCCCTTGGCACAGAGCACGATGGCCGCATCCGGATCGAGGGACGGGCGCAGATTGTCCAGAACGCTCCGAAGGGTCTGGGCCGGCGTCACCAGCAGGACGATGCCCGCCCCGGCGAGATCCCCGGATTCGCCGGTGGCGCGGATGCCGTCGTGCAGCGTCACGCCGGGCAGGTAGCGGGCATTCTCGCGGGTGGCCTGAAGCCGCGCGGCGGCCTCCCCGTCGCGCAGCCACAGGGTCACGGGCCGCCCCGTGGCCGCCGCCGCGTTGGCCAGCGCCGTTCCCCAGGCGCCGCCGCCCACCACCGCAATCCGGTCGGTCATGATCGATGATCCTCTGGCGCCTGGCCCGCCTCGGCGAACGACCCGTCCGCCGCCAGGCGATAGAGCACGTGCGGCTGGAGACGGTGGTCCGCCGGCAGGGCGGGATGGAGGAATTCCTCGGAGAAGGCCATGCCGAGCCGTTCCATGACCTTCCTGGACGGAATGTTGCTAGCGGCCGTGAAGGCCACCACCGCCGGCACGCCGCAGCGCGCGTACAGGTCGGCGAGGGCGAGCCGCGCGGCTTTCGTGGCGAGGCCGCGCCCCCAGGCGGAGCGGGCGAGGCGCCAGCCGATCTCAACCGTCGAGCCGGCTGTCTCCCCGCCCGCGAACGGCATCGGCCGGATCAACCGCATGGCGCCGACGAAGCCGACGAAGCCTTCCCCCGGCACCTCCACCGCCCAGGGCCCGAACCCGTCGGATTCGAAGCGCCGGTCGATGGCGCGCGCCTCGATCAGGCTCTCGCCCCGGTTCTTGGTGGAGGGGAAATGCCGCATCACCTCGGGATCGGCGTTGAGTTCGGCGAAGGGCGCGTCATCGGCCCGGAGCCAGCGCCGGAGGACGAAGCCCTGCCCGGTGAGCGAGGCGGGGGTGGAGATCGGCACGGCGCGCCGGACCTTGCCGCGCCAGGCGAGGGAGCGCCGGTTGAGGAACGCGAGATCGGCCTTGGCGGCCAGCACCGCCTCACCGAGGTCGATGGCGAAGGCCAGTCGTTCGGGCGGCATGTTGGCCCAGGCCGGCGGGGCCACGCTCTCGCGCCAGGGGCCGCCGCAGGCATTGTCGAGGAGGATGCGCGCGAAGCAATGATCGAGGCGCACCGGCCAGTCCGGCCGGGCACGGGCCGCCTGGGGCAGGCGCCGGTCGACGAGGTCTCGCCAGTTCCGTTGCAGCGTCCCAAGCGGCAGGGTTCCGGGTAGACGACTCTCAGGCAACGGCCGCCGCCTCGGCGAAGGGCCAGCGGGCGCGGGCGGGGGCGGTGAGATCGTCCACGAGGCCGAGGCGCAAGCGTTCGATTCCCGCCCAGGCGATCATCGCGCCGTTATCGCCGCAGAGGGACAGGGGCGGCGCCACGAAGGCGAGCCCGGCCTCGTTGGCCTGGGTCGTCAGCGCACGCCGGATCGCGCCGTTGGCGGCGACCCCGCCGGCGGCGACGAGGGCGGTCGGATGGCCCGCCATGGCGCCGAACTCACGCAGGGCGACGCGGACCCGGTCCACCACCACATCCACCACCGCCGCCTGGAAACTGGCGCAGAGATCGGCGACGTCGGCGCCGGAGAGCGGGGTCAGCCGCTCGGCCTCGATCCGCAAGGCGGTCTTCAGGCCGGAGAGGGAGAAGTTCGGCTCACGGCGGCCGAGCATCGGACGCGGCAGGGCGAAGCGCTCGGGATTGCCGGTCTCGGCCATGCGCTCCACCTCGGGTCCGCCCGGATAGCCGAGGCCCAGGAGCTTGGCCACCTTGTCGAACGCCTCCCCGATGGCATCGTCCACGGTGGTGCCGAGGCGGACGTAATCGCCGACGCCCTTCACCGCCACGAGCTGGGTGTGGCCGCCGGAGGCGAGGAGCAGCAGGTAGGGAAAGCCGATGCCGTCGGTGAGCCGGGCCGTCAGGGCATGCGCCTCCAGGTGGTTCACCGCGATGAGGGGCTTTCGCGCCACCAGCGACAGGGTCTTGGCGGTGACGAGGCCGATCAGCACCCCGCCGATCAGGCCCGGCCCCGCCGCCACCGCGATGCCGTCCACCTGCGACAGTTTCATCCCGGC
Organism: Methylobacterium sp. 10; assembly: GCF_000519085.1. Taxonomy (GTDB): domain Bacteria; phylum Pseudomonadota; class Alphaproteobacteria; order Rhizobiales; family Beijerinckiaceae; genus Methylobacterium. The sequence continues at coordinate 51,545 of NZ_KI912577.1, forward strand.
GGTGTCGAGGGCGCGGACCACGAGCCGGTCGAGGACCTCCACATGGGCGCGGGCCGCGATCTCGGGCACGACGCCGCCATAGGCCGCGTGTTCGGCGATCTGGCTCAGCACTTCGTTGGAGAGGATGCGGCCGCGCCCATCCTCGCCCGGCATGACGATCGAGGCGGCCGTCTCGTCGCAGGTCGTTTCGATGCCGAGGACGTTCATGACGATGCTTTGGATTTGACGGAGACAGGGTTTCCCACCCTAGCCGGGCATGGCGCCCGAGGGCAACGACGGCCGGGGGAAGCGATGGACGTGCCCCGGTCACGGCGCGTCATCGACGCGGCGTCTTTCGGAAACGGCTTGCCATTGGTCCGTCGAGGCTTGCCATTGGCCCGTCGAGGAGCGAATCCGGGGCGATGGTGGCGATGCGGATATGGATCGCGCGGCCCGAGCCGGGGGCCACGCGCACGGCCGGGCGGCTCGCCGCTTTGGGCCACGAGCCTCTGGTGGCGCCGGTCCTCGTGGTCGAGGCGACCGGCACGTCCCTGCCGTCAGGCCCATTCGACGGCATCCTCGTCACCAGCGCGAACGCGCTTCGGCAAGCCTCGCACTGGCGGGGGATACACCACGTCCCCGTCTTCGCGGTGGGCACGCGGACGGCGGCATCGGCACGCGAATGCGGCTTCGTCTCGGTAACGACGGCGGAGGGAAACGCCGCCGATCTCGTCGGCCTCGTGGGCCGGGAGGTCTCGCCGGGAGCCTCGCTGCTGCATCTGGCGGGTGAGGACCGTAAGGCGGAACCGGCGGCATCCCTGACCGGAGCGGGCTTCCCTGTGACGACCCATATCGCCTATGGCGCGCGACCGGTGGCCTCGCTGCCCGCCGTCGTGGCGACGGCGCTCGGGCCGCCTTCCACGCTGACAGGCGTGCTGCACTACTCACGAAGAAGCGCGGCGACGGCTTGCGAACTCGCCAGGGAGGCAGGATATGGCGGAGCTTTCGCGGCGCTCAGGCATTACTGCTTGTCGGCGGACGTGGCTTTCCCCCTGGCCCAGGCCGGGATCGCCTCTCATTTCGTCGCGGAACAGGCCAACGAGGAGTCACTTCTCGCAGGTCTGACATCAGGTTTCCGACAAGCGGTCTCGCCGAGGCCGCGGCCTCGGTGTTAGGACGAACGCATACGCTGTGACCGCAGGTCGGCAAACGGAGCGCGACACGCGCCAGGATTGCGGCATGCGGCAGACGAAAGTCGGGAAGGGAGCAAGACGCCCGTGAATCCATCCAACAGCGACGGAAAAGGTCCGGGAACTTCGACGGGGCCGAACGGCCCCAAGCCTGAAGCAGGCAAGCCCGAGGCAGGCAGGCCCGGCTCCACGAATCTCGGGAGCACGAATCTCGGTGGCACGCCCCCCGGCGCGACGAGTACCGGGGCGGTCAAGCCGTCGACGCAGCCTTCGGCTTCGCCGTCTCAGCCGGCCAAGACCGACCTCCCGAAGCCCGCGGTTCCGCCGGTTTCGACGGCTCCCAAGCCTCCGGAAAGCAAGCCTCCCGAAGGCAAGCCCCTGGAAGGAAAACCGGGCGACGCGAAGCCCGATGCCGCCAAGGCGGCCACCCCCCTGACCGAGCCCATGAAATCCGATCCGCCCAGACCGACGGCATCGACCTTCGACGCCGGCAAGACCGGTGATCTCAAGTCCGAGCCCGGCAAGACCGAGCCGTCGAAGTCCGAGCCCCCCAAGGCCGCCGGTTCGGGCTCTGCGAGTGCGAACCCGACAGGGACTAACCCTTCTTCCATGAGGACGGACCCGCCGAAGACCGGTGCATCCGGCAGCGGGGCTCAGTCCATGCCGTCGAAGGCTGCTCTCACCGATGGGCCGATCATCGATCTGAAGGCCAAGCGGGTTCCCGATCCGACCGAGGCCACGAAGGCCGGCTCTGCGTCGAGCGCGACGAAGCCGTCCGGCTCCGGCACCTTCACCACGAGCTCTGACAAGGCCCCCTCCCCGTCGGATGCCAAGCCCGCCGGCTCCGACGCCAAGCCCGCCGGCCTCGATACCAAGCCCGCCGGTTCGACGACGCCCAAGATCGGACCGGCCGTCGCCGCGACCGAGCCCAAGCGCGGCGGCGCCGGCTTCGGCTCGGTGGCTGCGGCCGGGCTCCTCGGCGGCGTCATCGGCGCGGGCCTGCTCTTTGCCGTCGAGCGGTCCGGTGCCCTGGGCATCGGTGACGACGGGCGCATCGCGGCCCTCGACCAGAAGATCGCGACGCTCGCGCCAAAGGATGCCCTCGCCGCCCTCGACAAGCGCATCGGCGCGAACGAGGCCGTTCTGAAGCCCCTGCCGGAGGCTATCCGCTCGGCAGATGCGGCCGCCAAGGACGCCCTGCAGAAGGCGGGGGCCATCTCGGCGAGCCCGTCAACGGATGGGTCCGCCCCCGCGGCAGCCCTGCCGCAGGATCTCGTCGCCCGCCTCGACGGGCTCGACCAGCGCGTGGCCGCTCTCCAGGAGGAGCCCGGCCGCGACCAGTCCGGCAACGCCGCTCTCACCGCCCTCTCGCCCCAGGCGCTGTCCGGCCTCGACGACCGGTTGAAGGCCGTCGAGGGCAAGGTGGAGAACGCGGCCAAGCCTGCGCCGGACGAGACCCTGGCCAGTCAGGTCACCGCTTTGAAGGGTGACCTCGAGAAAAGGACCAAGGCGAGTTCGGAGGCGGACGAGGCCCTGACCCAGAAGCTCGCAAGCTTGCAGCAAACCCTCGAAGCGCGGGTGAAGGCGGCGACGGAGGCAGTCCAGGCGGCCACGCAGGCGAGCCAGCAGGCGGTCGACGCCAACAAGACGCAGGCGGCGGAAGCCTCGAAGGGAGTGGAGCGGCTCCTCCAGGCGCAATCCGACAAGATCGCCGGCCTCGACAAGGCCGTGGCCACCCGCGCGGAGGCCTCCACCGTCCAGGCCGCCATGCGGGTCGTCGCGGCCGATCGCATCGTCGGCGCGCTGAACACCGGCTCACCCTATGCGGATGCGCTGGCGGCCCTGCGCAGCTCCGAGCCGGGCGATCCGGCGCGGCTCAGCGCGGTCGCGGCCTTCGCCGACAAGGGTGCCCCGACGGCGAGGGGGCTGGCGGCCGAGTTCCGTCCCATCGCCGAGCGGATCGCCGCGAGTCGCAAGGCGGCGCAGGCTAAATCCGTGGCCGAGACCGGCGACATCAAGCAGCGCTTGATGAGCATGGCCGAATCCATCGTCCAGGTCCGCAAGGTCGACGCTCCCGCCGCCCCCGGCGAGGCCGCGGCCGAGGACGCGGTACCGAAGGTACAGGACGCCCTGGATCGCGGCGCCATCGCCGAGGCGGCCAAGGCGTTCGCCGGCCTGCCGGAGGATGTACGCGCACAGTCCGGCGAGTTCGGCACCAAGCTCGCCTCGCGCGCCGCGGCGGGTGACGCCGCGCAGGCGCTGCTGGCGGATGCGTTCAAGGCGCTGCCCTCCACCGGCACCGCCCGATGAGGATCGCCCCTCCGGCTCCGCCGTCCGGAATGCCGGACGAGGCCAACTCGATCATCATCTGCGGGCGCGGCGCGCCCGCCTTTCCCGATACGCGCGTCCCCTCCCGGGCCGACGCCACCTTCCGGAGTTCGTGATCCCATGTGGCGCGCCCTCGCCTTCCTAGCCCTTCTCGCCATCGCCGCCTTCGGGGCGACGTGGATCGCCGACCGCCCCGGCACGGTCACCATCGTCTGGAACGGCTACGAGCTCGCCACCAGCCTCGCCATCGCCCTGATCGGCGTCTTCATCGCCGCCATCGTCATCGGCTTCATCTGGGCCATCGTGCGGGGCATCATCACCCTGCCCGAGACCCTGGTCCGCGGCTCCAAGGAGCGGCGACGGGCCAAGGGCTTCTCGGCCCTCTCTCGCGGCATGGTCGCGGTCGGCTCGGGCGATCCCCTGGCGGCGCGGCGCCATGCCAGCGATGCCGAGCGCCTGCTCGGCGCCGAGCCCCTGGCACTGCTGCTGAAGGCGCAGGCCGCACAGATCTCCGGCGACCGCGAGGCGGCCGAAGACGCGTTCCAGCGCATGGCCAACGATCCCGAGACGCGGGTGCTGGGCCTGCGTGGCCTCTTCGTCGAGGCGCGCCGCCGCGAGGACGACGTGGCGGCCCGCGCCTATGCAGCCGAGGCCGCACGCCTCGCCCCCAGCGTCACCTGGGCCAACGAGGCCATGCTCGAAGCGCAATGCGCAGACGGCGATTGGAGCGGTGCCGTCCAGACGGTGGAGCGCCGCGCCTCCCTCGGCCTCATCGAGAAGGGGCTCGCCCGCCGCCAGCGCGCCGTGCTCCTCACCGCCGCCGCCCAGACCCGCGAAGCGGGCGAGCCCGAGGCGGCGACGCAGCGCGCTCTCGATGCGGTCAAGCTGGCGCCGGACCTCGTCCCCGCCGCCTGCGTCGCCGGGCGCCTCCTGGCTCGGCGCGGCGACCTGAAGAAGGCCGCCAAGATCGTCGAGGCGGCCTGGCGCGCCAATCCCCATCCGGATCTCGCCAAGGTCTATCTCGGCCTGCGCGTCGGCGATTCCGTGCGCGACCGTCTGGCCAGGGCCGAAAACCTGGCCCGGATCTCCACCTGGCATCCCGAAGCCCGTCTCGCCCTGGCGCAGGCGGCCCTGGAGGCGCAGGAATTCGGCAAGGCGCGCGAGGCCCTTGCGCCTCTCCTGGCAGACCGCCCGACGGTGCGCGCCTGCCTCGCCATGGCGAAGGTCGAGGAAGCCGAGCACGGCGCCGGCTCCGGCCGGGCGCGCGAATGGCTGGCCCGCGCCGCCCATGCCCCGCGCGATCCGATGTGGATCGCCGACGGGGTCGCCTCCGAGCGCTGGGCGCCGGTCTCGCCGGTCACCGGCCATCTCGACGCCTTCGTCTGGAAGGCACCGACCGAGCTGCTTGAAGGCCCGTCCGGCAACGATGTGACCGGCGACCTCGACGACAGGGACGACCGCAACCAGCCGGCCCTCGCGACCTCGATTCCGGGCACGGAGATGCCGGCCCCGGTGACGACGCCCGCAGCCGCGCCGGCAAAGCCCACCGAACCCGTCACCGTGAACGGGGCGACGATGGTATCGAAGCCCTCGGCTCCCGTGACCGGGCCGATGGCCACGGGGGCTGCGACGCCGGTGGTGTTTCCGCCGCCGAAGGGGTCCGATGCCGCGCCCGAGTCCAAGGCCCGGCTCGTCGGCTGATCCCGCAATGGGGCAAGAAGGGCGGCGCCGCGGCGGCGCCCTTTAAAGGTCGGTTCACGCAAGCTCGCTAAAGCTGTGTCCAGCGAGTTCTGCGTAAACGAAGTGCCATGTCCCCATCTCTCGACGATGCGCCGGACTTCTCCGGCCTGATCGAACTGTCGCGTCTCGGTGACCTCGATCTGAAACCTGTCATCCTCCGGGTGCAGACCGATCTGTTCCTCACCGCCTCGGTGCGGGACCGGAAGACGGTGGAGGCGTTCGAATCCCTCGCCGGCGGTCTGATCCCCACCGTCGACGACGAGACCGCCGAGATCGTGGCACGCAAGCTGGCGCCCTTCCCCGCGACACCGCAATCCGTGCTCGCGGCGCTTGCCGCGCGAGGCGGTGAGATCAGGGATCTCATCATCGCGCAGGCGCCGGACCTCTCGGCCCGCGTGATCGAAGCCGCCCTCTCCGACGGCTCCGACATCGCCGCCGCCATCGCCCGCAGGGCCGATCTGAGCCGCAGCCTCATCGAGGAAATGGCCTCGCGCGACGTGGCCGCCATCGATCTCGCCCTGGCCGAGAACTGGCAGCTCGCCCTTCAGGGCTCCACGGTCGCCCTCCTCGTCGGCCGCGCGCGGACGAAGCCCGATCTGGCCCAGGCGCTTCTCGCCCGCCCCGACCTCGCGCCGGGGGATCTGGCGCCGCTGTTCCTCTTCGCCGACGAAGAACTGCGCGAGGCGATCGGCCGGGCGGCGGGCTCGCGCGCAGCCCTTCGGCCGTCGCCTCCCGTGCCGCGCGAGGCGGGCGCCGTCCTCACCGGCTTTTCGGGCCGAAACGACGTCGCCGGCTTCGTCGCGGCCCTCGCCGAGATGCTCGGCCTGCAGCGCAACTTCCTCGCGGCGACACCGGACCCGAGCCAGCGCTACGAACTCCTCACCCTCGCCCTTCGCGCGGCCGGGCTGCACGAGGAGGAGGCGGTGTATGTCTTCCTCACCCTCAACGAGACCGTGGCGCGTTCGGTGGACCGGGTCTACGACCTGGTGAAACTCTTCCGCACCATCCCGCGCGGCGCGGCCCGCGACCTTCTCAGCGCGGTCCTCGACAAGCCGCTGCCCGAGCGGCTCAACGGCGGCAGCGCCCACCAGCCCTACACCGCACCCGATGCGGCCCGCCCGCGCATGCCGCCGGCCGCTACCGAACGGGCCCCGCTTCGCCCTGCCCTCCCCGGCCGGGTGCGGCAATCGGCTTCGAACTGAGCATCCGCCGGGTCGCGACCCGTCCTATTCGGCGAGATCGAGGTGGTGGCGGCCCGCACGGTCGTCGATCTCGATGATCCAGAGATCGTCGTCGAAGCGCAGTTCCCGGCCGAGGCGGAGCTCGACATCGGGCGGCGAGGCTTCGCTCATCACCTGGACGAAGCTGCGATCGGCCCCATCCCCGGTATCGACGAGGGATTGCGGGGCCGGACCATAGAGATCGGCCCGGCCGTCCAGGCGATCGACCTTCACGAAGATCGCGCCCGCCTCGGGCGAACCGCGCCGACGCTGCACGGCGTCGATCCCCTCGACGGCGAGGCGGCGGAGATGGGCCGAGACCCAGAAATCGGAGCGCAGGCGAGGCATGGCCCGCCTATAGCACCGAAGCCGTGGCACGGGGACCGGCCTGAAGGAGGGCCGACAGAGAAGGCACTCAGAACCGAAAGGTATTCCGGCCGGCGGCTTTGGCCCGATAAAGCGCTCGGTCGGCTGCAGACAGCAGGATGTCCGCAGATGTGCCATCGCACGGCGCGCGGGCGATGCCGACGCTCAGGCCGACGCGGAACTCCTGGCCGCCATAAGGGATCGGCACGCCGACCGCGGATACGAGGCGCTGGGCCAACTCGGGCAGTTCCGGTTCACCGGCTGTCAGGATGGCCGTGAACTCGTCACCTCCGAGGCGGGCAACGAAATCGCATTGCCTCAACTCAGCGCGCAGACGGGCCGCACAAACCTTCAGAACGCTGTCACCGGCCGCATGCCCCATCGTGTCGTTGATGCCCTTGAAGTTGTCGAGGTCCATGTAGAAGAGCGCAACGCTTTCGCCGATGCGGCTCGAGCGGTCGAGCGCGGCCTGAAGGCGTTGGCTGAACTGCGACCGATTGGGCAAGCCCGTCAGAGGATCGAAGGACGCAAGCTGTTCCAGCCGCTCTTCCAGCAGCTTGCGCCGCCCGACGTCGCGAACCGAGACGACGTAGCCGTTCGGCGCCTGCGTATCAGGATCGCGGCTCAAGCGTAGGGATGCTTCCATCCAGACCCACGCGCCGTTCTTGTGCTGGAGACGCAGTTCGATGACGGCGACCTCGATGTCACCGTTTCGCACGCTCTGCATGAACCGCCGGAAGTTCGGGATATCGTCCGGGTGGGCAATATCGATCGCCTTGCGTCCCACGAGTTCTTCCGGCTCGTATCCGAGCAGCGCCCGGATGGAGGGTGAGACGTAGAGGCGGACACCGTCGAGATTGCCGCGAATGATCGTATCGGTGGACATTTCCGCGAGGTGACGAAACTCCGCCTCCCGCTCCGTGGCCCCGCGCACGGCACGGGCCAGATCGTAGATTTGCCCGGCCATGGCGGCGAGGTCGGTAAGGAGCCTGATTTTCTCGGCCGAGCCGGCTTGCGGACGGGTATCCAGCACGGACAGCCGGCCGATCTGATCTGGACCGAACGGGGCGCTCGCAAAAAAGCCGATGTCGGCGTTGCTGGCCGGCAGCCATCCGGTAAAGGCCGGGTCGGTTCGGGTGTCGCCGCACCAGAGCGCGGGCCAGTCCCAATCGGGCCGTCCATCGGCCATCTCAGCCGCATTCCTCAGTTGGGGGCCTGCGTCGGAACCAAGATCCGTCCAGGTCCGGGACTCTCCACGAAGACAAACGGAGGCGGCCGCTGCATGGAAGAGCGCCCGCGCGATCCGACAGCATTCCGAGAATTCAGGTTCCGGCAGGATCGGCCTTGCAAGGCCGCCGATCGATCCCACCTTTTCGTGTCGCGTCATACCGAGGATGCCGATCCCTGCGTGACCGATGCTCTGTCAACACCAAATTGGTTAATATGCAATGATAGGACAAGGTTCGCGTCAGTAGATCGGGTCTACATTCAATCAGCACCAGAAGATGATGATGGCGGCGAGCGCGAGGGCGAAGGCATCGTTGCCCGTCAGATTGTCGTACCGGCTGGCAAGCCGACGGATGTCGCTGATGCGGAAGAAGGTGGCCTCGACGCGCCGAGGTTCGCGGTAGCAAGACATGCCTTGGCAGCACTTGTCTTATCTCATATCGTCATTCACATCGCGCTTGCTGAACATCGTTCTCATAGTGTCAATTTTCGAAAGATGAGCACGCAGCCAATCGGTGTGACAAGCCTTGTCAGCGGCTGAGGTGGTTGATCCCGGACCGTGCCGGTTTTCGGCTTCCAGTGCGAACTGAAAGCCAATCTCATCCGCTCCGATGCGGTCGCGGCTCCCGGCCTCCTCGCTCTCGTTGAGCTCTGAGCCTCGGCGGTCTATGCACGGCCCATGGACCTCCAAGCTTCCGCGAGTCGATCCCTGGCTCCCATCGCCTGCAAGCTGCCGCTTTACGGGAAGGCGGCGCCGTTCCTGCCCATGAGCCGCGCCGAGATGGACGCACTCGGGTGGGATGCCTGCGACATCGTCCTGGTGACGGGCGACGCCTATGTCGATCATCCGAGCTTCGGCATGGCCATCATCGGCCGGCTGCTCGAATCGCAGGGATTCCGGGTCGGCATCATCGCCCAGCCCGACTGGCACTCGGCGGAGCCGTTCAAGGCCTTGGGCAGGCCGAGGCTGTTCTTCGGTGTCACCGGCGGCAATCTCGATTCGATGGTGAACCGCTACACGGCGGACCGTCGCCTGCGAAGCGACGACGCCTACACGGCGGGCGGGGAAGGCGGCGCCCGCCCGGACCGCTGCACCATCGTCTACACGCAGCGCTGCCGCGAGGCCTACAAGGACGTGCCGATCATCCTCGGCGGCATCGAGGCGTCGCTGCGCCGCATCGCCCATTACGATTACTGGTCCGACAAGGTGCGCCGCTCGATCCTGGCGGACGCGAAGGCCGATCTCCTCCTCTACGGCAATGCCGAGCGCGCCGTGGTCGAGGTGGCGAACCGCCTCGCGGCCGGCGCGGCGCCGCACGAGCTCGACTCGGTCCGGGGCGTGGCCCTGTTCCGCCGCGTGCCGGAGCACTACACCGAGCTGCCCGCCGACGATCTCGATTCGGCCGACGAGGCCGCCAGCCGCCGCCCCGGCGAAACCGTGATCCGGCTCCCGGCCTACGACGAGGTCAAGGACGACAAGGAGGCCTATGCCCGCGCCTCGCGGGTGCTTCACCGGGAGGCCAATCCCGGCAATGCCCGCCCCCTCGTCCAGCGCCACGGCGACCGCGACCTGTGGCTGAACCCGCCGCCGATCCCGCTCTCCAGCGAGGAGATGGATTCGGTCTACGACCTGCCCTATGCCCGCGCCCCCCATCCGTCCTACGGCGACGCGAAGATCCCCGCCTGGGACATGATCAAGTTCTCGGTGACGATCATGCGCGGCTGCTTTGGCGGCTGCACCTTCTGCTCCATCACCGAGCACGAGGGCCGCGTCATTCAGAACCGCTCGGAGGCCTCGATCCTGCGCGAGATCGAGCTGATCCGCGACAAGACCCCGGGCTTCACCGGGGTGATCTCGGATGTCGGCGGGCCGACGGCGAACATGTACCGGATGGCCTGCAAGGACCCGAAGATCGAGGCGGCGTGCCGGCTGCCGTCCTGCGTCTTCCCGGACATCTGCCCGAACCTGAACACCTCGCACGACGACCTGATCCGGCTCTATCGCAAGGTCCGCGAGGTGGAGGGCGTCAAGAAGGTGATGGTCGCCTCCGGCGTGCGCTACGATCTGGCGGTCCGAAGCCCCGAATACGTCGAGGAACTCGTGACCCATCACGTCGGTGGCCGTCTCAAGATCGCGCCCGAGCACACCGAGCGCGGCCCCCTCGACCTGATGATGAAGCCGGGAATCGGCACCTACGACCGCTTCAAGGAGATGTTCGACGCCGCCGCCAAGAAAGCCGGCAAGAAGTACTACCTGATTCCGTATTTCATCGCGGCGCATCCTGGCACGACCGACGAGGACATGATGAACCTCGCCGTCTGGCTCAAGAAGAACGACTATCGCGCCGATCAGGTCCAGACGTTCCTGCCCTCGCCCATGGCGACGGCCACGACCATGTATCACACCGAGATCAACCCGTTGCAGGGCGTGCGGCGCGGCGGCAGCGAGCCGGTCGACGCGATCAAGGGGATGCGGCAGCGAAGGCTGCACAAGGCGTTCCTGCGCTACCACGACCCCGAGAACTGGCCCCTGCTGCGCGAGGCGCTGCGGGCGATGGGCCGGGCGGATCTCATCGGGCCGAGGCCGGACCAGCTCATTCCGTTCTCGCAGCCGCCGGGAACGGGCTCGGGCAAGGCGGGAGGCCAGCCGCGACCCATGCGCCATCCGGGCGCGCCGCGTTTCACCACCAAGGGCGTGCCGCTGAGGAAGTGACGGGCTCGCCCGTGCGATAGCCAGATGCTTTGAAAGGCTTTCGGGGTTCTGCGCGCTGAGGCGGACGAACGGGAACACCACCCTTCGCGGGGCTACGGCATTCGTACATCTCATGGGATCCGCGGGTCCCCTCTCCTGGAAGGAGAGGGAGTCCGTCGCGCTTCACGTCGAACCCTTCTGGATAGGGGGAGCCAGCATCGACCAGATGCGTAAATCCAGTAGCCTCGCGGAGACCGCGAGCGGGTTCCGAACGCGGGATGCCTCGCGCTACCCCTTGGTCGAACCGGCGCGCGAGGCGAGTTCGCGCAAGGTGCGGCCGGCGGCGACGCCCTTCACCGGCAGCTTGCGGTCGCGCTCGAACTTCTCGATGGCCGCCCGTGTTCCGGGGCCGAGGACGCCGTCGGCGACGAGCGGTCCGTATCCGAGTTTCACCAGGGCCCGCTGCGCCTGCGCCACGGCCTGGTCGGGTTTCGGTGTCACCGAAGCCGTGGTCTCCCCGGCCTTGATGATGTCGGCGATGACGTCGCGCTTGGTGGACGGGGCGGCCGAAGCGGGCTTGGCCGCCGGTCTGGCCGCCTCGGTCGCTGGTGCGGCCTTGGGCTCGGGAGCGGCCTTGGGCTCGGGAGCGGTCTCTACCTTCGGCGCCTCGATCCTGCGCGGCGGGGCCTCCGCGACCTTCACCGGCTCGGGTGACGGGCCGGCCGTGGTCTTGGCGGCGGTGCCCTTGCCGAGGGTGGGGAAGAGCGGCGCCGGATGGCGGCCTCCCTGGTAGCCCAGCGCATTCATGGCCACGGCCGCCACCGCGCCAATGGCGACCACCGAGCCGAGAACCTCCCCCGGCCTGCGCAGGCAGAGCCGGCCAAAGCTGCCGATGGCCGAGGCCACGCCGCGAAGCCAGCCGAAGGCGGGCCGGCGCGCGAGGGTGGAGGCGGGTTTCCGGCGCGGAGCGGCATTCGGCGCGGCCCTGGTCGGAACGACGATCTCGCGCTGGTCGCGCTTCGGCAGCGGTTCGCGCATGGTCTATCCTCTCGAACGCGGAAGACGGCCCGACGAGTCGAGCCGACAACGGAAGACCGGCTCCGGCGAAACGCCGCGCCGGTACGGGCCGCGCGCACCGCGTCCGGGCCGTCGAAGCCGGGACGAGGTGCGCGTCGGGGTGCGGTGATCGGATGAGGTACTCATCCCGCGCGCTGCATCGGAATGTAGCGTTCTCTCACCGCCTCGGGCGCGGGGTCGAACAGACCCATGGGCCGGCGCACCGGGACCACCGTCCCCTCCGGCACCGGCAGGGGCGCCGAGCGACGAATGCCGGTCCGGATCAGGGCCGGGGGAGCGGTGCTCGATCCGCGCCGGCAATCGATGGGCAGCGTCACGGTCACGCTGGTGCCCTGGCGTTCGGCGCTCTCGATGGAGATGCTGCCGCCATGGAGGCCGACGAGCCCCTGCACCACCGAGAGACCGAGTCCGGTTCCCTCATGCGTCCGGTCGTATCCGCTGCCGGCCTGGAAGAACGGCGCACCGATCCGGGGCAGGTCGTCGGCGCCGATGCCGATTCCCGTATCCGCCACCACGATGTCGAGATGCGACGCGCTCCGCCGGAACGAGACCTCGATCCGCCCGCCCGGCGCGGTGAATTTCACCGCGTTGGACAGGAGGTTGATGAGCACCTGGCGGCAGGCGCGCGGGTCCGCATTGATCTCGATACCCGGCGCTTCGTTGCCGCGCACGAGGGTGATCCCGCCCTGATCGGCCCGCAGCTGCATCAGGTCGCAGCAGGTCCGCACGAGGGAGCCGACATTCATCGTCTCGGGGACGTAATCGAAATTCCCGCTCTGGATCCGCGACATGTCGAGGAGCGCGTTCACCACGTCGAGGAGATGGCGCCCGGAGCTACCGATGATCTCGGCATATTCGCGGCTGCGCTCGGGGCCGAGGGTCATGGAGCTCTGGCCGGCGAGGACTTCCGAGAAGCCGATGATGGCGTTGAGCGGCGTGCGCAGCTCATGGCTGACCGTGGCGAGGAAGCGGCTCTTCAGATCGTCGGCGCGTTCGGCCTCGGCGCGCGCGCGCTCCAGCTCCTCCGCGTGGCGACGATGCTCGCTGACGTCGCGGGTCACGGCGACCACGCTCGACCCCTCGACCCCGGACAGGGTGCCGGCGATGCGGTGGGCCCGCATCTCGGCGAAGATCACCCGCGGCTCGCCTTCGGCGCGCAGGGCCGCCGGGTCGAGATGCAGGCGGAACTGGACGGTCGCCGGCATACCGCTGGCGGCCACGTCGCTGATCGTCTGCAGAAGGGCGGGACGGTCTCCCACATGGACGCGGTCGAGGAGCCCGTATCCGCGCAGGCGAACGGACTCGACGCCGACGAAGCGGGCCGAGGAGGCGCTGGCTTCGATGATGCGACCGTTCCGGTCGTGCCAGGTGACGAGGTCGTCGATGGCCGAGAGCAGCATGCGGTCGCGCATCTCGTTGTCGCGCATCCGGGCGAGCCAGCGGCCCTCGTGGCGCAGATGCTCCATGGCCTGGGCGGCCACGTGACCGATGGCGGTGATGGCGAAGACCGGCATCGCCAGGGACCGGGACAGGTCGAGAAGAGGCAGCGAGAGGGAGCCGTGCGGCAGGAACGCAACGACGAGGGCGCCGATCATCGCGATGATGGCGGCGGCCAGCGTCGCCCGGCGCGAGCCGGACACGACGGCCTCGAGGGGGATCGCCACCAGCCAGATCGCGGCGGCGGAGTTCACGCCGCCCGACATCAGGGCGAGGCAGACCACGAGGCCGGTGAGACCCGCCGACGAGATCGCATGGGCGACCCACAGGATTCCCGTCCGCGACAGGAACACGGCGGCGAAGACCGGCAGCATCAGGCTGGCGATGGCGAGGACTTCGAGGCCGGAGGGGACGCCGCGCCAGAGCAGGTAGGGCGGCAGGGCGGCCATCATCACGATCCCGGTGGCGAGGCGAGACACCAGGAACCGCTCGTGCCGGAACCGCACGGCATCGTCTTCGACCACCGACTCGTGGACGAGCCCGGCGAGCCGGAGATCGATCATGGAAGCCAGGCCGCTGTAGATACGCAATACGCACACGCACAGCGCGAAGTGCCGTACTGGCCGCTTCGTCGCCCCTTGCTGGACTTGGACCCGAGTTCGACTTGAACTCGACTGATGCCAAACCTCGCAGACCCGACTTAAGCGAGTGTTGCGCAGACCCGACCGATTGTTCGCGGATGCTTTCCGGTCCGTAACCGGACCTGTTCGGTGCAAGGTTCCTTTCGGGTCACATCGCCCGCTATCCACAGGGCCGGGCACGACATGCCGGTTCGCAGGGGCATGGCGGCAAAGCCGCGTTCACCATGGTTCTCGATATCCGAGGGCGCGTGAGAAGGGCTTTACGTTCTGCGCCGACGCTCGGTCGCAATGGGCCGCTCACGGCCGGCACCGAACCAACCCGGGACTTCCATGTCGTTCCTTATTCGCGCCTGCCTGGCGATCGGCGTGCTCTCCTACCTCGCCGCCCATCGCGACGATCCGGCCCTCGCGGCGCGCCCGTCGGCGCCGTCCCTCGAGCAAACCGCGTCGGTCGCCTGGGAAGCATTGCCCCGCGAGGCGCGCGACAGGGCGCTGAGCCAGGGTGCCGACGCCCTGGTCCGGCAGGTGGCGGGGTCGGTCGGCGGCACGTCGCGCGATACCCTGGCGGAGACCGATCGTCGTCCGGCATGGCGCGGCGTGGACGAACGCTGATCCCCGCCCTCGTGAGACGAACGGGGGTTCAGATCTCGTAGGACGCGGCCTGTCTCGCGCGCAGGACGTAGAGAGAACGCGGATCGAGGCGCAGGCGCGCATTGGGGGGAAACAGCGCCTGTCCGGCCTGGACGGTGCCCGTCGGCCGGGTGGTGTCGAAGACGATCATCCATGGCCCGCCGACGACCGGGGCAAGGGTGAAATCGATCGGCTCGTCGGCGGCGTTGATGAGGATCAGCAGGCGGTCCGCGCTCGGCAGGTCGTTGCCGATCTGCATGCCGAAGGCTTGCCGGTATCCGTCGCTCCAAGCCTCGTCGTCCATTTCCGCGCCGCAGGGCGAGAGCCAATGGACGTCGCGCAGGGGTCCGTCGCCGATGATCGCACCGGTGAGGAAAGTCAGGCGGCGCAGGGCCGGCTGTTCCCGGCGCAGGCGGGTCAGGTTGGCGATGAAGGCCGTAAGCCCGGGATCGGGATCAATCTCCCAATCGACCCAATTGACCGCGTTGTCCTGCGCATAGGCATTGTTGTTGCCGTTCTGGCTGCGCGACCGCTCGTCCCCGGCGAGGAGCATCGGGACGCCCTGGGCCAGCAGCGTCGTCGCCAGGAGGTTGCGTTTCTGCCGTGCCCGCACGGCCAGGATCGCGGAATCGTCCGTCGGGCCCTCGACGCCGTAATTGCGAGAGAGGTTGTGGCCGTGGCCGTCGCGGTTGTTCTCGCCGTTGGCGTGGTTGTGCTTCTCCTCGTAGGCCACGACGTCGGCCAGGGTGTAGCCGTCGTGGCTCGCCACGTAGTTGATGCTGGCGAGCGGCGAGCGGCCGGAGCCGGAGAAGATCTCCCGCGAGCCCGACAGGACCTGCGTGAGCTTCGGCAGGACGCCGTGGTCGCCCCGCCAGAAGCCGCGGACGCTGTCCCGGAACTGGTCGTTCCACTCGGCCCAGCCGCGCGGATAGGCGCCGAGCTGGTAGCCGCCCATGCCGATATCCCACGGTTCCGCGATCATCTTGGCGCGGGACAGGATCGGATCCTGTGCGATGGCCTGGAAGAAGGCGGCCTTGGGCGCAAAATCGTGCGGTGTGCGGCCGAGGCTGGTGGCGAGATCGAAGCGGAACCCCGCGACGCCGTAGGCGGTCACCCAGTGCCGCAGGGAATCGAGGACAAGCTGCATGACCCTCGGATGGTCGAGGTCCAGGGTGTTGCCGCACCCGGTGCAGTCGATCTCCTGCCGCCGGTTCTCCGGGTTGAGCTTGTAATAGCTGGCATTGTCGATGCCGCGGAACGACACGGTCGGTCCGGTATGATCGGCCTCGCAGGTATGGTTGTAGACGACATCGAGAATGACCTCGATCTCGGCCGCGGCGAGTTCGCGGATCGCCGCCTTGAGGCCGCCGGTCCCGGCCGCTCCGAGATAGCGCGGCTCCGGCGCGAAATAGCCCAGCGGCGAGTAGCCCCAGAAGTTGACGAGCCCCTTCTCCACCAGGAACCGGTCATCGGCGAAGGCCTGGATCGGGAGGAGCTCGATCGCCGTCACGCCGAGCTTCAACAGGTGCTCGATGATCGCCGGATGGGCCAGGGCGGCGTAGGTGCCGCGCTCGGCTTCGGGGATGGCGGGGTGAAGCTGCGTCAGCGCCTTGACGTGGGCCTCGTAGATCACCGTCTGGCCCAGGGGCTTGCGGATGGGATTGAGCGCGAGCTCGGGCAGGTCGGGCGCCGTCACCACCCCGCGCGGCATGAAGGTCGCGCTGTCGCGCCGGTCGATCTGGTCCTCCCGCTGGAGGCCGCGACGGTGCCCGTACAGGGAATCGTGCCAGCGGATGCGGCCCTGGATCTCGCGCGCATACGGGTCGAGCACCAGCTTGGCCGGGTTGAAGCGATGCCCGTTGGCGGGCTCCCACGGTCCGTGGACCCGGTAGCCGTAGAGCTGCCCGGGAAACACGCCGCGCAGGTAACCGTGCCAGACATCGTCGGTGCGGCAGGGCAGCGGGACGACACGGCTCTCATGGCGCTCGCCCGGCTCAAACAGGCACAGGTCCACGCCGGTGGCATTCTCCGAGAACAGCGCGAAATTGACACCCCGGCCGTCGAAATGCGCCCCGAGAGGCTCGGGCACGCCATCGTCGATGCCGATCATGGATGTCTTTCGCAGGTGCATCGGCTCGGCGAACGCGAGCCGGGTCTCGGAACGGGGTTACGCAAGAACGATACCCCGGTACCCCGCCCGCCGCCTATCCCCGGCAACCGGCCGAGGGAGACAATAAGGCTCGCGCTGTCGTACCGATGAGGAGGTCGCCGCTACTCGGCGGCGGCGGCCGCGCGGGGCGGCTCGCGCTCGATGGTCCGGAAATTCTCCAGGTCGGTGAGGAAATTGCGCGCCCACCAATCCACGTCTTCGCGTGTCATGCGATCGACCATGGGCTTCCAGCGCTCGATCCGCTCCCCGCGCGGCATGTAGAGTGCCGTGCGGATCGCTTCCGCCACCTCGAACCGGTCGTAGGGGTTGACCAGCAGAGCCTCGGGCAATTGCCGGGACGCGCCTGCGAATTTCGACAGAACGAGAACGCCCGGATCGTCAGCCGTCTGGGCGACGATGTATTCCTTCGCCACCAGATTCATGCCGTCGCGCATGGGCGTCACCAGGCCGACGCGGGCGGCGCGATAGAGACCCGCCAGGACGGGGCGCGGATAGGCCTTCGTCACATACTGGATCGGCGTCCAGTTGGGCTCACCGAGCGCGCCGTTAATCTCGCCGACGGTCTCGTTCACCTCGCGGCTGAGCTCCTCGTATTCCGGAACCTCGGTGCGGGATTTCGGCGTGATCTGCAGATAGACGACGTTGCCGCGCTGGTCGGGGTTCGAGGCGAAGAAGCGGTCCACCGCCTCCATGCGCTCGGGCACGCCCTTGGAATAATCGAGCCGGTCGACGCCGATGAGGAGCTTGCGGGTGCGAAGGCCCGCCATGGTCTCGCGGACGGTCTTGTTCGCACCGGCATTCTCCGCCGCCTCCTTGAACCCGGCCACATCGATGCCGATCGGGAAGCTGCGGATGCGGGTCCGGCGGCCGTCCACCATCAGCGAGCCGCCGCCGAGGGGGATCGCCCGCAACTCGTCGATGAGGTTGCGGGAGAGGTTGTGGACGTCCGGATCGGTCTGAAGGCCGATCAGGTCGTAATCGGCGATGCCGCGCAGGAGGTCGTTGCTGGCCGGCAGCGTGTTGAACACGTCCGCGGCGGGCCAGGGGATGTGATGGAAATAGCCGATGGGGTTGGCGATGCCCAGACCGCGCAGCTCCGAGGCCAGGGGCAGCAGGTGATAATCGTGGACCCAGATGATGTCGTCCGGCTCGATCAGCTTGGCGAGCGCCCGCGCGAAGATGCGGTTGACGCGCTGGTAGCCGGCATAATCCGAGCGGGAGAATGCCCCGAGGCCGAGACGGTAATGCATGATCGGCCAGAGGGCGCGATTGGCAAAGCCGCTGTAATACTCGCGGTGGTCTTGGGGTGAGAGATCGACCACAGCGTATTGCACACGGCCGCGATCGATGAGCTCGGGCTCCTCGGACGGATCCTCGACGACTTTGCCGCTCCACCCGAACCACAAGCCTTCATAGGACGTGAAGGCCTCCTTGACGGCGACCGCCAAGCCCCCTGCGGCAACGGATTTTCCGCTGTCCTCGGGGATGGCCACACGGTTCGATACGATGACAAGGCGTGCCACTCAGCGGGCTCCGGTCCTCAGCGTGCAGCGCACCCAAGGCACGCCGGACAAGACATTCCGATGTTCAACGCGCGTAACGCGACCGTGATCCGTCCGATACAGCCGCGTCTGTTCATATTCCGTCAGCCAACCTAACCGACCGCATCGTCCACGGCCAGGGCAGGGCGAGACGAATGTCGGTTCCGTAGTGGATCACGCGGCCCGTCCCCCGCCCGACGATGCCGCTTCACCATCGGTTTTGCGACGTCGAACGGTCTTATGGGAACGCGGCGCGGCGCGCATCGGCGGGGATGTCGCGCCCGGGCCCTCGTCCATCGTTCGACGATGAGCATTCCTTGCGGAACCGCGTCTGTTTCCATGTTGTTGAAGAGCCACATGTGACATCGCCCAAGAGCGATCGAGGAGTATGCCCGTGAACGCAAACCAACCAACTGGCCCGGCATCCGCGGCGAACGCCCCCGGGATCGGCTCCGGCGAGGCTGCTACTCCGACTGGCGATTGGCGTGCGCTGAAGGGCGATGTCGAGGGCATCGCCGACGTGGCCGTCGAGCGCGGCCGGGGCTTCGTCGCCGCCGCGCGGGCCCAGGCTACCGATTATGCCGATCGCCGCAAGGGCGACGCCGCCCAGTCGGTGAACGATATCGCCCAGGGCTTGCGGGATTCCAGCAAGTCCTTCGAGGAGCAGCCGAACATCAAGGCGTTCTTCGACAGCGCCGCCGAGGGTCTCGAACAGCTCGGCACCTCCATCGAGAACCGTAGCTTCGCCGAGTTCTACGACGAGGCGGAAGCCTTCGCCCGCCGCGCTCCCGTCGCCGTTGCCGTCGCGACCTTCGTGACCGGCTTCGTCGTCTCGCGCTTCATCAAGTCGTCGAGCATCGCGCCCCACCGCGATGCCCGCGACGCGTTCCGCAGCTAGGCCGGACGTCATGTCGAACGGCCCGCAATCCAGCATTCAAAGCCTCGTCGGCGATGCCCTGCGCGAGACGAGCGAACTCGCGCGCAAGGAGATGGCGCTCTTCCGCACCGAGATGACGAGCAACGTCCGGACGCTGTTCATCGGCCTCGCGCTGATGGTCGGCGCCGGCGTGTTCGGGGTCGTCGCCCTGTTCGTCCTGGTGGACGCCCTGGTGAAGTGGCTCGCCACGGTGGTGCATTCGGAAGCCCTGTCCGCCCTCATCGTCGGCGGCGTGCTTCTTGTGGTCGCCATCGTCTTCGCCCTGATCGGACGGAACGCCATGTCCCTCTCCACACTGGCGCCGACCCGCACGACACGGCAGATGCGCCAGGATGCGCGCGCATTGTCCGAAAGGGTATCGGGATGAGTGAATCGTTGAACGACCTCGAGAAGGACATCGAGGCGAGCCGTGCCCGCCTCGACCAGACCATCGACCGCATCCAGGACAGGCTCTCCGTCCCGAGCATCGTCGATGACATGCTGGGCAATGTCCGCCGTACCCCACTGAGCGGAGCCTATGACGGGGCACTCGATGCGATCCGCCGCAACCCCGTGCCCGTCCTTCTCATCGCGGCGGGGATCGGCTGGCTCTTGCACCGCACGGCCAAGGACAAGCCGACGCTGCCCAAGCGGAATATCGTCGACGCGGACGCCACGTTGCCGGTGACGCAGACGGCGGCCGCGAAAGTCTACGATCCGGACCAGCCGACCCGTCAGCCCGTGAAGGAACTGGCGGAGGAAACACAGATTTGAGCCTCCACAAGGCCGATCGAAATCTGACTGACCCGGCAGCGGCCTCGCCGCTCCATTCCCATCCGACAGGAATCGCCTCCATGAGCCACAGCAGCATACCGGGTGAGCCCAAGAGCTCCCTTCCCGACGACATCGCCCTCGCCGCCGGCCTCCCCCACGGGGACGAGACCAGTCGTTCGCTCCACGACATCTCCGAGCGAGCCCGCACCGAGACGCGGGCGACGGCGGGCGATATCCGCGATCAGGCCGGCAACCTCGCCGACGATGCCAAGGTCAAGGCCGAGGGCTATGCCGACCGGGCCAAGGCCGCCGCGCTCGATGCGCGGGACACCGTGAAGGACAAGGCGGACAAGCTGATCGACCGCGCGTCCGAGACCTACGACGACGCACGGGACTGGGCGTCGGACACCCACCGGTCCACGCGTCGCAGCATCGGCGAGTTCGCCGAGCGCGGCAGCCAGCGCCTCGACCGGGGCAAGACCAACGTCGAGCAGTTCGTTACCGAGAACCCGCTTCTCGTGGGCGTCGTCGGCCTCGCGGCGGGTCTGCTCCTCGGTGCCCTCCTGCCGCGGACGCGCCGCGAGGATCAGGCCGTGGGACCATGGGCCGACGAAGTGAAGGACCAGGGCCTTCGCTATGCCCGTGACTTCGCCGACCGTGGCCGCGAGTTCGTGGAAAGCGCCCTCGACCCTGAGAACATCAACGCCGCGACACAGCGTGGGGCCGAACCGTTCCAGAAGCCCGACGTTCCGCCGGTGCGGACGCACTGAGACCGTCCTCAGGGAGTTTCAGGATGAAAGAGGGGCGGCGCTCGACAGCGCCGCCCCTTCTATGTTGGGACTGGGACACGTGTCCGAATCCATAAGGGGCGGGTGCCCCCGGCCGTTCGGACGATCCGACGAGCGAGGCCTCCCGTGTCAGCCCCTCAGCCCCGCCTGCTTTGGTGCGGCGACACCGCGATCACCGTGGAGTTCGGTGAGAGGATCGACCCCGACGCCAACGCCCTGGTTCTAGCCCTCGACCATGCCGTGCGGGATTCCGGCATCCCGGGGGTCGTCGAGTCCGTTCCCACCTACCGATCGCTCACCGTTCACGTCGATCCGTGCGCGGTGGCGCCGGACGAGATCGAATCCGCGCTTCTCGCCCTCGTCGGTACGGTCCCCGCCGGGACGGCGCCACGCCGGCTCTGGCGTATTCCGGTGGTCTATGGCGGGGCCTTCGGCATCGATCTCGACGATGTCGCCGCCCATCACGGACTCAACCCCGACGAGGTCGTGGCCCGGCATGCGGCACCCGAATATCGTGTGGCCATGAACGGGTTCCTGCCGGGCTACGCCTATCTCTCGGGTCTCGACCCCAGCCTCGCCCTGTCGCGCCGGGAAAGTCCGAGGCCGGGGACGCCGGCCGGAACCATCTCCATCGGCGGCGTACAGGCGCTGGTGGCGAGCATCGCGGCGCCGAGCGGATGGCACCTCCTGGGGCGAACCCCCGTGCGCTCGTTTCTGCCGGGCCGCGATCCGGTCTTCCTGTTCGAGCCCGGCGACGCGATCCGCTTCCTCCCCATCGACCCGGACCAATGGGACGAACTCGACCGGGCGGCGCAAGCCGGAGAGCGCATCGTCGAGTGCGAGACCGTGCCATGACCGGCAGGCTCGCCATCACGCGATGCCACGGCGCGCTCAGCCTCCAGGATGGCGGACGACGGGGCTACCAGCGCTACGGCCTCTCGGTCTCCGGCGCCATGGATCGCCTCGCCATGGCGACGGCGAATGCCCTCGTCGGGAATGCCGTGGATGCGCCGGTCCTCGAATTCGGGCTCGGCGGCGGCCGCTTCGTCGTGGAGGCGGGACGAGGATGGTTCGCCAGCGCCGGTGCGCCCTGCCCCCTTCGCATCGACGGCATGCCGATTGCGGGGCATCGGACCATGACCCTGGCGGAAGGCACCGAATTGGAGGTCGCCCCACCGAGCGAAGGGACGTTCGTCTACCTCGCCGTGGCCGGCGGGTTCGGGGCGCACTCCCTGCTCGGCAGCGTCTCCCTCCATCTCCGCGCCGGGATCGGTGGCGCCGAGGGCCGGCTCTTCCGATCCGGCGACGGGCTCGCTTTCACCGCGACGGAGTACGCAGCACCGGGCGACCGGACCGTCGATGCCGTTCCCCTCGACCGAAACGCGTCGATCCGCGTCATGCTCGGGCCCCAGGCCGAAAGCTTCACCAAAAGCGGGATCGACACGCTGCTCGGCTCGCCCTTCACCGTGTCGCACCGCGCCGACCGGATGGGATACCAGCTCGACGGCCCCGCCATCGCCCATGGCGAGGGCGGCTACAACATCGTCTCCGACGCCACCGTCGCGGGGTCGATCCAGGTGCCGGGCAACGGCCTGCCCATCGTGCTGATGGCGGACCGCCAGACCACCGGGGGCTATCCGAAGATCGCCACCGTGATCTCGGCCGATCTGCGCCGCCTCGCCCAAAGCCGGCCGGGCGATCCGATCCGGTTCGAAGCCGTGACCCTCGCAACGGCGCGAGAGGCCGCTCTCGAACGCCAGCGTGCCATCGCCGACCTGCCCGGCCGCCTGCGTCGCCTCGCCGGTCTCGATGTCGAACGGCTCTTCCGTGCCAACCTTGCCGGACAAGCCGTGGACGCCCTCGGTGAATCCCCCTGATCCGTCTCGACGCCGCGCGAGGGAGCCGCTATCCGGGCAGCATGAAGCTCGCCGATTGCGACATCCTCATCCTCCCCGGCTATGCGGGCTCGGAAGACGGCCATTGGCAGGCCGGCTGGGCCGCCCGCATGGCCAATGCCCGCATCGTCGAGCAGGACGACTGGCACCATCCGGAGGCCGGCTCATGGCGCGCACGCATCGTCGAGGCGGTGGAAGCGGCGGCGCGGCCCGTGATCCTCATCGCCCACAGCCTCGGCGTGGTCGCCTCCGTGCAGGCGGCACCCGCCTTTCCCGAAGGCAAGGTGCGGGGCGCCCTCCTCGTGGCGTTCCCGGATGTGGAGCAGACGCCGAACCTACCCTCCAGCGTCACGGATTTCGCGCCGGTGCCGCGCGATCCCCTGCCCTTCCCGTCGTTGCTCGTAGCAAGCCGCAACGACCCCTATTGCGCCTATGATCGGGCCGAAGACTTCGCCTATTCCTGGGGTGCCGCCCTGGTCGATGCCGGCGAATCCGGCCACATCAACGTGGCGAGCGGGCATGGTCCGTGGCCCGAGGGGCTGATGCGCCTGGCGGGATTTCTGAAGGGGCTCTGATTCACGCCTTCTCGGCCCCGCCCATCGGCTTCAAGAGCTCCCCGGCCACGTCCGACAGGCGCGGCGGCTCCTCCCTGACGAAGGGGAGCGGACGGCAGACCGCCAGGGCGGCGAGGCCGAACCGGGCGGTCATCAGGCCATTGAGGACGCCCTCGCCGAGTTTGGCCGAGACCCGCGCGGCGATGCCGAGGCCGAGGACCTGCTGGATCATGCTCTCGCCCACCGCCATGCCGCCGGTGACCGTGAGATGCGCGAAGGCGGAGCGGGCCAGGCGCAGGAACCCGAGAAAGCCCGGACGCCCGCCATAGATCGTCGCGATCCGGCGCAGGAGGCGCATGGCGGCGAAGACCACGAAGGCCACGTCGACGATGGCGCGCGGGCTCAGCGCCGTCACCGCCGAGACCTGCTTGGCGGCCGAGGCGATGGCGTTGCGGGCCTGCCGGTCGAGGGGTTCGAGGAGTTCGTGCTCGGCGAGGCCGATCCGGTCGTCTACGTCGAGGATCGTATCGCCCAGGGCCTTCAGGCGCTGGCGCCCGGCCGCGAGCCCGGTGCGGGTGGCGTAGAGGGTGCAGAGCTCGGCGACCACCGCCTGAGCGCCGGTATGATCCCGCGTGGCGATGGCCTCGACCGCTTTCGCCCGCAACGTCTCGATCCGGCGTTCGCGCCAGATGCCGGCGAGTTCACGCATCACCAGGGCCAGGAAGGCGATCCCCGCCACCACGAGGAGGGCCAGGGCGACGCCGCCGAGCCAGGGCGCGGCCGAGAACAGATCGGCGATCATCCGCTCCAGCGACAGGCCGACCCCGAGGGAAACGAGGCCGCCCAGCGCCAGCATCAGCACCGACAGCCACGGCGCCCGCGATTTCGGCGCCACCGGCACGGCGGTGCCGTCCGCCGCCTCGACGATCTCGAACGGCTCCTCGACGATCCTGACCGCGCTCGGCGGGACCGGCGGCGGAACGATGCCGTCCAGGCCATCGGCCGGCTCGGCGGTGGGGATGCGGAAGGCGCGGGGACGGTTCGAAGAGGTCATGGGCGGATCTTTGGTGATGACGCAACGGATCGATCGGTGGATCTGCCCTCTCCCCGCACGCGGGGAGAGGCGGACTCGCTCAGCCCGACGCTCACGTCAGCTTGTCGCCGATGAGGAACTGCATCGCCCGGTCGAGGCGGATCTGCGGCAGGTGGCCGGGGCGGCCATGGGCGTCGGGCCGGATCAGCGGGGGGCGAAAGCGCGGAAAGCGGAGGGAGCCGGGCGGCACCGCCCCCTCCAGCACGGATTCGGGCCGGGACGGCAATTCGCCGGGGAACACCGCCGCCTCGCTCCGCCCGTCGAAGGTTTCGTCGCCCACATGCTCGCCGGCCTCGGGCGTTCCCGAGACCGCGCGCAGGGTCATGCCGTCATCGTGCACCGTGGTTTCCCGCGTGGCCCGCACGGAGGCGAGCGCCACGGTCCCGACGCGGGCGCCGGCAGCCTCGGTCCGGCGCATGGCGCGGGAGACGAGGAGGCGCAGCAAAGCCTCCAGCCGGTCGTGGCTGGTCTGGTGGAGGTGGTCCGCCTTGGTGGCCGCGAACATGATGCGGTCCGCCCTCGGCGCGAACAGGCGCGACAGGATGGTATTGCGGCCGATCCGGAAGCTGAGGAGCACGGTATCGAGGGCCTCTTCCAACTCGGCGAGGGCGGCCGGCCCGGCATCGACGGCGGCGAGCACGTCCACGAGGACGATCTGGCGATCCACCCGCTGGAAATGGTTACGGAAGAACGGCTCCACGACCTTCGCCTTGTAGGCCTCGAAGCGCCGCTCCATCAGCCCGGCGAGGCTGTCCGACGAGATCGTCTCCGGCAGGGCGTCGAGGGGAGCGAAGGTCAGCGCGGGCGATCCGGCGAGGTCGCCCGGCATCAGGAAACGGCCCGGTGGCGTGGTCGCCACCGATTCCGGACCGGCGCGCAACGCGGTGAGATAGGCGGTGAAGGCGATGCTCGCCCGCTCGGCCACGACCTCGTCGAGGGGACCGGCAGGGTCGAGGTCCTTGAGCACCGACAGCCAGGGCGCCGCGATGGCGGCGCGTCCCGTGCGGCGCGTCCCGGCGATGGTGGCGGCGGACCAGTCCGCGTAGCTCTGGTCGATCAGGGCGAGGTCGAGGAGCCATTCGCCGGGATAATCCACCACGTCGAGCATCAGTGTGCCGGGTCCGGAGCGCCAGCCCCCCTTGCGCTCGTATTCGATGGCGAGGCGGAACTGGCTGATCCGGTCGGTGGAGCGCGGCCACAGACGCTGCTCCGTCAGGGCGGCGAAATGATCCTCGTAGGGGAAGCGCGGCACGTCGTCGTCGGGCTGCGGCACGAGGCGGGCCCGGCGCAGCCGTCCCTCATGCGCGGGCGCGAAGGCCGGCAGCGCATGGGTCTCTACGAGATGATGGATCAGCGCCGTCGTGAACACCGTCTTGCCCGACCGCGCGAGACCCGTGACGCCGAGCCTCAGGGTCGGCTGGATCAGGAGATCGCTCGATGCCTCGGCGAAGGCCTGGATCGCGGAGCCCGCGCGCGAGGCGAAGCTGATCATGAAGCGTAGGTCTCGTGTGGCCGGAGGGGGAGGATAGTGGGCGACGCAGGGGTGAGGTGGCGCGCGTCTCTGGCGAACGCAAGAACCGGACGCGTCATCGGTCCATCGCGACGGGATCGACGTGGGCGGCGACGAGTCGGGAAATAGCCGCCTCCACCAGATCCGGCCCCGCCCGCAAGGCGCCGAGTTCCACGCCGGACATGGCGAGCATCACCGGGGCGAGATGGGGCGAGGGCCGGCCCTCCGCATCGAACAGCGCGAGATCGTCCTCGATCTTGAGTCCGACGCTGGCGGCGATTCGCGTGGCGTAATTGCGGATCCTGACCTCGTCGTTGCCGCAGAGCGGAGCCGGTGCGGCGAGATCCTGAAGCCGCAGGCCCGGCATTCCGGCCGCGAGGGCGGGCAAAGCGGCCGATTCCGCCGCGAACCTTTCCGCCAGCCGGGAGGACGGCGATGTTGCCGTGGTCGCGGACGGACTCGCGATGATCGCCGTGATCGCGGGCCTGCCGATCGTCTCGGCGGCTCCCGCGACGCGGATGGGTCTGGGTTTGGGCCCGCCCGCCATCCTCGCCAGCGGCGACCAGGGCTGGACCCGAAGGGGTCCGCTCCGCACCACCATGCGGGGCTTTCGCGACCCTCCCCGCGCATGGCGGGCGAGGTAGCGGGCGCGCAGGGTCTTGCCGAGCCCGAGGGGCGCGAGGCCGGTGGAGACCTTTCCGCCCGATACCCCGGAGCTCGAAACGGAGCATTCCGCCGGCGCCCAACGGCGCACGATGGACAGGGCATTGCGGCGGCCGAACTCGCGGTAGTAGCGCCGCAGCAGGAGGGCCGCCGCGTCGGCGCCATCGCCGGCGGTGGCAAACCCGGTATGCCCTTCCGCATCGCTGCCGATCTCGCCCCGCCAGCG
This sequence comes from Methylobacterium sp. 10, assembly GCF_000519085.1. GTDB lineage: Bacteria > Pseudomonadota > Alphaproteobacteria > Rhizobiales > Beijerinckiaceae > Methylobacterium. The sequence continues at coordinate 78,202 of NZ_KI912577.1, forward strand.
GGCGCTCTTGATGCACCAGTAATTGTTGAGCTTGACGCAGCGCGCGACGAAGGCCGGCGGCACCGGCGCGTAGCGCGCGACCAGGGCGAGGGAAGCAGGACGCAGGGCGGTCCCGGCTTCCGCCCGCCACGTCGATACGGCCCGGTCCTCGGGAACGAACCGAGGAACCTCTGACGGAGAGGCAGCCATCTCCAGAATCGATTCCGCCCGGGCCACGACCCTCTTCACGGCGTCGAGGCCGATATCCGCGCGCGGCAACAGGGATGTCAGGACGAGAAGCGTGGTGACGAACACGGGATCAGCGGTGATGGGCCATGGTCCTGAGCAACGGCCCAGTCCATGATCCGTTCATTCCGCCCGCGCCGGGTCAGGCGGCCTCGTCGCGATCGAGGCCCTTGGGCGTCACGAACCGTTCGAGCCGGCCCTTGCCGGGACGGAAATCCGTCCAGGCCTCGCCCTCGATGTCGATCACGGCAAGCGCCGCGGTCGGGAACTCCACGGAGAGCCGACCCCTCGCCTCCCGAGGACCGTCGCCGACGAGATCGAGGGCGAGGTCCTGGAGGCCGGGATTGTGCCCGACCATGAGCAGGGTCCCGACATCGGCGGGCGTCGCGCGGATGACCTTGAGCAGCGCGCTGTCCGGCGCTTCGTAGATCGCATCGACGATCTCGGCCTCGGGGTCGCCGAGGGCGGCGGACATGCCCTCCCAGGTCGACCGCGTCCTGAGCGAGGGCGAGACCACGACCCTCTGCGGCACGAGGTCATGCTCCGCGAGATAGGCCCCCATCTGCGGCGCGGCCTTGAAGCCCCGTGGATTGAGCGGACGGTCGATATCGCGCACGCCCGGCGAACGGTCGGATTTGGCGTGGCGCAGGAGCATCAGGCGGCGCATGGGCGGAAAACCTTCCTGGTACGGAGACGTTACTGGAAGCCGACGACGGGATGCGGAGTGTAGAGCGCTTCGAGGGCGGCGATTTCGTCGGCATCCAGCGCCAGGTCGAGAGCCGCCACGGCATCGGTCAGATGGGCGGGTTTCGACACTCCGATGATCGGCGCGGTGACGATGGGCTTCTGGATGACCCAGGCCAAAGCCACCTGCGCCTGCGAAACGCCGCGCGCTTGCGCGATCTCCGCCACCTTGCCGACGATGGCCCGGTCCGCCTCCTCGGCAGAGGCATAGAGCCGCTTGCCGACCTCGTCGGAATCCTGGCGCGCGCTCCCCTCGTCCCAGTCGCGGGTCAGGCGCCCGCGCGCCAGCGGACTCCAGGGCAGGACACCGATGCCCTGGTCGGCGCAGAGCGGCAGCATCTCGCGCTCCTCCTCGCGGTGGAGAAGGTTGTAATGGTCCTGCATCGTCGAGAACCGGGTCCAGCCATGGAGATCGGCGGTGAACAGGGCCTTGGCGAATTGCCATGCGTACATGGAGGACGCGCCGATGTAGCGGGCCTTGCCGGCCTTCACCACGTCGTGGAGGGCCTCCATCGTCACCTCGATAGGCGTGCCGTAATCCCAGCGATGGATCTGGAAGAGATCCACATGGTCGGTGCCGAGGCGCTTCAGGCTGGCATCGATGGAGGCGAAGATCGCCTTGCGGGAGAGGCCGCCGGCATTGGGCTGGTCCTTGAGCGGATAATAGCACTTGGTGGCCAGCACAATGGAGTCGCGGTCGGCGAAGTCCTTGAGGGCGCGCCCGACGATCTCCTCGCTGGTACCGTCGGAGTAGTAATTCGCCGTGTCGAAGAAGTTGATGCCGAGTTCGATCGCCTGCCGGATGAGCGGGCGGCTCTCCTCCTCGGGCATGGTCCAGGGATGGGGGCCGCGCTCGGGAATGCCGTAGGTCATGCAGCCGAGGCAGAGCGACGACACGTCGAGGCCGGTCCGGCCGAGCTTTTTCAGTTTCATGGACAATACTCCGATGACGTGTCGGCCCTATCCGGGCCTGCCGTCGCTCACCCCCAGGGCGCGGTCTCGATGGCGGCGCCCTGTTTTCACGTCTTCGCGTCATCCTGGGGCCGCGTAGCGGAGCCCAGGATCCAGAAACGCAGGTCCGGCCCGTTCCTGGCATCGTCATGGCTCTGGATCCCAGGCTCGGCTCCGGCGCCCCGGGATGACGGCGCGGCTTGATACCCGCCCGCTTCAGCCCCCTCTTCCCTCGCGCCGCATCATGAAGGCCAGCTTCTCGAACAGGCTGACATCCTGCTCGTTCTTCAGGAGCGCGCCGTGGAGCGGCGGGATCAGCTTGCGGCCATCGCGTTCGCGCAGGGTCTCCGGCGAGACGTCCTCCGAGACGAGGAGCTTGAGCCAGTCCAGCAATTCCGACGTCGAGGGCTTCTTCTTCAGGCCCGGCACCTCCCGCGTCTCGAGGAAGACCCGCAGGGCCTCCTCCACGAGGCGGTGCTTGATGCCGGGGTAATGCACCTCGACGATGGCCTTCAGCGTCTCGGCGTCGGGGAACTTGATGTAGTGGAAGAAGCAGCGGCGCAGGAACGCGTCCGGCAATTCCTTCTCGTTGTTCGAGGTGATGATGACGATGGGGCGGCGCTCGGCGCGGATCGTCTCGCCGGTCTCGTAGACATGGAACTCCATCCGGTCGAGTTCGGTCAGGAGGTCGTTGGGGAACTCGATATCGGCCTTGTCGATCTCGTCGATCAGGAGAACCGGGCGTTCGGGATGGGTGAACGCATCCCACAGCTTGCCGCGGCGAATGTAATTGCCGATCTCCGACACGCGCGGATCGCCGAGCTGGCTGTCGCGCAGGCGCGAGACCGCATCGTATTCGTAGAGGCCCTGCTGCGCCTTGGTGGTGGATTTGACGTTCCAGGTGAGGAGCGGCGCGCCGAGCCCCTTGGCGATCTCCTCCGCCAGCACCGTCTTGCCGGTGCCGGGCTCGCCCTTCACCAGAAGCGGCCGTTCCAGCACGATGGCCGCGTTGACGGCGGTCGTGAGGTCCGAGGTGGCGACGTAATCGGCGGTGCCGGTAAAGCGCATGAGGCGTCCGTCCGTGCGGGGGTTGCGGGGCCAACGGCCCAGTACGGCACCATCGCCGTTCTCGGCCGCCGTTCTAGCCGTTTCTTGTCGGTGTCGATCCGACCGGATATATGACCGGCTATACGGTGGAGGCGAGCCATGGACAACACGTCGCAGAAGCGAGCGCTCAGCGCCTATCGGCTCCGACTGACGCAGCGCGGCATAGCACGCTTCGAAGTGGTGGCGAGGGAAACCGACCGCCCGCTGATCCGTTCCATCGCCCGTCGGCTGACGGAGGACGGGCCGGACGCCGCCCGCATCCGCACTGCCCTCACCGACGCGCTCCAGGGCCCGCCTGAAAAGACGGGCGGTATTCTCGCCGCCCTGCGCAGGTCTCCGCTGGTGGGGTCGGATCTGGAGCTGAATCGCGACAAGGGAGCGGGGCGCGGGATCGACCTGTGACCCGCTATCTTCTCGACACCAACGTCATCAGCGACATCGTCAAGCCGACGCCTTCCCCCTTGCTGACGGCCTGGCTGGCGGATCGACCGGATTCCAACCTTTTCATTGCCTCCCTCACGGTGGCGGAGATCCGAAGGGGCATTCTGGAGATGCCCAGCGGCCGCAAGCGAGACGATCTGGAAGCGTGGTTTTCCGGCAAGGACGGACCCGTCGCCCTGTTCGCGGGCCGAACTCTGTCCTTCGACGGCGACGCGGCGCTCGTGTGGGCGAGGCTGATGGCGGAGGGGCGGCGGGCCGGCCGTCCCCGCTCCGCCCTCGACATGATCATCGCGGCGATCGCGCAGGTGAACGACTGCGTCGTGGTCACCGCGAACGAGCGGGATTTCATCGGTCTGACGGTCATCAACCCCACGCGGCAGGCACCGGAGGATCGACCGGCCTGAACAGGCGACTCACAACGACTTCCCGTCACTCCACACGCAGTTCGAGGCGAGGATCGCGAGGTTCACGTCGGATTTCTGCGGTTGCGGCAGCACCTTGCCGTCCATGGCGAGATCGATCTTCATCTCGACCTGGCCCTTGGCCTCGTTGGTCCGGCGGGAGAAGTAGCAATATTGTTGGAACGGCACCTCCTCGTTGGCACGGAAGTTCCAGCCGGTGACGATCTGGCCGTCCATGTAGGGCACCTGCTTGAACACGGTGAAGGTTGTGTTCACCGTGGCCTTCGAGGCGGGCGCCGCGTCCTTGCCGAGCTGGGCCTGGGTGGGCGACGGGGAGGAGCGGACGGGGCCGCCCTCCAGCTTCAGGACGTTGTCGGTGAGGGTCACCTCGCCCTTGGTCTTCAGGGTCACGTCCGCCAGCGCGGTCTGCATGGCGGCGGCGATCTTCTCGGCCGCCGAGTCGAACTGGTTCATGTAGGCGTAGCCGTAGGACGCCGCTCCGATGCCGATGCCGGCGAGTGCTGCGAAGACTCCCGCCCCGCTCGCCCGCAACAGGAAGGCACGCGCGGCGGTGATCCGCGTCTCCGCCCGGAGCCGGCCGTTGACGCTCTGGGCGAGAACCACGTTCTCCGGCGTTCCCGATGCGTGGATGCTCATGCGCCGGCTCCCGCGCTGGCCACCGGCGGCAAGTTGGTATTGTTGGTGCTGGGCGCGGTGCGGCGATCCATCGGGATCACCTCGCCGGTGGGCGTCACGTCACGCACGGGCTTGGGTGGTGCCAACCCCATCTCCTGGCGCAGGGACTCGGTGATCGAGTCGAGCATGTAGGGCGTCGCCTCGAGATTCACGGCCGCGCCGAGATCGTCCTCGTCCATGAAGGTCTTGCGCACGGAGACGGCACAGAGCGCCAGGATGGTGGAGGCGAAGGCGGCGCAGAGGGCTGGTACGAACACGAAAATGCGCAGGAAGGCGTGGACCTGCGCGTCGGTCACGTCGATCGGGTCGACGCCGTAGACCATGGCGGTGAAGGAGTGGAGCTGCGAGCGGTTCACCGAGTTGCGGTAGGCCTGCTCGGCATCGGCCACCTTGCGCTCGGCCGCGCCGCGGTCGAGTTCGGCCCGGGCCTTGCGCGCCTCCTCCAGGGACTTGGTCACCACCGCCCGGTCGGCGCCGGCCTTGCCGACGCTGGCGTTGAGGGTCGCCGTGCGCGGATCGGTGACGCATTTCAGGTTGGAATAGCGCTGGCCCTTGCTGTTGGTGCCGGAGACGCGCTCGCAGCGCTGGGCCGGCAGGGCCGAGAGCTGGCTCGCATTCTCGGCGGCGCGCTTCTCGATCTGGTCGAGTTCCGCGGTGTATTGCGCCACGCGCGCGTCGGCGGAGGCGATGCGGCCGTCGATGGTCGAGCGGTCGGCCTGCGCGTCCTTGAGGGCGGTCTTGGCCTTGGCCGCATCCATCAGGCGCGGGTGGAACATCATTTCGCCGAGCTGCGACACCGATTTCGTCGTGACGCCGGCGGCGAAGATGATCCCGACGATGGCCAGCGCCCGGATGAAGTAGGAGCGCTGGGTCCGCGCCAGGATGCCCAGCGGCACGCGACAGAGCTCCACCGCCGCATAGACCAGCGGCGCCAGCAGCATGAAGTAGAAGGCCTTGTCGTCCCCGTCGCTGTAGACCCCGGCGAACAGCCAGGCGCCCCAGAGCGAGGCGCCGATGACCATGAACTCCACGAGATAGGCGATTCCGACATAGCCCCACTTGATCCGGTAGCCCTTCTCCAGGTGACGCTCGTGGGTCCAGCGTTCGGATTCGCGGATCCAGTCGCGGCGCTCGCGCTGAACATCCCGGTTGGGGGCCGACTTTCGCATGAGGCACTCGTGTCTTCAAAAAAACGCGACGAACGAAGAGAAGCAGGACGAAAGCCGGGTCTTAACGGATCGTTAAGTTCGGCCTTATGCGGTCATTGTGCCGTTTTTGCGCCAACCTCTACCGCGGTGCAAAACCCGAGCCCCGAAACTTCGCCGTCGACGTGCATGGCTCGCGCGCCGCGGCGATGAAATCCGCATGGGCCGGCGAATTGCAGGTTGCCCGGGCACCATAGGGGCTTGCATGGTCTTCCCGCTGCCGGCGAGCCCATTGCAGTCCCGCGGCCGGAGTTCCCTGTGCAGAACCTCGGCGGCTGCATCTCGGCCGGCCTTCGCACGCACCATTCTCGGGAGACCGCCTAGCTCGATGACGGACGTTCACGCCGGATCCTACAAGGAAGCGATCATCTTTCTCGTCACCGCGGGCGTGGTGGTGCCGCTGTTCCATCGGCTGCGGATCAGTCCGGTGCTGGGCTTCATCGGCGCGGGCGCGCTTCTCGGCCCCTTCGGCCTCGGGCGGCTCGCCGACACGATCCCCTGGCTCTCGATCTTCACCATCGGCAACCGGTCCGAGATCGCGCATCTGGCCGAGTTCGGCGTGATCTTCCTGATGTTCATGATCGGCGTCGAGCTGTCCTGGGAGAGGCTTCGCATCCTGCGCCGCCTCGTCTTCGGGCTCGGATCGGCCCAGGTGCTCGCCTCCTCCCTCGTCATCGGCATCATCCTGTTCGCCCTCGACGTACCGTTGGCCGCCTCCGTCATCGTGGGTCTCGCCCTCGCCCTGTCCTCCACCGCCGTGGTCCTGCCGGTCCTGGCAGAGCAGAAGCGCCTGAACACCCCGGCGGGCCGCGCCAGCTTCGCCGTGCTGCTGTTCCAGGACCTCGCCGTCGCGCCGATGCTGTTCGCCATCGCCGTGCTCGGCCGCAGCGACGGGGCGAATGTCGGAGGCGCCCTCGCCCTGGCGCTCGGACAGGCGGCCATCGCCCTCGTCCTTATCGTCGTCGCGGGCCGCCTCGCCCTGCGCCCGCTGTTCCAGCTCGTGGCCCGGACCCGCTCGCCGGAACTGTTCATGGCCGCCTGCCTCCTCGTCATCGTCGCGACCGCCCTGACGGCGGCGGCGAGCGGCCTCTCGATGACGCTCGGCGCCTTCGTCGCGGGCCTGCTCCTGGCGGAGACCGAGTATCGGCGGGCGATCGAGGCCACGATCGATCCGTTCAAGGGCCTGCTGCTCGGGGTCTTCTTCGTGTCGGTGGGCATGAACCTCGATCCGGCCCAACTGATGGCGGCGCCGAAGACCATCCTCGGCCTGTCCCTCGGGCTGATCCTGATCAAGGGTGCGGTGATCCTCGTGGCCGCCCGGCTCCTCCGCATCCCGCGCGGCGTCGCGCTGGAAGCCGCGCTGCTCCTCGGCCCCGGCGGCGAATTCGCCTTCGTCCTCATCGGCGGGGCCCTTGCCGGCGGCCTCGTGCCGGACGGCCTCGGCCAGGCGGCGCTGATCGTCACCACGGTGACGATGATCGCGATTCCGGGACTGGCGAGCCTGGCTCGGCGCCTGGGCAAGCGGATGTCCCGCTCCAATCTCGGCCGCGCCCGCGCCGAGCCGGTGCCGGACAAGCAGCAGAATCGCGTCATCATCGCCGGCTACGGCCGCGTCGGACGCCAGGTCGGCGAGATGCTCGCCCGCCACAAGATCCCGTATCTCGCCCTCGATGCCGACGCCGCCCGCGTCTCCGAGCATCGCCGCCTCGGCAATCCGGTCTATTTCGGCGATTCCTCCAACCCGGAACTGCTGCGGCGCTGCGACATCGCCAATGCCCGCGCCCTCGTCGTCACCCTCGACAATCCCCGCGCCGTGGAGGCGGTGGTGGAAGCGGCGCGCGCGGAGCGCCGCGACATCACCATCGTCGCCCGCGCCCGCGATGCCCGCCACGCCACGGCGCTCTACGAGATGGGCGTCGACGACGCCGTGCCGGAGACGATCGAGGCCTCCCTGCAGCTCTCGGAAGCCGTGCTGGTGGATGTGGGCGTCCCCATGGGCCTCGTCATCGCCTCGATCCACGAGCGGCGCGACGAGTACCGCTCGATGCTCAAGCGCAAGGAGACCGAGGTGAGGCCGGCGTTCCGTGCGCGCCGCACCGTGGGCAAGAACGTCGAGGCGGGGAAGGCGACGGAAACCCGCGAAGCACCGCAGAAAGAAGAGTCGTCCTCGAAAAGTGCATGATCGATCCGCCGTTGCGTCTTCTTCCGTACAGAGTGACGCGGCTACTTCGTCGGAGGAGTGGATAACTCGGGAGAGCACCTGAATTCAGGCGCATCCACCAACGAATGCTATTGCGGGCGTCGGAGCGCGGGATACTTTTGAGGTGTCGATCGTCTTCGAAGGCGCTGCTTCGAAGCGGCAATGGTCGTGACGACATGATGCTGGCCGGACGGAGCTTGTCCGCCGATCGCGGGACGGCGTGGCGGCACATGGCGGGCGGACGGGATCAGAACAGGCGGCCTTGACCGCGTTCGGGCATGGTGGGGGTCGGCTTGTCCGCCGGCGATGCGGGCGCGGGATCGACGGTCTTGGCACGGGCGGGCGCACGGGCCTTGGGCTCCGATCCCGGCGCGAAGCTGCAACGATAGATGATCTCGTCGGGCGGCCCGACGCCGGTATTGAGCGGGACGGCCAGGGTGTCGCCGGAATAGCGCCAGTTCCGCGTGCCCTTGTCCCAATAGAGCCAGACGGTCGTCGGATGGCCCTTGATGGCGAAGACCGCCGCCTTCTTCGAGATCGCCTGGACGGTGCGCGGCTCGTACATGCCCTTCTGGCGATAGGCTTCCTGGAACGAGGCTGGCTGGCGCTCGATGAAGGTGTTCCGCACGATCTGAATCGTCGCGCCCGGCTTCGCCAGAAACCGCTTGAAATCACTCAAGGAGCGCAAGACGAGCGCCATAACGTCCACCCTTACTCTGCCAAATACCCCGGCCCTGACTTGGCGTTCACTCTGTCTCCCAGCTGTTTGATTTCAATGACAATGTTGAAGGTGCCAAGAACACAGTAGGCGGTGATATCAACAGAAAACCGGACTTATACCCAGCTTCGTTGGCGCCGAAGAGGGCAAGCGGCGCCCATGTCTCACTGAATTCAGGATTATTTCCGTTATCCGGCTCACAAGTCCGGCGTCGCTTACCGACGCTTCCCGTGGGCCGAACCCGTGCGCGGACGCCCTTGACCCGGACGCCCGGTTCGCGCGTTCTCTGCCCCATGCTGCTCCACTTCTTCACGGCCCTGCGCGACGCCAAGATCCCCGTCACGCTGCGGGAACACCTCACGCTGCTCGAAGCCCTGGACCGCGATCTGGCGGACAAGCGCGTCGAGGAGTTCTATCTCCTCGCCCGTACCGCCCTGGTGAAGGACGAGCGCCACCTCGATCGCTTCGACCGGGTGTTCGGCACCGTGTTCAAGGGGATCGAGACAATCGGCGAGGCGGCGGAGCCGACGGCGATCCCCGAGGAATGGCTGCGCAAGCTCGCCGAGAAGTACCTCACCGACGCCGAGAAGGCGGAGCTGAAGGCGCTCGGATGGGACAAGCTTTTCGAGACGCTGAAACAGCGGCTCGCCGAGCAGAAGGAACGCCACCAGGGCGGCAACAAATGGATCGGCACCGGCGGCACCTCCCCGTTCGGCGCCTATGGCTACAACCCCGAAGGCATCCGCATCGGCCAGGACGGCAACCGGAACTTTCGCGCGGTCAAGGTCTGGGACAAGCGCGAGTTCAAGGATCTCGACGACGGCGTCGAACTCGGCACCCGCAACATGCGGGTCGCCCTCCGACGCCTGCGCCGCTTCGCGCGCATGGGCGCCGCCGACGAACTCGATCTCGACGGGACCATCCGCGAGACCGCCAGCAAGGGCTATCTCGACGTGAAGCTGCGCCCCGAGCGTCGCAACGCCGTGAAGGTTTTGCTCTTCCTCGATGTCGGCGGGTCGATGGACTGGCACGTTGCGCTCGCCGAGGAGCTGTTCTCCGCGGCCCGCGCCGAGTTCAAGTATGTGGAGCATTTCTACTTCCACAATTGCCCCTACGAGCGTGTCTGGAAGGAGAACCGCCGGCGTCACGACGAGGCGATCCCGCTCCTCGACGTGCTGCGCACCTATCCGTCCGATTACCGCGTCGTCTTCGTCGGCGACGCGTCCATGAGCCCCTACGAGATCGCCATGCAGGGCGGCTCGGTGGAACATTGGAACGAGGAGCCGGGCCAGGTCTGGCTGGAACGGGTGCTCGAACGGTTCCCGAAATCGGTCTGGCTCAACCCGGTCCCCGCCGAGCACTGGGCCTACACCCAGTCGATCGGCATGATCCGCAGGATCGTGTCGGACAGGATGTTCCCCCTGAACATCGAGGGGATCGACGGGGCCATGCGGGCGCTGGTGAGATGATGGGCGACCGGCTGCCCGAGGGCGGGTTCAGCCCCCTCGTGCCGGAACTCGACGTCCACGACTTAGCAGCCAGCCTCGTCTTCTGGCGCGGATTGCTGGGATTCTCCGTCGCCTATTCCCGACTGGAGAACGGCTTCGCCTATCTCGAGAGGGACGGGGCGCAGGTGATGCTCAACGTCGTCAACGGGAACTGGCGGACGGGGGCCCTCGAACCGCCGCTCGGCCGCGGGATCAACCTTCAGATCGCGATCGATGCCGTCGATCCGATCCTGGCAGCCCTGGATACCGCGTCCTGGCCCCTGTTCCGGCCCGCGCACGAGGCTTGGTACCGGGTCGGGGAGATGGAAGTCGGCGTCAGGCAATTCCTGGTTCAGGACCCCGACGGGTATCTGCTGCGCTTCGCGGAGAATCTGGGGCGACGCCCGCTCAACCCTGGCGGGCAGGCGTGACGACCTTGAGGCCGTCGAGTTCGGGCTTGATCCGGATCTGGCAGCACAGACGCGAGGTCGCACGCACGTCGGACGCGAAATCGAGCATGTCCTGCTCCATCGGTTCGGCCGGTCCCACGGCATCGACCCACTCGGAATCCACATAGACGTGGCAGGTGGCGCAGGCGCAGGCGCCGCCGCATTCGGCATCAATGCCCGGCACGTTGTTGCGGATCGCCGCCTCCATCACGGTCGATCCTACGTCGGCTTCCACGGTCCTGGCCGTTCCAGCATGGTCGACGTAGGTGATCTTGGGCATCGAAGACTCCAGGCTCGTACAACGCGTCTGCGGCCGGTTGTGCGGCGCGACTGCCTTGAAGGCGCGGCCCGGTGAATGCAAGCGTCACCGGCCTCATCGCCCGACATTCCTGCGCTTACGTTGCAGACGCCGACCCGTTCCGTCCTTTCGCCTGAGATCGGACGGGTGCGTCGATTTCCGCCAGGGTCGCCCGCACCGTGTCGGTCAACGCGGCATAGACCGCGGCCGGAACGACGCCGCCCCGACGCAGGCCATCCTCGATGGCGGCGCTGAGTTCGGCGACCCGCGCGGCGCCGACGCCGAGGGCGGAGCCCTTCAGCGTGTGGGCGAGGTCGGCGCGGTGGCGTTCATCGAGGCCCGGATCGGTGATCCCGGGCAGCAACCGGCGGCATTGGCCGGCGAAAAGCCCGAGCAGTTCGCGGGCGAGGTCGACGTCGCCGAACGTCTGCTCCGCGAGGTAGGCGTGATCAATCAGACTGGTCACCCGTGGCCTCGCCTTAACCGAACCGGGCGTTTGAGCGCCCCTCCACCAGTCTATCCACAGGAGCGGTCGAGATCGTTCGCTTCCGTTTAAGCCTTGCGGCATCATGCATAAAGCCGACGGGATGAAACCGGCCACACGCTTGGTAACCATTCCGTTAAGGTTTTTTGGACGGTTCGACCCACTCGGGTATCCGGGTCTCGCGCCGAGGTCTAAAGTTCCTTGGTAAATTGGTAAAAATGTCGTCGATCACCGGATGCGGCCGGCTTCGACGACCTGCGTAACGAGGCGTTGTATGGCCACGGAAAAGAAGCTCAAGGACCCGGCCGAGGCGGCTCTTTCCGCCATCGAGCAGGCCCTCAACCTGGACTTCCCCTCGACGCAGGCGACGGAACCGCGCGTCGAGCCGCGGCTCCCGGACGTGGGCGACAACGATCCCCTCAGCGATCCCAGCGGCCGCCTCGCCCCCCCGCGCCTCGATCTCGACCAGCCCCTGGCCTCCGACCTGCCGCCGCCGGACCGCAACCGGCCGCGCCGCGAAGGAGGCCTGCTGCCGCCAGACCGCTCGATGGTGGCCAACGACGACCGCCAGAACATCGGCATCCTGCAGCAGACCCTGCGCGTGCGGCCGTCCGGGACGCCCTACATCGCCGCCGCCATCGTCTCCGCCCTTTGGTTCGCCGCCCTCCTCGCGCTGGCCTGGAACCAGTCGGGCGGCGAGCTGAAAAGCTTCATCGCCGGGATGACCGCGCTTCAGGCCGCCGTCGGCGCCACCGCCATCGTCGGCCCCATCGTCCTGTTCGCCATCATGGCGATGCTTGCCGTCCGCGCCCAGGAGATGCGCCTCGTGGCTCGCGCCGTCGGCGAAGTGGCGATCCGCCTCGCCGAGCCGGAAAACTTCTCCACCGATGCCGTCCTCACCATGTCGCAGACGGTCCGCCGCGAGGTCGCGGCCGTGGGCGACGGCGTCGAGCGGGCCCTGGCCCGCGCCGGCGAGCTCGAGACCCTGGTGCGCGGCGAAATCGCCACCCTGGAACGCGCCTATTCCGACAACGAGATCCGCATCCGCTCCCTCGTCGACGAACTCGTCGCCCAGCGCGAGTCCATCGTCGCCAATGCCGAGCGCGTTCGCGGCGCGATCACCGGATCGCACCAGAACCTCACCCAGGAACTCGACGGGGCGGCCGAGCGCATCGTCGCCGCCGTCACCGGAGCCGGCGAACGGGTGACCGGCGCCCTCGACGCCCGCGGCGAGGCCATCACCTCGGCGCTCGGGAACCGAGGCGACGCCATCACGGCCGCCTTGGGCGAGGCCGGGGACCGCGTGGTCGGGCTCGTGACCGACCGGGGCGACGACCTCGTACAGCGCCTCGCCAGCACAAGCGAAGGCGTCCGCAGCAGCCTCACCGAAGTCGGCAACACCCTGACCCAATCCCTGGAGAGCCGGGCGGCGGACGTCACCCTCGCCTTCGAACGCACCGGCGGCATGCTCACCGCGACGCTGGCGGACAATGCCGGCCAGGTCGCCCGCACCCTCGCCCAGACCGGCATGGAGGTGATCGAGAGCCTGAACCGCCAGGGCAGCGAAGTCCGCCAGACCTTCGAGGAGTCCGCGCGCGGTCTCGAGAGCACCTTCCTCGCCCGGGGCACCGAACTCACCACGAACTTTTCCCATACCGGAGGCGAGATCACCGCCCGGTTCGCCGAGACCGGCACGGCGCTCCGCGAGCATTTCGCCGCCACCGGCGCCACGCTCACCGACGACATCGCCGCTCGCGGCGCCGCTCTGCGAGCCGAGATCGAAGCCGCCGGCAGCGGCGTGTCCGAGGCGATCGAGGTCCGTACCCGCGAGGCGCAGGCCGGTCTGGCCCAGGCCTCCGACGGGATCGTCGAGACCTTCGCCGCACGGACCGGCGCCCTGCGCGACGACCTCGTCCGCTCGATCGAGACCGCCGGCAGCGGCATCGACGAGCGCGCCGGCCATCTGGCCGAGCGCATCGATACGGTGGCCACCCGCCTGCACGAGACCCTCACCGTCCAGGGCGGTTCGCTCGAGAGCAACCTCGCCTCCGCCGGGGAGCGGATGGGAGACCTCGTCACCCAGCGCGCCGAAGAAGCCGCGCGGGCCATGGATGCGGCCCTGGCCGCCCTCGGCACCCATTTCGAGACCCGGGCCATGGGCACGGTGGAGAACCTCCGGGGCACCGTGGCGGGTCTCAACGGCGAGATCGACGCCCGGTCGGCCGAGGCCGCGACCGCGCTTCGCAATAGCGCCGAGGATACGGCCTCCGTCGTCAACACCAGCATCCGGCGCCTCAACAAGGCCGGCGAGCAGGTCGGCGGTCTCGTCACCCAGCGCGTCGAGGACGCGACCCTCACCCTGACCGGCGCCTTCGGCGTTCTCGGCAGCACCTTCGATTCCCAGTCGGGCAGCGCGATCGAGAGCCTTCGTGCGGTGCTCGACACCCTCGGCAGCGAGATCGGCTCGCGGACCAGTGAGGCCGCCGACATCTTCCGCCGCAGCGCGGAAGAGACCACCGTGGCACTCGGCGCCAGCACGGCGGAAGCCGCCCAAGCCCTGCGGCGCTCGTCGGCGAGCGCGACCGGCGAACTCGAAGCCCGCACGGTGGAGGCGGTGCAGATCTTCGAGCAGCGCCTGTCCGCCACGTCCGCCGAGCTCGCCGCCCGCACGGAGGAAGCAGCACAGCTCCTGCAGCAGGCCGCCAGCGGCCTCAGCGGCGAAGTGGGAGGACGCGCTCAGGACACGATGGAGGCCCTGCGCCGCACCCTCGCCGAGATCGACGAGACCCTCCTCCACCGCGCCAGCGAGGCGACAGTCTCCATTGCCCGTGCGGCCGAGAATGTCGGCGGCGAACTCGCCGCCCGGATCAAGGACGTCGAGGCCTCCTTCGGCACCCATAGCCGTGGCCTCACCGACCTGATCACCACCCATGCCGAGGAGGCCCATGGCCAGCTCGCCAATACCGGCCGCGAGATCGTCCTGGCGGTGACCGCCCAGAGCGCGCGGGTCAACGATGCCCTCTCCCGGAGCAGCGCGAGCTTCGCCGACACGACGGAAAGCCGGGCGAAGGCCATCGACACCGTCCTCAACGACCGTCTCGCGGCCCTGCAGGAGACCATCGCCCGCGGCGATATCCTCGCCGACCGCATCGCCCGCGACACCTCCGCCCTCAGCGAGACCGTCACCGGCCAGCTGCAGGAGATGGACCGGGTCATCACGGTGCAGGGCAAGGCCGCGGCCGACACCATCGCCGAGCGCGCCCGCGAAGCCCGCGAGACCGTGGAGAGCCAGCTCGGCGCCCTGGAGGAGCGTTCCGTGAAGCGCTCCGCCGAGATCGGCGAGACCTTCACCCATCTGGTGAACCAGATCGACGGGCAGCTCGGCTCCCGCGCCACCGCCCTCAACGAGGCCCTGATCCTGCGCACCGGCGAGATGGCACGGATCATGGTCGAGGGCAGCCGCGACCTCGTGCAGACCCTCGATGCACGCGCCGACGGCATGGCGCAGGACATCGCCGCCCGCAGCCTCGCCTTGGGCGACACCCTCGGCAGCCGTTCCACCGAGATCGCCGCGCGCTTCGAGCAGCAGGCCGGTGACCTGTCCCGTCGTATCGACGAGGGCGTCGGCCGCTTCGACACCAGCGTGATCGGACGCCTCGATGCCATCGCGGCAGCGCTGGAGGAGCGCAGCCGCCTGATCGACGAGACCTTCGGCTCCCAGGCCTTCGAGGCGATCCGCCTCATCGAGAGCCGCACCCGCGCCGTGGACGAGGATCTCGCCAACCGGACCCGCGAGCTCGTCGAGATGATCGAGAGCCGGACGGGCCATGCCAACGAGGCCCTGGCCGGCCAGGCGGAGGCGATCCGCTCCTCGTTCTCGCACCGCGCGGAGTCCCTGGCCGCCCTCATCGACGAGCGCACGGCCGCCATGGGCCAGGAGCTCGACGAGAAGGGACGCATCGTGTTCGGCGCCCTCGGAACCCGCATCACCGAACTGGCCCAGCTGTTCGATCGGGGCGGCTCCTCCCTGGCGGAGCTTCTGGAGCAGCGCGGCGACACCATCATCGGCCGCCTGCGCGACGTCGTCACCGATGCGGACCGGCTGCTCAGCGAGGGCGAGGGCCGCCTCGGCTCCACTCTGCAGACGCGGACCACCGATATCGGCAGCCTCCTCGACGAGGGCGTTCGGACCGTCCACCAGCTCCTCGACAACCGGACCAACGAAATCCGGACGATGCTGGACGATCACTCGCAGGTCCTCACCAGCAGCCTCGACGACCGGCTGGCGCCCCTGCACGATTCGCTCGGCCAGCACGGCCGGACCTTCGTCGACACGATCGAGGCCAGCCTCGGCGGCGCGGCCGGCGCGGTGGAAGCCCGCACCCGCGACCTCGTCGCGCTGTTCGACCAGCGCATCGGAGCCCTGGACGAACTCGTGGACGGTCGCGGCGCCAGGATCGCGGAATCGGTGGAAGCCCGCACCCACGGGCTGCGGACGCTCTTCGACGACGTCCTCACCGCCCTCGACGGGCTGGTGGACAGCCGCGCCGAAGCGCTCACCGACCGGGTCGATGCACGCACCCATGCCTTGAGCGCCCTGTTCGACGAGCGCCTGCGGGCGATCGACCATCTCATCGAGAATCGCGCGGCCGAACTCGTCCACACCATCGACACTAAGGGCACCGCCCTGACGCAGACCGTCGACGACCGCACCCAGGCCATGGGCGCGCTGTTCGACGACCGCATGCAGGCCCTCGATACCCTCGTGGCGGACCGTTCGGCGGACTTCGTCCGGACCCTCGATACGAAGGGCTCCGTCCTGACCCGCTCGGTCGATGCGGGCACGGCCATGATGAGCACGCTGTTCGACGAGCGCCTGCGCGCCCTCGACCATCTGGTCGAGAGCCGGACGGCGGACCTCATCCACACGGTGGACGAGCGCGGCGGCGACCTCACCCGGACCCTCGACGACCGCACCGTCTCCCTGCGCGCGCTCTTCGACGAGCGCTTCCATGAGCTCGCCGCCCTCGTCGAGAACCGGACGGCCGAGTTCGCCCATACCGTGGACGACCGCGGCGGCAGCCTGACCCGGTCCCTCGACGACCGGACCAGTTCGCTCCGCGCGCTCTTCGACGATCGCCTCCATGAGCTCAACGCTCTCGTCGAGACCCGGACGGCGGACTTCGCTCGCACCATGGAGATGCAGGGCAGCGCCCTCTACCGGTCCGTCGACGAGCGCACGGAATCCATGGGTGCGCTCTTCGACGAGCGCCTACGCGCCCTCGATCACCTCGTGGACAACCGCGCGGCCGAGTTCGCTCGCACCATCGACGACCACGGCACGTCGCTGACCCGGGCCGTCGAGGCCGGCGCCCAGTCGATCGGCACCGTGTTCGACGAACGCCTGCGCGCCCTCGACCTTCTCGTGGACAACCGGTCGGCCGACCTCAGCAACACCATCGACAACCGCGGCGCGTCGCTGGGCCAGGCCGTCGAGGCCAGCGCCCAGTCGATCGGCAGCGTGTTCGACGAGCGCCTGCGTGCCCTCGCGGCCCTCGTCGACAGCCGGACGGCGGAATTTACCCGCACCGTCGACGACCAGGGTCTGTCGCTGACCCAGTCGGTGGATACCCGCACGCAGGCCATCGCCGCCTTGTTCGACGAGTGCCTGCGCGCCCTGGAGCGGCTGGTGGAGGGCCGTACCACGGCGTTCGCCCAGACCATCGACAACCAGGGCGCCGCCCTGACCCAGGCGGTGGATGCCCGAAGCGAAGCCTTCACGAACCGGATCGACAGCCGGATGAAGGTCTTCGCCGCCCTCGTGGCGTCGCGCGGCGATGCCCTCGCCAACGCGTTCGACGACCGCCAGGACGCCTATGCCGCCCTGGTGGACGAGCACAGCGCCACGATGCTCGCCGCCTTCGACGAGCGCGTGGACCGTCACGCCGCCCTCGCCCAGGCCCATGCCGACGCGCTGGCCACGGCTCTGGACCAGCGCAACGAGGCGGTGGCCGCCCTCATCGACGGCCGTAACCAGGACATGATCGCCGGCTTCGACCGCCGCTCGACGGCCCTGGCCTCGCTGATCGAGGCTCGCGGGCAATCGCTCGCCCGCCGCCTGGCCGAGAGCGCGGAGACCATCACCCGCGCCATCGAGGAGCGGGGAGGATCGGTCGTGGAGACGATCGACGGTCGCGGAAACCAAATGGTCGAGGCGATGGCGACCCATTCCGAGCGCCTTCGCGAGATCGTCGAAGGCCCGGCCTCCCGGCTCGTCGCCTCCCTGGGCGAGCGCAACCAGGAGATCGCGCGCATCCTCGACGAGAGCGGAACGCCCCTCGCCGAAACCCTGCGCGAGCGGGTCCGCGACCTCGCGGAACAGTCCGACGCGTCGAAGAACGCCCTGCTCGCGGCCATCGACGGCGGCGCCTCCCGCGCGCTGGCGAGCCTCAACGAGGCGAACGATCGGCTCCGCAGCGAACTCGGCGGCGTCCTGAACCGGGTCGAGGGTGCGAACTCGGCCCTGCGTGAGCTCATCACCGATGCCGGCGAGAATCTCGGCGCCATCGAGCAGGGCCTCTCGGGGCGTGTCGAGCAGGTGCAGGCGACGCTCTCCGCCATCGGAAGCGAGACCGAGCGCGCCAGCCGGAGCGTTGCCAAACAGGTCGATCAGTTGAAGGCGGTCGCCGAGGGCGCCCTGCGTGATGCGGCCGACCTCGCCGCCTCCCTCGATGCCCGCGGGACCTCGCTCACCGAGATCTCCCGCGCCCATTCCAGCACGCTCACCAGCGCGGCGGGCTCGCTCGAGACCGTCGAGACGCGACTGATCGATCTCCTCTCCAGCCGTGACAAGGCGGTGGAGGACGTGCTGACGCGCATCGAGGCGCGGTCCGGCGCCCTGGAGGAGCAGACCGCGCGCTTCGACACGCTGATGGCCGAGACCCTTCGCTCCGCCGAGGAGCGGGCGCGCGGCATCGCCGGCAGCCTGTCCGAGGCGGCGCAGAGCGCGGGGGCTAGCGTGACCGGAGCCTTCGAGGGCCTGCGCAAGGATGCCGGCAGCGAGGGCGAACGGACCGCCACCGCCGTTCGTGCGGCGATCTCCGGCGCCTCCGAGCAGATGATGACGGTGTTCGAGGGCGCCGCCGGCCGCTTCGGCGACTCGGTCGCGGGGATGCGCGAGATGGCGGCCGAGATCCGTCGCGAACTCGAGGCGACGCGGGCTGACCTGCAGCGCGGCGTTCTGGAGATTCCCCGCGAGACCCAGGATGCCACCAGCGAGATGCGTCGGGTCGTGTCCGATCAGATCAAGGCGCTCAACGAGCTGTCCTCCCTCGTCTCGCGCTCGCGCCGAAGCGTCGATGTGACCGAGGCGGGAGCCCCCGCCCAGCGCAAGCCGGACGTCCAGGCCACCGGACCTCAGGAGGCGACGGCCCCGGTAGCGGCGCCGTCCAAGCCGAAGCAGGCCGCGGCCAGTCCGGCCGCGACGCCGGCGGGCAACAAGCCCTCCGAGCCGAAGGCCCGCGAGGACAAGGGATCCGACCCCCGTCCGACCCAGCAGATGACCATCGTCTCCGCTCCGGCGGCAGCCGGCCGGGCCGGCAACCAGGCCGCCCTGCGTCCCGGTGAGGCCGTGCGCGGCGCCGTCCCGGCGGCCCGCGACGGACGCGACAACCGCGGCTGGCTCTCGGATCTCCTGACCCGCGCCTCCCTCGACGACGACACGGACGGGTCCGATCCGGCGAACGCCTCCCCCGCGAACGCCGATGAGCCCAAGCCCGCGAAATCCGGAGCCGCGAGAGCGGAGCCGGCCAAGGGAGCGGCCGGTGTTGAGCCGAACAAGGCCGCCGTCGAGCGGAGCCGAACCGCCCTGGAGACGATCTCCACCGATATCGCCAAGATGATCGAGCATCAGACGGCGGTGGAACTGTGGGAGCGTTACCGTCGCGGTGAGCCGAACCTGTTCGACCGCCGCCTCTACACGGCCCAGGGTCGGCAGACCTTCGAGGAGATCCGCCGGCGCTACGCGGCCGATGCCGAGTTCCGCCGGACGGTGGACCGGTATGTCGGCGAGTTCGAGCGGCTGCTCGGCGAGGTCTCGAAGAACGACCGCGACTCGCGCCGCGCCGATGCCTACCTCACCTCGGAGACGGGCAAGGTCTACACGTTGCTCGCCCATGCGAGCGGCCGCTTCGAGGGGGCGTGACATTCCTCGACGACGGGGCGGCATCCGCCGCTCCGTCACAGGGCCGTGACGAGGTCAGATCAGGCCGAGGACGGACAGTTCGCGGCGCAGCGACTCGGGCATGTCGGCGAGGCCGTCGGTACGGCCCATGGCGAGATCGGCCGGCGCCGACCGCGCCGTGAGGTAGCGCCAGCCCTGGAAGGGCCGGCAGGGGCGCGGATTGACCGGCACCACGACGGGATCGAGGACGAGGCGGCAGCGGTTGATCCCGTCGGTATCCGTGAACGGCTCGATCGCCGTGATGGCCTGGCGGCAGCACAGCGTTCCCTTGATGACCCAATAGATAGAGCCCTGCCCGGCGATGGCAGAGGCACGTTTCGGGACCATGCGGGTGACGTGGGAGGTGGACGGATCGCGCCCGGCCTGCACCGCTTCGTCCCGGTTCCGGGCGATGCGCTGTTCGAGGTCCTCGATCGTCGCGGGTCCGACGCAGAGCTTCAGGAGGTGAAGGGCCATGCCCGCCCTCTTATCAGCGCCGGCGAGAATGCGCGCGGGGCTTTCGCCTCCCTCAGGAGAACAAGGCGAGTTTCTCTTTCTCGCTCAGGCCGTCGATATCGGCGAAGGCTGTGGCGATGTCGGTCTTCTCCGCCACAGGCGCCGGCTTTGCCGCGGCGGGTTCGACGTCATTGAAATCGGTTTCATCGAAATTGGTCGTGTCGGCCTCCTCGGCACTGGACGCCTGAGGATCGGACACTTGGAGGCCGGCCTCCGGGAGAACGGATTCGTGGAAACCGGACCCTTGGAGACCGGTCTCTGGGAGACCGGACTCGTCGAAGGCGCCCTCGGCCATCGCCTCGGGTGAGGACGGCTCGCTGGACAGGGTCTCGTTCTCCATGGTCTCAGCAGGGGCGAGGGGCAGCATCGCCGGCTCGGCCTCCACTTCGGACGCCGCCTGCGCCTCCGACCGCACCGAATCCATGCCGATGAACCGGTCCACGTCGCTCTGGTCGAGATCCTGGGCGACGGCCGACGCGGTGGAGCCCGGTGCCGGTGGGATCGGCTCGACCTCGCCGCCCCAGATCGCGATCATCGCCGCGAGGCGTTCTTCGAGATAGCGCAGGGTGTGGATGATGCGCGCGGTCCGCTGCGCCGTGAGATCCTGGAACGAGCAGGCGGTGTAGATTTCCGTGGCCCGGCGGTCGAGCACGTCGCAGATCTCGGCGTCGGCGCCGGATTCGCGCATGGTCCAGGCGGTTTCCTGCACCTCCTCCGCAGCACCCAGGATATCGGATGTGGCACGCTCGGTGGCCCGGACGATGGCGTCGAGGGCGACAGAGGCGATACCCAGCCGGCTATGGTCCTGATCCACGGTGCTGATCGCCGCGATCTCGGCCTTGGTGCGGGCGATGGCATGGGCCATGTCCATCAGGTCGCCGCGCATGCGCCCGACCCGCTCGGTCTCCCGGTCGGAGGGGCGGTCCGCCGTGACCGCGCTTTCCAGGCGCGCGATGGCGCCGAGGAGGATGTCGGTATCGGCGCTCCGGTTGCGCCTCGTGTATTCCGCGAGAAACCAGCGGCCGCGTTCGCTCTCGCTCATCGCCGCTTCGATCCGGTCGTATTCCGACTCGTCGACCGATGTGAGCGAACGCATGACAGACATGGAACTCGTGTCCTTGATGGTGCCTCGCGCCGTTGCGCGAAGTCGCGGGGACCAGCTCCGACAGATTGACACGATGCCTTTAACGCCCCCTTTACGGGTCGAATCGTCGTCAGCGGCCGGCAACGCTTCGCCTCCAGGCCGCTCCGCCCCTCGATCGAGCGGTCCCCCCTTTGTCCCAATCCTCTCCGACGGAGCCGAACGCGACGCGGCTGTCGCTGCTCTATGCCGTCGTCTTCGTCGAGATCGGCATCGCCATGCCGTTCATGCCGGTCTGGCTGAAGGCTCTCGGCCTCGATGCGCGGATCATCGGCGCCCTCCTGGCGCTGCCCATCGCCATGAAGATCATCGCCACGGCGCCCCTCGTGGGCTTGATCGACCGCGGCGTGGCCGCGCGCCGCCTCCTCCTCGTCGGCAGCCTCGTGGTGGCGGCGACCTACGCGCTGATGCCGGCCGGCGCCGCCATCGCCTGGCCGATCCTCGCATTGCTCGTCGCCGTGAACGCCGCGGCCGGTGCGCCGCTGGTGCCGACCATCGACTACCTAACCCTCGCCGCCGTCCGGCACAGCAAGCGGCTCGACTACGCCCGCATCCGCATGGCCGGGTCCATCGGCTTCCTCGTCGCCAGCCTGCTCGGAGGGGCGGCCCTCGGCGTCATGGGCGAGCGCCTCGCCGTGCCGGTGCTGCTCACGGGCCTCGCCCTCGTCGCCGCGGCCACCATCTTCGCGAGTCCGGTGGACGCGCATGCGCCGCAACCGCGCATCGTGCCCGGCGAACGCCCGAAGCTGCCCCGTGTGCTCTGGCTCTGCATCGGCGCGCAGGCGACGATCCAGGCGAGCCATGCGGCGACCTACGCCTTCGGCAGCATCCACTGGCAGGCCAGCGGCATCTCGGCCACATGGATCGGCGTCCTCTGGGCGACGGGCGTCGCCGCCGAGATCATCTTCTTCGCCACCGTCAGCCGCTGGCCGGCGGGCTGGCGCACGCCGTTCCGCCTCATCGGGCTCGGGGCCGTGGCGTCCCTGATCCGCGTCGTCGGCCTCTCCCAGGTCGGAGGCGACCTCGTCCCGGCCCTGCTCCTTCAGACCCTGCATGCGTTCAGCTTCGGCGCGACGCAACTCGGGGCGATGACCGCCATCTCGGCCTTCGCGCCGGATGGGGCGCGGGGACGGGCCCAGGGCACGTCGAGCGCGGTCAATGCCTGCGCTTCGGCGAGCGCCACGATTCTCTGCGGTGTCGCCTATGAGGCCGGCGGAGGTAGCCTCGCCTTCGCGCTGATGGCGCCGCTGGCCCTGTCCGGCCTGTGCCTCGTGTCACTTTCCGCACGCACGGCGGCCGGTGCGCCCTTCACACGGCCTCGTTTGTAGGCCAGCACTCGGCCGTCGGTTCGCGAACCTTGACCAATCCGTAACCTTGATCTGCTTTTTCTGAAGCATGAACCGGGAGTCGCGCTTCGTGCGCCACGCTGCTGCCAAGCCGAACCCAGACGCCGCCGAAGCCGCGATTCTCGGCGAAGGCGGGCGCGTGGTCCTGAGCGGCCGCTGGACGGCGGATCAGGGCTCGTCCGTGGAGAAGGCCGCCGCGCAGATCGCGGAAAGCACCAACGGCGCTCCCATCCTCGTCGATCTCTCCAACGTCGCCCGCCTCGATACGCTCGGCGCCTGGGTGCTGGAGCGGACCCGCGGCGAGATCGAGGCGTCAGGCGGGAGTCTCGCCTATGCGGGCGCCTCGGCCGAACACCGCATCCTGCTCGGCGAGATGAAGCTGCCCGACGACGGCTATGCCGGCAAGGCGAAACGCGGACGCTTCATCGGCTTCCTGCACGATCTCGGGATCCGGGTCGTCGGCGCGAAATCGGACATGGTGAGCGGTCTCGCCTTCCTCGGGGAGGTGGTGACCGCCTGCATCCGGGTCGCTTCGCGGCCGAGCACCTTCCGCGGCACGGCCCTGGTCAACCAGCTCGAGCAGGTCGCCTTCCGGGGCGTGCCGATCATCATGCTGATCTCGTTCCTGGTGGGCGGCATCGTCGCGCAGCAGGGCATCTTCCAGTTGCAGCGCTTCGGGGCGCAGAGCTTCGTCGTCAACCTGATCGGCCTGCTCATCCTGCGCGAACTGGGCGTCCTCCTCACCTCGATCATGGTGGCCGGGCGCTCGGGCTCGGCCTTCACCGCCGAGATCGGCTCCATGCGCATGCGCGAGGAGGTGGATGCCCTGCGGGTGATGGGCCTCGACCCCATCGAGATCCTCATCGTCCCGCGCATCCTCGCCCTGGTGATCGGCCTGCCGATCCTCGCCTTCCTCGCCTCGCTGGCGGCCCTGGCCGGGGGCGGCCTCACCGCCTCGCTCTACGGCGGCATGACCATCGACGCGTTCCTGGCCCGGCTCCAGGCCGCCGTCTCCTTCCACCATGTGGCGGTCGGCCTGATCAAGGCGCCGTTCATGGCGCTGATCATCGGGATCATCGCCACGATCGAAGGTTTCGCGGTCGAAGGATCGGCGGAATCGCTCGGACGTCACGTCACGGCCTCAGTCGTGAAGTCTATCTTCATGGTCATCGTATTGGACGGACTTTTCGCCGTGTTCTTCGCGGCCATCGATTTCTGACGCCCGTGAATCACATGTCTTCGCCCCCCGCGCGGTTCGATAGCGCCCCAGCCCGCGACGTCATCATCGGCGTCCGCGATCTGGTAGTCGGCTTCGGCGACAAGATCGTGATGAAGGGGCTCAACCTCGACATCTATCGCGGCGAGATCCTCGGCTTCGTGGGTCCGTCCGGGCAGGGCAAGTCGGTCCTCACCCGGACCATCCTCGGCCTGGTGCCGAAGCGCTCGGGCACGATCGAAGTGTTCGGCGAGGACGTCGACGCGATGACGATGACCCGCCGCCGGCAGATCGAGCAGCGCTGGGGCGTGCTGTTCCAGCAGGGCGCCCTGTTCTCGGCGCTCACGGTCAAGCAGAACATCCAGATGCCCATGCGCGAGCACCTGAACCTGTCCGAGCGCCTGCTCGACGAGTTCGCCCGCCTCAAGATCGAGATGGTGGGCCTGAAGCCCGATGCCGCCGACAAGCTCCCCTCGGAACTCTCGGGCGGCATGATCAAGCGCGCGGCTCTCGCCCGCTCGCTCGCTCTCGACCCGGAGATCCTGTTCCTCGACGAGCCGACCTCGGGGCTCGACCCGATCGGCGCGGGCGAGTTCGACGAACTCGTCGCCACGTTGAAGCAGACGCTGGGCCTGACCGTCTTCATGGTGACCCACGACCTCGACAGCCTCTACACCGCCTGCGACCGCATCGCGGCGCTGGGCGACGGGCAGATCATCGCGCAGGGTCCCATCGAGGCCATGCTGGCAAGCGACCACCCCTGGCTGCGCTCCTACTTCCACGGCAAGCGCGCGCGGGCCATCGTCCCGCAGGGAGACCGGCATGCGAGCGCCTGATGCCGTGGCGATGATGCGGGCGCCGGTCGGTCGGACCGGACTCTGCGTCCTGCCAATTCGGGTCCATCACGGCGAAGGTCGCGGACACGGCACGTCCCCCCTCTCGTTCGAGGCTGCCCTCTTCACACGATCCGCGGGCATCGCGGGTTCCCTCTCCTGGAAGGAGAGGGACAGGGTGAGGTGTGTGATCTCTTCGGAGATGGACCACACCTCACCCCAACCCTCTCCTTCCAGGAGAGGGAGCCTCGCTGTGCTCCATGCCGATACATCAGAGCCTTCGGAAAGGCCTTTGGGCCGATCCATCGGCATGCCTCTCATCCGACCCGCGCGGCGCCTGACCGGAGCCGAACGCCACATCGCGCAGCGATCGATCGGGGCTCGCGCACCACGTGCGTCCCCGCACCGCACTCGCCCCGCCACGCCGAGGTATCGCTGATCCGATGGAGACTCGTGCGAACTACGCCCTCGTCGGCGCCTTCACTCTCGCGGTCGTCGTGGCCGCCTTCGGCTTCGTGTTCTGGCTTCAGGGCGGATCGCGCAGCCAGGAACGGCAGGGCGTGCGCATCGTCTTCTCGGGCAGCGTCGGCGGCCTCGCCAAGGGCTCGACCGTGGCCTTCAACGGCATCAAGGTCGGTGAGGTGATGGACGTGCGCCTGCTGCCGCAGGACCCGCGCCGCGTCGTCGCCATGGTGGAAGTGGACCGCACGACGCCGCTGCGCGCCGACACCCGCGCCCGCCTCGATTCGGCGATGCTCACCGGCGTCTCGACGATCTCGCTCTCCGGCGGCAACGCGGATGCCCCGGCTTTGACGCCCGGCTCCGGCGACCAGACTCCGACCATCTTCGCCGACAGTTCCGACATCCAGGACATGATGACGGCGGCCAAGCAGATCGCCCAGCGCGCCGACGACATGCTGCAGCGCCTCGACAAGCTGGTGGCCGGCAACGAAGGCGCCATCACCCGCACCCTCGCCAACGTGGAATCGTTCTCCAAGACCCTCAACGATGCGGGCCCCGCCGTGAGTTCGCTGGTGAAGGCCATCGACGGGCAGAAGCTCAACCGCGTCATCGACAATGCCGAGCGCTTCTCGGCGGCGCTCAGCACGGCCAGTCCCGATGTCGAGGGCGCGGTCAAGGATGCGCGCTCGCTGGCGGCCAAGCTCAACGCCTCGGCCGATCGGGTGGACAACGTGCTGAAGGGCGCCGAAAGCTTCCTCGGCTCCGCCTCGGGCCAGACCGGCAGCAGCACCTTCGCCGAGGTGCGCGACGCGGCCATCTCGGTGCGCGACGCCGGCAAGGCCTTCCGCACCCTCTCCGAGAACCTCGACAAGCGCACCTCCACCATCGCGTCGAGCTTCAGCAAGCTCAGCGGGACCGGACGACGCGAGGTCGAAGCCCTGTCGTCGGATGGCCAGCGGACCCTCAATACTTTGAACCGGACGGTGAAGAGCCTCGAGCGCGACCCCTCCCAGGTGATCTTCGGCGGCAAACCATCGTTGCCGGAATACAACGGTGGTCGCTGAACCCGGCGCCGCCGGGCCACATGTGCTCGGCGTCACGGCACGGAAACCGCTTTGCCGTAGTTTATGGTTGCGCTTCCTGCCGCACCGCACAGGTTTCCAGGCCTTTCGTATGACGTTTCGCTCGCATGCCCTCGCGCTCGCCTGCCTGTCCGCCCTGCTCGGCGGTTGCGGCGGCGGCGCGCCCATGACCTTCGACCTCGCCGCCCTGCCGAGCTCCGGCCGGCCGAGCGTGGCGGCACGGTCGATCTCGGTGGCGGAGCCGGTGGGCCTCCAGCCCTTCGAGCAGGACCGCATCATCGTACGTCAGGCCGGGGGCGCCCTGTCGTTCCTCGGCGGCGGCCAATGGGCCGACCGCCTGCCGCGCCTGGTCCAGACGCGGCTGATCCAGAGCCTCGAGAATTCCGGGCGCCTGAAATCAGTGAGCCGGCCGGGCGACAAGATCGTGGCCGATTACGCGCTCATCAGCGAGATCCGCGCCTTCGACATCGCCTCGAACTCCGGCGAAGCCGTGGTGGACGTCTCGGCCAAGCTCATTGCCGACGGCACCGGCAAGGTGGTCGCCGCCCGCATCTTCACCGCGCGTGTGCCCGTGGCCAAGATCGAAGCCGGCAGTGCCGCGGTCGGGCTCGATGCCGCTCTCAGCATCGTGCTCGCCGACATCGTCCGCTGGGTGAATTCCGGGCACTGAACCCGGGGAGAAGCGCGACGCGCGCTCACTCCATCACGGCGGCCTTCATGATCACCACCATGATCGCCTTGGCCGGCTCGGTGCCGACGCAGCGTACGGTGTGCGGCCTGTCGCAGCGGTAGCGCAGCGTCTCGCCCACCCGTGCCCGCTGGAACGTTCCGGCCACTTCCACTTCGAGGGCGCCCTCGGTGACGGTGAGGGATTCCACGGAGCCGCGCTGGTGCGGATCGGAATCGAGCACGCCCCCGGGATCGGCCGTGACCTCGTACCATTGCAGCCATTCCACCGTCTTGATCCAGCCGACGATGGCCAGGCGGATCTTGCCGTCGTCCGAGAGCAGGATCGGCGTGTCGGCGCGAGAGGTCTTCTCGATGAAGGGCTCCTCGTCGCTGGTGGCGAGGACCCGCTCGATGGAGACGTCGAGGGCCTGGCTCAGACGCCAGATCGTCGCCAGGGTCGGGTTGGTCTCGTTGCGCTCGATCTGGCTGATGATCGATTTTGCGACACCGGACTGTTCGGCGAGTTCGGAGAGCGAGAGATTGTAGGCCTTGCGCAGCCGCTGGATGGTCTTGCCGAGCTGGCCCGAGAGAACCTGTGCCCCGTTCAGGATGTCCCGCTGCCGCCCCCGTTCGGGCGTCGTCGCCTGATCTTGCATCGTATCAGAACCTATCGCGCCGTTCCGTACGTCGAACGATCGTGCGATACTTCAAACGCAATCAGGCATCCGATGCAAGGCGAGCGGCGTCAACTTCTCCCCGATCTCAATGCCAGAGGGCGTAGAAATGATGAACCGGCCCGTGTCCCCGCCCCACGTTCACGGAACCGGATGCGGCGATGGCGGCGGTGACGTAGCGCTTGGCCTGGGCAACCGCCTCCGTGAGCGACATGCCCCGTGCGAGACCCGCCGCCACGGCCGAGGACAGGGTGCAGCCGGTGCCATGCGTGTTGCGGGTCTCGAGGCGGGCCGCCGCGAAGCGCCGCAAGGTCCCGTCGGCGCTCATGAGGTGATCGACGCTCTCGTTGCCCTCGGCATGGCCGCCCTTGATGAGCACCGCCCTGGCGCCCAATGCCAGGAGCTTGCGCCCCTGCACCACCGCCTCGTTCTCGCTCTTCGCCACGGGGGCGTCGATCAGGGTGGCGGCCTCGGGGAGGTTCGGCGTCACCAGATCGGCCAGGGGCAGGAGGTGGCGGCGCATGGCCTCCACCGCCTCGTCCGAGATGAGACGGTCGCCGCTCGTGGCCACCATGACGGGGTCGAGGACGATCGGGATGCCGGAGGCATGACGGCTGAGCCCGGCGGCCACCGCCTCGATCACGGCGGGCTTCGACAGCATGCCGATCTTCACAGCCTTGACGGCGAGATCGGAGAACACGCTCTCGATCTGGGCGGCGATGAAATCGGCCGGCACGTCGTGGATGGCTTGGACGCCCAGGGTGTTCTGAGCCGTGAGCGCGGTGATGACGCTGGCGCCGTAGACCTTGAGGGCCGCGAAGGTCTTCAGGTCCGCCTGGATACCGGCGCCGCCGCTGGAATCGGAGCCCGCTATGGTGACGGCGATGGGTGTCATGGCGTGTTTCGTCCCTTGCGTTGCGGTGACCCTAAGCGGGTTCAGCAAAAGCGGTCACCGGTTTTGCGTCATCAAACCCGCGAGACTTCAAAGGCCTAAGCGAGGTGACGCGTTGGCTTGCCCATGCGAACCTGCTTAGACCATCGTCCGGAACGAGGAAATCCGGCCCCAATGAAAATGATTTCAGAACAGGGACTTAGAGAATTTTACCGGTAACCCGCTCCGCACCAGGCCTATCTGCCCGCGACCCTCGCCGCGAGGGCCGAATCCACTCGGAAGCGCAGGTCCCTGGCGCGCGCCTCCACCTCCTCGGTGGAAAACAGCGCGGAGATCAGGGCGACGCCGTCTGCGCCAGCCGCGATGACGGCGGCGGCATTGCTGCCGTCGATCCCGGCGATGGCCCCCACCGGAAAGCCGGTGCCGCGGGCAAGGCGCGCCCGGAAGGCGATGCGCGAGAAGCCGTCGAGCCCCACGGGCGGGTCGGGGTTGTCCTTGCTCGTGGTCGCGAACACGCCGCCGATGCAGGCATAATCCACGGGCAGGCGGTAGAGTTCGTCCGCCTGTGCAGCGGATTTCAGCGTCAGGCCGATGATGGCGCTCGAGCCCAGAATGCGCCGCGCCTCCGCCGGGTGCAGGTCCGACTGGCCGAGATGCACGCCCTCGGCCTCGGCCGCCAGGGCGAGATCGCAACGGTCGTTGACGAGGAGCGGCACCCCGATGCCTGTGATGGCCGCGCGGATGGCGCGGATGCGCGCCAGGGACTCGCGCGCGTTCGCGATAGACTTTTCGCGGTATTGCAGAAGGGTGCACCCGCCCGCCACGGCTTCGGCCGCCATCTCGGCGAGGTCGGCGCCGTCATCGCCGCAGACGTCCACATCGAGGATGCCGTAAAGCCTCACGTCGACCGGCACGGTCGAGCCTGGGGCGGTGTCACGTCCGATCACGTCGTTCCTCCGATGAGCCGCAGCGGCGGCATCCTAGGCGGGCGACGGTGCCACGGGAAGCCGATCGGCTCCCATCGCTTGCCGGTACCGGCCCGTCGGCCTACTCCCCGGATCGACGAAGCACGGAGACAGGCATGACCACCGAGGCCGGGCGCACGCCGAAACAGAAGATGATCGCGGGGGAGCTCTATCACCCCGACGACGCGGAACTCGCCGCCGACCTGCGCGCCTGCCAGGTCTGGCTCGCGCGCTACAACGCCATGCTCGGGCGCCCCGCCGACGAACGCCGGATTCTGCTGCGCGAGATTTTTGCGGGGGTCGGCGACGGGGCGGTGATCCGGCCGCCGTTCCATTGCGATTATGGCTTCAACATCAGCATCGGCGCCCACGTCTTCCTGAATTTCAATTGCGTCATCCTCGATTGCACGACGGTGACGATCGGCGACCGGACGCAGATCGGACCGGGCGTGCAGATCCTCACGGCGGACCATCCCCGCGAGGCGGAGGCGCGCGAGGCCGGGCTGGAATTCGCGCGGCCCATCGCCATCGGCCGCAACGTCTGGATCGGCGGCGGCGCGCTGATCCTGCCCGGCGTCACGGTGGGCGACCATGCGATCATCGGGGCCGGCGCCGTCGTCACCCGCGACGTGGCGCCGGGCGCCACGGTCGTCGGCAACCCGGCTCGGCCGGTGCCCGCCAAGGCGTGAGGCGACGCGCGCATCCTGCCGCGCGTTGATTCCGGCACGCAATCTGCCATGACGGCCCAATCGCGGACCGGGGAGTCGAACAGGTGACGAGGGCGCAGGACGGGTTTGCGGTGGAGGCGACCGGTGCGCTTCCCAATCCGTCGGCGGTCGGGCTCGTCGCCGTCATCGTCGCGGCGACGGACGGCGAACCACGCGCCCTCACGGTGCGGGTGCCGGGCCAGGCCACGGGCCGCGAGACCGGGTTGCCAGCAGGCCCCCTCGTGCCGGAGCACCCGACGCTGGAACGCGGCCTGCGCGCCTGGGTGGAACGCCAGACGCAGCAGCGCCTCGGCTATGTGGAGCAGCTCTACACCTTCGGCGACCGCGACCGGCAGGGCGACGATTCGGGCGGCCTCCACTCCCTCTCCGTGGCCTATCTCGCCCTCGTGCGCGAGATGCGCTCGGCCGCCCTCCCCGAGGCGTCGTGGCACAATTGGTATGCCTTCCTGCCCTGGGAGGATTGGCGCGCGGGCCGGCCGGCGACCCTGGACGACATCGAGGCCAAGCTTCTGGCCTGGGCCGCAGGGGCGGTGGATGCAAAGATCAGGCGCCGGCGCGAGGACAGGCTCGGGCTCACCTTCGGCATCGGCGGCGGGGCCTGGAACGAGGAGCGTGTGCTCGAACGCTACGAACTCCTGTTCGAGGCCGGGCTGATTCCTGAAGCACAGGGGCAGTCCGGCGAGGCATGCGCCACGGATATCGCCACAACGGGGCGCCCCATGACCTTCGACCACCGCCGGGTGCTCGCCACGGCGATCGGTCGGCTGCGCGGCAAGATCAAGTATCGCCCCGTGGTGTTCGAACTGATGCCGCCGACCTTCACCCTGTTCCAGTTGCAGCGCACGGTGGAAGCCCTGTCCGGCGCCAATCTCCACAAGCAGAATTTCCGCCGCCTCGTGGCGCAGCAGGGGCTCGTGGAGGAGACCGACGAAGTCACCAGCGGCGCCGCCGGACGGCCCGCCCGCCTCGTCCGTTTCCGCCGCGAGGTCCTGCTGGAGCGCCCGGCGCCGGGGTTCCGGCTGACCCCGTCGCGGCGGTCGTCGTAAGGAACCGGTCAGCCGCCGGTACGCGCCGACACCGCCCCCCGGGGATGCCGCAGCTCCAAGCTCGCCAGGCTGAGACGGTTGCACGATATCGCACTGCAAAATGAATATGCTCAGGCTCAGCATATCTAGACAAGCGTATCTCGCGCGCCTACGTTAGTCGGCACAATGCTCAGAATGAGCATATATGAGGACGCGTCCATGGCGGCCACGAGTTTTCCGATCGACCGGGTTTCGACCCTGCCCCTGCCCGAGATCTACGCCCGCGTGAGCCGGCACGTCCCGGCCATCGAATGGCCGGCCCTGGCCGACGATGTCGCGGCGATCCTGGAGCTGAAGAAGACCCGCAACGCGGTGATCCTCGCCCATAACTACCAGGCTCCGGAGATCTTCCACACGGTGTCGGACATCGTCGGCGACAGCCTCGCGCTGGCCCGCGAAGCTATCAACGTGGATGCCGACGTGATCGTGCTGGCCGGCGTCCATTTCATGGCGGAGACGGCCAAGCTCCTCAATCCGGGCAAGACCGTCCTGATCCCCGACATGCGGGCCGGGTGTTCGCTCGCCGATTCGATTACCGCCGCCGACGTGCGAGGACTGCGCGAAAAATATCCCGGCGTGCCGATCGTGACCTACGTCAACACCTCCGCCGCCGTGAAGGCGGAATCGGACGTGTGCTGCACATCCGGCAACGCTGTGGACGTGGTGCGCTCGCTCAATGCGCCGCGCGTCCTGATGATTCCCGACGAGTTCCTGGCGCAGAACGTTCAGGTGCTGGTGCCCGAGGTGGAGATCCTCACCTGGGCCGGCCATTGCGAGGTCCACGAGCAGTTCACCCCCGCCGATATCGACGAGGTGCGCGAGAGCTATCCCGGCGTCACCGTCATCGCCCATCCGGAGTGCCCACCCGACGTGGTGGCGGCATCGGACTTCTCGGGTTCGACGGCGATGATGATGAACTTCGTCACGGAGAAGCGGCCGCGCCAGGTGGTGCTCGTGACCGAGTGCTCCATGGGCGACAACATCGCCGCCGCCAATCCGGATATCGAGTTCATCAAGCCCTGCAACCTGTGCCCGCATATGAAGCGGATGTCGCTGCGGAACATCCGCCATGCGCTGGAGACCCTCACCCATGAGGTGACGGTGGAGCCGGAACTGGCCGAGCGCGCTCGCGCGGCGGTGGAGCGCATGCTGGCGGTGCGGCCGCGATGAACGCGCATTCCCCGCTCTCCTTCACCCTTCCCGGTTCGGACCGCGTGATCGTCGTCGGGGCCGGCGTCGCCGGCCTCGCCACGGCATTGCGGCTCAGCCCCCGCCCGGTCACCCTCGTTACCGCGTCTCCCCTGGGAAGCGGTACGGCGACCGGTTGGGCGCAGGGCGGCATCGCCGCCGCCATGGCCGAGGATGATGCCGCGGCACTTCATGCGGCGGACACCGAAGCTGCGGGAGCCGGGCTCACCGACCCGGCCGTCGCCCTGCGCGTGGCGCAAGCCGGCCCCGGTCTGATCGACTGGCTCGTCGGCCTCGGCGCGCCGTTCGACCGGGACGCCGCCGGCGCCCTGGCGCTCGGCCTCGAAGCGGCGCATTCGCGCCGCCGCATCGTCCGGGCCGGCGGCGATTCCACCGGGCGGATGGTGCTCGACACGCTACTGAAGGCCGTGGCGCTGACGCCGTCCATCGAGATCCTGGTGGCCAATGTGCGCGGCCTGATGCAGGACGAGAGCGGCGCCGTCGCCGGACTCGTCTGCGAGCGCGACGGTGCCATGGTGCGGCTCGCCGCGCGGTCGGTCGTACTCGCCACCGGCGGTCTCGGCTCCCTCTACGCCTCCACCACCAACCCGCGCGGCGCCACCGGCCGGGGGCTGGCGCTCGCTGCGCGAGCGGGAGCCACCTTGCGCGACATGGAGTTCGTGCAATTCCACCCCACCGCCATCTCGGTGGGGCTGGACCCGATGCCGCTCGCCACCGAAGCCCTGCGCGGCGAGGGCGCGCGACTGATCGACAGCGATGGCGAGCCGGTGATGGCCGGCATCGCCGGGGGTGATCTCGCCCCCCGCGACGTGGTCGCCCGCGCACTCTTCCAGGCGAGACGGCGCGGCACCGAGGTGTTCCTCGATTGCCGCGGTGCCCTCGGCGCTCGCATGGCGTCGCGGTTCCCCACCGTGGCCGGTCTCTGCGCCGCTTCCGGCATCGACCCGCAGCGCCAGCCGATCCCCGTGCAGCCGGCGGCGCATTACCACATGGGCGGCATCAAGGTGGACGGCACCGGCGCCAGCACCGTGCCCGGCCTCTTCGCCTGCGGCGAGGTCGCCTCCACCGGCCTGCACGGCGCGAACCGCCTCGCCAGCAACTCGCTCCTCGAGGCGATGGCCTTCGCCCCCTGGATCGCCGAGGGTATCGCTTCCACCCCCGCCCCCGGTCCGGCCTCGATGGCCGAGCCGCGCCGGCACGACGAGGCCGATCTCCACGGGATCCGCCGGGTCATGGAAGCCCAGGTCGGGGTGGTGCGCGACGCGGATGGCCTGGCCGACGCCCTGCGCCATCTGGCGCCGGCGGCGAAGCTGGGCTCGGACGCGGCCCTCACCGGGTTGATGGTCGCGACCTCCGCCCTTTCCCGCCTCGAGAGCCGGGGCGCCCATTGGCGCAGCGACCACCCGGATCAGGCACCCGCCCGCCACAGCGAAGTGACTCTGACCGAGGTCTGGCGGATCGCGGAGACCGCCTCGGCCGATGCGGCCGCGCCGGTCTAGATCGGACGACGGGGACAGTCGTCCCCTTTTCAACGACCCTCTTACGAGCGCCCCCATGAGCGATGCCCGTCTCGTCCCCCTCCCCCGCCTCCTCGTGGAGCCGATCGTCCGCGCGGCGCTGCTGGAAGACCTCGGCCGGGCCGGCGACATCACCACCGACGCGATCGTGCCCGCCGATGCCCGCCTCTCCGGCGTCATCGCGGCCCGACAGGATGGAGTCATCTCCGGCGTCGACGCGGCGGTCATCGCGTTCGGGCTGATCGACCCGGCCGTGTCGGTCATCGTCGAACGCGGGGACGGGGCGCGGGTCTCGCCGGGTGACGTGGTGATCCGTCTCGACGGTCCGGCCCGCGCCATCCTCACCGCCGAACGGGTGGCGCTGAACCTCCTGTGCCGGATGTCGGGCGTGGCCACCGCCACCGCCGGCCTCGTGGAGGCGGCCCGCCCGCACGGCAAGGCGCGGATCGTCTGCACCCGCAAGACCACGCCCGGCCTGCGCTCCCTGGAGAAGCATGCCGTCCGGGCCGGGGGCGGCTCCAACCACCGCTACGGCCTCGACGACGCGGTGCTCATCAAGGACAACCACATCGTCGTGGCCGGCGGGATCGTTCCGGCCATCGAGCGGGCGCGGGCCTATTCCGGGCACCTCGTGAAGATCGAGATCGAGGTCGATACGTTGGATCAGTTGGCGGAAGCCCTGTCGGTCCGCGCCGATGCCGTCCTCCTCGACAACATGAGCCCGGACCAGCTGCGCGAGGCCGTGCGGATGATCGACGGGCGCGCCATCGCCGAGGCGTCAGGCCGGATCAACCGCGACACCGTGGGCGCCATCGCCGCCTCCGGCGTCGACCTGATCTCCAGCGGCTGGATCACCCACAGCGCGCCGATCATCGATCTCGGCCTCGACGCGGCGTAGCGCTACCGCGACACCCGGGGCCACCTCGCCACTGGCCATCGTGAAAGGTTCCGCGCCGGACATCCGAGCGCGGCATTAATCCCTCTCCTACGGCTAAGCCGCCACACTGTGGCCACGGAGTCACGACCCGGCCGCAACCATCGCTTCATCGCGAATTCAGCTTGGCTTTGGGGCGGCAGCGTTTACGTCTTGGCGATCGGAAAACGGTATCCTGCGTTGCGTTACCGACCGTGTTTCCCCAACGTTTCGCCTGCCTTCGAGAGGCTTTGATGCGCCGTATCGCCCCCGCCCTGTCCGGGCTTGTCTGCATGGTTGGTGCCTGGGCCTCGCCCGCCGCCGCCTATGAGATCGACCCCCTCACCCGCCAGCCCCTGGACAACGCGCTGGTGCTGCGCGTGCGTCCGCAGGCGGAGCCCGCCCCTGCCGACGTGGCGGTCCCCACCGCCAACGCCTCCCTCAACCCGGCCGACCCGATGGCCTCGGCCGTGCCGCAGATGTCGGCGATCCAGCGCGAGCAGGTCGCCTTCGGCGGCAATTACGCTCCCGGCACCATCGTC
Source organism: Methylobacterium sp. 10 (assembly GCF_000519085.1). GTDB lineage: Bacteria > Pseudomonadota > Alphaproteobacteria > Rhizobiales > Beijerinckiaceae > Methylobacterium. The sequence goes on from NZ_KI912577.1 coordinate 113,619, forward strand.
GTCTCCACGGCCGAGCGCCGGCTGTACTACGTGCTCGGCGGCGGTCAGGCCCTGCGCTACGGCGTCGGCGTCGGTCGTCCCGGCTTCACCTGGGGCGGCACCCAGACGATCACCATGAAGCGGGAATGGCCCGATTGGCGTCCCCCGGCCGAGATGCTGCGCCGCCGCCCCGACCTGCCGCGCTTCATGAAGGGCGGCATGGAGAACCCGCTCGGTGCCCGCGCCATGTATCTCGGCGGCTCGATCTACCGCATCCACGGCTCTAACGAGCCGGAGACGATCGGAACCGCCGTCTCGTCGGGCTGCATCCGCATGACCAACGACGACGTGGCCGACCTCTACACCCGCGCCAAGGTCGGCGCGAAGGTCATCGTCCAGCGCTGATCGTCGTCGACAGGCTTCGAACTGGAAAAAGGCCGGCGGGAACGCCGGCCTTTTTCATGCGCATTGCAACGGTACGATCCGGCCTGCCTATTTCGACACCGACAGGAACCGCGACAGCAGCCAGAGCGGCACCACCACCACGGCGCCGGCGAGGATCCAGCGGCCGAAATCGTGGAAGGTCTCGAACCCGAGGTCGATGAGCGCACGGCCAGCATCGTAGATGTGCCAGAACAGCAGGCCGGGCGTGACGCCCAACGTCGCCATGATGGCGCCGACGAGGACCGACAGGAACAGCAGCTTCACCAGGACCGCCATGGGCGAACCGCCGAGGAAGCGCCGCAGGGCCGAACGCGGTTCTCCATCGGAATAGCCACTCCCGACGGGGGGACGGCCCTGGTACGGTCCCTGTCGGCGGGGGTCGTTGTCGACGATCATGCTGTCATCCTCTGGCCGTGGTCCGACGGCTGAACTCTCTCGGACATATGGGGCCTCATCGGCTTCTCTGAAGCCGGCGAACCCGGCGGAAGCGTGACCGATGCGACACACCCGAACGAAACCGTCTGTCCATTGGGGCGTTAGGCCGTTTCGTGCCGGCACGGCGACTGGCATCGGTGCGGGCTTCGCCCACATTCGACGCGCCCGCCCGAATGCCGCTTCGGCCCCACCCTGGATGAGACGAACCGTTCCATGATCGACCACGCCCTCTTCGACCCGGCGACGATCGATCCGGAAACCCACCGCCTGAACGCCGAGATCGTCGCGGCCCATGCGGCGCAGGCCGATCCGTGGTCGATCCCCATCTCCGAAGTCCGCGCGCGTCGCCGCCAGGGCACCCAGGCCTCCCCCGCGATGCCCCGCAGCGCCCGCGCCGAGACGGTGGTCATCGACGGCCCCGACGGGCCGCTCTCCCTCAGGCTGATCCGCCCCGACACCCGGAAATGGAAGAAGCTGCGCGGCGCCTATCTCCACATCCACCGGGGCGGCTGGGTCTGGGGCGCCGCCGACGAGCAGGATCCGTGGCTGGAGCGGATCGCCGATGCCTGCGGCTTCGTCTGTCTCTCCGTCGAGTACCGCCTCGCCCCCGAGCACCCCTATCCGGCGGCGCTGGAGGATTGCGAGGCGGCGGCCCTGTGGCTCGCCGGCCCGGGCAAGGCCGAGTTCGGCGTCTCGGCGCTGACCATCGGCGGGGAATCGGCGGGCGCCCATCTCGCCGTAATGACGCTCCTGCGTCTGCGCGACCGGCACAACCTGCCCCGCGCCTTCCGCGGCGCGAACCTCAACGCCGGATTCTTCGATCTCGGCCTGACGCCCAGCGTGCGCAACTGGGGCGAGACCCGCCTCGTGGTGAACACCCAGGACCTCACCACCTTCGCCAACGATTACGTGCGCGACGGCATCGACCGGCGCCGGCCCGACGTGTCGCCGCTCTATGCCGACCTGAAGGGCCTGCCCCCGGCACTGTTCTCGGTGGGCACGCACGATCCCCTGCTGGACGACACGCTTTACATGTCGTCGCGCTGGGCGGCGGCCGGCAATGGCGGCCACACCGCGATCTATCCCGGCGGCTGCCACGTCTTCGTGCGTTATCCCGGCGCCATGACCGAGCGCGCCCTCGAACTGATCGACCGGTTCCTGATGGCTCTGGCCTGATGACTCTTGCCTGAGGGCTCCCTCCCCGCGCGGTTCGAGGCCTGGTTCGCCTCGCGCGGATGGGCACCCCGGCCGCATCAGATCGAGCTTCTTCGCATCGTCGGCGACGGGCGCTCGGCCCTGCTGGTGGCGCCGACGGGGGCCGGCAAGACACTGGCGGGCTTCCTGCCGAGCCTCGTCGCCCTGTCCGAGCGCGCGCCCTCGCGGAAGCCGAGGGGGCTCCACACCCTCTACATCTCGCCCCTGAAGGCGCTCGCCGTCGACATTGCCCGCAACCTCGAAGCGCCCATCGCCGAGATGGGCCTGCCGATCCGGGTCGAGACCCGCACCGGCGACACCCCCTCGCACAAGCGCACGCGCCAGATCGAGCGCCCGCCCGACATCCTGCTGACGACGCCGGAGCAGCTCGCCCTGCTCATCGCGCACCGCGAGGCGTCGGACCTGTTCGCAAACCTCTCCTGCGTCGTCCTCGACGAGCTGCATGCCCTCGTCACCTCGAAGCGAGGCGACCTGCTGTCGCTCGGTTTGGCGCGTCTGCACCGCCTCAGTCCGAACCTCACGGCCATCGGCCTCTCCGCCACCGTGCGCGAGCCGGACGATCTGCGGCGGTATCTGGTGCCGCAGACGCGCCCCCCCTCCCCCTTGTGGGGAGGGGTCGGGGGTGGGGGTGGTGCCGAAGAGGTCGCGCCATATTCGGAGCCACCCCCACCCCTAACCCTTCCCACAAGGGGGAGGGAGCCCGTGCCAGCCATGGCCGATCTCGTCGTCGTGAAAGGCGGCGCGGCCCCGGACCTGCACCTGCTCGATACCGGCCTGACCTTGCCGCTCGCCGGCCACACCGCGAGCCAGGCGATGCCGGCCATCTACGACCTGATCCAGGCGCACCGCACGGTGCTGGTCTTCGTCAACACCCGGCTCCAGGCCGAGTACACCTTCCAGGAACTCTGGCGGATCAACGAGGCGTCGCTGCCCATCGCGCTCCATCACGGCTCCCTCGACGCCAGCCAGAGGCGGCGGGTGGAGGCGGCCATGGCGGCCGGGCAATTGCGGGCCATCGTCTGCACCGCCACCCTCGATCTCGGAATCGACTGGGGCGACGTCGACCTCGTGGTGAACATCGGCGCGCCGAAGGGGGCGAGCCGGATCATGCAGCGGATCGGGCGCGCCAACCACCGCATGGACGAGCCGTCGAAAGCCTATCTCGTCCCCGGCAACCGCTTCGAGATCCTCGAATGCCAGGCGGCCCTCGACGCGGTGGAGGCGGCGGCCCAGGACACGCCGGATGCCCGCCTCGGCGCGCCGGACGTCCTCGCCCAGCACGTCCTCGGCATGGCCTGCGCCGATGCGTTCGATCCGCTGCAGCTTTACGACGAGATCGTCTCGGCGGCGCCCTACGCGACACTGTCCTGGGAGGATTTCGAGGCGGTGGTCGACTACGTGGCGACGGGGGGCTACGCGCTGCGGGCCTACGAGCGTTTCGCCAAGATCCTGCGCGGGCCGGACGGGCTGTGGCGGGTGCGCGATGCGCGGATCGCCCAGCAATACCGCATGAATGTCGGCACCATCGTCGAATCCGCCAAGGTGAAGGTGCGCCTCGCCCGCGGCGTGCGCGGCAAGCCGGGCGCCATCCTGCCAAAGGGCGGGCGCGTGCTCGGCGAGATCGAGGAGGATTTCGCCGATACCCTGACGCCGGGCGACACCTTCCTCTTTGCCGGCGAGGTGCTGCGCTTCGAGGGCCTGTCCGAGGATGAGGCCCTGGCGACGCGGGCGGGCCCCGGCACCGACCCGGCGATTCCCTCCTATGCGGGGGCGAAGTTCCCGCTCTCGACCTTCCTCGCCGCCCGCGTCCGCGCCCTCATCGCCGATCCGTTCGAATGGGACCGGCTGCCGAAACAGGTGGCGGATTATCTCCTGCTCCAGCGCCAGCGCTCGATCCTGCCCGGGCCCGAGGGTTTGCTGGTGGAGACCTTTCCGCGCGGGGGCCGCCATTACCTCACGGCGTTCCCGTTCGAGGGCCGCCTCGCCCACCAGACCCTGGGGATGCTCCTCACCCGGCGCATGGAACGTGCCCGCCTGCGTCCGCTGGGTTTTGCCGCCAACGATTACGGTATCGCCGTCTGGATGACCCGCGACGTGAGCGAGGCCATCGCCCGCGAGCCCGGCTTCCTGGCCGAATTGTTCGCCCAGGACATGCTCGGCGACGATCTCGAAGCCTGGCTCGACGAATCCTCGATGATGAAGCGCACCTTCCGCCAATGCGCGGTCATCGCCGGGCTGATCGAGCGGCGCCATCCCGGCCAGAAGAAGACCGGGCGGCAGGTCACCATGTCCACCGACCTCGTCTACGACGTGCTGCGCAAGCACCAGCCCGACCACCTCCTCCTGCGCGCCGCGCGGCAGGATGCGGCAACCGGACTCCTCGACGTGGCCCGCCTCGGCGTGATGTTGAGGCGCATCCAGGGGCGAATCACCCACAAGGCACTGGATCGCGTCTCGCCGCTCTCCGTCTCCGTCATGCTCGAAATCGGGCGTGAGAAGGTCTACGGCGAGGGCGCGGACGAAATCCTGGCGGAGGCCGAGGCGCAGCTTCTCGAAGAGGCGCTCGGGTGAGAATTCGGTGACGCGCCCCTTCCCCGAATTAGAGGATGCGATCTTGGCGCTCGGCCAGAAACTCGAACGGACCATCAAGACCCCCGGCCTGACGCTGGCCGGCGAAGCCCTCACCCTCGACCTCTGCGGTGGATTGTGGCTCGCCGCCCACCGGACCCTGATCGTCTCCGACCTGCATCTGGAGAAGGGCTCGGCCTTTGCCGCGCGCTCGGGCCAGTTCCTGCCGCCCTACGATACCCGCGAGACCCTGGCCTGCCTGCACGAGGCGGTGGCCCGCTTCGATCCGGCCTGCGTCGTCGCGCTCGGCGATTCTTTCCACGATGCGCGCGGCCCCGAGCGGATGGAGCCCGGCGACCGCGCCATGATCGCCGCCCTGCAGGAAGGCCGGGACTGGGTCTGGATCGCCGGCAACCACGACCATGCCGTGTCGGAGGGCGTCGGCGGGCGCTATGCCGAGACGCTGGCTTTGGGCGGCCTGACCCTGCGGCACGAGCCGGCGCCGGATGCACCGAACGGGGAGATCGCCGGCCATCTGCATCCCTGCGGCAAGGTCGCCATGCGCGGCCGCGCGGTTCGCCGCCGCTGCTTCGTCACCGATGGGAAGCGGCTGGTGATGCCGGCGTTCGGTGCCTATGCGGGCGGCCTCAACGTGCGCAACCCGGCCTTCGATCCGCTGTTTCCGGCCGGCTTCACGGCGCATCTGCTGGGGGACGGCCGGGTCTTCGCCATCGGCAAGGCGATGCTGGCGCGGGATTGAGCGCCGACCGATAGGGAGCCGTCCCGTCAGGCCTTGATGTCGGCGAAGGCCCCGACGATTGTCTCCCGGCCTTGCTTCACCAGTTCCTCGATCTTCTCCTTGATCGCCTGGTTGATCTTTTCGAGTTCCTTCTGCGGCATCGCAGCCAACGCTTCCTCCGTGAGGCCCATCGTCTTGAGGATCTGTTCCCGGATCCTCTCGGCCGGCGTCATCTTGGCATATTTCAGGAAGTCGTCCTTCGCCGACGCGTCCTTCGATCCGGACGATGTCGGGCGGACGGGGTAGCTCGCTCCCGGAGCGGATACTCCGTTGAGGCCGATGGACATGGCGGCACGCCTTTCCCAGTAATACACGCCTGCATTGCAAGAACGCTGCCGACGGTCGCAGCGGAGAATCTCGTTCCCTATCCGGCGCTTGGGAAGAACGCAGCACCGCGAGGGTGTTCCGCGCGGCATATCCTGCCGGGCCATCAATGCCGACGATTGCGGTGGTACGGGATGGCCCGCCCTGATTTCCAGGTGTCCTCGACCGGATCCATCGGTCGACGATCCGGGGAGTATGGACCGTCCCCACCCATCACCTCATCCTGAAGCGCCGCAGCGTTGCGGAGGCCTCGAAGGAGGGGTCCAGCTCGCGCGGCGAGCACGGAAGGGCTCCTTCGAGGCCACTGCGCGGCGCCCCAGGATGAAGTCGCGCTTCGGTCAGGAGAGCAGCGGCCGGGGGCGAACGAGAACAGCGGGGCTGCGCTCGGGGAGCCAGTCCGCAAGCGATCGGAAGCCACCACGCGGTCGTCGTCGTCTCCATCGCTGCCCCCAGCCCGGAATGCCGATACAGTCGCGGCGAATGCGAATCGCAGCGGAGACAGGGCACGGTCATGCTTCAAGCGCTCATCGTCGGAGCCGGCCCGGTCGGCCTCACCCTCGCCGCAGAACTCGCCCGATACGGCATCGGCCTCCGCCTGATCGACAAGAGCCCGCGGCCGACGCAGACCTCGAAGGCCCTCGTGGTCTGGGCGCGCACCCTCGAACTCATGGACCGGATGGGCTGCAAGCAGGCCTTCCTCGATACCGGCCTGCGCGCCCACGGGGCGACCCTGCGCAGCGGCGGCAGCATCCTCGGCCATGCCCGGTTCGAGGCGATCGACAGCGCCTACAACTTCGCCCTCATGATCCCGCAGCGGGAGACCGAGCGCCTGCTGATCGACCATCTCGACACCTTCGGTGTCGCGGTCGAGCGCGAGGTGGAACTCGTGAGCTTCAGACAAGCCGACGGCCACGTCGAGGCGACGCTGCGCCATGCGGACGGTGCCGAGGAGAGCGTGTCCGCCTCCTGGCTGATCGGCTGCGACGGCGCGCACAGCACCGTGCGGCACGGGCTCGATCTCGCCTTCGAAGGCACGGCCCAGGGGGACGACTGGCTCCTCGCCGACATCCGCGTGGAGGGCGACGGCGCACCGCCCGGCGACGAGATCGCAACTTATCTCCACCGCGACGGGCCGCTGGTGGTCTTCCCCATCCCCGGCGGCCGCGCACGGCTGATCGCCGCGATCGGCAAGACCGATCCGGCGCATCCGCGCCCGGATCCGACCCTCGACGAGGTTCAGGCCCTGGCGGACCGGCGGGCGGGCGGGTTCCGTGTCGCCGATCCGGTCTGGCTCACGCATTTTCGCATCAACGAGCGCAAGGTCTCGCATTACGCGCAGAAGCGTGCCGTCCTCGCCGGCGACGCGGCGCATATCCACAGTCCGGCCGGTGGCCAGGGCATGAATACCGGCATGCAGGATGCCATCAATCTCGCCTGGAAACTGGCGATGGTGGAGAGGCGACAGGCCGCGCCGTCCCTCCTCGACAGCTACAGCCCCGAGCGCAACGCCGTCGGCGACATAGTTTTGCGCAATGCCGGCCGGCTCACCGATATGGCGACCCTCTCGAACCCCGTGGCGCAGGGACTGCGCAACCTCGCGATCCGCTTCATGCTCGGCTTCCACGCCGTGCAGGACAAGATGGCGGCTACGATGAGCGAGGTCGAGATCGCCTATGCCGGGAGTTCGCTCTCTGACGGCCCCGAGGCGGGGATGCGCTGGGCACCGGCGCAGGATGACGGAAAGCCCCCCGGCTCAGGATCGGTGCCGCTCTTCGTCCTCTACGCGGCGGATACGGTACGGGGCGCCACGTTCACCGCGGAGTTTCCCGCCCTCGTCGAGCCGACGCCGCGACGCCCGCCCGACGGCGACCGGCTGATCCTCGTCCGGCCCGACGGCTATGTCGGCTTTTCCGGCACGGCCGAGTCCTGGGACGAGGCCGAAGGCTATCTCGCGCGGCTGAGCCCCGACCGGCCCTGAATCCTCACGCCGCGATCAGCAGGGCGCAGCCGGCCACCACCGACAGGATGAGGCGGAGGCGCCCGAGCCAGCTCGGAACGAGGCAGCGCCGGACGAGGTCGAGATCGATGAAGCCCCAGCCGAGGACGAGCAGCCCCAGCACGCGCAGGTCCCACGGCACGGGACAGGCGAGCGCCGCCCAGGCGATGAGAGAGGGCAGGATGGCGATGACGTAGTCGCGCCCGCCCGCGTCGCCCGACGCGGCCGCGCCCCAGCGGATGCCGCCGAGGAACGAGGCGATGACCGCGCCATAGGTGGAGAGGATGGTGCGCGGGGCCAGCCCGACATTGCCGAGACCGCCATCGCTGCCGCTGAGGGAGAGAACTGCGAAACCCAGAAAGGGAATGAGGCCGGCGACGCCGAGAACGAGGGCTGACGTCGGTATGGGCGTCACACGCGCCATCGAATCTCCGGCTCCGTTATCCGCGACCCGGGAGGCAGGACCGCATCGGCTTCGATCATATACACGGTTGCGACCGCCCGAAACGACGACCCGACGCCACGCCGCCGACGCGCGGCCGCCCCTCCGAAAACCGGATAAGGCTTTCATTTAAAACGCCATTTCGCCCTGGCGCGGCGTCCTTCCCGACCATGCGCGTCGCTATCACGCGCGGCCGATGTCATGCGCCCGTGCTGCGGCGCGGCGCGGGCACCGGCGCGGCGGGGGGCGGAGCGCCGATCAGGCTCATCGACCCGTCCACCCCGGTGCCGGTCGGCGCGGGAGGCTCGTTCACGGCCGGGACCGACGCCTTTGGTTTGAAGGCGGTGCTCAGCTTCTGGGCCACGACGAGATCCTTCGGCGGGAGCTTCGCGGCGACGTCGTCGCGCTTCCGGCCCGCATCGTCGTCGCCCTGGGCCGCCGCGGCGGAGAACCAGAGGTAGGACTGGACGAGATCCTGCTGCACACCGAGGCCGCGCGCGTACAGGACGGCGAGGTTGTACTGGCTGTCGCGCATGCCGTATTCGGCGCCGCGCCGGAACCATTGCGAGGCCGTGGTATAGTCCGGCTTGCCGTTCGCGGCGGGGTTCTCGGCATAGACCACGGCGAGGTTGTGCATCGAGCGGGCATGGCCCTGCTCCGCCGCGCGCCCGTACCAGAGCTTGGCCTGGGAGAGGTCGCGCACCACCCCCGAACCCTTCTCGTAGAGGCCGCCGAGCTTGTACTGCGCCGGGGCGTAGCCGGCATCGGCCAGAGCCTCGAAAAGCTTTGCCGCCACGGCGAAATCACGGGGCATGCCGCGGCCTTCGAGGGCGCGGGCGGCGAGGTCGTAGACGGAGGCGCCGTCGCCGTCGAGAGCGGCCTTGCGAAGCTGCGCAAGTCCGGTGGGCACGGCCGCGAGATCGCCTGCCAGGCTGTGCAGCGCGGCGACCTTGGGCACGGAGCGCTGAAGCGGTTGAGCCACGGATTCGGCCGGAGCGGTGACCGGGACGGCCGACGGCGGGGCGGCTTCGGAAATCGACTGGGTGGTCTCCGGGTCCGGCCGGGCGGCCGTTTCCGTGCTGACGTTCGAGGTGCCTGCCGCCGATGTGCCTGCCGTGGACGTGCCTGCCGTGGACGTGCCTGCCGTGGACGTGCCGACCGTGGCGGTGGGGGTCTTGTCCGGGCTCTCGGACGGCTCGGCCGGAGCGGCCGTCGTCGCGGCGACCTGAGGGGCGGACGCGTTCGCTTCGGTGCGGCGGGTGTTGATGGCCTGCAGCGCGCCCAGCGCCAGGACGATGGCGGCGAGACCCAGCAGCAGCGGCTTGCGGCGCTTGTCGAGTTCGGCGCGCAGCCGCGCACCCCGCCCGGGGACGGGGGTTTCGGCGGCGGCGTCGGAGGAGGAACGGCCGCGCATCTCGGGCGACCGGGCGGCCTCTGCCGCCTCGTTCTGCGCCGCCTGCGCCGCGCGCCGGGCGGCGGCGATGAAGCTCGTCTTGATGTCGCTCTCGCTCGGCGCGACGGCATCTGCAGCAGACCGGCCCGAGTTCGGGCGCCGGGTGCCGGGCTCGAGGGGCTCGTCCGTCACATGGCCGAGTTCCAAGGATTGCGTCGGAGGGCTGACCCGCAGGGCCTCGGGACGCCGAAGCCCGGCGCCGGTCTGCATCGGCGCACGCTCGTCCAGACGGCCGGTGGCGACCGCGAGGCGCTCGGCGAGGTCATGGGTCGATAGGGAGCGGCTGGCGGAGAGCGCTCCGCCATCCGCCAGGGCGCCGAGTTGCCCGACGAGCTTGTGGAGGGTCGAGTGGACGCCGTCGAGGGTCGCCTGCATCCGCTGCTCGGAGGCGGCCTGCTGCGTGCGAAGGTCGGCGAGGCTGGCCTTGAGCAGTTCGAGTTCCCCGGTATCGCCGGTGGTGCCGATGCTCCCGGCGACGGCGTTGCGTGCCGCACGCTCGACGGCGGCCTCGATCGGCGCCTCGTCGCGCAGCGCCGAGACCTGGGCCAAAAGATCGGACATCGTCCGCTCGAGCCCGGCGAGGGCCGGGTCGGCGTCCCGCGTGTCGATGCGGCTGGCGAGCGCCAGGACCTGCTTCTCCAGGGCATCCAGCCCCTCGGCGCGCGGCCCGACGGGTCCGCCCACACGGTCGAGCTTCTCGGCGAGGTCGTGGAGCATGCCGTGGATCGAGGCGAGGTCGCCGCCGGGAATGACCGGCCGGCGCAGGGTCTCGCCGAGGTCTTCGAGACGGCCGATCAGGTCGCCGACGGGATTGACGCTGGCCCGCTCGACCTTGTCGGCCAGGGCGTCGATGCGCACGATGATCGCGTCCGAGTTGCCGCCGCCGCCGGAGGCGCCTTCCCGCAGGGCGTCGAGCTTGGCGCCCATCGCCTGGATCTGTTCCTCGATCCCCCCCGATTGAGGAGTCCGCAATCCGGTGCGGATCTCTTCGAGGAGGGGCCGCAGCTCGGCCATGTTGGTCCCGTCGCCGCCCTGCAGCTCGGTGATCTGGGCGCTGATGGCCTGGAGGCCCTGCGCGAGGCTCTGGATCCGCTCCGGCCCGGCCAGGGCGGCGATCAGGCGGCGGATCTCGTCGAGCTCGCGGAACAGGTTGCCGAGCTCGTCGCGGTCGGCGAAGCCCGGCGTGCTGTTGTTGAGCGCGCCGTCGACCTTCGCTGCGAGGCGCTCCACGTCGCTGGCGACGCGGGCATGGACGTTCTCGGCCACATCGTCGGCGAGACGGGTGACCTGCACGCGGATCAACTCGATCGGGGCCGCGATGGCGGCGAGGTCGGCCGGCTCCTGAGCGCGCTGGACCCCGGTGACGAGGGAGCGCATGGCCTGTTCGAGGGCACCGACGTCGCGACCCGTGGCGAGGCCGCCGATCGATTCGCGCAGTCGGCTCGTCTCGGCCTGCAATTCGGAAATGGCGGGCGACGGCATCCGGAGAGCGGTGCCGCTCGCCTTGCCTTGGGCGGGCGCCCCGTCGGAATCGAGTTCGCGCTGACGCTGACGGATCTCGGCGACGGCATCGCGGACCTCCGCCTCCGCCGGGCGGCCGCGCCGACCGATCGGCCGCGGGGACGCCAGCTGCTCACCGAGTTCGACCATGCGGCGCTCGATCTGACCCAGGCGTTCGGCCATCTGTGCCGCCGGGGACAGGCCGGCATCGAGAACGGTGCTGATCCGGGCCTCGATCTCCTCGATCGCCCTCGTCGCCGTCTCCTGCGAGGCCTGCTGGTCCTGACCGATCTTGTGGTCGATCTGGTCGAGACGCCGCATCATCTCGGCGATGGAGGTGGTGAACGGCTCGGTCGGATCCGGCGCGGCGGCGGCAACTTCGGCGGGGGAAGCGACTTCGGCGGGGGAAGCGACTTCAGCAAAGGAAGCGACTTCGGTGGCGGCAGCGATTTCGGCGGCGGGCTCGGCCTTCGGGGAGGATCCCGGAGCGGGCCCGACGTCGGATGAGGGTTCGGGAACGGCGGCGATCTCCACCGGGACGGATGTCACCGGCGACGTGGCCTGACCTTCCGGGCGGGGCCGGACCGGATGCTGTATGGACGAGGAGGTGCGGGAACGGCGCGCCTTGGGCTTCTGATCCGGCGACACGATCGACGCGATCCAGGCCTCCACCGGCACGCCGGCGCGGCGCGCCACGTCGCGCGCGGCGTCGAGGACTTCCGGGTCGAACTCGTCCAGGTTGAGCGTGGCGTTGCGTTTCATCGTCAAACCCGGGGCAGCGAGGTCCGTGACCCAATCCGACGTGTCGTTGTGCAACGTGGAAGTGTCGCAGCGGCAGGCAAACGGATCGATTGCCCACGACATTTGATACTCTTGGTAAACAGCCGGTTAAGTCCTGTGCCAAACTGGCCATATCTCCTCATGGCGACGCAGGAAGAGGCCCCCTTTCCCTGCCCACCACGATAGTTTATATATGAACCATCAAGCGCGCCGTGGCTTCCGAGCCGAATCGAGCACGCGGTGGGACAGGCGGAGGACCGACGAGATGCCGAGTTACCGGGCACCGGTGGAGAACGTTCAGTTTCTCCTCGACGACGTCTTCGCTTTCCACGGCCGCAACAACCTGCGCGGGTTTTCCGATGCGTCGCCCGACCTGATCCAGGCCGTCCTCACCGAGGGTGCCAAGCTCGCGGAGGAGGTGCTTAGCCCCCTCAATGCCATCGGCGATAGGCAGGGCTGCACCCGGCACGCCGACGGCAGCGTCTCCACGCCGGACGGGTTCAAGGCCGGCTACGACGCCTATGCCGCGGGCGGCTGGATGGGCATTGCCGTGCCGGAGGAGTACGGTGGCCAGGGCCTGCCGCACACGATCAACACCGCGATCTCGGAATTCGCCTCGTCGGCCAATCTGGCGCTGACGATGTATCCGGGCCTGACGCAGGGAGCGATGGCCGCCCTTCTCGTCCACGGGTCTCAGGAGCAGAAGGCGACCTACCTGCCCAGGATGGTGGAAGGCGCCTGGACCGGCACCATGAACCTCACCGAGCCTCATTGCGGCACGGATCTCGGGCTCCTCAAGACCAAGGCGGTGCCGAACGGCGACGGCTCCTACAGCCTCACCGGCACCAAGATCTTCATCTCGGCCGGCGAGCACGACCTGTCGGAGAACATCGTCCATCTCGTCATCGCCCGGATCGAGGGCGCGCCGGCCGGCACGAAGGGCATCTCCCTGTTCGTGGTGCCGAAATTCCTCGTCGATGCGGATGGCTCGGTGGGCGAGCGGAACGGCGTTTCCTGCGGCTCCCTCGAACACAAGATGGGCATCCACGGCAATTCCACCTGCGTCATGAACTACGACGGCGCCAGGGGCTGGCTCGTCGGCCAGGAGAATCGCGGCCTCAACGCGATGTTCGTGATGATGAACGAGGCGCGCCTCGCGGTGGGCGTCCAGGGTCTCGCCCAGTCGGAGGTCGCCTACCAGAACGCGGTGGCCTACGCGAAAGACCGGCTCCAAGGCCGCTCGCTGACGGGGGCGAAGGCCCCCGACAAGGCCGCCGACCCGATCATCGTCCACCCGGACGTGCGCCGGACCCTGATGGGGATCCGCGCCTTCAACGAGGCCGCCCGCGCCCTTGTGCTGTGGACCGCGCTCCAGGCCGATATCGGACACCGCTCCGACGATGCGGCCGAGCGCCAGAAGGCCGAGGATCACATGGGCCTGATGACCCCGGTGGTGAAGGGCGTGCTCACGGACAAGGGGTTCGACAACGCGGTGGCGGCCCAGCAGCTCTTCGGCGGCCACGGCTACATCGAGGAATGGGGCATGTCGCAATTCGTGCGCGATGCCCGCATCGCCATGATCTACGAGGGCGCCAACGGCATCCAGGCCATGGACCTGATCGGCCGCAAGCTGCCCAAGGACGGCGGCCGGGCGATGATGGGCTTCCTCGGCGAGGTCCAGGCCTTCATCAAGGACCATGCCGAGGTGGAGGGCATGGCGCCGTTCACCGCGCCGCTCCAGGCCGGCCTGAACGACCTGCAGGGCGCCACCATGTGGTTCATGCAGAATGCGTTCTCCAAGCCCGACAATGCGGGGGCCGGCGCCACCGACTACATGCACCTCCTCGGCCTCGTCGCCATGGGCTACATGTGGGCCCGGATCGCCAAGGCGGCGCTCTCGCGGATCGCGGACGGTCGTGCGCAGGACATGGACGACAAGCTCGTCACCGGCCGCTTCTACATGGAGCGGACGCTGCCCGAGACCGCCCTGCGGCTCGCGCGGATCAAGGCCGGGGCCGAGACGACCATGGCGCTCGGCGCCGAGGCGTTTTAGAGCGATGCAACGAATGTCCCCCCGCTTCCGCGAGGGTCGTCCTGTTCACAAGTGCCGATGGGGACGCCACCCTCGTCGGGACATCGACAACTGCTCGGTCGGCCTCGAAGCACTGTGGAGCCCCCTCTCCTGGAAGGAGAGGGTTGGGGTGAGGTGTGGTCCATCGCCGGATAGGTCACACACCTCACCCTGTCCCTCTCCTTCCAGGAGAGGGGACCCGCGAAACTTTTGAATCCGGCGGTCACACGGGGCGGGTCCGAGCCCGAGCCGCCAGGGTCAGGAAACAAGGAAGCGCATATGCCCGAGGCCTTCATCTTCGATCACGTCCGCACGCCGCGCGGCCGCGGCAAGCCGGACGGCGCCCTGCACGAGGTGACGGCCCTGCGCCTCGCCGAGACGGCCCTGCGCGCCCTCAGGGAGCGCAACGGGCTCGACACGCGCCAGGTGGACGACGTCATCCTCGGCTGCGTCGATCCCGTGGGCGAGGCCGGCGGCGACATCGCCCGCGCGGCGGCCCTGGTGGCCGATTACGGCGACCACGTTCCCGGCGTGCAGATCAACCGGTTCTGCGCCTCCGGGCTCGACGCGGTGAACTTCGCCGCCGCGCAGGTGATGGCGGGCCAGCACGACCTCACCATCGGCGGCGGCGTCGAATCCATGAGCCGCGTCGGCCTCGGCGCCTCGGGCGGCGCCTGGCCGGTGGACCCGGCGATCGCGATCAAGTCGTGGTTCATGCCCCAGGGCGTCTCGGCCGACCTCATCGCCACGAAATACGGCTTCTCCCGCGACGATTGCGACGCCTACGCGGTCGAGTCGCAGAAGCGTTCGGCCAAGTCCTGGGCCGACGGGCGGTTCAGGGATTCCGTCGTCCCGGTGCGCGACGTCAACGGCATCACCCTGCTCGACACCGACGAGCACATGCGCCCCTCCACCGACATGCAGTCGCTCGCCGGGCTGAAGGCCTCCTTCGTCCAGATGGGGCAGATGGGCGGGTTCGACGCCGTGGCGATCGACGCACATCCCGACGTGGAGGCGGTCAATCACGTCCACCATGCCGGTAATTCCTCGGGCATCGTCGACGGCGCCGCCGCCGTGCTGGTGGGCTCCAGGGAAGCTGGCGAGAAGGCCGGCCTCAAGCCGCGCGCCCGCATCCGCGCCTTCGCCAATATCGGCTCGGACCCGGCGCTGATGCTCACCGGCCCGGTGGACGTGACGAAGAAGGTGCTGGCCCGCGCCGGCATGACCATCGCCGATATCGACCTGTTCGAGGTCAACGAAGCCTTCGCCGCCGTGGTCCTGCGCTTCTGCCAGGCCTTCGAGCTCAACCCGTCCGAAGTAAACGTCAACGGCGGCGCCATCGCCATGGGCCATCCGCTGGGCGCCACCGGCGCGATGATCCTCGGCACGGTGCTCGACGAGTTGGAGCGCACCGGCAAGGAGCGCGCCCTCGTCACCCTCTGCATCGGCGCCGGCATGGGCACCGCCACGATCATCGAGCGGGTGTGATGGGGCGCCGTCCCTCCCAAACCCTTCGAAACGCTGCTAAACGGCGCACTCCCGCCGCCGATGCCGGCGGCGCAATTATAAACACCGGGAGACACGCCACGATGACACGCCTTCTCGCGACCCTGATGCTGACGACCGCGCTCTGCGTACCCTTCGCCGCCCGCGCGGACGACGCCGCCGACCGCATCGCGGTCGCCAAGGATCTGGTTCAGAAGACCCTGATCAAGAACCTCGAAACCGGGTTCACCGGCGCTCTGGAAAAGACCGTGCAGCCGATGCCCGAGGACAAGGCCGAGGCCATCCGCAAGGAGGTTCGCGCCGAGTTCGACAAGCAGCGCGAGGTCATGATCGAGGGATTGTCGAAGGCCTATGCCGAGAAGTTCAATCTCGACGAGCTCAAGCATCTCAGCGGCATCTACGACGACAAGATCTACCAGAAGTTCCAGGCTATCAATTCGGACCCGGCCTCGACCGTCACGGTGATCTCGCAGGGCGCCGTCACCAAGATCCTGAACATGCTGGCCATCGCCTCGGCCGGCGACAGGCCGGCGGGCGCACCGCCGCTGCCGGGAACGGCGCCGGCCAAGTAGAACCCGGCCGGGAAGTCGAAGCCGATTGGGGTAACTCCTGCGGAGAGACCGATTGCAGGGCCGCCACCGTCCGGTGGCCCTGCATGAGAATGATGGCGCAGAGCGTCCAGCCAAGGCGGCGCGGCGGGCGTTGCGTGGAGAGCGCTACGACGCCAAGGCGGCGAGGCGCGGCTCCCGTGCCTCGAATCCGGCGACACTCGGGAGGGCTTCGAGTTGGGGGCGGGCGAAATGATAGCCTTGGAACAGCGTCGCCCCGAGCCCGCGCAGGGTCTCGAGTTCGCCCCGCGTTTCGACACCCTCCGCGATGACCGAGACGCCGAGCTGGCGCGCGATGGAGATGATCCCCGCCGTGATGATCTGACGGCCCTTGTCCGTGTCGATGCCGCGCAGGAGCTCCATGTCGATCTTGATCAGGTCGGGACGGAAGTTCGCCAGGAGGTTGAGGCCGGCGAAGCCCGCGCCGAAATCGTCCAGAGCGGTGAGGAAGCCCTGCTTGCGATACTCGGCGACGATGCGCTTCACATGGTCGATGTCCCGGAACTTCTCGTTCTCGGTGAACTCGAACATGATCCGGTCATGGGCGAATCCGGCCCTGCGCGCCGCCTCCAGCGAGGAGCGGATGCAGGCCGCCGGCTCGTAGACCGCATTGGGCATGAAATTGATGGACAGCTTGGTCTCGTCGTCCACGGGGAACAGGCGCCCGGCCAGCTCGATGGCACGCACCCGCGCGGCCTGATCGAAGCGATAGACCGTCGTCTCGGTGACGCGATCGAGGATCGAGCCGGCGGACTGGCCTTCGGGACCACGCACCAACGCCTCGTATCCCCATACGCGCTGAGCGTCGAGATCGAGGATGGGTTGGAACGCCATGGTAAACGTAAAGTCGAGATCGGCGCCGTCGCGGCATCCCTGGCAGACGTTTCGCGCCAACATTCGATAAGTTTCCCTGATCCACCTTTTCGATCCTGGCATTCCTTATCCAGGCCAAATTTTTAAAACGTCTTAATAGCCTCACGCCTCAAGCCGACCCCAAAAGGATCAGACATGAATCTCACGAACTTCAGCTTCGAGGTCGATTCCGACGGTATCGCGCTCGCGACCTGGGACATGCCCGGCCGTTCGATGAACGTCTTCACCGAAAGGGTGATGAGCGACCTGCATCAGGTCATCGACGCCGTCGTGGCCGACCCCGCCGTGAAGGGCTGCGTCATCACCTCGGGCAAGGACAACTTCTCCGGCGGCGCCGACCTGACCATGCTCCAGGGCCTCGGTCAGGCTTACGAGAAGCTGAAATCCGAAAAGGGCGAGGAGGAGGCCATGCGCCACTTCTTCGAGGAATCGCGCAAGCTCACCCTGGTCTTCCGCAAGCTGGAGACCTGCGGCAAACCCTTCGCGGCGGCGGTGAACGGCATCTGCCTCGGCGGCGCCTTCGAGCTCTCGCTCTCCTGTCACCACCGGGTACTGTCCGACGATCCGAAGACCCGCGTCGGCCTGCCCGAGATCAAGGTCGGGCTGTTCCCCGGCGCCGGCGGGACCCAGCGCGTCCCCCGCCTGATGCAGACGGGCGACGCCCTGCAGATGCTGTTCAAGGGCGAGCAGATCCGTCCGCTCATGGCCAAGAACATGGGCCTCGTCCACGAGGTGGCGGGCAAGGACGAGATCGTCGAGAAGGCCAAGGCCTGGATCAGGGCCGGCGGCTCGCCCGTGGCCCCCTGGGACCAGCCGAAGTTCAAGGCCCCCTCGGGCAAGGTCTATTCGCCCGCCGGCATGATGATCTGGCCCCCGGCCAACGCGATCTACCGGCGCGAGACCCACGACAATTATCCCGCCGCCAAGGCCATCCTCGCCTCGGTCTACGAGGGCCTGCAGCTGCCGATGGATCTCGCCCTCCGGGTCGAGAGCCGGTATTTCGCCAAGATCCTGCGCTCGACGGAGGCGGCGGCGATGATCCGCACGTTGTTCATCTCAATGGGCGAGTTGAACAAGGGCGCGCGCCGGCCGAAGGAGATCGCCAAGACCAGCGTGAAGCGGGTGGGCGTCGTTGGCGCCGGTTTCATGGGGGCCGGGGTCGCCTACGTCAGCGCCAATGCCGGGATGGAGGTCGTCCTCCTCGACCAGTCCACGGAAGCGGCCGAGAAAGGCAAGGCCTACGCCCACAAGCTCGTCACCGACCAGATCAACAAGGGCCGCGCCAAGACCGCCGACCGCGAAGCGCTGCTGGCGCGCATCACCACCAGCGCCGATTACGCCGACCTGTCGTCCTGTGATCTCGTGATCGAAGCGGTGTTCGAGGACCCGAAGGTGAAGGCCGAGGTCATCGCCAAGGTCGAGGCCGTGATCGGCGAGGACGTGATCTTCGCCTCCAACACCTCCACCCTGCCGATCTCGGGCCTCGCCAAGGCGTCACGGCGACCGGAAAACTTCGTGGGCATCCACTTCTTCTCGCCGGTGGAGAAGATGATGCTCGTGGAGATCATCAAGGGCGAGGAGACCGGGGACGCGGCGCTCGCCACCGCCCTCGACTATGTCCGCGCGATCAAGAAGACGCCCATCGTCGTCAATGACAGCCGGGGCTTCTTCGCCAACCGCTGCGTCGGCGCCTATCTCTACGAGGGCCACAAGATGCTCATTGAGGGCGTTCCCGCCGCCATGATCGAGAATGCCGGGCGCCAGGCGGGCATGCCGGTGGGCCCCCTCTCCCTCACCGACGAGGTCGCCGTCGACCTCGCCCTCAAGATCGTCAAGGCCACCGAGGCGCAGCTCGGCGCCGAGGCGATCGACCCCGCCCAGAAGGCGCTGCTCACCAGCCTGGTGGAGGGCGAGGGCCGGCTCGGGCGCAAAAACCGGAAAGGCTTCTACGACTATCCGGAAGGCGCCTCGAAGAAGCTCTGGCCCGGACTGGCGGAGCTGCAGACGACGCGAATCGATCCCGACGACGTCGATTTCACCGAGTTGAAGCAGCGGCTCCTGGTGGTCCAGGCCCTGGAGGCCGCCCGCACCGTGGGCGAAGGCGTGATCACGGACCCGCGCGAGGCGGATGTGGGCTCCATCCTCGGCTTCGGCTTCGCCCCTTTCACCGGCGGCGCCCTGTCCTACATCGACTTCATGGGCGCGAAGGCGTTCGTCGCCCTGGCCCAGGGCCTGGAGGCGAGGCACGGCGCGCGGTTCGCAGTGCCGGACAACCTCCTGCGCATGGCGGAGGCCGGCGGCACTTTCTACGGCGACGCCGCGGCCAAGAAGGCGGCGTGATCGAACACCCCGGCTCGGGACATCCCCCGGCCGGGGCCATACGACAGGAGGGAGCGTTCCATGAGCACGATCGAAGCGACCACCGCCGAACAGGTCGGCGCGGACGGAACGCCCCTGCGGGTCACGGCGACACCGGCCGCCATCGCCCTGATCGAGGAATTGCGGGCCGAGCACGGGCCGGTGATGTTCCACCAATCGGGCGGATGCTGCGACGGCTCGTCGCCCATGTGCTACCCGGTGGGCGATTTCCTCACCGGCGACAGCGATGTCCATCTCGGCCAGGTGGCAGGAGCCGATTTCTGGATCAGCCGCCCGCAATTCCAGGTCTGGAAGCACACCCACCTGATCCTCGACGTGGTGCCCGGCCGCGGCGGCATGTTCTCCCTGGAGAACGGCCGCGACAGGCGCTTCCTCATTCGCTCGCGGATCTTCACCGAGGCCGAGAACACGGCGCTCGAAGGCGCCTGCCGGATCTGATCCGGACGTCGGGCCCACAGGTGGGCCGGGCCTGACGCGCCCGATACCCGTCGCGCACGGTCGTGACCGCCCACGCGTCGACGCCCGGCATAAGCCCCCGCCCACGCCCACGCGGCCGCGATTGTCCTCACTTCGCCGGCAGGGTCCGTGCGGTGAGCTTGTTGCCATCGGGATCACGAAGGTAGGCGACGAACGCCCCGTTCGGACGTTCTGCGGGCGGGCTCTCGATCGCGGTGCCCCCATGCTGCGTACCGGCCTGATGCCACGCGAGAACATGGTCGCGGCTTGCCGCGGCGATACCGATCGTTCCGCCGTTGGCCGCGGTTGCCGGCTTGCCGTCGATGGGCTTCGTGACCATCAGTCGACCGCCTTCATGGAAATAGATCAGCCTGCCTCTGGCATCCATCTCGCCGGGCTCGGCCCCCAATGCGGCGAAAGTCGAATCGTAGAAGGCCCGAGCCCGGTCCAGATCGTTGCTGCCGATCATGACGTGCGTGAACATCGAGTCTCTCCGGAAAGGGGCGGCACGAGATAACGGCGGTCGAGCCTGGAGCCGAGTCCAGTCCGTCTGCGAACGCGCAACCGTCGTTCGCAGAACCACCGCTCCCCATCCCTGATGCGCCGGAAGGGAGAGCCGGATCGTCGGTTTTCGACCGCCTTGCGGAAGAAAAGGAAGGGCCTCTCGGCTCACCCCACCTTCACCCGCCAGATGTCGTCGGCGTATTCGCGCATGGAGCGGTCGGAGGAGAACCAGGCCATCCGGGCTGTGTTGAGGATGGCCTTCCTCCACCAGCTGGCCTTGTCGATCCAGGCGGCGTCGATCTCGCGCTGGACGCGCCAGTAATCGTCGAAATCGACGGTGAGGAGGTAGCGGTCGTTGTGGCGCAGGTCGTCCACGATCGGCTGGAAGCGGCCGCGCTCCTCAGGGGAGAAGCCCCCCGCCTCGATGAAGTCGAGGGCGGCGGAAAGGCGCGGCGAGGCAGCGATGGCCCTGGCGGCGTAATCCGGCTCGGCCGCCCGCTTCTGGACCCCGGCCGCGTCGAGGCCGAAGATGAAGATGTTGTCCGCCCCCACATGGTCGCGGATCTCGATATTGGCGCCGTCCAGCGTGCCGACGGTGAGGGCGCCGTTGAGCGCCAGCTTCATGTTACCGGTGCCCGACGCCTCCATGCCGGCCGTGGAGATCTGCTCCGACAGGTCGGAGGCCGGGATGATCGCCTCGGCGAGGCTGACGCGGTAATTCGGCAGGAACACCACCTTGAGGCGGCCGGCGACGTCCGGGTCGTTGTTGACGAGCCTGGCCACATCGCAGGCGAGCTTGATGATGAGCTTGGCCTGGACGTAGCTCGGCGCCGCCTTTCCGCCGAAGATCTTGACGCGGGGCGTCCAGTCCTTGTTCGGCTCGGCCTTGATCGCCTGATAGAGCGCCACGGTCTCGATGACGTTGAGGAGCTGGCGCTTGTATTCGTGGATGCGCTTGATCTGGGTATCGAACAAAGCCGAGGGATCGACGACGATGCCGGTCGTGTCGGCCACCACCTTGGCCAGCGCCTCCTTGCGGGACTTGCGCATGGCGGCGTAGCGGGCCTGGAAACCGCTATCCGTCGCGTAATCGGCCAGCCCCAGCAGCGCCTCGGGATCGTCGAGGACGCGCTCGCCCACCACCTCCACCGCGAGCTTCGTCAGCTCCGGATTGCAGTTGTGGAACCAGCGCCGGAAGGTGATGCCGTTGGTCTTGTTGACGATCTTGTCGGTGTCGAGGGCGTGGAGGTCCTTGAACACGGTGGAGCGCATCAGGTCGGTGTGGAGCGCCGAGACGCCGTTCACCCGGCGGGCGCCGAGGAAGGCGAGATGGCCCATCCGCACGCGCTTGCCGTTGGCCTCGTCGATGAGGGAGACCGAGGCGAGCTGCGCCGCGTCAGCCCTGCCGTGCCGGCCCTGCTCTTCGAGATGCATCCAGTTGATGAGGTAGATGATCTGCATGTGGCGCGGCAGCAGCCGCTCCATCAGCTCCACCGGCCAGGTCTCCAGCGCCTCGGGCAGGAGGGTGTGGTTGGTGTAGCTCAGGGTATGGGTGGTGATGTGCCAGGCGTCCTCCCAGGCGAGGCCATGATCCTCGAGGAGGATGCGCATCAGCTCGGGCACCGCGATGGCCGGGTGGGTGTCGTTGAGCTGGATCGCGGCATGGTCCGGCAGAGAGCGCAGGTCGCCGCGCTCGGCCACGTGACGGGAGACGAGGTCCTGCAGCGAAGCCGAGGTGAAGAAGTATTCCTGGCGCAGGCGGAGTTCCTGTCCGGCCTCCGAGGAATCGCTCGGATAGAGCACCCGCGAGATCGCCTCGACCTTGGAGCGGGCCGCCACCGCGCCCACATGGTCGCCGCCGTTGAACTGCGCGAGGTCGATGGGCGAGTCCGCCTCCGCCTTCCAGAGCCGCAACGTGTTGACGTGCCTGCCCCGCCAGCCGACCACGGGGACGTCGTGGGCCACGGCCCGCACCGTCTCCGCCGGGTGCCAGTGCCGGCGGATCACCCCGTCCGAGATCGCCGACATGGTGACATGGCCGCCGAACCCGATCGCATAGGTCGTCTCCGGCCGGACGAACTCCCAGGGATTTCCTTCCGCGAGCCAGGTCTCCGGCGCCTCCTTCTGCCAGCCATCCTCGAGGGATTGCTTGAACAGCCCGTGATCGTAGCGGATGCCGTAGCCGATGGCGGGGATCGACAGGCTCGCCATGCTCTCCATGAAACAGGCGGCGAGACGGCCGAGGCCGCCATTGCCCAGCGCGGCGTCCGGCTCGGCCGCCTCGACGTCGCCGAGGTCGATGCCGAGGTCGCGCAAGGCCCGGCGGGTCGTGTCGACGAGGCCGAGATTGTTCATGGCGTCCGACAGGAGCCGGCCGATGAGGAATTCGAGGGAGAGGTAATAGACGCGCTTGTTGGGAATGCTGGTGGACCTGCCGTCCATGCAGGCATCGACGATCCGGTCGCGCAGGGCCAGGGCGGTGGCGGCGAACCAGTCGCGCTCGCGCGCCGTCTCGGGGGTCTTGCCGATGGCATAGGCGAGCTTGGCGAGGATCGCCTCGCGCAGGTCGGCCACGGGATCGCCGGAGGCGGGCTTGGCGGGAGCGGTCCAGCTCGGCCGGGCCGGCGCTTCCACGGCGGCGGTGCGCGTGCCGGTCTCGTCACCCCGAGCGGAGCCGGCCAGGATTTCGTTCAGCATGGTCTCATTCCCCCTCAGTGTCGCTGCCGCAGAGCGTTGTTTGTCACCCGCTTCTTCCGGCGGTGACCGTGCGGCGGCGTCGCTATGGACAGGTCGGCCTTCCGGGATCGACCGATCCCGCTGGCGGTGACCGATCCCCGCGATTCGCCTGTCTGCCATCCAAACCGTGCGGGAATGAGACCATTTAGCGCTGAAGGTTTCATGAATGCGGCAGCAGGGCGCTGGCGCGGCAACATGCGGACACGCCCGGCGGGGTCGCTTGGCGCTCCCGCACAGGCTAGGCTATGGCGGGAATCCGGGCATGAATCGGGGGACGGATGACGTCAGGCGAGGCGATTGTTCCGGATCCGGCGAAAGCCGTCTGGTGGAAGCGGGGGACTGTCTATCAGGTCTATCCGCGTTCGTTTCAGGACACCGACGGCGACGGTGTGGGCGATCTCCCCGGCATCACGCGCCGCCTCGACTATCTCGCCTGGCTCGGCGTCGACGCCGTCTGGATCTCGCCGATCTATCCGTCGCCCATGGCCGACTACGGCTACGACATCGCCGATTATTGCGGCGTCGACCCGCTCTTCGGCAGCCTGTCCGACCTCGACGCGCTGATCGCGGAGGCCCATGCCCGCCGGCTCAAGGTCATCCTCGACTTCGTACCCAACCACTCCTCCATCGCGCATCCCTGGTTCACGGAGAGCCGCACCTCGCGCGAGAATCCGCGGCGGGACTGGTACATCTGGCGCGACCCGGCGCCGGATGGAGGACCGCCCAACAACTGGCTGAGCAATTTCGGCGGCCCGGCCTGGACCTTCGACGAGGCCAGCGGCCAATATTACTACCACGCGTTCCTGGCCGATCAGCCGGACCTGAACTGGCGCAACCCGGCCGTGCGGGAGGCGATGCACGATGTGCTGCGCTTCTGGCTCGACCGGGGAATCGACGGGTTCCGCGTCGACGTGATCTGGCACCTGATGAAGGACGAGGGGTTTCGCGACAATCCGGCGAACCCCGCCTTCCATCCCGAACAGCCGGAGATCAACCGCTTCGAGCAGGTCTATTCCGCCGACCGCCCGGAAGTGTTCGACATCATCGCCGGGATGCGCCGCGTGCTCGATGCTTATAACGACCGGGTGTTGATCGGCGAGATCTACCTGCCGATCGAGCGGCTGGTGGCCTATTACGGCCCCGGCCTGTCCGGGGTCGACCTGCCGTTCAACTTCCAGCTGATCCAGACCCCCTGGCAGGCCGATGCCGTGGCGGCCCTGGTGGACGAGTACGAAGAGGCGTTGCCCCCCGGCGGCTGGCCGAACTGGGTGCTGGGCAACCACGACCAGCCCCGCATCGCCGCACGGATCGGCGAGGCGCAGGCGCGGATCGCGGCGATCCTTCTCCTCACCTTACGCGGCACGCCCACGGTCTATTACGGCGACGAGATCGGCCTCGCCCATGTGGAGATCCCGCAAGAGCGGATGCGCGACCCCTGGGGCTTCAACGAGCCGGGCCATGGCCGCGACCCGGAGCGGACGCCGATGCAGTGGGACGACACCGTCCATGCCGGATTCAGCGAGGCCGAACCCTGGCTGCCCCTGAGCGCCGACCGGGACAGGCGGCACGTGGAGGGCCTGCGCGACGATTCCACCTCGATCCTCACCCTCTACCGACGGCTCCTGCACCTGCGCCGCGCCTATCCCGCCCTGGCGGTGGGAAGCTACCGACGGCTCGATACGGACGGGCTCGACCATCTTCTCGCCTATGAGAGGGTGGAGGCTGGCGAAACCGTGCGGATCGTGCTGAACTTCTCGTCGATTCCGATCCGGTTCTCCCTCGCCGGCGAATCAGGCTGGAGCGTCCTCCTCTCTACCCATCCCGGGCGGGCCGATATCGGCGCCTCGGAGGTGCTCGACATGGCCGGAGACGAGGGCGTGATCCTGCTCAAACATCCCGATTGACACCCGGCACGCCGAGGGGCCACGAAAAAATCTATCGCGGCGCGACATTTTTCCCGCGCCGCAGCAAACTGAACGTTGTATTAACCGACCCAATGGCTTGAGTTGTGCATCGCGAAGAGCACGATCTGCCCTAGAGGTCTCCATCATATGCCGGCGACGACCACCTCCAGTGCCGACCTCGCCTCGCCGTTTTTCGCCTCCGGCGGTGCCGACGCCGAGGTGATCCGGAGCCTCTCGCTCCAGCCGCGCATCCTCTATGCGACCCCGGAGATGGCGGATTTCGTCAAGACCGGCGGTCTGGGCGAAGTCGCCGGCGCCCTGCCCCGGTCGCTCCGCCGCCATTACGACGTCCGCGTGCTCATTCCCGGCTATCGCCAGGTGGTGGACCGGTTCGATCACATCCCCGTCGTCGCCCATCTGCGGGGGCATGCCGGCATACCGCCCTGCGATCTCGGGCTCATCGAGACGGGCGACGGCCTCAAGGTCTACATCATCCTCAGCGCGGACCTCTATCAGCGCGACGGCACGCCCTATGGCGACGCGCAGGGAGACTTCCGCGACAACGACCTGCGCTTCGCGCGCCTCAGCCTCGCGGCGGCGGAGCTGACCGGCGGGGTCGACCCGTCCTGGTCGGCGGATCTCCTTCACCTCAACGACTGGCAGACGGCGCTCGCCCCCGCCTATCTCGAATGGACCGGACAGCGCGTCCCCAGCGTCCTGACGATCCACAACCTCGCCTATCAGGGCCTGTTCCCGAGCGATTCCCTCGGGCGCCTCGGCATCCCGGACGGGGCCTTCCAGATGGATGGCTGCGAGTTCTACGGTCACCTCTCCTTCCTCAAGGCCGGCATCTATTACGCCTCGCACGTCACCACGGTGAGCGAGACCTATGCCCGCGAGATCATGATGCCGGAATCCGGATGCGGCCTCGACGGCCTGCTGCGCACCCGCGCCGCCCAGGGGCGGCTGGCCGGCATCCTCAACGGGATCGACGAGAGCTGGGACCCGCGCACCGATCCCCACCTCGCCACGCGGTTCGAGGCCGACGATTGGAAGGGCAAGCGCGCCAATGCCGAGACGGTGCGCCGGAAGTTCGGCCTCGCCGTGTCGCGCGGCCCGCTCTTCGCCATCGTCTCGCGCCTCGTCCACCAGAAGGGCATCGACCTCAGCCTCAGCGCGGCCGAGACCATCGTGGCCGAGGGCGGTCAGATCGTCGTGATTGGCGAGGGCGAGCGCCGCTTCGAGACCGCGTTGAGCGATCTCGCCCGCCGCCATCCTGATTCCGTCGGGGTCCAGGTGGGGTTCGAGGAAAAGGAAGCGCGGCGGATGTTCGCCGGAAGCGACTTCCTACTGATGCCGTCCCGCTTCGAACCCTGCGGCCTCGCGCAGATGTACGCCCAGCGATTCGGATCGCTGCCGATCGTGCGCCGCACCGGTGGCCTCGCCGATACGGTAGAGGACGGCGTGACCGGCTTCACCTTCGGCGAAGCCTCGCAGAAGGGCTTCCTCGGCGCTGTCCGCCGGGCTCTCGACACGTTCGGCGAGAAGAAGCGCCTCAACGCCATGCGCCGCCGCGCCATGGCCCGTTCCTTCACCTGGGACGGCGCGGCCATGGATTACTCGGCGCTCTACGCGCGTGCGCTGGGCAATGGCGGCGGGCTTCGCGCCCGCACGGTCTGAGCGCGCGCGCCGGACCAATCTGCCCCAACTGTTTGCGGTGTTTACCTGAGGCGTTACCTCATCCTGAGGTGGTCTGCTGGGACGCCCTACTTCAGCGAGAGTACTCGCTGAGAAATCCGATCAAACATTCTCCAACAAAAGAAAGGGCGCCGGTTCATCGAACCGGCGCCCTTTCTCACATCAGCTGGAAAACCAGCTCGATCTCAGCCCTCGCGCACGAAGATCATCGTCCCGAGCGGCGGCGCGGCAAGCACCAGCGAATAGGGCTGGCCGTGGCTCTCCACGGGCTCCGCCTGGACGCCGCCCATGTTGCCGACATTGGAGCCGCCATAGCGCTCGGAATCCGAGTTGATCGCCTCGCGGTAGAACCCCGCCTCCGGCACGCCGATCCGATATCCGTCTCGCGGGATCGGCGTGAAGTTGGAGACGACGACGGCGACCTCCCCCGGTGACGTGCCCTTGCGCGCCCAGGCGATGACGCTGTTGTCCTGGTCGTCGGAGACCAGCCACTGGAAGCCGGCGGCCTCGCAATCCCTCACGTGGAGGGCGGGTGTCGACGTGTAGAGGCGGTTCAGGTCGCGGACGAGATCCTTGACCCCGCGATGCAGAGGGTCGTCGAGCAGATGCCAGTCGAGGCTCTGGTTGTGGTTCCACTCTTTCTGCTGGCCGAACTCGCCGCCCATGAAGAGCAGCTTCTTGCCCGGATGGCCCCACATGTAGCCGAAATAGGCGCGCAGATTCGCGAATTTCTGCCAGCGGTCGCCCGGCATCTTGTCCAGCAGCGAGCCTTTTCCATGGACGACTTCATCGTGCGAGAGCGGCAGGATGAAGTTCTCCGAGAAGGCGTAGAGCAGGCCGAAGGTCAGGTCGTGGTGGTGATACCGGCGATGGATCGTCTGCTTCGACATGAACTCAAGGGTGTCGTGCATCCACCCCATGTTCCACTTGAAGCCGAAGCCGAGACCGCCCGTATAGGTCGGGTGGGACACGCCCGGCCAGGAGGTGGATTCCTCGGCGATGGTCATCGTCCCCGGCGCGTGGCTGTAGGTCGCCTCGTTGGTCTTGCGCAGGAAGTTGATGGCATCGAGATTCTCGTTGCCCCCGTATTGGTTGGGGATCCACTCGCCCTGACGACGCGAATAGTCGAGGTAGAGCATGGAGGCGACGGCATCCACGCGCAGACCGTCGAGGTGATAGCGCTCGAGCCAGAACCGGGCATTGGCGGCGAGGAAGCTCGACACTTCCGTGCGGCCGAAATTGTAGATGTAGGTCCCCCAATCCTGGTGGAATCCCTGACGCGGGTCGGCGTGTTCGTAGAGATGCGTCCCGTCGAACTGGCCGAGACCGTGGGCATCGAGGGGGAAGTGGCCCGGCACCCAGTCCAGCATCACGCCAATTCCGGCCTCATGGGCCGTGTCGACGAAGGCCGCGAAATCGTCCGGCGTGCCGAAGCGGCTGGTCGGCGCGAACAGCGAGACCGGCTGGTAGCCCCATGACCCGTCGAACGGATACTCCGTGATCGGCAGCATCTCGATATGGGTGAAGCCCATCTCCTTGACGTAGGGAATCAGGCGCTCGCCCAGTTCCTTATAGGTCAGGTAGCGGTTGCCTTCCTCGGCGACCCGCGCCCAGGAGCCGAGATGCACCTCGTAGATCGAGATGGCGGTATGGCGCGGGTCCTTCTCGCCGCGCGTCGCCATCCATTTGGCGTCGCTCCAGACCGGCTCGTTCGTACCCTGGAGCACGGAGGCCGTCTCGGGGGGCTTCTGCGCCGCGAAGGCGACGGGGTCGGCCTTCAGCGGCAGCAGTGCGCCGTCGGGTCCGCGTATCTCGAACTTGTAGTGAACGCCGGCGCGCAGGCCCGGAACGAACAGCTCCCAGATACCGCCGGTCTGCCAGAGCCGCATGGGGTGGCGGCGGCCGTCCCACTCGTTGAAATCGCCGACGATGCTCACCCGGCGGGCATTCGGCGCCCAGACCGCGAAACGGAACCCGTCGATCCCGTCGAGGACCATGGATTGGGCCCCGAGCACCCGGTAGGTGACGTCGCTGCCGATCTCGCGCAGGTTGTCGATGTCCTGCTGATGCAGGGACGAACCGAAGCTGTAGGGGTCGTGGCGCGGGCGCTCGGTGCCGTCCCAGCCCTCCACCGCGAGTTCGTAGAGGGGACGGCCCTCGCTCTGCACACGGGCGACGTAGAACCCGTCCTGATGGCGCCGCTCGAGCGGAATGCGCTTACCGGCAGTGAGGAGGGTCGCCGACTTCGCCTCGGGCAGGATGACCCGCACTTCCCACAAGCCGTGGCCGATCTGATGGGGGCCGAGCACGGAGAACGGGTCACCGTGATCTGCCCGCATCACGGCGGCCACCGCGTCCGGATGGACACCTTGGACGGTCGACGAACCGGCATCGGCCTGGCGAGAATCTCCTGACGCGGCCGGCCGCTTCGCCGTCCTCTCGGACGGCGTCGGCTCGCGCTCGGACGTCTTCGCCAGCCTCTCGTCGATATCCGTCATTCAAGCACCTTTCTTGGTATCGTCCAGAATGGTGAGAACCCCACGGGCTGGGATTTCGATCCAATCCGGCCGGTTATTGGCCTCGTAATCGACTTCGTAGAGAGCCTTCGCCAGGAGGGCGAGCGACAGCAGCCGCGCCTCCGTCTCCGGGTCCGTCACCGCGGCGCGGCTGGTGGAGGCCACGGCACGGTAGGCGTCGAGGAACGCAGCATCGATCATGCCGCGCCAGGCGATCGACGCGCTGCGGGCGCGACCTTCCGAATCCGCGAACCGGCCCGCGATCTCGCGGGTGACGGTCTCGGCACCGTAGGCGAAGGACCGCAGCATCCCTGCGACGTCGCGCAGCGGCGTCGACTTTGCGCGGCGCTCGTCGGCGGGGCGGGCGGGCTCGCCCTCGAAGTCGATGATGATGAGATCGCTCTCGGAGGCGAGGACCTGACCGAGGTGGAAGTCCCCGTGGATGCGGGTCTTGGTCGCCCCCACCGGCGGGCGCGCCGTCATGTCCTCGATTAAGAGCTCGACTTCGCGGCGGCGGCCGGCCAGCTCGGTGATCGCCGTGCTGGAGGTGCGTCCCGCGAGAGCGTCGAGGGCGCGGAAGGCTCTCTCGCCCTGGCGGCGCGCATCCTCCCCGAGGTCGCGCAGATCGTCATGCGTGAACGGTTCGGGCGCGAAGGCCGGGTCGTCGGTGTCGATGGCGAAAGCATTATGGAGCTCGGCGGTGCGACGGCCGAGGAGCTCGGCCCAGCGCAGGTGCGGAGCGAACGCTTCCGTGGGCGCCGGCGCCTCGCTCTCGGGTGCGAGCACGACGGTGTCGAAGTCGCGGCGCAGACCTTCCAGCATCAGGGTCCAGGCATCGCCCTGGTTGGGCACGAAGGCCTGGAGCACGGCCAATGCCGTCCGCGTCCCGTCCTCGGCCACATGCTCGACGACGCCGAGCAGGGCCGGGGTGTTGGCGAAGCCCGCCTGCTCGGTGAGGAACCGGCCGACCTCGATCTCGGGATGGACGCCCGTCTGCATGCGGCGCAGGAGCTTGAGCATCATCTTCGAGCCGATGGCGATCGAGGTGTTGCTCTGCTCCGCGTTGAGGCTGCGGACTTCCGCCAAGTCCACGGCCACATCGCGGTCGAAGGCCGAGGTATGGGAGAAGACGAGCTTGCCGGTCTCCGTCGGCAGCTCGACGCCGTTGCGCATCCCATCGATGAGGGCGACCGAGAAGGCGGGCGAGGCGGAGGCCCCGAACAGAAGGCCCGTGCGCGGTCCGCGACGGACGCGGGCGACCGCGTGCGACAGCAGCGTCTCGTCCTCGCGGCCCTCATCGACCCCGAGGGGCACGAAATAATCCTGGCGCTCGCCGTTGGCGAGATGCACCGCCACGCGCGGCAGCAGGAAGCGGGTTGCGCCGCCGGCATCCTTCAGGGTGGCGCTGTCGATCACCGAGACCGACTTGATGCGGGTGCCCTTGGCGCCGAACCAGCGGCGGGTGCCGATGAAGCGCGGCGCCACGGTACGCTCGAAGGCGGTGCGCTCGCGCCCGGCCATGAGGGTCTCGACCCCGCCGGTGAGGACGAGGGTGAACAGTTCGGGTGTTTCCGGCTGCGGGCCGATCTGTCCGGCATTCGCGGCGTTCAGGGAGAACCAGTAGAACCCGTAGGACGGGAGCGTCAGCAGGTAGGGCAACTCGCCGATGGCCGGGAATTCCGATCCGCCGGTGAGCTCGATCGGCACGGCGCTGCGGAACTCGGAGAGGTCGAGCTGCACCGCCTGCGGCGCGCGGGAGAGGTTGGCGACGCAGAGCACGCGCTCGCCCTCGAACTCGCGGATCCAGGCCAGGACCTTGCGGTTCGTCGGATACAGGAACTGCATGCCGCCGCGCCCGAGGGCGACGGAGTTGTTGCGGATCGCGATCATGCGGCGCGTCCAGTTCAGCAGGCTCGTCTGCGACTGGGTCTGCGCCTCGACGTTGATGGCGTCGAAGCCGTAGATCGGGTCCTGTACCGAGGGCAGGAACAGCTTGGCAGGATTGGCGCGGGAGAAGCCGCCGTTGCGGTCGGGCGACCATTGCATCGGGGTCCGCACGCCGTCGCGGTCACCGAGATAGATGTTGTCGCCCATGCCGATCTCGTCGCCGTAATACAGCACCGGCGTGCCGGGCATCGACAGGACGAGGGACTTCATCAGCTCGATCTTGCGGCGGTCGTTCTCCAGGAGCGGAGCCAGACGGCGGCGGATGCCGAGATTGATGCGGGCGCGGCGCTCGGCGGCGTAGAACGACCAGAGGTAGTCACGTTCTTCGGCCGTCACCATTTCGAGGGTGAGCTCGTCGTGGTTGCGCAGGAAGATGGCCCACTGGCACCCCTCGGGGATCTCCGGGGTCTGGCGCATGATGTCTGTGATCGGGTGCCGGTCCTCGCGGGCGATCGCCATGTACATGCGCGGCATCAGCGGGAAGTGGAACGCCATGTGGCATTCGTCGCCGTCGCCGAAATACTGCGCGGTCTCCTCCGGCCACTGGTTGGCCTCCGCCAGCAGCATCCGGTCCGGATAGCTCGCGTCCAGCGCCGCGCGGATCGCCTTGATGACCGTGTGGGTCTCCGGCAGGTTCTCGCAATTCGTGCCGTCGCGCTCGATCAGGTAGGGGATCGCGTCGAGACGCAGGCCGTCGACGCCCATGTCGAGCCAGTAGCGCATGACCTCGATCACACCCTCCAGCACGGCGGGGTTGTCGAAGTTCAGGTCGGGCTGGTGGCTGTAGAACCGGTGCCAGAAATATTGCTTGGCGACCGGGTCCCAAGTCCAGTTCGAGGTCTCGGTATCGAGGAAGATGATGCGCGTGTCGGAATACGGCGTGTCGGTGTCCGACCAGACGTAGAAATCCCGTTCAGGCGAACCGGCCAGCGCCTCGCGGGCGCGCTGGAACCAGGGATGCTGGTCCGACGTGTGGTTGATGACGAGCTCGGTGATGACGCGCAGGCCACGATCATGCGCCGCCTCCACGAACTTCCGGAACTCCTCCATCGTCCCGTAGGAGGGGTTCACGTCGCGATAGTCGCCGATATCGTAGCCATCGTCGCGCAGCGGCGAGGGATAGAACGGCATCAGCCAGATGGCGGTGACCCCGAGGTCCCGCACGTAATCCAGTTTCTGCGTCAGGCCCTCGAAATCGCCGATCCCATCGTTGTTCGAGTCGAAGAACGACTTGACGTGGATCTGATAGATGATGGCGTCACGGTACCATTGCGGATCGCTACGATCGATCATCGCGTCGTTGCCTCATGCGTCGGGTTCAGGGGCGTGTTCGGCGTCACAGCGGCACCGTTCGCGGATACGAACGGTGCCGGCCGCGTCGTCCGCAGCTTTGGCGCCTTCTTCTGGGCGACAACGCGACGGACGGCTGAAAACTCGAAGTTTTGTGCTGACACGCGGGCCGCTACTCCGCAACCCGGCGGGGTGCGCGCAGACGCCAGATCACCACGGACCGCTCCGCCGGATCGAGAGCGATGCGGTGGGACTTGCCGCGGAGCTCGAACGTGTATCCGAGCAGCAGATCCTCCACCTCGACGGCGCCGTCATCGGGCTGTCCGAGGAGCCAGAGCGGCACCTCGTAGGTGCATTCCTGGCGGTTCTTCGGATCGAGGTTGACCATCACGAAGATGCAATTGTCACCCTCGGGCGTCGTCTTGGCATAGGCGACGATCTGGTCGTTATAGGCCCCCGTGAAGGTGACGTTGCGGAAATCCCAGAGCGCCGGGTTCTCCTGCCGGATGCGGTTGAGCTTGATGATGTGCGCGCGGATGTTGCCCGGCGCATGGTAGTCCCAGGCCTTCAGCTCGTATTTCTCGGAGTTGAGATACTCTTCCTTGCCCGGATACGGGGCGGCCTCGCACATCTCGAAGCCGTTATAGATCCCGTAGACCGAGGACAGGGTGGCCGCGAGCGTCGCCCGCACGATGAAACCGGCGCGACCGCTGGTCTGGAGATAGACCGGGTTGATATCCGGCGTGTTCGCGAAGAAATTCGGCCGGTAATACTCCCCCATATCGCCGGCGAGCTCGGTGGAATACTCGATGAGCTCCTGCTTCGTGTTGCGCCAGGTGAAGTAGGTGTAGCTCTGCTGGTAGCCGGCCTTGGCGAGCTTCTTCATCATCTTCGGCCGGGTGAAAGCCTCGGCGAGGAAGATCACGTCGGGATAGCGGGCATTCACCTGCCCGATCATCCATTCCCAGAACGGGATCGGCTTGGTGTGCGGGTTGTCCACGCGGAAGATGCGGGCGCCGAGCTCGGCCCAGCCCATGACGATGTCGCGCAGCTCGATCCAGAGGGAGGGCAGCGCGCCGCCGTAGAAGTGGACGTTGGAGATGTCCTCGTACTTCTTCGGCGGGTTCTCGGCGAATTTCAGCGTGCCGTCGGGGCGCCACTCGAACCATTCCGGGTGGTTCTTGATCCAGGGATGGTCGGGTGAGCACTGGATCGCGAAATCGAGGGCGATCTCCATGCCGTAAGCGTGGCTCGCGGCAACCAGCCGGCGGAAATCTTCGAGGGTTCCGAGTTCGGGATGAACCGCCTCGTGCCCGCCCGCCTCGGAGCCGACCGCGTAGACCGAGCCGACATCGCCTTCCAACGCCGTGAGGGTGTTGTTCTTGCCCTTGCGGTTGGTCTTCCCGATCGGGTGGATCGGCGTGAAGTAGAGCACGTCGAAGCCGAGTTCGCGGATCTCCGGCAGGCGCCGGATCACGTCGTCGAACGTGCCGTGGCGGTTCACGTCCATGGATTGCGAACGCGGGAAGATCTCGTACCAGGCCGAGAACCGGGCGGCGAGGCGGTCGGCGATGACGGGCACGTTCACAGGATAGCGCGAGCGGTTGACCCGCTCGGCATGCCTGCGAATCAGGGACGCGGTCTCCGGCGCGAGGATGAGGTCGAGCTGCGCCGCCGATCCGGTCTTCTCGGCCGCGAGAGCCGACACGATTGCCTGGAGCCGGGCCTGGTCCGGCCCGGTGGCGAGGTCGGCCGCCCCCTGCACGAAGGTGACGCCCTCGATGGTCTCCAGGTGCACGTCCACGCCCGCATCGCGCTTCTTCAGCGTGTCGCGGATCCAGGACGAGAAGGCGTCACGCCAGGCCTCGATGGTGAATTCGTAGCGGGCATTGTGTTCGAGGGGGAAGGAGCCGCTCCAGCGGTCGTTGTCCACGAACACCATGCGGTCTCGGCGCCATGCTTCCTCGCCGACGACGCGCGACAGGATCGCGGCGTCGATGATCTCGTGGCCGTCGCTGAAGATGTCGGCAGAGACCGCCACCTGCTCGCCGACCACGCGCTTGATTGGGGAGCGGCCCCCGTCGATCTCGGGCGAGACCGCCTCGATGACGACGCGGCCTTCGCCCGACGGCGTGGAGGGTGCCGGCGGCTTTGCCACCACCCGCCGTTCGGCGGCGAGGATGCGGATCTCGCCGGGGGCGAGGTCGAGGCTCGTGCCGGGGAGGAAGTCGATCGGCTCCGCCTCGGGAGTGACATCCTTGAAGCGGTCGAGCATCCCGCCCGTCCGGGCCACCAGCGGCCCGGCATCCACCGCCACCGCCACGGGGCCGGGATTGAACAGGACGAGGGTGGCGTGGCGCGCCGAGGCGCCGTGCCCGGTGTCGAACTTGAGGAGCGCCACGTAATCCGCATCCGGCGCCGAAATGCGGGACTGTGCGCCCTCGACATTGGCGGAGGCGAGGCTGGCCTTCAGGGCGTTGATGGCGGTGACATAGCGGGAAATGTCGATGCCGGTGTCGGTTTCACGGGAATCCGGCGTGGTCTCGACCACGTGCAGGGCACGGCGGTAGCCCCATTCGTAGCCGATGGGCAGGAGCACGCCGGCCGAGAAGAACGCGGCCAGGGCATAGCGTGCCTTCAGGTGCCGTGCGACCGCCTCCGCACCACCGCCGAGAGTGGCGGCGAGGCGGGGCATGTCGTGGTTCTCGGGGAAGGCGATGGAGGGGGCGATCACGCGCAGGCGGTCGTACTGCTCGAGCGCCCACGGCGCCTTCAGGTCCCACCAGGCGAAGGAATTGAACAGGTAGTCGAAGCCCGCACCCGCCGTGGCCTGTGCCTCCTCGAAGGTGCAGCCGAGGGTCTCGGCGGCGAACAGGCAATCGGGCTCCAGCGCCTTGGCGGCACCGATCAGGCCGCGCCAGACATCCGGCGGCACCTTGTAGGCGGCGTCGCAGCGGAACCCGCCGACGCCGAGATCCTGCATCCGGTTGATGTAGCCGGCCCAGAGCCGGGTAAGCTCCTCCCTGGCATCGGCCGAATGGTAGTTCAATTCGGCGAGGTCACCCCAGACCGTGCGGATCGACGGATCGTCCGGGTCGACGGCCGCCGGGCTCTCGATGTTGCCGGCCTCGTCGCGCAGGAACAGGTCCGGCCGGTCCCGCGCCAGGGGGCCGTCCTTGGCGGTGTGGTTGATGACGAGGTCGGTCATCACGCCGATGCCGTGCGCGGCGGCAGCGGCGCAGAAGCGCCGGATCTGCTCGTCGTCCGAAGTGCCGTCATCGTCGCGGAACCGTTCGTCGAGCCTATCCGGGTCGGAGACAGCATAGAGGCTGCGCGAACCGCCGGTCTGGTGGAACGGGTTGAGGTAGATCCAGTCGAATCCCATCCCGGCGATGCGGGGAAGCTCCGCCGTCCAGGCCGAGACCCGTCCGACGAGGAGGGGGAACAGGTTGTAGATGCGCGGCCCCTCGGCGCGGGGGGCGAGTCCCGCAGGCAGCGCCACGGTTCCGGCTTCGGTCCGCGCGGCGGAGATCTTGGCTGGGCTCGGCGCGTTCATGCGTACTCCGTTCTCGTAAAGACGTATCCCCGTCTCCCGCAGGAGCCTCCCGCGCGGCGGCGGGTGGGGTGGGGATGGGCGGCCCTCGGCGAGGACCACCCTCTAGGGTTCGGTTGCCGTCTCGAATCCGGGACTCAGGCGATCCGCTTCAGCACCGCGTAGGGCAAACGCGCGAACAACCGGCCGAAATCGATCGAAGTTCCCTCCGGCCGGACGTCGCCGCCCGTCATCAGGTCGATCCAGCGGCTCTCCGCCGCCACCGGCAGGGTGGTGCCGGCAAAGGCCTCCCCCGACCACGTCGCGTCGCCGACGAGGCCGGAGACGAGGCGCGGCACCGCCACGAGGAGGTCGCCCTCCCCGCTTGTGGCATCCGACCGTGTGAATGCGATGACATGGTCGCCCAGCCTGCCCTCGGCCGTGACCGCGATATGGTCCGCATCGGCATAGAAGCTGGAGCGCTCCGCCCTGTCGGCGAGGAGACGTGCCAGCGTCGCCTGCTTGACCCGCCCGTCCGGCCAGTGATCGAGCAAGGCGGGAAGATCGGCCGTGTCGCTCAGGGCCTCTTCCCGCGCCGCGTAATCCACCGGGCGGCGGTTGTCGGGATCGACGAAGGAGAAGTCCCAGAACTCGGTGCCCTGGTAGACGTCGGGGAGACCCGGCAGGGTCGCCTTCAGCACCGTCCGGCCGAGGCCGGCGATCATGCCGAGATGGGCGAGCCGCCGCGCGATCGGACGCATGAGCGTCATGAACTTCGCGCCCGGCGCGATCAGGCCGGCGAACAGCCGCTTGACCGCCGCCTCGTACCGCTCGTCCACATTGACCCAGCTCGACCGGCGCTTGCCCTCGCGCAGGGCCTTTTCGGAATAGGCGTCGAGACGGTCGCGGAATTCCGCGATGGCGGCCTCGTCGTCCCCGTCCAGCAATTCGAGCGGCCAGGCGCCGAGGATGGCCTGCAGGAACATCCACTGGTCGTTGGCGTCGGGCGCGGGGCCCTCCTCCATGGCGGTGAGATGAGTGCGGGCCGACTGTCCGAGGATGGTCCAGGCCTCGGCCCAGACCTCCGGGATCTCGGACAGGGCGAGAAGGCGCGAGCGGGCGTCCTCGCCGCGCTTGGTATCGTGGGTCGCCGTGGTGATCATGGCGTTCGGCCAGTCGCGGGCCCGCGCCGCCTGGAGCGCGTGGAAATGCTCCAGATCGATGCCGTATTCCCCCGGATCGCCGCCGACCTCGTTGAGGGCGAGGAGTTCCGAGAACCGGTAAAACAGCGTGTCTTCCAGGCTTTTCGCCATGACCGGACCGGTGAGCTGCTGGAATCGGCGGCGGAACCGCAGGATGACGGCGGGATCGGGACGACCCGGCCCTCCGGAATCGATCCTGCCGAGGAGGGCCTGCGAGGCGAAATCGTGGACCGACCTGTCCGGCAGGGCGCTCCAGCGCTTGGCCTTGGCCACCGCGCCCTCGATGAGGCGGATGTCCTCGCCCTCGACGTCGCTCTCGTCGAGATCGCCCGGCAGGTAGGAGCGGTAGGTGGGAAAGCGCGCGATGATCTCGATCAGCGCGCGGCGGATGGCGTTCACCGAGAAGTCGCGCGTGCGACGGTCGGCATCGGCGATGCGCTTCAGGTCGGCGGTGAGCACTTCGAGCTCGCTGGCGAAGCTGATCTCGAGGATCTCCGCCTTGGCCGCCCGGAGCTGCGCCTTGTAGGGCTCGTCCATGCCGGTGGCCCAGCGATAGAACCGGGTGATCCTGGTGTGCTTCTCCTGATCCACCAGGATGCCGTCGAGCTGGTTGAGCACGTCGTATCCGGTGGTGCCGGCGACGGGCCAGGGCCGCAGCTTCTCGCCGGGTTCGAGGATCTTCTCGACCACCACGTAGAAGCCCGGACCCACCGCGCTCTGCAGGGCGCGGGCATAGCCCTGCGGGTCGGCCAGACCATCGATATGGTCGATGCGCAGCCCGTCGATCCGCCCCTCGGCAATGAGACGGAACACCGTCTCGTGCGAGCGATGGAAGATGTCGGACTTCTCCACGCGCAGGCCCGCGAGGCCGTTCACGTCGAAGAACCGGCGGTAATTGATGTCGCTCGCCGCCACCCGCCAATGGGCGAGGCGGTAGGATTGCTGCTCGAGGAGCCGATGGAGCGGTCCGAAGCTGTCGGGCCTTCCCTCGAAACCGTTGAGGAGGGTCAGGGTCCTGTCGATGGCCTTGGCGATGGCGGGCGAGGCCTCCACCGCGTCGGCGAGCCGGCGCTTGAGGCCGTCGGCCTCGTCCGGGAAGCCCCGGCGCCGCTCCGCGCTCGTCTCCTCGCTCATGAGACGCAGACGCTCCGAAACGGACAGAACCTCGGCCGCCGCGTCGTCGCCGATCTCGCCGTGCGCCGCAAGGGCGCGGTTGAGGATCGACGGATATTGCAACGGGCAGATGGGGAACTGATGCTCGTAATGCCAGACGCTGAAGGCGCCGGTCGCCGCGTCGTATTTCAGGTCGAGGGTGCCGTGTTCGAGGGCCTCGCCGTAGCGGTCGCCCAGGAACGGGATGACGAGGTTGTTGCGGGCACCCTGCCGCTGCCAGTCGATGTCGAAGGCATGGGCGAGCGGCGAGAGATCACCCCATTCGAGCACGGAGAGCCACCACGGATTGTCCGCGCCGCCGACGCCCATGTGGTTGGGCACGATGTCGAGGAGCAGTTTCAGCCCGTACCGGTGCATCACGTCGGAGAAGCGGACGAAGCCCTCCTCGCCGCCGAGTTCCGGGTTGATCGTCGAATGGTCGACGATGTCGTAGCCATGGGTCGAGCCGGGCCGCGCCTTCTGGATCGGCGAGGCATAGACGTGGCTGATGCCGAGTTTCGCCAGATAGGGCACGATCCGCTCGGCATCGGCGAAGGTGAAGTCCTTGTGGAATTGCAGCCGGTAGGTAGCGCGCGGCGGCGGTGAAGCGAGTCTCGCCGCCCCCGAACGGGGACCCCGCTCCTCGGCCGAGAGCGCGGCGGCGAGTTTGGCGAGGGGCCCGCCCGGCGCCGCGATGGCTTCCAGGCTGCGGTCGAGCTTGCGCCGCCAGTTCGGGTAGCCTTCCGTCGAGCCCGGTACGTTGGCCTGGCTCAGTTCCGAGACGACATCCTCGTACTGCACCGCCGTGAGCATGGACGGCGCCCGTGCGAGGTAGCGGGCAGCCGCTTCGAACGGCGCCACCTCGGGCACGTCGTAGCCTGGCAGCAGCTGCTCGGAGGCCAAAGCCTCGGTAAGGCGGAAACGCTCGGTGACGCGCTCCCGGCGCTCGGATTCCGCCCGCTCGGCATCATAAAGGCCGAGGGCCTGACGGGTGTCGGTGTCGACGCCGCGCCACCAACCGACGAAGGTCGGCAGGTCGTGGGTGGTGATGGCGGTCAGCGCGTCGCGGGGATAGGCGCCGGGGCCCTTGAACCGGCCATCATGCTCGCGCTCGAAGGCGAGGATGCGGTAGCTCAGGATGCCGGCCTGCATCAGCGCGTCGGAGAAGCCCTCCGGCGCGGTGCCGAGATCCTCGGCGATGACGAGGCACTTGGCCCGGTGGCTCTCCAGCCGCAGGACCGCGAGCATCGCCTCGAACGGCATGGCGACATAGGCCCCGTCCTTGGCCGAGCCGGTGACCGGAATGAGGAAGAGCCGGGCGAGCTGGAAGGCGTGGTCGATGCGGATCGCGCCGGCATGGCGCATGTTCGCCTGAACCAGGGCGCGGAACGCCGCGAGGCCGTCGCGCTCCATCTCGAGGGGGTGGAACGCCGGCAGGCCCCAATCCTGGCCCTTGGGGGCCAGGAGATCGGGCGGCGCACCGATGGAGACGCCGTTGGCGAAGCGCTCGGGATGCGACCAGACCTCGGACCCGCCGCGATCGGCGCCCACCGCGAGATCGCGATAGAGGCCGAGCCGCATGCCGCTCGCGAGGGCGGCCTTCGACGCGTCGGCCAATTGGCGATCGGCCAGGTATTGCAGCCAGATATGGTAGGTGACGGCCTCCGCATGGGCCAGCGCGAACGCTTCCACAGCCTGCGTCCCGGCGCGGCGCATCTCCTCCGGCCAGTCGCCGGACCAATAGGCACCGAGCGCCTTGTAATGGGCGGACAAGGCCTCGAACGTGCCATGGGCTTCGAGGTCCGCCCCGCCTTCCTCACGGAAGGCCGAGAAGGCAGGGTCCTGCCCCGCGCGAGCCGGGGAGTCCTGCCAGAACGCTTCCAGCACCGGGGACAGCACGCCCCAGATGCCGGGATGGTCCACGAGGGTCGCGGCCTGGAGGGCGGCGATGTCCGTGGCCTTGTCCGCCAACAGGACGGCGGCGCGCGAACCGGCGAAACCGGGCAACACGCCGGGTTCGATGAACAGGGTCTCGAGGAACAGGCGCGAGGACGGCGAATAGGGCGAGATCTTGCTGCGGTCCGATTCGAACAGCGCATGGACCGGGCTCAGGCCAAGGAACGAGGCGCCGCGAATGCCGGCATCCCGCGCGGCGCGGCCCGCATCGGCGTAGCTGCCGATGCCGAGGTTGTGCGGCGAGCGCAGGCCGTAGAGCTGCGCCGCGAGGCCCCAATCCCGCGCGCCCTCGTCGGCATAGGCGGCCGGGCGCCAGCAGCGCTGCGGCGCGGAGATGATCCAGGATTCCGATTTCCGCTCGCCCAGGGCGACGGTGAGCCGGTGGTAGCCCGGCGTCAGGGGCGGAAGCTCGATATGCGGCTCGCCCGCACCCGTGATCGACGCCCTCCCCTCCCGCGCCGACCCTCGCTCGTCGACGAGGCGCCACGAGACGGCACCGTGCGCGTCCACGGCCTGAACGGGGATCGTCGAGGCGCGCCGCGCCTCTACCGGAATCAGCGACGGGACGAGCCCGAGCCGGACGGATTCCACCTCCGCGAGGCTGTTCGCGATCTCGTCGTCGGTGCCGGCCGGGAACCCCAGGGCGGCGACCATGCCGCGCCGGGTCTCGATGTCGGTCGCCACGGGCTGGCCGAACGCGTCGGTGTAGCCCGATGCGATGCCGAGGAGGTCGGAGAGACGTACGAGGTCGCGGCTCATCGGGCGGCTCCCGTCAGCACGATGCCTGTCCAGGAGGGAAGCTCGATCTCGCTACCCGTTTGACCGTTCGACCAGATCACCTGACCTCCAAGGGAATCGACGGCGAGGGGATCCGCGCCGAAATTGGCGACGAAGCGCAGGGTGCCGCCCGCGTAGCGCCACGTCACGTCGAGGGAATCCGGGGACGGCCGGGTCACGTCGGCCCCGAGATAGCGGGTCTTCGTCAGGGGCACGACGGATTGGTGCCGGATCTGGAGCAGGTTGCGGGTATCCGCCCACACGCCCCGATGCGGCTGGCGCTCCGGCTCCGACCAGTCGAGCTTCGAATCGAGGAAGGTCTGCTCCGCCGTGGGATCGGGGATGACCGACGTGTCGTCGGCGAAGGCGGCGAAACTCTTGAACTCACGCCGGCGCCCCTCTCGCACCGCCTTGTTCAGCTCCTCATCCGGCGCGAAGTCGACGAAGAACAGGAACGGCGCCGTGGCCGACCATTCCTCGCCCATCCACAGCATCGGGATCTGCGGAGCAAGGAGCAGGCCGGCGCGGGCCAGGCTGAGCTTGTCCGGGTCGCTCAGCGCACTCAGGCGCTCGCCGAGAGCCCGGTTTCCCACCTGGTCGTGGTTCTGGAGGAAGGTGAGGAAGGCCGAGGGCGGCAGATGGGCCGAGGGCTCGCCGCGCGGATGGTTGTCGAGGCTCGGGAACGGCTCGCCTTGATAGGCGAACCCTTCCGCGAGGCAGCGGGCGAGATGATCCACCGGCTTGTCGGCGAAGCTGACATAGTAGCCGGCATCCTCACCCGTCAGCAGCACGTGCCAGCAATGGTGGAGGTCGTCGGCCCATTGCGCCGTATGCTGGACGGGCTGCGCAGTGTCGTCGCGCTCGAGCCAGCGGGCCTGATTGGCCTCGTTCTCGAGGACGAGATGGATGTGCCGTCCCGGCAGGCGCGCGCGGATCGTTTCGGCGAGCTCGCCGATGAAATGCGTAGGGGAATCGTCGAGGATGGCATGGACCGCATCGAAGCGGATGCCGTCGAAATGGTATTCCTCCAGCCAGTAGAGCGCGTTCTCGATGAAGTAGTCGCGCACGACCTTGCCGCTGGTCTCGCCGTCGAAGTTGATGCCGGCTCCCCAGGGCGTCTGATGACGCTCGGTGAAGAAGGTCTTGGCATAGGCGTGGAGGTAATTCCCGGCAGGGCCGAAATGGTTGTAGACCGCGTCGAGGAAGACCATCAGCCCGAGCGAATGCGCCTTGTCGATCAGGTGCTTGAGCTCGTCCGGCCGTCCGTAGGCGGCATCGGGCGCGTAGGGCAGCACGCCGTCATAGCCCCAGTTGCGGGTGCCCTTGAAGTCGGCCAGCGGCAGGAGCTCGATGGCCGTGACCCCGAGATGGGTCAGGTCTTCGAGCTTGGCTTCCAGGGCCGCATAGGTGCCCTCAGTCGTGGCGGTGCCCACATGCAGCTCGTAGAGCACCGCCTCTTCCCAGGGGCGGCCCTTCCATTCGCCGTCGCTCCAGTCGAACGCCTTCGGATCGATGACCTCGCTCAGACCCGAGACGTCGTCCGGCTGGAAGCGCGAGGCCGGATCGGGCACGACGAGGTCCCCGTCGATGCGGAAACCGTAGCGGGCGCCGGGGCGGACGTTCGGCACGGTGGTACGGCGCCAGCCTTCGCCGGCCTCGGGGATCGGATGTTCGGACCCGTCGACCACGAGGGCGACGTCCTTGGCCGTGGGGGCCCAGATGGCGAAGCGCACGCCGTCCGCCGCGATGGCGGCGCCGAAATTCATGTCGTGTGTGCGCCGCATCAGACCGCCATCTCGTTCATCGGGAAACCTCGCGGCGGAGTCGCATCCGCCTGCGGTGAGAAGGCTATCCGGGATGGTCTGGTTCCCTCACCGCACAGCTTCGCTTGCGACGTAATGCGCGGGCCGCGGTCGACAACCGCCGGGCGGACAAGTTTTGTGTGCGGCGCGCCATGGCGCCCTGGTCGTGCACATTCCGGCGGCCCGATGCATCCGGCATGGCCACATGCACGTTGAGTGAGCCTCGCCTTGCCGAAGATCGGCGGCGAACCTCAAGGGAGAGAGCGCATGAGCCGCGGATATCCGTCCATGACGGCCTTGCTGGGCCTGCTCGCCGTGGCGGGCTACCAGAACAAGGACAAGATCGCCGAATTCCTGGGCGGTGCTTCGAACAAGACCGCAGCTCCGGGCACACCCGGAGCCGTCACCGACAACCAGGGCGGGCTCAATCAGAGCGGCCTCGGCGGCATCCTCGGGCAGCTGGGAAGCGCACTCGGCGGTGCGGGAGCCGGCGGCCTCCTCGGCGGCGGGTTGAGCGAACTCGTGGAGCGTTTCACCCAGAACGGCCACGGCGAGACGGCCTCGTCCTGGGTCAACCAGGGCCCCAACCAGGAGATCGCGCCGCAGAACCTCGAAAAGGCCATCGGCCCCGACATCCTGGCGACCCTCGCGCAGCAGACGGGACTGACCCGCGAGGAATTGCTGTCCCGCCTGTCGCGGGAATTGCCGCAGGCCATCGACCGATACACCCCCGACGGCCGCGTGCCGGCCTGACGCGTCGCCTCCTCCCGGACGCACGCCGCCCGGGAGGATCGATGAGGATCAGAGCAATGTGCCGCGCAGGATCAGCATCGCCACCGAGAAGTAGATGACGAGGCCGGTCACATCGACGAGGGTGGCGACGAACGGCGCCGAGGCCGTCGCCGGATCGAAGCCGAGGCGCTGGAGCACGAAGGGCAGCATCGACCCCGTCAGCGAACCGAAGGTCACGATCCCCACCAGGGCGGCCCCCACCGTCGCCGCCACCAGCATCCAATGCTCGCCGTAATCGTAGAGACCCGCTTTCTGCCAGACGACGATGCGGACGATGCCGATGGCCCCGAGGATGGTGCCGAGCAGCAACCCGGTGGGCACCTCGCGCAGGGCCACGCGCCACCAGTCGCGCAGGCGGACCTCGTGGAGCGCGAGGGCGCGGATGAGGAGCGAGGTCGCCTGGCTGCCCGAATTGCCGCCCGAACTCATGATGAGCGGGATGAACAGGGTGAGGACGATGGCCTTCTCCAGCTGCCCCTCGAATCCCTGCATCGCCGTGGCGGTCATCATCTCGCCGAGGAACAGGGCGCAGAGCCAGCCGGCCCGCTTCCGGATCATCGTGCCGAAACCGATATCCATATAGGGCTCGGGCAGGGCTTCCATGCCGCCGAAGCGCTGCACGTCCTGCGTCTGCTTCTCCACCATGGCGTCGATCATGTCGTCCACCGTGACGATGCCGATGAGGTGGCCCACCGCATCCACCAC
Source organism: Methylobacterium sp. 10 (assembly GCF_000519085.1). GTDB lineage: Bacteria > Pseudomonadota > Alphaproteobacteria > Rhizobiales > Beijerinckiaceae > Methylobacterium. The sequence continues at coordinate 157,960 of NZ_KI912577.1, forward strand.
CGGCAGGGCGAGCAGGTCGTATTTCGAGATCAGCCGCGCGGCCTCCTCGCGGCTGGCGGTGGGCGAGACGGCGAGCGGCCGCCGGCCGGCGGCGACGCTGAGGACGTTGTCGTCGGGATTGCCGGAGATCAGCCGGCGCAGGGGCACGGCCTTCGTCAGCGCCTGCGTGCGCGGGTCGAGGACGAAGATCGCGTAGATGGTCTCGCGGGTCTTCTCCACCGTGCGGACGTGGTCGAGGGTCTGCTGCACCGTCCAGTTGCCCGGCACGGTGACGAATTCCGTGGTCATCAGCGAGCCCACGCTCTCCTCGCCATAGGCGCTGAGCCGGTCGATCGTGCCGCGCGTCTCCGCATCGAGCCGTGCCCTGAGATCGGAGCGGCCGGGCTCCTCGATCTCGCGGAACACGTCCGTCACCCGGTCCGCCGACATGCCCGACAGGTAGGAGGCCACCCGGTCGCGCGGCAGCATCTCGATGATGTCTGCGGCAAGATCGAGCTCGGGCTGGTCGAGCACCTCCACCGCCCGGTCGTGGGGGAGCCCGAGCAGGATCGCGGCGGCGACCTCGGGCGCCTCCTCGTTCAGCGCCTCGACGATGTCGGGCGCCCGTTCGTCCGACAGGCGGGCGGCCAGAACGGAGGGATCGATCGTGGTCGGGAAGTGGGCGATCTGGTTCATGGGCTCACCTCGAGCGGAGGGTTGCGATCGGGCCGTGTTCGGCCGGATCGCGGTGAGCCGCGTGTGAACCCGTCAGGGCCTCAGGCGGTCGGAGCGATAGCGGCCGGGCGGGCTGGTTCGGTGGGACTGTCGCTGGGCATGAATGGGGAATTCGGGCTCCAAGGCTCCCACCTGTGATCCGCACATGCGGAGCACCGAGGCGAAGTCGTCGGCGGCGCCCCCATGCGCTCCACGGGGAGACGCGTCAAGGCGAATTTCATCCCATCCCCCGCACCCTACGGCGCGCCGTGCGGGCCGTCCGTCAGGGCATCCGTTTCGACCTTCGACGCCGACGGTGACGCGGCGAGGATCAAGCCCCGGAGACGCGAAAAAGCGCATCATAATGCTGGAATGAAAGGAATTTTTTCGATTTCGCAGGAAATTCCCGCCGCTCCGGCCATTCATATGAAAAATATAAGTCTCGTGCCCGCTTGTATTGCGCCCAATGCATCGCCTATCTTCAGGGCGTCGGACACGAAGGAGATTTGCCATGAGTTGGTCTGCCCCCGTTGTTCAGGAAGTTTGCGTCGGCATGGAAGTCACCAGCTACGAGTCGGCGGAAATCGATCCCTTCAACTGAGGGATCGGCGCCCTCACGGGCCCGTGTCACCAAGCCCATCATCACCAACCAGGAGAAACGTCATGACGTGGTCTGCCCCCATCGTTCAGGAAGTGTGCGTCGGCATGGAAGTCACCAGCTACGAGTCGGCTGAGATCGACACCTTCAACTAAGTCGGTCGCTCCCAGGAGCGGTTAGACGGGGCGGCATTCCAGCAGGGATGCCGCCTTTTTCGTGCTCGCTCGGGACCAAGGATCGGCACGAACCATCGTTGACGAAAACAGTCTCGTCAGTCGTCAGGATATCGTTGTCCGACATCTCGGAGGCATTGGTCTCACGGCAAGTTCGAACTTTCCGGAACCTTTCCCGCAAGAACTCTGCTAGAACCGACACTTCGGCTCATGAGATAGGGACACGTTCGGGTCCCTGCGGTGAACTCGTCCTTCGAGAGAAACACCCCATGACCCACGAGATGCCCCATATGGAATTCTCGGACCTGACCGGACGGGCGACCCAGAACGGCATCACGGTGACCGTGAACGTCTATCGTTTCGCAGGCACGCAGGATCCGTGGACGCTCGAGGTCATCGATCAGACAGGGTGGTCGACCGTCTGGGGTACTACCTTCGCCTCCGACGAAGACGCCCTCGACGCCTTCATCGAGGCCATCGAGGAGGGTGACGGCATGCGCGCGTTCCTCGAACCGCCACCGACCTTGCACTGATACACCCCGACAACGGCCCTCCGCCGCCCGACGCACCTGCTGGTTTCACATATCCGCTCGAAGGCTGTTCGCTCCATCCAAGCGGGTTCGAAGAAAGACGCGGCGGGCTCCTTCTTCTGGAAGGCTACCGTTTTCACACACGTCGCGGGCCGTGCGCCTGTCCTCCCCCCTCTTGGCGAGGAGTTGGAGGTGGGGGTGGTTGGATGCCCCTGGAGGGGCGGAGGCCAGCGGCGCCACCCCCACTTCTACCCTTTCCCCACAAGGGGGGGAGGGACGCGTCCTGCCTGAAAGAACAGATATGTGGACATCGTAGCCCACGCACAGGGCGATGTCGTGGCGTGGATGGCGGTATTGCCGTGCCCCCTCACGCCGACGAAAGTCCAGGTCACGATCGCCGAAGCTTCGGCCGCCGCATGGAACATCGCAGCGCGGTGCGCCCTGTCTATGCAGTTGGCCCACATCCCTTCACATCCCTCAGAAAGCAGATCCATCATGAACAAACCCGACATGCTCGCCGAGAACGTCTCGATCGCGGATCTCGCCGGACGGAGCGCGGACCGCCTCGAATATCTGAGGGGCGTCTACCTCAACATGGTCCCCGACCAGACCCGCAATCCGACCCTGCGCGTTCGCCTCAGCCGGCTCGGATCGGCCGTCCAGCCGGCCTACCGGATCGAGTGCGACGATACCGATGGCCAGACTGTCATCATGGGGTTCTATCAGGGCGACAAGCACAAGCCGCTGCCCAAGAGGCTGCACGATTGTGACGGACCGACCTGGAGCAGCGAGACCATGAGCTACGTCGAGCTCCGCACGCTGCACAACAGCCACATCGGAGCTTGAGCCGTCCATGATCGAGTTCTTCGACAGACACGGCAGCGAAGCGGCGTACTGCCACGACGGACGCTCCCTCTACCTGTGGAGCGGCAAGGCCGCGGCCTTCATCCATGACGACAAGGTCTATGCCTACGATGGCCGCTTCATCGGCTGGGCGGACCGAGGCTGGATCTCGGACGAGGACGGAGCCTGCCTCCTCTTCGAACACGACGCGGTGGGCGGCCCTCACAAACCCCAGCGGCAGGCAAAAACGACGCCCGGTCCGAGGGGCACAAAGCCGGCGCGCGCCGAACCGGGGCATGCCCCGTCGCGTCCCGCTTCATCCACGGCCTGGTCGCATCGCGTCTTCTCCGACCTGATCTGACCCTTAACCGAATCCGTTCGCACGATAGGAAATCCGCATGACGCCGACGAAGAAGCTGGCCCGCGTCCTGACCGACGAGACGGACGGAGGCTATCGCCTGACCATCGAAACCGTGGATGGCGAGATCTTCCGTGTCCTCGCCACGGAAGATCAGGTGAACGACCTCATCGACGAACTCGATGAGCTGATCGGAGACGATGCCGACGAAACGCCCCCTCTCACCGAGGAGGAAGAGCATGTCGGCGAGGAGCAGCCCTCGTAAGGCTGGGCCGACACGAGGGATGGCCCGAAACGGATCAGGGTTGTTCCTGAACGCCGATGACGAGGGGGTTGGCGGCAGGGCTCGGCAACCTCCTTCATCGGGTTGGCCATGGCAGGCTGTCCGCTCCGGCCCGAACCGGTGATCGTGGTATCTCGCTCGGCGCTACACCGCGCCAGGGGACACGACCGGCCCCAGCCGACCGTGATAGGCGACGATCAGTCCAACGAGCGGCGCTTTGATCGTGACGTCAAAGGCAAACCGTCCGTCGATCTCGGTCTCGAAGCTTTCGCCCGTCGGCAACAACCGCGCGGGCATCGGAATCTTCCAGACCGACCACCGTCGAGGGACAAAGAGGAGGCGATTCCCGTCACAAACCAAGGCAATCGAAAAGCGGGCCATCCCGAACTGCTCGATCAAGAGGTATCGATCTCGTCCCGTCCCGACGGATTGATTCGATTGAAACGTCGACCCACCGATGGTTCGCGTCCACCGCTCGCCTTCCCGCTCCGGTGAGAACGTAACCCTTGCCGGAACCTCCTCGGCCGTTTCCGGGAATCCGAAAGCCGTACAAAGGAGGCGAGCAAGTATCCCGGCTCCCCTTCGAACACTCGCCGATCCGGTCCAGCATCGCTCTGCAGAGGCCGAGTGCACGTCGAGAACGCGAGCGGGCAGCTCATCGAGTGCGGGGCCTAGAATCCTGCGATAGATCGTGCCGCCGTCATCCTCGTCCCGAAACCCGGAGACGATCATGCGGCGTTCGAACAAGGTCTCGTAGTCGTCCAGTTCCAGTGCGCGGACCGCCGAGCGAGCTCCGCTTTCCGGTCGCTCGCCGCGCATCATCTTTCGAACGAGCGCCTCGATCGCCATGGACGGGATGAGGGGGCCGTCGTCTCCTTCGGCCAGAAGATGCCAGCTGCGGACGATGTCGCGCCCGCCGGCGCGGCCTCGCGCGGACACGAACATTCCCCCGCGATGCTCGCCGAAGCGCAGTCGATTCAGAAATGCGTAGAACAGTTTCGAGAACGGCGTGAGAGCCGGTAGCCCGTACCGGGCCCTTGTCTTGGCCAGAACGTTGAGTATCCGGTGCAAGAATTCGGGCAGGGGTCCGGCCCCCATCCAGATATCGGTCATGGACGGATACTCCGGCGGAATCACCTGAAGATCCGGCACGTCGACCAGCGAAAAACGGAGGTTTCGCAGTGGCAGGCGCCCCGGCACCGCCACCGTGAACCGACGGCTTTCCGTCAGGCCGAAAGCGATGCTGGGCTTGGCATCGCGCCGCAACTTCACAGGTCCGCCAGCGTATCCCACGACCGCCCGCATGACGTTGAGGCCGATCCCGGCATAGGGAGATGGAGCGATGCCCCCCTCGACGCTGAGAATGTCCATGGTCGACGCCATTATGCGCAGGACGGCGGCCGTCAATACGGGAAAGCTGCTGACGCCGGACAGGACGACGACGCCCGCCGCCTTCGCTCTCTCATCGAAGGCCGATACGCCGAAGACGAAATCCGCCCCGTCGGCGAAATCGAGATAGTCGACCCCGTCCGCTATGCAGCACTCGATCACGTGATAGGGGTCGGAACCATAATCCTGAAAGGGACCTGACGCGTCCACCACGAGGTTCGGCTTCTCGACGCGCAACGCCTCCGATACGTTCGCCCTGTCGAGGGCGAGGGGTTCGACACGAGCGACACCGCGATACGCCCTGCAAAAGGCCTGGGCACGCGTCAAACTGCGCCCCGAGATGAGCAGTTCCAAACCGCTCATATCGCTGAGTAGCTCGACCAGACGCCCGCCGAAGACGCCGTAGCCGCCCAGGATCAGGACCTTCATCGACGGGAGTTCTCGCATCGACGGGAGTTCCCGCCCGGAAAGACCTGGATGACACCGGGTGTCGAACGTCTCACAGGATGCGGTCCCTGTACTGCCTCGGGGCCACCCAACATGTGTCCCGTCGGCCAAACACACGATACCGGTGACGGGCGACGAAGCGGTAGATCGGGTCGCGGATCGCGACTGGTACGAGCCGGAACACCCGGACGAGCGCCCAGGGAAAGCCGAGCGTTTCGTAGATGCTGAGGACGGCGTCGCTGTCTCGGCGCATCCGGTCTCCCTCCACGACGAGGAGGCTGGCCGGATCGCCCGGATCCATCCCGTGTCTGCGGTAGAGGGATTGCCCGATCTCGCCCTGCATGGAGGCAAGACGAAACACGGCTCTGCGGTCTCGTGTCAGGACGAACCGGGCGTTGGCCGAGCACAAGATGCATTCGGCATCGAACAGGATGATGGGGCCGGTGGAGGGCTTTGCCGAGCGGTACGCGGTCATCCCGCGATCATAGCCGACATCTGCGGCCCCGGAGAAGCGCGACCCGACGCGTCCACCTCCTGCACATTCGTCATCGGAAACGGACCGCCGAAACGCCGTCGTCGTGCGCTCACGCGGACCGACGATTCACGAGGGGCGTGATGCATACCAGTCCGGGTGATGGTTCAGACCGTCCGTGTCCTTCGCGATGATGCGCCGACGTCACGGCAAGCCGGGATCACCGGAGACCATCCCGCCGTCTCGAGCACATCCTGCGCGCCCGCATCCTCCTGCTCCTAGACGAGCGCCCCAACGTGCAGAAGCTGGCTCGGGGCAGAGGAGCGGGCCTCCGGTGTGAATCTCTTCATCAAGTCTGCTTAAAAGCATCGGATAGTACGTTCGAATTGAAAGAATCACATGACGACGTTTCGGTATACGGTGGGCGGAGGCTACAACTCGGCAAGCTCGGTCGACGTTTCCAGTTACGACGGAACTCATCTGGCTGACCGGTTGATATTTGCTCAATCTCAAGCAGTTGGATCTGGTAACGACCCCCAGATATCCGGCGGTGAATCTACTATAATGGTACTTTACACCGAAATTTCTACTAATTTTACTTTCCGCGATGTAGGCGGTGATTTCATCCGATCCACGCAGGCCGGATTCCTCCTCGACGCATCAGATGCCACTGGCGTCATGACCATTTCGGGCGGCGTCTATGGCGACGTCGTGATGACGGGCATCAACGACGATGCGCTCTACGGCAAGGGCGGCGATGACGTGCTGGAAGGTGGTGCCGGTGGCGATACGCTCGACGGCGGAGCGGGCATCGACACCGCGAGTTATAGTGGCGCCGGTGCCGGAGTGACGGCGGACCTCGGCGGCACCGTCACCGGAACCGGCGACGCGGCCGGCGACACCTTCATCGATATGGAGAAACTGGTGGGTTCGACCTTTGCCGATACCCTCATCGGCAACACCGACGACAACACCCTCACCGGCAACGGGGGAGGCGACGCCCTTTACGGCATGGGTGGAAACGACCGGCTGACGATCACCGACACCCCGAGCATGATCGACGGCGGCAGCGAAAAAGACTTCCTGTTCGTGACGGGAGGCGGAACCGTAAGCCTCACCCAGAGCGCCTTCACGGGCATCGAGGCCGTCTACGTTCGCGGCGACACGCATCTCCACATGTCCGAGGTGAGCACCGGAGCCACGATCGGTTCTCAATCCACGTCAGGCCATGGCGCGGAGATCATCGGTACGTCCGGCAACGATGCCATCAAGGGCGGGAAAGGGACCGATACGTTGGACGGTGGCCTGGGCAACGACCGTCTACAGGCCGGGGCCGGCGGGGCGCAGATCGACGGCGGCATGGGCAGCGACAAGATTTTCGCAGGCGCAGGCGCGGACACCTTGCATTTCCAGGCCGGCTTCGGTCGCGACAACGTCTATCGGTTCGACGTGGACACCGACCACGTCTCCGTCGACATCGCGGGGCTCAGTGCCACCGACATAGAGCTCGAAGGGTTCCACGGCGGGCAGGACACCATCGTCACGTTCACCGGCGTCCAGGGGACCAACAAGATCATCCTGCATGACGTCACCATCGCCCAGATCGAGGCAGGCCCGAGCGAATTGTTCATCTTCGGCGCCTGACGCAGGCACACCTCTTCCCTCCCGAACACTTCGGCTCGGACCCGCCGGGTCGAGGAGGACACGGACGCTCCGACCCATCGCCCAGACCCGCCCGCACCACCCCCCCGCGCGAATCCCCTGGGCGCCTCGGTGCCCTCAGCAGGTTCAGCAAAAGCGGTCGCCGGTTTTGCGTCCTCGAACCTGCGACACTCAAAGACCTGAGCGAGGAGAAGCGTTGGCTTGCCAATGCGAACCTGCCTAGAGGCGGTAACGGATCTGGTCGGTCCAGAAGCGCTCGAGGCGGCCGAGGGCGACGTTGAGGCGTCCGAAATCGTCGTCCGAGATGCCGCCGATCGGCTGGATGGTGCGGGCGTGCTTGTCGTAGAGGCCCTGGATGATGTCGTGGATCGTGCGGCCCTTGTCGGTCAGGCTGATGCGCACCGAGCGCCGGTCGGTCTTCGAGCGGGCGTGGTGGAGGTAACCGGCCTCCACGAGCTTCTTCACGTTGTAGGAAACGTTGGAGCCGAGATAGTAACCCTTGGTCCGCAACTCGCTGGCCGTCAGTTCCTTGTCGCCGATGTTGTAGAGCAGCAGGGCCTGGACGCTGTTGACGTCCTCGCGGCCGCGCCGCTCGAACTCGTCCTTGATCACGTCGAGGAGGCGGCGGTGGAGACGCTCCACGAGGTGCAGCGCTTCGAGGTAGGAACCATGCGCCGGGCCGGTCTCGGCGGAAGTATTGCTTTCGATCACCTTGGCGGACTGGGACTTCATCGGGATGCCTCGTCAGGGTTCTTGGGTCGGGCGCCGTTGTGTTCGGCACCGCTTATGAAGCCAATCTACGAGTCACGGATGAAAGACGGTTTAAGCGATACGATGAATTTGCGATTTACCTCTGTCGGTAAATGCAAAATGAAAGTAATTCAGTAAGGTGTTGTTTACCTGACCTCACGCGCTGCAGCCCAAGACAAAGTGAAATAGATCACAATAATACCGCAGAGAATTCCCAGCACCGGGATCGACATCGGCAACAGATGCGGCGTGAGGATCGCCAGGGTGACGGCACTCGTGGCGGCCAACAACCAGACCACACCGCCCCAGGCGCTGGTGAGCCACATCCCGATCGCGGCCATGAAGTCGATCACGGCGAAGTAGACGATGACGGTCTGGCGACCGAGCGATTCGGCTTCGAACGGGCGTGCTCCGGGAAAGACATCGAGGATCGTCGCCCAGGTCGAGACGCCTTTTACCAGCCAGACCATCGCCGTGACGCGCATGAACCAGACCAGGACCACGTCCCACCCCGTCTGCTGCACACGCGGCGACCGCTCGATGCGGTCGCCAGCCACGTCGCTGGCGCGCCCGCGCCCGTCCCGCGTCGCGCCGACCTTGGTCAGTCCCCTCATGACGAGATCCTTTCTGATCCATCGAATCTCGGCGCGTCGCCGTCGGGCAGGTCGGTGAAGGCCTCGGCGATCCCGGCCGGGTCCACATCGGCCAGGGTTGCGGGTCGCCAGTCCGGGCGGTTGTCCTTGTCCACCAGCACGGCGCGGACCCCTTCGTGGAAGTCGTGCCAGTGCATGGCGCGCTTGGCGAGGCGATACTCCGCCTGCATCGCCTCGGCGAAACTCATCGCGACGCCCCGCTTCATCTGCTCATGGGCGATGCACAGGGAATGCGGGGAGCGCGTGCGCATCAGCGCGGCGGTCTCGGTGGCGAAGGGCGACCCGTCCGCATCGAGCCTCGCGAGGATCCCGGGGACGCTCTCGGCGGAGAAACAGGCTTCGATCGTGGCGCCATGCGCCGTGATCGGCCCGACCTCGGGAAAGGCCGTCGCGTGGCGGTCGAAAGCCCGTTCGATGGCGCCACCTCCGGCGAGGTCATCCGTGATGGCGTCGAAATTCTCGGCCGCCGAATGGTGGGTGGCGAGCCCCAGAGCCAGGGCATCGCCGGCACCGATCCGGGCGCCGGTCAGGGCCAGATAGACCCCGGCGCGGCCGGCCAGGCGCGGCAGCGAATGGGTCATTCCCACATCGGGAAAAAACCCAATTCCCACTTCCGGCATCGCCAAGGCGTAGCGCTCCGAGGAGACCCGATGGCTCCCGTGCAGGGACAGCCCGACCCCGCCGCCCATCACGATCCCCTCGATCAGGGCGATGTAGGGTTTCGTGTAGCGCTTCACATAGGCGTTGAGGTGGTACTCCGCGAGCCAGAACCGTCGCACCTCGTCGTCCAGCCCCCGGCGGGCGAGGTCGTGGATCTGGCGGATGTCGCCGCCGGCGCAGAACGCCCGACCGCCCCGGCCGCGGACGACCACGCGGGTGATCGTGTCGTCGCGCTCCCACTCGACCAGGGCGCGATACATCGCCGTCGACATGGAGACCGTGAGCGCGTTCAAGGATTTAGGCCGGTTCAGGGTAATCAGGCCGGCGTTCCCGCGCCGCTCGAACAGGATCTCCGGCTCGTCTGCGCCTGTCATCCATCGTCTCCGATTGGGGGCTTCCTCACCCTCGGGGGCGCGCGGGTTTCCGCACGTGCACGCGCCGGGAAACCCCGTGCTCGCACGGTCGCTTAGACGAACTCTGTCAGGACCCGTCAATCGGGGGGCGGCGATCGGCCCGGGTTTCGAAGAGTTTTGGGGATGTGTTAGGCCGGCCCCGACGCGCCCGCGACGGGCATTCGAGACGTAATGACCATGACCGAAGCGACCCCGACCCCGCGGCCCCTCGCCATCGAGAGCGCCAAGGCGAGTTCCGCCGCATCTCTGAGCATTACGCAGCGCCCGCGGCGCAACCGCAAGGCGGAGTGGTCGCGCCGCCTCGTGCGCGAAAATACCCTGACGGTGGATGACCTTATCTGGCCGCTCTTCGTCATCGAGGGGACCGGCCGGCGCGAGCCCATCGCCTCGATGCCGGGGGTAGAGCGCCTCAGCGTGGACGAGATCGTCCGCGATGCGGAGCGCGCGGCCCGGCTCGGCATCCCGGCCATCTCGTTCTTTCCCTATACCGAAGCGTCTCTGCGTGACCCGACCGGATCGGAGTCCCTCAACTCGAACAACCTCGTCTGCCGCGCCGTGCGGGCGGTGAAGAAGGCGGTGCCGGAGATCGGCGTGATGACCGACGTGGCCCTCGACCCCTATACCAGCCATGGCCATGACGGCCTGATCGAGGACGGGGCGATCCTCAACGACGAGACCGTGGCTCTCCTCGTGGAACAGAGCCTGATCCAGGCCGAGGCGGGCACCGACATCATCGCCCCCTCCGACATGATGGACGGCCGCGTCGGCGCGATCCGCACCGGCCTCGATAAGGCGGGATTCCGCGACGTCCAGATCATGGCCTACGCGGCGAAGTATGCGAGCGCCTTCTATGGCCCGTTCCGCGACGCCATCGGCACCTCGGCCGCCCTGGTGGGCGACAAGCGGACCTACCAGATGGATCCGGGCAATTCGGACGAAGCCCTCAGGGAAGTCGCCCTCGATCTCGAGGAGGGCGCGGATTCGGTGATGGTGAAACCCGGCCTGCCCTATCTCGACATCATCCGCCGGGTGAAGGACGAGTTCGGAGTGCCGACCTTCGCCTACCAGGTCTCCGGGGAATACGCGATGATCGAGGCCGCCGCCCTCAACGGCTGGCTCGACGGCACCCGCGCCATGACGGAAAGCCTCCTCGCCTTCAAGCGCGCCGGCGCCGACGGCATCCTGACCTACTACGCGCTACGGGTGGCCGAACGTCTCCGCGACGGCATCTGAGATGCGCCCGCGGGCGGCTCGGGCCCCCGGTGCGCTCCTGCTGATCGTCGTCGTCTCATTGCTCGCGGGCTGCGACAGCTCCGTCGACCGGCTGCGGATCACCACCTGCAGGCGGACGCTTCCTGCGCTGGTCGCATCCGACCTCTCCCCCCGCCTGCTCCATGTCGGGCGTGGATCGGCGCCCGACAGCGTGCGCGTCGATTACGCTTTGAGCCAACGCCAGCACCGCATCGACTGCCTGTTCGACGGCGGCGCGGGACTCATCGGCATCCGCCTGGACCACAAGGCGATGTCGGGCGGGGCGCTTTTCATGCTTAAGAAATACTATCTCGAGACAATTGATTCCGAAGCTAACGATCCCGTGCCGGTGCGCTAGGCATTCGCGCAGCCTTGGCATTCTCATTGCATCGGGTTGCTTGGGCAGGCGACCGAATCGTCTCTGCTCGGCCTGCCTCACATCGTTCCACTGCCATCCGACAGCAAGCCTCCACATTGATTCGATGTAAATAATACCAAGCATCGAGCTTGGCCTGTTCATTCCGAGGATGCGATGTCGACGAAAATGAACGAGGTAGATCATCCGGCCGACAGTCTCTCGCTGCTCGTCGAGACATCGACCGAGCAGTTGAAGGCTCTCACTCACCGCAGCGTCGGATCGATCAAGTCCATCACACGCCGCATGAATCTGCTGGCCCTGAACGCCCTCATCGAGGCGGCGCATGCGGGCGAGCGCGGCGCCGGCTTCTCCGTCGTCGCCAATGAGGTCCGCAGCGTTGCCAGCGAGATCGAGGGCCTCGTCTCGGGCCTCGGCAACGCCCTGGGCGAGGGCGTCGACAGCCTGACCCAGGCCGTGGAGCACCTAGCCAGCGAGACTCGCTCGGCCCGCTGCATCGATCTCGCCCTGAACGCCGTGGAGATCATCGATCGGAACCTCTACGAGCGGACCTGCGACGTCAGGTGGTGGGCGACCGACGCCGCCGTCGTCGCATGCGCCATCGATCCGACCGACGCAGCCAGGACCCACGCCTCGCACCGGCTCGGGGTCATCCTCTCCGCCTACACGGTCTATCTCGATCTCTGGTTGTGCAGCCTCGACGGCAAGGTCATCGCCAATGGCCGGCCCGACCGGTTCAATGTCGTCGGCCAGGATGTAACCCAGGAGCCGTGGTTTGCCCGCGCCAAGCCGCTGGCCTCCGGCGATGAATTCGCCGTGGCCAACGTGGCGCGGGTCGCCGCGCTCAACGGGTCGCAGAGCGCCACTTATGTCGCCTCGGTGCGGGAGGGCGGCGAGACGAACGGTAAGCCGATCGGTTTTCTCGCGATCCATTTCGACTGGGAGTCGCAGGCACGCACCATCGTCGAGGGTGTCCGCCTCGCGCCGGCGGAACGGGCCCATAGCCGTGTCATGCTGCTCGATGCCCAGAACCGCGTCATCGCCTGTTCCAAGGGCAATGGCCTCCTCACCGAGCGCTATCCCCTCCGAACCGACGGACGAAGTCAGGGAAGCTACATCGATGCCGCGGGGCGCCTCGTCGCCTTCCACGAAACGCCGGGCTACGAAACGTATCGCGGGCTCGGCTGGCGCGGCGTGATCGAGCAAACCGCCTGAGCTTGAACCAGTGAAGCCCGTGTGACCTTGAGCGAAGGCATGGGCCCTCCCATGTCTTCTCATGAAGGAGAATCGTCTCCCCTCTCAAAGGCTACCGGCCATGCTCAACACGCCTCCCGGCTACGACCCCGCCGGCTATGCCGAGCGCTACGGGACTGAGCTCCCGAACGCCCTCCCGGTCCCCTTCGTCCGGGCGAGCCTCGGGGCGCGATTCGTCGCTTATCTCCTCGACATCCTCTTCATCCTCGGCTTCACGGCGCTGCTCACCCTGGCGATCACGGTGCTCGGGGTGCTGACCTTCGGGCTCGGCTGGACCCTGTTCGCGATCCTTCCCGCCAGCGGCATCCTCTACAGCGCAGTGACGGTGGGCGGCGCCGCCCAGAGCACCTGGGGCATGCGGATGATGGGCCTGCGCGTGGTGACTCCGGCCAGTGGCCTGCGGGTGGATTTCCTCACCGCCGCCATCCACGCCCTGCTGTTCTACGTCGCCATCTCGACGTTCCTGCTGTGGTTCGTCGATATCCTGTTCGGGCTCATGAGGTCGGACCGACGCCTGGGCCACGACGTGCTGGTCGGCCTCGCGGTGGTGCGGGTCTGAGCCCGCCGGGGCGGAGTCCGAGGAGGACTTCACCTCTACCGAGATAGGGAAGGAGGCTGGGGAATGCCGAGTTCCCCACCGCTGCCCGATAGAGCTGCGTCGCTCTGGTGAGCCTGCTTCTTCCGATCGGGACGCTTCTCGAAGCGCCGCCATACGGTGAGGGCCGACAGCACGTAGTTGCAGGCGGCGCCCACCAGAATGCCCGCTCCCGTGGCCAGCCACCAGATGCCGGTCCCGGTGTAGATGAGATGGGCAACGAGGATATTGTTGAACGCGCCGCAGGAGCAGGACAGGCAGAAGACCGCGAGTCCGCGCAGGAGGTCAACTCCGACGATCCGCTGGTCCCGATACGTCAGGATGTTGTTCAGGAAGAAGTTGGCCGTCATCGCGCCAAGCGTGGCGATGGTCTGGGACATCAGAAAGTTGTCGTTCAGAGCGGACAGCATCAGCCCCAGCAGCGACAGGTGAACGATGACACCGAGGCCTCCGACGAGGGCGAAAGAGACGAACCGGGTCGGAAGCACACCGAAGGCCGATTTCGCGATGAGAAGGACCGCGAAATCGAAGAGAACCCTCTCGTCGAGCTTGCTTTGCCCGGTCAGTCGCGGGCCGAAGACATAGGGGACTTCTCCGATCTTCAGCGACCGACCGCCCTGCGCCAGAATATCCGCGAGGAGCTTGAAGCCATCGCGGCTCAGGCGAGGCGCAGCCTTCACCAGAATGCTCCGGCGCATGAGGAAGAAACCGCTCATGGGATCGCTGGTCTGAACCCGGAGAAGGGCTCGCACCAGCCGGTTTCCGGCATTGCTCAGGGCTTTCCGGACGGACGAGAAGGCCGCCACGTCGGGATCGTCCAGGTAGCGGCTGGCGATGACGACGTCGCACTCGGTGGACATCATCAGATCGAGCATCGGCGTCAGCGTCGTCGGTTCGTGCTGCAGGTCCGCATCCATCACGGCGACGAGTTCGGAACGCGCCGCCAGCATCCCTTCGATACAGGCTCCAGCGAGCCCCCGCCGGCCGGTCCGGGTGATGATCCTGATCCGTGGATCGCTCTGCGCCAGATCTTCGACGACGGCAGATGTTCCATCGGGCGAGTCGTCGTCGACGACGATCACCTCGAAACGGTGCGGCGCGAGCGCGGTGGCGATCCGGCCGCAGATGACGGCGATGTTGTCCCGCTCGTTGAATGTGGGGATGACGATCGTGAGGAGGGGCCGATCCGCTTCGGGCTCGGACGGTGCCTGGGTAGGGGGAAGCGTCACTGGCGGCCTTTCGCGCCGATCCTGGGCTTCGGCCAGGTCCCATCGAAATGGGTCGCCCGGACGATCCGCAGATCGTGCATCTTGCGCCCGTGGAAATTCAGGCGGATGGGCGCATCTTCCGAGAATGTCTCGAAATGCCCATCGAGATTATATCTCACCGCATCGAGATTGGCATACCTGTCGATGATGACGGCATCCATGCCGCGGAATTTCGCGGCATCGGCGAGATAAGTGAAGTGGATGTTGTCGCCTGCGAGGCACAGCCCGCGGAACCTGTCCCTCACGGCGTAGAAGGCCTTGGCGCAATCCTCCCAGCGGGTCGCGGCGATGAAGGTGCGCGAGGGATCGAGCCCGCGAGCCGTCAGCGCCGCAGGAAGATCCTCCCAATCGTAGAGTTCCAGGAGGATCGGGTCCTGCGACCGGAAAGCCTTGGCCGGGGCGACCCGCTCGGCCCAGCCGGTGAAGACGTGGGCCATGAGAAGACCGATCACCAGGATCGTCGTCGCGGCCAGGGTGGCGAGCCAGCGACGTGCGGCGTCGGGCCGGTCGGCGGAGAGGCCACCCGCCCAGGCGCCGACGAGGGGCAGCAGCGGAAGATAGCCCATGGATGCCCAGTGATAGCCACGCAGCGGGTGGCTGCTCCAGACCATGACGCCGAAGATGAAGAGGAGGACCGGCGCGGACATGCAGGCCAGAAGCCAGGGCCCCTCCTGCCTCGGCCCGTTTCGAAGGCCGCGATACAGCATGTACAGCGCCGGGCCGAAGACGAGGGGATGGACGATCAAGACCTGCGTCAGGGTCCAGCGGAACGCCCGCGCCATGTTGATGCTGCCGTCCCCGCCGGCGCGGGCACCTTGATACAGGAAGGAGACCCAGCCGTGCTCGGCGTTCCAGATGATGACCGGGAGAAGCGGTACAAGCAGGAAGACCAGGCCGAGATAGGTGGCAGGACGCAGGAGCCAGCCCCTTCCCTCGGGCCGGCTCGCCACGGCGACGAGCAGTCCGGGGACCAGGAGGATCGCGAGATACTTGGACGCGAGGGCGCATCCGAACAGGAATGCGCAGGTGTACCAGATCTCGTTGTCGCGGATGTGCCGAGCGGCGAAGTCGATGTGAAGGAAGGTCAGGAGGGCCGCGAGAAGGAAGACGGTCATCGGCCCGTTCGTCTGGGCGAGACTCCCATCCGAAAGTCCGAGAAGCGGCGACAGCAGATAGGCGCAGACCGCGTAGAATCCCGCACGGGAATCGAAGAGACGCGTCGTGATCCGATAGATCAGCCAGCCCGAGATCACCGACATGACAAGGAACGGCAGGCGCACGACCAGGGCGTCGTCGGAACCGAACAGGCGCATCGCGCCCGCGATCGTCCACCATGTCAGCGGCGGCTGATCGAAGAACGAGAGGGACGGCTGCCTCGCGACGACCACACCGTAGGTTTCCATGAAAGTGAGGTCGAGAAACCGCACCACCACGAGACGGACGAGGAAAGAGGCGATCAGGACGGCGACGACACGACGGGTATAATCCGCCGGTCGGGCTTCCTCCCGCGAGAGACCGGCCGAGGCTTCACGCGGCCGGTCGGAACGCGGCATCGATGTTTCGAGAGCGTTGATGAGACGATTTCCCTATCCGGTCTTGAAAGATCGGGTCACCGCTCGGCAGCGGCGGGTACCGACGATCCTGTGATGCCGCCTCACGTGTCCGGCCCACCACTGGAGGGCGGCGGGCACCATGCTCGCGCAAACTTTGCCACCGTGTTTCCGCCCGTCATCGATGGTCGCCCCGCGACAACGGGT
The DNA here is from genome assembly GCF_000519085.1 of Methylobacterium sp. 10. Classification (GTDB taxonomy): domain Bacteria; phylum Pseudomonadota; class Alphaproteobacteria; order Rhizobiales; family Beijerinckiaceae; genus Methylobacterium. Next base: position 174,385 of record NZ_KI912577.1, read on the forward strand.
GCATTCATCCCGAATTGGGTCGGAAACGCGACCAGCCTCCACATGGCGGCATTGATACGGGCAGCAGCCCTGCCATGCCAGTCACCCTCGTGAAAATGGGGCGCCACGACGCTCACCCACTTGAGCCCCGCCACGGGGCGGGTACACTCGTCTCGTGCGGGGAACGCTCCCGCCGGCCCCGAGGTCAGCTGCAAGCGTGACGAGCCATCCCCGCGACACACCGCAATTCTATCTGACGGCGCCTTCGCCCTGCCCTTACCTGCCGGGGCAGGAGGAACGGAAGGTGTTCACCCATCTCGTGGGGCGGCGCGCCCGTGACCTCAACGAGATCCTCACCCAGGGCGGCTTCCGGCGCTCGCAGACCATCGCCTATCGGCCGGCCTGCGAGACCTGCCGGGCCTGCATCTCGGTGCGGGTGGTGGTGGCGGATTTCCTGCCTTCGGCGAGTCATCGCCGCATCCTTCAACGAAACGCCGATCTCATCGGCAATCCCGAGCCCAACCGCCCGGCTTCGGAGCAATATGCCCTGTTTCGCCGCTATCTCGATGCGCGCCATGGCGATGGCGGCATGGTCGACATGACCGTACTCGACTACGCCATGATGATCGAGGACAGCCATGTGGACACTCATCTCGTGGCCTATCGCCGGCGTGGTCCCGATACGGCGATCAACGGCCGGGGTACCGGGCTGACCGTGGCCCTGTGCCTGACGGACGTGCTCTCCGACGGATTGTCGATGGTCTATTCGTTCTACGATCCGGCGGAGGCCCAGCGTTCGCTCGGGACCTTCATGATCCTCGACCATATCCGCCGCGCCGCCTCCCTCGGCCTGCCGTATCTCTATCTCGGTTATTGGGTCGATGGCTCGCGCAAGATGGACTACAAGGCCCGCTTCCGGCCTCAGGAGCGCCTGATGGGACCGGGCTGGCAGCGGGTGGAGTAATCCGCCGCCCCGATCATCCGTCGGAACGGCGTCGACGCGAGCCACGCGTCAGAATTTGGCGATGACCTGAGCGCGAACGATCCTCGGCGCGCCCGGGCTGATGTTGTTGTTCCCGTCCGCCGTTGCGATGTAGCCCCGGTCGAAGACGTTCTCGATGTTGACCTGCGCCCGCACGAGATCCGTGACCTGATAGAAGAAACCGAGGTCGAAGCGGGTGTAACCGGGGAGCCTGACCGTGTTGTCGGCCGCCGCGAACGTATGGGTCTGGTGGATCGCGCCGACGCCGAACGACAAGGACGGCGTGACCGCGAACTTGTTCCACAAGGTGACCGCGTTGAACGGCACCAACCCGACATGGTTGTCCGGAACGATGGCCGCAGAACTGAACCCGCTGACGATGCGCGCATCGGTGAAGGCATAGCCGCCCGCGACCTGCCACCAATCGGTGACGAAGCCGTTGGCGCCGATCTCGACGCCCTTCGCGTTGGTCTGGCCGCTCAGCAGGAAGAAGCCGGGGCGGTTCGGATCGGCGAGGCGCTGGTTAAACCGGTCGAGGTCGTAAAGCGCGCCGGTGAGCTGGAGCGTCGAGGAGACGTCCCATTTCACGCCGACCTCGCGGTTCTCGAACCGCTCCGGCTCGGCGATGGCGAGCCCTTCGGACAATGCGCTGAACTGGTCGCCGGCGGATGGCAAATACGACACGCTGTAATTGCCATAGAAGGCAAGATTGTCCACCGGCTTGAACACCAGCCCGATCCTCGGTGACAGCAGATCGTCGATGCGGGAGTTGGTGACGTTGGTGCGCCGGTCCGTCGAGGAGAAATCGAAGTGATCGTAGCGTAGGCCGCCGATCACCTTGACATGCGGACCGATCTCGATCTGATCCTGGACGTAGACCGCAGCCAGACCGAGGTCGTAGCGGCTATTGGCGGCCGAGGCCAGGTTGCGGAAAGTCACGGGGACCCGCGAGACCGGCGAGAGCGGGTTGACGGTCAGCGTCTGCGTTCCTGTCGTCGCGAAGAAGCCGTCTTCCCGGTAGGTGATGCCCACCTGCTTGCCGAGTTCGAAACCCGCGAGCAGCGTATGGGCCAGCGGCCCCGTGGCGAATTTATAGGTGAAATCGTTCTGGTTGAAGAAGTTCGTCCTGGGCGTGACGTTGTTGAACGCACTCAGATCGACGGTCGTCCCGGCGGCGTTCACCGCGCCGCCGGCGCGGATGCTCGGATACACGACCTGATAGGCCTTGGCGTAATCGGCATAGCGGAACTGGCTCCGCATCTCGACGCCCGAAGCGAAGCGGTGATCGAGCACCGCCGTCGCGATATGCGCGTCGACGCGCGAGTAGCTGAGATCGGGATTGCCGAAGAAGGTTCTGATGTTGTCGCGATAGCGATAGGGCCTCCCTTGTTGGGACGGGATGCCGCGATCCGCCGTCCGGTCGTCGTGGAAGTACTCGTAGGATAGTTTCAGCGTGGTCTCTGGCCCAAGCAGGATCGTCGCCGTCGGGTTGATGCCCCAGCGCCGCAAGTCGACATAATCGCGATAGGTGCCGCTATCCTCGACCATGCCGTTGAGGCGGAAGAAGACGCTGTCCGAGACCCGGTCGCCGACATCCACGGCAACCCGTTTGTTGAAGTACTGCCCGCCCTGCAGGATGATTTCGCGCACCGGAGCTCCGGTGGCGTCCTTCAGCACACGATTGACGACGCCACCGCCTCCACCGCGACCGAAGATCATCGCGTTCGGCCCCTTGAGCACTTCGATCCGTTCGACGTTGTAGAGATCGCGGTAGTACATGGCGTCGTCGCGAATGCCGTTGACGTAGAAGTCGGCGCTGGATTGCTGCCCGCGGATCACGACCTCGTCCCGGTTGGCGGCGCCCTGGTGCAGGAACACGCCGGGCACGTAGCGCAAAGCTTCGGTGACGCCCTGGAAACCCTGATCCTGGACCTGCTCCCGCGTCACCACCGTCACCGACTGCGGGGTGTCGATCAACTGGGTGTCCGTCTTCGTCGCGCTCCGGCTGCGGTTGGCGCGGTAGCCCACGGTATTACCCCCCGCTCCGTCGACACTGAGCTGATCCAGGGTCACTTCGGTGTGGTTGCCGGGATCCGCCGCAACGGCCTGTGCTTCCGCGACCTGCACGTCCGATAGGAAAGGCACCGCCGAAAGAACCGTGATCAGACGTATACGGGCGAAGGGATGCATCGGCGCGTCTCAATTCTATTGGTACTATTCTGCATAAGGGGAAAAATATCACGCTTATCTGCAGACCACATTCGTCTAATAGACACGCATATTTGATCGGCAACCTGCCATAGTCGGATTGACAACACTCCAATTTTATAGGTCATTTAATAAGTGTTCCAAGATACCGACTAAGCAACGGAACGCGCGGTAGAAAACTCCTCGCCTGCGAAGTAGCGCTGCGAGACGAGCACCTCTGGTTTCGCCAGAGCGATGCACAAATGTATCACTTCGCACAGAGTCCCCCTGGGCCCCCGCGTTGAGCGCAGGCCCCGCCCATGCTAGGCGCCAGCCTCATTGTCCCGATCCGTCCGACCCGAGGCGCCCGTATGATTGCCCGCTATAGCCGCCCCGAGATGACGGCGATCTGGTCTCCCGAAAGCCGCTTCCGCATCTGGTTCGAGATCGAGGCCCACGCCACCACGGCGCTCGCCGAGATCGGCGTGGTGCCCAAGGAGGCCGCCGCCACGATCTGGGAGAAGGGCCGCGACGCGGTGTTCGACGTCGCCCGCATCGACGCCATCGAGGCGGTCACCAAGCACGACGTCATCGCCTTCCTGACGCATCTCGCCGAGATCGTCGGCCCCGACGCGCGGTTCGTGCACCAGGGTATGACCTCGTCGGACGTCCTCGACACCTGCTTCAACGTCCAGCTCGTCCGGGCCGCCGACATCCTGATCAAGGATGTCGATGCGTTGCTCGCCGCGATCAAGCGCCGGGCGTTCGAGCACAAGCTGACCCCGACGATCGGCCGCTCGCACGGCATCCATGCCGAGCCGGTGACCTTCGGCCTGAAGCTCGCCCAGGCCTATGCCGAGTTCGAGCGCGCCCGCGCCCGTCTCGTCGCCGCCCGCGAGGAAGTCGCCACCTGCGCGATCTCGGGCGCCGTCGGCACCTTCGCCAATATCGACCCGCGTGTGGAAGAGTATGTCGCCAAGGCGATGGGCCTCACGCCCGAGCCGGTCTCGACGCAGGTCATTCCCCGCGACCGCCACGCCATGTTCTTCGCCACCCTGGGTGTCGTCGCCAGCTCGGTGGAGCGTCTCTCCATCGAGGTGCGCCACCTGCAGCGCACGGAGGTGCTGGAAGCGGAAGAGTTCTTCTCCGAGGGCCAGAAGGGCTCGTCGGCCATGCCGCACAAGCGCAATCCCGTCCTCACCGAGAACCTCACCGGCCTCGCCCGCATGGTGCGCTCCTTTGCGCTGCCCGCCATGGAGAACGTGGCACTCTGGCACGAACGCGACATCTCGCATTCCTCGGTGGAGCGCATGATCGGCCCCGACGCGACGGTGACCCTCGACTTCGCCCTGGCGCGGCTGACCGGGGTGATCGACAAGCTGCTGATCTATCCCGAGCAGATGCAGCGCAACCTCGACAAGCTCGGCGGCCTCGTCCACTCGCAGCGGGTGCTTCTGGCCCTGACGCAGGCGGGCGTGTCCCGCGAGGACGCTTATCGCCTGGTCCAGCGCAACGCCATGCCGGTCTGGCGTGGCGAAGGCGACTTCCTCACGCTGCTGAAGGCCGATGCGGACGTCACCGCGTCCCTGAGCCCGGAGCAGATCGAGGAGTGCTTCGATCTCAGCTATCATTTCAAGCACGTGGACACGATTTTTTCGCGCGTCTTCGGTACGGCCTGATCATAGATCGTACCCGACGCGGCGATCCGCGGATCACGCTTCGTGCTTCGCGGATCGCGTAGCGGCGAGGCCGCCGTTTCTATTCGGAGAAGAGGAAGTTCGATGTCGCGCATCGTCTACGTCAACGGCGCCTTCGTGCCTTTCGAGGCCGCGACCGTGTCGATCATGGATCGGGGCTTCCTGTTCGCGGACGGCATCTACGAGGTGTCGGCCGTCCTCGGCGGCCGTCTCGTGGACAACGAGGCGCATCTGGCCCGACTCGACCGGTCGCTGGGCGAGATCGGCATCCGCAATCCCTACCCGACCGAAGACTGGATCCGGCTCGAAACCGAGTTGGTCCGCCGCAACAGCGTCGACGAGGGCCTCGTCTACATGCAGGTGACGCGGGGCGCCTACGAGCGGGACTTCGCCTTCCCGCCGGCCGAGACCGAACCCACCGTGGTGATGTTCACGCAGGCCAAGACCGTGGCCAGGAACCCGCTGGCGGAGCGCGGCGCCAAGGTCATCACCGTTCCCGACATCCGCTGGAAGCGACGCGACATCAAGTCGGTGGCGCTCCTCGCCCAGGTTCTGGCCAAGCAGGAAGCGGCCAAGGCCGGCGTCGCGGAGGCCTGGATGGTGGAGGACGGTTTCGTCACCGAAGGCTCCTCCTCGACCGCCTTCATCATCGCCGGCGGAAAGGTGGTCACCCGCCCACTCTCGACTGCCCTGCTGCCCGGCATCACGCGCCTCGCCGTCATGCGCCTTGCCGAGGAAGCCGGACTGACAATCGAGGAGCGGCTGTTCTCCGTGGAAGAGGCGCTCGCGGCGGAGGAGGCCTTCTACACGAGCGCTTCCGCCTTCGTGATGCCCGTGATCGACATCGATGGGCACGAACTGGGCGATGGCAAGCCGGGGGCGCTGACGAAGCGTCTGCGTGCGCTGTACCTGGAGATGGCCGGGGCCTAAGCAGGTTTAGCAAAAGTGGTCACCGGTTTTGCGTCCCAAAACCTGCCTCGGGGGCAGTCCGAAACAACCGGCCATCCGGTAGCACGATAGGAACTGCATCGCCGCCGGAACGGTTTGTCTCCCAACTTCCCGGGGGACATCGATGCCGACACCGTTTCGTCACGCCGCACTGCTCGCTTTCGCTCTGACAGCGTCGGGTGCCTATGCCCAGTCGCCCGATGCTCCGCTGAAAGGGCGCGACACCTCCCCGAACATCCCGCCTTCGACTGAGACGGTGCCGGAGAAGGTCCGCCCGTCCGAGGATGGAACCGGAGGCTCGACCCTGAGTGACAAACTCGAGAAGAACGACGGCGTCATCACGCCGCCGGGCAATTCCGCCCCGGGCATGGTGGTCAAGCCTCCAGAGACCGGGAACAGCGGCATGCCGGTGATCAATCCGGGCCAGTTGCCGGGCCGCGAACCGGGAACCGAAGCACGGTAAGGCTCGGATGCTCCCAACCGTTCGAGCCCGGTTTGCTTGATTTCCTGCGAGGGATCGCGGAAAGACCCCGGAGATGCGTGTCGGCCCGCCCTTGCGGCGGGGCGTTTCCACGCGGGCACCGGACAGGTTGAAGTGAATGGCGAACGTCGTCGTCGTAGGCGCCCAATGGGGCGACGAAGGCAAGGGTAAGATCGTCGACTGGCTCTCCGAGCAGGCCGACGTGGTTGTCCGCTTCCAGGGCGGCCACAATGCCGGGCATACGCTGGTCATCGATGGCGTGACCTACAAGCTGGCTCTGCTCCCTTCCGGCGTCGTCCGAGGCGGAAAGCTGTCGGTGATCGGCAACGGCGTCGTCGTCGATCCGTGGCACCTCGTGGACGAGATTGCCCGGCTTCAGGCGCAGGGCGTCGAGATTTCGCCCAAGAGCCTCCGCATCGCCGACAACGCGACGCTGATCTTGCCGCTTCACCGCGAACTCGACCATTTCCGAGAAACCTCCAATGCCGGTCTCAAGATCGGCACGACGAAGCGCGGCATCGGCCCCGCCTACGAGGACAAGGTCGGCCGCCGCGCCATCCGTGTGGTGGATCTGGCCGACGAGAGCACGCTGGAATCGAAGATCGAGCGGGTGCTCACCCACCACAACGCCCTGCGCCGGGGCCTCGGGATCGACGAAGTCGATGCCGGCGCGCTGCTCGCGGAGTTGAAGGCGATCGCGCCGACGATCCTCCCCTACGCCACCACCGTGTGGAAGCTCCTCGACGACGAGCGCCGGGCGGGCAAGCGCATCTTGTTCGAGGGCGCGCAGGGCGCCCTTCTCGACGTCGATCACGGCACCTACCCGTTCGTGACCTCCTCGAACATTGTGGCCGCCCAGGCCGCCACCGGCTCCGGCATGGGGCCGTCGGCGATCGGTTACGTCCTCGGCATCGCCAAGGCCTATACGACCCGCGTCGGCGAGGGTCCGTTCCCCACGGAGCTCTTCGACGAGATCGGCGAGACGATCGGCGCCAAGGGGCGCGAGTTCGGCGTCAATACCGGGCGCAAGCGCCGCTGCGGCTGGTTCGACGCCGTGCTGGTGCGCCAGACCGTTCGGACCTCCGGTATCGACGGGATCGCCCTGACCAAGCTCGACATCCTCGACGGGTTCGACGAGATCAAGGTCTGCACCGGCTACCGGCTCGACGGACAGGTGCTCGATCACCTCCCCGCCAATCAGGCCGCCCAGGCCAAGGTCGAGCCGATCTACGAGACCATCGAGGGCTGGTCCGGCACCACCGCCGGAGCACGCTCCTGGGCCGACCTTCCCGCTCAGGCGATCAAGTACGTGCGCCGGATCGAGGAACTGATCGGAGCGCCGGTGGTGCTGCTCTCCACGTCACCGGAGCGCAACGACACCATCCTGATGCACAATCCCTTCGAGGATTGAGCGTCCGGCCAAGGCGATGCCCACCGGTTCCTCCAGGGCAACCGGTGGACGAATGACAGGGGATGAAGCGCCGTGCGGGTGGATGATGCCTCGTCCGAAGGGCGGACATCGCGGATGATGCCGACGTGCCTCGCCCAAGGGTGTTCCATCCCTGCAGTGAGAAGAGGGCGGCCTGCCGGCCGGCCCGTATAGGGCGGACCGAGGTTCGATGGCCGACTATTACCCCTTGCTGGCACGAGCGCTCCAAGCGATGCCGGATCGTTCTCCGGCCTTGCGCAAGGCGGTCTACGACCGGGCCCGCGGTGCCCTGATCGGGCAGCTTCGCTCGCTCGAACCACCCCTGTCCGAAGCCGATATCGACCTCGAGAGCAAAGCCCTCGAAACCGCGATCAGCAGGGTCGAGAGTGAGCATGGCGGGCCGCCCGCCGCCGTTGCCAACGATGTCGCACCACCGGTCTTCGCCGTGCCGGAGGAGCGCGACGCGCTGCCGGAAGCGGAGGCGCCCGACCGATCCGCCGACACCGCCAGAGGTCGCATTACCGAGCCCGGCCTGCCGCCGGCCCCGGAGCCGAATCTCGGGATCCGCCCTTCCCGGCCGGATCGCCAGCCTGGCGGGCTGCCCGATGCGTCGGGGCCCGAGCCGCTGCCGCCGGTGGGGGACGGACCGGCTCCGGTCTCCCAGGAGCCCGCGCCGGTCCTGCCGATCAAGCCCCGCAAGGCGAAATCCGCGGACAGGGTTGCCGACAGGAAAGCCGCCCGGGAAGCCGCGCGGAAGGCATCGAACGGCGAGGCCGCGAGCGAAGCCACCGAGCCGGAACCGGCCGCCGAGCCGACGCCCGAGCCGCTCCTTACCGAACGCGAGACGATGCCCGCCGCGGCGGATGGCGCCAATGCGCGCAATCGCCCGCGCATCGACGTGGTCGCCCCGCGCAAGGGCCGTCCTCGCCTGATCCGTAACATCTTCGTGGGAAGCGTCCTGCTCATTGTCGTCGGGCTGATCGCGGTAGCGGCCTTCATGCTGCGCGACAAACCTTCGGACCTCCAGCCCAGCAACACGGAAGCTCAGGGGGAAGCCACCGATTCCGGGGCCTCGAAATATGCCGACCGGATCGGCGGGGAGGCGCCCGCCTCCTCGGAACGCCGCGATCCCTCCGCCCGCCAAGCGCCCGCCCGGCAGCCAGCCACGGCGCCGGCCGATCCGACGAAGCCGCCGGCCCAACCCGATGTGGCGGTTGCGCAGCGCGCCGTTCTCTTCGAGGAAAACACGGCGGGAGGAAACGCCCAGCCGATCACCTTCCAGGGTATGGTGGTGTGGCGCCTGGAGGCGATGAATGGCGAACAGGGCCAGCCGCTGGAAACCGTCATCCGGGGACGTCTGACCTTTGCCGAGGCCGGCCTGTCGCTGGTCATGACCATCCGGCGGAATCTCGACCCGACCTTCCCTGCCTCCCACACCATCGAACTGGCCTTCACCACGACGAGTCCGGCCGGAGACACGCATTCCGTGCAGGATGTCGGCCTGCTGAGTGCGAAGGATGAAGAGGGAGGCCGCGGGTCGCCGGTGTCGGGCCTGCCGGTGCGCGTAAAAGAGAACCTGTTCCTGATCGGCCTGTCGTCGCTGCAGGCCGACGTGGACCGCAACACCGACCTCTTGGAGCACCGCAACTGGTTCGACCTGCCGATGAAGTTCGCCGCCGGGCCTCGCGGCGTGCTGACCTTCGAGAAAGGCTCGTCGGGCAATCAGGTCATCCGCTCCGCCTTCGAGCAGTGGCGTCGATAGGGGCGACAAAAAGAAAGCCGGTGCCGCATCAGCGGAACCGGCTCATCCATCATCTGCCCCCGACGAAGCGTCTCAGGCGTGCGCGGCGGCCCGTGGTGCCTCACGGGTGGCGAGGTTGCGCTTGACCGCTTCCTGGATCTTCTCGAACGCCCGAACCTCGATCTGGCGGACGCGCTCGCGCGACACCCCGAACTCACCCGAGAGGTCTTCGAGGGTGATCGGGTCATCGGCGAGACGGCGCGCCTCGAAGATGCGACGCTCGCGTGGATTGAGGACCGACAGCGCATCGCGCAGGGCGGTCAGACGGTTCTGGCCCTCTTCTTCGCGAGCAAGCACGGTTTCTTGGCTCGGGCTGTTGTCCACCAGCCAATCCTGCCACTCGCCCTCCCCTTCCTCACGCAGTGGAGCGTTGAGGGAGGTATCGCCCGAGAGACGGCGGTTCATGTCGATCACGTCCTGCTCGGGCACGCCGAGCTTGACCGCGATCTGAGCCACCTGATCCGGCTTGAGGTCACCCTCGTCGAGGGCGGAAATCTTGCCCTTGGCCTTCCGGAGATTGAAAAACAGCTTCTTCTGGTTGGCGGTGGTGCCCATCTTCACCAGCGACCACGAGCGCAGGATGTATTCCTGGATCGCGGCCTTGATCCACCACATGGCGTAGGTGGCAAGCCGAAAGCCTTTATCGGGCTCGAAGCGCTTGACGGCCTGCATCAGGCCGACATTGCCCTCGGACACGACCTCGCCGATCGGCAGGCCATAGCCACGGTAGCCCATGGCGATCTTCGCCACGAGCCGCAGATGCGAGGTGACGAGCCGGTGCGCTGCATCGCGGTCGCCCTGCTCACGCCAACTCTTGGCCAGCGTGAACTCCTCGTTCGGCTCGAGCATCGGAAACTTGCGGATTTCATCGAGGTAGCGCGAAAGGCCACCCTCGGTGGCGAGCACGGGTAGTGCGCCTGCCATAGTCATCTCTCCTTGAAAGGTCCCCCGAACGGGCAGACCAGAAACGAACCGCCGCTCTTCGAGCCGACCGCCCCACTCCCCGAGCTTACTCGGAAAGGAAACGGTGCGGTAGCGGTCCGTGACTCGACCATCGCCATCAACGCGCCAGCGAGTCGATCGACCGAAGGTGACACGAAAGGCCGCGGCCCGGGGTGCGCCGGCACACCTGTTTGCCGGCGACCCTTGACAGCGACCCCCGTGCAACAGGACCGGGGGTCGAGGGTTCCCCCCGCCCGGTCACAGGGCCGCGACCACGCGCGCTCCCGCTTCCTCAGGATCGATCGTTCGCCCTCAGCGCGGCAATGAGGGAAGCCATGTCCGGCGGGATCGGACTCTCGAAGCGCAGGACCTCGCCGGTGCGGGGATGTTCGAACCCGAGAATGGCGGCATGGAGGGCCTGCCGGCCCAAGGCTTCCAGCTTGGCCCGCGCCGCCGATCCGAGGCGTGCGGCCTTGGTCTTGAAGGCGTTGCCATAGACCGCATCGCCGAGAAGCGGGTGGCCGCGATGGCTCAGATGGACGCGGATCTGGTGGGTCCGCCCGGTTTCGAGCCGGCACCGGACCAGGGCGACCTCGACCCCGGCATCCAGGATATCCTCGACGACATAATGCGTGATCGCCGTGCGCCCCTCGCCGGGACGCGTGACGGCGATCTTCTCGCGGTTGCGCTGGCTGCGCGCGAGCTCGACGTCGATCGTGCCGAGCCGCGGCTCCGGCGCTCCCCAGGTCAGGGCGAGATAGGCACGCTCCAGGGGTCCATTGCGGCCATGGTCGGCGAACTGCGCGGTGAGCCCCTTATGGGCGAGATCGTTCTTGGCGACGACGAGGAGACCGCTCGTGTCCTTGTCGAGCCGATGCACGATCCCCGGTCTCCGCACGCCACCGATGCCCGACAAACTCTCCCCGCAATGGGCGATGAGGCCGTTCACCAGGGTTCCGGCATCGTGTCCGGGTGCCGGGTGGACCACCAGCCCCGCCGGCTTGTCGATGACGATCAGGTCGTCGTCCTCGTGAACGATGACGAGATCGAGGGTCTCCGCCAGCGGCGTCGCATCCACCGGTGCGGGAATGATCACGTCGAGGACGGCACCCGCACCGACCTTCAGCGACAGGTCGAGGACGACGATCCCGTCCTTGCTCACCTGACCGGTGCGGATCAGCTCCTGCAGCCGCGAGCGCGACACGTCCGGCAGCGCGCGGGCGAGCGCCCTGTCGATGCGCTCCGCCTGCGCGTCCAGGTCGAGGACGACGCGGCGGTCCTGCGGTTCTTGCACGATGTGATCACTTTCGATGCCGATGGAATTTAAGCGCGCGGGAGGTCTTGCTCCCCCGCCCGACCGTCGCTATACGATCGCCAACCGGCCGGAAAGCTCCCATCGTCTAGCGGTCTAGGACGTCGCCCTCTCACGGCGAAAACAGGGGTTCGATTCCCCTTGGGAGCGCCAGCGGTTCTTTCAAGTCAGTCATCCTGACGAAACAGCCTCGCCCCTTCCCCCGGATCGGCTCGAGGCCGGTGATGTACCGCACCCTTCTCCATTCAATCTTCGGTCTCGCCCTCCTCTGCGCTGCAGGACCGGGGATCGCTTCGCCCGGCTGTCCGGCGCTTGCGCCGCGTCAGCCGATGCCGCTCGAGGCAATCCCCCAGTCGGTATCCGTGGCCGAACTGCGCGAGCGCAGCGCTCCGCTTTCCGCGCAGGTGAGCGGACAGGATCTCAGCGCGAACCGCCTCGTCTTTCTGGGGGATTCCATCACGCAAGGGTGGGACCCCGGCCTCTGGGGCATGTTCTGGGGGGAATGGTCGCCGCTCAATCTGGGGCTCTGGGGCGATCGCACGCAGGATGTGCTCTGGCGCCTCGACCACGGACAATGGCCGCCATCCCTGAAGCCCGATCTCGTGGTGCTCCTGATCGGCACCAACAATGCCGGCACGGGCAGCCGGCCCGAAGACACGGCCCTGGGCATCGCGGAGATCATCCGCGTCCTCCAAGCACGCTCGCCGGACACCCGGATCCTTCTCCTCGGCATCCTGCCACGGGGCGAGGACGCCACGGCGCCGGAGCGCGTGGTGAATGCGCGGGTGAACGAGCTCATCCGCCGCTGCCACGACGACAAGCGCGTGATCTACCTCGATCCCGGACGCGCCATGGTCGATGCAGCGGGCCATCTCTCACCCCAGGTCATGGCCGATCGACTTCACCCGACGAGCCTGGGCTACGCCATTCTCGGGGGCGCCATCGACGCGCGCATCCGTCAGTTGATGAGGCGTTGACCCGATGTGACGTCAGACCGAGGGGACGGTATCGACGCGCCGCCGCTCCCGATACGGCGCATAGAGCCGGAGAATGGCGCGCTGCGAGGGACGCTCGACACCGTAGCAGACGGCGCTCCCCAGGATCGTGACGAGACAGAACGCCGTCAGGATCGCCAGATCGGCGCTGAGCCCCCACCGGACGAGCCCACCGATGAGGAAATAGCCGATCACCTGATGCAGGAGGTAGAGCGAGTAGGAGATCGCTCCGAGGAAGATCAGCACCGGGGACCGCAGGATCGTCAGATATCCCGCCGCGGCGGCCATCACGAGGCCGACGAAGAACGCCGCCTTCAGTGACGATGCCGGCTGGAACCCGTACTCCGGCCAGAAGGAGACGCTTGCCGCCGCGATCGCCAGGAACAGGCTCGCCAGGACCAGGGGCGTGCGCTCGCCGCGATGGAGCTTGTAGCCGAGAGCGCCGGCGGCAAACAGATGGGCGAAGGTGGCGTTGAGGAGGATGGCGCCGCAGCTCGCCGCCGTCCGGCACGCATATACGTTCGTATCGGCCACGAACACGTTGTAGAGCGAGGTCACGACGATCCACGCCAGGAGCACGCGCGTGGTGTGACGGGCCCCGAGCCCGAAATAGGCAGCGGCGAAGAAAGCGTAGAACAGGATTTCCCGCGTCAGCGTCCAATAGGCCGGATCGATGAAGGGCATGTCGGTCAGGCCGTTCGCCATGGTCAGCGAAGCCAGGAAGCCCTGGATCGTCAGATGGAACGGGTTGAACCCGGTGGCGACGATCAGACCGGTGGTGAGCAGGGCGCTGAACCAGAAGGCCGGATAAAGCCTGGCGAAGCGGCTGACGATAAAATCGAGGGCCGTCCGCGACCGCTCGAGCGTCATCGCGATCACGAATCCGCTGATGACGAAGAACAGCGCCACCCCAGCTTGGCCCGATGTGAATCGGAACAGAGGCTGAGTGCCAATCCACCCGATTTCATTGCCGTAAGCGGCCGTGAAGTGGAAGACGACGACGAGGACGGCGGCGATCCCTCGCAAGGCGTCGAGTTCGAGGAGCCTCCCCGGTCGCTCAGGCGATCGCTCGTGGCCTGCCATCATGGTCCGCCCTGGTCGCTCCGGTCATGCCCTGAACGCCGTCCTCGGCTCTCCGTCGCAGACCCTCTGTTTCGGCATGATGGCGTCAGGAGGCGCTTCCACTTCCTTAAAAGTCAGCGATCCTTCGGTGGACTCTCGGGGTACCGTCGCCGTCGACATCGGCGCCGCGTGTCGCGTGTCGGCAGGCACCGGCATGGCTCCTCATTCGAAAGAGCGTCGCCGGCCCGCCCGAGGCTCCTCGCGAGGAAACGTCCGATGGATCGTTGTGCGCCGCACGCGCCGGTCGGTTACCCTTTGAACGGGCGCGGTTTTCAGGACGGACGTCTCGGGCCGGCTCATATGGTCGACGTGCGGCGCAATGACGAATGTTGGCGGGACAAGCAGCCGCTGCCCTTGCGGCTGATGAACGCCCGATTAACACTACCTACTCCGAAAGAACGAATCGACTGATTCGTTGAGGCCGGGAGACACGCCATGTCCCAGACGATTCACGTCAAACCGACCCATGACGGCACCTACACGGTCTATCGCGGGCCGACGGCCCTCGTGAGCGGCCTCACCCGGCTTCAGGCCGAACTGTATCAGGCCAGCATCACCCGTCAGGCGCAGCGCCCCCACGTGGCCTTGACGGCCTGATCCGGCGCGACCCGCGGATGAGGGATCATCGCCGCGTCAACCTCAACACCCGGAGGTCGGCGATCGTCCCGGCCTCCGTCAGGCCGCGTTCCTTGGCCTCGATGACATAACGGTCGTCCGCTCTGGTCACCCCATAGACATGATAGCTCGCACGGCGGTGCAACGCGCCGCCATGCGACACCGCCGAGGCCGAGGGAGCGCCGACCACCGGGACGCTGGTGTCTCCCGGCCCCTCGACGAAGCTGATGCTTCCCACATGGTTGTGTCCGTGCAGGATCAGGTCCGCGCCGGCGCGACCGATCATCGCCGTGAACTTGTCCGCATCCTTCAATTCGCGCCCAGGCGACGCGCCCCCGGGCTGGGGTGGATGGTGGATCATGATCACGCGAAACGGCGGTTCGGGCTCGCGGCCCAAGCCTGTCAGAATTGCCTCGACGGTCTCGATCTGAGGGGGGCCGAGCCGGCCGCTCGCGACGAAGGGCTTCGTCGGAATGGCCGACGACACTCCGATGAGCGCGAGCGGACCGCGCCGCCTGAGATATGGGAACACCCCATCGGTGCCGTCGTCTCCCGAGGTCCATGCATGGCAGGCCTTCAACAGACCTTCGAGCGAACCGCGCACATAGGCGTCGTGATTGCCCGGAACGAAGCTCACCGCGTCTGGGGAGCCGAGCGCTTCGAGGAACACCTTGGCCGTCGACCACTCGCTCGGCAGGCCGATGTTGCACAGGTCCCCCGTGCAGGCGACGTGATCGTGCGGCTGCGTCCGCAGATCGGCCACCAGCGCCGCGAGGATCTCCATGTCGTGGTGCCGGCTGCGCCCGCGCCGCCAGTTCACGTAGCCGGTGGCCCGCTTGCTCAGAAGCTGGCGCAGGCGCGGACGGGCGATGGGGCCGACATGGGGATCGGTGAGGTGAGCGAGGCGGAACATCGGTCTCCGTTTCGAAACAGGAGCCCGCCTTCGTCACTCCCGGCTGCCCCGTCAAGCCTCGATACTTTTCCGGCGAGACTTCGAATTCGGGTTGATGCCATCTGATCTGCGGGACCGTTCACGCCGGTTTCGACACTCACGCCGTCATTCCCTACGATGTTCACACGTCTCGCAGGATGCACCGCCCTGCCCTCCTCCCCACAAGCTACTGGATTCACAAATCTGCTCGAATCCTGTTCGCTCAATCCAAACGGGTTCGACAAAAGGCGCGACGTGCTCCCTCTCCTTCCAGGAGAGGGGACCCGTGCCGCCCGCCAGATGTATGAATGCCGTAGCCCTCGTGGGAAGAGGGACTCGCTCTGCTTGAAGCGCCGTCGCTCCCGCCGCGACGCTCTCACGTATGTGACCATCGGGCGACCGGATTGGACGGGGCGAAGCGGTCCCGGCATGGTTGCGCGGGCAATTCGAACGGCGTTAGACCCAGCGGGACCGGCATGGCTCCCGAGGGGGCGACGGCCGGCGGAGGCGCCGACGAAGCAACCAGGCGTTGACGTCTCGGGCACTGAACGGACGGCCGATTCGGCGGCCCGTGGAATTGAGTGAATGAGCCTTCTCAAACGCGTCGGCCGGTCTCCACCGGTTCAGAACAGCCTCGGCTTTGCCGCCTATCACTACCTGCGCCTCGTGCGCGCCACGAACCGCTTCACGGTGGAACCGGCCGGGCCACACCGGTGGCTCGACGGGCTGTCGCCATTCATCGCCGGGATGTGGCACGGCCAGCATACGATGATCTCGTTCATGCGCCGGCCGCAGGATCGGATCGCCACGATCATCTCGCGCTCGGCGGACGGCAACATCAACACCATCGCCCTCACCCGGATGGGGGTTCGCGTCATCCGGGCCTCCGGCGCTCGTGGCCGCGCCGTGCGGGACATCCGGGCGAAGGGCGGGGCGGAAGGCCTGCGCGCCATGATCCGCGCCCTGAAGGACGGCGAGAGCGTCGCCTTCAGCGCCGATGTGCCCAAGGTGTCGCGCCGATGCGATGTCGGCATCCTCACCCTGGCGCGCTTCTCCGGCCGACCGATCATTCCCGTCGCTGTGGTGACGAGCCGCCACCTGCGCTTCAACAGCTGGGACAAGGCCTGTTTCGGGCTACCCTTTGGCAGGGGCGCCATGGTCTTCGGCGAGCCGGTCCTCGTCCCGCGCGACGTCGAACCCGAGGAACTGGAGCGTTTGCGCCAGCGGCTGGAGCACGAGATGAACCGGGTCCACGATCGCGCCTACACCCTCGTCGGGCGCCTCGACCGGGTCGTCGATCCGGTGGCCGGCTCCCTCGCCCTCGGGCCGTTCGCGTGAAGACTCCCCCCCTCACCCTCGCCCTCCAGGCCTATCGCTACGGGCTCTATGTGGGTGAGCCGGCGGTGGCCGGCCTCCTGGCCTGGCGTTCGCGCAAGGGCAAGGAAGACCCCGGCCGCCTGCCCGAGCGCCGCGGCCTTCCCGGGCGGGCTCGCCCCATCGGTCCCCTGGCCTGGATGCACGGCGCCAGCGTCGGCGAGGTGCTCTCCCTCGTCGGATTGATCGACGGGATGATCGCCCGGGGTTTCAGCGTCCTCGTCACCACGGGGACACGCAGCGCCGCCGAACTGATCGGCCAGCGCCTGCCGGCGGGCGCGGTGCATCAATACATGCCCCTCGACGCGCCGCGCTGGATCGAGCGCTTCATCGACCATTGGCAGCCGGATCTGGCGCTGGTGGCGGAATCCGAGATCTGGCCGAACACGGTCATCGCCCTGCATCAGCGCGGCATCCCCCTCCTCCTCGTCAACGGCCGGATGTCGGAACGCTCGTTCAAGGGCTGGGCGCGCTCGCCGCGCACGGCCGAGGCCCTGCTCTCGCGCATCGCCATCTGCCTCGCGCAGACCAAGGACGATGCCGAGCGCTTCGAACGGCTCGGCGCGCCCCGCGTGAGCGTCGCAGGAAACCTGAAATACGATTCGGCCGTCCCCCCGGCGGACGACCAGCAGCTCGCATATCTGCGCGACGTCGTCGGCGGCCGTCCGGTCTGGGTCGCTGCCAGCACGCATCCGGGCGAGGATGCCATGGTGGCCGAGGCCCACGCGACGCTGAAGGTGAGACTGCCGAACCTCCTGACCGTGGTGGTGCCGCGCCATCCCCAGCGCGGCGGGGAGGTCGCGGAATGCGCCGCCGCCGTCGGCCTGCGGAGCGCCCTGCGCTCGCGCGGCGGCCGCCCCCATGGCGGCGTCGATCTCTACGTCGCCGATACGCTCGGGGAACTGGGCCTGTTCTACCGCCTCGCGCCGCTGGTGTTCCTCGGGGGCTCGATGACGCGGCGCGGGGGCCAGAACCCCATCGAGCCCACCCGCCTCGACGCGGCGATCCTGCACGGGCCGAACGTCCAGAACTTCGCCCAGGTCTATCGCGCCCTCGACGAGGCCGGTGGGGCAATGATGGTGGCGGATGCCGGGGAACTGGCAGCCGCCGTGGGCGACCTCCTCCTCGATAACCCGCGATCCCGCGCCATGGCCGCTGCCGGCAACGCCGCCCTGCGGCCGTTCGAAGGGGCGGTGGAGCGCACCCTCGCGATCCTCGACCCCTTCATCGCCCAGATGAAGCTCACGGCCATGGCCGGCTCCTGATGCGCCCCCCGGCGTTCTGGGATATCCCCGGTCATTCCCTGGGTCGGTTTCTGGCGCCCCTCGGGCATCTCTATGGCTCGCGCGTCGCCGCCCGCATGGACCGCGCGGGCGAGCGGGCGGCATGCCCCGTCGTCTGCATCGGCAACTTCACCCTCGGTGGGGCGGGCAAGACCCCCACCGCCCTCGCGGTGGCGGCGTTGCTGAGGAGGATCGGAGCGGAGCCCGCCTTCCTGACCCGTGGCTATGGCGGGCGTCTGTCCGGCCCTGTGGCGGTGGATCCAACCCGGCACACGTCCCTGGACGTGGGCGACGAACCGCTCCTCCTCGCACGCGGCGCCCGCACGATCCTCGCCCGCGACCGGCCCGAAGGGGCGAGGCTGTGCCGGGCTCTCGGTGCCGATGTGGTGGTGATGGATGACGGGCTCCAGAACCCGAGCCTCGCCAAGGATCTGTCCCTCGCGGTGGTCGATGCCGGCAGCGGCAGCGGCAACGGCCTGGCCTTCCCGGCCGGCCCTCTGCGGGCACCGCTCGCGCGGCAATGGCGCCACGTCCACGGCCTCGTCGTCATCGGCGAGGGCGCCCAGGGCGAAGCATTGGCGGTGGAGGCGGCGTCGCGGGGGCTGCCGGTCCATTGGGGCAGGCTGGTTCCGACAGCGCCGACAGCCGTCGCGGGAAAGCCCGTGCTGGCTTTCGCCGGGATCGGTCGACCGCAGAAATTCTTCGAGACCCTGGCTGAAGCCGGAGCGAGCGTCATCGAGACCCGGACCTTTCCGGATCACCATCCCTATCGTGCAGCGGATCTCGCCGGCCTCGCGGCATGGGCCGATGCCCTGGGCGCGATGCTGGTGACGACGGAGAAGGACATGGTGCGCCTGCCGGCGGATTTCGCGGCCGGAGTTACGGCACTTGGCGTGACCCTTCGGTTCGACGACGAGCGGAGCCTCCTCGCCCAGCTGAGCCGGGCGGGCGAGGCGTTCAGCCCGGCGACCGTCCCAGTTCGGCCAGACGCTTCATCACCGCCTCGGGCGTGATGTAGGCCTCCTGCCGCTCGGCGCTCCAGTAGCGCAGGCTGTCGAGGGCGATCGGCTCGCCGGTCACCGCGCAGCGCACGAAACTGCCTGGCTTCACGATGCGCATGGTGCCGTCGCCATACTCCACCGTCGCCTCGCCGGAGGCCTTGCGTTCGAACCGACCCAGCATGTCTCGCCCGCTTCCCAACTCAGACCATCGGAGGATCGTTCTAGGATCGTGACGGCGCCATGTCGATGACGTTCGATGGTGCTCGAGAGGGCGTCCGATGGCGCTCGACAGGGGGGTCGCGTTCCTGTTCTAACAGTCGTCGAATCCTCCCACCGGACCGATGCGATGACGGACACGATCAGCGCGGATCTCGCGGCCCTGTTCGAGGCGGCCGGCGCGGCTAAGTCCCTGGCCTACGCGCCTTATTCGCACTTTCCCGTCGGCGCCGCCCTGAGGGACGAGCACGGCCGCCTGCACGCCGGCTGCAATGTCGAGAACGCCGCCTACCCCGTCGGCACCTGCGCCGAGGCAGGCGCCATCGCCGCGATGATCGCAGCCGGCGGACGCGCCATCGCCACCCTCCTCATCATCGGCAACGGCCCAGTTCTGGTGACGCCATGCGGCGCCTGCCGCCAGCGCATCAGGGAGTTCGCCGAACCCGGAACTCCGATCTACATCGCAGGACCGGAAGGCATCCGCAGCAGTTTCACCTTGGAGGCGCTGCTCCCCGAGTCCTTCGGCCCCGACAATCTGCACCGCGAGAATCCGTGCGCCGATGTTTGACGCCGCCATTTCCCTCGCCGCCGAATTCGTTCGGAGCCGTGGTTTCGACGGTCCCTACAATGCCGCGATCGTTACCGGCACGGGCCTCGGACTCGTCGCCGGAAAGCTCGAAGACCGCCTCTCCCTTGCTTACTCCGCAATCCCGGGCTTTCCCTCCCCTGGCGTGACCGGTCATGGCGGCACCCTCCATGATGGGCGACTCGCCGGGCGGCGGGTGCTGGTCTTCGAAGGGCGAATTCACGCCTACGAGACCGGCGACGCGGCCGTCATGAAGGTGCCCCTGGGCGTCGCCAAGGCGCTCGAAGCTCCGCTCCTTCTCCTTACCAATGCGGCCGGATCGATGCTGCCACAGGCAGGGCCGGGCAGCCTCGTGGCCATTACCGACCACATCAACCTTTCAGGCCTCAATCCGCTGATCGGCGAAACGGGCGATGGCCGCTTCGCCCCCATGGTCGGAGCCTACGATGCGGTGGCGCGCAGGATTCTCTACGAGGCCGCGAGCTCTTGTGCGATTCCGCTGCATGAGGGCGTCTATGCGTGGTTCTCAGGCCCAAGCTTCGAGACTCCGGCCGAGATCCGCATGGCGAAGCGCCTTGGCGCCGACCTCGTTGGCATGTCGACAGTGCCGGAGGTGATCCTGGCGCGGTTCTTCGGACTAAGGGTCGCGGCGATCTCGGTGGTCACAAACCTCGCTGCTGGAATCGGAGACGGCGATCCGCATCACGGCGAGACCAAGCGTGCAGCCGCTGCTGCCGCGTTCGACCTCACCCGTCTCATCGACGCGTTCGTCGCACGGCTGTAGGACATGGGCATGATCGTCGATCCCCATCATCCGGACACTGCCATTGCCCGGCGCGCCCTGCCCCTCCTCGATCTCACCGATCTTGGCGATGCCTGCTCGGATCAGGCTATCGACACACTCTGCGGCAAGGCCCGCGCGAGCCGAGTCGCCGCGGTCTGTGTCTGGCCCCAGCATATCCACCGATGCGCGGAGCTACTGGCTGGAAGTCCCGTCCGCATTGCTACGGTGATCAATTTCCCCGTCGGCGGCACGGATATCGAGCGCGCGGTCGAAGATACCGCCGAGGCTTTGGACGACGGAGCGCATGAGATCGACCTCGTCATGCCCTATCGTGCGTTCCTCGCTGGCGACGCGAGGATCGCGGCAGGGATGATCGAGGCTGTGCGGGAGATCGCCGGGCGCGCGATCCTTAAGGTGATCCTCGAATCCGGAACCATGCCGGAGAGGGGCCAAATCACGCGGGCGAGCCGTCTCGCCATCGCAGCGGGAGCGGATTTCCTCAAGACCTCCACGGGCAAGAGCGCCGTCTCAGCAACGCCGGAAGCCGCCGAAGCGATGCTCGCCGCCATCCGGGAAAGCGGGCGACCTGTCGGATTCAAGGTCTCGGGGGGATTACGAACCGTGGCCGATGCCGGCCTGTATCTCGCTATAGCCGACAGGATCATGGGACAGGGCTGGGTCGAACCGAAGACCTTCCGCATCGGGGCGAGCAGCCTGTGCGATGCTCTGACCGCCAGCCTAGGTGGTCATGCATGATGCTGCCGCAGGAGCTGATCCGGGCCAAGCGGGACGGACGCGTCCTTACGGATGCCGAGATCGCCGACTTCGTTTGCGGACTAAGCGACGGGCGGGTGACCGAGGGGCAGGCCGCCGCCTTTGCCATGGCAGTGTTCTTCCGCGGCATGTCGCTGCCCGAGCGCGTGGCCCTGACGCGGGCGATGACCCATTCGGGAACGGTGCTCGATTGGGATTTGCCCGGCCCCGTCCTCGACAAGCACTCGACCGGGGGCGTCGGCGATACGGTGAGTCTCGCCCTGGCGCCGATGGTCGCCGCCTGCGGTGGTTACGTGCCGATGATCTCCGGCCGGGGCCTCGGCCATACCGGCGGCACCCTCGACAAGCTCGCGAGCATTCCCGGCTACGACGCCACGCCCGGTCTCGACCGTTTCCGAACCGTAACCCGCTCCATCGGTTGCGCCATCATCGGACAGACGGCCGATCTCGCCCCGGCGGATCGGCGCCTCTACGCCATCCGCGACGTGACCGGCACGGTGGAATCCCTCGACCTGATCACGGCGTCTATCCTCTCGAAGAAGCTCGCGGCCGGTCTCGGCGGCCTGGTGATGGATGTGAAGACCGGCTCCGGCGCCTTCATGGCGGGGACCGACGAGGCGCGGGCTTTGGCTGAGAGCATCGTCGCCGTTGCCAACCGTGCCGGCCTGAAGACCGTCGCGCTCATCACCGATATGGACGCGCCTCTTGCCTCCGCCGCGGGCAACGCCCTCGAAGTGGCCTATGCCGTGGATTACCTCACCGGTCGCTCCGGTGAACCAGCCTTCCACGCCGTCACCGTGGCGCTCTGCGCCGAGATGCTGGTGCTGGGCGGTCTCGCCGCGGACATCGCCGCTGCGGCGCGAAGGATCGAAGACGCCCGCGATTCCGGACGGGCTGCCGAGATCTTCGGGCGCATGGTATCCGCATTGGGTGGCCCTGCCGATTTCATCGAGAAGGCCGACCGGTATCGCCCCGTCGCACCGGTGATCCGGGCGGTGAGATCTCTCACGACGGGCGTCGTATCGCAAATCGAGACCCGCGCGATCGGGCTCGCCGTCATCGCGCTGGGCGGCGGGCGTACCCGCCCCCAGGACGACATCGACCCGGCGGTGGGTTTCTCGGCTCTGGCCCGTCCGGGGGATGCCACCGACTTACTCGGCATCGTCCATGCCCGCACCGAAAGCCAGGCCGATGCCGCCGAAGCGACCTTGCGGGCCGCCTACCGGCTCGCGCCCGACATCCCTCTGCCGCGACCTGACATCATCCAGCGGATCGCCTGACGGGCACGGTAGCCGGTACGCACAGGGGAACGACGCCGCGCGTCCATTCCAGGAATCGGCCGGCATCACCGACTGATGCTGCGGTGGGGACCGGCATTAACGCGCGTGTCCAATGCAAAATACCGCTAACCGTGGGAGCAGCAGATTGCTCGATACCCACCTCACCTGTTGGAAAAAGGCGTAGTCCAGACGAGCCGAACACCTAAACTTAAGGAGTCTTGTGTGATGTTGAGCCTACTCAATCTGAGCCAAGACGTACAAGCCCTACGCGATGATACTAGCACTACAAGAACGTGACTGGGCGTTCGGTTAAAGGATATAGAGTGATGACTGCTGTTGGCTTCTCGTTTAATAGTTTTTACGATATAGAATTTCCTGTTTCTATTAGTAATAATCCTTTAGATATTTACGGAGATCGAAGCAAAATTTATAGCTTGGGGCCTGATGCCGAGGGCCGTTTCGTTATGAATGAGGGCTGGGGCATTACCAGTGACGGTTCGATGTTCCGGGATGCCCAGCGCAGTCTCGGCATGGACCTCACGCCAGCGCCGATCACCGCGGCGAGTTACGGCATGTACGCGGACTTCGCGGACAATACGGGCCGGGTGAACCTAACTGGAGGCGCCTTCGGCGATTACCTTTTTGGCGGCTCTGGAAACGACCTCCTCGAAGGCGGCAAGGGCATCAATTGGATATCCGGGGGCGCTGGTGTCGATACCGTGAGCTACGAGCATGGCGACGACTCGGTAACGGTCAACTTGTCGCGTTCCGAAGCTAGCAATCTCGATGCGACCATAAGCGAATCCTTTTCTGGCATCGAGAATGTCCGTGGTTCGGACCATGACGACACGATCACCGGCAATTCCCGCAACAACGTCATCGAAGGCGGCTCCGGCGCGGACATCATCAGTGGTGGGGGCGGCAACGACACGGCGAGCTATGCCCATTCCGGCGCTGGAGTGACGATCGACCTCGGTGATTCGATACAATTCGGCTCCCTCGGCGATGGGGCGGGCGACAGACTCAGCGGCATCGTCAACCTCCTCGGCAGCGCCTTCGACGATAGCCTGACAGGCGACGGCAGCGACAACACCCTTAACGGCAATGGCGGCGCTGACGCTCTCATGGGCTTTGGTGGCGACGACCGCCTCGTGATCGGCGCGACGCCGAGCAACATCGACGGCGGGGAGGGAACCGATCTGCTTTTTGTCCAGGGCAGCGAGGAGAGCGGCATCATTGCGCTCTCCGACGCAAGTGTCATCGACATCGAGAAGACTTACGTCCGCAACGGCACCTTCCTCGACATGTCGGCTGTGGGCGGCGACGAAGACCTGACGGGTTCGGTTATCGTCTCCCAAAGCACGGTCGGTCATTCCATCCTAATCGTGGGTAGCCAGGACGCCGACCGCATATCCGGCGGCAAAGGAAGCGACGGCCTCGCGGGTGGTGCAGGGGACGACCGGATAGTGGCCGGTTCGGGCGACAATTCGATCTTCGGCGGCTCCGGGAGCGACAAGCTCTTCGGCGGCATCGGTATCGACACCTTCGTCTTCGAGGCGGATTCGGGCCGGGACAATGTCTATCGGTTCACCGTCGGGACCGACCTGATCGACGTCTCGGACTTTGTCGAGAACCGTGACGACATCACCATCACCGACCTGAACAATGGGAACGTTCTCGTCACCTTCGTCGGCGACACCGACCCGACGCACAAGATCATCGTGCACGACGTCCTCGCCGCCGCACTGACCGATGCGAGCTTCATCATCGGCGGAGTGTGACGTGGGTGCGAGGATGAATAGGGATCTTTTTTCATGGAGCAGATGCGAAGACGATCCCCTCTACCGCTAGCCATTGGATGAATTGCGACGGTAGGCCAAAGAAGGAGGCCCCGACGGACGACACCGCCGGGACCTTTTGACTAAAAGCGGTAGTAGCCGCCGTGGCGGTGCCCGTGATGATGATGGTGGTGGCCCCACCCGTGATGGCGCGGACGCCATCCGTGATGACCATGACCGCCCCAGCCGTACCCCCGGTGCCCTCCCCAGCCATGCCGGTGGTGGCCACCCCAGCCATGGTGCCGGCGATGGTGGTGGTGGTGGTGACCGCCCCAGCCGTACTGGACCGGAACGATGCCCGTCTGCGCCGGATCAGCCAGGGCAACAGCCGGAGCAAGCGGTGCCGCCTGAACGATACCCGGCACGATGCCGATCACGCCAAAAGCGAGTGCCGCGGCTGCGAGCCACCCTCTCGTCCGATGTGCGAATGCGCGAAACGCCATGTCAGCCTCCGTCGATTGCGACGCCGGGGCGATCCCGACGCTGTGATCGGACAGTAGGGGCGATGGGCTGAACCGTGGATGAGCCGCGTCTTCAGGTGACGTTCGGCTGTCCCTCAGGGACGACGGTAGACCCAGACCCGCGCCGGCGGGAGGTTGAGCCATACCCGGCTCGATCGACTGGCCGTATAGCTACCAGCATTGCAGCGCTCGGGGATGGGAGGAACCACCGCATAGGTGAACTGCACGAAGGGGGAGCCCGGATGCATGAGCGTATGCGTGGCGTTCAGGAGATCGAGGCGTTGTTCCAGTGGCTTCGTAAATAGAGGCAGGCTGGAAACGGTGGCGGCGGCCTTCTCGGTGAGAAGTTCGCCAATGGTCTCGCGGATATTGTAGGCGTCGCCGCGCAGGATCGTGGCGCGTGGAAATCGCTTCTGCAGCAGCTTGCAGAAATCCGGATTGTACTCGACCAGGACGAGCCGCTCCTGCTCGATGCCACGGCGTATCAGGGCCTCGGTGACGGGACCGGTACCGGGACCGAGCTCGATGACGGGGCCGGGTACGCGGGGGTCGACGTAGGACGCCATCATGCGGGCAAGCATCTTGCCGGATGGCGTTACCGAGCCCGTGACGAGGGGCCGCTCGAACCATGACCGCAGAAAACGCGCCTCATCTTCCAGCGGCTCCCGCCGTTCACGGACCGAACCGGTGGCGGCATAGGTTTTAGCGCTGGGTCGATGGAGCGGCGGCAAGATCCAATGTCCTCAGATCACGCATGGGAAGTTAAGGCTAGACGACGAAAGCCAGGGCCCGTCAAGGTCGAAGCTCGGCAGAGGACGGTACCAGCGCATCGTGCTGTTGGCGACGATGCAGCGCCGCCACAGCCAAGACGAGGGCCAAGCCGTTTCGATCCGCCATCCCTCACATCACGAACCGTCACGACCGCGCGACGCCACTCAAACCATCAAAAAAATCGCGGACCTTGGAGAAAAACCCTGCACTTTCAGGATGGTTCTCGTCCGAGGCCGTACTGGTAAATTCTTGGAGTAGTTCGCGTTGGCGCTTCGACAGGTTCTGCGGTGTCTCGACGAAAACCTGAATATAGAGATCGCCGACATCGCGGGACCGTAGGACCGGCATTCCCTTGCCCTTGATCCGGAACTGCTTGGCCGTCTGCGTGCCCGCGGGAATACGGACCTCGGTCTGCGACCCATCGATGACCGGCACAGTGATCTCCCCCGACAGGGCGGCAGTGACCATTGAGATCGGCACCCGGCAAAATAGATCGGCACCATCCCGCTGAAAGAAAGTGTGCGGCTTGATCGAGAGGAAGACGTAGAGGTCGCCGGCAGGGCCGCCGCGCAGGCCCGTCTCGCCCTCGCCGGCCAGACGAATGCGCAGACCGTCATCAACCCCGGCCGGGACGTTGATGGAGAGCGTGCGCTCCCGTGTCACACGACCCGCGCCGGAGCAATTGCCGCACGGATTGTCGATGATCTCACCGCGTCCGTGACAGGCCGGACAAGTGCGCTCGATGGCAAAGAAACCTTGCGCCGCCCGCACGCGGCCGTAGCCACCGCAGGTTTGGCAGGGCTTGGGCTTGGAACCGGCCTTCGCACCGCTGCCGGAGCAGACCTCGCAGGTGACTGCGGTCGCCATTGTGATGGTTTCGGTCTTGCCAGCGAACGCATCCTCAAGGGAGATTTCAAGGTTGTAGCGTAGGTCGGCGCCGCGCTCGCGAGTCGCGCCACCGCGACCTCCGCGCGCACCACCCGCCGCAGCGCCGCCTCGTCCATCACCGAAAAAATTGTCGAAGATGTCCGACATGAAGTCACCGAACTCGTTGCCGAATCCGGGACCACCCGCTCCGCCTTGCTGGAAGGCGGCATGGCCGAATCGGTCATAAGCCGCACGCTTCTGCCCATCGGTAAGCGTCTGGTACGCCTCGTTAATTTCCTTGAACTTGAGTTCCGCTTCCGCATTCCCTGGATTGCGATCGGGGTGATAAGTCATAGCCAGCTTGCGGAAGGCGACCTTCATCTCGCCGTCGGTCGCGGTCTTTGAGACCCCAAGAATCTCGTAGTAGTCCCGCTTCGACATTCCCCGTCCTCAAAAGTCCCTGGCGGATCGCACTGATCGTCTCGGGATCACGCCATTGTCGCCGACCAGACATGATGCGGGGCCGGATCACTCCAGCCCCGCATGCAGCGTGGGCCTTATGCCCGCTTCTTCTGGTCCTTGTCATCGACTTCTTGGAAGTCGGCGTCGATGACGTCGTCTTTCTTGGGCTCCTGGCCGTCGGCGCCCTCGGCCCCGCCTTCGGAAGTCTGGCTGGCGGCATACATCGCCTCACCGAGCTTCATCGACGACTGCATCAGGTCCGTGGTGCGAGACTTGATGACCTCGACATCGTCACCCTCAAGGGCCGTGCGAAGGGCGGTCATGGCGGTTTCGATCGCGCCCTTGTCATCGGCCGTGACCTTGTCGCCATACTCCTTCACCGACTTCTCGGTGGCGTGGATCAGGCTCTCACCCTGGTTCTTTACCTCGACTAATTCACGACGCTTCTTATCCGCCTCGGCATTGGCCTCGGCATCCTTCACCATCCGGTCGATATCGGCATCCGAGAGGCCACCCGAGGCCTGGATTCGGATTTGGTGCTCCTTGTTCGTCGCCTTGTCCTTGGCCGTCACATTGACGATGCCGTTGGCATCGATGTCGAAGGTCACCTCGATCTGCGGCATGCCACGCGGGGCCGGCGGGATACCCATCAGGTCGAATTGACCGAGCATCTTGTTGTCGGCCGCCATTTCACGCTCACCCTGGAAGACCCGGATGGTGACCGCGTTCTGGTTGTCCTCGGCTGTCGAGAAGGTCTGGCTCTTCTTCGTCGGGATGGTGGTATTGCGGTCGATGAGGCGGGTGAATACACCGCCCAAGGTCTCGATACCGAGCGAGAGCGGGGTCACATCGAGGAGCAGCACGTCTTTCACGTCGCCCTGGAGTACGCCGGCCTGGACCGCCGCGCCGATGGCCACGACCTCATCCGGGTTGACGCCCTTGTGGGGTTCCTTACCGAAGAAGGACTTCACCACTTCCTGGATCTTCGGCATGCGGATCATGCCGCCGACCAGAACCACCTCGTCGATCTCGGAAGCCGAAACGCCGGCATCCTTGAGCGCCTTGCGGCAGGGCTCGATGGTGCGCTGGACGAGGTCGTCCACGAGGCTCTCGAACTTGGCGCGAGAGAGCTTCAGCGCCAAGTGCTTCGGCCCCGTCGCATCGGCCGTGATGTAGGGCAGGTTGATCTCGGTCTGCGTCGCCGAGGACAGCTCGATCTTCGCCTTCTCGGCGGCCTCCTTGAGGCGCTGGAGGGCGAGCTTGTCCTTAGTCAAGTCGATGCCCTGCTCCTTCTTGAACTCGGAGGTCAGGTACTCGACGACACGGTTGTCGAAATCCTCGCCGCCGAGGAAGGTGTCGCCGTTAGTGGACTTCACCTCAAAGACGCCGTCACCGATCTCCAATATCGACACGTCGAAGGTGCCGCCGCCGAGATCGTAGACTGCGATCGTACCGGTCTTCTTCTTGTCGAGGCCGTAGGCCAGAGCGGCCGCCGTCGGCTCGTTGATGATGCGCAGCACTTCGAGGCCGGCGATCTTGCCAGCGTCTTTGGTGGCCTGACGCTGAGCATCGTTGAAGTAGGCGGGGACCGTGATAACGGCCTGCGTCACCGGCTGGCCGAGATGCGCCTCAGCGGTCTCCTTCATCTTCTGAAGCGTGAAGGCCGAAATCTGCGAGGGGGAATACTTCTTGCCGTCGGCCTCGACCCAGGCATCACCGTTATCGCCGCGAACGATCTTGTAGGGCACGAGACCCTTGTCCTTCTGCGTCATCGGGTCGTCGTAGGTGCGGCCCACGAGACGCTTGATGGCGAAGAACGTGTGTTCAGGATTGGTGACCGCCTGGCGCTTGGCCGGCTGGCCGACGAGACGCTCGCCGTCGTCGAGGAAAGCGACGATGGACGGCGTGGTGCGCGCGCCTTCCGCATTTTCGATGACCTTGGGCTGCGTGCCTTCCATGACGGCCACGCAGGAATTGGTGGTGCCCAGATCGATGCCGATTACTTTACCCATGGCGGGATCCCTCTCATGTCATTTGGTCAAGCAGACCGCCGAGCCCCGAAGCGGCCCGGCCCATGGCGGTGAAGAACGAAAGATTGTGAGAGCGGAATTCGAACCAGCCAAAGCGCCTGAAACGCGCTCATCCAGGTCTTAATCCCGCGTCCCGCCGGATATAAGAAGGGTGATGCGGGGCCGCAAGGCGACACGCTCCGAACTGCCACGCCCCCCTATCTCCATTACGGATCAGGACGTTCGTACAGGGGATGACCGATTTTTAGCGGCATGGACCCAAAAAATGTTGCAGGGACGCCACGTCCGCGCCATCGATCGCGTGCTAGTCTCGATGATGGAAGACCGGCTTCCGGGCCGTCAATGCGGAGCGGAATCGGTCTGCCGTCGTAAGCGTCAGCCCCATATGTGACCCCGGGTTTCGAAATAGCTGATGCAAGAACGAGAGCCCGTCGCTCCTTTACCGTCTACCGGTCCGGTGCTGCGAGCTTCAGAGGCATGAAAGACCTGATGCGTCCATCCCGAGCCTTCCGTTTGCTCCCCTCTCTCCTCGTACTACCCCTCGTCGCCCTCCCGGCTAACGAAGCTAGCGCGCAGAACTTCTTCGAGGAGCTGTTCGGCATCGGCAAGGCGGCCAAGCCTCCTGTGCCGCCCCGTGGAGTACCTCCAGCCGGGGCGCCTCAGCCGGGGACACTGCTGCCGCCGGGCACGGCGGGAGAAACGGCATCGGAGGCTCCGAAGGCCGCTCCCGCTCCCCTGCGCCCCGTCGTTCTCAAGACGCCGAGCGATGACAACATTCTCGGCCAGGAACTCATGCTGAACGGCCTGACCGGCAGCCTCAAGATCGACAGAGCCGGCGGCGCGGCAACGGCGCGGATCACGCTGCCCGGCACCAAGGTTTCGCAGCCGAACGAGACCTGCAAGGTTCCGCTCTCGGGCGGATCGCCGATCTCCCTTTCCTCAGAGGGACGCCCTCAGGGCGTGGCGCGCTACGAGATCGCGGGCGGTGAATGCCCGCTCCGGTTCGAGATCCTGGAAGGCAGCGTGCTGGTGACGCCGCTGGGCAGCAACCGAGTCTGCAGTTTCGCAGCCGCCGATTGCGCCACCACTCCGGTCGGCCTGTGGGGGCCCGCTGCCGCGACGCTGATCCCTCGCTCCGCCGAATTCGATTCCGGACGAGGCGTCGCCGACAAGGCGGTGCGCGACAATTTTAAGGTGATGACCCAGCGTGCCCGCGGGCAGGACGTCCGCACTATCGTCACCGAACAGGCGGCTTTCTCTTCAGACCGGGAGCAGACTTGCCGGACCTACGCTCGCGAGGGCGCCCACGGCTTCTGCAACGTGCGCTTCACCGAAGCCCGAGCCCTTTCCCTCGCGGCGAGGCTTGGTGCCAATACGAGCACACCGACGGCGAGCACGACGCCCAGGCCGCGCAAGGCGAAGCCGGCAGTAGAAGGGATGAACCCTGACGGCGACGGTTCACCGTTCGGAGAGTGATGCGAGCCGAGCCTATGCCGTTCAAGCCCGGCCTGCGCTGGAGGACAGCATCGCCGGGTCGATGCCATTGCTGCGCAGGGTCCGCTCGTATTTCGTCTCAAGCGCGGCATTGAAGATCATCTCCGGGTCTGCCGGGCAGTTGAGCCAGCCATTGGCAAGAATCTCGCTCTCAAGCTGCCCTGCCTGCCATCCGGCATAGCCGAGAGCCAGCACTGCGCTGGCCGGCCCCGCTCCATTCGCGATGGCTCGCAGAATTTCCACTGTCGCCGTCAGGCAGATCCCGTCATCGATAATGAGTGTCGATTGGTCGATGTGGAAGTCGTCGGTGTGAAGCACGAAGCCGCGCTTGGCATCTACTGGACCGCCCATGAGCACCGGAATGTGGCCGACCTTCTCGCGCAGGCGGATCGCGTCGTCCTCACTTGCGATGTCCAATTGGACCAAGAGGTCGGGCATGTTCAGGTCGCTGGCTGGCTTGTTCAGGATGATCCCCATCGCCCCATCGGCTGAATGGGCACAAAGATAGATCACCGACCTTGCAAAGCGCTCGTCCGTGAGGCCGGGCATTGCCACCAGGAACTGACCGTCGAGATAGGCGGAAACCGGATCATATCGCATCGCATCATGCTACCTGGGCCAAATGGCTTGTCCAGCGGGGATGCTATCCGGTCCCTCGGGATGATAAGAACGGCGACCTTACTCTCACCGCTCAGGCGACGGGAAGTGAGGAATTTTTCTCAGGGCCTTCCGAGGTTCCTGAGTTTCGATGGTTCAAGCATCGAAGCGGGTCCGGTGGTCCTTAGCCTTGTGGCATGCTCAGGGTTCCCGATGAGCGATAGCCGGGCAGAATCGAAACTCAGGTGACAGATGCCTTTCCGGATTGGCATCGACCCGACGATCGTCGTTCCCCGCTTTGTGAACACGGCGAGGAACAGTCCCCACGAAGCCTAAACCGGCGGCGTCGAGCGGACTACGTCATCTCACTTCTTCATCCCTTCTCGGCCTTCCCTGGGCTTGAGGAACTGGAACGGCTTTTCGCATCCCGCTTCTGACATCGACTCGGCGAAGCTGTGCGCCGTATCCTCCCCCTTCTCGTTGGATACGGTCGCGATCCGTCGCTGGAATGTGGACGGGGCCGGCCTCCCCGAGGGCCGCCTCGACACGCTCATGGGCACAGGCTAGACCCTTCTCGCCCATAGAAGGGCCATCATGGTGCCGTTGGCCCATGGGCTCGCGCACCACGTGGTGTCAGAATCGGTCCACAAGACCGGGCATGGGCTCCAGGCGATCCGAGGAGACGACGACGGATGACGATCCAGGTTGGCGACCACCTTCCCCAGGTGACATTTCGTGTGAGCGGCGCCGGGGGCCCCGAGGCGAAGACCACCGACGACATCTTCAAGGGGCGCCGCATCGCTCTGATTGGCGTGCCCGGCGCGTTCACGCCGAGCTGTCACCGCAACCACCTCCCCGGCTTCGTCGAGAAGCAGGAAGAGATCAAGGCACGCGGCGTCGATGCCGTGGCCGTCACCTCGGTCAACGACGTGTTCGTGCTCGAAGCCTGGCAGAAGGCCAGCAACGCTGATGGGATCGAGTTTCTCGCCGACGGCAATGCCGAGTTCGCCAAGGCCATCGGCCTGGACATGGACGGGGCCGGCTTCGGCCTCGGGCCGCGCTCGAAGCGCTACTCCATGCTGGTGGATGACGGCGTCGTACGTGTTCTCAACGTCGAGGAATCCCCGGCCAAGACCGAAATTTCAGGCGTCGACGCCCTGCTCAAGGTGATTTAAACGCCTCGGGTGCACGAGGCCGCAACATAGTGGCCTCGTCGAACATCCGGCTGAGGGCGACCACGTCCGCGTGGTTGCCGGACACGAGATCGGTGATATCGCCGACGAGAAGTGCCTTGGCGTGGCGACAGGCGACGCCGTAGCGTCCCGCCATACAGGTGCAGCGAAGGCGCGGGCCGCCCGGGTGATCCTCCACGGTCACTGCGTAGAGATTACCGCGGCTCCCACGTACGGAAAACCGCATCGCCGCGCTCTGCGGGCCGGGCGCCTCGAACGAGCGCGTTTCCCGCTCGGCATAACCGGCCGGCAGCCGCGTGATCGGCAGGTGGATTGCCCTCGCCAGGGCAGAAATGTCGGGCGTGCCATGCTCCCTCGCCGCCGCCAGGGCGATCTCCGCGCAAGCGTAGGCGTCCTCGCCCGCATCGTGATGCTCGAAACGGATGCCAAGCCGGGCGGCGACCTTGCCAAGGCCGCATCCCTCCGGTGCGGGAAAGACCTTCCGGGCGATCTGGAGGGTGCAGAGCGAAGCGAAGGCCGGAACGGTCATGCCATAGGCGTGGAGCGAGGCGCGGAGCACGCCCATGTCGAAGCCAGCATTGTGAGCGAGAACCAGCCCGGACGAGAGATCCGGCAGAAACTCCGCCATCACCTCCGGGAATTCTGGTTTCTGGCGGACATCCGCCGGCAGGATGCCGTGCACACGAATGTTGCCGGGCGAGAAGCGTACTTCACGGGGGCGGATCAACCGGGATTCACGCCGTACCACCGCCCCGCACTCTATCCAGGCGAGGCCGACCGCGCAGGCGCTGTCGCGCCGCTCGTTGGCCGTCTCGAAATCGATAGCGAGCGTCGTCACGCCGTCTCTACCATGGTGAGCCAATCCTCCTCGCTCACCACCTTGACCCCGTGCTTCTCGGCATCCTTAAGTTTGGAGCCCGCTCCCGGCCCGGCGACGACGAGATCGGTCTTGGCCGAAACCGAGCCCGAGACCTTGGCGCCGAGTCGCTCGGCTGTTGCCTTGGCCTCGCTACGGGTCATGCGCTCCAGAGAGCCGGTGAAGACCACGGTCTTTCCAGCGAAAGCAGTCGCCGTGGCAGACGCTGCCATCGGCTCGGTCTTTACCTCATCGAGGAGCGCATGGACCGCATCGGCATTGTGCGGTTCGGCAAAGAACGCGATGAGAGAATCTGTCGCCACGGGGCCAATCTCGCCATCGTCAGCGAAGACCCGGTAGGGATCCCCGGGACGCTGATTACGGGCTCGGGCGACGGCCGCTCCCACTGCGGCCTCGTCGCCGTAATGGGCGATCAGGTTCACCCGCTGCGCCGTGGTCGGACGCCGGCCCGTCGCGGCCTCACCGCCTTCCGCCTCGCCCGGGAAGCCGCATTCGAGCAACCGGTCCCGAGTCGTCGGTCCGACCCTCGGCACCGCCGAGAGTTCGAGCCAATCCGGTCCAGCCTGAGCGGCAGCAGCGGCGGCGATGGCCTGCATCAGGCCGGGCATATCCAGAAAGCGTTTGGCGAGTGCCTTGGCGGTGGACTCGCCGATATGGCGGATGCCTAGAGCGAATAGGAACCGGTTGAGGGGCAGTCTGCGGCGCTCATCGATGGAGGCCAAGAGGTTCTTGATCGCCTTGTCCTCGTCGTCACCCTTCTTCTTCGCCTTCTTCGGCGGCGGTTCACCCTCGGCGCGGCGCTCGGCCGAAAGCGCTTCGCGGCGAGCGACGATGGCCTCCTTCAGCGATGCGAACTCAAGGCGGAACAGGTCGGCGGGCTGTTTGATGAGGCCGGCCTCGAACAACACCTCGATGTAGGTCTGGCCGAAGCCTTCGAGATCGAAGGCGTTGCGCGAGACGAAATGTTTCAGGCGCTCTAGCCCCTGCGCGGGGCAAATGAGACCACCGGTGCAGCGGCGTATCGCGTCTCGCTGACCAGTACGCGGATTGACCTCGCGGACGGCGCGGCTGCCGCAGGCGGGACAGCGCTCTGGGAAGACGTAAGGTTTCGCATCAGCCAGCCGCCTGGCGAGATCGACATCCATTACCTTCGGGATCACGTCGCCAGCGCGCTGGACGATGACCGTATCACCGACGCGAATATCGCGGCCGTCACGGATCGGCTCACCGTCGCCGCCTACGCCCTGGACGTAGCCCTCATTATGGAGCGTTGCGTTCGAGACGACGACGCCCCCCACCGTCACCGGCTTCAAGCGCGCCAAAGGATTCAGCGACCCGGTCCGGCCGACATTGATCTCGATGGCCTCCAGAATCGTGAAGGCCTTCTGTGCGGCAAACTTATGCGCCAGCGCCCAGCGCGGGCTGCGCGAGACGAAGCCGAGGCGACGCTGAAGTGCCAGATCGTCGACCTTGTAGACTATGCCGTCGATGTCGTAGCCGAGGCCGCTGCGATCCTCCTCAATGGTACGGTAATGCGTCAGCATGGCCTCAACGTCAGGGCAGAGCACCGTGCGGTCATTCACCGCGAATCCCCAGGAAGCGAAGGCCGCGATCATCCCGTGCTGCGTCGCCTCCGGCATCGCCGACATCTCGCCCCAGGCATAGGCAAAGAATTTCAACGGCCGCGAGCGGGTGATCTGGGAATCGAGCTGGCGCAGGGACCCGGCCGCCGCATTGCGCGGATTGGCGAAGAGCGCCTTTCCCGCGGCTTCCTGACGGGCGTTGATGGCGGCGAAATCCGCGTGCGACAGATAGACCTCGCCGCGCACTTCGCAGATCTCCGGCCAGTCAGTCCCCGCCAGCGTCTCCGGGATGCCCGAAACGGTTCGGGCATTGGCGGTCACATCCTCGCCGACCTCGCCGTCGCCGCGCGTAGCCGCCGTGACAAGCTTACCCTCCACATAGCGTAGGGAGAGGGACAAGCCGTCGATCTTCGGCTCGGCGGTGAAGGCGAGCGGCTCATCGGGCAGGTTGAGGAAGCGACGGACCCGGGCCACGAAATCGTGGACCTCTTCGTCTGCGAAGGCATTGCCCAGCGACAGCATCGGCACCGCGTGCCGGACCTTGGCGAATTTCTCAGAAGCCTGCGCGCCCACGGAAGCGCTCGCCTGTCCGGTGCCGGCGAGATCCGGGAAGCGGGTCTCAATGGTCTCGAGGCGACGTCGGAGGGCGTCGTACTCCGCATCCGTGATCTCGGGCGCATCCTCTCCGTGATAGAGCCCGTCCGCCTCAGCGATCTGTTCGGACAAAGCGGCGTGCTCGGCGCGAGCCTCCTCGGCGCTCATGGCATCGATCGGGTCGGGCAAGGCGGATGCTGACATGAACACGATTCACGGCTTTGGCTGGGGCATCGCGGGGTTTATCACATCCGGACACGGCGACGGGAGGCCCCGCGGATGCGCCGCAGCGGCACGGCGGAGAGGTAACCTTCTGTCGACGGCATGCGAATGGAGGAGGCGGTCTCGCGCGAACGTGTGACCGAGCCACCCCCTATCCTCCCCACGTTCGCCTATCTGAGGGCGAAGACTTTTCGCTGACGGATCTTCATGCCGGCCAAACCTGCTCTCTCCGCACCCTGGCGCGATCGCGCCGGCCGCGTCTCGGGCCTGAAACTCGCGACATTCCTGTTCGCACTAGCGCCAGGGCTCTGGCTCGCCGCTGCCTATGGGTTCGACGCCCTCGGGCCGAAGCCGATCACCGCCCTTATTCACGGGACGGGAGAATGGGCCGTGCGATTCCTGCTGCTTTCACTGGCGGTGACGCCGCTGCGCCGGGTCGCGAACTATCCGAAACTGATCCTGGTCCGGCGCATGCTCGGGCTGACCGTCCTCGCCTATGGCGTCGTCCATCTCGGCCTCTACATCGTCGACCAGAATTTCATCCTGTCGAAGGTAGTGAGCGAGATCGTCTCGCGGTTCTACCTCACCATCGGCTTCGTGGCCCTTGTCGGCCTCGCCATGTTGGGGATCACCTCCACGGACGGGATGATCCGCCGTCTCGGCAAGGCCTGGCCGCGCCTGCACAAGGCCGTCTATGCCATCGCAGTGCTCGGCCTGTTCCACTACTTCCTTCAGGCCAAGATCGACGTGTCGGCGCCGGTCTACTGGACCGGCCTGTTCCTTCTGCTGATGGGATGGCGGGCAATGCAGCGCTACCGTCTTCCAATGAACGCGATCACCCTGCTCGGCCTCGCCATCGCGGCGGCGCTCGTGACTGCGCTGGTGGAAGCGGCGTGGTACGGGTTCAAGAGCGGCGTGCCGGCTAGCGCGGTGCTCGGAGCCAACCTCGAGTTCTATGATGGCCTGCGTCCGGCCTGGTGGGTGCTCGTCACCGGCATCGCTCTGCCGCTGCTGAACATCATGCGTCCGGCCATGAATGGCGGCGGAAAGGGTAGACCCGCCCCTCACCGGTCCGCGCAGGAAGCGGTCCAGGCGAGCTGAGCGCTTGCGACAGGCCAATCCCTCACGCACAAGCTCAGCGCCGTCCTGGTGAGCGGGCGTCTCGAACGTGAGGGAATTCCAGCGATGCGTGTCAGGCTTCTCGGAACGGCTTTCGTCCTGACAGCGCTTCTGCCGTCCTTCGCTATGGCGGAATGTACGAAGGCCGTGCCGCCGGACCCGGCGACGCGCCCGACGAAGCCGCCCGCTCCCGCCAAGCCGGCCTGCCTCGACGCCAAGGGCGGATGCCCCGGCTGGGAGGCCTACACGTTCAACGACACGGTGAAGGCCTACAACCTGCAGATCGCGGCCTATCGCCCCCTGGCCGAGGCCTATGTGAAGGCACTGAACGCCTATGTGAAGGCGAGTAGCGACTACGCGCAGTGCGAGGTGAAGGCGCTGCAATAGGCGCCGTCTTCGCGGACCTAAGCCACCCGACCCTCGCTTGACCCTCCTTGGGTGCGATGCCACAGCCTGCAGCATCGCCAGCGCCAGACAGGATGCCCGATGACCGCTCCCCTCGACCTTCTCGTCCTCGGCAATGCCATTGTCGACCTGATCGCGCGGACGGATGAGAGGTTTCTCGAACAGCAGGGCGTCCCCAAGGGCGCCATGCAGCTCATCGACGAGGACCGGGCGGAGAGCCTGTTCTCGGTGATGGGACCGGCCACCATCGTTTCCGGCGGCTCGGGTGCGAACACCGCGGTGGGCGCGGCTCTCCTCGGCGCGAAGACCGGCTTCATCGGCAAGGTCCGCGACGACGAGCTCGGCGGTCTTTTCGCTCACGATCTCAAGGCGACCGGCGTCTCCTTCGCTGTACCGGCCGCATCGGAAGGACCGGCCACGGCCCGCTGCTTCATCCTGGTGACGCCGGACGGCGAGCGCACCATGAACACCTATCTCGGCGCCTGCCAGGGCCTGTCGCCGGCCGATGTCGACGAGGCCACCGTGGCAAGCGCCCGCACCGTCTATCTCGAGGGCTACCTCTGGGACCCGCCGGCGGCCAAGGATGCCTTCCGCAAGGCCGCCAAGATCGCCCACAATGCCGGCAACGCCGTCGCGCTCACCCTGTCCGACGCGTTCTGCGTCGGCCGCTACCGCGAGGAATTTCTCGGCCTCATCCGTGACGGCAGCATCGACATTTTGTTCGCCAATATCAGTGAGTTGAAGAGCCTCTACGAGACGGAGGACGACGAGGCCGCGATCAAGGCCCTGCGCGACGAGCGCAACCAGCGCGGCATGCATCTCCTCGGCCTCGTCACCCGGTCCGCCGAGGGCGCGATGGTGGTGAAGGGCGGTGAGATCCGCTCCATCGAGGCCGCGCCGGTGAACGAGGTGGTGGATACGACCGGCGCCGGCGATCTGTTCGCGGCGGGTTTCCTCGCCGGCCACGCTCGCGGACTCGATTATGTGTCGAGCGCCCGGCTCGGCGCCCTGGCGGCGGCGGAGGTGATCCAGCATATCGGCGCCCGGCCGCAGCACGACCTCGTGGCCCTGGCCAAGGCGCGTGATCTTCTCTGAAATCACCGCCATCGCACCCCCCGTTCGACCGCCATCGGCCACAATTTCCGACGAAGCGGCGGATGGGTCCGATTCCGGTACGGCGGACCCGCGAGAGTGGGCCAGCGATCCTCAGCCGAGCAGGCGCTCGAACAGCAATCTGACTTCGGCGCGGCGTTCGTCGAGTTCCGCCGCCAGGGTCGCGGCATCCGGCAGGCCCATGGCTATGGCGAGTCGCGTCAGCGCCACCGACTCGCCGGCCTTCGACTCCGCCTCGCCCATCAGCCGCTGCCAATGGAGCGCGTCGTCGACAATGCGATAGGCCTCGCCGAGTCGACGGGCCTCGTTCACCGGTAGAAGGCCCAGATCGCCGGCCTCGGCGAAGACGGACGATGCATCCAGACCGACGAGACCGGGATGGCGTTCGGCATGGGCCAGGGTCAGGGCCTGGGCCATGAAGTCGAGATCGAGCAATCCGCCCGGGGCCAGCTTGAGATCGAGCGGTCCCGCAAACCCTTTCTCGCCGGCCACGACCTGGCGCATCTCGCGCACCGCGCGGTAGACCTCCGCCGTGTCGCGCTTCAAACCGACGATGGTCCGGATCTGCGCCATCACGTCGTCGCCGAGACTCCGATCCCCGGCGATGACCCGGGCACGGGTGAGCGCCATGTGCTCCCACAGATCGGCCTCCTCCTGCTGATAGGGAAGGAAACTCCGCACCTGCACCGCCACGGGCCCCTGCCCGCCGCCCGGCCGAAGGCGCAGGTCGACCTCGTAGAGACCGCCGCGCCGGGTCAGCGCCGTCAGCGCCGCCACGAGGCGTTGAGTCAGGCGGTTGTAAGCCATGACCGCGTCGATGGCCTTCGGCCCGAGACTCGTCCGGTTTTCCGAATCGAAATCGTAGAGCACCACGAGGTCGATGTCGGATTCCGCCGTCATCTGGTTGGCGCCGAGCCGACCGAGGCCGAGGACGACACAACGCCCCCCGGGCACCTCCCCATGCTCGATGAAGAACTGGCGCGACACCGCGTCGAGGCTTGCCTCCACCACGGCATCGGCGATGCCGGCATAGGCCTGCCCCGCCGCCTGCGGCGACAGGATACCCGTGAGCAGTCGCGCGCCGGTGACGAAGCGCAACTGCCGCGCCGCATCCCGGCTGCGGTCGAGGAAATCCTCGTAGGCTGCCGGCTTGCCGACCAGCCCACGATATTGCGCGGCGATATCGGCGGCATCCACCGTCGGTGCCACGAAGGCGGGGTCGATCACCGTATCGAGGACATGGGGGCTGAAGGCGACGGTCTCGGCCAGGCGCGGCGCGCTCCCGAGCAAGTCGGCGAAGAGCAGGCGCAGCCGGTCGTTCGAACGCAGGATGGTGAGGAGTTCCACCGCCGCCGGCATCCGAGCGAAGGCCCGGTCGAGGGTGTCCAGGGCCACATCCGGGTTCGGTGTTCCGCCGAGCGCCTGCATCAGGGCCGGGACGAGTTCGGTGAGAACTTCGCGGGCCCGCGCCGTGCGGACGGCCGGGCGACGTCCGAAATGCCAGCCGCGCACCGTCTCGGCCACGCGCTCGGGATCGGCAAAGCCCAGGGTCCGCAGGGTGGCGAGGGTCGCGGGATCGTCGTCCGTCCCGCTGAAGACGAGATTCCCCACCGATGAGGACAGGTCCGGTTCGGCCTCGAACAGCAGCGCGTAATGCGCCTGCACCCGCCGGGCGTGGCGCATCAGGTCCGCCTCGAACGCCTCCGCATCGGCAAAACCGGCAAAGCGCGCGAACGCCGCGATCCCGGCCGCGTCCATCGGCAGGCGCTGGGTCTGCTCGTCGTTCACCATCTGCAGGCGATGCTCGATGGTGCGCAGGAAATCGTAGGCCTGCCCCAGTTCGTCGCGCGCGGTGCCGTCGATCCAGCCTTCCTGGGTCAGAGCTGCCAGCATCTCGATGGTGCGGCGGCCGCGCAGGTCCGGCCGTCTCCCGCCGAAGACGAGCTGCTGGGTCTGGACGAAGAACTCGATCTCCCGGATGCCGCCACGCCCGAGCTTGATGTCGTGACCGGCGACGGCGATCGTGTCGTGTCCACGAACGGCATGAATCTGGCGCTTCATGGCATGGACATCGGCGATGGAGGCGAAGTCGAAATACTTGCGCCAGACGAAGGGCCGCAAGCCCGCCAGGAACTGCTCGCCCGCCGCGATGTCCCCGGCGATCGCGCGCGCCTTGATATAGGCGGCGCGCTCCCAGTTCTGGCCGAGATTCTCGTAATAGAGATAGGCGGAATTCAGCGAGATGGCCGTCGGCGTCGATCCGGGATCGGGGCGCAGGCGGTAATCGACGCGGTGCACATAGCCATCGGCGGTGCGCTCCTGCAGCAGCTTGGCGATCCCCTGCGCGAGCTTGGAGAAGAACGGCGTCGGAGCCAGCCCCTCCTTCAGCTTGGCGATATCGGGATCGAAGAACACGACGAGGTCGATATCGCTCGAATAGTTGAGTTCTCCGGCCCCGAGCTTGCCGAGACCGAGGATGACGAGGCCGGATCCGACCTGCGGATCGGCGGCGTCCCGGGGGTAGAACCGCCCGGCCTCGGCCGCCTGCAGCAACAGGGCGTCCGCCGCGGCATGGACGGAGGCATCGGCGAAGTCGGAGAGCGCCTTGGTCACCGTCGCCAGGGGCCACAACCCGCCGATATCGGCCAGGGCCACGAGAAGGGCATGGTCACCGCGGTTGCGTCGCAACTCCACGGCGACGGCATCGAGATCGCGGACCTCTCCGGATTCCTCGCGTGCGGCGGATCGTTGCCGGGCGATGAGGTCGGCCACCACGCGTTCGGGCGGGCTCTCCAGCATCGTGGCGACGCGCTCGGGGTTTCGCACCACGCAGCGCCACAGGAAGGGGGAATGGTCGGCGAGGCCGAGAAGCAGCGCTCGTCCCGCCTCGTCGAGATGGGCGAACGAGGCCTCGACCTCCTCGAGCCGCGCCGCCGCACGCTCGGGATCCATCAGGACGGGCGCCCTCGTCAGGCGCTGGGTCAAGGGCGCTTCCTCGGTCACGGGTAGTCCTTTCCCGGCTCAACGGGTTCAGCAAAAGCGGGCACTGGTTTTACGTCAGAAAACGCTCGACACCTCAAAAGCCCAAGCTCGTGGTGGAAATCTGACGGATGGTACCCGCCTTGAGCGTCCGCGATGGGTGGATAGCCGACCTACTGCCTTATGGCGCAACTCCACCAACGACCAAGCTAGTACATTTTAGTTACAAGCCATACTAACATGCAAGCTGCAGAAAAAGCGGCCACTACTAGAAGAATGTAATTGAGCGGGTGCTTTCGCGACAATGAAAGCTTAATACTAATAGTTTTTGCACCAATTCCGAAAAGCGCTCCAATACTTACCACCAAAACAGCAATCAGGGGGTAAACGATAAGAAAGTTTATCGGATTTAATCCAAACAATATTAATATCGCCAGCGCATCTATGAGAGCAATCAGGACCGCAGATAAAAGCAAAAAGCGCTTAGTAGTTAATGTCATAGTAAGCGCTAGTGACACTCCAATTACGGCGAAGATCAATGGCTTACTCCCAAGTTGCGCGAACAAACCCTGTTTGCTCAACAAGCCGTTCTACCGTAAGTTCACAATCAGGTAATGGACATTATCGGAGGCTTCCGTCGTTTAAGGGTAATTAGCGGACTTCGCCCCGATGGCGGGACCTTGCCGCTATCCTTCTCCTGCACTCATCCATGATGTCTTTGAGTTCACAGTCGATCATGTACAGACGGCCAAGCCCCTTCTTGAAAGAACAGGCGTAGAAAAAGGCAATGAGCCTATATA
Organism: Methylobacterium sp. 10; assembly: GCF_000519085.1. GTDB lineage: Bacteria > Pseudomonadota > Alphaproteobacteria > Rhizobiales > Beijerinckiaceae > Methylobacterium. The sequence goes on from NZ_KI912577.1 coordinate 216,509, forward strand.
TGGCGGGTGAGCGAACAGGGCCGCGCCCAAACGGAACACCTAGTCCTTGATCGTATAGCCATCTATTTCCAACGTTATCAAAATTGTCAATCATCGCCCCGAGAGCGCGACGTTGGGCGATTAACTGTTCGAATTGTTTCTCAATTTCCTCATCCGTGAGCTTGGCGAGGTCTCCCCTAAAATTAAGTCCTGTTACACGCATTCGCAACTCTAAGGGTAAGAGAGCAATTTGGATAGCGTGCCAAGGTTGGCACCGGTGTTTGCCTTCCGCAATGGTATGGCTCGAACGCTCGTTTGAAGATTCATAAAACACAGGGAAGAGGTTAGCGCATCGGCTGGACCGTGCTGTCCAACTCGTAGGTCGTATGAACGAGTCGGTTCGGTACCGATATAAAGAGTTCTAGGGCCACGACGGCACAAAGTAATGCCGTCCATAGTTCGCGTCGCCAAGCGTATCGTATCGCCATCCAAGCGCAGAGCAGCATCAGTCCAAAATGTCGTACGAATGCGAAAGCCAATGTTTCCGCTGGCAGCCAGTCCACAAAATTCCCCTCTCCGCCAACCAGATCAGCCCGGGATTGCGGCGTCCATCTCGGATAGTGGCGGAACTCTAGCGCGTAAAGCCTTGGCTGAACGTCTGCAAGGGGTCGGGAGCGGACCGAGGCCGTCGGTTCCATCCGTCAGATTTCAACCAACAGATGGAGCATGGGCTCGCCAACGCGAGCCTGCTTCGTATCTCTCAAAAAGTCTCAGCTGCGCCGTCGTGCCGTGAGCGGGAACGGGCCGTCACCGAGAGTTTTGCGAACAGTCTCAGGCCGGGAGGGTCATCACGACGCGAAGTCCCGGCCGATTGTCTTCCAGGGCGAGCGTGCCCTGGTGAAGGCGCACCACCGCGTTGATGAGACTGAGCCCGAGACCGAAGCCCGGCAGGGAACGCGCCTCCTCCAGGCGGACGAACCGGCCGAGCACACGCCCGCGCGCATCCTCGGGAA
>NZ_KI912577.1:227500-292500 GCF_000519085.1 Methylobacterium sp. 10
CGGCTATGGCCGCCGGGTCGAACTGCAGCACATCAACGGCTACGTCACCACCTACAACCACATGTCGCGCTTTGCCCGAGGGGTGACGGCGGGGGCCAAGGTGCGCCAGGGCCAGGTGATCGGCTATGTCGGTTCCACCGGCCTCTCCACCGGCGCGCACCTGCATTACGAGGTCGTCATCAACGGCCATTTCGTCGACCCGATGAAGATCCGCGTGCCGCGCGGACGCGAACTCGACGGGCGGATGCTCACCGAATTCACGCGCCAGCGCGAGCAGATCGAGACCACGCTGCAGAAATCCCGAACCGGGGTCGCCATGGCCCAGCGCGACGCTCCGCGCTGAACTTCCCTCCCCTCACCCGAACCCGAGCCGGCGGCGGATCTCCGCCGGGGTGACGCCCCGCGCTCGCAGATCGCCGAGGGATTCCGAACCGCGCGATTTGGCGAGCTTCGTCCCGTCGGGACCGAGGATCAGGGCGTGGTGATGATAGACCGGGCCGTCGAAGCCGAGCAGCGCCTGCAGAAGGATGTGCAGGTCGGTGGAGGCCATGAGGTCCGCTCCGCGAACCACGTGGCTGATCCCCTGGGCGGCATCGTCGATCACCACGGACAGGTGATAGCTCGTGGGCACGTCGCGGCGCGCGATCAGCACATCACCCCAGCGGGCGGGATCGGCGACATGGCTCGTTTCCAAGCCATCGGCATCGAGGCAGCGGAAGCGATGCGGGCCAGAGACTAGGGCGAGGGCGTGGGCCGTATCGAGCCGCCAGCCATGCGGCAGGCCGGCCGCGAGGCGTGACGCCCGCTCATCGTGGGAAAGGACGCGGCACGTGCCGGGATACAGGGGCGCCCCGTCCGGATCGCGAGGCGGCTCCGGCCCGGCGGCCGCGACCACGGCGGCACGGGAACAGAAGCAGGGATAGACGTGGCCGCGCGAGCGGAGTGCGTCGATGGCATCGCGATAGGTCGAGAGATGCTCGGACTGGCGCCGCACGGAACCGCTGAACCCGATCCCGAGCCAGGCGAGATCGTCCTCGATGGCGGCGATCAGGTCCGGGCGCGAACGCACCGGATCGATATCCTCGATCCGCAGGACGAGGTCACCGCCGAGCCGTGCGGCGAACATCTCGTTCACCAGGGCGGAATAGGCGTGTCCGAGATGAAGGCGCCCGTTTGGGCTCGGCGCGAAGCGAAGGCGGACCGAAGCGGACGATCCGGTCATTCCCCGGAATGGCGCTGGCAAAGCTCTGCTTTGGGAACGCAGGCGATGCCCGGCATGGAGCAGGCTATCCCATCCCCGTAGCGTCGGCAGATCGTACAGCCGTCGCTCCATTCGGCGCAGGACGCATCGGCTGCCGGAGAACCGCGTCCTGAACGCCCGTGCGAGGAGGGGGCGAAGGTGCCGATCAGGACGGTGGCCACCACGAGGGCCGCTACGGCCCAGGCCACGAGACCGTCCCGGTTCTGCGACGTCGGCACGGGTGCCGGGGCATCCGATAGTGGCGGGGTTGGTGCATGCATGAGCCCGTGTTCGCTCGCTCGCCGCGCCCTGTCAACGCGAATTGCCCCTCAGGCCGCGGCGACGGAACGGCGTTCGAGGAGAGCAGGCAAGGCCTTGAGGTCGAGGGGTTTTGCCAGGAATTCGTCGAACCCGGCCTCCCGCGCGGCCAACTCGTCCTCGCGACCGGTATTGGCTGTGAGCGCCACCAGTCTGAGCGGCGCGCGAGCGTGCTCGGCCTCGCTGGCACGCAGGCGCCGCGCCGTTTCCAGGCCGTCGATTCCCGGCATGCGGATGTCGATGAGGGCGAGGTCGAACCGGGATGCGGGATGGTCGAGCCGAGCCAGCGCCTCGGATCCGTCCCGCGCCAGAACCACCGTCGCGCCGAGCCGCTCCAGAGCCCTGGTGGCCAGAAGGGCGTTGATCGGGTTGTCCTCGGCAAGGAGCACATGGACGCTCGGCACCGCGCGAGGGCTGCCCTTGGCCGGCGAGACCTCGCCGTTTCCGGGCACCGGCTTTGCCGCGGGGCCGGGCGTTTCCACCGAGGAGGTCGGCGCCAGCAGCCTGTCGAACAGGGAGCGTGCTCGGACCGGCTTGATCAGGTAGCTGTCGAAGCCAGCCGCCCCCGGCGCACCGAACTCACGTCGATCGAAGGGGGACAGCAGGATGAGGCTGCAGCGCACGCCGCGTCGCCTCGCTTCCGCAGCGAGCCTGCGCACGCTCTCGTCGCCGAGGGCGCGATCGGCGATCACCGCATCGAAGGACACGCCCGACAGCGTATCGAGCCCGGTCTCGACAGTCGGCACCACCACTGCCGACGCGCCGGACCGGGACAGGCGCCGGGCGAGGAACGGGGCCTGATAGGGGGAATCGGCGACGATCAGGATCTTGCGGCCCTGCAAGGACACGGTCGGCACGGTGTTCTCCGGCTCTGCGCCGACCGGCAGGGGCAAGTGGATCGTGAAGGTGCTGCCGCGGCCGACGACGGAGTGCGCATCGATGCGTCCCCCCATCCGCGAAGCGAGACGCCGGCTGATGGCGAGGCCGAGACCGGTTCCCTCGTGGCGGGTGCTGGCGCTGTTGTCGCCCTGCTCGAACTCCTCGAACAGGATCGGGATACGCGCTGCGGGGATACCCGCTCCCGTATCCGAGACCGCCAGGACGATCTCCTGCGCGATCCACCGTATCGACACGCCGACCCCGCCCTGGTTGGTGAACTTGATCGCGTTGCCCGCCAGATTGACCACGATCTGCCGGATACGGTCCGCATCGCCGATGAATTCGCCCGGCACGTCGTCGGCCACGTCGATGGCGATCTCGATGCCCTTGTCCTGGGCGCGGGGCGCCAGGAGTTCGACCACGCCCTCCACCACCGCCCGGAGATCGAAGGGTTCCGCCGACAGGTCGAGACGTCCCGCCTCGATCCGCGAAAAATCGAGGATGCCGTCGATGAGTGTCAGCAGGGCCCGGCCCGAGGTGTGCACCGCCTCCACATAGGTCCGCTGCTCGGCATCGAGGCCGGTCTCGAGGACGAGGTCGGCCATGCCGAGAATGCCGTTCAACGGCGTGCGGAATTCGTGGCTGACGGTGGCGAGGAAGCGCGACTTCGCGACGTTGGCCGCCTCGGCGCGGTGAAGCGCCTCGTCAAGGGAGCGGGCGGATTCGATCCGCTCGGTGATGTCCGAGCCCGCCCGCAGCCATTGCGTGCGCCCTCCGGGACCGGTGACCCGCGTCTCGATGAAGGAGAACCAGCGCGGAATGCCGTCGACGGGGCGCACTTGCATCTCCACACGGCTGACGCCGTCGGATTGCTGCTGCCGAAGTCCCTGGTCCAGGATTTCGAGGTCCACCGTCGAACCGACTAACGTCAACGGCTCGACCCCGAGGAGACGCCCGAATCCATCGTTGGCGAAGGTGATGCGACATTGCGCGTCCCGCTGGACGATGACGTCGGTAGTCGCTTCCACGAGCGCGCGGTAGCGCTCCTCGCTCTCGGACATCCGCCAGATACTGTCCTGGAGACGTTCGACTTCGGACGGGTCGCCGGTCGGCCGTCGCAGGCCTCGGGCGAGCAGGCTCGCCGTGGCCAGGATCGCGAACAGGACGAGGGCGAGGGTGACCTCCAGGGTGATCATCGACCTCTCCGTGGGGCGGCACGAGTGGATCGCCGCATGGCGTCGCGCCGCGCGGCGCGACGATGCCGCCGAGGTTCCTCCTCCCACTCCATTCCTATCTCTTGCATGTGAGATTGAAGGACGGCTTTCGAAAGGAGCTTAAGGCTTCCTTGCCGCGGCGGAGGACATCCCTCGCCCCGCATCGGCGACGTCATGGTCATAGCCGATGCCGGCCTGCCTGGCGCGCCGCGCTTCACGGGCAGGCCGCGATGGTGTAGGCGCGACGGCTTGTACCTGGGCCGCCCCTCCCCTGAGGCTAGGCCGCGAGACGCAGGCACCATGACCCTTTCTCCGTCAGAGACCTCTTCGCAGCCGGACAGCGCCGGTTCCACGGGGACACGCATCGAAGCGACCTTCGCCCGCTGCCGCGCGGAGAAGCGCGCCGCCCTCGTGACCTACGTCATGGCCGGCGACCCCGATGCCGAGACCTCCCTCAAGGTGCTCCGGGCGTTGCCGCAGGCCGGCGCCGACATCGTCGAGTTCGGCCTACCCTTCACCGACCCGATGGCGGACGGGCCGGCGATCCAGGCGGCGGCGCTTCGCGCCCTCGCGGGCGGCCAGGATCTGGTCAAGACCCTCGGCCTCGTCCGGCGTTTCCGGGAGGACAATTCCGGAACCCCGGTCATCCTGATGGGATACTACAACCCGATCCATGCCTACGGCGTCGACCGGTTCCTCGACGACGCCGTCGCGGCGGGGATCGACGGGCTGATCGTCGTCGATCTTCCGCCGGAGGAGGACGACGAACTCTGCCTGCCGGCCCTCGCCAAGGGCCTGGCCTTCATTCGGCTGGCAACGCCCACCACCGACGAGCGCCGCCTTCCCGCCGTCCTCGCGAATACGGCCGGCTTCGTCTATTATGTGTCGATCAACGGTATCACCGGCACGGCGACGCCCGATTTCGGCCGTGTGGCCGAGGCGGTGGGCCGTATCCGCAGTCATACGGAGCTGCCCGTGGTGGTCGGCTTCGGCGTCAGGACGGGCGCCCAGGCCGCCGCGATCGCCAAGGGCGCGGACGGCGTGGTCGTCGGCTCCGCGCTCGTGGATGTGATCCACCGGGCGGTGGTGGACGGCCGGGACGCAGCCGAGGCGGTGAGCGCCCTGGTACGCGAACTGGCCGAGGGCGTGCGCGGCCGGACCGTCTGACAGAGCCACGCCGGAACGATCCGTCCGCGAGCCGGTCCCCGGCTCATCCGAGACCCCTTCCCTCAAGAACGGTCAGTCGACGATGGTTGAACCCATGAACTGGATCTCGGAGGTCGTGCGCCCCAGGATCAAGACCCTGTTCAAGCGCGAGACCCCCGAGAACCTGTGGGTCAAATGCCCCGATAGCGGGCAGATGGTGTTCCACAAGGAGGTGGAGGGGAACCACTGGGTCATCCCGGGGTCCGAGCACCATCTGAAGATGAGCGCGCAGGCGCGCCTGAAGATGATGTTCGACGAGGGCACCTGGATCGACGTGCCCCTGCCGGAGGTGGCCGCCGACCCGCTCAAGTTTCGCGACGAGAAGCGCTACGCCGACCGCCTGAAGGACGCCCGCGCCAAGACCGGGATGCCCGATGCCTTCAAGATCGGCTTCGGCCGGGTCTCGGGTCTGCCGATGACGCTTGCGGTGCAGGATTTCGCCTTCATGGCCGGCTCGCTCGGCATGGCGGCGGGCGAGGCCTTCGTGCGCGGCGCCGAGACGGCGCTGGACAAGCGCACGCCCTACATTCTGTTCTCGGCCTCCGGCGGCGCGCGCATGCAGGAGGGTATCCTGTCGCTCATGCAGATGCCGCGCACGACGGTGGCCGTGCGCCGGCTGAAGGCGGCGAAGCTTCCCTACATCGTGGTGCTCACCAACCCGACCACGGGCGGCGTCACCGCGTCCTACGCCATGCTCGGCGATGTCCATCTCGCCGAGCCCGGCGCCCTGATCTGCTTTGCAGGGCCGCGCGTCATCGAACAGACGATCCGCGAGAAACTGCCCGACGGGTTCCAGCGCGCCGAGTATCTGCAGGAACACGGAATGGTCGATCAGGTCGTGCACCGGCATGCCCTGAAGGACACGATCTCACGACTCTGCGGCCTGCTGATGAACCAGCCTGCGGCGACACCGGCCCGCGCGGGCGCGGTTGCCGAGCCGGCCTGAGCCCCCACGCGATACGGCGAGCCGATCCATGGATTCCTCCGACGCGCTGATGGCCCGCTTCCTGGCCCTCCATCCCCGAACGATCGACCTGTCGCTGGGCCGGATCGAGCGCCTGCTCGAACGTCTCGGTCACCCGGAGCGCAAGCTGCCGCCGGTCATTCATGTGGCCGGCACCAACGGCAAGGGCTCGACCATCGCCTTCATGCGGGCGATTCTCGAAGCCGGCGGCCTCTCCGCGCATGTCTACACCTCGCCCCATCTCGTGCGCTTCCACGAGCGTATCCGCATCGGCGCGGTGGGCGGCGGCAGCTATGTGCCGGAGGACCAGCTCGCCGACGCCCTCGCCCGCTGCGAGGCATCCAATGCCGGCGAGCCGATCACGGTGTTCGAGATCACCACCGCCGCGGCCTTCCTGCTGTTCTCGGAAACTCCGGCCGACGTGCTCCTGCTCGAAGTGGGGCTCGGCGGCCGGGTCGATGCCACCAACGTGATCGACAATCCCGCGGCCGCCGTCGTCACGCCGATCGGGCGCGACCATGCGGAATATCTCGGCGATACCGTCGAAGCGGTGGCGACCGAGAAAGCGGGCATCTTCAAGCGCGGTTGCCCGGCGATCATCGCCGCCCAGGATTACAAGGAGGCGGATTCGGTGCTCTGCCGCTTCGCCGAGGAGATCGGAGCGACACCGATCCGGGTGGGTAACCAGGATTTCTCGGTCCATGCCGAGCGTGGCCGGATCGTCTACCAGGACGAACTCGACCTGTTCGACCTGCCCCAGCCCCGCCTCAACGGACGGCATCAGTTCACCAACGCGGCCACTGCCATCGCGGCCCTGCGCGCGGCCGGTTTCGGCGATATCGGAGTGGAGGCCATCGAGGCCGGCCTCAACAAGGTCGAGTGGCCGGGCCGCCTGCAGCGGCTCACCCGCGGCCGCCTGTCTGACATGGCACCGGATGGTGCGGAGCTCTGGCTCGATGGCGGCCACAACATCGATGGCGGCCGCATTCTCGCGACCGCGATGGCGGATCTCGGCGAGCGTAGCGACGTACCGCTGATCCTGGTGGTGGGCCTTCTCGGCACGAAGGATGCGGAAGGTTTCCTGCGCAACTTCGTCGGACTGGCGCGCAACCTGATCGCGGTCCCGATCGGCGGTCAGATGGCGGCGCGGCCGGCCGAGGAGGTCGCGCAGATCGCCGCCGATGTCGGACTCACCGCCTATGTGGCCTCCAGCGTCGAGGCCGCCTTGGAAAGCCTCTCCGACCTCGCCTTCGAGCGGCCGCCGCGTATCCTGATCTGTGGCTCGCTCTATCTCGCGGGCAACGTCCTGACCGCCAACGGTACGCCTCCGACCTGATCGCTTCGGGTGAGAGGCGGTCCAATCGCGGAAGGAGAGTGAGTCTGCTGGACGAATCCTCGCCCGAGGCGAACGTGGTTAATGCATCGTTTGTCTTGGACAACCATGCCGGAGAGGAGTCTCCGGCATGGGACCGGCGTGACGGAGACAGTTTCCTTGCCTATGGTCCGGGGCTGACACACCGCGACAATCCCCGCTTTTCACCGAACCGGCCACACTTGTGGCATCGGATATCGGGTGTGGCTCCTGCGCTACATCTCGTCTGCCCGAAATCGACTAGTTTGATCGTGGATCGGGCAAATCGCTGGGGATCAACGATGAAAAAGCTTCTCACCTCTTTCGCGGCCTTCACGGCCCTCACGGCAGCGGCCACCGCCGCTGACCTTCCGCGTCGCGCTGCGCCGCCGGTCTTCGTGCCGGTGCCGGTGTTCACCTGGACGGGCGCCTACTTCGGTATCAACGCCGGCTACGGCTTCGATGCCGGCAGCAACAGCGACCGCTACGTTCTTCCGGGCGGTTCGGTGCTGAACTCGTTCACCCGTGACACGCTGGTTCTCACGACCAACAACAACAACAACCTCGAAGGCTTCGTCGGCGGTGGTCAGGTCGGCTACAACTACCAGTTCACCCCGGGTTCGGGCCTGGTCGTTGGTCTCGAGGCCGACGCTCAGTACACGGATTTCGGCAACAAGAGCCGTCTCGTGAATGGTAGCATCACCGATGGTGTCGACACCGTTGGCGTCCGGGTTCGCGTTCCCGGCAACGAGATGAACTTCTTCGGTACGGTTCGTGGCCGCGTCGGTTACGCCTTCGACCGCGTTCTGTTCTACGGCACCGGCGGCTTCGCCTATGGCGACGGCGGCACCGGCCGCGACGATTTCCGCACCGGCTACACGGCTGGTGGCGGCATCGAGTACGCCATGCCCGTCGACTCGTTCCTGAACTTCTTCCGCTCGTCGGCTGTGACGCTGAAGGTCGAAGGTCTTTACGTGAACCTCGAGAACAAGGGTAACACCACCGAGCGCTCGGTGCTGAACCCGGCCAACGGCGTCCTCTCGCTCAGCCGCTCGGTCACCGCTCGTGAGAGCGAGTTCGCCGTCGTCCGCGCTGGTCTGAACTACAAGTTCGGCTCGTACTAAGCCGATACGTCGCAACGTCGACACAGGTCTCGAAACGGAGAAGCCCGGCCTCATGGCCGGGTTTTTTCGTTTCCAAACCAGGATCCGCACAGGCAGGTGCGCACCACCGCACATAAAAAAAGCCCGGCCTTCCGAGGCCGGGCTTTTTCACGATGGTCTATCGGGAGCGTTCAGGCGCTGGCCTGGATCCAGCGGGAGAGATCGCCCTTCGGAGCCGCGCCGACCTTCTGGCTGGCGAGTTCACCGCCCTTGAAGATCAACAGGGTCGGAATCGAGCGGATACCGTACTTGGCGGCAATCCCGGGATTCTCGTCCACGTTGACCTTGGCGATCTTCACGCGACCCTGCATGTCGGCCGAGATCTCTTCGAGGGCCGGGCCGATCTGACGGCAAGGGCCGCACCATTCCGCCCAGAAATCCACGACCACGGGCTCGGCGGACTGGAGGACGTCCTGCTCGAAGCTCGCATCGGTCACTTTTACCGTCGCCATCACGATCCCTTTCAATTGCACGGTCGGCGCGACGATGCCTGCGCCGGCTTGAGAGCGAGAGTTGGCGACGTGAGCCGGGACGGTCAAGGCGTAAGATGCGAAGGGCGGGACAGCCGTTCGATTCTCGCATACATCGTCCACCGCTCTTCGGCGAGCCGACCCGGCGGCCTGTCCCGTGCATGATTCCTGTTGCCCCTCGCCAAAGCCGTCGCGTCGCCCCATCTCCCACCGTGACCGGCGACCATCGAGGCGAGCGTCCCAGCACGCATGCCCATGAAGAGCCGGTGCCAAACGGGCCACGTCGCCATCCGGCGATCGCGCCCCGAAACAGGCCGAGAGCCGGTCTCCTCGACGCCGGCCATGGAGGATATCACCACGTGACGCGCATCACTCCGACCTTGCTTGCCTCCTTCGCCGCCCTGAGTCTCGGCACCGGTGCGTTTGCTCAGGATGGCAATACCGGAACGCCTCAACCGCGGATCGGAGGCGAGTCCTTCGCAGCTCCCCAGAACGAGGCCACGGGCGGAGAGCCGGCCGAAACGGCGCCCGCCAACACCACCTACAAACCCCTGCTGCCCAACCAGACCCGCGCGCCGAAGCCCCTCGAAGCCACCAAGGTCCAGAGCACCGTCGTCGCCAAGGGCCTCGACAGCCCCTGGGCCATGGAGTTCCTTCCGGATAGCCGCATGCTCGTCACCGAGAAGGGCGGAAAGTTGCGCATCGTCGCCAAGGACGGCACGGTCGGCCAGCCCATCGCCGGCGTCCCGAAGGTGGATGCGCGAGGCCAGGGCGGTCTGCTCGACGTGGCCCTGAGCCCGAGCTTCGTCGCCGACCGCCTGATCTACTTCAGCTACTCCGAGCCGCGCGACAAGGGTAACGGCACGACGGTCGCCCGCGCCAAGCTGATCGAGGAGAAGGATGGCGGCCGTCTCGACGAGGTGAAGGTCATCTTCCGCCAGACGCCGTCCTATGAGGGCGACAAGCATTTCGGCTCCCGCCTCGTCTTCGCGCCGGACGGCAAGCTGTTCGTCACCGTCGGCGAACGCTCGGACAAGGGACCGCGCGTTCAGGCCCAGGACCTCACCAGCGGCCTCGGCAAGGTCTTCCGCATCGACACGGACGGCAATCCGCCGAAGGACAACCCGTTCACGGGTGGCGAGAAGGCCAAGCCCGAAATCTGGTCCTACGGCCACCGAAACATCCAGTCCGCCGCCCTCGATGGCCAGGGGCGCCTCTGGACCGTCGAGCATGGGCCGCGCGGCGGCGACGAACTCAATCGCCCCCGGCCGGGATTGAACTACGGCTGGCCGGAAGTGACCTACGGCATCGAGTATACCGGCGAGAAGATCGGCGAGGGAAAGACCCAGGCGGGCGGTACGGTCCAGCCGGTCTATTACTGGGATCCGGTGATCGGCCCGTCCGGCATGGCGCTCTATACCGGCACGCTGTTCCCTGCCTGGAAGGACGCGTTTCTCGTCGGCGGACTCGTGAGCGGCGGCATCGTCGCGCTGAAGCTCGACGGCGACAAGGTGGTCACGGAGGAGCGCATCCCCCTCGATCACCGTATCCGCGACGTGAGGGTCGGCACCGATGGAGCGGTCTATGCGGTGACGGACGGCCCGGACGGACAGATCATCAAGCTCACCCCGTAACGGCGGTGTGAGCCGGGCGGGCGGAGAGTGAGGCGAGCGCCGACGCAATGTCGGCCTCGCCGAGACGGCGGATGACCGGACCGGACGTCCAGACCAGCATCGCCTCGACGCTGCGCCCCGGATAGATGTCGCGCAGAAGCGCCACGTAGAGAGCGATCTGCGCGACCTCGTCCTCTGGGATGGGAGAGCGATCGGATGGCGGCCGGCTCGTCTTGAAATCCGCCACGACGATCCGTTCGGGACGGATGCTCAGGCGATCGACTCGTCCGAACACCGGTCGCGACGCGCCGCCGACGCCGACATGACCGGAGATCGTGACCTCGGCCCTCGCATCGCCGTCGAAGAGCCCGGCGAGGGCGGGATCGTTCACGAGTTTCAGAACATCCGAAACCAGCCGATCCTGTTCCGCCGCGGGAAGGGACGGCGCCCGCGCCTTGACGAAGGCGGAGGCCGCGCTCGGCCGCTGATGGGGATCGAGGCGCGGAAGATGCTCGATCAGCGAGTGGATCAGGATGCCGCGACGGCGCGCCTGCGGATTGGCCTGCCGCCTCGGCACCGCACGCTGTCCATCCGCGGCGCCGAGCGCACCGGAGGGACTGACCGGCGGCGCAGCCTCGACCTCCGACCCCGCCGATTGCCTCAACCATCCGGGGATCGACGATGCGGCGTCGGCGGCGGGGGAGGACGCGGCGGCAACGGATCGTATGGGTCCGTCCCGCCACAGCAGTGCCGGACCATAAGCGGCCTCGAAGGATTCGCCCGGCCCGAACGCTTGTTCCAACCCCTTCCGGACCATCTCGCACCAGGCGGTCTCGCCCTGCTCCTCATGGCCGCGATAAGGCGCGACGGTGAGGCGATCGGCGGCGCGGGTGAGCGCCACGTAAAGAAGACGGTTGTGCTCCTCGCGGGCACGGGCCTGATGCGCCTCGCGGGCGGCGGCGACGGCTCGCGTATCCTGGGTCTTCGACCCGGCCCAGACCGGCGGTATCGCCTCGTCGCGTCCCCCCGGCATGGCAAGCAGGTGCGGATCGTTGCGCCCGAGGGGCTCGCAGCCGTCGATCATGACGACGACGGGGGCTTCCAGCCCCTTGGCGCCATGAATCGTCATCACCCGAACCTCGTCGCGGCCGGATTCGAGGTCGCGCTTGACGGTGAGGCCGTTCGCGCCCCGTCCCGGAGCGATGTCGTAGCGGCTGAGAAAACCGTCGAGGGACGGAGCCTCGGAGGCCTGCTCGGCCTCGGCGGCCTTCATGAGGAACACGTCGATGGCGTCCCCCGCCTCGCCACCGAGGCGGGAGACCAGCCGCATCCGCCCCTCATGCGGCCCGAGCAGGCTCGCATAGAACCCGAAAGGCCCATGCCGGGCCGCCAGATCTGACCACAGGGTGAGGGCCTCATGCCCGCGCAACGCCGCCGGGTCGCCCGCCGCCGCATGGCGCGCCAGGGCATCCTCCAGGGTCTCGCTCTCGTCGCGCCGGGCGGAGATGCGGACGAGGTCGTCATCGTCGAGCCCGACGAGGGGCGTCTTCAGGGCGCCGGCCAGGGTGAGATCGTCGGCGGGCAGCAAGCCGGCGCGGCCGATGGAGACGAGGTCGTTCACCGCGATATGGGCGGTGATGTCCAGCCGATCCTGGCCCGCCACGGGGACGCCGCAGACCTTCAGGGCGCGGATCACCTCCTCGAACGCGGCGGAGCGCTTGCGTACCAGGATGAGCACGTCGCCGGGACGCCACACGCGCCCGCCTTCGTCGCCGGTGGTGGTCCAGGTCTTCACCGCCCGCGCGACGCGCCGCGCCGTCACGATGGAGGGCGCGTTGGCCTCCGGTGCATCCACCGGCGCCGCCCAGGCGTCGGGCTCCTCCTCCTGTGCCGGAACCTCGATGGGCCAGATTTCGACCACGCCCGGTGCGTCCCGCCGGGCCGTCTCGTGCGTCGTGCCCACGGCCACGTCGTCGAAGGAGAGGCCCTGGTAATGCTCGGGCACGGCGAAGGTGGCGTCTACCGCGCGGAGGATGCCCTTCGTCGAGCGGAACGACACGTTCAGCGTCACGTCCTCGAAGGCCAGCCCGGCCTGCTTCGAGGCCGCGCGCCATTCGCGATGCACGGTCTCGAACTCGCGCGGCTCGGCCCCCTGGAAACTGTAGATCGACTGCTTCGGGTCTCCCACGGCGAAGCGCGTGCGCAGCCCCTCGCGAGCGCCCTCGCCGCTGGCGAAATCGGCCGTGATGCGGCGCAGGATGTCCCATTGGCGCGGGTTCGTGTCCTGCGCCTCGTCCACGAGGACGTGATCGATGCCGCGGTCGAGCTTGTACAGCACCCAGGCGGCGTCCACCCGCGAAAGCAGATCGAGGGCCTTGTGGATCAGGTCGTCGAAATCGAGGGCCCCGAGGCGCGCCTTCTGACGCTCGACCCGCCGGTGGATCTCGGCGACGAGGACGAACAGGGCCCGCGTCCGCTCCAGGGCCTTGGCCGCGCGCAAGGTGTCGAACAGGGGATCGAGCCGGTCGCGTTCGGAGAGGAGCGCCTCCTTCACCTCCCCCGGCACGTCCTTGGTTCCGAGACTCCTGTCCGCCTTCGGCGTGCCCTTCTCGGTGAAGAACACAGACCGGTAGAGGTCGAGCCGGGCCGAGGCATCGCGGGTCGCCTCCGCCGCGACCAACCTGTCGGCAAGCCCCTCATCGGTGGATTTTCCCGTGCGAAGGCGCTCGGCGAGGCCGCTCCAATCGTCAAGGCCCCCGGTGAGGATACGGTCGAGGACCGTATCGGCCGTCTCGCCGGCTGAGAGGCCGAGGGAGCGGGACAGGGCGGCGAGGGGGCCGGAGAGACCGTCCGTCCCGTCGAAGGTCGACTGCGCCCGCATGGCCGCGCGCAGGATCGCGCGGAGCGTATCCCCCGTGGCCTCCGGACCGACCCGGTCCCAGGCGGAGCGCAGATCGGGGTTCCGACCGGTCATCGCCAGGGCGAGGACCCGGTCGGTCTCGGCTGAGAACAGGTCGGCGGCCTGATTCTCGTCGAGCACCTGGAAGCGGGCGGGCACGTTGGCCTCGAACGGGAACATGTGCAGGAGCCGCTCGCAGAGGGCGTGCAGGGTCTCGATCTTGAGGCCGCCCGGCGTTTCCACGGCACGGGCGAACAGACGCCGCGCCGCCTTCAGGGTCCGGCGCGCCGGAGCCTCGCCGGTCAGTTCGGTGAGTTCGGCGGTGAGCGCGCCATCGTCCAGAGTGACCCAGCGGCCCAGCGTCCGGAAGACCCGGATCGACATGTTGGCGGCGGCCGCCTTGGTGAAGGTGAGGCAGAGGATGCGGGCGGGGGGCGCCCCGTTCAGCAGCAGGCGCACCACCCGGTCGGTGAGGACCTTCGTCTTTCCCGCCCCCGCATTGGCGGAGACCCAGGCCGAGGCCAGGGGATCGGCGGCGCGGCGCTGGCTCGCCTTGGTGAGATCGTCGACGACGAAGGGCAACCTGTCTGCTCCGGGCTTGGCTCCCACTCTCCATAGAGAAGGATGATCGCCTCGCCAAAGCGCCCTATCTTCGGCCTGACGATTCCCTCAGGACGCCCCGTCATGCACAGCCACAGCATCGAGACCTGGCAGCATCGCCACGACTTCCTCGGACATGCGCATGAGCGCAACGAGCGCCGGACCGTCCTCGTCGTCGGTTTGACCCTGGCGATGATGGTCGCCGAGATCGTCGGCGGGACGATCTTCGGCTCGATGGCCCTCACCGCCGACGGATGGCACATGTCCACCCATGCGGCCGCCCTCGGCATCGCGGCCCTGGCCTACCGATTCGCCCGGCTGCATGCCGACAACCCGCGCTTCGCCTTCGGAACCGCCAAGCTCGGCGATCTCGCGGCCTTCGCCAGCGCCATCATCCTCGCCATGATCGCGCTCGCCATCGGCTATGAAAGCATCCTGCGCCTCACCAGCCCGCAGGGCATCGCCTTCGGCGAAGCCCTGCCGATCGCGATCCTCGGCCTCCTCGTGAACCTCGCCAGCGCCTGGCTGCTCCACGGAGACGGGCACGACCATGCCCATCACCATGGTCACGACCACGATCACGGCCACGATCACGGCCACGCCCGTCACGAAGGGCACGGCCACGGCGATCATGGGGACACCAACCTACGGGCGGCCTATGTCCACGTCCTGGCCGATGCGCTGACATCGGTGCTGGCCATCGCCGCCCTGCTGGCGGGCCGCTATCTCGGCATCGCCTGGCTCGATCCGGCCATGGGATTGGTAGGTGCGGCGGTGATCGTCGCCTGGTCCTGGACCCTGATCCGCTCGGCCGGCGCGACGCTGCTCGATGCGGTTCCGGATCGCAATCTCGCCCACTCCGTGCGGACCCGGCTGGAGAGGAACGGCGACAGGATCACCGATCTCCACCTCTGGCGCCTCGGCCCCGGCCATACCGGGCTGATCGTCTCCCTCGTGTCCGACCACCCGCAGGCACCGGCGACGTACAAGGCGAAGCTCGCCGATCTGGAAGGGCTCTCGCACGTTACCGTGGAGGCGAACCAATGCCCGAACCATGTGCGGGCGCACGGCGCGGCCTGATTACCCCTCGCCCTCCCCGGCCAGCGACCATTCCAGCACGCGGGCGAGGTGGTCGTAGTCGCCGTAGGACTTGGCGAATTTCGGGTAGGGACGGGAGACGTAGGCCGCGTCGCCGGCCATGAAGCGGGCGACGAGGCCGCGGAAGCGTCGCTCGTGCTCCTCGACGATGGCGTCCAGGGTACGCGGGTCGCCGCGCGGCGGCTTGACCGGAAGAGGCGTGAACGGGTTCCGCCCGCCGGTGGCATGGACGTAGAGCAGGTCGGGCGTCGCTTCGGTGCGCGGAACGCCCTCGAAGGCGCCCGCCTTCAGCATCGCCGCCTCCAGGGTGAGCTGGGGCGAGAAGCCGGCGAAGACCTCCTTGTTGCTGGGCGGCTGGCCGGTCTTGTAGTCGACGATGCAGGCGGTCCCGTCGCGGCGCAACTCGATCCGGTCGGCCCGCCCGCGCAGGGTGAAGATCTCCTTGCCCATGGGCAGGGCCCACCGGCCCGACATCTCCGGCCGCACCCGCATGAGGGCGGGACGACGCTCGGCCTCCCAATCCAGGTATTCGACGGCGATGCGGCCGTAGCGCGGCCACCACTCGGCATAGAGTTCGGGAAAGGTGTCCGCGATATCGGCGAATTCCGCCTGCGCCAGGGCGTTCAGGCGTTCAACGGCATCGCCGGGCAGGATCTCGGGATGGGCCTCGGCGAAATCGCCGAGGATCGCATGGATCAGCGTCCCCCGCTCGCTGGCGCCGGGCCGCCCGGCAACGGGCTCCAGGGGATCGAGCCCGAGCACGTGGCGGGCGAAGATGACGTAGGGATCGCGCACCAGGGTCTCGACCTCGGTGACGCTCAAGGTCCGCGGAAACAGGGCCGGATCGGGCTTCGGCTTCGGCTGGGTCAGGCGCGCCGGCACCGGGCCGATGCCTCGGTCGAGAGCGGAGACGTAATCGAGGAAGCGCCGCCCCCTCTCGCGGGCGCGGTCCCAGCAGGCCTCGCCGGCAAAAGCCTGGAGGCGCTGGAGAAAGCGCGAGGGCACCGTGGGTGCGCCCTCACGTTTGGCCGAGCGGGTGATGACGGCATCGTGGCAGCCGAGCGCCTGGACGAAATCGTGGGCGCTCTGTCCGATCCGCCGCTCGGGGGGATTGAGGCCGATGCGTTCGCGCATGGGGCGGTTGAGGAAAGCGTCGGTCACCGTCTTCATCGGCCACACGCCCTCGTCGAGGCCGCCGAGCACGATGCGGTCGGCATCAAGCAACCGGGCTTCGAGGAGGCCGAGGATCCGCAGGCGGGGATGGGGGCGCTCGCCGCTGCAGGTCACCACCCGCTCGCGGGCGAGCGCCGTGAAGAAGGCCGGGTAGTCGAGGGGCAGTCCCGGCAACAGACCCGGTTCCGAGGTGGAGAGGTCGTCGAACAGGGTGTCGAGGACACAGATCGAGTTGTCCTCCAGCGGCCCGTCTGCCTCGGCAGGGGCGATCAGCCGCTCGAAGACCGCGGCATGGCTGCGCCCCAGGGCGACGAGATCGACCCTTCCACCCTCCTCCGACCGAAGGAACCCGTCGAAAGCCTGTTCCAGGCCGTCGACGATCCGGGCCGCCAGATCCCAATCGATATCGGTGAGGCGGCGCTGGGCGCGGGGGATGCGTCCCGTCGCCTTCCGCCGGTCGGCGAGGGCCCGGCGCAATCCCTCGAAGCCGGGAGCGGGTGCCGGCCCGCGAAGGGCCCCGATTTCCAGGGCCGCCGCCCCACGCCGGATCTCGTCGCGCGTCATGCCGAGATGCACGAGCGGATGGGCGAGGAGGGCGATCACGCGATGCGGCTGCAAGTCCGCCGCCATCTCGGCCGCCATGCGCGCCAGACGCCCGGCCGGACTGACGGAGAGCGCCTCGCCGGCGGAATCCTCGGCGACGATCCCCCAGCGCGCGAGTTCGGCCGCCACCCGTATGGCGAGGTTCCGGTCGGGGGTGACGAGAGCGGCCGTGGCGCCTGGAGTCTCCAGGGTCTCGCGCAGGGCGATGGCGGCCGCCAGGGCCTCCTCCCGCTCGTCGGCGGCTTCGATCACCGCGATGCCCGCCATTCCCGTATCGGCGATGTCGCGGCGCGCATCGGGCGATAGCTCCGACCAGGCATCGGTGGTCTCGGCCGGGCGCAGAGCCTGCGACAGCAGCGCCGTCCGCGCCCGGTCGCGAGGCGTCGGCTGCCCCAGGGCCGTGATCGCTCCGCGACCGAGATCGAGACAGCCGGGGCCGAGAAGCCGATGCAGGATAGCCTGGGGATGGCCGTGGGCGATCTCGCGATCCGCCCCCTCCCCCGCCTCGATGGCGTCCCAACCGGCCTCGTCGAGGTCGGTATCGAGGCCCGGCAGCACCACCGCTCCCCTCGGCAGGGTGGCGACGGCCGCGATCAGCTTTGCGGTCGCGGGTACCGACCCGGTGGAACCGGCGATGATGACCGGGTCGCCGGGCTTGTCACGGAGCAGCCGTGTCGCCTCCGCGAGGATGAGCGTGCGCGAGCGGGCCACCGGGTCGCTCAAGGCGCGGTCATGCAGGATCTTGGGCCAGTTCTCGGCGGCGATGCGAACGAAATCGAGGGTGAGGCCGAAGTAATGCGAGTACTCGGCCTCCACCGCGCTGGCGATCTCGGTCCAGGCCACGCCCTCCACGGTGAGGGCATCCATCAGCTTCTCGAGATCGGAGGCGAGATAGACGGCGTCCGCCGGCGAGGAGGGAACGAGGAAGGGCACGTCGTCGCCCATGGGAAGGAGCTTGCGGTCGACGGTCTCGGCCCAGGCCTGGACGAGGCGGGCGAGGATCAACCGGCGCTCCAGGGGCGGCATCGCCGGGGCGAGCAGGTCGGAGCCGTTCTCGATCAGGGGATTGGCGGCGACGTCGAGTTCGGCCTCGTCCGCCTCGCCCAGGGGGATCAGGCGCGGCAGGAGCGCGCTGCCGAGCCGCTCGGCCAGGATCGCGGACAGGGCCCGCGTCGCGCGCCGCGTCGGCAGATAGAGGGTGACGCTGGCCAGGGCGAAAGGATCACCGGCGACATCCCCGACGAGATGGCCGGAGATCAGCGCGTCGGCGAGGGTCGGCAGGAAGGAGGCGCCGGGGGGGATCGTGAAGACGCGAGACTCCGTCATGTCGTCGTTCCGATCCTGACGTGTCACTGCACCTGCACGCTCGCCTTCACCCGCGCCTCGGCGGCCTCGATCGCCTCCGGGGTGCCGACATGGAGCCATTGGCCGTCGAGGCGCAAGCCGAACAGCCGTTCCCGCTCAATGGCGCGGTCGAACAGCAGATTGAGGGAGAACGAGCCGTCGGGCGTATCCGCGAACAGCTCCGGTTTGAGGATGGCGACCCCGGCATAGATGAAGGGTGCCACCTCGCGCTCGCTCCGGCGCTGGAGGGCGCCGCCGGCATTCATGACGAAATCACCCTTGCCCTCGTAGCCGAGACTCGTCGCCGTGGGCGCGACGAGGAGCAGAATGTCCATCCGCTCCGGCTCCCAGGTCTCGATGAGACGGCCGAGATTGGGCTGGGGCCCTTCGAGCCAGAACGAATCCGAGTTGAGGACGACGAAGGGGTCCGGGCCCAGAAGCGGCAGGGCCTTCTTCACGCCGCCTCCGGTTTCGAGGAGGACGTCGCGCTCATCGGAGATCCGGATCGCCGGCGCCGTCCTGCGGCGCGCCAGATGACCTTCGAGCAGGTCGGCGAGGTAATGGACGTTGACCACCGCCTGCCCGATTCCGGCTTCCGCCGCCCTGTCCAGGGCATGGTCGAGCAGGGCCCGGCCGGCCACTTCCACCAGGGGTTTGGGCACGGTCGCCGTGATCGGCCGCATGCGTTTGCCGAGGCCCGCCGCGAGGACGAAGGCGTGCTGAATGGCGGATACGGGGCTGTCGGACATTCCGTCGGCGTCTCGGGGGCGAGGGCTAGGGCATCGGTGCGGCGGCATCGTGGGGAACTCGCTCCTCGGGTCAAGCCCGAAAGCGCGGCCCCGCAGGGCAATCGCTCGAAGCGCTTGCCCTGGCTTTCTCGCTGGCCTCAGTCGCCGGCGCCCGCCTCCGCGGGCTCAGGCTTTCGCTCCGCCCGGCGGTCTGACGGGAGCCGCCTCAGGCCTCGCCCTCCTCCGGTGCCTCCTTGGCCACGAGATGCGGCAGATGTTCCTCGTGCCACAGGCGAATGCGGGTGAGCGCCGGATGGGCGAGGTTGCGGGCGAGATAGCCCTCGATCCGCGGCAGATGCCCGAGGTAGGCCGGCTTGCCGTCCCGCTTGTCGAGTCGGGCGAAGATGCCGAGGATCTTGGTGGCGCGCTGTGCGGCCATCACCGCATAGGCCCGCGCGAAGCCCTGCATGTCGAAATCCGGCTCGCGACTGCGCCGTTCACGCACATAGAGGCCGAGCAGGCGCAGTTCGAACTCGGCCGTGGCGTCGACGCGGGCATCCTGCAGCAGGGAGGCGAGATCGTAGGCGGGGTGACCGAGCACCGCGTCCTGGAAGTCGATCACGCCGATGCGCTCCAGCCCCTCGCGGTCGGGCATCCAGATCAGGTTCGGCGAATGATAGTCGCGCAGGGTCCAGGTCGGACGTTCCGGCTCGACCCCGCGCAACACCTCGGCCCAGAGCGCCACGAATTCGGAGCGGGCGGGTGCGGGCAGCGAGGCGCCGATCACCGACGGGCAGTACCAGTCCGGCAGGAGCTCGGTCTCGAACAGCAGGGCTTCGAGATCGTAGGGCGGCAGGACGTGGTCGACCCCATCGGCGACGGGGAGAACCCCGGGGAGTTCGGTGGCGTGGAGCTTGGCCAGCAGCCGCACGGCCTCGGCATAGCGCTCGGGGCGAGGGCCATTGGCATCCACCACCGGTTCCGAGCCGAGATCCTCGATGATGAGCAGGCCCTCGTCGAGATCCTCGCCGTAGATGCGGGGCGCCGAGAAGCCGAGGGCACGAAGGCCGCGGTCGACGCCGACGAAGGCGTGGACGCTTTCGGCGAGCTTGACGATGGCGCTGTAGGGCTTGCCGTTGCGCACCGGCGGCCCGTCCGGCCGGGCCGGGGAGATCATCAGCACGGCCCTGGTCCCGTCCGGTTTCACCAGACGCTCGTAGGCGCGCGAGGACGCATCGCCCTGCATCAGGATGCGTTCCGCCTCGTCCCAGCCGCTGCGGTCGAGGAGGGCCCGCAGGGCGCGGGCGCGCTGCATGCGGGCGCGCATCCCGCCCTGGCCGTCGATGCGGGCAAAACGCGAGCCCTCGCCGAATTCCGGCCTCAGCGACAGATCCACGGACAGGATCGGACCATCACGCGAGCCGAGGCGCTCCGGCCATTCCACGAGGGTGATCGCGGTCTCGGTCATCTCGTCGAAACCGAGTTCCACCAGCTCGTCCGGCCCGCGCAATCGGTACAGGTCGGCATGGACGATCTGTCGGCCGTTCTTGCCTTCGTAGGGCTGGATCAGGGTGAAGGTCGGGCTCGGAACTTCGAGCTCGGGCTCGCCCGTGAGTTCGCGGATCAACGCCCGCGCAAGAGTCGTCTTGCCGCCGCCGAGCCCGCCGGACAGAGCGACGATGTCGCCCGGCAGCAGGAACTCCGCGAGAAAGCGGCCGAGGTCCTCCGTGGCGCCTTCGTCGGGAAGGACGAAGGCCCAGGCGGGTTTGGTCTCGCGCCGGGGCTCGCCCGAACCGTCCTCACTCACCGCCACATCCTCCGTCCGCGCCATTTGCACTGCGGCCTCGAAGCCCGGCCACGGAATGGCCGAGACGTGAGGCACGCCGCTCATCTAACGCAAGCACCCTTAATCAAAGTCGCCATCCACCCCAAGGGGTGCCGCATGTCCGGGCCAGCGGCCCCGAGCGGGCCGACATCGTTTTCACGGGATGGATCAGGGGCGATGACGTCGCCGGGCAAAGTCAGGGGCCTGCCGACGCCGGAATGGACCTTGACGACGGGGAACGGTCCGCGACGGGCGCTTCGTCGCCGGCACCGCGATACCCGTCGATCGGCAGCGTCATTCCGCCGCCGCGCGTTTCGCCTCCGCGACGTTCACGGGAAACGTGCAGGTCACGCGGGTGCCGGCCCCAGGTTTGGATGAGAGTTCCACCCGGCCGCCATGGAGCTCCACGAAGGAGCGCACGATGGAGAGGCCGAGGCCGACGCCGCGATGGCGGGTTCCCAGGGTGCGGCTCTCGAAACGGTCGAACACCCGGGCGGCGACCTCTTCCGGCATCCCGCGCCCCTCGTCGCGGACGGTCAGGGTGAGCTCCGACTCCGTCCGGTGGGCCGTGACGCGAACCACCTGACCGGGTGAGGAAAAGCCGACGGCGTTGGAGAGCAGGTTGAACAGGATCTGGCGCACGCGCTTTCCGTCGGCGACGAAACTGCCGATGTCGGCGGGCATGTCGAGATCGAGGCCGATGGCGGATTCGGCCAGACGGTCCTCCAGGCCGCGGGCGGCCGCCTCCACCGTCGCCCGAACGTCGATGACCTCGCGGGCGAGTTCGAGGGAACCGGCATCGATCGAGGCGAGATCGAGAATGTCGTTGATCATCACGAGGAGCGCCCCCGAAGAGCGCATGATGTGATCGGAATATTCGCGCTGGCGCTCGTTGAGCGCCCCCACGCTCTCGTCGCCGAGAAGCTGGGTGAAGCCGATGATGTTGGTGAGCGGCGAGCGCAGTTCGTAGGAGACGTGGTGGACGAAGGTGTCGCGCAGCTGCGAGGCCCGTTCCAGGGCGTCGTTCTTGTCCGTCAGCGCCCGCTCCACGTTCACGCTGGCGGTGACGTCGATGAGGGTGAGCAGCGTCGCCCCCTCCGGCAGGGGCTGGGCGGCGCAATCGAGCACCGTTCCGTCCACGATCTCCAGGCGGCAGGTGAGGCCGGCCCGGCTCTCCAGCCCGGTGATGGCGCCGCGGATGTCGAGCCAGGGCTCCTCGTCCGGCGCCAACTTGCGGCAGGCCTCGATCACCGTGTCGACGCGGGGACGCTCATTGAGGGTCTCGTCCTCCAGCCGCCACAGGGTCGCGAAGGCGCGGTTGGCGAAGGTCAGGCGGCCATCGGCGCCGAACACGGCGACGGGTTCCTTGAGGGTGTCCAGGGTCTCGGCCTGCACCCGCATCAGGGCGTTGTAGCGGGATTCGAGCTTCACGTTCTCGGAGACGTCGTCGAACAGGTAGGTCAGGCCGCCCTGGGGATTGGGATCGGCGACGACACGCAGCGACCGCCCATCCGGCGGATGCCACCAGGTCTCACTGGCTTCCACGGCGCGGTAGGCGGCGAGCACGTCGGATTTCCACGCCTTGAAGTCGGCCTGCTCGGGAAGCTTCCGGGCGGCACGCAGATGATCGAGGATCTCGCCGTCCAGGGGGCCGGAATCGAGGAAGCCCTGGTCGAGGCTCCAGAGCTGGCGATAGGCGGCGTTGTGGAAGATCAGCCGCTGGCGCGCGTCGAACATCGCCACGGCGGTGGGAAGCTGATCGAGGGTGCGGACGTTGGCGTCCATCTGGCGCTGCAGGTCGGCGCGGACGCTCTCCAGTTCCGAGACGTCCACGGCGATGCCCACGCGACCGGATTCGATGACGGCTTCGGTGACGTCGAGGATGCGCCGACCGCCGGCCACCACCGCCGACAGGCGCTTTGCCGCCCTGCCCCCGGACGCCGTCCGATCACCGTCGCTACGGGCGATGAGGTCCCGCGCCTGACGATCGAGGAGTTCGATCCCGTCGGCGATGGCCGTCTCGCGGCTTCCGGCTTCGACGGCGGCGACATAGGCCGTGTTGACCCAGGCCAGGCTGCCATCGCGGTTCCGGCGCCAGACCGGTTGGGGAATCGCGTCGAGGAGGCTTGCGAGGGCGGACAGGCCGCGCTTGGTCTCGTCGAGGGTCTCGCGCAATTCGGCGAGTTCGCGATGCTCCTCGGTGGTCTCGCGCAAGCGCAGCAGGGCCCGTCCGGCCAAGGGCTGCCCGTGCGCGTCGATGATCCGCCCCGATTGGGCCCGCACCGTCATGCGGAACCCGGCGCCGCGTTCGCGCAACGCATCGAGCGAGGCTTCGATCGCGCCCGCATCCGCCGGCACCAGCCAGGTTCCGAAGGCGAGGATGAGCCCCGCCGGGCCGGGTTTCACGCGGTTGCCGTCGAAGGCGAGGCTGAGATCGCCTTCGATGATGGCCTCGCCGCGCCCCGACCATGTGACGATGACCTGCCGCTCGGAGCTGAGCAGCATCTCGGCCCGGTCCTCGGAGCCGCGCAGGGTATCCAGATCGGCGATGAGGGCGCGCTCGCGCCGCGTCCATCGTCCGCGCTCGCGCAGATGCAGCAAGGACAGGATCGTAGCGAAGACCGTGAGACCGATGAGGATCGCGAGGCCGGTGGCGTTGTGCATATGCAGCGGCAGGCCGAACCCCCACGACGATGGGTCGCCGGCATAGCCGGAGCCGAGCGTCGCGGCGGTCGGCACCGGCGCGATCGCTCCATCGGCGGAGGCAGCCGTGGCATGTCTCACCATCGCGATGCCTGCCGCGACAGAGACGACGGCAGCGCCGACACGCCCGTATAGGCGTGCCGTTTCATCGACCCTCATGACACGTACCGCCCCTACGAATCGTCGCTGAGGCGCAACTGCGCCCTACCCGCGACACGCCTCGAAAGGCGGCTGCGGGGTTACCTCCACATGAGGAATCACCCCACACTAGCGCGAGCCGGAATCCTGCCGGAAGAGGGTTAAGCTTAAGTTCACCATGTTGCCGATCGGTTGCCCGGGCATCGGCGCAGAAAGGACACACTGGCGGCGCCGACGCGACACGGACCCCGTGACGAAAAAAGCCCGGCGAGACGCCGGGCCTTTCTCATCGCGTATTCGGGAGCCGGCGAGAGCCGCCTCCCGCCCGTCCGATCAGTAGCGGTAATGATCCGGCTTGAAGGGACCGTTCTCGGAGACGCCGATATAGGCGGCCTGATCGGGACGGAGCTTCGAGAGCTTCACGCCGATCTTCTCGAGATGGAGCATCGCCACCTTCTCGTCGAGCGCCTTCGGCAGGGTGTAAACCTGCTTCTCGTACTTGCCCGGATTCGTCCAGAGCTCGATCTGGGCGAGCGTCTGGTTGGTGAACGAGGCCGACATCACGAAGGACGGGTGGCCCGTGGCGTTGCCGAGATTCACCAGGCGTCCCTCCGACAGGAGGATGATGCGGTGGCCGTCGGGGAAGGTGATCTCGTCCACCTGCGGCTTGATGTTCGACCACTGCATGTTCTTCAGGCCGGCGACCTGAATCTCGTTGTCGAAATGGCCGATGTTGCAGACGATCGCCCGGTCCTTCATCGCCCGCATGTGGTCGAGGGTGATGATGTCCTTGTTGCCCGTGGCGGTGACGAAGATGTCGGCGCGGGGAGCGGCGTCCTCCATCGTCACGACCTCGTAGCCTTCCATGGCGGCCTGGAGGGCGCAGATCGGATCGACCTCGGACACGAGCACGCGGCAGCCGGCATGGCGCAGCGAAGAGGCCGAGCCCTTGCCGACGTCGCCGAAGCCCGCGACCATGGCGACCTTGCCGGCCATCATCACGTCGGTGCCGCGGCGGATGCCGTCCACCAGCGATTCACGACAGCCGTAGAGGTTGTCGAACTTCGACTTGGTGACGGCATCGTTCACGTTGATCGCCGGGAAGAGCAGCTTGCCCTCCTTGGCGAGGTTGTAGAGGCGGTGAACGCCGGTGGTGGTCTCTTCCGAGACGCCCTTGATCGAATCGGCGAGGCCGGCGAACCAGCCCTTCGGCTTCTCGGAAAGCTTCTTCTTCAGGAGCGCGAAGAAGATCTCCTCTTCCTCCGACTCGGGCTTGTCGAGGAAGGCGGTGTCGCCGTTCTCGGCGCGCAGGCCGAGATGCACGAACATGGTGGCGTCGCCGCCATCGTCGAGGATCATGTTCGGCATCGAGCCGTCATGCCAGTCGAACAGCTTGGAGGTGTAATCCCAATACTCGGTGAGCGTCTCGCCCTTGATGGCGAAGACCGGGATGCCGGCGGCGGCGATGGCGGCGGCGGCATGGTCCTGGGTCGAGTAGATGTTGCACGAGACCCAGCGGATGTCCGCGCCGAGAGCCTTCAGGGTCTCGATCAGCACGGCCGTCTGGATCGTCATGTGCAGCGAGCCGGCGATCTTCGCGCCCTTCAGGGGCTGCGACGGACCGTATTCCTCGCGGGTGGCCATCAGGCCCGGCATCTCGGTCTCGGCGATCGAGATTTCCTTGCGGCCGTACTCGGCCAGGCCGATGTCCTTGACGATATAATCATGTGCCATGGGGGCGATGCTCTCTCTCGCTTCGTTATGGCGAAGGCCTATAGCAGGCGAACCGACGCGAAGCAATCAAGACATAAAGATGTCTTTATACGTGTTCCAGGCTGCGCCGGTTTGGGATCGGGATTGCGGGACGGGAAGGAAAGACCGGATGGGACGCTTTGCCGACGAGATGCGCGCGCGCCTTTCGGCCGGCTTCACGCTGCCGCCGGAGATCGCCGCCCTGTTCGACTGGATCGAGGAGCGGAGCCTTCTGCACGAGAGCCAGCGTGTGCCCGGAGATATGTTCGGGACGCTCCAGCCCTTGGATCCGCCTTACCGCGGTGCAGTCGTTCTGTTCCGGGTCGAGGGTGAGGACGAGGCTCGGGCCTATGCCGAGGCCTGGTTCGGAAGCCCGGAACCCGCCTCGCGCCTGATCCCCTTCGCCCGGACGGGCGCGGACGGTTCCTACGCGGCCTTCTGGCTCGACGACGAGGGACGTCAGCGCATCGTCCATCTCGGATCCGAAGGCGACGGCCTTTGCGTCCTCGGACAGACACCCCTCGATTTCCTGCGGCTTCTCGCCATCGGGCACAACGAGTTGGGGACCGGGCTCGCGCATCCCGACGCGGAGCCGGAGGACGAACCGGATTACGAGATGGAGGTCGACAACCCTCCCTTCCGGGATTGGCTGACGACGACCTACGGCGTGACGATCCCCACCTTGGTCTCCGAGATCGTACCGGCACCGCCGGACAGTGTCGCCAAGGCAAGCGCCGACCCGTTCTGGCAATGGGTTCGCCGATTGCAGGAAGCCAGGGACGGGGCAGCCCCGCCCAGCCCCTGACTCGCCCTGAGGCCTGCCTAGTCTCAGGCCGCCTGACGGGGCTCCTCCACGAGTTCGTCGGCCGGACCGAAGAACTCGAACCGCACCCTCCCGGCCGGAACACCATGGCGGGCGAGGCCGTGAACGAGGGAGGCGAGGAACGGCTTGGGGCCGCACAGGTAGTAGGTCGCCTCAGCGAGCGGAGTCTCGCGCGCCAGCCAATCCGCCGTGATCAGGCCGCCGGCATCGAAATCGATGCCCTTGCGATCCGCTTCCTCCGGCACGGCGTAGAACGTCCGGACCTCGATATTCGGCGCTTGGGCCGCCAGGCCACGGACATGCTCGCGCATCGCATGGAAACGGCCGCTGAGGGAGCCGTGGACGTACCAGACCGGCCGGTCGGCTCCTGTTTCGACCAGCGTCTCCAGCATGCTCAGCATCGGCGTGAGGCCGACGCCGCCGCTGACGAGGACGATGGGCGCGTTCGTCGAACGGTCGAGGAAGAAATCGCCGGCGGGGGGCGCCAAGCGCAGGGCAGTGCCCGGCTTTGCCTCCGCATGCAGCCAGTTGGAGACGATCCCGGCCGGTTCGCCCGGCCGGTCCTCACGCTTGACCGTGATGCGATAGGCCCGGTCGTTCGGTGCGCAGGAGATCGAGTAGTTGCGCTTGAGCACGCCCTGCCCGGGCAGGTCGATGAGCATCCCGAGATACTGGCCGGCCTCGTGACGCAGGACCGGCCCGGCATCGCGCGGCGTCAGGACGAAGGACCGGATCGTCTCGCTTTCCTCCGTCACCGATTCGACGACGAAGTCGCGCCACCCGTTCCAGCCACCCGGCTTGTGCGCGAGGTCGCGCGCGATCTCCGCCTCGCGACCGATCAGGATATGCGCCAGGAACCAGTAGGCCTCCCCCCATGCGGCACAGATCTCCGCGGTGGCCGCATTACCGAGGACGTCCTGGATCGCGCCGAGGAGCGCGTCCGCCACGAAGGGGTAATGCTCCGGCAGGATGTTCAGGGCGACATGCTTCTGAGCGATCCGCTCCACGGCTCCGCTCAAGGCACCGAGATCGTCGATGTGGCGCGCATAGGCGAGCACTGCCAGGGCCAGCGCCTTGGGCTGCGAGCCGGTCTCGCCATGATGCGACTGGTTGAACAGGTCGCGCATCGCCGGATCCCGGAACAGGCGCTCGTACATCCGCTTCGTGATGGTCAGCCCATGGGCTTCGAGGGCCGGAACGGTAGCCTTGATGAGGGCGATGGTGGCGGGCGTCAGGGGCTGGGACAAGGCGGGCTCCAAAGGTTCATTTCATATGAACCTTATCGCCGATGCGCGCTAGAAGATGCAAGGGGAATGTATCTTTAAAAACCTGTAGGAGGGCGGGATGCGCCTGACCCGCTACACCGACTACGCCCTGCGCACCTTGATCTATCTCGGGTTGAACGAGACCCGGGTGAGTTCGATCGCCGAGATCGCGCGCGCCTATGGAATTTCAGAAAGCCATCTCACGAAGGTGGTGCATCAGCTCGGCCGCATCGGCCTCGTGCAGACGACGCGCGGTCGTGGCGGCGGCCTGCGGCTCGCTCGTCCCCCCGCCGAGATCGTGGTGGGCACCGTGGTGCGGCAGACGGAAGAGGATCTCGCCCTCGTCGAATGTTTCGCGAACGGCGCCTGCGCGATCACCGCCCCCTGTCGGCTCCGAAAGGCCCTAGGCGAAGCCCTGGCGGCCTTCCTCGCGGTGCTGGACCGGTACACGCTCGCCGATCTTCTCGCAGAGGATGCCGCGCCCGACCTCGCCCTCCTCCTCGGCCTGCCCTCGCCTGGCGTGATCGCGCCGTCGGTGATCGCACCTGGGCGCGGTGGATGAGCCTCAGCCCTCGTCGCGCAACTGCCGCCGGATGATCTTGCCCGAGGTCGTCATCGGCAGGGACTCGCGAAACGCGATCTCGCGGGGATATTCATGGGCCGAGAGGCGCGAGCGGACGAAGGCCTTGATCTCGTCGGCCAGGGCGTCGCTCTGAGCGACTCCGTCACGCAGGACCACGAAGGCCTTGACGATCTCGGTGCGGAGCGGGTCCGGCTTGCCCACTGCCGCCGCCGAGGCGACCGCCGGATGGCGCAGAAGGCAATCCTCGATCTCCACCGGGCCGATACGGTAGGCCGCCGAGGTGATGAGGTCGTCCTCGCGGCCGATGAAATGGACGTAGCCGTCGACATCCCGCCGGGCGGTGTCCCCGGTGAGCATCCACTCCCCGCGAAACTTGGCGGCGGTGGCCTCGGGCTGGTTCCAGTAGCCGAGGAACATCACCGGGTCGGGCCTGGCGACGCAGATCTCGCCGGGTTCGTCCACCGCCGTCTCGCTGCCGTCGGTGCGCTGGATCATGACCCGGTGGCCGGGCACCGGCCGGCCGGTGGAGCCTGCCCGCGCGATGCCGGCCGCCTTGCAGGAGGCGAGGACGAGGTTGCACTCGGTCTGGCCATAGGCCTCGCCGATGGTGAGACCGAGTTCGCCGCGGACCCACTCGAACGTCTCGGGGCCCAGGGCCTCGCCGGCCGAGGCGATGTTGCGCAGACGGGAGAGATCGAAGCGCCCCCGCGGGTCGGGCACGCCGCGCAGCATCCGGAGGGCGGTGGGCGGCAGGAACGTCGTCGTGATTCCGAGTTCGGCGATGAGGGCCAGGGCCGATTCCGGCGCGAACCGCGCGGTGGGCCGCGCCACCACCGGCACGCCGTGATGCAGGCTCGGCAGGACCGCGTTGAGGAGCCCGCCCGCCCAGGCCCAGTCGGATGGCGTCCACATCAGGTCGCCGGGTTTGGGGGGGAAGTCGTGCATCATGGAAAAGCCCGGCAGATGGCCGAGGAGCACGCGATGGGCGTGGAGCGCCCCTTTGGCGAGACCGGTGGTGCCGGACGTGTAGATCATCAGGGCCGGATCGTCGGCCCGGCTGTCGATGGCCGTGAAGCCGGCCGGGGCCGAACCGATCAGATCGGCATAGTCCAGGGCTCCGCCGACGGCGCCGTCGAGACAGACGAGATGGGCGAGGGACGGGAGGGCGTGGCGGATACCATCGATCTTCGCCAGTCCGGCCGCATCGGTGATGAGCGCGGCAGCGCCGGAATCCGACAGGCGATATTCCAGCGCCTCCGGGCCGAACAGGCCTGCCAGCGGCAGGGCTATGGCACCGAGCTTGTAGGCGGCGGCATGGGCGATCACGACGGCCGCCGATTGCGGCAGCAGCACACCGACGCGGTCGCCGGGGCGCAGGCCGAGCCCGACGAGGGCATGAGCGAGGCGGTTCGATGCCTCGCTCAAGTCCCCGAAGGTCGTCGTCGTCACCGCCCCCGAGGACGAGACGTCGTGGATCGCGGCGCGACCCGGGTCGATCCCGGCCCAGCGGTCGCAGACATCGACGCCGATGTTGAACCGCTCGGGAATGTCCCAGGCGAAGCCCGACACGAGGGCATCGTAGTCGGAGGCCGGTTTCAGCACCACGAAGACCTCACTCCCCGGCGATTCCGAAGCCGCCGGCGAACACGAAATCCGTGATCGGACGGCGTCCGGTCGGGCTCTCCTTCGCGGTCTGCTCCTCCGTGAGATCGGCCGCATTGGTCATCCGGCCGACGCCATAGGCGGCCTCGACTCGATAGGTCTCCGGTACGTTGAGGGCCGTAATCGTGCGCTCCCTGTCGAAGCCGGTCATTCCATGCGCATGCCAGCCCTGGCGGATGGCCTGGAGTTGGAAGTTGGCCGAGGCCGCGCCGGTGTCGAGGGAATGGCTCCAGGACGGCTTCAATTCGTCGCCGACCTTCATCTGCGTGTTCGAGACCAGGATGACGATGGCCCCGGTATCCTTCACCCATTTTTGGTTGCCGGGCACGATCAGGTCGAAGAACACCTGCCAGTCGGGCGTGTCGCGCAGGGCGTAGAGGAAGCGCCAGGGCTGCGAGTTATACGCTGACGGCGCCCATCGAGCGGCCTCGAACATGCGCAGCAACTCGGCTTCCGGCACGGCCTCACCTGTAAAGGCGCGCGGCGAGCGGCGCTCGATGAAGAGCGGATCGATCTCGTGGTCGGTCTGACGAGGCGGCAAGGCAATCTCCAAGGGTGACGAATCCGCATGGCACATTCGTGCCGGCGAAGCGTTCAGGGGGAGATGCACGAGGTTGGGTGCAAAGCGCAAATGTCCCATGCAAACCCGAACCGAAGGCTCGCTGAATTCCATTTGAAGTTGCATGAGAATCGATCAAATTTGATCAATCGTTTTCAGGAGAATTCAGCTCCATTAGGTATATTCGTCCAAGCTGGCGGTATGTCTGACACAGCGATGGGACAAAACGGCAGTTTCGAGGTTGGGGACGGGGTGGCCCAAAGCTTGGGCTAGGGTGCCTTCGGGGCGAATGGCCGTGAGGCGTGGACGCATTGCGTGACTGAACAATCAATTTGCCGGTTGAACATTGACGTGAAGCCAGCGCTCGATGCCTCGAGCGTCGGCGCAGACGTGCGCATGCTCGACGCCATCGATCGGCAGTTGCACACACAGAGCTTGAAGCTCGCCTTCGACACCGATCTCGAAGCGCGTTTCGAGGACGACACGCGCGAGAAGCGCATCCGGGACATTCGTCGCACGATCATCCTCGGCATGGTGGTCTTCCACGTCTACAATATCGCGGGTTTCGTGACGACGCCGGACCAGGCCCTGCTCAATGTCGGGTTGCGCGTCTTTGCGATGACTCCACTCGCTCTGCTCATCATCTGGGCGGTAGGGCGGGTCAGCGGGCCGGTTCGGGAAGCCATCGGCGGGATCGGCATGCTCGCCGCCACCGGCATCCCCATCCTGATCTTCTGGATGGGAACGGGCCCCCTGGTCTCGCTGACCACGGCGACGATCTGGCTCAGTGTCCTCTTCGCCAACATCACCCTGCCCCTGCGGTTTTTCTGGGCCTGCTTCCTGTCGGGCATCACGGCCGTCGCCGTGGTGGCGGGGCTGTGTCTCAAGCCGGACATCGTTCCCTCCGTGGGGGGCGTCCTCGGTCTCGACATGATGACCGGCATCCTCTTCAGCCTCGTCGCCACCTACAGGATCGAAGCCGCGAACCGCCGGGATTATCTCGTCAACCTGCGCGAAACCCTGCGCGCCAAGCGGTTGGCCGAGGACAACACGACCCTCGCGCACCTCTCCACGACCGATTCCCTCACCGGCATCGCCAATCGCCGGGCCTTCGCCCGTGAACTCTCGGAGTTCTGGGAGGCCAGCCTGGCAGGCCGGCATTTCACCGTGATGTTGATCGACGTCGATCACTTCAAGCTCTTCAACGATCATTACGGCCACGGCGCGGGCGATACCTGCCTGCGTGAGGTCGCCACCCTCCTGGCTAAGACGGCCGCGGGCTCGGGGGCGTTCGTGTGCCGCTATGGCGGCGAGGAGTTCGCCGTGCTCATGCACACCAAAGACCCCGACGAAGCCTATGCATTCGCGGAACGGTTCCGCCGCAGCGTCGCCGAGAAGAGCCTCTTGCACGGCAACAGGAACGACGATCTCGGCTTCGTCAGCGTCAGCATCGGGGTGGCGACGAGCTGCGGCGTCGCGGTCACGGCCGGGGGACTGGTCGAGGCGGCCGACATGGCGCTCTACGAGGCCAAAGGCACGGGCCGGAACCGAACCTGCCGCAACGGCAAGGCCGGCAATGGCGAAGGGGACCCCACGAGACGCGTGGCGGCCGCCCATTGGAGCGTCACGCAGAAACCACCCATCGCCAAGGCGGGATGACCGACCCGCCCAAGCATGTCAGCAAAAGTGGTCGCCGGCCTTGAGTCCTGAAGCGTGCTGAGGGTCATGGGCTCGATCATGGCGGCGAGGCGATGAAGGCATAGCCGGCGCCGCTCCTCTCGATATGTCCACGGTTGGTGAGGTGCATCCCGGCAACCGCCAGCCCCTCCACCACCGCCCTGTCGAGAACCCGCCGCCGCGTCGCCAACGCCTCGGCCGGGTCGAGGTCCCAGATCACGGACCAGTCGGGATGCGGTATCTGCAGGATGCGGGAGTGGATGACGTCGCCCCAGACCAGCAGACGCTGGCCGCCATCCTCGAAGAGAAGACCGGCATGGCCGGGCGTATGGCCGGGCAAGGGTACGGAGGTGACGCCCGGCATGAGGTCGGCATGGCCGGTGACACGCCGTATGCGCCCCGCATAAGCAGCGAGAACGGCCAGGGCGGTGTCGAAGAACGGCCCCATCTCCGCCGGGGCCCGGCTACGTGAGGCCGGATCGCTCCAGTAGACCGCCTCGGCGTCCTGCACCACGATCTCAGCGTTGGGGAAGCGCGCCGCGCCGCCGGGGAGGAGCAGGCCGCCGGCATGATCGACGTGGAGATGGGTCAGCCAGACGGCGTCGATGCGAGACGGGTCGATCCCACGTGCGGAAAGAGCCGTCGGCATCCGACCGAGATCGGGGCCGAACAGGGTGCCGCAGCCGGCATCCGCCAGGCATAGCCGCGTCCCGCGACGGACCAGGAACGCATTGACCGGCTCCGGCGAAGGTCCATTCGGCGGGAGGCCGGCGGCGGTCAGCAGAGCGCGCCCCGCCTCGCTGTCGGCGGCCGGGATCATGCTCGGCTCCAAGGGGAACATGCCGTCGTCGAGAGGCTCGACCTCGAACGCGCCGACCCGGTAGATCGCGGCGGCGGCAGTGGCGACGGCGGCCTTGGACCACAGCAACGGCAGCAGTGGAGCGGCGCCGAGGAGGGTTCGGCGTGTCAGGCAGGGGAGTGCCAGGGAAACGGGCGATCTCGAGCCGTGCATGGTGAGGGTCCTGACGTCGGTCGTGATCCGATTGTCGCGCAGGTCTTCGGCCGGCGCGAGGGAAGATGTCCCGACGGCAGGCGGGAATTCTTCCCGATCGGCTCGGCCACCGCTTGCCCGGAGAGGCGCTATCGTTGCCAGATGCCGCATGGCGCGACCGCGCCGGTCCTCTCGGCCGGGATGCCCTGATCATGAATCGTCCGGCTCAGCACGGCTGCAGCTTGAGCCTCCTGTCCCGCCTCCTGCTGCGCTTCCTGATGGTGGCTGCTCTCTGCCTTGCCGGGACGGCGGCCTGGATCGTGCGCGAGACGCAGAGCGGTTTGAACGAGGAGGCCACCACTTCCGCCGCGCGGGTCGCGGCCGAACTCGCCCGTCAGCCCGGTCTCGGCAGCGCGGAGAACGGCCGGAGGCTGCCCGCACCGGACTGGCAGGCAATGCCGACGATCCTCACCATCGTGCCGGGGATCTGCGTCGAGATCGCGATTCAGGCCGAGGCGGCGCAGCGACTGTGCAACGGATGGGATGGGGTCGGGGATCCGGCGCCGGCCTGGTTCCAGACTCTGTTCGACCTGACCTTCGACGGATCGGCGCCGACCCTGCGCAGCATCGATTATCGCGGTCGCTCCATCGGCACCGTGGGCGCCTTCGCCGAGCGCGGAGCCGCCTCCACCCGGGCTTGGCGGCAGATCCGGCCGATCGTCGGGATCGCGACCGCCATGACCCTCGCCATGGCTGTCCTCACGGCCCTGACGGCGCGCCCCCTGCTCGCGCCGGTCGGTGCCATCGTCGCCGGACTGCGGGGTCTCGAGCGAGGCGACGCGGTGGGTCGCCTGCCGCTGTTCGGGATCAGTGAGTTCGACAGGATCGCCGGCGCCTTCGATGCCATGGCAACCCGGCTGCGGGCGAGCCGTGACGAGGCCACCGCGCTGACGCTCAGGCTGTTTCAGGTCCAGGAGGATGAACGGCGTGGTCTGGCACGGGACCTTCACGACGAGTTCGGCCAGTGCCTGACCGCCACGGCATCGCTGGCGGAGGCGATCGAGATGGGGGCAATGGAGGACCGCCCCGACCTCGCCGGAGATGCGCGGGCGATCGGGGACATCGCCGGCAGGATGATGACGACGTTGAGAAGCGCGCTGGCGCGACTGCAGCCGCCCGATCTCGACGAGATCGGCTTCGAAGGCAGCCTTCGGGGCCTCGTGGCGGATTGGAACCTGCATCGCAGGGAGGACGCCCGGTTTCGCATCGACGTCGCGGGCGATTTCGCCGGGATACCGCCGCAGGCCGCCTTGAGCCTCTACCGGATCGCCCAGGAATTGCTGACCAATGCGGTGCGTCATGGTCGGCCGAGCCGCGTCGTCCTGCGCGTCTCACGGGAGGAGAGCGGCCACCGGCCCGTCACGTTGACCGTGGACGACGATGGCGGGGGGGATCCCGCCTGTATCGATACTCGCACCGGGCGCGGTCTTCTCTTCATCCGAGAGCGCGTGGCGGCGCTCGGTGGCACTCTGTCGATCGGACCATCGGCTGGCGGGGTCAGTGCGCGAGCGGTGGTTCCCACCCGAGGCTGAACAACGGGAGTGCATCGGCGTGATGGCGGGATCAAGAATCGTGGGCGACGTGACGATCCTGCTGGTGGATGACCACCCCGTGGCGCGGGAAGGCTATGCCCGATTGCTGGAACGCCGGCCCGGCTACCGCGTGGTCGCCGAGGGGGGAGATGCCGACGACGCCTATCGCCTGTACAGGCTTCATACGCCGACTCTCGCCATCATGGATCTCGCTCTCCCCGGCGCCAGCGGCATCGCCGCCACGCGCCACATCCGCCAATGGGATCGTCGGGCGCGCATCGTGATCGTCACCATGCGCCAGGGCACCGCGATGGCGATCAAGGCCTTCGAGGCCGGTGCGGCGGGCTACGTCTCGAAGAGCGCTCCGCCGCGGGAGTTTCTGGCTGCCGTCGAGACCGTGCTGGGCGGCGGACGGGCGATGAGCGACGATATCCGCAGAGGGCTCGCGGAGGAACGGTTGCAGGAAGCGCCATCGCCCCTCGATGAACTCGGCCCGCGGGAAGCGGAAATCCTGCGTCTGATGGCGCTCGGATCGACCGTCGCATCCATCGCCGACATCCTCTGCCTGAGCCGCAAGACGGTCCAGAACAACTTGTCGCTGATCAAGGCGAAGCTCGGTGCGGAGACGGACGCGCATCTGGTCTGGATCGCAGCCCGTACCGGTCTCGTCCAACGGGAGGACGAGGCCGGCGCGGGCTGGATGTGAGCTAATCGACGACCTTCGCCGTGGGGCGGTCGTTGCCCTGGGCGGTCTCGTCGTGCCAGGCGCCCTTGCCGTCCTGGTAGCGGATGCCTTCCGTGGAGCCCGGCACCTGCTGCTCGGCGGCTGCGGCCTGGGCGGCCTGCAGGGCTTCGTCATGGCTGGGGAAGGTCTCGGAGAAGACGTCGCCGACCTTGTAGGCGAAGCCGCCATCGTGTTCGACGATGCGATAGGTGATCTCGGACATGCGGGTTTCTCCTCGGGGCGCCGGCGTGTCGGCACCAGGGTCATCGGCAAGGCGAACGGGGCGGGCCTGTCCGAGGTTCCGTCGCGGGATCAGTGCCGGGTGGGCGGAGCTTGATCCAGGACGGCCACGGCGGCTTCACAACCCGCAATCAGAGACTGCCGGACATCGCTCGGGTCGAAGCCGATTGCGTCAGGGAACGCCATGACATGGGCGGTATCTCCCCCTTCCCGGTGGATCCTACAGATCCAGCCTTCGGCGACCCGCTCGAAGCGCACTTCGAAACGTGTGCCGTCATGCTCGAATTCGTGAGGGTCCATCTCTGTCTTCCTTCCGGGCCGACGGATCACCGCCCGTCCGGTGGGCCTCGCCGGATGTGGGAAGCCGGGCTATGGCGTCAACGACCGAATGGAATGCGAAAGATCCGGCGATGCGCCTTCTCCTGCCTGCTGCGTCCCTCTGCGCGATTCTGGCCTGCCCGGCAGCCTTTGCCCAATCGGGCGGAAGCCTGTTCGGGAGCCCCGAGCGCGTGCCAGCGAATCCGTTCGCGTCGAACTATCCCTCGGCCGCCCCACCCCGCGCCGATCCTGCCTACGAACGCTCACCGGGCGGGGAGGTTCGGCGACGCGCCGTGCGACCGCAGCGGCCCGATTCGCTTCTCCCACCCCGCGACATCCCTCGGTGACGCGCCCCTAAGCAGGTTTCGCAGAAGTGGCCCCCGGTTCTGCGATAAAAACCTGCGACCTCAGGGTATCAGCTCTGGCTCAATTCACCGGCGATGGCGGTGACGATGCGGGGATCGTTGGGTTCCACCGACGAGGGATAGGCACCGATGAGGCCTCCCTCGCGGCCCACGAGATACTTGTGGAAGTTCCAGTTCGGCGTGGAGCCGGGCTTCTCGGCAGCGGCCCAGCGATAGAACGGATGGGCCTGAGGGCCGCGCACATGGGTCTTGGCGACGACGGGGAAGGTGACGCCGTGATTCCGGCGTGCCGCCTCGGCGATGGCGACGCCGTCGAGGGGCTCCTGATTGCCGAAATCCGGAGACGGCACGGCGATCACCGTCAGACCGCGCCCGCCGAAGCGCGTCCACAGCGCCTGGAGCCCGGAGAACTGCCCGGCATAGCCGCAGGCGGTGGCGGTGTTGACGATGAGGATCGGCTTGTCCGCGAAATCCTTCAAGGCGATCAGCCCGCCTTCCGGTTTCTCGAAGGTGAAGGCTCCCGCATTGCCGTCGTTGGTGGCGGCGCGCGCGCCGGTAGCGATGACGGTCCCGAGGAGAATCAGGGCCTGGCGGCGAAGTAGGGTCATCGAGGGTCGCTCCCTTGCAGAGCCGAGGATGGGGATCGGCCCGCCCGCGACCCTGCCGAAACTAGTCCGGTCTTCGGGACTGTCCACCATCGGGCGCGGCGATGGTGGAACCTTTCGCAAGGGCTCAGCTTGAGCGAGGACCGAGTTCGACCCCCGAACCAGAGCGGAAAGACACGCCCTATGCGCATCCTGTTGCTTGCAGCGACCCTCGCAGCGCCCCTCGTCTTCGCGGGAGCGACGATCGCCGGCGCTCAGACGACGGATCCGCAGAATGCGGGCTCGGCACCAGTGCCGGCGGCGCCCGCCACCCTTAGCAACGATCTGCGTCCGACGTTCGTCGCCCAGACACCCACGGACCGGGTCACGTCCAAGCTGATCGGCCTGACGATCCAGAACGGCGCCAACGAGACGATCGGCGAGATCGCCGACATCGTTCTCGACGAGGGCAGCACCATCAAGGCCTGGGTGGTCGGCGTCGGCGGCTTCCTCGGCATCGGCACGAAATACGTGGCCGTGGATCCCAGCGCCTTGAAGCTCACCCGCGTCGACGACAAGACGCTGAAGGCGACGATCGACACCAACAAGGACCAGCTCCGCGCCGCTCCGGAATATGTCTATCTCGGCCAGACCAAGCCCAATTCCGGTGACGCGAAGCCGGTGGACACGAAGGCGTCCGAGACCAAGCCGGTAGAGAGAAAGACGGCCCCCTGAGATCTATCTCGCCGCGCATCCAAGCGGCGGTCATGAAACGAGAGAGGCGGCCGAGACTTCGTTGCCTCGGACGCCTCTCTCGTTCCTCGTCCCGGGTCTGAACAAGCCGTCTCAATTGCGCGTGCAGAGCGCCTCGCGCACGGTGCTGGCGACCGCGTCGTTCCTCACGTCGTTCGTCACGAACACATCCTCGCCCGCCTCGTCGATCACCTCGGGCAGAGGGTCGCATGACGGCTCGTTGGCGAAGACGATGCGCAGGTCGGGCCGCAATGCGCGTGCCTCCAGGACCAGCTTGGTGGAGCACAACTCGCCCTTGAGGCTGATGTCGGTCACCAGTACATCGACCGGAAGGCCGAGCGCCAGGACGGTCATCGCATCGACACCTGAATCGACGGTGGTCGCCGAGTAACCGGCACGCCGGATCTGCGAGGCGACCTCGTCGCGCCAATGCTTCTGTCGTCCGGCGATCAGAACCTGAACGCCATAGGCTCCACCGGTGGAAGCCGTCGATTCCATGATGGAAACTCCTCGTTCCTGTCGGGACATGCCTGGATCGGCACGAGCCGCCACCGGCACAGCGATCACTGTGCGACGCAGCATCGTAGGATGCGATGGTGTCGCAAGACAAGGAGCCTTTGCCAGTAGGCGACCTGTATGCAAGGGAATTCCTCGCCCGCTCGACTGTTCCCTGATCGGCGGAGCATCCGCCGCTCCTGCGGTTGACGGGGCGCCAGCGCACGGGGCAACACGGCCCCGCCGCGCGATGCTATCGTTCGCGGCGGACAGCCGGAGCCGGACCGACCGATGTCATCAGCCAAAGCCACTCCCGTCTCGCCCCTCGCCCCGACGAGCGTGCCCGAGCTTCCACCCATCGGCGGCGTCGGCATCGCCACCGCGCAGGCCGGCATCCGCTATTCCGGGCGCACCGACGTGCTCTACCTGGCGATGCAGCCGGGAACGCAGGCGGCGGGGGTGTTCACCCGCTCCAAATGCCCCTCGGCCCCCGTGGATTGGTGTCGCGAGGCGCTGGCGCGCGAAGGCGCCCGCGCGCTGATCGTCAATTCCGGCAACGCCAACGCCTTCACCGGCGCGCGCGGCCGGGACGCCGTGGCGCTGACCGCCAAGATCGGTGCCGAGGCGGCCGGATGCCGGCCCGACGAGATCTTCATCGCCTCTACCGGCGTCATCGGCGAGCCCCTCGACGCGACGAAGTTCGAAGGTGTGCTGGCGGATTGCGCCTCGCGGACCGAGACCGGCCCCGAAGCCTGGGCGGCGGCGGCGCAGGCGATCATGACCACCGACACGTTCCCCAAGCTCGCCACCCGCACGGCGACGATCGACGGGACGCACGTGACGATCAACGGCATCGCCAAGGGTGCGGGCATGATCGCCCCCGACATGGCGACGATGCTGAGCTTCGTCTTCACCGACGCGGCCCTGCCGCAGGTCGTGCTGCAGACGCTTCTGAGCGCCGGCACGCAGACCAGCTTCAACTGCGTGACGGTGGACGGCGACACCTCCACCTCCGACACGCTGATGCTGTTCGCCACCGGAGCCGCCGGCAACGCGCCCGTGACCGATCCGGGTGACGCCCGCCTGTCGGGCTTCCGGGCGGCGCTGGACGACCTCTTGATCGAGCTGGCGCAGCTCGTGGCCAAGGATGGCGAGGGCGCGCGCAAGTTCGTCACCGTCAACGTGAAGGGGGCGACGAGTGATGCTTCCGCGCACCGCATCGGCATGTCCATCGCCAACTCGCCCCTGGTGAAGACGGCCATCGCCGGCGAGGATGCCAATTGGGGCCGCGTCGTGATGGCGGTGGGCAAGGCCGGCGAGCCCGCCGACCGCGATCGCCTCGCGATCTGGTTCGGCGACGTCCGCGTCGCCCGCGAAGGCGCCCGCGACCCGGATTACAGCGAGGCGGCGGCGAGCGCCGTCATGCGCGAATCCGATGTCTCGGTGACTGTGGACCTCGGTCTCGGTGACGGCACGGCGCGGGTTTGGACCTGCGACCTGACCAAGGGCTATATCGAGATCAACGGGGATTACCGCTCATGAGGTGCCTCCTCCACCGGGCGGCGGCGGCGAGCCTCGTCCTCGCCCTCACGATTCCCGCCCTCGCCATCCCCGCCTGGGCGGACGACGATAAGGGCAAGCACGAGAGCCGCATCGTGGTGACGGGCCGCGCCCGCGCCGAGACGCCACCGGACTTCGCCTCGGTGGAGATCGGGATCGAGGCCAGGGGTGCGACGCCCGCCGCCGCCCTCGACGGAGCGAGCAATGTCGTCCGCGCGCTCATCGCGCTGTCGTCCGGGTTCGGCGTCGGCGAGACGGATATCGGCACGACGGCGGTCGCCCTCACCCAGGCGACGCGGGAGGTGCGCCAGCCCGACGGCAGCACCACCGAGAAGCCGGACGGCTACCGCGCCGCCAACAGCGTGCGGGTCCGCCTCGCCGATATGGGCAAGCTCGGCGAACTGATGCGCAAGGCTTTGGACGCGGGCGCCAACCGGATCGAGGGCGTGGCGTTCGGCCTGAGGGATCCCAACGCGGCGGAAGCCACCGTGCAGGTGGCGGCCATGAAGGATGCGATGGCGCAGGCCGGACGTCTCGCCGAGGCCGCAGGGGTGAAGCTCGGAGCGCCCCTGCTGATCCAGACGACGCCCCAGGGCGGCGGGATGCCGATGGCGATGGCGGCGGCTCCGATGCGGTCCAAGCGCTCCGGCGTGCCGGTGCCGCTCGCGGCGGGCACGATCGAGACGAGCGCCGAGGTCTCGGCCAGCTTCGCGATCCTGCCGTGACGCCGCCTCCGTTCCGCATCCTCCTCGTGGTGGCGGTCGCCTTGGTGGATGCGGATGGCCGCGTTCTCCTGGCCCAGCGCCCGGAGGGCAAGCAGCTCGCCGGTCTCTGGGAGTTCCCCGGCGGTAAGGTCGAGGCGGGAGAGCGGCCGGTGGAGACCCTCATCCGGGAATTGCGCGAGGAGATCGGGATCGAGGTGAAGGAGCCCTGCCTCGCCCCCCTCACCTTCGCCAGCCACGCCTATCCCGACTTTCACCTGCTGATGCCGCTTTATGTCTGCCGCCGCTGGGAGGGCATGGCTCGTTCCATGGAGGGGCAGGCCCTGAAATGGGTGCGCCCGCGCGATCTCAAGGACCAGCCGATGCCCCCGGCCGATGCGCCGCTGATCCCGTTCCTGGTCGATCTCCTCGGGCCTTGATGGCAAAGCCCGGCCGCCACAGGTTGTCCTTCGGAGGCGGAGGCGGGAAATATGGCGCGCAGGGCAACGGTGAAAGCGGTCGCGAAGACGGAGGCGGTCGCAGCGGAGAAGCCGAAGCGCGTCTCGCGTAAGACCACGCCGTCGCCCGAGACTCTGGCGCCGCTGGGACTCGAACGGTTGATCGGTCTGGTCTTCGACGAGACCGCGCGCAATCCCGCCTTCAAGAAGCTCGTCACCGCGGCGATCGCCGGATTGCAGGGCCCCGATGCCGTCGCCGCTCTCGTCGATCGTCGACTCACCGCCCTGGAGCGGGCCCACGGCTATATCGACTGGCAGAAGCGACGCGCCTTCGCCGCCGATCTCGACGCCACGGTTTCCACCATCGTCTCGGAACTGGCTCCCCTCGACGTGGACGCCGCCCTCAACCGGTTGATCCGTTTCATCGGCGGAGCTCAGGGGGTGCTGGAGCGCGTCGACGATTCGAGCGGTCAGGTGGTGGGAGTCTACGAACGGGCGACTCATGCCGCCGCCGACCTGGCCCTTCGACTCCCCCCGGCGGACGCCGCCCAATTGGCCGTGAAACTGGTGCCGCTTCTCGAGACGGACGGATTCGGCATCCTCGATGCCCTGTTGCTCACGGTGGTGGAGGGCCTGCCCGAAACCGCATTGGAACCGGTCGACGCGGCCCTCGCATCGGCGACGCCACCGGAGCCGAAAGGGTCCGGTAAGCCAACGGCCCGATCGGCCGCCTTCAGCACGCAGGGCTGGGACCGGAAGATGGAGCGTATGCGCCTGATACGGATGCGACAGGCCCTCGCCGACCGGCGCGGCGACGTCGAGGCTTTCATCGCCCTGGAACAGACGATTTCCCCCGACCATCCCGACACGATGGCCGTAGCCGAGCGCCTGCTCTCGGCGAACCGCCCCGCGGAAGCGCTCGATTGGATCGGGCGGTCGCAGAAGCGCGGTGTCGTTGTCGTCACCCGCGAGCAGATGTTGACGGGAAGCTTCGATCCGGAGGCGCCCCTTCGCGAGCGGGTCTCCCTCGAAATCCGTATTCTCGACGCTCTCGGCCGCAGAGAGGATGCGCAGGGGAAGCGCTGGGCCTGTTTCGAAGCTCGACTCGACCGCGAGGTTCTGCGCGATTACGTCGCCAAGCTTCCCGATTTCGAGGACGAGGAGGCGATCGAGCGCGCCTTCGACCATGCGGCCGCTTACGCCGACCCCTACCGCGCCCTCCATTTCTTTGTGCATTGGCCCAAGCTCGACCACGCCGCGCGCCTCGTCATCGATAAGGCCGCGACATGGGACGGCAACCGCTATGAAATCCTAGCTCCCGCGGCGGAGGCCCTGGAAGAGGCGAGCCCGAAGGCGGCGAGCCTGCTCTACCGCTGCATGATCGACGACATGCTGAGTAAGGGCCGCTCCAGTGCCTACGGTTACGGCGCACGCCACCTCCTGAACCTCGATGCCCTGGCGCAGCGGCTCGAACCGGGCGACCTCACCCCGGACCATGCCACCTACCGTGACGCCCTGCGGAAGGCGCACGGACGGAAATCCGCCTTCTGGGAGAAGGTGAAGAGCTGATTCCGCGTCTGCGGATCCAAGAGGCCCCTCGACCGGATAGGTCGGTGAACGAGGCACGAGAACGCCCTCTTCGATTCGACCACCTCATCCAGATGCCCCTTTGCCTCCTCGAAGGCGTCGAAAGGATCCTCCCTCTTGACGCGAGGGACCGGCCGTTTTCTCTAAAAAAACAACTTGAAGTATAGAATAGTTCTGCGAGGTTGAATTCTAAGATGACTGATTCCGGTCATTGGTAGGCGATTGTCCACGCAAGGTTTCGTCCGGCACATCCCGCTTGCGCGCCCGGATACGCGGCAGGCGAACGATCCGTCATGCCTGACATCTTCGATCGTGGCCCCGCCTGGACAGAACTGATCCGTCGAGGAGGACACGTGCCATGGATATCCCGGAGATCGTCAAGACAATCCTGCGGTCCACGGCGCCGACATTGCTGACCGGCCTCGCGTTGCCGCCGCCCTTCAACGTGATCGCCTCGTCGGTCGTCTCGGACGTGCTGCAGAAATACCTTCCCACCGGACAGGCCGCCGCAGAAAGCTTGGGAGCCGCCGCCCCATCGACCCTGAGGCCGGATCAGGTGACGGAGATCGTCAAGGAGAATGCCACCGACCCGCAATTCGTCCTCGCCCTGAAACAGGCGGAGGCGGATCTGCGCAAATACGAACTCGATGCGGGAATTCGGTTCGCTGAGGTCGATGCTCAGAACCGCAAGGGAGCACAGGATTTTCAACTGGCGGCCGGGATTTCGGTAAACGTCTTCAATGCCGGCATGTGGATCGTGTGGATCGCCATCGGCGGCATGGTGGCGACGGTCATCAGCGGCCTCTGGCTCGCCTTCGGGAACACCGCACCGCTCAAGGACGGTGCGGTCGCAGCCTTCGGCCTGATTGGGACGGCGGTCGGTTTCATCAACGGTATCGCCGCCTCGATCGTCTCCTTCTACTGGGGCAGCAGCCAGGGCTCGAAGGACAGCAACGAGGCCATCCGCTCGACCTTTCAGAACCTGGGGACGGAATTGGCGAAGCAAAGCATTCGCTCTGCGCCTGCCGCGCTCCCTCCACCACCGGCACCGGCATTCGCACTGTCGGCGGAAGCCGGGGCCGTCCTGCCCATGGCCTTCGCCAGCGTCACGCGCTCGGAGCCCGCGATACCCGCCCCGCCGGGGATCCTCTCCGGTGTGATCGAGGCTTTGGTGCAGCCGCACACACACTTCCCGGACGGGGTCTCCTGGGCCTTGACCACCGACGGCATCGCCGTGGACGGCGCGTCGGCGCAGGGCACGCCCGGCGAGCCGAACACCGTCGCCCGGATCTGGTCGCGCTACGGCGATCTCTGCGCGGCCTCGGCCAAGCGCTACGGCGTCCCCGTCGAGTTGATCGTGGCGACGATCGCGGCCGAGAGCGGCGGCGATCCAAATGCACGGCGCGCCGAGCCTCGGATCAACGACGAGAGCGTCGGGCTGATGCAGACCCTGGTCGGGACCGCTCGTCAGGCCCTGGGCAGCCGCACGCTCGACGGGGACGACCTTCTGCGTCCCGAAATCTCCATCGAGGCGGGCACGGCCTACATCGCCCAGCAGCGTG
Source organism: Methylobacterium sp. 10 (assembly GCF_000519085.1). Lineage (GTDB taxonomy): Bacteria > Pseudomonadota > Alphaproteobacteria > Rhizobiales > Beijerinckiaceae > Methylobacterium. The sequence goes on from NZ_KI912577.1 coordinate 271,281, forward strand.
GGCTGAGCCATTTCGATCCGCCGCTGGTGGCCGCCGCCTACAACGCCGGATCTCTCCGGCGCGACGCGTCACCCGGCAATCGCTGGAAACTCCTGTGCTATCCCACCGGAACCGGGCGTCACATCGAGAACTGGGTCGCCTTCTTCGGGGATTGCATGCGGCTGAGCATGAGGGACGGCTGGGATGCCGCCGACAACGTCCCCGGCTTCGCCAGTTGCCTGAAGTGAAGGCCGTCCCTTGAACCCTGAGCCGGTCCCGGGCCTCACCCCACCTCGATCGCGTCCACCCTGTCCGGATAGAAAGCGAGGTGGTCTTTGATCTCGGAGACGGAGGGGAAGGGAGCCTCGTAGCTCCAGACCGCGTCGGCCCGCACCGTATCGCCGACCGTCAGCGTATAATAGCTGGCCTCCCCCTTGTAGGGGCAGTGGCTGCTGCGCGCCGAGAGGGTGAAATACTCCCAGCGCGCATCGGCGCGGGGCAGGTAATAGACCGGCCCGTAGCTCGCCTCGCGTAGGACGAGGGCGGCACCGGATTCCACGATCACGGCGCCGGCGACGATGATGCGGACGCGCCGATGGCTCGTCTCGATGGTAATGGGGTGGTCCGGGCCGGGCTCTCTCATGGTCGTCTCCTCAAGGATCGCTCGTCGTGCCGGGCGTCATCTCGGGAACGCCCAGAGCGTCGGCGAGACGGGACTTGGCGCTGCCGGGCTTGAGCGGCTTCTGCTGGCTCTCATGCGGCGCCCAGCCGGAGAGCCACAGGACCTCGAACGTCGCCCTCAGACGCCCGTCGGGATCGGCGAACCGCTCGGCATAGATTGCGGCCATCCGCATCAGGGTGTCGCGGCGCAGGGGTGTGCGGCGGCGCTCGGTCAGCACATTGGTGAGGCCCATGGCGCGCAGGTCGCGCATCAGGGCGAAGGGATCGGCGTAGCGCACGGTGATCGTGTCGACATCCGTCACCGGCAGGGCGAAGCCGGCGCGCTGGAGCAGGCTCCCCATCTCGCGCACTTCGGCGAAGGGCGCCACGCGCGGGCTGATCCCCCCCTCGATCTCGACCTCGGCCTGGCCGAAGGCCTGACGCAGTTCGGTGAGGGTGCGGCCGCCCAAAAGGCAGCCGATGAACAGCCCGTCGGGTTTCAGCACCCGGCGCAACTGCGCGAGCGCCCCCGGCAGATCGTTGACGTGCTGCAGGGCCAGCAGCGACACGGCGAGGTCGAAGCGCGAGGCCCCCAGCGGCAGCACCTCCGGATCACCAACTACAAGGACGAGACCATCGCCGGCCTCGGCCAGAGTAGCCACGCGGGTGATGGCGCCGACACGGCCGGAGCGCAGGAGGCCTCGGGCGGGGGCTGCACTCGGCGTCCCGAGGTCGAGAGCCTCCGGAAACGCCCTAAGGACTGAAGAGAGCCTGTCGTCGAGATCGCCGGCGAGGCGTGAGAGCAGGAAATCCGCATAGCCCGCGCGCGTGGCGCGAGCGAGGCGTCGGCGCGCGAGACCCGTGTCGAAGAGGGGCGGAGGAATCGTCATCTCGACCTGATAGCTGGCGCGGAAACGTGATCCTGCCAGCGGGGAACGGGCGTGAGCGGCGGAATGTTGGAGCATCATAACGGAAACCGGAGACCGGACCCATGATTCGACTCGTTGCGGCGATCGCCTTGTCCACCCTCGCAGCCTTGTCGCTGAGCGGTGCCGCCGAGGCCAAGGGCTGTATCAAGGGTGCACTCGTGGGCGGCATCGCCGGCCATATGGCCGGCCATGGCAAGATGGGGGCAGCGGCCGGATGCGCCATCGGTCACCACAGGGCCAACAAGAAGGACAAGCAGCAGAGCCAGGAACAGCAGCCCGCCGGACAGTGATAGCAGACGACGAGGAGACCTCCTCGTCGTCTGCCCGTGCGACAGCGCAGCGGCTTGCGTCCGCCGAACGCGCTGATTCCGGCCATCGGTCGGGATCAGCGCCGATTGGTATGAGCCGACGTTTCGCAGGGCTCGCTCCGCGAAAGGCTGGCTCAGGAAAATGTCATCGCAGAGCGGCGGACGAGGCCGTAAGCTAAGGGGCATGGTGTCCGCCGCCCAGCTTCTTCGGCGAGGCCTCCGCTCGATCTCGGCGGGCGCCCTCGGCCTGATCTATCCGCCGACCTGCGCCGGCTGCGGTGCCGCCACCGCCGATCCGCATGCTTTGTGCCCCCGTTGCTGGTCGAGCCTGCGCCTCATCGAGCAGCCCTATTGCCAGCGGCTCGGCACGCCGTTTCCCCTCGATCTCGGACTCGGCCCCCTGTTGTCCCCACGGGCCATCGCCGATCCGCCGGTCTTCGGACGGGCGAGGGCCGTCGCGCTCTACGACGACGTGGCGGGCGATCTCGTTCACCGGTTGAAATACGAGGACCGGCTCGACCTCGCCCCCCCCATGGCGCGGATGATGGCGACTGCCGGCGCCGAGTTGCTGCGGGAGGCCGATTGTCTGGTGCCTGTGCCGTTGCACTGGACGCGCCTATGGCGCCGCCGGTTCAACCAGGCCGCCCTCCTCGGTCGCGGGATCGGCCGGCTCACCGGCCTACCCTGCGAGACCGCGACACTTGCCCGAGTGAAGGCGACACGCTCGCAGGTAGGCCTCAGCCGCGCCGCGCGGGCGACGAACCTCCAGGGCGCATTCCGAGTGCCCGCCGCCGCGAGGGCACGGCTCCAGGGTCGCAAAGTCCTGCTCATCGACGACGTCGCCACCACCGGCTCCACCGCCAATGCCGCGTCGAGGGCTCTTCTGCGCGGGGGCGCCTCATCGGTGGACGTGCTCACCTTCGCCCTGGTCGCCTCCGAGGCCGGATGATACGCGAAACCACGATCCACCCTTGACAGTGAGGCGCAGCCACGGCCTCCCAGCACCATGACAGGATCGACCTTCCGGGACATTGCGGTGATCGGCGGCGGCCCGGCGGGGCTCGCCGCCGCCGAAATGCTGGCGGAAGCCGGTCATCGCGTCACGGTCTACGAGCGGATGCCCTCGGTGGGGCGCAAGTTCCTCATCGCTGGGCGCGGCGGCCTCAACCTCACCCACAGCGAGCCGCTGGCATCGTTCCAGCGCCGCTACCACCCGGTCCAGCCGTCCCTCGCTAATTCGATCGATGCCTTCCCCCCTCAGGCTCTGCGGGACTGGTGCGAGGGGCTCGGCCAGCCGACCTTCGTTGGCTCTAGCGGACGGGTCTTTCCGAAGAGCTTCAAGGCATCGCCGCTCCTGCGGGCCTGGCTGGGGCGGCTCGACGCCATGGGCGTCCGCATCCTCACCCGTCATCGCTTCCTTGGCTGGGAGGACGGGCATCTGCTCTTCGAGACACCGGAAGGACGGATCGCATTGGAGGCCCGGCCAACCCTCGTCGCCCTCGGCGGCGCGAGCTGGCCGAGGCTCGGCTCGGACGGGGCCTGGGTTCCGGTCTTCACCCGGGCCGGGATCGCTGTCTCGCCCCTCAAACCCGCCAATGTCGGCTTCATAGTGCCGTGGTCGGACGTGTTCCGCGAACGTTTCGCCGGGACGCCCCTGAAGCGCGTCGCGCTCAGGCTCGGCGACGAGACCGTGCGCGGCGAGGCCATGATCACCGCGGACGGGATCGAGGGCGGGGCGGTCTATGCCCTGTCGCGCCTCATCCGCGAGGGGATCGAGGCCGAGGGCGAGGCCCGTCTCATCCTCGACCTGCGGCCGGACCTGACCGAGGATGCGATGATGCGACGCCTTGCGACGTACAAGCAGGGAGCCTCGCTCGCCACGCGCCTGCGCAAGGATGCGGGTCTCGATCCCGTCGCGGCGGGATTGCTGCGCGAGGCCGCCGGTCGCGCCCTTCCGTCTTCGGCGGCCGATCTCGCGGCCCTGATCAAGTCGGCCCCCTTGCGCCTCATTGCCCCCCGTCCGATCGAGCGGGCGATCTCCACGGCCGGCGGCGTCGCCTTCGAGGCCATCGACACACGCTTCATGCTGAAAGCGCGGCCCGGCGTGTTCGTCGCCGGGGAGATGCTGGATTGGGAAGCTCCCACCGGCGGCTACCTGTTGCAGGGAGCCTTTTCCAGCGGCCGCGCCGCGGCGGCCGGGATGATGGACTGGCTCGATGAGGCCGGCCCGGAACTATAGACGCGAGCAGAACCCGACCATGCCCTTGGCGTCGGACGGACAGGACGCGCTGGCGCCCCCATTGGCGAAGGATGGGCTGCCGGAGGACAGGCAATAGGCCGAGACGAAGGCCTCGCCGCTGTCACAGCTCAACTCGCAGCCCCCGGACGAGCAGTTCTCGTTGCGAACGGGCCGCAAGGTGGAGGTGGAGGCGCTGGCCGTGATGCCGGCGGCTCCCGGTTCGCCCTGAGGACCGGGAGCTCCTCTGGAACCGGTCTCACCCTTGGGGCCGACATCGCCTTTGGGGCCGATCGGCCCCTGCGGGCCTATCTCCCCCTTGAGTCCGGCATCGCCCTTCGGTCCCGACTCGCCTTTCGGCCCGGCTTCGCCTGCGGGCCCCGCCACACCCGGCGCACCGGCCAGCCCCGCAAGACCCTGGGGACCGGGTTCTCCCTGCGGGCCGGCATCGCCCTTGGGGCCGGGCTCGCCGGCCGGCGCGCAATTGGCCACCACGGCCTCCCTCTCGTCCTCGCCGGCTTTCAGCGCCGCGACGCAGGTGGCGGGCCGATACGGGAGGCGGAACAGGAATCGGCCGCGCGAATCGGCCATCACCGAGATGTCCTCGTCGAGGATCACGACGGTGCCGGCCTTGCGCACGCTGCCGGAAATCCGCAGATCCCCCGCCTCGATCCGCGCATCGTAGACCTGGATCGGCTGCGACGGCGCCACGACCCGCTTGGGCCTGGCCCTAACCGCCCTGGGCCCTGGGGCCGCGGCGGCATCCGTCGCAGGAGCGGCGTTCATTCCACGGCCGGGCTGGCCGGGACTGACCTGGCCAGGCGCCTGAGCCGCTGCCGGACCAGCCGCGAATCCAACGAGGATCATCAATCCCATCAATGATTTGGCCATGAAGCCTGTCGGGGCCGGACACTGGGCGGCATGGTCGAGGCGCATGGGCATTCTCTCCAGGCTGATGCGCCGGAGGTCCGGCACGGCGGAGGGACAATGCCGGGTCCGGTCAGGCGGTCAAGTCCGGCCCAGCTCCTCCGGCCGTCTGGCGGCCTTCCTTCATCCACACTCTTCCACAGCCGTCCACAGGGGAAGCGACTGTAGACGCTCGGTTATTTTTCATCCTCCTGAAACCGGTTGAGCTTGTTCTTGTTTTGTTCCTATTGTCCGGTGATGGGATGGACTGGATGGATTTGGCTCGACGAAGATGCGCGATGACGGCGAAACGGAGACGGACGGGCTCGAGCGGCGCCGGCGGATCGCTCTGGACGCCCTGCGCGGCCACGGGGCAGGACATGCCAACCCCTTGTCCGTCGAAGCCCTTCCTCTGGGAATCGCCCATATCGATTCCGGCCTTCCTGGCGGAGGACTCTCCCTCGGCCGGCCGCACGAGATCGCCCCGGAATCCGAGGGCGACGAAGCGGCGGCCTTGGGCTTCACCCTCGCCCTCATGGCCCGCCACCTCGCGCGGGTGGAAGGGGAGGCTCTCCTCGTCATCGGCAAGGGGCATCCGACGCCCTACGGCCACGGCCTCGCAGGGCTCGGCCTCGATCCGGGCCGCCTGCTGATCCTGGAGGTCGAGACCGACGCGGATGCCTACCGCGCCGTGGAGGAGGCCTTGCGCTCGCAAGGGCTGAGGGCGGTGGCGGGGCTGGTGGATGCCGGCCTGCCCCTGAAGCAGAGCCGGCGGCTGCATCTGGCGGGCGAGGCGGCCTCCCGTCTCCTCCTCGTGCTCCGGCCGCCGCAGGCGGACCACCCGAACATGGCAGCGACCCGCTGGCGGATCGGCTCGGGCGCGGCCCTGCGGGACCGGTTCGGCTGCATCGAGCGGCCATGCTGGCGGGCGCGGCTCGACCGCTGCCGCAACGGACGGACGGGGAATTGGCTTCTGGAGTGGGATCATGCCGCGCATCGTTTCGGTCTGGCTGGAGCAGTGGCCGCTGACGCGCCTCAGGCGCGCTCGGGCTGCGCAGGATGACGGGGTCTCCCCCGCCGTCGTGGCCGCCATCGGGCCGGGAGGCCTGCGCATCACGGCCGTCGACGCCGCCGCCCGTGCTCTCGGCCTGCGTCCTGGCGAGCCCCTCGCACGGGCTCGCGCCCGGATCGGGCAGGGCATCGCCGTCCATCCCGCGGACCCGGAGGCCGATACTGCCGCCCTCGCGCGTCTCTGCCTCTGGGCCAAGCGTTATACACCCATGGTGGCGCCGTTCGGGCCGGGGGAAGGCGGAGACGGCTTCTTTCTCGACGTGGAAGGGGCGAGCCACCTGTTCGGCGGGGAAGAGGCCCTGATGGGCGACCTCGCCGCCCGTCTGTCGGCCAATGCGATCCCCGCCCGGATGGCCCTGGCCGACACGCCGGCCTGCGCCTTCGCGCTCGCCCGCCACGGCGGCTCCACGAGCCCCGTCGTGGTGCCCCGGGGGGGCAACGCGCCGGCCCTGCGCGACCTCTGCGTGAGTGCCTTGCGGATCGAGCCGGCCATCGCCGAATCCCTCCGCCGCCTCGGCCTGCGCCGGATCGGGGCGCTGGCCGAGGCGGCCCGCCCTCCCCTGGCCCGACGCTTCGGCGAGAGCCTGCTCCTGCGCCTCGACCAGGCGCTGGGGAGGAGGCCGGAGCCGCTGGTCTCCCTGGGAGAGCCGGCCGCCTTCGGAGCGAGCCGGGGTTTTCTCGATCCGATCGGACATCAGGCGATCATCGTCGCCACCGCCATGCGGCTGATGCAGGAGATCGCCCCCCGCCTCGCCGCCTCGGGCCTGGGCGCGCGATCCCTGCGGCTGAGCCTTCACCGGGTCGACGGAATCGAGCGCAGCCTCGATCTCGGCCTGTCGGAACCGACCCTCTGCCCGACCCAGGTCGGGCGGCTGCTCGATCTGCGCCTCGACCGGCTCGGGCCGGCCCTCGATGCCGGCTTCGGCTTCGAGACCGTGCGGCTCGACGTGACCGGCATCGGCCGGTTGGAGGCACGCCAGGGCGCCCTGGCCGAGACGGGCCTCGACCGGGAGGCCGAGACCGGCGGGACCGCCCGCCTCGCCGATGCCCTGCGCCAGCGCATCGGGGCCAGGGTCATCCGCGTGAGCCCACGGGCGAGCCACATCCCCGAACGCGCCGATGCCCTGGAACCGTGGCGGGTGAGGGGAATCGAGATGCACTGGCCCGAGCGGGTGGGCACCCGGCCACAGGGCGGGATGCCGTCCCGTCCCCTCGTCCTCCTATCCCGCAGCGAGGCGGCCGACGAAGTGTTCTCGCTCGCCCCCGACGGGCCGCCCCAGCGCTTCCGCTGGCGGCGGCGTCTGCATCGGATCGCCCATGCCGAGGGTCCGGAGCGCATCGCCGACGCCTGGTGGCACGCGCCTGCCCCCACCCGGGATTACTACGTGGTCGAGGACGAATCCGGCCGGCGCCTCTGGCTCTACCGGGAAGGCTTCCACACGACTCAGACGGCGGCGCGCTGGTTCGTGCAGGGATTGTTCGCGTGAGGGTTCGTCGCCACCTCCCCTCCCCCCTCTGCGGGGGAGGGTGGCCTTCGCGTGAGCGAGGGTCTGGAGAGGGGAGCGCCATTTCCGGAGAAGTCGCCCCCTCTCCCGCCTGCTCCGCAGAGACTACTGGATTCACACATCCGCTCGACGGCTTTTCGCTCGATCCAAGGTTCGACTCGAGGCGCGACAGGCCCCCTCTCCTGGAAGGAGAGGACTGGGGTAAGGTGTTGTCCATCTCCGGAAAGCTCACGCACCTCACCCTGTCACTCTCCTTCCAGGAGAGGGGACCCGCGGTGCCCGCGAGATGTGTGCATATCGTAGCCCCCAGATGGGGGAGGGTTGAGGGCATATGAGCTCTCCAACCTATGCGGGACACGCCTATGCCGAGCTCGCTGTCACCACGAACTTCTCGTTCCTGCGCGGGGCTTCGCATCCGCAGGAAATGGTGGCGCAGGGCGCCGAGTTCGGGCTCCACGCCATCGGCATCGCCGATCGCAATACGCTGTCGGGCGTGGTGCGCGGCCATGCCGAAGCCAAACGCCGGGAGAAGGCGGGCGAACCGACGATCCGCTACCTGCCGGGCGTCCGTCTCGTCACCGAGGAGGGGTTCGAGGCCATCGCCTATCCGATGGACCGCGACGGCTACGGACGGCTCTGCCGGCTGCTCACGGACGGCAACCGCCGCTCGGAGAAGGGCGCGTGCCGGTTCGGTGTCCCGGACATGCTCGCGGCGGCAAGGGGGCAGGTCTTCATCGCACTCCCGCCGGAGGAGGACGATCCCGTCTTCGCCCGCCATCTCGCCGCCCTGGCGGAGACGGCCCCCGGCCGCGTCTTCCTCGGCGCGAGCCACCGTTACCGCGGCGACGAGCGGCGTCGGCTCGGCCGCCTCGCCGGGGTCGGGAAACGCCTCGGCGCACCGATGGTGGCGGTCTCGGATGCGCTCTACCATCATCCCGACCGACGCCCCCTGCAGGACGTGCTCGCCTGCATCCGCGAGGGCTGCACCCTGGTCGAGGCCGGCTACCGTCTGGAGGCCAATGCGGAGCGTCACCTGAAGCCGCCCGCCGAGATGGCCCGGCTCTTCGCCGACCACCCGGAGGCGATCGCGTGCACGATCGAGATCGCCGAGGCCTGCGGCTTCTCCCTGGAGCAGCTGAAATACGAGTATCCCGACGAGCCCGTCCCCCCCGGCAGGACGGCCCAGGGACATCTCGAACACATGACCCGGCAACGGGCCGAACTGCGCTACCCGGACGGTATCCCGGCGACGGTCGAAACCTCCCTGCGCAACGAGTTCGACTTGATCCGCCGCCTCGACTACGCCCGCTACTTCCTTACCATCCACGACATCGTCGAATTCGCCCGCAATCGGGGAATCCTGTGCCAGGGGCGCGGTTCGGCGGCCAATTCGGTGGTCTGCTACTGCCTCGGCATCACGGCGGTGGACCCGACCAAGATCCGGCTGCTGTTCGCCCGCTTCATCTCCGAAAGCCGGGACGAGCCGCCCGACATCGACGTCGATTTCGAGCACGAGCGCCGCGAGGAGGTGATCCAGTACCTCTACGACCGCTACGGGCGGGACCGGGCGGCGATCTGCGCCACGGTGATCCACTACCGGCCCCGCAGCGCGATCCGTGAAGTCGGCAAGGTGCTGGGCCTCACCCCCGACATCACCGGCATGATGGCCGACACGGTCTGGGGCTCCTGGGGCGCCGGGCTGCCCGATCAGCATATCGCGCAAGCCGGGCTCGACCCAGCCAACCCCGCGATCCGGCAGGCGGTGGATCTCGCGATTCAACTCATCGGCTTTCCGCGCCACCTGTCGCAGCATGTGGGCGGGTTCGTGCTGACGAAGGGACGTCTCGACGAGACCGTGCCGGTGGGCAACGCGGCGATGGCCGACCGTACCTTCATCGAATGGGACAAAGACGACATCGACACGATCGGCCTCCTCAAGGTCGACGTGCTGGCGCTTGGGATGCTCACCTGCCTCCGGCGCGGCCTGGACTTCCTGCGCGAGGATCACGGCATCGAATACGAGACGTTGGCAGACCTCCCGCGCGACGAGCCTGAGGTCTACGCCATGCTGTCGAAGGCCGATTCCGTCGGCGTGTTCCAGGTCGAGAGCCGGGCACAGATGTCGATGCTGCCGCGCCTGAAGCCGCAGGAATTCTACGACCTCGTCGTCCAGGTCGCCATCGTGCGGCCGGGACCGATCCAGGGCGACATGGTCCATCCCTACCTGCGGCGGCGCTCGGGCGAGGAGCCCATCGTGTTCCCGTCCCCCTCCCCCGAGCACGGGCCGGCGAACGAACTCGAAGAGGTGTTGAAGCGGACCTTCGGCGTGCCGCTGTTCCAGGAACACGCCATGCAGATCGCGATCACGGCGGCCGGCTTCACGCCATCGGAGGCGGACGGGCTGCGTCGGGCCATGGCGACGTTCCGGCACAACGGCCAGATCGTGAACTTCAGGACCAAGTTCATCGAGGGCATGGCGGGACGCGGCTATCCGCGTGACTTCGCCGAGCGGTGCTTCAAGCAGATCGAGGGGTTTTCCACCTACGGCTTTCCCGAGAGCCACGCGGCGAGTTTCGCCCTGCTGGTCTATGCCTCGGCCTGGATGAAGTGCCGTCACCCGGACGTCTTCCTTGCCGCGATCCTGAACTCCCAGCCCATGGGCTTCTACCAGCCGGCCCAGCTCGTGCGGGATGCCCGTGCCCACGGCGTCGAGGTGCGCGGACCCGACGTCAATGCCAGCGAATGGGATTGCACTCTGGAACCGGCCTTGGAGCAGCAGGGAGCCGAGCGGCGCTTCGCCGTCCGCATCGGCCTTCGGCAGGTGAGCGGCCTGCCGAAGGCTGGCATGGCCCGGCTCGTGGCCCTGCGCGGCAACGGCTATGCCAGCGTCGAGGGCCTGCAAGCCGCCCTGACGCTGCCCCGCAACGCCCTCGAGCGCCTGGCCGAGGCGGACGCCTTCCGCTCCCTCGACCTCGATCGTCGTGCCGCCCTCTGGGCTGTGCGGGCGCTGGAGGGCACATCCCAGCGGGCGAGCGCGGCGCGGGCAGCGGCCACCGACCGGCGCACCCATCTCCTCGACGCGCCGATGCCGCTCTTCGCCTTCCATGCCGACGATGGGCTGTTCCGGGCCGAGCCCGCGGTGGAGCTGCCGTCCATGGCGCTCCCCGAGCATGTGGCGGAGGATTACGTCTCCACCGGGCTCTCATTGAAGGGCCATCCGGTGGCGTTCTTCCGCGCACGCCTCGCCCGCATCGGCGCGATCCCGGCGGCGGCGCATCACGATCCCTCATGGGGCCAGAACGCCCGCGTCACCGTGGCTGGGCTCGTCCTCACCCGGCAGCGCCCCGGCACCGCCAAGGGCGTGGTGTTCCTGACGCTGGAGGACGAGACCGGCATCTGCAACGTCATCGTCTGGAAGAAGGTCTTCGAGGCCAACCGGCGCATCGCCATGAGCGCCCGCTTCATCGCCGTGCGCGGGCGCATCCAGCGCTCGGGCCTCGTGGTCCATCTCCTCGCCGAACAGTTCCGCGACCTGACGGACGAATTGCGCAGCCTGCGGGAGGGCGGCCTCAAGCTCCCGGCGGAGACCACGGATTTCGGGGCACCGCCGGACCGGCGCGTCTACCGCAGCCGGGATTTCCATTGATTGGCGGTACACCTCCCTCCCCACAAGGGAGGAGAGCTTACCCCCCTCACGGCCGCAGCAGCACCTTGCCCACGGCCTCGCGGCGCTTGAGGATGCCGAGCGCTGCGGCATAGTCCTCAAGGGGATAGGTGCCGTGGATCTTCGCCTTGAGGCGTCCCTCCGCCACCCAGGCGAGGAGTTGTTCCTGGTTCGCCCGATGAGCCTCGGGCTCGCGCTCCACGAACACGCCCCAATGCACGCCCTGGATGTCGATGCCCTTGAGAAGGGCGAGGTTCAGGGGAATGCGCGGGATGTCGCCGGCCGCGAATCCGACGACGAGGTAGCGCCCCTTCCAGCCGAGCGAACGCAGGGCGGGCTCGGCGTAGTCGCCGCCGATGGGATCGTAGATCACATCGACGCCGCGCCCTTCGGTGAGCTTCTTCAACCCCTCGCGCAGATTTTCCGCGCTGTAATCGAGACCCATCTCGGCGCCGTGCGCCTGCGCCACCGCAAGCTTGTCCGGCGAGGACGCGCAGGCGATCACCTTCGCTCCCATGATCACGCCGAGTTCCACCGCGGCGAGACCGACGCCGCCCGAGGCGCCGAGAACCGCCAGCGTCTCACCGGGCTGCAGCCGCGCCCGATCCCGCAGGGCGTGGAGCGAGGTGCCGTAGGTGATGGTGAGTCCGGCTGCCTGCTCGTCGCTCACCGGATCGGGTACGGGGGTGAGATGCCGGGTTCCTACCGCGATGCGCTCCGCACAGGTGCCGTAGGTCCGGTGGACGATGACGCGGTCGCCGATCCCGAAACCCTCGACGCCCTCCCCAAGCGCCTCGATGACGCCGACCGCTTCGCCGCCGGGCGAAAACGGTAGATCGGGCTTCACCTGATAGCGCCCTGCTATGATGAGCGTATCGAAGAAGTTCAGCGCCGCCAGCGTCACCCGCACCACGGCCTCGCCGGGAGCGGCGACCGGATCGGCCACCTCGACGATCCCGAGATCCTCGGGGCCGCCGAGCCTGGTGCAGAGCAAAGCCTTCATGCCGATCCTCCCTTGAGCCGCAGCGCCTCTTGCTTGGGCGCGCTTGCACCGATTGGCGGCAGCAGCGCAAGCGGCGTCGTCAGCGGCGCTCGTAAAGTCCCGTCAGACAGCCCTTGGCGAGGACCTGACCCGTCATGGCCTCGATGAGCGCGGCACGTCCCGAACTCGCCGGCAGATCGAGCGGAGCCCCCAGGGCATAGACCTGGAACAGGTAGGCATGCGGGCCGTGTCCGGTGGGCGGATCCGGCGGCAGCCACTGGTCCTTGAGAAAGCTGTTCTTACCCAAAAAGCTGTTCTTGCCCAGATCGTGACGCACCCCTTCTCCCGCAGGGCTCGCGAGGTCTCCCTCGCCGAGGCCGTCGCCAGCGGCAAGGTTCCAGGCGATGAGATGAACGAGGGGCTTCGGGGTCGGGCTGCCGGCATCCTCAACCAGAAGGACCACGCGGCTCGTGCCGGCCGGCAAGCCGCTCCACTCAAGCGGCGGCGAGATGCCCGGCCCATCCTCGGTAAAACGGGCCGGCAGGCTCTCCCCGTCGGCGAAGGCCGGGCTCGTCAGCGAGATCGTCTCGGGCACGCTCCCGAAATCCCGGTGGTAGGTGGTTGTGTCGAGGCCGGCTTTCAGGCCCGACAGGGCCGAGCCGACCGCGTGCGGAAGCTTTTCCAGCATGACGTCTCCTCGTGGTCCGCATCGTCAACGAGGAGGGTGGGGCCCGGTTCAGGCCGGGCGCGCAGCCGCGACCATGTAGTTCACCGCCGTGTCGCGGGCGGGCCGCCAGCTCCCGTCGAGGGGATTGAACACGACGCCGGTGGTATCGGTGACGGAGAGGCCACCGCGCGTGATGGCGCTGGACAGTTCGTCCGGCTTCACGAACTTGTTCCAGTCGTGGGTTCCGCGCGGCAGCCAGCCGAGAACGTATTCCGCTCCGACGATGGCCAGCGCGAAGGAGCGCATCGTGCGGTTCAGTGTGGCGGCGAACAGGAGGCCGCCCGGCTTCACCGCCTGGCAGGCGCTGGCGACGAAGGCCGGCATGTCGACCACGTGCTCCACCACCTCCATGATCAGGACGACGTCGAACCGCTCGCCTGCCGCCACCACCTCCTCGATGGTCTGAGAGCGGTAATCCACCGCCACGCCCCCGGCCTTCGCATGGGAACGCGCCACGGCGATGTTGGTGGGCGCCGGATCGAGCCCGACGACGCTGGCGCCGAGCCGCGCCAGCGGCTCGGACAGGACACCGCCGCCGCAGCCGACATCGACGATGGTCAGCCCCTTCAGCGGGTAGGGCATGCGCGGGTCGCGGCCGAACTTCGTGCAGATCGCGTCGCGGATATAGGCGAGGCGCACCGGGTTGAACCGGTGCAGCACCTTCATCGGCCCGTCCTCGGCCCACCACGTCGCGGCGATGCCTTCGAAGCGGGCGACTTCCTCGGCGTCGATGGAAGAGGATGCCGCTGGGTTCATTCGCCTGACCTTCCGACCCGGATGCGGGCCATCCCGCCCGCATGCCCGATTGTTGACACGTCCGAAGTGCCCTTGTACCCGCCGAAGCACCGGCCGGTACAGCGGCGGGACGCCGCTCCGGCTCGAAGCCGATAAAGCGCCGTGCTACCGGCAGACAGCCGGCTCTGGAATGGATCGACGCGGACCCGACATGCCCCGTTTGGTGATGAAGTTCGGCGGCACATCGGTGGCGACCGTGGACCGTATCCGCAACGTGGCGCTCCACGTGGCGCGCGAGATCGAGGCTGGCTACGATGTCGCCGTCGTCGTCTCGGCCATGTCCGGCAAGACCAACGAACTCGTGGCCTGGGTCAAGGACGCCAACCCGCTCTACGACGAGGCCGAGTACGACGCCGTCGTCGCCTCGGGCGAACTCGTCACCGCGGGCCTCCTCGCCACGGCGCTCCAGAAGAATGGGATCAAGGCCCGCTCCTGGCAGGGCTGGCAGATCCCGATCGAGACCTCCGACGCCCACGGTTCGGCGCGGATCGAGGCGATCGACCCCAAGAATCTCGATGCCGGCTTCGCTCGTGGTGAAGTCGCCGTGATCGCCGGATTCCAGGGCATCCATGCCGAGACCGGCCGCGTCACCACGCTCGGCCGGGGCGGCTCGGATACCAGCGCGGTGGCCATCGCCGCCGCCATCGGCGCGGAGCGCTGCGACATCTACACCGACGTCGACGGCGTCTACACCACCGACCCGCGCGTGGTGCAGAAGGCCCGGCGCATGGAGCGCGTGACCTTCGAGGAGATGCTGGAGATGGCTTCCCTCGGAGCCAAAGTCCTCCAGGTCCGCTCCGTCGAGCTCGCCATGGTCCATCGCGTGCCGACCACGGTGCGCTCCAGCTTCGACCCGCCCGACAACGCCCGCACAGGCACCCTCATCTGCGACGAGGACGACATCGTGGAACAGCAGATCATCACCGGGATCGCCTTCTCGAAGGACGAGGCGCAGATCACCCTCCGCCGCGTCAAGGACAGCCCCGGTGTCGCCGCGGCGATCTTCGGGCCGCTGGCGGACGCCAACATCAACGTCGACATGATCATCCAGACCGTGTCGGGCGACCAGTCGACCACCGACATGACCTTCACGGTCCCGTCCGCCGATTACGACCGCGCCCGCACGATTCTCGATGCGCAGAGCAGCGTGATCGAGTTCGCCCAGATCGAAGGCGCGACGGATGTCGTGAAGGTGTCCGCCATCGGCGTCGGCATGCGAAGCCATGCGGGCGTCGCGGCCAAGGCCTTCAGGGCGCTCGCGCAGAAGGGAATCAACATCCGCGCGATCACCACGTCGGAAATCAAGTTTTCCGTATTGATCGATGCGGCTTACACGGAGCTTGCCGTGCGCACGCTCCACTCGCTATACGGCCTCGATCAGGCTTGAGCGCCGCCCCCGTCGCCGCGCATGAAACTTGCGCCTGCGGGTCTCGGGGGACTGAATTCGGATCGAGGAGTCCATGCCTGCTGCGCCCGGAGGCCCGCGCCTGCTGCTGCGCCGCCTCCGCGAAGCGATGGCGGAGCCGGTCAGTCCACAGGCACGCCTCGACCGTATCGTCACCCTCATCGCGGCGAACGTCATCGCCGAGGTCTGCTCGGTCTATGTCCTCAGCGATGACAACACCCTCGAACTGTTTGCCACCGAGGGCCTGAATCGTTCGGCCGTCCACCTGACCCGGATGCGGGCGGACGAAGGCCTCGTCGGCCTCATCGCCAAGACCGCCGAGCCGCTCTCGCTCTCGGACGCCCAGTCGCATCCGTCCTTCTCGTACCGACCCGAGACCGGAGAAGAAGCCTACCACGCCTTCCTCGGCGTGCCGCTCCTGCGCGCCGGGAACACTCTCGGCGTCCTCGTGGTGCAGAACCTCACTTACAGGGTCTATTCGGAGGAGGAGATCGAGGCGCTCCAGACGACGGCGATGGTGCTGTCCGAGATGATCGCTTCGGGTGAATTGCAATCCCTGGCACCGGGTGCGGGCTCCGCCGCGCGACGTGCCGTCAGTCAGCGCGGCGTGGCACTCGCCGACGGCATCGGCCTCGGCCACGTGGTGCTGCACGAGCCGCGCATCATCGTGAAGCAGCTCATCGCCGAAAATCTGGAGCGCGAGGTCGAGCGCCTGGAGGAGGCCATCGGCGAAGTCCGCTCGGCCATCGACGAACTCGTGGAGCGCGGCGACATCATCGGCACCGGCGAATCGCGCGAGGTGCTGGAGACCGTGCGGATGTTCGCCCACGACAAGGGCTGGCTGCGCCGGATGCGCGAAGCGGTCCATTCGGGACTCACGGCGGAGGCCGCCGTGGAGCGCGTCCAGTCGGACAATCGCGCCCGGATGATGCGGCAGAGCGATCCGTATCTCCGCGACCGGTTGCACGATCTCGACGACCTCGCCAACCGGCTCCTGCGTACGCTGATCGGCACCGAGAGCAACGGCACGCATCGTGAGCTTCCCGAGAACGCGATCCTCGTCGCCCGCTCCATGGGGCCGGCGGCCCTCCTCGATTACGATCGCGCCTCCCTGCGCGGCGTGGTGCTGGAGGAAGGCGGCCCGACGAGCCACATCGCCATCGTCGCCCGCGCTCTCGGCATCCCGGCGGTGGGCGAGATCGCCAACGCCACGGCGCTGTGCGACGCGGGCGACGCCATCATCGTCGATGGGGTCACCGGTGAGATCCAGGTCCGGCCCGGGCCTGAGATCGAGGCTGCCTATGCCGAGCAGGTCCGCCTGCGCGCGCGCCGCCAGGAACAGTACCGGGCCTTGCGCGACCTGCCGGCCATCACCAGCGACGGGGTCGCCATCGGCCTGCAGCTGAATGCCGGGCTGCTGGTGGACCTGACCCATCTCCATGAGACCGGGGCTGAGGGCATCGGCCTGTTCCGCACCGAGCTGCAGTTCATGGTGGCGCAGCGGATGCCTTCGGCCGCCGAGCAGCAATCGCTCTACGAGGCGGTGTTCTCGGCCACCGGCGACCTGCCCGTGACGATCCGCACCCTCGATATCGGCGGCGACAAGATCCTGCCCTACATGCCGGCCCTCGAAGAGGAGAACCCGGCTCTCGGCTGGCGCGCCATCCGCATCGGCCTCGACCGTCCCGCTCTGCTGCGGGTGCAGTTGCGGGCGCTTCTCAGAGCTGCGTCGGGCCGGCCGCTCAAGATCATGTTCCCGATGGTGGCTACGGTGGACGAGTTCGTTCGCGCCAAGGCCATCGTCGATCGCGAGAAGGCGCATCTGCGCCGCCACGGCCATGTCCTGCCGAGCGATTGCCGCCTCGGGGTGATGGTCGAGGTACCCTCGCTCCTGTTCCAGATCGACGAGATCGCCAAGGTCGCCGACTTCCTGTCGGTGGGCTCGAACGACCTGATGCAGTTCCTCTTCGCGGTGGACCGCGAGAACCGCCGCGTCGCCGACCGGTTCGACACGCTGAGCATCCCGGCCCTGCGCGCCTTCCGCCTCATCGCGGAGCGGGCGACTGCCGCCGGCTGCCCCGTCACCATCTGCGGCGAAATCGGCGGCAAGCCCCTGGAAGCGATGGCCCTGATCGGCCTCGGCTTCCGCAACCTGTCGATGTCGCCGGCCTCCATCGGCCCGGTCAAGGCGATGGTGCTCGCCCT
Source organism: Methylobacterium sp. 10 (assembly GCF_000519085.1). Lineage (GTDB taxonomy): Bacteria > Pseudomonadota > Alphaproteobacteria > Rhizobiales > Beijerinckiaceae > Methylobacterium. The sequence continues at coordinate 288,653 of NZ_KI912577.1, forward strand.
CAATGCGGCCGCCGTCACCGCCCTCATCGATGAAGAGATCGAACGGGCGGGCGACAGCGCCACCCTGAGGCCGGTCCTCACGGCCTTCGCCAAGGCCCAGGGCGTGCCTATCTAGCGAGCGTGACGGCATCTTGCCGGAAGCCACGACCACCCCCGCGGACCTGGCACGTCCGTCGGACATGCGCATTCCACAGTTGAGAGTATCCTCCGGGCGATGACCCCTATTCCTTCAGACCGTCTCGACGCCATCCTGACGCGGCACGACATCGTCACCGCCACGCTCAGCGCGGGCTCGGCCGATTCCGACAGCTTCGTCCAACTGTCCAGGGAACTCGCCGAGCTCGACGGCGTAGTGGCGGCCATCCATGCCTACCGCGCCGCGGCGACGAACCTTGCCGAGATCGAGGCCCTCATCGACGAGCCGGGGGGGGATGCCGAGATGCGCGCGCTCGCCGCCGCCGAGAAGCCCGATGCGGAAGCCGGGTTGGAGGCCGCCCACAAGGCGCTCCAGGTCATCCTGCTGCCCAAGGATGCCGCCGATGAGAAGAGCGCCATCCTCGAAATCCGTGCCGGCACCGGTGGCGACGAGGCCGCTCTCTTCGCCGGCGACCTGTTCCGCATGTACGCGAAATACGCCGACCTGAAAGGGTGGAAGGTCGACGTCATTTCCGAGAGCGAAGGCACCGTCGGCGGCTATCGCGAGGTCATCGCCGAGGTGAAGGGCAAGGGCGTCTTCGCCAAGTTGAAATTCGAAAGTGGCGCGCACCGCGTCCAGCGCGTGCCCGACACCGAAGCTCAAGGGCGCATTCACACCTCCGCCGCGACGGTGGCGGTGCTGCCGGAAGCCGAGGAGGTCGATATCGTCGTCAACGATGCCGACCTGAAGATCGACACGATGCGGTCACAGGGCGCCGGCGGCCAGCACGTCAACAAGACGGAATCGGCGATCCGCATCACCCACATGCCGAGCGGGATCGTCATCTTCGTCCAGGAAGAGCGCTCGCAGCACAAGAACCGGGCACGCGCCATGTCGCTCCTGCGTGCCAGGCTCTACGATGCCGAGCGGACGGCCAAGGATGCCGTCCGTGCCGCGGACCGCAAGTCCCAGGTGGGTTCCGGCGATCGGTCGGAGCGCATTCGCACGTACAACTTCCCGCAGGCGCGGGTGACGGACCATCGCATCAACCTCACGCTCTACAAGCTGGAAGAGGTGCTTGCGGGAGAGGCCCTCGATGAGCTCGTGGATGCCCTGATCACCGAGCATCAGGCGGAACTCATGGCCGCAGAAGGCATGGCGTGAGGGAATCTGGTTCGACGGAAGATGGCGCGGCGAGAAGCGGCATCGATCCTCGGCGGACCCGTTCGCAGGCCCTGCGCCACGCGGTCTCGGCGTTTTCCGAGGCCGGGATCGACGGTGGGGCAAACGATGCCCGGTTCCTCCTCCTCCACGTCCTCGGCATCACGCCGACCGAACTCGCCTTGTCCGGTACGGAGCCCATCGGCGAGCAGGGCGCCCTGCGGCTCGGGGACGCGATGCGGCGGCGTCTCGCGGGCGAGCCCGTGGCACGCATCCTCGGCGAATGGGAGTTCTGGGGGCTTCCCTTCATTCTCAACGCGGCGACCCTGGTTCCACGGCCCGATACAGAGACCGTCGTCGATGCCGCCTTGGCGCTCTACCCCAGCCGAGACCGGCCCCTCCGCCTCCTCGATCTCGGAACCGGATCCGGCTGCATTCTGGTCTCGCTCCTAAGCGAATGGGAGCAGGCTTTCGGAGTCGGTCTCGACCGCTCGCACGAAGCGCTCGCCTGCGCACGGACCAACGCCCGTCTCAACGGTGTCGGGAGGCGTACCGCCTTCCTGGCCGGCGATTGGTGCTCCGCCCTCGGCAAGCCGTTCGATATCGTCCTCTCGAACCCGCCCTACATCGCGAGTGCGGTCATCTCGACCTTGTCCGAGGAAGTCCGCTGCCATGATCCGCTCGGCGCCCTCGACGGTGGCGAGGATGGACTTGCGGCATACAGACGGATCGTGACGGAGGTGAGCGGGGCAGCAGACGGTCGCCCCCGTCTCACCCCGGAGGGTGCCCTCGTCCTCGAGGTCGGTCATGATCAGGCCGATGACGTTTTGCGGATCGGTCGCCAAGCGGGTTTCCTACGCGGGTCCGTGAGGCATGATCTGGCCGGTCACGCCCGTGTCGTCACTCTGTCCGGCCTTCTGCCAACAGCCAACGACGACAGGAGATGAAAAAGAGCTTGTTGTAGGCTTGGGGAGCCGCTAGTGTCACAGTCAGGTCGCGAACGATCCGTCAAGGCGGATCGAGGTAGAAGTGTCAGCGGCGTCTAGCACGCGATACTTTTAGACGATCTCCCCACCATCAAGCCGATACGCACGAGACGCCGTGTGGAAGCTTGATGAATTGAGTGCCAGACGACCGATGAGCGCCGCAATGTGAGCGCGGGAATCGGTTGACCGGACATACGGCGAGCACGGCAAAATCGATCGCGGAACCACTGACCGGATCCTACGAGGACTAGGAAGAGCCCGACACGGGTCATCTTTCTTCGCCCGTAGCCCCGCCGCATCATCAGACGCTCCGATTTGAACGAGGGTCAATCGAGACCGATGAGACCAAACCAGAATAGACGGATGCGCGGTCGCAACCGCCCCAAAGGTCCCAATCCGCTGACGCGTTCCTACGAGTCCAACGGGCCGGATGTAAAAATCCGTGGGACGGCACAGCACATCGCCGACAAATACGCCCAGCTCGCGCGTGATGCGCAAGCAAGCGGCGACCCGGTGGCCGCTGAAAACTATTTCCAGCACGGCGAGCATTATTTTCGCATCATCTCGGGTGCCCAGGAGCAGAACCGCCAGCAGAATGGTGGGTATGCCCGCAACGGCTACGATGACGATGAGGATGGCGACGACGAGGGTCAGGGCGCAAGCCTGGGCTATGCTGCCAACGGCTACGGCAACAGCTATAACGAGGAATACGGCGATCCGGCTCAACAGCCGCAGCCTCAGCCGCAATCCTACGAGCCCCGCCAGGATACACGGCAAGATACACGGCAGGATTCGCCGTCGGATCAGCGCAACCCGCGCCGGGAGCGCTTCCAGAACCGCAACGATCGCCCGCAGCGTTTCGAAGGCAATCGGGACAGCCAACGGCAGGATAGCAATCGGCAAGACGGCAGCCGGCAAGATGGTGGCCGGCAAGATGGCGGCCGCCAGGAAGGCTCTCGCTACGACGGAAACCGCAATGACGGTGGCCGGCAGGATTACAACCGGCAGGATTCCTTCCGGGGCGAGGGCAACAGGCAGGACAATTCGAGGCACGAGCAGCCACGGAACGAGCAGGCGAGGCCGGATCAGGCGCGCCAGGACTACGCTCGCCAGGACCAGCCGCGTGCCGATTTCAACCGCGCCCAAAGCCGCAGCGACAGCTCCCGCTACGACACCCCTCGCAGCGAGTTTCAGGGCAACGACGCTCCGCCAAAGCAGGATGTGACCGCCCAAGAGATCTCACGGCACGAAGCACCCCGGCAGGAACCTCATCGTCAGGAGATCCCGCGCCAGGAGCCTGTTCGGTTTGAAACCGCTCGACAGGATTCACCCCGTCAGGACACCCCGCGCAACGATGCCCGTCGTTCTTCGGAGACGGCTCCGCGGCGGTCCCGTCGCCGGGAGGAGCCCGATCTGCGTTCTTCCGAGGATGTCGTCGGTGCCCTGCCGGCCTTCCTGACCGCCGCCCCTCGTCCGGTTGCAGCACCAGCGCCTGAGCGTTTCGTGGAACCGACGAGCAAGTCGGAGCCGACGCGGGATCTCGCCGGCGAGGTGCCCAAGGACGA
>NZ_KI912577.1:300000-305000 GCF_000519085.1 Methylobacterium sp. 10
CGTTTGCGGGTGCAGCGCATCGAACAGATCGTAGCTGTCCCACCAGCCATCGACGCTGCGCATCACGATGAAGCGGGCCTCGGGCTTCAACCCGACATGGGCGAGGAGATGGGCCAGTGGTACGCCCGTCCAACCCGCAATGGCCGACCACCCCTGTTCGCAGCTATGCAGCGTGATCTGTGTCCTAGCCGGCATCGCCTTGAGATCGGCCAGGGAAAAAGCCCCCGGCCTTTCGACGAGTCCCGTCACCGGCAGCTTCCAATCGGTGAAGCCGACAAGCTTCGATGTCCTGTAGCCGGGATCGTCCGGATCGGTCGTGTTGATGGTCGGAAAAACGGCCGAGATCGCCTCCGGCCCGAATTCCCGGACGAGGGGTTGCCGTCTGAGAAGCCAGCGCTGCACGGCGAAGGTCAGCCCGTTGCTCCAATCGTAGGGTGTCGCCAGGCGGCTCAACGCCGGCGCGTCGCAACCGCCGAGGAAACCCGCTCCGATGAGACTGGCCGAGCCCGTCAAAAGGCGTCGTCGGGACAGATCGGTCATCGTTCCTTCTCCGATGGAATGGTGAAACGCCCGGTGATCATCGAGCGCAGGAGATTACCGGCGCCCCCGATGAAGACCTGCAACACATGGACGAGCAGGAAGAGGACGAGCAGACTGGCGGCCAGGAAATGGATCGTCCGTGCGGATTGGCGGCCGCCGAACAAGATGAAGAGCTCCGGGAAGGCGGTCGTGAACCCCGGCGACATGGTGAGTCCGCTCAGCACCATCAGGGGAAACAGGATCAGGACCACGCCGAGATAGGCGAATTTCTGCAGGGCATTGTAGCGAAGCGCTTCCTTGCCGCGCGCCTTCTCCAGCCTGAGATGATCGCCGACTTCCCGCGCGAGATGCCCGGCCGACAATTGATCCCTATCCGGCACCAGGCTCCTGCGGAGATGTCCGCTCGCCAGGATGAGCAGGAGATAGGCGAGACCGTTGATGACGAGGATCCAGGCGGCGAGGAAGTGGAGGTTTCGGCCCCAGCCGGTCTGCTCCACGTTCACCGGCAACGGCAGTTCGATCCATGCCGGCGCGTCGTTGGCACCCGTCTCTCCCCAGAACAGGCGCGGCAGGGCGAGAAGGATGGCGATTCCACTGACGAGCAGGACAAGGAAGGCCGCGGCATTCACCCAATGGGTCAATCTCAGCCAAGCCGGATGTCGGAAGACGGTCGAACCGGTCTTCGGCCCGGCGCCCATTTCGACCGGGACGGGTTCAGGTGATGCGGGTGAGGACATCGAGTCGGTACCGGTCGGTGCGACTGTGATGGGCGATGCGGATGGCCCCGTCGAGGATGCCGATCAGCATGTCCGAGGCTTCATCCCCCGTCTGCGGATAATGGGTGAGCCCGGTCCAGTGGACGAGGACGAGGATCCCGCCGGGGTCGAGGGCATCGAGAATGCGCTTGGCCAGATGGGACATGTCGTCGGCATCGAGGAAGTAGAGCACCTCCGAGATCAGGATCAGGTCGAACCCGCCCGCCGGCCATTGGCAGGGCACGTGCAGACGCTCGAACCGCACATGCGGGAGCGATTCACAGCGTGCGCGCGCCTGTTCGAGGGCCTTCTCAGCCGTATCGAGGCCGATGAGGGCATCGCATCGGGATGCCAGAGCTTCGGTGAACACGCCGATGGAGCAACCGATCTCCAGCGCCGACGCGAAACGCGGCTTCGGCAACGCGTCCAAGGTCGCCGCGTATTTGGCGGCCTCGTAGGTGCTGGTGGTGAACTGCCAAGGATCGGGATCGTCGGCGTAGCGATTCTCGAAATAATCCGGCGGCATCGTCTGCGAGTGACGAATCATGGCACATCTCCGGAGTCGCGCCAGAGATCACCGGCGGACCCGGTCTTACCAAGGACATAATGCGCGGCGGATGTCAGCGCGAAATCCGGCGCCGGCTGACGCAAATAGGTGGCGAGATCGCGCGAAGCACGTTCGAGGGGGTGATCGCGCAGGAAGCCCTGCAACCCCACGGAACGCTGAGCGAGCTGCAGCACCGACAGCCCTGCCGCCTCGACGGCGGTTCGCGCCAGGTGAACATAGGCCACGATCCGCTCAGGGTGGAGATCGTCCTCGAAAACGATGCGCGCGGCGCGCTCCACCCAGAGGCGGGCGCTCTCGGTGGCGACGAGCCCCTCCCCCAGCCGGGCCGATTGGTGCGGATCGTGACCTCGCCCGGTCCGGCGGAGATGGTCGCGCCAGATATCGAGGACGGCCTCGATCCCCCCGAGCTGGACGGCCGCGAATCGCCAGGCACCGCCGAAGAAGTACGGCTGCCTGGAATAGGAATCCGCGTCGCCGAGCAGACTGTCCTCACCGATCTCGAGACCGGTCAGATCCACCTTTCCCGTCGCCGAGGCGCGCATTCCCTGGGCCCGCCAAGCGGAGAGATCGGCCCGCGTGCCGGATGCAAGCTCCGCCACCACCATGAAGGCGCGATCGCCGGGGATCGTGCGGGCGGTGACCAGGGGACGCGTGACGAAGCCGGCGCCGGAGGCCAGGATCTTACCGGCTTTCAGACGATAGCCGCCGGACTGCGCCACAAGCTTCAACCCGTCATCCGCGGGCTCGGTGTTCCAGACACCGAAGAGATGCCCCCGTCGCGCATCGGCGAAGAGACGGGTGCGCTGGGTGGCGTCGCCATAGCGGGCAACCAGTTGAAGGGCATTGACATGGCCCTCGTAGAGTCGACCCAGCGCCAGACTTCCGCTGCCGATGATACGCAGTACGTCGCATAGATCCGAAGCACCCGGCTCCTCGCCGAGCCCGGCGCCTTCCTCGTCCCGCGGGATCGGCGCGGCGAGTAGTCCGAGACCACGAAGATGCTCGACATCCGCTGCCGGGAACCCACCATCATGGTCATGCTCGGCCGCCCGTGCGGCTGCGGCCCGTGCGGCCATCCTCGCTGCATCCACGGCATCGAAGGTGCTGTGGGCGACCCGAATCGGCTGGTCCACGCTGTTCATCCTCTCCGGGCGGCCATCGCGCCTTCATGCGGGTCACTCATGACACGGGACCAGTGGGGCAGACAGATTTGACCCTGCACTGGATCGTGCGACACCCTGGCGCGGACATTCGGCGATGCGAACGCTCCCTCTCCCATCGCGTGTGGCGAGCTCCGGATCTCGGTACAGGACATCAGAAGCGGTCGATCGGGACGGAGAATAGGAACGCGCAGGATCTTGCCGCTGGTCATGAAAAAGATCGTGAGTTGTGATGATAACCAGCGAAACCTTTGGCCGGTTCAACCGCACGCAGATGAATCGCGCATTCCTGTCGCTCTTCCCATCACCTACGTAAAAATACGGCCTTATCCACATATCCGGGATAGGCGGCGGGCCTGAGATCGGGCAGCGTGGTGAGGTTTAGAGCCGACGCGGTTCCACGACCGATTTCCAGGATCGATTGCCCATGGCGCGAAAGCGCGCTCAGCCCACCGTCGATATCCTGAAGGATGTCGTCACCCGTCTCGGTCTTCCGCCACGGTCTGTGAACATCGAGGCGCTACGGCTTCAACTCGATCTTCCGGAATTCGGTGGCTATGCCGAGGATGCGCGTGTCGGCAAGGCGCTGCGGCGCATGAAGGCACAGAGCGCGTTCGCCAGGACAGGCGCCGCGGCGGTGAGCAAGAGCGTGCCCGGACTCAAGGTTACGGTCGCCGAGAGCGATACCCTCCTATGGCGGGTGCGTGTGCTGCTGCCGCTCCTCGATGGCAACCGTTTGGATGTGCGAGTCGAAGCGCCCTTGGAGGGCGTCGCCAGCGAGATCGTCGCCGGCATGGCGGAACGCAACGATCCCACCTGGCGCATCGAGACGTTACGACCCGCCGTGGCCGAGATCACCGCACGGACCGGACAGACACTCCACGCCTCCATCGAACGCCTGAGGGACGCGATCACCGGGGATCTGCGCGAGGTTGGCGCCGACGCCGTCACCTATATCGATCACATGGACCGCTCGCTCCGCTCACGGGTGTTCCATGCCGGGCCGAACCTCGGCCGTTCCATGAGCGATACCCTGGCCCCTGTGCGCAAGCGCGCCAAGGTCGTCGCGCGAGAAGATTCCCGCCTGCGCCGCCTGCGCGATCAGGTCGGGTTCGGTGCTTACATTGAGAAATTCAAGGTCGCCCGGCGCCTCGGCCGTCGCATCATCTTCCATATGGGGCCGACCAATTCGGGCAAGACCTACGCGGCCCTGCAGTTGCTCGCGGCGGCCCCGACGGGGACTTATCTCGCACCGCTGCGGCTCCTCGCCCTGGAGAATTACGAAGGGCTCGCCGAGCGTGGCCTCAAGGCCGGGATGGTGACCGGCGAGGAAATCCTCGGCGAAGACAGGCCCACCCATACATCGCGGACCATCGAGACCGCGGATCTGATCCGGCCCGTCGATGTGGCGGTGATCGATGAGATCCAGATGCTCTCCGACCCGGACCGCGGCTGGGCCTGGACCAACGCCCTCTTCGGCATCGCGGCAAAGACCGTTATCGTCTGCGGATCCGACGATGCCCTAGCCGCCGTCCGGCGCGCGGCGGAGGCGGCCAACGAATCGCTGGACGTCATTACCTTCGTTCGCAAGACGCCCCTCGTCCTTCTGGACAAGCCCGTCCCCCTCGAAGACGTCGAGCCGGGCGATGCCGTCGTCGCTTTCTCGCGGCGCGCGGTGCATGAGAATCGCGAGATCCTGGTCGCCGCCGGGCACAGCGTGGCGACGATCTACGGCGCCCTGTCTCCGGAGGTGCGCCGCGCGGAAGCCGCACGGTTCCGTACCGGCGAAGCCACTGTTCTGGTCACCACGGATGCGATCGGCATGGGCCTCAACCTCGGGCCTCTGAAACGCATCGTCTTCTCGGCGACTCGCAAATGGGATGGCGTCGGCGAGCGTGCCTTGACGAATTCCGAAATCCGTCAGATCGCCGGTCGCGCCGGTCGTTTCGGCCATCAGGATGTCGGTTACGTCGCCGC
>NZ_KI912577.1:312500-1352422 GCF_000519085.1 Methylobacterium sp. 10
GCCCGATTGTGCGGCGCGGGCGCCGAGCAGGAAGTTGATATCGCTCGCCCGCTCCTCGTTCGAGGCAATGCGCTGCCCCCGTTGGTTCAGCAGCGTGTAGCGCAGGCGAAAGGAAGGCGGGGTCGCATCGCTTACGACCCGCAGGCCGTAGGGGACACTGGCGCCCGGATTGGGGAATCCCGCCAAGTCCACATCCAAGACATCGACGACCAGACGCTCGCCGGGGGCAAGGAAGGGTGACGCCGCCTGCTCGATCAACCGGCGCAACTCGGCCAACGTCGCCTTGGGTCCAATGCTGGAACTGAATTGAGTGTTGGCGTCCACGTAACGGTCGGGCTCGATGAAACGGACCTCTACCGATCCGCCTGGTGCTGCGGTCGCGGAGCCGGCAAAGCCGACGAGAACGACGGTGATGAACAGGAGCCATGCGCGCAAGGCTCAGTATCCCTTCTTCACGTCCGCCAGCGCCCGCGTCAGTCCCTCGGCGATCCGCTCGCGGACGGGGGGCGATGCATCGCGGGCTACCACCACGAATTCACGGCGGGAGACCAAGGTCAGGGTCTGGAGCCCGTATTCCTCGTCCTCGACCCTGGTCAGTTTCGTCCACAGAGGATTGAACCGCCATTCGCGTCGCTCGCCGCGATGGGTCACGCGGGCCAGCGAAACCTCGATCGGCGAAATCATCACTTCCTCGAAGGAGCGCCCGCGCTTGAAACTCGTCTTCAGCGCCACGTAGAGGGCGATCATATCGAGGCCGAAAAAGCCCGCCACCGGCCAGAATCCCGCCTGGACACAGGCGATCGAGGTCACCAGCGAAACGGCCCCGCAGCCGATCATGACGTTTCGAAAGCCGTTATGTGTCAGCGATTGATGCGGGCGGATGGTCGCCTGAAAAACCGGGACATCGATGCTGTTCGGGTCGAGCCCGTCGGGATGGGATGGGATCATGTCGCGAACCGTGTTGCCGCTCTGCGTCGAACACATATAACCCACCGATGAAGACCCGACAGTCGAAGCCCCCAAAGAAGTCGACGACCGCGACGACATTGCCGGCGCCGAAGGTTCCCCGGGCGAGCAGGATTGGCGCGACTCTCGCCGACCCGCTCGTTGCTGGCGTGGAGACGACCCCCTCCCCTGTCGATGCCGCCACGGTCACCGAGGTTTTCGCCCGGCTCCGCGCCGCAAACCCGGAGCCGAGGGCGGAGCTCGACTATCTCAATCCTTTCACGCTTCTCGTGGCGGTGGTCCTGTCGGCCCAGGCCACCGACAGGAGCGTGAACCTCGCCACCGCCCCCCTCTTCGCCCTTGCCGACACGCCGGCCGCGATGCTGGAACTCGGCGAGGACCGGGTGCGCGGGTTCATCCGCACGATCGGCCTGTTCAACACCAAGGCGAAGAACGTCATCGCCCTGTCGCGCATCCTGGTGGAGCAGCATGGCGGCGAGGTGCCGGCCTCACGCCCTCATCTCGAAATCCTGCCGGGCGTCGGCACCAAGACCGCGAGTGTGGTGATGAACGTCGCCTTCGGCGTGCCCACCATCGCCGTCGACACCCACATCTTCCGGGTCTCGAACCGGATCCCCCTCGTGGTCGCGCCGACCACGGATAAGGTGCAGGCGGGACTGGAGGCGATCGTTCCGGAGCCGTTCCGCCTGAACGCCCACCATTGGCTGATCCTGTTCGGCCGCTACGTGTGCAAGGCGCGCAAGCCCGAATGCCCGACCTGCCTCATCGCCGATCTGTGCCGCTACCCGGCCAAGACCGTCGCGGCCTGACGGGACGGCGCTTACTCCGCCATGCATATCCGACTCGTGCCGCACGGCCGGGCTGCGGGCGGGTGCGTTGTACTGCAAACCCGCTTCGGGTAGTTTGCGCCACGGTCGTCGAGGCTTTCGACAAACGATGTGTTCTCGCGGCCCGGTCTCATCGAGGCCGCCACGCCGCGGATTCCGCACATCGATCGTCCGAAGGAGTCACGGCCCATGGACTTCCTCAAACCACGGTATACGCCTATGAACCGCCGCCGTCGCATCTACGAGGGCAAGGCGAAGGTCCTGTACGAGGGACCCGAGCCGGGAACGCTCATCCAGCATTTCAAGGATGATGCCACCGCCTTCAACGCGCAGAAGCACGAGGTCATCGACGGCAAGGGTGTGCTGAACAACCGGATCTCCGAGTTCGTATTCCAGCACCTCAACGATATCGGCGTGCCGACCCACTTCATCCGCCGCCTCAACATGCGCGAGCAGCTGATCCGCGAAGTCGAGATCATCCCCCTCGAGGTAGTGGTCCGCAACGTCGCCGCCGGCTCGCTCGCCACCCGCCTCGGCCTCGAGGAAGGCACGCAGCTGCCGCGCTCGATCATCGAGTTCTATTACAAGAACGACGCGCTCAACGACCCGATGGTGTCGGAAGAGCACATCACCGCCTTCGGCTGGGCGACCCCCCAGGAGATCGACGACATCATGGCGCTGGCCATCCGCGTCAACGATTTCCTGTCGGGCCTCTTCCTCGGTGTCGGCATCCGTCTCGTGGACTTCAAGATCGAAACCGGCCGCCTCTGGGAAGGCGACCTGATGCGGATCGTCGTCGCCGACGAGATCTCTCCGGATTCGTGCCGTCTGTGGGACATCAAGAGCCAGGACAAGCTCGACAAGGACCGCTTCCGCAAGGATCTCGGCGGCCTGATCGAGGCCTATACGGAAGTGGCCAAGCGTCTCGGCATCATGTCCGAGAACGAGAAGGTCCAGTCCGGCGGCCCGCGCCTGGTTCAGTAGCCGACGTCACCGAAACGACATGAAAAAGGGGCCCCGCACGAGCGGAGGCCCCTTTTTCATGCGCCGTCGACGGCAGCGCGTGGCTGGCCGCTATTGCGACGTCTCGGGAGTCGCCTCGGCAGGAACGGCGGCACTTGCCGGAGCGGGCTTACGCTTGCGCTTCACTGCGGCTTTGCCGGGCTTCCCATGCAGTGAGACGCCGATCTCGTAGCTCTCGCTCAAGGGACGCGGCACCACGAGATTCTCCTCGATCACCGAGAACAGACCCTGTGCCTCGCCCGGTCCGATCGACACCGCCACCTTGCGCGCCCGCGTCGCGATGATCTGATCACCGGCCTTGATCGTGAAATGGACCGGCGCCTCGAACCGTCCGGGCCGTCCCTGAGGTCCGAGCAAGACCTGCCCCTCTACGCCGACCTTCACGCTCACCGATCCATCGGCCAGACGCACGCATTCGCGGGCGAGACGTCCGAGGGTGATCTGGCTGCGCAAGCTGGCATTGTCGTCGGCCCGGCCACCGTAGCTGCGCAAAGCGGCGCCGTTCTCCGCGACATCGACCGTGGGGCAGTAGACCTCGCCGAGATCGGGGGGCTGCGACGGCGGGACCGTGGTCCCACCGTACTTCAGCATGTTGGTGAACCAGTTTCCGTCCTCGGCCAAGGCCGCCCGGGGCATCATGGCCGCCAAGGGTAGGAATCCCGCCACCAGGGCGATTCCGACCGTTATCGCGCGTGTCCGCATCGTCAGATCCCGCTGAACCTCCGGCACGGGGCGCCGGAACAAGCCTATTTCAGGCTGGCGAACCCGTCGCCGAAGCCCTTCATCGAGAGGGGGATGCCCACCCCCTCCTCCGGGGTCTGGAACACGATGAACGTGGCCTGCACCCCGGCGCTGAACTGCTTGATGAGGTTGTCGTCCATGACCACCTCGGCGACGCAGCCTGTGGTGAGGCAGCGCACGAACCCGGCCCGGCCGACATCGGTCTTGTCGATCTTCAGGCCGAGGCCGGAGGGTAGCAGCACGCCGAGGGGTGCCACCACGCGCAGCAGGTAGCCGCGATTGTCCGCAGTCTTGAGGACGATGACGACGAGGGTGAGGTTGGGCCGGTCCTCGGCGGCGAGGTACTGGACCAGGGCGCATTGCTCGGCTTTCGCCCCCGCCGGCGTCTCGCAGCGGAGCTGCCAGTCCCCGAAGGTATTGCGCACCATGCCCTGCGCCTCGGCGCGGCCGCCCCCGGCGAGTGCCACGCCGGCAAGAGCGGACAGGCAGACCAGACCGATCCGCGCTGGACGCCCGAGGACGGTCGCCCCATCCTCGGCGACCCGCCTTGCGCGCCTCAGCATTGCTCGAAAACCCACGCGCCGATCCCTCTCGCCTCACCCCTCATGACCAGGGGCACCCGATGAAACCCGCGGTGTTCCGACCATGCGCGGCTATTCTGTGTCAAGCGTGACCACTAGTTTACCCTCACGGGCTATCGTTACCCGAGATGACGCCCTAGTTCACAGGGCAAAGCCCCACGCGCCAACGGACCGAGCCCATGCGATTTCATGCTACCGCCGCGTTCCTTATCCTCGCCGGGATCGCTCCAGCCTCGGCCCAGTCCCTGCCCGTCGACGAGACGACCTATGTGGAGCGGTCGCTCAACCGCGACGGGCCGCTCGTGGTCGAACACCGGCCGATCCGGCGGATGCCGGGGGGGCGGGTCAATTCCAATTCGGCCGAGATCGCCGGTTTCTGCCGCGACGGCGGATATGTCCGCCGCCTCGACGAGTTCGGCAACCCGACGATCCTGCGCCAGCGCGAAGTCTGCGACAGCGTCGCACCCCGCACGATGCGGCCGGGCGATGTGGATGCCCGTCCGACTTGGCCGGCCGAGAGAGTGTCTCGGGACCGCGTCCTGCGCGCACGCGGGTAAGGCGGAAAAATCCGAACCGTGCCTCAGCCGTAGCGGTGGAGGCTCGCGCCGTTGCGCTTGAGCCAGCGCTCGGCCTCGTCCACATGCGGGCACAGGGATTCCACCAAAGACCAGAACCGCTGGGAATGGTTCATCTCGCGCAGGTGAGCCATCTCGTGCGCCACGAGGTAATCGAGCACCAGGGGCGGCGCCAGGATCAGGCGCCAGGAAAAGTTCAGCTCCCCCCGAGCGGTGCAGGAGCCCCAGCGCGAGCGGGTATCGCGGATGGTGATCCGTTTCGGTCCCTGACCCAGCTTGTCCGTATAGACCGACACCGCCTGGGCGAGATCCTTGCGGACCTCACGCTCCAGGAAGTCCCTGACACGGCGCGGCAGGTGGGGCGCCTCGCACGCAACGGAGAGCACCGGCCCGCCCTCCTCCTCCGACACCAGGGTCACGCCGCCGCGCTCGCTGCGATGGACGATGCGATGGCCGACCCCGCGCAGGGGGAGTTCCGCCCCCGCCTCGAACGCCACGCGATCCGGAACCTTGGCGAGCCGCATGGCGATCCAGCCGCCATGGCTCACCGCGAAGGTTCGAGCGACTGTCAGAGACGTCCGGGCAGGCAGGGTCATCACCACCTCGCCGGTGGCGCTCGACACGCGCAGCGTCAGTCTGCGGGCCGCCGGGCGGCGGCGCAGGGCGACGCGGAGTTTCACACCCTCATGGAGGATGTCGATATGGTCGGGATCGGACCCGCGCAGCAGGGCGACTCTCATGGCGTCAGCTTAGCGGCAGCCTCCCGCCGCCGCCATCGGCGCATCGGTCACGTCCAGAACTTTCGCGGGGTCCGATTCCGCATTACGCCGCCGGGCGTTGCTCCAGAGCCGGCAAGGCCTGCACCTCGCGGATGAAGGACGCGATACGCGGGGCAATGACCGTGCGATAGCGCGAGCCGTTGAACACGCCGTAATGCCCGACGCGCTCCTGCAGGTGATAGGCCTTGCGATCGGGCGGCAGGTTCGGGGTCAGGTCGAGGGAGGCCTTGGTCTGCCCGACGCCGGATATGTCGTCGTTTTCGCCCTCAATGGCGAGGATCGCGCAGGTCCGGATCGCGGTGAGGTCCACCCGCTCGCCGCGATGGAGCATCTCGCCCTTGGGCAGGGCGTGGTCGACGAAGACGGTCTTGATCGTCTGCAAGTAGAATTCCGCCGTGAGATCCATCACCGCGAGATACTCGTCGTAGAATTCCCGGTGCTTCTCGGCGGAATCGCCGTCGCCGGTGACGAGATGGTCGAACATTTCGGTATGGGCGTTGACGTGACGATCGAGATTCATCGCCATGAAGCCGCCGAGCTGGAAGAAGCCCGGATAGACGCTGCGCAGGGCACCGGGATACGCCAGCGGGACGATGGTGATGCAGTTCCGCTCGAACCATGCGGTGCCGCGCTCCTGCGCCAGACAATTCACGGCGGTGGGCGAGCGGCGGGTATCGATGGGACCGCCCATCAAGGTCATCGAGCGCGGCACCGGCACCATGCCTTGCGCCTCCATCAACGCCACGGTGGCCAGCACCGGCACGGCCGGCTGGCACACGGCCATGACGTGAAGGTCCGGACCGAGGGCGACGAAGATCTCCTTCAGGTAGTCGATATAAGTGTCGAGATCGAACCGCCCTTCCGTGATCGGCACGAGGCGCGCATCGGTCCAGTCGGTGATGAAGACCTGATGATTGGGGAGCATCGCCTCCACGGTGCCGCGCAGGAGCGTGGCGTAGTGCCCCGACATCGGCGCTACGATCAGGAGCTTGGGCTGCGGCTCGGAGGGACCGCGCGCGAAGGAGCGGTCGAAGGTCACGACCCGGCAGAACGGCTTCTCCCACACCACCCGTTCGCTGACCGGCAGGCTCGCCCCGTCGATCCAGGTTCCGGTGAGCCCGAAGGCCGGCTTGGCGTAGCGGCGGGTTCCGCGCTCGAACATCTCGCAGGCGGCAGCCATGGACTTCGCATAGGGCGAATAGGCGAGGGGATTGGCCGGATTCTGCAAGCTGTGCTTGACCATGTCGGCCGCGAGGCGCGCCGGCGCCGTCATCATGCGACCGAACTCGTACCAGGTGTAGGCCAAGCTCATATCCGCCCCTCCCTCGTCGTCCCGCGCCTCGACTTCCCGCCCGACTCGACTTCCCGCGCGATCCGACTTCCCGCGCGTTCGGGCGCGGTAGAGAACGCCGCGCCTCGTGAAACGTTCGGTACGAGAAACTCGTAAGGATGCGGAGTGCGCAAGGATGGGCGCAATCGGCGGGCGAACCATGGATTCCGCCCGGCCGAGCGCTATCGTTGAACAGACATGATCGACATGAGCACCAATGGCTTCGTCCGCGATGCCCGGCACCTTCGGCTCGACACCTTTGTGCGCCTGCGCTGGCTCGCGATCACCGGGCAGAGCGCGGCTGTTGTCGGCGCGCAGTTCGGCCTCGGCCTGCCCCTGCCCTTCGGCTGGTGCTTCCTCGTCATCGCGGCATCCTCCTGGCTGAACCTCGCCCTCCGGATCCGGTTTCCCGCGAGCTACCGCCTGAGCGACGATTCGGCGGCCCTGCTCCTCGCCTTCGACATCATCCAGCTCGCCGCGCTCCTCTTCCTCACCGGGGGCCTGCAGAATCCGTTCTCGCTGCTCTTCCTCGCCCCGGTGCTGATCTCGGCCACGGCCCTGCCCCCGGAGCGGACCCTGGCGCTGGGGCTCCTGGCGGTGGGGCTCGCGACCATGCTGGCGCTGATCCACCGGCCGCTGCCGTGGTTCGCGGACGGGCGGCTCGAACTTCCGTTTCTCTACGTCTCGGGGGTGTGGACGGCGATCCTCCTCGGGACCGCCTTCACCGGCGTCTATGCCTGGAAGGTCGCCGACGAGACCCGACAGCTCGCCCAAGCCCTCGCGGCCACGGAACTCGTGCTGGCGCGCGAGCAGCATCTGTCGCAGCTCGACGGGCTGGCGGCGGCGGCGGCACACGAACTCGGCACGCCTCTCGGTACGATCATGCTGGTCACCAAGGAACTCACGCGGCAGCTCGCCCCCACGGCCTCGCCCGCCGTGAAGGACGACCTCGACCTCTTGCGCGACCAGGTCGACCGCTGTCGCGGCATCCTGTCGAAGCTCACGTCCCTCGACGGGGACGAGGCCGGCATCCTCCAGACCGTGACCCTGAGCCATCTCGTGGAGGAGCTGGTGGCGCCCCAGCGCGCCATGGGCATCGAACTCGACGTCACCAGCCGCGGCGACGGTATGGAACCGGCGTGCCGGCGCAATCCGGGGGTGCTGTTCGGGCTCGCCAACATCGTCGACAACGCCGTGGACTTCGCCACCAGCCGCGTCGTCATCGAAGCGCGCTGGACCGCCGAGCGGGTCTCCCTCGAGATCAGCGACGACGGCCCGGGCTTCACCAGCGAGATCCTGCTGCGGGCGGGCGAGCCCTACGTCACCACCCGAAGCCCCGACAAAACGCGCGGCGGGAACAGCGTCGGCGCCGGTCTCGGCCTCGGTCTGTTCATCGCAAAGACCCTGATCGAACGCTCCGGCGCGCAGCTTACGCTCTCCAACCTGTCGGGCCACCAAGCAACCGGAGCCGTGGTCCGCGTATCCTGGGCGCGCCACATCTTCGAGCGGGACACGCTTCCCCGGCGCGGCACGGAATTCAACGCCGAGGTGCCCCTGACCGAACGCGGTCCGGCGCCTATATAAGTTGCCAACAACTAGGTTTTGGAAAATGGAGGAGCGTCGGATGTTGACGCAGAGTGTAAGTCCGGGGCTTGCTGCCGATGCGCTGCAGACGTCGGAATCCGACCCGCTTGCGGCCTTTGCCGACCGCACGCTGCTGATCGTGGACGACGACCGTCCCTTCTCCACGCGCCTGGCACGGGCGATGGAGGCGCGGGGCTACGAGGTCCAAGTGGCCGAGAGCGTGGCTGAAGGCGTTTCCCTGGTAGAGACCCGTGCGCCGGCCTTCGCGGTCATCGACATGCGCCTCGGCGACGGCAACGGCCTCGACGTGATCGCGCGGCTGAAGGAGAAGCGCCCCGAGGCGCGGGGCGTCATTCTCACCGGTTACGGCAACATCGCGACCGCCGTCACCGCCGTGAAGCTGGGTGCGTTCGACTACCTCGCCAAGCCTGCCGATGCGGACGAAATCCACGGGACCCTGATGGCGCAGCCGGGCGAGCGGGCCGACCCGCCGGAAAACCCGATGTCGGCCGATCGCGTGCGCTGGGAGCACATCCAGCGGGTTTATGAATTGTGCAGCCGCAACGTCTCCGAGACAGCGCGCCGTCTCAACATGCACCGACGCACGCTACAGCGCATTCTAGCCAAGCGTGCGCCGCGCTGAGCCGCCCCTGACGACGACCCCGGCGCGCGATGTTGCACGGAACCGGACCGGCGCTGTAAAGCTCCGGCCGCCCACCGCAGTCGCTGCACCGGGCCCGACGGAGATGCATGCCCGTGAACACGCGTAACCTGATCACGATCGTCAGCATGATGGTGCTGGTGGGTACCGAAGTCTTCGCCGTCGCCATTGCTGCCGGCTGGGCGCTCGCCGGCTTGTTCGATCTCGGCGATACCGTGGGCCATGTCCTCATGGTCTTGTTCAGTTCGATCGCCGCTTGGATCATGCTCCAGCTCTGGCGCCGGGCGGTGAGCATCGAGCCGATTCGCGATGCCGCGCCGGCCGCCCGTCGCTGATCCGGGGTCTAATCCCGAATTGCTCTTGCGCCTGACGGAGGCGGAACGGGCAGGGAGACATCCCCGCCGCGATGGCGTCGCCGCGTTGCATGGCCGGCATTTCCCGACTATCGCCTGACGGGTCGAGCCACAGCACCGAGTCCGAGCCCATGAAAGCCCGCATCATCGTCACCCTGAAGACCGGCGTGCTCGACCCTCAGGGCAAGGCGATCGAAGCCGCCCTCTCCTCCTTCGGCATCTCCGACATCGAGGGTGTCCGCCAGGGCAAGGTGTTCGACGTCGAGATCGCCGACACGGACCCGGCCAGCGCCGAAGCGACGCTGAAGAGTGCCTGCGAGAAGCTGCTCGCGAACACCGTGGTCGAGAACTACGCGATCGAGATCGTCTGATGCGCGCCGCGATCGTCGTCTTCCCTGGCTCCAACCGCGACGGCGACGTCGCCCGCGCCCTGCGCCTCGCCGGCGCGGAGGTGGTCAAGGTCTGGCACACCGAGACGGCGCTTCCGGCCGGCACCGACCTCGCGGTGCTTCCCGGCGGCTTCTCCTACGGCGACTATCTCCGCTGCGGCGCCATCGCCGGCCGCGCCGCCGCCATGGATGCTGTCCGCGACCACGCCGCCCGCGGCGGCCTGGTGCTCGGCATCTGCAACGGTTTCCAGATCTTGTGTGAATCCGGCCTCCTGCCGGGCGTGCTGATGCGCAACGTCGACCGGCGTTTCATCTGCCACCGGCAACTGCTCAGGGTAGAGCGCGCCGATACCCGTTTCACTTCGTCCTATGTCAAGGGACAGGTGATCGACGTCTGCGTGGCGCATGGCGAGGGCAATTACTTCGCCGATGCCGACACCGTCGCCCGCCTCGAAGGCGACGGTCGCGTGGCCTTCCGCTATTCCGACGCCTCGGGCGACCTGACCGTGGACGCCAACCGAAACGGCTCGCTGAACTCCATCGCCGGTATCTACAGCGAAAACCTCAACGTGCTCGGGATGATGCCCCACCCGGAAAACTTCGTCGAAGGACTGATTGGTGGGGTCGACGGGCGCGGGCTGTTCGAGAGCCTGGCGGCGTAGAACACGGGACATTTCTCCCCTTTGCGGGAGAGGGTACATGCGGAGCAGGCGGGAGAGGGGGAAGACCTCTTCCGCAAGATAGCGTTCTTCTCACTCTCCCCGCTGACGCGGGCCACCTTCTTCCGCAGAGGGGAGAAGGAAGTGTCGCGCTCTCAATGCCCGTCGAATTCCATCAAGGTCCGCACCGGCACGTCGAGATCACGCAGCTTCTGTGCCCCGCCGATCTCGGGCAGGTCGATGACGAAGCAGGCCGCCACCACCTCGGCGCCGATCTGGCGCAGGAGGTTGACCGCCGCGCAGGCGGTGCCGCCGGTGGCGATGAGGTCGTCCACCAGCAGCACCTTGTCGCCCGGCTTGATGGCGTCCACGTGGATTTCCATCTCGTCGGTGCCGTATTCCAGAGCATAGGCGATGGAGACGGTCTTATGGGGCAGCTTGCCCTTCTTGCGAATCGGAACGAAGCCCGATGAGAGCTGGTGCGCCACCGCTCCCCCGAGGATGAAGCCCCGTGCCTCGATCCCCGCCACCTGGTCGATCCGCCCGCCGGCAAAAGGGTGGACCAGGGAATCCACCGCCCGGCGGAAGGCGCGCGGGTCGCTCAGAAGCGTAGTGATGTCGCGAAAGACGATTCCGGGCTTGGGGTAATCCGGAATCGAGCGGATCGAATCCTTCAGCGCGGAGTGGCGGCGGGCTTCCATGCGGGCGGCTTTCGCTAGGATGGGTCGGGATCGGAGTGGGTTTGAATATGCCATGCCCTGGCGGGAAAGCCGGGGCCTCGGATTTCAGGCGTTGGCGCGGCGCAGGAGCTTCACGAGATCTCCGTGCAGGCTCTCGTTGCCGGCGGCCACCGAGCGGGCGGCCAGGGGCTCCGCGCCGCCATCGGCGCTGGTGACGAAGCCACCGGCCTCGCGGACGAGGATGATGCCGGCCGCGATGTCCCAGGTCTGGAGGTCACGCTCCCAGTAGAGGTCCGAGCGGCCGCAGGCGACGTAGGCGAGGTCGAGGGCGGCCGAGCCGAAGCGGCGGGCACCGCCGGTCACCGCCATCACCGCAGCGACCTCGCGCAGGAGCTTCGGGTGGTCGCCGCGCCCGAGATAGGGCGAGCCATAGGCGACGAGGGCGTCGGCGAGATCGGTCCGGCCGGAGACGCGCAGGCGGCGGTTGTTGAGATAGGCGCCCTTGCCGCGCTCGGCCACGAACAGCTCGTCCTTGGCCGGATCGTAGATGACGCCGGCGACGATCTGGCCGTCGCGCTCGAGACCCACCGAGATCGCGAAATGCGGGATGCCGTGGAGGAAGTTGGTGGTGCCGTCGAGGGGATCGACATGCCAGGTATGGCTCTTGTCCTGCCCCTCGATGGTCCCGGATTCCTCGAGGATCAGGCCGTAGCCTGGGCGCGCCTTCATCAGGGCGTCGCGCAGCACCTCCTCCGCCTTGCGGTCGGCGGCGGAGACGAAGTTGCCGGGACCCTTGCGCGAGACCTGAAGGTTCTCGATCTCGCCATAGTCGCGCTTGAGGCCGCGGGCGGCCTTGCGGACGGCGTCGACCATGACGGTCATGAGAGGTGAGCTGATCATCGATGCAAAGGTCCGGGTCGATTCAAAGAACGGTCTCGCGCGGCCATAGCATGTTTGCCGCCCGCCTCACCCCTCGCCGATGCGGGGCAGAGCAGAAACGCGCGCAGGCCCCCATGGATGCCGCATCGTCTGCGGTGCGCCGCGTCGCGCGGGGAGACGACAATGAGGTAGCCTCATCGTCGACTGGTATCACTCCACCTTCATCCGCGCCTCGGCCAGACGCTCGGCCCGGCTGCGCTCCTCGGCGGTGAGGCCGGCGAGGGTCTCGTCGAGCTTGGGGTCGGAGCGCCCCTGGGCGGCGGCGGCGAGGTTCCAGGCTGCCGCCTCCACGGGGTTCTTCTGCATCCCCCGTCCGAGAGCGTAGAGGATAGCGACGCGATTCTGCGCGATGGCGTTGCCGCGCGATGCGGCGTGCAGGAAATAGCGGGCCGCGCGGGCCTCGTCCTTCTCGGTGCCGATGCCGTTGAACAGCAGGATCGCGAACTCGACCTCACCGGCGAGATCGCCGTTATCGGCGGCGCGGCGGAACCACTCGGCCGCCTGTCTGGGATCCTTCGGCACCCCTCTCCCCTGGAGATAGAGCACACCAAGATCGTGCTGCGCCGGGCCGATCTCGCCCTCCGCCGCCTTACGAAACAGGGCGGCGGCCTTCACCTCGTCCTCCGCCGCGCCGGTGCCGATCAGGATCAGGGCGAGGTTGTAGGCGGCCGTGGTATCGCCCTTGGCCGAGGCCTGTTCGAGCCAGCGACGCCCGGCCTTCGGATCCTTTGTGCCGCCACGGCCGTCGATCGACATCAGGCCGAGGGAGGCCATGGCGTGGGTGTCGCCCTGGTTGGCAGCCAGACGATACCATTCGGCCGCCTTAACCGGGTCCTGCTTCACCCCGAGGCCCTGGTTGTAGAGCTCGCCGAGCAGCGTCATCGCCGCGGCGTCCTTATTGTCGGCGGCGATCCGCTTCGTCGCCTCGCGGAAGGCGGTGGTGTACTGGCCGCGCTGGTAGGCGCCGAAGGCGATGTCCGGTTCGGTCGCCGACCGGGGCGGCACCGCGCCGACCGCGCCGATGGAGTACGGGGTCGGCAGTTCCCGGACCTGCCCCTTCAACGTCTCCCTGGCGCGAGGTGTCAGCGCTTGGGGTGCCGCCGGATCGGTCGGCATCACTTTCGGCGCCTCGGCCCGTGCGGAGAACGCCAGGCCCTCCGCCACGGCGAGGGCGAGGGCGGCCCGGCGGACCCGCCTCACGTATCGGCCTCCGAGGCCGAGACCAAGGCCTGGATGGCGGCGACATCGGCCCCCTCCCCCATCCAGAGCGCGCTCTCCAGTCCGAGGAATTCCGCTCCCGTCGCCAGGAGCCCTTCCACCTGGGCGAGGTCATGGGCGACGGCGATGCAGGGTGTCTCGAAGATCTCCACCCACCATTCGGCGCGCTCGCGCACGGTATCGGCGTCGGGGGCGATCCCATCTGCGTAGAGGCCGCCGAACATCACGTAATCGACGCCGGCCTCGCCCGCCTCCATGGCCGCGTGCTTCTGCTCGTAGCCACCGGCCCCGAGGATACGGCCGTCGTCGAGGCGATCGCGGAAATCCTTCAGGGCTCCATCGCGCGCCTTGTCCACATGGACGCCGTCCGCCCCGCCCCGCGCGGCGACGCTGACGAGGTCGCCGGTGAAATCGGACACCGTGACGACCAGGGCGGCGCCGGTGGCCTGTGCCGCTGGGGCCAGACGCTTGACGAGGTTCACAAGGCTACGCTCATCCGCCGCCGCGAGGCGCAGGACCACGGCGGCCACGTCCCCCACCGCGCAGGCCGCGGTCAGCGCCTCGGCGAGGGCGTCGGCCTGATGGGCCTCTACCCTGTGGGGGGACAAGAGGGCGAGGCGGGTACGGGGTTCGGCCATTCTTCTCGTCCTAACAGCATCATCCCGAAAAGCGGGGACCGCTTCTCGGGGACAGACGATGCGAGATCACCGCGTCACGCACGGTTCCGGATGCGATCCGAAACCGTGAAGCAGCGGCTCAGGCAGCGCCGATCTTCGGATCGAGGGAGCCATTGGCGTAGCGCTTGGCCATCTCGGAGACCGAGATCGGGCGGATCTTCGAGCCCTGGCCGGCAGTGCCGAATTCCTCGAAACGCTGGCGACAGAGCTTCGTCATCGCGTCCATGGCGGGCTTCAGGTACTTGCGCGGATCGAACTCGGCCGGGTTCTCGGTGAGGACCTTCCGGATCTGGCCGGTCATGGCCATGCGGTTGTCGGTATCGATGTTGATCTTGCGCACGCCGTGCTTGATGCCACGCTGGATCTCGGCCACCGGCACGCCCCAGGTGGGCTTCATCTGGCCGCCATAGGAGTTGATGATGTCCTGCAGGTCCTGCGGCACCGAGGAGGAGCCGTGCATGACGAGGTGGGTCGTCGGCAGGCGGCGGTGGATCTCCTCGATCACGTTCATGGCAAGCACGTCGCCGTCGGGCTGGCGGGTGAACTTGTAGGCGCCGTGGCTGGTGCCCATGGCGACGGCGAGCGCATCGACCTTGGTGGCGGTGACGAACTTTACGGCCTCCTCCGGGTCGGTGAGGAGCTGGTCGTGGCTAAGTACGCCCTCGGCGCCGTGTCCGTCCTCGGCCTCGCCTTGGCCGCTCTCCAGTGAACCGAGCACGCCGAGCTCGCCCTCCACCGAGACGCCGGCCCAATGGGCCATGCGGGTGACGTTGCCGGTGATCTCGACGTTGTAGGCGTAGTCCGCCGGAGTCTTGCCGTCGGCCTTCAGCGAGCCGTCCATCATCACCGAGGTGAAACCGTACTGGATCGCCGTGGCGCAGGTGGCTTCGTTGTTGCCGTGGTCGAGATGCATGCAGACGGGGATGTGGGGGTAGATCTCCACGAGGCCGTCGATCAGCTTGGCGAGCACCACGTCGTTGGCATAGGCGCGCGCACCCTTGCTCGCCTGCAGGATCACCGGCGAATCAGTGGCATCGGCCGCCGCCATGATGGCGAGCCCCTGCTCCATGTTGTTCAGGTTAAAGGCCGGCACGCCGTATTCGTATTCGGCGGCGTGATCCAGGAGCTGCCTCAGGGTGATACGTGCCATTGGTGTCTCCTAAAAACGATGGGGCCGACCCGATGGGCCGCCATCCAATGAAATTCGTCTGCCTTGTCGGACCTTACCGGGTCCATCGCAACTCGAAATGGGAGGGCTCGCCAGTGGTCCCTCACCATTTCCCATCCGCTTCCTCATCCTAGGGTGCCGAAGCGGAGCGAAGGCCTCGAAGGAGCATTCTTCGAGGCCCGCTGCCGCGGGCGCCTTGGGATGAAGTGGAGAG
Source organism: Methylobacterium sp. 10 (assembly GCF_000519085.1). Classification (GTDB taxonomy): domain Bacteria; phylum Pseudomonadota; class Alphaproteobacteria; order Rhizobiales; family Beijerinckiaceae; genus Methylobacterium. Next base: position 327,865 of record NZ_KI912577.1, read on the forward strand.
ATGGGTGATGGAACCGATCACCCCTTGACGCGCAGGGCCTCGACGCCGGGCAGGACCTTGCCCTCCAGCCATTCGAGGAACGCGCCGCCGGCGGTGGACACGTAGGAAAAATCGTCGGCGACGCCGGCATGGTTGAGGGCGGCCACCGTGTCGCCGCCGCCGGCCACCGAGACGAGCTTGCCGGCCTTGGTGCGCTCGGCCGCGTGACGCGCAGCCGCCACCGTGGCGGCGTCGAACGGGGTCAGCTCGAACGCGCCGAGAGGTCCGTTCCAGACCAGTGTCGCGGCATCGTCGATGGCGGCATCGATCTCGGCCACCGAGGCCGGGCCGGCATCGAGGATCATACCGGTCTCCGACACGGCGTCGACACTCACCGTCTCATGCGCCGCGTTGGCCTTGAACTCGGCGGCGACCACCGCGTCGACGGGCAGGATGATGCGGCACTTGGCGGAAGCGGCGGCGTCGAGGATGCGGAGTGCCGTCTCGGCGAGATCCTTCTCGCACAACGACTTGCCGACGGCTTTCCCCTGCGCGTGCAGGAAGGTGTTGGCCATGCCGCCGCCGATGACGAGCATGTCCACCTTGGCGACGAGATTCTGCAGGAGGTCGATCTTCGAGGAGACCTTGGCGCCGCCGACGAGGGCGATGACCGGGCGGCTCGGCGCCTCCAGCCCCTTGGTGAGCGCGTCGAGCTCGGCCTGCATCAGCCGGCCGGCGTAGGCCGGCAGCACATGGGCGAGGCCCTCCGTCGAGGCATGGGCGCGATGGGCGGCCGAGAAGGCCTCGTTGACGTAGAGGTCGCCGTTGGCGGCGAGTGCCGTCACGAAACCGGCCTCGTTCTTCTCCTCGCCCGCGTGGAAGCGGGTGTTCTCCAGGAGGAGGACATCGCCGTCCTTCAGGGCCGTGACGGCCGAGGACGCGGCCTCGCCGATGCAATCCTCGGCGAAGGCGACCGGGCGGCCGAGACGGTCGGACAGGGCGGAGACCACCTGTTTCAGCGAATCAGCCGCCACCGGCTTGCCCTTGGGGCGGCCGAAATGCGCCAGCAGCACCACGCGTCCGCCACCATCCGCGATCTCGCGGATCGTCGGGACGATCCTCTCGATGCGAGTGGCGTCGGTGACGCGCTCCCCCTCCATCGGCACGTTCAGGTCGACGCGGAGAAGCACGCGCTTGCCCTGGAGGGAGCCGGCATCGTCGAGGGTGCGGAAAGCGGTCATCCTGGCCTTCAGTGTCGTCGAGAGAAAGATCAGCGCGGGGTGATGAGCCCATCGAGATGGAAGCGCTGGGCGGCAATGGTCAGGACTACGGTGAGCACCGCAGTGATGATTGCCGTCAGCACCAGGGCTCCGGAGCCTGGCAGCCGGCGCGTGCGGTCGGCGACGGCGCGGACTTCGCTGCGCAGGGCAGCGAGGTCGGACTGGCGGGCCGCCTCGCTCATGCGGGTGGTCGCCCCCTCGATCTTCTCCTCGACGCGGGAGAGCAGGGCCTCGGAGCGGGCGTACTTATCCTCGATCCGCGCGCACTTGTCCTCGATGCGGGCGAGCTGATCGCTGCCGGGCGAAGATGCGGCGGGCGAGGATTGAGACAGAGGCTCGGCCTTGCCGACCGCGAGCGGCGGTGCTGCCTTCTGGTTGGCGATCGCCTGGGTCTCGGGCACCGGCGACGGCGCCGTTCCCGCGAGATCGGGCGTTTTACTCTCAGAAGTCATACTCTCGGAAGTCTTGGCGCCCGGTATGAAGCTGGTTCCGGTCGACGGGGTCGGCGAAGGCTCGGTCATGTCGGACGCACCATTGCTGGTCGATCACAGGGTGTCGTTCACGCAGCACCCCGGGCGGCACGCGGGCCGCCCGGAAGCGCTACTCTCAGAGCAGCTTTCCCATCGCCACGGCGGTGTCCGCCATGCGGTTCGAGAAGCCCCACTCGTTGTCGTACCAGGACAGGATACGCACGAACGTGCCGTCCATCACCTTGGTCTGGTCGAGGTGGAAGGTGGACGAATGAGGATCGTGGTTGAAGTCGATGGAGACGTTGGGCTGGTCGGTATAGGCCAGCACGCCCTTCAGCGGACCATCGGCGGCGGCGCGGATGGCATTGTTGATCTCCTCGACGGAGGTCTGGCGCTTGGCCGTGAACACCAGGTCGACGGCCGAGACGTTGGGGGTCGGCACGCGGATCGAGGTTCCGTCGAGCTTGCCCTTCAGCTCCGGCAGGACGAGGCCGACGGCCTTGGCCGCACCGGTGGAGGTCGGGATCATCGACAGCGCGGCGGCGCGGGACCGGTAGAGGTCCTTGTGCATCTGGTCCAGCGAAGGCTGGTCGTTGGTGTAGGAGTGGATCGTCGTCATGAAGCCGCGCTCGATCCCGACGAGATCGTTGAGTACCTTGGCCACCGGCACGAGGCAGTTGGTGGTGCAGGAGGCGTTCGAGATGACGAGGTGGTCGGCAGTCAGCTTGTCGTGGTTGACGCCGTAGACCACGGTGAGGTCGGCGCCGTCGGCGGGGGCCGAGACGATGACACGCTTGGCGCCGGCGTCGAGATGAGCCTTGGCCTTGTCCTTCGAGGTGAAGATGCCAGTGCATTCGAGGGCGATATCGACGCCGAGCTCGCGGTGCGGAAGCTCGGCCGGGTTGCGCACGGCGGTGACCTTGATGCGCTGACCGTCGACGACGATGAACTCGCCGTCTACCTCGACTTTGGCGTTGAAGCGGCCGTGGATCGAGTCGAAGCGCAATAGGTGAGCATTGGTCTCGACGGGGCCGAGATCGTTGATCGCGACGACTTCGATATCCTTGCGGCCGGATTCGTGGATGGCGCGCAGGATGTTGCGGCCGATGCGTCCGAACCCGTTGATGGCAACCTTCACCGACACGGCGTGAATCCTTCTATGTACCGGGCGCCGACCTCGCGGAACCCGTAAGCAGCAAGAGCGAGACAGCGGGCCGAAGGGGCGGAGCCGCCATTCGGCGTCGCTGTGTCATGTGCACCGTTGAACGTCAGATGAACCGCTTGGCCCATCATCCGACCCTCATGCGTCCGCGAAAGGACCGATGCGGGATCGATGGTCGAACGGGTCACGGGCTCGAATTCCCAATCTGGCGGTCGGTTCGAGGAGCGCGCGGTCTCTAACATGGGGGAAACCGCTGGCAAAGGTTTTGCCGGATCGATTCGTTTTCCTCCCCCGCATATGATGGCAAAGCGTCGATTTCGCGCGCGGATCGGTAGAGGTTTGGCTACAAATCCGCTTTTCCGAAACAGATGCGCCAGCCCCTCCATCATCCGGCGGACCGTAGAACGATGAACCAGACGCCAGACCGGCCGAACGTGGACCATGCCCTTGCTCGGCTCGACACGGTGCTGACCCGCCTTGAAGCCTCGGTGGCCCATCGCCTCGAGGCCGAGCGCGAACCCGGCGACCTGGAGACGGAACTCGCCATCATGGCGGAGGATCGCGCGCGCCTCGCGGTGGAACTCGACGCCGCCAGCGCGCGCCTCGCCAAGGTGGAGGCGACCACGAGCGATGTCGGCCACCGCCTGGGGCGGGCGATCGAAGCGGTGGAGGGCGTGCTGGCCCGCCCCCGCACCGCACGCTAGTCTGCGAACTCTCACACCAGCCCCATCGGACATGCCCCAGATCAGCGTCACCATCGACGGCAAGAGCTACCGGATGGCCTGCGCCGAAGGCGAAGAGGCGCATCTCTCGGCGCTGGCCGCAGAGCTCGACACCCGCGTCACCGACATGCGGACATCCTTCGGCGAGATCGGCGACATGCGCCTGCATGTGATGGCCGCCCTCACCCAGGCGGACGAGCTCGCGGAACTCAAGCGTCGCCTGGCGGATCTCGAGGCCGAAACGGTCACGCTCCGGGAGCGCGTCGAAACCGCAGACTCCCTCCGCGCCGACGAGGAGACCCGTATCGCCGAGGGGCTCGGCCGGGCGGCGGACCGGATCGAGCGGCTGGCGCATGCGCTGGCGGCGGGATGAGCATCCCGCACACGATTGCCTACGCCACCCCCTGGCGCGGAACGCCGACCAACGCTACATGACTAGGGCGGTGCTGCGGGGTTCGTCAGGAGTACTTTTCCCCGGGGCCTTATCGACTCCCCAGGGAGCTGTCCCTGGCCCTGTCCCTGGACTTGGCCAACACGGCGCCCACCTACACTGTAGGTTTCCCGGGATCGCAACTCCAACGGCTCACGTGGCTCCGCACTCTGATTTCCCCGCTTTGAAAGCCGAGCTTCGTAAGCAAGCCCTCGCCCGGCGCGACGGCCTCGACGCCGAGAGCCGCCGGGTCGGCGGTCTGCGGATTGCGCAGAGCGTAATACGGATCGCACCCTTGGCTGATGCTGCCATCGTCGGCGCATTCTGGGCGATCCGCAGCGAGGTCGATCCCCTCCCCCTCATCGAGATGCTGTTCGCGCGCGGACAGCGGGTCGCCCTGCCCAAGGTGACGCCGGACGGCCTCGTCTTCCGCGAGTGGCGCGCTGGAGAGGCGCTGGTGCCGGGCTCCTTCGGCCTCAGCGAACCGCGGGACGACCTGCCGCCCCTCGATCCCACCGCCCTCATCGTGCCGCTCGCCGCCTTCGACCGGCGCGGGCACCGCATCGGCTATGGGCGCGGCTATTACGATCAGGCCATCGAGCGGCTCTCCCGCAACGGCCCGGCCCTGACGATCGGCATCGCCTTCTGCGTGCAGGAGGTGGAGACCGTGCCCTCCGAGCCGCACGACCAGCCCCTCGACCATCTCATCACCGAAGCGGGGCCGGTCCCGCTCGTCCGGGACTGACACCGACACATGCGACTTCTCTTCCTCGGCGATGTGGTGGGCCGCCCCGGCCGCAACGTGGTGATGGACCGGCTGCCGAAGCTGCGCGAGCGCTGGCGCCTCGATTGCGTGGTCATCAACGGCGAGAACGCGGCAGGCGGCTTCGGCATCACCGAGGCGATCTGCGACGAACTCCTCCAGGCGGGCGCCGATGCGGTGACGCTGGGCAACCATTCCTTCGACCAGCGCGAAGCCCTCGTCTTCATCCAGCGCCAGTCCCGCCTCGTCCGCCCGGCAAACTATCCGCCCGGCACGCCGGGGCGCGGCGCCACCGTGGTGGAGACGCGGGGCGGCGCCCGCGTCCTCGTCCTCAACGTCATGGGCCGCATCTACATGGATGCGCTGGACGATCCCTTCGCATCCGTCGAGCGCGAACTCTCCGCCTGCCCCCTCGGCGAGGTGGCGGACGCCGTCATCGTCGACGTCCATGCCGAGGCGACCAGCGAGAAGCAGGCCTTCGGGCACTTCCTGGACGGCCGCGCCAGCCTCGTCGTCGGCACCCATACGCACACCCCCACCGCCGACCACCGTATCCTCCCAGGCGGCACAGCCTACCTGTCGGATGCCGGCATGTGCGGCGATTACGATTCGATCCTCGGCATGCAGAAGGACGAGCCCCTGCGCCGCTTCCTGCAGAAGACTCCCGGCGCACGCCTGGAAGCGGCGCAGGGGAAAGGTACCCTGTGCGGGATCGCCGTCGAGACTGACAACGCGACGGGGCTCGCTACCATGGTTTCGGCGGTCCGCCTCGGCCCGCATCTCGAAGAAACCTGGCCGCGCGCCTGGGATTAGGAGACGCGCTCGGGCGACACTCGCTTCGACGCCGTTAATGGCGCGTGCGCCCGAAAGACAACCTTGACGGGCAACTTATCCTCGAACACAATCTTAAGAAGAGATCAAATGAATCTCTCTTGGAGGTTGAAAACTTGGCCGAGCCCGATTTTTCTCGCATCCATGCAGCGATCCGGCAGGCAGGCGCCCAGTGGGATTCGGGGCCTACAGCTCTCAGCGAGTTCTAGGACGCGAGTGGCCCGGCGACCGAGCGGTTCGGTCTGGCCTTCGATCCGGAGATCGCTCTTCTCAAGCCCGACATCGCGGCACCGACACCTCCTCGGCGCCGTTCGAGAAGCTCCGCATGAAGACAGAGGGGTAAGGCCTCCGGCTCGAACGAGCGACTTGTGTGCGGGCAAACCGGTACGCGATTAGGAATCGCACTGGAGTGAACCTCATGGAGCTCGAACGGCGCGGCCCGATCAAGGCGTGTTCTGGCGACACGATCGAGGTGTCCGCCCCCGGTAAGGGAATCGGGTCTTTCTCTGGCATGCCGAGGTTTCGCAGCAGGCGGCGACGATCGTGAGCGAGGCCTTGGGGCCGGCGGGAGAAGGCGTCGGGGCGACGCGAGAAAAAGTCTTTCGCGTTCGCCTGGAGCAGCCCGGTGACACGACCGTCCGCCTCGTCCAGAAACGTCCTTGGGAATCGACCCCGAGCCGCATCATCGAGGTGCCGATTCGGTGTGCCTGACGCCCCGATCGCCCGGTTGAGATGAACTGTGGGCTCATATCGACCCGATCCGCCACGGTCGATCCCGTGTCCCGCTTCCTCTATTCCGTGCATAGACGCCGTTCGATCGATCCGAGGAAGTCGTGCCGCTTGATCGCGGGCGGCGATGCGTCGAATGTGTGCGTAGCTCAGCTTGAGCGCACGCCCGGTGCTTTTCGTTTCCGCAGCTCGACGCATGGTCAGAGACCGGCGTCTTCAGAGTCCCCGACACCCCATGGCGACCCGCTCCGCGACTGCCCCCCTGAGCCGCCCGGGCATCTATCTTGTCCGGATGCTGGTCTTCCTGACCCTGGTCGGGTTTCTCGCCTTCGTCCTGTTCCGGCAGATCACGCCGGCCTTCCTGGCCAATGCCGGGTTGAACGGGCTGATCCTCGGTGTGCTCCTCATCGCCATCCTGCTCGCCTTCGGGCAGGTGATCCGCCTCTTCCGCGAGGTCGCCTATGTCAACGCGGTCGCGGCCGGTGAGGATTCGGCCAAGCCGCCCTCGCTCCTGGCACCGCTTTCCCCGGCGATCCTGGCGCGGCGCGAGGGCACGACGCAGGCCGGCATCCGCTCCTATCTCGACACCGTGGCGGCGCGCCTCGACGAGGGCCGCGAGATCCTGCGCTACATCGCCGGGCTGCTGATCCTGCTCGGCCTCCTCGGTACCTTCTGGGGCCTCATCGACACACTGAGCGCGGTGGGCAGCGTGATCCAGAGCATGCGCGGCGGCGGCGAGGCCAGCGCGATGTTCGACGAATTGAAGAACGGTCTCGCCAAGCCGCTCTCCGGCATCGGCCTCGCCTTCTCGGCCTCGCTGTTCGGCCTGTCGAGCTCCCTCGTCACCGGCTTCCTCGACCTCCAGGCCGGCCAAGCCCATGCCCGCTTCCACAACGAGTTGGAGGATTGGCTGGTCTCCGGCGAGGAGCAGACCGCTGCGGCGCGCCCCGTCGCGGCGCAGGAGCCGGCCTCCGCCCGCGAGCTCACCGAGGCGGTGGACCGGCTCTCCACCATTATCTCCGAGGGAGCCAACGGCCGCGTGGCGACCCAGGCGATGACCAACCTCGCCGAGGGCATCCAGGGCCTCGTTCAGCACATGCGGGCCGAGCAGCAGATGATCCGCGACTGGGTCGAGGCGCAGGCGACGCGGGAGCGTGAACTCAAGCAGGTGCTCGACCGGCTCGGCCGCGAGAAGACCTGATGGCCTCGCTGCGCACGCGCCGGGACCGGAGCCTCAACGTCTGGCCAGGCTATGTCGACGCCCTGGCGACGCTGCTGCTCGCCGTCGTCTTCCTGCTGACGATCTTCGTGGTCGGGCAGTTCTTCCTGTCCCAGGAGATCACCGGCCGCGATTCGGTGCTGAACCGCCTCAACCGACAGATCGCCGACCTCACCGACCTCCTGGCGCTGGAGCGCTCCACGCGCCGGGCGCAGGAGGAGAAGGCCTCGAACCTGCGCACAACGCTTCTGAGCACCGAGGCCGAGCGCGACAAACTGAAGGAACAGGCCGGCGCCGCCGCGGGCGGCGACAACCGCCAGGGCGAACTCGACAAGCAACTGGTGGCCGAGCGCGCCACCAACGCCCGCGCCGCGTCACAGATCGATCTCCTCAACGAACAGATCGGCGCCATGCGCCGGCAACTCGCCGCCCTGGAGGATGCCCTGGCTGCGAGCGAAAGCCGTGACCGGGAGAGCCAGGCCCGCATCGCCGATCTCGGCAGCCGCCTCAACGTGGCCCTCGCCCAGAAGGTGCAGGAACTGGCGCGCTACCGCTCCGACTTCTTCGGCCGCCTGCGCCAGATCCTCGGCAACCGCAGCGACATCCGCGTGGTTGGCGACCGGTTCGTCCTGCAATCGGAGGTGCTGTTCCCGGCGGGCTCGGCGAGCCTGAAGCCCGAGGCGGCGCCGGAGCTCGACCGGATCGCCACGGCCATCCTCGATCTGTCGAAGCAGATCCCGGCGGATATTCCCTGGGTCCTTCGTGTCGACGGGCATACCGATGCCCGTCCCATCGCCAGTTCGCAATTCCCGTCGAACTGGTCGCTCTCGGCGGCCCGCGCCATCGCCGTGGTGCAGTACATGGCGGGCAGGGGCATCCCGCCTCAGCGCCTGCTCGCCGCCGCCTTTGGTGAATTCCAGCCCATCGAGGCCGGCACCAGCGACGACGTCTACGCCCGCAACCGCCGCATCGAGCTGAAGCTCACCGAACGTTAAGGCCGCCCCCCTACCGCAGAGGTGCCAGCGCCACCGCCCAGACGACGAACGCGCCGGAGAGCAACCCGAAGGCCATGAATTCCACCGCGCCGGTCAGGATCATCCGCTTGAGCATTGTGATCGCCTCTCGTTGACGCGATGATCTTTGTTCTTGTTTTGTTCCTTGTAAAGCAGGTAGTTCGCGTGTTTCGCAATGTGGTTAGCGCACGGTTAACAGGTCGACAGTGCACGGTGTCTAACCCCATGCGCCCGGCCTCGGCGGTCTTCTCCGCCTCCCGAAATGTTCCCCTTACACTGGGCAAGGAATCCTCACGATCGCCCGCCGGGCTTCGTGTGAAAGCGGACAAATAGTCCTCCCCGCGCAACCCGTTCGACTCTCAAGCACTTGAAAGGTCAATCTAGGCGAAGAACCGCGGACAAACATTCCATTCTTAGCCATTTTCGCTATCCTATGTGAATGGTCGAATGCGAATACATCTCGTCGCCATCGGTTCCCATGGCGACATCCTTCCGTTTCTGGCCATCGGCGCGGAATTTCTCCGTCGCGGATATGATGTGATCCTGGCCGCCCCCGCCCCCTTCGCGGATCACGCTGCACGGATCGGCCTGCCCTTCCATTCTCTCGGGGACGATCGCGACTACCGCCGCATCACCGCAGATCCCGAGCTCTGGCATCCGCGCCGGGGTGCCGCCGCGCTCTTTGGAAACCTGGCGGCCGCCACCGAGCAGACTTATCGCTGGATCGCCGCGAACGCGTGCAAAGGCCACTCGATCGTGGTCGCCTCGACCCTGGCTTTCGGCGCGCGGGTGGCTCAGGAGAAGTTGCGCCTCCCCGTTATCACGATCCACGCAATGCCGCTGCTGATGGAGAGCCGCTACGCCTCCCCGATCCTGCCGGGCGTGCCGCTGCCTGCCTGGACGCCACATCGGATCCGGCACTGGGTCGGCAGGGGTGCCGACCGATACGTGATCGGCCCGGCCGCCTTGCCGACCATCAATGCGTTCCGACAGGAGCTCGGCCTCAATCCCGTGCGCCGGTTGCGCTACTGGTGGAACAGCCCCTCCCGTGTCCTTCTGCTCTTTCCCGAGTGGTTCGCGGCCACTCAGCCAGATTGGCCCCGGCAGGCCGTGCATGTGGGCTTCCCCGTCGCGGACCGCTTCGGCGACACGGACCGCCTCGGACCCCGTCTCACGCAATTTCTGAGGAGCGACGATCCTCCCCTGGTCTTCACCTATGGATCGGCGATGCGCCAGGCATCGGCCTTCTTCCGAACTGCCCTCGCCATCTGCGAGCGTCTGGGGCGGCGGGGCGTGCTGCTCGCTCCGGAGCACGGTCAGGTTCCGGAGTCCCTGCCGGATTCCCTGATCCATGTGCCCTATGCGCCGCTCAGCGTCCTGCTGCCCCGGTCGGCGGCGTTGATCCACCATGGGGGGATCGGCACCGTGGCGCAGGCTTTGACCTCCGGCACACCGCAGATGATCGTTCCGGTGGCGTTCGACCATTTCGATGAGGCGGCGCGGGTGAAGCGCCTCGGCGCCGGAACGAGCCTGAGCCGTCGCCGCTTCACGCCCGCGCGCGGCGCGCGCCGACTTCGCCGTCTTCTGGCCTCGGCCGAGGTGGCTCGCGCCTGCGGAGATCTGAGGCTGCGTCTCGACGGGCTGGACGGGGTCTCCGCCGCCTGCGACGCGATCGAGAAGATGGCGCCCCGCCGACGGTGACGAAGGCAGGGCGGTCTGACCTTATGCCAGCTGCTCGATCAATCCGTCCCGGATGGTGACGCGCCGGTCCATGCGGGCGGCGAGTTCCATGTTGTGGGTGGCCACGAGCGCGGCGAGGCCCGAGGCGCGGACCAGCGAAACGAGGATGCCGAACACATGCGCCGCCGTGTGCGGGTCGAGGTTGCCGGTGGGCTCGTCGGCCAGCAGCAGGCGCGGGCCGTTGGCGACCGCGCGCGCTATGGCGACGCGCTGCTGCTCGCCGCCCGACAATTCGGCCGGGCGGTGGATCAGGCGCTCCTTCAGGCCGAGGAAGCTCAGGAGTTCCGTGGCGCGCGCCTTGGCCTCCTTAGCCCCGAGGCCTCGGATGAGCTGGGGCATCACCACGTTCTCCAGGGCCGAGAATTCCGGCAGGAGGTGGTGGAACTGGTAGACGAAGCCCATCTCCTCGCGGCGAAAGCGGGTGCGTTCGGCATCAGGCATGGCCGCCGTGGGCTGGCCGCCGATATAGACCTCGCCCCCATCCGGCCGCTCCAATAGGCCGGCGAGATGCAGAAGCGTCGACTTGCCCGCCCCCGAGGGTGCCACCAGGGCCACGAGTTCGCCGGGCCAGATCGCGAGATCGGCCCCCCGCAGGATGTCGAGGGCTCCCGTCCCTTGCGTATAGCGGCGTTCGACCTTGGCAAAGAACAGGGCCGGGACCGGCTGCGCGCCGGCCGCCTCGGCTTGGGTTGTCATGATGGTTGAATCTCCCCTCAGCCGTAACGCAGGGCCTGCACCGGATCGAGCCGGGCGGCGCGCCAGGAGGGATAGAGCGTCGCCACGAGCGACAGGGCGATGGAGGTGAGGACCACCACCGTGATCTCGCCGGAATTCATCTCGGCGGGGATCTCGGCCAGGAACCGCACGGTCGGGTCCCAGGCGGAGGGGAACAGCACCCGCTGGATCGGCTTGATGTTGAGGGTGATGAGCGTGCCAAGCGCCAGCCCGCCCAGCGTCCCGACCACGCCGATGAGCGCCCCGTTGATGAGGAAGACCCGCATCACGGTACCTGGCGTGGCCCCCATCGTCCGCAGGATCGCGATGTCGCTCGACTTGTCGCGCACCAGCAGGATCAGGCCGGAGACGATGTTGAGGGTCGCCACCACGACGATGAGGCTGAGGATCAGGAACATCACGTTCCGCTCCACCTCCAGCGCCCCGAAGAAGGTTCGGTTGCGCTGGCGCCAGTCGGTGAGGAGAACGGGCCGCTCCGCCGCCATTTCGAGATCCGGCCGCAGCTGCGCCACGGCATCGGCATTGTCGAGATAGACCTCGATCAGGCTGACGTCGCTGTCCCGGTTGAAGAAGGCCTGGGATTCGGCGAGCGGCATGAACACGAAGGTAGCGTCGAATTCGGTCATGCCGATCTCGAAGATCGCCTTGACCGTATAGGCCTTGGTGCGCGGCGCGGTGCCGAACGGTGTCGTCGCGCCCTTCGGCGTGGACAGGGTGATCTGGTCGCCGGCCTGCAGGCCCAGCGATTCGGCGAGCCTCCGACCGATGGCGACACCGGTGCCGTCGTCGAACCCATCGAGCGTGCCGCCCCGGATGGTCTTGGCGATGGAGCCGATGGAATCGATGTCCTCGCCCCTGATGCCGCGCACCAGCACGCCGCTGCCGCCATAGGGCGACGAGGCGAAGGCTTGGCCTTCCACCAGGGGAATCGCCGAGCGGACGCCGGCGACCTTGGAGAGGCGGTCGGAGAGATCGACGTAATCGGTGAACAGCTTGTCGATGGGCGTAACGAAGACGTGGCCATTGATGCCGACGATCTTCGATAGCAACTCGGTGCGGAACCCGTTCATCACCGAAAGGACGATGATGAGGGTGGCGACCCCCAGGGTGATGCCGAGGACTGAGAAGAAGGCGACGACGGAGACGCCGCCGCCGCGCCGCCGGGCGCGGAGATAGCGCCCGGCGATGATCCACTCGAAGGCCGCGAAGGGCGGCGTGCTGCCGCGCTTGAACAGCACGGAAAGCCCCGCCAGCCGTTCCTTCACCGTCTCTGCCAGAGCCATGCCGGCCTCAGCTCCGCTTCAGGCGCGAGATCAGGTCGATGGGAGCCACGCTCTCGCGCTCGCCGCCGGAGCGCCGCTTGATCTCGACCTTGCCCTCGGCGAGGCCGCGCGGACCCACGACGACCTGCCAGGGCAGGCCGATGAGGTCGGCGGTGGCGAACTTGGCACCGGGACGCTCGTCGCGGTCGTCGTAGAGCACCGTCAGGCCGCTGGCCTCGAGGTTGGACTGGATCTCGGCGCAGGCCGCATCGGTCGCGGCATCGCCTGTCTTGAGGTTGATGAGGGCGACGTCGAACGGCGCCACGGAATCCGGCCAGATGATGCCGGCCTCGTCATGCGAGGCCTCGATGATCGCGGCCACAAGACGGCTCGGGCCGATGCCATAGGAACCCATATGCACGGGGCGGTCGACGCCGTCCGGCCCGGTGACCTTGGCGCCCATGGCCTCGGAATACTTGGTGCCGAAATAGAAGATGTGCCCGACCTCGATGCCGCGCGCGGCCATCTGCTTGTCCTCGCCGACCTCGGCGAAAGCGGCGGGCTCGTGCATCTCGGAGGTGGCGGCGTAGAGCGAGGTCCAGCGGTCCACGGTGCCCTGGAGACCGGCCACGTCGTCGAAATCTGTGGTGACCGGCGGAACGTCGAAATCGAGGTATTGCCTGTCGCAGAACACCTCGCTCTCGCCGGTCTGGGCCAGGATGATGAACTCGTGGCTGAGGTCGCCGCCGATGGGGCCGGTATCGGCGCGCATGGGGATCGCCTTGAGGCCGAGGCCGGCGAAGGTGCGCAGATACGCCACGAACATCTTGTTGTAGGCGTGCCGGGCCGTCGCCTGGTCGATATCGAACGAGTAGGCGTCCTTCATCAGGAATTCGCGCGAACGCATGGTGCCGAAGCGGGGCCGCACCTCGTCACGGAACTTCCAGGAGATCTGGTAGAGATTCTTCGGCAAGTCCTTGTAGGAGCGCACGCTGCCGCGGAAGATCTCGGTGATGACCTCCTCGGCGGTGGGGCCGAACAGCATCTCGCGGTCGTGCCGGTCGGAAATGCGCAACATCTCCTTGCCGTAGGCCTCGTAGCGGCCGGATTCCTTCCACAGCTCCGCCGACTGGATCGACGGCATCAGGAGTTCGATGGCACCTGACCGATCCTGCTCCTCACGGATCACCGCGCAGACCCTGTTGAGTACGCGCAGGCCCAGGGGCAGCCAGGCATAGATGCCCGCCGCTTCCTGACGGATCAGGCCGGCCCGCAGCATCAGGCGGTGGGAGACGATCTCAGCCTCCTTGGGCGTCTCGCGCAGGGTCGGCAGGAAATAGCGGGAGAGACGCATCGGGGGCCCTGGATCGTTTTGGAGCGCGATCGTACCGCGCATCATTGCGGGGCACACAACACATTGCATCGAGAAAAGACAAGCGCCGTGCGGGGTCAGGGAAAGCCCGCATGGTCACGGAACCGGGTCGCGGGGGGAAATGGAGCTCAAACCCACCAAGTCTTGCAAAAAAACGCCAGGAATCATCTCCGAAGGCGTGACAATGCGCAATCCAGTTCCTATAAGCGCCACCGTGATGGTCGCGACGCCCGGAGAGGCAGCGCGAGGTCCGAGTCTCGGGAGGAAATTTCAGCCGCCACGCCGTCAGAAATGCGTGAGATAAAATAGGCTGACACGTCATCTATCGTCTCAAAAGCAAGGCTCACGCCTTGCTTTTTTTATGGCGTATGCGGCCCGCCGGATACGGGCGCGGGACGATCCGACCCTGCCCTGTCCGACATCCGGCCCGATCGCGGCGCTACAGACCCGACAGCTCGAAGATCGGGATCACCACGAGAAAGACGAGGCTGGCGAGCAACGTCGTCCAGATCGCCTTCTCGAGCAGGCGCGGGGCCGCCGGCGCCCCTGGATCCTGCCCCGGGACGATCAGCGACGGGTCGGTCTCGACGTGGTTGCGCAACGGCAGGATGACGAAGAGCAGCGTCCACCAGACCACGAAATACAGGGCGAAGGCCCCGAACACCGTCAGCTTGAACAGAACCACTGCGAGGGCCGCCACGGCCGAGACGATGACGGCCATGGTGGCCAGCGTCCGCCAGATTGTGGCCGAGACGGTCTGGACGAGGGCACTCACGCCTCTCACACCTGCTCCAGCTCGACGAGGGTGCCGAGGAAGTCCTTGGGGTGGAGAAACAGCACCGGCTTGCCGTGTGCGCCGATCTTCGGCTCGCCGGTGCCGAGAACGCGGGCGCCCTGAGCCTTCAACTTGTCCCGGGCGACGATGATGTCGTCGACCTCGTAGCAGACATGGTGAACACCGCCGTTCGGGTTGCGGTCCACGAAGCTCTCAATGGGCGAGCCCTCGCCCAGCGGCGACATCAGCTCGACCTTGCTGTTGGGCAGGTTCACGAACACCACCGTCACCCCGTGCTCCGGCTGCGGCAGGGGCTCGGTGACCGTGGCGCCGAGGGTATCGCGATAGATGGCGCAGGCCGCATCAAGGTCGCGTACGGCGATAGCCACGTGGTTCAGGCGTCCGATCATGGTCTGCTCCCTCTTTTCGTTCTTGTGATCCTACCCATCCCCCTCGGCCTGAGGTGCCGCACCAGCGGCCTCGAAGGAGCCCTCCAGCGGTCGCAGCGCGTGCTGGAGGGCTCCTTCGAGGCCTTCGCTGCGCTCCGGACACCTCAGGATGAGGTCGCGGGGTGGAAGGGCAGCGTCAGGCCACCGTTCCACCCCGCTTTCTCACACCTCCACCACCTGCACGTGGCAGGCGGGCTTCTTGCCCCAGGCTTCGTTCACGGCCGAGCGGATCGCCCGGTCGACCGCCTTCTCCACGGCCTCTGCATCCTTGCGCTTCTGCTTCGACAGGCCGCTCAGGGTCCGTGACACCGCCTCGACGGCGACGTCGAGCATCGGCTGGCCGTTCTTGCCGCGATTGGGCAGGCCCATGATGTCGATGGCAGGCTCACCGAGAACCTCGCCCTGGACATCGATGGCGATGGCGACAGACACGACGCCGGATTGCGACAGCTTACGGCGCTCGGGGATGGCGCGGTCTTTCCCGTCGATCAGGATGTTGCCATCCTTGAACAGACGGCCGGCCTTCACGTGCTCGACGATCTCCGGCGTGCCGGGGGCAAGGCGAACGACGCTGCCGTTGCGGGCCTTGACCACGTTGCCGACACCCTGTGCCAGGGCGAAGCGGGCATGCTCGTCGAGATGCAACGCCTCGCCGTGGACGGGGATCGCGGTCCTCGGACGGGTCCAGGCATACATCTCGGCCATCTCGTCGCGGCGCGGATGGCCGGAGACGTGGACGAGCTTCGTCCGGTCGGTGACCACCTCGATGCCGGCATTGATCAGGTCGTTGATGATCGCGCCCACCGCCCGCTCGTTGCCGGGAATGGCGCGGGACGAGAAGATCACGCGATCGCCCGCGGCCAGCGTCACGTCAGGATGATCGTCACGGGAGACGCGGGCGAGCGCCGCACGCTCCTCGCCCTGCGAGCCGGTGAGCAGGCAGACCACCTTGTCGCGGGGCAGGTAGCCGTAGCTGTCGGCCGAGCGAAAATCGGGCAGGCCGTCGAGGAAGCCGCATTCCCGGGCGACGCCGATGACACGGTCCATGGCGCGCCCAACGGCGATGACCTCGCGGCCACAATCGCGCGCTGCTTCGGCCACCGCCCGCATGCGGGCGACGTTGGAGGCGAAGGTGGTGACGGCGACCCGGTGAGGCGCCTCGGCGATGAGCTCACGCAGGGTGGCGGCGACCTCGGCCTCGCTCGGGCTGCGGCCCTCGCGCACGACGTTGGTCGAATCGCTGATCATGGCGATGATGCCCTCGTCGCCCAACTTGCGGAACGAGGCTTCCGAGGTGACGTCGCCGAGGATCGGCGTGGCGTCGAGCTTCCAGTCACCCGTATGCAGGACCAGGCCGTGCGCGGTGCGAATGGCGACCGCGTTCGATTCCGGAATCGAGTGCGACACCGGAACGTACTCGATCTCGAACGGGCCCACCGTCACCGGCTTATGCGCCGCGATCTCGCGTAGGATCACCTTTGGCGCGCCCGGCTCGCTGAGGCGCCGCGCCTCGAGCAAGTTCTTGGCAAAGCGGGTCGCATAGACCGGCGCCTTCAGCTTGGGCCACAGCTCACCGATGGCGCCGATATGGTCCTCGTGCGCATGGGTGATGAAGATGGCGAGGAGGTCGTCCTTGCGCTCCTCGATGAAGCTGAGATCGGGGAACATGAGGTCGATGCCCGGGAAGCCCTCTTCCCCGGCAAAGCCCATTCCGCAATCGACCATGATCCATTTCCGCCGCTTCTCCGGCCCGAAGCCGTAGAGCGCCGCATTCATGCCGATCTCGCCCACGCCGCCGAGCGGCACGAAGACGAGTTCGTCTTGCCCTGTCGTCATCACTGTAAAACCTCAAGCCGCCGTCGCGGCCGAACCCAAATGCACCTCGCCCGCCGTCACGGTCCGTCGCGTCCCATCATCCGATCGGACGACGAGCCGCCCCGCCTCGTCGATCGTCTCGAAAATTCCATGCACGATCTCGCCGCCGATCCGCACCGAAACCGGTGCGCCGATTCCAGCGGCGTCGTCGAGCCAAAGCCGGCGGATCGTTGAGAATCCGCCGCCCCGACTCCAGAGTCGCGCTGCAGCGACGATTTCGTCCGACAGGTAGTCGAACAGATCCTCGGCGCGCGTTTCGTGCGAACTCTGACTGAGGCTTGTCGCGGGATAAGGCAAGTCCTGCGGTGACGCGGCAACGTTGACGCCAAAGCCGATCACCGCCGATCTGCGGCCGCCGGGATGGATCTCGGCCTCCAGGAGCAGACCCGCGAGCTTCGCGCCGGAGACCAAGACGTCGTTGGGCCATTTCAGGCGGAACGGGCTTATTCGACCTTCAACCTCTTCCTGAGATGATGTGATTGGTTGTCCAGGGTGAGATGGTCTGATCGTTCGCTTCAGAGCCGCGATCAGCGCGACGCCGGCGACGAAGCCGAGGCTCGGCACATGGACTGGATCGACGTCCGAGACCGGCCAGAGCAGGCTGGCGGTGAGGTTGCCGGGCAGGGAGGCCCAAGTGCTCCCCCTGCGGCCGCGCCCCGCGTCCTGCCTGAGCGCGACGACCCAGAGCGGCCCCCGTTCACCCTGGCGCGCGAGGTCCATCGCCTGGGTGTTGGTCGAGCTCAGGCTCTCGTGAACGTGAAGCCGATGCCCGGCAGCCTTGGCCGCCGGGCCGAGTCGATACCCGGACACAATGCTAGAACAACGACTTGGCCGCGGCCCCCGCCGCGCTGACCAGGGGAGAGGGCACGAGGAAGAACAGCACCACTACTGCGCTCGAAAGGCCGAGCACGATGCGCAGGCCGGGCGCCATGGTCTCGTACGGGGCTTGGGGCTCGTCGAAATACATCACCTTGACGAGACGCAGGTAATAGAACGCACCGACGACGCTCGTGACGACACCGATCACCGCGAGACCGACGAGATCGGCCTTTATTGCGGCGGCAAAGACGTAGAACTTGCCGAAGAACCCGGCCAGCGGCGGGATGCCGGCAAGCGAGAACATCATCGCGGCGAGGCAGAAGGCCAGGACCGGATGCGTGCGCGAGAGGCCCGAGAGGTCGTCCACCGTCTCGTACATCTGCCCGCCGCGACGCAGTGACAGGAGCACGGCGAAGGCGCCCAGCGTCATGGCGAGATAGATAATCATGTAGATCACTACGCCGCGGATCCCCTCCTCCGAGGCGGCGGCGAGGCCAATCAGGGCGTAGCCGACATTGCCGATGGAGGAATAGGCCATCAGGCGCTTGATGGAGCGCTGGCCGATGGCGGCGAACGAGCCGAGGGTCATGGAGGCGATGGCGACGAAGACGATGATCTGCTGCCAGATCGACGTCACGTCCGGGAAGGCGCCGATGAAGACGCGCACGGTCATGGCGACAGCGGCCATCTTCGGGGCCGAGGCGAAGAAGGCCGTCACGGGGGTCGGCGAGCCCTCGTAGACGTCCGGCGTCCACATGTGGAACGGCACGGCCGACATCTTGAAGGCGACGCCGGCGGCCACGAACACGATACCGAGCACGATGCCGATGCCGGCATTGTCGTTGAGCGCGGAAACAATGCCGGGGAAGGAGACGGTGCCCGTAAAGCCGTAGACCAGCGACGAACCGTAGAGCAGCATGCCCGAGGACAAGGCGCCGAGGACGAAGTACTTCAGCCCGGCTTCCGTCGATTTCAGGTTGTCGCGGTGGAAGGCGGCGATGACGTAGGCCGCCAGCGACTGCAGTTCGAGGCCGAGATAGAGGGCGATCAGGTCGTTGGCCGAGGCCATCACCATCATGCCGATGGTGCAGAGCACGATCAGGATCGGGAATTCGAACCGGTCGATGCGCTCACGCTGGAAATAGTCGCGCGAGAGCAGGATCGTGGCGGCCGAGCCGAGCAGGATCAGCGCCTTCATCACCTTCGAGAAGTTGTCGACGATGAACGACCCGTTGAGGGTCGTGATCTTGGCGCCAGATTGCGACACGACCACGAAGAAGGCGAGGATCAGCAGGATGAGCGCACCGACATTGACGCTCTCGACCGAGCGCTCGCCCCGGAAGGCGCCGTAGAGGATCAGCCCCAGCACGCCGATCGCGAGGATCAGCTCCGGCATCACCGGCGAGAGCGAGGGCAGGACGGCCTGGATAGCGGTCATCTGAGGTAGACCTTCAGCGCGCCACCGGCGGGATCACCGCCGCGGTCTGCGTGTTCGAGAGCGCGGTCTTCATGCTCTGCATCAGCGCCTCCGTGGAGGGGGCGAAGGTGTCGAGGATGGGCGCGGGATGCACGCCGTAATAGATCGTCAGGGCGACGAGCGGCGCGATGATGATCTTCTCCCGCAGGTCGAGATCGAGAATCCCCTGCAGGTTGGGCTTCTCGAGCTTGCCGTAGATCACGCGGGCATAGAGCCACAGAGCGTATCCGGCCGAGAGGATGATCCCGAAGACGGAGAAGAAGGCGACGGTGGGGTTGGCCTTGAAGGCCCCCATCATGGCCAGGAACTCGCCTACGAAACCCGACGTACCCGGCAGGCCGACATTGGCCATGGTGAACACCATCATGGCCGCCGCGTAGAGCGGCATCCGCTTCACGAGGCCGCCATAGGCAGCGATCTCGCGGGTGTGCATCCGGTCGTAGACCACGCCGACGCAAAGGAAGAGCGCGCCCGAGACGATCCCATGGGAGATCATCAGAAACAGGGCGCCCTGGATGCCCTGCTCGTTGAGGGTGAACAGGCCCAGCGTCACGAAGCCCATATGCGCCACCGACGAATAGGCGATGAGTTTCTTGATGTCGGTCTGCATCAGCGCGATCAGCGACGTGAAGATGATCGCGATGACCGAGAGGGCGAAGACGAACGGCGCGAAATAGGCCGACGCATCCGGGAACATCGGAAGCGAGATCCGGATGAAGCCGTAGCCGCCCATCTTGAGCAGGATGCCGGCGAGGATCACCGAACCGGCGGTGGGCGCCTCCACGTGGGCGTCGGGCAGCCAGGTATGGACCGGCCACATCGGCATCTTGACCGCGAAGGAGGCGAAGAAGGCGAGCCACAGCCAGTATTGCATGCCCACGGGGAAGCGGGTGTGCAGCAGGGTCGGGATGTCTGTGGTGCCGGCGTGCCAGTACATCGCCATGATGGCCAGCAGCATCAGCACCGAGCCGAGCAGGGTGTAGAGGAAGAACTTGAAGCTCGCGTAGATCCGGCGCTTGCCGCCCCAGATGCCGATGATGAGGAACATCGGGATCAGGCCGGCTTCGAAGAACAGGTAGAACAGCACGAGGTCGAGGGCCTGGAACACGCCGATCATCGTCGTCTCGAGGACGAGGAAGGCGACGAAATACTCCTTCACCCGCGTGTTCACCGACAGCCACGACGCACCGATGCAGAACGGCATCAGGAACGTGGTGAGCAGGATCAGCGGCATCGAGAACCCGTCGACGCCGAGCTTAAACTTGATCGTCTCGGCGAGCCAGCCGTGGGTCTCCACCAGCTGGAAGCTCGACGTCGACGGATCGAACCGGCCCCAGGCCACCAGGCTGAGGAGGAAGGTGACGATGGTGGTCGCGAGCGCGGCCCAGCGGGCGTTGCGCTTCACGCTCTCGGATTCATCGCCGAGGGACAGGATGAAGGCCGCGCCGCAAAGCGGCACGATCAGCAGGCCTGAAAGAATGCCGAGGCCGAACATCTAGCGGGCACTCCGATACAGGTTGGCGACCGTCATTGCGCGAGACATCAGTGTCCGACCTTCGGCAGGCCGGTGAGCATGTACCAGCTGATGATCGCGGCGACGCCGATGAGCATGACGAAGGCGTAGTGGTAGACGTAGCCGGTCTGGAGCCGGACCACGCCGCGGGTGACGTCGAGCACGCGGGTGGCGATCCCGTCGGGGCCGAGCCCGTCGATGACGCGCCCGTCGCCCTCCTTCCAGAGGAACTTGCCGAAGTTCTTGGCCGGCCGGACGAAGATGCGCTCGTAGAGCTCGTCGAAATACCACTTGTTGAGCAGGAACCGGTACAGGCTCGGCTGCTGCGCGGCGAGCTGGCCCGGCAGTTCAGGCCGGCGGATATACATCCAGAAGGCCAGCAGGAAACCGATCACCAGCATGATGAAGGGCGAATAGGCGACCAGCGCCGGCACCGAATGGATGTCGTGCATGATGTGGTTGTCGGGGCCATGGCCGAGGGCATGTCCCCAGAACGTCTCCATGCCCTCGCCGATGAAGCGGTTCTTGAAGATCAGGCCGGCGAAGAGCGCGCCGAAGGCGAGGATCGCGAGCGGGATCGTCATCACCAGCGGGCTCTCATGCGGCGTGTGCGCATGATCGTGGTGCTCGATGGCGCTGTGCGAGGCGGGCTCGACGTCATGGCCCTTGTCGTCATGGGCGACGCCCTCGTGGTGCCCCGGCGCGCCGTCAGCCTGGACCGCCGCGTGCGCATGCACCGAGGCCGGTGCCGCATCATGATCGTCATGATGAGCGGCGCCATGACCGGCCCAGCGCGCCGGGCCCTCGAACGTCATGAAGAACAGCCGCCACGAATAGAACGAGGTCATCAGCGCGGCGATGACGGTGGCGAGGAAGGCCAGCGTGTGGCCAGGCCGCGTGGAGGCGTAGGCCGCCTCGATGATCGCGTCCTTCGAGTAATAGCCGGCGGTGAAGGGGAAGCCGATTAGCGCCAAGGTGCCGATGGTCATCATCGCGGAGGTGAAGGGGATGTAGCGACGCAGCGCCCCCATGTTCCGCATGTCCTGCTCGTGGTGCATCGCGTGGATGACCGATCCGGCGCCGAGGAACAGCAGCGCCTTGAAGAAGGCATGGGTGAAGAGGTGGAACACGGCGGCCGAATAGGCGCCGACGCCGAGCGCCACGAACATGTAGCCGAGCTGCGAACAGGTCGAGTAGGCGATGACCCGCTTGATGTCGTTCTGCACCATGCCGATCGTGGCCGCGAAGAACGCGGTGATGCCGCCGATGACGGTCACGACGATGAGGGCGTTGGGCGCCACCTCGAACAGGGGCGACAGGCGCGCGACCATGAACACGCCGGCCGTCACCATGGTTGCGGCGTGGATGAGAGCGGAGACCGGGGTCGGCCCCTCCATGGCATCGGGGAGCCAGGTGTGGAGCAGGAACTGCGCCGACTTGCCCATGGCGCCCATGAACAGGAGCAGGCACGCCAGCGTCATGGCGTTCCAGTCGTAGCCGAGGAAGTGGAAGGTGGCGTCCTTGAACTCGGCGGCGCGCGGCAGAATGCCATCGAAGGCCACAGAACCGAACAGGACGAAAACGAGGAAGATGCCAAGCGAGAAGCCGAAATCGCCGACGCGGTTGACGATGAAGGCCTTCATCGCGGCGGCATTGGCAGAGGGCTTCTCGTACCAGAACCCGATCAGCAGGTAGGACGCGAGGCCGACGCCCTCCCAGCCGAAGAACATCTGCACGAGGTTGTCGGCCGTCACCAGCATCAGCATGGCGAAAGTGAACAGCGACAGGTAGGCGAAGAAGCGCGGCCGGTGCGGATCCTCCGCCATGTAACCCACGGAGTAGAGGTGGACGAGGGTCGAGACCGTCGTCACCACTACCAGCATCACCACGGTGAGCGTGTCGATGCGGAACGCCCAGTCGACCACGAGGTCACCGGCGGTGAACCAAGTCGCCACCTGCACGCGGGTGGCGTGGTCGGAGCCCGGTACCTCGAAGAAGGCGCCCCAGGACAGGAGGGCGGAGAAGGCGAGGAAGCCGGTGGTGATGTACTCGCACACGCGAGGGCCGAGCTGGCGGCCGAACAGGCCGGCGAGCAGGGCGCCGATGAGCGGGAAGAAGACGATCGCGTGATACATCGCTGGCTGGCCCGGCCTCCGGAAGCGCGCCGGAAGACCGGCCTCGCTCCATTCTCGTCAATGGGATCGCGCGGGGGGCCCGCGCGGCTCGGCTTTGGTGGAGTCAGCCCTTCATCATGTTCACGTCCTCCACCGCGATGGAGCCGCGGTTTCGGAAGAAGACGACGAGGATGGCGAGCCCGATGGCCGCCTCCGCCGCCGCCACCGTGAGCACGAAAAGGGCGAAGACCTGGCCGGTGATGTCGTTGAGATGTGTGGAGAACGCCACGAGGTTGATGTTCACCGCGAGCAGGATGAGCTCCACCGACATCAGGATGACGATGATGTTCTTGCGGTTCACGAAGATGCCGAGCACGCCGAGCGTGAACAGGATCGCCGCCACCGTGAGGTAATGGCTCAAGCCGATCATGAGCGCTGATCCTTTTGGAGAGCCGACATCAGACTTCGACACCCTGGCGCGAGGGCACCTTACGGGTCTCCACCGCCATCTCTTGCGTCCGCGCATTCTGCACGGAGATGTTCTGGCGCTTCACGCCTGGCCTGTCGCGCAGGGTGAGGACGATGGCACCGATCATCGCCACCAACAGGATGAGCCCGGCCAGCTGGAAGTAGAAGACGTAGTCGGTATAGAGCACGCGCCCGAGCATCTGGGTGTTGGTGACACCCTCGACATTGGCGAGCGGGCCCAGCGGCGCCTGCATCAGACCGGGATCGATCGTCCAGGAGCCCACCACGAGCAGGAGCTCGATGAGGAAGACGGCCCCGATCAGCGCCCCCACGGGGAGGTATTGCTGGAAACCCTGGCGCAGCTGCGCGAAATCCACGTCGAGCATCATCACGACGAAGAGGAACAGCACCGCGACGGCGCCGACATAGACCACCACGAGGATCATCGCGAGGAACTCGGCGCCCATCAGGACGAACAGGCCCGCCGCGTTGACGAAGGTCAGGATGAGGAAGAGCACCGACGCGACCGGATTGCGCGAGGTGATGACCATGAACGCGGACGCGATCGCGATGCCGGCGAACAGGTAGAAGAAGGCTGCAGCTGCACTCATGCGACTATGGAGATCAGCCGTCCCGAGGACGGCCCCTTCTGCCGAAATTCAAACCAGCCCGTGCAGGCCGCCCGTCTATAGAACCCACCCCTGCGGTGCACAACCGCCGGGGCTCCCATCATCACCGGTAAGGCGCGTCCACCGCGATGTTGCGCGCGATCTCGCGCTCCCAGCGGTCGCCGTTCAGGAGCAGCTTGTCCTTGTCGTAGAGAAGCTCCTCGCGCGTCTCCACGGAGAATTCGAGATTCGGCCCCTCGACGATGGCATCCACCGGGCAGGCCTCCTGGCACATGCCGCAATAGATGCACTTCACCATGTCGATGTCGTAGCGCGTGGTACGCCGCGTGCCGTCGTTGCGGCGCGGGCCGGCTTCGATGGTGATGGCCTGGGCCGGGCAGATCGCTTCGCACAGCTTGCAGGCGATGCAGCGCTCTTCCCCATTGGGATAGCGGCGCAGCGCATGCTCGCCGCGAAAGCGCGGCCCGCGATGCCCCATCTCGAAGGGGTAGTTGATCGTGGCCTTGGGCTTGAAGAAGTAGCGCATGGCGAGGGCGAACCCCGACACGAACTCCTTCAGCAGCAGACCCTTGGCGACCTGATCGAGCTTCATGGCGCGATCTCCCTTATGCGTTGCATCATGCCCCCGGCGCGAGGCCGGTCAGCTTGAGGACGAAGGCGACGACGACGACCGAGACGAGCGAGAGCGGAAGGAACACCTTCCAGCCGAGGCGCATGAGCTGGTCGTAACGGTAACGCGGCACCATGGCCTTCACCATGGCGATCATGAAGAACAGGAAACTCGCCTTCAGGGCGAACCAAATCAGCCCCGGCACCCAGGTGAAGGGCGCGAACGGAATGGGCGAGAGCCAGCCGCCGAGGAACAGCACCGTTCCGAGAGCGCACATGGTCATGATCGCCACGTACTCGCCGAGCATGAACAGCAGGTACGGCGTCGACGAATACTCGACCATGTAGCCCGCCACGAGCTCCGATTCGGCCTCCGGCAGATCGAAGGGCGGACGGTTGGTCTCGGCGAGCGCCGAGATGAAGAACACCACGAACATCGGGAACAGCCAGAGCCAGTACCAGCCCAGGATGCCCAGCGAGGTATCCTGCGCCATGACGATGCGCGAGAGGTTGAGCGAGCCGGCGCAGAGCAGGACGCAGATGATGACGAAGCCCAGGCTGACTTCGTAGGAGATCATCTGCGCGGCGGATCGCAGCGCGCCCAGGAACGCGTATTTCGAGTTCGAGGCCCAGCCGCCCATCAGCACGCCGTACACGCCGAGGGACGAGATCGCGAAGATGTAGGTGATGCCGACATTGAGGTCGGCGATGGCCCAGCCTTCCGCCAGCGGGATCACCGCCCAGCCGGCCAGGGCCAGGGTGGCGAAGACCAGGGGCGCCAGCAGGAACAGCACCTTGTTGGCGCCGGCCGGGATCACCGGCTCCTTCAGCACGAACTTCAGGAGATCGGCGAAGGATTGCAGCAGGCCCCAGGGGCCGACCACGTTGGGGCCGCGCCGCAACTGGACCGCCGCCCAGATCTTGCGATCGGCCAGCAGCGCGTAGGCGATGAAGACGAGAAGCAGCGCCAGGAGCACGAAGCTCTTGAGCACCAGCAGCAGGACGGTGCCGACGATTTCCAGCATGGTCGGCAGCCCCTATTCCGCTGCTTCGAGGCCGCGCGTCCGCGCGAGGCCCGAACACTCGGCCAGCACGCGCGACGCGCGGGCGATGGCGTTGGTGAGATAGAAGTCCGGCACCGCGGACACGAGGGCGGAGCGGTTCGTCTCGCCGCCGAGGCCCGCCAGGGTCTCGACCGTTGCAACGAGGTCGCCCGGCGCCACCGCGTCGAGGGCGGCAAAATGCGGATATTCCGCATAGAGCGCACGCCGCAGGGCGCCGAGGGAATCGAAGGCCAGGCGCTTACCGAGCACGTCCGAGAGGGCGCGCAGGATCGCCCAATCCTCGCGGGCGTCGCCCGGAGGGAAGCCGGCGCGGTTGGTGGTCTGCACCCGGCCCTCGAGATTGACGAAGGTGGCGTTTTTCTCGGTATAGGCGGCCCCCGGCAGGATCACGTCGGCGCGAGTGGCGCCACGGTCGCCATGGGTGCCCTGGTAAACTACGAAAGCGCCGGCACCGATCTCGACCTCGTCGGCGCCGAGATTGAACAGCACGTCCAAGGCGCCGGGCTCGGCCATCGCGGCGAAGTCGAGCCCCCCCTCCCCCGGCACGAAGCCGAGATCGAGGGCACCTACGCGGGCGGCGGCGGTCTGGAGCACGGCAAAGCCGTTCCATTCCGGTGTGACCGCCCCGACATCCTTGGCGAGGGCGGCCGCCGCCGCGAGGATGGCGGCTCCGTCCGGCCGGGACAGCGCCCCGGTCCCGACGACGACGAGGGGACGGCTCGCGCCCTTCAACACCTCGGCGAAGCTGTGCCGGCCGGCGGCGAGGTCGGCCAGAGTCTCGGGGCCCGCGCCGAGATAGGTGTGGGGATAGGTGAGGTCCACGGCCTCGCCGATGAGGCCCACCGCCAGCGGCGCCATGCGCCAGCGCTTGCGGATGCGCACGTTGAGGAGCGAGGCTTCGAGGCGCGGATTGGTCCCGACCAAGAGGATCGCGTCTGCATCCTCGATACCGGGGATGGTGGGATTGAAGGTGTAGGCGGCCCGCCCCCAGGCGGGGTCGATCGCCTCGCCGGCCTGGCGGCAGTCGAGGTTGGTCACGCCGAGGGACGCCATCAGGATCTTGAGGGCATAGATCTCCTCGACGGCGGCGAGATCGCCGACGATGGCACCGACGCGCTTCGGATCGGCGGCCTTCGTCTTCGCGGCGATGGCGGCGAAGGCCTCACCCCAGGAGGCCGGACGCAGGCGGCCGTTCTCGCGCAGATACGGCCGGTCGAGACGCTGGGCGCGCAGGCCGTCCACCGCGTGGCGGGTCTTGTCGGAGATCCACTCCTCGTTGATGTCCTCGTTGACGCGCGGCTCGATCTGCATGACCTCGCGGCCACGGGCATCGACGCGGATGGCGCAGCCGACCGCGTCCATCACGTCGATGGATTCGGTCTTCGACAGCTCCCAGGGCCGCACCTCGTAGCTCTGCGGCTTGTGGACGAGGGCGCCCACGGGGCAGAGATCGGCGACGTTGCCCTGAAGTTCGGAGCCCATGGCGCTCTCGAGATAGCTCGTGATCTCCATGTCTTCGCCGCGGCCGATGGCGCCGAGATCCGGCACGCCGGCCACTTCCGCCAGGAAGCGGACGCAGCGGGTGCAGTGGATGCAGCGGTTCATGGCGGTCCGCACCAGCGGGCCGATGTATTTCTCCTCGACCGCCCGCTTGTTCTCGCCGTAGCGGGTCGAATCGACGCCGTAGGCCATGGCCTGATCCTGCAGGTCGCAATGGCCGCCCTGGTCGCAGATCGGGCAATCGAGCGGGTGGTTGATGAGGAGGAACTCCATCACCCCCTCGCGGGCCTTCTTCGTGGTTCCCGACCGCGTCAGGATCTCCGGCGGCTCGCCATTGGGGCCGGGCCGGCAATCCTTCACCGCGTAGGCGCAGGACGCGACGGGTTTCGGCGCGCCCTTCAGCTCCACCAGGCACATCCGGCAATTGCCGGCAATGGACAGCCGCTCATGGAAGCAGAAGCGCGGGATCTCCGCGCCCGCGACTTCGCAGGCCTGAAGCAGGGTGTACTCGGCCGGAACATCGACCTCAGTTCCGTCGACGATGAGCTTGGTCATGCGTGGTTCTCGGTGTCGAACATCGGTCCGAAAGACATGGCGATCACTCCGCCGCGATCCGCACGGGGTCGCTGTGCGGGTTGGCGCTGTAGCGGTCGATGCGCTTCTCGATCTCGGGACGGAAGTGGCGGATGAGGCCCTGGATCGGCCAGGCCGCTGCATCGCCGAGCGCACAGATCGTGTGCCCCTCGATCTGCTTCGTCACGTCGAGGAGCATGTCGATCTCGCGTCGCTGGGCGCGGCCCTCGGCCATGCGCAGCATCACGCGCCACATCCAGCCGGTGCCCTCGCGGCAGGGCGTGCACTGGCCGCAGGACTCGTGCTTGTAGAAGTATGCGATGCGGGCGATCGCCGAGACGATGTCGGTGGAGCGGTCGAGGACGATCACCGCCGCTGTGCCAAGGCCGGAGCCGAGGCCGCGCAAGGTGTCGAAATCCATCTTGGCGTCGATGATCTGCTCGGCCGGCACCAGGGGCACCGAGGAGCCGCCGGGGATGGAGCAGAGCAGGTTGTCCCAGCCGCCGCGCATGCCGCCGCAATGCTTGTCGATGAGCTCGCGGAAGGTGATGCCGAGCTCTTCCTCGACGTTGCAGGGCTTGTTGACGTGGCCCGACACGCAGAACAGCTTCGTGCCGGTGTTGTTCTTGCCACCCAACCCGGCGAACCAGGCGCCGCCCCGGCGCAGGATCGTACCCGCCACCGCGATGGACTCGACGTTGTTCACCGTGGTGGGACAGCCGTAGAGGCCCATATTGGCCGGGAATGGCGGCTTCAGCCGCGGCATGCCCTTCTTGCCCTCGAGGCTCTCCAACAGCGCCGTCTCTTCGCCACAAATGTAAGCGCCGGCGCCGTGATGGACGTAGATGTCGAACGGGTAGCCGTGGACGTTGTCCTTACCCACGAGGCGGGCCGCGTAAGCCTCGTCCACAGCCTTCTGCAGGGCGTGCTTCTCCGCCACGTACTCGCCGCGGATGTAGATGTAGCAGGCATGGGCGGCCATCGAGAACGAGGCCAGCATGCAGCCCTCGATCAGGAGATGCGGATCGTGCCGCATGATCTCCCGGTCCTTGCAGGTGCCCGGCTCCGATTCGTCGGCATTGACCACGAGGTAATGCGGCCGCCCGTCCGACTTCTTGGGCATGAACGACCATTTCAGCCCGGTGGGGAAGCCGGCACCGCCACGGCCGCGCAGGCCGGACGCCTTCATCTCGTCGATGATCCAGTCGCGGCCCATTTCCAGCAGGAACTTGGTGCCGTCCCACGCGCCGCGCTTCCGGGCCTCTTCGAGACCGGGGGAATGCAGGCCGTACAGATTGGTGAAGATGCGATCCTGATCGGAGAGCATGTCAGTTCCCCTCCGTCTTCGGAGCACCGGACTTGGAGGCCGTCCCGCTCGGCTTGTCGGCCTTCGAAGGCGCCGTCGCGTCGTCCGGCCCGAGATCGTCGCTGGCACCGGAGGCGAGGGGCTGCGGCGGCGGCTCGTCCCGGGGCAGGTCCGATTGCGTTCCCGCTTCGGCACCGGCGGCTTCGGCGCGCGCCACCGTCACTCCGGCATCGGCCGAGGGATGACCCGGCTGGGCCTTGGAATCCTTGGAATCCGCAGCATCGGACTTATCGCCGGCCTTGACCGGCTCTTCGCCGCCGGCCGAGCGCTGAGCAGGGCCGTCAGAGGCCGACGAGGCAGCGGCACGCCCGGCATCGGGCTTAGCCGGCTTCGGATCGGTGGCGGCGCGCTGCTCGGAGGACGCCGCCTCGGATTTGCCCTCGGCGGTGGTGTCGTCGGCCGCATGCTCCTCGAAGCGCTTGCGCCAAGCGCCGACGCGGGAGCCGTCGAACAGGGTCGTGTCGATGAGGGTATCAGCGCCGCCCTTCGGCTCGGACGAGGTACGTCCCACCTGCGAGCCGACCTTCACCGGGCGGCCGGAGGCCAGATCGTCCATCAGCGTGCCCAGGAGGTCCGGGGTCAGGTCCTCGTAGTAATCCTGGTTGATCTGCGCCATCGGGGCGTTGCAGCAGGCGCCGAGGCACTCGACTTCGAGCCAGGAGAAGTTGCCGTCGGCGCTCACATGGCCGGGGGGGCCGAGGCGCTCCTGAAGATAGTCCTTCAGCTCGCGCGCGCCGCAGGAATCGCACGGCACCGTGCCGCAGAGCTGGATCCAGAACCGGCCCACCGGCTCCAGGGCGAACATCGTGTAGAAGGTCGCGACTTCGAGAACGCGGATATGCGGCATGCCGAGCTCGGCCGCCACCGCCTCGATAGCCGCGCGCGGCAGCCAACCGCCATTCTGCTCCTGAGCCTTCCACAGCAGCGGGATCACGGCGG
Source organism: Methylobacterium sp. 10 (assembly GCF_000519085.1). Classification (GTDB taxonomy): domain Bacteria; phylum Pseudomonadota; class Alphaproteobacteria; order Rhizobiales; family Beijerinckiaceae; genus Methylobacterium. Next base: position 357,742 of record NZ_KI912577.1, read on the forward strand.
AGGCCTGACGCCCTTCCGGGTATTTCTCGATCTGGCCTTTGGCCCAATCCGCATTCTCGGGCGAGAAGGCGAAGGAGGCCGGCTGCTCGGAAGCGGGGGCGAGTCTGCGGTTGGCCATCAGTAGGAAACCTCGAATACCGTCACCGGTCCACCTCACCGAACACGATGTCGAGCGTGCCGAGCACACAGGACACGTCGGCCAGCATGTGGCCGCGGCACATCCAGTCCATGGCCTGGAGATGGGCGAAACCCGGAGCGCGGATCTTGCAGCGGTAGGGCTTGTTGGTGCCGTCGGCGACGAGATAGACGCCGAACTCACCCTTGGGCGCCTCGACCGCCGCGTAGACCTCGCCAGCCGGGACGTGGAAGCCTTCGGTGTAGAGCTTGAAGTGGTGGATGAGCGCTTCCATCGAGCGCTTCATCTCCCGGCGCGGCGGCGGCGCGAACTTGCCGTCGGTGGCCGCGATCGGCCCCTGTCCGGCGGGCTCGCGCAGCTTCACGCAGCATTGCCGCATGATCTTGGCCGATTCCCGCATCTCTTCCATGCGGATGACTTGGCGGTCGTAAGTGTCGCCGTTCCGTCCCACGGGAACGTCGAACTCCATCTCCTCGTAGCACTCGTAGGGCTGTGACTTGCGCAGATCCCACGGGATGCCGGAGCCGCGCACCATCACGCCAGAGAAGCCCCAGGCCATGGCCTCGTCCACGGTGACGATGCCGATGTCGACGTTACGCTGCTTGAAGATGCGGTTGCCCATGACGAGGTTGTCGAGGTCGTCCACCACCTGCAGGAACGGGTCGATGAAGGCCTCGATGTCGTCGATCAGCGCGGGCGGAAGGTCCTGGTGCACGCCGCCGGGCCGGAAGTAATTGGCGTGGAGGCGCGCGCCCGACGCGCGCTCGTAGAAGATCATTAGCTTCTCACGCTCCTCGAAGCCCCAGAGAGGCGGCGTCAGCGCACCCACATCCATGGCCTGCGTGGTGACGTTGAGGAGGTGGGAGAGGATGCGGCCGATCTCGCAGAACAGCACGCGGATGAGTTGGGCCCGGCGCGGTACCTGAAGGCCGAGCAGCTTCTCGATGCCGAGACAGAAGGCGTGCTCCTGATTCATCGGCGACACGTAATCGAGACGGTCGAAATACGGCGTGGCCTGGAGATAAGTCTTGTGCTCGATCAGCTTCTCGGTGCCGCGATGGAGCAGGCCGATATGCGGATCGACCCGCTCGACGATTTCGCCGTCGAGTTCCAGCACGAGCCGCAGCACGCCGTGCGCCGCCGGGTGCTGGGGCCCGAAATTGATCGCGAAGTTGCGGATGTTGTGCTCGGTCATGGCCTCGCTCCGCCGTTCAAGCCGATTTCTTCTCGTCGCCCGGGAGCACGTAGTCGGTGCCCTCCCATGGCGAGAGGAAGTCGAAGTTCCGGAATTCCTGCGCCAGCTTCACCGGCTCGTAGACCACGCGGGCCTCGTCCTGGTCGTAGCGGACCTCGACGAAGCCGGTGAGCGGGAAATCCTTGCGCAGGGGATGACCCTCGAACCCGTAATCCGTCAGCAGGCGACGGAGATCGGGATGTCCGGAAAAGAGGACGCCGTAGAGGTCGTAGGTCTCGCGCTCGAACCAGTTGGCGGCCGGGAACACCTCGATGACGGAGGGGACCGGGGTCTGGTCGTCGGTCTGCACCTTCACCCGGATGCGGGCGTTATGGCGCAGGGAGAGCAGGTGATAGACGACGTCGAAGCGCTTCTCGCGGTTCGGGTAATCCGCGCCGCAGATGTCGATGAAGCAGCGGAAGGCGCAGGCGGGATCGTCGCGCAGATAGGTCAGCGCATAGACGATGTCGCTCGCCTGCACATTCAACGTGAGTTCGCCGAAGGCGATGGTCCGCGAGACGATGGCGGGGCCGAGCGCCGCTCCGACATGGTCGCTGAGCACCTGGAGCGAGCCGTCGGCCGGGGCGGCGGTATGGGCGAGGATCGAGATGCCGTTGCTCATGGCGGACCCTCAGCGCTCGATCGTGCCGGTGCGGCGGATCTTCTTCTGGAGGAGGAGCACGCCGTAGAGCAGCGCCTCCGCCGTGGGCGGGCAGCCGGGCACGTAGATGTCCACGGGCACCACGCGGTCGCACCCGCGCACCACCGAATAGGAATAATGGTAATAGCCGCCGCCATTGGCGCAGGAGCCCATGGAGATGACGTAGCGCGGCTCCGGCATCTGATCGTAGACCTTGCGCAGAGCAGGAGCCATCTTGTTGGTCAGGGTCCCCGCGACAATCATGACGTCAGACTGGCGCGGCGAGCCGCGCGGCGCGAAACCGAAACGCTCGCAATCATAGCGCGGCATCGACATCTGCATCATCTCGACCGCGCAACAGGCGAGACCGAACGTCATCCACATCAGCGACCCGGTGCGGGCCCAGTTGATGAGGTCGTCCGTCGAGGTGATGAGGAAACCGCGATCGGCGAGCTCGCTGTTGATCGACAGGAAGGTCGGATCGTCGGCACCAATGGGGCGGCCGGTATTGGGGTCGATGATCCCCTTCGGCGCAGGTGCGACGGCGGGGATCCGGGTGATATCGGGACTGAAGGCCATCGGTTTCTCGGGATCCGGCTTCGGGCAATGCGATTGTCAGGTCGACGGGACGTCTAGTCCCATTCGAGGGCGCCCTTGCGCCACTCGTAGACGAACCCGACCGTCAGCACGCCGAGGAAGGCCATCATCGACCACATACCGAACCACCCAAGCTCCCCGAAGGTAATCGCCCAGGGGAACAAGAACGCCACTTCGAGGTCGAAGATGATGAACAGGATAGCGACGAGGTAGAACCGCACGTCGAACTTCATGCGGGCGTCATCGAAAGCATTGAAGCCGCACTCGTAGGCCGAGAGCTTCTCCGGATCCGGACTGTTGTAGGCAACGAGGAACGGTGCGACGAGCAAGGCCACGGCGATGAACAACGACACGCCGATGAAGACGATGAGGGGCAGATAGTCCGCCAGCAGGCTTGTCATGCGACACCTCTCGTGTTCGTGGCGGCCGAAGCGCCTCGCGAGCGCTCGAACGGTATGGAATTGCTCCAATGCCAGACTGCGCAGGCGCGAGGCTTAGACGACCCCCTTGAGCGAAACAAGGGCATCGTGCGTCGCACAAATCCGGCCATGCCCGTGAAGTATGGAGCAGATCGCATCCGGCAACACGACCGATCCGCGCAGCTCCCCTGACCGGCGGCGTCGTAGTGGTGGCAATGGCCCGATCTGGCCGGCTTCCTGCATGGCTCGGACCCTGCCCGACCACCTGATCGTAAGAGCTGGAAACAAGGATTTCGGGGACATCCGGGCGGGGGGAGATAGCGAGGATCGGCACTCGTGGGGCACACGGAACCAGAACCTTGGCCGTGAGTTCCGTTCATGTCCCACTCAGGCCGGATGGCGTTAGGTCGTCGCAATATTCGACCTTACAGGAGACGTTTCGTGCGCATTGCCCAGATTGCTCCGCTCTCGGAGGCCGTACCTCCGAAGTTCTACGGCGGCACCGAGCGCGTCGTATCGTGGATCACGGAGGAACTTGTCCGGCAGGGACATGATGTGACCCTATTCGCCAGCGGCGATTCGGAGACATCCGCCAAGCTCGCCGCCTGCACGCCCGAGGGTCTTCGCCTTCTCGGATATCGTGACCACACTGCGAGCCATCTGGCGATGCTGCACACCGTCCATAAGCGGGCGCACGAGTTCGACGTGCTGCACTTCCACATCGACCTGCTGCAGTATCCGATGTTCGAAGACCTCTACCACAAGTGCGTCACGACCATGCACGGCCGCCTCGACGTGCCCGATTTCATGCCGGTCTATCGTACTTTCACGGGCATGCCCCTGGTGTCGATCTCCGACAACCAGCGCGAGCCGATGCCATCGACCTCGAACTGGCAGTCGACGATCCATCACGGCCTGCCGGCCGAGAATTGCCCGTACTACCCGGAAGCCAAGGGCGGCTACCTCGCCTTCCTCGGCCGCATTTCCCCCGAGAAGCGTCCCGACCGCGCGATCCAGATGGCGATCCAGTCCGGCGTGAAGCTGAAGATCGCCGCCAAGGTCGACAAGGCCGATCAGGATTACTGGGACGAGGTCATCGAGCCGATGATCCACCACCCGCTCGTCGAGTTCATCGGTGAGATCAACGAGGAGCAGAAGAAGGACTTCCTCGGCAACGCCCTCGCCCTGGCTTTCCCGATCGACTGGCCGGAGCCTTTCGGCCTCGTCATGATCGAGGCGATGTCGGCCGGCACGCCGGTGATCGCGTTCCGCAACGGCTCCGTGCCGGAAGTCATCGCCGACGGCGTCAGCGGCGCGCTGTGCGACACGATGGACGATGCCATCGCGGCCGTGCACAAGGTCAAGACCATGAGCCGCGCCGGCGTGCGCCGCCACTTCGAGACGCAGTTCACTGCCGAGTGCATGGTGAAGAAGTATGTGGCGGTCTACGAGCAGCTGATCGAGAACGAGCAGAACGTCATCAAGATGCCGCGCGCGGGGGCTTTCACCCCTCATTACGGCGATCTGAACGGCTCGGCCCGCCCGTCGCTGTCCGCCGCCGCCATGCCCGCCTAAAAGTCCGGCCTGCCTAAAATCTTCCAAAATGGGCTGGTGCCATACGGCATCAGCCTTGCTAACCTCTTCCCTAGTCGTCGGCGCTCATTCGTGAGATCCGTCGATACAGGTTACCGGAGGCCGCTGGATCGCCTTTTCGCGACCGGCGGCCTTTTGATTCGCGATAGACGATCCAGCGCATCAGGCCAGGGAGCGAAAGCCGCTTCATCGAGCCCGTCGACGCGACCACGACGATCTGCGGCATGGGGCGGAACGGCCCGGCTTCGATATCGCAGGTCCGACAGCCCACTTCCCGGAGACGTTCAGGCATGGCGGCGAACACTTCCACGGCGACGACACAGGACGGCCCCACCAGCGCGAACGGGCTAGGGCACGGTTTCCAGGATGCCGACGAGGTGCTGCCGCAGTACCATATCGAGGCGCAGACCTCGCTGGTGGAGCGTCCCTTACGCTCGCTGAAATACGGCGAGGCCTTCGCCGTCCTCGACAGCTACGGTGATATCGGCGTGCTGCCAGGGCCCGAGGGCCTGTATTTCCAGGATACGCGCTACCTCTCGCGCCTCGGCTTCACCATCGAGGACCAGCGTCCGCTGCTGCTCTCCTCGGTGATGCAGGACGACAACGGCGCGCTCAGCGTCGACATGACGACGCCGGACATCCGCATCGATGCCCATGACGAGACCACGATCCCTCGCGAGCTGATCGCCATCGAGCGCACCAAGTTCCTGTTCAAGGGCGCCTGCTACGACCGGATCGGCCTGCGGAATTACGATTCACGCCATTGGAAGCTCAAGATCGGCGTGACCTTCGACGCCGACTACCGCGACCTGTTCGAGGTGCGCGGCATGGACCGGCCGGTTCGCGGCAAGCGCAGCGTGCAGGTGGCAAACGAATCGGAAGTCCAGTTCCGCTATGTCGGCCTCGACGAGGTGGTGCGCACCACGAGCCTGCATTTCGGTCCGAAGCCGCGCCATATCGAGCCGGGCCGCGCCGAGTTCGAGGTCTCGCTACCCCCGGGCGGCCGGACGTCGTTGTTCATCCGCGTCGTCTGCGAATCGCACCGCGCCTTCACCAGCGCCCCCGCCGCCGACAAGGTCGGCGAAGACGCCGCCGCTGGCTTGTCGCAGGCGGCGGGAAGCGGCGCCGGCGCTCGCCATCCCAAAGGTCTTGGCGAGGGCGTAATCTTTGCCCGCGCCTATCGCGACGCACGCCGGGACCTGCGCCAGCTCACCGCCGGCATCACCACAATCATCTCGTCCAACGACCAATTCAACGAAGCGGCCTGCCGCGCCACCGCCGACCTCTACATGCTGGCGAGCCGCACGCCCGAGGGCATCTATCCCTTCGCCGGCATCCCCTGGTACTCCACCGTGTTCGGCCGTGACGGCATCATCACCGCGATGATGGCACTTTGGATCGACCCGAACTTCGCCAAGGGCGTCCTGCGCTATCTCGCCTCGACCCAGGCCAAAGCCGTGGACCCCGCTGCCGACGCCCAGCCCGGCAAAGTTCTGCACGAGACCCGGCGTGGCGAGATGGCGATGCTCGGCGAGGTGCCGTTCCGCCACTATTACGGAACGATCGACGGCACGCCGCTCTTCGTCATGCTGGCCTACGAGTATTACGCCGTCACCGGCGACATCGAGACGATCAAGCGCATCTGGCCGGCCCTCGAACTCGCCCTCGCATGGATGAACGACTACGGTGACCGGGACGGCGACGGCTTCGTCGAATATGCGCGTGACACCGACAAGGGCCTGGAGAACCAGGGCTGGAAAGACAGTCACGATTCGATCTTCCATACCGATGGTCAGCTCGCGAAGGGGCCGATCGCCCTGTGCGAAGTCCAGGGCTACGTCTATGCGGCCAAGAACGGCATGGCCAAGCTCGCCACCCTGCTCGGCCACGACGAGCTCGCTGCCCGACTCGGCAAGGAGGCTCTGGCCCTTCGCGAAAACTTCGACAAGGCCTTCTGGTGCGAGGAGATCGGCACCTACGCGCTGGCCCTGGACGGTGCGAAGAAGCAATGCGCCGTGCGCTCGTCCAATGCCGGCCACGCTCTTTTCACCGGAATCGCCTTGCCGGAGCGCGCGGCGAGCGTCGCCGCCAACCTGCTGTCGAAGGACGGATTCAATGGCTGGGGCGTGCGAACGATCGCGCGCGGCGAGGCCCGCTACAACCCGATGTCGTATCATAACGGCTCGATCTGGCCGCACGACAACGCCCTGGTGGCCATGGGCCTCGCGCGCTACGACTTGAAGCCCGAGGCCTCCCGCATCTTCCAGGGCATGTTCGACACCGCCCTCTACCAGGACCAGAAGCGCCTGCCGGAGCTGTTCTGCGGCTTCATGCGCCGCAATCAGCGCGGCCCCGTCTCCTACCCGGTGGCCTGTTCGCCTCAGGCCTGGGCGGCAGCGGCACCGTTCGCCTTCCTCTCAGCCTGCATCGGTTTGGAGATTCAGCACGACCGCAACCGCATACGCCTGCGCAATCCCACCCTGCCGGCCTTCCTCGAAGGCGTCTCGATCTTCAACCTGAAGCTCGGCGAATCGCGGATCGACCTGCGGGTTCAGCGCTACGGCAGCGACGTCACGGTGAACGTGTTGAGGCGGGTGGGCGACGCACAGGTGTCCGTGGTGAAGTAAAACCTCGAGAATTGGGGGGCGGCCCACAAGCTGCCCCCGCCCCTCTCGACACGCACGAAGCTGCCCCGAATCTCGCGCCATTCAGCACCGACCGTCACGCGATAAAAAAAAGCCGCCTCCCCGAGGAAGCGGCTTTTAGCTCGTCTATATCCCGTGACGGGACGATGCGTGCCTTAACGCGGCGCCAGGATCATGATCATCTGGCGGCCTTCGAGCATCGGCTCGCTTTCCACCTTGGCGATTTCCTGGGTCTCGTTCTTCACCCGCTCGAGCAGGCGCAGGCCGATATCCTGGTGCGCCATCTCGCGGCCGCGGAAGCGCAGGGTGACCTTCACCTTGTCGCCCTCTTCGAAGAACCGGATGACGGCCTTCATCTTGGTGTCGTAATCGTGCTTGTCGATACCGGGGCGGAGCTTGATCTCCTTGACCTCGACCGTCTTCTGCTTCTTGCGGGCCTCGTTCTGCTTCTTCTGTTCGTTGAAGCGAAAGCGACCGTAATCGAGAAGCTTGCAGACGGGAGGGACGGAGTTCGGCGCGATCTCCACGAGATCGAGGCCTGCCTCTTCGGCAAGGGTGAGCGCGTCGAAGAAGGCGACGACACCGCGGTTCTGCCCGGTATCATCGATGAGCTGCACTTCGCGGACGCCACGGATGTCCCGATTGGCGCGCGGCCCGTCCTTCTGCGGGGCCGGCATGGCTCTCATTGGTCTACGAATGGCTTCAATCTCCTAGTGAACGACGAAACGGCAGCCTGCGGACATCGCCCGGAGGGCTAGACCTGCCACCAATCGCTCCGGCAATCCGGTTGCGGACACCATGTCCGAACTGCGTCCCGTGTCAACAGGCAGGAACGGGTTTGGTTCACGAACCGGCTCATACGACGTCAGCGCGGGCGTCGGGCGAGAAGTTCCGCATAGATGTCGAGGGTGGCGCCCACCATGCCGTCGAGGGAGAAATGCGCTTCCACATGGGCGCGCCCCCGGCGGGTCATGGCGTCCCGCGCACTGGCCCCGAGGGTGAGCGCTTCGAGCAGGGCCTCGGCCAGGGCCGGTGCGTCGCCGGGCGGCACCCGCCAGCCAGTGCGCTGGGCCGCCGGCACTTCCGGCGGGGCGAGAACCGTCTCCGGCACCGCGCCGAGGTCCGAGACCACGACCGGGGTCCCGAGGGCCTGGGCTTCCACAGCCGAACGCCCGAACGCTTCGGGCTCCACGGACGGCACGGCCACCACCGAAGCCGCTCGGAAGGCGGCGGGCATGTCGGTGCAATGGCCGACCCGCAGGACGACGCCGCGAAGCCCGCGGGCCTCGATCAGCGCGTCGAGTTCCCGCTCATAGGCCGAGCGGCCCTGAGGGTCGCCGGCCAGGACGAAGACGACATCGGCGATGCCCCGGTCGCGCAGGACGGACGCCGCCTCGATCAGCACGCGCTGCCCCTTCCAGGCGGTGAGCCGGGCCGCGAGCAGAACCACGCGCTGATGCGGCGCGACCCCCCAGGACCGGCGCAGAGTCTCGACCCGGGCCGGCGCCACGGCACCGGGCGAGAACTGGGCGAGGTCGGTGCCGCGATGGACGACCCGGACACGGTCGCCAGCCTGATCGGGATGGAGCATCCGGATGAGGTCGGCGGTGTAGTGCGAGTTGGCGATGACCACGTCGCCGCGCGCCATCACCGAATTGTAGAGCACCTTCACGCCGGTCCGGCCGGAATAACTGCCATGATAAGTGGTCACGTAGGGAATTTTCAACCGCCGGACGGCACCGAGGGCTACCCAGGCGGGGGCCCGCGAGCGGGCATGGACGATCTGGACCCCCTCGCGCCGGCACAGGCTGGCGAGGCGCCCGACATTCAGTGCCATGGCGAGGGGATTCTTGGAGGCCGCCGGGAAGGGAAGCCAGGTCCCGCCCTTGGCCTGCATCTCGCCAACGAGGCGTCCGCCTTCCGTGGCCACGAGTGCCCGCGCGCCCACGGAGGCGAGGGCTGCGGCCACGTCAACGGTGGTGCGCTCCGCCCCGCCCGCATCAAGGGCGGGAATGATCTGCAGCACCGTGGCGCCCGCCAGCGGCTGCGTCTCGCTGGGGAAGCCAGCGCCGAATCGCTCGTCGCCGCTCATCGAGCAGGTCCTTTCGGCAACGGCCGGATCGATGAAGGGTAGCCTTTGAGGGGGCGACGGGACTCGTCTCGTGTCTCGATCATGGTCTCCAGCATCGGGGGCACGCTTTACGGCTCGGTAAACGAAATGCGACTGCATCACAGTCAAACGTCGGTTTTACCGGATTAAAAGGACTACGCATGGACTCAGCGCTCAGCCAGGCCCCGATCTTCATCACCGTGGGCGAGGGAGACGCCGCACGCCGCATCGCTGTGCGCACCCGCGCAGGAGACGGGCCCGCCCTAGTCTGGCTCGGGGGCTTCCGCTCCGATATGGGCGCCACCAAGGCCATGGTCCTCGACGCCTTCGCGCGGGACCATGGCCGCGCCCTCGTCCGGTTCGACTATACCGGGCACGGCGAATCGGAGGGAGAATTCGCCGGATCGACGATCTCGACATGGCTCGACGACGCCATGGCGGTCCTCGACGCCACCGTGACGGCGCCGGCCGTTCTGGTCGGCTCGTCGATGGGAGGCTGGATCGCCTGCCTCGCTGCACGTGCACGGGCGCTCCGGGGCGATGCCCCCCTCGCCGGCATGGTGCTCATCGCCCCGGCCCTCGATTTCACCGAGAGCCTGATGTGGGAGCGCTTTCCGCCGGAGATCCGCGAGACGATGGAGCGCGAGGGGGTGTGGATGCGATCCACCAATTATTCACCGGAGCCGGTCCCTACCACCATGGCGCTGATCGAGGACGGGCGCCGGCACCTCCTCCTCGGCGGGCCGATCGATCCGGGCTGCCCGGTGCACATCCTTCAGGGCATGCGGGATCCCGACGTGCCCTACACCCATGCCCTGGCGACGGTGGAACGGCTGCCGGCTCACGGCACCGTCCTGACTCTCATCGCCGATGGCGACCACCGCCTGTCGCGACCGCAGGATCTTGCGCGGCTGCTGGCGGCGGTGGCGGAGATCGGCTGACCCGCGAGCGGTTTGCCTCAGTGCAGGCTGACGGCGTGAAGATCGTTCGCCATCGCATTGGCGACGATCACGTCGCGAGAATCGGCGAGGAGGATCGGGCTGCCGCTGGCCGAGAGAAGGGCAAACAGGTCCATGCCGGGCGCCAGGTCTGGCGCCTGCGGGAACAGCCGCTTCACCTCGTCAGAGCGGATCGGCCGAACATAGGCGATATGGCCCTCGCCGAGAGCCGCGAGAGCGGCGGCGTTGAACTCGGCGGGGTCGAGATCGGCCCGGGTAATAGGCTTCGAATTGAAATCGGTCATGATGCCCTCCTTTCGAGGCAGAGCTAGATCCTGTGCGGTGCCATCTCGCGAACCGCATCGGATGAATGAGTCACGTGCCTACACGTCGTCGCGGGATGCGATGGCGATCTTCCGGACGATCCGTTCCGGCTCCGGGCGGGTGAGATCGATGGAGAGAAGTCCATTCGACAGGTCGGCGCCCACCACCTCCATGCCGTCGGCGAGGAGGAAGGCACGCTGGAATTGACGGGCGGCGATGCCGCGATGCAGGAACTGGCGTGACTTGTCGTCGACCTGGCGGCCACGCACCACGAGTTGGTTCTCCTCCAGCATCACGTCGAGCTGGTCCCGCGTGAAGCCAGCCACCGCGAGGGTGATTCGGAGCCGCTCGGGCTCGTCGTCGGAGCGCGGAACCCGCTCGATATTGTAGGGTGGGTACCCGTCATTGGCCGCCTTCGATACGCGGTCGAGAGCCTGCTCGATCTCGTCGAAGCCGAGAAGAAACGGATGTCCGAACGGAGAAGGCCGTGTCGTCACGTGATCTTGATCCTTCGCGAAGCCCAAGGGTCGATAGATTGAGGCACTTCGATCTGTCGGAGCCCGCCTGCTGCAGCACTCCTCCCGGCGATCGTTTGCCGGTCACCGCGATATGGAGATGTGGAAAAGCGGCATCAAGGGTTCGGCTTCAAGGGCCCCACTCACCGCCGCTTCCTCGCACCGTCCAGATGCGCTCGACGGGGGGATGCCTGCTCGGAACGCCATCTCATCAAACGGGGAGACGATCCCGTATCGGAAGGTGGCACGGGACATCGGGATAATCAGGCAATTTGTTTGGGAGATTTAGGAAATCGATGGCGCGTAAGTGGAGCGTCGCAGTAACAGTTTGGAACTGCTCTGATTTTCAGCACGAAGCTTGATCTTGCCGGATCAATTCGGATACTCCGCGCCACGTCGAACGATGCGGCGGTGCGCAAGCCGGGCGCCACGGGTCAGGCTGGAGCGACACCGGAACGCGAGCGTCGCGCTCAATGCCCGAGGAACCGCCGACGACGAGCCCTGCCAGGGGTCTCGGCGATTCCCGTTTGCCATGGCGTTTCGACGCAGGCGACCAGGGACTGCCGCAACCGAGGAGAACCGGACCGTTATGAAAGAGGCGCACCGCGTGATCGACTTCCCATCTCTTTCTCCCGTCCGGGCCGTTGGCGCCGCACTGATGGCCGCCGCCCTCACGGTGGGATGGGCCGGCTCCGCATCCGCCCAGGATGCGAAGGCTCCCATCCTGAAGCTCGAACTCAATCGTCTCGAGCCGTCGGGCGAGGCCTGCCGTACGTATCTCCTCGTCGACAACAGTCGTGGCACCGCCCTGAAATCCCTCAAGGTCGACCTCTTCGCCTTCGATACGGAAGGCGTCGCGCAGAAGCGCCTCGCCGTCGAACTCGGCCCCGTCCAGGACCGCAAGACCATGGTGCGGCTGTTCGACTTCCCCGCCCTCGCCTGCCCGAAGATCGGCCGCGTCCTCCTCAACGACGTCCTCGCCTGCGAAGGCGGCGAGGCCAGCCGCGAGAGCTGCCTCGACCGGATCGAGACCGAGAGCAAGACGAGCGCAACGTTCACGCGCTGACCTGCATGCGCCGACCCTCGGGCGGGCCGACGGCCCTTCCGAACGCCGATCCGGTCGCCCCTCGGCGATCGCCACCCAACGAACCCCGAGGAGCCCGCCATGGATCCGATTTCCGCGCCGGCCGCTGCCGCCCACGACTTTTCCTTCATCGGCCTGTTTCTTCAGGCTGACCCGATCGTCAAAAGCGTCATGATCCTGCTGGTGGTCGCCTCGATCGCCTGTTGGACGGTAGTGTTCGAGAAGCTTGTCCGCTTCGCCGCCGCCAAGCGTCAGGCCAAGGCGTTCGATACGCTGGTCCGCTCGGGCGGGTCCCTCGAAGCCACGGGCTCGGGGATCGACGCGGGCATCGTTCAGGCCGGTCTCGAAGCCTGGCGCGATCAGGATGCCACCGAGACCCGCGCCGAACGCCGCGATCGGATTGAGCGCGCCATGCGCGCCGCCCTCACGTTGCGGGTCAAGCGTCTCCAGAGTGGCCTGCCGCTTCTGGCGACCTCCGGCTCAACCGCCCCCTTCATCGGCCTCTTCGGCACGGTCTGGGGCATCATGAACTCGTTCTCGTCCATCGCTCAGAGCCAGGATACCTCGCTCGCGGTGGTGGCCCCCGGCATCGCCGAGGCCCTCTTCGCCACGGCCATCGGCCTCATCGTCGCGATCCCGGCGGTGATGGCCTACAACAAGCTGACCAACGATCTCGGCCGGGTGCAATCCGCCTTCGTGGCCAGCATCGGCACCCTCGGCAACCGCCTCGCACGGGACCGCAAGAGCGTACCGCACGCCGCCGCCGCCGAGTAGCGCGGCTCTCTCGACGCTCTGAACATTCCATGGCCGGCGCACACGCGGCGGTACGGTGACGACTTGCGGCGGGCCATCGAGCCGGCCGACGATGCCCCGGAGGGCGAACGATGGGTATGGGTTCGGTCCGCGCCAGCGGCGGCGGCGATGATGACGACGACCTCGATTCCGCGCCGATGTCTGAGATCAACGTCACTCCGATGGTGGACGTGATGCTGGTGCTGCTGATCATCTTCATGGTCGCGGCGCCGCTGATGACGACGGGCGTACCGGTGCAACTGCCCAAGACCACCGCCGCCAAGGTCGCCCAGGCAAAGAAGCCCCTGGAGATCTCCATCGACAAGGAAGGCAAGCCGTTCCTGGCCAAGGACGAGCTGACGGCAGAGACGATCATGCCGCGCCTGAAGGCGCTGGCGGCGGAAGACCCGAACCAGGTCATGCTGGTGCGCGGTGATAAGGACGTCCCCTACGGCAAGATCATGGAAGTGATGGGCCTCGTCGGCCAGGCCGGCTTCACCAAGGTGTCCCTCATCGCGCAATCCCCTGGCGGAGCGCTTCCAGCGCCCCCCGCGGCGAGCGGAGCACCGCGGTAGACCCGATGAGCGCCCTCGTCTCGACACGTGAACCCGGACCGCAAGGTCCCACAGGACTGGCTGCCGCCTTCCTCGTGGCCTTCGTCCTGCACCTGACGGTGCTGGCCGGCATGATGCTGTTCGGCCAGCCGCCCAAGGCCCCCCCCGGCGAGAACACGATTACCATCGATCTGGCGCCGCAATCGACGGAGGCCGAAGCCCCATCGGCTCCCGCCATGACGGAGGCGGTGCCCCCGCCCGCCGAACAGGCGCCCGTCGAGACGCCGGACGTGGTGGAAGAGGTACAGCCGCCGGAGATGGTGGCGGTGACGCCGCCCGAGACCACCGAGATTCCCCCCGACGAAACCCAGCCGGTGGTCACCCCCGACACGGTCACCGAAGTACCGCCGGAAGAGCAGGTGGTCACTTCCACCGCCGAGGTGGCCGAGCCTCTTGTTCCCCCGCCCCCGGTCGTGGCCAAGCCTCCCGAAGCGGTCAAGCCGCCCAAGCCCGTGGAGGTCGTTCGACCGAAGCCGAAGCCCGATCCTAAGATCGAGGCGAAGCGCCAGGAGGAACTCGAGGCCAAGCGCGAAGCCATTCGCGAGGCGAAACTGAAGGCGGCCAAGGAAGCCAAGCTCAGGGCCGCGCGCGAGACCAGCAGGCGCGCCGCTCAGGAGGGTGGGCCCGCCAGTTCGGCCTCCTCCGCCCGACAGGCCAGCACCGGCTCGTCCGCCGCAGGCAGCGATCCGAGTGCCATGAGGCAGTGGACGGGTGCGATCTCGGCTGCCGTCAAGAGCCGCATGAACCGCAATGCCGCATCGGGAACGGCGGGCGGCACGGCTGTGGTCCGCTTCACGGTCTCGCGCTCGGGTCAGGTGCTCAGCGCCGGGCTCGCCAGCAGCAGCGGAATCAGCGTCATCGACGGGGCAGCACTCGCCGCCGTGCGCGGTTCGCTGCCGGCGGCTCCTCCCGGGGTGAGCGCCGGTTCCCTGGCCGTCACCATTCCCTTGCGCTTCAGTCCCGGCGGCTGAGCAGGGCGGAGCCGTGGCGGTCTGGTTCACCAGCGATACGCATTTCGGCGACCGACGGGCGCTGAACATCGACCGGCGCCCCTATTCCGACCTCGCCGCTCATGATGCCGGCCTCATCGCCAAGTGGAACGAGAGGATCGCGACAGACGACACGGTCTGGCATCTCGGCGACGTGGCGCTCGGCCCCTCAGACGCGCGCATCGCCGAAATCGTCGGCGCTCTCAACGGTGTGAAGCACCTGATCGTCGGCAACAATGACGGTCCGGGCACGCTCGCCCTGCGGGACTGGGCCTCGGTGGGCCATTATGCCGAGATCGAGGTGGAGGGGCGGCGGCTCGTCCTCTGCCATTACGCGTTCCGGACCTGGAACGGCATCGGGCGCGGCGCCCTCAATCTCCACGGCCATTCCCACGGCAGGCTCGGGCCGGCCCCACGGCAATATGATGTCGGGGTCGACGTCCATGCCTGTGCCCCGGTGCGCCTCGACCAGATCCTGGCCTCTCGCAGGCGCTGAAAACCTGCGGAACCTTCGCCGTGAGTTCGCCGTTTGAACCGCAGACCTGCCGATGACGACCGATCTCTGGCTTTAAACTTGATCAGTTACTGACCGTACTAGGGTGCCGATGTCGAAAGACGGACAGCCCTCCTTCAACGAGACGCACAATCGGATTCTACCATGCGCTTCGCTCCTGCAACGCCCATCGCCGCCTTGGGCTTCGTGCTGTGCATGATCGCTCCGACCCTAGCGGCCCCCTCCTGCCTCAAGGGTGAACGGAAGATCCAGGAGGCTGCGGCCCTTCGCTACCAGGCTCGCGAGGAAGCGCGGCTCGGCAACCGTGATCGGGTCTGCGACACGCTCGACGAAGTCGGCGATCGTTATGAGGACGCTAAGGAAGCGTTCGAAGATTGCGGTGCCGGTATTGTCGCCATCGATCTTCGCAGCGAAACAAGGGCCCTTCGGGCTGCAAAATCGGTAAATCGCTGCGACTGAACTTCGTAGCGGGAACGCAGATACTTCTCCTCAGCCCTCGTCGATTGATACGTCAAAACTGGAAAAGAATCCGCGTTGGCGCGGATTGCCTCTGCATGCGCCTGTTCGGTGCGGCGACGCACAGCCGTACCGTTTTTCCCCCGTCACAGCTTCACGAACGACGGAAAGCTTGTCCGTCGGGAGACTTCCGTCATGAACGCGTCCGCCCAGCACAG
Source organism: Methylobacterium sp. 10 (assembly GCF_000519085.1). GTDB lineage: Bacteria > Pseudomonadota > Alphaproteobacteria > Rhizobiales > Beijerinckiaceae > Methylobacterium. Next base: position 373,560 of record NZ_KI912577.1, read on the forward strand.
CGATCTCACCCTGCTTTCGTCCCACGCCGCGCACTCGCCAGCGACCGGTCCGTCTTTCGCGGCGGCCCTGTGCGGCTTCCTCTCGACCACCGTGGCGACGACGATGGTGATGTTCCTGCTCAGCAGCCTCTGATCGCCCCCCTTCAAGGGGCTACGAACCAGAACCGGCGCTTGGAGAACAGCATGTCCGGGTGGCCGATGGTCTGGTCACTCTGAGGACGGGCGGGAATGAGGCTACAGGGAGCCTCGATGCGCGGCGGAGCCGCCGGGAGCAGCAGTGCCGTCGATACGGGATGAAGGCCGAGCTTGGCCTGGACCTCGGGCTGACGAACGGCGACGATGGTGAGGACCCCGGCGACGAGCCCTCCGGCGAGCGTACCGAGCAGAAAATTCATCATGTCAGTGGAAAGTCATGCCCGCCCGCGGCGCGGGTCTGCCCGGACACAGCATGACGTCAAAACCTGACTGATGCGTTGCACAAGGCCGACAGAAATCTTCCTTTGTTGCATCGCACGCCATCGTGTCGGTCGATCCCGTCGGACAGGTGAGGTCGTCCACTGCCCGCTACGTCCTCCGCCAGCTTATCGGCATGATTGGGGCGAGATCGCTCCGCTACCGGATTTTAACCTTACTCCGTCAAGGTCGGCCTCAAGCGGCCCGAATCAGCTCGGCCGCCTCGGGAGAGGGATCGGCTATGTCCTACGGAGCCAGTGCCTATGCACGGGTCGCGCAGACTGCATTGACGCCGCGGGAGGCGGAAGCAGCCGTCCTGATCAAGGCGGCGGGCCGGCTTCAGACGATCCAGGCGGATTGGCAGAATCAGTCGGGAGCGCTGAACGAAGCTCTCAACTTCAATCAGAAGGTCTGGTCCATCATCGCCGGTGCCGCGACGGCACCCGACAGTCAACTCCCGATCGAGATCAAGACGAGTATCGCCGAACTGTCGACCTTTGTCTTTAAGCGGATGATCGACACGATGATCGAGCCGAAGGCGGAGAAGCTATCGGCCCTCATCAACATCAACCACCAGATCGCCGCCGGCCTGCGCACCTGACGCCTGCAAGGCCCCCCGCGCTCAAGCGGCGCGTGCGGGCCGCAACGCATCCAGGCACGGTGGATGAGCCGGTGGCATATCGCCCACCGCTTGGCTGACGCGCAGGTGGCTGGAACGAACCCGGCGGCCTGCTTTTCCTCCTCGCTCGAAGGACGACGCGGACCCTCCGGCCGAACGTCGAAAGAGCCGTAGCCTGCGCTGCGACCCTCCTCTCACACCTGCTCTCAGATTGTGCAGCTGGCCCTCGCTCCCGTCAGGCCGTCCGATCCAGCGGTCGCTGATCTTCCTTCGCCCTGGCCGCCGTGGCTTCCGCATAGGCGCGGGCTCGAAGGATCGTGGCCTCGGGCAATTGCACGACGACATCGCCCGAATTCGGATCCACCACTTGATACACTAGACTCTTGGTGTCCTGGTCCACGGTGATGCGGCGCTCATCCGCCGTCGGAAATGCTGCGTCCGGCTTCGTCGCCGGGTCGTCGGTGACGGACGCGTCGTCCAACCGGACATCGAAGCGCACGGGAGGGTCCAGCGGCGTGCCGACCGTTGTCGCCGGGCCGGCCTTGCGCACCGGGGCCGGGGAATTCACGAGGGGAGCGACCGGCGCGACGGGGGACATCGACATCGGAGAGATACTGAGGATCGTCATTGCACGCCCTTTCGAAGGTGGTCGTGGCATGCAACCAAAAACGACGACGAGGGTGAACCAGTTCTTAAAGCCCGCCGGTTACCCACCACTCGTCCCGAAGATGACAAAGGAATTCTCAACGGGAAAGATGGTTTTTTAGGAATTTGTCGGCGGCGCGGTCAGATCTCCACCGCTTCCGGCCTCGCTGTCCCGACGGCCTGGGGATCGAAGGCAACGCTTTTCACCACCGCGTAGACGGCGCGGCCGGGCGCGAGGGCGAGATCGCGCACGGAGGCACGGGTCAGGCGGGCCGCAAGCAGGACGCCGTTGCAGTCGATCTCCACCATGGACGCCGCCTCGCCGAGGGCGTGGATCGAGGCGACGTGCCCTTCGAGCAAGTTGCGCGCGCTCAAGCCCACCGGCGGCTGCGTGGCGAGGAGGACGTCACGCGCCGGCACACGGATACGCACCACCGTACCGGGGCTCCGGGTCAGGCGGGGAACGGAGAGCCGGCCGGCACGCCCGCTCAGGCGCGTCAGACCGGTCTCGGGATCGGTCTCCCCCACGACCATGTCGAGGATCGCGCCGGCCTCGGCCTCCTGCGTGGTGAGGAGATCGGCTCGGCGAAGCACAGTATCGGCCGCGCCGACAGCGGCGACGCGACCGGCCTCGAGCACCACGACGGTGCGCGCCAGCCGCGCCACCTCCGAGACCGCGTGGCTGACATAGACGATTGGCAAGCCGGCCTCGTCGCGCAGGCGCTCGATATAGGGCAGGATCTCCGCCTTGCGGGCCTCGTCGAGGGCGGCGAGGGGCTCGTCCATCAGCAGGAGGCGGGGACGGCTGAGCAGGGCCCGGCCGATCGCCACCCTTTGCGCCTCGCCACCCGAGAGACCCGCCGGCCGCCGTTCGAGGAGATGGCCGATCCCCAGCAGGTCGACGACGCCGTCGAAGGCGATGCCGTCGCTCCGGCCGCGGGCGAAGGCCCTTCCATAGGCGAGGTTCCGTCGTACCGAGAGATGCGGCATCAGCCGTGCCTGCTGGAACACCACGCCGATTCGCCGGCGATGGGCCGGGACGGCGATGCCCCGCTCCGTGTCGAGCAGCGTCTCGCCCTCCACCGCGATACGCCCACGATCCGGCCGCGCCAGCCCGGCGACGAGGTCAATCACCGTGGTCTTGCCCGAGCCCGAGCGACCGAACAGAGCGGTCAGGCCGGGGCCGGCGGTGAAGGCGACGTCGAGGCTGAAGGCCCCCCGCGTGAGCGACACGTCGATGTCGATTGTGGCGGGCATGGGCCTTCTCACCCCGTGCCGAGGCGGCGTGCGAGGCGTCGGGCCAGTACTTCCGAAACGAGGAGGGCCACCATCGACAGGGCCACCGAGATCAGGGTGAGGCGCAACGCGCCCGCTTCCCCGCCGGGTACCTGGGTCAGGCTGTAGATGGCGGAGGGCAGCGTCTGGGTCTCGCCGGGGATGTTGGAGACGAAGGTGATGGTCGCACCGAACTCCCCCATCGCCTTGGCGAAAGCCAGCACCGCACCAGCAAGGATGCCGGGCATGGCGAGCGGCAGGGTGACAGTGAGGAAGACCGCGCTCGGCCGTGCCCCGAGAGTGGCGGCGGCCTGTTCCAGGCGCCGGTCCACCGCCTCGATGGACAGGCGCATGGCCCGGACCATCAACGGGAACCCCATGATCGCACAGGCCAGCGCCGCCCCGGTCCAGCGGAACGAGAACACGATTCCGATCTCGGCGAGCGCCGCACCGAAGGTGCCGCGTCGGCCGAACGACAGGAGCAGGAGGTATCCCGTCACCACGGGAGGCAGGATCAGGGGCAGGTGGACCAGGCCGTCGAGGAGAGCACGGCCGGGGAACCGTCCGCGTGCCAGGAGCATGGCGATTAAGAGGCCGGGGACGAGGCTCGCCAGGGTCGCCACGCAGGCGACTTTGAGGCTCAGGCCGATGGCGGTCCATTCGTCTGGGGTGAGATCGAGCACGGGCGGCGGGTCAGACGCCGGTCCCGGCGAACCCGTTGCAGCTGTACTGGATCATAGAGACGCGCATCCCTTTCGCCGTAGGCCGATCCTCATGAACCACACCGGCCGTCGGCAGCGTCGATACCACGGATTGCGACCGGCGATGAAGGCATGCGCTCAGGTCGCGGGCGGCTCGTCCTCCGGCTTGTTCCGCCGCTCGGCGCGATGGAGCCGGCTCAAAAGAACCAACATCGAACCCGGGACCGGCTCGAAATTCGGCTCGGAATCGAGCAGCCCCGAGGCTCCGCTCGCACGGAGGCGTCTGGTGGTCCTCCTGCCGACGATGGCCACGGGGGCCCGAGTTATGTTTTTCTTCTGGTTCGTACTCAACACCGCACCCTCGAACGCCACGGGGACGACAGGAGAAGCGCAGGGAAACGCGAAGGCGCGGGCTCGGTTCCGCGACGGTGGCGGGCAATCCTCGCGGATGCTAGAGCCCGCATCATGCTCGAAGGCCTTCATCCCAACCGCCCCACCCATGTGCTGCGCCTCCTCACGGACGAGCGGTCGGCGCGCGCCATGACCGATATCCTCGGCGAGATGTTCGATCCGACGGAGACGGCGGTCGCCGCCTTCGAGGCGGAGGACGGCAAGACCTGGCGCCTGGAGGCCTATTTCGCCGATGCGCCGGACGAGGAGATGGTGCGCGACCTGATCCGCCCCCTCGTTGGCGAACAGGCCGATGCGGCCGTGTTCGAGACCATCGACCAGCAGGATTGGGTCCGTGCCTCCTTGGAAGGGTTGAACCCGGTCCGCGCCGGGCGCTTCCTCGTCCACGGCGCGCATGACCGCCACACCATTCGACCGAATGACCTCGCCATCGAGATCGAGGCGGCCCTGGCCTTCGGCACCGGCCACCACGGCACGACGCTGGGCTGCCTCAAGGCATTGGCCGGCATCCTGAAGCAGGGCCGTCCCGCGCATGTTCTCGACGTCGGCACCGGCACCGGCATCCTCGCCTTTGCAGCGGCCAAGGCCCTGCACCAGCCCGTCCATGCCGGCGACCTCGACCCCGAGGCGGTCTCCACCGCCAAGGGCAATGCCCGACTGAACGGTCTCGGCGGCCTCGTCCGGCTCTATGTCGGACCCGGCGTGCGCCATGCGAGCGCGAACCGGAGCCGGCGCTTCGACGTGGTCTTCGCCAACATCCTCGCCCGGCCCCTGAAGCGCCTCGCGCCGACGCTCACTGCGACGGTGGCGGATCACGGCGTGCTCATCCTGTCGGGGCTGATCGAACGCGACGTGCCGGGCGTCCTTTCCACCTATCGCCATCGCGGCTTCCACCTCGCCCGGCATGGCCTCATCGAGGGCTGGGCGACCCTGGTGCTAAAACGCGGCGGAGCGGCACCACGCCCACTGTGAGGGCGGTTGCCGCTCCTCTCGGCGACGCGTAACTCTCATCGCCATGACCCGCGCCCGCTTCCAGACCTTCGACGATCCCAGCCACCGGGAGGGCGCGACGCGCATCGCCGCCCTGAGGGCGGCGATGCGGCAGGCGGGGATCGACGGGTTCGTGGTGCCCCGCGCGGACGAGCATCAGTCTGAATACGTGCCCGCCAATGCCGAGCGCCTCGCCTGGCTCACGGGCTTCACCGGCTCGGCCGGCACCGCATTGATCCTCGCCGACGAGGCGGCCCTGGTGGTGGACGGGCGCTACACGCTCCAGGCCCCGGCACAGGTGGACACCACGATCCTCACCCCGATTCAGCTCGCCGAGACCAGTGTCGAGGCCTGGATCGGCGAGCATCTGAGGCAGGGTGCCGTGCTCGGCTACGATCCCTGGCTCCACACCGCCGAGGGCGTCGCCAAGCTGGAGAAGGCGGTGGCCAAGGCCGGCGGCCGCGTCACCCCGGTTTTGGTGAATCCCGTCGATGCGGTCTGGACCGACAGGCAGGCCGCCCCCGCGGGCGCGGTGGTGGCGCATCCCCTCGAACTCGCCGGGGAGGCTGTCGAGGCCAAGCTCCGCCGCATCCGAGAGGCATTGGGGCGCGGCGGCTGCGACGCCCTGGTGATCTCCGATCCGCACAACCTCGCCTGGGCGTTCAACCTGCGCGGCGGAGATGTGGCGCATACGCCCCTGGCGCTCGGCTACGCCATCGTCCCCCGGACGGGACGTGCCGCCCTGTATCTCACCTCGTCCGCCATCGATCCCGCCTTGCGGGAGGCGCTTGTGCCCTCCGCGGACATCGCCGGGCGAGCGGATTTCGACGCGGCCCTCGCCGCTCTCGGTGCCGGAGAGTCCAGGATCAGGCTCGATTGCGCCACCGGCGCGTCGGCGCTGGCGACACTGGTGGCACAGGCCGGAGGCAGGGTCGATCCCGGCCTCGATCCGATCACGCTGATGAAGGCAGTGAAGAACGCGGGCGAGATCGCCGGATCTCGCGCGGCCCATCACCGCGACGGGATCGCGGTCACGCGCTTCCTCGCCTGGCTATCCCGGCAGGCGCCGGGCGGCCGCCTCACCGAGATCGCCGCCGTGGAGGCGCTGGAGGATTTTCGCGGCGGAACCGGTCTGCTGCGGGACATCTCGTTCCCGACCATCTCCGGCAGCGGTCCCAACGGCGCCATCGTGCATTATCGCGTCACCCGCGACACCGACCGGGCGGTCGGCCATGGCGAGCTCTTCCTGGTGGATTCCGGCGCGCAATATGCCGACGGCACCACCGACATCACCCGCACCGTCGCGGTCGGGACGCCCACGCCGGAGATGCGCGACCGCTTCACCCGCGTGCTCAAGGGGCATATCGCCATCGCGCGGGCCGTGTTCCCGAAGGGCACCACGGGCGCTCAGATCGACTCCTTCGCCCGTGCGCCGCTCTGGGAGGCGGGGCTCGATTTCGATCACGGCACCGGCCACGGCGTCGGCGCCTTCCTGTCCGTGCATGAAGGCCCGCAGCGCATCGCCAAGACCGGCACCACCGCCCTCTCGCCCGGCATGATCCTCTCCAACGAGCCGGGCTATTACCGGGCCGGCGCCTACGGCATTCGCATCGAGAACCTCGTTCTCGTGGAGGAGCGGGCGATCCCCGGCGGCGAAAGACCGATGCTCGGCTTCGAGACGCTGACGCTCGCCCCCTACGATACCAGCCTCATCGACCTGTCGCTCCTCGGCGAGGCCGAGATCGCCTGGATCGATTCCTATCACGCGCGGGTGCGGGCAGCCCTGAGCGCCGATCTCGACGGCGAGACGCGGACTTGGCTAGAGGCGGCGACACGGCCGTTGCTGGCGAGCGGGCGCCCCGCTTGAGACCGAGGCCGACCGTCGTACCCCCTGCAGGAACAAAACGAATGACTGCCCAGTCGGACCTTCACGTGGTCGTCATCGGCTCCGGCGCGGTCGGGTCGGTGAGCGCCATCGAGTGCCTGCGGGCGGGCCATCGCGTCACCGTGGTCGATCCCGGCCCTCCCGGCGGAGAGCAGGCGTCGAGCTACGGCAATGCCGGCTGGCTCTCGTCGCACTCGGTCATTCCGCCGGCGGAGCCCGGCATGTGGAAGCGGGTGCCCTTCTTCCTCCTCGATCCGCTCGGGCCCCTCTCGATCCGCTGGGCCTACCTGCCGAAGGTGATGCCCTGGCTCGCGCGGTTCCTGCTCGCCGCCCGCACCACGCCCCGGATCGAGCGCACCGCCCGCGCCATGCGGACGCTGCTCGTCGATGCGCCGAAACTCCACGCGAAGCTGGCCGAGGAGGCGGGCGTCCCGCAGCTCGTCGAGCGTCGCGGCGTGCTGCACGTCTATCCCGACCGTACGGCTTTCGAGGGCGAAGCCCGATCCTGGGAGATCAGGCGTAAGGTCGGCGTCACGTGGCTCGAACTCTCTGCCGACGAGCTGCGGCAGCGGGAGCCCAACTTGCATCGGCGCTACACGTTCGGCCTCGTGGTCGAGGAGGCCGGCCATTGCCGCGATCCCGGACGCTACGTCGCCGCCCTGTCCGACCTGGCGCAGGCGCGCGGCGCCATCCGGATCCCCACCCGTGCGACGGGGTTCCGGCTGGAAGGCGGACGCCTCGCCGCCGTCACGACGGAACAGGGGGAGATTCCCTGCGACCGCGCCGTCGTCGCGGCGGGCGCCCGGTCGAAGCCCCTCGCCGCCTCCCTCGGCGACACGCTCCCCCTGGAGAGCGAGCGCGGTTACCACGTCATGGTGACGGAGGCCGAGGCGGGGCCGCGCACGCCGGTCATGGCCTCGGACGCCAAGATGATCGTCAATTTCATGAATGGCGGCCTGCGCGCGGCCGGTCAGGTGGAATTCGCGGGACTGGCGGCGGCGCCGAACTGGAAACGCGCCGAGATCCTGCGCGATCACCTCATCTCGATGTTTCCCGGATTACCGGACCCTATACCCGAGGACCGTCTGAAGGTCTGGCTCGGTCATCGCCCGAGCATGCCGGATGGGCGGCCCTGCATCGGCCCCGCGCGCAGGACCACGGATGTCGTCTACGCCTTCGGGCATGGCCATGTGGGCCTCGTCGGCTCGGCGCGAACCGGGCGCCTCGCGGCCCAGCTCGTCGGAGGCGAAACGCCGGAAATCCCCCTCGCGCCCTTCGACCCCCGACGATTCCTGTGAGCCTTTCGGGGTCACCTCTTACGGTGGAGGCCCCATCGCGGCGATTCTGTTGCGGGCCATCTCGGGCCGCCGGTTTTACCGCGGCACCAAACGGCCATATCTAAGCGTCAGGGTGTCATGACTGGCGCCCCGCCCCTCCGCTTCAAGGTCTCGATGAACCGGCTCCTCGCCCTCCTGCTTCTCGTGCTGATCGGTGCCGCCGGCGCCTCGGCGCAGGGGCTCAAGCCGCCGGCCGACCTCGTCAAGGCCAACCTCCTGGCCGAGCCCGGGGCGATCCGGGCCGGGGAGCCCTTCACCATCGGCATCCGCATGGTGATGCGCCCGCACTGGCACGTCTACTGGCGCAATCCCGGCGATTCGGGCCTGTCGCCGGAGGTGGCGTGGTCGCTGCCCCAGGGGTTCACGGCGGGCGCCATCCAATGGCCGACGCCGAGCCGCATCCCGGTGGCGCATCTGGTGAATTTCGGCTTCGAGGGCGAGACAGTGCTGCTGGCGGAAATCACCCCGCCGGCGGTGCTGCCGCCCGGCAAGGCGGTGATTCTCGCGGCCAAGCTCACCTATCTCGTCTGCGAGCGCGAATGCATTCCGGGTTCCGCCGACCTGAAGCTGAGCGTGCCCGTGGCCGCTCCGGGCACCAGCACCGGCAGTTCGCCCGCCAACATCCTGCTGTTCGAGGATGCCCGCGCGGCCCTCCCCGTCCCCTCCCCCTGGCCGGTGAAACTCACGAGCGAGGGCGACAGGCTGATCCTCACCGCCGTCGCGCCCGGCCTGAAACCCGATGCGATCCGCGACCCCGCGTTCTTCCCCTATTCCGAGACGGCGATCGAGAACGCAGCTCCCCAGACCCTGACCATCGACGACAAGGGGTTCAGTCTGAGCCTTGCGCGGGCGACGCCCGGCGATCCCGCACCTACGGAGCTTCCCGGCGTCCTCACCTTCGACGAGCAGACCGTCGATGGTACGGTCCAGCGCTCTTATGCCATCGGCGACGCGCCGGCCCCCGCTCCCACCGGCATAATCCCCACGGCATCGGAATCCGCATCGCGAAACGCTTCGCTTGAGGAGAGCCTGACCCTGTGGAGTGCCGCCGGCCTCGCCTTCCTAGGCGGCCTGCTCCTCAACCTGATGCCCTGCGTCTTTCCCGTTCTGTCGATCAAGGTGCTGAGCCTCGTGAAGCATTCGGGAGAGCCGGCCGCCCGCGTGCGCTTGCACGGCCTCGCCTACACCGCCGGCGTACTCGCCGCCTTCCTCTCCCTGGCGGGGCTGCTGATCGTCCTCAAGGGCGCGGGCGCCGGGATCGGCTGGGGCTTCCAGCTGCAATCGCCCCTCGTGGTGGCGGGCCTCGCCTACCTGCTCTTCGCCATGGGCCTCAGCCTCTCCGGCGTGGTCCATGTCGGGGCCGGCATCGCCGGGGTCGGCGACGGGCTGACCCGGCGGGCGGGGCTCGAAGGCTCGTTCTTCACCGGCATCCTGGCGACGGTCGTCGCCACCCCCTGTACCGCCCCCTTCATGGGCTCGGCGGTGGGGTTCGCGTTGACGCAGCCACCCATGGTGAGCCTCGCGGTGTTCGCGAGCCTCGGCCTCGGCCTCGCCGTGCCCTTCCTCGTCCTCACCACGTGGCCGGCAGCTTTACGGCGCCTGCCGCGTCCGGGGGCCTGGATGGACACGCTGAAAGGGGCCCTCGCCTTCCCGATCTACGCCACCGTGGCCTGGCTCGTCTGGGTGCTGTCGCAGCAGGTCGGCTCGGCCGGTCTTCTCGGCGCACTCATCGGCCTCGTCCTCGTGGGCCTCGCCGCCTGGGCCTGGGAGCGGGCGCGCCACGCGGGTGGCATCGGCGCCGGGCTCGCCCGCCTGACCGCCGTCGCGGCCCTGGCGGCGACCCTCGCACTCACCGTCGGCCTCGACCAAGACCGGGCCTCGGCGGATATGCGGAATGCGACGGCCGAGGGCATCACACCCTTCACCCAGGCCCGGCTCGATTCCCTCGTGGCCGAGGGCAAGCCGGTCTTCGTCAACATGACGGCGGCCTGGTGCATCACCTGCCAAGTCAACGAACGCACGGCACTCCGCACGCAAAGCGTGGAGGCCGCATTCAAGGCGCGCGACGTGACCTATTTGAAGGGCGACTGGACCAACCAGAATCCCGAGATCACCGCCCTGCTGGAGAAGCATGGCCGCAGCGGCGTGCCGCTCTACCTGCTCTATACCGGCACGGGCGAGCCCATCGTACTGCCGCAGATCCTGACATCGGGCATCGTCCTCGACGAACTCACCCGGATTCCAACGAATGCCGCCGACCGGCGCGCCGCCCTCGAGACGACGAAAAGATGAGAGCCATGGCCCTGCCACGCCGGATGTTTCTCGGAACGATGTTCGCCGCCGGGCTCGTCGGGCTCTTGCCCATCGGCGAAGCGATGGCGGCGGGCCCGCAGGTGGGCAAGCCCGCTCCGCTCTTCACCGGCACGGATGCCGATGGCCGCACCGTCCGGCTGGAGGATTACAAGGGGAACGTCGTCGTCCTCGAATGGACCAACCACGATTGCCCCTTCGTGATGAAGCATTACGGCGGTCAGGCGATGCAGGCCCTGCAGAAGAAATGGACCGAGGCCGGCATCGTCTGGCTCTCGGTCGTCTCTTCCGCCCCAGGCGAGCAGGGCGCGGTGGACGGGCAGGCCGCCAACCGCCTGACCCAGACCCGTGGAGCCTCCCCCACCGCCGTGATCCTCGATCCCGCCGGCACGATCGGCCGCGCCTACGACGCAAAGACGACCCCTCACATGTTCATCGTGTCGGGCGATGGCACTCTGCTCTACCAGGGCGGCATCGACGACAAGCCTTCCGCCAATCTCGACGACCTCAGGACCGCGAAGAATTACGTCGACCTCGCCCTCACCGAGATCGCCGCTGGCAAGCCGGTAAGCGTCAGGACGGCGAAACCCTATGGCTGCACGGTGAAATACGCTTCGTAAGGATGCCGCACGTCACGAAAAATCCTCGGTGACGATGCGTGCCCAGGTCTCGCCGGCGAGCCCGCCGAGAAATACGTTGCCGCTGCGAAGCGTTGCCGCCACCTCCGGATCGCGCGTCCAGGCGATCGTGCCCATGACGTGGTGATAGAAGAGGCCCTTCTGGCGAAAGAGCCCCTTCATCAGGTCGGGGGATGTCGCCCCGCGCACGGCGACGGCTCCCGACGCGGCCGCATCGGCGAACATCTGGCCGACGACGAGTTCCTCGCGGTTGGGCTGGGTTATGATCTGGAGCGCATAGGCGACGCCGTCCCGGCGCGTGTAGAGGAGATAGAGCCCGATTCGTCGGCCGATCCTGTCCACGACCTCGCGGATCTGGAGGGGGCCGTATTTGGTCTGGAGCCCGGCCTGCTCGACGAACCATCCCAATTCGGCCGAACTCGGCTTCAGGTCATAGGGGTCGAGGAAGGGTCGGGCGGCCTCCGCGAAATCGGCGGCGGCGATGGGGCTCGAGACGACTCCGTCGGGGCGTGGGGGGCCGGAGGGCAGAAATCGCCGAATCACGCTATCGGTGGCGCGGGCGATCGGAACGATCCAGCGCGCGAGCCGGGGCAGGCGCTTGCCGAGGAAATACGCCGCCGTCCCCGCGGGCCGGTGGATCTTCACCCATTCGAGGCTCTGTGCCGGCAGGATCACGAAGCGGGTGGCGCGGGCAATATCCAGGGACGTTCGGTTGGCGGTGTCGGTGAAGAGGAGATCGAAATCGCGGGCGGTGACACCCCGGACGAGACTGACGCCGATGCCGGGATTGTTGTCGGGATCATCGGCCATGTACGCGCTGAGGATGCCGGCGCGAAGGGTCCGTTCCCCGACGACCATGGTCATGGCGATGACGCCCATGAAACCGTCCACCGCTCCGTTCCGGTCCAAATGGACGATGGAGCCGGTGCCCTCGGTATAGCCCGGCGAGTCGAAATACGTCGCTTCCAGGCAGGCGGCGAGCTTGGCCGTCTGATAGCTCTTGCCCAGGCGAAACGTCTGCGAAAACAGGCGGCAGACCTGCGGGATGTCGCTCCTCTCGAACGCCCTGATCGAACCGCGTGAAGACGAGGCGGAGGTTTTCGAAATATGAATTGGTTGCTGAGCTTGGCCTGCCTGACCTTGCTCAAGATCGCCTTGCTTCATTCGGGCACAACTCGATGACGCTCCACCATAGAAAGCAGTTTATCGTCCCAACCATTATCAATTCGACAAGGCAGCGCCTCGCATCCGGCATACCTTGCATCGGTGCCGCCCCCGACGATCTCGTATAGACAAGCAACCGACGTATCTCCGCCCGAACCGCATGCGCCCCTCCGATGCCCCTATGACAGAACCCGCCGCACCCCGCTGGGCGGTCTTCCGCAACGGCGATTTTCGGTTGTATGGCGCCGCGCGCTTTCTCACCGGCCTCGCCTATCAGATGCAGGCCGTGGCGGTGGGGTGGTTCGTCTACGACCTGACCCGCTCGGCCCTCGCCCTGGGCCTCGTGGGCCTCGCGAGCTTCCTTCCGGCGATGCTCTCCGCCCTGATCACCGGGCACGTCGCCGACACCCATGACCGGCGTCTGGTGACGGCGATCGCCTATGTGACCCTGGCCCTAGCCGATCTCGGCCTCCTCGGCCTCGCCTTGTCCGGCACCGCCTCGATCTGGCCCATCTACGCCCTCGTCGTCGTCATCGGCACATCGCGCGCTTTCGCCAATCCCGCTCTGCAGGCGCTGCTCCCGACCCTGGTCCCGCGCCCCCTGTTCGGATCGGCCATCGCCTGGAACGCCTCGCTCTGGCAGAGCGCGTCGATCCTCGGCCCGGCTGCTGGCGGCTTCCTCTACATGCTGGGGCCCGCCGCCGTGTTCGGAGCGGCGGCGGCGAGCTTCGCCCTGGCGAGCGCCCTGGTCGTCGCGATCCGCTTTCGCCCGGCTGCGGTCACGGAGCGGCCGCCCGTCACCTGGGCCACCCTCCTGGCCGGCCTGTCCTACATCCGCTCGCAGCCGGTGGTGTTCGGCGCCATCAGCCTCGATCTCGTGGCCGTTCTGCTGGGAGGAGCGACCGCACTACTGCCGATCTTCGCCGCAGAGATTCTCCATGTCGGTCCCCTCGGGCTCGGCGCCCTGCGCAGCATGCCCGCAGCCGGTGCGGTGGTCACCGCCATCCTCCTCGCCTATCGCCCCCTCGAACGCCATGCCGGCAAGAGGATGCTCCAGGCGGTGGCGGTCTTCGGCCTCGCCATCACGGCGTTCGGCCTCTCCACGTCGTTGCCGCTCTCCATGGCCTGCCTGTTCGTCACCGGGGCGGCCGACATGATCAGCGTCTACGTGCGCCAGACTTTCGTCCAGGGCGAGACACCCGATGCCATGCGCGGACGGGTCTCGGCGGTGAACACGGTGTTCATCGGCGCCTCCAACGAACTCGGCGAGTTCGAATCCGGCACGCTCGCCGCCTTTGTCGGGGCGGTGCCCACCGTGGTGGCAGGAGGGCTCGCGACGATCCTCGTGGCGGTGCTGTGGAGCCGCCTGTTCCCGGCGCTCAAGGCGCGGGACCGTCTGCTGCCGGCGGAGTGATCGGAACGTCGCAGCCCGCCCTTCGTATTCCCACCACATCCTGCGCGGGCATTATCCCTTTCCCGTCACGCAAGCACTCGGTGAGGGATGAAGCCTTTCGACGGAAGGACTTGGCTTGGCGGGAGTGCCGCTCGACATCGTCGCCAGCCTTTCCCCTACTTCCCCGCCAGCAGCGGCGACCAGGTGGGGTCGGAGGCGTAGGACGGGGTCGGCACCGGCTGCTCCACCTTGCCGGTAATGTCGACCATATAAAGCTTGCCGCCGCCCTGACCGCCTGGATCGCGGAAGAACAGGACGTACTGGCCGTTCGGCGCGAAGGTCGGCCCCTCGTTGTGGAAGCCTTCGGTGAGCACGCGCTCGCCCGAACCGTCCGGCTTCATCACGCAGATGGCGAAACCGCCCTTGCGCTGGCGGGTGAAGGCGATGAGGTCGCCCTTGGGCGACCAGGCCGGCTGCGAGGCCGAGCCCTCACCGAAGGAAATACGGGTCGGGTTCGAGCCGTCGGCCCCCATCACGTAGACCTGCTGCGAGCCGCCGCGATCGGATTCGAACACGATCTTGCTGCCGTCGGGTGAATAGGTCGGCGAGGTGTCGATGGCGTTGCCGTTGGTGATCGGCGTCTGTGCCTTCGAGCCGAGATCCATCTTGACGATGTCGGCGTTGCCGCCCTGCTGCACACTCATGACGAGGTGGCGACCGTCGGGCGAGAAGCGCGGGCTGGTGCTCATGGAGTCCATCCGGCCGATGGCCTGGCGCGCGCCGGTCTCGAGGTTGATCACCTGGACGCGCGGCTGCTGGCCGCTGGCCTGGGTCATGAACGCGATGTCCTGCGTCGAGGGCGAGTAGCGCGGCGCCACCACGGCGGACTCGCCGTTGGTCAGCGCACGGACATTGGCGCCGTCCTGGTCCATGACCATCAGGCGCTTGCGGCGGTTCTCCTTCGATCCGGACTCGTCGACGAAGGCGATGCGGCTGTCGAACCAGCCACCGAGACCGGTGATCTTGGTATAGACCACGTCCGAGATGAGGTGCCCGGTGCGGCGGGCATTGGCGACATCTGCGCCGTATTGCTGGCCCGTGAGTTGCTGTCCGGAGGTGACGTCCCAGAGCCGGAACTCGACCTTGAGCTTCCCGGACGGATCACGCCCGACCCGGCCGGTGATCAGGGCCTGGGCGCCGGCGGCACGCCACTTGTCGAAGCCCGGCACCGCGTCGAAGCCGGGATTCTCAGGAAACTTCCCCTTCTCCAGGGGCACGAAATAGCCGGACCGGCGCAGGTTGTTGGTCACCACGCTCGATACCAGCAGGCCGAGGCTCGGATCACCGGAGAAATCGGCGACCGCGATGGGCATCGGCTGGAACGAGCCGCCGCCGATGCGCAGGTTCAACTGCGCCTGTGCGGGCGCCGCAAAGGCGAACACGAGGGCGAAGACCGCGAGGAGCGACGCCAGGGGCGAGGCGAGCCGCTGGTGGAGAGTGTCGGTCATGAAGAGATTCCGAGAGATTGGGATCAGATGGACGATCGGCCGTCGCCAAGCTCAACGCGGGTCCCTCCCCACAGGGGAGATGGAGGTGCGGTCACCATATGATGCGCCGCGCGATCGATGAGAATGCCCGTCACACCCGCGAGAACTCGAATTCCGCGTTGATCGCCTTCCAGTCGTCGTAATACGGCGCGAACTGGGGCGGAATCTTGTAGGGCGCACAGCGCTTCACGGCGCGGAGGGCCGCCTCGGCGAGGGAGCGATCCACCGCGTTGGCGCCGCCGCGCATGATCCGCGGCTCGGTGCTCAGCGCACCGTTGGCGGAGAGGCGGATGTCGAGCATCGGCAGTACCACGCCCTGCGACGCACCGGGGGGCGCCGAGTAGCAGCGCTCGATCTGCTGGGTCAGCATTCCGATCAGCGAATCGCGCATGGAGGGCGAGAGGCGCTGCGAGGTGCCGCTGGCCGCCCCCAGCGAGGCCGTGCGCTGGACCTCGTGACCGGTGGCCCCGGTTGATTGCGACGGCGCCCGCGAGGCGAGCAGCTGCTTGATGTCACCGGAACTGAACTTGTCGGCGAGCTCGGCCTGCTTCTTCGCCTTGGCCTCCGCATCGGCCTTGGCGCGGGCATCCGCCATGGCTTTCGCTTTGGCCTTGGCGGCGGCGTCCGCCCTGGCCTTCGCCTCGGCCTGAGCTTTGGCATCGGCCGCAGCCTTGGCTTCTGCGACCGCCTGTTGACGTTCGGCCTCGGCTTTCACCTTCGCTTCGGCCCTGGCTTCCGCCTCGGCCTCGGCCTTCTCCGCCTTGGCGAGGGCTTCGGCCTTGGCCTTCGCGTCGGCCCGCGCCTTCGCCTCAGCCAGAGCTTTGGCTTCGGCCTGGGCCTTGGCGTCCGCCAGGGCCTTGGCCTTCTCGGCCTTGGCGGCCTCCGCCTTGGCGATGGCCTCGGCTTCCTGGCGCTCGATGAGTTCGGCGAGTTTCTCGCGCTTCTCGGCCTCGACCTTGGCGGCCTTCACCGCCTCGGCCTTGGCTTCCGCCTTGGCAGCCTCCGCCTTGGCGGCGGCCTTGGCCTCGGCTTTGGCCTCCGCCACAGCCTTGGCTTCCGCCGCTTTCGCGGCTTCGGCCTTTGCCGCTTCCTTGGCAGCGTCCTTGGCGAGCTTCGCCGCTTCGGCCTTGGCGGCGGCCTCCGCCGCTTCCTTCTCGGAATCGTGGTCGGGCATGCGCAGGGGCATCTCCTCGGCGCTGGCGACCTTCATGTCGGCCGGGCGCTTCGGAGGCGCGGGTGCGTCGACCTTGGCGTTCTCGGGCTCGCGCTCCTCGGCCTTCTCCGCGACCTTGTCGGCGCGGGGCTTGGCGTCGGGCATCGGCTTGTCGGCGTTCTTCTCGCCCTTGGTCAGCTCCGAGAATTGCTGCTCGGTCATCACCTCCACCGGCACGCCCTCCTGCGCGTCGGGCAGGGCCGGGGCGGCCACTGACATCAACGCCACGGTGAGTACGGCGACATGCACGCCGCTGGAGATCCAGACGCCCGGTTCGCGCAGTTTGGCGGGAAGCTTCACGGTGGCGTCGCCCGCTACTTCTGGTCCGGCTCGGTCACGAGAGCGACCTTCTTGAAGCCACCCCCGGTCACGATCGCCATCACCTGGGCCACGCGGCCGTAATCCACCCGCTTGTCGCCGCGCACGAAAACCCGCTCGTCGAAACCGGATTTGGACGTCTCCACAAGCTTCGGGACGATGGTGTCGTCGGTGAGTTCGGCCTCGCCGAGGAAGATCTGGCCGGTCTGGCGGATCGACAGGGTCACCGGCGTCGAATCGGAGTTGAGCGGGCTCGCCTTGGATTGCGGCAGGTCGAGGGGCACGCCCACCGTCATCATCGGTGCGGCCACCATGAACACGATGAGCAGCACGAGTACGACGTCGATGAACGGCGTCATGTTGATCTCGTTGATGGCGCCGCCGCGCCGCGCGCGACGCCGCCTGCTGCCCCCCTGCGCCGCTCCGTGGGCCATGCCCATGATCGTGCCTCGATATGTCTGGTGATCAGGATCAGGCGGCGAGCGACAGGCGCTCGTCGATCTGACGCGAGAGGATGGCGGAGAACTCGTCGGCGAAGCCCTCGAGCCGCGACTGGGCCTTCGAGACGTTCGACTGCAGCTTGTTGTAGGCGAGCACGGCCGGGATCGCCGCGAACAGGCCGATGGCGGTGGCGAACAGGGCCTCGGCAATGCCGGGGGCCACCACTGCCAGCGACGTGTTTTTCGAGGCGGCGATGGCGGTAAACGAGGTCATGATGCCCCAGACCGTGCCGAACAGGCCGACATAGGGACCGGCCGAGCCGATGGAGGCGAGAAACAGCAGGCGCGACTCAAGGCGTTCGACCTCGCGCTGGATCGTCACGTCGAGCACCTTGTCGATGCGCTGGGACAGGCTCTGAATCTGGCGGCCGGAGCCCTCGAACGAGCGCTTCCACTCGCGCATGGCGGCCACGAACAGGGCGCCGAGATTGGTGGCGGGCCGGTCGTTGAACGAACGGTAGAGCTCCTCCAGGGAGCGGCCGGACCAGAACGCTTCTTCGAACGCGTCCATCTCGGTCTTGGTACGGCGGAACAGCAGGGTCTTGTCGACGATGATCGCCCAGCACCAGACGGAGCAGCCAAGCAGCCCCACCATCACCAGCTTCACCACGATGTGGGCGTGCCAGAACAGGTTGAACAGGCTCATGTCCGGCGGCGGCAGCGCCTGCATGGCATCGGCGGGATTCATGCGTTCGTCCTCGTCCCGGGTCGACCGGGCGGCCGACTCCCGCGCTCCACCTGATCCGGGCGGTATGTTCCCCAGATCGCTGGTGAATCTGTCGAAAGTATGGGGTGCATCGCAAAATGCACGCCGCACCTTCCTCGACCGTCAAGGTTAATGAACCATGAGGAAGTGTCGGATTCTCTCTCGCCGGACGTCTCGCTGTCCTGGGCACATCGCTTTGCCGACGGAAAGCCAGGCCGGCCTGCGAGAGCCTAAAGCGACGGGGTCTCGAAACGCTGCGACATGGCCCGACGAAGGCTGTCCGGAAGACGAACGGCCCGGCCATCCCGCACCGCCGCCACGGTGACCTCGGCCTTGAGCAGGACCTCGTCGCCGCGCCGCACTTCCTGGATCATCGGCATCGAAGCGCCGCGCAGTTCGACGACGGTGGTCATGATGGCGAGCATGTCGTCCATCCGCGCCGGCTTCAGGAAGTCGAGCACCATGCGACGCACCACGAAGATCAACCCGGCATCGCGCGCTAGATCGACCTGCTCCATCGCGAGGGCGCGAAGCAGCTCGGTGCGGCCGCGCTCCATATAGCGCAAGTAATTGGCGTGATAGACGAAACCTGAGAAATCGGTGTCTTCGTAATAGACGCGGATGTCGATGCGATGAGAGGTCATGCGATGTCTTCCGAGGATAGGTCGACCACGACGATCTCTGGCGGAACCCCGAAGCGCACCGGCGCAATGCTGTTGCCGAGGCCGCCGGAGACGACGAGATCCGCCTGCTCGCGGACATGGCCGTAGGCGTAACGGTTGGCGTAGCGCGACGGAACCACGGGAGAGTAGCCGAACAGCCGCACCTGCCCCCCATGGGTATGGCCGGACAGGGTCAGCGCCACATGGGCCGGCACTTGCGGGAAGATGTCCGGCTCGTGCGCCAGCAGGATCGTCGGCGCACCCTGCGGCACGGCGGCGAGCGTCTTGTCGAGATCGTCGACGCCGATGCGGGCATGGTCGTATCGCTTTCGGGTCGGCAGCAGGGCGAGCTGGTCGCCGAGCCCCGCGAGCCAGAACGCGCGCCCGTCCTTCTCCAACCGGATCGCCTCGTTGTCGAGGACGCGGATACCGGCCCGCGTGAGGGCCTCCCCGGCGATGGTCGGGCCGGCGCCACGTTTCTGCGCCGAACGGTCCTCCCACCAATCGTGATTGCCAAGGATGGCGAAGGTGCCCAGCGGCGCCCTGAGACCGCCGAGTTCGGGGGCCCATTCGGCGGCCTCGACGTAGCGAGTGACGAAGTTCTGCCCGGCGACGTAGTCGCCGAGGAGTACCGTCAGGTCGCCGCCGAGCGCATTGGCGGTCTCGACGATGCCGGCGATGCGGGCGGCACACATCCACGGCTCGCAGGCATGGATGTCGGCCAACGCCACGATGCGGAGCTTCAGCCCGGCGGGCCAATAGCCCTTCGGCGTGATGGCGTAGCGCGTCACCGACAGGCGCATGGGCTCGATGCCGATGCCGTAGGCGGCCGTCGCACCTCCCGCCAGGGCCATGACGCCGAGGCCGGCGAGAACCGTCCGGCGCGTGATCCTCACCGCCGGCGTCCGTGAGGGCAGAGCCTCCTCGCCGATCCGATCGTCAACCGGGTTCATGCCATGGGCTCCGAGGACAGATCGACCACGACGATCTCGGGCGGCACGCCGAGGCGTACCGGCAGGCCGCTCATCCCTAAACCGCCGGACACGACGAGATCGGTCTGCTCGCGCACATGGCCATAAGCATAGCGCCGCCCATAGCGGGAGGGGACGACAGGGGCGTAACCGAGGAACCGGACCTGTCCGCCGTGGGTGTGGCCCGACAGGGTGAGGGCGACATGGGCCGGAACCTGCGGGAAGATGTCCGGCTCGTGGGCGAGGAGGATGGAGGGCGCGCCGTCGGGGATCGCCGCGAGGGCGGCTGCCAGATTATCGCTTCCCTTACGTGGGAGACCGAAACGCCACCACGTGCGCTCGAAGCTCAGTTGATCGCCGAGGCCGGCGAGCCAGACCTCGTGTCCCCTCACCCACAGGGGCAGGGCCTCGTTCTCGAGGACGCGGATGCCGGCGCGCGTCAGGGCCTCCCCGGCAAAGGTCGGGCCGTGCCCGCGCTCGCAGGCGGCGCGATCGGCCCACCAATCGTGGTTGCCGAGGATGGCATAGGTGCCGAGCGGAGCCTTCAAGCCGCCGAGGACGGGCGCCCAATCGGCAGAGTCCACGATACCGGTGATCCGCTTCATGCCGCTGACATAATCGCCGAGCAGCACGATCACATCGCCGCCGAGGCCGTTGGCCGCCTCCACGATCCGCCGGATGTGGTCGGGCGTCATGAAGGGATCGCAGGCATGGACGTCGGAGACGGCCACGATCCGCAGGGTCAGGCCCGCCGGCCAAGGCGCCATCGGTCTGATGCGGTACCGCGTGACGGCGAGACGCATCGGCTCGACGCCGATTCCGTAGGCGGCCGTGCCGCTGCCCGCGAGCGCCGTGGCGCCGAGGCCGAGCACGAGGGTGCGGCGGGTGATCCGGACAGGGGAGGATAAGGTCGCGTTCGTCATCGGCGAGGAGCCACGAGCGCCGTCTCCTGGCGCAGAGCGGCTTGCGCATCCCGTCCGGCGTAGAAGACGCCAAGGATGGTGACCGTCTCAGGCCCGACCGTGAAGGCCAAGCTCACGCGGCGGCGATATCCGATGACGCGAAGCCCTGGGCGGATTTCGTCGCGCACGCGGCCCCGCTGCGGGAACGTGGCGAGGCTCTCCGCATCGTCCACGATATCGTCGACATAGGCCGACGCCCGCTCGAAGCCGGCGCCCGGCGTGAGGAACCGGCGAAGGTCGATGAGGTCGGCGAGCGCTTCGGGGCTGAAACGAACGTCGTAGGACAAGGCGGGATCAAACGTCCCCGGCCGTCGTCACGCGCAGCGCATGGCGAACATCTGAGACCGAAAGCGCAGCGCTCGGGTCGACAATCATCCGATCATAGACCGGGCCGATGCGGGTCTGCAGCCATTCGGTCTCGTCCCGCTCCTGCGCCTGCAAGGCCCGCAGGCCTTCGCCGATGACGTCGCTCGGCGTCGCATACTCGCCAGCGGCAACCTTGTGATGGACCATGTCCACAAGGTCGGCCGGCAGGGAAACGCTCAGGTCTCGTATAGCCGCCATGCGCCT
Organism: Methylobacterium sp. 10; assembly: GCF_000519085.1. Classification (GTDB taxonomy): domain Bacteria; phylum Pseudomonadota; class Alphaproteobacteria; order Rhizobiales; family Beijerinckiaceae; genus Methylobacterium. Next base: position 394,830 of record NZ_KI912577.1, read on the forward strand.
CGTATCCGCTATCCCGGGCTCGGAACGCGATCAATGTACCACGGATCGGAACAGCGTGATGACACACCCCGTTCAGCCATTGGGTTCCTCCGCCCCGAACAATCCGAACTGCGAGCCGGATTCCCGCCGGGGCACGGCGAAGCCCATGTGCTTGTAGGCATGGGGCGTCAGCATGCGTCCGCGCGGGGTACGCTGGACGAATCCCTTCTGGATCAGGAACGGCTCGATGATGTCCTCAATGGCGTCGCGCGGCTCGGAGAGCGCCGCCGCGATGGTCTCGATCCCCACCGGGCCGCCGCCGAAGGAGGTGGCGATCATGGTCAGGTACTTGCGGTCCATCACGTCGAGGCCGGCCGGGTCCACGTCGAGGAGCTGGAGCGCACGGTCCGCGATGGCCCGCGTGACGGTGGGAGCGTCGGCCACGATGGCGAAGTCGCGCACCCGGCGCAGGAGGCGGCCGGCGATGCGCGGCGTGCCCCGCGCCCGTTTGGCGATCTCGTTGGCCCCCTCCGCCGACATGCCGATGCCGAGCACCCGCGCCCCGCGGGTGACGATGAGCTCGAGCTCGTCGACATCGTAGAATTCGAGGCGAATCGGGATGCCGAACCGGTCGCGAAGCGGCGTGGTGAGCAGCCCGGCGCGGGTGGTGGCGCCCACCAACGTGAATTTCGGCAGCTCGATCTTCACCGAGCGAGCGGCCGGCCCCTCGCCGATGATGAGGTCGAGCTGGTAATCCTCCATCGCCGGATAGAGGATCTCTTCCACCGCCGGGTTGAGGCGGTGGATCTCGTCGATGAAGAGCACGTCGCGCTCTTCGAGATTGGTGAGCTGCGCCGCGAGGTCGCCGGCCTTGGCGATGACCGGGCCGGAGGTGGAGCGAAAGTTCACCCCGAGCTCTCGGGCCACGATCTGCGCCAGGGTGGTCTTGCCGAGGCCGGGAGGCCCCACGAACAGCACGTGGTCGAGGGCGGAACCGGTCTTCTTCGCGGATTCGATGAAGATCTGCATGTTGGCGCGCGCGGCGCGCTGGCCGATGAACTCGCTGAGACTCAAGGGCCGGATCGACTGCTCGACATCGTCCGGGCGGCGCTCGGGCGTGAGAAGCGACTCCGGAAGCGGGTGCAGGGTCGGCGATTTCGGCGATTTGGGAAGCTTGCTCACACGGGCTCTCGGTCGGGGCCCGGCACGGGGCCTGCTCCGGTGGACGGGCGTTCGGCCCGATGTCGCACAACGCCGCCCGGCGCGCTACACTGCGCCATCGGCGGCACGCTGCCGCCGCAGGTGGGTCGCGATGGGTGATGCCTCACAGCTGTTCTAGAAGATGGCCCTCGACGATTTCGAGGAGTTGCTGGCCGACAAGCCGCGCAACGAACGCTGGGAGCTGATCGGCGGTCGCGTCGTGCGGATGATGGTCGGCGCCCGCTGGGAACATGGGCGCATCGTCCAGAACATCGCAACCGGCTTTGAGAATGGATTTCGCGCCCGAGGGTCTTCCTGTCAGACGTTCACCGAGACGTTCTACTTGAAGAGCAAACCGCTCGACGCGGCGATGTTGCCGGATGTCCTCGTCGTGTGCGGCGACCTAGAACCGGGAACGACCTCGGTGGACAACCCGACCATCCTGTTCGAAGTGCTGTCTCCGGGGACGGAAGCACGTGACCGTTTCGAGAAGTGGCACGTCTATCAGCAACTCCACTCCCTGCAGCACTGCGTGCTGGTGGCGCGCGACAAACCGCATATCGAAGTCTTCGACCGGGTCGACGGCGTTTGGAGCGGGCTGCGTGTCATCGAGGGGCTTGATGCGAATCTCGATCTCGCGGCAATCCAGGCTGCCTTGCCCCTGCGCGACATCTGCTATCGGGTAATCGCGCGCTGAGCGCCGGCAGTGCCGACGCTCAGCCTCGGATCAATCCTTCTCGGGAGCGATCGCTTCCAGGCCGCCGATATGCTTCTGGGCGTAGAGCGCCAGGCCGATCTGGGCGATCAGGGTCTGCTGTGTCTCGAGGAAGTCGATATGCCCCTCCTCGTCAGCAGCCAGTTCCTCGAACAGGATCTTCGACACGCGGTCGTTGATCGTGTCGCAGTACTGCGCGGCTTCGAGGTAGAGCGCCCGGGCCTCGGTCTCGGCGGCGAGGTCGGAGGCGATGATCTCCTCGATGTTCTGGCCGATCCGCAGCGGATCGAGTTCCTGAAGGTTGGGAAACCCGTCAAGGAACAGGATCCGGTCGATGAACCGGTCGGCGTGGTTCATCTCTTCGATGGATTCCTTGCGCCAGAACTTGGCGAGGTCGATGTATCCCCAGTCGTTCAGCATGCGGAAGTGGAGCCAGTACTGGCTCACGGCCGTCAACTCGCTGCGCAGACCTCTATTGAGGTACTCGACGACCTTCGCATCACCCTTCATAGAACTCACTCCCGTTCGGCTATTTCAAGCTCGAAGGGGAGCGTGGGGCCTCGCACAGGCCCTCAGGCGGCGATCCCCTCCCCCGCAGTTTGGAATTGAACCAAACTACAGCCGCTGGCGCAACCCGTTCCGCACGCATGGCCGGCCTCCGCCACCGCGTCTTGCAAGGCACCCTGCAGCGCCGCCTGCATGATCGAACGGATCGTCCGGGCGCAGCGACCGCATTTCGGGCTGCAGCCAAGACAAGCTTGGACCTGTGCCGGGGTTCGCGGGCAATCGGGCCCATCCTTCAGGCAAGCGCGAACGGCGCCGTCGGACAACACGTTACAGGAACAGACGATCATGGGAGCTCGCTGAACGAAACAGGAAGCGTCGATCGCGGGCGAGACAATTGCGTCATCGGCAAATTTCCCTCCCAGATCACTCGCTTGCGCGCCTTTTTAGAACTTTTAAAATCTACTGCTTTCTCAATAACTTAACCGCCATGGGACGAATGCGCAAGGCGCGCGGACGTGCCTGCGGCCAGGGGGCTCCATCGGGGCGAGCTTGCTCAGAAGACGTGGAACGCAATGCCGGCGAGGAAGCTCTTCTCTTCCGTGCCCTTCAGGGTCGCCGTTTCGAGATTGCCGAACTTGTTCAGCCAGTACTGGAAGCCGATGAACACATCGACGCGGTCGGGCTGGTCGTAGACGAGCTTGCCGAGGTCGAGCACGAGGTTGGTGCGGGAGACGAATTCGAGCCCCGTCTCGCGGTTGAAGGCGAAGATCGCAGGGTTGCGGACACCGCGCCCCTTGGGCAGGACGATGTTGTTGATGCCCGTGACGCTGAGCGGCAGGCCGGTAAAGGCCAGGGGAAAGCTGTAGGCGATCTCGATCTCGGGGACGGTGTCGTAGCTGATGTCCCGGTTGGGATAGGGATTGAAGCCGTTGCGGTTCCACTCCTTGTAGGCGTGGACCGAGGCGCCGAGGAAGCCGGCCGGTACGTCGAAGGCGAGGTTAAGGCCGCCGACGACGTTGCGCTTGCGGGGGCCGAAGGCGGTGTCCTTCGTGTTGGCATCGAACCCGTAGGACAGGGAGACGTCCTTGATGAGGCCGGGCACTACGAACGCCTTGGTCCCGGTGAGGGCGTTGAGGCTGAGGGTGCCGCGATAGAGGCCATAGACCTCCGTCGCGCCGTCATCGCGAAGCAGGAACCCGCCCGGCGCGTTGGTCGTGCCGGCGCGTTCCTGCGAGCCGGATTTCAGGATGTCGAGGGAGAGGAGATTGGTGCCGTAGGCCCAGGCATTGGCATGCGAGAGGGTGAAGATCTGCTTGGGGATGCCGCGTGAGCGGAACGAGCCGTCCGCGTTTCGCACCCGCACGCCCGGCTCGGCGGCGGGAAACTGGTAGTGGTAGCTCACCTGGGTGTCGGCAAAGAGGAAGAACGGCGAGGGCGTATCCGGAACGGGCCGCGGCGCGCTCGCCGGATCGGCCGCCAGCGCCGGTGCCAGCGCCGCGCACGAGACCAAAGCGGCTGACAGGGATGTCCAGAAGCCCGTCATATTCAATCCCGGAGCGCGGTCCGCCCAGTCGGGGCTCCGGTCGATAGCCGATTTCACGGATCGTCGGAAGAACGAAAGCCGATCCGCCCGGCGGAGGATGCGAGCTCGCCGCGCTCAGCGTGCAAGTTCGCGGAGCCCGAGGCGAATCAGGGTCTTGGCCTCCGCCCCCTCCCCGGCGCCTTTCATCGCCGCGGCGATGGCGGCGGAGGCCTGCACCGGGGCATAGCCGAGATTGACCAGGGCGGAGATCGCATCGGCGGCGGGTTGCGGCGCGGTACGGTCCTCCACCGCGCCGGAGAGGGCGAGCACGGCGGGGTCGATGGGCGCGAAGGCCGGCGCCTTGTCCTTCAGTTCGGCGGTGAGGCGGGCGGCCAGGCGCGGGCCGACGCCCGGCGCGCGGGCGATGGAGGTCTTGTCCCCCATGGCGATGGCGGTAGCGAGGGCCTCCGGCTCCAGCACCGAGAGCAGGCCGAGGGCCACCTTCGAGCCCACCCCCTGCACGGTCTGGAGCAGGCGGAACCACTCGCGCTCCGCATCCGACCGGAAGCCGTAGAGCCGGATCATGTCCTCGCGGACATGGGTCTCGATGGCCAGCGAGGCCGCCTCGCCGGCGCCGGGCATCCGCTGCAGGGTGCGGGCGGAGCAATGCACCACGTAGCCGACGCCCTGCACGTCGAGGATCACGAAATCCTCTCCGTAGGAATCCACCACGCCCTTCAACTTGCCGATCATGCGTCATCCCGTCATCACGGACGGGTCTTTACCAGGGACAGGCTCGCCTGTCCGACCCGCCACCGAGAGAAAGTGACCGCCCGATGCGCACACCCCTCGCCGCCCTCCTCATGGTGATGGCCGCCTCCGCCGCCCATGCTCAGACACCGGCCCAGAACCCGGCCCAGGATGCCGGCCCCACCACCGACCCGACCCAGGTCCGGGCCGGCAGCTACGTGCTCGACGCGGCCCACGGCAAGATCACCTGGTCGGTGAGCCACCTCGGCTACTCCACCTATTACGGCCAGATCACCGACGTGGCGGGACAGGCCGACCTCGACCCCAAGGATCCGGGCAAGAGCCGGCTCACGGTGACCATCGGCATGGGGAGCATCAACGCCCTGAACGAAGCGCTCAACCGCCATCTCCAGGGGCCGGACTTCTTCGACACCCAGAAGTTTCCCACCGCCACCTTCACCGCCACCCTGGTGGAGCCCACGAGCCCGACCACGGCCCGCGTCGCCGGCAGCCTCACCCTGAAGGGTGTGACGAAGCCCGTGGCCTTCGACGCCACCTTCAACCGGGCCGGCCTCAACCCCATCGACAAGCGCTACACAGTGGGCTTCGACGGCTGGGCCGTGATCAAGCGATCGGATTTCGGCGTCAGCGCCTTCCTCCCCGCGATCGGCGACGACGTGTCCCTGCGGCTCGAGGGCGAATTCAAGGCGCAGTGAGCGGTCGCCTCCCCTGCGCGGGGAGGCGTTTCAGGTGGGGGTGCCTGGGTGCCCCTCCACGGAGGCAGGCGGAACCACCCCCACCCTCGATCCCTCCCCACAAGGGGGAGGGAGGCAGTCCGCTAACCCTTCGCAAGGGCCGCCGCGATCCGCGCGGCGGCAAGCCCGCTCACTCCGGCGACGGGGGCGTGGAGTTTCTTCAGGGCATGCGCCCCGCGATGGTTGGCATGGGTGACGGCGATGGCCAGGGCATCCGCCGCGTCCGCCGTCTTGAACTCGGCCTTGGGCATCAGGAACTTCACCATCGCCTGGATCTGAACCTTCTCGGCATGGCCCGAGCCGCAGACGGTCTTCTTCACCAGGTTGGCGGCGTATTCGGAGACGGGCAATCCGGCCAGGGCCGGCACCAGCAGGGCGATGGCGCGGGCGTGCCCGAGCTTCAGGGTCGCCTGCGCGTCCTTGTTGACGAAGGTCTCCTCCACGGCGACCTCGTCGGGCGAGAACCCCGACACCACGCGGGTGATGCCCTCGTGCAATTCCCGCAGGCGCAGGGCCAGCGGCAGATCCCCGTCCGAGGTCACCACGCCGCAATCGACGTAAGTCAGCTTGGCCCCGACGACGGAGATCAGACCCCAGCCGGTACGGCGCAGGCCTGGATCGATGCCGAGGATGCGGATGGGGGTCATGGGGGCCTGTATCGCGGTGACTGCCGATGGCCCGCCATCATAGGCGAAAGCATCGGTAGGGGATGCCCCCGGGTACTCGAACTTCCGGTACGATCGTCGCAAACGGAGGCAACGTCACCATCACCGGCGGCGCGGGCCACGATTTCCTGGTCTACGAAACGGCGACCGACGTGCTTGCGCCGTCGAACCCTGCAGTCCGGATGCTCCCCTCGGCGGCAACGGTGAACGGGCGAGTTATCTTGACAAAATTCCTATCACATGCCTATATCCCCACACCTGCCGCCCAGCGAAGGGGGCTCGCCCGGTGACCGACCGGGTGGGTCGGAGGGGCGGCGGGGCGGTGCCTGCGTCGGTGGTGTCGGTCACCATCGCCCCGGGCGGCGGCTCGATAGTCTGGGGGCTCGGATGGGGGCGCGGTAGGTCGGGAGTTAAATGCCCCGGCACTGACCCTGATCTCGGCTGCCATGATGAGGTTTGCGGCCCCTCCAATACGAGAGGGCGTGCGGGGCAAAGTCCGTTCGAACAGCCGGGCTGGGATGCGACACGACCACCTCAGGCGCGACGCAACGCGAGGACCGCTGGAGACACCGCGACGACAAAACAGGCCCCGGCGGGAACGCCGGAGCCTGACGGGACGCCGGGGGACCGGCAAACATTTATAGCGCTCAATGGGTTTCGCGGCGTCCCGCGTCCCCTGTTTGGGGCTTCACTTGGGCCATGCCCCCGGCGCTTGTCCGCGCGCGGGGGTGAAGGGGTGTGGAGAGCCGGTGGTGCACGTGTCCGTCTCCCCTCTGCGGGAGACGATGGCCCGCGAAGCGGATCGGATGAGGGGAGCGCGTTGTCCAGAGATGTCGCCCCCTCTCCCGCCTGCTCCGCAGGCACCCTCCCCCGCAACGGGGGGGAGGGCTAAAGGACGGCCCTCAACCCTCCAGCTTGGCCACCAGTGCGTCGGAGAGGGCGAAGTTGACGTAGACGTTCTGGACGTCGTCCTGGTCCTCGATGACCTCCACGAGGCGGATCAGCTTCTCGCCGGTCTCGTCGTCGACCTCGATGGTGTTCTGGGCCTTCCAGACCAGAGCCGTGCGGCGCGGCTCGCCGAACCGGGCCTCCAGGGCCTTGGAGACCTCACCGTAGGAATCCTGGGCGCAGGTGATCTCGTGGCCATCCTCGGAGGAGCGCACGTCGTCGGCGCCCGCCTCGATGGCGGCCTCCAGCATCGTGTCGGCATCGGCCACCGATGCGTCGAACTCCACCACGCCCACATGGTCGAACATGAAGGAAACGGCGCCCGTCTCGGCGAGGCTGCCGCCGGACTTGGTGAAGGCCGAGCGCACGTCGGAGGCCGTGCGATTGCGGTTGTCGGTCTGCGCCTCGACGATGAGCGCGGCACCGCCCGGGCCGTAGCCCTCGTAACGAATCTCGTCGTAGTTCTCGGCATCGGCGCCGGAGGCCTTCTTGATGGCGCGCTCGATGTTGTCCTTGGGCACGTTCTCCGCGCGGGCCGCGATGATGGCGGCGCGAAGGCGTGCGTTCATCGCCGGATCGGGCATGCCGAGCTTGGCCGCCACCGTGATCTCGCGGGCGAGCTTGCCGAAGATCTTGGAGCGGACCGCATCGACGCGGCCCTTACGGTGCATGATGTTCTTGAACTGGGAATGGCCGGCCATGGCGTGACCTTGGGTCGTGTCAGAGGTGGAACGGAGGGGCACGCATACGTCGCCGCAGCGGCATTTGGCCGGGTTATAGGCCGGGTCCGCCCGTGGAGGCAACGCGACGGTGTCCGCCGCGTTGGCGGAGCGGGGCTTTTCCGGCCCCGGCGGATACGAACATGGCGACATCCCCCCGGAACGACGGAGCCAAGCGGCCCTGGTGGCGCCTCGCCCTCGCCGCCGGCCTCGGCCTCCTCGCCGGGGCGACGCTGTTTCCCCGGCCGGCGAAGGGGGTCAGCCCGCCCGCTCGTGCCAGGCCGCCAGCCCCGCGAGGGTGACGACCCCCCCGGCCCATGGGGTTCCCGAAAGGTGGGTATGGGGCGTCCCCGGCTCACCGAGATCCGACACCGCCGAGAATGCGCCCTCCAGGCTGTGTCCGCCGGTGTAGCGGCTTCGCGTGGCAACCACGGGCAGTCCCGCATCGAGCGCCGAGCGGATGCCGGCCACCGAATCCTCGAAGGCGATGGCTTCCCCCGCCGCCACGCCGAGGCGCGTGAGGGCCAGGACGAACACGTCCGGATGCGGCTTCTTGCGCTCCGCCTCGTCGCCACAGGCCACCACGTCGAAGGGGCTGCCCTCGGGAAAGTTGACGGCGAGGAGCGCGTCCACGTTGGGGCGGCTCGTGGTGCTCGCCACCGCGAGGAGAAGGCCTGCGCTCTTGGCTTCCCCCACCAGGCGCGCGATGCCGGGGCGCAGTTCGAGCGCTCCTTTCGTGACGAGGTCGCCGTAGATCCCGGTCTTGCGGTCGTGGATCTCGCTCATCTGCGCGCGGCGTTCCGCATCCGGCTCGCCGTGCTCGGTAGCCACGTAATGGGCGAGCCGCTCCTTGCCGCCCATGACGGTGAGAAGGTCGGCATAGAGCTCCGGCGACCAGTGCCAGTCGAGCCCCAATTCGGAGAAGGCGCGGTTGAAGGCCTGCCGGTGCAGGTCCTCGGTCTCGGCCAGGGTTCCGTCGACGTCGAAGATCAGCGCCTTCAACATGCGACGGTGCCGCCGGCGCCCGCCCGGATGGCGGCGATGCGCTCGGCATATCCGGCCGGCCCGCCCTTGAACACGGCGCTGCCGGCGACGAAGGCGTTGGCCCCGGCAGCGGCGGCGAGGCCGACGGTCTCCGGGGTGATGCCGCCATCCACCTCGATGTCGATGTCGCGGCCGGCGGTCATGGCCTTGATCCGGGCGATGGTCTCCAGGGTCGAGGGGATGAAGCTCTGGCCGCCGAAGCCGGGATTCACCGTCATCACCAGGACGAGGTCCACCATGTCGATCAGGGACTCGATGGCGGTCGCAGGGGTACCCGGATTCAGCGCGACGCCGGCACGCTTGCCGAGAGACCGGATGGTCTGGAGCGAGCGGTGGATATGCGGGCCGGCCTCCACATGGACGGAGATCGCATCCGCGCCGGCCTCGGCGAAGGCCGCGAGATACGGGTCTGCGGGGGCGATCATCAGGTGGACGTCGAAGATCTTGGCACTGTGCGGCCGGAGCGCCTTCACCACGTCGGGGCCGAAAGTGATGTTGGGCACGAAATGCCCGTCCATCACGTCGAGGTGGATCCAGTCCGCCCCGGACTCCGAGACCGCGCGGACCTCCTCGCCGAGGGCGGCGAAATCCGCCGAGAGGATGGAAGGAGAGATGATGGGGCCGGCCGTGCGGGTCGTCATTCGGGCTATCTCGTTCACTTTATCGGTCCGGCAAGAGCAAGAGCCCGGACGTTCGCTGGTCTCAGGCAAGCCGGCGCTTGCGTTCCACCAATTGCATAATGATCGGGGTCAGAATGAGCTGCATCGCGATGTCGAGCTTGCCACCCGGAATCACGATGGAATTGGCACGGCTCATGAAGGAACCCTGGATCATCGAGATCAGGTAGGAGAAGTCGATACCCTTCGGGTCCTTGAATCGGATCACCACCAGCGATTCGTCGGCGGTGGGAATCCAGCGGGCGATGAAAGGGTTGGAGGTATCCACCGTGGGCACGCGCTGGAAGTTGATGTCCGTCCAGGTGAATTGCGGGCAGATCGTCTGCACGTAATCCGGCATGCGCCGCAGGATCACGTCGGTGACGGCCTCGGTGGAATAGCCGCGGAACGAGCGGTCCCGGTGCAGCTTTTGGATCCATTCGAGGTTGATTACCGGCACCACGCCGATCTTGAGGTCGGCGTAGCGGGCCATGTCGACATTGTCGTCGACGACGCAGCCGTGAAGGCCTTCGTAGAACAGCAGGTCGGAGCCCGGCGGGAAATCCTCCCAGGGTGTGAAGGTGCCCGGCTCGGCGCCGTAGGCCTGCGCGTCGGCAACGTCGTGGACGTAGTGACGCGTACGCCCGCCGCCGGATTCGCCGTAGCTGCGAAACACCTCCTCCAGCTCCAGGAGCAGGTTGGCGCGGGGCGCGAAGTGGCTGAGGGTCGGCTCCTCGGCCATGGCCTTGCGCATGGCGTTGCGATCGAGGGCGTGGAACGCGTCCCCCTCGATGTAGACCGCGCTCACGTCCTCGCGGCGGAAGATCTGTTCGAACGTGTTGCGCACGGAGGTCGTGCCGGCGCCCGACGATCCGGTGACCGAAATGATGGGATGACGCGCCGACATGAACGATGCCCGACCGGTTCCAGCCTGTCCCCGGTCAGCTTCGCATCAGGCCGCGCTGGCCGAACAGGGGCGAGCGGCCGGCGGCGGCGTTGCGGCCACCGTAATACTTGGCGACGCAGGCCACGTCCTCGCTTGATCCGAACACCAGCGGCACGCGCTCGTGGATGCCGGTGGCGGAGATGTCGAGGATACGGTTGGCGCCGTCTGTAGCCAACGCACCCGCCTGCTCCATCAGCATCGCGATGGGCGCAGCCTCGTAGAGGAGGCGCAGGCGGCCCTGCGCGTAGCCCTTCCGGTTGTCACCGGGATAGAGGAACACGCCGCCACGCAGGAGCACCCGCTGCGCATCGGCCACAAGGGAGCCGAGCCATCGCATGTTGAAGTTCTTGTCCAGCGGCCCGTCGGAACCGGCCAGACAATCCTCGATGAAGGCCTTCACCGGGGTGTCCCAATGCCGGGCGTTGGAAGCGTTGATGGCGTATTCCCTGGCAGCGGCCACCACCTCGATCCGAGGACTGGTGAGGCGGAACACACGCTCGGCCCGGTCTAGAGTGAAGATCTGCGTGCCGAATCCAAGCGTCAGCACCAGGGAGGTCGCCGGACCGTAGGTGACGAAGCCGGCGGCGAGCTGGGCGGTGCCGGGGCTCGTGAACGAACCGAGGGGGTTCTCCGCCGTCGCGCCCACGGGCCGGATGCCGAAGATCGAGCCCACCGCCATGTTCACGCCGATGTTCGACGAGCCGTCCAAGGGATCGATGGCGACGGCAAGCGGGGCGCCGGCGTTGAGAAGCATGATGCCCTCGGCCTCCTCGGAGGCGACCTCCGCCACCGGCGCGCCGCGCAGGGCCTCGGTGAATCTGTGGTGCGCCAGCACGTCGAGGGCCTTCTGCACGTCGCCGTCGCTGTTCTGCTCACCCTGTGCCGCGAGATCGCCGCCGCCCAGCGCGCCGCGGCCGATCACCTCGCTCACATCCACAGCCGCCTCGGCACAGGCCGCGATGACTGCGGCGACGTCGGCGAGGCCCTGATCGGCGGCAACCGCCTGGGCGAGGTACGCATCGAGCCGCGACCCGATTTCCAGAGACCCCAACGACATCGGCTCACGTCCTCTTCCACAGACCCGCCGGAGACCATCCGGCCGCTCATCATCCGTCCAGCTTCCAGGCCTTCGAAAGCCCGGAGCACCGCCCTTTGCACGATAGCGCCGGGTTCAACCAGAGCGCCAGACGGGCATTCCCCGTGCAAAGAAGGAATTCTGAAAAAACTTGCGGGCGGTTCCAAAAAAACTAAAAACGCCGGATGCGCAACCTCTCGCTCAAGCAACTCCAGGCCGTCGCAGCGGTCGCCCGCCTCGGAACGATGACCCGTGCGGCCCAGGAACTCAACGTCACCTCGGCGGCGCTCTACGCGCGCATCCGCCAGTTGGAGGAGGAGGCGGGGCTGCTGCTGTTCGACCGGACCCCCACGGGCCTGAAGCCCACCGATGCCGGGCGCGAGATGCTTTGGGCGATCGACAGCATCAACACGGTGCTGGAGACTTGCGCCGACCGGCTCCAGACCCTCAAGGGCGGCAGTGGCGGCCGGGTCGCCATGGGGGTGGTGTCCACCGCCAAGTATTTCACGCCCCAGATCATCGCCGGTTTCGTCGACCGTTATCCCGCGGTGGAGATCAACCTCGTCGTCGGCAATCGCGGCGCCATGGTCGAGGCCCTGCGCAACTACGAAATCGACTTTGCCATCATGGGTCGTCCGCCGCGCGACTTTGCCATTGAGGCCGAGATGTTCGGCGCGCACCCGCTGGTGATCATCGCGGCGCCGGGCCATCGCCTCAGCACGCGGACCAACCTCACGCGGGCGGACTTGACCGAGGAATCCTTTCTGGTGCGCGAGGAAGGGTCCGGCACCCGCACGGTGTTCGAGGAGTTCATGTCGGGCATCATGATCCAGCGCGCGAAACTCGGAATCGATTCTGGCTCGAACGAAACGATCAAGCAGGCGGTGATGGCCGGACTCGGCATCGCCCTCATCTCGGGCCACACGGTGGCGGCCGAGGTCGAGAGCGGGCGCATGATTCTGCTCGACGTGCAGGGATTGCCGATCCGTCGCGACTGGTACGTAGTCCGCCGCGCCGACAAGGTGCTCGGGCCGGCGGCGGCGGCGTTCTGGGATTACACGGTGAAGGAAGGCGGGCGGAAGCTGCCGCGTCTGGCCCTGTCACCGGCCGTCAGTCCGGTCACCGCGGAGTTCGAGGCGTGAGCGAGACCGGGATCGTCGTCGTCGGTGCCGGGCAGGCCGGTTTGCAAGCTGCGGCTTCCCTGCGCGAGGCCGGCTATGCCGGATCGGTGACGATGATCGGCGACGAGCCGAGCCTTCCCTATCAGCGTCCACCGCTCTCGAAGGCCTATCTCGCCGGCAAGGTGGATGCCGCCGGCCTGTTTCTGCGGGCGCCGGGCTTCTACGCGGACCACCGCATCGCCTGCGAGACCTCGGTCGAGGCCGTCGCGATCAGCAGGTCAGCCCGCAAAGTCCGCTTCAGCGACGGACGTGACCTCGGCTACGATCACCTCGTCCTCGCCATGGGATCGCGAAACCGGCCTCTGCCGGTGCCCGGGGCCGAGCTTGCGGGCGTGTACCAGCTACGCTCGATCGTGGATGCCGAGCGGATCAGGGCGGCCATCGCCGTATCGCGCAGCATCGCCATCGTCGGCGCGGGATTCATCGGGCTCGAGTTCGCCAGCATCTGCGCCGCACGCGGCCTGTCCGTTACCGTCATCGAAGCCGCCGATCGGCCGATGGCGAGGGCCGTGTCCGAGCCGATCGCCACCTTCTTCCGAGAGGTACACGAGAGCGCCGGCATCCGCTTCCTGTTCGGCGGCGGCGTGCAGGCCATCGAGGGTTGGGCTGGGCGGGCCGAGTCGATTGTCTTGTCAGACGGCACCGTATGCCCGGCCGACTTGGTCCTGATCGGGATCGGCGTTCTTCCAAACCAGGACCTTGCAGCCGAGGCCGGCCTTCACGTGGAGGACGGCATCGTTGTCGACTCCGTTCTTCTCACCGACGACCCGTCGATCTCGGCTATCGGCGATTGCGCCCAGTTTCCCACACGCTTCGCAGCCCATGGCACGGCGCGGGTGGAATCTATTCAGAACGCCATCGACCAGGGCCGCTGCCTCGCCGCCCGCATCACCGGACGCCCCGCCCCTTACGATGCCGTTCCCTGGTTCTGGAGCGATCAGGGCGGGCACAAGCTGCAGATGGTGGGATTGCCGGCATCGAACGACATCTCCGTGCGACGCGCCACCGCCGGGGGATTTGCGGTGTTCCGCTATCGCGGTCCGCACCTCACCGGGATCGAGACGGTGGATTCGGCCGCCGAGCATATGGCCGCCCGCCGAATCATCGCGCGCGGCCTGTCACCGACGCAGGACGAGGCTGCGGATCCGGCCTTCGATCTCAAGGCTCTCGCCATGGGACGCAACGGACCCTGACCGCCTCTCGCCACGACTTCAGTGATCGTTCTCCGTAGTCAGCGATCCGAGCCGGGTGCCTTCGTCTCCGCCAGTCGCACGAAGGCCGACACCGCTCTCGCTGCCTTCGTGAAAGACGATGCCGGCGGTCATGAGAACACTTCTCAGCGCTTCGATCCGGCCCGATGCCGGATCGCCGGTGCCATTCTCGAAGGCCTTCACATCCTGCTCGGCCAGACCGACCTTGGCCGCGAGATCCGCCTCCGACCAGCCCAGCATGCCGCGGGCGGCTCGCGATTGCGCCGGGCTCATCGTGTTCGGCCCCGCCCCGCCGCGTTCGCTCTCGTCCAGTCCCGACACAGGAAGCACTCCGTCATGCAATGGCGCTCGACACGCGCCGGCTTCTAAGCTGCTTTAACGAGGCTGGCAGCGGGATTGTTCACGTAGAGGGAGCGTGGAGCGACGTTTGGAAGTGAATGACAAGGAAAACCCACAACGGGCACTCTTGACCTTATTTGTGCTGGAATCTTATCCGAAGGGCGTCCGTACGCTGTCCACGCAAGCCTCGTCCGACGCAGAGCTTCGCGCGGGACGAGCGGCCCGAACGATCGCGCGTCGCAACCGGGACGCGGTGCGCGACGATGCGAGTTCGATTGATGATTACGAAGGAGGGCCTGACGATGAGAGCGATGCTGTTCGCCGCGATGGCTTGTGCCGCGACGGCGGGGATGCTGGCGACGGGCGCAATGGCGCAGGGATCCAACGTCACCGGCTTCGGCAAGGACAACCGCGAGAAGCCCGAGAAGAAGCAGTACGTTCCGGCGGCCAAGGCCCAGGAGAAGATGTTTCCGCTCGATGCGACCTGGACCGCCGTGAGCCTCAACGGCAAGCCCTTCAACGGCACCGACCGGCCGAGCTTCATCATCGATAAGCAGTACCGCGCTCGTGGCTATGGCGGCTGCAACACTTTCGCCGCCACGGCCTTCCCCCTGCGCGAGCAGCACCTCGCCGTCGGCCCCCTCGCTCTCACGAAGAAGCCCTGCGATAAGGGTACCGGCGCCAGCGAGCAGGACTTCTTCATCGCCCTGCGCACCGCCGCCCAGTGGGACCTCGTCGGGTCGCAGCTGGTGATCAAGAGCCAGAAGGGCGAGTTGAAGTTCGATCGCGCGCTTTAGATTTCTCCGCAGCACGGCCGGTCACCGGCCGTCCTTCCCTGGGCGAACACGCGCTGCGATGGACGTTTCGCGAGAGACAGCCGACTCGGCTCACCGCAACGGAATCGAGGCCGGAAGCGCGTGGAGCTACCCTACCGGCCCCATCCGTTCGATGGATGAACAACGCTGACGTGCAGGCGCGGCAGTCCGATGCCCAGCCCGCCTCCTCGGTGCCGGTATGTAAGGCGCCCTGACGCCGGCTCCCTTACGAATGTGGACTTCGCTTTAAGGCCGCGTTGACGACGATCCGAGGTCTCCGGCCCGGCTTTACCCCTCGTTCAATGCCCCCATCGCCTTCTGCCGATCGCGGTTGAAGCGGGGGAAGCGAAATGGTGAAGCGACTGGAATGGGCGACGGGGAGCGTCGTCCGCAGCGGCGCTCGCGAAGAGGCGGTCTATACCTGCCCGCCGAGCCTGCATCCGGGGGCCTTCCGGATCGCGCTGTCGACACCGTTCTGCGCGACTATCCTTGTGCTCTCGGCAATGGTCCTGTTCTCGTGAACACCGCCTGATCCAGGCATCGATCATGGCGAGACCGCACAAAAGGTCCGGGACGACGAGTCACGGGCGACGTAGCAAGAACAACATTCTCTTGGCCTGTCACCAGGCAAATCAATACTTCTACTGATGAATCAGATCGTTGAAGACAGAGAAGATTTGTCTTTGCCCTGCGGCCATTGCCGATTGCCTCGCATAGAACGACGCGATATCCCGGCGCATACCGAGCGCAGGGCCTGTCGAGGCCTTCGCGATGCGTAAGAGCCGATCAGGAGATCTCGTCATGGCCGACACCAGCCCCTCGCAGACCCGCAAACCCGGCCACGGCCATATCTATGGCTCGATCACCGAGACGATCGGCAATACACCCCTGGTCCGGCTCAACCGCATCACCAAGGAACGCGGCGTCGATGCCGAGATCCTGCTCAAGCTCGAGTTCTTCAACCCGATCGCGAGCGTGAAGGATCGTATCGGCGTCAACATGATCGACGCCCTCGAAGCCTCCGGCCAGTTGAAGCCGGGCGGTACGCTGGTGGAGCCCACTTCCGGCAACACCGGCATCGCCCTGGCCTTCGTAGCGGCGGCACGCGGCTACCGCCTGATCCTCGTGATGCCCGAGACCATGTCCCTCGAACGCCGCAAGATGCTGGCTTTCCTCGGCGCGGAGCTGGCCCTCACCCCAGGCCCGCAGGGCATGAAGGGCGCGATCAGCAAAGCCGAGGAACTTCTGAACGAAATTCCCGGCTCGATCATGCCGCAGCAATTCTCGAACCCGGCCAACCCCGAAATTCACCGCAAGACCACGGCCGAAGAGATCTGGAACGACACCCAGGGCCAGCTCGACGCCTTCGTCGCCGGCGTCGGCACGGGCGGGACGATCACGGGTGTCGGCAGCGTGCTGAAGCCGCGCCTGCCGAATCTCAAGGTGATCGCCGTCGAGCCTACCGATTCGCCCGTCATCTCCGGCGGCCAGCCCGGCCCGCATAAGATCCAGGGCATCGGCGCCGGCTTCATCCCGGGCAACCTCGACCGCGAAGTCATCGACGAGGTGATCACCGTCTCGAACCAGGAAGCCTTCGACACCGCCCGGCTTCTCGCCAAGCTCGAAGGCATCCCTGGAGGCATCTCCACCGGCGGCAACGTCGCCGCAGCGCTGAAGCTGGCGGCACGGCCGGAGTTCCAGGGCAAGCGCATCGTCACGGTGGCCTGCTCCTTCGCCGAACGCTACATTTCCTCGGCGCTCTTCGAGGGAATCTAACCTCCGACGGACGGCCCTGCCCACGGGGCCGACTTTTCCACGACGACGGCGCTTTCTCCCTGTGGCTTTCGAACCCCTTTCTGAAGGCCGCCCTTGTGCTCGACTGCCCTGTATCGGATCCGCCGCGCCACCCGCAGCCCCTGGCTGCGGGTGGCTGCATTCTACGGAGCCGGTGTAGCGGCCGCGCTCGCCACGGCCCTCGGCGCGCCGCTGATCCCCATCGAGATAGCCCGATCGATCGGCGCCGACGCCGTCGACCAGATCCTGTCCGTGCTCGCGACGAGCATGTTGCCGGTGGCGACATGCTCGCTCTCGATCATGGTGCAGGCCTATGGCGGCGCCACCAGCAACGTGACGCCCCGTGCCGTGACCCTGCTGATGGAGGATACCCGCACGCAGAATGCGGTAGCGAGCTTCATCGGCGCCTTCGTCTACAGCGTGGTCGGGCTGATCGCGCTCAAGACCCATCTCTACGGCGACCAGGGCCGGGTCATCCTGTTTGGCTTCACCCTCGTCGTCTTCGCTTCGGCGGTCCTCACCCTGGTGCGCTGGATCGACACCCTGGCCCATCTCGGCCGGGTCGGCGAGACCGTCGACGCCATTGAGGAGGCGGCCTGCGCCTCGATCAGGGGGCGGGCCGAGGCACCCTATCTCGGTGGGCTGCCCTAGTGCGCCGCACCGGAGGGCGCGATCGCCGTGCAGGCACAGAGCATGGGCTACTCCAGCACGTGGATTCCGGGGCACTGGAGGCACTCGCCGAGGCGTCGGACCTTGTCCTGCACCTAGCGGTAGCGGTCCTACCCGGCAGCTTCGTCCATCGGGGCCGGATCCTGTTAAAGATCGACGACAATCCCGACGCCGCGACCCTGGCCGGCATCACCAAGGCCGTCGTCATCGGCGACAGGCGCAGCTTCGACGATGATCCATGCTTCGGCATCATCGTCCTCTCAGAGGTTGCCTCGCGCGGGCTGTCTGCGGCGATCAACGATCCCGGCACGCCGATCACGTCATCGGCACGCAAGTGCGGGTGCTGACGCTCTGGGCCGAATGCCGGGCCGCCCCAACACGGGCCGAGACCTACCCACGCCTGCGCGTGCCCGGCATCGAGGCGGCGGACCTGTTCGCCGACGCGTTCCGTCACATCGGCCGCGATGGTGCCGCCTGCGCCGAGGTCGCGGTGCGTCTGCAAAAGGCGCTCGCCGCCCTTCACGCCATTGACGGCCCCGGCTTTCAGGCGGCCGCACGCCGGGAGGCGGATAATGCCCTCGCGCGGGCGGAGAAGCACCTCGACCTGCCCGACGATCTCGAATCCTTGCGCGCCGCGCACGCCGTCGTCGGCCATCGGCGCTGACGCAACCTCGCGGCCCATGGAGTGGTTGAACTTCCAACATTGGAGGACACCATGACGGATGAACCGCGCCAGCGCCCTTCGCTGAAGGATTTCGACGCCTATACCGATCGAAACGGCCAGAATCCCGGCCAGGACAATGCCCGCGACGTTGGCATTCCGTCCCGTACGCAAGCTGACCTAAAAGGCGATCCCTCGGGAGAGGCCGAGACCGCCCGTATCGCGTCCGGGACGCCGAGTGAAGACGCCACCGACCAGACGGAGGCGGAAGTGCCTGCGGAGAACATCCGGGCCATCGGCGATGCATCGCAGAAAGCTAAGCCTCCGAGTGCGGCGGCGAGGGATTCGATCGATCGCGCCACCGCGAGCGTCGGCAAGGACGAGGAGAGCTAGATGTCGGATTTCGACAAGCAGCCCACCGATGCCGCGACGCGCAAGCCCAACGAGGTCGGATCCCGGGGCAAGCCTGCGGTGGAAGGTGGGCATCAGACTGCGCAACAGGCGGACATCACCGGCATCGATTCGGGCGGCCTCAGCGACGCCGACCGGAAGGCGAGCTGGGACAAGGACGCTGACGAGGCCGGGCGCAACCCGACGCCCGTGGGCGGTTCATCGGATGGCCAATCGGACCGCAAGCGGTGAGACACCCCGGCAGGGGCCGACGTGACGCTTCGAGTGAAGGAAAGGAACGCCCATGGCGGACGATACGGACAAGAAGGATAATCCACCACAGGGAAAGCCGGCCAACTCGGCACCCGATGCCGTAATGGATCCGAACGAGAAGACCGACGGCAAGCCGGGACAAGGGCCGCAGGGCGGCAAGACACCCGATGACGAGACCGACCCCGGTGGCGGCTGAAGGATTGTGGCGATGAAGGGCGTGGTCGTTAATCGAGACATGCCCTTCGTCCACGAATAGAGAAGGCCATTGAGCCCACCGGCGAGGCGGGTACTGTATCCCAAAGGGAGACAGACGCCATGAATGCCCCCGATGCCGTCGTAGGAGACAAAACGACGATCTACGACCGGGACCTCGACCGAAACCCGGCCAATCACCAGCCGCTGACACCACTGAGTTACCTCGATCGAGCGGCGCGGGTGTTTCCGGATCATGTGGCGGTGATCCACGGTGAGCTGCGCCGAACCTATGGGGAGCTCTACGAGCGCAGCCGGCGTCTCGCGGCGGCTCTCAAAGCGCGCGACATCGGTCGGGGCGACACGGTGGCGGTGATGCTCGCCAACACCCCCGAGATGATCGAGTGTCATTACGGAGTGCCGATGGCCGGCGCCGTGCTCAACACCCTGAACACCCGTCTCGACGCGGCCGCCCTCGCCTTCTGCCTCGATCATGGCGAGGCCAGGGTGCTGATCACCGACCGGGAGTTCAGCCGAATCGTCGACCCCGCCCTGGAACAGGCACGGCACAAGCCCCTCGTCATCGATGTCGACGATCCGGTCTTCACCGGTGATGACGCCACGATCGGAAGCCTCGGTTACGAGGCACTATTGGCGGAGGGCGATCCGGCGTCCGACTGGGCGATGCCGGCGGACGAATGGGACGCGATCTCGCTCAACTACACCTCGGGCACCACCGGTGACCCGAAGGGAGTGGTCTATCATCACCGCGGCGCGGCGCTCCTGTCACTCGGCAACGTGATCACCGGCCAACTCGGGCAGCACCCGGTCTATCTCTGGACCCTGCCGATGTTCCATTGCAACGGGTGGTGCTTCCCATGGACCCTGTCGGTGGTCGCCGGCACCCATGTCTGCTTGCGGCAGGTACGGGCCGGCGCGCTCTATGCGGCCATCGCCGAGCACGGCGTCACCCATCTCTGTGGCGCGCCGATCGTGATGCAACTTCTGCTCAACGCCTCTGAGGCCGAGCGCCGCCCCCTGCCCCACCGGGTCGCTTTCCTAACGGCAGCAGCACCTCCGCCCCAGGCAGTGCTGGCCGCCATGGGCAGCGCCGGCTTCGACGTCACGCATCTCTACGGCCTCACCGAGACCTACGGACCGGCCGTCGTGAATGCCTGGCACCGGGACTGGGACGCGCTGGATGCGGACGCGCGCGCGGAAAAAATGGCGCGACAGGGCGTGCGCTACCCCGTGCTGGAGGGCTTCGACATTCGCGATCCCGAGACCTGCGAATCGGTGCCTGCCGACGGCGAGACACTGGGTGAGGCGATGTTCCGTGGCAACGTGGTGATGCGCGGCTACTTGAAGAACCCTGCCGCCACGCAAGACGCTTTCAAGGGTGGCTGGTTCCGCTCCGGCGATTTCGGGGTCAAGCACCCGGACGGCTACATCCAGTTGAAGGACCGCTCCAAGGACATCATCATCTCAGGCGGCGAAAACATCTCCTCCATCGAGGTCGAGGACGCCCTGTTCCGCCATCCCGCCGTCTCGGCCGCAGCCGTGGTGGCCCGGCCGGACGAGAAATGGGGCGAAACGCCGATGGCTTTCGCGGAGCTGAAGCCCGGCGCCACGGTGGAAGCCGACGCCCTCATCGCCTGGTGCCGCGAGCGTCTGGCCGGCTACAAGCTCCCCCGTCACGTCGTCTTCGGCGAGCTGCCCAAGACCTCGACGGGCAAGGTGCAGAAATACCTGCTGCGAAAGCGGGCGAAGACCGAGTGAGGGCGCCAACTCCACTCAAAAAGAAAAGGCCGGGCAATGAGCCCGGCCTTCGTATGGTTCAAATCGTTGAACGCCCTTCAGGCGACGCCGCCCGACCGCTCGAAGCGCTTACGCTCGTTGGGGTCGAGATAGGTCTTGCGCAGGCGGATCGACTTCGGCGTGACCTCCATCAGCTCGTCGTCCTGGATCCAGGCGAGCGAACGCTCCAGGGTCATGCGGATCGGCGGCGTGAGGCGCACGGCCTCGTCCTTCGAAGTGGTGCGGATGTTGGTGAGCTTCTTGCCCTTGAGCACGTTCACCTCGAGATCGTTCTCGCGGTTGTGCTCGCCGATGATCATGCCCTGATAGACCTTGGCACCGGGCTCGATCATCATCGGGCCGCGATCTTCCAGGTTCCACATGGCGTAAGCCACCGCCTCGCCCTTGTCGTTCGAGATCAGAACGCCGTTGCGACGGCCGGGCATCTCGCCCTTGTAGAGCTCGTAGGCCTTGAACAGGCGGTTCATGATCGCCGTACCGCGCGTGTCGGTCATGAGCTCGCCCTGGTAGCCGATGAGGCCACGGGTCGGCGCGTGGAAGACGAGGCGCAGACGGCTACCGCCGGAGGGCCGCATCTCAATCATCTCGGCCTTGCGCTCGGACATCTTCTGCACGACGACGCCCGAGTACTCCTCGTCCACGTCGACCACGACCTCCTCGACCGGCTCGAGGACGTTGTCATTCTCATCCTTGGAGAGAACTACGCGAGGACGCGACACGGCGATCTCGAAGCCTTCGCGGCGCATCGTCTCGATCAGGATGGCCAGTTGCAACTCGCCGCGGCCAGAGACGAAGAACGAATCCTTGTCGGCCGCTTCTTCGATCTTGAGCGTGACGTTGCCCTCGGCCTCCTTGAACAGGCGGTCGCGGATCATGCGGCTCGTCACCTTGTCGCCTTCGGTGCCAGCCAGGGGCGAATCATTGACGATGAAGGACATGGTGACAGTGGGCGGATCGATCGGCTGGGCCTGGATCGGGGTCTCGACCTGCGGGTCACAGAAGGTGTCCGCCACGGTGCCCTTCACGAGGCCGGCGATGGAGACGATGTCGCCCGCCTCACCGATGTCGATGGGCGCGCGCTCCAGGCCGCGGAAGGCCAGGATCTTCGAGACGCGACCGGTCTCCACGAGCTTGCCCGTGCGGTCCATGACCTTGATGGCCTGGTTCGGCTTCACGGTGCCGGATGCGATGCGGCCGGTGATGATGCGGCCGAGGAAGGGGTTGGCTTCGAGCAGGGTGCCGAGCATCCGGAACGGACCCTCTTCGACCTTGGCCTGGGGCACGTGCGAGAGCACGAGGTCGAAGAGCGGCGCGAGACCGTCTTCCTGGGATCCGTCGGGCGACGTCGCCATCCAGCCGGCGCGGCCCGAACCGTAGAGAATCGGGAAATCAAGCTGGTCGTCGGTAGCGTCGAGAGCGGCGAAGAGGTCGAACACCTCATTCACCACTTCGGTGATGCGGGCGTCCGGACGGTCGACCTTGTTGATCGCCACGATGGGCTTCAGGCCAATCTTGAGGGCCTTGCCGACCACGAACTTGGTCTGGGGCATCGGGCCCTCGGCGGCATCGACGAGGACGATCACGCCGTCCACCATCGAGAGGATACGCTCCACCTCGCCGCCGAAATCGGCGTGGCCGGGGGTGTCAACGACGTTGACGCGCGTATCCTTCCAGACGACCGAGGTCGCCTTGGCCAGGATGGTGATGCCGCGCTCCTTCTCGAGGTCGTTCGAATCCATCGCGCGCTCTTCGACGCGCTGGTTGTCTCGAAACGACCCTGACTGGGACAGGAGCTTGTCGACAAGTGTCGTCTTGCCGTGGTCGACGTGGGCGATGATGGCGATATTGCGAAGCTTCATAAGGTATCCGGCAGCGAGAAGAGCCCGTCACGCGACGGGCCGCGGGGATGCGGCCGGCAGCGCCGGGTCACGGGATCGAGCTATCGCGTCGCAATATAAGGTGTCGGGCGTTCCGGCAAGGGGTATGGGCTGCGTGTCTGCTACTCATCTCACGCGGCCCCGCGTGCCGCAGCTTCAAGCCCGGCGCTTCATGCGCGGAAACAGCGAAGACCGGTGACGCTGTCATGCGGTCCGCATGCAGTCTGCCGCGCAGGAAAAGAACAACCCTGAGACGAGCATCCGCCTCCGGCTCGGCCTGAGCAATGGCGCCAATGCGACCGTGAACGCCACCAAGCCGATGGACCACGTCCGGCATCCGTCCGAGCCCAGGGCATTCACGATGCAAGGCGACGCGCCGGCAGTTACTCGCCTGTCCCGCACGCGCTCGCGTCGATGCTCGATGCGTAGGCGCTCATGATCGCGGCCAGCAGACCTGGAAAGCGAGACTCTACCTCGGCGCAACGCGAGCGGTTCCGCATCTCCACGCCGTGACGTTCGCAGTGGATCAATCCGGCCTCGCGCAGCACCTTGAAATGGCTCGAGAGCGAGGATTTCGGGATGATTTGGTCTCCCATCGCGGACAAGGCCGAGCAAGCCTCGACGCAGCCCGCGCTCCTGATCCGCGCGAAGATCACCGCGCGGCGAGGATCGGACAGGGCGTGGAGGATCGCTTGCGGCTGGATGTCCTCAATCGCCGGGTGAAACAGGGGCCTCATAATTCGTCCATATGGGGGCTTGATCTTCGCTTGTTTAGTTCCGAAGTTCAGAACTATGGAACCAAGGCAGCCGTTCTGGGGCCAGTTCTTGACGAAGGATAACACACATGTCGAAGCTTGACGGAAAGGTCGCCGTGGTGACCGGCGGATCGAAGGGCATCGGTGCGGCGATCGCCAAAGCCCTGGCGAAGGACGGCGCGGCCGTAGTGGTCAATTATGCATCGAGCAAGGCCGGTGCCGACGCCGTCGTCGAGACCATCACATCGGCCGGAGGCAAGGCCATTGCAGTCCAGGCGGACGTCTCCAAGGCCGCCCAGGCACAGGAATTGATCGAGGCAGCAGTAAAGCGGTTCGGCCGTCTGGACGTGCTAGTCAACAATTCCGGCGTCTATGAATTCGCGTCGATCGAGGAAATCACCGAAGAGCATTATCGCCGTCTCTTCGACGTCAACGTGCTCGGCGTCCTGCTGGCGACCCAGGCGGCGGCCAAGCATCTCGGAGAAGGCGGCAGCGTCGTCAATATCTCCTCGGCGATCACCCATGTGCATACGCCGAGCGCAGGGGTCTATGCCGGCACCAAGGGGGCCTTGAACGCGATCTCGGACGTCCTCGCCAACGAGCTTGCCCCACGTAAGATCCGTGTCAACGTGGTCAGCCCCGGCTTCGTAGTGACCGAGGGCACCCACACAGCCGGCATCGTCGGCTCCGATATGGAAGCCGGGTTCATCGCGCAGACACCGCTCGGCCGGGCCGGCCAGCCGGACGATATCGCCGAGGTCGTCTCCTTCCTCGCTTCGGACGATGCCCGTTGGTTGACAGGCGAGAACATCACCGCCAGCGGCGGCATTCGCTGACGCGAGGCACCGCTACGCGTGCGTACTCCGGCGGCAGGAGCACGCACGGGAACACAGGCCGCGACGCCCGCGCCTATCGGCCGAGCGCCTCGGTCCCGCACCATTCGGCCACGAACAGCGCGATCGCGGTGGTGATCCGCTTGACCGAAGCGAGGCTGACACGTTCGTCGAAACCGTGGATGTTCTCGCTGATCGGCCCGTAGCAGAGGGCTGGAACTCGATCGTAGAGGGCATGGATGCGGGTATCGAGATAGCTCGGCGACATGAAGCTCCGAAGGTCGGTCCCCATGGCCCGCTTGTGTGCGGTAGCGAGCACCGCCTCGGCCTCCGAGCCCTCGTCCAACTCGTAGCCTTCCGAGAAGAAACCATTGAAGGCCACCAGCGGCGGCGTCTTTGCCAGGAACGGATCGGTCCGGGCGAAGTCCGCTACCGCCCTCTCGATCTCGCGTGCCGCATCCGCCGCGGCGACGCCCGGATAGATTGCGATCCGGCACGCGATCCGGCACCAAGCGGGCACCGATGACGCCCAATCGCCCCCCTCGATCCGGCCGACATTGAGGTTGATCGGATGCGCTTCGCCCTCGAAATGGCGGCGCCCCGCCTTGCGGTCGTTCCACGATTCCTCGAGTTCGCGGAGGGCCCCGATCACCCGATAGGCCGCATCGATGGCGTTGGCCCCCGCCCCCATCTTACGGACATGGACAGGTGTGCCCCGCACCTCGACGGTGAACCACAGCACGCCGGTATTGGCGCGGACGAGCTTCTCATCCTCGGGCTCGGGGATCAGTACGGCATCGGCCCGGTAGCCGTGCAAATGTGTCATGAGAGCGCCGTTGCCGGTGGATTCCTCCTCGACCACAGACTGGACCGTCACCGTGGCAGCCGGCTGAAGGCCGATCCGAGCCAACGCATCGAGGGCGAAGAGGTTGGCAGCGTGGCCGGCCTTCATGTCGGCGGCACCCCGTCCATACATCCAGTCTCCCTGGATCACAGGATCGAAGGGCGGATGTCTCCACAGGTCGAGGGGGCCGGGGGGCACGACGTCCACATGCGCCTGCAGGATCAGCGAGCGGCCGGTCTCATGGCGGGGACGGTGGATGCCGACGACGATGGGCGCGTCGGAATGGTCAGGCGCGATCCGTCCCCCGCCGGGATGCGCAGCAATCGCCGCATGATCCATGTGGACCCGCTCCATGGCGTAGCCACGGTCCTTCAGACAACGGAAGACTTGGTCCTGAATCGCATGCTCGGCGCCCCGCACCGAGCCGAATCGAACAAGCGCCTGGGTATGTGCCACCTGATCGGCGAAGCCCCGTTCCACGGAGGCGGTGATGCGGTCCGCGAGAGCAGCGTCGAGCACCATCGGTCGTCCTCGTGAAAACCCGTCCAACACCTTCATAAAGCCCCATCCTGCCAGGCGGGAGCCCGGTACCAGCTCAGACGAAGAATGCGATGGCTATGGCGAGGGGAAGCGCCGCGATGGCCGCCGGGCGGATCCAGGCCGGACGATAGGACATTAGCGCCACGACGAAGAGCGCGGCCCCGGTGAGCGAGCCGAGCCATTGCACCGGACCGAAGTTCCAGTCAGCCGTGGTGACGGCGGCCGCGAAGGCCAAGGCGATGAAAAGCCAACCGGCAACGCGGAACGCCCTGTCCCGGCGCGGGGAGGGGCGCCCGTGGAACAGGGTCCGGCCATGCCGGTCCATGCTCAGACAGAGGCAGGCGAGGCCGGAGAAGCTCAGGAGTGAGGTGAGGGACACGGCAACGGGCGTCATGCTCGGGCGAGATCTCCGGTGGTGCGGGTAGCCTCCCTCCGCTGGCCCTCGTGGCGCCCGAGCCTCCGCGCGCCGAAGAGGAAGACCAGCGCGAGCGCCACCATGGCGGCGTCGAAGCCCAGGAAGTCGGTGCGCCACCCCATCCGCACCCAGTCGACCGGGGGGACGGCGAGGAAGAGGAGCGCGGCGACATAGCTCATCTCGCTCCATGCCCGGCGATGCGGGCGGGCGAGGGGGATCAGGGCGGCGAGGAGCCAGCTTCCGAAGAACACGCCTCCTTCCCAGGACTCCCTGGCGGCCCACTCCACCGGAACAAGGCGGTTGGCGAGGAAGAGTGCCGCCATTCCGATTGGCAGGCCGAGGATCGTACCGATATTGAGCGCATGAACGAGGCGCCAGCCGGGGGCGAGACGGACAACGCCCTTCGGCGCCCGCGCCACGGTCCACAGGACGAGGCCAGTGGCGATGGCGGCGCAGCCCATCAGGCCGGATAGGAAGAACAGGATGCGCAGGGCCGGCCCGGCGAAATGCGCCTCGTGCAGGCCGACGAAGCTCGTATAGGCATGCGCCGCCGGTTTCAGCGGCCCGGTCCGTTCGACCACCTCTCCAGTCACCGCGTGGAAGGCGATCTGCGGGTGGCGATGGGCGAGCCCATGGGGCTCCTCGAACACCGCCACCACGGTGGCATTGGCATCACCGGGATTGTTGATCGAGACCATCTCAAGCGGCTCGCTCACCTCGGCCTGGGCGCGGCGGATGATAGGACCGAGCGGCGCCGGCTCGGCCGGCTTGCCCTCGGCGGCTCGCCAGGTCGGCATCTGGCCGGACTCGACATAGAAGCGCAGTTCGTCGCCCTTGTAGGCGCTCACCATTCCCCACGGCATGTACATGAGCGCGAGCGAGACGATGCCCGTATAGGTGATCATCAGGTGGAACGGCAGCGCCAGAACACCGGTAACGTTGTGCGCGTCGAGCCAGCCGCGCTGGGCGGATTTCGAACGGCGGAAGGTGAAGAAATCGGCGAAGATCCGGCGATGGGTGACGATGCCGCTGATGAGGGCGACGAGCAGAACCATCGCGCAGATGCCGACGATCCAGCGGCCGAGGGCCGGGAGCATCTGCAATTCGAAATGGAAGCGGTAGAAGAAGTCGCCGCCCTGCGTCGCCCGGGCCTCTGTCGGCGCCCCGGTGTCGGGATTGAGGAGGGCCTTGCCGAACTCGCCGTCCGGCGTGACCATCCAATACGCGCCGATATACGGCTTGTCGGGCTGCGGCATGCCGACGAACCAAGCCATGGCCTTCGGCGCGTGGACCTTGAGATGGGCGACGCCGAGTTCGGCCGCGCGGACCACGTCGTATTCCGCCTGCGCCCGGAGCTCGGGCCGCATCCAGAGAGAGATGTCGGACTTGTAATAGGTGGCGGTGCCGGTGACGAAGACGGCGAACATCACCCAGCCGGTGATGAGCCCCGCCCAGGTGTGCAGCCACGCCATCGATTGGCGAAACCCATGCTTCATGCGGGTTGCACCACGCTGCCGAGGGCGAGCCAGAGACCGGCGCCCATGCACAAAGCCGGAAGCGCCAGTCCGATCGCGGCGCGGGCTAGGGTCCGGGCGGAGAAGACCCAGATCACCGCTGCCGCCATGATCGCGAAGCTCGCCAGGGTGGCGGCGGCAACCGCCTCCGAACGGTCGAGGGGCAAGGTCAGGGAGAGGAAGGCCGTGGCGATCGCTGCTAGAGCATAGCCACCGAAGATCGCGAGGAGGGTCCGGCCCGCCACCATCAGGCGGTAGCGTCCCTGCGATGGCCATGCATTCGGCTTGGTCGTATCCGTCATTGGCAGGCAGCACCGGATTGCGAGGAGCGAACGGCAGGCGGGCTCGGCAACGGAACGCCAGCTAAACGAATGGCCTCCACGCCGCGACGACCGGCAGCTTCATCGAGATGCCGATCACCCATCGCTATACAGAGCCTCGTCTTGCCCGGGCAATCGCTATGTTGTGGAACGATTCCAAGCACAGCGAACCACGGGAGTCAGACGAACCGCGGGCCCGACGAGCATCGGAGCGGTCGCCGCGCAACGCTTGCGGGCACGAGCGCGAGGCCTGTAGAACCCTCGGCGACTGGCGAGGAACCGGGCGCGATGGACGATACGCTCGAGGTGTCGGAGGAGGCTCGCACGCGTTGCGGTCTCGCCTGCACGATCGCCGATCATGCCAGCGTCGCATCCTGGCAGAACGGGATCCCGCTCATCCGGGACATCACCCTGACCCATGGCGGCGATGCCGACCTTTGCGATGTGACGCTCAGCATCTCGGCGATACCGCCGCTGTTTCGCCCCCTTACCCTGCCGATCCAGCGAATCGCGGCGGGGGGCCTCCAGCGCATCGATGCGCCGGACCTCCGGATCGACGGAGCGATCCTCGCCGGATTGCGGGAGAGCCGGCTGTGTACCGTCACGCTGTCGTTGACGGCTCCAACCGAGGGGACCGATCTGGCGGGCGAGATCGCCCGGGAGGAGTTCGACCTGCGGCTCCTGCCCCCCTCCCATTGGGGAGGCGCGGATGCGGCGCCCGAACTGCTCGCGGCCTTCGTGAGACCGAACGACCCGGCGGTGGACGGCATCCTGCGTTCCGCCGCCGCAATCCTGGAACGGGCAAGGCGGAGCACCGCCTTCGACGGCTATCGCAGCGGCAGGCGAGCCAGGGCCTGGGAGATGGCGGAGGCGATCCACGCGGCGATGGCGGCCCTGCGGATCACCTACATCCTGCCGACCGCGAGCTTCGAACGGTCGGGACAAAAGGTCCGCGAGCCCGGCGCGATCGTGGAGCGGCGACTCGCCACCTGCCTCGACCTCACCCTGCTCTGGGCCGCCTGCTGCGAGCAGGCCGGGCTCAATCCGCTCCTGATCCTTACCCGCGGTCACGCGCTCCTCGGGCTGTGGCTCATGGACGAGATCCTGCCGGAAAGGGTCGGCGACGACGCCCAGGCCCTGCGAAAGCGCCGTGACCTGCAGGAGCTGATCCTGATCGAGACCACGGTTCTCGCAGCCGATCCGCCAGGGTCTTTCACGGACGCGGTGGCGGCCGGCGCGCGCCTGATCGAGCCGGATGCCGAGGTGCCCCTGGAGATGGTCCTCGATCTGCGGCGCGCCCGGCTGTCCGGCATCTCGCCTCTCGATACGGACGAGCCCAGCGCACAGGCGGTGACTCCGGAGATCGCCGCTCCGCTCGCCCAGGCGCTCGGCGCGCCGCCATCCTTCGTCGAGGATCTTCCCGCTGCCCGCATCGACCCGTCCCGGCGGGAGCCCCGCGACCGGCTCGAAGCCTGGAAGCTGCGGCTCCTCGACCTGACCCTTCGGAACAAGCTCCTCAACTTCAAACCGGGCAAGGGATCACTCACCCTCGATTGCACAGAGCCGGGCGCGTTCGAGGACGCCCTCGCGGCGGGCCGCGCCTTCCGGCTCGTCGCCCGGCCCGCTCCCGAGGCGCCGAACGGCGCCGCGGACCACGAACGCGGTGAGATCGCCGCCGATGTCGGGGCGGAGGAACTGGAGGCCCGCCTAACCGACCTGTTCCGGCTCGCGCGGGGCAGTTTCGAGGAGGGCGGCGCCAACGTCCTGTTCCTCGCCTTCGGCTTCCTTACCTGGACCCGTGGCAACGGCATGCCGCCCGCCCGGGCACCGCTGCTGCTGGTGCCGGCGGCCCTGACCCGCGCCAGCGTGCGCGCCGGCTTCCGCCTCGTCCGCCACGACGAGGAGGCGCGCCTCAACCCGACGCTGCTGGAGATGCTACGCCGGGATTTCGACCTCGACATACCGGTTTTCGCGGATGGCCTGCCGGGCGACGAAGGCGGCATCGACGTCGAGGGCATCTGGCGGATCGTGCGCACCCATATCCGCGACCTCAAGGGGTTCGAGGTCACGACCGAGGTAGTGCTCTCGGCCTTCTCCTTCACCAAGTTCCTGATGTGGAAGGATCTGAGCGAGCGCGCGGATCTGCTGAAGCGCAGCCCGGTGGTGCGCCACCTCCTCGACACGCCGAAACAGGCTTACGGCGACGGGACGGGCTTTCCCGTGCCGGAACGCCTCGACGCGGAGCATCCGCCCTCCGGCATCTTCACGCCGCTGCTGGCCGATTCCTCCCAGGTCTCGGCGATCCTCGCGGCGGCGGCGGGCAAGGATTTCGTGCTGTTCGGGCCGCCCGGCACCGGCAAGAGCCAGACCATCGCCAACATGATCGCGCAATGCCTGGCCCTGGGGCGCACGGTGCTGTTCGTCTCGCAGAAGAGCGCCGCCCTGGACGTGGTTCGCCGACGCCTCGACGCGGTGGGGCTGGGCGCCTGCTGCCTCGAAGTCCATGCGGCCAAGGCTCAGAAAACGCATGTCATCGCGCAATTGCGCGATGCCTGGACCGCGAGGGGCGGCGAGCCCGTCCCCTGGAACGAGGCGGCCGCCGACCTCCAGCGCCGCCGGGAGGGCCTGAACGGCGTGGTGGAGAGCCTGCACGGCACACGAGCGAACGGCCTCAGCGCTCACTCGGCCATGGGCCGGGTCATCGCCGACCGGCAGGCCGGCCGGGACGGGCTCAGCCTTGTCTGGCCGAAGGACGCGACCTCCGCGCCCGGCCACCGGGAGAGCCTGCGCGCCCAGTGCAAGGAGCTTGCAGCCCTTCGCCCCATCGTTGGCGATATCGCTAACCATCCCCTCCGGGGCATCGGCGCGATCGCATGGTCGCCCCTGTGGCGGGCCGAGATGGAACAGGCTGTTCCCGAACTCATCCGAACCCTTCCGGATTTCGTCAGATCCGGCCATCGTTTCGCCGAGGCGATGGGACTCGAGCCCCTCGGCCGCACCTATGACGGCCTGCGCGCGCTGTCCTCCCTCGCCACCGCCCTGTTCCGGCCGGAGGCGCGCATGGGCTTGCGCTTCCTCGGCCCCGGAGGTGCGGCTTTGCGCCAAGCCGTTGACGCCCGCCGCACCCGGCAGGACGAGCTTGCCCGGCGGAACGCCCGGCTCTTCGTCCCCTACGCCCCCTCGGTGTTCGGCAGCGACCTCGACCGCCTGCTGGCCGAGTGGCGCGAGGCGAAAGCCTCGAACTTCTTCCTCCGGGGGCGGCGCCTCAGCCGGATTCGCGGCCTGCTCGCCCCCTTCGCGCAAGGCAACGCGCCGGAGGATATGGGGCCGGACCTTGTCACCCTCGCCGAGATCAAGGCCCTGCAGACGGCACAGGCCCCTCTGGCGGAGGTTCTCGCGAGCGCCGCCGCGGAGCTCGGGCATCCCTGGTCGGATCCGGCGGCCTCCGCCGAGCTGTTCACCGCCCCGATGGCCTGGGCGACGCGGCTGGCGCCGGTCATCACCGCGATGGCTCCCCTCGTTGGAGGCCCGGACTTTGTCAGGGCGAAGCTCGCCGGCTTCCTCGACACCGAGGATGGCCGTCTCGAGGCCGGCGGCAGTCTCGCCCTGGCGAAGGACGAGTTCGGGACCCGGAAGAGCGCCGCCGTGAAGGCGATCGAGACGCTCGGGCGTCTGGTCGGCAGGGCCAAGCCCGACCGCCCGGTGGAGACGGACGGTGATTGGGTGGCCGGTACCCTCGCCGTGGCGGAACGCTGGCGCAAAGCGCTGCCCAAGGCACAGGCCTGGACGAGCTGGCAGATGGCGGCGGGCGAAGCGACGAAGGTGGGACTCGGCCCGCTCGTCGCCGCGATCGAGGCGGGGACGCTGCGGGACGACGCCATCCTGACGGCCTTCGAGGGCGCGTATGCGCGCTGGTGGATCGACCATGCCGTCACCGACGACGTCCGCCTGCGCGATTTCATGGGCCAGCGGCACGAGGACGCGATCTGGGGCTTCGGCGAGGCCGATTCCCGCCTTTCCGGCCTCGCAGGCGCGGCGGTGCGTGCCCGTATCGGTGGTGGTGTGCCGCTCGCCGGCGCCTTCGGCACCGACCCCGAATGGGGCACGCTGGCCCGCGAAATCACCAAGCGCGCGAGGCACATGCCCCTGCGCCAGCTCTTCGCGCGGATGCCGAACGCGCTGACCCGGCTGACGCCCTGCCTGATGATGAGCCCGCTTTCCATCGCCCAGTACTGGCCGGCCGAGGCGAAGCCCTTCGACATCGTCATCTTCGACGAAGCCTCGCAGATCGCCCCCTGGGACGCCATCGGCGCCATCGCGCGGGGCCGGCGGGTGGTCATCGTCGGCGACCCTGAGCAATTGCCGCCCACCACTGTGGGGGATCGCGGCGTCGACGAGATCGCTGACGGTCTCGACGTCGCCGACCAGGAAAGCATCCTCGACGAGTGCCTGGCCGCGAACCTGCCGCAAAGGCGGCTCGCCTGGCACTACAGGAGCCGGCACGAGAGCCTCATCGCCTTCTCGAACCGGCACTATTATCGCGGCGGCCTCGTCACCTTCCCCTCTCCCGTCACCGAAGACCGGGCGGTGCGGCTGCATTACGTGGCCGATGGCCTCTACGAGCGCGGCGGCGCGCGGGTGAACCGGCCGGAAGCGCGCGTCCTGGTGGCGGAGGTGGTCGCCCGCCTCACGGCACCGGCCTTCGCGGCGGAGGAGCGTTCGCTCGGCATCGTCACCTTCAACGGCGAGCAGCAGCGGCTGATCGAGAACCTGCTCGATGCCGAGCGGCGGGGAAGGCCGGAACTGGAGCGGTTCTTCGACGGGCGGACCTGGAAGGAGCCGGTCTTCGTGAAGAATCTCGAGACCGTTCAGGGCGACGAGCGCGACGTGATCCTGTTCTCGGTGGCGGCGGGCCCCGACGCGGCGGGCCGGATCACCGGACAAATCAGCTCGCTCAACCGCGAGGGTGGCCACCGCCGCCTCAACGTGGCGATCACCCGCGCCCGGCGCGAACTGGTGGTCTTCTCGTCGATGCGGGCCGATCAGGTGGATCTCGGACGCGGCAGCGCGCGCGGCGTGCGCGACTTCAAGCACTTCCTTGATTTCGCCGAACACGGCGCCCGCGCCCTCGAAACGGCGGCCGCGCCGACGGGGGGAGACATCGAATCGCTCTTCGAGGGCGCGGTGATGGCGGCTTTGGCCGCGCGGGGCTGGAGAATCGTACCGCAGGTGGGCGTTTCCGCCTTTCGGATCGACCTCGGCATCGTCCATCCCGACGCTCCGGGTCGCTACCTCGCGGGGGTTGAATGCGATGGGGCGACCTACCATCGGGCGGCGACGGCGCGGGACAGGGACCGCCTGCGCGAATGGGTGCTCACCGACCTTGGCTGGCGCATCCACCGGGTCTGGAGCACGGATTGGTGGAACGATGCCGAGGGCGCCCTCGACCGGCTCGACAGGGCTTTGCGGGCCGATCTCGACGCCGACAGGGCGCAACCGGAGCCGGTCGTGACCGAGCCGGCCGCCCCTGACGTCCCTCCGGCGAAGCCCCCCGGCCTCTATGAACCGGCCCACCTGTCGGGCTTCTCTCCCGATGCCGGGCGGTTCCACGATGCGGGTTACGAGGCCACGCTCGCCGCGATGGCGGCCGAGGTCGTCGCGCGGGAAGGCCCTGTTTTCGCTGATATTCTCGCCGAGCGCCTCCTGCGCGCCCACGGCTTTTCGCGGATCACGGCCCGCCTGCGTCAGCGCGCGCTGGGGGCCGTCGATCCCCACTGCCCCCACACCAGCGAGGGCGACCGCATCGTGCTCTGGCCGGAAGCCGCCCCTGCCGGGCCGGTGAGGTTCAGGCCGGCGGGAAGGGAGAATCGGGGGCCCGGCGACATCCCGCTGCAGGAGCTCGCAGGCCTCGCCCGCGACCTCGATCCGGCACCCGGCATCGAGGCGCGGATGGCCGCGCAACTGGGCCTTGGGCGGATGAGCGAGGCGGTACGCACCCGGTTCGCCGAGGCCGCCTCGCTCGCGCGGGAGAGCGAAGCGTCGGCCCCGAAACCCGTCGGATGAGACGGGCGGATCGACCGCCACGCGACGCCCCTTTCGACCGCCATGCGCCGGGGTTTATGGCGGTACGCGACATGAAAAAGCCCCGCCTGGTAAGGCGGGGCCGATGGCGGTGACTTTGAAGCCGTGCGACGTGGATTAGGCTGCGAGCTTGAGGGCTTCGGGAGCGTTGTCGTTCACGAGGACGAGCTCGCCCGCCGTGACGGTGGAGGTGCCGGTCGTGGGGGTCAGGCGATCGGCCACGAAAGCCACCAGGGAGACGTTGGCGGCAGCGGCGACGGCGACGGCGGTGAGAATGAGAGCGGTCATGTCGGTGTTCCTCGGGGCGATGCGTTTGCGTTGCAGCATGTATGACAGCCTCCCCGTCGCACTGGTATACCAAACGCCAAATACCACTCATGCAGTCCGTGCATGAGATGCACGATATCCTGCGAAGCCCTGCATTTAACGCACTATGGTGCATGTCGAGTAGTAAGCGCGATCCACCCCTATCCTGCCCGGAGGTCCCAGCCCGATGCCCCGCCCCATCTCAGCCGTCGTCGCCCTTTTGCTGGCGGCATGGTCCTTCGACGCAAGAGCAGAGGATGCGAACCGGGTGCGTGCGATGAACGCGGTGAGCGACTTGGCGCGGGCGCACCGCGAGCAGACGGAGACGCTCCGGCGTATGGAGACCGTCCAGCGCGACCGGGCCCGAGCGGATGACAGGACCCGGCGCAACGCCGAGCGGGACAGCCGTTCGATGCGACGCTTCGACCGCTGAGCCGGCATCGACGGGAGGCCTGCGCCCTCCGGTCGTCGAGATCTGGCCGATGGTGCCCGACCTGAGCGTCCGAGATGGGTGGGAACGGACACT
This sequence comes from Methylobacterium sp. 10, assembly GCF_000519085.1. Taxonomy (GTDB): domain Bacteria; phylum Pseudomonadota; class Alphaproteobacteria; order Rhizobiales; family Beijerinckiaceae; genus Methylobacterium. The sequence goes on from NZ_KI912577.1 coordinate 429,665, forward strand.
GCGGAGTTGGTCATGATCGCCCCTATGACCGACTTGATCGAGCACTTCCGCACGGCGGCTTGTGGGTTGGCCGTGGCACACGTGTGGCGCGGGCATGGCTCGGCGCTCTTCGTCGAGCTTGGCGCCCTGACATCAACGACGCGCCGCGACGGCTCCCCCGGTCAGCCAGAGGGCGAGATCGGCCTGATGATCGAGTGGAGTTGGCGGATCGAGGCTGGAAGGTCCATCGCCTGCGGCAGTTGGAGCGACGAGGACCTGTGGTCCCCGACCTTTGCGCGTCTCCTCGGCCGCACGGTCCAGGACCTCTCGATGTTCGGCCGTCTACCGGAGGTGGTTCTGTCGCTGGCAGGCGATCTGCGGCTGGCATCGTTCATGACGGCGGGAGGCGACCCGGCGTGGACGCTGTTCCACCGGCGTGGTCCTCGCCCCATCGCCGTAGGCTGTCGGTCGGGAGTGGTCGGCGTCGAGCCGTAAGGACCGTAAAGAGTGGGAACCGGACTTTGGCCCCTCGGCGAGAAGCGGACGTTCCGCCTCCGACCCGATTTGGTCATTTTGTCTGTTCCACCGGTCGGTCTTAACCTGACGTAGGGTCAGTTCGGTCCTCTCGCTGCCAAGCTCGCCCGGTCGATCACCTGCACCTGGCCTCGGCGGATCTCGACAAGCCCGATGTCCGCCCATTCACCAAGAAGGCGGCTGATGACTTCACGCACGCTGCCGACGTCCGATGCGAGTTGCTGGTGCGTCTTCCAGACGATGCCATCAGCGTCGGCCTCGATCAGCAGCCGCCTGGCGAGGCGCTGCTCCAGGGGCGCGAAGGCGATCTCCTCGACCAAGTCGAACATGCCGGACAGGAGCCTCGTGTAGTCATCGAGGACGAAGTCCCGGAACGTGTCGCTCTCCCGCATCAACTGGCGAAAGGTATCTGCCGGCAGCGCCGCTAGTTCGGTCCTGGCTTCCGCGATGCTTTGCGCCGGAAAGCCTCCGCCTGACAGCAGGCACTGAGTGGTGAGCACACAGGTACCGCCAGCGCCGACCTTGTAAATCAGCATCTCCCGTCCGCCTTCAGACATCCGGAACACGCGGGTTCGGCCATCTATGCACATGAGGTAGTTCGCGCAGGCGTCCTGAAGCTCGTAGGCAATCGCGCCGGCCTCAAGCACGGGGAAGTGCACCGTGCCGCGGGCGATCTGGAGGTGGCTGGCACTGAAGCTCCGGACCAGCGGAAAGCGCTCGATCCAGCGCTCGACCTGATGGGCGCTCTGCATGGTCGTCCTCCCGGAAGCCAGCGGTCGTTGGATGCCGCCATACCCCGTTTAAGCAATGGATCTTCGCATTCTGGAGCCATCGGTGACCTGGGTCACAGACGGTGGGATTAGACCCCAGTACCATCATCTCCAGAGAACAAAAATCCGCTCGAACAACGTCTCGAGGAAGCACAGGCTTTCCATGGACGAGGGCGAGATGATCCGGGAGAAACCATGCGCCGCCTCGTCCCCCTTCTGCTCGCCTCCGTCCTTCTGGCCGCCCCGGCTCACGCCGAGCAGGACCTGCTCCTGGGCGCCGATATGGGTTCAGCTGCGATGACCCAGGCCGAGATGAGCCGGGCCGACGTCGAGGCGCTGATCGCCAAGGCAGACGGCAAGCCCATCGACCTCTCCGACAAGGCGCTCGCCGGCCTCGATCTCTCCGGCCTGAACCTCAAGGGTGCCAACCTGCGCACCGCCCGCCTCAACAAGGCAAACCTGCGCGGTGCCGACCTAACCGGGGCGAACCTGGAACAGGCTTGGTTCATCAAGGCCGACCTCAGCGGCGCCAAGCTCGTCGGCGCCAAGATGTTCGGCATCACCGCCCGCGATGCCAACCTCAGCGGGGCCGACCTGAGCCTGTCGATGCCCATCGGCGACTTCAAGGGTGCCAACATGAGCGGGGCGACGCTGGTCGACCTCAAGGGCGGCGCCGATATCAAGAACCAGTCCATGGGCCTGATGCGGGCCGTGTTCGTCTCGGTGAACCTCAAGGGCGCCAATTTGAAGGGGGCGAACCTCGGTCGCTCGCGCCTGGAATACGCCGACCTCACCGACGCCGACCTCACCGACGTGATCCTGATGGGCTCCGACCTGTCGGGGGCCAACCTCACCGGCGCGACCGTCGCGGGGGCCGACTTCAAGAACGTCGACGTCACCGCCGCCCGTTTGATCGATCTCAAGGGTCAGGACAGCGCCAAGGACTGGTCGGCCCGCGTGAACGTCGACCGCGCCATCACGCAGGTCTCGAACTGAGCCCTCTTTCACCTCGACCAATCCACGAAGGAAAGACATCCATGACCACCCGTCGCATCCTGCTCGCCGCCTTCGCCGTCGCCCCCATGCTGTTCGGCACCGCCGCCGGCGCCGCCGAGATGACCTACACGCCCGCCGCGTTCGAGGCCGCCCAGAAGGCCGACAAGCCGATCCTGGTGCACATCACCGCCCCGTGGTGCACCACCTGCGCCGCCCAGAAGCCGATCCTGGCCAAGCTGGAGGCCGACCCGAAGTTCAAGGACCTTCAGGTGTTCGACGTCGACTTCGACAGCCGCAAGGACGTGGTCAAGAAGTTCGGCGCCACGATGCAGAGCACGCTGATCACCTACAAGGGCGAGAAGGAGACCGGGCGCTCGGCCGGCGAGACCAAGCCCGAGGCGATCTCCTCGCTCCTCGATAAAGCGATCTGAGGCCACGCCATGGTCACGAGCCTGGGCCTCGCCTTCCTCGCCGGCATCCTCTCGGTGCTGTCCCCCTGCGTGCTGCCGTTGCTGCCGCTGGTGCTCGGCGCGGCGGCGTCGGAGCACAGGCTAGGCCCGGCTGCCCTCGCCGCCGGCCTGGCCCTGTCGTTCGTGATCATCGGCCTGTTCGTGGCGACCGTCGGCTTCGCCATCGGCCTCGACGCCGGCATCTTCCGGACCGGCGCGGCCATCATGCTGATCCTGATCGGGCTGGTCCTGATGGTCCCGGCGGCCCAGACGCGGTTGGCCGTAGCAGCCGGCCCGGCGAGCAACTGGACGGAGAGCAGGTTCGGCGGCTTCTCGACTGCGGGCCTGCCTGGTCAGTTCGGCGTCGGTGTGCTGCTCGGGGCGGTGTGGAGCCCCTGCGTCGGACCGACCCTCGGTGCGGCCTCGCTGCTCGCCTCGCAGGGGCGCGACCTAGGCGTCGTGGCGCTGACCATGCTCCTGTTCGGCTTCGGCGCGGCCCTGCCGCTCCTGCTACTCGGCGCCCTCTCGCGCGAAGTCCTGATGCGTTGGCGCGACCGGATGATGGGCCTGGGCAAGGGGCTGAAGGCGGCACTCGGCCTGATCCTCATCGCTACCGGCCTGATGATCGCATCGGGTTACGACAAGGCGGCGGAGACCGCGCTGGTCAACGCCTCGCCGGATTGGCTCACCGGCCTGACGACTCGTCTGTAAAGCAGCCCTTCCCAAAGCCTGCTATCGGTCGAATGCAGCCCCGGCAGCGAGTACCAAACGTCGGATTTCTCCCACTAGGGCTGACGGATTCGCGCATCTGCTCGACGGCCGTTCCCTCTATCCAAGAACGGCATCGGTTCGCGATGACCGCCCGGAGGCAAGGCCACCCGCCCTCGTCACGATGGGGGCGCTCGTTCCGGACGGAGCGGCGCGAAGCCGGACCCGGCCTCACTCGTCCGTGGAAAACATCTCGTCGAAGGAATAGCCGGAGCCGCGCACGGTGCGGATCGGGTCGCTCTGGCGCGGGCGGTTGATGGCCTTGCGCAGGCGGCCCACATGCACGTCCACCGTGCGCTCGTCGATATAGACGTCGTGGCCCCAGACCCCGTCGAGGAGCTGCTCGCGCGAGAAGACCCGGCCAGGGCTCTGCATCAGGAATTCGAGGAGCTTGAATTCGGTGGGGCCGAGATGGATCTCGCGGCCCTGTCGGCGGATGCGGTGGCTGACGCGGTCGAGCTCGATATTGCCGGCGATCAGCAGGTCCGCCACGTGGCTGGGCTTGGCCCGGCGCAGGAGCGCGCGAACCCGGGCGAGCAGCTCCGGCACCGAGAATGGCTTGACGATGTAGTCGTCGGCGCCGGTGCCGAGGCCGCGGATGCGGTCGCCCTCCTCGCCGCGCGCCGTCAGCATGATGACCGGCAGCCGCTCGGTCTCGCGCCGGGCACGGATGCGGCGGCACAACTCGATGCCGGACAGGCCGGGCATCATCCAGTCGAGGAGGACGAGGTCGGGAACCTGCTCCTGAAGGCGCAGGTCGGCCTCGTCGCCGCGCGCCGCGGTATCGACGACGAAGCCCTCCGCCTCGAGGTTGTAGCGAAGGAGAAGGGTGAGGGCCTCCTCATCCTCGACGATCAGGATGCGCGTACTCATGCGGGTGTTTTCAGGGTGATGGCGGCCGTCCCGTCACGCACAGGACGGCCGCGCGAAGATCGTGCCGGAATGGCCCGACCGGAGGGGCGATCAGGCGCTGACGGGCAACGACACGGTGGCGTAGTTGGATGCGTCGTTCTTCGGGCGGTCCCGCTCGGCCAGCTCGTTGGTGCCGGTGACGAGATAGTGGATCGTCTCGGCGATGTTGGTGGTGTGGTCGCCGATCCGCTCGATGTTCTTGGCGCAGAACAGGAGATGGGTGCAGAACGAGATGTTGCGCGGGTCTTCCATCATGTAGGTCAGCAACTCGCGGAAGAGCGAGTTGTAGAGGGCGTCGATGGAATCGTCGCGCTCCCAGACGTCGAGGGCGGACTTCACGTCCTGGCTGGCATAGGCGTCGAGGACGTCCTTCAGCTGCTCCTGCACCAGATCGCCCATGTGCTGGACGGCGACGACGATCTTCTGCGGCTGGATCTGCTCGGCGATGGCCACCACGCGCTTGGCGACGTTCTTCGACAGGTCGCCGATCCGCTCCAGGTCGTTGGAGACGCGGATCGCCGAGACCGTCTCGCGCAGGTCGATGGCGAGCGGCTGGCGCTTGGCGATGAGCAGGATCGCCCGCTCCTCGATCTCGTGCTGGAGGGCGTCGAGGCGCTTGTCGGCGCCGATCACCGCCTGCGCCAGGGGCACGTCCCGGCGCACCAGGGCGTTGCCGGAATCGGTCATCATCTTCTCGGCGATCCCGCCCATCTCGGAAATCGAGCGGCGCAGGTTTTCCAGTTCCGTATCGTAGGAACTGACGATGTGGTTGGGCATGCTCGCACTCCTCGACCGAGGCCGCCTCGGGCAGCCTGCATCGCGTAGATCGGGACCGGTGCCGCGGAGCGCGGCCCCGGCGGGCTCAGCCGAAGCGGCCGGTGATGTAGTCCTGGGTCTGGCGCTTCTCGGGATTCATGAAGATCCGCGTGGTGGGGCCGAACTCCACCAGTTCGCCGAGATACATGAACGCCGTGAACTGCGAGATGCGTGCCGCCTGCTGCATGTTGTGCGTGACGATAACGATGGTGAACTCGGAGCGCAGCTGCTCGATCAGCTCCTCGATGCGGCCCGTGGAGATCGGGTCGAGGGCCGAGGTCGGCTCGTCGAACAGGATCACCTCGGGACGCTGGGCCACGGTGCGGGCGATGCAGAGGCGCTGCTGCTGACCGCCGGAGAGACCCATGCCGGACTGCTTGAGCTTGTCCTTCACCTCGTCCCAGAGGGCGGCCTTGCGCAGGCTCTCCTCGACGCGGACGTCGAGATCGGCCTTGGGCAGCTTCTCGTAGAGGCGCAGGCCGAAGGCGACGTTGTCGTAGATCGACATCGGGAACGGCGTCGGCTTCTGGAACACCATGCCGATGCGCGAGCGCAGCTCGTTGAGATCGACCTTCGCGTCGAGGACGTTCTGGCCGTCGAGGAGGATCTGCCCCTCTGCGCGCTGCTCGGGGTAGAGGCTGTAGATCCGGTTGAAGGTGCGCAGGAGGGTCGACTTCCCGCAGCCGGACGGGCCGATCAGGGCGGTGACCTGCCGGTCATGGAAGTTGAGGTTGACCGACTTCAGGCCGTGGAACGAGCCGTAATAGAAGTTCAGGTCCTTCACGGCGATGCGCACGGGGGCCTGCTCGTCGGCCTTGTGGCGGCCGGTCAGCTGAGCTTGCGTGATCGCGGGAGCGGCGTTCATCGGGTGCGTGTCCTTGTCGAGGGCGGGAAGGGACGGGGGCGCGGGATCAGCGCGCCCGCTCGCTCTTGATGACGAAGCGGGCCACGATCGAGAGGGCGAGGATCGTGGCGGTGATGAGGAGGGCACCGGCCCAGGCGAGCTGCTGCCAGTTCGAGTAGGGCGAGAGGGCGAACTGGTAGATCATGACCGGCAGGTTCGGGATGCCGCCCATGAGGTTGGGCGAGAACCAGCTGTTGTTGTTGAGCGCGGTGAAGAGCAGCGGCGCTGTCTCGCCGGCGATGCGGGCGAGCGCCAGGATGATGCCGGTGACGATGCCGGCGCTGGCACCGCGCCAGGTGATGCTCTTGATGACGACGGAGGGCGGTGCGCCCAAAGCCGCGCCGGCCTCGCGCAGGGTCGAGGGCACGAGGCGGAGCATGTCCTCCGTGGTGCGCACGATCACCGGGGTGGCGATGATGGCGAGCGCGACACCGCCGGCCCAGCCCGAATAGGTCCCCATCGGCCGCACCATCAGGGTGTAGACGAAGAGGCCGATGAGGATCGAAGGGGCCGAGAGCAGGATGTCGTTGAGGAAGCGGATCACGTCGGCGAGCTTCGAGTGGCGGCCGTACTCGGCGAGGTAGGTGCCGGCCATGACGCCCACCGGCGTCGCGATGACGATGCCGATCAGGGTCAGGACCAGGCTGCCGAGGATGGCGTTGGCGATGCCGCCGCCTTCCGATCCGGGGCCGGGGGTCGGCTCTGTGAAGAGCAGGGGCGAGAAGCCCTTCACGCCCTCGACGATGAGCATGAGCAGGATCGAGCCGAGGACGACGATGCCGATCAGCGTCGCCAGGGTGCTTCCGACGATGAGCATCTTGTCCGCCACGCGGCGGCTCGACCGGACGCGGCTGGCCTTGAGCGGCGGCGCGTCGTTGGTCCGGAGGGTGTTCACGGCGTCCATGGTTCGGGCTCCAGAGGGCTCAGGCGACCTTCACGCGCCGGACGAGCAGGCGTGCGACGATCAGGACGACGAAGGTGATGACGAAGAGGATGCAGCCCAGAGCCATGAGCGAATTGAGCTGCAGGCCGTCGGCCTCGTTGAACTCGTTGGCGATGCGCGAGGCGATGGTGGAGCCCGGATCGAAGATCGAGCCCGACAGGCGGTTGGCGTTGCCGATGACGAAGGTCACCGCCATGGTCTCGCCGAGCGCGCGGCCGAGGCCGAGCATCACCGCGCCGATGATCGAGACCGAAGCCTGCGGCACCAGGACGTGGCGCACCACCTCCCAGGTGGTACAGCCGATGCCGTAGGCGCTCTCGCGCAGCACCGTGGGGATCTGGTCGAGCATGTCGCGGGTGATCGAGGCCACGAAGGGCACGATCATGATCGCGAGGATGATGCCCGCCGTGAGGATGCCGACGCCGGAGGGCACCCGCGCGTAGAACAGCGTGCCGACGATGGGCAGGCCTTCGACGAGGCTCGACACCGGCATCTGCACGTAATGGGCGAAGAGCGGGGCGAAGATGAACAGGCCCCACATGCCGTAGATGATGCTCGGCACCGAGGCGAGAAGCTCGATCGTCATCGAGACGGGCTTCCTCGCCCAGCCGGGACAGAGCTGGGTCAGGTAGACGGCGATGCCGATGGAGATCGGCACGCCGATGACGAGGGCGAGAAGAGCCGAGACCAGGGTGCCGACGATGGCCACGAGGGCACCGTACTGCTCCTGGCCGATGTTCCAGGCGCTGGAGGTGACGAAGCCGAGGCCGAACTCCGCGAAGGCCGGCCACCCGCCATAGGCGATGGAGGCGAGGATGCCTGCCAGGAAGAGGAGAACCAGCAGCGCCGAGGCGTAGGAGGCGGCGCGGAAGAGCTGGTCGCCGAGGCCGCCCGGCTTCTTGCGGGCTGGGGAGCCCGTGCGGGCCAGCGAGATCTGATCAGTCAAGGCGGCCATCCGACGTCTGCTTCTTCACCTTGAGGGCTCGTATCGTGCGAGGTAGCGAGTGGCGAGGTGCAACACCGCGCCCTCTCGTGGCGCAGGCCCGGCGTTTTTGCCGGGCCCGCGCGGTTCGGGAGTTCGGTTGGAAGGCTGCCTTAGAAGACGGGCTTTCCGTCCTTGCCCTTGATCTCCTTCCACTCGGTGTGGACGAGGGAGACGACGTTGTCGGGCAGGGGCACGTAGTCGAGGTCGGTGGCGAGCTTGTCGCCGTTCTTGTAGGCCCAATCGAAGAACTTCAGCACGTCGCCGGACTTCGCCGGATCGGCTGGGTCCTTGTAGACGAGGATGAAGGTGGCCGCGGTGATCGGCCAGGCATCGTCGCCGGCCTGGTTGACGAGGGAGATGCCGAAGCCCGGGGCCGCCTTCCAGTCGGCGGAGGCGGCGGCGGCCTGGAACGCCTTGTCGTCGGGAGCCGGGAACTTGCCGGCCTTGTTCTGGATCAGCGAGTAGCTGAGCTTGTTCTGCTTGGCGTAGGCGGATTCCACGTAGCCGATGGAGTTCGGCACCTGCTTGACGGTGGCGGTGACGCCCTCGTTGCCCTTGCCGCCCTGGCCGGCGGGCCAGCTGACCGTGGTGGCCGCACCGAATTCCTTCTTCCAGCTCTCGGAGACCGCGCTGAGATAGGTGGTGAAGATGCTGGTCGTGCCGGACGCGTCCGAACGGTAGACCGGAGTGATCGGCGAGTCGGGGAGCTTCAGCCCCTGGTTGACCGCGGCGATCTTGGCATCGCTCCACTTGGTGATCTTGTTGGCGTAGATGTCGGCGATGAGCTCACCGGTGAGCTTGAGCTTGCCCGGCTCGACACCGGCGATGTTCACCACGGTGACGACGCCGCCCATGACGGTGGGGAACTGGACGAGGCCGTCCTTCTCCAGGGCCGGGCCCTTGAGGGGCGCGTCGGTGGCGCCGAAATCGACGGTCTTGGCCTGGATCTGCTTGATGCCGCCGCCCGAGCCGATGGACTGGTAGTTGAGGCCCGTGCCGGTCTCCTTGCGGTAGGCTTCGGCCCATTTCGAATAGACCGGGAAGGGGAAGGTCGCGCCGGCACCGGTGATGTCGGCGGCCTGGGCGACGGCGCCGAACTGAGCGGTCGCGAGCCCGATGGCGAGGGCGAAATGGAAGGGTTTCACGGTGGCTCTCCGTAATCTGTCCGGGCGCTGTACGTGCCGCGCTGCAAGAGCAATCCTGCTGCAGCGCACCGTTACCCGCCCGATCATGCTGGCTCTATGACGGAGCCATGACAGATCGATGACAGGGGCCACCCGTTGACCGCATGAGCAGTGTGGGACAGGGAGAAATCGGGGTGTGGACCGGTGCCCGGACGAGGCGGCACGGTTTGACGGCCTCGTGCGTTATACGATTCGGCAATGGCGACGACGGAGCAGCCCGTCTCGCCAGACGTCCTGGAAGGTCAGCGACTTGGAGAACGAATCGAGCGTGACGCCCACAGGGGGTGATGGCGATGCCGATTTCCTTGCCCTGCATGCACGCAGGGAGGATTTGGAGCTCGACCTCTCCCGTGCCCAGCAGCGCCGGCAGTTCGGGACCGATCCGGACGAGGTGGAGAAAGCGGGCGAGGAGGAGCGCGCCCTGCTGGCTGAGCTAGACGCGGTGATGACCTTGATCCGCGGCGCCGAGTACCAGCGCATGCCGGGGGCTCGCCGCTGGTAGCGGCGACAGGCCGGGGGACGCCTCAGCCCACGCGGCGGCGGTCGCGTTCCTTGTGCCGGAGGCGCAGGAGCAGGTCGATCTGCCCGTCGGGGATCGGCTGGGTGTCGAACGTGTCCTCATAGATCGCCCGAAGAGTGCCGCCCAGATGGTGGCGGGTCGGACTTGTTAGAATCGGCAGCCCGTCCGCTTCGTTCACGGGCCGGGGATCGGTCTCACCGTCTCCCAGATCCATCACGCGATCTCCCGATGTGCCGACGCGTTTCCATAAGATTCCCTGCGTCGTACCCATACCATCGCGCAAGATGGTTAACCGAAGGTTAAGATCGCGCGTCAAGCATCCGTGGATTGAAGAAGGCGGGCGGCCGCCGCGCGGGCCTCGTCGGTGACCGTGGCGCCGGCGAGCATCCGGGCGATCTCCTCCCGGCGGGCGGGCGCTTCCAAGGCGGAGACGCGGGTGGCGACCCGGTCGCCGCCCTTCACCGGGTCCTTGGCGATGAGGAAATGCGTCTCGGCCCGCGCGGCGACCTGGGGCGCATGGGTCACGGCCACGACCTGGACACCTGCCGCGAGACGGGCGAGGCGGGCACCGATGGCATCGGCCACGGCACCGCCGACGCCGGTATCGATCTCGTCGAAGATCAGGGTCGGGGCCGAGCCCTTGTCGGCCAGCACCACCTTGAGGGCGAGCATGAAGCGCGAGAGCTCGCCGCCCGACGCAACCTTCATCATCGGGCCGGGCCGGGTTCCGGGATTGGTCTGCGCCCAGAACTCCACCCGGTCGTAGCCCGCCGGATCGCGCGATTCGGGGTCGGTGACGATCTCGGTGATGAAGCGGGCGCGTTCCAGCTTCAGAGGCGGCAACTCGGCTTTCACCGCGAGGTCGAGGGCTTTGGCGGCCTTGCGGCGGCCCTCCCCGAGTTTCGTTGCGGCCTTGGCATAGGCCGCCTCGGCCTGCGCCAGCGTCGCTTCGAGGCCGCCGAGGGCCTCCTCGCCGGCATCGATGGCAGCCACATCCGCCTCGTAGCGCTGGCGCAGGGCGGCGAGATCGTCCACCGGCACCTGATACTTGCGGGAGGCCGCGCGCAGCGCAAACAGGCGCTCCTCCACCTGCTCAAGCTCGCGCGGGTCGAACTCGGATTCGCGCAGGGCCGTGTCGAGGACGGAATGGGCCTCGTCTAGGGCGGACAGTGCCGCGTCGAGGGCGGCGATGCAGGGCTCCACCAGGGCCGGGATCTGGCTCACCCGCCGCTCCAGCTTGCGCATGGCCGAGGAGAGGTGGGACACGGCGGAATTCGGACCGCCCGCCGCCTCGATCGCCTCGGAGAGCTCGCGGGCCACCTTCTCGCTCTGCTGCATGACCATACGGCGCTCGGCGAGCGAGGTCTCCTCGCCGGCCTGCGGATCGAGAGTCTCCAGCTCCGACGCCGCATGGCGCAGGAAGTCGACCTCCTTGCGCGCGGCCTCCACCCTGGCGCGGTGCTCGGCCAGGGCGGAGCGGGCGGCGCGCACGCGCTTGGCCGCCTCCCCCACCGCCGCGAGGGGGCCCTGCAACCCGCCGAAGGCATCGAGGATGGCGCGGTGGGTCCCGGGATCGGCGAGCGCCCGGTCGTCGTGCTGGCCGTGGATCTCCACCAGGGCCGCGCCTATGGCGCGCAGGACCTGCACGCCCACCGGCTGGTCGTTGACGAAGGCGCGGGTGCGGCCGTCGGCCATCTGCACGCGGCGCAGGATCAGATCGCCCTCGGTATCGAGATCGGCCTCGGCGGCGAGGCGGCGGGCGGGATGGTCGAGGGGCACGTCGAACACGGCGGTGACGCCGCCCTGCCCTTCTCCGTGGCGCACGAGGCCGCCATCGCCGCGCCCGCCCAGGGCCAGGGCGAAGGCGTCGAGCAGGATCGATTTGCCCGCGCCCGTCTCCCCGGTCAGGACGCTGAGGCCTTCGCGGAAGTTCAGGGCGAGCTTATCGATGAGAACGATGTCGCGGATCGCGAGCTGGCTCAGCATGCCGCGGGGTTGGCCTCGTTGGATACGGTGGCCACGTCTTACGGCGAAGCGGCGACCGCTTCACCCCAAAAAATGGCCCGCCACCGAAAGCGTGTCGTCGCGGGCCGAGACGATGCGCTCAAGAGCTCTGGTCTGCCGCGCTCTTTCTCGCGGAACCGGCAATCGTTTCGGCGAAGGGCGCTTCAGCGCGCGTCGGCGGTACGGCCGATGACGCCGCGATAGACCTTGCTGAGCCAGGAGGATTTCTCCTCGCGGGGCTCCAGGCCGCCGTTCTGCAGGAGCGCGAACGCATCCTTGTACCAGGGGCTGTCGGGAAAGTTGTGGCCGAGCACGGCGGCGGCGGTCTGCGCCTCGGCGGTGATGCCGAGCGCCATGTAGGCCTCCACCAGACGCTCCAGCGCCTCCTCGGCGTGGCGGGTCGTCTGGTACTTGCTCACCACATCGCGGAACCGGTTGATCGCGGCGGGGAAGTTGCGGCGCTCCAGGTAGAAGCGGCCGACTTCCATCTCCTTGCCGGCGAGCTGGTCGCGGGTGATCTGGATCTTGGCCTTGGCGTCCGCGGCGTATTCCGAGGTCGGGTATTTCTGGACGAGCTCCTGGAGACCGGCCAGCGCCTTCTCGGAGCGGTCCTGATCGCGGGTCACGTCGGGGATCTGCTTATAATGCGACATCGCCATCAGGTACTGGGCGTAGGCCGCGTCCTTGCTCGCCGGGTGGCGCTGGAGGTAGCGCTTCGAGGCGTTGATGGCGTCGTCGTATTTGGCGCCCTCGTAATTCGAGTAGGCGGTCATCAGCAGCGCTTTGCGCGACCAGTCGGAATAGGCATAGGCCTTGTCGAGTTCGCCGAACTTCTTCGACGCGCCCTCGAAGTCCTTGTCTTCCATCTTGGCCAGGCCCTCGCTGTAGAGCTTGTCGGCCGGGACGTCCGGAATGACCTCGGGCTTGTACTTCTCGGCGAAGGGATTGATCGAGTCGAGGGCGTCGCAGCCGCCGAGGCCGAGGCCGCACAGCGTCAGGAGCACGGCTGCCGTCGCCCCGCGGTTACGATCGTTGAGACGCATTCCGGTTCCCCCAACAGATGGACCCGTCAAGGGGGCCGCATCGTCAAGCCATCACAAATGTCGGTCGAGCGGCTGACGGCACGGTGCCACGGCCCATGTGCCTCGATGGGGCACACGCGACCTCGCCTCTTGTCACGGACGATTTACCAGTGGCGTCCGATTTGGGCGTGAAAGCGGCGGCCGAGCGGCGGACGCATTCGAAGCGAGGATGTTGCTTGTCGGTTACAGGTCGCTGGCGAAGGCGGCGAGGCTGAGACCGACGCCGAATTCCGGCCGGGTGGTCTCGCGGCGGGCGCCGGGGGCTTCGACGATCGTGTAGTTGGCGCGGTCGGCGAACAGCGCGTCGAGGACGCCGACATTCATCCGGTGACCGCCGCAATAGGAGCGGTAGGCGCCCTGGATCGGCAGGCCGGCGAGGGCCAGGTCGCCGACGGCATCGAGATACTTGTGCCGCACGAACTCGTCGGCGTAGCGCAGGCCCTCGGGGTTGACGACGGCGTTGTCGCCGACGGCCACGGTGTTCTCGAGGGAGGCGCCGAGGGCGAAGCCGGCTTTCCAGTAGCGCTCCACATCCTTCATCATGCCGAAGGTGCGGGCGCCGGCGATCTCGCGGCGGTAGGAGGCGGGGTTCAGGTCCATCGCCTTGCGGCTGCGGCCGATCACCGGATTGTCGAAGTCGATCTCGACGTCGAGGCGGAAGCCCCGGTCGATGGGGCGGAGTTCGGCGAAGGCGCGTCCGACCTCGATGCGGACGGTGCGGAGCACCTTGATCCAGCGGCGGGGAGCCCCGCAGGTGGTGATGCCGACGGCGTCGATGGCTTCGACGTAGAGGCGGGCGCTGCCGTCCAGGATCGGCATTTCCGGCCCGTCGATCTCGACGAGGACGTTGTCGATGCCGAGCCCGAAGAGGGCGGACATCAGGTGCTCGATGGTGGCGACCGCGCCGCTCTCCACGTCACCGATGACGGTGCACAACTCTGTGGCGGAGACGCATGCATGGTGGGCCTTGATGAGCCGATCGTGGCCCGTGGGCATTCCGGTACGGAGGAAGCAGATACCGTGATTGGCCGCAGCGGGGTGGAGAGTGATCTCCACCGGCTTCCCGGAATGGACACCGATGCCACGAAGCGTGGCCGGGCCCTTGAGTGTGATCTGTTGGTTCGTCCGCATTCCCTAGCCCTCGGCCGTGATCAGGCTCGCTCTCCCTGGATTACGGGATTGCGCCGCCTCTTTGACCCGTCCGCTGCTTGAAGCCCCTGCGAGCGCTGACGGCGAAACCGCCGCGCCTTTTTCGTTCCAAAAATCGTATACGCGGCGGCCGAAGCGTTAGCCAAATCACGCTTTCTTACGCTCTGTTACAGACACGCTTTCCGGAGACGTTCCGGATAACCGTTTCCGGACAAGGACTTAAAACGAGGTTAAGCCCGGGGTCCTGAGACCCCGGGCTTGTTGCATAAAAACCGCTACGGCCGCTTAGCGTGGCGTTTCAGTTCGCCTGGCGACGCAGGAAGGCCGGGATTTCGAGCTGGTCGTCATCCATCAGACGGGGCTGGGGGGCCACACGTCCCTGTGCGTCGAGGTTGCCCTGGGCCGGACGATAGGCCGGGGGAGCCGCCACGGGCGCCCGCTTGGCGTATTCCGGCTGGGGTGCCGGCTGCGGGGCGGGAGCGCGCATGGGCGGCAGCGGGGCGGCCTCGGCCTCCTCGCGGCGTCCGCCGAAGCCGACGGTGGCGAGGCGGCGCAGCAGGGTCATCCGCTTGGAATCCCCTGCCGGCTCGGCCGGCTCCTCACCGCGCTGGGCGCGGAGCTGGGCCTGGCCGGGCATCGGCAGGTCCTGGATCTGCGGCATGCGCGGGGCGCGGGCCACCGCCACGGCCGGACGCGGCGGCACGAACGGGCCGGCGACCTGCTGCACGGGGGCCGGAGCCTGGACCGGGGCGGGAGCGGGCTCGTAGGCCATCGCGGTGCGCGGCTGCGTCTGGGTCAGGACGACCTCGTCGCGGGTCATCGGGGCGGCCTGGGCCTCCATGCGCAGGGGCTCGGGGGCCATGGCCACCGGCTCGGACGCCACCGGGCGCGGGGCCTGCGGCTGGATCTGCGCCTGGGGTGCGGGGGCCGGAGCGGTCAGCGGCTGCTCGGGGGCACGAAAGGTGGGGGCGGGCTGTGCCGCCCTGGCCCTCGCTTCCGCACGCAGGCGCTCGGCCACTTCCGCGATCCGCTGCTCGGTCTGGACGATCTCGGGGTTGTTCTGCGAATGCGCGGTGATCAGCGCCGGCTCGATGCCGGTGGCCACCACGGAGACGCGGATGATGCCGTCGAGGCTCTCGTCGAAGGTGGCGCCGAGGATGATGTTGGCGTCCGAATCCACTTCCTCGCGGATGCGCGTCGCGGCTTCGTCGAGCTCGTACAGGGTGAGGTCGTTGCCGCCGGTGATCGAGATCAGCAGGCCGCGCGCGCCCTTCATCGACACGTCGTCGAGGAGCGGGTTGGCGATGGCGGCTTCGGCGGCGCGGTTGGCGCGCTTCTCGCCGGAGGCCTCGCCGGTGCCCATCATCGCCTTGCCCATGCCGCGCATGATCGCGCGGACGTCGGCGAAGTCGAGGTTGATGAGGCCTTCCTTGACCATCAGGTCGGTGATGCAGGCGACGCCCGAATAGAGCACCTGATCGGCCATGGCGAAGGCGTCGGCGAAGGTGGTCTTCTCGTTGGCGACCCGGAACAGGTTCTGGTTCGGGATCACGATGAGGGTGTCGACGGCGGCCTGGAGCTCCTGGATGCCGGCCTCGGCGGTGCGCATGCGGCGCACGCCCTCGAACTGGAACGGCTTGGTCACGACGCCGACGGTGAGGATGCCCATGTCGCGGGCGGCGCGGGCGATGACGGGAGCCGCACCGGTGCCGGTGCCGCCGCCCATGCCGGCGGTGATGAAGCACATGTGGGCGCCCGAGAGCTGGTCGCGGATCTCGTCGATGACCTCGTCGGCGGCGGCCGAGCCGACCTCGGGGTGCGAGCCGGCGCCGAGCCCCTGCGTCACGCCGAGGCCCATCTGGATCACGCGCTCGGCCTTGGAGGAGGTGAGCGCCTGGGCATCGGTGTTGGCGACGACGAACTCGCAGCCCAGCAGGCCGGATTCGATCATGTTGTTGACGGCGTTGCCGCCGGCGCCGCCGACACCGAAGACGGTGATGCGGGGCTTGAGTTCGCGGATGTCAGGCGCCTGGAGAGAGATGGCCATGGTGTCGAGCCCTTCGTGCCGTTTTCGCGTTGCCGATGAGCGCCTCCGCAGAGGCGCCGATTGTGTCGTCGCCCCACCCCCTTCCGGGGGCGGGCCTCGTCCCTAGAAACTCTCCCGCAACCAGCGGTACACGCGGGGGATGTAGCCGTCGGTTCCGGTGCCCGCGAAGGCGCCCTGCCCCCGCGGCTCGAAATGCTCCGCATGCGCCACCTGCGGGTAGACCAGCAGGCCCACCGCGGCGGAGAAGGCGGGTCCCTTGGCGGCCTCCGGCAGGCCGCGGATGCCCAGCGGCCGGCCGATCCGCACCTGGCCCTGCATCACCCGGCGGGCGACCTCGGGCAGACCGACGAGCTGGCTCGCGCCCCCCGTCAGCACCACCCGGCGGCCGGCCTGGGCGGCGAAGCCCGCGTTGCGCAGACGATCGCGAACGAGTTCGACGATCTCCTCCACCCGCGGCTTGATGATCCGCACGAGCTGCGAGCGCGGCACGTGGGTGGGGGCGTCGCCCTCGTCCTCGCCGACCCCGTGGACCGCGATCATGTCGCGCTCGTCGGAGGCGGTGGAGATCGCCGAACCGTAGAGGGTCTTGAGACGCTCGGCCGCCACCACCCGGGTGGAGAGGCCGCGGGCGATGTCCATGGTGACGTGGTGGCCGCCTACCGCCAGGGCGTCCACGTGGACGAGGTGCCCGCCCTCGAACACGCCGAAGCTGGTGGTGCCGCCGCCCATGTCGACGACGCAGACGCCCATCTCGGCCTCGTCGTCCACCAGGGCGGAGAGCCCGGCGGCATAGGGGGTGGCGATCACCGCCTCGACGCCGAGATGGCAATGTTCCACCGCGAGCATCAGGTTGCGGGCGGCGGCGGCCTCCGCCGTGACCACGTGGAGATCGACGCCGAGGGACTGGCCGATCATCCCGGTGGGATCGATGACCGCGCCCTGCCCGTCGATGGCGTAGCCGGTGGGAAGGGCGTGGAGCACGGTGCGGCCGGGGCTGACGCCATGGGCGCTCGCCGTCTCCAGGGCGCGTTCCACGTCGGCACCCATGACGGTGCCGGAGCGGACGCCGACCTGCGCCTCGAAATGCTGCGAGCCGAGGCGGCCGCCGGAGATGTTGACGATGACCGACTGGACCTCGACCTTGGCCATCCGCTCGGCGGCGTGGACCGCCTGGCGGATCGCGCCCTCGGCGGCTTCGAGATCGACGATGGCACCGCCCTTGAGGCCGTGCGAGCGCTGATGCCCGATGCCGATGATGCGGGCGAAATGGGTCCGTCCGCGCAGGGTGGTGAGGGCCTCGGCCGGCTGGAGCTCGGCGATGAGGCAGACGACCTTGCTCGTGCCGATATCGAGCACCGAGAGGATGGTGCTCCGGCGCGCGGAGAGCGGTTTCATACGCGGCGTGAGGCCGTGTTGCGCGTGCATCGGATTACCGGGCGAAGGAGGCGGGAAGGGCGGGCTGGCGGGACGCGAGAGGCGCCGGACGGATCGTACGGCTCATGTCTCGGTCCCCTTGCCCTTCGGCTTCTTCTTCTGGGATTCGGCGCGCGTGGCGGCCGCCTCCTCCGTGAGCCGCACCACCACCCGGTCGGGCAGCCGCAGGTCCACGGCGATGATGTCCTTCTCGAGGATGCGGCTGTCGCGCTCGAGCTTGACGAGGCGGGCCAGGGCCTCGGCGGCCCCGGTCTCCGGCAGGCGGATGTCGACGCCGTCGAGCTTCAGGGTCCAGCGCCGGCCGGACACGTAGGTGCCGGCCTTGACCCGCTCGCCGAGTTCGCCCGCCGCCTCGATGAGGGCGAGGTAATCCTTGAGGCGCTCGTTGGCCTCTTCGCCCACCACGAGGGGGAGCGCGGCGTAGCGGTCGTCGCGCATCTCGTCGATGACGGTGCCGTCGGCGGCGATGACCGAGATCTCGCCGTTGCGCTGCCACAGGGCGGCGGGCTCGCGCTCGACCTGGCTGATGACGATCTCGTTCGGATAGACCTTGCGCACCGAGACGCTGGCGATCAGCGGCACGTCGAGGAGGCGCTGACGCGCTTCGGCGACGTCGAGGAAGACCACGGAGGAGTGGCCGTCGATGCCGGCCGCCTGCAGCACTTCCCGCTCGTAGAGACGGGCGATGCCGGAAATGGTGACGCGCTCGACGCCGAAACCGGCCAGCCGGGCCAGGACGTCCGAGACGTGCCCGTTCTCGAGCACGAAGCGGTCGTAGCGGCCGCTGGCGACGAAGCCGGTCACCGACAGGGCGGCGAAGGTCACCGCGAGGGTCAGCGTGCCCGCATGACGGGGGATGCGCCGCTCGATCGGCTGCCCGAGCCGCGAACGGCGCGAGCGCATGAAGGGGCGCACCAGTCGCGGCAGGCGCGCCGCCAGACCGGCGACGAGCGAGCCCGATCCGGGCGCAGGGGGTCCGTCGACGCCGGCCTGTTCGGCGGCGTTCAACGACCCAGAGTAGCGTCCTCCACCATCCATCGGACGAGCTCACCGAAACTCAAGCCAGCGTAGGCTGCGATCTCCGGCACAAGGCTCGTCTTGGTCATCCCGGGCTGCGTGTTGACCTCCAGGACGACGAGGGCACCGGTTCCACCCGGTGTGTCGTCGTAACGAAGGTCCGCACGGCTGATGCCCCGGCATCCAAGTGCTTGATGCGCCGTTAACGACAACTCTTGGACACGCTGGTAAATTTTTGGTTTAATTTCTGCCGGGAGGACGTGGATCGACCCCCCCTCGGCGTACTTCGCATCGAAGTCGTACCACTCCCCCGAAGCGGGCTTGATCTCGATCACCCCGAGGGCCTTGTCCCCCATCACCGCGCAGGTGAGCTCGCGGCCAGCAACGTAAGTCTCCGCAAGGACTTGCTCGCCGTAGACCCACTCGTCCGATGCGAGAATCTGGGGTGGGTGGGAGCGCCCGTCCCGCACGATGATGACACCCATGGAGGAGCCTTCGGCGATGGGTTTGATCACGTAGGGCGGAGTTAACGGGTGTGCCTTCGCGGCATCATGACGGTTAACGACACACCCTTCCGGAACGCTCACCCCGGCGGCCTTCATGATCGTTTTGGCACGTTCCTTATGCATCGCCAGGGCCGAGGCCAGGACGCCCGAATGGGTGTAGGGGATGCGCAGGATCTCCAGCAGCCCCTGAATCGTGCCGTCCTCGCCGGCCGGGCCGTGCAGGGCGTTGAGGGCCACGTCGGGACGCAGCTCCGTGAGCACGGTGGCGATGTCCGGCCCGACATCCACCTGCGTGACGCGGAACCCCTCCCCTTCGAGGGCGTCCGCGCAGGCGCGGCCCGAGTTCAGGGAGACCTGACGCTCGGAGGACCATCCGCCCATGAGGACGGCGACGTGCTGGGACATTTCCGGTTCCTTCCGATGTCGTGCCGCCGGCCATGGCCGGAGCACGGTCGTGCTAGAATCCGCCCGGTGGCATCAGCCGCCGTTCCGAGCGTCGCAATCGATTCGGGGTCGCCCTTATCCGCGCTCGGATGCCGGGACGCCGATCCGCTTGATCTCCCAATGCAGCTCGACGCCGGACGTCTCGCGCACCCGGCGGCGGACCTCCTCGCCAAGCCCCTCGATATCGGCGGCGGTGGCGCCGGCGCGGTTGATCAGGAAGTTGCAGTGCATCTCCGAGACCTGGGCGCCGCCCATCGTCAGCCCACGGCAGCCGGCGGCGTCCACGAGCTGCCACGCCTTGCCGCCCGGCGGGTTCTTGAAGGTCGAGCCGCCGGTGCGCTCGCGAATCGGCTGGGCCGCCTCGCGGGCGGCGGTGACGCGGTCCATTTCCGCTTCGATGTCCTGCCGGTCGCCGGGACGGCCCCGGAACAGCGCGCTCGTGAAGACCACGTCCTCGGGCGCCTCGCTGTGGCGGTAGGTGAAACCCATCTCGGCATGGGTGAAACGGCGCAGCGCCCCCGTGCGGTCGATGCCCCGCGCCTCCACCAGCACGTCGGTGGTCTCCCCGCCATGGGCGCCGGCATTCATGCGGAGCGCGCCGCCGATGGAGCCGGGAATGCCCCGGAAGAAGGCCAATCCGTCGAGGGACGCCTCGGCCGCCGCCTTGGCGAGGCGCATGTCGGGCACGGCGGTCCCGGCGCGCAGGGTCTCGCCGTCGATCTCAACGGAACCGAAGGCCTTGCCGCCGAGCCGGATGGTGATGCCGGGAATGCCGCCGTCGCGGACGATGAGGTTCGAGCCGAGGCCGATCACGGTCACCGGAAGCTCGGGGTCGAGGGCGCCAAGGAGATGCGCCAGATCCTCCTCGTCGGCCGGCGTGAACAGCACCTGCGCCGGACCGCCGACGCGGAACCAGGTGAGGTCGGCGAGCGACGGATTCGCCAGGAGCCGCCCGCGCAAAGCGGGAGCGGCGGCGCGGATGGCGGGAGTGATGTCGGGAAAGGCGGTCATCGAATCTCTTGCCTTCCGGCGTATTCAACGGAAAGTTGTCGGCGTCCGCGACAGGCGGTGGCATGGGCCGTACGATCGTCTACACCCGTCCCGCGGCTCGGGCGCTCGCCCGTATGCCGGCCAACACCGAAGCGCTGATACGCGAGAAACTGAGAACGCTCGCCGACGACCCCGCGGCTCTGCCCAATAACATCAAGGCCCTGAAAGGGGCCGAGGGCTTTCGCCTGCGGATCGGTGATTGGCGCGTGATCTTCACGATCGAGCCGGATCGGGTCATTGTGCATGCCGTCGGTCCCCGCGGCTCGATCTACGGGTAGGATCCAGCATCATGACCATCGTGCGCACGCAGACGCCGTCCGGCGAATCCATCGTCATCATGCCCGAGGCCGAGTTCGAACGGCTGGCCGCTTTGGCCGAGGATGCGTCGGACCTGCAGACCTTGGTCACATCGCAGGCCCGGCTCGCTTCCGGCGAGGACGAGATGCTCAGTGAAGCCGATCTCGATGCGTTGCGCCGGGCGCCGTCTCCGCTCGCCTTCTGGCGCGTCCGACGTGGCCTGTCGGCGGCCGAGCTGGCGGCCAGCAGCGGCATTTCATACGCGGATCTGACGGCCACCGAAGACGGGACCAAGATGAGCGACATGGTCGTCTTTCGGGCACTGGCCGACGCGCTCGGCGTCGACGTGGAAGACCTCGTCCCGGCCGCGCCGGTGATCTGAGCGGGGCTCACCCCTGCAGCGCCGCCAATTCGCCCGGCAGGGCATAGGCCCATTGCGTGATGTTGCCGGCGCCCAGGCAGACGACGTAGTCGCCGGGTTTCGCCCGCGTCGCCACGAGGCCGGCGAGGTCCTCGGTGCGATCGAGGGCGATGGCGTCGCGGTGGCCGCGCGACTTCAGGCCAGAGACGAGGCCATCGCGGTCCATGCCCTCGATGGGCGCCTCGCCCGCCGCGTAGACGGGGGCGACGATGACCGTGTCGGCATCGTTGAAGCAGGTGCAGAAATCGTCGAACAGCGAGGCGAGCCGGGTGTAGCGATGCGGCTGGACGATGGCGACGACGTTGCCCTCGGTGGAGGCGCGGGCGGCCTTCAGCACCGCCTTGATCTCCACCGGATGGTGTCCGTAATCGTCGAAGATCAGAGCGCCGTTCCATTCGCCGGTCTTGGTGAAGCGGCGCTTGACGCCGCCGAACCCGGCCAGCGCCTTGCGGATCGCCTCGGGCTCGACGCCGAGTTCGTGCGCGACGGCGAGGGCCGCGGTGGCGTTGAGCGCGTTGTGCTTGCCCGGCATGGGGAGGACGAGATCCTCCATCTCCATGCGGAAGCCGGGGCGACGGTCGCGGATCATGACGCGGAAGCGGCTCTGGCCGCCGCGCAGGTCCACGTCGATGAGGCGGACATCGGCCTGCGGGTTCTCGCCGTAGGTGATGATGCGGCGATCCTCGATATGGCCGACGAGGTCCTGCACCACCGGATGGTCGATGCACATCACGGCAAAGCCGTAGAACGGGATGTTGTCGATGAAGCGCCGGAACGCATCCTTCACCGCCTCGAACGAGCCGAAATGATCGAGATGCTCGGGATCGATGTTGGTGACGATGGCGACATCGGCGGGCAGCTTCAGGAAGGTGCCGTCGGATTCGTCGGCCTCCACCACCATCCACTCGCCCTCGCCCATACGGGCATTGGTGCCGTAGGCGTTGATGATGCCGCCGTTGATGACGGTGGGGTCCATGTTGCCGGCGTCGAGCAGGGTCGCCACCAGGGAGGTGGTGGTAGTCTTGCCATGCGTGCCCGCAATGGCGACGCAGGACTTGAAGCGCATCAGTTCGGCCAGCATCTCGGCCCGGCGCACCACCGGCAGGCGGCGCTCGCGGGCGGCGATGAGTTCGGGGTTGTCGCGGCGGATCGCGGTGGAGACCACCACGAGGGCGGCCTCCTCCACGTTCTGCGCGGCATGGCCGATGAAGGTCTTCATGCCCTTCTCGGCCAGCCGGCGGACGTTGGCGTTGTCGTTGGCGTCCGACCCCTGGACGGTATAGCCGAGGTTCGACATCACTTCGGCGATGCCGGACATGCCGATGCCGCCGATGCCGATGAAATGGATGGGACCGAGCTTGTCGGGCAGCTTCATGGTGTGAACCAGTCTCGTCGTGTCGCGGAGCGCGTGGGGGCGCCCCGGCTCGGAATCAGGTGCGGGCTGCCGTCTGGAGGACGACATCGGCCAACCGCTCGGCGGCATCGTGGATGCCCGCGCTTTTGGCGGCTGCGGCCGCCGCGGTCAATTTTGCCGGATGGGTGAAGAGGTCGAGGAGCTCGGCCGTGAGGCGGTCTGGGGTGAAGGCGCTCTGCTGGATGGCGAGCGCCGCGCCGATGCTCCCGAGGGTCGCGGCGTTGGCGGCCTGGTCCTGGTCGAGGGCACCGGGCAACGGCACCAGGATCGACGGCCGCCCCATGGCGGCGAGCTCCGACACGGTGGAGGCGCCCGAGCGCCCGATCACGAGGTGGCTGCGCGCCATGCGGGCGGGCAGGTCCTTGAAGAACGGCGCCGTCTCGAGCCCTGCGAGGCCGAGGGAGAGGTAGAGGTTCTGGACTTCGGTGAGGTCTTCCGCCCGCACCTGCTGCACCAGCGTCAGCCGGGCGCGGAGGTCGGCGGGCAGCTGCGCGATGGCTTTCGGCACCACCTGCCCCATCACCGCCGCGCCCTGGCTGCCGCCGAAGACGAGGAGATGCAGGCCGTCGGACTCGCCGAGCGGCGGATAGGGGCTCTCGGCCGCCGCGAGGACGGCGGGACGCAGGGGGTTGCCGGTATGGGTGCGCGGTGCCAGCGCCTTCACGGGGATGCCGCGCACTTGCCGGAAGCCGGTGGCGATGGCCCGGGCGCCGCGCGCGAGGAAGGCATTGGCGCGGCCCATCACCGCGTTCTGCTCGTGCAGGATCGTCGGCACGCGCAGGATCTGCCCGGCGAGAACCGGCGGCACGGTGGGGTAACCGCCAAAGCCGACGATGGCCGCCGGGTCGATGCGCCTGATTTCCCTGGCCGCCACGCCGAAGCCGCGCCCGAGGGTGAGGAGCGCGCCCGCCCGCTTGACGATGGAGCGGCCCGACGGCGTCGCCGAGGCGATGGTGACGATCTCCGAGGCCGGGAACTCGCCGGCGATGGAATCGACGCGGGCGTCGGTGGCCAGCACCACGCGGATTCCGCGCGCCCGCAGGGCATGAGCGAGGCTCTCGGCCGGGAAGAGGTGCCCGCCCGTGCCGCCGGCACAGAGCAGGATGGTGGCTGTCCGCACGGTCACCGCATCACTCCGGCGACGGTGGCGGGCGCGGTGCCCGGGGGCTTCTGGCTCAGGGTCGACATGCGCGGCCGCTTGCGGGTGAGCGCCACGAGGAAGCCCATGCCGAGCGCGAGCGAGATCAGCGAGGATCCGCCATAGGAGACGAAGGGCAGGGTCATGCCCTTGGCCGGCATGAGCCGCACGTTCACCGCCATGTTGATGCAGGCCTGAAGGCCGAACAGGGTGGTGAGGCCGGTAATCGCCAGGCGGGTGAAGGTGTCATCGGTGCGCCGCGCCAGTTTCAGTCCGCGCATGACGATATAGGCGAAGAGGCAGACGAGGCCGAGGCAGACGAGGACGCCGAATTCCTCGCCGGTCACCGAGAAGATGAAGTCGGTATGGGCGTCGGGCAGGTGGCGCTTGGCCACGCCCTCCCCCGGGCCGGTGCCGAACCAGCCGCCGGAATTGAACGATTCGCGCGCCCAGTATTCCTGGAAGCTGTCGCCGGAATCCTTGTCGAGGAAGCGGGTGATGCGCTCGCGGACGTGGTGCAGGAACTGGTAGGCGACGCCGACGCCCAGGAGGCCCGCGACGCCGAGGCCCGCGACCCAGAACCAGTGAAGGCCGGCCACGAAGAACAGCGCGCACCAGACGATGGTGATCAGCATGGTCTGGCCGAAATCCGGCTGCAGGATCAGCGGCACGATGGTGACGGGCAGGAGCAGGATCGCCAGCAGGCCGCCGGGCATGTCGCGGCGCTGCGCCCCTTCCGAGAAGGCCCAGGCAGCCACGACCACGAAGGCGGGCTTCACGAATTCCGAGGGCTGCAGGCCGAAGGGGCC
Organism: Methylobacterium sp. 10; assembly: GCF_000519085.1. GTDB lineage: Bacteria > Pseudomonadota > Alphaproteobacteria > Rhizobiales > Beijerinckiaceae > Methylobacterium. The sequence continues at coordinate 454,237 of NZ_KI912577.1, forward strand.
GAACTGGATCCAGCGATGCGCGCCCTTGATCTCGGGGCCGAACTTGCCGGCGAGGATGCAGAGGGTGACGCCGACGATCCAGGTGGCCAGAGCCACGCGCCGGATGTGGCGCAGGGATAGGAACGACACCGCGACGATGATCAGGATCGTCGGGGCGAGGTACATCGCCTGCCGGTTGAGGAAGTGGAAGGTCGGCAGGCCGATCTTCTCGGCCACCGGCGGTCCGCCGCCCATGAGGAAGACGAGGCCGGCCACCATCAGGGCGGTGAGCCCGGCCAGCAGGCCGCGATCGACGGTCCACCACCAATCGGTCAGGGGCGTGCGTTCCGCGCGGGACATCATGGGATCGGCGCTCTCCGTGAGCCTTTCGGCGCCCGGAACGAGCAGCCGACAGCCGCCGGCAGCATCGGACCGGCTCGGATGCGATCCTGTGCCGGAATGGTAAACCAAGTCTTTCACGCAAGCCCGCGTCGGCCGTCTCGATCCGCGAGCGACCGTCGATCGGTGGGGCGCTGGACGCCTTGGCTCAGTGCCTCATGGACTTGAGGCCGCAGGTGGAGCCGTTGTCGCGATAGCCGGCGGGGCAGCGGCGGACGCAGGCGCCGGCCGCGAATTTCAGCGGCGGGCGGCAGGCGTTGCGCACGCTCCGCGGCCGGAATTCGTAATCCTGCGCCGGGCCGGCCATCGCGGCATGGGGCAGGGACACCGCGAACAGGAGAGCGGTGGAGCAGGCAAGGCGCAGGATCATCGCTGGTTCCGATCGAGAAGGGTTGGGCGACTCGCCGATACCTTGGCGACGATACCTTGGCGACTCGGTCAAGATTATCCGCATGAGATGGCCGGGCGTGATCCGGGGCGGAGAATCGCTCCCATTCAATCGCTCATGCGCTGAAAGCTGCAACAGCCAAGGCCGCTGTCGCGATAGCCGGCCGGGCATTCCCGGACGCAGGCGCCGGCCGCGAGCTTCAGCGGCGGCTCGCACAGGGTGCGGAACCGCTCTTCCTGGCTCGCGGATTGCGCCGTTCCCCTGGGAGCGGCCAGCGCAGGGGTACCGAGTGGCAGGGGTACCGAGTGGCAGGAGTACCGCCAGGAGTGCCAACCGGGCGACGGACACCGTCATCGGCGGTTCCGTCCGGAAGACGGGCGGGCGGGCGGGCAGATCTCAGCGGTTCATGTTCCTGAAGCGGCAATAGCCCCGACCGGTATCGCGATACCCCGCGGGGCAGCGCTTGACGCAGGCCCCGGCCGCGAATTTCAGCGGCGGCTTGCACATGCGGCCGAAGCGCTTCTCGCGATCCATCGCGTATTTCGCCTCCCCCGGCGTGGAGAGCGCAACACTTCCCAAGGGGACCGCCACCGTCAGGGCGAGGAGGGAGGCGAAGGCGAAGCGCAGGGTCATCGGGACATCCGGACGGAGGGGCACGTGCGGACAATGCGCCCGCCCCCGATCGGTTCGGTTCCGGACAAAGCCCGCCTTCCGGCATAAGCAGGTCTTTATCGCGGAACCGGGGGCCACTTCTGCGAAACCTGCTCGGTCCCGTCAGGCCGCCTTGCAGTCGTAGAACCCTTCGCGGATCGCCTGCGGGTCGAGCTTGCGGCCGATGAAGACGACGCGGGAGACCCTGGCCTCGCCGTCCTTCCACGGTCCCTGCAGGTCGCCGTCGAGGATCTGATGGACGCCCTGGAAGACGAAGCGCTGAGGCTCGTCGGGGAAGGCGACGATGCCCTTGCAGCGCAGGATGTCCGGTCCCTGGACCTGGGTCAGGGTCGAGATCCACGGCATGAACTTCTCCGGGTCCACCGGGCCGTCGATCCGGGCCGAGACCGACTGCATCTCATCGTCGTGGTGGTGATGGTGGCCCTCTTCGAGGAAGTCCGGCTCGATGTCGAGGATGCGCGAAAGGTCGAAGGCGTTGCGGTCGAGCACCTGATCGAGGGGGACGTCGCAGCGGCTGGTGCGGTGGACCTTGGCGTAGGGGTTGATCGCGCGGATCAGGCCCTCGACGCGGTCGAGATCGGCGGGCTCCACGAGGTCCGCCTTGTTGAGCAGGATCACATCCGCGAAAGCGATCTGGTTCTTGGCCTCCGGCGCGTCCTTGAGGCGGTCGGCGAGCCATTTGGCGTCGGCCACCGTCACCACCGCGTCGAGGCGGGCGGCCCCGCCCACATCCTCGTCGATGAAGAAGGTCTGGGCCACCGGCGCCGGGTCGGCGAGGCCGGTGGTCTCGACGATGATCGCGTCGAACTTGCCGCGCCGTTTCACGAGGCCGTCCATGATGCGGATGAGGTCGCCGCGCACGGTGCAGCAGACGCAGCCGTTGTTCATCTCGAACACTTCCTCGTCGGCGCCGATGACGAGGTCGTTGTCGATGCCGATCTCGCCGAACTCGTTGACGATGACGGCGTAGCGCTTGCCGTGATTCTCGGTGAGGATGCGGTTGAGGAGCGTGGTCTTGCCGGCTCCGAGATAGCCGGTGAGCACGGTCACGGGGATCTTCGAGGAGGCGGGGGACGGGCTGTCGGACATGCGAGGCTCTTCGGGTTCGCGGGATGTCTCCCGCGTCGGCTGTGTGGTGGCTGTTATATTGTATCACCCCGTCCCGATGAAAGGGCGTTCGCTCACCCGATCCGAGGAGGTCTGAGGCTGTCGCACAGGACCATGAGGGTAGAGCGGAAGCCGGCCGATCCGGCGAGCAGCCGTTCCAGCAGGAGCGCGCCCTCAAGGGTCGCCACCACCAAGCGGGCCGTGGCGGCGGGGTCGAGACCGGGGCGCAGGCTCCCGTCGGCGCAGCCCCCGGCGAGAACCCGCTCCAGCCAGGCGATGTGCTTGTCGAAGAACCGGGCGATGTCGGCGCGCAGGACGTCCGGCAAAGTATCCATCTCGATGGCGAGCACCGCACAGAGGCAGCCGAGCCCGTCCTCGACCCCGGTGAGATAGAGCTGGCCATAGGCCTCGATCCGCGAGGCCGCGTCCCCTTTCGTGGCGAGGATGGCCGCCAGCGCCGCATCGTAGCGGGCGTCGTAGGCCGCCACCAGAGCGAGGGCGAGGTCGGTCTTCGTGCGGAAATGGTGGTGGATGCTCGCCTTGCGGATGCTCACCGCCTCGGCGAGGTCGCCATAGCTGAAGCCGGAATAGCCCCGGCCGCGCACCAGGATCTCGGCCCGGGCCAGCAACTCCGCTCTCGTGTCTCTCATGGCCGGTCGATCATGGTTCTGGCTTCGCGGAACGGGCGAGGCGGCCACGAAGGCGTGATGCGCCCGCTCCGGTCCCAGGCACTTATGCCGTTGACGGCAGCAAAAATCTACCTACTAGATGGTAGCCATAAAAACGGGAGGATAATTCATGTCGGGTCGCTTCGTCGGGCGATCATCGCAGGATATGCCATGATTTCGCATCGTGAGCGGACCATGGCCACGCGCCGCGATGCCCTGTTCGGCGGGCTGTGCCTGTGCTGCCTGCCGAGCCTCGGCCGGGCGGCCGACTCCTTCACCATGGACGAGGTCGGCCCGGGCATCTTCATGCGGCGCGGTCTCGATGCCGAGGCGACGCCCGAGAACGGCGACGCCATCGCCAATATCGGCTTCATCGTCGGTGAAAACTCCGTGCTCGTGACCGAATCCGGCGGAAGCCTCACGGACGGGGAATGGCTCCGCGCCGAGATCGCGAAACGCACGTCGAAGCCCGTCAGCCACGTGGTGCTGACCCATGTCCATCCCGACCATTGCTTCGGCGCGCAAGCGTTCGCGCGGGACAAGCCGGTCTTCATCGGCCACCACGCCCTGCGTTCGGCCCTCGATTCGCGCGGCGACTTCTACAGGACGCGTCTCGTGGAGATCCTCGGCGCCGACAAGGCCGGGTCGGCGGTCTACCCGACGATGGAGGTCGCCGACACGGCCGAGATCGACCTCGGCGGGCGGGTTCTGCGCTTCAGAGCGCACGGCGTCGCCCACACCAATTGCGACCTCTCCCTGGTCGATACGGCGACGGGCATCCTGTTCCCGGCCGATCTCCTGTTCGTCACCCGGGTTCCGTCCCTCGACGGCAGCCTGCTCGGCTGGCTCAAGGAGGTCGAGACGCTGACGGGGCTCGGAGCATCCAAGGCCGTCCCCGGCCATGGCCCGACCCTGGTCGACGCCGCCCCCGCCTTCGCCGACCTGACGCGCTACCTCACCATGCTGCGCGACGAGACCCGCAAGGCCATCGCCGCCGACCAGCCCATCGACAAGGCGGTGGACAGTATCGGCCGGTCGGAGCGCGAGAAATGGGTCCTGTTCGACACCTATAACGGCCGCAACGTCACTCAGGCCTACAAGGAGCTTGAGTGGGAATGAGTACGCGCCACATCATCACGACGAGGAGAGACGCCATGATTACCCACGCGCCGACACGAGCCTCCCGGACCCGGCGGTCGTTTTCCGCCGCCCTGTGCCTGTCCGCCGCCCTGCTGACGGGCGGTTCCGCCCTCGCCGCCGGTTCCAGCGACACCGATGCGGAGCGGCTCGAGCGCTGGAAGGAGATCTCGACATCGATCTTCGGCGACCGCGCGATCGAGGCCACCGACACGCTGATCAAGGTCGACGCCCCGCCGCGCGCCCTCGACGCCGCCCTGGTGCCGATCACCCTGATGATGCCGGAGAAGGACCGGATCGCCGCGATCCATCTCGTCATCGACGACAACCCGTCGCCCTATGCGGCGCACATCACCTTCGGCCCCGCCGCCGACCCGAACGAGATCAAGCTCCGGGTGCGGATCAACAACTACACCAACGTCCACGCCGTGGCCGAGACCAAGGACGGCAAGCTCTACGAGGCCGTGAAGTTCGTCAAAGCCTCGGGCGGATGCTCGGCCCCCATGGGGATGAGTGACGAGGAGGCGCTGAAGGGCGCCGGAGACATGAGGATGAAGTTCGCCGAAGGAGGCCAGGGCAAACCGACGGAGGCGACGCTGATGATCCGGCACCCGAATTTCAGCGGGATGCAGATGAATCAGATCACGCGGGACTACACGCCGGCCCGCTACATCAACAAACTCGACGTCACCGCCAACGGCACGCTCGTCTTCTCCATGAACGGCGACATCTCCATCGCCTCGAACCCGGTGATCAATTTCGGCCTCGCGCCCGACGCCAAGGGGCCGATCAAGGTGGTCGCCTCGGACAACCAGCAGGGCCGCTGGGAGCACAGCTTCAACCCGCCCGGCCCGAGCAACTGAGGACAGGGATGCCGAGCATGATCCGACTGATCGGAGCCGCAGCTTTCGCCCTCGCCGCCCTGTCGGGCGCTACCGTACAGGCTGCGAGCCCAGCGGACTCGCCCGTGAACGTGCCGGAACCCGAGGGGTTCTGGACCGGGCCGCCGAAGGGCTACACCCCTAAAACCCTGACGGGCGCCACCGTGGTGGATATCGGTGCCCTCGACCGCCTCGTGGCCGCCGAGAAGCCGGTGATGATCGACGTGGCCTTGGCCGACCGGAAGCCGGCGGGCTTTCCGGAGGACCGGCCCTGGCTGCCGGCCCACCGCTCGATTCCCGGCAGCGTCTGGATGCCCGGCGCGGGCGCGGCGCCCATGGACCCGGCGCGGGAGGCGCAGTTCCTTGCCCGCGTCGCCGACCTCACCGGCGGCGACAAGACGAAGCCGGTGGTGACCTTCTGCCACCCCGAATGCTGGGGCAGCTGGAATGCCGGAAAGCGCCTGATCCAGAACGGCTATTCCCGCGTCTACTGGTTCGCCGACGGGGTCGAGGGCTGGCAGGACAGCCACGAGACGACGATCCTCAAGGTCGACGCCGCCTGGGCGGCCAAGCCCATTGGCGAAGCCCTGCGGTAAAGACGGACGAGGGGAACCGGCGCGCGGGATCGCCGCCGGCTCTGCCCCGCACACGATCCCCGATCGAGACAGCCCCGATGATCAGCCGTCGCGCCCTCCTCCTCACGACGGCCCTCCTCGCCGCCCCCTATGGCGCCTCGGCGGCCGAACCGTTCGACGAGGCGGCCTTCGCGGCTGCCCAGGCGGCCGGCCAGGCGGTCGTCGTGGAGGTGACGGCCCCCTGGTGCCCGATCTGCAAGACCCAGCGGCCGATCCTGAAGGCGCTGTCCGAACAGCCGCGCTTCAAGGATCTGGCAATCTACGAGATCGACTTCGATACGCAGAAGGCCCTGATGCGCCGGTTCGATGCCCGCATGCAGAGCACGCTCATCGTCTTCAAGGGACGCGAGGAGGTCGGCCGCTCCGTGGGCGAGACGCAGGGCGAATGGATCGAGTCCCTGGTGGAGAAGGCGCTGTAGAGCGGCGCCGGCAATCCAGCGGGCACCCCTGTCATGAATACGTCCCTTCCATGAATGCCTCGCTCGGCCTCGCCTTCCTCGCCGGCCTTCTCACCATCCTCTCTCCCTGCGTGCTGCCGCTGCTTCCCATCGTTTTGGGGGCTGCGGCTTCCGAGCATCGTTTCGGGCCGGCGGCCCTGGCGGCTGGGCTCGCTCTGTCCTTCGTGGCGCTCGGCCTGTTCGTGGCGACGGTGGGGTTCAGTCTCGGCCTCGACGGCGACGTTTTTCGCCCGGTGGCGGCGCTCCTGCTCGTCATCGTCGGCGCGGTCCTCATCGTGCCCGCCCTTCAGACCCGTCTCGCCGCCGCCGCCGGGCCGTTGAGCGACCGGGTGGAGCGGCGCTTCGGCGGCATCGCGACCACCGGCCTCGCTGGCCAGTTCAGCGTCGGCCTCCTGCTCGGTGCGGTGTGGAGCCCCTGCGTGGGGCCGACCCTGGGCGCCGCCTCCCTCCTCGCCGCGCAGGGAAAGGATCTGGCGCAGGTCGCGCTCACCATGCTGGTCTTCGGCCTCGGTGCAGCCCTGCCCCTGCTCGGCCTCGGCCTGCTGTCGCGACGGGTGCTGATCGCGTGGCGGGCGCGGATGATGCGGGCCGGCACGGGCCTCAAGGCCGCGCTCGGACTCGTCCTCGTCCTGACCGGGCTCGCGATTCTGACGGGGCTCGACAAGCGTCTCGAGACGGCCCTCGTGGCGGCCTCGCCGGACTGGCTGACCGCCCTGACCACCCGTTTTTAAGGTATACCACGCGTCCCCATGCGGAAGACCGCGACTTGCCGACGAATTCAGCACCATCAGGGGCTTATGGACTAAAGTCGCCCGTTGACACGGCCCTGGTTGTGGCAGAATAAAGGCACCGGAGACGGCCCGACGTCTAGGGAGGAAACGCCCGGCAAGGGTTGCGACGACAGGCGACGCCATCGCCGACATCGTCAGCATAAGATCCGTCAGCCTCTCCGATTTCTTGCATACAGGCGACTTGGATACAGGCGACCGTGACCGTCATCTCGGCGCGTGATTTCGGCACCCCGAGCGTATAGACATCCCCGACATGCCTGCGGCCTTCGCGCCGCCGGCCGAACCGGGTTGAGATCGATGTCGCAAGTCGTTCAGTCACGCCGCATCCGAGCCGTGGACCTCGCCAAGCGCAAGGCCGAAGGCGCCAAGATCATCGCGCTGACGGCCTACCACGCCCACACCGCCAGCATCCTCGATCCCCATTGCGACTTCATCCTGGTGGGCGATTCCCTCGGCATGGTCATGCACGGGATGGAAACGACCCTGCCGGTGACCCTGGAGATGATGATCGTCCAGGCGCAGGCCGTGATCCGCGGCACATCGAAGGCCCTCATCGTCGTCGACATGCCGTTCGGCTCCTACGAGGCGAGCCCGCAGCAGGCCTTCATGAGCGCCGCCCGTGTGCTGAAGGAGACCGGCGCCGGCGCGATCAAGATGGAGGGCGGCGCGCGGTTCGCCGAGACGGTCAGCTTCCTGGTGGAGCGGGGCATCCCGGTGATGGGCCATATCGGCCTCACCCCCCAATCCGTGAACACGATGGGCGGGTTCCGGGTGCAGGGACGCGGCGAGGACGGCGAGCGCAAGCTGATGCGGGACGCCCAGGCGATCAGCGACGCGGGAGCCTTCGCCATCGTCATGGAAGGCATCGTCGAACCCGTGGCCCGCGCCATCGCCACGAACCCCTCCATCACCACGGTGACCATCGGCATCGGCGCCTCCACCGCCTGCGACGGCCAGATCCTCGTCCTCGAGGACATGCTGGGCCTGAGCGACCGGGTGCCGAAATTCGTGAAGCGCTTCGGCTCCCTGCGCGGGCAGATCGAGGGTGCCGTGGAAGCCTATGCGGAAGAGGTCCGCGCCGGCCGCTTCCCGGCGGACGAGCACACCTACGATCCCGTCTGAGCGAGGTTGGCACACCGCCTCGGGCTCGCCCGTTGCCGGGCGCCCGCGAGCGAGGCCGATGCCGCGCCGAACCCGTTGACGACCGCGGCTTGAGCGGCAGCCGAAAGACGTCGTTCGGGTCCTCGATCGCCCTTGCGACGGTCGTCTTCGATCCCCGTTGTCGAAGGCTCATAGGTAGACGGCGTCAGGCTGTGCCGCCGCACTTTTTCCCATGACGCCAAATCGACGCAGAAGGCTGATTGTTCATCGCCTGAACGGAAGTTTTTAGAAGATTATAAGCATTTTGCATAAATATTAAGCAAATTGGATGATGTCGTGGACCAATTTGTGGCCCGCGACACCTAATCTGTATAGTTTGAAAGCATTCGCAATGAAGATGACGATCAAGCTGAGGCTTGTAGCACTTCTGGCTTGTATCGGGCTGGTTCTCCTCGCGACTTCAGGCATCGCTAATCTTGCTTTGAATTGGAGTCAACAAAGCCTCAAGACCACCTTCGATGATCGTGTCATTCCCCTCCGGCAATTCATCGTCATCCGAGATTCCTATGATGACCTGACCAACGTCTCGCGCGCGTTGCGCGGCCGGCAGATCGAACCGGCTCAGGCCAGGCAGAAGATCGAGCGCGACCTCTCGAACATCACCACGCAATGGTCGGCCTATCTGGCGACCTACCTGACACCGGAAGAGGACATTCTCGCCAAGGACCTGCAGGGGCGGATCGACGGGAACGGCCTCGTCATGGCTGAGATCCTCAAGCGCGTCGATGCCGGGAACGGTTCGGATTTCGAGACGACGCATGCGGACTTGCTGAAAGGCTTGCAGGCGACCAACCCGATACTGACGAAACTGGCCACGCTGCAGGTGCGTGAGGCGGAGGCGGAATACCGGCGCTCCGAGGCGACGTCCGGTTGGACGCGGCTCACATTGCTCGCCGCCCTCGGTCTCGCCGCGCTCACCATTGCCTACGGCGTCTATACGATCATCGCGCATGTCATCCGCCCGCTCGGCAACCTCGTCAGCGTTCTCCAGCGCATGGCCCGGGGTGAGGTCGATGCGGAGATCAAGGAAGCCGCCCGCGGTGACGAGATCGGCGCCGTCGGCAAGGCCGTCGAGGGCATCAAGGCCATGGTCGCCCGCAAGGCCGCCGAGGAGTTCGAGGTCAAGCGCCGGGCGGACGAGGCTGCGGCGGCCGAGCGCAAGCGCACGATGATCGAGTTGGCGGACGGCTTCGAGCGTGCCGTCGGCGGTATCGTCGGAACCGTGTCCTCATCGGCCACCGAACTCCAGGCCACTGCCCAGCAGATGACCGCCAGCGCCAACGAGACGGCGGCTCGGTCCTCCACCGTCGCGGCGGCCGCCGAGGAGGCCGCCACCAACGTCAACACCGTCGCGGCGGCGGCCGAGGAATTGGGCTCGTCGGTGCAGGAGATCGGTCGCCAGGTGTCCGGCTCGGCCATGCTCGCTCAATCGGCCGTGGGCGAGGCCGACCAGACCGTGCATCTGGTCCAGGCCCTGCAAACCACGTCGGCCCGGATCGGCGACATGGTGGGCATGATCTCGACCATCGCCAGCCAGACCAACCTGCTGGCGCTCAATGCCACGATCGAAGCGGCGCGCGCCGGCGCGGCGGGGCGGGGCTTCGCGGTGGTGGCGAGCGAGGTGAAGGCCCTCGCCGCACAGACCGCCAAGGCGACCGAGGAGATCGGCCGCCAGATCGGCGAGGTGCAGGGCGTCACCGCACAGGCCGTGATGGCGATCGGTGGCATCACCGGGCGGATCCGCGAGATCGACGACATGGCGGCCTCGATCGCCGCCGCGGTGGAGCAGCAGGGGGCGGCGACGGAGGAGATCGTCCGCAACGTCGCCCAAGCATCGGCGGGCACGACCGAGGTGACCGGCAATATCGCCGGTGTGGCGCAGGCCTCGGAGGAGACCGGGATGGCGGCCGGACAGGTCCTGTCCGCCGCCTCCGAACTGTCGCGCCAGTCCGAGCATCTCGGCGCGGAGGTCTCGCGCTTCCTCTCGACCATCCGCGCCGCCTGACCCGACCTCACGCCACGCCTCGACGGTCCGCCTCCGCCCCGACAGGAATGGAACGCGGACCGTCCCCCATCCACCCGTGAGCGGCGCTCCAGAAAGAGGCCGGGCACGGATGCCCCTAGCGGACCCCGCCTCCGAAGGCCGTGGCAATCTCAGAAGTGCCGCCGAGCAGGATGTCGAGGGCCAGGATGAGCCCGAGGGCCGCGATATAGACGACCGTGAACAGGTCCCTGTCCTCTTTGCCGGCCAGTATCAGGCCGGCGAAGGGAACGGTCTGGAGCGCCAGGATGGCGGGAAGGTGCATGACGGTCCTCGAAGGGTCGGGGAATAGTCCCGGCCCCTCCCCGGGGGCCGGGTCTGCTGAGGCCGGACCGGTGACGCGACCTGGACGGATCAGACGGATGTCCGTGCGAGGCGGGCGGGGCCGGATTCCTCCATCGTGTCCGGAGCAAGAGCCGGGCCTTGCGCGAGGTAGCGCGCCCGCATCGGCCGGAGCACGAACATCGCCAGCGCCGCCGCCGCCACGTTCAGCCCGATGATGATCGAGAACACCGCCGACCAGCCGTAGGTTGCCGAGATGACGCTCGCCACCGGCACGAGGAACGAGGCCGTCCCCTTGGCGGTGTAGAGCAGGCCGGCATTGGTGGTGGCGAAGGTGGAGCCGAACGTGTCGCCGCAGGTGGCTGGGAACAGCGAGTAGATCTCGCCGAAGACGCCGAAATAGATCGCCGTGGAGAAGACGAAGACCAGCGGGTTGGTGCCGTAGCTCAGGAGCAGGACGATCGCCGCCGCCGCCGTCGCGAAGGCGATGAACATCGTGTTCTCGCGCCCGATCGTATCGGAGACGAAACCGAAGAACGGGCGCCCGAACCCGTCGAAGATCCGGTCCAGAGAGATGGCGAAGGTCAGCGCCGCCATCTGCAGGCCGAACAGGCTGACCGGCACGTCGGCGACCTTGAAGTCATGGGCGATGGGCGCGATCTGCGCCGCCGCCATCAGGCCGCCCGAGGCCACCATCACGAAGATCGCGTACATCACCCAGAAGACCGGGGTGCGCACCACCTCGCGCGGTGTGCGGTCGACCTTGGTCTGGGGCAGGCGCAGGCTCTTGCGCTGCATCGGCACGGCGACGGAGGGCTTGCGCAGCAGGAACGACAGCAGGACCACGATGGCGCCCTGGCCGAGGCCGAAATACAGGAAGGCGTCCTGGTAGCCGCTGCTGGCGATCATCTTGGCGATCGGCACCACCGTCACCGCGGCGCCCGCACCGAAGCCGGCCGCCGTGGCGCCGGCGGCGAGGCCGCGCCGATGCGGAAACCATTTCAGGGCGTTGCCGACGCAGGTGCCGTAGACCGAGCCGGCGCCGATGCCGCCGACCACCGCCGCGCCGTAGAGCATCCACAGGGACGAGGCCTGGGAGTTGATGAGCCAGGCCAGCGCGATCATCACGCCGCCGAAACAGACCACGATGCGCGGGCCGTAGCGGTCCACGAACCAGGCCTCCACCGGCACCAGCCAGGTCTCGGTGGCGACGAAGATCGTGAAGGCGAACTGGATCGCCGCCCGGCCCCAGTGGAACTTCGCGTCGATGGGATCGACGAAGAGGGTCCAGCCGTATTGCAGGTTGGCGATCATCGCCATGCAGAGCACGCCGAAGGCGAGTTGCCGCCATTTGGCGGAAGGCGGGTCCTGGCGTTCCGTCCCGGTATCCGTTGTTGCCATCCCTGAATCCATTCTTGCTTGGTGATGCGTGGCGTCGCTCCGGCCATCATGCATCAAAATTCAAGGCATACAATATACCACGGATTAAAATTCAGGATCGTTCGTGTGGTCGAAAGCGCGGCTGCAGCAGCGTTGCCGCGATGTTGCACGGCGATGACGCTCCACAGCGAAACGGCGATCCCGCTTCATCGCCAAATCGGAAACGGTCGCTTGGACATGCAACCCAAGGTGCGTCCCGCTTGCAGGACGACGCACTGCGCGGAGCCTCGATCGGTGCCGAAAATCGCCTCATCGAGGCAATCAACGAGGTACCACTGGAAGTATAAGATCGTAGTTTGGATCTATACCAATTCCAGAAGATAGCACTTGCATGCATATTACCTTCTTTGCCAGATGAATGCAGAACACGAGTTCGAGAGCAGTCGTTCTTTACAACGTTTCTGATCTCATCAAATTCTGGCAAATCGGGTCCCGCTGTGCATCAGCTTTCGCTCAATCATCGCGGCCAAGCCGCGGTATCGTCCGTTCGCGGGCATGTCATCCTTGCTATGCTGTCGAGCGTCGCCGTCCTGGCCGTTCTGTCGAAACCAGTCTTGGCGCAGGGCGCGGACCACGCGGTGACCCTCGATACCTTGTCGGTCGACGGAGTAGGCGGCCGGCCGAGCGCATCGGGAGCGGATGCCGGCGGTCCCGTCGGCCCGGTCCGAGGCTATACCGCCACGCGCAGCATCGTCGGCACCAAGACGGACACGCCTATTCTCGAAACCGCCCAGTCGATTTCCGTCGTCTCCCGCAAGCAGATCGAAGACCAGAACGCGCTCACCATCAACCAAGCCCTGCGCTACACGCCGAGCGTCACCACCGAGCAGCGCGGCGGCTCCGGCTCGACCCGGCTCGAGCAGTTCCTCATCCGCGGCTTCACGGCTCCCCTCTTCCTCGACGGCATGCGCCTGCCGAGCAGCCGCGACGCCGGCCCGTCCGTCGATCCGTTCCGCCTGGAGCGCGTCGACATCATCAAGGGACCGGCCTCGGTCCTCTACGGCCAGTCGGGTCCGGGCGGCATCGTCAACCTCGTGAGCAAGGTCCCGTCCTTCGTCCGCCACGGCGAGATCTTCATCCAGGGCGGCGATTACAACACCGTGCGCGGTGGCGTCGATGTCGGGGGCCCGATCGAGGGCCACAGCGTCCTCGCGGACCAGTTCGCCTACCGCATTATCGCGGCCGGCTGGAATGCAGACGGCCCGGCCAGGACCACCTCTATCGAGCGCAGCTTCATCAATCCAAGCGTGACGTGGCGCCCGTCTGCCGACACCTCGCTGACGGTCATCGGCCTGTACCAGCGCGACCCCTATTCCGGCTATTACGGCGCCCTGCCCGCCAAGGGCACGCTGTTCCCCTCGAATTTCGGCGTCGCCAACGGGCCCCTCGGCCGCCTGCCGCGCAACTTCTACGACGGCGACCCGAACATCGAGCGCTCCGACCGCACCCAGGCCTCGGCGACCTATATCTTCGATCACCGTTTCGACGAGGGGATCCGCGTCCACTCCTCGGGTCGCTTCCTGCGCACCCTTGGCGATTACCGCAGCCTCTACGACGCCACCTCGAACAACCTCGCCTGGGGCGGCCGCTTCCTCGGACGGGCCGCCGGCGGCACCAACGTGGCCATCGACGCCTTCACCAACGACAACAACATCGTGGCCAATTTCGAGACCGGCCCGCTTTCCCATACCGTCCTCGTCGGCCTCGATCACCAGACGCTCTATACGAAGACGTTCAGCACGCCGTTCCCGCCCGTTCCCCAGAGCCTCGACCTGCTCAACCCGGTCTACGGGCTGACCAACATCCCCTTCCCGGCCTTTTCGGGCTACTCCGACATCACTGCTCACCAGACCGGGATCTACTTCCAGGATCAGGTCAAGATCGACCGCCTGACGCTGACCCTCGGCGGTCGCTACGATTGGGTGAGACAGAGCGGCCCGACCCGAGACATGGCGGGCGCCATCGTCAGCACTCAGGACGCGCCGAGCGAAGCCTTCACCGGTCGGGCGAGCCTCCTCTATCTCTTCGACAGCGGCATCGCCCCCTATGTCAGCTATTCGGAGGCTTTCGAGCCGCAGTTCTCCGGACAGATCTTCACCGGTGACCCGAGCTTCGGCCGCCTGCCCGATCCCATCACCAGCCGGCAGTTCGAAGCCGGCGTGAAGTACCAGCCACCCGGCACCGACATCTTGCTCACGGCCGCCGCCTTCGACATCAAGCGCCAGAACTCGCTTTCGCCCGATCTAGTGAACGGCCGGAACTTTTCCATTCAGAACGGCGAGGTGAGCGTACAGGGCATCGAGTTCGAAGCGCGGGCCAGCATCACCGAGAACCTCACCGTCATCGGCGGCTTCTCCCTCATCGATGCCATCAACTCTGCCGGCACCGGTACAACGATCAACGAGACGACCCGCCAGACCGTGAACCTCGTCGGCCTGCGCCCGATCCAGGTGCCGGACACCACGATCTCGCTCTTCGGCAATTACCAGGTCCGCACGGGCATGTTCGCCGGGCTCGGCTTCGGTGGCGGCTTCCGCTATCTCGGGGGCTCGCAGGGCGATGCTGCCAACAGCATCAAGGTGCCGGCCAACCTCGTTGTCGACGCCGTCGCATCTTATGACTTCAGCTACCTGTCTCCGAGCCTGAAAGGCATGCAGTTGCAGGTCAACGCTCAGAACCTCCTCGATGAGACCTACGTGCAATCCTGTGCCTTCCAGGCCTGGTGCTGGTACGGTGCGCCGCGCACCGTGCTCGCGACGCTCCGGTATCGCTGGTAAAACCATGGTCTCGCGGCGGGCCGCATCCGAAGGGCGGGACGTGCATGCGGCACGCCCTTCGGCCTTGCGCGCCGCCGCGCCTCTACCGAGACCGCTCGAGAGCGACATGCCTGGGGAAAGCAACATGCCTGGGGAAAGCGACATGCCTGGAGGAAGTGCGGCATGAAGAACGGCCTTCGCCAATCCATGGCCTGGCTGCACGCCTGGTCCGGCCTCGTGGTCGGCTGGGTGCTGTTCGCCGTCTTCGTCACCGGGACGGCGAGTTACTATCGCACGGACATCACGGCCTGGATGCAGCCGGAACTGCGCCGGGAATCGGCGGAGACCGCCCTCGACCTGCCCCGCGCGGCCGAGATTGGGCTCGCCCATCTCCAGGCGCACGCCGTGGGCGCGCGGACCTGGTCCATCGGCCTGCCGCAGCCGGACCGGCCGATCATCGACCTGTTCTGGCGGACGAAGCCGGGGGCGCCCCCGAGCATCGTCCAACTCGACGGACGCACCGGCGAGCCGGCTTCCTTCAGGAAGACCAGGGGCGGCGACTTCCTCTACCGTTTCCATTTCGAACTGCACATGCCGCCGCTCTGGGGGCGCTGGATCGTCGGCATCTGCGCGATGATCATGCTGGTGGCGCTCATCAGCGGCATCATCACCCATCGCCGGATCTTCGCCGATTTCTTCACCCTGCGCCGGGACAAATCCGCCCAGCGCGGCTGGCTCGACGCGCATAACGTCACCGGCGTGCTGGCGCTGCCCTACCACCTGATGATCACCTATACGGGCATCGTCACCCTGGCGATGATGTACATGCCCTGGGGCGTCACCACCGCCTATCAGGGTGATGCGACGCGCTTCTACGCCGAGACGTCCCAGATCACGACGCAGCGCCCGCCCTTGGGTCAGCCCGGAACCCTCGCCCCGATCGGGCCGATGGTCGCCCGTGCCGTGGCCACGATCCACGAACCGCTCGAGCGCCTGTCCATCGTCAATCCGGGCGATGCCAGGGCCACCGTGATCGCGATTTTCGAGGAGCCGCACGGGCTCGCCCATCAGCATCCGCAGATCGCCTTCGACGGGACCACCGGCGAGATCGTCGAGGTCCTGCAGGGTGGGCTGAAGCCGGCGGCCAAGACCTTCACCACCATGGTCGGCCTGCACGAGGCCCATTTCGCCGGGCCAGCCCTGCGAATCCTGTTCTTCCTCTGCGGCCTGATGGGATGCGTCATGGTGGCGAGCGGCCTGATCCTGTGGTCCGTCGCCCGGCTGCCGAAACCCGGCGAGACCTCGTTTCTCGGCCTTCGTGTGGTGCAGGCCCTCAACATCGGCACCGTCATCGGCCTGCCGGCGGCGATCGCGGTGTATTTCCTCGCCAACCGGATCCTCCCTCCGGGCCTCACCGGCCGCCTCGACTGGGAGGTCCGGGCCTTCTTCGCCGCCTGGATCGTGATGAGCGTGGTTTCGCTGTTCCGGCCTCACCGGGCCGCATGGCGGGAGATGGCCCTCGTCACCGCCGCCCTGTTCCTCGCCGTGGCTTTGGCGGATCTCGCCGCCGCCGCCGCGCCTGGCCCGAGCGCCCTGCTGCGGCACGACCCGCGCTTCCTCTGGTTCGATGCCGCCATGACCGCCCTGGCGGGATTGTTCGCGCTCGTTGCCCGCAAGGTGGCACGGTTCCAGACCCGCACGCGCGCGAAACCCGCCCCCGTCGGCGCGCCGAGGACCGCCTGAATCCGGGTGAAGCGAAAGCGGGAGCAAGAACCGGGATGCGGCCGGCGATCCTCAGGGCCAGTATGACGACCTGAGGCGGCGGCGCTCCCCGCGCCGTCGTCGCCCGGTCAGGAGATCGACGCCGTGTCCGCCCCCGAATCGATGTCCCGCCCAGATGTCCTGCCCGCCACAGGCCGCCACCTCGACGGCGACGACGCGGCGAAATGGGCCTCCCTCGCCGCCCGCGACGAAGCCGCCGATGGCCGCTTCGTTTATGCGGTACGCACCACCGGAATCTATTGCCGTCCGAGCTGCGCCGCCCGCCCGGCACGGCGCGAGAATGTCAGCTTCCATGCCACCTGCGCCGAGGCGGAGGAGGCCGGCTTTCGCCCCTGCAAGCGCTGCCGGCCCAACGCGCCGAGCCTCGCCGTGCGTCGGGCCGAGGCCGTCGCCCGCGCCTGCCGCCTCATCGACGAATCCGAGACGGTGCCGGGCCTCGGGGTGCTGGCGGAGGCGACCGGGCTCAGCGCGTTCCATTTCCACCGGGTGTTCAAGGCGGTCACCGGCGTGACGCCGAAGGCCTATGCGGCGGCACGGCGCGCGGAGGCCCTCGCCTCGGGCCTGGGCCGGTCCCCATCGGTGACGCAGGCGATCTACGAGGCCGGATACGCCTCGCCGAGCCGCTTCTACGCGGACGCGACGGACCGCCTCGGCATGGCCCCGAACATCTACCGCCGGGGCGGCGAAGGGGTCGCGATCCGGTTCGGCATCGGCCAATGCGCCCTCGGCGCCATCCTAGTGGCGGCGACAGCCAAGGGACTCTGCGCCATCCTGCTCGGAGACGATCCCGAGATCCTCGTCCGCGACCTCGAGGACCGTTTCCCGAAGGCCGAACTCTTCGGCGGCGACCCGGATTTCGAGGCGTGGATGGCGCAGGTGGTGGGGTTCGTGGCTTGCCCCTCGCGCGGTCTCGACCTGCCGCTGGACATCGGCGGCACCGCCTTCCAGCAGCGGGTCTGGGACGCCCTGCGCAGGATCCCCATCGGCACCACAGCGACCTATGCGGAGATCGCCCGCGCCATCGGCGCGCCGGCGGCCACCCGTGCCGTGGCGCGGGCCTGCGGCGCGAACCCCATCGCCGTGGCGATTCCCTGCCACCGGGTTGTCCGTTCGGACGGGGCGCTCTCCGGCTACCGCTGGGGCGTCGCGCGCAAGCGCGACCTCCTCACCCGAGAGGGCGTCGCCCCCTGACCGCGACATTCGCGCACTGATATCGATGGCCGCGCTACCCCATCCGGAGGATGTGGCCCGCACCGTCCCGTGGCATGACCGTCCCCGGAGAGGGAGAATGCCGTGACGAGCGCCGCGACGCCGGATTTCTACTGGCTGGGTTTCGAAGCCTACGGGCGTGGCGAGACCATCGATCGCGCCCCGGGCGGCGAGGAATCCGCCGACAGGCAGGATTGGATCGACGGCTGGGAGTTCGGCAAGTTCGCCTCCGCCGCTAGCCCCGATCCCGACGATCTCGACGCCGCCGAGCCGCCGCCGCTTGCCGCAGCGCATCCGTCCGCGCCGACGGACCGTTTGTTTTGTCGAACGACCCCAACTGAACGAGCGCGGACCAGATGACGGCCGGCGGGGCTCGGGACACGGGCTGCCCCCTTGCCTAGAAGCTTCGGGGAAACGACTTTCGGCTTAGGGAGCAGCGACAGCAAGGGCCTTCTCCGAGCTCCCGTTCTTAAAAAAGAACGTTCTCGTTGACAGGACAGGCTTTCGGCGGGACCATCCCGGCACTTGGCCAGGGCCATCGAGCGGGTCTGTCCCGTGAGCCCGGCCCTCCGATCCGTCCAAAGAATCCCGCCTCCCCATGATCCTCTCCCCGCCTCTGCGCGACACCGCCGAAGGGCTCGCCCGGCTTTTCGCCGAACGGGCCGAGGGGCACGACCGCGCCGGCCGATTCGCGCATGACAACATCGCCGATCTCCGGAATGCCGGCCTGCCGGGGTTGATCGTGCCGCGTCGGCTCGGCGGCGGCGGCGCGGGGCTGGGGGCGGCCGCGATGGTGGTCGGCACCCTGGCGCGGGGCGAGCCCTCCACCGCCCTGGTGGTCACCATGCATTTCCTCCAGCACGGGCTGATCCATGCGCGGGAAAGCTGGCCCCGGGCCATCGCCGACCGGCTCGGCCGCGCGGCGGTGCAGGACGGTGCGCTCATCAACGCCCTGCGGGTGGAACCCGAGCTCGGCACCCCCGCCAGGGGCGGACTGCCGGAGACGGTGGCGCGGGCGACGGCCACGGGCTGGCGCGTCAGCGGCCGCAAGATCTACTCCACCGGCAGCCCGGCCCTCACGCACGGCCTCGTCTTCGTCCGCACCGACGAGGCGGAGCCGCGCATCGGCAACATCCTCGTGCCCATGGCCTCGCCGGGCGTGCGGATCGAGGAGACATGGGACCATCTCGGCCTGCGCGCCAGCGGCAGCCACGACGTGATCTTCGAGGATGTGGACGTGCCGGCAGACCATGCGGTGGACCTTCGCCCGCCCGAAGGCTGGCGCAAGGCCGATACCGACCAGCAGGCCTGGAGCACGACGATGCTGTCGGCCCTCTACGACGGCGTCGCCCGCTCCGCGCAGGCCTGGTTCATCGCCTTCGCCAAAGACCGCAAGCCCGGAAGCCTCGGCCAGAGCCTCGCCACCCTGCCGCGTTTCCAGGATGCCATCGGCGAGAACGAGCGGCTGCTCGCCGTCAACGCCCGCCTGATCCGGAGCGTCGCCGCGGACGTGGACGGGGGCGCCTGCCCCTCGGTGGTGGAATCCGGCTTCCTCAAGGCCACCGTCACCGAGAACGCGATCCAGGTGGTCCAGCGGGCCGTGGAGCTGGCCGGCAATCCCGGCCTGTCGCGGGCGAACCCGCTGGAGCGGCACCTGCGCGACGTCCTGTGCGGGCGCATCCACTGGCCGCAGGCCGATGCTGTCCGCGTGTCCGCCGGCCGCGCCGCCCTCGGGCTCTGACATCACTTCCCCTTCCGACACGGACAAGGAGATCGCAATGAGCTTCCTTCCAGCGGACGCCGTCGAGTTCATCGGCTTCGCCGCCCCCCGCTACACCTCCGAGACCCATGCGGCTTCGGGACCGGCCATCGACCGCGAATACCTGCGCCTGCTCGCCCAGGCGCATGAATGGGGCGGGTTCGACCGCATCCTGGTGGCCTTCTACGCCACCCAGCCCGACGCGCTGCTGCTCTCCGCCCAGATCGCGGCGGTGACCGACCGCATCGGACTGATGATCGCCCATCGGACCGGCTTCACCGCGCCGACGGTGGCCGCGCGCCAATTCGCGACCCTCGACCAGCTGACCGGCGGGCGGGTCGCCATCCACGCCATCAGCGGCGGCGACGACAGGGAGCTGGCGCAGGACGGCGACCACCTCACCAAGGACGAGCGCTACGCCCGCACCGACGAGTTCCTCACCATCGCCCGGCAGGTCTGGACCGCCGAGGCGCCGTTCGATTTCGCCGGTGCGCATTACAGGATCGACCGCGGCTTCTCCGAGGTGAAGCCGGTGGACCCGCGCGGCATCCCGGTCTTCTTCGGCGGGGCCTCGCCGGCCGCCATCGCGGTGGCCGGGCGGCACGCCGACACCTACGCCCTGTGGGGCGAGAGCCTCGATCAGGTCCGGGAGGCGATCTCAAGGGTCCGGGCGGCGGCCGCCCCTCATGGCCGCGACCCGCGTTTCAGCCTGTCGTTCCGGCCGATCCTGGCCGCGACGGAGGAGGAAGCCTGGGCGAGGGCCGAGGACATCCTGGCCCGCACCCGCGCCACCCGCGCCGCCAGGGGTCTCGGCCCGGCACCCGCGCCCGCGAACGAGGGCTCGCGGCGCCTGCTCGCGGCGGCCTCTCAAGGGTCCAGGCTCGACAAGCGTCTCTACACCGCCATCGCCCGGGAGACGGGCGCCTCGGGCAATTCCACCGCCCTCGTGGGCACGCCGGAGCAGGTGGCCGACGCCCTCCTCGACTATCACGACCTCGGGGTGCGGACCTTCCTGATCCGCGGCTTCGACCCGCTGGAGGACGCCATCGCCTATGGCCGCGATCTGATCCCCGCTTTCAAGCGCCTCCTCGCCCGGCGTGGCGAGCGGGCAGAGGCCGCCTGATGCGCGCCCTCGTCACCATCCTCGCCCTGCTGGCGTTCACCGGCATCGCCCGCGCCGACGAGGCGGTGCTCCGCGTCGGCGATCAGCGGGGCAATGCCCGCGCCCTGATGGAAGCAGCCGGCGTCCTCGCCGACCTGCCCTACAAGCTCGAATGGAGCGAGTTTCCCGCCGCCGCCCCCCTCCTCGAAGCCCTGAACGCCGGGGCGATCGATGCCGGCGGCGTCGGCGACGCGCCCTTTACCTTCGCGGCCGCCGCCGGGGTCCCGGTGAAGGCCTTCGTCGCCTTCCGCAACAAGCAGGACGGTCTCGCGATCCTCGTGGCCAAGGACTCGCCGATCAGGACGGTGGCCGACCTGAAGGGCAAGAGCATCGCCACCAACCGAGGCTCCATCGGCCATCAGGTGGTGCTGGCCGCCCTGGAGGAGGCCGGCCTTCCGGCCAATGCCGTGACCCTGCGCTTCCTGCCGCCGGCGGATGCAAAGATCGCGCTGGCCAGTGGCAGCGTCGATGCGTGGTCGACCTGGGAGCCCTACACCTCCACCGCCGAGCTCGCCGGCCTCGCCCGCGTGGTCCGCGACGGCAACGGCATCACACCGGGACTGAGCTTCGCGGTGGCCTCCGACAGCGCCCTGAAGACCAAGCGGACGCAGCTCGCCGATTTCGGGCAGCGCCTCGTGAAGGCGCGGGAATGGGCGCTGAAGGATCCCGCCCCCTACGCGGCGGTCTGGTCGAAGCTCATCGGCCTGCCGGAGACGGTGCCGCTGCGCTGGTTCTCGCGGGCGGAGTACCGTGCCGTTCCCATCGACGACGCGGTGATCGCCGACGAGCAGCGCAACATCAACCTCTATGTCCGCTCCGGGCTGATCCCCGCCGCGCGGGCGCCGCGCGCCGACCTCATCCTCGACAGGAGCTTCGAACCGCCGGCGATCGCGGTACGTTGACACGATTGCCGCCGAGGACCGGACCCATGCACGACCCTTCCGACCACAGCCACGACCACGCCCATTCCGATCACGACCACGCGCATGACCACGAGGCGGCGCCCGCCACCGAGCGCTGGAAGCATGACGGCGTGCGGGTGATCCCCGGCGACAAGCTCGATTCCAACACCGCCCAGACGCCGGGCATGTTCCGGCAGGCGGCGATCAACCATGCCCGTGTCGGCGCGCAGAAGATCTGGGCCGGCACGGTGGCGATCGCCCCCGACGCCAAGACCGGCGTGCACCATCACGGCGCCCTCGAGAGCGTGATCTACGTGGTCTCCGGCCGCGCCCGCATGCGCTGGGGCGACAAGCTCGAATTCGTGGCCGAAGCCGGCCCCGGCGACTTCATCTTCGTGCCGCCCTACGTGCCGCACCAGGAGATCAACGCCGATCCGGACCAGCCCCTGAACTGCGTCCTGGTGCGCTCCGACAACGAGGCGGTGGTGGTCAACATCACCGATGTCGAACCCGTGGAACGGCCCGAGACGGTCCATTGGGTCGACCCCATCCACAAGCATCCCTGACCTGCCGCCTGCGAGACCTCCTTTCATGATCCATCGTCGCCACGCGCTGCGGGCCGCCGCCGCGCTGAGTCTTCTCGCCCTCGCTCCGGGACGCGTGCTCGCCGTCGAGGCGAGGACGCTGCGCATCGGCTACCAGAAATCCTCGACCCTGATCGCCCTGCTCAAGCAGGACGGCAGCCTGGAAAAGGCGCTGGAGCCCCTCCAGGTCGGCCTCACCTGGCACGAATTCACCAGCGGCCTGCCGGTGATGGAGGCGCTCAACGCAGGCCAGATCGACCTCTCGGCGGACGTGGCCGACACGGTGCCGATCTTCGCCCAGGCCGCCAATGCGCGGATCACCTACGTGGCGCAGGAGGCCGCCTCCCCTGCCGCGCAGGCCATCGTGGTAGGGGCCGACTCGCCCATCAAGACGGTGGCCGACCTCAAGGGCCGCAAGGTCGCGGTGACGAAGGGCGCCGGCAGCCACTACCTCCTCCTCGCCGCCCTGAAGGCGGAGGGGATTCCGTTCAAGGCGATCACGCCCGCCTATCTCACCCCTGCCGACGGGCGAACGGCGCTGGCCAGCGGCGGAGTCGAGGCCTGGGTCGCCTGGGATCCGTTCCTGTCGGCCGCCGAACTGCAATCGGGCGCCCGCATCCTGAAGGACGGCACCGGCCTGTCGCTCTACAAGCGCTACTACCTCGCCTCCGACGCGTACGCAGCCAAGCACGGCGACATCCTCGACATCGTCTTCGCCAAGCTGCGCGACACCGGAACCTGGGTGAAGGCCCATCCCGACGAGGCCGCCACCCGCCTCGGCGCCCTGTGGAAGCTCGATCCGGCCATCGTGGCCAAGGCCAATGCCCGCCGCACCTACGTCGTCGAGCCGGTGACCCGCGACGGGCTCTCCGAGCAGCAGACCATCGCCGATGCGTTTCGCGCCGAGGGCCTGCTGCCGCGCCCGGTCGATGCCTCGGCGCTCGGCATCTGGGCGCCGACCAAGTCCTGACGCCGCCCACGAAAAATCCCGATGAGCCGGGCTCATCGGGATCGAAGCGTTCCTCACCGCATGAGAAACGGGCTCACCACTTGTAGGAAACGCTCGCCACGACCTTGCGCTGAGTGCCGTAGAAGCAGGCGGCCTCCGATGAGCAGGACGAGACGAAGCGGCGGTCGCCGATGTTGATGACGTTCACGGCAGCACGCCAGCCGGCGTAGTCGTAATGCACCGCTGCATCGAAGGTGACGTATTCCGGCACGGTGAGCGTGTTGTCGATATTGGCGAAGGACCGACCGACATAGTTGACGCCGCCGCCAAAGCCGAACCCTTTGAAGTCGCCGAGAGGGATCGTGTAATCCGCCCAGAGCGAGGCGAGGTTTTCGGGGATGCCCACCGGTACGAAGCCGATGCGCGGATCGGTCGGGCCGGCGCCCTCGAGCGTGCGTAGGCCGTAGATCGTGTACGAGGCGGTGAGGTTCAGCCCTTCCGCCAGGGTCGCTACGGCCGAGGCCTCGAACCCGCGCGAACGGACCTTGCCGACTTGAATGTTGACGAAGGGATCCTCCGCGGTGGCGGTCAGCACATTGTCGCGCACAAGATCGAAGGCCGCCACCGTGAACAGGGTGTTCCAACCCACCGGCTGGAACTTAGCGCCGACCTCGATCTGCTCGCCCTTCTCGGATTTTGCGGGGACATTGCCAGCGAGCAAGCCAGCCGTTGGGTTGAAGGAGGTTCCGTAGGTGACGTAGGGCGCAAGACCGTTGTCGAAATTATAGATGAGGCCGAGTCGGCCGCTAAAAGCACTCTCGTTGATCTGCGTCGACACACTGCCAGGCAGTTTATTGACTACGTTGTTCTCAACGAAATCCTGACGTCCACCAATCAGAAACGTGAGGTGATCGGTTAGGGCCACCTGATCCTGAAGGTAGAGCCCGACCTGCTGGAGTTGCTGATTTGCTACCCGGTAGGGAGCCGTTGGCCCGGCTGCCTGGTAATAGCGTGGGAACAGGACGCTGAGAGGCGGCACAGTGAAACTCGTAGCCTGGGTATCGGACAGGCTGTAGCGCTTGTAGTCCACGCCCATCAGCAGAGTGTGGCCGAAGTAACCGTCGTTGAATCGAGCTTCCGCCTGATTGTCGACGGTAAAGATCCCCGCCCTTGGCGTAGTCTGGAAACCGTATCGGTTCAGCACCGTCTGAGAATCATCGGTGTAACCATTGGCGACGTAGCGCTGGTCGCTGACTTCGGTGAACGAATAGCGGAAGTTTTGGCGCACGGTCCAGACATCGTCGACGTGATGCTCGAACTCGTAGCCGAGATTGGCCTGGTTGCGGGTGTAACGATCGATGAGCGGGTCGCTGGCGTTGAGCTTGCGGTCGATGCGGAAGCCCGACGCGTTGTTGCGCACGGTGCCGGCATAGGGAAGGAACTGGCCGGCACCGCCGGTCTCGTCGCGCTGGAAGCTCGTGAGCACCGTGAAGGTGGTGGCACCGTCGGGCTTATAGGTGATGCTCGGCGCGATGTAGTAGCGGTCCTCGGGCGCGAAGTTCACCTGGGCGTCGCCGTTCTGGAAGCGGCCGGTCAGCCGGTAGAACCAGTGGCCGGATTCGTCCACCGGGCCGCCGAGATCGAAGGCGGCGTAGCGCTGGCTGAACGAGCCACCGCCGAGTTCGAGGTAGCGCAGGGGCGTGAAGGTCGGACGCTTGGAGACGATGTTGACGAGGCCGCCCACGGGGCTGCCGCCGAACAGGGTGGCGGCAGGGCCGCGCAGCAGTTCGATGCGCTCGGCGCCGAACGGGTCGATGCGGAAATTGGCGAAGGAGGTCTGGAACAGCTGGAGCCCGTCCCGGAACAGGCCGGATTCCGTGGCCGAGAAGCCGCGGATCAGGAACCAGTCGAGGCGGGTGTCGGGGCCGAACTGGTTGGCGTAGATCCCCGGCGTATAGCGCACGGCCTCGGACAGGGTTTGGGAGCCCTGCGCCTTGATCTGCTCGGCACCGACGACGCTGATCGATTGCGGGGTACGGATGATCGGCGTGTCGGTCTTCGTCGCCGTGGCGCTGCGGGTGGCGACATAGCCGTCCACCGGGCCGCGGGCGGTCTCGGGCGCGCGCCGCCCATTGCCTGCTCCCGCTCCGTTCCCACCTCCCGAGCCTTCGACGCTCAGGGTCTCGAGCGTCACGGCCCGTTCCTGCGCCGCGGCGGCGCCCGTCAAGGCGAGCACGATGAGTGACACGCCGGCTGCGAGAGTGGCAGGACAGGCGAAGGAAGGGGACGACATGGGAGTGCGGCTCCGGGTGACGGACAGCAGAACGGGCTCGCGGAAACGGCGAGACTTGCCCTGCAGCGTTGTTTAGAATTATGATAAACTACTGTAATACAACGTGTATTCGCCCTTCCGCCGTAGCTTTCGGCTTGGGAGGTGGCAAGATACCCAACACTATTCGTTGGTCGCCGTTGCCGGTTCGACACAGAGCGCAAGGGTTGTCCTGCGGTCGCACGCTCAGCCTGTGCGAGATGTCCGCGCCCAGGACGATGCGGGATCGGGGCGGGAGCCAGCGGATCGGGAGGTGGAACCGGATCAGGGCCGGGGCCCGTTCTCGACGCGACGCTGTGCGTGGCGGAGTGCGGCCTGTCCTGGATGACGGCCGATGGAACTCATCCCCGGCGCGGCCGGCCGGGGATGAGGGGAGTGGCGGAGGCCTTACTTCAGACGGTCGGCGGCCCAGGCGATGTGGTCGTCCATGAAGGTCGAGATGAAGAAGTAGGAGTGATCGTAGCCCTCGCGCATGTTCAGCGTCAGGGGGATCCCGGCCTTCTCGCAGGCCTCTTCCAGGAGCCAGGGGCGCAGGCCATCCTGCAGGAAGCTGTCGGCCGTGCCCTGGTCCACCAGGAACTCCGAAAAGCGCTTGCCGTCCTCGATCAGCGCGGTGGCGTCATGCGCGCGCCAGGCCGCCTCGTTGGTCCCGAGATACTTCTCGAAGGCGGGCTTCGACCATCCGGCGGTGGAGGGCTGGGCGATGGGCGCGAAGGCCGAGCAGGACTTGAAACGGTCGGGATAGGTGAGCGCGATGGTCAGCGCGCCGTGGCCGCCCATGGAGTGGCCGAAGATGCCCTGGCGGGACATGTCGGCGGGGAAGTTCTCGGCGATGAGGGCGGGGAGCTCCTCGGTGACGTAGCTCCACATCCGGTAATTGGTGGCGTAGGGCGCCTCCGTCGCGTCGACATAGAAGCCGGCGCCCGAGCCGAACTGCCAGTTGCCGGCCTCGTCGGGAATGTCCGCGCCGCGCGGGCTGGTATCCGGCGCCACGATGATCACGCCATGCTCAGCGGCGGCGCGGCGGTACTCGCCCTTGTCCATGACGTTGGCATGGGTGCAGGTCAGGCCGGACAGGTACCAGAGCACCGGCACCGGGCCGTTCTCGGCCTGCGGCGGCACGAACACCGCGAAGGTCATGGGACAGCCGGTGGTCTTGGCATCGTGCTTGTAGACGCCCTGCGTTCCGCCATGGGCGCGGGCCTTCGAGATGGTTTCCATGCGGTGATCTCCTGATGGGGGTGAGTGGATCGTATTTAGCGAATCTCATCGGAAGGTGCGCATGCCCCCTCTCCCCGCACGCGGGGAGAGGGTCGCGGACACCTTGCCGTGTCCGCGACGAGCGGAGGCGAAGCCGAAGCGATGGTGAGGGGGCGGTTTCGGAGGAGTCTTGTACGGAGGCGCCCCCTCACCGTCGGCTGCCGCCTCGACGCGCCGACGACGGGGGCGTCGCGTCCCTCTCCCCGCAAGCGGGGAGAGAGGATGCTCGTTTCTTCAGTAAACCACCACCGAGCGGATCGACTTGCCTTCATGCATCAGGTCGAAGCCGTGGTTGATGTCTTCGAGCGGCATGGTGTGGGTGATCAGATCGTCGATGTTGATCTTGCCCTCCATGTACCAGTCGACGATCTTCGGCACGTCGGTGCGGCCACGGGCGCCGCCGAAGGCCGAGCCCTTCCAGACGCGGCCGGTGACGAGCTGGAACGGACGGGTGGAGATCTCCTTGCCGGCCTCGGCCACGCCGATGACGATGGACTCGCCCCAGCCGCGATGGCAGCATTCGAGGGCCTGGCGCATGACGTGGACGTTGCCGGTGCAGTCGAACGAGAAGTCCGCGCCGCCACCGGTGACGTCGAGGATCGCCGCGACCACGTGATCGTTGCCGACCTCTTTCGGATTGATGAAGTGGGTCATGCCGAACTTGCGGGCCATCTCCTGCTTGTCCGGGTTGATGTCGACGCCGATGATCTTGTCGGCACCGACCATCCGGGCGGCCTGGAGCACGTTGAGGCCGATGCCACCGAGACCGAACACCACGACGTTCGCGCCGGGCCAGACCTTGGCGGTGTAGATCACCGCGCCGATGCCGGTGGTGACGCCGCAGCCGATGTAGCAGATCTTGTCGAAGGGGGCGTCTTCGCGGATCTTGGCCAGGGCGATGGCCGGCAGGACCGTGAAGTTCGAGAAGGTCGAGCAGCCCATGTAGTGGAACAGGGTGTTCGCGCCGCTCGGGCTGCCGCCGGTGGAGACGCAGGAGAAGCGCGAGGTGCCGTCCGGCATCACGCCCTGGCCCTGCGTGGAGCGGATCGCGGTGCAGAGGTTGGTGCGCTGCGACAGGCAGGACTTACAGCTGCGGCATTCCGGGGTGTAGAGCGGGATGACGTGATCGCCGACCTTCAGGTCCGTGACCCCGGCGCCGAGCTCGCGGACGATGCCCGCGCCCTCATGGCCGAGGATCGCCGGAAACTTTCCCTCGGAATCGAGGCCCGACAGCGTATAGGCATCGGTGTGGCAGATGCCGGTGGCCATCAACTCGATGAGGACTTCGCCGGCCTTGGGGCCTTCGATGTCGATGGTCTCGATGGTGAGGGGCTTCTTGGCCTCCCACGCGACCGCAGCGCGCGTCTTCATATCATTATTCTCATGTCTGGACGATCACGGACGGTGTCGAACTGCCGACTCTTCGGCTTCGCCTCATCCAGGGGAGGGCAAGCCGAACGGCCCGAAAATCTGGTTCGTGCAATGATGGTTCTGGAGGCGAGATGCAACGCCCTCGGGCCGCGCGGGAGGTCGCGTCACCCCTGTGTTGTCGCGGAAGCATACCCGCCGGCCCCTCAGCGGTAGCCGGCAGCCTGCAATTCGAACAGCTCCGCGTAGCGCCCGCCCCTGACCTGGAGTTCCTCGTGCGTTCCGGCCTCGATGACCTTGCCCCCGTCGAGGACGAGGATGCGGTCGGCCATGCGCACGGTGGAGAAACGGTGCGAGATCAGCACGCAGCTGCGTCCCCGGCTGAGATCGCGAAAGCGCTGGAACACCTCGAACTCGGCGCGGGCGTCGAGGGCGGCGGTGGGCTCGTCGAGGATCAGGATCTCGGCCTCGCGCATATAGGCCCGGCTGAGCGCGATCTTCTGCCATTGGCCGCCGGAAAGGTCGACGCCGTCGGCGAAGCGCTTGCCGAGCGGCTGGTCATAGCCCAGCGGCAGGCGTTCGATCACGCCGTCGGCGAGGCTGCGCCCGGCGGCGCGGGCGATGCGGGCAGCATCCTGACGCTCGTCGATGCGCCCGACGGCGACGTTCTCGGCGGCGGTGAAATCGAAGCGCACGAAATCCTGGAAGATGACACCGATGCGGGCGCGCAGGTCGTCGAGATCGTAATCGGAGAGCGGGCGGCCATCGAGCAGCACACGGCCCTCGGTGGGGTCGTAGAGCCGTGTCAGGAGCTTGACGATCGTGGTCTTGCCGGCGCCGTTCTCGCCCACCAGGGCCAGCACTTCCCCGGCGGCCAGGCGGAAGCTCAAGGATCGGACCGCCCAGGTCTCGGTGCCGGGATAGCGGAACCCGACCTTTTCGAAGACGATGCCATCGGTGATCGGCTGCGGGAACGGGACGGGCCGCTCCGGCGAGCGGATGGAGGGCTCCACCTCGAAAAACGAGAACAGGTCTTCGAGATACTGGGCCTGCGAGGAAATCTGCGAGAAGCCGAGCAGCAGGCCCTCGATCAGGCCGCGCAGGCGCTGGAACGAGCCTGCCAGGAAGGCGAGATCGCCGATGGAGAAAGCACCCGCCACCGTGCGCCAGACGATGGTGGCATAGGCCGCGTAATAGGCGAGCGTACCCAACGCCGCGAAAAGGCCGCCCCAGCCGGCCCGGCGGATGGCCAGCGCCCGGTTGTCGGCCAGGAGCTTGGCGGCCACGATCCGGTAGCGCTCGGCGATATAGGCGTTGAGGCCGAAGAGCTTGACCTCCTTGGCCGATTCCACGCTGGCCCCGAGATAGCGCAGATAATCGATCTGCCGCCGCTCCGGGGTGCGGGTCCAGGCGAGGCGATAACCCTGCCTGTTGAAGTAGAGCTCGTTGAGGAAGGCCGGGACCAGGGAGCCGGCGAGCAGCAGGATCAGCCAGGGGGCGTAGGCGGCCAGACCGATACCGAAGGCGACGAGCGTGATCAGATCCTGCCCCTGCCCGAAGAGCTGAAACAGCAGGTTGGAGCGCCCGGTGACCTGCCGGCGGGCGCGTTCCAGCCGGTCCTGCTGGGCACTGTCCTCGAACTGTTCGAGGTCGAGGGCGGCGGCATGGCGCATCAGCCGGAGGGTGGCGGCATTGGCGTAGAGGTCCGCGACCAACCCGTCGGTGAGGGTGCTCAACCGCCCCAGCAGATCGGACAGGATGGCGAGGCCGAGCTCGACGGCGACGAGGCCGGCGAGACGGCTCAGGGCGGGGTCCGCCATCCAGCCGGCGAGGCCGGTTCCGGCCGGATGGGGCCGGGCATGCTCCGCGACGATGGCGTCGAGGATGAGCTTGGCGAGATAGAGCATCAGCACCGGCAGGCTCGCCCGGACAAGGCGCAGGGCGAGGCTCGCCATCAGTAGCCGGGGGCTCGCGGCATGAACGAGGCGGAACAAGGCCGGCAGGTAGCGCAGCGCGCCCACGCGCTCGACGACGAACCGGTTCAGCGAGGGAGCGAAGGAGGTGGCGGACATCGCGGCGGACCATGCCGTGGCCGGCCCCGTCCGTCGATGCGTCGTAGGGTGCGCGATGGACTTCCCCGGCGGCGTCGCCGCGGCAGCCTCATGCGACGGGCGTTCAGATGATCCGCTTCATCGCGCAGACGCCTGAGGACATCGGGCATGACGGCAAGACTTTGCTTTCTGTCCCATGTTAGAATCCCGCCCGCACTGTGCGCGTGAGGCGGGTTGGATGCTCAGCGGTTCGACTCTTCTACGGGTGGTCGTGCTCTTCGTCGTGGCGGCGGCGCTGGCGGGCCTGGTCCAGGCCTTCTGGCCGCAGGGCAGCGACGATCCGGCGCCGCCGGTGCAGCGCACCGAGCCGACCAAGGCCAGTCCGCAACAATCCGCGCCCGTGCCGCCCGAGCGTCGCGCGGAGCCGGCGCCCTCGGCACAGCAGCCCGTCCCTGCCGCTCCTGCGGCCCCGCAAGCCGTCCTTCCGCCGTCTCCGATCCGGCCGCTGCCGCGACAAACGCCGCCCGGCCCGCCGGAGGGAGCGAATTCCGCGCTCAACCCGGCCCCCCTCCCCTATGGCGGCCCCGTGGCGCCCCTGGCCGAGAGCCCTCCCCTGAACGCGACACCCTCCGAGACGCAGCAGGCCAGCGACAATGCGGGACCGGCGGCGGTCTCCGTGGTGGATCTCAACACCGCCTCGGTCGCGGAGCTCAACGGCCTCAAGGGCGGCGGCATGATCGGCCGCGCCATCGCCCAGCGCCGGCCCTATGCCTCGGTGGATCAACTCCTCTCGAAACGCGTCCTGAGCCGGTCGACCTACGAGCGGATCAAGAACCAGGTGACCGTGCGTTGAGCGATGGAGGCTGGCTTGGTGCTGGCATCGGGCGCCGCCGCTTCGTAAGATCGGCGAGAGGATCGTGGGCGACAGCCATGCGATCCACCGAAGAGACAACGAGGCGTCGGGGCCGGATGGGTGAGATGCGTGCCACCACGGCTCGGCGAGGGACGGCCCGGTTCGCCGGCATCGCGCGGACCCGTTCCGCATGGCCCGCCTCGCGGGACCCCGCCCGCGTCCATCGCGCCAGAAACCCTTGAAAGGATCCGATATGTTGACACAGCCTAGCAACATCACCCTGCGCGACGACCTCGGGGTGACGGAGACCTCCGAGACCGACAACGTGGTGCGGTGGGACGGCGAGCGGCTCTATGTGGAGCACGACATCTATCACAACGGCCAGCTCGTTCATAAGAAGTACCGCAAGAACGTCACCGAGCCCGTGGCGCGGGCGCTCCAGGCGCTGATCAACCGCGCCAAGCAATAGGCGCGGCGCCGTCAGGCCCCACGGTCGGAGAAGACCGCCGCCCATTAGCGGGATCGGCCCTGCCGGGGCCGGTGATGGGGCCGCAAAACCCATCACCGATCTCAGTGATGGCGGTCGCAGGAGCGCGTCACATCCCGTCAAAGGCCGGGCGCGGGGTGGGAACAGCGCAAGGCGGACGCCTCGCCTCAGTAGCGGGCCGTCAGGCTGGCGAGGACGGTGAGCGGTGAGCCGGGGAGGTTGTTGAACTGATTGAAGGGCTGCTCGATGTAGCGGCGATCCGTGAGGTTGCGTCCGTTCACGGCGAAACGCCATGTCGGGTCGATCTCGTAGAACACCGTCGCGTCGAGGCGCGCATAGGCGCCGACCTTGTAACTGTTGGTGATGTCACCGAAGCGCTCGCCCACATAGGTGACGCCGCCGCCGAATCCCCAACCCCGCATGGGGCCGCTCTGGAACTGATAGGTCGACCACAGGCTGGTGCTGAAGGTCGGGGCGGCCGGGAGCCGGTTGCCGATGGCGATCGTCGTATCCTGCGTCACCCGCGCATCGAGATAGCCGATACCGCCGATGATCCTCCAGCCGGGCAGGATCTCGCCGGCGATGTCGGCCTCGACGCCCTGCGAACGCTGCTCGCCGGTGATGATGGAGAAACCGGTATTGGAAGGGTCGGCCGCGGCGACGTTCGCGCGAATGATCCGGAAGGCGGCGGCGCTCAGGGTGAGACGATCGGGGATCAGGTCGATCCGCGTGCCGATCTCGACCTGCTCGCCTGTTTCCGGCGCCGGCGTAAGGCCACCGATCACATTGGCGGTCTGGGGCGTGAAGGAGGTCGTGAAGCTTCCATAGACGGTGAGCGGCTCGATCGGCCGCCAGACCAGGCCGACGCGCGGCGAGGTTCCGGTGACGTCCTGAGTCGGAGGCACGGTGTTGTTGGTGGCGGTGCGCTGGAAATACAACTGGTTGGCCGTATCCAGGCGGACACCGAGGACGAGTTGCAGCCCCTCGGCCAGCTCGATCTGGTCCTGCATGTAGGTGCCGACCATGAACAGCTTCTGCCGCAGGTCGCTCTGCAGGGCGAGCGTTCCGATCTGCGGGATCGATCCCCGGATCGGGTTGAGGAAGGAGACCGGGCTGGCCGTGCCCTGCTGCGAATAGGGATGCCGGTAACCATCGACGATCTCGACGCCGAACAGGGCCGTGTGGCGGAAGCCGAACAGATCGAAACGGGCAACGGCTTCCGTCTGGCTGTCGATCGAGTTGTAGATGGACTCGACCTCGGTCAGGCGCCGCGTCAGCGACGCCCCGTTCGCGCTCACTCCGGTGGCACGGGTGGCGAACACGTCGAACCTGCCCCACTGGCCGTTGATCACCTGCCGCAAGGTCAGGCTTTCGTTGACGTCATGCTCGGCCTTCAGGGTGATGGAGTTCGATTCCCCATAATACCGGGACCATGACTCGCCATAGTAACGGCGGATATTGTCCAGGGGCACCCGGCCCCGGAAAGCCGTGAGACCTTCGTCATACTGGCTGTGCTGGCGCGAGAACTCGGCATTCAGGGAGATCCGCGTCGAAGCATCGGGGGTCCACAGCAGGGACGGCGCAAAGAAATGGCGTGAATTGGCAGGGCCACCGAAATCCCGGAAGGTGGGGTCGTCCTGCGTGGCGAAGCTGAAGCGGGCGGCGAGCCCGTCCGTCCCCGGGACCGCTCCCGTCACCGAGCCTTGAAGCCGCCGGAAGGCGTAAGACCCGCCCTGCAGGGTGAGGTCCGCGGAAGGCGTGAGCATCGGCTGGCGCGTCACGATATTGATCAGGCCACCGGGATCGCCCCTGCCATAAAGGACGGAAGTGGGACCCTTGAGCACTTCCACGCGCTCGACATTGGCGAGGTCGCGCTGCGTCGGCTGGAAAGTGTTGGCTGGGTTCAATAGGACGCCGTCGATCGCGTAGGTCTGCGTGTTGAAGCCACGCAGCACATAGGTGTCGGACCGGCCCTGGATGGTGCCGGCGGGCTGGACATTGCTCACATTGGTGAGCGCATCGGTCAGGCGGATGTCCTGCTGGTCGACGAGCACGTCACGGGGAACGACCTGGACCGATTGCGGAGAGTCGCGCAGGGCGGTGTCCGTCCGGGTCGAGGTCGCGGAACGGCTCGCCCGATAGCCGGTGACGGGGCCGCTCGCCCGCTCGCCACTGCCGACCACCGACAGCTCCGACAGGACCACCGCGCTCTCGGCCGGAAGCGTCTGGGCCTTCGCGGCGGAGAACGGCCCGACACCGACCGCCAGAATGGTGACTATATTCAGGACGACGAGCGGGCGCAGCATTGTGCTGCAATATAATTCAGCCACTAATTTGCTCATTGTGTCGTCGTCTCAAGTCTCGGCACGTCATTGTCGATATCGAGATCTGTTGAAGGACAGACCTCTCCGCAACAAGCACGTTTCACTCAACACGAGGGGGCACAACTCAGTTCATACACCCCTGTTGTAATTCGATGACGCTTTGGAAAAGCTCTAAACTATTTACGATCAAGATATAAAAGAGGAAATTCATAGTAGAGCAGTTCATTTATTGCCGAACACCATCACCCTGCGCGACGATCTCGGGGTGACCGAGACCTCCAAGATCGACAATGTGGTGCGGTGGGATGGCGGGCAGCTCTATGTGGAGCAGGACATCTATCACAACGGCCAGCTCGCTCCTGAGAAGGACCGCGGGAACGTGACCGAGACCGAGACCGCGGCGAAAGCGCTCCGCGCGCGGATCAATCGCGCCAAGCAATGGCGAACACGAAACGCAGTTCCTCGGTCACCGGCCCGGCGGAGAGGCGCATGCATGCGCCGGGATCGGGGCCGCTCCGAGCGACGATTTGGTAAGCCCGATTCCGGGCATCCCTGGACGACCGCAAGATTCTGCACGATGGTGCGACCGCTCGCGCTCGGGTCGTCCGCGATGCTCCGTATGGTGTCGGTCGTCGCTGCAGGCGGCGACGGAGGTTCCCGGCGATGGTCCTGTCCCGCTATGTTGCCGTCTTCGCAGCCCTGTTCGCCGCCCTGCTGATCTGCGTGCCGGCCAACGCGCAGCAGGCCGAGAAGCGCATCGCCCTCGTGGTTGGCAACGGCGCCTATGAGGGGGCACCCATCGCCACCGCCGCCAACGATGCCGGCCTCATCGCGCAGACGCTGCAGGCGGCAGGCTTCGACGTCGTGGGCGCGCGCGA
Source organism: Methylobacterium sp. 10 (assembly GCF_000519085.1). GTDB lineage: Bacteria > Pseudomonadota > Alphaproteobacteria > Rhizobiales > Beijerinckiaceae > Methylobacterium. The sequence goes on from NZ_KI912577.1 coordinate 488,929, forward strand.
CCTCGACGAGGACACCCTGCGCAAGGCCCTGCGCGACTTCCTCGACAAGGCGGCGGCATCGGGACCGGACACGGTGGCCTTCGTCTATCTCGCCGGATACGGGCTGCAGCTTGAGGGCGAGACCTTCTTCGCCCCGGTGGATGCCCGCATCGCCACCGCCGTCGACGTTCCCGTCGCGGCCCTGCGCGTGTCAGACTACATCAAGCGCCTCTCCACCGTTCCCTTGAAGGCCCGGTTCGTCGTGCTCGATGCGGCCCGCGCCAACCCGTTCGTGAAGACGGGGGAGCCGCTGGCCGGCGGTCTCGCCCTGGTGGAGGCCGAACCCGGCAGCCTCATCGCCTACAACGCGGCGCCCGGTACCGTGGCGCCGCCCGAGACGGGGGCCTATGGCACCTATGCGCAGGCCCTGGTGGAGATGATCCGCGAGGGCGGTCTCCAGCCGGCGGCGCTCTTCGACCGGGTGCGCCTGCGGGTGAGCGAGACCACCGGGGGCGCGGCCATGCCCTGGGACGATTCCAAGATCGAGGTGCCGTTCGTATTCTTCGAGCGCAATGCAGATGCGCCCGCCCCGGCGCAGGCCGAACCGATCGCGGCCCTCCGCGACCGGCCGTTGCGCGAGATCGGCGCGCGGGACGCCTATTCGGTCGCCGTCGAGCGCGACACCCTGCAGGGGTACCAGGATTTCCTCGGGGCCTATCCCGACGACCCGATGGCCAAGCGCGTGCGCGCCATCGTGGCCGCGCGGCGCGAGGCGACGACTTGGCGCCGCGCCCTGTCGTCCGGCACGCAGGACGCCTACTGGTCCTACCTTTCGCGCTACCCGCGCGGACCGCACGCGGCGGATGCGCGCCGTCGCCTCGCCCGCCTCTCCGCCCCGCCGAGGCCCCCCGAGGCCTTCACAGCGCTCTCCTTCGATCTGCCCCCGCCGCCGCCGGAGGAGGAGAGCTATTTCGACCGGCAGGTCGTCGCCTTCGACGACCCGGCCTATGCCCTGCCCCCGCCGCCCCCCGGCATGCTGGCACCCCGCCCGGCCTATATCGTGGACATCGCGGCGCCGCCGCCCGAGGACGAGTCGTTCGCCCTCCCCGTCCCCCTCTTCGAGCCGGTTCCGGCCTATGTGAGCGCGCCCGCCTACATCGTCGCGCCGCCGGACAACGTCATCTATCAGAACATCCACAACACGGTGGTGATCAACGAGATCAACCGGCGCGTCATCGAGCGGCCGCGCGGACCTTCGGCGGCGGCTCTCGTGGGCGGTGCCGCCGGTCTCGGAGCGGCGGCACTCGCCGCCCGGGTGGCGCTGCCGCCCTCCCTGTCGCACCGCGCCGGCCGTCACGACGCCGGCCCCACCGCCGACGGCCCTCGACGCGACCGCCCCGGCCTGCCGCCGGGCGCCCGCGACGAAAGACCGAACGGTCCCCGCATCGGCCGCCCGCTCCCCGCGGTAGGCGCCCCAGACCCGCGCGCCGCACGGCCGGACCCGAAGGCTTTGCCGGACCCGAGGCCGGTCGCGAACACGCGCCCGTCCGGTGACGTCGGCGGACCGCCGGACCGCGTGCGCCCGGGGGACGGCAAGACCGGGCCGGACCGGAAGGCCGCCATCGACCGTCGTCCCCCGCCCGATGCGGCGAACCCCGTCGGCCCCGGAGCCGGACGCGGCAACGCCGATCCCGCCGACCGTGCGGCCTTGCGACGGGAACGGATCGAGCAGCGCCGGGAGGCGGCCCGCGCCGCCGCCAAAGCCGAACGACCGCAGCTGCGTCCCGCCCTCGACCAGCCGCGAGACGACCGCGCCCGCGAGGGGCGTCCGGGCCATGATCGGGTGGCCCGGCCGGGCGTCGAGCCGAACGGCATCGAGCGCGCCAGACGGGAGCCAGCCAACCCCAATCGCGAAGCAGCCGGGCAGCCGCCGCGACGCGGCCCGGATTCCGATGCCCTGCAGCGCCAGCAGCAGAGGCTTCAGATCCAGGAGACCCGTCAGCAACAGCGGATGCAGATGGAGCAGCAACAGGCCGCCCGGCGCCAGCAGGGCCAGGCCCAGCAGCAGCAGATGATGCAGCGCCAGCAGATCCAGGAGAACCGCCAGCAGCAGCGCATGCAGATGGAGCAGCAGCAACAGGCACAGCGCCAGCAGATGCAGGCCCAGCAACAACAGCAACAGGCTGCCCAGCGGCAACAGATGATGCAGCAACAGCAGCAGCAACAGGCGGCTCAGCGCCAGCAGAGGCAGGCTCCGCCATCGGGCGGGAACCCGCACTGCCATCCGGGCCGGCCCTGCCGCTGAGGCGGCTTCTCCCAGGAAGGGGAGGATGAGCCCGGACCTCGTGTCGGGCTTCGCTGAGACCGACTTGCATCCATCGGCGCGGATCCCCACCGATGGTCGTCCTCAGCGCGTTCTGCGGACGCCCGCCGCGCCTGAGGTCAGTCGAGGTCTTTCGAGAATGCGCGCGCGAGCCGCTCGACCGTTGCATCGTCGACGCCGTCGGCGACGAAGTCGGCACGCCAGGAGCGCATGCGGATGGCGAGGGTGGCGACGATGTCTCGGGCCTCGTCCGGCGAGAGGTCGAAATCCTCGACCCGTGTCAGGCAGTTGCCGGTGGTCGGGTAGCTCCCGGATCGACCGACGCCGATGGCCTGCTGGGGATCCATATCCGGTTGGGGGACCACGTCGAAGGCCTGGGACAACCGCCACCCGTCGCCGCATCGGAGGAAGGCGTGGTTCTTGAGGTGATCGTCCCGGTTGCCGCACAGGACGTTGAACACCATGCGGCGGAACAGTTCATGGCGGTCGGACACGTGACGCGCGCCGTGCCGGAGGAGGAACATGGCGAGGTCGGGGTAGGAACCGGAATCGGAGGTTTCATCCAATCCGAGAGCGGTCAATCCGCTCATGTAGTGGCATGTCGGGTGGTAGGGGGCCGCATCGCGGTCGAAGCGCTTCACCAGGACGACCTTGCGAGGCCCGACCGCGAGAACCCGGGTTTCGGCGGCGTCGATCCCGCAACGGGATGTCAGACGCATCGTCGCGTGCTCTGCGCCGCATTGGTCGTAGGTGTCGTCCCGCCTTTGGAACTTGGCGATCCATAAGGCACCCTCGTACTCGATGACGGCCTTCGGTCGGGTGACGAGGTCCGTGGCGCCGTCCTCGCGGCGGACATGGACATAGACGTCAGAGGTCATCGAGGTTCACATCGCGCGGGCGACGCGCACGGCTGGGAAGGCGGCTGGTTTCGATGGAAGCGGCCAGGTGGTCGTTCTCGGGGCTGACCGCGCGCCGGACGGCCGGGAACAGGCCAAGGGTCCAGACGGCCCTGGCGAAGACGCCGAGCGACACCGAAGGATCGCCTTTTTCGAGCTTGCGCAATGTCGGGAGGGAGACCCCCACGCGGGACGCGAGGTCGGATGCAGGCTGACGTCGGCGCAGTCGCGCGGCCCTGATGGCCTGCCCGATCTCGCGAAGCCCCTCCGAAACCTCGAAGGGAGCATGTGCCGAGCGTTCGTTCGTCATGCAATCATCCTTGCATCCCAGGCAGCTTAGATGAAAGTATGTTTTCTATTTCGGAGGATTCCTCCCATCGAATATAAGCTGCGGCGTCTCCGGAATCGGCATCCGCGTTTATCGCGACACCGTCCACGTAGTCGTGCCGTCCTTGTTGTCCTTCACGGTGACGCCCATGGCGACCAGGGCGTCGCGGGCGCGGTCGGAGGCGGGCCAGTCCTTGGCGGCGCGGGCGGTACGCCGGGCCTCGATCGCGGCCTCCACGGCCGCCACGTCGACGCCTGCGGCGGCGATGGCGCTGTCCGCCCGCGCCGACTGCGTCCGCCCGAGGAGGCCGAGGAGACCCGCCCCGGCCTTCAGCGCCGCCGGATCGTCGAGGCGGTGCAACTCGGCGAGGGCGGCGGCGGTGTTGAGGTCGTCGAGGAGCGGCTCCACCACGGAGGCCGGCACCTGGGCGACGGCGGCCACGTCGCCGACGATGCCGTACCAGCGGTCGATCATCTTCGCCGCCTCCTCCAGCCCGCGAACGGTCCAGTCGATGGGCTGGCGGTAATGCGTCTTCAGCATGGCGAGGCGCACGACCTCGCCGGGCCAGTCCTTCAGCACCTCGCGCAGGGTGATGAAGTTGCCGAGCGATTTCGACATCTTCTGCCCCTCCACCTGGAGGAAGCCATTATGGAGCCAGACATTGGCCATGACGTCGGTGGCAAAGCAGCAGCGCGACTGGGCAACTTCGTTCTCGTGATGGGGGAAGATCAGGTCGATGCCGCCGGCATGGATGTCGAAGGTCCGGCCCAGATGCTTCCACGACATGGCCGAGCACTCGATGTGCCAGCCGGGCCGCCCCGGCGCGGCGATGCCGGCCGGAGAGGGCCATGACGGTTCGCCGGGCTTGGAGGGCTTCCACAGGACGAAATCGAGGGGCGAGCGCTTGTAGGGCGCCACCTCGACGCGGGCGCCGGCCTCCATCTCGTCGAGGGGCCGCTTGGAGAGCGCGCCGTAATCCGCCATCGAGGGCACGTCGAACAGCACATGGCCGTCCGCCACGTAGGCGTGGCCCGATGCCACGAGCCCGTCGATGATCGTGCGCATCTCGGCGATGTGGTCGGTGGCGCGGGGCTCGACGAAGCGGGGGCGTTCGCCCGCCACGTTCACATCCTCGGCCATCAGCACGCCGAGGTCGCGGATGTCGCCGTGGAAGGCGGCGAGCGTCCCGTCGGTGAGTTCGCGGATGGTGATGCCGCGTTCGGCCGCGCGGGCGTTGATCTTGTCGTCCACGTCCGTGACGTTGCGGGCATAGGTGACGTGCGCCTCGCCGTAGAGGTGGCGCAGCAGCCGGAACAACAGGTCGAACACGATGATCGGCCGGGCATTGCCGATATGGGCGGCGTCATAGACCGTCGGCCCGCAGGCATACATCCGCACATGCGTCGAATCGATCGGCGCGAATGGCGCCTTCTCGCGGGTCAGCGTGTTGTAGAGCCGCAACATCGGCGCCATGAAACCGTCTTTCGTAACCCTGGAACGAGACGGCTCCGCCACCGGCGGATGCCGCTTGTCCCCATGCCCTAAATCCCGAGAACCGATCAACTTTTACGAGTCGCGGGGCATGCGCCCGGAAACCGCGATGATCAGATCGGCCGGACGCCATGCACCCTACGTGTTGCACGGAGGCGACGGACCCTGCCGACCAACTGCGCTACCCTAAAACGGTGATGAATTCGAGAACGACGCCGGAAGAGGTTCGGTCAAGGTCGCGACAATCCGGAAAGGATTTGTTTACCGACGACGCCGAGATTTTCCCAAACGCGAATCCTCCCAACCGGTGAATCCCGCCTTTCGTGGATCCCGTCATCAAGGTCACTGCCCATGCGACGCTCGGCTGCCGGTCTCGGCGCTCTCTGCGCCTTCGCGCTCATTTCCTCCGCCGCCCTGGCCATCGGTGACGGCGAGACCCCGGCCCGCGTCCCGGGCCATGCGGAGAAGACGTTCCTGATCCCCGCCGGCGAAGGCTACGGCGTCGGCGAATGTCTGGCGGCGGGCAGCGGCTCGTGCGGGCAGGTCGTGGCCGATGCCTGGTGCGAGGCGCAAGGGTTCGCGGTGGCCGGCTCCTTCGGCCTCGCCGCTCCGGAAGACCATACCGGTGCGATCGACCAGCCGGAGACGCGGACGCCCGTAGAGCCGCCGATCCGCATCACCTGCAAGGACTGACCCGCGAGGAGCGACCTCTCCGTGTTCGAGGCGGCCCGGCCTCGTGCCGGCACCGCCTCCGGGCCGGATCAGCCCTTGAAGAAATCGCCGCAGCGGGGCGGCGCCTCGGCTGTGCCCCACGGCATCAGCGGAACAGCCGTGGTGGAGTTCTTGGGCGAGCCCTGGATCACCTTGTCGGAATAGACCATGTAGATCAGCGTGTTGCGCTTCGCGTCGCAACCGCGGACGATCTGCATCGACTTGAAGATCAGCGACCGCCGTTCGCTGAATACGACTTCGCCCTGCTTGAGCTTGTCCTTCGGATTCTTGAACGACACCGGGCCGACCTGCCGGCAGGCAAGGGAGATGTCGGAGACGTCCTCGGCGAGGCCGAGCGTACCCTTGATTCCCCCCTTCTCGGGCTGCGTGTACCAGCAGGCGATGCCGGCGACCTCGGGGTCGTCGATGCCGTAGACCACGAGCTTGTCGTTGGGGGTGAGCGGGCGCCACACGGTGGACTTGTCGAAGATCCGGTCCGTATCGTCGGCGCGCGCCGCCGTCCCGCCCATGACCAGCGCCGCCAACCCCGCCGCCACCGCCCGGCTTGTGAGACTCCGAAGACACATCATCACATCATTCCCCTCAAGTTTGCCGATGGGCATGTGGGAACACTGTCCCGCTTAGGCGAGGGCGGTTAGACACCCTTTGCAAAGGCGTTCTTCCGTACCCTGCCCGAGGGCCGGAACCGCCCAGCTTCACACCCGTTTCTGACAGGTCATGCCGCTGATCCCTCCACAGATCCGCAAGCTCGTCGCAACGCTCGGCGCCGCCATGGCCGCCATCGCGTTCGGGACAGCCGTTCAGGCGCAGGCACCCAACGCCCAGTGCCAGCGATACCGCTTCGAACTCGCCAATCTGAGCGACGGCGCCAATACCGCCCGCGCCCTTCAGAACGAGATCGGCCGGCTGGAGGCCTATTACCGGACCCTGAGTTGCGAGGGCGGCAAGTTCCTGTTCTTCGATTCGCGCCCCCCGCAATGCGGCGCGGTGGAGCAGCGCATCCGGGCGCTCCAGGCCGGCTACGGCGCCGAGAACGGCGAAGTCACTGCCGCCCGGCGGCGCCAGCTCACGGCCGCCATCGCCTCCTCCTGCGCCGATAGCGGCCCGAAGATCGTCGAGGGCGTGACCGGCGAGCAGCGCGGACGGGGCGGGCCGCAGGTGGTCTGCGTCCGGACCTGCGACGGCGCCTATTTCCCGATGAACAACCTGCCCGATGGCCGCGAAGGCGCCAACGAACTGTGCCAGGCCCTGTGCCCCGGCACGGAGGCGGTGGCCTATTCGATGCCCCATGGCGATGACGCGCTGAAACAGGCCGCGTCGGTCAAGGGCAGCCGGGCCTATGTCTCGCTCGCCAACGCCTTCAAGTTCCAGAAGAGCTTCACGCCGGACTGCTCGTGCAAGAAGGCGAACCAGACCTGGGCCCAATCCCTGGTGAAGGCCGAGAGCATGCTCGTCCGGCACAAGGGCGACATCTTCGTGACGCCGATGCAGGCGGAAGCCATGTCGCGGCCGAAGGTGCGCGTCACCCTCGCGGGCCGCGCGGACAAGACCGCCGCCATCCTCGCCGCCGATGCTGCGAACCGGAACGGGGCGGTCGTCTCCGAGGCCGGCACGGTTCGCGAGGGAGCGGGTGCCGAAGCCAATCCGGGCGCGACGGCGGTGGCGGTCGTCGCAGGCGGCGAAGCGCGGCCGAGTGTCCGCATCATCGCGCCGAACATGATCGCGACGCCGGCTCGATCGGCCGCGCCCTGACGGTCTTTGCCGGGGCGAGGTGCGGCCGATGCCGCATCCTCTGCGAGATCGCCGATCCGTCCCGGCATTCCTCGGGCAACGTATTGACCGAAAACGGTCTTTCCAATTCGCGCCGCCGATGACCCCCGGCGGGACGGCGGAATACGGGTGAATGATCCGTCAGTGAATCCGGAACCATCCGGGCTCCATTCGGTTCCGATGGCCACATCCACGTTTGTGAGTGACCATCCATGCGGACCACCCGCCTGCTTTTTCTGACCAGCACCATGCTACCGGCCCTGATCCTATCGGGCCCCCTCTCGGCCAGCCCCGACAGGGGCGGGTCGGGCGTGATGCTGCTCGCGCAGGCGGGTCCGGGAGCCGAGCGCGGCGACCCGCGTGGAGGCGGCGATGCCCCCCGTGGCGGCGCGGCGAGGCCGGAGAGAGCCGAGCGTCCGGAGCGTGCAGAGCGCCCGGAAAGGGCCGAACGCCCCGAGCGCGCCGAACGACCGGAGAGGGCCGAACGCCCCGAGCCGCGCCAGGAGAAGGTCCCCGCCCGGGAAGAGCGTGCCCCGGCCGAGCGGCCCGCCCGCGCCGAACGTCCTGACCGCCCCGAACGTCCTGACCGCCCGGAGCGTCCTGATCGCCCCGACCGTCCCGAGAAGCCCGACCGCGCCCCGGCCGAACGGCCGGCCCCGCCGGCTGCGCGCGAGCGCAATCCCGATCCGGCCCCAGCCAAGCCGGCGCCGAAGGAGGCTCCGGCCCCGCGCGAGCGTGCCCCGGCCGCTCCCGAGCGCGACGCGACGCCCGATCGTCCTGCCCGCCCCGAGCGTGGCGACAGGCCCGACCGGAACGAGAAGCCGGATAGACCCGAGAAGCCCGACCGGGGGGACAAGCCGGACAGAAGCGCCAAGCCCGAGCGTGGCGAAAGGCCCGATCCGAGCAGCAAGCCCGAGCGCGGGGACAAGCCCGAGCGTGAGGGCAGGCCGGACCGGAACGAAAAGCCCGACCGGAACGATAAGACCGATCCCACCCGTCGCGGCGCACCGGACGCAACGCCGGACGCCAAGACGCCGGACGCCAAGACGCCCGAGACCAAAGCCCCCGACGCGAAGCCGGCTCCCAATGCCCGGCCGGGCGTTCCGGGAAAGCCCTTCGTCCCGCCCGGTCAGGCGCAGGAAAAGAACGATCGCGACGACAGGCGCGGGCCGGACGACAAGCGTGGAGCGGACGACCGACGCGGGCCGGACGACCGACGCGGGACGCCGGACGACAACAGAGCCGGCACGCCCAACCGCCCGGCAGCGGGTGATCCCGAGCGGCGCGGCGAGATCGAGCGGCGCGATCGCGAACGCCGCGAGGCTTTCGAACGGAAGGATGAGCGTGATCGCCGCGACGTGTTCAACCGACCGGGCCGGCCCGGTTATGTCGAGGGCGGTTTCCGTGGCAACGACGTGCGCAGCTACGACGAAGTCCGTCGCGACCGGCGTGAGTTCAACGAGGGCGGACGGACCTATATCCGCGAGCCCGGCCGCATCATCGTGCGGGATCGCGACAATTACTTTATTCGTCACGATGAGAACGAGCGCTTCCGGTATCTCGACCGCGGTGCCTATCGCAGCGAGCGCCGTGGCGGCGACACGATCACCTATCTCGATCGTCCGGGCGGTATCCAGATCGTCACCGTGGTGGACGATGACGGCCGCCTCGTGCGCCGTTCGCGCCGCTTCCGCGACGGCCGCGAGGTCGTGATCATCGATAACGGCTTCGGCGGTCCGCAGCGTCCCATCTACGAGGACGTGGTCGACCTGCCGCCGCCGGACATCCGCATCCCCCGCGACCGCTACGTAGTGAACTACGAAGGGGCCGACGAGCGGCAGGTCTACGAGGCCCTGTCCGCCCCGCCGGTGGCGGCGGTGGACCGGCGCTATACCCTCGATCAGGTGCGCTACAGCCCGCAGCTGCGGGCACGGATGCGCAGCGTCGACATCGACACGATCACCTTCGATACCGGATCGTTCGACGTGACGCCTGATCAGGCCTCGCGACTCGGCAACATCGCGGCGGCGATCAACCAGGCGGTGAAGGCCAACCCGCAGGAAGTGTTCCTGATCGAGGGCTACACCGATGCGGTGGGCAGCGAGGTCGACAACCTCTCGCTCTCGGATCGTCGCGCCCAGTCGGTGGCCACGGTGCTCAGCCAGAACTTCCAGGTGCCGCCGGAGAACCTCACCACCCAGGGCTACGGTGAGCAATCCCTCAAGGTGAACACCCAGGAAGCCTCGCGGGAGAACCGCCGGGTCACGGTACGCCGCATCACCCCGCTGATCCAACAGCAGGGCGAGGCCGCCGAGGCGCCGCCCAAGTAAGTCGTCCAAGTAAGCCGCCTTGGCCGCATTGTCGTGACGTCACGGGCCGCATGTCTCGAAAGAGGGGTGCGGCCCGCGCCGTTCCGTGCTTCCCCAGCACTCCCGCGGAGACGACTTGCTGACCCGCCGCCCGGTGAGCGCGCGACATCAGGAGACTGGCGACCATGGCCGAGGAGAGCGACCGGCTGATCACGGCGGGGACGCCGATCTTTCGTCGGACCACGCTCGCTTTGTTCGCAGCGGGCTTCTCTACTTTCGCCGTGCTCTACGGCGTCCAGCCGCTGATGCCGGTCTTCGCCGATGAGTTCCACGTCTCGCCGGCCGAAAGCAGCCTGTCGCTATCGCTCCCCTGCGCGATGCTGGCCCTGGCGCTCCTCGTGGTCAGCCCGCTCTCCGAGGTGTGGGGGCGCAAGCCGATTATGGTCGCCTCGCTCTTCGCCTCGGCGATCCTCACCCTCATTGCCGTGATCGTGCCGAGCTGGCATGGCTTCCTGGCGTTGCGCGCGCTCACGGGGTTGGCCGCGAGCGGCCTGCCGGCGGTCGCCATGGCCTATCTCAGCGAAGAGATGGATTCCCGCGCCATCGGCTTGTCCATGGGGCTCCTCATCGGGGGCAACGCCATGGGCGGCATGGTGGGGCGCCTGATCGCCGGCATCATCACCGACCATGCCTCGTGGCGCGTTGGTCTCGGGACCATCGGGGTTCTGGCACTTTTCGCCGCCATCCTGTTCTGGCGCGGCCTGCCGCCATCGAGGCGCTTCCTCGCCAATCGGATGCGCTGGCGTCAGGTGCCGGGCACGTTCGGCCAGCATTTCCGCGATCCCGGCCTGCCCTGGCTGTTCGCGGAAGCGTTCCTGCTCATGGGCGGCTTCGTCAGCGTCTACAATTATGTCGGCTTCCGCCTGCTCGATCCGCCCTACAACCTCAGCCAGTCGGCCATCGGGGCGATCTTCGTGGTCTATCTCGCCGGTACGTTCAGCTCGGCGGTGACCGGCGAGATCGCGAGCCGGCTCGGGCGGCGCAGGGTGCTGTGGCTCGCGATCCTGCTCGGCCTCGTCGGCATCCTCATGACCCTGTCCGAGCGCCTTCCCCTCATCATCGCGGGCATCGTCGTCGTGACGGTAAGCTTCTTCGGCGCCCATTCGGTGGCGAGTTCCTGGATCGGGCGGCGGGCCCTGCGCGACCGGGCGCAGGCCTCCTCGGTCTATCTGTGCCTGTACTACCTCGGCTCGTCGGTGCTCGGCACGGCGGGGGGCTGGTTCTTCGAACATGCGGGATGGTCGGGGGTCGTCGCCTTCTTCGGCGGCCTCTACGCCCTTGCCCTCGCCATCGCGCTCCGTCTTTCGCGCCTGCCCCCCCTGGTTGCGGGCACATCGCCCGGCCTCGACCGTTGACCGGCCCGCCGCGACGGCCCATCTAGGCGCTCGTCGTCGCTCACCGGAGCGACAGGCGAGCGATCGCCGCCAACTGAGCAACAGGCGAGCCATCGCCGCCAACTGAGGAAGTCCGGCACGCTTGGTCCAAGCGGCTCCGGCTTACGGAACCGAACGTGTTCGAGCTCGCCGTCGCCGTCGCCCTGATCGCCCTCAACGGCGCCTTCGCGCTGTCCGAACTCGCCGTCGTCTCGTCGCGCAAGACGCGGTTGCGCATGATGGTGGAGGCACGCCGGCCCGGCGCCCAGGCCGCCCTGACCCTGGCGGAGGATCCGGGACGCTTCCTCTCCGCCGTTCAGATCGGCATCACCCTCGTCGGCATCCTGTCGGGGGCCGTCTCCGGTGCCGCTTTGGGCGAGCGCCTCACCGAGATCCTGTCCGAGGCGGGCCTGTCGAAACCCGTGGCCGATCCCCTCGGCTACGGGATCGTCATCGCCATCATCACCTACCTCTCGGTGATCATCGGCGAACTCGTGCCCAAGCACGTGGCCCTGCGCGACCCGGAGGGCATCGCCTGTTTCGTCGCCCGGCCGATGCGGCTGATCTCGCGGATCGCGCTTCCGGCGGTCTGGCTCCTCGACGCCTCCACCCGCGCGGTGTTCCGGCTGTTCGGCCAGGAAGCCTCCAGCGCCAGCGCCGTGACCGAGGAGGAGATCCGCACCATCGTCGCGGAGGCCGAGACGGCGGGGGTGATCGAGACCGACGAGCGCAAGATGATCGCCGGCGTGCTGCGCCTCGGCGACCGCGCCGTGCGGGGCGTCATGACCCCGCGCACCGACGTCCATTGGATCGATCTCGACAAGGAGCCGGAGGAGATCCGCGCGATGCTGGTCTCCAGCCCGCATTCGCGTATCCCGGTCGGCGAGGGCAATCCGGACAACATGCTCGGCGTCGTGCAGGTGCGCGAACTGGTCAAGGCGCTCATCGAGAACGAGCGGTTCGACCTGCGCGCCTATATCCGCAGCGCCCCGGTGCTCCCCGACACCCTCGACGCTCTCGACGCGCTCACCGCCCTCCAGGCGGCGGAGGTTCCGATGGCCCTGGTCCATGACGAATACGGCCATTTCGACGGTCTCGTGACCCCGGCCGACATCCTCGATGCCATCGCGGGCGCCTTCCATTCTGAGGATCCCGAGCCCGAAGCGGTACAGCGCCAGGACGGGTCCTGGCTCATCGCCGGCTGGATGCCGGTGGACGAGATGGCCGACCAGCTCGGCATCAAGATCGAATCGAGCCGGGACTACGAGACCGCCGCCGGCCTCGTCATCGCCAAGCTGCAGCGCCTGCCGGAGACCGGCGAGACCTGCGACATCGCCGGCTGGCGCTTCGAGGTGGTGGATCTCGACGGACGCCGGATCGACAAGATCCTGGTGTCGCGGATCGCCTGACCTCCCCGCAGACCCAGCGTTCCTTCGAAGAAGCGGGCGCGCTCAGGCGTAGCGCTTGGCCCCCGCCACGCAGAGGACGACGAGGCCGGTCACCGCCAGCATGCTCGGGGCGACGGGCTCGTGGAGCAGCAGGCCCGCGAGAGCCAGGCCGAAGAACGGCTGAAGCAATTGGAGCTGCCCGACGCCGGCGATCCCGCCCAGAGCCAGCCCGCGATACCAGAACACGAATCCCACCAGCATGCTGAAGACCGAGACGTAGGCGAGGCCGATCCAGGCCGGCAGGCCGATGCCGGTCCAGGCCGGGGGCAGGCTCGCCAGGGCGATGACGGCCATCACCGGCAGGGCCAGGACCAGGGCCCAGGAGATCACCTGCCACCCGCCGAGGCGACGCGACAGCGTGGCGCCCTCCGCGTAGCCGAGGCCGCAGAGCAGGATCGCGGACACCATCAGCAGATCGCCGGTGAGCGAGCCGCCCCCGCTCCGGAGCAGCGCGAAACCCGCCACCGTGAGACCGCCGATGCCGGAGAACAGCCAGAAGACCGGGCTCGGCCGCTCCCCGCCGCGGATCACCCCGAAGATGGCGGTGGCGAGCGGCAGGAGGCCGATGAAGACGATGGAATGGGCGGATGTGATGTGCTGGAGGGCCAGCGCCGTCAGGAGGGGAAAGCCGACCACGACGCCGATGGCCACGATGACCAGCGAGGTGAGATCGGACCTCTCGGGTCGCTTCTGGCGCAAGGAGAGGAGCATCGCCGCGCCGAGCAGGGCCGCGATCACCGCGCGCGCCGAGGTGAGGAAGATCGGCGTGAAGTCGGCCACCGCCACCCGCGTCGCCGGCAGCGAGGCGCTGAAGATGATGACGCCCAGGAGACCGCTGCCCCACCCTGCCGTAGTCCGTTGCATTGCGTCGTCCAAGCCCGATCGCGCCGCGCAACCGGAGAAGCCCCGGTGCGGATGCCTTGACAACCATTCTGCACTCATGCCGTCAAATGCTCGTCCTTTCGATATCCATGCAGAACAGGCATGATGAACCCGGCTCATCTCGATCTCTTCCGCGCGGTCCTGCGCCATGGTGGGATGACGCGGGCCGCCGCCGCCTTGGGGATCGGACAACCTCATATCAGCCGTGCCATGGCGCAGCTCGAGGCCGATCTCGGCTTCACGCTGTTCGTGCGCGGCCATGGCAGCGCCCTGCCGACGCAGGAGGGAGAGGCCTTCGCCCGCGAAGTCGAGCGGACCTATGCGGGGCTCGACCACCTGTCCCGGGCGGCCCGCCAGATCCGCGATCTCGGCACGGGACCGTTGCGCGTCGCCTGCCAGCCCTCGTTGGCCTCGCGGCTGCTGCCGCGGGCGATCCGGCGCTTGAACGAGGAGTCGCCGGGCATCCGCGTCGCTGTCCATGTGCCGGCACCGGAGACGATCTGGTCCTGGGCCGCCTCCGGGCAATGCGATCTCGGCCTGGTGCGGCCCCGCTCCGGCTATGCGGGCGTGATCTGCGAGCCCTTTCTCGCCATCGATGCAGTCTGCGCCCTGCCCCGGGGGCACGCCCTCGCGGCCAGACGGGCGATCGAGGTGGGCGATCTCGCCGACGAGCCCCTGATCGCGGGTGGAACCGGCGTGTTCCAGCAGGCGATCGAAGCGGCCTTCACAGAGGCCGGCATCGTCCCGCGGTTCGGCCTCATGGCGCAGTATACGTCCGCGCGCTGCGGCCTCGTGGCCGAAGGGCTGGGGATCGCCATCGTCGATCCGCTTCCCGCCCGCGACCTCACCGGCCTTCCCATCGTGCTGCGACCGTTCCGGCCGCGCCTGCCCATCGAGACGATGCTGATCCGCCCGGCGGGACGACCGCCGAGCCAGGCGGCGCAACGGCTCGTCGGACACCTGCTCGGGGAACGGAACGCCCTCCTGCCGAAGACGGCGGGCGGCGGCGACTGAAGCCGGGCCGCGCCGGAGCGGGCCGAGGCCACCGGGCTGAAAACAGTGAGCGCGATGGAGCACTTCGCCTCCTCGCAGGCAAAACCCCATAAGCTACGCCATAGGGTGGGCTCCACTCAGTGACACTGCACCGAACGGCAATATCGCTCGTGTCAGACCCAAGTCATGAGACATCCCGGTCTTGATATTCGGCATGATCTTGCCGTTTAGCGCAGCGCTGCATTCTCGCTTGCTTAATCGACATGGACATCGAGAAATCTCGCACGCACAGATGCGCGCTTAAGCTTATCTTTAGACGATATTTTGTAAGCTTTCTTCGCACAATGCTGCATGTGAATGCATATCATTCCGAGGTTTGAGATGAAGATCGTTAGGCAAGCCAGCGTGATGCTGAAGATCGCCATACCGCTGGCGCTGATGGGCCTCATGGCGGTCGGACTGGTGGTCTATTCGCGCACGGTCCTGAACAGCGTCGCAGAACGAACCAAGTATTATGCCGACGTTTTGACCGTCCGACAGGAAATCTATCTGCGGGCTCAGTTCAAACTCGCGGAAGCGGCACTGCTGAGCCGCAACATTCTTCTTGAAAAGCAGCCGGAAAAGATCGTCGATTACAAGGATCGGTATGAAAAATCAGCCCAGACGACGCTCGAGCTCGTCGACAGGCTGATCCTCCTGGCCGATTCCCCGGAACGTCGCAAGATCGGCCAGGACGTCCGGCAGATGGCCGAGGCGTATTTTGACATTCTACGTCGTTCGACGGCGTTCGCCCTGGAGAACGAGATCGCCAAGGCGCTGCAGATCGTGCAGCGGGAAGGGCAGCCGGCTCGGGCGAAACTGAACGGCTTGATCGAGGAGCGCACCCAGCGAATCACGGAAGAGATGCAGGCCGGCAAGCACGCCCTCGAAGCGGAGGTCGCCGACACCATCCAGCGCCTGATCGCCATCGCGGCCATCGGCCTCACCGTCGCCGCGATCCTGGCCGGCCTCATCGTCACCTTCGGTATCACCCGCCCGCTGGGCCATCTCGTTTCGGTTCTGCAGCGGATGGCGCAGGGCGACATCGACGCCGAGATCGAGGAGGCCAAGCGCGGCGACGAGATCGGCGCCGTGGGTAAGGCCGTGGAGCAGATCAAGGCCATGGTCGCCCGGAAGGCCGCCGAGGAAGCCGAGATCCGGCGCATCGCCGAGGACGCCGCGCAGGCGGAACGGAAGCGCACGATGATCGCGATGGCCGACAGCTTCGAGGGTGCAGTCGGCGGTATCATCGAGATGGTCTCGGCCTCGGCGACGGAACTCCAGGCCACGGCCCAGACCATGACCTCCACCGCCACGCAGACGGCGAGCCAGTCCATGACCGTGGCCGCCGCCGCCGAGGAAGCCGCCACCAACGTCAACACCGTGGCGGCGGCGGCGGAGGAGCTCGGCGTCTCCGTCCAGGAGATCGGCCGTCAGGTCAGCGGATCGGCCGACCTCGCGCAGGGCGCCGTGACCGAGGCCGACCGGACCGCGGCCCTGGTACAGACCCTGGCCCAGGCGGCCTCCCGCGTCGGCGACGTCGTCGGCCTGATCTCGAACATCGCCGGGCAGACCAACCTTCTCGCCCTCAACGCCACCATCGAGGCGGCCCGCGCAGGCGAGGCCGGCCGGGGCTTCGCCGTGGTGGCCACGGAGGTCAAGGAACTGGCCAGCCAGACGGCGCGGGCCACCGAGGAGATCTCCAGCCAGATCGCCCAGATCCAGGGCGCGACCGGCGAGGCGGTCTCGGCCATCGCCTCCATCACGGCCCGCATCCGCGAGATCGATTCGGTGGCGACCACCATCGCCGCGGCGGTAGAGCAGCAGGGGGCCGCGACCCAGGAGATCGTCCGCAACGTCGCCCAGGCCGCGACGGGAACGAGCGAGGTGACGAGCAACATCTCCGGCGTCGCGGGGGCCGCCGAGGAGACGGGGGCCGCCGCATCCCAGGTCCTCGGCGCGGCAGGCGAACTCTCGCGCCAGTCCGAACACCTGAACGGCGAGGTCCGCCGCTTCCTCGACACCGTGAGAGCGGCCTGAACGAAAGGGAACCCGGCCCGGACGGCGAGCGCCGCCTTTCGGGCCGGGGCTGTCAGCCTCGACCGCCGAGCCGGGACACAACCGTGCCCCGGCCGATGAGGGGAAGCAGGCCCGACAGGTCCGGCCCGTGCTCCAGCCCCGTCACCGCGAGGCGGAGGGGCATGAACAGGGCCTTGCCTTTGGCGCCGGTCCGCTCCTTCACCGCGTTGGTCCAGGCCTTCCAGGTCTGGCCGTCCCAGGGCTCGGGCGGCAGCACGTCCAAGGCAGCGGCGATGAAGCCGTCATCCGCGATGACCGGCGTCACCTCCCCGGCCACGATCCGCCACCATTCGGCGGCGTCCCCGACCTTGGCGAGGTTGGGCTGGATCACCGCCCAGAACGCCTGCGCACGCTCTTCCGGGATACCCAGGGCGAGGAGGCGTTCGCGCGCCTCGTCATAGGGCATGGCATGGATCAGCCGGGCGTTGAGCCCGTCGAGTTCCTGCGGATCGAACTTCGCCGGCGCCCGCGAGATGTGGGAGAGATCGACCAGGGCGGCGAGCTCGTCGAGGCCCGGGACCGCGCGCACCGCTTCGGCCGAGCCGGTGAGCACGGCAAGCGAGCGCACCGCGCCGGGTTCATAGCCCGCCTCGCGCAGGCCCCTCAGCGACAGGTGGCCGAGACGCTTCGACAGGCCTTCGCCATCGGCGGTGGTGAGCAGGTTGTGGTGGCCGAAGACCGGGATCGGCTGGCCCAGGGCCTCGAAGATCTGCACCTGCACGCCGGTATTGGTGACGTGGTCCTCGCCGCGGATGACATGGGTGATCCCCATCTCGGCATCGTCCACCACCGAGGGCAGCGTGTAGAGGTAGCTGCCATCGGCGCGGATCAGCACCGGGTCCGAGAGGGAGGCGCAATCCACATGCGCTTGCCCCCGCACGAGATCGTCCCAGGCAACAGTGCGGGCATCGAGCTTGAAGCGCCAATGCGGCGTGCGCCCCTCTTCCTCCAAAGCCGCGCGCTCGTCATCGGTGAGGCCGAGCGCCGCCCTGTCGTAGATCGGCGGCTGGCCGCGGCCCAACTGGCGCCGGCGGCGGCGCTCCAGCTCGTCCTGGGTCTCGTAGCAGGGGTAGAGCCGGCCCGCCGCCTTCAAACGCTCTGCCGCCGCGTCGTGGATGGCGGAGCGGTCCGACTGGCGGACGAAGAGATCGGGCACGATCCCGAGCCAGGCGAGATCCTCCTCGATGGCACTCGCGAAGTCCTCCGTCGAGCGCTCGCGGTCGGTGTCGTCGAGGCGCAGCAGGAACCGCCCGCCGCGCGCCCGCGCGAACAGGGCGTTCAACAGCGCCGGGCGGGCGTTGCCGATATGCAGGTAGCCCGTGGGCGAGGGCGCGAAGCGGACGAGGGGGGCGGATGTCATGCCCGCCTCCTAGCCGATTTTCTCCCTGCTGGGGACTGCCGGCTCCGATGGGCGTGTTGCTAGCTCCAGGCGTGGAACGGTGGATTGACCCCGTTGAGCGCATGGTTGCCGATGATCGCGTATTTCCAACGCACCGGGTCGTGGAGGGTGTGGGTGCGGGCGTTTCGCCAGTGACGGTCGAGGTTGCTCTCGGCGAGGGTCGAGCGGGTGCCGGCAAGCTCGAACAGCTTGCTGCTCGCGAGCACCGCGATCTCGGTGGTGAGCACCTTTGATTCTGCCACGGCGAGCTGGGCCGCCGCGACCGTCTCCGCGCTCGGGTTGACCACCGCCTCGTCCAGCGCGAGGCCGGCCCGGTCGAGGATGGCCTCGGCCGCATGGAGCCGGATCGTCAGTTCGCCGATGGCCTGGATCGTATAGGGGTCGTCGGAGGCGCGGTCCTGGCCGCTATCGACCCAGGGGCGGGTCTTGGTGCGCACGAAGGCGATGGTGTCGTCGATGGCCTCGCGGGCGATGCCGGCATCCACCGCCGCCTGGATGATCTGGAACACCGCGCCGTCCGACCGCGGCTGCTCGTAGCCCTTCCAGGCCGGGACGAGATGGGTCTTGGGCACCCGGACGTCGTCGATGAGGACGGTGCCGCTCGCCGTGGTCCGCTGCCCGAAGGCCGACCAGTCGTCGATGACGGTGAGGCCGGGAGCGCCCCTGTCGGCGATGGCGTACCAGGCGCGGCCCTCGCCATCGAGGGCGACGATGGGGACGAGATGGGCGAGAAGCGCGCCGGTGGAATAGAACTTCTTGCCGCGCACGATGACGTGGTCGCCGTCATCGACGAAATGGGTCTTGAAGTCGGTGGCGCGCGGGGTGCCGATTTCGGAGAAGGCGTTTCCGAAGCGGGTGCCCTTCAGGACCTCGCCGAACAGCAGCGCCTGCTGCTCCGGGCCGGACACCGTGCGGATCGCCGCGACGATGCCGAGATGGTTCTGCGAGATCTGGCCGATCGAGGGATCGGCGGCCGAGATGATGGCGACGACCCGGGCCAGCGTCTTGTAGGACACCTCCGGCCCGCCGAAGGCCTTGGGCACGTTGATCGACCACAGCCCGCTCTGGGAAAAGGCGTCGAGCTCGGCATAGGGCCGCCGGTTGGCGGCGTCGCGTTCGGACGCGCCCTCGCGGAACTCCCTGGCGAGGGCATGGGCGACGCGGATCGCCTCGGCATCGTCGCGGATGACATGGGCGGGGGATGCCGGACGGGGGACCGGCGGCGCGCCCCGGGCGGTTTCGAGCGACTGGGCGCTGACGGCGATGTTCATGAGTGGCTCCAGCATTCAGGTTTCGATCAAGCTCGGGTCGGCCCCACGCGATCCCCTCTCCCCTCTGCGGGAGAGGGTGGACCTCGCGTCAGCGAGGGTCGGGAGAAGGGAGTGCGCTATTCGGCGAGGTCGCCCCCTCTCCCGCCTGCTCCGCAGGCACCCTCCCCCGCAAAGGGGGGAGGGAGAGGGCCGCTCAAGCGGCCTCGGCCCGGTGCTCGCGTGCGGCCTCGAGCGCCCTCACTTTCGGGATGATGTGGGCGCCGAAATAGGCGACATCCTCCTGGAAATGCAGGAAGGCGAGGAGCGCGAGATCGACGCCGGCATCCTTCAGGGCGACGATGCGCTCGGCGATCTGGTCGGGGGTGCCGATCAGGTTGGTCTTGAAGCCGTCATTATACTGGACGAGGTCCTCGAAGCTCGATTTCGCCCAGTTGCCCTCCCCTTCCGGGGAAGCCTTGCCGGCGTTCTTCACCTCGTGGCCGAAGGCCTTCACCGCATCTGGATCGGCGTTGTCGATGATTTCCTGGAGGACGGCGTGGGCCTCCTCCTCAGTGTCGCGGGCGATGACGAAGGCGTTGACGCCGACCTTGACCGAGTGCCCGTTGGCCGAGGCCTTGGCCTGGATGTCGTCCACCTGCGCCCGGATGCCCTCCGGGGTGTTGCCGTTCGTGAAGTACCAATCGGAGACGCGGGCGGCCATGTCGCGGGCGGCGCGCGACGAGCCGCCCTGGAAGATCTCGGGCTGCGGATCGGCCGGCTTCGGCTTCAGGGTGTAGTTGGTGTAGCGGTAGAAATCGCCGCGGAAGGTGAAGTCGTCCTGCGTCCAGATCCCGCGCAGGGAGCGGATGAACTCCTCCGACCGGCGATAGCGCTCGTCATGGTCGAGCCAGGGCTCGCCGATGGCGCGGAACTCACCGGAGAACCAGCCCGACACCACGTTGATGGCGATGCGCCCGTTGGTGAGTTGGCTGATCGTCGCGATCTGCTTGGCCGCGATGGTCGGGTTCCACGGGCCGGGCAGGAGCGCGGCGATGACCTTGAGCTTCGTGGTCACCGCCAGCAGGGCGTGGCTGAACGCCACCGATTCGTGCTGGAATTCGGCACCGTAGCCGGCGGTGAAGCGAATCTGCGTCAGGGCGTAGTCGAACCCGGCCTCCTCCGCGATCTGCGCGAGCTTGCGGTTATAGTCGGCATCCCAGCTGGTGCGCTGCTCGATCTTGCTGATGACGAGGCCGCCGGACACGTTGGGCACCCAATAGGCAAAACGGATCGGGGCTTGGCCGAGATGGTTCGGGAGAATCATGCATCTATCCGCGAATTCGAGACATCGTGCGGCCCAATCGACAGTGTGACCGCAAGTGAATACATTATGATATCAAGCACACATTGAAGATTTGCTTGCGTTGTGACTTTGGCGCGATGAATGTCTTACGAAGATGGGGCATAGTCAAAGGAAGAGAAATACTTTTTCTTGGACCATGCCGGGACAATCTTCCGGCAAACAGGCCCCGCACGACACGATCGTGTTCCGACAGGATCGGCATCGGCAACGGCGAGGCCGCTCGCGACGGCCGGTCCGTGAGGTTTTCTCGGGCGACGGCTTTTCCGGTCGCGGGAGCCTCCCGCACGGCGGCAGACGGCCCTAGCTATCGATGCGCGAGCGATGGTAATCCCCGCAGTCAGAGTGCCTCACACACTCCCGGTCACGGTCGGTTCTCGCTCGGAGCACGACGGCGCAGCGGGAGTTTTGCGAGAGACATTCAGTGGTGACGGACACAGACTCGGCCCCGCCCCGGACAGGGCATGGCGGGGCATGTCGGATGACAGGTGGGAACCCAGGCGATGACCGGCTTCGACGCTTCGACCTCTCCTTTCGCCGGACCGTCCTTGCCGCGTCCGTCATCGCAATTGGTCACCGTCTTCGGCGGATCCGGCTTCCTCGGACGCCACGTGGTGCGGGCGCTCGCCAAGCGCGGCTATCGCGTGCGCGTCGCCGTCCGCCGCCCGGACCTCGCCCTCTTCCTTCAGCCGCTGGGCAAGGTCGGGCAGATCGTCGCCGTGCAGGCGAACCTGCGCTATCCCGACTCTATCGTCCGGGCGGTGGAGGGCGCCGACGTGGTGGTGAACCTCGTGGGCATCCTGCAGGAGAGCGGCAAGCAGAGCTTCCTGCGCCTCCAGGCGGAAGGGGCGGGCGAGATCGCGCGGGCAGCCGCCAGCGTCGGCGCGCCTGTCGTCCATGTCTCGGCCATCGGAGCGGACGAAAGGTCCGGCTCCGAATACGCCCGTTCCAAGGCCTTGGGCGAGGCACGCGTTCTGGCGGCCCAGCCTCGGTCGGTGATCCTGCGCCCCTCCCTGGTCTTCGGCCCGGGCGACAGCTTCTTCAATCGCTTCGCGTCGCTCGCCCGCGTGCTCCCGGTCCTGCCGTTGGCCGGAGCCGGGACGCGCTTCCAGCCGGTCTTCGTGGGAGACGTGGCCGAGGCGGTCGCCAGTGCGGTGGACGGACAGGCCGAGGCAGGCCGGGTCTTCGAACTCGGCGGCCCCGAAATCGAGACCCTCGACGCCCTCGTCCGCTACATGCTCAAGACCACCATGCGCAAACGCCTCGTGGTCGACCTGCCCAAGCCCCTCGCCATGCTGCAGGCCCGCGTGATCGAGACCGTGGACACGCTGAGCCTCGGCCTGCTTCCGGACAGCCTCAAGCTCACGCGCGACCAGGTCACCCTGCTCCAGACCGACAACGTGGTCTCGGACGCGGCCAAGGCAGAAGGCCGCACCCTCGACGGCCTCGGCATCCTGCCCACCGCCATGGCGGCCGTCGTGCCGGGCTATCTCTGGACCTTCCGCAAGGCCGGCCAGTTCGCGAAGGAGACGATCACCACCTCCGAGGAGGAGGCCGCGGAACCGTCATCCCCGCCGGTCACCCGGCCGAGCGGTCCTCCGATCGGCCCCGACGCGACGGCGCCGAGCAGGATGGGCGTGCGGTGGGGAACGCGGGGCTGAGGCGAGCCGCGCTCAACCGATCCGCTTGCGCACATCCGGTCCGGCCAGGGCCGCTTTCCGGCTGAGCCCCTTATGGACATGGACCATCAGGGCGATGCCGAAGAGCGGCGTCAGCAGGTTGAGGACGGGCACGACCATCAGGCCCGCCAGCATGGCGCCGGCGGTCATGGTGGTCAGGCTGAAATGCCGACGCATGGCGCCGGCCTCCGCCATCGGCCGGAAGCGCCCGGCGGCGAGTTCGAAATACTCGCGCCCGAGCAGGTAGGTGTTGGCGAGGAAGAACGCCACGAGGTTCACGCCCGGCACGAAGAACAGGATCAGCGCCACGAGGTTGACCAGCAGGGCGAGGCCCGCGAAGCGCAGCGCGTAGAGCATCGCCGAGCCGATCGGCAGAGCCGTTCCCGGCGCGTCTCCGGGAAAGTCGGTGCGCTCCACGATGGCCGCTGCGTCGTCGAGGAAATAGCCCGCCACCAGGATCGAGACCGCCGGCATGACGTAGGCGAGGCCGATGAACAGACCCGTCCCGGCGAAGAACACCGCCAGGGTATCGAGGAACGGATAGCTCGCCGACAGGTGATGGTTCGCGAGGAACCAGTCGATCGCCTTGGTGAGGCCGGCCCAGATCAGGACGAGCAGCCCGAGCGTCAGGGCCAGCGACTTCCACAGGATCGCGCGCAAGGGCGGCGAGAGCACCTGCTTGAACGCAGCGTAGGCTGCCTGAATGAGCATGCCGCCCGAACTCCTTGTTCCGCACGAGAGAGGACGGATGCCCGCACGGGCCCGGCCGTCAGCGCCGGGTTCTGGCGTCGCTCGAGCTGCGGCGCAACCCCCCGGCCGGTCGTACCCGACCGGCACCGTCTCTCCGGCGATGCGACATGACCGAAGGGCGACGCACGAGTCCGTGTCATGTCCTCCCACCGTAACGGCTGGTAGAGAATCACCGCGCATTCTCCCCCGCTTCGCCGATCACGGACCTCCCCTCGGAAACATTCCTCTGCATGATCCCGACACCCCGTCCCGCCCACGCGCATGTCCGTCCGAGCATCGCTCCGCGCTTGGCACCCCTGCCCGACCACGCGGATGTGATCGTCGTCGGCGCGGGTGCCGCCGGGATCGCCGCAGCGCGGACGCTCACGGAGCGCGGCGTCTCCGTGGCCGTGCTGGAGGCCCGCGACAGAGTCGGAGGGCGGCTGATCACTACGATGCTGCGCGGCCATCCGGTGGATCTCGGCGGACACTGGCTCCATGCAGGCCCGATCAACCCTCTGGTGCGCCTGGGCGAGAGGCGGGGCGAACCCCTCCGGATCGCGGCGCAGGACGGGCACCTGCTGGTGTCGGGCCGGAAAGGACGCCCGGCCGAGGCCGCCGCCCATGCCCGCGCCTTCTCAGTGGCCGATCGGGCCCTGACAACCCAGGCCGGGTTCGGCGGTCCCGACCGCCCGGCCTCGAGCGCGCTCCCGCCCGGCCTCGGCCCATGGGCCGAGCGCATCGCCCTCGTCCACGGCCTCGTCTCCGGCCGGCCCCTGACGGAGGTCTCCCTCCATGATTTTCCCAGCATGGAATACGGTGACAACCGCTTCATCGCCGGCGGCTTCGGCGGCTATCTCGCCCGGCTGGCGCAGGGGCTGCCCATCGCGCTGAACACGCCGGTGGTGCGCATCGACTGGTCGGGGACGGGTGTCACCGTCGAGACGGCGGGCGGATCGGTTCGGCGGGCCAAGGCGGTGATCGTCACGATTCCGATGATGGTGCTGCGCGCCTCGCCCCTGTTCACCCCGTCCCTGCCGCCCGAGACGCGCGCGGCCATCGACGGGTTCTCCGGCGGGATCTACGAACACGCCGTGCTGCACTGGCCGTCCGCGCCCTTCGTCGGTCGCGACCGTCTCGCCGCCCTGGTCGGCGGACGCCACAAGCCCCCCGGACTGCTCACCCGCGTGGACGGGACGCCGTTCCACCTCTTCGAACTCGACACGCCGATGACGCGGGCTCTCGATGCACGGGACAGGAACCCGGATTCCACCCGCCGCCTGGTCCGCTCCGTCCTGGCGGAGCATGTCGGCCACCGCGCCCTGCACGATCTTTCCATTCCCGCCATCAGCGAGTGGCGCCACGACCCGTGGTCGCTCGGTTCGTGGGCCGTGGTCCCGCCCGGACACGCTCCGGCACGCGGACACCTTCAAGCACCGCTGGCCGACAAGATCTGGTTCGCCGGAGAGGCGTTGTCTCGCCTGCAATGGGGCACGGCCGGCGGTGCCTACGAGGAAGGTCTGAGAGCGGCGGCTGAGGTTGCATCCTCCATCACGACATATCTCAAGTTGCGCGAGCGGTAGTTTTAGCTTGCCCAATGTCACGTCTTATCCGTAGTCTTATACTGGAAGACTGGATTAAGCCTCTCTCCATATTTGCAATTTATCACGAACCTGCGGGTATCATCGGATCTCTGGCTTGCCACGAATGCTAGACGGGACAGTCATTCTCATTACGGACCGGCCCGACAGCAGTGAACTTCTGCGCCACGAGCTGAGCCTCGTCGCGGACTGCAAGGTTATCCGATACGATTTGGCGATAGACATGACGCCGGTGCCCATCGGTGCGGTGTCGGATGTCACCCTGGACCGGCGCGACGCCGCCTCCGCCATGCGCC
The DNA here is from genome assembly GCF_000519085.1 of Methylobacterium sp. 10. Taxonomy (GTDB): domain Bacteria; phylum Pseudomonadota; class Alphaproteobacteria; order Rhizobiales; family Beijerinckiaceae; genus Methylobacterium. Next base: position 513,945 of record NZ_KI912577.1, read on the forward strand.
GGGCCTTCGCGCGATTGAGGATCGCGGACGTTCCCGTCATCTGCCTCCTTCGGAACATGAGCGAGATCGGCCTGCGCAACGCCAAAAATCTCGGCGCGACCTGCTGCCTGTCGGCTCTGACGACCCCCGCGATGATTGCCCGCACCATGATGACGCAGGTGGTCCAGGATCGCGCTGAAAAGCCGGCCCGGAGCATCGAGCGCGGCGTGGCACGGGCCACGGAAGTCCTGACCCGCCTGTTCGACGGGGCGCGGTCGAACGATCCGGTTTCCCTGACGCGGGTCGATGCCAGCCTCGAACCGATCATCGCGGCGGTTCGCGAAGGTGGGTTGACCCGTTGGCTCGACCGGGTCTGGACGCATGACGACGCCACCTATCAGCATTGCCTGCTGGTAGCGGGCGTGGCCGCCAAGTTCTCGCTTCACCTCGGCTTCTCGGCCAGCGACCGCCATCACTTCGTCCGCGCCGCCTTGCTCCACGACCTCGGGAAAGCCCGGATTCCGCTGGAGATCCTCAACAAGCCTGGCCGGCTCGACGATGCCGAGATGGCGATCATGCGCACCCATCCGGTCATCGGCTACGAGAAGCTGAAGGAGTCCGGCTGCGATGCCCTCACCCTCGGCGCCGTTCGGCATCACCACGAGATGCTCGACGGTTCGGGCTATCCCGACCGCCTCAGCGGGGACTCCATCGGCGATACCGTGCGGCTGATGACGATCTGCGATATCTACTCGGCGCTGACCGAGAAGCGCGCCTACAAGCCGGCCATGCCGAACGCCGTCGCCATGGCGATCCTCTCGGACATGAAGGGTCGGCTGGAGGACAGGCTGGTCCAGTCCTTCGGCGAGGCCATGGGGAACGGCTCGTGACGAGGCCGAAACGAATCCCGGACGCGGCTCGGGGCAGGGCGAACGTCAGCCGAAGCCGCCCCGCTTGAGCCGCATCACGGTCCGATCCAGCGCGCCGAGATAGGCGGAGCGGTCCCGGGCCGAGAACGGTCGCGGGCCGCCTGTGACCGTGCCCGCCTCGCGCAGGTCCTGCATCAGGTTGCGCGTGGCCAGAGCGAGACCGATCCCGCTCTCGCTGAAGGGTTTTCCGGTCGGTGCCAGGACCTCGGCGCCTGCCTTCACGCAGCGGCTGGCGAGCGGCACGTCCGAGGTAACGACGACCGAACCCGGTCTCGCCCGTTCCGCGATCCAGTCGTCGGCGGCGTCGAAACCGTCGCTCACGATGACGCGCTCGATCCAGGGCTCGCGCGGCAGGGTGATGAAACTGTTCGCCACCACGTAGACATGCAGGCCGTAGCGGCCGGCAACCCGGTAGGTCTCGTCCTTTACCGGGCAGGCATCGGCATCGATATAGACGACGATCGACCGGTCGGGCTCCGGCGCTCTCATACGGACGCCGCCAAGCGCGCGGCCACGTTCCGTTCCACTTCGGGCTCCTCGATGGCCGGGGCTGCCCGCTCCAGGGTCGAGACCGCGAGCGGCTGGCCCCGGCCGCGCAGGGCATGGGCTCCGAGCGAGCGGGCGCGGACGCCTTCGGGCAGGCGCGGCAGACGGCCGAGGAGATCGTCCGAGATCAGGATCTCGGTGCCCAGCGGCCGGCACAGGGCCTCGATCCGCGAGGTGACGTTCACCGTATCGCCGAAATAGGCGATCTTGTGCCGGTCGACCCCGACTTCCGCGGTGACGATGGACCCTCCATGCAGCGCCGCCCGCAGGCGGGGCACCACACCGAAGCGGGCTTGCCAGGCCGCCGCCTCGGCCTCGATCCGGTCGAGGACGTCGAAGACGCAGGCGACGCAGCGGGCGTCCTTGAGGCCACGCTCCATCGGCCAGGTGATCATGGCCATGTCGCCGATGTAATCGTCGGTGGAGCCGTGATTGCGGCGCACGGGCTCGGCGAGAGCGGCGAAGACCGCGCCGAGATAGGCCTGGGCCTTGAGGTCGCCATGGGTTTCGGCGAAGGCGGTGGAGCCGACCACGTCGAGGAAGAGGAAGATGCGGTCCTCGCGCACCGGCCGGTGATAGCGCCCGACGAGGAAGTTCACGAACACCTCGCCGCCGATGAGATCGCGCATGCGGATGACGAAGACGAGCATCGCCGACACCGCCAGCGAATAGGCGAGAACCCGCGGGGTGATCTTGACGGCGTCCTTGAGCGCATCCCCGGTCAGGCCGAGGGCCCAGACGACGAGACCGCCGAGCGCGATGCCGCTGGCGATCATCAGGACGTAGGCGAGCTCGGCCGTGAGCACGTAGATCTTCGCCGGCAACTGGCGCAAGCGCGCTTGAAGGCCGCCGAAGATCAGGCCACGGTCGAAGGCGAGGGTGGTCGCCCCCACCGCGAGGCCATAGATCACACCGGCCAGCGGTGAGGCGCCGTTGGCGAACAGAAGGTCGTAGAGGAGCCCGGCGCCGCTGCAGGCGACGAGGATGAGGATCCAGAACCAGCGATGCGGCGGCAGCATCAGGCATCACCCCGGTCTGGCTCGTCACGAAGACGACGGCGTCGCGCGGGGAGAAGCAAGGCGTGGCATCCTTCGGAAGGCCATCGTCGGAAGGCGCGGACGAGTCGCCGCGCCAAGACGTTCAGCACACCCTGAACATCGGTCCATGATGGCGCGATTAAGGCCATCGGCCGTTAAGGCTGCCATGGAAATTCATGTTCTGCCAGGAAGACAGTGAGATCTCCGTAACCCGGCACCCTTTAGGCTCGTTGCCGGACAGGCAGTTTGACCGCTGCAACGCGGCTCGGCCGCTTCAGAAGGCGCGCATCGCGATGAGCATGACGAGGGCGAACCCAGACCCAGCCTCTCCCGGCCCGACCTTTGCCGGGAAGCCGGCCACGCGCCCCCTGGTCGCCCCGCGCGACATCCGCGCGATCGCACGCGACCTCGGCTATTCCCCCGACTGGAACTGGAGCTGGGAGAACTACAAGAACACGATCGTCGCCCTCACCAACGAGTACGGCCTTCGCGACCATCTCGAGATCGGCGGCGGGCGCGACCCGGTCTTCCAGCCGCCCGAGCTGGTCCGGCATGGGATCAAGGTGACGATCAACGACATCTCGCAGAAGGAGCTCGATCTCGCGCCGCCCGAATTCGCGAAACTCTGTTGCGACATCGCCTCGCCATCCACCCTGGAGACCATCGGCGCGAACCGGTTCGACTTCGCCTATTGCTCGATGGTCATGGAGCACGTGCCGGACGTGGCGCAGATGTGGCGCAACATCCATGGCCTCCTCGCACCGGGCGGCGCGGCGCTCAGCTTCTTTCCCACCCTGTTCGCCCCACCCTTCGTCGCCAACCAGCTCATGCCGGAGGCCCTGTCGCGCGCGGTGCTCCACACCCTGTTCCCGGACCGAAGGGACGACGGCGACAATCCGAAATTCCCGGCGCATTACAACTATTGCCGGGGCAGCGAGGCGGCGATCGTGCCGCTCCTGAAGGAAATCGGCTTTCGCGAGATCGTCGTGCTGCCGTTCTACGGCTACAGCTACTTCCACAAGCTGCCCGGCCTGCGCCAGATCGACGATGCGTTCACCCGCCTCGCCCGGAGTCGCGACTGGCGGACCTTCACGAGCTTCGCCTTCGTCATCGCCCGTAAATAGGTTCCGCGCAGACGGATGCGGTCATGAACGTCATCATCGTCGCCGATCACGCCTTCATCAACGGCGGACAGGCGAAGGTCGCCATCGAGAGCGCCATCGGCCTCGCCGGGCGCGGCAACCGGGTCGTGTTCTTCGCAGCCGTCGGCCCGGCCGATCCGCGTCTGGCGCAAGTCGGGATCGAGGTGATCGTCCTCGGCCAGACCGACGTGGCGCTCACCACCTCGCTCGCCAGTTTCGGCGTGCAATGGCTCTGGAACCGGCCGGCGGCGCTCCGCCTGAAGGCGCTGCTGGACCGCTACGATCCGAGCGACAGCGTCGTCCACGTCCATGGCTGGGCCAAGGCCCTGTCGCCCTCCATCGGACCGGTGCTGAAAGCGACGAGGGTGCCGGTGGTGTTCACCATGCACGAATACTACATCGCCTGCCCCAATGGCGGCTTCTACGATTACCCGATCTCGGCCGCCTGCCACCGAACCCCCCTCTCGCCCGCCTGCATCGCTTACAATTGCGATTCCCGGAGCTATGCCCGCAAGCTGATGCGGGTCGGCCGCCATGCGCTGATGCGGGGGTCGGGCCTGGTCGGCAGTGCTGCGACCGTCATCACCATCAGCCGGCTGCAGAAGACCGTTCTCGCCCCCTACCTGCCGAGACGGACACGCTATTTCGAGGTCTCGAACCCGGTGGATGCGGAGCCCCTCGGCCGGAAGCCGGATCGGCCTCTCGGCGACATCGTCTTCGTGGGGCGGGTCTCACCGGAGAAGGGTGCCACCATCTTCGCCGAGGCCGCCCGCCTCGCCGGGGTGACGGCGATCTTCATCGGCGACGGCCCGCAACGGGCGCAACTGGAGGCGGACTATCCGGAGGCCCGCTTCCTCGGCTGGAAGAACCCGGCCGAGGTGAAGGCACTGATGCGCTCGGCCCGTGCCCTCGTGTTTCCCTCGGTCTGGTACGAGGGCCAGCCCCTCACCGTGCTCGAGGCCCTGGCGGCGGGGACGCCAGTGATCGTCAGCGACATCTGCGCCGGCCGGGAGGCAGTGGAGGACGGCGTCAACGGTCTCTGGTTCGCATCCGGCAAACCGGGTTCCCTTGCCGCTGCCCTTGGCCGCCTATCCGACGACGCGGTGGCCCGCCGAATGTCGGATGCCGCCTACGACCTGTTCTGGGACGACCCGCTGACCCTCGACCGGCACCTCGACGGCATCGAGGAGGTCTACCGAAGCAGCCTCGCTTCCGCGCCCTCACCCTCGACCATCCGGGCCATCCACGCCTGAAGCGCCATGACGTCGGCCTGGCCGAGCCCGTGCCCGGCCGGCTGGATGTCGTGCGCGACGTTCGCCCCTGCGCGGGCAAAGACGCTCGCGAGACGCGCGGCGTTCTCGGCCGGTACGATCGGATCGGCCATGCCCGACAGCATCAGCACGGCCGTCCCCGTCAGGTCCGGGGCGGGCGGTTCCGCCAGCGGCATCATCGGCCGGAGCAGCGCCGCTCCGGCGAGCACGCCCGGATGGAGCAGAAGAAGGGCGGCGGCGATGTTGGCGCCGTTGGAGAAGCCGAGCGCCACGGGTGCGGCGATGCCGTAGGCGTCACGGGCCTCCGCCACGAAGGCCGCGAGGTCCCGCGCGCGGCGCCGCAGGTCGGCCTCGTCGAAGACACCCTCGGCGAGACGGCGGAAGAAGCGCGGCATGCCGTTCTCCAGGACCGGCCCGCGGGGCGACAGCAGGGCGGAGCCCGGCGACACGGCTCGGCCCAGGGGCAGCAGGTCGCTTTCGTCGCCGCCGGTGCCGTGAAGCAGCAGAAGCGGCGGCGAGCCGGCCACGGTCGCGGGCTCGAAACGGTGGGTGAAGGACAGCTTGGTCATGACGGCCTCGCGAAGAGTGCGTGGGAACCGCCCCTCCTCACGGAGGGGTGGCCATGTCAGGCGATGGTGGGGAGAACCTCCTCGATCCGCGCGCGGTGCGCTTCGAGGAAGGTTGGGAGCTTGAGCGCCTCACCGAGGGCCTCGGCCGGCTCGTCGACGGCAAAGCCCGGGATGTCGGTGGCGATCTCGAACAGCACGCCGCCGGGCTCCCGGAAGTAGACCGAGCGGAAATAGGCGCGATCCCGCTGCTCGGTCACCTGGAGGCCGTGGGTGCCGGTGAGATCGACCACCATGGATGCCTGCTCGGCATCGTCCTTCGCCCGGAAGGCGATGTGATGGACCGAGCCGGCACCGGGCCGGCCGCGCAGGAACTCGCCCACCGCCCGGAGGGTGACGTACCCCCCGAGAGTGCCGCCATTGGCGTAGCGGATCATCGCTCCCTCGCGCCCGGCCCCGTCGCGCCCGGCCTCGGAGAAGCCGAACACCCCGGTGAGGATCCGTGCCGTCGGCTCCGCCTCGTTCAGCAGCAGGGTGACGCCGTGGAAGCCCCGGATGGCATGTTCGGCCGGAACCTCGGCACCGGTCCAGGCAGGCGCTGCCTCGGCCACCTCGTCGACACCCACCAGGGCCAGCACCATCCCGTCGGGATCGCGCAGACGGAGGACCGGCTCGCCGAAGAGCTGGACCAGGGCGTCGTGGTCGACGCCCTTCTCGATCAGCCGGTGCGTCCACCACCCGATGGAGGCGCGGGGAACGCGGAAGGCGGTCTCCTGCGTCTCGCCGATCCCGATCCGCCCCCGCGCGGCATGGGCGACGGGGAAGAACGTCAGGATCGTGCCGGGGCGGCCGGCCTCGTCACCGTAATAGAGGTGATAGGTCGAGGGATCGTCGAAATTGACGGTCTTCTTCACCAGGCGCAGGCCGAGGACGCGCCGATAGAAATCGAGGTTACGCTGGATGTCGCCGGCATAGGCGGTGACGTGGTGCAGGCCGTTATCGGACATGATCGTGTCTCCCGGACGCGCTGGCCGGTGGATGACCACCGCGCCGCTTCGTGATGGAGACAATCTGGCCCTTGGCAGGCCGAACGAAAACAGAAACGATGGAAACCTATCGTTTCTGGAAACACGCCTATGAAGCTGCCCGATTTCGAAGCCTGGGCGATCTTCGCCAAAGTCGCCGAGACGGGGGCGTTCGGACGGACGGCGGTCGAACTCGGCCTGTCGAAGGCCACGGTCTCGAAGGCAATCACCCGCCTCGAAGCCCGGATCGGCGGCCGCCTGTTCCACCGGACCTCGCGCAAGATCGCCCTGACGGAGCTGGGCCATGCGGCGCGTGAGGGTGCGGCACGCATCCTGGCGGAGGGCGAGGCGGCGGAGGCGCAGGCCACGGCCTCGTCATCCGTTCCGCGCGGCATGGTGAGGCTCGCCGCCCCCATGTCGTTCGGCATCCTCCACGTCGCCCCGATCCTTCCGGATTTCCTCGGCCAGTACCCGGAGGTCTCGGTGGATCTCCATTTCAGCGATGCCCTCGTCGATCTCGTGGGCGGAGGTTTCGACATCGGCCTGCGCATCGCCGCCCTGGCCAATTCCTCCCTGCGGGCGCGGCGCCTGTGCCTCGTGAACCGCGCGCTCGTGGCCGCGCCGGACTATCTCGACCGGCATGGCAGGCCGGACCATCCGCGCGACCTCGCCCGCCATGCCTGCCTCGGCTACGCCTACCTGCCGAGCCCGGACCGCTGGATTTTCACCAGCCGGGAGGGCGAGGAGGCGGTGATCGTCCCCGCCGGGCCATTGCGGGCCAACAATGCCGATGCCCTCACGCCTGCCCTTCGCGCCGGGCTCGGCCTCGCCGTCCAGCCGGATTTCATGGTCTGGGAGGATCTTCGGGCCGGGCGGCTCGAACGGGTGCTGCACGGTTGGGACCTGCCGCCCATCGCCCTGCATCTGGTCACGCCGCCGGGCGACCCGCGCCCCGCCCGCGTCCTCGCGCTCATCGCCTTCCTGGCAGCCCGATTCGCGGCGGCACCCTGGTCCGACGGCCCCTCCGCACAACCGTGAGGCGGTGATCAGAGCACCACATGCGGGCCGACCGCGTCTTCGTGGAGCGGCGAGAGAAAGGCCGCGCCGATGCCGTTGTCGAACCGGCGGGCGACCTTGGCCCTGGTCTTTCCGATGACGATCAGGGTGCCGACGTCGAGGGGCTCCACCATGGAGACGGCCACGCCCGATGCCGAGATGTTGATGACACGCCCCTGCCGCATCGATCCGGACTCGGTGGTGACCAGCACCTCCTGACTCTCCGGCACGATACGCGGAAAGGCACGCGTCAGCAGGGGCGGGGGATTCTGCGATCTGGCATGGCTGAGGAGGCTCTGGACCACGAGGCCGAGGGGATGGTCGGCACTGAGCACACGGATGGCGAAGGCTGACGTCTCCGTTCGCACGACGATGGCCTCGATGGATCCGGCATGACGGATACTGCAGGTCAGTCGTTCATCGACGGCGGGCACGACGGACGACTTGAAGCGAATTCCGTCCGAGGAAAGATCGTCGGTGACCGCATAGAAATTTGGCCGATGCCGCCCCCAGCAGAGAGCCGGCAGGGTGACTTTGTATCGCGCCTCCGACCGCCTGTCGCTCATCATGGTCCTTGTTGCCTTGAGCCTTCCTATGCTGGCGAGTCTTCAGGCGAAGCTTTCACGATCGCGAAAATTCGATTCAAAACCCTTCATCAACAAATCGGCGCATGGGCAATACCCGCGGAACGAGTTCAACGGACCGGGATCAGGCCTTGCCGCCCGACCGCCCCACCCCCGTCAGGCCATGCACTTTGATGCGAGAGGCGAGCGTCGTCGGCTTGACGCCCAGCAGTTCGGCCGCCCCCCCGGCCCCGAAGACGCGGCCCTTGCTCAAGGCGAGGGCGGCCGAGATGTCGGCGCGGTCGCGGGCCCTTCGCTCGGCCTCGGTGGCGGGGATGGCCCCTGTCGAGACCTCGCCCTGCGGGCGCCGCCCCTCGATGGGACCGGCTCCCTCGGCCTCGGGCAGGTCGAACCGCAGCCGCCCGCGTACGGCCAGGATCGCCGCCCGCTCGACGATGTTCTCCAGCTCGCGGACATTGCCGGGCCAGTCGTAGCGCACGAGGCGGCGGACATCCCCTTCCGTGAGCCGCAGGTCGGGCATGGTGAGGCGCCGAGCCACGCCCTTGAGGAAGTGCTGGGCGATGAGGGGGATATCCTCCGGCCGCTCGCGCAGAGGCACGGCCGCGATTGGGAAGACGTTGAGGCGGAAATAGAGATCCTCGCGAAAGCGCCCGCGCTTCACTTCGGCCTTGAGGTCGCGGTTGGTGGCGGCAACGAGGCGAACGTCGACGAGGCGGGTCCGCTCCTCGCCGATCCGCTCGAACTGCCGCTCCTGCAGCACGCGCAGGAGCTTGCCCTGCAGGTCGATGGGGATCTCGCCGACCTCGTCGAGAAACAGGGTGCCGCCATCGGCGAGTTCGAACCGCCCGACCCGGTCGCGCAGGGCCCCGGTGAAGGCCCCCCTGGCATGACCGAAGAACTCGCTCTCGAACAGCTCACGCGGGATCGCCGCGCAGTTCACCCGGATCAGGGGCCGGTCCCGGCGCCGGCTCGCCTCGTGGATGGCGCGGGCGATGAGCTCCTTGCCGGTGCCGGATTCGCCGGTGACGAGGACGGTGGCGTCGGTGCCGGCCACGAGATCGATCTGCCGGAGGGTCGCCTCGATGGCCGGAGAGCGGCCGATGATGCCCTGGTGGTGCCCGCCTTCGCGGATTTCCTCGCGCAGATAGGCGTTCTCTAGCTCCAGGCGCTGGCGCAGGGAATCAACCTCCGCCAGGGCCTGGCGCAGGCGCTCGTCCGCCTCGCGCCGCTGGCTGATGTCCCGGAACACGATGACCGCGCCGAGGAGCCGGCCTCGGTCGCGGATCGGCGTCGAGGTGTATTCCACGAAGATCGGCGTGCCGTCCCGGCGCCAGAACACCTCGGTGTCGACCTGGTGCACGGCTCCGTCGCGGAAGGCGGCGTAGATCGGGCAATCCTGGTGCGGGTAATGGCAGCCATCCGGGTGGCTGTGGTGGACGGTGGCATGCATGTCGCGCCCGACGAGATCGGCCGCGTCCCAGCCCAGCATGCGCTCCGCCGCCGGGTTGATGAAGGTGGTGATGCCCTCGGCATTGACCCCGTAGATGCCCTCGCCGGCCGCGCGCAGGATCAGCTGGTTCTCGCGCTCGATATCGCGAAAGATCCGCTCCATCCGCTGCCACTCGGTCAGGCCGGCGCGCATATGCGCATCGGCTTCCGTATCCACGAGGCGGCGGCGGCGCTCGTCGAGGTCGAACAGGCTGACGAGGAGGAGCGCCGGCTCGCCCGGCAGGATCGTCCCGCTATATTCGATGTGGAGACCATGCCCCTCCGCGTGTCTCGGCGAGAGGGCGTGGGTCCAGTCGCGTCCCCGCGCCTGAACCGCCTGGGTGAAGACGATGAGCGTCGGCACCTGATCGGGATGAAGACCGGTGACACGCATGCCCCGCAGGACAGCGGGATCGTAGCCGAGCAGCTGCGCCGCGGCCGGGTTGGCGTCCCGGATCTCGTCGGCCACCGGATCGAGCACCAGCATCGCCTCCGCCGCACTGTCGAAGGCGGGGCCGTAGAGCGAGGCGGGCGACGGGACCGATGTTGTCATCACGACATATCGTAACACACGTCACGAAAAACCGTATCCGACGATATTTCGTAGTTATATGATTTTGAGTAACCAAATGATTCTATTGTGTTTTACACTGTTGCTACGGCTGGCACAGCGTTTGCCATGACAAGAGCGTTCCGCAGAAAGGTTCGCGACATGGCGCTCTTCGACGATCCGTTCAACGCCCGGCTGACCTTGAAGCGCGGGGGCTGCTCCTGCGGCAACCATCACGATCAAACCGCGCACGATGCCGAAGCTCCGTCCGGCGACGCCGCGATCACGCGGGCCGTCGAAGGCGCGGTGATGCGGGCCCTGTTCCCGGAGGATGCGCAGCGGCGCGCCTTCCTTAGGAGCGTCGGCGCGGCGACGGCGCTCGCCGCCGTGAGCCAGTTCTTCCCGACGAAATTCGTGGCCGAGGCCTTCGCGCAAGGGGCCAAGCCGGAGAAGACCGACCTCAAGGTCGGCTTCATCCCGATCACCTGCGCCACGCCGATCATCATGGCGAAACCCATGGGCTTCTACGAGAAGCAGGGGTTGAACGTCGAGGTGGTGAAGACCGCCGGCTGGGCCGTGATCCGCGACAAGACCCTGAACAAGGAATACGACGCCGCCCACATGCTGGCGCCGATGCCCATCGCCATCTCGCTCGGCGTCGGATCGAACCCCGTTCCCTACACGATGCCGGCGGTGGAGAACGTCAACGGCCAGGCGATCACCCTGGCGATGAAGCACAAGGACAGACGCGACCCGAAGAGCTGGAAGGGTTTCAAGCTCGCGGTGCCCTTCGACTATTCGATGCACAATTACCTGCTGCGCTATTACTTGGCTGAAGCAGGAATCGACCCCGATACCGACGTGCAGATCCGCGCTGTTCCGCCGCCGGACATGGTCGCCAACCTGCGGGCCGACAATATCGACGGGTTCCTCGCACCCGACCCGGTGAACCAGCGCGCGGTCTATGACGGCGTCGGCTTCATCCACATCCTGTCGAAGGAGATCTGGGACCGGCACCCGTGCTGCGCCTTCGCCGCCTCGCAGGATTTCGTCACCCAGACCCCCAACACCTACGCCGCCCTGCTCCGCGCCGTGATCGAGGCGACGGCCTACGCCTCGAAGATCGAGAACCGCAAGGAGATCGCCGCGCAGATTGCGCCGGCCAACTACCTCAACCAGCCGGTGACGGTGGTGGAGCAGGTGCTCACCGGAACCTTCGCCGACGGCCTGGGCAACGTCCGCAAGGTGCCCGACCGCGTCGATTTCGACGCCTTCCCGTGGTCGTCCTTCGCGGTCTGGATCATGACGCAGATGAAGCGCTGGGGGCAGATCAAGGGCGATGTCGACTACAGGGCGGTGGCCGAGAAGGTTTACCTCGCCACCGACGCCGCACGGCTGATGAAGGAGGCCGGCCTCACCCCGCCGACAGCCACGTCGAAATCCTTCTCGGTGATGGGCAAGGTCTTCGATCCGGCCAGACCCGAGGAGTACCTGAACTCCTTCGCCATCAAGCGGGCGGGCTGAGCCATGAAGGCCTCCCTCTCGCTCCGCGCCGGCATCGTCTCCCTGGCCGTCCTCGCCGCCTTCCTGCTGCTCTGGCAGATCGCGGTGGGCGGGGTCGCCAAGACCGAAGCCATGGACCCGGAATACGCAGCCCTGATGGGTGCGAGCGCCACCACCGGCAAATCGGCGATGCCGGGCCCCCTCGACGTCGCCGCCACCGCCTGGAAGCACCTCAAGGACCCGTTCTACGACCGGGGGCCGAACGACAAGGGGCTGGGCATCCAGCTCGCCTATTCCATCGGCCGGGTGGCGCTGGGCTACGGGCTCGCGGTGCTGGTGGCCATCCCCATCGGCTTCCTCATCGGCATGTCGCCGCTGATGGGCCGGGCCCTCGACCCCTTCATCCAGCTCCTGAAGCCGGTCTCGCCGCTCGCCTGGATGCCGCTCGCCCTCTACACGATCAAGGATTCCAGCCTGTCGGCGATCTTCGTGATCTTCATCTGCTCGCTCTGGCCGATGCTGATCAACACCGCCTTCGGGGTCGCCGGAACGCGCAAGGAATGGCTCAACGTCGCCCGGACCCTGGAGGTCGGGCCGATCCGCCGCGCCTTCACGGTGATCCTGCCGGCCGCCGCCCCGACGATCCTCACCGGCATGCGCATCTCCATCGGCATCGCCTGGCTCGTCATCGTGGCGGCCGAGATGCTCGTGGGCGGGACCGGCATCGGCTACTTCGTCTGGAACGAGTGGAACAACCTCTCGATCACCAATGTGATCGTCTCGATCCTGGTCATCGGCCTCGTGGGCATGATCCTCGACCAGTTGCTGGCGCGCGCGCAGCGTCTCGTCACCTTCCCCGAGTGAGGTCGCGCCATGAGCAAGCTCATCCCCTTCGCGCGGCGCTCCGCGAGTGCCGCTCCCGACCCCGCCGCCGGGACCAGCCGCATGTCGTACTCCGAAAAGTTCATCTCCATCGAGGGGATCGCCCGGCGCTATCCCGCCCCCGGCGGAAAGCAGAACACCGTGTTCGAGAACCTGTGGCTGCCCATGCGGCGGGGCGAGTTCGTCTGCATGATCGGCCATTCCGGCTGCGGCAAGACCACGGTGCTCAACATCCTGGCCGGGCTGGAGGCGCCGAGCGAGGGTGTCGTCATCGTAGACGGGCAGGCCATCGAGGGGACGAGCCTCGACCGGGCGGTGATCTTCCAGGGCCATGCCCTGCTGCCCTGGCGCACGGTGCTCGGCAACGTCGCCTATGCGGTCTCCTCGCGCTGGCGCAAGGCGTCCCGCGCCGAAGTGGAGGAGCGTGCCCGCAAGGCCATCGCCACGGTTGGACTCGCCGGCTCCGAGCACAAGCGCCCCTCCGAACTCTCCGGCGGCATGAAGCAGCGCGTCGGCATCGCGCGGGCGCTCGCCATCGAGCCCAAGATCCTGCTCATGGACGAGCCGTTCTCGGCGCTGGACGCGCTGACGCGGGGCACCCTGCAGGATGAGGTGCGCCGCATCTGCACCGAGACCGGCCAGACCGTCTTCATGATCACCCACGATGTCGACGAGTCGATCTACCTCGCGGATCGCATCGTGCTGATGACCAACGGCCCCGAGGCCAAGGTGGCCGAGATCGTCGAGAACCCTCTGCCCAAGCGGCGCGAGCGCGCCGAGCTCCATCACGCGCCGGGCTACTACGCCCTGCGCAACCACCTGATGGACTTCCTCGTCAGCCGCTCGAAGACCCTGCGGGACGCCATGCCCGCCGGCTACGACCAGCGCCACCCGCCGGTGGTGCGGCCGGGTTCCGACGGGCCGGAATCGATCGCCGTCCCCGCCGCCTCGTAGATCCGCGCTTCGTAAATCCGCGCGCGCCCTCTCACCCACGTATTTCGAACGGAGACCTCACATGAAGCGCGAAGACCTCACGGAAAAGCTCCTCGACATCAAGCGCGAGAAGGGCTGGACCTGGAAGCATATCCAGGCGGAGATCGGCGGCCTCTCGCCGATCCTCATCACCGCCGCCTGCATGGGACAGATGAAGTTGCCGAAAGCCCAGGCCAGGAAGGCGGCGGAGCTGTTCGGCCTGTCCGAATCCGAGGAGCGGATGCTGAACGAGGCGCCGTATCGCGGCTCGATCCCGCAGATGCCGCCCACCGACCCTCTCATCTACCGGTTCTACGAGTTGGTGATGGTCTACGGCACCACTTGGAAAGAACTGATCCAGGAGGATTTCGGTGACGGCATCATGTCGGCCATCGATTTCAACATGACCATGGAACGGGAGCCGAACAACAAGGGCGACCGGGTGAAAATGAACCTGTCCGGAAAGTTTTTGCCGTATAAATATTATGACAATGAAGAAGGAGTGCCGGATTACGGCTTCAAGGAGCCGTAAATCTGCGGCCATACTTCGAAAGCGTTCTAGACTGTAGCGGCACCGCGGCTTCAAAGGAGGCCGCGGTGACTTTTCTCACGCGTGGCGAGTCGACGGCGGAGGGGGTTTCGTGCTGATTGCGGAGACTTGGCCGCACGCACGGTCCTCCCCCTCGGAGATTGTTTCCGCATGAACCTCAACGCGATCTCGTCAACCTGGGCACCCCGGCTTCTCAGCGTCCTGCGCATCGTCGCCGGCGTGCTGTTCCTCGAGCACGGAACGCAGAAGCTGTTCGGATTTCCCGTGCGCATGGGCGGCGGGGCGGCACCGGCGCTGTTCACACTCTTCTGGTTCGCGGCCGTCCTCGAGATCGTCGGCGGCGCACTGATCATCCTCGGCCTGTTCACGCGGCCGGTGGCGTTCATTCTCTCCGGCCAGATGGCCTTCGCCTATTTCATCGCCCATGCGCCCAAGAGCCAGTTCCCAGCCCTGAACGGCGGCGACGCAGCCATCCTGTTCTGCTTCCTCTTCCTTTACCTCGCCGCTGCCGGCGCCGGTCCGTGGAGCCTGGACGCACAGCGCCGCGGGCGGTTCTGAGCCGGGGCTCGGGGCTTGCGCCGGCGATGCCCGGCCGGATTGATCGGAGGGGCCGCGCTCCGTCCGATGCAGAGACGATCCCTGCCGTACGGCGTCCCCTGAAGCCGGCAGGCGTGTTGCCTTCACGCCCGAACCGGGCGCAGCCGATGCCCGGTTGTCGAGGTGACGGAGGCAGGTCGCATGGCGCCTGACGAAACTCCGGGGCCGCGCGTCGGCAGGCCGGCGAAATGACGCAAGAGCCGGCCGACGGCCGGCGCATCCGCGTCGTCGCCGTGGCCGTGCAGAAGGGCGGTACCGGCAAGACGAGCCTTGCCGCCTCCCTGTCCGTGGCGGCGGCTGAGGATGGTGAGCGCGTGATCGCCTTCGACCTGGATCCGCAGGGGTCGCTGGCCGGCTGGGGCGCCCTGCGCCGGAAGGGCGGAGTGACCGTCGAGCGAATCCAGGCCTGGGAAATCGGGCAGATGCCCGAGATCCTGGAAGGCTGCCGGGAGAACGGAACCACCGTCGTCGTCATCGACACCGCAGGCACCGCCACGGGTCTGGCCCCGGCCCTGCGCACGGCCGACCTCGTCGTCGTGCCGGTGCGCCCGTCGCGGCTCGACCTCGTGGCCGCGAGACCGACCCTCCAGACCCTCGTCGGCCTCGGGATGCGGAACCGGCTCGCCCTGGTCCTCAACCAATGCCCACCCCCGCCCTCCCCGCGCACCGATGCCTATGCGGCGCAGTTGCGTTCGCTGGGCGTGCTGGCCGAACCCAGCATCGTGCATCGGGTGGATCATCAGGACGCCGTGGCCTCCGGCCTCGGCGTCACCGAATACGCGCCCCGGGGCCGGGCCGCCGACGAGATCCGCGCCCTGTGGGGCTGGCTCGACGCGAAGATGAGCCTATCGGATGCGGAAGCGTCCTGAGCGGGTTCGCAGTCTCGGGTTGCAGGACGCGACACCGGCGACTGCTTCTACAGAACCCGCTCAGCGTTCCCCGAATGCCGCCAGGATGCGCGCCCAGGAGCGGGTGCCCTTGTGGAAACTTCTGAGATCGTACTTCTCGTTGGGCGAATGGATGCGGTCGTCGTCGAGGCCGAAGCCGATGAGGAGCGTGTTGCGGTCGAGCAGCCGCTTGAAGTCGCCGACGATGGGGATCGAGCCGCCCGCGCCGATGGTCACGGCCGGCACGCCCCATTCCTCGGCGAGCGCCCCCCTCGCGGTGTCCAGCTCGGGCATGTCGAAGGGCAGGCTGATGGCGCGGCTGCCCTTGTAGCAGATCACCTCCACCGAACAGTCGGCCGGAATGCGCTCACGCACGAAGGCCTCGAAGGTCCTGGCGAGCACTTCCGGGTCCTGATCGTCCACGAGACGGAACGAGACCTTGGCGCTGGCCTCTCCCGCGATGACGGTCTTGGTGCCCTCGCCGGTATAGCCGCCGATGATGCCGTTGACGTCGCAGGCCGGGCGCGACTGGATCAGCTCGATCAGCATGCGCCCGCGCTCGCCCGCCGGCTCCGACAGGCCGATGGGGCCGAGGAACTTCTCAGCCGTGAAGTCGAGCCCGCGCCATTGCTCCAGGATCTCCGGGGGCGTCTCGCGCACGCCGTCGTAGAAGCCCGGAAGGGCCACCTTTCCATCCGAATCGTGCAGGTCGGCGATGATCTTGGACAGGACGTGGATCGGGTTGCGCGCCGCCCCGCCAAAGAAGCCCGAATGCAGGTCGCGGTCGGCGCAGGTGACCTTCACCTCGAAATAGGCGAGGCCCCGCAGGGAGGTGGTGATGGCCGGCGTGGTGGAGTTCCACATGCTGGTGTCGCAGACGAGGACGATGTCGGCGGCAAGCTTGTCGCGGTTGGCCGCGACCCATTCGGGCAGGCCCTGCGAGCCGTTCTCCTCGGCACCCTCGATCAGGAGGGTGACGCCACAGGGCAGCTCCCCCTCCATGGCGATGAAGGCGCGGCAGGCCTCGACGAAGGTCATCACCTGACCCTTGTCGTCGGAGGCGCCGCGCGCCACGATCTGCCTTTCACCCTTGGAGTTCAGGGAGATGCGCGGCTCGAAGGGCGGCGTCTCCCAGAGGTTCAGCGGGTCCACCGGCTGCACGTCGTAATGGCCGTAGAACAGCACGTGCGGCTTTCCGGGCTTGGGCGCATGCGCCAGCACCACCGGATGCAGCGAGGTCTCGTGGATGGCGGTGTCGAAGCCGAGCGCCGTCAAGGTGCCGGTGAGCCACTGCGCCGCCTCGCGGCAATGGCCGGCATAGGCTGGATCGGTGGAGATCGACGGAATCCGCAGGAAGGCGAACAGCCGCTCCAGGGCATTGTCGAGGTCGCGGTCGATGTCGTTGAGAACCGGGTCGAGGGCGGCCATCGCAGGTCCTTGTGGCGGTCGGGGATGGCGACAGGGTTAGCCGAGGGGATGGGCGGGCGCAAACCGCGGACATGGCCGTTCAGAACTGCAAACCCGGCAGGAAGGCTTTCGATGAGGAAGGTTCAGGCGGCGATGCCCCCGGAACCGTGATTCCGGGGCATCGAGCAGTGTTCGGATCCACGTCGACGGCATCTGAAGCCAAGGCGCCCCCCCCTGCGCCTGCACCGTACCGCACGGCTATGAAGCCGTCGGACGCGGCGCAGGATGAGGATGTACTCGCTCACCGAGAGGGCCCGCGCTTCAGGCGTGGTGAGCGCAGCCGCATCCTGCAGAATGGGCGCCGGTGGGCCAGCGCGAGTGACGGATCAAGGCGCAGAAGTTGCCCTTGCGAAAGCCCGGTTCCTTGTCGGCGATGACGTCCGCCTTGACGTTGCCGAACGTTGTGTCCGGCTTGTGCCGGATGCCGTCGTAGAAGGCCTGGATGATGTCCTCCTTGAAGTCGGGCGTCCGCGGGAAAGCGGATACCACCGCCTCACGCTCGGCGTCGGAGTATTCTCCGTATGTCAGGCCGAGCACGTCCATCTCGACGCCGGCCGTGACGAGCGCCACCACCGGATGCATGTGGACCGGGATGCCGGGCGTCGTGTGCAGCGCGATGGCGGTCCAGACCGTATAGACGTCCGCCTCCGGCACCCCGTGCGCCTTCAGGAAGTCGCGGGCCGCGTTGGCGCCGTCGACCTCGAAGCGCTCCTCCGCGCTGCTGTGGTCTGGCATCAGGCCGACGTCGTGGAACATCGCGCCCGCATAGAGAAGCTCGCGGTCGAATGTCAGGCCGCGGCCGATGCCGGCCAGGGCACCGAATTGGTAGACCCGGCTCGAATGATGGAAGAGGAGCTCAGTTTCCGTGTCCCGGACGAACTCGGTGACGGCACGGGCCAGTTTGCTGTCCGGAACGGTGGCCAAGGTTGGAATGCTCATGATCGGGTTTCCTTTGCGCTGATCCTCCCATCGGGCTACGAGACTCCATCATTGGCATCAATCGTCGTCTAACGGCGTTTTCTGCCATCCTTCATGCATCCTCAGCCATGGAGCTCCGATGGCGCCCCGACCCGTCGCCATCCTCGCCCTTCCCGGGGTCCAATTGCTCGATGTGGCCGGCCCGCTCGACGTCTTCGCCGAGGCAAACATCCAAAGCGGCGAGGACGTCTACGATCTCGCCGTCGTCGGAACGGGCGCCGATACGATCCTCACGTCGTCGGGACGGCGCCTCGTCGCGGATCTCGTGGCTCCCGGTGCCGATCCGATGTGCTTCGACACCCTGCTGGTCGCCGGAGCGCCGCGCATGCACGAGACGGACGTCGATGGCGGTCTCCTGGACTGGCTCGTGACGGTTGCGAGGCGCTGCCGGCGCTACGGCTCGGTCTGCAGCGGGGCGTTCCTGCTCGGTCAGGCCGGCCTGCTGGACGGTCGGAGGGTGACGACGCATTGGGCCGTGGCAGAGGTGCTGGCGGCGCGCTACCCGGAGGCGTCGGTCGAGGCCGATGCGATCTGCCTCTTCGACGGTCCGCTGAGGACGGCGGCCGGGGTCACCGCGGGACTCGACCTCGCGCTGGCGCTCGTGGAGGAGGATCTCGGCCCGGAGATTGCGCGCCGGGTCGCCAGCCAACTCGTGATGTTCTTTCGACGCGGCGGTGGGCAGATGCAGTTCAGCCGCCGCGGGCTCAGTGCACCGGCCGGCCGCTCGGCCCTGCAGGAGGTGCAGCGCTGGGTGGCCGCGTATCCCGCGGAGGATCACGCGGTCGAGAAGCTCGCGGGGCGGGCGGGGATGAGTCCGCGCCATTTCGCGCGTCTGTTCAGGACCGAGACGGGACTGACACCGGCCGCCTACGTGGAAAACGTCCGGATCGAGGCTGTTCGCCGCCTGTTGGAAACGGACGAGATCGTTCTCAAGCAGGTGGCCAGCGCTTGCGGGTTCCTCGACGCCGACACCCTGAGGCGGGCCTTCATGCGGCGCGTCGGGACGACGCCCGCGGAGTATCGGCGACGGCATCTGCATCGCTGAGCCGACCGCACATCCGAAGCTGCACGCCCGCTCGACATTTCAGGCCAGCAGAATCGGCGCTCGTCCAGCCGCAAGCGCCAGCGAGCGCCCGGCATCCTTCCCGAAGGCGGAAACCACCCTCCCGGGAACAGGCACAGATTGGAACGGTTATCGAGTGGACCGGCGCGGGGCGTGGACGTTCCTTCCCCTCGCGCCACCGCCCATTCGAGAAACGCGGCCGGTGCCCTGCCCGGCCCCTGAGTTTTCAGGACACGCCCATGCTCATCGACAGCGGATCGCCCGGCGCTCCGGCCACCATCGGCATCAGCCTGACCATCAACGGCGAGGTCCGTGAGCTTCAGGTGGCGCCGTGGACCACCCTCCTCGACCTGCTGCGCGAGGATCTCGACCTTACCGGCACCAAGAAGGGCTGCGACCACGGCCAGTGCGGCGCCTGCACCGTGCTGGTGAACGGCACGCGCATCAATTCCTGCCTCGCCCTCGCCGTGATGAAGGACGGCGCCGAGATCGTCACCGTCGAGGGGCTGGCCAAACACGCCGGCCAGGACGGCGCGATGCACCCGCTCCAGGCCGCTTTCGTGGAGCGCGACGCCTTCCAGTGCGGATACTGTACCCCCGGCCAGCTCTGCTCCGCCGCCGGCATGATCGCGGAAGGTCACGCCACGTCGCGTGAAGAAATCCGCGAGGCCATGAGCGGCAACATCTGCCGCTGCGGCGCCTACACCAACATCGTCGATGCCATCGAAGACGTGATGCACGCGGGAGCCGCCCGATGAACCGCTTCGATTACGTTCGCCCGACTACGGTCGAAGAGGCGGTGAAAGCCATCGGCTCCGCCGCCAATGCCCGCTTCATCGCCGGCGGCACCAACCTCGTCGACCTGATGAAGTACAATGTCGAGCGGCCCGAGCGCCTCGTCGACATCACCCGCCTGCCCCTCGAAGGCATCGAAGAGCATGAGGGGGGCCTGCGCATCGGCGCCCTCGTCACCAATTCCACTTTGGCCTATGACGAGCGCATCCAAAACCGGTACCCGCTCCTGTCGAGCGCGATCCTGGCCGGTGCCTCGGGCCAGTTGCGTAACGCCGCCACGACCGGCGGCAACCTCAACCAGCGCACCCGCTGCTATTATTTCTATGACGAGGCGACGCCCTGCAACAAGCGCGAGCCGGGTTCGGGCTGTCAGGCGATCGGCGGCGTCAACCGCATCCATGCCATTTTCGGCACTAGCGAGAACTGCATCGCCACCCACCCGTCCGATATGTGCGTGGCGCTGGCGGCTCTCGAAGCCCAGGTCCGCGTCACCGGGCCGGGCGGTGAGCGCCGCATCCCCTTTGCCGAGTTCCACCGCCTGCCGGGGGATACGCCGCAATACGACACCACCCTGAAGGCGGACGAAATCGTCCTGTCCGTCGATCTGCCGGACGAAGGCTTTGCCGGCCACCACACCTACCTGAAGCTGCGCGACAGGCTCTCCTACGCCTTCGCCCTGGTCTCGGTGGCCGCCTTGGTGCGCCTCGACGGGAACACGATCGGCGAGGCGCGCTTTGCGCTCGGCGGCGTCGCCCACAAGCCCTGGCGCAACGCCGAGGCCGAGGCCTTCCTCACGGGCAAGCCCGCCACCCGCGAGAGTTTCGAGGGCGCCGCCGAGATCGTGATGCGGGAGGCCAAGCCCCAATCCGAGAACGGATTCAAGATCGAACTCGCCCGGCGCGCCATCATCCGCGGCCTGACCCAGGCCGCGTCCGGCACGCCCCAGTCGCAATCCGACAAGCGCATCGCCTGAGGACCCGTCCAGACATGGCCAACAGCATCTCCTCCACCGGCACGGACAGCTTCGTCGGCACCGCGCGTAGTCGCGTCGACGGCCCCGCCAAGGTCACAGGCCAGGCGAAATATGCCGGCGAGTTCACCGCCATCGACCTCGCCCACGGCTACGTCGTCTCGGGTGGCATCGCCAAGGGGCGCATCACCGCCATCGACAGCGCGGCGGCGGAAGCCGTGCCCGGTGTGCTCAAGGTCTTCACCCACGAAAACCGGCCGCGCACGGCCTGGCTCGACTACAATTACCAGGACGCCGTGGCGCCCCCCGGATCCCCGTTCCGCGCCCTCTACGACGACAGGATCCACTATAGCGGCCAGCCGGTGGCCCTGGTGGTGGCCGAGGATTTCGGCACCGCCCGCTATGCCGCGTCCCTGGTGAAGGTCGCCTATGAGGCCGAGGAGCCGCTCACCGACGTCGAGCGCCAGCGCGAGTTCGGCTATGAGCCGCCGAAGAAGCGGGGCGGCATCAAGCCCCCGCCGAAGCCCTGGGGCGATGCCGACGGCGCCTTCGCCTCGGCCCCGATCCAGCTCAGAGGCGACTACACCCTCGCCGTCGAGCACCATAACCCGATGGAGCCGCACGCCTCTACCGTGGTCTGGGACGGCGACGGCGCAATCACCGTCTACGACAAGATCCAGGGCGTCTCGAACAGCCAGGGCTACATCGCGGGCGTGTTCGGCATGGACAAGGACAAGGTGCGGGTTCTGAACCCGTATCTCGGCGGCGGCTTCGGCCTCGGCCTGCGTCCGCAATACCAGCTCTTCCTCGCGGTCATGGCCGCGCGCGAGCTGGAGCGCTCGGTGCGGGTGACCCTCACCCGCGACCAGATGTTCACCTTCGGCTACCGTCCCGACGTGCGCCAGACTATCTCCCTCGGCGCGGATGAGGGGGGAAAGCTCCGGTCGATCAAGCACGATGCCCTGTCGGGTACCTCACGGTTCGAGGATTACCAGGAGGTCGTGGTCAACTGGTCGGCCATCCTCTACGGGGCCTGCGAGAACGTCTCCCTCGACTACAAGCTGACGCAGATCGACACCTACACCCCCGCCGACATGCGGGCGCCGGGAGCGGTGACGGGGGTGTTCGCCCTCGAGATCGCCATGGACGAACTGGCCTACGCCACCGGCCAGGACCCGATCGCGGTGCGGCTCAAGAACTACACCGACCGCGACCCTACCGAGGACAAGCCCTTCGGCTCGAAGGCCCTGCGCGCCTGCTACGAAGAGGGCGCGGAGCGCTTCGGCTGGTCGGAGCGCAATCCTGAGCCCCGCTCCATGCGCGACGGCAAGGAGCTCGTCGGCTGGGGCATGGCCACCGGCGTGTGGGAAGCGCTGATGCAGAAATCCGCGGCGCAGGCCACGCTGACCGTCGACGGCAAGCTCGTGGTCGGCAATTCCACCGGCGATATCGGCACCGGCACCTACACCATCCTCACCCAGATCGCGGCCGATACCCTCGGCCTGCCGATGGAGGACGTGACGACGAAGCTCGGCGACACCGACCTCGCCGAGGCGCCCGTGGCCGGCGGCTCGTGGACGGCGGCCTCGTCCGGTACGGCGGTGATGAAAGCCTGCCGCAAGATCGCGGCGGACGTCTTCGCCATGGCCCGCGCCATGGACGATTCGCCCCTCGCCAATGTCGATCTCGAGCGCGTCGTCTTCACCGGCGGCCGGATCGAGGTGGCGGGCGACCCGTCTCGCAGCGTCTCCCTCGTGGATGCCATGAAGGCGGCCGGCATCGACAAGGTCGAAGCCACCGAGAGTGCCGGGCCGGATGCGGGCCACATGAAGGAGTTCTCCTCCTACACCCACTCGGCCGTGTTCGCGGAGGTGAAGATCGACGAGGAACTGGGCCAGGTCCGCCTGACCCGGATCGTCTCGGCCATCGCGGCGGGCCGGATCATCAACCTCAAGACCGCGCGCAGCCAGATCCTCGGCGGCGTCGTCATGGGGATCGGCTCGGCGCTGGAGGAAGAATCCATGCTCGACCACACGGTTGGCCGGTTCATGAACCACAATTTCGGCGAGTACCACGTGCCGGTGAATGCCGACATCCACGACATCGAAGTGATCTTCGTGGAGGAGGACGACAAGGCCAACCCGATGGGCGTGAAGGGGCTGGGCGAGATCGGCATCGTCGGCACGGCAGCGGCCATCGCCAACGCGGTGTTCCACGCCACCGGCAAGCGCATCCGCGACCTGCCGATCACCATCGACAAGATCATCGGGTGATCGAATAGTCGGTACGGAGATCAGTCAAACGATCCGGGCCATCCTCGATGGTCCGGATCTTTCGCCTAAGGCAGTGTTTGCTGTCTCAACTCGCCAACGGCAACGGCTCCCGGATGGACCGGCTCAAGCGCAGGTCGGCGATCCTCTCAGCCAAATGTTCCGTATCCCGCGCGATCCCGGAGAAGCGGCCGGAGCCCCAGGTGTGGAGCCAGGGCAGGCCGACGAAGTAAAGGCCGTCCACCGGTGTCACGCCGCGCGTGTGGATCGGCAGGCCGCGCCCGTCGAAGGCGGGGGCGTCGATGAATCTGAAATCGGCGCGGAAGCCCGTCGCCCAGATCACGCTGCCGATGCCGGCCGCCAGGCAGTCGAGGCTGGGCTCCTGTGGTCCCGGCGTCCAGAGCGGGGTGTAGTGCGCCTGTTCGGGAGCGGCGATCCCCGTGGCGGCGATGTGCCTGTCGATGGCGCCCTGGATGCCGGTATAGACCGCATCGGCGTTGTCGAGGTTCCGGCGCAGATCGTCGGTGAAATGCAGCACCGGCCCGTCGATGGATTCGAGGCGGCCATGGAGGCTCATGCCTTCCAGGGCGAAGCGGCGCAGGTCGATGTCACGGCCGCCATCTCGGCCGGTGAGGTAATGGTTGGCCTTGCGCCGCACATCCTCCTTGAGCGGGTGGTTTTCCACGGGGAGGTCGTACTGGCCCATCTCGGCGAGCCAATCGACGGCATCGCGCCCGCGATGAACGCGTGGGCAGCGCGGCGCCGAGCCCACCACGAGATGGACCTTTCGGCCGGACAGGTGAAGATCCTCGGCGATCTGACAGCCGGACTGGCCGGAGCCGACCACCAGCACCGCGCCGTCCGGCATGCCGCCGGCATTGCGGTAGGCGGAGGAATGGATCTGCCGGAGTCCCGCCGGCAGGCGCGCGGCGAAGGCCGGGATCGAGGGTACGTGATAGCCGCTGATCGCCATCACCACCTGATCGGCGGTGTGTTCGCCCCGGCTCGTCGCGACGGTGAAACCGCCCTCAGGTCGACGCCGGATCGCGGTCACCGCCACACCCTCGATCACGGGCGCCTCGATCATCCGGGCATAGGCCTCGATATAGCCGACGATTTCGTCCCTGGGCATGAAACCGTGCGGCTCCTCCCCCGGATAGGGGAAACCCGGCAGCTGGCACTGCCAGTTCGGTGTCACCAGGCAGAAGCTGTCCCAGCGCTGGGTCTTCCAGGCATGCGCGATGGTGTTCTTCTCGAACACGATGTGGTCGATGCCGCACCGGCGGAGCTGGTAGCTCATCGACAGGCCGGCCTGGCCGCCGCCGACGACGATGACGGAATGGTGCGAGGGGGGCGTCAGGGTCTGGTCCATGGGGCGTCCTTCCGGCTCGGGCCGCTATTCCTCGAAGGCTTCGACGGTGACGCGGGCGTCGGGCGTGGCGGAGAGCGCCGTGGCGCGCGCCTCGATCCGGGCGAGCTGTCCCAAAGCGAGGCTGCAGGGAAAGCCGTAGCGTGCCTCCACCCGCTGGCTGGCGATGGTCAGGGCCACCCGGCTGCGGGCGACGAAGTCGGCGACGGCATAGGTCTCGCCGACCTCGAAATGCTCCTTGATCACGAGGGAGGGCGAGTAGCAGGCCTCGCGCCGGCCATCGGGCCAGCGCACGTGGACATGCATTTCAGGCATCCGACATCTCCTGCTTGCGGGCGGCGAGGGACGCGTAGGCCGGCCGGTGCTTCTCGGCGCAGGTGCGCCAGGAATGCGCCTCGGCGACGGTGAGGCCCGCATTGATCAACCGCTCGATGGCGGAAGGCCGGAGGGCCGCACGCATGCCGTGGAGGACCGATCCCTCGTCCTCCGGGTCGACGAACACCGTGTCCGCGGCCGTGAGATACTCGGTGAAGGGAGGCCGGTCGGAGACGATGGTCGGCGTGCCGCTTGCCATCGCTTCGAGCACGCAGAGGCCAAAGCCCTCCCTCAGCGAGGGAAACACCAGGGCGTCGGCGAGGCGGTAGAGAGCCGGCATCGCGGCCTGGGGCACCGGCCCCGTCTGCACCACCGGGCGGCCAGGGCCGCTATCGAGGCCGTTGCGGTCGAGGGCCGCGCGGCAGCGGGCCTGGTAGCCGGAATGGTCGAGGAGCGAGGCGCCGCCGACGACGAGGAGTTGAGCATCCGGCCGTTCTTCCCTCAGCCGGGCGAATGCCTGGATGATGGCGAGGCTGTTCTTGCGCTCCTCGAACCCGCCCACACTGAGGAGGATCGGCCCCCCGCCTAGGCCCCACTCGCTCCGCAATGCGGCGTCCCCCTCTCCCGGCTCGGGTCCGAAGGCGCCGGTATCGACTCCGTTGCCGACATTGAGGGCGGTAAGCCCGTAATCCCGCGTGAGCGCGCCCTGCCACAGGCTGCTGACGCAAAGCAGTGCGGTGGCGTCGAAGATCGCCCGGTCGTGCCAGTAGGCGAGTTGCGGATCGGAGAAGAGGTCGACGTGGTGGACCGTGCGCACGAAGCCGGGGATCAGGCGGCGGCGGGTGAGGGTGGCGAGCGCGTTGCCGCTGATCGCGTCCTGGGCATGGAAGACGTCGTAATCGCAGGCCGCCGGCGATGCGAAATGGCGCAGGTAATCCTCGATGCGGGTGCGCACGAGATCCACCGTCGAACCCGAGATTGGCCGCGCCGCCACCGAGATCACCGGACAGGCCGTCTTGCGGAAGAAGCCGCTGCCGGACGGGTCCGGCGCATGGACCACGGCCCGGTGACCGAGGGCGGCGAGCGCTTCGCCCAGCGCCAGGGCGTGGACCACCCCGCCGCGCGGATGGGTGGAATGCGCGAGGATCGCGATGCGGAGAGGCCCGGTCATTCTCGTCATGTCCTCTGCCCGCAGCCGATGAGGGGGCTCGCGGCGAAGTCCCAGACCGCGGCCTCCTCCGTCCCGTCGGACACCGTCGCGATGCGGCCCGCATCGACGCCGCCGATGACGGAGGCGGCGATCCCGCGATCCGTGAAGCGCCGGAGGACCGGCTCGACATTCGCGGGGGGCACGCCGAGGAGGTAGCCGAAGCTCGGGAAGGCGGTGAGCCAGCGGGCAAGGTCGACGCCCTCCGGCCGAGGGATGCGGTCGAGGCGGATCGCAGCGCCGACGCAGGAGCATTCGAGCAGCATCAGGGCCGTGCCGACGAGGCCGGCCATGCTGATGTCCTTGGCGGCCTTGGCGAGGCCGTCCTCGGCGATGCCGGCGAGGATCGCGATGTCGCCGCGCAGGCGCTCCGCCGGGGCGCCGGTGGCCGCGTCCCAATAGGGGTGCGGATCGCGAAAGCCGCCGCGCAGGTCGATCGCCGCGACGAGGCTGTCGCCGGGCATGGCGTCGAAGCTGGTGAGGAGGCTCTTTGCCCGGCCGAGGATGGCGACGGCGAGATGCTCGCCCGCGTTGCGGGTGTTGCTATGCCCGCCGACCACCGGCACGCCGAAGGTCTCGGCCCCCGCCCTCAGGCCGGCCAGGACCGGATCGGCATGGGCCTGATCGCGGCTCCACAGGGCATCGACCACCGCGATGGGGCGTCCGCCCATGGCGGCGATGTCGCTGACATTGACCATCACCCCGCAGAACCCGGCGAAATATGGATCGGCGGCCACGAACTCGTCCATGAACCCCTCGATGGCCAGGAGCAGGTAGCCGTCGCCGTCGGGGATGGCAGCGCAATCGTCGCCGAGCGGCACGGCGACCGCGCGCCCGCCGAGGCCGAGCCGGCCGATCACGGCGTCGATGTCCCGCTTGTGGGCGAGGCCGCGCCCGTGGCGGATGCCGTGTGCGATCTCGGCGAGGGAGGGCGGCAGGGTCATGGTCAGGCCGCCCGCCGGAGGAGCGTGACGAGGCCGCGCTCAGGGTCGGTCATGGGCGGGTAATACGTGAGATCGGCCCGCATCAGGTGATGGGCGCGGCCGTGCAGGTCGACCTCAGTGAGGCTGGTCCAGTTCAGCGCCTGGAACAGGGACACGTTGGCGCTCTGCACATGGGCGAGGAAACGGGTGCAGCCCCGCGCATGCGCCGAGGCCACCGCCACATGGATCAGGCCGGCGCCGAGCGCGCCGACCCGGCGGTAATCGCGGGCCACCGCGAGGCGCGAGCCCCACCATTCGCCGGGCCGGTCGGCGGTCTCGTGGATGCGCACGGTGCCGACGACGGCATCCGGCGCACCGCCGAGCGTCGAGAGGGCGCAGATCGGGATCGCCACAGCATCAATCGCATCGCGATCGTCCCCCTCGAAGATCGCCTGCTCGGCGCAGAAGACCTGCCGGCGCAGGGACGCCGTGCCGGCCCGCTCCCAGGGCGCGGTGGCGAACTTGATCCGGAAATGGCTCGATCGGTAGGCGGGGACGGGCTCGAACATCGTCCCGCTCACCGCTCGTAGGTGGAGAGGGCCGAACAGGCGCCGCAACGTCCGCAGCCGGCCTTGATGTCGGTGGAGCGCAAACCCGCCCCCGCCAGCATCGCCGCGAGCGGCTGGAGCACGGAATGCATGAAATCCGGCGAGGGGGCGGGATGGTCCTCCAGCGGCGTGCCGGAAATCGGCACGAACGGCACCACGAACGGGTAGACCCCCATGCCGATCAGGCGCTCGGACATGGCGAGGATAGCCTGCGCCGTGTCGCCGAGACCGGCGAGGATGTAGGTCGAGACCTGACCCTTGCCGAAGATCGGCACGGCGGCGGCGAACGCCTGGAAGTAGCGCTCCAACGGCACGCTCGCCTTGCCGGGCATGATCGCGGCGCGCACCTCCGGCGTCACCGCCTCGAGATGCAGGCCGAGCGCATCGACGCCCGACGCCTTCAGCCGGGCGAACCAGCGGTCGTCGTCCGGCGGCTCGCATTGGGCCTGGATCGGCAGATCCACCGCCGCCTTCACCGCGAAGGCGCTCTCGCAGAGCACGGCCGCCCCCCGGTCGGTGGCGTTGGGGGTGCCCGTGGTCATCACCATGTGCCTGACGCCGTCGAGGAGAACGGCGGCGCGCGCCACCTCGGCGAGTTGCTGCGGCGTCTTGTGGGCGACGGTGCGACCAGCCGCGAGCGACTGACCGATGGAGCAAAATTGGCAGGTCTTGGTCCGGCTCTGGTAGCGGATGCAGGTCTGCAGCACCGTGGTCGCGAGCACGTCGCGCCCGTGCAGCACGGCGATCTTCGAATAGGGCACCCCGTCGAGGGTCTGGAGCCCGTAGAACCTAGGCTTGCCCGGAAACGTCACCCGGCCGATCACCGTGCCGTCATGCTCGATCACGCTCGACCCGTCGGCATCCGGCCGGCGCACGAGGTAGGGAGAATCGAAGGCGCCCGCCGTATGGACCGGCACCATCACCGTGCGGCCGGCGATGGTCATCGCCTTGTGGTCGGAAGGCCCCGCCCCGCCCCGGCGGCTGGCGACCCCGGCGCGGGTGTCAGCCAGCCTGACTCCGTAGGATTGGAGCGCGTTGATCAGGTGCTCCGTCGGCATCCCCTGGTAGACTGGGGCGTGCGCCGGCGACGAAGCGGCCGGGGAGGTCAGCAGCGGAGAGTCGCTCATGGTCGGTGCTCCGGGGATGCGGGATGTCCGATGCGGGCGTGGTCACCACCGTGCGGGCGGGACGCGCGTCGTGGTTGAGGCTGAGGAGTTCGGGGCGGGCGTAATGGCCGACCGAATCCATCATCCGCTTGCGCTTGGTGACCAGCGCCATGTCCATGTCGGCGACGAGGATGCCCTCGCCCTCCGTCATCGGCGGGACGAGGTGCTTGCCTTCCGGCGACACGATGGCGGTGCAATTGCCGCCGCGCAGGGCCCCGCGCATCCGCTCATCGGGAGAGATTGCGGCGACCTGCGCCTCGGTGAGCCAGCCGGTGGCGTTCACGACGAAGGCGGCCGCCTCCAACGCGTGGTGGCGGATCGTCACCTCCATCTGGTCGGCGAAGATCTGACCCACCATCGAGCCCGGGAACTGGGCCGCGTGGATCTCTTCGTGCTGGGCCATCAGGGCGTAGCGGGCCAGCGGATTGTAATGCTCCCAGCATGCCAGGGCGCCGACCCGGCCCACCGCCGTCTCGACCACCGTGAGCCCGGCGCCGTCGCCCTGCCCCCAGATCATACGCTCGTGGTAGGTCGGGGTGATCTTGCGGCGCTTGAGCAGGAGCGTGCCGTCGGCATCGAAGATCAGCTGCGCGTTGTAGAGCGAGCCGTGATCGCGCTCGTTGATGCCGAGCACGATCACCGCGCCATGCTTGCGCGCGGCGGCCGAGACCGCCTGCGTCACCGGCCCCGGCACCGTCACCGCGCCCTCGTAGAGCCGCAGGTGCTCCGGCCCCTGCGCCGCCGGCGGGGCGATGAAGGAGAAGTACGGGTAGTACGGCACGAAGGTCTCGGGGAACACGATGAACCGAGCGCCCTTGCCCGCCGCCTCCTCGGTCGCGGCGAGCACTCTCTCCAGCGTCCCGCCCGGCCGCTCCAGATCGGGTGAGATCTGGACGGCGGCGGCGCGCACGATGCGTGACTCGGACAAGCGTGACTCGGACATGGGTCCGTTCCTTGGGGATCAGTGGTTGCCATGCCGCCGCAGGGACCGGCACGCAGGACTCTCGGCGCAGCACCCCCTCTCCCCGCCCGCGGGGAGAGGGGTCAGGCGCGCCTCACACCGTCCAAGTGTCGATCACCACCGCGTTGTCGCGCTTGTGCAGGAGGACGAGGTCGAGGACGTCGGTGGGGGCGATGGGGCGGATGCCCTCGATCAGCGAGGGCTCGCCGTGGCCGTAGAGGGCCTGGAGGGCGAAACGGCAGGCATAGACCTTGCCGCCCTCGGAGAGGAACTTCACGATCTGGTTGTTCATGTTCATATGGCCGGGGAAGGCCTCGTCGCCGAGGGTCGGGAAGCCGCGCTGAACGCCGAGCGTCACGCCCGGCCCGTAGAGCAGGACTGAGGTCTCGAAGCCCTTGCGAAGCAGACGGGTCGCCTGGAGCAGGTTCACGAAGCCGATGGACCCCTCGAAGGCCACGGTATGGAAGGTGACGAGCGCCTTCTGGCCCGGCTCGGCCTTCACGTCCTCGAAGACCTTCTCTTCGTAATCGACGAAGTAATCGCCCTTCTTATGGTGCTCGGCACTGACGGCTGGCATCGGAAACACTCCCTGATATCGCGATGTCCGCCGCGATCATTGCCGGCGACGGCCTATGAGGGGATGGCAATCCGTGTGCCAGCGTCGAAGATAGTGCAATCCGGCCAATTCCACGCTGGGGAATACATGCAATCGTGCAGTCAATATGCAGCGCGGCGCGTCGCCTCCCTCGCTCGCGATGGCGCCCAAAAACCGAGCATTCGATGCATAGATACTCAACATATGCATCCGGATACTAGTATTTTATTTGACTGTATTGACTGCAAATCGCCATGCAGCGTCGGGCCGCGATGCGGCGGCACGACGATTGCTATCCATACAATTCGACATGGAACGCACATTGACTGGTTCTGCGATGATCACCGGACGAGGATCCAGGAAGCCGGGCCGTCGCCCCGGGCCATCGTGGACAAGCCCATCTCCGCCGCCGGACGGCTGGACGCCGGACCTCGGACGCTGGGGCAAGCCGCATTACCTCGCCATCGCCGAGGCCATCGCCGACGATATCCGTACCGGACGGCTCGCCGTCGGCGAACGCCTGCCGCCCCAGCGGGTTCTCGCCGAGCGGCTGGAGCTGAACTTCACCACCGTGGCGCGCGGCTACGTGGAGGCGCAGCGTCGTGGCCTCGTGGAGGCGAGGGTCGGCCAGGGGACTTTCGTGGCCGGTCCCGCGATGCCGATGCCGCAGCCCAGGACCGTGGCCCCGCGCCGGCACGGCCCTGTCGACTTCACCATGAACCTGCCGCCGGAACCCGACGATCCCGCTCTGCTCGCGCGGATGCAGGGCGGCCTCGCGGCGGTGTCCAACGATCTGCCGAACCTGCTGCGCTACCAGGGCTTCGGCGGCACGGCCGAGGACAAGGACGCAGCGATCGAGTGGCTTCGGCGCCGCGGCCTCGAAGCGTCGCGCGACCGCCTGCTGATCTGCCCCGGCGCCCATGCCGCCCTCGGCGCCGTGATGAGCCTAGTGGCGCAACCAGGGGACACGATCTGCTGCGAGACGCTCACCTATCCCGGCGCGCGGGCGCTCGCAGCCCATCTCGGCCTGCGCCTCGTCGGGGTGCCCATGGATGGAGAAGGCATCGACGCCGCGGGCTTTGCGGCCCTCTGTACGCGGCATGCGCCGAAGGCCCTCTACCTCAACCCGACCCTGCAGAACCCGACCACGATCACCATCTCGGCGGCGCGCCGCGAGGCCATCGTCACCGTGGCGCGGCGCTACAACGTGGCGATCATCGAGGACGACGCCTACGGTTTCGTGCCGGTGAAGCCGGCAACCAGCTTCTACCGGCTGGCGCCGGAGATTACCTATCACGTGGCCGGCCTCGCCAAATGCCTCGGGGCGGGGCTGCGGCTCGCCTACATGCTCGCGCCCAGCGCACGGGCGGCGCTCCAGCTGACGGCGTCCCTGCGCGCCTCCACGGTGATGGCCTCGCCGATCACCACGGCCCTCGCCACGCGCTGGATCGACGACGGCACCGCCGAGGCGATCCTCGCCTTCGTCCGCTCGGAATCCCGGGCGCGGCAGGCCATCGCCGCCGGGATGCTGGGGTGGCACGGCGTGACCGCCGACCCCGCCGGCTTCCATCTCTGGCTATCCCTGCCCGAGGGCTGGACCCGCTCGGCCTTCGCCAGCCAAGCCCGCGCAGCGGGGATCGGCGCCGTGGCCAGCGACGCCTTCCTCGCCGCCGGCCAAGCCCCGGAAGCCGTGCGGATCTGCCTCGGCGGCCTCGCCAGCCGCGCGGAGATCGCGCAATCGCTGGAGATCCTCGCCCATGCCCTGTCGCACTCGCCCGCGCTGGCTTCGGCCTATATCTGACGAGGCGAAGTACCTCGTCGCCGGCATGCGGCAATAGCGTCAAGATGTCTCGCGAGACACACAGCCTGAATATCGATGGATCGTATGAATCAGTACTGATCGATCTAATCCGATGGTACCGGCGATCCTGGCATTGACTTTCATTGACTCTAGCAAAGCTGTGGATAGCGACGTCCTGTCCCTGCACGGCGCGGAACCTCCCAGGCGGCGATCGGTTTGCCATGTCCTCCTCAGGGCCAGCCTCACGAGCCAGCCTCGACCGACGACGA
The DNA here is from genome assembly GCF_000519085.1 of Methylobacterium sp. 10. Classification (GTDB taxonomy): domain Bacteria; phylum Pseudomonadota; class Alphaproteobacteria; order Rhizobiales; family Beijerinckiaceae; genus Methylobacterium. The sequence goes on from NZ_KI912577.1 coordinate 546,266, forward strand.
TCCGGAGCCTCATGCTGTTTCCCACCGACGATGCTACCCATCCCCTGGCGCTCAAATTCCATGCCTTCATCAAGGATCAACCCTTCCCTTGCGTCGGCGCGAAATCGGCCCTCGCCAAGGGGCAGCTGAAGGTCCTGGTCGCGCGCGACGTCGCCTCGGGCTGGGACGACACGCGGATCTATCCGGCGCTCCTCGCCTTCATCTATCGCTACAGGGCGAACCCGAAGCTGTTCCAGAGCTTCGCCGTGGTGTTCGAGGACGCTTCGCCCCTCTCCGAAGAACGGTTCGAGGGGCACCTGTGGGACCGGGTACAGTCGCTGTCCGACAAGGACGCCTTCCTCGGCCAGCGTTACGACAAGCGGGTGCAGGCCGACCCGGACGACCCGCATTTCGCCCTGTCCTTCGGTGGTGAGGCATTCTTCCTCGTCGGGATGCATCCCGGCGCGAGCCGGCCGGCCCGCCGCTTCTCGCATCCCGTCCTCGTCTTCAATGTACGTGCGCAGTTCGAGCAGTTGCGCGAGGAGGGCCGCTACGAGGGGCTTCGCTCGGCGATCCTCGCCCGCGACGAGGCGCTGGCCGGATCGATCAACCCCATGCTGGCCCGGCACGGCGATGCCTCCGAGGCCCGCCAGTACAGCGGTCGCGCCGTTGGCGGCGACTGGGTCTGCCCGTTCCAGGGTCGAGCCAAGGGCGACAATGACCGCCTCGCCGAGGATGGCCGCGATGCCGCCTGACACCGCCCTCCCCCCGATCCACCGCCACGAGATCGCGCCCCGGAGCGGCGTCGCCTTCGAGCTTGCCAAGGGCGAGCGGCTCACCGTGATCGATCCGAACGGCGAGCAGGTTGCCGACCTTCTGGCCTTTTCCGCCGCTGACCGCGACGAGGTGATTTCGTCGGGCCGGACCCTCGATTACGCCAGCCGTATCTACCTGACGACGGGCGATCCGATTTATTCGAACCGCTCCAACGTCCTCCTGCGCATCGTCGAGGATACGGTGGGGCGGCACGATTTCCTCCTCACCCCGTGCTCGGCCGATACGTTCCGCATCATCTATGGCGACGCGCATCCGCACCGGGGTTGCTTCGGCAACCTCGCCGCCGCACTCGCGCCCTATGGAATCGAGCCGGACCGTATCCCGGTGGCCTTCAACGTGTTCATGAACGTCGTGGTGAACGGAGAGACCGGGGAGTTGAAGGTCGAGCCGCCGCTCAGCCGGGCCGGCGATCACGTGACGTTCGAGGCCGAGACCGACCTCATCATCGGGCTCACCGCCTGCTCTGCCCTGCAATCGAACAATAATGCCTTCAAGCCGATCCACTACGAGATCCGACCCGCAGGTGCAGCGCCGCAATCGCCCTGACCCTGCGCCTCGTGCTAGGGGCCGCGCTGCCCCGGACACGAGACCAGCGCCATGACGACAACGAAGCCCGCCCTCGCCCGCGCCGTCGCCTATGCCGATGGCGGCTGCGATCCCAATCCCGGCCCCGGCGGCTGGGGCGTGGTGATCGAGGGAGCGGAGGGCAAGGTCGAACTCTGCGGCGGCGACCGCGCCACCACCAACAACCGGATGGAATTAACGGCGGCGATCAAGGCCCTGTCGCATTTCCCCGCCGGCTCGGCGATCGAAATGCGCTGCGACAGCCAGTACGTCATCAAGTCGGTGACCGAATGGATGCGCGGCTGGAAGGCGAAGGGCTGGCGCACCAGCACCGGGCCGGTGAAGAACGTCGAACTGATGCAGGAACTCGACGCCCTCAACGCCGCCCGCGATGTGAAATGGACCTGGGTGCGGGGCCATACCGGCAATGTCGGCAACGAGCGCGCCGACCGGCTGGCAGCGCAGGGCCGGCGGCAGGCTCTGGGACTGGCTCTGGCGAGCGAGCCAGTGCCGCCCCCCGCCGTCCCGGCGGTGGTGCCCCCGCCGGGCGTGGCGGCGGAACCACCGGCTCCTGCCCCCCGCACGACGCAGGTGGCGATCGATCTCGGCCTCGGCCTCGACGTGTCGCGGGGGGCCAAGCTCGCCGGCCTGACGCCCCAGGCCTTCGTCGAACGCGCGATCCGCGTGGCGCTGAAACTCGGGCCGGACGGCATCGCCCGGGTGCTGGATGGTGGTTCCGCCAAGCCGTGAGTCTCGGCGCGGATTTCTACGCCCGGCCTGCGGCGAGCGTCGCCGCCGAGCTGATCGGATGCCGCCTCCTCGTCTCCGGAATCGGCGGGCTCGTCGTCGAGACGGAGGCCTACGACCGGAGCGACCCGGCCTCCCATAGTTTCAACGGCCCGACCCGGCGCAACGCCAGCATGTTCGGACCGCCGGGCCATGCCTATGTCTACCGTTCCTACGGCATGCACTGGTGCCTCAACCTCGTCTGCGAACCGGGAAGCGCGGTGCTGATCCGCGCCGTCGAGCCGGGGCAAGGAATCGAGATCATGCGGGAGCGGCGCAGCCTCGACGCCCTCCGTCTCCTCTGCGCGGGGCCGGGCCGCCTGTGTCAGGCCCTGGCGGTGACGAGCCTGCACGACGGCCTCCCCCTCGACCGGCCGCCGTTCGAGCTGGAGGGACGATACGCGACGCCGGAGATCCGGGCCGACCGTCGCATCGGCATCACGCGCGGGGCGGACACCCCCTGGCGCTTCCTCCTCGCGGGCTCGGCCTATCTGAGCAAACCGGTGTCGCGCCGACGGGACTAGGCCGCCAAAAAAGGGGCGGAAGTGCCTTCGATGTCGCGGAAATTCCCGGATTCTCGCGGCTCTCCGCCCTCGCCACGTCTGATGTTGCGGCCTATACCGCAGCTTATCCGCGCGAGCGCCACGCTCTTCGCTTCGCTGGACTCCCCTCCGCGCCCGATGGATGGCGGTCCCGCCCAACGAGGGTCTTGCCCGAGCCGATGCCGCCTCACCTGCTCCTCGCCACCGCCGCCATCCTGCCCTTCCTCGGCAGCGTCGTGGCGATCTGCCTGCCCGGCCATGCGCGCAACGCCGCCGCGATCGTCGCGGGCTTCGTGATGGTGACCTGCCTCTCCTGCATCGGTCTCCTCTACCCCGCCGTCGCCGGCCCTGACCCCGTGATCTGGACGGTGGACTGGCTGCCGACGCTCGGCGTCCGCTTCGTGCTGCGGCTCGACGGGCTGTCCTGGCTGTTCGCCGTCCTGGTGCTCGGCATCGGCGCGCTCGTGGTCCTCTATGCGCGCTATTACATGGCGGAAGCGGACCCGGTGCCTCGTCTGTTCTCGTATTTCCTCGCCTTCGTCGGCGCGATGCTGGGCATCGTTCTCTCGGGCAACCTGATCCAGCTCTTCGTCTTCTGGGAATTGACGAGCATCGTCTCGTTCCTGCTCATCGGCTACTGGTCCGACAACGCCTCCGCCCGGGACGGCGCGCGCATGGCGCTGACCATCACGGCGGCGGGCGGCCTCTGCCTGTTCGTCGGGCTGGTGCTGATCGGGCAGATCGTCGGCAGCTACGACCTCTCCGTGGTGCTCGCCTCCGGCGATGCGATCCGGAACAGCCCGCTCTACCTGCCGGCCCTGGTGCTGGTGCTGGCCGGCGCGCTCACCAAATCGGCGCAGTTCCCGTTCCACATCTGGCTGCCGCGTGCCATGGCGGCACCGACGCCGATCAGCGCCTACCTGCATTCGGCGACCATGGTGAAGGCCGGCATCTTCCTGATGATCCGGTTCTGGCCGGTGCTGGCCGACACCGAGGCCTGGTACTGGATCGTCGGCACCGCCGGCATGATCACGATGCTGGTGGGCGCCTGGAGCGCGATCTTCCAGCACGACCTCAAAGGACTGCTCGCCTATTCCACCATCAGCCATCTCGGGCTGATCACCCTGCTCCTCGGCCTCGATTCACCCCTGGCCGTCGTAGCGGCGATCTTCCACACCGTGAATCACGCGACGTTCAAGGCCTCGCTGTTCATGGCGGTGGGCATCATCGACCACGAGACCGGGACGCGCGACATGCGCCGCCTCAGCGGCCTGTGGCGGGCGATGCCCTATACCGCCACCCTGGCGATGGTCGCCGCCGCCGCGATGGCGGGGGTGCCGCTCCTCAACGGCTTCCTGTCGAAGGAAATGTTCCTGGCGGAGGCGGTGGACAATGCGGACGGCCACCTGCTCAACCTCGCCTTGCCGGTGCTGGCGACGTTGGCGAGCGCCTTCACCATGCTCTACTCCGTGCGCTTCATCCGCCAGGCCTTCTTCGGACCCGCCCCCCACGACCTGCCGCATGCCCCGCACGAGCCGGTCCGCTGGATGCGCATCCCGATTGAGCTCCTCGTCCTCGTCTGCGTCGCCATCGGCCTCGTGCCGAACCTCACAATCGGTCCCCTCCTCGCAGGCGCGGTCCGGTCTGTCCTCGGCGAACGGACGCCCGATTACGATCTGGCCATCTGGCACGGCTTCAACGCGCCGCTGGCGCTCAGCGTGGTGGCGCTGCTGGGCGGCATCGCGCTCTATGTGGCGTTCGGGCGGCGGATCAACACCAATCCCCGCGGCGGCCCCTGGCTCATGGATCGGATCGACGGCGGATGGCTGTTCGAGCGGACGATGACCGGCCTCGTGAACGGTGCCCGCCGGCTGGAAGCCGGGCTCGGCGCCGAGCGCCTCCAGGCGCAATTGCGCATCCTCTTCCTCACCGTGCTCCTGGCCGCATTGGTGACGGGAGTCGTGCGGGGGCTCGACCTGTTCGCGCCGGGCAAGACCACGGAATTCGACCCGGCCTTCGCGCTGATGTGGCTCGTAGGCGCGGCCTGCGCCATCGGCGCGGCGGAGCGGGCGAAGTACCACCGCCTGTCCGCCGCCATCTTCGTCGGCGGGGCGGGCCTCGTGAGCAGCCTCACCTTCCTCTGGCTCTCCGCCCCGGATCTCGCGGTGACGCAGATCCTGGTGGAGATCGTCACCACCGTCCTGCTGCTGCTGGGCCTGCGTTGGCTGCCCAAGCGCGACGCGGCGATTCCGACACCGGCTTGGGAGAAGACGCGGTCCCGCCGTCGACGGATGATCGATCTCGGCATCGCCGCCTTTGCCGGCCTCGGGCTCGCCGGGCTGGCCTACGCGGTGATGACCCGGCCCGCCGTCGACGGGATCGCCCGCTGGTTCATCGAGGAGGCCTACCCGCAGGCGGGCGGACGCAACGTCGTCAACGTATTGCTGGTGGATTTCCGGGCCTTCGACACGCTGGGCGAGATCTGCGTGCTGGGCATCGTCGGCCTGACGGTGTTCGCGCTCCTTCGCCGCTTCCGACCCGCCTCCGACAGTCTGGGGCCTCCCAAGCAGCAGGTGAATCACGACGCCTATGACGATGCCCGCGAGGGCCGCGAGCTCGGCGACACCACCGCCGATGCTCTCCTCGTCCCCCGCGTGGTGATGACGTGGCTGTTCCCCTTCATCGTCCTCCTCGCCCTGCACCTATTCCTGCGCGGCCACGACCTGCCGGGCGGCGGCTTCGCGGCGGGCATCGCGCTCACCATTGCTTTCATGCTGCAATACATGGCCCAGGGCGCGCAGTGGGTCGAAGAGCGGCTGCGGATCCAGCCGATCTCGTGGATCGGCATCGGCCTGCTGGTCTCCGTCCTGGTCGGCGCCGGTTCCTGGCTGTTCGGGCGTCCGTTCCTCACCGCCTATTTCGCCTATTGGGAGCCGCCCCTCCTGGGCAAGGTCCCGGTGGCGAGCGCCCTGCTGTTCGATCTCGGGATCATGGTGCTGGTGGTAGGCGCCAGCGCGCTGATGCTCGTCGCCCTGGCTCACCAATCCCTGCGGCGCACCCGCCCCGCCGAGGCGGGGGTGGAGCGGGCCGTCGAGAAGGAGCCCGCCTGATGGAGATCGTGCTGTCCCTGGGGATCGGCGTCTTCGCCGCCTCGGGCATCTGGCTGATGCTGCGTCCCCGTACCTTCCAGGTCGTGCTCGGCATCTCGCTGCTGAGCTACGCCGTCAACCTGTTCATCTTCGCCATGGGCCGCCTGACGGTGGGCGCGCCGCCGGTGCTCGGGGCCGGGGCCGACATCGTCTCCGTGGACGACCCGGTGCCGCAGGCCCTCGTCCTCACCGCCCTGGTGATCGGCTTCGCGCTCACCGCGCTCTTCCTCGTCGTGCTGCTCGCCGCCCGCGGCATCACCGGCAGCGACCATGTGGACGGCCGCGAGCCGCACCAGGCAGAGCCGAATCCAGAGAACCCGCATCCATGAACGCCACGGTTCTGAATGCCCCCCTTGTCGGTGACTGGACCGACCATCTCGTCGTGCTGCCCATCGTTCTGCCGATCGCGGTGGCCGGGGCGATGTTCCTCATGGACGAGCGCCGGAGTCGGCTGAAGGGGGCGCTCAGCCTCGCCACGGTGCTGGCCCTCCTCGGCGTCGCCCTCGTCCTCGTCTGGCGGGCGAGCGAGGCGGCGCAGATCTACCGCCTCGGCAACTGGGCCGCGCCCTACGGGATCGTGCTGGTGGCCGACCGGCTCTCGGCCCTGATGCTGGCGCTCGGCAGCGTGCTGGGCCTGTGCGCCCTGATCTTCTCCTTCGCCCGCTGGGGCCGGGCGGGGCCGCGCTTCCACGGCCTGTTCCTGCTGCTCCTGATGGGCGTGAACGGCGCCTTCCTCACCGGAGATCTGTTCAACCTGTTCGTGTTCTTCGAGGTGATGCTGGCCGCCTCCTACGGTCTCGTCCTGCACGGATCGGGCGAGACGCGCATCCGGGCCGGCCTCGGCTACATCGCGGTCAACCTCGTCGCCTCGCTGTTCTTCCTCGTCGGCGTCAGCCTCATCTACGGTACGATGGGAACCCTCAACATGGCCGACCTCGCCCGGCGTCTTGCGGCGCCGGAGGCGGGGGAGCTCGCCTTGTTCGAGATTGGCTGCGCCATCCTCGGCATCGCCTTCCTCATCAAGTGCAGCGCCTGGCCGCTCGGGTTCTGGCTGCCCACCACCTACGCGGCGGCGAGCGCGCCGGCGGCCGCGATCCTCGCGATCCTCAGCAAGGTCGGCGTCTACGTGGTGGTGCGCCTGAGCCTGCTGCTGTTCGGGGCGGGACTGTCGGAGGGGTTCGGACAGACCTGGATCCTCGCCGCCGGTCTCGCGACGATGACCTATGGGGCCATCGGCATCCTGGCCGCGCGCGACCTCACGCGGGCGGCGGGCTACGCGGTGATGATCTCGTCGGGCACGGTTCTGGCGGCGTTGGGGAGCGGCAACGACGGGGCGCTCTCGGGCGCCCTGTACTACCTCCTCGGCTCCACCCTCGCGGCGGGCGCCCTGTTCCTCCTCGCCGAGATTCTCCAGCGCGGCCGCGACCCGCTGGAGGCCGCCCAGGCCGTTTTCGCCGATGAGTACCGCGATCCCTTCGACGATGCAGACGCCACCGAGATCGGCCGGGCGATCCCCGCCTCGGTGGCACTGCTCGGCAGCGGTTTCCTCGTCTGTACGCTGATGCTGGCGGGAGTTCCCCCGCTCTCCGGTTTCGTCGGCAAGCTCGCGATCTTCATGGGGCTCACGACGGGCACCATGACGGCTTCGGCCTGGTGGCTCATCGCCGCGCTGACGCTGTCCAGCTTCGCCACGCTGATGCCGATGGTGCGCCTCGGGATCAAGAACCTCTGGGTTCCGAACGACGACCCGCCTCCCGTCCTGCGCCTCTCGGAATTCACCGCTCTCGCCGGCCTGCTCGCCGCCTGTCTGGCGCTGGCCCTCTGGGGCGGCCCGGCCCTCGCCTATGCAGACGAGACCGTGCGCTGGCTGGCGCAGCCGCAGGATTACGTTCGCGCCGTCCTTGGGCCGACCCGGGAAGGCGGTGGATCGTGAGCCGCATCCTGCCCTATCCGATCCTGTCGGCCAGCCTCGCCGCGACCTGGCTCTTGCTGAACGCGCCGCTCTCACCGGGCAACGTCCTGCTGGCGTTGTCGATCGGCCTCACCGTTCCCGCCGTCATGCTGGCGCTGAGGCCTCAGGCGGTGCAGGTACGCGCGCCCGGCACCCTCGCCCGACTTGCGGTGACCGTGCTCTCCGACATGGTGCGCTCGAACATCGACGTCGCCCGCATCATACTCGGGCTTCGCCGGGGGGAGCGGCGGACCGGCTTCGTCACCATTCCCCTCGACATGCGCGAGCCGTTCGGAATCGCACTCCTGTCGATCATCCTCACCGGCACGCCGGGCACGCTCTGGGTCCAGTACGATTCCGATACCGGCAGCCTGCTCATGCACGTGCTCGACTACACGGATGGGGACGAATGGGTGCGGCGGGTAAAGGACCGCTACGAGCGCCCCCTGATGCAGATCTTCGCCCCATGATTTTCTTCGTCCCATGAGGTTCTTTCCATGAGCGCCACCACCGTTCTCGATTGGGGGCTCGGCTTCGCCCAGGGGATGCTGGTTCTGGCCATGGCGCTCGCCGCATGGCGGATGCTGCGCGGGCCCCGCGCCCAGGACCGTATCCTCGGCCTCGACACCCTCTACCTCAACGGCATGCTGGCGGTGGTGGTCCACGGCATGCGCACCGGCAGCGGCCTCTATTTCGAGGCCGCGCTGATCCTCGGGATGATCGGCTTCACCGCCACCGTGGCACTGGCGAAGTTCCTGATGCAGGGCGAGGTGATCCAGTGAACGGTGTCGACCTGCCCGTCTGGGCCGCGTGGCTGGTGGTGACGCTCGCGATCGTCGGCGCGGGTTTCTCGCTCACCGGCGCCTTCGGCCTCATTCGCCTCCGGACGTTCTACGAGCGCGTCCATGCTCCCACCCTGGGCGCGACCCTGGGCATGGCCCTGATCCTCATGAGCTCGATGCTGCTCCTGTCCCTGATCGAGGGCCGCCTGGTCCTGCGCGACGCCCTGATCGGCGTGTTCCTCACCGTGACGACCCCGGTGACGCTGCTCCTCCTCGCCCGCGCGGCGGCGCAACGCGACCGCCACGAAGGCAATCCCGACGCTCCGCCGGACATGTGAGGCGCGGCCGGCGCATCGCCGTTCCTCAGGCCTCCGCCGCATTCCCCCGGATCAGGTCGCGCCCGGCATAGATCCCGCCCACGGTCTCCATCTCGAGACGCTCGGCATCGCGGCGGCGGACTTCGGCCATGACCGCGCTGGCTGCGTCGGGCTCGTCGCCGATGGCGAGGAGCGCCTGCTCGCCGAAGGCCAGGGCCGATTCGAACGTCTCCCGGAGCTGGTAGGCGACGCCGGCATGGATGAGCTCGATCGCGTGCTCGCGGTCGCGGGCGCGAGCGAGGACGGGCACGAGGGGGAACTCGGCCTTCGCCAGTTCTGCGATCCGCCGGGCGGCCTCGCGGTCGTCGATGCAGATCAGGATCGCCCGTGCCGTGGCGGCCCCGGCCGCGTGCAGGATGTCGAGGCGCGTACCGTCGCCGTAATAGATCTTGAAGCCGAATTGTTCGGCGACGCGGATATAGGCGGGGTTGGTGTCGATGATCGAGACCGAGCAGCCGCGCGAGATCAGCGGCTGGCTCACCACCTGACCGAAGCGGCCGAAGCCGATGATGAGGGCGCTACCCACGAGGTTCTCCGGCACCTCGACACCCTCCGTCGAGACCGAGGCCTTCGGGCCGAGGCGATCGAAGGCGATGACCATCAGCGGCGTGACGGCCATGGAGAGGATGATCGTCGCCGTCAGGATGGCGTTGGTGGTGCCGTCGATGATGCCCGCGCTCGCGGCGGCGGCATAGAGCACGAAGGCGAACTCGCCGCCCTGCGCCATCAAGGCCGCACGCTCCATCGCCTCGGGATGCGAGGCGCGCAGGAGACGCGCGATGGCATAGATGACGATGCTCTTCACCACCATGTAGGCGACGACACCGGTGAGGATGAGCGCCCAGTTCGCGGCGATGACCGTCAGGTCGAGGGACATGCCCACGCCGAGGAAGAACAGACCGAGTAGGATGCCCCGGAACGGCTCGATATCGGCCTCCAGCTGGTGCCGGAAGCTCGATTCCGACAGGAGGACGCCCGCCAGGAACGCGCCCATGGCCATGGACAACCCGCCGAGCTGCATGGCCAGGGCAGAGCCGAGCACGACGAGGAGGGCGGCCGCCGTCATCACCTCGCGGGCCTTGGCCGCGGCCAGCAGGCGGAACAGTGGGTTGAGCAGCCAGCGCCCCGCCGCCACCAGGGCGGCCACGGACCCGAGGGCGATGCCGATGCTGGAGACGCGCTCCATCGTGCCGGTCGCCTGCCCGCCGGGCGCCAGCAGCGCGACGATGGCGAGCAGCGGCACGATGGCGAGGTCCTCCAGCAGGAGGATCGCCACGATGCGCTGGCCCTTCGGCGTCGAGATCGACCCGCGCTCCTCGAGAAGCTGCATGACGATGGCCGTGGAGGTGAGGACGAAGCCGGTGCCGGCCACGAACGAGATGGCGGGCGAGAACCCCATGGCGATGCCGACGAGCATCAGCGCCGCGATGCAGGCGGCGACCTGGGCGAGGCCGAGCCCGAAGATCTCGCGCCGCATGCCCCAGAGCCGGGACGGCTCCATCTCCAGCCCGATGATGAACAGGAACATCACCACGCCGAGTTCCGCCACGTGCAGGATGGCGTGGGCATCCGAGAACAGGCCGAGGCCGAACGGACCGATGGCGAGCCCCGCCACGAGGTAGCCGAGGACCGAACCGAGGCCGATCCGCTTGAAGACCGGCACCGCGACGACGCCCGCGGAGAGGAGTGCCACGACCTGGACGAGTTCGCTCGCGGCACCGGATGCTTCAACTGCCATGATGTCGACGTCTCCGCTCGAAGAGGGTTCGCGGGCGGCGCCCCATCGGCCTCGCCCCGGTCTCGCGCATCTTTACGGATAGCGCACGGGCGAGGGCGCTTCCGGCGGAGACACTTCGGGCAGTGGGATGAACTCGAAATCGCCGGGCACGGTGTCGAAGCGGGCCTGGCGCCAATCCTCCTTGGCCTGCTCGATCCGTTCGGGGCGCGAGGAGACGAAGTTCCACCAGAGATGGCGCGGCCCGTCCATGGGCTCGCCGCCGAGCACCATGAAGCGCGCGGCCTCGGTCGCCCGCACGCTGATGCGGTCGCCGGGATTGAAGACGAGGAGCTGGCCGGGACCGAACCCGTCCCCGGCAATGTCGATGGCGCCGGAGACGGTGTAGATCGCGCGCTCGTCATAGGTCGGGTCGAGGGGCAGGACGGCGCCCGCCTCCAGCGTCACGTCGGCATAGACCATCGGGCTCGACGTCCGCACCGGCGACCTGGCGCCGAAGGCCTCGCCGGCGATGAGCCGGACAATCTTGCCCTCGCCGGTGAGGACCGGCAGCGCATCCGCATCGTAATGTTCGAAGGCGGGGGCGGTCTCCTCGTCCTTGCCGCTGAGCGCGACCCAGGCCTGAATGCCGAACAGGTTCGAGCCGGTCCGGCGCAGCCCGGCGCCGGTCCGCTCCGAATGGGTGATGCCGCGACCGGCCGTCATCCAGTTGAGCTCGCCCGGGCGGATCGGCAGCTCGGTGCCCAGGCTGTCCCGGTGCATGATCTCGCCGTCGAACAGGTAGGTGACGGTGGAGAGGCCGATATGCGGATGCGGCCGCACGTCCATGCCCTGGCCGAGTAGGAACTCGGACGGCCCCATCTGGTCGAAGAAGATGAACGGCCCGACCATCCGGCACTCAGTCGACGGCAGGGCCCGCCGGACGGAGAACGAGCCAAGATCCCGCGAGCGGGGAACGATCAGGGTCTTGATCACGTCGCAGGAGAAATGATCGCCCGGAACCGGGTCGTCCGCACCGTGCCAGCTCATTGCCCGTTTCCCTCCTGCTTGGTCCGACTGAAATGTATCGCGGGTCGCGGGGCAAGCTCGGCCTGGGTCCACGCGACCGTCTCCATCGGCCCTCACGATCAGGCCGGGGCATACGTTCCCGTCGGGCACCGTGTCTTGAAGAAAGCCGGCATGTCCGCACCGGCATGGTTATCCGGCCCATCCGAGCGGAATGAAATAGAAACGACGGAAACCGATCGTTTCCGGAAACGCCCGCTCCAGTCACGGCCGTGGAGATTGTGGGCGAGGTTCGAAGAGCGGAAATCACGATCCGGACCGGCACGGCCGACCGGTTAAAATTTCCCTATGGTTTCAAAAGCTTAAAAAGAAGCGGGTTAAGAACCCTTAAACCCGCCGTATTTACCCTGCGGTACCTGAGCATCTCGGATCGCGGGACACTCACAGGTTCAGACGAAACGCATGGCGAACGGACGCAAGGGACGCGGGCGAGAGGAGCCGAACTTCGACGTGCCCGAGGGGCGCATCGGTGGTCGCGGCGATCTCGATCTGCGGCTCAGCGGCGACGATCGCGCCGGAGGCGGTGTGGGCAAACGCGGGACGAGTAGCAACGGCCAGGGCGAAGGCCCCCGGCGTCCCTCGGCGCGGGCCAAGGCACCGGCCCGCAAGCCGCGCCGGCGCTCGTTCCTCGGCGGCCTGTTCTATGGCACCCTCGTGCTCGGCCTGTGGGGCATCATCGCCATCGCGGGGCTGGTGGCCTACCATGCCTCGCAATTGCCGCCGATCGACCAGCTCGCCGTCCCGAAGCGTCCGCCCAACATCGCCATCCTCGCCAGCGACGGCTCGCTCCTGGCCAATCGCGGCGAGACCGGCGGACGGGTGGTGAGCATCGGCGAGCTGCCGCCCTATCTGCCGCGCGCCTTCGTGGCGATCGAGGACCGGCGCTTCTACAGCCATTTCGGCGTCGACCCGGTGGGCATCGCCCGTGCCGTCGCCCAGAACATCACCCGCCGCGGCGTTTCGCAGGGCGGATCGACCCTGACGCAGCAGCTCGCCAAGAACCTGTTCCTGACGCCCGAGCGCTCCGCATCGCGAAAAATCCAGGAGGCGATCCTCGCCCTGTGGCTGGAGCACCGCTACACCAAGGACGAGATCCTCGAACTCTACCTGAACCGGGTCTATTTCGGCGCCGGCGCCTATGGCATCGAGGCCGCCGCCCAGCGCTATTTCGGCAAGCCCGCCAAGGCGGTGACGCTGGCGGAGGCCGCCATGCTCGGCGGCCTCGTCCAGGCGCCCTCGCGCCTCGCCCCCAACCGCAACCTGCCCGCCGCCCAGGCGCGCGCGGCTCAGGTCCTCGCGGCCATGGAAGAGCTCGGTTTCGCCAAGCCCGCCGAGGTGAAGCTGGCGCTGGCGACACCGGCACGGCCGGCGAGCAGCCGCGGCGGCGGCTCGGCCAATTACGTGGCCGATCTCGTCATGGACGTGCTCGACGACTTCCTGCCGAAATTCGACACCGACATCGTCGTCACCACCACCGTCGATACCCGTCTCCAGGGCGCGGCCGAGAAGGCGCTGGTGGACGAGCTGAACCAGAAGGGCTCGCGCTACAACGTCGCCCAGGGGGCCGTGGTCTCGGTGCGACCGGACGGGGCGATCCGGGCGCTCATCGGCGGGCGCGACTACGCCCAGAGTCAGTTCAACCGGGCCACCACCGCCAAGCGCCAGCCGGGCTCGTCGTTCAAGCCCTTCGTGTACCTCGCCGCCATGGAGCGCGGCCTGACCCCGGACACCGTGCGCGACGACGCGCCGATCAGCATCAAGGGCTGGAACCCGGAGAACTATTCGCGCGACTATCGCGGTCCGGTCCCCTTGCGCGAGGCGCTGGCGCTGTCGCTCAACACGGTGGCCGTGCGCCTCGGCCAGGAAGTCGGCCCGAAGGCCGTGGTCCAGGCGGCTCAGCGCCTCGGCATCTCCTCGCCGCTGCAGGCCAACGGCTCCCTGGCGCTCGGCACCTCGGAGGTGACCCCGCTGGAGATGGTGGGTGCCTACGCCGCCTTCGCCAATGGCGGCACGGGGGTGAACCCCTATGTCATCGCCAACGTGAAGAGCACGACGGGCAAGGCGCTCTACCAGCGAAAGGACACCAATCTCGGCCGGGTGATGAGCGCCGAGACGGATTCGATGATGAACGCGATGATGCACGAGACCTTCGTCTCGGGTACCGCGCGCAAGGCCGAGATTCCGGGCTGGGATCTCGCCGGCAAGACGGGCACCAGCCAGGATTTCCGCGATGCCTGGTTCATCGGCTACTCGGCGACTCTGGTCACCGGCGTCTGGCTCGGCAACGACGACGGCGAATCGACCAAGAAGGTTTCCGGCGGCAATCTGCCCGGCGAGATCTGGAAAACCTACATGACCGTGGCCCTCAAGGGCCAGACTCCGACGATGCTACCGGGCGCGAACCACTGGCGCAACCGTGCCCCGGCGGAGGTTCCCGCCACCACAGGCACCGCACCGGGGGGCCTCATCGGCGCCCTCCTCGGAGAGCCGCAATCCGCCGCCCCGCCCCCGCGCGTCGCCGCCAACCAGCGCGCCCGCGGGCCGAGCCAGGACGACCGGAATTTCCTGGAGAAGCTGTTCGGGGTGGGGGAATAAGCGCGGGAGAGAAACACCTCCCGAGGGCGGCGAGCCGCCGCCAGACCTGGGCTGCTATTACAGTCCTACGAGGCCCTTCAGCGAAGCGTTGATCCGGTCCTGCCAACCGGGGCCGTCCTTCTGGAAATGCTCCAGCACGGCGCGGTCGAGGCGCAGGGACACCATCTCGCGGGCACCGGGCGGGCTGAGCGGCGCGGCGGGCGCGCGTTCGGCGGGGGCTCGTTCGGCGGGTTTGGGAGCATCGGTCGCCTTGGTGGTGGCGGCCTTGAAGGCGGCTTCCGCCGCCTGGCGGGGGTCGCTGGCGCGACGGGTCCGATCGAATGCCATGGGTCGGTTTCCTGGTAAGGCTGTCTGGCTCAGCTCGCGGAGCGCTTGCGTTTGGGGGCCGGCGCGGGAGCGGCAGCTTTCTCCGCTGCATCGGCGGCTTCCTTGGCGAGGCGAAGGGCACGCAGCTTCACGGTGCGCTCGTCGATCTCCTTCACCGACTGCAGATGCTCCGCCATCGCCTGCGCGCCTTCCTTGGCCATCCGCTCCGCGCGCTCGGCGCGCTCTTCGGACCTAGTCCTGGCGTCGGTTTCGTCGCTCATCGTCGTCCTTCCTGGCTCCCCTCGCCTCGCCGCCCACGCATCGATCGCATCATTCGCCCTGGCGGAGGCGGCAGCGGCGGATGAACCGCTCGTGCCCGCTCGCGCGGCGCATCATGTCGAAGATCGAGACAAGTGCCGACGGACGTGAAAATCCGCGATCGGCGGCAAGGAAGGGTGATCCACACACCCTTCGCACGGGACCGGCTTCGGGCGGGATCGCCGGGACATAGCACGTCCGGGGACCAAAAAGCGAACCCTGGCAAGGACTCGCGGTGGCTGCATAGGGAAATCCCGGTGGATGTCCCCGTCAAAACGCCGCGATGAGGACGATTCCGGCCACCATCAGCCCGGCACCTGCGATCCGTGCCTTGCCGGCGCGGTGCTTCGGCATCCCGAGCCAACCGAAATGGTCGATGGCCAGCGACGTCAACAGGTTGGCGGTGATGAGCATCCCGTTGAAGGCGCCCGCCCCCACCTTGTCGACGAAGAGGAGGCCGCCGAACACCGCCACCGCCCCGGCGATGCCGCCGAGCGGGGCCCACCACGGCATGCCTGCGAGATCGTCGCGGGTGGGGAGCGGGACTGGCCGGATCGCCAGCATCGCGACGAAGACGAAGACGATGGGCAGGAACGAGACCGCCGCCGCGAGCCACGGGTTGACCAGGGCGCCGCGAAGCGCCGCGTTCATGGTGACGCCGATGGCCTGCAGGGCGCCGGCGACGAGGATGAAGGGATAGAAGAGAGGGCCGGTCATGAGCGTGGGATCTCCCGTGGATGTTTCGGGCCGGACGGGTTCAAAAGCGGGCGATGAGGACGATGCCGGCCACCATCAGGCCGCCGCCGAGGAGGTGCAGCAGCCCCTGCGAATTCGCCTGCATCCCGAGCCAGCCGAAATGATCGATGGCCAGCGAGGTCAGGATGTTGGCGGTGATGAGCAGCCCGTTGAACGGCCCGGCCCCGACCTTGTCGACGAAGGCGAGGCCGCCGAACACCGCCACCGCTCCGGCGAGCCCGCCCAACGGCGCCCACCACGGCATGCCGCCGAGCTGTTCCAGGCTGGGCAGCGGCGTCGGCATCACCACGAACAGCGTGACGAAGACGAAGACGATGAGCGAGAACGAGACGGAAGCCGCCAGCCACGGATTGACGAGGGCCACGCGCAGTCGCGCGTTCATGGAATTGCCCGCCGCCTGGAGCGCGCCGGCGAGGAGGATAAAGGGATAGAGCAGGGCCGCGTTCATGTCGGGTCGTCCTCGGAATGGAGGGGGATCAGGGCAGGAGGAGCAGGCCGGCCAGGGCCAGGATCAGGGCCGGCGGCATCACCAGCAGGCCGAGCTTGAGGAAGCGCCAGAATCCGACATTCTCGCCTTCGCGGCGGATGGCGGTGAGCCACAGGATGGTGGCGAGGGATCCGGTCACCGACAGGTTGGGGCCGAGATCGATGCCGATGAGGATCGCCCCGGCGACCTTCTCGGAGACGTCGGCCTGCTGCACGGCCGCCCCCGCGATCAGGCCGGCCGGCAAGTTGTTGACGAGGTTGGAGAGCACCGCCACCAGGGTGCCGCCGCCCCAGGCCGCGGCCTCGGGCGAGGCTTGCGCCGCCCGCTTGAGGTGATCGGCGACCATGGCGAGCACGCCGGTCTTCTCCAGGGCCTCCACAAGCACGAACAGCCCGGCCACCAGGGGCAGGACGCCCCAGGACACGTCCTTGACGACTTGGACCGCACCGCCGCGCTTGATCGCGAGGACGAGGAGCGTGGTGGCGAGGCCCGCGACGAAGGTCGGCAGGCCGAGTTCGAGATCGTAAGCCGAGGCGGCGATGAGGGCCCCGGCCGTGGCGACGATGCCGAGACCGGCGACCTTGCCGGTGCCCGAGAGCGGCGTCGCCTCGACGTCCCTGGCGAGTAATTGCTGCCTCAGGACCGAGTTCTGGGTCAGGCGCAGGACGATGTAGGTGGCGACGATGGCCAGGGCCGAGGGCAGCGCGAACCGCGCGAGCCATTCGGTGAGCGGCGGCATGTGCGCGGCGTAGACGACGAGATTGGCCGGGTTCGAGATCGGCAGTACGAAGCTCGCCGCGTTGGCGATGAAGGCGCAGATGAAAAGGTAGGGCAGCGGCTCGGCCTCCGCCGCCTTGGCCGCGGCATAGACCGCCGGCGTCAGCACCACGGCGCAGGCATCGTTGGAGAGAAACACCGTGACCACGGTGCCGACGAGATAGACCAGCAGGAACAGGCGCGTCGCCGACCCCTTGGCCTGACGCACGGCGATGCCGGCGAGCCAGTCGAACAGGCCCTCCTTCCTGGCGATCTCGGCGAGCAGCATCATGCCGACGAGGAACAGGTAGACATCCGTCCCCTTGCGCACGCCGTCCCAGGCCGCTTCCGGCGAGATCAGGCCCAGCGCCAGCAGCGCCCCGGCACCGAGCACTGCCCAGACCGCCTCCGGCCAGGCGAAGGGCCGGGTGATGACCCCGAGGGTCGCCAGTCCGGCGATGATCCAGGTCGCCAGATGCGGCGTCACGGGGAGTGCGAACATGGGCGGGCGAGTTCCTGTCAGGGGCGGAGAAGCGGAGCGAGGGCTACCAGTGTCGGCCGTTTCGGTTGGGTCCGAGCTGGGTACCGAGGAGGCCCTTTTCGGGCCAGGCGCCAATGGAATCCGCGTCGCTTCCGATCCCCTTCGAGACCGGCAAGAGGGACCGGTCGGTGGCCGGCTCGACGACGTCCCGCCCCGTGCCCCCGGCTGCATCCGAGGCCCGCACGGTGAGACGGCACGCCACCGCGTCCCAGGGGATCGATGCCCGGTAGCGCCGGTCGCCGTCGGCGCGGGTCATCGCCTGCCACGGCCCGCCATCTACGCTGACCTCGCAGGCAGTGACGGGCGAGGCGCCGAGGACGATCGCCCGCACCTCCACCCTGTCGCGCACGCGGTGCCCGTCGTCATGGGCAAGGCGCCGGTCGGCCGGAGCGGTGACGAGGACGAAGGGCCAGGGCGCGGCCAGTTCCTTGAAGCGCCAGCTGACGACGCCGCCATCGATGGCGGCGACGGCATAGCCGACCGGCCCTTCCTCGACCTGCCCGGTGGAGCGCGTGGCCGCGAAGATGGTGCGACCGTCATTGGCGAGCTCGTTGTAATGGGTGTGGCCCATTTCCACGAGGCGCACGCGCGACTGCGAGACGAGATGGGCGACGCGGGCGGCCTCGCCGTCGCCTTTAAGGTCGGCGGGGTAGCTGTGCATGAACAGCGCGCAGTCGAGACCGTCGCGTTCGGCCAGGTGGATTTCGCCTTGGAGCCAGGCGAGCTGTGTGTCGCCCAGGCGGAAATCCGGACCGCCGCCTCCCGGTCCGCACATGTCGAGGAAGAGGCAACGGATGCCGGAGATGTCGATGGCGTAGGGAAGCCGCCGTGCGCCGAGGCCGGCATGGAACGCATCGAGGCTGCCGCTCTCCATGTCGTGATCGCCCGTGACGACATGGACGGGAAGGGAGAGGCCGGCCAGGCCCTGGCGGACGAGGGCATATTGCTCGGGCAGGCCGTTCTCGGCGTTGTCGCCGGGCAGGTACGCGAAATCGAGTCCCTCCACCGCGCCGAGCTGCGCGACAATGGCGAAGAAATCGCGGGCGTTCTGGAGATGCCCCTCGGTGAGGTGCAGGTCACCGATATGGGCGAAGGCGAGGATGTCGTCCCGTCCGCTCGTGGCGTGTGTCATGGCTTGGCACGTGTCATGGCATGTCTCCAGCGTCGCTCCGCCTGGTGCCGGCGGGGCGTCGGAAGGAACCGGATGTTCAGGGTGCTGAACGGAGGATTCGGTGCTCGACCGATGGCGTCGTCAGGCGATGGCGGAGGCCATGGACTCCGGCCCATTGGCGCTCGGCGGCTTCGAGGCCGTGGTCGGCGGCTCGAACCCGTAGGTCTCAGGCATGGCCACGAGGTAGAGGATAAATCCCACCGCCGCGATCCCGGCCAGGACCAGGAACGCCGTCGAATAGCCCGCCGACACGATGATGAGACCGGCCAGCGTCGCCGAGAACGAGGCGCCGAGCCCCTGCGTCGTGGCGACCGCCCCTTGCGAGACGTTGAACCGTCCGGTGCCTCGGGTGAGGTCGGCGACGACGATGGGGAAGAGCGCGCCGTAGATGCCGGCGCCGATCCCGTCGAGGAGCTGGACGGCGACGAGGTAGAACGGGTTGTCCGAGAACGTGTAGAGTACGCCTCGGATGGCGAGCACGCCAAAGGCCACGAGGAAGATCGGCTTGCGCCCGATCGCATCGGCCTTGGCGCCGACGAAGACCGCCACCGGCACCATGACGAACTGGGCGGCCACGATGCAGACGGAGATGAGGGAGGTCGCGCTCTCCTTACCGGACAGCTTGGTCAACAGCTGGCCCACCGAGGTCAGCATCGCGGCATTGGATAGGTGGAAGATCGCGGCGAGCAGGGCGAACAGCATCAGGGTGCGGTTCTGCAGCAGGGCCTTGATCCCGGACGCCTGTTCACCGCCCTCCCCCGCCGACTCGTCGAGGCCGCGGGCGAGGTCGTCGTCGATGTCCTTGGCCGGCACCATGAGCATGGCCCCGACGCTCAGCACCGCGAGCACGGCCATCAGCCAGAACACCACGATGGGCCCGAAGAAATAGGCCGTCGAGCCGGCGATGGCCGCCGAGACCGCGTTGCCCGCATGGTTGAAGCCTTCGTTACGGCCGATGCGCTTGGAGAACATCTTCGGCCCCACCACGCCGAGGGTGATCGCGGCGAGCGCCGGCGGAAAGACCGCCCCGGCGATGCCGGCGACGGACTGGGTCGCGGCCACCAGATAGAAATTCGTGACGAAGGGCAGGAGCAGGCAACTCGCCGTGACCGCCAGCGCCCCGGCGATGACGATGGCACGCTTGTGGTTGGTCCGGTCGATCAGGGCCCCGGCCGGCGTCTGCGCGATCAGCCCGGCAATGCCGGCGATCGTCATGATCATCCCCGTCGTCGCCTCGTTCCAACCCTGGTCGGGACCGCGCACGGCGATGAGGTAGATGGCGAGGTAGGGGCCGAGCCCGTCACGGACGTCGGCCAGAAAGAAGTTGAGGGCGTCGAGCCCGCGCAGCGTCCGCTGCGACGGGGCGCGACCCCGATCCTGGCCGGCGGCGGTGACGCTCGTCATCCGATCGATCCTTGGCAAGTTTTTCATGGAAGGGACCGATCGGCGCGTGTCACTGGCTCTGCAAGCCAAAGCTTCGCGTCGATCGGAGCGGCAAACCCCGGCCCGAAATGAAGGTTCCTCACCAGGGATTAAATTCTGCGTGAGCGTCGAACCCCCGGCGTGGCGGGTCAAACCGACAGTGTTTTGCTCATGTGAAATACTGGGCTTCTAGGCTGCGAGCTGCCTCTCCTTCCGGATGCTGCCGTCGTCATGCACATGGACGTCGAAGGCGACTCCGTCCCGGATGCCGCGAATCTCGAAATGCCTTGGTTTGCGTATCGGCGGTCCTTCGACGCGGTAACCGGCATCCCGGACGAGGCGCAGGGCCGTATCCGGATCGCCTGGGCCGTGCGTCTTGTCCGGCCGCTCGATGATACGGACCGTACCGTCGGCGATGATGAGGCGAGACACCTTGATCTCGCAGGGCGTGACCTCGCCCTCGACGGTGACGGCCTCTCCGACCGTGGGCATCTCTTCCGTCGTGGCTTTCGGACCGAGATCGGCGAGGCTCCTCGTGCCATTCCCCTCCAGCGCGAAGCAATGGCCGAACACGGCCCAGACGATTCCGGTAGCGGTCGCGGTCTTTGGCATAGTCGTTGATCCCGATGAGTGAGAAGGCCGATCACTTCCCCCCCCCCCGGAGGTCCGAGGGAGGGAATCGTCATCGTCAGAAGCTGCGCTTCTCGCGGATGTCGCCGTCGAACCCGACATGGAGCAGGCGCTCACGCCCGTCCTGGCCCTTGGCCGCCATGTCGAGATGGCGCGGTCCGCGGCCGGTGACGCGGATGTCGGAATAGCCGGCCGCCTCGACCTTCGCGGTCAGGGCCGGCGCATCGACGGCGGGGCCGAGACCGACCTTGTCCTTCGCCCAATCGAGGCCGCCCGGCTTCGGACCGCGCGCCGGACCGAGTAGCACCGTCTTGCCATCGGCCCGGGTGAGGAGGGTGGCGTGGAGGAAGCCGTTCTCGAAGCGGCCCTGCACCGTCACGGCTTCGCCCTTGGTGACGAGGGTGCCGCCCTCGCCCTGCTTGCCGGTCTCGACGAGGGCGCGGCCGGACCCGTCCTGCAGGACGAACTTGTTGCCGAAAATCTCGGCGACGTCGCCCTTGGCAGCGATAGCGGCGGAAGGAGCGAGCTGTGCGATGGCGACCGGCGCGACGGGAGTGAGGGTCACGCCGGAATTCTGCGCCAGGGAAAGGCCGACGGCCCCGAAGGCGAGGGGAGCGGCGATGGCGCCGACGATCCAGCCGCGGCGCGAGCGGCGCGGGGCGGCGCGGCTCGGCATCTCGGTGGCGGTTCCGTCCATGGTCTTCTCGATCGTCATGGTGTGGATGTCCTGGAAAAAGCGGATCCCCTCTCGGGTTGACGCCGTTCTAGGCTCGCCCCTCCAACTTGATCTGAACCGCGCGGTTCAGCCCCGGTTAAAGCGCGGCGCGTAGGCGCCGGGGCTCCCCGATGCGGCCACCGCGCTCCCAAGGATCCGGATCCCGATGAAGCTCCTTCTGGTGGAGGACGATGCGGCCCTCGCCGCCGAGATCGCCAAGGCCCTGCGCGCCGAGAACTTCGCCCTCGACCACGCGGTCAACGGCGAGGACGGCCAGCATCTCGGCGAGACGGAGACCTACGACGCCGTGGTGCTCGACCTCGGTCTGCCCAAGCGCGACGGCGTCTCGGTGCTTCAGGCCTGGCGGGCCGCCGGGCGGACCATGCCGGTGCTGATCCTCACCGCGCGGGATGGCTGGAGCGACAAGGTCGCGGGCTTCAAGGCGGGGGCGGACGACTATCTCGTCAAGCCGTTCCGGGTGGAGGAGCTCGTCATCCGCCTGCGCGCTCTGGTGCGCCGCGCCTCGGCGCACGGGGCCAACCGGATCGTCTGCGGGCCTCTCACCTACGATGCAGGCCTCGGCACGTTCGAGCGGGATGGCCTGCCGCTGAAGCTGACCGGGCTCGAATGGCGGGTGCTCTCGTGCCTGATCCTGCGCAAGGACGGAGTGGTGCCCCGTGGCCAGCTGATCGAGCGGGTCTATGACGGCGATGCCGAGGTGGATTCCAACTCCGTGGAGGTCATCATTACCCGCCTGCGCCGCAAGATCGCCCCGGCCCGGATCGAGGGCGTGCGCGGCCACGGCTACCAGCTCGTGCCGGGGGAGACGCCATGACCCCGCCACATCCTCCTCACGGACCGGCTCCCCACGGACCGCCTGATCCGCATCGCGGCTCCCTGCAGCGGCGCCTGATCCTCGCCGCCCTCGCCCTTGTCACCGTGGCCCTCGTGGTGGCGGGGGTGGCCATCGGCTTCATCCTGCACCGCTTCGTGCGCGGCCAGATCGACAGCCGCCTGGACAGCCAGATCGTCGCCATCGCCTCGAGTCTCGAGCGGAGCCGCGACGGTCGCCTCGCCCTCGGGCGCAACCTGGACGGGCCGCCCTTCGACCGCGACCGGTCGGGCTGGTCCTGGCAGGTCCGTCAGGGCGACGCGATCCTCCGCTCCGGCTCCCTGGAAGGCCGCGACCTCGCCGTTCCCGAAGACGACCGCCGGGATGGCGGGGGCCGACACCGCGACCATCCCCGCCCGGGCGACACCGTCGACCCATGGGGCAACCCGGTGATCCTGCGTATCCTCGCCCTGCCGGATGCGGCGGGGGCAGGCCCGGCGACGATCGTCGCCTCCGCGCCCATGGCGGCCTTGCGCGGCCCCGTCCGCGAAGCGAGTCTCGCCCTGGCGCTGATCCTCGCCGTGCTCGGCCTCTGCCTCCTCGCCGGCATCGTCGTACAGGTCCGCCTCGGCCTCCGACCGCTGGAGCGCCTGCGCCGGGACCTCGCCGAAGTTCGCGCGGGCCAACGCGCACAGGTGCCGGAGAAGCAGCCGGCGGAGATCCGCCCCCTGGTGCACGAGGTGAACGCGCTGCTGGCTCAGAACGCAGCGAATCTCGAACGGGCGCGCACCCATGTGGCCAACCTCGCCCATGGGTTGAAGACTCCCCTGGCGACCCTGACCATGGCCCTCCGGGACGGGGAGCGCGACCCCGACGGCCGGCTGACGACCCTCGTCTCTGGCATGGATGGGCAGATCCGCCACCATCTGCGCCGCGCCCGCACGTCGGCCCTGGGCGGCGCCACCCGCGAGAGGACGGCGCTGGAGGCACCCGTGGCCGATCTGCGCGCCACCTTCGCGCGGCTCTATGCCGAGAAGGGCATCGCCTTCAGCGTGGAGGTCCCAGACGGCGTCGCGGTGGCCTGCGACCGCCAGGATGTGGACGAGATGCTCGGCAACCTCATCGACAATGCCAGCCGCTGGTGCCGGGCGCGAGTCCGGATCGCCGCCGCGCTCACCGAACGGGGCATCACCGTCACCGTGGAGGATGACGGGCCGGGCCTCGACGCGGATGCGGCCGCCGGGGTTCTCGGGCGCGGCAAACGCCTGGACGAGACCGTGCCCGGCCACGGGTTCGGCCTGTCGATCACCACGGAACTGGCTGAACTCTATGGCGGGTCGCTTCGTCTCGACCGCGGAAGCTTCCATGGTCTTCGCGCGCGGCTCGACTTGCCCGCGTAACTTGTGGGCGTGACTCGAAATGGCAGCTTCAACCGCACGGATTCTTTAAGGCAGGCAGCGCACCTTGAACGGGACCGAGCAGGCGGCATATGGCCTGCTGTGAAGAGTCGTCCCGCTCCGCATGCGTCCCGCATCCGTTCCAAGATGGCACGGCGGGGGCATAGGGCAGAGGACAGGCGGCCCATTCGGGCTCGGGCGGGAGGTTCTGGATGTCTGAGATCGACCACGACGTCATCGTCATCGGAGCGGGCCTCGCCGGGACCACCGCGACCATTGCCCTCGCCAAGGCCGGTTACGACACGGCGATCATCGACACCCACGCGGTCTATCCCCCCGATTTCCGGGCGGAGAAGCTCGGCGTGCCGCAGATGGACCTGTTCGAGAAACTCGGTTTCGGGGAACTGGCGCGGGCCGTGACGACGCCGGTGGACGAGGTCTGCGTCTCGCGCTTCGGCCATCTGTTCTCGCGCCATGCCGTGCGCGAATACGGCGTCCACTACACGCCCCTCATCAACGACCTGCGTGGCGCCCTGCCCGTCTCCTCGCCCCTGGTGGTCGGGCGCGTGGCGGAGATCGAGACCGGCCCGGAACGGCAGCGTGTCACCCTCGCCGATGGCAGTGTACGCACCGCGCGGCTGGTGCTTCTGGCCACCGGCCTCGGTGACGTGCTTCGACGGAAAGTCGGCATCGGCAGGACCATGGTCAGCGAGAAGCACTCCCTGTGCTTCGGCTTCGACATGGCGGCCCCGCCCTCGTCCTTCGGCTTCGAATCCCTGACCTATTACGGAGAAAGCGCCGACAGCGCAGTGGCCTATGTCACGCTCTTTCCCATCGGCGCGACCATGCGGGCCAACCTCTTCGTCTACCGCGCGCCCTCCGATCCGTGGGTGAAGGAGTTCCGCAAATCCCCCGAGGCGCTCATGAGGCAGGCCATGCCCGGCCTCGCCCGCCTCTGCCCGAACCTCACCGTGACGGGGCCGGTGGAGATGCGGCCGATCGACATCGTCCACGCGGCCGATGCGGAACGCGACGGGGTCGTCCTCCTCGGCGACGCCTTCCTGACCCCCTGCCCGATCCCCGGGACCGGGATCGGCAAGGTGCTCACCGACGTCGACCGGCTCTGCTCCGAGCATCTGCCACGCTGGTTCGCTACCCCGGGGATGGGCAAGGACAAGATCGCCGCGTTCTACGCCGACCCGATCAAGCAGGCCTCGGACCAGCAATGCCTCCGGGCCAGCCTCTATGCCCGCGAGATCACAGTCGGACGCGGCGCCGTGTGGACCCTGCGGCGCCTGCGCAACCGCATCGGCCGCTACGGCCTGCACGCCCTCCATATTCTGCGGACGACGATCGCCAGGCCGCGCCGTCCGGCCATCGGGGAAACCAAGACCGTCTGAGCCGGGTTATCGTCCCCCGCGCCAGCGGGGGGAGCGGGCCGAACCGTCGATGAACTCGAAGGCCGAGGTACGGTTGAGGGTGTGGAGGCGAGTGCCGGGGAAGAGCGGGCCCGAGCGCAGGATCGTCTCGACGGTCTGGACGTAGCCCTCGTCGTCGAGGCGGTCGATCCGCGCCAGCGCCAGCGCTTCGCCATAGCCCAGGCGGCAATCCTGGACCGGACGGATCAGGGCGCCGTCCCGCTCCACGATGCGTCCCGCCGGCCGCGCCGAGGCGATGTCGATGAGCACCGGATTGCGGGCATGCGGCGTCCAGGGGCCACGGAAATCCGGGGCCGACCAGAGATGCAGGCTGTCGTGGTAGGAGCCGAGCACCGTTCCTCCGCCGATATCGGCGGCTTGATCGCGAACCGTGGCGAACATCCACCAGCGGCCGTCCCGCTCCAGCAGGGTCGGATCGCTGGCCGTGATGCCGCTGAGCAGCGTCGCTTCCTTGACCCAACCGCCCGGAAAGGCCGTGGCCCGGTAGAGGTCGACCGTGCCGTTGGCGCAGCTCTCAGGGATCATCCAGAACGACCCCTCACGCTCGAACACGAACGGGTAGGACAGGTGATAGGGTTCCTCCAGCACCGGGACCGGCGCTCCGACCGGGCCGTTCGCATCGAAGGCCACAGCCGAGATCAGCGCCTTGCCCGTCGCGTGCGGGAAATCCTCGACGAAGAGGATGGTGCGGCCCTCGTGCTCGATCCCGAACGGATCGGCGTAGAAACGCAGGCCGTCATCCGCCAGGTCGCGCCAGCCGGACGAGGGATGCGCACGCAGGTCCACGAGATCGGGGCCGGCCAGCCGGCGCCAGCCAACGCGCCAATGGGGGGCGCGATAGCAGAGGTAGTAGAGGCGCCGGACGACGAGACGCGCCGCCATCTTCGCGGCGCGGGTGCCGATCGCCTTCACGGTCAGGGCGGGCGCCTCGGCTGATGCGAGGGCGCCGTCCCGGAGAAGCGGCCGGGCGCCCGACAGCGCGCCGACGATGAGCGTCATGCTGCGGATCAGCCCATCCTCGAACGCACTGAGCATGGTGCCTCGATCCTCGGCGCCGAAGCGCCCGGAGGCGATGATCCTGCCATCCGTGGAGAGGGCGGCCACGGGGGAGCGGCCGCCGAGCAGCGCGGCGAGAAGGGCGCCTTCGCCCGCTACGCCGTCGAAGCCGAGGCGCCAGACCGGCAGGTCCGGGCCTCCCTCCGCATCGCCGCAGAGGTCGAGGATGCAGGACGCACCCTCCGTTGGTTCGGGATAGGCGGCGAATGCGTTCACCGGGACGGGGGCGGACAGACCGCCGAGGGACAGGCGGTTCAGTAGGGCTTCGAGGCGGAACAGCAGCGCAGCATTGCCCGGCAGGCCGCCTGGCCCCGGCGAGCGGTCGACCTCCATTTCGAGCCCGGGAAGCGCTGCGAGCCGTTCCAGAAGACGGAGATGCCAGCGGCGGGGAGCGCGTCCATCCAGCCTCAGTCGCAGGCGCATCGTCGTCAGTCCCCGGACAGTCGAAAGCCGAGGCCGAAAGCCGCCGGCTGTTGGGATCGGTCCGACGCGGGACGTCCCCTCCATGTTGTCCAGTTACAGCATCACGATTGAGAAACCCTTGACCGCTCCCGGCACCAAGCGCCGGCCGGGGGCTCATCTTAACGCCTCGCTAACCATGCTCCGCACGAAGAGGGCCGAGATCGCGGAAATCCCCGGGTGTTGGTGAATCGTCAGTAAAGTCGGATCATGCCTGTATTCGAAGGACGGGCTGTATCCCGGCCACGGCCCGAGCATCCGATGGCACAGATCGACAGACACATCGCGGCGGCGGATTGGATCGGTCGATCCAGCATCGACCGGCCGCCCTCCTCCGAGCCCGACAAGAGCGCCGAGATCGGCGATCTCTGGCGCATCCTCACCGTGCGCCGGGCCTGGGTGCTGGGAACCGCCGCGCTGCTCACGTTCATCGCGGTGGCCTACGGGTTTCTCGCACCGCCGCTCTACGCGGCCACCGCCCAGATCCTCATCGACCCGCGCGACAAGCAGATCGTCACCAACGACGTCAATCCCGTCGCCATGGCGCCGGATGGCGGCGTGATCCAGGTCGAGAGCCAGGCGCGCGTGATCGAATCCGATTCCGTCCTGACCCGGGCGGCCCGCGATGCCGGTTTGCTCGACGACCCGGATTTCGGCGGCGTCGGCACCGGCTTCCTCAGCTGGACCCTGCGCACGCTCCAGGGCGAAGGCTACGCTCCGAGCACCGATGCCGCCGCCGAAGGCCGGGCCGTCCGCGCCCTCCGGCGCAGGCTCGCGGTGAAGCGCGCCGACAAGGTCTTCGTGGTGGATGTAGTCGTCACCGCCGGCAACCCGGACAAGGCGGCCCGGATCGTCAACGCCATCGCCGCCGCCTACCTCAAGGACCAGACCTCCGCCCGCGCGGACGCGGCCTCGCGGGCCTCGGCCGAGATGGCATCGCGCCTCGACGACCTGCGCAAGCGCGTCAACGTCGCCGAGAACAAGGTCGAGAAGTTCAAGGCCGAGAACGGGTTGATCACGGCGAGCGGCCAGCTCATCAGCGAGCAGCAACTGGCCGAGAGCAACAACCGCATCGTGGCCGCCCGCGCCCGCACGGCGGAGGCGCGCACCAGACTGCAGCAGATCAAGGACGCGCGCGGCACCGCCTTCGGACCGGATTCGGCCCCGGAGGCGATCCAGTCCGCGGTGATCGAGCGGCTGCGCAGCCAATATGCGGAACTCGCGAGCAAGGAGGCGGATCTGCGCACCCAGCTCGGCAACCGCCACCCCTATATCGAGGCGGTGCGGACCCAGATGCAGGACGTCAAACGCCTCACAGAGGTGGAGCTGGCCCGCATCGCCCGCTCGGCGGAGACGGATTATCAGCGCGCCGCCGCCAACGAGAAGGCGCTGACCTCGAACCTCGACGAGCTGAAGCGGGGCTCCATTGTCACCGGCGAGGCCTCGGTCCGCCTGCGCGAACTCGACCGTGAGGTGGATACCAGCCGGGCCGTCTACAGCAACTTCCTCAACCGCTCGCGCGAGATCCAGGAACAGACGGGCATCGACACCACCAATGCCCGCGTCATCAGCTGGGCCCGGCCGCCCGCCGAGCGGAGCTGGCCCCTGCGGCTCCTGCTGTTCGCTGGCGGTCTCGTCAGCGGCCTCGGCCTCGGGGCCGGTCTAGCCTTCGTGCGCGAGTATCTTGACCCCACCGTCCTGTCCCGACGCCAGATGGAGCGGCTCTCGCACACGTCCGTGGTCGCCACCTATCCGGAGTTCAAGGCGGGAAGCGAGCGTCCGGCCAGCGTTGCCGCGAGCTTGACCCTCGACCGGCTGGCCAGCGTGCGCGGCCAGATCCATCCGCCGGGTCAGGCGTTGAGCGTGCTCGTCACCTCGGCGGCCTCGGATGCGGCGGACCGGCGCTCGACGATCCACTTGCTCGCAGCGGTGGCAACGGCGCGCGGCGAGCGCGTGCTCCTCGTGGAGGCGGATCTGGAAGCGCCGCCGGAGGAGAACGCCTCCGGGCCGGGCCTCATCGAGGTCTTGCGCGGCGAGGCCGGCATGGCGGCGGCGGCCAAGGCGGATTCGGAGAGCGGTGCCGCGCGGATCGGCATCGGCGATATCGCCAAGGCCTCGCGCGAGGCCCTTAGCCGAGCCAATATCGAGCAGTTCCTCGCAGCCGCCAAATCGAGCTTCGACCTCATCCTCATCGATGGCGGCGTCCTCACCGGAAACCTGCGGATCGGGCCCCTCGCCGCCGCCAGCGACAGGCTCCTGATCGTCGCGAAGAACGGGGCCACGCGCCAGCGCGACCTCCTCGATATCCTCGATATCTCGGAAGTGCTGGGCAGCCCGGTCTCGGGCAGTCTCTTCGTCGATCGCTACGCGGCGGCGGCGTGACGGGCGGACCATGAGGAGCGCCGTCCATTCCCCGGCCCGAGGACGGAAGGAGGCCGGAGCGGCCTCCCGAAGTCCGATGCCGTTCGGCCTGATCGCCCTTACCGTGCTGATCCTCGGCGTATCGGGTGGCATGCTGTGGAATGTCGGCATCAATTACGATGGGCTCACGGGGGCGGCGCCGCAGAAGATCCATCCCTCGACCTATCTCGTCATCGTCCTGTTCGGCTGGGCCGCCCTCAGGTCCGGCAACCCGGCGGGGTATCTCGTTTATGCCGTGCAGGTGCGGCCGGCGGGGATGCTGCTCGCCGCGTGCAGTATCGGGCTGTTCCTGCACATCGTCCTGCGCAGCGGCCCGGGCATGGCGGGGGCGCTGGACACGTTCCTGCTACCGGGCCTCTTCGTCGTCCTGCTGGCCGACCGTGACGCGCTGACCTGGAGGCGCCTCGAACTGACGGTGCATGCGGTGATGCTCGTCAACGCCTTGCTGGGCCTGACGGAATTCGCGACGAAGACCCTCTTCTTTCCCTATCGGCTCGACGGGCAGGTCTTCGCTACCGATACGCGCTCGGCCGCACTTCAGGGACACCCCCTCGGCAACGCCACCCTCACGGCCTGCTACGTCCTCGGCCTCATCGGCGGCGGCGGGCGCATGACGGTTCCGCAGCGCCTCGCGATGATCGGGCTACAGCTCGCCGCCCTCGTCGCCTTCGGCGGGCGCTCGGCCATGGTGGTGACGCTGATCTTCGGCGGCGGCTACGGCCTCTTCGCCCTGCACAAAGTGCTGAGCGCGGGCCGGATCCCGCTCCTGGCAGCGGCGGCGGGAA
Source organism: Methylobacterium sp. 10 (assembly GCF_000519085.1). GTDB lineage: Bacteria > Pseudomonadota > Alphaproteobacteria > Rhizobiales > Beijerinckiaceae > Methylobacterium. Next base: position 576,119 of record NZ_KI912577.1, read on the forward strand.
TCTTCCTCTTCACCCTCGTGCCCCTCGGCATCGGCGGTCTCGCGGCCGGCGGGTTCTTCGACGCGCTGCTCAGCCGGTTCATGGCCGATGGCGGGAGCGCCAATGCCCGCGTGGAGATGCTCGACCTCGTCGCCAGCATCCCCTTCCGCGAATTGCTGGTCGGCCCGGATATGAGCCTGGTGGATTCACTACGGCGCGTAAGCGGGCTCGAATGGGGCATCGAGAACCCCATCGTCCGGACCCTCGTCTACCAGGGGATCTTCATGACGGTCCTGCTCACCGTCGCGGTGACGCTCTACATGATGGAGCTGGTCCGCCATTGCCGCCCCGGCACGTTCCTTCCCGTCATCGCCTTCGTCATTCTGGTGAACACGTTCGAGGGGATCGGCGCCAAGACCACGCTGCTCGCTAAGTTCGCCATTCTGCTCCTGGGCCTGTTCCACGCGGTCAGCGATCGTCCGTCGGGACGCGCAGACCGAGGGCGGTGACGATGGCCGGATCGAAGCGCCGGGTGGCATCGTCCATCAGGCCCATCCCGTCGAACAGGTTCCAGAACGCCCAGGGGAAGCCCTCGGCCTCGGCCGCCTCCCGGACGTCGCGGACGTAACGCGCCCGGTCCTCCGCATGGGAGGCGACGTAGCGCGCATCACTGCGCAGGGCACCGAACTCCCCGAGCACGATGTTCCGCGGCGCGATGCCGTGGCGGCGGCCCCATTCGCCCACCGTGGCGAGGTGGCGGGCAAGGTAACCCTTGTTGGGCTGGGCGGCGAAGTACTCGGCGAGCTTGGCCTCGGTGAGGGCATAAGCCTCGCGCTTGGCCTCCGCCGACAGGCCGGTATCACCGGCCATCCTGGCCCGCACGGCGGCGAGCGTCGTCTCGAGACTGCCGGCGGAGGCCGGCCAAGGCACCGCGTTGAGGGCGCGGTAGACCGGCTCCCGCATCCAGGGCGCCCCCTGATGGCTGAACAGGTACGGCTCGTAATAGTGAAATGTGAACAGGAGCGGCGCGAAGCGGGCCAGCGGCACGGGGTCGAGGGCGGTGAGTCCCGTGACCATGCTGCCGCAGGCGCCGCAGGCCACGAGGGTCAGGCGTGGGGCGACCCGGCGGGCCTCGCCGAGGAGGTCGTCCTGAATCGTCAGCCACGATGCCGCGCCGCATGCCTGCGGCGGCTCGTTGACGGGCTCCAGCGCCAACCGCTCCGGGGCGATGCCCTCCAGCAGGCGGGCGAGGTCGGAGACGAAGCGGCGATAGGCGGGAAACAGCGGCGCGCCGGGCTCGCCGTAGTAATTCTGCGGGTTCCAGTGATGCGTCGCGCCGTTGGCCTGTACGTTGACCAGAACCGCGAGGTCCGCGCGCAACGCCGCCTCCACGGCGACCTTGAGCTCGGCCATGAGGCGCCCGCGCTCCTCCGGCCCGGCGGCGGCGAACGGTCCGGGATCGACGGGCAGGCGCAGGAAGTCGAACCCGGCCGCGCGCAGGCGGGCGAGGTCGCGGCCCGTCGGAACGGGCCGGCCCTCCTGGAACGGCGGCGTCCCGTAATCCGTGTGGGGCGCCGGGAACTCCCGCGTGAGGGAGAACCAGGGCCAGGTGTTGATGCCGCGCGTCAGGCGGAGCGGCGCCGGGGCGGCGGACGGCACAAATCCCGCAGTCAGCGCCGCAGCCGCCAGGATTGCCCTGCGTGTGGGCGGCGGCCTCACGAAGCGCGATCCCGGCCCCGTCCTCCGATCGCCATCGAGGCATGAGCTGGGGGGATCTGGGCGGACGAGGTCGAGGGGTGCTTCGCCTCCTGGCCCGCCGGTGCCGCAAAGCCCCCGAGCGCCATCGCCTCCGTTTCGTATTGCTTCAGGATCTCCGACCATTCGAAGCGGTCGGCAGCACGGGCCAGCGAGGCGACACCCGCCTTCCTCGCGGCGCCATCGTCCGCGATCAGGATTTCGATGTGCCGCTCGCAGGCATCCGTGTCGGTGAAGTAGAACTGCTCCTCGCCCGCCGTGCCGCGGTTGAACGGATTGTCGTGGGCGATCACCGGGTTGCCGGCCCACAGGGCTTCCACCAGGGAGGGGTTGGTCCCCCCGACCGTATGCCCGTGCAGGTAGGCCCGCGCATGGAAGCGCAGGGATCGGATCGTCTCCGTCTCGTAGATGGCGCCGGGGAACAGGACCTCGTCACTGGCTGCCTCCCTCACCGCGCGGTGGTAGGGATTGCTCTCGGAGAGCGTGCCGAGCACCACGAGCCGCATGCCCCGCACCTTGCGCGAGAAGGCATCGACCATGGTGAGGATGTTGTTGTCGGGCTCGATCCGGGCGATCGAGGTCATGTACCGCCCCGGCTCCAGGCCGAGGGCCTCGATGGGGGCGGTCGGCGCCGCCGAGATCGGGTCGCCGCCATAGGGAATGGTGGCGATGGCGGATCGCGGACGGCGCGTGGCGACGTGATCGGCGATGGCCGGGTGGTCCGCCACGAGGCGGTGGGAGGCCCAGGCGGCGATCCACTCGTTGGTCCAGAACCAGGCCCGCACCGCCATCGACCATTTCGGCCGCTTCCACTCGATGCCGTCCATGTTGGTGATGATCTTCGCGCCGGCGAGACGCAGATACGGCAGGAAGATCGCCCCGTTATAGCCGAGGACGAGGCTGACGCCGCCCCGCTTGGCCGCGTCGCGCACGCAATGCCAGTCGAAATCCAGGGTCGCCCGCGGTCCGCTGGTGGACACGGCCACATGGATGAGCTCGACGCCCTTCCAGGTCGTCGTGCGGAAACGCTCCGTCACCGCCTCGACCTCGTCCTGGCAATAGACCCCCACATGCCAGCCGCGATTCACGAGGAACAGAGCGAGCTTCTCGGCGAAGGTCTCGAACCCGCCATGACATGCGGGAATGCCGCGAGTCCCCAGGATCAGCAGAGAGGGCTTGTGCGACGACATCCGAGTCTCCTTGTAGCCCCCAATGGTCCCGAGACGGGACACGAGAAACATCTCCAGGCAACCATGCGCCGTGATTACACCGGGTGAGGTTCTTGCTCGGTAACGATTGAAAATAGGGCGGCATGTCATCTTGGGGCAGTTGAGGTCGGGATCGAGGTCGAATCGGCATGCGCATCACCTGCGTCCACCAGGGATACGAACTCTACGGTTCCGACCGCAGCTTCGTTGAAAGCGTGCGGATCTTTCGCGCGGCCTATCCCGGCGCCGTCATCGACGTGGTCCTGCCCCGGACCGGCCCGATCGTGGGCGCCCTCGAAGGGGTCGCCTCGCGGATCGTGTTCGAGCCGCTCTGGATACTCCGGCGACGCGACCTGCCGCGCCTCGCGACCCTCGGCCTGCTGACGCTCCCGGTGGCGATGCTGCGCGCCTGGCGGCGGCTGTGCGCGAGCGACCTCGTCTACATCAACACCTCCGTGGTGGCGGATTATCTTCTGGCGTCCCGGTTCTGTCCCGGCCGCGCCATCGTGCATGTCCATGAGATCCCGCAGGGGGCTACCCTGAAGCTGCTGCGCGGGCTGATCCGCTGGAGCGGGGCCGACATCGTGTTCAACTCCCGCGCCACCGCAAGCGCCTTCTCGCTGACCTCGAAGGTGGCCATGCGGGTGGTCTACAATGGAATCGCCGGTCCCGAGGCGCCACCACCCTCGACCTATGACGGCGCCCGCCCCCTGCGCCTGCTGATGCTGGGCCGGATCAGCCGCATCAAGGGCCAGGAGATCCTGGTCGAGGCGATCCGCTCGCTGCCGCCGGAGGTGCGCGCGCGGCTCGACGTGCGCATCGTCGGCAGCGCCTTCGAGGATACGGCGCGCGAAGAGGCGCTCGGCCGACAGATCGCCGATGCGGGACTGGGCTCCATCGTCCGCCTGTCTCCCTTCGTCGACGACCCGTCCGATCTCTATCGCTGGGCGGACGTGGTCACGGTGCCGTCGCGCCTGCCGGAATCCCTCGGCCGGGTGGCGATCGAGGCCATGGCCTATGGCCGCCCCCCCGTGGTCTCCCGCATCGGCGGCCTGACGGAAGTGGTCGAGGACGGGTCAAGCGGCTGGGTCGTCGCGCCCGACGATGCCCGCAGCCTCGCCTCCGCCCTGGAGCGGATCGTCACCGATCCCGCCTCCTGGCACACCTTCCCGGCCGCGGCCCGTGCCCGCTACGCGGCTCTGTTCGGAGAGGCCGCCGCCGCGGAGGGGCTGGTGGCGATGGTCCGCGCCCGCATCGGCGGTCGCGCCGGCGCCGATGCCAGCACCGTCGTGGCGGGCTGAATCGCCATGAACGGTCTGAGCCGCCTCGTGCGCCGCTTCATCCTCATGCTGGGGGGCGAAGTCACCCAGAGCGCCTTCCATTTCGGGATCAACATCGTCCTGGCGCGAAGCCTGAGCCCACATGATTACGGGCGCTTCGCCATCCTCTTCCTCGTGGGCGGACTGGCGCTCACCTACATCCGCTCGCTCGCCGGGGTGCCGGCCACCATCACCATTCCGCCGCGCGCCGGACGACGAGCGGCGCGCGGGTTCGACGTGACCTTCGGTACGGTGGCGGTCATCCTCTCCGCGACGATCGCGGCCGGGGTCTGCGCGGCGCTGATGGCGACCTCGGACATCAACGCCCTGGCCGGCAGCCTCTTCGTCGGCCTCTGGTCGCTGCGCAGCTACCTGCGCCTTGCGCTCTTCGCCAAGCACCGGCCGGCGATCTCGGGGTTGGGAGACGTGGTCTTCGCCCTCTCGGGCACCGCCTTCACCGTGGCGATGATCCATTTTCAGGGCGCGCCCGGCCTCGACGAGACGCTGTTCGCCCTGGCCTGCGCCAACGGCCTCGGCATCGTCGCCTCGCTCGTGCTGCTGCGGGAACCCATCAGGCTCAGCCTCGGCCGCTCGATGCGCCGCCGCTACGGGGCCATGATCCCGACCCTGTCGTGGTCTCTCGTCAACGTCACCACCGCCAACGTCCAGGGCCAGGGACAGAGCCTTCTCGTGGCCGCCATGGCGGGACCGGCCGCCTATGCGCCCATGGCCGCCACCTTCGTGCTGTTCTCGCCCCTGCGGCTCTCGGCATCGGCCCTGATCAACATGGTCCAGCCCGAGGTAGCGGGGCATCTCGCCCGGGGCGACTTCACCCTCGCCCGCCGCTTCGCCCTCATCTGCTCCGGCCTCCTCGGGCTCGGCTGCATCGCCTACGGCGCCATCATCCTCTCGGCGCTCGAACTCATCGAGCACAAGCTGTTCGCCGGTCAGTTCGCGGCGGCGCCGATGACCCTGATCGCGGTGGCGGCCTGGGCCATCGTCACGGTCTCGCTCATCCACGCGCCGATGCGGGTGCTGATGGAGACGATGCAAGAGTTCCGTCCCCTGGCGGTCATCGCGGGCGTGAGCGTGGGAATCGGCGCCGTCGTCGTGATCGGCCTGCTCCTGGTCGCCCAACCGGCCTGGTCGCTCTTCGGCGTGCTGATCTCCGAAGTGGTGGTGCTGGCGGGCTGCCTCTGGATGCTGAAGCCCTGGCGCGCCGCCATGCCTCTGATGCGGCCCGACCTCGGCCGCGATGCCGAGGCGGGGGCCGGCCGGTGACCGGTTCCCTCCTCGACGACGGTCACCGTCGCGGCCCCGATCCCCACACGTCCGCCGCTCACGCGAGTGTGTCTCGCCGTGCCGCGATAGCCAGGACATCCCGACGCAGGACATCCCAGCCATGAGCGTGATCCAAGACTTCCCCGCATCGACGCGCACCGTCTCCCTCGGCCGCTACGAGGCCCGCTTCCACACCACGATGGCGACGGTGGCCCGCCTCTGGAGCAGGCTCGAAACCGATGGGACCGCCACGGCCTATCAGCGCTTCGACTGGGCGACGGCCGTCATCGAGCGCCTGGGCGCCGCCTCCAAGGCCGAACCGGTCATCGTCGAGGTGATCGACGCCACCGGGCGTCCGGTCATGCTGGTGCCCCTGGCGCGCCTGCGCCATCGCGGCTACCGGACGATCACCTGGCTCGATCTCGGGGTCTGCGATTACGCGGCCCCGGTGCTCGCCCCCGGCATCGACCTCTCGGCCGACGAGATGGCCCTGGCCTGGACTGCGATCCGGGGCGTGCTTCCGCGAGCCGACCTGATCCAGATCAGCCGGATCCCGGACGATGTGGGTGGCCGGCCCAACCCGTTCGCCACCCTGCCCGGCTGCCGCCGGATGGACATGCAGGCCTCGGGCGTCGCCATCGAGGGCGATGCCGAGACGCTGCTCGCGCGCCTGTGCCGCCCCAGCACCCTCAAGGACATGGCCAAGCTGCGCCGCCGGCTGGAGCGGGCGGGCACCGTCACCTTCGTCGAGGCGCGAAGCACCGGGGAGATCGACCGGATCTTCGATGCGCTGGTGGAGCAGCGCCGCTCGCGCTTTGCCGAGATCGGCCGGTTCAACCTGCTCTCACGCCCCGATGTGGAGGCGTTCTACCGTGAAGGCGCCCATCGGGGCCTCGCCGGCGGACCGGTCCGCCTGTTCGGATTGGCGGTGGACGGGGAATGGATCGCCTGCGCCTACGGCCTCGTCCATGGCGGGACCTTCCACGGCATCCTGCTGACGATGGCGGGAGAGGCCTGGCGCAACACCTCGCCGGGCCTTCACATCGTCGCCGAAACCCTGCGCTGGGCGCGCGCCGAGGGGCTCGGCTATTTCGATTTCACCGTCGGCGTGATGCCCTACAAGTCCGATTTCGGCGTCCAGCCTCGCGACCTGAGCGAGCTTGCGGAGGTGGTGACCCTTCGCGGGTACATGGTGAAGCATACGATCACGGGAGCCGAGGTGGCCAAGGTCTGGCTGCGCAGCCATCCGGAATGGTTCGCCCGCGCGCAGAAGGCGCGCCGGTGGCTGCGACGCAAGGTAGCCTGAGGGACCAACTCGACGCGGGACGCGCCGCGAGACGCTCCCTCGCACCGGTTGGCCTGCCCGCCCGATGGTGCTAGGGACGTGCTTGGTGAGTCTCCGTAGCTCAGCTGGACAGAGCACAGGTTTCCTAAACTTCAATTGGGCGTCGCGAGGGGAAACCACGCGGCGGATCCGCTCAAATTCGGGGAACGCCCACAGCCGGCATGCTCGCTGGCTCGGCCGATCCCGAGCCAAGCCCCGGAGCCATCTGGGGAAGGTGTAGAGACTAGACGGGCGGCGCCTAAAGATCGCGAAGGGTCATTCCCCACCGATCCATGGCGAAGGGATAGTCCAGACCACGAACGCCCCGACACGGGGCGGCGGCGGAAGCCGAAGTGGGATGAAACCTGGGGTCGCAGGTTCGAGACCTGCCGGGGACGCCACCATTACCCCATCCTCGACCCATCGTCCCTTCCCCGGTCCCCATGCCGGGCAAGGGCGTGGAATAGTGCGGCCATGTCGTCTTTTTCGGGTTGGGTTGAACAGGGGAACGTGGAAGAAACAGTGTCTACGGGAACCATGAGCGGCGATGGTCTGCCGAAGGGCAAGATGCGCAAGAAAGCTCATGAGACTGGACGGGATCTGACATGGCTGGGCAAAAGACCGATGCACGCGATGTACATGTCGGCATGCGCATCGCCGAGCAAAGGAAGAAATCGGCCCTGACCCAAAAACGTGTCGCCCAGAGCTTCGGTATGTCTGCGGCACAGCTCCAGAAGTACGAGAAAGGCATCAACCGCATCAGCGCGATCCATCTTGAGATTTTAAGTCGCATGACCGGTATGCCGATCGATTACTTCTTCGATGGCATGAACCGTAGCGACGATGCCCCGAGCCGTGGACTGAGCGAGCCGCCCCAGCAAGTCTTCGTGCCCCAGGACGGAGCGCAGGCCCCGTGGAGCGGTCTCGTCGATGTCGTCGCCAAGCACGTGACGGAGCATTTCTCGGACGCCAACCGCCGCGATTTCGCCGCCGCCATCCATGCCCTCGACGAGAAACTGAACGGCTGATCTACAGTATGTTTCGTTCGTTTTAGCGGATACGTTCGGTTTGTCATCTTGACCGCCTGGGGAGGGAGTGCCAGAAGCTCTCCGTTCCGAAGACCGGGTCGAACGCTGCCGAGGCGAACCCGAAACCGGGGGGCCTCAGATGCCGCGTTCCAACTACCTGTTCACCAGCGAGTCGGTCTCCGAAGGCCATCCGGACAAGGTCTGTGACCGAATCTCGGATACCATCGTCGATGCCTATATCGCCGCGATGCCCGAAGCCCGCCTCGGGGTCGAGACCCTGGCCACCACCAACCGCATCGTCATTGCGGGCGAGGTGCGCGGCCCGGATTCCGTCACCTTCGAGCACTTGGAGCACCTTACCCGCGAGGCGGTGAAAGACATCGGCTACGAGCAGTCGGGCTTCCACTGGAAGAACAACGACATCGCCATCCACCTGCATGCCCAGTCCGCCGATATCGCGCAGGGCGTGGATTCGTCCGGCAACAAGGACGAGGGTGCCGGCGACCAGGGCATCATGTTCGGCTACGCCTCGGACGAGACGCCCGAGCTGATGCCGGCGCCGATCTACTACGCCCACAAGATTCTCAAGGACCTTGCCGACGCCCGCAAAGGCAAGCAGGGCGATGCCGCCAAGCTCGGCCCCGACGCGAAGAGCCAAGTCACCGTCCGCTACGAGAACGGCCGCCCGGTCGGCGTCACCCAGATCGTGCTCTCCACCCAGCACATCGACGAGTCCCTCGATTCCGCCGACGTGCGCGCCATCGTCGAGCCCTACATCCTGGCGGCCCTGCCCCAGGGCTGGGTCGGCGAGGAGACCGTCTGGCACGTCAACCCCACTGGGAAGTTCGTCATCGGCGGGCCGGACGGGGATGCCGGCCTGACCGGCCGCAAGATCATCGTCGACACCTATGGCGGCGCGGCACCGCACGGCGGCGGCGCATTCTCCGGCAAGGATCCGACCAAGGTCGACCGCTCGGCGGCTTACGCCGCGCGCTACCTCGCCAAGAACGTCGTGGCCGCGGGTCTCGCCACCCGCGCCACGATCCAACTCGCCTACGCCATCGGCGTCGCCAAGCCGCTCTCGATCTACGTGGACCTGCATGGCACCGGGACCGTCGACGAGGCCAAGCTCGAAACCGTGCTGATGGATGCCCTGGACCTCTCGCCCCGCGGCATCCGCCTTGCCCTCGGCCTCAACAAGCCGATCTACGCCCGCACCTCCGCCTACGGCCATTTCGGCCGCAAGCCCGAGGATGACGGCGGCTTCTCGTGGGAGCGCACCGACCTCGCCGACAAGCTCAAGTCGGCCCTGTCCTGACCCGTGAAGAACGGGCGGGATGAACTCCCGCCCGATGAGGGCGGGACGGCAATCGAAGGCGCGGACCGCGCCTTCTACGGCCGGCGCAAGGGCAAGCGTCTGCGGGCCGGCCAGGAACAGCGGCTGGTCGATCTGCTGCCGCGCCTGCGCGTCGCGCTGCCGGCGGAGGGGGCACGACTCGACCTGCCCGGACTGTTCCCGCATCCGGTGGACGAAGTCTGGCTCGAGATCGGGTTCGGCGGCGGCGAGCATCTGGCCGCCCAGGCCACCCGTCACCCGCAGGCGGGCATCATCGGTGCGGAGCCTTTCGTCAACGGTGTCGTCAAGCTGCTGCGGGCCGTGGATGACGGCGACCTCGGCAATGTCCGGATCTGGGACGAGGACGCCACGCAGCTCCTCGCCGCCATTCCCGATGCGAGCCTCGCCCGCGTCTACCTGCTCTATCCCGATCCCTGGCCCAAGCGCCGGCAGCGCAAGCGACGGTTCGTCTCGGACGAGACCCTCGCCGAGATCGCCCGGGTCCTGCAGCCCGGCGGCGTGTTCCGCTTTGCCAGCGACATCGACGACTATGCCGGCTGGACCCTGGTGCGGGCGGCCCGGTGCGACGCCCTCAGCTGGACCGCCGAAGCGGCGGCCGATTGGACGCGGCCATTCCCGGAATGGCCGGGCACCCGCTACGAGGCCAAGGCGATCGCGGCCGGCCGTGGTCCGACCTACCTGGAGTTCCGCCGTCACGGCTGAACGGGTGCGCTCCGGAACAGCTTTTTCATCGTGAGCCCTTGCGGCGCAGAGCGTTGCGACCTCAGATGCCGGGGCAATGAGCATCCGGGGTTACCGGGGCGAGCGATGATGCCCCATGCGAGTCCGGGGCGCCGCCGAGTGAGGTTGCGGAGTGGGCAGCGGATCTGATCGAGGATCGCCAATGCCGGGGGATGCGCGTTCTCAGGCCGACCCCTATCGGCGCGGCTTCGACGAGGCCGGAATCGGTCTCGTCATCCTCGATTGCGGCACGGAGCGCATCCTCGACGCCAACCCATTCCTGACGACTCTCCTCGGATACGATGCGGGAAGCCTGACGGGCCGACCCGTGACGATGCTCGGAGACGGTCCCGACCTGCTCTCCGCCGGCATCCGGAGATGGATCACCGCGATCGGGAGCCCCCTCGACGTCCGCATCAGAACATCGCCCTCATCCGATACCGCTGCCCTCCGCACCCTGGTGGTGGAGCGGGTAGACACCGACGAGATCGTCCACTCGGAGGAGAACCGCTCGGCCCTCACCGCCGCCGGGCTCGGGGAATGGCGCCTCGATCTCGCGGACGGGCTCCTCAGGCTATCGCGGCGGGCGGCCCATATCCTCGGCTCCCCTCCCGGCGCATCGCTGACCTGGACGCAGCTGTCCGACCTGATGGATGCGCCCGAGGCGGAGAAGGTGAAGACGACGATCCGCGCGGCGATCCGCGATCGTGCCCCCTTCGCCATCGAGGCACGCCTGCGCCGTGCGGGCGACGGCGTCGAGGTCAGGATCAGCGCGAGGGGTCAGGCAATCGCCGCCACGGGCGACCGGACTGGGATCGTGGTGGGGGTGCTGCAGGACGTGACGACGCGGGTGGGGGCCCGCGACGCCCTGCGCGAGAGCGAGGAGCGCCTGCGCATCGCCACGTCGCTCGCGGAACTCGGCATCTTCGAATGGCATATGCTCGACGATCAGGCCGTCTGGGAGAACGAGCGCATGTTCGAGATCTTCGGGCGTCGTTCCGAAGAAGGGGCTCTCGGCAAGCGCGAGTTCCTCAGCACCGTCCTCCATCCCGACGACCGCCCCGCGTTCCGCCGGGCGATCTCGACAGCTTTGCGCGAAGATTCCACCCTGCAGGCCAGCGGCCGTATCCAGCGCGCGCATGACGGCGCCTGGCGCATCATCGACATGGCCGGACGTTTCGAAAGCGATGCCCCCGATCGTCTCCCCCGCAGGCTCATCGGCGTCGTCGCCGACGTGACCGAACGCAGGATCGCCGAGGAGCGGCAGGCCCTGCTGATCCGCGAGTTGCACCACCGGGTGAAGAACACTCTGGCGACCGTCCAGGCCATCGTCGGCTCGACCGCCCGCACGGCATCGAGCATCGAGAGTTTCTACGAGGCCTTCGTCGGGCGGATCATGTCGCTCGCCCACACCCATTCCGTCCTCACCGAGGATACCTGGCAGACTGCCTCCCTGCGCAACCTCCTTGAGAACGAGCTCAGGCCCTATGGCGACGGCGCCTCGGACGGACCGGGGGCGAGGCGGGTCGTCCTCGACGGGCCGCCTGTGGACCTCGCCTCCGAGATCGCGGTCCCCATCGGCATGGCGATCCACGAACTGACCACCAACGCGGCGAAACACGGCGCTCTCTCGACGCAGGAGGGCCGGGTCGCCATCGTCTGGAGCGTCACCGAGGATGCGGCCGGGAAAACCTTGCATCTCGACTGGTCGGAATCCGATGGGCCGCCCGTGCGGCCGCCCACCCGCCAGGGCTTCGGCTCACGCCTGCTGCAGCGGGTGCTCACGGCGCAGGTCCGCGCCGACATCGCGGCGAGCTATCCCCCCGAAGGGTTTCGCCTGGCGATGACGGCGCCGCTTCCCGCCCGGACAGAGGGGCTGAACCCGCTGGCTTGATAGGGCTTCACGCCGCTCCGCGGGCGGCACCCTCCTCGCCGCCCGCCTCGACGAAAGCCTTGAGCTCGTCGAGGGAGTCGAAGGTGAACTGGCCGCGCGGCGTATCCGCCTCGATGGAGCCGTTCGAATACATCACGTAGGTGTTGCCACCGGACGCGTAGGTGCCCACCACGGCAAGACCGCCCTTGGCTGTACTCACGGCCGGATCGGCTTCCTCGGGTGGCGATGGGACCGGCGCGGGCTCCGGCTCGTCGACGACCGACGATCGCAGGCCCAGGGGCTCCTCCCGATCGGCCTCGCGAGGCGGAGATGGCGGCACCGCGACGGGCGTGGGGCGGGCATCTGCAACAATGGGCGCGGGCTCCGGTGCCGGAATGACCGTATCGACCATGGCCGTCGGCTTGACCGCCCGAGGCGGCTTGTTCGGCTTGATCCGGCGCGCCGGTGCGGCCTCGGAATCTGGTTCGACCGCACGGATCGGGATCTGCCGGCTGTCCTCCGCGGGAAGAGGAGGCGGTTCGGGCAGGAGATCCGGCAGGAGCGGCGACGCCGGATCGCTGCCGAGTGGCAAGGCGGGCGCGGGATCGGCGGCGAAAAGCGGCGGCGATACGAGCCTCGGCTCGGCGAGCCCCGCCGCGCTCGGGCGATGCCGTCCAGGGGATACTGGCTCCTCCGCGACATCGGCCGCGTCGAGCCCCGGCGGCTCGATCCGGCCCCGTGCCTCGAATACCGAGGGATCGACGCCAAGCCCGGCCCCCTGCTCCAGCACGGCGCGCTCCAGGCGCTTCAGGTAGGTGGCCACCACGGCCAGCCCGAGGAGGAGCGCTCCGGACGAGGCCGTCGCGGCACCCGCGATGGTCATCGTCCATCCGCTTTCTAGCCTGACATAGGGAAAGCCCTGGACGACGGAGGCAATGCCGCCGACGATCATGACGACGGCGAGCGCGAACAGCGCGAGGATCATGGAACTCTCTAAACAACGCCTGCACATCAGAAGTGCGGCGCGCACAGTAAGGCTCGGCCCAGGTTTTGCAAAATCGATCCGCAGGGAATTCCTCGTTCGCCGTTCGAGGCCGGACGCCCGTTGCCCTTGGCGGAGGACCGACTTAGGTACGAACGCGTTGGAGAGCAGACGGTGTACCCCTCGCATCCCTCGGAGCGAGCCTCACCCCCACTGCGCCATCAGACCCGGGAGACCTGCCGATGACCTTCACCCTGCCCGAACTGCCCTACGCCTACGACGCGCTCGGCCCCTACATGTCGAAGGAGACCCTCGAGTTCCACCACGACAAGCACCACAAGGCCTATGTCGATACCGGCAACAAGCTGCTCGAAGGCACGGGTCTCGAAGGCAAGACTGTCGAGGAGATCGTCACGGCGTCCTACGGCACCAACCAGCCGCTGTTCAACAATGCCGGCCAGCACTTCAACCACCTCCATTTCTGGAACTGGATGAAGCCAAATGGCGGCGGCGCGGCCCCGGCGGCCCTGGCCGCGAAGATCGATGAGGATCTCGGCGGCTTCGACAAGTTCAAAGCGGACTTCATCCAGGCGGGCGTCGGCCAGTTCGGCTCGGGCTGGGCCTGGCTCGCGGTCAAGGACGGCAAGCTCGCGATCCTGAAGACCCCCAACGGCGAGAACCCGCTGGTGCACGGTGCCAAACCGATCCTCGGCGTCGACGTGTGGGAGCACTCCTACTACATCGACTATCGCAACCGCCGCCCCGACTACCTCAAGGCGTTCATCGAGAATCTGGTGAACTGGGAATACGTCGAGAAGCTCTACGGCGAAGCCTCGAAGTAACGTCCCGTTTCCTTGTCGCGCCGCGGGTCTTCGGGCTCGCGGCGTTGTCTTGCGCAACTGCCTGCATCCATCGGGCCTGACGAAACCGTCGGAGCGCGGCTCTCCTCCCCCTTGTGGGGAGGAGCTGGAGGTGGGGGTGGTGGGGCGACCCGTTGTGGAGCTCGGCGGAACCACCCCCACCCTCGCTCCCTCCCCGGAAGGGGGAGGGAATAACGCGCATCGGCGAAGCGTTCTGTTTCCCTCTCTCCGGTCGATTCGCATGATCCGCAGCATCCTCTCCGTCGGCGGCTGGACGCTGGTCTCCCGCGTCACCGGCTTTGCCCGCGACGTGGTGATGGCGGCCGTGCTCGGGGCGGGCCCGGTGGCCGATGCCTTCGTCGTCGCCTTCCGGCTGCCGAACCACTTCCGCGCCATCTTCGGCGAGGGGGCGTTCAACACCGCCTTCGTCCCGGCCTATGCCGGCCTTTCCGAGACCGGCGAGGCGAGCGCAGCCAGGCGTTTCGCCACCCGCGTGTTCACGCTGCTGCTGCTGACGCAGATCGTGCTGCTGGCCGTCGCCTGGTCGGCGATGCCGTGGGTGGTGCGTGCCCTGGCACCCGGCTTCTCGGACGATCCCCTCCGCTTCGATCTCGCCGTCTCGCTGACGCGGATCACCTTCCCCTACCTCCTCTTCATCACCCTGGTGACGCTGCTGTCGGGCATCCTCAATGCCCATCGCCGCTTCGCCGTGGCGGCGGGAGCGCCGGTCCTTCTGAACCTGTCGATGCTGGTCGCCCTGGCGCTGGCGGGATTCTTCCCGAATGCCGCCTATGCCGCCGCCTGGGGCGTCTCGATCTCGGGCGTGCTGCAATTCGGTCTCGTCTGGCTCGCCTGCCGGCGCGCGGACGTCGCGCCGGCGCTTGGGGCACCGACCCTGCGCGATCCGGCGATGACGCGTTTCTTCAAGGTGCTCGGCCCGGCGGTGATCGGCGCGGCCGGGTTCCAGATCGCCTCCTTCGCCGACACGATCATCGCGAGTTTCCTGCCCACCGGCGCAGTGTCGGCCCTCTACTACGCCGACCGGCTGTACCAGTTGCCCTTCGGCGTCATAGCGATCGCGGCCGGGACGGTGCTGCTCCCGGAGATGAGCCGGCGGATCGCCAAGGGCGATGTGGCGGGGGCGCATGCGGCCCAGAACCGGGCGGCGGGCTTTTCCCTGGCCCTGTCGGCCCCCTTCACCATTGCCTTCCTCACCCTGCCGGGCCTGATGATGACGGCCCTGTTCCAGCGCGGGGCCTTCGGCGCCGAGGATGCCGCACGCGCCGCCTCGGTGCTCGCCGCCTACGGTCTCGCCCTGCCCGCCGTGGTGCTGGTGCGCAGCGCGGTGGCGAGCTTTTACGCGCGCCAGGACACGATGACGCCGCTCATCGCCTCGCTGGCCTCCATCGCCCTCAACGTCGCGCTCAAGATCATGCTCACCGGCCCCTATGGGGTGACCGGATTGGCGCTCGCTACCGCCTTCAGCCAGTGGCTGAACCTCGCGCTCCTCGTGGGGCTCGCCTGGCGCCGGGGCTGGACTGCGCCGAGCCGAGGCCTCGGCATTACCGTCATCGGCGTGGTCGTCGCCTGCACCGCCCTCGCCGCCACGGCGATCTATGGCCTCCCGATCGTGGAACGGTCGGTACCGGCCCTGCCGCATTTCCGCGAGATCGTGGTGCTCGGGCTTCTCGGGCTCTTCGGTGCCCTCGTCTACGCGGCCCTGTTGTTGGGAACCCTGCGGGCCTTCGGCCTGCGCCTGCGCCGGGCTTGATCCTCTCGGATCAGCAGCCCTGGCAGATCCCGTTCAGGACGCGGTCCAGCCGCTTCTGCCGCTCGGTCCGCTCATTGGGATCGACGATGGGGGCGCCGGCAGCACCCGGCGGAACGGTCTGGCCCGTGGTCGACGTATGGGGCGCCGTGACGGTGGTTTCAGGTCCGCCCCCTGTCCCGGTGACGGCGGCCCGGGCCTCGGGCAGGCCCGCAAGGAATGACAGACCGAGAATGGCAGCGAGCACGCGATGGTGACGTCCCGATCCCGCCGAACTCTTATATCGCCTCTGCATCAACCTTCTCCGCCTCGTATCGCCGGCACGCCCGCTTGGCCCATGTTTCGGGCTTGCGCGCCTCTTCCGGCATCGAAACCCGAAACCGGCGTTAAGTCGCGGAAGTTCCAGAATTAAATTGCTGGCGATGTGCGGATTAATGTCGTGCCATCGCCCGATGATGCCGCTCCGATCGGGCGCGATCCTCCGGCTGCGGCAGTCTCACTGCCCTGCCCGCCCCCGCATCGAGGCCGGCTGGCCAGGCAGGCTCAGCCTGAACCCCGTATCGTGAACCGCATCTCCCTCGACACGATAGACACCGATGCTCCGGTCCACGTAGTTGCCGATATAGACATGCGCGCCGGAGGGACTGAAGGCGATGCCCTGCGTCACCGCTCCCGCCTCGGCCTCTCCCGTGCGGCGGACGATCCCCGACGGATCGATGGTGAGCAGCGCCACCGCCCCGGTCGGGGTGTAGCCGGGGCCACTCGCAGGCGCGCTCGATCCGCGCACCACGGCCACCGCCGCATGCCGGCCATCCGGCGAAATCGCCAGGGTCTCCGGCGTGTCGCCGATGCCGAGATGATCGGTCACCACCGGGCGCGGCGCATCGGCCCGGATCACGCTGACGCTGTCGGCATGGCCGTCACTGGGCTCAGGGCCGGTATTGGCGGTCAGCACCAAACGCCCGTCGGGCGTGACCTCCAGGCCATAGATGCCGGGACCGACGGGAAGGTCGAGGGCCGAATCGTAGGTGGCTTTGGCGCCATCGAGGGCGAGAACCCCCACCTTGGCGGCCTTGTTCTTGGCGACGTATGCGCGACGTCCGTCCGGGGCGATGGCCACCGCCGCCGCCTCGTCGCCCACATCCACGGTGGACACGGCACGTACGCTCGTTCCCGCGATCGACAGGACGGTGACGCTGCGGCCTTCGCGGTTGGCGACGAGGGCGAGGTTCCCCGTCCGCGCTATGGCGAGGCCCGAGGGCTGGCGCCCGACGCGGATCGTCTCCACCGGACGCGGCGGGTCGGCGAGGAGGTCGATCACGTGGAGCCGGTCGTCGGCTTGCGCGTACCAGGCCTCGCCCTCCTGCCGCATGAGCACCGAACTCGCCACCAGTCCCAGCCGCCCGTCCGGGGTGATCTGCAGATTGGTGGGCGGCCCGTAGACGGAATTGTCGAGGGGCAGAACATGGGCGAGGCGGGGGCGGGCCTCGTCACTCACATCGACGATAGCCAGCGCATCGCGGCCATTGGGGCCGTTCCGGCCACCCTCGGGCGGGAAGAAGGTCTTTCCGTCGAGCCCGACCAAGAGGAAGGGCGGGGCGTCGGCGGCGCAGGCGGGCGCGAGGCCGAGCAACCCCGCCAGCAGGCATCCGAACAGGCGCATCGTTCTTCCTCCAGTCGGCGGTAGCCCCCTCGAGGCGGGGAGATCAATCGCGGCCGAGCGCCCTGCGTATCAGCCGCTTGGCATCCTCGCCGCCCCAATCCGCCGGTCCCTTCATCACGCCGAGGATGCAGCCCTTGACGTCCACCAGCATCGTGGTGGGCAGGCCCAGCGAGCCGGTCGCCTTCTGCATTGCCGGCAGCACCCGCCCGCCGGGATCGGCATAGTAGGCGAGATTCACGATGCCGTTCTCCTTCAGCCATTGCAGCGGCTTCTCGAGATTGCGCGTGTCGACATTGATCGCTGCAATGGTGAAGTCCGTCCCCCCCAGCGTCTGCTCGAGCCGGTCGAGGGCCGGCATCTCGGCCTTGCAGGGGGCGCACCATGTCGCCCACAGGTTCACCAGCGCGAGGCGGCCCTGCAACTGGGCGAGGGTCCGGTCGGTGCCGTCCGGTCCCTTGAACACGAGGTCCGGCGCCAGGCGCGGAACCTTCGAGACCTCCATGGCCGCCACTTCGCCACGGGCATGGGGGGCGATGCGCGCGATCGTCTCGACGGCGCCACGGCACGGCTCGGCCACCGTCTCGCTGTTGCCGCCGGTCGGACGCGTCCCGTATACGACGAGACCGCCCGCGATCAGGACGGCGACGACGGCTCCCGCAGCCAGGGTCGCCTTGGCTCCGGGCATCATCGTTGCGTCGCCCGACGGGTGGATGGGGCGGCGGAGAGGAACAGTGTCGACATGAGCAACCGGATGTGGGGCGGGCGCTTCGCGAGCGGCCCCGCCGAGATCATGGAGGAGATCAACGCCTCCATCGGATTCGACAAGCGCCTCGCACCCCAGGATATCCGCGGCTCGCTGGCGCATGTGGCGATGCTGGGCAAGTCAGGCATCCTGCCATCCGCCGATGTGGCGGCGATCGAGGACGGTCTCAAGACCGTGCGCGCGGAAATCGAGGGCGGTGGTTTCGTGTTCAAGCGCGAGCTCGAGGACATCCACATGTCCGTCGAGAGCCGGCTCACCGAGATCGTCGGCCCCACCGCCGGGCGCCTGCACACCGCGCGCTCGCGCAACGACCAGGTCGCCACCGACATGAAGCTCTGGGTGCGCGACACCCTCGACAGCCTCGACGAGCAGGCCGCCGGCCTGCAGCGGGCCCTGGCCGAGAAGGCGCTGGCCCATGCGGCGACCGTGATGCCCGGCTTCACCCATCTGCAATCGGCCCAGCCCGTCACGTTCGGCCACCATTGCCTCGCCTATGTGGAGATGCTGGCCCGCGACCGCGGGCGCTTTCGCGATGCCCGTGCCCGCTTGAACGAGTGCCCGCTCGGGGCCGCGGCACTGGCCGGCACCTCCTTCCCCATCGACCGTCACGCCACGGCGCAAGCGCTCGGCTTCGACCGGCCCACCGCCAACTCCCTCGACTCGGTGGCCGACCGCGACTTCGCGCTGGAATCCCTCTCCGCCGCCTCGATCTGCGCCGTGCACCTGTCGCGCTTCGCCGAGGAACTGGTGGTCTGGACCTCGGCGCAGTTCAACTTCGTCAGGCTGTCGGACGGCTATACCACCGGCTCGTCGATCATGCCGCAGAAGCGCAACCCGGATGCGGCCGAGCTCGTGCGGGCCAAGTCCGGCCGCGTCATCGGCGCGCTCACCGGCCTGCTCATCGTGATGAAGGGCCTGCCGCTGGCCTATTCGAAGGACATGCAGGAGGACAAGGAAGGTACGTTCGACGCACTCCAGGCGCTCTCCCTGTGTCTCGCCGCCATGACCGGCATGGTGCGCGACCTGAAGCCCAACGCCGACGTACTCGCCCGCGCCGCCGGCTCCGGCTACGCCACCGCCACCGACCTCGCCGATTGGCTGGTGCGCGAACTCGGCCTGCCGTTCCGCGAAGCGCACCACGTCACCGGCCGCCTCGTCGGCGCCGCCTCGGCCAGGGACATCGGGCTGGAGGAGCTATCCCTCTCCGAGATGCAGGAGGCAGAGCCCAGGATCACCGATGCGGTCTATGCGGTGCTGGGCGTGGAGAACTCGGTCTCCAGCCGCACCAGCTACGGCGGCACCGCTCCGGACAACGTCCGGACGCAGGCCACGCGCTGGCTGGCGCTGCTCGACGCGCCCTCCGGAGCGGCGTGATTCACAGGGCGACAAAAAAGCTCGGCCGCAGCGGATGCGTTCACGGTCGAGCTATGTGATCCTGCCTAAAGCTCGGACCAAGCACGCCGGAGATGTCGATGCCCGTCGAGAGTTGGATGAACCCCGAAGAGACCGCCGCCCTCGCGGCGGACGCCACCACCGTGATCGATTCCGTCCTCGCCCGCCTGCCGGAGTCCGACCGGGCGGCGTTCTGGGCATCGATCCGCAAATGCTACAACACGCCCTACAACGACCCGAAGCCCCGCGCCCTTCCGGTCCGCGACGTGATGGAAGCGACAGTCACCACCTCGCATGTGCCGGCCTCCATCGCCGATCCGTCGACGGTCGGTGTGGCGATCGCCGAGCCGCCTCAGGTGGAGGTGGCGATGGGTGCCATCCTCGCCGGAGCGACCTTCGGACCGGAGGCGCACCCGGCTTGAACCGTCCCCGCATGCGGGGCTCATGCGCGCGGATCTGATGCTCGATCAGGCCCGACGGGATGCCGCCCGATGCTATCCCGCCGCAATTCCGGACAATTTTGCGGCATGTGTCGACACCACGACGAACGCCGCCGATCCGCCGCTGCCGACGCAGGTCCGCCGCGCGCGCGGCCGGCGGCCTTTCTTTCGTATTCGAGAACCTGAACACGATGCTGCATCCTCTCCGCCGCCTTCTCGTCGTCAGCGCCACAGCGGCTATCCTGTCGACCCTCGGCCCGGCCCCTATCACCGGCCCCTCATCGGCCATGGCGCAGCAAGAGGCGGCCGCCGAGACCGAGGCTCCGGCGAAATCCCGGGGACGCGGGCGGGAGAGAAAGAAGGCGGTGAGCGCACCGGGCATGCAGCAGGCGACGCCGGTGGCGATCTTCGGGGACTGGAACGTCTTCGCAAACGGCCAGGGCAAGTCGCGCACCTGCTACGCCATCGCCCAGCCGCAGACCCGTTCGCCGAAGACCCTCAAGCGTGACACCGCCTACCTGTTCGTGACCATCCGCAAGGGGGACAACGTCCAGAACGAGGTCGCGGTGATGTTCGGCTTCCCGCCCAAACCGGCCGCCAGCCAGGCAAAGGCCAACGCCACCGCCGCCTCTGACCCAACCCTGAGTCTCGGCAGTTCGCAATACGGCCTTGTGGTGAAGGATGAGAATGCCTGGCTGCAGAATCCGTCCGAGGAAGCCCGCCTCGTCGGCGAGATGGCCAAACTGGCCAAGGTCCAGGTCAAGACGGTGTCCATGCGCGGCACCTCCACCAGCGACGAGTACGCGCTGGCGGGCTTCGGCGACGCGATGAAGCGCGCCCGCGAGGAGTGCAAGTAAGGGCACCTTCCGCGATACGCCGAGCCGCCGTCACGGGAAGCCGGCGCAGCGGCGTCAGGGGCCGCCAAGCGCCGCCCGCGTGAGCGCGTCGGCCCCAATATCGTCGGTGCCGTTCATGCCCAGGGTCTCGATCAGCCGGCCACGGGCGCGGCTGACACGACTCTTCATCGTCCCCACGGCGACGCCACAGATCTCGGCGGCCTCCTCGTAGGTGAAGCTCTGAGCGCCCACGAGGACGAGGGCCTCGCGCTGGCTCAGCGGCAGGAGGTCGAGGGCGGCCTGAAACTCGCGCATCTCCACCCGGATCTCCTGCTCGGGCAGGCTGGTCAGCCGCGCGGCATGGGCACCGTCGGCATCCTCGACCTCGCGCTTGCGCTTGCGCTGCTCGGAATAGAACAGGTTGCGCAGGATGGTGAACAGCCACGCCGTCAGGTTCGTGCCGCGGGCGAAGCTGTCCGCTTTGGTCCAGGCTCGCACCAGCGTGTCCTGAACCAGGTCGTCGCTGCGGTCGAGATCATAGGTCAGCGAATAAGCGAACGCTCTGAGGGCCGGGATCGCACCGAGCAGGAGATCGCGCATTTCGGAATCGGCGCCGGCGGGCGTTCCGATAGGATGGAGGAGGCTGGTCATCATGAGATCTCCCGCGAAGCAGGCTTGGCCGACAGTTCGGCGAGGAGGACCTCGAACCGGTCGGGCAGCGGCAGATTGAGGACGTCGCCGTAGAGGATACGGAGGTTTCGTCCGATCCGGCGCCGGGACTCCGTGTCCATGCCGGCTCGGTTCACGCCGGCTCGGGCGCCAACCGGGCCGGGGGCGGCCAAGGCTGCTTCGGGAGACGACGCTTCGCCGCCATCGGTGTGGAAACCGGAGGCCCGTTTCCCCGCGTCCAGCTCCTCGAAAGGGCCGTGGATATCGCTGGCGTCGATCGTCATGGCTCTCCACCGTTATGTCGGTGTCGGTCCTAGTGGCGAGCGCTTTAACGCGTTCTGAAAAATGTATTCATAAATCTTTAAGCTTGTAAAAGCAGCGTCTCTGTCGTGAATTGATATATCGAAGGACGAATTGTTACCACGACGCACCCGACCAAGCTGAGCCGTTGATCCACCCTACATTTGCAAAGCTGCACGGACGCTGAACGAAAACGATGACGCGCGCAGACACCGTGGAATCCGATCCCCGAACGCCGGAGGTTGACCGCCTCGGCCGTGGACGAGCGGGGCATGGATCGCGTCCTCCGAAACCGAACGGAAATATGGACGCACGGCGCCGGATGCGCCCTGGACATCGAACCGCAGATGCCGCACCGCGCGGCGTAACCTGCCGCGCCGGGTAATTTCACCCGATCCCCGGTGGTATGGCTCGCCGCGGCCGTCCGTCTGCCCCATAAGGCGAGCGGAAGACCCGAGCCACGAGGACGAATCTTGACCGTCACCCAGCTGACCCACCACGACCTCGACGGCTACGGCGCGTCGACCATCGTCGGTGCCTTCCTCGACGTGTCGCGGATCGTCCATATCCCGCGCTATGCCGATGTCGGCCCGGTGGTCGACGCGGAATTGAAGCGGCTCTCCCGCGTCCCGGCGCCCGAATGCCTGATCATGACGGATCTCGGGCTGGAGGCCGTCGCCGTCACCTTCATCACCCGGTTCACCGCCATGAACCTGCGTCGCGACGAGGCCGTGCGGCACCGGCTGATCGTGCTCGACCACCATGCCTCGTCCCTCGACCAGCTGCGCGAGCAGGGCCTGACCCTCGCGCCCGTGCCGGAGAGACCCGGCCTCACCAAAGTCGAACTCTCCGACCCGAACGTGGTCGTCCTCATCGACGAGGACCGCTGCGCCACCCGCCTCGCCTACGAGCATCGGGAGCTTTACGCCTCGCGCGAGGTGGAGGGCGAGACGACCGAGGAACTCGAGACCCTGGTGGCCGCCGTCGATGCCCTCGACCTGTGGAAGAAGGAGCGCCCGACTTTCCGGGGCGGTCTCGCCCTGGACGAGATCTTCTGGGACAACGTCGCGACCCTGATCCCGGTGGGCCATCCCTGGCATGACCGCTTCATCAGCGCGTTGCTGCGAGCAGTCTCCGCCCTGCTGCGCGAGGGCGCATCGCCGGCCCGTGTCGAGGCGGAGATCGCCGCGACCCGGCGTCGCCTCGTGGATGCGCTCCTGGCCGACGAGCCCCAGGACGACCCAACCCTCACCACCCGCATGCGGATGGCCAGGGCGCTCGCCCGGTCGGATGCCCTGTTCCAGCGGCTCTCGGATGGCACGCTGCTGTCCTTCGGCCTCGATTCGGGCATGTTCCAGCGCGTGTCCGACCTCGTGATGGAGGGAGGCAGGGCAACCCGCGTGGTCAATGTCCAGCGCACGGGTTCGCTGTCGTTCCGCTCGAACAACGAGACGGCGCTGGACGGTGCCCGCAAGTTCCGTGGCGGCGGCCACAAGGATGCGGCCGGCGGCAAGCTGAATGCCGGATCGGCCTTTTCCCTGGCCGATGCCGTGGCTCAGGTCGAGCCGGTGCTCAACCCGCCCCAGCCCGATCCGGCATCCAGCCCCTTCGCGGCGCTCAAGGCCTGGAAGGGCTGATCCCGCCCCGTCAGGCGACCTTGCCCGTGGTCAGGACGCTCCGGGCCGCCGCCAGCACCTCCTCGCTGAGCTCATCGTCGTCGATGGCGCGGGCCAGGGCGACGGCTCCGATCATGAGCGACAGGCTCGCGAGGGCCCGCTGCCGCCGCCGCTTCGCCAGGGCCGTGGGAAGCAGGCCCGTCATGCGCTCGATCAGGTCGCGGGCACCGTGGAGGAACCGCGCCCGCAGCGGAGAACCGGGCGCTTCGCGCGACACGTCGTTGACCATGGCAGCCAGCGGACAGCCGACCCCCGGATTTCGAACGTGCCCGAGGGTCAGGTAACCGGCCATCCATCCGTCGAGATCATCGGGGCGCCAGTTCTGGTTGGCGGCCAGGTCGAAAGCCTCGACCGCCAGCGCCTCCTTGCTGGCAAACTGGCCGTAGAAGCCGCCATGCGTCAGACCCGCCGAGGCCATGATATCGGCGACGCCGACGCCGTGCAGCCCGCGCTCGCGGAACAGGGCGGCAGCCACCTCGACGACCCGCTGCCGGTTCAGCTTGGCCTGCGCCTGTGAGACCTTCGGCACGGTGAGATCCTCCTGCGTGACCTCCCGATATATAGATGTTCACCCTCATGCAAAAGAGACATCGTGACACCCCCCCGGGACAGACGATGAGGGTTGGGCCTCCCCCTCCGTCCCGCAGGCTCAGCGCACCCGAGGCAGGATCTGCTCGGCGAAGCGCCGCATCTCGGCCTCGAACGGCTGGAACTGCAGCATGAACAGGTCGATACCGGCGTCATGAAAGGCGCGGATGCGCGTGGCGACGGTTTCGTAGCTGCCCACGAGCCCGGCCGCCGTGCCGCCATTGGTGCCGACATGCTGGGTCGCTGCCGCATCGGTCTTGGCGAACATCACGCTCGCCGTGTCGGTTCGGGCTCTCGTGGCATTCCGTAGCCCCTCGTCGCGCCGGGCCAAGCCTAAGAGCCGGGCATGCTCGGCCTGCGCCTCGGCATCCGTCTCGCGGGCGATCACGAAGGCCGAGAGGCCGTAGCGCAGCGGTGCGTTGGCGGCGGGCCGGCGCGCCACATCCGCGACCAGGGCTGTGACATCGTCGAGGGGCTGTCCGTTGATGAACCAGACATCCGCCCGCTCCGCCGCCAGGGCGCGGGCCGGCTCGGATTCACCGCCGAGATAGATCGTGGGCCGCGGCCGGAAGGTCCCGGCCGGGCGCAACTGATAATCCTCGACCTGGAAATGCCGGCCCGCATGGGTCACGCGCTCGCCCCGCATCAGGCGGTCGACGAGGCCGATCCATTCCTGGCCATAGGCATAGCGGTCGTCATGGGCCGGAAAGGGCAGGCCCGCGCGCTCGAACTCGGCCTTGTTCCAGGCATTCACGAGGTTGAGGGCGAAGCGGCCCTCGCTCACATGCTCGATCTGCAGGGCCATCTTGGCGAGCACGACGGGATGGTAGAGCCCTGGCTTGATCGCCGCGATGATCTCGATCCGCCTCGTCAGGGCGGCGAGGGAAGCGGAGGCGGTCCAGGCTTCCAGTTGGTCGCGCTCGTCATCGTAAGGGTTCGCCGTGTGCTGGGCGACCAGGACCGAGTCGAAGCCCAGTGCCTCGGCCTCCAACACCAGGGCCCGGTTACGGGTCCAGCTGGCATCGTCCGGCTCGTCCGGATCGTGGTGGGACGCGCGCGAGCCGTGGACGGCCGCCCAGATCCCGAAGCGAGGTGCGTCACTCATGGGCCTCACCCAACCCGCCCAACGGGCGGGGTCGATGAACGCCGGTCGCTCCAGTGGACGAAACACTTGCCGGCATGGGCCGGCGGCGGCAAGGCGGCGCCCGACCCGGCCCGCGGCGTGTCGTCGGTCATCATCGTCTCCAGATTGGGAAAGCGTGTCCGGCAAGGAACGAGACCTAGCTCAAGCCGTGACGAAAGCTTGGTCTCGACTGCTGATCATCAACCCGTCCGATGAAGGATCACGTCGACGTGCCATGTCTTAGCGAGATGAGTTGCGCGTTCGCAAGAAAACACTTTTTTGAATTTCAGTGCTTTTGCGGACGAATGTTTCCCCGCCTCTTGCCGGCAAACCGGCGACGCTTCGTGTCGTCGAGAGGAGCAGAGCGGTCGCCCGGCCTCCGGTTGATCAGACAGAATGGGCTCGACTTTCGTAACATCGATGATTATTTGGAATCAATCGACTACCCCTCGAACATATGATCGATATAATGACATCATATCAATAAATTATCATATTTTTATATTTATCATAAATATAAATTCGCCGTAAAAATATAAAAAATATCTCAGATCTGATGTTAGACTTGAAGCAGAGACAGAGCTCCAAACAACACCGCCCCGATCAAGACAACTTCCATCACAACTCGACAGACTAAAATGGCCTTGATGGCCAGATGATCGGCAAAATGACGACTTGAATCGGGCAAATGCCCTTTGTCGAAATGCTGCATTGCGAATATCGCCCCGACGCGAAATTACTAATTCAATCTTAGCAATCCATATACCATTCCGAAGCCTTTTAAAGACACGGCGAAAATACACGAACAAGTTGAAAAAACAGATCTTGCGCCCGAAAGGTGCACAATGTCACCTCAGCACGAGGCGAATGCATCATTTTATCTTGGCATCACAATGAGCATCACGAGATCAATATTAGCTACAGGCAGCCATTCAATCATAGAGTGATAGAGAGCGCAGATATGCGATCTTCAAATTATAACTCCGCCCGTGATCGACACAGCACGCAACCAGACAAGTACCGTCATCATGCTGAGGCAACCCGGTAACGATGTATTCGTGCGCCCCATGGGCCAAGAACGAACGATTCAGACTCTCCGACATCACACCGTGAGAGGCCATTGGCCTGGCGTTGATTGCGGGTACGGGGTCGGGGCGTAATCGATGGGTGCGAATACTGTTACGGCGGCGGACGATAGGCTCGTAGGGGTAGGTCAGGAGACAGACGGTCTTCCGTTTCCACGCTTCTGGGCGCGGGTTTGGGCGCGGCGACGGGAGCCGTGGGCGCGAGAGCGGGCGCGGTATCAGTAATGTACCGCGGTGCCCCGGCGGCGGGACCGGCCGGCAGGGGCACGGTGGCGGTGCCGGCGGCGGGCTGTGGAACAGTTGGGACGCTGCGCTCCAAGCTCGGCGGCTGTGGCTCACGCCGGTTGTCCTCGGCCCTCTGAGCCCGCGTGCTCGGCCGCTCCATGGCTCCGGGGGGCTGCGGATCCGCCTTTGCCGGCTTCTCGACCGCTTTCGCGGCCTGGGCGGAGGGACGCTCGCGCCGCACCTTGGGCGCTGGACGGCTCGACACGCGCGCGCCACCGCCATCTCGTCCGGCGCCGATGGAAAGATGCATGCGTTCAACGCCGGAGACGAGATCCGCCAGGGTCGCGGTGGCCGTCCGGCACAGGCTGACCCGAAGGGACGCCGCGCGCTCGGTACTGCCGCCGAAGAGGCTGTCGGGAGCCGATCGCCCGCCCGACCGTGGAGCGAGGTCGATCCATTGCCAGGCGTAGAGGCAGTTGCTGCCCACCGCGAGGCCCACCGGGCCGTAGGCGTTCCGCTTGGGCACGGTGGAGACGCGCATGCTTTCCCCGGGGAATCGCGCCAGAAGCTCCGCGGCGATGCCGAGGCGGCTCGGCTTTCCCATGGACAGAGTCGGGCCGAAGCGAGCGCCCGTATCGGTACCGTTGCGAACGCTGATTTCGGCGTAGTTGCGCGCCCCCCCGGCATAGGTGACGCGCTGGGCGTAGCCATCGCGAAACGCGGTTTGCGCCACATCCGCGATGCGGCCCGCGCCGGGGATCTCGATCACGGACTCCGCCAGGGCCGCCCGCGTCGTGAACACCAACGGCAGGAGGATCAAGGCGGCGAAAACGCCGGATCGCGGGGCGGCTAAGGGCCGATTGGAGCGGATCATGGACGTTGCATCGAGCTCGGCGCGGTGTCGGGGTTATCGTAGCCGCGGTTGACGGCCTGAGAATTGGGCAAAGTAAAGCGGTCCGTCTCCGACGCCGCCCGCTCCTGCGGGGCACGGCTTCGCGCGGCCTGCTGCGCTCGCCATAGGGTGCCCTCGCCCGGCTCCGACAGGGTGGAAGGACGCTCGGAACCGTCATAGCCCGGCATCAGGTTGAAGCCATAGCTCTCATAGGGCATCGGCCCCGCTCCCGACACCCGGCGCGCCACGAGCGGCATGGTCTTCGACGCGGGCGGCTCGGGCAGGAAGGCCCCGTCCTGCCGATCCGCGACCACCCGCGCCAGGGAGGGGGGAGCGTAGCGCAGGGGGTTCTCCGCCGGCACCGCGAGGGGGAACTCGCTGCGCTGGACCGGCAGCGGCTTCGCCTGGCCGTCCCCCGACGAATCCGGTTTGGGCACCCGGCCATAGGCGGCGGTGTTCCGGGCGGGCGCGGTGGGGGGGACGGAGGCGGCAGGTGCCGGGCGCCCGCCCTGGGGCGGGGACGCGTCCGCGGTCGCCGCGCAGGCCAGGGGCGGTCCGGCCGGTCCCTCGCGGAACACCAGGTCCACCACCTTCGGGAACAGGCCGTCATAGCGGTTGACGAGGGTGAGGTAGTCCTGCTTCCGCTTGAGGCGCTGCAGCGACAGGGCGTAGCCGGACACGGCGGATTCGCTCGGAAGCCAGGCTACCGCGTGCTGGAACCACTCGAGGGCGGCCTCGAACTGGCAGGAATTATAGGCGTACCAGCCCAGGGCCTCGGCCCCCTCCCCCGACGCCGTGGCCAGGGTCACTTTGGCGTAGCGGTTGATCCGGTCGAGGTCGATGAAGCTCGGATTGGCCTGGGTGAGCTTGCGGCCCATGAGGTCGATGAACAGGATGCTGTTGCCGACATACTTGTCCCGCCAGGCATAGGCGACTTCTTCGGCCTCCCGCAGCATCCCGAGTTCGCGCAGGGTATGGGCGAGGCCGTGGGCGATCATGGCATCGCCGCCACGGCTGATCGCGAGCTTGAACCAGTCGAGCGCCGCCCGGAACTGGCGGTGGTTGTAGGTGTACCAGCCGAGCAATCCGGTCTGACTCGAATCGCCGGAGGCGCGGGCATAGGCCTGGAACGCGGCCATGTCCGCCGGGCTCGGCTCCTGGGCCGGAGCGCCGTGGAGATCGGCGACGATGCGGGCGCGGGTGATGTCGTTGGAGATCGCCTTGAACTCGGAACCTCCCTCGGCATCGGTGCGGCCCATGGCGACGAGCTTCTCCGCCATGGTCATCGGCAGGGTGGCCATCGCCTTCTGGATCGTCGCAAGCCGCACGCCGGTGTCGTTGCTGGCGTCCAGCACGGACTTGTAGAGGGCCAGGGCCTCGGCGGTGCCCCCCTCGGAGGCCAGGGCCTCCGCCGTCGTCCAGTAGCTCTCCACGTCGCTGGGATCGAGGGCGGAGGGGTCCGCCCGGTAGAGGGCCACGATGTCCGCCGTCTTGTGCGCGGCGGTCAGGGCCTTCAGGCGGCTGCGAAAGCTGGCCCGCAGGAGCTTGCGCGACAGCTCGTCGGACGGGCGCCAGTTCGGGTCCGCCGCGCGCCGGGCCGCGATCGCCGCGTCGAGGTCGTCGAAACGCCCGGCGGTGAACAGGTCCCAGAGCGGCGCCTCTTCCGGCGGGCTCGGCTGGAGGGTGTCGAGGTCGGTGGGCTCGACCCAGCCGGGATAGAGCTGCTTCAGCCGGGCAGCCTCGGCGTTCATCCGAGCCGTCTGCTTCTGCGACGCGTAGTAGCGCAGAGCGCTCTCGTCGACCATGCCGGCGGCGCCGGAACTGCCGGGCGCGGCGGTGATCGCGGGCGCCCGCGCCGCCTCGTCCGGGTTCTCGGTCTGCGCCGCCACCGGAGCGACGAGACACAACCCGGCGAGGGAGGCGCCGCACAGCAGTGCCAGCCGTCGCGGGCGCGCCATCGCAGAAGCGCTGGCCGGCCTTTCCCTCACGCGGATCACCGTGCCGGACATGACAGGTTCCTCATCTGCAGCGCCACCATCGACAGGAGGTGCAGCGTCGTCGGGTAATAGTTCTCGCCGGCCTGTGGCCGTCCGAACCCGTCGGGCAGCGGCGTGCCCTTCCTGTCGCACAGGAGAAGCGCCGACAGGGCAGTGTAGCCGCTCTCGCTCAAGGACTCGACCGTCCGGCCGTCGGCGGTATCGACGATGGGCAGACGCTCGCGGTCGGGGCCCGACCAGAGGGCGACGAAAGGCTCGTAATCGGCGGGGCGCCCGACTCCCGCCCAGACCATGTAGAGCGGGATGCGGATGGCGTTGTAGGAAAACAGCGGCGGGAAGCCGTCCGCCGGATGCGGCTCCTCTCCTTTGAGGGAGATCCACTCGGTCGGCAGTTTCGCCGTGCCGAAGCGGGAGCGGCGGATCAGGTTGAGGCCGCTGGCGGTCAGAGCCGCCCAGTCGAATTCGGGGGCCACGATGGGGAGGCGGGCGAAGGCCGGGAACACCCAGTAGGAGAGGTTGATCAGCGGTCCGTCCGCGCGCTCCGCGGCGGAGAAACCGGAGACCGCCGGTAGCAGCAGGGCGCCGTTCCTGTCCTTGAACAGGATGGTCTTGCGTGCGACCTCCACGGCCATGCGCCGCGCGGCCACCCGGTACGAGGCCTCGTCCCAGGCCTCGGCCGCCTCGGTGAGGGCCCAGGCGACGAGGACATCGCCGTCGGAAGCATTGTTGAGATCGGCCACGGCCGGCCGTTTGCCGGGCTCCCAGCGCCAGGCCATCAACTCGTCGGAGCGAACCATCAGGTTGGCGCGGGTCCATCCCCACAGCCGTTCAAAAGTGACCCTGTCATTGGCGGCCACGGCGAGGAGCATGCCGTAGCCCTGCCCTTCGCTGTGGCTGATCATGCCGTTGGCGGTGTCCACCACCCGGCCCGCCTCGGTGATGAAGCGGGACCGGTAGGAGCGCCAGACATCGGGGTTCTTCAAGGAATCGGCGAGGGCCGTCGCCCTGGAGGCTCCGGGCATGGCATCGCCTTTCGCGTTGGGGGCACCGGGGATCGCGGTGGCGGGCGGGACCGGCGAGGCGCCGTCCTGCGCCCTCGCGGGACCGATCCAGGGGCTCGCGACGGCGAGCGCGGCGCCGAGCGCAAGGCCCAGTATGGGATGCAGGGTGCGGGTCATCCGTTCTTCCGGCCGATATTGCGCACCAGCGATGTCGTCGCCAGGCCGAGGAGCAGGGCGAGGCCAAGGGTGAGGGCCACGTAGATCGCCGGGTTCATCGAGAGCCAGCCGGCGGTGACGAGGCGGATGTTGGAGAGGGAGCGGGTCTTCGTCTCGATGATGTCGACGTTCCGGGGGCCCACCGTCTCGAGGGAGCCGTCGGATGCATCGAGGAATGCGAAGCGCCCGTCGATCCGCGACCAGACCTCGGGATCCACGAGGCAGGCCGTCGAGGCCTTGAGCAGCAGGGCGTTGGGGGCGGTGACCACGGTGACCGACCCATCGAAGCCGCTCTGCACCGCCGCCTTCGACGGAAAGCCCTGGGCCATGAGCAGGCTGGCGCCGGAAGGGACGGTGACGGTGGCGGGCGTCGATGGCCCCGCGCTGAACAACGCGCGGGGATCGCCGATGAGGGTGCCGATCAGGGCACCGGCCCGCTCGACCACGCCGTCCGCCGCTTCGAGGATGGGATGGCGCGCACGCAGGGTCTCGTCCCACTTGGTCACGAGATCACCGTCCGACAGCCTGGCCTGGGGGGCGCGCCGCGTCTCTGCGGCGGGGGGCGCGGCGGGGATCGAGACCGGCGCCGGGCGCAGGATCAGTTCGGGAAGGCTGCAGCGCGGCGGCAGGTTGCGGCGAAGCCGGTCCAGCGTCGGCGCCGGCACCGAGCCGGACTGACCGGGAGCCCGCGCCGTCTCCGCCCGCGCCTGCCAGATCGCCTTGATCTGGTCCGGGTCGAGGCCGAGCCCCGAGAGGGTGGCGGGGGACAGGGAGCGCACCGGGCCGACGACCAGGGTCGGCCCGGAGGAGCCGCCCTGCATGTCGCCGGCGAGTTCGAAGTCGATCATCCGCCCGGCGGCGCCCGCCAGCCTGGCGGCGAGGGTCGCGGCGGCGGCCACCGTGTCCTTGTCGAGGGTCGGCAGAACCAGGCGCGGACGGCGCTCGGACTTCACGAAGGCCAGGGCTCCGCTCGTCGTCGCAGCGAGGTCGGGGATCCTGGCCGCGCGCGCCAAAGTGGGGATCGACAGGCTCGCGCGGTCGAGGATCAGGAACCGCTCCCGCTTCGAATCCATGGCGTTGAGGCCGCAGGTCTCGTCCGCCGGGGTGGGAACCTGGGCCATGATCGCCACCCGGTTGAGGCCCGGACGCCACCTCGCGAGGGGCAGCGGGATCGTGTTGTTCTCGAACACCTCGCCGCGGGTCTGGGCCAGGGGCACGCTGGCGGCATTGCTGCCGTTGAGATCCACGAGGATGCGGGCTTCCGAGGTCAGGCCGGACGCGTAGGCGCCCGCCAGGTTCAGCATGACCTTGCCGTAGTCGGCGGGCAGGAAGTCCGAAGGCAGGTAGACGTCGAAGGCGGTGCGCAGGAGCCGCCCCGAGAATTCGCGGGTCGAGACGCCGAGGCTCTGCAGCGAGACCGTCTCGTCCCCCTCCATGACGGTACCGCGCGCCAGGGACGCAGCCTTCAGGCCGGCCGGGGTGCCGTAGACCTCGCCTCCCCGCGCCAGGGTGGCGATGGCTTCCTCGATCTCGGCATAGCTGGTGCCACTGACGACGAGGGTCGGCGCCCTGTCGGCGCGCGGCGGGAGCACCACCAGCCTCGGCCCGCCGGTGGCGCCGATCGATTCGAGATCGGGCATCTCCCGCAGTTCCGCCGCCGTCCCGACGATGAGGTTGAGGCCGGCCCGGCCCGACATGGGCGGGCCGAACTCGACCACCGGCCGGGCGATACGGCCGATGAGACCCACCGCCTCCACGGCGTGGATCATGCGCTCGAGCCGGGGCAGGTTCGGCTTGTCGTTCGCCACCACCCGGACCGGCAGGGCACCGCTGTCGTCGGGCTCGAGGGCGGGGAGATCCTTGAGTTCGAGGCTGGCCGCTGCGACCGGCGCGACGACGAGGCCGGACCGCGACGGGTCGATCTGCGTCCAGAGTTCGTAGGTGGCGTTGAGCGAGCAATCGACCCGGTGGCGCTGACTCGCCTGCAGGGAGACAGAATTGTAGCCGAGCTTGAGGCTCCCCTCCGGTATCTCGAACTCCACCACCTTCACCGCGCCCGGCGCCTGGATGCTGGTGCGGCCGACCACCGCGCCGTTGACGCTCACGGTCAGTTCCGAGGCTTCCGGCGCCACCGAGATCGCCGACAGGTAGGAGATGCGCAGGCGCGGACGGCCCCGCGTCTGTGCTTCCGTCAGATAGACGGGAAAGCGCAGAGTCGCCTCCTCGCCCTCCATCCGGAACCCGTCGGTGGTGGCCGCCAGACGCCGCGCCGGCGCGATCCTGGCGGCGGGCGTGTCGCGCCGGGCCTCCTCCGGCGGGGCGCTGGCGCGGGGCGGTGGGGCGTCGGGGCGGCGCATGGCATCGCCGACGGGGGGCACCGAGAAGCGCTCGGTCGGCCCCGATCCGAGAAAGCTCTGGGCTTGGCTCGCCGGCACCTGCACGAGGAGGCCGAGGGCGGTGAGGCAGGCGAGGACGCGAACGGACGGCATTGCGATCTCCCTCACGTCCGCACGAGCGGGTCGTTGGACCCGCGGTTCGCCTGCTTTCCGGCTCCTTCGAGAAGGCGGTCGTTCTCGAATTCCAGCATCAGCCGGACCCAGTCCGTGGCGGCCTCGCTGCCGGGGATACGGTTCGGTCCCTGACGGACGACGAGGGGATTGTCGGATGGGCCGGGCGGGGCGGTGGGCGTCTCTGTGGGGGCGGTGAAGGGCGCCGGGCGCTGAGCCAGGAGGGGGGCTGTCGCGCCCTGTTTCGGCAGGACGGCAGGCGCCTTGGCGGCCTTGGGGGCGGCGGCCTCCGTCGAGGCGTGCCCGGCCTTGAAGGCATAGCTCGCCGCGCGAAACGGCTCGACCAGGCCCCACCAGATCAGCTGCAGCGTGCCGGAGACGATGTTCTTGTGCCGGCGGCGACCCTGCTGGAAGCGTAAGAGTGCGCCGGCATCGCCGTACATCAGGCTCGCCAGCGCCCCGTAGCCCTTGGGATCGAGGGGCTGGAACTGCAGGGTGACCACCATCTCGTCGCCGGCCTGCGTGATCTCTCCGATCTCCACCGGCAGCGGAACCTGCACGGGGGCGCCGTCGATGGGAACCACGGAGAGCTGGCCCATGCGGTGGGTGCTCCCGGCCCCCGGCGGCAGGCCCTCGGCTCCGAAACGGATGGTGCAGCCGAGCGCGGAGGCGCGCTCGATGGCCACATCGAGGGCGCGTCCCCCGAAGACGAGGCGTCCTTGCCGGTCGATCGCCAGCGAAGGGCTCGCCTCGGTGGTCCGGCGCTCGGCCGCCACACCGAGGGCCACGCCGGCGGTGAGGAGGTTGAAGAAGTTCCACAGGCCCACGACCAGCATCAGGTTGGTGACGCCGGGCTCGAACAGGTAGCGGTAGAGGGCCGTGCCGCAGCCGATGAGGAGAAGGCCGTAGACCGCGAAATAGGGCCAGGCCATGGGCGAGAGATGATCCTGGTCGAGGGCCGCGCCCTTGGCCGTGACGTTGAAGGTCGGCTTGCGCGGCGACACGATCACCGAAATGATCGCGCGGAAGAGATAGAGGCCCTGGACGTATTCGTAGAGCTCCGAGACGAACGGCCAGCGGAACTTGCCGTAGACGTAGTTCTGCATCATCAGGTTGATGACGATGTAGGTCGCCGTGTAGGCAATCGACTCGTCGACGCTGGCGACGAAGATCTTCAGGTCGAAGAAGATGTGCAGCAGAGGCGCGAACATGAAGATCATGCGCGGCACCGGGAAGAACCAGAACGTCATGCTCGACAGGTAGGCGAGCTTCTGGATCGGGTGGAGCCCGCGCTTGAACAGCGGGTTCTTGAGCATCAGGATCTGGAACATGCCCTGGCACCAGCGCGAGCGCTGGCCGATGAAGGCCACCAGCGTGTCGGGCTGCAGTCCGGCGATGAGGGGCGTGTCCACGTAGATGCTGTTCCAGCCACGGGAATGCAGCTCGAAGGCGGTCTCGCAATCCTCTGTGATCGTCACGCCGGAGAATCCGCCGGCCTCGTCCAGGGCGCGCCGGCGCAGGAGGGCGGCCGAGCCGCAGAAGAACGACCCGTTCCACTTGTCGAGGCCGCGCTGCGTCACCGAATAGAACATCTCGTTCTCGGACGGCATGCGGTCGAAGGTGCGCAGGTTTCGCTCGATCGGATCCGGATTGAGGAAGGCGTGCGGGGTCTGGACCAGGAACAGGCGCGGATCGGCGGCGAAATGCCCGATCGTCTCCCGCAGGAACGAGCGGAACGGAACGTGGTCCGCATCGAGGACGACGATGATCTCGCCCTGGGAATGCTTGAGACCGTTGTTGAGGTTGCCGGCCTTGGCGTGCTGGTTGCGCGACCGGGTCAGGTAGGTGACGCCGAGTGCCTTGCACAGGGCCTGCAGTTCACTGCGCCGCTGGATCGCCTCCTGCGCCTTGGCGAGGTTGGGATCGGCGCATTTCTGGTCGGTGCCGCCGTCGTCGAGCAGCCAGACGTGGAGCTTGTGGGCCGGGTAGTCGATGAGCTTGGCGGCGGACAGGGTCGTCGAGAGGATCCCCGCATCCTCGTTGTAGCTCGGCACGAAGATGTCGACGGTGGGGAGATCCTCGGGCGCGTCCATGGGCGGCGTGCTGCGGCGCAACGGATCGGCGTTGATGATGAGGCTGATGAAGAGGATGAAGACGCAGTAGAGTTCGCCGAGCAAGAGGACGAGGCCGAACCCGAAACTCACCGGATCGGACGGAGACGGCAGCGTGTTGGTGACGCGCCAAAACATGTAGCGCAGGACCACGAGGCTCCCGAGGGCCAGGAAGACGAACCGCGCCGGCGGGTTGTCGAAGAAGATCCACAGCACGATCATCGCCGCCATGGCGCACAGGCTCATGGCCAGCTGATCCTGCGTGCTGATCGGCTGGCTCAGCAGAGCGAGTACGGCGACCGTGGACACCATCCACACGGTCCAGCGCAATGCAGATCTCAAAACGAGTATCCCTCTGGGGGCGGGCAATGGGTCGACGTCGGCAATTATCGCGCGGCTTGATGAAGCTGTCGTGAGGAAGGATGCTTCACTTCGCAAATCCCGTATCACGACAGAGCCAGACAGGTCGCGCAGGCAGAGTGCGGCCAACCGGTTGCGATTGTCTTGCCAGGCTCGAAATAGAGAAATCGCGTTCTTAATGTGTCGTTTTGGACAGAAATGACCGTCTACGACGCCGCGGTCATGCACGATAGTGCGGTGCACCAAAACGGAACACCGCCTGTGCGACGTCAGAACGCGGCCCGGGCCTCCACGCTCGAGTAATAGCCGCCGCCCTGGATCCGGTCCTTCACGTAGCCGACGCCGACGGCCATCTTGATCGGGCCGATGGTGAAGCCGGTGACATGGGCGCCGATGCGATACTGGCTGAAGAAGTTGTCGCCCAGGAACATCACCTCAGGTCCGATATACACCCCATCGGCGACCATGTATCCGGCGCGGAAGCGCGTGTAATAGGCGCTGAACTGCGTCGAGTAGGAGCCGAAGGCCGAGACCATCGTGTTTTCCGAAGGTCGGGCATAGAAATTCGCAGCGACCTTGGCGCCGACGCCGGTTCCGACCACCGGGTTGCCCGGGTCAAGGATCGAGAGCTGATTGCTCCGCACGTTGAAGCCGACGAAGCCGGCCAAGGCGGCGTCGCGCCAGATCCACTCGTAGCCGGCGCTGAGGGCGCCTTCCTGCTGGTAGCCGTCGACCCGCTGGCCCACCCCCTGACCGGGATAACTGTAGGTTCCGGCCACGGCCTCGACCCGGACGCGCGGGCCGCTCTGAAGCAGGGTGCCTTCCGTCGCGAACGTGCCGGTGACCGAGCCGAAGGCCGAGCTGTTCGAGGTGACCGCCGCCGAGGCATCCACGGCCGTCGTCCAGGCATCGTCGCGGGCGACCGGCTCGGCACCCGTGTACCAATCCGCCGCCTGTGCCGGCATCCCGCCGAGGAAGGCGGGGATGAGGACAGCGGTAAGACCTGCAAAGCGCTTCATAGCGGCACGACCCTGTTGTCCCCACGCGCCCGGATGCATCCCGCAGCGGGTTTCGTTACCATCGACGCTGGTTCCTTTATGTTAGGTCAACGTTAACTGGGGCCTAACAGCATATAAGAAGTTGGAACGCTTTCGAAACCTTACTGAAACCTTGCTTGGCTTGACTTCACTCCGTGCCGTAATCGGACGCTGACGGATCCGTCGCGGGGCGGCCGATCCCAGAACCAAGTGTCGGAGCCTCACGGCAGCCCCGAAC
This sequence comes from Methylobacterium sp. 10, assembly GCF_000519085.1. Lineage (GTDB taxonomy): Bacteria > Pseudomonadota > Alphaproteobacteria > Rhizobiales > Beijerinckiaceae > Methylobacterium. The sequence continues at coordinate 612,692 of NZ_KI912577.1, forward strand.
GGCGCGCGTCACCGGGAACGGCCGATCGACATGGTGGTCGGCGGGGGACCGGGTATTCGACGCGGGCAATCCGCTCGACGCCTTCCGGGCAAGGCTGACCACCGATCCGCCTCTCGCTAAGCAGGTTCGCATTGGCAGTGCCAAAGCTCCACCTTGCTTAGCCTTTGAAATTTCCCAGGTTTTGGCACGCAAAACCGGTGACCACTTTTGCGAAACCTGCTTAGGCAAGCGTTGTTAGGGCTCGACGCCCATCGATGTCTCCAACCGGCGCGCACGGGATGATGCGGGCTCCGGCTCGCCTCAGGCCGCGGCCGAGGCGTTCTTCCGGGCGGCATCGCGCATGACCGCTGCGAGGGCGGGATAGCGGAACGGCTTCTCGATATGCAGGAAGGCTCGGGCGCTCGCCGGCAGCTGCCCCCCCGGGCTCGCGAGAATGACGCGGATCTGGGGATGGCGGTTGGTCATGGTGACCGCGAGCTGGAGGCCGCTCACCACGGGCATGGCCCAGTCCGCGATCATGACGTCGTAATCCGTCGCCTCGTCGAGGAGCGCCAGGGCATGCTCGGCCGAGCCGGCCTGGACGACGACGTGACCGAGATCGACCAGGGCATCGGCGAAGCTCTGGCGCACGAGGCTGTCGCTGTCGACGAGGAGGACCCGAAGGGCGGGCATCCGCGCACCGGCCTCCGACGCCTCGGCTTCCGAGGGCGCCTCCCCGGCCGGGAGCCAGAGTTCGGCGAGAAAGCCCGTGCCACCGCTGCCATCCGAGAGGAGCCGAAAGCCGCCGCCGACCTGGGTGAGGAGAGCCGCCACGGCCTTGGTCGCCTCGCTGTCGCTCGAAGGCATCTCCGCGGCATGGCGGCCCGGCGTTCCGCTGGCCAGGACGATCCGCACGTAGCGGCCGGAAGGAAGGGCGATCCCCTCGTCGTCCGTGAGCACCTTCTCGTCGGCGCCGATGGCGAACCCTTCCGACCCGATGTCGCGGACATGGAAGGCAAGGTTGAGGAGGACGGCCTCCAGGACCTTCTCGCTGCACAGCACCTTGGCCAGCCCTGGGCGGACGCGGGTCTCGACGGTGGTCTGATGCAGGACGTTGGCGCCGAGGAACGGGCCGAAGGCGGCCAGCGTCACGCCGACGTCGGTTTCCTGAAGGCCGGTATCGTCACGGCGCACGAAGTTCACGAGGCGCCGGGTCAGGCTCGATCCGCGTTGCGCGCCCGCCAGGGCGGCATCGATCAGGCGCCCCTGATCCGAGGGAAGGTCGTGCCGCCGTTGAAGGGTCGCGAGATTGGCGATGACGACGGTGAGAACGTTGTTGAAGTCGTGGATCACCCCATCCACGACCTTGCGCAGGACAGTGCCGGTGCGGGATTCCGCGGGGGCATCGCTCTCCCGGCGACGGCGCTCGATCGGAGAGGCATCGCCATCCGTCGGCGAGCCGCCGACGAGATCCGCGTCCTTGACGGTCTCCCCGACGAATTCGCGGCTCAGCGCATGCAGGATCGTGAGCTTGGCCGTTTGCGTGTCGCCCTCGGCACGAATGAAGCGAACGAAGAGGCGACGCTGGCCATTCTCGGCCATGCTCCCGGTGGTGCGCAGAACGACGTCGTGCGGGCCCGGCTGATCCAGCGCCGCCTGCATCGTGAAATCCATGAGGTCGCGGTCTTCCGGGGCGATGCCGCTCTTCAGGTCGGTGAGGGCGACGGCGCGGTCCGGGATGGCATGGGTCGAGCGCGTGGCGGGATCGGACCAGGTGACGCTGCCGGAATCGATGTCGATCTCCCAATAGGTCCAGCCCGACATGGCCTCGAAGGTGCGGAAGCGGTCGCGAATGCGCGAGAGGGCCGAGCGCGTCTCCTGCAAGGCACGAACGCCGCTGCGCTCCCGCGCGACGAGGCGTTCCTCGTGTTCCAGGAGTTCCACGATTCGCGAAGGCGACGAGACGCCTTGCTCGCTCTCCCCGATCAGCTTGAGACGCCGCACGATGCGGTCGCCCACGACCCAGCCGGCGCAGGCCGTCAGGAGGCAGACGGCGAACCACAGCGCCACGCTCCCGTTATCGGGGAGGGATGCTTCGATGCTCCGCGGCAGCCCGGCATTCGGCGCCCGCGCCACGGCGAGCCAGCCCGACGGGCCGAGATCACGGAACCCTGCGCTCGGCGTCGCCTGTTCCACCACCTCCCGTGCGCCTGCCGCCTGTTGCGCCATGAGGCCGGAACCGGACCGGACGTCGGCGCCGAGGACGGACAGGCTCATGGCACCGCCCGCCGCGCGCGACGGTCCGAGTACCTTGTCCCCGATATCGCCGAGCCACGCCTCGTTCAGGCGCGCGACGAGAATATCGTCGCCTCCGGACACGCTCGCCGAAACCGGGAGCGCGATGTCGAAGACGGTCTGGCCGCTGCCCCCCGGGGACGGGACGGCCACGATGGCCTGGGAGGCCCTGGCCCGCAGGAACCAGGACCGGCCGGATACGTCCCGGCCGAAGCCGAGATCGTTGCCGGCGACCTTCACGCGGCCATTCGGGGCCACGAGGTTGAGTTCGGCATAATCGGGGCGCAACCTGAGCCATGCGCTCAGGATCGGCTGCAGTTCATCCGCATCGAGGCGCTGGGACGTCTGCTTCAGGGTGATCGCGAGGGTCTTGAGATCCTGGACGACGTCATAGACTCCGCGATCGATCGCGGCGGCGAAGCGCTGGGAGGTCCGGGCGGCATCGAGGGGCTTGCGCGCGTCGGTCCGGTTCAGGCTGGCGATCGTCATGCTGCCCGCGACGACGGCGATTCCGACGAGGGCGGAGGCCCCCGCCACCAGGGCATAGAGCGACTTCAGCGACATCAGGCTCAAGCCGGACTTCTTCATCTCATCTCACGCTGATCGTTCTCGACATCGCGCCGAGACAGCGTTCCAGACTGCCAGGCCTCGATCAATCACACCAATCAGCGTTAAAATTCATTTAAGCTCGACGGTTAGTGGGTTGCAATCGTTGAGGGGTTTCGAACGAAGCGGGATTTTTGGCCGGAGCGCCCGGTCCTTTCCCGAGGCCGCGAGGGCGCCGCCGCCAGCGGGCTTCCGCCCCCGGCGGTCGGCCCGCGGGTCCGAACCCCGCCGTCACGTGACGACCGGGCTCTCCTCATGGGCCGAGGGTGTTCCGCACGCCCGGCAGAAGCGCTCGAAGGTGCTTTTGCGGTGGTCGCAGGCGGGGCAGCGTTCGAAGGCGCCGAGGCCGCAATGAGGACAGAAGTTCAGGCTCGGATCGTCGAGGGCGATGGGCCGCTCGCAGCCCGGACAGGATTTCTTGGCGAGGCGCTCCAGCGCCTGGTCCGTGGCGATCTCGCCCCGGCGCTCCTCGGTCGGGCGCGTTTCCGCGAGCTTCTGCCGCTCGTTGTAGGATTGCAGGGCGCCGATGGCGGCGCGGCCGGCGATGAGGGTCACGAGGACGCCGACACCGTATTGCACGTAGCCGCCGTAGCTCGGCAGGTAGGGGACGAGCTCCACGAAGAACGCGAAGGTCGCCGCGAAGGCGAAGCCCCAGACGAAGGGCCAGTTGCGGCTCCGCCGCCGCTTGAGCAGCAGCCAGCCGGCCAGCGCCAGGAGCGGCAGCGTCAGGGCGAGGCGATATCCGAAGACGCGCAGCTCCTGCTCCCGCTCGGCGGCGTCGAGCTTGACCTGGGCCGCCATGCGCCGTTCGCTCTCCGCCCGCGTGAGCGGCTCCTCCTCCTCGGAGAGATCGAGCCGGGCCTTGGCCAACCCTTCCAGCCGCTCCTCGATGGTCCGCTCGGCCCCCTTCAAGGCATCGAGCCCCTGCGTGCGGGCGATCAGGTCGGGATCCTGGTCGACGCGCTGCGTCGCGTCGCGGGTCCTCAACCAGTTGGCGAAGGTCTCGCGCGCCGCCTCCGAGGCCGAGCGCGCGGCATCGAGGGCCAACTGCTCCTGCTCCGTCCGGCGTCGGTTGTCGTCCTGCTCCCGGCGAATCCGCTTCAGGGACTCGACCGCCGCCTCGTCCGTTGGCCCGTCGAGGAACTGTTCGAGGGTCTGGCGGTGCTCCACCTGCGGCAGGTCGCCGACCACGAGGGAGCCGAGGCCGATGAGGAACCAAGCGAAGAGGAAGGCGATGAGCCAGAGCCCGAGCGTCAGCCAGCGTTCGGACAATCTACGGCTGGAACGCATGCGATGACTCCTGTCGAATGCCCCGCCCCCCAATCCGCGAAGTCGGGGCTGGTCCGCCGCGCGTGGGTGACGGCGCCGGAAGCCGGCGCTGCCGGGTGTAGTCGCCTTGGATCCACGGGAACAGACCCGAGCCGGGAACGGTGCCGGATCGCCCACCGACGCGGAACGGGCGCCGTCAGGCGACTTGATCGGCAAGGTCGAGCTTCCCTCGGTGCACGGACGGCTTGGATTCCATGCAATCCGGGCGCTCCAAGTTATACCGACTTCAATATAAAACGGTTTTATGCCGACTTGGATATATGGCTTGATTTATACCGACTTATGCATAAATTACTTTAAATACCGACTCGGCTATAAGGACGGCCTCCGTGCCAGCCATTCGCACACCGAACGACCTCGTGGCACTCCTCAAGGGTAGGCGGCTGGAGCTCGGCGAAAGCCAGACCCAGTTCGCGGCGCGCATCCGCAAGACCCAGTCCTGGGTCTCCGACTTCGAACGTAACGTCACTCCCAACATCTATATCGGCACCATGCTGGAGATTCTCTCGTTGGCTGGGTTTGACCTCAACGCGGTCTCGCGGGAGGCTCGGTACGACGCCGGTCCCGATGAGGACGACGACGACGCCGACTTAGCTCTGGACTTCCAGGATGATGCCGGCGGGTTCACGCCATGAGCACACCCAAGCTGCTGCACGTCCTCATGGGCGGGGTTCCGCTTGGCCGAATCGCCCAGGAGGGCAACCGGCACGTTCTGACTTACGATCCACGGTGGCTCCGCCGTGGGGACCGCGCGGTCACGCTATCGCTGTCGATGCCGCTCACGGCGCCTGTCCACCAGGGCGACGTGGTCGCCAACTTCCTTTGGAACCTGTTGCCCGACAGCGAGCCGACCCTCGATGGCTGGGCCCGAAAGTTCCAGGTCTCGGCCCGAAATCCGTTCTCTCTCCTCGCACACACGGGCGAGGACTGCCCGGGAGCCATCCAGCTAGTGCGGGAGGAGCGTCTGAACGCCGTCACCGGGCGTGGCGAAATCGAGTGGATCGACGAGAAGGAGATCGGACGCCGTCTGGCGGAGCTGCGCCGCGACGCAGGGACTTCAGGTCGTGTCAGCGGCGAGACGGGCCAGTTCTCGCTGGCCGGGGCCCAGCCCAAGACGGCGCTCACTTTGCTGGAAGGCCGATGGGGCGTGCCGTCAGGTAGGATGCCGACCACCCACATCCTCAAGCCGCCAGTGCTTAACCTGGAGGGTCATGCGGAGAACGAGCATGTCTGCCTGAGCGTCGCCGCAGCCATGGGCATGCGCGCGGCCAAGACGCGCGTGATGCGCTTCGCGGATGAGGTGGCCATCGTGGTCGAACGATACGACCGCATCGTCCGGGGGGACCGCATCCTGCGGAGCCACCAGGAGGACATGTGCCAGGCCCTCGGGGTACCCCCGTGGCGGAAGTACGAGAACGAGGGGGGGCCCGGCGTCCGAGCCGTCGTCGCCGACGTGCTGCGTTGGAGCGAGGACTCCCTCGCGACGCGGCGCACCTTCCTCAAGGCCGTAGTCTTCAACCAGATCATCGGAGGATCGGACGCGCACGCGAAGAACTATTCGATACAGCACGCGGCCTTCGGGAAGATGCGGCTTGCCCCTCTCTACGACATCGCCTCGGTCTGGCCGTACGAGCGGGACACGCGCAAGCTCAAGATGGCGATGCGGGTGGGTGGCAAGTACAAGTTCGACGAGATCCTGCTGCGGCACTGGGAGGCCGAGGCGCGCGCGTGTGGCATGCAGCCTGAGGACGCCGTTGGGCCGCTGCGCGACCTGATCGCACGCTTACCCGACGCCTTCTCCGACGCCTCCCACAAAGCCATAGAGGGCGGACTATCCCATAAAATGACCGTGCCGCTCGCCGACGCCGTGGGCGTACGCTGCAAGTACCTCGCCGCCCGGTACGGACGCGAGGATGCTCAAACAATTGTAGCAGAGCCGGAGGACGAGGAGGAAACGGCGGCATTCGCGCCGTGAACCTCGAACGGTGGCCATCGACCGAAGAAGGCCGACCGGTTACCTGATCGGGCTCAAGAGCGCCTTCGGACCGAGCGCTTCCAGCCCCGACCCGGGCAGCGGGCATACCCCCACAACGCCTAAAAACAGCCTTCAGGCGCCCTCAATGACGGGCACCGCGCGGGGCGAGGGGCTCGGCGGGTTCCTGAGCCGTGGCTTGGGCGGGCTTCTGGACTTCCACCGACCCGGGTTAAGGAAGCCAGCCTATTTGGTAGCGGAACGCCGGAAGCCCATCCAGCATCCCGCATCCTGTCGAGTCGCCCTTCCTGACTGCGCCCGGTCGCCCGGAATGCCCGGGCAAACTCGTTACTCGGGCGGACGACCACATCTCATCGCCCCCCAATCGAGAGAAAAAAACGCACGGGACCCTGGGCGCCCCATTTCCTGTCCGATAGGCCTGCAAGGCCCGCTACCTTACTCAGGACGAATCGTTTTCAGGATCGCTATACGATTAGCCCCGCTCATCGCGAGCTTGCTGACATCCAGTGCAAACTGTAAAGGGCGGACCAATTCCAGGCCGCTGTGGTGGAGTAAAACCGGGCCAGTGGCGGCCGGCCGTTTGAACATTGTAATAGCCTTCGATGTAGGCGAACAGGTCCCGTCTGGCCTCGTCCCGGGTCGCCCATCGTCGCTGGTGGACGAGTTCGACCTTGAGGGTGTGGAAGAAGCTTTCCATCGGGGCGTTGTCGTAGCAGCAGCCGGTTCGGCTCATGGAAGGTGTCGCCTTCACGTCGGCAAGCTGCGCTCTGTAGGCCTCGGCGGCGTATGGGCTGCCGCGATCCGAGGGACAGATGAGCCCAGAGGCCGGTCGCTGCCGTCGGGGCGCCATCATCAGGGCGACCGATGTCAGCTCGGTCCGCTTTTAGGACGTCGCGCTCCATGCGCGTCCGGTCGAGTTCACGCCGCAGACGGGCGATCGCGACCGCCTGATCGGACGGCGATGACACCGGGCTCATCGGCGCGGTTCCTGGCAATCCCGCTGGCCGCGGTGGCGGGCAGCCGCCCATCAGCGCCGTGCGCCACTGCCTCAGCATCGACGGTTGGATCCCGAGTTCGGCGGCGATCTGCATCTGCGGCCGGCCGCTGCTTTCCAGCAGCGCCACCGCCTCGCGTTTGAACTCCGGGGTGAACTCGCGTCTCGTCTTTGCCATCAAACACCTTCCCCGCCCGCAAGGAGCGTATCAGAGGTGTCCGTGAAACCGGGGGAGGATCAGGTGAACCGTCCATCTTGGCCGGCCTCACGCACCAAATAATGGGCGAGTTCGATGTCGATTCCGCACGGGTCTGCATCGGCGGCCTGTCGTCGGGTGGCGCTGCGGCCGCAGTTATGGGGATGACCTACCCGGACGTCTACGCCGCCGTCGGCATCCATTCCGGGCTGGCATGCGGGTCCGCCGGGTCCTTATCCGCGGCCCTCGCGGCAATGCGTTTAGGCTCCGCGGTCAAGCCACGGCAGGCGACGCATCCCGTTCCGACCGTCGTCTTCCATGGCGACCGGGACACGACCGAGTCCCCATCGATGGGGATCAGGCATTCGCCCAGGCGAGGCCGGATGTCGAACTGGTCACCGCAATGGCCGAAGGACGCTCGGCCGGTGGAACAGCCTATACGAAAACCGTCCGGACAGATCCGGAAGGCCAGTGGTCGTCGGAACGGTGGGTCGTGCACGGCGCAGGCCATGCATGGGCCGGCGGCGACCCAATCGGCTCGCATACCGACCCGACAGGTCCCGATGCCAGTCGTGAGATGTTACGGTTCTTCATGTCCCACGCGAAGGTTTACGGTTCGCGCCAGTACTGACCCCTCCAAGGGCAGCGCGAGCCGAACCGGTTCCTCAGGAGCATCCCTTGGTCGAGCTTCGCATCCATCACAGGACAACCTACCGATACCGGCAGTCGGTCGGCCTTGGCCCGCACCGCCTCATGTTGCGACCGCGGGAAACTCGGGACCTGAGGCTCGTATCGAACACGGTCACCGTGATGCCGGATGCGACGGTCAGCTGGGCCAACGACGTCGCGGGGAACGCCATCGCCACCGTTACGTTCGCTACGCCTTCCGACACTCTCGTCATCGACAGCTTGTCCTGCGTCGAACTCTCCGCGGTCGCTTATCCAGTCTTCGACATCGCGGCCTCCGCCATATCGTTTCCCTTCCGGTACCCCGACGGCGATTGGACCGATCTTGGGGCGCTGGCATCACGGCAGTACCCAGACGATGATGGCCTACAGGCCTGGGCGCAAGCGTTCGTCGCGGGATGCCCCACCGACACCCTTTCACTACTCAAGGACATCAACTCCGGCGTCGGCAACGCCATTACGTATCAGGCTCGGGAGGACGAGGGTACGCAAGCCCCCAGTCAGACCCTTCTGTTGGGCGCGGGTTCCTGCCGGGACCTTGCTACCTTGTTCGTGGAAGCTGTCCGCTCGTTAGGGTTCGGGGCTCGGGTCGTATCGGGCTATCTGCATGATCCGACGCGTACCCTGCTTGGCTCCGCGGATGCTGGTTCCACCCATGCCTGGGCCGAGGTCTATCTGCCCGGCGCGGGCTGGGTCACCTTCGATCCAACCAACCGCAGCGTGGGCGGGGCAAACCTGATCCCGGTCGCCGTGGCGCGGGACATCCGTCAAGCCATGCCGGTGACCGGCAGCTTCATCGGACCATCCGAAGCCTTCCTGGACATGTCGGTCGCGGTTAGCGTCACGGCCTGAGGGCTAGGGCCGACGTAGGAAATCCCATCGTCCGGAACGGGTGTCTCGAACCCGCCAAATCATATTGACCCTGCATCATGCGAAGGCACGGTCACAATCCATCAAAAGCGCAGCCCCTCTCACATCAGTATCGATGCCTCCACACTCACAGATTTCACTTCGTAGCGCGTAGCAGATAGCAGTACGTCCTACACGCTACCCGACGAGTAGTCCTTTAGCTCCGCGTTGGGCGATCCAGGGCAAGCGCCCTTGCGGACCTGGACTACCTTCCCCGGCCGTAATCCGGTCGGTTCCTCGATCTGCCCCCTTGCGTTACAGACCACCCGCGTCGACCCCACCCGGTAATCCGAGGCATGGTGGACATGTCCGTGGACCCAGACGTCCGGGCCCCGGTCAAGGATAAGATCCGACAGGTCCGAAGCATCGCACCACCGTAGGTCCGCATCGGCCCTGGATAGGCTCGCCCGGTGCGGAGCGTGATGGGTAACCACCACCGTGTGACCGGGATGGCTTACGGCCCGGGTGTCATCAATGAAGGCCCGGGTGCCCCAGTGCATCGCGAGCACTTCCTCGGGCTCGATGCGATTGCGCGACCTCGGACCCGTCCGGATCCGGCGGTAATCCACCATCCCACCGCGCCCCTGGGCGGTCCGAAAACCGTGATTCAGGTTGACCGAGCCCAGGCGGAAGTCCGTCCAGAGAGTGCCACCGGCGAACCGCACGCTATCGACGATAATCAAGTCGGAACGTGTCCACTGGACTGCCTGAGGGCGGGTGCGCGGTGGTGACGAGAGCCTGCACGCTCCGCTCTTCACGCATTCGATGGCCGGACCATCCCTCGATGACCATGGGGGGACCACGTTGACATGTGCACTTTCATGGCACTATCGAAGTTGCATGAGACGTGACAGTCGACTGTCGGGCGTGCTTCACGTCCTCCTGCACATGGCCGAGTTCGAGAAGCCGGTGACGTCCGAGCGTCTCGCCGTGGTGATGCACACCAATCCGGTTGTCGTACGGCGCGTCATGGCCGGGCTGCGCGATCTCGGCCTTGTTGCCTCGGGCAAGGGGCATGGCGGGGGATGGACCCTTTCCTGCGACCTCGACCGCGTGACCTTGCACGACGTCTACCTCGCCCTCGGAGCGCCCGAAATCTTCGCGATGGGCCATCGCAGCGAGGCACCGGAATGCCTCGTTGAGCAGGTGGTCAACGCGGCCCTCGCGACGGCCTTCGAGGATGCGGAGCGCCTGCTGCTGTCGCGCCTGGGCGACGTCACCCTCGGGCAGATCAGCATCGATTTCCACGCCCGGCTCGCTAAGCGGCGACCCAATCTGAAAGAAGACTGTCCCGATGGCGCATAGCGGCCGACACGAACCCCTGGACCTCGTCGCCGCCTTCGACGACCCGACGGCGGCAGCGAAATACTCGGAGGGGCCGCGCCGGTTCGTACCGGGCTTCGACGCCCTTCACCGTATGACCGGCATTCTCCTTGCCGAGGAGGCCCCGCACGACGCGCGGGTCCTAGTGCTCGGTGCCGGGGGTGGATTGGAGTTGCGGGCCCTGGCCGAGGCCCATCCGGGATGGACCTTCGTCGGCGTCGATCCGGCTCGAGAGATGCTGCTGCAGGCGGAGCGGACGCTTGGTCCCCTGATGGAACGGGTGACCCTGATCCACGGCTACGTCGACGATGCGCCGGACGGGCCTTTCGATGCCGCGACCTGCCTTCTCACGCTGCATTTCCTCGATGCTGTCGAACGGGAGGCCACGGTCCGCGCGATCCACCGGCGCCTGAGGCCAGGGGCGCCGTTCGTCGCCGCCCACGCCAGCTTTTCGCAGGCCGGGGACGAACGGAAGCGGTCGTTGGGCCGATACGAGGCGTACGCCATCGCTTCCGGCGCGGAGCCGGAGATGGCAGCCAAGGCCCGGGCGGCCGTGGGAGCGAGCCTTCGTATCCTCGATCCCGACCGGGATGCCGCGATCCTGCATGCCGGAGGATTCAACGATGTCGAACTGTTCTACGCGGCGCTCACCTGGCGCGGCTGGGTGGCACGGGCCGGATACTAAGGGTTCGACGGAGGGGGGGCGATACGGATGCGGACCCTGCCCCACACGAACCCAGCCACAAGCGAAAGGGCCATGAAGGGCAGCATCGTGATGACGAGCCATTCCATCAGCGTGATCCTTGTCAGCGGCAGGCCAAGATCGACCCGGGCGATCGAGCAGGGATGGACGGAGCCTTCGCTCAGGGTACAGCCGGCAAGATTGGCGACGAGAAGCGCGACGGCGAACGGGAGGGTAGGCAGCTAGACCATCAGGCCGAAGACGAGGAGAACGCGTTCCACGGTTCGCATCCCGATCATCGCTCCTCGAAGGGGCGAACCGGTACGGAGCCGCCCGGCGGGATCGGTCCGAGATGGCGGGCGATGCCGGGATAGGCCGGATCCGACAGAGCGTAGCGAATTCGAGCGTCTCCCATGGCGCCTCCAACCGACCCAGCGCGCAGGATCAGGACGAGGCTGCCGTCCGGCTCCCGTGTCGCCACCCCGATGGGGCCGGCACTTGTCGTTCCGGAAAATCGGGCTCGCGGAGCCGTGCGGACATCAGATTGGCTGGATTCGGTTGAGCGAGCACACGGCGGCAGAATGACCGAGCCGACCAACGTGACCAAGACCAGCGTGCGTATCATGCCGAAACGCCTCCTGCGTGCGCGCGCCCGGCGAGGCCGTTCAACGATCCATCAGGGCTGGTTAAGATACCGGTCGGACGCCTGCCCGCCCTCGCCCAGCGGCATCGTGATGCGACCGCTCCGATCGATGAGCCCCCACAGACCACCGACCATGGAGGACGGTACGCGGCCGTCCGAACGGCAGCCTTGGCAAACCAGTGCCTCGCCACGTGCGTTGAATGGGAAGGACCAATCGTATGCGGTGGTGAGGACACGACGCAGGCGTCGATCATAAAAAGCGACCTTGCCCACGTGCCAGGCACGCACGAGCCCCGATGCGAAGGGGTCCGGCCCGTTATCGAGGATGAAAACGGGCAGCGCCAGCCCGTCGCGACGCGCCCAGAGCCAACCGACCCCGTCGACGACGATCTCAGTCAGCCCACCGTGAAAGCGCATGCGCGCGAGGTAGGCGGGGTCGATGCGCACCATCACGCCATCGCGGCGGGCGCAGTGCGCGTAACGGTCGAGGTCGGCATGGACGTTACGGCAGGCGAGGGGAAAGGTGGCCGCCTCGGCATTCCGCGCCGGGAGGGGAAGAGACGGGAGCACGGCCGTCGCGATCAAGGCGACGCGAATGCCGAACGCCGCGCCACTCATCGGATGCCTCCGGCGCCCAACGGGACCGGCCGCGCCCGTCGCGTCGTCCACGGACACGTCGGACGCAATCGCCCGCGCTTCGGTTGCGGGCGTTTCACCCGTGGGCCATATCTCGTCGGCCATTCACGCAAGGACCTCGCATGCAATTGCGGCTGGACCAGTCATCCGTCGAGGAACTCGATCTGGCTCTGCGCCTCTACCGGCGCATGTTGTTTCGCCTCCCCGCGATCCTCGTCCTGGGCTTTGCCGGTATCATCGGCGTGTCGCATCTCAGCACTTTCCTGTCGCCGCCCTACGGCGTCTATTTCCTAGGGCAGGGGCTGGTGACCTGGTGGCTGATCGGGCTCCTGGCCCTGCTGTTCGCGGAGCTCTGGTGGGAGGGCCGCCAGATCGGAAAGGCCCTGAACCATCCCGGCCTGCAGGACCCACCCATCGCCGGGCTGATGGGCGGCCTGGGCGTGATCGGGGAGCGCGCTGCGGAGATGGGTATGGAACCCGGGTTCCTTCACGGCCCGCTCCGGCCTATCCGTCGACGGTGAAGCGCGCGCGAAGGGGAGAGCCCACGTCGGCCGTCAGTTCAGGCGGTGGCAGGTCGAGGTAGTCTCAGGCGTTCCGCGCATGCCGCCCGCCGGCCGGATCTCGCAAACCACATACTTGCCGCCGCGCTCCAGGGTGAAGCTGGGACCCATGGCGGATACGATGCGGTGGCCGCCGTTGAGGAGCACGCTCATCGGCTCCTCGACCGGTACCCAGACGGTCGTGGGACGCGGCGGCATGGCGGGCGCCTGGGCGATGGCGGGGGCGCTCGCTAAGATCAGTAGGAGGACGGTGTGCGGAAGAGGGCGGCGCATGTGAAGTCCTATCTTTTGGTCTTGCGATAGCTACCGGACCGAAGCGCACTTCTGGCCCGTGCCGTTCAGGGCATGACCACGGCGAGGTCCACCGCCGGCAGCCAGCCAATGACGGGAGCCTTCTCGCCCCGGTAGCGTACGCGCAACCAGTCGTCCCGCCGTTCCAGCACCGCGACCGGATCGTATTGGACGAGGTAGGGCGCGCGCGCCGGGACCGGCCCGGGTTCGTGACGGAAGGCCGTGCGCTTGGCCGTCACCAGGCCGACGCCGACCCATTCCGTCGAGACCTCGCCCGCGTTACGGGAGAGCGCGTAGGGGGTGCCCACCATGCTGCCCGTGGTCATTAGGCAGCCGCCGTGGTTCTCCGAGAGGGTCAGTGCGGCCCCGCCCCTGGTGAAATCGAGGCGCCCCGCGATGCGTTCCGGTTCGCCTGGATACCACGTCTCAACCGTTGCCCCGTCGCCCGCGAGGGTCCCGCGCATCAGGAAGATGCAACTGAACTGCGGGCCGCCGGGATCGGCCGTCCCGCGCTGCTCGGCGAAGACGCCCGCCACCGCGCTGCCGGAGACCGCCAGGGTCAAGCTCTCGTAGTTGCCGGATCGCGCGGCCGGTTCGGCTGCCGCCGCTCCGCAAGTGGCCAGCAGGACGGCGAGGCCCAAGGCGGGCCAAACCGTTCGCGACGTCGCGACCCGGGCCTCACCCCGCGCCATCAGAGGTTCTTCTCCAGGACCTTCACCACGGCCTCGACCCGGTCCTTGAACTCCGCGACATTGGCGAAGGGGCGCCAGTTCACGTCGAGGGTGCCGCCATCGAACTTCAGGCCGTTGGGGTAATTCGAGGCGGGGGCAGTCTTTTCGTCGAAACGGACGCGGATCGCCTTGAGTTTCTTGGCTAAAGCCTCGCGTCCCATCGGGTCCTTGCCGACCTCCTTCAGCCCGGCTGCGAGCGGCTCGAAGATGGTTTTCTCGAAGTAGCCCTCGTCGGAATAATACTTGGCGTCGCCGGGAATCGTGAGCTGATCGCACGCGACTTCCACTGGAACGGGAAAGCCAGCCGCCTCCTGGATCACCGTCTCCTGGGTGGGGTATCGGTCCTGGCGATAGGTCGCGATAGCCCGGCGCTCCACGAGGCCGACCGTCGGCTCGGCCCTAGCCAACGGGGCGGACAGAACCACCAGAAGGGTAGAGGCAAGGGCGTGACGGCGTGAGATCATGCAGCGGTTCCTCCGGTGGGGTTGCGACGCTGGAGTGCGGGCCCGGTGCGACGGTTCGATGTCGGCGACAGGCTCCCCTCACGGGGCGAAACGGTTCCGTCTGACGCCGACCCTCTGCTATTCCAGCCCCTAGTATTCGATGAAAGGCAGGGTGGGATGATCCTAAGGACGGCCTTGGCCATCCTTTCAGCCGTTCCGCTTCTCGGACCCCAACTCGTCCGGGCCGGACCCGACCTGCCCGCGGACGCGAAAGCCTACGTGACGCGGCGGATGGGTTGCAACCATTGGGGTGGGGAGGACGCCTACGACGCGGCGCGCGGCCGGGAGATTGGCGAGGCCGTGAGAAGCCTACGCTGCGACACCGTCGAGGCGGACGAGCAGCGCATGCGGCGGCGCTACAGGCGGCAACCGGATGTGCTGAAATCCCTCGACCAGACGCACGACGCGGATGGTTGAGATCGACGACCCGGTCCCCAGAGCGGGGCGGCGGCGCGTTTCATTCGACGGTCAGGTGGAAGCCCTCATTGGATTGAGAGAGATCCCACGGACCTCCTGCATCGTGAAAAAGCCCGAACAGGATTCTTCGTAGCGGGTTGCGTAGCCGTTGCCGTGTTCGTCTGGACCATCATCGCCTACGCGCCGATGATGGCGGTCATGTCCGTGATCGCCGCGATCCCGCTTCTTTCCCACGCGGCGAGAAAGCGGCTGGTCGTCGCCCTCGGCCTGTCGGCGGTTTGCGCCCCCCTCATTGGATGGCCTTCGGAACGATGGCCGGACATTTCCTGCTGAACCAATCCCGGCTTGCGGGCCTAGGGTGTTGGGCCGGGACGGGGCGAACGAGCTCGTCCGGAACGCACGTATCGTGCGGCAGCGGATTGCCCGCACCGCGATGTGGCGGACCAGCGCCATGACTGGCAGACCGACGCACAGCGCCGCTACGGTGGCTTGGGCGGTCAACCCCAGGATCCACCCGATGCTTTCGAGCACGGCGAGAACCGCGCCAGTCTCGACGTACCGGATCACGAGCTTGCGGGCATGCCGCTCACGCAGGCGTCTTGCGGCGGTCTCGGGTCCGGCGGTGTCCATCTCAGATTCTGAGCTCGACGCGGTCCGTCGAGATCACGACCGCGTCCGGACGATGGTCGGTGAGGTCGGTCGCGTAGTGGAGGGCGTCGTGCCGGGTACGGAAGAGGCCGCCGCCGAGGCCGTGCGTCTCGACGGCGACCCAGTGACCCTGCGGGTCCTGGCCGACGATGAAGCTGGTGGAAGGGGATCGGGGCGCCTCGGCTACGATGGCGGGGACCGGGAGGGGGACAGGCATGGATCGGCTTGGGTTCGCGCGATCCATCGTCGGGACCGCATCCGTAACCTGAGCCTGGTCGCATAAGGGTTCGAGCGGGAGACCTGGCCTTCCACATAAGTGTCCCATCAGGATTCCGCGCGAATCGACGGACCTGCGGCGATGCTCACTCGCAAGGGAGGCTACTGCGGCCCACCTTCGCCCGGTGGCAATGAGCCGCCATCGGGGGATATTCGCTTGGGCAAGGTGGGGGCACCGTTTTGGCGCGTGGCGTGGTTCTGCGCGCCGCTCATGGCGCTGGCTGTCGCCGGCCTCGCCTACGCATACCTCACACATCCGACCACACTGATCGTCGCCGTGGCGCCCAACGGCGGATCGGAGCCAGCCTTGATGCGGGCCTACGCGGATGCATTGACGAAGGGAAAGGCGTCGATCCGGTTACGTCTCGTTCCCTTCGGCGGGGTCCGCGAGAGCGCCGAGGCGCTCCGGGACGGCAAGGTCGACCTCGCCGTGGTCCGTCCGGACGTGTCGATGCCGCGCAACGGGCTCACCCTTGCGGTCCTGCGCGAGCAGGCGACCTTCGTGGTCGCGCCTCGTCAGGCTAGCATCGACGGCTTTCCTGCCCTTGCCGGCAAGCGTCTAGGCATATTGGCGCCCCGGAAGGCAGACCATGCCCTGGTACGCGGCCTCATGGCTCGCCACGGGTTGGACTTGCGTGACGACATTCCCGACGGGGGCGCATCCGCAAAGGCGGTGACCTTGGTACCCGTCGAGGAGGCCGATCTTTCGACTTACCTCGCCGCCGGACGTATCGACGCCGTGATCCTGCTGACCACGCCGACGTCAGCGGCCGCCCAACGCATCGTCGGGCTCGTCCGGGATGCAGACACGAACGGCGAGGCTGCGTTGTTCGGGATCTCCGACATCCCGGCGACCCTGGCCCGCATGCCGCGCCTCCAGGCTGTCACCGTCCCAGCCGGCCTGTTCGACGGTGACCCGCGCCTGCCGGCGGAGGACCTCTCCACGGTCGGATCATCCTACCGCCTGATGGCACGCTCGACCCTGTCGCGCAGCGTCGCCGCGGAGGTGACCCAACATCTGTTCGAGATGCGCGCGCTCCTGTCGGAGGCGACGCATGCGGCAGAGGACGTCTCTCACCCGGCTTATGAAACCACCGTCGGCGCAACCAGCGCACGGTTGCCCATCCACCCAGGTGCCATCGACTACTACGAGCGCGAGCAGGAGAGCTTCATCGAACGTTACGAGAGCTGGATCTACCTCGTGGCGATCTTCGGCGGCGGCCTTGGGTCGGTGGTCGCATGGCTGCGCCAGCGCGTGGGTCGCATCCGGCGCGAGCGGATCGAGGTGGCGACCCTGCGCCTGCTGGAGCTCCGCTCGAACGCCCGGGGGGAGATCGACAGGGCCAAGCTGGAGGCGATAGCGGGAGAGACCGACGACCTGGCGGCCAGCATCGCCCGCCATTCCATGAGGCGGGCGACCGAGCCCCGTACGTTGGCGGCCGCGACCTTCGCCATCGACGCGACCCGCTCCACGATCACGAGACGTCTTGGCGGTCACCCGAACGGCGGCGTCGCCGTCGTCGGGGAAGAACCGGACGGAGAGAGGAAACGATGACCGCAATGCCAGTTATCGCCCCGGACCGTATCCGCGCGCGGGCGTACGAGCTCTGGGATCGCAACCATAGGCCGGGAGGTCTCGACATGCAGTTCTGGCTGGTCGCGGAACGTGAGCTCAAAGCGGAGGATGCACGCAAGGCCGGGCACGCGGCCGAGGCCGATGAGGCCGAAGGGAAGCGTACCGCATGACGGCCGAAACCATGGCGAAGGACGAACGGAGCGTTTCAGGCACACCGACGACGCGGCCCGGCGACCCGGCCGGCGAAGGTCCGCCCGTCGCCCTGCCCGATGCGGGCGTTCCCGGCCTCGTGGCCTCGGGCGTCTACGCCGGCGGATGCCGGGTCGCGGACATTCGGATCGACGAGGCCGGGGATTGGGCGCGGCGCCCCGGCCACGTCGTCTGGATTGGCCTCTACCAGCCCTCGATGGAACTGCTCGTCGAAATACAGGAGCAGTTCGGACTGCACCGCCTCGCAATCGATGACGCTCGGCATGCCCACCAGCGTCCCAAGGTCGAGCGATACGGCGATTGCCTCTTCGTCGTGGTGCGCACGGCCCAGTTGGTCGATGGCCGTATCGCGCTCGGCGAGACCCAGATCTTCGTGGGTCAAGGCTTCGTCGTCACTGTCCGGCACGGGGCCTCGGCCTCCTACGCGCCCGTCCGCGAGAAAACCGAATCCTGCCCGAAGCAGCTTGCCCACGGCGAGGACTACATCCTCCATGCCGTCCTCGACTTCATCGTCGACAATTACCGACCGGTGATGGAGACGGTCATGGCCGAGGTCGAGGCCATCGAGGACCGCATCCTTAAGCGCCAGTTGCTCCCGGCTGAGGTGGAAAGGTTGTACCTGCTGCGTCGCGACCTACTGCGCCTGCGGACGGCCGTGGTCCCGCTCGTCGAGGTCTGCCGCAAGCTCGAACACGACGACATGGTGGCTATTGACGAGGAGATGCAGCCACTGTTCCGGGACGTCTCCGACCACCTTCGAGGCGTGCAGGAGGAGATCGACACCCTGCGCGAGGTCCTTGCTTTCGCGTTCGAGGCGAGCCTGATGCTCGGGCAGGCCCAGCAAACCAGCATCACGCGGCGGCTCGCGGCCTGGGCGGCCATCCTCGCGGTTCCCACCGCCATCGCCGGGATCTACGGCATGAACTTCGAGGTCATGCCCGAGCTGAAGTGGCGCTACGGCTACTTCGTCGTGCTCGGTGGCATCGTCACGGCCTGCGCCGTACTGTACTGGCGGTTCCGGAAGAACGGATGGCTTTAGCGATGCAGGCCCGGATTTATGGCCTGCATCTCCTCAATGGTTCGCGATGGTGCCCGATACGAGTGGCTACCAGGCGCTATGGGTGCAACTGCCAAGCCGCCGAAAGCGTTCTGGACCCCGCACCCTCAATTGGCCGGATGCTGGTAGGATCAATCATGTCGATACGTTATGGGCTGGGCATCGTGCTCGCCACTTTCATGACGGGCGCTGCCTTGGCGGCTCCCATGTCACCCGAGGAGAAGGCTGTCCTGCAGCAGCAGTGTGCCGGGGACTTCACGACCTTTTGTGTCGGCCTGCCGCCGACCGACGGTCCCGAGACGCAAGCTTGTTTCCAGAAGAACATGTCCAAGCTGTCGCCCGGGTGCCAAGCAGCGATCAAGGCCTACCAGAAAAAGGGCTGAGGCTCGCCATAGCTTCTCTCCCTATGAGTGGGATGATTGGAACCGTACCGGCTTCAGGTCCGATCTGGACTGGAGCCGGTCGCGCACTGGACCGTGTGGAGGACGAGGCGCTGACTTAGCAGAGCCCGTAGCGAGTGGGGTTTCGCTGTTTATGCCTGCGTCGCCGTCGTCCTGGGGGCCGCGGTAGTGCTGACGATTGGTCGGGCGACCGAACGGGCGTCCGGATGAATACAGTATAAGAGCCTCCGAATGTCCGATATTCTCGCCTGCACTTCATAAGTCAACCGCAGCGGCGGCTTCCGCAGGTCTTAGCAGCACCGGTACATCCTGTTCTCCTTCACAGTGACCACAAAGGCCCGGCGACGCGCCTGAGTTCCATCCCATGGGCGAGACCATACGGACGGAAACTTTCCGCGGTCAGCCTTCTTCGATGGGCCCGGGTGGCTGCGGAGCCGGCAGCTCGACGGGCGGATCGATCTCAGGTGTCTGCGGCTCGGGGGTAGGGTCGCCGATGGGCGGAAGCGGGTCGTCACCTGGGCGGGGGGGTGCCTGACTGCATGTGCCTTGTTCCTCTCCAACCGGCCGCGTCCAGGGCGCCGCCCGTGACTAACGTGCGGGGCCCGCGATGGTCCCGCCTCCGGCATCGTCACCTGGGCGAAGCGCCCCGTCTAACCGCCGCAATCTGCGAGCACCCAGGACACACTTCGTTAACCGTGGGCGTGTCGCTCATGGCTTCTCACGGCTGGATCTGTTTGGTGGCGCTGGTGTTCGAATGGCTTGGTCGATGTGCGGGCGCAGGGCTCGCCGTCTCGGTGCTGGTTTCCCTGGCGGCCTGTGCGGGGCGTCCGACCGGGGTGCTCCTGCCCATCGCTGATGTCGGGCGGATTCCCGGCGCCTCGCGCGTCGACATGCTCGTGGCCACGACGCGGAAGTCCTCCGCCGACAGCGGAGTTCTGTTCTCGGGTGAGCGCGGCGACGCCGTCACCTACACCGATTTGTCCGTATCCATTCCGCCTGATGCCATCCGGCAGCCAGGGTCGGTACAATGGCCGAAATCCGTGCCGGGAAACCCGGCAACCGACTTCGTCGCCCTGCGCGCAGATCCGGTCGAGCGCGCGAACGTCGCCGCCTGGACCAAGCGTCCTCTTCGTGGCGCCGCGAAACGGCACGTCCTCGTGTTCGTGCACGGCTTCAACAACAAGTTCGCGGACGCGGTCTTCCGCTTCGCCCAGATCGTCCACGATTCCGGTGCCGAGGTCGCGCCGGTCCTGTTCACGTGGCCCTCGCGTGGCTCCGTGCTCGCCTATGGTTATGACCGGGAGAGCACCAACTTCTCCCGCAACGGACTTGAGACCCTTCTCCGGGATCTCGCCAAGGACCCGAACGTCGGGGAGGTGACGGTCCTGGCCCATTCCATGGGCAACTGGCTCGCCCTGGAAAGCCTGCGCCAGATGGCCATACGCGACCGGCGCATCGCCCCCAAGATCAGGAACGTCATCCTGGCAGCCCCGGACGTCGACATGGACTTGGCCCGCGCGGCCTTTCACGACATGGGCAAGGACCGCCCGCGCCTGACGCTGATGGTATCGGGCGACGACCAAGCCCTGGCTGTCTCCCGGCTGGTCTGGGGCGATAGCGTACGGCTTGGGGCCATCGACCCGCGGGTCGAGCCCTACCGGTCCGAGTTGGAGCGTGAGAACGTTTCGGTCCTCAACCTGTCGTCGGTGAAGTCGGACGACCCCCTAAACCACGCCAAGTTCGCCTCGGGCGACGTGGTGGCGCTGCTCGGCAAGCGGCTCGCCGACGGCCAGCCGATCTCGGACGGTCAGATCGGCATCGGCGACCGTCTGGTAAGCACGGCGGCCGGCGCCGCATCGACAGTGGCGACCGGCGCGGCCCTCGCCGTCGCGGCCCCCGTGGCGCTGATCGACCCGCAGACGCGCGAGACCTATGGCGAGCATCTGTCGAACGTTGGGTCCGGGATCCAGGACACCGTCGGCTCGACGGCCGACCTTGCCTCGGCGCCTATGCGGGCGGTCACCGGCGGACGATGATGGCCAACTCGCTCTATTGATCGACACGAGAAAGGCCGCCTTGGATACAGGGCGGCTTTTTTCTTCTCTATCCAGATCGGTGTTGGACCGTCGTCCACTACGGGAACCGTGAGACTGTACCTGATGGTCCCGGCCGGACGGTTCGCACGGCGACGGAGACGCGACGCTCCAATCAGTGGCGGCGTGTCGGCGCCGAGGCACGGCCACCGAAGCGGCGGCTGACGTATGCGATGACCTTCGGCAAGAGGAAGGCGGTGAGGAGCTTGCGGATCATTGTAATAGCCCTGGGTGAGAAGGTGCGGGCGGGGCCGACCCGAGCGGTCGACCCCCTTGGGATTAGGCGCGACGGGTCTCGTAACGCTCGGTGAGGCCGACGGAGGCGATGGTACCCAGACGGCCGCCGAGGAAGCCGGCCAGGGCGCCGAGGATCAGGGCCAGCGCGCCGTAGAAGGCGCCCTGGGTGGCGGCGGACTTGGCTGCGACCGCGGCGGCCTCGGCCTTCTGCTTGGCGGTAGCGACGGTCTCTTCGTACTGCTTCTTGTAGTCCTGGATCTGGGCCTTGGCCTGGTCGGCCGGGATGCCCTGGGCCTTGGCGAGGGCGTCGGCGGCACGGTTCTCGGCCTGGGCCTTCTGGGCCGGGTCACCCGTGAACAGTGCGCGGATCGCCGCCACCGCGGCATCCTTGGCCGCCTGCGGGTCCTGGCCGGCGGCTTGGTTGCGGACCGACTGCTCGATGCCGTCCAGGGGGGTCGTGATCTTGGACAGCGAGGGTGCCGCCGCCTGGGCCGCCGTCTGCACGG
This sequence comes from Methylobacterium sp. 10, assembly GCF_000519085.1. Lineage (GTDB taxonomy): Bacteria > Pseudomonadota > Alphaproteobacteria > Rhizobiales > Beijerinckiaceae > Methylobacterium. The sequence goes on from NZ_KI912577.1 coordinate 634,470, forward strand.
TGCCGCCAACGAGGGAACCGGCGCCGCCGAGGGTGCTGGTCACGCCCGAGAAGGCTCCGCCGATGAGGCCGCCGGCCGCCGAGGTCAGCAGGTAGAGGACCACGAGGGTGGTCACCGCCCAGGAGACCAGGCCGTGCAGTCCGGCGGCGGCCGTCACCGGCTTGCCCGAAAGGCGCCCGGCGATGAAACCACCTGCAAGAGCGGCTACGATGCCCGAGACGATGAACCAGATACCGGCGCTGAGCGACAGGGTCGAGGCGGCCGGATTGTCGGCGGCGTTCGCTCCGACGCTGGACAGGCCGATGCCGACGCCGACCATGTTCAGGATGACCTGGGTCACGAGGGCGGTGACGGCCCCAGCGAAGATGGCTCCCCAGGAAACCTGATTCAGGAGGACGGTGCGGGTATCGGCTGGGGCCGCGGCGGACGCGGTCGGAAGCATGGGGGAAGCGGACACTGGGCTACTCCGGAACGTGGGTGGTCTTTGAACGAAAGCGAGGTCGTTAAAGCTTGGCGACGAGGAGACCGAGGCCGAAGCCGACGAGACCCGCGACCAGAAGGGAGGCGTGCGGCCACTCGGTGGAACGCTCATGAACCTCGTGAATCTGACGCTTGCTATGGTCGTAGGCGTCCTCGGCGTAGTCCGAGACCTCGTCGGCGACGTTCCGGACGACATCCTTGGCCTGTCCGTAGAGGTTCTCCGCAGTCCCCTGGGCCTCCCGGACACGGCCCTTGACCGAGTGCTCCCTGGAACCGACCAAGTCGCCGATGGCGGCCTCGGCCTTTCCCCCAAGATTGTTTGCGGCACCCGTGATGCGGCTCGTATCAACCATGACGCTCTCCAAGTTTTCTTAGTCGGATGGGGATGCGACGTCCCGCGAGTTGCTCAGCGGTTCCGGCATGACGGGTCGAAACCACGTCACCACGATGCGTCGGCAGCGCAGCACAAACGAGTTGTGCGCAATCTTGTTCCGGTCAAGCTCGTGATTTCTGGTACGTACGCACTATTAGCCTAAGCGTGTGCTGCCGCGATTTCGCAGTTCGGTCGCAATGGCGGAACTGATTTCCCTGGACTTGCTTGGTCCCGACCAGGTTGCAGGCACAGATCGTGAGGCAACCTACCCTACACCCGAATGTTGTTCAGAGATGCCGAAGAAACGTTCGCCTGAAACATCCCGGGTCCTCGTGGTCGAGGACGATGATCTCGTCCGGTTGTGCGCCGTCGAGATGCTTGAGGATGCCGGCTTCATCGTGGTCGAGGCACGCCATGCCGATGAGGCATGGTTCGTCCTTCATGAGCGCATGGATATCGGCGTGCTGTTCACAGACGTCGACATGCCAGGAACGATGGACGGTGTGGCGCTCGCCGAGCGTGTGAATGATCACTGGCCGGACATCCGACTGGTCCTGACTTCCGGGCGCCATCGGTTTGCGGACCGCGAGGTCCCCGACCACGGTCTATTCGTTCCGAAGCCATACAGCACGGATCAGGTCATTGAGGCCATTCGCAACGCCGATTAAACCCTCGCCTGCCCTTGTTGATCGGCATGGCACAACATGACTTTTTTGGCTTCGCGGACGCTGGATCGAACCGCTAGTATGATGTTCGCCACGGGCATCGCTCGAACCAGTAACGAACGCGGAGTTGAAGGGCCTACTAAGCCGATCAACAATGCGGTCTACCGTCCGGAGGCACCCAGTCGATCTCACAGACGGTGAAGTACGCGACATCGGCCGGAAAGATGCGGATTACGTGATCACCATCAGCTTGGGCATGGCGTTTCTCGTGGACTTCGCGGCGCACGCCGACGGGGTCGCTCGCTTCATCTGAAAGGGGCTTGGCGGACCCTTCGCTCCGGGCGTCCGTTCATTATGTCTGCTTGTCATGAAGGGGGCGCGGCTTCCCCTCATCATCCAGCGCGACGCAGGTGAACACGTCTTTCGTCACCTTCTCCGGGTTGCTGCCGGTGCGGTCCCAGACCCAAACCTCGATCCTCACGGCCAAGGAGGTCTCGCCTTCTTCCTGGAAGGCGCAGTAGCAGCTCACCTCATCGCCCACTGTGATCGGCCGTAGAAAGGGCATCGCATCGATGCTCACCGTTGCCACGCGTCCCTGGGCCCGCTGAGCCACGAAGGTGCCACCGGCAAGATCCATCTGCGACACTGTCCAACCGCCGAAGATCGCACCGCCTGCATTCGTGTCGCGCGGCATGGCGATGGTGCGCAGGTGCGGACCATGGGAGAGGCGTAGGATCGTGTCGCCCATGACGGATGCTCCGCGAGCGCTAACATTCAGGCCTGCGACCCGACAAGCGGGGAGGTCACGCACTGGGCCAGCAGGTCCGCCGGATCCCGGCAGGTGGCGATGCAGCCGGACTGCTTCATCTCATCCGCCGTCCAACCGCCGCTGAGCAGCCCAATCGTGCGTATGCCCGCCTTGCTGGCGGCCTCCGCATCGTAGGGCGTGTCGCCGACCACAATGGCGTCATCGACCTCGATTCCTTCGAGCCGCTTCAGGGCATCCAGGAAGATGTCCGCGTTCGGCTTGCTTTCCTCGGCATCGTCGGAGGACGTCTCGGTGCTGATAAGGTCCTCGATGCCGGCGATCTTCTCATAAACCTTGAGCTCGTCTCCCTTGGCGGAAGAGGCCGACGCGAGCTTCTTCCCGTCGGCCAGCAAACGTTCGACGAACGCTCGGACCTGCGGCAAACCCTTGATCGTCGGCAGGTAGCGTTGCTTTAGGATTTTTGAGCGGTGCTTCTCCAGCACGTAGCCCTTCTCCACGATCTCGTCCTCGGACAGGAACACCGGGAGCAGAAGGTCGCCACCCTTGCTATTTACCTCCGAAGGTCTTCGAAGGGGCTGTCGTGGCCGAAGTCGCGGAAGGCGTCCTGCCAAGCCTGGGCGTGCTGGGGAACCGAGTCGATGAGCGTGCCATCGACGTCGAAGATCACTGCTGCGGGCATGAGACGCTTTTTTCCTCTACCCTTACGGAAGCGGTGGTTGGGGTCGCATGTTTCGGTTCGAGGACGCGACACAGCCACTGCGGCATGCCGGTGACGTGACGAGGCCGACGGTGAAGTTCGTTCGACACTCGTCCTCGGACCTGTCCGAGTCGTGGATGGGCCCCCCGTGGAAGACACGGCAGGGCCGGCAAGCGGAGTGGCGTAGCGAAGCGTGCAGGTTGTCGATCCACGCAGCGTTCCCACCCTCGGATTGCAATGATGCCAAGAGTGACCCTGATCCTGCAGCCCGGTCCCGCGGCCCTGACGGACGGCGTCGATGCGATCCTGAAGTCGCTCGGGCTCGGCTCCCTGAGGCCGTCCACCAGGGCCTGGCGGCTCGGCAGGCGACCGCGGGCCCATCGCCCTGGCGCCTCACCGATCGGCACCGCGCGCTTCTCCTCAAGGTCCCGGACGAGGGCTGGATCGAGGGCGCGCGTCTCGATGCGCGCTCGCTCGATGTCATGGTCCGACGCGGATGGATACAGCACGTGCATTCCGACCCGCTCGGCCGCCAGCGTCACGGCGGCTTCCAGCGAACGCACGCCGCCAGGGCCGCACTTGCCGCTGCGACGCCGCCACCCTGACGGTCACGCACGGCCCGGGGGGATCGGCACCCGAATCGATCGGGATGCCCTGAAACGAAAAGGGGCCCCGAAGGACCCCTGACGATCACATGCGGTGGTGGCGATGGCCGTGGCCATGCCGCATCATGCGCCCACGGTGATGGTGGTGGCGCATGCCGTGCCCCCCGTGATGGCGGTGGCGCATCCCATGCCCACGATGGCCGTGGCCGTCATGCATGCGGACGTCGACGATGCTCGTCGGGGCGTCGACGGCGCCGACCATGCCCGGGGTGGCCGAGGCGGGTGCCGCGATGCCGACGGCTCCAAGCGCGGCCAGAGCGGCGATTGCGAAAAGGGACTTCCTCATAGGGGCTTCCTCGTTGGTTGTTGGTGGCCCTTGGCCAAGCGCCGGCGAAGACAGGCACCGTTGGCGCAGGGCGACCTCCAGGAACGGCCTTGCTCCCGATAGGGTTCCGATGGGAGGCCACCCCGCGCCTCGCCGTAGTCAACGAAAGATTATCCTCCGTACCGCCGCATCCTGGCTGACGGAACCGTAAAAACCACTCCCGACGGACCCGCCCAGGGAATGGCGCTCTCCAACGGCTTGGGCCTCACCGGGCAGCGGTGCCCGCCGGTGGGTTGGAAGGGATGAGGTTCCTGTTCGCCCACGATGGATCGCCCTGCGTCCAGACTGCCGTGTGGAAGAGGCTGTGACAGAAGTAGACGCTGACCGGAATGCCCATGAGGGCGATCAGGAACGCAAGCCGGGCCGCCCTCAGGACATGCGGCCAGACCCGGCGTCGGCGACGCGTGCCCTTGCCACCCCAATCAGTGATGGTCCGTGCGGCCTTCTTACTCATCGAGGCGGAACATCGGGCGAGGCCGCAGCCCGGCCGTATCGAAGTCTGATGTGCGACGGTCCCGTCATGCGGTCGGAACGTCGTAAAGCGTTGGCGGAAGGCAATGCGGGATAACTCCGCTCCAACTCGTGCACCGGTCCCCAATGTCCTTGTGAGGGGCAGGCCAGGCATTATCTTGCATCAAGATGCGGATGAAACAGTGTGGGGTTGCGAAGCCGTGGCTTGGTACAAGAACGCGCAGAAGGTCGTGAAGTGTGAAGGCAGCGAACCGGTGTGGACCACCGATTACAAGCCGGGTGCCACGGTGCCGAGATCGGGGATCTATCGCTGTGGAATTGTGGAAAAGAGGTGACCTGCAATGCGGACGCCCCGTTCCCGCCCCAGAACCATCACCAGCATCCGCAGGCAGGCTCCGTACTTTGGCGCCTGATCCTCTGGACCAATACCTCCGGCGACGATCACCACGGCACCGTGTAGGGCCCGTGCCGACGGCGAGTTAGGAAGCCGGCGCGCCCGGGTGCGCTTGTTTCGGACACGTTCCAGGTCCTGATCCTTCATGGCCTGCCGGGACCGAGGAGCCGGGCGCCATGGTCCGCGGCGGGATAGCCCGTGGCCGCCTCGTGGGCAACCGAGCAGGATGCGTATCGCGGGCCTCGCGACATCATGGAGAGACGCCGTTCCTCAGGCGCCGCCTGCCGCACCGTGAGGAACACCTGCGCCGACGGCCACAGCGCATCCCCGGTGACGTCGTCCCTCCGCGGTCGGCCATGGCGCCTCACCCCTTCCCGCTCGATCGTGTCGTATCGCCCGGGCGGCTCCGCGTCGGACAGGGAGCGGCTCAGCGAGATGACCTGCTGAAGTCCCTCGTCCTTGCAGACCTCCAGGATGCCCCTGTCCGTGTCGGCGCCCGCCGCCAGAGCGCTGCCGTGGAAGTAGATCAGCGCCGTGACGTTCGCCTCCCGATCGACCATCGAGGGCCTCGGCACCTCCGACACGAGTCCCCACGACACGAGTCCCCAGGCGAGCCCCGGGGGATCCTCCCGGGCTTGGGCCGGGGACAGCCACCCGAACCAGAGAAGCACCGCGAAAACCTTGCCCTCCATGGCCTGTGCCCTTTTGCCGGGGCTACTCCGCAGCCTGGGGAATGACCGGACGCGTGCCATGTCCGGCCTGAGTGCCCCGGACCGTCTTCGGGGCGATGCCCCCCGCGAAGCGCGCATACAGCGCCGGCAGGACGACCAGCGTAAGGAGCGTCGCGGAGATGAGGCCGCCGATGACCACGGTCGCAAGGGGACGCTGGATCTCGGCCCCCGTCTCCGTCGCCAAGGCCATGGGCACGAATCCGAGCGACGCCACCAGGGCCGTCATCGCCACCGGGCGCAGGCGGGTCATGGCCCCTTCGAGGATGGCCTCGCGGCGCGGCTTCCCCTCCGCGATGAGCTGCTTGATGTAGGTCAGCATCACGAGCCCGTTGAGCACCGCCACCCCGGACAGGGCGATGAAACCGACGGCGGCCGGCACGGAAAACGGCATGCCCCGAAGCCATAGGGCCGCGATGCCGCCGGTCAGCGCCAGAGGGACCGCGCTGAACACCAGCAAGGCGTCCTTGGCCGAGTTCAGCGCTGAGAACAGCAGCAGGAAGATCAGGAAGAAGCACACCGGGACGACGACCATCAGACGCTGGCGTGCCGAGGCCAGGTTCTCGAACTGCCCGCCCCATGTGACGTAGTACCCGGCCGGAAGCTGGACCCCGGACGCGACCTTCGCCTGCGCCTCCGCGACGAGCGAGCCGATGTCGCGGCCGCGCACGTTGGCGGTGACCACGACCCGTCGGCGCCCGTTCTCGCGCGAGATCTGGTTCGGCCCCTCGGTGACGGAGAAGCTCGCGACCTGCTTCAGCAGCACCGACGAGGCCCGCCCGTTGACGCCCGGGGGCAGCGGCACGGGGATGTTCTCCAGGGCCTCGCGGTCCTCGCGGACCTTATCGTTCAGGCGCACGACGATGGGGAAGCGGCGGTCGCCCTCGAACACCATGCCGGCCTCCCGCCCGCCGATGGCCGCCCCGATGACGTCCTGGATCGCGGACGTGCTGAGGCCGAGGCGGGCGGCCTCGGTCTTGTTGATCTTGATCTCTAGGAACGGCAGGCCGGCGGTCTGCTCGACCTTGACGTCGTCGGCACCCTCTGTGCCGCGCAGGATGGTAGCGACCTGGTTGGCAGCCTTGAGCATCGGCTCGAACTCCTCCCCGAACACCTTCACGGCGAGGTCGCCGCGGGTACCGGCAAGGAGCTCGTTGAAGCGAAGCTGGATCGGCTGGGAGAACTCGTAGACGTTGCCCGCGAGCGCCCCGAGGGCCTTCTCGATGTCCTCCTGCAGGTCGGCCTTGGTGAGGCTCGGGTCGGGCCATTCCTCCTGCGGCTTGAGGATGACGAAGGTGTCGGACGAGCTCGGCGGCATCGGGTCGGAGGCCACCTCCGCGGTGCCGGTCTTGGAGAAGACGTAGGCGACCTGGGGGAATCGGCTGATGACCTGCTCGACCTTCAGCTGCATCGCCTGGGACTGGGTCAGGGAGGTCGACGGGATGCGTTGCGCGTTGAGCGCGATGCTCTTCTCGTCGAGTTGGGGGATGAACTCCTGGCCCAGCTTGGTGAACAGGAACCCGGCCCCGACCAGCAGCAGGAGCGCGACGGCGACGAAGGTCATCGGGACGCGCAGGGCGGCGCCGAGGACCGGCCGGTAGGCCGCCTTGATCCCGCGGATTATGAAATTGTCCTTCTCCGTGACCTTGCCGGTGATGACGATGGCGATCATCGCCGGCACGAAGGTGAGAGACAAGACGAAGGCCGAGACGAGGGCGATGATGACGGTGAGCGCCATCGGCTCGAACATCTTGCCCTCGACCCCGGTGAAGGTGAGGAGCGGCACGTAGACGAGGATGATGATGGCCTGCCCGTAGAGGGACGGCTTGATCATCTCCTCGGCCGAGGCGCGCACGGTTACGAGGCGCTCCTCCAGGTCGAGCTTGCGCCCGAGCTCGGTCTGCCGTTCGGCGAGATGACGGAGGGCGTTCTCGGTGATGATCACGGCGCCGTCGACGATGAGGCCGAAGTCGAGCGCGCCGAGGCTCATCAGGTTGGCGCTGATGCGGCCCTGGACCATTCCCGTCATGGTCATCAGCATCGACACCGGGATGACGAGGGCCGTGACGATGGCAGCCCGAATGTTGCCGAGCAGCAAGAACAGGATGACGATGACGAGGGCGGCGCCCTCGGCCAGGTTCTTGGCCACCGTTCGGATAGTGGCCTCGACGAGGACCGTGCGGTTGAGGACGGTCTGGACCTCGACGCCGGGCGGGAGCGTGCGCCGGATCTCGGTCATGCGGGCGTCGACCGCGGCCGCCACGGTGCGGCTGTTCTCGCCGATCAGCATCAGGGCGGTGCCGATGACGACCTCGCGCCCGTCCTCGCTGCCTGATCCGGTGCGCAGGTCGCGGCCGATCCGGACCTCGGCGATGTCGGAGATGCGGACCGGCACGCCCCCGCGCGTGGTCACGACCACCCCGGCGATGTCCTCCATGGTCTCCAGGCGGCCGGCGGCGCGCACGACGTAGCCCTCGCCGTTGTCCTCCAGGTAGCGCGCGCCCTGGTTGGCGTTGTTGGCCTCCAGCGCCCGGCCGATGTCGGCGAAGGACAGGTCAAGGGCCGTCAGCTTCATCGGGTCGGGCTGGACGTGGTACTGCTTGTCGAAGCCCCCGATGCTGTCGACGCCGGCCACCCCCTGCACGGTCTTCACCTGGGGGCGGATGATCCAGTCCTGGACCGTACGCAGGTAGGCGGTACGTGCGAGCTCCGTCGTGAGCCGCTGGCCCTCCGGCGTCAGGTAGCTTCCGTCCGATTGCCAGCCCGCCTTGCCGTCGGGGGAGACCTTGCGCTCCTCGGGCTTGGCGTAGTGGATCGACCACATGTAGATCTCGCCGAGGCCCGTGGAGATCGGGCCCATGTGGGGCTCGGCCCCCGGCGGCAGGGTCGACTTCGCCTCGCCGATGCGCTCGGCGACCTGCTGGCGGGCGAAGTAGATGTCGAGCTTTTCGGAGAAGACGGCCGTGACCTGGGAGAAGCCGTTCCGCGAGAGGGAGCGGGTGTATTCGAGGCCCTTGATACCGGCGAGCGCGGTCTCGACCGGGTAGGTCACCTGCTTCTCGATATCGACCGGGGAGAGCGACGGCGCCGTGGTGTTGATCTGCACCTGGTTGTTGGTGATGTCCGGCACCGCGTCGATGGGCAGCCTCGTCAGCGAGAATACGCCGAAGCCGGCCGCCAGCAGCGACAGGAGCACCACGAGCCAGCGCTGGTGGACGGAGAAGTCGAGGATCTTCGAGATCATGATGGCCGCCCTCAGTGCGCGTGGTCGGCTTCGGCCTTGCCGAGCTCGGCCTTCAGGACGAAGGAGTTGGCCACTGCGACCTCGTCCCCGGGCTTCAGGCCGGTGAGGATCTCGAAGGCGTCGTCGTCGGCCTTGCCGATGGTCACGTCCCGGCGCACGAAGCCCTCCTGGGTCCGCACGAAGACGACTTTCTCAGCCCCGATGGTCTGGATCGCGGACTTCGGAAGCCGCACCTTCACCTTGTCCTGGGCGATCTCGACCTCGGTGGTGACGAAGGTGCCGGGCCGCCAGGCCATCTCCTTGTTCGGCAGGGCGACGATGACCCGGGCCGAGCGGGTCTCCGCGTTGAGGATCGGGCTGACGAACACGACCTTGCCCTCGCCGCGGGCCGCGTCGTCGCCCCCGACGATGGTCACCTTGGCGCCCTCGCGGACCTTCGGGAGTTCGGTGGTCGGGACGGCGAGCTCGATCCACACCGAGGACAGGTCGGCGACCGTGTACACGTCGGCCGGGTCGCCTTCCTTGCCGACGGCGGTCCCGACGTCGACCTTGCGCTCGACCACACGTCCGGCGAGGGGTGACCTCAGTTCGTAGCGGCGCAGGCTCGACAGGTTCGGGGTGGTCTCGTCCTTCTTGGCGGAGGTCGCGACCTCGGCGGCGTTCAGCCCCAGCGCCGAAAGCTTCTGGCGGGCGAGGTCGACGCGCAGAGTCGCCTCCGAGTAGGCCGCCTTGGCGTTCAGGAATGCGGACTCCGCCGAGATGCGCTTGTCCCACAAGGCCTGCTGGCGATCGAAATTCGTCTTCTCTAGGTCCGCCTTGACCGTCGCGGACAGGAAGTCGCTCTTGGCCTCGGCGACCTCGCGGCTGTCGAGGACGGCCACGACCTCGCCCTTGGCGACCTCCTCGCCGAGGCGCTTGCGCATCTCGGAGACGGTGCCGACGACCCGCACGGGGACGCGGGCGATCCGATCGGCATCCTGCGCGATGGTGCCGGGCACCAGCAAGTGGCGCGAGAGGATGCCGCCCTCGACCCTGGCTAGTTTGATGTCCTGCTCGGCGGCCTGCTCGGCCGTCATCCTGATCTTGCCCTCGCCCTCCTCGCCGTGGCCGTGCACCTCGCCCTCGGCATGCTTGTGGCCGCCGGCCTCCGGCTTGGCCTCGCCCTCCGAGTGCTTGGCCTCGCCCGCCGGCTTGGGCTCGCCCTCGGCGTGCTCGTGGCCGTGGTCGCCGTGCCCGTCGTCGGTTGCGGCGGCGGCGGGCTTGGTCATGGCCGCATTGGTTGGTGGTGCCGCCCGGGCATTCGTCAGGCCGGCGGCGGCGAGGGCGCCCTGCACCACCTCGGACACGCGGGGGAACGCACCGCCGATGGCGATGCCGATGGCTAGGAAAGCCACGGAGAGAAATGCACGCATGGGAATGGGCCGGGTTCCGACCGGGACGTCGCGTCGCCGCTCATGCGGCTGGGGACGGTCCCGTACTGGGAGTTCGCGATGGTGAGGCAGCCGGAACCCGCGAGGGGCCGGCAGGGACGCGCCATGAGCGTGGCGGCGTCGCCTCAGGCGCGAGGCGGCCTTGGGAGGCGGTCCGGTGAGACGGACCCGAGGGAGGCCGTCACAGTCGCGTAGGAGGCGCGCCCGGTCCCGGGGGACGGCAGGGCTAGTGTCCCGTCGATGCTCAGACCCTGATGGCAGCCGCAATTTGCATGGCAGGCCGGACAGGCGTCAGAATGGTCCGTCGCCGCCGCTTGGCCCGGTGCGGACACCGAAAGTTCGTGGCTGGCCGTACGATGGGCCTCGGCGGAATGGATCGCGCCGGGGACGACGAGCGCCAGGACGAGGACGAACGAAAGCATGCGGACGGTGGTCGCCCACCAGCCGTGCATCGTGTTGTAGGCCCTGGTCCGGGGTCCGGTGGTCATGATCGCCTTATGAACGATTCAGGGCCACCCGTACATGCCGGGGGGCCCAAGATGAGGGCGGAACCTCAATCGTCGTGGTGGTGATGATGGTGATGACGGGGTTCACCGTAGAACCTGCCCTCGCCGTAGTATGCGCGGTCACCATAATCCCGGCGTTGACGGTGGATCACGACATCGTCGTGATCGCCGTGGTGGTACCGGTCGACGTGAACGTCGCCACCGCGCCTGTCAAAGTCGCCACCGTAATACTGGGCTGAGGCCGCGGCGGGGGCAAGGATCAGGCTGACGGCGACCAAGGCTGGAATCCGAATTCGCATGTCACGTTCCTCAAGGGGATATGCCCTCAGGATGGGCGCGGTGAGTTGAACGGGGCCTGAAACCCGCGTTCATCGATTCGGAACCCGATGACCCGGGACCTCGCGAAAATGGGTTCACGAGATTCCGGATCGAAAGGGCTCAGTGGCGCTCGATGATCGTGGTGCGACGCTCGCCGCCATGATGGTCGTCGTGATGGTGATGTTCGCGCACGACCTCGTGGCGGTCGTCATGGCGGTCGCGATGGCCCTCGCCGTGGCGTTCGCCATGGCTGTCTCCGTGGACGCCCACGCCGCCTCAGCCGACGTCGATGTGCTGCGCGAGGGCCGCGACCGGCGAGAGGGCCGCGACCGGCGAGAGGGCCAACGAAAGGGCGGCGGCGCAGGCGAGTAGGCTCAACTTCATGGTCGTGCTCCCGGAAACATTCTACGGCCAGGAACATGCGATAATCCCAAACCGATCCAAGATTACCTCGTGTCCTCCGACAAGCCGAAGTGCATGAAACCTGACGCGCCTAACAAGATCGCGCAGTCCGTCTCAGGGTTTCCAAGTCGTCAACGCGTGATCGGCATGTCCGGGCCCGGGATATCTACTCCGCCCATATGGCGAGCCTCGTGCAGCTGCTTCATCGTTCCCCTGAAGAGACGGCCCATGGCTTGTGCGGAGCTTGTCGCTCAGACCACGTGCTCGGGTGCGAGGGCGCAGACGGTGTCAGCGCTGGTCTCCACCTGAAGGGTCGTGTGGCCGATGCCGAAGCGCTCCTTGATCCCGTGCGCCGCGCTCATCAGGAAGGCGTCGTCGGCACGTCCGCCCGGCATGAAGAGGTGAGCCGTCAGGCAGGTCTCCGTGGTGCTCATCGCCCAGATGTGAAGGTCGTGGAGTGCCATTACGCCAGGAAGTCCTTCGAGGTGGCCGCGGACGGCGTCCGGGTCGATGCCGGGGGGAACGGCGGCGAGGGACAGCGTGAGGCTATCGCGAAGAAGTCCCCAGGTGCTCCAGACGATGACGGCCACGATGGCGAGGGAGACCATGGGATCGAGCCAGGTCCAGCCGGTGGAAAGGATGACGAGGCCGGCGACGACCACACCCGCGGAGACGGCGGCGTCGGCTGCCATGTGCAGGAAGGCGCCCCGGATGTTGATGTCGTCTTTGGCACCCGATGCGAACAGCCAGGCGGTAAGGCCGTTCACGAGGATGCCGACTCCGGCCACGATCATCACGGTCTTGCCGGCGACCGGGGCCGGCTCGCCGAACCTTTGGATGGCTTCCCAGGCGATGCCCCCGACGGCCACCAGCAGGAACATGGCGTTGAACAGCGCCGCCAGGATCGACGAGCCCTTTAGGCCGTAGGTGTAGCGGGCGCTCGGGGCACGCTTGGCCAGAACCGTCGCGATCCAGGCGACGACGAGGCCGAGCACGTCGGACAGGTTGTGGCCGGCATCCGCCAGCAGGGCCATCGAGTTCGCCAATACCCCGTACGTCGCCTCGACGGCGACGAAACCCACGTTGAGGGCAATGCCGATGGCGAACGCCTTCCCGAAGTTCGCGGGGGCGTGGGAGTGGCCAGGCCCGTGGGAATGTACGTCATGGCCATCGGATGCACAGGTCTCATGGTCATGCGGTCCGTGGTCGTGGCCGGCGTGTGCGTCGTGCGATGTCATGGTCGTCCTGTACCGGTCTTCGGCATTTGCTGGGTCTGATAGGGGCTCATTCGGCGGGCGCTGGAAGCGTCGCGACCCCGGCTAATTCTTATAATCAGCCCAGCAGCACGCCGTCTGGTCTGGTCTGGTCTGGTCACGGTCAATACCAGGTACCGCGTACCGGTTCCTGGTATTAGAGCGCTCAAATGAAAGTTAGCAGTTTTGCTTCATCCTCTTGTCATTCGAGGATCCCCTTCACATGCCAACGCAAGACGAAGTGTTCGAAGCGGCGGACGCGCTTCTGGCAGGGGGCCAGCGCCCCTCCAGGCGGCGCGTGCACGAACGACTGGCAAACGGGGGATCGCCGGATGTGATCTTGAAGCACCTCGCTGCGTGGCGGGAGGCCGGGAGATTTAAGCGTCAGCTGGAACTCAAGGATCTTCCAACAAGCGTTCAGGAGCGTTCCAGCGCCCTGGTGAAGGAAACACGGCTGTTGGCCCAGGGTGAGGCAGCGCTCGGCTGGCAACAGGAGCGTGCCTCCTTGGATGAGATCCGGCGGGACGAGGCTGAGGATTGCGAGCACCTCCTCGGCTTGTTTCGGGAATCTGAAGTCAAAGCAGAAGGAATCGCCGCGCAGCTCGCAATGGCCGTCGCAGAGGCGGACAGGCTACGATCTGCCCTGCGGTCTGTGAAGACCAGCTCCGGCGCTCTCGGTCCGAGGCCTTCTGGGATCGCGGTATGCAGGAGGTGCGAGCGATCCTGCCGGCAGAGGGCGGCATGACGCCTGAGGAGATCCTGGCGTCCCTGCAGCCATGGACGAAACGGGGGGGGCATCGGTCGCCAAGCAGAAGCTGAACCCTGGAACACTCAAAACGAAAATGGAAGACCGGGCTCATTGGAGCAGGTATTTGGTCGCGCTGGGCGATGGTCGCTTCGGGCGTCAGGCCGGCTGACCGGTGCGTGGATTAGGTCGCCCCCCTCGGGGCAGTGACGGCTAGTCGCGATTTAGCCATCCATGCCGTCCTTCAGTCGACATGGGTGCAACTTGAAATCGCATTCAAAGCCGTCAGACATCTTTCCGACCGCCAGGGCGACATCTTTGGCAGGCCGGAACGATGGAATCGATGTGGTATAGCCCTATTTCTGAGCAACTCGCCGCACCAGCTAAGTGTTTGAAATGATTGGAGCGGGCGATCGGGATCGAACCGACGACATTCAGCTTGGGAAGCTGACGTTCTACCACTGAACTACGCCCGCGTGCCGATAGACAGAAAAACGCCTCGACAGGCGAATTTCCTCGATCCAGCGGGACGGACCATATCAGAGCGGCTTGCTTTGTCCACGGTCTCGTCGCGGCGGGTTGCGAAGGTCTACGTTCCCAAGGGGCGGGCTTTCCGATAGCGTGGCGGACGGTTCGGCATGTCGAACCGGCCCATTAGATCCGGCCCATCGCGCGACCGGGTCGGCTCGCCTCTTCGGCACGGCGCCCATCCCCAGCATGCGGATTGTCAAAAAGCACCGATGGATATCTCTTCCGCGCAAGGCGGCACGCACGCCACGATGAATGCCGCCTCCGGCGGGACGCCCCGCCTTGGCCCGCGCCTCGTCCTCGCCTCGGCGTCGCCGCGTCGGCTGGCGCTGCTGCAGCAGGCGGGCCTCGAACCCGACGCCCTGCTGCCCGCCGATATCGACGAAACCCCCAACAAGTCCGAGGCACCGCGCGAACTCGCCCGGCGCCTCGCCCGTGCCAAGCTCGACGTGGCGGGGGACGCCGCCCGTCGCCGCGACGACATGCGCGACAGCTACATCGTCTCCGCCGATACGGTGGTGGCCGTGGGCCGGCGCGTGCTGCCAAAGGCGGAACTGGCCGACGAGGCGACGGATTGCCTGCGTCTGCTCTCCGGGCGGCAGCATCGCGTCTATACGGCGGTGTGCGTGCTCTCCCCCAAGGGCAACCGCCGCGAGCGCGTGGTGGAGACGCGGGTGCGGTTCAAGCGCCTCTCCGGCCGCGACATCGAGAGTTACATCGCCTCGGACGAGTGGCGGGGCAAGGCCGGCGGCTACGCCATCCAGGGCCTCGCCGGAGCCTTCGTGGTCAAGCTCGTGGGCTCGCACAGCGCCGTGGTCGGCCTGCCGCTCTACGAGACGATCAACCTCCTCGAAGGCGAGGGGTTTCCCGTGCGGCAAGCCTGGGGAGCGATGGCATGACCGGGACCGCTCCCTCCAAGCGCAAGCCCGAGCCCTGCCCCGTCTGCCGCAAGCCCGCGCAGCCGGAGTTCCAGCCTTTCTGCTCGGCCCGCTGCGCCGATATCGACCTCGGCCGCTGGCTCACCGACCGCTATGCGATCCCCACCGACGAGGACGAAACCGAGGACGATGCTCCGCCGCGCTCATCCTGAATCAATCCGATTGCAGGATGCGTGAGAAGGAGGCTGGACAGGGCCCCATCACCTCACTATACCCCCGCTCCAGTCGACGGCGCCAAGCGCTTCGGCGGAGGCCCAGGTAGCTCAGTTGGTAGAGCATGCGACTGAAAATCGCAGTGTCGGCGGTTCGACTCCGTCCCTGGGCACCATTACTATTTATGCCATTCCAGCATTGAGCCCGGTTGGCTGTTTCGTCCGTGCAGGGCTACGGAACCGGGCGGCATTGCCGCGTCCTTCTGTGGTTTCGGCGGCACGCCTCCCAAGTTGCTTTGGCGGATCGCCGTCGCGACGACGAACTCCGGCACTGGGCGCGCGAGGTCCACGGGCGATTTCGGCGGATCGCCGACGAGAATACCAGCATGCCCGGTGAGAAGCGCCATGCGGCGGCTGGCATCCTGCCAGCAAAAAGCCCGGCACGGTGTGATCCGGCCAGGCTTTTGGTGATGCATGAGGCGTGGGCCTAAGGGAGTAGGAAGCCGAAATCACTTGCCTGAAGCGATGAGGCGGCAACATCATGAAGAATGAACTTGTTGCCAGACCCAGCACCGTCGAAGGTGATAAGGGTGTTCGCCCCACCAATCAGCTCGCTGATGTTGATGTCATTGAAGCTGTTGACGAGAGCCGAAACATCAAAATGTGTCTGGGCCCGACTCGAAGCCATAGACATTATCGCGTGCGAAGTTCGATTTGAAAGTGAAGGTATCGGTCCCTGCGCCGGCATAAAGTTTGTCGCTCCCGGTGCTACCGTCAATGACCGTGTCACCCGCGCCGGCCGTGATGGTGTCGTTACCCTTGGTACCCATCACCGTAGCAAGCGTAGTTGCGGCATTCTGTACGGTGATCGCGACTTTCGTGCTGACATCAGACATATCGAGGGTCAGTAGTACATCGCGCACGTAGACCGCTTCGATCTTCTTGAAGTTCGCGTCGGTGATCGTAAAGTTTTCGGCTCCCTGAAGGAAGAGCTTGTCGTTGCCGCCCCCCCTCGACCAGCGTCGGCGCCTCGATGACCACGAGCCACGGACAGTGCCGCACTGGCGCCTCGCCGAGATCGAAAGCTATCTACGGTCACTCATTGAGTCGCCGCGGGATCCAGGCCTCGGGCATTCTTGCCCTGACGGGGCCGGCCAATGCATGGGCGCGCTGCAATCCCGCTCCGCCCATCCATCGGCATCCGAAACCCGGCAGGATCTGAGCGGAGCCCCTTGCCCGCAAGAGAGATCGTCGGACAACACGGAGAGGATGCTCCTCGATCCTTCGACCAGACTCGACGCTACCGGTCCCGGTCCGCCTCGAGCTGCTTCATGAGTTCGGCAAGGCGTGGGTCCAACGGCTCGTCGATGACCGGCTCGTAGAGGGCTTGCAGCTCTTCGCCGAGACGCCGCCGTGTCGTCTCGGTCAGCGCACTGTTCAGATCCGTGGCACGGGGCCGAGGCCAAGTGGGCTCGCGGTATTCCTCGATGCGCATCCCATTCCCCCGCTGACACAAGGACTGTAAACGCGAAGTTCGGAGATAGGTTCATATGTCGCGGCCCATGGGGAAGTCCCTCCCTCCGGCGGCTACGGGATTCACATTTCTCACGGGCTACGCGACTGTCCTCCCCAGCGGAACTCGGGCTTGCCCGTGATCCGCTGGGGAGGAGTTGGAGGGGGTGGTGGGACGACCCTCCTGCTGCGGAGGCTGGCGGAGCCACCCCCGGCCCCCCGGCTCATAAACTCTCTCCACAAGGGTGAAGAGGAACACGTCGAGCTTTCAAAGACGCAGCTGTGTGAATCCAGCAGCCGCCCGCGCGGGGAGCGCGGATGCCCTGGAATTGGACCGTTCGCGAAACCGGCAGTCTTGCGCGAGGGCAACTCCGGGCAAAAGTCCGCGCCCTTGTCGATCAGGGAGGCTCATCGTTGAGAGCACTCACGACACTCCCGGTCACGGTCGGCGCACGATGGCGCAGCGGGAGTTTTGGGAGAGACACCGAACCGCCACCTCAGCTCTACAGATGACACCGAACGAGATTGCAGTCGGAAGAACGAGAGCCACTTCCGAGGTCAAATTACGGCAGCAAGCCCGACGATCGCTGGAGAGCTGAGCTTCGATCACTCCCATCTTCCAGTCGGATGCTGTCTCCTTGGCGCTTTAGCCTTGCATACACCTTATGCCGGCCCGTTCCCCGACATCCTTATAGGATGTCTTCTTATTATGAAGTTAAACTATAGATTTATGCTTGCGTTACAGTTTCGGCTTGTTACGCTCGTGCGAAGCATCCCACTTCGGAATCGCCATCCCATCGCCGTATGAGCCTCACCTCCGCGCAAATCCTCGACCTCGCTCCCGATGCATCGAGCCGCAAGGCCGGCCAGGATCAGGCGAAACCGGCCAAGTGGGGCGGACTCGGGAGAGCTGGCGACGTCGTCTGGGGTGAGATCAAGGGAAGTGGGGCGAACCCCTATCGCACGGTCGCCGATCTCTCCGGTCCGGCCTCGACATGCACCTGCCCGAGCCGGAAATTCCCCTGCAAGCACGCCCTCGGCCTGATGCTGGTGGATGCCGCCACGCCGATCTCCGAGACCGAACCGCCCGACTGGGTCGCCGCGTGGATCAGGGGGCGCGAGAGCCGTGCCGTCTCCGCCGAGGCGCGGGCTCAGGCGGTCCCGGCCCCCGTGGACGAGAAGGGGCAGGCCAAACGCCGCCACGCCCGCGAGGGCAAGGTTTCGGCGGCCCTCGACGAGCTCGATCTCTGGCTCGGCGACCTGATGCGGCGCGGTCTCGCGACGGTGCGGCGCGAGCCCTATGCCTTCTGGGACCGCATGGCGGGGCGTCTCGTCGATGGACAGGCCCCGGGCCTCGCCCGCAGGGTTCGGGCCATGCCGGGCCTCGTCGCGGCCGCGCCCGTCTCGGGGGTGGCACGTCCGGAAGCCACCCTCGCCCTCGCCCTCGGCCGCCTGTCCCTGCTGGTCCGCGCCGCGCGGCGTCTGGACAAGCTCACGCCCGAACAGGCGGCGGGCGTCCGCGCGGCCATCGGCTATCCCGTGACCGCCGAGGAGATGGCGAGCCGGCCGGATGTCGTCGACGAGTGGGCCGTCCTCGCCCATGCGGTGGAGGACGAGGACAAGCTCACCGCCCGCACCGTCTGGCTCGCCGGACGGACGAGCGGCGCCATGGCTCAGGTGGTCGATTACGGCACAACCGGCTCGCCGCTGCCGCCGGTCCCGGCGGCGGGACAGGATTTCTCGGGCGCGCTCGTCTTCCATCCCGGCGATCCGCCGCTCAGGGCCGTGTTTCACGAGGGGCGCGCCGGGCCGGCACCGGCCGGCTCCCTGCCCGGCGCGACGAGCGTCGCCGCGGCCCTCGACGGTTTCGCCGAGGCCCTGGCAAGGGCGCCATGGATCGACCGCTGGCCGGTTCGGCTGTCCGGCCTGCGCCTCGGGCATAGGGCGGATGGCGCCATGGCCGCGGGTGATGCCACCGGCTGTTTCACCCTTGCCGATTCCGCACATTTCCCCCCTCTGATGGCGGTTGCGGCAGGCGGCCATATCGATCTTTTCGGGCTCTATGACGGGTTCGCGCTGGCACCCCTGGCCATGGTGGCCGACGGGCACCTCTATGCGGTCCCGGCCCAGGATCCCCGGCCGATCCTGGTGAGGGCGGCCTGATGAGTCTCGGCGCCTTCACCCCCGACGATTGGGAATCGGCACTCGTCTCCGCCCTGCTCGGGGCCGACCGTTCCCCCGCCCCCGCCGATTTCGAGACGGTGGCCGGCGCGCTTCCGTGCGGAGAGCCGGGCACAGCCCTGCTGGCGCGGGTCGCGGTCGCGGGCATCCACCATCTCGCCGGCAGCGGCCTTCCGCCCGAGGCCTTCACTCCGGTGCCGCCGCGCTTGGTGGAGGGCCGTCCCTGCCCGCCTGAAGCTGCGGCGCGGCTCGGCCTCCTCCTCGCCGGGGGCACGGCGGCGCGGGGCCGTTTGAAGGAATGGTGCGAGCTCGCCGCTGCAGCGGGGATGCGCGCGCCGCCCTGGCTGCTTCCGGCCCTGGCACCCTACCGGCGCGAGTGGGGCGAGACCATCGACGCGATCGCGGGCGAGGAGCTCGACTGGCTCGACAGGGCCTGCGCCGCCGGCGCCGCGCCGACGGCTCCGGATGGGGCGGAGGCAAGCCCCGCCGAGCGACGTGCGGCCTTCGTCGCCTTCCGCCTGCGCGATCCGGAAGGAGCCCGCCTCGAACTGGAATCAGGTTTCCGCGCCGAGAAGGCGGAGATGCGCCAGAACCTCGTCTCCGCCCTGGAGATCGGCCTGTCGGAGGCGGACGCGCCCTTCCTCGAGACCTGCCTCGACGATCGCGCGAGCGGCGTCCGGTCGGCGGCACAAGCGCTGCTGCCGCGTCTTGCCGGATCGCTCTTCGCCTCGCGCATGGCGGCGAGGGCGAGGACGATCCTGGTGATCGAGAGCCGCCGAAAGCTCCTCGGCGGGACGAAACACACCCTGGTGGTGACGCTGCCGGAGGAATCGCCGACGCTCGCCCGGGACGGGATCGAGGCCCATGCCTACGAGCGGCATAGGGGCGGCGCGAAGGCCAGCCTGCTTCGTGCCATCGTCGCCGCGGCCCCGCTGCACGCCTTCGCCGAACATCCGCCGGGGCTCTGGATCGAACTGGCGCTGCGCAGCGAATGGCCACAGCCCATCGTCGATGGGTTCCTCAGTTCCGCGCGGCGCGAGCGCAACCTGGACTGGGCGCGGGTGATGGTCACGGTGCTGGCCGAGGGAGTCGCCGGACGCCTGTCCGGGATTCAGCCGAGCGAAGCGCTCCGCGAAATCTGGACCCGCGCCGTGCGGTCGCTCCCCGATGCGGAATGGGAGGCGACGGTGGCGCGGATGCTCGACAAGGGGGAGATCGATACGATCCTCGCCCTCCTGCGGCAGGCACCCTCCGCCCTGTCGGAGGCCTTCACGGCGGTCCTCCTCGATTGGGTCGCCTCGGTGACGCGAACCTCGTCGTCGGATTGCCGCGGGCTCGCCTCCGCTCATCTGCTCGCCCGCCTCGCCGAACGGGCCCGGCCCGGCGAGGACCATGCGGCCTCCGCCGCCGCCATCCTCGCCCGGCTGCCGGACGAGGCCGAGGAGAACCTGCGCCGGCAGATCGAGGACTTCGCCGAGATTCTCGCTTTGCGCGCCACCATCCGACGGGAGTTCGCCTGAGCCATGAGCCAGACCAACCGAACCAAGACGACGCAGCTCCGACGGGCCGCCGAGGATGCCTTCGCCGAGGAGTTGGAGGCCTTGCGCGGCGCCGATGACAGGCCGCGTCCGCCGAACTGGCTGCTCTCGCCGCAGGCGGTCGTCACCTACCTCATGGGCGGGCGGCTAGGCTCCGGTTTCGAGGTCTCGCCGAAATACATCGGCGACCGGCGCCTGATGGAAGTGGCGGTGGCGACACTGGCCACCGACCGGGCGCTCCTCCTCCTCGGCACGCCGGGCACCGCCAAGAGCTGGGTCAGCGAGCATCTGGCGGCGGCCATCTGCGGCACCTCGCGCCTCATCGTGCAGGGTACCGCCGGCACCAGCGAGGAATCGATCCGCTACGGCTGGAACTACGCCCTGCTCCTCGCCAAGGGACCGAGCCGCGAGGCGGTGGTGGCGAGCCCGATCGTGCGCGCCATGGAGGAAGGCAGAATCGCCCGCGTCGAGGAACTGACCCGCATCCCCTCCGAGACGCAGGACAGTTTCATCACGATCCTCTCCGAGAAGACCCTTCCGATCCCCGAACTCAACGAGGAGATCGCCGCCGCCAGGGGCTTCAACCTCATCGCCACCGCCAACAATCGGGATCGCGGCGTCAACGAGCTGTCGAGCGCCCTGAAGCGCCGCTTCAACACCGTGGTGCTGCCCCCTCCGGCCACGATCGAGGCCGAGATCGCCATCGTCGAGACCCGCGTGGCCGCCCTCGGGCGCGCCTTCGAGATCCCCGCCGAACCGCCCGGCGCCGACCAGATCCGGCGCGTCGTCACCATCTTCCGCGAGTTGCGGGAAGGCGTGACGGCCGACGGCAAGAGCAAGGTCAAGCAGCCGTCCGGCACGCTCTCCACGGCCGAGGCGATCAGCGTCGTCGGCAGCGGGCTGGCGCTGGCCGCGCATTTCGGCAACGGCCACCTTTCGGCTCACGACCTCGTCTCCGGGATCAGTGGCGCGGTGATCAAGGATCCGGTGCAGGACGCCATCGTCTGGCGAGAATATCTCGAGACCGTCGTCAAGGAACGGCCGGAATGGAAGGACTTCTACCGCGCCGCCCGCGAGAGCGCGTGAGGCCGTGCTCACCCTCCCCCCTCTGCGGGGGAGGGTGCCTGCGGAGCAGGCGGGGGAGGGGGCGACCTCTCCGGATACGGCGCTCCCCTCTCCCGACCCTCGCTGACGCGAGGGCCACCCTCCCCCGCGCGCCATCCACCGCGACATCCCACCCACGAGACCGTTCGTGCCATGAGCCTTCGCCCCAACACCCCCGGCCGCGATGCCTGAGGTTCGGATCTTCGGCATCCGCCACCACGGGCCGGGCTCGGCCCGCTCCCTGCGCGCGGCCCTCGATGCCTTCCGGCCCGATTGCCTGCTCATCGAGGGGCCGCCGGATGCCGACGCCCTGATCCCGCTGGTCGCCGACCCGGCGATGGCGCCGCCGGTGGCCCTGCTCGTCTACCGGGCGGACCGGCCGCAGACCTGCGCCTTCTTCCCCTTCGCGGTCTTCTCGCCCGAATGGGTGGCCATGCGCCACGGCCTCGACCATGGGGCGACCCTGCGCTTCATCGACCTGCCGCATGCGATCCAGCTCGCCGACGGGTTCGGCGCGCCGCAAGGCCCCCTCGAGCAAGAAGCGCCGGACCAGGAATCTCATGCTCCGGCGCCCCTCGACGCTGAGCCGGCGGCAGAGGCGGGGCAGGAGGACACTCCCCTTCCGGCATCCACCGCGATCCGGCGCGACCCGCTCGGAGAACTCGCCGCGCTGGCCGGCTTTCCGGACGGCGAGCGTTGGTGGGACGCGCTTGTTGAGAGTCGGGCGGGCGAGGACGGCGACGTGTTCGACGCCATCGCCGAGGCGATGGCAGCGCTGCGCGAAGATGCCGGCGCCGACCCGGAGGAGGCCTCCCGCGAGGAGGCGCGCGAAGCCCATATGCGCAGCACGATCCGCAAGGCCGGCAAGGAGGGGTTCGCCCGCATCGCCGTGGTCTGCGGCGCCTGGCACGCCCCGGCGCTGGCGCGCCACGACGCCAAGGGACAGGTCGGCCTCGATGCGGCGACCCTGAAGGGATTGCCCAAGACCAAGGTCGCCGCCGCCTGGGCGCCCTGGTCCTACGAGCGTCTGGCCACCGCCAGCGGCTACCGGGCCGGGGTGCTCTCGCCGGAATGGTACGATACCCTGTGGAACCACGAGGGCCGCGTCGCAGCGCGCTGGCTCGCCCGCGCGGCGGCCCTGCTCCGTGCCGAAGATCTCGACGCCTCGCCGGCCTCCGTGATCGAGGCCGTCCGCCTCGCCGAGGCGCTGGCCGGTTTCCGGGGACGGGCGCGCCCGTCCCTCGACGACCTGCACGAGGCCGCGCAGGCGACCCTGTGCTTCGCCGATCCGGCGCCGATGGCGCTGATCCGGCGCAAGCTCGTCATCGGCGACCGCCTCGGCGCCACCCCACCGGACAGTCCCGGCACGCCGGTGGAGGCGGATTTCGCCGCGACCTGCAAGAGCCTGCGCCTCAAGCCGGAGGCGGTCGCGGGTGAACTCGTCCTCGACCTACGCAAGGACAACGACCTCGCCCGCAGCCATTTCCTCAACCGGCTCCATCTCATCGGCATCCCCTGGGGCCAGCGTCAGCAGGCGCGCGGGCGCGGCACCTTCAAGGAGGCGTGGTTCCTGTCCTGGCAGCCCGAATGGGTGGTGGATCTGGTCGCCGCCTCGGCCGATGGCGGCACCGTGGCGGAGGCCGCCGCCAGCCGGGTGCGGAGGCGGGCTCGCGAGGCGACCCGCGTCGCGGAGCTGTCGAGCCTCATCAGCACGCTCCTCGACGCCGATCTCGCCGGAGCCGGGGAGGATGTGATCCGCGCCATCAACGACCGGGCCGCCGTCTCGGCGGACGTATTCGACCTCATGGAGGCGCTGCCGCCGCTCGCCGAACTGGCGCGCTACGGGTCCGTGCGCTCCTCCGATACAGGCCCGGTCCTCGGCGTGGTGCACGGGCTGGTGCCCCGCGCCGCCGCCGGGCTGACGGCGGCCTGCCAGAGCCTCGACGACGAGGCCGCCGCATCGGCCATGGGGCGGATCGTCGGCGTCAACGGCGCGATCTCGCTCCTGGAGGAGCCCGACTTGAAGGCGGTCTGGCAGGAGGCCCTTCGCGGCCTGGCCGACCAGACCCATGTGCATGGCCGCGTCGTCGGACGCGCCGTGCGGCTGCTGTTCGACGACCGGGCCCTCACGGCGGAGCAGGCCGGCAATCGGCTTCGCCTCGCCCTGTCCCGCGCCTCGGGCACGATGGCGGCCGCCGCCTGGATCGAGGGTTTCCTGGAGGAGAGCGGCACGGTCCTGATCCATGGCGGCACCCTGCTCGCGATCCTCGACGAATGGCTCTCCGGCCTCGACGCGACGCTCTTTGCCGAATTGCTCCCCCTCCTGCGCCGCACGTTCGCGACGATTTCGCGGGGCGAACGGCGCGCCATCGGAGAGGCTTTGAACCGCCACGCGACGGGTGTTTCCGCCGGCGAGAAATCCGGGCGCATCCTCAATGCCGGACGCGCCGCCAGGGTGCTGCCGATCCTGCGCCTCCTCATGGCGCCGAGTGGGGACGAGACGACGGAGGACACGCCATGAGCGACACCGAGCGCCTGCGCCGCTGGCGCCTCGTCCTCGGTGGGGGCGCGGCGGACGGCACCGGCTGCGGGCTGTCCGGCCGCGATGTCGGCATCGACCGGGCGCTCGGCGCCCTCTACGATTCCGACCGGAAGGGAGGGCTGGGCGCCTCGTCCCCCTCAGTGCCGCGCTGGCTCGGCGACATCCGCGAGTATTTCCCGGCCTCCGTGGTGCAGGTGATGCAGCGCGACGCCTTCGAGCGCCTCGACCTCAGGCGCATGCTCACCGAGCCCGAGATGCTGGAGGCGGTGGTCCCCGACGTCGCCCTCGTCTCGACCCTAATCTCCATGCGCGGGCTGCTGGGCGGCAAGACCAAGGACACCGCCCGCCTCGTGGTACGCAAGGTGGTGGAGGCCCTGATGCGCAAGCTCGAAGAGCCCCTGCGCCAGGCGGTGACCGGGGCCATCGATCGCGCCAGCGTGAACCGACGCCCGCGCCATGCGGAGATCGACTGGAACCGGACCATCCGGGCCAACCTGCGCCATTACCAGGCCGAGTACCGCACCATCATCCCCGAGACCCGGTTCGGCCACGGCCGGCGCCAGCGCGCCAGCCTCAAGGACGTGATCCTGTGCATCGACCAATCCGGCTCGATGGCGAGTTCGGTCGTGTATTCGAGCATCTTCGGCGCGGTAATGGCCTCGCTGCCGGCGGTGACCACCCGGCTCGTGGTGTTCGACACCGAGGTGGTGGACCTCTCCGACGAGTTGGAAGACCCGGTGGAGGTGCTGTTCTCGGTCCAGCTCGGCGGCGGCACCGACATCAACCGGGCGATGGGCTATTGCGAATCCCGCATCACCCGCCCCGAGGACACCATCCTGGTCCTGATTTCCGACCTCTACGAGGGCGGCGTCGAGGCCGGGCTCCTGGCGCGCGCGCAGCGGATGGTGGCATCGGGCGTGCAGGTGGTGGCGCTGCTGGCCCTGTCAGACGAGGGCGCGCCCTCCTACGACCGGGCGCTGGCGGGCCGGCTCGCCGCGTTGGGCGTGCCCGCCTTCGCCTGCACGCCGGACCTGTTCCCCGACCTGATGGCGGCGGCGATCCGGAAATCCGACCTCACGGCCTGGGCTGCCTCGGCCGGCATCGCGGCGATCCCGGCGGCGGGCCCGCCCGGCTGAGCCGAGAGGCGTCTACTCCGAAGCTGTTTCGTCAGCCGACGCATCGGCCGGGAGCCTGGTTCGCTCGCGAAGCAGGGCCGGGTGGAACGCCCTCGCCCTCCGCAGCCTGCGTTTCAGCATCCGGCGGGAGCGGGACCGGATCGGCCACAGGGCACGTCTCATGACGTTGCCCCTATCCGAGATGAAGCGGCGGCGTGGGCCGGCCGGCCTCGCTGGCTGCCGCGATCTCGTTCAGGCGCCCCGTGGCGACGTCGTAGACGAAGCCGAAGATCGGGATGCGGCTCGGCACGAGGGGATGCGCACGGATACGCCGGACATCCGAGGTGACGGCATGGCTCTGCTCGGGGATGGTCAGCCAGTCGATGGCGTAGCCGGCCGGCGAGCCGCCGCCATGGAGCGGGTTCGACCATCCCGTGCCGTCGAAGCTCGCGGTGTCGAGACTGTCGGCGAGGAGATCGCCGATGACGGCGTCGGTGAACAGCTCCATCCCGCAATGGGTGTGGTGGATCACGAAGAACGCCTCGGTGCCGAGGAGCTTGTGCGAGATCACCAGGGAGCGGATCGCGTCGTCGCTGGCCCGCCCGCCGGCATTGCGGATGACATGGGCGTCGCCTTCGCCGAGGCCGGCGTATTTCGCCGGATCGAGGCACGCATCCATGCAGGTCAGGATGGCGAACCGGCGGGCCGGCGGAAGGGCGAGGTCGCCCTTGTCGAAGCTCTCCACGTAGCGCTCGTTGGCCGCGCGGATGTCGCGATAGGCCTGGGGCTCCAGGTCGGAGACGGCGATGTCGGCTGCCATGGAGGGGAAACCTCGCTGAGGAAGGTGGCGTGGCTGAACATGGCGGCGACACCGCCGAGATGAGCGGCGTCGGGAATGCCGCGCTGACCGTCGTCGTGCCAGGGCGGACCGCGCAGGAACGCGTTCAGCAGGCCGGAGATCACGCGCCAGGGGCCGCCGCTCATGCGGACCCCGTCACGGCGAGGTCGCCGTAGAACCGAGCCGCCACATCGGGATGAGAGCGCAGGCGGCCCTTGAGGTCGTTGCGTCCGACCTCGTGGAAGAGCGGCGAGAGCGAGGGCCGCCGCCCCTCCTTCGAGGGCGGCGAGGCGCTGCTCCAGCACGTCGACGGTGGGGTTGGTCACACGGGTATAGAGATGGCCGAGCTCCTTCAGGGCGAACAGGTTCTCGGCATGGGCCGTGTCGCGGAACTGGAACGAGGTGGTCTGGTGGATCGGCACCGCCACCGAGCCCGAGGTCGGATCGGCGCGCCAGCCCGCATGCAGAGCGAGGATCTCGGGGTGAAGCGAGGCGGCGGAGCGCGTTGTCGTCGTGCTCTGATTGGACATGGCACAGCTCCGTTGGACGTCGGGGCGGCGTGAGATTCGGACTGGCCATGGGAGGCCGATCACCGCTCCAAAAGAACGGCGTGAACCGGACCGCGACAGAAGTTCAGAGACTGTCAGCGACAATATAAATGACAGATTTTTCTACTACTGATCGGTCACGCACAGAAACTAATCAAGATTGCCTTCGCATCATGAGGCACTTGCCGTCCCTGTCAACGGAATGGATTTTCGATTTTCAGCGCGGAACGATGCAAAGTCTTCGGCGACGAACGCATCGGGGGAGTGAATTTTCACCTATCTCACCGACCAGGCCTGAACGGCCTCGATCTTCGGTGGACCTGGCGCCTCGTCACGAGCGGACTGGCAGTGCAGTCAAGCGGTGAACGGCTGTGGTCGCGGGAATGCGGATGCCCGATCGGTCGGGAGGCAACGCCCCGGTGGGGACGATGCCTCCCGCAACTCTTCAGTCGACGGCGATCATCACGTCCGAGGACTTGACGACGGCATAGGCTTCGCCGCCCACGGTGAGGCCGAGCGCATCCACCGACTCGTTGGTGATCGAGGCGGTGACGACGGTGCCGTCGGCGATCTCGATCTTCACATGGGCGGTGGTGGCGCCCTTCTCGACGGCGACGATCTTGCCCTTGAGGGTGTTACGCGCGCTGATCTTCATGACGTTTCCCTTTTATCGTGCGGAATTGGGGCCGAGGATGGTGAAGCCTTGGGCTTCGAAGAAGGGTTTGGCGTCCACTCCCTGGAGGAAGTCGAGGAACTTCGCAGCGCCCTCTCCCTTGGCCTCGGCCGTGACGGCGAACGGGTACACCACCGGGGGGTGGCTGTCCGCCGGAAACACCCCCACCACCTTCACCCCCGGATCGGACTTGGCGTCGCTCTCGTAGACCACGCCCAGCGGCGCCTCCCCGCGCGAGACCAGCAGCAAAGCGGCCCGCACGTTGTCGGCCTGGGCGAGGCGCGGCTGCAGGCCTCCCCACAGACCGAGCTTCTCGAAGGCGGCTTTCGCGTATTTGCCGATGGGCACCGAATTGACCTCGCCGGTGGCGAGACGCCCGTCGGGCCCCAGCGCCGCAGCGAAACCCTCGGCGGTGAACGGCACGGCGGCGGTCCCGGCATCCTTCGGAGCGATGACGACGATGCGGTTGCCGAGCAGGTTCACCCGGGTCTCGGGACGGATCAGGTTCTTCTTTCCGAGATAATCCATCCATTCGAGATCGGCCGAGGCGAAGAGATCGGCCGGTGCGCCGGATTCGATCTGCCGCGCGAGGGCCGAGGACGCGGCGTAGCTCGCCCTTACCTCGACGCCGCTCTTGGCGGTGAAAGCCTTGCCGGCATTGTCGAGGGCGTTCTTCAGGCTCGCTGCCGCGAACACCGTGGTCGTCTCGGCGGCCCGGGCGGCGGGAGCGAGGATCACAGGCGCCAGGATGACGGAGCCGGCGAGGACGAGGGCACGGAGGGAGGTGAACATGACGGATCGTCTCTCGAAGGCGGACAATGAGGGGACAGCCGTCAGGCGGCCGCGTCGATGACGATGGCCCGACGTCACGCTATATACATCTGGACATATCGATTGCTCAAGGATCGATCGGCCAGCGCGCGGTCGAAATGGCCCTCCATTCGGCCTATCGTCGCTCCACATCGGAACGGGCCCGGGGCGCTGGGTGAGCGGGAGACGGGCAGATGGCGACGTTGAGCATCCGGATCGATCTCGGCCCCGGAAACCGCGTCGGTCCGGGCAAGATCCAGCTCCTCGAAATGATCGCCGAGCATGGCTCGATCTCGGCGGCGGGCCGGGCCATCGGCATGTCCTACAGAAGGGCCTGGACGCTCACCGAGGCGCTGAACACCGGCTTCGGCCGGCCGGTGGTGGAGGTCCAGATCGGCGGCAGGAGCGGCGGCGGGGCGCGGCTGACGGCTTTCGGCACCGCTCTGGTCCGCGCTTACCGCGCCATCGACGCGGCGGCGGCCGAGGCTGCGGCTCCGTTCCTGAACGGGCTCGCCGGGGAGACGTTCACGCCCGATGCCGACTCCGCCTCCGGCCAGGGCGAAGGAGCGCCCGTCGGACGCACCGGGTGAGGGAGCCACAGCCGGACCACGGCCGGGCTCAGTCGCAGCTCGCGCGTCGCCGCTCGATCTCGAGTGCCGCCTCCACGACGGCCTCACCAGCGAAGTGATGGAGCATGTGGCCGAGGCCATGCAGCCACCGGAAGGTCGCATCCGGGATCAGGCGCGCGGCCTGCCGCCCGTGCATCAGCGGGTTGGTGACGATGTCGGCGCTGCCGCACAGGATGGCCACGGGCACGCGGCAGGCCGCATAGGACAGCGCGCTGCGGGACAGGTCGCTGCACAGCATATTGGCGTTCTCGCCATCGGCGACGAGGCGCCGGGACTGGCCTGCGAGGCCGAAGGGGAACTCGGCGGCAAAACGCGCCGGCATCGGCTGCGGCAGGAACATGGCCCGCCACAGCAACGGCATCAGGAACGCGTCGCTGCCGGCGAGCATCCACGACAGCGCGTCCCCGCCCATCGGGCTGGCGCGCGGCCCGAACAACATCTGTTCGAGGCGAAGCTCGGGAAAGCAGATCGGCGATACCGCGACCACGCCGCCCGCCTCGTCGGGATAGGCCATGCCGAAGGCGAGGCAGACGGCCCCGCCGAAGGAATGGCCGACGAGGACGGGACGCCGGAGCCCGAGGCCCCGCGCGACATCACGGACGATCTGAGCCTGCCGCCAGACCGACGCATCGCTCAGGCGGACATGCTCGCTCTCGCCATGGCCGGGCCGATCGATGGCGACTACGCGGAAATGCCGCGCCAGCGCCTCCATCGGGCCGAGCCACATGTCGTCCAGGGTCATCACCGCCCCGTGGACGAGGATCAGATCCGGGCCCGACCCCGCCTCCACATAGGCGATCCTCGGCCCATTCGGGATGTCGAGGAAACGACGCGGCGGCATGTCCGCCCGGACCGGCACCGGCGGGGGAGACGCACCGCGCCGGGGTTGGACGACGATCGCTCCCGCCATCTCAGGACCGCCTTCGCGGGGACGATTTGCGGCCGAGAAGCACGGCGGCAGTGGCGGCGAGGCCCGCCACCGCGCCCAGGGTCACGAGGGGGTGCAGGGTCGCCCGGGTATAGGCGCTCGACCGCATGACGGGAAACGGCGGAGAGCCCCTCACCGCGCCGGCACCGCGCGGCGCGTGCAGGGCACCCTCGGAATGCTCCGCAGGCTCGGATCGCTTCTGGAGGGCGATGATGGCGGAGGCCAGACGGTCGTAGGCGCCGGGCGCGAATTCCTTGCCCATGACGAACAGCTTGCCGCCCCCGCCGACGATGATGTCGCGCTGGCCATGCACCGCTGCGTGAAGGATGGCGTTGGCGACCTCCTCCGGCGGGTAGATCGGCGGCGGCAGGGTCGGCCGGCGGTCCATGTAGTTGCGGGCCCGGTCGGGGAGCGGGGTATCGATGGAGGCGGGCTTGATCAGGGTGACGGAGACCGGCGCATCCTCCGCGATCAGCTCCATGCGCAGCGTATCGGTGAAGCCCTTCACCGCGTGTTTCGAGGTCGCGTAGAGGCCCTGGAACGGGAAAGCGAGGTCGGAGGCGATGCTGCCGACATTGACGAGTGCTCCCCCGCGCCGGCGCAGGTGCTCCACCGCGATCAGGGACCCGTTCACCGTGCCCCAGAGGTTCGTCCGGATGAGGCGTTCGTGGTCCTCCTGGGCGATCTGCGAGAGCGGGCCGTAGACGGTGAGGCCGGCGACGTTCACCCAGGTATCGAAACCGCCGAAGATCGCGATGGCGGTGTCGGCGATGGCCTGGACATCCTCGCGGCGTCCCACATCGGCGACGACGGAGACGGCCCGGCCAGGGCCTCCGAGTTCCTCGCAAAGTCTGGCGAGGACATCCCCGCTCCGTGCGGCGAGGACGACGCGCGCGCCCCGCTCGGCCGCCATGCGGGCGGTGGCGAGGCCGATGCCGCTCGACGCACCCGTAATGACGATCACCTGCTCGCGCAGGGGCTTGTGTTTCATCGGCGGGGGTTCCGGTCTCTGCGGGGGTCTGGATGGATCTCCGGACCTACGCACGAGGGGCGGATGCGTTGCCGGCGGCGCCGGCCTGCGCGCTTATCACGCGTGCCGCCGCGTCAGCCCCCGGTGAGGCTCTCGGCGAAATCGTCGGGCACCTCGCCGAACTGGCCGAGGATCGTCGCGCTCTCGAGTTCGCCGGTCTCGTCGTCGGCCACCACCTTCAGGGCGGCGGTGCCGGGCATGCGGCCGGACATGGCCTCCGCCTTCTTCAGGGCGCCGCTCTCGGTGGGCGCGACCTCGCGGTCGCCGGGCACGAGGCGCTTGCGCTTGATCACGAAGGTCTGGACCACGAACGTCGTCTTCAGGGCCATTGCCATCTCCGTGGGCCGCGCCGCCCTCCCTGCCTCATAGGCCGGGTGCGGACGGCTTACCAGAGACGGATCAGGCCGTAGCCGACACGCGCATCCACGATCTCGATGCCGAGGAGGCCGATGATGAAGAGGCTCGCCCGGAACACCGCCGGGCCGAAGGCGCTGGAGAACAGAAAGAGGCCCGCCAGGATCAGGTTGACGTGCAGGGCCGCCCGGTCGGCGACGCGGCGCACCGGCTCGGGCAGCCAGGGCTGAAGGATGCCGTAGCCGTCGAGGCCCGGAAACGGCATCAGGTTGAGGATGATGGCTGTGCCCTGGAACAGGGCGGAGACGGCGAGCACCGCCCGGAGCGTGTCGGACTCCTCGCCCGTGAGGGAATAGAGCAGGGCGAGCGCGAGGAGGACGAGACCGTTCATCGCCGGGCCGGCCGCCGCCACGGCGGAGATCCAGACCTTGCTGCGCAGGAGATGGGTGTTCACGAACACGCGCCCGCCGGGAAACCCGATCCCTCCGAGAATCGTGAACAGCAGCGGCAGGACGATGGACGAGAGGGCGTCGGCATAAAGCCGCGGGTCCAGGGTGAGATAGCCGCTCTGCGGGATGTCCGCATCGCCCCCTTTCCAGGCAACGAAGGCATGGCCGAATTCGTGCAGACACAGGCTGAGCAGCCAGCCGGCTATCACGAAGACGAACGCCACACCCGAGCCCGCCACGGCGCCGGTCCCGATGGCGAGGCCGGTCCCGAGGAAGATCAGGGCGATGAGCAGGAAGTTCGCGCTGGGGCCGACCGGCACGGCCGCGGCTCGAACCTGGCTTGGCGGAAGCTCTGACGACATCTCACCCCCGATGGAGCCTCGGACCGCAGGACGGGCGGCGGCGGGTCGAATTCCCAAATTCCGCCATTCCCGAACGCCTCATACGCTCGTAGCCCCGCGCGCGGCACCGTCGCATCGCGGGAGCTTCGTGCGCATGACACGATCGGGTGGTGGTCTCAACAGCGCGCCGCCTTCGACCGCCCCTCCCATCCCATGAGCCAAGCCCGCCGCGAATGATCCTGCTCCGCGTCATCCTGCTCGTCGCCCTCGGGCTCTCCGCCTCGGTCCTCGGCGCCCTGTACCTGTTCCAGCGCCATCTC
Source organism: Methylobacterium sp. 10 (assembly GCF_000519085.1). Taxonomy (GTDB): domain Bacteria; phylum Pseudomonadota; class Alphaproteobacteria; order Rhizobiales; family Beijerinckiaceae; genus Methylobacterium. The sequence goes on from NZ_KI912577.1 coordinate 666,465, forward strand.
ATCTATCCCGGCGCCTTCGGGGCCGGCCTCGGCGAGGGCGAACGCGGGGTGCCGGCCGGGACGGAGGCGGTCACGGTGACGACGGCCGACGGACGCCGACTCTACGGCCTGTGGCGGGCGCCCGAACCCGGACGCGGCGTGGTGCTGACCTTCCACGGCAACGGCTCGCTGCCCGAACCGCATGCCGCGCGATTCTCGAGCGGGGTCTGGCGCGACGCCGGCTGGGGCACCCTCGCCATCGCCTATGGCGGCTATCCCGGCTCGACCGGCTCCCCGAGCGAGGCGGGCCTGATCGAGGACGGGATGGCTGCCTACCGCTTCGTGTCCAGTCGCGCCCCCGGTGCGCCCATCCTGCTCCACGGCCATTCCATGGGGGCGGCGGTGGCCGTGGCCGTGGCCGCGCGCGAGCCGCATCTCGGCCTCTATCTCGAAGCGCCCTTCGTCTCCCTCGCGCGCCTCGTTGGCGAACACTTCCCTCTGCTCCCCGGGCTGCTCCTGCGCGACACCTGGCGCTCGGATCGCCGCATCGGCGGGGCGGCGGGGCGCATCCTCATCGTCCACGGCACCGACGATCCCGTCATTCCCGTGGCGCATGGGCGCGACCTCGCGGCCATGGCCGGACCGAGGGCGAGATTCGTCGCCGTGCCGGGCGACCACGTCTCGCTCCTCGGCCAGCGTGACGCGGAGGCGGAAGCGACGTTCCGTCCCGTCAGGAGCGGCGATCCCATTCCGGGGATGCCGCGTTGATACCGGCAGGATGGGAGACGGGGATTTGGGACGACGCGCCCGGCAATGGCGGGACGACGAGGAGAACGCGGACCGGTCGGCCGGTCCGGCGATCTGCCCGCTCTGCGAGAGGCCGATCCCGCCGCGCGCCAAATCGAGCCTGCATCATCTCACACCCAAGCTGAAGGGCGGCGCGAAAGCCGGCACCGTCCGCCTGCACCAGATCTGCCATTCGGCGATCCATGCCCGCTACAGCGAGGCCGAGATCGCCCGCCGCCTCGCCGATATCGAGGTTCTGCGGGCCGATCCCGAGATCAGCGGCTTCCTCGCCTGGGTGCGGACCAAGCCGGATGATTTCCACGCCGCCACGCGGATGACGCGGGCTCGCAAGCTCTCGCGTCGCAAGGTTTCCTGACGTCCCGCCATTTCGGGGGCCGGCCGGGGCGGATCGAAGTGCCCGCTGCCCTGCGCCGGGCCCTCGATATCATCTCCCAGAACGACGACACCAAGAGCTTCCGGCCGCAGCTGACCCTGCAATCGGATATCCCCTTCATTCCCCAGCCGCCCAATGCCCGAAGCAACTGGTTTCCAGGGACGCTGCTCAAGCAGCGCGACAACACCGTCGCCTCCTTCGTGGAATACGACCTCACGGATTGGCTGACCGCCTATGTTCGTGACCGTCGCATCGCCCCGGACCTTCATTCTGTCCGCCTCCCTCGACTTTTGAGGGAGCGGGAGTGGGCGGGGCTCCCCAAACCGGGGACGGAGCGGTGTTCAGGGATACCGCTCCCAGACGAGGGTAATGACGCTCGTCCGTCCATCGACGTTGAATTTGAAGGGTGGGGTCGTCAGCGTGATCCGGCCGTCCTTGAATTCCACATCCCTCACCTGCGAGGTTCCGGTCCAGGCCTCGTTCCATGACGTGTCGATGGCGTGCGTGATCTTTTGGCCGTCGAGCTCGTACGTGCCAGCGTAAGCGAAGAACGATTTGTGCAAGCGGATGCGGTCCTCATCGGTCATCTTGTCGTTCGCGATGGGCTTCACGCGCCCATCGAAGGCGCAGATCACCATCATGCGCCCGTCCTTGCCGTAGGTGAGCCAACCGCTGGGGCGGGGTCCACCGTAAGCGTCGATCATCTCGTTGGTGTCGACGATTCTGCGGGTGGCATTCGCGAGGCGCCACGTTCCATGAATGTCGTGCGCTTCGAGCGCACAGGCAGACGAGGCAACGAAGCACCACGCTGCGGCGGGAACACATATTTTCACGAGTCCCTCCCCTGTCTTTCGGCTCGCCAACGGCGAAACGCGACAAGTTATGCGAATACTTGATATTCCGCCATGGGATCGAAGATTTCACGGCGCGGACCGGCCGCCGCGGGTTATCCGGCATCCGAGCCCTCGCGTTGACCGGGCATTCGGCATGGATCAAGGACAACCGCATCAGCCGCAGCCGGCGTTAACCCCGGATCGGCCATGCTCGTCCCCGGATCTCGACGGAGTGCAGCTTTGGCGCCAGCGACCCAAATCCCAGGCCCCGGCGCCGAGGAGGCCCTGAGACTCGCCTGGGTCGATGTCGCCAAGGGCCTCTGCATCGTCCTCGTGGTGATGATGCACTCGACCCTCGGCACCGGCAACGAGATGGGTGGCGAAGGCTTCCTCCACACCGTCGTCGCCTTCGCCAAGCCGTTCCGCATCCCCGATTTCTTCCTCCTGTCGGGTCTGTTCGTCGGCCGCGTGATCGACCGGGACTGGCGCGTCTTCGCCGACCGGCGGGTGGTCCATTTCGCTTACTTCTACCTGCTCTGGGTCCTCATCCAATCGGCGGTGAAGTACGGCCAGATCGTCGACGGCGCCGGGCCGGGGGCTTTTCTCGCCCATCTCGCCCACGCTTTGGTGGAGCCCTATTCCACCCTCTGGTTCATCTACCTGCTCGCCGTGTTCTCGGTGCTGACGAAGCTCCTGCGGGGCCTGCATCCGGCGCTCCTCCTCGGCGGGGCCGCCCTGCTCCAGAGCCTCCCCCTCGAAGGATACTCGGATCTCGTCACCGAATTCTGCGGCCGCTACGTCTGGTTCGTCGCCGGCTACCTGTTCGCGGACCGGATCTTCCGGTTCGCCGGCCTCGTCCAGCGCCGCCCCCTCGCCGCCCTCGGCGGCCTCGCGGCCTGGGCCGTGGTGAACGGCGTCTTCGCCTTCACCGCCACCGGCCACGCGACCTTCCCGACCCTGGGGAGCCTGCCCCTCGTCAGCCTCGCCCTCGGCGGCGCCGGAGCGCTCGCCATCGTGGCCGCCGGCGCCCTCCTGACCCTCGCGGGCGGGCCGGTCACGGCGGCGCTCAGAGCCTGCGGCGAGCGCTCGATCGTCATTTACCTCGCGTTCTTCCTGCCCATGGCGGCCACGCGAACGCTCATCGTGAAGACCGGCGCCATCACCGATATCGGGCTCGCCAGCCTCACCGTGACGATCGTCGCCGTGCTCGTCCCCCTCGCCATCGAACGAGCGGTGCGCCACACGCCGTTCGTCTTCCTGTTCCGCCGCCCGGCGGCGTTCCACATCGTCGCGGAAACCCCGCCTCGATCCGCGAGGACGGCGGCGGCGCGCTGAAATCAGGCCTGATCGTCGATGTAGCGGGAGGCGATCATCGAGGCGGCGGTGCGGTTCTCCACGCCGAGCTTGGCGTAGATGCTTTCCAGATGCTTCGTCACCGTGCGCGGCGACAGGCCGAGGATTTCGCCGATGTCGCGGCTCGCCTTGCCCCGCGACAGCCAGAACAGCACGTCGGCCTCGCGGGCGGTGATCGGCAGGTTGCCGCGCAGGCGCTCGATGCCGCTGGCGGAGGCGTCGCGGGAGAGGCGCAGCAGTACCTCGTCGCCGGTGGTGCCGATGAGGCTGAGGCTGTGGGCGGCCCCCTCCGCATCCAGGAGGAGGACGGCGGCGGCATTGCCCCCCTTGAGCTGCTCGGCGAGCCAGGCGCGGCCGGTCTCCGGCAGGCGCGCACCCCCGTCGCCGAGCTTGGCCAGCACGCGGGCGGCCTGCGGCGTGCTCCAGAGGACGACACCCTGTCGGTCCACCGCGAAGAGCGTGCGGCCCGTGGTGTCGAGAGCGGCGCGCGCGCTCTGGGCCGCCCGCGCGCTCGCCAGATGCACGCGGATGCGGGCCAGGATCTCGTCCGGGGCGATGGGCTTGGTGACGTAATCGCTGCCGCCCGCCTCCAGGCCCTTCACGATATGCTCGGTCTCGGAGAGGCCGGTCATGAAGATCACCGGCACCAGGGCGAGGTCGCTGCGCGCCTTCAGGCGGCGGCAGGTCTCGAACCCGTCCATGCCGGGCATCATCGCATCGAGCAGGATGATGTCGGGGGTGATCTCCTCCACCAGCGCCAAGGCGAGATCGCCGGCCACCGCCACCAGGACGGTGGCGCCGGAGCGCTCGATCGCCTCGGTGAGGAAGCTCAGGGTCTCGGGGGAATCGTCCACGACGAGGACGATGTCGCGCTGCATCTCAGCCATCGCGCATCCCTTCGAGGACGCGCACGTAGCGCCGGAGATCGTAGGAGGCGACGAGGCCGCGCATCTGCGCGGCGATCTCGGCTGGGATGGCGGCGTGGCCTTCGAGCTCGGTGAGCTTGGCCTCGATGCCGCGGACATGGCCGATCCGGCCGAGGCGGATCAGCTCGGCGATGTGGTCCTGGCGCAGGGAGGCCCCGCCGTTCCCGCTCCCCGGGGAGGCCTTCGCCGCGGCGGCGGGGAGCGGGGCGGGCTGGCCCAGGGCCAGCAGCCGCTCGATGCGCTCCAGGAAATCGCGCAGGTCGAAGGGTTTGGGGATGATCTCGTCATGCGGGGCGTCGTCGCCCCGGATCGGGCTGATCTCGTGGACGTTGGCGGACATGATGGCGATGCGGGACGAGAGCCCGGCATCGCGCAGGGCCTTGGCCACGGCCCAGCCGCTCATCCCCGGCATGGCGATGTCGAGGAGGATGATGTCGGGCCGCCGCTCCATCGCCTGCGCCAGGCAATGCGGCCCGTCGGGGGATTCCAGCACGACGAGGCCGAGGGGTTCGAGCACGTCGCGCATGAGCGCACGATGCGCGGAATCGTCGTCGGCCACCAGGACCACGCGGGGCGGCCCGTCATGGGCCGGCTTGGCCCGTCGATGGCCGCCGACGGGCTCGGGCGCCTCCACGGGCCTGGGACCGGTCGGCCGATGCATCGAGGCGAGCATGAGCCGGAGGCTGAAGCAGGTGCCGCGTCCGACCTCGCTCGTGACGGTGATCTCGCCGCCCATCACCTGGGCGAGGAGATGGGCGATGGTGAGCCCGAGCCCCGTACCGGGCGTATTGCGCGCGGCCGGCAGCGAGCCGCGCTCGAAGGGTCCGAAGATCCGCTGGAGGTCGCCCTCGGGGATGCCGAGGCCGCTGTCGCGGATCGAGAACACCGCCACCTGGCTGCGATAGCTCATCTCCAGGGAGACCCAGCCGGTTTCGGTGAACTTGATCGCGTTGGAGAGGAGGTTGAGGAGAATCTGGCGCAGGCGCTTCTCGTCCGCCGCCACCACGGCCGGCAGCATGGGCGGGCGCGAGAATCGGAATTCGAGGCCGGCGGCGTTGGCCTGGAGCCGGACCATGTCGACGATCTGGTCCAGGAAATCCACGAGGCGGAACTCGTTGCGGTGGATCTGGAGACGCCCCGCCTCCATGCGGGAAATGTCGAGGAGCCCGTCGATCAGGCCCGACAGGTGCTGGGCGCTGCGCCGGATGACGCGGATGCCGTTGCGGCGGGCCATGGGGATGTCGTCGTCGCCCTCCAGCAATTGCGCGTAGCCGAGGACGGCGTTGAGCGGGGTGCGCAGTTCGTGGCTCATGCCCACCACGTAGCGGCTCTTGGCGAGGTTGGCGGCCTCCGCCGTCTCCTTGGCCTGCTGCAGCTTGGCGTCGGTGATCTTGTGGGCCTCGATCTCGGCCTCGTAGAGGGCGGTCTGGCGGGCGGTCTCCTCCTGCGCCACGCGGCGGCTCTCCTGGGCGAGGACGAACAGCCAGGCGACGATGCCGAGGATCACCACGAGGATGAAGAACACGCTGGTCAGCGCCGCGCGCAGGGTCTCGCCGTGCTCGGGCTGGGCAGTGGCGATGCCGGCATGGACGATCCCGAGGATCAGCCCGATCACCGACACCAGCGTGACCATCAGCGCGAGGTAGCGCCCGAGCGGCGCCCCGATCCAGGCGGCGGTCTTGGCCGGCATGATCCGGGTCAAGGCGCTCTGGGCCTGGGCCTCCAGGCGGCCATGCGGCTTGCACAGGTCGCCGCAGCGGGCGTCCAGCGAGCAGCAGAGCGAGCAGATCGGCCCGGCATAGGCCGGGCAATGGGCCATGTCCTCCCCCTCGAACGGGTGCTCGCAGACGGTGCACTGGATCTCCGGGCGGCCGCCCCAATCGGCGATGGCGGGCCTCGCCAGATAGTAGCGCCCGCCGGTGGCGAAGGCGATGGCGGGGGCCGCGGCGAAGGCGGTGACGAGGGAGAGCAGCGGCGCGAAGTTCTGGAGTCCCGCGCCGAGCAGGCCCGCATGGGCGAGGAAGCCGGCGAGCAGCGCCAGGGCCGAGGCGCCGGTGCCCACCGGATTCACGGCATAGAGATGCGCCCGCTTGAACTCGATGCCCGGCGGCGACAGGCCGAGAGGCTTGTTGACGGCGAGATCCGCCGAGAGCGCGCCGACCCAGGCCGACACCACCACCGCATAGAGCGAGAGCGTGCTGGCGAGGGTCTTGTCGATGCCGAGCTCCATCAGCAGCAGCGCGATGGCGACGTTGAAGACGAGCCAGACCACGCGCCCGGGATGGCTGTGGGTGAGGCGCGAGAAGAAGTTCGACCAGGCGATCGAGCCGGCATAGGCGTTGGTGACGTTGATCTTGAGCTGCGAGATCACCACGAACAGGCCGGTGAGGAGCACCGCCCCCTCCCGCGACGGCATGACGGTGCCGAAGGCGACCACGTACATCTGCGTCGGCTCGGCCGCCTGTTCGTGCGGCACGCCCTGCCCCAGGGCCAGCACCGCCAGGAAGGCGCCGAGCATGATCTTGAACATGCCGGGCAGGATCCAGCCCGCCCCGGCCCCGAGCACGGCGAGCCACCAACGCGGATTGCTCCCCGATTCGGATGTCTCGGCCGGCGGCACGAAGCGGAGGAAATCCACCTGCTCGCCGATCTGGGCCAACAGCGCGAGGAGGATGCCGGACGCGAGGCCGAACTGGGCGAGGTCGAAGCCCGAGACCGGGTAGCCCAGGACCGTGGAGATCGAGCCGACCGCTTCCGAGGCTCCCGGATAGGACAGGAGGTTGCCGAAGGCGGGACCGCCCTTCCACGCGATGAAGCCGAGCGGCAGCAGGTTGAGCCCGATCCAGAGCGGCTGCGTCCAGATCTGGAACCGGCTGATCAGGCTGATCCCGTAGACGACGAGGGGAATCACCACCACCGCGCTCACGACGTAGCCGATCCCCAGCGGCAGGCCGAGGCAGAGCTGCAGCGCCAGAGCCATGATCGACGCCTCGATGGCGAAGAACAGGAAGGTGAAGCTCGCATAGATCAGCGAGGTGATGGTGGAGCCGAGATAGCCGAAGCCGGCCCCGCGGGTGAGGAGATCGATGTCGACGCCGTAGCGCGCGGCATAGAGGCTGATCGGCACGGCGGTGGCGAAGATCAGCACGCCCACGAACAGCACCGCCGTCACCGTGTTGGTGAAGCCGGTGGCCAGAACCAGGGTGCCGCCGATCGCCTCCAGCGCCAGGAACGAGAGCGACCCCAGCGCCGTCTGCGCCACCTGCAGGCTCGACCAGCGCCGCGCCTTCTTGGCGGTGAAGCGAAGTGCGTAATCCTCGAGCGTCTCGTCCGCGACGAAGCGGTTATAGGCTCGCCGGATCGGGGGAATCTGCTGGCGGCCGCTCATGGGGTCGTTCAGTCTGCCCGGTCGGCGTCACGTGTGAGAAAGGCCGGCCCGCATGCGGTCGCGGGCAAACGTCGGTCATTGAGCAATCCCCGTGCCGCGGGGCCGGGAGACATTGGTACACCAGGAGAGCCGCGTCGAGGCCTCCCTTCACAGGGAAGGCATGCCCCGCACGGGGAAAATCGTTCTCCGGGGCGCGCGGGAGGCGAGGCGCGCAGCCTCCCTCCCTACGCAAAACAGCGTATATGCTGCGCCGCGCCATCCCGCCTAGCTTCCGCCATCCGCAACGGCCCGCCTTATGCAGGAGCCGGCGGGATATCTCGTGGAAGGGGTTCACGCACGATGGCAGCCGACAACGAGCACGGACCGCACTCGGCCCTGCGTCGCAAACTTCTGATGGGTCTGGCGAGCATTCCAGCCATGGCCATGATGCCGCGCAGCGCCTTTGCTGCGGCCCCTCCGACCTCGGCGGTGAACACCACCGGGCTCGCGGTGACCGATACCGAAGTCACCGTCGGCATCCTCCACTCGGCCACCGGCACGATGGCGATCTCCGAGACCGGCTCGATCCAGGCGGAGAAGCTAGCCATCGCCCAGATCAACGAGATGGGCGGCGTGCTGGGCCGCAAGATCAAGGTCATCCAGGAGGACGGCGCCTCCGACTGGCCGACCTTCGCCGAGAAGGCCAAGAAGCTCCTCGTCAACGACCATTGCGCCGCCGTGATGGGCTGCTGGACCTCGGCCTCGCGCAAGGCGGCCCTGCCGGTCTTCGAACAGTATAACGGGCTCCTGTACTACCCGACCTTCTACGAGGGCCTGGAGCAGTCCAAGAACGTCATCTATACCGGCCAGGAAGCCACGCAGCAGATCCTCGAATCGCTGAACTGGGTCACCAAGGAGAAGGGCGCCAAGACGTTCTTCTTCATCGGCTCGGACTACATCTGGCCGCGCACCTCGAACAAGATCGCCCGCAAGCACATCGAGAACGTGCTCAAGACCAAGGTCGTCGGCGAGGAATATTTCCCGCTGGGCCACACGCAGTTCAACTCGGTGATCAACAAGATCAAGCTCACCAAGCCCGACGTGATCTTCACCGACGTCGTCGGCGGCTCGAACGTGGCGTTCTACAAGCAGCTCAAGGCAGCGGGCATCGATCTCTCCAAGCAGACCCTGCTGACCATCTCCGTGACGGAAGACGAGATCGACGGCATCGGCGGCGACAACATCGCAGGCGCCTATTCCTGCATGAAGTACTTCCAGTCGCTCAAGAATGCGAACAACGAGAAGTTCGTCGCCGCCTTCCACAAGATGTGGGGCGAGAAGACCGTCATCGGCGACGTGACCCAGGCCGCCTATCTCGGCCCGTTCCTGTGGAAGATGGCCTGCGAGAAGGCCGGCTCCTTCGATGTGGACAAGGTGGTCGCGGCCTCCGCCGACATCGAGTTCAAGGAAGCCCCCGAGGGCTACGTGAAGATCCACCCGAACCATCACCTCTGGTCGAAGACCCGCGTCGCCAAGGCCCTGCCCAGCGGCCAGTTCGAGATCGTCTACGAGAGCCCCGCGCTGATCGAGCCGAACCCCTTCCCCAAGGGCTACCAGTAGGACCAAGCCACCCGCCATAGCAGGACGAGTTCCAGCCGTGGCGCGGGTCCCCTCTTCCGGAGGGAGAGGGACAGGGTGAGGTGTGTGACCTTTGCGGATGTGGACCACACCTCACCCCAACCCTCTCCTTCGAGGAGAGGGCGCCGGCTGCAAAGCTTTCGTCCGCTTGGCGCCAGCACACAAACGGCCTGATGCTTGCAAAGCAGACGTCGGATTCTTCGGAAGGTCGAAAACATGCTCGGTGACTATTCCCTCGGAGATCTCGGCGCGATCTTCGCGATGCAGGGCTTCGCCGGACTGATCCTGTTCTCGGTCTACGTACTGATGGCCCTCGGCCTCGCGGTCATCTTCGGCCAGATGGGCGTGATCAACATGGCGCACGGGGAGTTCATGATCCTCGGCGCCTACGTCACCTACCTGTGCTCGACCTTCTTCCAGACGCACTTGCCCGGCCTGTTCGGCATCTACTTCTTCGTGGCGATGATCCTGGCCTTCCTGGCCTCGGGCGCCCTCGGGATGATCGTCGAATGGACGCTCATCCGCCATCTCTACAAGCGCCCCCTCGACACGCTGCTCGCCACCTGGGGCCTGTCGCTGATCCTGCAGCAATCCTACCGAACCATCTTCGGAGCCCGCGAGGTCGGCGTCGAGCTGCCGTCCTGGCTCATCGGCTCGGTCCAGGTCACCGACACGATCGAGGTGCCGATCAACGGCCTGTTCGTGATGGCGATCACCACTCTCATCACCGTCGGCGTCGGCCTGCTGATGTACCGCTCGCGCTTCGGCCAGCAGGTGCGCGCGGTGATGCAGAACCGCCCCATGGCCGGCGCCGTCGGCATCGATACCGAGAAGGTGGATCGCTACACGTTCGGCCTCGGCTGCGGCATCGCCGGCGTGGCGGGCTCGGCCTTCACCATGATCGGCTCCACCGGGCCGACCTCGGGCCAGCTCTACATCGTCGACACCTTCCTGATCGTGGTCTTCGGCGGCGCGGCCAGCCTGCTCGGCACCATCGCCTCGGCCTTCTCGATCTCGCAGACCCAGTCGACCCTCGAATTCTTCCTGTCCGGCTCCACCGCCAAGGTCCTGACGCTGCTCGCCGTCGTCGGGATCCTGATGGTCCGCCCGCAGGGTCTGTTCACCCTCAAGGTCCGGCGCTGAGGAGGCCCTCCCGATGACAAGCCCCGTCCAGACCCTGTCGAAGTCGCTCACCGTGAACGACAACCCGTTCATGAAGCCGATGGAGTGGGTGAGCCTCGCGCTGCTCGCCGCCTTCATCCTCATCGTCCTGCCGGCGACCCTCGACGCGTTCCGCCTCAACCTGGTGGGCAAGTACCTCACCTACGCCTTCGTGGCGCTCGGCCTCGTCATGTGCTGGGGCTATGCCGGCATCCTGTCTCTGGGCCAGGGCGTGTTCTTCGGGCTCGGCGGCTATTGCATGGCCATGTACCTGAAGCTCGAAGCCTCCAGCGTCGAGAACACCAAGATCCAGTCGACGCCGGGCATCCCGGACTTCATGGACTGGAACCAGATCACCGAACTCCCCCTGATGTGGAAGCCGTTCCAGAGCCTGCCGCTGACGCTGATCCTCGTCGTGGCCGTGCCGGTCTTCTTCGCCTTCGTCATCGGCTTCGCGATGTTCACCCGCCGGGTCGGCGGCACCTACTTCGCCATCATCACCCAGGCCATCGCCGCCATCCTGACGATCCTCATCGTCGGCCAGCAGGGCTACACCGGCGGCATCAACGGCATCACAGATCTGCGCACTTTGCACGGCTGGGACATCCGCACCGACAGCGCGAAGTTCATTCTCTACTTCCTCAACGGCGGGCTGCTCATCGGCTGCATCCTGGCGGCGCAATACGTGAAGAAGGCCAAGCTCGGGCGCATCCTCCTCGCCATGCGCGACAAGGAGGACCGGGTCCGGTTCTCGGGTTATTCCGTGGCCGGGTTCAAGGTCTTCGCCTTCTGCCTCGCGGCCGGATTCGCCGCCATCGGCGGGGCGATGTTCACCCTGCAGGTCGGTTTCATGTCGCCGTCCTTCGTCGGCATCGTGCCCTCCATCGAGATGGTGATCTACGCCGCCGTCGGCGGGCGCCTGTCCCTGTTCGGCGCGGTGTGGGGCACGCTCCTGGTCAACTGGGCCAAGACCACCTTCTCGGAGAGCTTCCCCGAACTCTGGCTCTTCGGCCTCGGCGCCCTGTTCATCGCCGTCGTGCTCGCCTTCCCCAACGGTCTCGCCGGCATCTACCGCAGCTACGTCGAGCCGCGCCTGACCCGCAAGGTGAAGGCCCTGGCGCCGGTGGGTGCGCCCGTCCCCCACGGCACCCCCGCCGAATAGGAGCGCCCTGAGATGAACGCCGCCATCCTGAGCTCGCCGATCATCGGCGAATCCCCCGACGCGAAGGATTTCCTCCTCTCGGTGGAAGCCCTCACCGTCTCCTTCGACGGCTTCAAGGCGGTGAACGACGTGTCGTTCTACGTCGATCCCAACGAGATCCGCGTCATCATCGGCCCCAACGGCGCCGGCAAGACCACGGTGCTGGACCTGATCTGCGGGCGGACCAAGGCCAGCGCCGGCTCGATCAAGTTCAAGGGCCAGGAACTCACCAAGATCTCGGAGAGCGCCATCGTCCAGGCCGGCGTCGGCCGCAAGTTCCAGACGCCGTCGATCTACGACGACCTCACCGTGTTCGAGAACCTCGAGATCTCGTTCCCGCGCGGTCGCACGGTCTGGGGCGCGCTGACCTTCAAGCGCGATGCCGAGGTCCGCGACCGTATCCACGAAGTCGCGACCATGATCTTCCTCAAGGATCAGCTCAAGGAGCGGGCGGAATTCCTCAGCCACGGCCAGAAGCAGTGGCTCGAGATCGGCATGCTGCTGATCCAGGACCCGGAACTGCTCATGCTCGACGAGCCGGTGGCCGGCATGAGCGTCGGCGAGCGCATCAAGACCGCCGAACTCCTCAACCAGATCATCGTCGGCCGCTCGGTGCTCGTCATTGAGCACGACATGAAGTTCGTCGAGGACATCGCCCACCGGGTCACCGTGCTGCACCAGGGCAAGGTGCTCTCCGAAGGCTCGATGGAGCGGGTGAAGAACGACCCGAAGGTCATCGAAGTCTATCTCGGCCACTGAACAGGACCGGCGCCATGCTTCAGACCAGCTCCGCCACGGCCACCCTCCCGCCGGCGCCCGCCCTCGGGGCTCAGCCAATGCTGGCGATCCGCGACCTGCACTCGGCCTACGGCCAGAGCGAGGTGCTGCACGGCCTCGACATCAGCATTGCGCCGGGCGAGATCGTCGCCGTGATGGGCCGCAACGGCATGGGCAAGACCACGCTGATGAAGACCCTGATGGGGATCGTTCCGGTGAAGTCCGGCACCATCACCGTCGACGGTCGGGACATCACCGCCCTCAAGAGCCACCAGCGCGTGGCGGCCGGCCTCGCCTACGTGCCGCAGGGCCGGATGATCTTCTCGGCCATGACGGTGCAGGAGAACATCGAGACCGGCCTGACCGTCACCAGGGAGCGCAAGGTTCCGCAGGACCTCTACACGATGTTCCCGGTCCTGCTGGAGATGAAGGGCCGGCGCGGCGGCAACCTCTCCGGCGGTCAGCAGCAGCAGCTCGCCATTGCACGGGCGCTGGCCAGCCGGCCGAAGGTGCTCCTCCTCGACGAACCGACGGAGGGCATCCAGCCCTCGATCATCCGCGAGATGGGGCGTACCCTGAAGAAGATCCGCGACGAGCGCGGCCTCTCCATCGTCGTCTCGGAGCAGGTGCTGAGCTTCGCCCTCGACGTCGCCGACCGGGTGCTGGTCATCGAGAACGGCAACATCGTCCACGAGGCGATGCGGGCCGATATCGACGAGGCGCAGGTCGCCCGCTTCCTCTCGGTCTGATTGCCGGGGGAGCATCCGCCCGCCGTTCCGCAACACAGCTCCAGGCAGCCCCCATGGCGGATTACGAGATCTTCGAGCTCGGCGACCACGTGCTCCAATGCGGCAAGACGCTGCGCGGGGCCAAGCTCGCCTTCAAGACCTTCGGCACGCTCAACGCGGCCAAGGACAACGCCATCGTCTATCCGACGTGGTATTCGGGCCAGCACACGGAGAACGAATGGCTGATCGGGCCCGGCATGGCGCTCGATCCGGACAAGTACTTCATCATCATCCCGAACATGTTCGGCAACGGGCTCTCATCCTCGCCGAGCAACACGCCCGCCCCCTGGGACGGGCCGCGCTTTCCCAACGTCACGGCCTACGACAACGTCGTGGCCCAGCACCGCCTCGTCACCGAGCATTTCGGCATCGAGAAGCTGGTGCTGGTGACCGGCTGGTCGATGGGTGCGCTCCAGACCTACCATTGGGGTGCGCTCTATCCCGACATGGTCCCGCGTATCCTGCCGTTTCAGGGTTCGGCCAAGTGTTCGCGGCACAACTTCGTCTTCCTCGAAGGGGCGAAGGCAGCCCTGCAGGCCGATGCCGCCTATGCGGAGGGCTGGTACACGTCGCCACCGAACAAGGGACTGCGCGCCTTCGGCCGGGTCTATGCCGGCTGGGGCCTGTCTCAGACCTTCTACCGGATCGAGGCCGACCTGACCCATATGGGCTACGCGTCGCTGGAGGATTTCCTCGTCGGATTCTGGGAAGGCCTGTTCTACACCCGCGATGCCAACGATCTGCTGGCCATGCTCTGGACCTGGCAGAACGGCGATATCGGGGCCAACCCGGTCTTCAAGGGCGATACCAAGGCCGCCCTCGCCGCGATCCGCGCCAAGGCGATCCTGATGCCGGCCTCCACCGACCTGTACTTCCCGCCGGAGGACAATCGGATCGAGGCGGAATCGATGCCGAACGCCGAATTGCGGGTGATCGAGACCTGGTGGGGCCATTTCGCCGGCGGCCCAGGCACCAGCCCCGACGACATCGCCACGCTGGACGCAGCCCTGAAAGAGCTGCTCGCGAGCTGACAAGCCGGGCCGCGCCGTCAAGGGCGCCGCCGGCCATCGTCCACGGCCCGCCGGATGATCCGGCCGGCCCAAACGGGGCGCACGCCCCGGTCACGCCAGAGGGAGTCGAACAACGATGGCTGAGACCCTGATCAAGGTCGACCTGACGCAGTCGGCCTACGACAACGACATGGTCCACAACCGCTGGCACCCGGACATTCCGATGGTGGCCATGGTCAAGCCCGGCGACGACTTCATCGTCGAGACCTATGACTGGACCGGCGGCTTCATCAAGAACAACGATTCCGCCGACGACGTGCGCGACATCGACCTGTCGATCGTCCACTTCCTCTCCGGCCCCATCGGCGTCGAGGGCGCCGAGCCCGGCGATCTCCTCGTGGTCGATCTCCTCGACATCGGCGCCAAGCCCGAGAGCCAGTGGGGCTTCAACGGCTTCTTTTCCAAGAAGAACGGCGGCGGCTTCCTCGACGAACACTTCCCCCAGGCGCAGAAGTCGATCTGGGACTTCGAGGGCATGTTCACGAAGTCGCGCCACATCCCCGGCGTGCGCTTCCCCGGCCTGATCCATCCGGGGCTGATCGGCTGCCTGCCCGACCCGAAAATGCTGGAGACCTGGAACACCCGCGAGAAGGCGCTCTACGACACCAATCCCGGCCGGGTGCCGGCGCTCGCCACCCTCCCCTTCGGCCCCACCGCCCATATGGGCCGGCTCCAGGGCGAGGCGAAGGACAAGGCGGCGGCGGAGGGCGCCCGCACGGTGCCGGGCCGCGAGCATGGCGGCAATTGCGACATCAAGGATCTGTCGCGCGGCTCCAAGATCTACTTCCCCGTCTACGTACCGGGCGCGGGCCTTTCCATGGGCGACCTGCATTTCAGCCAGGGCGACGGCGAGATCACCTTCTGCGGAGCCATCGAGATGGCGGGCTGGGTCCATCTCAAGGTCAGCCTGATCAAGGACGGCATGTCGAAATACGGGATCAAGAACCCGATCTTCAAGCCGTCGCCGATGACGCCAAAGTTCGACGACCACCTCATCTTCGAGGGAATCTCCGTCGACGAATACGGCAAGCAGCATTACCTCGACGTGACCGTGGCCTACCGACAGGCCTGCCTCAACGCCATCGAATACCTGAAGAAGTTCGGCTATTCGGGCGCACAGGCCTACTCGATCCTCGGCACCGCCCCGGTCCAAGGCCACATCTCCGGCGTCGTCGACATCCCCAACGCCTGCGCCACGCTGTGGATTCCGACGAAGATCTTCGACTTCGACATCAATCCGGGTGCCGACGGGCCGATCAAGCATATCGACGGCTCGATCCAGATGCCGCTCTCGCCGGATCTTTGAGAGGCGGTTCTGCCCTTCAGTCAAGCGCGTCCCCCTCCCCCTTGTGGGGAGGGGTTAGGGGTGGGGGTGGCTCCGCCAGCCTCCAGAGTTCGAGGGTCACCCAACCACCCCCACCCTCGATCCCTCCCCACAAGGGGGAGGGAAGGCGCGCGATGCATGAGACCGACAGCCCTTGAGGGGGAGTACGTTGCCCCCGTCGCGTCGCCCATTGTCGATCCTTCGAGAGGCCCCCATGCCCGTCTACGACTATTCCTGCGAGGGCTGCGGCCCGTTCACGGTGCTGCGCCCCATGGCGCAGTTCAAGGATCCGCATGACTGCCCCGATTGCGGGTCGTCCTGCGGCCGCGCCTTCCTCACCGCGCCGAACCTCGCCTCCATGGATGCGGGCCGGCGCAAGGCGCATGCGGTCAACGAGCGGAGCGCGCACGCGCCCCGCAAGTCATCGGGCCACGGAGCCGGCTGCGGCTGCTGCTCGGGTGCTTCGAAAACCAAGCAACCGGCGGCCGCGAAAAGCTTCCCCAACGCGCGGCCGTGGATGATCAGCCACTGACGGCTGGGCGCCTACCCCTCTCCCCGCCGGGCGGGGAGAGGACGTCGGACACAACAGGAGAACCCACCGATGATGCACGGCGACATTTCCTCGAGCAACGACAGCGTCGGCGTCGCGGTCGTCAACTACAAGATGCCGCGTCTCCACACGAAGGCGGAAGTCTTGGAGAACACGCGAACAATCGCCGACATGGTGGTGGGCATGAAGTCCGGCCTGCCCGGCATGGACCTCGTCATCTTCCCAGAATACTCGACCCACGGCATCATGTATGACGGCAAGGAGATGTACGAGACCGCCTCCGCCGTGCCCGGCGAGGAGACGGCGATCTTCGCCGAGGCCTGCCGGAAGGCGAAGGTTTGGGGCGTGTTCTCGCTCACCGGCGAGCGCCATGAGGAGCATCCGAACAAGGCGCCCTACAACACCCTCATCCTCATGAACGATCAGGGCGAGATCGTGCAGAAATACCGCAAGATCATGCCCTGGACCCCGATCGAGGGCTGGTATCCGGGCGATTGCACCTATGTCTCGGACGGGCCGAAGGGCCTCAAGATCAGCCTCATCATCTGCGACGACGGCAATTACCCCGAGATCTGGCGCGACTGCGCCATGCGGGGCGCCGAGCTCATCATCCGCTGCCAGGGCTACATGTATCCGGCCAAGGAGCAGCAGATCCTGATGTCGAAAGCGATGGCGTTCGCCAACAACACCTATGTCGCCGTGGCCAATGCGGCCGGTTTCGACGGCGTCTATAGCTATTTCGGGCATTCGGCGATCATCGGCTTCGACGGCCGGACCCTGGGCGAATGCGGCACCGAGGAAATGGGCGTTCAATATGCCGCGCTCTCGAAGTTCCTCATCCGCGATGCCCGCGCCAACATGCAGTCGGAGAACCACCTCTTCAAGCTGCTGCACCGTGGCTATACGGGCATGATCAACTCCAAGGAGAACGAGCCCGGCAAGGCCGATTGTCCCTACGACTTCTATCGCCGCTGGATCGAGGACCCGGCCGGCACCCGCGAGGCGGTCCGCGCCATCACCCGCCCCGATCTCGGCACACCGGAATGCCCGATCGAGGGCATCCCCAACGCCGCCAAGTAGGGTTTCGCGAAGACAAAGCCTCGATGAGTTCGACTCATCGAGGCTTTGTATCGAAAGATCAGTGGAAGCGGACCGGCGGCGCGGTCTCGATGGGGACGTCGATGCGGCAACGCAGGCCTTCGGCTTGGAAATCGAGCTCGACCGAGCCCGCGAGTTCGCGGGCGATGCCGCCGGTGATGAGCCGGGTGCCGAAGCCGCGGCGCTTCGGCTGCGCCACGGCCGGGCCGCCGCGCTCCCGCCACTCGATTTCCAGGCGGCGCCCGCCCATGCCGTCCTCGGTGACACGCCAGATCACCGACAGGCGGCCCCGAGTACCGGAGAGGGCACCGTATTTCGCCGCGTTGGTGGTGAGTTCGTGGGCGGTCATGCCCAGGGCCAGCACGTAGCGCGGCGGCAGGTCGATATCGGGACCGTCGAGCTCCATGTGGTCGGCCGAACTGCGGTAGGGGCTGAGCTCGTTCTCGAGCACGGCCCGGAGCGGCGCGCCGGTCCAGTCGTCGCGGGTCAGGAGATCGTGGGTCTTCGACAAAGCAAGGATGCGGCCCTCGAGCTGCGCCGCCTGCTCCTCGCCGCCGCGTGATTGCCGGGCGAGGGACTGGACCGTGGCGAGGGTGTTCTTCACCCTGTGATTCAGCTCGTGCATCATCGTCACCTGCTGCTCCTGTAGGGTGCGCGTG
Source organism: Methylobacterium sp. 10 (assembly GCF_000519085.1). Classification (GTDB taxonomy): domain Bacteria; phylum Pseudomonadota; class Alphaproteobacteria; order Rhizobiales; family Beijerinckiaceae; genus Methylobacterium. The sequence goes on from NZ_KI912577.1 coordinate 684,369, forward strand.
CGCTCGAGTTCGGCCCGCAGACCATCCTCGTGCGTCTCCAGCGTGGCGGCCATGGCGTCGAAGGCCTGGCCGAGCTGGCCGAACTCGGAGCGGCCCGTCAGGCCCGACCGGGCGAAGAGCTGGCCGGAGCGCCAGGCACGGGACGCTTTCAACAGGCGCCGCACCGGCTTGCGGATGAAGACGCGGCCGCCGATGAGCGCCGCGACGATGGCGACGAGCGTCCCGAGGAAGATCAGGATCACGCCGCGCCGGGTCGCCGCGTCGATGTCGGCGAAGGCGGTGTCACGGGCGAGGCCCACGGCGACGGTCATCCCGTCGAGGGCGCCATCGGGACGGACCACACCGGTGATGCGGCGGGTTCCGTTGAGACCGGGCATCTCGATGGCGCTTCCCAGGGCGTTGGCCTTGCTCAGGCCGGACGCGAAGGCCGCCGGCATCGCTTGGCCGACCCAGGAGCCGAGATCGGGGTTCTGGACGATGATCGTGCCGCTGCGGTCGATCACCGTCACGGCGGCGTCCTTGGGCAGCCCGGCATGGGCCAGCCTCTCCCCGAGCCATGCGGGATCGAAGCCGAAGATGAGCAGGCCGGACGATCTGTCGCCGGAATTACGGATCGGATAGGCGAACTGGATGGTGGGAACCCGGCTGCCGCGACCGACCACGTATTCGCCGATCACCGGGACGCCGGACTGCATCGCCTTCTGGAAATACGTTCGGTCGGCGATGGAATAGGCGCCCTGCTCCATTCCCAGGCTGTTGCAGACGAGCTGCCCCTTCGCATCCGCGACAATGAGGATCGTCGCCCCCGAAAGCTTGCGGATGATGGAGCGCAGGAAGCTGGTGCAGCCCGCCGCGTCCTGATCGCGGATGAACGGCGCCTCCGCGAGAATGTCGAGGAGCTGGCGCATCCCGCCGGCGAATTGGGTGAGATCTTCGGCCACCGCACTGGCGTTGCGCAGGGCCGAGGCCGTGACGGCATCCTCGCGGGCGCTGCGCAGGGCGTGCTCGTTGAAGCTCTGGACCGCGATGGCGGGGACGAGGGCGAGCACGACCAGCGCGACGATACGGGAGGTGAGCGTCATGACAAGAGGTCGGCCCAGGGGAACGTATCAGGCAGGCGGACCGGGTTCGGCCGACCGAATCAGCTTGGCTATATATTGTATGCCTGACTTGCCGGGGCGGTCGTATCGGTAATTTGGCGCGGCGCCGCGATTTCTCCGCGGCGGTGAACGCTGAAACGTCCGCTCCCGCCGATGTTGAGGCTGGACCGGCGCTCCGCCTGCGGCCACAACCACGCCAGCGTGACAGCCCCGAGCGTGAAAACCCCGAGGAAGACGACATGAGCGACCGCATCACTCTCAAGGCCGGCGACGGCACCGTGGCGGTGGTCTCGTCGGCGGGTGCCGAGCCCGTCTCCTGGCAGGTGGGCGGCCGGGAGTATCTCTGGAGCGGAGATCCGGAGCATTGGAACCGCCATGCTCCCTGGCTCTTCCCGGTGGTCGGCGCCTCGTCCGGCGGCGTGGTCCGGGTGGACGGCACGGCCTATCCGATGGGCCAGCACGGCTTTGCCCGCGACCTGCCCTTCGCCATCGTTTCCCAGAGCGACGACACCGTCACCCTGCGCCTCACCGAGAGCGAGGCAACACGCGGCCACTACCCCTATTCGTTCCAACTCGATATCACCACGCGGATCGGCCCGGCCCATCTCGATTTCGAAATCTGGATCGAGAATACCGGTGAGGTGCCGCTGCCCTACGCGCTGGGCTTCCATCCGGCCTTTCCCTGGCCCTTCGCCGGTGGCGAGCGCAAGGCGGGAGGCGGCTACGCGGTGGAGCTCGAGCACCCCGAGCGGGCGATGGCGCCCGAGGTGGGGGATGGCGGCCTGCTCCTGCGCCGGGAGCGGCCGTTCCCCCTCGACGGGCGGATACTCCCCCTCGATCCGGACCTATTCGCCGAGGCCATCGTCCTGCGCGATGCGGCGAGCGCGCGGATGCGCTTCACCGCCCCCGACGGCAGCGCCATCCGCATGAACGTCTCGGACTTCCCGCATCTCGCCATCTGGACGAAACCGACGGCACCGTTCCTGTCCCTCGAATGCTGGACCGGCCATGCCGACTGGGCCGGTTTCGGCGGCGACCTGACCCGCCGGGATTCGCAGCGCCTCATCGCCCCCGGCCAGCGTGCCCGTCACGGGGTCAGCCTCACCCTGGAAGGTCCGCGCTCATGATCCGCCCCACCGACGAGAACGGCTTTGCGGCCGAAGCCTGGACGCGGAACGAGGCAGCCTACGAGACCATCCGCACCATGCCGTTCAACGCGGAACTCGCCGCCGGCACCCTCGGCGAGGCGCGCTTCCGCCACTACATCCTGCAGGACGCACATTATCTCATCGGCTTCGGCCGGGCGCTAGCGATGGCGGCGGCGAAGTCGCCGGAACCGGAGGGCATCGTGCAGTTCGCGAAAGCCGCCGAGACGGCCATCGTGGTCGAGCGCTCGCTCCATGGCGGGTTCTTCCGGGATTACGGCATCTCGGCCGAGACCTTCGCCGCCACGCCGCTGTCGCCGCCTTGCGACCACTACGTGTCCTATCTCCTCGCCACGGCCTACGGCGAACCCTACGAAGTGTTGGTCGCCGCCCTGCTGCCGTGCTTCTGGATCTATGCCGAGATCGGCACCGACATCCTGTCGCGGGCGAGTACTGGCAATCCCTACGCCGCCTGGATCGACACCTACGCGGGAGAGGAATTCGGCACCGCCGTCGCCGAGATGATCGCAGCCACGGACGCCGCCGCGCGGGATGTCTCGCCCTCGCTGCGGGCGCGGATGCACCGTGCCTTCACCCGCGCGACGCAGCTCGAATGGATGTTCTGGGACGGGGCCTACCGCGACGCGGCCTGGCCGGTCTGACCGTCGGGACGCCCGCTCCCGGAACAGGGGGGAGGAACCCGCACCGGCTTCGGCGCTCCCGGCTTGACGATGCGGACGATGCCGTCGCGCAGGGAGAGCATGTGGCCGCGCTCCACGTCGGTCCAGCACTCGTCGCGGGTGAGCGCCTTGGTGGCGATGACCGTCACCACGTCGTCGGTCCGCGTCTCCTGCGCGAAATCCACGTGCCAATCCTCGTCGATGAGGGTCGCGGTGCCGAAGGGCGCGCAGCGGGTGAGGTAGCACAGGCGCTTGCCGCAATGGGCGTAGAGCGTCCGGCTGTCGCTGAGCAGCATGTTGAACACACCGAGCCCGTGCAGCTCGGCGCAGAGTTCGGCCACGGCGCTGTCGAGCCGCGCAGGGCTCGGCAGGCTGGGATAGCGCGCCTGCAGCCGGTCGAGCATCCAGCAGAAGGCGTATTCGCTGTCGGTGGAGCCCACCGGCTTGAACCAGGTGAGCGGCCACTTCTTCACGCCCTTGAGCTGGCCGTTATGGGCGAAGGTCCAGCGCCGTCCCCAGAGCTCGCGGCTGAACGGATGGGTGTTCTCGAGCCCGACCCGACCGCGATTGGCCTTGCGCACATGCGCGATGACGATCCGGCTCTTGATCGCGTAGTCGCGCAGGAGCTTGGCCAGCACCGAGCGCGCGCTCGGCTCGGGCTCGTGGAAGGCGCGCGCACCCCGCCCCTCGTAGAAGGTGATGCCCCATCCGTCCGCGTGGGGCCCGGTCTCGCCGCCGCGCCGGGCGAGGCCCGCGAAGGAGAAACGGATGTCGGTGGGCACGTTCGCGCTCATGCCGAGCAATTCGCACATGGAAAATCTTGCAGCTTCTGGCGATGCGCTTGCGACGAGAAAGCGGACTATGGGGGGGATTGGGCGCCAAGGACGCCGGGGAGACACAAACCTAGGAGTGTTTGGCACGCCGAACAACCTCGGAGGCGCATGTGCCGGGCGACACGACAAGATTCCTCACCGGTGGACTCGCGCCTTCCCTGCCCGGCGGCGATCCTCTAAGCCGACCTCGGATGATGGACCGTACCCGGCGCGGGCCGCCGGAGGGAAACGTCGATGGATCGTGATCCGATCGTCTTCGCCTGGAAGTCGGCGCGGACACTCCAGGTTTCCGCCATCGCCCTGACGCTGGGAATCGGCCTTCCCCTCGCCCTCTTCGCCCTGCTCTGCCTGCGCGATCTCGTGAGCGTCCTGGTCCAGGCACCGGCGCAGACCGTCCCCTTCCTCCGGATCGCCATGGAACGGCCCTGGAACGCGGCCGGTGGGCCGGCCCTGGTGGCCGTCTCCGGCTGGCCCCTTCCCCCCGTCGACGTGATCCTGTGGGCGCTGACCGGCCTCGCCGCCGTCGCGGTGCTCGCGGCGGCCCTGGGCTGGATCGTGGCCCGCCTGTGTTTTTCCGCCCAGTCCCGGACGATCCGTTTCCTCAACGAGCGGGTGACCACGGCGATCCTGCATGCCCCCACCGCCGCGCGGGACGAGGCCCGCAGCCTGACGCAGCATGTGGGCGCGATGCTGGCGCGGATCGACACGCTGTTCGGCCTCGGCGTCGTCGTCCCGGTCACCGCTCTGGCCGCCATGATCCTGGCCCTCGCCATGGCCGGCCTCGCGGCCCCGAGGCTGGTGCCGGCGGTGGCGGTGGGCCTTCTCGCTGCCGCCCTCGCCCGCATCCTGATCCTCCGCCGCACCCGCGAGCGGACGATCCTGCGCCTCAGTTCCGGCGTCTCGGCGGAACGGTTCCTCTCCGACCTCATCCGGCGGGTTCCGGCGGTGCGCGCTCATGGGGCCGAGGCCTTCGAGCGTGGCCGCCTCGCGGACAAGGGAGCGGCGATCCGCGATGCCCTTGCGTCCGCCGAATCCTCCCTCGCCTTCGCGCGGGCGCCCTCCCTGGCCCTCGGCGTCCTGCTTCCCGCCATCATGCTGGCCGTGGCCCTGTGGCGCGGCGAGAGCGGCACCGCGCCTCCGGTGGCGCCGGGCGCCCTGGTGACGGCCGGCGGCGGCTTCGCCCTGGCCGTCCTCGCCCTCGCGGTGACCCTGCGCCTGCGCTCGATCCACGAGGGGGTGTCCCCGGTCTTCCGCGATCTCGCGGCGACCCTCGTCTCCCTGGAAAGTCGCGGCAGCTACAGGCCCGGCCCCTTCGCCGCTTTGCCGAAGGGCGGGGCGCTGGCCGCATCGGGGGTCGGCGCCTACGATCCCGCCAGCGGGGAGCGCCTCACCGGTGTCGACGTCACCGTGGCGATGCCCTCCCATCTGGCGATCGTGGGCGAGCGCGGCAGCGGCGCGCGGGCGCTGGCCGCCCTGCTGGCCGGCCAGCTCGAACCCACCGCGGGGTCGGTGACCTATGACGGGATCGACCTGCGCAGCCTCGATCCGGCCGAGCGGGCCAGCCACATCGCCCTGGCGGGCGCCGAGGCGATCCTGATCGAGGGCACCTTGGAGCAGAACATTCTCTACGGCGCGGCGCGCCAGGAGCGTCCCTCGGAGGCGGACCTCATCGAGGTGCTGCGCCTGACCGGGCTCGACGCCTTCGTCTATGCCCGCGGCCTCGAAGGCACGGTGGACCCGGCGGCCGAGCCGGCCGTCGCGAAGACGATCGTCGCCGCCCGTCACGCCGTGCGCGAGGCCCTGGTGGCGGACAAGGCGGCGCGGCTGGTGGAGCCGTTCGATCCCGCCCGCTACAACCATCAGGCGACGGTGGGCGAGAACATCCTGTTCGGCGAGGCCGTCGGGTCCGCCTTCTCCGGCAGCCATATCGCCGCCCATCCCTACCTGCGCGCGGTGCTGGAGGCCGAGGACCTGACCCGGCCCTTCACCGAGATCGGGCTGCAGGTGGCGCGCAGCACCATCGAGATCTTCGCCGACCTGCCGGACGACCACCCCCTCTTCGATGCGTTCTCGCTGTTCCCGGCGGCCGAGCGCGGGTTCTTCGAGGATCTCGTCAGCCGTCAGCCGGAGGCGAAAGGCTGGCGCCGGGGACCGGCAGGCCAGCGTGACCGCAAGCGCCTGATCGGGCTGGCACTCCGCTACAGCGAGACCCGGCACCGGTTCGGCCTGATCGACGCCGCCTTCGAGGACCGCATCGTCGCCGCGCGCCATTCCTTCGCGCGGCTGATGCCGCAGAGCCTGCGCGCGAGCGTCGAGTTCTACGATCCCACCCGGCTGAATCCCGCCGCCAGCCTGGAGGAAAACCTGCTGTTCGGCCGGATCAACGGCGAGGAGGCGGGGGCCGAACAGCGCGTGCGGGCGCTGGTACGCCGCGTCCTCGTCCAGCAGCATCTCGAATCCGCCGTCTACCGGCTCGGCCTCGCCAGCCGCGTGGAGCCGGGCATGGGCGGCGGCGGGGCGAGCCTCGGGGAGAACGCCATCGGTTCGCGCGAGCGCATCGGCATCGACCTCGCCCGCTGCCTCGTGCGCAAGCCGGACATCGTGGTCGTCGCCATCGCCCTCGACGACGGCAAGGCAGCCGAGATCAAGGAGCGCCTCGCCAGCCTGCGCGCGGCGAGAGCCGGTCGCGGCCTCATCGTCTGCCTGCCGAGTGCCGACCCCCTCGATGCGAACGATCCCTTCGGCGCGGTGCTGCATGTGGAGCGCAACACTGTGCTCGCCGCCTGACACGGTGAGGACAAACCAACGGAACGGGCCCCCTCCCCTATTGCCGCCCCATTGGGATGGGATAGGCAGGGAAGCGTGCACCTCGCTGCACGACGCTGGCGGCAAGTCGGCGGATCCCTCTCCAGGGCCGGGCATGGTCGTTCTACCCTCGCCACTCATCCCGCCCCGCGCCGTCGCCTGGCTTCTCCTGTTCGCTCTGCCTCTCGTGGTGCCGGACATCGCACGGGCGCAATCGGCCAAGGCCACCGCGCCGATCCCGGCGGCGACCCTTGCGCTGATGAGCCAGAAGGGCACCAGCGCCTCGGCCCCGGTCCTGTTCAGGGCCTACAAGAAGGAATCCGAGATCGAGGTCTGGAAGAAGGCCGCCAACGGGCGCTTCGTCCTCGTCAAGACCTTCCCGATCTGCCGCTGGTCGGGCCAGCTCGGCCCCAAGCGCAAGACCGGCGACCGACAGACGCCGGAGGGGTTCTACACGGTGCCCCAGCGCCAGATGAATCCGAATTCGAGCTACTACCTCTCCTTCGATGTCGGCTATCCCAATGCCTACGACCGTGCGCAGGGCTCAACCGGCTCGGCCGTGATGGTCCACGGCGTCTGCTCGTCGATGGGGTGTTTCGCCATGACCGACCAGGTGGTCGGCGAGATCTACGCCATCGCCCGCGACGCCTTCGCCGGCGGGCAGGCGGCGTTCCAGTTCCAGTCCTTCCCCTTCCGGATGAATGCGGCGAACATGGCGCGCTACCGCACGGACCCGAACATCGCCTTCTGGCGCCAGCTCAAGGAAGGCTCCGATCGGTTCGAGGCCACGAGCGAGGAGCCCAACGTCACCGTCACCGCCGGCCGCTACGCCTTCCTCCCCTACAAGGACCCCGCCCTGGAATCCCTGGTGACGGCGCGCCGGGTGCAGGAGGAGGCGCGCATCGCGAGCCTCGTGGAGGAAGGGAGTGCAGCCGTGCGCACCACCTATTCGGACGGGGCGCAACATCCGTTCTGGGCCGCCCTCTCCGCCAAGGGCGTCTCCCTCGGCGATGTCAGCCGACCCGAGGCCCTGGCCTATGCCGGCCAGGACGTGATCGTGATCCCGGCCCAGCGCCGCCCGATCCTCGTCGCCGAGGCGGTCTGGTCGCGCTGGATGGCGGCGGCTTCGGTTCCCGCGCTCATGCGGGTGCGCGGGTTCAAGCCGGCCTACGAGCAGGCACCGCCGCGCTTCGCCGCCCTCGTCATGCGCTACGACCAGACCCTGCCGACGATGCTCTCGGCCTCCCTCGCCGGACAGATGCCGGCCCCGACCCCGCCGGCCATCGTCGAGACCCTGGCGCAGCGCTGACGCGCATGCGGATGAGCGGGTTCCCCTCTCCCCGCAAGCGGGGCGAGGGGATGCTCACGCAGGGATCGCATGCGGTGGGTCGGCTCAGCTGAATGACACCGCCGCACCCACTCACGGTCCCGCGCTCGACAGGCGCGCGGGTGGCGTCCCTCGCAGGGCGGTGCTGACGGGGACGAGGCGAACGCCGCGGGCTTCGAGGTCGCGTGACCAGCGGGCGATCCGCTCGATCGTCATGGGCATTGCCCCGGCGGAGGCCAGGGCGAAGCCGTTGGCCTTGGCCTGGGCTTCGAGCCGGGCGAGTTCGCGGTCGATCGCCTCGGCCTGGGGCATGGCGTCGAGGACGATCTCGGCGCGGGCGACGGGAACCTTCAGCTTGCCGCCGAGAGACGTCGCCAGGGAGCGCGACGAGGTGCCGTCATCCACGAAGCCGAGCCCCCTGGCGCCGATCTCGCGCAGCACCGGCTCGAAGGCGGCCGCATCGCCCTCGAGCTTGGCCCCCATGAAGTTCACGACGCCGACATAGCCTCCGAACCGGCTCATCGCCCAGGACAGCCGGTCGAGATTCTCAGGCGGGCGCGAGCTCGTCAGCAGGGTCTGCGGGCCGGGATCGCTGTCGGGATAATCGAACGGCTCCATGGGCGCCTGGACCAGGATCTCGTGGCCGAAATCGCGGGCGCGGGCGACGCTGCGTTCGAGATCGCCGCCATAGGGCGAGAAAGCGAGGCTGATTGCGGGCGGCAGCTTGGTGATGGCACCCGCCGTCGCTGCCTGCCCGACACCGAGGCCCGTGACGAGAAGGGCGATGCGCGCGCCCGGTACGCCCGCATCGGAATCGGGACGGGCATAGACGTCGAGGGGCCGGCGGCGGCCCTCGCCGATCTTCGGCACGCTGCCGTGGCGGCCCCGTTCCATCAGCCGGGGATCGGGGGCGGCGAGACGCACGGGCTCGGCATTGGGCACGCGGATGATCACCGCATCGGTGGGCGCCGCGGTGCCGGCCGGCCGCACCACCTGGACACCCGATGCCGTTTCGACCTCGCCGGCCGAGCGCGCGGCCGATGCCGGAGGCTCGGGTGCTTTCACCACCGGGGGAGGCGCGGCCGGTTCGCGCAGGGTGATCGTAGCGACGGCGGACGGCTCGCCGCCCTGGGGATCGCCGGTCATCGCCAGGATGGTGCCGCCGACGGCGAGGCTCGCCACCGCCATGGCGACCACGGCCGCCGGGCTCATCCTCGGCATCGAGACGGCGCGCAACCGCTGGCCGAGCGAGCGGGGCGCCGCAGCATTCACGGTTCCCAGCGGACGGGTCAGGATGTCGTCGGTGGCCACGGTCAGCCGTTTCCCTGAGGGCTCGCGACCGACGGATGCTGGGCGCGCACGATGCGAGAAACGAAGCGGCCCGCAGAGTCGGTTCTCACCGACATTGCGGGCCGCGCTGGTTAACGTTTGTTTAAATCCGACGACACGAGTCGCGTTTCAGGACAGTACCGGGATCGTCAGTTCGGAACGGCGGCCTTGGGCGTGTTGGCCGCGCCCTTCTGGATGCCGCGGATGAAGTCGACGGCGGCGATGAGCTGCTTGTCCTTGGCCGGATCCGGCGGGACGTAAGCCGATGAACCGCCGCGCTCCTCGACGTCCTTCTGCTTGAGGTGACCCTTCAGGCCGGCCTCGCCCTTGGTCTCGTCCTTGCCCTTCAGCTCGTCGGGGATCTCCTGCAGGACCTCCTGGTCCGGCTCGATGCCCTTGGCCTGGATGGAGCGGCCCGACGGCGTGTAGTAGCGCGCCGTGGTGAGGCGCAGCGCGCCGCTGCCGCCTAGCGGAATGATCGACTGGACCGATCCCTTGCCGAAGGAGCGGGTGCCGAGCACCGTGGCGCGCTTGTGATCCTGCAGGGCGCCGGCCACGATCTCCGAGGCCGAGGCCGAGCCGCCATTCACCAGGACGACGATGGGCTTGCCCTTGGTGAGGTCGCCGGACTTGGCCGAGAAGCGCTGGGTCTCGTCCGGGTTGCGGCCACGGGTGGAGACGATCTCGCCCCGGTCGAGGAACGCGTCTGAGACCGACACGGCCTGATCGAGGAGGCCGCCCGGATTGTTGCGCAGGTCGAGGACGTAGCCCTTCAGCTTGTCCTGGCCCACTTCCGTGGAGAGCTTGTCGATGGCGTTGCGCAGGCCGTCATAGGTCTGCTCCGTGAACTGCGTCAGGCGGATGTAGCCGACATCGCCGCCCTCGGCCCGCGAGCGCACCGGCTTGATCTTGATGACGTCGCGGTTGAGCACGACGTCGATGGGATCCTTGGACTCCTTGCGGGAGATCTTGAGCTTCACCGGCGAGTTCACCGGTCCGCGCATCTTGTCGACGGCCTGGTTCAGGGTGAGGCCCTGGACCTGATCCTCGTCGATCTGCGTGATGATGTCGTTGGTGAGGATGCCGGCCTTGGAGGCGGGGGTATCGTCGATGGGGCTGACCACCTTGATCAGGCCGTCCTCCATCGTGACCTCGATGCCGAGGCCGCCGAACTCGCCCTTGGTCTGCACCTGCATGTCACGGAAGCTCTTCGAGTCCATGTAGCTCGAATGCGGGTCCAGCGAGGTGAGCATGCCGTTGACGGCCGCCTCGATCAGCTTGGCCTCGTCGGGCTTCTCGACATAGTCGGTCCGCACCTTCTCGAACACGTCGCCGAACAGGCTGAGTTGGCGATAGGTCTCCGCGGAGGCCGCCACCGCGCTGGTCCCGGAGAGCAGGTGCGTCTGGGTCGCGAGGAGGGAGGAACCGACGCCAAGAAACGCGCCGGCCAGGACTAGGGAAATCTTGCGCATTATCCGCGAACCTTCTCGCTGGGGCTCTTCGCCCACCACGGCTCCGGATCGATGGAGCCGCCGTCTTTCCTGAACTCGACGTATAGAACCGGCCCGTCACGGTCGCCCGGAGCGGCGCCCTGGCCGCCCTCACCCATGGCCGCCACCGGTTCCCCCGCAAGCACGAACTGTCCGACCTCGACGCTGATCTGATCCATACCGGCCAGCAGCAGATAGTAGCCATCGCCGGCATTGATGATCAAGAGTCGTCCATACGAGCGGAACTGCCCGGCGAACGACACCCACCCATCGGACGGAGACGAGACCACCGCCTTCGGGCGGGTCGCGAGCGATATGCCGCGGGTCGTTCCGCCATTGCCGTCGGGCTGGTTGAAGCTGCGCAGGGTCGCGCCGCTCACCGGCTTGGGCACGTCGCCGCGTGTATCGACGAAGCGAATCTTCGGGGCGAGTCGCGCGGGATCGCGTGCGCCGGCCGCCGCGAATCGCTCCTGGGTCGCCCGTGCCTCCCGCGTTTCGGCGGCGCGCGCCTCTTCCGCCGCCCGGCGCGCCGAGGCGACCTCGTTCTCCATCCGGTCGAGGAGTTCCTTCAGGCTTTTTGCCTGGATACCGAGCTCCGCCGTGCGTGCGCGCTCGGTGACGAGACCGCTCTCCACCTCGGCGAGGCGCGTGCGGCGGGCCGTGATGAGGGCGTTGATCCGCTGCTGCTCCCTAGCCCAGCCGGTGAGGTCGTTCTGCAGGCCTTCCCGGTCGGCGGCGATGAGCCCCTTCAGCCTCACCATCTCGGTGAGGTCCGCGGCCAGGGTCTCGGCCTCGCCGCGCAGCTCGGGCACCACGGCCCCGAGCAGCATAGAGGTGCGGATGACGGCGAGCACGTCCTCCGGCTGGACCAGGACGGCCGGAGGCGGCCGCCGGCCCATGCGCTGCAGGGCGGCGAGGATTTCGGCGATGACGCCCCGTCGCGCTTCGAGGGAGCGGCGGATACCGGATTCGCTGGCGGTGAGCGTCTTCAGGCGCTCCTCCAGCCGGCTCATCCTGTCCTCGGTAGCCTGCGCCTGGCGTGCGGCATCGAGGAGGGCGGCATTCAGCTTGGCCCGGTCTCCGGCGACCGAGGCGATCTCCGCTTCGAGCTTGGCCCGGGCGCCGGTGGAGGCGGCGAGCTGCTCCTCGATCCGCTTCAGGGTCTCGGCGCGGCGGGCCTTCTCGTCGATGGCGCGCTGGATCGCGTCGGCGGCGGCGGCATCCTGTGGTTTCGGCGCGTCCTGCTGTTTCGCAGTGTCCTGCTGTTTCGCAGCGTCTTGGGCGTGGGCACGACCGAGCGCCAGAACCGCCATCGCCGCCAAGGCAGCGATGCGGATCGCTCCGCCGTCAGGCCCGCGCCGCGCGTATCCGCCCCTCATGCGTCGATGTCGCCCCGGTGATAGGGATGTCCCGCAAGGATCGTCAGCGTCCTGTACACCTGCTCCAGGGCCAGCACGCGCACAAGGCCGTGAGGCAGGGTGGCCGCCCCGAAGGCGAGGGAGAGGTCGGCGCGCGCGCGCACTGCCGGCGCGAGCCCGTCCGCGCCGCCGATGGCGACGACGAGGGTCGCCGTGGCCGCATCGCGCCAGGATGCGATCCGCTCGGCGATGCGCTCGCTGGTCCAGTCCGAGCGCCCGCGCTCGTCATAGACCAGCAGAACGCTCGACGAGGCCGGGGCATGGGACAGGATCGCCGCCCCCTCCTCCACGCTGCGGTCGACGGGACGCCGGGCCCGGCTCTCCGGGATCTCGACGACGTCGCAGGCGGTGAGACCCAACCCGCGACCCAACTGGACCGCCCGGTCACGGTAGCGCGAAGCCAGATCCCGCTCGGGGCCGGGCTTGAGGCGGCCCACCGCCGTCACCAGCAGACGCACGCGTCAGGCGCCCCGCGCCACCGGGCCGGTACTCAGCCGGCCAAGAGGTCGGTGGTGGGACGATCGGCGCCCCACATCTTCTCGAGATTGTAGAAGCCGCGGACTTCCGGGCGGAAGATATGGACGATGATGTCGCCCGTATCGATCAGCACCCAATCGCAGGCGGGCAAGCCCTCGACCCGGGCCGTTCCGAAGCCCTTGGACTTCATTTCCTGCAGGATCCGGTCGGCGATGGCGCTGACATGGCGCTGCGAGCGGCCGGAGGTGATGATCATCGTGTCGGCGAGCGAGGTCCGACCGGCGAGATCGATCTCGATGGTCTCCTCGGCCTTCATGTCTTCGAGACAATCGAGCGCGAGCGCCTTGAGATCGCCGATCCTCTGATCGGTGGCGTGGTCGGAACCTGTGGTTCCGGAAGGGTGCGAATCGGTCAGTGTCTCGATTCCCGAAGTGACGGCGGTCATTTTACCTGAACAATCTATAGTCTGGAGAGAGTGGAACGATCACTCTCCGTTTTCAAGAGTCGCGACGCGCTCGTCATCGTGCGGCCCGGAGGGCCGTGGACGACAGGGTCGAGCGCGGGCCATGGAGAAACACCCAGGCCGGGGGTTCGAGATCGGCGAGGAGACCCGCATCCGATTCGTCGATGCGCCACCGTCCCATCGCCTGCGCCCCTCGGGCGCTCGGCGCCGTCAGGGTGAAGCCCGGCCTATCGATGATCGCGATCGGCATCGTGGCGGCGATAGCACGAAAATCACGCCAGCGGTGAAATGCCGCGAGACTGTCGGCTCCCATGATCCAGACGAAGCGCACGGCGGGGTGGCGGGCCTGGAGGTAGGCGAGGCTCTGGCGGGTATAGCGGGCGCCGATCCGCGTCTCGAAACCGGTGATGGCGATGCGCGGATGGTCGGCGACGGCGGATGCCACCGCGATCCGCGTCTCGAGGGGGGCGAGAGCCGTGCGGTCCTTGAGCGGGTTGCCGGGGGTGACCATCCACCAGATGCGGTCGAGCCGCAGCCGTTTCAGCGCCACGAGGCTCACATGGCGATGGCCGAGATGGGCTGGATTGAAGGACCCGCCATAGAGGCCGATCCGCAGGCCGGGCACGGCGGGAGGCAGCCGGACGAGCCCCTCCGCCTCAAGCCGCACGGGTGGAGCCGGCGAGCCGCATCAGGCAGGCCGCATCAAGGACGGGTCTGCCCACGGCCATGGACCCGGTACTTGAAGGTCGTCAGCTGCTCGACGCCCACCGGACCGCGCGCATGCATGCGCCCGGTGGCGATGCCGATCTCGGCGCCGAAGCCGAACTCGCCGCCATCGGCGAACTGCGTCGAGGCATTGTGGGTGACGATGGCCGAATCGACCTCCGCCAGGAAGCGCGTCGCCTCGGCGGCGTCGGCCGTGACGATGGCGTCGGTGTGGTGCGAGCCGTTGGCCTCGATATGGGCGATCGCCGCGTCGAGCCCGTCCACCACCTTCACGGCGATGATCGCGTCGAGATATTCGGTGCGCCAGTCGATCTCGGCGGCGGCGGTGACCCGCGCATCCACCGCCTGGGTCGCCGCATCGCCGCGGACGCTGCAGCCGGCCTCGATCAGCGCCGTGACCAGGGGAGCGAGGTGGGTCTCCGCCACGGCGGCATCGACGAGCAGCGTCTCGGCGGCGCCGCAGATGCCGGTACGGCGCATCTTGCTGTTGACCACCAGGGTGCGGGCCATGTCGAGCTCCGCGCCCGCCGCCACGTAGACGTGGCAGATGCCGTCGAGATGGGCGAAGACCGGCACCTTGGCCTCGGACTGGACCCGCTCCACGAGGCCGCGTCCGCCACGGGGCACGATGACGTCGATGCAGCCGTCGAGGCCCGACAGCATCGCGCCCACCGCCGCGCGGTCGCGGGTGGGGACGATCTGCACCGCGTCGGCCGGCAGGCCGGCGGCCTCAAGGCCCTCGCGCATGGCGCGGGCGATGGCCATGGCGGTGCGGTGGCTGTCCGACCCGGCGCGCAGGATCGCCGCGTTCCCGGCCTTGAGGCACAGGGCGCCCGCATCCGCGGTGACGTTGGGGCGGCTTTCGAAGATGACGCCGACGACGCCGAGCGGCACGGCGATCCGCTCGATCAGGAGACCGTTGGGACGCTCGAACGCCGCGAGCTGGCGACCGACGGGATCGGGCAGCGCGCCGATCTTGGCCACCGCATCGGCCATGGCGGCGAGCCGACCCTCGTCGAGGGTGAGGCGGTCGATCAGCGCCTGGGTCTGTCCGCTCGCCTTGGCGGCGGCGACATCGCGGGCGTTCTCGGCGAGGATCGCGTCCCGGCTCGCCCTCAGGCAATCGGCCACCTGGCGAAGAGCGACATCCTTCGCCTGGGCCGAGGCCTGGGCGATCTTGCGGGCGGCGGCGCGGGCGCGGTGGCCGATCTCCTGCATCTGCTCGGTGAGATCGGGGGCGGCGGCGAAATCGGATCTCAGGTTCAGAACGGGCACGGTCTGTTTCCTCGCAGCTCACCGTTCAAGGCGATGGCAGCATGTCGATCGTGCCCTCATGCCATGCGTCGAGGCGGCAAAACAAGCACATTGCATAATAGTCGAGCCTATTCCCCCGCCATTGCGAGGTCATCGCGATGCACCATTTCAGCGCGACCGGGATGAGTGAGCAATTCTGCGATCTCCCGACTCGGGCGACCGATGATCTGTGCCGCCTGTGCACTGTCATAAGCCACGAGGCCACGCCCCAGGGTGCGGCCCTGCACGTCCCGGATGATCACCGCATCCCCCCGCCCGAAGTTTCCGGCGATCGCGGTGACGCCCACCGGCAGCAGGCTCGCGCCGCCCTGCAGGGCGCGGGCCGCCCCGGCATCGACCACGAGGGTGCCGCGGGGCTCGAGCGATCCGGCGATCCAGGCCTTGCGGGCGGCGACGGGGTTCGAGCCCGACAGGAACCAGGTGCAGCGCCCGCCCTGGACGATGGTGCGCAGGGGGTTCTTCTCGCGCCCGTCTGCGATGACCATGTGGGTGCCGCCGCTCGCGGCGATCTTGCCCGCCTCGACCTTGGTGCGCATGCCGCCCCGCGACAGTTCCGAGGCCGGCCCGCCCGCCATGGCCTCGATCTCCGGCGTGATCCGCTCGATGAGGGGCAGATGGCGCGCGTTCGGGTCGCTGGCGGGAGGCGCCGTGTAGAGGCCGTCGATATCGGAGAACAGCACCAGCACGTCGGCCCCGATCATGGTGGCGACGCGGGCGGCGAGTCGGTCGTTGTCGCCGTAGCGGATCTCGCTGGTGGCGACCGTGTCGTTCTCGTTGACCACGGGCACGGCCCGGACTTCGAGGAGCTTCAGCACGGTGGCGCGGGCGTTGAGGTAGCGGCGGCGCTCCTCGGTGTCCTGCGGCGTCACCAGGATCTGGCCCGCCGCGATGCCGTGATGGCCGAGGGCCTCGGCCCAGTAGCGCGCGAGCGCGATCTGCCCCACGGCGGCGGCGGCCTGGCTCTCCTCCAGGCGAAGGGTGCCGGGCGCGTAGCCGAGCACCGTCCGCCCCAGGGCGATGGCGCCCGAGGAGACGACGAGGACGTCGACGCCCCGCGCATGCAGCTCGGCGATGTCCTCGACGAGCGCCGCGAGCCAGGCATGGCGCAGGCGCCCGCGCGCGCGGTCGACGAGAAGCGCCGAGCCGACCTTGATGACGACGCGGCGGAAATCCTGAAGGGCGGGGATCTGGGGAGAGGTGACGTGTTGAGAAGAGGTCATCATCGGGAGCTTTGCACGGCGCAGGCGAGGTCCGTTCGTGAAAAATCGTTGCCCTTGAACAGGAGCGGCACACCGGCCGACTTCGCCACGGCATAAGCGAAGCAGTCGCCGTAATTGAGAGCGGCGGGATGGCGTCCCTTGCCGAAGCGCAGGAAGGCCTCCGTGGCCAGTCGCAGGTGCATCACATCGAAGGCCACGAAGCGAATGTTGGGCTGCTCATCGAGATACTCGACAAGTGTCCACTGATCGTCGCGCCCTGTCTTCGCGGTCATGACCCGGTGAAGTTCCGCAAGAGTCGGCGTCCCGATCAGGCAGATGGAACGGTGGAGAAGGCGGCCGTAATCGACAGGTCCGTCTTCGCGCAGGAAGATCGCCACGAGGGCCGACGTGTCGACGGCGATCGTATGATCCGCCGCAGTCAAATCGGCAGGCCGTTCTCATCGTACATGTCGGAATGGTCCGACGTCGCGCCGGGCAGTTTGGTGGCCGCACTCCGAGCCGACAAGGCCCGCAATTCCTGATACCGCCGCTCCACTTCCTCGGGGGCCAGCACGTCCCATGCCTGGGACCGGCGATCCTTGAATTCCCTCAACGCCGTTTCGACCACATCGGCGATGGATGTCCTGCTGGAGCGAGCCAGAGAATGTGCGATCTCGTAGGCGACGTCGCTCCTCACATTCAGTTGCTTCGTCATCCCCGAACTCCACCGCCAGCAGCACGTAGCTTAGGGCTACATGCCCGTGTCCTCAAGGCTGCCAGGCCTCCGCCGGCTGCGCCTCGGCCTCGGCGGCCTTGGCCTCCATCATCTCGCGGGTGATCGCGCGCAGGGCGTCCTGCACGCCGAGGCCCGTGGCCGAGGACAGGATCAGCGGCTTTGCCTTGGAGGCCCGCTTCAGACGCGCTACCTGCTCCTTCAGCGTGTCGGGATCGACGGCGTCGGATTTCGACAGGGCCACGATCTCGTGCTTGTCGGCGAGACCGTTGCCGTAGGCCTCCAGCTCCTTGCGCACGAGCTTGTAGGTCTTGCCGGCATGCTCGCTCGTCGCCTCCACGAGGTGGAGCAGCACGCGGCAGCGCTCCACATGGGCGAGGAACTTGTCGCCGAGGCCGACACCGTCATGGGCGCCCTCGATCAGGCCGGGAATGTCGGCGAGCACGAATTCGCGCTCGTCCGAGCGGACCACGCCGAGACCCGGATGCAGGGTGGTGAAGGGATAATCGGCGATCTTGGGGCGCGCCGCCGTCACCGTGGCGAGGAAGGTGGACTTGCCGGCATTGGGCAGGCCGACGAGGCCGGCATCGGCGATGAGCTTCAGGCGCAGCCAGATCCACTGCTCGTGGCCTTCCAGGCCCGGATTGGCGTGTTTCGGGGCGCGGTTCGTCGAGGTGGTGAAATAGGCGTTGCCGAAGCCGCCGTTGCCGCCCTTGGCCAGACGCACACGCTGGCCGACATGGGTCATGTCGGCGATCAGGGTCTCGCCATCCTCGGCGATGATCTCGGTGCCGGCGGGCACCTTCAGCACCACGTCCGCCCCGTTGGCGCCGTGGCGGTTCGAGCCCATGCCGTGCTCGCCCTTCTTGGCCTTGAAGTGCTGCTGGTAGCGGTAGTCGATCAGCGTGTTGAGGCCGTCGACGCACTCGACCCAGACGTCGCCGCCCCGGCCGCCATCGCCGCCGTTGGGGCCGCCGAACTCGATGAACTTTTCGCGCCGGAACGCGACGCAGCCGGCGCCGCCGTCACCGGAGCGCACATAGACCTTGGCTTCGTCGAGGAATTTCACGGGTGTTCTCGTCTCTGTCGTTCATTCGCCGAGGGCGGGGCCTGCCGGCTCCAGACCTTGGCGAATCACATCCGGGTTCGGGTTCAGGCTGCGCCTTGTCGGCACTTCCCGTCGAGGTTCAGGTACTGCACGCTGCGCAGGCCCGCCTCGAACCACGCCCCACCCGACTTCGTCCGGTCGTAGGCGTAGAGATTGATGACGATGGCGCCGTCCGGAGACGTGAGGGTCGCCGGAACCTGCGCGTCGTCGAAGGCCCAGGTCGGGCGGGAATCGGCGCCGAACTCGGCACGGCTTCCGTCCATTTCGAACTGGCTCACCTGGGCGAAGACCGGCCGCTCGTCATGGTCGGAGATCGCGAAGGTGAAGCCGACCTTGGGGCTCCGCCCGACGAAGTTGTAGAATTCGCAGTAGAGCGTCGGGCTCCGTGGCGACGGTCTCGGAATGTCCGCGACCGGGGTCGCGGGGGGCTCGCCTCCGCCGCTCAGAAGCGCCAGGGCGACCGCGACCGAACCGGTAGCGGCGAGTGCCGCCAGAACGAGCGTGCGTTGCGTCATCGCGGTTCCGCTTCCGAGCGCGGCACCGTCCAGGTGACGGAGACCCGCGCAGACGACGAAAGGGAGGATGGCGCACCATCCTCCCTTCGATGTCCGACGATCGTCGATGACGGGATGCCCGGTGCGGGCGCCGCCTCGCTGTGGGAGGCCGTGGACTACTCCGCGGCTTCCTGGTGCGGCACGACGGCGACAAAGGCGCGGCCGCGCTTCACCTGGAACAGCACGCGGCCATCCGCCTTGGCGAACAGGGTGTGGTCTGTGCCGATGCCGACATTCACGCCGGGGTGGAACTTGGTGCCGCGCTGACGGACGATGATGTTGCCGGCGATGACGGCTTCGGCACCGAACTTCTTCACGCCGAGGCGCTGACCGGCCGAATCGCGGCCGTTGCGGGACGAGCCGCCTGCTTTTTTATGGGCCATTGTGGTTGACTCCGAATGTCTCGATCAGAACGTCAGGCGCTGATGCCGGTGATGCGCACCACGGTGTGGTGCTGGCGATGACCGCGCTTGCGGCGCGAGTTCTGACGGCGGCGCTTCTTGAAGGCGATGACCTTCGCGTCGCGGCCGTGGCTGACGATCTCGCCGGCGACGCTGATGCCCGACAGGAGCGGCGCGCCGACCTGGGTGGCGCCCGCGTCGTCCGCGAACAGGAGGACTTCGCCGAAGGTCACGGCCGAGCCGGGCTCGCCCTCGACGGTGGCGATCGTGATGGTGTCGTTGGCGGCAACGCGATACTGCTTGCCGCCCGTCTTGATGACTGCGAACATCGTTCTCTCTTCGTGTTCTCTGCCGGCCTCCGGCTTTCGCCTGGACCGTCTTCTTGTTCAGGTCATCCGCGACACCGATCGAGCGATGCGCGAACGCGAAACGCGCGGACTTCGTCGAGGAAGCCGCGCGTTGCGTATGTCGACTAGTCGGGTTTCGCCCGCCTGTCAATGAACGGACAGGCCCTTCCGTTCGGTCTCGAGCGCCGCTCAGGCTGCGCGCACGTTCGCCAGGAAACGGCCGACCTCGGCTCTCAGATGCTCGGACTGGCGCGACAGTTCGGAGGCCGACGACAGCACCTGGGAGGCGGCCGCTCCGGTCTCCTCCGCGGCGCCCGCCACGCCGGAAATGTTGCTCGTCACCTCGTTGGTGCCGATCGCCGCCTGGGCGACGGTCCGAACGATCTCCTGGGTCGCCGCGCCCTGCTCCTCGACGGCCGCAGCGATCGTGGCGGCCACTGCGTTGATCTCGCGGATACGGATCGAGATCCCGCCGATGGCATGAACCGCATCGCCCGTCGCCCCCTGGATCCGTGCGATCTGGCTGGAGATCTCCTCGGTCGCCCGAGCCGTCTGGCTCGCGAGTTCCTTCACCTCGGTGGCGACCACCGCGAAGCCGCGTCCCGCTTCGCCGGCCCGCGCGGCCTCGATCGTGGCGTTCAAGGCGAGCAGGTTGGTCTGTCCGGCAATGGTGGAGATCAGGCTCACCACGTCGCCGATCCGGCTGGCCGCCTGGCTCAGTTCGTTCACGAGGCGGCCGGTCTGGTCCGCCTCGCCGACCGCCGTGAGGGCGAGGGTCGCCGAGCCCGCGACCTGGCGGCTGATCTCCTGCACGGAGGAGCCCAGCTCCTCCGCCGCCGCCGCGACCGTGCCGACATTGGTCGCCGTCTCTTCGGCCGCCGCCGCGACCGTCGTCGACTGGGTGGCCGTTTCATGGGCGGTGGAAGTCATGGTGGAGGCGGTCGCCTGCAATTCGGTCGCGGACGAGGACACCATGCCGACGATCCCGCCGACCGCCAATTCGAACCCATCGGCGAGTTCGATCATCGCGCGGCGGCGCTCGGTCGCGGCGGCCGCGTCGGCGATGCGCGTGATCTCCGCCTGCTCGGCGGCCTTGGCCGCGACCATGGTCCGAATTCCTTCGACGGCGCGACCGACCGCACCGATCTCGTCACCGCGCGCGGCCTCGTGGATGCGGATGTCGGTGGCGCCTGCGGCCATGCGCTGGAGCACGGAGACGAGGTTGCCCATGGGCCGGGCAATGCCGAAGATCGAGATGAGCCCGGCGCAGACCAGACTCAGCACGATGCCGAGCCCGCTCGTCGCAAAGGCAGTGGTCCGGGTCGACTCGGTCAGCGAAGCCAGGGAAGCCGCCCCGGCATCCATATAGTCGGCGACGTCGGTGGAGAGCGCCCCGCAGGCCGTGTAGATCTCCTTGAAGTTCGGATCGACCGTCTCATGCATCAGGTCGAGCGCCTGGGCGGCCTCACCCTTCTCCACGAGCGCACGCACCTTGAGACTGTCTTCGACCAAACGATCGATCCGCGTGGCGATCGTCTGGATGCGGGCCGCGAAAGTCGGCGCCTCTTTGGGCAGGTCGATCATCAGTCGCTTGAGCTTGGGATAGGCATCATCCATCTGCGCCAGATAGCGCTTCTTGGCCTCGGCATCCGGCTCGGTGATGGCCCGGTAGAGCGCATGGTTCATCTCAAACACGAACCGGTTGGCACGCCGCGCATTGGCTGCAGCCTTCGCTTCATGAGCGATGAACCGACCGTAATTCCCACCGATCTCCACGAGGCGTCCGGTCGTGTACCATATGCACGCTCCCAGGACGACGCAGACCAACCCGATGGCGAGCCCTATTTTGTAGATGACCTTGAGACGTCCGAGCATGACACGCAGCCTTTGAGTGAGGCCACGGAAAATAAAGTACATCACTCAATATCAGGTTAATTCAAAAAATCCAGAATGAAAAAGGTGGCTTTATCAGATCAAGGAAGCATGCCCTCACCCTGATATCCCCGCCGAATTGAGAAACCGAAATCTAGGCAGGGCGCCTCTCGAAAACCCTCCTCCTCGACGGTCGGCATCAAAAGCGATGACCGGTGATGACTGGAGGTTTGTCCAGATTAACTCAAATATTCAATGAAGCTACCGCTTCATCAATCCGCCCAGTACATTGCGCAGGATTGCGTTCCCTACCTGCGTCCCCACGGTGCGCGCCATGGAGCGGGCGGCGTTGCCGATGACCTGTTCGGCCAGACTCTGCGGCGGGCGGCGCGCGCCCTTGGCCGCGGGCTTCGAGCCCAGCACGCTGCCGAAGAGGCCGCCGAGCATGCCGCTCAAACCGCCTTCCGATTGCTGCGCGGCCTCGGCCGGAGCGGAATCGAGTCCCTTGCGCCGGGCGAGGATCTCGTAGGCGCTCTCGTTGTCGACCGCCTCGTCGTACTTGCCCCGCAGCGGGCTTTTCACGATCAGCTCCGCGCGCTCGGCCGGCGTCAGAGGCCCGACCCGGCCCTGCGGCGGGGCGATGAGCGCTCGCTCCACGATCGAGGGCGTGCCCTTGGCCTCGAGGAAGCTCACCAGGGCCTCGCCGACGGCGAGTTCGGTGATCGCCTTCGCCACGTCGAAGCCGGGATTCTGGCGAAAAGTGTCGGCCGCCGCCTTCACGGCGCGCTGGTCGCGGGGGGTGAAGGCGCGCAGGGCGTGCTGGACGCGGTTGCCGAGCTGGCCGAGCACCGATTCCGGCAAATCGAGGGGGTTCTGGGTCACGAAATAGACGCCGACGCCCTTCGAGCGGATGAGGCGGACCACCTGTTCCACCGCGTCGAGGAGGGCCTTGGGCGCGTCGTCGAACAGGAGATGCGCCTCGTCGAAGAAGAAGACGAGCTTCGGCTTGTCGAGGTCTCCCACCTCGGGCAGCTGCTCGAACAGTTCGGACAGCATCCACAGCAGGAACGAAGCGTAGAGGCGCGGCCGCTGCATCAGCTTGTCGGCGGCGAGGATGTTGACGATGCCCCGCCCCTCGCGATCGACCTTCATGAAGTCGTTGAGGTCGAGGGCGGGCTCGCCGAAGAACTGGTCGGCGCCCTGGTTCTCCAGCATCAGGAGCTGGCGCTGGATCGCGCCGACGGAAGCAGCCGAGACGTTGCCGTACTTGGCCGAGATCTCCTTGAGGTTCTCGGTGACGTAGAGCAGCAGCGCCCGCAGGTCCTTGAGGTCGAGGACAGGCCATTGATTGTCGTCGGCGACCCGGAAGGCGATGTTGAGCACGCCTTCCTGGGTATCGTTGAGTTCGAGAAGCCGGGCCAGCAGCAGCGGCCCCATCTCGATCACCGTGCAGCGGATCGGATGCCCCTGCGCGCCGAACAGGTCCCAGAACACCACCGGGAACCGGTCGGGCTCGTAGGTGATGCCCAGTTCCTCGGCCCGCTTGACGAAGACGGGCTTCGATTCGCCGGCAGCCGCGAGGCCCGAGAGATCGCCCTTGATGTCGGCTGCGAAGACCGGGACGCCGGCATTGGAGAACCCCTCCGCCAGGACCTGGAGCGTCACCGTCTTGCCGGTGCCGGTGGCCCCGGCCACGAGGCCATGGCGGTTGGCGAGCTTGAGGGTGAGGGCCTCCGGCTTGGTGCCACTCTTGCCGACGAGGATGGTACCGTCGCTCTGCATGATCGCCTGAACCCACCGCTTCGCGTCGCGCCCTCTGCGCCGACGCTGGAGTTATGCCGTTCGCAGCCAACATTTTCCAGCACGCCGCCCCGAAGCGCTTGATTTCGCCCCGTCGAGCCCAGATGGACGGGACGACCCGCATGCGTTGGAGCAATTGCACATGGAAGAGTTGATCGCCCGCGTCACCACGAAGACCGGACTCGACGCCGCGACGGCGCAGGCGGCCATCGGCCACATCCTCGCCTTCCTCCAGAAGGAAGGCCCGGCCACCGAGGTCGCCCAGCTCTTCGCGGCGATGCCCGGCGCGGACGCGGCGGCGGCGCAGTCGAACCAGGGCGAGGGTGGCAGCGGCGGCGGCCTCATGGGCATGCTCGGCGGCATGATGGGCGGGGGCGTGATGGCGCTCGGCCAGAAGCTGATGGCGGCCGGCGTCCCCATGGGACAGATGCAGCCGCTCGGCGCCGAACTGTTCGCCTTCGGCCGCGAGAAGGCCGGCGAGGACGTGATGGGCCCGATCGTCGGCTCGATCCCCGGCCTCAACCAGTTCGTCTGACGGCCACGTCCCGAGCCCTTCCCCGCGACCGCGTCGGGGGGAAGGAGCGACACCGGATGCTTCGGCGGCTACCCATGCGGCAGCCGCTGCCGACCCCATTGATGGGTGGCGTAACCGCCTCTGGCCTCACGCAAAAGCCTGTCATAAAAGCGTTCGGGCTTCGTGATGATGTGGCCACGCCGACATGAGGCTCCAGGCTCCATCGGGAGCCGGCCTCGCGGGTCCGGCAGAGCGGATTGGACGATGGTCCCGAACTTCGCGCGCGATGCATCCACGGCCTGGCTCAACGGCTGGGAGGCCCATGTCCACGCGCCCTTCGCCCGGTTCAAGCAGAAGCGCCTGGAGGCGGGACATGCCGGCTTCTCCGGCCTGCCGGGCTTCCCGGGCCTTCCCGGCGCCGGTGGCCGGTCCCTGATCCCGCCGGGCGGAACGCCGATCCGGTTCAAGCCGCGCCTGAAGAAGCCCCTGGCCGCCCCCGGCCTCGACCCGACCCTCGGCCGCATCGGCGACCTCGAAGTGCGTCTGGCCACCACCGTCTCGGAGATCCGCCGGGCCCAGCGCCTGCGCTACCGGGTGTTCTACCAGGAGATGTCGGCGGTGGCCTCGGGAATGTCCCTGCTGTCGCGGCGGGACATCGACGATTACGACACGGTCTGCGACCATCTGCTGGTGATCGACCACGCGGCGACGGAGGCGAAACCGTTCCGGCGCCCGAGGCCGAAGGTGGTGGGCACCTACCGCCTGCTGCGCCAGGACGCCGCCGACCGCAATTTCGGGTTCTACACCGCCGGCGAATACGACATCGCGCCCCTGCTCGCCGCGCATCCCGGCAAGCGCTTCCTCGAACTCGGCCGCTCCTGCGTGCTGAAACCCTACCGGACCAAGCGCACGGTGGAGCTGCTCTGGGCCGGGATCTGGGCCTATGTCCAGCACCACCGCATCGACGCGATGCTCGGCTGCGCCAGCCTGGAGGGAACCGACCCGGACAGGCTCGCCCTCGCCTTGAGCTTCCTGCACCACCATGCCCGAGCCCCCGAGCCCTGGTGCGCCAGGGCGCTGCCGGGGCGGCATGTGGCCATGGACCGGCTGCCGCGCGAGGTGGTGGACGCCAAGGCCGCGCTCCAGTCGCTCCCGCCGCTGATCAAGGGCTACCTGCGGGTGGGCGCCACCTTCGGCGACGGCGCGGTGATCGACCATCAGTTCGGCACCACGGACGTGTTCGTGGTGCTGCCGGTCTCGGCGATCGCCGCCCGCTACATCGGCCATTTCGGACCGGCCGCGAACAAGCGCGCGGCGTAATCGTTCATGCCGCCGCGCTCACGCGGCGGGACCGCAGGAACGCCTGAACCTCGTTGGCGGGGAGAGGCCGGCTGAACAGGAAACCCTGGACCTCGTCGCAGCCCTCGCTCCTGACGAGATCGAGCTGTTCCGCCGTCTCGACCCCCTCGGCCACGATGCCCATCCCCAGCCGCTCGCCGAGGCCCACCACCGCCCTCACGATGGCCGCCGCATCCGGCTCGGCGATGTCCTTGATGAAGGCGCGGTCGATCTTGATCTTGTCGAAGGGAAACCGCCGCAGGTAGCTCAGAGACGAGTACCCGGTGCCGAAATCGTCCAGGGCGATCCTGACGCCCAGCGCCCGCAGGCGGTGCAACGTCGCCACGACGCCCTCCGGGTCCCGCATCAGCGCGCTCTCGGTCACTTCGAGCTTGAGCCGATCCGGGGACAGGCCTGCCCCGTCGAGGGCGCTCGACACGGAGCGTTCGAGGTCGTGCTGGAACTGCACCGTCGACACGTTGACGGCGACGCGGATCTCGCCGGGCCACGCCATCGCCTCGCGGCACGCCTCGGCCAGGGCCCAGGCGCCCAGGGCCACGATCAGCCCGGTCTCCTCCGCCACCGGAATGAACTCCATGGGCGAGATGAGACCCCGTTCGGGGTGATGCCAGCGCATCAGCGCCTCGAAGCTCGTGACCGTCTCCGCCGCCAGGTCGATGACCGGCTGGTAGACGAGATAGAAGTCGCCCCGCCGGATCGCGTCCTTCATGTCGAAGGCGAGCAGGTGGCGCGCGGAACGGCGCGCGGCCAGAGCCGGCTCGAACCGGCGATACGTGTCGCGGCCGGTCGTCTTGGCCTCGTAAAGCGCGATGTCCGCCCGCCGGAGCAGGTCGTCGGCGGTGATCCCTTCGTTCGGCACCATCACCGCGCCGATACCGACACCGATCTCGACCACCATGCCGTCGATCTCGATGGGCGCACCGAGAACCGCGATCACATGCTTGGCCACCGCGTCCGCTTGGTGCGGCCCCTCGAGGCCTTCGATCACGAGCGCGAACTCGTCGCCCCCGAGCCGGGCCACGGTATCGCCGACGTCCACGGCCTCGTTCAGGCGATCGGCGACGATGCGGAGGAGACGGTCGCCGGCGCTGTGGCCGAGGGTATCGTTGACGGCCTTGAAGCCATCGAGGTCGCAGGCGAGCACCGCCGCGGTGAACCGGCCGTCCCGAGCGCGCATCACGGCCCGGTCGAGGCGCTGGCGGAGCAGCCGGCGGTTGGGCAGGCCCGTCAGGTCGTCGTGCAGGGCCAGATACTCGACGCGGGCCTCGGCTTCCCGGCGGTGCGTGATGTCGATCTGGGTCCCCACCGCGCGCAGGGCCTTGCCCGCGCCGTCCCGTTCCACGACCCGCCCGCGCGTCAGAACCCAGAACGACGTGCCGTCGCGGCAGACGACGCGATGCTCGCACTCGTAGGTGGAGGTGAGGCCCTTGACGTGCGCGACCATGGCGAGGGTCAGGCGCTCGCGGTCCTCCACGTCGACGATGTGATCCAGCGGCTGCTTGGCCTCGATGGCGTCGACGGCATAGCCGAGGCGGGCGAGCCAGCGCTCGGAGATCCAGATCGATCGATCGGCGAGGTTGCAGTCCCAGATCCCCTCGACGCCGCTATCGAGGGCGAGCGTCAGCCGCTCCTTGCTCAGCCGCATCCTCGACCCGCCCGCGCGCGATGCCCGCACGGATCTCAACCAGCCCCCCGGATCGATGCGGAGGCCGGCTCGTCCGACACCCGCGCCGGAGAAGACACGGAAAAGGGATTGCGTCCGGCCAGACATGTCCATCCGCGACTCCCCGGTGGCGGAGCCGGCGTCGGTTGCGACCGGGGTCATCCGCCTGACGATCGTTCGAAGCCACGCGGTCGTCTTCAGTGGCGACATCGCCCCGCTCATAATCGGCACGTTTGATGCGGATCCTGGAATCGCACGCGATCTCGCAGGCTGAATGGATTCCGCAGTGACCGTGAACCGTTTGCCGTCACGACCCGCTTTCCCATTTGAAGAGCGATACTTGCGCAAACCGCAAGAATCAGCCTGCGCCCCTCATATTTCAAGCATCGTTATGCGAAGCTTCCGTTAATGGAAAGTCAATGAGGCGTCGGCGGGAGCCGGATCGAATTGCATTCAAATTGTCGCATCGCGCTTTAGTGTGAGTCGCTGCACCAATCCGGCATTTTACCGGTACAGATATACCATGAGCGGCCTTTACCCTCGTCGCCCAGTGAGATCAGTGGGATACCAAGCATCAAAGATGAAAGTATGCTGGAGCGGCGACGATGTCGTCGGCGTCAATCAACGACCAGACGCGCATGTGGTCCCGAGAAATCAAAGATATGCGAAGAGCACTTTCACTGCGAATTTTCAATCCTGAGCATGGCTGGTATAGTTTTGAAAAATCACATAAGTGATTATTTCCCGCCACGAGCGATAGACGCCGTGGTTACATCCAAAATAAACAGCTAATCCACCTAACAATTCGCCTCGTAGTCATCAAATTTCCACTCGATAACAATAAAACATGGCATCTCATTCCGGATTGTTCATTATTTTTAGCATGGACGCCACTGCGATAACGGACGTCCTGCCACGTCACGTCTATCGCAGCTGAGGTAAAAGACCGAAAAGCTGCTTTGCGCGTCAAGAAAATCGGGCCCGAGCCTCAAACCTTGGCGTCGGCGACCAAGGCCGCCAGCCCCTCGCGATAGGTCGGATAGGCGAGATCGACCCCGAGCTCTTCGCGGATCAGGCGGTTTCGCACGCGCTTGTTCTCGCCGTAGAAGCTGCGCGCCATGGGGCTGAGATCCGCCGTCTCGAAGTCGATCTCGGGGGGCAGCGGCAGGTCGGCGAGGCCGGCGGCGTATTCCGTCACCACCTGCGGCGGCGTCGGCTCGTCGTCGGTGACGTTGTAGATCGCCTGCGCCCTCGGCCTGTCGATGGAGGCAAGGAGGGTCGTGGCGATGTCGTCCACATGGATGCGGTTGAACACCTGACCCGGCTTGATGATGCGCTGCGACTTGCCCTCGCGCAGCTTGACGATGGGGTTGCGGCCCGGCCCGTAGATTCCGGACAGCCGGAACACCTGCACCGCCTTGCCGGTCTCCTCCCCGAAGGCGAGCCAAGCCTTCTCCACGGCGATGCGGCCATGAGAGCGGCCGCTGGCCGGGTTGGGCGGCGTCGTCTCGTCGATCCAGGCGCCCTGCTGGTCGCCGTAGATGCCGATGGTGGAGAGATAGCCGATCCAGCCGATCCGGCTGTGGGCGATGGCGTCCCGGTAGCGGGCGAGCACCGTGTCGCCGTCGCGAGACGGTGGGGCGGACACCAGCAGCACGTCCGTGTCGGCGAGGTCGCCCGCGATCCGCGCGTCGTCCGTCTCGGGGCCGAAGCCGCGCAGGGCGACGTCGCCGAGGCCGGCGCCCGGCCGGGCCGGATCGGTGACGGTGGCGCGGACCTGGCCGAACCGCCCGGCCGCGCGCTCGACGAAGCGGCGCGCCGTGAAGCCGAGGCCGAAGACGAAGAGGTTCATGCCGCCGTGTTTCCCGCGTGATCGAGCGCCGCGCGCCATTCGGCGCGGACATGCGTATCGGTTTCGCCCATGGCGTGGCCGTTGAAAAGCCCGCGCAACGCCGCTGGAGCGAGGAGACGGGCCAGCGCCCACACCGCCATGCCGCGCACCAGGGGCGAGGCATCGGACAGGCAGCGTTCCGCCTCGGCGGCAAGGGCCGGCTCGCCGGAATTGCCGATGGCGATGAGGACGTTGCGCAGGAAACGGTCGCGCCCCGTGCGCTTCACCGGCGTCCCGGCGAACCGCGCCCGGAAGGCCGCATCGTCGAGGCGCGCCAGTTCGGCGAGCGGGGGCGCGGCGAGATCGGCCCGCGCGCCGAGGCGTCCCTCCGAGGCCGTGGCGGCGAACTTGTTCCAGGGGCAGACGGCGAGGCAATCGTCGCAGCCGAAGACGCGGTTGCCGATGGCCCCGCGGAATTCCGGCGCGATCGGCCCCTCGTGCTCGATGGTGAGGTAGGAGATGCAGCGCCGCGCATCGAGCTGGTAGGGGGCGGGGAACGCTGCCGTCGGGCAGATGTCGAGGCAGCGCCGGCAAGAGCCGCAATGGTCGGCCTCGGGTGCGTCGGCCAAGAGGTCGGCGGAGGTGTAGATCGCCCCGAGCAGGAGCCAGTTGCCGTGTTCGCGCGAGACGAGGACCGTGTGCTTGCCCTGCCAGCCGAGGCCAGCGGCAGCCGCGAGCGGTTTCTCCATCACCGGCGCGGTATCGACGAAGACCTTCACCCGCGCGTCGCCCTTGGCGGAGAGATAGCCGCCGAGCTCCTTCAGCTTGCCCTTCACGACCTCGTGATAATCCCGCCTCTGGGCGTAAGCCGCGATGGCGCCGCGATCCTTCAGGGCCAGCAGCGAGAGCGGATCGACCTCCGGGCCGTAATTCATGCCCAGCATCACGATGCTGCGAACGCCGGGCCAGAGAATCGACGGATCGGCGCGCTGGTCCGCGCGCTCCACCATCCAGTCCATCTCGCCATGGTGCCCGGCGGCGAGCCAGGCCGGCAGCCGCTCGCGCAGGGCCGGCACCGCATCTGGGGTGGTCACCCGGACCGTATCGAAGCCGAGATGCCGGGCGCGGGCCTCGAGCGCCTGCCGCAGGGCATCGCCGGAAAGCACCTTGCGCTGCTCCCGGCGGCCGGCCGCCTGCCTGCCCTCTTTCCGGAACTGGCCCGAAGGGGCGTTCAGAAATCCAGGTCCGCGTAATGATCCGCCGGGGCCATGCCCGGCACCCGGTCCGCCAGGAGCGTCCGGAACGAGGGGCGCGATTTCAGCCGCGCGTACCAGTCCCTCGCCGTCTCGTCCTCGTCCCATGGCACGTCGCCGAGATAATCCACGCAGGAGAGGTGGGCCGCGGCCGCGAGATCCGCATAGGTCAGATGATCGCCGGCGATCCATTTCCGGCGGGACATCAGGTAGCCGATGTATTTCATATGGTAGCGCACATTGGTGCGCGCCGCGCGAATGGCATGCATGTCCGGTGGGCCGCCGCCATTGGCGCTGGTCATGAAGCGCTTCGAGATCTTCTCGGTGACGAGGTACTCGGTCACCTCGGCATTGAACTTCACCAGGAACCAGTCGAGCAGGCGGCGGACCTCCACGCGATCGGCGGTGGCCTCCGGCAGCAGCCGGCGCCCGGTGAGGCCGAGGCCGCGGGTCTCGTCGAGATACTCGGCGATAATGCCGGCCCCCGGCACCGCGAGCCCGGTCTCCTCCACCAGGACCGGCGTCGTCCCGGCCGGATTGATGAGGAGGAAGGCCTCGCGGCGGTCCCAGACCCGCTCTTCCACGAGCGCGGGCTCCATGCCCATCTCGCTGAGAACGAGGCGGATGAAGCGCGAATGCGGACAGAAGGGGGAGTGGTGAAGCGTCGCCATAGAGGCCGTTTCGAAGGGGATGGAATCGCGGGACGCGCCGTGTCGAGACCAACAATGAGAGAGGGTCGCCGGTCGAGACTTATTGCCCGATCATTGCCGCCTCATTAACACGCTGGACCTGTTCCGGTAACCGCTCGTCAACTCTGATCGCCGACACCGTGCGGCGACCGGCTTTCCCCCCACGACAACCGAGGCGATGACATGATGGATGCGATGAGCATCGTGAAGGCGGTCGTTCTCGCCATGGTCGAGGGCGCGACGGAATTCATCCCGGTTTCGTCCACGGGCCACCAGTTGCTGGTGGGGCACTTCATCGGCTTCCAATCGCCCAACAACACCTTCGAGGTGCTGATCCAGCTCGGCGCGATCCTGGCGATCCTGGCGGTCTATTTCCGCCGCCTCCTCGGCATCGCCACGGCCTTTCCCACCGATCCGAACGCAAGGCGCTTCGTCTTCGGCATCCTGCTCGCCTTCCTGCCGGCGGCGATCATCGGCGGCCTGTTCTCGAAATACATCAAGTACTACCTGTTCAACCCGTGGATCGTCTGCGCCACCCTGGTGGCCGGCGGCCTCGTCCTCCTCGTCCTCGACGAGACCGAGCTCGAGGTGAAGAAGCGCGACGTCTTCGACTTCACCCTGCCGATGGATTTCAGGATCGGCCTGTTCCAGTGCATCGCCATGATCCCCGGCGTGTCGCGCTCCGGCGCCACCATCGTCGGCGCCATGCTGATGGGGGCGGACAAGCGCTCGGCCACGGAGTTCTCGTTCTACCTCGCGATCCCGACCATGGCCGGGGCCTTCGCCAAGGACCTCCTCGACAATTACAAGAACCTCTCGCAGGACGATTTCGGCCTGATCGCCATCGGCTTCGTCGTGGCCTTCCTCTCGGCCTTCGTCGTGGTGCGCACGGTGCTGGACTACGTCTCGTCGCACGGCTTCCGGCTGTTCGCGTGGTGGCGCATCATCGTCGGCTCGCTGGGCTTCGCGGGGCTGATCCTCGTGGGCTGAGGAGCACCGCCGCGCGGGGCGGCAGCCCACGGGCGAGGGCTGCCGCTTTTCTTTGAATCCGCTCCGATTTCTTTGATAACCTGCGCGTGTTGCCCGGCGAGCCTCGCCATGCGAGGGCTGTCGCCGAGAGCGTCCGGCCACGCGCGGCCGGCGGAAGCGTGCGCCAAGGCCCTGACGAAATGGAAGATCGCCCCCTCGCCGACCTGTTCCCCACGCCGACCCGCGAGCGCTGGCTCGGCCTGGTCGAGGGCGTGCTGAAGGGCGGCGATTTCGAGAAGCGGCTGGTCTCGAAGACGGCGGACGGCATCCGGATCGAGCCCCTCTACGAGCCGGCCGCCCCGGTGGCGCAGCCCGTGCGGGCACCCGGCCCCTGGCGCATCGCCCAGCGGGTGGACCACCCGGACGCGCAGGCCGCGCACGGTCTCGCCATGGCCGACCTCGAAGGCGGCGCCGACGCGCTGAACCTCGTCTTCTCGGGCTCCGTCTTCGCACGCGGCTTCGGCCTCGCCGCCGACGACGTGTCGGCCCTCGACACCGCCCTCTCCGGCGTGATGCTGTCCCTGATCGCGACCCGCCTCGATGCCGGCGGGCCCCGCCTGGTCAAGGCGCTGGCGGCCCACCGGAACGAAGATCTCGGCGCCCTCGATCTCGATCTCGGCCTCGACCCGATCGGGACGCTCGCCACCACCGGCCGCCTCGACGCGACGATGCCCGAGATCGGCGCGGCGGTGTCGTCGCTGCTCTCGGAGTTCGACGGGGCGGGCTTCACCGGCCGGGCGATGCTCGCCGACGGGCGCCCCTATCACGAGGCCGGGGCCAGCGAGGCGGCGGAACTCGCCGCTATCCTCGCCACCGCCGTCGCCTATCTGCGCATGCTGGAAGCCGGCGGACACGACCTCGCCCGCGCCCGCGATGCCGTCGCCATCCTGCTCGTGGCCGATGCCGACGAGTTCCTGACCATCGCCAAGTTCCGCGCCATGCGCCGCCTCTGGGCGCGGGTGGAGGCGGCCTGCGGGCTCGACCCGAAGCCGCTGCGCCTGCATGCCGAGACCGCGTGGCGGATGATGAACCGGAACGACCCGTTCGTGAACATCCTGCGCACCGGCATGGCCGCCTGCTCGGCGGGGCTCGGCGGCGCCGATTCCGTCACCGTCATCCCCTACACCGCCTCGCTGGGCCTCGCCGACGCCTTCGCCCGGCGCGTCGCCCGCAACAGCCAGATCGTCCTCATCGAGGAATCCAACCTCGCCCGCGTCGCCGATCCGGCGGCCGGGGCCGGCGGGTTCGAGGCGCTCACCGAGGAGCTCACCACCACGGCCTGGGCCGCCTTCCAGGCGATCGAGCGCGAGGGCGGCATCGTCGCGAGCCTGCAGGCCGGCGCGATCCAGGCCCGGATCGGCGAGACCCGCGCCACCCGCGTGAGGAACGTCGCCACGCGCCGCGAACCCCTCACCGGGGCGAGCGAGTTCCCCTTCCTCGCCGAGAAGCCGGTGACAGTCCTCGACCTGCCCGCCTCAGCGACGCTGGCGCCCGCCTTCGCCCTCGACGGGAGCGGCACGACCACCTGCGAGGCCCTGCCCTCGTCGCGGCTCGCCGAGCCCTACGAGGCGCTTCGCGACGCTTCCGACGCCCATCTCGCCGAGACCGGACGGCGCCCGCTTGTGTTCCTTGCCAATCTCGGGACGGTCGCCGTCTTCAACGCCCGCTCGACCTTCGCCGCCAACGCCTTCGCGGCCGGCGGCATCGAGGCGGTGAACGAAGAGGGTTTTTCGGAGAGCGACGCCCTGGCCAGGGCCTTCGCGGAATCCGGCGCGCGCATCGCCTGCATCTGCTCGTCGGACGCCCTCTACGCCACCCACGCCGCCGCCGCCGCCGAAGCCCTGAAGGCGGCGGGCGCGAGAACCGTGTATCTCGCGGGCAAGCCGGGCGATCTCGCCGAAGGGCTCGAAGCGGCCGGTGTCGATGCCTATCTGCATGCGGGAGGGGACCTCCTCGCGCTGCTTCAGGCCGCCTTGGGCGAAGCCACACGAGCGTGAATCGCAACCGAGACGCGATCCGGGACGTTCCCAGCTCCGATCACGTCATTGCAGAACGGGCTACGATGCGACGCTTCCTCCTTGCCGCCGGCTCCCTCGCCCTCCTCTCCGCCTCCTTCGGAACGGCGGAGGCGGCCAAGCGGAAAGTCTCGGTGCCGAACCGCTACGACGGCAACTGGAGCATCGAGGTCGTCACCCAGGACGGTCCCTGCGACCGCGCCTATCGCTACGGCGTGCGGATCGCCAAGGGCGAGGCGAGCTATCCCGGCGGGGATTTCGACATCCGGGGCCGCGTGTCCGGCAACGGTACCGTGCGGGCGACGATCATGCGCGGTTCGGATGGCGCCAACGTTGTCGGCCAGCTCGATCGCGGCGGCTATGGCAGCGGCACCTGGTCGAGCAGCGGCATGATCCGCTGCTCCGGCCGCTGGAACGCCGAGAAGCGGGGCTGATCCGGCCCCTGTGATCGGCCGGGCACAGTCGGCTCACGAAATCTCGCGCTGAAGATTTCGCGGGCCGAAATGCCCTGTTCCGGTCCAATTCTTGGATGAATACTTGGGGCGAATCGGGTTCGATCGACTTCGAGGTTTGCGCGCGATGAAAGCTCGGCTGCTTGGCGCTCTCTTGATCGGTGTGGCGACGGCGGGTACCGCCGACGCCGCTCCCCGCACCCCCGGCCACGCCCATGCGGCGATGGCGCCGCTGGAGCGCGCGGCCACGGATTGCTTCGCCGAGACGGTGATGGCCAACCCGGCGGCCATGCGGCACGCCCGGGCGGGCCGCTGGTACGAGGCCGCCGGAATCATCGGTTTCCTGTGCCGCCCCGAGGTGGACGCGATGATCCGCACCCACGACCGCCTCTTCGGTCCCGGCACCGGCGAGCGCTACTTCAAGGCCGCCTATACCCGCCATCTCGGCGGCGAACTCGCCGTCCGCCTCCAGCCGATGCTGGAACGCATGGCGGTGGCGACCGCCGAACCGCCCGCCGAGAAGGCCACCGAAGAGGCGGTCGACACGGCGCGGTAGGCTCACGCGTCGACGGTCTCCGCCTCCTCGGGGACGGGACGGGCTGCATCGTCCGGCGAGACGAGGTCTGGCAAGGCGCTGTCCGGCAAGGCGAGGCGCGGATCCGGCCCGAGAAGCGTCTCCACCAGGGCATCGATGCGGGCCGACACGCCCTCCTCCCGCAGGGCCTCCCGCACCAGGGCCCGCGCCTTCTGGAACGCGGCCTCCGCGGGCAGCGCCACGGAGGCCGCGACTGCCTCCGCCACCGCGCCTTCCGCCGCGAGGCGGGCATGGACCGCCTCGCGCGGGTCGAAGCGGGGGATGGGTAGCGTGAACATCAGCTTGTCGAAATCCCGCGCGCCCTGTTCACCCCGACTCTGCAGATGGGCGATGCGGATACGGACCGCTTCGCTGTTGAGGATGGCGACGAGGAAGCGGGCTTCGCCGTCGGACGGAACGTCCGCCCAGTACAGCTTGTGGTCGATGATCCCCCGGTGATCCCTGACGATACAGGCCGCAGGCCATTTTCCGGCTTTGGCGAAGACGACACGCTGATGCGCGACGGGGATCTGGCTTGATAGCTTGCCGTAATGGTCGAATTGCTGCTTGAGCGAAACCTTCTCGGAGCCGAGCTCGGCCCATAACCGCTCGGCCTCCGCGAGCCATTTGGCCAAGCCCGGGAAATGACCTGCAGCCTGTACCGAGGACAGGACCGTTCCTCCGGCAGCGGCCGGAACGATACCCTCCGCCGCGGCCAGGACGCGGAAAGGGGCGATGGACTCGCCAAGATAGACGGGGCGCAGGAACGACGACTCGATCGAGCCCCGGAGCCCGGTGACGTTCTTCCACTCGCCCTTGCGCTCACGCTCCTCGCTGCAGACGATGGGCGAACTCGGGCTGACGCCGATCTTGCTGCCGCGAACGCGCGTCACCAAACACAGGATGCGCGGGTAGAGGGTCGCGCCGTTCCGGAACACGCCACGATAGGGCGAGACGGCCTCGAAGTTCGTAGGGATCGGCGCGTCGGCCTGTTGCTGGCGCAGGCAGCGATCCGCTACCTCCTCGGGCACGTCCTTCTTGCCGAGGAACCCGGTAAAGGCGGTGACCCGTCGGGGCGTTGGCTGCGCCTCCCCCGCGGTGACGTCGGCGAACAGGACGCAGGTGGGCACCCTGAACAGCGGCGAGACGGCCTGGTTGTCGAGCATCCAGGCTTCAAAGAACGCGACCCGGACGCCCGTCCAGTCCCCGGTGCGGAAGGCGCGGAACTGGCCCCGGCTCATGGCGGCGAGCGGCAGCACCATGGCGACGCGTCCGCCGGGCCGGTCGCCCTCCGGCGGCCGGACATAGAGTTCCGCCGCCCGCGCGAAGAACAGCCCCGACAGGTCGGTCTGCGTCACCAGCCGCGCCTCGTCGGGGCCGACCCAGATGCCGAGGCGGCGCGCGGTGTCGCGGAACAGCGCCTGCAGGGCGGGAGCCATGAAGCGGTAGGACAGCCAGGGCGGGTTGCCGATGACGACGTCGACCCTGGCGCCGTCCGACAGGGCGACCGGACGGCTGAGGTTGCGGGCGAAGAAGCCCCAGACATGGTCGCGTCCGGCCCAGCGCAGGCGGTCGTAGATCGTGAAGGTGGTGATCAAGGTCGGGTGCTGATCGGCCGGGACGCCGAGGCCCGCGAGCCCGCGCGCGAAGACCTCGGCCGTGCGCCCGGCCTCGCTGGCATCGTGCATGGCGGTGACGACGCGGTCGAACAGAGGCGGATCGGCGCAGAGGCCGAGGGGGAAGCGCAGGGTCGGCGCGCCCTTGCGGCCCTCGCGGGAGTCGCGCGGCACCTCGACCACGAGGTCGCTCTCGAACGCGTCGCGCTTGACGTTCCATTGCAGCGCATCGCCGAGATAGACCGGCAGGGAGATGTCGCCGCCGCGCCCCGGCAGGGCATCGCCCAGGGCGAGGAGATAGGTGACGCGGGCGAAGATGACGGCGACGGGGTGGACGTCCAGCCCCGTGACGGAGGCGCAGCAGCGCGACGCGATCTCGTCGAGGGGCACCCCTGCCGCCATCAGGGCCTCGCGCTTGAGGCGCACGGCGTGGAACAGGAAGCTGCCCGAGCCGCAGGCGGGATCGAGGCAGGTCTGCTCGGCCGGGCGGTCGACGGCACGCCGCACCACCTTCCGGGCGAGCCAGTCGGGCGTGTAATACTCGCCGAGATCGTGCCGCTGCGCCGGATCGATGAGGGATTCGTAGAGCACCTTGAGAAGGTCGACATCGACGCTGCCGAGATCGAACCGGGCGGCATGGGCGGCGAGACCGGCGACGATGGCCTCCCCGCCCGGCGCCTGGATCACCCAGCCGAAGAAATCGGTCTCGACCGCGCCGTGGACCCCCGCCTCGTGGAAGGCGCGCCCCGAGAGCAGATCCTCGGGCGAGCGGCCGGTGGCGCCCATGGTTCCGGCGGCGATCGCCTTGGCCAGGATGACGAGGTAGGTGTGCTGGAGCCACAGCGTGTCGTCGTCGATGGCCTTGCCGTAGACGAAGCCGAGATGGCGCGACCAGAGCTGGCGCTTCAGCACCGCCTCGGGGTCGGCGGCCAGCGCCTCCCAGGCCTTGGCGAGGAGGCCGAGGGTCCGCGCGAAGGCGGCGCTCTGGCGGCCGAGTTCGTTGGTGATCCCGGGCGCATCCGCCGGCAGCCAATCGAGGACGGCGACGACCCCTTCGAGCCAGGCTGTGAGGCCACGGGCATCGGCCAGCTTCACCTCGTGCTCGGTGAGCCGCACCAGGGCGCCGTCCCGCATCTCGTAGGCGGTGAAGGTGGCGCCGTCGGTGGCGAGCCCGACGTAGCGCTGGCCCGTGGCGCCCTCCCGTTCCGGCAGGTAGCGCGTGAGCTGCGCCTCGGCGTCCCTGGCCTCCCGGCGCAGGTCCGACTTGATCTCGATGATGGTCCGGCCGAGCAGGGCATCCAGGCGCCCTCTAACCTCAGGTATCTTTCTCTCGAAGAAGATCCGCTCGCTCTTGGCGCCCAGGGCCTCGATCAGCAGGCGATAAATCAGCGCCCTGACCTTCTCATGTCCCGGACGAATCGAGAGTTCCGCGATCATCGCAGTCAGAGCGTCGTCATGGATCGGCATCGGCAGCCCTCACGTGAGGTTGCGGACTATATATACCTGAGGTTGCCTATCAAGGAGCGATTCGGTTCGTCCGCGGGAGCCTGTGCAAAAGCGCGGCGGAGGCGGGTGCCCCCTCCCCCCGCGACGGCCGGCATCCATCCGCCATGTCGGGAAGGGCGAGGCCATGAAAGGGCCAAGCCATGAGGGGGCCAAGCCATGAGGAGGGCAAGACATGCCGGCTCAAGAAACGCGCAGCTCTGGTGACAATTTGCGCAGGACACGGGCCTCGTTCGAAGCTTTGATCAAGGAGTGTCGGGCTACATCCAGCGTTGTCGAAGCAATGCGCGAAGACTTGGTTCTTAGGCATGGGCTAGACGAACTGACGTCGGGGCCATTTCTGCGCGAGGGATCGGTGAACAAGTCATTGAGCACTGGATGGCTCGGACGATGGAAGTCTCGCCCGACCGAGGCAGGCGAAGCCCCATCGCCCGCGCTCTCGCACGACCTCGGCGCGGTCCTCGCCTTCCTGAACGCGATCGCGCGGGCCTGTGCCGAGGCGCCGACGCCCGAGGCCGCCACCACGGAATGCCTCGCCGAAACCGGCCGGTTCACCGGCTGGCCGATCGCCCATGCCTATCGCCTGCTGCCCGACGGCAGCGGCAGGATGACGTCGATGAAGGCGTGGTACCTCGCCGCGTGCGGTGAGGGTCACCACACCGAAGCCTTCGTCGTCGCCTCCGAGGGGGCCGTCTTCGCCCCAGGACAGGGTCTCGTCGGACGTGTCTGCGCCGAGGGACGGGCGGTCTCCTGCGAGGACGTGACGGTCCTGCCCGGCTTCGTCCGCGCGGCGACGGCGCGGGAGAACGGGGTGCGCGGCTGCTTCATGTTTCCGGTCCGCATCGGCGGCGACGTGGAGATCGTGCTGGAATTCTTCTCCCGCGAGAGGGCCGAGCTGAACGACGCGCTCCTCGAACTCATGGTCTACGTGGCCGACCGCCTCGCCATCACGGTGACCGAGCATGCGCAGCGAGCCCGTGTCCGCACGCTGATGGCGTCCCTGGGCGGCATCGCCTCCGGGCTTGCGGACACCACCATGCAGGTCGAGGCGGGGGCCCGCACGGTCTTGGCGGTGGCCGAGACCGTGGACGAGAGCCGGGGCCGTGTGGACCGGGCGAACCTCGCCGCCTCCCGCGACATCGACGCGGTCTCGGATTCCGCCCACGGCCTCGTCGTGCTCTCCCGCGAGGCGAGCGCCCATGCGGAACGGGTCGAGACCATCGCGGACAGGACCACCGGGCTCCTCGCCGGGGCGGTGGACGTCTTCTCGGAGCTACAGGAGAGGATCGCCGGAATCGGGCGGATCAGCGACCTCATCGGCACCATCGCGGCCCAGACCAATCTCCTCGCCCTCAACGCGACCATCGAGGCGGCCCGCGCAGGCGCCGCCGGGCGCGGCTTCGCGGTGGTGGCCGGGGAGGTCAAGGACCTGTCGAACCGGGTGAGCGCGGCGACGGCCGAGATCGCGCAGCAGATCGGGCGGTTGAAGGACGTGGCCGCCCAGTCCACCGCCTCCCTCGCCTCGGTGAGGGCCGAGATGGAAACCGTGCAGAGCACGGCCGCCGACATCTCCCGCGTCAGCGCCTCTCACCAGGACGCCGCCGGCACGATCGCCGGGGGCGTGGCACGGGTGCAGACGACGATCCTCGAAGCGACCCGCCATCTCGACGCCCTGCGCGCCACCACCGAGGAAGCGCTCGCCTCGTCCCAGGCGCTGGGCGAGACCTCCGGGCACCTGCGCGACCAGGGCCGCGACCTCGGCGAGGCCACGCGGCTCCTGGCGGTGTCGGCCCGTTGACCGCGCGTCGTGTCCCGAACGCCGTCACGTTCCGGACTCGCGATCCGATGGGCCAATCCGATGGGCTCGGTTATCGGCGAAGCGGGGTGGTGCGCACCCTTCAGGCGCCGGCCAGACGAAAGCTGGCCTGGCGCCGGTCCGCCACGCCGCGACGCCGCTCGACGAAGCGGGTCTGGTTGCGGCCGTTGGCCTTGGCCTCGTAGAGCGCGGCGTCCGCGAGACTGTACAGGTCCGACGGCGTGAGGGGGTCGGCTCCCGGCGCGCCCATGGTCGCGACGCCGATGCTCACCGTGACCGATCCGGCCTCGATCCGCGTCGACTCCACCGACAGGAGCGCCACCCGGGCATGAACCCTCTCGGCGATGCGCAGGGCCTCCGCCTCGTCGCCGTCCTGGATCAGGATCGCGAATTCCTCGCCGCCCACTCGGCAGACGATGTCGGCGGGACGTTGGATGCTGCCCAGCAGGCACTGGGCGAGGCCGCGCAACACGTCGTCACCCACCGCATGTCCATACAGGTCGTTATAGCGCTTGAAGTGATCGGCATCGATGACCAGCAGCGCGAAGGGGCGGGCCGCATCGCCCCGCAGGGTGGTCAGGGCCTCCTCGAACCGGCGGCGGTTCGGCAGGCCGGTCAACGCATCGGTGAGCGACTGCCGGGCGAGTTCGACCTGCATCGCGCTGCGCCGCTCCAACTCCCGTCCGAACAGCAGCGAGAGGCAGACGGTCAGGCCGCAGAGCGCCACCACGATGGCGGTGATGACGATGGCCTTCGCGCGCCATTCGGCCTCGATCTCCTCCACGGCCAGGGCGACGTTGAGGATCAGCGGCAGGGCGCCGATCTGCGTGAAGGCATAGTGCCGCTCCACCGCGTCCAGGCTGGAGGTTCCGACGAAGCTGCCGCTGCCCTCGCTGAGGAACCGCTTGAAATTGGGCGCTCCGGCAACGTTCACCCCGCCATCGCCGCCCTGGCTCGGGTAGCGCATGATGCGCGTACCATCGTGCAGGAACAGGTTGATCGCGCCGTCGCGCCCGAGGCCGATGCGGTCGAACAGCCGCGTGAAGTACGACAGCTTCAGGGTCCCCAGGACCACCCCGCCGAACGACCCGTCGGGCTTGTCGACGCGTCGGCTCAGCACCATGACGCGTGCGCCCGTGAGACGCGACATCAGCGGCTGGCTGATCAGGAGGCCACGGTCGCCCTGGCCCTTGTGGGCCTGGAAATAGTCGCGGTCGAAATTGTTGGTGTGGCGCGCCGGGATGGCATGGCCGTCGAGAATGCTGTCGCCTTTCTCGTCGAGGACGAGGATCACGCCCATGTCCCGGGCCGAGATCGCCCGGTCGAACAGGATCAACTGGCGCAGGTCCGGCGACAGATTGTTGATCGCGGGGAGTTTCAGGTTTTCGGTGACGCCCTGCAGCGACAGATCGATGATCTCGATGTTGCGGGCGATGTCGCGTTCGATGACTTGGAGGAGGTTCCGCGAGGTCTGTTCGGCCTTCTCCCAGGCGTCCTTGCGCAGGTCGAGCAGCATGATAGCCGACACCACGAGCATGCCGACCGGCGCCAGGATTCCGAACACGATCCAGGTGCGAGCCGAGCGGAACCTGCGAGCGAATGGACGCGGCAGGATCATCGGTACCCCCTCCCAGGTCACCCGAAGGTACCTGGTTCAGACCATGTCACCCGCCTCTCCAGCCAGGACACAGCGTGCCGCAGCGTCTAAGCCACAGGCCTTAAGGCATGGTTAAACGCGCCGAATCACAACCGGAGGTGGAGACGGAGGCTCCCGCTACGGTTCCTTTTCAATCGTCCATCTTCAGGGCGGCGATGAACGCCTCCTGCGGGATCTCCACGCGGCCGAACTGGCGCATCTTCTTCTTGCCCTCCTTCTGCTTGTCCAGCAGCTTGCGCTTGCGCGAGATGTCGCCGCCGTAGCACTTGGCGGTGACGTCCTTGGAGAGGGCCTTGATGGTCTCGCGGGCGATGATCTTGCCCCCCAGAGCCGCCTGGACCGGGATCTGGAACAGGTGGCGCGGGATCAGGTCCTTCAGCTTCTCGCACATGGCCCGGCCGCGATGCTCGGCGCGGCTGCGGTGGACCAGCATGGAGAGGGCGTCCACCGGCTCGGCATTGACGAGGATCGACATCTTCACGAGGTCGCCCTCGCGGTAATCCGAGATGTGGTAGTCGAACGAGGCGTAGCCCTTCGAGATCGACTTCAGGCGGTCGTAGAAGTCGAACACCACCTCGTTGAGCGGCAGGTCGTAGACGACCATGGCGCGTTTTCCCACGTAGTTGAGGTCGACCTGGGTGCCGCGCCGATCCTGGCACAGCTTCAGGACGCCGCCGAGATACTCGTCGGGGGTGAGGATGGTCGCGCGGATCCACGGCTCCTCGATGGCGGTGATCTTCATCACGTCCGGCATGTCGGCCGGGTTATGCAGTTCCTTGATCGTGCCGTCCGTCATCTGCAGGCGGTAGACCACGGAAGGGGCCGTGGAGATCAGGTCGAGGTTGAACTCGCGCTCCAGGCGCTCCTGGATGATCTCGAGGTGGAGCAGCCCGAGGAAGCCGCAGCGGAAGCCGAAGCCGAGGGCCGCCGAGGTCTCCATTTCATACGAGAACGAGGCATCGTTGAGCCGGAGCTTGCTCATGGCGCTGCGCAGGGTCTCGAACTCGGCGGCATCCACGGGGAAGAGCCCGCAGAACACCACCGACTGCACGTCCTTGAAGCCCGCCAGCATCTCCTTGCAGGGGCGCTTGTCCTCCGTGAGCGTGTCGCCGACGCGGGTGTCGGCGACCTCCTTGATCGAGCCGGTGAAGAAGCCGACCTCGCCGGGGCCGAGTTCGCCGATATCGGCCATCTTCGGCCGGAACACGCCGATCTTGTCGACCCCGTGCACGGCGTCGGCCCGCATCATGCGGATGTTCATGCCCTTCTTGAGCACACCGTCGACGATGCGCACCAGCACGACGACGCCGAGATAGACGTCGTACCAGCTGTCCACCAGGAGCGCCTTCAGGGGCGCGTCGCGGTCGCCCTTGGGCGGCGGCAGGCGCTTGACGATGGCCTCCAGCACCGCCTCGATGTTGAGGCCGCTTTTGGCCGAGATCGCCACCGCCTCCGAGGCGTCGATGCCGATCACCTCCTCGATCTGGGCGCGGATGCGCTCGGGCTCCGCCGCCGGCAGGTCGATCTTGTTGAGGACGGGCACGATCTCGTGGTTGGCGTCGAGCGCCTGGTAGACGTTGGCCAGGGTCTGCGCCTCGACGCCCTGGGAGGCATCGACCACGAGGAGCGAGCCCTCGCAGGCGGCGAGCGACCGAGACACCTCGTAGGCGAAGTCCACGTGGCCGGGCGTGTCCATCAGGTTGAGGATGTAGTCCTTGCCGTCCTCGGCACGGTATTCGAGGCGCACGGTCTGCGCCTTGATGGTGATGCCGCGCTCCTTCTCGATGTCCATGGAATCGAGCATCTGCTCGCTCATGTCGCGGAGCGCCACCGTGCCGGTGGTCTGGATCAGCCGGTCGGCCAGCGTCGACTTGCCATGGTCGATATGCGCGACGATGGAGAAATTGCGGATGTTGTCGATGGGGACGGTGGTCATCGAGGGGTCTGTCTCCGGCGCGGTCGCGGTCCGTCGGCGTAAGGACGGGCCCGGCGCACGGCTTTTCGGTGTGTGGACGCGCGTCGGGAGATAGCAGTGCGGCACCGGCACGCCAAGCGGAGCCGCATCCGCACGTGGTCGCGCCCCTCGGTTCCGGGCGCGACGGGTCTCAATACCAGACGACGGTGAGGAGACCTCATCGTCGTCTGGTAGAAACGACGTCCCGTAAGGCGACGCGCTCGGTCTCCTCCAGCGTCCCCTCGGTCGGCTGCGGCATAGGAAGGCCACGGCGCTCATGCCCCCGCCGGACGGCCAACAGGGCGTCGCCCATTTCATGCAATGCCTCCTCGCGGGTCGCCCCCCGGGCGATCGCTTCCGGTACGGCAGAGCAATAGGCGTGGAGCGCGCCGTACTCCTCCCGGCGAAGCGCGACCGAATAGATCCGTTCGCCCATCATCGCGCCAGCTCGGCCGCGCCCCTCGCCAGGGCCTCGTGCATCCGCGTCTGCCAGCCGGCGCCCGTCGCCTTGTAGGCGTCGAGCACGGCGGGATCGACGCGGAGCGTCAGGTTCACCTTGGGGGACTCGACGGGCGGTCGGCCGCGCCCGCGCTTCGTCATGAGTTTGTAGATCTCCGGCGCCCCTTCCTTGAGAGGCCTGAGTTCGGCGAGTTCGGCGTCGGTCATCGGGGGCGAGTCGGACACCTCGTCCCAGTCCTCCTGGGAGAAGCCGACGCCCTCAGGCTTGGGATCGATGATCGTCATAGGTCTTCCTCTCTTTCCCGTCGGCAGGGCGAAGGCTGACGATATCGAACGCTTCTGTCCCCAGGGGTGAAACGATGACGACGACGAGGACGTCGTTCCACTCGCCGATGAGCATGTAGCGGTTGCGGCCGGTGCGGCTCGGCCGGGTCGGGCGAATGAGCGCCCGCTCCGCATCGAACAAAGCATCAAAGTCGGCGAAGTCCAGCCCGTGCTTGAGCAGGTTGGCCTTGCGCTTATGCTCGTCCCAGGTGGCGGTCACACGATTAGATGTAGGGGCGCTTGATGGCAGCCGCAAGCAATTTTTCGCTGTAGCGGAAAATAGC
This sequence comes from Methylobacterium sp. 10, assembly GCF_000519085.1. GTDB lineage: Bacteria > Pseudomonadota > Alphaproteobacteria > Rhizobiales > Beijerinckiaceae > Methylobacterium. The sequence continues at coordinate 728,482 of NZ_KI912577.1, forward strand.
CCATACGACCCTATAAAGTCGCGAATTCCGTTCCTTTGAGGTCTGGAAGGGTCATGCGGTCACAGATGCCGCGGAGCGTACATCTCGATCTCAGAGCAGGGCCACGGTCTGGCGGATCTCGGGCATGGTCGGCCCCGTGATCTCGTGGACCATGCGGTTCATCAGGTCGCGGGCGATGAGGCAGCGCCCGTGGGCCTCGTCCCGCGCGGCACCGGCGGATAGTGCGGCAAACGTCCGGTAGGCTTTGGCGAGGTCGCGAAATCCCGTCCTGTCGGCCTGGGCGGCGAGGGCTTCCACGCCGGCCGCGTCCGTGTCGGGTCCGAAGCGGTCGACGAGCCTGACGAAGGCGCGCACGGCCTCGCGGGCCGCTTGTTCGCCGATCTCGGCATTCAGGGCGTCGAAGGCGCTCCGGTCGAAGATCGGCGGCCGTTCCGGCATCGGCGCGCCCGCGTCGCTCTCGCGCAGGACGATGGAGGAGACCTGCTCGCCGACCACCCGCGACAGGGTCGGGAGATCGAACGGCTTGCCGAGATGGCCGTCGGCGCCGGCCTCCGTGAGGGCCCGGACCCGGTCCGGCATCATACTGGCGCTCATGGCCACGATCGGCACCCGGCGCGCCGGATGCTGCAGGGAGCGGATGCGCCGGATGGCCGTGGTCCCATCCATTCCGGGCATCGCCACGTCCATGAGGACGAGATCGTAGGCGCGGGCCTGCACCGCCAGGATGGCCGCCTCTCCGCCGGCCACCATGTCGACGCCGTAGCCCAGGCGCCTCAGCATCGCCTCCACGACCTCCCGGTTGATCGGGTTGTCCTCCACCACGAGGATGCGGCCGGCCAAGGCCGCGTCCGGGCTCGGGGCCGGGGCGTATCGTGTCAGCACCGGGGCCGGCGCCAGGGAGAGGGAGAACCGGTAGGCGGCCGTTTCGCCCAGGGGCGTGCTCCGGTCGATGCGCCCGCCCCCCATGAGGCCGACGAGGCGCTGGGCAATGATGAAGCCGAGGCCGCTGCCGTCGAGGGAAGCGGTGCGGGATGCGGGATGCTCCGGGTCCTGGCCGGCATGGGCGGCGACGGAGACGCGCCAGCGCTCGACGGGCTCGCCGGCGCGCGGCCCCTGCAGCGCGAGGGTGACGGTGCCCCGGCGCAGCGTGCCGATGGCGTCGTTGAGCAGGTTCAGGAGGATCTGCCTCAGGCGGCGCTCGTCGCCGAGGACGTGGCGGGGGCCCTCGCAGGTGACGGCCACGTCGATGGCGGAGCCTCTCGCCTCGGCCATGGGCCTCACGAGGTCGGCCGCCCCGCTCACCAGGGCGGGCAGGTCGAGGGGGAGGCTGTCGAGGCGCAGGTCGCCGGCCCCCGCCCGTGCATAGTCGAGAACGTCGTCCACCGTGGCGAGGAGGGAGTCGGTGGCCGCCCCCACGAGGGCGAGGTGGCGGACCTGATCGGCGGAGAGACCGGTCGTGCGGGTGAGGAGGTCGGTGAAGCCCTTGATCGTCGTCAGCGGCGTCCGGATCTCGTGGCTCATCAGACCCATGAACTCCGATTTCGCCCGGCTCGCATTCTCGGCCTTGGCCTGGGCCAGCTCGGCGGCATCGCGGGCCATGCGCAGTTCATCGGCCTGATCCTGCCGCTTCGTCACGTCCCGCAGGGTCGAGATCACGTTGGGCGCCCCCGGCGCGGCGGAGGTGAGAAGGTCGTTGACCGCCTCGATCCAGATGGAGCGGCCATCCGCATGGCGCATCCGGAACAGGGAGACGATGCTCGGCCGGCCGGGTCCGAGGCGGGCATCCGCGGCGGAGAAGGCGGCGAGATCGTCGGGGTGGATGCGCTCGCGCGGATCGAAATCCGACCCTTCCGTGCCGAACAGCGCCGCGCCCGAGGGCGAGACATAGGCGATGCGCCAATCGGCATGACGCAGGATGACGACGTCGGTCATGGTCTCGGCGAGGAGCCGGTAATGCGCCTGGCTTGCCGCGAGTTCGCGGCTGCGCTCGGCCACCCGGACTTCCAGGCTGGCATTGGCCTGCGCGATGGCGGCGTGGTGCTCGGCCGAGACGCGGGACGCCGTCACCAGCGCCCTGCCGATCTGCTCCACTTCGCGGATCTCGCTGGCGGGAAGGTGGACGGGGTCGCCGCGCCCGATCGCCCCGGCGGCCCGCTTCAGGTTCCGCACCGCCCTGGCCACCTGCCGGGCATAGATCCAGGCGACGATCCCGCCGCTGCCGAGCAGCGCCACGGCGAGGAAGCCCAGGACCGCGAGCGAGCGATGGAGCGGGGCCTCGAACGCATCCCGGTCGAGGCCGGTGACCACCGTCCAATCGGAGAGTCCGGAGTAGTGGTGGAACTCCATGACGCGGGCCTCCGCCTTCTCCCAATCCTCCAGGCGCAGGAGCTTGGCCGGCGTCGGGGGCGGCTCCTTCGCCGAGGAAGCGGAGGGGTTCGGCGCATCGCCGGTCCGCGCGACGACGCGCTTCGCGCCATCGGCGAACACGGCGGAGAACGGGTCGGCGATCTCCGCCTGAGCCAGCAGGCGGGCGAAGTGATCCGTGCGCACGGCGATGGAGACGAACATCTCCGGCGCGCCGCCGCGCAGGACCGGCGCGCAGATCAGGACGATGTCGGCCCCGGTCAACGCGCTCTTGATCACCGACGAGATGACCGGGCGCCGGGTCGCGATCAGCGCCGCGGCGAGGTCGGGACGGGGGTAGGACGGCATGGCCGCGCCCGCGGGCATCCGCGTGTTCACGATCTGACGGCCATCGACATGGACGAGGGACACCGTGAATTCGGTGGTGTCCACGAGAGCCCTGCCCTGGGCGTCGAACCGCGCCCAGTCCTTGGCGTCGATGGAGGGCGAGGTCGCCAGGGTCCTCGCCATCGCGCTCATCTCGGAGAGATCGCGGTCGAGGCGCTCGCGGAGATGGTCTCCGGTGAGCTGCCCCATCGTCTGCAGACGGGCCCGCTCGGCGGTCACGTACCAATCGGTGGTGACGACGGCGATCACCACGAGGGGAAGCGCAATGGCGAGGGCGAGGACCATCATGGCCGCCACCGCCGAGTGTTGCCCCCGCTCTCCGCGCCTGCGCACCGCTCGCTACCCTGTCGCCGGGCGCCCCGATGGGACGCCGCCTCGCTCTTTCCTAGGCGCAAAGTCGTTTCGAATGCGTAGTCATACCAGACCTCGATGAGCCCGACTCATCGAGGTCTGCCCGCGCGACGGCGCGGCGGCGGTCGTCCGCCGGACCTCACCGCCCCTGACCTATGGGTCAGGGGCGGTGAGGCCTGGTATCATTCGCCGGAAGCCGGGGTCTCGCGCGCCTTGGCGGCCATCTCCACCAGAACCTTGCGCAGGCCGCCCATGTCGGTGACCGGTGCCGGATAGCGGATGCGCGCGGTCCGGTCGCCGGCCAGGAGATCCATGCCCTCCGGGTCGAGGCCGGTCAGGCGCCAGGGCCCGTCGCCCCCACCCTCGCCCTTGGCGTAGAGGGCGAGGGCGTCGGCATGGTCCGCATTCATGTGATCCACCGCCCCGCGCTCGCCGGCGATCAGGGCCTCGGCCCCCGAAAGGTCGAGGCGGAGCTCGCCGGGGGTCAGCGTCGCCGCCTTGGCGAAGCCCCCGTTGAGATGCCCGGCGCTCGCTTCGAGGGCGAAGAAGCCGACATCGGGGAAATCCGCGTAGAGCTTCGCCTTGGGGTGGCGGGCGACGAAGCGCTCGCGGATGCGCGGCTCCGTCGTCCGGATCACCCGCCCGGTGACGGTGAGGCGGGGATGGGCGAGGGGGTCGCCCTTGCCGCCGGCGCTGAACAGCAGCGAGGCGCGGGGATCGGCCAGGAGGTTGCGCGTATGGGCCGAGAGGCGCGATAGCAGCATCAGCGGCGTGCCGTCGACATCCGTGGCGATCGTCACCAGCGAGGCGAAGGGCGTTCCGTCCTGGGCGTCGAGGGTCGCCAGCGCACCGGAGCGGATGCTGCGCAGGAGATGCCGGGCGAGGCCGACTGCGTCGAACGGAGCCTCCGACGCCGGGGGGGGAACGGCGGGCCCCCGCCGCTGCGGCGGCGCCTCGCCCGCCTCGCCCCGACCATCCTCGATCCGGTTTCCATCAGCCATGCTGCATCCTGCTCTTATGTGGGCTCGCGCCGGGTTTTCCGACCGCCGGCCTTCATTCAGAATCGCGATGATAGGGGTTCTTGGACCGCTTGCGCGAGGCCGCCGGACTGCGGCACGACGGCCTCAGTCAAGCGTCAAACCGACCTATCCATCGGGCAAGCTCGCTTTTTTCAACCGAAGTCTTTACACAGCCTGACTCTCCGCGCGAATGCGGCCCCGCTCCCGAAGGGTTCGCCAGCGCGTCTTGCCGGTCCTCGTCTTCGGAGGGCGGGATGCGGAGACGACATGAGCGAACCGACGTCCGCGAAGGCCGCATCCGAGCAACAGGGAACGCGAAATGCCCACCATCGCCCTCGTGGACGACGATAGAAACATCCTTACCTCCGTCTCGATCGCCCTCGAGACCGAAGGCTACAGGATCCAGACCTATACCGACGGCGCCTCGGCCCTCGACGGCCTGAAGCACTCGCCGCCCGATCTCGCGATCTTCGACATCAAGATGCCGCGCATGGACGGGATGGAGCTGCTGCGCCGCCTGCGCCAGAAATCCGACCTGCCGGTGATCTTCCTCACCTCGAAGGACGAGGAGATCGACGAATTGTTCGGCCTCAAGATGGGCGCCGACGACTTCATCCATAAGCCATTCTCGCAGCGCCTCCTGGTGGAGCGGGTCAAAGCCGTCCTGCGTCGCTTCGCCCCCAAGGACGGGCCGGGCGCCGCCGCGCGCGAGGCCGATGCCGCCGCCCGCTCCCTGGAGCGCGGCCTGCTGATGATGGACCCGGAGCGGCACACCTGCACCTGGAAGGGCGAGGCCGTCACCCTCACGGTGACCGAGTTCCTGATCCTGCAGGCCCTGGCCCACCGGCCCGGCGTCGTGAAGAGCCGCAACGCCCTGATGGATGCGGCCTATGACGATCAGGTCTACGTGGACGACCGCACCATCGACAGCCACATCAAGCGCCTGCGCAAGAAGTTCAAGGTGGTCGACACCAACTTCGACATGATCGAAACCTTGTACGGGGTCGGCTACCGCTTCAAGGAAGGCTAAACCCGACGCACGGACGTCGAACGCCCGCCCGGCCGCCACCGCCACGCGACGCCCGCCCCAACGGACGGGTTTCGCCGTCGCGTGGCGGTGTTTTCAGGTGTTCCGTGGCGGTGTTTTTCCTACAACGATGGCGCCCGTTCCGGGCCGGCTGTCCAACCTCGGACGATCGTGGATTCCCAAGACCAAGCCGACGCTCCGCAACGCGGCCTCCTGGCCCTGCCGCGCACGATCTGGCGCGGCATCGGCCAGCGCGCCTCGTCGAGCCTGACCCGCCGGATCGTCGTCCTCAACCTCGTCGGGCTGATCGCCCTGCTGTTCGGCTTCCTCTACCTGAACCAGTTCCGGCAGGGATTGATTCAGGCGCGGGTGCAGAGTCTGCTGATCCAGGGTGAGATCATCGCCGGGGCGATCTCCTCCTCGGCCTCGGTGGATACCGACGCGATCCGCATCGACCCCGACAAGCTGCTCCAACTCCAGGCCGGCGAAGGCGGAGCGGGCGACGATACGCCCTCCCCGCTCACCTTTTCCCTCAATCCCGAGCGGGTTGCACCGCTCCTGCGCCGCCTCATCACGCCCACCGGCAACCGCGCGCGGGTCTACGATCAGGATGGCGGCCTGCTGTTCGACACCCGCACGCTCTCGGCCCGCGGCGAGATGGGCCGCAGCGACGGCATCGTTGTCAGAAGCAAGCGCAATTTTCTCGAACAGGCCTGGGAGTTCGTCCAGGCCAAGCTGTTCGGCACCACCCGGACGCCGGTTCCGGAGGAGGTCGGCCCGGCGAGCGGCCACAGCCTGAAGGAGGTCCAGGTCGCGCTCGGCGGCGCCCGCGGCACCCTGGTCCGCCGCAACGAGGCGGGAGAGACGAACGTCTCAGTGGCGGTCCCGATCCTGCGCTCGGGGGCGGTGCGCGGCGCGCTGATGCTCTCGACCCAAGGGGGCGACATCGACCGGGTCATCGCCTCGGAGCGGTTCGGCCTGCTCCAGGTCTTCCTCATCGCCGCCTCCGTCATGCTGGTCCTGTCGATCCTCCTCGCGGGCGCTATCGCCGGTCCGGTCCGCCGCCTCGCGGATGCCGCCGAGAAGGTCCGCCTCGGCATCAAGTCGCGAGAGGAGATCCCCGATTTCACCGGCAGGACCGACGAGATAGGCCATCTGTCTGGCGCCCTGCGCGACATGACCCAGGCCCTCTACCGGCGCATCGACGCCATCGAGAGCTTCGCCGCCGATGTCAGCCACGAGCTGAAGAACCCCCTCACCTCCCTGCGCAGCGCCGTGGAGACGCTTCCCCTCGCCAAGACCGACGATTCCCGTTCGCGCCTGCTCGCCATCATCCAGCACGACGTGAAGCGCCTCGACCGCCTCATCAGCGACATTTCCGACGCCTCGCGCCTTGATGCGGAGCTCGCCCGCGCCGAGGCGCGCAAGGTGGACCTGCACAAGCTGATGACGACGGTGGTCTCCGTCGCCAACGAGCGCCGGCGCCCGAAGGACGCGCTCATCCAGTTCGACGTGGACACGCCCCCCGGCGACGTGGAGGCCCCCTTCATGATCTTCGGGCATGACAGCCGGCTCGGACAGGTCGTCAACAACCTCCTCGACAACGCCCGCTCGTTCTCGCCCCCCGATGCAAAAGTGCGGGTGGCCCTCCGCCGGGTCCGTGCCGAGGTGGAACTGATCGTCGAGGACGAGGGCCCCGGCATCCCGGAACACGCCCTGGAGCGCATCTTCGAGCGCTTCTACACGGACCGCCCGGAGCAGGGATTCGGCCAGAATTCGGGCCTCGGCCTCTCGATCTCGCGCCAGATCGTCCAGGCCCATCGCGGCACGATCAGGGCCGCGAACCGCCCCGGACCCGCTGACGAGAACGGGGAAGCGACAGTGCGCGGTGCGCGGTTCGTCGTGCGCCTTCCTGCGGCCTCCCGCTAGGCGCGCCGGCCCGTGGACTGGCCCCTTCCCGCGCCGGCCCTCGCGGTCCACGCCACCTGCCTGGTCCTGGGCGAGGCGGGAATCCTCATCAGGGGCGAATCCGGCACCGGCAAATCGTCCCTGGCCGTTGCTCTCCTCGACCGGGCGCGGCAGGAGGGCGGCTACGGCGCGCTGGTGGGCGACGACCGTATCGGGCTCATGCCCCATCACGGACGCATCGTCGCTCGCGGCCACCCCACTCTTCGCGGCCTGATCGAGATCCGGGGCATGGGGCTCGTAGAGGCATCCCCGCTGGCCGATGCGGCCGTCATCCGCCTCGTGGTCGATCTCGTCGGGACGCTGCCGCGACTGCCCGACACACCCATGGATTCGGTAGATCTCCTCGGCGTCGCGATTCGCAGAATCATGCTGGACCGCAGCATCCGCGACCGCGCGTTGGCGCCGGGTCTCGTGTTCGACGCCCTCACCCGGAAGGCGAGCGTTGCCCCACGGACGCACCTCCGCACCGTCTCATGCGAATTCGGCTCTCCCATATAGCGTGGCGCCCACCCACATGACATGATCCTGGGGCTAGGAGACGCAAAACGTCACTCTCGTCTTGCGCCCGACCTTGCGCTGCACAAAATGGCGGCTCCCACTGGGTGTCGGAACACGCGTCTATGATTGGAATGGTGCTGGTCACCCACGGGCTGCTCGCCACCGAGTTCAAGGCTGCACTTGAACACGTGGTCGGCCCGCAAAAGCAGATCGAGACGATCACGATCGGCCCCGAGGACGATATGGAGCTGCGCAGGCTCGATATCGTCTCCGCCGTGGACCGGGTCGATACCGGCAAAGGCGTCGTCGTGCTCACCGACATGTTCGGCGGCACGCCGTCCAACCTCGCCTTGTCCTGCATGAATGGCGGGACCGTCGAGGTGGTAGCCGGAATCAACCTTCCAATGCTGATCAAGCTCGCCAGCGTACGCGATGCCGAACCCCTGGGGGATGCAGTGCTCCATGCCCAGGAGGCGGGCCGGAAGTACATCAACGTCGCCTCCCGCGTCCTCGCAGGCAAATAACACTTCCGCGAGACGAACGGACTTTCCCAAACATCCTCCGTCGGCTTATCAGGCAAGCGTGGCGATTTCGCGCGGCGTTGTCCCGGCTCGGCCGTGCCATCACTGGACGAGGATCGGGCCGGGCGCGTCGGGCTAACCGTTGGCGGACCGGCCACAGGGACGGGACAGGGACGGCACAGGCCATGAGCGACGCTTACGACGACGATGTCGAGCCCGAGATCACGGTCCCGGAGGGCGGTCACCTCCGGATCCTTCCGGTCATCAACCGGCGAGGCCTGCACGCGCGAGCCTCTGCCAAGTTCGTACAAACGGTGGAGAAGTTCGAGGCTGCGGTGACCGTCACGCGCTCGGGCGAAACCGTAGGCGGACGTTCCATCATGGGCCTGCTCACCCTCGGCGCGGCACAGGGCACCTCCATCGCCGTGGTGGCCTCTGGCAGCGATGCCGAAGCCTGCCTCCAAGCCATCACCGACCTCCTCGCCAACAAGTTCGGCGAGGACGAATAGGCCGGTCCGGCCTTTAGATATCCGGAGCTCAGGGGATGGTCAGGCCGCCCGGGTCTCGGCCTGCCGCCACACGATCGAGCCCGGACCGGCGCCGAGACGCAGGACCGCTGCGACGATGACGCCGTCCTTGCGCGCGAAGTCGACGCTGGTCTGGCGCCTCTGGGCGAAGCGTCGCGTCACCACCCTGACCATGGACGAGGCGGACGGATCCCGCACGATCGGATTTCCGGACACCTGCGCATCGAAGGAGAGATAGGCCTCCACGGCATCGCGGATGCGGAAGGGTTCGGTAATGCGCTCGATCTCGACGCCATCGCGGGTCCACGGCCCGGCGAGCCGCACGCCCACGCGATCCCGCGCCGGCACGACTTGGGCATCGGACGCATCCGTCAAAAGGACCGTCTCCTCGGGTGTGGGCACGACGGGGGGCGGTATCATGATCAGCGTCGAGCGGGGGTGGACCGCCCTGACCGCTGCCCTCAACGCCGCTTCGACTTCATCGAGGAACCCAGGCTCGATGGTGGGCGCGACCACCGGACCGGGCGGGTACCAGCCCTGCGCCCGGCCATTGCCCCACAGGCCGTGCGGCATAGAGAGAGGAATGACGCCGCGCAGGCGCGCGCGCTCGCCCTGCCCGCTCCAGGCGAAGGCAAAGACAAGATCGCGGCCGCCGGACTCGTGCACGGCGGCAGTGAGCAGGTAGTCGGGGTCCGCGTAGATCGGTTCCGGCCAACGGATGCGGGTAAGGAGCGCGCGCCATGCCTCGACCTCCACCGGCTCCACCACGTTGGGCCGCCGCAGAACGATGCGACACTCATCAGCATCGATATCCGTCCCGATCCGGCCCGCTTCCACGAACCGGCCTCCCTCGATGATGCTCAGCCCCTGTCTCATTCGGTGATCCCGCTACCGATACGCCCCAGAATGGGACATCGCTTCCCGCTTTGCAGCCAAGCATGGTATATAGAATCAAAATGAATGCCGCCCATCTATTCCCAAAATAGGACGGGTTCAGCCGAGAAGACCACTGAACTAGCCCCCGGGAATCGCCAGCGGATTGGCTGTCAGCGCCGCAGCATCGGGTGCATCGATCCTCGGACGCCCCAGGAAGGCGTCCCACAGGCCGGTGACGAAAGCCTGATCGAGATCGCGCACGATCAGGACGAGGCGCGAACGGTGATCGTCGTCGGGCCATGCGGCGAGCTGGACCGGCATATGGATCACGTGCTGGACGCCGTGGACCACCACGGGACGATCCGGTTCGTCGGCGAGCGCCACCAGCCCCTTCAAGCGCAGGAGCTTCGGGCCGTGCCCGGACCGCAGGAGATCGAGGAACATCTCGAAAGCCGCCCGCTTCACCGGCACGTCGCTGGTCAGAGTGAAGGCCCGGATCGCGGCATCGTGCCGGTTCACGTCGTGATGGTGGTGACCGTGATGATGATCGTGGTCCGGGAAGGCTCCGGCGCCGAGCCAAGCGCGGACATCCTCGCTCTTGCCGTCCAGGCCGAAGAACCCGCCGAGAAGCTCGGACGGCGCCACGTCGGGGCCATGAATGGGCGCCGTGGGATTGAGGGTCTGGAGGCGGGCGCGCAGGGCGTCGCTGCCGGTGTCGACGAGATCCTCCTTCGCCAGCACGATCCTGTCGGCCACGGCGGCTTGGCGCAGGGCCTCGGGATGAGCGTCGAGGGTGGACGCGCCGTTGACCGCATCCACCACGGTGACGACGGCCTGCAGCCGGTACCGCAGGGCGAGGTAGGGGTGGTAGATCAGAGCGTGGAGTATCGGGGCCGGATCGGCGAGGCCCGTCGTCTCGATGACGACCCGGCGGAACGGCGTGATGCGGCCGTTGTCGCGCTTGCGCAGCAGATCTTCGAGGGTGGCGATGAGGTCGCCGCGCACGGTGCAGCACAGGCACCCGGCACCGAGCAGGATCATGTCCTCGTCCACCGTCTCGATCAGCAGGTGATCGAGGCCGATCTCGCCGAACTCGTTGACGATGACCACGGTGTCCGACAGGGCCGGATCGCGCAGCATCCGGTTGAGGAGCGTGGTCTTGCCGGCCCCGAGGAAGCCGGTGAGCACCGTGAGCGGGATCGGCTCCGGACGGCGGGGATCGTCGTTCGAAGACGTGAGCGGTGAGGGATTGGCCATGGAACCGGCCTACCCCGCCGCCGCCGCCGGCTCAATCCTCGGCGGATCGCGCAGCGGAGGTCTTGCTAATGCCGGATGCCTTGGCGGCGCTCTTCGCAGGCTTCGCAGCGGGCTTGACTGCGGACTTGTCCGCAGCCTTCGCCGCAGGCTTTTCCGGGGCCTTGTGGGCCGGCTTCGTCGCGGCTTTCGCAGCGGGCTTCTTGCCGGCATCGGCCTTGGCGGAGGATCTCGCGCCCCCCGCGATCACCGGCGTCGTCTCCACCGGAGCATAGGCGCTGGCGGTGGCGGGCACGGCGCCCTTGCCGTTCGCGACCGGCTTGGCGAGCCTCGATGCCTCGCGCTTGGCGTTCGCGGCCTCGAGCTTCGTCTTGCGGGCCTCCGCGATTTTGGCGGCGCGTTCCGCCTTCTCGGCCTCGGCCTGCTCGTTCAGGGCAATGGCGCCTTCAGCCGGATCGCGGCCAATCCACACCAGGATCGGTTGCAGGGGCGCGCGCGGCGGTAGGGCGCGCCCCTTCAGGGAGCCGTTGTTGAGGGTCGCGAAGGCGAGAGCCGAGCCCACGGGCGCAGCAGCGGCCAGGATCGAGGCATTCTCGCTGCCGGCCTGCGAGGCGATGGGGCCCGGGCCTTCGTCCACCGGCAGGGCCTTGCGCTTGTCGCAGATATAGGGGCGCAGGTCCGGCGGCTCGGAGATGGCGGAAGCGGGCAGGGAATCGATGGTTGGCGCGGTCCATCCTGCCGATTGGCCAAAGCCGTAATCGAACAGGTCGGACGCTTTGAGGTCGCGCTCGCGGGCGCTCGGCTGGCCCATGACGATGGTGATGAGACGGCGGCCGTTGCGGGTGGCGCTGGCCACCACGTTGAAACCGCCCGAACAGATGAAGCCGGTCTTCATGCCGTCGGCCCCGGCATAGCGGCCGAGCAGGCCGTTGTGGTTGGCCATGATCGACTTGCCGAACTGGATCGCGCTGATCGAGAACAGGGCGCGGTTGTCGGGAAAGTCGCGGATCAATGCCCGGCCGAGCACCGCCATGTCCCGGGCCGAGGTCCATTGCCGGGCGTCTGGAAGGCCGTTGGGATTGGTCCAGCGGCTCTCGCGCATGCCGATCCGGGCGGCGGTCTCGTTCATGAGCGCGGCGAAGCCTTCGACGGAGCCGCCGAGATTCTCGCCGATCGCCCAGGCGACATCGTTGGCCGACTTGACCATGATGATCTTCAGGGCGTTGTCGAGGGTTAGCTGCGTGCCCGGACGGAACCCCATCTTCGAGGGCGGTTCGGCGGCGGCGGCGGGCGAGATGGTAATGAGCGAGTCGAGAGAGACCTTGCCCTGCCGCACCATGTCGAGGGCGACGTAGGCAGTCATCAGCTTGGTGATGGAGGCGGGGAACCACGGGTCGGTGGCACCCTGAGCGTAGATGATCTTGCCGGAATCGACCTCGACCACGAGGATCGGCGCCGTCACCGCGCCGGCCGCACCCGCTCCGAGCAATCCCGCAGCCGTGGCGAGACCAAGGACGAGGCGGCGCAACAATCGGTTCGACATCAGGCCCGTCTCGAAAGGGAACGCCCCGACGCCATCACGGCCGGTCCGTCCGAAGAAAAATAGCGCACCGGCCGAGCTTTGGCGAGGGATGCCAGCCTTCGGCCAGCCCTGCGAGAAGGCTTGGCGCGAATGCCCATCAACGCCGTCTCCGTGGCGAGACCATGGCGATGCGACCGGACGATTGATGCATTGCACAGGCCCGTCCGGGCGGGCCGGACCGGACGTGCTGCGTGCGGATGACGGGCGTTGCCGCGTGCGCATGGTTGCGTTGGGCCCTGCCCCATGGCCTCGGAGCGGGGAGGCGTCTATGGGCTTCACATCACGTCGCGATGTTGGAGGCAGGCCGTTCCCATTGCGGGACGGGGGCCTTCGGGGGAGATCGGCTGAGAGAGCGATGGGCTACGCGGTCAAGGAACTGTTCCACACCCTCCAGGGCGAGGGGGCCCAGGCGGGCCGGGCCGCGGTGTTCTGCCGGTTTGCCGGCTGCAATCTCTGGTCCGGCCGCGAGGAGGACCGCGCCACGGCCGCCTGCACCTTCTGCGACACGGACTTTATCGGCATGGACGGCGAGGGCGGTGGGCGCTTTTCGACGCCTGAGGCTCTGGCCGACGCCATCGCCGCCACCTGGGAGGGCGGCGCTTCTCACCATTACGTGGTCTTCACCGGCGGCGAGCCGCTGCTGCAGCTCGACCCCGCCCTGATCGCAGCGATGCATGTGCGCGACTTCGAGATCGCGGTGGAGACCAACGGCACGTTGGCAGCCCCCGAGGGGATCGACTGGATCTGCGTGAGCCCGAAAGCGGGCAATGCCCTGGTCCAGACCACCGGACACGAATTGAAGCTGGTCTACCCGCAGGACGAGGCCCTCCCCGAGCGCTTCGCCGCTCTCGACTTCCGCCACCACTGGCTCCAGCCCATGGACGGACCCGACCGCCTTGCTCATACCCGGGCGGCGGTAGAGTATTGCCGCCACGACGCGCGCTGGCGGCTGTCGCTGCAGACCCACAAGATCATTGGCATTCCATGACCGTCATCCGGCCGCCCCGTCGCGTTCCGATTTTATAGAGTCCTCGTCCATGAAGATCACCCAAGCCTTCACCTTCGAGGCGGCGCATCGCCTTCCCAACGTGCCCGAGACACATCGCTGCCATCGGATGCACGGGCATTCCTACCGGGTCGAGCTGACGATCTCCGGCGCCGTGGACCCGGCGACGGGCTGGGTGGTGGACTTCTTCGACGTGGAGCACGCCTTCGCGCCGATCCTGGCCCAGCTCGACCATTACTGCCTCAACGAGGTCGAGGGGTTGGAGAACCCTACCGCCGAGCATATCGCGGCCTGGATCTGGCATCGGACGAAGCCCGCCCTGCCCGGCCTGTCGGCGGTCAAGGTGATGGAGACGCCGATGTCCTGGGCCGAATACGAAGGCGAAGCCTGACGATGAGCGACGACGGCGCGCTGGTCCTGCTCTCGGGCGGACAGGATTCCACAACCTGCCTCGCCTGGGCGCTGGAGCGCTTTCCCCGGGTGGAGACCCTGGGCTTCGACTACAACCAGCGCCACCGGGTCGAGCTCGACAGGCGGGCACCCCTGCGCGAGACGATGGCGGCCATGAACCCGGCCTGGTTCCGGCGTCTGGGCCGCGACCACACCATCGCCCTCGATGCTCTGGGCAAGGTCTCCGAGACCGCGCTCACCCGCAGCACCGAGATCGCCTTCGAGGCGGGCGGCCTGCCCAACACCTTCGTGCCCGGCCGCAACATCATCTTCCTGACCTTCGCCGCGGCCCTAGCCTACCGCCGGTCCCTGGGCCACATCGTCGGCGGCATGTGCGAGACGGATTACTCCGGTTATCCCGATTGCCGCGACGACACGATCAAGGCGCTCCAGGTGGCGCTGAACCTCGGCATGGACCGCCGCTTCGTCCTCCACACGCCCCTCATGTGGATCGACAAGGCCAAGACATGGAAGATGGCCAAGGACCTCGGCGGCCAGCCTCTGGTGGACCTCATCGTCGAGGACACCCACACCTGCTACCTTGGTACGCGTGGGGAACGCCACGCCTGGGGCTACGGCTGCGGCACCTGCCCCGCCTGCGACCTGCGGGCGAAGGGCCATGCCAAGTTCGTGGCCGAGGCGGTGACGGAGTAGAGTGGGCGCCTGCGCCGTCGCGGACAGCGGGACCCCCTTCGCCGTGCCGGCCTTCCCCTGCCTTTTCGCGCACGAGACGATCAACGACATCCGTCCTGTCTCAGGACTGGATTCAGGCGTATCTCAAATCTTCGATCAAAAGATCATAGAAATCGTAGGATAATTGACAGTTGATTCTTCATCGGTGAAAAAGGATTCGGCGCCATTGCACGACCGGAGGGTGCCGTGCTGGAAATCATATTTTGGATCTCTGCCTTTGTTTCGATTTTTGGCAGCATCGGGCTGATTGTTATATTTCTATGGCCTGAGAAGCGTCAGCATATTGAGTGGGACGATCACTCCACCGATTGAATGAATACTATAAGAACGCCCGTCCCTTAAAATAGATCTTCGGGACAAGAACATCGGCCCGGATGCCCGATTTCGTCGAATTGGTCTTGCGTTCCAAGCCAACGCGTTTGTCGAGTGCGCCCGGGGGCGCATGTCCGCCTCGGTGACATCGGCCCATAGGATATCGCTGGTATTGCCCGCATCCTCGCTGAGCGAGTTGGTGACCGGCCCGCCCGCGGATCGGCTCGGCGAATTCGTCGACCATCATCCCTCGTCGCCCCGGATGGCCGGAGGTTACCGAGCGCCCTTGGCGCCCAGGACCGCCGAGACCGTCCCCATCAGGATGTAGAGGTCGAGCCACGGCGACCAGTTGCGAATATAGTAGGTGTCCTGGCTGCGCTGGACGTGAAGATCGCCGTCGCTTCTCGACGATATTTGCCAGAGGCCGGTCAGGCCGGGCGGCACGCTGGTGCGAAGCGCGCGGAAATCGGGATCGAACCCATCCATGTGATAGGCGGGAAACGGCCTCGGGCCGACGAGGCTCATGTCGCCACGCAGGACGTTCCAGAGCTGGGGCAGTTCGTCCAGGCTCGTGCGTCGGATGAAATGCCCGACCTTCGGCAAGATCCGCGGATCGGCGGAGAGCTTGAAGAAGCGCTGCCATTCCTCGCGGGCCACCGGGCAGGATTCGAGATGGGCGTGCAACCGGCGCTCCGCGTCGGAATACATCGTCCGCAACTTCAGGACCCGGATCGGCCGTCCATGCCGTCCCACGCGGATCTGGACATAGAACGGGCTGCCCGGATCGAGGCTGCGGATCGTCGCGGCAAGGATCGCGATCACCGGAAGGGCCAGGATTAGACCGAGGCCAGCCAGGGTGCAGTCGATCACGCGCTTGAGGGCGAGGTTGCGCGGCCGGTACAGCTCGCGCCGAATCTCGAGGCCGATGGCGCTGCCGAGGGGCTGCACCTGAACCCACATGTTCTGCAACTCGTGGATCTGTTGGGCCAGCACCGTGCGCGGAGCGGGAGCCCGGCCCGTCCCCTTGCCATCATACAGGGCGAGGGTGGCGCAGGACGAAAACAGCAGCACCTCCACGGGCACCGCCGGGGTCTCGTCGATCATGCCGAGGATGGGCAGCCCCTCCATCCGGACCGGCTCCTGCCCGCGCTCGGCGAGGAAGCCCACCGGCCGAAATCCCAGTTCGGGCTGGGCGAGGAGTGTATCGGCCAGGCTGCGCCCGGCGGTGTCGGCCCCCACGATCACGGTGAGAGCCCCCCAGAGCTTCCACCGGATCAGCATGCTCCGCAGCGCGGATTCGCCATAGAAGCCGATCACCACCAAGAGTGCCGCCACCGCCGCGATATCGGCGACGCCCCGCGCCGACGGCCCCTGAGCGCTCATGACCAGGAGGCAGCTGATCGCGTAGATGCAGACCCCGAGGACGCGCAGCCGCAACCGCTCCGGCGGGCTCGGCCCGTAGCTGGAATACAGCCCGAACACCGCCAGGATGAGCACGACGCCGACGGGGGGAATCGGCATCGGGGCGGAGGGGCCCAACCAATCCGTCATTGGCAGCCAGCCGGTCAGCAGCCAGGGCACGAGGCCCGCCACGCCTGAGAAGAACATGTCCCCCCCGACCAGAACCGCCGTGACGATGCTCCGCCGCCGTACCGGCCGGAGTTTGGCCTCCACCGGTTTGGTCCGCTCGACCGCAGGGCCCGCAAGGATAATGCTGTCGGTGGTGCTCATGGGAAGCCATTCCGGAAGCTCGAGGCCATGCTGGCCCTGGAACGAGAGGAGGCCGGATACCGTCGCGACGGGGCCAACGCCCGGCACGGCCCGGGAGTGGGCATCAGCCGGGCCGATGAGGCGGCGGGGCCGGCATCGTAGAGGCGGCCCCGCCCCGGATGCGGGAAGCGAGCCACGTCTTGAGAAGCTGCCCAGCGGCGAGCAGCAGGAATAGGGGAACGATCTTCATGTAGCGGGCGAAGAGCCGCCTCGGCTCGCTTACGAGGCGAAACAGCCATTCGAGGCCCCGCTTCTGCATCCAGACCGGAGCCTGCCGCTTGGTGCCCGCCAGGAAATCGAAGGCGGCGCCGACGCCGATCATCACCGGCGCATCGATGCGTCCGAGATGGGAGGCCATCCAGTTTTCCTGCTTGGGCGTGCTGAGGCCGACCCAGACGATGTCCGGCCGCGCGGCATTGATCTGTGCCACCACCGCCTCGTCCTCCTCCCGCGACAGGCTGCGGAACGGAGGGCAACAGGTGCCGACCACGGACAGTCCCGGATGCGCGTCGCGGAGGCGGGCGCTCAGGGCATCGGCTACGCCGGGTGCTCCGCCATAGTAGAAATGGCGATAGCCGCGGGCCGGCGACAGGCGCGTGATCGCACGCATCAGGTCGGGGCCGTAGACTCGCTCGGTCGCCGTATGGCCGAGGAGCCGCGACATCCAGACGAGGGGCATGCCATCCGGCGTCACGAGATCCGCCGCGTTGTGGATCGCGAGCAAGTGCGGATCGCTCCTGCTCTCGATCACCCCATGGGCCCCGGTGATGCAGACGTAATGCGGCGTCCGCAAGCGGACGAAGGCATCGATGGCGGCGATGGCGTCCGCGAAGGTTATGGCGCTGACGCCGAGCCCCAGAACCTTGGCGCGCGGCATTTCCCAGCGCCCGGCGGGCGCGGATGAGGCCCCCGCCGCCTCCGCGCCCGTCACCTCGACCGCGTGGCGGCGGTGAGTTTCCGGGCGTACGGATCGCGCCCAGCGATTCAGGTCGGCGCCGCTCGGCGTGAGATCGTCGGTCATCCCGCGACCTGCGTCAGGGGTTCGGAGCGGGCCAGTTCGCGCAGGGCATGAATCGGCGAGCCCTTCTGGATGAGCCGCGCTTCGAAGTAGGCGATCGTCCGCACCAGGCCGGTATCGAGATCGACCCGCGGCGACCATCTCAGCTTCTCGCGGGCGCGGGAGATGTCGGGACAGCGCCGCTTCGGGTCGTCCTGGGGCAGGGGGCGGCATTCGATCGTCGAGCGCGAGTTGCACAGCTGCACGATGCGCTCGGCCAGGGCGAGGACGTTGATCTCTGACGGGTTGCCGAGGTTGACCACGTCGCCGGGCTCCTCCTCCACCGCCATCAGGCGGAGCAGGCCTTCGACGAGATCGTCCACGTAGCAGAACGACCGGGTCTGGGAGCCGTCGCCGTAGATCGTGATCGGCTGATGCGTCAGCGCCTGGACGATGAAGTTCGAGATCACCCGGCCATCCTGCGGGTGCATGTTCGGTCCGTAGGTGTTGAAGATCCGCGCCACGCGCACCGACATCCGATGTTGTCGGCGGTAGTCGTGGAACAGCGTCTCGGCGCAGCGCTTGCCCTCGTCGTAACAGGCGCGCGGCCCGACGATGCTGACATGGCCGCAATAGCCCTCGGGCTGCGGGTGAACGTCCGGATCGCCATAGACCTCGCTGGTCGAGGCCTGGAGGATGCGAGCGTGAAGACGCTTGGACAGGCCGAGCATGTTGATCGCCCCCATCACGCTGGTCTTCGTCGTCTGGACGGGGTCGCGTTGATAGTGAACCGGAGAAGCCGGGCAGGCGAGATTGTAGATCTCGTCGACCTCCACGTAGAGCGGGAACGTCACGTCGTGGCGAAGGAGCTCGAAGGATTGGTGCGTGAGCAGCTTATCCAGGTTCGAGCGCGCACCTGTCAGGAAGTTATCGACGCAGAGAACTTCGTTTCCCTGCTTGATCAGCCGTCCACAGAGATGAGACCCGATGAACCCGGCCCCACCCGTTACGAGGATGCGCTTCATTGTCGGTGCCCCTCCGGCTCATTCCCAGGACCGACGATGGTCGCGTCCGAGACTGGAACGAGCGTTCCGTCGGTGATCTCGCCCTACCGTCCCCTCGGAGAGGAACTCGGAGCGTCGCTGAACCATGGAGGACAATCATCGCACACTACAAGTGGCGCATCCGGTGCATAGGACAGACTTCATGCCCGAATAAGGAATAGTACCATCGAATATTACCGCGACTCGGCACCAAAAATCACCGGCTATAATTCAGAACATAGCCGTTCGTCGGAAGGATTAATTCCTTGTAGAACCGTGATCGTCCGAAAGGCGATGCCGGAGCCGGAGTTGCCGCAGTTTAGACTATCGGCGGTCCTGCGAGATAGGCCTCACCAGATAAGCGGTCGGTTGATCCATGATGAGACAGCATCGACGGACGCGCTTGGCGCGCGTGCCCCACCGCATCGCGGCACTCGCCCTGTGGATCGCCCTCGGGGGGGCGGCCAGCGCCCAGGATTCCACTTACCGCCTCGCGCCCGGAGACCGGCTCGGATTGTCGGTCTATGGCCAAGCCGAACTCTCGGGGGAGTTCGTGGTCAATGGCAGCGGCGCCCTGTTCCTGCCCCTGGTCGGCGAAGTCTCCGTGTCGGCGATGACCTTGCCGGAGGCGCAGAAGCAGATCGTCAGCCATCTGGCCGACGGCTTCCTGCAGCAGCCGGTGGTGAGCCTGCGCATCACGGAGATGCGGCCGATCTACCTCCTCGGCGATGTGCGCGTCGCGGGGAGCTACCCGTTCCGCTACGGGGCCTCGGTCCTCAGCGGCATCGCCCTGGCCGGCGGCTTCGCCTTGCCCGAACAGGCGCAGATCTCCCAACGCACGGAGTTCCTGAGCGCCGATGAGCGGGTCCGGGTCCTGGAGGCGACCCTGCGCCTGCTCATGGTCCGGCGCGAGAGGCTGGAAGCACAGCGGCAAGACCGCGAGGATTTCACCCCGCCGCGCGGCAGTGAACGCGACGAGGGCTTCACCCGCCTCCTCGCGGAGGAACGCGGGATCCTGAAGGCGCAGCGGAGTGCCTTCGCGCAATCCGCCGAGATGCTCCGTGCGCAGAAGCCGCGGATCGAGGCGGAGATCGCCGGCGTCGAGGCGCAACGCAAGGCGGAGGAGACCCAGCTCCGGCTGATCCAGTCCCATCTCGAAGATTACGAGAAGCTCATCAGCAACGGTTTGGCGCGGCGATACCAGGGGATCGAACTGCAGCGCGAGGAGGCTCGGAACAAGGGAACCATCGCGCGGCTGAACTCCGAACTCGCCCGGCTCGATCTGGCGATCGGCGACCTCGCCCTGCGCGGCCAGGAAATCACCGATACTTATCATCGCCGCATCCTCACCGAACTTCAGGACGTGACCACGCGCCTGACGGAAGTGGAGATGCAGTTGCCGAGCGCCCGCGAGATCCGGGAGGCGCGCCTCCAATCCGGCGGCACGCTCGGTGCCGCCGGCCCCGGCACCCCGGCGCG
Organism: Methylobacterium sp. 10; assembly: GCF_000519085.1. GTDB lineage: Bacteria > Pseudomonadota > Alphaproteobacteria > Rhizobiales > Beijerinckiaceae > Methylobacterium. The sequence goes on from NZ_KI912577.1 coordinate 748,606, forward strand.
GAAAGTCTTCATCACGCGCACCGTAGGCGAGGGGACGGAGACCTTCGAGGCGAACGAGCGTGCGCTCCTCCAGCCGGGCGACATCATCGACGTCCGCCGCGAGCCGCCGACGATTCCGATCCGGACGAGCCTGGCCCTGCCCGAACCGGGCTCCCTCCCTGCGCGCTGACACGGGAACCGGCAGTTCCCCCCACGGCCGATGCGGCGGGCACCGACACGGTTGGGGCGTCGCGAGGCCGTCGGCGTCCCAACGACCATCCGCCTCGCACTTGCAGGATGCGTGTGGGCGCAGGCTCGCCCCACCACGGGCGGAGGCGGGAGCCGGCCGCCTTGGACACGAGGCTCGGCCTTGGTACCCGGATCGCCCACGCGCATCGCCAAATCTCAAATGCTACGAATTAAAATACACTCTGATGTCGGAATTAGTACTTAATATTGTGCTATTTTACTGGAATTTTAATCAATACTCTGCAGAATACGAGTCTTCGCCATTGTTTGTTCCGAGTTTCTTGAAAGTATAGGCGAGATGCTTGCCGGAGCGTCACTAATGAACTCACGACTCCAGCCGCTCCAGGCGCCGTTGGTCGAAAACCGCCTCTTGCGGGCGCTTCCCATCGAAGTCTTCAGCCAGATGCTGCCGCAGCTCGAAGAGGTGGTGCTGACCGTCGGCGAGCGGATCGTCATGGCCAACGAGCCCATCCCGCACGCGTATTTCATCGAGAGCGGACTGGCCTCCGTCACCATGGCGATCGCCGAACGCGGCACCGTGGAAATCGCCGTCGTCGGGCGCGATGGAATGGTCAGCACCGCCCTCGTGCTCGGCATCGAGCATACGCCCCTCACGGTGGAAGTCCGCGTGGCGGGCCGCGCCCTGCGGATGGGCGCGGGTGCACTGCGCCAGGCAATGGCCCAGAGCAGTGCCCTGCGCGACATCCTCCTGCGCTACGTCCAGGTCGTCATCCTCTGGACCAGCCAGATGGCCCTGGCCAACCGGCACCATTCGGTGGAGGAGCGCCTGGCGCTCTGCCTCCTCCTGGCCAGTGACAGGCTCGACGAGGGCCGCGTAGTGATGACTCACGAGATGCTGGCACTGATGCTCGGCATGCACCGCCCGCGCGTCACCGTCGCCCTGCACGAGTTGGAGCGCACGCGGATGATCGTGATGCGGCGCGGGCAGATCACGATCCGTGACCGGCTCAAGCTCGTGGAACTGGCCGGCGACAGCTATGGGCTCGCCGAGGCCGAGTACGAGCGGCTGATCGGCCCCTTCATCTGATACCTGAGGGTGGCGAGGGGAACTCCTCACTCTCTGCCCGCGCGATGGCGCGGCGGCTTGGGTCCGCCGAACGCGCCAAGGCCGAGCATCGGTCGGAACCTGTGCCGATTGCCATGACGGCGCGTTGGGTCTGCATGCCCAAACCGCAGAGGCACCGCGTAGCAGCCCCCCAGAAGCGCCTGACGATAAGGCTATTTGTTGGGGTGACCCACTCACGCTCGTCGCCCTGGTGCCCCCGTAAAGACTGGTCGGACAGGTGCCGGGAGGACCGGCGAGGCCCTGCGGCACCGGCGGATGCCCTCGTCCGCGGCGGGGCCGGATTCGGCGTGAGCGCCGGTCAGGTCTGCCTCAGTTCCGAAGCCGGCATCGCCGCGACGCGTGACGCCACGGCGTTGCCCATGGCCTCACCCGGATCGTCCACTGCGGAGCGGGGCGAGATTGGCTGGTCTCGCCCCCTGCCGGATGAAGTGTTGGCGGTGTCAGCAGCGATCATCCTGTTGAAGAGGAGATGCAGCACGCTCAGGCGCACGGCGTTCGCGAGGCAGAGAGCGATGCAGGCTCCGTTGAGGCCGAACCCGATGATGAGCGGGATAGCAATCGGGATCGTCGCCACGGCCCCGGCCGCATTCACGATCAGAGCTTGCTTGGCTTGTGAGACACCGTGGAAATAGGCGCACACGATGTCCGTCACGAACGCGGCGAGGGCCGCTACGGCGAGGAGCCGGACTGGGGTCGCGATGTCCACATAGGGAGACCCGGCGCCGTAGATGAGGCCGAGGACCGCGTGGGGAAAGGCGATGATGGCCGCCAGAAACACGATCACAATGGGCATCCCCGACAGGACGAGGGGGTGGGTGGCACGCCATGCCTCTGCCTTTCCCCCGGCATGCGCCCGCGCGGAGACCTGAAGGATGACGTTACCGAGCCCGATCATGAGCGGGTTGAGCAGGTTGACGATATTGAAGCCGGCCTGGAGCAGCGCCGGCAAAGCGGCCCCGGAAAGGGCGGCCAGGAACCAGAACAGGAACTGGACCCGCAGGGCGGCGCAGAGGTTGTTCGCCAGCGCCCATCCGCCGAGGCGCCAGAATTCCAGGGCGACGCTCCGGATGCGGCTCATCGCATGCCGGCGCAGGGAAAAACCCACCTGAATTCCCTGGAGGATGGCCGCCGCCGCCGATGTGACGGCCATGACATAGAGGGCGGTCTCCAGGGTCAGTTCACCCCGGAGGGCGAGCCAGAGGGCGATCAGGATCTGCCCCATATAGCTGATGATCTCGCCGGGAACGGCGGCTCCGAAGCGCAGTTCCACGAACAGGTAGCGCCGAAACGCCTCCTGGATCTGCCAGATGAAGAAGTAGACGAGCAGTGCCGCGATGAGGTCCGGCCGACCGATGAGCAAGGCCGTGACGGCGAGGACGAGACCGGCCGGAACGCACAGACCGACGAGCAGGATGAAGCTCACGCTCATCAGTTCGGCGATGCGGCCCCGGTCCGCGGGATCGGCCAGGACCGACATCGGATAGAACAGCACCGACGCCATGACGGTGTAGAGGATCATCAGGATCCCAAAGAGCAGCGCGAAGGCACCGTATTCCTGCGGCGGCAATGTCCGCGCGAGGGTGATCGTGAACAGGAAGTTGCCCAGGCTCGCGACGCCTTGATCGATCAGGGGCCAGGCGATCCGCGCAGCCCGCTCTCTAGCGAGCACCGGCCGGCTCCACCGCCGGTCGCGTCTGGCCGGCACCGGCCACATGGTGGCGCGGCGCGCCGCCTCCGCCGACAGGCGTGAACACGATGATGATCGAAGCCATGATCGACATCCGCTGGATGGCCGCCAAGAAAAAAATCGCGCAAGAAAAAATCGCGCCAGAAACATCACGCAGGTCGGAATCGTGCCTGCGGAGTCCGTCCTATGAGGACAGCTTGGACGGCAGCAGATTGCCTCGCGCGTGGTGCGACGCGGCTTCCTCGAAATGCCCCCGGTAATCGTTGTAATGGGAGCATTGGTCGACCACGCGGTAGTCCTTGTGCTCCGTCAGATTGACATGCGTCAGGACCATGCCGCGCAGACGCACGGAATTGTCCTGCAGCCGCCGCAACGCCGCCTGGACCGTCTCGCGCGGGGTCCGGTTCCAGTGAACGGCCATGACCGTGACGTCGGCGAGGCCGCCCATTGTCAGGACATCGACGGACAGCATCACGGGGGGAGCCTCGACGAGGACGAGATCGAAGCTTTCCCGAGCCCGTTCGATGAAACTCTCGAAGGCCGGCGTCAGGAATAGCTCGTGCGAGTCGCCGTGCTCGGCCCGATGCAGCACCACGACCCTTCCGGAGTCGTTCTGCAACGGGAAGCCGGCAGGGTCACCGAACACGACATCCTCGAGACTGGGCTGGTCGGTCTCCGCATGGAGGCGCGGCGTACTGTCGATCACGAGGGTCCGAATGCCGCGCTGAGCCAGGAGGCTCGCCATCGCCATGCAGAGAAGCGATTTGCCCTCGCCGGGCACCGAGGACGTCACCATGACGACGCGGGGCTCGGCCAGGGTGCGGGCTACGGTGAGCGATGCGCTGACGAGACGTATCGATTCGTCGAACATCCGGACCTCGGCGGCCGACGAGCCGCTGGTGAGTTCCGGCACCATGCCGAGGCAGCGGTGGGAGGTTTCGTGCGCTATCTCGGCATCGGACCGGAAGCCGGTGTCGCGCCGGTCCATCATCACGGCATAGCCGATCCCCACGCCGCTCGCCCCGAGGACGCTGAGGCAGATCAGCATGAGCCGGTTCGGCCCCGACGGGACCGTCACGGGCTTGGCCGCCATGACGATCTGCGTGGTCGAGGACTTCATCCCGGTGAGCGCCAGCGCCTGGGCATGGCCATCGCTCAGCAGCTTGAGGCGCTCGCGGATGGCCACCGCGTTGGTCTGCAGGCTCTGTAGCTTCGCGTCCTGCCCCATCCCCTCGACGAGGTTCGTCTTCATCACCCCGACCCTGTCGGCGAGGTTCGCCTCGTCGGCGATGGCCGCCTTGACGTCGCTTTCGAGGTTGCCGATCGCGCGCTTGATCTCCTCGCGAAGCCGCGATTGCGCGGCCTCGATATTCGCCTTGGCCTGCAGGTAGGCCGGATGACGCGGTCCAGTCGCGGCGACGTTGGCGAATTCCCGCGTGGCTGATTCCGCGCTCTCCAGCATCCTCTGGATCAGGGGCGCGCCGGACAGGTCCTGCGCCGAGGGGGTGCCGCCGGCGGCGAAGGCCTCCTGCGCCCGCGACAGGCGGCCTTCGGCGGCGATCCGAGTCTGGCGGGCGGCGGCGAGCTGTGCCACGGCATCGCGCACCTCCTGCTGCGGCAGGCTCATGCCCTGCGTGCCGCCCTCCACATAGCCGGTCTCCCGCCTGTAGCGGTCGACGGCCGCCTCGGCGTTCTCGAGCTCCCGCCGGCTCTCGCCGATCTGCTCCTCGAGCCAGGTTCTGGTCCGCTCGGCCGCCGCCACCCCCATCTCCAGGCGGTTGCGCAGATAGGCGTCGACCACGGCGTTGACGATCCGCGCCGAACGCTCCGGTGAGGTCGAGTTGTAGGATACGTTGATCAGGTAGGCCCGCGTATCGTTGGTCACGGTCAGGTTCCGCGAGAGTTCGCGGGTCACCGCCTCCACCGAGGCTGTGGCATCGGCGGGCTGCTTCGCCGATCCTGGCAGCAGGGTCGAGAGGATGCGGGAGACGATGCCCGGCCCCCGCGCAAAGGCCGGGTCATCCTGAAGCTTCAGATCCTCCACCGCGTGTCTCACGATGGCCAACGAGCGGATCACCCGCGCCTCGCTCTCGACGATGGCGCCGGCATCGAGGCTGGTCGCTGCCTGCTGGTTCGGCGACGTGGCCTGAGAGGCGCCGACCCGGCTGAGATCGACCTGGATCAGGGATTCGGCGCTGTACTTGTCGGGCAGCGACCAGCAGATGGCCGTCGCGAGCACCAGGGCGGCGGCAGCGAGCCCGACGATCAACCGGCGGTGCCGAAGGATCGCGGTGAGGAACCCCAGGGTTTGGGCTTCGTAGGTCTGGCGGAGCACGACGCTGACCCCGCTCTTCGAGTGGTCCAGAACCCGGTTCATTCCGTCCTCGTTGATCGTGGCAAGCGCGGCGCTCCGGTCGGGGGATCGGACGTCTTCCGGGCATCCGGGGCGTGATGGGGGAGCTTCCATCCACCATCCGGCCGATCCACCGCTTGGTCGGTGCGATTGAGCGGGATTTCGGCTTCGCTTGGGAAGTGAGATCACGGACTAACCCGTTCGCCCCGGCGATCTAGACCGTTTTTCACCTTCCTTTCCGCGAGAATGAACGCTCACTGTTTTGAAAAATCCGGTACAGGGCCGGCGGCGTCGAGATTTCGTCCCGGCCGTGACTGTACCGGCAGGCAAAAGTGCTTCCTGAATGATCGGAGTTGTGGATGACCGCTCGGCAAAGGCCACATCGGCAGCGATGCCCGCCGCCCTCTTCGCTTACCGGGCGGCAGGAGCCATGACGCGGTGCGCGCTCCGCCATGCGCTACCCCTCGCCGGACTGATCCTCTGGCAGGGGGGCGGCCCCGCAAGGGGAGAGGGGGCGGAAAGCGGCTGCCCCGCCACGGCCGTGCGCGTCGCCGCCGGCGAGTCCATCCAGCGGGCTGCGATCCGCGCCGGAGAAGGCGGGACCATCTGCATCGGCGCAGGCCTCTACCGGATGCAGGAGATCGCCCCCTTGCGCGGTCAAACGTTCCTCGGCGAGCCCGGCAGCATCCTCGACGGCTCGCGCATCGTCCGGCAGTTCGAGCGGGTGGGCCCGTTCTGGGCCCTCACCGGATTGTACCCACGCCATGTGGGCGCCGGCCAGTGTCGCGGCGGCGGCTCGCTCTGTCTCCTGTCGCTGGCCGTGTTCCTCGACGGCCAGCCGCTCACCCGCGTCGCGTCGCGCGGTGATCTCAGTCCCGGACGTTACGTTGTGGAGGCAGCGGCCGGCCGAGCGATCCTCGCCGACAACCCGGAGGGACGTCGCGTCGAGGCCAGCGGGGCGCGCTTCGCCTTCCGCAGCCGGGCCGCCGATGTGCGGATCAGGGGACTCGTCGTCCAAAAATACGACACGCCGACCCAGATGGGGGCGATCCGCGGCGGCGAGGGCACCGGGTGGCGCGTGGAGAATTCGCAGATCCGCCTGAATGCCGGGCTCGGCGTCGATGTCGGCACCGACGGGGCCATCACGGGCAGCACGATCGAGCGGAACGGCCAGCTCGGCGCGGCCGCGCAGGGCCGGCGGATCCTGATTGAGAACAACCGCATCGCTTCGAACAACACGTCCGGCTTCGACCCCGAATGGGAGGCCGGCGGCCTCAAGATCACCCAGAGCCAGGAGGTGGTCCTGCGCGGGAACCACGTCCACGACAATGCGGGTCCCGGCCTCTGGTGCGACATCGATTGCCGGGAGGTGCTGTTCGAGAGGAACAATGTGGAGAACAATTCCACCGCCGGGATCTTCTTCGAGATCTCCTACGACGCCGTGATCCGCGGGAACACGCTGCGCTTCAACGGCGCGGGCCATCCGGTCTGGTTCTGGGGGGCCGACATTCAGGTGGCGGCCTCGAGCGGCGTCGAGGTCTCCGACAACACCATCACCGTCCGGCCCGACGGCCGCGCCATCGTGCTCGTCGACCAGGGCCGCGAGAAGGACGGCGGCGGCTTCTACAGGACGACCGGAAACCGCGTCCACGACAACCGGATCCTGTTCACCGGCAGAGGCAGCGCCGGCGGCGTCACGGATACGAACGAGGCCGCCCCGAATGCCCGGATCATCGAGGAGGGCGGCAACAGTTTCGACAGGAACACCTACGCCGCGCCTGCCGACGTGAAGCCGGTCTTCATCTGGGGGCGGACGCCCATCGACTATGCGGGCTTCCGCGATGCCGGGCAGGAGACGCTGGGCCGCCTCGTCACGCGGACGGCACCACCCTGAGAAGCCCCCTTGTCGGCCAGCTCGACGTGTCGCCCCTGGCGGATGCGGCGGGGGACTTGAAGAGCATCAGGTTGTCGCCCGACAGGATCATCTCCCGCCGCTCGCGCAGGAGGCTGTCCTGCAGCGGAAAGCTGGTTCCATCGCCCGGCAGCATCCAGTCGTGCGGTTCGACGATGATCGCATGCGGCTCCGAGACCCAGCCGATCTCGCCGGAGAAAACGTCCTTCTCGAAGCCTTCGATATCGATCTTGACGATCAGCAACTCGCCATTGGGGATCAGATCCTTGAGTTCCGCGATGACGGTGATCGGGATGCCGTGGTCCGACCGCCCGGTCGGCCCGCTGTCGGCGCCGCCGTTGCTGTAATCGAGATTGACGCACCCGCGCCGGCCGCCGAGGGCGGTGGGGACGACGCAGATATTGGCGCAGACCTCGGTGTTCTTACGGCAAACGACGAGGTTGTCCTTGTCCGGCTCCACCGCCAGCACGACCGCCCTTGGATAGGCCTTCGCGAAGTAGCGCGCCGCGATTCCCACATTGGCGCCTCCGTCGATGATGATCGGCGTCTTTCCGGCGGTGCAGATCCGCTCGTACTCGCTCCGGGTGGCCGCCCCCTGGCGGACCCGGTCGAGGTTGTAGGTCATGTCACCGAAGACGGATCTCAGCACCTCCATGTCCGACGTGTGCGGCCGGATGTAGAACGCGCCGTGGACCGTCCGGACAAGACGGCCCTCGCGGGAGGATGCGCGGCGGTGGAGCCCGCGCAGGAGCACGGGCAGGCCGAGTTGCTTGACGTCGCTGTAGTTCCTGTAGGCGCGATCGACGAAATCCATCTTCGGTCTCCCTGCCGGGCAACGGGGTATCGTCATGTGCGGAGCGGGGCGACGCAGACGCTCGGTCGGGCCTAGGCGATGCGGCATCCGGGGTGATCGGCCGGCGCCCGCATCAGGCGCTCTTGCGCACGGGATAGTGCATCAGGGCGTCGAGCCTGCGCCGGAGGATGCCGGCGAGCTTGTCCACGGCGGGCTCCTGGAACAGCGTCTCGTGCGTCGCCGCGATCTTGTGGATGTCGATCCCCCCCTGGACGAGGCCGCCCCAGCCGAGATCCGGGCCGGCGAGGAGATAGGGGACATACGCATCCGTCGAGCGGAACAGCAGCATGCTCCCCGCATAGGGCTCCGGGGTGTAGCGGCTCTGCGCGACGAGGTAGGCGTTCATGATGTACTGCGCGCGGTACATGTCGGGGATCGGGACGTTCGGGTCGAAGCGCTCCCGCGCGAATTCCGCGGCGCGGCGGCGGCGCTCGATCAGGCGGGACGGCCAGCCGAGCGTATAGCCGAGGCTCCAGCGGCGGACCGCCCAGAGCCGCTCGACGGTGCTGTGATGCCGTGCGGCGCTGGTGGCCGATAGGGTGTCGAAGAGGACGAGGAGCGCGATGGAATAGCCCGCGCGGGTCAGCTGCTGCGCGACCTCGTAGGCGATCACCCCGCCGCCGGAATAGCCCGCGATCCGGTAGGGACCATGCGCGTCGACCTCGCGGATGGCCGCGATGTAGGAGGCCGCCATCTCCTCGATGGATTCCAGCGGCGCGAGCCGCCCGTCGGCGCCGCGCGCCTGCAATCCGTAGAAGGGCTGGTCCCGGCCGAGGCGCCGGCTCAGCTTCTCGAAGTTGAGGACGTTGCCCTGGCCGCCATGGATGCAGAAGATCGGGGCCCGGGTGGGGACGCCCCGGCAGATCTCCACCAGGGGCGACCAGGCCACGGGCGGCATCGCCAGCACCTTGTCCGACGCCGCCGCTCCTTCGGTGCCGTCCGCCGCGGGTTCCGGCGCGATCATCCCGCCGACCAGGCTCGCCAGCTGGCGCAGGGTGGAGGCGCGGAACAGGGTGGCGATCGGCAAGTCCACGTCGTGGTTCTTGCGGATGCGGGCGAACAGCCGCACCGCCAGCAGCGAAAACCCGCCGAGCTCGAAGAAGTCGTCCTGGGGACGCACCGCGGGGACGCCGAGCAGGTCCGCCCAGTACCCGCCGATCTGGCGTTCGATCTCGCTCGCGTAGTCCGGCTCGCCGCCGGCCGGCCGGGCCGAACGCTGTGCCGCCACCGGCTTCGGGCGGATCGCGGCCAGGGCCTCCCGGCGCAGGTCGGACAGGGCGATCGACGACGCGACGATCCCGACGCCCCGGCACTCGAGGACCCGGCGGAACAGGTCGGGAGCGTCCGCCGCCATGATGCCGGCCTTGAGCCGCGCCTCGAGGCTCGGCGGATGCGCCTCGGCCTGCGAGGACTTCACCGCGCGGGACACGCTCTGCAGGGTGAAGCCTTCGAAGACGGCGAGCGGCACCCCGTTCACATCGCCGATGACCACGTCGAACCGGGCGGAGGCGCCGTGCTGCAGCGCCGTGAGCCGGGCGTGACTGCGGATCCGGCAGGGCCAGCGGCCCGGCGCGATCCGCATGCGCTCGATCGACGTCGGGACGTAGACCATGTCGTCGGCCGGGGGCGCGAGGAGATGCAGCCCGAAGGTGGTCGCGATATCGGTGAGCGCCGGGTGCGCCGTGATCCCGTCGAGGTCGCCCGCGAACTCGGCGGCCAGTTCGAGTTCGGCCACGGCCTCCCAATCGCCGCGCTCGATCCAGCGTATCGTGCGCCAGCGCGGCCCGAACGTCACGGTCTCGCCCTGCGGGAAGCCGAGGCCCGGAAGCGCGTGCACCCCCTCCCGGCGCGCCGCCCGGCGGGCTACCCGCCGGACCGCCCAGGGCAGGGTCGATCCCGGCCACAGGGTGGCGCGGGCATGCTCGACCCATTCCTCGCCCAGGAGGGGGCGGCTCTCGACGGAGAGGGCGAAACCGCCGCCGTCGAGAGCCGTGAGCGTGGTGCGCACGAGGCGCTTCACGCCGGGCTCGAACACGAGGGGAAGATCGACCGTGAGCCCGCGCAGATCGACGCCGGAGGAGGTGAACCCCGCCGTGGCGGCCGCGAGCGCGATCTCCGCATAGGCCGCGCCGGGCAGGATCGGACGGCCGTCGAGGACGTGCTCCGCCAGCACCCACATGCGGGCGGGGTCGTAGAGGGCCTGGAAGGTGATGGCGGTCTCGGTGCGGCCGGTCTCGACCCCGAGGAGCGGATGACCCTCGGGGGTACCGGACATGGCCGCTCCCCCGTAGATCCGGGCCGCCATGCCGATATCGCCCCAGATTCCCCAGGCCACCGAGAGGCCGTCGCCGCGCCGGGCGGCCAGGGCGTCCAGGGCGGTGTTGGCCGCGGCGTAATCGACCTGGCCGGGCGGGCCGATCTGGGCGCTGGTGGAGGAGAACACCACGAACAGGTCGAGGCTTCCCTGCGGCAGCAGAGCGTCGAGGATCAGGCCACCGGCCAGCTTCGGCGCCATCACCCGACGGCTGGATTCGACGGTCTTCTCCATGATCGGGCCATCGTCGATGGAGCCCGCCGCGTGGAACACGCCGTGGAGCGCGCCGAAGCGTTGCCGCGCGGCGACGATGACCCGCTCCATGGCCGAGCGGTCGGTCACGTCGGCGCTCACCGCGAGGATCTCCGCCCCCTCGGCTTCCAGATCGCGGATCGCCGCCACATGCGCGGAGGCATCGCGCCCCACCAGCACGAGCCGCGCGTTCACATCGCGCGCCAGCCACCCGGCGAGGGCGAGGCCCAGGCCGCCGAACCCGCCGGTGACGAGATAGACGCCGCTCCGGCGCAGCCGATGGGGAAGCCCCGCCGGCCCCTCGATACGCGTGGGCACCATCCGCTGAACCAGTCGCGCGCCCGTGCGATAGGCCACGAGGTCGACGCCGTGCTCGGCATCGCATTCCGCGAGAACGAGGGCGGCTTCCGCCACCGGATCCTCGTCGCGGCTCGGAGCATCCTGGCCGCCGAGATCGATGACTTGCGTCGCCAGGCCCGGCATCTCGCGGGGCAGGACCCGGCACAGGCCGAGCAGGGTCGCGCGCTCCGGGTGCCGGGCCGCATGGTTCGGGGGCGACTGGCTCTCCCGCGTCACGACGCTCAGGCGCTGCGGCAATGCGACGTCGCAATATTGTATTGCCTGGCAAAGGGCGAGAAGGCTGTCGAAGGCCAGCGCCTGTTCGGCGCAGGGTCGCTCCGGGGACGGGTCCGGCGCGCTCATCGACCAGAGGTGGAGGATGTGATCCGGCGCCATTCCCTCGCGGTCGAGGGCCGCGACGAGGTCCCGGTACTGGGTCGGCTGGTCGGGCCGCAGCTGGAACAGACGGTTGCGGATCGTGAAGGCCTCGCCGGACCGCACGACGGTCACGCTCGCGCCCCGCTTCTCCAGGGCCGCGAGGATCGCGGTGCTCAGGCGTGAGGCGTCGGCGAAGACCAGCCATGTCCGATCCGGCGCGGCCGCGCGGGACGCAACCGGCACCGGCATCCAGTGCGGCACCGAGAACCAGTTCTCCATGGAATCGAGGCGCTGGAGCCCGTCCGCCCCGGCATCGAGGGCCAACGGCATCGTTGCCGCCCGCACCGGCGCGATCCAGTGCCGGTGCTTCTCGAAGGCGTAGGTCGGCACCGGAACCCGGCGCGCGTCGTCGCCCCCGCGGATCGCCGCCCAATCGACGTCATGGCCGCAGGCCCAGAGCTTGCCGATCGCGGTCAGGGCGACGCAGACATCCGGTTCCGTATCGCCGGGCTGGCCCAAGGTGGGAGCAATGGCCAGCGGGGCGAAGCCCCCGCCTTCCGCGAGGCGCGCGAGAGCGCCGAGGCTGTGGCCCGGCCCGATCTCCAGAAGCGCGCGATCGGGCTCGGCCAGGATCGCCGAGACGCCGGCGCCGAAGCGAACGGTGTGCCGGAGATGCGACACCCAGTAGTCCGGCCGCGTGAGTTCACCGGGCCCGACGAACGCGCCGCTGAGATTCGAGACGAAGGGGATCGTCGGGTCGCGCAGGGTAATCGATGCCAGGCGCGCGCGGAAGCGGTCGAGGAAGGGGTCGAGCATGCGCGAATGGGCGGCGACGTCGATGCGCAGCCGGCGGAACTCGATCCCGTCCTCCGCCAGCCGCCGTTCGAGGGCGGCGATCTCGTGGACGGAGCCGGTCGCCACCGTGAGCGTCGCGGCGTTCTCCGCCGCGATGTCGAGGGCACCGCCGATGCGCTCGCGCAATTCCGCCGAGGGCAGCGACACCGACAGCATGGCGCCTGCGGGCACGGCCTCGAAGATCTGCCCGCGCAGGACGACGACAGAGAGGGCATCGGCGAGGGACATTACGCCGCCGATGCAGGCGGCGGCATACTCGCCCATGCTGTGCCCGATCACGGCGGCGGGCCGGATGTTCCAGGCGAGCATCATGCGCGCCGTGGCGTATTCGACGACGAACAGGGCCGGGATGGTGTAGCGCGGCCGCGCGAGGAGGGCGGCCGCGGCGGCGTCGCCCGGTTCGCTGTCGAGGAGCAGCGCCCGCAGGCCGTCCGGGGCATCGGGCGGCAGCAGCGCGAGGCAGGCCTCCAGCGCCTCGCGGAAGGCCGGGACGTCCCGGTAGAGATCGCGACCCATGCCCGGATACTGCGCCCCGCCGCCGGGGAACATGAAGACCGCGCCGACGGTCCCGGCACCGGCGTTGCCCAGGCCCATGCGGCGGTGTGTGTGGCTGGCCAGGATCTCGCACGCCCCCGCATCATCGCGGGCGATGACGGCGCAGCGATGCGGAAAGGCACGGCGGCCGGCCTGGGTGGTGAAGGCCGCGTTTGCCAGCGTCAGCCCCGGCGAGGGGTCGGCCAGCCTCTCGCGCCATTTGCGTTTCGCCCCGTCGAGGGCCTCGGCAGTTCGTGCCGACAGGGCGAGGATCTGCCAGTCTCGCGCGGGACCCGGCACAGGCACGGGCGGTGCCTCCTCCAGGATGACGTGGGCGTTGGTGCCGCCGACCCCGAGGGAGTTCACCGCGGCGCGCCGGGGTGTCCCGGTCCGTGGCCAGGGTCTGGCCGTCGTGACCACGGCGAACGGGCTCGCGGCGAAATCGAACCGGCCGTTGGGCCGGGCGCAGTTCAGGCTCGCTGGCAGTTCCTCGTGATGCATGGCCAAGGCGACCTTGATCAGGCCCGCCACCCCAGCCGCCGTGTCGAGATGCCCGATATTGGTCTTGAGCGAGCCGATGCCGCAGAACTGGCGCCGGCCGGGGATGGAATAGGCCTCGCTGAGGGCCGCGAGCTCGATGGGGTCTCCCACCGGCGTGCCGGTTCCGTGCGCCTCGATGTAGCTGACGCTTCCGGGGGCGATCCCCCCGACGGCGAGGGCCTCGGCCGCCGCGCGCGCCTGTCCCTCGACGCTGGGGGCGAGGTAGCCGGCCTTGGTCGAGCCGTCGTTGTTGACCGCCGAGCCGCAGATGACCGCGTAGATGTGATCCCCGGCGGCGACGGCGTCCTCCAACCGGCGCAGGGCCACGATGCCGACCCCGCTGCCGAACAGGGTGCCGTTGGCCTCGTCGTCGAAGGCGCGGCAATGCCCGTCCGGCGACAGGATTTCGCCCTCGGCGGCCCGATAGCCCTGCCGGTGCGGCACTTCGATGGTCACCCCGCCGGCCAGCGCCATGTCGCATTCGCCGGACAGCAGGCTCTGGACCGCAAAATGGACTGCCACCAGTGAGGTCGAGCAGGCGGTCTGCACCGAGATGCTCGGCCCCTGCAGGTCGAGGAGGTAGGAGGCCCGGGTGGCGAGGAAGTCCTTGTCGTTGCCCGTGTGGCGCAGGAGGAAGAGCCCCACCTGATCGACGAGTTCGGCATTCGTCATCAGGTTGTTGGCGAAATAGGCCTGCATCCCGCAGCCGGCAAAAACGCCGATCGGGCCCGGAAACGCCTCGGGACGATGGCCCGCATCCTCCAGTGCTTCCCAGGCGCATTCGAGGAAATGCCGGTGCTGGGGGTCGAGGATGGCGGCTTCCCGAGGGCTCAGGCCGAAGAAGCCCGCATCGAACGCCTCCATGTCGGGCAGGACCATGCCGGCCTTGACGTAGCGCGGGTCGCGCAAGTGCGTGGCGGAGACGCCGGAGGCCAGCAGCTCCTCGTCGCTGAACCAATGGGTCGCCTCGCGTCCCGCCTTCAGCAGATTCCAGAGGTCGCCGGTCGTGGCGGCGTCCGGGAAACGCCCCGCCATGCCGATGATGGCGATCCGGCCGGGTGCATCACCTGCTGTGTGGGGGGTCGGCGAATTCATGGCGTACCTCACGTGTCTTTAGATGGCCGAGGACTCAGGCGACCGTCGCCGGCATCTCCTGGCGGCGTCGGAGCGCCTGCCGCGCCTTGGCCCGGTCGTGTCCCCGGTCCGCCGCCGAGGGGCCGGTGGCGAATCCTCCGAGATGCAGGGAGAGGGTGCGGATCGTGGGGAAGCGGAACAGGTCCGTGATCGCGATCTCGCGGCGGAGTTCCTCGCCGAGACGGCGCTGGACCTGCACCACGAGGAGGGAATGACCGCCGAGATCGAAGAAGTTCTCCGTGGTGGCGACGACCGGGCGCCCGAGCGCTTCGCCCCAGATGCCGGCGATCAGCGCTTCCACCGAGCTCATCGGCACCTCGGGCGATGCGGGTTGCGTCTCCGGTAACTGTTGCGGCGCGGGCAGCGCGCCGCGATCGACCTTGCCATTCAGGGTCATCGGGAGGGCGGGCAGGACGGCGATCACGGCCGGCACCATGAAGGCGGGCAGGGTCGATGCGACCGCCTCGCGCAGGGCCTCGGGCCGCAGGACCGCGCCGTCCCTGGCGGTGACGTAGCCCACCAGGCGCTGGTCCCCGTCGCTGTCCTCGCGCGCCACCACGATTGCGGCGGCGATGCCGGGCTGCCGCGCCAAGGCGGCCTCGATCTCGCCGAGCTCGATGCGGTGCCCCCGGACCTTTACTTGGTGATCGAGCCGCCCGAGGAAAACCAACGCTCCCGAGGCGTCCCGGCGGACGAGGTCGCCCGTCCTGTAGAGCCGTCCCGGACCGAAGGGATTGGGGACGAACCGCTCCGCCGTCAGGTCCTCGCGGCCGAGATAGCCACGGGCGAGGCCCTCCCCGCCGATATGGAGTTCGCCCGCCACATGGGCCGGGCACGGGCGCCGGTGCGCGTCGAGCACGTGCAACGTGGTGTTGGCGATGGGCTCGCCGAGAGTCATGGCGCGTCCGACGCCGTCGATTTCGACCACCGCCGACCAGATCGTCGTCTCCGTCGGCCCGTACATGCAGAGAAGCTTGCCGGGCAGGAGGTCGCGCAGCCGGCCGGCGAGCTCCGCGCTCAGCGCCTCGCCGCCCACCATCATGGTTCCGAGCTGCCCCAGGGCGTGGCGGCCCGCCGCATCGGCCACCAGCATCCGGGCCATGGAGGGCGTGCACTGGAAGTGGGTGACCCGGTGCCGGACGATGTCCTCGGGCACCGAGGCCGGCACCGTCGCGGTGAGGGTTCCGGCCATGACCATCAGCCGCTTCAGGTTCTCGAGATGGTCGAGGGCGAGATCGGTCGGCACCCCGAAATCGATGAGACAGGCGATCTCGTCGGTCCCGATGCGCCGCACCGCCTCGACCATGCCGAGGCAGGATTCCGGGGTGCCGAACAGGCCGCTGGTGCGGTGATAGCGCTCGAAGGCGTGGTCCAGCAGCGCGTCGCGATCGGCGGCCGACAAATCCCCGGCATCGAGGATGTCGGCCGGCGTGCGGCCGTCGGACGCCGCGCGCTGGACGAAGGTCGGGAAGGTCCAGGCGGCCTGCCTGACCAAGTCCATCGCGCTGCCGAGATAGCGCTTCATCGGCTCGCGGACGGTCTCGCGGACCAAATCCTCGTCCTCGCCCACGAAGGTATGGAGCATGAGGGTCACGTGCCCCTCGCCGGCATGACCGGCATCCCGCCACGCCATGCGGTATTGGCGGATCTTGTCGGCCAGTTCCTCGAGGGTCTGGCCGAGGAGATGGGTGAGGACGCCGCATCCGAGCCGCCCGGCCTGGACGAAGGTGTCGGGATTGCCGGCGGCCGTCAGCCACATCGGCAGTTCGGGCTGGATCGGCCGGGGCATCGTGCCGATCTCCACGATCTTGCCCAGCGGGTTGGGGAACGGCAGGCGCTCGCCGCGCCAGAGGCGGCGGATGTCGTCGATCTGCCCCGCCATTCTCTCCTTGCGCTCCGCGAAGCGCTCGGGCGCCAGGACGAAGTCGTTCGGCTGCCAACCCGACGCGAAGGCGATGCCGGCCCGTCCCTTCGACAGGTTGTCGATCATCGCCCAGTCTTCGGCGACGCGCAGGGGATGGTGGAGCGGCAGGACGCAGCTTCCCGCCCGGATCTTGACGCGCTCCGTGCAGCTGGCGAGGGCGGCGGCGCTGAGGGCCGCATTGGGGTAGAGGCCGCCGAAGGCGTGGAAATGCCGCTCTGGCGTCCACACCGCCTCGAAACCGTTGCGGTCGGCAAAGCGCGCGCCCTCCAGCAGGAGGCGATACTTGTCCTGCGGGTCCGCCGCGTCGTCGTTCGAGAAGTAGAACAGGCTGAATCCGGGGCCGGAACTCGGCTCGGAGCGCTGGCCGTGCAGCACCAATGTGAAGCCGCGCGCCAGGGTCCAGAGGATTTCGAGCACCGAGATATCGAAGGACAGGCTCGTCGCCGCGAGCCAGATGCCGGGGGGATCGTGCGGGATGCGGGCATCCATGCCGGCGCAGAAATTCATCAGGTTGCGATGGGTGATCGCGACGCCCTTGGGCCGGCCGGTGGAACCCGAGGTGTAGATGACGTAGGCGAGGTCCGCACCGCCGGCACGCCCGGGCGGCGAGGCGACCTCGCCTTGGGCTTCCGCGGTGTAGAGCACCGTCGTCGAGGCGAAGGCCAGGCGCTCCTGGATGGGGCGGCTCGTCAGCAGCACCTCGGCGCCGGAATCCTCGAGCATGTAGGCGAGGCGCTCGCGCGGATACTCGGCATCGAGGGGCAGGTAGGCAGCACCCGCCTTCAGGGTCGCGAGGACGGCGACGACGAGGTCGGGCACCCGCTCGTGGCAGATGCCGACGATGGTCCCCGGCCCGATCCCGGCCGCGACGAGGCGGCCGGCGAGTTCCCCGGCCGAGCGGTCGAGGTCGCCATAGGTGAGGCGGGCCTTACCGGCGATCACGGCATCCCGCTCCGGTGACGCTGCGGCCCTGGCGGCGATCTCGTCGTGGATGCTGCGATCCTCCGCGAAGGGCGCGGTGGTGGCATTGAGCGCGGCCACGATCGCCGCCTCTTCCTCCGGCACGAGGGGGAGCGCTCCGAGGCGGATTCCGGGATCGGCCAGGAACGCCTTGAGGAAGGCCGCGAACTGCCCGGCCATGGCCTCGGCGACCTCAACCTCGAAGGTCCGGCCGCAGATGAGGAGCCGAGCCCGGTCCCCGCTCTCGCTCAGAACCAGCAACAACTCGGAGCCGGAACGCGCCAGGAGACCCGGTTTCGCACCGCCATGGGCCATGCCGATCTTGCGCCATCCGACGGCCCTTTCGCGCAAGTCCGGCGAGGCGACGCGTGGCGGTAGATCGGCGGCCAGAATCCCCCTGGCGGCGAGGTCCGCGCGCGTTTGTCCGTATGCGGCCCGGAGGTCCGAGACGGTGCCGTCCCGGTCGAGGGCCAGGGTCAGGGGACGGTCCGGCAGGAACCACGGCTCCAGCCCGCTCCCCGTTTCGTCCTCGGACTTGGTCTCGGTCTTGGTCTCGGACTTGGTCTCGGACTTGGCCTCCCCGCTCAGCGCCACAGTGACCCGTGGAGCGTCGCAGACGAGGCCGATCCAGGCGACGAAGGCCGCCGCCGTGTCGTCCAGGCTCGCGGTCCGGGCAAGCGGGATGGCGACGGAATACGGCGCGGCGTCGGTGCCGCCGGACCCGCGACGGGGATAGGGCAGCGTCGGCGCGGCGACATCGGCCATGCGCTCGATCCAGAACGCCTCGTGGGCGGCGGCAACGCGCTGGGCGGCGGTGATCGCCTCGGCGCGCGGCCCTTCGATCTCCGGCAGGACCGTGCCGACGTCGAACATCGCCCCGGCCGGCTCGCCACGCGGAGTCGTGAGGCCGGTGAGGACGATCTCGCGATCGGCTGTGGCGACGCAGACGAGATCGGGCCCCACCCGCGTGATCGTGCCGGGCCGCCGATGATCGGAGGCGGGACCGATGTCCGCGCCCCGGACGAGAACGAGATCCTGCCCGGTGAAGATTTTCGGCCGCGCCAGCGGATTGTGCACCGGGCCGAAATCGAGGGCGCGGACGAGGGCCGCGATCCTGGCGGCGGGCTGGTGGAAATCCAGGGTCGCCGCACGATCCGGGCGCTTGAGCCGGCCATGGTAGCTGCGCTCGCCCCTCTGCGGCCTCGCTTCCGCGCGGCCCGAGACGAGCCCGTCGAGGAGGGCGGCGAAACTGGAGGCTCCGGCTTCGTAGCAGCGGCCATTGAGGCTGAAGACGGTATCATTGGGCAGGATGTCGAAATGCTCCTGCGCCAGGATGGCGCCGGTATCGACGGTCTCGTCGATCTGATGCCACGTCACGGCATGGGAGGTCTCCCCGGCGAGGATCGCCCAGGTCGTGGCATGGAGGCCGGCATGCCTCGGCAGGGGGCCATCGTGAAAGTTGATCGCGCGGCGCCGGACACGGGCGAGGGCCGCCGGCGGGATCACATCGAGGTTGCCGACGCTGAACAGGAAATCGACCGGTGCCTGGCCCTGGCCCCCCTTCAGGAACGCATCCTTCTCGATGATGGCGAGCCCCGCGCGGCGCGCCCAGTCGGCGGCGCGGGGATCTCGCGTCACAACGGCGGAGATCGAATGCCCCGCGGCCAGGAAGAGCTCCGCGCATCGGATCAGGAGCGTCCCATCGCCGATGAAGCAGGCGGTGGGTCTCGCATCGTCCTCAGCGTGATGTGCGACCGTATCGTCCCGAGGACGGTTCCCGATGAATTCCATCTCGACAGGCTCCGGCACCGCTGCACGTCATGGGAATCGATGGCATGAAACAAGAAAACAGCTTTCGAATGTCGGACATCGAGACGAAAGGCTTGTTTCCGGCAAACAATGACGTCAATTACAATAACAATTTGGGATGAAGATCGAATATTGGATAACGATCCGGACAAAATCCGCACCCGTCATCATTCCTGAAAGGGATTATTGAGACGAACCCGGGGCCGCATGACGCACCGAAATCGTTTCATCGACCTTCCAAATAAAGAATGCTGTTTTAATCCGCGCAAGAGAAGCGCTACTTCGGATTACTGAGCTTTTTCCCCGAGGGCGCCCCGTCGCCGCGGGCGGATTTCAATTGCGGCGCCCCCTGGGTCAGCGGCGGGCGTGTGAGTGACGAAACCGGAAGACGCGAGGCCCGGACCGGTTCGTGGACCTCGCCGTTCGGGCCGGCGCCTCCGTCATCGGACCGCGCCTTCGCGGTGGGGGAAGACTCTGCCGGTGCCGGCGCGGCGGCGTTCGCCGGGGGCCGCCCGCGATTCGGGCGCGGTGACGCGCGGCGGAGGACGGGGGGCGTCGGCGTCGCTTTCGGCTTCGATGGGGCGATGCCCCTCGCATAGGACAGGGCGTCGAGGGAGGCGAAGGTGGCGCCGCCGAGCGTCAACCATCTCGGGCGCAGGTCGCTCACGGGCGCATCGTCCACCGGCGCGAGCTCCGGGACCTTGGCGGCAGCGGCCCGCGCCGCGCCGGACCCGCCCTCCGCAACGTCGGCCTTGGCGGCGTCGATTGCCGCGTCGGCATCGACTGACGCCAGCTCCATCCGCGCCGGGGCATCCCCATCGCGGGCGAGCCCGGCCTCCGCCAGGGCGGTCTCGGACACCCGGCGGGCCTCATCCGCCAGCGTCTGCGCCCGGATCGCGGCATCGGCGCGGGCCTGGAGATCCGCAGCCTCGGACCGGAGGGTCGACACCTCCCCGCGACTGGCCTCGAACTGCCCTTCGAGGCGCCGGAGCGCCTGCTCGCGGTCCTCCGCGCGGGCGGACAGGAGCTGGCGATCGTAACGCGTCCGCTTCAGGTCGGCCTCCACGGCCTCCAGCGCCCGGCGCCCCTCATCGACCTGCCGGCCCAGGAGGGAGCGGGCGATCTCGGCCGCGTCCTTCTCCGAACGAAGCTCCAGGGCGAGGGTCGTGATCCTGTCCTCGGCCTGCTGCAAGGCGGCTCGATATCCGTCCTGAGTCTGGCGCGCCTCGCGTGCTCCCACGGACCGGGTCGTCTCGACGACGAAGCCGAACACGATCGCGCTGAGGATGGAGGTCGCGGCCAGCAGCCAATAGAGGTTGCCCGAAAAGCGGGACCCCGGCCGCATCGGGCCGACGAGGTCGGCATGGTCGTGTCGGAACGACTCGGCCCACCCCCCTCCCCCGGGAAACGGCGCGCGGACCGAACCGGCCTGCGCCGGATCGCAGGAGCCGATCGATCTCTTGGAGCCGGCAAAGCTGTTATGAGTGTCCAACCACCTGCCCAACATATCGAATCTCACATGACTGCAGCTGTATGCCGCCGATTGTACCTCGCACTGCCAGTCATCGGAGATCGAAAGAGACCTACTCCGAACGGACGATCTGGGCGTATGACCCGACCCGAACGATCCGAGCGGAATCAATACAGTCCCTGAATGTGAGATGCCGCAGGAATCCGCGAGTGCACCTCTCAATGTTCGCACAGAAAACCGTCGCAAATTAGCATTTGCGTAGATATTCCAGATGGACCGGAGAAGTCGGAATCTGCCATCGATCAAATGGGATGACCAAATAAGGATTATCTAACCCATTTTTCATTGACGATTAGATTGTTCCAATTCATACCAGACTCTCAATTTAATGTATCGAACTGTACATTACTTGAAGACGGAGAGATCGATTTATTCAACGCGATTTGGTGGGGGTCCAGCGATGATTCATGTATCGGGAACTACCTTTCCACGACTCAATTTTGCTCCCGCAAAACGTCCGGCCATCGTCATTAGCGGTGGAACGGCGCTCTACAGGGAAGGTTTACGCTATATCTTGATAAAGAGCGGCTTCGACGTGGTTTCCATGGTGGGAAGCCTGGATCAAGTCCAAGATTTTAACGAAACATTTGAATCAAATCTTATTATTATCATGAGTCTTCAACCGAAAGCAGATGCGCCGACCGAAGACATCCTTGGCGCTCGTCTTCGTTTTCCCCATAGCTTCATCATCTGCATCTGCGCGACCTGTGAAGCCGAGCATGTGGCTCCGATGCTGGAAAGCGGCGCGGCGGCCATCCTTCTCTCCAGCGCCGGTTCGGATACGCTGGTGCAGGCCCTGGAACTGATCCTTCTCGATCACTGCGTCGTGCCGCACCTGTCCATTCGTGCGAATGTGAAGACCGAGCCATGCCAGGAGGAGGATCAGGCACCCGCGTCCACCAGCGAGGATCGACCTCCCTCGGACGATCAGGCATTCCATCTCTCGGAGCGGGAACTCAGCATCATCGCCTGCCTGATCAAGGGCGATTCGAACCGCGCGATCGCCGAGCGCCTGGCCATTGCCGAAGGGCGCGTGAAGGGCAACGTGAAGTCGATCCTCCGGAAGATCAATGTTCGAAATAGAACACAGGCCGCTCTCTGGGGTATCAAATACTGTAACGCCGGAGACCGGACCCGTCTGGTCGTGCATCATCCGGGTGTCGCGTCCCTGAACGACGTGCTCGAAGGTATGGCGGCCGTGTAGTACCAAGTCTCGGTGACCCTGACCCATAGGTCAGGGTCACCGAGGTCCGGCGGACGACCGCCGCCGCGCCGTCGCGCGGGCGGACCTCGATGAGTCAGGCTCGTCGAGGTCCGGCATAAGTGCCTGCTCTGCTCGTTTTTCCAACGATTGACCTCAGCCTGAAACGCCGCGTAGCGGCCTCGAAGGAGGGTTCCAGGGATCGCTTCGGCGTCTGGAGGTCTCCTTCGAGGCCCTTTGCTTGAGCAAAGGGCACCTCAGGACGAGGAGATCTGTTTGGATGATCGACTTTGGCATGAGCATCCTCTGAGAAATTCGAGCGAGCGGGCTCCGAGAATCTCACGCAACGTCCGGTGACGAGGGGCTCTCGCCCCGAGCACGACAGCGCAGCGGGAGTCTCGCGAGAGACGCATCGAGACCGCCCGCGAGACCCTTGGCCCCGCCGAGACCGTACCGAGCCGCTTTCGGCACCGGCCATGCCCCCATCCGCGACGGCGTCGCCACGCCGATCCCGTCGACTGACGCACCATGCGCTGCCCTGCCCCGATGTCGGGCACCAACGGTCATGTCCAGTCGATCGGCGCGGATGAAGCCTGTCGCATCAGAAATTGCCCCGACTAACCCCTTCGAGCACCAGCTTGCCTTGACTGGGCACGATCGAAGACATCGGTTTTCATTAGTTATTAGTCCGATTGTTCTTTTGATTTACAAAATCCATCACATTAAATTGATGATCAAGACTAATGAAGATCGTTTTCATGACGTGATGGAAGAGAGCCATGAACGCAAGAATTGCTGTTACGGGGGCCGGCGGATATATCGGATCCGTCATGGTCGGAGAACTGCTTCGCCACGGATACAGGGTCAGGGCCATCGACACGTTCTATTTCGGAACGCCTACCCTTTCGAAGTACGACGGCCACCCGAAGCTCGAGCTCGTCAAGCAGGATATCAGAACCATCGACCACCGCGCCTATGACGACTGCGATTATGCCATCGATCTCGCCGCCTTATCGAACGATCCCTCCGGCGATCTCGACCCGGAGCTGACACGATCCATCAACGAGAAGGGCCGGATACGGGCCGCGATGGCCGCCAAGCGTGCCGGCGTCTGCCGCTACCTCTTCGCCAGTTCCTGCGCGGTCTACGGCGCCGGCCAGGACATGTTCCTCACCGAGGACACGCCGCTACGCCCGCTCACCGTCTACGCGCAGACCTGCGCCAGGGCAGAAGAGGCCGTGCTCGCCCTGAACACCGGCCATTTCGTCGCCACCGCGCTCAGGAACGCCACCGTCTTCGGCCTGTCGCCGCGCATGCGGTTCGACCTCGTCGTCAACCAGATGACCTTCGACGCCCTGGATCGCGGCCGCATCACGGTGGGGGGCGATGGCTCGCAATGGCGCCCCCTGGTCCATGTGCGGGACGTGGCCGCCGCGTTCCTCGGCGCCCTGCGCGCTCCCGCCGGAGCCGTCGCCGGGGAGGCCTTCAACGTCGGCTGGGACAATCGCCAGATCGTCGACATCGCGCTCGCGGTAAAGAACACCGTCACGAGGCCGAGCGAGATCGAGTTCATGCCCGGCGGACCCGACCGGCGCGATTACCATGTGAGCTTCGCCAAGGCGCGTGAACACTTCGGCTTCGGGGCACGGCACCGGATCGAAGACGCCGTCATCGAGATCCAGAACGCCATCGAAGCCAAGCTCCTGCGCAACACGCCCGCCTGCAACACGGTCAAGTGGTACAAGATGCTGCTCGCCGATCCGCTCCAGGGGTTGAGCCTGCCCATCGCGGCCGAGGAGACCGTCGCCGCGAGCCCGAGCGTCTTCCCCCGTCCGCAATTCGAGACCGCCGCGGACGTGGCGCGCGCCTGAACAGGACGCGCCTTGCGCGGATCCGGACCCGCGCCTCCCATCGACCGGCCCAAGAGTGCCGTGTCGCAGGTTTTCGATCGCAGAACCGGGGGCCACTTCTGCGAAACCTGCTTTGGAGGACAGCCATGCGAGCCTATGACATGCCTTCCTCGTCCCCGGTCCGACGGCCGGATGGCGGCTCCCCGCTGTCCGTCCGTCACGTCATCATCGAGAACAAGGAGGGATATCCTTCCTTCGCCAACGGTATTCATCAGAATACCCGCTCCCTCGTCACCGAACAGACCCTGTCGGGCGAGGCGTCCCGCATCCTGTTCCTGTCGCGCGATCCGTTCGGGATGACGGTGCCGGCGGGCATCCGGCTGGATCATATCCCGCTGGACGGGCGC
Source organism: Methylobacterium sp. 10 (assembly GCF_000519085.1). Lineage (GTDB taxonomy): Bacteria > Pseudomonadota > Alphaproteobacteria > Rhizobiales > Beijerinckiaceae > Methylobacterium. Next base: position 772,754 of record NZ_KI912577.1, read on the forward strand.
AGGATCCTCGGCCGCACGGTCAGCCTGTCGCGCCGCTCCCGCGAGGCTTTCCTCGACGGGGCCGACACGCGGACGATCTTTCATTTCCACGGGGCGCGCCAACCGCTCCTGGTCCCGCTGACACGGATGCTGCGGCGGCGCGGCATCCCTTACGTCATCAGCCTCCACGCCTGCTTCTCGCATTTCTACGATCGGGCGGGCCGGCTGGTGAAGCCGTCGACGGCCCTCTACGTCCGGCTGCTGGAGCGCAGGGTTCTCGAAGGCGCGCGCTTCGTCCACGTCATCACCGCCCTGGAACAGGCCGAACTGCGCCGCCTGGCGCCGAAGGCCCGGTCGGTCCTCGTGCCCCACGGGGTCTATTCGAGCGCGGTCGGCGGGCGTCCGGGATTCGTCGACAGGCCCGGCCCGGCCGGAGGCTCGCCCGTCTTCGGCTTCTGCGGCCGGCTCGCGACGTTCCACAAGGGCCTCGACCTCCTGATCGAGGGGTTCGCCCTCTACCGGCGGCAGGGCGGCGCGGGCCGCCTCGTCGTCATGGGCCCCGGCGACGAGCGCGAGGCACTGGCGGCGATGGCCCGCCGCCTCGGGGTCGACACCGCCGTGATTTTCGAGGCGCCGCGCTACGGAGCCGACCGGGACGAGGTCGTGCGGGCCTGGGACTTCTTCGCCTTTCCCTCGCGGCTCGACCGCTGGCCGACGGCGGCACTGGAAGCGCAGATCCTCGGCGTGCCGCTCCTCATCACCGCCGAGGCGGGCATGACCGAGGCGATGGCACGCCACGGCGCCGGCCTTCTCATCGAGGATCTGACGGCCGAGGCCGTGGCCCGGTCCCTCGCCCGGGCCTCTTCCCTCGATTCCGCGGAATGGCAGGCGATGTCGCGCGGCGCCCACCGGATGGGGTGCTCGGCCGACTGGACCGTGGTCGCGGCGCGCCTGCAGGCCCTCTACCGAACCACACCGGCATCGCCGGCCCTCAGCGACCCCATGGAGGCAACCGATGGCAGTCCCGTTCTATAGGCATGCGCTCTCGCCCGACTACGCCGTGCGGGTCGCCTCGGTGCTGGGCAGCGCGTTCCTGACGACAGGCCCCGAAGGCGCGCGCGTCGAAGATCTGCTCCGGGACTTCTTCGCGGTGCCGCATGCCAAGCTCACCTCGAGCTGGACGCAAGGGGCGGTGGCGACCCTCCTCGCCCTGGGGATCGGCCCCGGCGACGAGGTCATCGTGCCGGCCATGACCTTCGCGGCGACGGCCAACGTGGTGCGGCTCGTGGGCGCGACGCCGGTCTTCGTGGACAGCGACCCGAACACGCTCCTCATCGATCTCGCCCTGGCGGCGGCGGCCGTGACGGAGCGGACGCGGGCGATCATCCCGGTCCATCTCTACGGCCAGATGGTGGACATCCCGGCTCTGCGGGCGGCGATCCCGTCCGCGATCCGGATCATCGAGGACGCGGCCCATTGCTTCGAGGGCAGCCGCAACGGGCGCCGGCCGGGGCAGGACGGCGATGCGGCGATCTTCTCCTTCTACGCCACGAAGAACGTGACCTGCGGCGAGGGCGGCGCCGTCGTCACCCGCGATCCGGTCCTCGCCCGGATTCTGGTCCAGACGGTGCTGCACGGGATGTCCGCCGGCGCGGCCCAGCGCTTCCAGGGCGGCACCTACAACCATTGGGACATCGACCGCCTCGGCACCAAGGCCAACCTGCCGGACCTGCTCGCCGTCCTGCTCGCCCCCCAGATCGAGCAGGTCGAGGTCCAGTGCGCCCGGCGCGAGGCGTTGAGCCGGCGCTACGAGGCCGCGCTCGCCGGGACCCCGTTCACCTGTCCGGCCATGGAGCCGGGCGTGGTCTCGGCGCGCCACCTGTTCCCGATCCACGTGCCCGACGGGCGGCGCGACGACATGCTCCGGGCGCTGGGCGAGGCCCGCATCGGCACGACGGTGAATTACCGCAGCGTGCCCACGCTGACCCTCTACCGCGACGTACCGGAAGCATCGTCCCTGCCCGTCGCCCGGGAATGGGGCGAGGGCACGCTCTCGTTGCCGCTCTTCCCGGACCTGCGCATCGACGAGCAGGACGAGGTGATCGAGACCGTGCTGGCCCAGGCCTCCGCGTTCTGGCCGAAGCCCGCCCTGAGGACCGCGACCGGACGGTGAGCAGGGGGCCGATGACGGGAGCCTCGCTCCCGCATCGCGCCTGCCGAGCACCGTTTCCCCCGTCATCCCGGATATCTACCTCATCCTGAGGCGCCGCGAAGCGGCCTCGAAGGGGGGCTCCAGGACTCGCTAGGCGAACTGGAGGACTCCTTCGAGGCCCTTTGCTTGCGCAAAGCGCACCTCAGGATGAGGCGAGCGGGTGGGAGGGTCCGTCACCGTGAGACAAGACCGACTTTTCCAAGTAGATCCGATGCACGACAGCCGCCCCGTATTTGCGCGGCGGCTGTCGTTCAACGGATTGCCCCCGCTGGATTACCCCGCCGCAACCGCGAGTTCCGGCAGGACGGCGCCCTGCGGCTGGGTGAGCTCGATCCGTGGCGCCGGGCGCTCCGCCGTGACGCTGCGGCGGCCGATGCCCACGTGGCGGAAGCCCGCCTCCGTCGCGTCCGCCGCCGGGATGATGTTGCGGTAATCGACGAGGACCGGGCCGGCCATGCGTGCCCGGAGACGGGCGAGGTCGAGGGTGCGGAACATGCTCCATTCCGTGACGATCGCCACGGCATGGGCGCCCGCCACGCAGGAATAGGGATCGGTGGCGTAGGCGATGTCCGGCATCAGGGTCCGGGCCTGGTCCATCCCTTGCGGATCGTAGGCGCGGATCTCGGCGCCCTCGTCCTCCAGGGCGGTGATGATCGAGGTGGCCGGCGCCTCGCGGACGTCGTCGGTATCCGCCTTGAAGGTCAGGCCGAGCACCGCGATGGTCAGCCCCCGGACGGAGCCGCCGCAGGCCTTGATGAGGCGGCGCGCCATCAATCGCTTGCGCTGCTCGTTGGCGGCGGCCACCGTCTCGATGATGCGGGAGGGGACGCCGTAATCCTGCGCCGACTTGATCAGCGCCTGGATGTCCTTGGGAAAGCACGAGCCGCCGAAGCCCGGGCCGGGCTGGAGGAACTGCGCGCCGATCCGCCGGTCGAGGCCGATCCCGTAGGCGACGCCCGCTACATCGGCGTCCGCCCGCTCGCAGAGATCGGCCATCTCGTTGACGAAGCCGATCTTCATGGCGAGGAAGGCGTTGGCGGCGTATTTCACCAGCTCGGCGGTGCGCCGGGTGGTGAAGAACAGGGGCACCGCGGCCTCCGCCAGGGGCCGGTAGAGGTTGGTCATGATCGCCCGCGCCCGCTCGTCCTGGGTGCCGATGACGATCCGGTCGGGATGCTGGAAATCCGCGATGGCCGCGCCCTCGCGCAGGAACTCCGGGTTCGAGACGACGGCGAAGGCCCCCTGGGGCTGGACGACGCGCATGATGTGCTCGACCCGGTCCCCCGTCCCTACCGGGACGGTCGATTTCGTCACCACCACGGTATAGCCCTGGATCGCCCCGGCGATGTCGCGGCAACAGGCGAAGACGTGGGCGAGGTCGGCATGGCCGTCACCGCGCCGGGCGGGCGTGCCGACGGCGATGAACACCACCTCCGCGTCGCGGACCGCCGCCGCGAGGTCGGTGCCGAAGGTCAGGCGGCCGGCCGCGACGTTGTCGGCGACGAGGGCATCGAGATGCGGCTCGTAGATCGGCATCCGGCCGGCGCACAGGGCGGCGATCCGCTGAGGGTCCTTGTCCACGCAATGCACATGGTGCCCAAATTGGGCAAAGCACGCCCCGGATACGAGCCCGACATATCCGACGCCGATGACCGCCACCCGCATTCCAGCCTCCATGGATCGTTCAGATGAGATGGATCGTTCAGATGAGCGAAGGCGGTCGCTTGTGTCGAACAGCAACCTCCGCGAGCGACAACCTTAGAATATCATCCTGTCCCGGAGAACATCTCTTCCGAGTGGGCATCGCATAGTCCGAAAGCTACGTGACCGACGCGAATTATTCGCGTTGAACAGTCGTTCCAGCATTCCTGCACCCCGATTCGGTAGCCCGACAGGATCCGCGTGGGACGGGATTCGGGGAATCCGGACGATGCGGATGGCTTTCGCGCCCCAGTGCCCATGACCCAAGGCCGCCAAGTCGGCCTCGCCCCCGCCAAGTTCGGCTCGTCCGGCGCAAGGGGGCTATACGCGGCGGGCCGAACGCTTTCGATCTAACTCTCAAGTTTCCTACCAATACAGTCGACGATCATGCAGTCCTTCTGGCGGCACGCATTGAATAAGGGCTGTCTGTCATGAAAAAGATACTTGTGACCGGGGCCGGTGGGTTCATCGGACACCATCTCGTCAAAAGCCTCGTCAGCAAGGGCTATTGGGTCCGCGGGGCCGACATCAAGCTCCCGCAATACGAGGCCTCGGCCGCGCACGACTTCCTGCAGGTCGATCTTCGCATGCGTGACAATTGCGCCATCGCCGTCAAGGACATGGACGAGGTCTATCACCTCGCGGCCGACATGGGCGGCATCGGCTTCATCAGCGGCTCGCATGCCGAGATCACCCTCAACAACACCCTGATCAGCGCGCATATGATCGAGGCCGCGCGCGACAGCAGCCTGGAGAAGTTCCTCTTCTCCTCCTCGGCCTGCGTCTATCCCCAGCACCTCCAGCTCTCGCCCGACGTCACCCCCCTCGCCGAGGACGTCGCCTGGCCGGCCCAGCCGGAGGAAGGCTACGGGCTCGAGAAGATCTACATGGAGAAGATGTGCCAATACATGACCGAGGATTGGAAGATCCCGACCCGGTCCGTGCGGTTCCACAATGTCTATGGTCCGCTCGGCACCTATGACGGCGGCCGGGAGAAGGCGCCCGCCGCGATCTCGCGCAAGGTGGTGCTCTGCCCCGACGGCGGCGAGATCGAGGTCTGGGGCGACGGTCTTCAGACCCGCTCCTTCATGTATATCGACGATTGCGTCGAGGGCCTGTACCGGCTGATGGGCGCCGATTACTCGGCCCCGATCAATCTCGGCACCGACGAGATGATCAGCATCAACGATCTTGTCGACATCGCGGCGGAGATCGCGGGCAAGACGATCACCAAGCGCCATGACCTGACGAAGCCCCAGGGCGTGCGCGGGCGCAACAGCGACAACGGCCTGATCCGCAAGGTCCTCAATTGGGAACCCACGATCATGATCCGCGAGGGGCTCGTGCCGACCTATCGCTGGATCGAGGAAGAGATCGCCCAGGCCCATCCGGTCCGGCATTCTGTCGCCGCCGAGTAACGGCGCGCCCGTCGGCGCCTCGGACGAGACGCCTGCACCCGTGCCCGGCGCCGCATCCGCTTTCCCCTTCATGGAGGCGGCTGCGGCCTCGCGCCGCCACGGGATGACGACGCAGCAGCAGTCACAGCAACGACCGTGAGGCGATCCGGATGTCGAAGCGCGTATTGATCGTCCACAACGAGTACCAGTTCCATGGCGGCGAGGATTCCGTCGTGGCCCAGGAGATCGGCGCCCTCGAACGGGCCGGGTGCGACGTCCGGCTCTTCACCTTGAGCAACACATCCATCGTCACGCCGATCGACCGCCTGCGCGCAGCGTTCCAGTCGGTGAATTCGCCCAAGAACATCGGCCTCGTCCTGAAGGAGGTCGATGATTTCCGGCCGGACGTGGTCCACGTGCACAATTACTTCCCGCTGATCTCGCCGATGGTGCATGTGGCCGTCCGCAAGACGGGAACACCGACGATCCAGACGCTCCACAATTACCGGATCATCTGCGCCAATGCGATGCTGACGCGAAACGGCGCGCCCTGTGAGGTCTGCGTCGGCGGCTCCGCCTACAATGCGGTGCTGCACCGGTGCTACCGGGATTCCCGGCTCGGATCGCTGGCGGTGGCGCGATCGATCCAGCATCACAAGCAGATCGGCACCTGGGCGAACCATGTGGATCGCTTCATCGCCCTCACCGAATTCGAACGCGGGCGGTTCATCGCGGCAGGCCTGCCCGGCGGCCGCATCGCCGTGAAGGCGAACGGGCTCGCCGATCCCGGCCCGGTCGGGGCCGGCGAGCGGGAAGGATTGCTGTTCGTGGGGCGTCTCACCAGCGAGAAGGGCATCGAGACGCTGATCGCGGCAGCGAAGATCGCCGGCCGCAGGGTCACGGTCGTCGGCACGGGGCCGCTGGCGGACCAGGTCGCCGCCTCGCCCGATCTCGACTACCGGGGCCAGGTCACCCCCGCGCAGGTCCGCGCGGCGATGAGCGAGGCCAGGGCCCTGATCGTCCCCTCGCTCTGGTACGAGGGATTGCCGATGGTGGTGGTCGAGGCCTTCGCCATGGGCCTGCCGGTGATCGCGTCGCGGATCGGCTCTCTCGCCGAGATCGTTTCGGATGACGTGACCGGCCTGCATTCCGCCCCGGGCGACGCCGCCGACCTCGCCCGCGCCATGACGCGGATCCTGACGGACCGCGCCGCCTCCGAGCGCATGAGCCGGGCGGCACGGTCGAAATACGAATCGTGCTGGAGCGAGACCGTCACAACGAACCAGCTCCTGGGGATCTACGCCGAGGCGATGGGATCGCACCGGACGATGCCGATCGCGGTCTAGGAGCCGTATCCGGTCGCCGCCCCGGCCCCGTCGAATGAGGTCGCCCGCGTGATCCAGTCCCGCCTCGACACCGCCCTTCCCCTCGGCCGGTCCGCCGACGACTTCAACGAGCGCTACTCCCGGGCCCTCGTCATCGTGCTCCTGGGCTACGCCATCCTGGGCAAGACCTTCGCCTATCTGGGCATCCCGCCGCTCTTCGTCGGCGAGATGGCCCTGGCCGGAGGGCTCATCGCCCTGCTGCGGTCGGGATGCTGGCTCGCCGTCCTGGCGACGCCGGCGAGCCGCATGCTCATCGTCCTGATGGGCTGGGTAATCTACCGGACCGTGCCGTATGTGGGCCCCTACGGGATGGACGCCCCCCGCGACAGCGTGCTGGCCCTCTACGGCCTGTTCGCCCTGATCGTCGTCGCCCTGCTGCTGGAGGAGCCCGGCCGGTTCTGGCGGGCCATCGACACCTATGGCCGGTTCGCGCGGTTCTATGCCCTGGCCGGCGGCATCGTGTACGGCCTGAGTTCGGCGTTCCTGAAGATCCCGGGCACCGAGATCCAGATCCCCAGCGTCCGGGCCGGCGAGGCCGCCAGCCACCTCGCGGCCATCGCCGTCTTCGTCATGCTCGGGCTCGGCCGCTTCTCGCGGCTCTGGATCGCGGTGCTGATGGCGAGCATGATCGTCGTCACGTCGAGCCGCGGCGCCATGCTGACCTGCCTCGTGCCGGTGGTGGTTGCGGCCATAGCCGGGCGCCGGCTGCGGCAGTTCATGCCCATCGTCCTGGTCTTCCTCGTCGCCGCGATCATCGCGACGGTGTTCGATCTCAGCATCCAGCTCCCCGGCAACGAGCGGGCGACCGGACCCAAGCAGCTCGTCGAGGGCCTGAAGAGCGTGGTCGGCGTCAGCGAGACCTCGAATTTCGAGGCCACCAAGGAGTTCCGCCTGCGCTGGTGGGCGACGATCCAGGACTACACCCTGCGCGGGCCGTATTTCTGGACGGGCAAGGGCTTCGGCGTGAACATCGCCCTCGAGGACGGCTACAAGCAATGGGTGACGGCCGACGCGGTGCTGCGCAGCCCTCACAACGTGAACATGACCTATCTGGCGCGGTCGGGCGTCCCCGGCCTCGTGTTGTGGCTCGGCGTCCTGGCGACCTGGTTCACGATGCTGCTCCACAGCCTGCTCTGGGCCCGCCGGCGCGGAGAGGAGCACTGGGCCAAGCTGTTCATCTGGATCGCCTGCTACGGCCTCGGCATGTTCGTGGACGCGTGTTTCGACGTGGCGCTCGAAGGACCGATGCTGGGCATCTGGTTCTGGTGCGTCTTCGGTTTCGGCATCGGTGCCAGCATGATCTTCCGCTCCCCTCTCGGGCGCAACGTACAATAGAAGGTCGCCGGACGCGCAATTAGAGCTCTGCCCGTGCCGTCGATGGTCGTCGCCGTGCTTCGATCATCGACAGTCTTCGATAGAATTCGATCTAAGTAGTCATACCACGGCACAGATTCCGACAAGGTCTCGCTGATCCAGGCTGTGCGGGGCCTCGTTGCCGGCGCGCACCCACCGGGGCACGTCGAGGTTTCGATCTGCGAGTAAGAGCGCCGCAAGGGGCGAATCTATCCGAAACGGATGCTTTGCCGGACTCCGGCGACATCGGGCTACACCGATTTCGACGACACGAATGCCATGAATTAGAGTTCCCATTTTTGCTTGTGACGCTCGATATTGTCGTGTTAGCTGACTGCAGCGAAATTCAATATTCGAAAGGGGCGCCGAGGGGTCGGTAGATTTATTAACATATAATAATAATTGCGAACATTCAAATTCGCTTCGGCTGATACGGACGGTTATTTCAGACTTGCTGAAATACGAGTGAGTTTTGCCTCTTCGGCGCAAGGACGACCCTGCCAATCGAGCGGCGGCCAGATCCGTCACTGTCGGCAGAATGTTGCCAATGCCAGCGATTTCCCAAATCCAAATTGGAGTAAGTCAGATGCCAGTCAGTGCCACAGCTGCCTCAGAACCTCCCAAATCCGATTTCATTCCCAGCATCATCGGCAGACCGGACGATCGGATGCCTTCCCTTGCAAGCATACCCGCCATCATTATTGGGCCGCGGGGCCTGGAGCGCGACGGACTCGTCGGAATTTTGAACCAGAACGGATATTCGATCCTCGATTCCATCGATAACATCTCCGACATGAGCCCCGGACACCTGCCGGCCCTGATCATCCTCACGGAGTTCGGCCAGGAGCAGATCGAGGCGGCGCTGGTTCCGGTGGTGCAATCCCACTTTCCCCTGGCCCGCATCGTCGCCTTGACGGCCGAGACCGATCCGGCGGTGCCGCGGTACCTGCTTCAGATGGGCATCCAGGCCTGCCTCAACCGGAGCGCGCAGCCGATCGCGCTGATCCGATCGCTGAACGTGGTGATGGGCGGCAACATCGTGATCTCCATCGGCGCCGCGTCTCACCTGACCGGCGGGGCGTACGGCTTCCCGAAACCGTCCCTCATGACGTTTCCGAAGACCGCCGACGGGTCCACGGCGACGGCCTCGGATCTCTCCAACCGCGAGATCGAGGTTCTGGCCTGCCTGGCCACAGGGCATTCGAACAAGTCCATCGCCCGGGAATTGCGGATCTCCGAGGCGACCGTGAAGATCCACGTGAAGAACGTGCTGAGAAAGATCAACGTCAGCAACCGGACGCAGGCCGCGGTCTGGGTCTCGAAGCACGGAACGCCGAAGGTCGGCGCCCGGCGCAACGGGCGGGCCGCGTGAGCTGAACCGGCGGCGCGTCCGATGAGGGCGCGCCGCCTTAGAGCTGCGCCCGACCACGTTGTGTCGGGGCACATCTCTGGGCCTTTGTCGTGCCGCGCTCTTCTTCGCCGAACCGGTATCCACTTCGGCGCAGAGCGCTCTACGCCCCGGCGACGTGCAGGACGATGTCGCGCCGATGCGGCCGGTCGCGATGCTCGATCAGATAGATGCCCTGCCACGTGCCGAGGACGAGCCGCCCGTCGGTGACGGGGATCGTGAGCCCCGAATCCGTCAGGAGGGTGCGGATATGCGCCGGCATGTCGTCGGGGCCTTCCGCCGAATGGATGTACCCGCCACCGGGGAGGCGCGGGGCGAGGCCGTCCAGCGCCGTCATCAGGTCGCTCCGCACATCCGGGTCGGCATTTTCCTGGATCGTCAGGGAGGCCGAGGTGTGCCGGCAGAACAGGGTGAGCAGGCCCTGCCCGATGCCGCTGCGCCGCAGGAAATCGGCCACGGACGCGGTGATGTCCGTGAATCCCTGCCCCGGCGTCGAGACGGTGAATCGGGCGCTCGCCTGGCGCCGGATCTCGCCCTCCTGAAAGCCTTCGATCCCGCCGATCCTGCCCGAACCTCTCATGCTGTCTCTCCCTCGATGACGGCGCCCGGCGCGATCTCGCGCTCGCCGCGGGCCAGGATGGTCTCCAGGGCCTCGATCCGGTCGGCCTCGGCCGCCGGCTTGTCCCAGCGGATGCGGTGGACCCGGGGGAAGCGCATGGCGACACCGGATTTGTGTCGGGTGGAGCGTTGCACGCCCTCGAAGGCGATCTCCAGCACCAGCCCCTCGTCGAGGCCGTAGGCCACCTCGCGCACCGGGCCGAAGCGCTTCGTCGTGTTGTTGCGGACGTAGCGGTCGAGCTTGGCCAGTTCCGCATCGGTGAAGCCGTGATAGGCCTTGCCCACCGGCACCAGTTCGCGGCCGCCCTCCGGCCGCTCGCGCCAGACCCCGAACGTGTAGTCCGAATAGAAGGACGAGCGTTTCCCGTGGCCGCGCTGGGCATACATCATCACCGCGTCGACGAGGTGCGGCTCGCGCTTCCACTTCCACCACGGCCCCTTGGGGCGTCCGGGGAGATAGGGGCTGTCGCGCAGCTTCAGCATCACCCCCTCGATGGCGTCGGCATCCTCGCCCGCCCCCACCGAAGCCGGGTCGGCGCGGGCCTCGGCGAGATCGTCCCAGGTGGCGAAGGTCACGAGCGGCGAGAGGTCGATGCGGGCGTGATCCAAGGCGGCGACGAACCCCTCCAGCCGGGCGCGGCGCTCGGCGAAGGGCAGCGGGCGCAGGTCCTCGCCCTCCGCCGTGAGGAGGTCGTAGGCCCGGACATGGGCGGGGAACTCCTCCAACAGCTTTGGCGTGACGGCTTTCCGGTTGAGGCGCTGCTGCAGGACGTTGAAGCTCTGAACCCGCTCCTCCCGCAGGATCAGCAACTCGCCGTCGATGGTGCCGGTGAAGGCGATCGCCTCGGCGAGATCGGGGAAGGCATGCGTGATGTCCTCGCCGGTGCGCGAATAGACCCGCGCCACCTGTTCGCCGACCTCGTCGCGGCCACCGCTGAGCTGGACGCGGATGCCGTCCCATTTCCACTCCCCCGAGAAGGCGGACGGGTCGAGTTTCGCGAAATCCGTTTCCTCGTCGATGGGGTGGGACAGCATCGGCGGGCGGAACGGCGCCGGGTTGAGGGTGGTGGGGCGCTCCCCCCTCCCCTCGACCCAGGCGAACAGGCCGAGATACGGCGGCTCGAGCCCGTGCCAGACCTCCTCCACCGCATCGGCCTCGTGGCCGCCGAGCGCCCCCACGGCCGTCTTGGCGAGGCGCGCCGAGACGCCCACGCGGAGCGCCCCGGTGATGAGCTTCAACAGCGCCCAGCGCCCGGTCTCGTCGAGGGCATCGAGCCAATCGGCGATATGGCCGGGAAGATCGGACTTTTTCGTCGTCGCGAGGGTTTGCACCACCTCGGAGAGACTGGGGATGTGCGGAGGTGGGTTGTTGTGGCCGGGGCCTATCAAAGGATCGCCCGCCAGGTAGGCACGAGGCGCGACGGGCTCCCTCTCCTGCAAGGAGAGGGTTGGGGTGAGGTGTGGTCCATCTCCGGAGAGGTCGCACACCTCACCCTGTCCCTCTCCTTCCAGGAGAGAGGACCCGCGCTGCCCGCGAGATTGTGGCAGCCGGGGGTGAGGGGGCGAATCCGAACGAGCCTCGTCCGGTGACACCCCCTCACCCTCGCCCTGCGGGTTTGCCGCGCCGACGCCGAGGTCGTCGCGGCCCTCCCCTCGCCCAGCGGGGAGGGGGGGAGCAGCGAGCGGCGGCCAGATCAGGGCCGTGGTCTCGGCGAGATCGCCGACATAGTTGTGCGAGAGCGCGAACAGCACCGGATCGACCCGTGCCTCCACCAGCCCGCGGATCATCGCCGGCTTGGCCTCGCGGAAGCTGAGGTTGCCCGTCATGGCGGCGAGCGCCCAGCCCCGATCCGGGTCCGACGCATGGGCGAAGTAATCCTGCAGCAGGCGCAGCTTGGCGTTGCGGCGCGGCTCGTAGGCGAGGCGGTCGAGGAGATGGGCGAAGTCGTTCATGCCACGGCCTCGTCCGAAATCGCCGGAGCCTCGTCCACTGCCGCCGCAGGCTCCTCTCGTGCCGCCGCAGGCTCGGCCTCGCCGTCGTCGCCATAGCCGAGCATGTGCAACGGCTTCGCCGCGATCCCTTGTGTCCCGCACCAATGTACCAGGGCGTCCTCCTGCCCGTGCGTGACCCAGACCTCGCCGGCCCCGGTCTCGCGGATGGTGCGGCACAGGTCGGGCCAGTCGGAATGGTCGGAGATGACGAGGGGCAGTTCGGCGCCCTTCTGCCGGGCGCGGGCGCGCACCCGCATCCAGCCCGAGGCGAAGGAGGTGACGGGATCGGGGAACTTGCGCGACCACACGTCCTGGATCGCCGAGGGCGGGCAGAGCACGATGGCCCCGTGGAGTTTGCCGCGCTCCGCCGCGACCACCTTCGGCGTCTCGCCCAGGGGAATGCCCTCGCGCTTGTAGAGCTCGGTCAACTTCTCCATGGCGCCGTGGAGATAGATCGGTTCGTCGTAGCCCGCCTCCCGCAGCAGGGCCATCACCCGCTGCGCTTTGCCGAGCGCATAGGCGCCGACGATATGGGCGCGCTCGGGGAACAGGGCGACGGAATCGAGGAGCTTGCGGACCTCGCCCGCCGTGTCCGGCATCCGGAAGACCGGCAGGCCGAAGGTCGCCTCGGTGATGAAGACGTCGCAGGGAACGACCTCGAAGGGCAGGCAGGTCGGGTCGTAGGCGCGCTTGTAATCGCCCGACACCACCACCCGCACGCCCTGGGCCTCGATGGAGATCTGGGCCGAGCCGAGGACGTGGCCTGCGGGTGCGAAGCGCACGGTGACGTCGCCGATGCGGATCTCCTGCCCGAGCACCGCCTCCTGGCGTGCTTCGCAGAAATCCTCGCCGTAGCGCACGGCCATGATCCGCAGGGTCTGGCCGGTGGCCAGCACCTTGCCGTGGCCGGACCGGGCATGGTCGGCATGGCCGTGGGTGATCAGCGCACGCGGCACCGGCCAGGTCGGGTCCACATGGAATCCGCCCAGCGGGCAGTACAGGCCCTCGCGGGTCTGGGTCAGGAGGTCGCCCGCGCGAAGGCTCATGCGCGGGGCCGAAGATCGGGATGGCAGCTCATGCGACGTGATATAGGGCGCCCAGGCCGGTTCGCGTCGGCTCGCCAACGCGAACCGGCCTGGGTCTTTTGTGCCGCGGGTCGTCGACGCAAAACCGGTGACCACTTTTGCGGACCCTGCCGAGATGAACCCGCGAGCGCTCACGTCCCTCCAGAACAGCTCCGGCGACCTCCTCGCCGACCGGCGCTACGCCTATGCCGAGGCCTGCCTCGTGGAGGGCGACGCGCAGGGCGCGGCGGAGATGGCCGAGCAGGCCCTGGAGATCGCGCCGCGCTACGCGGCAGCCTGGTTCCTCCTCGGGAGGGCACGGGAGGCGCGCCACCTCGCCACGGCGGACCCCGGCGATCACCACGCCGCGCTCAGGGCCTACGGCAACGCCCTCGATCTCGACCCGCACGACGAACTCGGGGCGCGGCTGCGCCTCGTCCAGATCGGCCAGGGCGACGCCCTGGGCTCGATCTCGCCGGCCTATATCCGCGCCCTGTTCGACGGCTACGCCCCCCGCTTCGAGCGCCACCTCGTGAACGATTTGCACTATCGCGGGCCGGAACTCCTGGTGGCGGCCCTCGACGCCCTGGAAGCGGCGCCGGAGAGCTTCGGCGACGTGCTCGACCTGGGCTGCGGCACCGGCCTGATGGGCGAGGCGCTGGCCGGCCGGGCCCGGACCCTCACGGGGATCGACGTCTCTCCCGGCATGCTCGCGCAGGCCGCCCGGGGCAAGCGCTACCACCGTCTGGTGGAGGGGGATCTCACCCGCCTTCTCGCGGACGAGCCCCCGGACAGTGCCGACCTCGTCGTGGCGGCGGACGTCTTCATCTATGTGGGCGGCCTCACAAGGGTGATGACGGAGGCGGCCCGCATCCTGCGGCCCTCGGGGCTCGTCGCCTTCACGGTGCAGTGGCACCCCGAGGGCGGCCTCGTCCTCGGGATGGACGCCCGCTACGCCCATGGCGACCGCTACCTCCGGCAGGTTGCGGACGAGGCCGGTTTCGATCTCGCGAGCCTCGATCCGGCCGCGATCCGCCGCGAGCGCGGGATCGACGTTCCGGGACGAGTGGTGGTGCTGCGCAAGACCGGGCCCTGCGATCCGTAATCCCGATTGTGCACGATTGGGTTGAACCGAACCCCCTCGTCATGTGTTGCACGGCACGGCACTCCCCAGCCCTGTCCGTCGAGCGGACGCCGGCGGTTCCTCCGCGGCGCCCGATCGGTAAGGTCGGGCCTCAATCAGTCCGATCCGTTCTTCCGAAGGAGCCTGTGCAGACGCATGGCCGACAAGACCGACAAGTCGTTTCCCGCCAGCCCGACGACGCGCATCCCCTTCGCCCTCGCCCTCTCGGCGCTGGCCGGCTGCGCCGATTCCATCGGCTTCCTCGAATTCTCACAGCTCTTCATGTCGTTCATGAGCGGCAACACCACCCGCTTCGGCGTGTCGGTGAGCAAGTTCGACTGGGAGAGCACGGCGCGGGTCAGCTCGGTCATCGTCATGTTCTGCTTCGGCGCCTTCGCGGGGACGCTGATCGCGGCCTGGGTCGGCCGCTGGCGGCTCTCGGTGATGCTGCTGCTGCAGGCGGTGCTCCTCGCCATCGGCCTCGTCATGCCCTACGGCACCTTCTCCTGGCCGCTGCACGTCTATCCCATCGTGATCGCGCTCGGCCTCCAAAACGCCACGCTGCAGGACGAGGCCGGGCGCAGCCTCGCCCTCACCTACGTCACGGGCGCAGTGGTGCGCTTCGGGACCGGGCTCGCCAACCTCATGATGGGCAAGGTCGCGCCCTCGTTCTGGATCCAGGCCCCCCTCTGGGGAGCCCTGAGCACCGGCGCGGTGACCGGCGGCTTCCTCCAGACCCATTACGGCGAGGATGCCTTCCTGTTCCCGGCGGCCCTCGCGGCGCTCCTCGCTCTCGTCGCCATCGCGCTCACCGTCCTGAAGCCCGGCAGCGCCTATGTCACCGGCGCCGAGGAGTACCATCCGCCGGACGCCCGGGGACCGGTGAAGTAACTCAATCGCCCCCGCCGTCGCTGCGCAGGCGCTTGGTGGCGCCGCGGCGGGATTTCTCGTCGAGGCGGCGCTTCTTCGAGGCGAGGGTCGGGCGTGTCGCCCGGCGCGGCGTCGGCGGCACCGCGGCTTCGGCGACGAGGGCGGCGAGGCGCTCGCGCGCATCGGCCCGGTTGCGGTCCTGCGTCCGGAACTGCTGGGCCATGATGACGATGACGCCGTCCAGCGTCAGCCGCCGCCCGGCGAGGCGCATCAGGCGCACCGCCACGGCGTCGGGCAGGGATTGCGAGCGCCGCGCATCGAAGCGGAGCTGCACCGCCGTGGAGAGCTTGTTGACGTTCTGCCCCCCCGGCCCCGAGGAGCGCACGAAGGTCTCTTCGAGTTCCGCCTCGTCGATGGCGAGATGCGGGGTGCATTGCAGGGCCATCGCCACCATCTTCCTCGTCTGCCGGGACCGTTCAGGCGGCCTCGGACGGCGCCTTCGCCTTCACCGCGAGGGCGTGGAGCCCGCGCTTGAACGCCTCGTCGAGGACGCCGTTCACGATGCGGTGGCGATCGACCCGGCTCTTCCCCTCGAAGGCGGCCGAGACGATCTCCACCCGGAAATGCGTCTCCCCCTCGGGCCGTGAGCCCGAATGGCCCGCATGGAGGTGGGATTCGTCCACCACCACCAGGGCCTGCGGCGCCAGTTGCGCGTCGAGCGCTCCGGTGATCCAATCCTTGAGCGTGCCGGCCATCGTGTCCTCGCGTTTGCGTCGCTTCGTTCCCGTCCCGTAGGCGCCTGGAGGCTTCGGGGTCGTCAACCCCCGATCTCCGCATGCGTCATCAGGCCCGCCGCCCTTGTGTCTCGGACACGCCCTCTCATAATCGCCCCACCATGGATCTCAACTCGCGTCTGTTCGACAGCATCCGCATCAAGCGCAAGCCCACCTGCGACGAGGCCAAGGCCGCGTCCCAGACGGGCTGCGAGACCCCCGGCTGCACCAATGCCGGGCTCTACCGGGCCCCCAAGGGCCGCAAGGCGGAAGGCCAGTACTGGCGTTTCTGCATCGACCACGTGCGCGCCTACAACGCCACCTACAACTACTTCGACGGCATGAACGACGCCGCCGTCCAGGCCTACCAGAAGGACGCCGTGATCGGGCACCGCCCGACCTGGGCCATGGGCGTGAACCCGGCGACGCGGGCGGCCGGGGCGAAGCCGGGCGATCCGAAGCGCGACTGGGCCTATGTCGACCCCCTCGACATCCTGCGCAGCGAAGGCGTCGGCGAGACCTCGCGCCGGGCCAAGCCCGAGCCGAGCCGGCCGCGCCTCACGGTGGCCGCCCTGAAGGCCCTCGACGTCCTCGGCCTCGACGAGAACGCAGACACCGCCGCCATCAAGGCGCAGTACAAGGTGCTGGTGAAGCGCTTCCACCCCGACGCCAATGGCGGCGACCGCTCGTTCGAGGAGCGCCTGCGCGACATCATCCGCGCCCACGACACCCTGCGCGCCGCCGGCCTGTGCTGAGCCCGATTCCGGAACGCGGCACGATCGATGCAGCGTTTTTCGAAATCTCGGGCGGCGTGAGGCGGCAATCCGCGCGAGAGGCCCTATATCGAGTCTTCGCACCCCTTGGCGTCCGCCGACGCAGCCCCTTACAAGGTGGCATTCCACATCCTGCCCCGCGCGGGAACCGGCAATGCCCACCGTGATAGATCCCGCGAGCCCGGTCCATGCCGGAGCCCGCCCCGACGAGGTCCCGTATGCTCTCTGACGACACCCCCGCCTCGCTTCCCGACCGGATGGTCTCCGTCCGCGAGGCCTTCGGCATCGATCTCGACCTCAAGGTGCCGGCCTTCTCGGCGAGCGCGGAGCACGTTCCCGATCTCGACCCGGATTACATCTTCGACCGCGAGACCACCCTGGCGATCCTGGCGGGCTTCGCCCGCAACCGCCGCGTCATGGTCACCGGCTATCACGGCACGGGCAAGTCGACCCATATCGAGCAGGTCGCTGCCCGCCTGAACTGGCCCTGCATCCGGATCAACCTCGACAGCCACGTCTCGCGCATCGACCTCGTCGGCAAGGACGCGATCGTGCTGAAGGACGGCAAGCAGATCACAGCCTTCCAGGACGGCATCCTGCCCTGGGCGCTGCAGAACAACGTGGCCCTGGTCTTCGACGAGTACGATGCCGGCCGCCCGGACGTGATGTTCGTGATCCAGCGCGTGCTCGAGGTCTCGGGCAGGCTGACGCTCCTCGACCAGAAGCGCGTGATCCGGCCCCACCCGGCCTTCCGGCTGTTTGCCACCGCCAACACCGTGGGCCTCGGCGACACGTCCGGCCTCTATCACGGCACCCAGCAGATCAACCAGGGCCAGATGGACCGCTGGTCGATCGTGACGACGCTCAACTACCTCGCCCATGACCGCGAGGTGGACATCGTCCTGTCGAAGGCGGCGCATTACCAGCGCGACGGCGGCCGCGACATCGTCAACCGCATGGTCCGGGTCGCCGACCTGACCCGCAACGCCTTCATGAACGGCGACCTCTCCACCGTCATGAGCCCGCGCACGGTGATCACCTGGGCCGAGAACGCCGACATCTTCCAGGATATCGGCTTCGCCTTCCGGGTGACCTTCCTCAACAAGTGCGACGAGCTGGAGCGCACCCTGGTGGCCGAATTCTACCAGCGCGCCTTCGGCAAGGAACTGCCCGAGAGCGCGATGAACGTGGCCCTGAGCTGAGGAACGACGCGGAGGACGCGATGGCCGAACCGGCCTTGAAGGGTGAACCGACCGAAGGCGCGACCTCCCGCTCGGGCCGGACGCGCTACGAGGACGACCTCTACACCTGGGTTCAGGAGCAGGTCGCCCTGCTCCGGGCCGGGCGGGTCGATGCACTCGACGTCGAACACATCGCCGAGGAGCTGGAAGGGTTGTCGAAGAGCGAGTTCGCCAAGCTCCAGAGCGCCCTGCGCGTCCTCGTGATGCACATGCTCAAATGGGACCAGCAGCCGGAGCATCGCACGGCGAGTTGGATCTTCTCGATCCGCGAGCAGCGGCGGCGTTATTCGCGGATCCTGGCGAGCAACCCCGGTCTCAAGCCCCGCATCGACGAGGCCTTGAGCAACGCCTACCCGGATGCACGCGACTGGGCCGCCGACGAGACCCATCTGCCGCCGGATGAGTTTCCCTCCGAATGCCCCTATTCCTGGGACGACATCCTGCGCCGTCCCTTCGATTTCGACTCGGTGAAGAAGTAGCGATCGTGGCCATCTCGAACCGCAAAGCCGGCGAACGCCGGGAGCCCATCGCCGAGCCGCTCAAGCGCTCGGTGGCCGGATGCCTGCGCGCCATCGCCAAGCGCTCCGAGATCGAGGTGGTCTATGCCAGCGACCGGCCCGCGCTTACCGGCGACAAGGCGCGCCTGCCCGAGCCGCCGCGCAAGCTGACCCCGGAGGACGTGGCGATCCTGCGCGGCAACGCCGATTCGATGGCGCTGCGCCTCGGCTGCCACGATGTGGCCGTCCATCGCCGCCTGGCCCCGGAAAATGCCGGCGCGCGGGCGGTATTCGATGCCGTCGAGCAGGCGCGCGTGGAGGCCATCGGCTCCCGCCGCATGGCCGGCGTCGCCTCGAACCTCTCGGCCATGCTGGAGGACCGCTATCATC
This sequence comes from Methylobacterium sp. 10, assembly GCF_000519085.1. Classification (GTDB taxonomy): domain Bacteria; phylum Pseudomonadota; class Alphaproteobacteria; order Rhizobiales; family Beijerinckiaceae; genus Methylobacterium. Next base: position 791,530 of record NZ_KI912577.1, read on the forward strand.
GCGGCGGCAAGTACGAGGACATCACCGACCGGGCCGACGCCCCCATGGAGGATGCCGTCGCCCTGATGGTGCGCGAGCGCCTGACCGGCGAGGCTCCGCCCAAAGCCGCGCGCAAGATCGTGGAATTGTGGCGCTCCCATATCGAGGAGAAGGCCGGCCCCAGCCTCGACGGCCTCATCGGCAATCTCGAGAACCAGCGCTCCTTCGCCCGCTCCGTGCGCGAGTTGCTGTCCTCCCTCGACATGGCGGACGAGACGCCGCTGGACCCCGAGGACGACGACAACGAGGACGAGAACGAGGGGCAGGACGACGAGCAGACCCCGAGCGAGGGCGAGGCCGAGGAGCAGTCTCAGGGCGACAAGTCCGAGATGGAGACGTCCGAGGAGGCGTCCGACGAGTTGCAGGACGGTGCGACGGAAGCCGCCGACGCGCCCTCGGGCGAGTTGCCGGACGAGTCCGAGAACGCCGAATCCGAGGAGGCCTCCGAGGCCAAGCGTCCGCCCAACAACCGGCCCGTCGAGCCGCGCGGCCCCGAATACAAGGTGTTCAACCCGCGCTTCGACGAGATGATCGACGCCGAGGACCTATGCGACGCCGAGGAGCTCGCGCGCCTGCGCACCTATCTCGACAAGCAGTTGGCCCATCTCCAGGGCGTGGTCGGGCGGCTCGCCAACCGGCTGCAGCGCCGTTTGCTGGCGCAGCAGAACCGGGCCTGGGAATTCGACCTCGAAGAAGGCCAGCTCGATCCCGCGCGCCTCGTGCGGGTGATGACCGATCCGTTCCAGCCGCTCTCGTTCAAGCGCGAGAAGGACACGAATTTTCGCGATACGGTGGTGACGCTGCTTCTCGACAATTCGGGCTCCATGCGCGGGCGGCCGATCACGGTGGCGGCCACCTGCGCCGACATCCTGGCGCGGACCCTGGAGCGCTGCGGCGTGAAGGTGGAGATCCTGGGCTTCACCACCCGCGCCTGGAAGGGCGGCCAATCGCGCGAGGCGTGGCTGGCGGCGGGCAAGCCCAACGCGCCGGGCCGCCTCAACGACCTGCGCCACATCGTCTACAAGTCGGCGGATGCGCCGTGGCGCCGGGCGCGAAAAAACCTCGGGCTGATGATGCGCGAGGGGCTGCTCAAGGAGAACATCGACGGCGAGGCCCTGGACTGGGCGCACAAGCGCCTGCTCGCCCGGCCGGAGCAGCGCAAGATCCTGATGGTGATCTCGGACGGCGCGCCGGTCGACGATTCGACCCTCTCGGTCAATCCGGGCAACTATCTCGAACGCCACCTGCGCTGGATGATCGAGGACATCGAGACCCGCTCCCCGGTGGAACTGCTGGCCATCGGCATCGGTCACGACGTCACCCGCTACTACCGCCGCGCCGTCACCATCATCGACGCCGAGGAACTCGGCGGCGCGATGACGGAGAAGCTGGCGGAATTGTTCGAGGAGGATGCCGGCGGTGGCGCCGTGCCGAGGCGCAGGGCTGCGGGCGGGCGGCGCTAGTTTCCATCATCTGGCAGTAGAAACGTGCGTGCGGAAGCGGGATGATTGGCCCTCTGTTCGGTTCTTGCTGAAGACTGGACGGAGTGCCGGACCCGCCATCTCCGCGCGACGACCCGGGCGACCCGGTTTCGGTTTCAAATCAGATCGGATGCGCTATCGTGCCACCCGTGCATTGGACGGAACGGCCCGTACTGCATCAATGGAGCTGATCGACCCATGTTGGACGAATACGGCTTTCTCCGTGGCGCTGAGTTGGACGAGGGCGCGCTACCCGCTCTTTATCATTTCGTCTATTGCAGCCGTGCCGCCGACGGCGTCGATGACGCGGAGGTCGGCCGTATCGTGGAGTCGGCCCAGCGCCACAACCTTGCGCGTGGCATCACCGGCGTATTGGTTTTCGGCAGCGGCATCTTCTTCCAGTGGATCGAGGGACCGGCCGCGCAGATGCAAAACCTCATCGCGAGCCTGCACCATGATTCACGCCATCACGACATCGTTACGCTGAGCCAGAGCGAGGAAGAGCGGGAGCGTCTCTATCCGAACTGGGACATGGAGAAGGTCGAAGCCGACGATATCCGCCTCGTCCTACAGGACGCCCTCGAAAGCACCGATGACAAAGACAATGTCGCGGCACTGACGCGAATAATCCAGCAACTCGACTCGGGTCCCATCCATTCACTTGGACGAAGCTAGTTAGAACAGCGCCCGGTAGCCTTATCCCGATCCGGCATCTGCGTCGTGCCCATGATCATCATGGCCGCGACCCCGGCGAAAAGACGTGACGTCATTGCCGGCCCTCCCGACGGATCGGATGCAATCCGGACCCGGAACTTTTTTGCAAGCTCCTTTACATTTTTTCGGAGCGGCGTTCTGATGTGCCCAAGAGGTGCACGGCATCGACCGGCAAGTGCCCCCTGCAAAGGAAGAGAGTTCAGGGGAGCGGACCATGTCAAACCTCGCTTCGTCCATCGCTGCGTGGACCGACCCGTCGGCGCGTCAAGCCGGTTGGGTCTCGGAGGCTCGGCTTGCATATGCGCGCAAACGCACGGCCGAGGAAAGCCGCCATCGCGCCCTCGCTCTCAGCCGCATCGTCGAAACTGACATCATCCCTCGGTTGAAGCTGCTTCACCCGCAGCTCGCGCCCGCGGCGAGCGCTCCGCTCGCCAAACCCAATGCGCAGCAGATCGAAGCCTTCACGCAGCTCCTCCTCGGTTCGGACCTCGCGCCAGCATCGGACGCCGTCAGAGATCATCTGGCCAAAGGCTACTCCGCCGAGAGCATGTTCCTCGAACTTCTGGCGCCTGCCGCGTCCTTGCTTGGACGCTTATGGGACGAAGATTTCTGCGACTTCATCGAGGTGACCGTGGGCGTCGCTCGCCTTCAGCTGCTCCTCTCGCAATACAGATCCGAACCAAAGGCTTCCTCCCGCGACGAGCGCCGCTCCGCACTGTTGATGGGAGCGCCAGGCGAGTTGCATACGTTCGGCATCGCCGTCGTCGAACAGTTCCTGCAAGTCGCCGAATGGCAGGTCGTGAGCGGCCTGGCGTCCAGCCCTGATCAGATCTCGAGCCTCGTAGGTTCCACCTGGTTCGACGTCGTGGGGCTGACGCTGAGCTGCGAGACTCGCATCGATGGGCTGACGGCCTCGATCCGGTCGATCCGCGACGTCTCACGCAATCGTCACGTGGGCATCATGGTGGGCGGCCCCGTCTTCCTCGACAAGCCCGAACTCGTCGAGCGTGTCGGAGCGGACGCATCGGCCGTCGACGCACCGACGGCTGTCCTGTTGGCTCAGAGGCTCCTCGACATCAGTCTCGAAACCAGGCTTCGCCCCGATACGAAGGCCATGACTTCAGCGTGATCCCAGAGTTTCAGACCTAACTCGATGTGAGGCTGATACAATGAACCTCGTGCAGCTCATCTATGCGTCCCGTCCGTTCGGGTTCGATCACTCTGCCCTGGATAGCATCCTCGCCCAGTCGCGGCGCTGCAATACGCGGGACGGTCTGACGGGCGCCCTGATTTGTCGTGGAGACATCTACCTTCAGCTTCTGGAAGGCGAGGCGGACGCCATCGATGCGACGTATGCGCGGATCGTCAGAGACGATCGACATCTCGAGATCAATCGCCTGTCCTATGAAGTCACGACCAAGCGTCTTTTCCCGGCCTGGGCCATGCGTAGCGATCCCGCACGTTCCTGGATGTGGTCCCAGGATGAAGTGGCCAACGGGGCAGCGACTCGGGCGTCGCCGGAACACGTGCTCGGGATTTTTCGACGGCTCGCAGCCGAGCCGACTGAACGGCCTCAGCTCACCATCGTATGATGTGCGATCGAACGGCTCGCATCGATGAGATGACCGCTTCGCGTTCGAACTGACGTGAAAGCGGGCACCACGCCGTCAGGGGTCGCCTACACCGACACCAACCGCCCTTCCAACCGCCCCAGCATCCGGCCGAACACGGCCGGATCGGCGAGGGCGCGGGCGAGGACGAGGCCGCCCTGGATCGTCAGGACGGCATCCTCGGCGAGAGAGTCCGCCTCGGCGGCCGGGCGCCCGGCACGGAGGAGGGCCTGCGCCAGGGCGGCTCGCCAATCCCGGAAGTAACCGGCGATCCGGTCCGCGAACCCGTCGCGCCCCTCCGTGAGGGCGAAGGCGCCCACGAGGCAGATTCTCCGGCCGGAGCGGAAATAGGCGTCCGTCTCCGACAGCATGAGCCGTATCGCCGCCCGCGGATCGGGATCGTCGCGCAGGGGCGCGTAGACCTTGTCCTCGAACCAGCCGCCGATGGCGTCGAGGACGGCCTCGGCCATCTCGGCCTTGCCGTTGGGAAAGGCGTGATAGAGGCTGCCCTTGCCGAGACCGGTGCGGGCTCCGATGAGGGCGAGGCTCGCCCCCTCGTAGCCATACTCGCGAAAAACCTCGGCGATGGCGGGCAACGCGTCCTCCCGCGCCACCGGCTTCTTCGCCATATTCCGGTCAGAGCCCGAGATCGGTGAGGCCGGGATGGTCGTCGGGGCGCGGCGCGGCGCGGTCCCAGTGGAACTTGCGCTCCGATTCGGGGATCGCGAGGTCGTTGATGCTGGCATGGCGCATCCGCATCAGACCATGGGCATCGAACTCCCAGTTCTCGTTGCCGTAGGCCCGGAACCAGTCGCCGGCGGCGTCGTGGAACTCGTAGGCGAAGCGCACGGCGATCCTGTCCTCGGTGAAGGCCCAGATCTCCTTGATGAGCCGGTATTCGTGCTCTTTCGCCCACTTGCGGGTGAGGAACCCGACGATGGCCGCGCGGCCCGAGAAGAATTCCGATCGGTTCCGCCAGCGGCTGTCCGCCGTGTAGGCGAGAGAGACCTTTTCGGGGTTGCAGCCGTTCCAGCCGTTCTCGGCGGCGCGGACCTTCTGGATCGCGGTCTCGCGGGTGAAGGGGGGCAGCGGTGGGCGGGATTCGGACATCGGCTCAGGCTCCTGCTATATTCTGTACCGATCGGTACAAACAAGCGCAGCGCCGGTCAAGGGGACCGAGTTCAGGCGTGGCCGAGGATCGACAGCCAGGCGATGGTCGTCGCGGCCGCGAGCAGGGTCGAGAGCATGACGGCGGCGGCGATCAGCCCGGTTTCGGTCTTGTAGCGCGCGGCCAGCAGGTAGGAGTTGATGCCCACGGGCATCGCCGCGAACAGGGTGGCGACCCCGGCATAGGCAGGCGGCATGGTGAAGACGTGGAAGGCGAGCACCCAGACCGCCAGCGGATGCAGGACGAGTTTCAAGGTGGTCACCACCATGGCGCCGGGCAGGTCGTGCAGCACCCGGTAGCGCACGAGGCCGGCGCCGAGGGCGATGAGCGCGCAGGTGGAGGCGGTGCCGGCCAGCGCATCCACCAGCGACTTGACCATGCCGCCCGGCGCGATGCCGACGCCTTTCAGGGTGAGGCCGATCATCAGCGACAGAAAGATCGGGTTGCGGAAGAGGACGAGGCCGAGTCCCTTCAGCCGCTGGAGGACCGATTGCTGCCCGTCCGATTCGATGAGGAAGGTGGCGCAGCCCATCATCAGCGGCAGGTGGACGGCCAGCAGCATGAAGAGCGGGAACGCGCCCGCGTCGCCATAGGCCTGGAGGATCATCGGCACGCCGATGAAGATCGTATTCGACTGGCTCGCCGCGAATCCGTGCAGGATCGCCCCCGTCCGTCCGACGCCCTCGCGACGCAGGCCGATCAGCGACCCGACGAGCCAGGACAGGGCGGCGCCGCCGAAATAGCTGAACCAGTACGACCAGGTGATCTCGCCGGTGAGACCCGGCCGGGTCAGCGTCGCGATGATGAGGGCCGGCACCGCGATGGCGAAGACGTATTCGGAGAGGCCGTCGCTGACCTTCTCCGACAGGAACCCGGCGAGCGCCGCCACCCAGCCGATGAGGATCAGCCCGAAGATCGGGGCGATGAGCGACAGCACGGTCATCGGGGAGAGCCGGATAGTGGGTCAGTCGGAATCAACGCGAACGGCCGCCGCATGCGTGGTGCATGCGGCGGCCGTTCGAGATTAAAATGAGACGTCGAGCGTGATCGAAGCGGGCTCTCGCCGGCGCTTCGATATCGCACCCTCAGGCGGCGGCCGGGGTCTCGACTTCGGCGAGCTTCTTGTGGAGCTCACGCTTGATCAGGCGGGCCGTCTGCGACAGCTCGATCTCGCGGGCCTTGATCAGGAAGGCATCGAGGCCGCCGCGGTGCTCCACCGAGCGCAGGGCGTGGGCCGTGACGCGCAGGCGGACCCGGCGCTTCAGGGCGTCCGACTGCAGGGTGACCTGGCACAGGTTCGGCAGGAACCGGCACTTGGTCTTACGGTTCGAGTGGCTCACGAGGTGGCCGGTCTGCACGGCTTTGCCCGTGAGTTCGCAACGGCGCGACATTGATCTACTTCCCGTCTCGTTCCGCGTCAGACCGGGCGTTGGCGGAAGGCCGGTCGCAATGCGCCACGGGCCTCACGCACGCCAGAACCGATCGAGCGGCGTCTCATTGAAGGCGCGAGCCTATAGGGGAGCGGCAGGGTATCCGTCAAGGGCGGAGCTGCGTTTTGCCCATGGGAAAAGCCGTGCTCCAAGGCCGGCGCAGCGGCATTCACGAGGCCTCGCGCCGCGTCATCCATACGATGTGTTAACCACGAGCGGAGACGATGGCGGAACAATGCCGTCCGGTCTCTTACGCCGCACGGCTCCAAGCCCTGGAACCTCAGAGCCTCACCGCCATGTGCGCCACGCGCCTCCTCCGCGCCAGCCTCCTCGCCGCCCTCGGCGTAATTCCCGCCTCCGAGGGATTCGCCCGGCCGAAAGCCACCTCCGCCCGATCCGCCGCCCCGGCGACGGTCACCGTCGATTACGGCATCGCGCTCGCGGGCATTCCCATCGGCACCGCGCAGGTCTCGGGCCAGTTCGAGAGCGCGCGCTACCGCATGGACGTCTCGGCCCGGCTCACCGGCCTCGTGGGCGCGGTGACCGGGGGCATGGGCTCGGCCCGCGCCAGCGGCCTGATCGCCGAGGGGCCGCAGCCGAGCGCCTTCGCCATCTCCACCAAGACCTCGAATTCCGGCATCGCCGTGCGGATGGCGCTGGCGCGCGGCAACGTCACCCAATCGGAGGTGACGCCGCCCCTCATCGACATGGGCGACCGGGTGCCGGTGACCCCGGCCAACAAGCGCGGCATCGTCGATCCGGCGAGCGCTCTTATGATGCCGGCGGTGAGCCGGGGCGACCTCACCGACCAGGCCAATTGCAACCGCACCATCCCGGTCTTCGACGGCGCGACGCGCTTCAACGTGGTGCTCAGCTACGGCGAGACGCGCACCATCGAGAAGCCGGGCTATGCCGGCCCCGTCCTGGTCTGCAACGCCCGCTATCAGGCCATCGCCGGGCACCGTCCCGACCGGCCGGGGGTGAAGTTCATGGAGGACAACCGCGACATGTCGGTGTGGCTGGCGCCCGTGGAGGGCACCCGCGTGCTGCTGCCGGTGCGCATCTCGGTGCGCACGACGCTGGGCACCAACATCATCGAGGCGACCCGGTGGAACCGCGTCGGACCCCAGATCGTGACCGCTCGAGCCGAAGGGCAGCCGTCGGACCCGGTGGTCCAGGCGACCCTGGTCGATCAATAGAAATGGCTCCGGCCGGCTGGGCGGGAATCGTCTGAACGAGGAAGAGGCAAGCCGTGGACGGGCAGGTCGACATCGCGGTCTCGCGCCTTCGCTCGGCGGGGCTGTTCCTCATCGCCGTCGGGTTCACGGCCGCCGCCGCATGGATGCTCCATGCGCGTCCGGAAACGCGGGGGCATGCGATGGCGCCCGGCGGGTACACCGAATTCATGCTTTGGTTCGGCCTGATCTTCTTCGGCGCGGCCAGCCTCGTCGGCGCTCCCCGGATGTTCCGCTCGGGCACGATGGTGTCCGTCGGACGCAGCGGGATCTTCGACCGGCGCCTGTCGACGGACTGGATCCCGTGGGACGCGATCGAGGACCTGCGGCCGGTCATGCTCGGCCGCCAGCGCTTCTTCGTGCTGCGTGTCGATCCGGAGCGGTCGGCCGCATTGCCGATTCTCCCCCGGCGCAGGGCGAGCGCGCGCTTCACAGGCCTCGGGGCGCACGGCTATGCCCTGTCCGGCAACGATCTCGAGGGCGGGTTCGCGGCCCTCGGCGAGGCCCTGTCCGGTACGGCCGCCTGGCGCATTCCTCCCGGACTTGAGGCGACCCGATGAAGCGCGGCTCCGTCCCTCTCACTGGACTCCTCGCTCTCGTCGCGATCCTGATCGGCGCGCCGGGAGGATCAGGCCCGGCCCGTGCCGGCGGGCTGAGCACGGACATCTTGCCCTGCGGGGGCGATGCCTATTCCTCCGCCGAGGTGATCGAGGGCCGGCCGCCCCGGCGCGGGCCCCTCATCGCCATGCCCGACACGCTCTGCGCCGATCTCGCGCCGCAGCGGCCGGCGGACCCGGTGGAGATCTACGTCGATCCTTATGGATACCGGGGCGGTGGCTATCGGGGCGGTGGCGCCCCATATGGCGGGGAGACGCAGCGTGGGACCCGGCCGCCCGGACGGCCCCTGCGCAGTGGTGACTGAATACTAGGGCGGCCCTCACGACGGGCTGTTCCCGAGCCCCCCGCCGCCGGCCTCTTTCGCCGAAGGGACCAGCCCCTCGCACATGACGCGCCGCTCCCTCCCCCCGCAGGCCCGCTCGCGCGGCGTCACGGCGGTGCTCGGGCCGACCAATACCGGCAAGACCCATCTCGCCATCGAGCGGATGCTCGCGCATCCCACCGGGATGATCGGGCTGCCCCTGCGCCTGCTGGCGCGGGAGGTCTACCTGCGCGTGGTGGCGCGGGTGGGGGTGGAGCACGTCGCCCTCGTCACCGGCGAGGAGAAGATCAAGCCGGACCGGCCGCGCTACTGGATCTCCACCATCGAGGCGATGCCGCGCGACCTCGACGTGGCGTATGTGGCCATCGACGAGATCCAGCTCGCCGCCGACATGGACCGCGGCTACGTCTTCACAGACCGCCTGCTGCACCAGCGCGGGCGCGAGGAGACGCTGCTCATCGGCTCCTCGACCATGCTGCCCCTGGTGCAGTCGCTGATTCCCGGCGTGCACACCACCACCCGCCCCCGCCTCTCGAAACTCACCTATGCCGGCGAGAAGAAGCTCGGGCGCCTGCCCCGGCGCACGGCCATCGTCGCCTTCTCGGCCGAGGAGGTCTACGCCATCGCCGAGCTGATCCGGCGCCAGCGCGGCGGGGCCGCCGTGGTCCTCGGTGCGTTGTCTCCGCGCACCCGCAACGCCCAGGTGGAGCTCTACCAGTCGGGCGACGTCGATTACCTCATCGCCACCGACGCGGTGGGGATGGGCCTCAACCTCGACGTCGATCACGTCGCCTTCGCGGCGAACTGGAAATACGACGGCACGCGCTTCCGCAGGCTGACGCCCCCCGAGATGGGGCAGATCGCGGGACGCGCCGGTCGTCACCTCTCGGACGGCACCTTCGGCTCGACGGGACGCTGCGCCCCGTTCGAGCCCGAGATGATCGAGGCCCTGGAGAACCATGATTTCGAGCCCCTGCGGGTACTGCAATGGCGCAATCCCGACCTCGACTTTTCCTCGCTGAAAGCCCTTCAGGAGAGTCTGGACGCGCATCCCAACGAGAAGGGGCTGACCCGCGCGCCCATGGGCGAGGACCAGTCGGCCCTCGAAATCCTGATGCGCGAGGACGATATCCGCGACATCGCCACCAATCCGACGGTGGTGCGCCGCCTGTGGGACACCTGCGGCGTGCCCGATTACCGCAAGGTCCACCCCCAGACCCATGCGGATCTCGTCGCCCAGCTGTTCCGCTTCCTCATGCGGGGCATGGCCGGGCGCATTCCCAACGACTGGTTCGCCAAGCACGTGGCGATGATCGACCGCACCGACGGCGACATCGACGCCCTGTCCCAGCGCATCGCGCAGGGGCGAACCTGGACCTTCGTCGCCAATCGGCCCGATTGGCTGATTGATCCCGTCCATTGGCAGGGCGAGACACGTCGGGTAGAGGACAGACTGTCTGACGCCCTGCACGAGCGCCTTGCGAGCCGTTTCGTCGATCGGCGCACTAGCGTCCTGATGCGGCGCCTGAGAGAGAATACGATGTTGGAAGCTGAGATCACCGCCGGCGGGGACGTTACCGTCGAGGGCCAGCATGTCGGCCATCTGCACGGGTTCCAGTTCGTCGCCGACCCGGGCGCGGAAGGCCACGAGGCCAAGACCCTGCGCAGTGCCGCCGAAAAGGCGCTCGGCGGCGAGATCGAGGCGCGCGCCGAGCGCTTCTCGGCCGCGGCGGATTCGTCCCTGGTCCTGTCCCATGACGGCATCATCCGCTGGACCGGAGACCCGGTCGCCAAGCTGACGCCGGGCGACAAGCTGTTCGAGCCGCATGTGCGGCTGCTGGCCGACGAGCAGCTCACGGGCCCGGCCCGCGACAAGGTCGAGACCCGGCTGGTCGCCTGGCTCAAGGCCTATGTGGTCCGCCTCCTCGGTCCGCTGATCGAGATCGAGACGGCGGCCGACCTCGTCGGCCTCTCGAAGGGCATCGGCTATCAGGTGGTCGAATCGCTCGGCGTCCTGGAACGCTCGAAGGTGATGCACGAGATGCGCACCCTCGATCAGGAAGGACGCGGGGCGCTGCGCCGCCACGGGGTCCGCTTCGGCGCCTATCACATCTTCCTGCCGGCTCTGCTCAAGCCGGCGCCCCGCACCCTCGCCGCCCAGCTCTGGGCGCTGAAGAACGGCGGCCTCGACCAGCGCGGCCTCGACGAGATCGCGCATCTGGCCGGCTCCGGCCGCACCTCGATCAAGGTCGATCCCGAGATCGCCAAGGGCCTCTACCGCGCTGCCGGCTTCCGCGTCTGCGGCGAGCGCGCCGTGCGCGTCGACATCCTGGAGCGCCTCGCCGACCTGATCCGCCCGGCGGTGACCTATGTGCCCGGCACCACCCCCGGCGAGGCCCCGGCCGGCACCGCCGACGGCGATGCCTTCGTCGCCACCGTGGGGATGACCTCCCTCGTCGGCTGTTCGGGCGAGGATTTCGGATCGATCCTGAAATCCCTCGGCTACGTCGCCGAGAGCCGGCCCGGGCCCGCCATCACCGTGCCGCTGCGCCCCGCCGCCGCGACCCAGCCCATCGCCCCGGTGACCGCATCCACCGACGAGGCGGTGACGGTGTCCGAGGAGGCCGCACCCGCCACCGACGACGAGACCAAGCCCGAAGGCGAAATAACGTCCGAAGGCGAGACCACTTCCGAGAACGGGACGACTTCCGAAGCCGAGACCTCGCCCGACACGGCCGAGCCCGTGGCGGAGGGCGTGCCCGATCCCGAGGCTGTGTCCGAGGAGGCCGCCCCGACCGAGACCGGCACCGTCGAGGCGGAGCAGGGACCCGCCGTCGCCGAGACATCGGCGGATGCCGCGGAGGAGCCCGAGGCGGCTCCCGTCCCCGTGGCGGAATCAGCGACCCTCGCGGGTATCGAGCCGGACGCGGTCGAGACGGCCTCCGGTGACGAGACCCAGCCCGAGACTGCTACGGAATCCGCCTCGCCCGAGCCGGTGCTGGTGGAAATCTGGCGTCTCCAGCGGCATCAGCGCAGTTCCGCCCCGCGGCAGAACCGCCCACGCGGCGGCCGTGACGGCGCGCCCGCGGGCAGCCGCGCTCCCGGCGAGGGCCGTCAGGATCGGCGCCCCGCTCATGCCGGCGCTCCCCGTGCGGCCGGCGCCGAAGGGGCCGAGCGCAACCGCAGCGGACAGGGCGACCGGCCCGAAGGGGGACGTCGCGATGGCGGTCGGCCCGAGGGGGGACGTCCCCCCCGCCGCGAGCGGTTCGAGCCCGGCCGGGTCCGTCCCGAGCGCCGCGACGAGGGCCGGCCCGCAGCGCAGCAGGAGCAGCGCCCGCAACGCCGCGAGCGGGCTCCGGACCCGGATTCGCCCTTCGCCAAGCTCGCGGCGCTCAAGGCTCAGCTCGAAGCCGGCGATGGCGGCAAGCGCTGAGCAGGTTCGCATTGGCAACCCAACGCTTCACCTTGCTTAGGCCTTTGGTGTGTCGCAGGTTTTGGGGACGCAAAACCGGTGACCACTTTTGCTAAACCTGCTTAGGTCTGGATGAAGCCGGGGCGGCAGCGTCTCGACAAGTGGCTCTGGTTCACCCGCTTCGCGCGGAGCCGGTCCCTTGCCGCTGCCCTGGTGGAGGACGGCTTCGTCCGCGTGAACGGGACGCGCGCCGACAACCCCGCCAAGGGGATCGGCATCGGTGACGTGGTCACCGTCGCCGCCGCCCATGTGACGGCGGTGGTGCGGGTGGTGGATCTCGGTGATCGGCGCGGCCCCGCCCCCGAGGCGCGGGGCCTCTACGACATCCTGTCGGGCGGCCCGTCCCCGGACTCCGACGACGGCACGGCGTGATCCGCTTCTCCTCCGAGGGTGTGGCACGGACGCACCGGCCGCCGCCGGCATGGGCCGCGGCTGCTTGTCAGCCACTCTGGCAGGGGATAGAGCCGTGCGGAAATGACGGACGGGGCGGTCGGCGCGCCGTCCGCGAGGCGCGTGACACACGGACGCGTTAACCGAGCCGTGCGGGAGGCCGGTCTAGAATCGGGGCCAAAGCGGGCTCGGGTCTTGCGATCCATCCCACCACGGATAAGGCTGAAGGGCACATGACCTACGTCGTCACCGACAATTGCATCAAGTGCAAGTACATGGACTGCGTGGAAGTCTGCCCCGTGGATTGCTTCTACGAGGGCGAGAACATGCTCGTCATCCACCCCGACGAGTGCATCGATTGCGGCGTCTGCGAGCCGGAATGCCCCGCCGAGGCGATCAAGCCCGACACCGAGCCGAGCCTGGAGACCTGGCTGAAGCTCAACGCCGACTACGCGCGGAGCTGGCCCAACATCACGCAGAAGAAGGACGCCCCGTCCGACGCCAAGGACTGGGACGGCGTCGGCGGCAAGCTCGAGGCGCATTTCTCGGCCTCCCCCGGCACCGGCGACTGATCTCCGCCTCCGGGCCGGTGGGCCGGGATTCCGGGTCGGGCGAAGGACACGGGTCCTTCACGGAGCCGCGGATGGCGGGTCGAACGGTGAAACCGTCCGCCTGGCAACTCTCCGGGGGGTTTCTCCCCGGAGCGTCACGCCCCGCGTCCATCGAGCGCCGTCCGAAGCCCGGCCCGGCCGGTCGCGCGCGCATGCCCTGCGTCGGCAATCCTTTGATTCGGCGCCCGGTTTGTGGTAGGTAGACCACCTGCCGTCGTTCGTGCCTGACGTGCTGCCCTTGGCTACCTGACCGGTGGTTTCCAAACTTTTCGACAGAGTCGGCTTCCCATCTTCGTGGGACGCTACCTCGGCGAGACGAGGCGGCATGTGATCGACCGCTGGAGGCGCATGCGCCTTCCGCGGCCCTGATCGCATGGTGTGGATGATCGGCTAGCCTGGGACCCGCTCGGCCGATGCATGACGCATCGATGGCCGGCGGACAAGGGGCTCAAGCCGGGTCACCCACCCCGGGAATGAAGGTTCGGCGCGATTCGACCCGCGCGATGTTCTGGAGGCGCTTCTCGCATGACCACAGCCAAGAAGACGACGGCAGGCCGCCAAGGCTTCAAGACCGGCGAAGCGGTGGTGTATCCAGCTCATGGCGTCGGCCGCATCACTGCGATCGAGGAGCAGGAAATCGCCGGCTACAAGCTCGAGCTGTTCGTCGTCTCGTTCGAGAAGGACAAGATGGTCCTGCGCGTGCCCACTGCAAAGGCCAACAGCGTCGGCATGCGTAAGCTCGCCGAGCCCGAACTCGTCAAGAAGGCCCTCGACGTGCTTACCGGCCGCGCTCGGATCAAGCGCACCATGTGGTCGCGCCGCGCCCAGGAATACGAGGCCAAGATCAATTCCGGCGACCTGCTGTCGGTGACCGAGGTGGTTCGCGACCTCTACCGTTCGGAGGCCCAGCCCGAGCAATCCTACAGCGAGCGCCAGCTCTACGAAGCCGCCCTCGACCGCGTGCTGCGCGAGATCTCTTCGGTGAACAAGATCACCGAGACGGAGGCGCTCAAGCTCATCGAGCAGAGCCTCGCCAAGTCGCCCCGCCGCGCCAAGGGCGAGGCGGAAGCCGAGGGCGATGCCGAGGCGGATGGCGAAGGCGACGACATCCGGGAAGAGGCCGCCTGATCGGCCTGCCATCCTAGACATATTCGTTCGATCAAAAGGCCCGGCGCACCAGCGCCGGGCTTTTTGCTGTGCCGGCCTCCTCGAAAGGCGTCCCTCGGGTGCTCGCGAGTGACGCAGCGTCGCGTCCCCTCCCCGTCCACCCATGCGGAACTATCGGTGCAACGGCTCCGTTGTCCGGGTGCCTGGGCCATGCCCCCAGGTCAGTGCCCACGCTTTTCGGATCCTTCGGGTCGCTCGACCTGGAGAGCCCCTCGCGGCGCGCGCACGCAACGGACGAAAGGCGGAGGCGGGAATGGCGGACATCGCGGGGATACGGCGACAGTTCATTCGTACGGCCATGGAGGCGCCCTTCCTGGCGCGAGACGAGGAACGTGGTCTCGCCGTCCGCTGGAAGGACGAGCGTGACGAACATGCGCTCCACCGCCTGATCTCCGCGCATATGCGTCTCGTCATCGCCATTGCCGGACGCTTCCGGCATTACGGCCTGCCCATGGCCGACCTCGTTCAGGAAGGGCATGTGGGCTTGATGGAAGCGGCGGCTCGGTTCGAGCCGGAGCGGGAAGTCCGCTTCTCCACCTATGCCACGTGGTGGATCAGGGCCTCGATCCAGGATTACATCCTGCGCAACTGGTCCATCGTCCGCGGCGGCACGAGTTCGGCCCAGAAGGCTTTGTTCTTCAATTTGCGCCGTCTTCGCGCCAAGCTGATGCAATCCACCGAGGAGCATGTGGGCGACGAGATCCATCGTCGCATCGCCACCGCCATCGGCGTATCCCGCGAGGACGTGGCCCTGATGGATGCGCGACTGTCCGGACCGGACATGTCCCTGAACGCCCCCGTAGGCGAGGAGAGCGAGGCCTCCTCCGAACGGATGGACTTCCTCGTGGACGGCTCCGACCTGCCCGACGAGACGGTCTCCGCCTCGGTGGATGGCGAACGCCGGCTCACCTGGCTCAACGAGGCGCTCACCGTCCTGTCCGAGCGCGAGTTGCGGATCCTGCGAGAGCGCAGGCTGACGGAGGATCAGGCCACCCTGGAGGCCCTCGGCCGCCGCCTCGGCATCTCGAAGGAGCGTGTCCGGCAGATCGAGAACCGTGCCCTGGAGAAGCTTCGACGTGCGCTTGCCGAGCGTTTTCCACAGACCGCCGGCAACGTGTACGTCTGACCTGACGGCGCTTGCCGCCTGAGCCCGGCCCCGGCACATTACAGCTTCGGCTATCCCATTGGTGGGGTGCACGATCGGTGATGCTGTCGAGGCGCGTGGTGCAGAACGTCAACGACACGAACGGTGCGACGCACAAGCCGTTGATGGCGCTCGCGGTGATCCTGGTCGCGAGCATGGCGATCGCCGCCGCCTTCGTCGGCAAGCACGATCTCTCATGGCCGG
Source organism: Methylobacterium sp. 10 (assembly GCF_000519085.1). Lineage (GTDB taxonomy): Bacteria > Pseudomonadota > Alphaproteobacteria > Rhizobiales > Beijerinckiaceae > Methylobacterium. Next base: position 807,135 of record NZ_KI912577.1, read on the forward strand.
CGGCCGTGGGGACGTTCTACGGTCTCGTCGCCCTTTGCCAGATCGCCTATCTCGGCCTCGTCGTCCTTCAAGAGTGGGACGGCGCACCCGGCCGATCGATCTGACGAGTGAGCGCTGCTTCTCCGAAAGAGCCGATGGGCGACGAGACGCCGGATCGCGCGGGCCCGGATGCCCCCGTGACGGTCTGGGACGTCGACCTCACCCAGGCCATCGACCACCGGGCGAAGTGCCGGGACGTTCTCTCCGACGACGAGATCGCGCGCGCCACCAGATTCGTCCGCGACGTGGATCGCTGGCGGTTCGAGGCGAGCCATGCGGCCCTGCGGCTCGTGCTCGGGCATCGGCTCGGCTCGGACCCGCGGGGCATCGTCTTCGGCACGACGCCCTCCGGCAAGCCGCATCTCGTGGGCGAGCAGGCCGGATCATGCCGCTTCAGCCTGTCCCATTCCGGCAGCCGTGCCCTGATCGGGCTCTCCTCCCTCGTGGAGATCGGCGTCGATGTGGAAGAAATACGCCCGATGCCCGATCTGCTGCGCATCGCGCGGGCCCATTTCGCGCGACGGGAGATCGCCGCCCTGGAAGCCCTCGGGCCACGCGACCTCACGGCGGGGTTCTTCGCCTGCTGGACGCGCAAGGAGGCCGTGGCCAAGGCCACCGGCCAGGGCCTCTCCCTGTCCCTCGACAGCTTTGCCGTCTCCGTGACGCCGGAGACGGCGGAGTTGCTGGCGATGCCGGACGGGACGACGGCGTGGAGCCTGCGCGCCCTTTCCACGGCACCGGGCTATGCCGCCGCCATCGCCATCATGGCGGCGAATGTTGGCTGCGTCCGCCGCACCCTTGCCCCCGATTGGGCCGCCGGTCTCTCGGCCATATCGCAACAAGGGCCATGATGGCGCTTGCGGCTCCGCGCCGGCCTCGCTATACGTCCGCTCGCCGGTGGAGACGCCGGCCGTCGGAGTGTAGCGCAGTCTGGTAGCGCACCACGTTCGGGACGTGGGGGTCGCAGGTTCAAATCCTGCCACTCCGACCAATTCAAGACCGGTTCTGGACGCTGTCCCGACAGTTGAACCGAGAGAATCCCCCCGCAAAGCCGGTTGTCGAGATTCGTGCGAGATGCCGCTTGGCCGGAGCCGCAAAGGCTCTTGGCATAGTGAGGCCGGCTGCGATGAATGAGATCCATGCGACGCTGCTTCGTCTGTGAGGCCGATAGCCTCGAGCCGACGGACCGGCACATCGTCCATGAGGGTGGGCAACGGCGGGCGTTTCCCTTCGCCTGCGCCTCGTGCGGCGTGCTGGTCGAGGCCGGGGCGGATTCCTCCGCTTGCTGGGCCCATCTCGCACGGGGGCTGGCCGGGCGCGCGTTCCGCCTTGATCCCGAGGCGCCCTACGGCCTCGACATCTACACCCTGCGCCTTGCCGCGACCCGCCTCCGCCGTGGCGTGCGGGCGGTCCGCGAGGCCGACCGCGTGGCCCTGCTGCATCCGCATTCCGAACGGGCCGCCGCCGGAGACCTGTTCGATCTGAACGCCGCGTTGCCGGCAACGGTCTCGCTCGGCCTCCTCTGCCGGCCGCAGGATCTGGAGACCGTACTGGCCCGCCTCCCCGCCCATGCGGCCTGGACCAGCGACGTGGCGATCCTCGTCGACGCCCCCGACGGCCCGCCCTCCGCCGCGCCCATCCGCGGCTATTCCACCGGCGCCGTGCGCATCGCCGCCCGTCCCCTCGCCGGCGATTTCGCGGCCCAGCGCAACGCGCTGCAGGATCTGTCGCGGCGTGCCTGGATGCTCCAGCTCGATGCCGACGAGGACTTGGCACCCGCCGTGAGTGAGCTGCTTCCGGCGCTGGCCGCCCTGGCCGAGGAGGGGGACATCCTCTCCATCGGCCTGCCCCGGCGCAACCGCGTCGACGGGATCTTGTCCGATGTCTATCCGGACGTTCAGTACCGATTGAATCGCGCGCATGTCCGCTTCCGCGGGCGTGTTCACGAGCGTCCCGATCTCGGCGGCGCGTGGCGGCGGGGCTTCATCACCCTCCACGGCGCCATCGAGCACCGGCTCTCGCGTGCCCATGTGGAGGCGCGGTCCCGGCGCTACGAGGCGATGGACCCCGGCCGGGGGCGGCCGGAGGAGGAGACGGCGCTGCTGCGGCCCTACCGGCCCTGACGCGTTCCCGCGATGGCCCGTTCGTAGAGCGCCAGGGTCTCGGCCCCGAGCCGCGCCCGATCGAACGCGCCGCTCGCCGCCAGGGCGCGGTCCCGCAGGCGCAGGCGCAGGACGGAATCCAAGAGCAGCGGACGGATGGCCTCGGCCAGGGCCACCCCCGTCGCCTCCCGCGCGAGGGTCCCTGCCCCCGGCACGCCGATAAAGGCGCGGGCGCTGGCATCCTCGGCGCAGGCCACCACCGGGCGGCCATGGGCCAGGGCCTCCTGGTAGACGAGGCCGAAGCTCTCGTAGCGCGAGGGGGCGAGCACCGCATGCGCCCGCGCATAGGCGGCCTCAAGGGCCGCGGCATCGATCCGGCCGAGGGGGCGCAGGCGCCGTCGCGCGGCAACGGGACAATCCACCGGGAGGTCGGCCTCGGCTACGCCGACGAGGGCGATCTCGAAGGAGGGAAGCGTTCCGGCCTCGCCTTCGGCACCGAGGATCGCGGCGGCGGCCAGCAGCAGATCGAACCCCTTGCGCGGCTCGGCCCGGCCGACGAACAGCAGGCGGACCGGACCGTCCCTGGCCTCCGGATAGGGCGCGGCGCGGGCGCGTTCCAGCATCTCCGGGGGCAGGCTCAGGCCGATCACCGCGTGGGGTCGGGCGGGGCGGAGATCATAGAGCGCCGTCATTCGCGCCGCATGCTCGCCGGTGTTCGAGATGAGGCCGGCGCTCGCCCTGGCCTGCCGGCGTTCCAGCCGGTCGGCAGCGAGACCGTCGAGGCGGTTGCGCAGGGAGGTGGCCGGTTCGCGCGAGAAGGCGGCGGGCGTCGAGTTGCGGGTCACCAGGGGCGGGGCATCGCCGCCTCCGAGGAGGGAGGCCGGCCCATACCAGTTCGTGGCCTCGATGCAATCGAAGGGATGCCGGGCATGAGCCCGCAGCACCGCCCGGCGGAAGGCCATCGGCGCAGCGAGGTGCCCGGCCGATCCCCACAGGCGCAGCCGCGCGAGGGAGGAGCCCGGCGGGAGGCCGATCCCCTCGATTCCCACGCCCGCATGGTCGCCGGACCCGGTGCGGTCGAGGGTGAACACCGTGACAGTGACGCCGAGCGCGCTCAGGCTCTCGGCGATCTCGCGTGCGGCGGTGGAGAGCCCGCTCGGGGCCGGGGGATAGTCCCAGGCGAGGAGCGCCGTGCGCATGCGCCCCCTCACCGGCCGAGCAGGCGCCGGTAGATGGCGAGGTAGTCGGCGGCCATGCGCTCGGCGGTGAAGCGCGTCTCGAAGCGGCGGCGCACCTGCGTCCGGTCGAGCTCGCCCACCCGCGCCAGGGCCGCCACCGCCTCGGCCTCGGAGGAGACGACGAAGCCCGTGACCCCGTCCTCGACGATCTCGGGCACGGAGCCCCGGTTCCAGGCGATCACCGGGGTGCCGCAGGCCATGGCCTCGATCATCACGAGGCCGAAGGGTTCCGGCCAGTCGATGGGAAACAGCAGGGCGCGCGCGCCGCCGAGGAGCCGGCCCTTTGCGGCATCGTCCACCGGGCCGACATAGACGGCGTCGTCACCGAGCAGCGGGCGGACCGCCCGGTCGAAATAGTCCGGGTTACCCACATCCACCGTCCCGGCGAGGCGGATCGGCAGGCCCGCCGCCCGTGCGACGCGGATGGCGACGTCGGGCCGCTTCTGGTCGGTCATCCGGCCGATGAAGGCGAGATAGCCCTCCGGCTCCGTCCGCAGGACGTAACGGTCGCGAGCGATACCGTGATGGACGATGCCGGCGCGGTTCGCCGCCGGGATGCCGGCTTCCTGCGCCGCCGAGATCGCCGCTACGGGCAGGTCGGGGAAGCCGGCGAAGAACAGCGCCCGGTCGCGCTCGTCCACGCGCCAATGCACCGTCGTCAGGCTGCGGCATCGCCGCGCGCCGAGTACGGGAGCATGCGCGAATTCGCCGTGGCAATGGACGATGTCGAAGTCGTCGAGGCGACGGGCAAGCGCCTCCATCTGCAGGGCTTCAAGGGCCGCGGGTACCCCCGGAGCCACCCGGCCCTCACGGGCCTCCAGGGCGGCGAGACTGAGATGATCCCCGACCCTTGGTATATCTGTCACACTGTCCGCCGGGGCGAAGAGCGTTACCTCCACCTGCAAGTTTCGCAGTGCTATGCTGAGATCGTGGATGACGCGCTCCGTCCCGCCATGATGCGTCGGAGGGGTCGGAAAGATGTTGGGTGCAACCTGTGCGACACGGATTACGGGTTGTTCTTGTGTTTTAGGTATGAAAGTCGACATTTTATCCGTGCTCGATGTGTCGGCACCCCGCCGCTGATGTTCGTTCTTCACATCGCGCTTCAAGGATGTCTTCGCGGGGACGATGTCGCCTACGGCCTCACCGCCGATACGGGCGGCCATATCCGCTACCTGCTCGATCTCGTCCGGGCCTGTGCCCGGGACGCGGCTGCGGACCGGATCGTCATCGCCACCCGCCTGTTCGAAAGTTCGCTCGGGGCCGACTACGCCGTGCCCGAGGAAGTCGTATCGGACAAGGTGACGATCGTGCGACTCGCCAGCGCGTCGCCGGACTACCTGCCCAAGGAAGCGCTGCGCGGGGAGGTGCAAAGCTTCTCAGAAGCCCTCGTCGCCTGGATCGCCGCGCAGCCCGTGCGCCCCGACATGATCCACGCGCATTATGCCGATGCCGCCGCCGTCGCCGCCCTGGTCGAGGACCGGCTGGGCATCCCCTTCGTGTTCACCGCCCATTCCCTCGGGCGGGTGAAGGTCCGCGCCATGGGCCGGCCGCCGACGGATACCCCGTCCCTGGCGCACCGGATCGCGGCCGAGGAGACGGCCCTTGCCCGCGCCGCCCTGGTCGTCGCTTCCTCCCGCGACGAGGCCGAGGTGCAATACGCGACCTATGCGGCCTACGATCCCGGCCGCATCCGCGTCCTGCCGCCGGGCAGCGACCTGGCGCGCTTCCACGCGGCGCGGACCTGCCCGAGGGTGGACGCCTCCATCGACCGCTTCCTGCGCGAACCCGGAAAACCCGCCCTGCTCGCCCTTGCCCGGCCCGTGGCGAGAAAGAACCTCGCCGCCCTGGTCACCGCCTATGGCGAGAGCCCGGAGCTCCAGGCCCGCGCCAACCTCGTCCTCGTGGCCGGAACCCGCGACGACCTCGCCGACCTCGACGGCGGCATGGCCGAGACCATGCGCGACCTCCTCGTGCTCATCGACCGCCACGACCTCTACGGGCGGGTGGCCTATCCGAAGACCCACCGCCCCGACGACGTGCCGGCCCTGTACGCCTATGCCCGCGAGCGCGGCGGGGTGTTCGTCAACCCGGCCCTCAACGAGCCCTTCGGCCTGACCCTGCTCGAGGCCTCCGCCGCCGGCCTGCCCCTGGTCGCCACCGACAGCGGCGGCCCCAACGACATCGTCGAGACCTGCGGCAACGGCCTCCTCGTCGATCCGCGTGATCCGGCCGGGATCGCGCGGGCCTGCCTGCGCATCCTCACCGAGCCCGGCCTGCGCGACCGCTTCGTCGCCGGCGGCGAGCGGGCGGCGGCGGCCTACGATTGGGACCGGCACGCCCTGCGCTACCACGCCCTGCTGCGCGCCCTCGGGGCGGCCGAGGCGCCGCCGAGCCATCCGCGCCAGCTCCTGATCTGCGACATCGACAACACCCTGGTCGGGTGCGACGCCGGCCTCACCGCGTTCCGCCTCTGGCGCAGCGAGCAGGAGGGCCTCGCCTTCGGCGTCGCCACCGGGCGGTCGTTCCACAGCGCCATGGCGATCCTGGAGCAGCAGGCGAGCCCGCGCCCCCAGGTGATGATCACGTCGGTGGGCTCGGAGATCTACCATCTCGACGCCAACGGGGTGAGCTACACCGCCGACCGGTCCTGGCGGGACACGGTCTCCCGTGGCTGGAGCCGGGAGGAGGTGCGGGCCGTGCTCGGGCAGGTTCCCGACCTCGTTCCGCAGGGCCCCCTGGAACAGCGCCCGCACAAGCTCAGCTATTTCGGCGATGCCGCCACCGCCCGGCGCGTGCGGGGCAGACTCGACGCTTCGGGCCTCGCCGCCTCGATCATCCACAGCCACGGCCGCTACCTCGACGTGCTGCCGCCCGCGGCCTCGAAGGGGACGGCGGTCGACCACGTCCGCGCACTCTACGGCCTCGCCGAAGGCGACGTGTTCGTTGCGGGCGATTCCGGCAACGACGTGGAGATGCTGCGGGTGCGGCGACAGGCGATCATCGTCGCCAACTTCTCCGACGACCTCGCCACCCATGCGGCGCTCGGCCATTCCTACGTCGCCCGCGCCTCGCATGCGCGCGGTGTCATCGAGGGCGTTGCGCATTTCCGGAAGATGCCCGTCCATGCCGGCTAGAGCGCTCTCCGTCAGCGTTCTCACCCTGGTCCGCCACCGCGAGGAGCATCTGCGCAACCTGATGCGCGGGCTCGCCCGACAGACGGTGGCGCCCCTGGAACTCGTGATCGCCTGGATGCAGCCGGAGCCGGTCCCCGACCTCCCGGATCCCGGCTGTCCCGTCCGGCACCTGCACGTGCCGGGTGAGCCGATGCCGCTGGCCGCCGCCCGCAACCGCGCCGCCGAGGCGGCGCAGGGCGAGCGCCTGATCTTCCTCGACGTGGATTGCATCCCCGGGCCGGGGCTGGTCGCGGCCTATGCCGGAGCCGAGGCCGAGGCTCTGCTGCTCGGCGAAGTGCTCTACTTGCCCGAGGGCGCCGTGGGCCCTCGCCTCGATTGCGAGGCGCTCGACCGTGCCGGGCGGGTGCATCCGGCCAAGCCCCCGATCCCGGAGACCGGCCTGCGCCCGGAACCGGAGGCGCGGGAACTCTGGGGCCTGTCCTTCGCCCTCCCGGCTTCCGCCTACCGCAGCGTCGGCGGCATGGACGAGGGCTTCTCGGGCTATGGCGGCGAGGAAACCGATTTCGCCGTGCGCCTTGCGGCCTCCGGCCTGCCGACCTTCTGGATCGCGGGCGCGCGGGCCTACCACCAGCATCACCCGGTCCACGTGCCGCCCCTGCCGCATTTCGAGTCGATCCTGCGCAACGCCACCCGCTTCCATGCCCGGCACGGCACCTGGTGCATGGAATACTGGCTCGGCCAGTTCCGCGATGCCGGCCTCATCGCCTGGGACGCGCAGGCCACCTCCATCCGGCGCCTGCGCGCACCCGACCCCGCCGAGATCGCCGCCGCCCGACAGCCCGGCACGCGCCTGTTCTCCTGAACCCACCTCGAGTCCCATGACGAAACCCATCGCCTTCTTCGTCCACCACCAGGGGCGCGGGCACGCCAACCGCACCCGCGCCGTGGTGGCCGAGTTCGCCGCCACGCGGCCCGTCTCCGTCCTCACTGCCGATCCGAGCCTGTTCGACGGGTTCTCCCGCGATATCGAGATTGTCGCCCTGCCCAACATGATCGGCGCCAGGGTGCCCACCGCGCGGCTGTTCGCCGAACCGACACCCCGCGTGATGCACTGCGTGCCGCTGGGCGTGAGCGAGACGCGCCGGACCATGCGCACCATCCTCGACCACCTCGACGACCGGGAGGTCGGCCTGTTCGTTGTGGACGTCTCGGCCGAGATCGCCCTGCTGGCGCGCGCGGCGAGCGTGCCGGCTGTGCAGATCCGCATGCACGGCGACCGCTCCGACATCGGCCATGTGGGCGCCTACGAGGCCTGCATCGGCATGCTCGCCCCCTTCGACGAGCGGCTGGAGCAGGACGATTACCCGGACTACCTCCGCGCCAGGACCTTCTATAGCGGCGGCCTGTGCACCAGCGTCGATCCGGTGCTCCCCCGCGCCGAGGCCCGCGCCCGCTTGCGGCTCGATCCCCACCGGGAGATCGTCGTCGCCGTGACCGGCGGCGGGGGCAGCGGCACGCCCTACGCGCCTCTCACCGTGGCGGCACGCGCCGTGCCCGACGCCCTCTGGCTGACCCTGGGGCCGACCCACCGCGAGGGGCACGAGACCGATTTCGGCAATCTGCGCGAACTCGGATGGGTGCCGTCCGTGACCGACTACCTCGCCGCCGCCGACATCGTCATCGCGTCCGCCGGCGACAACACGGTCCACGAGGTGGCGCGGGTGGGAGGGCGCCTCGTGGTGATGCCCGAATGGCGCTATTTCGGCGAGCAGACGCGCAAGGCCGAGGCCCTGGTGCGCCTCGGCGTCGCCGTGCAGGCCCCGCACTGGCCCGGCGACCTCCAGGGCTGGCGCGACCTCCTCGACCGGGCGCGCCGCCTCGACGGGGAGACCCTGCGCCCGCTCCACGCCCCGGAGGCCGCCGCCCGCGCCGCCGGCTGGCTCGAAACCCTCACCGACGAACTCTGGGCCGGCGCTCCCGCCGCGCCAGGCGCCTGACCCCTTCCGCTCCCCCAAGAACCGGACCTCGAGAATGTCGACCGTTTCCGTCGTGACGCTGGCCAAGGGACGGCCTACGCATCTCACCAACCTCGTCCTCGGCCTGATGCGTCAGACGCAAGCTCCCGCCGAACTCGTCGTCGCCCGCATGCAGGACGATCCCTACGACCTGCCGGAGGCGCCGTTCCCGATCCGCCAGATCCCGGTGGCGGGCGACCCGCTGCCGCTCGCCGCCGCGCGCAACCGCGCCGTGGCGGTCGCATCGGGGGAGGCGGTGGTCTTCCTCGACGTGGACTGCATCCCCGCGCCCACCCTCGTGGCGGATTACGCCCGCCGCCTCGAGGAATGCGACGGATTGCTGATGGGCGAGGTGCTCTACCTCCCCGGCGGCGCCACCGCCGGCGCGTGGAACTACGACGGCTTCGCGGATGTCGCCGTCCGGCATTCGGACCGGCGCGGCCCGCCGGCCGAGGGTATCGAGATCTGCAATGATTATCGCTGCTTCTGGTCCCTGAACTTCGCCATGCGGCGGGCGACCTTCCTCGGCGTCGGCGGTTTCGACGAGCGCTACGCGGGCTATGGCGGCGAGGACACCGATTTCGGCAAGCTCCTCGACGAGCGCGGCATCGCCATCGCCTGGCTCGAGGGTGCGCGGGTCTATCACCAGTACCATCCGCACCACATGCCGCCGATCCATCATCTCGACAGCGTGGTGCGCAACGCCGAGCTGTTCGAGGCGAAGTGGGGCTACCGGACCATGGGCCATTGGCTCCATGCGTTCCGCCTCATGGGGCTGATCGACGACACGCCCGGGCGGCCGATCCGCATCCTGCGCCCACCGGATGCCGACGATCTCGCGCTCACGGGCCAGCAGAGCCACCAGCCCTATTCCAACACGGCCTCGGTCATCCGCATCCTCGATGCACGGAACGCCGCCGCCCTCGGCGAACGGGCCGGGGCCCTCGCGGCGGAGCCCGAGCCGGCATGAAAGCCATCCGATGAGGATTGCGCTCCTCGCCCATGTGCGCCAGCCCATCGCCCAGCCCTTCAAGGGCGGCATGGAGGCCCATAGCTGGCACCTCGCCCGGGGGCTGCAGGCTCGCGGCCACGAGGTCGTGCTGTTCGCCTCCGGCGACAGCGACCCGCGCTTCACCCTCGACCCGGTCCTGCCCGAGCACCAGGAGCGGACGTTCCCCGGCCAGGAGCATACCGGCAACCCGGCGCTGATCGCCCATCTCGATGCCGGCTACGCCGCCGCCTGCGATCGGATCGCCGCCGGCGGCTTCGACGTGGTCCACAACAATAGCCTCAGCCGCCTGCCCCTGGCGCGCGGGCGAACGGAGGCGGTGCCCACCGTCACCTCCCTCCACGTGCCGCCCTACGATGCCCTGCGCTGGTTCGTTCACGACGGCGTCGCCCCCTCGCACCGGATCACGGTGACGTCGCAAGGGCAGCTGCGTGCCTGGTTCCCGGAGGGGGCGCCGCCCGAGGTGTCGGTGCTCCCCAACGGCATCGACCCGGCCGATTGGCCCTACCGCGACCGTGGCGACGGCAGCGCCGTCTGGTGCGGCCGGATCACGCCCTACAAGGGGACGCACCTCGCCATCGAGGCGGCGCGGAAGGCGGGCATCGCCCTCACCCTCTTCGGCTCGACGGAGGATGCCGGATACTGGGAGGAGACGGTCAGGCCACTCCTCGGCGGGGCGATCCGCTATGGCGGCCATCTCGATGGAGCCTCGCTCGCAGCGGAAGTCGGCCGGGCCTCGGTCTTCCTGTTCACACCCTGCTGGGACGAGCCCTTCGGCCTCGTCGCCATCGAGGCCATGGCCTGCGGCCTGCCCGTGGCCAGCATCGACAGGGGAGCGGCTCGCGAGGTCATCGGCGAGGCAGGCGCCTTCGCCCCGCCCGGAGACGACACCGCCCTCGCCGACGCGATCGGGCGGGCATTGGCCATCCCGCGACGGAGCGCGCATGACCGCGTCCGCCGCCACTTCACCCACGACGTCTGGCTGGACGCGTGCGAGGCGCTGTACGCCGACGTCAGACAGTCGCATCCCGGCAGCCGGAATCGATAGAGAGCCCGACGTGACGCGCCTCCCGACCTGACCCGCCTCCCGCCGGGATGCGTGGTCCGTCTCGGGCGTCGTCGGGTGGCCGTCCCGAAATCCTGAGGTTCGTGGCCGGCCCCGGCTCCCTCGGCCGGCCGCCCCTGACCGCCACTCCCGACATCGAGCCCGTGGCACCGCCCCGAGGCGGCATCCTCGACGCCCGGGCTTGGACGGACGATCTCGCAACAGCGAAGTGAACCGTCGATCTGCCGAGCCGGCGGCATACGGCGGGAGGGACGGCCCGACATGGGGCAGCCGAACCGGCGACCCCGGCGGCGATGCCTTTCCGCTCTGCGCGGACCTGACCCCACGACTCGAGCCGCCCCGAAATCGAATGATTTAGCCTTGCGCCGCCAGCGAATGCTGCATGGCACAAATCGAACACTCAAATTGTCGGAATGAATACATAACCTCAAGCAAATGAAAACTGTTGTTAAGTACAAATTTGTACCGAAGCGCCAACTCAAGCGCAATCGGACTGTAATACGGGAACAGATCGAGCGTACCGTGCCTTTGAAAGTCGGGCTAAGCGCCTACTTCCTGCCATGTGAACAGGCATGGCACTCAAGTTATCCAGTTAATCCCGCTTTGTGGGTTTGGAGAACACAATGGCCACTGTATCAATCCTGACCAATGCCGGCTTCGACGTTCGTGACTTCTTCGTTCCAAACCTAGCCAACGCCGACTTGTCGTTCACAGGGCTCGTCAGCAGCGTCGGGAACCTCCTTCTCGACGGCAGCCGAACCGATACGTTCAACGTTCTCACGATCGAGGCGGACGGCCTCACCTACAATTACAGTGGCAATTGGGAAATCGAGGCCTCGACCGGCGTCTTAACAGGGACAGTTTCGGCCAGCGGCGGCTATGACGGAGTCGAGGTCAAGCTCGGCGATACGGTCCTGGCGACGCTCGACCTGCCTTTCCAGCCGGTCAATCTCGGAACGGAAACCAGCCCCGGCATTCTCGGGAGCGTCGGAACCCTCGTGACGGATCTCGTCGGCGGCACCGTGGACATCCTCCTCGGAACCCTCGATGAGACGGTCTCCCTGGTCGGCCTCAATCTCGACGCCACCCCCGACCTCATCGACATCGTCATCGATGCCGGCGGCACCCAGACCGGCGGCGATGGCGACGATACCCTGCGCGGCGGCATCGGCAGCGATACCCTCGACGGCGGCGCCGGCAACGACACCATGATCGGCGGCCGCGGCGACGATACCTACATCGTCGATTCACCCGGCGACAGCGTGGTGGAGGCCCCCGGCCAGGGCGACGACACCGTGCGCTCCTCCGTGACCTACACACTCCCCGACAACGTCGAGAACCTGATCCTCACCGGCACCGGCAGCATCGACGGAACCGGCAATGCCCTCGACAACAGCATCGTCGGCAACGACGGCGACAACCGCCTCGACGGCGGCGCCGGCAACGACCGTCTCACCGCACGCGGCGGCGACGATGTCCTCATCGGCGGCGCCGGTGACGACATCATGCGCGGCGGTACCGGCGATGACGTCTACGTCGTGGATTCCACGAGCGATCAGGTCATCGAGGCCGCCGACGAGGGCAACGACACCGTCCGCTCGTCGGTGACGTATAGCCTCGGCGCCAATGTCGAGAACGTCATCCTCATCGGAACCGACGCCATCGACGCCACCGGTACCGAGGGCGACAACAGCCTCGTGGGCAATGACAGTGCCAACCGCCTCGACGGGGGCGCCGGCGACGATATGCTCTCGGGACGCGGGGGAGATGACACCCTTCTCGGCGGCACCGGCGCGGACACGATGCGCGGGGGCACCGGCGACGACACCTACGTGGTCGACGATGCTGGCGACCAAGTCATCGAACTGGCCGGCGAGGGCACCGATACCGTGCGCTCCTCGATCGACTACACCCTCGGGGCCAATGTCGAACGCCTCGTGTTGACCGGCGCCGGAAATCTCGATGGGACGGGCAATACCTTGAACAACTCCCTCTTCGGCACCGGCGGGGACAACACCCTCCACGGCGAGGGCGGGAGCGACTTCCTGTTCGGCAAGGGCGGAAACGACATTCTCGATGGCGGAACCGGCAACGACACCCTGCATGGCGGTCTCGGTGACGACACCTACTTCGTCGACAGGGTCGGCGATAAGATCGTGGAGCTCCCCGGCGAGGGCAACGACACGGTCTATGCCTCGGTGACCTACGGCCTCGCGGCCAATGTCGAGAACCTCGTCTTGACAGGGGCTCGCAACCTCAGCGGTTTCGGCAACGACCTCGACAACGACATCACCGGCAACGACGGCAACAACCGTCTGAGCGGCGGTGCCGGCGACGACGTCATGACGGGCCATGGCGGAAACGACACCCTGCTCGGCGGCAGCGGAGCCGACACCATGCGCGGGGGCACCGGCAATGACACCTACCTCATCGACAATGCCGGGGATCGCGCCATCGAACAGCCGGGCGAGGGCTTCGATACGATCCGCTCGACCGTCAGTCACACGATGGAAACCGATACGGAGAAGATGGTTCTTAGCGGAAACGCGGCTCTCGTCGCCAACGGCAATGCCGGCAACAACGAGATCTTCGGCAACGCCGGCGATACTGAGATCTACGGCGGTGACGGCCGTGACCTTCTCTACGGCCGCGGCGGTGCCGACACGTTCGTGTTCAAAGACGTCACCGACAGCGACGTCGCCATCGGCGGACGCGACATCATCAAGGACTTCGATTTCGCCGCGGGCGACCGCATCGACCTGAGCGCGATCGATGCGAATTTCGGGCTGGCCGGGGACCAGGGCTTCCAGTTCGTCGGAACCCAGGCATTCTCCGGCGAGGCTGGCGAGCTGCGAGTGAAATTCGCTGGCGGCAACGCTCTCATACAGGGTGATACGAATGGCGACGGTGCATCAGACTTCGACTTCATCGTCCAGGGTCATCAGGCCATAGACAGCGGGTCGTTCATCCTCTGACCCGGGCTCCACCGGCGGTCGATCGCCCTCCGGCCCCGGATGGCCCGACACGCCGGCGACGACCACACGAAGAGCGGGGGGCCGGCGGCTCCCCGCTTTTTTCGAAGGATCTCGGCGCAGGGATCACGCGACGATCCTCATGGTGTGAGCCAAACCGATGGAATTGCGGTTTCCGGTGATCCTGCGTCGTTCCGGCCTTGACGCTGGTATACCAGAAGGAACATGATGCTCTCGCTCCTCGAGAGGAGCCTTCCTATGAGCAAAACTTCACCCGCCCGGCTTCGGCCGAGGCGGGCTTTTCCGTATTGTCCGAACCCGCGCGCCATGATTCCAGCCGCCGATGGGTCGGAAAGACGCGGTGCGAGCGCAGGGCGCCGACGCGCAAGGCTGGGAGTTGGGCCTTCGCGCCCTATCCTCTCTCCTCGAATGCGAGGCGCGCCATGAACGACAACGAACATGCCGTCTACGCCATCGCTCCCGAGCTCGGAGGGTGGACGGTCTACGACACCAAGACGCTGGAGCCGGCGCTGGTGAAGAGCGTCCGGCAGGTCGGACTGAGCCGGGAGGCGGCTGCCGCCCTTGCCGACGTCCTCAACGCCATGGAGCGGACGGCGCCCGGATCGTCCCTGGCCCGGTCGGACGGATCGTCATAGGTCCCGCCGCCCCATCCACGAATCCCCGCACCGGTGGCCCGCTCAAGGAACTCAGCCCATGTCGACTCAGCCCATGTGGTCATGGCCTGCCCTGGACGATCCCCACCTCGCCCTCGTGGGCAACGCGCGGGAGATCGGCGATCACGGCCGGGCCATCGACGGAGCGTCCTGCGTGGTGCGCTTCAACAACGCCGCGGGTTTCGGCGGCCCGGCGGGATCGCGCGTGACCCACCTCGCCCTCGTCAATCGCGGAGGCCAGGCCCGCGCCTGGATGGAGGATCTCGGGTTCCTCGATCGCCCCGTGATCCGGCAGGCCCGCAGCTACCTGCTGGCCTTCCCCGAACTCGCGCCGGACGAGGAGGGAGCCCATGAGCGCGTCTGCTGGACGGCTCCCCTGCGGGACAAGCTCGCCCGCCGCCCGGTCCATGTCCTCCCATCCGCCCTGCATGACCGCGCCCGCCACCTGCTGGCCCCCCACGTCTCCGGCACCCCGAATCCGAGCACGGGCTTCCTCGTGGCCCTCGCCATCATCGAGGGGCGGAGCCCGACCCTGCCCCCGATCGACGTCTATGGGTTCGGCTTCGCCGGCTGGTCCGGCCATCCCTGGGACGCCGAGCGGGCCTGGTTCACGGCCTGCGGCGAGGCCGGGCGGCTGCGGCTCCATCCTCCCACCGCGTCCTGACGTCGGCTCGACCGCCAAGCATGGCAGCCCGGCTGCGAAAGGTTCCACGGCCGGACGCAATCCCCATAGTTTTCCCCCAAATATCGATCTCTATTTTTTGGGAGCCGCAAGGCAAAGCGAGCGTTCTTTGGAGGACTGACAGCGCCATGCCGCGTCGGTACGAAATAATACACTCGTTCAAGTGGGATGATGTCCATGGCAGCCAAGCAGAAAACTTTGCATGATGCTTTCTACGAGACTCTCAAGGACGTCTATTACGCGGAGAAGCAATCCGTTCGCGCGTTGAAGAAGTCGGCCAAATCCGCCGAGCACGACGAGTTGCGTCAGGCGTTCGAGACCCATGCCGAGGAGAGCGCCGTTCAGGTCGAGCGCCTTCAGCAGGTGTTCGAGATCATCGGCAAGTCGGCGCGGGCCAAGACCTGCGAGGCCATGCAGGGCCTGACCGCCGAGATGGAAGAGGATCTCGAGGATTTCGGCGACAGCCCGGCGGCGGATGCGGTCCTGATCGGCTGCGCACAGGCGGTGGAGCATTACGAGATCGCCCGCTACGGCACCCTCAAGACCTGGGCGAGCCAGCTCGGCTACGAGGATGCCGCCAAGCTCCTCGACGAAACCCTTCAGGAGGAGAAGAAGACCGACGAACTCCTCACGCAGATCGCTCAGACCATCAACGTCGAGGGCTCCGAAGAGACCGCGATCGAAAACAAGACCGGGACGGAAGACGAGGCGGCTCCCCGGAAGAAGGGCGCCAAAGCTGAGTCCAGGGCCAAGGCCGAGTAGGGAGATCGCATCATGGTCGATACCAGCAAGATCCAGGAGCATATGCCGGTCGTCGGTTCCGATGACGGGCATGTGGGCACGGTGGATCATCTCGACGGGCAGCGCATCAAGCTCACCCGGACCGATCCCGAAGCGCAGGGCCGGCACCACTTCCTCCACATCGACTCGATCGATGCGGTGGAGGACGGCAAGGTCAAGCTGAACCGGACCTCCGCCCAGGCCAAGGACGAGTGGGGCACCGCGGAATAGCCTGACGCGTCGGGCCGGAATCCGGAGGGGTTGCCGAGGCAGCAACCCCTTTTTTTCGGCGTCACCCAGGTCTGGGAATCGGGACCGCAGGCCGAAGGCCAGACCGGACGGATGCGGTCGATGCCCGCGGGCGACCCGTCACCTATTCCGCCGGGGCGTGTGTGGTCCGCGCCATCGCCGGGACCGGGACCGTGCCACGGGCCGCGACGAAGAGCAGGCCGGCGACGAGCAGGTAGGCGAGCGCCAGGGTCGGGGTCACCGCGAAGCCGACGGCGGGCCCGTGCATGAAGCCGAAGAAGGTCAGCACGCCCCCGGCCGCCGCGAAGGCCGAGGCCCTCGGGAAGTCGCGCTCGATGATGAAGGTCGCGATGGCACCGAGGATCAGCCCGCCGAGGATCGCGCCTTCGCCGAGCACGGCGAGCCCGTGATAGAGCACGCCGACCTGTCCGAGCTTGTCCATGCCCACCGCAGCGGCGCTGGTGCCGGCCGCCCCCAGCGCCCCGTCGATCAGCGTCTTGGCCCAGGCCGCGAGATGCGGCGCGAAGGCCAGAACGATGGCCGGCGCGTGTGAATGCGGCGTCTCCTGGAAGGCCTGCGCCCCGATCAGCATGCCGATGTAGAGCAGGATCGGCGAGATCGCGACGATGGGCACCACGCTGGAGATCAGTGAGATCAGGTTCAGCCAAGCGAGCAGCAGAACGACGATGCCGGTGGCGAAGGAGTAGCCGATCCGCCCGCCCATCGCCTTCCAGCCGGGATGGCCGATATAGACGGCGTTGATGAAGGGGTTGCCCATGAGGCAGCCGATCAGGCTGACCACCCCGTCGGCGGTGAGCACCCGCGTGGTCGGGTAGGCGTCGCCCGCCACTTCCGCGCTCTCGACGTTGTCCATGGCCTCCACGAGGTCGTAGATGCCGAAGGGGATCGCCGTCACCAGGATGATCCCGATGAACTCGAAGCCGCCGAAGACATGGCCGATGGCCGGCAGCGGCACCGAGAAGCCGATGCCGGAGAGCGCGCTCGTCAGGCCGGGGCCGCTGACCCCGCCGATATCGATCCCGAACAGTTTCGCCCCCCAGGCCACGGCCATGCCGAACAGGATGGCCACGAGGCCGGCCGGAAGGCGGCCCGGATAGCGCACGCCGCCGAACCACGCGAGCAGGATGATGGCGAAGGCGACGACGCCGATCACCGGGGTCTGGATCAGCTCCAGCGCCGGGCGCATGGCGATGAAGGTGACGGAGACGCCGGCCAGCGTCCCGAGGAGCGCCGCGCGCGGCGTGATGCGCCGGATGACGGGGGCGATGAACCCGCCGATCATCAGCATGAAGCTCTGGATGAACACCCAGGCGAGTCCCGCCTCCCAGGCCTTCACCGGATCGCCGGTGGAGAGCTTGATCGGCAGCATGATCACGAAGACCACGATGAACATGTGCGGCACGCTGATGCCGGAGGGCAGCGCGCAGACGTCGTCGCGGCCGGTGGCTTTGGCGAGCCGGTAGCCGAGCCAGCCGTAATAGGCGGTGGAGAGAAAGAGCATCAGGCCGACGGCGGGCAGGATGCGCCCGAAGGTGATCGCGTCGGGCATGCCGAGGACGAAGCGCAGCAGGCCGGTGAGCACCAGCATGTTGACGAGGATGTTGGTGCCGAAACCGAAGAACGCGTTCCAGTCGCCGGGCACCCAGAGGGCCGGGCCGCGGGATGCGCCGGCCGTGTTCGTCATGCCGCTCACCGTGGTGCCCTCCATCGTGCCGAGGCGGGGCGAAGGTGCCGCGCCGGAAAAAAGGGGTTCAGCCGTGCCGGCCGAGGGCAGCGATGACGCTGTCCGAATCCGAGACCCAGCCGAAGATGCCGCCCTGCGCCTTGATCATCGCGAGCCCGGCGGCGTGGAACTCTGGGATGTACGAACCGCAGGCATCGGCCACGACGACGCAGCGATAGCCGCGGTCGTTGGCCTCGCGCACCGTCGTGTGCACGCAGACCTCGGTGGTCACGCCGCAGACGAGAAGGGTGGCGATGTTGCGGGCCGCGAGCACGTCGGCGAGTTCGGTGGCGTAGAAGGCGCCCTTGCCGGGCTTGTCGATCACCGGCTCCCCATCCTGCGGCGCCAGCGCGGGAATGATGTCGTGCCCGGGTTCGCCGCGGATCAGGATGCGGCCCATCGGTCCGGGCTGACCGATCCGCGCCGTGGGCTCACCGCGCTCCAGCTTGGCCGGCGGCGCATCCGAGAGGTCCGGCCGGTGCCCCTCCCGTGTATGCACGACCAGGAGTCCGGACGCGCGGGCCGCGTCGAGGAGGGCTCTCGTCGGGGGCACGGCGGAGGCGAGGAGCGAGACGTCGTTGCCGAGGCTCTCGCCGAAGCCGCCGGGCTCGAGGAAGTCGCGCTGCATGTCGATGATGACGAGGGCCGTGCTCGATGCATCGAAGGGGAGCGGGGACGGCTGGGCTTCGAGGAGGTTGGGCATCAGGGGCCTCGCGCCATCGCGAATCGGACCGGCTGGGCTTCATGATGTATGCAAGGACCGGAAAAACCCTGCCCAAACCATACACTTCGATGCCCGAAGATTGGCCTCGTCCTGGCGAGCTTCTATGCATGCTCCCCGAGGGGAGCCGACCCCGTCAGCGCGGCGGGCGCGCCTTGCCCGCGCGGACCGGCGCGGCGATCCGCTCTAGGCGGTCGCGCGCCCGTTCTCCGGCCGCTTCGCGCGCGGCGGCGCTCTGGGCGTCAAGGGTCTCGAAGGCGTCTTCGACGACGCTCATGTGGACGAGCATCGCGGAATTCGCGGCGGCGGCGTCCCGCGCGAGGACGGCGCGGACGACGAGGCCGTGCTCGGCATGCGAGCGGGCGAGGCGCCCCGGTGCCTGGAACTGGACGCGGCGGTACGGCGTCAGCCGCCGCCGCAGATTGCGGGCGATCTCGTCCACCACCGTGTTGTGGGCGCCCTCGTAGAGGAGCCCGTGGAAATCCCGGTTGGCGACGACGTAGCTGTCGTGGTCCCCGGCCTCGGCGAGGGCGCCCATGCGCTCATGCAGCATCCGAAGCTGGCCGCGCTCCGTCGACGTCATGCTGAGGGTCGAGAGGCGGGCGCAGGTCGCCTCGATCTCGCCCATGGCGATGAACAGCATGTCGAGCTGGTCCGGCGTGATCGTCCGCACGGTGGCGCCGAAGCGGGGGCGCAGGTCGATCAGGCCGGTGCCGTTGAGAAGCCGCAGGGCATCGCGCACCGGCGTGCGCGAGACGCCGAAGCGCGTGGCCAGGACCTGTTCGTCCAGCCGGGCGCCCGGAGGGAATTCACCCGACAGGATGGCGTCGGCGATTCTGTCGGACAGGCTTTCGGAGTGGGTCGGGGACGCAGGCACTGTGGTCTCGGTTCACGACACGCGATCGGCGCAGGGACGGCATGCGCGCGCCATGAGCCTGCGCGCGCCATGAGTACGACGAGTTTCCCGCGTGCCGCAACGTGACGGCGTTGCGGCCCGATGCCGGGAATGCGTTGCAATTATATGACTCCACCCATCGGCGGTTGGCCGGTGGCCCGCGATGGCACATCGGTTGCGGACATCCCCTCACAGGCTGCGAATGAGGAGAAGCACGATGGTCGCACGGGGGCTCACGGTCGCGGCTCTGTCGCTCGGCATGATCGGATGCGGCATGATCGACGGCAGCATGGCGGCCGACATCGATCCGGTGAAGACGCTCAAGGTCGCCGAGCCGGCACCGGTGAAGGCGCCGTCCTTCTTCCTGTTCTCCGATACGCAGGTGAGCTTTCGCTATCAGTTCCCGGCCGCGGAGCCGGGCGTGCAGATCCAGAAGGCGGATGGCAGCTTCCGCAATCGCGACATCCCGAAATACATCACCAACATCTCCCATGCCGACGCCTGGGCCTATGGCACGAACTTCTTCTCCCTCGACATCCTGCAATCGACGTCACAGGATCCGGCGGGGACCACCAACGTCCCGGGCGGTTTCGCGCAATACGATCACGGCGCCACGGAAGCCTACGGCCTCTATCGCGGCACCCTGAGCCTGAACGCCCTCACCGGGACGAAGGCCTTCGCCATTCCCGGCATCGTCAAGGACGTCTCGCTCTCCTTCGGTTTCGATGCGAACGCCAAGAACACCGCCTTCGGTCCCAAGAAGCGCGACGTCGTCGGGGGCCTGACATTCTCGGTGGACGTGCCGGCGGGCTTCCTCAACATCAGCGTCCATGCCTACAAGGAATGGAACCGCAACGGCTTCAACGTCCAGCCCGACCGTGACGTCAGCTTCGACACCGTTCCAGAGTTCGAGATCGTCTACAATTTCCCGCTGACCTTCCTCCCGAACCTTCCGCTGAGCATCGCCGGCTTCAACAACATCGTGACGCCGAAGGGCAAGGGTATCCGTGACCCGTTCAACTATCCGGGCGGCTATTATCCGGGGACGGGCGTCGAGTTCCTGTCGCGGACGAACCTCGTCCTCGATATCGGCAAGCTGATCTGGAATCAGCCCAACAAGCTCGATGCCTTCATCGGGTTCCAGTACTGGCTGAACAAGTTCGGCAACGTCGATCGCGCGAACTTCAAGGGAAACGAAGAGAAGAGCTTCCTTGCCGGCCTCGCCTTTCACATCTTCTGAAGGCACGGATACCCGAAGGGCCTGAAATGTGCTCCGCTCCGGGGCACATGACATCGGGAGCCAGGATGAGCGAACGAGACGCCGGAGCCCGCCGCCTCTGGATCAGGAACCCGCTGACGATCCTCGCGGCGGAGTCCGCCGGCGGCCTCGTCGTCGAGGGGTCGCGCATCGTGGAGCTCGTGGCGTCGGGCGGGACGCCGGCGGCACCGGTGCACGAGACCTTCGACGCCTCGCGCCACGTGGTCATTCCCGGCCTCGTCAACACCCATCACCATGTCTTCCAGACGCTGACGCGCGCCCATCCCCTGGCGATCAACAAGCCGCTGTTTCCCTGGCTGAAGGCGCTCTACACGGTCTGGGACAAGCTCACCCCGGACGCGTTCCGCCTCGCCACCCGGCTGGCCTATACCGAACTCCTGCTGTCGGGCTGCACCACGGCGGGCGACCACCACTACCTGTTCCCAAAGGGGCTCGAGAGGTCCGTCGACATCCAGGTCGAGGAGGCGAAGAGCCTCGGCATCCGCGCCGTCGTCACCCGTGGCTCGATGAGCGTGTCGGTGCGTGACGGCGGCCTGCCGCCGGACACCCTGGTTCAGGACGACGACACCATCCTGTCCGACAGCGAACGGGTGCTCAACCTGTTCCACGACACCGCGCCCGGCGCGATGGTGCAGATCGGGCTGGCGCCGTGCTCGCCGTTCGCCGTGACGAAGCGGCTGATGCAGGAGAGCGCGGCACTGGCCGAACGCCACGATTGCCGCCTGCACACCCATCTCGGGGAAACCCTCGACGAGGAAGCCTATTGTGTGTCGACGTTCGGGCTGCGCCCGGTCGACTACCTGGAGGAGGTCGGCTGGATGAGCCCGCGTGCGTGGCTCGCCCACGGCATCCACTTCAACGACGCGGAGATCGCCCGCCTCGGCAAGGCGGGGGTCGGCGTCTGCCATTGCCCGACCTCGAACATGACCCTGGCCTCGGGGTGCTGCCGCACCTGCGATCTCGAGGCGGCGGGAAGCCCCGTCGGCCTCGGCGTCGACGGCTCGGCCTCGAACGACAACTCGAACCTGATGGAGGGCGTCCGGCACGCCCTGATGCTGAACCGCCTCACCTACGGCGCGGAGAAGGTCACCCATCTCGACGCCCTGCGCTGGGCCACCGAGGGCTCCGCCGCCTGCCTCGGGCGCAGCGACATCGGACGGATCGAGGAGGGCCGCGAGGCCGACCTCGCCCTGTTCACCCTCGACGAACTGCGCTTCTCCGGCAGCCACGATCCGCTGGCGGCCCTGGTCCTGTGCGGGGCGCACCGGGCCGACCGGGTGATGGTCGCCGGGCAATGGCGGGTGATCGACGGGCACCCGGTCGGGCTCGACACGCGACGGCTTCGCGAGGAGCACTCGCGCCTGGCCCGACACCTGTTCGGCACGGTTTGACGATGGCGACCGCACCCTTTCCCTCCGCCCCGCCGCCCGGCCCGAGGCCGGGACCGACCCCGCTCTTCGGCGCCTACGGCATCGTCAAGCGCTTCGGCAGCTTCACGGCGAATGACGGCGTCGATCTCGAGATCCGCGCCGGCGAGATCCACGCCCTTCTGGGCGAGAACGGCGCCGGCAAATCGACCCTGATGAAGATCCTCTACGGCCTGCTGGAGCCGACGGAGGGCGTCGTCACGCACAAGGGCGACATCGTGCAGCTGCCCAACCCGGAAGCCGCCCGCCGGCTCGGGATCGGCATGGTCTTCCAGCATTTCTCCCTCTGCGAGAACCTGACGGTGGCCGAGAACATCGCCCTCGTCATGCCCAAGGACCTGTCCGGCCGGGCGCTGGCCGACCGCATCGCCAAGCTCGGCATCGATTACGGCCTGCATCTCGAACCGGATCGCCCGGTCTGGTCGCTCTCGGCGGGCGAGCGCCAGCGCATCGAGATCGTCCGCTGCCTGCTCCAGGACCCGAGCCTCGTCATCCTCGACGAGCCCACCTCGGTGCTCACCCCCGGCGAGGCGGAGGTGCTGTTTACCATGCTGGAGCGCCTGCGCGCGGAGGGCCGGGCGCTGCTCTACATCTCGCACCGCCTCGATGAGGTGCGGCGCCTTTGCGTGCGCGCCACCATCCTGCGCGGCGGCAAGGTGGTGGGCGCCTGCAACCCCCAGGAGGAGACGGCCCGCTCGCTTGCCGCCATGATGGTGGGCAGCGCGGTCCGCGAGGTCACGGGGCGCGCGGCCGGGACGGTGGGCGCGGAACGCCTGCGCCTCGACCGCCTCACCCTCCCCGCTCCGGGCCTGCACGCCACCTCGCTGCGCGACGTCACCCTCGGCGTCTCCGGCGGTGAGATCCTCGGCATCGCCGGCATCGCCGGCAACGGCCAGGCCGAACTCTTCGCCGCCCTGTCCGGCGAGACCCGCGCGCCGGACCCGGACGCCGTGCGCATCGACGGTGCGGCCGTGGGGGCGCTCGGCATCAACGCGCGCCGGCGCCTCGGCGCGGCGTTCGTACCGGAGGAGCGCAACGGCCACGCGGCGGCCCCCCTCATGAGCCTCTCCGAGAACGCCCTGCTCTCGCGCTACCCGACCGCGCCGCTGACCCGCTTCGGCCTGCTCCGTCTCGGGGCCGCGCGCGATCTCGCCAGACGGGTGATCGAGGCCTTCGACGTGCGCAAGGCGGGGCCGGACCCTGCCGCCGGCACCCTGTCGGGCGGCAACCTCCAGAAATTCGTGGTCGGCCGCGAGATCCTGGCGGAGCCCGGCGTGCTCGTGATCAACCAGCCGACCTGGGGCGTCGATGCGGCGGCGGCGGCGCATATCCGGCAGGCGGTGATCGACCTGTCCGCGCGCGGCGCCGCGATCCTGGTCATCAGCCAGGACCTCGACGAGCTGTTCGAGATCGCCGGCTCCATCGCCGTGCTACACGATGGCACGCTCTCGACGGCGGTGCCCGCGGGCGAGACGACCCGCGAGGCCATCGGCCTGCTCATGGGCGGATCGGGAGACGCGTCGGCCGAACCTCGGGACGCGTCAAAGGCGGTGACCCATGCGCACTGACCGATGCCCGCGCATCCCCTCTCCCCGCACGCGGGGCTACCGGATTCACACATCCGCTCGACGGCTATTCTCGCCAACCGGAGGCATCACTATGAGGCGCGCCGGTCTCCCTCTCCTGGAAGGAGAGGGTTGGGGTGAGGTGTGGTCCATCTCCGGAAAACTCACCCACCTCACCCTGTCCCTTTCCTTCCAGGAGAGGGGACACGTGGTGTCCGCGAGATGGGTGAACATCGTAGGCGCGGGGGAAGAGGGGATGCTCTCCCTCCTCGGAAGCTATCCCGAGACGCAGCGTGGGCGGGCAAGGGATCGCGCGCCGGGTCCGACGACACGCGGAGCGCATCATGCGTCTTGACCTCGTTCCCCGCACCCGCCGCTCTCCGGTGCTCGACATCCTCTCTCCGGCGCTGGCCTTCGTGGCGGCGGTGCTGATCGGCGGCATCGCCGTGGCGGCCCTGGGGGTCTCGCCGGGCGACGCCTTCGTCACCTATTTCGTCACCCCCCTGAGCGAGGTCTGGTCGCTCCAGGAGATCGCCCTGAAGGCCGCGCCCCTGGCGCTGATCGCCACCGGTCTCGCGTTCTGCTACCGCGCCAATCTCTGGAACATCGGGGCCGAGGGCCAGTTCGTCGTCGGCGGCCTGGCCGGCGGCTGGGTCGGCGTCGCCACGCACGGCATGGGCGGGTTCACGCTCTGGATCCTGCCCGCGATGCTGATCGCCGGGACGCTCGCGGGCGCCGCCTACGCGATGATTCCGGCGGTCCTGAAGGTCCGCCTCGGCGTCTCCGAGATCCTCACGAGCCTGATGCTCGTCTACGTCGCCCAGCTCCTCCTCGACTACATGGTCCGCGGTCCCTTGCGCGATCCGGCGGGCTACAACTTTCCCCAGAGCGTCGGCTTCGATCCCGCGGCGCGGCTGCCCTACCTCATGGAGGGCGAGACGCTGCATGCGGGCGTGGTGGTCGCCTTTCTCGCCGTGGTGCTGGCCACCGTCGTGCTGGCCCGCACCCTGTTCGGATTCGAGGTGCGGGTCGTCGGCGCGAGCCCGAGGGCGGCGCGTTTCGCCGGTTTCTCCGATGCCCGCCTGACGCTCGCCGTCTTCGCCATCTCCGGCGGCGCGGCGGGCCTTGCCGGCATCGTCGAGGTGGCGGGAAAGATCGGGCAGCTCCAGCCGGAGATCTCGCCGGGCTACGGCTTCACCGCGATCATCGTCGCCTTCCTCGGGCGGCTCTCACCGCCGGGCATCCTGATCGCCGCCATCGTCATCGCGCTGACCACCATCGGCGGCGAGGGCGCGCAGATCGATCTGAAGTTGCCCCTCGACCTGACCCGCGCCTTCCAGGGCCTGCTCCTCGGCCTCGTCCTCGGGGCCGACGTCTTTGCCGGCTATCACGTGCGGCTCGTGCCGGGCGGCCCGTCCGGCCGCCCGGTCTCGTAGAGGCATTTCGAGGGATATCGGAGCCGATCATGACCCTCGACATCGTCCAGATGGTCCTCATCACGGTCCTGGCGGCCGCGACCCCCCTGATCCTCGCCGGCATCGGCGAACTCGTCGCCGAGCGCTCCGGCGTGCTCAACCTCGGCGTGGAGGGGATGATGATCTTCGGCGCGGCCGTCAGCTTCGCCGTGGCGGTGCAGACCGGTTCGACCTTCCTCGGCGCACTCGGCGGCGCCGCCGCCGGCCTGCTGCTGGCCGCCCTGTTCGGCATCCTCACCGTCGGGCTCGCCGCGAACCAGGTCGCCTCCGGCCTCTCGCTGACCATCCTGGGGCTCGGCCTGTCGGGGCTGGTGGGCGCGAACTACGTCGGGATGAAGCGCGATCCGGCACCGCACCTGTCCCTCCCCGGTCTCACGGACCTGCCCGGACTCGGCCGCCTCGTCTTCGGCCAGGACGCCTTCGTCTATACGGCGGTCGCCCTCGTCGTCGCCGTGTCGTGGTTCCTGTGGCGGACGCGGGCGGGCCTGACCCTGCGCGCCATCGGCGACGACCACGTGGCGACCCACGCCCTCGGACTGAAGGTGCGCAAGGTCCGCTTCCTCTCGGTGCTGTTCGGGGGCGCCTGCGCCGGGCTCGGCGGGGCCTATCTCGCGCTGGCCTACACCCCGTTCTGGTCGCCGGGGATGACGGCGGGCCGCGGCTGGATCGCCCTCGCCCTGGTGGTCTTCGCCTCGTGGCGGCCCCTGCGGGTCGCGGCGGGGGCCCTGCTGTTCGGCGGGGCGACGGTGCTGCAGCTCCACGCCCAGGCCGCCGGCCTCGGCCTGCCGGGCCAGCTCCTCTCCGCCCTGCCCTATCTCGCCACCATCCTGGCCCTGGTCTTGCTCTCACTCGGGCAGCGCCACGGCGGCTCGCTGGCGCCCGCCTCGCTCGGGCGGGTCTTCACGCCGAGCCGATGACACGCGAGCGATTCCGACGACCGTGCGGCACTGGATCAAGAGGGACGACACGATGCGGGGCAGGTCAATGAGGTTCGGCGGTGCGGTTCTGTGCGCGATGCTCGCCGCCGGGCCGGCGCTTGCGGCCGACAAGCTGAAGGTCGGTTTCGTCTATGTCGGGCCGGTCGCCGATTTCGGGTACTCCTACCAGCACGACCTCAGCCGCAAGGCCCTGGCGGAGGCCTTGCCCGACAAGGTCGAGACCACCTTCCTCGAGAACGTGCCCGAGGCCGACAGCGAGCGCTCCATCGAGAAACTCGCCCGCTCCGGCGCCGGCCTGATCTTCACCACCTCCTTCGGCTTCATGGAGCCGACCCTGAAGGTGGCGCGGAAGTTTCCCAAGGTGAAGTTCGAGCACGCCACCGGCTACAAGCGCTCCGACAACGTCTCGACCTATTCCGCCCGGTTCTACGAGGGCCGCTACGTCTGCGGGAAGATCGCCGGCACGCTCTCGAAATCCGGCACGGTGGGCTACATCGCGTCCTTCCCGATCCCGGAAGTCGTCAGCGGCATCAACGCCTTCATGCTCGGGGCGCAGGCGGTCAACCCGAACATCAAGATCAAGGTCGTCTGGGTGAACACCTGGTTCGATCCGGGCAAGGAGGCGGAGGCGGCCAAGGCGCTCCTCGCGCAGGGGGCCGACATCCTGACCCAGCACACCGACTCGGCCGCCCCCCTCCAGGAAGCCGAGAAGCAGGGCAAGCTCGCCTTCGGCCAGTCCTCCGACCAGTACCGCTTCGCCCCCAAGGCCCAGCTCACCTCCATCACCGACGACTGGAACGGCTACGTGATCGCGGAGGCCAAGGCGGTCCTCGACGGCACCTGGAAGAGCCACGACACCTGGGGCGGCATCAAGGACGGCATGGTCGTGCTGGCCCCCTTCACCAACATGCCCGACGACGTGAAGGCCATGGCCGAGGAGACCAAGCGGGCCATCGCCGACGGGAAGATCCACCCCTTCGCGGGGCCGGTGCTGAAGCAGGACGGAAGCGTCGCCGTGAAGGAGGGCGAGACCGCCCCCGACGCGATGATCCTCGGCATGAACTGGTACGTGAAGGGGATCGACGACAAGCTGACCCAATAACCCCGGACTCTACGCCGTCGCATGGAAAGAAGCCCCGCCGGAGCGTCCCGGCGGGGCTTCTTCGTTCATGAGAGCGCCACTGCGATCAGTGGTTGTGGTGGCGCGCCGGCCGGTCGGCCTTCGGCTCGTCGGAGGGCGGGGGAGCCGGCACACCGACTCCGCGCGGCGCGGCGATGGCATCGCCGCTCCGGATCGCCTCCCGCTCGTTCTGCGGGCCGGCGATGCCCTCGGTCCCGCCGGGCGCCGTCGCCGGGTCGCGGCCGGCGGGCGCACCGGTCCCCTGGGCGAGGGCCGCGCCGGTCAACCCGAAGAGCCCGCACACAGCGAGGGCCGACATCGTCATACGCATGGTCGATGACCTTTCAAGAGAGGCAAAGAGCAAGAGAACCGTAAAACGAGAAGCAAGTCTTTGGCCGCTCGAAGAAAATCGATGCAGGGTCGGAGAGGTTCCGCGTCAGCTCCCGCGATAGGTCTGATAGCTCCAGGGGGTCGCCACCAGCGGCACGTGATAATGGCCTTCCGGGTCGCCCACCCCGAAGCGCAGGGGCACGATGTCGAGGAAGGGCGGTTCGGGGAGGGCGGGGCCTGGACCCGCTCCGACCCGCCGGAAATGGTCGCCGAGTCCGAAGCGCAGCTCGTAGGTGGCGATCGGCACGGGGCGCCCATGGATCAGGGGCATGTCGGTGCGGCCGTCCGCGTCGGTGACCGCGCGCGCCACCAGCACCGTCTCCGTCGCCGAGACGAACTCGACGAGGTCGACGGCCACCCCGGCGGCCGGCTTCCCCCGGACGGTGTCGAGGACATGGGTCGAGATCCGGCCCGTGGTCGAGAGCGGCCCGGGGCCGCTCACCAGGGCGTTCAGGCGGATCGCGGCGATCCGCATCACCTCGGCCTCGGCCGTGCGCCGCTCCACATCGGGAACGGATGCCAGCCGCGCCTCGAAGGTCTTCAGCAGCGAGGCACGGCCGTGCCGCTTGACGCACAGGATGAAGGGGATCCCGAATTTTTCGCGGTAGGCCGCGTTGAGCGCCTCGAACCGGGCGTATTCCGCCTGCGACATCCGATCGAGGCCGGCCGCGGCCTGTTCCGCGATGGACTCGAGGGCTATGGCCCCGGAGCGGGCGGCGCGCCCGGCGAGTTCGGGATGCCCGGTGAGCAGGGCGAGGCGACGGGTGTCCTGCGCATTGTGGACCGCATCGCGCATGGCGGTGAACAGCGCCTCCACGGTGGCGAAGGGCCGCTGCGGCAGGGCCGCCTCGGCCACCCAGGGCGCGTGTTCGAACACGGCACCGAGCACGGCGACGAAATCCGCGTCCGAGGCCTCGTTCAGAGCTGCGAGTGTCGATGCCATGGCGGCCGGGTCCCCGTTGAACGCAGGCGATGACGACGCATCGCAGGCCCGGCCGGTGCAGGCAACGGGCCATGCGCGCCATCGCGGGGTCCGGCCCGGTGGCACACGCTTTGCGCCCTCGGACAGCGCATCCCCGGTGAGGGATCGACTCGGAGCGGCGGAGGCGTCGACCCCATGACCAGTGCCACGACCATGGCCGCACCTCCCGACACCGCCGGACCGGCCGGCATGCCCGTGGCGACGGTACCTCCCGTCGCCCTCGGCCTGCTCGGGCTGCAGCACGTCCTCGTGATGTATGCCGGCGCCGTCGCGGTGCCGCTGATCGTCGGGCGAGCCCTGAAACTCCCGCCGGATCAGGTGGCGATGCTGGTGAGCGCCGACCTGTTCGCATGCGGCCTCGCGACGCTGCTGCAGAGCTGGGGCCTGCCGGGGATCGGCGTGCGCATGCCGGTGATGATGGGCGTCACCTTCGCCGCCGTCACGCCCATGGTCGCCATGGGCACCAATCCCGAGATCGGGCTGACCGGCATCTACGGCGCCGTGATCGCGTCCGGCCTGTTCGCGTTTCTCGTGGCCCCCCTCATCGGACGGCTGCTGCCGCTGTTCCCGCCCGTGGTGACCGGCACGATCATCCTGGTGATCGGCGTGTCGCTGATGAAGGTGGGCGTGAACTGGGCCGCCGGAGGGATCGGCAACCCGGATTACGGGGCGCCGCTCCATCTCGCCATCGCCGCCTTCGTGCTGTGCGTGATCCTGGCGATCACCCGCTACGGCACCGGCTTCGTCAATTCGGCCTCGGTGCTCATCGGCATCGTCGCCGGGATGCTCGTGGCCGGATTCGTCGGGCTGGTCGATCTCGGGCATGTGGCCACCGCGTCCTGGTTCGACGTGGTGCGGCCCTTCGCCTTCGGTGCCCCGACCTTCGATCCCGTCTCGATCGTCACCCTCTGCATCGTGATGATCGTGGTGATGATCGAATCGACCGGCATGTTCCTGGCCCTCGCCGAGATCTGCGCGGACCCTGTCGACGAGAGGCGCCTGACCAGGGGCCTGCGCGGCGACGGTCTCGGCACCATCATCGGCGGCGTCTTCAACACGTTCCCCTACACCTCGTTCTCGCAGAATATCGGGCTCGTGGGCGTCACCGGGGTGCGCACCCGCTACGTCGCGGTGGTCGGCGGGTTCGTCATGCTCGGGCTCGGCCTCATTCCGAAGCTCGCGGCCCTCGTGGAGGCGGTGCCGCAATGCGTGCTCGGCGGGGCCGGGCTCGTGATGTTCGGGATGGTCGGCGCGACGGGCGTGCGCATCCTCGGCGCGGTGGACTTCGCCCGCAATCGCAACAACCTGTTCATCGTTGCGGTCTCCATGGGTTTCGGCATGATCCCCCTCGTCGCCCCGGCCTTCTTCAAGCAGATGCCGCATGCGCTGCACCCGCTCCTCGAATCCGGAATCCTGCTCTGCGCGATCGCGGCGGTGAGCCTGAACCTGTTCTTCAACGGCCTGACCGGCGACGAGGCCGCCCGCGCCGCCGCCCGGCATCAGGCGGCGTCCTCCGAGCATTGACGACGGCCGTCTTCATCCACCGCCCCCCTCCTGGGAGACAAGCATGCCCCTGATCGCCTCCAAATACGGCAAGGGCCGGGTGCGGGTGATGCGCCTGACCCGCGACGGCGATGACCACACCCCGCGCGAACTGTCCCTCGCGGTTCTGATGAAGGGCGCCTTCGATGCCGCCTGGACCGACGGCGACAACCGGGCCTGCGTCGCCACCGACAGCGTGAAGAACATCGTCAACGTGGTCGCGGCCAAAAACCTGTCCCTCGACAAGGAAGCCTTCGCCGAGGCCGTCGCCGCCACCTTCCTCGACACGTATCCGCAGGTCGAGGAGATCCGGATCGAGGGCAGGGAGACGCGATGGCTGCGCCAGGCCATCGGCGGTCGGCCGCATGGCCACGTCTTCACCCTCGACGGCAACGGGACGGGCTACGTCAAGCTCGTGGCGAGCCGCGACGGCGCGGTGATGCAATCGGGGCTGCGGGGCTTCACCTTCATGAAGACCACGCAATCGGGCTGGGCCGATTTCGTCGAGGACCAGTACCGCACCCTGGCCGATGCCACCGACCGCATCGCCGCGACCGCCATGGACGCCACCTGGACCTGGGCGAGCGCGCCCGCCGACTACACCGCGACCAATGCCAGGGTGCTCGACATCCTGATCGAGGTCTTCGGCACGACCTACAGCGCCAGCGTGCAGGACAGCATGTACCGCATGGGCGAGTCGGTCCTGGCGGCCATTCCGGAGATCGCCGAAATCGGGTTCGCCATGCCGAACAAGCACTACATCCCGATCAACCTGACGCCGTTCGGCCTGGAGAACCCCAACACCGTGTTCCTGCCCACCGACGAGCCCCACGGTCAGATCGAGGCGACGATCGGGCGAGGCTGAGCCGCGCGATCCCCGGCCTTCGGGCCGTGGGGACCGTTCTCCGAACGGCTTTCCGCAGGGCCGTGCCTGTGGAGCACCGCCTCTGCGTCGGACCTTCCCCCGCACGCCTGGACAGCGCTTCTGAAGTGGAGAAGCATGGACCGGGAAAGATGCATGCCATGCTGCCCATTTCTGCCAGTAAATGTCGCAGCCGCAACCAAGGCCATGATATGAAACAGCTTATTTCCAATGCTCCCGGACCGGAGGAGAGGGCTCGCGCGTTCGGCGCCTGAACATGATGCACACGCCTTGTTCATTCCGTGTTGCCCTGCGAGGCAGCGATGCACAAATTCTAGGTTCTTAGGCGAGGCCACTCCTCTCCTCAGGCCGTCCGGCCCGAACCTGGGACTCGATCCATGACCGCACACCTCATTCTGGGAGCCGCCCTCGGTCTCACCCTCTCCGGCGCCGCCTTCGCGCAAAGCTACACCGCGCCGGCCGGCATCCCGGCTGCGACCGCCCCCGGCGGTCTCGACGGACTGGCCGCCGCCCGCAACATCGGCGAGTACGACAGCCGCTTCTCCCGCCCCGTACGCGCCCGGATCGATGCAGGCGGTGCGGTCACGACGGGATCGGTGAGGCAGACGCCGCCACGGCATCGCTACTGAGGCCTCGACCGGAGGCCAAGCACCGCCGGCTGCCTGGTCATGCGATCTACTAGGCCGCCCGGCCTCACGGGCCGCTGGCTGATCCAGCGCTTCGCCGAGCAGGCAGCGGACGATCCCATGCCGGCCGACGCGCGCTCACCGGGCGCGGTCTTGTCGGGCTGACTCATTCTCAAGGAAAAGGCGATCACGCGCGGAATGCTCGGACGCCTCGCGGTCCCTAGCGCAGGCGGGATGCAGGCAAGCGGAGATCGCCCCCTCGACAGGCTGCGACCGAGACGCGCGAACCGGCAGCCAAAACCCCAATGCAGTCGCGACCGCGGCTGGCTGTTCAGGATTATACTGGACGATATCGAGATCAGATCAGCGATTTGCTAGGTGGGCGCACAAGGGTTCGAACCTTGGACCCGCTGATCAAAAGGCACAGCCAAACCATTGATCTGACAGACGGGCGTTGGAACGTGGGGAATGGGGACAGCGATCAGATTACCGCTTCAAGTGCAGGTTGAGAACGAGGCTGTGGTGATGAGGGATGCCATCGGAACGGGGTCGATACGTCTATTTCGTGGACGAGCGGATTCACCGACAGGGCGCCCCCCCCCCGCGTCACGAAAACCGAGGCTGTGGAGATTGCCTGCGTCATCGCGCAGACGCGGACTGATCGGTTTGCTGGACCGGAAATGGACAAGCGCCCCTGCCCCACCTCGACCGGACGACATGTGAGGAAGCCCCTTCAGACATTGTGCCTGGAATGCAACATTCGCCACCATAGATTGTGGCATCGTTCAAAACATACATTTGATCGTTGTGCTGCCTAATTGTTTTCGATCAAACTCTCGTGATCTCACACATTCGTGACGACGCGGGGCTTTCCGGATGGACACTGAGCTTTCTGAGCAGGGGCCGGACGAGGCGTCCGCCGCAGAGGGTGGCCCCCCCAGCCATCGACCCGGCCCCGAGGTCCGCAAGCTGATGCGTCAGGCACAGACTCTGGCTGCGCAGGGCCGGTGGCGGAAGATCATTCAGGTCGCTGACGACAGCGATTTTGCAGGACGGCCCGAAATTCTTGAGTTCCGCCTTCGCGCCGCTATCGAGCTTGATGACAAGTCCGAGATAGAGCGGTGCCAGCCCTTGGTCATCGCGGTGGAGAGTGAGGCCTATCGGGTCAAGCTGGCTTCGACTTTGGTCAACGCCAATCTGCCGAACGAAGCAGCGGCGATCATAGGCTCGCTGCCGGCCGATTTCAGGTCTTCTCAAGCGTCGAACGTCGTCCGCCGCATTAGAGCGACGACCAAGGATGCTACGGCTCTCAAGCGAGTCCAGCACCTCGTCGCGCCGCGTCCCAAGAAGAAGCTGGGCGCCGACGACGTGATCCGGCACCCCGGCGACGTCGATGATTTTGCCATTCCGAACTCACAGATGAGGACCGTGGCGCTCGAAGGTGTCGGTCCCTCGTTCGAGGCTTACATCCACGATCTGTGGAGGCTGTTCGAGAAGCGGATGGAGCGGAAGCCCTATCCGTTCGTACGAGAGTTCACGGATGTCTTCGTCAACCAGGAGGGGCGGATCTGGACGCTCGATGGGACGGACCTTCGTGCCTCCAGCGCCGCGAAGGAAGCACTCGCCGATCCCGCAACAGTGCCCAACATAGACGAAGCCTACCTGTGCATCGGCGGGAGCAAGGGCTATTACGATTGGATCGCCGACCGGCTTGCAAAACTGAGCTGGTGCTTGGCGCCCGAAACACCGGACTGCGCCATCCTTGTCAGGAAAGAGCAGCGTGGCCTTGCCTTGGATGCACTGGGTACCCTTGGCGTTCCGGCGGATCGGATTGTCGCCCTTGAAGGCGTCGTATTCTGCCGAAAGCTGTATCTTGGAACCTCATCGACGCAGGCCATGCCCCGCAAG
Source organism: Methylobacterium sp. 10 (assembly GCF_000519085.1). GTDB lineage: Bacteria > Pseudomonadota > Alphaproteobacteria > Rhizobiales > Beijerinckiaceae > Methylobacterium. The sequence continues at coordinate 840,593 of NZ_KI912577.1, forward strand.
GCAGCGTACCATCACACGTACGGGCGTCTGATCGAGGAAGCAGCAAAGAGGAACGACGGATCGACGCCGCGACGTTTCTATATCTCGCGGCGCGACACACCTCGTCGAGCCATGCTGAACGAAGTCGAGTTTGAGCAGACGATGGCCGACAATGGCATTGTGCCAGTGATCCTGAGCAAGCTCGGTCTCATCGAGAAGGTGAGTCTGTTTCACAACGCCGATGTCGTCGTCAGCGCACACGGCGCCGGCCTAGCGCACTTGGTGTTCGGTAGACCTGGCCTGCAGGTCGTCGAGATGATGCCAGCGGCGATGAGCCAAGTGACCCAGATGAACATCAGAACCTGCTTCTCGATGATATCGAGGGCATTCGGGCTTGACCACACGATGATCCTGTACCCGGCAAACCCAACCGTTTCCGATTGGACCGCCGACGGCGCGCTCATCAAGAGCGTGTTGCACCATGCCAGATCCGAAAGCAGTTCCGTGGCTCGCGCTGCCGAGTAGAGCGCGACAAACGAAGAACCCGTCACGGCGTAAGCCGGGCGGGTCAAGGCACTGTCTCGTGGGACGATCGATACCGGCGATCAAGCGCGTCGTGTCATGTAGGGGAGTGGGACACGCTCAGCATGCGCGTCCCGGCCATGCGTCCGGTTCTCGATGGCTTGCCCTCGCTCAATGGCGGCCAGCAAACCCGTCCGCACCTTCGCCGTAGACCGATTGATTCGCACGCATCCCGCTCGGCCGCACTTTCGACGATGAATGGGACGATGGCGACAGTACCCTCAACGACAATGGCGGCGGCGACCGATTCGTCATCTACGAAACGCCTGCCTATGTGAATGGCGGCGCGGGAACCGCCTCCCTCTCTTCGTCATGGGCGGCGGCTCCGTGAGCCTGACCAACACCAACTTCTCCAGCGTCGAGACGGTCTAGATCTGCAGCGATACGGATCTCGACATGTTTGAGGTTTGCCTAAAGGAACCGGATCATGTTCCAGACCTCTGCAGACGTGGAGATTGTCCGCGCCGTGAGAGCCGACCGCATCCAGCTCTCCAGGGGCAACACTGTCATTGAGGGCACGCGCGGCGGCGACAAGATGTTCTCGGGGAGCGGCAGCGACACGATCAGCTTCAAGGGCGTGTCCCGGCGAAGCAGGATGTGCGGCCGCTGATAGCCGAACCGCCGGCACCGCTGCGCTGCTCGCGGGGATCGGTTTGGGGAGCATGCCGACGCACATGCTGCAGGCAGGCCTGGCGGCCGGCCGCCTCATCGAACTGCACCTGCCGAAGGCCAAGCACCGCCGGCTGTCCTTTGCCGCGCAATCTTCCGGACCGCCGGGCCCCGCGAGCCGCTGGCTAATCCAGCGCTTCGACGATCAGGGCGCCGACGAGCCCTGCCGCCCGACACACACTCACCGACCCCGCCGTTCGCGGTCTCGCCGGGCTGACCCATTCTCAAGGAAAAAATGACCACGCGCGGAATACTCGGACGCATCGTGGCTCCCAGCGCAGGCGGGATGCCCGGACGCAGAGATCGCGCCTTCGAAAGGCCGCGACCGAGACGTACGAACCAGCAGAAAAACCCCCGATCGTGGTCCCGACCGAGGTTAACTGTTCCGGATAGTACTGGACGATATCGCGATCAGGTCAGCGAGATATTTGGTGGGTGCACAAGGGTTCGAACCTTGGACCCGCTGATTAAGAGTTTGCGGTGTTTCTATCTCAGGGGTACCTACCACGTCCCTAAGTAACTGATTTTGTTAAGCTGACTGCCCGGGATTACCTTGCTGGGGCATCGCGATCACGCTACGACGGTTGCTAGTTGAGCCCCTAGCGACCAATCATGATTCAGCCAAAGCGCCTTACGAAAGCAGCCGTCGAAGCCCTTATCCCAGGGGAGACCCTATGGAACTCCGAACTGAAGGGCTTCGCAGCTCGCTGTCAGCGTCGTGACCACGTCTACGGCTGAAGTACCGCCTCGACGGGCGGCAGCGGTGGTTCACCATTGGAAAGCACGGTTCGCCCTGGACGGCCGATCTAGCCCGTCGGGAAGCCAAGCGCCTGTTAGGGCTGGTTGCAAGCGGCGAGGATCCAGCGACGAAAAAGGCCGTCGCTCGAACCGCACCAACTGTCGCCGAACTCGCGGACCTTTTTCTCAGCGAGCACGTAGAGGCGAAAAATAAGGGCAGCACACATGCTGAGTATGCCCGGCTCGTCGAGCGGCTCGTGAAACCGCAGCTTGGCAGCAAGCGGGCTGACGAAGTCACGCATGAGGAGGTTCGCCGGCTCCATGTGAAGCTTCGAGCTACGCCTTATCAGGCCAATCGATTGATCGCCCTGCTTTCGAAAATGTTCAGCTGGTCGGGGCGTAGAGGCGAAATCAATCCCTGCACGGGCATCGAACGATTTGTCGAGAAGAAGCGCCGCCGCTACCTGTCAACGGCCGAGCTCGGCCGCCTAGGCGAAGCACTGGCAGCTTTCGAAACCGAAGGCGGAGTCTCCCCTCATCCAATCGCGGCGATCAGGTTGCTGCTGCTAACCGGCGCCCGGCTAGGCGAGATCCTCACGCTTCGATGGAACTATGTGGATCGCGAGCGCGGCTGCCTCAAACTGCCGGACAGCAAAACCGGGGCAAAGGAAATTCACCTCAATGAGGCTGCGTTCGCCGTTCTCGACGCCATGCCGCGCGAACTTGATAACCCCTACGTGATCGTCGGCCAGCGGTCGGGCGGCCACCTCGTCAACCTTGAGAAGCCATGGCAGCGGGTTCGGGCTCGTGCGGGCCTGGACGATGTGAGGCTTCACGACCTGCGACATTCCTTTGCCTCCATCGGCGCCGGCGCGGGCCTCGGCCTACCAATGATCGGCGCCCTTCTTGGGCATACCCAGGCGGCGACGACGGCAAGGTATGCGCACCTCGCCGTTGACCCGCTGAGGGCGGCCAACGAACTTATTGGCCAACAGCTAAGCGCCCTGCTAAAAGCAAAGCGGTCATAGGGTTCGTTAACGCTCGATACTAAGATAATCAAAAGAAGGCTTAAATTGCGTCATTATTAACTTTATAAGCTCTCTAGTTTTTTCATTATTCTCCGCTGTGATCTGATCGATAATCTTGCCACTTGCCCGGTCAATACAACGAATATCAATTAAATTTTCGCTCGCAAATGGCTGTTTTTGCTTTGCAGCTATGCTTGGTGCGGCTGCCCTTTGTTTTTTGGGACTAACCTTACTCATTTCACGCGCCCAACGATCAACACCCTCTCCCTTAACTTTGGATTTTTCAGAAACTTTGGTCGGGTGAATTTTTGAGTGCTGTAAATAATCAATGGCTCGCTTATCGCGGCTGTACAAGCGTTCGGCCTTTTTGCGTTCAACGTCGTTTTTAGCACCGTATGATATAAGACTCTCGACTACGAGACGTACTTTATTGTCTTTCGTCAGCTTTCGATTCAGATTCTTAGCTAAACTATTAAGTAATCTTATATTTTGTTTTTCATCTATGACGATCAACAATGAGTATGCTAAAATAATTGCTTCAAGATGTGCTAATTCGCTATTTTTTGAAAATTTTGACACTGCTAATTTTAGTGCCTTGTTGATATCATAGTCATCGCTGTTTGAGACATAATCTATATCAAATGCCAGATTGAGATGAGCCTCGGCATCCTGAACAACTGCAGGGTCATTGTGTTCTGGTCGAAATATGATGTGGGCGTCGGCGCTGTCCATCTCATTCGAAACTGGACGGGGCCGTGTGTCGTGCTTTCCGCTGGGTGTTCTCGACGCTTTCATTGCATGTCCTCATTCCGTTTAACGGAAACATACCAGCGATGAAGCGCGCTGCCAATGCCCCTCTCTGACTTCGCCAAATCGCAGCCCGGCCCGAAAACAACTCACCCGTATGACGCCGATGGCTAACTGCACCTGCAGCTAACCGCACCGATAGCGCGTGCCTTGGTTGCGTAAAAATTGTCGTCACGAACCCGAGGAACGCAGTGATGGCAAATCGATACATTCACGACACGGCAGCTGAAGCATGCGGCACTTATGCGACCGCCATACCCAACCCTGATGTACTCCTGGACGAAACGGCTGTAGCCCAGCGACAAGGACGATCTGTCAAAACCCTACGTAATCAACGTGTTGCTGGCGACGGCATACCATTCCTCAAACTTGGACGTTTGGTGCGGTACCGCCTCAGCGACGTCGTTGCATGGGAAGCCACTTGCCTGCGTAGCAGCACCAGCGATCAGGGGGGCGGCCGATGACCAGCCTACCTCACGATCTGTCGCCCGAACTTTTGGCCGAGCTCGAGGAGAAGGGCGCCAAGCACCTGCCGACCGTCGAATTGCTCCAATTGAAGCAAACGAAAATGCTGGCGAGCTTCGTGCATGGAAATGTGCCACGCCATCGATGGGAACAACTTATTGCGTGCGAAGGGCGCGGTTGTCCGAACCGCACATGTTCATCAGCGTGCTGGTACGGCGAACGAGTGACGTTTCTGACCTTGGCTGCGCAGGCGCATGACCTGCTTAGCCAAACTGGTATGCCCCTTTGGTTCGTCACGATAGTTGACCCCCGTTATGAGGTGTCGGCCGGCAAGCTTGGGGCTTTGTCACTGGATGCCATGCAACGAGGCCTTCGCAGGCGCCTGAAGCCTATTGAGCGGGCCTACGGCCCCTCCATGTTTTCGGCGCCATTGAAGTCAGCTTAGAGTTTGGGCGCGACGGTGAACCGTACTGGGGGCCGCATTCACATTTTGCGATAGCAACGCGCTGCCCGGAGGCTGAACTAAAAGCAGCCCTACGGCCTGCGGGTGTTTTGCCGCGAGGCGCCCGGCCGGTCGTACTGAAAGCGGTTTACAATTTGGGGAACGCCCTTAGCTACAGCGGGAAGCGAGCGCCAGCTATGCGAGTGCCTATGACCGGCTCGCGTGGCACGCAGGATCGTTGGAAGGTGCCAATTAGCCGTCAGGCCAGCTTGGAGCATGAAACGTGGCTACTTGGCCTACGGCCGACTCAGCCACTGATCCTGTGTGGCCTTAGGCGGGTTCACGGCAAGCTGGTTTTGTTGCAATGATCAGCATTGCCAGTGACATCACGAAAGCCAATGCGAATACGCCTGTGTACCCCATAACGGTAGTTTCAGGGGTGATACAGAGTTAGTTGGGGCTATTTGATCATTGTGGTAGTGTCGGGTTGATATACAGCACATCGCCCCTATACCCTGCCGTATCAAGTTGTTTCCCATCAACTCAATAGCTGCAGCCGCTCACAGTGTCGGTGAATAGCTTTATTTTCGTTGCGGTGGTGGCTCCGCGAATCGACACATAGCCGCTTAATAGGGCCGATAGCCATTCTCTCGCAAAGTATGCGCATGGCCCCATCACCAAGCCACCTATGCCTATGAGATTAGGTTTTATGGGCTGTGTTTGCCCCATGACGCAGACGCAAGCGTGGGCCCCATTGTTTTGCGTAAAGGCTATGTGGATGGCGAATGCGCCAATCCTGAACCTAACGACATGTGCATTACAAACAGGAAGGAATTTTACCAATGCCGACAAGAATCCAACAGGCTCGCGTGAGAGAGGAAAGGCAACGTCTTGCGCAGGATTTGGTGCGGAGACAACTGGATGAGTTGCTTGCGGACTGGGAGGGCAAGCCGTCTGAGGTGCTGGAAGCCGTGCTGGATTACGCGGTCGGAACGATCAGCGTACTGCAGCCTGAACGTAACGCTGCGCTTGCACATCGCTTTATTTTCGCTTGTGAAAAACGCGGAATTCGAGTGAAGTAATTTAACGCAAACACTCTGGGCTGCGGGCGCTGGTGTGCAGAACCCGCAGCTCAAACTATCACGACGTCGGGTAGCGCCTCATCCTCCCGAAAGCGAGTGGATCACGGGAGGAGCGCTTCATCGGCAGCCGGGTAAGGTTGACTGGGCTTATTGACGACCTGCTAGGGCGTTCGACATGCCAAAGTCGCCAAGCTCGCCCTTAAAAAACCTCGGGCTGGGTGATCCCTATGCCCACCTGCTTGCAGTGACTCGGCCCGCTCTCGTGCTTGCCCCGCCAACACTGCTTGAGAACGTCACTGGCCGCCTTGCCGAAGCCGGTGTGATCGATGCCGTAGCTCGTGGCGATACCGGGCCGGTGTACGATTGGCTTATGACCCTTGTACCGCTGCAGGGTATCTCCGATGCAATCGCGTTCGATTATGCCGAACAGCATGGAAGAGCCACGTGGGCTGCTGTCGTCGCAGCGTTGAACGCTTTGCCTTCGTGCCCCCGCCTTCGCAGGTACTGGGCCTTTGCGGACTGCGGCTATCGCAAAACTGCGGGCACATGCGCTGAAGCTCGCCATCGCCCAGCTTGCCCGCTGCCGACCCTACCGCTGCGGAAGGGGGGGCTGAACCAAGCCGCTTACAGCCTCGCCTTGTTCATTCGGGATGTGTGTGGCGGTGACTTCATCGGCTGGCTCGACATGCGGCTCGCTGAGGCCGATCCCGGCATTGGCATGCGCAACCGAAGCCAAGCCATGCGCGCGGCCGTCCTAGCCCCCTCACGTCGATTGCAGGCGTGTCGGACAAGCTTTGGTCAATGATGCTTGCCGAGTTGCTGCTTGTCGCCGACCCGAACCGTGAGCGTTGGGTGACCACCGGCGCCAGCATGATCGCCATCGACAGCCTCGTGCACAACTTCCTGCATCGCAGCGGCGTACTTCAGCGATTTGGTACCGACCACACCTACGGACCCGCCTGCTACGCTGCAGGTGGGTGTGCCGCTATCATTGAACGCCTTGCCGAGCGCGTCGATGCGCGTGAGTTCAACCCCGCCTTCCCCGCGACTTTCCCGCACTTCGTCCAACACGCGGTTTGGCTTTGGTGCGCGGAGTGGGGCCTGAACCTGTGCAATGGTCGCAAGATCGATGACACTAACCCTTGCCAGCAAATCTACTGTCCCGCCCACTCAGGCTGTGATCGGGTTGCCCTTCGTGAATCAACGTGAGGGTAGAAGCCGGTCGCGTTCTTATTTTAATGTGGCCGACGCATTTAATCGCCCGCGTGGGTTACAAGTTGAGATAACGCCAAGGCCGCAGCCGACGCTTGGATTTTTGCTCAGGTAAGGTATCGAAGGTGAGCGACCTCCTAGCCATAGGCAACACGCGGCAGCTAGTGGTGGAAATCTGACGGTTGGCATCGTCCACTCACGACCCAGGCTGTGTGGAAACGCAGCCTCAGCCCGAGAGGCTAGAAGGGCCTTCTACGCAGCGCATTTTCTGGCGCATCAGGTGACTGTTTCCTTGCCACAGCCAAGAGTCCCGTGGGTACGAAATCAGCTCAATCGGATTGGTCCAAAAGGGGAGAGAGCCTATGTGGGGACGGCTTGTTACCCATCGTATCGATCCGGCAATGATAAGGCGGCGACGGCAGCACGCCACAAACAAGATAACTATCGCTTCAGTCTATCAATATTCATAATATCTCAATGATCGTTCATTTGCCTTTCCGGCTCGGCTGGATAGCCGCGCTCCTGTTTATGGCAGGCGGTATCTGGCTTCTGTACCTCCTGCCAAGCACCCATGATTCCGCCTCGCAAGGCGATATTGGGCTCGCTATAGGCTTGGTCGTGCTCATCTATGGGCCCTTCGCACTTTTGGCCCAGTTATTGTCTATCGCCGCCGGATGGCGTCATTGGCGGCTCGGACTCATCTTTTTGCCTCTATGGACATTTCCATTTTTGATTCCCTACATTGTGTACATATTAAGCAAAAGCTCTTGATGGCTATGATCGGTGAGCGAATGACCGCTTCCCGCTTGATGCGTCCCCACGAGCAAATGCGGTGACAGCTGTTCAGGCTGACCGGATCAGCTTGGATGCGTCCACATCGGTCAACGCCGCCAATGAACTACCGGTTCTTGATGACTTAGCATGGTTGCCAGCGAAGGGCACAAACCCATCTTCAGGCATACGGTTGACAAAAGGATATTATTCCTATATACCGGTGTCAGTCGCTGCTTTTGCGATGCGCCGATTGCTGATGACGATGCCCCCGAGCACCACGCAACGCCACATTGAGAAATGCGCTCGAAGGCGTCGGCCTCGACCCCTGTCCATCGACCACACAGCAAGGCAGCCTTCGGGCCGCCTTCTTCGTTTCAGGAGCCCTGTGATGACCACGCCAACAACCACCGCAAGCGAAGCCGCCAACGAACCCAATGACGCCGCGGCAACGGCTACTGCCGACAGCGCCACCACGCCGGCCGTGATTTTGTTCGGCACCGATGAGGGCGGCAAGCCACACGCCTCGACGTTCACCCACGCCGAAGTCGAGCTCGCCGAGCGAGCGGCCGGGCTAATGGGCTTACGGGTACTGCACATCACAACCGACGAGCATCGCGCCGTCGCCGCTCAGCTGCCCGCAGGCCGGATCTTTGCCCAAAGCGGGCGAGGGTTCGTGCCGTTCGTTAAGAAGGCCCTGTACGAGCGCCTGACGACTTTGGCGGGGCTGGGCGAGGCGCCACCGCGCCCGATACAAACCATGGTGAGCTCACCGCCCTCAAACGATGCCACTTCGCCTGCCGGTGATTTCGCACGCCCTGCCAGTTGGGATGCGGTCAAGGTCGGCAGCTTGGTGCTCGCCTCGACCGGGCCTCAGGAGGGCTGGTTCGAATCGGTTGTCGTCTACACAAAGGCCGACAGCCTGTTCGAACTGCGCTGGCGTGATTGGCCTGACGAAGCGCACTTCGTTCGGCATCGCGACGCGCTCGCGCTGCTCAGCCCACTCGACCCCGGGGCGTAGGGGCAGCGGCATGACAACGATCTCGCCCGTCGCTGAGCCCCGCTGCCGTTTGTAGCCTTCCCAAACTGAGGACCAATGCTCAGGGAATCCGTCGCATCGGCTTCGCTCCGTCGCGCGCTAGCTCACAGTCATGGATCGTACCTTTCCCATGACCCGTGCAGCTGGGCTCGACCGCCTCACTGCCTTTCTCGCAAATGAAGGAGGGGAATATGCCGGGTCCCGCAACTTTGATCGGGGGCCCGAAGCGAGGTCCACGACCTCGGCGCTCTCACCCTACCTGCGCCGGCGCCTGATCACCGAGGCCGAGGTCGTCGCTGCGGCCGCCTCCGCCTTTGGTGACGAGGGGGCTGAGAAGTTCGTCAGCGAGGTATTCTGGCGGACCTACTTTAAGGGCCACCTGGAAACTCATCCCGCCGTCTGGACAGATTACCTCTCATTGGCATCTGAGGGCCATGAGCGGCTCACTGCCGAGCCTGGCCTGCGGAGGATCTATGAGGCTGCGGTCGAGGGGCGGAGCGGCATCGACTGCTTTGACGCCTGGGCGAGCGAACTCGTCGAGACAGGGTGGCTCCACAACCACGCACGCATGTGGTTCGCCTCAATCTGGATCTTCACCCTTCGCCTGCCTTGGTCCCTCGGCGCCGAGTTCTTCATGCGCCACCTCGTCGATGGCGATCCGGCCAGCAATACGCTCTCCTGGCGCTGGGTCGCCGGCCTGCACACCCGGGGCAAGCACTATGTCGCCCGCGCCGAGAACATCCGTCGCTACACTGATGGCCGCTTCGACCCGGTCGGCCTCGATGAGTACCCCGATGCGCTCGACGAGCCGATGCCGCCCCGAGAAATGCCGTTGCCGCTGGCGGACCCCGTGCCGGATGGTGAGATCGCGCTTCTTCTGCACCTCGACGACCTGCACCCGGAGAGCCTCCCCCTCGGCACCGCCCGGGTCGCCCAAATCGGAGGGCTGATCGCTCATGCTGACGGCGCCTCTGACCGGGTCAAGGCTGCGGATGAAGCCGCGATGGCGGATGCCCTGGTGCGAGCCGAAGCCTATTTCGGATGCGCGGTTGGCCACGCTGATAGCGGTTGGGCGGACAGCCTGCCGGTTGTGACCGCCTGGGCCCCGGTCGGGCCATCAGCGATGGCGCTGCCAGAGGGTTGCCGCCGCATGCGGCGGACTTGGGACAAGGCAGCTTGGCCTTTGGCGAATCGCGGCTACTCCAGGATGAGGAAGGCCATCCCTAAGCTCTTATGAGGGGTTGCCGGCTGATTGGTAGGACTGCTTACCGAGCTTGCCTTCGTCTGCGGTCGCGGGCGAGCGGTACTCACGACCATTCACAGCGGCACTAATGCTGAACCATCGCCGGGAGCCAGCATGCTTTCAGGGCGGATGGCCGCCGACGACGTGGGGCCGCGATGACTCTTCCTAAGCTAAGCGGCCCCTACGACCGGGATATCGGCGATTCGGGTGGCGTAGCGCAGCGAGCGTATTTCGAACCGTGTGGATCACTATCACTGCGCTCCGAAAACCGACTAACAATCAGACCTCGACAAAGCGAATTGGCCTGTCGCCGATACGCTCCGAAGTTTCGGCTGGGGCGCTTCGCGTCCGATTGCGGCCGGCCACCTTGGCCTCGTAAAGCGCCGCGTCGGCCCGAGCGTAGAGTTCCTCGGCCTGGGAGGCTCCGGAAGCCGTCCCGATGCTTACCGTAACGGTCCCCGGCGCAATACCAGCCATCGCCACCGCCAATCGCGATACTCGGGCATGCACCTCGTCGGCGATGCGGAGCGCACCGGCCTCGTCCGTATTTGGAAGAAGCAGCACAAATTCCTCGCCGCCCACCCGACATACCAAGTCACCCGGGCGGGTCACGCTTTGCCCGAGGCAGTTTGCGAGGCCCTTGAGCACTTCATCACCAATGGCGTGCCCATAATCGTCGTTATATCGTTTGAAATGATCCGCATCGACCACGAGCAGCGACAACGTCTTTCCAGTTCTACTCGCTTCCATTCCGGCACGTTTGTAAGCGTCCTCAAAGCGACGACGGTTTCCAAGGCCAGTCAGCGCATCCGTCTGAGAGAGCCGAGCCACCTCGGCGTGCATCTCTGTGCGACGCCGGAGCTCACGTCCGAACAGCAAAGACAGGGAGATGGTCACGCCGCATAGGGCCAGTACGATGGCGGCGATGCCAAAGGCTTTGATCCGCCATTGCGCCTCGACCTCCGCAGTGCCGAAGGCCACGTTGAGGACGAGCGGCAAGTCCCCTACTTGGGTGAAGGCATAGTGCCGCTCGACGCCGTCGCGAACCGACGTCCCTACGAAGGCGCCACTGCCCTCGCGGACGAAGCGTTCGAAGTTCGGCGTGCCGGCGAGGCTCACGCCGACGTCAGCCTCACCGTCTGGGTGACGCACGATGCGTGTGCCGTCGCGCAGAAAGAGGTTGATAGCCCCGTCGCGTCCGAGGCCGATGCGTTCGAACAGCTGATTAAAGTACGACAGTTTCAGGGTTCCAAGCGCGATGCCGCCAAAGGAGCCATCCGGCTTATCAATGCGACGACTGAACGGAAGCATCCGCTCACCGGTCAGGCGGGAAACGACAGGCTGACCGATGAACAATCCGACGTTGGTCCGCCCCTTGTGGACCTGGAAGTATCCTCGGTCTGCGAAGCTCCCATTGCGTGGCGGCAAGGAGCCAGCATCGACAGTGATCTCACCGTTCTCGTTGATAACCAGCAGGGTACCAAGATCCTTCGCCGTTGCAGCGCGGTCGAACAGGATCAGTTGACGCAGCTTCGGACTGGCCTCTGCCGTCTCTGAGGCGGAGAGGTTGTCAACGACGGCCCGCAGCGACAGGTCTATGACTTCGACATTTCGAGCAATGTCGCGCTCGACTACCTGCAGCAGGTTGCGAGATGTCTGCTCGGCCCTTTCCCAGGCGTCACGCCTGAGGTCGAGCAGCAGGAGACCTGATATGACCAGCATGCCAATCGGCGCGAGCACACCGAGCGCGACCCAGCTCTGGCTGGACCGCAGGGCGCGCGGCAGGCGTTTGAGAAGCGGCATCACCGAGCGTTCCCAAATGTTTCGTTGCTAAGATTTTATGCCACCGTTCCGCCCGGGCGGTTCCGGACAGGTCAACGCACTAGCGGTTCCGACTCGTGCGTTGTTCTCTAAGGCTTGGGGCAAGCGGACTGAACGGAACGATACTAGCTAGCGAGACGCTGTCCCTTCCTTTTGGTCTCCTCGAAAGCTTGGAGATCAAGTGCCAAGGCGATGATCTGTGCGCTCTTTAGGCGTGATGGGTCCATCGCGCTCCCCACCCCATGCTCCAGGTACACCTCCTCCATTTCAGGCGTGCGCATTGCGCCGCCCATCGTCCAGTTCGGGAACAGCCGCGCCTCGACGTCCCGCACGTTCATGATGGTCGCTGTGGAGTGGCGGGTATCACGCGCGATGCGATTATACGTTTCCATAACTTGGGTCTTGTCCCCCTCCAGGATCTGCACGAACCAAGTCTTATCGAAGATCAGGAAGCCGGTGATCCCGTCGCGGCTGTTATTGCGCTGCGAGGTTGACACGATGTCGCGCAGATTAGTTAGCATTGCGCGATCACCACCCTGAACTGTGTTGCGACTAAAGTAGACAGGCTGGTGGATCATGGCGTTCGCTTCACTTTTTGGTTGTTTTGACAACGAAGTCGAAAGCTTGCGGAACCGCTTTGGGATCGACCCGTCGATTTCGAAGAGTGCCTGGAAATGCTCTAAGAATTCCTCAATACGCTGTCGCAGATGCCGCACTGTACGAAGCCACGGCAAGATGACGCAATTAGCCCCCCTGCGCGGCGATATTAAGCGCTCAATCGCTCAGGAAGCAGTTCCTGCGCATCGTTGGGCGATAGACATTAATCGTGAAAAGGCTAAGCGCCCGCTGATCTCGTTTTTGACCTGCAAGCTAAATGGGCTCGTCAGACCCGCTCATCCAAAGAATATGCTACACATGAAATCACGACTGACGTGCCACGCGTGGACGCAATCCTCGACCTGCTTAAACGCACAATGCTAGAGATCGCCTACGAGCAAGCAGTCCGCCGTCGCTTAATGAACGGTGCCATACTGGGGCGATGCCCATCCGATCCGAAGGCGCGGCACCGACGTCATCATAGTTGGTAACCTCGCGGCGGCCCTCTGCAAACGATTTTGAATGAGTGCAGGCCTTAGGCCGTGCCACTCTGAGGCGGAACTCGCCGACTTCCCGCTGAGCACCGCCTGGCGCCTCTCGAAGTAGGCCATCATCATCGCGTTAGAGACGACAAGCATCCTCCCGCACCTTGGCGGCTAGGCGTGATCCACGCTCAACGTTTCGAGCGCACTCGTGCGATCAGCTCAACTCCGACGATCTCGTAGCCCTCCGGTGCGCTCGGCAGGCCGCCGACCCGCATCGGCGTGCCCGGCATGTTGATCACCTCCTGCGTCTCCTCAACTAGGAAATGCTGATGGTCGCTCACGTCAGTGTCGTAAATGACGAGCCCCCTGAACGTACGTTGTCGGAGAAGGCCCGCCTCCGTGAACTGTCGCAAAATGTTGTAGATGCTCGACTGCGACACCGACACCCGGGCCTTGCTCGCTTCCTGATACAGCCCCTCGGGCGTCACATGACGGTGCTTCGGGCCATTGAGCAGCCACGCGATAGCGCAGCGTTGCGCTGTAGGGCGCAGGCCGGCGCTCACCAAGCGGTCACGGGCTTCCGAAGCGGGGCAGCCCCGGAGGCCGCGACGCGCGGGGCGCGACCGCTCGGCGCCGGTCGGTTGGGGTGATCGCTGTTCGCTCACGCGGTGCCACCGAGCCAGAGCCCCACGCAGACGACGATGCCGCCGCCGATCAAGACCTGACCGACTGTGCTAGACAGGCTCGAACGCATGTAGTGCCAGCGGATATAGGCGATGACGAGGAGTTCGAGCGCCACCACGGCATAGGCGAGTTGCAGCGCCAAGGCGAGGTTCGCGATAAGGAACGGTAGGGTATGCAGCATCCCGCCCACAACCGTCGCCACGCCCGTGATGACACCGCGCGTCAACGGCGAGCCCCGCCCCGTGATCGTACCGTCATCGGATAAGGCTTCGGCCAGCCCCATACTGATGCCCGCCCCGAGTGAGGCGGCCGTGCCCACGTAGAAGGCGCTGAGCGGCTGCCCCGTGAGGCCAGCGGCGGCGAAGAGAGGCGCGAGCGTCGAGACCGAGCCGTCCATCAGGCCGAGGAGCGCCGGCTGCACCTTCTGCAGCACGAAGGCGTGGTCGCGCGGCGGCACGGTCTGAACCAAAGGAGGCAACGTATGGGCCATAGGGTTCTCCCGAACCAGTCTAGAACTTGTCTAAGGTGTTTTTATAATTTAGACAAGTTCCAGACTATGAAATCGTCCCCGGCCGGCGACGGGCCGGTGCCCGACAAGAGCGCTCGGCGCTCACACCACTGGCAGCGAGGGAAAGACCATGCGCGCGCGCAAACTCATCAGCATCGCACTGCTCGCCGCACCATTGGTGGGCGCCTCCGGTCTCGCATTGGCAGAACTGCCCGGTCCGGACTGGATGCCTATCGAGGAGGTCAGGAAGGGACTACTAGCCTCCGGCTACTCGGAAATCACCAAGCTCGAAGCCGAGGAGAACCATTGGGACGGCGAGGGCATCAAGGACGGCCAGAAGATGAAGTTCGACGCCGACCCGAAGACGGGTGCTATCCTCGGCGAGGCACCGGAATAGGCTGCAGCTGCCAATCTGCTTCCTGTATTTCACCACCGAGCCAACCGCAGCCAGCTGTACGTCCTAGTCTTAGCATCGGGCCAACGGCTGCTGTCTACCAGATGTTGCGGATTTGAGGCCCCAATTAATAGATCACCACGACGCAACTCATCGATCAAGATCTTTGGTCGAAACAACCTAAGATTGACACTAGGATGACAATCTTATAATGTAGGGGTCGCTGCGGGCTGCTTTCGCAGCGAACCGGATGCCCCCGATGCCCCTGCTGTTGCGACGCCAACCACCACTCGAGCCTCAATGGCAACAGGCGGGTGCATCCCCCCCTCACACTCAACGCAAGGCGGCCTCCGAGCCGCCTTCGTCGTTTCTGGAGCCCTTCGATGACCCTGAACACTGCAACCACGACAGCCGCAGCCATACCCCCTGGCCTGATCCTGTTCGGCCGCAACGAACGACAACGCCCCCACGCCTCACGGTTTGCCGCCGGAGAGAAGGCCGAGGCCGAGCGCGCCGCTGGCCTGATGGGTACCCGCGCCACCGGCCGCGCTCGCAGCATGAGCGCGGTCACTTCGCGTAGTATCCGTCATCTCAGAACACGTGTCGTAGGATGAAGAAGAGGACGCCCGCCAGGGTGATGGCGGCGGGCAGGGTCAGGACCCAGGCCAATGCCATGTTGCGGACGGTGGACATCTGCAGGCCCGAGCCGTTGGCCGCCATCGTGCCGGCGACGCCGCTCGACAGGATGTGCGTGGTCGAGACCGGCAGGCCGTAGAGTTCGGCGAGGCCGATGGTGCCGGCGGCCACCATCTCGGCGGATGCACCCTGCGCGTAGGTGAGATGGGTCTTGCCGATCTTCTCGCCCACGGTGACGACGATGCGCTTCCAGCCGACCATGGTGCCGAGGCCGAGGGCCAAGGCAACACAGACCTTGACCCAGGTCGGAATGTAGCGGGTCCCGTCGTTGAGGAGGCCGGTATAGGTCTTCAGGGTGCCGGTCTCGGCCTCCGAGAACGTCGCGCCGTTTTTCGGCAGGAGCCTGATTGCGTCGGCGGCGAGATACATGTCGTTGCGCAGGTTCGAGGTCGCCGCCGCCGGCACCTGTTTGATAGCGCCGTAACCCTTCACGTTGTCGGCGATGTCGGTGGAGAGCGCGGCGAGCGCCCCGTACACGGCAGGCTGGTTCAGGTCCTTTGTCTTCAGGGCTTCCGACACTTGTTTGCGGGCATCGGCGGCATTGGGTTTCGGCATGTTCCCGGCATGGCTCGCGAACACCGTGCTGGCGTTCTGCGAGGTCTGGATGAAGGCCGGGGTGGTGTCGTCCGACATCGTGCGGTTGAGGGCATAGGCGGTGGGGGCCGCGCCGATGAGAATGAGCATGATCAGGCCCATGCCCTTCTGCCCGTCGTTGCCGCCATGGAAGAACGACACGAGGGTACAGGTCAGGATCAGCAGGCTTCGGATCCACAAAGGCGGCGGGGTCTCACCCTTGGGGGCTTCGTAGAGATCCTTGCGCCGAACGGTGAATTTGAGGGCCAGCAGCAGCAGGGCGGCGGCGAAGAACCCGATGACGGGGCTGAACAGCAGCGCCTTGAACACCCCCAGGGCCTGCGCCCAGTCAACGCCCGAGGTGGCCTGTCCCTCTGGGGCCATGAGCTGATTGGCGAGACCGACGCCGATGACCGATCCGATCAGGGCATGGGAGGACGAGTTCGGCAGGCCGAAGGCCCAGGTGCCCAGGTTCCAGAGGATCGCGGCGAGGAGCAACGCGAAGATCATGGCGTAACCGGCCGATGACCCGACCTGCAGGATCAGTTCCACCGGCAGCAGGGTGACGATGGCATAGGCGACCGCGCCGGACGACAGCATCACACCGAGGAAGTTGAAGGCACCCGACCAGATGACTGCGACGAGCGGCGGCATCGAGTGGGTATAGATCACGGTGGCCACGGCGTTGGCGGTGTCGTGGAACCCGTTCACGAACTCGAAGGCCAGGGCGATGAGCAGGGCCAGGCCGAGCAGCACGAAGGCGCCGATGGCGAGAGGCGACTGGCCGACAGCGTTCATGTCGGTCACGAGGCTGTAGAGCGCGTAGACTAATCCGGCGACCAAGACGAGCAGGAACGCGATGACCCCGCCCGGGTGAATGCCGTGGTCGAGCTTCGGCCCAGCGGCGGGCGCAATGGCGCTCTTTGGCAAGCCAGTCGGAGCAGCAATAGCATCGGACATAATGGCCTCAGGACCCTAGAAATCGGTAATCCTGGCAGTAGGTCGAGGACATAACGGTCCTGTGACACGCATTCAAAATACGTTGGCAAGCGCGGATTAAGACGGCTAGCTCAAACGTAGAACGTCAACTTTCCCCCGGGGCCTTCACTAGCGGCAGCCCAAGGGACATCCGCATCCAGCCCAACCAAGAAACCGGTATGGCCCGAGACAGTCGGCCCGTCAGGACTCTCGTAGCACCCGATAAACCTGCATGCGGGAGCAGCCCAAGGCCGTCGCAATCGCAGCGGCCCCATTTCCGGCCTTCGACAACGTAACGATCCTATCGCGGTCGAGGCGGCGCTTGCCACCGGCATACACACCGCTACCTTTCGCCCGCTCAATGCCCTCGCGCTGGCGCTCCTTAATGAATCGACGCTCCATCTGAGCGACCATGCCGAGCACCGTCAGAACGACGTGACCCATTTCGCCTCGGGTCGAAACATGCGGGTCGAGCACGGTGACATGCACCCCGCGCTGCTCGGCCTCATGAATAAGGTTGAGTACGTCTCGGGTGTCACGGCCGAGGCGGTCGAGGCGCGTGACCACAAATTCGTCGCCGGGCCGTAGGAACTCCAACACTGTCGCCAACTCAGCGCGACCGTCGCGGCTACCGCCTGAAACCTTTTCCGAACGAATGACCCCGCAGCCTTCGGCCTTCAGCCGAGTGACCTGCCCTTCAAGATTCTGATCAAGGGTGCTGACGCGGGCGTAACCGATACGGGCCATAGTTTGTAACCTCAAGCTTTAGGCCCGAGGCTACCTTGTTACAAATAGCCGGTGTCAACCCAGATGTTACGATTAACTGCGTCAGCTATGTTACGTCACGCCAGGGTATACCCTGATGTCACCCGACTACACTGGCACCGCACGCCTGAACCAGAGACAAATGCTCTTTTGGTGGGGCCATAGCTGCGCCATTTTCAGGGTCACTTGTATCACCCGATTGTATTGTACGTGCTACCCTAAGGCGCTTATTTTGCTTTTTACTTCAATGGATCAGCTACCTAGCCGGCTGATCGTGCCCAGGTAAGGATTGGACTGGCAAACCGCTTAGTTGTTAATTTTAAAGGGTCCGCGAGATTAGCGAAACGCCTTTGTGGCACGGTTCAGCAGCACGGGTTTGGCGGTGGGCTCAAGGCATTAAACGGTGGTCCCCGATGCACTCTCCGGGCACAGAAACGGCGACAGTATCGAGCGCGGCCACGAGGGCGGCTTTGGGTTAAGGGCGCTGGCGAATGCTCAATCCCTAAAGTATGATGGGCGAATGTCTATGCAAAGCCCGCCCCGGCTGTATTACAGTGCCCGCGCTTCGAGCGACCGGGAGGTTCCTCGTATCGACCTAGATACCCTCAAAACGCTATTCCTCAGCTCATACGAGCATTTAGCCTTTAATGGCTACTTCGATGAAGCTTTTGGCTCACACTGTGTCGATGCTGGGTTCACGGAGGGCACCATCGGGAGCGCAGTAGATGCGTACGTTCTTTTTACCCTTATGAAGAAGGATATCTGGCCGATAAAAGAAAACATATCAGCCTACAATGAAAGCGACTTGTTTGATGTAGTAGAATTTTTGCACGACCACGTCAGCCGCCCTCGTCAAAAGGACTGGCACTCATGGGACAATTGCGGCTATCATTATGGCGACTTCGACGCCGCGCTTGGGAAGGCTGATTATCGAGAACGGATCAACAAATTATTGCAGCGATATGGTGATACCTACGAGCTAAATGAGCGCGGCTAGATCATGACGCTTGCACTTCATGGCGTATCAAGCCTTTTGAATGCTCAGCTTCCGACGAAAGATAGTACGGTCACCGACAAGGTGCGCCGGGCGGTCGAGCGCTTTCGGCGCTATGGGAGCAGCATGGATGAGCGGCAAAATGCTGTACGCGATCTTGCCGATGTGCTGGAATGGTTGAGACCTCAGATTAAGGCAACACTGCTTAAGAACGACGAGCAAGAATTATTTAAACTTGCCAATAATTTTGGAATTAGACATCTTAGGCAAGATCAAAGGCTCGATTATGACCGAGCCGTATGGCTTAGCTGGATGTTCTATCATTATCTTGCAACCATCAATGCCTGCTTGCACCTAATCGAAAGGTAGAAATCCCTGCCTGAAATATCCAATAGATTGGGCACTCCAATTCCGAATAAATAGACATATCTATCATCAGCCTAAGTTAGATAAAGCTGTTGCTTTGGCAGAACGGTATGCAATAAAAGCTGGGAGCGGCACCTATGCCCACGCTCGGCTGCCTATTGGCCTACCTCGGCTCCTCCCGCCCGGCCGAACCCCTTGCTCCTCCGCCCCGCTGTATCCGGCCGTACAGTGGCCTTGAACCCCTCGAGAGTCGGCCTACCTGTCGCTTCCCTTCTGGTGCATCATCACCTGACTGACAGAACGCCATCTGATCGGCCCTCTCCACCTGTGATCCGTGGGCCGAAGAGGAGGAGCACTTGAGTACGAACGTTGGTTACGCCCAGCTCATCCCGATGGTTCAAGGCGTTCTCGATACGCTCGACAGCGGGATTGAGGCTGAGCAAGATGCGGCGGCTGGGCTAGGCCGCCTAGCACGCGCAATGGGCGATGGTCAGAGCGAAGGGGAGGAGGCCCTGCTCCAAGCAAGCCGTCAGCACGCTATCAAAGCCATGCAGATGCGGGCCAAAAGGGCGGCACTTCTCGCTCAATACGGGCTGTCTTAGCCCGAGCTTACGCGGCGCATTCCTCAGGCACCGCTATGGGCTCTACGAGACCCCGAGCATAAAGCTTGGCGACGGCTGCCCAGAAGCTGACCCCGTCTTCGCCTGGAGACATCTGCAAGCGGAGGTCGATGGCCTCACGCGCGGCCTGAGCCATGGCGGCCAACTCGTCTTCGGCGGCTTCGAGCAACGACGGCATCGCGGTATCCTCATGCTGTCACGCACCATGTGAAACGTCGGCACTGCACAAAACGATCCATAGGCGTTTTCAGAAGGATGAGCGTCCCGCTCTGCGAGAGCGTACTCCAACGCCTCCACCCTCGACGGAAGCCGTTCGCTTCTCGGATGCCATCTCTTGCGGGGCCACTGGTGCGGCTTCCTGTTTGGCCACTTTGGCTGCCTTGCCGACGCGTTCGATCCTGACGCCTGCATAGTCGCCCCGCCTCCAAGCAAGCCTAACCATGCAGATGAAGTCTCGACCGACGATGCGCAGTAGGAAGGTGTCGGGCAAAACTTGCTGGGACGGGATGCCCAACCGCGCACCGGACTTCGAGACATCCTTCACAGTACAAGCGATTTCCGAGCCGTCAGAAAGGCGAAGGGTAGCGATCCAACTTGTAGGACTGCGCTCCTCGCTGCGCACCATTTGGCCTAGGACTGGACTGGAGCCTTCCTCCGACATTTGCCGCTCCCGCTCGCCGCAACTCTGTATGCTTTCATACTTTCAAGTGTTTAATAAGTCACATACCAAGGGCCAGGCCTTGCGGCAGCCGGGAGCAAGCACCTCATGCCCATCCCCGGCCGCCTCATCGCCTACCTAAAGCCCCTCCCGGCCGGACCCTTAGGCTGGCTTCCGCCTCACGAACTGAGGACCGGCACCTCAATGCGCTCGCCCTCTCTGCGATGCCACCCACCCCTGATGCGGCGCGACTGAGAGGATTGTCGTGTGCAGGTCTCGAGGCGCGGGCGAGGGGGATTGAGGTCTGCGAGGACGGGGCCGGCACCTTCGCCACCCACGCCGAGACCGCTTGGAGCTTGGTGCATTTCCTCCAAGATGGGCTCCAGGGGCCGTGGGACGGCGCGATAGGTGCTGTGCGCAAGGAAGGGCATACCGCATGGCCGTGTGTTGCTTGATCCAGTAGGGTCACTTGACGGCCCGGGGCAGGCAGCTCCGCGCCGCTACCACGCCAAACGACAAGCCCCCGGCCGGCGCGAAGCCAACCGAGGTCGAATAGGGCTAAGTAGTTGATAAGGGGCCGGTAGACCTCTCGCTCCTTTCAGAGCTAATCTGCTGAAACGGACTTTGCCGAATTACCCGACAAGGTGCCTCAGGCCTCGCGACGCAACTGTGGCGTTTGTGCATCGGCCGTTCAAAAGACCTAGGCGGCCAGAGATATTCTGCATTCGGCTGAGCGACTTCGGATATGCTCCCGGCGTTTCTCAAGATGTGCCGCTGGCCCATGAAATAAAGTCCGTTCGTATCCAGAATTTGCGGTCGCTAAGAGACCAAACTATTGAGATGAGCGAATACACCTGCTTGGCCGGAGCCAATGGCGCGGGCAAATCAACCATCCTCTGTGCCCTGAATATATTCTTCAGAGAGACAGAGAACGGTGCAACAAGTCTAAGCCATCTCGACGCAGAGGACTTTTATCAGAAGGATACCTTTCAGCCCATAGAGATCACGGTAACCTTCGAAGACCTCAACGAAGCAGCTCAGACTGACTTCAGGGATTACTATAGGCAAGGGCAGTTGGTTATCACGGCTCGCGCCAGCTACGACACGGCGGCGGGCCATGCGGTCGTGGTCCAGTACGGCAACCGGCTGGGTATGGAGCCCTTTGCGCCGTACTTCGAGCGGGCCTCAGACGGCGCCAAAGCGTCGGAACTGAAAGAGATTTTCCTGCGCCTTCGAAGCGACCACGATGGTGTGAAGACCGCAAGTTCGATGGTGGATATGGCCGCCGCTCTACGCGAGTTCGAGACCAGCCATCCTGAGCTATGCGCCCTTCTACCGAGTGAGGATCAATTCTACGGGGTGAGCCAAGCGGTAGGCCGGCTCAGAGCCTATGTGCAGTGGGTCTACATCCCGGCCGTCAAAGATGCGGCTGATGAGCAAGCCGAAGCGAAGAACACAGCATTCAGTCGGCTTCTAAGCCGAACGGTGCGGGCTCGCGTCAACTTTTCGGAGAAGATGAAGGGCCTTCGGGACGCTGCCGAAGCGCAGTACCGCGAGATGTTCGCCGCCGAACAAGGCGCCCTTGATTAGATATCGGCATCCCTACAACGGCGTTTGGCCGAGTGGTCTCACCCGGAGGCAACGGCGAAACTGCTTTGGCATCAAGACGCTAAGACCTCCGTCCGGCTTGAGGAACCGTCTGCGAGACTGCTTGCCGGAGATGGCGAATTCGAAGGCCAGATATCGCGCTTCGGGCACGGCCTGCAGCGCTCCTACATTATGGCGCTGCTGCAAGGCTTGGCGTCTAACGACGATGAACAGGGTCCGAAGCTGATCCTCGGGTGCGAGGAGCCAGAGCTGTACCAGCACCCGTCGCAAGCTAGGCACCTGGCTTCGGTTCTGCAAAAGCTCAGCGATACTAACTCACAGGTCATCATCACCACGCACAGCCCATTCTTTATCGAGGGCCGGGGGTTCGATAGCGTGCGTCCTGTTCGCAAGGATAGGGCTCAACGCATGTCGCGGGTGAGCAGCGCTAGACTTGAGGATGTAAGCCGACGCCTGGCGGAAGTTACCGGAGAGCCATTGCTGGCGAGGGATGGTGTTCTCGCAAAGCTGCACCAGGTCATGCCGCCGATGCTCAATGAGATGTTCTTTGCGCCACGCATCGTTCTTGTCGAGGGCTTAGAGGACGTTGCCTACATCAATGCCTGGATGGTGCTGACAGGCCGCTGGGCGACCATGAGAAAGCACAGCTGCCACTTGGTGCCCGTGAACGGAAAGAGCGAGATCATTCAGCCCCTTATTGTGGCCGATGCACTGGGCATTGCGGCTTTCGTCGTCTTCGATGGTGACGGAGATAAGCTCACCCACGCCAATGCAGACACGGCCCGGTCTAGGCGAACCGCGCATGAGCGAGATAATCAGGCGCTTCTAAACCTGCTAGGCGCGGCAGGCTGGGACCCTTTCCCGTCCAACACCCATTGGCACGACCGGTTCGTGATGTGGCCCACGGACCTAGCGAAGGTCACAGAGACAGAGGTGGGTGCGCAACGGTGGTCTCAATCCGCAGAGGCCGCGAGCCGCATGTACGGCAACGCTGGTGGTCTGAAGAAGAATTCCTTGCACGTAGCGGCGCGGCTCGACGCGCTTCTTAAAGACCGGTGCCAGCCGGCCTGCTTGGAACGGATGTGCGACTCGATCTTGGCGTTCTGCACAGCTCATTAGGCCGTCTCGGAGCCATCGTGCTCGTCCAGACCGCCCCGCACATACCCTCGGGAGATAAGACGGCTGAGGCCCCGGGTCCGCATGTCGGCGGCCATGAGGTCGGCCATTGCATCGGTGATAGCGAAGCGAAGAGCCTGGGATGCATCGCCCTCGGTGGTTCTGAGGTACGCCTGTGCGATGGCCTCTACGGGGCAGCCTTGGGCTGATGGTGGTCGTGGCCGTGTGCTGTCTCTCGGTGCCACTCTGTGCCTTCCCCTTCCGACTCACTATGAGAACAGAAAGTGAACACGCCACGGCCAGAGGGTTTCAGTCAAGGTGCGCCAACGGCCTCGATGTCGAGCGAGAGGTGGGCACGGAAGACCACCCTCCGAGCATCGTCTCGCACCACTCCGAGGTAGTCGTGGCGGTCGTTGGCCGGGTCGAACCCTTCGGCCACTCTCCGCATGATCTGCACAAGCCTTGCCCGTGCGGCGTCGGGGTCTGGGAGATCGAAGCCAACCGTATCTCTGACGTGCGTGGCTCCGTCGTGGATGTCGATGAAGTACCGTGGCATTGCCCGTGGCCTTTGAAGGGGCTCCCCGGAGCGGTTTGTACTCCCTAGGTGGCTGCCTTCGCATGATCCCTGTAGCCGCATGTCGCGGGATGCGCTTAGGTGATGCTATCAGGCCGCTGCCCAGGCCCAGGGGCCACTTGGTCCGGCCTCCTGTCGCACTACGTTGCAGCGATGACTCAGCCGCCAGACGACAACCTCGACCATCGCGCCCTCGGCTACTACGCTCCGGGAAAGGGGCTGAGGCGCGAGGATTGCCCCTATGCGGAGGGCACGGAGCCGCATGCTCAATGGACCGCCGGGTATGACGAGGCGGTGCGGGAACGGAAAGAGGAGTAGTCCACCTATCAGGCCTACTCCCCTGGGATCACCGTGAGCACACGGGCAGTGAACCAAAAACGCTCAATGCTCTGTGCCGGGCATGTTGGGTCTCGGTGGGCCACCGTGATCTTTCACGAAGTTGGAGCGCTCCGGGTCGCCCTTCAGGTCTGCGAGCTGCTTGCGTGCGCCGAGGGCGAGGAAAAGGATACCTCCGAGCGTTCCTAGCGCCAGGAACAGAAGCGGGTAGCCGGCACTCATCGATCATGCTCCGGTTGGCCCCGTCTGGATGAGGGGCAATCGTGAACAATGCTGCCTGGCCAGCAAGGGTTGCGCAGTAAAATGCTAGCCAGCCCTCACGCTCCCTTCGCACTCAGTGCTCGATGCACCGACCCCTTGCCGATCCCGAGCTTCAAGGCGATGACAGCCATGCTCAGCCCCTTCGCCGCGAGTGCCTTCACCTCCTCCGCCTTGGCCCGTGCGGTGGGCTTGCGGCCCTTGTAGGCACCCTCCGCCTTCGCCTTGGCGATGCCCTCCCGCTGCCTCTCCAGCATCATCTCCCGCTCGAACTGAGCCACGCCTCCCAGGACGTTGAGCATGAGCTTACCGATGGGCGTGGCAGTATCCACCCCGAGGTTCACAATGCGCAACGCGACGCCCTTGTCCTCAAGCATGGCGATGATGTTGCCGAGATGGGTGACAGAGCGGGCGAGCCTGTCGAGCTTGGTGACCAATAGTGTGTCGCCGCAGCGGGCGAACTCAAAGGCGGCATTGAGAACCTTGCGCGGGGCGACCAAAGAGACTTGCTCCTGGAAGACCTTCTCGCACCCGATGTGGTCCAAATAGACGCTCGTCCACCAGAGGCCGCTTAAGCCACGCGGGATCGCCAGAAACCAGCGCCCCGCCCAATCCGGCCCTGCATGGGTCTCAGCTACCGTCGCCCCGAGTGGAATCGGTAGCGCCAGCCCTCCTCTAGCTTGCGCTCCTCTGTGCTTTCCTCTGGGACAGGTTCCAGACGCAGCAGGATCATCGCGAAGCCGTTCTGCTGGAGATACACCTGCTCGTAGAGGGCCGGCGCGCGGAGGTCGCGCTTCACATCAATCCAAAGATCGGGACTGCACGCGGCGATGTCGCCCGCGATGTTCGGCCGATGCGAACTGCTTTGATAGCGCGAGCGTGTCGGGACCGGGCTGCCAACCCCGCAGATGATGGTTGGAAAGGAGAGGCTGCGGTAGCACCGCTGCACCCGGCCATTGCCCGCCACGATGATGGCGATCCGCTCGGGGTGGTACTGAACGTAGGCCCGAGCCGCCGTCTCCTTACCGACCGCGAAGTCGCGTGCGAGCGTAAGAACGTGCTGCAGATCGGGCTCGCGAAAGGCAGTCATGGCCCCTCGCAGCAGATGTGGGGGCATCAGCACGAGAGCGGCGAAGCGGTTGGCCTCGACCTCCCTGCGCTGCCGCTGGTCGCCCTCCTTCGCTTGCACGCGCAGTAGGTCAGAACTCTTGCACAGGAACCGGCCGGGCTGATCTGGGACGTGGTGCGCCATCAGGAAGTGGCCGAGTTCATGCGCGATGGTGAAGCGGCGACGCGGTTCGCCCCCGCGCTTCGCGAAGATGGTTCCTTCGGACCGTTTGGCATCGGTGACGAGGCCGCCCTCGAACTCGTCAGTGTCGAAGTCCTCAGTTTTTACGATACCGAGGCTCACGCATAGCTCTTGGATCGGCACGGGCACCGAAAGGTTTGGCTCGGCCTTTAGGATGCGTTTGACAAGCGCCTCCGGCGAGCCAGCGTCCGCCAGATCCTTCCTGCTAATGGGCATTCGCAAAGCCCCTTCCTATCGTCGAGCCGATCCATCAGGCTGCTACGCACTCGCGGTATCAAGCGTCGGCACTCATCATGCTGTCCGAGTATCATTCTGCCGTTGAAGCTCTTCTGGGACAGCGTGAGCATGGTTTTGGCGGGCTATGAGTTCGGCGACACCTACGGGTCGGTAGCCCCAGGCATCAACGCCAACATCGCATGAGAAGCGGGTGTCAGGCAGCGATCCATGCGTGTGGCCATAAAGGTGCCGCGTCCCGCGCCACAGGCCGGGCCAGGCTCGATGCGCATAGTGAGCAAGAAACAGCCGCCATTCCGCGCCAGCGGCATCGCTTACAGTGATCCGCGCACTCTCCTGCGGCGGCTTGCGCCACGGTAATTCGAGGATGCGATTGGTGTCGTGATTTCCTCGGATCAGCCGCTTTCGGCCTCTTAGGGCCTCAAAGATCTCCGCGCAGCGCGCCCGGCTCGCATCAGCTGCAAAATCGCCGAGATGCCAGACTTCGTCATCAGCACCGACGACGTCGTTCCAACCCTGGATCAGAGCCGCGTCGTGTTCCTCGAGTGAGCCGAAAACCGCTCCTCGCTGACGCAGAATGTGAGCGTCCCCAAAATGTGTATCTGAGGTGAAGAAGGTAGCCATGCAAATCCAACGGCGCCGCCTGCTTCATGAAGCGGCCTGCCATTCAAACTCATCCGACTCAGCTAGGATCGACCCAACTCGAAAAAACTGGAGAGTGTTACGAACTCGCCGCCCTTAGGCGCTTCAGTCCGCTCAGAGCCAGCCTCGAAACAGGCGAGTACCTCTACAGCGAAGTGGTAGCTATATGGTCGCTAGGAAATTTAAGGCAGCTAGCAACCATCGACTAAGTCATTGAATATATTGGTGGGTGCACAAGGGTTCGAACCTTGGACCCGCTGATTAAGAGTCAGCTGCTCTACCAACTGAGCTATGCACCCATTGCCTTGCGGCAGTCGCGGCAGCCACCAAACCCGCTGCGACGAGGGGGCTGATAGCAAAGGCCCCGGAGGCTGTCCACCCCCGGGGCCTTATTTTCCTGGCTAAACCGATGCGGCGTGCTGGGCGTGCAGGCGCACGGCCGTGGCCGAGAGCTTGTTCAGGGCGGAGAGATAGGCGCGGGCCGAGGCCACCAGCGTGTCGGGGTCGGCGCCCCGCGCCGTTACGCTGCGGTCGCCGGCCTTGAGGCGGACGGAGACCTCGGCCTGGGCGTCGGTGCCCTGCGTCACGGCGTCGACCTTGTAGAGTTCGAGCTGCGCCTCGTGCGGGACCAGGGCCTGGATCGCGTTGAACACGGCGTCCACCGGGCCGTTGCCATCGGCCTCCTCGGTGACGATGCGGTCGTCGATGGCGAGCTTCATCGTGGCGCGCTGTGGCCCGCGCGTACCGGCGATGACCGAGAGCGAGACGAGGCGGATTCGGTCATGCGCCGTGGCGAGGCCCTGGTCGACCAGGGCCTCGATATCCTCGTCGTAGACGTGCTTCTTGCGGTCGGCCAGCGCCTTGAACCGGTCGAACACGTCCTGCAGCTGGTTGTCGGCGAGATGCAGGCCGAGCTCCTCCAGCTTAGAGCGGAAGGCGGCGCGGCCCGAATGCTTGCCCATCACCAGGGAGGTCTTGGCGACACCGACGGAAGCGGGCGTCATGATCTCGTAGGTCTCGGTATGCTTGAGCATCCCGTCCTGATGGATGCCGCTCTCGTGCGCGAAGGCATTCCGGCCGACGATGGCCTTGTTGTACTGCACGGGGAAGTTCGTCGCGTGGGAGACGAGCTTCGAGGCGCGGGTGAGCATCGTGGTCTCGATGCCGGTCTCGTAGGGCATCACGTCGCCGCGGGTGCGGATCGCCATGACGATCTCCTCCAGGGCCGCGTTGCCGGCGCGCTCGCCGATCCCGTTCACCGTGCACTCCACCTGCCGGGCGCCGCCTTCCACGCCGGCCAGGGAGTTGGCGATGGCCAGACCGAGATCGTCGTGGCAATGCACCGAGAAGATCGCCTTGTCGGAATTCGGCACCCGCTCGCGCACCTGGCGGAACATGCTGCGATATTCGTCCGGCGTGGCGTAGCCCACCGTATCGGGCAGGTTGATCGTCGTCGCGCCGGCCCGGATCGCGGCCTCGACGCAGCGGCACAGATAGTCGATCGGCGTGCGCGTCGCGTCCATGGCCGACCATTCCACGTCCTCCACGAGGTCGCGGGCCTGGGCCACGGTCTTGAGGATGATCTCGACCACCTCGTCCTGGGACTTGCGCATCTGGTGGGCGAGGTGGATCGGCGAGGTCGAGACGAAGGTGTGGATGCGCCCCCGCCGGGCGAGGCGCACGGCCTCCCCGGCCCGCGCGATGTCGGCGGGGATGGCGCGGGCGAGGCCGGCGATGGTGGCCCGCTTCGAGCGGCGGGCGATCTCGGAGACGGCCTCGAAATCACCGATCGAGGCGATGGGGAAGCCCGCCTCGATGATGTCGACGCCCATCGTGTCGAGGAGTTCGGCCACCGCCAGCTTCTCGTCGAGGGTCATGGTGGCGCCCGGGCATTGCTCGCCGTCGCGCAGGGTGGTGTCGAAGATGAGGACCCGGTCCTTCGGGGAGGCGTTGGGCTGGGCGGTGATGTCGGTCATGGCGTGTCGTCCTGTCGGAGGCGCGGTCGCTGAGGGACGCGGCGCCTTGATCCATCGATCGGCTCGACGAGGCCCATCGGGAGCCCCGGTCGCGAAACGATCCCCTGAGAGCCCAGGCGCACGCGCCCGGACGGCCCTCAGGGGCGGATAAGGAGGAGAAGGCCGGCGAGGAGCGCCCGGGGACGCGCATGACCGCGCACCGCCGTGAAGGCGATGTCGGCGGTTCCCTGCGTGGAGCCGGCGCTGGCCAAGGCTCGTCTCTCCCGAATGGCGTAGCGGGCGCGCGAATGATGCGACCGAGCGGCTTCGTACCCCTCGACGCACGCGTTGACAAGGATCGTCCGGCACGCGCCGTCGTCCATCAAATCTCCGTGGGCAGGATCCCGGCCATTGTCGCGTGCCGGTTCGCGACTAGCTTGACAATCGTCCGTTCAACGGCACGGCGCGCACCCCGTACCGCGCCGACATAACAATATCGGAAGGAAACACCCGTCCATGTCGCGCACTTTCCTGCGTCGAATCGTGCTGCCCGGCCTCGTTCTGTTTGCCGGCACCGCCCCCGGCTATGCCATCGACCTCACCAAGACCATCGATATCGCGGCTCCCCCGGCCAAGGTCTGGTCGACGATCGGCGATTTCTGTGGCATCGGCAATTGGCACCCGGCCATCGCCAAATGCGAGCCCTCGACCAAGGGCGGCACGATGCTGCGCACTCTCAGCCTCAAGGGCGGCGGCGCCATCGTCGAATCGCAGACGGCGCGCGACGACGCGGCGATGAGCTACACCTACGCCATCGTCGAGAGCCCGCTGCCGGTCTCCGACTATTCCTCCACCCTCGCGGTGACCCCGAAAGGCTCAGGATCGACGGTGACGTGGACGGGGACCTTCAAGGCCAAGGGCGTCCCGGACACGGTGGCGACCGATGCCATTACAGGGATCTACGAGTCCGGCCTCGCGGCCATCGCCGGGAAGGCCAAGTGAGGCGCTCGCGCTCAAAGTGAGGCGCTGACACGGGCCCGGGATCGTCGCCGGAGACCCGATACCGGCGATTGACCGGCCCCTCGCGTGAAGGCAAGAACCCGGCGCGGCGTCCATGCCGTGCCGGCCGTCGCGCCGGAGCGTGAAGGAGAGCCCTCGTGACCAGGAACGTCGTGCCGCCGCAACGGGCCAGCCTGATGCTCGTCACCCGCCTCCTACTGGTCCCTTGCCTCGCCGCAGGGCTCGGAGCCTGCACCGGGTCCGGCCCTTCCCCGAAAACGGTCATGGCACCGACCGCCGCCCCGGTCGCTGCCGCCCCCGCCTCGGCCCCGTTGCCGGCAGGCTCCGGCTGCGGTCCGAGCATCGCCCGCACCCAGGCCGTGGTGGACAGCGACGTGGCGACCGGCAACCTGAACGCGCCGGTGGGCGCACGGTTCTCGGCCGACCTCGCGCACGCCTCCGAGGCCTGCAGCGCCGGGCGGGAGCGTGAGGCCATCGGCCTGCTCGCCGCCGCCAAATCGCGCTACGGCTACCCGTAGGCACGAGCGTTCGTTCAGGATCGCCGCATCCGACGAAGCAGGCCGTGCGTCACGGATCGACGTCGCGAGCGGTACCGAAGCACTCGAGCCCTTCACGAAAGTGTGAACGCGGCTCGTGGCGAATGGCGCCGGGACATGGGACCGCAAAGAGCGCAGGCGAGATCCGGTTGTTCTGGTGAACCATTGCGGATGACTGCCGCACTCAGCCCGCTTCGTCGACGAACATTGTGGGCGTTCCTGTCGGTGACTGGAAAGCCACACCTGTCACATCCGTGCTGCGTTGCCATAAAAGGGCCGGGAAATCTCCTACTGTCGCGGGCGACGGAATTTCGGTGACAGGCCCCGCGACGCATGAGCTCAGCGCCCAACAACATCACGCGCCTGCCGACCGCGAGGGCCACCGCGCTCGAGTCCAAGGAAGCCGTGGCCAAGGAAGAGCGGGCCCGGGCCAGCGAACTGGCGGTGAACGACGACCGCGAGCTGGTCCCCCGGCGGGACGACGAAGCCAAGCGGGAGCTGGCGCTCGATGCCGCGGAAGACGAGACGTTTTCCCTCGTCCCCCTGCCGCAGCCCGATCATAGCTGGAGCCGCACGCTGATCAGCTTCGGCCTCGTCGTGCTCCTGCCGCTGTGCCTGCTCGGGCTGTATTTCCTGTTCCTCGCCACGCCGCAATACTTCGCCGAATTCCGCTTCTCCGTGACCGAGGTGACGCCGTCGGCCGGCCCCCTCGGCGGAGGGAGCAGCGGGGGCACGGCCGCAGCGGCGGTCGCCAGCGCCATGGGCGGCCACGGCGGGGCGGTCAGCGGCGGCACCGCGCAGAACTTCGTCGTGATCGATTATCTCAAGAGCCGTCAGGTGGTCGACGAGCTGTCCCAGACCGTCAACATCCGCGAGATCTACAGCCGTCCCGAGATCGATTGGCCGAACCGGTTCGACAGGGGCCGATCGACGGAGCACTTGGTGCGATACTGGAACAAGATGGTCTGGGCGAATTACGACCCGCTCACCGGGCTCGCCTCCGTGGAGATCAAGGCGTTCCGGCCCGACGATGCCCTGACCATCGCCAGCCAGCTCGTCACCTTGTCGGAGAACCTCGTCAACAAGATCGCCAAGCGCGCCGAGGAGGATGCCGTCAAGTTCGCCGAGCAGGAGGTCGTCCGGGCCAAGGCCAGCCTCGACAAGGCCCGCGCCGCCATGGCCGAGTTCCGTGAGAAGGAAGGGGTGATCGATCCGATGCCGAGCGTCGTTACGGGCAATACCCAGCTCATCGGTACCTTGCGCGGATCGGTGTCGCAGCTGGAGGCCGATTACGACACGATCCGGAGGCAGAACCTCAGCGAGTCGGCGCCGTCGGTCCTGGCCCTCAAGTCCCGCGTCCAGGCCGCGCGCGAGCAGCTGGCCTCCGTGGAGCGCGAGGTTTCGGGCAGCCGCTCCGGCCGCAACGTCCTGGCCGGCGTCGTCGCCCGGTTCGAGGCCCTCGACATGGACCGGCAATATGCGCAGGCGATCCTGCTCACCTCCCTGCAATCCCTCGACCGTGCACGGGCCAGCGCGGCTGCCCAGCATCTCTATCTCACGCCCTACGTTCGCCCGGCCCTGCCCGAAAGCGCGGGCGGCCCGCGCGTCTTCCTGTCGATGGCGCTCGGAGCTTTCATCCTGGCAGCGATCTGGTTCATCGGCCTGCTCGCCGTGCGCTCGATCGTGAACAGCCGCGCCTGAGCGAGCCCGGCCTTCGATCGGCATGACCGCCGGCGCGGCCTCGGACAACATTCCGGTCTCGTGACGAGGCAACACCCGTCACGAGGTGCCGGTCCCGTAACCCGCCACTCCGCGTCACCCGACATCCTTGGATCGCGACTGAACGATGGCAAATTCCTCGATCGTCCTTCCGGCCGCTATCTCGAAGCAGAGGGCACGACCGTGGCTGACGATCATGACGTCGTTGATCGTCCGTGATTTCGGAGTTCGCTTTCGCAACTTCCATCCGGCCATCGGCATTCTGCTGTTCATCGAACCGATCGTCGTCATCGCGACCGTAGCAGGATTGCGAATCTATCTCTTTGGAAAGGAGCCTCCTTTTGGCCCGTCGGTACTTCTCTTCATGGGAACCGGCGTATTCCCGTTCTATGTCTTCCGGCGCTGTGCTCGCGGCGTTCGTAGCCTGAAGTCGCGGGCGGCAGAGTATTACTTCGTCAGGCCATTTGATTTCCTTCTGTCTCGTTTTCTGATTCAAGTCATACAAAATTTCATTTTGATGACAATCTTCTTTCTTGGACTTTACATTTATGGAATTCGAGAGGCCGCACCTTGGTCTCCTGATATGTGCCTCATCAGCCTTTTTGCTATCACTTGCCTATCCCTAGGAATGGCGCTCATCAATTCAAGCATTCAGTCGTATTTTCCCGGCTGGGGCAAAATCTACGCATTCTTGAGCCGGCCGATGATGATGTTCAGCGGCGCGTTCAAGACCGTCGATCTGTCCCCGGAACCCATGCGGACGATCTATTCATGGAATCCGCTCTCGCATGTGATCGAACTGTTCCGACTGGGTTTCTACCCGAATTATCCGCATGCCAGCTTCGATGCGATCTATCTCACCAAATGGTGCATCGGCACGATCTTCGTTGGGATCCTGCTGTACAACAACAAAGCCAAGGACTGAGAACGCTCACGCAGTTCCCGGCCAGCTCCGGTTGTCGCTCCAGGCACGACGGCGCAGCAGGAGTTTCAGAAGAGACACCGAGCCTCGCCCGTCTCCGTCTACGGCTCGCCGAGTGTCAGCCCGACCTTCATCACCGTGCCGTCCTCCTTGTCCGGATGGACCGAAAAGCCGAGGCTGCGGCACACGGCCAGCATGGGGCGGTTCTCCCGGAGCACCGTGCCTTCGATGCGCAGGAGCCCCTCCGCCCTCGCCCAGTCGATCATCAGCTGCATCAGGGCGAAGCCGAGGCCGGTGCCCTTGCGGTCGCTGCGGATGAGGATGGCATATTCGCCGCTCTCGTGGTTGGCATCGGCATGCAGGCGAACCGCGCCGAGCATCGACGACGTCTCCGCGTCGATGGCGACGAAGGCGATGGCGCGGGCGTAGTCGAGCTGCGTCAGCCGGGCCAGGAACGCGTGGCTGAAATCGCGGACCGGCATGAAGAAGCGCAGGCGCAGATCCTCGGCGCTGACCTGTTCGAAGAAGCTCTTGAACAGCCCCTCGTCCTCCGGTCGCACCGGGCGCACGGTGACCTTCTCGCGCTTCAGCACGAGGTTGCGCTCCCATTCCACCGGATAGGGGCGGATGGCGAAGCGCGGATTGCGGGTGCCGCCGCGCCGCTCCGGGGCGGGGCCGACCAGCACGCGGGCGTCCAGAGCCAGCACGCCGTTAGCATCGGCCAGCAGGGGATTGATGTCGAGTTCGCGTACCTCCGGCAGGTCGGCCGAGAGCTGCGCGAGCTTGACGAGGACGAGGCCGAGCGCCCTGCGGTCCACTGCCGGGACGTCGCGATAGGCAGCCAACCGCCGCGCCACGCGGGTGCGGTCGATGAGTTCGCTGGCGAGCCTGAGGTCGAGGGGAGGCAGGCTGAGCGCCCGGTCGTCGATGACCTCCACGGCGACGCCGCCCCGCCCGAACACCACCACGGGACCGAAGACGGGATCCTCGGCGAGGCCGGCGATGAGTTCGCGGCGCTTGCCCTTGCGCACCATGGGCTGGACCGCGAACCCCATGATCCGCGCATCCGGCCGCTGGCGGCGGGCACGGGTGAGGATATCGGCGGCAGCGGCCCGCACATCGGCCTCGCTGGTGAGGTCCAGGCGCACCCCGCCGACATCCGATTTGTGGACGATGTCCGGCGAGACCACCTTCAGCGCCACCGCGCCGCCCTCGGCGATGATGGGCCAAGCCGCCGCCGCCGCGGCGTCGATGTCGGGGGCGAGGGTCAGCGGCACGCTGTCGATGCGGTAGGCGGCCAGGAGGCCCGCCACGGCGTGGGGATCGAGCCAGGTCTCCCCCGCTTCGAGGGAGGCCGCCACGATGGCGCGGGCGGCCTCCACGTCGGGTGAGAACTCCCGCGGCAGCGAATCCGGCGTGCGCATCAGGTCGTCCTGCGCCTCGCGGTAGCGGACGAGGTGCATGAATCCTTCCACCGCGTCGGCATCCGTGGCGAAGCGCGGGATGCCGGCGGCGGCGAGCACCGCCCCGGCCTCCCCGTCATCGCCCACCGTCACCGCGAAGACGGGCTTGCGCCGTCCGCCCCTGCGCCGGGCCGCGCTCACCGTGTCGGCGATGGCCGCGGCGACGCCGGCGCTGTCGGAGCGGGCGGTCGGCACGTGGATGGCCAGCACGGCGTCGTTGGCGGGATCGGCGAGGAGGGGCGTGAGGGCGTCGGCATAGGCTTTTCCATCCGCCTCGACGCCGAGATCGGCGGGGTTGCCGCCGAGCCCCGCCGCGGCCAGCGTGCCGCCCCGGTCCGCGAGCCTGTCGGCGGCGAGCGCGCCGATGCCCTCGCCGTTCCCCAGGATGGCGAGGCGCTGGCCGGGGAAGGGGCGCTGCCGGCCCAGCGTCTCCACCGCCGAGAACATGGCGTCGAGCCCGTCGACGCTCAGCAATCCCGCCCGCCGGAACGCCGCCTCGTAGACCGCATCCGGCCGGGCGAGGGCGCCGGTATGGGTGACGGTATGGCGCAGGGGAGCCTCGTGGCGTCCTGTGCGCAGCACCAGGACGGGCTTGGCGCGCGCCGCGGCGCGGGCCGCCGACATGAACTTGCGCGCGTTGGGAATCACGTTCAGCGACAGCAGGATCGCGCGGGTGTGGATGTCGGCGGCGAAATGGTCGAGGCAATCGGCGATGTCGATGTCGCAGGCGGTGCCGAGGGACAGGATGGCCGAGAACCCCACATCGCGATGCGCGGCCCAGGCGACGATGCCCGCCGCCACCGTGCCCGATTGCGAGATCAGGGCGAGATCGCCCGCCTTCGGCGCCGCCGCGAACAGGCTGGCGTCGAGCCGCGCGCGCGGCACGGTCAGGCCCATGCTGTTGGGGCCGAGGAGACGCATGCCCCATTGCCGGGCCCGGTTGCGCACCGCCTCGCAGAGATCGTCCGGCAGATCGGATGTGAGGATGACGGCCACGGCGGCACCCCGCAGCCCCGCCTTCTCCACCCAGCCCTCCACCGCAGCGGCCTCCGCCACGATCACCACGAGATCCGGCGTCTCGGGCAGGTCGTCGAGGGTGGGAAGGCCCGCCTCGCCGACGAGATGGACGGCGCCGGCGAACCCGGCCTTGCCCAGGTTGCCGACCACGGCCTGGCCGAGCGCGCCTTGACCGAGTGCGCCTTGACCGAGGCCGACGACCGCGATCGCCCGCGGGGCGAGCAACGCCTCGAAGCGATAGGTGCTCATGGACTGGCGTGACCTTCGATCAGACCGGGGAGACGGCGTGCGACATCGCGCCGGACGGCAAGGTATAGGGCGCGGATCACTCTCGACCGGGGGAACCACATGTCAGAACCCACAGCTTACGAGATTTCCTGCGCGATCGTCGAGGCGATGCGCTCCCTCATTACCCTGGGCCTGAGCCAGGGCACCGCCGGGAACGTCTCGGTACGCGTCCGCGACGGCTTTCTCATGACACCCTCCGGCATCCCGGCCGATGCGCTGCGCCCGGAGGACATCGTGCCGATGAGCATGGAGGGGGAGCACGGCCATGCCCTCGCTCCCTCCTCCGAATGGCGCTTCCATCGCGACATCCTGCGGCAGCGGCCCGAGATCGGCGCCGTGGTGCATGCCCATCCGACCTATTGCACCGCCTTCGCCATGTGCGGAGCCGAGATCCCCGCCGTCCATTACATGATCGCCGCCGCCGGCGGCCCGACGATACGCTGCGCGCCCTATGCTCCCTATGGAACGGAGGAGTTGTCGGTGGCGGCGGTGGCCGCGCTCGACGACCGCCTCGGCTGCCTCCTGGCCAACCATGGCATGATCGCGATCGGCAGTAATCTCGGCAAGGCCTTGTGGCTGGCGGTAGAGATGGAGGCCCTGTGCCGCCAATACGCCGTCGCCCTGCAGGTAGGGAAGCCGGTCATACTGTCCGACGCCGAGATCGCGCGAACGATCAGGCGCTTCGAAAACTATGGGCCACGAAGCCGGGCAGAAACGCCTTGAGGTCGCCCCTTCGTCCCGATGGCTCGGTCCGCGATGATTACGTAGAGGTTGCTCGGCACGCGCCCTCGGAGGCCGTGAGCGGCCTCCCGTCGGCGGATTTCCCAAAAAAATTCTTCCCGGCGCAGGCGTTCGGCCACCCCGCCGGCCGCGTCACGCGCCGCAAGGATTAGCCGCTGCCGTGTGTAGTTTTTTACCGCTTCGCACATCTGAAGTTGCGAGGGTGAGCTAAAAAAGTTCACCAACCAGCATAAAGGTTCCGATTCCACAAATAACTTTTGTATTCTCTGTTCAGTTGTATTTTTTTTCAGGCCTAGGGAGCTAGAAAATCCCCTCTCATGCCACGACCATCGGCCGTTTCTCAGATGCCGAAAGCTCCCGCAGCACACCTGAAGCTTCGCTCAAATTGTTTCGGTTACCCTGGTCTTGCCAAAGCCACTTGCGCTTTGTTAATGGCTATCATACTAACTGCCTAGTCAATCCAAGCTGATGGCAAGACCTTTTGGCCGGACTCGATCGGCGCCTCGCTGCGGTCCAAGGCCGTCCTACTTTCGGGGGTGAGCGTGGAAATCGAAAACGACTTCGTGGCGGATTACATTGAGCTTACGGCGGATATCGTCTCGGCGTTCGTCAGCAACAATTCCGTGCCCGTTTCGGATATCCCAGCCCTCATCGCATCGGTTCATGCGACTCTGGGAAGCCTGACGACGGCGAAGACCCCGGAGAAGGCTGAGCCGTTGACACCGGCCGTGTCGATCAAGCGCTCGATCACGCCGGACTTCGTCATCTGCCTCGAAGACGGCAAGAAGTTCAAATCCCTGAAGCGCCACCTTCGGACGCGCTATTCCATGACGCCGGAAGAGTATCGGGCGAAGTGGAGCCTTCCGAGCGACTATCCGATGGTGGCACCGAACTATGCGGCCGCACGGTCGGAACTGGCGAAGAACATGGGTCTCGGCCAACAACGCAGAAAATCCCGGATGAAGGCACCCGTCGTGGAGGCACCGCCGACACCCGCGCCGCGTGGCCGCCGCCCTCGCACGGCCACCAGCGCCTCCTGAGCCTGACGAGTGTGTGGCTCGCTTCGCCGAGGCGCATCCTCACCCCGAGGTGCGGGACTTCGAGGTACAGGACTTCGAGGTGCGGGACTTCGAGGTGCGAGGCGACGGCCAGGGCAGAGCCACCAGGACACGGTCCGGTTTCCCGGGCGCTTCGTCCAACCCTAAGCAGGTTTCGCAAAAGTGGTCACCGGTTTTGCGTCCTGAAACCTGCGATACTTCGAGAGCCAAAGCGAGGTGAAGCGTAGGCTTGCCTACGCGAACCTGCTTAGTGAAGGCGAAGCAGAGCGTGTGACGAGGGGATGGGATGACCCATT
Organism: Methylobacterium sp. 10; assembly: GCF_000519085.1. Lineage (GTDB taxonomy): Bacteria > Pseudomonadota > Alphaproteobacteria > Rhizobiales > Beijerinckiaceae > Methylobacterium. The sequence goes on from NZ_KI912577.1 coordinate 877,881, forward strand.
CTCGTTCGATCATCGATCCGAGGCTGCTCGACATGTCTCGCGACGATCGAGACCTCCACGGACAGGCATCGGACGAAGGTGCCCGGAGCACCGTCGCGGCGAAACAGCCCACGGCCGCAAACCTATCCACAGGAGAGTTGTGGAGCTGGTGACTGTTCAGTTCGTCACGACAACCAGCCATACACGTGGCAATTGGTCCGTTTATCAAAAAAATCGAACCTGTTTCCACGATACATTTGAATGAGACTCATTCCTATCCAGCAGGCTCGAGAAGCGATGCCGGGATCGGGACATGATGTCCGTCGAACGTCCACAGCATGACAAGATCCGTGCCCGATCGAACCGGGGATCACACCGGATCTTCTTGAGAGAGACTGAGGACGCCCCGTCCTCTTTCATGCCGCGAGACGATGACGCCCCCTCCGGCAGCCTGTCGCCACCGCGCCGTTAGGCCGGTCGCAAGGCCCTCCCTGCATTCTGCGGATGAGGCAGGCGGCCGATGCGGACGCGCCGAAAGCAGGAAGGGATGCGCATGTCCGGTCGATCGAGCCTCGTGGCGCGCCTGTTCTGGACCACGATCGTCGGCGGCGGCTTCGCCTTCTGGTTCGGTCCACCCGCCCTGGCTGCCACCGGCCTCTGCCTCTGCCTGATCCTGCTGCATCGCCTCGACAGGCCCCGCCGCTTCCGGAGAACGGTCCGCCGGCTCGCGCGCGCCCATGCCGAGACCCTTGCCCTGCGCCGCCGCCAGGAATGTTTCGAGGATGCCTACGGCAACCGGATCGACGACGGCTGGCTGCGCGAGCGGGATTACTTCGCCGAGCGGACGATCCTGCCTCATCTCGACGCAAGGGGCTTCACCGACCTCGCCGATACCCGCTGGTCCGTGGTCCTCGACATCATCGAGGATGTCGCCCTGTCCGTCGATCTGCCGGACGAGGACGAGGCGCCGGAGGACGGCATCGCCTATGAGCGCTTCTGCGCCGAGGCCCTGCGCGAGGCGGGCTGGTCGGCGCGACCGACGAAGGCCAGCGGCGACCAGGGAGCCGACGTGGTCGCCGAGCGCTCTGGGATTCGCCTCGTCCTCCAGTGCAAGCGCTACACGAAGCCCGTGGGCAACGCAGCGGTGCAGGAGGCCTCGGCGGCGGCGCGCTATTGGCAGGCGGATATGGCGGCCGTCGTCTCCAATGCCGGCTTCACCCCCGCCGCGCGCAGGCTGTCCGGCGCCACCGGCGTCCTTCTCCTCCACCACGATGCCCTGCGCACTCTGGCACCCATCCGCAGATCCCGGCGCATCGACGCCGAACCCGCCTGACGCGCGGGCCTCACCCCTCCGCGCTACGATGTTCTCACATCTCGCGGGCAGCACGGGTCCCCTCTCCTTTCAGGAGAGGGAGTCCGCGGCGCCTCATGGCGAACCTTCTTGGATGGAGGGAGCAGCCGTCGAGCGGATGGGTGGATCCAGGATCCCCTCCACGAGGGGAAGCCAGGCCCGCCCGTCGCGGGCGAGCAGGGCATCCGCCCCCGCCGGTCCGTCGCTGCCCGCCCCATAGGTCTCCACCGGGGCATCCCTCCAGGCCTGGATGAGGGGATCGACGGCGGCCCAGCCCGCCTCGATGGCGTCGGCCCGCTGGAACAGGGTCGGGTCGCCGACCATGCAGTCGTAGATCAGGGTCTCGTAGCCGACGCTCGGCGCCTGGGCGAAGAAATCGCCGAACCGCACCGAGGAGGTGACCGCGCCGAGGCGCATGTCCGGCCCCGGTCGCTTGGCGTTCCACTGGGTGCTCAATCCCTGTTCGGGGTCGATATGCAGGCGCATGACGTTCGGCGCGAGAGCGGTGCCCGCGAACAGGCCGTGGCTCGGCGGCTTGAAGTGCACGGCGATCTCGGTGAGGCGCCCCGCCAGGCGCTTGCCCGTGCGCAGGTAGAACGGCACGCCATTCCAACGCGGGTTGTCGATGGTGAGCGTCAGGGCGGCGTAGGTCTCGGTGCGGGAATCCGACGCGACGTCGGCCTCCTCGCGGTAGCCCCGCACGGCATGGCCCTGCTCCTCGCCGGGCGCGTACTGGCCGCGCACCGCAAGGTCCGGCGTCGCCGGCCGCACGGCCTCCAGGATCCGCGCCTTCTCGGTGCGGATGTCCTCCGCATCGAAGCTGCCGGGGGGCTCCATCGCCACCATGGACAGGAGCTGGAAGAGGTGGTTCGGCACCATGTCGCGCAGAGCGCCGGTGGGCTCGTAGAAGCCGCCGCGCTGCTCGACGCCGATGGTCTCGGCGGCGGTGATCTGCACGTGGTCGATGTGGTCGGCGTTCCAGATCGGCTCCAGCATGGCGTTGGCGAAGCGCAGCGCCAGAATGCTCTGCACCGTCTCCTTGCCGAGGAAGTGATCGATGCGGAACACTTGGGCCTCGGCGGCCTGGTCCAGGATGCGGGCGTTGAGGGCGCGCGCCGAGGCGAGATCGGTGCCGAAGGGCTTCTCGATGACCACGCGGCGGAAGGCGCCCTCGCCTTCCTTCAGCAGGCCCGCGGCACCGAGATGGTCCACCACCGGGCCGAAGAAGCGCGCGGACACGGCCAGATAGAAGATCGCGTTGCCGCCGATGTTCTGCGCGAGCCGCCGATAGGTCTCCGCCGCCTCGAAATCCCCCTTGGTGAAGGTCAGGCGCTCACGGACGAAGCCCCAATAGCCGGGATCGATGGAGTCCGGATGGAATTCGGAGGTCCGGTCCTGGGTGAAGGACTGCATGGTCTGCGAGAGGTCGTCGCGCCATTGCTCGCTGGTGCGGTCGTTATGGTCGATGCCGACGATCGTCAGCCCCTCCGCGAGCAGGCCGTCCGAGGCGAGGTTGTAGAGGGCCGGCATCAGCAGGCGCTTCGTCAGGTCGCCGGCTGCCCCGAAGATGACGAGGGTGCAGGCCGGCGCCGTCCTGACCTCGTCGTTGGCGCGGCGCTGCTTGCCGTCGCTCGTGGGGGCATCGGGAAGGGTCATGGGAAGGGCACTCCGGGCATCGACGGCGGTCAAACCGCCGATGCCCTGCGCCGTTCCGATCCAGGGTGCAAGGCAGCGATCACTCGTCCGTGCGGACCGCCTGTCCCCGGTCGATCGGCAGGCGGTCGCCCTTGAGTTCGTCGGGGGTCGGCAGGCTGCGCACGTCCCAGCCGCCGCCCAGCGCCCGGATGAGGGTCACCGCCGTGGTGAAGCGGTTGAGCCGCACCTGCAGCGCGGTCACCTCGTTGTTCAGTTCCAGCGCCTGGGCGGTGATGACCGTGGTGAAGTTCTGCGTGCCGGCGCGGTACTCGTTGAGGGTGATCTCCACCGCCCGACGGGCGGAGGCCACGGCCTCCTCCTGCGCCGCCTGCTGGCGGGCGAGGATGCGCACGCCGGCGAGCCCGTTCTCCACCTCGGCGAAGGCGGTGAGCACGGTCTGGCGGTAGGTCGCCACCGTGGCGTCGTAGGCGGCGCGGGCGATCTGCACGGCGGCGGTGCGGGCGCCGCCGTCGAGGAGCGTCTCGCTGCCGGCCGCGGCCACCGACCAGACCTGGTTGGCCGCAGAGAACACGCCGTTGCTGGTCAGGCCCGAGACGCCGCCGGAGCCCGACAGGACGAGGGTCGGGTAGAAGGCCGCCACGGCGACGCCGATCTGCTCGCTCTGGGACTGGACGCTGCGTTCGGCCTGCGCGATGTCCGGCCGCCGCTCCAGCAGGGCGGAGGGGATGCCCACCGGAACCGCCGGCGGCGCCTTGGGCAGGCTTCCCTTCGGCAGGGACAGTTCGGAGGGCGGACGCCCGATCAGCGTCGCGATGGCGTGTTCGAAGGTCGCCCGCTGCAGGCCCACCGCGATGGCCTGGGCCTGGGTCGACTGCACCTGCGTCTGCGCCGTGATCACGTCGGACCGGGCCGCCACGCCGGCATTGTACTGGTTCTCGGTGATGGCGAGGCTCTTCTTGTAGGCCACCACCGTCTCGTCGAGCAGGCGCTGCAGGGAATCCTGGTAGCGCAGGCTGTAATAGTTCGTGGCGACCTCGGACTGGATCGCGAGGCGCACGGCCGCCAGGTCCGCCGCGCTGGCCTGGGCGTTGGCCACCTCGCTCTCGATGTTGCGCCGGATGCGGCCGAACAGGTCGAGCTCCCACGAGGCCTGGGCCTGGAGCGAGACCGAGGTGCGCTCGGTGCCGAGGGTCCGCGAGCGCGTGATCGTCGGCGCGCCGATGACCGTGGGGTAGAGCGACGAGCGCGCCTGGGCGACGAGGCCGCGCGCCTGGTCGTAGGAGGCCAGGGAGACGCGCAGGTTCTGGTTGTCCACGTCGACGAGGCGGATCAGCCGGTCGAGGGCGGGGTCGCGGAACACGCGCCACCAATCGCCGCGCTCGGCCCCGTCATTGGGCTGCACCGCGCGCCACCCCTTCCGCGTGGCCACATGGGCCACGCTGTCCTCGCGCATCCCCCCCTGCTTGAACGCCAGAGGCGTCTCCACGGACGGGCGCGAGTAGTCGGGCCCGACCATGCAGCCGGAGAGGGTTGTTGCGAGGAGGAGGACGGTAACGAGCGAGCGCGACGGGCTGCCTCTCCTGGAAGGAGAGGGTTGGGGTGAGGTGTGTGACACCTCCGAAAAGTCCACGCACCTCACCCTGTCCCTCTCCTTCCAGGAGAGGGGACCTGCGCCGTCATCTGAGAGCGGCGCGCTCCCGCTCGAAAGGGAAGCGCCGAGCCTGCTCATGCGACTGTCCGTCAAACCGCCCACGCTCATTCGGCCGCGCCCGGAACCACGCCTAAGGCCGGGCGCCGCCGACGGAGGCGGTCGAGATAGAGGTAGACGACGGGCGTGGTGTAGAGGGTCAGGATCTGGCTCACGATCAGGCCGCCGGCGATGGCGATGCCCAGGGGGCGGCGCATTTCCGAGCCTTCGCCCCCGGCGAGGATGAGAGGCAGGGCGCCGAGCAGGGCCGCCAGCGTTGTCATCATGATCGGCCGGAAGCGCAAGAGGCAGGCCTCGAAGATCGCGTCCTTCGGCGTGGCCCCGCGGGTGCGCTCGGCGTCCAGCGCCACGTCGATCATCATGATGGCGTTCTTCTTGACGATACCGATGAGGAGGAACACCGCGATGAGCGCGATGATGGTGAATTCCGTGCCCGAGACGAGAAGCGCCAGCAGCGCGCCGATGCCGGCCGAGGGCAGGGTCGAGAGGATCGTCACCGGGTGGACGAAGCTCTCGTAGAGGATCCCGAGGATGGTGTAGACGGCCACCAGCGCCGCCAGGATCAGCAGCGGCTGGCGCGAGGACGAGGCCTGGAAGGTCTTGGCCGCGCCCGCGAACTCGCCGTGGATCGTCGCCGGCAGGCGTAAGGCCGCCTCGGCCTCCTCGATGGCGGCGGTGGCGTCCGACAGGCTCTTGCCCGGCGCCAGGTTGAACGAGATCGTGGTGGCCACGAACAGGCCCTGGTGGCTCACCTGCACGGGCGCGTTGCCGGTCTCCACCCGTGCGAAGGCCGAGAGCGGGATCATGGTCTCCTTGGCGCTCGAAACGGGCGCGCTGGACGAGGCGCCCGCCCCGCCGGCGATGGCGTTGGAGGCGGCGTTGCGGGCGGAATCCGCGGCGATGGTGGAGGCCGTGGTTCCCGTCGCCGCAGCCCCGGCCACGGTCCCGGCCACCGCGTTGGTGACGGCCGAGCCCCGCGCCTTGCCGCCCGAGGTCGAGACGAAGACGGTCTTCAGGGTCTCCGGGCTCCGCAGGTAGCGCGGCGCGATCTCCATCACGACGTGGTACTGGTTGAGCGGGTTGAAGATCGTCGAGACCTGCCGCTGGCCGAAGGCGTCGTAGAGGGTGTTGTCGATCTTGTCTGGCGTGATGCCGTAGCGGTAGGCCGTGGCCCGGTCGATGACGAGGCGGCTCTCGAGCCCGCCCTCCTGCTGGTCGGAGGTGACGTCGGAAAAGACCGGGTTCTTCTGCAGCGCCTCCACGAGCCGGGGGGCCGCCGCGTAGAGCTCGTCGGCCGTGTCGCCCTGCAGGGTGTACTGGTACTGGGCGAAGCTCTGGCGCCCGCCCATGCGCAGGTCCTGACGCGGGAACAGGAACAGCCGGGCGCCCGCCACCTGCGCGAGCTTGGGGCGCAGACGGGTCATCACCTCGGTGATCGAGACCCGCTCGCCCCGCGGCTTCAGGCCGACGAAGACGTTGGCCGAGTTGGTGGCGCGCCCGCCCGTGAAGCCGACGACGCTGTCCACCGCCGGGTCGGCCTGCACGATGGCGGTGGCCTGTTCCAGCTTCTGCTTCATCGCCTGGAACGAGATGCGCTGGTCGGCCTGGATGCCGCCCATCATCTGCCCGGTATCCTGCTCGGGGAAGAAGCCCTTGGGGACGATGATGTAGAGGTAGACGTTGAGCCCGATCGTCGCGAACAGCGTGGCGAGGACGAGGCGGCGATGGTTCAGCGCCACCCGCAGCGTGCGTTCGTAGGCGCCGAGCGTCCCGGCGAAGCCCCCCTCCAGGGCGCGGATGAGGAGGTTCGAGCGCGTCTCCCCGCCGCTCCCGCCCCCGCCGCCTCCATGCCCGCCCTCGCGCTTGAGCAGCAGGGCGCACATCATCGGCGTGGTGGTGAGCGAGAGCACCAGGGAGATCAGGATCGCCAGGGACAGGGTGACGGCGAATTCCTCGAACAGCCGCCCGACGATCCCCCCCATCAGCAGGATCGGGATGAACACCGCGATCAGCGACAGGCTCATGGAGATGACGGTGAAGCCGACCTCCTTCGCCCCGACGAGGGCGGCCTCCAGCCTCGGCTTGCCGAGCTCCACATGGCGCTGGATGTTCTCCAGGACGACGATGGCGTCGTCGACCACGAAGCCGGTGGCGATGATGAGGGCCATCAACGACAGGATGTCGAGGCTGTAATCGAGGAGGTACATGGCCGAGAAGGTGCCGATGATCGAGATCGGCACGGCCACCGCCGGGATCAGGGTTGCCCGCCACGAGCGCAGGAAGGCGAACACCACCCCGATGACGAGGACGACGGCGATGACCAGGGTCTCCTCGGTCTCGGCGAGGGAGGCGCGGATGGTGGCGCTGCGGTCGCCGGTGACGGTGAGGTCGATGTCGCCGGGCAGCGCGGCCTTCACCTGCGGCAGAGCCGCCTCCACCGCCTTGATCGTATCGACCACGTTGGAGCCGGGCTGCTTATAGATGAACAGGATCACGCCCGGCCGGCCGTTGACGAGGCCGAGGTTGCGTTTGTCCTCCACCGAATCCTCGACCTTGCCCACATCGGTGAGGCGCACCCCCGCCCCGTTGCGGTAGGCCACGACGATGTCGCGGTAATCCGCCGCCACCCGGCCCTGGTCGTTGGCGTAGAGCTGGTAGTGGCGGGTGTCGGTCTCGATCGCGCCTTTGGGCGAATTGGCATTGGCCGAGGCCAGGGCCGCGCGCACCCCTTCGAGGCCGATCCCGTAATGGTAGAGGGCGGTGGGATCGAGCTCGACCCGCACCGCCGGCAGCGACGAGCCACCGATATCGACATTCCCCACACCGGGGAGCTGGGACATCTTCTGCTGCACCACCGTGGCGGCGGAATCGTAGAGCTGGCCCGGCGACAGGGTGTTCGAGGTGAGCCCGAGGATCAGGATCGGCGCGTCGGCCGGGTTGAACTTGCGGTAGGTGGGGTTCGAGCGCAGGGCGGTGGGCAGGTCGGCCCGTGCGGCGTTGATGGCCGCCTGGACGTCGCGGGCGGCCCCGTCGATGTCGCGGTTGAGGTTGAACATCAGGACGATCCGCACCGTCCCGACGGAACTGGTGGAGGTCATCTCGCCCACATCGGCGATGATGCCGAGCCGCCGCTCCAGCGGCGCCGCCACCGTCGTCGCCATGGTCTCCGGCGAGGCCCCGGCCATCTGCGCCTGGACCAGGATGACGGGGAAATCGACCTGGGGCAGCGGCGCCACCGGCAGCTTGAAGAACGCAAAGATCCCCGCCAGCAACACCCCGATGGTGAGCAGCGTCGTGGCGACCGGGCGCCGGATGAACGGTTCGGAGACGTTCATGGGCGGGGGGCCGGGCGCATACTCCCTCCCCCCTCTGCGGGGGAGGGTGGCCCGGCCGTCAGGCCGGGTCGGGAGAGGGGAGCGACGCGGCCGGACGCGGCGCGAGCGAGCCGCGCCGCGACGGTCGCACCGACCGTGTCGAGGACCGAAACGAGATCGCTGAGGACACGGTCATTCGGGAAGCGCAGAACCTCGAAGCCCTGCTTCCGCAGCCAGACATCGCGCGCGGCATCGCGATCACGGCGCGCGTCCTCGTCATGCGGGGCTCCGTCGAGTTCGACGATCAGACGGGCGGACGCGCAGAGGAAATCGGCGATGTAGGGCGGCAGGGGAACCTGGCGTCTGAACTTGAGCCCGCGGAAGCGGCCACCGCGCACCTGCTGCCAGAACGCATCCTCGGCGAGGGTACGGAGCCGCCGTTGCTCGCGGGCGAACGCGCGCAGATGGGGAGTGGGTCTGACGAGGGTGCGCCCCTCGTCGCTCTTCGCGTCCGATCCGGAAACCGGGCTCCCCTCTCCCGACCCCCTTCGGGGGCCACCCTCCCCCGCAGGGGGGGGAGGGAGAGCGGCGGCGAACTCCCGGCTCACGGCGTCACCCCCACCGTCTTCGCCCCGCCGCCGCGCTTGAACCGCCGCTCCAGGCGGTCGAAGGCGAGGTAGATCACCGGGGTGGTGAACAGGGTCAGGACCTGGGAGACGATGAGGCCGCCGGCGATGACGATGCCGAGCGGCTGGCGCAGTTCCGAGCCGACGCCGGTGCCGAGGATGAGGGGCACCGCCGCGAACAGGGCGGCCAGCGTCGTCATCAGGATCGGGCGGAAGCGCAGGAGGCAGGCCTCGTAGATCGCGTCGCGCGGAGCCATCCCCTCCTCGCGCTCGGCCTGGAGGGCGAAGTCGATCATCATGATCGCGTTCTTCTTCACGATGCCGATGAGGAGCACGATGCCGATGACGCCGATGATGTCCAGCGGCAGCCCGTAGAGCATCAGGCCGACTAGCGCGCCGATCCCCGCCGAGGGCAGGGTCGAGAGGATCGTGATCGGGTGGACGAAGCTCTCGTAGAGCACGCCGAGCACGATATAGACGGTGACGATGGCGGCGATCACCAGGAAGAGCTGGTTCGAGAGCGCCGATTGGAAGGCGAAGACCGAGCCCTGCGGCACCACGCGGAAGCTCGGCGGCAGGTCGATCTCCTTGCGCGCCGCCTCGATCGTCTTCACCGCATCGCCCAGCGCCACCCCCTCGGCGAGGTTGAACGAGACGGTGGTGGCCGGGAACTGGCCGAGATGGCTGATGAGGAGCGGCGCCCGGCGTTCGCTGATCCGCGCCACCGCCGAGAGCGGCACCTGCCCCGAGGCCGCCGTGGAGGAGGGCAGGAAGATGCCGTTGAGGCTGTCGAGGGTCTTGTGCAGGTCGGGATCGGCTTCGAGGATTACCCGGTACTGGTTCGACTGGGTGAAGATCGTCGAGACGATGCGCTGGCCGAAGGCGTCGTAGAGGGCGTTGTCCACGGTGGCGGGGGTGATGCCGTAGCGGCCGGCGGTGGGCCGGTCGATGGTGACGTAGGCGGCCAGCCCGTTGCCCTGGAGGTCGCTGGCCACGTCCGACAGCAGGGGCGAGCGCTGCAGCGCCTGGACGAAGCGCGGCACCCACGTCTCGAACTCGGAGAGGTTCGGGTTCTCCAGGATCACCTGGTACTGCGTCGCGCTCACCGCCGTATCGATGGTGAGGTCCTGCACCGGCTGCATGTAGAGCCGGATGCCGGCGACCCCGCGCGTCGCTTCCTTGAGGCGGCGGATGATCGCGCCGGCGTCGGTGGCGCGGCCCTCGTGCGGCTTCAGGTTGATGAGGAAGCGGCCGGAATTGAGCGTCACGTTCTGCCCGTCGACGCCGATGAACGAGGACAGGCTCGCCACGTCCGGGTCCTGCAGGACGATCCGCGCGAGCTGCTGCTGGCGGTCCGCCATCTCCGCATAGGACACGGTCTGGTCGGCCTGGGTCACGCCCTGGATCACGCCCGTGTCCTGGACCGGGAAGAACCCCTTGGGGATGACCACGAACAGGTAGGCGGTGAGCGCGATGGTGGCGAGGGTGACGACGAGGGTGAGGCCCTGGTGGTTGAGGACGATGCGCAGCATACGCCCGTAGCCGGAGATCACCCCGTCCATGGCCCGCCGGCCGGCGCGGGCGATGACACCCTCCCGGCGCTTGGCCTCCGGCGCGTGCTTGAGCAGGCGCGCGCACAGCATCGGCACCAGGGTCAGCGATACCACCGCCGAGATCACGATGGTGGCGGCCAGCGTGATCGCGAATTCGTGGAACAGGCGCCCGACCACGTCGCCCATGAACAGGAGCGGGATCAGCACCGCGATGAGCGAGACCGTGAGGGAGATGATGGTGAAGCCGATCTCGCGGCTGCCCTTCAGGGCCGCCTCCATCGGCGAATCGCCCTCCTCCACGTGGCGGGCGATGTTCTCGATGACCACGATGGCGTCGTCGACGACGAAGCCGGTGGCGATGGTGAGCGCCATCAGCGACAGGTTGTCGAGGGAGAAGCCGTAGAGGTCCATGATCGAGAGCGCGCCGATCAGCGAGAGCGGCACCGACAGGCTCGGAATCAGGGTCGCGGACAGGCTGCGCAGGAACAGGAAGATCACCAGCACCACGAGGCCGATGGCCAGGGCCAGTTCCACCTGCACGTCGTGCACCGAGGCGCGGATGGTGGTGGTGCGGTCGGTGAGCGGCGTCACCGTGACGGCGGCGGGCAGCGTCCCCTGGAGCTGGGGCAGAAGCGCCTTGATCTTGTCCACCGTGGCGATGACGTTGGCACCGGGCTGGCGCTGGATGTTGAGGATGACGGCGGGCGTCTCGTCCATCCAGGCGCCGAGCTTGGTGTTCTCCGGGCCGTTGACCACGTCGGCCACATCCGAGAGCCGCACCGCCGAGCCGTTCCTGTAGGCGATGATCGCCTGCTCGTAGGCCTTCGGGTCGCGGATCTGGTCGTTGGCGTTGATGGCGTAGGACTGGGTCGGCCCGTCGATCGTGCCCTTGGGCGTGTTGACGTTGAGGTTGGTGATGGTGGTGCGCAGATCGTCGATGTTGAGGCCGTAGGCGGCGAGCGCCCGAGAGTTGAAGCGCACACGCACGGCGGGGCGCTGGCCGCCGCCCATGCTGACGAGGCCGACGCCGGAGACCTGGCTGATCTTCTGGGCGAGCCGCGTCTCGGCGAGATCGCGCACCTCGGTGAGCGGCATCGTCGTCGAGGTCAGGGCCAGCGTCAGGATCGGCGCGTCGGCCGGGTTGACCTTGGCGTAGACCGGCGGCGCCGGCAGGTCGGAGGGCAAGAGGTTGCCCGCCGCGTTGATGGCCGCCTGGACCTGCTGCTCCGCGATGTCGAGGCCGAGATCGAGGCTGAATTGCAGGGTGATGACCGAGGCGCCCGCCGAGCTCTGCGAGGTCATCTGGTTGAGGTTGGCGAGCTGGCCGAACTGCCGCTCGAGCGGCGCCGTCACCGCCGAGGTCATCACCTCCGGGCTGGCGCCGGGATAGAAGGTCTGCACCTGGATCGTCGGGTAATCCACCGACGGCAGGGCCGAGACCGGCAGGTTCAGGTACGACACCATGCCGACGAGCAGGATCGCCAGCATGAACAGCGTGGTGGCCACCGGGCGCAGGATGAAAATGCGGGACGGGTTCATGGGGCGAGCCCTCCCCCCACCGGGTCTCGGACCTGCCCAACCGTCGGCGTGAAGCGCCACGAACTCCCTCTCCTGGAAGGAGAGGGTTGAGGTGAGGTGTGCGACACCTCCGAAAAGTCCACGCACCTCACCCTGTCCCTCTCCTTCCAGGAGAGGGGACCCGCGCTAACCGTGCGATCCGGCCAAGCCTTCGCCAGGAAGCGGATCACTGTGACGTCCGGTGCGCCCATGGATGCGTCGAACAGCACGTCAGTCATAGGCGACAAGGCGCTCATTGCGCCGCCGGCCGCTCTCTGCGGCGCTCGCGCTTCTGCGATGGGTTGTCGGGAGGTGTCCCGGCGGCGGGCGTCGACGTCGTGGCCGTGGCGTCGGTTGCAGGTGCCGCTTGGCCGGGCGCCGCCGGCTGGCCGGGCACTGCGGGTTCACCGGGAGGCGGCGCCTGGCCCTTGCCGCCCTCGGTGACGCGGACCTTGGCGCCGTCGCGCAGGCGATCGGTCCCGTCGACCACGACCCGGTCGCCCACCGCCAGCCCCTTGGTGACGGCGGTGCGGGCGCCCTCGGCCTCGCCCACGGTGATCGGGCGGACCACGACCTTGTCCTCGCCGTCGAGGAGGTAGACGTAGGCGCCGGGCGTGCCGCGCAGGATCGCGGCGGTGGGGATGATGGGCGTGTCCCGTACCGTGTCCACGGTGAGCTTGGCGTTGACGAACTGGTTCGGGAACAGGCTCTCGTCCTTGTTCTCGAACAGCGCACGCAGCTTCACCGTGCCGGTGGTGGTGTCGATCTGGTTGTCCACCGTGTCGAGGGTGCCGGTGGCGAGCACGTTGGCGTCGCCCCGATCGTAGGCGCTGACCGTGAGCTTCGCGCCCGAGCGCAGGCGCCGCATCACCCGCGCCACGTCGTCCTCGGGCAGGGTGAACACCACCGAGATCGGATGGAGCTGCGTCACCACCACGATGTTGGTGGAGGCGGCGGTGACGTAATTGCCCTGGTCGATCTGGCGCAGGCCGACCCGGCCGTCCACGGGCGAGACGATGCGGGTATAGGCGATGTTGAGCTTCTGCTGATCCACCTGGGCCTGGTCGATGGCGACCGTGCCCTCGTTCTGCTTCACCAGGGCCCCTTGCGTGTCCACGTTCTGCTTGGAGATCGAGTCCTGCAGGCTGAGGCGCTGGAAGCGGGCGAGATCGAGCTTGGAATTCTGCAGCAGCGCCTGATCGCGGGCGAGCTGGCCCTGGTACTGGGCGAGCTGGGCCTCGTAGATGCGCGGGTCGATCTGGGCGAGAAAGTCGCCCTTCTTGACGTTCTGGCCTTCGCGAAAGCCGATCTCCATGAGGTAGCCGCTGATCTGCGACTGGATCGTCACGGTGGCGAGCGGCGTCACCGTGCCGAGGCCCGACAGCACCACCGGGATCTCGCCGGACGAGACCGTGGCGACGCCCACCGCCTGGGGCATGTCGCCGGGGCGTCCACGGGCGCCCTTGCCGCGCGCGGGCGTGCCGTCGGCGGAGGTCTCCGTCGCGGTCTTGGGCGCGAGATAGAATCGATAGCCGGCCGCGCCAGCCCCTGCGAGGAGGAGGAGCAGGATGAGCCACGTCCCCGCGCGGCTTCGCCGGCGCGTGGGCGCCGGTGTCTCCGGTCCGATTTCCCGGGCCGTCTCGGTCCGGATGGGCGATTGTTCGTTCATGCCTCGACAATCCGGCCGCTCGTTTCCGACCGGCACCAAGCAGTGTGACCGAAATGGAGACGGGAGTCCCGACGGAACAGGGGGCGCGACCACCTCGCAGCAGCGCGACGATCCAGGGCCGCGCAGGAGGTTGCGCACATTGGCCGGGGGGCCTTGCCCATCGATCGTTCGCTCAGCATCGCCGCCGGAGATGCCGGACTATTGCGACGCCAGTGCGGCGCAGAGGTTTCCGGCCTGTTTCCGAGGCCCCGCTCCGGCCCCCCCGACGCCGTCAGGGCAGCGGTTTCGACGGGTAGGCCTCGACCACCGCGCGATAGGCCGCGTCCGGCGGCGTCACCGGCACGGCGAGGCGCAATCCCGCCCCCGCCAGGGCGATGAGCAGGGCGAGAGCGCAACAGGCGCGGGTGCTCAAAGGGTTCGTCCTCGTGATCCGATGCGAGGTCGCTACCCCGGAGGACCATCGAAGCACAAGCGGAACACGAGAAAGCCGCCACGCCGAGACGGTGTGACGGCTTTCCTCTCGGGGAGGATCAGATTTTCGAAAACGGACCGGAGCGGCGCGTCGCCCAACAGAAACGAGGGGGCGGTGTTTCCGTTGAGCGGCGACCGCTCCGGCCATGACCAGAACCTACGTTACGCCTGATGAATGTCAACAATCGTCAGGCCCGACCTGGGGCGCCGGGCCAAGGAGCGTGCGAACGCGCACATTTCGGCTCCCGCGTTTCCCGCCCCGAAACGCCCGTGCTACCGAGGATGGACGCCTCTCCGCCCATGGGCGGAGCCCGATCGAAGCCCCGCCGACCACGAGCGTTTTTGCGGATGAACCCTGTCTTCGCCGACCTCCCCAATACCGTGTTCGACGTGATGTCGGTGCTGGCGCGCGACCTCGGCGCGATCAATCTCGGCCAGGGTTTTCCGGACGATCCCGGCCCGGCCGACGTGCGCGAGAAGGCCGCCGAGGCCCTGCGCGACGGCTACAACCAATACCCGCCGATGATGGGACTGCCGACCCTGCGCCGCGCCATCGCCGCCCATTACGCGCGCCACCAGGACCTCGCCCTCGATCCCGAGACCGAGGTGATGGTGACCTCGGGCGCCACCGAGGCCCTGGCCGCGAGCCTGCTCGCCCTGGTCTCGCCGGGCGACGAGGTGGTGCTGTTCGAGCCGATGTACGACGCCTACCTGCCGATCGTCCGGCAGGCCGGCGGCATCCCGCGCTTCGTCACCCTGCGCCCCCCGCATTTCCGCCTCGACGAGGCGGCGCTGGCGCAGGCCTTCTCCGATCGCACCCGCGTCGTCGTGCTCAACAACCCGCTGAACCCCACCGCGACGATGTTCCGCGACGAGGACCTCGCCCTGCTGGCACGGTTCTGCCAGCGGTTCGACGTGACGGCCGTCTGCGACGAGGTGTGGGAGCACGTGACCTTCGACGGGCGTCCCCACCGCCCGCTGATCGGGTTCGAGGGCATGCGGGAGCGCACCGTGAAGATCGGCTCGGCCGGCAAGATCTTCAGCCTCACCGGCTGGAAAGTCGGCTTCGTCATGGCGGCGCCTCCCCTGCTCAAGGTGGTCTCGAAGGCGCACCAGTTCCTCACCTTCACCACACCGCCCAACCTCCAGGAGGCGGTGGCCTACGGCCTGTCCAAGGACGAGGCCTATTTCCTCGACATGCGGGCGCGCTTCGCCCGCTCGCGCGACCGGCTGAGCGCCGGCCTCACCGGGCTCGGCTTCTCGGTGCTACCCTCGCAGGCCACCTACTTCCTCACCATCGACATCGGCGAGTTGGGGCCGCGCCTTGGCTGCGCGGACGACGTCGCCTTCTGCCAGGCCCTGGTGCGTGAGCATGGCGTCGCCGCGATCCCAATCAGCGCCTTCTATGCTAGGGGGGCGGTGCGCCACCTCGTGCGCCTGTGCTTCGCCAAGCAGGATGCGACCCTCGACGCCGCCTTGGAGCGCCTCTCCGGCCTGATGCGGGGGCGGGCCGCGTGAGGCCGGGAGGTCTCGGGCTTCCGCCGCTTGCGGTCGGCACCGGGCGGGGCCACATCCCGTATCATGACCACGACGCGCATCCCCCGGAGCCCCGCCATGGCCTTCAACGACGCCGTCTTCTCCGCCCGCGAATTGCCCAACGGCGCCTTCGGCCAGCGCGACGCGACGGCGACGCGCTTCCGCGCCGAGCCCGACAGCCGGGAGGCGGCGTTGCTGCGGCTGGAGCAGTTCGCCCACATCATGGACACGGCGTTCGTGATCCCCGGCATCAACCGCCGGGTGGGGCTCGATGCCGTCATCGGCCTCGTTCCGATCATCGGCGATGCGGCGGGCATGCTGCTCGCCTCCTACATCGTCTACGAGGCGCGCCGCCTCGGGGCACCGCGATGGCTGCTCGCCCGGATGGCCATGAACGTCGCCTTCGACGGGGTGATCGGCGCCGTGCCGCTGGCCGGCGACATCTTCGATGCGGCGTTCAAGGCGAATCGCCGCAACGTCCGGCTGCTGCGCCGCCACCTCGAGAAGACCGGCGGCCTTCGCCCCAACGAGATCGAGGGAACGGCCGTCCGTCTCGACGGCTGACGCACAATCCAATAGGGGCGGTCTCATGAACGAGATCGCCCGCCCCGCGGAAGCCGTCCCCGTCGCCGCCCCGCCTCCCCTTGCGCCGGTGGCGCGGGGGCTGTCGCCGCTGAACCGGCGGCGGCTCACGAACTTTCGCCGAAACCGACTGGGCTTCTGGTCCTTCACGATCTTCGTCGCCCTGTTCACGCTGAGCCTGTTCGCCGAGTTCATCGCCAACGACCGGCCCCTGGTGGTGTCCTACAAGGGCGAGATCCTGTTTCCCGTCCTCATCGACTATCCGGACGAGAAGTTCGGCGGGTTCTACGCCCGGCCGAACTACCGCTCGGCCGAGACCCGGCGGGAGATCGCCGAGAACGGCTGGGCGATCTGGCCGCCGATCCCCTATTCCTACGACACGATCATCGACGGGCTGCCGACCCCCTCGCCCTCTCCCCCCACCTGGATGCTCACCGACGCGCAATGCCAGGCGGCGGCGAGGCAGGATGGCGCCGAGACCACGGGCCGGGAGGGGTGCAGGGGCCTCGAGATGCACTGGCTCGGCACCGACAACACCACCCGCGACGTGCTGGCCCGCGTCATCTACGGCTTTCGCATCTCGGTGCTGTTCGGGCTGATCCTGGCCATCGTCTCCTCGGTGATCGGCGTCATCGCCGGCGCGGTGCAGGGCTATTTCGGCGGATGGGTCGATCTCGCCCTGCAGCGCTTCATCGAGGTGTGGAGCGGCATCCCGACCCTCTACCTGATCATCATCATCTCGGCCTTCATCGCGCCGGGCTTCTTCGTCCTGCTGGGCATCCTGCTGCTGTTCTCCTGGGTGGCCCTGGTGGGGGTCGTGCGCGCCGAGTTCCTGCGGGCGCGCAACTTCGAATACGTCCGCGCCGCCCGCGCGCTCGGCCTCTCCAACATCCGCATCATGAGCCGGCACCTCCTGCCCAACGCCATGGTGGCGACGCTGACCTTCATGCCGTTCATCCTCAACGGCTCGATCGGGACGCTGACCTCCCTCGACTTCCTCGGCTTCGGCCTGCCCCCCGGTTCGGCCTCGCTGGGCGAGCTGCTGGCGCAGGGCAAGGACAACATCCAGGCCCCCTGGCTCGGGCTGACCGGCTTCTTCGTGGTGGCGGTGATGCTGAGCCTGCTCATCTTCGCCGGCGAGGCCGTCCGCGACGCCTTCGACCCCCGCAAGACGTTCAATTAAAAATCGCCTGTAGCGCAGACCCGCTGAGGTGGGTCTCGCGTTTTAATCCCCCCCCGCGCGCCTCCACCGCAGGTTCCGATGGAATCCGATCGGAGCGTCACGCGTTGTCGAGCAGCGGCATTCTCGATCCGGCCGCGAGATTCATCCCTCCCGGATCCGGAGTTTCGATGTCCGACGCCGCGACCACGACACCGTCCCGCCGCCTGTTCATGGCCGGCACCCTCGCCGGCATCGGAGGAGCGCTCGCCTCCGAGCGCGCGGCATCGCAGACGATCCCCACCACCCCGATCGGTCGGCCCGAACCCCAGCTCGACCAGCCGCCGCCGCTGCCGCGCGAGGCGCATCTCGGCTGGGCGGTGGTCGGCCTCGGTGATTTCGCCCAGGCCCAGATTCTGCCCGCCTTCCAGCGCGCCCGTCGCTCCCGGGCCGTCGCCCTCGTCTCCGGCAATCCGGACAAGGCGAAGTCCGTCGCCGACCGCCATGGGATCGGACCGGGCGGCCTCTACGATTACGCCTCGATGGGGAAGATGGCCGACAACGCCGACATCGCCGCCGTCTACGTCATCACGCCGAACTCCACCCATGCCGATCTGACCGTCAAGGCGCTCGAGGCGGGCAAGCACGTCCTCTGCGAGAAGCCGATGGCGACGAGTTCCGCCGAGTGCCGGCGGATGATCGACGCCGCCAAGGCCGCCGACCGCCGCCTGATGATCGCCTACCGGGTGCATTGGGAGCCGCACAACCTGCGCGCCAAGGCGATGATGGATGCGGGCGAGCTCGGCGAGGTGCGCTTCGCCTCCTCCGACCATCACCGGCCCCTGGAACCGGGGAAGCCCCGCGACCAGTGGCGCATGCTGAAGGCGGTCGCCGGCGGCGGTTCGCTCGTCGATATCGGCATCTACGGCCTCAACGGCGTGCAATGGTTCTTCGGCGAGAGCCCGTCCTCGGTCTCCGCCTCGATGCATGCGCCGGCGGGCGATCCGCGTTTCGCCGAGGTGGAGGATGTGTTCACGGCCCAGCTCGTCTTCCCCTCGGGCCGGCGCGCCACCGTCTCGTCGGGCTACAGCGCCGACAAGAAGCGGATCGACCTGTGGGGCGACAAGGCGGTCGCCACCCTCGATCCCGGCACCGCCTACCAGGGCAACCGCCTCGTGATCGGCAACGCCAAACGCGCGGACGAAATCCTGACGGCGGAGGGCGACGCGGTTCAGTTCACCGGCGAGATCGACCATTTCTCGCAGGTCATCGCGGAGGGCGGGGAATTGCGCACGCCCGGCGAGATGGGCCTGCGCGACGTTCGCCTGATCGAGGCGCTCTACCAGGCGGCGGCGACGCGCCGATGGGTCGATCTCAACCCCGACATGACGATGCGGACGGGCGCGCCCTGACGGCGGCTACCGGATTCATACATCGTCTCTTGCAGGCAGAGCGCGTCCCTCTCCCCCTTGTTGCTACGATGGTCACACATCTCGCGGGCAGCGCGGGTCCCCTCTCCTGGAAGGAGAGGGAGCCCGTCGCGCCTCATATCGATGCCTTCGGCTCAAGAAAGCAGCCGTCGAGAAGATATATGAATTCCGTAGCCGGCGGCGGAGAGGGAGCGGCGCTCCCATCCGGAAACGGACAAAGAAAATCGGTCTTGCGTATGGGTCGTGGTGATTCCGGCGGGGAGCGTGCAGGAACGAAACGGGTGCCATGGACACGTATGTCATCACGCTCGGCGGCTTTGGAGCCCTGGTGCTCCTCACCGCCTGGCTGCCGATGGTGCTGCGGCAATTGCCGTTGTCACTGCCGATCTGCTGCGTCGCGATCGGGGCCGGCCTGTCGCTGATTCCCGGGATCGGCGAATTCTCGCCCCGGCCGGAGCATCACCTGCGCCTCATCGAGAAGGTCAGCGAGTTCGTCGTCATCATCTCGCTGATGGGAGCCGGGCTGAAACTCGACCGCCGCGTCGGATGGAGGCGCTGGATGGTGACGTGGCGCCTTCTCGCCATCGCCATGCCGCTGACGATCCTCACCCTCGGGTTCCTGGCCTCGCATCTCCTCAGCCTCGGCATCGCCGCGTCCCTGCTCCTCGCCGCCGCCCTCGCGCCCACCGACCCGGTCCTCGCCTCCGACGTCCAGGTCGGTCCGCCGTCGGAGGGGGACGAGGACGAGATGCGCTTCGGCCTCACCTCCGAGGCGGGGCTGAACGACGGGCTCGCCTTTCCCTTCGTCAACCTCGCCATCGCCCTCGCCGCCTCCACCGGCCTGAACGCCGCCGGGTGGACCGAATGGGTCGGCCTTTCGCTGGTCTGGAAGATGCTGGCGGGCGTGGCCCTGGGGGCCGCCATCGGGCGGGGCTTCGGCTGGCTCACCTTCCACCTGCCGAACCGGGCGCGCCTGTCGCGCACCGGCGACGGCTTCGTGGCTCTCGGCATCACCTGCCTCACCTATGCCGCCGTGGAAGCGGTGCACGGCTACGGCTTCGTCGGCGTCTTCGTCGCCGCCCTTGCCATGCGGTGGTCCGACCAGGGGCACGACTACCATCACGCCCTCCACGGGTCGGCGGAGGCGTTCGAGCGGTTGGCGATGATGATCCTCCTCGTCGGCTTCGGCCTCGCCCTCGGCGGCGGGCTCCTGCGCGACCTCACCTGGGCGGGGGCCGCCTTCGCGTGTCTCGTCATCTTCGTGGTGCGCCCGCTCTGCGGCTGGCTCAGCCTCGTCGGGCACGACCAGCCCTTCGCCGAGCGGGCGGTGATCAGCATCTTCGGGATCAGGGGACTCGGTACGATCTACTATCTGGCCTTCGCCCTCGGGCATGCGCGGTTCGAGCAAGCGGGCCTTTTGTGGAGCACGGCGGGATTGACGATCCTCCTCTCCATCGTCCTGCACGGCGTGAGTGTCTCGCCGGTCCTGGGCTTCCTCGACCGCCGCAGCGGACGCGATACCGAGAGCGCCCAGCTCGACCTGCCGCTGGCCTCCCGCCGCACAGAATGAGGCCGGGGAACGGGGCCTGTCGGCTGAGCGAAATCAGCGCCCGTATTGGCCGGCCGCCCTCCCAATTTTCCCGCACCCACCCAAAAACAAAGCCCAAGTTTTTCATGGCGTTTGCTAAATCCCGCCATTGGGAGTACATGACGGTGATCGGAGCGTGATCAGATCTTCATTTGCCGAAGCCAAACGGCTTTTGCATAATGAAAGTCGGGTGCGAATCGAGACAACGGAGAAGGCCGGACATCTTCGTCTGGACCTCCGAACTATGATGCCCGCAAGGGCGAAGGATTATGATGGCTGTCGGTACTGTTAAGTGGTTCAACGAGCAAAAGGGCTTCGGCTTCATCCAGCCGGATAACGGCGGCAACGACGTGTTCGTGCACATCTCCGCCGTCGAGCGCGCCGGTATGCGCGGTCTCGCCGAAGGCCAGAAGGTCTCCTACGAAATGGAAACCGACAAGCGTAGCGGCAAGCAGTCCGCCGGCAGCCTCCAGGCCGCCTGAGCCACCGTGCCGCATGAGCCATGCCGGGTTCCCTGAGAACCCGACACTGGTTACGGAGCCGCTCTCCATTGGGGAGCGGCTTCCTGCGTTTTCGATGACGTCTTCTTCCTATGCGGCCTCGCCCCGCCGCATTCCAAACCAGGATTCTGTGTGAGCCAATTCAACGAAAACTCCATGACCGACCGCCTCAAGGCTTCGCAGGAAGCCCGTCAGGCCGCGCTGGCGCGTTTCCGCGACCGCCCGGCCGCCGACGATCCGACGGTGGTCGCTCGCAAGGCCGAGCGTGAGGCGATCGCCCGCGAGCGCGAGATCCGCGTCGCCGCCCGCGAGGCCGAGCGTGCCGCCGCCGCCGCGCAGGCCGTCGCCGAAGCCGAGGCCGAGCGTGAGCGTCAGGCCATCGAGGCCGCTCGCGTCGCCGAAGAGAAGATCGCCCTCGCCGCTGCCGCGCGCATCGAGCAGAAGCAGCAGCGCGACGCGCGCTACGCTGCCCGCAAGGCCAAAGCCCGCAAATAAGGCGGACCAATGCCGCATCGGTCTTCAGTGAGAGGCGGATCCCGTTTCCCGAAGACCGGTGCTGCGAAACGAAATCCCGGAGTGCCGTTCCGACCGCGAGGTTCGGGACGGGCATCACTTGGGTTCGACATCGGGGCCGCTCGTCAGCGATCGGGCCTGTGACGTCGAATGGGTTGGCTCGGTCCTTCATGAGGGTTCGGGCGCAGGGTGGCGGCGCCGGACGGAGCTGCCACCCATCTCGTCCCTTTCCGTAAGGCCACAGGCTTTCGGCAAGGCGACGCGCGACCACGAACACCCGTCCGGGGACGCGGAGACCCTTTCGCGTCAACTCAGAAAGGCACTCCCATGGCCCATAAGTTCAAGCTCGGGCAGCGTGTGCGCCGCGCCCGCATCGGCTATGCCGACGTCAAGGCCGACCCCGCCGACGTGTTCGAGATCGTCCGCCTCGTTCCCGAGGACCAGACCGGCGAGCCGTTCTACCGGATCAAGTCCGGCGGCGGCGAGCGTGCCGTCCGCGAAGGCGAGATCACCCTCGCCTCGTGAGACGTGGCGTCCGGCCCGTCCGGACGCAGAGACCGAAAAGGCCCCGCATCGGAGGATGCGGGGCCTTTTTCATAGTGTATTCCGTTCAGCCGGCCGAGGTCAGTGACCACCCTCGGTAGCGTTGCGGGTCGCCTCGTAGAGGAACCAGGTGCGCTCCTCGGACTGGTTGATCCACTCCTCCAGCAAGCTGGTGGTGGAGACGTCCTTGGCCTCGTCCGTCACCTCGTGCAGCTCGCGCATGTTGGCAGTGAGATTCTTGTTGTCGTCGCGCAGCTCGGCCAGCATCTCGAGGGGGCTGACATACTCGGCGTCGTTGTCCTCGACGCGGGACAGCCTGGAGGCCTGCCCCAGCGATCGCAGGGTGGTGCCGCCGATCTTGCGGGCGCGCTCGCCGACATCGTCGATGATGCCGAAGATCTGCTGCGATTGCTCGTCGAGCATCAGGTGATAGTCGCGGAAGTTCGGGCCGCTCACATGCCAGTGGAAGTTCTTCGTCTTCACGTACAGGGCGAAGAGGTCCGACAGCAGGACGGTCAGGCCCTCGGCGATCTTCTTCGTCGCCTCGGGGGCGAGATCGGTGGGGGTGTTCAGGCGATCCCCGTCGACGCGCGTGCGGCCGCTCAAGCTCTTTGCCATGACGTCATAACTCCGTTTGAATTTCGATAGCGGGCGGCGTCCAGCGCACGCCCTGTGACGGGAAAAAGCCAGAGAGTGGGGGGAAGTTCCGCATCCCAGCCATGAGCGGAGCGAAGCCCGCCGATCGGCCTCGGGACATGCCCCGGAGAAGGGATCCACCAAGCCTTTGCTCGGCATCGATGATTCGGATTGCAGCGGGCCGCCCCCGGCGCCGGGCGCGGCCCGCCCCGACTGGCAATTCCGCGAATCTCTCAATGTCGTGAGTGCGATCGCGAGAGGGGTGACGCTTCTGCCGGCCCGGCGTGATCCGCGCCGAGCCGTTCCGGGTCGATCAGGCCGATGCCGTGGCGATCGGCCCCCGATCTCCGGCCGCCGGCTCAGGCGAACAGGAAGTGCCCGGCATCGATCAGCTCTGCCTTCGTCACGTCATGCAGGATGATTTTATGCGTCGGGTCGGGGTCGCCCACGACGGTGATCTGCGTGTCCGCGCCTCGGTGTACCGAGGTCAAGGTCAGGTCCCCGATCTTCGACGCGAGCGCCGATACGTCGAGAAAATCGTGGGCGATAGCGAATCTGAAGATCTCATCCCGCCCAAAGTCGCCGGCGAAGGAGAAGGTGTCTCGCCCCCCTCCGCCGAAGAGTTTGTCCGAGCCGTCGCCGCCACGGATTTCGGCGTCGTCGGACCGCGCGACGATGCGGTCGTTGCCGGCCCCGCCGCTGAGATCGCTCGGGTAGCGGCTGCTCCCGATGATGACGTCGTTGCCGGCTCCCCCGGAAATGCTACCGTACCCCGTCCCCAGACTGAGCCAGTCGTCGCCCGCGTCTCCCTGAAGAAAGTTGCTTTGGGCACCACCGGTGATGTGATCGTTGCCGATCCCCCCGCTCGCATAGCGTCCGCCGGAACCGAGGCGTATCGTGTCGTCGCCGCCATCGCCGAAGACGGACGCCATTCCGCCGGCCAGTTCGATGACGTCGTCGCCGTCCTGACCCCTTATGGTCGACAGGCCGTTGCCGCCGGTGACGTGGTCGGCGCCCTGGGTCGCGACGAGGGTGCGGGGTGCGCTTCCCGTCGTCGACAGGACGATGGCCACGCCCTGGGTGACCTCCGACAGATCCAGCGACGACCCCGACCCGACATGGACGGCCTCGATGCTCCTGAACGTATCGTCGGTGAAGCTGAACGCATCCGCTCCCTGCAGGAACAGCGTGTCCTTGCCCGCGCCGCCATCGACGGCCGCTCCGGAGCGGTGAAGGACGAGACGATCGTTGCCGTTCCCGCCCAGGAGCGTGTCCGCCTCACCGGTGCTGCGCAGGGTGTCGTTGCCGCCTCCACCGTCCAGGCGATTCTGGCCCCTCCCCCCTTCGAGAACGTCATTGCCGTCCAGGCCCAGAAGCGTGTCCGCACCGGACCCGCCGCGAAGGATGTCGTCGAACACGTGCCCCTGCAAAAAAACGGCGCCTTTGTTGTCAGAAAAATCTATAAGAAAGCTTTGTTCCCAAAAGTAAAATCTGTGGTCATACTTCACACCGGTATGGTCGTTCTTGAAAGTTCCGTTGAAAGCATCGTTTTTTACGGGCGTTCAATTCGCGATATACGTGTAAGGCGACTCGTTCGAGTCGTATATTGGCTCATAAATATATACAAAGCTGTATTGATCCGGATCGAATACGGATCCGCGACTATAATGAACGACAGGCATGATGTCCCCCAGACAATCAAACTTTGGAACAGTGCCACACCCAACACGAAGTGAGGTAGCTACTGATCGTCGAGGGGGGTTAGAGAGCAGAATTTCTGCACATCGGCAATTGTACCGATAAGCACCATGTCGATGACGCGGCCGAATGCTTTAGGAGAACTATTAAGGAGGAGGCCGGATGATCCGGTGCGTCCCTGGTTCCGGCATTGCCGTGGCATCACCGGGCGGAGCCATTCGCCCGGAACCCGTTCGAGCACACGATACGCGTGTGGGATTGCCGGGGACCTGTTCGACTTGTTTTTCCCAGAGGAGTCTTCCGGGGATCGCGCGCGCCCGGATTTACGCCATCGCGAAAAGAGCCCGGCGGGCCGTGCCCGCCGGGAACTGGCACTCTCAGGTCAGCACGACCACGCGGGAGCCGATCTCGACGCGGCCGTAGAGGTCGATCACGTCCTGGTTGATCATGCGGATGCAGCCGGACGAGACGCTGAGCCCGATGGATTCCGGCTCGAGGGTACCGTGGATGCGGTAGAGCGTGTCCTTGTTGTCCTGCCACAGGTAATGCGCCCGCGCACCGAGCGGGTTGCGGGAGCCGCCGGGAACGCCGAGGCCGCTCTGGAGCTGGGTCACCGACCGGGCGAGCTTGGGCGTGCGGGCAATCATCTCCTTGGGCGGATACCAGTCCGGCCACATCTGCTTGGAATTCACCGTCGAGACGCCCGACCAGGAGAAGCCCTGCTTGCCGACGCCGACGCCGTAGCGCCGCGCCCGGCCATTGGCCTGAACCAGGGTGAGGTGGTGCGCGCGCGGATCGACCACGATGGTGCCGGGGGGCTCGCGGCCGGTATAGGCGATCTCCTGGCGCAGGAAGACCGGGTTCGCCTTGCGCCAGTTGAAGGCATGGACCGGGAACGGCTCGTCGGTGATCGCCGCATAGGCCTTGGCGTAGTCGATCGGCCCGTCATCCACCGGACGCGCCACCGCGTTGCCCTGGTTCGCCGGCGACGGCGGCTGCTGCGCCCGGCGGCGGGCATTGGGATCGGCATAGGGGTCCGCATCGGGATCGTCCTCGAAGCGCGGGGCGGCCGTGCGTTCGCCATAGGGTTCGTAGCGCCCGCCCCGCCGGCGGTAGAGCCGCCCGGCCTCGTCCCGATAGAGACGGTCGTCGTCATAGGGGCCGTAACCGTCCTCCGAGTCGATGGAGAGCCGGCCGCGGACCTGGGCGAGGGCGGCGAGCGGAGAACCGATCAGGGCCAGGGTCGCGCCCGCGCCGCTCAGCAGGGTCCGCCGGCTGACGGGACAAACGGGCCGTTCGGAGATGAAGCGTTCGGACATGGGGTACTCGAGGATGGGCCCCTCGCCAGGGCGCGAGGACTAAAGCCAAGATCGTGCGGTGACTTAGCAAGACCTGGGGCCGGCGTCACGCCGGCCCGCCGCTCATCAGCATTGCGGCCGGGTGGGGTCGCCGGGCAGGCATGAGGCCGGCCTAGCGACGGACCTTTCATCATGGCGCGAGAATGAGCGGGAGATGTGGTGATTTCATCGAGTCTTGCGATTGCAAAAACCTCTGTTCGCATCGACATAGGTCTCTGCATTTCAACACCATCGAATCCTTGGAAGACGGACGAATCCTGTGCCGATCTCTTCGTTCGCACGCCTTGGCGCGTCAGCCCTGACGCTCGCCCTCGGGCTTCTCATCGCCGGGCCCGGCCCAGCCCTGGCCGGCCCGAAGCCGGCCCCCTCATCGTCGACGGCCAAGGCGAAGGCCGTCGATTCCTCCCGGACCAAGGCCGCCAAGCGGTCGCGGACGGTCAAGGCCAAGCCGGCGCCCGTCGCCACCGGATCCCTCGCCAAGGAAGCCGCCGGCGAGACCCCGTCGACGGAGGCGCCCGGCGTGACCTGGACCTCGGCCGAGCCGGACGAGCTCCGGTGCGGGCGCAGCCGCCGCAAGCTGTGGCAGGCGGGCGAAGGCTGGGTGGTCAAGACCGTGACCGTCTGCCGTTAAGCATCTCTGCAGAAAAGCGGAGGCGGGCCGTCGGGTAGGACCGCCCGCTGCGGCGCGCTACAAGGCCCCGGCCCGCACAGGCGATGTCCGGGCGAGGTGGGAGCGATGACGTGATCCGCGTGCTGCATACCGGCGACTGGCATATCGGGCAGTCCCTGCGCGGCTATTCCCGCGCCCACGAGCATGCGCGGGCGCTCGCCCATCTCGAAGCCATCGTCGTCGGCCACGAGGTCGACGCCCTCGTGGTGGCGGGCGACGTCTACGACAGCCAGAACCCGTCCGGCGAGGCGCAGGCGCTGCTCTACGACGTGCTGGTGCGCCTGCACCGGGCGCGCCCCGCCATGACCATCGTCCTCACCGCCGGCAACCACGACGCGGCCGGGCGCCTCGAAGCGCCGAGCCCGATCCTCGAGGCCATCGGGGTCCGGGTCATCGGCAATGTCCGCCGCCGCGACGGCGCCCTGTCCATCGAGCGTCATCTCGTGCCGGTCCTGAGGAACGGCGAGGTGGCGGCGCAGATTCTTGCGGTGTCCTACCCCACCGCCGCCTGCCTGCCGCCCCTGCGCCGGGAGGAGGGATCGCCCATCGTCCGGGCCGTGCGCGCCCTCTATTCCCAGGTGATGGAGGCGGCGGCGCCGCATCTCTCCGGCCTGCCGCTCCTCCTCACCGGGCACCTGCACGTGGCCGGGGGGACCGAATCGGAGGGGGCCGAGCGCCGCATCCTGGTCGGGGGCGAGCATGCCGTACCGCCGGACGTGTTCCCGGCGGAGGCCGATTACGTGGCGCTGGGCCATCTCCACAAGGCCCAGACCATCGGCGGCGGGATGGTGCGCTATTCCGGCTCGCTGATCCCGCTCTCGGCCACCGAGCAGCCCTATATCCACGGGGTCAGCCTCGTGACCCTCGGCGACGGACCGGTGCGGGTGGAGCACATCCAGATCCCGCGCCCGGTCCCGTTCCTGCGCCTGCCCCCGCGCGGCGACATGCGGCTCTCCGACCTCGCCGACCATCTCAAGGCCCTCGACCTCGACCCGGCCCTGCCCCTGGAGGAACGGCCCTATATCCAGGTCCGCCTCGCCCGCGAGGGGCTGGGGCCGGGCCACCGGGCGGAGGTGGACCGGATCGCGGACGGCTTTCCCGTGCGCATCGTCGACACCCGCGTGGCGCCGGCCGCCGAGCCGGTGGCGGAGGCCGCCGAGGCGGCGCCCCTCGTGCGCCTTTCCGAGCGCGACCCGGAGGACCTGTTCCGCCTCGCCTTCGCCCGCGTGCGGGGCGCGCCGCCGGAGCCGGCGCATCTGGAGGTGTTCCACCGGATCCGGGCCGAGGCCGAAGCCTGAACCCCGAGGCCTGGAACCCGCCGCACCGGTCCTTGTCACGCAGCCGTTACCCTGTAGATATTACAATTCGATTGTGCGCCATCGAGATTCGTCGGACCATACCGATGCGAGCCGGGCGCCCGGGGGAAACAGCGCCATGAAAGTCTCGATCGTCGCCACCGGCTGCGCCATGGCGCTGGCCTTCACCGCTCCGGTGCAGGCCGAGGAGGCGGATGCCGCCGCCATCGTCGGCGCGCTCATGACGGCCGGCGGCAACAAGCCCGGCGTGCGGGCCAGCGGCGCCAAGGGCGTCTGCGTCACCGGGCAGTTCACCCCCTCTCCCGAGGCGGCGGGCCTGTCGAAGGCGCCGCATTTCGCCAAGCCCGTGCCGGTGACCGCGCGCTTCTCCATGGGCGGCAGCAACCCGGGCATCTCGGACAAGGCCAAGCCCGTGACGCGGGGCTTCGCCATGCGCCTGCGCGATCCTTCCGGGGACCTCGTCCTCGTCATCATCTCGGCCCCGGTCTTCTCGACGCGCACGCCCCAGCAGCTCCTCGATTTCGCCACCGTCCGCGCCCCCGGCCCGGACGGCAAGCCCGATGCCGACAAGGTCAAGGCCTTCGCCGCCGCCAATCCCGAGACCACGAGACAGGCGGCCTGGCTCAACGCGCGCCCGGTCCCGGCGAGCTTTGCCGGCGTCGATTACTGGGGCGTCCACGCCTATACGCTGACCAACGCCCAGAACGAGGCCAAGGTGGTCAAGCTGAAGACCGTGGCGGCGGCGGGCCAGCTCGGCCTCACCGACGAGGAGCTGAAGGCCAAGCCCGACAGCTTCTATGCCGACGAGTTGAAGGAGCGTCTCGCCAAGGGGCCGGCCAGCTTCTCCCTGGTGGCGATCCACGGCGAGGCCGGCGACCCCACCGCCGACCCGACGGCGCTGTGGCCCGAGGACAGCCGCAGGACCACGAGTCTCGGCACCCTCGCGATCACGGCTCTCGAGCCCGCCGCCACCTGCGACGCCGCCACCTTCGATCCGGTGGTGGACCTCCCCGCGGGCATCGCCGGCCCGGCCGACGACCCGATGTTCGCGATCCGCTCTCCGGCCTACGCCGTGTCCCTGTCGCGCCGCGCGCAGTAGAGACACGCCCGACCACGCCTGCCCGGTCGCGATGGGATCACGCGCCCGGGCAGGCGGAGGACGGCGCAGACATCAGAAGATGAAGCTGCCTTCCGTCAGGGAGGTCAGCGCGACGTCGAGCAGGATGATCTTGTCGGCAGGTCCGGAATCGCCGCCGAAGGTAACGATCGTGTTGGCCTCGCCGCGGAACGACGTGACATTCACGTCGTCCAAGCGGTCGGCGAACGCGCTGAGATCGATCTTGTCCTTGGCCACGTCGAACTTGCGGATGACGTCGCGGCCATCGCCCGAGGCGTAGACGAAGGTGTCGGCCCCCGCGCCGCCGAAGAGGGCATCGCCGCCCTGTCCGCCGGTGACGAGGTCGTTGCCCCGTCCGGCCTGGATGCGGTCGGCGCCGTCCGTGCCGGTGATCGTGGCGCGGCCATCGGTCAGGCTCTGTGAATAGATCTTCGTGCCGACCTCGACGTCCGTCATGGTGAGGGACGCGCCGTCGCGGACATAGACCTTCTCGATACTGGCGAACGTGATATCGGTGAGGGTGACGGTGCTGTCCTTCGCGATGAAGAGCAGGTCCGTCCCCTGGTCGCCCTGCACGATCACGGGCGAGCTGCTGATGACGAGGCGATCGTTGCCGCCCCGGCCATGCAATTCGTCGTTGCCGCCATTGCCGTTCAGCGTATTGGCGTCGCCGGTTCCACGAAGGACATCATTGGACGTACTGCCAAGCACGTTCGGGAAACCCAGGTAATAATCGCCCTGCGCGTCGCCGTCGAAGCCGTTTCCTCCAAATAGATCGACAGTCACGCCCTCTTCGGAATGCGCATAACTCAATGTATCGATGCCACCGCCGCCGGTCATATAGTCGGAACCCGCACCACCCTCGATGACATTGTTTTCAGTGTTGCCATCTATGCCGTCGCCATACCGCGATCCGCGAATGTTGGCAATATTGATAAAGGTGTCCTGTTGAGTGTTGCTAGCATAATCGTAGCCTTGACCGGCCCTCATATCGATCCCGACCCCGCCCGATTCGTCTTCGGTGGGCGCATCGAAATGCTCGTAGCTCAGGGTGTTCGTACCCGTGCCGCCGTCGAAGGTGTTGATGCCGCGACCGCCCTCCAGCACATCGTTGCCGCCGCCGCCGTTCAGGACGTCGTCGCCATCGCCCGTGCGGAACACATCCCCGAAATCTCCGCCGGTGACCCGCGTGACGTCATCGAAGTCGCTGGAATCGCCGTAGAGGCCGGCCATCTGGGCCGTCAGCTGGAAGATCCGGGACTCATATTCGATCCCCGGCCCATCCAAGAAGTATACGAGAAAATTTTCGAACTCTTCATATCCATCAACCACGGCACCAGGGCCGAAATCGAGCGTCCTGGCTTCCGTGTTGACTGATTCTTGATATCCTAAATTGGAATTGGCGAGGTCGTAGTTGCCGTTCAACGTAAAACGAAATAGCGCCATCTTCAGCCCCCACAGAACAGGTTCGTGCTTAAACCGCTCTGCTTCAATATGACTCCATCTTTTAAAATACAGTTATAGCTTTGTCTGGAAACAGCCGGATAAAGCCCTTCCGAGCCAAATACTCTCCCTCTTGCGGGCGGGTGAAGTGCGCCGCCTCCCGCGCGCCGGGTCGCCCCGGCGGAAGACGAGGCCGCGTCCCGTCCTCTGCCCTACCCGGAGAGGATCATCTCTTTGATCCGGCTGGCCAGCACCTCCATCACGAAGGGCTTGGTCAGCACCTGCATGCCGGGCTCCAGATGGCCGTTGCCGACCACGGCGTTCTCGGCGTAGCCGGTGATGAACAGGATCTTGAGGTCGGGCCGGGATACCCGCGCCGCGTCGGCCATCTGGCGGCCGTTCATGCCGCCGGGCAGGCCGACATCGGTGACGAGGAGGTCGATGCGCACGTCC
Organism: Methylobacterium sp. 10; assembly: GCF_000519085.1. Taxonomy (GTDB): domain Bacteria; phylum Pseudomonadota; class Alphaproteobacteria; order Rhizobiales; family Beijerinckiaceae; genus Methylobacterium. Next base: position 908,307 of record NZ_KI912577.1, read on the forward strand.
GATTGCAGCACCTTGAGGCCGGAGGCGCCGTCGGCCGCCTCGATGGCGGTGTAGCCGAGCTCCTCCAGCACCTCGGTGACGAGCATGCGCACGGTGGGCTCGTCGTCGACGATGAGCACGGTCTCGCCCCGCTGCGCGCGCGGGGCGGGGGCGAACGCGCCGGTCTCGTCCACCTCGGAGGCCTCGCCGTAATGGCGCGGCAGGTAGAGGCACATGGTCGTGCCCTCGCCGAGCTCGGAATAGATCCGCACCTCGCCGCCCGATTGCCGCACGAAGCCGTAGATCATCGACAGGCCGAGGCCGGTGCCCTCGCCGAGGGGCTTCGTCGTGAAGAACGGGTCGAAGGCGCGGGCGATCACCTCCGGCGTCATGCCGATGCCGTTGTCGGTGACGCAGAGGGAGAGGTACTGGCCGGGGTCGAGGTTGCGCTGGCGGGCGGCATGCCCGTCGAGCCACTTGTTGGCGGTCTCGATGGTGAGGCGGCCGCCATCCGGCATGGCGTCGCGCGCGTTGATGCAGAGGTTCAGCAACGCGTTCTCGAGCTGGTTCGGGTCGACCAAAGCCGGCCACAGACCGGCGGACCCCACCACCTCGATCGTCACCGCCGGACCGACCGTGCGGCGGATCAGATCCTCCATCCCCGCGACCAGGGCGTTCACGTTGGTGGGTTTCGGGTCGAGCGTCTGGCGCCGCGAGAAGGCGAGCAGCCGGTGGGTCAGGGCCGCCGCCCGGCGCGAGGCGCCCTGCGCCGCGTTGATGTAGCGGTCGAGCTCGGTGAGCCGCCCCTGGGCCATCCGGGTCTGCAGCAGTTCGAGGCTGCCCGAGATGCCGGTGAGCAGGTTGTTGAAATCGTGGGCGATGCCGCCGGTGAGCTGGCCCACCGCCTCCATCTTCTGCGACTGGCGCAGGGCCTCCTGGGTCTGGGCGAGGGCCGCCTCACGGGCCTTCTCGTCGGTGATGTCGCGGGCCACCGCGTAGAACACCTCGCCCACGGGCGCGCTGACCCAATCGAACCAGCGATACTCGCCGCTCGCCGTGCGGACCCGGTTCTGGTGCCGCATGGTGCGGCCCTGGCGCATCCCCTCGACGATTCCGGCGCTGACATCGAGGAAATCGGGGTGGATGATCTGCCAGAACGGCGTCGCCAGCAGGGTCGCCTCGTCGTAGCCGAGCACTTCGCTCCAGGCCGGGTTCACGCTCAGGAAGCGGCCGTCCAGGGTGCCCGACATCAGCAGGTCGGGGATCAGCGTCCAGATCCGGACGCGCTCCTGGGTGCGCTCGGCGATCTGGCGCTCGAGCTCCGCCCGCGAGCGGGCCAGCACGTCGCGGGCTTCCACGATCTCCTGGATCTCGGTGCAGGTGCCGAACCAGCGCACGATCCGCCCGTCCGCGTCGCGCACCGGCTGCGCCCGTCCCAGTACCCAGCGGTACTGCCCGGAGCGGTGCCGCAGGCGATACTCGATATGGTAGGGCTCGCCGGTGGCGAGGCTGTGGTGCCAGACGTTCCAGGCCCTGTCCTGGTCGTCGGGATGGAAGATGCCGTTCCAGCCCGCGCCGTCGGTGGTGCCCGCCGGCACCCCGGTATAGTCGTACCAGCGCTGGTTGAAGTAATCGTGGTGCCCGTCCGGCAGGGTCGACCACACCATCTGGTCGATGGAATCGGCGATCGCCTGGAAGCGTCCCTCACTCTGACGCAGGCGCTCCTCCGCCTCCCGGCGCTCGTCGATGTCGATGACCGAGCCGACATAGCCCAGGAACTCGCCATCGGTGCCGAAGCGAGGGGTCGCCGCGTCGATGGCCCAGCGATAGCTGCCATCGGCCCGTCGCAGGCGGTACTCGACCCGGAACGGCTCCTGCGCGGCATTGGCGGACAGGAACGTGTCCGCCGCCAGCCCCTCGTCGTCGGGATGGGTCGCCTTGGTCCAGCCGAGGCCGAGGGCCTCCGCCTCGGTCTGCCCGGTGAACTCGTACCAGCGCCGGTTGAGGTAGATGCAGGACCCGTCGGGAATGGTCACCCACATCATCACCGGGGCGTGGTCGGCCATGTTGCGGAAACGCGCCTCGCTCTCCGTCAGCGCCTCGGCCTGCGCCCTGCGCTGGGTCTCGTCCCGCGCGATCCGGAGGAAGCCGGGCGAGCGGCCCTGCAGGTCCGGCGGCAGGCGGTGGAGGGAGCCGGCGAGGAACACCGGCGCCCCGTCCGCGCGCCGGTGCCAGCGCTCCGCATCGGCGCGGCCGTGGTCCACCGCCTCGGCGAGCTCCGCCGCATCGATTCCGGCCGCCCGGTCCTCGGGTGTGAAGATCATCGCTCCGTGACGGCCGAGCGCATCGGCGGCCCTCCAGCCGAGAACCTCGACCGCGCCGGCCGACCAGCTCGTGATGATCCCCTGCGGGTTCATGGTGAAGACGACGTGGTCGCGTGCGCCCTCCATCACGAGGCGCAGGCGCTCCTCGCGCTCGCGCAGGGCTTCCTCGGCCGCCCGGCGCTCGCTGATGTCGCGGTAGAACACCGAGAGGCCGCTTCCCGACGGGTAGACCCGCACCTCGATCCAGATGTCCTGCAGCGTGGAGGTATGGCGGTAGGTGAGTTCCGCCGAGGCCCGTTCCGCCATGGCGCGGCGGTAGAGCGGCCAGGTCGGCATCCGCTCGGCATCCGGCCACACGTCGAGGAGATGGCGACCGAGGATCGCCTCGGGGGGCCGCCCGTCGAGGCGCAGGCCCTCGGCATTGATGCGGCGGACCCGGAAGTCGCGGTCCAGCAGCAGGAAACCCTCGCCCATCCCGTCGAGGACGCCCCGCACCTCGGCCTCGCTCTGGCGCAGCCGGCTCTCGGCGCTGACCCGGCCGGTGGTCTCGGTGCAGGCGCAGAAGAAGCCGGCGACGGTGCCGTCCTCCTCCCGCACCGGCGTGTAGGAGAAGGCGAAATGCGTCTCCTCGGGAAAGCCGTTGCGCTCCATGACGAAGGCGACGTCGTCCATCTGGATAGAGCGTCCCGCATAGGCATCGGCGACGATGGGGGCGAGGTCGCTCCAGATGTCGGACCAGACCTCCGCGATGGGCCGCCCCATCGCACCGGGATGCTTGGCGCCCATGAGCCGGGAATAGGCGTCGTTGTAGAGGACGATCCGCCCCGGCCCCCAGGTGACGAACATGGGCTGGCGCGCGGCGACCATCATCCCCGTCAGCGTGCGGAGGGAGCCGGGCCAGGATTCGAAGGGTCCGAGGGGCGTCGCGGACCAATCGATGGCCTCGATCAGCGCGCCGCACTCGCCCCCATCAACGAGGACACTCACTGCCACCCTCTTTCCGTCGCGAGGGTCGATCCGGGATGGCGCGACGCGGAGTCGGATCGCGCGCCCGCACAGGATCGACGTCCCTGCCAACGGCCAAGGTCGACCCGCCGTTCCCCGCGAGGGCCCGCGCCGAGGGGGCCTCCACCGGGGGGAAGGTCTCGCATCGTCATCGCGGCCCGATGACACGGGCCGGTGTGCGATGTCAAAGTCGAGGCACCCGCCGGTCAGTATCTCCGTTTGAAATGTCGTCCTGAAACATCGCCCCCACGCTCTCGTTCCGATTCCGAGTCGTGGAAATCCGACGCTTGGTACCCATCCCTAAACGTCTGCGAAGGGTGGCAAGCGGACCTTGACCGTTCGCCGTGGAGCAGACGTTCCGCTTCCGACCCAACCTCGTCGCTCTCTGGAAAGGCAGTTCACGTGCAAGCGGACCTTAAGTCACCAGAGACGTAAGCTTTAAAAGCCGACGGCACGCGCGGGTTTGGTATCTGCAGATTGAAGGAACTGCACGTTCATGCTTGCGCCGAAGCGATGCCGTACGAGGCAGTCGAACCGGCGTCCGTCGACATCGACGATGAGGACGAACCGTTCTGGCACCGTGGTATGCAGGCGCACATGCAACCGTGCGCCGCCGTCCGATAGGTCGCGGATCGAGCAGGCGATGCGGCCGCCGTCTGAGACATGAATGTGAGCAGGTAGCAGGATACGCGTTCGGCGATTAGCGCGCCGTTCCTCCATCCCGATGGTCCAATTGTCCAAGCCCGTGCTGATGCTCGACACACCGTCGGCAGCCTGCTGCATGCTGGCCAGGATCTCACCCGTGGCGTGCGCCTGCTCTTCCATCGAGGCAGTGACGCCATCGACATGCTGGCTGATCGTACCGATCGCCGCAGTGATCGAGGCCAGGGTGGTCGCGACCTCGCTCGAGACAGCCTGCATGCCAGTAATTTCGCTGCTAATCCGGTTCGTGGCCGCTGCGGCCTGACCAGCCAGGTTCTTCACTTCTGTCGCGACCACCGCAAAGCCGCGCCCTGCCTCGCCGGCCCGTGCCGCCTCGATCGTCGCGTTCAACGCCAACAGATTGATCTGTTGCGCAATGTCCGTGATCATCGTGGCAACGCCGCTCATCGAATGCGCTGCCGCACGCAGCCGCTCGGTTGCGGCGTCAGCCACGCCGGCTCGACCATGGATGTCGTCCACGACGGTCTTGGACTGAATCATGCTGCGAGAGATCGAAAGCGCTGACGCATTCATGGCGTCCGCCGCATCCGTGACCGCCTGAACGTTATCGAGGGTGCGCTCTGCTGCCTCTACCGCGACCGACCGCGCCTCCATGTTGGCGGTGACGTCGGAAGCGTACTTGACGATCTTGATCAATCGGCCACTCGGGTCAAAAATCGGATTGTAGCTGGCCTGGATCCACACGGCACGGCCGCCCTTGCCGAAGCGCTGGAACATGCCCGATGAAAAACTGCCGCCTCTCAGGCGGTCCCAGAACGCGGCGTAGTCCGTTGTCTGCGCGTAGCCAGGCTCCACGAACATGGCGTGCGGTCGCCCCCTTATCTCCTCGATCCCGTAGCCGAGCGACTTCAGGAAATTCGTATTGGCATTAAGGACCGTCGCGTCGGGGGCGAACTCGATGACGGCCTGTGAGCGATTGACGGCCGCCAGCTGAGCCATTGCATCCGCTACCTGCAGTTTCTGCCCGGTAATGTCGGTGGCGAACTTCACGACCTTGATCGGAACACCATCCCGATCACGGATCGGATTGTAGGTTGCCTGGATCCAGACCTCGCGACCGCCCTTGGCAATCCGCTTGAACTCCCCTGAGCTGAACTGGCCTTTGCCCAGAACGGACCAGAACTCACGATAGGCCTCACCCTCGCGCTCGGCCGGTTCCACGAACATGCTGTGATGACGTCCTTGGACCTCGTCGAGCGCGTAGCCCACGGCCGAAAGGAAGTTGGCGTTAGCATCCAGGATCGTGCCATCGAGCGCGAACTCGATGACGGCCTGTGAGCGCTGCAGAGCGCCGAGCTGTCCGTCATGGTCGATGTTGCGCAATACTTGCTGAGTGACATCGGTTGCGAACTTGACCACTCGGATCACACGTCCGGCACGATCAAGGACGGGATTATATGTGGCCTGGATCCAGACCTCGCGTCCATCCTTTGCGAAGCGCTTGAACTCGCGCGTCTGAGGCTCGCCACGGCGAAGCGCCTCCCAGAACGCTTGATAAGCCTCGCTGGCTTGCTCCGCGGCAGACACGAATCGAACGTGGTTCTGCCCCTTCAGGTCGGAGAGAGTATAGCCCATCAGGTCGAGAAATAGAGTGTTGGCAGTGAGCACCGTGCCGTCAGGAGCAAACTCGATCCGGGCTGTTGACTTGTCGATCGCGGTCATAAGCGCACGCAGATCAGTATCAAAAAACGGCACGTAGCTGTCCCCACGATGCGTTGTTCGCATTCCCTTCCTCGTTGACAGCCTTTAGTTAAACAAAACTGAAACAACCTTAATGCGAACTGCAAATTTTTTGACTATCACCGGCAGGTATTAATCGATCGATGCAATTAAAATTAAAGTCTGTTATGTTAAAGAATCATATTTCTGAGGTTGTGCATCTCATTATGTTTCAATTGGTCCGCCAATATGGTGGCGGAATGTAGTCAATTACGGCGTAATTTATAATAATTTAGCGTAGATACACTAAAGATATTTCATTGATATCTTGGAATGTATTGAATTGCAATTCTGCCAATCACTGCAGGGGTACACTGGTTTGATTTGGCCGAAACATGGACCGGCTGAAGAGCGCGAGCATTTCGCTCCGACCGCGCACGGCGGCGGCGTGATCGTAGGCGGGAAAGTCCGGCAACATCCAACCCTGCGCGGCCGGCTAGATCTGCGTCGTCTACCGCACGTTGACTTGCATGAGGGCGCTCTCCATCCGCGCGGCCATTGCGGGCGGTTAGCTGCCGTGGTTCTCGGCCGCTGCGACGTTGATCTCGGCCATCGACTTTGGCGCGAACAGGTGAGGGCGCGTCAGTCGCAAGATTGCCGCCGTGAAAGCTGGCGGCCACCGCGAATCGGTCAGGGCAAGTTCCAGCGGAAATCCGGGCCATACCGCCTCACATGCGGAAGCTTACCGCACTGGCCACACTGTTCGCGTCGAAATTTTTTAAAACCGAGAGTGGACCGACCGCGAACTACCCAGCCCGGTCGTAGATCCTCCTCTCCTCAGCGGCCGGAAAGCGGACCTTTCGAGGGTCGGCAACGCGTCGGGACCGGCCTGTCCGTTTACGGCTGGGTTGGGTGGATTGCGGACGGGTCGTCAGCGATAAGGTCGTGAGATGCGGCCTCATGACAGGCGCTGAAGAGCTTCCAAGCGCGCCACGAGGCAGACGCCGCACTCTTCGATCTCTTTATCTCCTACGAAGAGACCGCTCGTTTCCTCCCGGCGTTCTCAGGGGCGCCAAATTTAAAATGAGCGACTATGGGCGCCCGCCATCCCAAGGGCTCCGAATGCGGGTTGATGCCATCCGATCTGCGGGACCGTTCACACCGATTTTGACACCCGCGCCGTCATTCCGGGGCGCCGAAGGCGAGCCCGGCCCCGGAGGGCCGCGCCAGAGGCGTGCAATCCAGATCCGCCGGGCGGGCCCTATCGAGCCCACGGAGCGGCCCTGGATTCCGGGCTCCGCGATGCGGACCCGGAATGACGACGTGGCCTGTTCATTGTCATGCCACATCCCATTCACTCGAGTTCGAAGCCCTGCCGCCATCCCGCTGCGTGTGGACATCGTTGCGCGGCGGCTGCATCGCCCTCGTCCGCCCGTCATCCTGGGCTATGACACCCTTCCCCGCATCCCCCTGTCATATTCGAGACGAGGCCACGACCCTTGCGCATCCTGGCGATCCGCGGCGAGAACCTCGCGAGCCTCGCGGCCCCCTTCTCCGTCGACCTCTCCGGCGGCCCCATCGGCGCCACCGGCATTTTCGCCATCACCGGCGAGACGGGGGCGGGCAAGTCCACCATCCTCGACGCCCTCTGCCTCGCCCTCTACGGGCGCTATCCGCGCGTGGCGACCAGCGGGCGCGAGCGGGCGCCCGATCCCGGCGGCGATCCCATCACCATCGGCGACGAGCGGGCGATCCTGCGGCGGGGGGCGACGGAGGGCTTCGCCGAGGTCGATTTCATCGGCCGGGACGGACAGGGCTACTGCGCGCGGTGGTCGGTCTACCGGGCGCGGGGCAAGGCCAACGGCCGCCTCCAGAACAAGACGCGCTCCCTCACCCGGCTCGCGGACGGGGGCTCCGTCGGCGACAGCAAGGCCGGCCTCGTCGACGCGGCGATCTGCGACCTCACCGACCTCACCTTCGACCAGTTCCGCCGCACCGTCCTGCTGGCGCAGGGGGAGTTCGACGCCTTCCTCCTCGCCGCCGAGGGCGAGCGCGCGGATCTCTTGGAGAAGATCACCGGCACGGCGATCTATTCCGAGATCTCGAAGCGGATCCATGCCGGGGCCGAGGCGCAGCGCGCCGCGGTGAAGGAGCTGGAGGCGCATCGCGACGCCGTCGGCCTCCTCGACGAGGCGGCGCGGGCGGAGAAACACGCCGAGCGGGCGCGGCTCCAGGCCGAGGTGACGGAGCTCTCCGGCCAACTGGCGGAACTGAACGCGGCGCTGGCCCATGCGCGGCGCATCACCGACACACGGGGCCTGGTCTCGGCGGCCGAGAGCCGCCTCACTGTCGCGCGGCAAGCCCTCGAGACCCATCGGCCCGACAGCCTGCGCCTCGCCGAACTCGACGCGGTGGAGCCCCTGCGCGAACCGGCGCGGAATGCGGCCCGGGCGGAGCGGGATCTTATTGCCGCCGAGGCGGCCCTGGTGCTGGCTCTCGCGGCGCGCGGCGAGGCCGAGGCGCGGGCCCGCGCCGCGCGGGAGGCCCATGACGACGCCGCCAGGGCGGACGAGGCGTCGGAGGCCGGGTTCAAGGCGTTCGGCCCGGTCTGGACCCGGGCGGCCGAGCTCGACACCCGGATCGCCGAGGCGGCCACCGAATCCGCCCATGCCACCGAGGCGGCGACCGCCGCCGAGGCCAAAGCAGTGGCGGCGCGCACGGCTCTGGAGGCGCTCGATGCCGGCCTCGCGGCGGCGGAGGCCGCGCGGGCCGAGGTCGCCGCCCGGTTCGCGGCCGATACGGGCGGCGCCTTCCTCGCCGGCCGGGCGGAGGAGGCCGAACAGCTCTTTGCCAAGCGCGCGACCCTGAGCGCGGAACTGGCCGAGGCCAAGGCCACTCTCCGCACGGCCACGGACGAGGCCGCCCGCCGCGCGGCCGCGATCGCCACGGGGGACCGGGCGATCGCGCAGGCGAAGGCCGCGCGGACGCAAGCGGCCGAGCACCGGGCCAGCCTCGCCGCCGCCCTGGACCAGATCGGCGAAGGCGCGGCGCGGGCGCGCCTGGGCACGATCGACCGACTCGCCGAGCATCTGCGCGAGGCGTTGCCCCTGGCGCGCGGCCACGGGGAGGCGTCCCTCACCGTCGAGCGGGCCGTGACGGAGGCGGAGGTCGCCCGCCGCGACGAAGAGGCCGCACAGCTCTCCGGGGAGGAGGCCGCCGCCCGGCAGGCCCGTGCCATCGAGATGCGTAAGGCCGTCGCCCCCCTGGCGGAGCTCGCCGAGGAGGCCGTCTCGCAGCAGGCGGCGCATCTGCGCAGCCTGCTCGTGGAGGATCAGCCCTGCCCGGTCTGCGGCGCCACCGATCATCCGCATGCCCGAGACCAGGATGGGCTGGGGCGGGTGGCCGAGGCGCTCAAAGCGCAGCGCGCGGAGCAGGACGCGGCCATCGCCGCCGCCCGCGAAACCCTGGCGGAAGCCGCCTCGACCCGCGCCGCCGCCGGGGCGAGGCTGCGCAACGCCGAACAGGTGGCGGCGTCCGCACAGGCTACGCAGGGTCGGGCGGCGGCCGCCTATGCCGATCTGCGCCCGCACCTCCTCGCGACGCGGGGCGAAGCGGGGGTGGACGGGACGATCCCGGAACGGCTCGATGCCGAGGCGGCCCCCGCGCTCTTGGCCCTCGTCGACACCCTGAAGCGCGCCCGCGCCCCGCTGCTCCCCGCCCTGGAGCGGGCCGGGATAGTGCGTGGCGAGATCGACGCCCTCAATGCGCGGATCGAGGCGGGAGCCGGTGAGATCGAGGCGGCGGAACTGGCCCGCGCCGCCGAGCGCGAGGCCCTGCGTCTCGCCGAACTCACCGCCAACGGCGAGACGGTCCGCGTCTCGGGTCTCACGGAGCGGGTCGTCTCCCTCGGCCGCGAGATCGCGCCGTATCTCGCGGGCGCCGGTTTGTCCCTGGCCGATCTCGACCGGGACGGGGCCGGTGCGGCCCAGCGCGTGGCGAAGGTCGCCGCCGAACACCGCGCCCTCGACCGCCGTCGGGACGAGCTCGACCGCGAGGCGCAATCCCTCGCCTCCCGGCGGGCCGGCGCGGCCGAGGCCCTGGGCTTCACCCGCGCCGCCGCCGACGCGGCCGGGCACCAGGCGCTAATCCGCTCCGACAGGCTCGCCGGTCTGCGGGCGGAGCGGGCGCCCCTCCTCGGCGGCGAGGAGACGGGCGCGCACCGGACCCGCATCAACGCATCGCGCAAACTCGCCCGCGACGCGCTGAAACAGGCGGAAGAGGCCCGCGCCGCAGCCCAGGCCGCCCTCGCCTCGGCGGTGACGGCGGCCGAGCACGGAGCCGCCGCCCGCGACGCGGCCCGGCGCCAGCGCGAGGAGGCCGATGCCGCTTACCTCGCCGCCTGCGCCCCGCGCGGCATCGCGGCGGTGCGGGAGGCCCTGGCGTTGCCCCCGGAGATCCGCGCCTCCCTGCGCCAGGCCGTCGATGGGCGGACCTTGGAGGCGCGCGAGGCCGAGACCGCCCTCGCGACGCGGCGGGCCGACCTCGCCCTCCTCCTCGATGCGCCGGAGATCGACGCTCCCGCCACGCAGGCGGCGGCCTCCGGCCTCGCCGAGACGATCACCGCCCACCAGCAGGGCCTCGGCGCCATCACCGCCGATCTCCACCGGGACGACGCGGCGCGGGAGCGGGCGGCCGGGTTGGAGGCGACCATCGCCGAGGCGCGGGCCGACTACGCCGTCTGGGAGGCGGTGAACGAGGCGGTGGGCTCTGCCAGCGGCGTCAAGTTCCGCCTCTTCGCCCAAGGGGTGACGCTCGAACATCTGGTCCGGCTCGCCAACGAGCACCTGCTGGCCTTGAGCCCGCGCTACCGGCTGGTGCGCGGCGACCCGGCGAACCTCTCCCTCCACGTGGTCGACCGCGACATGGGCGAGGAGGTGCGCGCCACCCGCAGCCTCTCGGGCGGCGAGCGTTTCCTCGTCTCCCTGGCGCTGGCCCTCGCTTTGTCCGGCCTGGAGGGCCGCGATTCCTTCGTCGACACCCTCTTCATCGACGAGGGTTTCGGCTCCCTCGACGCCGAGACCCTCGACCTCGCCGTGGACGCCCTGGAGACGCTCCAGGGCCGCGGTCGCAAGGTCGGGGTCATCACCCATGTGGCGGCGATGATCGAGCGCATCGCCGTACAGGTCCGGGTGGAGAAGCGCGGCAACGGCCGCAGCGTGGTGAGTGTCGTGGAGGCGGGGGCGGGGTGAGGTGTGGTCCATCTCCGGAAAGGTCACGCACCTCACCCTATCCCTCTCGTTTCAGCAGAGGGGACCTGCGTCAGTATTCCCGGCCGGAATTCTTCCCGGCTGGAAGTCTCGGCCGCATTAGAGCCGATCGACTGGAAACCGACTCAGACGAAGAACCCCGAATCGACCTGCGAAACCCGGATGTGATCCAGTTCGACCGTTCCCCCGCCCGACAGGGTGAGCAGGGCATAGCCGTCCGAGGACCGGCCGACGGAATAGCTCTGGCCGGAGAGGTCGATCCGGTCGCCGCTCGCGGCGCTGAAATCGAACAGCGTGTCGTCGCCCGAATGGAGGCCGAACACGGATCGGTTGGCGCCCCCGCCGAGGAAGAACACATCGTCGCCGCGCCCGCCGGTCAGGACGTTGCTGCCCCTGCCGCCGATGAGAACGTCGTGGCCCCATCCGCCGCTGAGGGTGTCGTTGCCCGCGCCGCCATCGAGGCGGTCGTTGCCCAGGCCGCCGAGGAGCGTGTCCGCGCCGTCATTGCCGTAGAGCCGGTCGTGTCCGGCCCCGCCATTCAGCACGTTGCCGCCCGCATTGCCCCGCAGGGCATTCGCCAGATCGTTGCCTGTGGCCCTGGCGGCGTCGCCGATGAGGATCAGGTGCTCGACATTCTCGCCGAGGGCGTAGGAGACGGTGCTGCGGACGAAGTCGGTGCCCTGGCCGGCCCTCTCCACCACCATGTCGCGCCCGTTATCGACGAGGTAGGTGTCGTTTCCGGCAAGGCCGAACATCTTGTCCGAGGAGAGACCACCGTCGATGCGGTTATCGGCCGTGTTGCCGACGATCCTGTCATGCCCCCCGCCGCCGATGGCGTTCTCGATCAGGGAGCGCAGGTCGCCCTGGTGCAGGAGCGCGTTGGCGACGTTGCCGACCGCGATGGCGTCGCCGCCGCTATAGGCCTGGTGGTTGACGAGCTGGGCGGTGGAGAAGGTCGAGAAGGCCCCCGGGCGCAGGTCCACGTCCAGGGCGGTCGCATAATTGGAGAGATCGTAGGTGTCCCGGCCGTTGCCGTCCCAGACCGTCATCGAGATCTTGTTGGAGGTCGGAACGCCCTGGTCGATGCCGTCGATGGACATCTCGCCGGTCTTGGCGTCCCAGCGATAGGTCGTGTTTCCACTGTTGGTCTGGAAATTGGCGCCGTAGAGGAACTGCAGGGCGGCGATGTCGTCCTGCATGTAGGTCTGAGGCTGGTTGAACCCCTCGCCCTCGAACGGATGGTCGAAATTGGTCGGGTCGGACCGGTAGGTCATCAGCGACCAGTCCTGCCCGTCCTTCTCCAGGGGAAGCGCCGCCGTGCCGTAGCGGGGCGGGCTGCCGACGAGGCCGAGCTCGGCATTCAGGGGGGCGTCTGTATAATCCTGATGGCCATGCTTCAGGCCGAGCGCATGCCCGGTCTCGTGCATGGTCGTCGCCAGCCCCCAGTTTCCGATCGCCGGAACGGTGTAGAACGGCTGGTCGGAGTAGGTTCCGAACCAGACATCCCCGGCCTCGGGATTGCTCGACGGAAAGTTGGCATGGGCCGAGTTCTCCTCTTTCCAGAAGGTCTGGCTGAAGCGCAGGTCGGCATGGATCGTGGCGGTCTCGGTGATCTCCTGGAAGGTCAGGTGGGTGTAGGAGGCCACGAGGTCGAGGGTGTAGCGCGTCGCCTCCTGCTGCTGCGGATTGAAGGGCTGGTGGTAGACGGGGTCGCCACTCTGGTGCGGATCACTCTCGTAGCCTGACCCTTCGTAGAAGCTCCCGCTCGCGGGAAAGCTGTAGGTCAGCGTGCCGATCGTCCATTTCGAGCCGATCAGGACCCCGTCGATATGGTCCTCCCCGGCGAAATGGTACGTCCCGTCGCGACCTTGGAATTGATACAGAAGGGCGGTCTTGCCGTCGCTGCGGCTGGTCTGTTCTGAACCCGGTACGGCCATCGTCTCGCGCCTTCACAATCGAGCGTGATTGTTCGCGCCGTGATGGCCGGTCAGGGTGATGGCTCGCATCGACAGCGCTCGAGGCGAAGGTCTTGAGGCTTCCCGGTTAAAACATGGCTTAGAGTGCCTCACAAAACTCCCGGCCACGGTCGTTTCTCCTCGGAGCATGACGGCGCAGCGGGAGTTTTGTGAGAGACACTTAGAAATTTGGCAGATCGCGAGCGCCCCGACGGGCCGATCCCCGGCGCGAGGCCAAACATCGGGGCTTATGCCGGCCGACGATGAGGAGAACTCATCGTCCACCGCCCGCGCGACCGCGCGGCGGCGGGCGTCCGCCGAACGCGCTGAGAACGACCATCGGTCGGGATCAGCGCCGCTTGGTATTATGCCGAGTTTGTGTGAATTCGCCCCATATGTCGGGCTGACGGCCGCCGCTGCGCAGTCCCGCAGGCAGGCCTCTCGAAGCCTGCTTGGTCTGATTTTTCCAACGACTGCTCAAGCGAAAGCAGATCATCCAAGCAGACCACCTCATCCTGAGGTGCCCTTTGCTCGAGCAAAGGGCCTCGAAGGAGCGCTCCAGACACCAAAGAGATCCCTGGAAGGCTCCCTCAAAGCTGCTACGCGGCACCTCAGGATGAGGTAAACGCTTGGAACGACACCTCAAACAGGCTTTGAATAAGAGTGAACGGCCCGTCGCCCGGTCATCCGGCGGGCGGAGTGAGGATCAGCTTGCCGACGAAGGGAGCGTCGGCATTGCGGGTGCTGGTGCAGCCATAGGCCGTCTCGCCCGCCTTCATCGTCCGCAGCCGCAGGACGCCTTTGCCGTTCTGCTTCACGGTGTAGCCCTTCTCGCTCATGACATGGACGAGGTCGCCATCCGCGTGCAGCACCTTGGCGTTCTCGAACTGGCCCTCGGCGGTGATCGTCACCGGGGCGTTCGCCGTGCTCACGATATGGAGCTCCACATTCGTATCGGCGGGCAATCTCAGCTCGGCCGGTGCGCAGACGGGCTTTCCGTTTTCGAGTGTCACCGTCAGCTCGACCGGCGGCATCGCATCGCTTGCCGGTGGCGCCAGAGGCTTGCTTTGAGAATAAGCCGGGCCTGCGATGAGTGCAGCCACCATGACGGCAAGGCTTTGTCGAATCATCATCATCGTTCTCGGCTCCGATTGCTTCGCATCCCGGCGGTGCGCAGTGTCGCTCTGACAAGAACGACCACTCGTGCCTGTTCCGGGCTGCGACGAAGCGAGCCCCCTCCCCGTCGCTCCCACCGGGCCCCGGCCCGATGAGCTCACGTCAGGTGGCGGCGAGGGGAGAGCGATCGAACCCGTCGAGGAGATCCTGCGGGTCGCGGTAGAGGGCGATGCAGCCGGCCCTCGAAAGGTCCGCCGCCGGGACGCCGCCGCACAGGACGCCGATCGTCGACAGGCCGGCCTTGGCGGCGGCCTCCGCATCGTAGGGGGTGTCGCCGACGACAACGATCGAGCGTGCCTCGAGGGGGGCGAGTTTCTTCAGGGCCGCCTCGAAGATGTCGGGATGGGGTTTGGAGCGCTCCGCGTCGTCCGAGGTGGTCACCACGTCGACGAGATCGGCGATGCCCAGGATCTCCTGGTAATGCTCGACCTCGTCCTTCTTGCCCGACGACCCCAGGGCGATCCGCATGTCCGCCGCCCCGATCCGCTCGAACAGGGCGCGCACCCCGGGGAACGGCCGCACCCGGTCGAGATAGTCGCGCTTGAACAGGTCGGAGCGGTAGGCCTCGATGGTCTTGCCCTCGCGCTCCACGCGCTCCGGCGGCAGGAACACCGGCATGAGTTCATCGCCGCCCTTGCCGATCTGGCGCCGGACCGTGACGAAATCGGCCTCCACCCCGAAATGGGCGAAGGCCTCGACCCAGGCCCGGGCATGCAGATCCACGCTGTCGAGCAGCGTCCCGTCGATGTCGAAGATCACTGCGCGCATGTGAGGCCCCCCGCGCCGACAACCATCGGGAGGATGCGCCGTTCCGCCATGCGCATGCGGCGGATCGAGGGTCGGCGGTCAAGGGCCGAGGGATGGCGGTCGAAGAGGGGGTCGCGTGGCGGTCGAAACGGGGCCGTGCATGGCGGTATCGGCCAAGCCGCCGGTCCCCTCCGGGAGGGCCGGTCAGATTGTGGCGGTGTGCCGCTTCGATATGCCAATAAGCATTATCATGCTATATTTTACCCTAACCGGGCCGGGTGTATGGCACTTTCGTTCTGGACCCCACTGAGCGCCGTTTGCCCGATGATGAGCCATCGTTGTCTCGACCCCCATGATTCCTACGCACAGGCGGAGGTGTTGGTCACGTTCGAGGGGGTATTCCCGGACCTCCGCCTGCTCTCGGCCATCGACGGCGAAGGTGACGACATCCTTCCGGACCTGATCGACGAGCAGAGGCGCGACCTGATCCAGGAGATCGCCGAGTTCTACTGCGGTGCGCGAACGGCGGCATGACCATCGATCGTCGCGCGACCATCGATGACGCTGCCTTACCCTTATCGCCGTCCGAACGTTCTTTCGCGCATCGCCTCCAGAACGCCACCTCCTCCTGCGGCGCTCAGGGCGCGGGCTTTACCCAGCCGGCGCCGACCACCAAAACCTGTTACGTTTCAGAGGCTTGAGCGAGGTCAAGCGTCGGCTCGCCGATGCGAACCTGCTCAGCTCTTCGTCCCCTGGAAGGGACGAAACAACCAGGCGAGGCGCTTGGCATCGGCCTCTTCGCCCTCCACAGGCTCGGTCGCCGGCTCTTCGGCCTCGGTCCCGGCCGGCTTCCCGGCATCCTCGTCTTCCAGCGTCTCGACCATCTGTTCGAGCAGCGGCGGCAGCCGGACCTCGTATTTTTCGAGGATGATGGCCGCATCCAGCAAGGCGTGAATGTGAGCTTTTGGAATGGGTTGGCTGGCGATCTGTGCGCTCAGGACGCGGTCCGCCAGAAGGCTCGCGAGGCGTGACACCTCGGACAGCCGGCCGGCGGGATCCGAGGCTGAGGAGGACGGCTCCGGGCTCTCGTTCATGGCAGATGTTCCTCCCCCATCAAGTGCTTAACGCATTATCCGCCATCCCCCTACATCCGCCAGACGCATCTTGTCCCGGTGGACGAACCATCGCGCCGGCGGCATCGAGGCAGCCGCTCCTTGCCGAGGTTCTCTGCTCGGCGCGCCCGCCTGCGCGGCTTTGCCGAAGGCGGTATCTCGCGGGCCATCGTCTCATACGCTTCGCAAAGTCGGCCACTGGTTCGGCAGCCGAAAGCCTGCGGTATTCCAATGACTTGAGTGGGAGGAAGCAATGTCTCGTCAATGCGAGCGAGCATAGCCAAGATGCCGAGATCCGATGTGGGATCGGTGTTTCGGCAGGCACTTGAGCAGTTCACCGAGGACCAAGGCCTTCGAGAGCCGCTTCGGCCCGCCTCATCCGTCAGCCGCGGAGCCGTGGCCGGCGGCAGCGATCGATCTGGCTGGAAAAGCAATGCCGAGGACTACGGGATCGGCTTGAACGTCCAGGGCCCTCACGGCGCGAACAGCCGGCTTGCCCCTGGTATTTTCAGCCGGTCTGGAAACCGGCTTTAGTAATGGCGCGCCCGAAAGGATTCGAACCTCTGACCCCCAGATTCGTAGTCTGGTGCTCTATCCAGCTGAGCTACGGGCGCCGACCTGACCGGGGGAGAGTTGTGCGCTCCGCCGTCGGTGGGGGTGTCTAGAATCTCCTTTTCAGCTTGGCAACCCCTTCTCGACCGATCGGCGTGCCTTTCTGCGATCCGCGTGAGGGAGGGTGGCCGCGGGGCGCGGTGTCGGTCATGGTCGTCCCCGACGAACCGCTCGTCGATCCCTCCTCTGCAGGATACGCCCGCCCCGTCATGACCACGCGCAAAGCTTCCCTCTCCGGCGACGTCCTCGCCGCCATCGGCGGAACGCCGCTGATCCACCTGCGCCGTGCCTCGGACCTCACCGGCTGCACCATCCTCGGCAAGGCCGAGTTCCTCAATCCGGGCTTGTCGGTGAAGGACCGGGCCGCCCTGTCCATCGTCGCGGATGCCGAGCGGCGCGGATCGATCCGGCCGGGCGGCACCATCGTCGAGGGGACGGCGGGCAATACCGGTATCGGGCTCGCCCTCGTCGCCTCGGTCCGCGGCTACCGCACGGTGATCGTCATCCCGGAGACGCAGTCGGCCGAGAAGAAGGAGACCCTGCGCCTCGCCGGCGCCCGCCTCGTCGAGGTGCCGGCCGTGCCGTTCTCCAACCCGGACAATTACGTGCATGTGGCGCGCCGGCTCGCCGAGCGTCTGGCAGCGACCGAACCGGCGGGCGCCTTCTTCGCGAACCAGTTCGACAACGTCGCCAACCGGCAGGCGCATGTGGACACGACCGGCCCCGAGCTCTTCGCCGCGACGGAGGGGCGGATCGACGGCTTCGTCTGCGCGGCCGGGACAGGCGGCACGCTCGCCGGCACCGCCCAGGCGTTGCGGGCGCTCAAGCCCGACGTCACCGTCGCGCTCGCCGACCCCGAGGGATCGGCCCTGCATGCCTACTACACCACCGGAACGCTGAAGGCCGAAGGCTCCTCGATCACCGAAGGGATCGGCCAGGGCCGGGTGACGGCCAATCTCGAAGGGTTCCGACCGGACCATTCCTTCCGCATCCCCGACACGGAGGCCCTGGACATCGTGTTCGGCCTGATGCGCGAGGAAGGGCTCAGTCTCGGCGGCTCATCGGGAATCAACGTCGCCGGGGCGATCCGGCTGGCGCGGCTTCTCGGCCCCGGCCACACCATCGCGACGATCCTCTGCGACGGGGCGGCGCGCTACGCGTCGAAGCTGTTCAACCCGGCCTTCCTCGCCGAGCGCGGGCTGCCGGTGCCGGCCTGGCTCACGGAAACGGCGGGCGAACTGCCGGACTGGCGAGCCTGACATCGACTTTCCTGCAACACCGTCATCAATCTGCATCATTGAGACGCGCAAGCGTTGAACGGAATCGGCGGATGGGCGTTTCACCGGTCAAGCTCAAGCAATGTTGGTTGGGCGTGACCGGAGTTTCTTTCCCATGACCCTGACCACCATCCTGCTCATCATCCTGATCCTCGCCGTCCTCGGCGGCGGTAACTTCCTCGGTGGAGGTGCTTATCGCGGGCAGAGCTTCGGTCTGGGCGGTATCCTCATCATCATCCTGATCGTGCTTCTGGTCACGGGACGTCTCTGATCGCACGTCCGAACCGGCGGGGTGTTCCGGCGCCCCGCCGTTCACGCATCAGGGACATTGCGGTCCAGAGGGACCGAGCCCGTTCCCTACGGACAGGTGAGGCCGACCACCGAACCGGCCGCCCTGGAGGCGACCGCACCTAGGGTCGAGCCCGACCTGTCGGTGGCCGTAATCGGCGAGATGCCGTTCTCGGCCAGGAACGCCACCACCACGCGGCCATCGACCAGGGGGTAGCTCATCGGCGGCGCCACACCGGCGACGAGACGGGGCGACGACGGATAACGGGCGACGAGGCCCGCCAGGGCGCCGTCCCGGTCGAGCACGACGGCCCCCGACGATCCGGGCTGAAGCGGTGCGGAGAGCCGCTCCTGGCCCGCTTGGCCCGACGAGACGGCGATGCCTCCTCCCGCATCGGCACCCAGGACCACGAGCGCGTCGCCCGGCGTCAATGCACTCCCCCTTGCGGCCAGGGGGGCGACGCGACCCTTCACGCCGGCCCCTTCCAGAAGCGCCAGACCCCGCCCTGCATCCACTTTGACGATGCGCGCCGCCATGTCGGCGATCCGGGGCGCCGCGCAGGTTTCCAGGGTGGAGGAGCTCGTCAGGACACGCCCCGGGGCGACGACGAGGCCGATGCCTGTCGTCGCCGCAGGTCGGGACAGAGGTGGCAGGGCTCTCGCGGCCGGCCCCGGCAGGGACCGGTCGAGCGTCCCGCTCGGTTTGGCCGCCACCTGGGCAGGAGCCGCATCGGCCGTCTCCGGGAACGGCACGAAGCTGTTGGCGATGGCGATGACCAGGCGATCCACATCCGGCCCGAGGGCCTTGTCGTAGCCGATGGTGAAGCCGCGAATTCCCCCCACGCCGGCGGCATAGCGAATGTAGGATCTGCCCGTTGCCGTCTCACCGGTGACCACGAGGAAGTCCGGCCGCTTGATCTTGTAGGTCACCTTGCGGTCAGCGGCCGGCGCGGTGGCGCGGGCAAACAGAGCGTCGAGACCGGTCTCCTCCGGGGCGAAGGATTTCGTGTCGAGGGTGACGCGGCCATCCCCGCTCTGCCAGCGGGTTCCGCCGGCCTGAGGGCTGCGCTTGGCGAGCAGCCGCTCGGGCACGCCGATGACGACGCCGCTCGCCGGATCGGGCTTCACGGTGAAGCGCGACGCCTTCCGGGCCATGTCGCCGGCCGCGAGGATCGCCGCCCGCATCTTCGCGTCGGGGAAGCCGGGCGCCGGGTTTCCGGCACGCTTCTGGTAGGAGAGCAGGGCGTCGTATGTGCGCCGCCCGAACGTACCGGTGATCACGCTGTTGTAGTCGCCGGTCCAGATCAGGGCATCCTGCAAGCCCTTTCTGTCCGCCTCCGGCAGGGGCTCGAAGACCGCCTTCGCCGCCTCGAAGGCGGGGTCGACCGCCGGGGCGGGGCGGGCGGGCGCTTGAGCGGGACCTTGCGCCTGAACCGGCAGGACGAGGAGGGCCAGAGCCGCCGCAACCCAGGAGAATCGCGCGCGCTGCGTCATGGTCCACGCTCCCCGATGGCCTTTTGGCGATACCGTTTGCGAAGGTGTGACAGAGGGATCGCCCGATTTCCAGCGGATCGTCAGGGCGAACGCGTCATTGCGGCGGCCGCGCGAGGTGCTACGGTCCGGCGCGGCACCGAGGGGGGATCGGATGCCGCCGAGGACGAGGTGGGCGATGTCGGGATCAACCGGGCTCGGGCGCGCGACCGCCCGTCTTGCCAGAAGTTTTCTTGCCAGAGGCCTTCTTGCCGGAAGCGTTCTCGCCGGCTCCCTGGCCGTCGGCGGCCTCGGCGCGGCACCGGCTTTCGCCCAGGCGCCGGACCGGCCGGTGGCGCGGATCGCGACCCCAAAACCAGCGCCATCCCCCAAGGCTTTTGTGCGTGACGCGCTGGCCAGTGACGCGGTCCGTCTCGAAGCGACGGTGAAGGCGGATTCCGCCACGTCGGGATTCACCAAGCCGGCGGCCAAGTTGCGGGCCGAGGGCGAGGCCCTGGTGGAGGCCGAGAAGCCGGCCGATGCCCTCAAGCCCCTCGCCGGCGCCGTTGCCGCCGATGCGGGCGACCCGCAGAACTGGCTGGCCTATGCCCGCGCCGCGAGCACGGTGGGCAATGACGAGCAGACCGGCGACTATTCCTACCGCCGGACCCTGCGCGGCCAGGCTCGGGCCGCCGCCTATCAGGCCTATCTGAAGGCCCGCGGTGCCGCCGCCGAGGCCGAGGCCCTGGCAACGCTGGGCGAGGTCTATGCCGATGAATCCGAGTGGCGGCCCTCCCTCGAGGCCTACCGCGCTAGCCTCGCGCTCTCCGACGACGCCACGGTGCGCGAGACTTACGAGAGTCTGCGCGCCGAGCACGGCTTCCGCATCCTCGACTACAAGGTCGATTCCGACGCCGCCGCCCCGCGCGTCTGCTTCCAGTTCTCCGAGAGCCTGGCGCCGAAGACCGACTTCACGCCGTTCGTCGCCGTTTCGGGCGCGGCCAACGCCGCCGTCACCGGCAGCGGCCAGCAGATCTGCGTGGACGGGCTGAAGCATGGCGAGCGCTACGCCTTCGTGCTGCGCTCGGGCATCCCGTCCTCCGTGGGCGAGGCCCTACTGAAATCGGCCGATTACGAAGTCTACGTGCGGGACCGCTCGCCCCAGGTGCGCTTCACCGGGCGCAACTACGTCCTGCCGCGCACCGGCCAGGCCGGCGTGCCTCTGGTCTCGGTGAACGCGCCGAAAATCGACGTGGAGGTGCTGCGCGTCGGCGACCGTGGCTTGCTGCCATCCCTGCGCTCGGAGGAGTTCCTCGGCCAGCTCAGCGGCATGACCGCGAAGACCATCGCCGACCAGAAGGGCACCCGCGTCTGGAAGGGCACGCTCGATACGGCCAAGGCCGAACTGAATCACGAGGCCGTCACCGCCTTCCCGGTGCTGCAGGCGGTCGGCAAGCTGGAGCCCGGCATCTACATCATGCTGGCCCAGGCCAGCGGCGTCGCTGCCTCGACGGACGAGGATGGCGGCTACGAGGCCCAGGCCACGCAGTGGTTCGTCGTCTCGGATCTCGGCCTCACCGCCTTCAAGGGCCGCGACGGCATCCACGTCTTCGCCCGGTCGCTCGCGAGCGCGAAGACGGTGCCCGGCGCCGAAATCCGTCTGGTGGCCCGCAACAACGAGGTGTTGGCGACGAAGAAGACCGACAGCCAGGGCCACGTCGCCTTCGATCCGGGCCTCGCGCGCGGCGACGGGGGGATCGCGCCCGGTCTCGTCGTGGCGCAACTCGGCGACGATTACGGCTTCCTCGACTTCTCCCAGAGCGCCTTCGACCTCACCGATCGCGGCGTGAAGGGCCGGCCGCAGCCGGGCGCGGTGGAGGCCTACGTCTTCCCCGAGCGCGGCGTCTACCGTTCCGGCGAGACCGTTCAGGTCACGGCCTTGCTGCGCGATGCTGCCGGCATCGCCGTGCCGAACCTTCCCCTCACCCTGGTGGTGAAGCGGCCCGACGGGGTCGAGTATCGCCGCGTCCAAGTCGCCGATGCCGGCCTCGGCGGCCGCGCCCTGCCGCTCGCTCTGATGCCGGGCGCGATGCACGGCACCTGGCGGATCGCCGCTTATACCGATGCGAAGGCGTCGCCTGTCGGGGAAGCCACGTTCCTCGTCGAAGATTACGTACCCGAGCGCCTGGAGGTCACTCTCACCCCGAAGAGCCCGACCCTGACGAAGAGTGAGCCGGCCACGATCGACGTGGCCGCGCGCTACCTCTATGGCGCGCCGGGCTCGGGCCTCGACGTTTCGGGCACCGTCCTGGTCCAGGCCGCTGCGACGAGCGGGATCAAGGGCCTCGACGGGTTCTCCATCGGCCTCGACGACGAGAAGGTGGAGGCGACCTCGGCCGAGATCGAAGCCAAGGCCACCACGGACGCCAAGGGGCTGGCGACGCTCACCGTCCCGGTCCAGGCACTGAGCGCGCCCCGGCCCACCGAGGCGAAGATCACCCTTCAGGTCGGCGAGCCGGGCGGACGGGCGCTGAGCCGCAGCCTCACCCTGCCGATCCTGCCCTCCGGTCCCGTCCTCGCCATCCGCAAGAATTTTTCGGGTGACCTCACGGAAGGCGGTGTCGCCACGTTCGACGTGGTCATGGCGAGCCCCGACGGACGGAGAATTCCCCAGAACGGCGTCGCCTGGACCCTGTCCAAGGTCGACCGGAACTACCAATGGTACCGCGAGGGCGGGCGCTGGTCGTTCGAGCCGGTGACCTCGACGCGGCGCATCGCCGACGGGCGGCTCGATCTGGCTGCCGATGCGCCGGGCCGGGTCAATTCCGCCGTCGGCTTCGGCACCTACCGCCTCGAAGCCCTGGTCGCCGGCCGGCCCGAGGCCACGGTCAGCGTCACCTTCACCGTGGGCTGGGGCGGGTCCGAGACCGCGGATGTGCCCGACCTCCTCGATCTCAAGCTCGACAAGCCGACCTATGCCGCCGGCGAGACTCTGAGGGCGCGCCTCCAGCCGCGCTTCAAGGGCACGGCCACCCTCGCCGTGGTGAGCGACAGGGTCCACGACATCCTCGACGTCACGGTGCCGGAGAGCGGCGCCACGGTGGACATTCCCGTGAAGGCGGAATGGGGGTCGGGCGCCTATCTCGTCGCTACCGCCTACCGGCCCCTCGATCAGGCGGCCAAGCGCCTGCCGGGCCGGGCGCTGGGCCTTGTCTGGTTCTCGGTGGATACCGACAAGCGCAGCCTCGCCGTGACCGTCGGGGCGCCCGCGACCACGCGGCCCCGCGAGACCCTGACCTTGCCGATCCAGCTCGCCGGCCTCGCCTCCGGCGAGGAGGCGCGGGTGAGCGTGGCCCTGGTCGATGTCGGCATCCTCAACCTGACCCGCTACGAATCGCCCAATCCCTTCGGCTACTTCTTCGGCCAGAAGGCGCTGGGACCGGAGATCCGCGACCTCTACGGATACCTGATCGACGGCATGCAGGGGACGCTCGGCGCAATCCGCTCGGGCGGTGACGGCGGCGCGGCGGAACTCTCCGATTCGCCCCCGACCCAGGCGCCGCTGGCGCTCTATTCCGGTGTCGTCGTCGTCGGCCCCGACGGCCGCGCCAGCGTCGACTTCCCCCTGCCCGCCTTCAACGGCACCGGCCGGGTGATGGTGACCGCCTGGAGCAGGACCAGGGTCGGCTCGGCCCAGACCGACGTGATCATCCGCGATCCCGTCGTGCTCACCGGCACCCTGCCGCGCTTCCTCAATGTCGGCGACCGCTCGCGCTTCTTCATCGCCATCGACAATGTCGAAGGGCAGGCCGGCGACTACACCGTGGATCTCGACCTCGCCGGCCCGGTCCTGGTCTCGGCCGGCGCGGTCCACAGCACCCTAAAGCTGGAGGCGGGCGCCAAGAGCTCCCTGGTGATCCCGATCACCGCCGCCGGTCCTGGCCTGTCGCGGCTCGACGTGAACCTGTCCGGCCCCGGCATCACCGGCACGGTCGGCCAGAGCTTCTCGCTGAACATCGGCCCCGGCACGGGCGCCCTGGTCCGCCGCTCGGTGAGTTCCCTCGAACCCGGCGCCAGCCTGCAGGTGACGGGCGACCTCCTGGCCGACATCCTCCCCGGCACCGGGTCGGTCTCGGTGACGGCCTCCTCGCTCGCCGCCCTCGACGTACCCGCCCTGCTCCAGGCGTTGGACCGCTATCCCTATGGCTGCTCGGAACAGACCGTGAGCCGGGCGATGCCGCTTCTCTACGTCAACAAGCTCGCCTCCCTCGACAGGCTCGGCATCGACGACAAGGTCGACGAGCGGGTGCGGGAGGCCATCGACCGGGTGCTCTCGCGCCAGGACGCGTCGGGTGATTTCGGCCTATGGAGCGTCGGAGGGTCGAGCGACGTCTGGCTCAACGCCTACGTCACCGACTTCCTGACCCGCGCCCGCGAACGCGGCTTCGCGGTGCCTCAGACCGCCTTCGCCAATGCCCTGGACCGCCTGCGCAACACCGTGGCCAACACCACGGAGGTGCGTGACGGCGGCATGGACATCGCCTACGCGGCCTATGTTCTGGCTCGCAACGGCCGCCCGGTGATGGGCGACCTGCGCTACCTCGCCGATACCAAGCTCGGTGAGTTCGCGACTCCCCTCGGACGCGGCCAGATCGCGGCGGCTCTGGCACTCCTCGGCGACAGGGGCCGCGCGGCCAAGGCCTTCGAGTCGGCGGTAACGGCGCTCGGATCCGCGCGCGACACCTCGACCTATCGCGCCGATTACGGCTCGCGCCTGCGCGACGGGGCCGGCCTTCTCGCCCTCGCCGCAGAAACGGGCCTCGCCCGCGAGACCATCCGGCCGCTGGGTCAGGTCATCACCCAGGAGCGCGCCAGCGGACGCCTCACCAGCACTCAGGAGAATGCCTGGATGGTGCTGGCCGCCGAGGGCCTTGCCAAGGACGCGGAGGCGTTGCGCTTCAGCGTCGACGGCACGCGGCAATCAGGCCCGGTCTCGCGGCTTTACCGCGCCCCCGCCCTCGATGGGAGGACCGTCACCATCACCAATGATGGGACAAGCGCCGCCCAGACGGTGGTGAGCGTATCGGGCAATCCCATCGCGCCCGAGCCGGCTGAATCGCGCGACTACGCCATCGAGCGGACCTATCACCGCCTCGACGGCACGGTGGTGGATCTCGCTCAAGGGGTTCGCCAGAACGACCGCCTCGTGGTGGTGCTCAAGGTGACCGAGTCAAAGGCCAGCGCCGGCCGCCTCCTGCTGGTGGACCGCCTTCCCGCCGGCATCGAGATCGACAACCCGAAGCTCCTCGATTCCGATGCCCTGGCGGGGCTCGCCTTCGCCAAGTCGGACGTGCAGCCGGTGAGCACCGAGTTCCGCGACGACCGTTTCGTGGCGGCTTACGAGCGGTCACCGGAGCAATCCGCCTTCTTCACGGTGGCCTATACCGTACGGGCGGTCTCGCCGGGCACCTACGTCCATCCCGGCGCCACCATCGAGGACATGTACCGCCCCGAACGCTTCGGCCGCACCGCCTTCGGTTCGGTCGAGGTGAGCGCGAAATAGGGCCATGGGTCGCGCGCTGACGCGCTTCCCCTCCCCCTTGTGGGGAGGGGTCAGGGGTGGGGGTGGTGCCGGATGCGGTGCGACCTCTACGCAACCACCCCCACCTCCAACTCCTCCCCACAAGGGGGAGGAGATCCTCGCGCTTCGTCCGATCTACGTGGTCATCGGCCTCCTCCTCCTCCTCCCCGCCCTCGCCCTCTGGCGCTTCGTCGCGACCCTCCCTCCCCTCGACCTGACCCAGGCCAGTCTCCGCTCCACCGTCATCCTCGACCGGGACCGCCATCTCCTGCGCCCCTTCGCCACCGCCGACGGGCGCTGGCGCCTGCCGGTGACGGGGGCGGAGGTCGATCCGCGCATGCTCGCCATGCTGATGGCCTACGAGGACCGGCGCTTTGCCGACCATTACGGCATCGACCCGGCCGCGACCCTGCGCGCCGCGTGGCAATGGCTCCGCCACGGCAGAATCGTCTCGGGGGGCTCCACCCTGTCGATGCAGGTCGCCCGCCTCGTGGAACCAAGACCCGAGCGTTCGCTTGCCGCCAAGCTCCGCCAGATGGTGCGGGCGCTCCAGCTGGAACGCCGGTTGGGGAAGGACGGCGTGCTCGACCTCTATCTCGCGCTCGCGCCCTATGGCGGCCCGGTGGAAGGCTTGCGGGCGGCCAGCTTCGCCTATTTCGGGCGTGAGCCCGCCCGGCTGTCCTTTGCCGAATCCGCCCTCCTCGTTGGCCTGCCGCAGGCGCCGGAGGCGCGCAGGCCGGATCGTTTTCCCGCCCGCGCCCGGCAGGCACGCGACCGGGTCCTCGACATCGCCGCAGCGCGCGGCGTCATCACGCCAGCCGAGGCGAAGGCCGCCAAGGCCGAACCGGTGCCGGACCAGCGAAAGCCCTTCCCGATGCTGGCGGCCCATGCGGCGGAAGCAGCCGTAGCCGCCGATCCCGCCGCGCGGGTCCAGCGTCTCTCTCTCGACGGGCGATTGCAGGCGAGCCTCGAACGGCTCGCGGCCGAGCGCGCCGCTGCCATGGGGCCGGGTATCTCGGCGGCGATCCTCGCCATCGACAACCGCACCGGCGCGGTGATCGCCCAGGTGGGGAGCGCGGGCTATCTCGACGCCAGCCGGTCGGGCGCCATCGACATGACGGGGGCGATCCGTTCGCCGGGCTCCGCCCTGAAGCCGTTCATCTACGCGCTGGCCTTCGAGAACGGCATCGCCCATCCCGAGACCCTCCTCGACGACCGGCCGGTGCGCTTTGCCGGCTCCTACGCGCCGGAAAATTTCGATCTCAGCTACCAGGGCACCGTCACGGCGCGGCGCGCGCTTCAGCTTTCCCTGAACGTGCCGGCGGTGGACCTGCTGGAGGCGGTGGGTGCCGCCCGCTTCATCGCCCGCCTGCGCGGCGCGGGAGCGCGGATCGACCTGCCGCGTGACACGGCACCCGGCCTGCCGGTGGCTCTGGGCGGCCTCGGCATCACCCTCACCGACCTCGCGCGGCTGTTCTCCGGCCTCGCCCGGGGAGGTTCGGTGCCCGACCTGATCCGCCGCCTCGACGGGCCGGCCGCATCGCCCCCGCCGGAGCTGCGCGTCATCGAGCCGGTGGCGGCCTGGTATGTCGCCGATACCCTGCGCGGGGCGCCGCCGCCGGAGAACGCGCTGCCGAACCGGATCGCGTTCAAGACCGGCACGTCCTACGGCTATCGCGATGCCCTGGCGGTGGGGTTCGACCGGCGCGTCACCATCGCGGTCTGGGTCGGGCGGCCGGACGGCAACGCCGTGCCGGGTCTCGTCGGGCGGGCGGTGGCCGCGCCGATCCTGTTCGACGCGTTCTCGCGCTTCGGCGGCGAGCCCGATTCCGTGCCGATGCCCCGCGATGCCCTGGTGACCACCACCGCCGGCCTGCCGCCTCCCCTGCGCCACATCCGCAGGGACGTGCCCAAGACCCTCTCGGCGGCCCTGGGCTCCGCCCTCAAGATCGCCTACCCGCCGGACGGCGCCCGGATCGATCTCGGCCTCGCCGAACCCGGCCCCGTGCCGAGCCTCGCCCTGAAGGCGCTGGGCGGGGTGCCGCCCCTCACCTGGATGGTCAACAGCCTGCCCGTCGCCGAGAGCGCCCGGCGCCAATCGGAATGGTCACCGGACGGCGCGGGCTTCGCCAGGATCTCGGTGATGGACGCGTCGGGGGCCAGCGACAGCGTGGTGGTGAGGTTGGAGTGAGGAGCCGGCCGTTATTCCCTACGCGGGGAGGACGACCACCTTCGTCTTCACCGGCGTCCGCGAATACAGGTGAATCATGTCCTGGCTGAGCAGGCCGACACAGCCGCTCGTGATGCCCGAGCCGATCGAGTCAGGCTCGCTGCTGGCGTAGATCGTGTAGAGCGTATAGGCGCCGTTCTGATAGAGATGGAGGGTGCGGGCGCCCAGCGGGTTGTCGAGGCCGCCCGGCATGCCGCGGGCGTATTTGGCCACCTCGGGCTGGCGCCGGATCATCTCCTTGGGCGGTGTCCAGGTCGCCCATTCGGACTTGCGGCCGACATAGGCGTCACCGCTCCACAGGAACCCGGCACGGCCGACATTGGCGCCGTAGCGGGTGGCGGCCCCATCCTCCTCGATGCGGTAGACATAGAAGTTGCCGGGATCGACGATGATCGTGCCGGGGGCTTCCTTGGTTTCGTAGCGCACCGTGCGGCGATAGTATTTCGGGTCGACCTTCCTGATATCGGTGGCCGGGATCGGGAATTTCTCGTCAGGCATCGGACCGTAGATTTTCGCTGCCTCGGCGAGGATCAGGCCGTCGGTCGTCGCGCAACCGGCGAGCCCCAGCGCGCCGAACCCGGCGGCCGAGCCGGCCAGAAACGACCGGCGGCTGAGACGCCCCGTCCGGCCCCCGGGCCGGGCACTTTCGTCCATCCCGCCGGCAGCGGCTTTCCCAGCGTCCATCGTCATGATTCCGGACTTTCCTGTCCTGCGAACCGCCATGTCCTGCGGCCGACGGCACAACACTGCGGCAGACATCCGTCGAACCGACTGCCAAGCTGAGTTAGCCGGTCCTCGACTTGGCTGGCAAGTTCGGCATTCTCTCTCATCACTCCGTGTCAGGAGGAGGCGCTCCTGCCATGGTAAGTATTCGCGCGTGCGGCGCGTCACGCCGAAGGCGCGCGAATTCATATGTCCTCCGGCTCGGCCAAGCTTCCAAGCGGCCGAGTGATTCGACGGACGATGGGGCGGCGGACATGAATGAGGATCGGACATGAGCGGCAGCATGGTCCCGGCGACCGACCCCCTCGCCGTCGCGGAAGCGGCCCTGGCCGACGCCGATTCATGCCTCGAACCGGCGAGCGCACAACGCCTGCCGCTGGCCCTCAAGCTCGCCTATACGGCCTTCATGGCGGTGCTTGTGCCCGTCTACTGGAGTTGGTACGGACCGACCAACTTCCTCTATTTCTGCGACGTCGCCCTGCTGCTCACCCTGGTGGGGATCTGGCGGGAGAGCCCGCTCCTCGTCTCCATGCCGACGGTGGGCATCCTGGCGCCGCAGATGCTGTGGGTGGCGGATTTCGTCGCCGAACTCGTGGGCGTGCCGCTCACCGGCATGACCGCCTACATGTTCAAGGCCGAGAACCCGCCGTTCCTGCGCGGTCTCTCGCTGTTCCACGGCTGGCTGCCGTTCCTGCTCGTCTACCTGGTCTGGCGCCTAGGCTACGACCGGCGCGCCTGGGCGGCATGGTCGGGCCTTGCCGTCGCCGTGTTGCTGGTGTGCTTCTTCCTGATGCCGGGGCCGCGCCCCGATGCCGGGCTCACGCCCGTCAACATCAACTACGTCTGGGGCATGAGCGACGCCGTCGCGCAGACCCTGATGCCGGCCTGGGCCTGGTTCGCTAGCCTCCTCGTCGCCATCCCCCTCGTCCTGTGCGGGACGACCCACCTCGTCCTGCGCCGGCTGATGCCGGCGCAGGTTGGGCGGTAGAGCCCCCTCAGCTTCCGGACTTGCGCACGACGTCGGCGACGGTGATGGGCTTCGGCAGCAGACCGAGGCGTTGGAACGTATCGGCCACCTTCTGCTGGTCGGCGACGACTGCCGCGTCCAGCAGTGTGACGCCGTAGGTCAGGCGCTTGAGGGCGACGGTGAGGATCGGCGCCGGGATGCCGATGGCGGGGGCCAGTTCGGCGGCCGCCGCGTCGGTATTGTCCTTGGCCCAGGCGTCGATCTCGCCGATGGCGGCGAGGGTCGTATCGAGCGCCTCCTTGTTGGCGTCGGAGAATGTGCGGGTCGATAGGTAGAATTGGCGGTTCGGGACGATGTCGGTGCCGTTGACGAGGGTCCGCGCGCCGGTGGCCCGTTCGCCCGAGGCGAGGAAGGGGTCCCAGATCACCCAGGCATCGACGGCGCCGGGCGAGAAGGCCGCGACCGCGTCGCCGGGCGCCAGGAAGACCGGCGTCACCGCCTCGTAGGCACGCCGGCCTTGGCTAGGGCTTCGACCAGGAAGTAATGGACGTTGGAGCCCTTGTTCAGGGCGATCTTCTTGCTACGCAGATCGGCGACGGTCTTGATCGGGCTGTCCTTGGCGACGAGGATCGCCTCACCCAAGGGAGCTGCCGGCTCGTGGGCGACGTAGAGAATATCCGGGTTGTTGGCCTGCCCGAAGATCGGCGGAGCCTCGCCGGCCGAGCCGAGATCGATGGCCCCGGCATTCAGCGCCTCCAGCAGCGGCGGCCCCGAGGGAAACTCGGCCCAGGTGACGCGGTAGCCCAGCGGCGCCAGCTTCTTCTCTAGAAGCCCCTTGCCCTTGAGCAGGACCAGTGTGCCGTATTTCTGGTAACCGACGCGGATGACCTTGTCCTCGGCGCGCACCAGCAGGGTGCCGAGGATGAGAAGGGCGAGGGTGGCGAAGAAGGCGAGGGTCGCCTGCCCGGGCGGCGAGAGGGTGCGCGCGGTGGAACGGGGCATGGAATGTCCTCGTGCAGCGTTTGGAACAGATGTCCGGTGAGAGCCTCCTCTCCCCACAGGCGGGGAGAGGAGAATGCGCTCCACGCGAACCGGGCTTTCCCTCAATGCGCCGCGATGCGGCGGCTCGGGACGATGTCGTTGGCGATGACTTCGCCGAATGGGCCGTTGTTGCGGGCGTTGCTCGGGGGGACGCCTGTGGTTGCGCGAAGCGGCAGTTTGGGAAAGACCAGCTCGGCGAAGCGGTAGGCCTCTTCCAGATGCGGGTAGCCGGAGAGGATGAAGCGGTCGATGCCGAGATCGATGTATTCCTTCATCCGGTCGGCGACCTGATCGGCCGAGCCGACGAGCGCCGTGCCGGCGCCGCCGCGCACGAGGCCGACGCCCGCCCAGAGGTTGGGCGAGACTTCGAGCTTCGAGCGGTCGCCGCCATGGAGCGCCATCATCCGGCTCTGGCCCACGGAATCCTGGCGCTTCAGGGTCGCCTGCGCCCGCGCGATGGTCTCGTCGTCGAGGCGCGAGATCAGGTTCTCGGCCGCAGCCCAGGCCTCGCCCTCGGTCTCGCGGACGATGACGTGCAGGCGGATGCCGTACGAGAAGGTCTTTCCCTTGCGGTCGGCGGCTTCCCTG
Organism: Methylobacterium sp. 10; assembly: GCF_000519085.1. Lineage (GTDB taxonomy): Bacteria > Pseudomonadota > Alphaproteobacteria > Rhizobiales > Beijerinckiaceae > Methylobacterium. The sequence goes on from NZ_KI912577.1 coordinate 939,031, forward strand.
GCCTTGGCGATCTTCTCCGCGACGCCAGCCGGAGGCTCGCCCCAGGTCAGGTAGACCTCGCAATGCTCGGCAGCGACCTCGATGCCGGCTGGCGAGGAGCCGCCGAAGTACAGGGGCGGATAGGGTTTCTGCACCGGCGGGAAGATGAGCCGGCCCTCCTCCACCTTGAGATGCTTGCCCTCGTAATTCACCGTCTCGCCGGACATCAGCCCGCGCCAGATGTGCAGGAACTCGTCGGTGACGACGTAGCGCTCGTCATGGTCGAGGAAGACGCCGTCGCCGCGCAGCTCCACCGGATCGCCGCCGGTTACGACGTTGATGAGCAGGCGCCCATCCGAGATCCGGTCCAGGGTCGCGGCCATGCGCGCCGCCATGGACGGCTCCTGCAGGCCGGGACGCACCGCCACGAGGAAGCGGAGGCGCTTCGTCAGGGCGGCCAGGGCCGAGGCGATGACCCAGGAATCCTCGCAGGAGCGGCCGGTGGGCAGCAGCACGCCGTAATAGCCGAGCTCGTCGGCGGCCTGCGCGATCTGGCGGAGATAGGCCAGCGACACGTCGCGGGCGCCTTCCTGCGCGCCGAGGTAGCGGCCGTCGCCGTGGGTGGGGAGGAACCAGAGGACGTCGGTCTCTGCGGTCATGGGATGCTCCTGAGGTTGTGCCGGTGGGATCGCGCGCGTCCGGGGATCAGACCGGGGCACGGTCCTTCAGCAGATGGTCGAGGATGCGGCCTTCCAGCCGCGCGAGTTCGGGGTCGCCACGCCGGCGCGGGCGGGGCACGTCCACGGTCAGGTCGAGGGCGACGCGGCCCTCCTCGACAACGAGGATGCGGTCGGCCATGGCGGCCGCCTCGGCGACGTCGTGAGTGACGAGGATGGCCGTGAAGCCCTGGTTGCGCCAGATCCGCTCGATCATGTCCTGCATGTCGATACGCGTCAGGGCGTCCAGCGCACCGAGGGGTTCGTCCAAGGCGAGCAGGCCCGGTCGACTGACGAGGGCGCGCGCCAGAGCGACGCGCTGGCGCTGGCCGCCGGAGAGGGTGGCCGGCCAGTTGCCGGCCTTGTCGGTGAGTCCGACCTCGGCCAGTACCGCCGCCGCCCGCTCGCGCCGTTCCTGGCGCCGCCCGGCCCCGCCGAGACCCACGGCGACGTTGTCGACGACCCTGGCCCAGGGCAGCAGGCGCGGCTCCTGGAACATGATCCGCTTCGTGGCCGAGCGCGCGCCCTGGTTCTCAAGATCGATCCGCCCGGCGCTCGGCTGTTCGAGTCCGAGGATCAGGCGCAGCAGGGTGCTCTTGCCGCAGCCCGAGCGGCCGACGATGGCTACGAATTGGCCCGCCGGGATGTGGAGATCGAGCCCCTCGATCACCTGATGGCCGTCGAAGGATTTCGCCAGGCCGCGCAGGGTGACGGCGACCCCCGTGCCCGTGGCGGGTGCGGGGCGCGCGGCTTGGCGGGCCTGGGGAACGACGGGAACCTCGCGAGTCGGCGCGACAACGGCGTCGGGCGCGCGCAGCAGGGTGGAGGCGGTCATGGACGTCGTCCGTGGGGTTGATCGAAGAACGGGGGCATGTCGCGATGCCCCTCAGATGTTCCGGTAGGCCGGGTTCCAGGCAAGGAACGAACGCTCTAGCAGCCGGGTCAGGGTGTCGGCGATCTTGCCGAGGAGGGCGTAGATGACGATGGCCAGCACCACCACGTCCACCAGCATGAACTCGCGCGCCTGCATCGCCATGTAGCCGAGGCCGGAGGAGGCCGAGATCGTCTCGGCCACGATGAGCGTCAGCCACATGATGCCCAGCGCATAGCGCAGGCCGACGAAGATCGAGGGCAGCGCGCCGGGCAGCACCACGCGCAGGAACAGGGTGGTCGGCGACATGCCGTAGACCCGGCCCATCTCCACCAGTTGCGGATCCACCGAGCGGATGCCGTGCAGGGTGTTGGCATAGATCGGAAAGAACACGCCGATGGCCACGAGGAAGAGCTTGGCCTCCTCGTCGATGCCGAACCACAGGATCACCAGGGGGATCAGCGACAGGTGCGGGATGTTGCGCACCATCTGCAGGGTCGTGTCGGTGAGCTTCTCGGAGAGCTGCGACAGGCCGTTGGCGAGGCCGAGGGCGAAGCCGATGCTGCCACCGATGAGGAAGCCGACGGCGGCGCGCAGGAAGCTGATCCAGAGATTGCTCCAGAGCTCGCCAGTCCGGCTCGCCTGCCAGCCGGCGGCGATCACGTCCGAGGGGGCGGGCATGAAGCGGGTGGACACGAGGCCGGTGGAGGCCGCCGCCTGCCAGCCGGCGATGATCGCCACCGGCACGAGCCAGGGCGTCAGACGGCCGAGGATGTCGGAACCAAAGGTTGTCTGCCGTGACATGATCCAGCCCTTGCTGACTTACTACCTATCAGCGCTGGAGCCGACCGATGCCGTCCTCAGCGCCTTCGACGGATACCCGCCGTCGCGCGGGCAGACGGTGATGAGTTTTACTCACCACCGTCTGGACCTAGGCCTCGAGGTGGACGCCGACCCGGACATTGCCCGGACCGCCCTCCATGCGGCCGGCCAATTGGTCTATCGACTCGGCGCCGCGAAGGCGGCGGCCGGCGCCGTGTCGTGGGAGGCGGCAGGCTTCGCCCGCGCCCCGAGCAGTGCCGCGAGCTGGCTCGCCGCGTCGGACACCCGCGCCCGTACGCCGTCGTCGATAAGAACGCCGTCGGAGAAATCCGCGTCGCTGCCATAGACCGAGGTCGGGACGGTCTGCGCACTGAAGAAGCCGAACAGGGGCCGCAGGGAATGTTCGACGACGAGGGCATGACGCGCGCCCCCGCCCGTAGCCGAGAGAACGACCGGCTTACCCGCGAGGGCCGCCGGATCGACGAAATCGAACAGGTGCTTGAACAGGCCGGTATAGGCGCCTTTGTAGACCGGCGTCCCGACGATGAGCGCATCGGCGTTCTCGATCGCCTCCAGGATGCGCCTGGCCGGCAGCGAGAGCTGATCGCGCGACCAGGCTGTGCCAAGCCCGGTCCCTGCATCGACCACGTCGAACAGGCGGATGTCGGCGCGCAGCCGCGCGCCGGTCGCCTCGGCCACCGCTTCGACCAGCGCCCGTGTCTTGGAGGGACGCTGCAGGTTGGCGCTGAAGCCGACGATACGGGGAAGCGGGCCTGGAAAAGAGCTGCCTTGAAGAGACATCGAACGCCTACCGATCAGGTTCGGAAATGCGCCGAAGGCATCCATCCGAACGAACCGTCCTGTCATGGAATGCCCCTCGGCATCGTTGCCGAACTGTGATCGCAGCGGCGATCCAGGTCAACGAAACGTGCTTTTAAAAGAACGAAGCGTGGGAGATTGGTCTTCGGTGAGACGTCCCGGCAGGAGATGAAACTTTCTACTCGGCAATTTTCTGCAGAAATTGTGGCCGATCACCAGGGTCTATCGGAAAGAACTCTTCCTGCGATCTGATCAGGGTTCGTTAAACCGAACGACCCGAGGAGCTAGACCAGGGCGTCGCCATGGCTCGATTGACGGACGATGGGCTGGAAGGCCCGCAGGAGCGGCATGTCGAGCTTGCCCGTCATGCCGAGCATGATCGCATGGGCCTCGGCATGCGGGAGCGGCTTGCGATAGGCCCGCCGCTCGGTGAGGGCGGAGTGGATGTCGCAGATCGTCACGAGACGGACGAGATCCGGTATCGCATCGCCGGAAAGGCCGGCCGGGTAGCCGCTGCCGTCGAGCATCTCGTGATGATGCCGGACCACGTCGAGCATGGAGGCATCGAACCCCTCCTGCCTGGCGAGCATGTCGGCACCGGAGGCGGCATGCGTGCGCATGATAGCCATCTCGTTCGAGGTCAGCGCACCTGGCTTGTTGAGGATCGAAAGGGGGATCTTGGACTTGCCGATATCGTGCAGCAACGCGGCCTTGGCGAGACGCTTCCGGTCCGCCCGGGGAATCTTGAGGTGGAAGCCGAAGGCCGCTGCAAAGCCGGCAACGCTGAGGGAGTGCTGGTAGAGCAACTCGTCGTAGCGTCCGATCACGTCGAGCCACGCGCGAATGCCACCCTCCGAGACCGCTTCCAGGATGACGTCGGTCCCGGCATCGGCCTCCTCGGAGGAGACCGGCCGGTCGGTTTGAGCCGCATGGAACAGGGCCGCCACCACGGAGCAGGCTCGGTGTGCCTTGCCTTCCAACGCGGCGGTCTCGCGGGCGTGGCGCGTCCGCAGCTTCTGGCCGGCGTCGATGAGGCTGAACAGGAGGGAGAGAATGGTCGGACGTGGGGTGTCGGCCGCCGTGACGCGCAGGGCCGGATTCGCCTTGTCCGGGACGTGGGCGGGCGCGTTGGTGAGTACGAGGCAGGGCACGTGGAGGGCGAGGAGACGGACCACCCAGGCCGCTGCCACGCCGTCACGGGGATCCAGATCGATGACGGCGACGACGGGGAGGATGGCGGGAACCGACTGGTCCCCGAGAACGCTTCGGCAGGGCACGATGGTGGTGATGGCGCGCGCCAGCAGTCTCACCCGGTCCGGTCGATCCGATACGATGAGGACGGACTTGTCTTGTGTCACGATCCGATCCGCTTCAGACCGGCAAGGTCTGGGTTCGTGCCCAAACACAGGCGCGCTTGCGAGGTTTACAGAAACAAATCCCTATAAATTGTTTCTTTTCGCAGAACGAACTCAACGCGGTCCGATCTATCATCGCCACCTTGGACCGGTATAGTTCACCTGCTGGAACCATGGTGCGGCCTCGTCCAATCCTGTTGCTCTGGTTAACCGGATGGAACGGAAATTGCTCGCACTCGGCCGGATCCCGCCGTGGTAACTGTCTGTAGAGGCATTGGGGTTAGTGCTGTCGGGCAGTGAAGGCGGGCGCTCACCGCGCGGCACCTGCCGCCATCGGGAGGAGGATGCTTTGCTAGCGCGAGACTTCAAATCCTTCTTCGAGACCTCGAAGCGTAACGGTATCATCCTCTCGTTCGGAGGCGACATCTCGGAGAACGTCTTGTTCTCCCTCGGCGAAGTTCTGAAGCTTCGGATGATCCAGGGTGAGACGGACGCGACCATCGCAAAGCGGGTGTTCTCGATCTTCGTCGAGCAGGCCCAGAACATCATTCGTTACTCGGCCGACAAGCTCCCCGGGGCCAAGGCGTCCTGCGGCATGATCAGTGCGGGGATGATCGTGGTCGGCGTCGAGAACGCACGCTTCTTCGTCGTGTGCGGCAACGAGGTCCCCAAGGCCGATGCTTCCGTTCTGCATGAGCGATTGGACCACATTGCCGGCATGTCCAGCGAAGAACTCAAGCGTTTCTACCGCGAGAAGCTGCGCCAGCCCCCCGACGAGGGCAGCCTCGGAGGGAGCATCGGCCTGATCGAGATCGCCCGCCGGTCAAGCGCTCCCGTGGAGTTCGATTTTCACGATCTCGGCGACGAGCGCAGTCTGTTCTGCCTCAAAGCCTATATCTGACGGCGCCCCGGCGATGGACCGCATTCAAATCCCGGCGACCGCCCGATCCCCCGAGGTGGATTTCGACTTCGCAGCCGGCCGTTTCAGGCTGAGCGGCGAATCGTATCCGGAGGATGCCGCGGCCTTCTTCGGCCCCCTGCTCCAGTCCCTGCGGTCCTACCTCGCCCTGTCGGGTCCGGATCCGATCGTGTTCGAGGTCGCCCTCGTGTATTTCAACAGTTCCAGCGCCAAGGGACTGATGAACCTGTTCATGCCCCTCGAGGACGCCGCCGGCGAAGGCCGAGGCGTGACCATCCGCTGGCTCTACGCCGAAGGCGACGAGACCATCGCCGAGGCCGGGGAGGATTTCGCCTCCGACTTTTCCCATGCACGCTTCGATCTCGTCGAGACCTCGCAGGCGGGGAACTGACACGGATGAAGGTCAAGCCCGGGGCCGTTCCGCCGACCGACCATCCCCCCGTCGTCGGCGACGCGTTCAGTCTGTACGATACCGAGGAAGCGGTCCTGGGGAAGACCGATGGGATGCTGGCGGGGCTCGCGCAGGTCGCCGGCGGCGTCCAGCAACTCGCCGAAGCCTACCGGCGCAGTTATCGCGAGCAGCGCCGCCTCGTGAGGATGAGCGATCGGATGCAGCTCGACCTGCAGAAGGCGAATCACCGCCTCGCCGAGCAGCAACGCGACCTGCAGGCCCTCAACGAGGCGCTGTCCGGCGAGATCGAGCATCGGACCCGTCTCGAAGCGAAGCTGAGGCACTTGGCCGATACCGACGACCTCACCGGCGCGGTGAGCCGTCGCCGCTTCATGGAGATCAGCCAGCGTGAATGGCTGAGATACGAGCGCGACCGGGTTCCCGCCTGCCTCCTCATGGCGGATCTCGACCGGTTCAAGCGTCTCAACGACGAGTTCGGCCACGCCGCCGGAGACGCGGCCCTCGCCAGCTTCGTCGAGACCTGCCGGAGGCGCCTGCGCAAGGTGGACGTGATCGGCCGCATGGGTGGCGAAGAATTCGCGATTCTGCTCACCGAGATCGGGGCCGATGCCGGGCTCGCGGTCGCCGAAGACCTCTGCCGCCTAGTCGGGGAAACCGGCGTGGCGTGGCCCGGAGGACCGCTGGCGCTCTCCGTCAGCATCGGTATCGCCGCCATCGAGGGAACCGAGACCTTCGAGCAGACCCTGGGCCGGGCCGATGCCGCGCTCTATGAGGCCAAACATGCCGGACGGGGCTGTGTCCGCCCGTCCCGCGACCCGTCTGCGGACGTACCGCCGCCATGACGTTCGATCCTGCGGCCGAGGGGGCATCGCCCACCGTCGCCTCCCCCACCCGCAAGCGCTCCCTGAGGGGAGGCGGCCCCCTGCGCGGCGACGACTTCCTGGAACTGGCCGGTTTCACCGACGTGTCGACATCCGCGCCCGGCACGATGCGGCCGGGCGCCCTGCGCGGTTCGGCCCGCGGGCGCGACCTCGACAGTCTGGCGCATACCCTGTTCCTGCGGATCTACCCGGTGATCGCCATCGTGGTGCTGGCGACGCAGGTCGGCATCGCCTGGGTGAACTACAACGACAGTCTCAGGCTCTATACCGAACGGGCGAACCTTCTCGTCGCCCTCACCGCCCAGGCCATCGCCCGGCCGGATTGGAGCGAGCGGCCGGACGTCTACACGACGCAGGTCCAGGCCCTGACCCTCGATCCCGCGTTCCGCTTCGTCCGTGCCTGGAACGCGGCGGGTGGCCTGGTGATGTCCATCGGCGAGATACCGGGGGGACGCAGCATCGAGCTCATCCGCGCCTCCACCGCCATCACCCTGGCGGGTCAGGCGGAGCCCTTGGGAAGCCTGACGCTGGGTCTGTCGACCGAGTCCCTGCGCGCCAATGCCGAGAAGCAGGCGCTCCTGGCGGTCGGCGCGAGCCTGGTGCTGATGCTCGCCTTCGTGCTGACCCTGCATGCCAACGTGCGCAAGCACGTTCTCGCCCCCCTGAAGCGCCTGCTGCTCGCCATGCTCGAGGTCGAGCACAAGCGCTGGTCGACAGTGGCGTTCGACGGCGCCATACGGGCCAGCAACGAGATCGACGTGATCTCGTCGGCCTTCAACCGCATGGTGGAGGGCCTGCGCGCCGGCGACGAGGCGAAACAGCTCCTCGCAGAACTCGAACTCGCCCATGCCAAGCTCGCCGACGCCAACCATCAAGTGATGGAGAGCATCGGCTACGCCCGTCGCATCCAGACCTCCGTCCTGCCCGACCGGATGGCGCTGGCCGGTGCCGGCCTCGACGTCGCCGTGCTGTGGGAGCCGCTGCATCAGGTCGGCGGGGATTATTTCTGGCTGGAACGCCTTGGTGACGTCAGCATCATCGTCGTGGCCGATTGCACCGGCCACGGCGTGCCGGGCGCGTTCATCACGCTCATCGTCGCCACTGCCCTCGACCGCGTGCTGCACGAGCGCGGCCTGCGCTCGCCTGCGGAGATCCTAACGGCCCTCGACGAGATGGTCCGCGCCCAGTTGCGCCAGGACGGGCGTGGTTCGGATTCCGATGACGGGCTCGATTGCGGCTTGTGCATCTGGGATCCGGAGGCACGGCGCCTGACCTTTGCCGGCGCCGGCCTCTCGCTCACCACCGTCACGGATACGGGGGTGACCCGCATCAGGGGGGCGAAGCGTGGGCTCGGCTACCCGCGCCATGGGAGCGAGCGGTTCAGCACCGGGAACGTCACCCTCGATGCGGCGCCGGGCGACACCTTCTACCTGATGACCGACGGCATCACCGACCAGATGGGAACTAACGGGACGCAGCGCCGGCTGCTCGGGCATCGCGGCGTCGCGGATATCCTCCTGCGCACCCACAAGGAGGAACTCGGCCTGCAGATCGGGACGCTGGAAGCCGAGCTTGCAGCTTATCGCGACTTCGAGACGCGCCGAGACGACATGACCCTAGTGGCGTTCCGGCCGACACATCGTGTGTGACCCGCCGCCCCCAAACAAGAGCATCGCTGCACGGTGCGCTGGCACACGCAAAATCACAGGACAATTCGGCACTATTGCACCCTGCCATTCGAAAGGTTGGGTCGCGACGCCTCAACCTTGCCGTCATGGTGGACAAAGAGGGCCGGTCTTCAAGGTGCGGTCTTCGTTTGCCTCTGCTGCGTCTCTACACATTCTCAAGAGTCGAGATCGATCATGACACGCTTCCTTGCCGCGTCCGTCTGTCTGGGCCTACTTGTCGCCGTGCCCGTCCAGGCACAGCCATCGAACACGGCGCAGCAGCCAGCCCCCAAGCGCATGACCACGGCCATGGGCGTGACGAAGCCGCCGACGTCCACCTATAACCGGGCCTCCACCGAAAGCGACATGCTCAAGGCGCAGAAGGTCTCCGCCGCCCGCGACAAGGCTTGGGACCGGAAGATGCGGACCACAATGGGCTCGATCTGCCTCGGCTGCTGAGATCGAAGCCCGCGTGGCTCGGTCGATGATCCGGTTCGAGGGCGTGACCCTTCGCTTTGCCGGGGCAGATCGACCGGCCGTCGACGGGATCGACCTCGATATCGCCGAAGGCACGACCTGCGTCCTCATCGGTCCCTCCGGCTGCGGCAAATCCACCACCCTGCGCATGGTCAACCGGCTCGTGGAACCGGATGCCGGGCGAGTCCTCCTCTACGGACAGGACGTGGCGAAGGTGGATCCGGTGCGGCTGCGCCGTGGCATCGGCTATGTCCTGCAGGGCATCGGCCTGTTTCCGCACCGGAACGTTGCCGAGAACGTCGCCACCGTGCCCCACTTGCTCGGGTGGACCCGTGCCCGGATCGCGGACCGCGTGGACGAGATGCTTGCCCTCGTCGGCCTCGCTCCGGGGGACTATCGCGACCGCAGACCCGACGAACTCTCCGGCGGTCAGCGGCAACGCGTCGGCGTCGCTCGCGCTTTGGCAGCGGACCCGGTCGTTCTGCTCATGGACGAGCCCTTCGGCGCCGTGGATCCCGTAGCCCGTAGCCGGCTACAAATCGAAATCGGTGCAATACTTCGCCGGCTCAGGAAAACCGTCATCATCGTCACCCACGACATCGACGAGGCGATGCGGATGGGTGATCGCATCGTGCTGATGCGCGAGGGGCGGATCGCCCAGGCTGACACGCCGGACCGCCTTCTCCTCGCCCCCGCCGACGCCTTCGTCGAGAGCTTCGTCGGAGAGGATCGCGCCCTGCGCCGTCTGGCGTTAACGGAGGCCGGTGCCGTGGCGGTTCCCGGCGAGGCGGAAAATGCGCCGAGCATCGCTGCCGAGACGTCGTTGAAAGGTGCCCTGGCGCTTCTCCTCTCGACCGGCGCCGATCACCTCGCGGTGACAGGGAATGGTGCCCCCGCCATCCTGACACTCGCCGCGATCCAGGAAGCCGCGTCGCGACGGACCTGATCGCTCGCTCGTCACAGCCGAGCGCATTGAGGAAGGGCGCCCCTTCACTCCGCTGCGTCGGAGACCCGGAACGTTTCGATGCCCTGTCGTTCCGGATTGATCGCGGCGAGGGCGCGCTTGGCCGTTTCCAACGGATGCTCGGCCTCGATCCGCACCGAGGTCAGGTCGGGGCTCTTGTAGACGGTGACGATGGTATCCATCACCTCGGTCAGCGTTGTGCGCTTGTCCTCCGGGGCGGCGATGAGGAGTTGCAGACCCCAGGCCTGATAGAGATCGACCAGGGCCTGCGAATTGCGCACGTCGAGTTTGGAGAAAGCCTCGTCGAGAAGACAGAGGCCAAGGCCGGGATTCTCGTCACCGGGCCGGTCGCCGGGGTAGTAGGCCGAGGCGAGCGAGGCAGCGATGGCCACGTAGAACGGCGCCTGCGCTTCGCCGCCCGAGCCGCGCAGGGCCCGGTTCGACATGGTGGTGCGGTTGCCCGCCTTGTCCCGCATGCCGATCTCGTAGACGAAATAGTTGCGGTAATCGGCCAGCCGCGCCGCGCTCTCGTCCCCGGCGATCAGGGCGGTGATCTCCTCGATGGCGGCGGCGAGCGGACCCGAAGACGCGTCCTCGCCCTCCCCCGGCAGGATCGCCTGCGCCGCGTCGGCTGAGCGCGCCACCTCGGTGGCGAGGGCATGCACGGCGGCGTAGCGGCGGTCCACGGTGGCTTCGAACGCGTAGGTCTGGCCGGTGAAGGTCTGGGTGGAGAGCCGCTCATTCAGGGCGTCGAGACGGGTGCGAACCCGCTCGAACTTATCGGCGAGGCGCGTGAGCAGGTCCTCGGTCATGAGGCGGCGCATCTCGCCCTCGGCCCGCACGGCCTGGTCGCGATAGCGCCGCAACTCGTGGCCCGCCACCTCGTCATGGGCGCGGGCCACCCAGGAATAGCCGAACGAGGCCGGGGCATCGCCGCTGCCGAGGGGGTTCTCGATCCGCCATTGCACGCAATACTCGGCGAGATCCCGCTCGGCCGCCCGCCCTTGCGTGCGCGCCGTCTCCATGGCCTCGCGGGCGGCGCCGCGCGCCGCATTGGCCAAGGCCGCCAGCTCCTTGGAATCGAGGCCCGCCGCGTCGGCCCGGGCTTTTGCCACCGCAAGGGGGTCGAACCCGTCCGGCCGGACGAGGCGGATGCGGACGGAATCGCCGGCGATCCAACGGGCATGGGCGCCGCGCCGTGCCTGAAGGGCGGCACGTATCGCGTCCCGCGCCGTGGCGACCTTCGTCTTCAAGCCCGCTTCCTCCCCAAGCAGCGCGTCGCGCTTGGGCTCCAGCACCTGGACCAGTTCGGTGAGATAGGCCGAGCGCTCCTTGGCGAGCTCCTTGATCTCGGTCTCCAGCGCGCCGGTATCGGCCTTTTCCACCGCCTCGCGCTCGGTGGTGAGGCTGCGCCGGCGCCCTTCCATGGCGTCGGCCTCCTGGCGCAGGGAGACGATATCGAGATTCGCCTCACCGAGCCGGACCCGCAGCATGACGGCGATGCGAGCGGCCTCGCGCAGCACGCCGGCCTCGCCGCGCAGGCGCCGCGCCTCGGCGACCGCGTGTTCCAGGTTCTGCCGGCTCTCCGCCGTGGGACCGCGGCTGCCGCGGGTCATCATCAACTGGACCGGCCGCACCACGGAATAGGCCATGCCCGACGTGGAGCGGCCGCTTGGCGCCACGGCCCGGCTCATATGGGCGAGGGCCGCATCGTTGGGGGCGAGATCGTAGCCCCCGAGACGCGCGGCGAGGAAGGCCTGGGCATGGGGATCGCGGGTCTCGATGAGGGAGATCGGCCCCTCGTCGTCGCGCCCGCCCCGGCGGCGGGCGGTGTCCGTGGTCTTGACCAGCAAGCAGCGGTAGAACTGGCTCTTGCGGGCTTCGAGATGAGCGAAGGCATCGTTGAGCCTGTCCGGATCCACCACCAGGGCCTCTCGGGCTCCGCCGAGCAGGCCCTCCAGGGCCGGCCCCCATTTCGGATCGGTGATCTCGGCAAGCTCACAGATCGGCATGGCCTCGATCCCGAGCCGGGCGAGCTCGTCGCGAAAGCCCGCCGTGTCGGAGGAGAGGCGGGCGCCGCCCGCGCGCCCGGTGCCGATCTCGGCCGAGAGGGCCTGCGCCTCCTTCTCCTGGGCACGGGCGCGCAGGGCCATGTCCTCGGCGGCGGTATCGAGGGGGGTGGCGATGTCGGGCAGGGCCGCGAGCATCTCGATCAACCCGCCGAGGGGGCCGTCGATGCGCAGGGACTCCTCGGGGGGCGCCTCGCGGCGCAGGCCGGAGCGCGAGCACGCGGCCAGGATCCGGGCGGCGTCGGGGTCGATCCGCTGGATCTCGGAGAACAGGGTGTTGAGCTTGCCCGCCTCCTGCACCATCCCCACGAGGTCGGCGACGCGGGCGGAGAGGTCGCGCTTGTCGCGCGCCAGCATGGCGAGGCCGGCATTGGAGGCGGCGAGCCGCCCCTCCCCCTGGCTCCCGGCCAGCATCGCTTTCTTCCCCGCGATCTCCCCGTCGATCTCGCGCACGAACCCCTGGCTGGTGGCGACGCTCTCGCGGGCGATGCGCAGGCGCTCGGCCACCTCGCCGAGCCTGGAGCGGGCGGTCGCGTAATCGAGGATGCGGCGGCGCAAATCGGCACCGGCGGCGCGCAGATCGTCGAGGGCGGCCGAGAGGCTGGCCTCGGCCCAGATCTCGTAGCGCTTCAGGATGCGCCCGAGATGCGTGAGCCGGCGTTCCAGCTCCTCGATCGTCTCCAGCAGGCGGCGCCAGTTCTCCACCGACTGGCGGATGCGGGCGACGTCCAGGGGCTCCGGTTCGAGAACGAAGGAGCGCACGAAGGCAGAGGAATCGAAGATCGGCTTGAATGCCACGGCGTTGGAGAAGGTACGCAGGAAATGCCGCGGCTCCGGGCTCGACGCCCCCTCGCGCATCAGCGCCAGCAATTCGGCGGTGAAGCGCTCGCCCGACGAGCGGAATTCCTCGAACCGATCGGCCTGGATGCGCAGATCCTTGGCGATCTCCGGCCAGGGCGCGACGAAGCTGCCCTCGGCGGTCTCGCGCACGTAATCGGCGATCTCGAACCGGTGGCCGACCGCGACGAAGCGCGACAGCGTGGTCTCGCGGCTGTCCTCGGCCCGGGCCGCGAGAGCAAGGCCCACCGAGACGACGCGGCCGGTGGTCTCGTTCTCGAAGACCAGGACGATCAGGGTCTCGCAGGCCTCGCGGGTCGGGCGTCCGCCCTCGGCCGGGTCGCTGATCCAGCCGAGGCAGTAATCGCGGACCGTGCGGGCGCTGCGCCCCGAGGCGGAGGCGTTGAGCGCCAGCCGGGTGGCGTTGTTGCCGGCCAGCACCGTTCCGACGGCATCGAAGATCGTCGATTTGCCGGCGCCCGTCGGCCCCACCAGGGCAGCCGCACCCCGGATGCGGATCTGCTCGTGCCGGATCAGGTACCAGTTGGAGAGGACGATGTCGGTGAGGCGGTACACCGGTCGGGCGGCTCCCTGCGGGGCGTTTCAGTGGCCCGGCATGGACGCCGTCGGCCCGTGATGCAAGTCGGGAGGCAGCGTCGCCTCCTCCATAGGAGGGCGGGTGCCTCCCCGCGCCGGAATGTTTTCATGTGAAATCTTAACCATCGGCTCGCTGGCCCCGGCGAACCGCATTCAGCCGTCGTCGTCGAGGCGCGCTGCCGCCCAGGCGCGAACCTGTTCCATCCAGGCATCGGGCGAGAGCACGGCGATACCGGGAAGCAGCATCAGCGGCGTGATCTTCTCGGCCTTGTCGCGCTCGCCTAGGCGCAGGCCCCCCTTGCGGGCGAAGAGGCGCAGAATCTCGGTAAGGCGCGTCTCTTCCGGCGCCTCGCTGCGGGCGGCGGTGCGGATCGATTCGGCGATGTCGTCGGTGGTGCATTCCACCACGCCGTCGGTGGTGACGCGGTGCGCGCGCAGGCCCTCCTCGTAGGCGAGGCGAAGGGCGAGCAGGACGAGGGTCTCGTCCTTGCGCAGGCGCTCGGCTTGGCCGTCGTGGCGCACCCCGTCCGGGGGCACGCGTAGGAACACCATCTGGTCACGGGGCGAGACCTCGAACCCGTATCCAAGGCAGGCGAAGTAGTTCTTGAAGAAGGGTGCGTAGTGCCGGGCGATGTCGTAGGAGCGCCCGATGCCGGGGGTATCGGAATAGACGCACTGGCTCTTGAGCAGCACCTGGAGCGCCCGCGTCAAATCCTCTTCGGACGGCGCCCGCGTCCCCGGAGGCGGCGGCTCGTCGCCGTCGACGATGGCGCGGAAGGCCTCGATCATCCCGACAATCCATGAAGCGTCAAGGCGGAACACCCGTCCCGCCATGGCGCCTCGTTACCCGAATCGCAGTCCTTTCACAAAGGCCCAGCCCTCACGCCGCTTGCTGAGCCGCCTTGAACAGCGACAGGCACTGGGTGTCGCGATGCATGCTCAGGATCGAGGCGCGGTCGATGGACGGGTTCTCGGCGAGCACGCGCTGGACCTCCGCCACGACCCGGTCGTAGCGGGAGGGGTCGAAGTTCCGTTCAAGCGGACTAACGGCAATGTAGGTCTCGACCACGAGCACGCGCTCGGATCTCTCCTTGCCCACCTCGACCGCGATCCAGGCGGACTTGATCAAGCATTTCCCGGATGTCATCGGCGTATCTCCCGGTATTCCCGCATCTTCGGCGGGTCTTTGGCAAGCATGACCCTCCTTTCGACGTCTGCCAAGTCCGGAAACATCAATGTGATCAGGCAGAAGTCCCGGACCGTCACCGGTTGCAGCCCGATGCGGGACTCGTCCCCACTCAGGCGCCGCGTGGGCGAACCGATACAGGGCGGACCGCCGGGTTTCGTCGCTCCACCATGAAATCCGGGCAGTCGAGCCAGCCGTTGGAGACGCGGCCCGCGACCCGCGAGAGGCGATAGCGCGTGGTCAGGATGCCGTCGAACAGCACGTCGATCTCGCGCAGGCGCTGGAACACTACGAACTCGTCCACATCCGCCACCACCATCTCGGAGCCCCGGATGGCGGGGCTCCCCCCAAGCTTGCGCTCGACGAAGGCAATGACGCGCTCCGGCGTCACCATCACCCGCTGGCGGAAGGCGTCCTTGGCCAGGATGAAGGCTTCGATGGCCGGGTCGAGATGAATCTCCGGCAGCGGCTCGGACAGGATCGCAGCGCGCCGCATGCGGGGGGTGTAGAGATGCGGCTCGCCGATGGGCGGACGCAGGAGCGAGACCTCGGTAGAGGGACCGATATCCGACCATTCGGCGGCGCCCACCGCCCGCAATGCCGCGGCGGTACGCTCGATCCGGTCGGAATCGCGATGATCAGTGTAGCGCAGGGCCGCCGCGATCCGGCGCTCCAGGCGTGCAACGATGTCGGCCACGGCGTCGAGATGCCGATCGAGTCCCTCGAAGATCGACAGGATCTCGGCGAGATCCGCCCGCACCGCCCGCTCCGCGAGGGACAGGTCGGACGCCCTCCCCTCGCGCAGGCCCGCCTCCGCCAGGGCCCGAAGGGTGAGGTCGTCGCGCAGGGCACGGCCCGCCTCTCTGACGATGCCGGAGCGGAAGCGGAACGGGTTCAGGCGCGTATGCAGGGTACGGTAGTCGCTGACGAGATGGCGCGCCACGAACTCCTCGAAGTAAAGGCGGAACGCGACGCCCTGGTCCTCCTCCCGCAGGATCCGCTCCTCGATCTTGCGCATGGAGCCTGCGAGGCTGCGCAGATGTCCAAGGAAGGCGCGCGAGGCCTTGGCCGCGTTGACCAGTGCCTCCGAGCGCTCGGCCGGGTTGGCCACCGCGCTCTCCAGGCTGCCCAGCACCTCCAGCACCGCGCCGCCATAGGAGCGGGTCTCACCCCGGTCGAGACGGGCGAGTTCTTCGATGACGAGGCGGGCATCTGGATCGAAATCGACCACCGGCACGTAGCGCTCGCGCCGTTCCACCAGCCAGCCGGCATCGAGAAGCCGTCGGTAGACCGCCGAGCGTCGCTCCACCGGATCGACCGGCGTCGCCTCGTCGTCGGCGATCTCGCCCTGGGACCAGTCGGTTGAAAAATCACCGATGGAGGCGAGCAGCTCGCTCTTGCGCAGGGGTTCGGTGGTCTCGGCGAACACTCTGGCATGCAGGTGCAGCAGCAAGGCTGCGTTGAAGGCCCGGCTCGGCGAGGCGAGCGGCCTAAACAGATCATCGGGGAGGCGGGTGAACAGCATGGTGGCGCGGGTGACGACAGCCCATGCCACGGGCCGAAGTCAATCGATCGGCCGCAACGACCTGTGTGCCGGCCGCACCCTTACCTTGCAGCATCGGCTCGTCTGAAAACCGGTTCCGGCCATTCGGGCCGATGAACTACAGTCCGCGGCAGCGCGTCTGGATGATGCCGGAGAAATCCTTCTCGGAGGTCTGCACCTCGGCGAGCTTGGCGGCGCGCTCAGCCCCCGACAAGCAGCGGCCGTACACGCTGGCGACCCGGCGCATGGTCTCCACGTGGCGGCGCCAGACCCGGCAGCGATTGGCATCGTCGCCATCCGCCTGCTCGAGTTGGTCGATAGCCTGACGCTGCATCGAGTTGGCCACGAGCACGTCGCGGGCGCAGGTCACGTCGGCCAGCGCAGGCGTCAGCGACAGGACGAGCCCCACCATCGCGGCCGCCGCCGGCGCCCACTTCGCCTTCACGTCCATCGGGATCATGCCGCCTCGGATTTGGTAGGCTGGGTCAGGAGCGCATAGAGGGCGCTGGCATCCCTCGCGGCCCGGATCCGGTCGAGAACGCCCGGCTCGCGCAGGAGCCGCGCCACCTGGGCCAGGGCCTTGAGATGCTCCGCGCCCGCGCCCTCCGGGGCGAGGAGGAGGAAGGCGATGTCGATAGGCTGACCGTCGAGGGATTCGAAATCCACCGGCTTCTCCAGCCGTGCCACGAGGCCGAAAAGCCGGTCGAGGCCCGGAAGCTTGCCGTGGGGAATGGCGACGCCGTCGCCGATGCCCGTGGAGCCGAGGCGCTCGCGCTGCAGGAGGGTCTCGAACACCTCACGCTCGTCGAGAGCGGGAAGCTGGCGCACCGCATGGGTGCTCAATTCCTGGAGAATCTGCTTCTTCGCGCGAGCGCGCAGAGAGGTCACCACGGAATCCGGACTGAGGAATTCCAGAATCGGCATGAAGGACCATCGCCCCATCGGCGGCGACCCACCGGCCCCCGCTCGTCTACATTAGCGCTGCGGATGCGTGGTCCCCACGCATCCCGAGGCGGCCGATGGTCGGCACGCGGCCGGCAGAGCGCGTTAAGCTGCCGCCTCCGGCGGATCCACCCAACCGATCGCTCCGTCACTGCGGCGGTATACGACGTTGATGCGGCCGGTACCAGCGTGAACGAACACGATCACCGGTGCCCCAGTAAGATCGAGGGCGGTGACCGCCTCGCTCACAGAATGGCGCTTAAGCACCCTGGTGCTTTCGGCGACCACGGGCGGATGAGCCTCCTCGTCCTCGGAGAGATCGTCGTCGATCACGTCCTCCTCCGCGTCGCTGGGCGCGGCGAACACGGCGTAGGCCGCCTGGACGGTGGCGCCCTCATGCAGGGCGGCGCCATGATCCTTGAGGCGATGCTTGTAGCGCCTCAGGCGCTTCTCGAGCTTGTCCGCCGTCTGCTCGAAGCTCGAATGCGCGTCGTGCGAGGCGGCGGACGCTTCGAGCGTGAGGCCGGAAACGAGGTGAAGCACGCAATCGGTACGGTAGGCCGTCCCATCCCGTCGAAGCGTCACATGGCCGGAGCAGGTGCCGTTCATGTGGCTGTCGAGATATTTCGACAAGGTGGCGGCCATTCGCTCTTCGACACGCCCGCGAAGGGCTTCGCCGAGGTCCAGGCCGTGGCCTGTGACACGCAATGACCCCATGTATCCTCCGGTTCTTGTTGCGTTCGGCAGACAAGTAAAGGAGCCCCGGGAGGAGAAGTCAACGGAATGGCGAGCCGGCATCGCACGGGAGGTGACAGGTGGGAGAGCCTGAAGCTTTCGCCGACGGGCAGACGTCATCCGCAGAGCGCGGCAGCCCTCAGCGGGCGTAGGCGAAATGCTCGCGGCGGCGCTCGATGGATGAGGGAATACGCAGGGATTCCCGGTATTTCGCGACCGTGCGCCGGGCGATGTCGATGCCCTCGTCGCGGAGCTTCTGCACTAGGGCGTCGTCCGAGAGCACATCACCGGTCGCTTCGCCGTCCACGAGCTGCTTGATGCGGTGGCGCACGGCCTCGGAGGAATGGGAGGCCGTCCCCGCCGCCCCCGGAATCGCGGCGGTGAAGAAGTACTTCATCTCCAGGGTGCCCCGGCTGGTGCCGATGGATTTATTGGAAGTGACCCGCGACACGGTGGATTCGTGCATGCCGATGGCCTCGGCGACCGTTTTGAGGTTGAGGGGGCGCAGATGCGCCACGCCGTTCACGAAGAAGGCGTCCTGCTGGCGGACGATTTCGGAGGCGACCTTGAGGATGGTGCGCGCCCGCTGCTCCAGGCTGCGAGTGAGCCAGTTGGCGGTCTGCAGGCATTCGGACAGGAACGCCTTGTCGCCCTCGGCCGCCGCCCCGCGCGAGACACGGGCATAGTAGCTCTGGTTCACCAGCACGCGCGGCAGCGCCTCGGCGTTGAGTTCCACCAGCCACGAGCCGTCGGAGGCCGCCCGTACGAACACGTCGGGGATCAGCACCTCCACGGCGCGCGAGCCGAAGGCCCGGCCGGGCTTCGGGTCGAGACGGCGCAGCTCGGCCAGCATGTCCACGAGATCTTCGTCGTCGACGCCGCAGAGACGGCGCAGGCTCGGGAAGTCGCGCTTGGCCACGAGGTCGAGGCGGGAGACCAGGGCCTGCATCGCCGGATCGAAACGGTCGCGCTCGCGCAGCTGCAGGCTCAGACATTCGGCGAGATCACGGGCGCCGATGCCCGGCGGGTCGAAGGTCTGGATCAGTTTGAGCACCCGCGCCACCGAATCGAGGCTGGCGCCGAGGCGCTCGGCCACCTCGTCGATGGATTCGCGCATGTAGCCGGCATCGTCCACCGCATCGATGAGGAAGCCGGCGATCAGCCTGTCGCCGGGATCGCGGGTGGCGAGGTCGAGCTGCGCGCTGAGATGCTCGCGCAGGGAGACTTCCGAAGTCAGGGTCGCCTCGAAATCCGGCGCCTCGCCGTCGAAGCTGCCGCCGCTATTGCCGTAGGGCGCCGGGGTCAGGGTGAGCATGTCGCCCGAGGCCGCCTCGCGGGCATGGCTGGGATTGTCGTCGGAAAAGACGTTGTCGAGGCGGGTGTCGAGGACGCTCTCCATCTCGGCGCTGCTGACCGTGAGTTCGGTCGACATCCAGTTGTCGGGCTCGGCCGAGTCGAACTCCCCATCCCCGTCGCCCGAAGCCTCCGGGGCCGCCTCCGCGTTCGCGCGGTCACCGTCCGGCTCGCCCTCGACGCGCTCAAGGAGCGGATTGCGCTCCAGTTCGGCATCCACATAGGTGGCGAGATCGATCTGGGAGAGCTGAAGAAGCTTGATCGCCTGGAGAAGCTGTGGCGTCATCACCAGGGCTTGGCCCTGACGCATTTCCAGTCGCTGCAGCAAGCTCATGGTGTTGCCCCGACGCCTTCAGGTGAGCCCAGCCGGAGGCGCGCACAGTACCTTACGCCGCTCGGCATGAATTTTGCTTCTTTTTATCTTCGCATAGGTCTATCGCCATCTTGCGCCGCCGTCAAAGCGCGATGCTCGCGATTTCCACCGCGATGCTGCGGTGCACAATCAGGTCCTGTGCATCCCGGGTTGGCCGGATACGGCTCATGGTCGCGCAACTGTCTCGTACCAAAGAGAAATCAGATTCCCCCACCGCGGGCATGCGCGGACGGCCAACCATAAGACATGCACAAAACGCATGCATCTTTTGGTCGTCATGTAATGTGGCGAGAAATTAGGCAGCATAGGATGCGGGCAGCACGGGCGGGAGCGCGATTCGCGAACTCGGATCGGGCCGGTGGCCTAGAGCCGGAACCCCTCGCCGAGATAGAGCCGCCGCGCATCCTCGTTGGCGACGATCTCCTCCGGCGTGCCCTCGGTGAGGATGCGGCCGGAATGGGCGATATAGGCGCGGTCGATGAGGCCCAAGGTTTCTCGCACGTTGTGATCAGTGATGAGCACGCCGATGCCGCGCTGCTTCAGGTGCTTCACCAGATCCTGGATGTCGCCCACCGCGATGGGGTCGATGCCGGCGAAGGGTTCGTCGAGGAGCATGAAGCTCGGTGATGTCGCCAGGGCGCGGGCGATCTCGCAGCGACGCCGCTCACCGCCCGACAGCGCGATCGAGGGCGCCTTGCGCAGACGCGCGATGTCGAATTCCTCGAGCAGCGAATCGAGTTTGCGCTCACGTTCCTTGCGGCTGGGCTCCACCACTTCGAGCACGGCGCGGATGTTGTCCTCCACCGACAGGCCGCGGAAGATCGAGGCTTCCTGCGGCAGGTACCCGATGCCGAGGCGCGCGCGCTGATACATCGGCAGGTGGGTGATCGGCAGTCCGTCGAGGCTGATCGAGCCGCGATCCGCCGAGACGAGGCCGGTGATCATGTAGAAGATCGTGGTCTTTCCCGCGCCGTTTGGGCCGAGCAGGCCCACGGCCTCGCCGTTGCGCACGGTCAATCCGGCCTCGTGCACCACCGTGCGCGCGCCGTAGCTCTTGCGCAGCCCTTCCACGTGGAGGATGCCCGGACCGCCACCATTCCCGGACAGGCCCGCCTCGCCACCCGCCGCCCGTCCCTTGCCGCGGCGAAAGAGGCGCGACAGGAGGGAGGGCGCGCGCACGGCTCCTGCAGAAGCGGCATCGGCGATCCGCGAGCTGATCGGGTCTGGCGCCGGGGCCACCGGCAGGGCGGAGGTCAATTGGCCTGCGCTCTCGGCTTGGCGGCGGGCTTGTCCGCGCCGGCCTCGGACGGTTTAGGCGCGGGCTTGCCCGCGGCACTCGCCGGCTGGGCGCACCCCTTGGCCCCACCCTTGGCGGCCTCTTCCTTCTGCGGCACGAACATCGCCGAGACGCGGCCGCCGGCCACTGGGTCCATGTTCGCCCGGCCGGTATTCATGTCGTAGACGAGGCGACTGCCCCGGGTGACGTTCTGGCACTGGCTCAGCACGACGTTGCCGGTGAGCACGATGCGCTTGGCCTCTTGGTCGAACACGGCGTTGTCGCCGGTGGCGACCTGGTCGTTCTGCACCACGGTGACGGGGCCGGCGCATTCCACCTTCTGGATGCCGTTCTCCGCCATGCCAGCCGGCGATTTGGCACCATCGGCGGCGGGCGCTGGAGCGCCGGGCTTGGCATCCTTGCCGCGTTTGTAATGCACCGTCATCGTCGAGCAGCGGATCGTGCTGTCGCCCTGCACGGCCACGACGTTGCCGGCGAAGATCGCCTTGTTCTCACGGTCGAACACGTCGAGCCGGTCCGCGTCGATCTTCACCGGTTCCTTGCCGCCGCTGGCGCCGAAGGTGCTTCCCGGCGCGGTCGGCTTGGTCGCCTTCGCGGCGGCCGCCGGAGCGGTACCGGAGGGGATCTGCGCCATCGCGCTTCCCGCTGCCAGCATCCCGCAGAGGACGAGAGTGACGAATGACGGGGAGCGGTTCACCGGCGTGCCTCCCCATCCCGCGGCTCGGTGGCGGAGGCGAGGATGCGCGGCGATTTCCCGTTGGGTCCGGTCTCGGATCTGGATTCGGCGGTCCGGTCCTCGGCCTTGTCCGCCCCATGGAAGACCGCGTGCACGTTGCCGATGAAGGAGATGACGCGGCCGTTATCGACCATGTCGAGGCCGTCGGACACGACCGTGCCCGTGGGAAGCGTCACGGTGACGACCTGATCGGACTTCACCGTCCCGGCCTTGAAATCGATGGCGGCGGTCTGGAGACGGATGTCTTCGCCCTTGTCGGTCCACAACTTGATGTCGCGTTCGAGGGACAGGGTCTCGCGCGCCGTATCGAACAGTCCGCCGGCGGCCTCCATATGGGCGAGCCCGCCCGAATCGTCGGTGACGAGATGGCCCTTCATGGCCTGGAGTTCGATCAGCGTCGGCTTGCGCACGTCCTGGAAGGCGGCCGTGGCGATGACCTCGTAGCCCCGGTTGTCCTTCCGGAAACCGGAGAGGCGCGGGTTCTCCATCTTCACCTTGGTGCCCGACAGGGTGACCGGCCCCATGGTGACGGCCGGAAGGACGCTGCCGAACGGGTTGAACAGCGTCACCACGGCGAGGGCGACGATCGCGGCTCCGGCCGAGAGGGGGATGAGACGACGCAGGTACCGCACCTGCGTGCTGTGGTTGCGAGCCCGCGCATGGGCACGGTGACGGCGCGCATCCGCGCCCGATCCCGTCGTCCCTGTCGCGTCGATGGCGTCGACCCCGTGCATGGTGATGATCCGAGCCGCTCCGCCTGACCGATCCGATGGGACACCGGCGGGTTGCGCCCCGCAACATGCCACGTCTCGCCCATCCATATGTTGAGCCGTGGGAACCAGATTCCCCATGGTCCAGCGCCGGATGCGCGCGGCCGATGGCGAAGTTGTGGCCGTACCGGAACCTTATGAGCGGAGCGTTGAGGAATCATCAACCGGGTGGGATCGCCGCGGCACGATCGATGTGCGCCGCCGCACCGTCGCCGGCATACCCTCCATACCGGCCGCGATGGCCTCCCGCCCCGATCAGGTATGGGCGAAGATGTCGGTCTCGGCCCAGCCTTCGAGATCGAGGAGGGAGCGGGTGGGCAGGAACTCGAAACAGCACCGCGCGAGATCCGTGCGTCCCTCACGGGCGAGCATGGTATCGAGGCGGGCGCGGGCCGCATGCAGATGCAGCACGTCGGAGGCCGCGTACTCCACCTGCGCCTGGCTCAGGGACTCGGCGCCCCAATCGGAGGATTGCTGCTGCTTCGACAGGTCGATGCCCACGAGTTCGCGGACCACGTCCTTGAGGCCGTGCCGGTCGGTATAGGTGCGAGCGAGCTTGGAGGCGACCTTGGTGCAATAGACCGGCCCCGGCATCACGCCGAGGGCCTTGAAGAGCACGGCGAGGTCGAACCGGGCAAAATGGAAGATCTTCGTCACCGCCGGATCGGCCAGCACGCCCTTGAGCATGTCGGGCGGGGCGGAATCAGGCAGGATCTGCACCACGTCGGCAGTGCCGTCGCCGCGCGAGATCTGGACGACGCAGAGCCGGTCCCGATGCGGATTGAGACCCAGCGTCTCGGTGTCGATGGCGATGGCGGTGCCCGGCACGTAATCGGCCGGGAGATCACCGCGATGGACGCGGATGATGGGCTGGGGAGGCATCTGGCTTGTGTCTTCCGGCGGGAACCGAGGTCTCCGGCCGCGTAACACCGTGCCCCCCGGCGAACAACCCGGCACCGGACCGGTGCCGGGTAGCCCGAGCGGAAGGGTTACTTCTGCTTGGCGATGACTTTGTCCTTGATCCCGTCATAGACGCCCTGGGTGAGAATCTTCTTCGACACGAGCTGATCCTTGCCGTGATAGGGGCGGCCCTTGACGATCGCGGCCGACCGCGCCGCACCGATGCCGGGCAGAGCCTCGAGTTCGGCGGCCGAAGCGCTGTTCAGGTCGATGAGATCGATCTTGGCCGCCGGCGCGACGGGGGCAGCGGGCTTGTCCGCCGTGGGCTTGGCCGGGGCGGCCGGAGCCGTGGGCGCCTTCGGTGCGACGGTGGGAGGGGTGGAGGTCGAGGGGCTTGGCGCCTGGGCGAGAGCGGGAGCCGCCGCGAGGCAGCCCAGCACGGCCAGGGCACGGAGCAGAGATGTGGTCATGCGAGATGAAGTCACGGCAATCTCCCGAGATGCGGCGGCGCAGTCTTCGTTGAGGCGTCTCCGTATTCGCAGGTAGGACACGACGGTTGAACCGGCGCTTAACGAGGCTTCACAGCCTCGCGAGCCCCGTCGCGAACCAGGGCCGGTGTCCCCTTCGCGGATCGATCAGCCTTTTCCGAAAGTCCGCCCCCGGGCGGCTCTAGCCAGACGGCCGATGTGCCGCTATACAGCCGCCATCGAATCTCCGTTTGAACACGGTGCCGAGGTTGCCTATTCCCTCGCGGGGCGGCGCCCGTGCATCCTTTTTGTCGTAGCAGGACTACCCATGGCCGTTCCGAAGCGAAAGACCTCCCCCTCGCGGCGCGGCATGCGCCGGTCCGCCGACGCCCTCAAGGCTCCGACCTATGTCGCCGACAAGGATTCGGGCGAGCTGCGTCGGCCCCACCACATCGATCTGAAGACCGGCATGTATCGCGGTCGTCAGGTCCTCAAGGTGAAGTCGGCCGAAGCCTGATTTTGCGCGTCGTCTACGGTCCAGCTCAGGCTGGGACGAGATGATGTTTGCGAGAACCGCCTCCGGGCGGTTTTTTGCGTTCTGCGTGCCGACGAATCAGGCGCGGCGCTTGCCCACCCCGATCCGTGTCGTCTCGGCGTAGTGCGCCGTGGCCGAGCGCATGCGTTCCGTGCGGGAGGCACGCATGGTCGGCTCGCAACTGACGAGAAGCTGAGTCAGGAACTCGGCGCTCGGCCTGCCATAGGCGACACTCGCCTTGCGGGCCACCGTCTCGCCGCCGTTGACGACAACGAGCGTCCTTGCCGTGCCCCGATCCCCCTCGGGGACGACGCGACCCGTTTTGGTACACTTTCCCGTGCCGGTTTGTGCCACACGCTGCCTTTCCGCCTGCAATGGGCAGAAAAGAGCAATGGGTGGGCCGACGTTAACGGTTCATCAGTACTCTTTCAGGACGCAATCGGGGACTACTTCTTGGCGAGGTCTTCGAGGCGGTTGCGCATCTCCGCCATCTGCCGCTTCAACTCGTCGAGGTCACTGTCAGGCGCGGGCACCGGGGTCGCCGGATGGGACGGCGTCGGCGCCGACGCGGACGTCTTCATACCGGAGAGCGGCCCGGTCCCGAAGGTCGTGAACATCTTCATGGCGTCGCCGAAGAAGCTCATATTGGCCCGCACCTGTTCCTCCATGGCGCTCTGGAACACCTTGGGGGCAAAGCTCTGGTTCATCTTCTCGCGCAGGCCGTCCTGGTCGCGGGCGAAATTGGCCATGGAGAATTCGAGGAAGCTCGGCACCATCGTCCGCATGCTGTCGCCGTAGAAGCGGATGAGCTGGCGCAGGAAAGCCACCGGCAGCAGATTGTCCTCGCCGGCCTTGTTCTCCTGCTCGAAGATGATCTGCGTGAGCACGGAGCGGGTGATGTCGTCGCCCGAGCGGGCGTCATAGACGAGGAAATCCTCACCGTTCTGGACCATCGTCGAGAGGTCCTCGAGCGTGACGTAGGTCGAGGTTCCGGTATGGTAGAGCCGCCGGTTCGCGTATTTCTTGATGACGGTCTGCTGAGACTTACCGTTGTCCGCCATCCTCGTGGCCTTTCCCGACACGTTCATTCCAGCGCCCAATCCCTTCGAGGCCCGATGCGCCGTCCGGGTATCATTCGTATTTGCGCGTGAGCAGACCTTAAGGCTTTCGCCCGCTGACGAAAACAGCAATTTGACCCCGATCCCCGCAGAATAGTGCCACACGCCGCGCGGCGCCTCCGGTGACAAACGCCGGCCGGTCACTCGCCGACCTTCCGCACGCGCTTGACTTCACCCTGCCCAGCGCTTTCATCGCCTGAGTTGGCCTCAAGCGCGCATGCCCATCAGAGGGCTTCAACGTCGCGCCGGCCCTCAAGAGGAGAACGTCAATGGCAGCGGAAGACATCGTCATCGTCGGAGCGGCGCGGACCGCAGTGGGTTCGTTCGGAGGTGCCTTCAACACCGTCCCGGCCCATGAACTCGGCGCCGTCGCCATCAAGGCCGCCCTGGAGCGCGCCGGCGTCTCTCCCGACGACGTGGACGAAGTGATCTTCGGTCAGGTCCTCACCGCCGGCGCCGGCCAGAACCCGGCCCGGCAGGCCGCCATCAAGGCCGGTATCCCGGAGAAGGCCACCGCCTGGGGCGTCAATCAGGTCTGCGGCTCGGGCCTGCGCACGGTCGCTCTCGGCATGCAGCAGATCGCCAATGGCGACGCCACGGTCATCGTGGCCGGCGGCCAGGAATCGATGTCGCTCTCCCCCCATGCGCAGTACCTGCGCGGCGGCCAGAAGATGGGCGACGTGAAGCTCGTCGACACCATGATCAAGGACGGCCTGTGGGACGCCTTCAACGGCTACCATATGGGCACGACAGCCGAGAACGTGGCCCAGGCCTTCCAGCTCACCCGCGAGCAGCAGGACGAGTTCGCGACGAAGTCGCAGAACAAGGCCGAGGCCGCCCGCAAGGAAGGTCGCTTCAAGGACGAGATCGTCCCCGTCACCGTTCCGGGCCGCAAGGGCGACACCATCGTCGACACCGACGAGTACATCCGTGACGGCGCCACCATCGAGGCGATGGCCAAGCTCAAGCCCGCCTTCTCGAAGGACGGCACGGTAACCGCCGCCAACGCGTCCGGCCTCAACGACGGCGCTGCCGCCATCGTGCTGATGTCGGCCTCCGAGGCCGAGCGTCGCGGCATCACCCCGCTCGCCCGGATCGTGTCCTGGGCCACCGCCGGCGTCGACCCCAAGGTCATGGGTACCGGCCCGATCCCGGCCTCGCGCAAGGCTCTCGACAAGGCCGGCTGGAAGCCGTCCGACCTCGACCTGATCGAGGCCAACGAGGCCTTCGCCGCCCAGGCGCTCGCCGTGAACAAGGACATGGGCTGGGACACCGACAAGGTGAACGTCAATGGCGGCGCCATCGCCATCGGCCACCCGATCGGTGCGTCCGGCGCCCGCGTCCTCGTCACGCTGCTGCACGAGCTCAAGCGTCGTGACGCCAAGAAGGGCCTCGCTACCCTCTGCATCGGCGGCGGCATGGGCGTCGCCATGTGCATTGAGCGCGTCTGAAGCCCCAGCGGGCTCGATTGAATACAGTATAATCTCTGCGCTCATGACAGATCTTCAAGGATGCCCGCAAACATTGGGGACATTGTCTTGGAGAATTCTTGAGGACGCAGCAAATTTAAATGGCATGGGCGGGCGGAGCCGATTGAGCTAAGCCCGCCCGCGCCGAGAATCTGCAAGAAATTGCATTACGCACGCCATCGAACATCAAAGAAAATTGGAGGAAGCCATGGCTCAGGAACGCATTGCCCTCGTCACGGGTGGAACGCGCGGCATCGGTGCCGCGATCTCGACGGGTCTCAAGGCCAAGGGCTACAAAGTGGCCGCCAATTACGGCGGCAACGACGAGGCGGCCAACGCCTTCAAGGCAGAGACCGGCATCCCGGTCTTCAAGTTCGACGTCGGCGACGCCGCCGCCTGCGAGGCCGGCATCAAGGCCGTCGAGGCCGAGCTCGGCCCCATCGACATCCTGGTGAACAATGCCGGCATCACCCGTGACGGCGCGTTCCATAAGATGACCTTCGAGAAGTGGCAGGCGGTCATCAAGACCAACCTCGACTCGATGTTCACGGTTACCCGTCCGGTGATCGAGGGCATGCGCGCCCGCAATTTTGGCCGCATCATCCTGATTTCGTCGATCAACGGCCAGAAGGGCCAGGCCGGCCAGACCAACTACTCGGCCGCCAAGGCGGGCGTGATCGGCTTCGCCAAGGCGCTGGCACAGGAGAGCGCCTCGAAGGGCATCACCGTCAACGTGATCGCGCCCGGCTACATCGCCACCGACATGGTGATGGCGGTGCCGGAGGACATCCGCAACAAGATCATCTCGACGATTCCCGTGGGCCGCCTCGGTGAGGCCGCCGAGATCGCCCGTGCGGTGGAATACCTCGCGGCGGAGGATTCGGGCTTCATCACCGGCTCGACCCTGACGATCAACGGCGCCCAGTACATCGCCTGACGCCCTCCCGCGGCATTGACAAGACGAAGGCCTGCCCCGGCGACGGGGCAGGCCTTCTTCGTTTTCGAAAGCCATCCGGCTTCAGGGACCGAGCTTCAGGGAGCCTTGGGTGCCAGGGCGGGCGCGGCGGTATCGGTACGTTCGATCTTGGCGCTCTCGCGCAGCTTCAGGATCAGGTCCTGCTGCGACTTGCGGGTGAGGTACTGGTCGACCTGATCCTTCATTTCGGCGAAGGTCGGCACCGGCTTGGTGCGCCGCTCCTCGACCTTGATCACGTGCCAGCCAAACTGCGTCTTGATCGGGTCGGAGACTTGGCCGACCGGCAGCTTGAAGGCGGCCTCCGCGAAGGGGGCGACCATCCGTTCCTTGGTGAACCAGCCGAGATCGCCGCCCTCGGCCTTGGAGCCGGGATCCTTGGAAAGCTCCGCCGCGATCTTCGAGAAGTCCTCGCCGCCCTTGATCCGGGCCGAGATCTTCTTGGCCTCCTCCTCGTTGTCCACGAGGATGTGCCGGGCATGGGCCTCCTCCTCAGGCTTCATCGTGGTGAGGGTCTGGTCGTAGAGGGCTTTCGCGGCCTCCGGCGTCACCGCCTTCTTTGCCTCACGCTCCAGATACTCGTCGAGGAGGAGCTTGCTCTTGAAATAGGCGAGCTTGCGCTGGAACTCGGGCGAGTCACCGACCTTGGCCACCTCGGCCGCCTGCGCGCCGACCTTGAGGTCGACCATGTAGTCGATGAGCAGGTTCTTCTTCTGGGCCTCGTCGACGCCGGGCAGGGAGAGCGCCGGGTCTTCGGCGGCGATGGCGAGGTCGCCCGCGGTGACCGGCGAACCGTTCACCTTGGCCACCACCGTCTCCGGTGCAACCGGAGGCGCGGCGGGGGCGGCGGCCGGCGGCGTCTGCGCCAGGGCCTGCATCGGCAGCGCGACGGAGGCGAGGGGCAGGGCAACGGCCAGCGCCAAGGCGCAGGTGCGCCGACGAAAGTGGGGCGTCGTCATGAACGGGATTTCCTCGGGAAATGGTGCCGCACCCTCGAGGCTCTGTCCGGCCGGGTTTGGGGGCATGGCAGCAGGCAAATGGCAGCAGAACAGGCGGCAGGACGCCACCAGGATCTGTGGGTCACACGTGGCGCCGGCAAGGCCCGAAGGCAAGCGCAAGCGTCGTTTGATGGGAGCCCCCCCCGATCACGATGAAGCGGCCTTGATAGCGGACGGTGCGGCGGAGGGTGTCCGCTGTGCGCAGGATCGCCCCGTGAACTCCGGAGCAGGTTCCTGCGAGACCGACTGACGGCCCCAGCCCTTTGGCGACAGCCGATTCGCCCGCCCTTACGGACGGGCGCAAGCTGCCCTTGCCCTGCGGAGGCAACACCCGGAGCCCCTCCATGAGAGGCGACCGGGTCATCGTCGCGGGTTCGCGCGACAGCACAGCCCTTTCGGATGCGCCCTGCAATATTTACCTCTATAAGCCCGCCCAACACACTCTTCCGATATCTCGCTTCAGATATCTCGACCGCAGGTTCACGATGCTCGGCGCCCTCGCTAAAAAGATTTTCGGCTCGTCCAACGACCGCCGCGTGAAGGGCTATCGCCCGCGCATTGCCGAAATCAATGCCCTGGAACCGGAGATCGCCGCCCTGTCGGACGAGGCCCTGCGCGCCCGCACCGACATGCTAAAGGCCGAGTTCGCCGCCGGAAAGAGCCTCAACGAGATCCTCGTTCCCGCCTTCGCCACCGTGCGCGAGGCAGCCAAGCGCACCCTCGGCCAACGGCATTTCGACGTGCAGCTCATCGGCGGCATGGTGCTCCACGAGAGCGGCATCGCCGAGATGCGCACCGGCGAGGGCAAGACCCTTGTGGCGACACTGCCGGTCTACCTCAATGCCTTGTCGGGTCTCGGCGTCCACGTGGTCACGGTGAACGACTACCTCGCCTCCCGCGACGCCGAGTGGATGGGCCAAGTCTACCGCTTCCTCGGTCTCACCGTCGGCACCATCGTCCACGGGCTCGACGACGAGCAGCGCAGGGAGGCCTATGCCTGCGACATCACCTATGGCACCAACAACGAGTTCGGCTTCGATTACCTGCGCGACAACATGAAGTACGAGCTGAGCCAGCTCTCGCAGCGCGGGCACAATTTCGCGATCGTCGACGAGGTCGATTCCATCCTCATCGACGAGGCGCGCACGCCGCTCATCATTTCCGGTCCCGTGGACGATCGCTCGGAGCTCTACGTCTCGGTGGACGCGCTGATGCCCCATCTCGAGAAGGAGCATTACGACCTCGACGAGAAGCAGCGCTCGGTCTCGCTCACCGAGAGCGGCAACGAGTTCATCGAGGACCTGCTCCGCGGCGCCGACCTCCTGAAGGAGGGCGACCTTTACGACGCCCATAACGTCAGCCTCGTCCACCACGTGAACCAAGCGCTACGCGCCCACACCCTGTTCACCCTGGACAAGGACTACATCGTCAAGAACGACGAGGTGGTGATCATCGACGAGTTCACCGGCCGCATGATGCAGGGACGGCGCTACTCTGAGGGCCTGCACCAGGCGCTGGAGGCCAAGGAGCGGGTGACCATCCAGCCCGAGAACCAGACGCTCGCCTCGATCACCTTCCAGAACTACTTCCGCCTTTATACCAACCTCGCGGGCATGACCGGCACGGCCTCCACCGAGGCCGACGAATTCGCCGAGATCTACAAGCTCGAAGTCGTCGACATTCCCACCAACAAGGAGGTCGAGCGCGTCGACGAGGACGACGAGGTCTACCGGACGGTGGGCGAGAAGTACGACGGCATCATCGCGGAGATCGAGAAGGCGCATGCGCGCCACCAGCCGATCCTGGTCGGCACCGGCTCCATCGAGAAGTCGCAGCACCTGGCCGAGATGCTCACGAAGGCCGGCTTCCGCCAGCTCGACTATTCCGACCTCAATGCGCTCACCGACGTCTACGCCGCCGCCCGCGAAGGCCGGGTGACCAAGACCTTCGCCGTGCTCAACGCCCGCTTCCACGAGCAGGAGGCCTATATCGTCGCCGAGGCTGGCGTGCCGGGCGCCATCACCATCGCCACCAACATGGCCGGGCGCGGCACCGATATCAAACTGGGCGGCAATCTCGAGATGCGCTTGGAGAAGGAGCTCGCCGGCCTGCCCGCAGGCGCCGAGCGGGACACGAAGGCGGCGGCGATCAAGGCCGAGATCGAGGAGAACCGTGCCAAGGTGCTGGCCTCTGGCGAGCCGGCCGACCCGGAGGCCGGGCGCAAGAAGGCCCTGCCCGGCGGCCTCTACATCATCGGCACCGAGCGTCACGAATCGCGGCGCATCGACAACCAGCTGCGTGGCCGCTCCGGCCGCCAGGGCGATCCCGGCCGCTCGAAATTCTACCTGTCGCTCCAGGACGATCTGATGCGGATCTTCGGCTCGGACCGCATGGACGGGATGCTGACCCGCCTCGGCCTGGAGAAGGGGGAGGCGATCATCCACCCCTGGATCAACAAGGCCATCGAGAAAGCGCAGCAGAAGGTCGAGGCGCGCAACTTCGACATGCGCAAGAACGTGTTGAAATACGACAACGTCATGAACGACCAGCGCAAGGTCGTGTTCGAGCAGCGCCGCGACTTCATGGGCCAGGACAGCGTGCGCGACACCGTGGACGAGATGCGCCACGGCGTCGTCGACGATCTCGTCGCCATCCACGTCCCCGAGAACGCCTATGCCGAGCAGTGGGATATCGAGGGCCTGCGCCTGCGCGTCACCGAGGTGCTGAACCTCGACGTGCCGGTGGAGGAGTGGGCCAGGGAAGAGGGCATCGCGGACGAGGAGATGCGCGACCGCCTGCGTACCGCCTCCGACGAGGCCTATGCCGCCCGCACCGAGAAGAACACGCCGGAGGTGATGACCTATGTCGAGAAGCAGGTGCTGCTGCAGACCCTCGACCATCTCTGGCGCGAGCATCTCGTCACCCTCGACCACCTGCGTCAGGTGATCGGCTGGCGCGGCTTCGCCCAGCGGGACCCGCTCAACGAGTACAAGTCCGAAGCGTTCGAACTCTTCAACGGCCTTGTCGGCAGCTTGCGCGAGCAGGTGACCCAGCAGCTAGCCCGCATCGAGATCACCTACCAGGAGCAGGACTCGCAAGGGGCGAACCCGTTCGCGAGCCCGGAACTGCCGTCCATGTTCGCCCAGCACCTCGATCCCGTCACCGGCGAGAACGAAATGGACTTCTCCGATCGCGGCACGGGCAGCGTCGGCGGTGGCGGACCGGTCTACGGCTACGCCGCGCAGGCGATGTCCACGGACGCGTCCGTGATCGAGCGCGACCCGAACGATCCGAGCACCTGGGGTCGCGTCGGCCGCAACGAGCCCTGCCCCTGCGGCTCGGGCAAGAAGTTCAAGCACTGCCACGGCACCCTGACGGCCTGAGGCAGGCCCGCACGGACGGTCGTCTATCGGAGCATCGCATGCGAGAGAAGACCTTCGGGCCGACCGGGCGTCCCGTCCCCGTGATCGGTCAGGGCACGTGGTCCCTCGACGAGTCGCACCGGCCCAGCGCCGTGGCTGCCCTGCGACAAGGCCTCGATCTTGGGATGAGCCACATCGACACCGCGGAGATGTATGGCGAGGCCGAACTCGTGGTGGCGGAAGCGATTGCGGGGAGACGCGACGAGGTGTTTCTCGTCTCGAAAGTCCTGCCGAACCATGCCTCGGCACGCTCCGTCGTCACCGCCTGCGAGCGCTCGCTGGCGCGCCTGAAGACGGACCGGCTCGACAGCTATCTCCTGCACTGGCGCGGAGGGACTCCGCTTGAGGAGACCATAGGCGCCTTCGAGGAGTTGGTCCGGCAGGGCAAGCTGCTCTCCTGGGGGGTCAGCAATTTCGACGTTCCCGACCTTGAGGAAGCTCTTGCCATAGCCGGCAAAGGCCGCATCGCCTGCAATCAGGTGCTCTACCATCTCAGGCAACGGGCGATCGAGCACGCTGTCCTGCCCTGGTGCGAAGCGCACGGCGTCGCCGTCGTTGCCTACAGCCCCTTTGGCCATGACGATTTTCCCGAACCGGACTCGGCCGGTGGGCGTGTGCTGGGCCGGATCGCTGCCGAGACGGGAGCAACGCAGCGGCAGGTCGCGCTCGCGGCGCTGACGCGGTCCGCCTCGGTCTTCACCATCCCGAAGGCCGCGCGCATCACGCATGTGGACGAGAATGCCGCCGCCGGCCACCTGACGCTGACCGATCGTCAATGGCAGAGCCTCGACGATGCCTTTCCTCGCAGGCCTAAGCCCGCGCACCTGCCGATGCTCTGAAGCGAGGATCGGGTTCGCCCTGGCCGGAGCGAGAAAAGCCGGACGTGATCCTCAGGCCACAGCATCGGAAAGATGATCAACCCTCCCGGACCGTATCCGAAAAGAAACCACATTTCCCGCCGAGCTAGACCGTTAAGGAAACGGACGGGAGCGAGACGGCATGGGGTATCCCCGATCGGCGACGACGGGACTCTACGGGGTCCTGCTGATGACGACGATGGGCCTCGGTGCCTGTAATTCCCCTACCACGACCGGTTCCCTCGGTGGCCCAGGCCTCGCGGCCAAGCCCATGGCGGTGAGCGACGAGGAGCGCGACTGTCTCGGCCGCGCCATGTATTTCGAATCGAACCGCAGCGATTCCGAAGGCCTGCTCGCCGTCGGCACGGTGGTGATGAACCGCCTCGAAGCGGCCGCCTTCCCGAATGGCGGCATCTGCGCCGTGGTTGGCCAGCCCCGTCAATTCGCTACCGGCGTTCTCACCAAGCCCATGGCGGAGAAGGATTTGACGAAGGTCGCGGACGCCGCCGATGCGGTCCTTGCCGGCCAGCGCCATCCGAAGGTCGGCCGCGCCATGTACTTCCACACGGCGGGCCGCACGTTCCACTACAACAACATGCATTACGTGGCGGTGGCCGGCGGCAACGCCTTCTACGAGAAGCGCAAGCCCGGAGCCGTGGAGCAGGCCCGGCCACCGGCCGCCCTGGCCTTCGCCGCGGCCTCCACCCCGTCCATTCCCGAAGCCTCACCGGCAGCACCGGTCCAGGCCGTCGCGACTCCGGCCCCCACCGGCATTCCCTCGACTCCGCCGGTCGCCGCTCGGCCAGAGGAAACGGGCACCCAGCCCGCCTCGACGGCTCGGGCGGAACCGGATCGCGCCGCCGCCTCCCACGCCGCCATAAGCCAGGGCGCACATTCCAAATCCTTGTCGAAGACGGTGGCGAGAACGCGGGTCGCCCATGCCAGAAGCCCGGCAACGTTGGCGGCCCTGGCCCCCGAGGCGCCTCCTCCGCCGCCCGTCATCAACCTTCCGAGGCCGTAAGGCCTCCGACCCGGAAGGACTCGGCCTCAGACCGTGACCTGTGTCCCCACTTCCACCACGCGGCCGGTGGGGATCTGGAAGAAGTCGGTGGCGTCGTTCGCGTTCTTGGCGAGCGTGATGAAGATCCGGTCCTGCCAGAGCGGCATGCCGGAATGCGCGGCGGGGCGGATCGAGCGGCGCGACAGGAAGAACGACGTGGCCATGATGTCGAACTTGAAGCCCTGCTTCTTCAGGAGCGTCAGCGTCCGCGGGATGTTGGGCTGCTCCATGTAGCCGAACTTCATCACGATCTTGGAGAAGTGCGGGCCGATCGGCTCCATGCGGATACGGTCCGCCTCGCTTGCGCGGGGCGTGTCCACGGTCTCGACCGTGAGGATCACGTTCTTCTCGTGCAGCACCTTGTTGTGCTTGAGGTTGTGCAGCAGCGCCGCCGGGGCGATCGAAGGGTCGCTGGTGAGGAACACCGCCGTGCCGCGCACGTGATGGGGCGGGCTCTTCTCCAGCATGCCAACGAGTTCGAGCAGCGGTACGTCGGTCTTGCGGGTCTTGTTGAACAGGATGTTCACGCCCCGCACCCAGGTCCACATCACGACGATCAGGAATCCGGCCAGTACGAGAGGCACGTAGCCGCCTTCGAACACCTTGAGCATGTTCGACAGCAGGAACAGGAACTCGATGACGATGAACGGCATGATCGCGGCGGCGGCGGCGATCGGCGACCATTTCCACGACTTCCAGAGTACGATGAAGGCCATGCTAGCGGTCAGCAGCATCGTGCCCGTCACGGCGATACCGTAGGCGGAGGCCAGGGCCGAGGACGACCGGAACAGGATCGCCAGGACCACGACCCCGATCAGCAGCAGGATGTTCACCTGCGGCAGGAAGATCTGGCCCGAATGCGACTCCGAAGTGTGGCGGATCTCGAGGCGCGGAAGCAGGCCCAGCTGGATAGCTTGGCGCGACAGGGAGAACGCCCCGGTGATGACGGCCTGGCTCGCGGTGACGGTGGCGATGGTCGCTAGGATCACCATGGGCAGAAGGCCCCATTCGGGGACGAGCTGGTAGAACGGATCGGTCGTGTCCGGCGCGTTGAGAACCAGCGCCGTCTGGCCGAGATAGTTCAGAGTCAGGCACGGGGCCACGAGGCCGAGCCAGGCCACTTGGATCGGCCGGCGCCCGAAATGCCCGAGATCGGCGAACAGCGCCTCCGCACCGGTCACGGCGAGGAAGACCGCGCCCAGCGCCACCAGTGCCCCGGTGCCGTGGCCGAGGAGGTAATGCAGCGCGTACCAGGGATTGAACGCCTGGAAGACCTCTGGCCGCGACACGATGTGCGGCAGGGCCGCGAGCCCCAGCGCTAGGAACCAGATCACCATGATCGGACCGAAAAAGGCCGCCACCTTGCTGGTGCCCCGGCTCTGGACCATGAACAGAGCGAAGATGATCGCCACCGTGATCGGCAGGACGTAATGCTCGAAGGCCGGCGTGACGAGCTTCAGGCCCTCCACCGCCGAGAGCACGGAGATGGCCGGCGTGATGACGGCGTCGCCGTAGAATAGGGAGGCGCCAAGCAGCCCGAGCATGAAGACGATGCGCGAACCGCCCAGCGCCTTGCGGGCCAGGGCCATCAGCGAGAGGATTCCACCCTCGCCGTTGTTGTCCATGCGCAGCAGGATGACGACGTACTTGATCGTGACGATCAGCAGCAGTGCCCAGAGGATGAGCGACGTCGTGCCGAGGACCTCCTCGGGCAGCAGAATGCCGTCCGCCCTCGCCGGGCCGAGCGCCTCGCGGAAGGCGTAGAGCGGGCTGGTGCCAATGTCGCCGTAGACGACGCCGACAGAGCCGACGACCAGCGTCCAGAAGCTCGTCTTCCCATGCCCGTGATCACCGGGCCCGGTCTCGGGACTGGCCGCAGGGCCGGGCTGAGCGCCGGGGACGCTCGGGATGGCGGTTTGCGTCATGCGCTGCGATCAGGCTTCTGCGACGGGGAGAGGGATGGGGAGACTTGGATTTGGCGCGCGACATGGGCGATGGAGACGGGCGAACCGCGAGCGGAGTCCCGTCCCCACATGTCGCGGACGAACCGGCGGCCGGTCATTAAAGCACCGGCGCAAGACGACTCCCAGCGCGAAGCATGCCAAGGGCGTATCATGCGGGTATGACGCCGAGAACGACGATCCCGCCATGGACGGGAGATCCTCCCCGGGGAGGCGAGCGAATTCGCCCCGCGTGCAGGAGCAGCGCGGGACGACGGGCGTCACGACGGACGGACTCACTCGGCGGCGGTGCGGGCGCCCTGGCCGAAACGGCGCTCGATATAGTCGATCACCACCGTCTCGAAATCCTTGGCGAGCGTGGCGCCGCGCAGGGTCATCGCCTTCTTGCCGTCGATGAAGACCGGTGCGGTGGGGGTCTCGCCGGTGCCGGGCAGCGAGATGCCGATATCGGCATGCTTCGATTCGCCGGGTCCATTGACGATGCAGCCCATCACCGCAACGTTCAGACCCTCGACCCCCGGATAAGTCTTCTTCCATTCCGGCATGGAGGTGACGATCCAGTTCTGGATGTCGCGGGCGAGTTCCTGGAACGTGGTCGAGGTGGTGCGGCCGCAGCCGGGACAAGCGGCGACCATCGGCACGAAGGTGCGGAAGCCCATGGTCTGCAGGAGTTCCTGGGAGGCCTTGACCTCCACGGTGCGGTCGCCGCCGGGCATCGGGGTCAGCGAATAGCGGATCGTGTCACCAATGCCTTCCTGGAGCAGCACGCCGATGGCCGCGGAGGCCGCAACCAGGCCCTTCGAGCCCATGCCGGCCTCGGTGAGACCGAGATGGATCGCGTAGTCGGAGCGCCGGGCGACCTCACGGTAGACCGCGATCAGGTCCTGCACCGCCGAGACCTTGGCCGAGAGGATGATACGGTTCTTGGGAAGGCCGAGTTCCTCGGCGCGCTGGGCCGAGGACAAGGCCGAGCGCACCATGGCCTCGCGCATCACGGCGCGGGCGTCGATGGGGCGCGCTGACCGGGCGTTCTCGTCCATCAGGTGGGTGAGCAGCGCCTCGTCCAGCGAGCCCCAATTGGCACCGATGCGGATGGTCTTGCCGTAGCGGATCGCCTGCTCGACGATGGTCGAGAACTGCGTATCCTTCTTTTCCTTGAAGCCGACATTGCCCGGATTGATCCGGTACTTGTCCAGGGCTTCGGCGCAGGCTGGGTGATCGGACAGGAGCTTGTGGCCGATGTAGTGGAAGTCGCCAACCAGCGGCACATGGACGCCGATGCGGGCCAGCCGGTCGCGGATTTTCGGGACGGCTGCCGCGGCCTCGTCGCGGTCGACGGTGATGCGCACGAGTTCGGAGCCGGCCCGCGACAGGGCGGCGACCTGCGCCACGGTGGCATCGATATCGGCCGTGTCGGTGTTGGTCATCGACTGGACGACGACCGGGGCGCCTCCACCGACAGTAACGGCCCCCTCGCCCTCGCCCACAGTGACCCCCACCGTGCGGTGGCGCGGTGTCGGACCGGCGATCTCCGGACCGGAAATCGAAATGCCGGGGCCGAACGGATCGGCGGAAGTGGCTTCCATCATGGCGTCCATCGCTGACCTTGCTTATGGCCTGGCCTGCCCTGAAGCGAGCGCCCGGCCATGGTCGTCTGGTATCGAATCCTGCCGATCCTTTGCGAAGATCGGGTGAAGGGTCCTGTGATCGAGACCCCTGCCGGTTAGCTGAGATGGCGCGCCGCATGCGTCAAGTCCGCGTACCGCATGGGGGAACCACGCGGCAGGACGGATCGCGCGCAACACGTTGGCCCAGCGTCGGCTGACATGTCTTATCCCATGGACGATGTCGAGGGAATTGGCGCAGTGCGACATGTCCGCCACAGGAACGGTCCAAGCGGAACCGATCCATGCAGTCACAGGTTTGCTGCCCTGCGACCTTCGATGCTGCAATGCAGCATACTCATGCGCACCTTACGGGATGCGCCTGTGTGATCCTGCCACGTGGAGCTGACGATGCTCGATTCCCAACAGCCGGCCCTGGTCGATTCACCCTCTACCGATATGGAGGCAGCCCCGCCTCGCCCCGCCTCGCGCCCGCCTGTCAGCTTGGCCGGTCCGAATGCCGAGAAGACCATCGCGCTGGCCCTGCAGGGCGGCGGCGCCCATGGCGCCTTTACCTGGGGCGTGCTCGATGCCCTGATCGAGGATGGCCGTCTCGCCTTTGAGGCCGTCACCGGGGCCAGCGCCGGGGCGATGAACGCGGTCGTGATGGTCGATGGCTGGATTGCCGGAGGGCCGGAGGGCGCCCGCGCCGCCCTCGACCGGTTCTGGCGCGAGGCGAGCCTCGACGGCGACCTGTGGCCGGCCCAGCGCGGCGTGTTCGACCGGCTTTTCGACTTCTGGAACGAAAACCCAGTTCTGGATTTCTGGATGCGGGCGCTCAAGACCAGTCCCTACATCTCCAACCCGCTCAACGTGAATCCCCTGCGCAAGGCCTTGGCCAAGCACGTGGATTTCGAACGACTCCGGACGGCGGAGACCGCCGGGATCTATGTCTCGGCCACCAATGTCTGGACCGGCAAGCTCGCCATCTTCGAGCGGGATTCCTTGAGCGTCGACCATTTGATGGCCTCGGCCTGCCTGCCCACCGTGTTCCAGGCGGTTGAGATCGACGGTGTGCCCTATTGGGACGGCGGCTATCTCGGCAACCCGCCGATCTACCCGCTCTTCCATGGGGCCCGGACCCGCGACGTTGTATTGGTGCAGATCAATCCGGTGGAGCGTCGCGAGACCCCGCGCTCGCGCGAGGAGATCCAGGACCGGCTTAACGAGATCACCTTCAACGCGAACCTGATGCGGGAACTGCGCGCCATCGATTTCGTCGACGGGTTGATCGAGGACGGTGTGCTCGGCCGCAACGACTACCACCGCATGCTGGTCCACCGAATCGACGGGACGGGAGCACTTGACGATTACAAGGCCTCTTCGCGGATGGATGCCCGGATGCGCGTGTTCGAGGGCCTGCGCGACAAAGGCCGTGCGGCGGCGCAGGCTTGGCTCGCCGAACATTACGAGGGCATCGGACGGACCTGTACCCTGAATCTCAAGGCGACCTATCAATAGAGCGCCGCCCGGCCGGATTAGCGGGCCGGGCTCGCGCGTTAACTGACCATGACGGCCGAACCCACTCAGACCGCCTCCGCCTCCTCTATCGTCGACCTTCTGGTCCCGCTGCGACGCTATGCGCGTTCGCTGACGCGCGACGCGCTGAAGGCCGACGACCTTGTTCACGATACTCTCGTCCGCGCGCTGGAATCCGGCCTCTCCGTGAGGCCCAACACCAATCTGCGGACCTGGATGATGACGGTGCTGCACAACGTTTTCATCGACGACCAGCGCCGCAAGCGGGTGGAAGCCCGCCATGCCGAAGCCCTCGTCCAGATGGGCGACGAGAGCGTACCGCCCGCTCAAGAGGGACAGGTGCGTCTCGCCCAGATACGCCAGGCCTTCCTGACCCTGCCGGAGGAGCAGCGCGCCGCGCTCCACCTCGTGACCCTTGAAGGCATGGCCTACGCCGATGCGGCGGCCGTGCTCGGAATTCCGATCGGTACGCTGATGTCCCGCCTCGGTCGCGGTCGCGCCGCCCTCCGCGCATTCGAGGAAGGCCAGGCCAGTAGCGGCCGCAGCCGCTCCGAAACCACGCCGGGTTCGGGAGCGGGCAGGCCCGAGCGACCGCACCTGCGCCTCGTCAGTGACTGGAACGGCCAGGATGCCCGGCAGGACGTCCGGCTCGCATCAAAAGCCATCGGCGGGTCATAGCCGCCCCGAATTCGAGGGTACTCGGCGACGACGAGTACCAGGACTGCATGGAAGCTCAGCTGTTTCCGACCGTTGAACTGGATACGACCGTCATGATCGACCCGATCACCGACAGTGACCTCGCCGCCTTCGTCGATGGCCAACTCGACGTCATGCGCCGGCTTGAGGTGGAAGCCTATCTCGCCCGGACGCCTGAGGCGGCGGCGCAGGTGATGGCCGAGATGCATGACAGGGATGCCCTGCGCCAAGCCTTCTCGCAGCTGCCGGGACCGGGTCCGGAGCGCAACCGCGCGGCGGCTCGCCGCCTCGACCGGTCCATGGCCTGGCGGCGGGTGGGCGAGCGGCTGAAGCGGGCGGCGGTGATCGTGCTTCTCGTGGGCGCAGGTTGGATCGCGCATTCGGATACCGGTGTGTTCGGTGTGCCGGACACCTTCGCCGCGCCGGTGGATCCGGCTCTGGTCGCTGATGCACGTCAGGCGAGGGAGGTGGCTCAGATCCGCGTCCGCCTCGGCTCGCGCGCCACGCCGAGCTACGACAAGGCCGGCATCTCCAGCGCCACGGGCATCGTCCTGCCGGACCTTCCGGGGGATTGGTCGGTGCGCGACGTCCAGATCGTGCCCGCGCGTCACGGCGCCGGCGTCGAGGTCGTGATCGACGCACCCGATCTCGGCGAGATCTCCCTGTTCGCGGCACGGGGCACCAACGAGGCGGCCTTCACTGGAGAGGTGACGAGCCCAGGCGACGGCGAGACCGTCTACTGGACGGCGGGCCGCTCGGTCTATGCGCTCAGCGGCAACGGCCACCAGGACGCCCTGCAGCAGGCGGCTCGGCGCCTTGCCTCGATCGATCCCGCCAAGCGCTGATCCGCCGGCCGGCGCCTTGGATCTTCAGCCGATCATCGACGGAACGCGGTCGCCCGCGATGAGCGTCCGTGCCTCGGCCGCATCCACGTCCATCCTGGCGATCAAAGCCTCGGCGCCGGAGAAGCGTTCCTCGCCGCGGATGTAGCCGAGGAACTCCACGGCGATGGTTTGGCCGTAGAGATCCCCCGAGAAGCCGAACAGGTTGACTTCGAGGAGGGGCGCGCCGTCGTCGAAGGTCGGACGGCGGCCATAGCTCGCCACGCCGTCCCACACCGTTCCATCGGGCAACCTGATGCGGACGGCATAGATGCCGTGGGAGAGGGCGCAATCGGGCAACGCCACGTTCGCTGTGGGATAGCCCAAGGTCCGGCCGCGCTTGTCGCCGTGCCGGACCTCGCCGCAGATGAACCAACGGTAGCCGAGCAGCCGGTTCGCACGGCCGATGTCACCCTGCCGCAGGGCTTCCCGGATCGCGCTCGACGAGACAGGAGCCTCGCCCTCCCCGATCGAGACGGGGGGAATGATCCGGCAAGCCAGGGAAGCTTCGGCGCAGAGCCGGGCCAGCACCTCCGGCGTGCCCTCGCGTCCGCGCCCGAAATGGAAGTCGTGGCCGATCACGACGCCTGTGAGGCCGAGATCGCGCGCGAGCAGGTCGTGGACGAACCCCGCAGCGGTGGTCCCCGCCATGATGGCGTCGAAACGGCGTACGATCAGTCCGTCGAGGCCGAGGCGAGCGAAGACGGTCTCCTTGGCTGCCGGTCCCGTCAGCCGGAACATCGGCAGGTCGGGCGCGAAATAGGCGCGCGGATGGGGCTCGAAAGTCAGCATCACCGCTGGCACGCCGCGCCGGTCGGCCTCCTCGCGGACGGCCTCCACGAGAGCGCCGTGGCCCCGGTGAACGCCATCGAAATTGCCGATCGCCGCGATAGCCCCGGCCAGGGCCGCCGGTACGGCCTCGTCCTCGCGGCAGATCGTGAAGGGCCGCCCCGATGGGGAGCGGGCTCCGGGGCGCGCGGAAGGATCGTCGGCTGGCGCCATCGGGTTCAAGCGGTCTCGAAGAAGCTGCGGTCGACGCGGCGACCGCGGAGGGGATTCCGGACGCGGGAACCTGTCGAAAAGCCGGAGGAGGGTCAAGGGAAGCGGCGGCCCGATCGACGGAGGCTGCACGATAGGCCGCGCAATTAACCGCTTCGCAATGCTGGGTGCGGTACTTTCACGGACGAGAGGCGGCGCGTGGCGGCGCCTCCCCCAATTCTTTTGCCACTTATTCCGGCTCGCGGCATGCCGCACCGGCCCTGCACCGACGGAGCACCCCGACCCATGGCCCTCGATCTCGGCATGCCGATCCTCGTCGTGGACGATTATCAGACGATGGTCCGCATCATCCGCAACCTGC
This sequence comes from Methylobacterium sp. 10, assembly GCF_000519085.1. Lineage (GTDB taxonomy): Bacteria > Pseudomonadota > Alphaproteobacteria > Rhizobiales > Beijerinckiaceae > Methylobacterium. The sequence continues at coordinate 981,191 of NZ_KI912577.1, forward strand.
TCAAGCAGCTCGGCTTCGAAGAGGTCGACGATGCTTCCGACGGGACCGCGGCCCTCGCCCGGCTGAAGAACCGCAAATACGGCCTCGTCATCTCCGATTGGAACATGGAGCCGATGACCGGCTATGAGCTCCTGCGCCATGTCCGTGCCGACGAGGCCCTGCGCACCACGCCGTTCATCATGGTCACCGCCGAATCGAAAACCGAGAACGTGATCGCGGCCAAGAAGGCCGGCGTGAACAACTACATCGTCAAGCCCTTCAATGCGGCGACGCTGAAGAGCAAGATCGAGGCTGTCTGCGGCGCTTAAGCCGCAGACCCGATCTCTTTTCTTCGGCGATGGACAGCACCGTGGAGCGACAGGCGATGGCCATGGCGGAAAAGGCACGGACGGCCGGCCCTGACCCAGCATCGACGCGACCGTCGCTGATCCGGGAGCTGGTCGAGATCGCCGACTACATCGCGCATGTCCGCAGGGAAATCGCGGCCCTGCGGGCGAACGAGCTCACCCGTGACCGGCTGCCAATGGCGCATGAGGAGCTCGGCAGCGTCGTTGAGGCGACGGCGGGGGCGACGAATTCCATCATGAATGCGGCCGAGGAAATTCTTGGCCTTCCCAACGACAAGAACTACCGTGCCGCCGTCGAGGCACGGATGAACGATATCTTCGAAGCCTGCACGTTCCAGGACATCACCGGCCAGCGGATCGCCAAGGTGAGCGAATCCCTCCGCCAGCTCGAAAGCCGCCTCTCGCGTTTTGCCGCCGCTGTGAAGGCGAAGGACGAGGGTGGCGTCGACCCGGCTGAGGTGGAGCGCCGGGTTCGGGCCGAACTCCTCCTCCTCAATGGGCCGCAGATCAAGGGACCTGCCACCGCCCAGGACGAGATCGACGCCCTGTTCTCCTGATCGGCGTTTCTCGCCGCTTGGGGCCGCTGAGATCCGGGGACGCTACCAGACCAGCCGCTCGATGACGGCATCCGGGCGCACTTCCTGCCGGGCGAGCCATTCGGACACTTCGCCGAGCGTGTCGTGTTCGGCGAGAACCCCGAGTTCTTCCGCGTGGATACCGCGCGCCACCAGCAGGTTTGGGATTCCGTAGGCCGCCGCCCCCGCGATGTCGGTGCGCAGGGCATCGCCGACAGCGAGGACGCGGGCGGCGTCCGGCACGGAGTCCCCGTCGAGCTCTGCAGCCATGGCGAGCGCCGCCTCGTAGACGGGGCGGTATGGCTTACCGGCATAGGTCACCGCGCCGCCGATCGCCGCATAGGCCTGCGCGATCAGGCCGGCGCAGGGGATGAGCTTCTTCTCGCGCTCGACCACGAGGTCGGGATTGGCGCAGATCATCGGCACGTTCCGCGCCCGGAACCCGGCCAGCGTCACACGGTAATCGTCCGCCGTCTCGGTGGTGTCGTCGAACAGGCCGGTGCAGACTACGCGATCCGCCTCTCCGGCCGCCACGAGGCGGATGTCGAGGCCATCGAAGATCGTCGCGTCGCGTTCCGGCCCGAGATGGTGGATGCGCTCGCCCGGATGCTCCGCGATCAGCCGCCGGGTCAGGTCGCCGGAGGTGAGGATGGCGTCGTAGGCCTCGCGCGGTACACCGTACCCGTCGAGGATGGTCCGAACACCGGCCCAGGGGCGAGGCGCGTTGGAGACGAGGATGACCCGCCGCCGGCGACCGGCCCCGGGCAGGGTGCGAAAGCGGATCAGCGCCTCACCCGCCCCTACATGGGCACGTGTCCCGTCATGCAACACACCCCAGACATCGCACAGGATGAGGTCGTAGCCCTCGGCGACGGCGGAAAGCCCATCCAGAATCGGGACCGGAGCCGAGGGTGCGGCGCGCGCGATCGTTTCGCTCATGAATCTGGCCTGACTGGCAAGGGATCGGGGGCATCGAGGATGGCCGACCGGTTAGGCTGCCCGATCACCGAAATCAACGCACCGACATCGACGCGTCAGGGTCCAGGCAGGCCTGCTCAGCCGGCCCGGCGCAGGAAATCGCGGAACGGCCGGCGTTGTGGCGGCGGCTCCGGATCGTCGCCGCCGGGTTCTCGGGACGGAGGCGGCACCGGGGACGGCGCGACCTGCGGCGGCGCGACAGCGAGAACTTCGGCCCGCACCGCCCGCGCCGGAGCAAAGACGGTGCCTTGCGCCAGCGGCACGTCGAGGTCGATGAGATCGGGCACGTCGCTCTCGTGTTCGACCGCCTCCGCGACGAGCCGGATACCGGCCCGGGACAGGGAGGCGACGAGGTCGTCGAGGGCGATGTCGGGCATGGCCTGGCGGGAATTGGGGCGCAGCAGGAGATCGGCGGACACCTTGACCTGGCTGACGCCCCGGTCGGCCAGGGCCAGGGGGTCGAGGCGTAGGTCCACGGGACGGTCGAGGGCAAAGCCGACACGGCCGCGCAGTTCCGCCAGCGCGCCCGCCTGCTCGGCGTCGAGGCTGCGCCAGCTCGACTGGGGCAGTGCGATCACCAGGCGCCCGGAGAGGTCGGGCTCGCCGGCGAGCAGGCGCGGCAGCGTGCGCAGGAAGCCGGGCTCGAACAGGGAATGCGGCGACAGGGCGTAGGTCACCGCCGCCTGACTGCCGCGTCCGCTGAGATGGCGTGCCACGGTGGCGACGAGGGGAAGCATGCGCCGATCGAGTTCGGTTGTCCGCCCATGGCGTTCGAGGGCCGGCAGGAACAGTTCCGGCTTGAGGATGTCTGCACCCAGGCGCAGGCGCGCCAGCGCCTCGTACGACACGACCTTGCGTTGGGGCAGGGAGACGATGGGCTGGAGATGGACTTCGAGCCCGTCGCCGTCGAAGGCCGCGACCATGACCGCATCCCGGCTCCGGTCCGGCCGAGCCCTGTCCGTGACGGCCTCGGACCGCTCGAGCGGAGGCCAGGCTCGCGGCACCCAGGGCGCCGCGCCCGTGTCGTTCCGGAACGGCGGGGACGGGACAACGGGGGCATCAGGGACGGTATGATGGGCGACCGGCCGGACAACGGGAGCCGGGGCGGGACCGGCCGGCGGCGTCGCCTTCAGGCGGGCGATCTCGCCGTCCTGCGTGGCGACCACGGCGGCTAGTTCGCGGACGATGCCGCTGAGCAGGCCGATTTCCGCCGTGACTTCCTCGACGGCGGCATCCACCGCGGCATTCCCGGCCTGTTTGCCCTGTGCCGGACCGGCCTCGTCGGCGCGGGCGCGCTCGATCCGCATCTGCTGGTCGGCAATGAGACGGGCCACCGTCTCCAGGCGCACGAGGCGTTGCGAGAGAATGTCGAATTCGCCCGAAAGCTTCTCGCAGCGCTGGTCGAGCTTGCGCGCCCGGCGCGCGGCCAGGATGGCGACGAAGCCGCCCATGGCTGCCAATCCAAAGGCGCCGCCCAGGGGGGAGATCACTGCGAGCGGCGCCAGGACCACGAATCCGATGAGACTCAGGAGCCACGGGACCGTGCGTCGGCCGACGATCCGGGCCATCGAAATACTCTTACCCTCACGACGATCGAGCGGAGATCAGGAGGTCACGGTCACGGATTCCGCACGGATTCCGCAAGTCGGGACAGGCTCCGGTTGTCGCCGAGACGACGAAGTCCCACAAGATGGGCGCGGGCTGCGTGAACCGGTTTTTCGCCATGTGTTGCATGAGCTTCCAAGCTTGGCTTCAGCCAGTCTGGCATCGCCGCGGACGCCGCCCGGGCCATGCCCTCTCGCGGCAGGAGGGGATTTGGCTCTACATAGGCGCGGGACATGACCCAGCGACGGGAGCGGGTGGATGGACGCGAGACGGGTAGACCTGCTGATACAAGTGGACGGCATGACCTGCGACGGGTGCGCAGAGGCCGTGCGCAAGGCGATCCTCCGGATCGATCCGGAGGCGCATATCGCCGTCGACCGCGATCACGGCCGGGTGGCGATCACCACCGATGCCCAGGCCCTGACGATCGCCGAGGCTCTGGACCAGGCCGGCTACACGGCGACGGCGATGTCGGGCTGACAGCGGCCCAGTCAGCTGCCGTGTCGCCGCGGGCGATCCATGCCGGATTCCGCACTCTCAAATGAAATTTTGCAGACACGTTGAAAAATTCCGACGCGCTTTTGCTTGCTCCATCGCTCACAGTGATGACAACGGTGAAGCCTGGTGCCCGCGGCGTCGATGCCCGACGCTCCGAACACACGACGTTCCACAATAAACGCCCGCGCGACACGCCATCGCGACGACAGACCGGGAGAGACCAATGCCCTCAGACATCGAGATCGCTCGCGCGGCAACCCTGAAGCCGATCACGCAGGTGGCCGAGACGATCGGCATTCCGGACGAGGCCTTGCACCATTTCGGCAAACACATTGCCAAGATCGACCACGCTTTCATCAAGTCGCTGGAATCGAAGCCCGAGGGCAAGCTCGTCCTCGTGACCGCAATCAGCCCGACTCCGGCGGGCGAAGGCAAGACCACCACCACGGTGGGTCTCGGCGACGCGCTGAACCGCATCGGCAAGAAGACGGTGATGTGTCTGCGCGAGCCTTCGCTCGGCCCCTGTTTCGGCATGAAGGGGGGTGCCGCTGGCGGCGGCAAGGCCCAGGTCGTGCCGATGGAGCAGATCAACCTGCACTTCACCGGCGATTTCCACGCCATCACCTCGGCGCACAGCCTCGCCGCTGCGCTCATCGACAACCACGTCTACTGGGCCAACGAGCTCAACATCGACGTGCGCCGTATCCATTGGCGCCGGGTCGTCGACATGAACGACCGAGCCCTGCGCTCGATCACCCAGTCACTGGGCGGCGTCGCCAACGGCTTCCCACGTGAGGATGGGTTCGACATCACCGTGGCCTCGGAGGTCATGGCGGTGTTCTGCCTCGCCCGTGACCTCGACGATCTCGAGGCCCGCCTCGGTCGCATCGTCATCGCCGAGACCCGCGACCGCAAGCCGGTGACCCTGGCCGACGTGAAGGCCACGGGCGCCATGACCGTGCTCCTCAAGGATGCGCTGCAGCCGAACCTCGTCCAGACCCTGGAGGGCAACCCCGCCCTGATCCATGGCGGCCCCTTCGCCAACATCGCCCATGGCTGCAACTCGGTGATCGCCACCCGCGCCGGCCTCAAGCTCGGCGACTACGTGGTCACCGAAGCTGGCTTCGGCGCGGATCTCGGCGCGGAGAAGTTCATCGACATCAAGTGCCGCCAGGCCGGCCTGAAGCCGTCCGCGGTGGTCATCGTCGCCACCGTGCGCGCCCTCAAGATGCATGGCGGCGTCTCGAAGAAGGAGCTCGGCTCCGAGAACCTCGACGCCCTGGAGAAGGGCTTCGCCAACCTCGCCCGCCACGTTGAGAACGTGCGCGGCTTCGGCCTGCCCGTGGTCATCGGTGTCAACCACTTCTATGCCGACACCGATGCCGAGCACGCCAAGCTGAAGGAGCTGTGCCGCGACAGGCTCCAGGTCGAGGCCATCACCTGCAAGCATTGGGCTGAAGGGGGTGCGGGCGCCGAGGAGTTGGCCCAGGCAGTGGTGAAGCTGGCCGAGGGCGAGCAGAAGCCCCTGACCTTCGCCTACGAGACCGACACCAAGCTCACCGACAAGATCAAGACCATCGCCACCAAACTCTACGGTGCCGGTGACATCCAGGTGGAATCGAAGGCTGCCACCAAGCTCGCCCAGTTCGAGAAGGACGGCTACGGCAACCTGCCGGTCTGCATGGCGAAGACTCAGTACTCGTTCTCCACCGACCCGAACCTGATGGGCGCGCCCTCGGGCCACCTCATCTCGGTGCGCGATGTACGGCTCTCGGCTGGCGCCGGCTTCGTCGTGGTGATCTGCGGTGAGATCATGACCATGCCCGGCCTGCCAAAGGTCCCGGCCTCGGAGGGCATCCATCTCGACGCCAACGGGCAGATCGAGGGGCTGTTCTAGCCTGACACCGGTGGCCCCTCTCCCGTTTGTCGGGGAGGGGCGCCTTCCCGGCACGCGTGCTCCCTCGCCTCACCTGTGATAGCCGGGACGGCATGCCGTCCCGCCGATTCCGCCCATGATCCCCTGGCTCGTCCTCGACACCGCACCGATCCCCGGGGATGCGGGTCAGCTCCGGCTGCTTCAGCGGGGCACGGAATTCTCGATCCAGCTCGGGCATAACGAGCTGATGAACAGTCGCCTCAGCGGCTCGGAGAGAGCGCTGGCGACACTGGCCGCGGCGCTGGTGGGGGACCGCGCGGGCGTACGGTGTCTCATCGGCGGCCTCGGCATGGGCTTCACCCTGCGGGCGGCTCTCGATTCCCTGCGGCCCGACGCCGAACTCGTCGTGGTGGAACTGGTGCCGAACGTGGCGGATTGGGTGCGCGGGCCGCTCCGGGACCTGTCGGCCGACGTGCTGTCGGACCGGCGGGTGGCGATGCGGATCGGCGATGTGGTCGCTGCGATCCGCGCAGACAGCTCTGCCTACGACGCCATCCTGCTCGACGTCGACAACGGCCCCGACGGCCTCACCCGACCCGAAAACGACAGGCTTTACAGTGAGATGGGCCTGGCTTCGGCCATGGCCGCCCTGCGCCCTGCTGGCGTGCTTGCGGTGTGGTCGGCGCATCCTGACCGGAGCTTCACCCAGCGGCTCCGCCGCGCGGGGTTTGGCGTCGAGGAAGTGCCGGTGCGGGCCAATGTCACCAGCGGCGCCCGCCATACGATCTGGCTGGCGATGAAACCGGGTCGCGCGCCGCGCTGATTCAGACCGAGTGTCGACCACGCTCCAGGCGTCGGTTGAGGCGGGTTACGCCATAGATTTCAGCGAGTTGGCGCCGGGCCGCCTTCACCGGCGCATCGTCGCGCTCGGTGCGGGCCGCCGCGATGATGCGCAGCGTATGGGCCACGCAATGTTCCAGACGGATCGTCGCGGCACCGTCAGGCGGCCGCCGGTCCTGGGCCGGATTCTCGGCAATGGTCATGCGGCAAGCCCCCTCGCTCACGTCGGACGGGACCGGGCTTAACGGCGCCATGCGGCGGCCATTGGGTGGAGACTTGGCCACACGGTGGCAGCTTGGCCATGGCGCTGGCGCGTGGCGGTGCTCAGTCGCGCGTACTGCCCTCGTTGAACTTGTCGCGGCAGACATATCCGACGAAGCATTGCGCCACGTCCCGGGTGAGTTCGTAGGCGGGCTTGGGCGCTTCCGGCAGGGGGCAGAAGCCGCCGTCGCGAACGATCCTGTCGTAGGTGATCGGCCCCGTCGTCATCACGATGGCGCCGACGCGGTTCACCAGGGCGGCGGCATCGGCGCAGAGCATGGCGGGCGTCGCGGGCCGCTCCTGTGCCGAAACAGTGAGCGGCGCCAGGACGATACAGGCGGCGAGCGCGGATCTCATGGCGTGGATCTTCATGGCGGAGCGATCGTTTCGACCGGGGTGCCGGGCGGATGCGCCGCCCGATGGAACCGGAGGATAGCGCCCCGGGACACCGCCGCCAATCCGCCGATGGGTGCCACCCGTCACGCCGCCCGCTTCAGCGGCTCGGCCGCGGCGGCCACCGCCAGGGTAAAGTCCAGCGCCTCGTCGAGACCCTCCCGCCAAAGGGAGATCGGCGTCGGACGGGCCAGGACGAGAGCCCCCTCCGCATCGCCATCGGCCAGGGTTACGACGGCGCCGAGCTTCGTGGCGAGTCCGCGCATGGGCCCGTTCCGGCTGAGACAGCGGACATGCAGGTCGCGGACGCCGCGGTTGCGCGCCGCCGAGACGATCCGGCGGAAGAGGGCGTGGCCGAGGCCGTTGCGGCGAAAACCGCGCTCCACGGCGAAGGCGGCCTCCGCGCCACGGCCGAGGCTCAGCCCCGGAACGGTACCGGTGAGCGGGCGCAATTCGCCGAGCGCGCGCAGCGTTCCGTCGACGAAGCCGCCGAAGACCACCCCCTCGACCGTGAGGGCGCGAGCCGCGTAGGCGACGGCCGCCGCGTCGCTCAAGGCGGCCATGAAGCGGTGCGCTCGGGTATCGGGGTCGAGCCGCAGGAAGTAGGCCTCGACCATGGCACGGTCGCTCGGCCAGAGACGCCGGACATTCGGTCCGGTCGGAATAGTGTCGGGCATGGTGGTGCCGTACTCCGGAATGACAGCGCGCACGCTGCGCGGGCTCCGGGCGTAACCTCCCTCGAGGAGGACACCAGATGGCATCGGCCCCAATTTTGTGCAATGCAACAAAACGTCATCCCGCCGACGCCCCACGCTTGATCCCCCCGGCCACGCGCGGCAGACCGGTCTCAAGAGCCTCCGCTCTTCGGGCCTCCGATCTTCGGGCCTGTCGCCGGACCGGTTCCATCGACGCGCACGCGGCCGCCGCGCCGTCCCGTATCCGAGGTCGCCATCGTCGTGAGTCCCCCCTCAGGTTCCGCCCCGTCCGCCGGTTCGCAGGGCGGCGATTCTCCTCCCGGTCCGGTCTCGGCACGCTACGACATGCTGGTCTCGTCGGGTGCCATCGAGCGCGACCCGGCGCAGATCCATCTGGTGCAGGCCCTCGACAGGCTGGTCCAGGATCTCGACCGGCGCAGACGGGCGAAGAAGGGCAGCGCGCTCGGCTGGCTGTTCGGGCGCAGCGGCGACGGCGAAGGGCCGCCCAAGGGTCTCTACATCTGGGGCTCCGTCGGGCGCGGCAAGACCATGCTGATGGACCTGTTCCACGAGGCGGCGCCGGGCAAGAAGCGCCGCGTCCATTTCCACGGCTTCCTGTCGGATGCCCATGAGCGCATCCACGCCCACCGGCAGGCGCTCAAGGCGGGCACGGCCAAGGGCGACGACCCGATCCCGGTGGTGGCGGACGCGCTCGCCGACGAGGCGACGCTGCTCTGCTTCGACGAGTTCACCGTGACCGACATCGCCGATGCGATGATCCTCGGGCGGCTGTTCGGGGCCCTGTTCAAGCGCGGCGTCACCGTGGTGGCGACCTCCAACGTCGAGCCCGACCGGCTCTACGAGGGCGGGCTCAACCGTGCCCTGTTCCTGCCCTTCGTCGCTGAGCTGAAGAGCCGGGTCGAGATTCTGCGCCTCGATTCCCGCACGGATTTCCGCCTGGAGAAGCTCGGCGGCGCCTCGGTCTATCACGTGCCCGCCGACGAGGCGGCCGAGGCCGCCCTCGCCCAGGCCTTCAAGGGCCTCACCGGCAAGGCGAGGGGCAAGCCGGCCACGATCCGGGTGAAGGGCCGCGAGGTGGCCGTGCCGGAGGAGGCCGCCGGCGTCGCCCGGTTCGGCTTCGCCGATCTCTGCGCCCAGCCGCTCGGTGCCTCCGACTACATGGCCATCGCCCAGTCCTTCCAGACGGTGATCCTGTCGGACATCCCGGTGATGGGAGAGGCGAACCGCAACGAGGCCAAGCGCTTCATCACCCTCGTCGACACGTTCTACGACGCCCATGTGAAGCTCATCGCTTCGGCGGCGGCCGAGCCGACCGGTCTCTACACGGCGACCGACGGCCGCGAGGCGTTCGAGTTCGACCGCACGGTCTCGCGCCTCATCGAGATGCGCTCGTCGGAATACCTCGCCTTGCCGCACGGGCGGGGGGATTCCGAGGCGAGCGGGTCCAGTTCCGGTCTCGTGGAGACCTGAGCGGCGCGACCGGTCGCATGGCTCGACCACAGCAACAGCGAAGCGATTCGAAAGGTTCGGCGTGCTATCGAGGCTCGCCGGAGCGGTGTTGGCGGAGCCGGCATAGACAACGAGCGACCGTCGAAAGCGTCGCAACGTTCCGATACGCGCCGTGCGCAAGAGCACATCGAATCCGCGGCCGAGCTTCGCGAAAGCCGCGCCCGTGGCTGCCGGACGTTGCACTGCAGCACCCGTACCGTTTAATTGGATTCATTATGAGGTACGGGGCGTGGGGGCTTCGTGCACTGCGACGGCTCCCTGTGGAGGGGTGCCGGATCCGCTGCCGCACCTCAAGGACGTTTCGATGCGGGACGGCGACCATGTCGCGCGCGCCCCGCCCCTGACTGACGACCTCCGAAGGTATGCGCGAGCCCGACAGATTGGTGGCCAGCCGATCTCGACCGGTCCGTGGCCTGAGCGATGACAGGATACACCGATGATCAAACTCACCGTGAACGGGGCTGAACGCAGCTTCGACGGCGATCCCGACATGCCGCTGCTGTGGTTCCTGCGCGACGAAGTCGGCCTCACCGGCACCAAGTTCGGCTGCGGCCAGGCGCTCTGCGGCGCCTGCACCATCCATCTCGGCGGCACCGCCGTGCGCGGCTGCGTCACCCCCGTCTCGGCGGCCGAGGGCCAGGAGGTGGTGACCATCGAGGGGCTCTCCCCCGACGGCAACCACCCGGTCCAGGCGGCGTGGCGCGACCTCAACGTCTCGCAATGCGGCTATTGCCAGTGCGGGCAGATGATGCAGGCGGCCTCCCTCCTCAAGGAGACGCCGAAGCCCAGCGACGACCAGATCGACGAAGCCATGAGCGGCAACCTCTGCCGCTGCGGCACTTATCCGCGCATCCGCGCCGCGATCCACCAGGCCGCCGGAAACGCGCCGGCCGCCAACAAGGGAGAGCGCCTGTGATTCACGACGCACAGCTCATGGCCGACCTCGTCGCCGAGAAGCCCGCCGCCGCCCCCGAAGCGCCCAGCGCTCTCGCCAATGTCAGCCGCCGCGCCATGCTCGGCGGCCTGGGCGCCCTGGTGCTCGCCCTGTCCTGGAAGGATTCCGCCCGGGCGGAGGACAAGAAGGACGAGCCGAAGAAGTTCGGCGCCGATGCCATGCCGCATGGCTGGCAGGACGACCCGAAGGTGTTCGTGGCCATCGCGCCGGACGGCACCGTGACCATCACCTGCCATCGCTCCGAGATGGGCCAGGGCGTGCGCACCTCCGTCGCCCTCGTGGTGGCCGACGAACTCGAGGCCGATTGGGCCAAGGTGAAGGTCGCCCAGGCCTGGGGTGACGAAGCCCGGTTCGGCAACCAGGATACCGACGGCTCGCGGAGCCTGCGCCACTTCTTCCCGCATCTGCGCCATGCGGGTGCCGCGGCGAAGGCCATGCTGGTCCAGGCCGCCGCCAAGCAATGGGGCGTGCCGGCATCGGAAGTGAAGGCCGAGAATTCGGTCCTCACCCACGCGAAGTCGAAGCGCACCCTGGGCTATGGCGACGTCGCGGCAGCGGCCGCCGAACTCGCCGTGCCCGCCCGCGAGAGCGTGACCCTGAAGGACCCCAAGGCCTTCAAGTTCATCGGCAAGGGCAAGATCGGCCTCATCGACAACCGCGACATCACCACCGGCAAGGCGATCTACGGCCTCGATACCCGCCTCGACGGGATGCTCTACGCCCTCGTGGCCCGCCCGCCGGTCTTCGGAGGCAAGGTCGCGAGCTACGACGATGCCGAGACGATGAAGGTCCCCGGCGTGGTCAAGGTGTTCAAGATCGACGCCCCCGAGATCCCGTCCGAGTTCCAGCCGATCGGCGGCGTCGCCGTCATCGCCAAGAACACCTGGGCGGCGATGAAGGGCCGCGAGGCCCTGAAGATCACCTGGGACGACGGCCCGAACGCCAACTACGACTCGGTCGCCTTCCGCGGCGAATTGGAGAAGGCGGCGCGCGCGCCCGGCAAGGTGGTGCGCAACCAGGGCGACGTCGACGGTGCCATGGCCAAGGCCAAGCAGCGGATCGAGGCCGAATACTTCGTGCCCCATCTCGTCCAGGCTCCGATGGAGCCCCCGGCCGCCACCGTGCGGATCAAGGACGGGTTCTGCGAGGCCTGGGCCTGCACCCAGGCGCCGCAGGCGACCCATGACCGCCTGGCCAAGAAGCTCAACCTGCCCGCCGACAAGGTGCGGGTGAACGTGACGCTGCTCGGCGGCGGCTTCGGCCGCAAGTCGAAGCCCGACTACGTGCTCGAGGCCGCCCTGTGCTCGCAGGCCATGGACGGCGCCCCGGTGAAACTCACCTGGACCCGCGAGGACGACCTCCATCACGGCTATTACCATACGATCTCGGTGGAGCGCCTGGAGGCCGGCCTCGACGACAAGGGCATGCCGGTGGCCTGGCTCCACCGTTCGGCCGCCCCGACGATCGGGTCTATCTTCGCGGCCGGCGCCAAGAACGAGCTGCCCTTCGAGCTCGGGATGGGGCTGACCAACACGCCCTTCGACGTCCCCAACATCCGCCTGGAGAACCCGGCGGCGGACGCGCATGTGCGGATCGGCTGGTTCCGCTCGGTCTCCAACATCCCGCACGCCTTCGCGATCCAGTCCTTCGTCGCCGAGTTGGCGCATGCGGCGGGCCGGGATCCGAAGGAGTACCTGCTGGCCCTGATCGGCCCCGACCGGGTGATCGACCCGACCAGCATCGGCGACGTCTGGAACTACGGCGAGGATCCCGCCCGCTATCCCATCGAGACCGCGCGCCTGCGCGGGGTCATCGAGGCGGCGGCCAAGGGCATCGGCTGGGGCCGCAAGCTGCCGAAGGGACGGGGCCTCGGCATCGCCGGACACTACAGCTTCGTCACCCATACGGCGGTGGCGGCCGAAGTGGAGGTGGGATCCAAGGGTGAGGTCTCGGTCAAGCGCATCGACATCGCCGTCGATTGCGGGCCGCACGTCAACCCCGAGCGCATCCGCTCGCAGATGGAGGGCGCCGTCGTCATGGGGATGGGCTTGGCCTTGTCGGCCGAGATCACCTTCAAGGACGGGCGCGCGCAGCAGAACAACTTCGACGGCTACGAGATCACCCGTCTCGACGCCGCCCCGAAGGAGCTGCACGTCCACCTGATCCAGAACAACGACTACAGCCGTCCGCTCGGTGGCGTCGGCGAGCCGGGCGTCCCCCCCGTGGCGCCGGCCATCGCCAACGCCGTGTTCGCTGCCACCGGCCGCCGCATCCGGCAGCTGCCGATCCGCGACCAGCTGAGCTCGTAGGAAACGCGCCCCGGCCCGGACATCCGGGCCGGGGCCTCTCGATCCACCCGAAGGGGGCGGATCACCCCGCCGCCACGACCTCGGCGTTCGAACCACCCTCCCGGTACTCGGCCCAGGCCTGTCTCAGGATCTGGACCGAGGAGCTGAGGAAGATGCCGGCCATCAGCGCGGCGACCGCGAGGTCCGGCCAGGCCGATTTGGTGCCCCAGACGGCGAGTGCGGCGCCCATCACCACGATGTTGCCGATGGCGTCGTTGCGCGAGCACAGCCAGACGGAGCGGACATTGGCGTCGCCGTCCTTGTAGCGCATCAGCAGCAGCACCGAGGCGACGTTGGCGGCCAGCGCCAGCAGGCCGATGCCGCCCATCCATTCCGCGCTCGGCACGCCGAGGACGAGGGTCTGGTAGAGCGTCGAGCCGAAGACCCAGAGCGCCATCAGGCTCAAGCTCACCCCCTTGGCCAGGGCCGCCATCGAGCGGGTACGCAGGCTCGCGCCGATGACCGCGAGGCTGAGGCCGTAGGTGACGGTGTCGGCGAGGAAGTCGAGGGCGTCCGCCTTCAGGGCCTGTGACCCGGCCGCCTGCCCCGCCGCCATCTCGGTGACGAACATCGCGCCGTTGAGGGCGATGACGAACCACAGCACCCGCTTGTAGCGCGGATCCACCCCGTCGAAGACCGGGACGCCGCCGCCGCAGCCGCAGGATTCCTCGTGCGGCGAGGCTGTCGGAGCCTGCGTCGCGACAGCATGGTGATGCCCGTCGCCCGGTGCATGCCCGTGCGCGTGCGCGTGGATCTCAGGTTGGTTCTGGCTCGTGCCGCAGCAGGATTCGGCCATGGCTCTCTCCTCGTTTCGTCGTTAAACAGGAGCCTACAAGCTCTAGCGACTAGAGGATCAAGCGGAAAATGGCGTTCTCGATCGGAATCCTGTCGCGCCGCGCCGGGGTGAAGGTGCCGACGATCCGCTATTACGAGCAGGTCGGCCTGATGCCGTCGCCGCCGCGCACCGATGGGCAGCAGCGCCGCTACGGTGACGCGGAGGTGGCGCGGCTCAACTTCATCCGCCACGCGCGCGAGCTCGGCTTCGAGGTCGACGCGATTCGCGAACTCCTCGCCATGAGCGCGCAGCCGGAGGAATCCTGCGCCGACGTGGACCGCCTGGCGCGACGTCACCTCGCGGAGGTGGAGCAGCGCATCGCCCGGCTGATCGCCCTGCGCACGGAATTGCAGCGCATGGTGACGGAATGCGGCCACGGACGGGTGGGCGAATGCCGGGTGATCCAGGTGCTGGCCGACCACGGCGAATGCGACCACGACCATGGCGGCGCACGGCCGGGGTCGACGGGGTTCGCCGAGGCGTAAACTTCGCCGCTCCGGCGGAGCCGAAGGGGCCGGCGGTGGGTTGTCCCGTCACAGACCCGCCCGCTGAGGAAACCCCATGATTCAGAGATTCCGTCCCCTCGCCGCCTTGCTGGCCGCCGGATTCGCCGCCGGCCTCGTGGCGAGCCCGGTCCTCGCCTCTCCCTGTTCGGAGGAGATCGCGCGTCTCGACGCCAAGGTGAAGGACGAGGCGACCGGCTCCATCTCCGCCTCCACCTCCGGCAAGGCGGCGGCCGGCGCGCGGGAAGGCCAGGGGGAAACCGGGCAGGGAGGCAATGCTTCGACCCCGGCCGCTCCGCCGGAGAAATCCGCCGAGGCCGGAAAGGGCGCCGAGGCCGCGATGCAGGCCAAGGTCGCCCTGGACGAAGCGCGCACCGCCGACGGCAAGGGTGACGCCAAGGCCTGCGACGAAGCCGTGGGACGGGCCAAGAGCCACCTCGCCACCGCCCCCTGAGGGGATGATTGTCGGGCGAGCGTCGCGGGGCACCGGCCGGGACATTCCGGCTCAGTGCCCCGCGAATGCACGACGTCTCAGCGAGTGGCAAAAAGAGAAGTTTCTTCTTCCGGGGTCGCAACGGAACCCGGTGTCGTTCGATGTCGTCATGGCGAGGATCAGGTGCGCGCCGCGCCGAACCTTGCCGCATCCCGGAACCGATGCATGGAACGCGATCGAAGCCGCAACCGCCGGCCTCGATCCTGTGTTACGCGGCCGCGCTCAGAGCGTGTTTATTGCCCTGAATGCCGGCACAGAGATCGTCGATTTCCGCAAGATCAAGACTTTCACCCGAGTGACTTGCAATTGCATCGATCAGGTGGTCTTGCCGCGGATCGAACGGATGGCCCTGAAGGCGATAGAATTGATAGTAACGCAACGCCGCCAATACGGTGTCGCGCTCTCGCACTGTGATGGTGATGGTCTGCATTCTTTGAAGATCTCCCCTTCGTGCGGCGATCGCTCTTCGAAGACTTGAATCCGACTCGTCGAGCGAGAGCGTTGTAACCCCGCTTCGGCGCCGTCGTCCACAGCCGGAAACCATTCGGCAACCCTGTTGGCGGATGGTCCGGGGGCAGGGTCGGATGCAACCCTTTGCAGGTGCGCCGTTTCCTCCCGGAGGGGCCGGCGGCGGATTTATTTCGCCCTGAAAACTGTAAAATGTCATTGACAGGAAAGGGGAAAACTGGCGCTCGCCGCAAAAGCTTGGCCGCACACGTTTTTTGCGGAATCGATAAAATTGTTCTTAACCAATCCATGGGAGCCTTTTGGTCACGACCGACTCACCCACCCGTGAGGAGGTCGATATGAGCGGAGCCACCCCTCATGACCAAAATGCAGCCGGATAACGGGCAGGACGGTCGAGCGCACCGGGCGAGACCCGCGCCGCTCTCGGCAAGCGTACGACGCCACCTCGGGCTGAACCTGCGCAGCCTCTACGCGGATTCGCTGGTCGAACCGGCGGGCGAGCGGATCGAATCGCTGCTGACGAAGCTCGGCCGCGAGAAGAGCTGACTCGTCACGCGGGGATGAGCGCGACGACACACGCCGTTCAGAATTGCGGTGCTATGGGTCCCGCCTCCGCACCGGATCCGCCCGGTGCGTCCTCATTCCAACCCGTGAACCCCTTCCATGACCGTCCTCGTGCTCGTCGTCGCCGGAAACATCCTTCTCGCGACCCTCTTCTCTCTGGTCGCCCTCGCCTCCGACTGAGCGTCATTCATGGAACGCCCCCTATGCCGTCGTGCTCCGAGCAGGAATCGACCGCGACCGGGAGTTTCGTGAGCGCTCCGAATCGCCCTCTCGCGGGCGAAGTCCCTCCGCGTTCAAGCCTGCCCCCCACATCACGGCACTGAAACGACGGGCGCCAGCCCGGACGGACGGTCGCTGCGTGCCGCGACCGGCACTTCGTCATGCGTCCCCGGATCGGTCCGAGCGCATCCGGCCTCTCCCGATTCGTCGAGCACGCGGCTTCTTGATGCGGGCGGGATGTCGCAAGCCGAATCGGCCCGCGATTCGCGACAGAACGTTCTTTCTAAAGAACTATCTCTCGTAGGCATCGTCTTCCCCGAAAGCACCATGCGAGAGAACTCCGTTCTCCGCACCGCCTATAGTTGTTCGTGGCCTCGCATATCGAAGGAGAATTACCTATTTGAGTTGAGTAATCCGTGTTCGGTCAAGCTTGACATTGTTCTTTAAAAAGAACGAAACGTAGCATCACCGAGGCGTTGGGACCGCAATGGTCCCTCGCCACGATGCAGCCGGAGACAAACCTGTGAGCTCGACCATGTCCTCGACGCCCAACGTCCGCCGTCTCTCCCGGAGAAGGCGTGTCCTCGCCCTCTGCGCCGGATCGGTCGGCCTGGTCTCGGCGGGGCTAGCCTCCGCGTTGCTGACCTCCGGCACTGCCCAGGCACAAGCAGAACTCCTCAACGTCTCCTACGATCCGACGCGTGAGCTCTATAAGGAGATTAACGCGGCCTTCATCGAGGAGTGGAAGGCCAAGACCGGCGAGACTGTCACCGTCCGCGCGGCCCATGGCGGATCCGGCTCGCAGGCCCGCACCGTCATCGACGGCATCCCCGCCGACGTGGTGACCCTCGGCATCCCCTCCGACATCGACGCGATCAGCCGCCTCTCGAAGAAGATCCCCGCCGATTGGCGCACCAAGCTGCCCAACGAAGGCCTGCCCTATACCTCCACCGTGGTGTTCCTGGTGCGCAAGGGCAACCCGAAGGGCGTGAAGGATTGGGGCGACCTGGTGAAGCCCGACGTGAAGGTGATCACCCCGAACCCGAAGACCTCCGCCGGCGGGCGCTGGAACTTCCTCGCGGCCTGGGGCTACGCCTACGAGAAGGAGGGCAAGAGCGCCGACAAGGCCAACGCCTTCGTCGGTCAGCTCTACAAGCAGGTGCCGGTGCTCGATACGGGCGCCCGCGGCTCCACCGTGACCTTCGCCCAGCGCGGTCTCGGCGACGTGCTGCCGACCTGGGAGAACGAAGCCTATCTCGTGTTCGACGAGTTCGGCCGCGACAAGTTCGATGTCGTCGTCCCCCCGACCTCGATCTACGCCGAGCCGCCGGTGGCCCTTGTCGACGCCAATGTCGACAAGAAGGGCACCCGCAAGCAGGCAGAGGCCTACCTGCAGTTCCTCTATTCGGACAAGGCGCAGGCGATCTTCGCCAAGCACCATTACCGTCCGATCAAGCGCGAGGCCGCCAAGCCCGAGCATCTGGCGCAGCTGCCCGAGCTGAAGCTCTTCAAGATCGAGGATCTCCAGGGCAACTGGGACGATATCCAGAAGAAGAACTTCGACAATGGCGGCCTGTTCGACCAGCTGAGCAAGCCGCCGCAGTAACCCGCCCCTCCCCCGTCGCGGCTCCGGGATTCACGCATGTCGTAGGCTGCGCGGCTCTCCTCCCCCTTGTGGGGAGGAGTTGGAGGTGGGGGTGGTTGGGTGACCCTCATGCTGCGGAGCCTGGCGGAGCCACCCCCACTCCTGATCTCTCCCCACAAGGGGGAGAGGGACGCGCTCTGCCTGAAACAGCAGATATGTGAATCTAGTCGCCGTCACGGGGAGGGTGCCCACGGAGCGGAGGGCGACCTTCCGCCGGACACCGTGCCCGCTTCCCGACCCGCCGATGCGTGAGAGAGGCGACCCACTTCAGGACCATTCTCAGGACCACCCCATGGCAGAGCCGCCTCTGCGTCCGAGACGACGCTTCCGTCAGCCCAGCGTGATTCCCGGCTTCGGCATCACCTTCGGCTACACCCTGACCTGCCTCGGCATCGTCGTGCTGCTGCCGCTGGCCGCCCTCGTCGCCCGCGCCTCCGGCCTCGGCCTGTGGGGGATCTGGGAGGTGGCCACCGATCCGCGCGTCGCCAGCGCCCTGCGCGTGAGCTTCGGCGTCTCGCTCCTGGCGGCACTCACCGCCTCGGTCTTCGGCTTCCTCATCGCCTGGGTGCTCACCCGCTACCGGTTCCCCGGCCGCAAGATCGTGGACGCGGTGGTGGACCTGCCCTTCGCCCTCCCCACCGCCGTCGCCGGCATCGCCCTGGCCTCCCTCTACGCGCCCAACGGTCTCGTCGGCGAGCAGCTCGCCAAGCTCGGGATCGAGGCCGCCTACACGCCGGTGGGCATCTACATCGCCATGGTCTTCATCGGCCTGCCCTTCGCCGTGCGGACGGTGCAGCCCCTCATCGAAGAGATCGACAAGGAGATCGAGGAGGCCTCGGCCACCCTCGGCGCCGACCGCTGGCACACCCTGATCAAGGTGGTGGTGCCGCCGCTGATCCCGGCCGTGCTCACGGGCTTCGCCCTCGCCTTCGCCCGCGGCGTCGGGGAATACGGCTCGATCATCTTCATCGCCGGCAACCTGCCCTACGTCTCCGAGATCGCGCCGCTCCTCATCGTCATCAAGCTCTCCGAGTTCGATTACGGGGGCGCCTGCGCCATCGCGACGATCATGCTCGGCATCTCGTTCGTGACGCTGCTGGCCATCAACCTGATCCAGGCCTGGAGCCGCAGGAGGTTCGGATATGTCTAGCGCCCTCGCCACCCGCCCGCCCGCCCGCGCCGGGAGCGTGGTCACCGAAGGTCTCGCCGTCCGCGCGCTGCTGATCGGGATCGCGGTGGTCTTCCTCGCCCTGTTCCTGGTGCTGCCCCTGGTGACGGTGTTCATCCAGGCCTTCGCCAAGGGCTGGTCGGCCTATCTCGCCGCCTTCACCGAGGCGGATGCCCGCTCGGCGATCCGCCTCACCCTGCTCACCGCGGCCATCGCCGTGCCGTTCAACCTCGTCTTCGGCATCATGGCCTCCTGGGCCATCGCCAAGTTCGAGTTCCGCGGCAAGAACCTGCTCGTGACCCTCATCGACCTGCCGTTCTCGGTCTCGCCGGTGGTCTCGGGCCTGATCTACGTCCTCGTCTTCGGCGCCCAGGGCCTCCTCGGCCCGTGGCTGCTCGAGCATGACATCCAGATCATCTTCGCCGTTCCCGGCATCGTGCTCGCCACGATCTTCGTCACCTTCCCCTTCGTCGCCCGCCAGCTGATCCCGCTGATGCAGGAACAGGGGACGGCGGAGGAGGAAGCCGCGCTGACCCTCGGCGCCTCCGGCTGGCACGCCTTCCTGACGGTGACGCTGCCCAACATCCGCTGGGGGCTGCTCTACAGCGTGCTCCTCTGCAACGCCCGGGCAATGGGCGAATTCGGCGCGGTGTCGGTGGTCTCGGGCCATATCCGCGGATTGACAAACACGCTGCCGCTCCACGTGGAGATCCTCTACAATGAGTACAACTTCGTTGCCTCTTTCGCCGTCGCTTCCCTCCTTGCCGGCCTCGCTCTTGTCACCCTCCTCGTCAAATCCCTTCTCGAATGGCGCTTCAGCGCCGAGATCGCAGCCGGCGCACGGGGCCACTGACCCGGTGGGATCGTCCACGGCGATCCGGGTCGAGGGCCTGTCGAAGACCTTCGACACCGCGGCGGTGCTCCACGACCTCTCCCTCGACGTGCGGGCGGGCGAATTGCTGGCGCTGCTCGGCCCCTCGGGCTCGGGCAAGACCACGCTGCTGCGCATCATCGCCGGGCTCGACTTCCCCGATCGCGGGCGGATCATCTTCGGCGGCGACGATGCCACCCGCGTTCCGGTGCAGGAGCGCGCCGTCGGCTTCGTGTTCCAGCACTACGCCCTGTTCAAGCACATGAGCGTGGCCGAGAACATCGCCTACGGCCTCAACGCCCGCAAGCGCGCGGACCGGCCGGCCAAGGCCGAGATCAAGCGCCGGGTCGGCGACCTCCTCGACCTCATCAAGCTCTCGGGCTTCGCCGACCGCTACCCGTCGCAGCTCTCGGGCGGCCAGCGCCAGCGCATCGCGCTGGCGCGCGCCCTCGCCGTGGAGCCCCGCGTGCTGCTGCTGGACGAGCCCTTCGGCGCCCTCGACGCCCAGGTGAGGAAGGACCTGCGCCGCTGGCTGCGCGAGATCCACGACCGCACCGGCCAGACCACGATCTTCGTGACCCACGACCAGGACGAGGCGCTGGAGCTTTCCGACCGCGTCGCCGTCCTGTCCAAGGGCCGCCTCGAACAGATCGGCACCCCCGACGAGGTCCAGGAGAACCCGGTCTCCTCCACCGTGCTGAAGTTCCTCGGCGACACGATCGAGGTGGAGGCCATCGCCCAGGGAAGCGAGGTCCGCGTCAACGGCCGCCTCACCCCGGTGAAGGCCCCGCCCGGTCTCGTCGGCCCGGTCAAGCTCTACGCAAGGCCGTGGCAGCTGCAATTCGCCGAGCCCGACCAGGCCCATCTCGAAGGCCATGTCCGCTCCTCCTATCGCAGCCAGGGCCGCCAGCGGATCGAGGTGGATCGCCCCGAGGGTAAGACCGTGGTGGTGGAAGCCTCCGACACCCACCGCCTCGCCGCCGGCCGCAAGGTCGGCCTGACGATCAACGCCGGCTACGTCTTCAAGGATTGACGGGGCGGCGGAGGAATCGGTTGCGCTTCCTCCGCGGATCGGCTGTGACTGCCGCCGTCGCATACGAAAGGGAGCAGCCGGCATGTCGGGTCATGGAGCCATCGAGGGCTCGAACAAGAAGGTCGCGCTGCTGATCTCGGTGCTGGCGCTGTTCCTGGCGCTGGCCGAGACCCTGGCCAAGGGTGCGCAGACGGAAGCGCTCAGCGCCAACGTCGAATCCTCCAATCAATGGGCCTATTACCAGGCCCGCACCATCCGCGGCACCATCCTCAAGACCGCCGACGAGACCCTCGCCCTGATCCCGCCGGAGACGGCCAACGCACCGGCCATCGCGGCCAAGCGCGCCGAATGGGCCAAGACCATGGCCCGCTGGGAATCGGACCCCGCCACCGGCGACGGGCGCAAGGAGCTGCAGGAGAAGGCGCGGTCCTCGCAGGAGCACCGCGACCTCGCGCTCCATCGCTACCACCATTACGAGTTCGGCTCGGCCGCCTTCCAGATCGGCATCGTGCTCGCCTCGGCCCAGGTCATCACCGGCATCGCCGCGCTGACGCTGGCCGGCGGGTTCCTGGGCCTCGCCGGCCTCGTGATGCTGGGCTTCGGCCTCTACGCGCCGCATTTTCTGCCGTTCTTCCACTGACGCGCGAATCCCGGCACCGAGCCTGGACTCTCGCCTCCTTCGCCACAGTTGAAGGAAAGGGAGGCGAGACATGGCGCAAGACAGCGAGCAGGAAGGGCGGCTGACCCGGATCTCGGCCTTCGTCTTTCTGCATACCGAACACGCGGTCTATGCCGCCCTCGGCCTGCTTCTCGCCGGGACGGCGATCCTCGCGCTCATCGACGCGACGGGCCTGCTCTTCGGGGCGATCCGCCATCTCGGGGGCTCGGGCGAACTCCTCAAGATCGTCGACAGCCTGCTGTTCCTGCTGATGCTGGTGGAGATCCTGCACACGGTGCGGGTCTCGATGCGCTCGGGCAAGCTCACCTGCGAGCCCTTCCTCATCGTCGGACTGATCGCCTCGATCCGGCGCGTCCTCGTCATCACCCTGCAATCCTCCGAGGTGATGCACGCGCCGATGACGGCCGAGCGCGAGGCGCTGTTCCGCGCCTCCATGATCGAACTCGGGGTGCTGTCCGGGCTCATCCTCACCATGGTGATCTCGATCTTCCTCCTGCACCGCGCCCGCGACGACAACGAGGTGGCCGGCAAGGAATGATCCCGCCGTCCTGGAACTGGCTTCGCACTTGCGAAGACGAGGCCCGATCTTCAGATCAGGCCGATGAGACGAGCGGTCGCGACGCCGCGCGATGTTGCGGATGAGACGGACCGGGACCGATGATCAGCGCCTTCGACCTGTTCAAGATCGGGATCGGCCCGTCGAGCTCGCATACGGTGGGGCCGATGGTGGCGGCCCTCGCGTTCCGCGAGCGGACGCGGCGCCGTCCCGGTCTCGCCCGGATCCGCGCCGAGATCTTCGGCTCCCTCGCCTGGACCGGACGCGGGCACGGGACCGACGTCGCCATCCTCCTCGGCCTCCTCGGCCATAGCCCCTCCGCCATCGACCCCGACCGGGTCGACGAGTACGTGGCCGAGGCGAAGCGGACGGGCCGGCTCGGCCTCGGCGGACCGGCCTTCGCCCTCGAGACCGATCTCGTCTTCAACTTCGCCGAAGTGCTGCCGGTGCACACCAACGGCATGCGCTTCCGCGCCCTCGACGGGCAGGGCACGGTCCTCGACACGGTCACCTGCTATTCCATCGGCGGCGGTTTCGTCGTCGGCGAGGAGGAGGTCCGCGCGGGCGAGGCGGTGGAGTTTCCGCTCCCCTATGCCAGCGCCGCCGATCTCCTGGCCACGTGCCTGCGCACCGGCTTCTCCATCGCCCAGGTCCAGCGCGCCAACGAGGGTGCGAGCCGCAGCCGCGAGGCCATCGACGAGGGGCTGGACGCCATCCGCGACGCGATGTTCGCCTGCATCGACAGGGGGCTTCGCCAGACCGGCGAATTGCCCGGCGGCCTCAAGGTGCGGCGGCGGGCCAAGAAGCTGTTCGAGGATCTGGAGGCGAACCGCCACCTCAACGCCCGGCCGGCCCACGAGATCATGGACTGGATCAGCCTGTTCGCCCTCGCGGTGAACGAGGAGAACGCCGCCGGCGGCCGGGTGGTGACCGCCCCCACCAACGGCGCCGCCGGCATCGTCCCCGCCGTGCTGCGCTATGCCCGCGACTTCTGCCCAGGCTGGTCGGACGAGCGCGGCCGCGAATTCCTGCTGGTGGCGGCCGCCATCGGCGGCCTCATCAAGAGCCGCGCCTCGATTTCCGGCGCCGAGGTCGGCTGCCAGGGGGAGGTCGGCTCGGCGGCCGCCATGGCGGCGGCCGGCCTCGCCGCGCTGCTGGGCGGCTCCACCCTCCAGATCGAGAATGCCGCCGAGATCGCCATGGAGCACCATCTCGGCATGACCTGCGACCCGATCGGCGGCCTCGTCCAGATCCCCTGCATCGAGCGCAACGCCTTCGGCGCCAACAAGGCGGTGGTGGCCGCCTCCCTGGCGCTGCGCGGCGACGGCATCCACCGGGTCAGCCTCGACGAGGTCATCGAGACCATGCGCCAGACCGGCCACGACATGCAGGCGAAGTACAAGGAGACCTCGCTCGGCGGCCTCGCGGTGAACGTGGCGGCGTGCTGAGCCGCCGATCCCGTCTCAGCCGTCACGGCCGGTTCTGCAGATTATCCAGACGGTGACGAGCGGAACCCATGGCCGTAGGTGCACTCTGCGAACCCTCAGCTGCCGGGGCTAGCTGGCGAGACGCTGCGCCTGACGCTTGGCCGCATCGAAGGCCTGAAGATCGAGGGCGAGATTGATGACGTGAGCGCTCTTCAGGCGTGTCGGCTCGATCGCGCTTCCGATACCGTGCTGCAGGTAGACTTCTTCCACCTCTGGCGTTCGCATCGCGCCGCCCATGGTCCAGTTGGGGAAGGCGCGTCCCTGAACATTGCGCGCATCCATGATGGTTGCAGTGGCGTGGCGCGGGTCGCGTGCAATACGAGTATAGGTGGCACTCACCTGGGCTTGGTCACCCTCTAAAATCTGAATGAACCACGTCTTGTCGAAAATGAGGAAGCCGGTGATCCCGTCCCTGCTATTATTACGCTGAGAAGCGGAAACGATATCCCGCAAATTCGTAAGCATTGCGCGGTCATTACCCTGCACGATGTTACGGCTATAATAGACGAGCTGGTGAACCATCGTAGATTTTCACTTCTGTTAAAAAGCGGATCGTAAGAAAATGATCGTCTCTTACGCTCGTGCAGCCCACCAACGCCGCAAGAACCAAATCGCCCTTGACCCCATTGTCTTGTTTGATCGCTAAGTTAATCAAATCTCAAGACGTAACGATAAGCTGCTTCTGGACTCCTCTTCACCGCTCGGGCCAGCGACAGCCGGAGGTCTTTACGCGACGTGCCGGATGCCGGGGATGAGCCGTCGGTCGTCCTTCCACGACGGTCCCAGCTAAGCTTTCAAGAACGGCGCGATGACCGCTCACCGTCCAGCCGAGAGCCCGATCACGGGATTCAGAGCCGATGCCTGGATCCGGATCGCGCCCAAAATACCCGAAATCGTCTCCTGGGAGAGGAGACGCACGCCTCCGTCAACGGCGTCCGCGGTCCTTGCCCTCCGCCGCCCGGCGCAGGGCCTCGGCGAACGCGCCGTCCGGAGCCGGGCCGCGTGGCGCCGGAGCCGGCGCGGGTCTCTGCTGGGGCCGTGAGGAGGAGCGCTCCTCCTGTCGCCCCGGTCGCGCCGCGCCCGCTTCCTCCGAGCGCATGCTGAGCGCGATGCGCTTGCGGTTGGCATCCACCTCGACGACGCGCACCTGCACCACGTCGCCGGGCTTCACCACCTCGCGCGGGTCCTTCACGAACCGGTCGGCCAGGACCGAGATGTGGACGAGACCGTCCTGGTGGACGCCGATATCGACGAAGGCGCCGAAGGCGGCGACGTTGGTCACGACGCCTTCGAGGCGCATGCCGGGGCGGAGGTCCGAGATCTTTTCCACCCCGTCCTGGAAGGTCGCGGTCCTGAAGGCAGGGCGCGGGTCGCGGCCGGGCTTTTCCAGCTCCGCCAGGATGTCGGTGACCGTGGGCAGGCCGAAGGTCTCGTCGGTGAAGCGCTTCGGGTCGAGGCTCTTCAGGACGGGGCCGTTGCCGATGACGGCCTGGATGGGCTGCCCGGCGGCGGCGAGGATGCGGCGCACCACCGGATAGGCTTCCGGATGCACGCCGGACGCGTCGAGGGGATCGTCGCCGTCGCGGATGCGCAGGAAGCCGGCGGCGAGCTCGTAGGCCTTGGGGCCGAGGCCGGCGACCTTCTTGAGGCCGGCGCGGGTGCGGAACGGGCCCTTCTCGTCCCGCGTCGTCACGATATTGGCCGCCACCCGCTCGGACAGGCCGGAGACGCGGGCGAGCAGGGGCGCGGAGGCGATGTTCACGTCGACGCCGACGCCGTTCACGCAATCCTCCACCACAGCGTCGAGGGCCTTGGAGAGCTGACCCTCGGCGAGGTCGTGCTGGTACTGGCCGACGCCGATGGCCTTCGGCTCGATCTTCACCAGTTCGGCGAGGGGGTCCTGCAGGCGCCGCGCGATGGAGACCGCCCCGCGCAGGGTCACGTCGAGGCCCGGCAATTCGGCGCTGGCATAGGCGGAGGCCGAGTAGACCGAGGCGCCGGCCTCCGACACCATCACCTTGGTGAGGCTCAGCTCCGGTTGCTTGGCGATGAGTTCGGCGGCGAGCTTGTCGGTCTCCCGCGAGGCCGTGCCGTTGCCGATGGCGACGAGTTCGACCTTGTGGGCGCGGCAGAGCCTGGCCAGGGCGACGAGGGCGCCGTTCCAGTCGCGGCGCGGCTCGTGCGGGTAGATCACCTCGGTGGCCGCGACCTTGCCGGTGGCATCCACCACCGCGACCTTCACCCCGGTGCGGAAACCGGGATCGAGGCCGAGAGTCGGCCGGGCTCCGGCGGGGGCGGCGAGCAGCAGGTCGCGCAGGTTGCCGGCAAAGACGCCCACGGCCCCGGTCTCGGCCACCTGCCGCAGGCGCGCGCGCAGGTCGGTGTCGAGGGCGGGTTTCAGCTTGGTGCGCCAGGTCCGGCGCACGGTCTCCATCAGGAAGCGGTCCCCCGGACGGCCGTGATCGCCGATGCGGAAGGCGCGGGCGATGCGCAGTTCCTGCCAGGAGGGCACGCCCTTCTCGGCCACGTCGCCGGGGGCATCGGTGATGTCGAGGTCGAGGATTTCCTCCTTCTCGCCCCGGTACAGGGCCAGGATGCGGTGCGAGGGCAGGCGCGTGAGCGGTTCGGAGAAATCGAAATAATCGGCGAACTTCTCGCCGGCCGCCTCCTTGCCCTTCCTGACGGTGGAGGTCATCCGGCCACGCTGCCAGACCGTGTCGCGCAAGGTTCCCACCAGTTCCGGGTCTTCGCCGAACCGCTCGATCAGGATGGTGCGCGCGCCCTCCAGGGCGGCCTCGACATCGGCGACGCCTTTGCCCGCATCGACGAAGGCGCCGGCAGCCTGTTCCGGTACGCGTTCGGGATGGGCGAGCAAGGTCTCCGCCAGGGGGCCGAGCCCGGCCTCGCGGGCGGCCTGCGCCTTGGTGCGGCGCTTCACCTTGAACGGAAGGTAGAGGTCTTCGAGCCGCGCCTTGGTATCGGCGCCGAGGATGCGGGCCTTGAGGCCAGGGTCGAGCTTACCCTGCCCGTCGATACTCTCGAGGATGGCGGCGCGGCGCGCCTCAAGGTCGCGCAGATAGGCGAGGCGCTCTTCGAGGTCTCGGAGCTGGGAATCGTCGAGGCCGCCGGTGACCTCCTTGCGGTAGCGCGCGATGAACGGCACCGTCGATCCGCCATCGAGGAGTTCGACGGCCGCACTCACCTGCCGCTCGGCGACCTTGAGCTCCGCCGCGATGGTTGCAGTGATGGCGGCCATGGAATCCTCGCGCGCGTGAAGGGGTCGCGGTGTCTACAGGCCGGGCCGGAGAGCGGTCAAACCGCATCCGGCCGCCCCGCCGGGCTCCCGGGCCGACGTGTTCGTGACAAAGCCCCCCATGTCGATACCGATTGTCGCGAAAGAGGACGTCGATCGCGCTTGCCCGCAATGGACAAGGGGTTCGTCGCAGCGGAGACTTGTCGAAAGAACAAACGGGTCAGGGAGAGAATCGCATGAGGCTCAGGCTTGCTCTGGCCGCGCTCGTCGTCGCCTTCGCGGGGGCGGCCTCGGCGGAACCTCCGACATTCCAGGTCGATCCGGCCTGGCCCAAACCCCTGCCGAACAACTGGATCATGGGCCAGGCCTCCGGCGTCGCCGTGGATGCCGAGGACCGGATCTGGGTGGTGCAGAGGCCCCGCTCGCTGACCGACGACGAGAAGGCGGCGAGCCTCGACCCGCCGCGCACCAAATGCTGCCACCCCGCTCCGCCCGTGCTGGTCTTCGACCAGGCGGGCACCCTCGTCCGGTCATGGGGCGGGCCGGGCGAAGGCTATGACTGGCCGCAGAACGAGCACGGCATCCATATCGACCACAAGGGCTTCGTCTGGCTCGCCGGCAATGGCGAACAGGATGGCTTGATCCTGAAATTCACGCCGGAGGGCAAATTCGTCCTGCAGATCGGCAAACAGGGTCCGCAGACCAACAGCCTCGACACCACCCGCCTCGGCCGCCCCGCCGCCATGCAGGTGGACCCGGAGACCAACGAACTCTTCGTCGCCGACGGCTACTTCAACCACCGGGTCATCGTGTTCGACGCCGGGACCGGGGCGTTCAAGCGGATGTGGGGCGCCTACGGAAAGCCGCCCACCGACGAAGCGCTGCCGGCCTACGACCCGGCCGCCGCACCGGCGCAGCAGTTCCGCAACCCGGTCCATTGCGTCCAGATCGCCCGCGACGGGCTGGTCTATGTCTGCGATCGGGCCAACGACCGGGTCCAGGTGTTCCACCGCGACGGCAGCTTCGTGAAGGAGTTCTTCGTGGAGAAGAACACCCGCGCCAACGGCTCCGTCTGGGAACTGGCCCTCTGGCCCGACCCCGACCAGACCTACCTCCTCAATGCGGACGGCGCCAACAACGAGGTCCGCACCCTGAAGCGCGACACCGGCGAAGTGCTCGGCGCCTTCGGCCGCAACGGCCGCATGGCCGGCGACTTCCACTGGGTCCACAACCTCGCCGTGGACAGCAAGGGGAACGTGTTCACGACGGAGGTGGACACCGGCAAGCGCGCGCAGAAGTTCTTGTTCAAGGGGGAGATGGTGGTGCGGAAGCGGGCCGTGGGGCCTTGACGCCGAATCCGAGATAAAGGCGGGGGCGAGCCCGCCTCTTCTGGGTGAGCCCCTAGCAATCAGCATCCGGCACCTTCCGAGCCAGCCAGATCGTTGCTCCGCCGCAGGTCGGATCGTTTTCGACATGCTTGAGCACCTTAAAGCCGTTGGCTTGCAGCAGATGGCGATACTCGGCCGCATCGAGACTGGCATGATACAGCGGTCGCCCCTCGAAAACGCCCGTAACTTCACCCTGTGCGGGACCGGAGGTGAAAAGCAGGGCCGCGCCAGGATGGCCGAGGCGGCCGAAGGTTTCGAACATCGGACGCTGGTCGTCGGGTTTCAGGTGGAAGACGCTGTGCCAAGCGACGAGCCCATGGAATCGCGGCAGCGGCGGCAAGGCGCGCATGTCGGCCGTGAGCCATGTCTGATGAGGAAAGTGCTCTCTCGCGATGTCGATCAATGCCGTGGCACCGTCCACCCCGGTGAGACGACAGTCATTCTCGATCAGATAGCCCGCGATCGGCTGGCCAGCACCACAGCCGATATCCAGAACGTCACCTCCGTTCCTCGGCATAGCCGTGAGGAACGCATCCAGCCATGATCGCTCGAGACGGTCGTTTCCGCGCCGTTTGATCCAGGCGGTGGCGTGCTCCTGATAGAGCTCCAGCACCGAGTCGGCAGCGCTCCGAATCTCCGGCGCCTCACCCATTGCACCCATCATCGGTCTCATCCTCCCCCGGAACCGTCCCTCCATGGTCAGGTGCAAGGACATCGCCAGCCGGAGCAGTGTTCTCACGACGGAGGCGGACACGGGAAGACGCGCAGAAGCTCTTCTTATGGGAGAGTTGGTGGTGCGCAAGCGGGCTGTGGGGCCGTAGAGATCGGCATGCGAAGAAGTGGGCCTCGACTCAGGGTGTTCGCTCTCACGGAAGTAGGGTAGGCCTGACAGTAGCCGTCGCCGCGAGACTGACTATGTCGCTGACTAACCTTCTGGTACCGACTTACAGGAACATGTTGCAGACGCTGGCCGGGCTGCTGGACAAGGCGGAGCAGCAGGTGGTGGATCGGGCCGATGGTCTGCTGTCGGCCCGTCTGGCACCGGACATGTACCCATTGGCGTCACAAGTGTGCTTTGCCGCCTACCAAGCTCAGGAAGCGACGTTCCGCCTTCGCAGTGAAGACATTCCTCAATCGCTTGCGGCCGTGGCGGCCGAGGGGCGCAATGCCGGCGACGTGCCCGGTTCAATCGCGGATGCACGGGCTCGTATCGCCGACGCATTGGCGCGTCTGGACAGCCTTTCGGACAATGCCCTCGATGCCGGCGCGACCCGGCAGATCGCGATCGAGCTTCCGGGCACCATCACGTTCGAGATGACCGGCGAACAATACGCTCGGGATTGGGCTCTGCCTCAGTTCTACTTCCACGTCATCACCGCCTACGCCATCTTGCGGCATCACGGTATCGCGCTCGGCAAGGCCGATTACGTGCCTCACATGTTCGCGTATCTCCGCCCCGGATCGCTGCCGTCCGCGTAGCCGAAGGGGGTCGCTCGGGGCCTCGCATGCCGGAAAGCGGCACCGTCGATCCGAGCCCGGCGAGGTCCATGGAGTCCACAATCTCGACGTGGACAGCCGGGGCAACGTCTTCACCCCGGAGGTGGATACCAGCAAGCGCACGCAGAAGTTCTTGTTCCGGGTGGAAGATGGTGGTGCCCAAGCGGGCAGCGCGGCATCAACCGAGAACCGGGATACGAGTTCAATCGGAACGACCGGCCGGGTCTCGGCCATGCACATCCGGCGAAGTACTCCGTCTTGGGATGGCTCGGTCCCCCCTCGCATGAGGGAGACCGGCTCGACGGAGCTCTCTCGGCTCGTCGGGCCGGAGACCGTCGCCTCACCGGGCGTCGACGAGGTTGAAGCTCGTGAGGCAGGCGTGCTTTCCGAGGGCGGCGTGCGGGATGATCGTGGCCGGCGTGGTGCCGAACGGGGCGCCGTCATCGGCATCGTCCGGATCCTTGTATTCGCCCTCGACGTACTTCGTCTCGCAATCGTTGTACTTGTTGCAGGTGGCGAGCTTGGTGCAGATGACCTTGCTGTTCTGCTGATAAATGTAATATGTCGCCCCGGAATAGGGCGGGCGCCCGAAGACCTCGGTCCTGATCGTGATGGGAGCGGCCGTATGGATGCCGGCGGCCTGTGCCTGGAACGCGACCGCCGACAGGCCGATCGCCGCGAGGATGCTGGTTTTCATGGGATTGACCTTTCGGTTCGCAGTCCGGTTTCGGATGATGTCGGATCGGGACAGCGGCGCCGTCCACGACCGCATCGGTCGCACGAAACCCGATCCGTTCAGACGACGGATGGGTTTCTGCTTTTCCGTTCCAAAGCCGGCGCCTCGATACTACGGCGAGCGATGTGAATACTGGAGAGCTCAGACGTAGTGACCGGGGATCCAGCGGGTGCGCATCGGGTTCCAATGGCCCTGAATGTAGGGTCCAGGCCGATCGGACCCGTGGCATGACGCCATCCAGACCGGGCCATGACTGCAGAGCTGACCGTAACGTCCGACCCATGCCACCTTGGTTATCAAATCACTCACCGAACTGGTATCGTTCACACTATTGATCGTATTGGTGACCGGCATTTCAGCTGCATCAGCTGCGGTGATCATTGCGGACACGATGATGGCGGCGCTCATCAACATCTTCATGACTGTGTTCCTTGTCGTCTTTGACTTGTCAATATCGGCTCCGTTGCCGGTAAGAGGGGGATATGCCTCCCAAAAACGACAGTCAACGCGATAGTTAGACCAAATGGTCAAAAACGCCGGCAATCACGCTTTGTTGATTGTACTAGGCAAGTAGAGGCAAACTTAAATGGATAATACAAAATCCCGATCCGAGGCGTAGCAGCCCTGCCCGGATCGAGGCTGATGCCATAACTCGCTGCAACGAAACGACTTATCCCGACGAAACGGTTTCCATGTCGTCGGAAGGTGTTCCCAGCACGGGCGTTACGGGCAGCGGCCCGGACGAGGCCAGCACGCATTCAAAACCGCCCCGCCACCGTCAGCCGCACGGCCATCGGCTCCACCGGATGGAGATGCGTGTCCGCCACCCCGCCGGCGGGCTCACCGCGCAGGCGCGACTCGTAAAAGTAATCGATCTGGCTCGCCTTGACGTTGAGCAGGTTGAGGATGTCGAGCTGCACGGTGACGCCGTTGTCGAAATTGTAGCCGATGCGGCCGTTCACCAGGGTGGTGGGCTTCGAGCGGACGGAATTGTCCTCGATCAGGGCGCGCGGACCGAAATAGCGAAGCCGCAGCGTGCCGAACCAGCCGAGGGACTCGCCGAGGGTAAGGCCCGCCGCCGCGATGGCGGTGGGGGCGGCGGGGATGCGGCTCCCCGCCGGATCGCGGTCGGCAAAGCGCGCATGGGTGACGGTGAGGTCGGCATCGACGGCGAGCCAGGGCGTCACCGCGTAGTGGTTGGTCCACTCGATGCCGGTGCGCCGGCTCGGGCGGCTCGGCTCGGTGGTGCCGGCATCGCCCACGAACAGATTCTCGGAGTCGAAATCGAGCTGGAACAGGGTCACGGTGGATTCGAGACCGGCGATGGAGCGGTTGCGGATTCCGACCTCCGAGCCCACCGAGCGCACCAGCAGCGGCACCCGGTCGAGGGGGAAGAGGGGATTGCCCGGATCGACCGTGATGGTCGCGCCCCGCGCGTCGTTGGAATGGAAACCCTCGCCGTAATTCACGAACAGCTCGGTCCCGATCCAGGGCCCGAGCACCATTCCGAGCTTGGGGCTGACGATGCCGTCGCGCGCGTGGCCCGAATTCAGCGGATTGTTCGATTTCACCGTGGCGTCGTAGGCGTCGGCGCGCAGGCCGACGCTGGTGCGCAGCCAGTCGGTCCAGCGCAGGCGGTTCTCGACGTAGAGGGCGGCGCTGCCCTCCTGCACGCGGTCGTCGCGCACGGTGGAGAGCGAGGTGCGCGCCCGCGTGTTGAACAGGCCCACATGGATGTCGTCGAACCGGGTCTGCACGCCGATCTCGTTCTCCATGGAGAGACCGAAGACCTCGCCCTTGAACACCCGGGCGATCTCGCCGCCGGCGACCGTGCGGCTGTCGAGCTGGCGGAACTGGTCGCCGTTGACCGGGTCGTTGAGAAAATAGGTGAAGTTGTTGAAGAGGTTGAGGTTCGAGCGGATGACGTAGGCGCTGGCGCGGGTGACGCCGCCGTCGTCGGACCGGCTCCAGCGGCCCGACAGGGAGAAGCGGCTCGCATCGCCGCCATCGCTCGGGTCGAGGGTGCCGAAGCGGCCGATCAGGCCTTCGGAGATGGCCCGCTGCGGAACCTGGTTCGTCGCCGTCCAGCGGTTGGAATAGGCCATGCCGGTGAGGGAGAACCCGTCGAGGGCCGTGCCCTGGCTGTAGCGCAGCACGCCGTTGAGCTTGCGGATGGCATCCGGCACCACCCAGGGTCCGTCATAGACCTGAGCCTCGCCGGCGGCGAGGAGCGTCCCCTCCCCGAGGGGCGCGGAGGCGATGGTGAGGGCCCGCTTGTAGCCGAAGCTGCCGAGGGAGGTCAGCGCGAGAGGGCGGGGCACCGCGTCGATCGTGTCGATCCGCACCGAGCCGGCGGAGGCGAAATCGCCGTCGCGGGCGAAGTACGGGCCTTTGTGGAACTCCACCGCGCCGACGAGCTCGGGAATGAGGAAGTTGATGTCGGCATAGCCCTGGCCGTGGCCATGGGTGCGCATGTTGGCGGGCATGCCGTCGATGGTAATGGCGATGTCGCTGCCGTGGTCGAGGTTGAAGCCGCGCAGGAAGTACTGGTTGGCTTTTCCCTCGCCGGAATGCTGGGTCACGATGAGGCCGGGCACGGCCTCCAGCACTTCGCCGGGGCGGGTGACCGGGCGGTCGTTGAGGGCCTTGCCGGTGATCACGCCGGAACTCGACGTCAGCGCGGGGGCGGACAGGGCGCCGAACGCCTCGGCCCCGCCGGCTCCGCCCGTCGCCCCACCGAGACCGGGACCGGCAGCGGCAGGGGGCGGCCGCATGTCGGCGGCCACCGAGAGTTCGTCGAGGGTCGCCTCGGCGGTGGTCGCCGCGCCGGCCTGGGCGAGGACCGGTGACGCGGATGTCATGAGCGCGAGGACGAGGAGGGGATGGAGAGCGCGTGGAGGATGGGCGGACACGGCAGGAACCTCGGGCGACGGCAGTGGCACGTCACCGCGAACGAAGCCGATGCGTTCGCGACATGCGAACGCCCCGACACCCCACCAGGACACCCCGCCCGATGCGTTTCGCGTGTGACCACGACTGACGGCAGGTCTCCTGGCTCACGGGTCACCGCCCTCTCATCGTCTTCCCAGATGCCGGAGCATCCAGTGACGTGTTGATGATGGGCTCGCCGCTTACAGTTGCGGGGGCAGCCGCGGCATCGGATGCAAGATCCTCACCGCGTTCCCTTTTGATCCCCCGGAGGGGAACCGTCGCGGCCACGCTAGGTCGGCCGCGACGGGACGGTCAATTGCGAGATGGTCCCGTCCCGATCATCGCCGCCGCCCTGTCGCATCGCGGCAACGTCCGGCTTTACTCCGGCAGCGAGTCGAGGCTCTTCGGCTCCTCGATGCGGCGGCCGTTCTTCTCGGCCCGGAAGCGCTTGCCCATCTCGTAGGCCGATTTGCGCATGCGCATGATGCCGCCCAGCGGCCGATGCGCGGCGAGGCCGTGCCACGGGCTGAACGACAGGCCGTCATCGACGTAAGCCGCCCGGGCCTCGCTCCAGCTCGCCTGCGGCCCGGCGGTGAGGGTGGCGATGGTGCGGTAGGGGCTCGCCTCCTCGGGCCAGACCACGGAGGCGTCCTCCACCGGCATGTCGTCGAGGTTCAGGCAGAGCTGCGCCCGCAATTCCCAGGTGCCGCCATGGGTGCGGAAATGCGCCAATACCGCCTCGCGGATCGCATTGGGGGCGCTGGTGTCGTCCAGCGGCGTGTCGGTGAGCGCCGTCAGATCCGGCGAGACCGGGATGAGCGCGATCTTGGCGATGTGATCGCCGAAGCGCAGCGGGACCTGGCTGTAGAAGCTGTCGCCCAGGAGATGCGTCTCCGGCTGTCCGCCAAGCGTCGCCAGGGTCGGGCTCGGCGAACCGGTGGCCACCACGACCGCGCTCTGCACGCCGCGCAACGCCGCCGATGCGACCTTTTTCAGCCCCTCGGCCCGGTCCGTGGTCTTGGCGAGGAGCTTCAGGGTCGCCAGGAACTGCTTCGGTCCGGGTGCGGAGAAGGCCGGGCCGTTGACGAGCACGAAATCCTGCGTGGCATCCCCCTCCGACCCTTCGAGACGCTCGCCCTCCACGCCGACGATCTTAATCGCCACGCCGCGCGGAGTGGAGACGCTGTCGTCGAGGATGTCACCGGGGATGGTCGAGAAGCGCATCACCACCGGATAGCGCCCCGATGTCGCGAACAGGCCCTGCGCCAGCTCGGAGGGCAGGTCGGCGGCGATCGCCAACTCCGCCTTCAGCACGCCATGCGCCTTGGCGTGGACGCTGCGGATGGCATGGCCGCCATGGGCGAGGGTCGTCTCGCTGATGGACCGCATGGTCTCGCTCAGGGACCGGCTGGTCTCGGCCTCGTCGGCCTCGGGGGTCTCGATGGCGGGCGTGTAGCGCAGGTAGGGGGTCTCGATCGCCAAGGGTGCTGCTCCGGCGGGATGGCGGACGCCGCGCCCCGAGGCGCTTCGAAGGCCCTGAGGGACCCGGGCGGCTCCGCAACCTGGTGGTGTTCCAAGTTGAGAATCCCCGACCGGTCCTCCCGTTCCGATCCCTGCGGCAACTCGCCAAGTCGTCAGATCGGCGATCAGGCAGCGTTGTCCCAGGTCTCGCTGATCGGGCGACCGCCGCGCATGAGGCGCGCCCGCAGGATGACGTCGCCGGGCGGCAGCGGCGTCGGCGGGCGCCATTCCACGTAGAGGCGCCAGCCCCCGGTCTGGGGCACCCGCTCCACCACCGGATCGACCATGGTGCCGGCACTGGCCGAGACCTCGGCCGCGATGTCCCCGTCATGGCCGGTGGGCAGGCCGGGTCCTTCGAAATCGATGACGTAGAGGCGCCGTTCCGGCCTCGGCGGCGTGGTCGGGCGCAGGCGCTCGGCCGAACCGACCCGGGTCGAGACCACCCGGGCCAGCGCGCTGAGCACGGCGGTGTCCGGCTCGGCCCCGACGGTCACGAGCGTGTAGGCGAGGTCGAGGGCGCTCCCCGCCGTGACGGGTGCGGCCGGCACGAAGGCCGCGACGATGTTGTCCATGTACTCCTCGCGGGACGGGATCTCGAAGAGCTGCACCGCCCCGGCGCCGAACCCCGCCTGGGGCGTGACCCAGAGGCCGGGCCGGGCCTCGTGCCGGGCCTGGACGTCGAGATAGGCGGCAAAGCTTCGCTCGCGCTGGAGAAGCCCGAACCCCTCTAGGGGATCGACCCGGAAGGCCGAGATCTGCGGATCGCGCCGTCCGTTGCTCAGGGGGCGCCACAGGCGGTCGTCCCCGGTAGAAACCACGAGGCCATCGGAATCGTGGACCTGCGGCCTGAAATCGTCGAAGCGCTCCGCTCCACGCGCGCCCGGTCCGTTCTGCCCGTGCAGGAACATGCTGGTCAGCGGCGCGAGGCCCAGGCGCGGGATGGCGGCGCGGGGATGCAGCGAGGCGGTGACGACCATCCGCGAGGTCTCGCCGGGTTCGACCACGAAGCGGTAGGCGCCCGCCAGGCTCGGCGAATCGAGGAGCGCCAGGATCGTCACGGCGTGGGCCTCGGCCTTCGGCTCGCAGATCCAGAACGCCGTGAAGTCCGGGAACTCCTCCGCTCCGGGACCGCCGGTCTGGATCGCGGCGCCGCGCGCCGACAGGCCGTATTCCTGGATCTTTCCGCGCAGCCGGAAATACGAGGCGCCGAGGAAGACCAGGAATTCTTCCTGATGAGCCGGCTTCGCATCGTCGAAGGCGTGATGCAGCCGGAAGCCGGCAAAGCCGAGATCGCGCGGAAAATCCTGCCCGGCGAGGTCGGAGCCGAGATCGAACAGGCTCGACTGATAGAGGATCGGCTGCGGCGGTCCGTCCGGCGGCTGGAGGAACAGGGCGACTCGCTTCTTCTGCAGGAAACCGCGATGGAACAGCTGCAACGAGAACGAACCGCCCAGGCGAGGGGCCGCGTCGGGGCGGAAGGTGATCGCCCGATAGCCGTCATAGCTGAGGCCGGCGAGGGGGGCCGGGAGATCCTCCGGAGCGGGCCGGTAGGGTGCGGCGGCGAGGCGGCGGGCCTGGGCCACGACCCCCTCGAAGGTCATCGGCCCGTCATGGGGTG
Organism: Methylobacterium sp. 10; assembly: GCF_000519085.1. GTDB lineage: Bacteria > Pseudomonadota > Alphaproteobacteria > Rhizobiales > Beijerinckiaceae > Methylobacterium. The sequence continues at coordinate 1,017,557 of NZ_KI912577.1, forward strand.
GGTCGACCGTGTCGGCGGCCATCGTTCTGGCGGTATTCAGGTCGACGGCACTAGGCATTATCATGCCTGCGGTCATACCGAGCGCGGTTCGCAAGGTCTGCCGCCGCGAGAGGGGCTCGCGTCCCGAACGCTCGTCTCCGCCGTCGTCCCGTGTCATCGATGCCCTTCATGTCGTGACGGATGACGGCTCACTTCACTTCGATCGAGTGTCCATCGCCCCATGTCCATCACCCGGTTGTCGCACGACGCATCCCAAGTCGGAATCCCGGAAGCCGGAATCCCGGTCCCGGCGATTCCCGCGAGCCGGCCGAGCGAGACGCCCTCGTTCGAGGAGCCGTCGCTCCTGTGGCGGCGGCTCCTGCTGGCGGTGCCGACCCTGGTCACCGCGGCCGCGATCGCGTGGCTCGCCGTGTCCGCCTACGGACGCCCCGACGGAGCGTTGGGCTGGGCCGTGCTCGTGCTGTTCGGCCTCGTGATGGCGTGGCAATCCTTCGTCGCCTGGCAATACGTCTACGGACTCGTGGCGACCGGGTTCGGCGATGCCGCCAAATCCGCGATCGAGATCCGCTCGGCCACGGTGCCGGCCACCGCCTCGGGCCTGAGCCGCACGGCGGCCGTGGTGGCGATCCATGCCGAGGACGCGGTGGCGGTGTTCGCCGCCCTGCGCGTCATGGCCCGCTCGCTCCAGCGTGGCGGCGGCGACGGGTCCGATATCGATGTCTTCGTCCTCTCCGATACCCGCGACGGCGCCATCGCGGCGGTGGAGGAGCATGAATTCGCCCGGATCGAAGCCTGGGCGCGCCTGAACGGCCCCGGCCTGCCGCGTTTCCGCTACCGGCGGCGCCAGGACAATGCGGGCCGCAAGGCCGGCAACATCGCCGAGTTCTGCAAGTCCTACGGCTCGGAATACGATTTCATGATCGTGCTCGACGCCGACAGCCTGATGACCGGCGCCACCATGCGCCGCCTCGCCCGGCTGATGGAGGAAGCCCCCAAGGTCGGGCTGATCCAGACCGTCTCCTACGCCACCGGCCGGGACACGCTGTTCGCCCGCATCCAGCAATTCGCCGTGCGGCTCTACGCGCCGCTGTCGATCCGCTGCCTCGAGACCTGGCAGGGCGCGGACGGGAGCTATTGGGGCCACAACGCGATCCTGCGGGTCGCGGCCTTCGCCGACAATGCCGAACTGCCGCTGCTGCCCGGCAAGGCGCCGCTGGGCGGCGAGATCCTGTGCCACGACATCGTCGAGGGCGCCCTCCTGCGCCGGGCCGGATGGGAGGTCTGCCTCCTGCCCGAGATGGGCGGCACCTGGGAGGAGATGCCGACGAACCTCGTCGATCTCCTGGGGCGCGAGCGGCGCTGGTGCCAGGGCAACATGCAGCACCTGCGCGTGACCACCCTGCCGGGTCTGCGGGCCGCGAGCCGATGGCACCTCATCGTCGGGATCCTGTCCTACCTCGCCTGCCCGCTCTGGGTGCTGTTCCTCGCCGCCGCCTCGATCCAGGCCGCCGTCACCGGCGATCTCGGCCTCCTGGCCTATGGACTCACCGGGACGGGCCTCGCCGCCCATGCGCTGGCCGCCCTCGTCGTCACCGTGATGGCGCTGCCGAAGCTCCTCAGCCTCGGCCATGTCCTGGCCTCGCCGGCCCGCCGCGCCGCTTTCGGCGGCACCGCTTCGCTCCTGAAGAGCGCCGTGCTCGAACAGATCGTCTGGGTGCTGCTCTGGCCGGTCATGACGGTCTTTGCCGCCGGCGCCGTCGCCACCACCTTCCTCGGCCGCGTGGTTCGGTGGGATTCGCAGGTGCGCGACGACCGTCAGGTGCCGTGGTCCGAGGCGATCCGCCTGCAGGTGGACGCCCTGGTGGCGGGTGCCCTGCTCGCCGGCCTGCTCGTTTATGCCGGCGACCCCTGGCTCGCCCTGTGGATGGGGCCGGTGGCCCTTGCGCTCCTCACGAGCCCGGCCTTCAGCGTTCTGACCAGCCGCGCCGATCTCGGCCGCGCCTCGCAGAGGAACCGCCTGTTCCTCTCCATCGACGACACGGACCGCGCCCCCGAGCTCCTCGACCTGGCCTCGGTCCGCCGGGGCGAGGAGCGCGGCAAGCCCGCGCGCCAGGACGTCTGGACGGCCGCAGAAGCGGAGATCTCTGCGCCGCGGTGAGGTTAGAGGGGCTGGGAGCTAGGTCCAGACCCCATCGGCTTGACCGTGTGAAGGGTTCCTCAAAGTGGGAAGCGGACATTCAAGGGCTTCGTGAGCGGTCTGCGAAACGCAAAACCGTTATCGATGCGAGACCAAGCTCGGCAAGTTGGCGACGCACGTCGTCCTGCGTCCAACCTTTGTTGCAGTCGTGGGAGCCAGTCGACACTGAGGCATAATGACGGTCGCCAGACGACATGGTATTCGAGGGATTAGCAAGAAGGTCTAATGTCCATTCGTAACTGACACACGCTCTGTAACTGTCGTGCTCGGGTCGGCAGTATAGACCTTTAATGTCGCACACCTTGCGATCTTCGAAGAGGTGCAGGGGGACATCAGCGCAGATTACCTCGCCACCACTGAACCATCCGCGACCGCTCCAGCTGCAAAAGCTCGGGTCGACGGCAAAGGCAAGCACCAAAGCCTTCGATCCAGGGCGGGAAACGGACACCCGATGGGCTTCATTTTCCGATGGCGCGCGCCAGACGAGAGACGCCCAATACACGACGAGTGCCAAGCTCATCGCAAGGCCCGTCGCGAGGAGCACCCCGAGCATCGTGCGTCCGCTGCTTGGCGTTGGGGGAGTTACCTGGATCACATCAGCTCTGGTCCCGATACGGCGCGTTACAGCCAATCATGATCGTCCAGCACGGCTTCGGTCATGAATCGCACCCCGTCTGATCAAGATCATCGCATTCTGACCCTGGGAGCTAGGGCTTCTCCAGCACCTCGATCGGGTTGGTGCGCTGGCTCGGCTTCGGCTCGGCGGTGGCGGCGCCGGCATTGCCGTCCGCCTTCTCGCGCCGGGCGCCGGAACTGGTATCCGCGCCGGGTCCGGTCCCCTGGGTCGGCACCGTGCCGCTCGCCAGTTCGAGGCAGGTCACCATCTCCACGTAGGACGGGAAGCCGCCCGCCTGGAACTGCTTCTCGCACTGGGTCTTGGCGGCCGGCGAGTAGTCGCCCCAGCGGCGCTGGGCTTCCTTGCGCGCCGCCTCTTCCGAACGCAGGCAGCCCTCGACGGTGGCGTTGTCGCTGACGCTGGCTTCGGCGCGGACCGAGGATTTGCAGGTGGCCTGCACATCGAGCTTGGGCGGCCCATCGGCGGCCGGGGCCACGGTCGTGAGGGCGACGAGCGCGAGGGCGCCGGTCAGGAGGGGAACAGGGAATCGCATTGGGTCGTCCTCGCTCGCATCGCGGCGACCGCCCGGCGGCGGTCCGTCCCTCGCACAATGCGCGAAGGGCGGGATCGCGCCAAGAACCGACGAGGAAATCAGCCCAGCGCCGCGTCGAGATCCGCGAACAGGTCGTCCACATGCTCGATTCCCACGGAGAGCCGCAGCAGATCGGGGGGACACGGCGTGCCCGGCCCCTCCACCGAGGCGCGGTGCTCGATCAGGCTCTCGACGCCGCCGAGCGACGTGGCGCGCTTCCACAGGCGTACCCGCGCCGCCGTGGCGATGGCCGCCTCCTCGCCGGCCGCGACCCGGATCGACAGCATGAAGCCGAAGCCCCCCTCCATCTGGCGCGCCGCCACCGCGTGGCCGGGATCGCCCGGCAGGCCGGGATAGAGCACCGACCCCACGCGCCGATGCACCGAAAAGCGCCGGGCGAGGTCCGCCGCATTGGCGGATTGCGCGGCGACGCGCAGGGGCAGGGTCCGCAGGGAGCGCATGAGGAGATAGGCCTCGAACGGTCCGAGGATCGCTCCTCCCCCCGCCCTGATCGCGCCGATCCGCTCCCAGAACGCATCGGCGCGGGCCGAGGCGAGGACACCGGCGACCACGTCGGAATGCCCGTTCAGGATCTTGGTGGCCGAGTGCATGACGATGTCGGCCCCGAGCGTCAGGGGCCGGGTGTGGATCGGCGAGGCGGCGGTGGAATCGATGGCGAGACGCGCCCCCGCCCCGTGCGCGATCTCGGCCGCGGCGGCGATGTCGGTGATGGTCCAGAGCGGATTGCCGGGCGTCTCCACCCAGACGAGCTTCGTCGTCCCCGGCCTGATCGCGGCGCGCAGGGCGTCGAGATCGTCCATGGCGACGAAATCGAGGCCCCAGCCCCGCCGCGGCGCTTCCTGCTGAAGCCAGCGCTTCAAGGCCCAGTACATCACGAGGGGCGCGACGATGTGGTCTCCGGGCTCGAGAGCCGAGAAGACGGCGGTGGCCGCCGCCATGCCGGAGCCGAACAGCATCGCGCCGGCCGGCGCCTCCTCCAGCATGGCGATGACGGCCTCGGCCTCGCGGGTCGTGGCGTTGTCCGGCCGGGCATAGGAGAAGCCCGAACTGTAGCCGTTGTCGGGATCGCGGAGGAACGTCGTCGAGACATGGAGCGGCGCCACCACCGCCCGCGTCACCGGATCGACATGGCCCATGGCCTGCGCGGCCAGGGTGCGCTTGGTGAAGGGGGTGGTGGACTCAGTCATCGGACCATCCGTACGTTGAGGGCGTTGGGCTGTCATCGGCATGAAACCGGGGCATGAAACCAGCCTCGGCGAAACCCTCGCCGACATAAAACGCCTTTCACGCCCGCACGTTTTGAAGCCTCAGAGGAATGATCCACGCCGATGACGTCCGCCCTCGATGTTCCGGAACGGCCGGTCTTCTCCTTCTGGCCTCGCCTAGCGGTCGCCATCCTGCCCGTAGTGGCCACTTCGGTGATCGGCTCGCTCAGCACCACGCCGAATATCGAGGGCTGGTATGCCGGCCTGACGAAGCCCGGCTTCAACCCGCCGAACTGGCTGTTCCCGGTGGCCTGGACGATCCTCTACGCGATGATCGCGCTGTCGTTCTGGCGCCTGCTCGGCGCGTCTCCGGCGACGGGTCCGACGCGGCGGGCCTGGGGGCTGGCGGTCGGTGCCTTCGCCGCCCAGCTGGCACTCAACGCGGCCTGGTCGCCGGTCTTCTTCTCGGCCCATGCCCTCGGCTGGGCGGGGATCGTCGCCGCGGCGATGCTGGCGATGATCCTCTGGACCATCCGCCTGTCCTGGCGCTTCGACCGGTTCGCGGCGTGGCTGCTCGTGCCCTACGCCGCCTGGGTCACCTTCGCGACGGTGCTCACCGTGGCGATCTGGCGGTTGAACTGACCGCTCCCTACTCCGCCGCCTCGACGAACACCGTGCCGGCGCGGGGCAGGTCCAGGGTGTCCCAGGTCTCGGTGAGCGCCGCCGTCAGCTTGGCGATGCGGGCCGCGTCGTGGAACGGCGAGGGCGTGATCCGCAGGCGCTCCGTGCCGCGGGGCACGGTGGGGTAGTTGATCGGCTGGATGTAGATGCCGTGCTGTTCGAGGAGGTGGTCGGCCGCCGCCTTGCACAGCTCGGCATCGCCCACCATCACCGGCACGATATGGGTCTCGGTGGGGAGCACCGGCAGGCCCGCCTCTTCCAGCGCCACCTTGGTGAGGGCGGCCTGGCGCTGGTGCGCCGCGCGCTCCACCTGCGAGCGCTTGAGGTAGCGCACCGAAGCGCGGGCCGCCGCCGCGATGGCCGGCGGCAGGGCGGTGGTGAAGATGAAGCCCGGCGCGTGGCTGCGCACGGCGTCGCACAGGACCGTCGAGGCGGTGATGTAACCGCCGACACAGCCGAACCCCTTGGCGAGCGTCCCCTCGATCACGTCGACCCGGTGCATCACCCCGTCGCGCTCGGCGATGCCGCCGCCGCGTTCGCCGTAGAGGCCCACCGCATGGACCTCGTCGAGATAGGTCATGGCGCCGTATGTGTCGGCCAGGTCGCAGATGGCGCCGATGTCGGAGACGTCGCCGTCCATGGAATAGACGCTCTCGAAGGCGATCAGCTTCGGACGGTCGCCGGCCGCGATCAGCAGTTCTTCGAGATGGGCGAGATCGTTGTGGCGGAAGATGCGCTTCTCGCAGCCCGAATGGCGCACGCCCTCGATCATCGAATTGTGGTTGAACGCATCCGACAGGATCAGACAGTTCGGGATCAGCTTGGCGATGGTGGAGATGCCGGCCTGGTTCGAGACGTAGCCGGAGGTGAAGACGAGGCCCGCCTCCTTGCCGTGCAGGTCGGCGAGTTCGCGCTCCAGGTCCACCAGCGGCGAATTGTTGCCGGCGATGTTGCGGGTACCACCGGCGCCGACGCCGCAGCGGGCGGCGGTCTTGGTCATGGCCGAGACCACGTCCGGATGCTGGCCCATGCCGAGATAGTCGTTGGAGCACCAGACGGTGATCTCGCGGGTGCTGCCGTCCGGACGGCGCCAGTTGGCCGTGGGGAAGCGCCCGGCGATCCGCTCGATATCGGCGAACACCCGGTAGCGGCGCTCGTCGTGAAGACGGTCCACCGCCTTGCGGAAATAGCTCTCGTAATCGGTCCGGCCCTGCCCGAACGACGCGCGAGTGGACGATCCCTGACCGGAGGAATCGCGGGGCGTCGTCGTATCGCTGATCATCGTCATCGCGGGCATCCGATTCACGGGCATCCGTCCTTCACGCTATGGCCGACCGCATGGCAGCGCCGCTCTTGGCGGCTCCGGCATCCGCTCGTCTGCATTCAGCAGCAGCATCGTTACAAAGGGCTTGTTCCGAAGCACCAAACTCTCCGCTGCGGGTCTTTCCGACCGTCAAGTCCCGCTGGCGCAACGATCTCGCTTCGCATGGCGCGGAAGGAATCAGACGGTGCTGATTTCGACGCCACGGCCCCGACGATACAGGCGAACTTGGAATTGGTTCAAGTCGACTCCTGCATTCCAGCTCTGCGCCTGTTGAGACCGGGTGGCAAAGCCGGTATTTCGCCCTGGCGACGATGGGTCGCGCAGTGAACGCCATGAAGAACGACGCCACGCGCAACGAGCGGCTGAAGGCGGCCCTGCGAGACAACCTGAAGCGCCGCAAGGCCCAGACGCGGGTCCGCGGGCAGGCCGCGGCCGCGGTGGAAACCGGCGATGCCGGCGAGCGAACGGAAGCGAAGCCGGATCGCGACGAAGACGGCTGACGATCCTTTTTCGGACAAAACTCACGTATAGGCGGCTCGATAAGGCCGTGCCGCGAGCGCACCGCCACCGATTGAAGAATGAGGTCGGCGCCGCCCTCCCGTCACGGGAAAGGGCAGGACGCCGCGCGAAGGACGACGATGGACCGGATCAACATCATCGGCGGAAAGCCGCTCCACGGCGTCATCCCGATTTCGGGCGCCAAGAACGCCGCCCTGCCCCTGATGATCGCCAGCCTGATGACGGGGGAATCCCTCGAACTCATCAACGTGCCGCGCCTCGCCGACATCCACGCCCTGCTGCGCATCCTCGGCAATCACGGCGTCGACCACATGGTGGTGGGCAAGCGTCCGGGTGATACGACGGAGACCGGCCAGACCATCCGGCTCACCGCCTCCAACGTCATCGACACCACCGCGCCCTACGAACTCGTCTCCACGATGCGGGCGAGTTTCTGGGTGATCGCGCCGCTGCTCGCGCGCTTCGGCGAGGCCCGCGTCTCAATGCCCGGCGGCTGCGCCATCGGCACCCGCCCCATCGACCTCATGCTGATGGCCCTGGAGCGCCTCGGCGCCACCGTCGAGATCGATGGCGGCTACGTGGTGGCGAAGGCGAAGAACGGCCTGCGCGGCGGCGAGATCCACTTCCCCAAGGTCACGGTGGGCGGCACCCATGTGGCGCTGATGGCGGCGTCGCTCGCCAACGGCTCCACCCTGATCGAGAACGCCGCGCGCGAGCCGGAAGTGGTCGATCTCGCCGATTGCCTCATCAAGATGGGCGCCAGGATTTCGGGAGCCGGCACCCCGCGCATCACCATCGAGGGCGTCTCGCGCCTGAACGGTGCCCGCCATACCGTCCTGCCCGACCGGATCGAGACGGGGACCTATGCCATGGCCGCCGCCATGGTGGGCGGTGACGTCACCCTGGAGAACACCCGCGCCGACCTCCTGCACAGTGCGCTGGACGTGCTGAAGACCACCGGCGCCGACATCACCTCCACGGCCGACACGATCCGCATTCGCCGCAACGGCGGTGGCATCGTGGCGGTGGACGTGACCACCGACCCGTTCCCCGGCTTCCCCACCGACCTGCAGGCGCAGTTCATGGCGCTGATGACCCTAGCCAAGGGCCAGTCCCACATTCGCGAGACCATCTTCGAGAACCGCTTCATGCACGTGCAGGAGCTCGCGCGTCTCGGCGCCAAGATCCGGCTCGAAGGCGATCTCGCCATCGTCGACGGGGTGGAGCGCCTCAAGGGCGCCCCCGTCATGGCCACGGACCTGCGCGCCTCGGTTTCCCTCGTCATCGCCGGCCTCGCCGCCGAGGGCGAGACCAGCATCAACCGGGTCTACCATCTCGACCGCGGCTTCGAGGCGCTGGAGGCCAAGCTCGGCCGCTGCGGCGCCGAGATCAGCCGGGTCCGTGCCTGACCCCGTCCGACCCGGAAGGCGGCCCGCGACTCCCGGTCGAAGGCCCTATTCCAGCACGTTGCCGCGCTTGGGGCCGAAGCCCGGGATGTCGCAGCGGCAGGGCGCCTGGATCGGGCTGGGATAAGCGGGGCAATTGCCGCGCGAGGTGACGCAGACGCTGCCCATGCGCTGGCGTCCGTATCGCGGCGGCAGGGGCCGGCGCTCGCCATCCTCGTAGGGCCGGGCATAGCCATCGTAGCGGTCGTCGCCCCGGCGCCGGTCGTCGCCATAGGGCGAACGGCCATAAGGCGACCGGTCGTAGGTCGGCCGGTTGTAGCCGTCATCAGGATAGTGCGGAACCTGGGCCTGGGCTTGCCCCAGGCCGGCCGTCATCGTCAGGGCGGTGAAGGCAGCAAAGGCGATACGACGTACAGGTCCGGCGGTCATGGCTTTGGATGTCCCGATTCACAAGTCGGGAAAGGAGTAGTGCCCTGCGCATGAACGTCGTCTGACGTCGGCACGGCGGACGGCCGGTATCGCCGGCACGCTGCAAATGTTCCAGGCCGCGCAGTTGCCGCAGGACGGTCGCCTCGCTACCTACGGCCGACCCACTTCCACACCCGGCGCCCGATCCGGCGGCGTCCGGCCAGATGCGAACCCGACATGGAGCTCCTCAAGCTCGCCGCCCTCGACGCGGAGGATCTCGCCATCCTCTCGGCTCATCTCCAGGATGCGGTCCTGCGGCCGCAGGACCTCGCCTATCTGGCGTCGTCGCACCGCTTCGTGCTGGTCGGGCGGCGTTTCGACTGGTCGACGCCGGATGCCGAGGCTCCGCGCCGGCGCCTCACCGGCCTCCATTTCGAGCGGGTCATGGCCGTGCGCGCACGCGGCATCACGCCCGGCTCCACCTCCGACGAGCCGCTCAACCTGCTGGCCGTCACTTTCGAGCCGAAGGAGGACCCCTCCGGCACCGTCACCCTGGTCTTTGCCGGCAAAGCGGCGATCCAGCTCGATGTGGAATGCATCGAGGCGCGGCTGAAGGATCTCGGTCCGGTCTGGGAGGTGGAAGGCCGCCCCGACCACGAGGCGGCGGAAGCCGGGCGTGCCGCGATCCAGGGACAAGCGTTCCAAGACCGTGCGATCCAAGACCATCCGATCCAAGACCATGCGGGCGCGGCTCCCTCCACCGAGGACGACGTCCTGAAAGATCCCACCCGGAAAGATCCTGCCTGATGGTGCGCCTCGACAGCCGCAACGCCGATTTCGCCGCCGCCTTCGCCGGCCTTCTCAGCGTCAAGCGCGAGATCTCCGAGGATGTGGACGAGACCGTGCGCGGGATCATCGCCGGCGTGGTCTCCGGCGGTGACGCGGCCCTGGTGGACTACACTCGCCGCTTCGATCGGCTCGGCGAGGAGTTTTCCGCCGCGACCCTGCGGGTGACGCCCGATGAGGTGCGGGCGGCCATCGCCGCCTGTCCGGCCGAGGCCCTGGACGCCCTCCGCCTCGCGGCGACCCGCATCGAGGCCTTCCATCGCGGCCAGGTGCCGGCCGACCACATGGCCACCGACGCGATCGGCGTGACCTCGGGCTGGCGCTGGACGGCGCTCGAATCGGTCGGCCTCTACGTGCCCGGCGGAACCGCGAGCTACCCCTCCTCCGTCCTGATGAACGCCATTCCCGCCCGCGTCGCCGGAGTGCCGCGGGTCGTCATGGTGGTGCCGATGCCGGAGGGGCAGATGAACCCCCTGGTGCTCGCCGCCGCCGACCTCGCCGGTGTCAGCGAGATCTACCGGGTCGGCGGCGCTCAGGCCGTGGCGGCGCTCGCCTACGGCACCGAGACCATCGCCCCCGTGGCCAAGATCGTCGGACCGGGCAATGCCTGGGTGGCGGCGGCCAAGCGCCGGGTCTTCGGGCAGGTCGGCATCGACATGATCGCCGGCCCCTCCGAGGTGCTGATCCTCGCCGACGGCCACGCCAACCCCGATTGGGTCGCCGCCGACCTTCTCGCCCAGGCCGAGCACGATGTCGCCGCCCAGTCGATCCTCATCACCGATTCGTCGGACCTCGCCGATGCCGTGGAGAGCGCCGTGGAGCGGGCTCTCGCCACCCTGCCCCGGGCCGACATCGCCCGGGCGAGCTGGCGCGATTACGGCGCGATCGTCTGCGTCCGCGATTTCGACGAGGCCGTCCCCCTGGTGGACCGCCTCGCCCCCGAACACCTGGAGATCGAGACCGCCGACCCGGAGGCGCTGGCCGCCAAGGTCCGCAACGCCGGCGCGATCTTCCTCGGCAGCCACACGCCCGAGGCCATCGGCGATTACGTCGGCGGTCCCAACCACGTCCTGCCCACCGCCCGCTCGGCGCGGTTCTCGTCCGGCCTCGGCGTACTCGATTTCATGAAGCGGACGACGATCCTGCGCTGTGATCCCGCTGCGTTGAGGGCCCTGGGGCCGGCAGCCATCGCCCTCGGACGGTCGGAGGGCCTCGACGGCCACGCCCGCTCCGTGGCGATCCGCCTGAATCTGTGAGGGGACGATGGCAGAGTCAGGACAACCGGAAACGGGACGATCGGCAGGAGCGTCGCCGGCGATTCACCGCCTCGCGGCGGTGACCTTCGACGAGGATTCCATCGGCCGGGGCAACCCCGACCAGGAGCACGAGCGCGCCATCGCGATCTTCGACATCCTGGAAGAGAACCATTTCTCGATTCCCGGACGCGAGGGACCCTACGCGCTCACCCTCGGCCTCGTCGAGAACAAGCTCTCCTTCGCGATCCGCCGCGAGGACGGCGAGCCGGTGATGACGCACCTGCTGTCGCTGACCCCGTTCCGCCGGGTGATCCGCGACTACGAGATGATCTGCGAGAGCTACTACAACGCCATCAAGACCGCCTCGCCCACCCAGATCGAGGCGATCGACATGGGGCGGCGGGGCCTGCACAACGAAGCCTCCGAGCTTCTGCGACAGCGGCTCGAAGGCAAGGTCGATCTCGACCACGACACCGCGCGGCGCCTGTTCACCCTGGTCTTCGCCTTGCACTGGAAGGCGTGAGCGCCCTCCCCGTCGTTTGAAGCCCAAGGCAGTCACCGGATGGCGGAAGAGGCCGGCCCGAAGAAGACGCGCGTGCAGTCGGTGCTGTTCATGTGCAACTTCAACGCCGTGCGGTCCCTCGCGGCGGAGGCGGTGGCGCGCCACTATTTCGGCAAGTCCACGTATGTCCAGTCGGCGGGCGTGCGCTCCGGCGAGCCGGCCGACCCGTTCATGGTGGCGGCCCTCGACGAGATCGGCATCAACGCCTCGAAGCACCGGCCCCGGACCCTCCTCGAACTGGAGGAATGGGAGGGGCTGAACTTCGACCTCATCATCACCCTGTCGCCCGAGGCCCACCACGCCGCCCTGGAAGTCACCCGCACCAACGCCGTGGACGTGGAGTACTGGCCGACGCCGGACCCGACGCTGATGCAGGAGGCCTCCCGCGAGCAGCGCCTCGAGGCCTATCGCGACGTCCGGGACGGGCTGATCACCCGCATCAAGACCCGATTGAAGGCGTGATCCGCCGGATCGACGTCACGGCGCCGTAGCTCTTCTCGGCGATGCGCGCCACCGCCACCGCCAGGGACTCCACCGCCACCGCCATGTGGTGACCGTTGGCGTGGATGAGGCGGCTCTCGTCCAGCATCATTCCCACATGGCCGCGCCAGAACACGAGGTCGCCCCGAATCAGGCCGTCGAGGCGCGTGGGCAGCGCCGTGCCGAGGGCCGCTTCCTGCTGGTCCGCGTCGCGGGGAGACGGAACGCCCGCCAAAGCGAGGCAGAGCTGGACGAGGCCCGAGCAATCGAGCCCGAGGCTGGTGCGCCCGCCCCAGAGATAGGGCGTCCCCACGAGTCGCTCGGCGGTGGCGGCAGGATCGGGCTCCACGATGCCGACCGGCACGCAATGATCGGCGAAGACGTAAGCACCGTCGGCGAGGCGCAGGAAATCGCCCTCCCGTCCGGTGATGCCGAGCCCGGCGCCGAGGCTCACATGGCCCAGGGGCGGCCGCTTCATGTTGGGGGCCGGATAGAGGAACGTCCGCAGGGCCGTCACCTGGTGGGTCGGTGCCGGAGCCTCCGGGGCGAGGGCGGCCTCCGGCAGGTAGCCGACATAGCCATCGGTCTCGAGCTGCACGAAGGCGAAGCCCTCGCCCGTCTCATAGAGGGTCACGGGGTCGCCCATCACCGCCTCGGTCTCGATCCCCGCATCCTGGCTCGGCCTGCGCCGCAATGGGGCCGAGGCGGCGATGAGGCGGCCGCTTCGCCCGGCGACGTAACGCGTGGCCTCGACACGCCCCTGTAGTCGGACGTCGGCCAGATCGGGGCGGGCCGGGACCAGCCTGACATCGGTGAGATCGGTGATGGGAAACATGATCACGCCAGTATCGGCGGCAGCGTGGCCGCATGCAACGGCGCGCGGAACAGCTTCGCCATCCCATCATGGATGTGGCATATCGACACGTTAATATGCTCGTTTCCTGGGCAATTCGACGACCATGCGGATGCGGGCAGGGCATCTCTTGCCGGATCTGCGAGAAATTCCGGCGGCGAAAAGGGAATGCACGGAGCGCGTGGGTGCGTCGCCAAAATGGTGCAATGCACTCTCGCTCGGGTCGCGCTATCCTCGATGGGTGTGGAGCGCGGGCCGAGTCGTGAAGAAGACGCCGAAATCCTTCCAGGACCTGCCGCCGATCCGTGTCCGGCGCGAACCGCCGACGATCCCCGAGGCGATCTCCGCCGCGCAGGATCTCGCGGACGATCTCGAACAGCAGGTCGAGATCGCCGCCGGCCTGATCGGACTTCCCCTCGACGAGGTGCGCCCGCACGTGCTCGCCGCCGAGAAGCCGAAGCCCGAGAAGATTTCCGAGCGCATCCTCACCGCCGGCAGCCCGAGCCGGGCGCCGCGCACCGTCATCGTCGAGCGCCGCACCCGCCCGCCGGTGGTGGTGGAACGGCGCGGTCGCCCCCTCGACGGGCGGCGTTGAGCGCCTACCAGGCCAAGGTCGCGCCGGTATAGTCGAGATAGGCGATGCCGGGCTTGCCGAGGCGGCCCTCGATGACGTCGGCGAGGCCAGTGACGCTCGTTGCCACGTCGAGATCCGCCTCCTCGCCGCCCATCTCCGTACGGACCCAGCCGGGATGGAGGAGAGCGACGCCGAACCCCTCGTCGCGATGACGGATCTCGAAGCTGATCGCCAGCGTGTTCAACGCCGCCTTGCTCGCGCGGTAGGTCTCCCATCCGCCGCTCTCGTTGAGGGCGACGCTGCCGAGGACGGAGCTCATGAAGGCGATGAGGCCGTTGCCCGCCAGCCGGTCGCGGAACAATTCGGCGAAGCGGATCGGGCTGATGGCGTTGGTGAGATAGACCTGCGCGGCGACGTCGCGCGGGACGTCGTGGGCAGGATCGTGCGCCTGGGTCGCCACGCCCGCCACCACGAAGATCACGTCGTAGCGCTGCTGCGCCAGCCGGTCGTGGAGGGCCGCCACCGCCCCGTCATCGTCGATATCGGCGGTCTCGACGGTGAGCGCGTCGGAGGCCAGAGCCGCCAATCCGCCGGAGGGCGAGCGCTGCGTGGCGGTGACGGCCCAGCCGCGCTGGAGAAACGTCTCCACCAATCCGAGGCCCAGGCCGCGCGAAGCCCCGACGATCAATGCGTTCTTGCGTGTTCCGGTCATGGTGAGAGCCCTCCATCGCCGGGACTGGGCCCGGCATCACGGGCCTAGGTTGGTCTTCTCCCGCACGGCGGCAATGGCGGCGGACACGCTCAATCGGCGGTCTGGACCGACCAGGTCGCATGGCTGATCCGCCCGTCACGCTCCAACCCGGCCACCACCGCGTCGAGTTCGGCGGAGTCCACCGCCGTCGCCACCAGGGTCGCCACCACCTCCACCGTCTCCTCGCCGCGCTCCACCACCTCGGTGCCGCCGACCGGGTAATGCGCCGCCTCCAACCGCTCCACGAGGAGGTCGCGGGCGGGGCCGGCATGTTCGGCCTGCACCGTGATCTGCACTTCGTAGGTGGCCTCGGTTTGGCTCTCGTCGATGGGGACGCGGTTGATGGCGTTCACCAGGGGCCGCAGCAGGGTGTTGCCGGACAGGATCGCCGCCGTGACGAAACAGGCCTCCAGGGGGAAGTCCGCGCCGGCAAAGGCTCCCACCGCCGCCGAGCACCAGAGGGTAGCGGCAGTGTTGAGGCCGCGCACGTTCATGCCCTCCTTCATGATGACGCCGGCCCCGAGGAAGCCGACGCCCGAGATGACGTAGGCGACCGTGCTCACCGCCCCGCGCGTCCCTTCGAGGCGCATGCCGAGATCGACGAAGGCGGCCGCGCCCACCGCCACCAGCACGTTGGTCCGCAGGCCCGCCGTGCGCTGGCGATATTGCCGCTCGGCGCCGATCATCGTGCCGAGGACGAACGCGACGACGAGGCTGATGGCGGAATTGACGAATTCGGGGAGCGGCGAGGCGAGGAGCGCGGTCATGGGCGCTGCATGTCGCCCGCCCATGACGAAACGGTGACGCTTCGCGTGTCAGCCAGCGAGAAAGGCGCGCAGGGCTTTGAGGGTCTTGGCCGCGTTCTCCTCCGCCAGGAAATGGCCGGAGATGATGTCCACGGCCTCGGCCTTCGGCGCGAAGGTGCGCTGCCACGCCGCCAGCGGGGTCTCGTGCGAATGGTCGAGATAGCCGTCCCCGGTGAGGATCAGGGTCGGGCAGGAGAGGGTCTTGCCTGCAGCGAGGTCGTCGAGATCCGCCTCGCGGTCGCGGGTCGCACCGGCGCGGTAATCCTCGCAGAAGGCGTGGATGCGCTCGGGAACGCTCCAGTTCTCGCGGTAGAGGCGCAAGGCCTCCGGGGCGAAGGGGTCGAGGCTCCGGGCGTTGCTCCATTGCCGGAGGAGCCTCTCGAAATAGGCGACCGGATCGCGGCCGATCTCCTCCTCCGGACCGGGGGCCGTCCGGGCCAGGGATGCCCAATGGGACGACACTTCGGGATCGGCTTCGATCCGCTCCCACTGGACGAGGGTGGGCAGGATATCGAGGAGAGCGAGGCGCTCGATCCGGCCCGGCTCGTCGAGGGCGAGGCGGTAGCCCACCCGCCCGCCGCGATCATGGCCCACGAGACCGAAGCGGACATGGCCGAGACGCTCCATGACCGCCACCACGTCGCGGCCGATGCGGCGCTTGGAATAGACGTCGTGGCGGACGTCGCCCTTGGGCGCTTCCGACCAGCCGTAGCCCTTCAGATCGAGGCACACCACGCGATGGGTCTCTGCCAGCGAAGGAGCGATGCGGTGCCAGCAGGCATGGGTCTGCGGAAATCCATGGATGAGGATCAGGGGAGGCGCATCCTCGCGACCGCCGCTGCGGGCGAAGAACCGGCCCTCCGGAATGTCGATCCAGTCCGCGCTGAAGCCGGGGAAGAGGTCCGTACTCATGGTCTGCTCCAGTCTACCCGCTCGGTGAGGACGGAAACCGGGAGGGCGGCCCTGGGTTTCCACTGATGTCGCGTGGGATGCGACATAACGCCGAATTCCAGCTGAAATCCTTCCGACCGGCAGAGAAATCCGCTCTGCACGCATTCGACTTCATGAAATTCCGATGTGCGGGCATTCTGCCCGATCTCACCCTCGTGTTTCACGGGAAACGTCCCACGGGATTGACGCCGGTGCTCCGCAGCAGGCACACCCGACCGACATAGGGATCTCTTAAGAATCCGCCCGAGGAGACGCGCATGGTGCTGTACGCCGGCCCTGCCACGATCATGACCCGCTCATGAGTGATGCGACATTGGCCACGCGTCCCGCCGGCCTGCAGCCGCAGGCTGCCGACGAAGCCCTGCGCGCCCGCATCTTTGCCTTGCGCGATGGGCTGAGCCATGGGCTCATCGGCGCGGAGACCCTGGTGGAGCGCCTGCTCATCGGGCTTCTCACCGGTGGCCATCTTCTCATCGAGGGCGCGCCAGGCCTCGCCAAGACCCGCGCGGTCAAGCGCCTGTCGGACGGGCTCGACGGCAGCTTCGCCCGCATCCAATGCACGCCCGACCTGATGCCGGCCGATCTCACCGGCACCACCGTCTGGCGCCAGGATGCCGGCGATTTCGAGTTCCTGCCCGGCCCGCTGTTCCACTCCCTGATCCTCGTGGACGAGGTGAACCGCGCGCCGCCCAAGGTCCAGTCGGCCCTGCTGGAATCCATGGCCGAGGGCCAGATCACGGTCGCCGGACATACCCATGTGCTGCCCGACCCATTCATGGTCGTGGCGACCCAGAATCCCATCGAGCACGCGGGCACCTTCCCCCTGCCGGAGGCACAGCTCGACCGATTCCTCCTCCACGTGGTGGTGGAGATGCCGGACGAAGCCTCCGAGCGCCGTATCCTCGACCTCGTCGAGGGCGAACTGAACCACCATGCCGAGGCGATGGCGGTGAAGCTCACGGTGGCGGAGATCCGTGCCGCGCGCGCGGCGGCCCTCAACGTCCACGTTTCGTCGGCTCTCAAGGACTATCTGGTGCGGCTCGTGGCCGGCACCCGCACCGACAAGGCCGCACCGGATCTCCGCGCCTCGATCGAGCATCCGGCCTCCCCGCGCGGGACGCTGGCGCTCATGCTCGCCGGCAAGGCGCGGGCCTATCTGCGCGGCCGCGACCACGTGATCCCGGAGGATATCTCCGATCTCGCCGCCGACGCCCTGGCGCACCGGATCGGTCTCACCTGGCGCGCCGCCGCCGAGGGACAGACCGCGCGGGGCATCATCAAGGGCCTCGTCCAGCGGGTCCGGGCGCTCTGAAGGCGGAATGGTCGGGTAGCACAGCCATGGCGTCCCCCTCCGGCCCGACCGCGGGCTCCGCGCACGGCCCCGGGATCCATCTCTCGGGCGAGGCCCTGATGGGCCTGCGCCACCTCGCCCGCCGCGGCGTCTCCCCGGCCACCCGGACCCTGGCGGGCCTCCCCGGCGGCATCGTCACGCGGCGGCGCGGGCGCGGCTCCGAGCCCGACGACGTGCGGCTCTGGTCCGAGGGCGACGACCGCCGCCATATCGACCGCAATGCCACCGCCCGCACCGGCATCCTCCACGTGCGGACCCACCATGACGAGCGCGACCGCGCCGTGGTTCTGCTGGCGGATTTTCGCCCCTCCATGCTGTTCGGCACGCGCCGCGCCCTGCGCTCGGTGGCGGCGGCCGAAGCCCTGGTGCTTCTGGGCTGGCGCATCGTCGGCGATGGCGGCCGGGTCGGCCTCGTGGCGGCCTCCTCGGGCGAGCCGGTGGTGGTCCGTCCCGGCGGTGGAGAGCGGGCGATGACGGCGGTGACGGGGGCCCTCGCCATGGCCCACGCCCAGGCGCTCGCCGCCTCGGACAGGATGGACCCTCCCCTCGATCAAAGCCTCACCGTGGCGGCCAGCCTGCTTCCGTCCGGCGGTCATCTCGTCATCGGCAGTGCCCTCGACGCACCGGGACCCGAGTTCGACCATCTCCTCACCGTGCTGGCCGAACGCCTGTCGATCCGCCTCGTCCTCATCAGCGACGCGTTCGAGCGCAGGAAGCCGGCCGGATTCTTTCCGTTCTCCACACCGGACGGGCAGCGCGGTACGGTCCAGGTCGGGCGTGCCGCCGCCAATGCGGACGGCGCGCCCGACGACCGGCTCATCGCCTATGCCCGTCGCGGGATCGAGGGTTTGCGCCTCGACGCCGAGGCCGGCCCCGAGGCCTATGCCCCGCTGATGGAACGTCTCGATGCGGTGCTGTAGCGCGTGAACCCGCTTACCTCCCCCACCGATCTCACGCAGCTGCGCGGCCTGCACCTACCGGCCAATGCGGCCAGCGGCGCGCAGGGCGAGGTGGTGCTGGCCATCGCGCTGGGTTTCGTCGCGGCCCTCCTCGTGGGCCTCGTCAGGCTGATGCGGGCACGGTCGAGGGCCTCGGTGTGGGCCTCGGCCCTGCGCGCTCTGTCCGAGACGCGGGCACTTCCCCCGGAGGCGCGCCTCGTCGCGCAGGCCCGCCTGCTGCGGCGCCTTACCCGGACGCTGGCTGGCGACGAGGCCGCCTCGACCCACGGTGGAGACTGGGCCGCCACCCTCGACCGCCTGTTCGCCACGGACCTCTTCAGCAAGGGCGCCGGCAGGGTCGTGACGGAGGGCCTGTACCGGCGCTCCTCTCCGGCCGACATCGAAGCGATCGATACCGAACTCGGCCGCCTCTTCGCGCGGATCAGGGCCTGACCCGATGCCAGCTTGGTTCACCGCCTTCCTCTCCGCCTTCGATCTCGCCGCGCCCCTGGCGCTGCTGCTCCTGCCACTTCCCCTCGTCGCGGCCCGGCTACTGCCGCCCGAGCGGATCGGATCGAGCGGAGCCTTGCGCGTTCCCGCCTCCCTGGTAGCGGGAACAGGCCGCGGCGACAGCGTGGCGGCGCGCGGACGCGGTCGCGCTTTCCTGATCTGGACCCTGTGGGCCGCCCTGGTGGCGGCCCTCGCCGGCCCCCGCCTCGTCCTGCCCGCCACCGCGCTTCCGGCCTCGGGCCGTG
The DNA here is from genome assembly GCF_000519085.1 of Methylobacterium sp. 10. GTDB lineage: Bacteria > Pseudomonadota > Alphaproteobacteria > Rhizobiales > Beijerinckiaceae > Methylobacterium. The sequence continues at coordinate 1,036,649 of NZ_KI912577.1, forward strand.
AGATCATGCTGGTCATGGACCTGTCCGGCAGCATGGAGCGCCGCGACTTTTCCATCGACGGCGAGACGGTGACGCGGCTCACCGCCGTGAAGCGGGTGGGCACCGACTTCATCCGCCGCCGGGCCGGGGACCGGATCGGCCTCGTGATCTTCGCCAACGAATCCTACGTGGCCGCGAGCCCGAGCTTCGACACCAATACCGTGGCGCGCGCCCTCGACGAGGCGACGATCGGCCTCGTCGGACGCTCCACCGGCATCGGCGACGGTCTCGGCCTCGCCCTCAAGCGGCTGGTGCCGGCGACCTCCGGCGAGGCGCCCGACACCCCGCAGGCGACATCGAAGGTGGTGGTGCTGATGACGGACGGCGCCAACAATGCCGGCCAGACCACGCCGCGCGACGTGGCGGCCTTGGCCAAGGAACTCGGCGTCAAGGTCCACACCATCGCTCTCGGCCCCCGTGACATGTCCAACGCCGACGGCGAACAGGATGTGGTCGATGCCGAGACCCTGCGCGAGATCTCGGCCTCCACCGGCGGTACCTTCTTCCGGGTGAAGACCACGGACGACCTCATCGCCATGGCCGATTCCATCGACGCCATCGAGGGAGGCCGGGCCAAGGCCCCCCCGGTGCCCTTGCGTCAGGACCTCTGGCCATGGCCGGCCGGACTTGCTCTCCTCTGCGCGGCGGGCCTGCTGGCGGCGAGGCGCAAGGCATGAGCGCCTTCCTCTCCTTCGCCATCCTGCGGCCCTGGTGGCTCCTGGCGATTCCCGTCATCCTCGTCCTCGCCCTGCGCGCGGCCTGGCGCTCGGCACCGCTGGGGGATTGGGCGAAGGCCGTCGATCCCGGTCTGATGGCTTTCCTCGAGTCGCGGGGAGCCGTCCTCGGAGGGCGGCGTCAAGCCAACCTCGCCGCCGCCATCGCGGCCGGCATCATCGCCGTCGCCCTCACCGGGCCGGCCATCGAGCGTCCCGACGCGGCGACCTTCCGCAACCTCGATGCGACGGTCGTCGTCATCGATCTCTCGCGCTCCGTCGCCGAAGGCGGCCACCTCAAGGAGGTCCGCCAGATCGCCGACAGCGTGGCCCAGGCGGCGGGCACCCGCAGCGTCGCCGTGGTGGTCTATGCCGGCGACGCCTATCTCGCCGCCCCGCCGACCACGGACCGCGACGCCCTCAGCCTCGTCCTGTTCGCTCTCGACGGCGACACCGTGCCCGATCGCGGCACCCATCCCGAGCGCGGCCTCGCTATCGCGCGGCGGACCCTGGAGGAAGCGGGCGTCATCGCCGGGGACGTGATCCTCGTCACCGATGGCGACGGGATCGGCGATGCGGCCCTGCGTGAGGCCACTGCGATCCGGACCAAGGGCTGGCATCTCCATGCCGTGTTCGTGCCGGCCACCAGGTCTCTGCCGGACGGTTCGCCCAAGCCCGACCGGGCGGCCCTCGACCGCGTGACCGGCGCGGGCGACGGTGTCACCGTCGATCTCGACAGGCCCGCCGCCCTCCTCGACATCGTGGGCGCCAGCACGGCGCAGCATCTGGCAGCGGGCGGCTACACCGTGCTCGCCTTCGCCGACCTCGGACGCTGGCTGATCCTGCTCGCGCTGTTTCCCGCCCTCGTCCTGTTCCGCAGGAGCGCCTGATGAGCACGGCGCGTCTCTCCTTGGCCGATCGTCTTCCTCTCCCCCGGCATTGGACCGGCTGGGCGAGGATCGCCGGCGTCACCCTGGCAGGTGCTGGCATTCTCGGCCTCACCCTGGTCTCCGAGCCGCGCACGACGCTCGGTCGCAGCCTGATGGGCCTCGGCCTGCCCGGTGCCGCCGCCGTGATCCTCGCCGATCCGGCCTGGCGCGGGCCGGCGCTCTACGAGGCGGGGCGCTACGAGGAGGCCATCGCGATCTTCCGGAACGGCGGCCGGCGCAACGCCTACAATCTCGCCAACGCCCTGGCGCGTTCGGGCGATTACCAGGGCGCCATCGACGCCTACGACGTCGCCCTCCAATACAATCCGCGCGATGCGGATGCGCAGGCCAACCGCTCCCTCGTCGCGCGCCTCGTGGCCGAGGGACCGGGCGATCCGGGCAAGGGCGGCGGCCTCGCCAATGCCACGGCGACGGTGGGCTCGCGCTACAACAAGACCTCGAACCAGGATCCGAACGACGACATGAAGGCCTCCTCGGTCGGCGATGGGCTGGCCGGCAACAAGGAGGGCGGCACCTCCTCCTCGACGCCGGGCAACAGCAAGGTGGCGCGGCGCGGCAAGGCCGAGCAGCAATCGGTGGATTCCGGCAAGGGCGAGGCGAGGGGCTCGGCCAGCGACGCGGCGGGTCGCGGCCGGACGGGCGCCGGCTCCGCCATGGTCGCCGCCGCCCCGGAGCGGGAGGCGCGGCGCGTGACGAAGAGCTTCGAGGCCCACGAGATCCGGCCCGACCGGCTCTGGCTCCAGACCCTGCCCGACGATCCGGGACGGTATCTCAAGCTGCGCCTGAAAGCCGAACAGGCGGTGCGCGTGGAGGCGGGCACGGCGGTCCCGGCGGGAAGCAACCCATGGTGAGTGGCGTGTATCGCTCGGATACCAACCCTCCCCCCTCTGCGGGCTACTGGTTCAACACACTAACTCGACGGCTGTTCACTCATCCAAGGGGGTTCGACATGAGGCGTGACGGCCTCCCTCTCCTAGAAGGAGAGGGCTGGGGTGAGGTGTGTGACCTTTTCAGAGATGGACCACACCTCACCCTGTCCCTCTCCTTCCAGGAGAGGGCACCCGCGCTACCTGCGAGATGTGGGAATATCGTAGTCCGCAAAGGGGCGAGGAATCACGGACGGCGCGGCATCCTCCTGCTCGGTGCGTTCCTGCTCCTCGCAGGTCCGGCCCATGCCGAAATCTCCCCCGGCGATCTCACCCTGACGGTGACGCCGGAGCTCAACGGAAACGCGGCGCCGTTCTCGCGGGAAATGGTGCTGCTCCACATCCGCGGCGTCTACCGGCAGGCGATCCTACTGGAGGAGGTGGTCCAGCCGTCGCTCGCGAATTTCAGCTGGACCCAGCTCGGCCGCGACACCTGGTCGAAGACCCGCCTGCCGGACGGACAGGTGGCGGTGGCCTTCGACCGCACCATCGCGATCTTCCCGCATCATCCGGGCGATTTCACCATCGAGCCGTTCATCCACCGCCTGACCATCAACGATGGCGGCACCCGCAAGGTGGTGGACGTTCCCTCAGTCCCGGTCTCCCTGCCGGTCGCCACCTGGACGAAGGAGGTCGGCGGCCCCGATGTGAAGGAGCCGTGGTGGCTGCCGGCGCGGGACGTGACCATCACCGATTCGTGGAATCCCGACCCCGAAACGGTGAAGATCGGCGAGACCACGAGACGCATCGTCACCCTGGAGGCGCAGGGGCTGGTGGCCGAAGGGCTGCCGCCGCGCCCGGTGATGCGCACGCGCGGCATCCTCACCTTCGCCGGCCCCGTGACCCGTGAGACCATCATTACGCCGACGGGGCCGGTGGCGCGGGCCACCTATCAATGGGATGTCCGCCCCGCGGTGACCGAGATCGTCCCGCTCGATGCGATCACCATCCCCTGGTTCGACACCGTCTCTCGGACCCTGCGGGAAGCAGAAATCCCGGCCCGCCAGATCGGCGGAGGCCTGCCCGACCGGGACGAGGACGCCAAACCCGTCGCCGCGGCCTCGCCGATGGTGGTGGCGGCGGCGGCGGTGGGCGCCTTCGGGTTCGGCCTCGCCCTCATCGGCTTCGGCGTTCCGAGACGCTCGCGGAGGTTGCGCCTCGACCGTGCGACACGGCGCGAGCTCGCACGCCACGCGGAGGCGGGCGACGGACGGGCCTTCCGCGCTACCCTCGGCCCGGTCTTCGACCGCGAACCCGAACTCACGCGGGTCTGGCGCTCGACGCCCGTCCTCGCCGAGGCCCTGGCCGACCTCGACGCGTCCCTCTATGGCCGAACCGAGGAAACGACGCCGAACCTGATTCAGTTAGCCGGCGATCTATCGAAACCGGTCAAGGTCGCCAAGCTTTCCGACGAGCCGGACTCTCGGTTGGCGGAACTCGATGGCAAGGCGTTGCGCCGGTAACCTTTCATTCACCATCTTCTGAGAGCGTCGAGCGTCTTCCACGGACGGTGGGTCGGGCGGTGGACGCCCATCGACAGGCCTTCCGGCGACCGGGGCGCGCAGCAGGGTGACATGAGCCGAGGGCGCGAGACAGCAGGGAGACATGCCGCGAGGGTGCTGATCGCGGCAAGTTTCGTCGCGACAGGCCTCGCCGCGTCCGTCTTGTACGGCCCGGCCCAGGCCGCCGATGGGCGGGAGCGCTGGTCCACCCCCTATGGCGCCGAGGCCAACCGCCCTGTCCCAGGGGCCGAGCCACCGCCGCGTTACTTTCCGCGCGCGGACGAGGATAGCGCACCGCGACGGGAGCGTGCGAGACCCCGGCGGGTCGCCTGCATCCCGAGAAGCGTGCCCATCCCCACCGATGCGCCGGACGATCCGAGCTATGTCGGATCGACCTACGGGCTCGGAAAGCCGAGCTATTACGGGTTCAAGCCGGCTCTAGGTGTCGACGATCCGTTCGGCCGCTCGTTGCTGCCCTATTGCAACTGACCTCGGCCGCCCGCTGCATCTGGCCTTCCGGCGCAGATTCGGGATAGTCGAAGGCCTATCCGACATCCCCTAGAGTCCCCCCGATGAGCAGCCAAGCCTCGCCCGTCACCCCGGTCCGGTTCGACGCGGTGGACCCCATGCGGGCCTGCATCCGCGCCTGGAAGGCGGCGGGCGACCGTGTCGTCCTCGTGCCCACCATGGGTGCTCTGCACCAGGGCCACCTCTCCCTCGTGGAACGAGCGCGGGAACTGGGCGAGCGGGTCGTCGTCAGCATCTTCGTCAACCCGACGCAGTTCGGGCCGAGCGAGGATTTCTCGCGCTATCCGCGCGACACCGAGGCCGATCTCACGCTCCTGTCGGAGGCGGGCGTCGATGCCGCCTACCTTCCCACCGTGGAGACCATGTACCCGGCGGATTTCTCCACCAGCCTTACGGTGGCGGGCATCAGCGAGGGATTGTGCGGCGCCTTTCGGCCTGGCCACTTCTCCGGCGTCGCCACGGTGGTGACCAAGCTCGTCAATCAGGTCCAGCCCGATACCGCCCTGTTCGGCGAGAAGGATTATCAGCAATTGCAGGTCATCCGCCGCGCAGTGCGCGACCTCGACATCCCCGTCTCCATCGGTGGCGTGCCGACGCTGCGGGAGGAGGACGGCCTCGCCCTCTCCTCGCGCAACCGCTACCTCGATGCGGACGAGCGGCGGATAGCACCCCTTCTCCACCGCGAGCTGGTGCGCATCGCCGAAGGGTTGAGAGCAGGAAACGCGGCCTCACCGCTCGTCTCCGCCTCGACCGATCGGCTGATTGGGGCCGGGTTCAGCACCGTCCAGTATCTCAGCGTGTGCGATGCCGACACGCTGGCCCCGGTGGAGCACGCTCCGGGACCGACCCGCATCCTGGTCGCCGCCTATCTCGGCTCGACGCGGCTCATCGACAATGTCGCCGTCTGACGGGACTGCGGAATCAGTGGCGCGGCCGGTCCAGGCGGTGAGCCATGAAGAAATCGACCATCGCCCGTGACGCATCCGGGCCACGCGGATCGGTGTAGCTGCCCGACGGGTCGCCGCCCGACCAGGAATGGCCGAGGCCGCGCACCACCCAGCTTTCCACCACGACACGATCGGACGTGTCGGCATAGCGCGTGCGGATATAGGCCAAGCCGCCGGGCCCCGTTCCATCCGAGACGGACGGCTGCAGAACCTCGACGCCGGCCTGGATGAGAACGTGCTCGCCGTTGCGCGGATGGACGGTGCCGTCGCTCTCACCATGGACCATGATGGTCGGCACCCGCGCGGTCTCCGCCTGCGGGATCACCACGGATTCCGACGGCCCGAGACGCATGGTCGTCAGTGCCGAGGAGATATCCCCGGCGCAACCCGCGGCGAGACCCGAATGCACGCCGACGGCGGCATAGAGGTCGGGATAGGCCAGGGCGATGTTGGCGGCGGCAGCGCCACCGGCCGAAAGACCTGCAATATATACCCTGCGCGGATCGACATTGTACTGGCTCATCACCGCGCGGGTGAGGCCTGCAATGATCTCGGCCTCGCCGGAACCGCGTCCCTGGTCGCCGGGCTGGTACCAGTTCCAGCAGCGCTGACCATGTGCCCTCATGCTCTGGGCGGGATAGACGACAAGGAACCCCTCCGTCTCGGCGAGACGGTTCATGCCGGTGCCGGCCGCGAAATCGTCAGGCGACTGGGTACAGCCATGGAGCATGACGAGGAGGGGAGGCTCGGCGGCCATTCTGCTCGGAACGTAGAGCTTGTAGTCGCGGGCGCCCGCGTCGTTGGCGAACGCATGCTCGTTAAAGGTTCCCTCGCCCGCGGGGGGAGTCGCGACTTTTCCATCCCGGAACAGGTTGGTGGGATTGAACCCGGCAAATCCCGACGGCGTCGATTCCGGCGTGACCGCGCCTTGACCCGTCGGCCCGGAGGGTGACGACAGCCCGAACTTGCGCACGACTTGGTCGATGGCATCGCGCAGGTGGTCCTGCAGGCCTTCCGTCATCGAGCCGGCTGTCGGATGCGTGGGCGTTGCGGCCTCGCCGCCCCCGACTTGGACCATCTGGCCCGAGCTCTCGGCGCCCGACCGGCCGAAGAGGCCGCGCTGGATGAGATCGGCGGCTTCCTGCAGCCGCCCTGCACCCGTCAGTTTGGTTGCTTCGACAAGATCGTCCATACGCGTCCGGTTCGGGTGATCAGCCATCGCATGATCGCTTTCTTGGGTGTTGGGAGAGCCGCCGACGGATCCAATCGATGCTGGACACAAAGAAATCCCGCATCGACGATGGGCTGATTCGCCTCCGCGCCGACTCGATGTCCAAAGATGTAAGCGGGTTTTATTGCAATGCAATATGTCTTTTATTGCATTGCACCTAACGGTTCTTCACTCACCGTCGTTCTCGCTGACGTAGTCGCGCCAGATCGGGCTGGCGCCGAGGGTGGCGACGAAAGCCGTGTGCTGATTAACTTCCAGGGGGTTCAAACGGTTGCGTAATCGGCGCGGTTCCGCGGCGATGAGCCCTTCACCCGAGGTGATGATCCGGGCGGGCTCCGTGGTCTCGACCATGGCGAGGCCGAGGCTTGTCTGCTTGCCGCCCAGCAACTCGATATAGACCTCGGCCAGGATCTGGGCATCGAGGAGCGCCCCGTGTTTGGTGCGCCGCGTCGTATCGATCCCGTAGCGGACGCAGAGCGCATCGAGACTGTTGGAGGCGCCGGTATGCTTGCGCCGCGCCATCTGCAGCGTGTCGACCACCGCACCCAGGTCGATCTGCGGCGGCCCGCCTTCGCCGAGCCGGGCGAACTCCATATTGAGAAAGCCCACATCGAAGGGCGCGTTGTGGATCACGAGGGGGGAATCGCCGCAGAAGGCGACGAAATCCGCGACGACCGCCGAGAAGACGGGTTTGTCGGAGAGGAACGCGTCGGACAGACCGTGGACGCCGAAGGCACCCTGCGAGACGGGCCGCGTCGGGTTGACGTAGCGGTGGAAGGTCACCCCCGTCTGGATGTGGTTGATGAGTTCGACGCAGCCGATCTCGATCAGCCGATCCCCGTTCTTGGCATCCGTGCCGGTGGTCTCGGTGTCGAGGACGATCTCACGGAGCATGATGCGGTCCATTCGGGGGGATACGAAGCGGTCGGTCAGGCCGGGCCTGCACCGACGAGCCGTTCGATGAGAGCGTCGACCTGATTTTCGGCGCCAGCAAGGCCGAGCCCGGTATCGATGAGGAGGTCGGCACGGGCGCGCTTCTCGGCATCGGGCATCTGCTTGGCGAGGATGGCGGCAAAAGCCGCCTCGGACATGCCGGGACGTGCCAGAACACGCTGCCGCTGAACCTCGGGATCCGCGGTCACCACCAGTACCGCGTCGCATCTCGCCTCACCGCCGGTCTCGAACAGGAGGGGAATGTCGAGGATCACCAGGGATGCGTCGGCGTGCTCGTCGAGGAAGCGCTGCTCCTCCTCCCGGACGAGGGGATGGATCGCGGCCTCCAGCCGGCCGAGGGATTCGGGCCGGCCGAGCACATGGTCCCGCAGGCGCGCGCGATCAACGGAGCCATCCTCCGCGACGGCATCGGGAAAGAGATCCGCGATGAGGCGGGCGCCCGCCCCTCCCGCGGCGTAGAGGCGCCGCACCGCCGCATCCGCGTCGTGGATCGGGATGCCGCGCCGGGCGAACATGGCGGCCGTGGTCGATTTCCCCATGCCGATGGACCCGGTGAGGCCGAGGATGAAGGGCCGTGTCATCGCTTCGTCACCAGATCGGCGACGATCAGGGCGCGCAGTTCCGGCGTCACCACGGGACGGGTCCCAAACCAACGCTCGAAACCCGGTACGGCCTGATGCAGCAGCATGCCGAGCCCGTCGACCACGCGATGCCCCCGCGCCGCGGCTGCTGCGAGCAGCGGCGTCTCCAGGGGCGAATAAACGATATCGGCAACGGCACATTCAACCGGCACATGATCCAGCGCGATGTCGAGTTGCGGCTTGCCTGTCATGCCGAGGGAGGTGGTGTTGACGAGAAGCCGCGCGCCGCGGACGGCAGCGTCGAGCCCGTCCCAGTCGATGGCCTCGACGCGGGACGGGTCGAGGCCGGCAATGGCCTGGGCCCGCGAGCGCGTGCGGTTGGCCACGAGGATGCGGGTCGCCGGCCGTTCGAGAAGGCCCGCGACGACGGCCCGTGCCGCCCCTCCCGCCCCCAGGATCACGACATCACCGGTATCCGTGCCGAGCCAGTCCCGCCCGAGGGTTTCGTCGAGATGGGCAGTGAAGCCGACGGCGTCGGTGTTGTCGCCCATGAGACGTCCCTGTCCATCGAAGGAGAGTGTGTTGACCGCACCGATCCGCCGGGCGGCCTCCGTCAGCACCTCGGCCCCGGCGAAGGCGGCTTCCTTGTGCGGCAGCGTCACGTTTCCACCGGCGAACCCATCAGCTTTCAGGCCGCGCAGGAAGGTCGCGAAATCCTCCGGCGCCACGTCGATCCGCTGGTAGGACCCGTCGAGCCCGAGGGTCGCGAGCCAGTGTCCGTGGATCATCGGCGACCGGGAATGGGCGATGGGATGACCGACGACGAAGGCTTTGATCATGAAGGGGTCTCGCGAGGCGTTCGGGATCAGAAGGCAAGACAGCCGTGGCTTCGCAGCCTGTCGAGCAATCCGGTCAGCGGCAGGCCGAGGATGGTGGCATGGGCGCCCTCGATCATTGTGAACAGATGAATGCCGAGGCCTTCCAGCTGGTATCCGCCCACCGTCCCGGTGACGCGGTCATGCCCGGCGATCGCCAGATAGGTATCGATGGCGGACGCGTTCAGATCCCGCATGGTCAGACGAGCCTCGTCGTGAAGGAGGTCCGTCTCCCGTCCCGGCATGATGAGGGCGGCGGCGGAGTGCAGGGAATGCGTCCTGTTCGATAGTCGGCTCAGTTGATGTTTGGCTGCGTCGAGGGAGGCGGATTTATGAAACACCTCCCCCTCGCAGGCGAGAACCTGATCCGCGGCCAGGACGATCCTGTCGCCGACCGTGGCGGCCACTGCCCGCGCCTTGGCCAGGGCCAGACGGAGGGCGAGATCGGCGGGAGCGAGGGGGCCGGCCTGGGCCTCGATGGCGCGCTCATCGACATTCGGGACCACGACCTCCACATCGAGGCCGGCAGCTTCGAGGAGATGCCTGCGCGTCGGCGAACCGGAGGCAAGGATGAGCGGGCGTTCGGGCAGCCAGAGGCGGGTCATCACGGATCTCGCTTCGTGGTTCAGGCCACGATGAACTTGAGGCGGTGCTCGCGGTGCAGATCGAGGATCGCGGCGGCGGTCTCTTCGATGGACCGCCTTGTGACGTCGATGGTCGGCCAGCGATGCCGGTTGCAGAGTTTACGGCAGGCAGCGATCTCGTCGGCCACCGCATCGCGATCGACATAGAGCGAGGTATCGTCGGCCTTCAGGCTCAGCAGGCGGTTCTGCCGGATCTGCACGATCCGCTCCGGAGAGGCGAGGAGGCCGACCACGAGGGGCTTGCGGGCATTCTCGAGATTGGGCGGCACCGGCATTCCCGGCACGAGGGGGAAATTCGCCGTCTTCAATCCGCGATTGGCCAGGTAGATCGCCGTCGGGGTCTTGGAGGTGCGGCTGACGCCCACGAGGATGACGTCGGATTCGTCGATGTCGAAGGGCAGGTTGCCGTCGTCATGGGCGAGGGTGAAGTTCATCGCGTCGATGCGCTTGAAATACTCGGCGTTCAGCATGTGCTGCGCCCCCGGCCGGGCCGTCGTCTCGGCGCCGAGATAGGATTGCAGCAGGGCGTGGACCGGCTGGAGCACGGAGAGGCAGGGCGATCCGGTCTCGCGACAAGCCGCTTCAAGCCGCTCGGTCAGGTCATGCCCGACGAGGGTGTAGAGGACGAGGCCCGGCGCCGCCTCGATCTCGGAGATCACCCGTTCGAGCTGTGCCGAGGATCGCACCAGGGGATAGACGTGCTCGATGGCCGAGACGCCCTCGTACTGAGCGGCGGCCGCGCGACCCACGTTGATGAGGGTCTCGCCGGTGGAATCCGAGACGAGATGGAGGTGGAAGTAGCTGCGACTCATCGGAAATTCCCATCCCAGGCCGGCGGACGGGCTTGAAGGATCTCCGGGTTATCCACCACACCTGACGGCCGGAGTCGACAGGTGGGGATAAAACGCCCCTGTCCAGGTCGGAGGCGGAACCTTCCCGCGAGTTGTCGACTCTCGCGTCAACATGCGAACCATCGACCCTCGTCCCGATCCCGGTTTGGGAGATTCAGGGAGGGTTCGGGCAGGAGAGACCCATCACGGCGCGCAAGTCGCTGATGGGACTTCTGGTTCTCGAAAGTTAGCGCGAACCCGTTAAAGCCCCGTTAACGGCGGTGGCGCGGGGATGGGGTGTGGACAAGTTCGCGGTCCCATCGTCCCCCGTCTAAAAGAAATAACAGAGTCCTAGAATCTCTCTTTCCTTATTAGATAGACGGGACGGGGACAGGGATGTCCGGCCACCCTCGGAGCCTCTCGCAGGGAAGAAGGTTTTCGAGACGGAGCGTTGGAGACGCGAGGACGTCCTGCGGTAAAACACCCTCCCACGGCAAAAGACCTTCCCGAGGGCGGACGGGAGCGTCATAGCTCTGTCCCAAGTGAGACGATCTCTTCCATTCCATGATGGACCGGGCGGATACAGGCGGGCGGATACAGGTATGACTCGACGTGACGGCACCGATCGTGCGCTGCTTCAGGTTCTCGACGGCAAGCCGTCCCGGATTCCTCCCGCCTGGATGATGCGGCAGGCCGGACGCTACCTTCCGGAATATCGCGAGGTCAGAGCCAGGGCCGGCTCCTTCCTCGACCTTTGCTACAATCCGGACTTCGCCACCGAAGTGACCTTGCAGCCGATCCGGCGTTTCGGCTTCGACGCGGCGATCCTCTTTTCCGACATCCTCGTGGTGCCGGACGCCCTCGGGCAGGATGTCCGCTTCGTCGAGGGAGAAGGCCCGCGTCTCGATCCGGTCCACGGCCGTGACGAGTTCGCCCGCCTCAAACAGGCCGACGATCCGAGCATCTTCCAGCACCTGGAACCGGTCTTCGAGACCGTCCGGCGTCTGCGCTCCGAGCTGCCGCCCGAGACGACGCTTCTCGGTTTCTGCGGCGGTCCCTGGACGGTGGCGAGCTACATGATCGGCGGGCGCGGCACGCCCGATCTCGCCCCCGCCCGTGCGCTCGCCGATACCGAAACCGCCCTGGTGGAAGCGCTCGTCGACCGCCTGGTCTCGGTGCAGATCGAGTACCTGTCGCGTCAGCTCGAAGCCGGCGCCGACGCGGTCCAGATCTTCGAATCCCATGCCGGCTCGCTGCCCCGGGCGCCGGGCGCGACGGCGGACGCCCTCCAGCATTGGAGCTTTTCCCCCATCGCCCGCATCGTCGACGGGGTCAGGGCGCGCGTGCCGGGCGCGAAGATCATCGTCTTCGCCCGTGGGTCCGGCCTCGAAGGCCATGCCCGCGTCATGGCGGAGACCGGCGCGGACGCCGTCGGCGTCGATTGGAGTGTCGATCTGAAGGCCCTGCGCGGTGCCGTGGCGCCCCGCACCGTGACCCAGGGCAACATCCACCCGGAAACGCTGATCGAGGGTGGCGAGGCCCTCGACGCGGCCGTGGACGGGGTGCTCGAGGCGACGGAGGGGCTGCCGCACATCTTCAACCTCGGCCACGGCATCACCCCGCAGACGCCGATCGCCCATGTGGAGCGGATGCTCGCCAGATTGCGGCGCTGACGGTCGGACCATGGCCGACACGCTCTATCCCTGGATCAAGGCGATCCACGTCATCGCGGTGATCTCGTGGATGGCGGGGCTGCTCTACCTGCCGCGCCTGTTCGTCTATCACGCGTCCCTGCCCGAAGGCGCGGCCTCCTCGGCCCAGTCCGAGACGTTCAAGGTCATGGAACGGCGCCTGATGAAGGCGATCATGAACCCGGCGATGATCGTCACCTGGGTGCTCGGCCTGTTCCTCGTCTGGCAGAGCGGGTTCTATGCCTCCGGCTGGATGCAGGCGAAGTTCGCTCTGGTGCTCGCCATGAGCGGCTGCCACGGCTGGTTCTCGCGGATGGTCAAGGATTTCGCCGCCGACCGGAATGCGCGGAACCACCGCTTCTACCGGATGGTCAACGAGGTCCCGACGCTTCTCATGGTGGCCATCGTCATCCTCGTCATCGTCAAGCCGGGATTCGGATCATAACCTCATCGCTTCCTCGCTACCGGACACATCGTCACTACAGGGCGTGGAGCCTCGCCGCCGCCATGATGCTGGCCGCATCCGGCGCCGAGGCCGCGAGCTTCCCGTGCGAGAAGGCGGAGACGCCCGACGAGAAGGCGATCTGCGGCCATCTTCCCCTCAACGACCTCGACGTGGAGATGGCGGTCCGGTTCGAGATCCTGCGCGGGCTCCTGCCCATGGGCGGAAACGCCAAGCTGCGCGACGATCAGGAGGCCTGGCTGCAGGAACGGCGCAGTTGCGCGGCGGACGTCGCCTGCCTGACCAGGGCCTACGAGGCCCGGCTGAAGACCCTGCGCGGCGTCTTTTCGGAGTTCGCCAAGCAGGGCCCGCTGTAGGCAGCAGGCCCCACGGAGGTTCAGCCCAGCCGCGTGAGCAGGCGGTCGATCAGCGGGTTGTCCGGGCCGAAGGCGTAGTCGATCCGCCTGACGCTGACCGCGCTGGCTCCCGATTTCACGAGATCGTCCACGAGGTCGAACGTGGCGTCCACCGGGCAGTGGAGCACGATCTCTGCGCTCCGGGTCTCCGGCATGCCGTAGGGCAGCTGCGCATCGTGCAGGGCGCTGATCCCGGCGAGATCGAGATCGCCGTCGGGTGGCATCGCGGCCCTGATCTCGCGGGTGAGCCTCGCACGCTCCTCCGCCGCGATCCGGCCGAGCACGGTCCGCAGCGCCTTCTTCTGGCTCTGGCCCCAGGGGGCGGTCAGCGAGGCGACGAGATTGGCCTCCGAGCGCAGGATGATGCCGTCGTCGAGGATCTTGAGGGCGTTGGCGGCTAGCGTCGCCCCCGTGGTGGTGATGTCCACGATGATTTCCGCCGAGCCCGAAGCGGGGGCGCCTTCCGTGGCGCCGAGGCTTTCCACGATGCGGTAATCGGCCACGCCGTGTTCGGCGAAGAACCGCCGGGTCAGGTTCACGTATTTCGTGGCGATGCGCAGGCGGCGCCCGTGGCGGATGCGGAGTTCGGCCGCGACCTCGTCGAGATCGGTCATGGCGCGGACGTCGATCCAGGCCTGCGGCACCGCGACGACGACGGTGGCCTGGCCGAAGCCCAGGGGCGTCAGCAGCTCCACTTGGCCGCGCGCGTCGGGAAGGCTCTCGCGGATCAGATCCTCGCCGGTGACGCCGAGATGGGCGCTGCCGCTGGCGAGCTGGTTGGCGATCTCTGAAGCCGAGAGGTAGCGCACCTCCACATCGGGCACGCCGACGAGCTTGCCGCGATAGTCGCGCGCGCCCGCCCCTTGGGCGAGTTTCAGGCCTGCCCGTGCGAAGAAGGCGGAGGCGTTCTCCTGCAGGCGCCCTTTCGAGGGCACCGCTAGGACGAGGGGACCGTCGGGCGCGCCGTACGAAGCCTGGGAAGTCGGAGCGGTGTCAGCCACGGGACGATCCTTCCGACGTGAGGACACGGGACAGCCAGACGGCGCAGCCCACCGCCGGGATCGGCGTGGGACTTCCCAGATGCTGGAGTAATCCGTCGTAGCGACCGCCGCCGACGAGGGGGGCAGCCCCTTGTCCCCGCGTCACCTCGAAGATGAAGCCGGTATAATAATCGAGGTTGCGGGCAAAGCTCCCCGAGAAGCGGAACCGCTCCACGTCGAGACCGCGCGCGGCCATGAACCCGGTCCGCTCCTCGAACAGGGAGAGGGCGGCCTCCAGCGGCGCGTAGGTGACGCCCGCCGACGCGGCGAGCTCGCGCATGGACCGGGCGGCCTGATCCGGATCGCCCGAGATGGCGCGGTAGCGCTCGACGACGGCGCGGTTCTCGGTGTTGAGCCCCGCGCCGCCATTGGCCCGCGCCGAGGCCTTGGCGAGGAAGCGTTCCGCGATCTCGCCGGCGCTGCGTCCGCCCACGCGGGAGATGCCGGCGATGGACAGCACGTCCTCCACGAAGGCGCGCACGCCCTTCGGATCCTGGCCCTGGATCGCCGCCAGCAGCCCGGCATGGGGATCTTCCACGGCTGTCACGGTGGTGACGTCGTCCAGCGAGCGGCCCGCCGCGAGTGCCCGCAGGGTCCGCCGCTTGGCGGCGGGCGGTACGCCGAGCCCGTCGAGCAGGGCGTCGATGACGCCCATGTCGCCGAGCCTTACCGAGACCTCTTCCGCTCCGAGGAGATCGAGGCCTTCGAGAGCGAGGCCGAGCACCTCCGCATCTGCCGCCGGGATGTCGGTGCGGCCGATGGATTCGATGCCGGCTTGCAGAAACTCTTCCGCCTCTCCCGAGCCGAGGCGGAAGACCGGGCCGAGATAGCTGTAATCGGCGGTGGCGCCCACGCCCCGCGCCAGATGCTGGCGGCAGACCGGGATCGTGAATTCCGGCCGCAGGCAGAGTTCCGCGCCCGACGCGTCCTGCGTCACGAAGATGCGCCGGCGGATATCCTCGCCGGAGAGTTCGAGGAACGGCTCCACCGGCTGGAGCACGGCGGGGGTGACCGCGCCGTAGCCGGCTTGCGAGAAATGCGCGAGGAGCCGCGTACCCTCATCCGCTCGTACGGTGTCGATCGGATCGACTGCCTCCGGTCTCGTCATGGTTCACCCGCCGCCTGATGCCGCGTCCTTTATCAACCGCATCCGCTTTTGGCGACATCAACCGCATCCGCTCTCGACGAACGGATCGGGCGGCGTTTCAGAGCCAGCCCTGAAGCTCGCGGCGGACCACGTTCTCGATCACCTTCATCCCGAGATCGCTGTCGTTGAGGCAGGGGATGTAGGCGAAGCGCTCGCCGCCATTGTCCTCGAAATAGTGGCGGTTCTCGCCGTCGAGCTCCTCCAGGGTCTCGAGGCAATCGGCGGTGAAGCCCGGCGCCACGATGGCCATGCGCTTCACGCCGGATTTCGCCAGCGCCTGCACGGTCTCGTCGGTATATGGCTTGAGCCATTCCTCGTTGCCGAAGCGCGACTGGAAGGTCGTGCGCATCCGCTCCGTCGAGAAGCCGAGGGCCTCGCGGATGAGGCGGCCCGTCTTCACGCACTGGCAATGGTAGGGGTCGCCCTTGAGGAGGTAGCTCTTCGGCACCCCGTGGAACGAGGTGAGGATCACCTCCGGCTCGAAATCGAGCTTGGCCAATCCCTCGCGGATCGAGGTGGCCATGGCCTCGATATAGACCGGATCGTCGTGATAGGGCGCCGAGACCCTGACGGTCGGCTGCCAGCGCATCTGCATCAGGGCCTTGAAGGCCTGGTCGCAGGCGGTGGCCGAGGTGGCGGCGGCGTATTGCGGGTAGAGCGGCACCAGGAGGATGCGGTCGCAGCCCTGGTCGAGGAGGGCCTGGATCCGGAGGGAGACTTCCGGCTTGCCGTAGCGCATGGCCCAGTCGACCACCACCGAATCACCCATAGCCGCCTGCAGGCGCTCGCACTGGCCCCGCGTGATGGTCTTGAGCGGACCCTCGTTGCGTTCGTTGTTCCAGACGGAGGCGTAGTCGCGGCCCTTCGGACCGGGGCGCTTGGTGAGGATGATGAGGTTGAGGATCGGCCACCAGATCAGGCGCGGCACCTCGATGACGCGGCGATCCGACAGGAACTCCTTGAGATAGCGGCGCATGGGCCAGTAGCTCGTGCCCTCAGGCGTACCGAGGTTCATCAGGAGCACGCCGACCCGGCCCCAGCGCACGGGCGGGTGGTCGGAGGGCAGGCTGGCGGTCGCGGAGGAGCTGGTCTGCAACGGCTTGAGGTCCTTGAGGGACGTCGGTTCGACGCGTTCGTTCATCGGGTTCCCGAGCGCCCCGGCAGGGCGCGGTTTGTCAAAGCGGTCTTCGTGGCGCAGTTGTCTGGCGCAGCATATCTATCTAGAGCACGAGGCCTGCCAGCGACCATCTCTTGCTTGAAGGCGCGACATGCCGTCTCCCCGGTACTTCTTCAACCACTTCATGCCGTTCACCGGCTACCCCTATAAGGGGGGACCGACGGTCTGCAATCTGTGCGGATCGGCCGAGACGGTGACGGTGGCCGAGACCGACCGGCGCCTGAAGACCCTGAAATCCGTTGCTTGCGTCCAGTGCGGCCTGATTCGCACCGACCCGATGCCGACGCCGGACGAGCTGGCGCATTATTACGCCCATGCCTACCGGGCCGATTACCAGCTCGCCTTCGCCGGCGGTCCGCCGCGCCACCATCTCAACCGCTCGGCCCGCGAGGCGACCTTCCGCGCAGACCTGCTGGCGCCGAAGCTGAAGCCCGGGGCGCGGGTTCTCGATTTCGGTTCCGGCTCGGGCGAGTTCCTGGCCGCGGCCCGCGCCAGGGGCTGCGAGGCCATCGGCATCGAGCCCGGCCGCGATTACGCCGCCTATGCCCGCGAGCATCACAAGGTCGAGGTCCTGGACGACGCCGACGACGGACGCTTCCCCGCCGGGCATTTCGACGTGATCTCGACCCATCACGTGTTCGAGCACCTGCGCGATCCGGCCGTGGTGATGGAGCGCCTGTCCCGCTGGCTGAAGCCCGACGGCGTCATCTACGCGGCGGTGCCCAACATGGCCGCCACCGGCAAGCCGCCGCACGAGCGTTTCCACTTCGCCCATGTCCACGGCTTCGTGCGCGAGACCTTCGACCTCAACGCCCGCCGGGCCGGCCTCGTGCCGCATCCCGATTATTGGCGCGAGGACACCACGGTGGTCTACCGCAAGACCGACGCTCCCGTGGGTGAACTCGCCAATCCCGGTCTCGCCGAGCGTCTCGTCGTCGAGCTCAAGGGTACGCCGGCCGCCGCCTATCTCGTCTCCGGCGCCTGGATCTGGCCGATGCTCCGCCGCAACGCCAAGGCGGTGCGTGACGGTCTCGCATCGCGCTGAGCCGCGATTCGAACCAGAAGCCGGAGGCGGCACGCTGATTGTTGCATCGGCTTCATCGATCGCGTCCACACTCGGCCGTGAGCGGGCACGCCGTCGCCCGATCCTCCGGAGACCTGTCGCGATGCCTCGTCCTACCCGTCGTCAGACCCTGAGCCTCGGCCTCGGGGCGGGTCTCGCGGCAGGTTTGGCCGCACCCGCCGATGCCGGGGCGATCGAGCCGACCTTCACCCTGCTTCTCGTCAACGACGTCTACCTCATGTCCGAGGTGGAGGGCCGGGGGGGATTTGCCCGGCTCAATGCCGTGGTGAGGGCCGAGCGGGCACGCGGCGTGCCGATGCTCTACGCCCATGCCGGCGACACCCTTTCCCCCTCCCTGATGTCGGGGTTCGACCGTGGGGCGCATATCGTCGAGCTTCTCAACATCGCTCCGCCCGATATTTTCGTGCCGGGCAACCACGAGTTCGATTTCGGCCCCACCACCTTCGCCCAGCGCATGGGCGAGGCGGCCTTTCCGGTCTTCGCGGCCAATCTGCGCGCTGCGGACGGCAAGCCCCTCGCGGGCCTCCGCGACCGGATGATCGTGACCTTGGGCGGGATCCGGGTCGGCCTCGTCGGCATTGCGCTCGCCAGCACGCCCGAGAAATCGCAATCCGGCGACCTCGTCTTCGGTCCCGAGATCGAGACGCTGCGCGCGGCGGCGCAGGCCCTTCGCGACGAGGGGGCCGACCTCATCGTCGGGGTCTGCCACACTGCGCGGGTCACCGACGAGGCCATCGTAGCGGCCCGGATCGTCGACATCCTGCTCTCGGGCCACGACCACGACCTCATCGTGCAGTATGACGGCCGCAGCCTCCTGGCGGAATCGAGTTTCGACGCCCGCTACGTCACCGCCATCGACGTCGCCGTGACGGTGATGGGAACCGGCAAGGCCCGGACCCTGTCCTGGCACCCGACCTTCCGCATCCACGACACTGCCGACGTCACGCCGGATCCTGAGACCCTCGCCCTGACGCAGCGGCTCGAGGCGCGGCTGGCGAAGGAACTCGACGTGCCGGTGGGGACGATCAGCACGCCCCTCGACAGCCGCATCTCGACGGTGCGCCTGCGCGAGGGAAGCTTCGGCAACCTCGTCGGCGATGCGCTCCGAGCGGCGACGGGAGCCGAGATCGCCGTCACCAATGGCGGCGGCATCCGCGGCAACCGGCTCTATCCGGCCGGCACCGTGCTGACCCGGCGCGACATCCTCACCGAGCTTCCCTTCGGCAACACCACGATCCTGGTCTCGCTGACAGGGGCTCAAGTGCGGGCCCTGCTGGAATCGGCCCTTGCCGATCTCGGCCGTCCCGCCGGCCGTTTCCCGCAGGTCTCGGGGCTCGTCGTCACCGTCGATCCGGGGGCGAATGCGGGACACCGCATCCTGTCCATCCTCGTGGACGGACAGCCCCTCGACGAGACGCGCGCCTACACGGTGGCCTCCAACAACTTCCTCTACGATGGCGGCAACGGCTACGGCCTCCTCGCCGACGGGCGCACCCTCATCGGCGCCACGGACGGCAAGCTCGTGGCCAACGAGGTCATGGCCTATATCGCCCGGCATGACCCTCTCTCCGTCCCCGATGGCGGCCGGATCGTGATCCGGTGACGGCGCCCGGCCCGCTGAGCCTGGCCCTCGACGAGTTCCGTGCCTCGGGCTCGTCCTGGCTGACGCTGCCGTTCTTCTCCAATGGGGCGGCGGATGCCGTCTGCGCGCGGGTCGACGAACGCATAGCCGAAGGGGCGAGCGTCCTGCCCTCCCCCGATGCCATCTTCCGTGCCCTCACCCTGACGCCGCTGGAAGCCGTGAAGGCCGTCATCCTCGGGCAGGACCCCTACCCGACGCCGGGTGACGCCAACGGCCTCGCCTTCTCCTATGTCGGCCCCCGCCGGCTTCCGGCCTCTCTCAAGGTGATCCTCGCCGAACTGCCGGGCGCGACGGTGAGCGGCGATCTCACGCCCTGGGCGAGACGGGGCGTGCTGCTCCTGAACTCGGCGCTCACCGTGGAGGCCGGCAAGTCCGGCGCGCATCTGCGCTACGGCTGGTCCGCCCTCACCGACGACGCCGTGAAAGCCGTCTCGGCTCGCTCCACCCCCGCGATCTTCCTGCTCTGGGGGGCGCAGGCCCGGGCGCGAGCGGCACTGATCGACCGCGAGCGCTGCGGGGTGATCGAGACCGGCCATCCCTCTCCCCTCAACCGCCTGCGGGATTTTGCCGGAACGCGCCCCTTCGACGAGGCCAATGCCTGGCTGGCGGGCCGGGGCCTTTCCCCCATCGACTGGTCGCTCGACTGATCCCTTCGGCCGACGTCGCGAATCGGTCGCTTTGACAGGGCGGCCCGGAGGTCTATCTCGGTGGGGCAGCATAAGCGGAACTTAAGAAGCCGCGCCTGCCCCGAGATCACGTCGCCGAGGAAACGCCGTCCATGCTCCCCAGAACCGTTCTCGCCGGTGGCCTCGCCGCCGGCCTGCTCATGACCTCCCTGGCCGAGGCCCAGATCCGCAACGCGCCGCCGCCCCGTGCTCTGGAATTCGCCGCCTACATCTTCGCCGCCGCCAATGTCTGCGGCTACCGGGTCGGCGTCGATCAGTTCGATGCGCTCCTGCAAAAGCAGGGCGTGAACGCCGCCGATGTCGGACCGCGCGGCCCCTTCGGCGGCAAGGTCCAGACCATCTTCGCGTTGATGTCGAACCAGATGCAGCTCAACCGCGAACAGGCCTGCCTCGCGGTGGCCGGCGAATACGGCCCCGAGGGCAACGTCACCAAGAACGTGCTGCTGCCCGCCGCCATGGAGGGCGCACCGGCCGAATCGACGCCGCCCGCCGAGGCCAAGCCGGCGCAGTAAACCGGCCATTCCGTGCACGCATCGGGACACATTCGCGTTCCGGTGCGGGATCGCCTATATCGGACCGATTCCAAGTCCGAAGGTTGAGTGATCCATGGCGACGGCGTCGGTCGACACCGCCGGCCGCGACGAAAGCGTCGTGGCCGCAATCGAGAAGCTTCCCGAGTTCCAGCCGGACCCGGTTCCGCCGGGACGCTCCTCCCTCATCGGCCTCACCCGCGAGGAGCTGAAAGGGCGTCTGGCCGCCATCGGCGTGTCGGAGCGCGAGCAGCGCATGCGCTCGGGCCAGCTCTGGCACTGGCTCAACGCGCGCGGCGCCACCGATTTCGACCAGATGACCAATGTCGGCAAGGGCCTGAAAGCCGAGCTGGCGCGGGCCTACACCCTGGATCGGCCGGAGGTCGTCACCGAGCAGATTTCCCGCGACGGCACCCGCAAGTGGCTGCTGCGCATGGCGCCCACCGGCAAGCACGACCACAATCGCGGCGCCGAGATCGAGTGCGTCTACATTCCCGGCCGTGGCCGCGGCACCCTCTGCGTCTCGTCCCAGGTCGGCTGCACCCTCACCTGCAGCTTCTGCCATACCGGTACGCAGCGCCTCGTGCGCAACTTGACCGCCGCCGAGATCACCGCGCAGGTGGTGGTGGCCCGCGACCGGCTGAACGACTGGGTCGGCCAGAACCCGGTGGCCGCCGGCGAGGACGAGACCCGCCGCGCCGTCACCAACATCGTCTTCATGGGCATGGGCGAGCCCCTCTACAACATCGACAACGTCATCGATTCCGTGGGCGTGATGTCCGACCAGGAAGGTCTCGGCCTCTCCCGCCGGCGCATCACCGTGTCGACCTCCGGCGTCGTGCCGCAGATGCAGCGGCTCGGGGTCGAGGCGCATGCCATGCTGGCGATCTCGCTCCACGCAGTCAGGGACGACCTGCGCGACACGCTGGTGCCGCTCAACCGGAAATATCCCCTGGCCGAACTGCTGGCGGCCTGCCGCCACTATCCCGGCCTCAACAACGCCCGCCGCATCACCTTCGAGTACGTGATGCTGAAGGGCGTCAACGATTCCGACGCGGATGCGCGCGAACTGGTGCGGCTGCTCAAGGGCATTCCGGCCAAGATCAACCTGATCCCGTTCAACCCCTGGCCCGGCAGCGTCTACGAATGCTCCGACTGGGAGCGGATCGAGCAATTCTCCGAGATCGTCTATGAGGCCGGCTATGCGTCGCCGGTGCGGACCCCGCGCGGCCGCGACATCCTCGCCGCCTGCGGCCAGCTCAAGAGCGAGACCGAGAAGCTCCGTGCCCGCGCCCGGATGATGCTGGAAGACGGGATCGGCGCCGAGGGCGTCTATGCCGGGGCCGATGACGACGAAGGCTGAGCGCATCCCATGCGGTTCCTCGGCCGCCTGATCTGGGCGAGCCTCGCCCTCTGCCTCGCGATTCCCTGCGGGGCTCTGGTGCTCGTCCTCGCCATCCTCCTCGATCCGGTCTCCAGCGACGCGCTGACCCGGATCGGCCTGTTCGGCTTCCTGCAGGGGATGACCGATCTCGCCTCCGGGATCGGACCCGACGCGATCCTCGTCCTTGCCGCCGGCCTGGCCAGGGCCGGGTTCATTCTGCTGGTGCTGCCGCCCGTGGCCATGGCACTCATCGGCGAGGCGATGAATCTGCGCAAGGCCACGGCCTATGCCCTCGGCACCGGCCTCGCCACCGCCCTGGTGCCCTGGCTGATGCGGGGCGCGTCCGCCTCCCTCACCGCACGGAACCTCGCCGTCGAGGGACGGGTGACGGCCCTGCTGTTCCTCGCCGGAGCGGCCGCCGGGTTGGTCTATGGCTGGATCGCCATCCGTGACCGGCCGGCAGGGGCCTGAACGGGCCTAGATGCCCAAGAGTTGCCTGTCGTGAGCATCGGTTTTGGCACAGGATGCCGTAGGAGAGCCTTCGCATGACGGACAGGGCATGACCGGACGTCGCCTCAGCTTCGCCTTGGCGTTTTTCACGCTCCTGTCCGGACCGGCCCTCGCGCAGGCGGTCCCGGAACTGCCGCCGATCCCTTCCGACGATGCCCGCATCCTCCCCGTTCTCGGGACCCACGGCATGGTGTCCTCGCAGGACGCCCTGGCCACCCGCGTCGGCGTCGCGATCCTGAAGGGCGGGGGCAACGCCGTCGACGCCGCCGTGGCGGTCGGGTTCGCCCTTGCGGTGACTCTGCCCCAGGCGGGCAATCTCGGCGGCGGCGGGTTCATGCTCGTCCGCCTCTCCGCCACCGGCGAGACCGTGGCCATCGATTTTCGCGAGACGGCGCCCGCCGCGGCGACGGCGGACATGTTCCTCGCCCCCGACGGGCAGCCCGATCGCGGTGCATCCATCCGCACCGGCAAGGCCGTCGGCGTTCCCGGCTCCGTGCGTGGATTGGCCGAGGCGCACCGCCTCTACGGCTCCGGCCGCTTCACCCTCGCCGACCTCATCGCTCCGGCCCGGGCTTTGGCCAGGGATGGGATTCCCGTGGAGGGCGGGCTCGCCGATTCGCTGCCCCGTGCCGCCGACCGCCTCGGGCGCTGGCCCTCGAGCCGGGCCGTGTTCTTCCGCGACGGCCGTCCGCTCCAGCGGGGCGAGACCCTGGTCCAGCCCGATCTCGCCGCGACCCTCACGGCCATCGCCGAACAGGGACCCGATGCCTTCCATACCGGCCCGATCGCCGAGCGGATCGCGGCGGCGGCGAGACGCGTCGGCGGGGTGCTGACGCCCGCCGATCTCGCCGCCTACCGGCCCGCGATCCGCCAGCCCATTCGCGGCACCTATCGCGGCTACGAGATCGTCTCGATGCCGCCGCCGAGTTCGGGCGGCGTCCATCTCATCGAGATCCTGAACATCCTCGAAGGGTTCGATCTCGCTACAATGGGCGCAGGCAGCGCCCAGGCGCTCCACACCCTCGCCGAGGCGATGAAGCCGGCCTATGCGGACCGTGCGACCTGGCTCGGCGACCCGTCCCGCTCGGAGGTGCCGGTGCGGGGCCTCACCGCCAAGACCTATGCCGAGACCCTGCGCGCCGCCATCGACCCCGCTCGCGCCCGTCCGGCGGAGGCGGTGAAGGCCGGTGACCCGCTGCCTTACGAATCCGACCAGACCACCCACTATTCCGTGGTGGACCGCGCCGGGAACGCCGTCTCCACCACCACGACCCTCAACTTCTCCTACGGGCTCGGCCTCGTGGCGGAGGGGACCGGCGTCCTTCTCAACAACGAGATGGACGATTTTTCCGCCAAGACCGGGAGCGTCAACGCCTATGGCCTTGTCGGTGGCCCCGCCAATGCGGTGGCACCGGGCGCCCGGCCGCTCTCCTCGATGACCCCGGCCATGGTGCTCAAGGACGGGCGCCTCGTCCTCGTCACCGGAAGCCCGGGCGGCAGCCGCATCATCTCCACGGTGCTGCAGGTGATCGTGAACGTCATCGATTTCCGCATGAACCTCGCCGAGGCCGTCACCGCGCCGCGCATCCATCACCAATGGCGGCCCGACGTGCTGTTCGCCGAGGACGGGCTCTCGCCGGACACCCTCGCTTTGCTCCGGGCGAAGGGGCACGCGGTGCGGGTGGGGTCGAGCTCGGGCTCGGCCAATTCGGTGATGACGGGAGACGGGCTCGTGGCCGGGGCCGCCGATACGCGCCAGCGCGGAACCCTGGCCGAGGGCGAATAGGGCGGTTCGGGTCCGGCGGATGGTGCGGCGGGACGGCGCGCGCTACAGGATGGGCATCATTCCGGGTTTCCGATGCACATCCTTCGCTCCATCGCCTTCAACATCGTCTTCTACCTCGCCACCGCCCTCATCGCGATCGGCGGCTTGCCGGCCCTCGTCTCGGAGCGGGCCTGCATCCGCGTCGCCCGGTTCTGGGCCAAGGTGAGCCTGTGGCTGCTGCGCGTGGTCGGGGGCGTGCGCGTCGAGTTCAGGGGGCTGCACCACCGCCCGCCCGGCGCATTACTGGTGGCGTCCAAGCATCAATCCGCCCTCGAGACCCTGGCCCTCGTCACCGCCTTTCCGGACTTCGCCTACATCCTCAAGCGCGAACTGCTCTGGATCCCCCTCTTCGGCTGGTTCCTCTCCCGCTCCGGCATGGTCGCCATCGACCGCTCGAAGGGCGCCCGTGCCATGGCGGCGATGAACGAGGCGGCGTCCCGCGCCATCCGCGACGGGCGCCAGCTCATCATCTTCCCCGAGGGAACCCGCAAGGCGCCGGGTTCGCCCCCCGCCTACAAGCTCGGCATCACCCATCTCTACGCGGCACTGGGCGTGCCCTGCCTGCCCGTCGCCCTCAACAGCGGCCTCTACTGGCCCCGCCGCCAGCTGACCCGCCGCCCCGGCACCACGGTGATCGAGTTCCTCGCCCCCATCGCGCCCGGCCTCGACCGCACGGCGTTCCTGGAGGAGATGCAGACGCGGATCGAAGCCGCCTCCGATGCTCTCCTGGCGTCCGGCCGGGCGGATCTGGCGGCACGCGGGCATGCCGTACCGGAGACCGGTGCCGTCGGAGAACAATCCAGGACCGCGTGAGCGCCTCGTCTATCCACAGGCTGTGGATAAGCGGGTCGGAGGCACCCTGCGGTGAGCGAAAGCACGACTCTTGACGGAAGGAAATTGTTAAGATTACTCTGGAACAAAGGGCGAACGGAAAAGCCGTGTTCGTTCTCATGCCGCAAGGCGCGGAACACGGCTTTCACCGACGCCCATCCTCTGATCCGGAGATCCATCCATGCGCGAAGTACGTCTCAGGACGGCAGCCAGCCTGCGTGGAACTCCTGCCCTGGCGCTGAGCGCCTGGCGCGGCCGGTCCGGGCGCCGCTACGTCGTCGGCATCCATGAACTGGCCGAGCTCGAACTCGACGACATGGGCGAGGCGGTGGTGATGGCCGTGCGGCGGGATTCCACCGGGATCGGCGAACTCATCGCCGTGGCCGCGGCCGGATCGAGCCCGCGCGAGCGGCTCACCCGCAACTGGATCGCCCGTGCGCGCCATGGCGGCGCCACGGAGATGCATGTTCACCGCCTGGCCGAGGACGAGGCCGAGCGGTGCGAGATCGTCGCCGATCTTCGTGTGGATCGGCCCATGGATCAGATCATGGGCGTTGCCGCCTGAATCTGCGGGCGGCCATGCTTTCGCCGCCTTGAGACCCGCCAAAGCTCACTCACGAAGGAACCCCCGTCGACGGCGGCGGGGCTTCGAGAGCGAGGCGAGCGGACGATGGCGCAGGCACCGGATTTGACGGCCAGGAAACGGCCATCGCGGACCGGCCTGTTCCTGCCCTACATCCTCCTCCTCGCCGTGGTCCTGCTCTGGAGCGCGGGCTGGTTCTGGATTCGCGGCAAGGCCGGGTCCGAGATGGATTCCTGGATGGCCCGCGAGGCCTCGGCCGGGCGCAATTGGACCTGCGCCGATCGCTCCATCACCGGCTATCCCTTCCGGATCGAACTGCGCTGCGCCTCCCTCGCCTTCTCACGGGCGGACAGTCGCTTCACCCTCGGACCTCTGACGGCGGTGGTCCAGGTCTATCAACCGCGCCAGGGCATCCTGCAGGCGAGCGGACCGTTCCACGTGGAACAGGACGGTCTCGTCGCCGACGCTACCTGGACGTCGCTGGAAGGCAGCTTCCACGGGACCTCCGACGGGTTCACGCGGGCCTCCCTGGCGGTCGACGGACCGAAAGTCAGCGTCAAGAATGCCGGACCGCAGCCCATCGACGTGGCGGCCAAGCACCTTGAATTCCACGCCCGGCCGACACCCGCCCGCTTCGCCACGGAGGGTGCCGTCGACACCAGCCTGCGGCTGACGCAGGCGAACGTGCCGGCGCTCGATCCCCTCCTCGGCAACACCATCCCCATCGACATGGCGCTGGATGCCACGGTGAATCAGGCGGCCGTCATCCGGACGGGACAGGTGGCACGCGAGCTCGAAGCCTGGCGCAGGGCCGGCGGCAGCCTCGACATCGCCCTGCTCTCCCTGGCCAAGGGCGACCGCCGCCTGCAGGCCCAGGGCAAGATCGCCCTCGACGACGAGCACCGCCCCAGCGGTCAGATCGACATCCGCGCCGCCGGGGTGGAGGCCCTGGTCGGCCAGATCATGGGCCAGCGTTTCGGGGCCGAGAAGGGGGCCCTGATCGGAGGGCTGGTCGGCAAGCTGCTCGGTGGCGGAAATCGCCGCCAGGACGCCGAAACGGCCGCAGCGCCTGCGGCGGCGGGAGATCCGTCCCTCAAGGCGATGCCGCCCCTGCGCCTCGCCGATGGCCGTCTGATGCTCGGCCCGTTCCCGATCCCCAACGTCCAGGTACCGCCACTGTATTGAGTGGTCTGTCGACGGATTCTGCCTGGTGTGATGAGGTGATCAACCCGGCCACGACCTCATCCTGAGGCGCGGCGACAGCCGCCTCGAAGGAGGCTTCCAGAACCCGTTGCGCGAACTGGAGCCCTCCTTCGAGGCCTCCGCTTCGCTTCGTCACCTCAGGATGAGGTGGTGGGTAAAAAACGGGTAGCGCTTGCCTTGGCCGGATGAACCCTACCGTCCGTTGACCGGCTCGTCCTTCGCGGGCTCCGGCGGGGTACGGCTGCGGCCGAAATCCGCTTCCGCCGTCTCCTGCCCGAGGGCGACGATGCCCCGGCGGATGGCACGGGTGCGGGTGAACAGGTCGAACAGCGCGTCGCCGTCGCCCCAGCGGATGGCCCGGGCCAGCGCCGCGAGATCCTCGTTGAAGCGGCCGAGCATCTCCAGCACGGCGTCCTTGTTGGTGAGGAACACGTCCCGCCACATGGTCGGGTCGGAGGCGGCGATGCGGGTGAAATCGCGAAACCCGCCGGCCGAGAACTTGATGACCTCCGATTGCGTCACCGCTTCGAGATCGGCCGCCGTGCCGACGATGTTGTAGGCGATGAGGTGCGGCACGTGGCTGGTGATGGCCAGCACGAGGTCGTGATGCTCCGGCGTCATGCTCTCGACGATGGCGCCGAGTCCCTCCCAGAACGCCTGAACCCGCGCGGTGGCGGCCTCGTGTGTGCCTTCCGGCGGCGTGAGGATGCACCAGCGGCCCGAGAACAGCGTCGAGAAGCCGGCATCGGGGCCGGAATACTCGGTGCCCGCCACGGGATGGGCCGGGACGAAATGGACGCCGTCCGGCAGATGGGGCGCGACGGCGGCGACCACGGAGGCCTTCACCGAACCGACATCGGAGACGATGGCGCCGGGTTTCAGATGAGGCGCCATGGCCTCGGCGACGGCACCGACCGCGCCCACCGGCACGCACAGGATGACGAGGTCGGCGCCGGAAACGCCCTCGGTCTCGCCCGTGGCCTCGTCGGCGAGGCCGAGGGCCTGCACACGCCCGATCACCGCCGGGTCGCGGTCGATGGCGACGATGCTCCGCGCCAGCCCGTATTGCCGTGCGCCCCGCGCGATGGAGGAGCCGATCAGCCCGAGGCCGACGATGGCGAGGCGCTGGCAGACGGGTCTCGCCTCAGGCACGGATGCCGTCCTTCACGAAGGCGGTGAGCGCCGTGACGAAGGCCCGATTGGCCTCCTCGCCGCCGATGGTGACGCGCAGCGCGTCCGGCAGTCCGTAGGACGTGACCCGCCGCACGATCACGCCGCGCGCGGCGAGATAGGCGTCGGCCTCCGCAGCGCTGCGATTCGGCTCGTCGGGAAAGTGGACGAGGATGAAGTTCGCGACACTCGGCGTGACCACGAGGCCGAGGGAGGAGACGACCTCCGTCGTCCAGGCGAGCCAGGTCTCGTTATGTGCGACCGCCGCCGCCACATGTGCCTCGTCGGCGATGGCCGCCGCCCCGGCCGCGATGGCGCTGCCCGACAGGTTGAACGGCCCACGGATGCGGTTGACCGCGTCGACCACCTCGGGCGGACCTACCATCCAGCCGATCCGCAGGGCCGCGAGGCCGTGGATCTTCGAGAAGGTGCGGGTCATCACCACGTTCTCGGCCTCGAGGACGAGTTCGAGGCCGGCGCTGTAATCGTTGGTCCGCACGTACTCGGCATAGGCCCCGTCGAGGACGAGGAGGACGTTCGGCGGCAGGCCCGCCTGCAGGCGCCGGATCTCGGCGAAGGGCAGGTAGGTACCCGTCGGGTTGTTTGGGTTGGCGAGGTAGACGATCCTCGTGCGCGGCGTCACGGCCGCGAGAATCGCGTCGACATCGGCGTGCAGGTCGCGCTCGGGCACCACTACGGGGGTGCCGCCGGCGGCCAGGATGGCGATGCGATAGACCAGGAACCCGTGCTCGGTGAAGATCCCCTCGTCACCCTCCGAAAGATAGGCGTAGGCGAGGAAGGACAGGAGTTCGTCCGACCCGGCGCCGCAGACGATGCGGGCGGGATCGAGTCCGTAGCGGAAGGCGATGGCCTCGCGCAGGCGGGTCGAATTGCCGTCCGGGTAGAGGGCGAGGCGGAACGCCTCCTCGCGCATGGCCTCGATGGCCAGCGGGCTCGGGCCCAGCGGCGTCTCGTTCGAGGAGAGCTTATGGACCTTCGCCACTCCGGGGGCGCCGCTCTTGCCGGGCACATAGGCCTCGATGGCGAGGATTCCGGGGCGGGGAACGGGACGGGACACGGAGGGAATGGAGGACATGAGCGCGGGCCGGCTGGAGTTCAGGCTGCCCCTCTAACGCAGCTTGCCCGCCTTGACGAGAGAACCGGCCGCTCCGGCCGTCGCCGTCAGACCCGGAAACGGGCGGCGTGGCTGCCGATCTCGTCGAGGCGCTCCACCGTCGCGCCGGCCCGTTCCAGGGTCTCCCGCAACTGCCGGCCGCCGACGCCGCCCGGCACGGCGAGGAGAAGGCGGTGACCGTCCGCTGTGGCCGCGCGCGCCACCACCTCGCCGTAGAGGTCCTGCAGGGCACGGGCGCTCTCGGGCGTCCAGCTCTCGAGCCGGGCGGCGTGGAGCACCCAGTCGCGCTGGGCGGCGGCCGGGTCGTCGAGGGGATTGGCGACCACGAAGACCGGCGTGCCGGCGGGATGGGTCGGCCGCTCGATGAAGGGCAGCCGCGCGATCACCTTGGGCCGCCCCTCGCCGACGAGACCCTCCCACCACGGCGCCTCCGGGCTCGGCGGCGCGGAACCGTCGGGGTCGAGGCGGAAGATGCCGAGATCGCCGCGCGAGGCGGCCACGGCCTCGATCACCGCCGCGCAGGTGGGATGTGGCCGGTAGGGCACCGTGAAGCCGAAATGGAATCGCGCCGAGTCGCGCATCGGCGCGTCGCCGCCCGAAATGTCCGCATGGACGCTGAACGGGGCCTGGACCCAGGTGAAGGTGGCGATGATGACCCGCCATATCCCCTCCACCGTGTCGAGGGGCAGGAGCCCGCGATGGCGCTCGGCCACGCGCCGCATCATCGAAGCCTCGCGGCCGGGCCGGAAGGCCGAGCCGCTGGCCGAGGTGCGCTTGACCGCGATGAGCCGGTCGATGATCGAGCCGCGCTGGATCAGCAGGGCATGCATCTCCGCATCGATCCGGTCGATCTCGGCGCGCAGCTCGGCGAGGTTGTCGAGGGGCGGTGCGGGTCTCGTGGTGAAGCGCATGCGGGCTGTCGCGTCCGGCGGCGGGTGTGAGGATGGCCGTTCCCGCATGAAGGGTACGGCGTATCGTGTCTACGTTTCCCGAAGCCCGAGGGCCAGAGCACCGGTTGTGACCTTCTCGTGGGCGGCCCCTTTCGTTGACGCCCGTGCATGCGCACATTACGCCCACATGTCGTCCGGCTGGGCCGGGCACCGATGGGGATGGACCTTCGCGACGCGTCGATGGGGTGGCGACCGGCCGCCCCCCTCGCATCACCGCGGAAGCGAATCGGCGAACAACGCGCGAAGACGCCTGATGACCATGTCGCTCGACAGTCTCGCAAGGCCCGACGAGGGGAACCTCCGCCAGGACGGCATCCCGACGGATGCGCCGCCCTCCCTCGATCCGCGAAGCCCGGTGGCCCTGTTCGGCCTCGATGAACCGCTCGCGATGGATGCCGGCGTCGATCTCGCGCCGTTCCGGATCGCCTACCAGACGGCCGGCACCCTCAACGCGGACCGGTCGAACGCGGTGCTGATCTGCCATGCCCTCACCGGGGACCAGCATTTCGCCCACACCCATCCGGTGACGGGCAA
Source organism: Methylobacterium sp. 10 (assembly GCF_000519085.1). Lineage (GTDB taxonomy): Bacteria > Pseudomonadota > Alphaproteobacteria > Rhizobiales > Beijerinckiaceae > Methylobacterium. The sequence goes on from NZ_KI912577.1 coordinate 1,067,349, forward strand.
GCGCGGCTGGTGGGAGACCCTGGTGGGACCGGGCAAGCCCATCGATACCGACCGTTACTTCGTGATCTGCTCGAACGTGATCGGCTCCTGTATGGGCTCCACGGGGCCGGCCTCCACCGATCCCGCCACGGGCAAGCCCTACGGTCTCGACTTTCCCCTGGTGACCATCCGCGACATGGTGCGCGGCCAGGCGATGCTCCTCGACCGGCTCGGCATCCGCGACTTGTTCCTCTGTGTGGGCGGATCCATGGGCGGCATGCAGGTGCTGCAATGGGCGGCGCTCTATCCCGACCGGGTCTTCGCCGCGATGCCCATCGCCACGGGCGCTCGGCACTCGGCCCAGAACATCGCCTTCCATGAGGTCGGCCGCCAGGCGATCATGGCCGACCCGGCCTGGGCGGAAGGACGCTACCTGGAGGCCGGGACGCGGCCCGCCAAAGGCCTCGGCGTGGCGCGGATGGGCGCCCACATCACCTACCTCTCGGAGCCGGCCCTGCACCGCAAGTTCGGCCGCCGCTTCCAGGGCGGCCATGCTCCGACCTTCTCGTTCAACGCCGATTTCCAGATCGAGAGCTACCTGCGCCATCAGGGCCTGAGCTTCGTCGAGCGGTTCGACGCCAATGCCTATCTCTACCTCACCCGCGCCATGGATTACTTCGACCTCGCGGCCGACCATGGCGGCGTGCTCGCCAACGCCTTCCGCAACACCAGGACGCGGTTCTGCGTGATGTCCTTCACCTCCGACTGGCTGTTCCCCACCGCCGATTCCCGCGCCATCGTGCATGCGTTGAACGCGGCGTCGGCACCGGTCGCCTTCGTCGAGATCGAGAGCGACAAGGGCCACGACGCCTTCCTTCTCGACGAGCCGGTGATGTTCAACGCCGCCAAGGGCTTCGTCGATGCCGCCGCCCGGGCGAGGGGCTTGTGACGTCGATGAGTCGCGTGGCCCCCGCCCCCTGGAGCACGACCGACACGCTGCCGCGCAGCGACGGCGCCCGCGTCGACCATCTCGTGGTCCTCGGCCTCGTCCCTCCGAGCGCCCGCGTCCTCGATATCGGCTGCGGCGACGGAACCCTGCTCACGCTCCTGCGCGACCGGCGCGGCATCGACGGGCGCGGCATCGAGCTCTCCCGCGAGGGCGTCAACGCCTGCCTCGCGCGTGGCCTCCCGGTGATCCAGGGCGATGCCGACACCGACCTTGCCAATTATCCCGACGACGCCTTCGACGTGGTGGTCCTGTCCCAGACCATCCAGGCGACGCGCAACCCGCGCATCGTGCTGGAGCACCTGCTCCGCATCGGCCGGCAGGTGGTGATCTCGTTCCCGAATTTCGGCCATTGGCGGGTCCGCTCGGAACTGGCCTTCCGGGGTCGGATGCCGGTGACCGAGCTGATGCCGGAGGAGTGGTACGAGACCCAGAACATCCACCATTGCACCATCCGCGACTTCGTCGGCCTGTGCCGGACCGTCGGGGCTCAGATCGAGAAGGCCACGGCGCTCGACGCCCGCGGCCGGCCGATGCGGATTTCGATGCCGTGGTGGGTCTGGAACCTGTTCGGCGCGCAAGGCGTGTTCCTCCTGCGGCGCGGCGACGGATCACCGTCCGACGCCGTATAGGGCGACCACATCCCTCCCGCGAAGCCGGAGATCGGCTGCCGGTGACTCGGTATGCGGCAATCTCCACCGATGGCCTGCGCGGGCCGCATCCGGCATGAGGAGCGGCCGATGACGCAGGAGGAGACATCTATTGAAAACCGGGGATCGAGACCGGGCACACGGGGAAGAGCCACGTTCGCCGACGATCACGCATTTGCAGCAGGCATCGAGCGGCCGGTCCTTCGCCCTGCAGCTGCTCATCGTCCTGGTCCTGCTCGCCACCGCGCAGGCCTATGACGGATCGATCCACGGCCTGGGACATTGGATCGTCCTGTCGGCCTATGCCGGAGCTTCGATCCTCCTGGCCCTGGTCAGCCTGCGAACGGCGCCGGGCGCGGGCATTCCCGTGGAGCCGAGCCGAGAGTGGCTGAGCTGGGGCTCGACCCTGCTGAATGCCAGCGTCGCGATCTACGTCCTCATCGAGCACATGTTTCTGGGCGCCGCGGACACGGAGGAGGCGGCCGCCGCCGCCAGCCGGCTCCCCGCCTTCCTGATCCTGCTGCAGACCGCGCTGACCATGCGCGTCTGGCACACCTGCGTGTTCGCCGGTCTGGTGACGGCGGGGTGGGGTGGAGCCATCCTGTTCGTCTACCTGTCGCCCGAGAGCCATCATCTCGGACCGCACGTCACCCTCGACGAGGAGGTGCCGGGGCTTCTCACCTTCATGGTCGCCAGCCTCGTGGTCCTCGACGGACTGCGGCGGCTGACCTGGGCGGTGGCGGCGACGTTCCGGCTGGAGCGGGAGCGCCTGATCCTCACCCGCTTCGTGCCGGCCGCCGTCGCCGAGGATCTGGCGCAGGGCGGCGGTCCGGGCGAGGTCCAGGAGCGCCACGCCTGCCTGTTCGCCCTCGACATCCGGGGGTTCTCGGCGCTGACGCGGACGCGGCCGCCCCAGCAGGTGGTGGAGGTCCTCATGGAGATGCGCGCCCTGACGCACCGTGCCGTCACGGAACGCGGCGGCATCATCGACAAATACATCGGCGACGGAGTGCTCGCTCAGTTCCTCGTCGGCCCGCCCAATGCGCAGGCCCGCGCGGCCCTCACCTGCGCCGAGGCCGTTCAACTGCGGCTGGCGGCCCTCAACCAGCGCCTCGCGGAGAAAGGCCTTCCCTCGCTGCGCGTCACCATCGCGCTGCATGCCGGCGACGTCCTCGTCGGTGTCTTCGATGATGGCCACCGCGCGGAATTCACCGTCCTCGGCCCGGCGATGAACACCCTCGCCCGCATCGAGGCGCGGGCCAAGGCCGTGGACCTCCCGATCGCCATCTCGGAGGACTTTCGCGATCTGCTCGCCGGCTCCGGAGCCAGCGGCCTCAACTGGATCTCGGCCGGGACGGTAAGCGAGGCTTCGGGGCCGCGGCTCTACGCGGTCGCGCGCTGAATCGTATCCGGTCTGATGCCATCGGCAGGCTCGTCACTTAATCCCGCATGGTTCGTGTGCCGTGACACGTCATGAAGGAAAAAGACTTCCTATATCAGGTTCATACAGAGCGAAGCGGGCCAAACATCTGGTCTGCACTGTAAAGGAACTTATCAAACGCCATGATGAACCGTATCGCCGCCGTCGCTACCGCTCTTGTGCTTGGCGCTGCTTCGATCTCTTCTGCAACGGCGTTCGAGCGCCCCTCACGCTATACCGCTTTCTCGCCCTACGACGTCACCGAGACAGGCTCCCTCAGGGAAGTCAGCCGCCCGCCCGCCTATCTGGGCTGCCCAATGAGCTCGGCCGCCGAAGGCAACGCCAACCAGCCGAATTTCCTGGTCCAGCAATACGGTCAGACCTCCGGCGGAAACCGCTGCTGATCCTTTGAGACGGGAGGGACGAACATGGTTCTGAAGGGCTTTTCCTACGCCATGATCGGCGCCTTCGCGGGCGGCCTGATCTGGACGATCATCGGCTCCGCCAGTGCCTTCATGGGCTCGTAGGACCGATCATTCGTCTTCGACACCGAGATCGATGTGCGGCGGGGCGAGAGCCCCGCCGTTTCCATGTCAGGGATCGCGCCGGATCTCCAGGGTGGCGACCTCGTAGGTGATCGCTGCTCCCCCCCTCTCGAACTGCCTGATCACCGTCCGCAGCGCGCCGGGCGAGAGGTGGCGGACGGTGCCCGGCGTTCCAGCCCCGATGGCGCGGAGCGAACGGAGGAAGGCCCGGCCGTCGGCATGCTTCTCGACGACCGGTTCCAGGGACAGACTGCTTGTGCAGCCGGCGAATCGGAGCCGGGCCAGGACTTCTTCCGTCGGATAGGGCGGTGTGGCCGGGCGATGGCCGACGGCGTCATGCGCCTCATGCCATTCGCGGAAGGTACCCGAGGCCAGGGTCGTCACCGCGAGGAACCCGCCGGGCGCCAGCAGACCGGTGAGGCGGCCGAGCGCGCCCTCCAGATCCTCGAACCATTGCGCCGCCAGGCTCGAACAGACGAGATCGAAGCCCGGCGCCAGGCAGGGCCGCTCTCCGTCCATGACGAGGAACGCCAGGTCGGACCGGTGCTTCAATCGCTCTCGCCCCCGCCGGATCATGGCGGGGGCGAGATCCGAGGCGACCATCAGGCCGGGGGTCACATGGGCGAGGACGGCCTGCGTGAGGAAGGCGGTGCCGCATCCGATCTCGAGGATTCGTGGCAACGGGGGAAGGGGCAGGGCGGCGATGCGCTGCGCCAGCCGCCCGGCGACGATCGCCTGGATGATCCCGGCGGCATCGTAGTTGTCCGCCCCGTCGAAGGCCCGGGCCACAGCCTGTTTCCAGGGACGCATCGGTGCCGTCGGCGGGATTATCGGTGGGGCTGCGATAGACCGGGCGGGGGGCGCGCTCAAGCGTTCCGGCACCTTTGGCCTTCCCGGCAAGCAAGGGGGGGCGTCGACCGTCCACACTCCTCCACAGGCGACGGATCGCTCCGCATCGTTGACGAACGCTTTACGAAAAGCTGCCCATTGTTCCGATATGTGGCGTAGCGTACTCGCGTTTTCCGTTCTTGGGCTGATCGGCGCAGGTCTCACCGGCTGTGGACGCAGCCCGTTCGAGAGTCGAGAGGCCTGGCGCGACCAGACCGAACAGGCCTGCAACGCCAAGCGGCTGGTGGAGACCACCGAGTTCGTGACGCCGGTGAAGGAGATCAACGGTCCGGGCGTGTGCGGCATGCTGCAACCCTACCGGATCACCCGTCTCGGCAGGGGTTCGGTCGTCCTGAAACAGCGGATGACCCTGGCCTGCCCGGCCCTGGCCGAGGCTGAGGCATGGCTTGCGGACACGATCCAGCCCGCCGCCAACTTGTATTTCGGCCAGCCCGTGGCCGAGATCAACGCAGGCTCCTATGCCTGCCGGGGCCGCAATAACCAAGCCGGCGCCAAGCTCTCCGAGCATTCGTTCGGCAATGCCGTCGACATCATGTCGTTCAAGCTCGCCGACGGCTACGTCATCACCGTCAAGGGCGGCTGGCGCGGCACCGAGGCCGAGCAGGGCTTCCTGCGCGAGGTCTTCATCGGCGCCTGCGCACGCTTCTCCACCGTGCTCGCCCCCGGCTCCAACGTGTTCCACTACGATCATATCCACGTGGATCTCGCCCGCCACGACCCGCGCGGCCTCAAGCGCATCTGCCAGCCGCTGCTGAAATTCACGCCGCAGCTCGGGGCCGATGGTGTGCCCCGGCCGATCTCGCGTCCGCGCCCGGTGGAGCGCCAGCCCGCCCCGCCCCAGGCCCCCGTGGATATCGAGGAGGACGATCCCTACGGTGTGACGCCGATGTCCTCGAACCGGAACCCGGCCAGGACAAGCCCGCAGGTCGCCCGCGCGCCCTCCCCCGGCCTTTCCTCTGCCGCCCCATCCGCCCGCGCGCCTTCGGCCTATGCCTCCACGCCGGTGGCCCGGCCGGTACCGCGCCCGCAGTCCTCGCGTCTGGCCTCCGCGCCGACCTATGCCGAACCAGCGCCGGGCTTCTCCGAGGAGCCGCTCTCCCTCGCCGCCCCGGGCCTCTCGGACCCGATCTATTGAGGGCCGGACTGTGTTCCGGTCGCCCCAGGCCGGAATGAAAGCGACGCTGCCCCGCCCCTTGCGCTTGACACCGCCCGGACAGACGCCATCGTCCCCGGATGAACGGACTCCAGCGAAAAGACGCCGGCATGCGCCCGAATTCCCTCGCCACCGCCCTGGCCCTCGGCCTCGTTCTCGCGGGTAGCCTCCAGCCCGCCTTCGCCCGCTCGGGCCGCGAGGAGATCACCCCCGCCGAGGAACGTGAGTTTCCCTTCGACGGGCAGATTCCGGGATGCCAGGATTCCTCGGTGCTGGAACAGATGTCGAGCCAGTTCGCCGAGAAGGAGGCGAAGTTCTGGAACTCGAGCCTCACCATCGTCGGCTATGACCGGATCGAGCGGACGGCCTGGCGTCCCTGGGGCCTCGACACCTATCCCCGCCGCTTCTGCAGCGCGGTGGCGACCACGTCGGACGGGATCAAGCGCAAGGTCGATTATTCCGTGCGCGAGGGCCTCGGCGTGATCGGGGTGACCTGGGGCGTCGAGTTCTGCGTCCACGGCCTCGACCGCAACCTCGCCTATGCCTACGCCACGGCCTGCCGCGAAGCCCGTCCGTGAGACGAGTCGCCGCGCTCGCCGGACTGGCGCTGACGGCTCTCGCCGGAACCGCGCAGGCGCAGGGCTACGAACGCGGCGGCACGCCCGGCGAGTTCGATTTCTACGTGCTGGCCCTGTCCTGGTCACCGACCTATTGCGAGACGGCCGGGCGGCGTGACGCCGACGGCCAATGCCGGCCGGGTCGCGGCCTCGGCTTCGTCGTCCATGGGCTGTGGCCGCAATATACGCGGGGCTACCCGTCCGACTGCTCCGCCGTGGAACGCTCTCCCACCCGCCAGGCCATGGATGTGGCCGGGGAGGTCTATCCGAGCGAGGGGCTCGCCCGCCACGAGTGGCGCAAGCACGGCACCTGTTCGGGCCTCGATCCGATGTCGTATTTCAAGGCCGCCGCCCAGGCGCGGGAGGCGGTGACCATCCCGGCCGCCTTCGCCAAGCCGGATTCCGACACGCGCATCGCACCCGTCGATATCGCCCGCCAGTTCGTGGCGGCCAATCGCGGGCTTCGCCCGGACATGATGTCGGTCACCTGCACCCGGGGCGAGTTGCAGGAGGTGCGAATCTGCTTCACCAAGGATCTGCGCGGCTTCACGCCCTGCCCGGAAGTGGCGCGGCAGAACTGCCGTGCGGGCGAGATCGCCGTCGACGCGAGCCGGTGAGGCCAGGAACCTGCGCCCATGAACTATAGGCACGCCTTCCACGCCGGCAATTTCGCCGACGTGCTCAAGCATCTCGTGCTGACGCGCGTGCTCCATCATCTCCAGGCCAAGCCCACGGGCTTTCGCGCCATCGACACCCATGCGGGCCTCGGCTTCTACGACCTCACCGGTGACGAGGCGGGGCGGACGGGTGAGTGGCACGACGGCTGGGGCCGCCTCGATACGCCTTTCCCCGACGAGGTGGAGGCGCTGTTCGCCCCCTATCGCGAGGCCGTCGCCGCCACCAAGGCAAGGCACGGCGCCGATATCTATCCCGGCTCTCCGGCGATCATCCGCGAATTCCTGCGGCCCAGCGACCAGGGCGTCTTCGTCGAGTTGCACCCCGCCGATGCCGAGATCCTGCGCGAGCGCTACAATCAGGATCCGCGCACCAAGGTCATGCATCTCGACGGATGGACCGCCCTCAACGCGCTGATCCCTCCCCCCGAACGGCGCGGCGTCGTGCTGATCGACCCCCCTTACGAGGAACTCGGCGAGGTCGACCGCCTCGGCGCGGCGCTGGCCAAGGCCGTGGCGAAATGGCCGACGGGCATCTATCTCGGCTGGTATCCGATCAAGGACGTCGACCTCATCGACCGTATGGTGGCGGAGCTCGATCGCTCGCTCTCCCGGCCCGCCCTGCGCATCGACCTGATGATCTCGGAGCCGTATCCGAACCGTCTCAACGGCAACGGTCTCATCGTCATCAACCCGCCCTGGCGCCTCGCCGACGAGGCGGCTCTGTTCCTGCCCGCCCTGGCCGAGCGGCTGGCGCGAGGGGATTACGGCGCGTTCCGCTGCGACGCGTTCGGCGTCGAGGCTTGAATCCTGTCGTGAAGGTCGTCCCATCGATGAATTCCGCGATTCCCATCGCCAGCGCCGCCATTCCGGGCAGCGTCGAGACGATGCGTCTCGTCCGCTACGACGATGCCTTCTCGATCATGGTCGGCACCGCCGAACTGATGAACGACCGGCACCGCGATTCGGAGCGGGCCCTGGCCACGGTCACCTGCGCGCGGCTCGAGGGAAACCCGGCGCCGAAGATCCTCATCGGAGGGCTGGGCATGGGGTTCACTCTGCGTGCGGCCCTCGATGCCCTCGGTCCGCAGGCGGAGGTTGTCGTGGCCGAATTGATGCCGGCGGTCATCGCCTGGGCGAGCGGACCGCTTGCCCATCTCTTCACCGGGAGCCTCGACGATCCGCGCGTGACCCTGGTCGAGGCAGACGTGAACCGCCTCATCCAGTCGGGACAAGCTCAGTACGATGCCATCCTCCTCGACGTCGACAATGGCCCCAAGGGCCTCACGCGGCGGGAAAACGACCGCCTCTACGATGGCTGGGGCCTCAAGCGGGCGCATTACGCCCTGCGGCCGAGCGGCATCCTGGCCGTCTGGTCCGGAGGGCCGGACCGCCGGTTCAAGAAGCGGCTCCGGCGCTTCGGCTTCGATGTCGAGGAGCAGCGCTATCCCGCCCATCCCGGCGGCCGCCGTCACGTGCTCTGGATCGCAGTGAGGACGGACGAGCAACCCGAGGCAGGCCGGCGGAACGGGTAGTCCCGTCGCCGGCCTGCCTCGGTCGGATCGATCTCAGTAGTTGTAGGACCGGCGCGGGTAGGCCTGATTCGGAGCGTAGCCGGCGCCACGCTGTTGCACACGCGAGCCGTACTCGATCTCGCGCTGCTGCTTGGCGCGGCGATTGGCCAGATAGCGACCGCCGATGCAGCCCGCCACCGCGCCGACCACGCCGCGCTCGGCGAGGTAATGCCCGGCGAGACCGCCGATGATCGCACCCTTGATGCAGCCTTTGGCTTCGGCCGCTCCCGTGCTTGCCACGGTAAGCAGCGCCAGGGCCGAGAGCGTTGCAACGATGCGCATGATCATCCTCCACGATTGTGCGGGGAGGAAACACCAAGCCGGAGCTGAGCGTTCCGGGCATGGTTCGGCAGATGGCGGGAAACCGCGACGGTCAGTGCGCCTCAGGCCGCCACCCGCCCCTCCAGGGGGAACACCTTGGCGGGGTTCATCAGCCATTTCGGGTCGAACACGTTGCGGACCCGCATCTGCTGGTCGAGGTCGGCCTGCGCATACTGGAAGCGCATGAGCTCGCGCTTCTCGATGCCGACACCATGCTCGCCGGTGAGGCAGCCGCCGACCTCGACGCAGAGCTTGAGGATCTCGTCTCCGGCGGCCTCCGCCTTCTGCAACTCGCCGGGCTTGTTGATGTCGAACAGGATGAGGGGATGCAGGTTGCCGTCGCCCGCATGGAACACGTTGGCGACGCGAAGCCCCTTGTCTGCGCAGATCGCCCCGATCCGCTCCAGCACCAGGGGCAACTGCCCGGTGGGGATCGTGCCGTCCATGCAGATGTAGTCCGAGATCCGGCCCGTGGCACCGAAGGCGGATTTGCGTCCCTTCCAGATCGCGGCGCTCTCGGCTTCGGATTTCGAGACCCTGATGCTGGTGGGCCGGTAATCGCGGGCGATGGCCTCGATCCGGGCCAGCATGGCCTCGCATTCCGCGTCCGAGCCTTCGACCTCGATGATCAGCATCGCCTCGGCGTCGCGGGGGTAGCCGGCCTGGGCGAAATCCTCGGTGATGAGGATCGCCTCGCGGTCCATGTATTCCATGGCCACGGGGATGATGCCGGCGGCGATGATGGCGGCGGTGCAGGCGCCCGCATCCTCCACCGAGGAGAAGCCGACCAGGGCCGGGCGCGCGCCCTCGGCCGCACGCAGGATGCGCACCGTCGCCTCGGTGACGATGCCGAGCTGACCCTCCGAGCCGCAGATCAGGCCGAGGAGGTCGTACCCGGCACTGTCGAGATGGGCTCCGCCGATCTCGGCCACGGTTCCGTCGTTCATTACCAGGGTGACGCCGAGGAGGTTGTTGGTGGTCACCCCGTATTTCAGGCAATGCGCCCCGCCCGAATTCATCGCGATGTTGCCCGCGATGGTGCAGGCGAGCTGGCTCGACGGGTCCGGCGCGTAGAAGAACCCTTCGTGGCTGACCGCCCCCGAGATGGCGAGGTTGGTCAGGCCCGATTCGACCCGCGCGACGCGGTTCTCGAAATCCACGTCGAGGACACGGGTCATCTTGGCAACGCCGAGGATGATCGCGTCCTCCTGGGCGATCGCCCCGCCGGCGAGGGATGTGCCGGCGCCGCGCGCCACCACGCGCACGCCGTTGGCGTGGCAATAGGCCATCACGGCGGAGACCTCGGCGGTGGTCGAGGGCAGAACCACGGCCAGGGGCATCTTGCGATAGGCGGTCAGGCCGTCGGTCTCGAAGGCTCGGCGCTCGTCCTCGGTGACGATGAGCGCTTCCGCCGCGACGAGCGGCCGCAGGCCGGCGATGATTGTCTCGCGGCGGGCGAGGATGTCGGGGTCGGGCACGGGAAAGGCGATCGACATGGGCGGGCGCTCCTCGACGCATCTGCCTGTCTTCAGCCACCGCTCAGCTTGGAAGGACTAAAAACGAGCCGTGAACCGTTCAAGACAATGGAATTGGACGATATCTAAACGATAACCGGTTTCGATGCATCAGGATCGGATGCGTCGACGTTTCCGGAGGGCGGAATGGCCGGTTTCGGGCTTCCTTCCGCCGCACGGACCCTAGGCGAGTTTGGAACGTTCCCAGTCTCGATCTGTTCTAAAACCAAAAGCTCTGCCATAAGCTCGGCTGGCTCATGCCGCCCAACGGAGGAAAAAATACAATGCGTCACCTCATCCTCGGCGCCGCGCTCGCTCTGATGCTTCCGATCTCCGCACAGGCCCAGGAAGCCGGCGACGCTGCAGCCGGCGAGAAGGCGTTCGCGCCTTGCAAGGCTTGCCACAACTTCGTCAAGAACGGCGTCGGTCCCGACCTCAAGGGCGTCGTCGGCCGCAAGGCTGGCACCTACGAGGGCTACAGCTACTCGGCCGCCCTCAAGGGCTCGGGCATCACCTGGGACGAGGCGAACCTCAAGGAGTGGCTGAAGGACCCGAAGGCCAAGGTGCCCGGCAACAAGATGGTCTATCCCGGCCTGAAGGACGACAAGAAGATCGCCGACGTGATCGCCTATCTCAAGACCCAGAACTGAGCGTCGCATCCGGTCCTTTTCGGACCCGTGATCGGAAAGGCCGCTTCCCTTACCGGGAAGCGGCCTTTTTCCAATCCTCGTACGGCTCGGAGACCGTGGACGCCGCCGTCGTGCCGGCCACGTTGTCGTGAAGCGCGCCCCGCAGCATCACCAGGGAATCGAGGAGCGCCTGGCGCCCATCCTCCGACATCCCGGTCAGGGCTCCCGCAAGGCCGGGGACGCAATCCATCCGCCCCTCCAATTCGCGCCCCTTGGGCGTCAGGAAGATGCTGACCTGCCGTTCGTCGGCCCGGTCACGAGCCCGGCGGACATGACCCGACGCCTCCAGACGCTTCAGCAGGGGCGTGAGCGTTCCGGAATCGAGGAACAGTTTGGTTCCGATCTCCTTCACCGTCAGCCCTTCCTGTTCCCAGAGGACGAGAAGGACCAAGTATTGCGGATAGGTGAGGTCGTGGGCGGTCAGGAGCGCCCGATAAGCGCGCCCGAAGGCGTGGGCCGCCGAATAGACCGCAAAGCACAACTGACCGTCGACGCCACGGCCCGGGGTCGGGACGTCGTCGATGGTGTCTGCTTGCGTGATGCGTCGGCCTTCCATTCCTGGGGCCTCCCTCATGTTGGTCGGGTCCGGTGTCGGGTCCGGCCCAACTACCCTATCTAATTGATAATGCGGAATGGTCACCAGCGTTCACGGCACTCTCGCATAATGGTTGCGCGCAATCTGGTTTGGTGCCATACGGAAGATAAGTTGCGCGCAAGCTAGTTTCGGTTCTTGACCGGATCTCATGATGGTGGACGTTGCCCTCCGCCGGACGGGTTTCCCCGTCATCGCGTGAGACCATCTTTCCTCGACCCGCCCCCCTTCGATCTCAAGCAGGATGACAGACCATGAAGGCACTCTACACCGCTCATGCCCATGCCACCGGCGGCCGTGAAGGCTCCGCCTCCACCGACGACAAGGCCGTCAGCGTCACGCTGGTGACGCCGAAAGAGCTCGGCGGTGGCGGCGGCAACGGCACCAACCCCGAGCAGCTCTTCGCCACGGGCTATGCCGCTTGCTTCCTCGGCGCGATCAAGTTCGTGGCCGCCAAGGACAAGGTGAAGATCCCCGAGGACGCCAAGGTGGAGTCCTCCGTCGGCATCGGCCCGCGTGACGACGGCGAGGGCTTCGGTCTCGTCGTCACCCTGAAGGCCACCCTGCCGGGAATCGAGCGGGACAAGGCCGAGGATCTGGTGAAGCGCGCCGATGTGGTGTGCCCCTATTCCCACGCTACCCGCGGCAACATCCAGGTCGACATCAGTGTCGCCTGAACGCGCGCCGCGACGCCGGAGGGGCCACCCGCCCCTCCGGCGTCGTTCTTCCGTCAGGCCGTCGTCACGGTGAGCACGGTTCCCTCGATCCCGGTGACCCGGATACGGGTACCAGCCGGTGCATCGGGACCGGAGACGCGCCAGAGCGTGTCATTGACCCTGATCCGTCCGAGCCCGTTCGCGATCGCGGCGTCGAGGTGAAATTCCTGCCCGATCAGGCTATGCGCGCCCCGGTTGAGGCTGTTGGGACGCCCGGTCATCCGCTTCTGCGCGAGCACGACGAGGCCCACCGATAACACGGCGAACAGGACGATCTGCGCCTGCCACGGCATCGGTACCACGGCGACTTCGAGCCCCGTGACCATGGCGGCGGTGCCGAGCCAGACCAGGAACACGCCCGAGATCGCGAGTTCCGCTCCCATCAGGACCAGCCCGATCAGGATCCAGGTCCAGACCGGTCCCAGCGCCGTCACGCCATCGACGATCACGCGGCCCCTCCTCCGCTCGGGCCGACCTTCGGCGGCAGGCCGGACGGTTTTCTCTGCTGCGCTGCGCCCTCGCCGAACACGCCGCGGGTGATCTCCGCGATGCCGCCGAGGGTACCGGCGAGGGATGCTGCCTCGATCGGCACCACCACTACCCGCTGGTTGGGCGCGGTGGCCAGCGCCTTGATCGCATCCACGTATTTCTCGGCCACCAGGAAGTTCGCCGCCGCGAGGTCGCCTTGTGAAATGGCCTCACTGATGAGGCTCGTAGCGCGGGCCTCGGCCTCGGCGCTGCGCTCACGCCCCTCCGCATCGCGGAACGCGGCCTCGCGCCTCCCTTCGGCTTCGAGGATGGCGGATTGCTTGCGGCCTTCCGCGCGCAGGATGTCGGCCTGACGATGGCCCTCGGCTTCGAGGACGGAGGCGCGCTTCTCGCGCTCGGCCTTCATCTGGCGCGCCATGGCGCCGGCGAGATCGGCGGGCGGCAGGATGTCCTTGATCTCGATCCGGGTCATCTTCACACCCCAGGGCGAGGAGGCCCCATCCATGACATGGAGCAGGCGTTCGTTGATCTCGTCGCGGTGGGACAGCAGCTGGTCGAGGTCCATCGAGCCGACGACGGTGCGGATGTTGGTCATCGTCAGCGTCATCATCGCGGTTTCGAGATTCGAGATCTCGTAGGAGGCCTTGGCCGCGTCGAGGACCTGGTAGAACACCACCGCGTCGATCTTCACCCCCGCATTGTCGCGGGTGAAGGCCTCCTGGCTCGGCACCTCGATGACCTGCTCCATGACGTTCACGCGCCGGCCGATCCGCTCGATATAGGGGGCGATGAGGCCGAGCCCGGATTCGAGGGTGCGCGAGTACCGGCCGAACCGCTCCACCGTATAGACGTGGCCCTGCGGGATGATGTTGATGCCGATGGCGAGGGTGACGACCACGAGAACGACGAGCGCCACCGCCACCACGCTCAACCCGATCGAGAGATCCATGCCTGTCCCCACTACCCTTCCGGAAGGGACATTGAGGCCGAGCGTCTCCCCCTATGCAAGGTGAATTGTCCCCTCGTCAGCGCGCCCAAACCCCCAGGCGCTCTGTCCGTGCACGATCCTCGGCGGCGACGAGATCGGGGGTGGCTTCCGAAGAGGCACGGCCTCCGCCGTTGAAGAGCACGACTTCCGAGAGGTCGCGCCCTTCCACCGCGCAGAGATAGGCCGCACTTCCGGCCACCGGCTGACAGGTCACGGGGCGGCCGGCGAGGTAGCGCGTCAGTTCTTCCGGCTGTCCGCCGCGGACCCATTCCACCCCGAACAGGCGCACGAGCTTGCCGCCGACGCGCAGGGTCGCGGTGTCGATCACCTCCGTCTTGCCGGTGATGGCGTTGGATGGTTCCGGCGCCTTCGTCCGGCTTTCCTCGGCCGAGGGTGGGCTCGGCTCTTCGGCGGGAATGCCGGGGGGCGCCGTCGGAGAGACCGTCTCGCGCGGATTGGCCATGGTGGAGGGCCGGCTCTGCGCCGTCTGTGTTTGTTGGGGCGGCGGTGTCGTCTGGGCCGGATCCTGCGCCTTCGCTTCCTGCCGGGGAGCCTCCGCATCCGGTACGGAGGCCGGCCTGTCGTCCCCACTGCCATGGGTGAGAAGCAGGACGATGGCGAGGCTGGCGAGCAGACCTGCGCCTACGAGCGTGCCCGGCCGGGCCAGGATCGAGCCGTCATCCTGGCGAAGGCGGCGCAGCCGGTCGCCGACGCGGGCGAGCAATCCAGGCCAGCGGGCTGGTTGCGCGCCCTGGACCGGCGTCGTCGCAGGAGAGGCCGTAGCGGCAAGGCCGGAGAAACGTTTACGGGCGATGGCGACCGTCTCGCGGGCTCCGTCGCCGAACGAGGCGCCGATGCGCATGCCGCGCTCGCGCAGGCTCGGTTGTGGGCTCGAGCCCTGTCCGCCGCCTGGGCGATCGGCCAGAGAGTGACGGATGGTGCCCAGAGCGCCTGCCAGGGTGGCCGAGACCGCGGCTGCGGCGGACCTTCCCCGGATAAGCGAGCGGGCCATCACCGAGCGGGCCAATTCCGATTGCGATTCCACGAACCGCGCCGTCGCCGCCTTGATCTCGTCCGATGCGGTGGGCTCGGGTGCTGCGTCCACAACGGGTTTCGGCGGCACAGGCACGAACAGGGCGCCATGGCGCTCCCGCAATTCAGCGAACAGCTCCTCCAGGGACAGAGGGCCATTCTCACCCTGCCGCATCGTCCCGGAACGGTCGACGATCCGGTAGAAGGGCGGCTCGGCGACAGGCTCGACCACGGCCTCGGCGAGCAGTTGCAGCGTCCGCCGGGCAACGGGAAACGCATCCTGGCGACGGATTTCCGCTTCAATCATCGCGCGGACGGATTCCCGTGCCGCACGCGCCGCGACGATAGCCGGAGCCTCGACCTCGCCGGGCGGGTTCGTCGGGGATGCCTTGGTCGGAGAGGTCTTGCCGGCTGCGTGTGTCTTAGCCGCGCGTGTCTTGGCTGCGATCATCGGTTCGACTGTGGCTCAGGCGCCGGGCCGTGTCGATGCGGCGGCGCTCAGCGGTCCCGGTGCGAACCGGCGCAGGACTCGGCTGGACTCTGATACGATCAGCGGGCGCGGTCCGGCGAAGGAGATTTCCAGGGTCAGTTCCGCCACGCCCTGCGAGCGGGCACCGTTCCTCGGGTTCGCCGCACGGAAATCGAAGGTGGAGCGCACGATGCAACTGCTCGTGCCGACGCTGCAGGCCGTGCGCGGGGAACCGTCCTGCACCACGTAGCGGCGGTCCGGCCAGCGCCGGACGAAGCGGCGCTTCTCCGCCATCAGCGCCGCCAGCGACAGGGTCCGGCCGTGGAAGCGAACAGATTCGGCGTAGAACCGCGGCGCGGCGGCGACCATGCCGTCGCCGGGCTCCGAGACCGCGTCGAGATAATCCTCGTTCAGCCTCTGGGCCTTGCGCGCCCATTCGGGAAAGCGATCCTCGGAGGCCATCGCCATGCTCGGGGATGGTGCACCCGGGGAGACGGTGAGGGGGAGGGCGTTCGGCGGAACCTGCGACAGCCGACGGGAGGAATGCCTGATCCCACCCTCTGCGTGGCGGCTGCCGCGACGGATCCGCCGCGGTGCGTCTGCGCTCCTCTCCACGACGGAGGCGGCACTCGGCGTCGTCTCGGGTTTCGCCCCCTGGGCCGGGCTCGCCTGGGATGCCTCCTGCGCCGTCTGGGACGCGGCGGGTTTCGCGTCGCCCTTCGGTTCGGGCTTCGTATCGGCCTTGGCGGGAGGATCGACCCAGGCCGGGCGGCCCTGAGCCCCGGCGCTACCGGTGGATATCAAGGCCCCGAGGAGGGCCGCCGAGCAAGTGGAGAACAATCCGTAGCGCATGGCATCTCACCGCTGTCGCGAGCGACGTGGAGGGTGGGCACGACCGCATGACAGCGCCCGGCCGAAGGGAAACGTCAAGGTCGGGCGTTCGGTTGCCCGCGTCGAGAGGGGTCGTTCGCGGCCGGGTCGCGTCGTGGCTCGTGATCTAGCACGGGGCATTGCCAGGCTGCTGCGATCGCGCGCCGTTCCCCGCGCTATGCCCGCTGTTCCCAGCCATCGGCGATCACCGTCCGACAAGGTTGTGAATGCCCATCTTACCGCAAGTTGCCCTTCTCTAGGACATTGCCTCTTGCCATCGGCGTGGAAGCGCCCACCTCTGGAGAGCTTGACGGGTCCGGGCCCCTCTGGCGGCCGAGGCGTCGGCCGCGATGTCGGACTCCTTCTCTGCCTTTGCGCTGACGCGGCGCGAACGCATCGGGGGGTTCTGAAACACGTGGTTGTTGCGATGATCTCATGTGGCATCCCCGGATGCCCCTTCCCGGAGGCCGCATCGTGAGCGCCGCCTCCACCCGCCGGGCTCTCCTTCTCGTCAACCCGAACGCCCGGAACGGCTCGTTCTCCCTCGACGCCGTGCGGGACTCCCTGCGTGCCGCCGGCATCGAGCCGTTCGAGCCGCCGGGTGATCCCGATTGCACGGCGGTGATCAACCGCCATGCAAAGGACTGCGATCTCGTCATCCTCGGCGGCGGTGACGGCACCATGAACTCCGCCGCACCGGCCCTGGTCGAGACCGGCCTGCCCCTCGGCATCCTGCCGCTGGGCACCGCCAACGACCTCGCCCGCTCCCTCGGCCTGCCCACCGACCCGGTGGAGGCCGCGCAGCTCATTGGCACGGCGCAGCCTCAGGCAGTGGATCTCGGCTGGGTCAACGGCCGCTACTATTTCAACGTGGCGAGCATCGGCTTTTCGGCCGACCTCGCCGGCGACCTGACCTCCGAATCGAAGAAGAAGTGGGGCACGCTCGGCTATGCCATCGCCGCCATGCGCGTCCTGCGGCGGGTGCGTCCGTTCACGGTCTATCTCGAACATGACGGGCAGACCGAGACCATCACCACGATCCAGGTCTCGGTGGGCAACGGTCGCCACTATGGCGGCGGGATGACCGTGGAGGAGACCGCCACCGTCGATGACGGCAAGCTCGATTTCTACAGCCTGGAGGTGAGGCACTGGTGGCGGCTCATCGCGCTGCTGCCTGCCCTCCGACGGGGCACGCAGGGCAAGGCGGCCGACGTGCGTGCCTTCAACACCACCGAGATCGTGGTGAAGACCAAGAAGCCCAGGCCGGTGAACACGGATGGAGAACTCTCCACCTACACCCCGGCCCATTTCAAAGTCGTGCCCAAGGCCATCCGCATCTATGCGCCCGAGCCTGCCGAGCGCCCCGGTATCATCCCCGCCGCGTCCTGACGTTCCGCCGCTTTCCGACCTGACGACGTTCGAGGTTCTCTCCCCGTGGATTCTCTTCTTCAGCTCGCCGCAGACCCCACCGCCTGGGTGGCGCTCGCCACCCTCATCGTGATGGAGGTGGTGCTCGGCATCGACAATCTGATCTTCATCTCGATCCTCACCAACAAGCTGCCGGCCCATCAGCAGACCAAGGCCCGCCGCATCGGCATCGGCCTCGCGCTGGTCCTGCGCCTCGGCCTGCTCGGCACCGTCGCCTACATCGTCCACCTGACGCAGCCGGTCTTCGAAGTCTTCGGCAAGGCCTTCTCCTGGCGGGACATGATCCTGATCGGCGGCGGCCTGTTCCTGCTGTGGAAGGCGACGAAGGAAATCCACGAGACCGTCGATCCCGATGACGGCCACGAGGATGCGTCCTCCCCGGTGGCGCTGAGCTTCGCCGCCGCCGTGGGGCAGATCCTGGTGCTCGACCTCGTCTTCTCCATCGACAGCATCATAACGGCGGTGGGCATGACCGATCACGTGCCGATCATGGTGATCGCCGTCATCACCGCCGTCACCGTCATGCTGCTCGCGGCCGACCCGCTTGCGCGCTTCATCGACGCCAACCCCACCGTGGTGATGCTGGCACTCGGCTTCCTCATCATGATCGGCATGACGCTGATCGCGGAAGGTTTCGGCGCCCACGTGCCAAAGGGCTACATCTACACCGCCATGGCTTTCTCGGCCGGCGTCGAGGCGCTCAATCTCCTCGCCCGGCGCCGGAGACGGAGCAAAACCACGGCGGGCTAAGAGGTGCCGCCTCTCACCCTTCCCGTTTCACGGGAAAACGAAGAAAGGCCCGACCAGGACACCGGTCGGGCCTTTCTTCCTTCCGGCATGCTCGAAGGGGCCTCGTGGATGGGCCGAGGCGCAACCGACATGACCTGCTCTGCAGAAGATCGGCTACTACCGAGCCCCCGTGACCGCCTACAGGATGGGTTCGCGTAGAGCCGAGGTTTCGCGGGCACAGATCGCCTGATCGGGGGGCGAGCCTTCCTGAGAGAGGTTCTTCGCCATCTCCACGCGGGCTCGCTCGAGATCAGTACGGAAGCTGGAATCACCCTGGAGCGAACTGACGACAACGCTGGCCGTGGTGCGTCCGGCTTCCACGTCGCTCGCCCAATGCACACCGCAGACGATGCGATTCTCGCCGTAAGCCTTGCCGCGCAAGAAGAACTGCGTCGCCTTCTCCGGCACCAGTGCGGCGAGGATGGAGGCGTAGGCCCAGCCCTGTGTCGCGTGGCTGGAGGGGAAGCTGAAGGCATCACCCAATTCGCGGGTCCGCGCCACGCAGATCTCTGCCTCATTGCCGACGAAGGGACGCAGGCGGCGATAATGCTCCTTGAGCGAGCGGGTGGCCCGGCTGATATCGAGGCGGGTCCGTTCGAGCAGCGTCATCAGCGCGGGCGAGCGGGACTGGTCGATCTTGCGGCCGAGCACGCAGGCGAAATCATCGAGGATGGCCGAAGGGCCGTCCGCTACATCCGCCGTGGCGAGCTCCCAACGCGCGCTGCCCTTCAGGGCGCGGGTCGCCGCAAAGGTGGTCTTGTCCGCCGTCTCGGCCGCCGATTGACCACGTGGGGGCGGCGGCAGGATCGCGACGGCATCGGGTGCGGTCGCATCGGACAGGTAGGGCGCGCGCGCCGGCATTCCCGGCGTCAACGGCGTGGTCGCGACGGCAGGCGCGGAGCGGGGCTTGCCCCCCGTCGTCTTGGTGTCGACGGAATTCGCCGCGGGCGCCTGCGCCAGGGTGGGGGCTGCCATCAGGGCGCAGGACGTGAAGGCGAGCGACGCGAGAGTGGGAAGCAGAGGGGACATGACAGCGGCTCAGGATCAAAGGCGTCGGGAATGGCAAGCGATAGGGGAGCCATAGTGTTCCTGAACGACACTCGTATGGCACCCTGAGCGCATGACATTTCGCCAATCCGTAACGGGTTTGGCCACCGGTCGGCGCGCGACACCCCTACCGGATGCCGGCGCGGATCGCGGCGGCGACCTCCCCCGAATATTCCTCGTGCGGACTCAAGGCCCCCGGAACCGAAGCCTTGGCTACGTGCCCGGCGGCGATGAGGGCGTCCATCTCGGCGCCGGATCGGCGGGGCGCACGCTCCGGCCGCAGGACGAGGAGCGGCGGAAGTCCGTCCGCCTCGATCAGGGCGAGAAAGTCCTTGCGGGCCTTGAACGGGTCGAGACCTCCGGTGACGAAGGCCGCCGTGCCGAAACGACCCCCCGGCTGGAGCGTGACGGCGTGTTTGTCGGCGATGATGCCGGGCGTGACATGGTCCGGATCGGCATAGACATGCGCACGCATCATCCGGCCGATGATCGGAGGACTGATGTTGATGCGGTAGAGCGCCTCGCCCAGCAGTGGAAGCTCGATGGCTTTGCGGATGCCCGAGAGCCAGCCGCGGCGCGAGTCGCCGAGAGCGGTGGGCAGCGGCCCACGCCACGTGGGGGCAATGAGGACGAGCTGGTCGAACATGCCCGGATGCCGCCGGGCGGCCGCCACGAGATAGGGCCCCGCATGACCCGCCGCGATGCCGATAGCGTAGGGGCCGGGCAACGCCGCGAGCAGGGAATCCATGAAGGCGTGGAACGTCTCGGGCTCCATGGCGATGCGGGAACGCGGATGGTTGCCGAAGCCGGGCCAATCGGGAATGAGGCAGCGATAGTCGTGGCCGAGGATCTTGGCGAGGGGCCGCATCTCCGCGCGGGCCGAGATCGATGACAGGGCCGGCAGGAGCAGGGCCGCCGGGCCGCTCCCGACGATATCGCAGGGCGTCGGGACCTTGCGCTCCAGCACGTCGAGCTGAAAGCCACGGGTGGAGTGGGCAGGCTCGATCATCGCTCGCAACGCCTCATCCGGGACGGTCTGTATCGGATCGGAGATCTAACGCGCCGGTCGCCGCCGCACAGGTTGGCCCTGTGTCGCGCCATGGTCGACGACGGGTGCCGGACCCCCTCCTCCCGCAGGCGGGAAGAGGGAATGCCGATCGCAAGCGAACCCGGGTTCGCCTCAGGTGCGAAGCAACTCGTTGATGGCGGTCTTGGAACGGGTGCCCGCATCCACGCGCTTGACGATGACGGCGCAGTAGAGGCCGGGGCCGGGCGTGCCGTCGGGCAGGTCCTTGCCCGGCGTCGTGCCCGAGACCACCACCGAATAGGGCGGCACGCGGCCATACATGACCTCGCCCGTGGAGCGGTCGATGATCTTCGTGGAGGCGCCGATATAGACGCCCATGGAGAGCACGCTGCCCTCACCGATGATCACGCCCTCGGCCACCTCGGCGCGGGCGCCGATGAAGCAATTGTCCTCGATGATGACCGGATTGGCCTGGAGCGGCTCGAGCACTCCGGCGATGCCGGCGCCGCCGGAGATGTGGCAGTTCTTCCCCACCTGCGCGCAGGAGCCGATCGTCACCCAGGTATCCACCATCGTGCCCTCGCCCACATGGGCGCCGAGATTGATGAAGGAGGGCATCAGCACGGCGCCGGGCGCGATGTAGGAGCCGCGCCGCACGAAGCAGCCGGGCACGGCACGGAAGCCGGCCTCGCGAAAATGCTTCTTCTTCCAGCCCTCGAACTTCGAGGGCACCTTGTCCCACCAATTGGCACCATCGGGACCGCCATGGATGATCTCCATGTCGTTGAGGCGGAAGGACAGCAGCACCGCCTTCTTGAGCCATTGGTTGACCTGCCACTCGTCGTCCACTTTCTCGGCCACGCGGGCCTTGCCGGAATCGAGCAGGTCGAGGGCCTCGTCCACGGCCTCGCGCACGGCGCCCTTGGTCGAGATGTCGATCCCGGCGCGCTCCTCCCAGGCGGTCTCGATGGTGGCGGAGAGATCGGCGTGGGACATGGCGGCGTTCCGGTCGGTGATGGGGAGGGCCGTGCTTACAAAAGGCGGCCGCGCCTGTCACCTCGGGCCATCGCTCGAAGCGATGGCCCTGTCCTGTCATCTCGGGGCTTCAGGCGAAGCGTGGGCTCACTCCCGGCAGCCGTTGCGGGTTTCCTCCCGCACGATCTCGCCGACCTTCGCCCGGTCGCGGGCGGAGAGTGGGACGTCGCGGATGTCGGAGAAGCGACAATTGACGTTGCCGAAGGCCGCGATCGCGCGCTGGGTCCTGAAGCAGTAGCCGGCCTCCGCATAGACCGCGTTGCGCTCACCCCAGAGTTCGTCGCACGGAAATGCCGCCAGCGCCGGGGTGGCGGGCAGGAGGGCGAGGCAGAGAATCACGACGGCGCGCATGAGCACTTCCCGAGAGAGCGTTGAGGGACGGAGGGTTTTTGGCTCGTCTTCGCAGGTTTCGCCGGCTCGTGCGTCCGGCGAGAGGGCGATACGGTGTCAGATGGCGTCGATCCTTGCCCGTACGCCGTCGAGATCCTCGATCAACGTGCCGAGGTCGTCGCGAAGGGCGGCGTGGATCGCCTCGGCGGCATCGGGAAATTCCTCGAGCACCCGGCGCATCAGCGTGGGCGTGATGCGGACGACCTCCGCCGCTGTGACGGCATGGGCGTCGGTGGGGCGCTCGCCGCGCAGGAATAGCGCCATCTGCCCGATCAGGGCGGAACGGCCGACCCTGACGGGCTCGGCACCGGCGCCACGCGGCGCCAGCTCGACCGTTCCGGACATGACGACGTATCCGCCATCGCTGCGCTCGTTGCGGGCGAACAGCACGTCTCCCGGCATCAGGCTGCGACGCTCGGCTGCGAAGGAGAGCAGCCTCAGGGCATCGCGTCCCATGAAACTGAACAGGGGCGCGGCCGCCAGGATCGCGATGTCGTCGTCGAGCCCCAATGCCGTCCGCTCCCTCACGACGGAGGCGTCCCTCCGGCGGAGCTAGCCTTAGCCGAAGGCGGGCGAGGGGGGAAATCCGGCGCGGCGCCCGCGTGTGCAAGGAGGGCCGATCAAACGGATGTCACGAAACCCGTGGATAGACGCGTCTCCCGAGCAAGACGAAGACGGAAACTCCGGTGTCCAATCACCTCTGCCTGGATCCGAACGATCCCTATGCGCAATCCGAAGTCCTGGTCTTCTTCGAAGGCAGGTATCCGGATATCCGCCTGCTGTCGGTCATCGACGGCAACGACGATGAGATCCTGTCCGATCTCGTCCACGAGCAGCAGCGCGACCTCATCCGGGAGATCGCCGCCTTCTATACATCCGGCGGTGATGCGCCGATTGTGGTCGCCTGATCTTCAGGGCAGCAGCTTGTAGCCGCCGCCTTCCGTCACGAGGATGGCGGTGACGGCCGGGTTCGGCTCGATCTTCTGGCGCAGACGGTAGATGTGGGTCTCCAGCGTATGCGTGGTGACCTGCGCGTTGTAGCCCCAGACCTCGGCGAGCAACGTGTCGCGCGCCACCACCTCGCGGCCGGCGCGGTAGAGGAAGCGCAGGATCGCGGTCTCCTTCTCGGTGAGCTTCAGCTTCGAGCCGCGCTCGCAGACGAGGAGCTTCGCGCCGGGGCGGAACGTGTAGGGGCCGATCTGGAAGACGGCGTCCTCGCTTGCCTCGTGGCTGCGCAGATGCGCGCGGATGCGGGCGAGGAGTACGGCGAACTTGAACGGCTTGGAGACATAATCGTTGGCGCCCGCCTCGAGGCCCTCCACCGTGTCCTCTTCCGAATCCTGCGCGCTCAGCATGATGACCGGGCCGCGATACCCGTTACGGCGCATGGTCCGCACCGCCTCGCGCCCGTCCATGTCCGGCAGGCCGACATCCATGATCGCGAGATCGATCCGATCCTCGGCCACGCGGGCGAGGGCGGATGTCCCGTCCTCCGCGCTGACGGTGACGAACTCCTCGTACAGATCGAGCTGTTCGATCAAGGTTTCGCGCAGGGACTCGTCGTCGTCGCAGATGAGCAGGCGATGGGTGGTCGACATCGGCCGGGGATACTTTCACACGCAACTGGGATGCGCCCGGACGGGCCGATCCCGAAAACTTGAGAGACGGCCGCGTCGTCGGCCGCGAGCCTACACAGCAGAGTGATGGCGGGTTTATGTCAGAACCTTGAACGACGTCACGCCGAGGGCAGACTTTGCACGTCCGTGACGCTTCGACGCCCGGAAAAGTTTCGCCTGGGCGTCGTCGGCGTGCATCCTCGCCTTAGGAATGGGCTGGCTCGAACCGGTCCGTCCAGACGATAAGGTGGACATGATCCGTCTGACTCTCACTCGCATCCGCGTCCGTCGGCTGGTGAGCGACCCCACCCGCGGGCAGATTCTCGCCGCCAATGCGGTCATCCCCTGTGCGCTCGGCCGCTCCGGCATCGGTCAGGTCAAGCGGGAGGGGGACGGCCTGTCCCCGCGAGGCGTCTTCCGCCTCCGGGCCGGAGCCTATCGCCCGGACCATTTCGGAGCGCGTCCCCGCACCGCGCTGGCTCTGCGCCGGACGCGACGGAGCGATGGCTGGTGCGACGACCCGCGCGACAGGCGCTACAACCGCCCGATCGTCCTGCCCGCCCCCGGCGTGAGCGCGGAGCGGATGTGGCGGGAGGACGGTCTCTACGACCTTGTGGTCGATCTCGACTACAACCGGCAGCCGATCCGACCGGGGCGTGGCTCGGCGATTTTCCTGCATGTGGCGCGGGCGGGATACCTGCCGACGGAGGGCTGCATCGCGGTGAAGCGAACCGATCTCGTCCGGTTGCTGCGACGCCTCGGGCCGCGCACGCATCTGCAGATCCTCTGACGCCCGCATCCGCTACCCTTTCGCCTGGGTCTACCCCCGCGCCGGCAGAGCGGCGGATGATGCGTCCTGCCGGTCGCCGGGCCGCGACAGGGTCATGACCAGGATGGCGGCGAGGATGCACAGGGCGCCGGCGGCGAAGAAGGCGGGCAGGTAGCTCGACAGGGCGGTGCGCGACAGGCCGGCGCCGTAGGCGATGGTGGCGGCCCCGAGCTGGTGGCCCGCGAACACCCAGCCGAAGACGAGGTTCGCCTTCTCGCGCCCGAACCGGGCGGCGGTGAGCCGTACGGTGGGCGGCACCGTGGCGATCCAGTCGAGGCCGTAGAAGGCGGCAAAGACCGACAGGCCGACGAAGGAGAAGTCGGAGAAAGGCAGGAACATCAGCGACAGGCCGCGCAGGCCGTAATACCAGAACAGGAGCCAGCGGTTGTCGTAGCGGTCGGAGAGCCAGCCCGACGCCACCGTGCCGATGAAGTCGAACACGCCCATCGCCGCGAGCACGCTCGCCCCCTGGACCGGGCCGATGCCGTAATCGGCGCAGAGGGGGATGAAATGGGTCTGGATCAGCCCATTGGTGCTGGCCCCGCAGATGAAGAAGGTGGCGAAGAGCACCCAGAACACGCCCGTGCGCGACGCCTCCCGCAGGGCACCGAGCGCACTGCCGGCCATGACTGCCGGTCCCGGAACGGTACCGGCAATAGAGATGTCGCCATAGGGGGCCAGTCCCATCTCCTCCGGCCGGTCGCGCATCAGCGCCGCGACGGCGAGCCCCGCCGTGAGCAGGAGGCCACAGATGACGAGCATCGCGGCGCGCCAGCCGAGATGCTCGGTTAGGGCGGCGAGAAGCGGCAGCACGATGAGCTGGCCGGTGGCCGAACTCGCGGTGAGGAGACCGACCACGAGGCCGCGCGAGCGCGAGAACCAGCGGGTCGCGATGGTGGCGCCGAGCACCAGGGCCGTGAGTCCCGTGCCTATGCCGACGACGACGCCCCAGAGCATGACCAGCTGCCAGACCTCGGTCATGAACAGGGAGGTGAGGAGCCCCCCGACGATGAGGAGAAGCGCCAGGAGGACGATGCGGCGCGGGCCGTAGCGGTTCATCAGCTGGGCCGCGAACGGCCCCATCAATCCGAACAGGACGAAGCGCACGGCCAATGCCGAGGAGATCGTCGCCGTGTCCCAGCCGAATTCCTTCTGCAACGGCAGGATCAGCACGCCCGGTGCGCCCACGGCGCCCGCCGTCACCAGCATGGTGAGGAAGGTGACGCCTGCGACGACCCAGCCGTAATGGACGTTGCGGCGGGCGAGTGGCGCGGCAACGGCGTTCGACATTGATCCGAACGGAGCGGTGCTGGGCATAAGGCCTCTTCGGGTTCCGCAGGGTGGTTCGGCGCGATGACCGAGCGGGGAGGCCTGGCACCGCGACGCGTTCGACCCTTGCTTAGGCGCATATGCACTCGTTAGACAAGCGCGTTGCTCTCACCCCTGTGACCCGTTTCTCGAGGATCTCGCGATGGACCATCCGGCGCCGGTCTTGCCGTGCCACTGCCTCGCCCTTCGCCAGGCGTCGCGCCGGCTGACGCAGCATTACGACCAGCATCTCGCACCGACCGGCCTGCGCACCAGCCAGTTCGGCCTATTGCGCGGTCTCGCTCGCGTCGGGCCGATCTCCATCAACGGCTTTGCCGAGATCATGGTGATGGACCGGACTACGATGGGCCGTGCCCTGCATCCGCTCACCCGGGACGGGCTCATCGCCGCCGGTCCCGGACCGGACGGCCGCACGCGCTCCCTTACCCTCACCGCGGCGGGTCGAGACCGCATCGAGGAGGCGCTGCCTTTCTGGGAGCGGGCGCAACAGACGTTCGAGGAACGCTACGGAGCGGAGCCGGCAGGCGACCTTCGCCGGGCGGCCGGGCGGCTCGCCCTGTCGGTCTGATAGGGGGTCGCCGGCGCGACGCCGTTCTTGGCTGGGTCCCGGATCGCCCTTCGGGAGTCCGGGAAAGGGGAATGAATCGATGGGTTCGGAACGTCGATCAGACCGCCGCCCTCGCCAATCCAAGCCTCCCTTCCCCGCTCACCCGCAGCGACGCGGCAGGTGAGCAGGAGTTCAGACTACAAAGCCGCGAAGCGTCCGGATTCTACAGGAAGTCCGTTGGTCGCCCTGCGGCCACCACCAGCATCCTACCATCGGCAAAGGTGCGGGCGCCGGCGCGGCGGATGTCCGCTTGGGTCACGTTCGTCACCATCTCGTTGCGGCGGGCGAAGTAGTCCATGCCCAGCCCCTCGAAGGAAATCTGCACGAGCTGGTGCGCGATCTTGGTCGAGGTGTCGAAGCCGAGTGCATAGGAGCCGGTGAGGTAATCCTTGGCCTTCTGAAGCTCCTCGTCGGATGGGCCGTCGCTGATGAGGCGGCCGATCTCGTCGCCGATCACCGACAGGGCTTCGCCGACGCGCTCGTTCTTGGTGGCGGTGTAGCCCCAGGTCATGGCGCTGGCGCGGTGACTGACGAGGGAGGTGCCGACCGAATAGGCCAACCCACGCTTCTCGCGCACTTCCTGGAACAGGCGCGAGGTGAAGGAGCCGCCGCCGAGGATGTGGTTGAGCACGTAGGCGGGGATGAAGTCCGGGTCCTTCCACGGCACGCCACCCATGCCGAAGCGCAGGACCGATTGCGGCACGTCGATATCGACGACGACGCGGCGCCCGAGCTGGCCGACCTGGGTCTGCGGCACGGCGTTCAGCGGTCCGGCCTCGTCGAGGACACCGAAGGCGCGGTTGAGGGCATCGGCCAGACGGTCCGCATCGATGGCGCCGACGGCCGCCACTTTCAGACCGCCGCGGCCGATGATCTGCCGGTGCATCGCCACGAGGTCGTCGCGGGTGATGGCCGCGATGCTCTCCGGCGTGCCGGACGAGGGACGGGCATAGGGATGGCCGGCATAGGCTTCGGCGAAGAAGCGGCGTGAGGCCATCACGCCCGGATCGTTCTGCTGGTAGCGCAGGCCGGCCAGCGTCTGGGCGCGCACGCGCTCGATGGCGTCGGGGTCGAAGCGCGGCTTGGCGAGCGCCAGGGCGAGGAGGTCGATGGCCTCGTCGGCGTGCTTGACCAGCATCTTGAGGGAGCCGCCCACCGCGTCGGCGCCGGCATGGAACGACAATTCGATGGCCCGCGCGGCCAGACGCTCCTGGAAGGCGTCGGAAGAGAGGTCGCCGGCGCCCTCGTCGAGGAGGCGCGCCAGCATCTGCGCCACGCCGCCCTTGCCCTCGGGATCCTGAGCCGCTCCCCCCTCGAAAGTGAAGGCGAGGGCGATCATCGGCACCACGGGCGATTCCACGTGCCAGGCCTCGATGCCGGCGGCGGCGGCCACCGGAAGCGCCAGGGTGGGAGCGTTCGCGCTGCGGGCGGCGGTATCGACCAGATTGGCTTCGACCGAGTTCATGAGAACCTCATTCTTCTTCTGGGCGCCCGGGCCGGGATCAGCGGGATCGTGCGTGAGGGTCGCCTCACGCAACGGCGGCGTCGGGATCGCGCGTCTTGGTCAGGTATCCGGTGACGGAGCGGGCGGGGATCAGGTAGCGCTCCGCGACGGCGGCAAGGCGATCTCGCGTCACGCCCTCGATGTCGGATGGCCAGCGGCGGACCTCCTCAATGCTCTCGCCGATGGCGAGCGCCGAGCCGTAGATGCGGGCCAGCGACGACTGGCTGTCGGAGGAATAGACCGTCTCGGCCACGAGCCGGGTCTTGGCCCGTTCGATGGCCTCCGGAGCCAGGGCCTCGGAGGGGACGCGGCGCAGAACGCGGTCGACCTCGTCCTCCAGGCGTTCCAGGCTCACGCCCTCGGCGGGGATGGCGTAGACCGAGAAGCGCGTGTCGTCGATGGCCGAGCCCATGTACCAGGCGCCGGCATTCACGGCGACGCCGAGCTCCATCACCAGCTTGCGGTAGAGGAATGAGGTCGAGCCGCCCCCCATCACCTCGGCCAGCAATTCCAGGGCGTGGCACTCGCCGTCGCGGGCGGTCATGCAGGATGGGGTGAGATAGAGCCGCTGCAGGGTCGGTTGCTCCACCTTCGGATCGACGACGCTGAGCCGGCGGAGCGCGCGGGGCTCCGGCTCCTTGGCGCGCACGCGCACCGGCCGGGCACCACGCGGCGTCACGAGGCCGTAGGTGTCGTCGGCGAGCCGCCGGACCTCATCGGGCGTCACGTCGCCGGCCACGACCAGGATGGCGTTCTCGGGGGTGTAGAAGCGGTTGTAATAGTCGAGGGCGTGGGTGCGGTTGAGATCCTCGATCTCGTGCATCCAGCCGATGATCGGCGTGCCGTAGGGGTGATGCACGAACAGCGAGGCGGCCATGGCCTCGGAGAGCTGAGCCGAGGGATCGGTTTCGACCCGCATGCGGCGCTCCTCCAGAACCACGTCACGCTCGGGCGCCACTACGGAATCCTCGAGGACGAGACCGGTCATGCGGTCGGCCTCGAACTCCATCATGGTCTTGAGGTGGTCGCGGGCGACGCGCTGGAAATAGGCGGTGTAATCGTAGGAGGTGAAGGCGTTCTCCTGGCCGCCGAGGCCGGACACGGCCTGCGAGAAGGCGCCGACCGGATGCTTCTCCGTGCCCTTGAACATCAGGTGTTCGAGGAAATGCGCGATGCCGGACTGCCCGATCGGATCGTCGGCCGAACCGTTGCGGTACCATACCATGTGCGTCACCACCGGCGCGCGGTGATCGGGGACCACGACGACGTCGAGACCGTTGTCGAGGGCGAAGGCGGAGACTTCGGGTCCACCGGCCTCGGACCGCCCGAACGGTGCGGCCTCGGCCCGGCCGGCATGGCCGTAGCGTCGGTTGAGCGAGAACCCGGGCGTATCCTTCCGCAACAGATGCATCGTCTTTTCCTTGATACGTCGGCCATGCGTGACCGCCCGTCATGAACGCAATGCCCCTTAGCGCACGCCTCGGATGCCACGATTCCGCAGGCCGAGGTCAGGGCAAATCCCGTACCGGCACCCTTCAGGGCGCCGGTACGGGCACCGGATTCACCGGGACGGGGCCCATCTCCTCTACGAGGGACGAGACCGTCCATGAGGTCGTGCCGGTTCGGCGATCGGGCCGGAACGCCACGTCGCCGGGCTTCTCACAAAAACTGGCTAGCGACCTCGGATGTAGGCACCCGGATCGGATTCTTCACGCTCGCGCGAGGGATTGTTGATGGGGTCGCTGTTGTTCCTGGCGACCGCCTTCGGGGCCTTGCGGTATCCGTTCGGCGGGTCGGTGAGCGTATCGCGATCGGGCTCGGCGAGGATGGGCTCGGCCTTGTCCTCGCGCTTGCCGAAGATGTCGAAGGGGCTCCAGATCGACGAAGAAGCGCCGTCGCTCTCGGGACGGCCCGGCTCGGTGCGCACGCTGGCATCGGCGCGGCGGCCGCCGCGCATCTCGTCGAGCGAAAGCGTCATGTTGTTGTCGTTCATCCGCCCCTGCGCTCCGCGGGAGATCGGCTTCTTCGCGTCGGCGAGTTCGCGCTCGCGCTGGACGATCTCGGGATCCTTGGGCCATTGCGGCGTGGCGGTCGCGGCGCGCGGCGCCGGCAGCGCCTTGCCGTCGAGCTTGGGCGGCATCACCAGGGGAGCCCGCTCGCGATAGGTGATGGCCGGCTTCTCTGGCTCGATCAGGCCGATGCTGCTCAGGGTGTCGCGCATGAACACGCCTTGCTGCGCCTGCGCGCCACTCGCCGCGAGGAGTCCGGTAAGGCCGAGAATGAACCCGCGATGCCCGATCATGCTGCCCCCAAATTGCGCCGGCCCGCAGAGTGCGCCAGCTCGATTGCCTGCCCGGAACGTGCTGGCGCGTGTTGGTGTCGATCGATGCCGGTCTTGCCCTCGTGGCCTGACGGCGGTTTCAGGCGAACGTATGGCGCCTTGACCGCAGCGCACCAGCCTCACCGACACAACGATCCGCAGTGTGGTTTACGGATCACAGCCACGCGAATGTTCAGGGGCCGCTCGGAGGGGCCTCATCGCGAGGGCGCCGCATCGGGATCAGGCTGTCGATGAGGAGGCCGACGACGCCGGCGACGATGGCCGCATCGGCGATGTTGAACACGTACCAGGACCAGGCGCCTGCATGGAGGTGGACGAAGTCGAACACCGCGCCATAAGCCGCCCGGTCGATGGCGTTACCGATCGCCCCGCCCGCGATGAGCCCGAGGGCGGCCGCCAGGAGCAACGACGAGGCGCGGTGCATCCAGGCGATCATCCCGATCGATGCCGCCACGGATACCGCCACCAGGATCCAGCGGCCGAGGCCGCCATCCTGCTGGAACAGGCCGTAGGAGATGCCGCGATTCCAGACGACGACGACATCCGCGAAGGCGGTCAGATGCCACGGCTGCGTCAGCACCAGATCGGTGCCGAAATAGAGCCAGAGCTTGGAGGCCTGATCGAGGACGAGGGTGGCGAGGAGGATGAGCAGGCCGAGGCGGAAGGGGGGCATGCCAGGGCCTTCCCCTCCCCCCAAGGGGGAGGAGAGGCCCGTGTCGGATCGCGAAGCGCTCACGCCACGCCCGCCGGGACGTTCAGCGCATCCCATTCCCGCAGCGCCTGGGCGTCGCGGGGCGTCACGTCCGGGTAATCGGGATCGGAGCCGACCGTCTCCGAGACGCGCCACGACCGGGCGCATTTGCGACCCTTGGCCGGCCCGGAGACGACCGCCACGACGCGCACCTCATCGATGCGGAAGGCTTCTTCCGGCCCCTCACCCTCGATGATCGTGATGCCGGAGGTGATGCAGACTTCCGAGAAATCGATCCCGTCGAGGGCGGAGAGCAGATCGGGATCAGCGACGAATACGGTCGGTGCCGCCTCGAGGCTGGCGCCGATGCGCTTGGCCGCGCGCTCGATCTCCAATGCACCGGTGACCACACGGCGCACCCGGCGGATCTTCTGCCAGCGCTCCGCGAGTGGGGCGTTCCGCCAGGAGGCGGGGGTCTCGGGCAGCGTCTCGAGATGGACCGAGCCGACATCCGACGGGTAACGGTCGAGCCAGGCCTCCTCCGCCGTGAAGGCGAGGACGGGGGCGAGCCAGATCGTCACCCGGCGGAAGGTCTCGTCGATCACCTGGAGCGCGGCGCGGCGGACCTGCGACGAGATCGGGTCGCAATAGAGCGCGTCCTTCCTCACGTCGAAGTAGAAGGCCGAGAGGTCGCCGGTCATGAAGCCGTTGAGGAGCGCCACCACCCGCTTGGTGTCGAAGGTGGCGTAGGCCTCGCGGATCTCTCCGTCGAGTTCGCAGAGGCGGTGCAGGATCAGCCGCTCCAACTCGGGCAACTCGGCATGGGGCACGGGTTCGCCCACTTCGAAATGCGCCAGCGAACCAAGCATCCAGCGCAGCGAGTTGCGCAGCTTGCGGTAGGTCTCGGCGAAGGTCTTGATGATCTCCGGGCCGATGCGCAGGTCGTCGGCGTAATCGGAGGCCGCCACCCAGAGGCGCAGGATGTCGGCGCCCGAATCCTTGATGACGCTCTGCGGCGCCACGACGTTGCCCTTCGATTTCGACATCTTCAGACCCTTGGGGTCGAGGACGAACCCGTGGGTGAGGACGATGTCGTAGGGCGCGCGTCCCCGTGTGCCGGCGGATTCCAGTAGCGACGACTGGAACCAGCCGCGATGCTGGTCGGAGCCTTCGAGATACATCACCGTGTCCCGGCCGCCGTCACGCTTGCGCACGACGCCGGACAGGCCGGGGAACTGGTCCGGGTCGTCGAGGACGAAGGCGTGGGTCGAGCCGGAATCGAACCAGACGTCGAGGACGTCCGTCACCTTTTCGTAGTTTGCCGGGTCGTGATCCGGCGCGAGGAAGCGGGCGCCGTCCCGGTCGGTGAACCAGGCGTCGGCGCCCTCGGCGGCGAAGGCCTCGGCGATGCGGGTATTCACGGCCTCGTCGCGCAGGACCTCGCTGGTGCCCTTCCTCACGAACACGGTGATCGGCACGCCCCAAGCGCGCTGACGGGACACCACCCAGTCGGGCCGATTGGCGACCATGCCGTTGATTCGGTTCTTGCCTTGGGCGGGCACCCATCGCGTTTCGTCGATGGACTTCAGCGCCACCTCGCGCAGCGTCTTCTCACCGAGGGACTCCACCGGCTTATCCAGCGCAATGAACCATTGCGGCGTGTTGCGGAAGATCACCGGCTTCTTCGAGCGCCAGGAATGCGGGTAGCTGTGCTTGAGCGTGCCGCGCGCCACCAGGGTTCCGGCCTCCGTGAGCGCCGCGATGACAGCCTTGTTGGCATCGCCCTTGTCGCCCTTTGGGGTAAGGACGAGTTTTCCCGTGAAACCCGGAGCCTCCTCGGTGAGCGCCCCATCGGCATCCACGGTATAGGGGATGCGGGTATCGATGCCGCGCGCGGCAAGCGCCCGCCCGTTGGCCATCCAGACCTCGAAATCCTCGCGGCCATGGCCCGGCGCCGTATGCACGAAGCCGGTGCCGGTCTCGTCGGTGACGTGGTCGCCTTCGAGGAGCGGAACCTGGAAGTCGTAGCCGGGCACGTGCCCGGCGAGCGGATGCGAGAGGGTGAGGCCGACTAGCTCTGCCGCCGACACGTCGCGGACGCGCTCGAACGCCTCCACGCGGGCCGAGGCGAAGACCCCGGCGGCGAGGGTGTCGGCGAGGAGGTAGGTGTCGCCGGTCTTGGCCCAGTTATCCTCGGCTGCCGCGGTGACACGATAGAGGCCGTAGGCGACGCGTTTCGAATAGGCGACGGCACGGTTGCCCGGCATCGTCCAGGGGGTGGTCGTCCAGATCACGATCCGTGCCGCGGCAAGATCTTCAGGTGCTCCGGCGGCGACCCGGAACGCCACGAAGACCGTGTCGCTGACGTGGTCCTCGTACTCGACCTCGGCCTCGGCCAGCGCCGTCTTCTCCACCACCGACCACATCACCGGCTTTGAGCCGCGATAGAGCTGGCCGGTCATGGAGAAAGTCATGAGTTCGCGCGCGATCGTGGCCTCCGCCGGGAAGGTCATGGTCGCGTAGGGATGGTCCCAGTCACCGGTGACGCCCAGCCGCTTGAACTCGGCCCGCTGCGTGTCGAGCCACTGCCCGGCGAAGGCCCGGCATTCCTGGCGGAACTCGAGGACCGGCACATCGTCCTTGTTGCGGCCCTTGGCGCGGTACTGCTCCTCGATCTTCCACTCGATCGGCAGGCCGTGGCAGTCCCAGCCCGGCACGTAATTGGCGTCGTACCCGAGCGCGCCCTGTGAGCGGACGATGACGTCCTTCAGGATCTTGTTGAGTGCCGTGCCGATATGGATGTTGCCGTTGGCGTAGGGCGGGCCGTCATGGAGCACGAATTTAGGCCGGCCGGCGGCCTTCACCCTGATACGGCCGTAGAGGTCGATGGCGGCCCAGCGCTCTAGGAGAAGCGGCTCACGTACCGGCAGGCCGGCCCGCATCGGGAACTCGGTCGTGGGCAAGAACAGGGTCTGCGAATAGTCGCGGGCGGGCAGGCCGGTGTCGGGGGATGTCGAATCGGTCATGGGGTCTTCTGCGAAACGGTGCGCTGATCTTCAGGACGGTCGGCGTCTGGCCGATGTCGGCGAACGGAGGCGGTGCGGCCGCCCTCCCGGCTCCCGCTCGGGCCGCCGCAGCGGCCTTCAGGCGGAGGCCGGGCTCGTAATTCGAAGGCGGCTCAGGCCGCGCGGGACATCGAGAACGCGCATTCCCGGCTTCTAGCAGCGCCGGACGGTAGAAACCAGCATCCGCGAGGCTATCATCCTTCCGCATCGTCCGGCCCGTCGGGTGCTGGCAAGTGCCGATCGGGATCGATGCCACCTTTTCGAAGCTCGGCCGTTGTCAGTTTATGCGTGACGGCGTGCCATCCCGGTCGGGACTGGTGCAGATCCGGACGCTGAAGGTCGATCCGGACGCAAGACCGCGGCCGGCATTCGACAAGAAGAAAAGGAAATCCCGTCATGAAGAAGGCATTGCTTGCTGCCACCCTCGTCCTGTCCGCCTTCGCCCTGTCGGGCGCGGCAGAGGCCCAGGGCCTTCCCGGCGGCGTTCGCCGCGGCGCAGCCGAGGGTGACCGCGTTGGTGGACCGATCGGCGGTATCGTGGGCGGCGCCGTCGGCGGCGCTGTCGGGACGGTCAACGGCGCCCTCGGGATCGATCCCGGCCGCAGGGCTTACCGCACGCGCATGAATTCGCGGCGCCATGACCGCCACCGCCATCGCCACTCCCGCTGAAACGCTTGCGGCCCGGCCTTCCCGCAGAGGAGAAGGCGGGCCGCAATTCGCAACGCGATTCAGTGGTTTAAGCTTGTCTTTATACCTACTTGCTAGCGTGCGCCCGTTCCTTACGAACGGGCCGGCTGTGCCGATGGCAAAATGGGTTCCCCTCACGGCCCTCTTCGGGCTCGTTTCCCTGATGGTGATCCCGACACCGGGCATCGTCGGAATCCTCATCGGCAGCGCCTGCGCCCTCGCCATCATTGTCAGCGCTGTCGTCATGGCGATCGACCGACTCGCCGGGCGCCTTGCCCTCAGGCTGGCGCGGCGGAAACGGCGGCGCGCGTCCAGGCGCCTTCACGGCCACCACGCCCATTCCGGCATTGCCAGGAAGACCTGAAGGCGGCCTCACCATCCGGCCGCTCGTAATGCCCTGACGCGAGTACGAGTCAGGGCCATCCGTCCAAAGACGGTCCGATTCAGTCGAGCCGATCGCCCTGGATCGGCACGACCAGCGCATCGGGCTCGTCGTCGTCGTTCTCAATATCGGCGTCGCCATCGACTTCGTGGCCGGTGACACCCGAGACATCGGCGAGGTTGCGGGCGGCCTTGCGCAGGAGCTTGCGCAGGCGGCGGCGCTCCTTGCCGTCGAAACCGTCGAGCATTTCCGCTTCGACGTCGTCCCAGATGCGCTCGATGGCCTCCGCCTTGGCGAGGCCCGCATCGGTAAGCCGCACGCGGACGATGCGACCGTCCCCGGCCTCCGCGCGCCGCTCGACGAAGCCGAGGGCCGCGAGGCGCGAAATCGTCTTGGAGGCCGTGGGCGGCCGGACCCGCAGGGTGGCGGCGAGATCGCCCATGGTCATGGTGCCGGCAACCGCCAAAGCCTGAACCACCTGTTCCTGCCCGGCGAACAGATCGAGGGCGGCGAGACGATCCCCCACCCGGGAACGGTGCAGCCGCGCCGCCTGGACCAGGGCCCAGCCGACGCTCTTCGAGCCGGGAGGGCGAATACGCTTGTCGGACTTGCCCATCGTTACTTCGGTGTCCCTGCCGGCTTTGTCGGTCCTGGCTGATTCGGACGCGCCCGATGATGTGGCCTTGCCGGACGATACCGCCCCTCGCTCTTCAGCCGAAACCATCGCCGCCCGACTCCACGCTCACAGGAGGCCGCCCTCCCGAGCTGCCGATTAAGATTCCGGCGAAGGAGGCGGACCATGTGCCTGCAGATGGCGTCCAGCTCGTGAAGCTGAGATGACAGTCGGCTTAAATTCGCGCCGAAACCAACGGTCGGTGAAGAGATCTTCCTCAAGGCGAAGAGATGTTCGCCGGCCTGAAACACAGGCCGGCACCGGTGCTGGACTGTCGCCCGGCGTCTCAGCAGGGCATCAGGCTCTGGATCTGCTGGAGGATGTCTTCTCCGGTGCAGGGACGGGAAATGAATCGGGCGCCCGCCGGAATCCGATCGGGATCGGGAGCGGCACGGCCTGACACGATGACGATCGGTAGGGTCGGACGAGCTTCCGATACCGCGTTGGCGAGATCGAACCCATTGACCTTGCCCGACAATTCCACATCCGTAATCAACCCGCAGATATCGGTGCGGGCCTGGAGAATGCCCAGCGCCCGCTCCGCGGATGCGCATTGCACCGTTTCATAGCCGCCATCCTCGAGAACATCCCCGAGGTCCATGATCGTTAGGGCCTCATCCTCGACGAGGAGGATCACAGGCCTGTCGTCGTCCGAGCGCGTCGTCTCATTCACCACGATGCCCACCCTTCACCGTTTGACCCAACTTGATCCAACGATAAACATCCGTTCAGGTTGCAGGGCACGGGCGGACAGATTTTCACCCCCGCGCTCCGGCGTCCAACGTCGTTCGGACGGCATGGTCCACGGCTTCGCACAAACGGCCGAGATCGTCCGGTGCGATGGTCAGGGCCGGCGTGAGGTAGACGATGTCGCCGAAGGGGCGGACCCAGACACCCTGCTCCACCAGGCGCGCCTTGAGCGCCGGGAGATCGGGCGCGTGTTCGAACTGTACAACGCCGATGGCGCCGAGGACGCGGATGTCGGCGATTCCGGCAAGGCCCCGCAGACCGGAGAGTCCCTCCCGCAGGCGGATCTCGATCGCCCGTGCCTGTTCCAGACGCGGCTCGGTTTCGAACAGGTCGAGGCTGGCATTCGCGGCGGCGCAGGCGAGAGGATTGGCCATGAAGGTCGGGCCGTGCATCAGCGCAG
Source organism: Methylobacterium sp. 10 (assembly GCF_000519085.1). Lineage (GTDB taxonomy): Bacteria > Pseudomonadota > Alphaproteobacteria > Rhizobiales > Beijerinckiaceae > Methylobacterium. Next base: position 1,104,146 of record NZ_KI912577.1, read on the forward strand.
CCGTGGGGTCGTCAGACAGGAAGGCTTCGAAGACCGGACGCCGCGCGATCGTCGCAGCCAGCGCCATGGTGCCGCCGGTGAGCGCCTTCGACAGACAGAGGATATCGGGCACGATCCCGGCCTGCTCGCAGGCGAAAAGGGTGCCGGTGCGGCCGAAACCGGTGAAGATCTCGTCGGCGATGAGGGGCAGTCGGTGCCGCTCGGCTGCCCGCGCCACCCGCGCCAGGGTCTCGGGGGCGTGCATCACCATTCCTCCCGCCCCCTGGACCAGGGGCTCGACGATGATCGCCGCCAGGGTATCGCCATGCTCCGCCAAGGCACGGTCGAGGGCGTCGGCGGAAGCCTCATCCGCCGGCAGGTCGCAGAAAAGCTGAGCCGGCAAATAGGTGCCGAATCGGCGGTGCATGCCCTCCTCCGGGTCGCAGACCGACATCGCTCCCATCGTGTCGCCATGATAGCCGCCCCGGAACGCGAGGAACCTGCTGCGTCCCGCGATGCCCCGGTTGAGCCACATCTGCGCGGCCATCTTGAGAGCCACCTCCACCGCCACCGAGCCGGAATCGGTGAAGAACACGTGGTCGAGGTCGCCCGGAGCCACGGTGGCGAGGCGGGAGGCCAGGCGCTCAGCTGGCGCGTGGGTGAGCCCCCCGAACATCACATGGGGCATGGCATCGAGCTGGGCCGCCACCGCCGCGCGGATATGCGGATGGTTGTAGCCATGGACCGCCGTCCACCACGAGGCGATGCCGTCGATGAGCTCGCGCCCGTCGGAGAGCACGATCCGCGAACCCGAAGTGCGCACGGCCTCCAGGGGCGGCACCGCATTCCGCATCTGCGTATAGGGCCGCCAGAGAGAATTTTTTGGATCCGCAGGCATCCGTGGGGGATGGGCGTGCGCAGCGGAACGGTCAAGGGATCGGTACCCTAACCCGATCTTAAAGCCGCCGGAGGCATGGTCCGCCACCTTGCCCTCCAGGCCATCATCGGCCTTCCGGAGGGATGTCGTTGTCCGGGACCGTCCTGTGCCTGCCGAGAGATGCGAACTCGTCCCCGGCCGGCTATGGGGCACCTCTCCCCTGACCGTTGCGTTGTTTGCAATCTTGTTCGTCATTGCCTTGCTCCCGGTGCTGGCGATGCCGATCCCGGCGATGGTGGACTATCCCAACCACCTCGCCCGCATGCACATCCTCGTGCGTGACAGAACCCCGGAAGCGCATCCCTTCTACCGGGTGACCTGGGCGCTCTATCCCAACCTCGCCATGGACCTCGTCGTCCCGCTCATCGCGCGGGTCACAAGCGTCGAGCTCGCGACCCGGCTCTTCCTGCTGGCGAGCCAGATCCTCACGATCACCGGGGCCATCGCCATCGAACTCGCCGTGAAGCGCCGCTTTCAGGTGAGCGGCTTCCTCGCTTTGCTGGTGCTCTACAGCGTTCCCTTCGCCTGGGGTTTCGTGAACTTCCAGTTCGCCCTCGGCATCGCGCTGTGGGGTATTGCCTGCTGGATCGTCCTGCAGGACCGGGCTTGGCCGCTCCGGCTTGCGATGCACACCCTCTTCGTGGCCCTGCTGTTCGGCGCCCACCTGTTCGCGCTCGGCCTCTACGGCTTCACCCTCGGCATCCATGAGCTCTGGCGTGCCTGGAGCCGGCATTCCGCCCTGCCGACGACGATGGCGCGCTTCCTGGCTCTTGCCCTGCCGGCGGTCGTCGCCTTCTCGATCATGAAAGCGACCGGCGGCTCCGTCGGTCAGGAGGGGACCACCTGGAACGGCCCTTGGAAGCTCGTGATGCTCTTCACGACCTTGAACGGCTACAGCCTGTGGCTCTCGGCCGCCGGGACCGTTTTTCTCGTCGGACTCACCCTCCTGCTCGCATTGCGCGGTGCGTTCCGCGCCGTCCAATCCGGCTTCTGGCTGGCCGGCAGTCTCGCGGTTCTCTTCGTCGCCCTGCCCACACGACTGTTCGACACCGCTTTCGTCGATCTCCGGGTGACGGTAGCCGCCCTCCTGATCGTACCGGGCTTCATCGTGGTGTCGCCGCCGAGCGGAGCCTGGGAGCGCATCGCGGCTGCGGTCGTCCTGGGCGTGACCCTGGTGAACCTGGCCTGCGCCCTCACCGTCGCGGCGATCTACCGGAGCGAGTATGCGGCGCTCCTCACCTCCTTCGGGCAGCTGAAGCCGAAGTCCCGCGTCCTCGTCGGCCATAGCGGCAGCGGCGAGGACCCACCCCTCAAGGACCTCTCCGATTATCCGATCTATAATGCGGTGACGCTGGCCGTCGCCTATGCGGATGCGTTCGTGCCGACGCTGTTCACCTCCATCGGCAAGCAGCCGGTGACGGTGATCGATGGCTACCGCCATCTGGCCGTCCCCTATGGCGGCCCGACGGCGATGGCGATCCTGCGCGACATCGCCGGGGGCCGTCCCAACGAGGACGCGCCCGACTATACCCGCGCCTGGACCGAGGATTTCGATTACCTCTACGTCGTCGGCCACAAGGCTCCGAACCCGATGCCGGGCCTCCTCGTGCCCCTGAGCCTATCCGCGCGATTCACGCTCTACCGCATCGAGAGGCACCGGCCGCGCGAGTGACCACGGTGCGTGCTTGACATCGCAAGGGCACGGGCCTCCTTCCCGCTCCCATGTCCGACCTCGACCGCACCGCCAGCCTCGAAGCGTTCGCCCGCGACCATCTCGCCCGCCTCGACGAGACCTCCCTGCGCCGGCATCTCCATCCAACCACGCGCGGCCCGCAGGCGGCGGCGACGCGACACGGGCGCAGCCTCGTCTCGTTCTCCTGCAACGATTATCTCGGCCTGTCGCAGGATCCGCGCGTCATCGCGGCGGCCCAAGCCGCGACCGCGCGCTACGGCACAGGCGCCGGCGCCTCCCGCCTCGTCACCGGCAGCCACCCGCCCCTCGCGGCCCTGGAAGAGCGCCTCGCCGCCCATAAGCGGACCGAAGCGGCCCTGGTCTTCGGCAGCGGCTATCTCGCCAATCTCGGCATCGTCTCCGGGCTCGCCGGCCCGCGCGACCTGATCCTCGTGGACGCGCTCGGCCATTCCTGCCTCTGGGCGGGGGCGCGGCTCTCCGGGTCGAAGGTGCTGCGGTTCGCCCATAACGACCTCGGCGATCTCGAAGCGCTCCTGGCCAAGCACCGCTCCCGCCACCAGCACGCGTTGATCCTCACGGAGCGCGTCTACAGCATGGACGGCGACCGGGGGCCCATTGCCGACATCCTACGTCTCGCCGACGCGCACGATGCCTGGACCCTGGTGGACGACGCCCACGGCCTCGGCGTCGTCGCGGCGGATGCCCGCGCGCCCCTGGAAATGGGCACCCTGTCGAAGACCCTCGGCTCCTATGGCGGATATCTCTGCGCCTCGCGCGCCGTGGTCGACCTGATGACGAGCCGCGCCCGCAGTTTCGTCTACACCACCGGCCTGCCCCCCGCCTCGGCGGCGGCGGCCCTGGCCGCCCTCGACATCGTCGAGGGCGAGCCCGATTTCGCCGCCCGCCCCCTGGTCCTCGCCCGCCGCTTCACCACGCATCTCGGCCTGCCCGAGGCACAGAGCCCCATCGTCCCCATCCTCGTCGGCGAGGCGGACGCCGCGCTCGGCCTTTCGGCCGCTCTGGAGGAGCAGGGCTATCTCGTGGTCGCCATCCGCCCGCCCACAGTCCCGGCCGGGACGGCGCGGCTGCGGGTGGCGTTCTCGGCCGCGCATACGGACGCGCAGGTGGATGGGTTGGCCGAGGCGGTGATCGGGCAAGGCCTCGATGGGAAAACCTGAGCCGACATCGGGACGGGTGTCATGCGCGTTCATCTCTCCCCGCGGGCGGGGAGAGATGATGCGACCCCCTTACGCCGCCGCCGTGGCATCACCCGCGGCCCGCTCGCGCGCCAGCTTGACCACGCCGACCTGGTCCACCTTGCCGGTCCCCAGCATCGGCAGCCTGTCCAGCACCACCACTTCGGCCGGGATGGCGATCTCGGTGGCGCCCTTGGCCTTGGCGAAGGCCTGGTAGGCGGGGCGGGTGGCGTCCTTGCGCTCCGTGAACAGGATCAGCCGCTCGCCCTTGCGCGCATCCGGCACCGCCGCCACCGCGCTCGGCGTATCCGGCCAGAGTTCGCCCGCGATGGCCTCGATCCCGGCCAGCGACACCATCTCGCCGGCGATCTTCGCGAAGCGCTTGGCGCGGCCCTTGATCGTGACGAAGCCTTCCGCGTCGATGGCGACGATGTCGCCGGTATCGTGCCAGCCCTCCGGCGGCGCCTCCAGCACGCCGGGCTTCTCCGCCCGGAGATAGCCGAGCATCACGTTCGGCCCCTTCACCGAGAGACGGCCGCCCTCCTCGATGCCGGGGACCGGTTCGAGGCGGGATTCGATCCCCGGCAGGAGTCGGCCGACGGTGCCGAAGCGGTTGAACATCGGCGTGTTGAGGGCGACGACCGGCCCGCATTCGGTGACGCCGTAGCCTTCGAGGATGCGCAGGCCGAACTTCTCGCTCCAGGTTTTCCGGGTCGCCTGCTTCACCGCCTCGGCGCCGGCCACCACGTAGCGGAGCGAGCGCAGGTCGTAGGAATGGGCCGTCTTGGCGTAGCCGGAAAGGAACGTGTCCGTGCCGAACAGGACGGTGGCGTTCGAGCCGTAGATGAGTTCCGGCACGATCCGGTAATGCAGCGGCGACGGGTAGAGATAGACCGGCACGCCGGAGACCAGGGGCAGGATCAGGCCCGCCGTCAGGCCGAAGGCGTGGAACACCGGCAGGACGTTGAACACCTTGTCGGTCGGCCCGAAATCGATGCGGGCCGCGACCTGGGCGGTGTTGGCGAGCATGCAGCGATGGGCGAGAACCACGCCCTTGGGCGTACCCTCCGAGCCCGAGGTGAACAGGATCGCCGCCGGATCGTCGCCGCGCCGCGCCACGAGGGGCTTGCGGGCGCTGAGGAAGCCGCGGATCTTGTCCCCGGTGGTGACGCTGGCGCGCACGTCCTCCAGATAGACGAGCTTCACCTTGCCCTGGATGGCCTCGATCAGGCCGCCGAGGCGGCCCTTCTCGATGAAGGCGCGCGAGGTGAGGATGGTGTCCACCTCCGCTGCCGTGCAGGCGGAGAGGACGTTGGCGGGGCCGGCGGAGAAGTTGATCATCGCCGGCACGCGCCCGGCGCTCGCCAGGGCGAAGAACGTCACCGCCGCGCCGTTGGCGTTGGGCAGCATCAGCCCGATGGCCTTGCCCTCGGCGGCCAGCGGCATCAGCTTCCGGCCCAGAATGTTGGCGCCCATGACGAGACGGGAATAGCTGAGCGTGCCTGTGACCGGGTCCTCCAGCGCCGTGCGGCGCCAGCCATGGTCTGTGCCCGCCTGGATCAGGGCGCTCGTCACGCTGCGGTCGATGAAGGCGGTGTCGAAGACGAGATCGGACATGATGTCGTAGAGTGCCGCTCCAGCCGCGCGCCGCCGGTTCTTGCCCTTGAGCGCGGGATCGACGGTAAGGGCCACCGGCGACATCACCGTGACGATGACCTTCGGCCACCAGCGGCGCCGGACCTGGTTGCGGGAGAGGCGCGAGAAGGCGGTCTTCTCCAGCCCCTCGATCTTCACCGGCACCACCATGGCGCCGGACTTGTCGGCGATCAGGCCGGCGCCGTCATAGACCTTCATCAGGCTGCCCGTGACGGTAAGGCGCCCCTCGGGGAAGATGATCAGGGTCTCGCCGTTCTTCACCGCGTTGATGAGCGTGCGCGTGGCCAGCGGCCGGGTCGGGTCCAGGGGCATCGCCTTGGTGACCCGGAGGAACGGCTTTACCCACCAGCGCTGCGCGATGCCGTGGTCGACGGCGAAGACCGGCTCCTTGTCGAGGAGCGAGAGAGCCAGCGGTGCATCGAGGAAGGAGACGTGGTTGAGCGCGATGATGGCGTTGGGGCCGGCTTTCTCCACGTTCTCCAGGCCCCGGACCTCGAGGCGGTAGAAGGCGCGGAACAGGATTGAGAGGAAGTCGCGAAAAGCGCTCGTCGGCATCACCTTCAGCACGATCACGCCGGCGGCGAGATTGGCGACGCCGATGAGGGTGAGAAGGGAGGCCATGGACCAGCCCGCTCCCTGCAGGGCGGCGAGCCCCAGCGCCCCGGTGACCATGAAGGCGGCGGTGAGCACGTTGACGGCGCCGATGACGCGGGCGCGCTTGTCCTTGTCGGTCCAGGCCTGCACGGCGGCGAAGGAGGGCACGATGTAGAGGCCGCCGGCGATGGCGAGGCCGGCGAAGGCCGCCGCCACGCGAAGCCCCGTTCCGGTGGAGAGGAAGGCGCCGGCCCCCATCACCTCGCCGGAGATCGGCGGCAGGTGCGAGACGGTCCAGGCGAGGTCGAGGGCGAACAGGCCCATGAACAGGGCGCCGACCGGCGTCGGCAGCAGGACGATGCGTCCGCTGGCGAGCCAGGAGGCCAGGGCCGAGCCGACGGCGATGCCCACCGAGAAGATCGCGAGAAGCAGGGTGACCACGGTCTCCGAGCCGTTCAGGCTCTCGCGCACCAGCACCGGCAGCAGGGCGAGCACCACGGCACCCACCAGCCAAAACCAGCTGACGATGAGCGAGCCGCGCCACAGCCGGGTATCGGCGTAGAGGTCGCGCAGCAGGGCCACGGTGGAGCGGGCGACGTTTGGGTCGATCCTGAGTGTCGGCGCCGCCTCGCCGGTGGAGGGGATCTGCCGGGCCGAGAGCCAGCACAGGATGGCGAACACCATGATCAGGGCGCTGAAGGCCAGGGCGTCGCCGCCGAGCGCGCTGGCAAAACCCGCAACGATGGTGCCGAGCAGGATGGCGAGGAAGGTCGCCGCCTCGACCAGCGCATTGCCCGCCGTCAACTCGTTGCGCTTCAGGTGGTCGGGCAGGATGCCGTACTTGATCGGGCCGAACAGGGCCGCCACCGTGCCGAACAGGCCGAGCGCCACGAACAGGATCGGCACCGAGTGGAGGAAGAAGCCGATCGCGGCGGCGGCAGCGGCGAAGACCTCCGCGAATTTCAGGCGCTTGGCGATGAGCGCTTTGTCGTAACGGTCGGCAAGCTCACCCCCGAGACCCGAGAGGATGAAGAACGGGCCGATGAAGACGGCACCGGCCAGCGTCACCAGGATGCCCGGATGGGCGGCCTCTCCCCCGGCGCCGGCGACCTTGAACAGGATCAGGAAGACCAGGGCGTTCTTCAGGAAATTGTCGTTGAACGCCGAGAAGAACTGGCACCAGAACAGGGGCGCGAACCGGCGCGTCGTCATCAAGCTACGGAACATCTTGGTCTCCTCGGGGCGGACCATGACTGCCCACCCTGTAACGAACCGTCAAATCCGGCACGGCTGCAACTTTTGAACGTCGTGCAAATTAGCCGCTGGCCGAGATGGCGGCAACATTGATTTTGCACGTCGTGCAATCTATGCGGTGATGGCGTGCCGGGCGGCACGCGAGGACGAGGCAGAGTGGCCAAGGCAACCAAACCGGCACGGCGCGGCACCGGTCCTCGGGGCGAGCACAACCGCGAGGAATTCGCCGCGCTAGTGACCAAGGCAGCCGAGGGACTGGTGCGCATGGAGGGCCTGCGCGGTCTCGGCATGCGCCGTCTCGCCTCGGTGATCGGCTACGCCCCGAACTCGATCTACAACGGCGTCGGCGATCTCGACGCGGTGGTGATGCGGGTCAACGCCCGCACCTTGGAGCGCCTGCACGCGGCGCTCACCGGTGTGATCCATCAGGACGCCGACCCGCGCGACAACGCCCTGGCGCTGGCCGATGCCTATCTCGCCTTCGTGGCCTCGGACCCCCGTGTCTGGAGCCTCGTCTTCGAGCATGCCGTGGCGCCGGATTCGGCCTTTCCCGACTGGTACGCCGCCGCCCTCGCCCGGGCGACCGACCTTGTCGACAGGGTGCTCGAACCCATGATCCCGGATGCGAGCGAGAGACGGCAGGCGGTGGCGACCCTCTGGGCCGGCCTTCACGGACTCGCCTCCCTCTCCACCTCCAACAAGCTCGCCGTCCTCACCCCCGAACCGCCGCGCGACCTGGCACGGCTGCTGGTCGGGCGGTTCCTGCGTTGATGCATCAATCCTAGCCGTGGGATGCGGTTCTTCGAAACGACCAGGCTGCGCGCTCGCCGGCTGGCATCACCACGGATGCCAGATGCGGCACGATGCTGTAGGTTTCGACAACCGAAACCGTCTTCCGAAAGCCTCATGGCCAAACAGTTTCCGGCTCTCGACGAGCGCCATCGCGATTTCATCGCGCGCCAGCGCATCGTCTTCACCGCATCGGCGGCGGAGGGCACGCGGATCAACCTGTCGCCGCGCGGCACCGATACGTTCCGGGTCATCGACCCGAACACCGTCGTCTATCTCGATCGCACCGGCAGCGGCAACGAGACCGCCGCGCATCTGCGTGCGGATGGACGCCTGACGGTGATGTTCTGTGCGTTCGATGGCGCGCCGACGATCCTGCGGCTCTACGGGCGCGGAGAGGTTTTGGTGCGGGGCGGCGAGGCCTATTCCGGCCTCCTCTCGGATGCATTCGACGGCTGGGAGCCGCCCGGAGCGCGCCAGATGGTGCGTCTGGCCATCGATCTCGTGCAGACCTCCTGCGGCTTCGGAGTACCCCTGTTCGACTACCGCGAGGAACGTCCCACTCTCGACCGCTGGGCCCAAGCTAAGACGGAGGCCGAACTCGACGCCTACCGCCGCCAGAAGAATGCCCGCAGCCTGGACGGACTGCCCACGGGGCTGTTTGCCGACGCAAACGTGGCTGGCTGATATCGCGCGGCGTCGAGCAAGCGGCGCGCCTTGGATCCCAGCTTCCGGACCCTTTCCTCGCAGGCCTCCTTTCCAGCCACCTGTGGCGCCGGCGGAAAGCGAGCAGGGGTCCAGTGCAGGAAGACGCGAAGGGGTCGTCGTCTTAGCGGGCGTTGGGCAGGTGGACCTTCACCGCGCCGCGTCCGCCAGCCTTGAGCGGCGCACCCCATTGCGTCGCCTCGATCCCCGCCTGACCCCAGCCGGTGGCCAGGGAGATCGTGAGCGGCAGCAGCATCGCGCCGCCGGGAGCGGGCGCGAACCGCACACGGATGTCGTCGTTCTCGGCCATGCGGCGCACGCTGCTTCCAGTGGGACGGTGACCCGCGACCGGCACCCAGCGCACCCGGCAATCGAGCGCCGGTCCGCGATAGGGCCCCTCTTGGACGGTCACGAGCACCCCGCGCGACAGGACGATATCCGCCCGCGCCACACCGTTGAAGACGGGGATGCGCCGCTCGCACAGGGCGGCGTCGAGGGGCGCCGCGCCGAGCGGGATCGCCAGCATGGTCAGGGGATCGACGACGCCGACCTTGTCCTGCGGCGCCACCGGGATCCGGTCGGGCGTCGGGGTCGGGGGCGGCTCCACGCTCTCGTCATGCGCGCGTCCGCCCGACAGGATCATGGAGACCTGAACCGGCTTGCGGCCGTAGAGACTCTCGGACCGGAACGTGCCGGTGAGCGCTCCGGTTCGCGACCGCTCCCCCACTGCGGACGCCGTCCCCGATCCCTCGAAAAAGACTCCGGCAAGGCCGCGCAGGCCCGCCTTCAGATCGTAGGCATAGCGGCCGCCCGCCTGATCGACGGCGAGAATGGCCTCGCCCACGGGGAGGTCGAGGAACGACAGGCGATAGGTGATGGAGAAGCGCTGCGGTTCGGGGGCGGCCGAAGCGGGGACCATGCTGGCGAGGATCGACAACACGGCGCCTCCCCGAAGGGCGGACCGGGTCGTACGTGCATTACCGAAAGCAACGGGCATGCGCCTGCCTTCCTGAATCCCGTCAACGCTAGAACGATGCCGAGGCCCGGAGAGGTGCGAATCTGCACCGATCGCGCCGCGTTCCCGCGATGACGCATGCGGACTCGCTTCGATCCTTGCCGAGGACGATGCCAATTTTCGGATGAATACTGATTGACGCGGGCACGTATTGCCTTCACGAGGTGACTCCGTGTTTCATGTACGCACGACAAGACTATAGCTTTGTATTTATGCCTGTTGATACCAAATAACTTTTGTCGTATAGTGATCAATAGAATAATTATTTTGTCAATAAGTTATATAAGTATTCTTGACGATTGAATTTATAAATACAAATTTTATTTTTTAGGCTGAAATGCTTCTTATAATTATTCCTGTAGCGCTTTTGTTCATTCTTCCCATTTGGCTGATAAAAGCCGAGGGCTCTCTCCGCGCCCTGGCACTCTCGAACCTGACGATAATTGGGGCCTTCTACGGGATTTTCTACCTGTCTCTTCCGCACGTCATTCCTTCACCTTCGGGAAAAACGCTCATCCCGACAGGAGGGATGATCCTGCATCAGCTCAACTCGCTCATTCTGGTCATTACAGTGACGTGTGTTGTTGCCATTTCCCTGATCTACAAGACGATCGCCGTCGTTTCCTGTGTCAAGAACAGCGCGCGAGATCGCAGCGACGCTCTTCACTGAAATGATGCGGCCCGGCTTGATGCGAAAGCCGTGTCAGCCTGCCCCGTTCTCCATCTGCCGATACACCCGCCCATGCTCGCAATAGCCGGCGACGATGCGGGTCATCATCGCGCGTTTGTCCGCGTCGAGGGGGCTGAGGATGCGGGCGGGGCGGCCACCCCAAAGATAGCCGCTCTCGAGAAGCTGGCCCGGATCGGTGGTTGAGCCGCCGGCGAGCAGCACGTCGTCGGCCACCACGGTGCCGGGGGCGAGGACGCAGCCGATGCCGATGAGGCTGCGTGCGCCGATGCGGCAATCGGCCATCCGCACGTTATGCGCGATCGTGGTGTCGCGACCGATGACGACGCCTTCGGCCCGCGCGCGGATGACGGTGTTGTCCTGGATGTTGGTGTCGGCGCCGACGAGGATGGGGCCGACCTCCGCATGCAGGTCGCAGGAGAACAGCACGCTCGATCCCGCGCCGAGGGCGATGCGACCGCGAAGGCGCGCCGTGCTGGCGACGTAGACGCTGGGATCGACATCGATTTCGTCTCCGGCGACGGGCGACGGCGTATCCCCCGTGGCCTCGCGCACGCGCTCGGCCCGTTCGGCGATCTCGGCCGGGGGGACGGGACGCTGGGGTTTCGCCGGGCTGCCGGCATAGGCGAAGCCGGCGGCGAGGTGCGAGCGCGGGAAGACGGTGGCCCCGGCCTCGATGAGCACTCCGTCCTCCACGGTGGCGCCGTCGAGGACGATGACGTCGTCCTCGATCACCACGTCGGACCCCACCGTGCAGGCATGGACAACGGCGTTGCGGCCCACCGTCACCCGGTCGCCGACGAGGGTGGGATGCGAATCGGTGGCGATATGGAGCGTCGAGCGATGGCCGAGCCAGAAGCGTTCGCCGACGGTCACCGCCTCGCCGTCGGCGCGGATCACGCTGTCGTCGCCGAGCCAGGCCTGGGCACCGATCGTGGCGGCGCCGATGACCGTGCTTCCGCGTCCGCACCAGACCGGACGGGCCGAGAAGACCGGCAGGACGCCGTCATGGGGCAGGATCAACTCAGGCGTCACGCGAGGGGGGTTCCTTCGAAGCCGGTGGCGCGGACCGGGTATGGGAGCGCCGGGGCATGGAACCCATGCCGATCGAGTGGTAAGGCCGGGCGCCTGGATGCCGTTGACGGACCGATGGGCAACAGCGTGGAACCACCGCGCGGACTTTGCAATCTCGCGCATCCCTTAAGGGGGATCAAACCCGGTCGCGAGGGCTTTCGCGCCGATGCGTCAAGGAATCGACGGATGTCAGCAGGCGAGACGACGGCGGACGATCGGGCTGCAGCCGCGATCAGCATCCAGAGCGCGCCCTTCGACGTGGCCGCGGAGATGGCGGAACTGGGCGGGACTCTCCGGGGCAGAACCGGGGCGATCGTCACCTTCACCGGCCTGTGCCGCGACGAGGGCGGGCGCCTGACCGGGCTCGAACTCGAACATTATCCCGGCATGGCCGAGGCGGAGATCGGCCGGGTGGTGGTGGAGGCACTGGACCGCTGGCCGCTCCAGGCCGTGCGGGTGATCCACCGGCACGGCCTCGTCGCGCCGGGCGACGGCATCGTCCTCGTGGTGACGGCAGCAAGCCATCGCGTGGCCGCTTTCGAGGCGGCAAGCTTCCTCATGGACTACCTCAAGACGAAAGCTCCGTTCTGGAAGCGCGAGCATCTCACCGACGGCACCACGGGGGGCTGGGTCGAGGCCACGGGCGCCGACGACGAGGCGGCGTCACGCTGGGAGTGAGGACGGTCAAGCGGGGATTCGTCGCCGGTCCATCCACAGACGAGGACGCGTCTCATGCCGCACACCCCTTGCCTGTGACGGGATTCACGCGCCCGGTCGCGCTGGGCGGCGTGGTAGGCCGCGCGAAGGGGCAAGCAAATGCAGCAGGGTACGCCGATCAAGGATGAGCCGGGCCCGCACCCCGCCAACTGGTCGCTGGCGGCCTCGGGAATCGCGGTGGTGGCTTTCATCGCCCTGCTGATCCTCGCTTGGACCGCCGCCTCGACCTTGCTCCTGATCTTCGCCGGCATCCTGCTCGGAGTCTTCCTCGACGGGCTGACGCGTCTGCTCGGCCAGGTGATCGGTCTCGGTCGCGGGCTGCGGCTCACCATCGTCAGCCTGATCCTCGGCGGCCTCACCCTCGGCTTCCTCGTCTTCGGCGGCGCCACGGTGGTGCAGCAGGGCCGGGAACTCGGCCAGACCGTCACGAAGCAGGCGGGGTCGGTCCGTGACCGCCTCAAGGAATACGGGATCGACCTGCCCGCCTTCTCGGCACCGGACGCGACGTCGGGCAATCAGGACGCCGAGGGTGATGCCGCCGACAAGAAGCCCGGGGGCCTCGGCGGCCTCGCCTCGGGGGCGATCAAGAGCCCTGGCTCTCTTCTGTCCGATGCCGGCAGCGTGCTGGGACCGGCGGCCGCCGTCGTCACCGGCCTGTTCAGCGCGCTGGGCAACGTCCTGGTCATCGTGTTCCTCGGCCTTGCCTGCGCGGCCGATCCTGCCAGCTACCGCGACGGCGCCGTCCGGTTCGTGCCGCCACGCTACCGTCCTCGCGCCACCGCTCTCCTTGACGGCATGGGCGAGACCCTGCGGCATTGGCTGTTCGGCCAGCTCATCACCATGGCGGTGATCTTCGTCTGCATCTGGGCGGGCCTGAGTTTCCTCGGCATCGGCGGTGCCCTCATCCTTGGCCTGCAGGCGGGCCTCCTCGCGTTCATCCCCACCATCGGCCCGCTGATCGCCGGGGTCATCATCGTGCTGGCGGGCCTCGCCTCCGGCACCAACGCGGCGCTCGGCGCCTTCGGTGTCTATCTCGTCGTTCAATGCCTGGAGAGCTACGGACTGACGCCTTTCATCCAGAAGCGGGCGCTGGATATCCCGCCGGCTACTATCTTTGCCGGCCAGCTCGTGCTCGGCGTCCTGTTCGGTCTCTGGGGCATCGCCCTCGCGCTGCCGCTGATGGCGGTGATCAAGGTCGTGCTGGAGCAGGTCTACATCGAGGACACGCTGGACGAGGAAGCGGATGTCTGAGCGTCAAGGAGGCGGATTGGCCTGACGACGCCCAAGACGACCATTTCCGGGACGACCACGCGGGGCGGACGGGATCGACGGTCCGCCCAGGGGATTCGCGTTGCTTCCCCAAGTGACCGCCAGTGTCCAGAGTAACCGGGGAGTGTCGTCGAAGACCTGTTACTGAGGTCAAGGCACACGCGCCGGGGATCATGGGCAAGGAGGGCCGATCGAACCGGCATTGGCCGTGCGATTTTGCGCTGTGACAGCGTTAGTTTCGAAGAAATTATTGCCTTATTATCAAATGTTATATATTTGACATTTCAGGTCGTCCTCCCGGCTTCCTGGATTCGCTTCATTATCGACGATCATCGTGAACTTGCGGCCTCACAATGCACAGTGGAACGCTGAGAAACCTGGCGTATGACATCCCGAGTGCGGTCAAGCATTATGGACGTGCCGGGCATTGGCGCTGGGATTTTGCCCACGACACCCATTCCTGGTCGTCCGGACTCCATTCAATCCTAGGGATTTCCAACGGCCTCGTCGGGCCCGATTATGCGCTTCTGTTCGGACTCATCCATCCGGATGATTGCCCGCCGACCGTGAAACCCGGCCTCGTGAGGCGATCGGAAACGGTACCGCCCTCGATCTTTCGCATCGTGCGGCCGGATTCCACGATCTGTCCCGTCATGAGCCGCGTGGAGGTGACGACCGCGCCCGATGGACGGCACTTGAGAGCGCATGTCCTCCTCGCCGACATCAGCGACCCAGCCATGCTGGCCCGCGCCGAGGCGGAGCAGCAGCAGCGGACCGGGCGATCGACGACAGCGCCGGTGCATTCACGTCGACCACGGATGTCTACCCGTTCAGGAAATTTTCGGCCGAATGGCTCAACCTCGTCGGCCTTCCCGAAGGAGAACTCCTGCAGGAGCCGACCCTACCGGTCCTCAAGGGCGAGCGCCGCCATTGGCGCGATTAAGGGCGAGAGCAGTATCTTACCAAGCGCCTCGTCCACACGATGCCGAACCTCAGACTGGCGAATGGGGAAACGGTGACTTACCGCATGGTGATGATTCCCGTGCTCGACGCTGCGGGGCAGGTCGAAAGCTGGACCAACTTCGTCGGTCCGATCCATCTGAAGATCAGACCCACCGGCCGCCTTCTGCTCGGCCTCGAACAGTGCCTCGAAGCCGGACATGTTCGCGCGGCGCGCGCGCTGCTCGACTGGTCGATGATGGATCTGAGCGGAGCCTCGGGCGTGTCGCTCTCGACGATCCGCCGGCTCGAGGGCTGCATCACCTCCGTCTCGGTGGCCAACCGCAATCAGGTGATCGGCGCCCTGCGCAGCGCGGGTATCGTGTTCTCGCTCACCGATGAGACGACGATCGCGGTCAGCAGGGGGAAACGGATTGCGTTCTGAGTCGATATCGAAGCGCCCGGGTCAGGCGGGCGCGGTACCGGATTCGGTCGGGTCGTCCATGAGTGGGTGGAGATCGCGGACCATGCTCTTCAGGCGCTCGTCGAGGACATGCGTGTAGATCTGGGTCGTCGAGATGTCGGCATGTCCCAGAAGCTCCTGCACGATCCTGAGATCGGCCCCGTTCTGCAGGAGATGACTGGCGAAGGCGTGGCGCAACACGTGCGGGCTCACGCGGTCCTCACGGATCCCCGCCGCCGCCGCCGCAATCTTGAGGTCGCGCGCGAAAGCCTGCCGGGTCAGGTGCCCGCTCTCGCTGTCGGACGGGAACAGGAAGGGGCCGTCGCCGGTGAGATGGGGCAGGTGCTCGCGCATGGCGGCGCGCGCGAGATCGGTGAGCGGCACCAGCCGCTCGCGCCCGCCCTTGCCCTTCACCACGAGGTAGCGCTGCTTCGTGGTGGCGGCCGAGCGCGGCAGGGCGACGAGTTCCGATACGCGCAGGCCGGTGGCGTAGAGGGTTTCGAGCAGGCACAGCATCCGGACCGCGCGCCGCCGCTCGCCCGTCGCATCCTCGGACTGCGGCGCCACGGCCCGCTCGCGGGCGGTGCGCAGAAGGTCGTCCACCTCGGCCACCGACAGCACCTTGGGCAGGGTGCGTCCCCTGCGCGGGCCACCCACCGGCGCGCTCGGATCGGTCTCGGCGAGGCCTTCGGCGTACAGGAACTTGTGGAAGCCGCGAATGCAGGACAGCCGGCGCGCGGCGGAGGAGGCCTTCAGCCCCTGGGTTTCGAGATCCGCCAGATAGGCGCGGACCTCGCCCGCATCGGTATCGAGCGGATCGCGTCCCGAGGCGGACAGGGCCGCGAGGTAGTGGTCGAGGTCGCGGCGATAGGCGGCGAGCGTGTTGGCGGCGGCGCCACGCTCCGCCGCGAGCATCTCGAGATAGGCGACGATGAGGTCCGGACCTTCGGCGCCTTCCACCTTATCGGCCCATTCATCGGCCTTTTCCGACCCCGTCACCGGCCCGGCGGCTGCAGCTTCGCGGCGGGAATGCTGACGCTCATTTCCCGGGGCTTGGGCTGAACGAAGGTGGCGAGCGCGAACATGCCCGCGAAGACCAGTCCACCGAGGATGACAAGCGTAGCGAGGAAACGAAACAGGGTCGGCACTCTGACGAACCTCGGTCGGAGGGAACTCTGCGGACATGGATGACGTCGGCCGGCGAGCAGATCATTGAACAGCCAAGCCAAGGGGTTGCACCATGCCGGGCGCGCGATGGCAAGGACTTCGGAGCCACAGGGTGCGCCGCAAGAGGTTCGGGACCGCCGAGCGGCGATCGGCCTCACCGGTCCGGGACCGCTTCGCGGGCCGGGGAAGCCTGCCCGAAAGAAACGCGTCCTGGGAAGAATCGCGTCGCGTCTTACGGCCTCGCTTCGCCCGGAGGGTGAAACGCGCTAGGATCGCGCGAAGGGGTGTATCAAGATTTTAACAATGACCGAGACCGAGACCGAGCCATCGGGAGGCGACATCGCCGCCGATCCCATCGAAGTCAGGCTCCGCCGTGCCCTCGGGGCGCGCTCGATCGTGCTCGTCGGTCTCATGGGCGCCGGCAAGAGCACGGTGGGGCGGCGCCTGGCGACGCGTCTCGGGCTGATGTTCAAGGATGCGGACAACGAGATCGAGGCGGCGGCCCACCTCACTATCCCCGACATCTTCGCCATCTACGGCGAGCCGAGCTTTCGCGAGGGCGAGGAGCGCGTGATCGCCCGGCTCATCCGCGAGGGGCCGCTGGTGCTGGCCACCGGGGGAGGCGCCTTCATGCGCGAGGCGACGCGGGCGCGGATCGCGCAAGGTGGCGTCTCGGTGTGGCTGAAGGCGGAGCTCGACGTGCTGATGCGCCGTGTACGCAAGCGCGGCAACCGGCCCCTCCTCCAGACCGACGACCCGGAGGAGACGATGCGGCAGTTGATGGAGATCCGGCATCCCGTCTATGGCAGTGCCGACGTGATGATCCCCTCGCGCGACGTGTCACACGACCGCGTGGTGGAGGACGTGATGGAGGCCCTCGATGCCTATCTCAACGGCCCCTCGAACCAAGGTGTCGCCGCGCAGTGAGTGACGGACAGACGGTCCACGTCCCCCTCGACCAGGGCCGCGACTACGACATCCATATCGGTCGGGGCCTCCTCGACGAAGCCGGCGCCCGCGTGGCCGCCCTCGGAGGCCGTGCCGCCGCCATCGTCACCGACGAGACCGTGTCGGCGCTCTATGGCGAGCGCCTGCGCGAGAGCCTGGAGGCGGCGGGCCTGCGCTCCGGCCTCGTCACCGTCGCGCCGGGCGAGGCGTCGAAGAGCTTTGCGGTCTACGCCCAGGTCTGCGACGGGCTCCTCGCCCACCGGATCGAGCGCAACGACCTCGTGGTTGCTCTCGGAGGCGGCGTGGTCGGCGATCTCGCGGGCTTCGCGGCGGCCACGCTGCGGCGCGGCGTCCGCTTCGTCCAGGCACCAACGACCCTGCTCTCGCAGGTCGATTCCTCGGTGGGCGGGAAGACCGGCATCAACTCGCCCCTGGGCAAAAACCTCATCGGTGCTTTCCACCAGCCGCGACTGGTCCTGGCCGATACCGCCACCCTCGACACCCTGTCCGAGCGCGAGATGCGCGCCGGCTACGCCGAGGTGGCGAAGTACGGCCTCATTGCCGATTCCGGCTTCTTCGACTGGTGTGAGGCCAACTGGGCCGGCATCTTCTCCGGCGGCCCCGAGCGCGACGAGGCGGTGGCGATCTGCTGCCGGTCCAAGGCCGGCGTCGTGGTGCGCGACGAGCGCGAGGACGGCGAGCGCGCCCTGCTCAATCTCGGCCACACCTTCGGCCATGCCCTGGAACGACTCACCGGCTACGAATCCGCCCGCCTCGTCCATGGCGAGGGCGTCGCGATCGGCCTGGCCCTGGCCTTCCGCTTCTCGGCCCGTCTCGGCCTCTGCCCCGGCCAGGATGCTGGCCGCGTGGCCAACCACCTCGCCCTGGCCGGCCTGCCCACCCGCCTTCAGGCCGTCCCCGGCGGATGCGGCGATGCCGACGCCATCCTCGAGGCCATGGCACAGGACAAGAAGGTGCGCGACGGGGCGCTGACCTTCATCCTCGCCCGCGGGATCGGCCAGAGCTTCATCGCACCGGGCATCGACCGCGCCGAGGTGAAGGCTTTTCTCCAGGACGAGCTGCGCGGAGCGTGACCCGATCGCCTCCCTTTCCCGGATTCCCGGAGCGTCGGCGGAAGACGATCCGGAACTCGGCGCACGGATGACGCCGCTTTAGGGACACCACGTGGCTCCAGGCGGCCGGGACAGAGGGGCGGCCATGGCGGCCCCTCCGCTCCAATCCGGCGCCATGCATCGCTTCGGTGGTGGGTTGGTATATGAGTGGGGCTCGCCAAGACCGGCACCGTGCCGGTGCGGCACGGCTTGGTGCGACGACGGTCTGATGGACACGCATACCGACCTCTGGCTCGCCGCGAGCATCGTGGTGATGTCGCTGCTGCTCTCGGCCTTCTTCGCGGGGGCGGAGACCGCCTTCACCGCGGCGTCGCGGGCGCGGATGCTCTCCCTCGAGAACAATGGCGACCTGCGGGCACGCCTCGTCAACCGCATTCTCGCCTCGCGCGAGCGGTTCATCGGCGCCATGCTGATCGGCTACAACATCGTCGCCATCGGTGCCTCCGCCTTCACCACGAGCGTGCTGACCACGATCTTCGGCAAGAGCGGCGTGCTCTATGCCACCGGCGTGATGTCGGTCCTCGTCATCGTCTTCGCCGAGGTACTGCCCAAGACCCTCGCCATCAACAAGCCGGACCAGGCCGCCCTGGTGATGGCGCGGCCTGTCGCCTTCGCGGTGGCGCTCCTCGGCCCGGCGGCCATCGCCATCGAGAAACTGGTGCGGCTGATGCTGCGCCCCTTCGGCATCAGTATCGGGCAGCATCAGTCGATTCTCTCACCCACCGAGGAGATTCGCGGACAGGTCGCCCTGCTTCACCGCGAGGGGGGAGTCGCCAAGGCCGAGCGCGACATGCTCGGCGGCTTGCTCGACCTGCACGAATTGTCCGTCTCCGAGGTCATGGTGCACCGCACAAAAATGCGCACCATCAATGCCGATCTCCCCTCGGAGGAGATCGTGCGGGAGGTGCTGTCCTCGCCCTACACGCGCATGCCGCTCTGGCGCGGCACCTCCGAGAACATCATCGGCGTGCTCCACGCCAAGGATCTGCTGCGCGCGCTCGATGCTGCCGGGGGCGACGCATCCGGTCTCAAGGTCGAGGCCCTGGCCCTGGAGACTTGGTTCGTGCCCGACACGACCAGCTTGCGCGACCAGCTCAAGGCCTTCCTCACCAAGAAGACCCATTTCGCCCTCGTCGTCGACGAGTACGGCGAGGTGATGGGGCTCGTGACGCTCGAGGACATCCTGGAGGAGATCGTCGGCGATATCGCCGACGAGCACGACGTCGCGGTCTCCGGGGTGCGCCCCCAGGGGGATGGCTCGGTGAATGCCGACGGCTCCGTCGCCATCCGCGACCTCAACCGCGCCATGGACTGGAACCTGCCCGACGAGGAGGCGACGACCATCGCTGGCCTCGTCATCCACGAGGCGCGGGCGATCCCCGATACCGGCACCGCCTTCAACTTCCACGGCTTCCGGTTTCAGGTCCTGCGCAAGGCCAAGAACCGCATCACCGCCCTGAGGATCACCCCGTTGGTGCCGATGATCGCGAAGAAGGACGAGATCGAGGGTTAGGAACCCGGCGAGGCGGCGCGAGCGGTGCGTTCCCCCCTAGCCGCGCGGCACCGGCCGCCAGCCCGGGGGCGCCATCTCGAACCCCTCGAACCGGAAGGCCGGGGAGACTGTGCAGCTCACCAATGTCCACGATCCGAGGCTCGTTGCGGTCTGCCAATGCCCCGCCGGCACCACGATCTGCGGCTGGTGGCCACGAGCGAGATCGGGACCGAGATAGGTGGCGGCTGCATCGTGCCCGTTCGGGCTCGTGGTGATCACCAACGGCGCGCCGGCATGCCAGAACCAGATCTCGGAGGCATCGACCCGGTGCCATTCTGAGGTCTCGCCGACATCGAGGAGGTAGTAGATCGCGCTTCCCACCGAACGGCCATCGACCTCCACCGGATCGCGAAACGTTTCGCGGTAATGGCCACCCTCCGGGTGCGGCTGAAGCCCCAGCTTGGCGATCACCTCGGCGGCTTTCATGTCGTTCCCCCTCGTCTCGCGATCATCATTGGCCGGCCGGAATGGCGCCCTGCGGCAATTGCAGGCCGCGAGGAGCGGCGCCCTCCCCTCGTCCCGCTCCCGCGGCGGTGGAAGCTTTGGGGGGACGCGGCGACTTCGCCACGGGCTTGGGCTTCGTCTTGGCGACCGGCGCCACCGTCACCTCCGGGGCGTCGCCGCAACGCCGGTAATCGAGCCGTGCCAGAACCTCGCCGGCCTCGGAGACGATGTTGAGGAAATCTGGTAGCACCGTGAGCTGTGCGTCCCAGCGCACCGGTCCGCCCGTCGTCGCCTCCAGGGCGGCGGGACTGCCGCCCCGGCGCAGGGCCAGGAGATCGGGGCCGAAGGCGGTGGCGGCCTTGTTGCCGATGACGACCTGCAGCACCCGCGTGGTCTCCGGTGTCAGGGGGCGAAGCGGGTTGTCGACGGTGATGGCGCCGCTCCGCGTCACCCAGAGCGAGACGGCGCCTTGCCCTTCGTAGAACGCGCCCTGACCGTTGTCGCAGACTACGATGAGCTCGGGCAGCTTCACGGGGGCGAGATTGACGGCCGGCAATGTTACGGGCGCGGCCAGACCGGAAGCCGCTTCGGCAGGTTTGGCGACGGGTTTCGGCTTGGGCTTTGGTTTCGGCTTGGGCTTGGCCACCGGAGCCTCG
This sequence comes from Methylobacterium sp. 10, assembly GCF_000519085.1. Taxonomy (GTDB): domain Bacteria; phylum Pseudomonadota; class Alphaproteobacteria; order Rhizobiales; family Beijerinckiaceae; genus Methylobacterium. The sequence continues at coordinate 1,125,014 of NZ_KI912577.1, forward strand.
ATCTCTCCCGCCGGCGCGGCGGCATCCTCCTGGGCGACGACGAGCGTGCCTTCCAGCAGCAGCCCGAGCAGGGCGGCGCAGCACGCGAGCGCACGGCACCGCGCACGTGGCGCCATCCGCGGCCGGAACGTGGGAACTGGAAGTCCGAGAGGACGAGGCGGGATCGGACGGATCTGCATGGTCCTGAGGGTTACCCCAGCCGCGGCAGGGTTGCATCCACTTGTCGCGCATCACGAGAGCGCTTTCGCACAAGGACTGGCCATTGGCTTCTGGACCGCTACCACCGGAACGGTCCTTGCGTCGCGCCCAACGACATGTGGAGCCGAAACCATGCGAACGGATTGCCCTTGCACGGTCGTGACGCCCCCCGGCAAGGCCATCCTGCAGTGGATGACGGATCGTCCGACGCCCATTGTCGCCGGTCCGACGGTCGACTCGTTCTAAGACGGTTCGATTCCGGGGCCACCCTCCTCTTCTCCCCTGCCCAGACAAGGTCGATCGATGCGCATGCTTGACCGCAGCCCAGCCAATGCGGTGCCCGATCCCGGCGAACTGGAACGGGATCTCATCGCCCTGATCGAGGAATCCCGCGAGCGGTCGAGCGAGGATCCGTTCCGCAATCCCGTCCTGGCGGTGACGCTCGCGATCACCCGCCGCTTCGACCGCGACGAGATCGGCGAGAACGACCTCGACGGCTTGTTCACCCGACTGCGGACCCAGGCCCTGGTGGCTCGGGCCGAGCGCCTGCGCGGCTATGTCGGGTTGGACCGGGACGCCCAGGCATCGGCGGACAGTGCGATGCCGGCGCGCCTCGTGGCCGCGATTCCGAAGGGGGCGGGGGATTTCGAGACCTTCCGCGATCTGGTGAGCCGCACCGGATTCGCCGTGGTGTTCACCGCCCACCCGACCTTCGGCATGCCTAAGGCCGTGGCGGCGCTCATCGCGGAGGCCGCGTCGCAGAACAGCGAGGCCACGCGCCTGCCCCTGATGGAGAAGGCCGCCGCTCTTTCGACCCGACCGGATGCGAAGATCAGTCTGGACGACGAGTTCGAGCAGGCTTGCCTCGCGGCCAATCACGGACGCGTGGCCCTGGACAGCTTCAACGCCGCCCTTCTCGACGCCGCCCGCGCCCGTTGGCCCGAGCGCTGGGCGGAGCTGGTGCTCAAGCCCTTCGCCCTTGCCTCCTGGGTCGGTTGCGACACGGACGGGCGCACCGATATCGGCTGGTGGGATACCCTGCGCTACCGGCTGGAATCGAAGCGCATGCAGCTGGACCGGGTGATGCGGCAGCTTCCGGACGTGCCGGCCACCAACGTGGTGCGGGACCTGACGCAGGGCGCGCTGGCGGCCGTGAACCGGCAGCTCGCCGTTGCCCCGCGCCTCGGAACCAAGCCCTCTCTCGAGGCGGTGCACCGCTTCGCCCTGGCGCTCATCATCGAGCGCGAGCGCGCTCAGACCGATTCCGGGCCGATCCTGGCGGGCCTCGCCGGAGCCCTGGGCGGCGTCGAGAGCGATGACGACAAGCGTACCATCGCCCTTCTGCGCTCGGGCATCGCCACCCACGGACTTTCGAATGCCCTTCCGCATTTCCGGCTCAACGCCAGCCAGATCCACAACGCCGTGCGCCGGGTCATTGACCTCGAAGGGGAGCCGACGGACGCGGCGCATCGGCGCTCGCACCTCTCCACCATCCACGCGCTCCTCAACGACGTGCATCCGGTCGCCGTGGATTTCGGGGCGCTCGCTGCCGAGCGCGCCTCGGCCGCGCGCCTGATGATGACCATCGCGCAGATCCTGAAGCACGTGGATGGCACCCATCCGGTGCGCTTCCTCATCGCCGAGACGGAGACCGGATACACCCTTCTAGCCGCCCTCTGGCTGGCCCGGCATTATGGGATCAGCGACAAGGTCGAGATTACGCCGCTGTTCGAGACGGCGAGCGCCCTGGAACAGGGCATCCGCGTCCTCGACGACGCCCTGCGCAATCCGCATTGGCGCGCCTACCTCAAGCGCATCGGGCGCCTGACCGTGCAGTTCGGCTATTCGGATTCGGGCCGCTATGTCGGCCAGCTTGCCGCGAGTTTCTGGATCGAGCGCCTGCGCCTGCGCATCACCGACCTGATGGCGCAGAACGGCCTGTCCGGCATCGAGCTCGCGATCTTCGACACCCATGGCGAATCGATCGGGCGCGGCGCCCATCCGACCTCCCTGCGGGATCGCCTCGCCTATCTCGCGCCGGAGGATTCGCGACACAAGAACCGCAAGGCCGGCATCAAGGTGCGGCTGGAATCGAGCTTCCAGGGCTCGGACGGCTACCTGATGTTCGGCACGCAGGCCCTTGCCCGCTCGACGGTGGAGCGGATCGCCGAGCATCTCTTCGCCTTCGACATCGCCGACGACGATTCCTTTGCCGACTACGTCCTGTCCGATGCGCCGGGCGCCGACGAGACCGACGACCCGATCTACGGGGAGGCCGATTTCGCCGCCGAGTTCTTCACCGTCGCCCGCCAGGACATGGAAGCCCTGGTGGACGACCCCGGCTACGCGGCGCTGCTGGGCACGTTCGGCCCGAGCCTCCTCGACCGCACCGGCTCGCGGCCGGTGGCGCGCCAGAGCGACAGCGGTGGCCCCAGCATGATCACCCATCCCCGCCAAATGCGGGCGATTCCCAACAACGCGATCCTGCATCAGCTCGGCTATCTCGCCAATTCGCTGCACGGCCTCGGCCGGGCGGCGAGCCGCGCACCGGATCTGTTCCGCGACATGCGCCGCGATTCGGTCCGGTTCTCCCGCGCGTTTCGCCTCGCCCAGCATGCCTCGGCGGTGGGCGACCTCGACGTGCTGCGCGCCTATATCGACACGCTAGACCCGGCCATGTGGCTCGAACGGGCACGGCGCACGCAACGCGACGACCGGCGCGACGAACTCCTCGTCATCGCCACCGCCCTCGACCGCCTACGCCTCGCGCCCGACCTGCGCCGCCTGTTCGGCCGCCTGACCAGCGACTGGTTGAGCCTGCAATCCGCGGCTCCTGATCTCGGCAAGATGTCGGTGCGCCTGACCCTGCTTCACGCCCTGCGCCTCGCCCTGATCCACCGGATCTGGTTCCTGGCCGTGCACATTCCGGGCTTCCGTCCGCAATCCGGCATCACCCGCGAGCAGTTGATCGAACGCTTCCTGCGCCTCGACATCGACGGCTGCCTCGCAATGCTCGACGAGATCTTCCCGATCACGCCGGACCCGACTCTCGGCCTCAACTTCGGTGAGCCCGCCGGCCCGCGCGACGTCGGCACCTATGAATCTGAGCACAAGACGATCTTCGGCCCGATCCGCCAGTCCTTCGCCCGCGTCCGTGAGCTGTCCGGCATGATCCAGCACGAGGTGGGTGCGTTCGGCTAGGGCGCCGTCGAGTCCGGTGCCGCTGTGGCGCCCCGGGAATGGGGCGTGGGTGGGATAGGCAGCTCTTCAGGCCCCGGTGGCGCGGGGGCGCTCGCCGAAGATGGCAGTGCCGACGCGGATATGGGTGGCGCCCATTTGGATCGCCGCAGGGTAATCGGAGCTCATGCCCATGGAGAGGATGGGCAGGTTGTGGCGCTCGGCGATGCGCGCAAGGAGGGCGAAATGCGCCGACGGCGGGGCTTCGGCCGGTGGGATGCACATGAGCCCGTTGATCGCGAGCCCGTGGGTCTCACGACACTCGCTGAGAAGGACGTCCACCTGCGAGGGCGAGACCCCGGCCTTTTGCGGTTCGTCGCCGGTATTCACCTGGACCAGCAGCTTCGGTGTCCGGCCCGTGCGCTCGATCGCCTTGGCCAGGGCCGCCGCCAGGGACAGCCGGTCGAGGGCATGGATCACGTCGAACAGCTCCACCGCCTCGCGGGCTTTGTTCGATTGGAGCGGCCCGACGAGGTGAAGCTCGACATCGGGAAAGCGCTCGCGCAAAGCCGGCCACTTCGCCTTCGATTCCTGAACGTAGTTTTCGCCGAAGACCCGATGTCCCGCCTCCAGGGCCGGGACGATACCGTCCGCATCGATGAGCTTCGAGACTGCCACCAGGGAGATTGCGGCCGGGTCCCGCTCGGAATCCTGGGCTGCTTGCACGATCCTCTCGCGCACGGCCGTCAGGCCGGCGACGACGGCGTCGGCGTCCGGATGGGCGTATCTCGGCGGGGAGGAGTCAGGCATGATGTCTCGTGGGCAAAGGAGGAAGGGCGGTTCACGCCTGACCTATCATCCGCAACGCGGGCTGCAAGCGCCGGGCTTCACCGGTGACGGCTCTGTTGACCGGCAAACAGGCCGTGTTAGTCCGGCATCCAACCGCTCCGGCGCCGCGTGAGGCGCCTTGCCAGGCCATCCTGGCCCGTATTTCAGAGTTCCCGACATGACCTCCTCCCCCATGCCCGTTCCGGAGCGCTACAACGCCAAGGATGCCGAGCCACGCTGGCAGGAGGCCTGGGCGGCGCAAGGCATCTACGCCACGAGGAACGACGATCCGCGCCCGAAATACTACGTGCTGGAGATGTTCCCCTATCCTTCGGGGCGCATCCATATGGGCCATGTGCGCAACTACGCCATGGGCGACGTGGTGGCCCGCTACAAACGTGCGAAGGGGTTCGCGGTGCTTCACCCGATGGGCTGGGACGCCTTCGGGTTGCCCGCCGAGAACGCCGCCATGGAGCGCAAGGTCAACCCGCGCGAATGGACCTACGCCAACATCGCCACCATGCGCGGCCAGTTACAGAGCATGGGCCTGTCCCTCGACTGGAGCCGGGAGATCGCCACCTGCGACCCCGATTACTACAAGCACCAGCAGCGGATGTTCCTCGATTTCCTCGACAAGGGACTCGTCACCCGCCGCACCGCCAAGGTGAACTGGGATCCGGTGGATCATACCGTTCTTGCCAACGAGCAGGTCATCGACGGGCGCGGCTGGCGCTCCGGGGCGCTGGTGGAACAGCGTGAGCTGACGCAATGGTTCTTCAAGATCACCGATTTTGCACAGGATCTCTACGACGCCCTCGACGGCCTGGAGCGTTGGCCGGAGAAGGTCCGGGTGATGCAGAAGAACTGGATTGGCCGTTCGGAGGGGCTGGAGGTCCGCTTCGCCTTCGACTCGCGTGACGGCGAGATCAAGGTCTACACGACCCGTCCTGACACCCTGTTCGGCGCAAAGTTCCTGGCCATCGCCGCCGATCACCCGGTCGCGGCGTCCGTGGCCGCAACGCGTCCCGAACTCCAGAGCTTCATCGAGGAGTGCCGCCGCACCGGCACGGCGCAGGCCGCGATCGACACGGCGGAGAAGCTCGGCTTCGATACGGGCTTGCGGGTGCGCCACCCCCTCGACCCATCCTGGCTGCTGCCGGTCTATGTCGCGAACTTTGTGCTGATGGAATATGGCACCGGCGCCGTGTTCGGCTGCCCCGCCCACGACCAGCGCGACCTCGACTTTTCCAACAAATACGGCCTCGGCAATACGCCCGTCGTCTGTCCGGAAGGGCAGGATGCGGCGAGTTTCATCGTCACCGACACCGCCTATGATGGCGATGGACGCATGATCAATTCGGGCTTCCTCGACGACATGACGACGGACGAGGCCTTCCATGCCGTGTCCAACCGACTGGAGGGAGAGATCCTGAACGGCGAGCCGGTGGCGGCGCGCAAGATCCAGTTCCGCCTGCGCGACTGGGGCGTCTCGCGCCAGCGCTATTGGGGTTGCCCGATCCCCATCATCCATTGCGACGCCTGCGGCCCCGTCTCCGTCCCGGTCGCCGACCTGCCGGTGAAGCTGCCGGAAGAAGTGTCGTTCGACACCCCCGGCAACCCGCTGGAGCGGGACTATGCCTGGCGCAACGTGCCCTGCCCGCGCTGCGGTGCTGCGGCCCGGCGCGAGACCGACACGATGGACACCTTCGTCGATTCGTCCTGGTACTACGCGCGCTTTACCGCGCCCTGGCTCAAGGAAGCGCCCACCGATCGTGCGGCGGTGGATCACTGGCTGGCCGTGGACCAGTATATCGGCGGCATCGAGCACGCGATTTTGCACCTGCTCTATGCGCGCTTCTTCACGAGGGCGATGCAGGCGACGGGTTGGTCCGGGGTCTCGGAGCCGTTCGCCGGCCTGTTCACGCAAGGCATGGTCGTCCACGAGACCTACAAGGACGCAGCGGGCGCATGGGTTCAGCCCGCCGATATCCGCATCACCGCCGAGGGCGGTGAGCGTCAGGCGTTTCACGTGAAAACAGATGCGCCGATTTCCATCGGCTCCATCGAAAAGATGTCGAAGTCCAAGAAGAACGTGGTGGACCCGGACGACATCATCGCGAGCTACGGCGCCGATACCGCTCGATGGTTCATGCTGTCAGATTCTCCGCCCGAGCGTGACGTGATCTGGACGGAAGATGGCGTCCAGGGCGCGGCCCGCTTCGTTCAGCGGGTCTGGCGCCTGGTCTCTCTCGCGAGCGGAGTGCCGGCAGGGACTGGCGCATCGGATTCAGCGTTGCGCAAGGCCGCCCACAAGGCTCTGGCCGCCGTGGAGGAGGATGTGGAGCGTCTTCGCTTCAACCGCTGCGTCGCCCATGTCTACACGCTTTCGAACGCTCTCGATGAGGCGATCCGTACAGCCACCGTTTCGCGTGATGCGGCGACGGAAGCGGCGGGCATCCTCACGCAGCTCGTCGCGCCGATGATGCCACATCTGGCCGAAGAATGCTGGGTGGCCCTTGGCCGGCAGGGGCTTGTCGCTGAAGCTGCATGGCCGGTGGTCGATCGTGCGTTGCTGGTGGAGGACGAGATCACCCTCCCCGTCCAGCTCAACGGGAAGAAGCGTGCGGACGTCACGGTGCCTCGCACGGCCGATACCGCGACGGTGGAAGCCCTCGTCCTCGCCGATGAGGCCGTGCGGAAGGCTCTCGAAGGCCGTGTCCCCCGCAAGGTCATCGTGGTGCCTGGGCGGATCGTGAACCTCGTGGTGTGATGGGCGCCTCTATCGGCATTCGGAAGATCTCCCCAATCTCGGCCATGGGAGGCCTGTCGAGTGCGATAGGACGAAGGCAAAACCCCGTGAGATCAACTGTACGGGCGGCGACCATCGTCCTGCCGCAGAGGAATCGTAAAGCTTGCTGCTTATACAGGTGACGCAAGGGGCGGGATCGCCGTAAAGAGCGGGACCGGACGGAGAGCAGTGCTGCGATGATGATGCATGGGCTGAGACAGGCGGTACGGTCCCGCGCGGCGAAGGTCGCGTTGGTCTCCCTCATGGCCGTCAACCTGTCGGCCTGCTTTCGTCCGCTCTACGGACCGACCGCGTCGGGCGAGCCCATGGCCGCCCTCCTCGCCTCGGTACAAGTGGACGACGTCTCCACGGCCGCGGGCCAGGAGCGGCTCGGGCATTACCTGCGCAGCGAACTCATTTTCGATCTCGACGGTTCGGGCCAGCCGTCTCCGAAGCGCTATCGCCTGAAGATGCAGGGCAGCGAGTCGGTGAAGACCCCCATCGTGTCGTCTCAGACGGGTCGTGCCGAAGCGGGTACGCTGGTGGGAACCATCCGGTTCTCCCTCGAATCGCTGGACGGTGCGAAGATCATCACAGAGGGTGTGGCGGTGGCCACCACGACCTACGATCGCTCGATCCAGCGCTTCGCTTCCCTGCGCGCGGCCCGCGATGCCGAGATCCGCTTGGCTAAGACCCTGGCCGACCAGATCAAGACGCGGATCGCTTCCGTTCTGGTAACCAAGCCCTGACCGCCGTCAAGGCCGGCGATATCGAGGCCCTGCTGCGGCGCGGACCCGCGTCGCAGGTCGCGGTCATCCTCGTCTACGGGCCGGATACTGGCCTCGTCTTCGAGCGCGCCAAACGTCTGGCCGAGAGTTTCGTCACCGATCCGTCCGATCCCTTCGCCCTGGTCAAGATAGACGGCGATGTCCTCGCCTCGGATGCAGGCCGGCTCGTGGACGAGGCCGGTACGGTCGGCCTGTTCGGCGGCCAACGCAGCATCTGGGTACGGCCCGGAAGCCGCAATTATGCCCCTGCGGTGGATGCGGCCTTGAAGGCGGACATCGCCGGGGCTCGCATCGTGGTGGAGGCGGGAGACCTCGCCAAGAGCGCGCCCTTGCGGACGCTCTGCGAGAAGTCGCCTCGGGCGCTTGCGCTCCCCTGCTACGCCGATGACGAGCGGGCTCTGGCCGAACTCATCGACCGCACGCTTCAAGAGAATGGCCAGCGCATCGCCCGTGAGGCGCGCGACATCCTGGCCATGAGCCTGGGTGGAGATCGGCGTGCGAGCCTGTCCGAGATCGAGAAGCTGGCGCTCTATGCTCGGGGCCAGACGGAGATCTCCCTGGACGATGTGGAGGCGGTGATCAGCGATGTCGCCGGCAGCGTCCTCAATACGCTGATCGACGCCGCCTTCGTCGGCCGCGGTGAGGAGGTCGAGCGGGATTATCGTCGTTTTCGCCACGAGGGTATGGACCCCTCGATGATGCTCGGCTCGGCCCTGCGCCATGCCCTGACGCTCCTCACCACGCGGATCGCGGGGGAGGGGCAAAGTCCGAGCATGATGGTGGGCAACTGGCGTGGCCTCCACTTTCGCCGCAAGGCCGTCGTCGAGGCTCAGCTTGGGCGCTGGTCCCCCGTCGCCCTCCGCCATGCGGTGCAGCTGCTGCAAGAGGCTGTGCTCGCCTGCCGCCGCTCCCAGTCCGACCTCGCCCATGCCCATGCCTCGGCCACGCTCCTACGTATCGCCACAGAGGCCGCCCGCCGACGTGGCTGAGAGAGGGAGCGCATTTCCCCGCTCGCTTTTTCCCACGTGGCCTTCATGACAAGACGGACTCAGTCTGATGGCGAATTCCGCCGACCGCCGGCTGCGCGCGCGCTGCTCGTTGACGACTCGCTCCGGTCGCGCCTAATCACCCTATGTCCCAGACGAGTTCCTCTTTCGACGTGGTCGTGGTCGGCGGCGGCCATGCCGGCGTGGAAGCGGCTGCCTCCGCCGCCCGCACCGGTGCCCGCACCGCCCTGGTCACTCATTCGGCCGCCACGATCGGCGCGATGTCGTGCAACCCGGCCATCGGCGGTCTCGGTAAGGGACATCTCGTCCGCGAGGTCGATGCCCTTGACGGGCTGATGGGCCGAGCCGCCGATGCAGCCGGGATTCAGTTTCGTCTGCTCAACCGGCGCAAGGGTCCCGCCGTGCGAGGCCCCCGTACACAGGCAGATCGCAGACTCTATGCGCGCGCGATGCAGGAGGCGGTGGCCGACACTGCTAATCTGGTGGTGGTGGAGGGCGAGGTCGCGGATATCTTAGTGGCCGCCGAACGGGTGGCGGGTGTGGTCCTAGCCAACGGCCGGACCATTTCCTGCCCGGCGGTCGTGCTGACCACCGGCACGTTCCTGCGCGGGCTCATCCATATGGGCGAGGTGCAGATCCCCGCTGGGCGCGTCGGGGAGGGGCCGTCCGTCGGACTTGCTCAGACCCTGGACCGGCTGGGCTTTGCCCTGGGACGGCTCAAGACCGGCACCCCTCCCCGCCTCGACGGTCGCACCATCGATTGGTCGGGCCTCGACATGCAGTCTGCGGATGACGATCCCGTACCGTTCTCGACGCTGACGGACAGGATCACCACGCCACAGATCCAATGCGGGATCACCCGCACCACCCAGGCCGTACACGATCTCATTCGCGCCAATCTCCACCGCTCACCGATGTATTCGGGCGGGATTAGCAGCCGTGGACCGCGCTATTGTCCCTCCATTGAGGACAAGGTGGTGCGGTTCGGGGATCGCGAGGGACACCAGATCTTCCTCGAGCCGGAGGGGCTCGACGACCCGACGGTTTATCCCAACGGCATTTCCACCGCTCTGCCAGAGGGCGTGCAACGCGATCTGATCGCCCTGATCCCCGGCCTCGAACATGCGTCGATCGTGCGTCCGGGCTACGCCATCGAATACGATTACGTCGACCCACGCGAACTCGACACCAGCCTTCAAGCCAAGCGCTTGCCCGGCCTTTTCCTCGCAGGACAGATCAACGGCACCACCGGCTACGAAGAAGCGGCGGGGCAGGGGGTGGTGGCCGGGATCAATGCCGCTCGTCTCGCGGGAGGATCGCCCTTGGCCAGTTTCGACCGGGCGGAATCGTATCTCGGCGTGATGATCGACGATCTCGTGACCCATGGGGTCAGCGAGCCCTACCGCATGTTCACGTCGCGCTCGGAGTATCGGCTATCTCTCCGCGTCGACAATGCCGACGAGAGACTGACCCTGCGCGGTGCGGCCCTCGGCTGTGTCGGTTCGGTGAGGGCCGAGCATTTTGCCCGCTCGCAGGGAGAGCTCGACGCAGCACGAATACAACTCAATGCCCTCAGCCTGACACCAGCGGCAGCGGCACGGCACGGCATTGCTCTCAATCAGGATGGCATCCGCCGCAGCGGCTACCAGTTACTGTCCTATCCGGAGATTGGCTGGGATCGCCTACTCGAGGTGTGGCCCGAATTACGGAGCGTGTCCCCCCGTGTGGCGGATCGTTTGCGAACGGATGCGACCTACGCGGTTTATCTCGACCGACAGAGTGCCGATATCGCGGCTTTTCGGCGGGACGAGGCTGTGGCCCTGCCGATCAAGCTCGACTATGCCGCTATTCCGGGCCTCTCGAACGAGATGCAGGCCAAGCTCGAGGCGGTCCGTCCAGTCACGCTTGGGCAGGCGGCGCGAATCGAGGGCGTGACCCCCGCCGCCCTCACTCTCCTCGCGGCGCATGCACGCCGTGCCGACCGCTCCGGCTTGGCGACCGCTCATGGCCGCTAAACAGGACGACCGCACTCGGGTTCTCGCCCAAGCGAACGTTTCACGTGAAACAGCTGAGGCATTGGACATCTACGTCGAGCAGTTGCGACGGTGGCAGAGCGTAAAGAATCTCGTGGGTCCGGCTACCCTCATGGAGGTCTGGACCCGCCATATCGCGGACGCGCTGCAGCTCCTCGATCTCGCGCCGAACGCCACCACATGGCTCGATCTCGGTTCGGGTGCGGGTATCCCCGGCCTCATCCTCGCCATCGCTGGTCGCGAACGGCCTGGCTTTCAGGTCGATCTGATCGAGAGCAATGCCCGCAAATGCGCCTTCCTCACGGAGGCCGCACGTCTCACGAAAGCCCCGGCTCGGGTGCGTAACCTTCGCATCGAAGATGCAATCTCCGACCATGCTGGGGTGGATGTCGTCTGTGCGCGCGCCCTGGCTCCGCTTCACCAGTTGCTCGATTGGACGGAACCGCTGTTGACAACCGGCACCACCGCCCTGTTTCCGAAGGGCCGTGACGCACAAGCAGAATTGACCGCTGCAGCGCAACGGTGGAGATTCGTTTACGATCTGGTGACGAGCCGTACTGAGTCGGAAGCGCGGATCGTCCGCGTTACGACCCTCTCCCGCGTGGATTCATGACCATCGAACCCTCTTCCGCCTCCAGGGTAACCCCCGAGCGGCCGCTACGAATCCTCGCTTTGGCCAATCAGAAGGGCGGCGTCGGCAAAACGACGACGGCCATCAACCTCGGCACCGCGCTCGCTGCAATTGGCGAACGCGTGTTGGTGATTGACCTCGATCCTCAGGGTAACGCCTCCACCGGGCTCGGCATCGATCGTCGTTCGCGGAAGGTCTCGACCTATCACGTGCTCGCCGGGGACGCGTCTCTGGCCCAGGCCGTGGTACCCACTGCCGTGCCTCGATTGATGCTAGCACCGTCCACGATGGATCTTCTTGGCCTCGAACTGGAGATGGCCAGCTCATCGGACCGTGCCCATCGCCTGCGCAACGCCATGCGCGATATCGGCAAGGCGGGTGCGACAGAAGGCGTGACTTACGTCTTGATCGATTGTCCGCCCTCCCTGAATTTGCTGACGATTAACGCCCTCGCGGCCGCCGACGCCGTGCTCGTGCCGATGCAATGCGAGTTCTTCGCCCTCGAAGGCTTGAGCCAACTCCTGCGCACCGTGGAGCAGGTGCGCACGGCTCTGAACCCCCGACTGACGATCCAGGGGGTGGTGCTCACCATGGTAGACCCGCGCAACAACCTCTCGAATCAGGTCGCCGCCGACGTGCGCAGTTTCCTCGGGGACAAGGTCTACGAGACCACGATTCCCCGTAACGTGCGTGTGTCGGAGGCCCCGTCGCATGGCAAGCCGGTGCTGCTCTACGACCTGAAATGCGCCGGCTCGCAAGCCTATCTGCGCCTGGCTTCGGAAGTGATCCAGCGCGAGGGGCGGCTCCCGGTCGCGGCGTAGATCTCTCGTTCTGTCTCGTGAATGCGTAGTGTATCGGAGTTGAAGCAGGTGGCGATGGCGGATGATGTGGCGCGGCCCCGACTTGGGCGTGGGCTTGCAGCCCTGATCGGAGATTTCGGCGACGACAACAGCGATGCGGGAAAGCCGCAGGCACAGCGCAAGGTGGCCGTCGAGTTTCTCCGTCCCAACCCGCGCAACCCGCGTCGCCGCTTCCATGAGGCAGAGCTCGACGAACTGGCAGCCTCCATCAAGCTGCGCGGCATCATCCAGCCCATCGTCGTGCGTGCGCTGGCGGGCGTGCCGGATACCTATGAGATCGTCGCCGGCGAGCGTCGCTGGCGGGCTGCTCAGCGCGCTGGGTTGCACGAAGCGCCCATTGTCGTCGTCGAGATCGACGACCGGACCTCCCTCGAATACGCCATTCTCGAAAACGTCCAGCGCAGCGACCTCAACGCCATCGAAGAGGCCGCGGGTTACGAGCGGCTAATGAGCGAATTCCGCTACAGCCAGACCGAACTCGCCGAGATCATCGGCAAGAGCCGCAGCCACCTCGCCAACACCTTGAGGCTGTTGCAGTTATCCAGCGCGATCCAAGACCGCGTCGTGGCGGGCGAGATCACGGCCGGTCATGCCCGCGCTTTGCTTGCGGTGAGAGACCCCGAGGGTGTCGCTCGGCGGATCGTGGCCGAGGGCCTGTCCGTGCGCGATGTGGAGGCTCTTGCCTCGGCGGAAGTCCCGGAGGGCGATGCGCCGCGTCCCGGGCGCCCGCGTAAGCCTGAGCGCGACGGACAGGTGCGCAGCCTCGAACAGGCCATGACACGGGCGCTTGGCGTTTCGGTTTCGCTGAAATCCAAGAACCAGGGCAGCGGAGAAATTCGCATCCGCTACGAGACGGCGGAAGAACTCGACGCCTTGTGCAAGCGGTTCGAGGTGTCGGACGGGGCATAGGGGGCGTTCTGCAGCGTTATCCTCACTTCCCAATGCAGAAGCCGGAGAACAGGCGGTCAAGCAGGTCTTCGACTCTGACTCGGCCAGCGACCTCGCCGAGAGCACGTACGGCAAGGCGCAGATCCTCAGCCAGGAGTTCCGGAAGGGCAGGCCCCGACAACACGCGGCCGAGGTGATCGCGGCAGCGGGTCAGCCCGTCGCGGTGGCGTTCCCGGGTAACGAGCGCATCGCCGCCGCCGAGGGCTGCTTCGGCCCGTTCCTCAATGATGCTCAGCAGGCGGTCGAGGCCCTGTCCGGTGACCGCGGAAACGGCGATGGTGTCGCTCCCGTCATGTCCGAGGTCAGCCTTCGTGTGTACCCGAATGGTGCGATGGGGCAGGGGGACAGCCCCATTAATAGAGTCGTCGCCGGAGTGAAGAGCAAGGACGAGATCGGCCTGTTCCATCCGTTTGCGGGTGCGGCGGATGCCTTCGGCTTCCACGGGATCGACGGTGTCACGCAGTCCCGCCGTATCGACGATGAGGACCGGCAATCCGCCGAGATCGCAGCGGATTTCGATGAGGTCCCGCGTCGTGCCTGGAATCGCCGAGACAATGGCGGCGTCGCGTCGGCTAAGTGCGTTGAGCAAGGTCGATTTGCCGGCATTGGGAGGGCCGGACAGCACCACTACGAATCCTTCCCGCAGGCGCTCACCTCGTCGGCCATCGGCGAGGACAACGTCGATCTCGTCGCGGATCGCACGCGCTTTCGCATGCAATGTCGCGTCGAGGGCCATCTCGTCGACATCGCCTTCATCCGAGAAATCGAGGGCGGCCTCGGCTCCTGCCAGGAGATCGATCAGGCGGTCCCGCCAATCGGAGACCTTGCGGCCCAGGACACCGTCGAGTTGGCGCAAAGCCTGACGCCGCTGGGCATCCGTTTCCGCCTCGATGAGGTCCGCCGCTCCCTCGGCGGCGGTGAGATCCATCCGCCCGTTCTCCACCGCGCGGCGGCTGAAGGCACCCGGTTCGGCGTGGCGGCATCCTTGATGCGTGGCGAGCGCGGCCATGACGGCGGACCGTACAGCAAGGCCGCCATGGAGGTGGAGTTCGGCCATGTCCTCGCCGGTGAATGTGGCGGGTCCTGGCATCCAGACGATGAGTGCGGAGTCGAGCACGTCTTCGGTCGCTGGGTCGCGAAGGGTGTTTAGCGAGAGTCGACGGGGCGGTGGCAGCCGCCCGGCCATGGCCTCGAGAAGAGACGATGCGGCCGGACCGCTGATGCGGATCACGGCGACGGCGGCCCGACCGAAGCCGCTCGCTGGAGCGAAGATGGTGGTGCCGTCGCTCATGGCGAACATCCTGCCAAGGCTTGCCGGAGTGGGATCAGCATTCCCTGTCCCGAATTATATTAGCCGGCAAATCGAGTGCTTTCCTATGGAAAGCACCGTCGGTCGGCATCGCCGGCATCGATACCGTGTTCTCCGTCATCGACCTCTCCCGAAGCTCCCGGGAGGAGATGAAAGGAAGTCGAGGACAAGAGTCGGTCCCCACCAAGAAGCACCCGCCGTCTATCGACGGGCGTTCAGCCGGAGGGCGGACCGTCCTCAGGTGTTCATCGAATCGAAGAAATCGTTGTTGCTCTTCGTCTGACGCAGCTTGTCCATGAGGAACTCGATGGCGTCGGTGACGCCCATCGGGTTGAGGATGCGGCGGAGAACATAGGTCTTCTTGAGCGAGTCCGGCGGCACCAGGAGCTCTTCCTTGCGGGTGCCCGAGCGGGTGATGTCGATGGCCGGGAAGATCCGCTTGTCCGAGACTTTGCGGTCGAGAATGATCTCGGAGTTGCCGGTGCCCTTGAACTCTTCGAAGATCACCTCGTCCATGCGCGATCCGGTGTCGATGAGGGCGGTGGCGATGATCGACAGGGAGCCGCCCTCCTCGATGTTGCGCGCCGCGCCGAAGAAGCGCTTGGGGCGCTGGAGTGCGTTGGCGTCGACACCGCCGGTGAGAACCTTGCCGGAGGACGGCACGACGGTATTGTAGGCGCGGCCGAGGCGCGTGATCGAATCGAGCAGGATGACCACGTCGCGGCCATGCTCCACGAGGCGCTTGGCCTTCTCGATCACCATTTCGGCCACCTGGACGTGGCGAGTCGCCGGCTCGTCGAAGGTTGAGGCGATGACCTCGCCCTTCACCGAGCGGATCATGTCGGTGACTTCCTCCGGGCGCTCGTCGATGAGCAGCACGATCAGGTAGCATTCCGGGTGGTTGATGGTGATGGACTGCGCGATATTCTGCATCAGCACGGTCTTGCCGGTGCGCGGCGGCGCCACGATCAGGGCGCGCTGGCCCTTGCCGATGGGGGCCACGATGTCGATGATGCGCGGGCTGAAGTCCTTCTTCGGCGGCGCATCGAGTTCGAGCTTGAAGCGCTGCGTCGGGAATAGCGGCGTCAAGTTGTCGAAATGGACCTTGTGCTTGATCTTCTCCGGGTTCTCGAAGTTGATCGTGTTCACCTTGAGCAGGGCGAAGTAGCGCTCGCCGTCCTTCGGGCCTCGGATCGGTCCCTCGACGGTATCTCCGGTACGCAGGCCGAAGCGACGGATCTGGGTGGGCGAGATATAGATGTCGTCGGGCCCCGGCAGGTAGTTCGACTCCGACGAGCGCAGGAAGCCGAACCCGTCCTGCAGCACTTCCACCGTGCCGGCGCCGATGATCTCGACCTCCTTGGCAGCGAGCTGCTTCAGGATGGAGAACATCAACTCCTGCTTGCGCATGGTGGAGGCGTTCTCGACTTCGACCTCCTCGGCGAAGGCGATCAGATCGGTGGGGGTCTTCGACTTCAGATCCTGAAGCTTGACCTCGCGGTGCTGACCGAGATCTGCGGCGACCAATCCGACCTCGGCCGGCGGATCAACGGGGATGAGCGAATCGTTCTGTGACGTCATGGGAGAATGAGAACCGACGATGGACGAGGGTTGATCGGGCGGGACAGTCGGAAAAGCGCCGGATGCCTTGTCGGCACCTATGTCGGAGCGTCGGTAAAGACCGGCTCCGCGCATCGTCTAAGGGGAGCGTATGGCTCTCGGATGCAACACGGCGTAAAAGGAGGGACTTCTCCATATCGCGTTTCCGCATCCTGCTCAAGCCCCACCCGCGCGAGCGAATGGCAAGCCGTTCGGCCGTCGGGACCGACGCCCTAGCGGCGTCTGAGGCGCACGTAGAGCGCGCCCGCGCCGCCGTGATGGCGCGCCGCCTCCTCGAAGCCGATGACGATGCTGCGCAGTTCCGGCGAGCGCAGCCAATGGGGAACCGAGCGGCGCAGGACGCCGCGCTCCGAGAACGCATCGTCATAGCCCACTCCGCCCCCCTTGCCGGTGACGACGAGGACATGGGCGTGGCCCGCCGAGCGGCAGCGCATGAGAAAGCCGACCAGGGCGCCATGAGCCTCGGCCTGATACAGGCCGTGAAGGTCGATCCGCGCCTCTACCTTGAGCGATCCGCGCCGCAGGCCGAGGCGTGCCTTCCGTTCGAGGCCGGGCAGAGGCGGCGCCGCGACGACGGTGGCCGGGGCCGCGACGGGCGCGGGGATCGGCTTCACGATGCGTTTCGCCGGGGCCTTCACGCCACCGGGCGAGGTGGTCCTCTCAGGCACCGGCTTCGTCACGGGTTTGGCGACGAGCCCCGGCGCTTCCGGCTTCTTCTTCGGAAGAGGGGGATTCCCGGCGGCCGGAACCTTGGTCATCGAAGCCTTGGTCATCGGCACGGCACGGCCGCGCAGCGGGGTGATCAGCCGTGCGATCTCGCCCCAGAGGAATGCATCCTCACCCGACAGGCCACGGGGTCTGCGCGGCAACCTCATGGAATGGGCACCACACGCGGCTTCGGCAGCAGGACCACGAAGCCGACCGCATCGCGCAGGTTGCCGGCGGCGATCCCTGCCGCTTCGCCGGTGCCGAGATAGAGGTCGCCCCGCGCCGGGCCGACGATGGCCGAGCCGGTATCGGCGGCGACCACGAGACGCCCCGGCGCGTCCTCCCCCACGATCCGTCCTTCGAGCCAGAACGGCGTTCCATAGCGCCACAGGGTGGAGTCGACCGCGAGGCTGCGGCCCGGCGTCAGAGGAACGCCCGCCGCGCCCGGAGGACCGAGACCGGGATCCTCCACCTCTGCGAGGCGGAAGAAGATATAGGAAGCATTGGCCTGCATCAGCGGCTTGGCGAGGGCCGGATGGGCGCGGAGCCAGCCGGTCCAGCGAGCCAGCGTCAGGCCTTCGAGGGGCAGGTGTCCCGCCTGGACGATGAGCTTGGCCACCGAGGTGTAGGGTCGGCCGTTACGACCGTCATAGAGCACGCGCACGGCCCGCCCATCGGGAAGGCGCACGCGTCCCGAACCCTGGACCTGGAGCACGAAGAGGTCGACCGGATCGCGCAGGTAGAGGAGCGGTCGGGCTCGCTCCCCGATCCCGCCCGCCTCGATGGACGCACGGTCGGGATAGGGCTCGAACCCGGTCCCCGTCGCCCGTGCCGCCCGCAAGGCCGGGTCGAGGCCGGGCTTCGTCTCGCCGGGGGCGAGGCTCACGAGATCGTCCGGCCGGGCGAGGGCGGGGGTGGTGAAGCCGGGGCCGGCGCGGAGGGCGCCGGTGAGTTCAGGCTCGAAATAACCGGTGAGGAAGCCCGTTCGGCGCGGCGGACCACCCGCCTCGCCCGGCCTGACGATACGATAGGCATCGAAATTCCGCGTGAAGAAGGCCCCGGCCTCCCGAGGCTCTACCGACGCGGCACGGCTGCAGGCGGCGGCGAGATCTTCCGCCGAGCCGGCGACGGTCGAGGCGATTTCCACCGGGGGGGCGGCGCAGGTCCGGCGGAACGCGTCGAGGGAGGCGACCGGGTCGGGGCCGGGAAATCCCGGCAGCGTCGCGAGGTCCACGGGCTCCAGAATCGCCTCTCCCACGCGAAGCGGCCCGGCCGCGATAGCGACCGGGCCGGGGAGACAGCCAGCGACGAGAGCCAGGGCGACGACGGACGCCCAATTGAAAAACCCACTCACGACAAACCCTGGATCCTCAGGCGCCGGCTTCCGTGGCCACCAGCTGCCAGTTCGGATCGCGGCTGCCCAGCGTACGGGCGAAGGTCCAGACATCCGGCACTTCGGCCACGGCCTCGGCATTGCCGTCGATGACCTGACCTTCGGCGTTGCGGGTGGCGGTGATGAGGTGCGAGAGGAACCGCACCGTCACCTGCGCCACCTTGTTGCGGACGTCCACGGCGACGATCTCCGCCTTGTCGAGAGAGACGAAGGTAGTCTCGACCGTCTCGCGGCGCGATTCGCGGGCGGTGATCTCGCGCTCGAAGCCTTCGCAGACCTCCCGCGAGAGCAGGCTGCGGAGGGTCTTGCGGTCGCCCTTGGCGAAGGCGATCACGATGGCTTCATAGGCACCCTTCGCGCCTTCGACGAAAGCGCGGGGGTCGAAGCCCGGCTCCGCTTGGACGATGGCTTCGAGCCCATGGGCGACGGCCGAGCCGGGCTCGGCGATGCCACGCCAGTCACGGACCTCGGCAACAGCGGCGGGCGCCGAATCAGTCTGCGGCTGAGCACGGTCCGCACCCGGCAGACGCACCACGTTGTCGCCGTCCGACCGCGCCGGTGGCGCCGGGTTGCGGCTCCGGTCCACCGGTTTGAACGGCGAGCGCTCGGTCCCGGTCTTCTGCCCGAGCACCGACCGAAGCCGCCAGATGACGAACACCGCGAGCCCCAGGAAGATCAGAGTCGTCAAATCGAAGGAATCCTGCATCACCGATCCGATCGTGGCCGTCGCACGACATGTGTGTTCGAGGGGGCTCCCGAAAATCCCGCCGCTAAGCCCTTTATCGGAGCGCCGCGCAAGGATCGAGCCGGAGAATCCAAGGATCCCGCCCTGGATGAGGAGGACGCGACCCACGAGCTCGATCCGCATATGGGACTCGCCGTGCGCCGTATCCAGGCACGGAGGAGCCATGCCGGAGGGTTCAGGGTCAAGAGCGGATCGCCGAGTCCGGAGACGGCTTCGCTTCCTGGGCCGTACTCCCGGCTCTCGCGCTGCGTCCGCTCCCGCCGCTCGTCTTGTCCGAGGTGGCCCATCGTGTTAGCGCGCTGTCGCTCGGACCCGGCCCTGCGACGATCAGACGATACGCCGCGCAGTGGATCGCCGAGGTGCCCCGACAGACCCCGCGAAAGAGGACGAGAACGCCATGGCCGATACCCCGGCACCGAACGGCAACGGCGCGGCTCCCGCCGAAGACCAGTCGCCCGCCATCAACGCGCTGGCACAATACGCCAAGGATCTCTCCTTCGAGAACCCGAACGCGCCGCGCTCGCTCCAGCCGCAGGAAAGCGGTCCGCAGATCAACATTCAGGTCAACGTCAACGCCAAGCAGCTGGCGGAGGCCGATTTCGAGGTCGAGCTGACCCTGGAAGGCGATGCCAAGATCAACAACGAGGTGTTGTTCGCCTTTGAGCTGAACTATGCCGGCATCTTCCGCATGCGCAACATCCCGCAGGACCAGCTCCACCCAGCCGTGATGATCGAGTGCCCGCGCCTGCTCTTCCCCTTCGCGCGCCAGATCATCGCTGAGGCCGTACGCAACGGCGGCTTCCCGCCCCTGTATATTGACCCGATCGATTTCGTCGGCCTCTACCGGCAGAAGGCCTTCGAGGCCCAGAACCAGCAGGCCGGCGAGGCCGGACCGCTGGCTTCCTGATTCGGCGAGATTTCGTCGAGGATCGGACTGTCTTCGATCCCGGAAACGTCCCGGCCGCTCTTCGCGTGCCGGGGCGTTTCTGTCTCGGGATGCAAACGGCGTGTTGCACGTGAAAACAGCCGCGCTTCCCCAACGGCGCCGATCGATGGCAAGTCGCATCCCGGAACCCCACCCCGGCGGGAGGGTTACCCGGCGAGGCGAGGAGCAGTCAGGGAATGGCTCGGGACGACAGACGCACGCTCCATGTGAGCGAACCCCGCGCGGTGCCCTGGCTCGGCATCGTCTTTGGCTACGGTCCGATGCTGCCCTTCGCCGTCGGCGCGGCACTGGCCTGGTGGCGGCGCGACGATCTCGGGGATGCGATCCTTTACCTCACCATCTTGTGGGGCTGCGCCATCCTGCTGTTCCTGTCGGGCGTGCGACGTGGCGTCAGCTTCCGCACCGAGGGCGGCCCCACCTTCATACAGATCGCCACCATGCTAGGCCTGTTCGGCCTTGGCTTTCTCGCCCTGGTCTCGGCTTCCCTCGGCTTGACGGTGCTGGCTCTCGCTCTCCTGATAGCCGGCTTCACCACCGTGGCGATTCTCGATCCCATCGCCGCCCGCACCGGGGAAGCCCCGCTCTTCTTCGCGCGCCTGCGACCGACGCAGATCCCCATCGCCATCCTCAGCCTGTGCGCCCTGCTGGCCCTGAAAGTCTGAGAAGCACGACCCTATCCCCGGTGCGCTTGCCGCTCGGGAGCGCGCGGGATAGAGCCCGCCTGATACCGACAGACCGAGCGAAGAAGCGAAGACACCATGGCCAAGGCCGATTCCACGAAGGCCGACACGTTGAAGGCGCGACTGCCGCGCGGCTTCGTCGACCGCCGGGCCGACGAGATCGCCGCGCAGCACCGGATGCTGGAGACGATCCGCCAGAGCTTCGAGCTCTACGGGTTCGAGGCTCTGGAGACCCCCTTCGTCGAATACACCGAGTCGCTCGGCAAGTTCCTGCCCGATCTCGACCGCCCGAACGAGGGCGTGTTCTCGTTCCAGGACGACGACGAATCCTGGCTCAGCCTGCGCTACGACCTCACCGCGCCCCTGGCCCGGCACGTCGCCGAGCATTTCGACGCCATCCCCAAACCCTATCGCAGCTTCCGCGCCGGCTACGTCTTCCGCAACGAGAAGCCGGGCCCGGGCCGCTTCCGGCAGTTCATGCAATGCGATGCCGACATCGTCGGCGCCGGCTCCGTCGCGGCGGATGCCGAGATCTGCATGCTGATGGCCGATACGCTCGAAAAGCTCGGGCTGTCGGGCCAGTACGTCATCAAGGTCAACAACCGGAAGGTGCTCGACGGGGTGATGGAGGCGATCGGCCTCTCGGGCGACGACAAGGCCGGCCAGCGCCTCACCGTACTGCGCGCCATCGACAAGCTCGACCGCCTCGGCGTCGAGGGCGTGCGCCAACTTCTTGGCGAGGGCCGCAAGGACGAGAGCGGTGATTTCGCGAAGGGGGCAGGGCTCGCGCCCGACGCCATCGAGCGAATCCTCGCCTATGTCTCGTTCCAGGCAGCCCCCGACGCCGAGGGCGACCGGATGGCTTTCTGGGAGCAGTTCTTCGGCTCGTGGAGCGACGTCGTCGGCTCGTCCGAGACGGGCCGCGAAGGCATCGCCGAACTGCATGCCATCATGCGCCTCTGCGCGGCGGCGGGCTATGGCCACGACCGCATCCGGGCCGACCCCTCGGTGGTGCGGGGCCTCGAATACTATACCGGTCCGGTCTACGAGGCTGAACTGACCTTCCCCGTCACTAACGAGGACGGCCAGACCGTGCGCTTCGGGTCGGTGGCGGGCGGCGGCCGCTACGACGGCCTCGTCGGCCGTTTTCGCGCCGAGCCCGTGCCGGCCACCGGCTTTTCTATCGGCGTGTCGCGGCTGTTCTCGGCGCTTCAACTGACCGGGAGCCCGCTTCTCGAAGGCACCGCGAAGCCCGGCCCAGTGGTGGTGCTGGTCCTCGACCGCGACAACATGGCCGATTACCAGCGCCTGGTGGCACGTCTGCGCGAGGCCGGCATCCGCGCCGAACTCTATCTCGGCGGCTCGGGCATGAAGGCTCAGATGAAATACGCCGACCGGCGCGGCAGCCCTTGCGCCATCATCCAGGGCTCGAACGAGCGCGAGGCCGGCGAGGTTCAGGTCAAGGACCTGATCGAGGGCGCCAAGGCAGCGGGCGCCATCGCCAGTAACGCCGAATGGAAAGCCGCCCGCCCGGCACAGTTCTCGGTGAAGGAAGACGAGATGGTCGAGCGCGTCCGCGAGGTGCTGGCGCGGCATTTCTGAGACGGGTTTCGCTGACTCCCGCGCTGGGCTCCAGCTCATCTTCCGCGTCGCTACAGGCAGCGGGGGAAGGGGCGCGGTTATCCGCCCTGTGTCTCATATGGGAGAGGCCGTACCGGGCTGGCCATCCCTTGGCCCTATGCGGAAGGCGAGACGAAACCCACGAAATAAGGGTCCCGCCATCGTCGGCACGACCGTTGCCAGGACTGGTCACGTCCTGCATTCAGGGCGGGTGACGGCCTCTAGGGTTAAGGGGAGAGTGGGAATGAGACGCTGCGTTGGAATTCTGCCGGGTCTGGCACTCGGTCTCATGGCCGGCCCTGCCCTCGCCCATACCGGGCAGGGCGATGCGGCGGGCCTCGCTCATGGGTTCCTGCATCCGCTGACCGGTCTCGACCACATGCTCGCCATGGTGGCGGTGGGCCTCGTCGCTGCGCAGGTCGGCGGCCGGGCGATGCTCCTCGTCCCGCTGTCTTTCATCGGCATGATGGTTTTGGGCGGCGTTCTCGGTGCGGCCGGCGTGGCGCTTCCGCATGTGGAGACGGTCATCGCCCTGTCCGTGGCTGTGCTCGGTGCCGCCGTCGCCCTGCGCCTCACGATGCCGGTGGCGGTGGCCATGGCCCTCGTGGGTGTCTTCGCGGTGTTCCACGGCCATGCGCATGGAGCCGAGATGCCGGAGGCGGCCTCGGGCCTCGCCTATGGCACCGGCTTCATGGCCGCCACCGCTATGCTCCACGCCGCGGGCCTCGGTCTCGGCCTCGGCATGGGCCGTCTCGGTGAGGGGAATGGGCGTCCGGCCCTGCGCGTCGCTGGCGCTGCGTTCGCCGCCGCCGGCCTCGGCCTCCTGGCCGGCGCTTTCTGAGCGCTTAGCCCTACAGCGTTCGCGCCAGGGCCCCGGCCTCGGCGCGGGCTCGCTCGCGGGATTGCCGGTCGAGATCGGCTCCCATCAGCCCCTTCTCCACCGCGATCTGGTGGACATCGGTGACGCCGACCATGCGCAGCCAGGTCGCCATGTAGGTCGATTGGTGATCGTAGATCTCGGCGGGGAAATCATCGCCGATGGCGACGCCCCGCGCATTGACGACGACGGCCGTCGCCACGAGCATCCCGTTCTGGCCGCGCTCGTCGAAGGTGAAGAGCAGGTCCTTCTGGGAGACCAGATCGAACAGGTGCTTGAGCTTATAGGGAATGGTGTAATTCCACATCGGCACCGCGAACAGGATCAGGTCGGCAGCCTGGAACCTGACCGCCAGGGCGCGGATCGCGACCCAGGCCTCCTCCTGCGCCGGGCTCAGGGTGTCGCCCGCCAGCGCCGCGTATTTGCCGGCCAGCGCCTCCCCGTCGAAGTCCGGAAGCGACGTGTTCCAGACGTCGAGCACGTCCACCGTGCCCTCCGGATGCGTCTCTCCCCAGGCGTCCAGGAAGGCGTGGGCGACTTCGATCGACGCCGAGCGCTCCTTGCGCGGTGACGCTTCGACGTAGAGCAGGTGGGGCATGCGGAGGGCTCCAATGGTGGTGGGCAGAGGAATGTATCGCGCGTCCCGCTCCGGCCCAGGGGCAGGCCGCCGTTCCGGATGATCCGCGGGGCCATCGCATTCTGGCGATGGACAACCCATCTCAGTGGGACATCGTCGTTCGCAGGATAGGCCGATGCAGCTCACCGGACTTCATCACCTCACCGCCATCACCGCGCAGGCCGCCGACAATGCGGCCTTCTACACGGGGATTCTCGGACTGAGGCTCGTGAAGAAGACGGTGAACCAGGACGACGTCTCGGCCTACCACCTGTTCTACGCCGACGGCATCGCCTCACCCGGCACCGACATGACCTTCTTCGACTGGCCAGCGCCGCCTGAGCGCCGCGGCACCGACAGTATCGTCCGGACGGCGTTCCGCGTCTCGGGAGAGGGCGCGATCGACTGGTGGCACGAGCATCTTGCCCGCCAGGGCGTGACGCATGGGGAGCCGGTCTTGCGCGACGGCCGTCTCACGCTGGATTTCGAGGATGCGGAAGGCCAGCGCCTGATGCTGGTGGATGACGGCGGCGCCGGCGACGCCCATCCCTGGGCCGCGAGCCCGGTGCCGGTGGAACGCCAGATCCGGGGCCTGGGACCGATCCGCCTCAGCCTCGCGCGGATCGGGGCGACGGAAGCGGTGCTCGCTGAGGTACTCGGCATGAGCCACGTCCGGACCTATGACGCGCCGGTAGGCGAGGTTCGCGTCTGGCAGATGGGCGAGGGGGGGGCGGGAGCCGAGCTCCACCTTCTGGCCGAACCCGGTTTGCCGCCCGCGCGACAGGGAGCGGGGGCGGTCCACCACGTCGCCTTCCGCATTCCCGATGCGGATTACGCAGCCTGGGCCGATACGCTGAAGCAGCGCCGCATGCCCTCCAGCGGACCGGTGGACCGCTACTATTTCCGCAGCCTCTACTTTCGCGAACCCAGCGGCATCCTGTTCGAGATTGCCACCGACGGTCCAGGCTTCACCGCCGACGAACCATTGGAGACCTTAGGCGAGCGCTTGTCCCTGCCGCCCTTCCTCGAAGATCGCCGCGGCGAGATCGAAGCGGGGCTGAAGCCCCTGTGATCGCAAGGCCACCGGACTGAGCAGGTTTCGTCGGAGAAGGACGCCGCCACGGATCGGCTGTGGCCGAACGGTCGATGAAGCCGGAGGCACCATCCTGCTCGAACGAAACGAAGGAAAGGGTGCTCCAGCGCGCCCTGCGCACCGTGCTGCCAAGCATCGCCTCGATCGGCGATGATCCCCTCATCTGCATGCAGACCCTGGCAGGCTGATCGGACGGGCACTGCCGTTGATCGTTCTCGCCCCACGCTATTGCACCAGGGCAGGGGATACGATCTTCCGCCCGTGAGGGACTCAAGGCACCGATCCGTATCGCCCTGAAGCCCGACGTCCTCAAGGACATCGATGCTGCGCTGGCGCAGTTCACGGATCTCGCCCTCAAGTCGGCGGCCACCATCACGTACGAACAGGGTCGCAAGAGGATCGACGAGGCAGCCCTGGCGGTGTCGGGGGAACATCGGAATGGCGCCCGCAGGAAGGCGATCGTCGCGATCGAGCAATCGCTTTCCAATGCGCAGCGCTTCACGGACGAGGCGCGGCTGTCATCGACCGGCGCCGTGGAAACCGCCAGCCTGCTGGGCCTCGTGATCGGCTCCGTGGCGATCCTCCTTCAGGCTGGGTCCGCCCTCTTCTCCATGATGAGGGTCGCCCGTCCGATCCGCGGAATGACGGAAGCGATGAACCGGCTCGCCGCCGGTGATGTCGAGGTCGCGATCCCTGACCGGACACGCACTGATGAACTCGGCACCATGGCGGGGGCGGTACAGGTGTTCAAGGACGGCATGATCCGCAACCGCGCCCTCGAGATCGAAACCGAGCGCCTGCGTCTCGCTGCGGAGGTGGAACGCAAGGTCGGCATGCATACCCTGGCCGACGAGTTCGAGGCGGCGGTCGGCGGGATTGTGAGCATGGTGTCCGCCGCAGCCACCGAGATGCAGGCCACGGCTTCGCAGCTGACGGCCTCCGCCGAGGAGACGTCGGCGCAGTCGAGCGCGGTCCTGGCGTCCGCGGAGGAAGCCTCGGCCAACGTCACCGCCGTGGCCGGCTCGGCCGAGGATCTCGGAGCCTCCGTGGCGGAAATCGGCCGTCAGGTCGCCCGTTCGGCGGACATGACCGGCGCCGCCGTCCGCGAGGCGGAGCAGACCGCACTGGCGGACGCTGAACTTCGCGAGGTCGCCGCCAGCATCGGCGATTTCGTGAACCTCATCTCCAACCTTGCCGGCCAGACCAACCTCCTCGCCCTCAATGCGACGATTAAGGCGGCGCGGGCCGGAGAGGCGGGCCGGGGCTTCGCGGTGGTCGCCTCGAAGGTCAAGGAACTCGCCAACCAGACCGCCAAGGCGACGACGGAAATCTCCGCGAAGATCGCGGCGATCCAATCCTCCACCCGCTAGGCGACCAGTCCCATCGATGGGATCTCCTCGACGATCCACGGGATCGACGAGACGGCCGCCGTCATCTCCGCATCGGTCTCGCAGCAGGATGCCGCGACCCGGGAGATCCCGGGCTCGGTGGCGCAAGCCTCCATAGAACTGGAGCAGCAGGCCGAATGGCTGAGCTCGGAGGTGCGTAAGTTCCTGCACACGCTCCGCGCCGCCTGAGCCAAGAGCCCACTCGCACCTGCTTCGTTCGGGGCTGTGAGTGCCACCCGCCTTGCGGTGAGGCGGGCGGCCTGCGTCGTCACCCTGGCCGAACCCCTACTCTTCCATCCCGGCAACGGTCACCGGGATGCGCGCCGAACCCCTCTTCCCGCCATCCTTCCTGCACCATCCCGAGCCGGAATTGGAACGAGGTCACATCCCCCGTGGCAGCGATATCTCTAAGTCAGAGCGATTCCAGACAGTTGGCGGTTTCGCTGCCTGCGCGCCTGCTATGCCTTGACGGGCGCGCCGCAGGTGCGAGAAGACCCGGCTGAGAGCCGAGATTCGCAAGCGAAGTTTGAGACGGACCCGTCGATGAGCAAGTTCAACGAGGAGCGCGTGCTGAGCGTCCATCACTGGACCGACACGCTGTTCTCCTTCCGCACGACCCGCGATCCCGCGTTCCGCTTCCGCAACGGCGAGTTCGTGATGATGGGCATCGAGGTCGAGGGGCGCCCCCTCCTTCGCGCCTACAGCGTGGTCTCGGCCAATTACGAGGAGGAACTGGAGTTCTTCTCGATCAAGGTCGAGAACGGCCCGCTCACCTCGCGGCTGCAGCACCTCAAGGTCGGTGATCCGATCATGGTCGGCAAGAAGCCCACCGGCACCCTGGTGCTCGACAACCTGATGCCGGGCAAGAACCTCTACCTTCTCGGCACCGGTACGGGCCTGGCCCCCTTCATGTCGATCATCAAGGACCCGGAGACCTACGAGCGTTTCGAGAAGGTCGTCCTCGTCCATGGCTGCCGCCAGGTCTCCGAACTCGCCTATGGCGAGACGATCACGCAGGAGCTGCCCAACCACGAGTTCCTGGGCGAGGTCATCACCGCCGGCCTGATCTATTATCCCACCGTCACCCGCGAGCCCTTCCGCAACCGCGGCCGGATCACCGACCTGATGACCTCGGGCAAGCTGTTCGACGATATCGGCCTGCCGCCGATGTCGGTGGAGAACGACCGGTTCATGCTCTGCGGCTCGCCCGACATGATCCGCGACACCCGCGAGATGCTGACCGGCGGCGGTTACGTGGAAGGCAACCACGGCGAGGCCGGCCATTACGTCATCGAGAAGGCCTTCGTCGAGAAGTGAGCGCGCGTGCCCGCGCCGTCTTTGTCGCCGGCGCCGGGACCGAGATCGGCAAGACCTACGTCACCGCTTCCCTGACGCGCACCCTGCGCCGCCGGGGAAGCGAAGTGCTGACGCTGAAGCCGCTGGCAAGCGGTGTCCCGCCCTTCGGCGATCCATCGTTTCGCGAGAGCGACACGGCGGTCCTTCTGGAGGCCCAGGGATTGCCGGTGACACCCGAGACGGTGGAGGCCTGTTCGCCCTGGCGCTTTGCCGCGCCGATCAGTCCCGATCTCGCCGCCGCGCGCGAAGGGCGGAGCCTGCACCTCTCCGATCTCGTCGGCTGGTGCGAGGACCGGCTCCGGGGTGCGGACCCCGAGACGATTCTCGTCATCGAAGGCGTCGGCGGCCTGATGAGCCCGGTGACGGCGGAAGCGACCGGTCTCGACTGGCTCAAGGCCCTGGCCCTGCCGACGATTCTCGTCTCCGGCAGCTATCTCGGGGCGATCAGCCACGCCCTCACCGCGGCGGAGACCCTGCGCTGTCACGGCCAGACGCTGCGAGGGGTCGTCGTCTGCGAAAGCCTCGGCGCGCCGACGCCGCCCGAGACGGTCGCCGCCGCCATCGGCCGCCATGTCCCGGCTCCGGTGGTCTGCATCGCCCGCGACGGCGAATGCCCGGAGGCGCTGGCACGGCTGGTTTAGGCTCCGCCGGCCGGCTTCACCGTCCAAATGACACTACAGCAAGGCTCGATCCGCGAGGGCGTTTCCAGGAATCCATCCTCCCCGCCGATCGGGATCATCGAATAAAGCGTTTATCGCCAATACGTTGTACGGTTTTCGATCTCATGTCTGCCGATCTCTGATGCCGATGTGGCAAGTGAGCGGACAGGCATCCGCCATGAAAGAGCGGTGCACGGTTTCCTCACCTGCCCGATGTTATGGAGGCCATCCCTGGACGGCGGACCCGCCACTGTTAGGTTGGGTCAGGCGGAAACCCAGTGCGTCCGGGCTATCCGCGGAAGGAAACGCCCCTTTGGCCCAACACGCATCGGCCCCTGGGGCCTCGGTGGAGAGCGCAGGTTCGAAGAGCGCGGATCCTCCGCGCGCCGGCCTGCCTCTCCTCCTCGGGGCGCTCGGCATCGTCTACGGCGATATCGGCACCAGCCCGCTCTACGCCTTCAAGGAAGCCGTGCGGGCAGCCTCCGGCGGCGGACCGCCCCAGGCCATCGCCGTGGTCGGCGCGGTGTCGCTGATCTTCTGGGCCCTGATCCTCATCGTCTCGCTGAAGTACGCGGTGCTGATCCTGCGCGCCGACAACAGGGGCGAAGGCGGCATCGTCGCCATGCTCGCGCTCCTCGGTGCCCGCCATGCCAAGCCCGGCACGCGACAAGCCGCGCTCCTCGTGGTTGGCCTCGTCGGCGCCGCCCTGCTCTACGGTGACGGGGCGATCACCCCGGCGATCTCGGTGCTGAGCGCGGTGGAGGGCCTCAAGGTGGCGGCTCCCGGCCTCGACCATGCCGTCCTGCCCATCACCATCGCCATTCTGGTCGGGCTGTTCCTGGTGCAGAGCAAGGGCGTCGCCTTCATCGGCCGGATCTTCGGCCCGGTGATGGTAGTATGGTTCGTCGTCCTGGCGCTCCTGGGCCTCGGCGGCATCTGGCACGCGCCGCAGATCCTCGGCGCGCTCAACCCCTGGCGCGCGGTGGATTTCCTCGTCCATGCGGGCTGGCACGTGAGCTTCGCCATGCTCGGCGCGGCCTTCCTCGCAGTCACCGGCGGCGAGGCGATGTATGCCGATCTCGGCCATTTCGGCGCGAGGCCCATCCGCCTCGCCTGGTTCGGCCTCGTCCTGCCGGCCCTCGTCATCCACTATTTCGGCCAGGGCGGCCTGCTGCTGGTCTCCCCCGACGCCATCGAGAACCCGTTCTACCGTCTCAGCCCGGACTGGGCCTATTACCCGCTGATCGCCCTCGCGACGCTGGCCACCGTCATCGCCTCGCAGGCCATCGTCTCAGGCGTTTTCTCGCTCACCCAGCAATCGATCCAGCTCGGGTTCCTGCCGCCCATGCGGGTGATCCACACGGCGCGCGAGGAGCGCGGGCAGATCTACGTGCCGGTGATCAACTGGCTGATGGCGGCAGCGACCCTCACCGCCGTCCTCACCTTCGGCTCCTCCGACAGGCTGGCCGGCGCCTACGGCATCGCCGTCTCCTCGCTCATGGCGATCACCACCCTGCTCGCTGCCCTGGTGGCCCTGAAATGGGGCTACAACCCCATCGCGGTCTTCGCGGTCAACGGCTTCTTCCTTGCCATCGATCTCGTCTTCCTCGGCGCCAACAGCGTGAAGCTGTTCGAGGGCGGCTGGTTTCCCCTGGTGCTGGCCGGCCTCGTCGCCTTCCTGATGCTGACCTGGCGCAAGGGGAACATGCTGGTGGAGCAGGCCCGAGCGACGTTGCGGCAGCCCGAGGCGGCGTTCATCGCGCAGTTACGCCGCGAGCCGCCGATCACCCTGCCGGGCAACGCCGCCTTCCTGTCCTCGGCGACGAGCGGGATCCCGCTTCACCTGTCGCGCTTCGTCGAGCGCAGCCATGCCCTGCACAAGCGCATCCTCCTCGTCACCGCTCTCTACGAGGAGGCGCCGAGTGTGCCGCGGACAGAGCGCGCCGAGGTGACCGAGATCACCCCGGACATCTTTCGCCTCGTCCTGCATTACGGCTTCATGGAGGACGCCTCGATTCCCGACGGCCTGCGATGCGCCGTCGAATGCGGCACGCTGCCGAAGGCGTTCCTCGACGACCTGACCATCTTCATCGGCCACGAGACCATCATCCCGAAGAGCGACAACCGGGGCATGGCGACGTGGCGCGAGACCATCTTCGCCTTTCTCCTGCGCAACGCCGAGGCTACGGGCGCGCAGTTCTGTATCCCGACCCGCCAGCTCGTGGAGGTCGGCACCGAGATCGAGATCTGACGGTGTCCTACTCCGCGTCCGGACTGCGCGGCATGCGCGCCGCCACGCATTCGCGCATGGCATCTTCGATCCTGGCGGCCTTGGCGTTGCCGTAGACGGCCACGTCGTCGATGCATTTCAGGAAGTAGCCGGCGGTGAAGCTATCACTGATGCTGTTGAACGACTTGCCGAGGCGCGAGGCGATCTGCATGCGGTCCATGGCCGTGCCCTTGCTCCATTCCGTGAGCGGGTCATTCATCGACAGTGCCTGTGCTGGAGCGGTCATCGCTGCGAGCACGGCTAAAGCAGCCAACCTGTTCGTCATCGTGTCGAATCCTCCCATCGGCCTCGACGGATCGTCGTCCGTTCGTTGATGGCCGTATGGGGCGGGACGATACTGTCATAGCCAGCGTCGTACAAATCGATCGACTTACCGGCAGGGCTTCTTCTCTACCGTAAGTCTTATCAATATTTATCATGGTCGCGCGAGCCGACGGGATTTCGAACCGCTGACGCGGCCCTTCCCGCGCCGGCTCCCGGGTCACCGTCCGCTGGCGCTGCAGGCGCCCGAGGGAGGGGGCGGATCGAAATGGCGAGTCTCCACCCGTAGCGCCGACGCCCGGACACCTGGGGTGATCCGGGAACCGGCGCGCTGCTCCTCACGTCAGGCCGAGCTTCTGGGCGAGGCCGATGCGCTGGAGCTTGCCGGTGGCGCCCTTCGGGATCTCTTCGAGGAAGATGATCTTGGCCGGCACCTTGAACGGGGCGAGGCGCTCGGACGCGAAGCCCCGCAGGTCCTTCTCCGACAGGGCGTCGTGGCCCTCGCGCAGGACGATGGCAGCCACCACGTCCTCGCCGAGCTTGTCGTGCGGCATCGCGAAGGTGATGCACTGGGACACCGCCGGGTGGTCCATCAGGATCTCGTCCACCTCGCGCGGGGAAATCTTCTCGCCGCCGCGGTTGATGATCTCCTTCAGGCGACCGGTGATCGAGAGGTAGCCCTCCGGGGTCAGCGTGCCTTGGTCGCCGGTGCGGAACCAGCCCTGCCTGGTGAAGGCTTCGGCATTGGCCTTCTCATTGTTCTCGTAGCCGGTCATCACGTTGTCGCCGCGGATGACGATCTCTCCGGTCTCGCCGGCGGCCAGGGGCTCGCCGTCATGGTCGACGATGGCGATCTCCGGGCCGGCGGCGAGGCCCACCGAGCCGGCATAATGCGGCCGGGGCGGCAGCGGGTTCGAGGCCATCTGGTGGGCAGCCTCGGTCATGCCGTAGGCCTCCAGCAGCGGCGCACCGAACACCTCCTCGATCTCCTTCATCACCTGCGGCGGCATGGAGGACGATGAGGAGCGGATGAAGCGCAGGGGATTGGCCGCGATGACCTCCTTGTTGCGGGCGGCGCGGCCCAGGATCGCCTGGTGCATCGTCGGCACCGCCGTGTACCAGGTCGGGCGGACCTCCCCCATCCAGCCGAAGAACTTCAGGGCGTTGAAGCCCGGCGTGCAGCAGACCTGCCCGCCCGCCGAGAGCGGCGCCAGGATGCCGGCGATGAGGCCGTGGATGTGGAACAGCGGCATGATGTTGAGGCCGCGATCCTCGGCCGTGAAGGCGAGGGTGGTGCGGATGTTGCGGGCCGAGGCGCAGACGTTCGACTGCTTCAGCGGCACGATCTTCGGGCGCGAGGTGGTGCCCGAGGTGTGGAGCACGAGACCGATATCGTCCGGATGGGCCGGGCCGCCCTGGGCTGCCGGCGTCGCATCGGATCCGGAGAAGGCGAGGGTGAAGCTGCCCGCGCCCTGCTCGGGCGTCGGGGTCAGGCGCACCACCGGCACGCCGAGCTTCTCGGCCACCGCCACCGCCGGGCTCTGCGAGCCCTCTGCCGCCACCAGCAGCTTGGCGTTGAGGTCGGTCAGGTAGAACTCGAATTCGTCCGCCTTGTAGGCGGGGTTCAGGGGAGCCGAAGTGGTGCCCGCCGCGATGGCGATGAAGGCGGCGGCCATTTCCGGTCCGTTGTCGAGGACGATGGCGACCCGGTCGCCACGGCCGATCCCCTGCGCGTTGAGGGACGCGATGGTGCTGTCGGTGAGCGCCCGCAGGGCGCCGAAGGTCAGCGGAACGCCGCCGGGGCTCGACAGGGCGCTGGCCTCGTCGGCGCCCGCCTGGATCAGCGCGTGCAAGGTGGTTGCGGTCTCGGCCATGGAAGCTGTGTCCTCATCGTCAGTTGCCTTCGGGATGGTGAAGGCGGTCCGCCGCATGGGGAGCGGCACATGTTCACGTGGATGGGCGGTCGGTTGCGACCGCCGGGGGATCGTTGGGTCAGGCCGTCGCGATGGACAGGCGTCCCTGCGCCCGTTCGAGGCTCTGCGAGAGCAGCCGCATCAGGGCGTAGACGGTGCCGATATGCGGAGTCGGGGTGTCGGTGAGGCGGCCGAGTTCGATGATCGAGCCGACGAGGGCTTCTAGTTCGATCGGCCGGCCGGCCTCCACGTCCTGCAGCATCGAGGTCTTGTGCGCGCCGACCTTCTCGGCCCCGGCGATGCGCCGCTCGATCCCGAGCTTGAAGGTGATGCCGAGCTTGTTCGCGATGGTCTCCGCCTCGCGCATCATGTCGGCGGCGAGTGCCCGCGTCTCCGGGAACCGACAGATATCCACCAGGGTGGCATGGGCCAGCGCGGAGATCGGGTTGAAGCTGAGGTTGCCCCAGAGCTTGAGCCAGATCTCGGCGCGGATGTCGCTGGTGACGGGCGCGCGGAAGCCCGCCTTGATCAGGAGCTGTGCCAGGGCCTGGACCCGCGGGCTCATGGAGCCGTCGAGTTCGCCCAGACCGAAGCGGTGGCCCTCGATCACCTGGACCACGCCGGGCTCGGTGAGGACGGCCGCCGGGTAGACCACCGAGCCGATGACATGTTTCGGGTCGAGATGCTCCGCGATGAGCCGGCCCGGATCGGCGGTTTCCAAGTGCGTCCCGGACAGCTCGCCCCCATGGCCACCCGAAAAGTACCACCATGGGATGCCGTTCTGCATGGTCACCACGATGGTATCGGGGCCGATGAGGTGGTGGAGATCGGCGGCGATCGGTCCGACCTGATGCGCCTTCACGGTGAGCAGCACCACGTCGTGAACGCCGGCCTCTTCCATGGACTTCGTGGCCTTGAGGTTCGTCACGTGGATCTCGGAGCCGTTCTCCTCGATCAGGCGCATGCCGTTGAAGCGGATGGCATCGAGATTGGCCCCGCGTGCGATGAAGGTGACGTCCTCGCCGATATTCGCCAGGCGAACCCCCAGAAATCCGCCGATAGCGCCTGCGCCGACGATCGCGATGCTCATGCTCGTGCCCTCATTGTCCGGATGCCGTGTCGTTCTGATGTGTGCGGTTCAGGAGAAGCGGTTCGACAGGATACCGATCCCTTCGATCTCCACCTCGACGGTGGCACCCTTCGGGATCGGGCCGGAACCGTTGGAGGTGCCGCAGGCGATGACGTCGCCGGGCTCCAGCGTCATACCCCGTGAGATCATGGCGACGATCTCGTGCGGGCGGAAGATCATGTCGGAGAGGGGATAGGTCTGCCGCTCGCGCCCGTTCACCCGCACCTTCACCGAGAGCGCCTCGGGGTCGAGGTCGGTGGCGATGGCCGGCCCGAATGGGCCGAACCCGTCCAGTCCCTTGGAGCGCGTCCATTGGGCGAAGCTCGGATCGGCCTTGAGGATTTCCAGCGCGGTCACGTCGTTCACGCAGGTATAGCCGAAGATGTGGTCGGCCGCCTCGTCGGGGGTGAGGTCGCGCGCGCTCCGGCCCGCCACCTTGCCGATGACGATGCCGAGTTCACCCTCGAACAGGATACGCCCGGCACAATCCGGCACCGCGATCTCGGCGCCGCTCGGGCGATAGGTGTTGGCCGGCTTCAGCAGGAACAACGGGGCGACCGGCGGGGTCAGCCCCTGCTTCTCGGCCATGGCGGAGAAATTGTTCCATAGGGCAATGACCTTGCTCGGCCGGCACGGCAGGTCGAGGACGATTTCGGCGAGGGGCAGGATCTCTCCCGTCGCCCTGGGCGCGTCGAACAGGTCGCCCTCGTGCACGGTGACCTGCTCTCCGTCGAGGCGACCGAAGCCGGCTCGACCGTCGTGGCTGTATCCGATCCAGCGGGCCATGGTTCAGATGCTCCGGGCGACGACGCGGGCTCGCCATGGCTTCAGCACGCCGATGGCGAGGAGGGATGCGAGGATGTTGGCGCCGGCGGCGACGAGGAAGACGCCGTCCCAGCTGTTGGTGGCCTGCTGGAGATAGTTCGCCACGGGCACGAGGAGGGCGGCGGTGCCCTTCGCGGTGTAGAGCAGACCGGCATTGGTGGCGGCGAACTTGGTGCCGAAGGTGTCGGTGCAGGTGGAGGGGAAGAGGGAGTAGATCTCGCCCCAGGCGAAGAACACGAAGCCGGAGAGCAGGACGAACCACAGCGGGTCGTGGCCCCAGAGGTAGAGCATGTAGATGCCGAAGCCTTCCATGGCGAAGGCGATGAACATGGTGTTCTCGCGGCCGATCTTGTCGGAGACCCATCCGAAGAACGGGCGGGTGAGGCCGTTGAGGACGCGGTCGATGGTGGCGGCGAAGGTGATGGCGACCATGGTGATGCCCATGATGGTGACGGGCACCTTGTCGACGCCGATATCGGAGGCGATGGGCTTGAGGTTGGCGGTGATCATCAGGCCGCCGGCGCCGACGATGACGAACATGAAGTACATGAGCCAGAAGATCGGCTGGCGTGCGACTTCGCCGGGGGTGTAGTTGCGCCGGGTCTGGATGATGTTGGCGTTGGCCACGACCTCCGGCACCTGGCCCTTCTTCGGCGAGGTGAAGAAGAAGGCGAGCGCGCAGACGACGAGGCCCTGGCCGATGCCGAAGTTGAAGAAGGCGGCCTGGAAGCCGTGATCGGCGATCATCCACTGGATCGGGGCGACGGTCAGCGCCGAGCCGGCGCCGAAGCCTGCGGCGATGATGCCGGCGGCGAGCCCGCGCTTGTCGGGGAACCATTTCAGGGCCGAGCCGACGCAGGTGCCGTAGACGGCGCCCGCACCGATGCCGGCGACGACCTGGCCGAGATAGAACATGTTGAGCGAGGCGGCGTAGGAGTTGATGACCCAGCCGATGCCGCAGAGCGCGCCGCCGAACAGCACCACCACACGCGGGCCGTACTTGTCCACGAACCAGCCCTCGATCGGGACCAGCCAGGTCTCGAACAGCACGAACAGGGTGAAGGCCCACTGGATCGCCGCCCGGTCGAAGCCGAACTTCTTCTGGATGTCGGGGACGAAGAACGTCCAGCCGTATTGCAGGTTGGCGATCATCACCATGCAGATCACCCCGATCACCAGCTGACCCCAGCGCCCGAACGGCGGCGCGGACGCCGTATCCAGGGTCGGCTGGGTAGTCCCGCCCGAACCCGGGGGGGCGGCGCGAACGGTCATGACCGTCTTCCTCGGTGTCTCGTCTGTTGTTTGCCGAGTTCTAGACGGGAATATTTTGAATTCAAGAAACTTTGCTGGCAAGAACGTCGCAAAGCGAAACAAAAAATTTGGATCACGCGTATAAAAAATTCAAACTCTTACCGTGGCGGTCTTTAACTTCGAATCAGTGCTGCGACGCAGCACTTCTCCCTCGGATCAGTCAGGAATCATACAATTCTGCAGCCTCGGATCGGAACATTTCAGCAATTGTTATCGTTCGGCTTCCGACTTCGCGGTGCCCGACGCATGCCGCGTCCCGGCTTCCCCGATCGCTGATGAGGACCATTTCGATGAGCAGCACCACCGACAAGATCAAGGGTCTCGCCAACGAAGCCGTCGGCAACATCAAGCAGGGCGTCGGCTCTGTCACGGGCAATGAGAAGCTGCAGGCAGAAGGCAAGGCGCAGGAGCTGAAGGGCGAGGCCCAGAAGACCGTGGGTGATGCCAAGGATGGGATCAAGGGCGCGGCTCAGAGCGCAGCCGACGCCGTCAAGAAAATCTGACGATCCGGTCGGAGCCGTCGCGGGGGGGCGGTGCAAGTCCTCTCAAACGCCTCGTGATATCGGGGCGTGGCTCGATGGAATGTGGGCGGCTCCTTGAACCACCACGACGAACAATCGCTTCGAGCATCGTCGCGGACGCGTATCCGGAACGGTGCTCCGACAGGGCGGATCGGGCTCCCGGCCCGTCTTCCCCTCGCGAATGGGAGATAGATCCATGAACAGAGACCATTTCGACGGCGGCGTCCGCAATCTGCAGGGACGGGGCAAGACGGCGCTCGGCGCCGTGACCGGCCGTGCGCGCCAGCAGGTGGAGGGCGCCTACGATCAGGCCGCCGGTGCGGCCCAGTACGCCTATGGCGAAGCCCGCGACACGGTGAAAGGCCTTCGCCGCGGCGGCGAGCGATTCATCGACGAGGCGAGCGCCCGCGCCCATGCTCTGGCAGACGAGGCCCAGCAGCGCGGCCATGCAATCGCCGACCGTGGTCATGCCCTCGCCGACGAGGCCCAGCGCCGTGGTCGCCATTACCGCGGTGAAGCCGTGCGCCAGGGACGGGCCGTCGCCGCCCGTGCCGACGAGAACAAAGCCGTCACGCTCGCCCTCGTGGCAGCCGCCGCCTTCGGCCTCGGATGGCTCCTGCGCCCCTCGCGCCGCTGATCCGACTCTCGGATGGGCCTTCTTGTGGGAGCCCATCCGGCATAGACATGCCCCTCGCGGCATGGGGCCGCGAGGGGCATGACGGCCATGGCGGTGCGGAACTGGTTCGATCTCACGACCGAGGAGATCGCGTCCGTCGTCGGCCGCTCCATCGCCGTCCTCCCCGTGGCGGCGGTTGAGCAACATGGACCGCATCTGCCGCTCTCCACCGACGTCACCATCGCCGAAGGCTACCTCGCCCGCCTCGCCGAACTCGATGCGGGCCGTCTCGATATCCTGGTCCTGCCGGTCCAGAGCATCGGCAAGTCGGACGAGCACGACGCCTTCCCAGGCACGCTCAGCCTGACGGCGGAGACGGCCTTGCGCGCCTGGGGCGAGATCGGGCGCAGCCTCCATCGCGCCGGATGCGGCAAGCTCGTCATCGTCACATCCCATGGCGGCAATAGCGGCCTGATCGACCTCGTGGCGAGCGACTTGCGCGGTCTCGGCATGCTCGCCGTCACCACAGCCTGGAGCCGCTTCGGCTATCCGCCGGGTCTGTTTCCCGAAGACGAGATCAGACACGGCATCCATGCCGGCGCCGTCGAGACGGCGCTGATGCTGGCACTGAAGCCCGGTTCGGTACGTCGGCAAGCCATTGCCGATTTCGAGCCCCGTTCGGTGGCGATGGAGCGCGATTTCACCCACCTGCGCGCCGGCCGTCCGGCGGCATTCGCCTGGAAGGCACAGGACCTTCACCCCTCGGGCGCCATCGGCAATGCGACGCTCGGCACCCGCGAGGCCGGTCTCGCGGCCCTCGACCACGGTGCGAGAGCCTTCCTCGACCTCCTGCGCGACGTGGACGGCTTCCGACTCGATCCGTGAGGCGCCTTTCGCGCGCTCATAGCAAGTCTCAATGACCCTGATCCATAGGTCAGGGTCATTGAGGTCCGGCGGACGACCGCCGCCGCGCCGTCGCACGGGCAGACCTCGATGAGTCAGGCTCATCGAGGTCTTGTATTAATCCTCGTCCTCGGTCTCCGGGGTGCGGCCGGGCCAGGTGACGATCTGGTCGAGGAGTTCGTCGGTGGTGAACTCCTCCTCGTTGCCCGAGATCCGGCCGCGCACCGAGATGCCGGCTTCGTGGACACTGGCCTGACGGCCGGAGACGAGGGGGTGCCATGGGTAGAGGTCCTGCCCGTCGCGCACGAGGCGATAGGCGCAGGTCGGCGGCAGCCAGGGGATGGTCCGGACCGCCTCCGGCGTCAGGCGGACGCAATCGGGCACCCGCCTCTGGCGGTTGACGTAGTCGCGGCAGTTGCAGGCGAGCCCGTCGAGGAGGGTGCAGCCGACATCGGTGTGGTAGACCTCGCCGGTATCGTCGTCCTCGAGCTTGAGCAGGCAGCACCGGCCGCAGCCGTCGCACAGGCTCTCCCACTCTGACGACGACATCTCGTCGAGGGTCTTCTCCCGCCAGAACGGGTTCGCGGCCCGACGGGCCGATGGGTCAGTGGCAAGGAGGGCGGCTGTGCGGTCCCTCATCGGAAGCACCTTCGGGGTTCGACATGAGAGGGCGGAGCGCGCAGGCTCCTTGACGCATGTGGGCGCGATCGGCAAGCCGCGCCACCTCGACGCCCCAATCCCGAGTCAGGGTTGACGAAGGGTTATTCTCGCCGGCACCGCGACGTTTTCGCCGCCGGACGCATTATGGTGGGGAGCCGTCCGCGCCGCCCCCTGCGGAAGGGCGGGCGATGTGGATCGCGGGGCCTCGCGAAGATGCGCGGAGCTTGGTAGTGCTTGGCCGGCGGCATCGGCGATCGGTGCCGTTCGTGCGGTGAGGGACAGAGAACACGTCGTGCGCCTGCCCAAAGCCACCTCGATCCTGACGCGCCTGAAACGCGCCGCCCTCGGCTTCGACGCCTGGGTGAACGCGAGCCTGTACGACAGTGGCCGTTCCACCGCCGAGACCTACGAGCGTTTCCAGCAGCGCATGCAGGTCTTCTCGGTGCGCGGCTGGAAGCGCGTCGCCCTCGATCTCACCAGCGAGGCGGTGACGCTCGGCACCGGCGGCGCCGTGCTGATGCTGGCCCTCGCGCAGCCCGCCTTCAACCTCACCAGCGACAACTGGCTGAAGCAGCAGGATCTCGCCGTCACCTTCCTCGACCGCTATGGCGTCGAGGTGGGCCGGCGCGGAATCAAGCACGACGATTCGCTCAAGCTCGACGACTTTCCCGACAGCATGATCAAGGCCCTGGTCTCCACCGAGGACCGGCGCTTCTACGAGCATTGGGGCATCGACCCGATCGGCACGGCGCGCGCTCTCGTGTCGAACTCGCGGGGCGGCGGCAACACCCAGGGCGGCTCGTCGATCACCCAGCAGCTCGCC
This sequence comes from Methylobacterium sp. 10, assembly GCF_000519085.1. Lineage (GTDB taxonomy): Bacteria > Pseudomonadota > Alphaproteobacteria > Rhizobiales > Beijerinckiaceae > Methylobacterium. The sequence goes on from NZ_KI912577.1 coordinate 1,164,534, forward strand.
AAGAACCTGTTCCTCACCAACGAGCGCTCCCTGGAGCGCAAGGTCAACGAGGCGTTCCTGGCACTCTGGCTCGAGAGCCATCTCAGCAAGAACGAGATTCTCAAGCTCTATCTCGACCGTGCCTATATGGGCGGCGGCACCTTCGGCGCGGTGGCGGCGGCCGATTACTATTTCGGCAAGCCCCTGAAGGACGTGAGCCTCGCCGAGGCCGCGATGCTGGCCGGCCTGTTCAAGGCCCCGACGAAGTACGCGCCACACGTGAATCTGCCGGCGGCCCGCGCCCGCGCCGTGGACGTGCTCCACAACATGGTGGAGGCCGGCTTCGTCACCGAAGGCCAGATCCAGACGGCGTTGCGCAACCCGGCGACGCCGGTGACCCGCACCCGCGACATCACAGCCGATTACTACCTCGACTGGGCCTTCGGCGAGATCAAGGGCATGGCGGATGCCGGCAAGCTGCGCGGCGACCGCGTGCTGATCGTCAAGACCCCCCTCGACATCGGTATCCAGAAGCGCGCCGACCAGGCGGTGGAGACCATCCTGCGCCAGTACGGCGACCAGTACGACGTGGACGAGGCCGCCATGGTCATCCTCGATCCGGACGGGGCGCTGCGCGCCATGGTCGGCGGGGCCGATTACGGCGAGAGCCAGTTCAACCGAGCCACCGATTCCCTGCGCCAGCCGGGCTCCTCGTTCAAACCCTACGTCTATGCGGCAGGTCTCGCCGCCGGCCTCTACCGGCCCGACACCCGGGTCGTGGACCGGCCGATCTGCCTCGGCAATTGGTGCCCGCAGAATTACGGCCGCTCGTTCTCCGGCGCCACCAACCTCACGGTTGCGGTGGCGAAATCCATCAACACGATCCCGATCCAGATCTCGATCGCGCTGGGCAAGGCCATCGGCATCAAGGGCGATTTTCCCGCCGCCAAGGCGGGACGCGCCAAGATCATCGACATGGCCCACCGCATGGGCATCACCACTCCGCTCACCGATTCCGTTTCCCTGCCCATCGGCTCGGCGGAGGTGAACGTCATCGATCAGGCGGCGGCCTATGCGGTGTTCGCCAATGGCGGCCGCAAGGCCAAGCCCTACGCGGCCATGGAGGTGAAGAACTCGTCGGGCGAGGTGATCTACCGCCATGCCGACGAGAAGCCCGAGCAGATCCTCTCTCCTCAAGTCGTGGCCGACATGAACTTCATGTTGAACAAGGTGGTGGAGGAGGGGACCGGCCGCCGCGCGCAGCTCGACGGCATCAAGGTCGCGGGTAAATCGGGCACGACTAACGCCTACAAGGATGCCTGGTTCGTAGCCTATACCGGCAATTACGTGGGCGCCGTCTGGTTCGGCAACGACGATTCCACCTCCACCAACAAGATGACGGGCGGCTCGCTCCCCGCCATGGCCTGGCACGACGTGATGGAAACGGCTCACCAGGGCATCGAGCTGAAGCCGATGCCGGGCCTCAAGGAGAACACGCGTCCGATGGCGCAGGCCGGGCCGTCCTCATCGCCCAACGCCGCCGCCAGCGCGGCCGGCAAGCTCTCGCGGCGCTCGTTCGAGGTCATCGGCAGCATGAACGGCCTGTTCCGCACCGTGGAGGCGGGACCGCCCGCCGGCGCCCGCGCCGCCGCGGGGGAGACCACGGGCGCCGTCGCCGATGGCGCCCGCCCGGTCAGCGGCCGCATCGGCACCCCGTAGCGACGGTGTCCACACGGCCCCAGGATGTCAGCCGCCGCATGAGCACCACAGATCACCTTGCCCGGTCCGGAGCGATGCAGGACATCGCGGGCGTCGCCGGCCGGGGAGGCAGCGCCTTTCGGGCCGTCCTGCGCCGGACCTCCCGCGTCGGTCTCGTCTTCTACACGCTCGCCCTCGGCGCCGGCCTCGGTCTGGCGACGGCGGATTACGCCACGCGGGGCGGCTATCCGTTCGGCGGCGTTTCGGTGGGAAGCTGGATCGCATGGCCGCGCACGGGCTCGCTCGGCGCCGATCCCTATGCCCGCGCGGTGAATGCCCGGCGCGGGGAGATTCCCCTGGCGGTGGGGGAGGGGCTGCTTCTGACCGCGTCCCAGGACGACCAGGGGCGCGCCCTCAATGCCGGCTGCACCTATGTGATCGCCGGCGCGACGCCTCCGGCCAGAGCCTGGACCCTCACCGTCGCCGGGCGCGGCAAGCGCGACCCCGAACGGTCGGTGCTGCGCGAGGGCTTCACCTCGACGGAGGTGCTGCGCGACGTCGACGGGCGCTTCTCCATTGTCCTCGCCTCGGACGTCCAGCCTGGCAACTGGCTGCCCATGCCGCGGGCGGCAGGGCCGGTGCGGCTTGCGCTCCGTCTCTACGACACGCCCGTGGCGGCCAGCGCCGGCACAGTGGAGCGCTCCGCGGTTCCCACGATCTCCCGCACGGAATGCGCGGAATGAACCCGACCGGTCGTTTCCTCCTCGCGACCCTCGCCGGCCTCGTCCTGGCGGGGCTGGTCCATATCGCCGTGGTGCTGGCAATACCGAGCCTGTCGGAATCCGACGCCCTGACGAAGGCGCGCACCAGCGAGGCCCTGGACCACGCGATGCCGGTCTACACCCTCTCCACCGGCATCAACCCGGCCCCCACCGAGGCGTGGCTGCCGATCCCCGATCCCTCCGTCGCGGTGGGCATCTGCGCCTACAACCTCGCCGACGGCCCGATGCGGGTCTCGGCCCGGACCGGCGCGCTGATGCTCTCCCTGGCCGTCCACGGCCGGCGGGGGGCCTTCTATGCCGTCACCGACCAGGCGGCGGTGCGCGGCGCCCTCGACCTCGTGATCCTCACCCGCGCCCAATACGACGAGGCCCTGGCCAACGAGGACGAGAACGACGTCAGCCGAGACGTGCGCATCGTCGCCACCGAGCGGGAGGGCTTCGTGGTGGTGCGCGTGGTCGCGGCCCTTCCGAGCCAGCGTCAGGCGGCGAACGAAGCCGTCCAGGCCGTGTCCTGCACCATCGACAGCCCGACCGAGGACGCTGCGAAATCCGGCGGCTGATGGACGACCCACGCCCCCTCCGGACGGGCGGTCCGGTTCAGTATTTCGCGACGATGGGAAGGGCCGCCCGCGGAGCGGGAGCCTCCACCAATCCGCAGCGCGCCTCGGCTTCCGCCGGTAGCAGCGGGTCGAGCATCACGCGGCGTCCGTCGAGGCTGGCGAGACTGCGCTCGACCGACACGGCCTCGACGGAGGGAACTTCGACGAGGAGATGCTGCAGGGCGTAGCGATAGCGCTCCGACCGGACCCCCGTCTCCAGACGGACCCAGGCCACGAGGCAGCGGTTCTCGGCCACCCGCATGGCGGCCTGTCGGATGCTCTCGTCGTCGAGGCTCTTCACGAAGGGCAGGCTGCGCAGGCGCAGGGTATCGGCATTCGCCACCCGCGCCGCCGTGGCCGCGAAAAGCGGGATCAGGCGCGCATCCGCAGTGATGTCGTCCGATACGCGGCGATAGCGCGAGACGGGTGAGCGGAAGGGCTCCGCGATCAGGGCCGCATGGTAGCTGGCGACATCGTCGTTGCGCCAGCTCGGCGGCAGCACGCGGGTACGGGTGAGGTTCGCGAGAGCATCGGTGAAGGTCTCGCTCTCGGCCGCCGGCATCAGGAAGCGCCAGGCCCGGTCGCGCAGGGTGCGCTCGTCGTCGGTGAGGGGAAAGTACGAGGCCGGCTCGTTGCGGTAATGCGCGGCCCCGGTGCCGGTGCTCGCCACGAGGCTGTTCCAGGCGCTCGGGGCGGGGCGGCCGAAATCGCCTTTCTGGGCGCAGCCGCCCATCAGCAGCATCGCGGCGGCGGATGCGGTCTTGATCAGGCGCCGGGTGTGGCTGATGGGATAGGACGCCGGCATCGCGCTTCCTTGGGTTGACGGTGCCTGCTCGGGCCTCACGGTGACCGGAGGCGTGGGTCTCAGGAGCGCCGGCGCTGGCGCGGAGCGGGCATCGCCGGTTCGGGCATGCGCTCGTAGCGGACGCCGGTGAACAGCAGGATCTCGCCGCGCGTGGCGCTGTCGTTCTCGTCGTCCCGGCGGAATCGGCGACCGGTAGCCTGGCGGAACGCCACGACACTGGCCATCGGCAGCGGCATCGAACGGTCCCCGTGACCACCCGATGGTTCACCGGGGTGTGTTTTGGCACTCTGGGACTTGCGGTCAGGTGTCATCGCTGGCGATCCCATCGATCCTCGATCCGCACCACCCGAACCCGTCGGAAACGTCCTCTCGAACCCTCTCGGAGCCGGGCTCCGTCGAGTGCTCAATCCATCGTGATGCAGGGCGGAGATCATCACGGCGTGGTTAACGAAAAGTTGCTGCTCTCCATCGAATCAAGGGAGAACGCCGGGAGGCGGCGGCAGGGACTGGATCCGCGTGGCATTTCCGCCGCAGCTGCGAAGCCAGCTGGAACTGAAGCCAGGGTATCTGCTCTGGCTTGCAACTTGCTTTGAATTTTACTGCCCATGGCGGGCGTTTCCTCCCTTGCACTCGGCCCCGCTCCCCGTGAGCGGGGCCTTTTTATCGAGGGATTTCGAAAAACTGTGACCGGGGCGACACGCCGAGGGTTCGGCCTATCTGTCCGACCGTGCTCGGCCGGAACCGGGATGGTGTCCTGCGCGCTTGCTAACCCATGGCTGCGCCCGATATGCCGCCACACTCCGATCCGAGCGAAGGACAACGCAGAATGCGCGTGGCGACCACACGATCCTCCAGCCCCTCGAAGGGCCGGTCCCTGGCCCTGAAGGCTGCACCCTTCGCCCTTCTGCTTCTGGCCACCGGCCCAGCCCAGGCCCAGCGCGAAGACCAGGGCCTGCAGCTCGGCTGCGCCAACGACTATTTCCGCCTCTGCGCCGGCGTCGATCCCAACAGCAACGAGGCCGAGAAGTGCATGGAGCGCAACCGTCCCCGACTCTCGGCCGAATGCCGCAACGCCATCGGCGATTACGACCGCCGCAGCGGTGGCAAGTCCCGCTAGGACAGCAAGTCCCGCTAGGGCGGCAAGCCTTGTCGAAGGGTAGGTCTCGCTGAAGGGCGACGTCCGGTAAGAAGCCTGTCGACGGAAGCCGAGCCATCGAATAGGCCTGCGGCTCCGGTCGAAGACCGGGGGCGGCTCCCCGACCTTCGACCATGCCCGAACGTGAATGAGGCTCGTGCGCAATGGCCCTGACCGTCGCGGTTCAGATGGACCCGATCCAGGCGATCAGGATCGCCGGTGACACCACCTTCGCCCTGCTCTTGGAAGCGCAGGCGCGGGGGCACGATCTCCTGTTCTATACACCCGACCGGCTCTCCATGCAGGGGCAGGTGGTGACGGCGAGGGTCGAGCCCCTCCGGGTCCAGGACGTGGAGGGCGCCCACGCGACCCTCGGCGCCGTGGAGCGTGTCGACCTCGCCGATGTGGATGTGGTCCTGATGCGCCAGGACCCGCCCTTCGACATGGCCTACATCACCGCGACCCACATGCTGGAGCGGATCCACCCGCGGACGCTGGTGGTGAACAACCCGGCCGAGGTGCGCAACGCGCCCGAGAAGCTGTTCGTCCTCGATTTCCCGCAGCTCATGCCGCCGACCCTGATCACCCGCGACAAGGCGGAGATCGAGGCGTTCCGGGCCGAGCACGGCGCCATCGTCATGAAGCCCCTGCATGGGCATGGCGGGGCGGCGGTGTTCCGGGTGTTGCCGGAGGACGCCAATTTCGGCTCGATGTTCGACCTGTTCTCGGTGACGTTCCGCGAGCCCTGGGTGGTCCAGCGCTTCCTGCCGAAGATCACCGAGGGCGACAAGCGCATCATCCTGGTGGACGGCGAGCCGCTGGGTGCCATCAACCGCGTCCCGGCGCTCAACGACATCCGCTCCAACATGGTGCGCGGTGGAGCCGCCTCAGCCTCGGACCTCACCGAGCGCGAGCGGGAGATCTGCGCCACGATCGGACCGGAGCTTCGCCGTCGCGGCCTCATCCTCGTCGGCATCGATGTGATCGACGGCAACCTCACCGAGATCAACGTCACCTCTCCCACGGGCATCCGCGCCATCAAGCGGCTCGGTGGACCGGATCTCGCGGTCTCGGTCTGGGATGCGATCGAAGGGCGGCTCTCCGCCTCGGCCTGACGGGATTAAGCCGCCTTTAAGCGCGCTCGCCTAACGCTCGGTGTCGGTCTCGACACCCGCCAGCCCGGTCGATGCATCCCATGAAACAGAACCCCTCTTCCGGCTGGATCTCCGGCACCGGCCGGTGAGCGGCCGAGCCCTGCCGATACGGCTCGCCCGGATGGTTCTGGTCGGCGGCATCGCGACCCTGCTGTATGCCTGCTTAAGCATGGCCGGGACGACGATCGCCGGGCTTCCGCTTCTCCTAGTCTCGCCCCTCTCCTACGGCCTCGCCTCGCTCTGGTCCTATGCCGGTCATCGCTGGCTGACCTTCGGCGATCGGCAGCCCGCACCTCGCGCGGCGTTGCGGTTTTTCTGTCTGACGATGGCCGGCTACGGCGCGGCTGCAGCGATACCCGCCATCATCGGCGGACTCTTCGAGGGACCGCCCTGGCTCTCGATCCTCATCGTCTGCATCGGGATTCCCGCCGTGAATTACGTGGTCCTGAGCCGGCACGTCTTTTCCGAGGCGCTGCGGGGTTCCCGGCACCGGGTGGGGCATACGGCATGAGATCCGATCCAGCTTACCCCCGGGTTCCAACGCAGCCACTCGGTGCGGCATCACGAGCGTTCGCGTTTCGGTCGCGGGAAGCCGCGTCGATCCTCGTCCTCCTGGTCGTGGTCCTCACGCTTTCCATGCGCGCCGATCAGTTGCTCAACGATCCGGACAGCCAGTGGCATATGGCGATCGGCCGATGGATCGTCGCTCACGGGACCGTGCCCTGGACGGACCTGTTCTCCCACACCTTCGCCGGTTCACCCTGGATCGCGAAGGAATGGGCCTCGCAGGTGCTGTTCTACGGGGCCTTCGCGGTCGCCGGGTGGTGGGGCGTCTGCATGCTCACCATCCTGGTCGTCGCCGGCTCCCTCGGCAGCTTGCACCTGTGGCTGCAGCGGCGTGTTTCCGCCACGGCGGCGCTGATGACGGTCACGGCCGTTTTCGTGGTCCTCGCTCCGCATCTGCTCGCACGCCCGCACATCTTTACGGTGCCGGTCCTCCTCGTCTGGATGACGGGTCTCGTAGCGGCGCTGGAGCGGGGGAGGGCACCGTCCTTCTGGCTCATCCCGGTGATGGTGGCCTGGGCCAATCTGCACGGCAGCTATCCGATCGGCCTCGTCATCGCCGGTATCCTCGCGGGCGAGGGCGTGTTCTCCGGCCCCCGCTCCGAATGGATCGGCAGGGCTTCGCGATGGGGACGCTTCCTCGTCGTCGCAACGGCCGCATCCTGCCTGACGCCCTATGGCTATGCGCCGTTTCTCGTGAATCTCGGACTGTTCAACAGCGGTGAATCCCTGCCCTTCATCAAGGAATGGCAGCCGCTCGGGCTCGATGGGGCGGGCGTCGTCGCCGTCGCCCTGCTTATCGGCAGCATCGCGCTCCTGGTGGCCGACACCCGCAAGACCCTGTTCCGCCTCGGCGTGGTCACGCTCCTCGGGGTGATGATGATCCGCCACGCGCGGTTCGCGGAACTGTTCGTCCTGGCGGCTCCGATCCTCGTGGCGGGTCCTGCCATGACGCGTTTCCCGGCGCTGCGCGGCGGTCCGGCCATCGCCACCTCGCGGGGGCTCGGCTTCGCCATCCTGGCCTGTGCCGTCGCGGCGATCGCGACGGCGGCCGTGGTCTCGCCGCGTCTCAACGAAGCGATGACGCCCCAGGCCGCACTCGACGCGGCGCGCGCACGGGGCCTCAGCGGCCCGGTCTACAACGACTACGATTTTGGTGGATTCCTGATCCGATCCGGCGTGCCGACCTTCATCGACGGCCGCAGCGATCAGCTCTTCCTCGACGGCTTCATGAACGGCCTCGACCAAGCGCTCGCCGCCTCGGAGCCCGACCGCTTCGCCGCCCTGCTGGCGCGTTATCGTGTCACCTGGGCCCTCGTGCGGAGGGAGGGGCGAAGCGCCGCTCACCTGCGCAGCCTGGAGGGCTGGCGCCTCCTCCATGAGGACGAGACCGCTTCTGTGTATCATGATGCCGCTGGCGTGCCCGCCGCGCGGTAGGGCCCGGATGTCGGTGACTGAAGCGGGCGTCAGACGCCACCCGGCGGGTCGATGGCCGGCGCTGGCCATCGAGCTTTCGCGGCCTCCTGCGCCACTCCGACCGTACTTGGATAAAGCCCCTCAGCCCTTCGACGCTTGAACCGCGAGTTCCGGCTTGTGGTTCAGGGTCTGGAACACGACGCAGTAGCGCTCCGTCAGCTTGAGGAGCTGGTCGAGCTTCTCCTGCGGCGCATCGGTGTCGAGGGCGAAGTTCAGGCGGATCGCGCGAAAGCCCACCGGCGCTTCCTTGTCGACGCCCAGCGTGCCGCGGAAGTCGAGGTCGCCTTCGGCGGAGACGGTGCCGGCGCGCAGCTCGATTTCGAGGGCGGTCGCCACGGCCTTGAGGGTCACGCCGGCGCAGGCGACCAGCGCCTCGAGCAGCATGTCGCCCGAGCAGAGTTCGAGGCCCGACCCGCCCGTGGCGGGGTGCAGCCCGGCGACGGCGAGCGCCCGCCCGGTCTCGACCTTGCAGGCGATGGAGGTATCGTCGAGGGTGCCCTTGGCCTTCAGGGTGATAACGGCCGATTCGGGGGCGCTGCGGTACTGATCCTTCAGCGGAGCCTGGAGCGAGCGCAGGGTGGTGGCGTCCATCGGGTGCTTCCTCGGTCGTCTTGGTGCGATTGTCGTCTCGGTCTTTGCCTCGGCGTCTAACCTGGGATGCGTTCGGACGCCAGGGAAGGTCTCACCACCATTGCGCCGCCTCGGTGGGCGCCGCCGCCTGGGCGGGCTTGAGCGAACGGTCCAGCGCGGCGAGGATGCGGCGGGTGGCTGCCTCGCTATGCGGCGAGGCCGGATCGCGTGGCCGGGCCAGCGCGAGGGGGATCGCATCGTCGAGCCGGCCGGGCTTGGGACGCATCACCACCGCCCTGTCGGCCAGCGCCACTGCCTCCCCGACGTCGTGGGTGACGATGAGGATCGTCGGTTTCGTCTCCTGCCAGAGGGCGAGGAGGTGGCCGTGCAAGTCCTTGCGGGTGAAGGCGTCGAGGGCCGAGAACGGCTCGTCGAGGAGGAGCACGCGCGGGTTGGCCACGAAGGCGCGGGCGATGGACACGCGCTGCTGCTGCCCGCCCGAGAGTTCCCTCGGCCAGCGGCGGGTATGTTCACCGAGTCCGACCATTTCCAGGGCATGGGCGACGCGGGCCTTGCGCTCGGCTTTGGCGAGCCGGCTCAGTCCGAAGCCCACATTGTCGGCGACATCGAGCCAGGGCAGCAAGCGCGGCTCCTGGAAGACGAGGCCGACGCCCGGATGCGGCTCTGCGATGGTCTCCCCGTCGAGGACGATGCTGCCCTCGCTCGCCCGATCGAGCCCGGCGACGAGCCGTAGCAACGTGGTCTTGCCGCAGCCCGAGCCACCGATGAGCGCCACGATCTCGCCCTGTGGCACGGCGAGGTCGATGCGCTCCAGCGCCCGCGTGCCGTCGGAATAGGTCTTGGACAGGCTATCGAGGGTGAGCATCGCGAGGCGCCAGCCTTCTTCGAACCGGGGGGAGGGCCTACAACGTCTCCCGCGCCGTGTCCTGCCAGCGCGTGAGAGGCCGGGTCACGGCGACGAGGACGGTATCGGCAAGCTTGCCGAGGACCGCGAAAGCGATGATCGCAGCGAGGATCTGGTCGGCCTTGCTGAATTGCTGCCCGTCGATGAGCAGGTAGCCGAGCCCCTCCGAGGCGCCCATCAGTTCGGCGGCGACCACGAACAGGAACCCGAGGCCGAGGCCGGTGCGCAGGGCGGTCAGGGTCGCCGGCAGGACGGCGGGGAGCAGGATGCGGCGGGCGAGCTGCAGGGTCGAGAGCCGGAAGATCCGGCCGACCTCGATCAGCTTCCGGTCCACGGAGGCGATGGCCCCCGCCACGCCGATATAGACCGGGAAGAACACCCCCACCGCGATCAGCGCCACCTTCGGCGTCTCGAGGATGCCCAGCCAGAGGATGAACAGCGGAACCCAGGCCAGCGACGGCACGGCCCGCAACGCCTGAAGCGTCGGATCGAGGATATGGCGGGCGGTGGGAAGCGCCCCGGTGAGGGCACCCGCCGCGATGCCGGCCACCGCGCCGAAGGCGAAGCCGAGGGCGACGCGCACCAGCGTCGCCTGAACGTGCATCCAGAGATCGCCGGAGGCGGCGAGATCGTAAAGGGTCACCGCGATCCGGCTCGGCGGGGGCATCAGCCGCCCCTGGGCGAGGCCGGTATGAACGGCGGATTCCCAGCCTATCACCAGGGCGAGGGGCAGGATCAGGCCGAGGGCGACGCGGCCGCCCTGGTCCCATACCGTCTCTCGCCGGGGCTTCGGCGCCGCCTTCGCGTCGTCCGCTTCGGGTTCGGCCACGGCTCAGCGGGCGGCGGGCGCGTATTGCGGATCGATCAGCCCGTCCACCGCCGCCTTCACGTCGGTACCGGCGGGGATCACCCCAGCCTGCTGCAGTGCGATGCCGGCGGCCGCGATCGATTCGGCCTGGGCCTTGCCGATGGCGGGCTGGGTCAGATCGGTGCGCTCGAGCTGCCGGGCGATCACCGGTTCTGGCAGCTTCGTCACGGCCACGAGCGCGCTCTTCAGGGCGTCGGGATTCTGGATCGCGTAGTTCCGGGCGGTCTCGTAGGCGGCGATCACGGTGCGGACGAGGTCCGGGTTGGCCTTCGCGAAATCTTCGCGCACGTCGAGGACGCCCCAGGTGTTGGCGGCGGCGTCCCGGTAGAACAGCACGTCGTCGTTCTCGATTTCGGAGGCTGCCATCATCGGGTCGAGGCCGGCCCAGGCATCGACGTCGCCCCGGTCGAGGGCGGTGCGACCGTCGGCATGTTGGAGCAGGACGAGCTTGGCGTCCTTCTCGGTCAGGCCAGCACCCTGGAGCGCGCGGATCAGGAAGATGTGCGGGTCGGTGCCGCGGGTCACCGCGATGCGCTTGCCCTTGAGGTCGGCGGGCTTGGTGATGCCGCTGTCCTTGCGGGTGACCAGCGCCGTCCATTCCGGCCGTGAGAAGACGTAGACCGCCTTGATCGGGTTACCGTTGATCCGGGCGAGCAACGCCGCGGCCCCGGCCGACGATCCGACATCGATGGCGCCGCCATTGAGGAATTCGAGCGCCTTGTTGGAGCCCAGGGACTGGGTCCAGCGGACCGTGATGCCCTTCCCCTTCAGGGCTTCCTCCAGGAAGCCCTTTTCCTTGAGGATCAGGCTCACCGGGTTGTAGGTCGCCCAATCCAGGCGGATCTCCTTGACGTCCGCCGCCTCACCGGGGCGCGGCATCAGCAAAAGCGACGCGGCGCCGCAGATGGCACTCAGGATGGCGCGACGGGACAGAGTCATCGGTCAATCGTCTCCATGGTCCCGGCAGTGACGCGGGGCATCCGAGGTAGCCAGGACCGTTCGTTTCGTCAAACGATTTTTCCGGCACAGAGAACGACATCCTACGGATTGCCTATCACATCTACGCACCTGCCTAGCGTTGTCTCTGGTGTCCCTCCGGGAACATGATAACGGGTTTGCGCATGTTCGATGCTGGCGCCGCCCTCAAAACGGTCCTCACCACTCTCGACCGCGACGTGCGCGAGGCGACGCAGCTGCGCGCGCTTCTCGTCCCGGAGCTTCGTCGCATCATCGAGCTCGGCCATGCCGATGCAGAAGCCCGGTTGATGGAGGAGCGCGACGGCACCGCCTGCGCCCAGCGGATCAGCAACCTCACCGATGCTGTGATCCGCACGATCCACGATGCGGTGGTGTGGCGGCTCTACCCCAACGACAATCCCTCCACCGGCGAACAGCTCGCCGTGGTGGCCACCGGCGGCTACGGTCGCGGGACGATGGCGCCGGGGTCGGACATCGATCTCCTGTTCCTGCTGCCCTACAAGCAGACCGCTTGGTCCGAGAGTGTCGTCGAGGCGATGCTCTACGTGTTGTGGGACCTCAAGCTGAAGGTCGGCCACGCCACGCGCTCGGTGGAGGAGTGCCTGCGTGAGGGGCGGGCCGACATGACGATCCGCACCTCCCTCCTCGAGGCGCGCTACCTCTTCGGCGCGCGGGCCCTGTACGAGGAACTGGTCACCCGGTTCGATACCGAACTCGTCATGTGGACGGCGCCGGAATTCGTCGAGGCCAAACTGCGCGAGCGCGACACCCGCGTCTCCAAGGCGGGCGCCTCGCGCTACCTCGTCGAGCCCAACGTCAAGGACGGGAAGGGCGGCCTGCGCGACCTCAACACCCTGTTCTGGATCGCGAAATACACCTACCGCGTCCGGGACCAGAGCGAACTCGTCCCCGCCGGCCTGTTCACGCCGGAGGAGTACCGGGTCTTCGAGCGCTGCGAGGAGCTACTCTGGCGCGTCCGCTGCCACATGCATTTCGTCACCGGCCGGTCCGAGGAGCGCCTGTCCTTCGGCCTGCAGCCCAGGATCGCCGAGCGCTTCGGCTACGAGCCGCGCGGCGGCCTGTCGGGCGTCGAGCGCTTCATGAAGGCCTATTTCCTGATCGCGAAGGAAGTGGGCGATCTCACCGCCATCGTCTGTGCCGCCCTCGAAGCGCGCCATGCCAAGCGCACCCCGGTCCTCGACCGCTGGATCGGCCGCTTCCGCGATCGCTTCCGCGCCACCGCCATCGAGGCGGAGGATTTCATCGACGATCACGGCCGGATCAACCTGCGCACCGCCGACGCCTTCTCGCGCGATCCGGTGAACCTGATCCGCTTGTTCTGGCTCGCCGACCACCACAACCTGCCGATCCATCCGGATGCGACGCGGGCCGCCACCCGCTCGCTCCGGCTCATCGGGCATTCCCTGCGCTCGGACACGGAAGCCAATGCGCTCTTCCTCGACGTGCTGACGTCGAAGAACTCGCCGGAGACGACCCTACGGCTGATGAACGAGGTCGGCGTGCTCGGCCGGTTCATCCCCGATTTCGGCCGCATCGTCGCGCTGATGCAGTTCAACATGTACCACCACTATACGGTGGACGAGCACCTGCTGCGGTCCGTCGGGGTCCTGGCGGCCATCGATTCCGGCCAGGGGGCCGAAGACCACCCCATCGCCACGCGGCTCATCGACACGATCAGCCACCGGCGCGCCCTCTACGTCGCGGTGCTCCTGCACGACATCGCCAAGGGACGCCCGGAGGACCATTCCATCGCGGGCGCGGCGATCGCCGAGAAGATCGGCCCACGCTTCGGTCTCACCCAGACCGAGACCGAGATCGTGGCCTGGCTGGTGGAACACCACCTGCTGATGTCGATGACGGCGCAGAGCCGCGATCTCTCGGACCCGAAGACGATCCAGAAATTCGCCTCCGTGGTGCAGACCATGGAGCGGCTGAAGCTCCTGATGATCCTCACGGTGGCGGACATCAAGGCGGTGGGACCGGGCGTGTGGACCGCCTGGAAGGGGACACTGCTGCGTACCCTCTACGACGAGACCGAGGTGCTCCTGTCGGGCGGCCATTCCGAGATCGCCCGGACCGACCGGGTCCGACTTATCCAGATGGGCCTGCGGGAGCAGCTGGCGGATTGGGATCCGGCCTTCTTCGACGCCTATTCCGCCCGGCATAACCAGGCCTACTGGCTGAAGGTCGATGCCGTCCGCCAATTCAAGAATGCGGGGTTCGTGCGCGGTGTCATGGAGGACGGGCGCACCGTCGCCACCGTCTACGAGACCGATCCGACCCGGGGCGTAACCGAGATCACGATCTACTCGCCCGACCATCCCCGCCTTCTCGCCATCGTCACCGGGGCTTGCGCGGCCCTGGGCGGCAACATCGTCGACGCGCAGATCTTCACCACCACCGACGGCTTCGCCCTCGACTCGATCTTCATCTCCCGCGCCTTCGAGCGGGACGACGACGAACTGCGCCGCGCCAAGCGCATCACCACGGCGATCGAGCGGGCGCTCAGGGGCGAGATCCGCATCGCCGACCTCGTGGCGGACCGGCACCCGCCGAGCAACCGCTCCAACACCTTCCTGATCCCCCCGGACATGGCGATCGACAATGCCCTGTCGAGCCGGGAGACCGTCGTCGAGGTCACCGGCCTCGACCGACCGGGCCTGCTCTACGAGCTGACCACCGCCCTGGGGCGCCTCAGCCTCAACATCACGTCGGCCCATGTGGCGACCTTCGGCGAGCGAGCGGTGGACGTCTTCTACGTCACCGACCTCACCGGGACCCGCGTCACCCAACCCGACCGGCAAGCCGCGATCCGTAACGCGGTGATGGAGATCTTCGCCAGCGACGTCGCTGCGTTGAGGGCAGAGGGGCTGGAAGCCCTCGTGGAGTCCCCGCCCCCGCGGGAAGCCTGAGCCCCCTGCAAGCTTGAATCTCGCGGGGGGCTGAGGCGGAGAAGAGGGGCGGGACGGCGCTCGGCTTGATTTCATCCCGTGCGCGTCTGATATCAGCTGCGATCCCGGAGCATGGTGCCGAACCCCGTCGAGCGGGTTCTCGGTGCCGTGGCCCGGCCCCATTCCGATCGACCGCGTACCGACGGTCTCCGGCGAACGAGACCGGCGACTGACGCGGGGCGAGCAACCTTGCGATCGACGAAGAGCGATGATGGCGAACGACATGGAGCATGACGGGCAGCGCGCCGAGACGGCGACGGAGACCGACGTGAAGCCCGAGGCGCGCGCGGAGGACAACGCCGTTGCCTTGGCGAGCCTGATCACCGAGCGCGACGAGCTGAAGGATCGCGTCCTGCGCACCTTGGCCGAGATGGAGAACCTGCGCCGGCGCACCGAGCGCGAGGTCGCCGATGCGCGGACCTATGCGGTGACGAATTTCGCGCGCGACATGCTGAACGCGGCCGACAACATCCGGCGCGCGCTGGAGAGCGTGCCGGCGGAGGCCGCCTCCACCGCCGAAGGATCGCTCAAGGCGCTGATCGACGGAATCGAGCTCACCGAGCGCGATCTCGCCAAGACCCTGGAGCGACACGGGGTGAAGCTCATCGAGCCCCAGGGCCAGCGCTTCGATCCCAACCGCCACCAGGCGATGTTCGAGGTCCCCAATGCCGAGGTGCCGAACGGGACGGTGGTGCAGGTGATGCAGTCCGGCTACGTCATCGGCGACCGGGTCCTGCGCCCGGCCCTCGTGGGTGTCGCCAAGGGCGGCCCCAAGGCGGCGACCAATCCCGCGGATGCCGCCTGAGGCATCCGCTCGAACGAATGGCCTCGTCCCGGATGATGCGTCCGCGACGAGGCGACGAGGCCGCTACTTCACCTCGACGCTGTCGATGACCGCGCGGAATTGGGACAGCATGGCGCTGCGCTGGTCGGCCCGCACCACGCCGAGCGCGCGGAGGTAGCCATCCGGCGCGAAGCGGATGGTCTGGGACACCACCACCGGCGTGTTCGAAGGGCCGTCGACCGCGCGGGCGACGATCTCGTGCCAGTCGACGCCGTTCTGACGGTAGGTCTGCGACCGCTCCACCGCGAAATCTTTCATCGTCTGGTTCGAATAGAGTGCGGCGCGGGCGAAAGCGTCGCGCTGCTCCGGCTGGGGCGGCTGCTGGACGGCCTGTGCCAGGACCAGGATCGGCTGTTCGAGATTCAGCATCTGGTCCTTCGGGCCTTGCGTCATCAGGACCGAATTGCCCGCGAGCACCCGGACGGGCCGGAACCCGGCCGACTCGCGAATACGGAAGGGGAGGGCCGCGACCTGCTCGTCCAGGGTCAGTTCAGGCCGGATCTTCACGCTGGTCAGCATGCTCCGCATGGTTTCCGGCGTCTCGGCATCGGGCACCGTCTGGGCGATGATGATACCCGTGACCGTGGTGTCGCCGACGAGGAGGAGCCATTTCTTGATAGCCGGGGTGGCGGCCCCCTCTGGTGCCGGCTGCTCCCCGGTGAAGAGCACGGCATCCACGTCGCCCGCGACCTTGATGGCCTCCCGCGTCGCGACGACGAACCCCTGCGTGCGCAGGTTCTCGTCGGTGAAGCTCTTCTCCAGGTCGACGAAGGCCGTCGACGGCAGCTCGACGATGGAGAGCGTCGCGCCGCCTTCCAGCCGCTCGAAGCCGGAGAAGCGCTTGGACAGCGTCATGTCCGAGGCCGGCGTGAAGCCGAAGCGCGAACTCGGCGGAAAGATTGCATCGGCGGCCAGGGCCACGGAGACGGCGCCTGACGAGAGCCCGGCGATCAGGGCCAGTGCCACGACCGGACGGACGAGGTTGCGCAGACGCATCGGATGGGTTCTCCGGGGCGGAGCCGACGATCGCGGCTCCGGGTCAGGTGTTCGGACGCGAGACGTCTCCGGTCAAGGCGAAGCGCTCGCGCGGACTTCGTGAGGAAGGCTCGCTCGATGATGGGTCGGCCCACACCTCCCCACTGTCAAGCGCCCCGCGAGAAGGGCGGCGAGCCCGCGGCGCCGCACCACCGCCGAGCCCGTCAGGCGTCGTGGTCGATGTCCCGCTCGAGCACGGCCTTGCTCTCCACCGTGGTGTCGGCCTTGAGCTGGTAGACCAGGGGGATGCCGGTGGCGATCTCGAGACTGGCGATGGTCTTCGTGGTCATTCCGTCGAGCACCATCACCAGCGCCCGCAGGGAATTGCCGTGGGCGGCTACCAGGACGCGTTCTCCCGCCATGACGCGCGGCAGGATGGTCTGGATGTAATAGGGCAGCACGCGCGCCGCGGTGTCCTTCAAACTCTCCCCGCCGGGGGGCGGAATGTCGTAGGACCGGCGCCACTGGTGCACCTGGGCGTCGCCCCAGCGCTCACGGGCATCGTCCTTGTTGAGGCCCGACAGGTCGCCGTAATCGCGCTCGTTGAGCGCCTCGGACCGGACCGTCTCGATGCCGCCCTGGCCCATCTCCTCCAGGATCAGCGCGCAGGTATGCTGCGCCCGCTGCAGGTTGGAGGTGAAGGCCACATCGAAGGCGTAACCCTGCTGCTTCAGCCAGCGGCCGGCGGTCCTGGCCTCGGTGATGCCGAGCTCGGTGAGTTGCGGATCGCGCCAGCCGGTGAAAAGCTTCTTGAGGTTCCATTCGCTCTGGCCGTGGCGAGCGAGGACGAGCAGGCGCTCCATCAGACGTCCATCCTATGTCTCGGTGAATGGTGCGGCGCAACAGAATCCGCGCCGGCGGGGCTGGTGTACCGGCAGACCTGAACAGTCAATGACCGGGCGCTGGTATCAGAGGCCGAGGACGTCGGCCATGCCGTAGAGGCCGGGCGGTTTCGCATAGGCCCACAACGCCGCCTTTACGGCGCCGCGGGCGAAGATCGCACGGTCTTCGGCATGGTGGCTGATGGTGATGCGCTCGCCGGGGCCAGCGAAGGTCACGCTGTGGTCGCCCACCACCGTGCCGCCGCGAAGGGTGGCAAAGCCGATATCACCGGGGCGGCGCGCGCCGGTATGGCCGTCACGGGTCGAGACGCGGGTCTCGGCGAGGCTGACACCGCGCCCCTCCGCCGCCGCCTCTCCAAGGAGGAGCGCCGTGCCGGAGGGGGCGTCCACCTTCATGCGGTGATGCATCTCGACGATCTCGATGTCGAAATCCTCACCGAGTGCGGCGGCGACCTTGCGCACCAGCCCGGCGAGCAGGTTCACGCCCAGTGACATGTTGCCCGAGCGCACGATGCGGGCATGGTGCGCCGCCGCTGCGAGTTTGGCGATGTCCGGTTCGGCGAGGCCGGTCGTGCCGACGACGTGGACGATGCGGGCCTGCGCGGCGAGTTCGGCGAAGAAGGTCGTGGCGGCCGGGATGGTGAAGTCGAGGACGCCGTCGGTGGCGGCGAAGACGGTGAGCGGATCGTCGGTGACGGTGACGCCGAGGGGCGGCAGGCCGGCCAGCGCCCCCGCATCCTGGCCGAGGGCCGGCGAACCCTCACGCTCGACGGCGCCGCTCAGGGTGCAGCCCTCGGCCTCCGCCACAGCCCGGATCAGCATCCGCCCCATGCGCCCCTCGGCGCCGACCACTGCGAGCCGCATCCTGTCGCCCTTCCTCGAAACGTCGCGCCTGCGGTACAGCCTCGGCCGGCCGATGCCAAGGCGACGAGGAGTGGAGGCGAAACGATCAGCGCTTGGTGGCGAGGATCGGTCCGAGCACGTCGCCGACGCCGTTCACGGTGATCTGGGTGCCGATGCACAGCAGCAGGAAGGCGAAGAGCCGGCCGAGCACCCGTGCTCCCACCGGGCCGATGGCCGTCACCACCCGGTCGGCCGAGCCGTAGGTGAATCTCACCAGGATTGCGATGGCGAGGGCCGCCAGCGACATGCCGAGGTAGAAGCCGATGCGGTCGGGGCCGGCAGCAGGCCGGTTCGAGCCCAGGGCGATCGCCACGGCGATGGTGCCGGGGCCGGTGGTGAAAGGGAGTGTCAGGGGGAAGAACGCCACGTCGGCGACGCTGTCGGTGGTGTCATGGGTCGCCTCGGCATGTTTCCGGGCCTCGCGGACCTCGGGCGCGCTGAGCAGCGTCCAGGCGGAGGCCGCGACCACGAGCCCGCCGGCGATCCGCAGCGCGCCCAGGGAAACCCCGAAGAAGTTGAGGATCGGCGCCCCCGCCCACAGGGCCGCGAGCATGATCAGCGCGGAATAGAAGCCGATGCGCTTGGCGATCTCCACCCGCTCCGTATGCGAGTTCTGTGCGGTGATCTGCGAGAAGATCAGTGCCGAGCCCACCGGATTGACGATCGAGAACAGGCTGGAGAAGGCGAAGACGAAGCTGTGGAGCGCCGCCTCCGGGTCGATGAGGCTGAACATGGAAGCGAGTGCCTTGGACAATATTCTGGAACGAGCGACCCGGGTTCAACCCGGGGAAGGGGTGGGAACGAGGACCCTCGCCGGAGCGAAGCGGGCGGCCCGTTGCACCTGACGGACCGCCACCGGACGGTAGAGCTGCTTCGTGGCGTCGATGACGTGCAGGCCCGCGAAGGGGAGGGACAGGCCGGTGCCGACCTTCTCCCAGGCGCCGGCCGTCCGCAGCCAGAGCCGGCTGTTCACCGGAGGCATGTAGAGGGCCTCGGCCCATCCTTCCGGCGAGAATTGGGTGGTCCGCATCAGCCGGCCGAGTTGCGAGCGGCTGTAGGGCTGGCCGTGGCCGAAGGGCGTCGCATCGCGGCGGGCCCAGACGCCGCGCCGATTGGGCACGACGAGGATCATCCGTCCGCCGGGCGTCAGCACGCGCCAGACGTCCTGGAGCAATTCGGTGGGGCTCTCCACCGATTCGAGGGCGTGGACCAGGATCACCCTGTCCACCGCCGCTTCCGGCAGGGGCATCATCGTCGGGTCGGCGAGGGCCGAGCAGGATCGTCCGCCGCCGGGCCAGTTCACGACGCCCTGGGTCGCCGGCATGAAGGCGAGGGTGCGCTCGGCGATCACGTGGACCGGTCCGAGATAGGGTGTCGCATAGCCGAGGCCGAGAACCCTCAAGCCCGAGACCGAGCCGAGGAACCCATGGATCGCCCGCCCGACGATGCGATGGGTCACGCCGCCCAGCGGGCTGGCATAGAAGGCGCGCAGATCGGTCACGTCGAGGCGCATGGGGCGGCTTGCTCCGGCGTGGCCGGACGTTGTCGAGGTTGCAGGGTTCTTTGACGCAGGGGCTGAATCGGATCAATGGGGACGAGACCGCTCGCCCACAAGCCGGCACGCTGCGGATGGCGGAACTCCTCGCCGCCGGGTCCGGTTCTGCCTCGAGCGACCGCGCAACAGACAGGAACGCCTCGTGACCGTCTCCCGCCCCGAGATCCGCACCTTCCTCTGCCGCAGCGACAACATTGGCGTGCTGATCCGCGACCCCGCGACGGGCGCCTGTGCCGCCATCGACGTGCCCGAGGCGGCTCCCGTGCTGAAGGCCCTCGACGAGACGGGCTGGTCGCTCACGGACATCCTCGTGACCCATCGGCATCTCGACCATGTGGAGGGGATTCCGGAGGTGAAGCGGCGCACGGGCGCAAAGGTGACCGCCCCACGCAAGGCCGTCCCGGACGTACCGGAGGTGGACGTCACCGTCGCCGAGGGGGATCTCGTCCGGGTGGGCGACCTCGAGGCCGAGGTCTGGGAGACGCCGGGCCATTGCCTCGACCACGTCACCTACTGGTTCGCGGAATCAGGGATCGTCTGTGCCGGCGACACCCTCTTCACCCTCGGTTGCGGACGGGTGGTGGAAGGCCGGCCCGAATCGCTATGGCGCTCGCTGGAGCGGTTTCTTCCCCTGCCCGACGACACCCAGGTCTTCAGCGGCCACGATTACGTACTCGCCAACGCCCGTTTCGCTCTGGCCGCGGATCCCGACAATCAGCCGCTGAGAAATCGCGTGAGGGAAGCGGAGGAGGCCCGGGCCGCGGGCCGCTTCCTCATCCCGACGACGATGAAACACGAGCGGGCGACCAATCCATTCCTCCGTTCCACGGAGCCCTCCTTGGCTAAAGCAGTGAATCTTTCACCTAATTCACCCGCAGAGGTAGTGTTCACTGCATTAAGGGCCTGGAAGAACAGCTTCTGACCGGCTATGGCCCTTTGGCTGTCTCGGACTCAGCGGGACAAGCGGGGGCGACGCCGACTCCGGATACGGCCCGCCCTCCTTATCAGCGCCGGCTGGAGTATCGATGGAGACGGCAGGTACGTCCTTTGTGGTCGGCTATGATTCGGCCGGCAGCGATGATGCTTCACCCATGATGGGTCTTCGTCCGCCCGACAGGTCCAAGGCCCGAATTGGCCGGGCCAGCCCCGCACCGCTCTCGGTGGATGCGCGCCTCCTCGCGATTGCGACGGAACATCTGGCGCGCCTCGGGCACAAACGGGTGACGGTCGTGGCCGTGGCCGCCGAAGCCGGCATGACCCATGCCAACGTCTACCGATATTTTCCTTCCAAGGACGCCCTGCTCGATGCCGTCGCAGGGCGCTGGCTCCGGGATGTGGAGGCGGAACTCGCCCGCATCGCCGATGCGCCCGATCCCGCCGACGACAAGATCGAACGCCTGCTGATGGCCCTGGCGAGTGCCCAGCGCGAGGTGCTGGCACGGGAGCCCCACCTGTTTGCGGTCCATCTCGACGCGACCGTGGCCGCACGGCCCATCGCCCGGCGTCACCGGGTGCGCCTGCGCAGCCTGGTCGAACGGGTGGTGGAAGAGGGGATCGCGGCGGGCGCCTTCGTGGCGCGGGACCGCGAGCGGGCGATCGCCTACATCTTCGATGCGAGCTACCGGTTCACCCATCCCCTGGCGATGCAGCACGATTCCGACCTTCCCGTCGACCTGATCCAGGCCCGCTTCGGCGCGGTGATCCAGGCCATCCAGAAAGTGCTGCGGATGGGCGCACTTTAGGCAAAGTGACAATTATCACAGCCTGTCACCTAAGCTTTGCCGTCGAACCGGCGGGAGCTTCGGCCTCCTAAATCCCTCGGACGACAGGGTTTTATCCCAAGCACATTCTTTCGGCCCGATCCGCCTCTGGCCCGAACTCTGCTTGGCGCCGACCACGTCGGGTTGAAGCATGGGGACTTTTCCGCCACACCGTCGCGGCGAAATCAACGTGCGATCGCGACCCCGGCAAGCAGCCCGTCCGTTCGGACGGAGCATCGCGGATCGGCACTGATACTGGAGGTTCGTTTTCCATGGCACGCAGCAAGATCGCGCTCATCGGCGCCGGACAGATCGGCGGAACCCTCGCGCATCTGGCCGGCCTGAAAGAGCTCGGCGACGTCGTCCTGTTCGACATCGTCGACGGCGTTCCCCAGGGCAAATCCCTCGACATCGCGGAATCGGCTCCGGTCGACGGGTTCGACGCCACCTATACGGGCGCCAGCGATTATTCGGCCATCGCCGGGGCCGACGTGGTGATCGTCACCGCCGGCGTGCCGCGCAAGCCCGGCATGAGCCGCGACGACCTCATCGGCATCAACCTTAAGGTCATGGAAGCCGTCGGCACCGGCATCAAGGAGCACGCCCCGGACGCGTTCGTGATCTGTATCACGAACCCCCTCGATGCCATGGTCTGGGCCCTGCAGAAGTTCTCCGGCCTCCCCACCAACAAGGTCGTCGGCATGGCGGGCGTCCTCGATTCGGCCCGCTTCCGCCACTTCCTGGCCGACGAGTTCAAGGTCTCGGTGGAGGATGTGACCGCCTTCGTGCTCGGTGGCCACGGCGACGACATGGTGCCGCTGGTGCGCTACTCCACCGTCGCCGGCGTACCCCTGCCCGACCTCGTCAAGCTCGGCTGGACCACCCAGGAGAAGCTCGACGCCATGGTCGAGCGGACCCGCAAGGGCGGCGGCGAGATCGTGAACCTGCTCAAGACCGGCTCGGCCTTCTACGCCCCGGCCGCCTCGGCCATCGCCATGGCCGAGAGCTACCTGCGCGACAAGCGTCGGGTGCTGCCCTGCGCCGCCTATCTCAGCGGCGAATACGGCATCGACGGCATGTATGTCGGCGTGCCGATCGTGATCGGTGCCGGCGGCGTCGAGCGCGTCCTCGAGGTGGAATTCAACGCCGACGAGAAGGCCATGTTCGACAAGTCGGTGGGCGCCGTGAAGACGCTGATCGAAGCCTGCAAGACCGTGAACCCGGCGCTGGCCTGAAACCTGACAAGAAGCGTCGCGCGCCGGCCGCATACCGGCCGGCGTGAACGATGCCGGTGTCGTGTCTTCCAATCCCGCGCCATGCCGCGGGACGAGACGAGGAAATGTCCGAATGAACATCCATGAATATCAGGCGAAGGCGGTACTCAAGGAGTTCGGCCTGCCCGTCTCCCGCGGTGTACCGATCTTCAAGCCCGAGGAGGCCGAAGCGGCCGCCAGGGAACTCGGCGGCCCGGTTTGGGTGGTGAAGTCGCAGATTCATGCCGGCGGCCGCGGCAAGGGCACCTTCAAGGGCGCTCCCGCCGGCGCCAAGGGCGGCGTGCGCGTCACCAAGTCCATCGACGAGGTCAAGCAGTTTGCCGGCGAAATGCTGGGGCAGACGCTGGTCACGATCCAGACGGGCGAGGCCGGCAAGCAGGTCAACCGCCTCTATATCGAAGAAGGCGCGCAGATCGCCGCCGAGTTCTACCTGTCGATGCTCGTCGACCGCGAGACCGGACAGGTCGCCTTTGTCGTCTCGACGGAAGGCGGCATGGATATCGAGACCGTGGCCCACGATACGCCTGAGAAGATCATTACCTTCTCCGTCGATCCGGCCACCGGGATCATGCCGCATCACGGCCGGGCCGTCGCCAAGGCGCTGGGCCTCACCGGCGCGCAGGCCAAGGAAGCAGGCGATCTCACGGCGAAGCTCTACGCGGCGTTCACCGCCAAGGACATGAGCATGCTGGAGATCAATCCGCTGGTGCTCACCGGCGACGGGCATCTCAAATGCCTGGACGCCAAGATCTCCTTCGATTCGAACGCGCTCTACCGCCACCCGGACATCGTCGCGCTCCGCGACGAAACCGAGGAGGACGCCAAGGAGATCGAGGCCTCGAAGTACGACCTCGCCTACATCGCGCTGGATGGCACCATCGGCTGCATGGTCAACGGCGCGGGCCTTGCCATGGCGACGCTGGACATCATCAAGCTCTACGGCGAGGAGCCGGCGAACTTCCTCGATGTCGGCGGCGGCGCATCGGAAGAGAAGGTGACGGCGGCCTTCAAGATCATCACCGCCGATCCGCAGGTGAAGGGTATCCTCGTCAACATCTTCGGCGGGATCATGAAATGCGACGTGATCGCCAACGGCGTGATCGCGGCGGTGAAGGCGGTGGGCCTCGAAGTGCCGCTGGTGGTGCGACTGGAGGGCACCAACGTCGAGAAGGGCAAGGAGATCATCCGGAATTCCGGCCTCAACGTGATCCCCGCCGACGACCTCGACGATGCCGCGCAGAAGATCGTCGCCGCCGTGAAGAAGGGCTGAGAGTACCCATGTCCATCCTGATCGACGCGAACACCAAGGTCATCTGCCAGGGCTTCACCGGCAAGAACGGCACCTTCCATTCCGAGCAGGCTATCGCCTACGGCACTAAGATGGTCGGCGGCACCTCGCCGGGCAAAGGCGGCGCGAGCCATCTCGGCCTGCCGGTTTTCGACACCGTGGTCGAGGCGCGCGAGGCCACCGGCGCCGATGCTTCCGTGGTTTATGTGCCGCCGCCCGGTGCGGCCGATGCCATCTGCGAGGCGATCCAGGCGGAGATCCCGCTCATCGTCTGCATCACGGAGGGGATTCCGGTCCTCGACATGGTGCGGGTGAAGCGGGCGCTCGAAGGCTCGAAGTCGCGCCTCATCGGGCCGAACTGCCCCGGCGTCGTCACCGCCGGCGAGTGCAAGATCGGCATCATGCCGGCCAACATCTTCAAGCGCGGCTCGGTGGGCATCGTCTCGCGCTCCGGTACGCTGACCTACGAGGCCGTGTTCCAGACCTCGAATGCCGGCCTCGGTCAGACCACGGCGGTGGGGATCGGCGGCGACCCGGTGAAGGGTACCGAGTTCATCTCGATGCTCGAACTGTTCCTCGCCGACGACAAGACCGAGTCGATCGTGATGATCGGCGAGATCGGCGGCTCGGCCGAGGAAGAGGCGGCGCAGTTCATCGCCGACGAGGCCAGGCGCGGGCGCAAGAAACCCATGGTCGGCTTCATCGCCGGTCGCACGGCGCCTCCGGGCCGCCGCATGGGCCATGCCGGCGCCATCATCTCGGGCGGCAAGGGCGGTGCCGATGACAAGATCGCGGCGATGGAAGCTGCCGGCATCCGGGTCTCGCCCTCGCCGGCGCGCCTCGGCAGCACCCTCGTCGACGTCCTCAAGGGTTGAGGCTCACGAGAATCTGTCACCCGTGTTGCGGTGCAAAATCGTCCCGCAGCATCTATCTAGGAAGCGACGCGGCCTGACCGCCGCGTCGATACGGACATCCCCATCGAAGCGCCCATCGGCGCCACCGGGGAGAGCAGGGGGCCCGCCGCAGGGGCGGCTTCCCCGCCAAGCGGTAGGATGATCGACGATGGCTCGCCAGGACGCGCTTCTCGAAACCTCGTTCCTCACCGGCGGCAATGCCGCCTATCTCGAGGAATTGCAGGCGGCCTATGCCCGCGATCCGCATTCGGTCGATCAGCAGTGGCAGGAGTTCTTCAAATCCCTCGGTGACGAGAGCGGCCTCGCCGAGAAGAACGCCGCGGGCGCCTCATGGCAGAAGCCGAACTGGCCGGTTCATGCCAACGGCGAGATGGTCTCGGCTCTCGACGGCAACTGGGCTACGGTCGAGAAGGCGGTGGGCGAGAAGATCCGCGCGAAGTCGGACACGGCCAAGCTCGATGGCGCCAAGGTCGCCAACGGCGCCGCCGTGGTCGCCGCCAGCGGCGTGTCGGTCGAGCAGGCGACCAAGGATTCCGTCCGCGCGATCATGCTGATCCGTGCTTACCGCATGCGCGGCCATCTCCACGCCAAGCTCGATCCCCTCGGGCTCGCCCCGCGCGGCGACCATGAGGAGCTGCATCCCCAGCATTACGGGTTCGAGGAAAAGGACTGGGACCGTCCGATCTTCCTCGATAACGTCCTCGGCCTGCAATATTCGACCATCCGCGAGATCGTCGAGATCCTGGAGCGCACCTACTGCCAGACCCTCGGCGTCGAGTTCATGCATATCTCCAACCCGGAGGAGAAGGCGTGGATTCAGGAGCGGATCGAGGGCAAGGGCAAGGAGATCTCCTTCACGCCCGAAGGCCGGCGCGCGATCCTGAACAAGCTGGTGGAGGCTGAGGGCTTCGAGAAGTTCCTCGACCTCAAATACACCGGTACCAAGCGCTTCGGTCTCGACGGGTCGGAATCGATGATCCCGGCGCTGGAGCAGATCATCAAGCGCGGTGGGGCGCTGGGCGCGAAGGAGATCGTTCTCGGTATGGCCCATCGCGGCCGCTTGAACGTGCTCTCCAACGTGATGGCAAAGCCCTTCCGCGCCATCTTCAACGAGTTCAAGGGCGGCTCCGCGTCTCCCGCGGAGGTCGAGGGCTCGGGCGACGTGAAGTACCATCTCGGTGCCTCGTCGGACCGTGCCTTCGACGACAACAACGTCCACCTGTCGCTGACGGCCAACCCGTCCCATCTCGAAATCGTCGATCCGGTGGTGCTGGGGAAGGTCCGCGCCAAGCAGGACCAGCGGGCCAAGCCGAACGTGCAGCGCACCAGCGTCGTACCGCTTCTCATCCACGGCGATGCGGCCTTCGCCGGCCAGGGCGTGGTGGCGGAGTGCCTCGGCCTGTCGGGCCTGAAGGGGCACCGCACCGGCGGCTCGATCCACTTCATCATCAACAACCAGATCGGCTTCACCACCGATCCGCGCTTCTCGCGCTCGTCGCCCTACCCGTCCGACGTGGCCAAGATGGTGGAGGCGCCGATCTTCCACTGCAACGGCGACGACCCGGAGGCCGTGACCTTCGCGGCCAAGATCGCCATCGAGTACCGCCAGAAGTTCGGCAAGCCCGTCGTCATCGACATGCTGTGCTACCGCCGCTTCGGCCATAACGAGGGTGATGAGCCGGCCTTCACCCAGCCGAAGATGTATCAGCGCATCCGCAAGCACCCGACGGCCCTGGAGACCTACGGCAAGAAGCTCGTCGCCGAGGGCGTGTTGACCCAGGAGCAGTTCGACGCGCGCAAGGCCGAGTTCCGCGCCATGCTCGACGGGGAGCTGGAGGTCGCCGGTAACTACAAGGCCAACAAGGCCGATTGGCTCGACGGCCGTTGGTCCGGCTTCAAGGCCGTGCGCGAGGATGTGGACGATCCGCGCCGCGGCAAGACCGGCGTGCCGGCCGATACCCTGCGTGAGATCGCCCGGCGCATCACCACGCCGCCGCCGGGCTTCCATCTCCACCGCACCATCCAGCGCTTCTTCGACAACCGCGCCAAGGCCGTGGAGACGGGCAAGGGCATCGATTGGGCGACGGCCGAGGCCCTGGCCATC
Organism: Methylobacterium sp. 10; assembly: GCF_000519085.1. Taxonomy (GTDB): domain Bacteria; phylum Pseudomonadota; class Alphaproteobacteria; order Rhizobiales; family Beijerinckiaceae; genus Methylobacterium. The sequence goes on from NZ_KI912577.1 coordinate 1,191,558, forward strand.
GGATCGCTCCTCGTCGACGGTCACCGGGTCCGGCTGTCCGGCCAGGACGTGGAGCGCGGGACCTTCTCCCAGCGCCACGCCGTGGTGATCGATCAGGAGAACGAGCAGCGCTACACCTCGCTGAACTCGATCCGCGAGGGCCAAGCGAATCTCGAAGTCATCAACTCGATGCTCTCCGAGGAGGCCGTGCTCGGCTTCGAATACGGCTACTCTCTGGCCGAGCCCAACGCCCTGGTGCTGTGGGAGGCGCAGTTCGGCGACTTCGCCAACGGTGCGCAGGTGGTCATCGACCAGTTCATCTCCTCCGGCGAGCGCAAGTGGCTGCGCATGTCCGGCCTGACGCTGCTGCTGCCGCACGGCTACGAGGGCCAGGGGCCGGAGCATTCCTCCGCGCGTCTCGAGCGCTTCCTGCAGATGTGCGCCGAGGACAACATGCAGGTCGCCAACTGCACGACCCCCTCGAACTACTTCCACATCCTGCGCCGGCAGTTGAACCGCGAGTTCCGCAAGCCGCTGGTGCTGATGACCCCGAAATCGCTCCTGCGGCACAAGCGGGCGGTGTCGAACCTCGACATGCTGGCGGAGGGGTCGACCTTCCACCGCGTGCTCTGGGACGATGCGGAGCACGAAGACGACACCATCAAGCTCGTGAAGGACGACAAGATCCGTCGCGTCGTGCTCTGCTCGGGCAAGGTCTATTACGACCTCTACGACGAGCGCGAGAAGCGCGGCGTCAACGATGTCTACCTGATGCGCGTGGAGCAGCTCTATCCGTTCCCGCTCAAGGCGCTGGCCAACGAGATGGCGCGCTTCCGCAATGCGGAGGTCGTGTGGTGCCAGGAGGAGCCCAAGAACATGGGCGCCTGGTCCTTCGTCGATCCCTATCTCGAATGGGTTCTCGGCCAGGCTCAGTCGCAGGTGAAGCGGGCCCGCTATGTCGGCCGCCCCGCCTCGGCCTCCACGGCGGTCGGCCTCCTCTCCAAGCATCAGGCCCAGCTCCAGGCTTTCCTCAACGAAGCGCTGGCGGTCTGACGACCCCGGTACATCCCCTCATCCGACGCGACCAATCCATTCGGGCGGACAGAACACCATGGCAACCGACATCATCGTCCCCACGCTGGGCGAATCCGTGAGCGAGGCCACCATCGGCCGCTGGTTCAAGAAGCCGGGCGACGCGGTGGCGGCGGACGAGCCCCTGGTGGAACTGGAGACCGACAAGGTCACCCTCGAGGTCAACGCTCCCGCCGCCGGCGAGCTCGGTGAGATCCTGGCGAAGGATGGCGAGACCGTGGAGCCCGGCGCCCTGCTGGGGTCCATCGTCGAGGCCGGCGCCGGCGGTGGCGCGAAGGCTGCCGCTCCGAAGAAGACCGAGACCAAGGCCGAGACCCGCACCGAGGAACCGGCCAAGCCGCAATCCGAAGGGGCAACGAAGGCGCCCGCCGAGGAATCCTCCGCGGCCTACGGCAATCACGGCGATGCCGCCGCGCCGACATCCGATCGCCCGGCGGGAGATAACGGCCCGGCCGTCGCCAAGATGGCGCGGGAATCCGGCCTCGATCCCTCGACGGTGAACGGCACCGGCAAGGACGGCCGCGTCACCAAGGGCGACATGATCGAGGCGACCTCCCGGGCGCCGTCCACTCCGGCCCAGGAGCCGGCCCGTCAGGCCAAGGCGCCCTCGCCGCCGCGCCCGGCCTCGAAGCCCGACGATGCCGCGCGCGAAGAACGCGTGAAGATGACGAAGCTGCGCCAGACCATCGCGCGCCGCCTGAAGGACGCCCAGGACACGGCGGCGATGCTGACGACGTTCAACGACGTCGACATGTCCGCCGTCATGGCACTCCGCTCGCAGTACAAGGACATCTTCGAGAAGAAGCACGGCACCAAGCTCGGCTTCATGGGCTTCTTCACCAAGGCGGTGATCGGCGCCCTGAAGGACGTGCCGGCGGTCAATGCCGAGATCGACGGCACCGACCTCGTCTACAAGAACTACTACCACATCGGCATCGCCGTCGGCACCGATAAGGGCCTCGTCGTACCTGTGGTGCGCAACGCCGACGACCTCTCCATCGCCGGTATCGAGAAGACGATCGCCGGGTTCGGCAAGAAGGCGCGGGACGGCAAGCTCTCCATCGAGGAGATGCAGGGTGGCACCTTCACCATCACCAATGGCGGCATCTACGGTTCGCTGATGTCGACCCCGATCCTCAACGCGCCGCAATCGGGGATTTTGGGCATGCACCGGATTGAAGAACGTCCTGTCGTGCGTGGCGGAAAAATCGAGGCGCGGCCGATGATGTATCTCGCGCTCTCCTACGATCACCGCATCGTCGACGGGAAGGAGGCGGTGACCTTCCTGGTGCGCGTCAAGGAGGCCCTGGAGGATCCGGCACGTCTCGTGCTGGATCTCTGAGACACCCGGCAGCTGCCGTCCGCCGGCCGCCGCAGGGCGGCCGGACGCTTCCGCGTGCGTGAACTTCGATGGTGGGGCCCGACCCGCCGAACCTACAAGCGAGTCACAAGCCTCATGTCCTACGATCTCGTCGTCATCGGCACCGGCCCCGGCGGCTATGTCTGCGCCATCCGCGCCGCCCAACTCGGCCTCAAGACCGCCGTGGTGGAGAAGCGGGCGACCCATGGCGGCACCTGCCTCAATGTCGGCTGTATACCGTCGAAGGCCCTGCTTCATGCCTCCGAGGCGTTCGAAGAGGCATCCAAGCATTTCGGCGATATGGGCGTGATCGTCAGCGCGCCCGAACTCGATCTCAAGAAGATGATGTCGTTCAAGCAGGACGGCGTCGACGGCAACACCAAGGGCGTCGAGTTCCTGCTGAAGAAGAACGGGATCGACGCCTATCACGGCCTCGGCCGTGTCGCCGGCGCGGGCCGCGTCGAGGTGTTGTCGGACGATGGCGGCAACCAGATGCTGGAGACGAAGAACATCGTCATCGCCACGGGCTCCGACGTGACGAGGTTGCCCGGCGTGACCATCGACGAGACGACCGTGGTCTCCTCCACCGGCGCCCTCGAACTCCAGGCCGTGCCGAAGAAGCTCCTCGTCATCGGCGCGGGTGTGATCGGCCTCGAACTCGGCTCGGTCTGGCGCCGCCTCGGCTCGGAGGTCACGGTGGTGGAATATCTCGACCGCGTCCTGCCGGGCATGGACGGCGAGGTCGGCAAGCAATTCCAGCGCATCCTCGGCAAGCAGGGCATCGTCTTCAAGCTGTCCTCGAAGGTCACCGGCGTCGAGGTGAAGGACGGTGCGGCCACCGTCTCGGTGGAGCCGGCCGCCGGCGGCGAGGCCGAGAAGCTCGAAGCCGACGTGGTGCTCGTGGCCATCGGCCGCGTGCCCTACACCGATAAGCTCGGTCTCGAGACCGTCGGCGTGCAGCTCGACAACAAGGGCCGCATCCAGACGGACAGCCACTACGCCACCAACGTCACCGGCATCTACGCCATCGGTGACGTGATCGCGGGGCCGATGCTCGCCCACAAGGCCGAGGACGAGGGCGTCGCTGTCGCCGAGTTGCTGGCCGGACAGTCCGGCCATGTGAATTACGGTGTGATCCCGAACGTGGTCTACACCTATCCCGAGGTCGCCTCGGTGGGTAAGACCGAGGAAGAACTGAAGAAGGACGGCATCGCCTACAACGCGGGCAAGTTCCCCTTCACCGCCAATGGCCGCGCCAAGGTGAACCACACCACCGATGGCTTCGTGAAGATCCTGGCGGATGCCAAGACCGACCGGGTGCTCGGCGTCCATATCGTCGGCGCAGATGCGGGCAACCTCATCGCCGAACTGGCCGTCGCCATGGAATTCGGTGCCAGTGCCGAGGACGTGGCCCGGACCTGCCACGCCCATCCGACCCTCACCGAGGCAGTCAAGGAAGCGGCCCTCGCCGTCGGAAAGCGGGCCATCCATATCTGAGGAAGGGCTACCTTTCTCATCCTTGGCCCGAGATGCCGCGAAGCGGCCTCAAGGAGGCTTCCGGGGATCGCCGCGCAAACGGTGATTCTCCTTCGGGGCCTCCGCGTCCCTCCGGCACCCCTGGATGAGGTTCCGGGTTGGAATGGGTATCCCCCCACCTCCAATGCGGAGCGGATAGATGCCCTACGAGCTGTATTACTGGCCGACGATCCAGGGTCGGGGCGAGTTCGTCCGCCTCGCCCTGGAGGATGCCGGCGCCGAATACATGGATGTCGCCCGGGGGCGGGACGAGGACGGGCAAGGCCTCGGCGCCATGACCGCGCTGATGGAAGATCCGTCGATCGCCCGGCCCGCCTTCGCGCCACCCTTCCTGCGGGACGGCGCCATCGTCATCGGCCAGACCGCGGCGATACTGCTCTATCTCGGTCCCAGGCTAGGCCTCGCGCCAGCCAGCGAAGCCGACCGCCTCTGGACCCACCAGATCCAGCTGACCATCGCCGATGTCGTGGCCGAGGCGCACGATACCCACCACCCCATCGCGGTGAGCCTCACCTACGAGGACCAGAAGCCCGAAGCTCTCCGGCGCGCGAAAGATTTTCGGGTGAACCGAATCCCGGAATATCTGGCCTGGTTCGATCATGTGCTCGGCCGCAGCGGCGGCCGGTACCTCACCGGCGAGACGATCACCTATGCCGACCTGTCCCTGTTCCAGCTCGTGGCCGGGCTGCGCTACGCCTTTCCGAGTGCGACGGAACGGTTCTTGAGGGACAATCCACGGGTCGCCGCCTTGCACGACACCGTCCGGCAACGGCCGAGGATCGCCGCCTATCTGTCGAGCCCTCGTCGTCTCCCCTTCAACGAGCAGGGGATCTTCCGGCGCTATCCAGAACTCGATCCGTAGCGCGCGTGCCCGCACGGGGATGGGCCTGGTCGAACGCATCCATCAGGCGGGCGGCGTCGACCTTGGTGTAGAGCTGCGTTGTCGAGAGGGAGGCATGGCCGAGCAGTTCCTGGATCGCGCGCAGCTCTCCCTGCCGGGCCAGGAGGTGGGTGGCGAAGGAATGCCGCAAGGCATGGGGGGTGGCGCTGTCCGGCAGGCCCAGCGCGCCGCGCAGGGAGGCCACCGCATACTGGATGATCCGCGGCGAGAGCTTGCCGCCCTTCACGCCCACGAAGAGAGGCCCCTCGGGGTCGAGCACGTGGGGACAGGCGGCGAGATAGGCGGCCACCGCCTCGGCCACCACGGGGAGGATCGGCACCATCCGCTCCTTGCCGCCCTTGCCCGTCACCGTCACCGAATCCACGCCGGGCACGGGAGCATCGCGACGGATGAGGCCGAGCGCTTCGGAAATGCGCAGGCCGGACCCGTAGAGCAGAGCGAGGACGGCCGCGTCCCGCGCCAGGACCCAGGGCTCGCGCGTCTCCCCGGCGCGGATGTCGATGTCGGTCAGGGCGCGGGCGGCGGCGATGGGGATCGGGCGCGGCAGGCGCCGCTCGACCTTGGGCGAGCGGATCGCGCCGAGGGCGGACACGCTGCCGTGGCCGTCCCGTTCGAGGTGGCGCGCGAAGGAGCGCAGGCCCGCGAGCGCCCGCATCAGAGATCGACCGCTCACGCCCTCCGCTCTTCTCGCGGCCATGAACCCACGGATGTCGCGCGGCCTGAGGGCGACGAGCCCGGCGATGCGCACGATACCGGTTCGGCTCTGCAGATGGCAGAGGAACTGCCTCAGGTCGCGGGCATAGGCCTCCACCGTGTTGGCGGCCATCCGGCGCTCGCGCAGCAGGCTGTCCTGCCACGCCATGGCGACGGACCGGACCGCATCGTCGCCGGGGAAGGCGACGGCGCAGGCGTCCGGAACGGGGGGAGGGACATGGAGCATCGCGCGGTGATCCGGGAGCGAAAAACCCACTCAACGCCACCGAGGTTGACGAAGCGTTGCCGACGGGGCGAGTCCGTCGCGGCGGTGGCCGGCCTTTTCGCGGAACGGCATGCAGGCTAGGCGCTTGTCCAACGCACCTGACCTCCGTCGTTCCTCCCGATCCGAGCCCGCATGCCCGAGACACGCATCGTCTGCATCCGCCACGGCGAATCCACCTTCAATGCTGCCCATCGCCTCACCGGGCGCGATCCCGGTCATATCGACGCCCGACTGACGGATCGGGGCCTCACCCAGGTCGCGGCGGCCCGGGAGAGGTTGCGGGACATCCCGTTCGATCTGGTGGTGACGTCCCCGCTCACCCGCGCCATCCAGACCACCGCCGGCATCTTCGGCGATCACCCGGCCAAGCCCGAGATCCTGGTGGAGGTGCTCCATCGCGAATGTCAGGAGAGCAGCTGCGACGTCGGCCGTGCGGCCTCCGTGCTGAAGGCTGAATTCCCGCATCTCGATGTCGATCACCTGCCGGAGATCTGGTGGCATGCCGAGGGGGAACCGATCTCGGAGGGCGTTCACGTGGAGCCGCGCCACCTCTTCGACCGCCGCGTGGCGACGTTCCGCGACTGGTTGACCGAGAGGCGGGAGAGCACCATCGCTGTCGTCGGCCACGGCACGTTCTTCTTCCACCTCACCGGCATCTGGCTCGACAACTGCGAGACCACCGAACTCGATCTGGCATCTGGGCCGGTGGCAGGCTGAATCGTCTGCCGGAGGCGGCAGGCGTTCAGGCTGCGCCTGCTCTCGCTGCATCCAGCCGTTCCCTCGCCTGGACGAGATCGATGTCGGGCGCCTGCCGCCCGATGGCGAGGGCCTGTTCGAGGATGGTCACGGCGCTGTCCCAGACGCCCTCAGTGAAGGATGCTGCACCCTCTGCGACCTCGGCCGCGCAGCGGGCATCGTTAGCCGATCTCACCGCAGCCGCCGCGCTCCGGCCTATGGCCGAGGCGAGGGCGCCCCGTCGCCAATCCCGCCGCTGGGACGCGGCCTGCGCAACCGCGCTTCCACGCCATGCGGCATCACGGGCCGCCGAGACGCCCGCATCGAGCTCTCGCGCTTCGTCGCAACGGGCGGCGAGATCCGCGAAACCAGCCCGGTCGAGGAGCGGCGGCAGGATGCGGCGAATGCTCTCCAGGGCGAGAAACTGCATACGCCGTTCCTCTATTGGATAGATATCGGCAGAGCCGGACAGGCGCAGGACGAACGCCATCAATCGGGGGCGCTGCTCGTCCGGCATCGCGTCGTTCAGGCCGAGGGCGTAGGCGGCGAGCGGTCTCGAGAAACAGGGCGGGCAGTCCAAGGAGGAGCGGATCGTTTGGTAGGGCAAGCCTGCGGCAACGATCGCCGCCTCGTTGATGCAAGTGCCGCCATCGGGGCCGGGGAACGGGTGCGAGCCGGCCAGCAGACGCCAATGGAGGATGTGCTCGAAACCCGTTGCCATGCGTGCCGGCTCCCTCTGGTTTCACGGGAAAACCCTCGCTCGAACCGACGGGGCGCGTGAAACCTGCCACGGGATCGCGCGCCGTGACGAGGAAAATCTCAGCCGCCCACGCCCACGGCGAGTCCCATCAGCATGGCGATGCCCAGCACCAGGACGAAGGCTCCGGCCAGAAGCTCGAGTCCTCCCACCGCGATGGCCCCGGCCGAGCCCCGGCCGCCCGCGAGACGTAGAGCCAGGGCCTTGGCGAAGACCGCGAGACTGGCGAGCAGTCCGGTGGTGAGGGCCGTGCCCAAAGCCATGGCGAAGGTCGCCGCGATGCCCGCCGCGAGGATGCCCTGCGAGGCGGAGAAGACGAGGATGAGAATCGCGCCGGCGCAGGGGCGTGAACCGGCCGCGAGTACCACCCCCGCCCGCTCGCGCCACGAATCGAGGCGGCCGATGACGGCCGCGTCGGTGAGGTGGACATGGCCGCAACCGGGAGTGCAGGCGGCCGGGCTCGTGCCGCGAACGAGCGTGGCCAACCGACCGGCCTTCCGCCACGTCACCGTGAGACCGAGGATGGCGACGAGGGCAAAGCTCGCCGTCTCGATCACCGTGCCGGCCCGTGCCATGCCGGCGGCGGTGGCGTTGAGGACGAGGTTGCCGATGACGACGATGGTGATGGCGACGAGGGCCTGCAGCAGTGCGGCGGCAGCACTCAAGGAAAACCCGCGCGCCAGCGCCCGCTCCCCGGCCACGATGTAGCCGGCGATCACCGCCTTGCCGTGGCCCGGCCCGGCGGCGTGGAAGACGCCGTAGCTGAAGCCGATGAGGACCATCGGCCCCCAGCTTCCGCCCTGCTTGATCGCCGCCACGGTGGCTTGCAGACTGCGCGAGAAGCTCGATTGCATGGCGAGCAGCCAGCCGCCGATCCCGGTGGCCGAAGGGGCGGCTTCGCGAAAGCCGATGCCGAAAGGCGAGCGTGGCGGCAGGGGAGCCACGTTGGAGCCGAAGAGCAGCGACACGGCCGCGAGGACCATGGCGATGACGGCAATGGCCGCCAGCGCCAGCGCGATCTGCCAGACGAGCCGGCCACGGCTGTGAGGGGTCGCGGCGACGGCTGCGCCTACGGACATGCGACGATGATCCGGTTGGCGAACTGGGCGCCGTAGTTCGACGCGCTGGTGAGGGCTTCGAAGAACGCTTCCGACAGGCCCGGCTTGGCGTCGGCGGTCTTGGCATCGGCAGTCTTGGCGTCGGCCTGTTTGGGCCGGGTGATCGTGGCCGCGCAACCGGCGGGAGAGCCGACGAGGCGGGCTGTGTCCGCATCCTCGGAGAGGCTGAACGAGACGAAGTAGGTCGGATCGGCAACCTCCAATGCCGCCACCCCACGTCCCTGCGCCACCGGAGACTTCAACGGAAGGAGGAAACTCAGGGTCAGCTTGTCGCCGTCGAGCCGCATGCGCGGCTCGACCGGATCGGCGAAGGTCTGCTCCTTGCCGCCGATCTTGAGCTTGGTGAAGTAGGCGAATTCCGCGAGGCCGGCGGTGTTGTCGGTGGCGAGTCCGGCGAGTTCGTTGGGGGAGACCGTCCCGTCGCCGTTCGCGTCGAGACCTTGTATCGCCGAGGCCGAGTAACTGGCATCGAAGGTCCAGGCATGTCGGATGCCGGTGACCTTGCCACCCTCGCCGTAATCGATCTCCGCCTTCGACGTCACCCAGACATGGGGATGGGCCGATGCCGGTGCGGCAAAGCCCAGGCCGAGGGTGAGCGCCGCCGCCCAGGGGCGAGCGAACGAGCGGGGACGGCGGTGAGCGATCGGCGAAGCCATGCTGGACGCTCGCGATTCAAGGTAAACAAAATCTAAACGCGCGTTGCGAAGCCGACAGGTGATGGCACTGCCGGGCCGAACTCCTCCAATCTCAGTGGGGCGAAAGCGAGGCGTGGTTCGGGGTCAGGCGGCTCTGACGCTGGCGAGGAACCCGGCGATCCGTTCGTCGATGGCGAGGCTCGCCGCCGCCACGCGCCCGGCGACGATCCTCACCGATTCGGCGGCCTGCGCGCTGGAAGCGGCCGCCTCCTCGACGGTGGCGATGCCGCCGGACACCGCGTCGGCGCTGGCTTCGGCATCGGCGACACTGTCGCTGACGCGCGTGCCCGCGATCCGCTGAGCCTCGAGGGCGAGGGCCACGGCCGCATCCGCGCCCGCCATCTGGTCCATCGTTCCGCCGATCGCCTCCACCGCCCGGAGGGTATCCTGCGCGGCGCCCCGCATGGCCTCGATCTGTCCCTTGATCGCCTCGGTGGCGCCCGCCGTCTGGGCGGCGAGCGCCTTCACCTCACCGGCCACCACGGCGAAGCCCCGTCCGGCTTCGCCCGCGCGCGCCGCCTCGATCGTGGCATTGAGGGCGAGGAGATTCGTTTGTGCGGCGACGGTGGCGATGGTCTCGACCACCGTGCCGATCTCACGTCCCGCCTCGGTGAGCAAGGCGGCAGCGCGGCGCGTCGCCGTGACCTCCCGTTGCGCCAGAGCACCCAACCCGTCGCGGATGCGCGACTGCCGGTCGATCGCCTCGCTGCTGCCGGCGACGTCCGCACTGGCGGCGGCGGCCCTGCGCACCTGCTGTCCCGCGCCGGCCGCGCCCTGCGAGACGATCGTGGTCTGGTCCCGCGTGAGCCGCACGGCATCCGATACCGCTTCCGCCGCACCCGCCATGGCCTGTGCCGCGCTCGACAGGTCCTGCGCCACCGACTGAGCTTCCTGCTCGAAAGCCTGCGCAGCCGTCTCCAGGCGGGCGGCCCGCTCGGCTTCCCGTGCGGAATGGGCGAGGGCTCTGGCATCCCCCTCCACCTTCTCGACGATGACCATCCGCAGTACGGCGATGGAGCGGGCCATGGCTCCGATCTCGTCGCGGCGTTCCGTCAAGGGAATTGTCCGCGCGAGGTCCATGGCCGCCAGGGCGTCGATGGCCGAGCCCAGCCGGGCCAGTGGTTGGCGGATCTCCTTGAGGACCAGCCAGAGGGCAAGGCCGAAGCTGGAGAGGATCACCACGCCGGAGGCCGCGAGGCTGATCATGCGGCTCCGCTCGATATCCGCCGCGGCGTCCGCCCGCTCGTCGGCGAGACGCATCAGGGTGTCCTTGCCGATCCGTGTGATTGCGGAGACCATCCTCGCGCGGCTCGCCACGGTCGCTTCGTCCGTGCCCTGGATGAGTGCGGCCTTCGGGGAAATGGTGAGGCCGAGTTCCGCCGTGTCGGTCTGATAGGCCAGGAACTCCTTGAGCATCAGATCGAGCTTGAGGCGGTCCGCATCGGAGACATGCCCGGCGATCAGGCCGAGAAAGACGTCCTTCTGCCGGGCGACCTCGGCGAGGGCGGCCTTCAGGGAGCCGAACTTGGCCTTGGCGTCCTCCTTATCGTCTGCCGTGTAGACCGTCGTCGCCGCGACCACGGTGCGTTCGATCTCAAGGGCGAGGCCCTGGGCCGACAGGGCGCGTTCCCAGACCGAATTCATCTCGGCCGTCCGCGCCTGCTGATGCAGGACCATGCGATCGTTGAACAGGGACAAGGCGCAGGCACCGAGCGCCAGAAGCCCCATCACAGCCGCGAGTTTGTTGCCGAGGGAGAGGCGCATGGACTCGTTCCGTCATCGAGAGCTTTCCCGAAGCTGATGAGGGCACCAACCTTGACGGGAGTTTAAATCGAGGCGGCTAACGAATTGGAATTCCTCATGAAAACGGACGAGGCCGCCCATTTTGGGGCGGCCTCCGGTTTCGGTGTCTGGCGAGGATGCCTGAAAAGCGTGGTTCAGTAGGCCGTGGAATCGGCCGAGGCGACGTCGACCCGGTCGCCGCTGCGCGAGAAGGCGATGGTGGTCTCGCGCCCGTCCGAGCCGAGGGTGCCGGGCACCGAGAGATGCACCGTCTGCTCGGGGTTGAGGGTCGTCACGAGACGGATCACCTGCGGCTGATCGTGGCCGGAATTGACGCTGGCCAGGGTGGCGACGACGCGGTAGCGGCCGTTCTCCACCGTGTAATAGGCCGAACCGCGATAGGCGCCGAGATCGACGCTCTGGGCGCTCGCGGGCGAAAGCTCGGTCGCCATGGAGGCCGTGGCGGAGGCGAGGGTGAGGGCTACGGCGATGAGGACTTTGGACGAGATGCGCATGATGAGGAACCTGTGCGGTTACTGTCCGCCGGGAGTGCCCGTTCGGAGAGCCGGTTGCACCGGGAGATCGACATATGCGGATTTCACGCTGCGTTGCGAAGAGTGAAATGTTGCAACGCGTCAATGCCAAAAATGCATGGCTCAGGAGATAACAACTAAGAGCATGCTTGGGACGCACGGCTCAATAGTCCTGAGGACCAAACCTCCTTCTCCCCAGACCGGACGGGTCCGGCAGCCGAGTATGGATACCATCCGGGACAGGGTTCGAGAGGGTCCATGCCGCAGTGCAGCATGCGTGCCCTATCGGTCACGCCGGGTCAGCGCGGCGATCTCGGCTTCTTCCGCCGGGCTCAGCTTGGTCTCGTGATCCGCACGCCGGCGCGACAGCCGCCAGAGCCCGAAGACGCCGAGGCCGAGGGCCATGAGGGGCGTCAACCAGAGAAGAAGCGTGTGCAGGGCGAGGACGGGGCGCAGCAGCACGTATTCGCCGTAACGGCCGACCACGTAATCCTGTACCTGCCGGTCGTCGTCCCCCGCTTTCAGTCGCTCCCGCACGATCAGCCGAAGATCCCGCGCCAGGGGCGCGTCGGAATCGTCGATGGACTGGTTCTGACAGACGAGGCACCGCAGGCCGGAGGAGATGTCGCGCGCCCGCGCTTCGAGCTTGGCGTCCGGCAGGACCTCGTCCGGCTGGACGGCCAGGACTGTCCCCGACGAGCCGGCGAGCAGCATGAGGGCGACGAGCGCACGAGGGAGACGAGCCGCGCTCATTCGGCCGGCGCCATGCTGCCGGGTAGCGCCTTGGCCTTCTCCTTCGCCCGCGCCGGCGCTCCCACCCGCATCCTGCGGTCGGTGAGGGACACCGCCCCGCCGAGCGCCATGACCACCGAGCCGAGCCAGATCAGCAGCACCAGGGGCTTGTAGTAGAGCCGCAGGCCGATGGCCCCGCCGGGGACCATCTCGCCGAGGCTGGCATAGACCTGGCTGACGCCGACGGTGAGCAGGCCGGATTCCGTCACGTTCATCTTGCGGCTCGGATAGAACCGCTTGCCCGTCTCCACGGTGCCGACGAAGTCGCCGGCCGTGTTGCGGATGGTGAGGAAGGCCGTCGTCTCCTCGTAATTCTCCCCCGTGCGCGGGCCGACGCGGTCGAGGGTCGCCGTATAGGGGCCGGAGGCGAGGGATTCACCCGGCCTTACCGTGCTCAGGGCTTCCGTGGCCCAACCTTGGGCGGCGATGCCGAGGACTACGATTCCGACGCCCGCATGGGCCAGCGCCGTGCCCCAGGCCGAGCGTGGCAGGCCGAGCGCCCGGCGCAGAACGGCGCCGGCCGTCCGCGCCCGGCTGTTGCCGTAGCCGCGGGCTCGCGACACGATCTCCATGGCCGAGCCGACGATCAGGTAGGCGCCGAGGCCGATGCCGATGGGCGCCATCATCGGGCCGCCCCAGGTCCAGGCCAGCACGGCGAGGCCGACGACGAGGGCGACGCCCATGGCGGCGAACAGGCGCTGGGAGGCGGCGTGCACGTCGCCGCGCTTCCAGGCCAGGGTCTGGCCGAAAGGGACGATGAGGAGGAGCGGGATCGCCAGGGGAATGAAGGTGTAGTTGAAGAAGGGCGGCCCCACCGAGATCTTCTCGGAGGTCAGGGATTCGAGGAGCAGCGGGTAGAGCGTGCCGACGAAGACCGTGGCGCAGGCGGCGGCGAGGAACAGGTTGTTCATCACCAAAGCGCCCTCGCGCGAGATCGGCGCGAACAGGCCACCCTGCCGCAGCATCGGCGCCCGCCAGGCGAAGAGGCTGAGCGAGCCGCCGATGAACAGGATCAGGATGGCGAGGATGAAGACGCCGCGCGTCGGGTCGGTGGCGAAGGAATGCACCGAGGTGAGGACGCCCGAGCGCACGATGAAGGTGCCGAGGAGCGACAGCGAGAAGGTGAGGATGGCGAGCAGCACCGTCCAGACCTTGAGCGCGTCACGCTTCTCCATGACCACGGTGGAATGGAGGAGCGCCGTGCCCGCGAGCCAGGGCATCAGCGAGGCGTTCTCCACCGGATCCCAGAACCACCAGCCGCCCCAACCGAGCTCGTAATAGGCCCAATAGGAGCCCATCGCGATGCCCAGGGTCAGGAAGCTCCAGGCGATCAGCGTCCAGGGCCGCACGGCGCGGGCCCAGACCGCGTCGATGCGGCCGTCGATGAGTGCCGCGATGGCGAAGGCGAAGGTGATCGAGAAGCCGACATAGCCGACGTAGAGGAGCGGGGGATGGATCGCGAGGCCGAAATCCTGCAGCAGCGGATTGAGGTCGTTGCCCTCGACCGGCGCCGGGCTCACCCGCATGAACGGGTTCGAGGTCGTGATGATGAACAGCACGAAGACGAAGGTGATAAGACCCTGGACCGCCAGGGTGTTGGCGCGAAGGACCGGCGGGACCGAGTTCCGCGCCACGGCGACCAGGGCGCCGAACAGGGCCAGGATGAGGACCCAGAGCAGCATCGAGCCCTCGTGGTTCCCCCATACGCCCGAGAGCTTGTAGAGGAAGGGCTTGGCCGTATGCGAGTTCTCGATCACGTTCTGGACCGAGAAGTCCGAGGTGGCGTGGGCGTAGGTGAGTGCGCCGAACGAGAACAGGATGCAGGCGAAGGTGCCGAGCGCCGCCGGCGTCGCCACGGCGCGCAGGGCCGCGTCGCCCGAGCGGGCGGCCCAGACAGGCATCACCGCCTGGACCAGGGAAAGCGCCAGCGCCAGCGCCAGCGCGAAATGTCCGACCTCGATCAGCACGTCGGATTGTCCTTCCTCATCGTCATACCGGTCATCGTTCGCTGCGCCGTCCGAGATTCGGCTCGCCGTCGGCGGTCGTCACGCCCTCGGCGGCGCCTTTCCCGGCGGAGGCTCCTTTGGAGCTGCCTTCCTGCCACCGTCCCTGCGCCTTGAGCGCATCGGCGACCTCGCGGGGCATGTAGGATTCGTCGTGCTTGGCCAGCACGGTATCGGCGCGGAAGATGCCGCCCGGTTCGAGCCGCCCCTCGGCGACGATGCCCTGGCCTTCGCGGAACAGGTCCGGCAGCAGGCCGCGATACTGGACCTGGACCGTCGCGTTGGTATCGGTCACGGCAAAATCGATGTTCTGGTCCGGGCCGCGCTGGAGCGAGCCTTCCTTGACCAGCCCGCCGAGACGGAAGCGGGTGCCCGGCGCCACGCCCTGGGCTGTGACTTCGGTGGGGGACCTGAAGAACACGATTGATCCGCTCATGGCGGACAGGATCAGGCCGAGGGCCAGGGCGAGCACGGCACCGCAGGCGGCGATCAGGATCAGGCGGCGGCTCTTGCGAGTCACGAGTTTCGTCCCGTTTCTGTTCCGGCGCCTCATCGTTGGGCGCTGAGGAGACCCGGAATGGCAGATCCGGCTGTCCTGTCGTCTAGCGTGTATCGGGTTTCGGCCCCATGGCTTTCCGGGTCAAGGGCCGTGGCCGGGGCGGATTGTCAGGGGGCGTCCTGCGTCCCGGCCCGCATCACGGCTTGTCGTCGCCGCCGCGCAGGCCGAGTTCCTGGGCGAGGATGTCGAGCTTCTCCATGGCGCGGGCATCCGGGCTGAGGGCCATGCGGCCGCGGTCGAGGGCATGGCTCGCCTGCTGGCGCTCGCCCAATACGCTGTACGAACGCACGAGACGCAGCCAATCATCCACCGTGCCGCCCTTCGAGGCGAGGCGCCGGTCGAGGCCGGCGACCATGCCGCGGATGGCCGCATCCCGCTCGGGCGCGGGCATCGCCTTCACGGCGGCCACGGCGGCATCCGTCCCGGCGCGCTCGGCCGCATCCGCGGCGGTCACCGTCGGCGCGGGCGCGGAGGCGAGGCCGAACTCGCGGGCGAGTTCGTCGAGCTTGGCGCCGGCCTCCGCATCGGTCCCGATCGCGGTCCGGGCCCGGTCGAGGGTCGCCTTCATTTTCTCGCGATCACCGAGCACGCCGTAGGACCGGACGAGCCGCACCCACTCGTCGGCGGTGCCGCCCTTCTCGGACAAGCGACGGTCGAGACCCTCCACCATGCCCCTGATCGCCGCGTCACGATTGGCGGCGGGCATCGCCTGGAGCGCGGCGGCGGCGCCCGCCTCGGGGGGCTTGGCCCGGGAGGCTTCCGGGCCGGCCACGTCGGGCTTGGTCGTCGCGGAGGGAGCCTCGCCTTGCAGGCGGGTCAGGGTCTCGCGGACCAGGGGCAGCCAGGGCGCATCGGCCGGAGCATTCTCCGTCAGCGCGGTCAGCCGCCGGATCGCGCCGGGGATGTCGCCTTCGAGTTCGGCGGCGCGCGCGAGATAGAAGCGCGGCTTGGCGGCGCCGGCATCGAGGCTCGCCGCGCGTTCGAAGATCTCTTTCGCGCGAGGCGTCACGGTTCCGTTGGCGCCGGCGACCAGGGCCTCTCCCCAATCGGAGAGGCGCTGCGGCGACTCGCCGAGCACGCGAGTCGCCGCCTCGTAGGCATGGGCCGCATCGTCGAAGCGTCCGAGGCGGACATAGACCGGTGCGAGCACCGACCAGCCGCGGCCATCGCTCGGATCGCTGGCGAGCCGTGCCTCGATCTGGCCGATGGCCTTGAGCATGTCCTGTCCGCCGGACTGCACCGCCTGCCGGTCGGAGGCCGTCTGGGACGGCATGTGCGGCGAGCCGTAGAGCCCGTAGGCGATGAGCGCCACGAGGGGGATCGTCGAGAGCGCGAAGGCCGAGGCCGCGCGACGCTGGCGCAGGGCCGGCTCGGCGATCCCGTCGGAGACGGATTCGGGGGTCTCGCGGCTGGCGCGCAGAAGGCGGCGGGCCGCCTCGGTGCGGGCGGCCTCGGCCTCACCGGGAGCGATCAGCCCCCGCGTCAGGTCGCGCTCGATCTCGCGGAGCTGATCTTCGTAGAAGCCGGTTTCGGTGGCGAGCGCTCCGGCCTGAGGCGGGGGAGCGGCGTCCGCCCGCCGTGCCTTCGACCACAGGGACATCGGCCAGAGCAGGGCCAGCACGGTGCCCCCCGTCATCACCGCCAGTATGAACCAGATCGCCGTCATCTCACCCCGAACTTATGCCACACCATGTAAGCGCCGGACGGGTCCGAGCGCAGGGACCGGTCCGGCGACACGGTGTCACGCGAACCTGTGCCGTTTCAGGCGACGCCGGCCCAAGCGGCATCCCCGCCTGAAACACCATTCGGGACGTTTCGCATAGTCCGGCGCTCATCCGGCGCTCATCCCGCGCTGGCATTCGGCGCGTCTCCGGGCACCTCGATCACGGCCCGGACGCCTCCGAGCGTCGCTTCCTCCAGGCGGAACCGGCCGCGATAGAGGGCGGCCAGATCGGCGACGATGGAAAGGCCGAGGCCCGAGCCCGGCTTGGTCTCGTCGAGCCGCCGGCCGCGGCCGAGCACCGCCGCGCGGTCTTCCGGCTGCAGGCCCGGCCCGTCATCCTCGATGGAGACGAGGAGGTGGGGATAATGGTGCTCGCTCACCGTCTCCGCCCGGATCGAGACCCGGCCGCGCGCCCATTTCGAGGCGTTGTCGACGAGGTTGCCGATCATTTCCTCGAAATCCTGGCGCTCGCCGCGAAAGCGCAGGCCCGGCGGCACGTGGACCTCGTAGGCGATGTCCTTGTCGCGATAGATCTTGCCGAAGGTACGCACGAGGCCCGCGAGGGCCGGCTCCACTTCGGTGGAGGTGCCGAGGGTGCCGGCCAAGGCCGCCGCCCGCGCCCGGTCGAGGTGGTAGTTCACCTGGTCGCGCATCACCGCCGCCTGCTCGCGGATCTTGAAGGCGAGGTCTTCCTGGGCGTCGCTGGCGCCGACCTCGTTGACGATGATCGACAGGGGCGTCTTCAGGGCGTGGGCGAGGTTGCCCACCTGGGTGCGCGCCCGTTCCAGGATCTCTCGGTTGGTCTCGATCAGCAGGTTCACCTCGCCGGCGAGGGGCGCGATGTCGCGGGGATACTCGCCGTCGATCCGGTCGGCCTCGCCCCGGCGGATCGCGCCCAAAGCCGTGCGGAGCTTGGCCAGGGGCGCCAGTCCGAAACGGATCTGCAGCAGGGTCGTCAGCGCCAGGAACAGGCCGAGCAGGCCGAACGTCACCATCAGCGAGAAGCGGAAGCGGCCGACATCGTTCTCGATCTCGTCGGCCGGGCCGGCGACACGCACGGTGTAGCGTCCCTCCTCGCCGAGATCGACGTCGCGCTCGATGATGCGCAGGGGCCGGTCGTCCTGGGCCTTGCCGTAACCCTGGCGGATTTGGCCGATCCCGGCATTGTTGTCCGGGGTGCCCGCCGGCTTCAGGGGCACGCCGACGAGGGAGCGGGAGGTGCGCAGGTCGCGCGGGCGCGCATCCGGCCGCCCCACCTGCCAGTACCAGCCCGAGAGCGGCAGGTCGAAGCGCGGGTCGCTCAGGTTGAAGGAGCGGCTCTCGGGATCGTTGGGCGAGACGAGGTCGGTGGCGAGGTTGTTGGCGTAGACGAGGAGCCGGCTGTCGAAGGAGCGTTCGGTGTTCTCGCGGTAGAGCGTGGTGAGGATCCAGGCCGCGATCAGCAGGATCGCCGAACTCGCGATCAGAGCGGAGCCCGCCAGGCGCACGGCGATGGAGCGCCGCCGGAACGGCAGCCAGGAGGGAAAGGCGGTCATCTCGGCGTGGCGGTCATAGGGGCTATGCCCAGGTACACGAGAGGGGCCGGCAACGCGCGCTCCGCGAAGCATGGAGGTGGTGTAGACGGCCTGTCCATATTATGTACATGTCTCGTGGAAGGGGAACGGACCATGGCTCTTCATATTCGCGACGAAGAAGCGGACCGCCTCGTGCGCCGTCTCGCTGAGCGCAAGCACATTTCACTGACGGACGCCATCAAGCTCGGCGTCGGCAACGAGCTCAAGCGCGAGGACGAGAAGCTTTCCTTGTGGGAGCGTATTCGTCCGATCCGGGAACGCATTGCCCAATCCCCCTCAACGGGTTTGGAGGCGGACAAAGCGTTCTACGACGAACTCAGTGGTGACATCTGATGTACGTCGATTCCTCTGCGATCGTCGCGATGATGACCGACGAACCGGAAGGTCAAAGACTATCAGTGCATCTCGAAGCAGCAACTCACCGCTTCACGTCGGCGCTCGCCATATACGAAGCTGCGCTTGCCATCCGTCGCAAGCGGCTTCGGCCGATGGTGACGATCCAGGCCGATATCACGATGTTCTTGGACGCGACGGATACACGGGTGGTTCCCGTTCCTGGCTCGGCGGCGGATCGGGCTCTGAGCGCCTTTGAACAATTTGGCAAAGGAACCGGCCATCCCGCTCAGCTGAACATGGGAGATTGCTTCTCCTACGCCATGGCGAATCTCCACGGCGTTCCTCTCCTCTTCAAGGGCCAGGATTTCATCCACACCGACATCGCGCAGGCTCCGGCCTGAACCCCACCGAGGCTACACCCGAGGCGCGGGCTGGTTCGGGTCGACGAGGTAGCCGAGGCCGCGCACGGTCTGGATCAGGTCCACCGCGAGCTTCTTGCGCAGACGTCCCACGAAGACCTCGATCGTGTTGGAATCCCTGTCGAAATCCTGGTCGTAGAGATGCTCGGTCAACTCGGCGCGGGAGACCACGCGGCCGGTATGGTGCATCAGGTAGGCGAGCAGGCGGTATTCGTGGCTCGTGAGCTTGATCGGGTTGCCGTCCACGTAGACGCGGCCCGAGCGGGTATCGAGCACGACCGGCCCGCAGGAGATCTGGCTCGTGGCATGGCCGGTGGCACGGCGCAGGAGCGCGCGCACGCGGGCCATCAGCTCCTCCATGTGGAAGGGCTTGGTCACGTAATCGTCGGCCCCGGCATCGAAGCCGTCGACCTTGTCCGACCAGCGGTCGCGGGCGGTGAGGATGATGACCGGCGTCTTGATGCCGGCGCGGCGCCATTTCTGCAGCACGGTGACGCCATCCGCCTTCGGCAGGCCCATGTCGAGGATGATCGCGTCGTAGGGCTCGCTCTCGCCGAGATAGGCGCCCTCTTCGCCGTCGAAGGCCTTGTCGGCGACGTAGCCGGCCTCCTCGAGTGCGTTGACCACTTGCCGGTTGATGTCCCGGTCATCCTCGACGACGAGCAGACGCACTGCGATTCACTCCCAAGATGAGGCGGCGGTGAAGCCCCCGTCGCGGAGAACGATAGGCGCCCCCGCCTTTATTTGCCGATAACCCGCCCGGTGGTGGCATCCACCAGCACGTGGACGAACTGTCCGTCGCGGCGCAAGGCCGTCAGGAGATAGGCGAGGCCGTCCTCGTACCGGCAGAGCCGGGCGCGCTGGATCTCGGCCCGGGAGATCACCGTCCGCGCGGCGCGGATCGCCGCCACCGGCTCGATCACCCGCTTGTCCGCCACCGCCTCGCGCAGGTCAGCCGGGCTGAGACAGCTCTCGCTCGGCGGGACCGGGTGCATGGGCGCCGAGACCTCGGCCGTTCCGGACGTCATCGTCCCCTCCGCCAGCGTGCGAATCGGCCCCGTCGCGAAGGCCGCGACGGTCAGGCCGATGAACAGCAGGGCGAGAAGGATGCGCATGAGCTGAGTCAATGGTCGTCGGGCACTGAATGCGCCCTGAATGCGGGTTCGGTCGAGCCCCCTATCCGAACGATCGGATCATGGCGCGACATGCGGTGAGCGGGCAAGCGGATGGCGCGCCCTCCGGTTCCCCGACAGCGGCGTCACGAGGGGCCGGCGCGCTGCGCGACGAGGCGCTGCAGGGCGAGGCCGAGGAGGTGCTGGCGGTCGACATGGTCGAGGGCCACCCGGCACAGGTCTGTCATAGAGCGCTCGAAGCGGGTCTCGGCGGCCCGAAGGCGGCCGGAGGCGGCGCGCAGGCGCGAGGAGGATGGGAAGAGACGGGTCATCGGGGCGATCTCCGAGGGAGGGGCACGCGAAGTGGGCCGCGTCATCGGCCCTCGGGGCGGGGTTCCGACAGGCGGCGCAGGATCTCGTCGAACTTCTCCCGCGCCCGCTCGTCGCTGCGGTCGACGCCGTGCGCGATCTCGCTCGCGAGACGGGAGAGGTCTTCGAGCACCCGCGTCCGGCTCTCGATGGCCAGCGCCACGGCGGAATTCGCCTGGGAGGCCCGTTCCAAGGCCGTCGCGGTGGCGCCGGCATCACCGATGCGGGCCTCCTGGGAGCGGCCCACCTCCCGGTGGAGGTGCAGGCAGGCCAAGCCGAGAAGCGTGGCGACGATCCAACCCGCGCCCTCTTCCGAGAACAGCAGGCGGGCGGCTTCGAGCGTGATCCTGTCCATGGGAACCCTCTCTCTCCCGCTGCCCGCGGAGCGCGACTCAGGTCGCCGACGCCCGGTCCCGGCCGGCCCGCAGGGCGTCGAGGGCGGGGGGCAGGGTGTTGCCGGTGGTGGCCTCCTCGTCGAGGGGCAGGCTGCGGAAGACCTTCTCCGCCAGCCCCTCCGCCCCGCCCGCCGCCGTCACCAGCCAGGCCGGCGCCTGGTCGAGCGCCCGCTGGACCGCCCGCGCGATCACCGCCGAACCCACCGGCACCGACAGAATCCGCCCGCGTACCGCGCCGGCGACCGCGTTGACCGCGTAATCGCCGACGTTGCGCACGAGGCGCTCGACGAGGGAGGTCGTGATCAGGACCTGCAACGGGCCTGCGATCCACGCCAATGCGGCGGTCGCGGCGGTGATCGCCAGGGGCACCAGGAAGGCGGTGATCAGTTGGGCCAGCGCAATCGCGCCGTCGCCCCAGGGCAGGAGGATGGCGGCATCCGTGGGCGAGGCCATGCAGGGCGAGGCGGCGCAGGAGGAGAGGAGCGCGGCAAGGACGGTAAGGACGAGGGGCGAGGATTTCATGGCGATCTCCGGGATGCGGCAGGGGGAGGGGACCGGGTTCTCCGGGTTCAGGCGCGGGCGCCGAACAGAGCCCGGAACGAGGCCTTGAGGCGCTCCCAGGCGCCCGCCGACGCGGCGCTTCGCTGCGGCGGCGCGGGCCGCACCGAGGGCGTGCGGGGGAGGGGGCGGCGCTCGGAACCGATGGCCGGGTTCGGAACGATCCCCGACCGTTCCTCCGGTCGCTCCCTCACCGGGCCGGCCGGGCGCGGGATCACCGTGGGATCGGTGGAGCGGGCGCGCGGCAGGGAGGTCGCGTAGGGCGTGCGGAACTGGTCGTATTCCGCCCGCCGGCGCGGGATCAGGGAGGAGGGCCGGTTCCACATCAAGATCGCTTCGGCGGCGCCCGCGCGGTCACCGGCCTTCAGGCGCCGCACGACGGTCGAGCGACGGAACGCACCCTCGCCGATGTTGAAGCAGAGGGAGACCAGGGCATCGAAGGCATGGTCGGGCAGATCGTCGGGCACCGCCGCCGCGACGGTGCGCACGAAGCGGCCGACATCGCGGGCGAAGACGGCGTCGCATTCCGCCGCCGTCAGGCGCAGGCCCGGTGTCACCACGGGTGGCCCCGCCGCGCTGGTATGGCCGATGCCGATGGTCCAGATGCCGACGGAATCGCGGTAGGCGTCGAGGCGCCGTCCCTCGCGGGCGACGAGCACGGCACTGCCGATGGCGCTGAGGTCCATGGTTCACTCCGGGGTTGGGAACGGGGGGAGGCGCGGCGTCCTGCGACGCGCGAACCCGGGAGGACGCCGCCTCCCGGGCGGTTCAGGGCATTGCGAGGCCCCAGAACGCCGTGTCGGCGGCGAGGATGCCGCCCTCGGCGCCGGTGAAATGCGCGAACACCTCCACCGTGTCGCCGGCGGCGAGAGCGAGGGTCGCCGTGAGGGCGAGGGTCGAGACGCCGTCGACGAGAGAGGTCGCGCCCGCCCGGTGGCGCGGGGACGCCGCGCCGTTGCGGTGGAATCGGGCCTGGAGCGCGCTGGGCGACGCGCTGCCGATCCTGCGGAAGGCGAGGCCCGCGCCGAACGTGTAGGTGCCGGCCTCGGGTGCGACGAACCGGTTCGTGGCGGGCACGAACGCGCCCTGGTCGTTCACCTCGGCGGTGTTGAACGCCACCTTGGTCCAGGCGCCCGCCGGGATCGTCGTGTCCGCGCTCATGGCGGCTGCGAACCGGGGCAGGTTCGTGAGGCGGGACCAGCGCGTCCCGTTGTAGCCCCTGAACGCGGCGGCGGTGCCGTCGAACAGGATCTGCCCGGGCGCGAGGCCCTGGCTGGGCGTGCCGGTGCGGGAGACGAGTTCGAGGGCGCCGTTGCCCCTGAACTTGACCACGGACCGGCGCGTGCTCGTGCCGATCTCCGTCGTTTGGAAATCGACCAACGTGCCCTGTGCCGTGGCCGTGAAATCCTCCTCGGCGAGGCCGTTGAAGGTGACCATGTTGCCGGAGAACCCACCCGTCGCCTGGTAGCCCCGGCCGAAGAAACCGAAGAACCGGTCTCCGGCGAGGATGCCGGCGGGGGCGGCCGGGGTGCCGCGGGCGATGCGCGTGGTGATGTTGGCCACCGGCGAGCCGGCGGCGTAGCATTCGAGCTGGAGCAGGGCGGAATTCGACGAGCCCGAGACGAAGAGCGGCGCTGTCGGCACCGGGCCGCCCGGCGAAGCGGCCGAACCGAATCCGACGAAGCCGCTATTCCCCAGCGCCCGCCAGGCATGGGCCCAGTTCGTCCCGTCCGCCGAGACCTTCGCCGTCAGGCTGTCGTCGCCCACGAGGCCGATCTCGGCGCGTGCCGAGAATCCGGTTTGGAGCAGGAGCGACAGGACGTTGCCCGTAGCCGCCTTGTTCAGGGCCAATCGCAGGTCGCCGGTGCCGCCCTCCGCCGTGGCGCGCGCCGTCCACAGGGCCTTGTTGAGCTTGGCCGCGAAGGGGTTCTCCGCATCCGCTTCGGTGCCGAGGCCGAGGAGGGCGAGGTTCCGCAGGACCGAGAGGGTCCCGGCGAGGCCGGTCCAGGCGGTGCCGTCGAAGCGGTAGAAGGCGTCCTCGTCCGCCAGATAGGCGAGCCACCCGGCCCTCGGCGCCAGCCCGTTCCAGACACCGTCCTGGAAATGGACGATGCGGCCGGAGAGCCCGGTCCAGGCGCCGGTGGGCGCGGCGCCGGCGACGAGGTAGCGGTCTCCCTCCGCGGGGGCCGGCGGCGGGGCCGTCAGGTCCTTGTCCAGGCAGGCGAGCTGCACGAGCCTGTCGAGGACCAGCAGGGCCTCGTTGTGGGTGACGTGTTTTCCCGCCTGCGCCGCCGCGATCAGCGGCAGGGCGAGGTTGTCTGTCGTCAGCGACATAGGGGAGACTCCGGGTCGGTCGGGTCGCTCAGGCGGAGCGCACGGGCAGGAGGGCGCGGCGGCCCGGGCCGGGGCCGGCGACGGTGCCGACCTGGGCGACGCTCACGTCGAGGCGTGTCTGAGGCGCGCCGAAATCGGCGGCCTCGTCGGCGGTGGCGTAGAGAAGCGCCGGCTCGGTCGTCCGGGCAATCCGCAGGGTCGATCCGTCCGCCGCGTGGATCTCGACGAGGTAGGTCTCGCCCGGTTCGTCCTGCGGGATGTCCATCGGCTCCCAGCCATCGGCGTCCCGCCGCGCCCGGCGGAGCCAGGACAGCCTGATCCCGCCGGCCTCGCGCCGCGCGGCCGGATGCACCGGCGCGAGCGGACGAAGCGGCAGGAGGCCGGCGCTCGCCTGCAGTTCGACATAGCTCGGATCGCCGGGGTCGCGGGTGGCCGGCCCGATCCGGTAGCGGAACGGCCGGCCCGCCTCGTCGAGCCGGTCCAGCAGGGGTACCACCGCCCCGTCGTCGAGGCGCACCACGAGGCATCCGGCCGGGTTGGTGCGCCGGCTGAGCTCCTCGCTCCCCATCAGGCCGCGCAGCAGCCGGCTGAGGCGATAGGTGCCGGGGCCGATCAGTTCGGCGCCCGCCGCCGCGATGATCTCGATCCGACCATCCTCGCCCACGAGGGCGAACAGGTTGCCGCCGGAGAGCGCATCGCCCTCCCCGATGGAGGACAGGGCACCGGCATGGCGCAGGCGCAGGTCGAGCCGGGTTCCCCGGTCGAAGCGCCAAAGCGGTCCCGGCGGCAGCGTCTCGCCGAGGCAGGCGGGATAATCGCGGCCTTATGGAGCAAATGCACCAAAAAGCACGCTAGGTAAAGGCCTATGCCATCGCCTGTGATGGCAAAATGCAGGACCAGACCCTTATCAACGGATTGCTCGCCAAGCGCGAGGAACTGAGCCGAGAGAACGCCGAGCTGCGCGAGCGCATGGCGATCCTCTCCAACGACATAGAGGCCCTAGATAGGGTGCTGGATGCCTGCGGGTATCGGGGCGAACTGGTAGGCTCCACGCCTCGCGCAGCCCGCATCGTCCTGTTCTACCGCAACGAACTGCGGGACTACCTCTTGGCCGAGATACGCAAGGCGGACGAGCCTCTGACGGCTCGCCAGCTAGCGGTCCTTGTTTGCCAGACAGAGGGCAAGGACGGGCGCGACCGTCGGCTACTGACGGACGTAACCCGCCGCGTCGGCTGCGCCCTCAGACGGATGCGGGCGAGCCGGATGGTCGAGGGGGAGCGGACGAAGGACGGTCAGGTGTGGCGGGCAATGGCGTGGTAGCGGCGATATTTTTCTTGACATCTTTTCGGTTTCGAAGATGGCGTTTTTCAAAATCCCGACCGGGCAGCGGCCGGGATTTTTTGTATGGCGCCAGCAGTTACGGCGTGGAGCGAACGGAAGCTGGCGAGATGGGCGTATCAGCTACTCTTGCCGATAATGCATGATGAACATCAATACGGCGTGCGATTATATTATCGTAAAGCTTGATGAAGAATCATGCCCTTTAAATACGCTCAAGCTTCATAAGCTTTTATATTACGTTCAGGCTTGGCACCTTGCACTACATGATGGAAAGCGCTGATTTGATGCCGATTTCCAGGCGTGGGTACATGGACCTGTAAATCGGAGAATATACGATAGGTTCAAGGAAGGAAAATCGCTGTATTCGTCAATTAAGGTCAGCGATGTGCAAATCGATTTTGACATCGAATCAATCAGTCGCAAGAAGATAAAGCATTGCAATGCGGTATTATAGGTATATGCAGACTACCAGTTGGAGCAGATGACTCACGAAGAACTGCCGTGGATTGAGGCTCGACGTGGATACAGGTCGAGCCAGCGATGCGAAGAAGTAATAGCAGATAGGACTATGCAAGAATATTATAAAGCAAGAGTGGCACGCTAGACTCTGCGATGGCAAAGCCTGTTCTTGTTTCAAGCCCAACCAAAGTACCCGCGCCTCCAAAGCCGCAAAGGGCTGTCCAAGATCAAAAGCTTTGGACATTTTCATTTAGATATTGGAAACAGCACGATTTATTTGGCCTTGGAGTTGTTGATGGATCGTGGCTCGCATCCTTTCTTGAAAAACTTCATGATTTATCAAGCAAGCCAGTAAGCTACATATATTCAGACCCGGCAGTAAAAGTTGCTTGGCGATATCATTCGATTGACTGGAATGCGAAGAACGTTCCTATGGCTCGGTCGGATTTTTCATGGGTCGACGAGGACTATAGGAACAACCCAGAAGAATATGAGTTCTATCAGTTCCAAATATCTATGGCGCTGGGACGCGTTATTGGTTTTTGGGACGAGAACAGAGTTTTCAATATACTTCTTGTTGATAGGATGCACAATTTGCAGCCCAGCAATTATAGTGATTACAAAATCAGAGACTGCCCAGTAGTTGATAATAAGTTTACAGAGCTGCTGGCAACAATGCAGACAAGGATAGATCTATGCCAAAGTGAAGAATGCCATTGCAGAGATATATGCACAGAGTTGCAGCAAGATTTAATTCACAAGCCAGAAAATCCTGCAATTCTAGTGCCTGTCAACACTGAATTATATGGAAAATGCATTAATTGTCTTGATTCTGGGTTAGCAGAATCAATGGCAGATCTTTTGTCTATCGCCGTTGGCTCATTTGAGTAAGGGGAATAGGAGAGTTTTCGGAGATAGCCTGTCTGTCGATCCTCACACATTGCCCCGTTGCCAATACCCCTTCCAAGCCCGGCTGACGGGGGACGCCATCGTCAGGCGGATCGTCTGAGCGAAGGCCGTGCCGTTCGGGAGGCGACGGTTGTCCTCCTTCCAAGCAGCCTCGGCGGCGTACTGGTGAAGGTAGCGGGCGGAGACGAAGTGGTGCTGGCCCGACACCATGCGGCGCAGGCGGGCGAAGAAGCTCTCGGCTTGGTTCGTGTTGGCACCGTCAGCCGAGTAGGCCTCGGAATGGTTGATGCGGCCCATGTCAGGGAAGGCGACGTTCAGGTCGTCCCAGTGACCGGCTTCGTCAGCATAGACCTTGGAGCCCTTGGCGACGTGCTGCTGAGCCAGGGCGACGCCCTCGGCTTCACGCTTGGCGACGAACGTCAGGGTCCGGCCCTTGCGCTGACGCATGACGATCACGACGCGGCGCTTGTCGCTCTGGTTCTCCTTGAGGCGGCGATCCTTGCGATCCTCCTTGCGGTTCTCAGGGCGGACGTGACCGCCGAAGTACGCGCCGTCGATCTCAACCTCGCCGTCGAGGCCAAGGCCAGCCGTCTCAGCCGAAAGGGCCTCGCGCAGCTTGTGAGCAAGGACAAATGCGGTCTTGTAGGACACCGACAGGTCGCGACCGAGTTGCAGGGCCGAGAGGCCCTTCACCGCATTCACGAAGATGGCGACGGCGGCGCACAGGTCCGTGAAGGCCGGCTTGCGCGAAGCGAAGATGGTCCCGCTGGTGACGCTGAACTGCTTGCCGCAGCCCGCGCACTTGAAGCGACGACGGGTCGAGATGTCGTAGTGGTCGAGGCAACCGCAAGCCGGGCACACGGGCTCACCATCCGTCTCGGGCCAGCGAAGGCGCTTGAAGGTCTGGTAGGCCGCGTCCTCGCCGCCCTTGTAGATCGCCTTGAGCGAAAGGGTGCGGGCGGCTGCGGAAAGGAGGAAGTGTGAGGCCATTGCCATCATATCAAATGCTTATGCATCTCATATGATGGCATGAGTGCTTCGTAGTCAAGGGCAAAAGCATCGCGTATGATTGCATCCGCAATCAGATAGGATGCAGACGCATGACCGAAGGCCTAGAGGAGCATTGGGATACGCGCGTGAAGGCGATCCTGAAGGCGGAACTGAAGCGTAAGGGCGTCACCTACGCGCAGCTTGTCGACAAGCTCGCCGCCATCGGCGTGAAGGAGACCGAGCCGAACATTCGCAACAAGCTCGCGCGAGGTAAATTTACGGCTGTTTTTCTGCTGCAAGTTCTAGTAGCGATTGGGGCGAAAGACATTAGGATCGAATGAGTTATGCGCTTTGAGTTGATCCGACTAGTTCTTACAAAAAACACGGGCCTATTTGCCACCGATATGCCAAGAGAGCTTTGGCTAAGAATTGTTTTTAATATTCAATTTACCTTCGTTCACCGCCGCAAAACGTATCATTATGTTCCCGTTTCCAAGAAGGATACGGCGATGACGCTCCACAAATATTGATGGGACGAATTGGAAGACCCAAAATAATAAAGGAAAATGAACCGCCGGAAGGTGGATTGGAGGAAATAAGACGAGAAAGTTGGACCGCAGCCCATATCTATAATGACCCCCGTCATCACGAAGACGGCCAGAAAGTTGCCTTTGAGCAGTCGGAGCTTGGCGCTCCGCTAGTTATATTGAGATCAATGGTGTCGCAAATTAACAAAAGGTATGACGCACCCTTTGCGATTGCCGCGAACCCCATTAGCCACATCGACAGCTTCAAATCATTTATCGAGCAGCACCCATACGATATAACATATATTCAGTTCGATCTGAATACCCCCAACATGTTTGGCCTAAGAACTACCGTTGACGAGGAAATGCGGCAAGCAAAAGACAAATTTAATGCAAAAAGGGCGCGAATTGTTTTAGCCAACGAAGACGGAATGCAGCTTAAAGACAACAAAATTTCGGAGATTGGCGGATACGCATTGGAAGGCGGGGGCGAGGTTAAGGCCAAAGCTATGAATAATGCCTCTTTTAGCTCGTCAAAGACAATAGAAACTGCTAATGTGGAAACTCCTGAGGGGGCCGACGAAAGGACGATCCTTTCTATCATTTGGGATCGTATTTTTAAGCGATGACCAACACCATCAGTTATTGCATTCTGCTTTGCCTCAGCGCAATCGTGGTTGTGCTTGCTGCTGCGGCGCCAAACGTAATTGGTGACAAAAACACCTTTTTTGCCGCCTTTGTGAATCATGAGCTTCTGAACGTTCTTGGGGTTATCGTCGCGATTACGGTTGCTTCTGCAGCCCAGCTTCACCTCACCTTGAACGGGATTGAGGAAAGAATGGGCCAGTCTAATAGCTTCATCTCGACGCGGGCAGGCATACGATCCTCCGTCTACGGGCTAATTTGGCTTTTCCTGCTTGCCCTGCTCGTGGTCATTCTCAAGCCGGTGATTGCGCTAGAGAACTGGTCGCAGACCCTCGCCAACGGCGCGGCGGTCGTTATCATCGTTTGGAACGTGCTGGTTCTCATCTTCTGACAGAGGCCGTCTTTGGGATACCACCCGTCATTGATGACGAAGAGGACGGGCAACCGTAGGCCTCGTGATGGTCGATGAGATCTTTGACGAGCGCTGGCTAGGCGCGTCCATCCCGTCCGATCACTGGCACTTCCACCGCCAGCTTTTAGCTCGCTATGGCATCGTCATGGCACCGGGCGAGTTCACCGGCATGCTCAACGATATCACCAAAGGGCGGGCTCTGCGGTTGGTCGAGAGGCCGAAGGGCCGAGCCATCTTTTCTGTCCGTCTCAAGACCGCGGGCGAACGCATTTACGTCTTGGCCGTCAAGCGACGGGTCATCACCGCATGGCCTCCCAACGCGAGGCTCAATCAGAAGCGG
Source organism: Methylobacterium sp. 10 (assembly GCF_000519085.1). Classification (GTDB taxonomy): domain Bacteria; phylum Pseudomonadota; class Alphaproteobacteria; order Rhizobiales; family Beijerinckiaceae; genus Methylobacterium. The sequence goes on from NZ_KI912577.1 coordinate 1,220,822, forward strand.
CGAGACCTCATAGCGGCGCTTGCGGCAGAGCCACAGCCCGAACTAGGCTGATCCAGCCGCAAGCCGTTCAGGACGTAAGCTCAAGGACGACCGCAAGGTCGGGCACGAAGCATTGCGGCACCATCGTATCCAACGCCATGACGGGTGATGGCCTATGCCATCATATTTGGTGCATTTGCTCCATAAGGCCGGAATTTTACACCGACTATTTTGCGACGGTCGGGGAACGGGTCGCGATCGTCGTTACGTTTTCTGCTCATCGCAGCGTGTTCCAAAGTACGCTTGAGCGCTTCTGGCCCTCGATGGCAACCGTCCGGCCCAAACGCTGAGTATTGGGCACTGCGGCCTCCCGCGCGTCGTTGCCGGGGGCAGAGCGTTCGGTGACCTTTCCTGCCTGACGCTGGCGAAATCGAGCCGGGCTGGGTGCACTGACGGCAGACCATGCCTAGGCGCATCTGGACGATGTCGTCGGCGTCACGGTCGAGTTGGTGCGCGGAACCGATGGCGGGCGCCGCAGCCCTACAAGCGACCGCCACTGGGCTCAACTAGGTGTTTGATCCCGCGGTGTGGTGATACGGTTGAGCACCATGCTGCGAGGGAAGCGCTATGGGCCAAGTTCTCCATGGAAGCGCCACCACGACGGAGGCAGTCCGTCGCGCGATCCAGCTACGTGAAGAGAGCGTAAGGGCGCTGGCCCGGCGCTACAGCGTCAGTCCGACGACGGTGCAGAAGTGGCGCAAACTGGCGACGACGGCGGATGCCCGGATGGGACCTAAAGAGCCGCGCTCCACCGTGCTCACGGTCGAGGAGGAGGCGATCATCGTCGCTTTCCGACGACATACGCTCCTGCAGCTGGACGATTGCCTTTACGCGCTCCAGGCCACGATCCCGCACCTGACCCGCTCATCGCTGCATCGCTGCCTGCAGCGGCACGGCATAAGCCGACTGCTGGAGGTCGACGGCGACAAGCCCAAGCGGTCGCGCTTCAAGGTCTATCCGCTCGGCTACTTCCACATCGATCTGGCTGAGGTCCACACGGCGGAAGGGCGGCTCTACCTGCTCGTCGCCATCGACCGCACGACCAAGTTCGCCTTCGTCGAGCTCCATGAGAAGGCGACCCGGCGGGTTGCCGGCGACTTCCTCCGCCATCTCATCGAGGCGGTGCCCTACAAGGTGCACACGGTGCTCACCGACAATGGCACCCACTCCACGACACCCGGCAACATCGCCTCGGCCGCCTCCATCATCAAGGAGGCGATTGCAGCCGGCGAGACATTCCGAGCCCACAGCTTTGAGTCCGCCTGTGCCCGCAACGATATCGACCATCGCCTGACCAAGCCGCGGCACCCTTGGACGAATGGGCAGGTCGAGCGAATGAACCGCACGATCAAGGACGCGACGGTCAAGCGCTACCACTACGAAAGCCACGAGCAACTTCGTGCTCACCTGGCCGACTTCGTCAGCGCCTACAATTTTGGCCGCCGCCTGAAGACCCTGCGTGGCCTCACACCCTACGAGGCCATCTGCAAAGCATGGTCTGCCGAGCCCGGTCGCTTCAGGTCAAACCCGATCCACCAAATCCCGGGACCAAACATCTAGTCAGCAACATCTCGCGTTTGACAGGTCATCGCTCTTCCCTCACCCAGATACCGGTCGGCTGCGAGCAAAGCCTTGGACGGTTCGGAAGGACAGTGACCGGCTCGTCGAACGGCAGCATGCTGTCACACTGCATGACCTTCACCGCCCGCGTGGATTCTCGCGAGCTGCTGGCGTGTAAGCGCCCCTGCCGTTCCGGCAGCTTTCTAAGGGGGCTTCTGGCCTGGGTTTTCCCCAGAGTCGGCACCCCTTTATCCGTGGATGAATCGCATTGCACCCTATCCTCTCTGTCCCGGCCCAGCCGTCACTTTGCGTCCACGCCTGCCACTCTCGGCTGATGACGCGGGCGACATTCAAGCTGTTCTTGCTCCCCTCGCGGCGTCGTTCCTCAATCGTCAGCAGCCGCTGTCCTCGGCTAGACGGATAGCACCCTGAGCGAGGCGACAGCACACCCCGCCCCGGGCGGCGATAGCGCCGATGCAAAACTCTTACATGCCCCTGTGTCGACCGACGAAGTTTCAAAAGGCGTGCGGTCCCAGCCACGGGTGCAGCTAAAGGCCGAACGCTGCCTTATGACGGTTCTATGGAAGCAGGGCTGGTCTCCCCGCTTCGCGAGCGCCCTCATCTTGTGTTAGGAACTGAGCCTAGGCATCGCCTCATACCGAGACACTGAATGGACTTCGCTGCGGCCTAACGCGCGATTAAATCGGGATCGAAGAATCATCGCGATTACCGAGTGAAGCCTTCGAACACCCTGCATTAATAAAGGCAAGAATTGTTTCGCAGGGGCCACACCTGGAGACAAACCCTTATCCTACAACAATATTTTACGTTTGAAGTCCTTTTTTAAAAGGCAAGCATGCCAATTTGCTTTGCTCAGCGAGGTCGCACCCTCAACAACCGTTTTGCACCCCACAACAATTTGCGGTATCCAAGTCCGGAAATTCAGAATCATTCTGCTCTGTCGCTGGTAGCGGAAGCATTTACGGCAGGTTTAGTAAAAAATTTGCCATGAACATTGGGCGCAAGCCCTTGATGCTAATTCCGTCGCAGAGTTGACTTAGATATTCCATCAATTGTGCTGCTTGATAGGCTACCAGGAAAAATGGCAAAGATCTTCGGCACAGTCCAAAGTGATTTTAATCTAACTGGTGGCGCCGAAGGCGACCTAATATATGGCGGCCCTGCAGGGTCGAATCAGAATTCCAACAACGGGAACGATTATATTTACGGCAACGGCGGCAACGACACGTTGGTCGGTGGCGGTGGCAACGACGTCCTGGATGGCGGTGCGGACAACGACAGCCTGAACGGCGGAGATGGCGACGACAGCCTTCGAGACGGCGACAACCGCTACGTCCTGGGTTCGACCGCAGGCAATGACCGTCTCATCGGCGGAGCCGGGAAGGATCTTATCGAGAGCTACGGCGGCGTGGACACGATCGACGGCGGCTCGGGTATCGATAGCCTGATCCTCGATCGCTCATCGACCAAGGCGAACCTGACCTTTTCGATGACGGGCTCCTCCACCACCCTCGTGGGTGATGGGACTAGGGTCCTTAATGTCGAGTCGATCAGCCTTACCGGTGGGACCGGCAATGATCGGTTTACCACGGGCGACGGTAACGACACGCTCATCGGCGGCGGTGGACGAAATATTCTTTCGGGCGGCGGCGGCAACGACAGTCTAAGTGACTACTCATATTTCGGCTTCTCGCCTGAAGCCCCCCATGATACTGACAAGATGCTTGGCGGCAACGGCGACGATCGCATGTCGAGCAACGGCGGGGTTGACATCATTGATGGCGGATCCGGTCTAGACAGCGTCACCCTCGACCGCTTCACCGCAACGGCCGGTCTCACTTTCACGATGACCGGATCGACCAGCAAGACCACCCTGGTGGGAGACGGCACCACGGTCGTGAATGTGGAAACTGTTAGCCTGATTGGCGGATCAGGCAACGACCGCTTCACCACGGGCAGCGGCAACGACCTGCTTAACGGCGGTGGCAGCAACGACATCCTGAACGGAGGCGACGGGTTCGATACCTTGTTTGGTGGCATCGGCAATGATCAGCTGAACGGCGGCAACGGTGGCGACACTTTAGACGGCGGGGCAGGTAATGATACGCTGCGAGGCGGTGACGGCGATGACACTCTATCGGGTGGAGGAGGAGCAAACCTCCTCGACGGCGGAGCCGGCAATGACTCTCTCTCGGACGCCACGTATCCGTCCTGGACGGTCCTAATCGGCAACGACAGGCTCATCGGCGGAGGCGGTTCCGATCGGTTAGCTAGCTATGGTGGCGCTGACTTTATCGATGGCGGCGCTGACAGCGACAGCGTCACGATCAACCGCTCGTCAGCGGTCAATGACCTGACCTTCATCATGGCCGGATCCGACAGAACGACCACCCTTAACGGTGATGGCACGCGGGTCATTCATGTCGAGACCATCAGCCTAACTGGAGGCTCGGGTAACGATCGCTTCACGGCGGCGACAGGTAACGACACGCTCGACGGCGGAGCCGGTAACGACCAACTCGATGGTGGTGAAGGCACGGATTCTCTCTCTGGGGGGATTGGTAACGACCGCTTGAAGGGCGGTGCTGACAACGACTACCTGACCGGCGGTGAAGGGTCCGACCTTCTCGATGGTGGTTCCGGGGATGACAGCCTGAACGATGGGAATGGCTACTCGGGCGCCACCTCCACGGATAACGACCGATTGCTGGGTGGAAGCGGTAACGACCGTATCTCAAGCTATAGCGGTCGGGACGTGATCGACGGGGGAACCGGAACCGATAGCCTCACTCTTAACCGCGTTTCGGCTACCGCAAACCTGACATTCACCATGGCAGATGCCGGGACTGTCACGACGCTCATTGGCGACGGAACGACGGTCGTTGGTATCGAGACCATCAGCCTGACCGGCGGTTCCGGCAATGATCGCTTTACCGCGGGCGCCGGCGCCGACACGCTGAATGGCGGGCTCGGTAATGACGTGCTGAGCGGCGGTGCCGGCAACGACAGCCTCATTGACGGAGATGGCTCCTATCTTGACGCGCCAACCGGAAACGACAGACTGCTCGGTGGGACTGGGGACGACGTCATCAGAAGCGCCGGCGGGGCAGACACCATTGATGGTGGAGCAGGCTTCGATACCGCCTTCATTGACCGCTCATCCGCCCTCGTTGCTCAAACTTTCTCCATGACTGGCTCAACTGGACGCACTGGAGACGGTACGACGATCGTCAACGTGGAAAGCCTTCACCTGATCGGCGGCTCGGGCAATGATCGCTTCACCACCGGCACCAGCGATGACTTCCTTTCCGGAGGCGGCGGCAAGGACGCTCTGAATGGCGGTGCTGGGAACGATGTGCTGGACGGCGACGCCGGGGACGATACGCTGAAGGGTGGAACGGGCGACGACACGCTGAACGGCGGAACCGGGAATGATACTCTCGACGGCGGGGCAGGCGACGACCGCCTGAACGAGTTCAACGGCTACACTTCCAGTGCGTCGACTGGCAACGAACGGTTCATGGGCGGAACCGGAAACGACAGCATTTCGAGCCGCGATGGAGCGGATATTATCGACGGTGGCGCTGGCACCGACACAGCATACATCGACCGATCCTCATCGATCACAGCGCTATCATTCGCTATGACGGGGTCTACCGGCATCACCAAAATCGGAGGTGACGGGACGACAATTGTCAATGTCGAGAACATTTCTCTCGTCGGCGGTATGGGCAACGATCGCTTCACTGTCGGTGCAGGCGATGACAGCCTGTACGGTGGAGCCGGCAATGATCAGTTGAACGGTGGAGCCGGTAACGATGTGCTCTACGGCGGGTTAGGCAAGGACACACTGGTCGGCGGTGCGGGTAGCGATCGCCTCTACGACGCCGATTTTTATGGCTTCACCCAGGTAGCGAGCATTGACCGTCTCTTAGGCGGAAGTGGAGACGACAATCTTACCAGCTACGATGGGGCCGACATCCTTGATGGCGGGACAGGTACCGACACCGCCGTCATCAATCGCTCATTAACAACAGTCGCGCTGACGTTCTCCATGACCGGGTCCACCGGCATCACAAAACTTGTGGGTGACGGCACCACAATCACGAATATCGAGAACGTGTACCTCACCGGCGGCTCGGGCAACGATCGCTTCACAGCTACTGCTGGCGATGACACCCTGTACGGCGGAACCGGGAACGATAAGCTGAACGGTGGAGCTGGCCACGATGTGCTGGTGGGAGGTGGCGGCGACGACATGCTGAATGGCGGCGCGGGCAACGACCGCCTCGACGATGGCGACCCGTATGGCTTCAGTTTTGCAACGAGCAATGACAAGCTCTTGGGCGGAAGCGGCGACGACGACATTGGAAGCTACGCTGGCGCCGATGTCATCGACGGCGGTACGGGCACAGACACCGCCATCATCAACCGTGGCTCGGCGACTGCCGCACTGTCATTCTCGATGACGGGGTCCGATGGTGTAACAAAGCTCGTGGGCGACGGCACCACGATCACCCATGTCGAAAACGTCAGTCTCACCGGCGGTGCGGGCAACGATCGCTTCACCGCCGCCGCCGGAGATGACAGACTGTTCGGCGGAGTCGGCAACGACCGCTTGAATGGCGGAGCTGGCAACGACTACCTCGTCGATAGCTCGGACTACTACGGCAGCATCCCGTTTCTCGCACCGGACCGAGACACTATGATAGGTGGAAGTGGCGATGACAACATTACAAGCTATAGCGGCACGGACACTATCAACGGGGGTACCGGTATAGACACGGCCTTCATCAATCGGTCCTCAGCGATCGCAGGCCTTACATTCTCCATGGCGGGATCAAGCGGAATTACCGAGCTCGTGGGAGATGGCACCACGATTGTCCAGGTCGAGAATGTCAACCTCATAGGTGGCACGGGCAATGATCGCTTCACAACGGCTGCTGGCGACGATCGCCTCATCGGCGGTGCCGGCGACGATTATCTCAATGGCGGTGCGGGCAACGATGACATCCTCGATGACTATAACCCCTACAGCCCCTATACGATCGCCTGGACAGACCGCGATACGTTGATTGGCGGAAGCGGCGATGACGAGATCATAACCTCCAATGGGGTCGACGTCATCGATGGAGGGACAGGCGCGGATATCGCCTTTCTTCATCGCGAGATGGCAACGACTGATCTGACGTTCATCCTGACTGACTCAATGGGAACGACCACTCTTGTAGGTGATGGTACGACCGTCACCAATGTCGAGACAATCAAACTGAGCGGTGGCTCAGGCAACGATCGATTTACCACCGGCACCGGAGACGATTGGCTGAGTGGCGGCCGAGGCAACGACATCTTGAATGGCGGCAACGGATCGGATTCCGTCTCTTATGTCGGCGCGTTTGGCTCGGTGGCTGTCAATCTTGCCACAGGAGAAGCCCATGGAGCGGACGGCGATGACACCCTAATCGGAATCGAGAACGTCCAGGGGTCATCTTACGACGACATGTTGACGGGCAACAATCTTAGCAACACTCTGAACGGTGGAGGTGGTTCCGATACCCTAGCTGGCGGCAAGGGCAGTGACACGTTCCTCTTTGCAACATGGTCAAGCGGCGGGAACGCCACTGTCCATGTGTCCGACTTTAACTCGGCCGAGTCGGACAAAATTCATCTTGACCGATACATTTACTCCGCGGTCACTGATGAAAACGGCGCCGTTCCCACGCATCTCCTAAAAGGGATGTTCGTCAACGGAACCGTTGCGCAAGATGGGAATGATCACATCATCTATGACCGTGCAACTGGAAGTCTCAGCTACGATGCCGACGGCGTCGGAGGAACGGCAGCTATTCATCTCGCGACCCTAGATAACAAGACCGAGCTAACATTTGCTGATTTTCTAATCGTCTAAGTATATTAGCCAAAGCTAATTACATAAGAATTTTATGCAAAACGCATATTGTATGCTCATAAAAATCTGCGTGTTCAGCTTGAACGATATTCGTAATAGGCTGCTCCCGCAACACACGGCAAACCTGTGGGCGGGAGCATCCAAAAGCGGGCGCGATAGCTGGGACCCCGTTGGCCACCTGCGACTCGTGAAGTTCACTGATAAAGCATGAGTTGCATGAAGCCGGTCTTTTGGTCCGACCTTCAGCCGGGTCGGCGGGGAAGCCGCCGGTCCAAGCTTCCCCTTATGTCGGCCCTTACCGAGCGATCTGCAATCGCAGGGCAGTAGCGGCCGATAGCCATTCGTACTCAGGCGAATTGCTCGCCTGTTGGCCATTCAACATGATCTTCCCCCGGTTCCACGGACACGGGGTTTAGCTCGCATTCCGTTCGGCTTGCTCGGGCGTGATGTAGCCGAGAGCCGAGTGGATGCGCTGCCGATTGTAGTAGCCTTCGATGTAGGCGAACAGGTCGCGTCGGGCCTCGTCCCGGGTCGCCCATCGTCGCTGGTGGACGAGTTCGACCTTGAGGGTGTGGAAGAAGCTTTCCATCGGGGCGTTATCGTGAGCCCCAGCCTGTCCGGCTCATGGAGGGCGTCGCCTTCATGCCGACGAGCAGCTTTCGATAGGCCTCGGCAGCGTATTGGCTGCCGCGATCCGAGTGACAGATGAGGCCGGCCCTCGGTCGCTGACGTGGAGTGGCCATCATCAGGGCCGCCGACGTCAGTTCGGTCCGCATGTGCTCGCGCATGGACCAGCCGACGATCTTGCGGGTGGCGAGATCGAGGACGGCCGCCAGGTAAAGCCAGCCTTCTCCGGTCGGCAGGTAGGTGATGTCCGCCAGCCAGACCGTGTTGGGTAGCGCGGCGGAGAACTGCTGCTTCAGGAGGTTGGGCGCGATCGGCAGATCGTGACGGCTGTCGGTTGTGCAGGGCCGGAATCGACGTCCTGCCAGGGCTCGGATGCCATGACGGCGCATCAGGCGCTCCACCCGCCCACGACTGGTCGTTCGCCCCTCTGCGCACAGGACGGCATGGACCCGAGGCGAGCCGTAGCGCTTCTGATGCCCGACATGGATTCGGCGGACGTCGTCGAGAAGGCGACGGTTGGACGCCGACCTCGCACTCTCGGGACGCGATCGCCAGTCGTAGTAGCCGCTATGAGAGACTTCGAGCACGCGGCACATGAGACGCACCGGCCAGGTGCTCGCATGCTGCTCAATGAAGGCGAACGTCACTTGGGCATCTCCGCAAAGATGCCGATCGCTTTTTTTAGGACGTCGCGCTCCATGCGCGTCCGGTCGAGTTCACGCCGCAGACGGGCGATCTCGGCCGCCTGGTCGGAGGGGGAAGCCACCGAACTTGCGGATGCGGCTCCCGGTGGACCTGCTACCCGCGGCGGTGGGGAGCCACCCATCAGCCCCGTGCGCCACTGCCTCAGCATCGAGGGTTGGATCCCGAGTTCGGCCGCGATCTGCATCTGCGGGCGGCCGCTGCTCTCCAGCAGCGCCACCGCCTCGCGTTTGAACTCCGGGGTGAACTCGCGTCTCGTCTTGGCCATCAAACACCTTCCCCGCCCGCAAGGAGCGTATCAGAGGTGTCCGTGGAACCGGGGGAAGATCAAACACGCTGACGAAATGCCAGAACCGTTCGATCAGTCCATTCTCCGACCACATGTCGCGAATGGAAGCTCTGAACGCTTCACCATCAGACACTCCTCGGTTCCACGCCATGAATGCGATGTACGCATCGGCGAGACGCTGGCCTTCAGCGGAGCCCACCGGCATTTCCTGGCGCATCGCCGAACGTACTTGGTCCAAGATCATGTCCTGTCGCGCTCGCCACGCTTTGAGGTCGTCCCGAGCCTTACGACAGCCGAAGGTCCGCCCCGTATCGATCGCCTGAGCACGTAGCAGGCGCTGGAGACGCACATCTGCCAGCACTTCGCTCACCTTCAGCCATGCATCGACTTGATCAGCAGTGGGCTCGTTGGGAAGATCCGGTGCAGCTATCAGACCATGCATGGTATCCCGCCACTTAGCAGGCTGCTGCAGAAGTCGCTGGTCGGCTTGTCTCTGAGATGATTCACTCTGTCCGTGGCGGGTTGGGGGTCGAGCGATGCGCGGGCGTGAGGATCGGTCGGAGAGCCTGTTCAGCTACATCCGCCTGGAGGAGCGCGTTCCGGCCGATCATCCCTTGCGGCCGATCCAGGCGCTGGCCGACGAGGTCCTGGCCGGGCTGAACGGACGCTTCGAGGCACTGTATTCTGGGATGGGTCGGCCCTCGATCCCGCCGGAGATGTTGCTGCGGGCGACGCTGCTGCAGGCCTTTTTCTCGGTGCGGTCCGAGCGGATGCTGATGGAGCAGATCGACTACAACCTGCTGTTCCGCTGGTTCGTCGGGTTGGAGATGGACGCCGCGGTCTGGTATCCGACGGTGTTCACGCACAACCGCGACCGGCTGCTGGAGGCGGATGTCGCCCGCGCCTTTCTCTCGAGCCTGATGGCCCTGAAGCCCGTCAAGCGGCTCCTGTCGAGCGACCACTCTTCCGTCGACGGCACGCTGATCGAGGCCAGGGCGAGCATGAAGAGCTTCCGGCCGAAAGACGGCTCGGGCGAACCGCCGGGCCCCGGCCGCAACGGCGAACGCGACTTCCGCAAGGAGACGCGCTCGAACGAGACCCATGCCTCGACCACCGATCCGGATGCCCGGCTCTATCGCAAGAGCGCGGGCCAGGAGAGCCGGCTGTGCTTCATGGGCCATGCCTTGATGGAGAGCCGCAACGGGCTCGTGGTGGACGCCACGCTGACCCATGCCACGGGGACCGCCGAGCGCGAGGCGACGCTGACGATGCTCGACCAGCGTCCGCGCCGGCATCGGATCACCCTGGGGGCGGACAAGGCCTACGATGTCCGGGCCTTCGTCGGCGACCTGCGGGCGCGCCGCGTCACGCCCCACATCGCCATCAACGGGGCGGTGTCCAAATCCGGCAAGCCGCGCAAAACGGCCATCGATGGTCGTACCACCCGCCATCCCGGCTACGTGATCAGCCTGCGCTGCCGCAAGCGCGTGGAGGAGGTCTTCGGCTGGATCAAGGTCCAGGCGGGGTTGGCCAAGGTCAAACTCCGGTCAAAGCCCAAGGTCGAGGCGGCCTTCACCTTCGCGGCGGCTGCCTACAACCTCGTTCGCCTCCCAAAGCTTCTGGCCCGGGCGGCGGGATGAGGGGTAGGCCCGGGGCCGGGGCTCACCTCCAGAAACGGAGGCACCGCAGAAGGTGACGAACCGAACCGCCTCAAAAGCGCCGGTCCCCGCCACAACAGCCAACATCATCCATGCAGAGGGCCAAACCAGACTTCTTCAGCGGCCTGTTAGGATGAGGCTGAGCCGCCAACGATTGATAGGAGATCGTCTCCATAGCCAAACTGAAGTCCGCTCAGTGCTACGAAGATGAGCGCTTGAAGGAGAGGGGGCAGCTCTCGGCGGACTTATTCCGAAACGGCTCAAGAAGTTCACGCGGCCCGACAATATGGCTGGTTCATGAACCTTAACGGCTCGATGACCCTCGGTTCCGTATTAGTCGGGCAATCTAAGATAAGCGGTAAAATTCTACTTTGTGATAAAAATTGCTATCAGATAAGCGTATTTCAGCAGAAATATCCTCGTGCGGCCTGACTTCATTGGGCGTTTTGTTGCCGCTCGAAGTAATGTGCGGGCTAACTTCGGTTCTGTTTACAGCCGGCCACCGCCGTGAAGCCCGCCCCCTCGCTGATCCGGATGAGGAGGTCCTTGCCTTTCTGGGCGCTCATGGAATTGCTCCGTTCGAGATCGGCAACCGCTCGGTGACGGCCTGGAGGGTGAGGGTGGCGCGGGTCTCGCCGCTGCGCTCGTCACGGGCGCAAGCGAGGGATTCGACCCGCAGGATCGAGAGGGCATGGCCGGCGGGGGAGAGCAGCGCCTCGTGCAGGAGGGCGGCGGCGCGGCCGGCGGCCTCGACGGCGCCGCGGCTGGAGCCGGGCCTCGCGAACAGGATCAGCCCGAGCCGATGCACATGGCGCAGCGCGCCGTCCACGGAATCGTCGCGCATCTCCGCCGGGCCGAACAGGGCGTAGACGGGTGCCGCGCCGCGCGGCGGCTCGTCGTGGATACGGACATGGCCGCCCATGAGCCGGCCGAGCTCCGCATCCTCGCCGAGGACGGCGAGGATGGCGGCCCGCAGGGCAAGGAGCGGGTTGGCGGGAAGGGACAGGGGGTCGCTCACGGCAGGGCCTCCGCTGGTGCGTCGATCAGTTCCTCGACCTCGCAGACGAGGTCGCGCCCGCGTCCGTCGGGGTCTCCCGCCGCGCGGATCACGAAGCGGCGCGGGCCGGAGGCGAGCCGCATGGCGGGCGTGACGTCCGTGCGATAGGCGAGGCGGATGCGGTGGGTCGCCACCGCATCGGACCGGCCGCCGCGGGCGCGCTCCGCATGGCCGGTGGAATCCAGCGTGCCCCACAGGAGGGGGCCGGCCACGAACCGGCGCAGGTGGCCGCCGAACCCGTCCGGGTCGTCGACGAAGCGTTCGAGCACGTAGCGGCGGCGCCGCGCGCCGATGGGCGGGTGCGTCATGACAGAGCTCCGAACGGTACGGTTAGAGGCGCATCCGGCGGTGCGGCGCGATGAGCGCTTCCACCATCGGGGCAAGGGTCAACGGCAGGTCGCCGCGATTCTCGAACCCGTGCGCGGCGAGGAGCCGGATCGCCTGGACGAGGGGAGGGGGCATGGGCGGACCCGCCCCGCCGTACCCGGCATCGACCTCGATGAGGGCGGCGGCCCGGGCGAGCGACGGGGCTGCCGGGGAGACGATCAGCCCCGGCGCCTCCACCGTGTCCGGCGCGAGGCGGACGAGGCCGGGGTCGAAGGCCGTGACGATTCCGGTCGCATCCACCGAGCCGGCGCTCGCCAGGGCGACGAGGGGGCTCAGGGGCAGGGGCACGAACCCGTCCGCCGGCCAGGCCGTGAGCATCACCCGGTAGCGGCCGGGCGCCAGGACGCGCCGCGTCGCCAGCTCGACCATGGCGCGGGCCGAGGCGATCAGGCTCTCCACCAGACCGTCCTCGGCGGTGTTGTCCGGGTCGAGGCGCAGGTGGGCGCGCATGTCGGCCAGGATGACCGGCTCGACGATGGCGGCATCGACGCGTATCGGATTCATCGTCGTCTCCGGGCGGGCGGTGAAGGGGGCGGGTGGAATGGATCTCGACATGCGAGCGATCGGTGCCGCGCTGCTGCTCGGCCTCGCCGCCGCGCCGGCCGGCGCCGTGGTCGGCGGCCGCGAGGCGCCGGAGGCGGCCGGCTCGGCCGTGATGGTGCTGTCCTCGAACGGCGGCGTGTGCACCGGCATCGTGGTGGCGCAGGATGCGGTGCTCACCGCCGGCCATTGCGTGGCGGCCTCCCCCCGCCAGGGCGGCGCGGAGCACCGGGTGCATGTTCGCGACGAGGCTGGCCAGCCGGTGCTCATCGAGCTCGCGGCCCGCGCGGTCCATCCCGGCTACGATGCCGGCGCCATCGCCGGGCGCCGGCGCTCCATCGATCTGGCCCTCGTCCGCACCGTCACGCCGCTTCCCGGCCGCTTCCGGCCGACCCCGTTGAGCGCCGCCATGCCGCGTGCCGGCGAGAGCCTCGTCCTGGCCGGCTACGGGGTCTCGAAACCGGGCGAGCCGCGCACCACCGGCACCTTCCGCAGCGCCGTGCTGCCCGTTGTCGAGCCTTACGGGCAGAGCCGGATCCTGGTCTGGATGAAGCCGTCCGGCGGCGCGTCCGGCGCCTGCCAGGGCGATTCCGGCGGGCCGATCGCGGATGCGCCCGGCGCTCCGCCGCTGGCCGTCGCCGCCTGGGTCGGTGGCGTCGCCTGCGGCGGCATCTCGCAAGGGGTGCTGCTGGGGCCGCAGCGCGACTGGATCGACCGGACCCTCGCGGGCTGGGGGCGTTCCGCCGGCTGGTCCGCGCCCTGACGCCGCTCCGCCCCCGCGACGGAACCGGGAGCTTGGCCAGGTGATTGCCATAGGCTAGGCTTCATTCCAGGGACGTCCGGGGCTTTCAGCCGGGCGCGGGAGAGACACGATGTTCGCGACCGCGCTCCGCAGGGCCGTCGTCACGGCGCTGGTCGGGCTGATTCCGGCTCCGGCCTTCGCCGTGATCAACGGCGAGGTCTCCCGCGATCCCAACGGCCTGCGCGCCTCCGTCGTCCGCATCGAGAGCACCCAGGGCGAGATCTGCTCCGGCACGCTGATCGGCCCCGATCTCGTGCTGACGGCCGCCCATTGCGTCATGCACCAGGCCGGCTACAGCGTGGTCGCCGTGGACCGCGCGTTCCGCCAGCGCCGCATCCTCGCCATCGCCGCCTCGATGCATCCCGATTTCGTGCCCGGCACCACGCCGGAGGATCAGCCGGGCATCGACCTCGCTTTGATCAAGCTCGCCGAGCCCTTGGGGCAGGACTTCCAGCCTCTCGACCCACGGAGCGGCGGCGCCATCAACAGCGGCGACGCCGTGGATATCGCCGGGTTCGGCGTGGTGGCCGAGAACCGTCGCAACACCGCCCGCACCCTGCGCCAGGCGCATCTCGTGTCCATCGGCTCGCTCCAGGTCGCCAACACCGTCACGGTGGTGACCGACCGGCGCAAGCTTGCCGAGACCGCGGGGGCCGGCGCCTGCCTCGGCGATTCCGGCGGGCCGATCCTGCGCGGCGGTCCGGGCGGCTACCAGATCGTCGGCGTGGTCAGCTGGTCGAGCGGTGCCATGCGCCAGGACAAGCGCGCCCGGACCGCCTGCGGCGGCTTCACGGCGGTCACCCCCACCGGCCAGCATGCCGGTTGGATCACCTCCCGCGCCGCCGAGATGGCACAACTCACCTCCGGCGAGGCGTCCGCGAATTTCCGCCGCTCCAACCGCTCGGACTGGATGGCACGACCGGGGCGGCGGTAGGGGCGTCAGGTGGAGTGAAGAGGCTCATTGTCGGACGGGCATACGCCCGCACGACACTGCGTCATGGTCCGCTTGCGCGACCCATCCCGTGGACGGACGGCAACGTCGTCATGCCGGCGGCATTGGCGCAGCGGGTCAGAACGCCGCCGCTGACCCGGTGATCTGAACTTCCACGGCGAAATCGCCGAAATGGTCGGGTAATTCCTTCGCGGCGGAGGGGGATTGCGCGAAGACTTTCATCGCCCAGTCGTCGCCCGTTCGGTTGAGGCCGAGGCCGACGGAACGGTCCGGGTGGCCGGCCACGTAACGGCTCGTGAACGCATCCTTCGCTGCCAGGGCAGCGGGCCGGGACGCTACCAACTTCTCGCGCTGGTCAACCATTGTCATGCTCCTGCCGGGCCAGTGTAGAGGTCGATGTCGAGGGCATCAAGAACCGTGCGGATGGGGTTTGCATAAGTAATGCCGAACCCGTTTCGGCCACCCGTCTCCGTTCCGGCGAACAGGAGCGCGACCGGGCGGCCCTCGGCCGTGCAGATCAACGAACCGCTATCGCCTCCTTTGGAGAACGGCCTTTGGGTTCCGCTGATCGCCATCTGCCGGTTGAAGATCGCATATTTGGAGCGTGCGCCGCTGATCATCTGGACGCGAACGTTGTCGACGTCGATGGCCTCCACCAAGCCTTCCGTAAGGCGTGTGGTGCGCCCGACCTTCTTCACCGGGACCTGATCCAGGATCAAATCTTCGATGACACCGAGATTCCATCTGTGCGGATCGATGCTGTCATGGCCGACCCGCCGTGCATCGCAATTCATTGGGTCGTCGAGCAATGCGAAGGCGCAATCGACGAGGTTCGATGCGCTCGGATCGAAGTCGATGGGGACGAAGGCGCGCAGCTTCGCGATCCTGTGGGTCGCGTCCGCGGCGTCGCCGTGGTCGAGCCGTCCAGGCTGGACGATGACGTCGCCAGGCTTCGCGCGGTTCGTGTGAGCGAGGACATGGTTGTTCGACACCATTCCCACATCGCCGTTCCCGTCGATGCCGAAGCACCCGATCGTCCCGGCGGTGACACGGTGGTGGCCGACGGATTCGCCCATCAGCAACGGTCGGCAAAGGTCGGCCCTCGCGGCCACCTGACGCCGGACCCGGCCCGTAACGATGATCTTTGCCTCGCCCTTGGCGATTCGTTGCGCAGCCTCGACGACGGGATGGTGGAGCAACTTCTTGTGCTGCACGAACAGCCCGAGCTTCAGGTCCGATGGCCGATCGTTGTTGTCCGAACGGCGAAGCACCCCGACCGCGATCTTCTCCTTCGGATCGAACTCTCCGCCACGTCTGGCCTTGACGATGTCGGCATACGCGGCCGTCCCCGGCTGCGGGGAAAAGGTCGGCTGAGCGCCTATGTCCGTGGAGGCGGTGACGACCTCCGAATATTTGAAGGCTCTTAGGAACACCTCTGCCTTGGCGTTCACCGCCCCGTCGAGATTCATGCTCACTATCCCAGAAAATCAACCTGAGATTAATTCATAGCGCAATGCCACCGGGGGAAAAGGCCCCCTCGATCAATCTTGAGTTCGATAAGCATGAATCCCAGGGTAGTGCCGGAAAATCCACAGCCGTGACGCGGGGACGGCTCATGTCCGCGTGTCGCGCCGCGATGGCAAGCCGCCTCCGGGACAGGGTCCCGGAGGCGGGGCGTATCACGCGAACTTCAACAGCTTGATCGCGTCGAAATCCTGCACGCCGCCGCCGACGCGCTTGGTGGTGTAGAACAGCACGTAGGGCTTGGCCGAGTAGGGGTCGCGCAGGACGCGCAGGCCGGCGCGGTCCACGATGAGGTAGCCGCGCTTGAAGTC
The DNA here is from genome assembly GCF_000519085.1 of Methylobacterium sp. 10. Taxonomy (GTDB): domain Bacteria; phylum Pseudomonadota; class Alphaproteobacteria; order Rhizobiales; family Beijerinckiaceae; genus Methylobacterium. The sequence goes on from NZ_KI912577.1 coordinate 1,237,199, forward strand.
GCCGAAGGCGATGGACAGGCTGTTGGCCGCGACATCCGGCATCGCCTCCGCCTCCGCCACGGGGAAGCCGAGCAGGGTCGCCACCCGGTCGGCGGAGACCGGCGGCTGCCACAGGTAGTTGCCGTCGGCATCCTTCATCTTGCGGATCGTGCTCTGGACCTTGCGGTTCATGACGAAGCTGGCGTTCTGGCGGTAGCCGGCGCGCAGGGCGTAGACGAGGTCGAACAGCACGTCGGACGGGTTGGCGGTGGGAAACGCCCCGGCCGCGCCGGTGGCGACGAAGCCGAGCTTGCCCGGCACCCAGGCGGTGTTCACCACGTTGTCCACGTCGAGGAAGCCGCGCGGGCGGCTGACCCCGTTGCCGGTGACGAAGGCGACGCTCTCCTGTTCGGCGAAGGCCGTCTCCACCTCGTCGGCGAGCCAGGCGTCGATATCGACGATGGAATCGTCGAGGAGGGTCTGGGTCGCCGCCGGCATGGCGTAGAGTTCCATGGCCGGGAAGCTCAGCTCCGTCAGGGGCGGTGCGTCGGTCTGGGGCCGGGCGGCGGTCTCGGCGACCCAGCCCGAGACCGCATCGGTGGCGGAGACGGCGCGCTTGTAGAGGCCGCCGGAGATGGTACGGACCGTGGCGAGCGCCCGGATCGGCGAGAGGTTGGCGAGCCGCCGCAACACGTCGCGCTCGATGGTCTGCGGCACGAGATAGCCGCCATCGGGGCCGGAACCGGCCGAGAGCGCCTTCTCCTCCAGGCGCTTCAGGTCGCCGCTCTCACCCGCCCGGACATAGAGATCGAAGGCGGCCTTGTGCTCGACGGAAGCCGAGTCCGGACGGCTCGGCCCGTCCCCGCCCAGGGGCGGACGGCGGCCGTCGAGGGTCAGGCGGTCGAGGCGGGTCCGGGCGGTGTCGAGGGCCGCGTCGATGCGGGCGAGCTTCTCCTCGGTGAGGACGTCGCCCGGGCGGCGGCTCTCCAGTTCGGCGAGCCGGCTGTCGTTGGTCTCCTTGAAGGCCTCGAAGGCGCGGGAGAGTTCGCCCATGGCGGCGCCCACCTCGACGTCGGAGGCGGGGCGCGCCGCCTTGTTCTCCAGCGGGAGGTGCGGGGCGGACTTGGTCTCCGGGGCGGACCTGGTCTCCGGGGCGGACCTGGTCTCCGGGGCTGCGGAAGCGGCGTTGGGCGACACGTGGACGGTCATGCGAGCCTCTTGGGTTGGGCGACGGAGGGGAGGGTGAAGGGGGTAAGGGCCGCCGAGGACCGGGCGGACGGCGCTGCGCGCGGGGCGAGCCGCCGTGCGAAGGCGCGCAGTTCCATGGCGAGGGGCGCCGCCGTCCCGTCCGGCACGGAGGCACGGGCGCCGGGCAGGAGGGGAAAGGTGACGAGGGAGATCTCCCACAGGTCGACCGCCAGGAGGCGGCGCAGGCCCCCGCGCTGCGGGCTCGCCCGAAGAGTCCGAAAGCCGATGGACAAACCGTCGAGGCCGCCCTCGCGCATCAGCGCGTCGGCCTCGCGCCCGCGCTGGACGGCAAGGTTGATGAGGCCCTCCACCCGCAGGCCGCGCGCATCCTCGCGCAGGGAGAGCCAGCGCCCGATCGGCTCGGCCGGATCGTGCTGGAACAGCATCCGCACGCCGGCGGCCCCGCGCTCGCCGAGGCTCCCCGCGAAAGCGCCCCGCGCCACCACGTCGTTGCCGAGATCGGCCACGCCGAACAGGCTGGCATAGCCGGTGAAATGGCCGTCCATGGCGGGCTCCCGAAGGGTGTGAGGACAGGTGGGCGCAGTGGGAGATCCTCATCGAAATGAGGATCTCCCGGAGGTGCGGATGCCGCTCTCCATCGAGGACGACGAGACGGCGGGTCTCGTGGCGAAGCTCACCAGGGCGTCCGGCGTGACCAAGTCCAAGTCCAAGTCGCGGAGGCTGGCGGAGCCACCCCCACTCCTGACCTCTCCCCACAAGGGGGAGAGGGACGTGGATCACTTGCAAGAGCGGACGGGTGAATATCGTCGCCTTCCAGGAGGGGGAGCCCGTCGTGCCTCATGTCGAAGCCTCTTGGAGAGAGGCACAGCCGTCGCGGTCCGGCTCCAAGCGGGGTGCGCCCGCTGGGCGAGACCCCCTGCGGTTCGATGCGGTGGAGGATGTCTCGGTATCGGCCAAGCCTATCGTGACGACTAGCCTTCAATGTGCGGCTCAAGATGAACGCCACATCTCGCGGGCACGTACCGAGATTTCGCTTTCCTATTCATGAAAGAAAGACAATATTCGCGTTTGATCTGAGGCGAATCGGGAATTGGAGACGAGCATGGGCCTGGCCAATAAGCTGCGCGGCACAGCCGTCCTGCTGTGCCTGATCGTGCCGACCTTTGCCTCGGCCGCCGATCCGACAGCCGATGCCAAGGCCGCCGCGGCCCGCTGGGACCAGACCTACAATTCCGGCGACATGGACGGGCTCAAGGGGCTCTACGCGGCCGACGCCATGGTGATCCCGAAGGGCGCCGCCGTGTCCGGCGCCGACAAGATCGGCGCCTTCTTCGCCGGATTGAAGGCGAAGGGGTTCGAGGAGCATGCGATCAAGGTCAACTCGGCGCAGATGAAGGGGGACGTTCTCCTCGTCACCGGGCGCTGGTCCATGTCCGGCCCCGGCGAGGGGGGCGCGAAGAAGACGTTCGAGGGCAACTGGGTCAACGTTCTCGAGCGCGAGGGCAGCGACTGGCGCACGGTGCTGCACACCTGGAACTGACCCATCTATGACGCCGCCCCGTAGCCCACCGCCTCGCGTTTCTCCGCCTCGTTAAGAAAATCCGCGGCCTGGACCCGGCGCCAGAGCGATTCCCGCTCCGGCGCCAGGGCCTCGATGGCGTCGAGGTCGGGTTCCAGGCGGGCGGGGCCGAAGGCGGGTTCCAGCCATTGGGCGAGGCTCTCGGCGGTGCGACGCGCCAGCGGGATCACCGTCTGCCGGTAGAAGGCGCGGTTGGCCTCGGCGTAGTTGGCGTGGGTGTTGTCGCCCGAGAGGCCGAGCAGCAGGGGCGGCACGCCGAAGGCCAACGCGATCTCGCGGGCGGCGGCGGCCTTGGCCTCCACGAAATCCATGTCCTTGGGCGAGAGCGAGAGCGGCTTCCAGTCGAGGCCGCCCTCCAGCAGCAGGGGCCGGCCGGCATTGGCGGCCCCCTGGTAATTGGCCTCGAGCTCGCCCTTCAGGCGGGTGAACTGCGCCTCGCTCAACGTCGACCCGTTGGACGTGGCGTAGACCAGCGCCCCGGAGGGCCGCGCGGCATTGTCGAGGAGCGCCTTGTTCCAGGCCCCGGCGGCGTTGTGGATGTCCAGCGCCACCGCCGCCGCCTCCATGGGCGACAGGCCGTAATGGTCGTCCGCCGGATGGAACAGGGTGAGGTGCAGGATCGGCGGCACGCCCTCGCGGGTCTGGTCGTGCCGCAGGGTCCGGCCGCCCACATTGTGGTCGTAGGCGATGGGCCAGCCATCGGGGCCGGGCACCACCCGCATCCGGTCCGGGCGCAGGGCGTGGAGCTCGCGCGGGGTGCCGTCGAGGCTCACGGCTTCGAGATAGGCGTTCCCCGAGACCATGAGGTGGCCATAGAGCGTCTCCAGCAGGCGCGCCCCGCCCTCGCGGGCATTCGGCCGGGCGAGGAGGGCGAGGAGCGGATGCGGGCCCGCCCGGTCCGTCAGCACCAGGGGCAGGGCGGCGGCGGCCTCCGCCACCAGCCGCACCGCCCGGTGGACGATGGCGTTGCGCTGGAACCCCTCCCGCGCCAGGGCGCCGTAATCCCGCGCGGTCCAGACTGCCCGTCCCTCTCCGTAGAAGGCGAGGCCGATGCCGGCGACCGGAGCGGCCTTGGTCTCGGCCACGGGGAAGGCGGCCCGCGCGAGGCGGGTGAGGAGGTTCGGCATGACCCGGCTATCCTAATCTGGGTTGCATCTGAAAAACCAGGTTGCATTTCACGCGGCGTCGAACGACTGTCGTGACCGCGCGATGACTGCGCTGAAATCATCGGATACTGCCGATGGGCATGTCGGGGGCGACGTTATGGGCAAGGCACGCGGTCCGAAGTCTCAATCACGCGGCACGCAATCCAGGTCCGGCGGACCGGGCGTGCAACCGATCGTTTCATCCCACCCCATGGCCGGTTCGATCGAGCGCTTGACGGGCCGATACCTGATCCTGCTCGGACCCGATGAGACGGCTGCCGCCCAGAGCCACCTGAACGACACGGCCGGATTGAGTCTCCAGAGCGTCGGAGGGTCCGAAGCCCTTCAGATCGACGAATTGTCCATCGCCGAGGGACAGGGGATCGTGTTCCACGAACTCGGAGTGGCCGTGGTGAACTCCCCGCCGGACCAGATCGCCGCGGTCAATTCGGCGGTTGCCCAGTCATCGGCCCTGTATGCGATGGAGCCCGAGCGCTACGTCCACACCTATGGAAGCATCGACCTGACCTACCTTCGCGGGTACCGGGATGCCGTGAATCACCTCTACGACACGATGACCGGAGCCGGTCCGAGTGACAGCGGCTTGGGCGGGCGTATGCAGGAGATCTCCTATGACGAAAGTCAGTTGTCCTGGGGACTTCAAGCGACGCGTGTTCCCGACAGCCGCTTCACCGGCCGGGGCGTGAAAGTCCCGGTCCTCGATACGGGACTCGATCTGACCCATCCGGATTTCACCGGGCGGACGATCGTTTCGCAATCCTTCATCGCCGGGCAGGGCGTTCAGGACGGCAACGGGCATGGGACGCATTGCTGCGGCGTGGCGGTCGGCGCGCGCAGGCCCCAACATCTGCCGCGTTACGGCATCGCCTACGATGCGGATCTCTACGTGGGCAAGGTGCTGGACAACAGCGGGCGCGGTACCGATGCGGGAATCATCGCCGGACTCCAATGGGCATTGTCCCACAATTGTGACGTCATTTCCCTGTCCCTCGGCAGCGCCGTCGAACGGGGCCAGGCATACTCGGCCGTCTTTCAGCAGATTGCCGAACGCGCCCTCGCGAGAGGGTCCCTGATCGTCGCCGCGGCGGGCAACGACAGCGACCGTGCCCGCGGCAAGATCAATCCCGTCAGTCACCCCGCCAATTGCCCCGACATCTTCTCGGTCGCCGCCGTCGATCGCGCGCTGAAGACGGCCTGGTTCTCGAATGCCGGTCTCAATCCGGGTGGCGGGAAGATCGACCTTGCCGCCCCGGGCATGGATGTGATGGCGAGTTGGCCCGCTCCGGACCTCTACAAGGCCCTGGACGGGACGAGCATGGCCGCACCTCATGCGGCGGGCATCGCGGCCCTGTTCCTCGAAGCCGCGCCTCAGGCCCGGGGTCGCTCCCTCTGGGCCTATCTGATGCAAAGGGCCAAGCCCCTGTCCGCCGACAGCAAGGATGTCGGCGCCGGGTTGGTCCAGGCGCCACTCGCGTAATGGTCCGCGGAGGCCTATATTCGTCGGCATGGCGAGCGCCTTCGAGACGGCGGCTCGGAGACGAGGAGTAATCCGATGGCCGAGGTCGCGCTGAACATGTCGGTGAGTGACCCTGATCGTTTCCAGGGCATCGTGAAGGAGGCCGAGGGTCTCGGCCTCGTCGTGCATGCGGCGTACGAGGATCTGGGCATCGTCAGCGGGTCTATCGACAGCGGCGCGGTGGCGAGCCTCAGGCGAATTTCGGGCCTCACGCTGGAAGCCGACCGGACCGTCTCCGCGATGCCGTTCCGCGACCGGGCCGTGCGCTCATAGGTCTGTTGACGCTCACATCCGCCGGATCCTCGGCTCGGCCCTCTGGCCCAGCATCAGGTGGGTGAGGGCCCAGACGAGGGCGTCGAGGCGATCGGGGGAGGCGCCGCTGGAGAGGCCGTCCGGACCGAAATCGCAGAGCTCGTCCTCGAGCGCCGGCAGACTGCCGACGTGATGGACGCGGCCCTGCGCGTAGAGCACCGAGACCGGCTCGGCCCGCAGATACTTGCCGCGCGTCGCCCGCACCGGGATCACCGGCACCGCGGCATCCACCTCGGCGATGACCGCGATGGCCATCTCGCCGCCCTGGTTGATCTCGACCACGAGGCTGTCCGCCTCCAGGCGATGGTAGAGGGCCAGGGCCGCGCCGGCCCAGGCCTGCGGGCTCGCCCGGCCGATCGTGGCGTCGGCGACGACGTAGGCATGCCCGTTGGCCCCCAGCCCCGCGGCGACGATCCCGCAGGCATCCGCCCCCGCCTTCGAGGAGGCGGGCGGGTCCACCGCCACCACGATCCGCCCGAGCTCCGGCATCCGGTCGATGCGGGAGGCCTCGATCCCCTCCCGCGTCCACAGGGCGTCGGGCCGGTCCTCGATCAGTTCGCCGTCGAGCTCCTGGCGCCCGAGCCGCGTGCCGGCATAGCGCCCGACCACGGTGTCGAGGAAGGACGGCGCCAGGTTGGCCGCGTTGTCGGCGGTGCGCGAGCGGCTCACCACTGTGAGCGGGTCGGAAAGGATGCGGCGGATCAGCGGGATCGGCCGGGGGGTGGTGGTGACGAGGTTGCGCGGCCGGTCGCCGAGGCGCAGGCCGAACTGGATCATGTCGTAGGTGGCGTCCGGCCGGCGCCATTTGGCGATCTCGTCGGACCAGGCGGCGCCGAATTGCGGCCCGCGCAAAGAATCCGGCTCCTCGGCCGAGAAGGCCAGGGCCACGGCGCCGTTGGCCCATTCGAGCCGCCGCCGGGAAGGCGACCAGAGCGGCCGCGACCCGGAGAGGGACAGCAGGCCGGACGGCCCCTCGATCATCACGTCGCGCACGTCGGCATAGGTCTCGCCGATGAGGGCGATGCGGCCCACCGCCCCCGCGCAAAAGGCGGGGTCGCCCCCGGCCAGCGCCCGCACCCATTCGGCCCCCGTGCGGGTCTTGCCCGAGCCGCGCCCGCCGATCACCGCCCAGGTGGTCCAGTCCCCCCGCGACGGGCAGGGCGGCAGCTGGTCGGTCCGGGCGTTATGGAGCCAGTCCGAGGCCAGCGCACGGATCAGGTGCGGCGGCAGGCTCGCCAGGAAGCCCGGCATCCGGCCGCTCGCCGCAGCATGCCGCATAGCGCGCCGCGATTGCCGCGCGCAGGGCCGGCAGATCGTCCTCACGGGTGTCGTCGGCGGGTAAGCGGGACGTCGCATGGTTCCGCTCCCTGTCATCGCCGGAGAGGTCGTCGAGCAGCCGTTTTAGGCCGCCGAGGTCGCGCAGCACCTTCGCCGAATCGAGGCCCGGCGGCGTCTCGCCGGTCAGCGCCGCGTCGAACCGCGCGATCTGGCGGCCGATATGGGCGCGCAGGGCCTCGCCCAGATTTTCCGTCACGCGCGCCGCCGAAGGCGGCGCCCCGCCCTTCGGCGGGTGCGGCACCGGGCTGGCGCGCGGCCTCCGCTCGAATCCGCAGGCGCGGAACAGGGCCGGCGCGCCGACGACTGTGCCGCCGAGCGCCACCGCCAGGGTCGCGGTCTCGACCTCCGCCATCCCGTAGAGCTTGGCCACGGCACGCCGTCTCGCGGGCGCCCATGCCCCGGGGTCGAGGCGGCGCGCTGCGTCGCTCACCCCCTCGCGCCAGCCATGCTGGCGGTTCCAGGTGCTGATCGTCTGGGGGCGGACCCCCGTCCGCTCCGCGATCTCGCGGCCGGTCATGCTCGTCGTCCGCATCAATTGCTCGACGAGCCGGCGTGTTTCCAGGGGAAGCTCCATCTCGCTGCCCCTCTCGTCACACTTCTTGAGCGTTCCTCATTGATACCCGAGGAGCGTCACGGTGTCAATCATAAATTCCTATTTTAGGATTTTTAAGATGGTGGTTGGCGCGAAGGTGGAGCGGCGGTGGGAAGTCTGACGCGTAGTCGCGTCTACTCCCGATTCTTAGCAGATTCTGGGAAAGGCCGGTTTCAGGCCACCTTGCGCGACAGAGATCATAATTGGGTTGGCTGGAGATCTGCAGTGCGGTTTCAGGTAACAAAACAAGGGAGCCGACATTCATTCCAATGGCGGCGCTTGGTAGCTCCGCTCCATGAGCGCGGGCGTTGGCTCAGCGCCTGAAAATTGCCCCTTAGCTTAGCTAGCAACTCTGTCGTAAAGGCGGGTGCGCCTAGCGCTCGCTTGATATGATCGAGATCGTCAAACGACGGGACGGTGACGTCCTCCAGATACCAAAAAAGTCCGGCGTGAAGTAAATTTCGCCGAAACCGCGGAGTGATTAATCGTCGTCGGGGACGACCGTGACGCTGCCGTTGATGGCCTCGAGAAGAGATGCGATCTTGGCTGCATCCCGCTCCAGAATGCGCTTACCGCATTCGAGACAGTAGTTGTCCCACCCCCGGTCCTTTCTCACTGCTAACCGACGTTGTCCTTTCGTCAACTTATGGCTACCATTGCCCTGGCATTCGTGCGCCCGCTGAACGATGTCAATCTGAACGTTGGTGACGAGCGACCGAATTCTAGGCACCAAATACCTCCGTCACGGCCTGCGCGACCAGGGCATCAAACTGGGCGTTCACGTGGTCGAGTTGTTGCTGGGACAGCTCGCTGCGTTCCCCTGCGCCGACCCCGAGAAGCGTGTGGATGTGCCGGTCAATGGCCGACTTCAGGACGACGAAGTTCGTCCGGCTCCGTCGCTGACTATCTAGATCCCGGCCTTGATGATTGACCCCGCGACGCGCGAAGATTCGTCCAACCTCAGTCTGAACGCGGGTGTCGAGGGAGGCGCGCGACGCTTGGCGTTGCCGAACTCGAGTGACGTCCACCGGCTCCAACCGACGCATAGCGCCGGCGACGGTATCCGGGTCGTATCCCCGCTCCTGAAGCTGTCGAATCAGGGCGAGCGCCTCCTCGTCCTCCTCAATTAGCGGGATCTCTTGAATGTGCACTTCGGACTGGAATCTGACATCCATTCCCTCGTTCAGATCGCGCGGGACCGGCTCCACCTCGATCTCGTTCCGGTTTGTAAAGTCGAGTCCCTCCATAGGGAGCAACTCGTCAAAGAACTCTTGGTCTGCGTTAGTATACGTCTGGAAGTCGGTCCACCGTTGGGCGCAGTTGGCACCGGCATGGAAGACGACAACCCCGCGGTTGACCGCGTCGTTTGGGGCATTCTGAGTGACGACCCGCATTATGCGGCCGACGAACTGCACGAACGGCGACAGGTTGCCGAACATGCTGAAGACAGCAGCTACGGCCAGCGGCGGGTGATCGAAGCCTTCGCCAAGTTTCCTGACCTGCACGATCACGTCGAGTTCGTTATTTTCGAGTCTGCGCAGGACACGCGCATTGGCAGTGCCTTCCTCCCTCGAATGTACAAAATCAGCGCGACGGGTGCGTGCCCGATAGGCCTCGACGATCTGGCGGCAGTGCTCGTAGTTCAACGCCGAGGCGATGATCTTCAGGTTGGTGTTGCTTGACTCGCGACGCAGCCGGTCGAGTTCTCGGATCGAGGCGTCAACGATGGTGTTTAGCGTCTCGGTCGAGGTAACTATGCTCCGCCGGAAGTCGGCGTCGTCTTCGCCGAGACGGCGTACTTCTTCGAGGTCGACCTCGATCTCCTGTCCGTCCTCACGTCGGACATAGCGCAGGGTGCGAGGGTTCAGGACCACGGCCTTGAGCCGCTTCACGTAGCCTTCACGTATCGCCCTCGCCACTGGGTAAGAATAAATGATCCGACCGGCCATGATTTGGCCGTCCGCACGCATCGGCGTCGCGCTAAAGTTGAGCACGCGGGCCGCAGGAAACGCCGCCTTCAGCGCGTCCCAAGACTGGGCGACATTGTGGTGCCCCTCGTCGAAAAGGATCAGGTCGAAGAAGTCGTTGGGAAGCGATGTCAGCCAACGGTTCCCGGCGCCCTGTAGCTGCTGGATGTTCGTGACGACAATCTCGGCGACGTCGAGGTCGGATCGGTTCGCCGTCGTTCCGCGGATCTCGACGAGTTCGGGCCACGGCCCGCCGTTCAAAACGTTCCGGATGCGATAGAACATATCGTCCTTCGCCGGATCAAAAGTGTTGTGAAGTTGCTGCGCGATATGAAGGTTTGGTGCGACCACCAGGGTGCGGCGCGATCGGAAGGCAAACGGTGCGAGCGCGATGGTTCCCGACTTGCCGCAGCCAACGGGTAAAACTACACCCGCTTCGCGATCCGTTTCGGCTGCGAACTCCGCGATACGGGCAAAGGCTTCGCGCTGGGGCGCCCGGATTAGCTGATTACCTTCGACAGCAGGTGTACGCGTCTCGAACGGACTAGGCACGGTTAGCCACCTTCTGATTGCAGCCTTGCACCCTCTTCGAGTTTCCTCCCCGTGGCAAGATGATCGGGCTAACCGCCCACAGCATGCAGTTGATTCTGGCTATTCTCCGTCGACCAACTCATCGATCAGGTCCTCGGTAAACTCAGTTAACCTAAGGCAACATGTCGACCGGGGTCCCGCGCATCGCTTACCAATCCTAAAACCGGTCACCGGCAAAAGCCTCCCAGACGACCTCGCTGGCAATTACATCGTGCCCGCATCATTCGGGTGATTAATCCCCAGCCCTATGTCCGCTTTGGGTGGGGCTCGCAACAACATGTACGACTAGGTTGAGTCGGAGGCGAAACGTCCGCTTCAGCGCGTAAGGCCAGGGTCCGCTTGCCACCTTGAGCAGGTCTCCCACGCTGGCGCCCAACCTCGGACATCACTCGCTTTGATCGGCAAGGGAATGGGGCTTGGTCATCACGCGCGCGGGGCCAGGCCGCCTCGCGCCACCGCCGCCCGTCGACGGCGGATCGCGTCAGGCTTCCCCGCTCAAGCCGGGATCGCATCAGCGCTCGGCGGCGTCCGGGGGCGGGGCATGATCGTCGCCGGGCAGGGCGGCGGCTCGTCGTCGTCGTTGCGGCGACGCGGGCGGAGATAGTGGTGCAGGTTCGCGAGGCGCGGCCGGCGGCGAGGGGCGGGGCGACGGGTGCCGGGGGCGGCCGTCTCCGGTGGCACATCCCCGTCGATCTCGGCGAGCGCCGCGAGCAGGGCATCGACGGTCACCGGCTCGGCCCTGGCCCCGGTGAGGCAGCGCAGGCCCGGGGCGTTCTCGAGGGCGCAGGCATCCGAGACCCAGGAGGCCAGGATCGTCCGCTTCTCCTCGCGGGTCAGGAGCGGGTGCGCCAGCACCTCGCGCGGATGACGAAACACGTCCCCGGGCGCCACCAGCGCCTGCCACGCCTCGAACGAGGCGGGCTGGGTCGCCGCGGGGTTCATGGGGCCGTTCATCAGGCCGGACGTTCCGAGGCCGGAACGGGACAGGTGCGTCTCCTTCATCGACATGATCGATCCTCCCTGAGGGCCGTGAGGCAGGACTGGAAAATGGATGCGCCCCTCGCGGGCCCGGAGGCCCCCGAGGGTATTTTTGGTGGGTCGGGTGCGGATCAGGCGGCTTTGGCGCGGTCCTCGACCTGCGCGGGCGCCTCGTCCTGAACATGGGTGTTGTCCTGGCCGATGGGGCTCGTCGCGCCGGCGATGGCGATGCGGCGGGGCTTGAAGGCCTCGGGCACCTCGCGCACGAGGTCCACGGTCAGCAGCCCGTTGTCGAGGCTGGCTCCCGTGACCTTCACGTGGTCGGCCAGGTTGAAGGTCTGCCGGAACGGCCGCGTCGCGATCCCGCGATGGAGATAGGCGCGCTCCCCGTCCTGACCCGTTTTCTGGCCGGTCACCTGAAGCACGGTGTCGTGCTGCGTCAGGTCGATCTCATCCGGGGTGAAGCCCGCCACCGCCATGGTGATGCGATAGGCATCGTCGGCCACCTTCTCGATATTGTAGGGCGGCCAGGTCGTCGACGGCTCGATCCGGGTCGCCTGGTCGAGCAGCGAGATCATGCGGTCGAAACCGACGGTCGAGCGGTAGAGCGGTGCGAAATCCAAGGTCCTCATGACCACATCCTCCTGAAGAGCAACGTGATGACACAGGCCGCCGGACACCGTGTCCGGCGCCAAGGTGCGAGCCGATCGTGGCCTCGCACGCGTGAAACGCGGCGGGCGGGGTGCGGTTCCCGGCCGATGTGGATTTTTTTCGCGGTGTGAGGGGCCGGGCTGCGGCTCCGCCCCCCGCTGCAAGGGGATACTGGGTTCACACATCTGCTCGTGCAGGCAGACCGCGTCCCTCTCCCCCTTGTGGGGAGAGGCTAGGAGTGGGGGTGGCTCCGCCAGCCTCCGCAGCAGGAGGAGGGTCGCCCGACCACCCCCACCTCCAACTCCTCCCCACAAGGGGGAGGAGGGCCCCGCGCATCCCGCGAGACCTGTGACAGCGTCGCTGCGAAGGGCCGCCCGATCAGCGGGCACCGGAAAATTGCTTGATCACCGCGAGGGGGGCGGACGGGGCCGGCCACAGGACGAGGCGGTAATGGTCCTCGCCGTCCAGGCCATCGTCGGTGAGGGTGCCGAGGCCGCCGAAATACGCGCGGACGCGGTAGGTGCCGGGGGCCACCGACAGGATGTCGATCGATCCGCCGGTGCATTCGTGGATCTCGAGCCGGCCCGAGGGCAGGTCGAGGCTCGCTTCCGCCACATGGTCCCACAGGTCGAGGGCCTCGTCGGGCGGCCCGTCGACGATGTCGAGTTCCACCGGCACGGACATGTTGCGCTCGGGCTGGATCACCACGAGGAACGGCGCCGCCTTGATCCTCCGCTGGAGATCGTCGTCGGTGTAATCCAGTGCCGTGTCGGGGCTCTCGGCCTGATCCCAGAGATAGAACTGGTGGTAGTCGGCGAAAATCTCGTAGCGCTTCTGCATGGCATCGCTCCCGCTGGCGGGACCGGAATAGGACGTTCGCCCGGCTTTCGCGATCAATCCGTCCGATGGCGGTGCGAAGGCCGGTCGCGTGGCGGTCATTCCGCCGGGGCGAGGGGCCGGGATCGCTCCCATCGCGTGAGGCCGAAGAAGCCGACCGCCGAGGCGACGATGACGGCGCCGAACGCCGCCGCGATCCCGAGCACGAGGCCGAACCCGCCCCGCTCGTGCAGGATCGCGATCAGGGGCACCACGAACCCGCTCACCGTGAAGCCGAGGAAATAGCGCACGCTGTAGGCCCTCGCGCGGTAGAGGGGCGGCACGTAGCGGGCCACCATCGCGTCGTTGATCACCACCTGCCCGTAGAGCGCCGCCATGGCCAGGACGAGGCCGACGAGGAGCGGAACGCCCGTGCTCAGGGCCGCGATCCCAAGGCCGAGCGGCTGCAGCACGGACAGGCCGAGGAACAGCGCCGGCAGGCTGTAGCGGTCGATCAGGCGCCCCATCAGCAGCTGGGTCAGGGCTCCGAACACGAAGACCAGGGTGGCCACGGAGCCGATCAGCGCGAGGGGCAAACCGTCGCCGATGCCCTCGTCCACCACCTTCGGCAGGGCGATGGTGGTGATGTTGAAGGTCATCCCACCGGCCACGATGGCGCAGGCGAAGACCGCGAGGAGAGGGATCGGCCGGGACACCGCGAGGACCGCCTTGCCCCCGGCCTTGCCCTGCGCGCCCTCGCCGTCGCCGGGGACCATCGCCACGAAGGCCGCCCCGCAGGCGAGGCAGACCAGGCCCGGCACGACGAAGGCCGCCTGCCAGCCGAACCCCGTCGCCAGCAGCGCCGTGACGCCCGAGGCCGTGGCGGCGCCGAGATTGCCCCAGACGCCGTTGACGCCGAGGTCGCGCCCGAGGCGGCGCGCATGGGAGACCAGCATGGTCGAGCCCACCGGGTGATAGATCGCCGAAGCCAGCCCGAGCGCGCAGAGCCACAGGGCGAAGGCCCTTGGGCTCGCGGCACTCGCGACACCGAGGCACGACAGGCCGTAGCCGAAGAAGAACACCGCCAGGAGGTTGCGCCGTCCGAACCGGTCGGCGAGCCAGCCCATCGGCAGCGCGCAAAGGCCGAAGGCCACGAAGGCGCCGGTGGCGAGCGTGATCAGCTCACCGTAGCCGAGGCCGGTCCGCGCGGCGATGGCAATCACCGCCGTCGGGTAGATCAGCAGGACGAAGTGATCGAGGGCATGCGCCACGTTGACGAAGCGCAGGGTGCGGCGGGACAGGGTTTCGGCGTCCATCGACAAGGAATCTCCGCGGGCAGGCTCCCCTCTAACCCGACCCGCTCTGCGCCGTCCGGCCCAAAAGTGGACGCGACCCCGCGTCGGGCAACACCGCGCGGGCCCCGGCCCTCGCGGCCTCGGTCGGCGACCGCAGCATCCGGGCCCCGCGGTGCGGACCGCTCCTCACACGATGCCGCTGGCTTCGAACGGCCACGGCTTTCCGAGCCGTTCGGCGACCTTCGCGGGATCGTGGCCGACCTCCGCCACGGCGGCCTCCACCTCCTCGCTCGGGGTCTGGAAATAGCGAGCCCAATAGGCCTTGTCGCGGGGCTCCGTCAGCCTCACCGCGGCGGGCGCCTCGGGCGCGGACTTATCCATGCTCATCAGGCGTTCTCCTCGGCTTCGGTGCCGGGGCGGTCGCTCGGCTCGTCCGGCGTTTCCTGGACAGTGCCGGTGACGGTATCCTTTGGGCCGGTCGCAGCGCTTTTCTGCTCCGGCGTCCCATCACGCGATCGGTCGTAGGTGGAGGAGGCCAGATCCTCGTTCACCCTGGTCGGTTCGGGCGGTTTCGTCGTCTCGGACATGCGTCGCTCCCTGATCTGGCGGGGCAACGCATGAAGCGCGATGTGGGTTCGGGCCGGCCTCAGTCGAGGTAGCTCAGGGCCATGCCCGTCCGGGGATGGGGGAAGACTCCCATGCGCACCCCGTAGATCGCCTCCAGCCCCTCCGGCGTGACGATCTCGGTTGGCGTGCCGCGCGCGATGAGGCGTCCGCCATGGAGCGCGATGAGGTCGTCGCAGATGCGGGCCGCCATGTTCACGTCGTGCAGGACGACGACGACGGTGAGGCCGCGCTCCCGCGACAGCCGGCGCACGAGGGAGAGCACCTCGATCTGGTGGGCGACGTCGAGGGCGGCGATGGGCTCGTCGAGGAGGAGGCAGCCGGCATTTTGGGCCACCAGCATGGCGAGCCAGACGCGCTGGCGCTCGCCGCCGGAGAGGCTGTCCACCATGCGCTCGGCGAAGGGGGTCACCGTGGTGAGCCGCATCGCCTCGGCAACGGCCTCGCGGTCGGCCGGGCCCATCCGGCCCAGCGCGCCGTGCCAGGGATAGCGGCCCATGGCGACGAGCTCCCTGACCAGCATGCCCGGTGCCTGCGGCGTCGTCTGCGGTAGGTAGGCGACCTCGCGGGCGAAGGCGCGGTCCCCGAGCTGTTCGATCGGGGCGCCTTTGAACAGGGCACGCCCGGCGCTCGGGGCCTGCTGGCGGCCGAGCAGCTTGATCAGCGTCGACTTGCCGGACCCGTTATGGCCGATGAGGCCGATGACCCGGCCGGCGGGGATGGTCAGGGTCAGCGGCTGCAGCAGTACGCGCCCGGGAACCGAGAACGTGACGCGGTCGAGGCTGTAGACCGCATCGTCTGGACCTGACTCCCAACGAGGTTCCGCATCGGCTCGGCTCAAGCACATCGTTCGCCCGTTCGACCCTGCAACACCCGCCATGCTCCTTTCCCGAGCTCATCGACCGAGGGCCGGCTCAGGCCCGCGCCGCCACCCTCTGCCGGTCGGCGAGGAGCGATTGCGCGATCTCATGCCCCCGCATGACCAGGATGGACAAGAGGGTATCGCTCAGGCCGTGGGTCGGCTCGCTGAAGCCCTGGAGGTAGATGCCGGGCTCGAAACCGGGGCGGGTGGCGAGACGGTAGTCGCGCCCGATGGTGCCGTCGGTGAGATGCGGGGCGAGCGACGGCATGATGGTCTCCAGGCGGTCGCGGCGATAGCCCGTGGCCAGGATCACGGCGTCGTAGGGTTCCTGCGCGATGAGCCCGGTTGCGGCGTCCAGGGTTTCGAGGACGATCTCGCCGGCCTGCTCCACGGCTCCGACCACGGTGGTCCTCGGCCGCAAGGCGTGGCGATGCTTCCCGCTGACCTTCTGCTGATAGAGGATGTCGAAGATGCGGGTCAGAAGGTCGGTGTCGATTACCGAGTAGTTGGTGCCGCGGAACTCGTCGATGATGGCCCGGCGCTGGGTCTCGGGCTGGCCGTAGACGAAGTCGGTGAAGTCCGGGTTGAAGATCTCGTTGACGAAGGGGCTGTCATCGGCGGGCTTCAAGGCCTGCCCGCGGAAGATCATGGAGATGTCCGCGTTGGGAATGCGGCTCTGCAGGTCGAGGAACAGCTCGGCCGCGGTCTGGCCCGCGCCGATGACGGCGATGCGCGGGTGGCGCGTGGGGCCGTCCGGCAGGGGAACGCCGTCGATCCGGGACAGGTAGCGCGAGGAATGGAAGATCCGGGCGCTGCCATGCAACTCCTCGAAGACCGGCAGGATGCGCGGCTCGCCGCCCGTGGCCAGGATGACGGCGCGGGTGCGCCGTCTCTGCTCGCGGCCATCGGCCTTGCGCGAATGGACGAGCAGGTGGCGGATCGTGTCGCCGCGCCCCTCCGGCTCGACGGCCAGCACGGTATCGCCGTAGTCGCAGCGATCGGCGAAATGCCCGGCGACCCAGCGCAGATAGGCGTTGAACTCGATCCGGCTCGGAAAGAACGACTTGCGGTTGATGTAGTCGATCAGCCGGCCATGGACATGGAGGTAGTTGACGAAGGTGTAGGGGCTCGTCGGGTCGCGCAGGGTGACGAGATCCTTCAGGAAGGAGATCTGCATCCCGCTGTCGGGCAAGAGCATCCCGCCGTGCCAGACGAACTCGTCCTGGCGCTCGAGGAAGCGTACCCGTGGCTGTCGGCCCCGCCGCCGTCCCGCCTCGTCGAGGGCGATGGCCAGCGACAGGTTCGACGGGCCGAAACCGATGCCGAGCGCATCGTAGGCCGGCGCGTCGCCATCGTCCCCGCGCCTCACGCCTTCGTCCCGGAAGACCCCGCGCAGGGGGAAGGACGTATCCGAGTGGTCGTAGGATTCCGTCATCACCGAACCTCCATTCCTGCGCCGAGCGACACGGATCACCGCGGCGATCCGCCGGCGGTCGTCAGGCAAAGGGACGTTCGGGCAGGGGAGGGATTTAGGAGCCGGCCGGAAAAATTGTGCGCCGCCGCTTAAATTTCGGCGATCCGCCACCGTCTCTGGCTGGGAGACCGACCCCTTTCGCGGAGCGCGACGCCATGGCCATCGACGACAGCGAAGCGACGTTCCTCGTCGTGATCAACCGGGAAGAACAGTACTCCGTCTGGCCCGCCCATCGTCCGGTGCCGGCCGGATGGAGCGCCGCCGGCTTCTCCGGGCTCCGCGCCGCGTGCCTCGAGCACATCGACACGGTCTGGACCGACATGCGGCCCCTGAGCCTGCGCCGCGCCCTTGCCAGCGACGCCCGCGCCTGAACCCCGGCGCCCCGCTTCGATGACATCCCAGTTCGATGACATCCCAGTTCAATGACTTGCCAGTTCCAGACTTGCCAGTTCCAGACTTGCCAGGACACATGATGACCGACGGTTTCCCGCGCGCGTCGCTGACGGTCCCGCCCGCCACGGACTTCGTCAGTCATCTGCGCTGGCTGGCCGAGACCCATGGGGAGGTCTCCGCCCTTCATTTCCTCGACGACCCGCAGCGGGGCGAGGTCACGGTCACCTACGCGGACCTCCACCGTCGGGCGGGGACCATCGCCGCGCGGCTTCGGCAATCGGCGAAGCCCGGCGACCGGGTCTGCCTCCTGCTCGATACCGGGCTCGACTACGTCGCGGGCTTCTTCGGCTGCCTCCAGGCCGGCCTCATCGCCGTCCCGGTCTTTCCGCCGGAGCCGCGCCGGGCGCAGCATCAGGCGCGCATCGCCGCCATCATCGGTGACGCCGAACCGGCGTTGATCCTCGTCCATCGCGACGACGCGGACTCCGTTCACGCCATGCTCGCCACGGCGGGATACCGCAGCGCGGTTCTACCGGTGGAGGACATCTCTGCGGACGATCTCGGCGACGCGCACACCGCCGACAGGCTCGAGGCGGCGCCGTCGCCGGACGAGGTGGCCTTCCTGCAATACACGTCGGGCTCCACGGCCGTGCCGAAGGGTGTGATCGTCAGCCATGCCAACCTCGTGGCCAACGAGCGGCTGATCCGGGTCGGGTTCGATTTCCGCCCCGACGACGTCATGGTGAGCTGGCTTCCGCTCTATCATGACATGGGCCTGATCGGCGGCATGCTCCAGCCGATCTATGCGGGCATCCTGGGCGTCCTCATGTCGCCCAAGCATTTCCTCGGCCGCCCGGCGCGTTGGCTGGAAGCCATCCACCGACATCGCGGGACGGTGAGCGGAGGCCCCGATTTCGCGTTCCGTCTGTGCCAGGACAGGGTCGATGACGAGACCGTCGCCCGGCTCGACCTGTCCAGCTGGCAGATCGCCTTCTCGGGCTCGGAGATGGTCCGGGCCTCGACCATGGCCGATTTCGCCGAGCGCTTCGCTCCCGCCGGGTTCGACGCCCGCGCGCTGAGGCCGTCCTACGGTCTGGCCGAGGCGACGCTCTTCCTCTCCGCTGGCACGCGCGGCGAGGGCATGCGGTCCCTCGACCTCGATCCTGCCCTCCTCGCGGAAGGCCGCGCCGTCACTGCGGCTGACGGCACCCGGCTGGTGGATTGCGGCTTCGAGCAGCCCGGGCATCCGATCCACATCGCCGGTTCCGATGGGGGATCGCTACCGGACGGGACCATCGGCGAGGTCATCGTCTCCGGTCCGAGCCTCGCCCAGGGCTATTGGCGCAACCCCGAAGCGACGGCGGCCGCTTTCATCGAACGGCACGGCGTCCGTTGCCTGAGGACGGGCGATCTCGGCTTCCTGCATCAGGGCCGGCTCTTCCTCGTCGGGCGCGAGAAGGACCTCATCATCCTGCGTGGCCAGAACATCTATCCGCAGGACGTGGAGCGGGTGGTGGAGCAGGGCGTCGACATCCTGCGCCGGGGCCGTATCGCCGCCTTCTCCGTCGAGCGCGACGGGCGCGAGGGCATCGGCGTGGCGGTGGAGGTGTCGCGCACCGTCCAGAAGCTCGCCGCGCCCGAGGCGATCGCCTCGCTGGTATCGGAGGCCGTCGCCGACGCCTTTCTCGAGACCGCGCGCGTCGTGGTCCTGCTCAATCCCGGCGGCCTGCCGCGCACATCCAGCGGGAAGATCCAGCGCGGCGCCACGCGACGCGGATGGGAGACAGGCTCCCTCGACGCCTACGCGGTGGTGGAGGACGGCCGGCGCATCGATGGGGATAGCGCGCAGAGATGCGGTGAGGCCATGGCTCTGACTGGGCTGGACGCGCGCCTCGCCGCGATCTGGTCCGTCATCCTCGACCGGCGCGACCTGACCCGTGACAGTCATTTCTTCGCCCTCGGTGGCAATTCCATCGCGGCCATCGGGATGCTCACCGAGCTTCGCGCGGCCATCGGTGTCGCGATCCCGCCGCAGACACTGTTCACGCATCCCCGGCTCGGGGCTTTCGCCGATGCGGTCGGGGCGGAGATCGCGGCCGGTACGACGGCTCTCGTGATCGCTCCGGCCTCCCGTGACGGAGCGCTTCCCCTGTCGCCGGCGCAGGAGCGGCTCTGGTTCGAGGCGGAATTCGGCGATGACGAGCGCCACCATATCGCCGGTGGAATTCACCTCCACGGCGCCCTCGATCGGAGGGCCCTGGACCGCAGCCTCGCCGCCCTCGTCGCACGGCACGAAGCCTTCCGCACACGTCTGCACCGCCGGCCCGACGGCCGGGCCGAGCAGGTGATCGTGGCCGGCTGCGACGTCGCGTTGCCCGAGATCGATCTCACCGGGTTCACCACCCAGGAACGCGAGGAGCGGTTCGCCGTTGTCTGCCGCGAGACGGCGGAGCGCCCGTTCACCCTCGCCGGCGGCCCCCTCGCGCGCTTTACCCTGGTCCGCCTCGGCGGAGCCCATCACGTCCTCCTGGTGACTCTGCACCACATCGTGTCCGACGGCTGGTCCATGGGCGTGATCCTGCGGGAATGGCCGGCGCTCTACCGGGCGGAGGCGGAGGGCCTGCCAACCAGTCTGCCCCTCCTCGCGATCCAGCCGGTCGATATCGCCGCCTGGCAGGCGAGCCAAACCCGTGCCGATACCATGGAGGCCGACCTCGCCTGGTGGCGCGAACGCCTTTGTGAACCCGAGCCCGATCTGTCCCTCACCGATCGCCGGAGACAGGTCGGAGTACCCGACCGCGTCCTCCGGCACGGTTTCATGATCGGCGAGGGGGTGAGCCGTCGGATCGCGGCCCTGGCGGGGGAGACGGGCACGTCGCCCTTCACGGTCCTGCTCGGCGCCTTCGCCCTCTTCCTGCATCGTTATGGCGACACCCGGAGCCCGCGCATCGCCATGCCCGTGGCGGGTCGCCACCTGCCGGGCGTCGAACACCTCGTCGGCGTATTCGCGAACACGCTGGTGCTGCCGGTATCGATCGACCCGGCGTCGCCGGGACGCGACGTGGTTAGCCAGCTATGGATGTCGCTGACCGACGCCCTTGCCCATCAGGATCTGCCCTTCGAGCGACTGGTGGAGGCGCTGCAGCCGGAACGCATTCCCGGCCGTGCCCCCTTGGCCCGCGTGATGATCAGCCAGCAGCCGGCGACCTTGGGCGATCTCGGCACGGTCGCCGGCCTGAAGCTCGAAGCATTCGGGCGGGATACCGGCACTCCCGCCTACGACCTCGTCCTGGAAGTGACGGAGAAGGACGGCGGCCTGTCTGCGACCTTCGCCTATTCCGAGGCCCTTTTCGACACTGCCACCATCGCCCGGTTCGAGGAGGGCTACCTCGCCCTGCTCGGCGGCCTGACCGGCACCCCGGCCCAGCGCGTCGATGCCCTTCCGCTGGTCCCGGCCTCCTCCCTCGCGGCTCTGTCCTCTCCCTACGCGGACGGGATGCCGCTGTCGGAAGCACTGGTGCCGGCGCTGATCGGCGAGGCAGCGCAGGCCGATCCCGACGCGCCGGCGGTGATCTGCGGGCCGCGCACCACCACGTTCGGCGAGCTCGACCGGGCCGCCAACCGCCTCGCCCACCGGCTGATCCGCGAAGGCATCGGTCCCGAGGCGGTGGTCGCCGTGGCCCTGCCGCGCGGGCCGGACCAGATCGCCGCCTTCCTCGCCATCCTGCGGGCCGGGGGCGCGTTCCTGCCCCTCGATCCGGCGCAGCCGAGGGCGCGTCTGGCCGCCCTCCTGCGCGATGCCGGCGCCCGCCTGCTGCTGGTGCAGGGCACGGCCCTCGACGGGCTGGCGCGGGAGGCCGGGATGGGAGAGGCCGGGATGGGGGAGGGCGCGACGCTGGACCCCTCCGCCCTCGACCTCTCATCCGAGCCGGAGACCGCGCCGTCCCGCCTGCCCCATCCGGAGCAGCTCGCCTACGTGATCTACACCTCGGGCTCCACCGGGACACCCAAGGGCGTCGCCGTGGCGCACGGACCGCTGGCCCGGCATGTCCGCGCCACGGGGGCCGTCTACGGCACGAGCCGGGAGACCCGCGAACTCCACGTCCTGTCGATGAGCTTCGACGGGGCGCAGGAGCGCTGGATGGTGCCGCTGGCCTTCGGCGGCTGCGTCGTGCTCAAGCCCGACGGGCTGTGGACCCCGCGCGAGGCGCTGGACGCCATGGAGCGTCATCGCGTGACCCATGCGGGGTTCCCCACCGCCTACATGCACCAGCTGGCGCTCGAGGCGGCCAGCGGCCCGCGCCCGAGCCGGCGCTCCTATGCCTTCGGCGGCGAGGCCCTGTCGCGGGAGAGCTTCGGGCTGATCGGCCGGGCGCTCGACCCGACGCTGCTGATCAACGGCTACGGCCCCACCGAGACGGTGATCTCGCCCCTGGTGTGGCGGGCCCGGGCCGGGGACGCGGTGGAGGGGGCCTACGCGCCCATCGGCCGGGCGGTGGGGGACCGGCGGGCCTACATCCTCGACGCGGCGTTGCAGCCGGTGCCGGTGGGGGTGACCGGGGAGCTGCATCTGGGGGGCGACGGTCTGGCGCGGGGCTATCTCGGCCGGGCCGGGCAGACGGCGGACCGGTTCATCCCCGACCCGTTCCCGGATCTGTCGGGGCGGGTCGGCGGCCGGCTCTACCGCACCGGGGATCTGGCGCGTTGGCGGGCGGACGGGACGGTGGAGTATCTCGGCCGGGCGGACGCGCAGGTGAAGCTGCGGGGGTTCCGGATCGAGCTCGGCGAGGTGGAGGCGGCGCTTCTGGCGCAGGAGACCGTGGCGGGCGCGGCGGCGGCTTTGCGGCAGGGTCCGGCGGGTCCGCTGCTGGTGGCCTATGCGGTGGCGGCGGCCGGGGCGGTCCTCGACGCGAGCGCGCTCCGGGCGGACCTCGCCCGGCGGTTGCCGGACTACATGGTGCCGAGCCGGATCGTGGCGTTGGAGCGGTTGCCGCTGACGCCCAACGGCAAGCTCGACCGTGCGGCGCTGCCGGAGCCCGAGCCGCTGGCGGAGACCGCGTGTGGAGCCTCGCGCCCGCTCACCCCAACCGAGACGGTGGTGGCCGACATCTGGGCCAGCGCGCTCGGCCTCCCCGCCATCCCCCCGGACCAGAACTTCTTCGAGGCCGGCGGCGATTCCATCCTCAGCCTGCAGATCGTCGCTCGCCTGCGCGAGGCGGGCTTTGCCGCAACGCCGCGCCAGATCTTCGAGCATCAGACCGTCGCCGCCCTGGCCCGCGTCATCGCCCGGCCCGATGGGGCGGAGGCGACGGTATCCGTGCCGGAAGGCCCGGCGCCGCTGACGCCCATCCAGCACTGGTTCTTCGAACAGCCGATGGCCCGGCGGGACCATTGGAACCAGTCCCTCGAACTCGATGCCCGCGTGAGGCTCGACGCCGATCGCCTCGGCGACGCGCTGGCCGCCCTGGTGGCCCATCACGAAGCGTTGCGCTACGCCTTCGGCCACGATGCGACCGGAGCCTGGATCCAGGAGCCGGTAGCACCCGCGATGCTCGCCGAGCCCCTGTCCATCGTCGATGTGGAGAGCGACGACGAGGCGCGGACCTGTTTCCTCGCCGCCGAGCGCAGCCTCAACCTCGCCGATGGCCGCGTCTTCGCCGCCATCCTGGCGAACTTTTCCGACGGGCGTCAGCGCCTGCTTCTCACGGCCCATCACCTCGTTGTGGATGCCGTGTCGTGGCGCATCCTCGTCTCCGATCTCGACCTGCTCTATCGGGGAGACGCATCGGCGCCTGCCGCCGCGACCCCCTTCCGGGCCTGGGCGCATCGTCTGCAAGATCACGCGGCGGAGATCGCAGGCCGGAGCGAGGCTTGGGTGCCCGCGCCTTCGGCCGGCCGCCTTCCCGTCGACCGACCCGAAGGCGCACGGGACCAGCATCACGCCGCGACGAGGACCCTCGTCCTCGATCCATCCCTCATATCGGGGCTCGACCGCCTGCGCGCGGTCTACGGGATGCGGCTCGACGAGGTGCTCCTCGCCGGCCTTTCCCGCGCCATCGCCGCCTGGTCGGGGCAGAAATCACTGGGCGTCACCCTGGAGCGCCACGGGCGGGACGGGGACGCTGCGAACCTTCCCCTCGATCGCACCGTCGGCTGGTTCACCACCCTGGTTCCGATCGCCCTGTCGATATCGAGCCACGTCGGCCACGATATGAAGTCGGCAAAGGAGGCGGTGCGCAGCCTCCCTGGGGACGGTTCGGGCTACCCGGTCCTGCGCTACCTCGGCTCGGCATCCGAGCGCGCGAAACTCTCGGCCCAGCCCTGGCCGGAGGTGACGTTCAATCACCTCGGCACCGTCGTCGACATCGACGCCGGTTCCCTGTTCTCCATCGATGCCGAATCGATGCGGCTGTCGGCGGATCCCGCCGCTCCCCTCGGCGCCGAGCTCATCGTCGACAGTTTCCTGCGGAACGGCGCGGTCACCCTGCGCCTCGGCTATAGTGCCGCCCGTTTCGACGGGACCACCATCGACCGCCTCGCCGAAAGGCTCGGTGCCGCGTTCTCCGCCCTCGCCGAGCACGGCCTCGACCCCATGGCCGGCGGCGCGACACCGTCCGATTTCCCCCTGGCCGCCCTGACGCAGGACCGGATCGACGGCCTCGATCTGCGGGACGTGACGGACATCTATCCGCTGACCCCGACGCAAGGCGGCATCCTGTTCCACGCGCTGGCCGCGCCGGAAGCCGGGCTCTACGTCAACCAGCTCGGCGTCACGATCCGCAACCTCGATCTCGACCGGTTCGCGGCGGCCTGGCGCGCGAGCGTCGCCCGCCATCCGATCCTGCGCACGAGTTTCCTCTGGACCGGCGACCTCGCCGCTCCGCTCCAGCTCGTGCATGCCTCCGCCGAACTGCCGATCACCCGGCTCGACCTGAGCGACTGCGCCGACGCCGATCTCGATGCGCTGGCGCAGGCCGAGCGCGCCCGCGGCTTCGACCTTGCGCAGGCACCGCTCATGCGCCTCCTTTTGGTCGATCTTGGCCAAGACCGGCACCGGCTGATCTGGACCTGCCACCATCTTCTTCTCGATGGATGGAGCAATGCGCGCCTGATCTCCGAAGTGCTGCGCCACTATGCCGGAGAGGTGGTCGAGGCACCGACCCGCCTGTTCCGTGAGCATCTGACCCGCCTGTCGCAAAGCGACCGCAGCGCCGACGAGGCGTTCTGGCGCGAGGCTCTGTCCGGGCTGGACGAGCCGAGCCTCCTTGCCCCGGCTCTGTCCGGCGAGACGGGGGCGAGCGGACACATCGCCATCGACACTGCCCTCGGCGAGGCACGGACCGACCGTCTCCAGACCTTCGCCCGGCGCGAGAAGGTGACGCTGAACACGGTGTTCGAAGCGGCCTGGGCGCTGACCCTGAGCCGCTTTTCCGGGCGCTCCACCGTGGCCTTCGGCGCCACCGGGTCGGGCCGGCCGCCGGACGATGGCGGGATGCATGGCGTGCTCGGCCTGTTCATCAACACGGTACCGCGCTGCGTCGGCCTGCCCGGACATCTGAACGTCGCGGACTGGCTACGTCGGCTGCAAGGCGAGGCGGCGGCCCTGCGCGAGCACGATCTCGCCTCGCTCGCCGACATCCAGGCCTGGGTCGGACGCGGCGGGCAACCGCTGTTCGACAGCCTCCTCGTCGTCGAGAACTACCCCCTCGACGCCGTTGTCCGCGACCGCAGCCTCGGCGGGTTGGAATTCGGCCCGGTCACGACCCTCGAAGCGACGGACGTTCCCCTCACCCTGTCGCTTCTCCTCGACGGCGCGCCGCGCCTGAACTGGAGCATCGACCAGGCCCGGATCTCCTCCGCCGAGGTCCGGCGCCTGAACGCGCAGGTGCTTCACATCCTCGATGCCCTGATGGATGCGGGCGACGCGCCCCTCGATGCCCTCTCCCTCGTCCCGCCCGACGAGATCGAGGCGGCGCGGCATCGGGCCGCCGCCCTCCGGCCATCGCCGGCCGAGCCCGCGATCCATCTCAGGATCGCTTGGCAGGCGGGTCGGCGACCGCAGGCCGTGGCCGTCACGTGCGAGGGCGAACAGGCGACTTATGCCGACCTCGAAACCCGCGCCGCGCGCCTCGCGCGGCGTCTGGTCCGCGAAGGGGTGCGGCCGGGCGATCTCGTCGGCCTCTGCGCCGAGCGCTCGATCTCTCTCGTCGTCGGCATCCTGGCGATTCTAAAGAGCGGAGCCGGCTATGTTCCCCTCGATCCGGCCTATCCGCCCGATCGCCTCGCCTTCATGATCGCCGATTGCGGGGCCCGGCACGTGCTCGCCACGACCGGCCTCATCGACAGTCTGCCCGAGGCCGGCCCCAGGCCGATCCTGATGGACGGTCCGGCGGCGTCCGAGGACGGAGACACACGGCTGCCTCCGGCACCCCACCCGGAGCAGCCGGCCTACGTGATCTATACATCGGGCTCCACCGGCCGGCCGAAGGGCGTCGTGGTCACCCATGCCAACGCGGCGCGACTGCTGACCACCACGCAGGACGATTTCGGCTTCGCCGAGGACGACGTCTGGGCGCTGTTCCATTCCTACGGGTTCGATTTCTCGGTCTGGGAGATTTTTGGCGCGCTCTGTCACGGCGGGCGTCTCGTCGTGGTGCCACACGAGGTGGCGCGGGCGGCGGACGCGTTCCTCGACCTTCTCGTCCGCGAAGGCGTGACGGTGCTGAACCAGACCCCGTCCGCCTTCCGGCCGCTGATGCAGGCGGCCCTGGCGCGGCCACGGGAGATGGCGCTGCGCCACGTCGTGTTCGGAGGGGAAGCCCTCGACGTCTCCGCCCTGCGCCCGTGGTTCGAGCGTTTCGGCGACGCTTCTCCCCGCCTCGTCAACATGTACGGCATCACCGAGACCACCGTTCACGTGACCTACCGCCCCCTCGTGATCGACGACGCGACGCGGACCGACAGCCCCATCGGCGAGGCCCTGCCGGATCTCACCCTGCACCTCCTCGACGCCTCCCTCGACCCCGTGCCGGATGGGGTGGTGGGGGAGCTGCATGTGGGCGGCGCCGGCTTGGCGCAGGGCTATCTCGGGCGTGCCGCGCTGACGGCCGAGCGCTTCGTGCCGGATCCGTTCGGACCGCCGGGCGCGCGCCTCTATCGCAGCGGCGATCTGGCCCTGCGGCGGTCCGACGGCACGCTGACCTATTTCGGCCGCGCCGACGGACAGGTGAAGCTGCGCGGCTTCCGGATCGAGACGGGGGAGATCGCTGCCGCCCTGCGGGCGGAGCCCGGCGTGATCGATGCCGCAGTCATCCTGCGCGACGCCGCCGGCGACAGTCACCTCGTCGCCTATGTGGTCGGCGACGGGATCGACACGGAGCTGCTGCGCAAGGAAATCGTTCGCCGGCTACCGTCGCATATGGTGCCGGCTCACATCCTCGTCGTCGCGGCCCTGCCGCTGACCCCGAACGGCAAGCTCGATCTGCGCGCCCTGCCGGCGCCCCTCGCGACCTCGCGAGGGTCGGACGCGCCCGAAGGGGCCATGGAGATCGCCCTGGCCGAGATCTGGCGCGAGGTGCTGGACGTCGAGACGCTGGGCCGGGACGACGACTTCTTCGCGCTGGGCGGCCACTCCCTCACCGCGGCGCAGCTCGCCATGCGGGTGAAGCAGCGCCTCGGTCTCACCGTGCCGATCCGTGCCCTGTTCGAGGCGCCGACCCTGCGCGGCTACGCCCTGGCCGCGACGTCGAGCGAGGTCGCGGCCGATGACCGGGACGCCGCCGCCGACCTGTCCGACATGGACGCCCTTCTCGCCGATCTGGAGGCCTGAATGACTGGCCAAGCCGCCGATCTCAGCCGCCGCTTCGCCCGGCTTCCCACCGACAAGCGGCGGGTCTTCCTCGACGCCCTGGCCGCCCGCGGCATCGACTTCTCGCGCCTGCCGATCGTGGCGGGGGACGAGGAAGCCGGTGGCGAGAGGGTCGCTCCCCTGTCCTACGCGCAGGAGCGGCTGTGGCTGATCGGACGGATGGGGGGGGACGCGGCCCTGCTCCATATCGCCGGGGGGCTCGATCTCGCCGGGCCGCTCGACCGGGGCGCCCTGGCGCGGGCCCTCGACGCCCTCGTGGCGCGGCACCCGGCCCTGAGGACGGGGTTCCAGTCCGGCGAGACCGACGAGGTCGAGGCGGTCACCGCTGCAATCGTCGCGACGAGCCTGCGGGAGGTCTCGCTGGAGGCCGAAGACAGGACCCTCGCCGAGGAACGCGTCGCGTCCCTGTCGCGGGAGGAGGCACGGCGGCCCTTCGATCTGGCGGCACCGCCCCTGTTGAGGGCTGTGCTGGTGCGGATGGAGGCCGAGCGCCACGTCCTGCTCCTGACCATGCACCACCTCGTCTCCGACGGCCGCTCGGTGGAGATCCTGCTCGCCGACCTGATGCGGCTCTATGCGGCGGGCGAAGAGTCGGGCCTGCCACCGCTGCCGATCGCCTATGCCGATTACGCGCGCTGGCAGCGCGACTGGCTGGAGGCGGGCGAGCTCGAGCGCCAGCTCGGCTGGTGGCGGGACCGCCTCGGGGCGGCGGAGAGCGTGATCCCCCTGCCGACCGATCGCCCTCGTCCGGCGGTCCAGAGCTTTCGTGGAGCGGCGGTGGATTTCGCGGTCGATGCCGATGTCGCCGCCCGCCTCGAAATCCTGGCGCGGCAGGCCGGCGCCACCACCGCCATGGTCCTCCTCGCCATCCTGTCCCTGGTGCTCCGGCGCTATACCGGCGAAGCGGATCTGCGCATCGGCGTGCCGGTGGCGAACCGCAACCGGCCGGAGACGGAGGGGCTGGTGGGCCTGTTCGTCAACACCCTGGCGATCCGCGTCGTCGTCGATCCGGGTGCGAGCGTCCTCGACCATGTGCGGGTCGTGCGCGACGCCATGGTGGATGCTCAAGGACACCAGGACCTGCCCTTCGAGCGTCTGGTGGAGGCACTCCAGACGCGCCGGACCGTGAGTCACACCCCCGTCGTCCAAGTGATGCACAGCCACCGGGTCGAAGGCCCGTCCCGGTTCACGGTGGGCGATCTCGTCGTGTCGCCCTTCGGACGCGGGACCGGCAACGTCCAGTTCGATCTCGTTCTGGAGACGGTGGCGGAGGCTGGCGGGGCCTTGCGCGGGTCGTTCGGCTATGCCCGCGACCTGTTCCAGCGGGATACCATGGAGCGGATGCGCGACGGCTTCCTCACTCTGCTGCGCGGCGCGGTGGAGGAGACCGGCCGCCGCGTCGATGCCCTTCCGCTGGTCCCGGCCTCCTCCCTCGCGGCTCTGTCCTCTCCCTACGCGGACGGGATGCCGCTGTCGGAAGCACTGGTGCCGGCGCTGATCGGCGAGGCAGCGCAGGCCGATCCCGACGCGCCGGCGGTGATCTGCGGGCCGCGCACCACCACGTTCGGCGAGCTCGACCGGGCCGCCAACCGCCTCGCCCACCGGCTGATCCGCGAAGGCATCGGTCCCGAGGCGGTGGTCGCCGTGGCCCTGCCGCGCGGGCCGGACCAGATCGCCGCCTTCCTCGCCATCCTGCGGGCCGGGGGCGCGTTCCTGCCCCTCGATCCGGCGCAGCCGAGGGCGCGTCTGGCCGCCCTCCTGCGCGATGCCGGCGCCCGCCTGCTGCTGGTGCAGGGCACGGCCCTCGACGGGCTGGCGCGGGAGGCCGGGATGGGGGAGGGCGCGACGCTGGACCCCTCCGCCCTCGACCTCTCATCCGAGCCGGAGACCGCGCCGTCCCGCCTGCCCCATCCGGAGCAGCTCGCCTACGTGATCTACACCTCGGGCTCCACCGGGACGCCCAAGGGCGTCGCCGTGGCGCACGGACCGCTGGCCCGGCATGTCCGCGCCACGGGGGCCGTCTACGGCACGAGCCGGGAGACCCGTGAGCTCCACGTCCTGTCGATGAGCTTCGACGGGGCGCAGGAGCGCTGGATGGTGCCGCTGGCCTTCGGCGGCTGCGTCGTGCTCAAGCCCGACGGGCTGTGGACCCCGCGCGAGGCGCTGGACGCCATGGAGCGTCATCGCGTGACCCATGCGGGGTTCCCCACCGCCTACATGCACCAGCTGGCGCTCGAGGCGGCCAGCGGCCCGCGCCCGAGCCGGCGCTCCTATGCCTTCGGCGGCGAGGCCCTGTCGCGGGAGAGCTTCGGGCTGATCGGCCGGGCGCTCGACCCGACGCTGCTGATCAACGGCTACGGCCCCACCGAGACGGTGATCTCGCCGCTGGTGTGGCGGGCCCGGGCCGGGGACGCGGTGGAGGGGGCCTACGCGCCCATCGGCCGGGCGGTGGGGGACCGGCGGGCCTACATCCTCGACGCGGCGTTGCAGCCGGTGCCGGTGGGGGTGACCGGGGAGCTGCATCTGGGGGGCGACGGTCTGGCGCGGGGCTATCTCGGCCGGGCCGGGCAGACGGCGGACCGGTTCATCCCCGACCCGTTCCCGGATCTGTCGGGGCGGGTCGGCGGCCGGCTCTACCGCACCGGGGATCTGGCGCGCTGGCGGGCGGACGGGACGGTGGAGTATCTCGGCCGGGCGGACGCGCAGGTGAAGCTGCGGGGGTTCCGGATCGAGCTCGGCGAGGTGGAGGCGGCGCTTCTGGCGCAGGAGACCGTGGCGGGCGCGGCGGCGGCTTTGCGGCAGGGTCCGGCGGGTCCGCTGCTGGTGGCCTATGCGGTGGCGGCGGCCGGGGCGGTCCTCGACGCGAGCGCGCTCCGGGCGGACCTCGCCCGCCGGTTGCCGGACTACATGGTGCCGAGCCGGATCGTGGCGTTGGAGCGGTTGCCGCTGACGCCCAACGGCAAGCTCGACCGTGCGGCGCTGCCGGAGCCTGCGCCGCTGGCGGCGACCGCGAGCGGAGCCTCGCGCCCGCTCACCCCAACCGAGACGGTGGTGGCCGACATCTGGGCCAGCGCGCTCGGCCTCCCCGCCATCCCACCGGACCAGAACTTCTTCGAGGCCGGCGCGAACTCGCTCACCGCCCTGCGCGTGCTCACGGCGCTGGGCGCGGCGTTCCCGGACCGCAGCCCGACCATCGCCGACATCTTCAACAACCAGAGCGTCGAAACCCTGGCCGCGGCTCTCACCGCCGATGCGGTCGGCACCGCGCAGGTGGTGCGCCTGCGGGCGACGGGCGACCGGCCGATGCTCTACTGCTTCCCCGGCCTGATGGTGAACACCCGCGAATACGCGCCCCTGGTCCGCCGCCTCGGGCCGGACCAGCCGGTCACCGGCTTCGTCTGCTACTCGCTGACCGATGCGCGCAAGAGCGTGGTCTCGGTGGAGGACATCGCCGCGCGCTACGCGGAGATCATCGAGAGGGAGAGCGCCGGGCGCCCCTGCGCCATGCTGGGCTGGTCCTGGGGCGGCGTCCTCGCCTACGAGGCGGCGCGGATGCTGGGCTCGCGCATCGATCTTTCTTTCGTCGGCATGCTCGACGTCTGTGATATCGATGTGAGCTTCGCGGTCGGCGCCCTGCCGGTGCTGACGCCGGAGCATCGCCGCCACCTTCAGGATGGCGTCGCGTCCTGGCTGGAGCGCTCGCCGATGCGGGCCGACTGGGAGGATCTGTTCCGGCGCATGGACCCGGAACTCACCGAGCAGTTCCTCGCCTATGTGGCGGCCGCCCCCGACCCGCTGCCCCTCGACGGGCCGGGAGTCGGCAGCAAGGAATACGAACTCTGGACCTTCGTCGACAACACGCTGCTGTACCGCCGCTACCGGGCGGAAGGCTTCGATTGCCCGATCCGGGTCTGGCTCGCCGGCCGCTCGGTGGAGCGCGGCCTGAACCACGTGGAATGGAGCCGCTACTCGCGCCGGGTGGAACAGGTGACCGTGATCCCGGACGTCACCCACCGCGAAATCGTGGATTCCCCGGCCTTCCACGACAGTTTCGCGGCCGCTCTATGACCGGACCGCGTCACTCGGCCTGCGCGCCCCCTCCGCTCGGGGGGCTACTGGATTCAGACATCTGCTTTTTCGGGCAGACCACGTCCTTCTCCCCCTCGTGGGGCTACGATGTTCCCACATCTCGCGGGCAGCACGGGTCCCCTCTCCTGGAAGGAGAGGGACAGGGTGAGGTGTGTGGCCTCTCCGGAGATGGACCACACCTCACCCCAACCCTCTCCTTCCAGGAGAGGGAGCCCGTCGCGCCTCGGGTCGAACCCTCTTGGGAAGCGGGAACAGCCGTCGGGCAGAGGTGTGAGTCCAGGAGCGTGTGGGGAGAGGTCAGGAGCGGGGGGGCCGCCAGTTTCCGCACACTGAGGGTCACCCGACCACCCCCACCTCCAACTCCTCCCCACAAGCTCGACGGATCTCGGGCAGGCCCGAGATCCGCTGGGGAGGAGGGTCGCGCATCCCGCGACATGCGCGAATGGCGTGGGCGGGAGGGGGCAGCCGGTCCATCGCGGCGACCGGCCAGGGAGGCGCGTTGCCTATCAATGCTAGATCGCGCCCGGCGCGAACACCATCAGGGTCGGGCTCGCCGCGGCGGAAAAGCCGAGGCCGGCGTAGAGCCGTTCCACATGGCCGCCGGCCAGGCATTGGAGCATCAGCGTCTCTGCGCCGGCCTGCCGGGCACTCGCCATCGCCGCCCGCGTGACCAGGGCGCCGAGGCCGTTCCCGCGTCGCGTCGCGAGGCTGCCGACATTGTAGAGTCCGGCAAGGCGGCCCGCCCGGTAGATCGAGGCACAGGCCACCGGAACGCCGTCCGCGCTCACGGTGAGGTGGCGCGTCTCGACGCCCTCGACGGGCCGGGCGTTGCGCAACACCGGCAGGAAGACCGCCTCGGCGATCGCGTTCACGCACGCGTCGTCGTAGAGGCCGCCGCAGACCGACAGGTAGCCCTCACCGGGGGCGGCCGCGTCCTCCGTCGCGAGCGTCAGCCCCTCCGGCATGACCGGCGCCTGCGCGCCTCGGCAATCGCCCAGCATCCAGCGGGTCGGGAAGGCCGCCTGCAGATCCGGATGGTCGCCGAGCGTGTCCGCGCTCTCGGTGACGAGGATGGCCGGGAGGCGGCCGCGCCGCGCGGAGGTCGCCCGCACCCAGGCGAGGTCGGTCGTTTCAATGCCGACGTTGAAACCCGGCTCCGAGATTGCGTTCGACCAGAGGTAGCGCCCGCCATCCGGCGTGGTTTCGATGCCCGAGACGTAGCAGCCCGCCTGCATCAGGCAATGGGCATCGAGCATCTCGCGAAAATCGACATCTGTCATGCATTCTCCCGTTTCGGTTCGATGGCGGCAAGACCTGACGCGTCCTGTTCCTTGCTGAAGGCAGGTGCCGTTCGCGTGCTGATATGGGAGGCTGCCCCGGTTTGTCGACGGTTTGTCGATGAATATAGCATATTTACAAGTGTAATGATGAATATATGGAGTAATTATTCAATCAGACAGGGGGTTTTAGTGTCAGTGTGTGCCACAGATCAAATTTTTAGCCTGCCTGTTGCGGGCGTCGCGATCACGGCGCCGGAATCGCGGAAGCACGAGCGACCCGTCATCGGGCTGCGATCTCACGGCGACGAAAGCGCGGAAAGACTTCTTATGATGGTAGATTTTCTATCCATTACAAATAATCGATCGGGTGCGCTTCGATGAAGTCAGTCACCTTGTTTTGCGTTGTATGTCGGTCATTCCTCGTTTACGGCCACCAGCCGATCCGCGGCCAGATTTCGCGCCGTCCCGCCATCGTGGAGAACATCCCGTGACAGCCATGGCTTCCGAAGCCCAGGTGCGCCTCGCCGATGCCGGGCGCTACATCGCGGACCTGTGCGAGCATTTCCTCGAACACGACATCCCCGTGCTTCACGAGCCGGGACGCGGGCGGGTCGATTTCGACGTCGGCACCGGCACCCTCGTCGCCGCCGAAGGCCTGCTCGCCCTTAAGGCGGAGGCCACCGACGAGACCTCCCTCGCCGTCGTCAAGTTCATGCTCGCCTCGCATCTCCAGGAGCTTCCCGGCGCCACGGACGCGTCCATCGTCTGGACCGGCGACGGCTGCGCGGACGAGACGATTCCGAGCTTGCGCGAAGTGACGGTCCGCCGCGTCGTGGATCTCACGCCGCATATGCGCCGGATCACCTTCGTCGGCACGGATCTGGCGCGCTACGACGCGTTCGACATGCATGTGCACGTCATCATCCCGCCCGCCGGCCATGCGCCGCAATGGCCGGCGCCGGGAATCGACGGCATCCCGGTCTGGCCACAGGGGGAGGGCGCGCCCTCCATGCGCACCTACACGATCCGCCGCATCGACGTGGCTGCGGGCGAGATCGACATCGACTTCGTCATGCATCACGACGCCGGCCCGGGCGCCTCCTTCGCCAAGCGCGCCAAGGCCGGGGACGTGGTCGGCCTGCTCGGCCCCGGCGGGCGCAGCGCCGGCGCGGCGGAGTGGTATTGCCTCGCCGCCGACGAGACCGGCCTGCCCGCCATCGGCCGCATCCTCGGGCGGCTGCCGGGCCATGTCGGCGGGGTCGCGGTGATCGAGGTCGACGGTCCGGCCGACGAGCAGGCGCTCGACCGGCCGGACGGGGTGGAACTGCGCTGGCTCCACCGCAACGGCGCAGCGCCCGGTACGACGACGCTCCTGGCGGATGCGGTCCGGGCGATCCCGTTTCCGGACGATCGCACGGTCTTCGCCTGGGCCGGCACGGAGTTCGATGCGTTCAAGGCCCTGCGGGCCCATTGGCGCAGGACCTGTGGCCTCACCCGTGACCAGCATCTCGCCGTGGCCTATTGGCGGCGCGGCGCCGACGAAGACGCCAAGGACGAGGATTGAAGCGTGAGCGCCAGGAGAGCCGTGTCAAAGAGCGTCGTCCGGGGCGGCATGGCACCATGATGCTCGACCTGTCTCCCCTGCGCGCGAGCCGGGGGTTCCAGCTGCTCTATGCGGCGCGGGCCGCCTCGTTCCTCGCCTTCGGTGTGCTCGGCGTCGCCGTGAGCCTGCAGATGTACGCGCTCACGTCCTCGTCGCTGCAGGTGGCGTTCCTCAACGCCGCCGTGGCCGCGTCGATGGGGCTGGCGCTCATCGTCGGCGGCTGGCTCGCCGACAGCTACGATCGCCGCGCGGTGATGGTCTGGTCGCGCACGGCCCATCTCCTCACCATCCTGATCCTCATGGCCAACGCCGCCCTCGCCGAACCGATGGTCTGGCCGATCTACGCGGCGGCCGTCGTCGGCGGCTCGACCTTCGGCTTCGGCATGCCTGCGATCATGGCCGCCACCCCGGCCCTCGTCGGGCGCGAGCACCTGTCGGGAGCGGCCGCGCTCACGGCGGTCGCGGCGCAGGCGGGCGCCATCGCCGGGCCGTTCCTCGCCGGGGCGATCACCGCCGGTGCGGGGCTCGTCGCCTGCTACGGAGTCGTGGCGCTCATCTCCGGCATCACCCCGATCGTGCTCGCCTTCCTGCCCCCCCTGCCGCCTTTTGTGGAGACGTCCGCCGCGGCGTCCCTTCCCGTCCTCGCCGCCGACGAGGCCGGCTTCATGGGGGGCTTGCGCTACATCGCCCGCTCGCCCCTGGTCCTGAGCCTGCTCCTCGTCGATCTCGTCGCCCTGGTCTTCGCGGTGCCCTACGTTCTGCTGCCTGAACTCGCGACGCATGGGCTCGGCGAAGGGCCCGACAGCATCGGCCTGCTCTATGCCGCCCCTTCGGTCGGCGCGCTCTTCGGCGCCCTGGCCTCGGGCCGCGCGGGGGCGAGCCCGTTCGCCGGGCGCTGGCTCGTGGCCTGCGTCGCAATCTGGGCCTGCGCCTGCATCGCGCTGGGCTTCAGCGACGGCATGGTCCCCGCTCTCCTCTGCCTGGCGACGCTCGGCGCCGCCGCGAGCCTTGCCGGCATCCTGCGTGCGGCGCTGATCCAGCGAGCGACCCCGGACGCGATGCTCGGCCGGGTGTCGAGCCTGTGGGTGCTGGAGGAGACGATCGGCCCGGCTCTGGGCGGCATGCAGGCGGGGACCACGGCCCATCTCGCCTCGGCGCGGATCGCCATGGCGGCGGGGGGCGGCCTGTGCCTCGCCGCCACCGCCGCCATCGCGGCGCTGACGCCCGCCCTCCGGGATGCGAGCCTCGCCTCGGAAGCAAAGAAGAAGGTCGAGGATCTCGCCCTGGCTGGTGTCGATGCGCGCTAGGAGGGCCGTCGTCTGCCTGGCAGCCTGCGTTCTCGTGCTGGCCTCTCCGGCCGTGCGCGCGGAGAAAAAGCTGCCCGCCCAGCCGCGGGTCGCGGCCCTCGACTGGAGTGCGGTGGAGCTGCTCCTCGGCCTCGGCATCGTGCCGGTCGCGGTGACGCAGCCCGA
Source organism: Methylobacterium sp. 10 (assembly GCF_000519085.1). Taxonomy (GTDB): domain Bacteria; phylum Pseudomonadota; class Alphaproteobacteria; order Rhizobiales; family Beijerinckiaceae; genus Methylobacterium. Next base: position 1,272,853 of record NZ_KI912577.1, read on the forward strand.
GAACTACAACCGGACCGTGGTGGCGCCGGCGCTCCCCGAGGGCGTGGTCGATCTCGGCCTCGTGGTGGAGCCCAATCTCGAGGTGCTGGCGAGCCTGAAACCGGACCTCATCCTCGCCAACCCGATCCAGGTAGCGACGCAAGGGGCCTTCCTGTCGCGGATCGCCCCGACGGAGGCGGTCTCCATCGCCAATGCCGGGGGCGATCCCTACGAGCGGGCGAAGACGGAGACGATGCGCGTCGCCGTGCGTCTCGGCCGCGTCGATGAGGCCAGGGACCTGGAGGCACGGACCGAGGCGACTCTCGCGCGGGCCGAAGCGAGCGCCTGCCCCGCCGACCGGCATCCGACCTACCTCGTCTGGATCGTCGATCACCGCAACATCGTCGTCTACGGCCGCACCAGCCTGTTCCAGACCGTGCTCGACCGCCTCGGCATCGCGAATGCCTGGACCGGCGCCAGCAACGCCTCCGGCTTCACGGCGGTGGGGATCGAGCAGCTCGCCACCGGCCCGGCGGATGCGCGCATCGTCCATATCGGGCCGATCCAATCCGACGCCGCCAGGGCGCTGGCCGGCAGCCGACTCTGGCAGACGTTGCCGGCTGTGCGCGGGCATCATGTCGACGTGGTGGCCCCGGTCTGGTTCTACGGCGGCCTGCCGGCCATCGCGCGCTTCGCCGACCTGATGGCCGATCTCTCGAAACGGGATTGTCCCCGTGGCTGAAGTGGATCTCGCCGAGCCCCGCCTCGATGCCCTCGTGCCGCGCCGGTCGCGGATCGGCGGGACCATGCTCCTCATCGGCGCCGTGGCCCTCGTGGCCGGGCTCCTCACCCTGCGCACGCTCACTGCCGACATGGCCCTCGTCCCCGCGCTGAAGGCTTTGTGGAGTCCCGACTGGACCGACATCGCCCAGGTGATCCTGCATGAGAGCGTGCTGCCGCGGATCGTCACTGCGTGGCTCGCCGGGGCCGCCCTCGCTCTGTCGGGGGTGGTGCTGCAGCAGGTGCTGCGCAATCCCCTCGCCTCGCCCTCGACGCTCGGCATCTCGGCCGGGGCGCAGCTCGCCCTGGCCCTGGCCTCCCTGTTCGCGCCCGGCCTGTTTTCGCAAGGGCGGGAGGCGGTAGCGCTCTCGGGCTCCGCCCTGGCGGTGCTGGCGGTCTTCGCGCTCGGCCGCGCCAAGGGCTTTGCCCCCCTCGCTCTGCTGCTGGCCGGCCTCGTGGTCGAGCTCTATTGCGGGGCGATCCAGACCCTCCTCGTCATCCTGCATCAGGAGCGGCTGTTCGGCCTGTTCGTCTGGGGGGCGGGGTCGCTCGCCATGAACGATTGGAGCGCCCCGGCCTATCTCGCGCCTCGCCTGGCGGTCGCCGCCCTCCTGGTGGCGCTGATGGTACGGCCGCTCGCGGTGCTCGACCTCGACGAGGCGAACGCCAAGAGCCTCGGCCTCTCCCTCGGCCGGGTCCGGTTCCTCGCCGTGGCCGTCGCGGTGGCGCTCGGCGGCTTCGTGGTGGCGGGGGTGGGCGTCATCGGCTTCGTCGGGTTCGCCGCGCCGATCCTCGTCCGCCTCACCGGCACGCGCACCCTGCGAGACCGTCTCGTCGCCGCGCCCCTCCTCGGCGCGGCCCTGATCTGGCTCACCGATTCCGTGGTCCTGGCCCTCGCCCCCATCGTGCAGGTGCCCACGGGAGCGCTCGCCGCCCTCGTCGGCGTGCCGATGCTGCTCTGGCTGCTGCCTCGCCTGCGCGGCGTCGGCTCCCTGCATCCGCCGGAAGAGGGCGCCTCGGCCCGGATCGCGCGGCCCTGGCGCCTGGTCCTCTTGGGAGCGGCGTCGCTGGCCCTCCTCGTCTTCATCGCGCTCACCCTCGGCCGGGACATGGCCGGCTGGCATTGGAGCCTCGGGGCCGGCCTCGACGATCTGCTGCCCTGGCGCCTGCCCCGCATCGCCGCCTCGCTCGCGGCGGGCGCGATGCTGGCCATCGCCGGCACCCTGCTGCAGCGGCTCACCGGCAACCCCCTGGCGAGCCCCGAAGTGCTTGGGATCAGTTCCGGTGCCGCCCTCGGCCTCGTCGCCGTTACCATCATCCTCGGCACGCCGGACCGGATGGCGCTCCTCGGCGCCGGCAGCCTCGGGGCCCTCGCGACCCTCCTGGCGATCGCGAGCCTCGGCCGTCGCGCCGACACCGCGCCCGAGCAGATGCTGCTGGCCGGCATCGGCCTCACCACAGGGTTCGGTGCCCTCCTCACCATCCTGATGATCAGCGGCGATCCTTCCGTGGTGATGCTGCTCGGGTGGACGGCGGGCTCCACGGCGCGGGTGGCACCGGAGGATGCCGTGGCCGCCCTCGGAATCCTCGGCCTCGGAGCCGCCTGCCTTCCCGCGATGACCCGCTGGCTCGACCTCCTTCCCCTCGGCGATCCCACCGGCCGGTCGCTGGGGCTCGGCCTTCGCCGCAGCCGCCTCGCCATCCTCGTCGTGGCGGCGATCCTCACCACCGCGGCCATCCTGGTGGCGGGGCCATTGAGCTTCGTCGGCCTCGTCGCGCCTCAGGTGGCGCGGTTGTCGGGCCTCACCCGCGCGGCGCCGCAGCTCGCCGGTGCGGCGATCGTCGGCGCGCTCATCATGGTCGCGGCGGATTTCGTCGGGCGGATGGCGTTCTTTCCCTACCAGCTGCCTGCCGGATTGGTGGCGACCCTGGTCGGCGGGCCGTTCCTGATGTGGCTCCTGGCCCGCCGCTGAGCGTGCCCCACGAAACTCCCGGTCACGGTGGATTTCGCCCGGAGCACGACGGCGCAACGGGAGCTTTGTGAGAGATACTGCGTCTCCCGGAACGATGTCACCGAGGCTCTTGGCTCGAATTGTTCCAAAGTAGGAATGTGCTCCTTAGGCAACGCAGCCACAACTTCGGTCATCGAGTCGCAACTTCGCCTTGCTGTCAAAGACGCCGTGTGGATTTGTCTTACCGAGACTCGGTCTTTATTTTTGAATCGTTCTACGCCCTGCATCGGCAAGGACATCTCGCTTTGTCGCGACCAAGTCTGTGCCGTGTTTTCGACGATCAAGGTCTTCTCTATGTCTGATGGCATGTTGCTCTCCTCCGGCAAGTTCTCACACAAAACCGTGAGTGGCGTGCGCTGTCTCGCCGGGGTCTCCACCGTGGCGATGCTCGCCATGGCCCCCGCCCTGTGGAGCGGAGCGGCCCTCGCCCAGGCCGCGTCGGGCGGCACGGCGGCGGTGCAGCTCGACACCTTGTCGGTGCAGGGCTCGGGAAATGGTTCGGGAGGTGGCAATGGGGGTGGCGTGACGGCCGCCAATTCCTACGTCGTGCCCAGGAGCACGTCGGGAACGAAGACAAATGCGACCCTCCGCGAGATTCCCCAGTCCGTGTCCGTCGTGACGCAGAAGCAACTCGAGGATCGCGGCGCCGAGAACCTCGCGGATGCGCTCGCCTACAGCGCGGGTATCATCGCGTCGCCCCAGGGGCAGGATGGCCGCTTCGACCAGCTGATCATCCGTGGCTTCGACCAAACCCAGCGCGGCATCTACAAGGACGGGATGCGTCTGCCGCAGACGAGCTTCTCCGGCTTCCCGATCGAGCCCTACGGCGTGGAGCGCATCGACGTGCTGCGCGGTCCGACCTCGGGCCTGTTCGGGCTTAACGATCCGGGTGGCCTCGTCAACTTCATCACCAAGAAGCCGACGGTCGAGCCGCTGCGGGAAATCTTCAGTTCCTATGGCAGCTTCAACCGCAAGCAGTTCGGCTTCGACCTGAGCGGCCCTCTCAATCCTGAGAAGACGATCCTCTACCGGATCACCGGCCTGCTGCGCGAAGGCGGCACGCAGGTGGATTACACGCCGCTGGACCGGATCTACATCGCGCCCGCGGTGACCTTCGCGCCCTCGGCCGATACGAGCCTGACGGTGCTCGGCAATTATCAGAGAGACCGCACCGGCGACACGTTCCGCGCGATCCCGCGCGAATACACCAGAGGGAGTAATCCCTATAAGTCGGAGATGCGCAGCCGCTTCCTCGGGGAGCCAGGCTTCTCGCGCTTCCTCGCCGAGCATTTCGAGGGCGGTTACCAGTTTTCGCACCGGTTCGACGATCATTGGACCGTGCGCCAGAACCTGCGCTACGCCCATGCCTCGACCGACTACAACGCGATCTATTCCACGGGCGTCACCAATCCGGCGATACCCAGCACCGTCACCCGCGAGGCTCAGACTTGGCTCGAGGATTACGGCGTCTTCACCGTCGATACCCAGATCCAGCACGATGCGCAGTTCGGTGACATCAAGAACACCGCCCTGCTCGGGGTCGATTACAGCAAGATCAACAACAAGAGCGACCAGTACGGCGGTACGAGCTTCGGCCTGCTCGGGGTTGGTCCGTTCGTCGGCCCGCTCAACATCCTCAACCCGGTCTACGGCCAGCCCGTCGCGCAATTGCCGCGCTCCCTCCTGTCACGGTTGCAGCAGGAGCAAGTGGGCGTCTACGCTCAGGATCAGGTCAAGTTCTACGATCGTTGGCTGCTTAGCATGAACGCCCGCTACGATTGGGTGACCACGAAGACCAACGCCCAGAACCCGGTCATCGATGCCGTGCGCCAGCGACTCGACAGCTTCGGAGTTCCCAACGGCATCCCCACCACCTTCGGTGCGAACCAAGACGCGCAATCCTATAGCGGCCGGGTCGGGCTCTCGTATCTCTTCGACAACGGCCTGACGCCCTATGTCTCGGCCGCGCGCTCTTTCAACGTGTTGCCGGTCTTCCTTCAGAACAGCACGTCGGTGAACATTCCCGATGTCGGCCTCGTTCCCGTGACCTACAACATCACGCCCGCCAAGCCCGAGATCGGCGAGACCATCGAGGCCGGCGTCAAGTTCCAGCCGCCGGGCCAGGCTACCTCGATCCTCTTCTCCGTGTTCAACACGAAGAAGACCAACGCCTTGTTCTTCAACCCCAGTGATCCGTTGCAGCAGGCCTTCTACCAGAACGGTGAAGTCGAGGTGAAAGGTTTCGAGAGTGAAGCCACGGTCGACCTCCTCGATGGCCTGAAGCTCATCTCGTCGCTCACGGTCCTGCAGGCTGAAGTAACAAAGGACAATGCGCCTGACGGCAATCCCAGCGCGGTCGGGAAGCGGCCGATACAGGTGCCCAACTTCACCGCCGCAACCTGGCTCGATTATACGATCCAGACCGGGATGTTCCGCGGGCTCGGGATCGGCGGCGGTGTCCGCTACATCGGGGAATCGTTCGGCGATCCCCAGAACAACATCCGCGTGCCGGATTACGTCCTCTTCGACGCGTCGCTCCGGTACACCTACGAGAACTGGCGCTTTCAGGTGGCGGCCAACAACATCACGGACCGCGTCTATGTTGGCACCTGCTCGCAACAGGTCAATTTCGTCGGCTGCAATTACGGCGAAGGCCGCCGCGTGACGGGCTCCGTCACCTACCGCTGGTAGGCGACACGCATCCGATGAGATCGGCCCCGGATCGAAAGATCCGGGGCTTTTTCCCCGAAGTGTTGCTCAGGCGTCGTTGACGCGCCTCTCCGCCGGCGGCTAGCTTGGCCGCGACGGTTCCTCCTCGGAGGATCAAAAGGGAACGCGGTGAGGGTCTTGAGCCCGATGCCGCGGCTGCCCCCGCAACTGTAAGCGGCGAGTCCTTCATCAACACGTCACTGGGTGATCGCCTGGGAAGACGATGAGAGGGCGGTGACCCGCGAGCCAGGAGACCTGCCGTCAGTCGTGGTCACACGCGAAACGCATCGGGCGGGGTGTCCTGGTGGGGTGTCGGCGCCTGCGCTCGCGTAGGGGACGGCTTCGTTCGCGGTGACGTGCCACTGCGCTGAGCCGCGCCCGCCGTCTGCCTGCGATGCCCGATCGTTCCCGTCCATTCCGTTGCCCACTCGTTCCCGCCGAGGCGCGCGCCCCGACCGTCAGGTCGTGGTCGCGCCGATTGCCCTGCGATCGAGTTATTGTAACGTTATAACATACGATCTATCGAAGCGGATCGCTGTCACCGGCCTGCCTAAACTCCGGTTTTCCCGATCATCATGACGCCATCCACCTCCTCCCGCCTCCCTCGCCTCGCAAACCCGCCGTCCCCTGCGGCGAGACCCGCTCGCCCCATCCTCCTCTCGCTCCTCGCCTCCACCCTGGTCACGGGGGCGGCGCGAGGCGAGGATTCCGTCACGCTGGACCAGCTCACCGTCGAGGGCAGCGGCGTCAGCCTCACCCGCGCGAATCCCGTCGGCCTCAACCTGTCGACGCCCTCCCGCAGCGCCAGCCGCCTCGGCCTGACGCCCCTGGAAACGCCCGCCAGCATCGACGTGATCAGCGGCGAGACCGCCCGCATCCGGGGCCAGAATACGGTGGTCGAGGCGGTGACGCAGAACGCCACCGGCATCACCACGATCGCGTCACCCGGCAACGGCAACGGCGCCTTCTCCAGCCGGGGCTTCGCCGGGCCGAACTCGATCCAGCAGCTCTATGACGGCACCCGCCTGTTCGTGGGCGCCGGCACCGTGACCTTCCCGTTCGACACCTGGAACGTGGAACGGATCGAGGTGCTGCGCGGCCCGGCCTCCGTGCTCTACGGCGACGGCGCCATCGGCGGCGTCGTGAACGTGGTCTCGAAGAAGCCGAGCTTCACGCCGATCCATGCCGCCCGCGCGGCAACCGGGTCGGACGGGCTCGCGCGCCTCGCCGTCGATCTCGGCGGCCCCATCGGCGATGCGGTGGCCTACCGCCTCAACGTCAGCGGCAACCGCGACGGCGGCTGGACCAGCCCGAACGGGGATTTCCGCAACCTCGCGGTCTCCGGCGCGCTGCTGTTCCAGCTCAACCCCGATCTCGCCGTCACCCTCAGCCACGATCTCGGCTACCAGGAGCCCGCGCGCTACTGGGGCACGCCGCTGGTCAATGGCCGGATCGTCCAGTCCCTGCGCAACAACAACTACAATGTCGACGGCTCGAAGATCGTCTGGTCCGACAACTGGACCCAGCTCAAGACCGAGTGGACGCCGAGCGCCGACATCACCATCCGCAATACCGCCTACCGGCTCCAGAGCCGGCGCCACTGGCTCGATGTGGAACAGTACCGGTTCAACAGTGGTACGGGACGGATCGACAGGTCCGACTACCTCGAAATCTACCACAGCCAGGAGCAGGTCGGGAACCGCTTCGACGCGGCCTTCAAGGGCAACGTGTTCGGGTTCCGCAACGAGTTCGCGGTGGGGTTCGACGTCAACCACGTGGATTTCCGCCACACCAACAACTTCTCCAGCGTGGGCGGCGGCCTCGTCACCAGCGTCGATCCGTTCAACTACGATCCGGGTCTGTTCCCGGCCAATGGCCGCGCCAGCCCGGCCTATGCCACCAGCACCAACCAGGCCTCGGTCTTCGCCGAGAACCGGCTGATCCTCAGCGACCAACTCTCCTTCCTCACCGGCGTGCGTTTCGACGCGCCAACCCTGCACCGGCGCAACCTGCAGACCGGCGACACCTTCGCGCGCTCGTTCGAGGCCCTGAGCTACCGCTTCGGCCTCGTCTACAACCCGACGCCGGATTCGGCCCTCTACGTGCAATACGCCACCGCCACCGATCCGGTGGGGAGCCTCATCAGCCTGTCGCAAGCGAACGCCAATTTCGACCTCTCCACCGGCGAGCAGATCGAGGTCGGGGCCAAGGGCCTCGCGCTGAACGGCGCCCTCGAATGGACGCTGGCGGGCTACCGCATCGTCAAGGACAACCTGATCTCGGCGGTGCCGGGCCAGCCCACGCTCTCGACCCAGGTCGGCCAACAATCCTCGCACGGGGTGGAGGGGGCGCTCGCCCTGCGCCTGCCGGACGGCTGGCGCATCGACGCCAATCTCGCTCTGCTCCACGCGCAATACGACGAGTTCCGGGAGGGGGCGGTGTCCTATGCCGGAAACCAGCCCATCGACGTGCCCCAGCGCGTCGCCAATGTCTGGCTCAATTGGGCCTTCGCCCGTGACTGGGAGGCGCGGATCGGGCTGCAGAATGTCGGCCGGGTCTTCAGCGACTTCTCCAACACCGCCCCACGGCCCGACTACACCCTCGCCCATCTCGGCCTCGACCATCAGGTCACCCCGGCCTCGCGCCTGAGCCTTCGCGTCTACAACCTGTTCGACAAGACCTACGCCATCAGCGGCAACGCCGTGGACGGAATCGGCACCAACTGGATCCTCGGGCGACCGCGCTCCTTCGAGGTCGCCTACAGCGTCGCGTGGTGAGCCTCGTCAAACCGGCGAAGCGGTGGCTGGTCCTCGGCCACCGCTGGCTCGGCATCGCCACCGGGCTGCTCTTCGCCCTCTGGATCGGCTCCGGTCTGGTGATGCTCTACGTGCCGTTCCCGAGCCTCACCGAGGCCGAACGCCTCGCCCGGCTGCGCCCGATGGCGTGGGACGCGGTCGCGGTCTCGCCGGACGAGGCCCTGGCCGCCGCCGGGCTGCACGGCCTGCCCCGCAGCCTCGATCTGGAGATGCGCGGCGCCGAACCGGTCTACCGGATGCAGGCCAGCGACGGCCGCCGCATCACCCTCTCGGCGCGAACCGGCGCGCCGGCCGGGCCGGTCGATGCCGGGACGGCCCTGCGCCTCGCCGGGGCCGGTCCCGGCGCCTCGGTGGAGGAGGTCGGGCGCGATCAATGGACGGTGACGGCCCGCTACGATCCCCTGCGGCCCTTCCACAGGGTCGCGCTGAACGACGCGGCCGGCACCGAGCTCTACGTCTCGCGAGGCACCGGCGAGATCGTCCTCGACACGACCCGGTTCGAGCGTGGCTGGAACTGGGTCGGTGCCGTCACTCATTGGGTCTATCTCACGCCGCTGCGCGCCCGCGCCGACCTCTGGCGCGACGTGGTGCTGTGGATCTCCGGCATCGCCGCATTCACGGCGCTCACCGGCCTCGTCCTCGGCATCTGGCGCCTGCGCCTCAGGCGCCGCTACGCGCAGGGGCGCGTCACGCCCTATCGCGGGCTGGCGCGCTGGCACCACCTCGCCGGGCTCGTAGGCGGGATCGGGCTCACCACCTTCATCGTCAGCGGCTGGCTCTCCATGAACCCGAACCGGTGGTTCACCTCCCTCGCGCCGCCGGCCGACCTGCGCGCGGCCTATGCCGGGGCGGACAACCCGGTCGGGCTGGATCTGGCGAGGCTGCACGAGATCGGCGCGCGTGCGCCCCTCGGCCTGCATCTCGTGCGCATCGGCGGGCGCTGGGTCACGATGGGGCTCGACCGTGCCGGCACGCGGGTGATCGGAGACGCCCCCGACGCCGCCCGGATCGAGACGGCGGCCGGTCTCGCGATGGCAGGGGCGAGGCTGGAGGCTGTCGAGCGCCTCGACAGCCACGACCTCTACTGGTCGCCCCTCACCAGCGCGACCCTCCCGGTCTTGCGCCTGCGCTTCGCCGATCCGGCCGGAACGTGGCTTCACATCGATCCGCAGAGCGGCGAGATCCTCAACCGGCTCGACCGGTCGGGCCGCGCCAACCGCTGGCTGTTCACCGCCCTCCACCGCCTCGACCTGCCGGTCCTCGTCGGCCACCCGCCGGCGAGGGACGCGGCGCAATGGCTGGTCAACCTCCTCGCCGGAGCCCTGGTGACGACAGGGCTCGTCATCGGATGGCGGCGGCTGATTCTGAAGGCCGGCGCGCATTCCCCTCTCCCCGCGCGCGGGGAGAAGGCCGCGACGACCCCGTCGTCGGCGCGGCGAGGCGGCAGCCGATGGTGAGGGGGCTCGGCCGGAGGAGCCGCGTCCGAGAACGCCCCCTCACCCTCGCCCTGACGGGCTCACGTCGCCTCCCGGCAAGGGGAGGACGACGTCCTCTCCCCGCCCGCGGGGAGAGGGGGGAGGGCGTGCCCTACTGCTGGGCCTGCTGCGACTGGCGCATGAAGCTGTCGGGGGTGCCGGTCCCGTCCGAGACGAAGCGGATGTCGCGCGGCTCGCGCCGGGGCGTGTCGACGGAGAGGAACACCATCGGCTGCTCCAGGATCTCGGGCACCGAATGCACCACGCCGCGCTGGAACATCACGAGCTTGCCCGGCCCCACCTCCACCGCCGGCTCGTCGGCGAATTTCATCATGCAGCGGCCGGAGAGCACGTAGAGATACTCGTCGCAGGAGGCGTGGCTGTGCGGCGGGGTCGGCGAATAGACCCGGAACACCCGCGCGCTCGCCGCCGGCTGATCGACGAACCGGTGGTCGGCCACCATGGTGGAACAGGCCTCGGGCAAGGTCGCCACGGCAGCGGCGACATCGAACACCGCGTGGGCGGCGGTGCTGGCGGGGGAGGGATCCTTGTCCATGGACGTTCCTGACGTTTGATCTGCCATTTGCGGCGCAGGTTACCCGCTTTTCGCGCTCGCCCCAACGACGATGCCGCGAGGACCGGGGCTGCGCATCCGGGGCGACGCACGGGTCCGTCTTTCCAAGGCCGCGCAGCGGAGCCCGGAATCCGGAGACGCGTACGGCGCCCGATCAGGCACACGCGGTGTTTCTGGATTGCACGCCTTCGGGGCCGGGCTCGCGGTCAGGGACCGACGAGGATGCCATTCCCCGTCAGCGAACGGTCCGCAACGCCTCCGCCATCCGCCTCACGGCGGGTACGATGGCCCGCTCTGGCACCGATGCATAGCCGAGGAGCAACCCCTGTTCGGCCCGGGCAGCATCCGTGAAATGCGGCGAGAGCGCCGTGGTGGCGATCCCGGCGCGGGCGCAGGCTCCCACTGCGCGGCGATCGTCGAATTCCGCCCCGGCCACCGGGCGCGCCACCAGATGCATGCCGCCGTCGCGGGGCGGGACCTCCAATACATCGCCGAGGTGATCGCGCGCCGACGCCACGAGAGCGGCCTGTCTCTGGCCATAGAGACGCCGCGTCCGGCGCAGATGCGCGGTGAAATGGCCCTCGGCGATGAATCGGGCCAGCGCGCCCTGTCCGAGGATCGAGGCGAAGCCGCCGCTGCCGGTGAGGGCGCGGCGCACGGGCTCCACCAGGGTCTGCGGCAGGACGAGGTAGCTCATCTGCAATGCGGGCAGGAGCACCTTGGAGACGCTGCCGACGTAGAGGACGCGCCCGGCCCGGTCGAGGGCGTGGAGCGGCGCCAGCGGGCGCCCGGCATAGCGGTACTCGCCGTCGTAATCGTCCTCGACGATCCAGCCATCCCGCGCCTCCGCCCAGGCGAGGAGGGCGAGGCGGTTCTCCAGGCTCATGGTGGCACCGAGGGGATGGCCCTGGGCCGGTGTCACCACCGCGAGCCGCGCTCCAGGATCGAGGGACTGCGCCTGCGCGATCGAGAATCCCGGCGCACCGCACGGCACCGGGACCGTGCGCAGGCCGGCCGCGCTCAGGGCATGGGCGAGGCCGGGAAAGCCCGGCTCCTCCAGATAGGCCGCCTCGCCGGGCTCCAGCAGAAGCTCCGCCAGGAGGCGCAGGCTCTGGCGGATGCTGGCGGTGACGATCACCGCCTCCTCGCTGCAGGCGACCCCGCGCCCGGCGGAGAGATAGGCCGCCAGGGCACGACGCAGGCGCGGATCGCCGAGGGGATGAGGGTGCGCGGGCGGGCCGGCGCGCCATTCGGCCTGGAGCAGGCGCGCCCAGGTTTCACGTGGAAACGCATCGAGGGCGGGGCGGCCGAGGGCGAAGGCGTCGGGGATCGGGGCGTCGCCGGCCTCGCCTCGCGACGCTGCCAGCGACGCCCCGCGCCGCGACAGCACCGGCGCCCCGGGGGAGGGGGCCGTGCGGCCCGCCACGCCCCGTGGGACGAGGAGGTCGTCGGGCAGGGTGTCGGCGACACGGGTGCCGGAGCCGGGGCGGGTGGTGAGGTAGCCTTCGGCGACGAGATGCTCGATGGCAAGCAGGATCGTGCCCCGCGCGCAGTCGAGATCCTCCGCGAGGGTGCGGGATGAGGGCAGGCGCTCTCCCGGCGGCAGGCGTCCCGACAGGATGGCGTCGCGCAGGGCCTCGCGCACCCGGCCGTGCAGGGAGGCATGACCGCCAGGACCGTAGCCGCCCGGCGAGGGGCCGAGGTCGAGTTGGAGCGGCAGGGCAGGGGGCCGTCTTGGGCTCGGCTTCAAAGTGGTCCAGTCGGTTCGCGAAAACCGGATCTTCCGCATGATCCGCTTTGCGTCAACAGAAACTGCGAACATCGCGCCGCGCCGAGGATCATCATGTACGAGCCGCCCCATTTCCGGAGCGACGATACCGAAGCCCAGGCCGCCCTCATCCGCGCCTCGCCGCTCGGCCTGCTGGTGAGCGCCGGTGCCGGCGGGCTGATGGCCAATCCCGTTCCCTTCCTCCTCGACGAGGGCGCGGGCGGAGAGCGAGTGCTCCGGGCGCATCTTGCCCGCGCCAACCCGCAATGGCGCGACCTCGATGGGCTTCCCGAATGCCTCGTCGTGTTCCAGGGGCCGGACCGCTACGTCACGCCCTCGTGGTACGCGACGAAGCGGGAGACCGGGAAGGTGGTGCCGACCTGGAACTACGCCACCGTGCAGGCGCGGGGTCGCCCGTGCGTCATCGAGGACGAGGCCTGGCTGCGGCGCCAGATCGACGACCTGACGCGGATGCGGGAGGCGGGGCGGGACGCGCCCTGGTCGGTGGCGGACGCGCCGCCGGCCTTCACCGCCGCGCAGATCCGGGGGATCGTCGGCATCGAGATTCCGATTGCGCGGCTCACCGGCAAATGGAAGGTCAGCCAGAACCGCACGGAGGCGGACCGGGCCGGCGTCGCGGCCGGCCTTCGCCGGGACGCGGGCGGAGAGGACGCGATGGCGGACCTCGTCGACAGGGTGGGACCTCGGGCATGAGCGAGCGCGTGAATTCCTATGGCCAGCCGGTCGGCCCCGCCCTCGCAGGGTGGAGCCCGCCTCCGTTGCCCCCGCGCGAGGCGATTCAGGGGCGGTTCTGCCGGATCGAGCCCCTCGATGCCGAGCGCCATGCGGGCGACCTCTTTTCCGCCCTGGCCCACGACCCGGCGCGCTGGACCTATCTGCCCGGAGAGCCCCCGTCGGACGAGGCGGAGTATCGCGTGCGGCTGGTCGAGATCGCCCGCAGCCGCGACCCGATGCATCACGCCATCCTCGACGCCGCCACCGGCCGCGCCCTCGGTCTGGCGGCCTATCTCAGGATCGAGCCGGCCCATGGCTGCATCGAGGTCGGCCATATCCAGTTCGGCCCGGGCCTCGCCCGGAACCCCGCCGCCACCGAGGCGATGGCCCTGATGATGGCTCGCGCCTTCGATCTCGGATACCGCCGCTACGAATGGAAATGCGACAGCCTCAACGCGCCCTCCCGCGCGGCGGCCCTCCGCTTCGGCTTCACCTTCGAGGGTATCTTCCGCAACGCCATCGTCACCAAGGGGCGCTCCCGCGACACGGCCTGGTTCGCGGTGACGGACGCGGACTGGCCCCGCCTGCGGGCGGCCTTCGCCGCCTGGCTCGCGCCGGAGAACTTTTGTGATGCGGGCCGCCAGCGGCATACCCTCGCGGCCCTGCGGGGCTGAACCTCATCCGACCATGGGAGCACCGATCCGCGAAAACCGGAGGTCGTCCCGGCCACGCCCAACGTTCGATCCGGCATGATCATCCCCTGCATCATGAATAATCCCGTCCTGTTGCAGGGACGGCGCAGCGTCTCGGGGTGCGGCCGGCTAGTTAGTTGACGGGACCGGGAGACATCGGTGCCTCGGGCCGAAGGAAACACCTCGCCATGACGTCCGTGAGGATCGCCGTCGCGCTTCTTCTCGCCGCCTGTTCCTGCGCGCCGGCCCTGGCCGGCTCCGAGGACGGCAAGGACGGCAGGAGCAGCGGTCAGGCGCGCTCGTCGAAGGCAAAGCCGTCGTCGCCCGAGACGAAGGAGGATGTCGATACCGAGCACCTGTTCGGCTTCACCGAAGGATCGGATGCCGGCGAGAAGGGCCAGCAGGAGGTCGTCTTCGACAGCGTCTCGCGCATCGGCAAGCGCCGCGCCGGCCCCGGCCCGTCGCATTACCGCGCCTTCGACGCGCGCCTCGGCTACCAGTTCGATCCGATCGACCGCCTGAGCATCGAGTTCAGCGCGTTCGGCACCCTGCACCGGGTCCGCACCATCGCCGATCTCGACGACAAGGCCTTCGGTACGTTCGACGGCGCCTCGATCGACGTGAAGTACCAGTTCCTGAAGGGCTCGGCCGAGCAGCCCGTGGGGTTCGCCCTGGAGGTGAGGCCGCGCTTCACCCGCATCCTGCCGCTGGAGGGCAACGGCGCCGACGTCTTCGATCTCGAGACCCTGGCCCAGGTCGATGTCCAGATCGTGCCGAACAAACTCTGGTACGGCGGCAATGTCAGTTTCGAACCGGCGGTGGGGCGCCAGCGCGGCTCGGGCGAGGGCTACCGCTCCTCGACCTTCGTCTGGTCGAACGCCCTCGTCGGCGAGGTGGCGGACAAGACCTATCTCGGGCCAGAGTTACGCTACCTGCGCGGCTACGACGGGGCCTTCCTGAACCGGTTGGAGAGCGAGGCCCTGACCCTCGGCCCGGCCCTGCACCACCGCTTCACCGAGAAGGCCTGGATCACCCTGGCCTATGCCGGCCAGGTCTGGGGGCGCGATGCCGATCCCGCCTTCGCGCGGCGCGCTCTCGGCCTCGGCCAGTTCGAGCGCCACGCCGTCCGCCTCAAGCTCGGCCTCGAATTCTGACGGGGCGAATCATGCGATGAGAGCGGGGAGCGCCGTATCCAGTCCGGTCCCGTCCGCCATCGAGCCTCTACAGCTGCAGTGGCCCTCTCGCAGATGGCGGGTGGATCGTTTGAAGTGGTTTCATCCAAAGCCCCCGACTGAAACGCGTTGATCTCTGGTACGAGGTGAGAAAGAAGAGAACCCGTCTTTTGCGAGTGCGGGGCTCGGGTTTTCTCATGAAATGCTTATTAGTATCGAACGAGAGCTTCGGCCCCGCCATCATCCGGCTGGTCTGATCATGGGCGAACATCACAAGCATGCATCGGTGGGGGTCGCGCAGGCGATCTTCGACGGGATGCCATCCGCCGACCGGGCGCGGGTCGAGGCGGAAGCCGCGAGCAAGGGGGTGAGCGCCCTGGAGATCGTGCGCCAATCCCTCGACATCCTGATCGCCGATGCCGAGCCGGCGACCAGCGGGGGCGGCGGAGCGGGTTCTGCGAAGTGAGGGGCGTCGCGTCATGGCTCGGCCGCGGTCGATGACGAGGGCGGGCCGCCCTGGCGTCGCGGGGGCGCTCCTCCTGGTGTCGGCCCTGTCCTCTCCCGCGCAGGCGCAGCGGGTCGAGGACGGGTCCGACGCCGTCATCGGCAAGGCCGTGGCGGCGACGATCCTCGGCATGGTGGGAGAGCGTTTCGGCGAGCTCGACCCGAAGGTGACGGCTTTGCGCAAGGCCGAAGGGTCGTGGGTCTGCGGCTCGGTCAACGTGAAGAACCGGGACGGGCTTTATATCGGCGAGCGCGGTTTCGTGGCCGATCCGTCGAGCGCCTTCTTCGGCCGCGTCCCGGAGGGGCCGGAACTCCTCAACCCGCGCGCCGAGGGGTTCCGGGCCTTGGAGCGGATCCGGGAGCTGTATTTCGCCATGTGCCTGGACTGAGACGAGGCGTCCCGAAACCGCCCGATCCGGCGACACCAAAGCCGGCCGAGGCCGTTATCCCCCCATGATGATGGACACGCCGCGCCTCGGTTTCTGCTGCACCTTCGTGCTCGACAACGATCCCGCCAGCTTCAAGACGCTGAAGGCCGCCCGCGAGGCGACGCTTCACATGAATCTGTCGCACACCACCATGAGCCATCTCGACACGCTCGCGCCCTCGGCGCGGCGGGCGAAGCTCGAAGGGCTCGTCCGGCACAATCTCGGCGCGCTCGAACGGCAGATCGCCTGGGTCGCGGCCCGGCCGCCCCTGGAGCGCCTGTTGCGCATGGCGAGCAACGTCCTGCCCGGCTACACCCACGAGGTGGCGCGGGCGATCTATGCCGAGCCCGAGATGGTCGCCCTCGTCGAGTCCGGTCTCGCGCGCATCGGCGAGCGGGCGCGGCAGGGCGGCGTCCGCCTCAGCTTCCATCCCGGACCGTTCTGCGTCATCGCCTCGCGCAACCCCAAGGCCGAGCGCAACGGCATCTCCGAACTCGAATACCATGCCGAGCTGATGGCGATGATGGGCTATGGCGGCGGCTGGCACCCGCAGGGCGCCCATATCAACATCCATGTCGGCGCCCGCGACCCCGGCATCGCGGGCTTTCGCGACAGTCTGCCCAAGCTCTCCCAGACGGCGCGCGACCTGCTGACGGTGGAGAACGACGAGAACGCCTTCGGCCTCGACACGGTGCTGGAACTGGCCGACCGCGTTCCGGTGGTCCTCGACCTGCACCACCACTGGGTCCAGAGCGGCGGCACCTATATCGAACCCGACGATTCGCGGATCGCCCGCATCCGCGAGTCCTGGCGCGGCGTGCGCCCCATCGCCCATATCAGCCTCTCGCGCGAGGCCCTGCTGGAGGGGCACGACCCGGATCGGCTCCCCGATTATGCCGCCCTGGTGGGAGCCGGGCACAATTGGCGGGACATTGCGGCCCATTCGCACCTGATGGGCAACCGGGCGCTGAACTCCCTCGTCGCCCGTCACCTCGCCTGGGCCGATTTCGAGATCGAGGCGAAGGGCAAGAACCTGGCCTCCACCGGCATCGCCGCCGAGATCGGTGAAGCGCGGGCGGCCGATCCGTTACGCGGCACCGCCTCCGCCGCGTGATGGGAGCGACGGTGGGGCATTGCTCATGTCACAAAGTCGGGAGTGGATCAGTTTGAAATTAGCCGGATTGATCCGAATTTGAAGCGTTTTCTATAGTATTTTCTGAAGATCAGCGGCCCAGAAATCGTGAACCGTATAAAAGCTAAGAACCAATTTCTCCACGTGGCAGGAAAATACCTTTGATGCATGCGTCGTTTCTGACTGCTATCTGTGTGTGGGTCCTGGAATAAAATCCACCCTGCGGATAGGCTGGGCTTCCTTCAACGAAAAGACCTCTCACCGTATCGAACGGATCTGTATAATATTCGCTTTCTGGGTCGTTATACTCTTTGTCTTCAATGATCTCGTGCAGGTGTCGGATGACTGCGCAATCGCGAAATCGTAGGAGTTTATCTCCTTGATTGATCGTTTTCGGATCTTTATTCTCCGGCATCTTTGTGCCGGCTTGCTCGTTTAGCAGCTTGAGACTGTAATACGCATCAGTCAGCAGCTCGATGTTTTCTCGCTGCAATAGATCGAGACAATTTCCCAGGTCGATGATCGCGCCTATGACAAATGGATCATCGTATGCGCCAGACGCTGCCTTTGCCTGCGCCCACTCATAGGCCCGCAACGCATCATTTTCCCAAAAATAGATTCCTGGGCCAAGCCAATCGTAGTCTTTATCGGAAGGGGCCAAAGGAAGGCCGTGAGTCAAAGCTTTGCGGCCTACCTTTTTGCTGCATCCGTGGTAGCCTAAAACGAACGATGGCGAATTTCTGGACATTAAGACCCAGCGGTCGCTTTCTTCTTTCGTTCGCCACCATAGGCAGCCGTGATTTCACCTTTTTTATTGTGCGTCCCCTCTTTGACCAGGGCGCCCAATGCCAAGGCTTTCGTCGCTTTCTTTGCCGTCGTATAATGCTTGATCGCCAACTTGAGCGCAGCACGCTTTTCGGCCTTCATTCCACGGTTCCTTATGGCCACTTTTCAAGTTGCCGCGTCGGCCCGTCCAAATCAAGGCAGGAATACGGTGTTGGAACCGGCATCGACTTCATCACGGGGCACCACCTCCGGCGCATGAGGGGAGCGAGGCGGGCCAGGTCATGTGGAGGCCCGCGTCTCACCGCCCTCCCGCATCGTGCTTCTGTCGCCCGAACTGATCGTCCCGTCGGTCACCGCGTCGCGAACTTGATGCTGATCGCGGCCTTTGCCGTCAGGCCCGGGCTCTGCAGCAGGTTGAGGTACTGGGTGTAGCGCTTGTCGAAGGCGTTCTGCAGGATGAAGTCGGCCCGGATCCGGTCGTTGACCCGGTAGGAGGCGAAGAAATCCACGAGGCCGTAGGCTTTGGTCGCCAGGATCGTCGCGCCCTCGGGTACGGCGATGCGGCTGTCCACGAAGGTGAGGCGGCTTCCCACCGTGAGGCTGTCGTCGAGGAAACGCAGGCCGAGCGTGGCGCTGATCCGGTCCGGGGGAATGCTCAGAAGGGTCTCGCGCGTGGCCTTGTCGCGCCCCTCGGTATGGGTCGCCGCCACCGAGACGAAACCGCCGCCCCAATCGTAGGCGCCCTCCAGTTCGACGCCGGAGATTTCGGCCTGCGCCACGTTGAGGTACTGGAAGGACTGGACCGGGATGAAGCACGGGAAACGCCCGGGGCGTCCGACGCAGACCGAGGCCGGAATACCGGGAATCACGGGCACGAAATAGGTCGGGCCGACTCCGGCGATGTTGATGTAGTCGTCGATCTCGTTCTGGAAGACGTTGGCCTTGGCGCGGAAGACGTCACCGGGCCTCAGGACATCGCCGTATTTGAGGTTGATGCCGCCTTCGATAGTGTGCGCCACTTCCGGCTTCAGGGACGCATTCGGCAGGATGTTGAAGGCCGGGAAGGGATGGATGCCCTGGACCAGGGTCTCGGTGATCGACGGCGCCCGGTAGCCTTCCGCGTAGGTGCCGTAGAATTCGATCCCGGCAAAGGGCGAGACCCCCACCGTGATCTTGGGAGAGAGGCGGTCGCCGCTCGAGCTCGAGTTGCCGCCGGACAGTTCGTAATGGTCGTAGCGGAGAGCCCCGATGACCCGGAGCCAGGAGGCGTAGCGCACCTCGTCCTGGATGAAGGCGCCCGCCAGGGTCCGCTCCCCGGAGGGCGTGAAGGCGGAGCCGAAGCCGCCCGCATTGTCCGTGGTCTTGACCCGGTCGAACACCGCGTCGCCGCCGATGGTCAGGGCGTGGCTCAAGGCCCAGGTGTCGAAACGGGCCGTGTTGTGGACGTCGACGCCAAACGTCTCGATGTCGTAGTCGATCCTGTTGCCGGCCCGCACGCCGAGATTGCCGTAGAGACCGCTCGCGGTGTCGTCGAGGAAGGTCAGCGTGTTGTGCGTGCCGGTGTAGTAAGCCTTGGCGCTGACATCGATCAACGGCACGTCGGGCCGGGCGAAGCGATAGCCGAGGGTGTAGGTGTTGGCCTGGACCGCGTTGTTGAAGCGGGCGCCGGCGTTGCTGCTGCCGTTATTGGCGAAGTCGAAGTTCTGCAGGAGGGCCGTGCCGCTGATCTCGTGGCCGTCGGCGGGCCGGAGGTTGAACTTGGCCACGCCCGAGGTCAGTTCGTTGCCGGTGTCGCGCACCAGCGTGCCGAACCCGTCGCGATAGGCGTCGTTGTTGCGGTAGACGAACTGGCCGAACACATCCGCCGCGGTGCCGATGCGCGCGCCCAGCGCCGTCGAGTTCAGGAACGTCTGCCCGTTCGAGCCGAAGCCGAATTTCTGGACCGCGCCCGCCGTCTCGTCCGGCGCCAGGATGTCGTCGATGGAGCGCGTGCGGAAGGCGACCACGCCGCCGATCGCGCCGGAGCCGTAGATGGTGGAGGTGGGGCCGCGCGTGATGTCGACGCCGCCGACGAGTTCGGGATCGAGATAGAAGACGCCGTTGGCGCTGTGGCCCGAGGTCTGGAAGTTCTGGCGGGCGCCGTCCACCAGGACGTTGACGCGCCCGAAATCCTGCAGCCCGCGGATGTTGATGGCCTGGGCCGGGTCGTTCTGGTTCTCCTGCGTGGTCACGCCGGGGACGTCGCGCAGGACGTCGGAGAGACGGCTCGGCTGAAGGCGGTCGATCTGCGCGCGGGTGACGACGCTGCTCCCGGACAGGGCGTCGATGGCGGGCTCTTCGGTCTTCGTCGCGGTGACGGAGAGGGTGTCGAGGCTCACCGCCATGTCCGGTGGCCGCGCTGCGGGGAGGGCCGGCGCCGTCTGCGCGTGAGCGGCGCTCATCGCGATGAGCGAGACGCCGACGAGGGCGCCGGCGCGATGGGGGGTGAGGAGGCGACGGGGAGGCATGACCGGTTCCGCGAGACAGTAAAGACAGCGCTGGGAGGTTGGCTGGCTCCCTGTGCTGATGCTGCTCCATGACTGTGCGGTCAACGCCGTTTCATTGTGTATAGATTGGCGTATATCTAAGGAGTATCTGAGTTTGTCTGGAGGTGTTCCAGTTCAATATTGTAATCCCGTGGGATGTTGCCGCCCGGTCACAGGCGGCGCGGGAGAATGAAGGGCCGGCCGCCTTCGGGAACCCGCCCGACCGGCCAGCTCACCTGGAAGATGTCGGCGATCAGGTCGTCGCGCAGGATCGCCGCCGGGGTCCCGCGTGCCACGAGGCGGCCAGCGGAGAGCACCAGCAGGGTGTCGGCATAGGCGGCCGCGAGATTGAGATCGTGCAGGATCGCCACCACGCCGACGCCCCGGCCCCGCAGCCCATCCACGGCCTCCAGGATCGCGCTCTGATGGCGCAGATCGAGGCTCGCGGTCGGTTCATCGAGGAACAGGACCTGCCCGGTGGCGATGGTGCGGCCGGCGGCGAGCTGGCACAGCACGCGCGCGAACTGGACCCGGGCCTGCTCACCGCCCGAGAGGCTCTGATAGGCACGGCCCGCGAGATGCAGGATGTCGGCCCGGCCGAGGGCGTCGGCGAGGATCGCCTCGCGGTCGCGCCGGGTGAGGCCACGGCCGATCCCGTCGAGGCCGATGCGGGCGACGTCCGAGACCGAGAAGGGAAACGCGAGCCGCGTGGTTTGCGGCAGCACCGCGCGCAGGGCCGCGAGCCGCCAGGGCGGGATTGTCGCGATGGACGTCCCGCCATAGGCCAGCGTGCCTGCGGTGGGGGCGAGCTCGCCGCAGAGGAGGCGCAGCAGGGTGGATTTGCCCGCGCCGTTCGGGCCGATGATCACCTGCAGCGATCCCGGCTCTACCGTGAGCGAAACGCCCTCCACGAGACTGCGCCCGCCCGTGGTGAAGGCGAGGTCGGACGCGGTGAGCAGGGGCGCCGCCTCAGACATCGAGGGTCCGGGTCCGCGCCAGCAGGAGCCACAGGAAGACGGGAGCGCCGACGAGCGCCGTGACGATCCCGATCGGCAGTTCGGCCGGCGCCACCACGAGACGCGCCGCCACGTCGGCCAGGACGAGGAGCGCGCCGCCGAGGAGGGCCGAGGCCGGCAGGAGCCGCCGGTGCTCGGGGCCGATCATCAGCCGCAGGGTATGGGGCACCACGAGGCCGACGAAGCCGATCACCCCGGCGGCCGCCACGCCGGCACCGACGGCGATGGCGACGAGCAGGATCGCCGCCCGCTTGAGCCGCTCCACCGGGATGCCGAGATGGAACGCCTCCGCCTCCCCGAGGACCAGGGCGTTGAGCCCGCGCCCGAGGAAGGGCACGGCGATCAGCACCGGCAGAATCGCCGGAGCGGTGGCCGCCACCTTGGTCCAGGTCGATCCCCCGAGGCTGCCCAGGGACCAGAAGGTGAGGTCGCGCAGCTGCCGGTCGTCGCTGGCATAGACGAGGAGCCCGGTCATCGCACCGCTCAGCGCTCCGAGCGCGATGCCGGCGAGCAGCATCGTCGCGACGGAGGTCCGGCCCGAACGCGTGGCGACGAGGTAGAGGCCGAGCGTCGCGGTGAGCCCCCCGCAGAAGGCCGCCGCCGGCAGCACCGCGTAGGGAAGCGGCCCCGGCAGGCTAAAGGCCACGAGGAGCCGGTCGCCGAGGACGATGATCGCGGCCGCCGCGAGACCCGCCCCGGCGGAGACGCCGACCAGGGCCGGATCGGCCAGGGGATTGCGGAAGAGCCCCTGCATCAGCGCCCCGGAGACCGCGAGGCCCGCCCCCACCATCAGGCCGAGCAAGGTGCGCGGCAGGCGGATGTTGAGGATGACGAGGCTGTCGCGGGCGAGGGTCGGATCCGCCCCGCCCTGCATCAGTACGTCGAGGATCCGCGACGGCGCGATGGGGATCGCCCCGACGCCGACGGAGAGGAGGCTGACGGCGAGGACGAGAACGACCAGGCCTGAGAAGACCGCGATGTCCCGGCGGCGCGGGTCGGCGAGCCTGTCCCCGCCAAGGTGATCAGCCACGGATGAGGTCGGGGTAGATCGCCCGTATCAGGTCCCGCGCGGCATCCGGGGTGCGCGGGCCGAAGCCGAGGAGATAGAGGCCGTCCATGGCCACGAGGGCGTGCCTGGCCGCCGCCGGCACCTGGCCGAGGGCGGTACCGGGGGCGAAGGTCGTCTCCGGGTTCGGGGCGTCGGCGCCGTTCTGCATCATCACCACGGCGTCGGGCGCGGCGGCGATGATGGCCTCGTCGGTCATCGGCTTGAATCCCTCGATGCCGGTCGCGGCGTTCTCCACCCCCGCCAGGGCCAGGATGCCGTCCGCCGTGCTGTTGCGGCCCCCGACCATGACGCGGCCGTTGGCCACCGACAGCACGACGAGCGCCCTGGCCGGACGGGTGATGCGGGCGCGCTGCTCGCTCAGCCCGGCGAACTGCGCGCGCACATCCCCGGCCAGGGCGGCGGCCTCCCGGTCGAGGCCGGCGAGGCGTCCCACCGTGGCGATCTTGTCGAGGACACCCTCGGGGGTCGGCGGCTCCTTGACGATGGAGACCGGCACCCCGGCCTCGCGCACGAGGGTGAGCACGTCGGCGGGGCCGGCCCCTTCGGCCGCGATGACGAGGTCGGGGCCGGCCGAGAGCAGGCCCTCCGCCGACAGAGCGCGCAGATAGCCGACATTCGGCTTCTCGCGCAGAACCTGCGCCGGGTAGATGCTGGTGGTGTCGACCACCACGATCCGGCTCGCGGCCCAGAGCCTGTAGAGGATCTCGGTGACGGCGCCGCCCAGCGAGGCGATGCGCGCGGCCGGCCCCGCCGCCCGCGCCAGTCCCCCGAGGGTGGCAAGGCCGAGCCCGCCGGCCAGAATCGCGCGGCGGGACGGGTGAGGAGGAGAACGGCGATGCGTCATCTGGTCGGGATCACCCTGTCGTTGGCGGCCGCCCGGAGCCGGTCGCACGCCGGCATGGACCGAGGACCACCTCCCGGCGACCGTCCGTCGGCGGCATGACCTCGACCGGGACACCCGTATCCTGCCGCCATCATGCGATAGTCTGAGAAGAGTGCCCGCTGGCGCAGTCCAACGCAATATTTAAAAAATTATCACTTTTGAATTATTATAGTCTATTCTTGCCGTTGCTGCGCCGGAGGCTTCGCGAACGCCGCCCCCCGATCGGGCCGGCTCTACCGACGCGGCCTCTGCATTTTCACCACCGTGCTCTTGGGGCGGCCGATCGGCTTCAGGGGAGCCTTGGCCTCCAGGGCGGCGCGGGCGAGGTCCTGGGGGCGTGCCGCCCCGTTCGCGATCCGCATCAGGGCCTCGGCCATCTCCTCGATGGTCTGGGCCGCCTCGCCCTCCAGCGTCTCTTCCGCCCGGATGCCGGGAAGTTCGGGCGCGATCTCCTCGGCGGCCTCCCGCAACTGTTCGATGAGCTCGGCCGGGGAGTAGCGGGAGGGGGGTGCATATGCCATCGGGCGACCATGGCAGCAGCCGGGAGCCTCGACAACCGGGCTGCCGGATCCGTCACATTCAATCTTCCAAGCCGCCTACCTCACCCTGAGGTTCCCTTTGCTCGAGCAAAGGGCTTTGAGGGAGCCCTCCAGTCGTCACGCGATCCCTGGAGGGCTTCTTCGAGGCCGCTCCACGGCACCTCAAGATGAGGGAAAGCCTTGGACAAACAACGCGATCAGCGTCTCAGGGCGGTGCGCCTCACCCGACCGCTCGGCCGCCTCCCCGCGCGGTGGCCGTGCCGAACCGTGGAGGACACGCGGTCGGCCGGGAAAAAGTTCGATTCGATGCGGCGGCTTTAAGCGAACCTTTCCCCTGTTCTGCCTTCTCGGTGATAGGAGACGTCGCACTGCGGGGGGGCGATCACCGGTGACCATACGGCCTCAACCATACCACGACGGCTCCGCGACGGACGCGTCCCTCCCCGGGGGCGATTCCGGCCATGGGCGGCTGAGCCTGAAGGGGCAGGGCGTCGTGAACCTCGCTCTGGCCAAGGGAGAGGGCGCTCCCGTCGACGATCTCCTCGCCGCCTCCGAGGCCCCGGCGAGCCAGATGGCGCTGCCGCTCTGGCTGCTGCTGGTGGGCCGGGAGGCGGTCCACAGGCGCTGGGGCCTCGTGACGGGGGCGGGTCTCGTCTGGACGGGGTTCGGCGCCGCGCTGGTGATCGACGCCCTCGACGGGGCCACGCACATTCCCGACCGCTGGTTCGGCCTCCTCCTCGTGGTCGAGGCGGTGGGCGCGTTCCTGCGCGGCCTCGTCGCCACCGGCGCCGCGCGCCGGTTGCGCCTCCTCAAGGGGGCGCTCCTCCTCGTGGTGGCGGTGCTGACGATGCTGGCCTCGTCCTCAAGCACGTTCCTCCTCGCCATGCTGTTCGGGGCGGCCTTCCTGTTCGACGGCCTGTCGCGCTTCGCGCTCTCCTATGTGCTCCGCTTTCCGGGCTGGCGCCTGTCGGCGGCGCATGGGGCCCTGGGCGTGGCGCTGGGCATCATCACCCTGCAGCCCTGGCCGACCTGGTATGCCGGCACGGTGGGGTTCTGCATCGGCGCCTTCCTGATGCTGGCGGGAATCAAGGTGGCGATCCTCGGGCTGCGGTTGCGGCGCCCTCCGGCGGCCTCCGAACCGGCCGCCGCCGGGGCCGGCACGGACGCGCTCACCGTCTATGTCTGGACGCCGACGGGAACGGCGTCGATCCCGGCCCGGCAGCGCCTGGTCCATCGCTACGTCATCTCCGTGAACGGGTCCGGCCACGTCTCCACCGGCCACGCGGCCCTGGAACTGGGGGAGGGGGGCGGCAAGGGCGGCGGCGAGGGGGCGCTCTATGTGAGCCATTACCCCGCCGTGGAGATCGACCGCTCCCCCGACAACCTGCGCGCCACCCTGCGGGCCGGCCCGGAGAACAACGTGCCGGGCCGCTTCCTGCCGAGCTACCGCGAGGAGGCGGACGATTGGTGCGAGGCCACCGTCACGGTCACCCTCCACGGCATCGACGGGGCGGGCCTGACGCGCTTCTGGGCCGAGTATCGCCGCGACGCGACCTACAATCTCGTGGGCCGGAACTGCTCCACGGCGGTCGCCCGTGCCCTCGACGCCGCCGTGGAGGGCGCGTTCAGCCGGGCCGGCAAGCCGTGGCGCAGGCTCGCCCAGGCGGCCATGAGCCCGGAATTCTGGGCGGCCGCCCTCCTGCGCAACGGGGCCGGCGCGATGACGTGGACGCCGGGTCTCGTGCTCGATTACTCGCGGGCGCTCAGCGCCCTCATCGATCCCGTCTCGCCGGTCCCGGCCATCAGCTGGGACGGCGTGAGGCGGCGGCTCCTGCGCAACTGGCGGGCCGAGGCGGTGGCGCGGATGCGGAGCCTCGCCCGGCGGCGGTCTCCGGCCGCGTAGGCGGTAGGACGGCAGCGGGTCGGTCTGAAATCCGATGGGGACGACCCGACCTTGGAGCGTTGGGGCGACCGTGGCATGATGGGAAATGCAGATCCCCACGTTACCCAACCACAGCGTCGCCGTTTCAGCATGCCGGAGCGACAAGACCCGCTTTCGCTGGTCGGTGACGACGGCCGGGTTCCATGCCTGCCGTTCGACGACCTCCTATTCGTCCGCCGCCATGGCACTGGCCGCCGGCATTTCCCACGCCCACGTCCTGGCGGAGCCGTATCGGATCAGGGCGCGGATCAACGATGGCGGGTGGATTTAATCGGCGCTCCCGCGTTTTTCCGGGATGTCGTTGATCTCGTGGTCAAAACCTGACGGATGGTGCCCGCCCTGAGCGTCCGCGATGGGCGGATAGCGGACCCTGCGCAGTTGGTCATGATCGCCCCTATGACCGACTGGATCCAGCACTTCCGCACGGCGGCTTGTGGGTTGGCCGTGGCACATGTCTGGCGTGGGCATGGCTCGGCGCTGTTCGTAGAGTTTGGCGCGCTGACATCAACCACGCGCCGCAACGGCTTCCCCGGTCAGCCAGAGGGCGAGATCGGCCTGATGATTGAGTGGAGTTGGCGAATCGAGGAGGGAAGGTCCATCGCCTGCGGTAGTTGGAGCGACGAGAACCTGTGGTCCCCGACCTTTGCGCTCCTCCTCGGCCGCACGGTCCAAGACCTCTCGATGTTTGGCCGTCTACCGGAGGTGGTTCTGTCGCTGGCAGGCGATCTGCGGCTGGCATCGTTCATGACGGCGGAAGGCGACCCGTCGTGGACGCTGTTCGACCGGCGTGGTTCTCACCCCGTCGCCATAGGCTGTCGGTCGGGAATGGTCTGCGTCGAGCTTGAGGACTGCAAAGGATGAGATGCGGACGTTATGCGTGAGGCGCGCTGGGCTCACCCACCTTGAAGGTGATCGCGACCGGGCGGGCACGGATCAGGCCGTCCCAAGGCTTAAGTTCGATCTCGATGTCCTGCGGGAACGGGCCGACCGTAATGCATGGCGGGCGATAGGAGGTTATCGAGAGTGAACGACTCTGAATGCAAGCTCGTCGATGCCATTCGAGCTATGACGAATCAGTACGTGAGCACAAAGGCATCAAAGAATTTAGCTCTCCCTGGCGCCGAAGGTAGGAGCTTCGAGGCGCGCGAGCCGGAACTAGTAAAGTTGTTGGCTGCGATGTGCTCGAAGTACCTCGAGCGGACGGACACGGGCGAGGTCGTTCTAGACAATGGGGCTATATCGGCCGGTGAGCATGCCTACGAGCAATTGGAAGCACGAGGACTGATCGTCATTGAACCGACCGGATATCGGTTCGCCCGTTGGACCGAGGCGGGAAGCAAGCTCATTGCCAACGCCGCGCGTCCTATAGTCAAAATTTGACTGTTCCGGACAATGATTCACTAAGGATAGATATATGGCTGGCAGTTGCAAGGCATGAAAAGCCTGAACATGTCTCGGGTCGCCATACCTTTATCCTGCGCGATTGCTGCAGCTGGGCTGGGGTGGGGCTGGATGATGGTCGAAGGGTTCTCTTGTGCCGTTGGAGACCCTCCCTATGAGCAGGGATGTCCTGATATCGATTTCCGGCTCGTCTGGCTCAAATCCTCAGTCTATGTTTTTGTCATACTATACGCGATCTACTACTTTGCTCTGGTGGCTTCCTACGCACTCGGTAAGGCGGCCCGCGCATTGCCGAAATCGCGTCGACAGCAGAGCACCCCGCGTAACAAGCCAAAAGTCCGTTGAGGGTGGAGGCTGTGTGAAAACGCGTCTCGGGCTGATGCAAGCAGAAGGATTTTCTACGAAGTCCCTTGAAGGTCGCTATCGCAGCCATCCGAGCTGATGTTTTTCAGTCTGTCATGGAAGATTGCACTCTGGCGTGGCGAAGTGCCGACGTTTTTACACAGCCTGGGTGGTTTGCAGATTATTGCCTTCCGGTCCGAAGTGGACGTTCCGCCTTCGACCTTCAGCAAACTATCGCGTTGGATCTCCTCCTTTCAATCATGGCTCTCATTGTCGACTAAGGTCTGCTCCCGATTGCGTGTGCCAAGCCATGATTTTACCCGTAGATACTGGAGGTTGGCCATGATGAGAGCGGGGTTGTCCGTGGCGTGATGAAGGGAGCCGATACGTAATTGGCCGTCGATCCACCCCGACGAGGCGACAACACTCTCAACCAGTACCGCATCCACGAAGGCGAGTGGATCACGCCAGATCGGGTCTAACGCAATCTGTGGCGAGGGCGGCCACTCAAGATGGATGTGGCTGAAATCGAGCCCAATGGTGATCTCGCCCCCATCGTCTTCAATCAAAAGGCCATTAGATAGGTCGGAGCCGGGCGGTGCTGGCACGGTGAGCACGATTCCTGTCCGAGGGTCGGATTGCGCTGGACAAAGCGAGATATGACGCCACTGCGGATGTTGCTTTAGGAGGGCATCGAAGAAGGGCGTATGCAACTCAGGTTTCATGTCCCTGCTCACCCTTGATGTCTGCTGAGGATCCTAAGCTGCAAACGCAGGATGCTCAATGAGGAAGGCTCATAAGCGGTCATGCGCAACATGAACGTCAAACTGAACCGGAACGGTCTGCAGCGGTGGCAAGTCTTTCAGAGCTTCAATACGAGCTTTGTATGTCCCAGGCTCGAGCTTGTATCGAACGATTAGTTTTGAGTAATATTTCTCTGAAAACCCTTCATATAAAGGATCTTGGTATAATTCATTTAGAATCAATTCGCTGTCTTTCTCATTGAGGCGAACCAACGTCAAACGTACAGGAATCGCTAGGCCGTTATCAATTGGGCGTTTTGTTACAGTATTATAGCCGCCACTGCCGGCCAATTTTCTGACACGATCTCGATCTTTGTTGCGGCTAGGGTCATCAGGATCGCCTACCGTAAAATACATATTTAGATAAAATGAATGGCGGGCAGCGTTCCAGACTTTGAATTTCAATTCAGATTCAGAAGACTTAATCCCCGCCTGGAAAGGAATTTGTTGATGATCGAATTCATTCGCATGCGTCAACATGCAAATACATGCTAACGGCCCGAGATGCGCGATCAATGTGTATAATATTAGTCGCTTCGTACTCAACTTCACGCCTCTGTAATGATTTTAAATAATAGCTATTCATCGTTGAACATCAATCTAATTTCAAATCGCGGCCTGCCATGAGATGTCATTACCGGAGGCGACAAGGGTTCAGCAGTCGGGCATCATGTAGATATCCATTAATTAGACGACCGGCAACTATGCGGAACTTGGTGTTCCTTCCTGTAAGGGCTGGACCCAGCGCCAAGTAGAGCGATGCATTCCTCGCGCTCGGTTGGAGTGTGAAGCCGGCCTCCCTGTGAGTACAAATATCCAAGAAACTCCCATTCCTTATTATCTGTCTTCCTCTGTTCGTCTTCTAGGACTATCCGAGGTCCAAATTTACTCATCACGTCTATGATCACGCTTTCACCCCCTCCTCCAATTCCGATTAGCCAATCTTCGGGTGTTCGGTAGAGAGCAAGGTCATTGGCCGGCCCCCAATCGGCCCACAGTTTCGCCGATGTCGATCCGTGCGGAGTATCGACACGTAGGACGAAAGGCTGCGGTTCTAAGAACCCAACCCAGGACTGGGATCGAGCAACAGCATTACCCATTGGGAGCTTTACGACAGCTTCCGCTGCTGGCCAAAACGATGAGCAAAACCAAATAAAAATCCATAGAAAACCCCCCGTTATAAACACGGCAGGAAGACAGCTTATCTTTTTCATTACCACTATACTCGTACCCGCGGGGGCTCTTGGCTTCTGTCTGTGGTCAGCACGAAAGCCGCCGCATAATCGTATTCCAATGTTTGGCGATGCTATATGCGACACCGGACTTGGCCCAAAGGCCGGCACAGTCGTCATCCCGACTTCACCTCTCGCCCGTCCCCGTGAGGACGACCTTGCGGGGCCAGGCGCGCCCGATCTCAATCCCTGCAAGCCATGGGATGCCTACGCGGTGGTAGCGGCCGGAGCCTCGACCGCGCTGGAGCGGAAGGTCGTACCATCCATCCACATCCGGTACGTCACCACCGCCATCTTGTGGGCCAGCGCCACCGTTGCGCGCTTGTTGCCATGGCGATGCGCCGCCAGCCCAGGCAACTTCTTAATGCGGTGCCGCATCACGTGATGACGGAGAGCGCTGCGTGGTCCCGCCGCCCGGCCCGTCGCGTCAATGCACCGGGCGTGACGCCGCGAGCGCGCGGGAGAGAGCCAGCATCACGGCGAGGGTGTCCGCCTCGTCCTGCTCGGCGCCGTGATCGCTGAGCTTGACGATCACCGTGCCGGTGTCGCGGTTGACGTAGACATATTGCCCGTAGACGCCGATGGCGGAGATGTCGTCGTCGCCCTCCGGCACGTGCCACCATTGCGCCGAGTAGGGCCAGCCGTCGACGTCCCGGCGGGCCGGGGTCTCGATCCGCTCGATCCAGCGCGGCGGAACGATGCCGGTGCCGCCGACGCGGCCATGGTCGGCCACCACCAGCCCCAGGCGGATGAAATCCCGGGCCACGGCGTTGATGCAGCAGAACGCCTTCTCCGTCCCTCCCGGCCGGTCGAGATTCCAGGTCGCGTTCGCCTGCGCGCCCATGGGCTTCCAGATTTTTTCCGAAAGGAGGTCGGCCAGGGGCTTCTTCTCGACCTCCGCGAGGATCAGGCCGAGGATCTCGGTGTCGATGCTGCGGTATTGGCCCGTGCTGCCGGGCTTCGAGGACAGGGTGGCGTGGTCGCGCACGAAGGCCCGTATGTCGCGGGTGAGGTACATGCCGGCTGTGCCCGTGAGCGGGTCCCACGGGTCGTAATTCTCCGGCACCGCGAGTCCGCTCGTCATGTCGAGGAGGTCGCGGACGGTGATGCGGCCGAAGGCAGGCTCGTCCCGCAGATACGGCAGCAGGGTCGCCACATGGTCGGTCTCGGTGAGTTTCCCCTCGGCGATGGTCTGTCCGACCAGCAGCGAGACC
The DNA here is from genome assembly GCF_000519085.1 of Methylobacterium sp. 10. Lineage (GTDB taxonomy): Bacteria > Pseudomonadota > Alphaproteobacteria > Rhizobiales > Beijerinckiaceae > Methylobacterium. Next base: position 1,303,381 of record NZ_KI912577.1, read on the forward strand.
ACCGATTTCGCCACCGACCAGGACGGGAACAGCGTCGCCGGCCCTGAGCCGGGGCGATACCATTCATGGATGAGGACGCCGTCCTGGGTCACCAGCAGGGCGTTGGTATGGGTTGCCTCCAGCATCTCCGCGAGAGGAACGCTGCGTCCCTTCCAGGAAACTTTGGGTGGGATCGCGCGGGGCCGGACGGGCAGGGCGCGGGGCGAGGGCGCCGCCGCCACCACCCGGCTCGCGAACCACGTGCCCACGGAGGAGGGTTCGATGATCGCGAGGGCGGCCAGGGTGATCGGGTTCGGCACGCCGAGCAGCGGCCCGATGGCGGCAGCCAGCCCGCCCAGCACCAGGGCGCCGATCAGCGCCCCGGCCAGCCGGGGGCGGCGAAAGCGGGGCCGGAGGCGGGCAAGTCTCGACATCGCCGCTCAGTGAGGCGCGGTCTGGCCCGAGGCGAGAATCGTCACGCCGACGGCGATCACCGCGATCCCGATCATCATCGGCAGGGTGATCGGCTCCTGGAACAGCAGCGCGCCGCCGACCGCCGCGCCGACCATGCCCACTCCGGCCCAGATCGCGTAGACGATTCCGATCGGCAGCATGTTCATGCTGTTCGACATCAGCCAGAACGCCGTGCCGTAGCCCAGCACCACGATGATCGTCGGCACCGGCTTGGTGAGGCCGTCGGCCGCCTTGAGGGCGAGGGTCGCCGTCACTTCGGCGCCGATGGCCAGGGCGAGGAGGAGGTAGGGGTTCATGCGTGGGTCGTCCGTGCGGTCGGCGGGCTGAAGGCGGGTCGGGCGGCCATCCGCATGGCGATGTCCGCGCCGTGTCCGGGGCCGGGGGGGAAATCCACCGGTACGGCTCGGGTCTTCCAAAAGCACGAGGGCCGTTAATGTCCCGTGTGGATGGCGCTTGAAAGGCGGCCCGATGGCGGTCGAAACCGGGGCCGCGTGGCGGTGCCGATCTGCCGATCTGGCGCGGTCGGTCCGGGCGCGCGCGCCGAATTCGAGGTCCGCCCGTCGATGCCGTCTTGCCCTGATCGGGGTCTCACGGCACAGATCGGGCATCGACCGTGCGAGATTCTCTTCGTCCGCCCGGAGCCGGCGAGTCCGCGGGGGCCTCCCGGCACGATCATCGGCACCACCGAGGCCCTTCACCTCTCTATGTCCCTCTCCCCGCGACGGAATTCGACACCATGCGCTCGACCCTGACCGCCTTTCTCCTCATCGCTTTCACGGGTGCCGCCCTCGCGCAGCAGGTGAACGAGCCGCCGATCCAGAGCCCGCAGGACGCCGCCTGCCGGGAGCAGGCCAGGGCGCAGGTGTTCAGCGCCGCCAACCCGAGCAATCTCAGCCTCTACGACCTCGGCTCGCAGATCTATCACGCCTGCATGGCCAGCTATCACACCACCGGCCCGAACCCGGACCGCAAGGATCGCCGCTTCTGAGGGTAGCCAAGCCCTTCCGCCTCAACGATAATCGGTGGGCGTCAGGCCGTGCCGGGCGATCTTGTCGTAGAGGGTCTTGCGCGGCGTGCCGAGGGATTCGGCGGCGATGCGGACGTCCCCGCCGGCCATGATCAGCTCCTCGCGGATCAGGCCCCGCTCGAACCGGTCGACCTGTTCGGCCAGGGTTCCGGCGGTGGCGGCCTCGGGCGGCGAGACCTCGTGCTGCCCGAGGCCCAGGGCGTGACGCTCGGCGAAATGGCCGAGTTCGCGCACGTTGCCGGGCCAGTCGTGCCGCCGCAGGTGCTCCCGCACGGCCGGTGTGATCGGCGCTGGCTCGCGGCCGAAGCGCGTCGCCGCGCGGGTCAGGAACTCCTGGAACAGCAGCATCACGTCCTCGCGCCGGTCGCGCAGGGGCGGGATCGCGATCGTGATGACGTTGAGGCGGTGGTAGAGGTCGTCGCGGAAGGTGCCCTGCGCTGCCGCCTGGCCGAGATCGACCTTGGTCGCGGCCACCACGCGCATGTCGATGGGACGGATCTCGTTGGTGCCCAGCGGCTCCACCGCCCGTTCCTGCAGAACGCGCAGGAGCTTGACCTGGAGACCGAGCGGCATGCTCTCGATCTCGTCGAGGAACAGCGTGCCCCCCTGCGCGTGCTCGATCCGGCCGACGCGGCGCTTGAGGGCTCCGGTGAAGGCGCCCGCCTCGTGGCCGAAGAGCTCGCTCTCGACGACGCTGTCGGGCAGCGCCCCGCAATTCATGGCGACGAAGTTCCGGCCGACCCGGCGGCTCCAGCGGTGCAGGGCGCTCGCCACAACCTCCTTGCCCGATCCGGTCTCGCCGAAGACGAGCACGTCCACATCGGCCTGGGCGACCTCGCGCACGAGGCGGCGCAGGCGTACCATTTCCGGAGAGATGCCGAGGAAGGCCGGGTCCTCCTCCACCGCCGCTTCCAGCCGGGCGCGCAGGGTGCGGTTCTCGAGGACGAGCCGGCGCCGCTCCAGGGCGCGGCGCGCCGAGGCGACGAGGGATTCGGCCGGATAGGGCTTGGCCAGGAAGTCGTAGGCCCCGTCGCGCATGGCGCCCACCGCCATGCGGATGTCGCCGTGGCCGGTGATCAGGATGACCGGCAGTTCCGGATCGATCGCCTTGATCCGCCCGAACAGGGCGATCCCGTCGAGATCGGGCAGGCGCACGTCCGTGACGACGAGGCCCGGCGGGTCGGCGAGGATGGCGTCCAGCGCCGGTTCGGCGGCCCCGAAGGTCTCCACCGTGAACCCGTCGAGTTCCAGGCTCTGGCGGTTGGCGCGGCAGACATCCGCTTCGTCGTCGATGAAGACGACCCGTTCTGCCGACCCGCCCGCACCCTCTTCAACGCTCACGGGGCCGTCTCCACAGGGGCTTTCGCCAGTTCCATCCGAAACACCGCGCCGCCGGCCGGATCATCCAGGGCGTTCAGGCTGCCGCCGCAATCCTCGACGATTCCGCGCGCGATGGCGAGCCCGAGCCCGAGCCCGTCGGATTTGGTGGTGAAGAACGCGTCGAAAACCTGCGCCCGAATGGTCTCGGGTAGGCCCGGCCCGGTATCGCGGACCTCGATGGCCACGCGATTCTCGGGGACGTCCCGCACCAGGACGGAGACCCGTGGATCGGTGCTCCCCGCCGCCGCGTCGAGGGCGTTCTGGAGCAGGTTCACCACGACCTGTTCGAGGCGCGGACCGTCGCCGAGCACACGCAAGCTCGGCGCCGGCCTCTCTGCCGAGACCGCAATGCGGGCCGCCTGCGCCCGTGCCTCCACTAGTTCCAGGCTGTTGGCGAGGATGTCGGCCAGGGCTACGGGCTCGCGCCGGGGCGACGAGCGCCGGGCAAATCCCTTGAGCTGCCGCGTTAGTCCGCCGATGCGGTCGGTGAGGCGGCCGATGGCGAAGGCGTTCTCCGCCGCCTCCTCGCCCCGGCCCCGCCGGACCAGGATCGCCGCATTGTCGGCGTAGGAGCGGATGGCGGCCAGCGGCTGGTTGATCTCATGCGCCATGCTTGCGGCGAACTGGCCCAATGCCGCGAGCCGACCGGCCTGCGCGAGTTCGCGGCCGAGACGCTCCCGCTCGGCTTCCGCCTGCCGTCGCTCCTCCTCTGCCCTCTGTCGCTCTTCGATCTCCAGCCGAAGCATCCTGTTGGCGTCGGTGAGCTCCAGCGTTCGCTCGCGGACGCTCTCCTCCAACTCCTCCCGGCGCGCCGCGGCTTGAGCCAGGTGCTGGCGGGTCCGCCGGCGACGGCCAGCCAGGGTCGCGATCCCGATGCAGGCGAGACCGGTGCCCAGGGCGGCGATGATCCAGGCCTGCACCCGCTCGCGATCCACGGCCGAGCCCACGGGCGTCAGGGTATGGAGTCGCCAGTCGGTGCCCGGAATGGGGGCGTCCAGGGCCAGGGCGATCCGCGCCGGCCGCGATCCCTGGCCGACGCGGACGAGGTCCTGCATCCTCCCAACGGGATGGAGCGGGAGCGCCGAGAGCGGCGCCTCGCCGAATTCCAACGCTGCGCGGATGCGCTTTCGCTCGTCGTCGCCGACCTCGCGCAGGGTGGCGAAGCTCCAGGCGGGATCGCTCGCCACGAGGACGATGCCCCTCGCATCGGCCACGAACACTCCGTCTCCCGATTGCCGCCACGCGGCCTCGACCCCATCGAACTCGATCTTCACCACGACGACGCCGCCGGCTTCGCCGATCCGTCGCGACAGGTAGAGCCCCGCCCGGCCGCTCACCGTGCCCAAGGCGAATTGCGATCCGGCGCCATCGGCCATGGCCTGCCGGAAATAGGGTCTGAACGCGTAGTCCCTGCCGACGAAGCTACGCTCGGCCTCCGCATTGCTCGCGGCCACGGTGATGCCGTCGGGGCGAATGACATAGATAACCGCCGAGCCCGTGGCGGTCGCCACCTGGGCGAGACGCTTGTTCACTTGCTCGACCATGGCCGGCGTCGGCGCCGGCCCCGCCACGGCGGCGATCTCCGGGTCCGCCGCGAGGGCCAGGGGGAGCGAGGCCTGTTTCTGCATCTCGGACCGCAAGGCGCCGACCTGCAGAGCCAGGGTCGACTGCGCCGTGCGGCGCAGGTCGGCCAGCGCCCATCGTTCGGCTGCCCGCCCGGCCAGCCACCCCGCGACCAATACCAGGACGAGGCTGGCGGCGAGGACGAGGCTCCGTCGCGACCGTTTCAGGACTCCGCGATCGGTTCCCTCGCGAGGCGGGACATTCGAATTCAATGGGCGTGCTCCAGTGCGAAATCCCGGACGGCATTTCGCGACCGTGTGCGGAAATTCGCATTCGACGTGACGAAGAGATCGGCAGCCATCTGAAAAATATGTCTCAAATCAACGCTTTAACGAATTATTTCGGGAGTTCCTGATCTGGCACGGCGGTTGCCATTCTCAAACCGAAACACAGCCCTGCGTTCATCGCAGGGCTGTGAGCCGAAGGGATCCAACCCCGGACGCCAAGACCAAGAGACGACGAGGCCCGGACACCCCGGCGCATCGATCCGAACCGATTGATTCCCAAGGGAGAAACCCGCCATGGTCGCCATACCGTCACCGCTCACCGCGCCGCATGCGCCGGCAAAGCCGAAGCCCCTCTATCGCACGCTGTATTTCCAGGTGCTCGTCGCCGTAGCGATCGGCATCACCCTCGGCCATTTCTACCCGCAGGTCGGCGCGGACATGAAGCCGCTCGGCGATGCCTTCATCAAGCTCGTCAAGATGATCATCGCGCCGGTGATCTTCCTCACCGTCGTCTCCGGCATCGCCGGCATGACCAATCTCGAGAAGGTCGGCCGCGTCGGCGGCAAGGCACTGATCTATTTCCTCACTTTCTCGACGCTGGCCCTGATCGTCGGGCTGATCGTGGCGAACCTCGTCCAGCCGGGCGCTGGCATGCACATCGATCCGAAGTCCCTCGATCCGAAGTCGATCGCAATGTACGCCGACAAGGCGAAGACGCAGTCGATCACCGACTTCCTCATGAACATCATCCCGACCACGGCGGTGGGCGCCTTCTCGGGCGGCGAGATCCTTCAGGTCCTGTTCTTCTCGGTGCTGTTCGGCTTCGGTCTCGCGTTCCTGGGCGATCGCGGCAAGCCGGTCCTCGACATCATCAAAGTGCTCTCGGAAGCCATCTTCGGCGTCGTCAACATTATCATGAAGGTCGCTCCCATCGGTGCCTTCGGCGCCATGGCCTTCACCATCGGCAAGTACGGTATCGCCTCGCTCGCCAACCTCGCCTACCTCGTCGGCGCCTTCTACCTGACCTCGGCGATCTTCGTGCTCGGCGTCCTCGGTCTGGTCGCTCGCTACAACGGCTTCTCGATCATCAAGCTCATCCGCTACATCAAGGAGGAGCTGATGCTCGTCCTCGGTACCTCGTCCTCCGAGTCGGCCCTGCCCTCGCTGCTGGAGAAGATGGAGCGCGCCGGCTGCTCGAAGCCCGTCGTCGGCCTCGTGGTCCCCACCGGCTACTCGTTCAACCTCGACGGCACCAACATCTACATGACCATGGCGGCGCTCTTCATCGCCCAGGCGACGGACACCCCGCTGACCTACGGCGAGCAGGGCCTGCTTCTCCTGGTGGCGATGCTGTCTTCGAAGGGTGCTGCGGGCGTCACCGGTTCTGGCTTCATCACCCTCGCCGCGACCCTCGCGGTGGTCCCCTCGGTGCCCGTCGTCGGCATGGCGCTGATCCTCGGCGTCGACCGGTTCATGTCCGAGTGCCGCGCGCTCACCAACTTCATCGGCAACGCGGTCGCCTGCATCGTCGTCGCCCGCTGGGAAGGTGAGGTCGACGACGTCAGGCTCGCGGCCGCCCTCGGTGGCAACCCGATGCCTCTGGCGAGCGAGATGCCGGTCTTCCAACCGGCTCTCCAGCCGGCCGAGTAAAGGACCCCCGATCACGGCCCGGCGGAGGAGCAAACCCTGTCCCAGGCCAATGCGGGACGCAAGGACGTAGCGGCGCCGTCATGGATCATTGGATCGATGACGGCGCCGCAGCCGTTTTGTCTCCGGCATGGATCGGGGGACGCTCACTCCGACGGCGTCAGGGTGAAGACGTGGTCGGCCCCCGCGATGGTAGCCGGACGGTGGGCGACGATGATCCTGGTCATGCGCAGGTCGCGCAACGCCTCGGCGATGACGGCCTCGGTGGCCTCGTCGAGGTGGCTCGTCGCCTCGTCGAGGAACAGGATCTCGGGCCGGCGATAGAGGGCGCGAGCCAGGATGACCCGCTGCTTCTGGCCGCCCGACAAGGTTGAACCCATGTCCCCCACCAGGGTCTCGAACCCCATCGGAGTGCGCTTGATGTCGGTGAGGATCGCCGCGCGCGCGGCGCATTCCTCGATCCAGCCCGGATCGGGCCGCTCGTCGAAACTGGCGATGTTCTCGGCGATGGAGCCGGCGAAAAGTCCGTCGTTCTGCATCACGCCCGCGATCCGGCGACGGTAGTTGGCCGCCCCCAGGGTGCGGATCTCCTGGCCGTCGACGAGGATCCGCCCCTCGCTCGCGGGGAGGAGGCCCATCATGATCTTCATCAGCGAGGTCTTGCCCGAGCCCGACGGACCGGTGATGGCGAAGCTCGTCCCTGCCGGCACGTCGAGGCCGAGATCGCGGAAGATCCAGGGCTCGTCCGCGCCGTAACGCAGGGCGAGATCCTTCACCGAGACGGATCCCGGCCGGTCCGTTGCCGGCGCCAGGGCGGGGGAGGCCGGTTCCAATGCGGAGCCGGAGCCTTCCTCGGGCTCGCTCATGACGATGTCCGAGAGCCGGTCGGTCTGGACGTTGAGCATGCGCAGCTGGAAGCCCGACTGGATCAGGTTGCCGATCCGCTGCGAGAACTGGTCGCGATAGGCGAGGAAGGCCACCAGCATGCCCAGCGTCATCGACTGGTCGATCACGGCCCGCGCTCCGAGAACCAGAAGCAGCAGCCGGTCGAGGCCGAACAGCAGCTCGTTGGCCCGGCCGAAGACGAGGTCGAGGCGCTGGAGCCGCAGCCGGGCGTTCAGCGACGTGACGAAGTGGTTCATCCAGGTGCCGCGGCGGCGCTCGCGCAGGTCGAGGAGCTTCACGCTCGCCATGCCGCGCACGGTCTCGATGAAATGGCTCTGCTGGCGCGCCTCGGCGACGATCGCCTCCTCGGTGCCCTCGCGGTAGGAGGCGTAGGCAGCGATCCGCAGCGCCGCGGCGAGCGCTGTCGAGGCGACGACGACGAGGGAGAGCCAGCCGCCATAGACCACCAGCATGGCGAGCATGCCGATGGACATGATGCCGTCGAGTACGGCCTGGACAAGATCGGTGGTGAGCCCCTTCTGGATCGTCGCCAGGGATCCGAAGCGCGAGATCACGTCGCCGACGTGCCGCTTCTCGAAATAATCCAGCGGCAGGCGCGAGAGGTGGTCGAACAGGCTGCCCGACCATTGGTAGTTCAGCTTGGTCCCGGTGAGCATGATCGCCCAGGTCCGCGCCACCGAGAGGACGAGCTGGACGACGAGCAGCAGGGCGAGGCCCACCGCGACCACCAGCAGCAGGTCGAGGTCGGCATTGACGATGACCTCGTCGATGACGATCTGGGAGGCGATCGGCATCAGGATCGCGACGAGTTCGATGCCGAGGGACAGGGCTAGGATCTGAGCGAGGGCCGGGCGAATGCCGCCGATCGTCCGGAACAGGTCGCCCAGCGCCAGTCCGCGCTGCCGCTTCTCGCGCACGAAGCTGGTGGTCGGGCTCGCCTCCAGGGCGACGCCCGTGAACTCCCGCGACGCCTCCGCGAAAGTGAGCTTGCGGCGCCCGCGGGCGGGATCGTGGATGACGATCCCCCTTCCGTTCACGGCAGTGAGCACGACGAAGTGGTTGAGCCCCCAATGCAGGATGGAGGGCGTCTTGAGCTTGGGCAGGTCCTTCAGCTCCGCCCGCAGCGCCCGCGTGGCGAGGCCCATCGAGCCCGCCAGGTCGATGAGGTTGCGCAGGGTCATGCCCTTGAGCGACAGAGCATGGCGGCGGCGCAGAGCGCCGAGATCAACGTGGCGGCCGTGATAGCCAAGCACCATGCCGAGGCAGGCCATGCCGCATTCGGCGGCCTCGGCTTGAAGCAGGACGGGCACGCGCCGGCCAAAGCCGAATTGGAGGGTGCTGAGCAGGCTCACGTTTTCATCCGCCCCGGGTCACGAGATCGACGCTGCGCTTGACCCGGTAGAGTGGGTCGAGCAGCCAGCGGTAAAGAGGGCGCTTCTCAAGGGCGATGTCGGCCTCGACCCGCATCCCGGCTTCCAGGCGGCGGCTCTCGCCATAGGCGATCACGTTGTTCTCGTCCGGCCGCACGATGATGCGGTAGATGCCGTCGCCGTTCTTCGCCTTGGCGCCGGCGGCTTCCGGCAGGTCTGCGGCCTCCAGGGGCGCCCGGGTTACCTCCGTGACGGTGCCGCGGTAGAGGCCAAAGCGCTGGAAGGGGAAGGCTGCGTAGCGCAGCATCACGGCTTCTCCCGTATCGATGAAGCCGATGGCCGAGGATTCCACGAACAGGTTCGCCTGGAGCCGGCCCTCGCTCGGCAGCAGCGTGAGCAGGGTGGCACCCGCCGCCACGCCCTGGCCGGCCTGGACCCTGATCGAGGTGAGGATGCCCTTCTCCGGCGCCCGCACCTCGATGGCCCGGCGCGCCTCGCTCTCGGCTCGCTGCTGCTCCAACTGGGCGGCGGTGCGATCCATCTCGGCGAGATCGCGGGCGAGCTTGTCGTCGAAGGTGGCGAGCGTCGCCTGCAATTCTCCGACCTTGCCGATGAGCTGCAGGCGCGAATTGCGGAACTGCGCGAGCTGAGAGCTGGCCTGCAGGTAGAGGTAGTTCTGGTTCTGGAGATCGGCCGAGCGGGCGAACCCGTCGCTCACCGCCTTGGCGAGGACATCGACCCGCTCCTTCAACGGCGGCACCAACTTCTCCTGCAGCTGAACCTGCTCCTCCAATTGCCGCGACTGGGATTGAAGGTTGTCGATCTGCTCGGCGAGGGAGCGCTTCTCCGTGGCGGCCATGGCGGAGCGCAGGCGGGCTTGCGCCTCGATCGTCTCCTTCTGCTTGGCCAACTGGTCGATGATGCGCTGCTGGGTCGGGCCGTTGGCCGACACGGCGTCGAGGTCGAGGGTGTAGAGCAACTGGCCTGGGACGACCCGGTCGCCCTCCTTCGCCCCCGAGGCGCTGACGCGCCCGGCCACGGGGCTCGCCACGGTGATGAGGCCCACATCCGGCGTGAGCATGCCGAGGGCGTGGATCCGGCGGGTATAGGTGCCGAAGACGACGTACAGGATTGCCGCGATGGTGATCAGGATCGTGGTCGCGGTCATCAGCCTGATCGAGAGCGGCTGCACGATCTGGGCTTCGCCCAACCAGGAATCCTGGCGCGCTCGGGCGACCTCTGCGCGGAATAGCGGCGACGTCATCGGTTTCGACGGTCCTCCTCGCCTAAAATCTGCGTTCTTCGACGGTCAGGCGTCTTATGCACGAGAAGCGCGGCGGCCCTACCGGCCCGCCGCGCTTCTTTACCGATCAGGATCGATGCGGATGAGGGCTCAGTGGCCGCCGAGGAGACCGCCAACCGCGCCGAGAAGGCCGCCGACGAGGCCGCTTACCAAGCCGCCCACCTGACCAACCACACCGGAGACGGCACCGAGTTCGCTGGACAGGTCGAGGTCCAGGCCGAGGGAGAGGCCGCCGCCGACGGCGTCTAGTTCAGTGGCGTCGAGTTCGCGGATGGTGTCGAGGTTCTGGGTCATGTCAAATCTCCGGGATCAGGCCGCGCGTTCGCTTCGCGCCATGCAGAGAAAATCAGGAAAGCCGGGGTCGGAGGCTGGGTTACTTGCCGCCGAGGAGGCCACCGACGGCACCGCCAACGGCACCAAGGAGGCCACCGACGAGACCGCCGACCAAACCGCCGACTTGGTCGATCGTGCCCGATACGGCACCGAGTTCACTCGAGAGGTCGAGGTCGAGACCCAGGGAGAGGCCGCCGCCGACCGCATCGAGCTCGGATGCATCGAGGGGGCGGATGGTGTCATTCGTCTTAGACATTACTTCTCTCCAGAGTAGGTTCGGTGCGTCGATCGTTTTTCTCAAGTCTATGTCTGAAAGCATTCGGTCTTGCTTTCTGCTAATCAGGCTACACGTCCGGGCTCAGTCATCAAGTCTCATTTTCTAGCGTTGTGTCTGAGACCGCGCTAAGAAAGATCTTTTGTCGATTGGTGACTGCGTGCCGCCTTCCCTGGGAGACGGTGAGGGAATGCCGGCTGTCCATCGCCGGGTTTGCGGAAACTTGGCGATTCTTGCCATAGTTGTCATGAGGCCTGGAATTTTGCATTCTTGCGACTAAATCGCTGAAAAACATAACGATTCCAGAATTAATTGACATTTTGTCGCACCGTATTGAGTCGCTGGAAAAGAGACTGGACTGTGTGGAGTTTGCTTCTCCTCTTACGGGCTAAGGCGAAAGCAATGACCTACGGTCCCGCCTAACGGGGCGTGCCCAGAATGAAGAACTTAGTTATAGGAGGAACAAACCGCAGTCGCGCTGCCCGGCGAGGCCGTGGCAGTCATGTTCGGGAGGCCGGATCGGACGACAAATGCAAGACATTTTATAATAGGGTTCCTCTCATCGGATACAGTTTCATTGTATCGCATCCTTGCGTGCCACATCGCTTTGCGGGAAGATGCAGGTCGATGGGCTTTCGACGGCAAGTGCTCGATAGGGCGGCTCATTGCCGAGAGTGCTGGTCGGAAATCTCTGCGTGTCGCTTGGGGGCAGGGCTCATTAAGACGGATCTTTCGGGTCGTCCTGGAGGCGGGCTGCAAACGGGAGTTTTCGCATGCACCATGAACTCGTGAATGCGGATTGATCGGAGCGAATTCGGCTGCACCATCGAACTCGACGGTGAGATCGAGGCGGTGCTTCAGACCAGCACGGGCCTCGGCTGGTCCGGCATCGGCTTCAGCGACATCATGCTCGGCAGCCAGGGAACGGTGTCCATCGTCCAGCAGGGCATCCACTTCGCCCTGTCGCTGGCGCCGCTGAGTCAGCGTTTCCTCTGTTCGGGCCAGACTTACCATTTCTCGGAGGACAACATCATCGTTCTTGAGCCGGGAGCTGCCGTGGTCGAGAACTGGACCGGGCCGTTCCGTACGATGACGTTGAGACTAGCCCCGGAAGCCGTCGAGCGTATCACCGACGTCTCCCTCACCAAGACACAGGTCCGGACCCAGTTCGTTCCGTCGCGTTCACAGATCGCGGTGAGCCACCTGCTGCAAGCCGTGTCGGCCGACCTGGAGACGGGATGCTCCAGTGGGCCACTGCTGGTGGAAAGCGTATCGGCGACGCTTCTACAGCTGTTCTCGGGCGCGGAAGCGACTCCCCGCCGCGTCGGCCCCACGCTGACTTCGGCGCAGGCTACGACCCTTCGCGAACTGATCCTCACGCACCTCACCGAACCGCTGAGCCTGCACCACTTGGCGGCCGCCGTCGGCACCAGCGTCGGCCATCTCGTTCGGGCCTTCAGGACATCCTTCGGTGTGACGCCCTATCAGTTCATCCTGCGCGAACGGGTGAACCGGGCGCAGGACCTGATTGCCAGCGGGACGTTGAGCCTGAGCGAGATCGTGCCCCTGGCGGGGTTCAACGATGCAAGCCAGATGTCGAAGACCTTCCGCCGTCTCACGGGACAGCCGCCACGCGCCTTCCTGCGCCGCGCGCGGGAGACCCGACCCCTCGGTCCATCGGAGGGTTAGGCCCCGCCGCTCCCGAGGCGTTCCGGCCGCGCTCCCCATCCTTCACCGATAGGAGCGGTCAGCATCGTTCTTGCGGAGTCCCGAACCCCGGGGTGTCCTATTTTCCGGAGGCGGCTGAACGGTCGGCGTAGCACTCGTCCCGAACAGAAGCTGGTTCTGATGGGTAGTGTCCGCGCTGGCGGTGGGTACCCGCACCTCGATAATGTCACGGAGGCGGCCACCGGATTGGCCGCCCAAGACGGAGTTGCGAGACGTCAACCTGACCGTAGAGCCCGATGACCGATGACTGCTCGCCGAGCTTCTGGCGGTCGCACCGTGTCCCGCGACATGCTCCTCCTCCGCTGGCCTCACGTTCCCGAAAGCCAAAGGCTCACTGGGCCTTCAGCACCATCCGGCAGGCGGCGGGAAGGGCCGCCATGGTCATCGGCGGCTTCGGCCTCGCCGGTTTCGTCGATTTCGGCGGGTTCAGCACCGCGGCGCTGAACCAATAGGCGAGTTCCTCGCCGCAGCCATCGCCGGGCGGCGGCGGAGCCTGGTCTCCGCATTGGTCGTCTCCGGCCGGGCAGGAGAGGCGGATATGGTAGTGGTAATTGTGCCCGTACATCGGGCGCACCTTGTTGAGCCAGGAGCGGTCGCCCCCCGCCTCCCGGCACAGGGCCTTCTTGATCGCCGGGTTGACGAAGAGGCGTGCGACCTCGGGCTGCTGGGCCGTGAGTCGGATCAGCTTGAGGTGCTCCGTCGTCCAGACTTGCGGATCGATGTCGAGGCGGTCCGTGCGCACCACGTTGGTAGCCGAGGTCTCCTCGCGCTCCGCGCGGGACATCCGGTGGTCCGGCATCGGTGTCAGCCAGATATCGGCGTCGAGGCCGAGCTGGTGGGAGGCGTGGCCCGTCAGCATCGGTCCGCCGCGAGGCTGGGACATGTCGCCCACGAGAAGGCCGTTCCAACCGACGCGGGGAGCCTTGGACGCCAGCCGCTCGATGAAATCCACGAGATTCGGCGTACCCCACATCCGGTTGCGCGAGAGGCGCATGACCTGCCAGTTCTGTCCGTCCTGGGCCAGTGCCTCGCCGCCGGAGAAGCATCCCTTGGCGTAGGATCCGTAGGGTCGGGCCGGGCCGGGAGCCGGAGTCGTCGCCCGCCCGAACAGGGCTTTGGCCGGTGTCGAGGGCGCATCGGGATCGGCCAGGGGCGGGAGCGGCTTGGGGTTCACGCTGCCCCTGTCCTGGGCCTGTGCGGCCCCTCCGCAGACGAGGAAGGCGAGGGCCGCGAAGCGGAACGAACGTGGGGTCAGGTGCATGGCGTCAACCTAGTCCATCGGCCGTCGGGCCGTCGAGAGCTCTCGGTTATTCCGCCGGCGAGACCGCGATCTTGATCGAGTCCGATTTCGCACCGCTGACGACGACGAGGATGGGGGTGGTGCCGAACTGGAACCGGACGCTCTTCGAGACGCCCGGACATCCGGGCCGCATCGTGCTCGCCACGGGTTTGCGGGTCGTCGTGCCGTCCTGACTCACGTCGATCCAGGCATTGTCCGACAAAGTCACCTGATACAGGCCGGGGGTGACAACGGGCGGTATCCGCAAGGTGCCGCCGAATGTGCCCGGATTCGGTTCCCGTGAGGGCGTGAAAGGAAGATCGGCTGCCGCGATCGGCTTGAGCGCCAGAACGGCGCCCGGCATCCCTGCGGAGAGGGTCGCGCCGGAATCGAGGCGGGGAAGAGAGGGCGCTTCGAACCAGGCCTGCTCCCGCAGGACCGGCCAGTCGAACGAAGTGCAGGCGGCCGGATCGGCAACCTGCTGCGCCAACACTCTGTCGGTCGCCAGACCCGTACCGGATGCGAGCACTAGTCCGGCGATGATCGGGAGCATTCTGCGCATGGCTACTGTCCTGTGAACGGTCGCAGCCCCCCCCTCGACCATGAGAACGGCTGCGCGGCCGGAAAGGTTTCCCGCAGCGGTCCGCTTCGGCGGGACGGCGCGGACCCGGTGATCACTCGTCGTCCGGTTGGTCAACGTCTTCGGACACGGTTCGGCGCACGCCCCAACCGCGCAACGTCTCGTTGAGTTCGTCGAGGGTGAAATGGCGGGCGCTGTCGCGGTCGTAGCCCTCGTCTAGATAAGCATCGTACTCGGTGAAGACGTGGCGGGTGAAGGCGACGAGGGCGAGCCATGCCGCATTCTGGGGGCTCGCATTCCGCAGGCCCGGACTCGCCAGTGCCCGCGCGAGGACGGAATCCGTCTCGAAGGCGGGCAGGCGCGGAGCGAGGATACGAAGCGCTTCGCCGACTGCGTCCGCGCGGGTCATCGCGGCGTCTCCCGGGAGCGCCTACTTGTCGTGGTGCCCGGCGGCGATCCTGTCCGTGAGGGCCATCAGGATTCCGGAGACGACGAAGACCATGTGGAGACCGACGAGCCAGTACAGCTCGCGGTCCGGCGTGGCCTTGATGTCCATGAAGGCCTTCAGCAGCGAGATCGCCGAGATGGCGACGATCGAGGACATCAGCTTCAGCTTCAGCCCGGTGAAGTCGATCGTCCCCATCCATTCGGGCCAGTCCTTGTGGTCCGTATGATCGATCTTCGAGACGAAATTCTCGTAGCCCGAGAACATTACGATAATGAGCAAGGACGCGGTGAAGGATAGGTCCACCAGGGTTAGCACGCCGAGAATGATCTGCGACTCGGTGGCGCTCCACATGTGCAGGACGAAATGAGCGAGTTCCTGCAGCAGCTTGATCAGGAGCACGACGATGCCGATGCCGAGCGCCGCGTAGAATGGCGCCAGCAGCCAACGACACGCGAAGAGCACGCGTTCGAAAACCTGTTCGATCATCCGTCTCGAATCCCCCGCCCGATCGGGCGGGGTTTGGCATGTGCGGCCAAGCTCGACAAGCGGTGAGCTTGGCAGGCGAAGCGCCTCAGGCGGCGACGCCGGTTCCGATCGGACAGGTCACCCCGGTGCCGCCGACACCGCAATAGCCCGCAGGGTTCTTGGCGAGGTATTGTTGATGGTAGCCTTCGGCGAAGTAGAACGCATCGAGCGGCTTGATCTCGGTGGTGATCTCGCCGAACCCACGTGCCTTCAACGCCTCCCCGTAGGCCTCTCGAACGCGTCGGGCGGTCTCGGCCTGCCCCTCGTTCGCGATGTAGATTCCCGAGCGATACTGTGTACCGACATCGTTGCCCTGGCGCATGCCCTGGGTCGGGTCATGGTTTTCGAAGAAGGTCTTGAGTACCGCCTCCAGGGGGCGCACGGCCGGATCGTAGACGACGAGAACTACCTCGTTATGCCCGGTCATGCCCGAGCAGACCTCCTCGTAGGTCGGATTGGGCGTGAAGCCGCCGGCATAGCCCACCGCCGTCACAACGATTCCATCCGGTAACTGCCAGAACTTGCGCTCGGTGCCCCAGAAGCAGCCGAGCCCGAGGACGATCTGCTCGCTTCCCTCGGGATAGGGGCCCTTCAGCGCATGGCCGTTGACGAAATGAGTGTCCGTGGTGGGGAGCGGCGTCGAGCGGCCGGGCAGCGCGCCGGCGGCACTCGGCATTTCGGGACGTTTGCGGAAGAACTGGAGCATCGGGGCCTCCGTGAGAGGGCGGGATGCTCCCTATATGGGGTGCCGGACCCCCTTCCTGAACGCCCCGTGTCGAAACGGCATGCCTTACGGTCGAGGCGTCAGGGCCGGCTGAGAAAGCCGATCGGCTCGCGGGGTGGCTGACCGAGCCAGAGCAGGAAGGCCCCGAGACCGAGCCCGAGGAGGCAGGCGGGGGCCAGGGTGAGCGGTAGGACGAGCGCCTGCCATAGCCAAGGCGCCACGCTCTCCACCGAGTTCTGGACTGCGCTTCCGCGCTCCTTGAACAGCGTCATCAGAAGGTCGCTCAAGCTGGTGACGCGGACGCCGTTATTGGCGATCGAACGCGCGCCATCGTAGACGAGGCCGACGAAGCCCGCCGCGAGGACGATATATCCGAGGAGGCGACTGAGAAAGCGGAGCATTGCGGCTTGCACACAGGCCGGCTCCCGTGCCGGCCCTGCCGGGTTAGGGGGCTTCGCCGCGTGGCGCAAGGTCTCCTGGAGTCTCGCGCGCAATGGCCGCCACGGCCCGCCATTGCGCGGTGCGATGGCTCCATGGCACAGCCCACCGCAGTCACCTCCAGCGGACCATCGCCTTGCCCACCGAACCCGTAACCACCACCGGATTGGTGATCTTCGACTGTGACGGGGTGCTGGTCGACAGCGAGCCGCTGAGCCTCGGGACCCTGACCGCCGGGCTCAACCGGATCGGCGTCGCCATCGATGGGGATACGGTGCGGGAGCGCTTCGCCGGCACGTCGATGACGTCGATCATGGGGCATATCGAGCGCGATTACGGGATCGTTGCCCCGGACGGCTTCGTCGAGGCGGTGAAGGCCGAAACCCTTCGCGCCTTCGACCGCGATCTACGCGCCATGGAGGGGATCGCCCACGCGGTGCGGGCGCTGGAGCTTCCGAGTTGCGTCGCCTCGAGCAGCGATCCGGCGCGGCTCGCCCATTCGCTCGGCCTCACCGGCCTTCTGCCCTTGTTCGACGGTCGCATTTTCTCGGCGACCATGGTCTCGCGCGGCAAGCCGGCGCCCGACCTCTTCCTCCATGCCGCCGCCGAGATGGGCGTTCCCCCCGGCCGCTGTCTCGTGGTGGAGGACAGCGTGCCGGGCGTAACGGCGGCGCGCGCCGCCGGAATGCGCGTCCTCGGCTTCACCGGCGGGGGCCATTGGCTGCACGACGCCACTGGGGCGGACCTGATCGCGGCCGGAGCCGAACGGGTTTATGGGCACCATCGCGACCTCGCCGGCTTGATCGAGCCTGCGGCTGCCGCGTCGGCCTGACCACGGCACTATCCGAAAAGCCGCCTGCCGAAAAACCGTCTGCGCTTCACGGGGCCAGGCGTCATTCCTGCTACGAGGCAGCATGCATTCGAAAGATGCATCCGTTGACGAATCGGGGCGTTGCTCTCATTTTAGAGATGCGGTTCCAGGCTGAATGGCTTGGTCCGCCGCGGTGATTTGAAGTGTGTAGCTTGCGCCGCGTCATCAAACGCTAAAGCACTACGGAGCGCTCGCGCCTCGTGGTCCTTCATCGAAAGGATGACTTGCCGTGATTGATCGATTGTCGTTTCAAGCTCTCCCGTGGGCCTGCTCCCGCTGTCGATGCTGACCCACCCGTCAGATCCGATCGCTTGCAGCAGATGGCCGTCAGGCCGCGCCAGGAGACTTCGACACCATGCCCCATCTTCACGAGGCCGACGCTCATCGGGCGTTGAACCGATTGCACACGCCTGATGCCCAGGCGGATCATCTCCAAGCCCGTGCCCGCAACCACCTTCATGCCGCCCCGCCGCCACGGGTGATCGAGGTCGGCGAAGTGACGGCTGGCATCGCCGTGCCCGAGCGGGGTGGCGTGCGGTTCTTCTCGTCAGGACGTGACTTCGACCCTCTCGACGGGCTCGTTTTCCGCAGCGTCGAGCAGGCGGCGAAGGCGGCGCGAGACCGTTTCGTGGCCCGTCGCGCGCCGCGCAGGCACGGCGCCTCGGCCCGCTTGGATCATATGAGGGCCGAGATACCCTTCGACGTCCATCCGGTAGCGCAACGGGGCTGAGCCCCGCTCGCATATCGAAGGCGGGCGTCCATTTGGTTGTTTTTGGATGGGCGCCCGCCCGAGCAAGGCGTCTCGGGGGGGCGTTTCACCCGTTGCCGACATGACTCGTCGGTGGGGCGGCCCTCAGCCGCCGCCGGCGCTCGGCGCGCGCGAGTTCGGCCGCGTTGGCAAAACCCGTCGCCGTGGCGATGTCGGCTGAACCGAGGGCGCTTTCGCGACGCAACTGATGGGCTCGGTCGAGCCGCAAGGCGAGATAATGCCGGTGAAGACTGATACCGATCCGGTTTCTGAAGAGCAGCTCGAGCTGCCGGATCGAGACGCGGGCGAGATCAGCCAGGCCTTGCCGCGATAGCGGCGCTTCCAGATTGGCCTCCATGGCGGCGAGGACCCGAAGCAGGCGAGGGTCGCGCACCCCGATCCGCAGGCGCAGGTCCATCCTCTGCGGGCTCAGGCCTTCCCGGATCTGGTTGTGGAGGAACCAGTCGCTGACGCCGTTGGCGAGGCCCGGACCGTGGTCGCGTTCGATCAAGCTGAGCATCAGGTCGAGGGCCGCGATGCCGCCCGAACAGGTTATCCGATCGTCCTGGATTTCGAACAGGGAACGCACGACCTCGATATCCGGATAGCGTTCCTCGAAGGCGGGAACATGCTCCCAGTGGAGTGTGCAGCGGCGCCCCGTCAGTAGACCCGCGCGCGCGAGCAAGTAAGGCCCTCCGGAAATTCCGCCGAGCGTGATCCCACGCCGGGCGAGATGGCGAAGCCAGGCGGTCAGGGCCGGGTCGTCGAAGGCGGCGGGATTTCCGCCCGCACAGACGAAGACCCGATCGGCGTCGAGTTTGGTGTCACCGACATCGACATCCGGCAGGATCGCGATCCCGTTGGAGGCTTGGACGGCGCCTCCGCCCGGTGCCGCATGCCACCAGCGATAGACTTCGCTGTCCAGGAGGGTGTTGGCCGCCCGCATGGGCTCGACCGCGGCCGCGTAGGACATGAGCGGAAAGCCGGGCAACAGGATGAAGCCGACGGTGAGCGTCGCCGACCTTTCCGGCGCGACGGCGTTCCGACTCGAATTCGAAGGATTGGGTGCTGGGGGCCGGCTGCTCATTTCTGCGCGAATTGTCTGGATGGCGTCGCAAAATGCAAGGGGCGCTAGCCAGCGATACGCTACCCAAGGGATCACACGCCGCAGCCAGCCCCGGAGCATGTCCCGCCATGCGCTATTCCCTCCTCAGCGTCATGGGTCAGGCCCTGCGCGGCCAGCGCGACTGGAAACCCCAATGGCGCGATGCCACACCCAAGGCCGAGTATGACGCCGTCATCGTCGGCGGCGGCGGCCACGGCCTCGCGACGGCCTATTACCTCGCTAAGGAGCACGGCATCACCAACGTGGCCGTGCTCGAGAAGAGCCATGTCGGCTCCGGCAATGTCGGGCGCAACACCACCATCGTCCGCTCCAATTATGGACTTGCTGGGAACATCCCGTTCTACGAACGGTCGATGAAGCTCTGGGAGGGGCTGGAGCAGGACATCAACTACAACGCCATGGTGAGCCAGCGCGGCGTGCTGAATCTCTACCATTCGGACGCGCAGCGCGATGCTTATGCCCGGCGTGGCAACGCCATGCGGATGGCAGGCATCGATGCCGAACTCCTCGACCGCGAGGGGGTTCGGGGAATGGTGCCATTCATCGATTTCGACAATGCGCGCTTTCCGGTGAAGGGCGGTCTCCTCCAGCGCCGGGGCGGCACGGTACGCCACGACGCCGTGGCCTGGGGCTATGCCCGCGCGGCCAGCGACCGGGGCGTCGATATCGTCCAGAACTGCGCCGTCACCGGAATCCGTCGGGAGAACGGCCGGGTGGTCGGGGTCGAGACGAGCCGTGGCTTCATCCGGGCGAAGAAGGTCGCGCTCTCGGTGGCGGGCTCGACATCGCTGCTGGCCTCCATGGCCGATCTGCGCCTGCCGATCGAGAGCCACGTGCTCCAGGCCTTCGTCAGCGAGGGCGTGAAGCCCCTCATCGACACGGTGATGACCTTCGGCGCCGGCCATTTCTACGTCAGCCAGTCGGACAAGGGCGGCCTCGTCTTCGGCGGCGATATCGACGGTTACAATTCCTACGCCCAGCGCGGCAACCTCGCCACGATCGAGGACGTGATGGAGGGCGGCATGGCCCTGTGGCCAGGCCTCGGGCGCCTGCGCCTGCTGCGGCACTGGGGCGGGATCATGGACATGTCCATGGACGGCAGTCCGATCATCGACCGCACGCCGATCGACGGGCTCTATCTCAACGCGGGCTGGTGCTACGGCGGCTTCAAGGCGACCCCGGCGGCGGGGTTCTGCTTTGCCCATCTCATCGCCCGCGACACGTCGCATGAGGACGCCGCCGCCTATCGCCTCGACCGCTTCGCCACCGGCCATCTCATTGACGAGAAGGGCATGGGCGCCCAGCCGAATCTGCATTGAGGGAGAACGATCATGCGTATCCGATGCCCCCATTGCGGGACACGCGACAACGGCGAGTTCAGCTATCTCGGCGACGCCGCGCCGGCCAGGCCCGACGGCATGGAGGCTCAGCCTGCCGCCATGCACGATTACGTCTACCTGCGCGACAACCCCGCCGGCCCTCATCGCGAGCTTTGGTATCACGGCGCCGGCTGCCGCTCTTGGCTGGTCGTCGATCGGGATACGCGAACCCATGAGATCACCGGGGTGTCTTCCGCCCGCGACGTGGCGCTGAGTCGCCGGACAGGAGAGGTCGCATGACCACGATCACCCTTCGGGACACCGCCTCCCCGAGCGGCGCGCGCCCGGCAACGGCTGCCGGGCAGGGCTTTCGCACAGCGACCGGCGGCATGATCGACCGCCGCCGTCCCCTGGACTTCACCTTCGACGGCCACCGCTACGGCGGTTTCCAGGGCGATACCCTGGCCTCGGCGCTGTTGGCCAACGGCGTGCGGCTCGTCGGTCGGTCGTTCAAGTACCACCGCCCGCGCGGAATCCTCACCGCCGGTTCTGAAGAGCCCAACGCCCTCGTCGAGCTGCGCTCGGGCGCACGCCGGGAGCCGAATACCCGCGCCACCGTGGCCGAACTGTACGAGGGCCTGGAAGCGTCGAGCCAGAATCGCTGGCCGTCCCTGAAGTACGACGTCCTCTCGGTCAACGCCCTGGCGGCGCCGGTCTTCGCGGCAGGGTTCTACTACAAGACCTTCATGTGGCCGTCCGCTCTGTGGGAGAAGCTCTACGAGCCGCTCATCCGCCGTGCTGCCGGCCTCGGTCGGGCCGCCCATGCGCCGGACCCCGATACCTACGACAAGGCCTTTGCCTTCTGCGACGTGCTGGTCATCGGCGCCGGACCGGCCGGCCTTGCGGCGGCCCTGGCCGCCGGACGGGCGGGCGCGCGCGTGATCCTCGTCGATGAGGATCACCGGACGGGAGGGCGCCTGCTTGCCGACCGGCGCGAGATCGCTGGCCGATCCGGGGCGGATTGGGCGGCGGATGCCCTTGCCGAACTGGCGAGCATGCCGGAGGTGCGCATCCTCCCCCGAACCACCCTGTTTGGGGTCTACGATCATGGTGCCTACGGGGCGATCGAGCGCGTCGGCGATCATCTCGCCCTGCCTCCCGCCCATGCGCCGCGCCAGCGCATGTGGCGGATCACGGCAAAGCAGGCCATCCTCGCCGCCGGAGCCATCGAGCGCCCGCACGTCTTCGGTGGCAACGACCGGCCCGGCGTGATGCTGGCCGGCGCTGTGCGGACCTACCTCAACCGATACGGCGTGCTGCCGGGCCGGACCGTCGCGATCTTCACCTCGGGCGACGACGGATGGCGCACCGTGACCGATGTCTCCGCGGCGGGCGGGCAGGTTGCGGCGGTGATCGATTCCCGCTCCTCCATCCCCGCCGACCTGCGCCGGGCCGCCGAGGCCGTGGGCGCGAGGGTCATCTGTGACGGATATGTCACCGGCACGAAGGGGCATCTCGGCCTTGAGGCGATCGAGGTGGTGGACACCTATGGCAGTCGCCAGACCATCGCCTGCGACTGCCTCGCCATGGCCAATGGCTGGAACCCGATCGTGCATCTCGATTCGCATCTGTCGCGGCGCCCGGTCTGGGACGAGACGATCCACGCTTTCGTGCCGGGCGCGCTTCCCTCCGGCATGGTGGCCGTCGGGGCGGCGGGCGGGGCCTTCACCTTGGCATCCTGCCTGGAGACCGGCGGCCGGGCCGGGGCGGAGGCCGCCTCCGCCTGTGGATTTGCCAGCGCCGTGCCCGAGACCCCGAGGACCGATCCCGAGAGTCTTGCCCATACACCGCTCTGGCGGGTGCCGGTGTCGAAGGGCAAAGCCTTCGTCGATTTCCAGAACGATGTGGCGGCTTCCGATGTGGAACTCGCCCATCGCGAGGGCTTCCGCGCGGTGGAACTCCTGAAACGCTACACCACCCTCGGCATGGCCACCGACCAGGGCAAGACCTCGAACCTCGCCGGGCTCGGCATCATGGCGGAGCTCACCGGCCAGCCGGTCGCGAGCGTCGGCACCACGATGTTCCGGCCGCCCTTCACCCCCGTCGCCATCGGCGCCTTCGCTGGGCATCACCGGGGCAAGGACTTCCGGGCGACCCGGCACGTCCCCTCCCATGCCTGGTGCGAGGAGCAAGGGGCAGTGTTCGTGGAGACCGGCCTGTGGCTCCGACCGGCCTACTTCCCGAAGACCGACGAGACCGACTGGCTGAAAACGGTCAATCGCGAGGTGAACACCGTGCGCGCCCATGTGGGTGTCTGCGACGTGACGACGTTGGGCAAGATCGACATCCAGGGCCGGGACGCCCTCGCCATCATCGAGCGGGTCTGCGCCAATCCGTTCGGCACGCTGCCCGTGGGCAAGGCGCGCTACGCCGTGCTGCTGCGCGAGGACGGCTTCGTTCTCGACGACGGCACCGTCGCGCGGCTGGGTGAGAGCCATTTCGTGATGACGGCCTCCACGGCCAATGCCGCCAAGGTCATGCAGCACCTCGAGTTCTGCCACCAATGGCTGTGGCCGGAACTCGACGTGCAGATGGTCTCGGTGAGCGAGCAATGGGCGCAATACGCCGTGGCCGGCCCGCGAGCCCGCGACACGTTGCTGGGCATCGTGGATCCCGGTTTCGACATCTCGAACGAGGCCTTCCCCTTCCTCGCCTGCGCCGACGTCACGGTCGGTGGAGGCATCCCCGCACGACTGTTCCGCATCTCGTTCTCCGGCGAGCTCGCCTATGAACTCGCGGTGCCGGCCGCCTATGGCGACGCCGCGTGGCGGGCGATCATGGCGGCCGGCTCGGCCCACGGCATCACGGCCTACGGCTCGGAAGCGCTCTCGGTGATGCGCATCGAGAAGGGCCACGCGGCCGGTGCCGAGATCAACGGCCAGACCACGGCGCGCGACATTGGCCTCGGCGGTATGCTCGCCAAGAAGAAGGACTATATCGGCCGCCTGATGAAGGAACGGCCGGCCCTCGTCGATCCCGATCGGCCGATCCTCGTGGGGTTCCGCCCAGTCGACCGCAGCCAGCGCCTGCGCGCGGGGGCACGTTTCCTCGCCATCGGTGCCGCCCCGAGCCTCGCGGCCGATGAGGGCACCATGACGTCCGTGGCCTATTCACCGAGCCTCGGCCACTGGATCGGGCTCGGTCTGATCCGGCGCGGCCAAGAGCGCCATGGGACACGGGTACGCGCCTACGATCCGGTGCGTGACGGGGATATCGAAGTCGAGATCTGCTCACCGGTCTTCGTCGACCCGAAAGAGGAGAAGCTGCGTGTCTGACGGTATCGAGACGACATTGCGGCCGAGGAGCGCCTGGGCGGGGATCGCACCGGTCGGCCGGCACGGACGTCCGGGCGGCGAGCCCGGCCTCACCCTGACCCTGCGCGAGGAAATCGGGCTCGCCACTCTGATCGCGGTGAAGGGCCGGACCGACGCCCTGCGGCAGGTTTTGCACGAGCGCTTCGGCTGGTCGCTGCCCGATACGGGGACCACCAGCCTGACGGGAGAGCGGGGGTTGGTCTGGTGCGGGCCGGATCAATGGCTCGCGCTGTTTGAGACCCGCCGGGAGATGGCTGGCCTTGTCCAGGCCCTGCAGGGGCTCGCTGCGGTCACCGACCAGAGCGACGCCCGCGCGATCGTCCGCGTGTCCGGGCCGGACGCCCGGGCGTTCCTCGCCAAGGGCCTCGCCATCGACCTTCATCCCCGTGCCTTTCAGCCGGGGCAGGTCGCTGTCACTGCCCTTGCGCATATGGGCGCGCAGGTCTGGCAGCGGGACGCATCCCCCGCCTACGATCTTGCCGTGGCACGCAGCTTTGCAGGCAGCGTCTGGTCGTGGCTGAGCCATGCCGCGGACGAATTCGGCTACGACGTGCGCAATGCGGAACCGGTGGCTCAGCCGCGCGGGTAGACGATGATGGACAGGTAGGTCATCGGCGTCTTGATCAGTTTGGCCGGCCCGTGGGAGGCCGCCGAGTCGAACAGGAGCGAGTCTCCCGGCTGCAGCGTGTAGTCGTGCTTGTCGTGGCGATAGACGACTTCGCCGGTCAGCATATAGATGAACTCGGTCCCGGCATGGCGAAACCCGGTATAGGACTCGGCATCGTTTTCCAGGGTGATCAGGTAGGGCTCGACGACGATCTCACCGCGCAGGCCCGCCCCGAGAAGTTCGTAGAGATGGCCGGCTTTCGTCCCGCGCCGCTCGATGACGACACCCTGCCCGCGCCTGACGAAGGAGCAGTCGCGGCTCTCCTCGAAGGCCGAGAAAAGCACGGTGATGGGCACGTTCAGCGCCTTCGCGACGGCGTTGATCGAGGATAGCGACGGCGAAATCTGGCCGTTCTCCATCTTCGAGATCATGCCGGGCGAGATCCCAGCCGCTGTTCCGAGATCGGCCACCGAGAGGTCGCGCTCGCGCCGGAACAGGCGGATCTGGTGGCCAAGCGCCCGCTCGAGTGTCCGCTTGTCGTCGACCGGTGCGTTCGAGGCGGTGTTCAGCATCCGGTTTCTGATCTCGTCCTGATCGCGACACGCATCGAGCACGATGCACGAGCCAGCATGTCGGCATGCAATTCTCGTCTAGCACCGGAATACCGCACCGAACAGATTGCGCGATCGTCAGTGAGGCGATCCGACTCATCATTGCCGGTGGCAGGATTTGCGCACTTCGTTACCGGTCCTGACAACCTCGGCCAAGCAGGCTCGCCGAATGGCGAAACGCGTCCGTGTGAAGGACACGGTGCGCATCCTTGGCGCGCCAGCGGACAGGTTGCTTAGGATGCCAATTCCGGAGCGCCTCACGATAAGATGGGCGGCCGTTTCGGCACGGCCATCCTCGGAGCTCGTGGGTCAAGGTATCGAAATGGTTGGGCGTGGGGCGGAGCCATAAGACGTCATGGCACGCAGACGCGCGATCCGGTAAGCATCGGGGATCGAGAGCGCCCAGACGAACACGCCAGCGGCGTGGCGACCGATCACATCGATATCCGGTGAAGCGAATTTCGTGGTCAGCCATGCTCCCACGAGGGTGAAGAACGCGAATCCCAGGCCGCGTTGCGCCTTCCCGACCAGCACATGGCCCATGCCGGGAAGCACGATGGCCGCCGCGAGGACGAGATAAGGGTTAGGCTGCGGCGCGCGCAGGGGGGGCTTCGGATCCATGGACTGTGCCTTCTCCGGTGAGGCTCCAGACGAGCTCGGTCGCTCGGGTGAGCATTGGCCGCAGATGCTCCGGACCGATCCGCGTCACGGGAAAGCGATTCTCCCGCAAGAGCAGGTAGGCACCGCGATCGCCCTGGCAGAGCTGGCTCACGATTCGGATTCCCCGGGGCGTGAGCAGCACTTCTTTCACGCGTGGCTCGGCGAGGATGGTCGCGACCGCTGCGGAGGCGCGGTCAAGGATTGGCTCGGCACTGCGAGATCCCCGCACCAGCGTCTCGCCGGGCCAGCCCTCCGGCACGTCATAGCGCTCCGGGAGGTTGTCCGCAGGGGCGTAGAATTCGGCGCCCACCACGCGCCTTAGGACATCGATCGTGCCGCGTACGCCCATTGGGTGATGCACCGAGACGCTGAGCCAGAGCTGCGGCAGGCGGCGGAAGGCCAGGGCTTCAGGAATGATCCGAATCTCGACCGGCAAATTCAGGAACCTGCCCGCGAGGGTCCCGAAGCCCGTTGGGTCACGGCCATGGACCGGCTCCGCCAGTAGGTCTTCGCAGGGCCGGAGCATCCCGGTCCGTTCCGCCGAGGCCGTCCGGCTGCGACGGTAGAGTACGTAGCCGGCGGCACCGAGGATCGGAAGGACGAGGAGGTCGATCATGCCGGCCTCAATAGCCGCGCGGCTTCGGCCAGTGCATCGTGAACTGGTCGCCGCGCCGGACATATTTGTAGCGGTGCAGCACGAACCAGGCTGAGGCGATGATGTAGAAGGTCATCATCGCGACGAGCTGCGTCCCGTAGCCGAGGAAGACCGCCACATAGGTCACACTGCACAGGAGCAGAAGCAGCAGGCACGGCAGCGGGTGAAGCGGATGGACGTAGCCCCTCTGA
The DNA here is from genome assembly GCF_000519085.1 of Methylobacterium sp. 10. Taxonomy (GTDB): domain Bacteria; phylum Pseudomonadota; class Alphaproteobacteria; order Rhizobiales; family Beijerinckiaceae; genus Methylobacterium. Next base: position 1,329,808 of record NZ_KI912577.1, read on the forward strand.
ATGGTGCCGAGGGGCCATTTCCGCCGGAACAGGACGATGGAGAGCGCCATCAGCGTGTAGCCGAGCAGGCCGGACAGGATCGAGAAGGTGATGGTCTGGTCGAGCGGCGTCGAGACCGCGAACATGATCGCCACCGGCACGAAGAAGACGATCGACCTGTAGGGGGTGTGGTAGGCGGGATGCACCGCACCGAACCAAGCCGGCATGTAACGGTCGCGCCCCATGGCGAACCAAGCCCGCGAGGCGTCGTTGATGCAGCCATTGGCCGACGCGACGGTGGCGAACAGTGTGCCGAAGAACAGAAACACCTCGAGCCAGCGATTCCCTGTGAGACGCCCCGCATCGTAGAGCGGCGTCACGGCCTGGCCGAGATATTCCCAGGGCATCAGCCCCGAGCAGACGTACCAGGTCGCCGTGGCGGCGATCAGCAGGGTCATCATCCCCGTCATGGTCCCGAGTGGCAGGGCGCGGGCGGGTGAGCGCACCTCCTCGGCGGCCTGCGTCGTTCCCTCGATGCCGAGATAGAACCACAGGCCGAAATGCATGGCGGCGAGGATGCCGAGATTCCCGTATGGCAGGCCGACCAGAAGGGCATCGTGCTGCAGCACGACGCCCGGCGCCCAGGGCTGGGTCGCCACGAAAAGCACCACGATGGCGAGGAAGGCCGCGGCCGTGATCAGCAGGTTCATCGTCAGCGATGCGAGCACGCCGCGATAATTCAGGAAGGCGAGGGCCACGATGGTGAGCACCATGAAAGCGCGCTTGTCGACGGTGCCCGCGACACCGAGATTGGCCATGAATGCCTCGAGCAGATCCCCGGTCACGATGGCGTTCGAGACTTCGAGCATGGTGTAGGCCATCACGAGGTAGAGGCCGACATTGAAGGCCGCGAGCGGCCCGATGATGTGCTTGGCCTGCGCGTACTGGCCGCCGGCGGCGGCAACCGTGGATGTGATCTCGGAATCGATCATGGCCACGCAGGTGTAGAGGATCCCGGCGAGCCAGCAGGCGGTCAGCGCCGCGACCGGTCCACCCTTGCCGACGGCGAAGTTCCAGCCCATGAACTCGCCCACCAGCACGATCCCGACGCCGAGCGCCCAGACGTGACCGGGTCCGAGCACGCGCAGGAGCGCGACCTTCCTGGTGGGCACCGCGCCCGCCACCGACGACACGTCAGCCAGGGAGACCTTCGGGGCCTGGATTCCGGGCGGAGAGGCGACCTGAACATCCTGCATCACGACCTCGCTGCCTGTTCGCCGACATCGGCATCCACGATCTCGCCCTCTTCGGACGAGAGGAGGTAGTCCTCGCCGAAGGCCCGGTTGGTGCGCACAAGATCGACGGCCATCCAGAGCGATAGGGCTCCGGCGATCGCCCAGGCGCTCCAGTTCATGATCTCGACCATGACGAATATCCTCGTAGGAAAGGAACGGGCTGGCCGTGACCGCGGCCGATGAGGCTCAGCGCGGCTCGACGGTCTTTCTCGAATCGTCGTCACCGAAGCGCTCGGCGATGACTTCACGGTATTCGTGGTCGGAATAGCGGACCATGAAGACAAAGTAGGCGACGATGATCAGCGCCGTGAATGTCAGGGCCGTCCAGTTGAAATTGTAGTCGAAGCGCGTGCCAATGATCGTAGCGGCCTTCTCCGGTGCGATGCCCAGTTTCTCCCATTGCGCCGCCATGACCGCGTTCTGACCCAGGGATTCCCAGGATGGGTTCGGATACTTCGTCGTGGTCGTGCCTCCGCCGGCCAGTTTGAGCCAGAGCGGCAGGTAGAGCGTGATGAAGACCAGGACGAGCATCAGGATCGCGTCGAAGATCTGCCCGACGATCGGCTGACTCGGCGGCTCGTAGGGAACCTTCTTCATTCGGTCGCTCCTTTGTGCTGCCGCGCTTTGCGGATCTGATCGAGGTAGTAGATGTCGGTGCCGTAGATCGCGGTTTTGTCTTCGCTGTAGTGGCGAATCATCGCGAAGGTTGATGCTGTATTGAGGAAGAGAACGATGGCGCCGAGGATCGCCATTGGAAGCAGCAGATGAGCGCCATCGAAGGCCTTCCACATGCTCCAGAACGTGAAACCATAGATCAGCCAGACGGCGACCACCGCGAAGATCGCGGCCGCGCTGTCGCGTCGGAACATGGCTGAGATGCGGGGATCCTGATTCACGGCACTTCCTCCGGGGATTTTCTTTTTGAGAACCGAGGGTTCCTTTCCGGAAAGATCCTGCTGGAAATGGGCCCTTGTCAATGCCTAAAATGATGGCGCATTGCACAAGTAATGAATTTTTGTGCCTGTTCCTTGGCGGTGCCGATCTTGTGCCGCTGGGTATTTGATGACGGAGAAGGGATGGCATTGGCCCGCTATCCCGACTGGCCGTCGCCCCGTTCCGTGCTGGCGAGGTGTTGTCGCGTTCTCCGTCCTATAGGACTTGACGGCCCCAGGATTTTAGCGAAACCCTATTTCCCGAAGGGAATGTTCAATTATCCAGGCGAGCAGACGCGCTTGTCGCGAAGGCCGGTATTGCCCGCGCTTGTTGGCGAGCAAGCTTGTCACGGCAAGAACCTGTGCCTTGAAACTTGGTCTTGCGGGGCAGATTGCTTGCAAGGCTTGGTTTTGGCCGGGTAAACATTACGCCGAGCAGCTGCTTTATCTTTTAGCTCTTCCAATGCGAAGGAGCTCACTCACGAGCAGCTGAATGACACGCAGGCCAAAAATTTCTCAAGGAGAATTTTTTGTGACCGAGAGTTGACGTCGTGATTGGAATGTGAGAGCAACGATCAAGATGCTCGAGGGAAGCGGGAAAGTGCGATGTGCGGTATAGTCGGGTTGTACTTGAAGAACTCAAAGCTTGAGCCGCAGCTCGGCTCGCTTCTGTCCAAGATGCTCGCGACCATGACGGACCGCGGTCCCGACAGCGCCGGCTTCGCCGTTTACGGATCGGACAGTGACGGCGTGAAGCTCACCCTGCGTGGTCCGGATCAGGCGGCGCTGAGGAAGGCGATCTCCGGCCTGGAGGAGGTCTTCACCCTCACCTTCGTGAAGACGGAACGGGACACCCACACCGTCCTATCAGTGCCGGCAGAGCACGAGGAGCGGATCCGCGCGTGGCTCAAGGTCGAGGCGCCGGGCATCGACGTGGTCAGCGCCGGCCGGCGGATGGAGATCTACAAGGAGGTCGGGCTGCCGGCAGCCGTCGCCGAGCGGTTCGATCTCGCCAGCATGATCGGCACCCATGGAATCGGCCATACCCGCATGGCCACTGAGAGTGCGGTCACCACCAATGGTGCGCACCCGTTCTCCACCGGCATCGACGAATGCCTGGTCCACAACGGCTCGCTGTCGAACCACAACGACATGCGCCGCCGCCTTGAGCGCGAGGGGCTCACCTTCGCCACCAAGAACGATACCGAGGTCGCGGCCGGCTACTTGAGCTGGCGCATGCGCGAGGGTGCGTCCCTCCAGCAGGCCCTGGAGTCGAGCCTTTCGGATCTCGACGGCTTCTTCACCTTCGTGGTCGGCACCGAGACGGGCTTTGCCGTCGTGCGCGATCCTATCGCCTGCAAGCCCGCGGTGATGGCCGAGACCGACGATTACGTGGCGTTCGGCTCCGAATACCGCGCCCTCGTGGGACTGCCCGGCATCGCCTCCGCCCGCGTCTTCGAACCCGAACCCGCCAAGGTCTACGCCTGGGAGCGTCACTGATGTCGTCCTACGATCTCAACCAGGCGCCCCTGCGCGACCTCAACCGGGCACTGCACGCCCTGCGCCCCGACACCAACGAGACCCACTGGACCATCAACGGCCCGGATGGCCGCCACGCCATCGCCGTGGGCCTCGATGCGCCGATCTCCGTCGAGATCGAGGGGAATGTCGGCTATTACTGTGCCGGTATGAACAAGCTCGCGAGTGTCGTGATCAACGGCAATGCGGGCGTGGGTGTCGCAGAGAACATGATGTCGGGCTTCGTCCATGTGCGGGGCGATGTCAGCCAGTCGGCCGGTGCCACGGCGCATGGCGGCCTCCTCGTGGTCGACGGCAATGCGGGCGCGCGCTGCGGCATCTCGATGAAGGGCATCGACATCGTCGTGAAGGGCTCGATCGGCCACATGTCGGCCTTCATGGCCCAGGCCGGGACGCTGACCGTGCTCGGCGATGCCGGTGAGGCTTTGGGCGATTCCCTCTACGAGGCGCGGCTCTACGTACGCGGCTCGGTCAAGAGCCTGGGCGCCGATTGCATCGAGAAGGAGATGCGCGACGAGCACCGCGAGCAGCTCTACGCCAAGCTCCAGGCCGCTGGTTTGGCCGGTGAGGTCAACCCGTCGGAGTTCCGGCGCTACGGCTCCGCCCGCCGCCTCTATCATTTCAACGTTGACAACGCCGGAGCCTACTGATGGCCGAGACTCCCAAGGACCCGACCGCCAAGGACCCGACCTTCAAGGATGCGCGTCCTCTGCCGCGCACCAAGCCCCGCTTCTCGGCGACTTTCACCCCCGACGTCATGTCGGAGATCCGCCGCGCCGCCGCCACCGGCATCTACGATATCCGGGGCGCGGGGGCGAAGCGCAAGCTGCCGCATTTCGACGACCTTCTGTTCCTCGGCGCCTCGATCAGCCGCTACCCGCTGGAGGGCTATCGCGAGCGCTGCGGCACCGAGGTTGTGCTGGGCGCCCGTTTCGCCTCGAAGCCGATCCATCTCAAGACCCCGATCACCATCGCGGGGATGAGCTTCGGCTCACTCTCGGCCCAGGCCAAGGAGGCGCTCGGGCGCGGGGCGACGCTGGCCGGCACCTCGACCACCACCGGCGACGGCGGCATGACGCAGGAGGAGCGCGGGCATTCGCAGACGCTGGTCTACCAGTATCTGCCCTCGCGCTACGGCATGAATCCGGACGACCTGCGCAAGGCGGACGCGATCGAGATCGTGATCGGCCAAGGCGCCAAGCCCGGCGGCGGCGGCATGCTGCTCGGCCAGAAGATCACCGAGCGGGTCGCCGGCATGCGCTGCCTTCCTCCGGGCGTCGACCAGCGCTCAGCCTGCCGCCACCCGGACTGGACCGGGCCGGACGACCTCGAGATCAAGATCGAGGAGCTGCGTGAGATCACCGATGGCGAAAAGCCGATCTACGTGAAGGTCGGCGCCTCACGGCCCTATTACGACACCGCGCTGGCCGCCAAGTCCGGCGCCGATGTGGTGGTGCTGGACGGCATGCAGGGCGGCACGGCCGCCACCCAGGACGTGTTCATCGAGCATGTCGGCATCCCGATCCTGGCGGCGATCCGCCCCGCCGTGCAGGCGCTGCAGGATCTCGGCCTGCACCGGAAGGTGCAGCTCATCGTCTCGGGCGGCATCCGCTCGGGGGCAGATGTGGCCAAGGCCCTGGCGCTCGGCGCCGATGCCGTTGCCATCGGCACGGCGGCGCTCATCGCACTGGGCGACAACGACCCGCGTTGGGAAGCCGATTATCAGGCCCTCGGGACCACCGCCGGCGCCTATGACGACTGGCATGAGGGCAAGGATCCCGCCGGCATCACCACACAGGATCCTGAACTGGCCAAGCGCCTCGATCCCGTCCTGGCTGGGCGGCGGCTGGCCAACTACCTCGCCGTGATGACCCTGGAGGCGCAGACCATCGCGCGCGCCTGCGGCAAGAGCCACCTGCATAACCTCGAACCCGAGGACCTCGTGGCCCTCACCATCGAGGCCGCCGCCATGGCGCAGGTGCCGATGGCCGGCACGGGCTGGATTCCGGGCAAGACCGGCTTCTGAGCACAACGAAGGGCCGTCCCACGGGGGCGGCCTTTCCCCTCGACAGCACGGCCGAGCGGGCCGCCCGATTCAACGCAGGGTGACGCCATGAACACGGATCTCGAAACCGTCGCGAAAGAGCGCGGCATCAAGTATTTCCTCGTCTCCTACACGGACCTGTTCGGCACGCAGCGCGCCAAGCTCGTCCCGGCCGCCGCCATCGCCAGCACCTGTCGAAACGGCGCCGGGTTCGCAGGCTTCGCCACCTGGCTCGACATGAGCCCGGCGGATGCCGACCTCCTCGCCGTGCCCGATGCCGCCGGTCTGATCCAGCTACCCTGGAAGCCGGAGGTCGGCTGGCTGCCCGCCGACCTCGTCATGGGCGGCAAGCCTGTGGAGCAGGGGCCGCGGAACATCCTCAAGCGCCTGATCGCCGAGGCGGCCCGCGACGGATTGCAGATGAAGACCGGCGTCGAGTGTGAGTTCTTCCTGATCACGCCGGACGGTTCCGAGCCCGCGGACATGGCCGACCGGCAGATGAAGCCGTGTTACGACCAGTCGGCCCTCATGCGCCGCTACGACGTGATCACCGAGATCTGCGACGCCATGCTGGAACTCGGCTGGAGGCCCTACCAGAACGACCACGAGGACGCGAACGGGCAGTTCGAGATGAACTGGGACTACGACGACGCCCTTGTCACCGCCGACCGGCATGCCTTCTTCAAGTACATGACCCGCTCGATCGCCGAGAAGCACGGCCTGCGCGCGACCTTCATGCCCAAGCCCTTCATGGACCTAACCGGCTCCGGCTGCCACGCCCACGTCTCGCTCTGGAGGGGCGACCGCAACGTCTTCGCCGATGCGTCGGACGAGATCGGAATGTCGCGGGAGGGCTACCACTTCATCGGCGGGCTCATCCATTCCGCCGATGCGCTCGCCGCCATCACCAACCCGTGCGTGAATTCCTACAAGCGCATCAACGCCCCGCGCACCACCTCCGGCGCGACCTGGGCTCCCAATACCGTGACCTATACGGGCAACAACCGCACCCACATGATCCGCATCCCCGATGGCGGGCGCTTCGAGTTCCGCCTCGCCGACGGGGCGGCCAATCCCTACCTGCTTCAGGCGGGCCTCCTCGCCGCCGGCCTCGACGGCCTGCGCAACCGGCGCGATCCGGGCCAGCGCCTCGACATCAACATGTACACGGACGGCCATACGGTGGAGGGCGTCAAGCGTCTGCCGCTCAACATGCTCGACGCCATGCGGGCACTCGAGAAATGCGACGTGCTCAACGAGGCCTTGGGCTCGTTCGTGCCGAGCTATCTCAAGCTCAAGACCGAGGAATGGAACGCTTATTCGCGCCACCTCACCCAGTGGGAGCGCGATACCACGCTCGATTGCTGAAGCCCGGACCACCCGCCGGCCCCGGCGGAGGAATTCGCGCGAGCCGCACCCGCCCCTCGCGCGGAGTGGGGTCCCGGTCGAACGGATTCCGGCGGGATCATGCTTGATTAGAACCACAGTGAAGGACATATCGCTCCCGGTTGCCGGTCCCGAGATTTGGGTGCATGAACCGGCTGATCTCGGCTTTTCGGTCCGAAACAGACGACGACGGGCGGGAAGAGCTCTGTGGACCACGACGACAGCAGCGCGGGAATCGAGGCCGACCGTCGTGCGGCCCTCGTGCGCTACGGCATCCTCGATACGGAGGCCGAGGCCGAATTCGACGATATCGTGAAGGCTGCGTCGGCGGCCTGCGATATGCCGATCTCGCTGATCTCCCTGCTCGATGGGGACCGGCAATGGTTCAAGGCCGAGACGGGTTTCGGTCAGCGGGAGACCCCGATCTCCTCTTCGATCTGCCGTCACGCCGTCCAGGAACAGGACGCGGTGTTCGTGATTCCCGACACGACCCGCGACGAACGGACCTCCGCGAACCCTTTGGTCACCGGCGACTCGCATGTGCGCTTCTATGCCGGTGTGCCTCTGCAGACATCGGCCGGCGTCACCCTCGGTACGCTCTGCGTCCTCGACACCAAACCGAACAGCCTGACCGCGGCGCAGAGGCTGATCCTGCAGACGCTGGCCAAGCAGGTGATGGCCCTGCTCGAACTGCGCCGCGCCCTGCAGGACCGGCGAGAGAGCGACCGGCTCAACAAGGCGATCCTGGAGAGCGCCGTTGATTACGGCATCATCTCCATGGATCTGTCCGGCCGGGTGACGAGCTGGAACACTGGCGCGGAACGCGTCATCGGCTGGAGCGAGGCCGAGATGCTCGGCGAGCCCGCCCATGTCTTCTTCACGGCCGAGGATATCGAGACCGGCGCTCCCGAGCAGGAGATGGGCGCCGCGCTGCTGCACGGGCGTGCCAGCGACGAGCGCTGGCACAGGCGCAAGGACGGCACCCTGTTCTGGGGCCTCGGCGAGATGATGCCGCTCAGGAACGAGGACGGGCATCCGGAGGGATTCATCAAGATCCTGCGCGACCGCACGGAACAGCGCCTTGCGAACCAGAAGCAGCGGGACGACGCGGAATTCATGCGCAGCGTCCTCGCCTCGTCGGCCGATTGCATCAAGGTGCTCGACCTCGACAACCGCCTGACATTCATGAGTGAGGGCGGAATGCGGGTGATGGAGGTGAGCGACTTCAACGCGATCCAGAACTGTCCCTGGCCGGATTTCTGGCAGAACCAGGGCAATGCCGATGCCCACGCGGCCCTCGCCGCCGCCAAGTCCGGGGGAACCGGCCATTTCCAGGGACGGGCCAACACCATGGCGGGCAATCCTCGCTGGTGGGACGTTCAGGTCACCCCGATCCTCGATGCCGAAGGCCGCCCCGAGCGGCTGCTCTCGGTTTCCCGCGACATCACCGTCCAGAAGACTGCCGAGCAGCGGATCAGCGCCAGCGAGGCGCGCTGGCGGAGCCTGTTCACCAGCATGCAGGAAGGGTTCTTCCTCGGCGAACTCGTCCGCGACGGGGCCGGACAGGCCTGTGATTACCGCTTCCTGGAGATCAACCCGGCCTTCGCCCGGCAATCGGGCCTGTCGGAGCAGAGCGTCGGCCGTACCATTCGAGATTTCGTTCCCGAGATCGACCAAGGGCTGATCGACCGCTATGCGAGCGTGGTCGATACCGGCGAACCGAGCCTGTTCGAGATCACCGTGCCCGTCCTCGGCCGGACTTTCGAGGTTCGCGCCGGACACGAAAGCGGCCAGCGGTTCAGCTGCCTCTTCCTCGACGTTACCGAACGCAAGCAGGGCGAGACTCGCCGCCTCGCCATCGCCGAACTCGGCGACCGACTGCGCGACCTGAGCGACCCGGTGGCGATCGCGTCTGCCGCGGCGGAGATCACGGGCCGGACCCTGGGACTGTCCCATTCCGGCTACGGAGCCGTGGACCAGGAGCGCGAGACCATTCTCGTCGGTCGAGGGTGGTCGGCGCCCGGCCTCCCTCGCATCGACGGAACCCGCGCGTTCCGAGAATACGGCTCGTGTATCGATGCGCTGAAGTCCGGAGCGGCTTTTGTGATCGAGGATGCCGCCTCGGATCCGCGCACCGCCTCGGATGCGGCGTCGCTGAACGAGATCCGCATCCGTTCGCTTGTCGACCTGCCGGTGATGGAGCACGGACGGTTCGTCGCCGTGTTCTACGTGGCCAAGGACGTTCCGCACGTCTGGACCACCGAAGAGATCGGCTTCATCCGCAATATCGCCGACCGGACGCGCGCCGCGATCGCTCGGATCGAGGCCGAGGCGCAGCAGCGCGTGCTCAACCTCGAACTCAGCCACCGCATGAAGAACATGCTGGCGATGGTGCAATCCATCGCCACTCAGACCATGCGGAACGCCACCGATGTCGTGAGTGCCAAGGATGTGCTGGCGGGGCGTCTGATCGCGCTGGGCAAGTCCCATGACCTGCTTCTGGGCGGCTCGCTCGGCGATACACCCCTGAAGACGCTGATCGAGAGTGCCCTGGAGCCTCACAAGGATAAGCCCGACCGATTTTCCATTCGCGGGCCGGCCCTGAACGTGGGCGCCAAGGCCGCGATGTCGCTGGCTCTCATCCTCCATGAGCTCGCGACCAACGCCGCCAAGTACGGTGCCCTCTCCACCGCCAAAGGCAGCGTCGCCATCGTCTGGGAGATCTGCCGGAGCAAAGGAGACGGCGGCGATCAGGTGCTGCTGCGCTGGGTCGAAGCCGGAGGACCGCCGGTCAGCCCGCCAACCCGTACGGGGTTCGGCACACGGTTGATCGGACGGGGCCTCGCCGGCAATTTCGGCGGCGAGGTCTCCCTCGATTATCGCACCGCCGGCGTGGTCTGTACGCTCGAAGCGTCGCTCAAAGGGCTGCAGGCCGTGGATACGCCGCCCAACTTTCGTTAGGGACTCGGGAAAAGCTGAGGCCGCTCTCCCGAAAAGCCGATGCCGGGCAGGGATAGGGCCGGATTCAATCCGCTCGGATCTGTGCCGCGCCGGAATCCTTGGAACTGAGCGCACAGCCGCAGGTGAACACCCTGGCGCCGCTTTCGGGTTCCCGCGAGACCGCCTCGCAGGTGAGGAGATGCCGGAGCTGCACCTCCAACTGATCCTTCTGATACGGCTTCTGCATCACCGGCACAGTCTGATAGGCCAGTTCCAGTCCTGCCGAGCCGTAGCCCGTGGCGAACAGGAACGGAATGCAGCGCTCGAACAGCTGGTCGGCCACGGGATAGCTGCGCGTCTCGCCGAGATTGACATCCAGGACGGCTACATCGAAATCGCCGGCCCGAAGCTGCCGCAACGCTTGGTCGAGGCGCATGGCAACCGCGACCTCGCAGCCGAGGTCGAGCAGCATGTCTTCGACGAGCATCGCCACCAGGCTTTCGTCTTCCACCAGTAGGACGCGGCGTCCCTCCAGAATGCTCATGAAGCCGGACGCCCCGTCACGACATCCTGTCCATGCCACCCCAGCGCGGTCAACGGGATGTCCAGCCGGCATACGAGTCCGGCCGGTGCGAAATCGAGCACGGCATGGCCGTCGAATTCCAGTGGCAACTGCCGCTCGATCAGCCTGGAGCCGAAACCCTTGCGGGCCGGAGGGACCACGTCCGGGCCGCCCGTCTCCGTCCAGGTAAGAGACAAGTGGTCGCGCGCGGCGGCGGACGTCAGCGTCCATATAACCGAGACCTGGCCTTCGGGCACCGAAAGAGCGCCGTATTTTGCGGCGTTGGTCATCAGCTCGTGCAACGCCATCGCCAGCGTCACGGCGACCTTGGGATGGAGGCGGGTATCCGGACCGGCGATCTTGAAACGCGTCCCGTCTGTTTCCTCGACCGCATGGGGTGCGATCGCCCGCTCGACGACGCCGACGAGGCTAGCGCTCTCCCAATTGGATTCCGTCAGGACGTTGTGCGCGTTCGAGAGTGCCGTGACGCGTGCATCGAACACGGTGCGGGCCTGCTGATCGGCAACGTTGCGGAAGGTCTGCGCCGCGATGGACTGGACGGTGGCCAGCGTGTTCTTCACCCGGTGGTTCAGCTCGTTCGTCAGCAATTTCTGCCGCTCGGCCGCCGCCTTCTCCTCGGTGATGTCGCGGACTTCGATGATCGTGCCGATGATCTTGGCCGCGTCGTCGCGGATAGGGCTCGCGGTGAAGCCGACGGGATAGAAATGCCCATCCTTATGGACGAACACCTCCTCGCCGCGTTCCTGGTTGTTCTCGGGGAAGGCACGGTCGATGGCGCATTCCTCCAATGGGAACGGACGGCCGTCGGGATAAGTATGGTGGACGATATCGTGTAGCGGACAGTCTCGCGCGAGCACCTCTCCGACGCTGAAGCCGGTGAGCAGTTCGGCGGCGCGGTTCATGTAGACGCAGTGCTGCCGGTCATCCATCAGGAAGATCGCCACCGACGCGTTGTTGAGCACGGCGTTCAGGCGGCGCTCGGTCTCGTGGAGCTGCGACCCGCGGCGCAGGGTCGGCAGGGACATCAAGGCTTCGGCGGAGGAAACGAGTGGCGGCCGGATCGCACGAGGCAGGCTTTCTGCGAGGATGGGCGGGCACCCGGTGGTGCGCTGCAATATCATAACGGCTTCGATCAGGTCCGGCGAGGAAAGATCGGGCGATCCCCGATATCCCCGAACACCGACAGGCCAAAGCGTGAGGGGCGGAGGTTTGTTCCGCGTCACGGGCTTCGGCAGGTCATCGGGCCAATGATCGGGCACCGGATTTGGCGATGGAGCATGTGCGACAGCGGGTGGTTTCCGGGTCGTCACAGCGCCGTCGTGCTGGACGATCTCATCGCGGCTATCCCATTCATCCGACCGAGGGCGGGGTCGATGGACGGATCGTCCCCGTAACACGGGCCGGGCGGGGATCGTATTGGTACGGTCGGACGCCATGCCGCAAGGCGGGATGGGGATTAGACTCTTGATCGGCATGGGATCCGCCCGAGTTCCGGGCACATGCCAAATTCTCCCGCCCCCCACACGACGATTCCCGACCCATGCACGGTGGTCTGCCTGCATTTCCTTGGGGGAAGCGCGCAGGAATGGGAGCCGGTCGCGGCGCTTCTCGACGGCGTCGCTCGCGTTGTGGCCCTCGACCTGCCGGGTTTCGGCGATGCGGCCGCCGTGTCCGGCTACTCGGTGGAGGCGATGGCGGATCATGTGGCGGCCGGGATCGCCGCTGCCGATCCCGGCCGCCGCTGGTATCTTGCCGGCCATAGCATGGGCGCGAAGGTCGCCCTGGCCCTTGCTCGGCGCTCCGAGGATGGTGCACCGGATCTGGAGGGGCTTGCCGGGCTGGTGCTGCTCGGCGGTTCACCACCGAGCCCGGAGCCGATGTCCGACGACAAGCGGCGAGAGATGATGGAATGGATTTCCGCCGATGCGGAGACCCGCCGTCGCAAAGCCGGAGAGTTCATCGACCAGAACACCGGCACTTCCCTCGGCGAACCGCTTCGGACCCGCGCGGTCGAAGATGTCCTGCGCGCCGCTCCCGCCGCCTGGACGGCGTGGCTACGCGACGGTTCCCGCGAGGATTGGAGCCGCCGGATCGGCATCCTGCGCATACCGGCCGTAGTTGTCGGCGGAACCGAGGATGCCGATCTTGGCGCCCTCGCTCAGAAGGCCCTGACCCTTCCCCACCTGGCTCATGGCCGGCTGGTGGCCCTGGACGGCGCGGGACATCTCCTGCCGCTGGAGCGGCCGGAGGCCGTAGCCGGCCTCATCACGGGCCTTGTTTCCGAGGAGCCGCTTCCGAAGTCCGAGGCGCCGACTCTTCCGGAGCCCTATCGCGCGCTGATCGATTCCGACCGGGTGAACACGCGCCTGCGCGCGGCGCTTCTCGCTCGCGCCGAACTCGACGACCCGGCCTACCAGCCCGGGTGTCTCGACCCGGTCGAACTCGCGCAGCTTCGCGCCGTCGTGGACAGGGTGCTGCCGCAGGAGGGCATGGGCCGGATCGACATCGCGGCACGGATCGAGGCCAGGCTCGCTGCCGGAACCGGGGACGGCTGGCGTTTCGCCAAGCTGCCGGCGGACGGCAAGGCCTACCGCGCCGCCCTACGGACGCTGGATGCCTCTGCGCGGTCCGTCCACGCAACGAGCTTCCTGTCCCTTGAGGGGGGCGACCAGGACTCCTTCCTGCAGGCCGCCGCCGCCGGCAAGCCGCTGGCGCATGAGGTGCCGGAGGATGGGCTCGATGCCGAAGAGATGAGCCTGTGGTTCGAGGATCTGCGCGGCGACGCGGTGCGGATCTATCTCGCCCACCCCGCCAGCCTCGCCCGGATCGGCTTTTCCGGGATCGGCGCGGGCGGCGACGATGCGGAAACCCTGCCGGGCTTCGTGCGCGTCGGCATCGGTGACCCGGAACCCTGGGAGCCCTCCGCTCTCGGGAAGTCCTTCACCTTCGGGGAGACCGGACGATGAAGCTCGATGCGATGCGTCGCTACGCAACCGACGACACCGTCGATGTCGTCGTCATCGGCACGGGCGCGGGCGGCGCGCCAGTTCTCGCCCGCCTCGCGGCGGCCGGGCTGAAGGTCGTCGCCCTGGAAGCGGGGCCGAACTTCGATCCCGCACGTTTCGCCTTCGACGAGACCCTCGCCGACGAGATCTACTGGACCGAGGAGCGCCTCAGCGGCGGCTCGACGCCTGAGGCGTTCGGCGCCAACAACAGCGGGACCGGGGTCGGCGGCTCCACTCTGCATTGGGGCGCCTTCACCCCCCGCGCCGACGAGCGCGACCTGCGCCTTCATTCCGAGACCGGGATGGGGGTGGATTGGCCCCTCGATTACGACGACCTGCTGCCGTTCTACGAGCGCGTCGAGGCGTTTATCGGCGTGTCCGGCCCCGCCGAGTACCCCTGGGATCCGGGCCGGCGCTATCCTCTCTCCCCGGTCCCGCGCAATGCGCCGGCCCAGGTGATGGCGACGGCCTGCGACCGGCTCGGCCTGCGAACCGCCGACTCGCCGGCGGCCGTGGTCTCGGGTGACTTCCCTCAGGAGGGCGGTGCCCTGCGCCGGGGCTGCATCAATTGCGGCTTCTGCCACCAGGGCTGCCGCAACGGTGCCAAGACCAGCATGGACGTGACCTACCTGCCCCATGCCGTCGCCAACGGCGCCGAGATACGCCCCGATTGCCGGGTGCACGGGCTCGAGCGCGACCGCGAGAACCGGATCACCGCGGTGATCTATCGGCATGACGGCGTCGATCATCGCCAGCGCTGCGCGGCGGTCTATCTCTGCGCCGGTGCCGTGGAGACGCCCCGGCTCCTCCTGCATCTCGGGCTCGCCAACGGCAGCGGCCAAGTCGGGCGCAATTACATGGGCCATGTGGCGACGCAGGTCTGGGGCACGTTCGAGGCCGAGATGCGGATGAACCGGGGCTATCCCTCCTCGCTCATCAGCGAGGACATGGTCCGCCCCGACGATGCGGATTTTGCCGGCGGCTACCTGATGCAGAGCCTCGGCGTCCTGCCCGTCACCTGGGGCAATTCGGTGGCGCGGGGGCGCGGGCTGTGGGGGCGCGCGCTGACCGAGCATCTCAGTCGTTACAATCACATGGCGGGCATCGGGATCAACGGCGAGACCCTGCCCCGCGACGACAACGTGCTGGTCCTCGCCGACGAGGTGGATGCGTTCGGGATGCGCAAGGCCCGCATCGATTTCGGCTATTCCTCCAACGAGGACCGGCTGAACGCCCATGCGACGCGGACGATGAAGGCGATCTGGGAAGCCGCCGGCGCCACCGACATCTGGGTGCTGGAGCGCGTCGCCCACACGATCGGGACGTGCCGGATGGGCCGGAGCGGCGACAACGCCGTGGTCGATCCCCACGGCCGGAGCTTCGAGATCCCGAACCTCTGGATCAGCGACGGATCGACCTTCCCGAGTTCGCTGGCCGCCAACCCGGCGCTCACCATCATGGCCTTGGCCCTGCGCTCGGCCGAGGCGTTCCTGGGCCATCCCTCCTGACGGATTCAGGAGGAACGCCACCGCCATTCCCCGGTTGAATTCACCGCAACGCGACGAGGTTTCAAGCGCCATGACCACGAAGATTTCCACGAAGAATGCCCGCGAGGGTGCGCATGGCGAGATCGGCCTCGCCAAGGGCGAGCGGGTCGCCATGCGGATGTGGCGCCACGAGCCGCCGACGGACGACAAGCCGAGCGCCAGCCGGCCCTACGAGACGGTGGGCTACGTCATCTCCGGCCGTGCCGAACTCGTCATCGACGGCGAGACGGTGACCCTGGAGCCCGGCGATTCCTGGCTGGTTCCGGCCGGGGCCGAGCACATCTACACGATCCTCGAAGAGTTCACGGCGGTCGAGGCTACCGCGCCGCCGGCCGCATAGACCAGACATGAGAAGGGCCGGATCGATCTCGATCCGGCCCTCTTTCGATGACGTGTCGTCGAAGGAAGACCCTTCCTACGCGCCGCCCCATTGCATGGTCAGGCCGCCATCCACCACGAGGGTATGGCCGGTGACGTAATCGGCATCGTCCGAGGCGAGGTACAGGATGGCCTTGGCGATCTCGTCGGGCTGGCCGGCGCGGTGCCACGGGATGCGTTCCAGGGAGGCCGCGAGCTTCTCGGGGTTCTCGAACCGATCGCTGGTCATCGGCGTCTCGATGAGGCCGGGAGCGACGTTGTTGACGTTGATCTTGTCCTCGGCGAGCTCGCGCGACAGGCTGCGGCACAGGGAGCCGACGCCGGCCTTCGACATGCCGTAGGGTGCGCTTTCCGGGGTCGGCAGGTGCTGGGCCACCGACGAGACGATGACGATCTTGCCGCGCCCGCCATTGGCCCGGCGCACCTTGATGAAGGCGCGGGCGCAGAAGACCGGTCCCATCAGGTTGACGCGCAGGATCTGTTCGAGCTTGCCGTCGTCCATCTCCGCCACCGGCATGCCGCTCATGGCCTGCCCGGCATTGTTGACGAGGATGTCGAGGACGCCGAACTCCGCGGCGACCCTGGCGAAGGTCGCCTCCACGGAGGCCGGGTCGCCGACATCGTCCTGGATCACGAGGCATGTGCGTCCTGCCGCCTCGACCCGGCGCGCGGTCTCGCGCGCGCCGTCCGCATCGGTGTTGTAGGTGATCGCCACGTCCGCGCCTTCACGCGCGAACAGTTCGGCCGCAGCCTGCCCGATACCGGAATCCGCCCCGGTGATGAGAGCCCGTTTGCCCTGCAACTTCATGCCTGTCCCATCTGTGCAAGAGGGGGTGCGCGGCCCTGTCGTGGCCGGCGATCACCCGTGATTTGCAGGACAATGGGCGGGGGAAAACGCGGTTCCCGGGGTGCGGCATCGGCGGGGAGGGGGTCCCTCCCCGGGTTCAGGTGATGACGCTCGGTTCGCTGCGCCCCGTGATGCCTGTGATGTCGGCAATGTCGCGCGCCGCCTGGACGACCGGGGCGAGGACGGTATCCGGCGCCAGATCGAGGCGGTCGGGGGCGTTCTCGTAGCGCTCGATATAGACCCTCAACGTCGCCCCCGCCGTGCCGGTGCCGGAGAGGCGGTAGACCACGCGGGCATCCTCGGCGAAGCTGATGCGGATGCCCTGCTGCGCGGTCACGGAGCCGTCGACCGGGTCGACGTAGCGGAAATCGTCCGCTGCCGACACGGTGAGATCGCCGATCCGGCGGCCGGGCAGGCTCTCGATCTGCGCGCGCAACCCCTCCATCAGGCGGTTGGCACGCTCGGATTCGATCTCCTCGTAATCGTGGCGGGTGTAGTAGTCGCGCCCGAACGCGGCCCAGTGCTCGCGCACGATGGCGTCGGCGCGCTTGCCTGTCGCCGCCAGGACGTTGAGCCACAGCAGCACGGCCCAGAGCCCGTCCTTCTCGCGGACATGGTTCGAGCCGGTGCCGGCGCTCTCCTCGCCGCACAGGGTGATGAGTCCGGCATCGAGCAGGGTGCCAAAGAACTTCCAGCCCGTCGGTGTCTCGAAGGCGGGAATGCCGAGAGAGGCGGCGACCCGGTCGGCCGCGCGGCTCGTGGGCATCGAGCGGGCAATGCCCGACAGGCCGGCGGCGTAGCCCGGCGCGCGATGGGCATGGGCGGCGAGGATCGCGAGGCTGTCGCTCGGGGTGACGAAGAGGCCCGGTGCCACGATCATGTTGCGGTCGCCGTCCCCATCCGAGGCCGCGCCGAAATCCGGCGCGGCCTCGCTCAGCATCAGCTCGTAGAGTTCGTGGGCGTGGACCGGGTTGGGATCGGGGTGGTGGCCGCCGAAATCCTCCTCCGGCGTGCCGTTCACCACCGTCCCCGCGGGGGCGCCCAGCGCCCCTTCCAGGATGGCGACGGCGTAGGGGCCGGTCACCGCGCTCATGGCATCGAACCGCATCCGGAAGCCGGACGCGAACAGGCGGCGGATCGCGTCGAAATCGATGAGTTCGCCCATCAGTTCCGTGTAATCGGCCACCGGGTCGATGACGGACACCACCATGCCGTCGATCCTGGCCTCGCCCACCGTGTCGAGGTCGAGGTCGGGCACGTCGGCGATGCGATACTCGGTGAGCGTCTTCGTGCGCTCGTAGATGGCGGCGGTGATGGATTCCGGCGCCGGCCCGCCATTGGCGGTGTTGAACTTGATCCCGAAATCTCCGTCCGGGCCGCCGGGATTGTGGCTCGCCGACAGGACGATGCCGCCGATCGCCCCGTGTTTGCGGATGACGCAGGACGCCGCCGGGGTGGAGAGGAGCCCGCCCCTGCCGACGAGAACCCGGCCGAAGCCGTTGGCGGCGGCGAGCTTGAGGGTCGTCTGCACCACCTCGCGGTTGAAGAAGCGGCCATCGCCACCCACGACCAGGGTCGCGCCCTCGCGGTCGGGGATGATGTCGAAGATGGACTGGACGAAATTCTCGACGTAGCGGGGCTGCCGGAAGACGGGAACCTTCTTGCGAAGGCCCGACGTCCCCGGCTTCTGGTCAGAGAATGGCGAAGTCGGCACGTGCCTCGAAGTCATCCGCGAAAGCCCCTCGTTGTCGGCGGGGACAACACAACGGCTGGTCCCTGCCGGTCAACCACCCAGAGCACGGAGAGGGGGAAAGATTCTCGGGAACCGGTTCACCGCGACCCTAGCCCCGAGTGCCTCTTCTCCGTGTCACAGTCTGGAGTGCGACGCGACGCCTTCGGCAAACGAAATCGTCAGGACGGTCACTCCCGTCTCGTCGACGATTTCGAAGGAGCGGTCCAGGGCTTCGTTCAGCGTCGCGCCGCCGACGAGCGCATCGGCGACGATCTGCTTGATGCCGATCACGGCGTCGTTGCGCACCTCGTCAACGGAGTCGAACTCGTCTCCGTCCGAGTCGCGATGGAGCCCGGTGCTATCGTGCAAGTTTAGAAAGTACCGCGGCATGCTGGCCTCCTTGCCGTGACGACCCGACGGGCGCTGCAGACGCTCAGATTGCGGCCTGCCCCTCCACGCGGAGATAGCCGGCCTTGAACTCGGCGAGGGATTTCAGCCTGGACCAGTCCAGAATCCTGAGATTCTTGCCCTTGAGTTCGATCAGTCCCCGGCGCCGCAGCTCCTGCAGCGACCGGTTCACGTGCACGGTCGTCATCCCCGTCGTGTCGGCCAGCTCGTGCTGGGTCATGGGGAGATCGCAGCTGTCTTCCGTGGCGAGGCCGACGGCCCGCATCCTCACGAGGAGTTCGCAGAAGAGATGCGCAATCCGTTCGAGGGCCGAACGGCAGCCGACATTCACCAGCCATTCGCGCAGCGTCGCCTCGTCGATCAGGGCGGAGATGCGCAGCGCCCGGGCGATGGCCGGATGATTTTCCGTGATCTCCCGAAGGGCCGGCGAGGAAATGCGCGCGACCTTGCAGGGGGAGAGGGTCGCGATCGTATGATCGAGGCGGTTCAACAGGGTGATGTCGAGATCGCAGGTATCCCCCGGCACGAGGTAGGCCGTGATCTGGCGGGCGCCGTTGGCGCGCTGCTTGAACCGGCACCCGATCCCCTCGGTGATGAGGACGATATCGCTGTGCGGCTCCCCTTCACGGGCGAGGTTGGTGCGGGCGGGAACGTCGCGGGCGATGGCTGTGATCCGATGAAGCACGTCTCTGTCGGCTTCGTTGAGCGCAACGAAGCCTTCGAGCTTCTGGACAAGCGGATTGAACACGCTTTCCGCCGTATTCGAGATTCTATTCCGCGACAATGTTCAATGTCTCTATCAATAAGCATCGAAACTTGCTGAGAAGTAACATCCTCTGAGATGCTCCTTCAACGAGTCATGGCAGCGAAAACGTACAAGACATCATGTTCTTGCGGCAATCACCATCATACTAAAGTCGTAGCCGAGATTCAAATTCCGTCTGCCGGCTCGGTGGTGATGGTCTGCGATGTCCCTGGAGTATGCGAGGACGTGTTTACGCCTCTGCCCGATCCAAATCCATAAAGTCGTATCGACATTTCGCCGCACCTTCCATCTCGATAGAAGACGCTGCCACATTAAGCGTGCCTTTTTCGAAAGGCTACGCTTCATTGAGGTCGTAAGCGCACAAATGCACCAATTTGACAAGATCAATTAACATGGATTGGTCGGATGTCGTACCGTTTCGCAGACGATAAGACATCTGTGCTGCATCATCGCGCGAGAATGACAGGGGGATGAGGGTCATTCATCGGCGCGGTGCTCAACAAGGACTTCCATCCGGATGAGCTTGACGCTAGCCGTGGGGCTCGCCTTGACTGGATACGGCGGTTTTGCAGGATGTCGATCTGCGCGGCCTGCGGAGTTCCCCGCCGCTTCTCGCGTCGCCGGCAATTCACGGCTCCGGTGCGGCGTCGTCCGTGATCAGGCGACGATATTCGGCCTCCGGAATGCCATAGCTGTCGCCTGCGATGAGTTCGAGCTTCTGCCGGTCGACGATCTCGATGTGGGACCGGCGCGCCCGAATCGTGCCTGCCCCTTCGAGGATATGGATCGTCGTCGTCACGCCGGGGCGATGGACACCGAGCATGACGGACAGGAACTCGTGGGTGATGGGGAACTCGTCCTTCTCGACCCTGTCGTGGCACATCAGCAGCCAGCGGGCCAGCCGCTCTTCCAGAGTATAGCTGCCGTGCGACAGGGCTGTCTGGGCCGTGAACAATTGAAAGATGTGAGCATAGCGCATCATCACTTTGCGAAACGCGGGTCTTTGTTCAATCAGGCCGCAGAACGCGGCCTTGCTCATCCGCAAGGCTTCGCCATCGATCTGGATGAACGTTTCGTGGGGCGTGGAATCCACATCGAACAGGAGTGGCAGGCCGGTCGCACCCTCGGAGCCGATGATGCCGACCTCGATCCGCCTGCGGTCCCGCGTGCCGACGACGACCGAGGCGACCCCGCTCTCTATGAAATGCACATGGGTCAACGGCTCGTTCGGCCGGGCAAGGACATCTTTTCGCTTGAGTTCGACCCGCTCGAGGACAGCCAGGATGGCAGCATGATCGTCCGGCGGCATCCGGGAGAGGAGGTTGTTGCGAACCGTGTTCTGAGAAGAAATGACCATGCCTGCGTCCCGAAGAGGCGGCGTTCCAGTTGGTGTCTCTCACGGAATTCTCGCTGCGCCGTCGTGCCCCGAGAGAGAGCCGACCGTGGCCGGGAGGTTTGTGAAGCACTCTTATGTGCCGCTCATCAACGCCAAAAGTCGATCATGACATAGCAGAGCTGTCGAGATTTCAACAAGTGAAACGTAGTCATTTGTCGAATTTCATCGTTTGTGGAAATTTATGCGCGTAATCGGACGTCTCACTTGTCCGAAGCGCTCCGTCAAATCCGCAATATCGGACCGTTCTGGGCAGGTCATGTTATCGCCGGCCAGCCTTGATTTTGGTTTCAGCCGTTGCGGCTTGGTCTTCTCGATGTCCGAATACGTTGTGCGGCGAGGATGTGCGCTCGACCTGTGAGTGAGGCCGCCGGGCGGCGTGTCGTCGCTCGCGCCGAATGGGTGAGCGTCGCCTCACGAGCCGCCCCGGGGCCAGGCCTCGTACGGTTCTGCGATGTCCTTCGCATCGGCGCGGGAATTGCCTGCTCGGTCCGATGCAGGCGGAAGGCGGGCGAATGCCGTCCGTCATGACCGTCGGGGCGCATGGGCGGTCTGTTCGGCGAGGGGTGGTTCCGTCCGTCCTTTCCCGGCAGGACGGTGGCGCACCGGCGGGCCGAATCGTCCGGGAAAACTTCGAGCGCTCGGACCGTCGCGGTACTGGCTTTACGGAACGGAGAGATGCGTGCCCAATTTCCTCAAAGCGATCATCATGACGGTCATCGCATTCGCCTCGGTCTATTACCTGACGGGTAATCCGACGATGGCGGTGGCACTGTCGCTCATTCCGCTCCTGCTCGGCCTGGTGAGGGTCATGCACGGGTTCGCCTACAGCCTCGCCGCCTTGTGCCTGATCGGTGCGGTGGCCTGGTCCGTGGCACCGGTCGATACGAAGACGATGGTCCGGGCGGAAGTCGAGAAGACTGGCGTCAAGATCACGGCCCCCTGACGGCGACGAGGCTCTCGGCGTCCGGCCCTCCCACGGCTTTGGCGCGCTCCACGGGGATCTGATAGGATCGCCGGAGGCGCTTGGGATCGGTGCGGTGGCCTGCAGGGGTTGGTGCGATGGAAGAGGGCAGGGGCGGGTCGGCGATGCATCTTTTGATCGTCGACGACCACCCGCTCTTTCGCGATGCGCTGGCGAGCGCGGTCAAGCTCGCCTTTCCCGAGGCGGCCATCGACGAGGCCGACGGGATCGCCGGGGCGATGGCGGTCCTGGCGGCCGACCGGACCGTCGACCTCGTCCTGCTCGATCTCTCGATGCAGGGCGTCGTCGGTTTCGACGGGCTCGTCTCGATCCGCTCGCGCTTCCCGCGCGTGCCGATCCTCGTCGTGTCCGGCCTCGACGATCCGCGGATCATGCGCGAGGCGCTGCAGCACGGTGCGGCCGGGTTCGTGCCGAAGGCGGTCGACAAGGCGACGCTGACGCGGGCCATCGCCGACGTGCTCGGCGGAGGTCTCTCGATCCCCGCCGCCCTGTCGGAGTCCGCGGCTGGCTCGGCTCCTCCGGCGACCCAGCTCGCGGAGCGGATCGCCCGCCTGACGCCGCAGCAGCTGCGCGTCCTCCTGATGATCCGTCAGGGGAAGCTCAACAAGCAGATCGCGCACGAGCTCCAGGTCGGCGATTCCACCGTCAAGGCCCATGTCTCCGAGATCCTGCGCAAGCTCGACGTCATCAGCCGGACGCAGATCGTGATCCAGACGGCCCTGCTCGATTTCGATCAGATCCGGATGCCGCAGGCCGGGTGAGCCGAAGGCGCAGCTTCGTCACGGAACTCCTTCGCGCGCAAAGATCTCCCTCACGGGCAAAGATCTCCCTCACGGGCAAAGATCTCCCTCACGGG
>NZ_KI912577.1:1352532-1434146 GCF_000519085.1 Methylobacterium sp. 10
GCAAAGATCTCCCTCACGGGCAAAGATCTCCCTCACGGGCAAAGATCTCCCTCACGGGAATGTGCCCGGGCTACGGGCGGACCGCAGCGGGCTAGGCCGTTGCATCCAGGGCGGGCATGGTCGAAGACCGGGCCGCGCGAAGGCGCGGCGAACGACGAAACGAGGCGCGTCGCCGCCTCGACCCCACCCCTCGATCCGTTGAAGCGAGTGCGATCATGATGAGTTCGACGTTGAAGTCCGTCCTGGTTGTCGGGATGCTCGCCGGATTGCCGGTGACGGAAGCCTCCGCCGCCGTCGGCGGCCGCATTGGGGCCTGCAAGCAGCAGGTGAAGGCCAAGGGCCTGAAGGGCGACGAAGCCAAGACGTTCATAAAGTCCTGCAAGGTCGATGCGCGCAAGGCGTGCAAGGAAGAGGCGAAATCGGCCGGTTCGGACAAGGCCGACCGGCACGCCTTCATCAAGTCCTGCCTGAAGGGCGGCGCCGCGCCCGGAGCCGCCACCGCCCCGGCCGCGCCGATGGCGCCCGGCTCCACCGTGCCCCCCGGCACCGGCATGGCACCGGAGGCGACGCCCCCGGCTCCTAAGCCCTGAAGCGCCAGACGCTGCTGCGCTTGATCTCCGCGTCCTCCAGGGACCGGCTCACCGGCACCTCGTAGGTCGCGAGGATGTCGAGCCGGTCCCTCGGCAGGTAGGAGCGGCCGGGATCGCCGATGAGGATGGTGGCGCCCTGCTCGTGCAGGGCGGCCAGCCAGTCGGTGACGCGGGCGGCGATGTCCCGCTCGTAGAAGATGTCCGCCACCAGGATCGTCGTGACGCCGAGATCGGCGGGCCGCGCACCGATGAGGTCGTCGGCGACGGGCGCGATCCTGTCGCCGACGCCATTGGCCCCGGCGTTGAGGCCGATGGCGGCGATGGCGAAGGCATCGAGGTCGCTCGCCGTCGCATGGGTGGCGCCGGAGAGCGTCGCCGCGATCGCCACCAACCCCGAGCCGGAGGCGAAATCGAGGATGCGCTGCCCGGCGACGAGGTCCGGTCGGTCGAGGATATGCCGGGCCAGGGCTTGCCCTCCCGCCCAGGCGAAGGCCCAGAACGGCGGTGGCAGGCCGATGGAATCGAGCTCGTCCTCCGTCTTCTGCCACAGCTCCGTGGCCTCATCGGCCACGTGCAGCACGATCTCCGGTGCGTGGGGCACGGGCAGGAGCCGGGTATTGGCGCGGATGAAGGCGAGGGGATCGACCGAGGGCGTCACGGGCGCAGCAGATCCGCGTAGAGGCCCGATACGGCCTGCATCACCGCATCCTCGGTAAAGCCCCCCTCGACCACGCGCCGCCGCGCGGCCTCGCCCATCCGCGCCACGAGGAGCGGATCGGCGGCGAGCCGGACCATCGCGGCGGCGAGGCTCCGCGCGTCGTCGGGCGGGACCAACACGCCTTCGATCCCGTCGCGGACCAGCGTCCGGCAGCCAGGCACGTCGGTGGTGAGGAGGGCGCGCCCGCAGGACGCCGCCTCCAGCAGCGTGCGCGGCAGACCCTCGCCGCCCCGCGAGGGCAGGCACCCGACATGGTGCTCCGCCCAGACGGCACTCACGTCGCGGGTCGGGCCGTGCCAGGTGACGCCGTCCCGGCTCCAGGAGCGCAGGGTGTCTTCGGGGATCGCCCTCCGGTTCGAGGAATCCGGCGCCCCGTAGAGGGAGAGCTCCACCGCCGTGCCCTCCGCACGGGCGAGGCGCGCCGCTTCCACGGCTGTGTCGATGCCCTTCGACCATAGCATCCGCGCCACGATGGCGACGCGCAGGGGCGGGGAGGGTGGTTGCGGGCCCGGCGAGAACTGGGCGGGATCGATGCCGGCCCCGCCGACGATGGTGACGGCCGTGTCGGCAGGATCGAGGCCGAGGGCCTGCGCATCGTCCGGGTTCTCGAACAGGAACCGGGTCTGTTTCGAGGCGAGGGGGCCACGGATCAGCTGGCGCAGGGCAAGGCGGCCCATGCGGCCGGCGACGTCGGCGCGCGCGCCTATCAGGCCGAGCCCGGTCAGGGCGTAGACCCGGCCTGAGATGCCCGCCATCGCCGCCGCCGTCCCGCCCACGAGGATCGAGCGCAGCGCGATGCAATGGACGATGTCGGCCTTCAGCCCCTTCAGGGTGGCCGCGAGCTGGCCCGCCGCATAGCCCGCCGCCATGGGGTTGAGGCTCGAACGCTCGGCCTCCAGCTCGACCACGCGTGCGCCCGTCGCCTCGATCACGGCCCGGTGGGCGCGCACGCGGGTCACCACCGCCACGGACAGGCCCATCGCCACGGCGGCCCGCGCCATCGGCAGGAAATGCGAGGCGAAGAACCAGTCCTCGGTGACGACGAAGACGAGACGCTTCATCGGCGCGGAGGAGGGTGAAGGGGACGTGGCCATGACAGGCGCTGTAGCACGCCGCCGCCTCGCGGGAAGCCGGACGGGAGGGTTGGGTGAAGGAAGGTCCGGACGAGACATCGCGCCGCCGGACCAGGGAGGAACGCGGCCCCCGCCTCGCCGGTTGATCGGTCCTGACAACCAACCGGGAGGCGAGGAATGGCGGCGGATCGCGAAGAAGACGGTGTCGTCGCCGATCCCCGGGATGCCGCCATCGAGGCGGGACTGGCCTATGTGAATGCCGACCGGCCGGGGCTGACGCGCCGCAAGAGCGGAACGGGTTTCTCCTATCGCGATGCAAAGGGGAAGGCCGTCCGCGACCCCAAGATCCTGCAGCGGATCCGGTCCCTGGCGATCCCGCCGGCCTATACCGACGTCTGGATCTGCGCCCGCGCCAACGGCCACATCCAGGCCACGGGCCGGGACGCGAAGGGGCGCAAGCAGTACCGCTACCATCCCGATTTCCGGCAGGCGCGCGACTCGACGAAGTTCGAGCACATCATGGCCTTCGCCGATGCCCTGCCCGGCATCCGCGCGCGGGTGGACAAGGATATGGGTCGTCGCGGTCTGAGCCGCGAGAAGGTGCTGGCCACCGTGGTCCACCTGCTCGAAGCGACCCTCATCCGCGTCGGCAACGACGATTACGCCCGCACCAACAAGAGCTACGGGCTCACCACCCTGCGCGACCCCCATGTGACCGTCGCGGGCGCGGAGCTGACGTTCCGCTTCAAGGGCAAGAGCGGCAAGATGTGGAACCTGTCGGTGAAGGACCGGCGCGTGGCCCGCATCGTGAAATCCTGCCAGGACCTGCCGGGCCAGGAGCTGTTCCAGTATATCGACGATGCGGGTGAGCCGCGGGACGTCACCTCGGCCGACGTCAACGCCTATCTGCGCGAGATCACCGGGCAGGAGATCACCGCCAAGGATTTCCGAACCTGGGCCGGAACCGTGCTCGCGGCCCTGGCCCTGCAGGAATTCGAGGCGTTCGACAGCGAGGCCAAGGCCAAGAAGAACCTTCGCGCGGCCATCGAGAGCGTGGCGTCGCGGCTCGGCAACACGCCGACCATCTGCCGCAAATGCTACATCCATCCCGAGATCCTCGACGGCTACCTGGAGGGCGCGCTTCTGCTTCAGGTCGCGAATGCGGTGGAGGACGAGTTGCGGACGGATATCGCCCGGCTGAAGCCCGAGGAGGCGGCGGTTCTCGGATTGCTGCGGGCACGTCTCGACGCGGCGAAGGGCAGGGTCTCGGTGAAGGCCAAGGTCACGCCCAGGAAGGGGAAGGCGGTGCCGCGCAAGGTGCGGTCCGGTCCGGCGGAATCCGGGGCTCGGGCCGCGGCATAGGTTGGGCTTCGCAGCGCTGCCCCGGCGGAAGGGGGAAGATCTTGCCCTCAACTCGCCTACTCTGTTCACGCATCTGCCCTTATCGGCAGAGCGCGTCCCTCTCCACCTTGTGGGGAGAGGTTAGGAGTGGGGGTGGTTCCGCCAGCCTCCGCAGCAGCAGGAGGGTCACCCGACCACCCCCACCTCCAACTCCTCCCCACAAGGGGGAGGAGGGCAGGGTGCCGCAGCCTGCGGACTCTGTGAACCAGTAGCCCACGCCGCAGGGCGGTCGCCCGGCGTCCTATCGCGGCCGGCCCGTCCCCTCGCGCTGCCTCAGTGGCGCGCCATCGTCTCGATGACGGTCTTGTGGCCATGGTGGCTGGATTCACTCTTGCTCTGGCGTGGCGTCTCGCTCTCCACCACCGGGGCCAGACCCAATTGCCGGGCGAGGCAGACGAGGTCCTTCAGCCGTCCGGTCTGCGTCTTGCGGCGCAGGTTGAGCCGATGCGTCTCCACGGTGCGGACGCTAAGGCTGAGGCGGCGCGCCACCTCCTTGTTGCTGAAGCCGGCACTGAGGAACCGCAGGATCTCCGCCTCGCGCGGGGTCAGCCCGTCGCCGGCTTCCACCGGGCCGGATTCCGCCGTGTCCGCAACGCCTGCATGAGCCAGCCGCACGATCGTTGCGCTGATCTCCCGTGGGGTGGCCGATTGCGCCACCACCGCATCGGCACCCGCCTCGAGAAGGTTCCGCAGGGTTTCGGCGGGAAGGCTCTGGAAGGCCGCCAGCACGCGCAGGTTCGGATGACGCTTGAGCGCGGCGATCCGGGCGAGGGCGCTCTTCGACACGGTCTCGGGCAGGAACACCAGGGCGACGACGCTCTCGGTGCCCGGACCGCCCAGGGGCAGATCGGCCTCGCCTACTGTATGCAGGCTGGGCTCATGCTCCAGGAAGGCCCGCAGGACAGGCCCGAGCCCCACCGGTTCGTCGACGATCAAAACCCCCACGGCCTGGTTCATGCCGCTCCCCCCTCTGTCCCATCGCGATACATCGCGGTCGGGCTGGTCAAGAGCAGTTCAAATCCCGTTCCATGGGAATATTCGTCGAATCCGGGCGGCGCCTCGCGAATACACGGGCGTATTCTACGAAAACGGGCCCGAAAATCGCGTCATCTCGGTTAACGCCGGCGGATGCGCGGCCATGGCCCGAGGGCGCCTGTCTCGATCAGGAACAGCCCGGTTCGAAATGGGATTGGGATCAGCCCGCCCGGGCGAGGACGAGGTCGGCGGCGGCGGAGATCACCCGGTTGCGGCCCGTGGTCTTGGCCTCGTAGAGGGCGATGTCGGCCCGCTTGATCATGGCCTCGATCGTATCGCCCTCGCACCATTGGCTGACACCGAAGCTGCAGGTGAGCCGGATCGGGGTGCGGGCGCCGCGGATGCGCAGGGCCTCCACCAGGCGGCGCAGCCGTGATGCAAGTGCCTCGGCATCGGTCACCGGCCGATGCGGAAGCACGATGCCGAACTCCTCGCCGCCGAGCCGCCCGACGATGCCCTCCTCCGCGATGGTCTTGCAGACGCTCTGGATCGCCGCATCGCCGACATCGTGGCCGTACTCGTCGTTGATGCGCTTGAAATGGTCGATATCCACCAGGATCGCCGACATGTCGCCGTGGTTGCCCACGCGGTCGGCGGCGTCCCGCACCCGCTGCAGGAAGGCGCGCCGGTTGAGGAGGCCGGTGAGCGGATCGGTCTCGGCGAGGCGAATCAGCTCGCTCTGCATGGTCGTCAGTCGGTCCGCCGCCCGCATGCGGGCATGCAACTCCTCGGCGCCGGGGGGCTTCTCGATGAAATCGTCGGCGCCGCTGTCGAGGGCCTCGGCGAGATTGCGGGAGTTGCGGGCCGAGGACATGGTGATGACGTAGAGCGGCCGGTTCGTTTCGGCGATCAGCCGTGCCGACCAGCACAGTTCGAGGCCGCTCAAGGGGCGGACTTCCAGGCTCGTGATCAGGACGCGCACGGTGGGCGTGTAGGTGACGAAGTCGAGCGCCGCCTGGGAATCGGTGAAGACATCGACCGTATGGCCCTGCGGCTCGAGCATGCCGGCAACGACTTTCAGGACAACGCGGCTCGTATCGACGATGACGATATGCATGTCCCTGGTCGCCCGTCCCGAAATTTCATGTTGTTCTTCAGCATGGCGGCGACAGATTAATATGTTGCCAAGACGACCCGCCCACATGAGTCGATCCGGGGCCGGGTGCGAGGAGGATCGCCGTGCGGTCGGCCTCCTCGGAGGGCAGAGCGCCGGCACCCCGTCATCGACGGTTGAACGGCGCGCCTGCGGCTGGTAGCTAGCGCATCGGGCCGGATTAGCTCAGAGGTAGAGCAGCGGTTTTGTAAACCGAAGGTCGGGGGTTCAATCCCCTCATCCGGCACCATTCCCCCATCGCTGATGCCGATCGGATGCCCATCTCGGGGCCGGACCGAACGCGGACTTCTTTAACGATAACGCGCCATGAAGAGGCGGTCGGGAGATTTCGGTCGTCCGTCCATGTCGGCACGTCGGGAACGAGGGCGGAAACCCATGCGGATAGGTGTTGCGGCGGGTGTGCTCGCGGCGTTGAGCGTCGGGATGGCGGCACATGCACAAGGTTTCGCTCGGGGCACCGAGGACGGCGCCGAGCGCGGCGGCAACATCGCCGGCCCCCTGGGTGCGGCCGTCGGCAGCGTGATCGGGGGTGCGGTGGGGACCGCCAACGAGATCCTCGGGATCGATCGCCGAGAGCGCTTCAGGATCTACACGCGCGGTGAGCGTCGCCCGTCCTTCGCCTACCGTGGCAAGGTGCATGTCGGCGCCGTGCTGCCCGAGGGCGGTATCGTCTATTACGACGTGCCCCCCGAATTCGCCCTGAAAGGCTACAATTACACCGTCGTGAACGATATCCCTGTGCTGGTCGAGCCGGGCACCCGCCGGATCGTCGAGGTGATCGACTGAGGACGGCGCACGTCCGCCACGGCCGTTCGTTTCCCATCCCAACCGGTCCGGGCGTCCCGGCGGATGGCCCGCGTGGGCGACCGCAGGGCCGCCCGATCCAAGCGCCGATCCAAGAGCCGCCTATGGCGAACGCCGTTGCGGCGCAGGGACTCCGGTGACCGGGTCCGAGCCTCCATGCGACGGCCCCGATGCGGCGGATGTCATCAATTGACAGTCACGCTGCATTGAAGCGGGAATGGAAATCCAGTCATGCTGTTGCGACAGGCATGAGACTGTCTCCGACTTCGGGTCGAGGTATGGTCATGGACCGTTGGGGCACCATTCACCAAGTGGGCGACGAAGCGTCCGAAAGGCGACGCAACCGACATTCCGTTCGGTATCGCGTAGGGTGGCCCCATGGCTGACGATGTCTCCAACCGAGAACCCACCATCGGTCACGCCATGAAGGCGGCGGATGCAGTCGAAGCTTTGGTGGTCGATGACGAGCGGTACCGCCTGCTGGTGGACAGCATCGTCGATTACGCCATCTACATGCTCGATCCGCAGGGACGGGTGGCGAGCTGGAATCGCGGCGCCCAGCGCTTCAAGGGCTACACCGACGCGGAGATCATCGGCGAGCATTTCTCGCGCTTCTACACCGACGACGACCGGGCCATCGATCTGCCCGGCCGGGCTTTGAGGATCGCCGCGACCGAGGGGCGGTTCGAGCAGGAGGGATGGCGCGTCCGCAAGGACGGCAGCCTGATGTGGGCCCACGTGCTCATCGATCCGATCCGTGGCGAGGACGGCACCCTCGTCGGCTACGCCAAGGTCACCCGCGACCTCACCGAGCGACGGGCCGCCCTGGCCGCCCTCGAACGGAGCGAGCAGCATTTCCGCCTGCTCGTCCAGGGCGTGCGGGACTACGCCATCTACATGCTCGACCCTCAGGGAAAGGTCACGAGCTGGAATCGCGGCGCCCAGCGCTTCAAGGGTTACACGGACGACGAGATCATCGGCGAGCATTTTTCGCGCTTCTATACCGACGAGGATCGCACCTCGGGCCTGCCCGCCAAGGCGCTCCGGACCGCGGCCACCGAAGGCCGTTTCGAGGCCGAAGGCTGGCGCGTCCGCAAGGACGGCACCTGTTTCTGGGCGCATGTCGTCATCGATCCGATCCGGGGCGAGCATGGCGAACTCATCGGCTTCGCCAAGATCACGCGGGACGTCACGGAGCGGCGAAACACCGAGCGGACCCTGGAAGACACCCGTGCACGCTTCGTCCAGTCGCAGAAGATGGAAGCGATCGGCCAGCTCACCGGCGGTGTCGCCCACGATTTCAACAACCTCCTCGCCGTCGTACTCGGCAATCTGCATCTCGCCCGCAAACGCCTCCCGCCGGATCGCAAGCTGCTGCAGCTGGTGGAGAACTCCATTCAGGCGGCCGAGCGGGGCGCCACGTTGACCAAGCGCATGCTCGCCTTCGCCCGCCAGCAGAAGCTGGAGACCGGCCCCGTGGACGTGCCGAAGCTCGTGTGGGGCATGGCCGAGTTGCTGAAGGGCTCCATCGGTGCGGGCATCTTGGTCGACATGCTCTTCCCCCCGGAGCTGCCCCTCGCCAACGTCGATGCCAATCAGCTCGAACTGGCCCTGCTCAATCTCGCCGTCAACGCCCGCGATGCCATGCCGGAGGGCGGCACGATCACCATCGCCGCGCGTGAAGCGATGGTCGCCCGCGACGAGGCCCCTGGTCTCGGCCCGGGACGCTACGTCTGTCTGTCGGTCACCGATACGGGGGACGGCATGGACGAGCAGACCCTCGACCGCGCGACCGAGCCGTTCTTCACGACCAAGGGGGTCGGCAAGGGCACCGGGCTGGGTCTCTCCATGATCCACGGTTTCGCCGAGCAGTCGGGCGGCCGGCTGTTTCTTAAAAGCGTCCCGGGCCAGGGCACGATTGCGGAGCTGTGGTTGCCCGAGGCCGAGGCGGGTGAACCGGGAAGGGGGATGCCGGAAGCGGGCCTCTGCTCGTCCTCAACGAGGTCGTTGAGGGTGCTGGTGGTCGATGACGACCCGCTGGTCCTGATGAACACGGCGGCCATGCTGGAAGATCTCGGTCATGTGGTGAAGGAGGCGGCGTCGGGTCCGCAGGCCCTGCACGTCCTCCGCTGCGCCGAACCGTTCGATCTCGTGATCACGGACCGATTGATGCCGGGCATGAACGGCACGCAGCTCATCGCGGCGATCAGCCAGGAATATCCTGGACTGCCGGTCATCCTCGCGAGCGGCTACGCTGACCCGACGGAGGGCGAGCACGCCGATGACGTGCGCTTGACCAAGCCATTCGGGCAGGAGGAGCTGTCCCGGGCTATCCAGACGAGATTGCAGGCCGAACGCCGGATCCTGGCGTTCCGGCCGGTGGCGGACGAGACCGGCGGCTCCCCCGGCGCGATGACGGCCGGGGCCGGCCCTCGTCTCGGCTGATCGGACGAGCGCGCGGGTTCGCCCACCCGACGAATCCGGATTGTCCAAAGCCTGAATCCCCTTGGCGCCAAGGGGAAAGGCCCCGATGAGACGAACTCATCGAGGCCCGGTATGAGATGATTTCCGATCGTCGGGGCTCTCAGAACCCCATGGCGACTTTCAGCGAGCTGACGATCGTCGCGATGAGGGCCAAGGCGAAGACGCCGATCATCGCATAGTTGAATCGTTTCATCTGCATCGACGAACCCTCGTCGACCGATCAGCAGCGGTTCCCACCGGAGGTCTGGCCGTATTGCTGAACCGGGAAGTTCTGCTGGTTGGCGTTGCCTTCGGCAGCCGAACTCATCGGGCAGGTGGCCGGGTTGCGCGAGAAGACATCACCCCGAGACTGGAACGAGCCCGTCGTCTCGACATCGTAAGGCGAGAACCCCGTGTAGCGCGACGTGCGATCGTAAGCCATCGCCGACGAAATCGAAGAAACACCAAGAACAAGGGCGGTAGCGATGGCGGCAATACGGGTCTTCATGGGGGTGACGTGGCTCCTATAAGCTGCAGATCTGGAATGAGGTCTGCTTGTTGCTGTTGGAAATGAATATGGGGCGCCATCTCCATTCTTGGCGTGCTCGCGCGCACGCGCTGTCACGGATTATAAAGCGCGCCCCGCTGTCATGGATTGTAACGCGCGCCGCGCTTCCGCCTGACCCGCTCAGACGACGAGGCGCGCCTCGACCAGATCGATCTCCCGGACGAGCCGCCGCAGCACCACGTCGTCGATCGCCTCCGAGCGGCGCAGGCGATAGAGGGCCTGGCGCTCGGCTTCGATGCCGGCGAGGCGCAGGCGCTTCTCGGTGAGGGCGAGCTGCTTGATGCGGCTCACATCCTTTCGCGGCTCCGCCGTTGCCGCTTCCAGCCCCTCGTAGCGGTCCATGGCGCGGGCACTGGCTTCCACCGCGATGGAGGCATCCTCCTGCTCCTCCACGAGCCGATGCTGCAGGGCCTCGATGGCCTTCACGGCGTCGTCGCGCGCGGCGGCGCGGGCGGCGTCCTCCTCGGAATCGTGGCTGGGCTCGGGCGGAAGGCGCAGGCCCCGCAGCAACGGGGGCAGGACCGTGCTCGCGAGGAGGAGCGAGGTCAGGATCACGCCCATGGCCAGGAGGATCGAGAGGTCGCGCGCGGGAAACGGCGTGCCGTCCTTCAGGGTGAGCGGCAGCGTCAGGATACCCGCGAGGGTGATGGCACCCTTGACGCCCGCCAGGGTCGTCGCGGCCACGAGGCGCAGGGTCGGCGTCTCTCGTCGATCGCCGCTACGACGCGCCTTCATCAGGACGAACTGGAGCGAGACCCAGACCCAGACGAAGCGGATCGCCATCAACCCGGCGGTGATGGCCAGGATCCAGGCGACGAGCCAGCCGGCCCCCTGGACGTCGGCCTGCTTGACGGCCTGTCCGAGGACCTCCGGCAACTGCTCGCCCAGCAGGACGAAGATCGAGCCGTTGGCCGCGAGGGCCACCGTGTCCCAGACGGCGGTGCGCCGGACGCGGGTGGCCCCCAGGCTGCGCCCCTGGATCTCCACATAGGTCATGGCGATGCCGGCCGCGACGGCGGCCAGGATGCCGGAGGCATGGACGTGCTCGGCGGCGAGATAGGCGCCGAAGGGCGTCAGCAGGCTGAACAGGATCTGCAGGCCGGGATCCTCGCCGGTGCGCCGCCGCAGCAGGTCCTGGGCGCCCATGAGGAGGAAGGTCGTCGCGGCGCCGATGCCGATTCCGCCCAGCGCGAGCCACACGAAGGTGGTCGCGGCCTGCGGCAGCGAGAAGGTGCCCGTGAGGGCGGCGGCGATGGCAAAGCGCAGGCAGACGAGGCCGGTGGCATCGTTGAGGAGGGCTTCGCCTTCGAGGATGTGCATGAGGCGCCGCGGGACCGGGGCCTGTGCCGCCACGGACGAGACCGCGATCGGGTCCGTCGGCGACAGGACGGCCGCGAGGGCGAAGGCCACCGCCAGCGGCATCCCCGGGATCATGCCGTGGATCAGCGCGCCGATGCCGAGCACCGTCAGGACCACGAGGCCCAGCGCGAGGGCCAGCACGGTCTTGCCGTCACGGAACAGGTCGCGCTTCGGGATGCGCCAGCCATCGAGGAACAGGAGCGGCGGCAGGAAGACGAGGAAGAAAATCTCGGGGTCGAGGGCCGTGCTCGGAAGTGGTCCGAGAGCGAGGGCCACGCCGATGGCGATCTGGATCAGCGGCAGCGGCAACGGAAGCAGGCGGCCGAGGGCGCCGCTGACCAGGACGGACAGAAGCAGGGCCAGTACGACGGTAACGCTTTCCATTCGCCTCTTTCATACATGGGCCGGCGGGGCTGACGGCGCCTCGACCGGGTTGACGTCATGACCCCCGATGCCCGTCGCGGTGCGCGCTGACCGGGGGGGGGCTCGGCGGAGTGGGCGTGCCGCCCGGATGTCCACGGGCATCCCATGACGGGCGGTCACGTTCCAGTGATCGTTCGGCACGCCCTTGACGTCCGATCGCGGCTGAATTCGTAGCAGCGCATGGGCGGCGACGTCCGGCGCGATCCCTTGAATGCCCGCCTTACACTGCATGCCTTGGAAGGAGGCAGGCTGCCCAGCAAGATTGCAAATTCGCAGGATGCAGCGCAGTATCCTGCTGGTATACCAGAAGGCGCAGCCTGCAATCGCAGCTTTTGCCTGCAAGTTGGGCGCATTGCGCACGTGGAGGGGAGACGGGATGTCCCATATCGCCGGTCCCGGTCGCCATATCGGCAACCTGCTCGCATCCCGGCTATTTCGGCCGATCCTGGCGGGGGCGACCCTGCGTGAGCGTCTCATCGCCTGCCTCGGTGCTCTCCTCGGCATCGCGCTGACCGGTCTCGTCAGCGGCTGGATCGTTGGGGAAGGCCCGCATATCCCCCTGATCGTGGCTCCCATGGGGGCGACCGCGGTGCTGCTCTTCGCCGTGCCGGCGAGCCCCCTCGCCCAGCCCTGGCCGATCATCGGCGGCAACACGATCTCGGCCCTGATCGGCGTGACGGCGGCCTATTTCATCCCCAATCCCGTCCTCGCCATCGGCGTCGGCGTCTCGCTCGCCATCGCCGCAATGTCGTTCACGCGCTGCCTGCATCCGCCGGGCGGCGCCGCCGCCCTGACGGCGCTCATCGGCGGGTCGGCGGTCACCTCGTCCGGCTTCCTGTTTCCCTTCGTCCCCGTCTGCCTGAACTCCATCATCCTGGTCGGCCTCGGCATCGCCTTCCATCGCCTGTCCGGGCGCACATATCCTCACGTCCCGGCCGCTTCTCCCGCCAACCCCCACGGGACGGCCGACCTGCCCCCTCCGCTCCGCGTCGGCTTCAACGCCAGGGACGTGGACGCGGCGCTCCAGTCCTTGAACGAAACCCTCGACATCGACCGGACCGATCTGGACCGGCTGCTGCGGGAGGTCGAAAGCCAGGCGTTGACGCGCACGCACGGGACGCTGGACTGCGGCACCGTCATGTCGCGGGACGTGGTCACGATCGGGGTGGACGAATCCGTCGCGAAGGCGCGCGAGCTTCTGCTCAAGCACAACATCCGGACGCTGCCCGTGGTGGATGGAGCCGGCCGTCTCGCGGGAACGCTCGGCCTGCGCGAACTCGCCTTGCGCGGCGACGGGGCCATCGCGCAGGTCATGTCCGAGGCCAGGACGGCGATGGCGGACGAGCCGGTTCTCTCCCTGGTCGAGACGTTGAGCGACGGACGCACGCATGCCGTGGTGGTCAC
Source organism: Methylobacterium sp. 10 (assembly GCF_000519085.1). GTDB lineage: Bacteria > Pseudomonadota > Alphaproteobacteria > Rhizobiales > Beijerinckiaceae > Methylobacterium. Next base: position 1,365,485 of record NZ_KI912577.1, read on the forward strand.
GGCCGAGGATCGCCGCATCCGCGGGATCGTCACCCAGACCGATCTGCTGGCGGTCCTGATGCGCCTCGTATCCACCAAGGCCCTCGAACCCACCGGCCCGCAGATGTCGTGAGCGGCCCGTCGTCGGGGCGGGCATGGCCCGGATGTTGCCTGAGAGGCGCTTCCCTCCCACCGTTACAGCACGGGTTCGGGCCGATGCACGACACGCCGCTTCTTCTCAACCTTCTCTACGCGATCCTGATGGCGTCGAGCATGATGATCACGTGGCAGGTCCACCGGCTTCTCGGCCGCGCCTGAACGAGACGCGGCCGGCGCCGCCCTCAGAGGTTCTTCTCCAGAACCTTCACCACGGCATCGACCCGGTCCTTGTATTCGGCGACGTTGGAGAAGGGCCGCCAGTTCACGTCGAGGGTGCCGCCCTCGAAGGTCAGCCCGTTGGGGTAGTTCGAGGCCGGCGCGGTCTTCTCGTCGAACCGGATGCGGATCGCCTTGAGCTTCTGACTGAGGGCGTCCCGGCCCATCTTGTCCTTGCCGACCTCCTTCAGCCCGGCGGCGATGGGCTCGAAGATCGTCTTCCCGAAATAGCCTTCGTCCGCATAATATTTGGCATCGCCGGGGATCGTCAGCTGGTCCCAGGCGACCTCCACCGGCACGGGCATGCCCGCCGCGTCCTGGATCGCCTTTTCGTAGGCGGGGTAGCGGTCCTGCCGGTAGGCGGCGATCGCCCGGCGCTCGGCGAGGCCCACGGTCGGCTCGGCCCAGGCCGCCGATGCGGAGAGCAGGACGAGGGCGGCGGCTTCGAGAACGTGGCGGCGTGACATCATGCGGCGGTTCCTTCGTGGTGCGGCGGCCCTGGATCACGGGCCTGGGGTGACGGTTCGACGGCCGGAGCGGGGAGCCTTCAGGAGGACGCCCGGCGGTTGCGGATCATCCCGGCGATGCCCAGCACGATGATGGCGGCCAGCGCCCCGGTGATCCCCAGGAAGGTGAGGGTCCGGTTCCACAACCGGTCGAGGCCGAGATCGGTGGTGACGAGGTCGGGACGGCCCGCATCGGTCATCACCCGGATGCTGTAATCGCCCACATGCAGGCCCGTGAACACGTAGTTCACCCGGCGCGCCACGGTGCCCGTGGGCGTGCGCAGGTTCAGTGTCGCGTCGCAGATGTGGATCACGATCTTGGCGCTGCACTTGCCGTCCGTCACCCGTGCGTCGGCGACGGGATGGGCCGTGTCGCGGATCTGCCAGTCCGAGAGCAATGGCGGCGCCGTAAAGACGAGGCAGGCGCCCAGGAGGCCGGCCAGCGCCGCGAGGCCGAACAGCGTCCAAAAGATGTTGCCCCAGCCCTGGCGGGGAGGAGGAAGGCGCAAGGGTTCCGGGCTGTTCGCGGGAGCGGTCATGGGTGCGGGCCTCACGTGGCTCGGGCGTCGGGGGTGGGACGGGCCGGGGACGAGCCGGCCTCGGCGAGGACGCGGCGCGCTTCCGCCGCCTGCCGGTAGCGGCCGATCAGGTCGGCAAAGTCCTGCAGCGTCATCTTCCGCGGCAGGCCGGCCCTGATCGTGACAATGCGGCGCTTGGGGTCGAGCTTGACCTTTCGGCCTCCCGGCACGCGCTGCGGGAAGGCGGCCTCTGGCGGCAGCAGCAGGCGCGTGACGATGCCGGTCTGCTGCAGTGTCATGTCGAGGTCGGCCATGTCGTCCCAGGGGATGGGCCGGTCCAGGCCGGGAATCACCAGGGCTTCGGGCCGCAGGATCATCGTGGTCCGCTCGCCCCGCCAGAGCCTGAACAGACCGAAGCCCCCAAGCCCGGTCCCGCAGGCGAGGGCCACCGCCGCCACGAGGCGTGCCTCCCAGGCCGACAATCCCGGGAAGCCGAGGGCCGCGAAGGCGAGGGCGGCCATGGCGAAGAGAAGGCCGGCGACCACCAGGACGATGGCGCCGGGCCGGCTGTTCTCGCGCAGGACCCGCTCCTCGGTGTCGATCGCCGCCGCCGTCGCCTCCAGATGCGCTCGCACGGCCGCGTCATGCTCTTCCACCGCCCCGCGGAAATCTGCTGTTGCCGCCCGACACAATCCGGCGGGGTCCGCGAAGTAAGCCGCGAGCTGCCCGAGGGCGTGCGGCGGCGGCACGATGGCAGACGCGGCCAGGAGATCGGCGTCGAGCGTCCTGCCGAGGGCGGCGATGCGCTCGCGGGTGGGCGGATGGGTGTCGGTGGGGTGGGGCTGCTCGGCTTCCAGATGTGCGGCCGGGTCGTCGAGGCCGCGTGCGATCACATGATCGAGGATGGCGGCGACGAGATCGGCGGGGGCCGATCCGGGCTTCTCGACGGCGGCATCGAGCACCTCGGCGATGCACGGCTGAACCGCGCCAGTGCGGAGCAGCGCCCGCGCGGCGGCATCGGGCGAGGTCGGCCCGGCGCCCGCGGCGTCGGCGGCGAATTCCCGCGCCCGGCTCCAGTGCCGCACGGCGAGGTGGAAGCGCTCCATCACGAAGGCGCCGAGGCGTAAGGACGGGGTCAGAAGCCCGAAGGATCCGGCATGCCCCTCAGCCACCGCGTCGAGGGAGCGCCCGACCCCGGCATAGATCGGCAGGAAGCGCTGGCTGTAGGCGGTGTCGCCCCCGGCGTAATGGGCGAGTTCGTGGCCGATGATCGCCGCCACCTCGTCGCCGCGCATCAGGGCGAGGTAGGGCAGCGGGAGATAGAGGATGCGGCCCGTCAGCCGCTCGCCCCCCGGCTCCACCACGGCCGGCCCGGCGCTGACGAAGAACCCCCCGGTCAGGCCCACCACCACGGCCTCGGGCGTCAAGGCGCCGAGCCGTTCGGCCAGCCCCTCGGTGAGACGCCACAGGCCGGGCGCTTCCGCCGGCGAGACGGTCCGGCCGAAGATCGGCAGCGGATCGGGCTCAAATGCGGCCAGTGCGCGGCGCAGACCGAGGACGGTCGCGCCCGCCGTGACGAGGACGGCCCCGACAGCCACGGCGGCGATCAGCAGCAGCTTGATCTCGCCGCTGCCGAGGCCGGGCCTGGCGAGGATGCCGGCCTCAAAGATCACGGCGGCGACGAACCCTCCGGCGGTGAGGAGGACCTGGATGGCGAGGATGGGGGGCAGCAGCCGTCGCACCAGGGAGAAGCCCCCCACCAGCACGTCCCGCGAGGCCCGCCCCATCCATCCCAGCAGGGCGCCGGCCAGGAGGACGAGAACGGACAGGGCCGCCGCGACTCCCCCGGCCGCGATGACGACGGGCGGCAGAACCCGGCGCCAATCCATCAGCAGGGTCAGGGTCGCGGCCTCGTCGCGCGCCGCGCGGGCCTGAACCAGGGCGAGGGGGCCGCCATAGGTTTGGCCGTTGCGCCGGAACTGCATGCGGTAATCGACGCGGCCGTCCCGCGGCTCCCGCGCCTCGAGATCCTGGACGATCCGCGTCAGGTGCAGGCGTTCCGCATCGAGATCGGCCCAGTCGGCGGCGGCGCGCTCCTGCTCCCAAACGCCGAGCAGCATGATGGCCAGGGGTAGCAGGACGGTGGCGGCCACGAGGCCGGCCAGCGAGCGCAGATGCGACGGTGCGTGAGAAATCGTAGCGTCGGCGATGCCTGCCTCCCAAGATGCGTCTTCGCGCAAACGGGCATGGGCATAAGCCATTTCCTAGGAAGAATCACCCTTCGGGGCACAGGCCCGATCCGGGCGGCCTTTTGGGATTCCTCCCCACGGCGAGGCGGAGGGCGGCCCGGATCGGTGCCGGGACGGGATGCGCCCCGGACATCGCCGAGGTGTTCCGGACGGGGAAACGGAACGGGGCGCTCCGCCCTCTGGCGAGATCAGATTCTGGAATGAGGTATGAAACTTTATTGTATGCCGCTCCGTAGCGGCGCGGATGAATCTCAACCTCTTCCCGGGTTTCTCCACCCCCGTGCTCGCCTCCACGGAGGCCGATCTGATCGGGGCCGACGCGGCGTGGATCGCGGAATTGGCGAGCGTATTCGGATCCGAGAGGATCGACGAGATGGCGGCTCAGCGCGCCGGCCGGGGAGAGGAGGGAAGTCGCCTCCGATCTCTCTATGATGCGCGCGAGAGTGCGTTGGCGGCATGGCGCGCCGCGCGCGGCATGGATTAGCCGCGCCCACCGGTGCCATCGGGTCATACCTGGCGGCACTCCCCCCGACCGTTGGCCGGGGTCAGTGCGTTCGGCGGACGCCCGCCGCCGCGCGGTCGCCGTCTGGTTTCAGAGGCGATGGCTGCCCGTCATCCCCGACCCTGTGCCCGATCCCGCGAGGCTGACGCCCTTCTTCGACGCGCGGTGTCCGTCGCCATAGGTGGGCGGCGCGTAGCCCTGTCGCGACTGCCGATGGATCGCGTCGCCGAGATCGCCGGCGACCTGCCGCAGGGTGGTCGCGTGGCAGGAGGCGGCGACCTTCGTTCCGAGTTCGCGGGTATGGCTTCGGGCATAGAGGAAGGCGGCGAGGCGGGCGCGGGTCCGCTCGGGGATGGTGGCCATCAGCGCCGGGATCGCGTCGGCGTGAGCGCGGTAGATCGTTCCGAGCTGTTCGCCGGAAACAGGGCAGTCGTCGTTGAAATCTTCGATGCCGATCGAACGGGCCTGGAACACACGGGTACCTGCAAGTTGGGTTGCCCCATCAGTGCGATGCCGTGGTTAACGAATGGTATCGATCTCCGCCGATCGGTGGGACGTCATTAACAGACGGTCGGTCGGCAGATCTTCACCGGCCGTGTGTCGATCGATCCCGTCGTGTCGGGGTCGCGGCCGAGGGTGGCGTGAGGACCGGGCTGGGGCGCGGTCTTGGGGATCTTCATCAGCTGGAAGGCACACACGCAACAGAGGGCCAGCGAGGCCAGCCAGAGGGCGCATCGTGCGGTTTTGACGGTTTGTTTCGACATGGCCCCCAGGGTGGGCCCGATTGGTTAGCCAATGTTGAACACCGGTCGGCGGCCACCAAGGCTTCATCCCCGCCGCAATTCGGCGGCCAGGCGTTCCGCGTCGCTGCGCATCAGCGCCAGGAAGTTCTGGGCCATCGGTCCCGAGCGCAGGTGGTAGAGGGCATGGACATCCGCCGACAGGATCGGCGAGACGACCGGCCGGTAGGTGACGTTCGCGTGGGCGAGCTTCGCCACGAATTCCGGGATCAGGGCGATGCCGAATCCCGCCGCCACGAGGCTGGTGAGCGAGGCGGCCTCTACCGCCTGCTGCGAAATCCGGGGATAGAACCCGCTGCCGATGCAGCATTGCAGGATGTGCTTGGCAAACAGCGAATCCCTCAGACGCAGGAAAACGAACTTCTCGTCCTTGAGGTGGCTCAAGGTCACTGAATCGCTGACGATCCCGTGACCCTTGGGCAGGACCACGGCGATCCCCTCGCTCCAGGCCAGCTCGCTCATGAGGTCCGGGTCCTGCGGCGGCGTCCTCAGGAAACTGATGTCCGTCTGCCCCGACTTCAGCGCGGCGATCTGCTTGTCCGGCGACATCTCGTGGATCTGGATGTCGACTCCGGCAAAGGTCTCCTGAAATTTATGGATGAGTCCGCCGAGCGGTCCGGCGAGCATCGACCCCGTCAGGCCGACATTCAGAACGCCGACGCTGCCGCAGCCGATGGCATGCGCCCGTTCGGTGGCGTCCTGCGCGCTGTGGAGAATGGCCTTCGCCCTGACCAGGAAATCCTGACCCGCCTGCGTGAGCGAGACGCGGCGGGTCGTCCGCTCCAGCAGACAGGTCCCGATCTCCGCCTCCAAATCACGGATCTGCTGGCTGAGCGGCGGTTGCGCCACGCCGAGGGCGTCCGCCGCCGCCGTGAAACTGAGCTTTTCTGCGACGGCGACGAAGTAGCGGAGGTGGCGCAATTCCATGACCGCCATTCATATGTGGAAGCTCTTAATGGCGACGAAAGAGATATTTGACGGCCGCCTCGCGTCGAACAATGCTGCAGTCGGCCATGGGCGACGGCATGCCACACCTGAATGATCCAGCAGGACGTCCCGCCGCCCGTCGACGAACCTTCCGATGCACCGGGGCCGGGCACGCGGAGCGACGAACGGCCTGAAGCAACGGTTGGAGGTTCGCATGCGGCGCTTCTTTGCGTCCCTGTTCGGTCAGGTGGTCGCGGCCCTCGTCCTTGGGATCGTCCTCGGCATCGTATGGCCGGATTTCGCCGTCGCCCTGAAGCCCCTCGGCGACGGGTTCATCAAGCTGATCAAGATGGCGATCGCGCCCCTGGTCTTCGGTGTCGTCGTGCACGGCATCGTCGGCGCGGGGGACCTGCGCAAGGTCGGCCGGGTCGGTCTCAAGGCCTTGATCTATTTCGAGGCGGTCACGACGCTGGCCCTCGTCCTCGGGATCGTCCTCGCCTACGCGTTCGCGCCGGGGGCCGGCATGAACATCGATCCCTCCACCCTCGATGCCAAGGCCATCGCCAGCTACACCGATCGGGTCGGGCAGGTGACGGGCACCGTCGACTTCCTGATGAAGATCATCCCGACCACCCTGGTCGATGCCTTCGCCAAGGGCGACATCCTCCAGGTCCTCATCATCGCGATCCTGTTCGGTTCGGGACTGGCGTTGCTGGGCGAGCACGGGCAGCCCCTGGCGCAGAGTATCGAACGGATCACCGCGGTCCTGTTCAAGATCATCGGCTTCATCGTGCGGCTGGCCCCCCTCGGCGTCCTCGGCGCCGTCGCCTTCACCGTCGGCAAGTACGGCATCGGCTCCCTGCGGCAGCTCGGGATGCTGGTGGCCCTGTTCTATGTGGGCGTCGCGTTCTTCGTCTTCGTCGTGCTCGGCGCGATCCTGCGTGCGGCCGGCTTCAGCATCCTGAAGCTGCTGGCCTATCTGCGCGAGGAGCTCATGGTGGTGGCGGGCACGGCCTCCTCCGACAGCGTGCTGCCGCAGATCATGCGCAAGCTCGAACGGCTCGGTATCCGCGATTCCACCGTCGGGCTCGTGATCCCCACCGGCTACTCGTTCAACCTCGACGCCTTCTCCCTCTACCTCACCCTCGCCACCGTCTTCATCGCGCAGGCCACCAACACGCCCCTGTCCTTCGGACACCTGATGCTGATCCTCGGCATCGCCCTCCTGACCTCCAAGGGCGCGCATGGCGTCCCCGGATCGGCCATCGTCGTCCTGGCGGCGACCCTGTCGGCGGTGCCGGAAATCCCGGTGATCGGATTGGTGCTCGTGCTGTCCATCGACTGGTTCGTCGGCATCGCCCGGGCGCTCGGCAACCTCATCGGCAATTGCGTGGCGACGGTGGTCATCGCCGCCTGGGAAGGCGATATCGACCGGGCGCAGGCCCACCGCGTCCTCAACGGAGAGGTCGCCACCGACACGACGGCGGTGCTCGATGGCCCCCTCGCCAAGGCCTAAGCAGGTTCAGCAAAAGTGGTCACCGGTTTTGCGTAACAAAACCTGCGACACGTCGAAGGCCTAAGCGAGGTGAAGCGTTGGCTTGCCAACGCGAACCTGATGAGGCTCCAGGGATCGCATCCGGCGCGCCCGAGCCGGAACCGGCCGGTCCGGGTCCGCCGTGGCACGATCCGCGCTGCGCCCGCGACGACGATGGCCTGTCCGGGCCGCATGATCTGTTGGAGACGAGCCCATGACCGCCTCTTCCTACAACCCGCCCTGCGGGGGGCTGCCGCCCCAGACCGCGCTGATGACCGGCCGGGCCGTGTTCACGGAATCCTATGCGGTCATCCCGAAAGGCGTGATGAGTGACATCGTCACCAGCGTCCTGCCGTTCTGGGACGACACCCGCGCCTGGATCCTGTCCCGGCCCCTCTCCGGGTTCTCCGAGACCTTCGCCCAGTACCTGATGGAGATCGCGCCTGGCGGCGGCAGCGAGCACCCGGAACTCGATGCCCGCGCCGAGGGCGTCCTGTTCGTAGTCGGCGGTCATGCCAGCCTCGTCCTCGACGGGGCCTCACATGCCCTGCGCCCCGGCAGCTATGCCTATCTGCCGCCGGGCGCCGCCTGGACGTTGCGCAACCATGGCGACGAGCCGACCCGCTTCCACTGGATCCGCAAGGCCTACGAGCACGTGCCGGGCATCGACGTACCCCCGGCCTTCATCCGTCATGATTCCGAGATCGAGCCCCGGGGCATGACCGGCACGAACGGCGTCTGGGCCACGACCCGCTTCGTCGCCCCCGATGACGTGCGCCACGACATGCACGTGAACATCGTCACGCTCCAGCCCGGCGCCTCGATCCCCTTCGAGGAGACCCACGTCATGGAGCACGGGCTCTTCGTGCTCGAAGGGAAGGCGGTCTATCGGCTCAATCGCGACTGGGTCGAGGTGGAGGCCGGCGATTTCATGTGGCTGCGTGCCTTTTGCCCCCAGGCCTGCTACGCGGGCGGCCCCGGCCCCTTCCGCTACCTGCTCTACAAGGACGTCAACCGCCACCCGGCCCTCACGCCGCGCAGGGTCGGGTGATGACCGGCCGCCACATCGTCGCCCGCCCGCTCACGCCCGAGGCCTTCGCCCCGTTCGGGAAGGTCATCGACAAGGCGGCCGTCGATCCGCGCCCCATGAATGCCGGCATGGCCCGCCGATTCCACGATTTGGCGGAGGTCCGTACCATCGGCGAGGGCGCGCGGGTGGTGATCGGCCTTGTCGAAGCCCAGCCCTATCCCCTGCCGTTGAAGGTCGGCCTCATCGAGCGCCATCCCCTCGGCGCGCAGGCCTTCGTGCCGTTGAACGCCGCGCCGTTCCTCGTCGTCGTCTGCCCCGACGAGGACGGGCGGCCCGGACCACCACAGGCTTTCGTCACGGCGTCGGGCCAGGGAGTCTGCTACGCTCTCGGCACCTGGCACGGCGTACTCACCCCTTTCGGCGCCTCCCAGGAGTTCCTGGTGATCGATCGCGGCGGGACGGGCCTCAATCTCGAGGAAGTCCGGCTCGACGAGCCCTGGACGGTCGCTCTGCCGGGCACGTAGGCCGCCGCGGCGGGTGCTCGGCACCCGGCTCCCGTGCTCCTTTTGGCAACGATATTCACACATCTCACGGGCCGCTCGGGTCCCCTCTCTTCGAAGAAGAGGGAGCCCGCCGCGCCTTTTGTCGAACCCGTTTGGATAGAGCGAACAGCCTTCGAGCAGATGTGTGAAGTCAGTGCCGGGTCAAGGCGAGGCTCCGGTCCGACGTGACACCGGTCGCCTCCTCCGATCATGGAGATGTGATCGCTGTCCGGCCCCAGACCGGTGAATGGCCGGGAGATGTGCTCTCGGCGCAACAGGGGGAGGGCTTTCGCGCTCTGCGGGGAGTGAGGCGGTTTGGCCGGCGGGACCGCACCAGGGGATGTTTCCGACAGAAACACAAAGGCTTGATCCGTTATCGGCCAGCCTTTTTAGAAATCATATAAACTATTGAAACGCTTGCATAATTTGCAACTTGCCTCTTTGTTTTCAACTCCGAAAGATTGTGCGATCCCGCGATGATCCCGAGGTGATGGGAGCTGGTTCCATGCAGCTGGTATCGATGGATGCGCTGCATCGTAGCCAAGGCGCGAAGCTTCAGCGTTTCCTGCTGCGTCTGCTTGGCAACTCCGCCGATGCGGCCGACGCCCACCAGGAGACCTACCTGCGGATGCTCGCGGCGCTCTCGCGCACGAGCGTCGAGAACCCCTCCGCTTTCCTGTTCCAGGTCGCCAACAACGTCGCCCTGCGGATGCGAAACCGACACCGGCTCGAAGGAACGCTGTTCCAGTCCGTCAGCGATGCGGAGATGTCCGAGATCGTCGATGGCCATGCCCTGCCGGAGCGGCAGGTGATGGCGCGCCAGGAGCTCAGGCGGCTCGCCGCCGCCATCGACGCGTTGCCGCCCCGGTGCCGGGAGGTGTTCCTCTTGGCCCGCATCGACGGCCATTCCAATGGCGAGGTCGCCGCGCGTCTGGGCATCAGCCGCAACATGGTCGAGAAGCACCTCATCAAGGCCCTCCTGCAGTGCCGCCGCCATTGCCGCGATCTTCTGTGAGACGCGACGTCAGGTAACGGACCCTTCGTTGATCCTAGTGAGTAGGGACGCAGGGCCCGGCCCTCCGGGCCGGAACGGAGTCCGGAGAGCAGAACCGTGGCCAAGGGCGACACGACCGACGCACAGGCGGGCGACGACGAGGATCCCGTCTTCGAGGCCGCGGCCGGCTGGGTCGCGCGGCTCTCCTCCCCCGATGCCACCAGCGAGGACCGCGACGCCTTCGCGGACTGGCGCGACGCCGATCCGGCCCATGCCGAGGCTCACGCCGAGATGGATGCGCTCTGGCGCAGGCTCGGCCACGTGCCCGATCCCCGCAAGCGCCGTTCGTCGCCGAAAGGCCTAGCCGGCCTCGCCGTGGCGGTGATCCTGTGCGCCGCACTGGGCCATCAGCTCGGCCTCGTCGACCGGTTCCGGTCCGACCTCTGGAGCGGCGTCGGCGAGATCGGGCATTCGGTCCTGGCCGACGGGAGCCGCATCGACCTCAACACCGACACGGCGGTGGCCCTGCGGTTCTCCGACACCGAACGCGGGATCGAACTCCTGCGTGGCGAAGCGTTCTTCGACGTCGTCCCCGACCCCCGGCGCCCCTTCGTGGTGCGCGGCAACGGCCTGAGCGTTCGGGCGATCGGCACGCAATTCTTCGTTCGTGCGGACGGCGCGGACAGTCCCGTCGGGGTCACCGAAGGACGCGTGGATGTGGCGGCCGAGCGCCGGCACATGCTGGTGTCGGCGGGCGAGGCGGTTCGCCGCGAAGAGGGGGCGCCCTTCGGCGTCGTCAAGGCGGATCTGAACCGGAGCGTGGCGTGGCGGGAGGGTCGGCTCGTCTTTTCGGGCGAGAAGCTGTCCGCCGTCTTGGAGGAGCTCGACCGCTACCGCCACGGCCGCGTCGTCCTCATCGACGCCAAGGCCGGCGAGCGGCGGGTCACGGGTGCGTTCGACCCCTCCAATACGGACGATGCCCTGGACGTCATCGCGGCAACGATGAACGTGCGCGTCACCCGTCTCACGCCCCTTCTCGTCCTGGTCGGCTCGCCGCTGTAGCAAACCAAAAGAATTCGGTGCTCCGACGTCAGGAGATCGCGGCCTCGTTGATCTCAATCGGTAAGGGACGAGAGAGCGCGAAGCGCACCGTCCTTGTTCAACCGACGGATGGGGCGTGCAATGGCGGCGCGAGAGCTTGGGTTTGCAGGGGAGCGGCGCGCGCGGGTGTTCCTCGCCGGCGTGTCGATGCTGGTGATGGTCCCTGCCGCGGCACAAAGCCAGGAGGCGAAGCGCCCGCCATCGGCCAAGGACCGAAAGGCGAGCATCATCGCCCTCGCTCCGGAAGCCTCGGCCCCGCGAGACGGGGAAAGCGTGTCCCTGTCCATTCCGAAAGGGCCTCTGGAAACGGCCCTGGTGGCCTTCACCGAGCAGGCGAAGGTCAAGCTGGTCTATGCCACCGAGCTGACGGCGAGACTGAGCACGAACGGCGTCGACGGTGCGTTCCTGCCCCTCGACGGCTTGGCCAAGATCCTCGAAGGCACCGGCCTGACCCACCGGACGGTGGGCCCTTCCACCATTACCCTCGTCAATCCGAGCTACGTCCAGCTCGGCCCGGAGCCGGCCGGGGCGGTGACCCTCGCCGAGCTGAGCGTCGAGGCGCAGCGTTTGAACCGCGCGTCGCTCGCGGGGCTGCCCCCGTCCAGTGGAACGGTGGGCCAGCCGCCCGTTCCCTATGCCGGCGGCCAAGTGGCGACGGGAAGCCGGATCGGCCTTCTCGGCAACCGCTCCGTGCTGAAGACGCCCTTCAACGTGACGAGCTATACGGAGAAGCTGATTACGGATCAGCAGGCGCGCACGGTGGGCGACGTCGTGCAGAACGATCCCTCGGTGCGCAACGACGCGCCGCCCTACAGCGAGCGCGATTCGTTCTTCATCCGCGGCTTCTCGGTCACCAACCTCGACACCGCCTTCGACGGATTGTTCTACATCGCCAATGCGCGCCGAAGCTTCACCGAGGGGCTTGAGCGCGTCGAGGTGCTGAAGGGCCCCACTGCCCTCCTGAACGGTGGCGTCGGCCGTGTCGGCGGCACCATCAACCTCATCCCGAAGCGTGCCTTCGACGAGCCGCTCACCCGGATCACGACGAGCTACTTCAGCGATGCCCAGGTCGGGACCCATCTGGATTTCGGACGCCGCTACGGCGCCGCCAAGGAATGGGGTGTCCGCTTCAACGGCGCCTATCGCAACGGGGCGACCCCCCTCGACAAGAACGCCATCGAGGTGGGCGTCGCGGCGTTGGGCCTCGATTATCGCGGCGACCGGTTCCGCGCCTCGCTCGACCTGAACCATTCCAACCAGAACATCACGGCACCGACATCGCTGTTCAACGCGGCCGCACCGAACATCGCGGTGCCCCGCGCCCCGAACAACCGGCGCAACACGGCGGGCTCGTCGGAATACATCGACAGCACCTACGGCATGGCCGCCGGCCGGGTCGAATTCGACATCCTGCCCGAGACGACGATCTACGCCGCAGGCGGCATCAGCCGCTACCGCGAGGATTCCCTGAGCTCCTATTACCTGATCACGGGGGCCTCCGGCCAAGCCACCAACACGCTTGCCATCGCTCCCCTCGAATTGCAGGGCCTCACCGGCGAGATCGGGCTGCGCTCCCATTTCCACACCGGCTTCATCGGGCATCAGGTCGCGATTTCGGCGACCGAGGCCGTGAACAAGAACTTTTCACGCGGTTACTTCCCGCCGAGCCTGCCGAGCTTCCAGACCAACATCTACAATCCGACCTATTTGCCGTTTGGATCCGTCGCCACGGGCGTCTACCCCCGCTCCAGCCGGCAGCCCCTCTTCTCGGAGCTCAGCGCGCGCAGCGTGGCCGTGGCCGATACCCTGTCGCTGGGCGAGGATCGCTTCATGCTGACGCTCGGCGGGCGTTTCCAGGACATCGCCCTGAACAGCTACGTCACCCGTCCGGTGGCCAATCAGGGCTCGCTGGCGTCGAGCTACGACAAGGGCCGGTTCAGCCCCGCCATCGCCCTGGTCATCCGCCCCTTCGAGAACCTCTCGTTCTACGGCAACTACATCGAGTCCCTCGACTCGGGGCCGACCGCGCCGACGACTGCGGTCAACGCCAACGAGATCTTCGCCCCCACCGTGAGCCGGCAGAAGGAGGTCGGCGCCAAGTACGATTTCGGCACCGTATCGGTCACCGCTTCGCTGTTCGAGATCGAGCAGCCCAGTGCCTTCACCGATCCCGGCACGAGACGCTTCTCCGTGAGCGGCCTGCAGCGCAACAGGGGTGCCGAGTTGATGGTGTTCGGCGAGCCCTTCGCGGGCGTGCGCCTTCTCGGCGGCATCGCCTTCATCGATGCGCAACTGGTCAACACCGTCGGAGGGCAGTTCGACGGGAACGCCGCCCCCGGCGTCCCCGACATGGCGATCAACCTCTACGGCGAGTACGATCTGCCGCCGTGGCTGGCCCCCGGCCTGACCCTGACCGGGCGGGCCATCCATACCAGTCGCCAGTTCTACAATCAGGCCAATACCCAGTCGGTCCCCGACTGGACCCGCTTCGATGCCGGCCTGCGCTATGCCTTCGAGGGCGTCACGGGCAAGCCCGTGGTGCTGCGCGCGACCGTCGAGAACCTGTTCGACGATTCGTACTGGGCCTCCGCCGCGCGCGGGTTCCTCGCCGTCGGCGCACCCCGGACCTTCATCGTGTCGGCGTCCATGGACTTCTGAAGCCTCATTCCGAGACGGGGCACGCGACCGGCCCCGTCTCGGGTTTCCTCGATACCTGCGATCCGAACTCGGCCTACGATCCGAACTTGTAGTTCAGCCCGACCCGGACGACGCTTCCCTCCGACCGGAAGCGGGAGGTCGCCTCCACGAGGGACTGGCCGAGTCCGCTGGAGCTCGTCAGCGGGACGCTACGCTTGCCAAGGTCATAATGCAGGTATTCCACCTTCAGCGTCACCGCGGAGGACTGGAAGACGTTGAGGAAACTCTCGGTCGGCAGCGCGTATTCGATGCCGCCGCCATAGGCGAAGCCGGTCTCCAGGCGGTCGATCCCGCCGGCGAAGAGATCGAGGGTCGGAACTCCCGCCACCTGGAAGCTCGTCGCGCTCTGGTCGTTCACGTTGCCGTAGGCGAGACCGCCGGTGCCGTAGACCAGGACGCGGTCGAACGCGTAGCCGAGCCGGCCGCGTACGGTGCCGAGGAAATCGAGGCTTTGCCGCGTGGTGTTGACTACGAACGCATCGCTGCCCGAACCGAAGAGGCTGCGCGACCTGCGCTTGGTCTCATCGAGGTCGGTATAGGCGATGTCGGTCTCGATGCCGAGGACGAGACCCGAGCCGGGGGTGAGCTGGTAATTGTACCCGGCCTGACCACCGGCCACGAAGCCCTGTTGCTGCGAGGACAGCGAGGCGATGCCGGAGCGCTCGATGAAGAAATCGGTGCCGCTTCCGTTCTCCGAGGTCGCCGCCGTACGGACGGTCTGCCGGTCGGTGAAGCCGTATCCGGCCTGCACGCCCGCATAGAAGCCCGTCCAGCTGAAGCTCGGGAGGGGCACGAAGACGGGCGGTGGCGAAGTGCGTCGGGGCAGGTCCGCCGCAGCCACGGTCCCGGTCATCAGCCCGATCATCGCGCCGACACCCAACAAAACTCTCGCCATCGTCCCCTCACCGCCTCCATTGAGGCAGCGACGAGAATCGAAGGCGTGATTGCGGGATAGTGCCGGGAAGACACAATTTCGGACGGACCGCCAGAAACTTTTAACCAAGACGGGACGTGAACAACTCCCCCTCGGGGAGGTGTAAAAATGCCACTGTCATGAGCCCGGCGATAGGTTTCCACAGCCCGTTAGAGCCGCCCCACCACGAAGGCGCGCATGAGCAGATGCGCGATCGCCATCGGCGGCGGCACGGTCAGTCCCTCGCCATGGCTGCCGGCGATCATCGCCGCCACCTCGTCGCGGGTGAACCAGCGGGCGTCGGCAAGCTCGGCCGGATCGATGGTGATCGCCTCGTCCAGGGCTTCCGCCGCGCAGCCGATCATCAGCGAGGACGGGAACGGCCAGGGCTGCGAGGCGTGGTAGGTCACCGCCCCGATCGTCAGCCCCGCCTCTTCGAGGGTCTCGCGGCGAACCGCGTCCTCGATGGTCTCGCCGGGCTCCAGGAAGCCGGCGAGGCAGGAATACATCCCTTCCTTGAAGCGCGGCGAACGCCCGAGCAGGCAGGATTCTCCCCGTCGGATCAGCATGATCACCACCGGATCGACGCGGGGGAAGTGATGGGTCTCGCAGGTCGGGCATTCGCGGCGGAAGCCGCCGGCGGCGAAACGGGTGGCGGTTCCGCAATTGGCGCAGAAGCCGTGGCGGGCATGCCAGGCCAGGATCGATTTCGCCGTGGCGAGGAGGCCGAGTTCGTGCGGCGCCACCGCGTTCTCGGCGGCGAGGCTGCGCAGGTCGGTGGTGCGGAAACCGGGATCGGCGTCGTAGGCGTCGGCGGCCTCCGGCGAGACCGCGCAGGCGAAGACCGGGGCGCCGTCGAGGCGGCCGAGGAACAGCGTGAGATCGGCGTGGCAGGCGCTCGCCGCCTGCCCGGAGGGGAGGAGCGCCGTGTCACCGGCAAGGACGATACGGTCCCCAGCCACGAGCACGATCCGCGAATCGGGCGCGTCCGGCATCGGCACGAGGTCACTGCTCTCGGCCGAATGGCGGATGAGCCGGCTTTCTGCATAGCCGAGAGCGTCGAGGCGCACGCTCATCAGGCGGCCGTGAACAGGGCGCCGATGCGCTCGATCATCTGGGCGCGGGCGTGGTGCGGATAAGGCTGGCCGGTGCCGACGCCCCAGACCGGCGAGGGCCAGGCCGGATCGGACAGGAAGCGCCCGATGACATGGACATGGAGCTGCGGCACGACGTTGCCCAAGGCCGCGACGTTGACCTTGTCGGGCTTGGCAAGCGCCAGCATCACGCCGGTGGCGATCCGGATCTCGTCCATGAGATCGTGCGCATCCTCCGCCGACAGGTCGGTGAGTTCGCTGGCACCCGCCCGGCGCGGTACCAGGATCAGCCAGGGAAACCGGGCGTCGTCCATCAGCAGGACGCTGCACAAGGCGAGGTCGCCCACCGGAACGGTGTCGGCGACGAGGCGCGGGTCGAGGGTGAAATCGTCTGTCATCGCCGCTCAAGCTGGGATGCGTCGGGAATGCGGAGTTCTCGCCGGTTCGGCCTTGTAAGTCACGCGGGCGCGGGCCGCTCGGTGTCGAGGAAGCGGAACAGGGCCGGCGCGTTGGCATGCGCCACGTTGAAGCGCAGCCAAGGGGTCGGCTCCTGATCGGCGCGGAACAGGTGTCCGGGGGCGAGCATGATGCCCTTGGCGGCGGCCCTTTGCGCAAGGCTGGTCGTGTCGGGATCGCCGCCGAAGCCGGCCCAGAGGAAGAGCCCGTTGGCGGGACGGTGGAACAGCGACAGGCCCACCGAGAGCAGGGCTTCGGCGACAATCTTCTGCTCGGCGGCGAGCTTTTCTCGGAGCCGCGCGATGTGGAGGCGGTACTGGCCTTCCGTCAGGATGGAATGGACGATGCTCTCGGAGATCTCCGAGCTGGTCAGGCTCGCCGCCATCTTCATGCGCAGGAGCCGCTGCGCGTTCTCGGGGTTGCAGGCGAGATAGCCCACCCGCAGGGCGGGCGAGATGGTCTTCGAGAAGCTGCTGATGTGGATGACGCGCCCGAGCTGGTCGAGGCTGGCGATGCTGGGCGCCGTCTCCTCGACGAAGCTCGCATAGATGTCGTCCTCGACGATCTGGAAGTCGTGTTTCTCGGCGATGCGGAGGATTTGATAGGCGGTGGCCGGCGTGCTGGACGTGCCGGTGGGGTTGTGGAAGCTGGTATTGGTGAAGAACAGCTTCGGCTTGTGCCGCTCCGCCAGGGCCTGGAGCGCGGGGATCGACGGCCCCTGGAGGGTCCGCTCGACGCCGACGATGGTCACCCCCATGGCGTGGAGCGAGGGGTAGAGGTTGCAATAGCCGGGATCGTCCACGAGGGCGACGTCGCCCGGCTGCAGGAAGGTCCGCATGGTCAGGTCGAGGGCCTGGCTCGCCCCGTGCGTCAGCAGGATCTGGTCCGGGTCGCACTCGATGTTGCGCTGGGCGAGGAGCAGCTGGATCGCCCGGCGCAAGGGGGCGTAGCCGAGGGGATGCCCGTAGCGCGAGACCAGCCGGTCGGGCCGCCGCGCCAGGGCCGCCAAGGCCTGCTTGATCCCGTCGGCGAACAGGTGGCTGTCGGGCAGCCAGCCGCAGCCGGCTTTGACGGTGAAGGCGTCGTCCTCGTAGACCCGCTGGAGCAGCCAGCCGGAATCCACCGAGATCTGCACGGGGTTCCGCTGGGGGACGGCGGCCTTGCGGTCGAGGAGCCGGGCCGAGACGAAGTATCCGCTCGCGCGGCGGGCTTCGAGCAGGCCGTCCGCCACCAGCCGGTTGTAGGCGTTCGAGACGGTGAGCGTGCTCACGCCGCACTGAACGGCGAGCTTGCGCACCGAGGGCAGGCGGGCGCCCGGCGCCACGCTCCCGCTGCGGATGCGCTCGGAGACGGCATCCACCAGCTGGGCGACGAGGGGGGCGGTGCTGGCGGGGTCGAGGCTGATCATGAGCCGTCTTTTCAGGGCGGGACCGGCCACGGCGATCCGACTGTATGGGCCGGTGAACAGATACAGCTGCGAGCGCCAACCCGCCAACTGTCGATAGTCGGTTGGTTCGTGCCGGGCGATAACCCAGCGCGAGGGTCGGGATCTTGCATCGCGGACCGGCGGAGAGACACATGGATCATGCGATCATCGACCAGGCAGGGGACCGGCAGCTCAACGTCGAGCCGTACTGGATGCCGTTCACGCCGAACCGCCACGTGAAGGCCGATCCGACGCCGCGCATCATCACCTCGGCCAAGGGGGCCTATTACCGCACCGCCGAGGGGCGCGAGCTGTTCGACAGCCTGTCGGGGCTATGGTGCTGCCCCCTCGGCCATGCCCAGCCGCGGATCGTCGAGGCCCTGCGCCGGCAGGCAGAGACCCTCGATTACTGCACCGCGTTTCAGATGACCAATCCGGTGACGCTGCGGCTCGCCGAGCGCATCGCCGACATGGCGCCGGACGGGCTCGACCGGGTGTTCTTCACCAATTCCGGCTCGGAGGCCGTCGATACCGCCCTCAAGATCGCTCTCGGCTACCACCGCCTGCGCGGCGAGGCCGGCCGCTTCCGCATGATCGGCCGCGAGAAGGGCTATCACGGCGTCGGCTTCGGCGGCATGTCGGTGGGGGGCATGGTAGCCAACCGCAAGATGTTCGCCACCGCCATGATCCAGGGCGTCGACCATCTGCGCCACACCCACGATTATGCCGAGATGGCCTTCTCGAAGGGCCAGCCGACCTGGGGCGCGCATCTCGCCGACGACCTCGAACGGATGGTGGCGCTGCACGATGCGGGTACCATCGCCTGCGTCATCGTCGAGCCGCTGCAGGGGTCGGCCGGGGTCATCGTGCCGCCTCTCGGCTACCTCCAGCGCCTGCGCGAGATCTGTGACCGGCACGGCATCCTGCTGATCTTCGACGAGGTGATCACGGGTTTCGGCCGCCTCGGCGCGCCGTTCGGCGCGGACCGTCTCGGCGTCATCCCGGACATCATTACCTTCGCCAAGGGCATCACCAACGGTATCGTGCCCATGGGCGGCGTCATCGTCCGCAAGGAGATCTACGACACGTTCATGACCGGGCCGGCCTCGGCGGTGGAGCTGTTCCACGGCTACACCTATTCGGGGCACCCCCTGGCCGCGGCCGTCGCCCATGCCTCCCTCGACCTGATGGAGGAGGGCGACCTCTTCGCCCGCGTGCGCGAGTTGGAGCCGATCCTGGAGGGGGCCGTCCACACCCTCCGCGACGAGCCGGGCATCAAGGACATCCGCAATTTCGGCCTGACGGCGGCCGTCGATCTCGAACCGACACCGGGCCAGCCCGGCGCGCGCGCTCTGCGGATCTTCGAGCGCGGCCTGCGCGAGGGCATCCTCCTGCGCTTCACCGGCGACACCATCGCCATGGGCCCGCCCTTCATCTCGACCCCCGCCGAGATCACCGGCATGATCGAGATGCTGCGCGGCCTCATCCGCGCCGAAGCCTGACCGGCGGACGGCGTTCTCCCGATAGACGGGCCGTGACCAACTCCATTCTCTTCGAAGGTTGAACCGATATGCCCCTGATGCGCTTCGATATCCTGGAAGGCCGCACCGATTCCGAACTGAAGGCGCTCCTCGACGCCGCCCACGAGGCGATGCTGGAGGCCTTCAACGTCCCGCCGGGCGACCGCTATCAGATCGTCACCGAGCACAAGCCCTCGCGGATGATCGTCGAGGATACCGGCCTCGACATCCCGCGCACCAAGGACGTGGTAGTGGTCCAGATGATCACCCGGCCGCGCGGCAAGGAGAAGAAGCAGCTGTTCTACAGGCTGTTGACCGAGAAGCTCGAAGCCGCCTGCGGCATCGCCCCGGCCGACGTCATGGTCTCCACGGTGGAGAACACCGACGAGGATTGGTCCTTCGGCCACGGCCGCGCGCAGTTCCTCACCGGCGAGCTCTGACAACCGTTTGATCGGATTTCTCAGCGGCTTCTCAAACCAAAGTCGATCACCCAAGCCGACCACCTCATCCCGAGGCGCTCTTTGCTCGAGCAAAGGGCCTCGAAGGAGCCCTCAAGTCGTCGCGCGATCCCTGGAGGGCTCCTTCGAGGCCGCTACGCGGCACCTCAGGATGAGGTAAGGCCTTGCAAAAACAACTCAAACAGGCCTGGGCGGGTTTCGCAACGATGGTTGCCGCTTCTGCGGCCTGAAACCTGCGACACGCCGAAGGCCCGAGCGAGGGGGAGAGCGTTGGCCAGCCAATGCGAACCCGCTCGGGGCGCCAAGCCCATTCCGGACCCCACCCCGATCCTCTACGGAACGTCGGCCATGCATGTCCTCATCCTCGGTGGCGGTGTCGTCGGCGTCACCTCGGCCTATTACCTGGCCAAGGCCGGCCACCGTGTCACCGTGCTGGAGCGCCAGCCGGCGGCGGGGCTCGAGACGAGCTTCGCCAATGCAGGCCAGGTCTCGCCGGGATATTCGGCGCCCTGGGCGGCGCCCGGCATTCCCGTCAAGGCGATGAAGTGGCTGATGATGCGCCACCGGCCCCTCGTGGTCTGGCCGAGCTTCGAGCCGCGCTTCTATGGCTGGCTCGCCCGCATGCTGGCGAATTGCACGGAGGAGGCCTACCAGCGCAACAAGGGCCGGATGGTGCGTCTGGCCGAATACAGCCGCGACGTGCTGCGCGACCTGCGCACCGAGACCGGCATCGCCTACGACCATCGTGAGCAGGGCACGCTCCAGCTGTTCCGGACGGCCAAACAGCTCGACCATATCGGCGACGATACCCGCGTCCTCGACGCTTACGGCGTGCCCTACGCGGTGCTGGACCCCGCCGGCTGCATCATGGCCGAACCGGCCCTGGCACGGGTGGCCGGAACCTTCGTCGGCGGCCTGCAGCTCCCCGGTGACGAGACCGGCGATGCGCATCTGTTCACCCAGCGCCTCGCCGCGCTCTGCGAAGGCATCGGCGTGGTCTTCCGCTACGACACGGCGATCACGGGTCTGCGGAGCGAGGGCGACCGGATCAGCGGCGTGGCGACGGCAGGCGGCGAGATCCTGACGGCCGACGCTTATGTCGCGGCCATGGGCAGCTACACCCCGGCTCTGCTCCGACCCTTCGGCATCGGCCTGCCGATCTATCCGGTGAAGGGCTATTCCCTCACCCTGCCCGTCACCGATGCGGAGGCGGCGCCGGTCTCGACGGTGATGGACGAGACCTACAAGGTGGCGATCACCCGGCTCGGCGACCGCATCCGGGTCGGCGGCACCGCCGAACTCGCCGGCTTCAGCGCGGTCCTGCGCGGACCGCGCCGGGAGACCCTGGTCCGCTCCGTCGGCGACCTGTTCCCGGCGGGTGGCGATCTCTCGCAGGCAAAGTTCTGGACCGGCCTGCGGCCGATGACGCCGGATGGCACGCCCATCGTCGGCGGAACGCACCTGTCGAACCTCTACACCAATACCGGCCACGGCACCCTGGGCTGGACCATGGCCTGCGGCTCGGGCCGGGTGCTGGCCGACCTCATCTCCGGCCGCACGCCGGACATCGCCACCCCGGACCTTGCCGTCAGCCGCTACGTTCGCGGCGCATGACGAAGGCCCTCTCGCGCCGAGGCACGAGAGGGCCGAGTGAGGCGGCCTACTCCGCCGCCTCCACGTAGAGCTTGCCGCCCTCGGCCTGGAACTCGGCGGATTTGGCCGCCATGCCCGCTTCGCGCTCGGCCTGGCTCATGGGCGTCGCCTCGCCCAGCACCTGTCCGGCCGCCTCCATGGCGAGCACCTCGGCGCGCAGATCCTGCGTGATCTTCATCGAACAGAATTTCGGGCCGCACATCGAGCAGAAATGGGCGACCTTGTGGGCGTCCTTCGGCAGGGTCTCGTCGTGGTAGGCCCGCGCCGTGTCGGGATCGAGAGAGAGGTTGAACTGGTCCTCCCAGCGGAAGTCGAACCGGGCCCGTGACAGGGCGTCGTCGCGCAGCTGTGCCGCCGGATGGCCCTTGGCGAGATCGGCAGCATGGGCCGCGATCTTGTAGGTGATCACGCCTTCCTTGACGTCGTCGCGGTTGGGCAGGCCGAGATGCTCCTTCGGGGTGACGTAGCAGAGCATGGCGCAGCCGAACCAGCCGATCATGGCGGCGCCGATGCCCGACGTGATGTGGTCGTAGCCCGGCGCGATGTCGGTGGTCAGCGGGCCGAGGGTGTAGAACGGCGCCTCGCCGCACTCCTCCAGCTGCTTTTCCATGTTCACCTTGATCTTGTGCATCGGCACGTGGCCGGGGCCCTCGATCATGGTCTGGCAGCCCTTGTCCCAGGCGATTTTCGTCAGTTCACCGAGGGTCTCGAGTTCCGCGAACTGGGCCGCGTCGTTGGCGTCGGCGATAGAGCCGGGGCGCAGGCCGTCGCCGAGCGAGAACGAGACGTCGTAGGCCCGCATGATGTCGCAGATCTCGTCGAACCGCTCGTAGAGGAACGATTCCCGGTGCCCGGCGAGGCACCAGCGCGCCATGATCGAGCCGCCGCGCGAGACGATGCCGGTGACCCGGCGCGCGGTGAGCGGCACATGGGCCAGGCGGACGCCCGCATGGATGGTGAAGTAGTCGATGCCCTGCTCGGCCTGTTCGATGAGCGTGTCCTTGAAGACCTCCCAGTCGAGCTTCAGCGGGTCGCCGCCGACCTTTTCCAGGGCCTGATAGATCGGCACGGTGCCGATAGGGACGGGCGAGTTACGCACGATCCAGGAACGGATGTTGTGGATGTTGCGGCCGGTGGAGAGGTCCATCACCGTGTCGGCGCCCCAGCGGGTCGCCCAGACCAGTTTCTCCACCTCCTCCGCCGCCGAAGAAGTCACGGCCGAATTGCCGATATTGGCGTTGATCTTGACGAGGAAGTTGCGGCCGATGGCCATCGGCTCGACTTCGGGGTGGTTGATGTTGGCCGGGATGATGGCGCGGCCGCGCGCCACCTCGTCGCGCACGAATTCAGGTGTGATGAAGGCCGGGAGCGACGCACCGAAGCTGTTGCCGTCGGCGAGCGCGGTCTGTGCTCCTTCCAGCATCGTCTCGCGGGCGAGGTTCTCGCGGTGGGCGACGTAGATCATCTCCTCGGTGATGATCCCGGCTTTGGCGAACTCGTACTGCGTCACCATCTGGCCGGGGCCGGCCTTGCGGATCTGGCGCGTCGCCGGACAGGGGGCGACGAGCTTGTCCTCCGGCACGAAGCCGTTGTCCTCGGGCTTGACCGCGCGCGGCGTGATCGTGGCGTAGCCGCGCTTGGCGATCCACGGGTCGCGCAGGAGCGGCAGGCCGGCATTCAGGTCGATCCGGGCATCGGTCTCCGTGTAGGGGCCCGACGGATCGTAGACCCGCACGGGGGCCTCCTTGGGGTCGCTCAACGTCACCTCGCGGAACGGCACCCGGATGTCGTCGCGGCCGGCCACGCTCGCATAGACCTTGCGCGAGCCCATGATCGGGCCGGTGGTCACCGCTTGCGGCTGCCCCTTGGCGGGTTCTTGTCCGGGAAGGTCTTTGGGGAGGACGGGTGCGTTCATGTCGGGTTCGCTCCTGGCGTGGGAGGCGATCCGGTTCGCAACGGTGCGTCAGGACGACGGGCGCCCGCTCGACACGAGCCGGATACCCAAACGCAGTTCCCGTCCCTCCGCCGGTATGAGCCGGATCAGGTTCAAGGGTCAGGGCTGCGGCCCTATCTCAGCCCCCTGAACGGGGCCCCCCTCGGAACGATTCGAAAGTCTGCGTTTGCCGCGTCTTTGTCAATTGCCGGGAGATACATCTTCGCCGGAGTGAACGATCGCCCCTCTCGTCGACCGCCGTGGCGCCTGGGTCGCCGGTCTTTCGATCCAGGCAGTTATCCGACCGTTGACCGTAGTCTCGGATTTAATCCGCAAGGACAGTTCTTTATTGGCGTGACTTTCGCCAGACCGTAAAACGGTCGCGCACAATGGAGCCTTCCCGGTCGGCCGCGCGTTGTCGATCCTAATGTCCCCTAGACGATCAGGCTGGTGTTCCATGAACAAGCTTATTCTCGCATCGGCCGCCTTGCTTGGCGCGGTCGCATTCCTTCCCGCGACGGCCGACGCCCGTGAAGGCGGTGGACTGGGTGCCTTCGCCGGCGGTGGCGGTGGAGGCGGAGGGGGTATGAGCCGTGGCGGTGGCGGTGGCGGTGGCGGTGGTATGAGCCGCGGCGGCGGCGGCGGACTTGGTGCCTTCGGTGGTGGCGGTGGCGGTGGTATGAGCCGCGGCGGCGGCGGCGGACTTGGTGCCTTCGGTGGTGGCGGCGGCGGCGGTATGAGCCGCGGCGGCGGTGGCGGTCTCGGCGCCTTCGGTGGTGGTGGCGGTCAAGGAATCGGCGGTGGACGCGGGCACGGCGGTATCGCCCACGGGCCGAATTTCGGCGGTGGAGGCTACAACCGGGGCGGTGGCTTCAACAGAGGCGGCTACGGCTACAACCGCGGTTATGGCTACAACCGCGGGTATGGCCGGGGCTACGGCTATGGTGGGCTTGGCCTTGGACTGGGCCTCGGTCTTGCGGGGGCCGGGATCGGCTATGGCTACGGCAGCGGTTACTACGGTAACGGCTACGACAACGGCTATTATGGCGGTGGCTATGCTCCGGCCTATTACGGTGGCGCCGTGGACGTTCAACAGGATGTCGGCGGGTCCGACCAGGACGTGGCCTACTGTATCCAGCGCTTCCGGTCCTACGATCAGCGGTCGGGCACCTATCTCGGCAATGACGGTCGGCGTCATCGCTGCCCGCAGTAACATCCTGCCGACGGGTAGGAACGCCTGAGCCTCCTCGCTTCGAGAAGCCCCGCAGCCTCCGCTGCGGGGCTTCATCGCATCCGGGCGGCGGTTCGCTCGGCCGATGAGGAAATGACGTCGAAGCCGAGGCCATGTCCCTCGCACCGGCATCCCGAGCACGTGGCCATGCCCGAAACGGCGCATCTTCCGGTGCGGGGCGGCATGGCGTAACGCCCTATCATGGTCGCTTCCGGTCCCTCCCTCGCTCCCGACGACATCGCCCACGTCATTCAGGTCGCGCTTGCGCCCGCCTTCCTGCTGACGGCACTGGCGACGCTGCTCAACGTCTTCTCCACGCGCCTGGGGCGGGTGGCCGACCGGGTCGATGACGCCGCCGACCGGCTGCAGAAGGCGGATGCGGACGAGGCCGCCCACCTGTCGTACCAGCTGACCTATCTGCGCCGGCGCTCCTTCATGCTCGACGCGGCGGTGGTCCTCGCCTCGTTCGGCAGCATCATGACCGGCATCGCGGTGCTGACGCTGTTCGTCGGGGCCTTGCGCGACGCCGCCACGGCCTCCGTCCTGTTCGGCTGCTTCGGCATAGCCCTGGTCTGCACGGTGGCGGCCATCGTCGCCTTCCTCGTGGAGATCCTGATGGCGGGCCGCCGCGTCAGGGACGAGGTCGACCGCCAGACCGTCGAGGCTTCGGACCGGGAAGCGGGCGGACCCGAGATCCCCCACCGCTCGCCTCGACCGGGCCGGTCCTGACCAGGGCCGGCGACTTCACGCCCCGGTGGGTGCTTCGCCATGCGTGTCGAGCCATCGCACGGCGCCGCCGAGGTCGAAGCCTCGCTCCCGGCCGTAGGCCAGGAGGTCGTCGCGGCTTAGACGTCCCGCCAGCACTTCGGACAGGGCCCACAGGGTGAGCGAGCGGGTGCCGCCGCGGCAATGGGCGAGGACCGGGCCGGGTGCGCCCTCCACGGCTTCCCGGAAGCGCGCGACGTCCTCATGGGTGATGCCGGGGCCGGTGACGGGAAGATGGAGATAGGCGAGCCCCGCCGCCTCGGCCGCCGCCGCTTCGGCCGCACTACCCAACTGGCCCGGCTCCTCGCCATCGGGGCGGTTGTTAATCAGCAGGGCAAAGCCCCTCGTGGACAGGTCCGCGATCTCGGCCTCGTTCGGCTGGCCGGAGACCGACAGGCGGGAGTCGATAGGCGTGATCGTCATGGGGCCTCTCTCTTGGGCTGCCTTCTGGCTGTGCGGTTCCGCTTGCCGGGGGATGGCGCTCCGGCCGGGACAGGCGGGGCATGTTCATTCCACCGCACCGCCCATCGTGAACCCGCGACCGGGCTCGTCCGTTTCCGGTCTGATCCCTCACCCCGCCTTCAGGACAACCACAATGGCCGATGCAAGACAGATCGTCGACGCTCTCGTGCGCTCACGCAAGGGCGGCATCGCCGCCACGGCCGCCCTCGGAGGCCTCGCCCTCGTCGCGGGTCTGGCCCTGCGGGCGCTCCGTCCCTCTGCGCCATCCGACACCCCCGATCTGAGCCAGGTCGGCGAGGACGAGGCGCGCATCATGCTGCGCGCCATGGTGGCTGCGACCCTGGCCGACGGCATCGTCGACGCGCAGGAGCGCCGGCGCCTCGACGCGGCGGTGGAGGCCGCCGGCATCGACCGGGATGGCCGCGCTTGGCTGGAGAGGGAACTCACCGAACCGGCCGAGATCGACGAACTCGCCGAGCGTGTGAATTCACCGGAGCAGGGCACGCGCCTCTACGCCGCGGCACGTCTGGCCATCGACGCCGACACCCTGCAGGAGCGCGAGTTCCTGAAGCGCTTCGCCGAGGCCCTCGACGTCCCGCAGGACGTGGCCGCGCGGATGGATGCCGGGTTGGAGGAGGCCTGAGACCGCTGCCGGATTACTTTCCTATCCATTCATGCCCGGCCACCAGCGCCTCCACCGAGCGCGTCCAGGTGCCGGGCTGGTCGGTGGCGCCGGTGCCAAGCGCCCGCTGGACCATGACGCTGTCGCTCCAGCGGCCGTACTTGTAGCCCACCGCCGGCAGCAGGCCGACGCGGACGAAGCCGCAGGCTTCGTGGAGCCGCAGGGACGCCTCGTTCTGCGCGTCGATATAGCCGATCATCTGGCGGTAGCCGCCGGCGGCGCAGGCCTCGATCAAAGCCGGCAGCAGGCGCCGTCCGATCCCGGCATTCAGGTGCTCGTGATGGACGTAGATCGAGTGCTTGAGCGTGTAGCGATAGGCCGGGCGCTTGCGGAACGGGACGGCATAGGCGTAGCCCGCCACCACCCCGTCGCGGTCGGCCACGAGATGCGGCAGACGCCTCTTGCGCATGGCCTTGCGGCGGCGCTTGAGGTCGTCGGGATGCAGCGGATCCTCCTCGAAATCGCCGACATCGCCCACGCCCCGCCGGATATGATGGGCGTAGATCGCCACCATCGCCGGCACGTCCGAATCCGAGGACGGCCGGATGATCACTGTGGGATCGGAGGCGGTGGGAAGCCCATCCGGACTCACGGGCGGTTCTCGCGCATGACGTAGGTGTAGAACCGGATCGTCCCGTCGGGATCGACGTTGCGGAACACGCCCTGGATCTCGGCTTCGAATCCGGGAAACAGGTTGGCCGAGCGTTCGAACATTTTGAAGTAATCCAGCATGGGTTTCGCCCGCTCGTCCAGTCTCTCGCCCGGCAGCACCGTGCCGATGCCCGGCGGGTAGACCAGAAGCAAGGTCGTCGCCACACGGCCCTCGGCTTCCGCGATCGGCACGTAATCGACGTTGTTGCGGGTGAGCTGCTGTACCGCCTCCTTGGGGGTCATCACCATCTCGGGCAGGTGCCCCGGCTCGAACTGCTTGCGCTGGAGCGTGCTGGTGCCGTGCTCGCGGTGGAAGGCGTGGAAATCCGCGCAGAGGTCGCGCAGGCGTACGCCCTTGTAGCGGTTGGGGCGGCGGCGGACGAATTCCGGCATCGCGTCCTCCAGGGGCACGTTCTCGTCGTGCAGGCGCTTGAAGGCTACGAGGCCGGAGATGAGCGTGCCGGCCTTGGAGGATTCGACGCCCGGCGTCAGCAGGAAGAGCAGTGAGTTGAGGTCGTTCTTCTCCGGCACGATGCGGTTTTCGCGCAGGTACTGGGCCACGATGGGCGCGGGCACGCCGTGCTCGGCATATTCCCCCGTACGCCGGTCGAAACCGGGGGTGAGCACGGTGAGCTTGTTCGGGTCGGTCATGGCGTAGTCCGGCGCCACATGGGTGAAGCCGTGCCAGGCGGCGCCCGGGGTCAGCTCCCAGTATTTCGCGGTGCTGGCCAGCTCGTCCGTCGAGAGGCTCTCCCACGGCACCTTGCCCTCCGGTCCCTTCACCGTGTCCGGCACGAAGGGGTCGAAGAACCAGCGGCGCAGGGGATCGCCCTCCTTCTCCTCGAACTCGCGGCGGATGGCGCGGACCTTCTTGCGCCATTCGATGCCGAGCCGGATCGTGTCGTCCCACAGGACGACGCCCGAGCGGCCCTTCATCATCTGCGCACCCACATCGAGGGAGGCGAAGAGCGGGTAGAACGGCGAGGTCGAGGCGTGGACGAGGAAGGTCTCGTTGAAGCGCCGGTGCTCGATGCGGCGGGTCTGGCCACGGATGTGGCTGTCCTTGGTGTGGATCTGCGAAGCCTGGGAGAAGCTCGCCAGCTGCTTGTGGGTCGATTGCGTGGCGATGATGCCCGGCGAGGTCTCGTCGAGACCCTTCAGCCCCATGGCGAAGCGCCCGGCGAAGAGCGGGTGGAACTTCATGAAGCCCGCCCAGGCCTCGTCGAAGAGGATGTAGTCGCAGAGATGCCCGATCTTCTCGAGGATCATCTGCGCGTTGTAGATCGTGCCGTCATAGGTGCATTGCTCGACCACCGCGACGCGGAACGGGCGCTCGCGCTTCCAGGCCTCCTTGTCGGTCACCAGCGGGTTGGTGCGGATCTTCTCGCGGATGGCCGCCTCGTCGAGGGCCTCATGGTACATCGGGCCGATCAGGCCGAAGCAGTTGCGGTCGGTCTCCAGGAACACCGGGACCGCGCCGCCGAGGAACAGGGCGCCGTGATGGGCGGCCTTGTGGTTATTGCGGTCGAACAGGACGAGATCGCCCTCGGCGACCAGGGCCGAGAGCACGATCTTGTTGGAGGCGGAGGTGCCGTTGAGGACGAAATAAGTCTTCTCCGCGCCGAAGATGACGGCCGCCTCCTTCTGCGCCTTCAGGGCTGGGCCCTCGTGGACGAGGAGGTCGCCGAGATCGAGCACGGAGTTATCGAGGTCGTCGCGGAACACGGCCTCGCCGAGATGCTCCACGAAGATGCGCCCGATGGGCGAGCGGTTGTAGAAGATGCCGCCGTTATGGCCGGGGCAGGTCCAGAGCTGGTTGCCCTGCTCGGCATAATCCACCAGCGCGCCGAAGAACGGCGTCTTCAGGGTCTCGGCATACTGCTTGACCCGGCTCACGAGGCCACGGGCGATGTAGTCCGGGGTCTCCTCGGCGAGGAAGATGTAGCCGTCGATGAAGTCGAGCACCTCGACGGGGATGTCCTCCAAGCGCTTGCGCCGGACCATGATGACGATGGGCATTTCCAGCCCGCGCTTGCGCATCAGGTTGATGAGGGCGGCAGCCTTGCCGTCGAGGCCGCGCTTGCCCCAATCCACCACCATGCAGCCGATGGCCGCGTCGGTCTGGACCGCGATGGCCGCATCCTCCACGCGGCGGGCGCGGACGACCTCGAAGCCGAGCTTTTCCACCGAGCCGATGATTTGCTGGACGCGCACGCCCTCGAGGTCGTCCGGGTCGAAGTTCGGCGCGCACATGAGCACGGTGAAGCGGCGAAAGAAGTCCATGCGGGGAAAGGCTCCGGTGGTCGGATGAATCGAGGGGGGTGTGGGCGCGTTCGCGTTCCGGATCAACCGGGCCGGCCGGCGAGACTGAGCCGGCGGATGACGAGGTAGACGGCAAGCGCCGCGAGCGCGCCGATTCCCAGCGCGAGCAGCGACCCGTCGTCGGATTCGGAAAAGAACAGGCCCTTGGTGTTCATGCCGAAGACGCCCGTCACCAGGGTCGGCGGCAGGAACAGGGCCGTCAGGATCGACAGGGTGAAGAGCTGACGGTTGGTCAGGGCGGTGGTGCGGGCGGCGATCTCGTCCTGCAGCAGACGGCTGCGCTCGGACAGGACATGCATGTCGCGGTGGAGCGAATCGAGGCGTTGAACCACCCGCGCGGCCATGGCTCTCACGGCCTCCGGCAATTGGTCGCCCTCGGTGCCGGCTTCGTCCTCGAGGCGGTGGAACACCGCCCGCAACCCGGCGAGTTGGCGGTGGGAGCGCACGGATTGGCGGCGGATCGGTCCCAGGGGCTTCGGATCGTCCGCCTTGGCCTCGTCGAGCATGTCGTCCTCGATGGCGTCGAGGGAGGAGGACAGGCGGTCGGCCGTGGCGATCAGCGACTCGACGGTGCTGCCGACGAAGCGCTCCAGCAGCTTGGCCGGGCCGGGGACGAGGATGCCGGACAAGACCGCGTCGCGGGCGGCCACCGCGCACGCCGTGGCATGGCGACGGCCGCTGACGAGGAAGCGCGGGCCGAGGATGCAATGGAGCCGGCCGTTCGGCTCCTCGCTCGACGAGCCGTCGAAGGCGCGCTCCCGGTCGGCGATGACAAAACCGGCATGGGGGCCGTCCACGACGACGCGCTGATGCTCGTCGCGGGCGAAGGTCGCGGCGGCGAGTCGGGCCGGGCCGAGGCGTCCTTCGAGGATCAGTGCCTCGGTCCGCGCATCGACGAGGTCGACATGGAGCCAGACGAAGCCGGGATCCGGGTCGTCGAGCGAGGGAATCTCCTCCCCCGGCCCGACCTGGCGTCCCCGACCCTCGGCGTCGAAGGTGAGGGCGAAGATCAACCCCGGGAGGGGTGATTCCTCGATGAGAAGATGCTGCATGGTGCGGTCGCGGCGATCATGGCCGGCAAAATGCCGGCTCACTAATCGCGCTGGATCGCAACGCTGGGCGACACTGTGATGACGGAGAAGCCCCTCCGCCTATCGGTGTTCGGCCTGCGGGTCATGCGATCCGCAGGAGGGGGCGAGGCCGGATGGCTCTCCTCAGCGGGTCGCGACGCCCTTGTCGGCTTCCTTGACGCTTTTGTCGGCGTCCTTGGGATTCATGCCTTTGTCGGCTTCCTTGCGAAGTTCCTCCGCGAAGACGGTGGCCTGATGTCCGACGAGAACCTTCATGTCGGCCGGAACGACGGCCCAGACGACAGCAGAGATGAACACCGTCGCCGCCATGCCGTAGGCGAACGTCTCCATGATGCCAAGCCACCCCAGCAGCAGCGGAATGCTGCTCACGATCAATGCAATAAACGAACTTCCGGTCAGAAAATAAACGGACGCGAAGGTAATGACAGCCAATGCGACTGGCTTGATAAAACGAACTATATAACGCTCCATGGCATTTTATCTCCTATCATAGAGTTGTTAAACCGTTGTTTTATCCACCGATCAGGTATTTGTTACGCAAAAAAATGATATAGGATTTATAATTCAGTCAATCCTGTCGTCTTTCCGGTCCGGTATCGGCCAAGACTCGTATCAATTCGATAAACTGCGAATACCACAAGCTCACCGAGAGTCCAGTGCCTCTCCGGGCATCGGCGGTCGATGCTGAATTCTGAGAATGGAGTAAGGAAATCGGCGCCGTTGCCACGGGCGGTCTCCGTACTGTCATGTGGCTATGATCTAAGCGACCGGATGATTCCCATTCATCAGGAAGGCAATAATATGGACGGCACGCGCGCCGGGACTCGTCCTTTCGATATCGAGGCTATTCGTCGAGAGATGGCCGACGATTTCGATGAAGAACTCGAGATGGAGCTCGAAGACGAGCGCCTCGAGCAGCTCGCTAGCGAAATCGATGCCAAGTCTCGTCCGCCCACCATGGACCGGAAGGTCTATTTCCGCGAGCTGTTCCGCCTGCAACACGAGCTGGTTCGTCTCCAGGATTGGGTGCAGACCCAGGAGCTCCGGGTGGTCGTGATCTTCGAGGGGCGGGATTCGGCCGGCAAGGGCGGCGCGATCAAGCGGATCACCCAGCGGCTCAACCCGCGCGTCTGCCGCGTGGCCGCGCTTCCGGCTCCGAACGAACGCGAGCGCACGCAATGGTATTTCCAGCGCTACGTGGCGCATCTACCGGCGGGCGGCGAGATCGTGCTGTTCGACCGCTCCTGGTACAATCGCGCCGGCGTCGAGCGCGTGATGGGGTTCTGCACCCCGGACCAGTACGAAGAGTTCTTCCAGTCCGCGCCCGAATTCGAGCGCATGCTGGTCCGGTCAGGCATCATCGTGCTGAAATACTGGTTCTCGATCACCGACGAGGAGCAGGAGCTGCGCTTCAACATGCGCATCCACGATCCCCTGAAACAGTGGAAGCTCTCGCCGATGGACGTCGAGTCCCGTCGTCGCTGGGAGGATTACACCAAGGCGAAAGAAGTGATGCTCGCCCGTACGCACATCCCGGAGGCGCCGTGGTGGGTTGTCGAGGCCGTGGACAAGAAGAAGGCCCGCCTCAACTGCATCAGCCATCTCCTCACGCAGATCCCCTACGGCGAGGTGGAACACCCGCCGGTGCACCTGCCCGAGCGCATGCGCCACGAGGATTATGCCCGCCAGCCGGTGCCGCAGGAGATGTTCGTCCCGTCGCTCTTCTGACCGTGTCGGCGGGCCATGCCGGGCGCCGACGCTCGGCTGGCCGCGGTTGCCCAAAGCGGCCGGGATGGGCAAGACCTGTATCGGACGGGCCGATCCTCGGCCGGCATGGGAACCCCGCATGAGCGCCACCGACGAGATCCTGTTCGACACTGATGCGGTGGGAATCGCCCGCATCGTCCTCAACCGCCCGCAGGCGCGCAACGCCTTGACCTTCGCGATGTACCAGGGCCTCATCGACCTGTGCGGGCGGATCGAGGCGGACGAGCGGATCAAGGTCCTCGTCATCACCGGCGCCGGCGAGAAGGCCTTCGCCGCCGGCACCGACATCGCGCAGTTCCGGGGCTTCTCCAGTGCGGAGGATGCTCTCGGCTACGAACGCTTCATGGACAGGGTCCTCGGCGCACTCGAGCGTCTTCGCGTGCCCGTCATCGCCGCCATCGCCGGCGCCTGCACCGGCGGCGGGGCCGCCATCGCCGCCTCCTGCGACCTGCGCATCGCCACGCGCGACGCCCGGTTCGGGTTTCCCATCGCGCGGACCCTGGGCAATTGCCTGTCGATGTCCAACCTGCGGCGCCTGTCCAGCCTCATCGGTCCCGCGCGGGTGAAGGACATGATCTTCACGGCCCGTCTGTTCGGCGCGGAGGAGGCGCTCTCGGCCGGCCTCGTCGGTGAGGTGGTGGAAGATGCCGCCGCCCTCGCCGTGAGGGCGACGGAACTCGCGACGCAGCTCGCCGGCCATGCTCCGCTGACCCTGCGGGCCACCAAGGAAGGGCTGCGCCGGCTCGCCGCCGAAGAGGAAGTCACCGCGCGCCCGGACGATGACCTCATCCTGATGTGCTACACCAGCGCCGATTTCCGCGAGGGCATGGAGGCCTTCCTGGCCAAGCGTCCGCCGGACTGGACCGGCCGGTAAGGCGCTCCTCGAACATCGCCGCCGCCATGCGGATGTGGGCGGCGTGACACACCGGGCGGGGAAAGCCCCCGGTCGCCCCGCTCCCTCGGCTCGGTTGCAGCCCTGTCATGCTCTCCGTGATAGAGCACGGGCAGGGGGCGGTCGCCCTGGGACACGCTTTCTCCGAGGAATGATGCTCCGCTCGTTTCCTCTGGCGACCGCCGCAGCCCTGATATCGGGCCTTGCCGCTTCGGGAGCTTGTGCTCAGACCGCCGCCGAGACCGCGGCCCGGCAGGCGCGTCTGGCCCTGGAAGGCCTCGACATCGGGTCGCCCCGCGGCGCCGGCGGTGATCCGCAGACGTCGGTGGCGCAGTCGGTGGCGTCGGCCAAGCCTTCGGCCAACCTCAACACCTCGATCCAGGACCAGCTCGGCCCCTATGGCGATCCCTACGGCCTGCGCTCGTTCCTGAAGACCAAAGGCATCGAGTACAGCCTCACCTATATCGGCGAGAGCCTCGGCAACGCGACGGGTGGCGCGCGGCGCGGCGCCATTGTCGAGGGACGCCTCGACGTCCAGTTCGATGCCGACTTAGAAAAGCTGGCGGGCTGGCAGGGGGCGGCGTTCCACACCAACCTCTACCTCATCCATGGTACCGGCCTGTCGCGCTACTACGTCAACAATTTCATCACCGCGAGCGCCATCGAGGCATTGCCGTCCTCGCGGCTCTACGAGCTCTGGCTCGAGCAGAAGCTGTTCGACGGACAATTCGGACTGAAAGTGGGTCAGATCGCGGCCGATACCGAGTTCGCGGTGAGCCAGACCGGTACGCTGTTCATCAACTCCACCTTCGGCTGGCCCAACATCATGGCCGAGGTGCTGCCGAGCGGCGGGCCGATCTATCCCCTGGCGGTGCCGGCGATCCGCGCGAAATACGTGCCCAGCGAGAATTTCTCCCTGCAGATCGGCATCTTCGACGGCGATCCGGCGGGGCCCTACCCCAGTGATCTCGATCCGCAGCGCCGCAACCGCACCGGCACGAATTTCCGCACCAACGATCCCGCCCTGATCATCGCGGAAGCCGCCTACGCCTACAACATCGCGCAAGGCGATGTCGGCGATCCCGGCACGGTGACGCTGGGGGGCTGGCACCATTTCGGGCGGTTCGACAGCCAGCGCTTCGACACGGCCGGGCGATCGCTGGCCGATCCGTCCACCACCGGCATCGCCCGGCGCTTCCGCGGCGACAGCGGCCTCTACGGCATCATCGACCAGACCATCTACCGCGAACCCGACGATCCGAACGACGGCGCCAGCGTGTTCCTGCGCCTCTCCGGGGCGCCCTCCGACCGCAACATCGTGGATTTCTACGCCGATGCCGGCCTCGCCTATAAGGGCCTCTTCAAGGGACGCTCCGACGACACGATCGGTGTTGCCTTCGCCATCGCGCGGATTTCGGACTCCGCGCGCGGCTTGGATACCGACGCGATCCTGCTGGCCGGGGCCAGCATGCCCCGACGCAGCAGCGAGGCGGTCCTCGAAGCGACCTACCAGGCCGTCCTCGGACCGGGCGTGACGGTGCAGCCGGACGTCCAGTACGTGTTCCGTCCGAGCGGCGGTGTGCCCAACCCGCGCGACCCCAACGGCGCCCGCATCAAGAACGCCGCCGTGTTCGGCCTGCGGGCTACGGTGCGTTACTGAGAGACGCCGATAGCGCCGGTGCGCCTCGGGATGAGGCAAGGATGGGTGACCGGCTTCGGCTCACCGAGCGCACGTTCGTCTTCGACATTGACGGAATCGATATGGCTTATCGATCATATCTGTTTGATGAATGGTGCGTCGCAAAATATATCCCTCTCATGAAACGGGGCATCGGCCCCGAAACACCTGAGGGATCATCGTCATGACCATTCGTAGCCTTGTCCTCGCCGCTCTCGCCTCCGCCACCCTGGTCGGTACCGCGACCGCCGACGAGCGCATCACCATCACTCCCACTCTCTACCGTGAGCAGGCCCGCGTCACGGCCGCCGTGCGTCCGGCCTCCGAGCTGACAACCACCCCGTCCCTGACCTCGCGTGCTCCCGCGACCCGACGCATCGTCGCCGAGATCCTCAACCCCGCGACCCGCTAAGGTGGCTCCCTTGAGCGGGGCCGAAGCATAAGCACGCATCAGCGCTCCATGGGTTCGTCCCATGGAGCGCTTTGCTTATCGACCATGCCGGTCTCGGGCACTCAGGCGCTCGCCTGGCTCACGAACTTCGTCGTCAGATAGGCCTCGATCGCCTCCGAGCCGCCCTCGCTCCCGTAGCCGGAATCCTTGATGCCGCCGAAGGGGGTTTCGGGGAAGGCGAGGCCGTGATGGTTGATGCCGAGCATGCCGCTTTCGACCCGGGCGGCGATCTCCGTCGCGCGGGCGGCCGAGCGCGTATAGGCGTAGGCGGCCAGACCATAGGGCAGCCGGTTCGCCTCGGCGAAGGCGGCTTCGTCGTCGGAGAAGCGCTGGACCAGGGCCACGGGGCCGAACGGCTCTTCGTTCATGATCCGCGCGGTGAGCGGGGTCTCAGCGAGCACGGTCGGTTCGAAGAAATGGCCGCGGTTGCCGAGACGCTTGCCGCCGGTGCGGAGTTCCGCGCCCTGCGCCACGGCATCGGCCACGAGGGATTCCATCGCCTCGCGCCGGCGGGCATGGATCAGCGGCCCCATCTGGGTCTCGGGATCGAGCCCGTCGCCGACCCTGATGCCCTCTGCATGCGCCACGAAACCCTCGACGAAGCGGTCGTAGACGGACTCATGGACGAGGAAGCGGGTCGGCGCGACGCAGACCTGCCCGGCATTGCGGAACTTGTTGGCGCCGAGCACTGAGACGGCTTTCTCCACGTCCGCGTCGGCAAAGACCAGGGCAGGGGCGTGGCCGCCGAGCTCCATGGTAACCCGCTTCATGTGGCGCCCGGCCAAAGCCGCAAGCTCCTTGCCCACCACGGTGGAGCCGGTGAACGAGATCTTGGCAATGACCGGATGCGAGATGAGGTAGGACGAGATCTCGGCCGGGTCGCCGAAGACCAGGGACAGCACGTCACCCGGCACTCCCGCATCGAGGAAGGCGCGGACGAGTTCGGCGCAGCTCGCGGGCGTATCCTCCGGTCCCTTCAGGATCACCGAGCAGCCGGTGCAGAGCGCCGCCGAGAGCTTGCGGACGGCCTGGTTGATCGGGAAGTTCCAGGGCGTGAAGGCGGCCACCGGACCCACCGGCTCGCGTAAGGTCATCTGGGTCACGCCCGGCGCGCGGGCGGGGATGATGCGACCGTAGGCGCGTTTTCCTTCCTCGGCGAACCAGTCGATGACGTCGGCGGCGGCAAGAGTCTCCACCCGCGCTTCGGCCAGCGGCTTGCCCTGTTCCAGGGTCATCGTCCGGGCGATGTCGTCGACGCGCGCGCGCAGGTGATCGGCGGCCCGCCGCATCACCTTGGCGCGATCGAAGGCTGCGACCCTGCGCCATTCGGCAAATCCGCGACGGGCGGACTCCAGGGCACGGTCGAGATCGCTGCGCGTCGCCACCGCCACCGTGCCGATGGCGTCGCCGGTCGCGGGGTTGAGAACGGGGATCGTCCGGGCATCGGAACCGGGCGTCCAGGCCCCGGCGATGTGAAGGGCTACGTCCTTAAAGGTCATCGGCGGCTCACGCTCTCGAAGGAGCATGGGTTGTCCGCCCTTCGCGCCAGCGCCGCAACCCTCTGTGCCGCAACCCTCTGGGCTGACCTCAGGCGGCGATGCGGATTCGCGCCTCGTCGGCACCCTTCACCGTCACCGTACCGCCGCGCGTGGCCTGCAGCGTGCCGCCTCGCGGGATCACGATCCAGCCGTCCTTGCAATCGTCGATCGGCTCGGAGACCACCACGAGGCCGGTCTCGGTCTGGCGGTAATAGAGGCTCGGCGGCCGGCCGTCACAAGCCCAGCGATAGGCGGTCAGGGTCTCCCCGTCGGTGACGACGGCGGTGAAGCGCAGGGCCTCGGTGACGCCGGCCGCCTGCATCAGGTCGCGGACCGTGGAGAGGGTTTCGGCCATGGCGCCGATCGGGTCCTCGGCGAGGCCGTTGGCCAGGGCCAGGAGGAAGATCGCCTCGGAATCGGTGGTGCCGCGCCGTGCTTCGTAGAGCGCGTCCGGGATCAGGGCCTCGATCCGCCGCTTGATGCGATGGTAGCCGCCGATCTGGCCGTTATGCATGAACAGGTGCCGGCCATGGGCGAAGGGATGGCAGTTCGCCCGCGTGGTGGCCGTGCCGGTGGAGGCGCGGACATGGGCGAAGAACATCCGCGCGCGGACCTGCTGGCAGAGGTTGACGAGGTTTTCGTCCGACCAGGCCGGGCAGACGTCGCGATATTGGCCCGGATCGGCCCGCTCGCCGTACCAGCCGATGCCGAAACCGTCGCCGTTGGTCTCCGTCTTCGCCTCGGTGGCGTGCAGCGACTGATGCACCAGCGAGTGCGTCGGGGCGCAGACGAGATCGGTCAGAAAGACCGGATCACCGCTATAGGCGAGAAAGCGGCACATGACTGAGCAACAACCCCCTGTTTCGGCACCCCTCCCCGGATCGGGAAACAGAAACCGTTCCATGATCCAGCTTGACGGTCGTTGAACTGTAACATTCGATCTTTCGCGGTGAACAGATCGTTAATGCATTGCAGCATGCCTGAACCTTGTGCGTCTGCGCAGGCGATGCGCAGACGCGCCCGATTTCGTGCATGCCGGGATCATAGACGGTCACCACGCCCGCTTTGAGGCGGTTCCCGAAATTTCGTTGCGGGAGGCGCATGGCCGTGGCGGCGGATGGCACCCTTGCCGATCCCAGCCCGGCGGGGCAGCCTCGGCATCATCGAATCATCGACCGGGCGCACGACGCCCCGCAAGGCCGGCATCGTGCCTGGCCTCATTCCTTGGAAAGTGACCTCATGGATCGCACAATCCGCTCGATCGACGGCGCCGCATCGCGGGCTCAGATCGATGGCCCCGTCGCCCTCGTGGTGGAGGACGATGCGGCGGTCCGCGACCTCGCCACCGCCATTCTCGAAGAGACCGATCTCGACGTCATCGCCTGTGACAGCGCCGAGGCGGCCATCGGCGTCCTGGAGCGCAAGGGACTGAACGTCGCCCTGCTGTTCGCCGATGTGCGCCTCGGTGGGGCCATGGACGGCATAGCCCTGGCGCTGACGGTGGAGCAGCGCTGGCCCGACGTGCGGATGGTCCTGACCTCGGGCTACGACGAGCGCAGCACCGGCCGCCTGCCCGAACAGGCCGTCTACATGCAGAAGCCCTGGCGCGCCCTCGACGTGCTGGTGGAGGCGGAGCACGCTTCCGCTGCCATGGGCATCGCCTGAAACGACACGACGCCCGCGCCGCTTCCGCGGCCGGGCGTCGGGTGAGATCGAAGGACGGCCGGTGCGAGACCGGCCGCTTGGCCTTACGAGGCGACGTTGGTCGAGGGAGCGGCGCTCGGAGCGAAGGGCGAGCCGCCCGGACGACGCGGCGCACCTGCGCCGAAACGGGGCTTCGGCTTCGGAGCGGCGATCAGACCCTCACGGATGGCGGTCTTGCGGGCCTGCTTGCGGGCGCGGCGCACGGCCTCGGCCTTCTCGCGTGCCTTGCGCACGGAGGGCTTCTCGTAGGCCTTGCGCTGCTTCATCTCGCGGAAGATGCCCTCGCGCTGCATCTTCTTCTTGAGAACGCGGAGTGCCTGGTCGACGTTGTTGTCGCGAACGAGTACCTGCAACGGACTTGATCCTTTAGAGACGTATGTTTGTCGGACGGCGCCCTCTCCGAACGCCCCCGCCTGTCCGACGAGGGCAAACCGCCAATAGCCCCATGCCCTGTATCGCTCCAGGGAGGGACCTGTGTGTGACGGTCTCGAATCGACGCTGAAAACTCACTTGGGGCAGGCTCATACACCAAGCGGACACGAGTTCCAACCGCTGTCGGCTAAATCCTGAGCCGGACCCGCATCCTCATGCGTGCGACTGGATGAAGTTTCGCACGAGCGGGTAGGTCTGCCCCTCCCACTTGCGACCGGTGAAGACGCCGTAATGGCCGACGCCCGCCTGGAGATGGTGGCTCTTCATGTGGGGGGCGAGGCTGCTGCAGAGATCGTGCGCCGCCATGGTCTGGCCGACCGCGCAGATGTCGTCCCGCTCGCCCTCCACGGTCATCAGCGCGGTACGGCGGATGGAGCGCATGTCGATGGGGTTGCCGCGATAGGTCAGCTCGTTCTTGGCGAGGGTGTAATCCTGGAACACTGTCCGGACGGTCTCGATGTAGAACTCCGCGGCGAGGTCGAGGACGGCGAAATACTCGTCGTAGAAGGTCTCGATTTGGTTGGCCTTGTCGGTCTCGCCGTTGGCGAAGTGCCAGAACAGGTCGGCATGGCTCTGCTGGTGGCGCTTGGCATTCATCGAGACGAAGGCCGAGACCTGCATGAATCCGGGATAGACCCGTCGACCCGCCCCCGCATGGCGCTTGGGCACGGTGGCGATGAGATTCTTCTCGAACCACGCGATCGGCTTCGAGGTGGCGAGCTTGTTCACCGAGGTGGGGCTGATGCGGCAATCCACCGGCCCGGCCATGAGCGTCATGCTGCGCGGAGGTGCGATGTCCCTCGACTGGGCCATGACGGCGGCGGCGGCGAGCGCCTGCACCGCCGGCTGGCAGACCGCCACCACGTGCGAGCCCTCGCCCATCGCGCCGAGGAACTGCACCAGGTGATCCACGTAATCGTCGAAGCCGAACGGGCCGTCGGCCAATGGCACGTCGCGGGCATTGTGCCAGTCGGTGATGTAGACGTCGTGGTCGGCGAGCAGGGTGCGCACCGTGCCGCGCAGCAACGTGGCGAAATGGCCCGAGAGCGGCGCCACCACGAGCACCTTGGGCTGCTCGGTATCGATGTCCTTCCTGAAGCGCAGCAGCGTCCCGAACGGGGTCGAGAACGTCGCCTCCTCGGTGACCGGAACCTCGCGGTTGCCGACCCGGATGCTGTCGATGCCGAAGGCGGGGCGGGCGAAGGTCAGCCCGGCGCGCATCATCATCCGGGCGCCGGCCGACCACCAGTTCATCGGCGCCGCGTTCCCGGATCCGACCCAGGGCGATACGGCATCGTGGACGAGCTTGCCCCAGGAGCGGGTGCGCTGGGCCAGGTCGGACTGCACTTCGAAGGCATCGTAGAGCATGAAGCTCGAACTCCTGCGCGAACGATCGGATAGCGAACCATTCGCTTCGTCGTGCACGACCGCCGGATCGTCTCCGGACGGTCGTTTACGGCCCGCTAGGCTGGGCCACGGTTGCGCGCAACGCAATCGGCTCAAAGTACGATCTGTAATAAATGTTGTGAGAATGCACCACTGTTCCATCCCCGTAACAGGAAAGGTTTATCTCTTGCCGTGGGGGGGCGGCACCGCGCGGCACGAGACTTGGATGTCCCTTGCGCATCCCGGGCCGAGAACTCCATGGACATTCGGGGACAACGACAACAGGGGATGGACATGCCGGTCGCCACGCTCACGATCTCGAGCCGGAACTACTCCTCGTGGTCGCTCCGGGGATGGCTGGTCTGCCGCATGGCGGGGCTCGATTTCGAGACCGAAGTCCTGCCCGGCGACGACGCATCCACGCGGGCCGAATTACTGCACCTGTCGCCGTCCTTCCTCGTGCCCCGCCTGGTCCATGGCGAGATCGAGGTCTGGGATACCCTGGCCCTCTCCCAGTATCTCAACGAGACCTATCCCGATGCGGGCTTCCTGCCGAAGGATCCCGTGGCCCGGGCGCGCTGCCGCTCGATCTCGGGCGAGATGCATGGCGGGTTCATCAACCTGCGCTCGGCGCTGCCGATGAACCTCCGGGCCCGCCACACCGATTTCAAGATCTTCAACGGAGCCCGGGGCGATATCGAGCGGGTCATCACGATCGTCGAGGATTGCCTGTCGCGCTACGACGGCCCGTTTCTGTTCGGGACACGCCCGAGCCTGGCCGATGCCATGTTCGCGCCGGTCTGCACCCGGTTCCAGACCTACGGCGTCCCGCTGCCCGGCAAGGTCGCCGCCTATCGCGACACCATCCTCGCCTGGCCGCTGATGGTGGAGTGGACCGAGGCGGCCGCTGCCGAGCCCGACGAGATCGAAGAACTCGACATGGAGTTCTGAGAGACCGTCCCCGGCGCGCTTGCACCGGGGACGCATCACCTTCAGGTGTTGAAGTCGAACAACAGGGCGCTGCTCGAAGCGCTGGATTCTTTTGCGCCGGAGGCGGCGTAGCCGGACGCGCTGGCCTGGGAGGCCTGGAGCGTCGTCATGAAGCTCTCCAGAAGCTCGCTGACGCTGGCCGATGTCTCGCTCGAGGTTGAAGCGCTCTGCGTCTCGTCGTCGGAGGGCGGGGGGCCGAGCGGGCGTGCGCCGGCCCCCGCCGCGCCGCCGGTTCCTCCCTTACCCGGTGCATTGGCCTCGAACAGCGATTTCAGGGTCTCGGCCTGATCGTCGGTGAGGCTGCCGCTCGAGACCTGATCGTCGATCAGACTGCTGATCTTGTCCTGGATCTGCGACGGGTCGAGGCGGGTACGCGTGCTGCCGGTCGAAGCGGAGCCGCCGCTCTTCAGGCTCGCATCGATCGAATGTAGGGCACTGGAGAGAGCGGTGCCGTCGGTGGCGCTGATGCTGCCCGTCGAGACTTCGCTGCCGATGGCCTGCGCGACCGGATTGCCTTTGGGCGGCGGCGGACGCTGGGCCTGGAACAGGGCGGAGGTCTGGGTGGAACTGACGGATGTCATGGCGCGGTCGCCTCGGTCGCATGCCGTCGCGTGGGGCCGGCGACGGGTGTCCAGAAAGCGATGCCCGAGGTTAATCGGACCTTGCCCGCAGCCGGCACGAGAGTTTCCCGATGTTTCCGCCCCGCGCTCCGAAACATTCGGATGCCAAAATCATCGCGTGGCCGGTGCGACGGCCCCATGGTTCGGCGATGGAGCCGCGCGCGGCGGCGCTCCCTGAGCGACGGCGAGGGGCAGGTCGATGCGGGCCACGAGGCCACGGGGCGCCTTGGTCGACAGGGTCAGCCGGCCGCCATGCCCCTCGACGATGGCGAGCACGATCGAGAGGCCGAGGCCGAAACCGCTGGCCTCGTCGAGGTTCCGGGCCCGGTCGCCGCGCACGAAGGGCTGCATCATGGCGTCGCGCTCGGCCTCCGGAATACCGGGGCCGTCATCGGACACTTCCAGTGCCACCCCCTGTTCGGACGGATGCATCGTCAGCCGCGCCGAGCCGCCATACTTCACCGCGTTGTCCACCAGGTTGACGATGGCCCGCTGGAGATCGTCCGCCCGGCCGCGCACGAGGACGTGGCGCGTCTGCTCCAGGCGCACGTCGGCGCCGACATCGGTGAAGCCGTCGCACACGGTCTGGACCACCGAGGCGAGGTCGACGAGGCTGTGCGCGCCGCCCGCCTGTCCGTCCCGGACGAAGGACAGGGCGGCTTCCACCAATCCGTTCATCTGGTCGAGGTCGCGCAGCGTCATGGTGCGGGCGTGGTCGTCCTCGATGAACTCGGCCCGCAGGCGCAGGCGGGTGATCGGGGTGCGCAGATCGTGGCTGATCGCCGCCAGCATCTGGGTCCGGTCGTCGATCAGGCGGCGGACGCGCCCGCGCATGGTGTCGAGGGCGCGCGAGACCGCCATCACCTCCTTCGGGCCGTTCCGGGGCAGGGCCACGAGGTTCATGCCCGTGCCGAAGGCCTCGGCGGCCTCGGCGAGCTTCGCCAGCGGCGCGGTCAGGGCCCGCGTCGCCCAGATCGACATGAGGGACAGGGTGATCCCGAGGAGGACGAAGGTGAAGACGATCGGGCCGGGGCCGAAGGGCGACCGGTCGTCGTCCGGCAGGGTGGCCCGGAGGCTCGCCCCCGAGGGCGTCACGATGCCGATGCGGGTGCCGCCTCCTGGCTCCCTCCGGCCCGGCGGCGACAGATCGGTGATCGTGAGCGGCCGGCCGAAACCCTCGCGCATGCGCCGGACCATGGGATGGTCCGGCCGCCCGTTCCGGGTGCCGGCGGCGGGAGGTTCCGGCGAGGCCGGGGCCGTTTCGATCTGCAGGGCGGGCAGGCTGCGGGCCGCGTCCTGCAACAGGCGCGGCCGATCCCCCGGCGGAGCGGCATCGAGCAGGCGTAC
Source organism: Methylobacterium sp. 10 (assembly GCF_000519085.1). Taxonomy (GTDB): domain Bacteria; phylum Pseudomonadota; class Alphaproteobacteria; order Rhizobiales; family Beijerinckiaceae; genus Methylobacterium. The sequence goes on from NZ_KI912577.1 coordinate 1,408,701, forward strand.
GATGGTGGCCAGCCGGGTCGCGGCCACGCCCGGATGATTGTCCGGGTTCCAGGGTTCGCGCAGCAGCAGGAAGGCGAGGGTCGCCACCGCATGGCTGACGACGATGGCGGCCACGCTGAGCATCGCGATCTGGCCGGCGATGCTGCGGGGCGGATAGCCGACGAGGCGGCGCCACCGGCCCTTCGCGGCCGCGCTCATGATCGCGTCACCGCCGGCGTGAACAGGTAGCCGCCCGAGCGGATGGTGCGGATGATCTCCGGATTGCGCGGATCGGCCTCGATCTTCTGGCGGATGCGGCTGATGAGGACATCGATGCTGCGCTCGAACGGGCCTGCGGCGCGCCCCTGCGTCAGGTCGAGGAGCTGATCGCGCGAGAGCACCCGGCCGGGCCTGAGACAGAGCGCGTGGAGGAGGTCGAACTCCGCGCCCGTGATGGTGATGCGGGCCTCCTCCGGGCTGAGGAGCTGGCGCAGGGACACGTCGAGGGTCCAGTCGAGGAAGCGCAGCCGGCGGGCGCCGTCGTCGCCGGCGGCCTCGGTGCCGGCGCCCCGCCGCAGGATCGCGCGGATGCGGGCGAGGAGCTCGCGCGGGTTGAAGGGCTTGGCGAGGTAGTCGTCCGCGCCGATCTCGAGGCCAATGATCCGGTCGATCTCCTCCGCCTTGGCGGTGAGCATCAGGATCGGGATCGAGGATCCCGCCCGCAGTCGCCGGCACAGGCTCAAGCCGTCCTCGCCCGGCAGCATCAGGTCGAGCACGATGAGGTCGACCCGCGCATCCGCCAGCGCACGGTCCATCTCGCGCCCGTCCCCGGCCAGGCTCACCCGGCATTCGTTCGCGCGCAGGTAGCGCGCCACCAGGGCGCTGATCTCGCGGTCGTCTTCGACCACGAGGATATGGGGCGTGGCGGGATTCGTCTGAGTCATGTCTCGTCCATCCGGTGGCCGTTTATGGCGCGTCGGCGGAGGGATTCGAAGGGGATCGCGAGACCGGAATTGTAAACGTCTGTTTCGGCTCCGTATTCAGGACACGTTCGGTAAATGTTGTCGGCCGAAAGAGTGCGTCCGCGCCGCCTCTACCGCCGGCGAAACCCGAAATAGCCGCCATCGGCGTCGTAGAGCACGTCGAAGCCGTTGAGGAAGCGCAGGCCGGTATTGACGAAGGGCTCCGGGCGGCGGGTGTTGAGGGTCACCTTGTCCGGCGAGAGGGGCGACGTGTCGCCCACGACGATGTCGTAGGCCGCCGCCGGTGCTGCGCCTCGTCCGGGAAAGGCGAAGCCGAGGCGGGTGCCGGGCAGGAATTGGCTCCGGCCGTCGTCATCGACGGCGACGGCACCGTTCACGGCCTCGCCCGGCAGGGTCAGGTACATCACCGACACCCCGGTATCGACGAGCGCCCGGCCGCAGGCACCGGGTGCCTGCCCATTCACCGTGATGCAGACCGGGACACCCTGCCATTCGCCGGGAATGTCCGGGTGCGGATCGAGCTTCACGAAGCGGATGTCGCCGCGCGTATTCGCTCCGGTGAGCCCCACATGGATTCCCGCCCGCGTCACCACATAGCCGCGCCGGGCAGGCCCCCGACCCTCGGGTGCGAGGTTGAGGAGGGGGTTGGTGTCGGGCGTGCTCTGGCTCTGCGCGTCACCCTCCCGCCCGAAGCCAACGCCCATCATCGCGACATGCTCCGGCATCGTCTCGGGCGTACAGGCGCGAGCCGTGTCCGTGCAATCGATCCGCGTCACCGCGAGGACCGGGATCGGCGCGGTGGTGACGCTGGCCTCGTTGCGGCCGACCAGGGTGACCGGCAGCGTCACCCAGCGCCCGATCATGATCCGGCCCGAACTGCTGTAGGTGAGCCGCCCCGGCCGCGAGGGCATCGAGTCGAAGCCGGGGATGCGGCTCGCGGAGACCACGATGCCGGTGGAGCCCGTATCCATCAGCACGGGGCGCACCTCTCCCCCGAAGGACAGGCCGAGACGCGGCGAGCGCGTCATTTCGGCGCCGTCCTCTGCCGCGTTCAGGTAGGAGAGATACGTGCCCTGGCGGAAGCCGTCGTAATCCGGCCTGTCGGTGGCATGGGACGGATGTGCGGCGATTCCCAAAGCGACGATCCCGAATGCGAGTGCGGCAGGCGAGGCGATCTTCGATCGTCCGGCCCTCTTAGGCGCGATGCCGACACGATGCCCACGGCCTCTGCTCATCATCTCGCCCTCCCGAGCGACGAGGAAGCGGCAGCGGGGCCGACCGGATCATCGCCACTCCAACCGTTCTTCGGTCGAGCATGGCAGATCTGCACTTAAGGGACGCTTACAGGGAGGCGACGACGGCCCGGGCCACCGACGCGATGGTGGCGCTGCGCGCCTCTGGCGATGTCCTCGCCCCGGTCAGGTAGACCGTCAGGACGAGGGGAGGCCGGCGCGCCGGCCAGATCACGGCGACGTCGTTGGCGGTGTCGTTCTCCCCCGATCCGGTCTTGTCGCCGATGCGCCAGTCCTTCGGCAGGCCGGCGCGCAACCGCGCATCGCCGGTGCGGCAGCCGACGAGCCAAGCGGTGAGCAGGGCGCGGGAGGCGGGCGAGAGCGCGTCCGCGAGGACGAGGCGCCGGAGCGTTTCCGCCATGGCCAGCGGCGTGGTGGTATCGCGCGGATCGCCGGGGGCGGCCTCGTTGAGATCGGGCTCGGTGCGGTCGAGCCGGCTCGCCTCATCGCCGAACGCGCGGATCCGGGCGGTGAGTCCGGCGGGGCCGCCCATCGTCCCGAGGAGGAGGTTCGCGGCGGTGTTGTCGCTCACCGTGACGGCCGCCTCGCAGAGTTCGGCGATGGTCATGCCCTCGCCCCCCGCCCTCGGCCCGCTCAGGGGCGAATACGGCACGACTTCCCGCGGCTCGTAGCGAAGGCGCCGGTCGAAGCTGTCCTCGCCCCGGTCAACCCGCGCCAGCACGGCGCCGGCAGCGAGGATCTTGAACGTGCTGCATAGGGGGAAGCGCTCGGCGCCGCGATGCGCCGCCTGTGCACCGCTGCCGGTATCGAGAAGCCCGATCCCGAGCCGCCCGCCGCTCGCCTCCTCGATATGTACGAACCGGTCGGCGAGATCCTGGCGGAACGCTCCTTCCGCCCCGACGGCATGTCCCGCGCCGAGCCAGTTCCCCACGGCCCATGCTGCCGCGCCGAGGGTAAATTCGCGTCGCCTGACCATGCATGCCCTCGCCGGGGATCGGGATTCGAGTCCGGCGGATCGTCGCCGAGCAACGCGGCGGCATTACGGTGTCGTCCTGGCCAGCGGAATGGGGCTCCGGCCTGTCCCGCCGTCGATTCCTCGCTTCCGGGCCGGGGGATCGGATTGCCTCGCGGGCCGTCGATTCTTATCTCCTCCTCTCAGGTGCCGGCGCGATGTCCGACGCGGGCCTCGATCTCGGGAGACGACGATGCAAGGCTCTAAGGACGGCGCGGGCCGCGGTTCGAACCGGTTGTTCGACGATTTCGCCCGGTTGATGACCGACGCCGCCGGGGCGGCGCAGGGGGTGAAGCGCGAGGCGGAGACGGTGTTCAAGGCGCAGGTGGAGCGCCTGATCCGCGACATGGACATCGCCTCACGCGAGGAGGTGGACGTCCTGCGCGACCTCGTTTCGGCGCTCCGCAGCCAGAACGATGCCCTCGCCGCCCGCGTCTCGGTGCTCGAAGGCCGCCTCGGCACGCAGGATACGCCCCCTCCGCCGGCGACATCGGTCTGATTCGCCGACGCTGAGTCCGGTCTAAGCTTGTGCACAGGAAGGAACGGTGGAAATCCGCTTTCCTGTTCACCGCTTCTCCGGAGCGCTTTGAAACGCGAGTCCGCCACGGTCTATAGTGAGTGAAGCACTGATTCGCTTCGCCCCCGGACCCGACCTTCGACCCTTAAACTTCTCGCCGACCAAGCTGTGCCTTGCCTATGCGCGGATTCAGCTTGGGAACGGTGACTCGCGAGTGGGATCGATTGTCGTTCACCATTATCGGCGCCCCTTACGGGACGCCAACCTGGACCGCTATGACCCAACTCCACATCGAAGGCCTCGACCGGAACGAGCACCCCCTCGACATCGTCGAGCGGCTCGCCTCCCTTCGCGATTGGATCTTCGACCGGGCCGAGACCGACGAGATGTCGGTGGCCGTGGCCGGCCGCTGGTCCGACTATCACGTTGCCTTCACTTGGATCGAGGACGTGGAGGCCCTCCACGTGGCCAGCGCCTTCGACCTGAAGGTGCCGGCTCACCGCCGCACCGAAATCCTCACCCTCATCTCCCTCGTCAACGAGCAGCTCTGGGTCGGCCATTTCGACTTGTGGTCCACCGATAGCGTGGTGATGTTCCGGCACTCGCTGCTGCTCACGGACGGCGCCGCGCCGACCCAGAGCCAGTGCGCGATGATGCTGAAATCCGCTGTCGATGCCTGCGAACGCTATTATCAGGCGTTCCAGTTCGTGCTCTGGGCGGGCAAGTCCGCCCGGGAATCCCTGGATGCGGTCCTGTTCGAGACCGAAGGCGAGGCGTGACCATCCCGTCTTCCTCCGCCTTGCCCGCGTCCCTCACCCTGGTGGGGGCGGGCAAGATGGGCGGCGCGATGCTGGCGGGCTGGCTCGCGGGGGGACTCGATGCCGCCAGGACCTGCGTCGTCGATCCGCAGGCCTCGCCCGAGATGGTGCGGCTCTGCGGGAGCCACGGCATCGCCCTGAACCCGAGCGACCTGCCGGCCAACGACGCGCTGATCCTCGCGATCAAGCCGCAAGGGCTGGAAGGCGCTGCCGGTCTCCTCGACGGATTGATCGCACCCCATACGCTCGTGGTCTCGATCCTGGCGGGCAAGACCATCGCCGACCTGCGCCGCCGCCTGCCCTCCGCCCGCGCTATCGTCCGGGCGATGCCGAACCTTCCGGCGAGCATCGGCCGCGGCGTCACCGGAGCGGTGGCGAGCGCCGACGTATCCTCCGATCAGCGTGATCAGGCCGATACGCTGCTGAAGGGCGTCGGCGCGGTGGAATGGCTCGACGACGAGGCGCTCATCGACGCGCTCACGGCGGTGTCCGGTTCCGGCCCGGCCTATGTCTTCCTCCTGGCCGAGGCCATGGCGGAGGCGGGCGTGGCCGCCGGCTTGTCCGCCGACATGGCCGCGCGGCTCGCCCGCGCCACGGTGGCGGGGGCCGGGGCGCTCCTGTCCACCAGCCCCTACGAGGCGGGACAGTTGCGGCACGACGTGACCTCGCCCGGCGGCACCACGGCGGCGGCCCTGGCCGTGCTCATGCGCGAGGGTGGTGTGCCGGACCTGATGCGTGAGGCGGTCGCCGCGGCGGCGGTGCGGGCCGGCGAACTCTCCGGCTGAGCGTCCCCCGAAAGTGCCTTTCGCAAATCTCCGGCTGCGCCGTCGTGCTCCGAGCGTGAGCCGACGGTGATCGGGAGTTTTGCGAGGCACTCTAACCGATCCGCCTGCGCAACCTACATGGTAGGGAACAGACACGAGGATCGAACGACCATGGCCAACACCACAGGTGCGAAGCCCAAGGGCGGTAATGAGACCGGCGGCAACGAGACCGGCGGAACCGAGATCGCTGCCGCCGCCCCGCAGCAATCCCCGCGCGAGGCGGTCGTCGAGGCCCTGATGCGGCTCGCCGCCGTACAGCCCTGGAACGACATCGAGATCGGCGATATCGCCCGCGAGGCCGGCCTGTCCCTCGCCGAGTTCCGCGAGCTGTTCCCATCGAAAGGAGCCGTGCTCGGCGGCCTGTCACGAATCATCGACCGCACGGTGCTGGAGGGCGATTCCTCCGACCTCGCCGAGGAGCCCACCCGCGAGCGCCTGTTCGACGTGCTCATGCGGCGCCTCGATGCGATGACCCCCTATAAGGACGCCCTGCGCCGGATTTCTTATGCGTTGCGCGGCGACCCGCTCTCCCTCGTGGCACTCAACGGCGTGGCACTGAACTCGCACCGCTTCATGCTGGCGGCCGCCGGCATCGACACCGAGGGGCCGCTCGGCCGGCTTAAACTTCAGGGCGTGGTCATCGCCTTCGCTCGCACGGTGGAAGTCTGGCTGGACGACGACGATCCGGCCCTGGCGCGGACCATGGCGCGCCTCGACAAGGAGATCCGCAACGGCGAGCGCTTCATGGAGCGCGCCGACGACGCCCGCCGCCTCACTGCGCCGTTCCGTGCGCTGGGCCGTTCGCTCCTCGATCGCGGCGCCCGCCAGCGTCGGGGCAAGCGGCCCGAGGACGAGGTCGACCAGCAGACGGTGTGACCCGACGAGAAACGTTTCCCTCCCCCTCTGCGGGGGAGGGTGGTCGCGGAGCGACCGGGAGAGGGGCAGTGCCATCTCCGGAGAGGTCGTCCCCTCTCCCGCCTGCTCCGCAGGCACCCTCTCCCGCAGAGGTTACGGCATTCAAACATCTTGCGGGATGCGGGGGCTCCCTCTCCTTCCAGGAGAGGGAGCCCCCGCGCCTCATGGCGAACCCGCTTGGATCGAGCGAACAGCCGTCGAGCAGATGTGTGAATCCGGTAGCCCGCAGAGGGGTGAGGGTGGATTGAGCCCGAACGAAAAAGGGCCGCCCCATCGGGCGGCCCTTTCCTTCTTGAGTTCGGTCGATCAGCCGCCGATGCGGTTGGCGAGAACGGCCGAGTGACCGTGCTGGTTGGCGATGTAGGGCAGCGCCTGGTTGGCGAACTCGCGGCCCTGGGCATTGTCGCCGTTGCGCGAGTAGGACTCGTAGAGGCCGAGGGTGCGGGCATCCGAGCGGGCCTGCTGCTGCACGAAGGTCCGGTCGAAATCGCGGCCGGTGGGGGCGTTCTTCAGGCGGTCGATGCGGGCCTGACCCTCGGGGCCGATGGCGACGCGACGGCCGGGCTCGCCAGGAGTGTTGTCGATGATGCCGACGCCGCCGAGGACGCCGCCGACGATCTTCGAGGCGATGGTGGCCGAGATCGTCACCGGCGCGAGGACGACGCCGACCGGGTTGTCGAAGCGGGTCTCGAAGGGCTGGCTGTCGGAGACGACGGTGCCGCCGGCGGTCAGCGAGGTGCCCTCGGGCAGCAGCGCCTTGGTGGTGGCCTCACGCTCGACCAACACGTTCTTGGCGTAGTTGCGGACGTTCGGGTTGCGCGAACGCTCAAGGGCGATGCGGCTCGACTCGATGCTCACGGCATCCGAGCGCAGGGCGGCGGCGCGGAACGAGGAGGTGTCGCGGGCCTCGGGGGCGTTGGCGTCGAACTGGGGGGCGACGCGGATGCCGAGGGGCTCCTGGGCCAGGGCCGGGGTCGTGATCGCCGCGACGGTGAAGCCGAGGGCGGCGAGAAGCTTGGTGTTGATCATGGCGGAGGTTGTCCTCACACGCCTTTACGGCGTTTGGTTGAACGAACGTTTCGTCCGGCATGAACGTTTCGTTAACAGGGCGGTTCCCGCGTGAGGGGTATGGCAGTGGTGCGGCGCAGCATGCTTCACCAGTTTGTGATTCGGCATGTGCCGTAGATGCGAGACACGGGCGGGGTCCGAATCCCGTCCGCGGACCTTATCCGGAGGTGCCCGCGTCGGGCCTCCAAGGCGGGCTTCAGAACCCACATGCGAATTGGAGGGCTCCGCTTCGGGATCAGGTGAGCGAGCAGGACGACGTCAATGCGCCTCCTCCCAGTTCCCCGCCGCCTGCGCCTCCACCACCAGCGGCACGCGCAAGGTCAGCGCCGGGGCAGGCGCCTCGACCATCACCCGGCGGATCACGGGCAGGGCCTTCTCCACCTCGTCCTCGGGTGCCTCGAACACCAGCTCGTCGTGCACCTGCAGCAGCATGGTCACGTTGAGCTTCTCCGCGCGCAACGCCTGCTCCATCCGGGTCATGGCCCGGCGGATGATGTCGGCGGCCGAGCCCTGGATCGGGGCGTTGATGGCTTGGCGCTCGACGCTCGCCCGCTCGTTCGGGTTGTTGGAGCGGATCTGCGGATAGTGGCAGACACGGCCGAACAGGGTGGTGACGTAGCCGAGATCCCGGCAGAGCTTCTTGGTGTCGTCGATATAGGCGCGGATGCCGGGGAAGCGCTCGAAATACTGCTTGATGAAGGCGGAGGCCTCCTCGCGGCCGATGCCGAGGCGGTCGGCCAATCCGAAGGCCGAGATGCCGTAGATGATGCCGAAATTGATGGTCTTGGCGCGCCGGCGCAAGTCCGAGGTCATGTCCTTCAGGGGCACTCCGAACATGGCGCTGGCGGTGGCCGCGTGGATGTCGACGCCGTCCTCGAAGGCCTGGCGCAGCTGCGGGATGTCGGCGATGTGGGCGAGGATGCGCAGCTCGATCTGGCTGTAATCGGCCGAGATGAGCTTCCTGCCCTCGGGCGCCACGAAGGCGCGGCGGATGCGGCGGCCCTCTTCGGTGCGGATCGGGATGTTCTGCAGGTTCGGCTCGGAGGAGGAGAGCCGGCCGGTGGTGGTGGCGGCCAGCGAGAACGAGGTGTGGACCCGGTCGGTCTCCCGGTCGGCGTGCTGCTGGAGCGAATCCGTGTAGGTCGATTTCAGCTTGGCGAGCTGGCGCCATTCCAAAATCTTCTTCGGCAGTTCGTGGCCGGCCTGGGCCAGTTCCTCCAGCAGGGTCGCGGGCGTGGCCCATTGGCCGGACGGCGTCTTCTTGGCGCCGGGCAGGCCCATCTTGCCGAACAGGATGTCGCCGATTTGCTTCGGCGAGGAGACTTGGAAGCGCTCGCCGGCATCCTCCTGGATCTCTTCCTCCAGCCGCACCAGGATCTGCGAGAAATCGCCCGAGAGCCGGCTCAGCATGTTGCGGTCGACGCGGATGCCCGCCGCTTCCATCCGGGCGATGACCGGGATGAGGGGACGCTCCAGGGTCTCGTAGACCGTGACCCGGTGCTCGGCGACGAGGCGCGGCTTCATCATCCGCCACAGGCGCAGGGTGACGTCCGCATCCTCGGCGGCGTAGGCGGTGGCCCTGTCGAGCGGCACCTTGTCGAAGGTGATCTTGGCCTTGCCGGTGCCGGCCACGTCCGAGAAGCTGATCGGCTGGTGGCCGAGATGGCGGCGGGCGAGCTCGTCCATGCCATGCCCGCCCTTGCCGGCATCGAGCACGTAGGAGATCAGCATCGTGTCGTCGAAGGGGGCGATCTCGATGGCGACGCTCTGGCGCCGGAACACCAGCCAGTCGTACTTGATGTTCTGGCCGACCTTCAGAACGCCCGGATCTTCGAGGAGCGGCTTCAAGGCCGTCAAGGCGGCATCGATCGGGATCTGTCCGCCGACCGGGCTGAACTGCCCCGTGGCCGCCTTGGCATCGCCGAACAGGTCGCCCGCCTCGGATGCCGCCACCGGCTCCTGATGGGCCAGCGGAATGTACGCCGCCCGCCCCGGCGCCACCGCAAGGGACACGCCCACGAGGGCGGCGTTGTTGGCGTCGAGGGAGTCGGTCTCGGTATCCACCGCCACCACCCCGGCCTCGCGCGCCTCGGCGATCCAGGCCTCCAACTGGCCGAGATTGGTGATCGTCTCGTAGGCCGTGGTGTCGATGGGGTTGGTCCCCTCCGCCGCGCGGATGGCGACGAGGGAGGAGGGCGTCGCCTCGACGGGGCCACGCGGTGTCCGCCCGCCCTCCGGCAGGTTCAGGTTCGCGAAGGGGTCGACCTCGCCGCCTTCCGTCGCTCCTTCGAACGGGGGCGCCTCGGTGCCCACCGAGCCTGGCAGCAGAGCCGGGTCGGGCTTCACCGCCTCGGGGTCCACATGCAGCATCGACGCGATGCGGCGGGTGAGCGTGTTGAACTCCATCGCCTTGAGGAAGCCGACGAGCTTCTGCGGGTCGGGCGCGGGCAGGCGCAGGTCGTCGAGGGCCACGGGGAGCGGCACGTCCTCCACCAGCGCCACCAGCCGGCGCGAGAGCTTGGCCTGGTCGATGCTGGCGAGCAGGGTCTCGCGGCGCTTGGGCTGCTTGATCTCGCCCGCCCGCTCCAGCAGCGCGTCGAGGCTGCCGTATTCCTTGATCAGCGCCGCCGCCGTCTTGAGGCCGATGCCGGGCACGCCGGGCACGTTGTCGGACGTGTCGCCGATGAGCGCCAGGGCGTCGCCGATCTGGTTCGGCTGCAGGCCCTCCCATTTGGCGATGATGGCGTCGAGGTCGAGGTTGCGCTCGGGCCGGTGGCCGGGCTTGCCCTTCACGCCGGATTCGAAATCGTAGAACCGCACCAGCGGCCCGACCAGCTGCATCAGGTCCTTGTCGGAGGAGACGATGATGACGCCCGCCCCCCGCGCCTCGGCCTGGCGCGAATAGGTGGCGATGAGGTCGTCGGCCTCGTAGCGTTCGAGCTCGATGGGCTGCAGGCCGAAGGCACGCACGGCCTCGCGCATCAGCGGCATCTGGCGCTTGAGGTCGTCGGGCGCGTCGGGGCGGTGGCCCTTGTAGTCGGGGAACAGCTCCTTGCGGAACGAACCCTCCGACTTGTCGAACACGATGGCCAGATGTGTCGGCTTAATCCCCGCCGCGCCGTCCTGAACGAACTGGGCGATCTTGGTGCAGAACAGCCGCACCGCCCCCGTGGGCAGGCCGTCCGAGGGCCGGGTGTTGTACTTCTGGTCTTGGTTGATCGACTGGAAGTAGGCGCGGAAGATGAAGGACGACCCGTCCACCAGGATAATCTGATCGCCGGGGCCGACGGGGGCGGAAGCGCTGGTCGTCATCAGGCGGCAATGTCTCGCGAAGGATGCTTCAGGTCGCCCGCTCTCACGGGGCCGGCGGCCTGCTCAGTTCGGCGCGGCAGGCCTCGATGATCTCGGTCAGCTGGTCGTGGACGGTCTTCCAGACGTTGTCCAGCGCCAGCCGGTGATAGGCATGTCGATAGAAGTCGCCGGCGTCGGCGATGTCGCATCAGGTTATTCGGGGATGTCGCGCCTTGGTTTCCGCCCTGAGGCGCCTGCTCGCTTCGGAGATGATCTCCAGGCAGCGGACGACGGCATAGTTGGTGCGCTGATCGGCCTCGAAAGCCGCGAAGGTCATCCCGGCCGTGAAGTCGAGAGCAGCCCCGGCATTCTCGACGATGGTCTCGCAAGCCTCGCGCTCGCGCTCAGAAGGCGGGAATGGCATCCCGTTCCACCCGCGCCCGGACACGCTCCTTCAAGGTTCTGCGGTTCGCCACATCCACCGCCACCGGGAACAGGTCGTCGATGAAGTTGCAGAGACCGACATAGCCGTAGACGTCGAGCCTAAGACCCTCGTCGAGGTCGATGACGATGTCGACATCGCTACCGGGATGGGTATCGCCGCGCGCGACGGAGCCGAACAGAGCGGCGTGGCGGACGCCGCGCCGCTGCAACTCGCCTTCATGGGCGCGAAGAATGTCGATGGCCGTCCGGGAATCCATCTCGCTATGGTAAGCGCAAGACCATCGCTTGCTGAAGTGGCATTGGAGCGGTCGCTCGCCGATACGGGTGGAAGCGTCGCATGCGGGAACGGCGGTTTCCGGGGTCGCGTTTCAGCCTCGTCCTCCACAGCTTCGGATTCCCGCCGCATGATCACGGTCCGCCGTTCGACCTGTCTCGCCCTGACCCTCGCCCTCTCCGCCGCCCCGCTGCCAGTCCTTGCTCAGGCGCTCCAGAATCCCGGCACTGCGACGATCGAGGCGCATGTCGTCAAGGCCGCTCCGCTGGAGGCGACGCCGGAGCGGATCGCCGCCCTGAAGCTGCCCCCGGGGTTCACGATTGAAGCCTTCGCCCGCGATCTCGGCGCGCCGCGCGTCATCGTCGTGGCCCCCGACGGGGCGCTCTATGTCAGCGACCGCGATGCCGGCACGGTCACCCGGATCGATGCGGCCGACCCGGCCAAGCGGCAGGTCGTCCTGAAGAAGCCGGACGTGCACGGCCTCGCCATCCATGACGGCACCCTGTTCTACGTGACGGTGAAGGAGATCTTCTCCGCGCCGATGAAGGCGGACGGCAGCCTCGGCCCCGAGACGAGGCTCGTCTCCGACCTGCCCGATGCCGGCCAGCACCCCAACCGCACCATCGGCTTCGGGCCGGACGGCTGGCTCTATGCGAGCCTCGGCTCCACCTGCAACGAGTGCGAGGAGCGCAACCCCGAGAACGCCACCATGGTGCGGATGAAGCCGGACGGGTCGGGCCGGGAGATCGTCGCCTCGGGCCTACGCAACACCATCGGCTTCGCCTGGGAGCCCGGGACCAAGGCCCTCTACGGCTGGGACGACGGCGTCGACTGGCTCGGCAACGACGAGACGCCGGAGGAGCTGAACAAGATCGAGGCGGGCAAGAAATACGGCTGGCCCTACATCTTCGGCGCCGGGATCAAGAATCTCTACCGCGAAGTCCCGAAGAGCTCCCTGGAGCAGTGGGACAAGGACAGCGAACGGCCGGTCCTCACCTGGACGGCACACGCCTCCTCGATGCAGTTCGCCTTCTATGACGGCGCGCAATTCCCGGCCGAGTACAAGGGCGACGCCTTCGTTACGATGCACGGCTCGTGGAACCGCAAGCCGCCGAGCGGCTACGAGGTGCTGCGCGTGCATTTCGAGAAGGGCCGGCCGACGACGATCACGCCGTTCGTCTCGGGCTTCCTCACCGAGGGCGGCCCGAGCGGCTGGTCGCGCTTCGCCCGGCCCTTCGGCCTGGCGGTGGCCAAGGACGGAAGCCTCTATCTCGGTGACGACCAGCACGGGATCGTCTACCGGATCAGCTACAAGGGCTGATCCGGCCGAGGGGACACGTGGGTGCCGCTCAGGGCGCGGCGCCCACCGTATCGGCCATGCGGGCATCGCGGGTGCCGAGCGGCTGTTCCCGTCCCACGGTGGTGTCGATCTCGGTCTGGTGCTCCATCTCGGCGTTGATCTCGGCGCCGAGGAGAACGATCGTGGTCGAGATCCAGATCCAAGTCATGAAACCGACGACGGCGCCGAGGGAGCCATAGGTCTCGTTGTACTTGCCGAAATTGGAGACGTACCAGGAGAAGCCCAACGAGCCCGCGAGCCAGAGCACGCCGGCAATGGCGCTGCCCCAGGTGACCCAGCGCCAGCGCGGCGCGTCCCGGCTCGGACCGTAGCGGTAGAGCAGGGCGAGACCGGCCAGCACCGCCAGCAGCAGCACCGGCCAGCGCAGGAGCGAGATGTACCAGGCCTCCGCGCTGAGACCGACGACGTTGATCACCGCCGGCACCACGACGATGCCCACCAGCGCCAGGACGATGAACAGTAAGGCGCCCGCGGTGAAGCCGAGCGAGCGCAGGTTGAGCCAGAAGAAGTTCCGGGTCTCACGCTCCTCGTAGACGATGTTGAGGGCCTGGAAGACCGCCTTCATCCCGCCATTGGCGCTCCAGATCGAGAGGCCGAGGCCGGTGAAGAAGGTCAGGCCCAGGGTGGTGTCACCCTTTTCCGCGATGCGCTTCACCTGCTCGCCGATGATGTCGAGGGCACCGGAGGGGACGACGCCCTGGAGCGTCCGGAGATGGTCGTTGATGGTGGCGACATCCGCCACCAGCCCGTAGCAGGAGACCAGCGCCGCGATGGCCGGGAAGATCGCCAGGAGGACGTAGAAGGTCACCCCCGCCGCCACCGAGACGAGGTTGTTCTCGCCGACATCGTGGAAGACCCGCAGCCCGATATCCTTCCAGCCCTTGGCCGGGATTTCCGAGGGCTTGGATGCTTGCCGCCCGCGTTCGGTCTCTGTCCTGGCAACGTGCTTGGCATCCATTCCCTCATGGGAGGGGGAGGGCTCGCTCGTGCGCGGGGCGGATGGAGACGGGTCCGACAATGACCCGGACGAGGATGGCCGCGTGCCCTTCCTCGGCAGGACGACGAGACCGACGAGCGCGGTCACGAGCCCCAGCGTCCATAGGGTGGAGCCCGCTTGTTCAGGGCCCGCCGCTCCCGCCGGTTCGTGATGTGGTTCGGCCATCGGCGGTTCGTCCTACGGGGCGAGAAGTGAATACAATCCCCTTCGACAACCTTCCGGCACGCGGAGGGTTTCATGCAGCGTCCCCGACGGTCGTTCAGGGAATAGAACGGTCTTACAGCGTACAGAGAAGACTGCGGGGTAACCGCTGGAGCGCCGTTCGGCACGGTGCGTGCTCCCAGGCACGGACTGTCAAACCGTCTGCGGTTACGAGCCGCCATTCGGCGCTTGCCCTCGGCCGCCGTTGCCCTCACCGTTTTCGCGAAATTTCCCAAACGAGGACACGACCGCACCGTGCCGCACGCGACAGAGCTGATCGCCATCATCGCCCTCGGTCTCGTGCTGGCCTTCGCCTGTGGGATGCTGGCCCAACGCCTGCGGCTGCCTCCCCTGGTCGGTTATCTCCTCGCCGGCGTGCTCGTGGGGCCGTACACGCCCGGCTTCGTCGGCAATAGCCAGCTCGCGAGCCAGCTCGCCGAGATCGGCGTGATCCTGCTGATGTTCGGGGTCGGCCTGCACTTCTCGATCAAGGACCTGATGGCGGTGCGCACCATCGCCCTGCCGGGCGCCATCGTGCAGATCGTGGCAGCCACCACCATGGGCGGCCTGCTGGCACATCTCTGGGGCTGGGGCATCGGCGCGGGTCTCGTCTTCGGCCTCGCCCTGTCGGTGGCGAGTACCGTGGTGCTGCTGCGGGCGCTGGAGGAGCGCCGGCTCCTCGACAGCGACAAGGGCCGTATCGCGGTGGGGTGGCTCATCGTCGAGGATCTCGCCATGGTCCTCGCCCTGGTTTTGCTCCCCGCCCTCGCGCCGTCCCTTGGGGGAACCGGCGACGGCGCGGCCCACCATGTGGGGGATGGCAACATCTGGCTCACCCTGGCGCTGACGCTGGCCAAGGTCGCGGTGTTCGCCCTGGTGATGCTGGTGGGCGGGCGCCGCGTGGTGCCCTGGCTCCTCGATCAGGCGGCGCGCACCGGCTCGCGCGAGCTCTTCACCCTGGCGGTCCTCGCCCTGGCGCTGGGCATCGCCTTCGGTTCGGCCGAACTCTTCGGGGTCTCCTTCGCGCTGGGCGCCTTCTTCGCCGGCATGGTGCTCGCCGAATCCGACCTGAGCCATCAGGCGGCTGCCGATTCCCTGCCGCTGCAGGATGCGTTCGCGGTTCTGTTCTTCGTCTCCGTGGGCATGCTGTTCGACCCCGGCATCCTCCTGCGCGAGCCGCTCTCGGTGCTCGCCGTCCTCGGCATCATCCTCCTCGGCAAGTCCATCGCGGCGGTGGCGATCGTCCTGGCCTTCAAGCATCCCATCGGCACGGCCCTCACCATCGCGGCGAGTCTGGCGCAGATCGGCGAGTTCTCCTTCATCCTGGTCAGCCTCGGGCTGTCGCTGAAGCTGCTCCCCACCGAGGGGCGCGATCTCATCCTCGGCGGCGCAATCCTCTCCATCACCCTCAACCCGCTGTTCTTCGTTCTGGCCGACCGGGCGACGCGCTTCTTCGCCGAGCGACCGGATCTCGCCGCCCGGTTCGAGCGGCGCGGCGCGGCGGCGATGGCCGTCACCGAGGAGGCCAAACCCCATCGCGGCCACGCCATCGTCATCGGCTACGGCCGTGTCGGCAGCACCATCGCCAACGCCTTCGCGACCTGGGACATGCCCTACCTCGTAATCGACCGCGACCGCCGCCGCGTCCTCGACCTGCGCAAAGACGGAGTCGAGGCGGTGTTCGGGGACGCCACCGCGCCGGGCATCCTCGAAGCGGCCGATATCGGACAGGCGAAGCTCATCGTGATCGCGTCGCCCGAACCGCATACGGCACGGCGCCTCGTCGAACTCGCCCGCGAGGCCAATCCCGGCATCGACACCCTCGTGCGCACCCACAATGACGGCGAGCGGCGCTATTTCGAGGAGCAGCGCGTCGGCCTCGTCCTCATGGCCGAGCGCGAACTCGCCTACGGGATGACACTCTACGCCCTGCGCAGCCTCGGGCTGAAGGAGGGCGAAGCGCGCATCTTCGTCGACAGCACCCGCGTGGAAAGCCGCTTGGCTCCCGTGGAGACCGAGATCGACCAGGGCGCGCCGGAACTACGCCCGCACAAATCGGACGCGGTGGAGGGGAAGGGGTAGGTGCGCGGCTCCTCCCGTCGGCCAAGCGAGACGGGAAAGCGCCGGCGGCGCCATCCCGACCGGTGGATCGACCTCGAGGGTCCGGCCATCGGCGGCTCGTCGGTCGCGGCTCAGCCGGGCGCGGACAAGGCGCTCTTCGGCAGCAGCATATGGACGCCCTTGTTACCATCGACCGTCTGCGTGATGCGCAGATTGCCGGCTAAAGAGCACAGCATGTAGGCCTGATTGCGGGTCAGTTCGCTGCGAGCGCAGACGTGACGGACCATCTCGCGCACCGCCTGGCGCATGGCCTCGTCGAGGCTCTCATGCAACCCGATCGTCATGAGATCGGTGGGCGTCTCGGCGAAGGGCCATGAGAAGCCGAGATCCTTGCGCACGGTGAGGCGGAAGGTTCCTGAAAGGCCGGTCTCGAGGGCCGTGATGCAGACCTCGCCGTCGCCTTGCACGCCGTGGCCGTCACCGGCATAGAATCCGGCGCCAGGGTTGAAGACGGGCAGATAGAGCGACGTGCCGACCTTGAGCTCCTTGTTGTCCATGTTCCCGCCGAAGGCGCGGGGTACCGGAGAACCGACCCGGCCCCAGGCGGCGGGAGGTGCCGTACCCATGATCCCGAAGAACGGATCGAGGGGCAGCTCGGCGCCCCAGGGCAGGATCGCGACGCCGCGGGTGACATCGATATCGGGATGGATCGTCTCGTAATCGGTGAACTCGTCCGGCAGGGTGCCAAGCAGGGGCAGGATCGCCACGAAGCCCCAATCCATGCGGAATTTCAGATCGAGGATGTCGACCTGAAGCACGTCGCCGGGTTCCGCCCCGCGGACATGGACCGGGCCGGTGACGAAATGCGGTCCGGGGCCGGAGGCCAGCGTATCGAGGGCCGCGAGATAATCGGGCGGCACCCGGGCCGGGTCGGGGTGGAGGGATTCCCTTCCGCCGGCCGGAAACGAATGGAGCGTGACGGTGTCGCCGGACTCGATCTCCAGGACCGGCGGCAGAGCGGCGTCGAAATAGCCGAGCACCATCGTGTCGGGTGTCGCGGGAATCTCGTGATGCGTCGACATGAGGGATCCTTTCGATGATCGATGGTCAGACGGCGATGTGCCGGGCGAGGGCGGCGTGGTCCAAGCTCTCCCGCGTGCCCCGTTCGACCACGCCGCCGCGCGAGAGGACGACGAAGGAATCGGCGAGCCGGACCGCGAATTCGAGATACTGCTCCACGAGGAGCACGGTGATCCGGCCCTGGAGCCCTTCGATCACGGCCTCGATCGCCGAAACGATGGAGGGCTGGATGCCCTCGGTCGGCTCGTCGAGGAGGATGAGGCGGGGGCGGGTACTGAGCGCGCGGGCGATGGCGAGCTGCTGCTGCTGGCCGCCCGAGAGGTTTCCGCCGGGCCTGTTCCACAGGCCGCGCAGGGCCGGGAACAGGGCAACCGCCTCGTCCACGGCGTCCGTGCGGTCGAGCCCGTGCGCCCGTGCGGCGACGCGCAGGTTCTCCGCCACGGTGAGGTCCGCGAAGATCTCGCGGCCCTGGGGCACGATGGCGAGGCCCGCCCGCGCCCGCCGGTCCGGCGACATGTCGGTGATGTCGGTCTCGCCGAGGGCGATGCGGCCCTGGCTCGTTGGGATCAGTCCGGCGAGACAGCGCAGCAGCGTGGTCTTGCCCGCACCGTTGCGGCCGAGCACCGCCAGGCAGGCGCCGGGCGCGATGGAAAAGCCCACGTTCCGCAGCACCTGCGCACTGCCGTAATGCTGGTCGAGGCCGGTGACGGACAGGCCCAACGGGCTCGGCGCAAGGGAGTGGGACGCATCGCTCATCGGCCCAGGAACACCTCGATGACCCGTGTATCCGCGCGGGCGCCGGCCATCCCGCCCTCGAACAGGGTGCGGCCTTCGTGCAGCACGGTGACCCGGTCGGCGATCGCCTCGACGAAGGCCATATCGTGTTCGATCACCAGGATCGTCCGGTCGGGGCGGCGCAGGGACCGGATCAGGTCGGCGGTCCGCACGGTCTCGGCATCGGACAATCCCGCCACGGGTTCATCGAGGAGGACCAGCCTCGGACGGGAAGCGAGCACCATGCCGATCTCGAGCCATTGCTTCTCTCCATGCGCCAGAGAGCCCGCGAGCGTGTCCGCGCGCCCCTCCAGGCCGGTCTCGGCGAGGGAGGCCGCCACGCGGTCGGATCGCTCGGCGGTCGGGCAGTCGAGGCCGCAGCCGATCTCCAGGTTCTCGCGCACGGTGAGGGCGGGAAAGACGCTGGGCTTCTGGAACTTGCGACGCACCCCGGCGCGGGCGATCTGCGCCTCCGAGCGCCGGGTCAGGTCGAGATCGTCGCCGAGCAGGATGCGGCCTGATGTCGGTCTGGCGATGCCGGTGATGGCGTCGAGAAGCGTGGTCTTGCCGGCGCCGTTCGGTCCTATCACGGCCCGGACCTCGCCGGGATCGATGGCCAGGGACAGGCCGTCGAGGGCGCGGAACCGCCCGAACACGACGCTCAGGTTCTCGATGACCAGGGCGCTCATCCGAGCTCCCCGCCGCGCCGCAGCCAAGTCGGCCTCAGGCGCAGGGTCGCGAGGTCGAGGAGGCCGTTCGGCAGTCCCAGCACCACCACCAGGACGAGGCCCGACAGGATGAAGGGCCAGGCCTCCGGCATCGCGGCACTCAGCCAGAACTTGAGGGCATTGACCACGACGGCGCCGATCACCGCGCCGCCGAGCCGGCCCATCCCGCCGATGGCCACCCAGACCGCGATCTCGATGGAGAGGTCGGGGCTGAGGACCCGCGGATTGATGATGCCGACCTGGGGCACGTAGAGGATTCCGGCCAAGGCCGCGATCGTCGCGGAGAGGCACCAGATCCCGAGCTTGAGGCGCGTGGTGCTGTAGCCGAGGGTGCGCAGGCGGGCCTCGTCGTCGCGGCAGGCGAGCATGCGCCGGCCGATGCGCCCGACCACCAGGGCCCGTGCGCCCGCCAGGACCAGGGCCAGGGCCAGGAGGGTCGCCACGGCCAGACCCGTGACCGTGCCGGGCGCGCCGATGGGATGGCCGAACAGGAGCGGGAACCCGGTCATGCCGTTGTTGCCGCCGAGCCCCGTATCGTTCCGGAACATCAGCAGCATGGCGACATAGACCAGGGCCTGGCTGATGATCGAGAAGTAGACGCCGTTCACCCGCGAGCGGAACGAAGCATAGCCGAACACGAAGGCGATGGCGGCCGACAGGACCAGGGCCACGACGAGGGCATACGGCGCGCTCGCCAGGCCGGACCAGTACAGCGGCAAGGTCTTCCACCCCATGAACTGCATCAGGTCCGGCGCCACGCCGGTGACCGCATAGGCGTGGGAGAGCAGGTGCATGGCGCAGACATAGCCGCCGATGGCGAAGAACAGGCCGTGCCCCAGGCTGAGAATGCCGAGATAGCCCCAGACCAGATCGAGGGAGACGGCGAGGATGGCAAAGGCCGCGAGCTGCCCGACCATGTTCACGAGGTAAGGCGCGGGCTGCAGCAGAACGAGGGCGAGGGCGCCGGCGACGACGAGGGCGATCACCGCCGCCAGGAGCGGATCGCCGCCCAGACCGGGGACGAGGCGGCGGGACGCCGTCATGGACGATGTCTCCATTGCTTCGCTCATCGCCGTCGCCTGACGGCGAACAGCCCCTCGGGCCGGCGCTGGAGGAACAGGATGATGCCCGCGAGCACGATCACCTTGGCGGCGACCGCGCCGTAGAACGGCTCGATCAGCACGTTGGCACCGCCGATGCCCAGAGCCGCGACCAGGGTGCCGATGACGGTGCCGACGCCGCCGAGCACGACCACCATGAAGCTGTCGACGATGAAGGTCGCACCCATGCCCGGATTGACGCTGTAGATCGGACACAGGGCGACGCCGGCGAGCCCGGCCAGTCCCGAGCCGAAGCCGAAGGCGAGGCGGTCGACCCGGCGGGTGCGGATACCGAGGCACGCCGCCATGTCGCGGTTCTGGGTGACCGCCCGGATGTCGAGGCCGAGGGGGGTGCGCTTCAGGATCAGGAGCGTCAGCGCCAGGGTGGCGGCGGCGAAGGCGATGGCGAAGAGCCGGTTCCAGGTGACGATGAAATCGGCATAGAGCGGCACGCCGCCGCTCACGTAGGTAGGCATGGCGAATTGCAGGTTCTGCGATCCGAAAATCACGCGCACGAGATTGATCAGGAACAGGCTCACCGCCCAGGTGGCGAGCAGGCTCATCAGCGGCCGGCGATAGAGGTGGCGCAGGATCAGCGCTTCGATGAGGATCCCCACCAGCGCGGCGGCGAGGAACGCGACGGGGATGGCGGCGAGGAGGTAGAGATCGAGGAAGCCCGGCGCGAACCGGCGGAACGCCTCCTGCACGCCGTAGGCGGCGTAGGCGCCGACCATGATGAACTCGCCCTGGGCGAGGTTGATCACGCCCATCAGCCCGAAGATGATCGCCAGCCCCGCAGCGGCCATGAAGAGAATGCTGGCGAAGCTCAAGCCGTTGTAGAGCAGCGCGAGACCGTTGCCGATCCACACTGCCCGTTCGACCCTGACGATCCCGGCGTCCAGAGCCGCGCGGAAGGTCGGGTCCGCGCCATAGGCGGGATCGCTCTTCAGGGCCGAGAGGCGAGAGACCACTGCACCCGACGGGGCGTCGGCCACCGCGCGGATCGCCGCCAGACGCCGCGCCGGGTCGGGCGAGGACAAGGCGGCCCCCTGTGCCGCGATGCCGATCACCGCCTTCAACCCGGCATCCCTCTCGTTGGTCTGCGCCCGCAGCAGCACGGCATCGGGCACGCCTGCCATGCGTCGCTCGACGGCCGCCAGCCCCCTGGACCGAAGCTCCACGGTCTCACCCGCCACCAGCGTCGCAATGCCGAGGGCGGTCTCGGTGAGGGCGCGCTGGCGCAGGCCGAGCACCGGCGAGCGTCCGCCCTCGGCGGAACGGACGGCGCCGCTTCCGACCTCGCGCCCGGCCGATGCTCCCGCCTTGTCGAGCAGGACGGCCGTGTCGCCGAGACAGACGAGGCGTCTCTCCAGCAGGCCGCGCAGCAGGACGCCCGCGGCGGCGAGATCGTCGACCGCTTCCTCGCCGCTCGACCGGATCAGCGCATCCAGCGCCCTGGTCTGCGCGGCGCCATCGCCGCACAGGCTGACGGCGAAACCGGCGCGGTCGAGGCCGGGCGTCGCCCCGAAGGTCGGCTGCACCAGACCGGCGATGAGCAGGAACGCACCCCAGATCCAGGCCTTCACGCCCTCAGCCATACGGGCTGAACGGCACGGGCTTGGGAGCATCGGGCGATTGCCAGAGGATGTCGAAGCCCTGCTTCTCGTTGACCGAGCCGATGAAGACGCCGCGAGAGACGTAGTTGTTCTCCCCCGTCATCGTCAGGGTGTAACCGGAGGGATCGGCAAAGCTCAGGCCCGCGAAGGCCTTGCGCACTTCGGGCACGTCGAAGCTCCCCGCCTTCGCCGCCGCCAGTGCCCAGAGCTGGACGCTGTCATAGGCCGAGACCATCGGATCGATGACCGTGTCGGCGCTGAAGGGCACCGACTTGGCCTTCACGTAAGCGGCCCAGTCTCCGAGGAACCGGGTATTGGCCTCGGCCTTGGCGGCCTGGAGATAGGCCCAGCAATTGAGGTGGCCGACGAGCGGCGCGGTATCCAGCCCCTCGAGGTCGGCCTCCACCATGTCGAGGCCGAGGATCGGCACATCGGTGGCGCGGATGCCTTGGTTGGCGAATTCGCGCAGGAAGTCGGGAATCGACGACCCCACCACCGTCAGCACGACGATCGGCTGGCCGCCCGGCTCGGCGGCAAAGCTCCGGATCTGATTCACCAGGGTCTGGAAGTTGGAGAAGCCGAGCGGCACGTATTCCTCGCGCCAGGCAGTCGCCGCGACGCCCTTCGACGCCCAATAAGCCTTCAGCTGCTTGTTGATCGTGCGCGGCCAGACGTAATCGGAGCCGATCATGAAGAAGCGCTTGGCCCCGACACCCTCCGTACCCATCAGGTAATCGACGGCAGGCAGCACCGAACTCGCCGGCGGCGAGTTCACGTAGACGATGTTCTTGGAGTTCTCGTCGCCCTCGAAATGGAGCGGATAGAACAGCAGCCCGTCATTCTGCTCGACCACCGGCAGGACCGATTTGCGCGAGACCGAGGTCCAGCAGCCGAACAGGGCGGCGACCCTCTCCTGCTGCAGCATCTGCCGTCCGATCTGGGCGTAGAGCGGCCAGTCCGAGGCGGGGTCCGAGGTGACGACCTCAATGCGGCGCCCGTTGACGCCGCCCTTGGCGTTGAGCCCGTCCGCGGCCATGCGCACCACATGGTTCAGTCGGCCTTCGATATTGGCCATCGTGCCCGAGGAGGAGAACAGGCACCCGAGCTTGACCGTATCGGCCGCCCAGGCCGGGCGGATGATGGCGGGGGCGGCGAGCGCCGCCGCGGTCCCGATGAAATGACGCCTCGTGACATCGACCATGGGCTCTGTACCTTCCCCTGACACGAGGCGAAGTGTCGGATTCCCGATGGCGCGGTGGAAGGTCAAATGGGCTGCACATGCCCTCCGGTCTGCGCAAAACCTTGGCGGACCGCCTACGAAGCAGGCTTGATGCTGGGCAAAACGTCAAAATTACCAAGAATGACGATAACCGCGAGCAGATCTTGGCTCCCGTTCACCGGTGCGCTTCTTGCTTGGGCCGCATCGCCATCTCGCATCGCGGAGGCTTGCCCATGCGTCGA
This sequence comes from Methylobacterium sp. 10, assembly GCF_000519085.1. Taxonomy (GTDB): domain Bacteria; phylum Pseudomonadota; class Alphaproteobacteria; order Rhizobiales; family Beijerinckiaceae; genus Methylobacterium. The sequence goes on from NZ_KI912577.1 coordinate 1,431,457, forward strand.
TCCCGACACACCGATCAGGAAGTCGCCTTTCTGTTGAAGGAGGCGGAGGACGGCATCCCCGTCGCCGCGATCTGCAAGGCGGCCCATATCTCGGTCGGGACCTTCTACCGCTGGCGTCGCCGCCTCGGCGGCCTACCGCCGGCAGGCGTCGCCCATCTCGGGCAGGTCGAGCGCGAGAACGCCGCTCTGAAGGCCGAACTGGTCCGCCTCAGGCAATCCCTGCTCGCCCTGTCCCCTCGCCATGCCGACAGCACGGGACATCCAGTCCGAACGGGACACCACCGCCCCGGAACGCCTTCGGCCAGCGTCGGAAGCGTGCGCTATCGCGGGGGAGCCGTCTCCGTCGGGCGCTACGCCTTCGTGCGAGGGGCCAACTAGAACCCGGTCCCGTCACCCTCATCGGCTCAGGAAGGCTCCCTCCGCGCGCCCGGCATGCGTCCACCGTGCGACTGGTGCTCGAGGAGGGTCACACAGACATCCCTGCAAGCGTCCCATGGTCAACGACACCGTTGCGCGGAGGCACGGCTTGGGCTAGGTGTCGTGCACGGTCAGCACCCGTAGCTCAGCTGGATAGAGCGTTGCCCTCCGAAGGCAAAGGTCACACGTTCGAATCGTGTCGGGTGCGCCATTCACGTACAGAACTACGAACGCCGGGGGGGGCATTAGGGCCGTTCCCTACGGCTTTTTCCCAGAACATCCCGGCGGCCTGTGATCCGCACCTCTTCCTTTGCAAATTCGACAGTATCGTTGATGGCTCGGAGGTAGGCTTTCCGAAACGGCACTTCACTCTCCTGTAGCCGTGATCGCATCACACGCACGAAGGAGTCGACCTGCTCCGGTGTCACCGTGACAGGTTCCCGAATCTGCTCACGAAGCCGCTCCAGAGCCGCTCTCGCCCGATCACGGTCAGCCCGCAGATCGTCGAGACGCTGTTTCAGGGTTCAATCGCTCAGATCGGCGACGCCTGCCTCGATCGAAGCGTACAGGCGCTTCAGCCGTACCTCGGCTTCGGCCTCTTCGGTTGCCAAAGCCTGTATCCGCGCCTGTGCAGGGCCGACCCGAGACTGGCGGCGCGCGACCAAGCCCGAGAGGATTTCCTGCACTCGGTCCGTCGTCAGCAAACGCCCGACCAGCGCGGTAGTGACCAGATCGTCGAGCTTGGTCATCGCGATGTTCGTACCCGGGCAGGTACGTTTGCCCATCCGCATCGCCGGCGAGCAGGTATAGTAGCGATAGACCCTCCCGGTGCTGGAGGTGCCAGTGCGCAGTGTCATGCCGCCGCCACAGGCCGCCCACTTGGCGATGCCCGTAAGCAGGATCGGTACCGTGACCTCGCGTGGCGGCGCCTCGCTCGGCCTCCGGCTGCGAAGGGGGTCCTGCACCGCTTGATAGAGATCCGGCGTCACGATGACCGGAGCCGTCGATTCGATAACCTCCGCCTGCGCCTTGAGCTGTCGTGTCTTCGCCTCGCGCCGATTGAACTGATAGGTTCCTGCGTAAAGCGGCCTCGTCAGAATATCGTGCAGCGGTCCGATGCCCCAGCGCGCCCCAGTCCGCGTAACGTGGCCTCGCTCGTTAAGCCAGTTGCAGACTGATTTGACACCGAGCGGGCCTGACCGTCCATCGCCCTCGCCGATCAGGCGGTAGATCAGCCGTACGAGTTCAGCCTCGACCGGATCAATGGCCAGAATCTTTTTGAGCCGTTTGCCCTTCTGTTCCGTCTCGATAGTGCGATAGCCGAACGGCGGCATCGAGCCATTCCAGTAGCCCTGGCGCGCATTCTCCTTCATCGAACGAAGCACGTGCTTGCTGTTTTCTTGAGATTGGTATTTGTCGAACAAGCCGAAAATGTTTCGAGCCAGGACGTGCGCTGAATCTTCCTCCGTGAAGGGCTGGGTCATCAAGACCACGCGCACGTCGTGCTTCTTCAGCCTTCGTCGCACCCCTTCGAACAAAAAGTTGTTTCGGAAGAAGCGACTGAAGCTGTGAACCACGATGAGGTCGAAAGGCCGTGATCCATCACAGGCACGTTCGAGCAGCGCCGCGAGCTGCGGCCGTCCCTTCTCGCTCGTCGCCGATGCACCACGCTCTTCGTACTCACCGACGAGAACGTGGTCGTTCGCCAGACACCATTCAGCGATCTGATTTCTCTGATCGGGCAGCGATAGGTCGGCTTCGGCTTGGGGGCCGGTCGAGACACGTGTGTAGGCAACGGCTCTCAGCTGCCGGTGTGCAGGCGGAGTAGTTGAGACGGCTGAGCTTTGCCGTGATGCGCGACGAGCCATGACGGTCCGTTCGATTCTCTTCGGGTTACAGAATGATGGATCGCAAGGCGATGCGACAGGGTCGAGCGGCCGCCGCCAACACCTCGTTGCGCGGCGGTTAAATGCTCCAACGTCGTTCAGCGAAGGAGATTGTCAATCTCGTCAGCGAGATAGTGCTCGACCGCGTCAAGCTCGCGCTCGATCACGGATTCCGGCATGGCGACGACGACGACACGTACGTTTCCAGTTGCAGGTGCACGCCGCCGTCCAATGCGTGCTCGGGCTCCCGGTGCATGCCGTCCATCTCGGCGCGAGGCTTGCGCCGTCCGACTGTCCGTCGTCAGACGATTTGGGACATTCAGCGGTGTTCAGGAGCGGAGGCTCTGGTCCATCTGGGTTGAGAGGTTAAGCGGCCTGCGCGTGGTG
>NZ_KI912577.1:1436991-1489277 GCF_000519085.1 Methylobacterium sp. 10
CTGCTTCATCTTCGCTCCTTAGGGGCTACGATGAACCAGCCATCCTCCGTTCGTGAAGACCCTCAATCTGTCCCACAGGTGCTGACGTCGGACACATCCTGCGGGCGCGCATCGTCCTGCTTTCAGCCGAGCGCTTGCCTGTGCAGGACGTGGCTCGGCAGGCCGGCATCAGTCGGCCCGCCGTCTGGCGCTGGCAGCAACGCTTTGCCGAGGAGGGCGTTGAGGGTCTGCTGCGCGATAAGACACGCCCGCCCGGCACCCCACCACATTCCACGCGGACCGTGGCGAAGGTGCTGGCACTGACCTGCTCGGAGCCACCCGACAAGGTCACACACTGGACCGGCCGAGCCATCGCCGCGCGGGTCAGGATATGACTGCGCTCCGTGCAACGGATCTGGCAGGAGCAGCGCCTGCAACCGCATCGGATCCGGACGTTCAAGCGCTCGCACGACTCGGCCTTTGCCCAGAAGGTCGAGGATGTCGTGGGCCTGTACATGAAGCCGCCCGCACACGCCGTGGTGCTGTCCATCGACAAGAAGTCCCAGATCCAGGCCCTGGAACGCACCCGCCTCGATCAGCCTCTTGGTTCAGGGCACCCAGCCGCTCAGACCCACGACTATACCCGCCACGGCACCACGACCCTGTTCGCGGCTCTCAATGTCCTGGACGGCACCGTGCTCGGCCGCTGCATGCAGCGCCATCGCCATGGCGAGTTCATCCGCTGATCCCACGCCGTCGAGGCTGCCGTGCCGGCCGGCAAGCTTGTCCACGTCATCCTGGACAACTATGGCAGCTACAAGCATCCGAGGGTCCGTGCCTGGCTTGCCCGCCATCCGCGCTGGACGTTCCACTTCACCCCAACATCGGCCTCATGGCTCAACGCCGTCGAGGGCTTCTTCTCCGCCCTCACCCGTAGGCGCCTGCAGCGGGGCACGTTCACCGGCGTCGTCGATCTACAGGCGGCCATCAATCGCTACATCGCCGAGCACAACCAAAGCCCAAGGCCCTTCATCTGGACTAAGCCCGCCTCTGCGATCTTCGACGCCCTTACTCGAGCCTCTGAACCATCCGTCTGAGTCACTGCACTAGGTAGTGCTAAAGCAATAAATCAAATGGATGGGGCCTGTTGTCGCCCTTAAAACCCATGCCGCGTTCTGTGCCACCATGGCAAAGGAGAATGCCTTTGGCCCTGACGGCGTTGTCAGCGTCATGCATGGCCTTCCGCAGTTTGGACCCTGCCCTGCCAATATTCTGAGACACAGATCGGCGCAACCGCTCGCCCAGTGAGCACCACGAAGCGTTTTGACCTGAAGATAGATAGGGCCGTCGCTGGAACGGCGGCCCTATCTCTGTGCGCCGCTTGGGAAAAGGGCGCGTTTCAGGCCTGACAGAATGGCTCTATCCGGACCCTGCCTCCCTCAGCCCGGCGCGAGGCCGAGCAGGGTGCCGAGGGGAACGACGAGGGTGAAGCCGCCGTAGAAGCCGTCCTTGGCGCGGCGGGCCGTGTAGGGGTTGTAGAAGGAATTCGGGTTGACGACGTACTGGACCACCGGCTCGAGGACGACGCCCGCGCCGAGATCGAAATGGGCGTTGACCTCGAACACGAACTTGTCCCGCGAATAGGGTTCGCCGGTGCCGCCGGAGATGAAGTTCGCATCCGACAGGAAGGCGGCGTAGTTTTCGTTCAGCCGCTGCCAATTGGCCTTGATGCCGTAGGTGTCGTTGGGCCGGCTCTGGTCGGGGGCCTGCAGGAGCAGGCCGGCGAAGGAGTTGAAGCGGATCGGGATCGTCGGGTCGAAGGCGTAGCCGGTGCCGGTATAGGCCGAGATCGCGGTGGGAAGCGGGTTGCTCGCATCGGCCCCGCCATCAGCCCGCCACAGGGTTTGCGTGCCCGTGAGGACGACGCCCGACGTGCCGGATTTCTGCAGCGACGGCGTGCCCGGGTTGAGGCCCTTCGAGGTGCCGGCGATGGTCTTGAAGTTATCGTCGTGGTCGGCTGTGTTGTAGAAGCCAGTGAGCGAGACGCGGCCGGGATAGGCCTCCATCGTATAGTCGGTCTTGCGGCCGATCTCGGTCATCACGACGGCGCCGGCCAGGCGCTCGTAGCCGAAATCGTAGCCCGACAGGACGTTGGTGCCGGGGTTCACGCTGAAGGCGCCGGCCTGGATGTAGGTGGTCGGCGAGATCTTGTAGGCGATGTTGGCGCCCCAGACGGCGAAGAGTGGCGAGGTGAAGCCGGCATTGAAGTAGAACATGTCCTGGAAGCAGGAATTGATCGAGTTGCACGGCGGCAGGCCGTAATAGCGGTCGGGATGCGTGCGGCCGACCTCCACCACAAGGCGGTCATCGAGGAGCTTCTGCTGGTAGGTCAGCAGCGAGAGGCGGGTGCTGTTGGGCGTGTAGGGCGGCTGGTAGCCCACCGTGGTGTCGCCGATGTCACCGGCCATGTTCAGGTTGCGCACGAGGCCGAAGAAGGTCTGGGTGAAGTTGATCGAGCCGCCGGCGATGCCGGCGAGCTTCTGCATGTCGGCCGTCATGCTGAGCACGAAATAGGCCGAGTTCGATTGCTCGCCGGTGCGCAGGCCGGCGCTCGGGTTGGCCTGGTAGAAGTCGTAGATGTTGACGTCGAAGGTCAGTCCCCGCGCCGCCATGTCGGTGGCCCAGGGCGCGAGGGGGCCGGTGCGGACGGGATCGGCGGGTTTCTCCGCCACTTCGCGGGTGGTGCGCGGCTGCGTCTGGACGTTGAACTCGCCCACCGGGGACGCCGTCTGCGCCTGCGCTCCCGAGGCTGACAGCCCCAGTATCGCAGCCGCAACCGACCGGATGAAGTGCTTCCTCGTCGGGGAGCGTGCCGAGCCGTGATCGATTATTCGATAGATCTTCATTGTCTCATGCCCTCCGGAAGATCGACCAGACAGCCGTGATTATGGCCCGATGCCGCAGAGTGCCGCGCCGGGTCGATCCGTCTCTCTATTGGTCGTTCGGTGCTTCTCCGGATGGTTGCCCCGCCACACCCGACTTCGCGGTCCTCGCGAATTCAGACATGAACACACACCCGAGTTGGTTCCACCTGTGGCTGCAAGATTCAGGTACACATCGCTTTAAGCCATGCGTCGCCTGGCCGGCATGACTTTAAAGCTCGCATCGCGAAGCTCGAACCGTCAACACATTCGTCTACGATCCTGAATAGCGGAGCACATATCTTGCAAATATGACACGCTATATTTGACGTTGCCTGTTTTTCGGGCAGCGGAAGCATAGCGTTTTTCCAGGCTGCGCGTTGACTGATTGGACCGTCACGTGTCAGCCTTTCTCATCAAGACCAATTAGTGCCGGAGACGCAACGCCTGTTTGCTCGCATTGCGCGGGCCGCTGCCGGCTGTCTTGCAGGAGACGAAGATGGACATCACGCGTCGTAAAATATTGAAAGGGTCGACGCTGGCTGCGGCAGCGGCTGTTGCTCCGCATCTGTGGCTTCCGACCTCTCGTGAAGCCTGGGGCGCAACGCTGAAGAAGGGCGAACCCATCAAGGTCGGCCTGTTATTCTCTCTGACCGGTCAGCTAGCAGTGCCGGAAGAAGACTCGACCCTCGTGATGCAGTACGCGATCGAGGAGATCAACAAGAACGGTGGTATTGCCGGCCACGAGATCAAGCCGATTATCATCGACGCAAAGTCAGACTTCAACGTTTATTCAGAGAAGGCAAAAGAGCTGATCATGCGCGAGAAGGTGATCGCGCTGTTTGGTTGCTACACCTCGGCCAGCCGCAAGGCGATCCTGCCGATCGTCATGCAGCAGAATAGCCTGCTCTACTATCCAACCTGCTACGAAGGTGCGGAGTGTACCCAGAACACGATCTGCACGGGTCCGCTGGCGAACCAGCATTCGAAAGACCTGATACCATTCATGGTCAAGAACTTCGGCAAGAAGTGTTTCTTCGTCGGATCGAACTACGTCTGGCCAAAGGAATCCAACAAGAACGCCAAACTCTGGCTCCAGAATGCCGGCGGCGAGCTCCTCGGCGAAGAGTACATCCCCCTCGGAAGCTCGGAGTTCGGTCCGGTACTGAACAAGATCCGCGAGGCCAAGCCAAACTTTATCTTCTCGACAGTCGTCGGCGCATCCGACATTGCCTTCCACAAGCAGTTCAAGCAGGAGGGCTTTAAAGTCGATGCGATGCCGATCGCCTCACTGACCACCGGCGAGATCGAGACCAAGGCTATGGGCGCCGATGTCGGCGCGGGCCACTTCCTGTCCGCGCCGTACTTCCAGACGCTCGAAAATCCGACTAACGCTAAGTTCGTTGAGAATTTCCTCAAGAGCAAATACGGGAAGAACGGCAGCACGCACTATAACATGGAAGAGACCTACCTTTCGGCCTACGTCTTCAAGTACGGTCTCGAGAAGGCCCTCAAGAAAACCGGAAACATTGAGGAGGTCACGTCGCGGATGATCCGCGACGTCAGCGGCGGCATCCGCGTCGAGGACGACGTATCGCCGGAAGGCCTAATCTGGATAGACGGCGACAACTTCAATACTTGGCTGAAGCCCAAGATCGGCCAGTGTCAGGCCGACGGTAGCTTCAAGACCGTGTACCAAGCCCCAGAGCACGTCGCGCCGGACCCGTACTCGATCTACCCGAATTCCGGGAAGTGCACGGCCGACGGACTCGTCGCGCCCGACGGCAAGGTCCGCAAGAACGTGATCTGACCGCCGAGACGACACCGCCAGCCTCGGAGGAGCGACTCTGACGAGGCTGGCGCCTGCGTGGTCGGCATTGTCATTGCCGGTCGAATTAAAAATGAACTCTTGGACGCATCATGCCCCATATCGAATTCGCGTCCGTCGTGAACGCGCTGATCCTCGGTTTAAGCATCGCCAGCATTTGGCTGATCGCGGCGATCGGACTGACGATCATCTACGGAACCGTCGGCGTCATCAACATGGCCCATGGCGAGTTCATCATGCTCGGCGCTTATACGTCCTACATGCTGCAAAGCGTCTTCGGCTTACCGTTCCTACTCTGTATCCCCGCATCCTTCGTTGTCGTGGCGGCAATTGGGGTGGTGATCGAGAGGGGCCTGATCAGATACCTATACAATCGCCCGCTCGATACTCTGCTTGCGACATGGGGCGTTTCGCTGGTGCTGATGCAGGGTGTACGGATCATCTTCGGTAGCGACCCGAAATACGTCGCCGTTCCGGAGATTTTCCAAAGCAACGTCGAGTTCGGCTTTGTCAGCCTCTCAGTGCTTCGGATCTTCATCTTCGCCGTCACGGCCGCGGTCGTCGCCGGCACCGTCTATCTCTTCTACCGGACGCGGTTCGGCATGCAGGTGCGTGCCGTGATGCAGAACAAGGAGATGGCCGCCTCCTTCGGCATCGACGCGGACCGCGTCTACATGACGACGTTCGCCATTGGGGCCGGCCTCGCGGGCATGGCCGGGTGCCTGTTCGGCGTGCTGGCAATCGTCCTCCCTACGATGGGCACGTCCTATGTCGTCCAGGCCTTCCTCGTAGTCGTCGTCGGCGGCGGCACCCTGGTCGGCAGCGTCGCGGCCTCCGGTCTGACGGGCGAGCTGCAGTCCATTTTCGCGATGGTCTCAAACGATACCTTTGCGCGCTTCCTTCTCTACGTGCTCATCGTCGTCTTCCTGCGTTTTCGCCCGCGCGGCCTCTTCGCTGTCGCCAAGGCCCGCCGTTAAATTTCCAGAAAGATCAGTACAGACCGATGACCAAGAACCTATATCACAACAAGGCGGCTCAGTGGATGGTCTACGCCGTCTTCTTTATATGCCTCTTCGCCGTACCGACCTTCGTCAGCGATGGTTTTCTGCTCAACCAGTTCGCGACCTACGGTGTCTACGCAATGCTGGCTCTTTCGATCAGCCTGTGCTGGGGCTTCGGCGGTATCCTGAACCTCGGTCAGGGTATCGCCTTCGGCCTGGCTGCCTACGGCATGGCCATGACCATGCAGATGCAGTCGCAGGACGCCTCGAACCCCCTGCCGCCGTTCATGGCCAATAACAGTCTCGACCATCTGCCGTTCTTCTGGGAGCCCTTCTGGAGCACGGGCTTCGGCATCGTCCTGGCGCTGTTGGTGCCAACGTTGTTCTACGTGATCTTCGGAAGTCTGATGTTCCGTGCCCGCGTCTCGGGACCGTTCATCGCGATCATGACGCTGGCTATGCTCAGCGCGCTCTATACCTTAATTCTCGACATGCAGCCCTACACCAACGGTGTAAACGGCATCTCGCCTCCTGCCGCCCTCCAGATCTTTGGCACCGAGATCGATCCCTACAGCACGAAGGCATACTGGACCGTCGTCGCTCTACTCCTCCTGACGACAGTCGCCTCAAAGTTGCTGACGCAGAGCAAGTTCGGACTCATCGTCCAATCCCTGCGAGGCGACCCAGAGCGGGTGCGCTTCCTAGGCTACGACGTCGCCTCCTACGAGACGGTAATTTACACCGTTTCTGGGCTAATCGCGGCGATTGCCGGCTGCCTCTGGGTCATGCTGGTCCAGTACGTGTCGCCCGCCCAACTCGACGTGAACTTTAGTATCGCCATGGTGATCTGGGCCGGGATCGGCGGACGGCTGTCCCTGCTCGGCGCAATCCTCGGCGCGCTCATGATCCAGGGCGGGCAGAGCTACCTGGGCGACCAGTTCCTCAATACCTGGCTCCTATTGCTTGGCGGCTTTTTCATCCTGGTCGTCCGTTTTCTGCCGCGCGGGTTGGCCGGCCTGCTTGAGAAGGTGCTCGGTATGATGGCCGGTCGCCAACGCCGTGACCCTGATCCCATTGCACCGCCTCGTATCGTCGGCGCTCCAGCGAAGTAAGGACAAGGCAATGGGCGTTCTAGAGATCCACAATCTGCACAAGAGCTTCGGTGGCACGCACGTTATTAATGACTTCAGCCTCGACGTGACGGAGCTGACCCTGTGCTGTCTCGTCGGCCCCAACGGCGCCGGCAAGACCACGACGATGGACCTGATCACCGGACGCCAGAAGCCCAGCTCGGGAAAGATCGTCCTTCGCAACGATGACATCACCGGACTCGGCGAACATGAAATCGCCCAGCGGGGGATCGGTAGGAAATTTCAGGTTCCGGCGGTGTTCCGTGAGTTGAGCGTGCGCCAGAACTTTGAGGTGTCGTATTCGCGGGAAGTCAATCCGTTTCGGAACATGTTCCGGCGCCAGCCGGCTGGGTTCAAGGCGCAGCTCGACGAAGTCGCGACATTGACCGGCCTGAAGGATCGGCTCGATGTCGAGGCGGGCGTCCTCTCCCACGGCGAAACGCAATGGCTCGAGATCGGCATGGTTGTGATGCAGAATCCAGCCATCCTGCTGCTCGACGAACCCGTTGCCGGGATGACAGAGTCGGAGATCGAGAAGACGATCGTCTTTCTCAATCAACTTAAGAAGAACCACACCCTCATCGTCGTCGAGCACGATATGAGCTTCGTGCGCGAGATCGCGGACGTAGTGACTGTGATGCACATGGGCAGCTTCCTTGCCCAGGGAAAGCTCAGTGAGATCGAGAGCAACCCGAAGGTGCGGGAAGTCTATCTCGGCGAACCGGAGATCTGACCGTGCTACTCTCGCTTGAAAACGTCACCTCCTATTACGGCAAGACGCCGATCTTGAAGGACGTCGGCTTCGATCTGCCGGAGGGGCAGTGTTTGTGCGTTCTTGGCCGTAACGGCGTCGGCAAGACAACGCTGTTGCGCACCATCATGGGTCTCACGGATCGGTCGAACGGCGAGATCCGGATCTCGGGCGATGCGATCGGTCGGGCTCCTACCTACAAGCGCGCCAAATACGGCCTAGGCTACATCCCGCAGGGGCGCCAGATCCTGCCGCACTTCACGGTCAAGGAGAACATCTTGCTCGGGACGTTTGCGCGCACCGACGGCAAGCAGGAAATGCCGGAACTCTGCCTGAGCCTCTTCCCCTATCTCGCCCAGAACCTGCACCGAAAGGCGGGGCTCCTCTCCGGAGGCCAGCAGCAGCAACTGGCGATCGCCCGCGCGCTCGCGACCAACCCGCGAATCCTGCTGCTCGACGAGCCGACGGAAGGCATTCAGCCGAACATCGTCGCGGAGATCGGCCAAACGCTCCGTCGCCTGAACAAGGAGTTCGGCATCACGCTGGTCCTGACTGAGCAGCACATCAAGGTGGCGCGCAAACTCGGCGATGCCTTCCTGATGATGGAGAATGGCCGCATCGTCGCGCGTGGCCCGATTGGCGAGATGACCGACGACCTCATCAACCGCCACATGACGATCTAACTAGTAGTGACGTCACGCGCCTCCGCCCGGCCTTCCCGGGCCCAGACCATTGGTGGAGGCGGGCTTCTGCAGTCCGCCGCGCCGGCTCATCCAGGGCGGCAGGATGAAGCGCTCGGTGTTGTATGGCTCCGGCGCGATCATCGAGAGCGGCTTCCGGTGGTCGTGGATCTGATAGAAGATGTGCGGCATGCCGAGTGACGGGTCGTGGGTGACGACCGGATAGGGCACTGCGGCCTGCCAATCGGGATGATAGCGGATCGTGCCGTGCACGCTCCGATAGATCATGCCCTTTAGCGCCCTTGCGACTCTGCGGTTCTGCTCGAAATCACCGGGAGCTCCCGAACCGCCGGCCATGGCGGCGGCGACGGCGTAGTGGTGCATGTTACTGTAGGATTGGCATCCAATCGTCGCGCTGGCGCCCTCGCCGAAGCGAGCATTGTATCGGGCCTCGAAGCTCTTCCCGACCTCGTCACGCAGGAGGCCGATCACGGAAGAGACGATGATGCCGACGCTCGCTTCCTGGGCGATGTCGGCAAACGTCCGGTGCATCGCCCCGTACTGCAGATAGACGAGGCAATCGATCGGGTTCTCCATGAACTGCCGCTGGAAATAAGCGAGATCGCCCGCGTAGAAGTGCGTGTTCGCGACAACGGCCGGATTGGTCGCGCGAACCTCGTCGATGACCTGCCGCCATTCGGTCGTCGGCGTTTGCACGATCTTGGGACCGAAGCAGAGGCGCCAGCCGTAATCGACCGCAGCGGCCGCCATCGATTGCGCGATGACGATGCTGTACGGCTTCGACCCGGCGATGATGGCCAGGCGGTCGGAACTCGGCGTCCATTGTCCGGTATCGCGAAGCCACGATATGAATTTGATGAAGCCGGGCCCGTACCAATAGTCGGCCGGATCGGCCATGAAGCATCCGAAGTAGCGCTTCGGATCGCTCATGATCGTGTCATGGTGCTGCAGCAGCGTGTTGGCGTGGACGTAGATGATCCCCGCATCGGCAATCGGTTCGTATTCGGAGTTTTGAGGACCGATATTGTAGCCACAGATGATCGCATGCACCTGATGCTTCTCGATCAGCATGCGTGCGGCCCCGACGACCTCCTCGGCGGTCTGCCGGCAGGTATCGGCGAAGATCGGCTGCAACTTGCGCCCGAGCAGTCCGCCTTGGGCGTTCAGCTCCTCGACCGCGAGGGTCATCCCGTTCCGGAATTCTGCGCCATCGGCGGCAGATGGCCCGGTCAGCGGGATCATACTCCCAATCGGGATCGGCGGCAGTTCGACGGACACTCGCTTGGCCCCACGTTATCGATCAGTCCGGCCGGCGGATTTGCTCAGGCTCGAACAGTAGATTGTGCATCAAGACGCGCAGACGCGGCGGGCTGGCCGGCTTGATCAGAACCGGCAGGCCAGCCTCTCGAATGCCGTTGAGAACCTTCGGCTCGGCGTCAGCCGTGACGATGAAGGCGGGCGTCTCCGTCCCGAAGGCTTTTCGCAACTCGCGAACCACCTCGAGGCCTGTCCGGCTGGTCAGGTTATAGTCGGCGATGATCAGGCGGACCTGCGCGCCGCCTCGCGCCAGCCGTAGGGCTTCGTCCTCGTTCGCGGCAGCGTGAACCTCGATGCCCCATCGCTGGAGCAACTGCGTCATGCTCCGGCGCAGAATGTCGTCATCCTCCACCAGGAGAACCGGAACGCCGACGAACTCGCCGGCGACGGCCTCGCTGATCTCGGCATCCCCGCCTTCGCTGTGCCAGATGTTGCCAAAGGGCACGGTCACCGAAAAGATCGAGCCGTGGCCCGAACGGGACCTCAGGCCCACTGGGAGTTCCAGCAAGTCGGCGAGCCGCCTGACGATGTTCAACCCGAGACCGAGCCCCGTCTTCTCGCTGCGCCGCTCGTCCGTGACGCGGTAGAATTCGTCGAAGACACGCTCACGATCAGCGTCTTTAATGCCACGCCCGGTATCGACGATCTCCACCCGTAGGAGTTTTCCCTCTTTGCGGCAGCCAATCACCACTCCGCCGACCTCTGTGAAACGGATGGCGTTGGCGACGAAGTTGCTGAGTATGCGCTCAAGCAAGGCCCGGTCCGTCGCGACCGTGTCGCGCGGCGTGACGAAGCGCAGCCTCAGGCCCTTCTCCTCGGCCTGATGTCGAAACTGGATGTTGAGGCGCTCGAAGAGCTGGGAGAGTTGGAAGCTCGTGACGCGCGGCTTGATCCGCCCCGCATCGAGCTGTCCGATCTGGAGCAGCGCTCCGAGTAGGTCTTCCATAATGAGCGCCGCCACGCTCATCGCGTGAAGCATCTCTGCACGCGTCTCCTCATCGGCCTCGCGCATGCAGCTGTAGATGAGGATTTTAAGCGATGCGAGCGGCTGGCGCAGGTCGTGGTTGGCTGCCCGCAGGAAGCGCGACTTCGCCTCGTCGGTAGCTTCGGCTGTCTCCTTGGCCTCGCGAAGGGCGTGCTCGTTCCTCTTCGTCGTGGTGACGTCGGAATAGGTCGCCGCCATGCCACCGTCGCGCGTTGGACGCTGCGTCACGTTCATGACGAGGCCGGCAGCGAGGATATAGTCGGCTGATTTCTCCCGTCCGAAATCCGCAATCTCCTCCCGAACCCAACGGTTGGGATCCTCGAGTACGACCTCCCGTGAGTGGGCGAGGCGGATCACGAAGTCGTCGAATAGCTCGCCAGAAGCCGGGGCGATGCCAAGCGTGCGGCGGAGCGTTTCGTTCACGTGGACTAGGCGCCGGTCCGGCCGCCAGATCGTGATCCCGCTGGGCAGCGCGTCCAGTCCCGCCAGGACCGCGGGGTCCAGGGCAGGGGGGATGTCCGTTTCGTGATCGGCCTTTTCAGCCACGATCCCTCGCGGCCAGCGGGCCGAAATGCCGGATTGCGTAATGCACCGCTTCGGCGCGATCGCGCATGTTCAGGCCCTTCATGATGTTGCCGAGATGGACGCGGACCGTGTGGCTGCTGAGTTCGAGTTCTGATGCAATCCTCTTAACCGAGTAACCCTGACCCAGCAGAAGGAGGATATCCTTCTGGCGATCGGTTAACACGCCCGGGTCGCGCTCAAGCGCAACTCTTTCGGAAGGCAGCTGTACGTAGGAAGGTGTGGCGGAAGAGGCGACGGCGCTTCCCGACCGCTCGATGATGCGCCTCGGGAAGGAAACCTCCCCCTCCAGCACCCGTTCGAGCGCGCGTTCGATCTCCTGGCCTCCGGACGATTTCGGGATGTAACCGATCACGCCGTGCCCGAGGGATCTCATGACGTGGTCCACATCCTCGTGAACCGAGATCACGACGACCGGAACGTCGGGAAACGAAGCGCGGAGGCGACGGAGGCCATCGAAATCCGAGAATCCCGGCATGACGAGATCGACGAGAAGCAAGTCCACATCGGGATGAGCTTCGAGAGTTGCTTGAGCCTCGTTGAACGTTTCTGCCTCGAATAGCTCGAGAGATTGTCGAAGGCCCCGCAAAACTTGTTTCAAGGATTCTCGCACGACCCAGTGATCGTCGGCGATGAGTATTTTCATGCGAGCAGGACCGCCCCGTGTCTTAACACTACGCCTAACGCGACAGCGGTACCTCCTGGGAACCACCAACCTAACAGCCTTAACCGCCATGACAGTTTGCTGGCAAGGGGGCGGTGGACAGCGTGAGGCGGGCATCCGTACGAGTTGACTCGCAAGATGCCGAGCATTCCGCAAAAACATCTAGTTACGAATAACTAAAGCGTCCAATTCCCTTGAGGGTGCCGCCAAGCTCGGTCACTTCGCGCGCGGGCAGGCGGCTATGAGGTCCACTCATCGCCGCTTGGTAATGGCCTGGCGACCGTCGGGGATAAGCGGTCGGACCAGGTCGAGCCAGCGCTGAGAACTCCAGTGGATGCAGCTTTGTAAGGTGCTCTACATCCTCGGAAAACAACGCAAGTAGGTTCCCGGCGATTAAGCGCTTTGGCGTATAGTGGGGACCTTCGATCGGCTCGGTGACGTGCCCGCTGAAGAACAGGCCTTCGAGCAGCCGTTCCTTCAAGTTGTCGCTGGCTATCCGGGCGTCGGCGAGACTCCGCACCGCCCCCGCAGATAAAGCGCGGGCCGGCTTTCCGATGAGGGAACTGGTCGGCTTCGCCGCGAGCGCTTCTTGCAGTTGCACACCCATCGGCCCTTTTGCACACATAGTGCGCAGAGAATGCTAATTAAAACGTCTAGATGAAATAGCGGAGTTTATTGACGTAACGTCTAAACTGGGCGTAGTTTTTAATTCGCAGAGCTAAACAGAAGGATCGTCCCTTCTGCAATTAAGGGCTGCACTCCGTTCGGTCATCCTATCACCGCGCCCCAGGTCCCGGGCGCCTCAGCCAAGAGGAACGCAATGGAACCGATTCCTAAAAAGGGCAGCCCGGAGCGCCAGCGTCTGATCGATGAGCACAAGGCGTGCATGGATTCGATGAAGGGCGTAGCCGGAAATTCTGTCCTGCTCTGCGAAACGCCCGGTGACACGACGGT
Source organism: Methylobacterium sp. 10 (assembly GCF_000519085.1). Taxonomy (GTDB): domain Bacteria; phylum Pseudomonadota; class Alphaproteobacteria; order Rhizobiales; family Beijerinckiaceae; genus Methylobacterium. The sequence goes on from NZ_KI912577.1 coordinate 1,449,805, forward strand.
GCTGACCGGTGGTGTGCATGCTGACCCTGTCCTCAAGCGGGTTCTGCTGCGCATGCGGGGCGAGAGCCCAAAGGGTAAGCTTATCGTCATTTGCACGAAGATCGACGGGGAATGGCGGATCGGCAGGTTGTCAGGCGTACGGGGCGTGCCGCCCGAATTCGTTGGCGACAAGATCTACACCGACGAGCAGGAGATCCAGCACGACATCTTCCTGATGCGCCTGGACGAACTTTCGGACAACTACGGCTTCCCGGACGATTTCCATGAAGGCTGGAAACGCAAGGACGACAACTGGCCGATCACCTGATCCGCCACCCGCCGTATCCCCATCACCGAAACCGAACTTGGCCGCGCGTCAGGCCGGAGAGAGCGCTCCCCCGAGGAGAGTTCGCGCCCCATTGAGGATTGGTCCGATGAGTTACATGAGGTTGACCGGATACGCCGACAAATTCGGTGTCCACCCCGGGGATACGATCAAGTTCTACGTAAACTGCGATGGTCCGTCCGAATACAAGGTCGAGATCGTTCAGGTCATCAATGGCGACACCAATCCGCGAGGGCCGGGCTACATCGACAAGCTGATCGATGCGTCGGTGAACGGCACCTACAAGGGCCAGAAGCAGATCATCCACGGTGGCTCGTACGGTTACGTGCCGGATGCTAAGGGCTTCCACGTCGAAAGCTTCACGCTCCAATGCTGGGTCTGGCCTACGGCGCCCAAGACTCATCAGCGCTACTGGAAGCATGGCGCCCAAGGCCTCGTCACCAAATGGGCCAACGATAGCGGCTACGGCCTCTTCATCAACGAGGACGGCTGTCTCGAACTCCGCATCAACGAGCACCGGATCACCACCGGCATCCCGATCCGCGATCACGCCTGGCACTTCTGCGCGGCAACCTTCGATGCCGCGACCGGTGATGTCGTCCTCTATCACGAGCCTCAGGTCGTCTATGCGCTCGATCCCGAGAGCCCGCCGGTCGAGACGAATCTGAAGCTCTCCATCGCCCACGCTCCGATCCCGGTCGCCCTCGCGGCCTATGTGAAGACGCTGGCCCCGGACGATCCGCTCGCCCAGTCCTCAAAGCCGGCCGGAGTGGTCTTCGCCGGCAAGTATAACGGCAAGATCGATAGCCCCCGCATCTGCAATCGGGCGCTGTCGCGCGCGGAGATCGAGATGATGAAGGCCGGTGCGCAGCCGGGCCTGACGGAGCGCCGCAACAGCGGCCCGACGGGCAAGCTCTCCGAATGCATCGTCGCGGCCTGGAACTTCTCGGCCGGCATCGACACGTTGTTCTGTAAGGACGAAGGCCCTTATCGCTTCGACGCGACCCTGGTGAACTGCCCGAATCGGGCCATGACCGGCTACAACTGGTCGGGCCAGAACTTCGACTGGAAGCATGCTCCGCAGGAATACGGCGCGATCAGCTTCCACGACGACGACGTCGACGACGCCCGCTGGGTCTCGGACTTCGAATGGGCGGTGCCCGAGACCGGCGTGAAAAGCCGGTTCTACGGCGCCAAGCTCACCACCTCTGACGGTGACGAGGACTTCATCCCGTTCTGGGTGGTGCCGCGCGTTGGGCAGGAGACGGCCAAGATCGCCGTCATGGTCCCGACCATCAGCTACATGGCCTATGCCAACGAGCACGTGGCCTGCAACGCCGGTGGCGCCGAACTGTTCGTTTATCGCGTGCCGATCATGCAAGAGCAGAACATGTTCCTGTCCGAGCACCGCGAATACGGCGGCTCGATCTACGACACCCACACCGACGGCACCGGGATATCGATTTCGTCGCGCCTGCGGCCGATCCTGTCGATCCGGCCGAAATACGATCACTTCCTGGCGCAGGCCCCGTGGCAATACCCGGCCGATCTTCATCTCATCTACTGGCTGGAGACGATGGGCTACGAATACGACGTCTTCACCGATGAAGACATCACCTATGATGGGCTGGCCCGGATCGAAAACTACAACGTCATCATCACCGGTTCGCATCCGGAGCATAATTCGGGTGCTCAGCTTGATGCGCTCCACAACTATACGCAGCGTGGCGGTCGCCTGATGTATATGGGCGCGGACGCTTGGTACTGGGTCCACTCCTACCATCCCGGCTACGCCGAGAAAGGCCGCGGTATCGTCACCGAGATGCGCCGCTGCGAGTCCGGCATCCGGACCTGGCGCGCGGATCCCGGCGAGTACTATCACCAGGGCACCGGCGAACTCGGCGGCATGTGGCGCTTTCGTGGGCGTTATCTGCACTCAGTGGCGGGGGTCGGCATGTCCTCGGAAGGGTTCGACGTCTCATCTTACTTCTCGCGAACGCCGGACAGCCTCGACGAGCGCGTGGCTTGGGCCTTCGAGGGCATCGGATACGACGAGAAGCTCGGAAATTTCGGTCTCGTCGGTGGCGGTGCGGCCGGTCTCGAGCTCGACATCGTCGATACCATGCTTGGCTCGCCGCCCCATACGCTGGCGGTCGCGACCTCGGCGGGCCGCCACACCGAAGCTTACCTCCTCGTCATGGAGGATTTCGGCTTCAACCAGCAAGGCCTCGACGGAACGACCCATCCGCGCGTGCGTGGCGACATCGCCTTCCACGAGACGCCGAACGGGGGCGGCTGCTTCGCCTTCTCGTCGATCGCGTTCTGCGGCTCGCTGCCCTGGAACAATTGCGACAACAACATCTCGCGGCTCGTGAAGAACGTGCTCGACCGCTTTTCGACGAACGGGCCGCTGCCCGCTCCGCCGGCCAATGCGATCAAGCACCGCGGCCGCGCGGACTATGATCCGACCCCAATTGAGCACCAGAGCCGCAAAGCCCGCGGCGAGCCGCTACCGGCCTGATCCCCACGATCGATCTCTGGGCCCTCTATGGGGCTCAGAGTGAGGACGGGAGGTGTGCAAGCCCCGCACGCCTCTCGTCCAACCCCTCTCGCCAGCGCTGCCCTCCGGATGCCTGCTGCAGGAATGCCGATGTCCGTCAGATCGCTCCCGGCTGCCCCGCACAACATGCCAGCGGCCGGCTTCGTTACGGACCGCCCCGATCTCGGCCATGCCGCGGAAGGTTGGGATCTCTCCGATCCCGCCTTCTTCGCAGAGGCGCTGGATCCGGCCGAGCCGCATCATCTTCCGCCGACGGCGTATCGCTCGCTCGCCTTCGCCAACCTCGAAGACGATGCCATCTGGACGCGGAACTGGGTCTGTATCGGGACGCAGGAGGAAATTCCGAAGACGAACGATCTGCTGCCCTTCACGGTCGGACATCATGGCGTTCACGTGCAGCGCCGCGCAGATGGCGGCCTGGTGGGGCGTTTCAACAAGGCTCAGCACGGCGGCTGCCGCGCGGTGCCGCTTCAGTGCCAGACGGGTACCAAGACCCGCTGCTCCTTCACTGCCTGCGGCTATAGCCGCGACGGCCTCCCGCTCTCGGCCGCACCGGATGGCGGCCCGACGCCGGCCATGCACCAGTATCTCGGCCTGCGCCCGGAACGTCTGCTTCCCGTCGCTGTGCGGACCTCCGGGTCGATGATTTTCGTCAACCTGGATGCCGGCACCACCTCGGAGCCGCTACAGAACCTCGCCTTCGAGGACGAGACCTCCGGCCCCGTCGCGACGGTGCTAACCTTTCGTCGCACGTACCCGGCCAACTGGAAGCTTGTCCTAGGGGCGCTCGCGGGCGGCGAGGTCGCCTTGCCGACGAGTGACAGCTTATGGCTGACAACGACGCTGAGGGACGGCAGGCTCGCTGAGGCCCGGATACTGTTTCCGAATCTCATCCTGTTTTCGTCGCCCGGTGAGACCTGTGGCGTCATCGTGCAGCCCACCGCCCTCGGCGAGACCCTGTGCCGGGTCGCCTTGTTCGGAAACCGGGCACGGGGCGCGGGCGACTGGCTCGCCGAAATCGATGCTCGCGTCTGGCGCACCACCGAGCTTCAACGAGACCTCGACGTCCGGGAGGCAAATCCGGCCCGCCGACACCCTCTCCCCAACGCGGCCGAGCGCTGGCTCCACAGGCGTCTGGCCGCTGCCGTCAAGGCACGACCCCGCATCGAGGCGACTGAACCCCTCTACGCGACGGCAATAGGCAGAAGGCGCTGAGCCCATGAGCATGTCACCCGAACGGACATTACCAGCATCCGGCGCCGAAGGAGACCTCGGAAAGGCCATCGACGCGCTTCGCGCCGGCTCCTACACCGAGTCCCTCTCGCGATTGCGGCCCCTCGCTGAGGCTGGCGTTGCCGAGGCGCAGGCATGGCTTGGGGCGCACTACGCCAACGGCTTCGGCGTGGACTCGTCCCTCTCCGAAGCGTTCGGCTGGTACCGGCGTGCCGCCGAAGGAGGCAACGTGGCCGCCGCGACTAATGTCGGCGCGATGCTCGCCATGGGCCAGGGGGTTGCGCAGGATCGCGGCGAGGGCGCGCGCTGGCTCGAACGTGCTGCTTCCGGCGGCGACGTGATGGCGCAGTACAATCTCGCGACGATGCTGGCAAAGGGCGATGGCTTGCCGGCGGACCCCGTACGCGCTGCCTTGCTCTATCGGTCTGCCGCCGAGGCCGGTCACTATCCGGCTCAGGCGCGCCTCGGGTACCTCTACGCGAATGGCATTGGCGTTGGAAAGGACCGGGTGGAGGCCTTCGCTTGGCTTTCTCTGGCTGCCCAGCATGGCGTCGGCACGGCGCTCAACGCCCTTGAGGCCATCATCAAGGAGATGTCTGCCGACGAGAAGCGCACAGGCATGACGCGCATGCAGGGCCGTCGCATCGGTCCGGTCGATGCCCGCATCAATCCGATCCCAGGTTGAGCCGATGATTTACAGCGTTCAGCAGATCAAGTTCGAGTTCGCCACCTACGTCAAAGAGTTCGGCGCCGATTTTGCCGGATGGTCGGTGGGCGTTGCGGATGATGCCCGTCAAGCCCTGTTCCGCGAGAACGGCGTGGACGAGGCCGGTGACGTCTGGCTCTGGAAACAAGCGCTCACCCCCACGGCCGCCGCCATGGTCCGGTCCTGGCTGGTCGATCGTCATGGGGTCTCGAATGTCTCCGCCGAGGCCTCTGGTGCTGAGGTTTTCATATTCAAGCGGCACTGTGCGGAAAATTGATAAGCCCTCGGCTAATCGCCGTCTTTGGGCGAAGCAGTATGGGCTACGGCACGTCGTTCTCGGACAACCTCGTTGAGGTCGCCCGGGCGAGTTAGCGGAACGAAGGCCAACGCAGGCGTCCTTCCGGGGGACCTGTGTCTACGGCCTTGCTCCGTTCGATGAAGGCTCACGAGGCGAGCCTTTATGCGGCATACCCCCGGACGGGCATCCGCGACAGGCGGCGTCCGAAGCGATAGCAAAGGAATGACTCCGACATGAGCAACATCGCGACGGTTGCGAAGGCCTTCTTCGATGCCTGCGAGACAGGTGGTGGCTGGGAGGCATGCGAGCGCTATTGCACTCCTGACGCGACCTTCTCGGCCCAAGCCGACGCCTTAGCCGGCGTCACCTCGCTACGGGATTATACGGATTGGATGAAGGGGCTTCTGACCTTCATCCCCGACGGTCGGTACGAGGTGAAATCCTTCGCCACGGACGAGGTGCGCCGGAACGTAGCGGCATACGGTATCTTCCGCGGAACCCATACCGGGGAAGGCGGTCCGTGCCCACCGACGGGCAAGAGCACGTCGACCGACTACGTCTACGTGATGCAGTTCGAGGGCAACAGGATCGTTGGGATGACGAAGATCTGGAACGACGATCAGGCGGTAAGGGCGCTTGGTTGGGCATAGCTCTCAAAGTGGCGCGCCTCGTCCTCCAACAAGCAGTATGACGAGGCCGCCATCCGTTAGCATTCAAGCCGCTTCAGCGAGAGGCAGCCTTCCTTGTGGCTGGTTCCGAAAGCGGAAGGGCCAAAAACCACCCATCCCGGTCATACGCGTCCGTCTATCAGGCTGCCCAGAAGCGGACGCTCCGAAGGTCCGACAAGGGTCAACATCGGCTGGCCATCAACGTCCGCTTCACCAATCGGACGCCCGGAAGCGGACGGATTGCGATCGACCCTTTGCAGCCCCTGGGAAGGTCCGCTTCCGGCAGCTTAGTGGACGAAGACTTCCGACCGGAAAGGGTGGAATGCCGCCATTCCGGTTTGGGGTGGGAAAACAAGGAAAACGAACGTTCGCTTCGAAAGTAGCGCCAATCGGTTTTGCGCCACGACCCGATTTTGATTTTGGCCAGAGCGAAAATGTTCATGTGCAGCTCGATACAAGTCTCACGAGACGATCATTTTTGTGTACATACTAATTCTATGCGTTACTAAGCTACGAATTCACTGCGAAATTGTAAATATTCATCACCCAATCATGCCAGAATTTCTGTTCGACACGGGCGGCTGGTCGGTCGCCCTAAAGTTGGTCTTGGATAGGTCGTGATCCTACGGCACCGCTGCTTCATAACTCCGCTAGCGTTTCTAGGCGGAGAGAGGCGGCAGCCTGTCATTAGGTGGTTGTGCAGGCTGAGGGACGAGCGCTCTAAGCGCCCTGTCCCATGACGAGCGACACCGGCTGTCCGGGACAGGTCTCGACTGCGGTGAACCCGCGGGAGCGCAGTTCAACCTCCATGTCAGGACAATCCCATAGGTGACCGCCGCTCCGGGCCAGCCGCAGGGCCGCAAGTGCGGCTCCGACGGGCTCCGCCGGCGGGGTATAGAGCCCCACGACCAGATGTCCCTTCGGTTTGAGAGCAGCCGTCAGTCGATCAAGCGCTGTCCGAGCCGCGTCATGCGAGAGGAAGGGCGCCGGGAGCCATGTCAGCGAGTAGGCCGCCACTTCATCGAAACGGGTCACATCTTGCAAGCGAAGTTCGATGCGGCTGCCAAAAGGGCTTGCCGCCACGTTCTCGCGGGCTAAATCGAGGGCGGGCTTCCAGATGTCCAAACCAACGATATCCAGCGAAGGCCATTGCGCGGCCGCCTCCAGGGCGATGCCAGCGACACCGGTGCCAACGTCCAGGAAACGCCCGCCAAGCGCGGCCGAGAGCGCCGGGCGCTCCGCCGCCAAGGATGCCAAGCGCCGCACGACGCTGCGCGAGGCCTGGCCTTGAGCCTGCAGCATCGCAGGATCGCTGACCTGCCAGAGCGGAGGCCGCTCCAAACGTTCGAACAGATCCCGAGATTCCTCTAGTGCGTGGGTAGCGGATGTCAGCAGAGCGGCGATCCGCTCCTGATCGAGTTCATCCAGGCCTTCCGGCAGCAAGGCAGCGATCGCATCGAGCAGACGGCGCTCTACCTTCGGATGGACCTTTGACCCTCCCAGCCGCAAGCGTAAGACCGCGCCGATTACGGCGAGCCCCCTTGCTTCATCTCCCATCTGCCGCAGCCTATGTTCAACAGTATGGACATTCATCGGGGACGACCAGTGCGATGATCACGACACCTAGCCGTGACATGTGAATGAGAAGGATCTCGCATGATTGCGACCGATCCGATGTGCTCGGATCAAGATCGATTCATGCGCGTGGAGATAATCGGCGTGGGACCATTCGAAATTTCGCCGACGACAAGTGCGCTTGAGGCAACAGTACTGACTAAAACTCTGATGATGCCGATATGATTCTATGCATCTGCTCGACGCGCATGAAATCATCAGTTCTCGGCTCCGGTCATCACGCAGGATGGCGCCAAGATCTCGGACAATCGTGCCAATGACCGAGCATCCAGGCATCGCCATCCTGCCGACTTCGCCACCGCGAACGCCGTCCATCGGCCCGGCGCGGGACTACGCTACGATGACAGGCCGTGAGCCTGGTGGATCATATGTGCAGCCCGCTCTCCGATGATGGCGCACGGCGCTTGAGTATTCCCCGTGGTCACACGCGGCATGATCGAGGCATCCGCGATACGCAGGGATTCGATCCCGTAAACCTTCAGCGATGCATCGACGACCGACATCGCGTCACGGCCCATCTTGGCCGTGCAGCTCTGGTGCCAGTAGGTGACCGCGGCATCACGGACGAAGTCTTCGCGCGCGTCACCCTTGAGGTCGCCGGGCATGGCCTCGTTGCGGACAAAGGGCCGGAACGCGTGAGCATTTCCCAATTGGCGGCAGAGATCAACGCATCTGAGGGCCGTTGCCATATCCGCGGGCTCGGACATCATGTTGGCCTCAATCGCCATCGGCACCGAGGGGTCGGCGCTTGTCAGACGCAGCCGGCCGTGGCTCGCCGGATGCGCGAGTCCGGCAAACATCGTCCAGCCATGCGCCGGCACACCGCGTGCCGCGGTCCGGTCGCTCGGGACAGGGAATTCGACCTGGCAGAACAACACGTCCGGCGCATCGAGTTCCGGACGACTCTTCCAGTACAGGGGGGCCTCGCTACCGCTGTTACGCGGGGCGATCGGCTCCTCGTAATTCCAGATGCATCCGAAGGACACGTGGTCTTGAAGGTTTTGCCCGACGCCCGGCAGATGCTGCAGCACCGGTATTCCCACGCGGGTCAATTCCGCCTGATCTCCGATGCCCGAATGCATCAGGACTTTGGGCGTCTGGATCGCGCCCAGTGACAGCACGACCTCGGACCGGGCGTGGATCGTGAGGACCTGCCCGGCGCGAACCACCTCGACACCAACGGCACGCCGATTCTCGATCAGCACGCGTCGAACGGTCGTGTCGGTCAAGACCGTCAGGTTGGGGCGGTCGAGCCAGGGGTGGATATAGGCCCGGTAAAGCGACTGGCGCCGGCCGTCGCGGACCAGCATGTCCGAGATAGAGGCACCGCCCGGCCCCTCCATCATCAGGCCGTTCGGGTGCTCGAAGGTCGGGATACCGATCTCGCGGGCGGCATCGAGCATCGCGTATGCAATGGGACTGGGATCAGAGGCGGGCTGGACCCAGACCGGACCCGATTGGCCGCGATAGGCGGGATCGGGCGTCCCCTGCCAATTCTCGATCCGACGGTAGATCTCGAGGACGTTGTCGTAACCCCAGCCGGGATCGCCTGCCTCTTCGGCGAAGAAATCCCAGTCTCTGCGATGCCCGCGCGCCCACACCATGACGTTGATGCTAGAGCCACCCCCGAGACCTTTGCCCATCGACATCGACAGGGCACGACCGTTCAGATGCGGGTTCGGTTGCGCCTGGAAACCCCAATCCCGCTCGCTGCCCAGATTGGCGGGCCATTGAGCGGGGTCGAGCACGGCCTCCGCGTCATCGCTGCCGCCGGCTTCGATCAACAGCACCTGCGCTTCGGAGTTCTCCGCGAGCCGCCGTGCGACGACGGAGCCCGACGCGCCAGCGCCGCACACGATGAAATCGTAGTGCGGCTTCAACTCGGCGATCAGGCGCCCTTGGTTCTCCCGCGCACGACGAGACAAATCCCGGTCTTCATCAAAGGTTTGGCTCACCATTTCATGCCTCCTTCTTCCATAAACTGTGGTCACTGGGGACAAAGACAGTTCCCCCGGTCTTTGGTGGCTTCCGCTGCGAAATGCTGGAGTTGCCGAGATCCGGCTTCGGGAGACGGTGCACCCGTCTGCGGCTCGTGGCTGAACCGCTACAGGGAAGCGTCGCTATATCAAATCTATCAGATTTAGCAAATATGCCAATTTTGCGCGGGGACGGCTTCCCTGCTAGGGCTCGTTTTTTGCTGCCGACGGCGCCGTTCGCGTCGGCGGGATCGGCAGGTGGACACAGTGAAGGCGATGGAGAAGGACATCCTCACCACGGCCCAGACGGCCAAGCTGCTCGGCGTTTCAGTCCGCACAGCTCAGCTGCTCATCGAGGGGGGCTCAGTTCCGTCCTGGAAGACGCCGGGTGGGCATCGCCGTGTGTATCGGACGGATATCGAAGCGCTCATCGAGGGGGGTGGATGTGGCACGCCCTCGGCCTCCGCCACTGTGATCGTCATCACACCGGGAGATCGGATTCGATCCTACGAGGAAGTGTTCGCCGCCGTCCCCGAATGCGAGGCTGAGATCTTCGAAGATCTGCATGCCGCGCTGTTCGCGCTCGGCTCGGCCCGTCCTCATGCCATCGTGGTCGATCTTGCGGACGGGGATGTTGAGCGGTCCGGCCTCCTGCACAGCCTCGTGGCCAACCCCTCCTTAGGTCACAGCCGCATTTTGGCCGTGGGTGCCCCCGTGCCGCGGGAGAGGTCCGATGGGCTCGATCGGGTGATCGCGATCGATACCCCCGATCAGGCGGTGGCGGCCGTCCGCCGGTCGCTGGCCGATACGGGGCAGATGGCACTGCCGTCCGGGGCCTTGCCCTTCCCGGTCGCCCTCAACGAGGGCCAGAGGCTTGTTGCGTTGGAACGATCCGGGCTCCTGGGCACGGCGCCCGAGGAGACCTTCGATCACCTGACATGGCTTGCCAGCCAGACACTGAAAGCACCGATCTCGCTGCTGACCCTGCTCACGCGGACGCAGCAATGGTTCAAGTCACGCCTCGGGCTCGACCTTCCGGAGACGCCGCGGAGTTGGGCGTTCTGCAACTATACGATTCTGCAAAAAGGGGTCTTCTCGGTGGAGGATCTCGCAAAGGACCCTCGGTTCAACAATAATCCGGCCGTTGCGGGCGATCCTGGGTTCCGCTTCTACGCAGGCGTTCCCGTCCTCGACAACGAAGGCTTCCCCGTCGGCTCGCTCTGCGTGATCGACTACAAGCAGCGCGTGCTCGATGAGCGTGAGGCGCAGGCTCTGTCGGCGCTTGCCGCTCTGGCCTCCTCCGAGGTCCGCCTGCGGGCGACCGAACGGCAATTGCGCGAGGCCCTCCGAAGGGAGGGACGGCAGGACTCGGCCCGAGGCCGCGATCCTGTTGCGCAGCATGCGGTGAAACCTTACGATCAATCTCGGGCTTGAGGGCGCCGGGCGTCATGGCGACCTGGGCCGACGCGTCGCCCGTGCGCGCTCCAACGAAGCCGCCTTGCGTCGTTCCTCACGCAAGGTCTCCATGGTCGGCTGCCACCATCCGCGGGCCAGTTCGGCCTGGCCCGGTGCCGCCCGCGCGGGCCAGGCACGGACCAACTCGTCGTGCGTCGGCCTGCGCCGGGTTGCCTAGATCAACGTTCCGGCACGCCCGATGCCCGGGTAGAATCGGTTGGCGACCGACGTTTCGACGACCCCTCCCGTGACCGTCTCCAAGACCCAGCTGCGGTCGCGTCCCCGGCCTACATGCGGGACCGCATGCGCCCCACCGACCCGACCGGACTTTCGTCCCTGGACGGCATGGTGATGCGCTCGTTGCAAACCGGGCGTATCCGCCACTGGATCATGCGCGACGCGGCGGGCCGCGAGATGCCGACGCTCCTACAGGAGAGTGTCGTGGTCAATAATCCGGGCGCTATGCGGGACGCGGCATTGCTGGGCCTTGGCGTGGCGTTGGTCGCGATGCCGGACGTCCTATCCGCCTTGGACAAAGGCGACCTCGTTCGCCTCGTGCCACGTTGGTACGCTGATGCGGGTGCGATCTCCGTCTACTATGCCTCACGCACCCTTCTGCCCGCGAAGACGCGCGCCTTCGTGGACTGGGTCTCGGACGCCTTCAAGGCGCAGCGTCTGGCCGAGCGGTTCGCCGGCGGTTTTGGTCAAGCCGCCTCGCCTGGTCCTGCCTAGGATTGGTGGGGCGCAACATGCAGTCCTGAATGTTGCGCCGCCCTGTCGTCGGGCAACTCGGTTGGCATACTCAGAGCGGCTGGCTCGACCAGCCTGGACGGGACAAGTGACTTGCGAAGTAGGCGGACAGCGCCTCGACCTTCGCAGGCCGTGCCTGCGCGCTCGGCGTAACGAAGTAGAGGGCACCCGCCTCAAGGTGCCAATCAGGTAGCAGCACCTCCAGGCGCCCCTCTGCGAGGTACTCCGAGGCGATAAAGTCCGGTAGTTCCGCCACGCCCCGCCCGGCGAGCAATGTCGGAAGCAGGGCGTCCGCGTTCGTCACACGCAGCATCCCGGCGGGAATGATGGTCGCTTTTTCCCCTGTTACGTTGGTCAGACGCCAGGAACCCTGACGCGCCCGGTAGGCGTAGCCGAGACACCGGTGGGCAGCGAGGTCGCCCGGATGGGCCGGCCTACCGTGTTCAGCCACGTAGGTCGGTGCCGCCACGATGAGCGGCACGACCGGGCAGAGCCGCCGTGCCACCAAGGAGGAATCCTCCAGGACCGCAATCCGCAATGCTGCGTCGAAGCCCTCCCCAATGAGATCGACGACAGCGTCGCTCAGGTGCAGGTCAATGGTGATGTCCGGATAGAGCCGAAAGAACTCGGGCAGCAGAGGCGCCACCCAGCGAAGACCGAAGGACATCGGCACGGCCAGACGAACCGTGCCGCGCGGACGGCTCGACAACTCGTGTGCGGCGTTCTCCGCCTCCTCGGCCTCATGGAATGACCGCGAGGCGCGCTCGACCACGCGTGAGCCGAACTCGGTCAAGGCGAGCTGGCGAGAGGTGCGGTTGAAGAGGCGACCGCCCAGACGCGCCTCCAGCCGGGTCACGGCACGCGAGACGGTAGCGACCGAAACTTCCGTGGCCCGGGCCGCCCCAGCGTAGGAGCGCTCCTCCGCCACCTTGGCGAAGAGCGCCAAGCCTTCGAAGTCCGGCAGCTTCGACATCGACAAACCTGCAACGATGGCTTTCAGCCATTTCTATTTCGGCAGAACGGGGCTGTCGATAGCTTCTCTCCATCGGCAACACAGGCCCACGGAGTTTTCCATGTCCAACAAGCTCGAAGGTAAGGTCGCCCTCGTCACCGGCGGCACCAGCGGCATCGGTCTCGCCACCGCCAAGCGCTTCGCCCAGGAAGGCGCACAGGTCATCGTCACCGGACGGCGCAAGCCGGAACTCGAAGCCGCCGCTTCTGAGATCGGCTACGGCGCCATCGGCATCCAGGCGGACGCCGCGAGTCTCGCCGACCTGGACCGTCTGTACGCGCAGGTCATGGCCGAGAAGGGCCGCCTGGACGTCTTGTTCGTGAATGCCGGCGGCGGCTCCATGGTGCCCCTCGGTGAGATCACGGAGGATCACTTCCAGGACACCTTCGACCGCAACGTGAAGGGCGTGCTGTTCACTGTACAAAAGGCACTGCCGCTGCTCTACCGCGGAGCCTCGGTGATCCTGACCGGTTCGACGGCAGGAACGGAAGGGACGCCGGCCTTCAGCGTGTACGCCGCATCGAAGGCGGCTGTGCGCTCCTTCGCGCGTAACTGGATCCTGGACCTGAAGGACCGCGGCATCCGGGTGAACACCCTGAGCCCTGGCGCCACCTGCACGCCGGGTCTCGTCGAGCTTGCTGGTCCTGATGCAGCTCAGCAGCAGGGCATGCTCGACTACCTCGCCTCCAAGATCCCGATGGGCCGCGTTGGCGAACCGGACGAGATCGCCAAGGCGGCTCTCTTCCTCGCTTCCGACGATGCCAGCTTTATCAACGGCATCGAACTGTTCGTCGACGGTGGCCAGGCTCAGGTCTGAGCCCGCTTATCACCTGGCCTGAAAACGCCGGCCTAGATGCGTCGGCGTCCCTTACCTCCACAACTTGGAACTGGTGATCCAGATGATCGAGCATCGCCCTTTCTCAACCCTAGGCGGCGCCGAGCGCAACTGGCTTAAGGCCAAGCTGCACTTCGCCTTCGCCGGCATGGGCAATCCCGAGCACCGACCCATCGGTCCACTACGGGTCTGGAACGACGATGAGTTCGCTCCCGGATCCGGCTTTCCAATGCACCCTCACTGCGATGTCGAGATCGTCACCTACGTTCGGGAGGGCGCCGTCACGCATGAGGACGACCTCGGTAACCGCGCCCGGATCGAAGCCGGCGATCTTCAGGTGATGAGCACCGGCACAGGCATCCGCCACGCGGAGTTCAACGCCGAGGCTGTTCCCTTGCGCCTGTTCCAGATCTGGCTCGACCCACGCAAGCCGGGCGGACATCCAAGCTGGGCGAGTCGCCGCTTCCCAGCCTCGGAACGGGATAGGCGCTTCGTGGTCCTGGCGAGCGGTGCCCCTGGAGACGCAGGTGCATTGGCCATCAACGCCGACGCGCGGGTCCTTGGGGCGACGCTCCAGCAGGGCGAGACACTCATACACGAGTTTGAGCCTGGACGACGGGGCTATCTCGTGACGACAACTGGGCAGATTGATCTGAACGGCATGCGATTGCAGCCCCGCGACGGGGCCGCCATCCATTCGGAAGATCGCTTGACCATCGCAGCCTGTGCCGACGCCGAGATCCTGCTCGTCGAAATAACCTGACGGGGAGGGGCGGTCTGGATGACTGCGGATACCCAACCTTCGTGCTTATATCGAAGACGAGACAACGTCCGGGAGGGCCACTGTTTAACACCGACAACTCACACGGAGTCATCGGCAGGACTCCTGAAAGCACCGGCGGTATGGGCTGGCGAGGACAGCCCGGTGGTCGTCGCCTTCGGCACCCATCGCATCCACAAGCCGTCCCTGAACATCGCAGGGAGGCCTGCACAAGGGCAGCAGACACACTTCCTCATCGGCGGCGCTGCCCTCGCTTCCGCGTGGACACGGTCGGCGGCGCGCCTAAACTGGGCACGATATACAGGCATTCCGTGGATTTGTGATCCGCATCACATTTCTCGGCGGCGAACGGGCCCATGGTGCTGTCACCCAAACAGGGAGACACGCGATGAAGACGGTTTCGGCGAAGGTGATGTTGGCGGCGGGCATCACGCTCGTAGCGGTGGCTGGCGGGCTCGGCAAAGCCGAGGCTCGCGGATTTGGCCATGGCGGCTTCGGGCACGGCGGCTTTGGTCACCATGGCAGCTAAGGGTACCGCGGCTTCGGTTACAGAGGCTACGGCTTCGGAAGGTTCGGCCACTATGGTCGCTTCTACCATCGCGGCTTCCAGCATCGCTTCGGGGGCTTCGGCTGGGGCTATCCCTCCGAGGGGTACCTGCTTAGCTCCTACTAGAGCGAGTTCCGTGAAACTCCGATCGACACGGAATGCATGCAAACGACCACGCGCTTGATCGAAGGAGTTTCGGCTGATCGTTTGGCGCGGGATGCGGCAGATGCCAATTACCCGTCTTGGGAGGCGGTGGCGTTGATCTTTCCCGCACCAAGTGCCGGTCAGAGCTTAATACTCAGTTAACCAAATAAATCTCAAACGAAAGTCAGAGCGGACCATGTTGAGCTGGACATTGATTTTAATGCTGAGTTCACAGGGATCGACGGCGATACGCGCATTGGATGCGAGCATGTCGTTCCCGACCGAAGAGAGCTGCAAGGCCGCCGCGAAAAAATTCCTGGATGTCGCATCGCCCGAAGGTGTAGCGATGTGCTTGCAAAGGCTAGCTTCAACAACTACGAGCGGACCTTTAAGCTCAAAGCATCAGGCCATTGCCAGTAAAAAATCTAATTAATTCGATTATAATAATACTGCGTGCATATGAATTTTAATTTTATAGATAAGTTCCATCAAATAGCATTCATGAATGCTCAAGCTGGGAGTGTGCTGATGCATCGAAATGAAACCATTTCTTTTGCGGGGACCCTCGTCGACATCCTGGTCGCCGGCGGGGATTCGAAGGGTGAGTTCTCCCTTCTTCGTATCACGAACCCTCCCGGCGTGTGGACACCGCTACACCGACACTTGCACGAAGAAGAGACGATTTACGTACTAGACGGGCAGATCGTCGTTGAGGCAAGAGGCGAAACCCGCCTACTGTCTGCCGGAGAGATCGCGATCCTTCCGCGCGGCGAAGCTCACCGCTTGGGAAATGCGGGTCCGCAGGACGCGCATGCGCTGGTGTTCTGCACCCCAGCGGGGTTTGAGCGGTTCGTACGTGAAGCCGGGCAGGCTACCACAACGAGCTCCGAGACGGTACAGGCGCCAGGCTCCGAGGCTCTGACACGGCTCGCCAGCCTGTCCTCCCGCTTCGGGGTCGAACTGCTGCCAAACACCTGAAACCAGCGTCCGGCCAGACTAATACGATCAGCGCGTCTATGCAGTTGATCTAACGCAACATACTCAGACTTCGTTCAAATGGAAACACAGATGATTAAAAACTGCGACTTCCGTGAAGACGGCCAGGGGACTGTATCGGTGGCAGCAGCACCGCCGGACATGCTGGGGATTGCCATGCAATGGAGAATTCGTGGCGCCGAAGCGCAGGACGCCTTCTGTTGCCTGGAGCTTACGATACAGCCCGATTGCGGTGTGCCGCGCCACCATCACGACTACGTAGAAAGCTTCTATGTGCTGGAAGGAAAGATCAGGCTCGAGATCCAGGATGGCACCACGTCTCGGGTTGTCGACTGCTTGCCTGGCGATGCTGTGAGCGTTCCAGCTGGAGCACAGCACAGTTTCTTCAACCCGATTGCCGCAGCGGCCAGGCTTCTTAGCATTTCCATTCCCAAGCATGAAATGTTCTTCGACGCGATCGTCGATGCAGACCACGCCGCTCCGTTTTCGGAATTGCCGCAGAGTGAAATTATGCGGCGACTCGCGCTTATCGGCAACAAAACCTCAACTTTTTTTGCAGAACCAAAGTAGTTTTCGACGGATGCTTCGTTGTTTAAATAGCATTGTTAATTTATTTGACTAATGCCATGACCGTACCACACCGGCTTGCCGGAATCTTAGCCGCTAACCCTTTCTTTGCCGAGATGGGACCGGAGGTCATCGAGGCTATCGCCGGCTTGTGCAAGACGAGGAGCCTGTTTCGGCAGGAGGTCCTGTTCCAGAAAGGTGATCCGGGTAGTGCCCTCTACGCGGTTCGCCGAGGGCAAATTCGCATCGGAACTGGCACCGGGGACGGCCGAGCCGTGACGCTCAACATTCTCGGTCCGGGGGATGTCTTCGGTGAAATTGCCCTGCTTGACGGCCATCCACGTACTGCGGAGGCTGTTGCGCTTGAGGCGACTGACCTTTTTGTCGTCAATCGGCATGACTTTCTGGGGCTTCTTGCGCACGACGCAGCCTTGGCCGCGCGGATCATCGGCTTCCTCTGTCTGCGACTACGCTGGATGAGCGAACGCATGGAGGAGGCCACACTGCTTCCACTCGACGCCCGGTTGGCGCGACGGTTGATCATGCTGTCCCAGGACTATGGTGCCGAGATTCATGTTACCCAGCAGGAACTCGCCGCCTTCGTCGGTGCAGCGCGCGAGAGCGTCAACCGCACTCTTCAGAGTTGGCAGCGATCCGGCATCATCGATTTGGGCCGTTCCCGCGTGACGGTGAAAATTGCTCAACGTCTGGTGGCGCTTGGCGAGCGGCCTCAACTTTGAAACGGCAAAAGGGATTTACCACATGAGAAATCTAGTGCGGGCGGCGACAGCACTCGCTGCCACACTCGTCATGGGTACCGCCGTAGCGCAGACGCGGTGCACTGAGACGACGCGTTTTGATCCGCCCTTACGGGTACTGCGCTGCACGGACGGGCTTCTGCTCGAAACTGAGCGGAATGCCACGCTGCGCCCAATAGACCGGAACGGCGACGGGCGTTTGGAAGGCGCGGAGCTTGGGGGTGGCGCCGCCCTCATCACACTGCCACCGAGCGCAAGGGTCCGCCGAGAAGGCTTCCAGATCCTTACGCCTCACGCGCTTGCCTCGGTGCGGGGCACCGTCTACGCCGTCGACGTGACCAACGCCCGAACGGCGGTTTTCGTGGAACGAGGCCGGGTCGTCGTCGCGCGCCGGAGTACTCTGGATGGGGCCGTCACGCTTGGCCCAGGCGAGGGCGTCGATGTCGATGCGGATCAGGGCCCCCTCGAAGTACGGCGTTGGCCACAAGAGCGCGTCAGGGGCTTACTCGAGCGCTTCGGGCAGTAAATTCCGTTGGCGTGATGTCAAGCTCTAAGCCAATCGTGAACCTCCGTCAGATAAATCGGCGCTTTGCAATCGCAGCACTCGTCGCTGCGCTCTCCTGGAGCGGCTGGCTCGCCTACCTCCACATCGGCGGACGTGCCACGCCCCTCGACTCGGTCGAGTCGGCCCTGACGGACCTACGCATGCGACTGGCCGGGCCACGTAAGCCGCCCGCCGACGTTGCGATCGTTGCCATTGACGACGAGATCGTCCAGCGGGAAGGAGGTTTTCCGGTCTCGCGCGCGATGATAGCGCGGCTGATCGAGACAATTGCGGCTGCGAATCCACGCGTGATTGCCGTGGATGTTCTCTTCCTGGAAGCGGGCCGCCAACCTGAGGCCGATCGTGCCCTGGCGACCGCTTACAGCAAGGCGCCAACCGTCTTGGCGGCTGCGGGTGTTTTCGACGGCCGCGTGGATGAGACCGGCATACCCATCGCAACAAGTGTACGCCGACCGACGCCTGAAATCGGCGCGGCTGCGTTTTCCGGGCTCGTCAACGTTTCCGAAGACGCAGCAGGTGTCCCGCGCCATCTTCCGCTTGTTGCAAGGACAGACGAGGGAGTCGCTGTAGCTCTTGTCCTACGCGTCGCCGCCTTGGCAGTTCGTAGAGATCCGATCATGGGCGATGGCCACTTACAACTGGGTTCTGCCATCATCCCTCTCGATCTCGGGTATCATCTTCCTCTGCGTCCTTATGGACCGCGACGCACAATCCCGACATTGAGCGGTGCCGCACTTCTCGACGGCACTGCATCAGTCGCTGATCTGAATAACCGCGTCGTCGTAGTCGGCTCTACGGTGCTGGGCGGGAGCGATACCTTCGCGACAGCATTCGATCCTGTCCTGCCTGGCGTAGAACTCCTTTCGACCGGCATTGCAAACTTGATATCAGGTGACGGCCTCGTGCGTGATACGAGCGTTCGGAGGCTCGATGCAGTCGCAGCCATGGTTCTTGCAACCGCTGCTGCGCTCATGATCGCTCTCGTGCCGCCGAGCCTGGCGGCCATCCTTGTGTTTCTTCTGCTGACAGCGTGGCTTGCGGCCGGCGCTGTCGCATTTTCCTGGGGTGTTTGGTGGAGTGCAGCGCTGCCACTCGCAGCGGTCGCGATGCCGACCGTCCTATTCGTTGCGGCACGGCAAGCAGTGGATCGTCGGAGTGGCGCGAGAGTGGCTCAGTCCGAGCAGGTCTTACGCCTGCTTCAACCGGCGGCACTTGCGGACCGGCTAGCCCAGGATCCGACCTACCTGATCGAACCTATCGCACGCGACATTCCGGTGCTTTTTATCGATCTCTCCGGCTTTACACAACAAAGCGAACGGCTTGGCCCCGTGCGCACCCGCGCAATCCTTAAGACGTTCCACGATCTCTTAGACGGGATCGCTTCAACGTCTGGAGGTCTTGTCGTCAACTTCATGGGCGACGGCGCCATGATCCTGTTCGGCGCGCTCGATCCTGATCCCGCACAGGCCGCCAACGCTTTGCTGGCGGCTGAGGATCTCATCATCAGCATAAGGCAATGGATTGCGCGTGAACCTGAACTGGCAGGCGCCGGGCGCACACTCGATGTGCGGATCGGCGCACATTTTGGGCCGGTGATCCTTTCGCGCCTCGGCAGCCAAACCAATCAACACATCACGGCCACGGGTGACACCGTCAATGTCGCGAGCCGTCTCCTTGCGGTGGCTTCAGACGCGAAATGTCGCCTCGCCGCCAGCGCCGATCTTCTCACGGCTGCCGGTATCGGGGAGCCGGACGGCATTTTCGACGAGCGGCAGACGTCCGCCCTCCGTGGTCGCGAACAAACCCTCGATGTCTGGCTACAGCGCGAGCCAGCCATTCGGGCGTCCTCTCAAGACTGAAGCACGGTCCAGATCTGTGTGATCTGAATCACAGTTCTCCACCCGAAAGAAGTGCACGTTAAATTCACCCAAGCATCTTAGCCAATTAAGAGTCGAGAAGATGCATCCGATGCTGTCGCGCGCCGTTGTCACCTTTGTTGTTCTTGTCATCGCTGGATAGGCTTTGGCGGATACTCTGCCGCTTCGTCACGGAGCCTACGTCGCAGTCGGTACAGGTTGTGACAGTCCGCCAAACGTCGCCCTGCGCGGCTACGATGGCAATGGCATAGGAAGTTCAAAGGCAAATCGCTGTCGGGCGAAGGTGCGATCCCGCCAAGACAATCGCTTTGATATCATTCAGGACTGCGAGCAATTTGGCGGCCCGATTCCTGCCCGCGAAACCGAAACCCTTGCCATACGCGTCGATGGACCAACTACGTACACCGATCTGAGCGCCGGAAAAAACGTCCGCTATCGCCTTTGTCCGAACCTGGCACTTTAGCAGCCGTGCCCATCATTGATGCCAGCGTGGAGTATATACCTTGACGCCCGTGGTAAGAGGTTCGATCGCGCAGATCGATACCGATATTTCATGTTCATCCTCGATTGGCATTCGCATCGTTCTGGATCTTTTGGGCGGCCAGATCTTGATCCATGACGATCGAGGCAGAGGGTCATTAGGAACCTAGTCCATGCTTTCCATTCTCGAACAGCGACCTCGCTTCGACTTGATTGAGGGGGCGACACCTATCCAGCGCCTGACGCGCCTAGAACGAAGCATCGGGTGCTCAAAGAAACATGGCATCTACGTAAAGCGTGATGATCTAATGGGTGTCGGTGGAGGCGGCAACAAACTCAGGAAATTGGAGTTTCTCGTCGGTGAGGCTCTGAGCCAAGGCTGTGACACCTTCATCACGACTGGAGCACGTCAATCGAACCATGCAAGGTTGAGTGCGGCTGCGGCAGCGCGTGCTGGTTTGAGCTGCGAGTTGGTGTTGACGGATACGGTTGTCCGGACAGATGAGGCCTACCGGTACAATGGTAACGTGCTTCTTGATGACCTTCTCGGTGCAACGGTTCACCGTCGACCTAACGGCGCGGATGCAATGGTGGTTGCGGAGATGCGGCGGGCAGAACTCATCGCAGTTGGCCTGCGTCCCTATGTTGTTGGATCAGGAGGCTCATCGGCGGTTGGCTGCCTCGGCTATGCGGCCTGTGCGGCAGAGATTGTAGCTCAGGAGCAGAGCCTTGGATTGAGGTTTGGACGCATTGTTGTGCCGAATGGCAGTTCGGGCACCCATGCCGGCTTGGCTGCCGGCCTCAAGGCTTTGGGCGACGATGCGTCTCGGATAACATCCTTCTCCGTCTTAGCGCCGCTTGAGAAGACTGAGGAGACCACCCGTGTCATTGCCGAGCAAACCTTAGGCCTTCTCGGGCAGAATTATGCATTCGGTAACAATGACATCAGGGTGTCGGGAGACCAGCTTGGCGAAGGCTATGGCATGCCGACAGATGCGATGTTCGAAGCCGTCCGCTTGGTTGCTCGAACGGAGGGACTGCTCCTCGATCCGGTCTATGGTGGAAAGGCTTTTGCGGGCCTGATTTCGGCTGTTCGTAACAAGGCCTGGCAGGATGAAGGCCCAGTTCTCTTTGTGATGACCGGCGGCCTTCCAGGGCTTTTTGCCTACGAGCCGGCGTTTCGAGCTGGTCAGAACAATCTCTACCATCGGAGTTGAGTGGCCTGTCTACTGTTTCGACAAATCTCAGCAGGGACGTGTGAGATCCGATGTAATGTCGAAAGTGCGAGAGGTCTGTCTCGGCCGATAGCTGAGACTCCGGCCAATGTCCGCTTTTTGGCGGCGCTTCGGCCGGCGTTTACAACTAGGTCGGGTCGCAGGCGGAACGTCCGCTTCAGGGCGAAGGGTCAGGGTCTGCTCCCCACCCGACCCAGCCGCGCATTCCTCCGATCCCGATGCCCGTACGCGGACGTCGAACCATAAACACCCTAAAAACGGGATCTTCTCGACCAGTGCTTGGCTGCATCCGGATACCTATCGGTCGATGCAAGCGAACTTCAGGACGACGTGTCCGCGGATTGGAGTTGGCGCCGCTACGATGCCGGGATGCCATGGTCTTTATGGCCCAGGGCATGACGCACTCGCCGATGGTGGCTGCCAGCTGGGCTGATATGGTTCGCCCGTCAATCGCCGGGGCGACCCTAGCAGCAGGACCGCAAGCACCCCTTGCGTTCAAGGTCCGGCCAGGCGATCACGCGGACTCATAAAGGACCGTAACGATGAAACGCTTGGTGCCGCCCCCGACCGCCTGATCCCGGAGAGCGATGCCGCGCGCCCAGCCTCCGCCATTGCGAGAGGCTGCCATGCCCCAAGTTCATTTCGTCTCGGATTCCCACGTTGGGCACCAGGCCCTCCTCAGTCCGAGGATGCAGACACAACGGTCGTTCGCTTCGATCCAGGAGCATGACGAGACCCTGGTCGAACGCTGGAACGCCGTCGTCCGCACGGAGGACACAGTCTGGCACCTGGGCGACTTCGCCTACCGGTGCACGGAGGCGTATGCGCTCTCGATATTTTTGCGCCTGAACGGACGTAAGCTCCTCATCCGGGGCAATCACGAGAGGATCGGTGAGCGTCTTCCCTGGGCCGAGCCCGTCCGGGACGTGGCGATGATCACCCTGCCGGACTCGGAGGGCGTGATGCAGTCCATATGGCTGAGCCATTACCCCCACGTGAGCTATCCACGCTCGAACCGGGGCGGGCTTCACCTGCATGGGCATTCCCATGGCTCGGTCCCGGGCACGGCGACGCGGGCAGATGTCGGCGTGGATTGCTGGGACTGGGCCCCCGTGACGTTGGACCGGATCCTAGCGCGCTTGGCGACGAACGGATCGGGGACATGACTGCCTCCCGCCTTTGGGTTTTTTCCGACCTGCATCAGGATTGGCCGGAGAATGCCTGGGACCCCGCCGCGCACGCGCCGTCGGGCTGCTTTGACGTGGCGGTCGTCGCCGGTGACGTGCACATGCCCTTGGTCATGGCGCTGGAGTGGCTGGGCGAGCGCTTACCCGGCGTTCCGGTGGTCTACGTGCCTGGCAACCACGATTTGTGGTGGGACCGGGGTGAGGAGCGCTACACGATCCACGACCAACTGACCCGGGGGCGTGAGCGGGCGGGTGCACTCGGCATCCACCTCCTGCTCGACGACGTGGTCATCATCGACGGCGTGCGGTTCGCTGGCGGTACCCTATGGACGGACTTCCGCCTGGGGTCGTTCAACCTGAACCACGGTATCCGCACCGCCCAGGGGCGTGGCGGGATGGTCGATTACCGCCGGATCCGCACGGGTCCGAGGTCGCGCAATCGCATCGAGCCCGAGGATGTGCTCGCGATGCACCGGGTCACCCGTGCCTTCATCGAGGACACCCTGGCCGTAAGCCACTCCGGTCCTACGGTGGTGGTTACCCATCACGCCCCGCATCCGGCGAGCCTTCCCAGGGCCGACGCTGACCTTCGATGGTGCGACGCCTCCGACCTGTCTGACGTCATCCTGGCCCGGGGCCCGGACGTCTGGGTCCACGGACACGTCCACCATGCCTCGGACTATCGAATGGGCCGGACGCGGGTGGTCTGCAATGCAAGGGGGCATATCGAGGAGCGAACCGGGTTCCGACCAGGAAAGGTAGTCCAGGTCCTCAGGGGCGCTTGCCCCGGATCGCCCGACGCAGAGCAAAAGGACGGCTCGTTCGGTAGCGTGTAGTACGTAGCGCTACACGCTACGTACTACAAAATCAGATCTTCCAGTGCGGAGGCATCGATACCTCCGTAAGAAGGGCTGCGTTTTGGTTAGATTGTGACCGTGCCTTCGCATAATGCACGGTCCCTTCGATGGAGGCGCGCCTTGGCATCCTCCTCATGACGCGTACGACCCGGAGCGTGTTTACGACCGGGGCCGGCGAGCGGCTCGTGCGCACCATCGCTCCGTGCTTCGACGAGATCGACGCGGAGCACGCGGCGCTCACGGAGTACCGGGAGAAGGCGGCCGGAAACATCCGCATCTCCGCCGGCGAGCACGCTGCGGACACGGTAATCTGGCCCGCCCTGGAGCGACTCCTGCCCGACGACCCGGACATCACCGCTGAGGTCATGGTCGACAACGGGCTCACGAACATCGTGGCCGAGCGCGACGATGCAGGGGTGCGGCTCGGCGAGCAGGTCGACTAGGACATGTTGGCGGTGCGCATCGGGCCCGACATGCGCATGGCCGTGGTGGGGTCGCCCACATACTTCAAAGGACGGAAGAGGTCTCGCGAGCCGCAAGACCTGACGGAACACAGGTGCATCAACCTGCGGCTCCCGACGCGGGGCGGCATCTACACCTGGGAGTTCGAGAAGGGCACGCGCGAGCTCAACGTGCGCGTGGAGGGTCGCTTGTTGTTCAACAGCAGCTCCCTATCGCTCAAAGCGACGCTTGCCGGGCTTGACCTAGCCTACCTGCCCGAGAACCGGGTACTGGCGCATGGGGCGGAGGGTCGGCTGGTCTGGGTCCTGGACCACTGGTGTCTGCCGTTCCCGGGCTACCATCTGTACTACCCGAGCCGGCGACAGCCCGCTCCGGCCTTCGTCCTGCTTGTCGACGCTCTCCGGCATCGCGATTGAATCCAAGGCCGCTCAAACGCCTTGGCGACCTTCGCGATGTCGCACGTTGCCAGGGTCGTGAGGTGGTGAGCAGGCTCAAAAACGATAGCGATTCCGTTCGTCCCGAATGGGGGTCCAGACGATCAGGGGGCGGGAGGCAGGTTGTTCTTCACGAGGTATTTGATGCCGCGGTCGAAGGACACGTCGTTGTCGCCTCGGATATCCACGCTGTAGGCCTGCTCGGCCTTGTCGCTCCTGAGGTCCTTCACATAGACGTTGATATTCAGGATGAGGTTCGAGACCTTCTGGATCTCGCCCGTGATCGCGACGTCGGCACCGAGCTTCCTTGCATATTCCTCGGCGCAGCCGTTGCAGCGACGCAGGTCCGACCCCTTGGCGACATCCTCCTTTACGGGATCTGTCGATACGATTTCGTAACGGGCACTCTCCTTTAACAACGAGCGAAGCTGATCGCTGAGGGGCTTCAGGCGCGCCTTGTCCGCCAAGGTAGGTCCCTGGATGCCGAGGTCCGCAAGTTGGAAGTCGAAGACCGCGGCCTTCGGCGGATCCGCGAGTGCACCCGTGGGGACCAGGAGCATGGCCCCGAGCGAGGAAACAAGCAGGCGAGAGAGCGTCATTGGCGTTCCTTCTGGGTATTCACACGAAGGTGAACGCACCCGGGAGGCAATCGGACCCCACGCCCTGGACCGCTCACGCTTTCGGAATGGTTTTTGTTCGTCCGGCTCATCGGCCTCTTGGGACTTGCGCATCAATGTTTAAGCCGTCGGAAGTCCCTCCAGGGACCTCCGGCCATGACATGCATGCAGTTTCCACGTACCGACTGATCCGGAAGCGCGGCGCCAAGCGGCAAGCTACTCCACCTGCGGCCTGTTACACTGAAACCGCAACGTCTTGTTCAACGTCCGCTCTCGAACATGAGGTCCGGTATCCTAGGCGGCAAGGGCAGGTCGAAAACAGAACGACAAACTAAAGTAGATTAGCAGGCTGCCGTTCCGATCGAAAGAGTGGAACATGCAGGCGGTCATCGTATAGCAACTGGATTGACGTTGACCTGAGTCGAGCCTTTGTAGAGAGGTTGGCCTAGCACAAAGAGAAACTCGTAGGCCTTATCGCGAACGAGAGCGCGCGAATCGATCAGTTCGAGGTTGTAGATGCCGTTCTTGGCGAGCATGAATTGGTTGACTGGGAACTCCTGCCCATCCTTGGCGGGATAGATCTCTGAAGCCCAGGTATCCCCGCCGAACGCGACGATTCCTTGAGCAGCCAGCCATTCGGCTGCCGGCATTCCAATCCCTGGCTCCACTTCAAGGAATTTCTTGTCGTCTTTCCCGATTAGGTCCAACCAGCCGGTGTTGAAGAGTACAACGTCGCCCTTGCGTAGGGTTACGCCTTCCTTTTTCAGAATGGCCTGGATGTCCGCCACGGTGAACTCGGTTTCCGCAGGAACGATCGGCTTACCGTAATGCTCCACCATGTCGAGAACGACGCCGCGCGTGACCATCGGTGGAACCTTCTCAATCCCAAGCTTGGTCACACCTTCGATCGCGACGAAATCCTTAGCCTTGTTCCCATTGTAGTACGTGTAGTCTATTCCGATATGGCCGATGCCGTTGAGTTGCGTCCCGACCCCAGTCCAGCCGTTGACGACCTCGTCGTTGAAGGTGAACTTGTTCTCGGCTTTGCTCGTACCCCCAGCTTCCCCAGGCTGGACCGTGTAGAGGTGGAAGCTCCGGTGACGGAACGCAGGCAGGTTCTTGTCGATGGGAACGGCCAACGGATAAACCTTGCCGGTCTTCACGAGTTGCACGGCTTGTAGGACGACCTCCGGTGTTAGCAGGTTAGCCGCACCGATCTCATCACCGGCTCCGTATCTGGAGGGATACCAGTTCGGCTCAGCGGCTTGCGAGGGAAATCCTGCAAGCACCATAATGGTGGCGATTGCTCCGGTGATCGACGTCTTGTGGAACATTCGGTAACTTCGTTTTGGGCGCAAGTCTGCACCTTGCTGGTCGGGGTTTCATCGTCGTGAGAGGTTGTTCCTCGCAGGATCACAACATCCCGAACGCTTCCTGCGAGCCGGATTGGCGCGATGAACCTGACGACGAGGGGGTCAGGCGATGGTGGGAACGATGCCTCCTTCGACGCGTAGCGCGGCACCATTTGTGGCCGCCGCTAGTGGGCTCGCAAGGTAAGCTACCATCGTGGCAATTTCGTCCGGCTCGATCATGCGTTGGATCAGCGACAAAGGCCGGTGAACGCGGAAGAACTCCGCTTCCATTGCTTCAGGCGACAAGGTTGGGTCTGAGGTGACGCTCTTGAGGAAATCCCCGATCCCATCCGAGCGGGTCGGACCGGGCATCACAGTATTGACCGTGACGCCAGTGCCCTTGGTGAGCTGCGCCAGCCCCCGTGCGATCGTCAGCTGGGCGGTCTTAGTCACCGCGTAGTGAATCATGTCCGGCGGCGGCACGAGACCAGATTCACTTGACACGAACACGACTCGGCCCCAGCCACGCGCCAACATTCGCGGGAAGTAGGCTCGCGTCAGACGAGCACCGGCCACCACGTTGACCTCGAACAGGCGATGCCAGTCCACGTCGCTGATATCAGCAAAGTCCTTCGCCTCGTAGATTCCTAGGTTATTGACGAGAATGTCGATCTCGGGCGCTTCGCGGACGAGTGTCTCGGCACCGTCCGCCGTGCCGGCGTCCGCTACGATTGCTCGAACTCTACCAAGGGTTGAGATCTCTGCAGTGGCAGCGTCGAGCTTGGCCCCCTGACGCCCGGTGATCACTACCTCTGCGCCTTCCGCTGCTAAACGTCTGGCGATGGCGAGGCCGATCCCTGCTGTCGACCCGGTGACAAGAGCTTTCCGTCCCTTAAGCTGCAGATCCATGATGGCCGTCTCCCAGGTTGACCGCTTGATACGGCGAAGATGTCTATTGCGACGATTGATGACTAGCGCGCACCTGTGCAAGATTGTCGTGCTTTTGATGCACGAATGGCGTTAGTATGGATAATCGGTTTGGTGAGATGGAGGCCTTCCTCCAGGTTGTGCGACGAGGCAGCTTCGCGGCAGCCGCCAAGGCGTTGCGGCAAACACCGTCCGCGGTGAGCCGAGCGGTTGCTCGTCTTGAGGCCCGTCTCGGCGTCGCCCTGTTGCGACGAACCACCCGTTCCCTGATGCTAACGCCGGAGGGCGAGGCATACCGCGAGCAGGCCGCGGAGTTGATGGATGGGCTCGAAGCCATTGAACGGGGTTTTACGGAGAGCACGGCTGAGCCGAGCGGCAAGCTGCGGGTGAACGCCTCGGTCCCCTTCGGTACCCACGTCATCCTGCCGCTCCTGCCCCGTTTCATGGCCGAGCATCCGCGGATGAGCCTCGACCTGGCACTGACGGACGAGGTGATTGATCTGGCGTCGACACAGGCAGATGTTGCCATCCGCATCGGTCCCTTGCGCGATACGCGCTTGCGGGCGCGGCGGCTCGGATGCAGCCGGATGGTTGTGGTAGCAGCCCCCTCCTACCTTGGGGCGCACGGGACCCCTGCACATCCAGACGATCTCTCCGAGCACAACTGCCTCAACTTCAGCTTTCGCCGCTCCATCGATACGTGGCCCTTCCGCGTCGGATCGAGCGTGAGCCAGCGGCCAATCCAGGGAAACTTTTTCGGCAATTCCGGTGAGGTTGTGCGGCTCATGGCGGTCGGGGGCGCGGGTATTGCCCGCTTCGGTCATTTCCATGTGGCAGCAGACCTCGCTGCCGGACGGCTTGTGTCCGTGTTGGAGATCTTCCATCCGGGCGATGTCGAGGAGATCCATGCCCTTTTTGTCGGGCATGCGCGGTTGTCAGGACGTACGCGAGCGTTCGTAGATTTCCTTGCCGCTCATGCGACCGTCAGTGGCTGAACTGTCTCGGCTTCCGCTCATCCCCATGGTGCTCAACACTGTGGACATCACAGTTCTGATTGGAACTTGCCGCTGAGAAGTCGGTCTGTGGCTGTACGCCCGATCGAGGTTTGCCTCGCCTGCGCCACCGTCAGCCATACGGCGGACACGAAAAAGTAGAAGGCGCTCAGCAAGGTGTAGGGCGCGGCATCCGTAATCCCGGGTGCCGCAGTGCAATTTCGAAGAAGTAGGTGCTAGCTGGAGCCGACTATGCCCCACTCAGCACCATCGCCCACTGCGCACCTGTGCTCCACCGCCGTACGCCGGTGGCAAGCTGTAACAGGCCAGCGAGGATACGCCGGTCTCGCGGGACGCAACTGCGCCTGGATTTCAGGCAGGTACCTGGCAAACTGCTTCGATATTGTTCCCATCAGGGTCGCGAACGAAGGCAGCGTAGTAATTGGGGTGGTACTGTTCGCGAATGCCGGGAGCACCATTGTCAGTCCCCCCAGTCGCGAGCGCAGCGCGGTGGAAGGCGTTCACGATATCCCGATTGCTCGTCGCGAGTGCTAGGTGAATGGGCGTACCCAACGCCTCTCCATCATGGAACCAGATCCTGGGATATCCGTCCCGTCCTAAGCCGTATCGTACGCCACCCGTGCGTGATCGCTCGGGACCCACACGGATGACGACGGTCATGCCAAATGGGCGGAGCGCTCCTTCGTAGAAGCGCCGTGAACGCTCTGCGTCCGCAACCGCGAACTCGATATGATCCAGGACTGCGCCGCCGGTCGAACCGACCTTCCCATTCATCATGGCTTGTACTCCGTGCTGGAAGCTAAAATCAGGATCTACGGTCGCGGGCGCCCATCCGGACCGACAGACCCGCTTGGGCGAGCCCCTTGGAAAAGGCGAGCCCGAGGCCGTTGTTCGCGCCGGTCACCAGCGCGTGTCGTTTGTCCGTCATGACGGCATCACCCTGCGGTAGCTTCGGCCGGGGCAGCCACATGCTTGCTAACGTCGCCGAACAAGCGGCCCTCAACCTCGCGCAACACGAAGCGCCATGTGCCGTCGTGACGCTCGAATCTGTCGATGTACCGTCCGGTTACGATCGGCTGCAGCGGAAGACCCGGCAGTTCCTGGTGGACCGTGAAGTAGCAAATCGAGCTGGCGGCCGTCTCTGACTCGACCTCGACGATAACGTTCGAAACCGAGTGCCAAGTACGCGGCGTGTCGTCGACGTGAACCAACCGGTCGAGACCCATGCTCATCCCCCCATGCGTATGGTCTGAGTGCTCTGAAGCGCCACGCCCTTCGAGGCCGCGTGTTCCGCATCCCTTGGTTGTGGTGGTTGAGCAGGACGATGGGGGCGCCCGACGGGGTTAATTAGCCCATCACGCTCCGCACCCGACGAGCCCTACCTAGGGCCGACGCGGATCTTCGGTGGAGAGATGCCTCCGACCTGTCTGACCTCATCCTGGACCGGGGACCGGGCGTGTGGGTCCACGGTCACGTCCACCATGCCTCGGACTATCGGGTTGGCCGGACGCCGGTGGTCTGTAACGCGAGGGGGCACATCGAGGAGCGAACGGGATACGTTCCGGGAAAGGTAGTTCAGGTCCGCAACGGCGCTTGCCCTGGATCGCCTAACGCGGAGCAAGAGGACGACTCGCCGGGTAGCGTGTAGTAAGTAGTGCTACACGCTACTTGCTACGAAATTAGATCTGCGAGTGTGGAGACGTCGAGGCCGCCGTAAGGGGGGGCCGGCCGACCCGCATGCTAGCCCGGAAGGAATGCAGACGGCGGCGTAGACGTCAGGGTAACCTGTGATGCTGAGCGCATTCAGGCTCCTTCGAAATCAGGCCGCGTGCTGAATGGCGTCGATAACCTGGGATGCCGCATAGGGCTTGGGGACGAACAGGCCGTGATCGGGAACCTCGTGGTCGGCGAACCGGTGGCGCCCCGACGTCAGGACGAGTCGAATATCGGGCCAGTTCTCGTACACGCGCTCGGCCAGGACCACTCCGTTCATGGATCCTGGCATGTCGACATCGGAGAACAACACCCCGATATCCGACCGCTCGTGGAGGATAGACCAGGCCTCGTCGGCATGGCGCGCCTCAACCACTACGAAGCCTGCGTCCTCCAGGATATCGACAGCCATCAGCCGTACGAGGTCCTGGTCCTCGACCAGGAGGATGACCGATGCTTCGGGGGAACGCTTCGTCGACATAAGTGGGCAACAGCCATGGGTGCCATCGGTTGCAGCCCTGGCCGGGATCAACATTCCTTAGCCCCAATCTCCTAGAGTCGTGAGCGACCAGCGCCAGGTCGTCGGCGTCAGCCTAACGCACGTCGCCCCCTCAGCACGGAGACGCCCGTTGAGGGCGCCCATGCCAGGGAGTGGCATCGTCATTGGCGGAGGAAGGTAGTCAGCCTCTCCGATCTCCCATAACGCTTTGGCATGAACGAATTTCAGCAGGATCTGGCAGGGACCACGGAGCGGACGTCAGCGGAGAGCCGTCTCGACGCGATCCGCAAGCACGGGGGCATCTTCGTCGATGCGGTCCGTCTCACCCGCATGCCAATGATGGTCACCGACGCCACCCTGCCGGGCAACCCCATCATCTTTGCCAATCAGGCATTCATGGACTTATCGGGTTACAGCCTGGATGAGCTGACTGGTCAGGATCCGCACTTCATGAACGGTGAAGGGACCGACGCCGCGGCCATCCAGCAGTACGAAGCCGCCATCCGTGAAGGGCGCGACGAGACCCTGGAGGTCCTGCAATACCGCAAGGACGGCAAGCCGTTCCGCTCCATGTTGTTCGCCAGCCCGCTCGACGATGGCAAGGGGACCGTCACCAACCACTTCCTGTCCTACCTCGACATCACCCGACGGTTCGATGCAGAGCGGGACTTGCAGGCACTGGCAGCCTCCCTGGAGCAGCGGGTTGCGGAGCGAACACGCGAGTTGGAAGCCGCGAACACCCAGTTGAAGAAGCTCGCGACCGAACGGGAGATGCTGCTGGTCGAGGTCAACCATCGGGCCAAGAACAGCCTCTCCATCGCCTCGGCGCTGCTCAATCTGCAAGGGCGGCGTCAGGCCGACCCGGCGGTGAAGGCCCTGTTCTCGGAGACCCAGGAGCGGCTCAACGCGATGGCGCGCGCGCACGACCTGCTAAGCCGGTCGGAAAGCGTGCAACAGGTCGATGCCGGGACCTACGTGGCCGATCTCTGCGCGGCACTGGAGGCGATCACCGAAAGCGACGCGCGCATCCGGCTGGAGGCCAAGGTCGAGGAAGGCATCTTCGTCAGCGCCGACAAGGCCATCCCCCTCGGACTGGCGTTGACCGAGTTGATTACGAACGCGGTCAAATACGCGTTCCCTTCGCCCCGCTCAGGCACCATCCTCGCACAGGTGCGCCGTCATCAACCCGGCCGGGTTGAATTGGTCATTCAGGATAACGGGGTGGGCATGAAGGGGCTGCGCGAGGGTTCGCTCGGCTACGGATTGGTGCGTTCCCTGGTGCAGCAGATCGACGGCGAGATCGACATCCGTAGCGAAAGTGGGGTGACGGTGAGGATTTCGTTCCCGGACTTGCCTCCGGAGAGCCAGAGTCTCGCCGACATGCTCCGGACGTAAGGGCCGGAACAGCGAGGTCCCGTCATCCAAGGCCCTGAGATGCAATGCCCCGACATCGATCCGCACGGCATGCGGGTCCGCGCATAGGACCGCCATTCGCCGCGTGCGAGCCTCGCGTCCGGTAGGCGAGGATGTCATGCGACGGTACGATTTCCTTGTGCCTTGAGGCCGTCCAGGCCATCGATGCCAGCAGGTGCCATGGAACGATCCGCTGCCCGCAAGCGTGACCCTACAATGAGCTCGACCCAGCACAGAGAAACCGCGCGACTTCAGGCATTGGACAGCTATCGTATGCTGGACACCCCGCGGGAAAGCGACTTCGATGAGATCGCCGAGGCCGCCGCCGAGCTGTGCGATGCCCCCATTGGTGTGGTCAACCTGATCGGGGACGGACGCCAGTTCTTCAAGGCGGAGGTCGGCCTGGGCGTGCGCGAGACGCCGCTCGATTCCTCCTTCTGCCGCCAAGCCCTCCTTCAAGAAGACTTCCTGTACGTCCAGGACGCGAGCCGAGACCCGCGGTTCGAGGGTAACCCCCTCGTCACCGGTGGCCCCTGCCTGCGCTTCTACGCCGGTGCGTTGCTCAAGACGGCCGAAGGGCACCCCATCGGCACGGTCTGCGTCCTCGACACCAAGCCGCACGACCTCACCGACCGGCAACGCAAGGGCCTGCTACGGCTCGCGCGACAGACCATGGCCCAGATGGAATTGCGCCGGTCGCTTCGTGAACACGCCGAGCAGCGCCTGCTCCACGAGCGCATCCTTGATAGCGCGACGGACTACGCCATCATCGCGACCGACCCGGAGGGAAACGTCACCAGATGGAACGCCGGTGCCGAGAACGTGCTCGGCTGGAGCGAGGCCGAGATACTGGGCCGACCGGTCTCCGTGTTCTTCACGCCCGAGGACCGCGCCGTAGGGCGACCGGAGACCGAGAGGGTGCTCGCGCTGGAGCACGGCAGCGCCCCCGACGAGCGCTGGCACCTGCGCAGGGATGGAAGCCGTTTCTGGGCGTCCGGCAAGACGATGCCGCTGAGGTCCAACGACGAACAGGTTGTGGGCTTCCTCAAGATCCTGCGCGACCGCACAGGGCAGCGCGAGGACAACGCGGCCCTTGAGGCGAGTGAACTTCGGTATCGCTCGCTGGTCGAGGTCAGCCCGCAGGTCGTGTGGTTCGGCGATGCCGAAGGCAACGTCACCTACTGCAATGCCTACTGGTACGACTACACGGGCCTGCCCGCCGGCCAGATCGGCGAGGCGAGTTGGCTCGGAGCCATCCATCCCGATCACCGGGAGCCCACGCGGCGGGCTTGGCTGGTAGCGGCCGCGTCGGGGCAGCCATACGAGGTGGAATTTCCGTTGCGGGGAGGCGACGGACAGTATCGCTGGTTCCTGTCGCGGGCTCGTCCGATGCGGTCTGCAGATGGGACCGTGCGCAGCTGGATCGGTACCTCGCTCGACATCCACGAGCGTAAGGTCGCAGAGGAGCGCTTCCAGACCCTGACCGAGCTTTCGCCGACCGTCATCTGGTTCGGCAATCCTGACGGAAGCCTCAGCTACCTCAACGACCGTTGGTACGCCTACACCGGCCAGACACCCGAGCAATCCCTGCCGATGGGATGGACCGCCGTGATCCATCCTGATGACCAGGCTGGCTTGATGCGGGTGTGGGAAGAGGCACGTGGGCGGGAGGTTCTCTTCGACACCGAAGCGCGCCTGCGACGGGCCGATGGCGCCTATCGCTGGTTCCTGATCCGGGCCGAGCCCATGCGGAACGGGGCCGGCGCGGTGGCCGGCTGGCTCGGCAGCAACAGCGATATCCACGACCGCCGGCGAACCGAGGACGACCTCCGCAAGGCGCGGGAGCAGTTACGCCTCGCCGTCGAGGCGACCGGGACAGGCGTTTTCGACTACGACCTCATCGGAGACGTGTTGAACTGGGATTTCCGCACCCGCTCGTTCTTCGGCCTAGGGCCGGACGCGACGGTCAACTTAGACGTCTACCTGTCGCGCTTGCACCCGGATGACCGGGATCGTTGCAACGCGGCGGTGACTGCCGCAATCGATCCAGATGGCGACGGCGCATACGACGTTACATATCGCACCGTAGCCCCCGAGGACGGGGTCGAACGCTGGGTTTACGCCAAGGGCCAGACCCTTTTCGAGGACGGTAGGCCGGTACGCCTTATCGGCACGGCACGAGACGTCACCGAAAGCCGGCTGGCGGAACAGGTGCTGCGGGAGACCGAGGAACGCTACCGTCTCGCGGCCCGTGCGACGAACGACGCTATCTGGGACTGGAACCTGGGCACGGACCATATCCTCTGGAACGAGGCGGTGCAGACCCTGTTCGGCTATGCCCCCGAGGCGGTCGGACCGAGCGGTTCTTGGTGGAAGGAGCACATCCATCCCGATGACGTGGAACGCGTGAAGTCAAGCATCTACGCCGTGATCGAGGGGGAAGGCTCTGGTTGGATGGATGAGTACCGGTTCCTGCGTGCGAATGGGACCTACGCCGCCATCCTCGACCGCGGCTACGTCATTCGGGACGCCAACGGCAAGGCTGTGCGCATGATTGGCGCCATGCTCGATATGTCCGAACGCAAGCGGGCGGAAGAGGAGCAGCGCCTGCTGACTGGCGAGCTTCAGCACCGGGTTAAGAACACCCTCGCCCTGGTGCAGGCAATCGCCAGCCAAAGCCTGCGCGGCGGGACCGATGTCGACGAGATGCGCGAGGCGTTCGCCTCTCGCCTGATCTCGCTGGGGCGTGCCCACGACATCCTCACGGCATCGAGCTGGACCGAGGCACCCATCTCCGAGGTGGTGGAAGGTGCGCTCGCCGTGCACCGTGAAGCCCAGGCCCAGCGCATCCGTGCGAGCGGCCCCAACGTGCGCCTCGCCGCCAAGCCCGCCCTTTCGCTGGCGCTTGCCCTGCATGAGCTCGCCACCAACGCGTCCAAGTACGGGGCCCTCTCGAACCAAATGGGGTCCGTCGACCTACGCTGGCACGTCGTGCACGAGGGGGACACCCCACGCTTCTGCTTGACCTGGTCCGAACATGGGGGGCCGCCCATCCTGGCCCAGCCGACCCGGCGTGGCTTCGGCTCGCGCCTTATCGAGCGCAGCTTCGCGGCGGAGGTGGGCGGCGAGGTGAGGCTCACCTACGCCTCGACCGGTCTCGTCTGCCGTTTGGAAGCCTCGCTTGCGGCGATGCAGGAGCAGCGCGACAGCAATGCGGCCTGAGGTGGATATCACCCCGAAGTGGTTTGCCGCCGGTCCTGGGTACGGTCATCGCGCCGCCTATGTCTCCGGCCTGAACTTCCATTTCCGACGGCCAGGGAGCCGAGGAGCACGGTTGATTCCTTCATGCCGCTGACCAAACGCATCGTGGGCCTTGTCGCGCTGGCACTCGTGCCCGCCCTCGCCATCCAGGGTTACAACGAATACGCGCTCCGCTCCGCGCGGGGCGAGGCCGTGCGCAACGAGGCGATGCGCGCGGCTCGCAGCGTCGCAGCGGATCTTGGCCAGTTCGGGCGTGGCACCCGCCAGGTGCTCGGCATCCTCACCGAGGTTCCGGAGATCAAGGATAAGGACCCGGCGAGTTGCACGGCCTACCTGAAGACCCTGCTCGGCAAGGTGCCCGGAGCCTTCTTCTTCGGGGTGGCGGACGCAGACGGCAGCATAGTCTGCAACACCCTGGGCTCGGCGCGAGGGGCCTACACCCTTGCCGACCGCGGCTATTTCCAGGATGCGATGCGTACAGGCGGCTTCGCCATTGGTGACTTCGTGACGGGCCGGATCACCAAGAGGCCAACACTGCAGTTCGCCCAGGCGATACCCGGGGCCGGTGACCGCCCTGAGGGTGTCGTGATCGCGAGCATCGACCTGGACCATCTCGCCGAACATCAGGCGCGGGCCGGCCTGCCTCCAAATGCCACGCTCACGGTCTCGGACCGGAAGGGCTCCATCCTGATCCGGGTACCAGACCACGCGGAGTGGGTCGGCAAGCCCCTGCCTCCCGACTTCTGGTCAGCGATCACGGCCAACCGCGGCAAGGTCATCGACCTTCCGGGTCTACGTGGGAACATGCGCATCACCGGCATCGCGGCAGCGACCGCGGACGACCTCGAATCCGTGACCGTCGCCGTAGGCCTCTCGCCCAAGACCGCATTCGCGGACATCGACGCGGCGACCCGACGAGGGGTCATCCTGATTCTCCTTGGCGCCTTCCTGGCCTTGGCCGCTGCACTGCTGGCCGGGCGTGTCCTGATCCGCCGCCCCGTACGGCGCCTACTGCGGGCAGCCTCGGAGTGGCGATCCGGTGACCTTAGCGCACGGACCGGCCTCTCGGGCCCGTCCGAGTTCGGTCAGCTAGGGGAAGCGTTCGACGCCATGGCGGCCTCTCTGCAGAGCCACGAGGGCGAACTGCGTTCCGAGATCTCCCACAGCCACCTGTTGCAGGAGCGGCAGACGATGATGCTGCATGAGCTCAATCATCGGGTTCGCAACACGCTGGCGACGGTGCAGTCCCTTGCCCGTCAATCGCGTCGGGGCGATGCCGCGGACGAGCGGCTAGAGGGACGCATCCTCTCACTGTCGAAGACGCACGACCTGCTCTCACGGGACGATTGGACCGGGGCCTCGCTTGGCACGGTGCTGGAGAACGAGTTGGCGCCCTTCCGAGAGGGCCAGGAGGACCGCTTCAAGCTGGACGGCACCGACATCGACCTGTCACCGCGCTACGTCCTCGCGCTCGGCATGACGGTGCACGAACTCACCACCAATGCGGCCAAGTACGGCGCGCTCTCTGCGGAGGAAGGGCGCGTGGACATCGCCTGGCGCGTCGTCAACGGCGAAAGCGGGGCGGCCAGGCTGGCGATGGAGTGGCGAGAGAGTGGCGGTCCTCCCGTCGTTGAGCCGCGTCGGCGGGGTTACGGCACGCGCCTGATCACCGGTGGCATCACCCACGAGCTCGGGGGCATGGTTCGGCTGGCGTTCGAGCCCGAGGGCCTGCGTTGCACGGTTGATGTGCCCCTCGACGCCCAGGACCGCTTCACCTCGTTCAGGCCGGGCGATACTACCTCAACGCGAACTGCCGCCTAGTTGCGCGGTTCGCGTTTCCGACCGGGATCCCGCCTTCTCTTCGGACGTCCATCGGCAGCCCATCTCATTCGTTTCGTGCCTGGCCGCTTCAATTTGTGTTCGTCGTTATAAAACCTAGGGTCTGAACTCAATCAGCTTGATTATGGGAAGGTTGGAGTTGGGTGGGGAGCGGATCCTTACCTTCCAGCCTTAAGCGGACGTTCCGCCTTCGACCCAACCCAGATGCCTGGACCGCCGTCATCGCTTCTCCGAAGCGGACGTTCGTCGGCCATCCGACAACTTCGGCTTGGGGTGGGAAGCGGTCCTGGAGATTTCGTCCCGAAGCCGACACTGCGCCTCCCTCCCGGGAAAGCCATTGCAGTCACCCTTTGCAAGTCTTCAAAGCCGCCATCAGCAAAACTGGCTGTCGATCCGAGGCAGGCCGAAACGCTGCTCAATGGCATAAAGTGACGCGATGAGACGCAGCGACAAGAGTTTCGAGCGGGTCAGTAACTTTACTCCGTATGCGTTGGTCGATAATTGAGCTAAGGCCATTCAAAATAGTGAACCTGGAGGGGGAAAGCACAATGGCCGATTTTAGAAGCAAAGGGCTAAAGTTCGAATATTTCGATGCGGCTTTGAACGTTGCGAATTTAGCAGTTAACTTGGTCTCGCTGATTCCTGGTGTTGAACTCCCTAAAGAATTGACCCAACTCTTTGGTGGTGCAGACACGGATCCGACCGTGGAACGCCTGGATGATATGAGCGAGCAGCTCGATCAGATCGTCGAGCTGAATAAAAAGGTTCTTGCGGCAGTCGATGAAGTTCGAAATGATATAGATCAAAATATTCTGTCAAATATCAAGTCCGACGTAGACGATGCTAAATCTTACGTTCATCAGTACTTAACAACAAGCGACCCTGAACTAGCCGGTAAATACCTGTTTGAGGCAGAAAGACTCTCGACATCTGCGGTCACGCGGGCGAAAAACTATCTCTTGGATAGTAACTCTGATGCCGCCATTGCCGTTCCGGCGCTGCTATCGGCAATTACCACTCGAATCGCCGTCATCCGCGAGATCGGCGATGGGGCAACGTCTAGCGAACAATACAAAGGGACATTGCGAACGGCTATTGAATCGCTGTCCACGGGCATCGAAAAGTTCGAAGAGACCGCCCAGAACAATATGCCGGCCAAGCTCGATGTTTGGGAGAGGCAAGCCGGTGATTTCACGCAGGTATGGATCAGAGTTTCCTACGAGCCGGCGTCCGGACCGATTTTTCAGGCCGAAATATTCGCAGGGGATAAGGGGACTGCATCGGTACAGCAGATGCTCGATGCTTCAACCCTCATTTCGGGCAACGGATTTCAATCTTTAAGAGAAGTGACTGATTATAGTGCCATCAAGGACCTATACGTAAGGCGCGCACCTGTCGAGCAAACTACAAAACCGAATTTTTTAACTGATTTCAATAAATTAGAAGAAGATACCTTCAACAATTATTTTAGAGAAGCAAGAGGCATTGAAAAACTCGAAAAGGCTGCCGCTGCCCTGATGAGCTTGACGCAAGGTCAGCATATCAAGGGTACAAACAGCGATGACAACAATATTCAGATTGATTCAAGTCTCGATGTAATCACCACCAAATGGGGTGAGAAGTTGCTCGTCCCTCATACCCTGGAGGGCCTGAAAGGCAACGACACTCTCTTCGGTGGCCAAGGCGGCGACACGCTCCGGGGCGGTGGCGGCGGGATCGTGTACAGCGCAGAGGGCGACGGCAACGATACCCTTCACGGCAACGGCGGCGACGACATCCTGATCGGCGGCACGGGCAAAGACTGGCTCGACGGCGGCGTCGGTGACGACCGTATGGACGGCGGCGACGGCATCGACATCGCGAGCTACAAATCGGCGAAGGCCGGCGTGATCGTGTCCCTCGATGAGCAGGACTGGCAGGCGGTCGTTCCGGAGAAGACGATCGTGTTTCAACCAGACCCTTTCCCCTCCGAGGGTGGAGTCATCATCACCCCCCCTCCCGTCATAACAAAAGTCCCGGCGGAGAAAGACCGCCTCCTGAACATCGAAAACCTCGAAGGCAGCGAGTTCGGCGATCAGCTCACGGGTGACGAAGGGAACAACGTCATCTTCGGTTTGGCCGGCAACGATACCATCAATGGCGGTAGGGGCGCGGACCAGATGAAGGGCGGCGTCGGCGACGACACCTACGTCGTCGACAACGCCAGGGATGTCGTCGTCGAGGCGGCTAATGCCGGCACCGACATCGTCCGCTCGTCCGTCAGCTTCACGTTGGCGGTCAACGTCGAAAACCTAACGCTGGTCGGCACGGCTGCCCTCAACGGCACCGGCAACGCGCTGGCCAACACGATCGTGGGCAACGGCGCAGCCAACGTCCTCAATGGCGGGGCCGGGGCCGACATGATGATCGGCGGGGCCGGCTCGGACACTTACATCGTCGACAATGCCGGCGACAAAGCTATCGAGGCGAGCGACGGCACAGGCGCCGATCTCGTCA
>NZ_KI912577.1:1489687-1551265 GCF_000519085.1 Methylobacterium sp. 10
ACGCTGACCGGCACCGGCAACCTCAACGCCACCGGCAACACGCTCGCCAACGTCCTCAAAGGCAATGCCGGCGCCAACCATCTCGATGGCGGCCTCGGGGCGGATACGCTGACGGGTCTGGCGGGCAAGGACACCTTCGTCTTCAACACGAAGCTCGGCACCACCAACGTCGACCACATCACCGATTTCTCGGTCGTGGACGACACGATCCAGCTCTCGAAGAGCGTCTTCGCAGCGCTCTCGGGCGGCGATCTCCTGGCCTCGGCGTTCAAGGATCTGGGTGTGGCCGGTGCCAAAGTCGATTCCACCGACCGCATCATCTACGATCACGAAACCGGTGCCGTGTCCTACGATGCCGATGGCAGCGGTACCGCCGCCAAGGCGATCCAGTTCGCCGTCATCGACAACCACGACCAAACGACGCTGACGCGCCTCGACTTCCTCATTGCTTGAACCCTCAACAGGCCCTGGCCGGACCATCCGGGTTCGGCCAGGGCGCTTTCGACACTCAGAGCTGTGGACCACGCCGGCAACGTATCCCTCCGGTGGTCTTCTAGCGCTTCGCAGACGCCTACTGGGAACTGGCCTCCGCCAAACGGGCGGGTTGCAAAAGGATCTCGCCCGTTGAGTTCAGTCGCCACGCTCGCCGCCCCCTCTTTGGGCATCCATCCCCAGTTGCCGACGGTACACGGTGCCGAGGCTCCATTTGTCACCGATTCGTTCATCGCCCTCCAGCGCTGTCCGCCTGATGCTTCGCAGGCCACGGACACGCTGCATACTTGCAAACTCGACGGTGGGCCGATGACGCTGGCCAAGAGGATCGTGCTGGCGAACCTATCGCGGCCTGATCTGTCGCCTGGGTTCATCGCTGGACAGATGCAGGTCTCGCGGGCCACGCTCTATCGGCTATTCGAACCGGAGGGGGGCGTGATGCAATTCGTGCGGCATGAGCGCCTGAGGGCGGTACGCGACGCGCTTGCCGATCCCCTAGAGATGCGTACCATCGGCGCGTTGGCCGAAGTTTTTGCCTTCAGCAGCATCTCCGTGCTCAGTCGCAGCTTCCGCAACCTCTACGGCATCTCCCCTCAGGCGTGGCGCACTAAGCTTCGGGAGCCCTAGAGCGCTCTCCGCCGGAGTGGATGCCGGTTCGGCAAAAAAGAGCGTGGCAAGACAATGGCATAGAGATGTGTCCCGACCCAACGTGGTCGGGCGCAGCACTAGCGGATCGGCCCTCAGGGGACAGAGCAACATGTTTGGAAGTGGCTACGCAAAACCTGAAGACCTCATCAGGTTTGCCCATTAGATCGGCGCCGTTCGGCGGTGGCTGCTTCTTCCGCACATTGATCTAAGCTTTCGAGTGGGAGTCCGACGAAGCCTTGGACGATGCCCGCCAAAGGCGTTCCTTGCCCAAGAACAGACTGGCAAAAATCTACCCAACCTGATCGTCGGTCTTCACCTCACCAGCCACGGAGCGGACGTTCCGAGAGTCGGCTAGGGGTCGCCAGCGGCAGCGGAGACGACGTCTGCTTCCATGCATTGCCGCCCGAAAGCGGAACGACAAAAATCCACCCGACCCAGTCGTAGAGCAGACCAGCCGGACTCGATCCAACTACGGCGAAGAAGCGATCTCGTTGGGTGCTCTAAAGCAGACTCAAACCGTGCTTTCGCCGCGGTCTGCTTGCCCAAGCAATATCCGCTGCAACGCGCCGACTGCTGCCTCGATCTGCGTTTCGTTGAGCGAAGAGTATCCGAAGACCAACATGTCGTCCCGTGCCCCGGGGTCGAAATCGTAGGCGGCCCCGCTCGAAAGGGCGTAGACCCCGATGCCCTGCTCGCGTGCGAGAAGCTGGATCTGCCGGGCGGGCGGAAAGCCGGACGGAAGGCGCCAGACCAGGTGGAGGCCGCTCTCGCCGCCGAGGACGACGGCCCCGTCGAACGTCTTGCGCAGCGCCCCGACGAGGCAGTCCCGCCGCGCCTTGTAGACCTGCCTCAGGCGGCGCAGGTGCCGGTCGAAGTGCCCCTCGTCGATGAAGGCGGCGAGCGCGGCCTGCTCAAGCCAGGCCTGGCCGTTGCTCATCCGTGCTTTCAGCATCCGCGCCTCGTCCCAGAACATGCGCGGGACCGTGGCGAAGCCGATGCGCAGGCCGGCGCCCACGGACTTCGAGAACGTTCCGGCGTAGAAGACGCGTCGGCCTCCGTCGAGACCGGCCAGGGCCGTCAGCGGCGGCCCGTCGTACCGGAAGTCGCTGTCGTAATCGTCCTCGACGATGTAGCTGTTGGTTTCCTCCGCCCATCGCAGCAGGGCCAGGCGCCGCGTCAGAGGCATGGTGGCTCCGGTGGGGAACTGGTGCGACGGCGTAACGTAGAGCAGGCTGCCTTTGGCGGTCAGCAGGAGGTCCGTTCGCAGCCCCTCGCCGTCGAACGGAACCGGATGGATCTCCAGGCCGGCGTTCCTGAAGATCAGCGAGGCTCCGAGGTAGCAGGGGTTCTCGATGCAGAGTTGCCGCGTGTGTCCCTTCAGCAGGTTGAACACGAGGTTGAGGGCGTCCTGCCCACCCGTGGTCACGATGACCTGATCCTTGGTCACAGCCACCGCTCTGGCGCGGCGTAGGTGCGTGCTGATGGCCATGCGCAAATCCGGGGGGCCGGCCGGATCGCAGTAATCGGTGAGGTAGGCCGTTTCCCGCGCCAGGAGCCGCGTCACGATCCGGCGCCAGATGGCCAGCGGAAACCCGGCCGGATCGGACCGCCCGACCCAGAAATCGAGTTCGGACCGGTCACCACCGCCGCCGGGCGAGCCGGCGAAGCAGAGCAGGGGCTCGCTCGACGCGTCCGGCACCGGGCCGTTCGTGAGGGAACGACTGCCCTGTTGGATCAGGAGGAGACTATCCGGTGGGATCGGCTCCACGAACAGGCCCGCCGTGCCGCGAGCCCTGACGTAGCCCTCCGCCGCAAGGCGTTCATAGGCTAGCATCACCGTGTTGCGGGACACCCGAAGTCGCTCCGCCAGCAGGCGGCTCGGAGGCAGTGCCATGCCGGCCTTGATCTGACCGTCCAGGATGATCTCCCGAACCTGGTCGAACACCTGCGCCTGGAGCGGTTTC
This sequence comes from Methylobacterium sp. 10, assembly GCF_000519085.1. GTDB lineage: Bacteria > Pseudomonadota > Alphaproteobacteria > Rhizobiales > Beijerinckiaceae > Methylobacterium. Next base: position 1,492,792 of record NZ_KI912577.1, read on the forward strand.
TCGGATTTGGCGTCCAGAGTGAGCGTCAGTTCCAAACGTTGCATCCTGCACGAGATCGACCCTTCCCCGGGCGTACCCCGCCCAGGCCACCACGATCCAGGTCAGGAGGCACATCGTTCATCCGCGACAAAACGGTTGGTACCATGGCGCCGCACTCTTTTGGCCCTTCCGCCGGACCAAAACTTGGAATTGTTTGCACTTAAGTGCATTCTGCTGACTCACCGGGCCGGCCTGCCAGAAAAATAAGGCAGGACGCTCGGTCGTGGAGGAAACATGAACGAGATCGTCAAGCCCGACTCCCTGCTCGTGGCCCAGGCCGAGAGCCTAACCGAGACCTTCTTCGGCGGATGCCCGCACGATTGCCCGGACACGTGCTCGATGCTGTTCGAGGTCAAGGACGGGGAGCTGCTCGGCGTACGCGGCAACCCGGACCACCCAATGACCCGGGGCGGTCTGTGCGTGAAGCTGAAGGACTACGAGAAGCGCCACTACCATCCGGACCGGCTGCTCTATCCAATGAAGCGGGTCGGGCCGAAGGGATCGAAGCAGTTCGAGCGCATCACCTGGGACGAGGCGCTCGACACCATCGTCACGCGCTGGAAGGCGATCATCGACCAGTACGGCCCCGAAGCCATCGCGCCCTATAGCTACCTCGGCAACCAGGGCCTCGTGCACGGGCTGAACGGCGGCGACGCCTTCTTCAACCGCATGGGCGCCACGGTGACGGAGCGCACCTTTTGCGGCGAGGGCTCATGCACGGCTTGGCTCCTCACCGTCGGCCCAACGGCGGGGCTCGACCCGGACAGCTATATCCACTCGAAATACATCGTCATCTGGGCCTGCAACAGCGTCAGCACGAACTTGCACCACTGGGCCATAGTCAAGGACGCCCAGAAGAAGGGTGCAAAGGTCGTAGTCATCGACACCTACGCCTCGCGCACGGCCAAGGCGGCCGACTGGCACATCGCCCCGAAGCCCGGCACGGACGGCGCGCTGGCCATGGCGCTGATCAACTCAATCATCGAACAGGGCCTCGTCGACCAGGACTACGTCGACAATTACACGGTTGGCTTCGAAGAGCTGAAGGAGCGGGCCAGCACCCGCACGCCCGAATGGGCTGCCGAAATCACCGGCGTCCCAGCCGAGGACATCCGCAAGCTTGCCCGCGAGATGGCGACCGAGCAGCCGGTGGGTATCCGCATGGGCGTGGCGCTGGAGCGGCATTACGGCGGCGGCCAGACCATCCGGGCGGTATCATCCATCCCGGCCCTGACGGGAGCGTGGCGCCATGTCGGCGGCGGCGTCACGCAATTCGGCGTGTGGGAGCATCCCTACAAGTTCGACGTGATGTGCCGGCCCGACCTGATCCCAGAGGGCACACGCGTCGTCTCGAACCTGCAGATCGGACGCGCGCTGACCGGGGAGATGAAGCTCGACCCGCCCATCATGTCGATGATGTGCTGGAACTCGAACCCGGTCACACAGGCGCCCGAGACCGACAAGATCGTCGAGGGGCTGATGCGCGAGGACCTGTTCATGGTCTCGGCCGAGCACTTCATCTCGGACACCGCGTCCTACGCCGACATCCTGCTCCCGGCGACGATGGGGGCGGAGATGGAGGATATGATCCTCTCCTGGGGTCACCTCTACCTGACGTACAACACCAAATGCGCGGACGCACCCGGCGAGGCGATCCCGAACAACGAGATATTCCGCCAGCTCGCCGCCCGGCTCGGTTTTGAGGAAGAGAACTTCAAGTGGACCGACACGGAGTGCCTGGAGCACTATGTCGACTGGAACGCGCCGGCCTGCGAAGGCATCGACCTCCAGTACATGCGCGAGCACGGCTTCGCACGCCTCAAAGTCGGCACGCCGGACGACCGTGCCCCTCACAAGGAAGGCAACTTCCCGACGCCCACTGGGAAGTGCATGTTCATGGTCGAGGGCGCCACGAACTTCGTCGCGCCACCGTTCCGGCAGATGTACGAGGGCTTCCAGCCCGGCGAAGCGCTCGATCCGCTACCCGACTATCTCGGCCCGCGCGAGTCCCACACCAACGACCCTGAACTGGCCAAGCGCTTCCCGCTCAACATCGTCTCGCCCAAGAGCCACTACTTCCTGAACTCCTGCTACGCGAACATGGAAGACAAGCAGAAGGGCCAGGGAGAGCAGTTCGTGATGATCAACCAAGCCGACGCCGACACCCGCGGTATCAGGGACGGCGACAAGGTTCAGGTTGCCAATGACCGCGGCGCCTTCAAGGGCGTGGCGCGCATCACCGAGGACGTGAAGGCGGGCATCGTGGTCGCGACGCTCGGCTACTGGCGTCAGCTCAACGAGGGCACGGTCAACAGCATCTCGTCGGGGGCCTTCACCGACATGGGCCACGCTCCGTCGTTCTCGGACAACCTCGTCGAGGTCGCCCGGGCGAACTAGCAGAACGATGTTCCACGCAGGCATCCGTCCGAGGGTGCCTGCGTCTGCGAATTTGCTCCGTTTGATGAAGGCTTACGACGCGAGCCTTTATGCGGGATGTCCCCGGACGGGCATCCGCGACTGGCGGCGTCCAAAGCGACGGTAAAGGAATGACCCCGACATGAGCGACATCACGACAATTGCGAAGGCCTTCTTCGACGCATGCGAGACGGGTGGTGGCTGGGAGGCTTGCGAGCGCTATTGCACCACTGACGCGACCTTTTCGGCCCAGGCCGACGCCTTGGCCGGCATCACCTCGCTACGGGACTATACGGAGTGGATGAAGGAGCTTCTGACCTTCATCCCCGACGGTCGGTACGAGGTGAAATCCTTCGCCACGGACGAGGAGTGCCGGAACGTAGCGGCATACGGTATCTTCCACGGAACCCATACCGGGGAAGGCGGTCCCTGCCCACCGACGGGCAAAAGCACATCGACCGACTACGTCTACGTCATGCAGTTCGATGGCGACAGGATCGTTGGGATGACGAAAATCTGGAACGACGCTCAGGCCGTAAGGGAGCTTGGCTGGGCATAGCTCTTAAAGTTGCGCGCCCCGTCTTCCAAAAGGAGTGTAACGAGGCCGCCATCTGTTAGCGCTCAAGCCGCATAAGCAAGCGGCAGCTTTCCTTGTGGCTGGTGCGTAAGCGGGAGGGCCCAAAACCCCCACCCAGCCGTAGAGCCGACCGTCGGGTGCCGACCCAACCTAGTCGTACGAGTGGCTGCGGGCGCATCCCAAAAGCGGACGTAGGCTTGGGTTCTACTTAATAGCGAAGCAATGAAATCTTTCTGATGTAGCGTGTCACATCATTGAGAGGCTCCATCTGCAGCCTGAAGCAGTCGCTTCACGGGCGGCCCTACGATCAGCATGTCGTGTCCCATTTATGAGGGCCGGCTGGCATGCTGAACGCCGCCAACATCCTGATTGCAACCGAGGAACTTATTCACTGTTGACCCACGGTGTCGGCCTACATCCCGACCCAGTTCCAGTCCCAACGGAAAGTCGCGCCCACGTGACCATAATGGAGACAACGTGCGCGGCGAGGCAGGATGCCGAACGGCTTGGTGGGGTCGATTTGCGTCTGCTGAAGGCAGCGGTCGAGGCGACCGGCGAGGCCATTCTCATCACCGACGCCGACGTTCAGGAGGACGGACCGAGGATCGTCTACGCGAACCCCGCCTTCACCCGACTCTCGGGTTACGAGACGTACGAGGTCATCGGGCGCAGCCCGCGCTTGCTGCAAGGCTCGGGAACCGACCGCGCCATGATCGAACGGATGCACGATGCGTTGACGGTCGGGAAGTCCTTCCAGGGCGAGGCGCTTAACTATCGCAAGGACGGGTCGACCTACGTGGTCGAGTGGCTGATCACCCCGGTCCACGATGTGGACGAGGTCATCACGCACTGGGTCTCGGTACAGCGTGACGTGACCGAACGTCGGGCCTTCGAGGACCGACAGGCGATGATGGTGCGGGAGCTCCACCACCGTGTGAAAAACACCCTGGCGACGGTGCAGGCCGTCCTCAACGCGACCCTACGCTCATCCCTCTCGATGGCAGAGTTCGGTCGGGCCTTTAGCGGCCGGATCATCTCGCTCGCGCGAACCCACGCCCTGATCACGGAGGACGAGGCGCAGGTCGCTTCCTTCGAGGGATTGCTGAAGGCCGAGCTCGACCCCTACAACGAAAATGGCCGGATCACGCTTCGGGGGCCAGCCCTGATGCTGTTCTCCCAGCTTGCGGTTCCGGTCGGTATGGCCTTGCATGAGTTGACCACCAACGCTCTTCGGCACGGTGCGCTGGCCCACCCGGGGGGACGGGTCGTGGTGAATTGGACCGTCGAGGATGAAACGGACGGGCCGTGCCTGATCTGGCTCTGGAACGAGCACGATGGACCACCGCCGAGCCTTCCGACCCACGAGGGGTTCGGCACGCGGGTCCTCAAAAGGATCCTGACGGCCCAGGCGGCGGCCAAGGTCGATGTCGCCTTCCAGGCCGATGGCCTTCGTATCGAAGTCCGTGTCCCGCTCGCAAAGTCGTAGAAAGCCAGTCGGCTACGGTAGGTGGTCGCCTTGCCGTGTGTGCCGGACCTCTGTCCCGGCCCCTCAGGATTGGGCGAGCGGGACAGAGAGGACCGTTCAGTTCCCTGACACGAAGCCCGAGAGCGGCGCGACCAGGGTGCAGCACACCCCTTCCGGTGGGTACCGGAGTTCGACCTGCCCACCGACCGCTCCAGCCAGCCCACGCTCGATGAGCCGCGAGCCGAAGCCGATGCGTGTCGGGGCGACGACCGTCGGCCCACCGTTCTCCTGCCAGTCTAAATGGACCGTGCCAGCCTCGGCATCGATGCTCCAGGTCAGCGCAATGCGGCCTTCCGGTACGCTGAGGGCACCGTACTTGGCGGCGTTGGTGGCAAGCTCATGCACCATCAGCGCCAGGGAGAGGGCAGCGTGCGAACCACATGGTACGACCGGCCCCTCTAGATCGAAGCGACGTCGCTCGGGGTCGTCGTGCAAGGTGAGGGCATTCTGAACCACGGTGCGGATGTCGGTGGTCTGACTCTCGCCCTCGCCGTTCATCAGGATGTCGTGCGCCTTGCCGAGGGCGAGGAGGCGGGCGACCAGGACCTCCTTGGCTGACTCGATGTCGCTTGCGCCGCGAAGTGTCTGGGTCGCGATGGCCTGCACCATGGCCAGCGTGTTCTTCATTCGGTGAGAAAGCTCGTGGTTCAGGAGTTGTTGCTGCTCCTCGGCACGGACGCGCGCCACCGCCGCCTCGACCCGGTCGGCCACAGCGCGCAGGAAGGCGAGCTCCTCCGGGGTCCAGTGCCGCGGGAAGCAGTCATGGACGAAGAGCAGGGCCACGGTACGCCCACGTTCAAGCACCGGCATGTTGATCAAGCTGGCAATGTCGATGGCCTGCAGGGCTTTTAGGTTCGCGGCGGTGCGTGGGTCCGTGGCCACGTTCGACACGACGACCGCCTCGCCCTCCATCAGGTCGGAACGCAGGTCGCCGTAATCCTCGAAGCGGTGCCTGCCGGCGATGCTGCTCAGTCCCGGGGCGGTCCAGTCCGGTTCCACGACGACATCGTCCGCGGCGACGTCGAGGCGTCCGAACCCGACCCGCCCAGCCTTCAGCGTCCGACCAACCACGCCGGCCGCCATCAGGGTCATTTCGGGGATGCGCATGAGGTCGCGCAGGCGGTCGCCGAGCTCCAACAGTGCGGACTTGCGCCGCTCCTCCGCCTCGCGGGCACGTTCGGCAAGGAACCGCTCGGTCACCTCCAGGAAAAGCACGGCGAAGGTGTCGTCAGTGAGCTTGTGCACTCGGCCTTCGTACCAACGATCCAGGGTCCCAACCTGGCGGGTGAAGGTGGCGGAGCGGCCCGTCCCGACCACGTCGGCGAATTCCCGGACCCACTCGTCCTCGATCCCCGGGAAAACCTCGCGGATCGTGCGGCCCACCACGCTGTCGCTCGCCACACCGACGAGTTCGCCCCAGGCCCGGTTGACCTCCTCGTAGCGCCAGTCGGTCACCTGTCCGCGGGCGTCGCGGATCACGCGGCCGAGGATGAAGCCCTCGCGAAGACGCTCGAAAAGACCGCGCCAATGACGCTCGCTCTCGGCCAACGCCTCCCGGGCCATGCGCTGCTCGGTGATGTCGCGTGACACCCCGGCGAACCGGACAAGGCGCCCCGCCCCGTCATGCTCCAACTCGCCACGACGGGCGATCCAGCGGATCTCGCCGGTGTCAGGCCTTCGGATGCGATACTCGACATCGCGCGGGGCCTCGCCGCTGGCGCGGGAGTCGGCGGTCGAGACGAACTGTGCATCCTCGGGGATGACCAATCGCTCGAAGGCGGTGGACGGATACGCCTCGCGCTCGGGCAGGCCGTAGAGACGGCAGAACTCCGGTGTCGGGTACAGCATGCCTTCGGCATCGACGTGGAACATGCCCACGCCCCCGGCTTCTTGGGCGCGCCGAAGGCGATCCTCGGTCTCGCGCAGCCGCTCGAAGCCGAGCCGTTGTTCGGTGCGATCCCGCAGGATCTTCATGAAGCCGATGGCGGCGCCGTCCTCGTCACGCAAGACCATCAGCTCGCCGTTTGCCCAGAAGCGGGTGCCGTCCCGCTTCAGATGCCATCGCTCGTCGCTGGCACGTCCCTCGGCGAGGGCGTCGCGCATCTCTTGTTCCGGGACGCCCGCCCTGCGGTCCTCCGGGGTGTAGAAGGCGTGGGTGGGCTTTCCGATCATCTCCTCGGGACGCCAACCAAGAATGGCGGTGGCGCCCTCGTTCCAGTCGGTCACGTTGGCGTCGAGGTCACGCAGGATGATGGCGTAATCGACGGCGCTATCGAACACCGCCTTGCGACGGCGCTCGCTCCGGGCGGCCTCCAGGTTGGCTGCGGCCTCCCCGGCCTCCGACAGCCCCGCCGAAACGGTGGCAGCGAAGAGTTGCGCCAGCCGTAGGTCGGCCTCGGTGAACGCATCGGGGCGGCTCGACTGCAGCTTGAGGACACCGACGGGCTGGCCGGCGCGTCGCACCGGGATCAGCACGCAGGAGCGTAGGTGTAAAACCTCGATCAGGTCGCGCTTCACCCTGGCATCGACCAGTACGTCGGGTACCAGGCTCGGCTCGTTCCCCAGGAGGCAGGCTCCAGCGAGGCTACCCTTGAGGGGAACTCGCAACCCGGCATGTCGGAGAAGAGTGCCCTTTGAGGCGCGATAGACGAGTTCGTCGCCCTCGAGCATCTCGATAACGGCCCCTTCGGCATGCCGGACCGCGTCCAGAGCGCCGTTCGCGAGGGCGTCGAGGATGGCTGTTATGTCGCCGCGAGCAGCAGTCACCTCGGCCTGCGTGCGGATCAGACCGTCGCGCTGCTCGACGACCCGACGCTGGCTGGCTAAGGCCCGTCGCAGTTCCATCTGCGCCATGACCTGTCCAGCGAGAGCGCGCAGGGATTCGACTTGGACATGAGTCAGCCCGCCGGGCCTTGGCTTCCTGTCTATGACGCAAAGGCTGCCTAGAACCTTGCCTTCCGGGGTACGCAAGGGCGCCCCGGCGTAGAAGCGGATGCGGGGACCACCGGTCACGAGGGGGTTCCCCCGGGTGCGTGTGTCCTTTGTCAGGTCCGGGATCACGAGGAGGTCGAGTTCGGCGAGGACGTGCGCGCAGACTGAGGCGTTCAGGTCGGTCTCACAATCGGGGAAGCCGATGCGGGCCTTGAACCATTGGCGATTGCCGGCGACGAGGCTCACAAGGGCGACGGGTGTGCCGCAGATGTTGCGTGCGAGCAGGACGACGTCGTCGAACCCCTTCTCGGGCGCGGTGTCGAGGATGTCGTAGGCGTCGAGAGCTGCGAGGCGACCGGGGTCTTGAACGTCGGGCGCAATAAGCGGATCGGTGGTCATCACCGGCGGTTCAATTTCCTCTCTCCGGGATGCCCCGCGCGTGTTCGATGGCTGGTCCCGAAGCATGGCCGACGAAGCTGCGATCAGCCTTAGCACACATCCGGTAGGCAGGGGGCGTATGTATGATAGACATCGACCCGCGGAGAGTACCGTCCAATCCGAACGAAATTGGGTGTCGTCTCGCTTCCCTAAGTGACGAATTTCGGATGGTCTGTTGAGAGTTGGGAGCAGGTACAATTACAACGTCAGCTTCCATCCGGTGCTGCCCAGAAGCAGACTGACGGAAACCCACCCGACCCGGTCGTAGAACGGACAGACGGGTGCCGACCCGACGCGGTCGTTCAGGCCTCCGACTTTTATTCTTCAAATCGGACATTAGAGAGGGCACGATACTGACGCTGCTAGCCGGGTTCGCCTTTCTCATGCTGAGAGACCCTTCAGCCTTTCAGCCAAACTCGCCGATGCGAAATCGCCGCGATTGAGGATCTGGCTCGCGCCGCGAAGCTTGCTCCGGTCCTCCGACGAGAATTCTCGCCCCGTCAGCACGATCACTGGGATGTCCGAGCAGCCGGGCAGGGCTCGAACGCCCTCTAGAAAGCCGAAGCCGTCTAGGATGGGCATGTTCAGGTCCACGATCACGACGTCCGGCCTGGTATTCCCTGCGTGCTGCAGGCCTTCCTCGCCGTTCGCGGCTTCCACGACCGACCAGCCGTCCTCCTCCAGGGTGGAGCGCATCGCCATGCGGGTTACGGCCTCGTCCTCGACTAGCAGCACGGTGCCGCGCCGGTCCGTCTCAGCCAACCTGAACTGGTTGACGATCTTGCCAAACCGCGCCCAGTTGACCGGTTTCAGCATGTAGTCTGCGGCGCCGAGCGACGCTGCGAGATTGCGCTGATCGACGGACGTGACCATCACGACCGGGATCGGCGCCAGCATTTCGTCCGACTTGATCTGGCTCAGCACTGACCAACCGTCCACACCCGGCATCATCACGTCCAACAGGATCGCCCGCGGCCGTAGCCTTCGAGCGAGATCGAGCCCGGCCCTGCCGTTCGTGGCTGTCTGAACTCGGAAGCCTTCGCGATGCAGGAAGCGCGTGGTGAGCGCGAGCTGGTCCGTATCGTCGTCGATGACCAGGATGACATCGTCTCCCACGCCGTCGTCGGCGACGACGTCTGGATCGGGCGAGGCTTGATCGTCGACGGGTGGAACGAAGGTCGCCGGCACGGTGAACGTGAAGGTACTTCCCTGACCAGGCACGCTGGACACCGTGACGGTCCCCACGAGCATGTCGGCGAAGGCACGCGTGAGCGAAAGGCCAAGCCCCGTACCGCCGAAGTTGCGCGTCGTAGAGGCATCGGCCTGCTCGAAACGCCGGAACAGGCGCGACACCTGCTCAGCTGTCATACCAATTCCTGAATCCGCGACGGAGAACGAAAGCCGGTCGACGCCCGAGACATCCGTCATGCGCGAGGCGGCGAGGGTGATCGTCCCGCTCTCTGTGAACTTGGCTGCGTTGCTCAGGAAATTGAAGAGCACCTGCCGCGTCTTGGTCAGGTCGGAATGCATCCGGCCCAGCCCGGGCGCGAGCCGCATCTCCAGGGTGTTACCCTTCTTGCCAACCAGCGTCGCCACCGAACCCGCAACGTCGCGCAGCATGTCCTCCACCGCGAAATCCTCGACGTAGACCTCCATCTTGCCGCTCTCGACCTTAGAGAGGTCCAGCACGTCGTTGATGAGTCCGAGCAGATGACGGGCGTTGCGCTCGACCTTTCCAATATCGGCCACGAGGTCCGACGCCTCGCAGCCATCTGCGATCTCCTCCCCCATCATCTCGCTGTAGCCGATGATTGCCGAAAGCGGGGTGCGGAGTTCATGGCTCATATTCGCCAGAAAATCGCTCTTCGCTGTGTTCGCCTGCTCGGCGGCTTCCTTGGCGGCCTCCGCCGCGGCATTGGCGCTGGTCAACGCCGCCTCTCTGTCCACGAGAATATGATTTGCTGCGTTGAGCCGCTCCAGCGTGGCTTCGTTCTGCACGACGGACCGGCGCAGGGCGTGGCAGACCCACACCATGGTCGCGCCGACCGCTACGTACTGACACAGCAGGGCGACGTCGACGCCACCGAGTAACCTGTCGCGCGTGTAGAACCACGCGGCGATCAGAGTGGACAACGACAGCGCCAGCGTCCCTGCATGCCAGCCGAAAGCCAGGCTCACGACCAGGAGGACCGGAATGTACAACAGGAATGGTGCGACATAGGCCGGAGCAAGAAACCGAACGAAGGTCATGGCACCGACGAACAGTAGCGTGATGCCGTAGTCGACGATCGGTGAAGGACGTCGAAGGGCGACCGTCCCGATCAGTTTGTGCAAGCTGCTCATGGGTAGTGAGTGTCACGACCCAGGTGCTTTGGAAAGCGAACGGGCGTCGCCACTGCCTGCCCTGGAGTGGAACGAATAAGGGCGCAAGCAGTCCGCTGCGGAGATCATTCTCGGCCGAGCTGGCCGAGCGCCTTTGACGCAAAGCCACCGCTCTCGTCCCTGGGATGAGCGTCCGCTTTTCCGGATTATCCTTCGGCTTTCGATATGCCGAGGACCCGGGTAGAAGCTCGAATATGACCGCGAGGAAGAATTGATGAGCATGGACGGGGCTGGGGTCCTGAAAAGGACGCTGACGGAGGACGAGGCCGCCATCCTCGACGCCTGGAACGCATCCCTCCAGGGGGGGACTTCCTTGCAGAGTGGCCGCATCCGCATGGCGGAGCTCCAGACCCAGGCCAAGGCGGTCTTCAGTCAGCTCAGGAACGCGATCGTCTCGGGCGGGCTAGACGCAGACGGAGAACACTTCGTTCCATTGCGCGAAAGCCTCGCCGACATCTCGCGCTCGCGAGCGATCCAGGGGTTCACCCCTACTGACACTGCCAATTTCGTTTTCTCTCTCAAGGAGCCGATCTTTGAGGCACTGCGGCGCATGTCCGCCGCGGACGATTCAGGCTTTGCGGCAAGCGTCTTGGCGGCCGGAAAAATACTCGACCGGCTGGGGCTGCAGACCATGGAGGTGTTCCTGGCGAGCCGCGAGGAGGTGATCGGGCGACAGGGGCAGGAGATCGCCGAGCTTTCTACGCCGGTGGTACGCCTGTGGGACGGTATCCTAGCGCTACCCTTAATCGGCACCCTCGACAGTGCCCGCACCGGCGTCGTGATGGAGAACCTTCTCCAAGCCATCGTCGATGAGGAGGCCGAGATCGCAATCATCGACATCACCGGGGTACCGACCGTCGACACGCTGGTGGCGCAGCACCTGCTTAAGACCGTGGCCGCCGCCCGGCTGATGGGCGCGGACTGCATCGTATCCGGCATCAGGCCGCAGATCGCCCAGACGATGGTGCACTTGGGCGTCGAGCTCAACGTCGTCTCCAAGGCGACCCTGGCGGACGCGTTCGCCGTCGCCCTGAGGCGAACCGGCCGCAAGATCGTCCGCCAGCAGACGGCGTCGACGGAAGAGCGCCGCTGAGCCTATGGACCGCATCCCGATCCTTAAGCTGGGTGGCGCCCTGATCGTCACCATCCAAGTCGACATGCAAGACCGCCTCGCCATCGCCCTGGAGGAGGACCTGTCGGCGATGATCGCACGCACCGGCGCCCGCGGCGTGCTCATCGAGATCTCGGCGCTGGAGATCGTCGATTCCTTCATCGGTCGCATGCTGGTGAGCATCGCCGCGGTCTCGCGCGTCCTCGACGCCGAAACGGTCGTGGCCGGGATGCGCCCGGCGGTCGCGATCACGCTGGTCGAACTCGGGCTGGAACTCACCGGCATCCGGACTGCGCTCAACGTCGAGCGTGGCATGGCGATCATCCAGTCGCGGATCGCCGAGGAGGGCGAGGGTCACGGGGGCGACTGGGACCGTGACGAAAGCTGAGACCCTTCCAATACGCTCGGGCGACGACGTGGTGCGCGTGCGCCAGCGGGTCCGCACGCTCTGCATCGAGATCGGTCTCGGCCTCGTCGATCAGACCAAGTTCGTGACCGCGGCGAGCGAACTCGCCCGCAACACCCTGGATTACGGCGGCGGCGGGGATGTCCGCGCGGAGGTCGTGCAGACCGGGACGCGCAAGGGGCTTCGCCTCACGTTCGAGGACGAGGGACCCGGCATCGCCGACATCGAGCAGGCGCTGACGGACCACTTCACCTCTGGCGGCGGCCTCGGGCTCGGCCTGGGCGGAGCAAAGCGCCTCTCCAACGAGTTTCATATCGAGTCAACGCCCGGGGTCGGCACGCGCGTGACCGTCGTGCGCTGGAAGTGAACATGGAGCGGGTTACCGTTACGGAAACGAGCCAAGTCGCCGAGGCGCGTCGGCGGGCGGTGGCGGTGGCCCAGACCAACGGCTTCGACGAGACCGCCGCCGGGCGGGTCGCCATCGTCGTCACCGAGCTCGCCACCAACATCGTCAAGTACGGCGTGCCGGGGGAGATCCTTGTCGGCACCTACGACGATAGTACCGGGGCGGGGCTGGAGATCCTCGCCCTCGACAAGGGCCCCGGCTTCACGGACCTCGGTTCCGCGATGCGCGACGGCCACTCCACCGGCGGCAGCGCCGGCGAAGGCCTCGGTGCGGTGCGCCGCCTCTCGGACGCCTTCGACATCGCGACGCGGCCGGGATCGGGCACCGCCGTGATCGCACGCCTTTCCGGGTCCCATCGGGCAGCCGCGACCGCCCTGACGGACTTGCCGGCCTACGGGGCCGTGACGGTGCCCTTGAGGGGCGAGATCGCGAACGGCGACGCCTGCGGCATCCGCAAGCGCGCCGACGGCTGGACCGCCATCGTCGCGGACGGCCTCGGCCATGGACCGGAGGCTGCGAAGGCATCCGAGGAAGCCATGCGTGTGTTCGTGCGCCACTGGGACGCCGCTCCCGGCGCCATCCTGACCGCGGTGCATGCGGGCCTCAGGCACACCCGGGGCGGGGCAGTGTCCGTGGCGCGCTACGACCGCGACGTCGGCATCCTGACCTTCGCGGGCGTCGGTAACGTCGGGGGCGCCGTGGTCGCCGCGACGGTGACCAAACGCACCGTCAGCCTCGCTGGAACGGCAGGGCATGCGGCCCGGCGCATCCAGGAGTTCGTCTATCCGATGCGGCCCGATGATCTTTTCGTCCTGTGCTCGGACGGGATCGCGACCGGATGGACCCTCGACGCCTATCCCGGCATCGCGGCGGCACACCCGTCGCTCGTGGCCGGGCTGATCTATCGCGACTTCGCCCGCGCCCGAGACGATGCCACCGTGCTCGTCGTGCGGGGGGAAGCGGCATGAGATGGCCGCTTCTGGCCAGCCAGGTCGAGCATGAGGACGACATCGTCACGGTCCGTCAGCGCGTGCGCCGGCTCGCCGAGCACCTCGGCTTCGGCGTGCAGGACCAGACCCGGATCGCCACCGCCGTGTCCGAGATCGCCCGCAACGCCCATGGCTACGCCGGCGGCGGTCGGGTCGAGTATGGTCTCGACCTGGCGGACGGTCGCCAGTCCCTCGTGATCCGCATCGTCGACCGGGGACCGGGCATCCCCCACCTCGACGAGATCCTGGAGGGACGGTACCGATCAACGACCGGGCTCGGCATCGGCATCACCGGCTCCCGCCGCCTGATGGAGCGGTTCGAGATCGAATCCGTCGTTGGGCGGGGTACCGTTGTGACCTTCGGGATGCGGCTGCCGTTCGGCGAGAAGCCCTTCTCAGGTCCCGCCCTGTCCACCATCGCCGAGGAGGTCGGCCGCGCACGGACCGACGAGCCGGCCTCGGCGTTGCGCGAACAAAACCGAGAACTCCTGCGCAGTCTCGCTGAGCTCGCGGAGCGCCAGGACGAGGCCCAGCGGCTGAACCGTGAGCTGGCCGAGACCAACCGGGGCGTCGTCGCCTTGCACGCCGAGCTTGAGGCGCAGGCTACGCTCCTGCGCAAGTCCGGCGCCTCGCTTGAGACGCAGGTCGCGGCCAGGACGGCGGAGCTCGCGCAGGCCAACGCCAGCCTGCTTGCGGAGGCGGCCGAGCGCGAGCGGATGGAGCAGGACCTGCGTCAATCGCAGAAGTTGGAGGCGGTCGGGCAACTCACCGGCGGCGTTGCGCATGACTTTAACAACCTGCTGACCATCATCCGCTCGTCGGTCGACTTCCTGCGGCGCCCGGACCTGCCCGACGACCGGCGTAAGCGGTACATGGATGCGGTCTCAGACACGGTCGACCGGGCCGCCAAGCTCACCGGGCAACTCCTCGCCTTCGCGCGCCGGCAATCGTTGAAGCCGGAGGTGTTCGACCTCTCGGAACGCCTGCGGGACGTCGCCGGGATGGTCGACACCGTCACCGGCGCGCGCATCCGCGTGGTGGTCGAGGCGTCGGACGCGCCGGCCCTGGTCCGTGCCGACGTCAACCAGTTCGAGACCGCCCTGGTGAACGTCGCGGTCAACGCACGCGACGCCATGGACGGCAACGGGACGCTGATGATGCGGGTGCTCGCGGGACAGGCCATGCCGTCCATCCGGGGGCATGCCGGATCGCGGGGACCGTTCGTGGCCGTCTCGCTGACGGATACCGGCACGGGCATCCCACCCGATGTCCTCCATCGCATCTTCGAGCCGTTCTTCACGACCAAGGAGGTCGGCCGGGGCACCGGGCTCGGGCTGAGCCAGGTGTTCGGGTTCGCTAAGCAGTCGGGCGGCGACGTCGACGTCTCCAGCGAGACGGGCATCGGCTCCACCTTCACCCTCTACCTGCCCGAAGTCACCTCGGAGCCGGCCGAGGCACCCGTCGTCGATCCGGACGCCGACCTGTCGCCCGCGGGGCTGGGCCAACCCATCCTCCTGGTGGAGGACAACCTGGAGGTCGGGCGGTTCTGCGCCCAGATCCTGGAGGACCTCGGCTACGCGCCCGAGTGGGTCGTCAACGCCGAGGAGGCGCTCGAACGACTGGGCGACGACGGCGCCGGCTTCCGGGCGGTGTTCTCGGACGTGGTCATGCCCGGGATGGGCGGCATCGCTCTTGCCAAGATCCTGAGGACCCGCATTCCGGGCCTGCCGATCCTGCTGGCATCCGGCTACAGCCACGTCCTGACGCACGGGGAGAGCCACGGATTCGAATTGTTGCACAAGCCGTACTCCGCCGCGCAGATCGGCCGGGCCTTGCGTCGGCTCATCGTCGCATCCGCACCGTCCGCGGGTTAGCGCCGCCGATGATGGGGGACGGCCCATGCCGCATGTGGCATTCCGTGGCTAGACTGGTTCCGTGCGCACGCTACGTCGGCGTCGCAACGCTTCCATGGTCGGGCGCAGCCAGAGATGTCCCCGGTACGGAACCTCCAGGTCTCCCCGGTCGGGAGCGAGCGAAGTGGTTCGGTGGCGGTTCCGGAGCGGGGGGCGGCCAGGCGTAGGGCGGCGCAAGGTCGGGACAGGTGGGCATGGAAGCTGAGATCGCGGAACTCCGTCGGCGTCTCGCTGAGTCGGAAGCGGAGAACGCCCGGCTACGGCAGCGGAACGAGAGCCACATGCACGTTCCGACCGGGAGCGAGCGCACCTCTGCGGCCGGGACCGACCTGCTGTTCACGGCTGCGGAGAAAACCCGCATGCCGCAGATCGTCACCGACCCGAACCTGCCCGACAACCCCATCGTCTTCGCCAACCGGGCATTCCAGGAGCTTTGCGGCTACGGAGCCGAGGACCTGATCGGGAAGAACTGCCGCTTCCTGCAGGGTCTCGACACCGACCCGGCCGACGTCGCCAAGGTGCGCGACGCCATCGCGGCGCGCCGGGACGTGGTCGTCGAGATCCTGAACTACCACCGGGACGGCACGCCGTTCCGCAACGAGCTCTACGTCAGCCCGGTCTACGACGCGGAGGGCAACCTCCAATACTTCTTCGCCAGCCAACTCGACGTGACCCGCTTCCGCACGGAGGAAAGCCTCCTCGCCGAGAGCGAGACGCGCTACCGGACGCTGTTCGAGGCCATCGACGCCGGATTCTGCATCGTCGAGATGCGCTTCGACGCCTCGGGCAAGGCGGTCGATTACCGCTTCGTCGAGGTGAACCCCGCCTTCGAGGCGCAGACCGGGCTCAAGGACATCACCGGACGCTGGGTGAGCGAGGCCGTCCCCGGCCTGGAACAGTCGTGGCACGACGCGTACGGGCGGGTGGCGACCACCGGCGATCCGATACGATTCGAGAGCGGCGCCGTCGCCATGGGCCGCTGGTTCGACGTCCATGCCCTCCGGATCGGCGACCCCGCCCGTCGACGCGTGGCGGTCCTGTTCAACGACATCACCCACCGCCGGGAGATCGAGAGCCGGCTGGAGACGACCGCCCGCGAACGCACCGACGAGCGCGACATGGTCTGGCGCACCAGCCGCGACCTGTTCCTCGTCTGCGGCTTCGACGGTCGCTATCGGGCCGTGAACCCAGCCTGGACGGAGACGCTCGGCTGGTCGGCCGAGGAGCTCGTCGGCGCCGAGTTCGGCCGCTTCATCGCGCCCGAGGACCGCGCTACGGTCGACGGCGTTTTCGACGACCTCGTCAATGGCCTCGATCTCCACGCCCTCGACGTGCGCCTCGTCACGAAGGACGGCGGGGTGCGTTGGATCTCGTGGCACGCCTACCCCCGGGGCGACCACTTCTACGCGGTCGGGCGTGACGTCACAGAGCGCAAGGCGCTGGAGGAGCAGCTTCGCCAGTCGCAGAAGCTGGAGGCGGTGGGGCAGCTCACCGGGGGCGTGGCGCATGACTTCAACAACCTGCTGACCGTCATCAAGTCGTCCACCGACCTGCTCAAGCGTCCGAACCTGCCTGAAGAGCGCCGTACCCGCTACGTCGACGCCATCTCCGACACGGTGGCCCGCGCCGCCAAGCTGACCGGGCAGTTGCTGGCTTTCGCCCGGCGCCAAGCCCTGCAGCCCGAGGTGTTCGACGTCGGGCGCGGCGTCGGCTCGGTCGCCGATATGGTGCGCACGCTGACCGGCGCCCGCATCCAGGTCGAGACCGTCATTGAGCTGTTCCGCGATGCGCAGGGGCGGGAGCACCCCTGCCTGATCGACGCCGACCCGAGCCAGTTCGACACCGCGCTGGTGAACATGGTCGTCAACGCCCGCGACGCGATGGACGGCGAGGGCCGGCTGACGATCCGGGTCCGGCCGGCGGAGAAGGTGCCATCCGTGAGGGCGCATCCGGCCCGGCACGGCGACTTCGTGGCCGTGTCTATCACCGACACTGGCGCAGGCATCGCCGATCACGACCTGGAGCGGATCTTCGAGCCGTTCTTCACCACCAAGGTCGTCGGGCAGGGGACCGGCCTCGGGCTGTCCCAGGTGTTCGGCTTCGCCAAGCAATCGGGCGGCGAGATCGTCGCGGAGAGTCGGTTGGGCCACGGCACCACCTTCACCCTGTACCTGCCGCGGGCCGCCGGAAAGGCCGTCGTCGCCGGCGAGGAGATCGAGCCCGAGACGCTGGCGGACGGTCACGGCACCGGCGTGCTCCTGGTCGAGGACAACCACGAGGTCGGGGCCTTCGCGTCCCAGGCGTTGACCGAGCTCGGGTACAGGACCGTCTGGGCGACCGACGCCGAGAAGGCTTTGGTCGAG
This sequence comes from Methylobacterium sp. 10, assembly GCF_000519085.1. Taxonomy (GTDB): domain Bacteria; phylum Pseudomonadota; class Alphaproteobacteria; order Rhizobiales; family Beijerinckiaceae; genus Methylobacterium. Next base: position 1,510,287 of record NZ_KI912577.1, read on the forward strand.
CTCGGGAAAGCCCCGAACCGGTTTGAGATCGTGTTCTCGGACGTGGTGATGCCCGGCATGAACGGCATCGAGCTCGCCGAGGAGATCCGACGTCGGATGCCCGACATGCCGGTGGTGCTGGCATCGGGCTACAGCCACGTCCTCGCCGAGCACGGCACGCACGGGTTCGAGCTCCTCCGCAAGCCGTACTCTGTGGCCGACCTGTCCCGCATCCTGCGGCTGGCCGTGGAACGCCGGACCGTGACGGCACGCGGCATCCGCCGCTGACGCGCCTCAGCCATCGAGGACGCATCGCGTCTTGGCGGCGAGTTGGGCGATCCCGAACGGCTTTACGAGGAGATGCGTGCCGGCATCGAGGACCCTGTTGTGGACGACGGCGGGGCAGCCGCGGCTTCAGGCCAGAGTCCTCACCGCGTTCCCTTTCGATCTTCTAGGGAGAAACCATCGGGTGCCAAGGAGCCCGACCTGACCATAGGGCGTCGATAAGACTTTCAAGGTTTCCGACGATGTGTGCCTACAAGGTTGCATGTCGGCACTTACGGATGTTTGCCTCGGCGCTATTCAGCGTCCGCTTTTTAAACACTCAGCCTGAAAGCAGACCGTCGCATAACCACCCGGTGCAGAAAGGCTGGGTCAGTCCATGAAAGTCTATATTCGAGACAGTCAAATGGCAGTTTGACGACGACATTGGACGCGCTGCGGTTGTAAAGTCTGAATGGCCCCCTCAACGTTGCCGCCGAGGAGGCCGGCTTTCAGATTTCGGTCGCTTCTGCCAGAGCGAGCGCGTCTTCAACGTCCACGCCGAGGTAGCGTACCGTGCTTTCGATCTTCGTATGCCCGAGCAGAATCTGCACTGCGCGTAAGTTGCCGGTTCGCTTGTAGATCAATGCCGCCTTTGTTCGGCGTAGAGAATGGGTACCGTAGTCCTCGCGCCGTAGTCCTATGCCCGTCACCCATTCATCTACCAGGCGGGCGTACTGCCGGGTGCTTATGTGCGCCTCGTGGTCGATCCGGCTGGGAAAGGCGTAATCGTCAAGCCCGCCCCCTCGGCACTTCAGCCAAGTCAGAATGCTGGTACGTGCTGGTTCGAGCAGTTCGAATTGCACGGGCGACCCAGTCTTTCGCTGAACGACAATGACGCGCGCTCGTACGTGCCCGCCGCTGACGAGCTCGCCGATCTTCAATTTGACGATGTCACAACGGCGCAACTTGCTGTCGATAGCGAGGTCGAACATGGCCCGGTCGCGTACACGCCGCTCTCCGTCGAGCCAGAAACGGATGGCCCAAACCTGTTGTGGTTTGAGCGCGCGTTTGGCGCCGAGCTTCCGTCCTGCGTTCCATGGTCGGCGGTTCTTGAAGGCTGGGTCGTGCTCTGAATGTCCCATTTCTCATCTCCCAACCGGCCGCTGCCGGCCGAGAGAAGGGGTGCTGCGAACGTAGCCTGCGCATCACCAATTAGACGTTCGGGATGTGTGCCACGCAGCTGCCAAGCTTAAAATACAGCCCTGCTGCGTCCGACCCGATTTGGTCGAAGCCGGCGATGCGCACGCATCTTTAAAACGGACACCAGCGATGACACGTGCCACGGTGACGTCTGCAGGCCGCGAAAATGCCTGGCGTATCCCCGTGATCCCTCCGACGAAATAAACGCAACCCGCCCCCTAGACGACCGGTCTAATTAGACCTATCTCATCGTCATGGCACGCGTCACCGCACATACCGACACCCGCCAGGGGATCCTCGACACCGCCTACGGCCTCGTCGGCGCGAAGGGGTTCTCCGGGGTTGGGCTCAACGAGATCCTGACGTCGGCCGGCGTGCCCAAGGGGTCGTTCTACCACTACTTCGGCTCCAAGGAGGCTTTCGGCGAGGCCCTCCTGGCGGACTACTTCGAAACCTATCTCGCCGACCTCGACACGACGCTTGCGGAGCCGGGACTGAGGCATGCCGAGCGCTTAATGAACTACTGGCGCAAATGGCAGGCCACGCAGGGCAGTATTGACTACCAGCGCAAGTGCCTCGCGGTGAAGCTTGCGGCGGAGGTCTCGGACCTGTCCGAACCGATGCGCCGCGCCCTCAAGGGCGGCACGGCCGCGATCATCGAACGGCTGTCGCGATCCATCGCGGCGGGCGTGGCGGAGGGCTCGCTCAAGATCGAGAGCGAGTCGCATACGACCGCCGAGGACCTGTACCATGTCTGGCTCGGTGCGAGCCTGATGGCCAAGATCGTCCGGACCGACGCACCGTTCGAGGCCGCGATGGGGACGACCCGGCGCATCCTCGGCCTCGCGTCGCACTAACCCACCGCGTTCCAACGTTGCCGAGACTAACCTTCTATCACGCCCAAGATCGAGACGACCGGTCTACTCAAATTAGAAGCCAACAGTCTTCTCGGGCAGGGCGGCGAACAGAACCCAGACGGAGAAAATCCATGCCCCACCACACGAAGACGTCTGTAGCCGCGACACTTCCCGCTGCCGGGCTGATGGCGCTCCTGACCATGCCGGAAGCGACGGCGCAGGAGCGGATCACCCTGGAGACCATCGGCGCAGTCCGCATGGCCCGGTTCGAGGAGGTCCGCGGCGCGAACCCGCAGTTCCGCCCCCCGCAAGCGGCGCCGACGCGCGACCCGGCCGCGGGACGCAAGGCGAAGGCGCAATAGCGCCGGCCCGCCTTCCCCAAGCCGGCGACGAGCACGACCCCGGCGAACTGCCCGACACCCAAGACGTCCCCCTCACCCAAGCGAAAGACCCGGAGAACGACGATGAAGATCCTGATGGTTCTGACCTCGCACGACCGCCTCGGCGACACCGGCCGGAAGACCGGCTTCTGGCTGGAGGAGCTCGCGGCCCCCTACTACGTGTTCAAGGATGCGGATGCGGAGGTGGTCCTGGTGTCGCCCAAGGGCGGCCGTCCGCCCCTCGATCCGAAGAGCGCCGAGCCGAGCTTCCAGACCGACACGACGCGCCGCTTCGAAGCCGACGCGGCGGCCATGACGGTGCTGGCCGAGACGGGCCGGCTCGACGCCGTCGGCCATGAGGACTTCGACGCCGTCTTCTACCCCGGCGGTCACGGGCCTCTCTGGGACCTCGCCGAGGACCCCGCCTCGATCAGGCTGATCGAGACGACGCTCGGCGCCGGCAAGCCCCTCGCCCTGGTCTGTCACGCCCCCGGCGTCCTGCGCCATGCCAAGGCGGCCGGCGGGAAGTCCCTCGTCGAAGGCCGGAACGTCACCGGCTTCACGAACACCGAGGAGGAGGCCGTCGGCCTCACCCAGGTGGTTCCGTTCCTGGTCGAGGACGAGCTCAAGCGGAACGGCGGCCTCTACACCAAGGGTGTCGACTGGGGACCCTTCGTCGTGACTGATGGCCTGCTCATCACCGGCCAGAATCCGGCCTCGTCCAGCCCTGCCGCCGAGCATCTCGTCGCACGCCTCGCGAACCGCTGAGGACGCGGGTGCCCCTTACGGCGCCCGCACCCGACCGCCCGCTCAGCCCATGTTCGTCGCCCGGCCAAGCCAGGGCGATCCGCCCGCATCGGCGACCTCGAAGGATTCCAACCCATGACCACCGATATCATTTTCTCGGACGCCACCGGACTGGCCGAGTTGATCCGCACCCGGCAAGTTTCGCCGGTCGAGGTCGTTAAGGCGCATCTCGACCGCATCGCGGCGGTCGACCCCAAGGTCAACGCCATCGTCACCGTCAACGAAGGTGCGCTCAAGGCCGCGAAGGAAGCCGAAGCCGCGATCATGGCCGGCGAGGAGCTCGGGCCCCTGCACGGCGTACCCTTCACGGTGAAGGACTCCATCGACACCGCTGGCGTGATGACCCAGCGCGGCTCGCCCATCTTCAAGGGCCGCACACCCGACGCCGACGCGACCAGCGTTGCTCGCATGAAGAAGGCCGGCGGCATCCTGCTCGCCAAGACCAACCTTCCCGAGTTCTCCTATTGGATCGAGAGCGACAACCTGCTCTCCGGCCGCTCGAACAACCCATGGAACCTTGAGCGCACTCCGGGTGGGTCGAGCGGCGGCGAGTCGGCAGCCATCGCGGCGGGCATGTCGCCCCTGGGCCTCGGCACCGACCTCGCCATCTCGGTGCGCGGCCCGGCCGCCCAGACTGGCATCGTTTCGCTGAAAGCCACCCACGGGCGAGTGCCGATGACCGGCATCTGGCCGCGCGCACCGCGCCGCTTCTGGCACGTCGGCCCGATGGCACGCTCGATCCGCGACCTCGCGTTGGTCTTCTCGCAGCTTTCCGGACCCGACGGCCTGGACGCCTTCTCGACGAGCACTGTCCAGTTCGACGCGGGCGTGGGCGCCGCGTCGGGCCGCAAGCTCCGCGTCGGCTGGATGGTCGGGCCGGGCTTCGGCCCCATCGACACGGAGGTCGTGGCGACCGTCAAGGCAGCGGCCGAGGCTCTCAAGGGCGAGGGTCACCAGGTAGAGGAGGTCCGCATCCCGGCCCTGGAGCGCGACTTCGCCCTAGAGGTGTTCAACAAGCTTCACGTCATGGAGATGAAGCTGGCCTTCCGCGAGGCCACCGCCGGGCATGAGGACCAGATGTACAAGATGGCCAAGACCATGCTGTCGCTACCCGACACGTCGGTGGAGGATTACATCGCGGCGGAGCAGGCGGCGGAGCGGCTCCGGGATGGCTATGCCGCCTACTTCCGGGACCACGACGTCCTCCTGACCCCGGTGCTGCCCGTCCCGGCGCACAAGCACGGCATCAGCGAACTCGTCGTCAACGGTGAGACCGTCGACCTGACCTACCTTCAGGGCGCGACCGTTCCGCTGAACGTGACCGGCCTGCCGGGCCTGTCGATGCGCTTTGGGACGAGCCGCGAGGGCTTGCCCATCAACGTGCAGTTGGTGGGCAGCTGGCAGGCGGAGACCACGATCCTGCATGCCGCCTCGGTGCTGGAGAGCGTGAGCCCGGTACGCGGACTTCACCCGAGCCTCTGACCGGAAAACTGTCGGCGATCTCTAAGCGGGTGGCGATATCGATCGCCACCCGCCGCAACGCCATAGAAAAGTAGCGTTCCCTGGCCGCCTGAGCGACGAGGCCAGCTTCATCACGGTCGCCGAACGCTGCGTCGACGGAGGGATGCGTCAGCTCGAGCCCCGCGCGTCGAAATCCGGTCCGTCGATACAGTACCTAAAGCGTCGAGCGGGTGCATCGTGACCGCTACCAGGGCACGACCTCCTGTTCGAAGAAGAAGGAGCCTGTCGGACCGGCCTTGTCGGTCTCGGCGAGCCAGACGATCCCGGCCGCAGCCTGCTCGACCGTCCGGTAGCCGGTATGACCGTTGAAGTCGGTCGCAGTGTATCCCGGATCGGCCGCGTTGACCCGGATGCCCAGCGGGGCGAACTCCTTGGCGAACGACAAGGTCACGGCGTTGAGGGCAGTCTTCGAGCTGTTGTAGCCGAGCACGTTGACCCCGTGGAACGGGTTCGCCGGATCGGACAGCCAGCCTAACGAGCCCAGGCCGCTGCTGACCATGATGACGCTGGCGTCCTCCGAGGCCTTCAACAACGGCAGGAAGGCCTGGGTCACCCGGATCGAGCCGAACACGTTCGTCTCGTAGACGGCACGGATGTCGTCGATCCGTTGCTCGCTCGGCTTCACCGGTGGGGCCCCGAGAACGCCGGCGTTGTTGATCAGCACGTCGAGGCCGCCGTGTTCCTTCCCGATCGAGAGAACCGCCTCCCTCACGCTGACGTCGCTGATGACGTCGATCGGCAGGCTCCGCACGTCATGCCCTTCCTCCCGCAACCGCTCAGCGGCTTGCCTGCCGCGGGCATCGTCGCGGCTTCCGAGCCAGACGCGGTATCCCAACCGCCCGAGTTGGCGAGCGGTCTCGAAGCCGATGCTCCTGTTGGCGCCGGTGATAAGGACGGTCTTTCCGGTCATGGGGTCTACTCCGGTGGAACGGGCACATGCGCGCCGCGGCATTCCTCGTAGCGCCGTCCTGTCATGCCTGATAATCCAACCGGAACCGGACGGACTGATCGGAATGGCGAACAATGACGAGGGCGTGAACCTCGACGGTCTCTCCGTCTTCCTTGCGGTTTGCGAGACGGGAGGGTTCCGTGCTGCGGCCAAGAGGCTGGGTCTGTCGCCCTCGACGGTGAGCGAGAGGATCGTCTCGCTGGAGACCCGCCTTGGGGCCCCCCTCCTGATCCGGACTACGCGCAGCGTGGTGCCGACCGAGGTCGGACGTGTGCTGGCGGATCGCCTCCTGCCGGTCCTGGGCGAGGCGCGGGCCGCTCTTCAGGATGCGGCGAGTTCCCAAAGCAGGGTGCGGGGTCTCCTACGCCTCAACGTGACCGGCGCGGTGATGGTCGATATCCTGCCGCCGCTGCTTGACCGATTCCTCCTCGCCAACCCCGAGGTCAGGGTCGAACTCGTCGTAGAGGACCGGCTCGTCGATATCGCGGCCGTGGGTTGCGATGCTGGGATCCGCTATGGCGAGCACTTGGCGCAGGACATGATCGCGGTGCCGATTGGACCACGGTTCCAGAGGATCGCGGCCGCCGCCGCCCCTTCCTATCTCGACGCCCGCGACACGCCACTCAATCCGAACGACCTGCTCCGACACGACTGCATAAGGTTGCGCTTCTCCAGCGGGATGCTCGTGGCTTGGAGCTTCGAGAAGAACGGCGTCGTGGTTTCCGTCGATCCGCCCGGTCGTCTCATTATCGGCGTCGATGCCGCCGCTGCGGGAGTCGAGATGGCCTGTCGGGGTCACGGCATCATCGTGACGTTCGAGAACTGGCTGCAACCGTTGCTGGGCACGGGCGCGCTCCGGCCGGTCCTTCCTGACTGGTGGACTCGGTTCGAGGGACCGCAGCTTTATTTCTCGAACAGGTTCATGCCCGCGCCGCTGCGGGCCTTCGTGAATTTCGTCAAGGACGAGACCTCGCGGCCGACCAGCGTCCCCTGATCTGCTCGCCGACGCTCTTCCACTGGCATGTCCGCAGCAGAGACGAGTTCCAGTCTTCTAACCTCCTTACGACCGCGTCGGGCGGCTGTCCTCCGATAGCGTCGGGCCGGTATTCCCCTCAGCCGGTTTGGCCCAAAGCAAGGCCGCCGCGAGGAGGCTGGAGGTTTTAGTGGATGAAGTCAGACGGAGAGTCCCCATGGCTGGGTCCGCTAGCCACCGAGGCTGTGTGAAAACGCGTCTCGTGTCGATGCAAGTAAAAGAATTTCCTTAGAAAGCCCTCAAAAGTCGCTGTCGTGGCCATCCGGGCTATGTTTCTCAGTCCGTCATGGGGGATTGCACTCCGGCGTAGCGAAAAACCGACGTTTTTACACAGCCTGCACCCATCCCGGTCGTAGAGCGGACGGGCGGGTCCCGACCCGAGTCGGCCGTAAGGAGCACGCCTTAAGCGATCCGGAAGCAGCCTTTTGCGGCCTGCGCAGGCTCCCGAGCACTGCATTGCGGATGCCTGCGCGGAGAAGGCTCTGGGGTTGCGACTGCGAAACCAAGCTGGTGTGTTTCACTCCATCCCCCGCTGAGCCTTTGAGGGACGAAAAATTCTCCCCGCAGATGTCACTTCTACGCGGTGTCTTCTCGTCTTGTATTCAAGCATGCACGACGATGTAGCGTTAGCCGCCGTGCCTGCTCCTATGAAGAGGAGAATGAGCCGTGACTACAGTATTGACGCACCGTATCATATCTGCGGCCATCGTTGCAGCATGCGTCGCAAGCGCCTCAGCGCACGATTTAACTAGAGGCGGATCCAAGGTTTCCATTGTCTTCGATCAGCCGCTGCCGAACGTGCCCGGCAAGAGCATGAAGGGCGTTCTCGTTGAATATGCGACTGGACAGTCGTCGCCGGCCCACACCCATCCAAAGTCGGCCTTCATTTACGCGACCGTGCTCGAAGGCGCTCTGCGCAGCCAAGTGAACGACGGTCCGATCAAGATCTACAAGGCGGGCGAGAACTTCTCCGAAATGCCCGGCGACCGCCATGGCATCAGCGCTAATGCCAGCGACACCCAGCCAATGAAGCTCCTGGCCGTGTTCGTGGTCGACTCCAACGAAACCGAACTGACGACGGTCACCGCCCGCTGATCCAACGAGCGTGACCTCATCGCGGTACGCCAGCCGACCTCCCAAACTTTTTTCGCACGATGTCACAATCGACGATGCGGTCTCGTCTTGTGATGGAGCCTGCACCTTCAACAAGGACACAGACAATGACACCTCGCGTAAAGAACCCCTTCAAGCTTGCGCCCGAAGCAGTCAAGGCCATCATGACGCTGGAAACCACCCTCAATGCAAGTGGCTTGGAGCATAGCCTACTTGAACTGGTGAAGCTCCGGGCCTCGCAGATCAACGGATGCGCGTTCTGCATCCACATGCATGTGACCGACCTTCGCTCCCATGGCGAAACCGAGATGCGCCTGTACATGCTGAGTGCTTGGCGGGAGTCGTCGCTCTACACAGACCGGGAGCGGGCGGCTTTGGCATGGACGGAAGCGTTGACCCGGATCTCTGAGACGGGAGCACCGGACGCGGACTACGAGTTATTCAAGTCCCAGTTCACAGAGGTCGAGCAGGTCAACCTGACGTTTGCCATCGGCACGATCAACGTCTGGAACCGCCTGCAGGTCGGCTTTCGTGCATCTCACCCCGTGGAAGCACCCCGTGCCGCAGCCTGACGATGGGATCGAGCTTTTCGAGGCGCTCCGGCCGCGGCTGGTGCGTCTCGCCTACCGGATGCTTAGCTCGAAAGCCGAAGCCGAAGACATCGTTCAGAATGCCTGGCTGCGCTGGCATGGCAGTGACAGGAGCCGGGTAAACAATCCGGAAGCGTTCCTGTCTCGCATCGTTACGCGGCTTTGCCTCGACGAGATGAAGTCGGCTCGCGCTCGTCGCGAGACTTATGTTGGCTCCTGGCTTCCCGAGCCGATCATCGACATCGCGCAGAACGGAGTGGATGAAGATGATCTAACGCTGACGCTTATGATGGCCCTCGAACGGCTGTCGCCCCTGGAACGCGCCGCGTTCCTCCTGCACGACGTCTTCGGCTTACCACTCGACGAGGTGGCGGCAACGCTGGACCGCGAGCCGGCTTCCGCCCGGCAACTTGCTGTCCGAGCCCGTCGTCACGTCCAATCAGCCCGCCCCCGCTATCCGGTGGAACGGGAGGAGGGTGACAGGATCGCTCGCGCCTTCTTCGCCGCATCTACTAGCGGCGATGTTGCCGCTCTTCAGGCCATGCTGTCGGAGACGGTCGTGCTCAGGGCCGATGGCGGTGGCAAGGTGTCAGCCTTCCTGAAGCCGATCGTCGGGCCGGCGCGTATCCTACGGCTGTTCAAGGGTCTTCGCCGCAAGCTCGGCTCGGAATGGGCGACCATGATTGAGCCGGCATGGATCGATGGCCTGCCGGGATACATCAGCCGTGAGCGGGGTGAGATCCTCCAAACCACGGCGCTTGCCATCGAGAATGGACAGATCACGAGCATCTACATCACCCGTAACCCCGACAAGCTCCGCCATATCGCGCAGAGACTGGTGCCTTTTCAGAACGGCCAGACTCGACCACATTGATGTTCGAGTTCAGGAATTGCTATCATTAAAGCGGAAACGCGGTGAACCACCCAACGCCAGCCTGCCGTAGATATACATCAGTTGCTTGGGCTTTTCTGCCTGTCTGTCTGATTTTATCTGAAACCAAAATGACAGATATCGTTAACTTTAGCGGAGAGAGCCTGCTTTTTCGTCTCCCTGCTTCTCGTTAGCTTCCTGGAGCTCGTTTCAGAGCTCGCATGAAGCTTCACCGAGGAGGCGCATCTCACTTATTCCTATTCCAGGCCGCCCGCGGGGACATAGCGGTGTCTGTCACCTTCGAGTGCGGGCCCACTCTGTCACGACGCCCCTACCTCGACACAAACTCAGGAGCCATCATGACTGCCCTTCCTAACGAACACCGCCGTCTGCTCCTGGGCTTGGCGGCCACGACCCTCGCCGCGTCCCAGCTTGGAGGCACACAACCGGCCTGTGCTCAGGCTTCGTTCGTGGCGCGAGGGGGTGCCTTCGGTCCCGAAAGCCGGATCGAGGCCGGCCCGCTGTCCGTCGCCTACGTCGAGATGGGGCCAGCCGACGGAAAGCCGGTGCTCCTCCTACACGGATGGCCGTACGACATTCACGCTTTCGCTGAAGTGGCGCCGCAGCTTGCCACGGCGGGCTACAGAGTCGTCGTTCCCCACCTGCGAGGCTTTGGGGCAACGCGCTTCCTCGCGACCGGCACGCTGCGCAATGGCCAGCCCGCAGCCCTCGCGGCCGATATCGTGGACCTGATGGACGCCCTTGGCATCCAGAAAGCGCTTCTCGGCGGGTTCGACTGGGGAGCGCGGACGGCAAACATCATCGCCGCACTCCACCCTGAGCGATGCAAAGCGATGGTGTCTGTCAGCGGCTACCTGATCGGCAGCCAGGAGGCCGGACGAATGCCGTTGCCGCCCGAGGCCGAGCTGGCCTGGTGGTACCAGTTCTATTTCGCAACCGAGCGCGGCCGCCGTGGTTACGATAAGAACAGGAACGGCTTCGCCAAGCTCATCTGGCGGCTTGCCTCCCCAAAATGGACCTTCGATGATGCGACGTTCGATCAAAGCGTCCGGGCCTTTGATAATCCCGACCACGTCGCGGTTGTGATCCATAACTACCGTTGGCGTCTCGGGCTTGCCGAGGGAGAGGCGCGCTTCGATGCTGATGAGCAGCGGCTCGCTGCCACCCCGACCATCGGTGTGCCGACGATCACGCTGGAAGGCGATGCGAATGGTGCTCCCCATCCGGATCCTGTATCATATGCGAGCAAGTTCACGGGCCCGTACGCTCATCGTCTCGTGACGGGTGGGATCGGTCACAATCTACCGCAAGAAGCGCCGGATGCCTTCGTGAATGCCATCCTCGATGTGGACCGGCTCTGATCAAACGTAAGCTTTATTGTCCTTAGCAGGTGCCTTCGCGCGCCTACCCGAGCGCTATCGATTATGGCGTAGCAATGACTGCTTAGGCCTGCCGAACCTCCGAAACTGCCGTTCTACATTCCACCCAAGCCGGTCATCCCGATTTCGGCAGCCAGTCTGAAAGCAGTCTTTCCTATCTTCCGAAGGGCGTCAGTATTCCCCGTCCGCGCGAGCTCGAGTTGCGGTCCGCTCGGGCAGCAATCGCAACTGGCTACGCTTTCGAATCCCGTCAATGTCTTGTGCTTAGAAACGTTCACTTAGCAGACAGGCTATCGCACGGTCGTCCACGACAACCGAGAAATAACCCGTATATGAAGGGACTGGGTGTGCGATGCCAGAGTTTTATCGTTGTAGGACAATGACATATACGTTCGCATTTTCACTCTGTCTGGCGCGCCAACAAATTCAATGACTTAGCGTGTTTTTTTTAGTCTAGATTGTTCGGTGTCACCTAAGTGTCACCGAGGATCGTACTCTCGAGATTCGAATAATGACGTCCCCGTCGGTAAGACGCGATGTCGATGGGGAGGCTCGCCTCTCGCAAATTGCAAACAATGCCGAACCTCCTGCTCCCGCTCCTGCTGCCGGGGGGGGGGGCTCTGGCGGCTCTGGTACAATTGACGAGCTGAGACAGCGAATCAACATCCTTGGGGCGGGTCAAAGAAGTGTTGGTCTTGAGTTGAAATATTTATCTAAGTTAATTAGTAATATAAAATCGTATTCGGAAATTAAGCATGCGCGTGTTGAAGGTCGATTTTGATTTTGTATTACATTAAATTGACAACAATCATCAGAGGCTGTTAGATAAAATTGACGCTCGATATGATAATATGGACGTTTTGACAGACAAAAAGGCATCTCAGACAGAATTTATAAAAATATCAGGCAAAATATCGAATATTTCAACAACTTGGCAAACGATTGCGATTATTGGCGCATTGGTGGTTGGGGTTGGGGGGTGTCATATTCGCTGTCGAGACTGTCGGATTTTAGCCGGCAGCCGACACTTAGTGCGCCGTCACAAATTTCGCCTGGTAAAACTCGTTAGAGATAAATTCGCAACAGATCTGTTTTTGGGGGCAACTGAATCATCGATGTATTTCGATGGTGATCAAAAGACATGTGATTAAAGTTTGGCACCCGATAGCAGCCGCCCGTCCGGCAGGATCGGACTAGTGATCGCTGCCGCCGCTGCCGCCTCCGTCGCCACGCCGGCTCCGATGCTCAGCGCTTCCAACAGGCCGAGGGCGTAGTATTGCCCTGCGGCGACAGCCGCCACCGTCAGGGCGATGGTGAGCACGCTCTTTAAAGCGTCGCCTTGGGGGACGATTCGAATAAGGACATGCATCCCGGCCTTGGCGCGGACGCGGTGCCAGTTCTGGGCTTCAACAACATGACCGTCGATCGTCACCCGGACGTAGCCAGATCCGAGCGAGCGCGCGGCTGGTAGCGTCTCGTCCACCATCTCGGCGATCGACTGGCCCGGTAGAACAGTGAGCTTCACGCGATCCCGTGTGGGATCGAACATGTGCGGGATCGCGAGAACCTGGATGGTGTTTGGCGCGCTCTCAAGCTGCATCGGCGTGCACTCCCACGATCGGCTCTTACCAACGGTGGACGATGCGGGTCGAGATGCCGTCTCGCGTCACACTAGGTGTATGGTCCCAGGCTGAGCTGTGACGGGTCGATCCCGAAGCGATCGGGCTCTTTCGTCCAGGCGTTGAGGATGAACTCGGTGGGTGTCAGGCCGCGCAGAGTCTTGAGCCTGCGGGCATGGTTGTAGGCATCGACGAACAGATGCAGGTGCGCTCGGAGTTGGTCATGGCTGTCGTAAGGGTAGCGTTTTACCGTTGCGTCCTTGACCGTGCGGTTCATTCGCTCGACTTGCCCATTGGTCAAAGGATGGCTCACCTTGGTTAGGCGGTGGTCGATGCCATGTTCGTCGCAGACACGATCAAAGATATGCTGGCTATCGTAGATACCCCGCTGGCGTGACGTGAACTGAATGCCATTGTCTGTCAGGACAGTATGGATGCGGCGAGGACCGAATCAGGTGCGGGATCGTTGGCTGTAGACCTTGGAGGCAATCGTCGAGCGGGAGCAGTGCGTGCCGGCGGAACGCGACAATGATCGCCTCCTCCTCGACCGTGAGGACGGTGGAGCGCGGCTCCTTGGGGCCCATCCGGGCGTCTGCCGTCGTTACCCGCTTACGCCACTTCTGCACCATCGTCGGACTGACGCCGTAACGCCGGGCCAGCGCCCTTACGCTCTCTTCACGTAACTGGATCGCGCGACGGATTGCCTCCGTCGTAGTGGCGCTTCCATGGAGAACCTAGCCCATAGCGCATCCCTCGCAGAATGGTGCTCAACGGTACCACCACACCGCGGGATCAAACACCTAGACCGCAAGCAGCCTCCACCACGTCCGGGTCGCTGAAGATCCGGGAGCCGACGTCGCGGTCGCCCGTGGCGACGAGGACGGCGTCCGCACCGGTCCAGTGCACGAACTCCTTGGCATCCTGCAGTGCGAGGAGGACATCCGCGACATCGCCGAAGTCGACCGGTCGCTCGGACAGAAAGACGATGCGGTTCACGTCCAACTCTCTGAGCCGTGGCGCGAGTGACGCCCAATGGCCCGTCCCGGCCCTGGGGGTGAGGGCGTAGAGTTGGCGCAGCTTTTCCAGGCGCCTGGGCCGGTCGCCACAGCCCCCCTTCCTGCAAACGCCTGCGCAGATCCGCGTCTGCGGAAGCCTGAGCAGGGCTGGGATTATCGCAGATGGAGATAACGAGACGGAATCCGAGTTTCACGTCATGCTCGACAGCAATGCGGATGGGGACTTGTTCCCCCGGTCGGATCAAGCCCGGCTCTACTTCCCATTCCTCGGACAGGGAGGTGAGTCATTCCTCGCGCAGGAAGACATGGCCCAACTCGACTGGAGAGGATCGAGCCCCGACAGGAGGCCGCGTATGCCCGGTTTGACCCTGCGGGGCGGAAACTTCAGCAAGGCCCCCAGTCCTTCTTGCGAGGCTGGTGGGCATGCGGAGGCCTGCGCGCCGGTGGGCACGGTGATGGTCATGATGTTTTCCTGAGTTCGAAGGGAGCGGAAGGGACCCGAACTCCGGCTCGAGCGCGACGGCGCTGGAGCTTTCGTCCTGGTGTGTTCTTCCTGGGATTTGCGTCGGATACCCCGACACCCTTCTCGACAGTCCTTCTCAAAAGGCGTCGCGCATGCAGCCGGCCACGTCATTTCGGAAGAACGAAAACCAAAATTATACTCTCTGCTTCCAACTTAATCTGGCCGCGTAATTTATCAATGCGCGGATGAACCATGCTTCGACACCGATCCACAAGCCGCGTCTCGATCCATCCTCCTGCCGCACGAAATGCCCAAGCCATTCAATCCAGCTGGCTCGCAGCATAGTCGCATCCTTGACCCGATAGTGAATGATCATTATCAGGGCTTGGCGACTCCTGTTTGGCACAATCGGAGAGGGGCTAACTGCCAACGGCCGTGACGTGACCGCAGCAAGCCTGCTCGTGCGACCGCTGACCGGAAAGTCTTATGAGAGTCGCCAAGTCTCCTTAGATAGAATTGGAACGACGATGTACTGGATGCGACCGTTAAAGTCACTCACCATACTGGCTCTGGTCGGCGCTGTTACAGGATGCAACACCTACGAGCCGGTAAAGTATACGGGCCTGGAATCTAGCGGCGTTATGCGTGCTGACTCAGAAAACGTATCGGGCCGAGTGCCTTATAGCTATAACTCTCATGTAAATTGGCAGAGATACAATAGTATCTTATTTGACCGCGTGTCGATCTATAGGGGGGCGGACCAGCAGTTCGGTGATCTCAGCGACGCTGACAAGGCGGAGCTCGCTGCGTATATGCAGGAACAATTCGAAGAGAAGGCTCGCGCAAGCTTCCAAATTGCCAGCAAGCGCGCACCAGGCACCCTTAGGGTGCGCCTGACCTTGACAGGAGCCAAGGCCAACACGCCGGTTCTCGGCACCTTATCCCGAGTCGACATCGCAGGCGGTATATACAACGGCGTGCAGACGGTTCGAGGAAAAGAGGGTAGCATGACAGGGTCAATTATTTACGCCGTTGAGATCTTCGACGCTGCAACCAACAAACTACTAAAGGCCTACGTCTCTAAGCAGTACCCCAGCCCGATGAACATCGCTGCTAGCGTCAGGCCGCTCGATGCTTCGAAGAATGGGATCGAAAAGGGCGCCGAAGAGTTCGCCGCGAACCTTAGATCTTAGCGTGTCAGGTTGAGACTCCGTGACGACCGGCGATCTCGCTCATTTCGTCTGAGTTTGGCTTGGGACCGACATCTAGATTCCCTAAATAATCGGGATGGACGGCTGACGACGATAGTTGCCCACTGTCATTTGCCTGCTTGGAAAAATCGGCCTCACATGTATTGTCCTATCGACCCAGTGCGCGACATAAGCAAGCGACTCATCGAGCAAGCCACGGCTACGGATGACGGCGCACGCCTGATCGATGAATGTTGCACAGCGCTTACCGCGGCTGGATTGTCCCTAGCGTGGTTGAGCATGGCTATTCGGACAATTGAGCCGGGAACGCGCGGCATTAACGCCACGTGGCGCCGCGGCGAGAAGATGGTCTTGGAACAGGATGGGAGCGGTCAAGACCGGGAGTCTGTCTTCAAGCTCGGTCCCATACATTCCCTGCTCGCGGATGGGCGGCGCTTCCGCCGCTGGCGTCTCAACGGAGCGGAAAGCTTGCAAGCCTTCCCTCTCTTGCAAAAGCTACGGTCGGAAGGAATTACAGATTACGTTCTGCATGTCGTTGATTTTGCGCCGGGCACTGCTCTGATCGGCGTCGGTATCGCCCTTGCAAGTGACTGCCCAACCGGATTCTCGGATGCTGGATTGGCCGCCTTCGACGAGGTACTGCCAGCCCTCGCATTGGTGATTAGCAAGCTCAGTTTATCGAGGACGCTGCGGCAAACCTTAACATCCTATCTTGGGCCACAAACGGCCATGCGGGTTTTGAATGGTCAAAGCCGGCGTGGTGAGGGCAAAACCATCTCGGCTGCGCTACTCCTCGTTGATCTGAGGGCGTTCACCGCATTGTCTGAGCGGGAGGATCCGCAACGGGTCGTGGAGTGGCTCGACGAGCATTTTGAGGCTTTGGGCGAACCGGTCGCGGAGTATGGCGGAGAGATCCTGAAATTCCTCGGTGATGGATTCCTGGCTATTTTTCCGGCCCATGAAACGACCGAAATTCCCTGCGGGGTCTGCGAGAAGGCCCTTACTGCTGCCACATCAGCTATGCAGCGCAATCGCGCCTTAAACCAACGTCGACTGCTATTCGACCAGCCTGCGCTACACGCCGATTTGGTTCTTCACTTTGGACGCGTGGTCTACGGAAATGTTGGGACAAGCCGGCGGCTGGATTTTACGGTCATCGGCCCGGCGGTAAATGAAGCAAGCCGTATTGAAAGACTTTGCGAGGACACTGGGCATAGCCTGCTTCTGTCCGACAGCTTTGTTGGAAGATGCGGCCGAGACTTTCTCTCCGTCGGACGTTTCTCCCTGCGAGGATTGGAGTGTACTCAGCAGGTATGGACTTTACCAGGGCCGGCCCTGGAATAAACTTATTTGAGCTTCATCCCGTATTATTTCAATTTATTACGCCGTGAATTGTCGCTATTGATGTCATGCGGGCGACAAAGAGCTTTGATCAAAACATTCGCGACTTGATAGAAGAGCGCTGACGTGGGCTCGCCACACCTAATGACGGGCTCAGATGCAGTCTAACGGTCGAGCAAGACAAAATGGCAACTCAAATCTAGAATACCATAAATAAGAGCGCTTTCCGCCAAAGTGGATGCCGGTTCAGTGGAATAGATTGCGTTAGAACAAAGTTCTAGAACTGTACCCGCTCTAAAGTGGCATGGTGCTGCTTTAGGGATTTGGTGCGACATGAACGGACGGGTCGGCCATAAATGGGCTCCCGGGATCATTCGCACTCTTGTGTTCTAAAACACATCCCATGCGTGGCACTTCTACATCTGAAATTTTTACAGTGCGGTTTCATTGACACGATAATGACCATTCACTATCTTTGTTAGGTGTCGTGGGGGGGCGCTTACCGTGGTGGACTGATCGCCGAAGCTAACCGCAGGGCGCATCTGTTGTAGCAATTCGCAAGTTCCGGATGCGTCGTAAGTGATGGAGGACGTTGCAATGTCCATAGTAAATCCGGCTCCGATCGAAAAATCATCGAAGACTTTTTCAGGCACTTCGCAAGAACATTTGGCTCGCCAAATGCCTACCCCTTACGTTAGGCGGCTCGCCTACTTTTTTGCATTGGTGGCTGTAGCCGTCTGCAGTCTCACGATAGCTGAGCCGCTCAGGCGGGCCGAGCCCTTCATCGGAAGCCGGATCGCTGACATGTTCGTGTTCTCGCTTCTGCGGAATGATCCAGAGCGCCTCGTACCTACGTTCGCGACTGCCCAGGTGCCCTCCCGTGTTCGATCCAATGCGGCGGGGCCGCTATAATGAATCGCTAAGGGCATCACGCGCTTCAGTGCGCTCCAGAGCCGAAAACCGGACCGTAAAGATCGCTCACAGGTCGTTGAAATTACGACATGTTCGATTGAGCCAATCCACGCGCTGTAAGCTTACAAATTTTCATTCGCTACAGCGAGTTGAATGTCGGTTTTGCGCAGCCCATTGGGGATTTAATTTTTTAAATCTCTAATTCACCTGCAAATGCCGTGCTCGAAGCTTGCCGCATGTCCGAGCGATAGCGTCGGCGCGCGAAACGATTCCCATAGAAGATCGAGGCGTACGCGTCATGAATGCCCTCAACGAACCGATCGCCCTACGCTTGAAAGACCTGACTAAGGCGGCAGGCGTGCCGTTCCCGGCCAGCGCCAATCCGGACCTGACGCTACGTGGCGGAGCCAGCCTGGAGACCGCAGAACCCTGGAATCTCGCTTACATGGACGACCATCGGTACGCAGCTCCGCTGCGCAGAACCCGCGCAGGCGCATGCATTGTCTCCGATCGTTTCGCCGACTTGGTGCCCCCGCAAACGGTGGCCATCGTGGTGAAGGATCCGCCTATGGCCTACGCTATAATGCTATCCAGGCTTCATCCGGACCTTATGCGGCCCAAGCCGCATCTCGCAAGGGCCGGAGATCGGACGGACGGGCTCATCCATACCGGCGCCCGTATCGAGCCTGGTGTCCTCCTCGATCCGACCGTGGTCATTGGCGACCGCGTGACCATAGGGGCCGGGACCACGGTCGGGGCTCATTCTGTGATCGGACCCGACGTTAGTATCGGTCAAGACTGCTCCATCGGTGCTGGAACCACGATCGTGCGAAGCGATATTGGCAGCCGGACGATCATTCATCCTGGGGTCCGCGTCGGCCAAGACGGCTTTGGCTTCGCAATGGGCGCCAAAGGCCACTTTAAGGTTCCCCAACTCGGTCGCGTCGTCATCGGGAGCGACGTCGAGATCGGCGCGAATACGACGGTCGACCGCGGCAGCGGGCGCGATACCTTGATAGGAAACGGGACGAAGATCGATAATCTAGTCCAGATAGCCCACAACGTACGGATCGGGTGCCACTGCATCATTGTCGCTCAAGTCGGCATCGCCGGCTCGACCGTTCTTGAGGACGGCGTAGTGGTCGGCGGCCAAAGCGCTATCGCAGGTCACCTGATTATCGGTCGCGGCGCCCAACTCGCCGCAGCCTCAAAGCTGATGCGGGATGTCCCTGCCGGCGAGCGTTGGGGCGGGATGCCGGCCAAGCCAATCCGAACTTGGTTCCGCGAGCAGATGACCCTCACAAAGCTCGCGGAGCGTTCCGCCGCTTCCCATGAAGTTGAATGGTGGGCCTCGTCTGGCCCCGACTCGAAAGTTTGAGGCCGCCGCTATCCCAGTTGGCGACGTCCAACGCTCCCTTGGAGTTTTCCATGTCAGTTCTGACTTCAAACCTCGTCGTCGCACTATCCGCCTTTGGTCTTACATGCCCCGGCAGCCTAGTATTCCTTAGGTTGACTCCTGGAGGACTGCAACGGTACAGATTATACCTAAAATAACAGAACAAAAACCAGCGAATAAGATGCATCAAATGACTGCGTGTTACAGTTTAAACTCGCTAAAACCATAATAGAGTTATCTATCAAATGGAGTGATATTATGCCACTGATGCAGGCTTTGCTTATATGGGTGCTTATCATCGCGCCACTTGCGCTATATATATATTACATCGATCTGTGGCGGCGGCTCTAAATTACGCCTGGCGCAAGCATGGTCTTACCGAAGGTGATTTTCTCCGTGGCGGAAGCGATTGAGGTGCGTCGCCACCGCATCTTGAGGGTGTCACTAAAGTGAAAGCATCGGACGTAATATCGTGGATAGTACCATCATCAATTGAAATAATAATGATCATTCACTATTGTCGCTCTACGTTAGAGGCCGCAGCGTCCAACTAGCCGTACTACCAAGCTGTAATGTGCTCTCGAATGCCGCGCCGCGCTGAGGGTACCTCCTCCGGCCTTTTTCCTCGAACCAAGGGCCGCATGAAGCGTCGAGGCGATCGACTGACATGAACTGCGCGTCGAAGAGGCACCGTGACATGATAATGACCAATCACTATGATGCGACTTGTGTTTCTGGCGTGCCAGTTCTCTTAAACTCGGCGTACGTCTTGCGGTTGGGAAAAGGTCGCATACGGCATGCCCACTGCGCGGCGGTCTGTGCGTGCAATGATGATGGAACGATGATGAGCGCTCTCGCTAGTAACGCGACCAAGACGCCTCCTGCCTTCACAGCGCGTCAGGACCAGATCTTGGATGCGGCGGAGACCTGCTTCGTGCGCAACGGGTACCATCGCTCGACCATGCAGGATCTCGCCCGCGAAGCGTCGATGAGTTCGCCGAATATCTACCGCTACTTCGTCTCGAAGGAAGCGGTGCTACTATCGATGGCCGAGCGCGAACGCCGCCGCGCCACGGATCGCATAGCCGGTCTGGAAGCGGCAGGCGACAAGCGCGCGGCCTTGATGAGCATCATCGCCTACTACCATCTCGAGATTCCGCGCGAGGCCACCATCCTCCGGGTCGAGCTCTGGTCCGAGGCCACGCGCAATCCCGAGATCGGCGCCATCATGCAAGAGCGCGAGACGCAGAACGCGGCTTGGTTCATCGATACCCTGACTTCACTTGCAACATCCCCGCATTGCGACCCGGAGGCGCTCTACGAGGCGATTGTTGGGTTGCTGAAGGGCATCATCGTCAATCGGGCTGTTCTGCCCGATTACGATCCCGCCCCTGCCGTCGCCCAACTCCACGCCCTTCTCGACGCGGGGCTCGCCGGACGTCTGCCGATCGAACCCTGGCGTTAGGCTCTACCAAAAGGTCGCCCCGCCCGGATTCCGCGGAGCCGCCGACTTTAAACCAGAGCACCCTGCTTTGAAGCTCCCCGTTCCGATGCGGATCGCGGGCTAGCGGACGGCTACCCTAATCGAATGGAGAATTCGAGCAATGATCATGATTCCTCCTCGTCTCGTAACGACTGTCCTAATCGCTGCGACTACCTTCTATGTGGTCGGGCCAAGCGTTGCTGAGGCTGCTGAGCCCATCGGAACCTGGCTCACCGAAGATGGGCGCGCGCGAGTGCGTACGGAACGTTGCGGACCCCAGGAAAAGAATTTGTGCGGCTACGTCGTCTGGGTTCCAAAAATGGGTTCCGAGAAGGGAAAACCTCGCAGTGACGCGGAGAATCCTGATCCAAGGAAGCAAGCCCGGCCAGTGCTCGGGCACCAAATGATAATGGGGCTAACGCCGAGCGAGGACAACCGCTACACCGGCAAGATCTACAATGCCGACAACGGCAAGCAATACGACGTCACCATATGGAGCGAAAAGGTAGGCGAGCTCTCGGTTGAAGGCTGCATGCTTGCTGTCCTGTGCGGTAAACAGACTTGGAAGAGAGTGGCGGATGTCCTGCCCGGACAATTACAGGGGCCCACGGACGATGTGAACGGGCCGCGCGCGGATCGAGAATGGGCACCAAAGCATCCCGCGACAACGGCCAGCATTGCCCCCCGAAGGGACGCCGGGTCTGTGTCGACGTCTGCACCTAGCCGCTGATCTGCGCTGAGACAGCTCTCTCCATCACGGCCTCGACCAGAGCATTCCAGATCCGCGCAGCCTTGAAATCAGGCTCGCGGTTGGCACCGGTCGGTCGGCGCGGAAGCGCCCCCCTCTCGTCGCAGATCGACCGGTCGCTCCTCACGCAACACCATTGATCGACAGTTGGAACGGAGCTCGCATCCATGAGACCGATAGCAATGGGATTGGGCATGGCGGCACTGATCGTTTGCATTGTAGTCAGCCCTGCCATCTCACAAATTGTCGTAGACAGAGATCGCACGTCTGGACGATCATTCGTCGATGGCGGCCCGGAAGCCGATCTCATTCAAGACTGGAACGAGCGCCACCGGTCGTACGACACTTGGAGCCAGAGCTGCGGCAACATGGGTCCGAATGATGTCATAAGCATTCTCCAACGGCGTGGGTTTCAAATAATAAACGTCGTAGATGTCGGTCCTCGCTTCTTGGTCAATGCTTCCCGAGACGACGAGGAGGTTCTTGTCAGCGTTTCCCGAACCGGAGAGATCGTCGGCGTCGTCCATGATCGCAATTAAAAATGCCAGAATTGTCTGTCACTTGCGCCGGCAGAAAAGAACATATTCTACATAATAATTCAGTTATACGTTACGTTCGAAAAGTTCCTAAGCGGATGTAGTGAATATTGGGGCTAATATTATTATCCGGATTGATTTATTTATTTAGCTGGAATGCGATGCAAATGATGATCCTGGGTGCCATGATCCGCTTCCAAAACCAAGGTAGCGGGTGATTTGCCTAGGGTTATGCGATGCTGTTTCTGTAAGGGGGGCATCGTTGACGTTTTAGCCAGTTTCAAGGTTGCCTTGTGGCGGCGTAGAATCCCTACTCCAATACGGCTGGCTGGGTCGTGTGCAGGATGTATCGAAAAGTTCATCGAGAATGAGAGGCGGTGCGCCTGATCTGTATCGCGTCAAAAGGAGGATGGCGCCCGCCGGGGTGCCGAAGCTTATCGTTCATGCCCTCGTGTCGGATGCGCGTCGTTCCCCAGTCAGGACCACCCACCGGAAGGTATCCCACCCTTCACGTTTTAGTGGAGGGACGCGCTATGGGCCAAGTTTTTTTACGGAAGCGCCACAATGACTGATGCGCTCCGTCGAGCGATCTGGCCTGCTGCCGGTTCTGCGGACGCACAGTTAAGCTAATCTCACCTTCCGCTCGTATTCAACGGGGCTAACATCGCCGATGGTCGAGTGTCGGCGGACGGCATTGTAGAACCTCTCAATGCAGTCGAACACATCGGCCCGCGCCTCGTCACGCGTGCGGTAGACCTTGCCCCTGATCCGTTCGATTTTTGAGCGACGAGAACAGGCTCTCCATGGCGGCATTGTCCCAGACGTTGCCAGACCGGCTCATCGAACAGGTGACGCCATTGTCGGCCATCAACTTCTGGAGCTGCTCGCTCGTATATTGGCTGCCCTGGTCCGAGTGGTGAAGCCGGGCGTCAGGCTTGCCCCTGCGCCAGATCACCATGATGAGCGCGTCGGTGACGAACTGCGCCGTCATCTCGGGCTTCATCGACCCGCCGACCAGACGGCGGGAGAACAGGTCGATGACGGCAGCGACGTAAAGCCAACCCTCTTCCGTCCAGACGTAAGTGAAGTCGGCGATCCAGCGTTGGTTCGGCTGCTCGGCATGGGACTCTCGGTCGAGCGCGTTCGGCGCGATGGTCGAGCGCTGCCCGTCATCCTTCGGCAATCCACGCCGGCGCGGTCTTGCACGGACATACGCCACCCCCGGCTTCAGGAAACACCCAATCTCGGTGTCCACGAAACCGGCAGGGGGCCAGATAACCCCAGATGTGCTTGGGCTTAAACGGCGGCTTGGGGCCGACGAGGCGGCCGAGGTTCCACGGTCGACCGGTGGTGTCACTGGTCGGAGCATGATGAAACTCCGTTTGAGGAGCCATCAGCATCTCACCGCGATCCGTCCGCCCCGTAGCTCCGCGCATGAACTAAAACTGCGTCGTTGCCTCGGATCAGGCGTGCCGCCACGAAAGGGCATGCACTCGGCATCGACCGCCCTTACAACTGCCCCATGCCCGATGCCCTGTTCTCGTCGGCCGCGGCCCGCAACGCCGCCCCGATCGCCGAAATCCTCGAACGCGTCCTCTCGCCCAGCGGCCTCGTGCTCGAGATCGCGAGCGGATCGGGCGAGCACGTCGTCCATTTCGCCCGTGCGCTGCCCGCGCTCGACTGGCAGCCAAGCGATCCCGATGAAGCGGCCCGTCGCAGCATCGTTGCCCATGCCCGTGCCGCCGGGCTGGCGAACATCCGGTCGCCGTTGGCGATCGACGCGACCCATCAGCCGTGGCCGGTGGCGCGGGTGGACGCAGTCGTCGCGATCAACATGATCCACATCGCACCCTGGGATGCGACCATCGGGCTGATGGCTGGCGCGGAAACGACCCTCGCTGAGGGTGGTGTGCTCTACCTTTACGGTCCTTTCCGAGAGAAAGGTGCGCACACCGCGCCGAGCAACGCCGCGTTCGACGACAGCCTGCGCGCGAGGAATGCCTCCTGGGGGGTCCGCAAGATCGAGGCGGTCGTGGCTGCCGCAAAAGCGCACGATCTGCATCTGGCGGAGCGCATCACGATGCCGGCCAACAACCTCAGTCTGATCTTTCACCGAGGACGCCGAGGATCCGCCGTCGACAGGGAGGCCGCACCTTGACCCCCTCGCGCCCGACCAGCGCGGTTGTCGTCGGTGCGTCCGGCGGCATCGGCGGGGCCTTGGTCCGCGCGCTCGCCGAGCGTGCGGCCCACGTGCCAATCTTTGCGCTCTCACGCTCGGGGGCGTCAGTCCCGAAGGGCGTCCGAACCCTTTCGATCGACCTGAGCGACGAGGCGACGATTGCGGCGGCGGCGGCCAGGGTCGGCGAAGCCGGACCGGTGGGTCTGGTCATCGTCGCCACCGGCCTTCTTCACCAGACGGGCGTTTCGCCCGAGAAGACGGTCAGAGCGCTCGACCCCGCCACGATGGCCACCGTTTTCGCGGTCAACACGATCGGCCCCGCGCTCGTCGCCAAGCATTTCGTGCCCCTGCTGGCGCCGCGGGGGCGATGCGTGTTCGCGGCCCTGTCGGCGCGGGTCGGATCGATCAGCGACAACCGACTCGGCGGGTGGTACGCCTACCGCGCCTCGAAGTCGGCGCTGAACCAGATTCTGCGAACGCTCGCGATCGAGGTCGCCCGCAGCCGACCGGAAGCGATCGTCGTGGGCCTGCATCCCGGCACGGTCGCCTCCGGCCTGTCGCGGCCCTTCCGACCGGACCCGACTGCCGACGGCGTCTTCTCACCCGAAGAGAGTGCGGCGCATCTCTTGCTCGTACTGAACGGCCTGGGCGCGGACGACACCGGCGGCGTCTTCGCTTGGGATGGCTCGCCGATCCCCGCCTGAGCGCGGTTTCGGCCCGAACGGATACCTGGGGCGAAGCCATGCGATCATTCGGAGCTGGGATCGCTGACGACATGCGCCAAGAGCGAAAGTTGGACACGTGCCTTGAAGTGGACGTTCTTTTCTTTACCCAAATTCGTCGCAGAGGTCGCTTGAGTCACTTGGCCAAAGCGGACATATCGAGGGAGTGTGCGGTCGCCACTGCAGTAAAGATCGGGCGTTCTGTCCTTCGAACGGCCCCACGTTGCTGTCTCAGCCCAGTTAAAAAAGGCCGACACGTTAAAGCCCTTCAATGGATCAGTGTTCCCGGCCCGGATCCTCGTCACCAAAGCCGGATCGATGAAGAGGATGCGGCCAAGCGCGATATGATTGAATTCATAGTGTTCCACAATGTCGGTCAGGCGCTGGCTCACCGTGTCGGCATCGTGCTGGCGTGCACCGAGCCAAGACCAACCAACAGCAGCATTGTCCGTGATCTCGGCCTCAGCCGGATGAGCGTCACGACATAGCGCGCCCGTTTCCTCCCCCATCGCCTCGACGGCCTCGTCGATCTTCCTCGCTCCGGTGCGCCGCGCACCCTTGAGGGCACAGCGATCGAAGGGATGATCACCCTCACTTGGAGAGCCAGCCGAAGAACGTCACCCATTGGTCGACGCGCGCCATGGCTCGACGATCCGACAACGCCTGTGACGCGGTGTCCTCGAGCAAACAGACGATCTCGAAGCTGCGATCCATGCCAACATTGCTCAGATCAACGCTGCCCCGAAGCCCTTCGTCTGGACCAAACCCGGTGACAGGATCCTCGGAAGCGTCGGACGCTTCGGTTGAAGAGCTTCCAACTCGGACCATGGGAAAGCTTTTGACAGGACGATGAAAATTCATTCGCCCTGTCAAAACTTAATGTTTTACGACCGAATTCTGGTCCTCGACTTCAGGCGGCCCGGACCGTTGCCAGGAAGCGCGATACTTCCGCGGTCAGATGCTCGGATTGCCGCGATAGTTCGGAGGCCGAATCCAGGACCTGGGTTGCCGCGGCTCCGGTCTCCTCGGCCGCGTGGGCCACCCCCGAGATATTGGACGTGACGTCGCTCGTCCCCGAGGCCGCTCGACTCACGTTGCGAACGATCTCCTGCGTGGCAGCGCCCTGCTCCTCGACGGCCGAGGCGATCATCGTCGCGACGCTGCTGATCTCCTGGATTCTGCTCGTGATGCTGCCGATCGCCGAAACTGCCGCGCCTGTCGAGCCCTGGATGCGGCCGATCTGGGTGCCGATCTCGTCTGTCGCCCGCGCCGTCTGGTTGGCGAGCTCCTTGACCTCGGCGGCCACCACCGCAAAGCCTCGGCCTGCCTCGCCCGCGCGGGCTGCCTCGATGGTCGCGTTCAGCGCCAGCAGGTTGGTCTGGCCCGCAATGGACGAGATCATCGCCACCACGTCCCCGATCCGGGTCGCCGCCTCGCTGAGATCGCGCACGAGGGCTTCCGTCCGGGTGGCTTCCGTGACCGCGTCACGCGCCAGGGTTGCGGAATTGTCGACCTGGCGACCGATCTCCTGGACCGACGAGCCGAGCTCTTCGGCCGCCGCCGCAACGGTACCGACGTTGGCGGCGGCATCTCGCGCGGCCTCCGCGACGGTGCCCGATTGATGGGCGGTGTCGGCGGCGTTCCCGGCCATGGCCTTGGCCGTGGCTTGCAGCTCCGTCGCGGAGGACGAGACCGCTCCGACGATGCCACCGACAGCGGCCTCGAAGCTCCCCGCCATCTCGTGCAGCATCTGCCGCCGCTGGGCCTCGGTCGTCCGACGCATTTCCTCGGCCAGCGTGCCCCGGCGCTCCGCTTCCTCCTCGGTGACGATCCGGATCCGGTCGACCGCTCGGGCAATCTCACCGATCTCGTCGCCGCGCTTCGCACCCTCGATCTCGGACACCGCTTCGCCGCGGGCCATGATGGTCAGGGTCCGGGTAAGTCGGTTGATCGGGTTCGTGATGCTGGTCGAGAGGAGATACATCAGGACGAGCGCAATAAGTGCGATGCCGCCCGACACGCCGAGCTGCCAGATCAGGTCCGTATGCGCGCGGGCCGACAATCCATCGCTGAGCTTGACCGCTTCCGCCATGACGAGGGTCCGCGGGACGGCGATCAGGACCGACCAGCTACTTCCGGTTTGCCCGAGGGTGACAGGGGCGACGACCCGGATCTCGTCGAGGGCCTCGTCGCGGCCGACGAAGGAGCGTCCCGACCGCATGGTCTCGGCATAGGCGTTCCAGCTCGCATCGACGCTGGCGAGGGGGCCGCCGATGCCCTGGGGATGGCGGCTCGACGCCACGAGGAGGCCGGCCGGCGAGACGATGGCGACCGAGCCCTTGCCCGCGTAGATCGAGGCGTTGACGGCCTCGGTAGCCTTCTGCACGAATGCAAGGTCGAAATCGGCACCGGCCACGCCGCGGAACTTGCCGTCGATCACGATCGGAACCGAAATCGTCGCCAACTGAACGGGCTTGCCCTGCACGATGTAAGGCAGCGGCGCTAGCATGCTTTCCCGTCCGCTCTCCTTCGGTCCGATGTACCAGCCGCCACGCATGACGCCGTTGGGGTGAAGGGCGCGGCTGTCGTATTCCACCAGGGGCTGGACCGCGATCTGCCCGTCGGCGGAGCGCGTCCAGTAGGGCAGGGCCCGGCCCGTTCCGTCGGAGCCGACCTCGCGCCGGTCCACGTGTTCGGCATCAAGGCCGTCGATCGCGTTCGGCTCCCAGGCGCTGTAGGTCCCGTTGAAGTCCGGGTTGCGCTTGAGCACGCTCAGCAGGATATCGTTGAGCTGTCCCCGGCGGATCGTGTCGCGGGACGCGGTCTTGCCTCCGGCAACGACGCCGAGAGCGCTGCTCATGTCGCGGGCTGCCGCGAAGGCAAAGTCGATCTTGCCCTGGATGGTCGCGGCTTGGGCGGTTGCGATCGAAAGCAGGTTCTCGCTGCTGCTCTTGTCGAGGATCTCTTCCGTCGACCTGTTGACGATCGCAGCACTGTGGATGTTGGCGCGCGCACCGTAGCCGACGATCGCCGCGGAGACGAGCACCACGCACGCCCCGGAGATCGTGATGATCTTGAACTTGATCGAGCCCAGCGTGGAACGGGTCCCGGATGCGGAGGTGGACGAAGGTGGAATTCTGTCGATGGACGTCGTCACGGCTGCACTCGCGCTGGAGAAGAGAGCGTGAGTGTGACGCCGGGGACCTCTCCGATCGCTAAATGCCACCACCGATTCTGCGATGCCGACAGTGTTCGAATGATTGGAATTTGCTCACGGCGAAGATGATTTAGGGGACCCTATGGCGTTCGTTTGCAAAAATGAACGCAGAACGGTCTTTCCTGGGGCTTCGCTGTCGTTCTTGATTACAGTAAGAAATGAAAGTTCTGCATCAAACCTAGAGGCGATCAAACAATATCACGCCAGTCAATTGGACTTAAGTCCGAAATTCCCTGAAACATTCGGCATTGCAGATTTTGAGAGCATTCAGCTCCCCCCGGTGGTTCGGGCATCCTGTGATGGGACAGCCGATCGCCAGGCGTCAGGCGGGCCGAATTCCTGGTTTTGCATTGGCCTCGAAGGTGAACTCGATCCCTGCGGCTTCCAAGACCTGTCGAACGGCCAGGATCGTGTCGGGCCGGGCCTGCGTCGTCGTGGCCTCCGATTCCAGACGGCGCACGGTGGAGACCGAGATACCGGCCCGGCGGCCAAGCTCCCCCGCAGACAGGCCCGTCATGCCGCGCGCGCCACGGATCTGCTCGACGGTGATTTCCTGCGCGGCGGTTGCGCCGGCAGCTTTGGCCGATGAGGAGGAAACGCGATGCCGGTCAGAGAGGTCGAGACAGATGCCGATCCATTCTCGGACGGACCCATCCCGGTTCAAGATCGGGATGCCGCGGGCATTGTACCAACGGTAGGTGCCATCAGCGAGTTGAAGACGGTAATCGGTATTGTAGGGCTCGCGGTGGCTTACTGCGAACTGCCACGTCGAAGCGGTCAGATCGCGGTCATCGGGATGGATGGCTTCGAGCCAGCCGTCCCCCTGGACTTCGGCTTGGCTTTGGCCGGTCAACATCCGCCATTGTGGCATGTCCTGTACGCGGCCATCGGGGCTGACGGTCCAGACCACCGCGGCTGTTGCCTCGATCAAGGCCTTGAAACGGTCGTGACCCTGTTCGACCGACATCTCGACTTCGTACCGAGGCGTGACGTCCTTGACCATTCCGATGGCAAGCTTTGGGCGGCCGTCGGGGCCGACGAGCACCTCGACACGGTGCAAGACCCAACGCTGAGTCTGATCCGGTCGAATGATGCGGAACTCCCGCTGCATCGGCTGACCGGTACGCAACAGTGGCAAGAGATCGGCGTGCCGGGCCCGGTCTTCGGGATGCATCATCTCCTTGGCAAAGCCGAAGGTCAGCGCAATGGACGGATCAAGCCCGAAAACGCGATAGAGACCGATCGATCCCTCGATCAACTCACCGTCCAGATCGCCCGACCAGAAGCCGATATCGATGGAACTCTCTACGAGCCTCAGAAAATGTCGTGAAGAAAATCCGCCCTTCGCCTTGTCTGTCGTGGCTGCCCAGGAAGGGCGCATGAGGGACCGTGCAGGCATAGCGTGAATCCTTCGCCACAGAGGGCTACGCCGCGTGAGCGGTTTCTCATCAGAAATACACGGATCTTCGCAAAGAAGCATTTTCATGCCACTTAAGAACTCAAACTTTCAGATTTCGAGCTAGATTTCATTTTGACAATTTAACCATCGGGCAGGAGACGCAGTATATTACTCTCAGCGCCGGTCAATTTACCGGGCATATGGATATCCTGAAGCATCATCAAAGCTATGACGTACAGGTTTTTGCAATGGATCAAGCATTAGTTCTGTCATGCTCGACGCTTTTTCTGACGGACAATTTCTTGCGAGGGTCAAGGATCGTCAAAGATATGGCAGCGCTCGATATCTGCAATGTCGTCGATATCGTCGACCCGGAGCAGATCTGCAGCCGACGTGAATCTCATGCATTTAAGGCGATCGTCAGCGATGTCTCATTCATAAATTCCTCTACCATTGGCGCTCTCCGTCAGCATCTCGATCGTTTTCAAGAGAGTCGGCCACCGCTATTCTGCTTGCTCCATGAAAGCGCGGCTCGGAGCAGGGTCCAAGCTCATGCTCTCGGTGCATTTCAAACCCTGCCAGCGAGCCGCGCTGCCCGACTGCTCCCGGCGGCGTTGTCGATGGTAGGTGTCGCGATTGCCCACCCACCCGAAAGCCTATCAATCGACAGGAAGGTCGCGCTGGCAAACGCCGCCCTCATCCGGCTTTTTCATGTAGCCGGTTCCGGCGGGGGCGTGACGCTACAAGCTCTCACGGCTGCGGGTGCGATCGTCGAGACCGCATTGTGCAGCAGCAACATCCGGGGGTGGCTGGAGGTCGTGTGGCAGTTCGACAACGCCACTCACCAGCATTGCCTTCTCGTCGCGGGTCTGGCGGCTGCCTTCGGACGGCAACTCGGTATGAGCCGAGCCGACTGTCAGCGTCTCACCCACGCCGCGCTTCTCCACGACCTCGGAAAATCGCGGATCCCGATCGCTATCTTGAACAAGCCGGGAAGGCTCAACACCATAGAAACCGCCATCATGCATGAGCATCCCGCACTCGGCCATGCGATGCTCGGGGGCCAGGGCTTCTCCGAGGATATTCTCACCGTCGTGCGCTCGCACCACGAGTACCTCGATGGCTCCGGCTACCCGGATGGTCTGACTGGCACGGATATTCCGGACCTCGTTCGTCTCGTCACCATCTGCGATATCTTCGGCGCATTGATCGAGCGCCGCTCCTACAAGGAACCAATGCCGGGCGTGAAAGCGTATGCCATCCTCGAAAGCATGACCGGCAAGTTGGATATGGACCTTGTCCATGCCTTCCGACCGCTCGCGGAACTCGCGGGCTGACGGCATCCGATTATGGCTTCGGCGGGTGGACGCAGGCGCACTGAACAGCCGATTCATTTCCATCCCGCTCGATTGTTTTTCACGGATCGATCTGGCGACGCCGACACGGGCCGTCCTTGATCCAGCGCAAAGCCGGCGCCTCACGATTGGATCAAGGTTTGGGGAACCGGTCCGAGAACTTCACCCGGACGTCCGGAGACCCCGATGACAGCCTTCACCCTGCCGAGCGCGGTCGATCTCGCGCGAACGCAATTCGCCCTGACGATCGTCTGGCACTTCCTGTTCCCCGCCTTCACAATCGGCTTGGCGAGCTTCCTCGCCGTGCTGGAAGGCCTGTGGCTCCGTAGCGGCAAGGCGGTCTATCTCGACGCCTACCGCTACTGGCTCAAGGTCTTCGCCGTGGCCTTCGCCATGGGCGTCGTCTCGGGTCTGGTGATGAGCTACCAGTTCGGTACCAACTGGTCGGTCTTTGCCGACCGGACGGCGCCGATCCTCGGGCCGCTCCTCGGCTACGAGGTGCTCACCGCCTTCTTCCTCGAGGCCGGATTCCTCGGCGTCATGCTGTTCGGTCTGGAGCGCGTCGGTCCGCGCCTCCACTTCCTGGCGACCTGCCTCGTCGCCTTCGGCACCCTGACTTCGGCCTTCTGGATCCTGTCCGCCAATTCCTGGATGCAGACGCCGACCGGCCACGTGCTGGGGCCGGACGGTCGCTTCGCGCCCGCCGACTGGTGGGCGATCGTCTTCAACCCGTCGTTTCCCTACCGCTTCGCCCATACGGTGACGGGGGCCTACCTCACCACCGCGATGATCGTCGGCGCGGTGGGGGCGTGGCACCTCCTGCGTGAGCGGGCCAACCCGCGCGCCCGGGTGATGTTCTCCATGGCCATGTGGATGGCCGCCATCGTCGCGCCCGCGCAACTCGTCATCGGGGACATGCACGGCGCCAACAGCTACGAGCACCAACCCGCCAAGGTCGCCGCCATGGAGGGACATTTCGAGACGCAGCGCCGGGCACCTGCATACCTGTTCGGCTGGCCGGATGCGGCAGCCGGGGAGACGCGGGGCGCCGTCGGCATCCCGGGCCTCGCCAGCCTCTACCTGACGCACGAGCTCGACGGCGAGGTGCGGGGGCTCAAGAGTCTGCCGCGCGAGACGTGGCCGACCAACCTACCGCTGGTGTTCTGGTCGTTCCGGATCAT
This sequence comes from Methylobacterium sp. 10, assembly GCF_000519085.1. Classification (GTDB taxonomy): domain Bacteria; phylum Pseudomonadota; class Alphaproteobacteria; order Rhizobiales; family Beijerinckiaceae; genus Methylobacterium. Next base: position 1,542,029 of record NZ_KI912577.1, read on the forward strand.
GGTCGGCCTCGGTCTCCTGATGATCGCCCTCGGGCTCGGCTCCCTCTGGCTGCGCCAACGCGGGCGGCTCTACCAGACGGCCTTGTTCCACCGCTTCGCCGTGGCGATGGGACCGTCCGGGCTCATCGCCGTCACCGCCGGCTGGACGGTGACCGAGACCGGCCGCCAGCCCTTCACCGTCTACGGCCTGCTGCGCACCGCCGACAGCGTCTCGCCGGTCGCCGCCCCCGCCGTCGCCGCCTCCCTCGCGGCGTTCGCTGTGGTCTACCTCGCCGTGTTCGGGGCGGGCATCTGGTATCTCCTGCACCTCTTCAACCAGACACCCCACGCCCACGAGCCGGGGCCACCCACCGGCCAGCCGATCCGCACCGCCGGCATCACGCCGGCGCCCTCGCTCGACGCTCCGCGTCCCGGCGGCGGCCGTCCCGCCATCCAGCCCGCGGAGTAGTACCCATGTCCCTCGACCTCACCCTCATCTGGGCAATCCTCATCGCCACGGCGGTCTTCCTCTACGTGGTCATGGACGGGTTCGATCTCGGCATCGGCATCCTGTTCCCGACCTTTCCCGAGAAGGCCGACCGGGACGTCATGGTCAATACGGTGGCGCCGGTCTGGGACGGCAACGAGACGTGGCTGATCCTGGGCGGCGGCGGTCTGTTCGCGGTGTTCCCCCTCGCCTACGCCACCCTTCTGCCGGCGCTCTACATCCCGATCACCCTGATGCTCCTCGCCCTCGTCTTCCGCGGTGTCGCCTTCGAGATGCGGTTCCGGGCGGCCTCCGCTCGAGCTCAGACGGCATGGGACGCCGCCTTCGCCCTCGGCAGCTACGGAGCGGCGTTCTGCCAGGGGATCTGCCTCGGGGCCCTCGTCCAGGGAATCCGTGTCGAGGGCCGCGCCTATGCCGGCGGCTGGTGGGACTGGCTGACGCCGTTCTCCCTTCTGACCGGCCTCGCCCTCGTGGCGGGCTACGCCCTCCTCGGGGCCTGCTGGCTGATTTGGAAGACGGAAGGGGTGCTGCAGCTGCGGGCCTTCCGGCTCGCGCGAGCGCTCGGGTTCGCCACCCTGTTCGCCATCGCTGCCGTGTCGATCGCCATGCCGTTCCTCAGCCCGGCCTTCCGCGGCCGCTGGCTGACTTGGCCGGCCATGGCCCTGGCCGCGCCCGTGCCGCTCCTCGTCGCGGCCCTGGGGTGGCGCTTCCTGGCGGCCCTCGACCGGAGGGAGGAGGTCGCTCCCTTCCTGTGCAGTCTCGGTTTCTTCCTGTTGTCCTATATCGGGCTCGGCATCAGCCTGTTCCCGATGATCGTGCCGCCGACGGTGACGATTTGGGATGCCGCCACCCATCCGAGCAGCCAGCTCTTCCTGCTCGTGGGCACGGTGGTGCTGCTGCCGATGGTGCTGGCCTATACCGGCTACGTCTACTGGCTGTTTCGCGGTAAGGTCACCGCCGGCGCGCCCGGGTACCATTGAGGAGAGGCACCATGGCCATCGCCCCTCCCATCCGCCGCCTCGCCTGGTTCGTGGCCCTTTGGGCCGGCGGCATCGCCGGCCTGACGGCGATCGCGCTCCCGCTCCGGTGGCTTCTCAAGACCGTCTGACTTTCCTCGGCCTTGATCCATCTCAAAGCGCCCTCCGCAGGACCGGTGCATCCTTCTCTCATCGCGACAACGAGAGACGATCATGACCTTAGCGATCGAGACGGCCGGCCTCGCTTCCTCCGGCCGAGGCAGAATGCCCAGGAGGGCTCAGGCGCGAAAGCTTGCCCACGTGAAGCCCGGTGATCTGACAAATCCGCAACCGGTGCCTTCGGCCCTGGCTGGCGGCGTCCCCGGACGGATCGAGGACGGCTTCCGCGGCGCGGATATCGGCAGCCTCCAGGCCCTCTTCCTTGCCGTCGCCGCCTCGATTCTCCTCACCGGGCTACTCTGGGTGGTGCTCTGAAGCCGCGGCGCATTGCGCCTGACGACCGCGGCCGATCCGATAGGCAATGGGATCATGTCCGCGGCCCTCTGCAATCACGACGATTCCATCGAGCCGGCAGACCGGCCAACGGAGGCGGACATGTCATACGCCAGTATCCTAGTCTCGCTCGACACAGGTCCCGATACGCCCGACAGGGCTCGGCTCGCCGGCGGAGTGGCCCTGCGGTTCGAGGCCACGCTGACCGGAGTCGCGGCCCGGAGGATTCCGTCGCCGGTCGCGGTCAACGACATCCATGAAGCCGAGGCCCTCTTCGTCGAAGAAAAGGCCAAGCTGGAGGAGGAGTTCTCGATCGTCAGGGCAATCTTCGACAGGAATGCCGGAGAAGCACGTGTCGACTGGCGCTCGGATGCGGTCGCTCCGGTCCCGTTTCTCGTCCAGCAAGCGCGTGGCGCGGATCTCGTGATCGTGGGTCGCCGCGGTATCGACGATGGGGATCCGGGAGATATGGGCGTCCTGCCCGGTCCGGTGCTGATGGAGGCTGGGCGCCCCGTCCTCGTCGTCCCGCCCCGGATCGAGCAGATCCAGGCCGCGCGTATCGTCATCGCCTGGAAGGATACGCCCGAGGCGCGCCGCGCTATATCGGGAGCGCTTCCCTTCATCAAACGGGCCGATCAGGTGTATGTGGTCACGGTCGGCGCCGATGCCCGTTTCGAGGGGGCGGAGGGCGTCGCCACACACCTCGCCCGGCACGGCGCCCACGTCACGACCCATTTGCTGGCAAGGTCGGATCTGGCTGCCGCCGATGAGATCCTGCGGTTCGCCGCACGACACGATGCCGATCTCGTCGTCATGGGTGCCTATGGCCATTCGCGGCTGCGGGAATGGCTGTTCGGCGGGGCAACCCGCGAGATCCTGCGGACGACGCCGGTCTGCTGCCTGATGAGCCATTGATGCGCCGGTTCACCGCTCTCGCGCTGGCGCTCATGGTCACCGGCCTGGATGCTCATGCGGAGGAGCCGCGCGTCCTGGACGCACACGAGAAGCGCGGCGAGGTCATCGCGCGGACCAATTGCGTCCGTTGCCACGCGATCGGGCGCGCCGGTCCCAGCGCCCTGGCGGAGGCCCCGCCGTTTCGCATGCTTCACCGGCGCTACCCCGTCGAGGATCTCGGGGAGGCGCTGGCCGAAGGCATCACGACCGGGCATCCGACCATGCCGGAGTTTCGTCTCGATCCCGATGAAGCGGACAACCTGATCGCCTACCTCAAGACGCTGGAGCGGTAGGCCGCCCGACGGATCGTCAGCTGGCGGCGAGGCGATCCAGCCGGGCCGGATCGATGAGGCGTACGCCACCCGGCACCACGAGGATCGTCCTCTCGCGGTCGAGGCGCGTGATGATCCGGCTGACCGTCTCGATCGTCAGGCCGAGATGATCGGCGATGTCCTGCCGCCCCATCGGAAGTTCGAGGGTCACGGAAGCTTGTCCGACCCGGGCATAGCGCTCGCGTAGACCGATGAGAAAGATTGCCACCTTTTCCTCGGCCGTACGCCGGCTAAGGAGGGTCATCTGGTCCTGCGCAAGTCTGAGTTCGTAGCCAGCGCGCTCATGCAGGCGCTCGAGGAGACTGGGCCGTTCCGCCACCAGGGCCTTGAACGCCCCGCGTTCGAATCGGCAGAGCCTGACCGGCGAAAGCGCTTCGGCCGTCACCGTGAACCGCTCCGCCAGGGCCAGGCCGAGGAAATCGCCGATGAGCGCGAAGCCCATGACGTGGCGACGCCCGTCGGGCAGGAGCCGGAAGAGGCGCAGCGTGCCTTCGGTAATGTTGTAGACGGCTCCCGCCTCCTCGCCCTGGGCAAACAGGGCCTGCCGCGGCGCCAGCTCGACCACCTGGCTGATGGCTTCGAGACCATCGAGTTCGTCGATCGTCAGTGCCGCACAGACGCTGATCAGACGCACTTTGCAATCGACGCAGCCGCCGGTGGAGCGCCCGTGATGGCAGCCGTCATCGTGAGCAGCGGGGTGTTCCGTCGGGCTCAGCATCTCTGAAGCCTCCGCACTATCGCCACGAAACGCCGATGATAGACGATCGACGGTGACAGCGGCGAACTAAAAACAATGGTTCCGGCTTGCTCAGGCCCATTCGCGGACGTGTTCCATCTGTGGACGCCCCCTGGGGCCACGCGGCGAAGTCCCGTCCCTTGGCGAAGGTCTCGGCCTCGGGAGCCAGGGCAATCAGTGCCGTTGCGGTAATGGGGCCGATGCCGGGGATGGTCATCAGCCGACGAGCCGGCTCATCCTCCCGGGCCCGGCGGGCAATCTCCCGGTCGAGTTCGGCGATGCGGCCATACAGGTCGGCCAGGAGGTCCAGCATCACCCGGAACATCGCTACAGCGGCAGGTGGAAGCAAGGAGCCCATCTCATCCTCCAGAGGATCGCCCAGCATCGCCATGTGGGGTGGGCCTTTCGGTGCGACCCGGCCATACTCGGTGAGATGTCCCCTAAGGGCGTGATCAGCTGGGCGCGTTACCGGACCAGAAGGTCGCCGGTCCGGAAGAGGAGAGCCAAGGCCTGCTGATGCACGCCCTGGTGGATTCGGCCGGCATACAGGATCGCGACGGAGGGGTTTGGGTGATGGCGACCCTGTTCGGGCTCTATCCGTTCCCGCTCAAGCTCTACGCCGACGGCGGCAATCAGGGCCCCCGCTTCCAGGCCGGCCTCCGCCGCGCTTGCCGGCAGGTCGATGTCGAGATCGTCAAGCGATCTGATCAGGCCAGTGCCGTCACGGCGAAGGGCTTCACCGTCCTACCCAAACGCTGGATCGTCGAGCGAACCTTCGCTTGGCTGAACCGCTGCCGCCGCCTCGCCAAAGACTGGGAATGCAACAGCCGAAAGGCCCTGGCCTTCTTCCACTGGGCCTCCGTCCGCCTCAGGATCCGAAAGCTCTGCCAGACCGTAAAATGATCCCGGACAGACTCTGAGAGCCATACCTCAGAGAAGACCACTTTGCAGGGGACAGGCCAGCGGCCATGTTCGCATTCGCAAAAAAAGACCTCGCCGCAGCCTGAAGGCCTCGACATGCGGGACCCCGACTATCGATGGCCGCTCAGAACAGGCTCTTCGCGGTGGCGGCCATGCGACCGTGTGCCGGTCGAGGCGCTTAGCCCTTTTGGTGCGGTACTGAGAGACCGGTAGTTTCAATCACATCGAGACCAGAGACCCGGCCCCCGCCGACGTCAGCGATCCTCGCTCAGCGTTCTCAAGGCGAAAATCTTCTGGTCGAGCGCGATCAGCATATCGATGACGGCATAGGACGCAGGTCCCCGATGCGCCATGTCCCACGCGAGAGCCTGCTTCTCTCGTTCCAGATCATCGATGAGCATGTCGAAACTGACCATGCCTGGAATACGCGGAAGCCAAGACAATGGTTTCACCTCCTGCGACGGGAGCCAAACGCAAGCGCCTTGAACGCACGATTCGATGCCGCGACAAAGGGGCAGACGGTAACTTTCTGTTAACGACGTGGTCGTTGAGCCGCGCCCTGGCTGCCACTTTGCGGATCACGAGATCGGGTTTCGAGCGGCCGCTCCGCGCCGTTGACCGCGTCCCTGGCCGAAACGTCATCCTCGCCGGCGCTCACCGCCCTATCTGTGCGCCGAGGTGCAACGGCGCACCGTTGGACACCGCATGGCCCTACCCCGCGACATCCTGAACATTCAGACGATCTACCACGAGCCCGCCGTCGCGAAGTTCGCGCGCGGGCTCGCGATCCTCGACCGCTTCCCTCATGCCGAGCGGATCGAGGTCCCGTCCCACTGGAACATCCCGAACCTGCACGGCAACGAAGGCTCCGCGGAGGATTGGCTGCGGATCAAGCGCTCGACCTTGGTGCTCGGTGTGAAGAAGGGCCTGACAATGCGGCCGAACGGGCGAAGCGCCCATTTCATCGCGCCCTCGACCTCGAATGGCTGCGCGATGGCCTGCGCGTACTGCTACGTCCCCCGGCGCAAGGGCTTCGCCAACCCGATCTCCCTCTTTGTGAACATCGAGCAGGTCTGCGCCGCGATCACCCGCCATGCCGCGCGCCAGGGGCCGTTGCCCGAGCCGGATACGGTGGATGCGGAGCGTTGGGTCTACGATCTCGGCGAGAATGGCGACCTCTCCGTGGACGCGACCCTGTCGGACAACGTGCGCGACATGATTGGGCTGTTCCGCGACCTCCCCAATGCCAAGGCCTCCTTCGCCACGAAGGCCGTGAACCGGGAGCTGCTCACCTATGATCCCCAAGGCAAGACCCGTATCCGCTTCTCGCTGATGCCGGAGCGGATCGCGAAGGTCGTGGATGTGCGCACAGCCCCGATGCATGAGCGCATCGCCGCCATCGACGATTTCGTGGCGGCCGGTTTCGAAGTCCACGTGAACTTCTCGCCGGTCATCCTCTACGAAGGCTGGGAGGCCGATTGGCGGGACCTGTTCACCGCCATCGATGATCGTATCGGCCCGGCGGCCAAGGCACAGCTCAAGGCCGAGATCATCCTGCTCACGCATAATGCGGATCTCCACGCGGTCAATCTGAACTGGCATCCCCGCGCGGAGGACCTGCTCTGGCGGCCCGACATCCAGGAGGGGAAACGGTCGCAGGGGGGCGGCGACAACCTACGCTATCGAACCGGCTGGAAGGGGCGATGGATCGCCCGCCTCAAAGATCATCTGGCCGAGCTGATGCCCTATTGCCACGTTCGCTACGCCTTCTGAAAGTGCCTCTCGCGCACTCGCTGCCCTCGTGTCGGCACCCCTTGAATGAACCGTCGCTCCCTCTGCGCGACCATGCCGAGCGTTGAAACTATGTGGCCCATTTCGCGCCGGGGTGGAGGCATGCGGATCGAGTACAGGGATGTCAGCAGCGCCGCTCAGCCTTGATGAATTCGGAATGCCTGCTTCCGCGAGCGCGCGGATGGCCGCATCCGCCTCTTCTCTTCGCAGGTCGTCCTCGTACTGGATGCGCTCAGCCGCGGCGAGGAGCGCCGGATCAAGGGTGGCGGCGCCGACGACCTCGCGAACCTGGCGCATCGACTTGCGCACGGCGTCGAGGAAGCCGCGGCTGGCGTTCTCGATGAGGTGCCAGCGGTCGGCGACCTGGATAGCCTGCGGCAAGGCACGGGCGATGGCCTCACCATATCCACCGCCACGGTCGCGGGCGACGATCTGGATCGAGGTGGTCTCCTTCAGCCAAGTCTGCGCGGTGGCCTGCTCGCGATCCGGTAGGAGCGCCACGATGCGGCGGCGTTCGAGATCGCAGACCAGGGTGCCGTAGCGGTGATTGCGTCGCCAGGCGAAGTCGTCGATGCCGATGACGGCGAGTGGATCAGACCATGTGGCCGCCCGACGGCGGATGACCCGCAGGAGCGTGTCGCGACTGACCGGCAGCATGAGGCGCTGGGCGAGACCCGCACCGGGCCGACCACCGAGGGCGAGGCCGAGGTGATGGACGATCTGCTCCAGCCGCGAGGTGCGTCGCGCGAAGGCGGGCAGGAACCCGTCGGGAAAGCGCTCGGCGAAGATCTTCCGCTCGCAAGTCGCCGCGTCGCACCGGAAGCGTCGTACGACGACTTGGGGCTCGACGCGCCGGCCACCGAGCGGCAGGCCGGCGGCACGACGCCGGTAGCGGCTTTGACTGCGACGCGAAGGGGTCCGGCAGTTTGGGCAGGCCGTCACCGCGGCTCCCGATCTCACGACCAGACCGATCCGGTCGGCGCCGACGTCGAGATGATCGCCGATCAATCCAGTGGGTACGAGGCTCGATGGCCGGAAGCGAGGGCGCATGCTGCGGCTCCATCATGGATATCCGCGACCTCAACGCCGTCGGCATCAGCGAGAGTGAGTCAGAGCCAACGTTGCACGCCGAAATACAATCTCGCCCGGAATGGTCCTGCGCCAGCGCCGCGAAGCCGATCCAGCTAGGGCCGACCCCACCTTCACACCGATCGAGTCCGGTATCCCGCGCGAGGCGCTCCGCATCGCCGCGGAGGTCTCACGACCAGGCACGTCCGCTGCGCACGACACGATCCTCCCCATGGTGCGAAGCCATAACCCGCGGAAGACCGTCTTTCAGAGTTGCAGGCCAAGTCGACCGGCTCGGTGGGCAGAAAGCGCGTCGCAACTGCTCCGACCCGAGCGCAACGAGGGGCATTGATCGGCATCGTGATGCCCGTAAACACTACGTTCTTAAATAAATACGATTCCTCTGTACATGTAATCGACGCGCAGTTGAGTCGTGATCCAGGCTTTTGCGGCCTCCAGTGAGGGAAACATCAAGCCCTGCTGGTCACAGGATCCGAATCCTTTGTCCAGATACCATCGCGGATGGTCGGTGTGGTTTTCAGGCTCCGACGAGCGGACCAAGATCGCAACGACCCTTCCGTCCGATATCCCGAGGCACGCATTCTCTTCGGACTCCGAGTCCCCAAGAAGAATGTGTTCGAAGCGCACGGAGGAAGACATAAGTCGTTAACCTAAATTAATAAAGGGTTTATGCTTCATGAATTGCCAAGTGTCGACCGTCTGACGTTCCTCGGAATCATCTATCATGTGTCGTTGAATGTTCACCATCCCTCATATGAGGGAGGCGCGAAAATCAATAAAATACCTCCGCCCTCACTCATATGAGGGATGTGCCGCCGGATTCTTTGTTCTATCCAACTGCCGCAATTCCCGCTCATGCGATGCGGATGAAGTCTTCGATTTGGTCCGATGGGGCATAAACTGTCTCAGGCTGGATGATACTTCATGGTGCCGCGTTTTTAGTTGGCTATGATCGAGCTCGATCGCTCGAAATCCGTCGTCGATTCAAATCTCTGGAGTGAAACGCCATGCCCCTCGCATTAGGCCCCACCGTCGTATCGATCGCTGCGGCTCAAACCGTTCTCGGCGCGACCTCCAACACCACGGAGGTGACCTTCACCTTCTCCGAGGCGGTGAACGGCTTCGATGTGGACGACGTCGTCATCCCCAACAGTGCCGGTTATCTGAGCGACTTTGACTCTGGCGACGGTGGTGTTGTCTGGACGGCCGTCTTCCATGCGGATCCGGGTTTCGAAGGCTTGACCACGCTGTCCGTCACCGACGGTTACAAAAATTCCAATTACGAGGACGGTCACGCTGGTGGCGCGCTCGATGCGACGGTCGACACGGTGGCGCCGACGGCGATCGTCGCCCTGGCGGCGGACTCGTTCAACATCGCCTCTCCGACCTCGACGGTGACCTTCACCCTGAGCGAGGCCTCGGCCGACTTCGAAGCGTCCGACGTGACTGTCTCGGGCG
>NZ_KI912577.1:1555330-2711646 GCF_000519085.1 Methylobacterium sp. 10
TTCATCGCCACCGACGACAGCACGACCGACGCCAAGGTCACCCTCACGGAGTTCAAGGACCTCGCCGGCAATGACGGCACCTCCACCGCGTCCGCTCCGGTCACGGTCGACACCGTCAACCCGACGGCAACGGTCGTGATCGGGGATGCCAGCTTCAGCGACGGCAACCTGACCTCGACGGTGACCTTCACCTTCACGGAAGCGGTCGATCCGACTTCTCTCGACCTCGATGTCACCGGCGGCAGCATCGATCCGAACTCGATCGTCGTTGCCGATGGCGGGCGCACCGCCACGGCCACCTTCACTGCCACCAACAACAGCACGACCGACGCCAAGGTCACCCTCACGGCGTTCGCGGACCTCGCCGGCAATGCCGGGACCTCCGCCGCGTCCGATCCGGTCCCGGTCGATACCGTCAACCCGTCGGCGATCTCGATCACCGCGGCTGACGAAAGCCTCAACGTCGCCGGAAATACTACGCTGGTGACCTTCACCTTCTCGGAGGCCGTCCTAGGCTTCGAGGCCAGCGATGTCGCCTACGACACGTCCACTGGAACGCTGGGAGCCCTGACGAGCGACGACGGTATCACCTGGACGGGAGAGTTCACGGCGAAACCGGGCATCACCGGCACGGCGACGCTGTCGATCGGTGGAAACGGGGCCGACTATACCGATCTGGTCGGCAATACAGGGGTGCAAGGCGGATCGCTGATCCTGGCCATCGATACGGCACCAGCGACCCTTGGCGGGTTCACGATCTCGACGGACAATGGGCAAAGCGGCACCGACAAGATCACGCGCGACAACACCCTCTCGGTCAGCGGATCCGTCAGTGGTGTCGCCAACGGCACGGAAGTGCATGTCGCCGTGATTGATGGTGACGAACTCGTCACCACCCTGACCGGCACGGTCCTGAACGGCGCCTTCACCACGAACGTCAGCGCCATCCTTGCTTCGGCTGGTGCTGAGGGTCGGGACTATACGTTCTCGGCTTCGGTGACGGATGCGAGCGGCAACATCACCACCGAGAGCTTCAACGCCACGGTCGATCGTGCGACGACGGTGGCCACCATCGGACTGGCGTCGGGCTCCGATCAGGGCGTGCCCGGCGACGGGATCACCAGCAACGCGACGCCGGACTTCTTCGGAACCGCTGAAGCCGGTGCGACGGTCGACGTGTTCCTGGATGGCGAACTCCTCGGTACGGCGGTGGCGAATGAGAACGGCTTGTTCATCGTGTCCTTCGCCGAATCGGGTCTCGATCCACTCAGCAACGGCACCTACACGCTGACCACCAGCAGCACCGACGTCGCAGGAAACACCAAGCAGGACACGGTCGGTACAACCTTCACCATCGATCGGACGGCTCCGACCGCCACGATCACGCTGAGCGATACCTCACTGGTGGCCGGCGAGACCGCGACCGTGACGATTACCTTCTCGGAGGCTGTCGCGGGCTTCGCTCTCGGAGACCTGGTCAGCGGCAATGGCGAGCTGCGCGAGCTGAGCGGCCCCACCGCCGGCCCGAACGGGTCGGTCGTCTATACCGCGACGCTGACCCCGACCGCCAATTCCGAGGACGGCACCAACGTCGTCACCCTCTCCACCCAGTACACGGACGTGGCCGGCAATACCGGAACCACGGCCAGCACGGGGAACTTCACCGTCGACACCCTGGCACCGACGGTACTCACCGTGGCGGTCTCCGGTGCTGGCATCACGGATGGTTCGGGAACGCTGGTCACGGGTCAGACCGTCTCCTTCACCTTGGCCATGTCCGAAGCCGTGATCGTCTCGAACGGTGGCGCGCTGGTGCTCACCCTGAGCAATGGAACGACCGCACTCTACAGCCAGGAGAAATCGACGGGGACGAGCCTCGTGTTCGACTACACGGTGCTCGTCGACCAGATTTCCAGCGACCTTGCGATCACCGGTGTCTCCTTGAATGGAGCCTCGATCGCCGATGTGAGCGGGAATCCCTTCGACATCAGCGGGACGGCGGTCAATCCTGCCGGTACCCTGACGATCGATGGTTACACTGGCACGAGTGGCAGTGACACGTTCCGCGGCACCACCGGAGCCGAAACCTTCACCGGGTTGGGCGGTGCCGACACCTACATCGTCGACAATATCGGTGACCAGGTCATCGAGGCACCGGGCGGTGACACCGATACCGTGCGGACCAGCGTGAACTTTACCCTCGGGGCTGGCCAGGGAATCGAAGTGCTCCGCGGTTCCGGAATCGTCGGTCTCGCACTGACCGGCAACGAGTTCGACAACAGGATCGTCGGAACGTCCGGTAACGACATCATCGATGGCAAGGCCGGCATCGATGCGCTGTTCGGCAACTTGGGCGACGACACCTACTATGTCGACAATGTCTCCGATCAGGTGACCGAGGCGGCTCAAGCCGGTAACGACACGGTCCATGCGTCCGTCAGCTACACGCTGAAGGCGGGCCAGGAAATCGAGACTCTCGAAGGCTCGGGTTCGACGGGGCTGACGCTGACCGGCAACAACTTCGCCAACAGGATCGTCGGAACCGAGGGCAACGACATCCTCGACGGCAAGACAGGGGCGGACACGCTGTCCGGTGGCATAGGCAACGATAGCTACTACGTCGACAACGCGAACGATCATCTGATCGAGACGACCGGTACCGACACGGTCTACGCCAGCGTCAGCTACGCGCTGGAGACGGGTGTGGAGATCGAGGCTCTCCGAGCCTTCGGTTCCAAGGGTCTGACGCTCACGGGCAACGAGTTTGCCAATACGATCGTGGGTGGAGCGGCCAAGGACGTGATCGTCGGTGGACTGGGTCAGGACACCCTGGTGGGTGGAGCAGGAAACGATACCTTCGTCTTCAAGACGTTAAGCGATAGCGGCAGCGGCGCCGCGAACCGCGATGCGATCCTGGACTTCAAGGTGGATCTCGATCACATCGACCTGTCGGGCATTCAAGCCGTGAGCGGAGCCGCGACAGACCAGTCCTTCTCCTTCATCGAGGGGGCGTTCACCAAGCATAAGGGAGAACTCCACGCCGTCGCCTCTGGAAGCTCGACGATCATCGAGGGTGACGTCGATGGAAACGGCAAGGCGGACTTCCAGATCGTCCTGCGAGGCACGATCGACGCGCTGCATGCGAACGACTTCGTGCTGTAGTATCGGCCGCCTCATGTGAGGCTATAGCGAGCCCCGTGTGCCACTGATCCGGCACGCGGGGCTTCCTCGTCTTGGGGACCGTGCTGCCGGAAGGCGGCGGAGCTTTCGTATCGCTTCAGGTTCGAACGATCTCGCCGTGCCGGCCTATCCGTTCGCTTGCTGCCTCTTCCATGCGAGGGGCGCCATCGCCTTGTAGCGCTTGAAGGCGGCCGAGAACTGGCTCGGATCGTCGTAGCCGACGAGAGCCGCGATCGAGGCGACGGGGAGGGGGGAGCGCGTGAGGAGCTCGGCCGCCCGATCGAGGCGACGGCGAGTGATGAAGGCGTAGGGCGGCACGCCCACCGAGGCCTGGAAGCAACGGCTGAAATAATGCTCGCTCAACCCAGCGATGCGGGCGAGATCGGCCACGCGCAGGTCGTCACCGAGACTGGCGTCGATGAACGCCACGACATCGGACATCTGCCGCGCCGTGAGCCCATGTGCGGAGACAGGTTCGGGCCGGGACGCGGCATGGGCCAGCCTGTGCACCACGATGGCCAGGGCATGATCGAAGAACGCCGTGGCAAAACCGTGAAGCCCGGCTTCCTCCCACATGGCGGTCAACGTGGCCGTCAGCAGGGGGTCGTCGTGGTAGGTCGACGCCAGCGCCTCGATCTCCAGTCGGCCCCCCGGAAGCTCGGCGGCCAGCCGCTTCAGGCGTCGCTCGGAGATCCCGAGGGCAAGCAGGCTCATGCGCGGCCCGAACCCTTCGCCGCCGTCATAGGGTGCCCCCAGGCCCACGCGTCCCGGCACGAACAGGCCGTCGAGTTTCTGGGTCCGGCTGTTCCGAAGCAGGCGACCGCCGCCGCTCGTGCAGAGGTGGATCCAGAGGGTGTCCGTATTCTCGTAGGCGCCCTCGTAATCCTCGTAATCCGACCGGGTCATGATCGTATCGAGGCTGAGATCGGCGCGGACGATCTCGTGGGTGGCTTCTACGATCCGTGGAGGAGGGTCTGTGGTCATGCATTCGCTGCGGTTGGACGATTGCCTTGTCAAAACACAACCGGAAGTGGATCGTTGAGCCGCGATGGACAATCGCTATTCAACGACAGAGTTTGTAATTATTCAAATTATACTGTGTAATCCCGCAACAGAGGCGGCGCATCTTCGCTTTCTCATCTTGAATGGCAGACTAGGCGTATTTTTCGCAGGAATTCAATACCGCGTCCCGGCCCTGGGTGAGTAATCAGGGCGCTGCGCCGGCAGAGCACGATTGCCGGCGATGGTGCGAGAGGCGACGATGCGGGACGATTTCGAAACACTCTTCTGTTCGGTCTTGAGGGGGGCCGCGCTCGGGACACTCATCACGGTCGGCATCGGGCGTCCGGCCGCCGCCGAGGACGCCCTGCGGAGCGTGACCCTCGACCAGTTGAGCGTCGATGCCGTCTCTTCCCGCAGCCCCAACGGGATCATCGGCGCGTCGCCGCCGCCGTATGCCGGCGGTCAGGTCGCCAGCGGTACGCGGGTCGGAGTGCTCGGCACCAGCAGCGTCTTCGATACGCCCTTCAACATCACCGGCTATACCGACACCCTCGTCCGGGACCAGCAGGCCCAGAGCCTGATCGATGTCGCCACGAACGATCCGTCCGTCCGCGCCGTCACGTCCAGCACGAGCGCCGCCGGCAACCAGTTCTACATCCGCGGTTTCCCGGTCTATGCCAGCGATATCGCGTTCGACGGGCTCTACGGCGTGGTCGATAGCCGCCGGCCGACGATCTACAACGTGGAGCGCGTGGAGATCCTCAAGGGGCCGAGCGCCCTCGTCAACGGCATCGCCCCCATCGGTGGCATCGGCGGCAGCATCAACCTCATCCCCAAGCGCGCCTATGACGAGCCGCTGACCCGGATCACGCCGTTCTTCATCTCCCAGGGCCAATTCGGCACGGCGGTGGATATCGGCCGGCGCTTCGGCGATGCGAAGGAATGGGGCGTGCGAGTCAACGGCGTCTATCGCAACGGCGAATCCGCCATCGACCGCGAGCGGCTCGAAGTGGGATTCGGTTCGATCGGCCTCGATTATCGCGGTGACCGCGTCCGCCTCTCCGCCGATTTCGGCTATCAGGTCGACGATTACCGCCGGAACCGGTCGTTCCTCACGGTGGCGCCCGGCATCCAGATCCCGAGGGCGCCCAATCTCACCCTCAACCAGAACCAGCCCTACGAATTCCAGCGGACCGAGACCAAGTTCGGTACCTTCCGTGCCGAATACGACCTCACCCCCGATACCACGCTCTATGCCGGTTTCGGCGGACACTCGACCCAGGAAAGCGCGCTCGCCAGCTTCCAGACCCTGGTGACGTCGATGGGGGGTGTCGCCGGCCCGTTCGCCCGGCAGCAATACGTCACCGAATCCTACTCGGCCGAGGCCGGCCTGCGGACCCGGTTCCAGACGGGACCCATCGCGCACCGGGCCAGCGTTTCCGCCGTCGGTTTCTGGAGCACGACGAACTATCCGAAAGCCGTGCAATTCCTGCCCGGCGGCGTCTCGAACATCTACAGCCCGCTCTCCATCGCGGCCCCGGCCTATACCGACATCGATATCGGGAATGCCCGTGGCTCCATGCAGATCAACCGCAGCGTCGCCTTCGCCGACACCCTGTCGTCCCTCGACGAGCGGGTACTCCTCACCGTGGGTGGCCGCTTCCAGCAGATCGGGGTCAAGGGCTACGACTTCTCGCCCGGCAGCCCCAGCTTCGGTGACGCCACGTCGAGCTACGACAAGGTCGCCTGGACGCCGGCGGTCGGCCTCGTCGTCAAGCCGCTGGAGCACCTCTCCCTCTACGGCAACTACATCGAAGGCCTGCTCTCGAGCGGCGCCTCGCCGGTCACGGCGAGCAACCCGAACCAGGCGCTCCCGCCGACCATCGCCGACCAGAAGGAGATCGGCGTGAAGTACGATTTCGGCGTCGTCGGTGTCAGCGCCGCCCTGTTCGAGATCAACCAGCCGAACGCCTTCCAGGACCCGGCGACGCGGAACTATGCGCTCAACGGCCTGCAGCGGAACCGGGGGATCGAGTTCAGTCTGTTCGGCGAGATCGCGCCGGGCGCGCGCCTCATCGGGGGCATCGCCTTCACCGACGGTCGCCTGGTGCGGACCGAGGGCGGAGCCTTCGACGGCAACGTCGCGCCCGGTGTCCCCGGCACCACGATCAGCCTCTACGGCGAATACGACCTGCCGCCCTGGTTGCCGCGCGGCCTGACCCTGACCGGCCGGGTCATCCACACCGCGTCCCAATACTACGATCAGACCAATCTGCAGCGCATCCCGGATTGGACGCGGTTTGATGCCGGCCTCCGCTACACGTTCCTCGGCACGTGGGGCAAACCCGTGACGGTGCGGGCCACGGTGGAGAACGTGTCGGGCGAGAATTACTGGGCGTCCACCGGAAACGGGTTCCTCACGCTGGGAGCGCCCCGGACCTACCTCGTCTCGGCCCAGCTGGACTTCTGACGATGGCGACGGGCCCCGACGCGCCGCGCCTGCGAGCCTTCCGGCTCTGGTCGTTCGTCCATAGCTGGACGAGCCTCATCAGCATGGTCTTCATGCTGATGCTGTGCCTGACGGGCCTGCCGCTGATCTTCCATCACGAGCTCAACGGCTTCCTCGGCTACGAGCCCGAGGTGCCGGCGATGCCGGCGGGGACGACGCACGTGTCGTTGGACACGGTCGTCGCCACCGCCATGGCCTCGAAGCCCGGGCTCGTGGTCCAGTACCTCGTCTTCGATCACGACGAGCCGGATGTCGCCTTCGTCAATCTCGCGCGGGACGTCCGTTCACCTCCGTCGGACATGACGATCCTGTCCCTCGACCGGCGCAACGCCGCCCTTCTGCGGGAGCCCAAGCCGAACGAAGGCCCCGTCGGCTTCCTGCTGCAGCTGCATGTCGACATGTTCCTCGGCCTCGGCGGCAAGCTCTTCCTCGGCGCGATGGGCTTCCTCTTCGTGATGGCGATCGTCTCCGGCATCGTCCTCTACGGGCCGTTCATGCGAAAGCTCGACTTCGGGACCGTCCGCCGCGCCCGGACGCGGCGGATCAAGTGGCTCGACTGGCACAACCTCGTCGGCGTCGCGACCTTGTGCTGGGCGCTGATCGTCGGGGGCACGGGGGTGGTGAACACCTGGGCCGACCTCATGCTGAAGGTCTGGCAATTCGGCCAGCTCGCCGAGATGACGGCCCCCTATCGCGACGCTCCGCGCCCCGTCCGCCTCGCCTCCATCGCCGAGGCGGTGGCGACGGCCAAGGCCGCGGCACCGAACATGAGCCCTCGCTTCGTCGCCTATCCCGGCACCGTCGTGAGCAGCAACAATCACTACGCCGTGTTCATGGCCGGCGACACACCGTTGACCTCGCGGCTGCTCAAGCCCGCCCTGATCGACGCCGAGACCGGCGAGCTCACCGACATGCGCGCGATGCCCTGGTACATCCAGGCCCTGCTGGTCTCGCAACCCCTGCATTTCGGCGATTACGGAGGCCTTCCCCTGAAAATCGTCTGGGCGCTTCTCGATCTCGCGACCATCGTCGTGCTCTGCAGCGGGCTGTATCTCTGGATCGCCCGCAGGCGATCGAGGACGGCCGGCGACCGGGCGCGGACCGGCGCCGGATTGTCTCGTGCAGGAGCCGCGGAATGAAGACGCGGCCGCTCATCCGATCCCGGGTCTGGGCCATTCCATCGATCCTTGCGGCTTTGACCCTGCTCAGCCTGCTGATCGCGCTGGTCGTCGATGGAGTCTGGGACAGCCTGGCCAGCGCCGTATTGGCCGGAATCTTGATCTATATGACCTACGAAGGCTTTCGTTCGCGAAGGACGTAGCATCAAGGCAGGTGTCGCCAGATCCGCGCAGCGTCGCGGGAGTGGCCTTCACCGCCCCCTCGATCACGGTCATCCTGCAAACTCCTGCCTCCGACCACCCGGCGTCGCCGCCAGCACTTGGCTAGCCCGCCAACTCGCGTGCTAAATCTCCGACCCGTTTCAGATCGGCGACGAAGGCCGCGTAGGCGTCGTCTTTCGCCTCGTCGGGCAGGCGCAGGAGATAGGAGGGGTGCACGGTGATGAACCCCTCATAGGCCTTGCCGAAGGAGGCGGGTCCGCGCGCGCGGGTGATGGGGATCGCCTTGCCCGTCAAGGCCAGGACGGCGGTGGCACCCAGGGCCACGACGAGTTTGGGCGCGACGAAATCCAGCTCCCGATCGAGCCACCAGCGGTAATGGCTCACCTCCCCGGCGGTGGGTTTCTGGTGGATGCGACGCTTGCCGCGCTCCTCGAACTTGAAATGCTTGACCGCATTGGTGAGGTAGGCCGCGTTCCGCTGGATGCCCGCATCCGCCATGGCGCGGGACAGGAGCTGTCCGGCGGGCCCCACGAAGGGCCGGCCCTGCCGGTCCTCCTGGTCGCCCGGCTGTTCGCCGACGAAGGCGATGGCGGCGTGGGCGGGCCCTTCGCCGAGGACCGCCTGGGTCGCACCCGGCACCAGGGGCTCCGAGCGCCGGATGATGGCGTTGAGTTCCTCCAGGGAGGCTGGGTCCTGGTCGGACATCGCGGCGACGGCCTTGGCGGGGTTTCGCTTTGTCGGCATCTGCGGTTCCCTCTCGATCATCGCCTCCGTGCGGGCCGTCGCGGCGCGGACGAGGCCGGGGATCGCCGCGGTCTCGGGCATGTTGCGCCAGTATTTCTTCGGCATCTCCGCCCGCATGGCGGCGAGGTTGGTGCGGGCGGGGTTGAACGTACTCTCGTAGTAATCGCGCCAGCCGGCCTCGAACCCATCTGCTTCGGGCGCATCCTCGCGACGTCCCGGCGGGCCGAAGGTCAGAGCGTCGCCGTCCCAATGCGCCGAGCCGTCCGGCGTCAGGATCGACCAATGCAGGGAGCGGAACCGCGCGACGAAGAACGTGCTCGCCGCCTCCAGGATGTGGTGGTCCGGCTCGAACCAGGCGACGAAGCGCTCGACCCCGTCGGCCTCCGTCCGTCGGAAGCGCAGGAAGGCGTGCATCTTGTGCAGGTCGCGGGCGATGGCCTTGCGCATCCGGTCGAGACGATGGACCAGCGGGTCGCTTCCCACCTCCATCAACCCGCGCTCGCCGTGGGTGACGCGCCAGATCAGGGCATAGAGCAGGGCGTAGCGCTCGGGGTCGCGGTGCGGGACGACCATGCGGATCAGGTCGGCCACCGCGCGGGGCAGGCTCAGCGGAACCTCGGTGCCGGCGTCGCCGCCGGTGTCCAGGGCGAACAGGCCGGGCGCCTCGCCGATCGACCAGACCACCGCGTCGGGCGGAACCGATGCGGCGGCGAGGCGCCGGGCCGCAGCGCGAAAGCCGTCGAGGTCGGCGCCGTCGCGAAGGGCCATCGTCTGGAGGGATCCTCCCGACCCTCCCTCCTCCCCCGCAGAGGGGGCAGGGAAGAGCGGCGTGTCATCCGGCACCGTCAGAACAGGCTCAGCTGCCGCGCCGGCTCGACGAGCTTGGCGCGCAGGTCCAGCCTGTCGGTGCCGCCGGGGCCTGGGTGATAATCGGCGGCGATCAGAAAGGGTCGGGCGCGCTTGAGGCCGGAGGTGAGCCGGGCGACGTCGTCGAGACGCAGCCGCGTGTGGCGGCGCGCCTTCACGATCTTGTCGACGGCACGGGCACCGAGGCCCGGCACCCGCAGCAGCATCTCCCGGTCGGCGACGTTCACATCCACGGGGAAGCGGCCCCTGTGCTTCAGGGCCCAGGCCAGTTTCGGGTCGATGTCGAGGGAGAACATGCCGTCCTCGGCAGCGTCCGCCACGTCGTCGGCGGAGAAGTCGTAGTATCGGATCAGCCAATCGGCCTGGTAGAGCCGGTGCTCGCGCTGGAGCGGCGGGGATTTCAGCGGCAGGATGGCGGAGCCGTCGGGGATCGGGCTGAAGGCCGAGTAATAGACCCGCTTGAGGTTGAACGAGCCGTAGAGAAGGGCGCTCTTGCGGATCAGCGCCTCGTCGGTGGTGGTGTCCGCGCCGACGATGACCTGCGTCGACTGGCCGGCGGGCGAGAAGCGGCGCTTCTCCGCCTTGGCTTCTGTGATCCGCGCGCCGATCTGCTTCATCGCGTTCTGGATGACCGGGCCGTTCTTCTCCGGTGCCAGCCGGTGCAGGCTGGCATCGGTGGGGAGTTCGAGGTTGATCGAAAGCCGGTCGGCGTAGAGGCCGGCCTCCTCCACGAGCCACGGGCTCGCCTCGGGGATCGACTTGAGGTGGATGTAGCCGCGAAAGCCGTGGTCGCGCCGCAGGGACTTCGCCACCCGCGTCAGCAGTTCCATCGTGTGGTCGGGCGACTTGATGATCCCCGACGAGAGGAACAGGCCCTCGATGTAGTTGCGCTTGTAGAACTCCACCGTGAGGGTCACGACCTCCTCGACGGTGAACTTGGCGCGGGCGACGTTGGAGGAGCGCCGGTTCACGCAATAGGCGCAGTCGAACAGGCAGTAATTGGTCAGCAGGATCTTCAGGAGCGAGATGCAGCGCCCGTCCGGCGTGTAGGCGTGGCAGATGCCGGCGCCGGTGGTCGAGCCGAGTTCGCCTTTGCCGGCCACGCGTTTGGGTGCGCCCGACGAGGAGCAGGACGCGTCGTATTTCGCGGCATCGGCCAGGATGCGCAGCTTCTTGGCGAGGGTCTCGTCCATGACAGGGACATGCGCGTCGTTCGTGTTTCGTTCAAGTTTTTGTCGGGGCGGGTCGGAAATGTCGCAGCGTGCGCAGGCCCCCTCTCCCCCTTGTGGGGAGAGATTAGAGTGGGGGTGGCGCCGCTGGCCTCCGCCGGCTGAGGGTCGACCAACCACCCCCACCTCCATCTCCTCCCCACAAGGGGGAGGAGGGCCGCACAACCCGCGAAAGGTGTGAATGCCGTAGACGTATGAGGAGAGGCGGAAACGCTGTTCACCTCCATCACCGGTGGAAGCCCTCCTCCGCGGTCACCTCCTCATCGACAATCGTCTTCGCCAGTCCGTACGAGAACCCGGCCCGCGCCAGGGAGGCGAGATCCTTGTCGCGATGGGCGGCGCGGAGGTCGGGGCGCCGGAACGGGCCGAGGCGGCGGCGCTTGGCATAGGCACGGGCCGCGTCCTCCTCGGCATTCGTGCCTTGTTCCTCGCCCCGGTCGCGCTCGGTCTCCAGGGTTTCGGCGATCAGCGTCCGGTCGACGCCCTTGGCGGCGAGCTTGGCCGAGAGGCCGCGGGCGGAGGCGCCGCGCCGTCGCAGGGTCGCCGCCCGCGCGGCGGTGAACCGGGCATCGTCCACGAGGCCGGAGGAACGGGCGCGTTCCACGATGGCGGCGATGGTCTCGGCGAAGGCTGCGGGGTCTTCGCCCCGGAGCCGGCACCGCTTGGCGACCCGGCGCTCCATGGTCTGGCGCAGCATCGCCACGGAGGCGCTGTAGCGCTCCAGATACTGCAGGGCGACGCGCTCCAGATACGCGGCCGTGACCGGCGGCGTGGGTTTCGTCTCGCGGAGCGTGGGTTTCGCCTCGCGGGGCATGGGCTTTGCCTCGCGGGGCGCGGGCTTTGCCTCGCGGGGCGCGGCTTTTGCTTTACGAGAATCGGCTTCGGGCGAAGATGCACGCGGTCCCGCCGCAACGTTTCGAGCGCTCATCGGTTCATCACGCTTCGGACAGGTTTCAGGATCATGAGGCGCATCGTCTCGACCGTGAACCGGTTGCCTGTCTTACCCCGAGAGGACGCATGCATGTCATGCCGGCATTCCTCCTGAAGCGCGAGTGGCTCCTCGTCGCCCTCGGACTCGGCTTCGCCGTCCTCGCGGCCGCCGTGGTCTACCTGTCGCGCCCGACGGTGCTCACCGTGGCGGTCGGTCCGCGCGACGGGGCCGAGGCGCAACTGCTCGAAACCTATGCCCAGGCCCTCAAGCGGGCGCGGGAGGACGTGCGCCTCAACGTGCGGACCTATGACGACGTGCGCGACAGCGCCGCGGCGCTCCAGGCCGGGAATGCCGATCTCGCCGTGGTCCGGCCCGACGTGTTCCTGCCCGATAACGGCCTGACGCTTGCGCTCCTTCACGAGGAGACGCTCCTCATCGCCACCCCCGAGGCCAGCGCGATCGAAAGCTTCCCCGACCTCGCGACCAAGCGCCTCGGCATCGTCGAACGGCACGCGGCCGACCGGCCCTTCGTCACCAACCTTCTCAGCTTCTACGATTTCACCGCCGTGCCGGCGCCCGAGCCCGGCCAGGCCCTCGCCGCCGGCCACATCGCCCTGGTGCCGCTCAAGCCCGGCGAGGTGACCGCCGCGCTGCAGGCCGGCACCGTGGACGCCGTCGCCGTCATCGCGGCGCCGACCTCGAAGGCCGCGATCTCCACGGTCCGGGCGGTGGAGATGGCCTCCCACGAGAAGAAGATCACCATCGTCTCCGTCCCCGATGGCGACGCCATCGTGCAGCGGATGCCGGAACTGCAATCGGCGACGATTCCCGCCGGCACGTTCGGCGGCCGGCCCAAGCGCCCCGACGAGGACGTGAAGACGGTGGGCGCCTCCTACCGGCTGATGGCGCGGGGCGGGGTGAGCCGCTACTCGGTGGCCTCCGTCACCCAGCACCTGTTCGAATGGCGCTCGAAGCTGGCGCCCGGCGCGCCCATCGCCAACCTGATGAAGGCCCCGGATTTCGAGACGTCGGTGGCCGCCACCAGCGCCCGCCTGCCCAACCATCCGGGCGCGGTGGATTATTTCGAGCGCGAGCAACAGACCCTGTTCGAGCGCTATGAGGATTACGTCTACCTGCTCGCCTTCTTCGGCGGCACGATCGGCTCCGGCATCGCCTGGCTCGGCCAGCGCCTCGCCCGCCAGCGCCGCGAGCGCGTGGACGTGGTCCTCGACCGGCTGCTCGACATCCTCAGGGACATCCGCTCGGCCACCACGAGGGAGCAGCTCGACGGTCTCGTTCGCGAGACCGACGACCTCGTCACCGACGTCGTCCAGCACGCCCGCGAGCGCAACGTCGACACCCGCGCGATGAACGCCCTGATCCTGGCCATCGACGCCGTGCACGGCGCCATCGCGGACGCCCGCCGCTCCCTCGTCACCGGCGCCGAGCCCGAGCGCCGTCCCCTGCGGACACGGTCCGCGCGCCTCCTCAGGCTGGATCGGCCGGCGGCGGAATAGGCGCGGCTTCCCCTGTCGCTTCATCTCGTCGAGGTGTGGCACTGTTCCAGGTGCGATCCCGGCCGCAAGGGAGCCGATTTTCGACGCCCCGTTGAAGGCATGCGCGTCGAGCGCATGGGGCGGTGCGTATTCGATGGAGACGGAATATGAAAACGAGCCTCTCGGCTGGAATTCGTGAGCAATCCTCGTTTTAATCCATGAAAATCTAAGAAATAATTTCGAGCTACTGCCGAAATGAACTGCCACGCTTAACAAGAGATAATATCAACGATCAATGAATATTATTCCTAGGTTCTGAAACCATCGTAGTTAACCATCCGTAACAGCCCGACCGCAAGCCTGAGAGCCGAACGTGCATCTCAGGCAGCGAGCAAGGGAGACGACGCAATGGCTACGATCAATGGCGATAACGGCGACAATATTCTGAACGGCACCGAGGACGAAGACATCATCAATGGCCGCGGAGGCAACGATACGATCGACTCGGTCGATCGCCCCGCAAACATATTCGCAGGCTCCATCGATCCCAGGCGTGATGTCGTCAACGCCGGATCCGGAGACGACAACGTCACGGGCGGAAAGCTCGATCGTCTGGTCGGCGGTGAGGGCAACGATTTTCTGTCGGTGAATTTCAATTTCAACGGCCCGGTCGTCGGTTCAGGGACACCCATTACCTTGACGCTGAACGAGAACGGCACCGGCAGGGCGTCCGATGGGACCGTCATCAAAAGCTTTGAGGCGGTGAACTTCAACCTGTCCGACACCGGCGACAATGTCGTCGATACCGGCAATGTCCGGGCGCAGCTGACGGGTGGAAACGGAAACGACACGCTCACAACCGGGTCGGCCGACGATGTCGTCTATGGCGGCGGCGGCGACAACGTCATATCGACGGGCGCCGGCGACGACACGATCGGCGGCGGCTCCGGGATCGACACCGTCTTCGGTGGCGCCGGCGACGACACCTTCGGCGTCAACGTCGCCACCGACGGCAGCGACCAGGTGAATCTCGGCGACGGCAACGACACCGTCCGGTTCGATCGCGTCGACGGCGGTGCCGGCAACGTTCGCCTGACCTTCACATCGGCCGAAGTGGGCAATGGCAACACCAACGATGCCGGCAGCCTGACCAATCAGGATGGCGGGCTCGCAGTCCGCGTACAGGCAGAGGATGCCGACGGAAACCTGACCGGTCCCATCTCCCGCTACGACGATGAGGGCATCACCTTCGTTGCCGGTACGCAGGGAATCACCTTCGACGTCCGCGACCTCGTCTCCGGCACACAGCGCGGCAATACGTTCGAGGGCGTCGTGCTCGGGACCAGCGGTGACGACGCGCTGACGTTCTTCCCGCCTTTCCGCGCCGGGCAGGATTTCTACTACAACGCAGGCCAGGGCAACGACACGATCACCGCCGGAACCGGCAACGATTTCCTCGTCGGCGGTGCCGGTAACGACACCATGGTCGGCGGCCTCGGCAACGACAGCTACATCGTCGATTCCCTCGGCGACACGGTCGTCGAAGGCGTCGACGAAGGCACCGACACCGTTCTGTCGTCCATCACCTACACCCTGCCCGACACCATCGAAAACCTCGTTCTCACCGGCACCGGCACCATCGACGGAACCGGCAACGCCCTCGACAACAGCATCACCGGTAATGTCAGTGACAACCGCCTCGCGGGTGGAGCTGGGAACGATCTCCTCACCGGCGGAGGCGGAAACGATGTCCTCGTCGGCGGCATCGGCGACGACGTCATGATTGGCGGTGCCGGCGATGACATGTACATCGTAGGTTCCGCAGGTGACCAAGTCACCGAAGGCGTCGGTGAAGGCAACGATACTGTTCGTTCAGTGGTCGATTACAGCCTAGGCGCCAACCTGGAGAGCGTCATTCTCAGTGGGGCCGATGCCATCGATGCCACCGGCAACGACGGCGACAACAGCCTCATTGGCAACGGCAGCGATAACCGCCTGGATGGCGGGGCCGGGGATGACCGCCTGGCTGGACGCGACGGCGATGACACTCTGGTCGGTGGCACCGGCGCGGACGTCATGCGCGGTGGGTCCGGCGACGATACCTACGCCATCGACGATGCGGGTGATCATGCCATCGAACAACCTGGCCAAGGCTTCGACACCGTTCGGTCCAGCGTCAGCTACACGATGGAAACCAACATCGAAAAACTGGTGCTCTACGGTACCGATGATTTGACCGCCAACGGAAATGCCGGTCGCAATCAGATCTACGGCAATGCCGGCGACAACGCGATCTATGGCGATGACGGCCGTGATCTCCTCTTCGGCCGCGACGGGGCCGACACGTTCGTGTTCAAGGCGATCACCGACAGTGACGTCGCGGTGTCCGGACGCGACATCATCAAGGACTTCGACTTCGCCGAGGGCGATCGCATCGACCTCAGCGGGATCGATGCGAATCTCGGACAGGCCGGAGACCAGGGTTTCCAGTTCGTCGGGACGGACGCGTTCTCGGGTCAGGCCGGCGAGCTGCGCACGAAGTTCGGTGGCGGCAACACCCTCGTACAGGGTGACACCGATGGAGATGGAGCGGCGGACTTCGCCGTTCTCCTCCAGGGCCATCAGACCTTGGACAACGGATCGTTCGTGGTCTGATCCGCTCGCAATCCAAGGTGGGGTTGCCGTCCAGGCAGCCCCTTCTCATGTCGGAAGGGCCGCCTCCTCCGCGCTGGTGGCGGCGGCCTGCCACCCGACCACGGCACTCGTGGCGGGTCGCCGGCGACGGAGCCCCGCCACGAGGACCGCAACGCGGACCTCCCCCTCGTCAGCCCTCTTAGATTTACCCCTCTGCTGCTTCAGGCAGACCGCGTCCCTCTCCCTACGAGGACTATGGGCTACACAGGCTTTGGTCTTCTCGTTGCGCCCTATGCGTTGTCGGTGTTTCCGGTTTGGAGGGCAGGGCGGCGCATCCCGCGAGATTTACGACGGCGAGTTGTGGGAATATCGGTGCCGGTCAGCCTGAATGGCTCGGTCGGTCCTCAATAATGCGGCGGGGGTGGCTCCGGGGCGCCGGTTCCGGTGCGGGCGCCGGCTTCCTCGACCTGCTCCACCAGCTTGGTGAGGTGGCGCGTCAGGGCATCGATCTGGCGCCATTGCGCGGTGATCGTCGTGTTGAGGTCGTCGAGGACCACGTCCTGCTCGGTCAGCCGCATCTCCAGGGCATCGATGCGGGCGGACAGCGTGTCGTGATCGGTCATGGCTGGTCCCGCCTCATCGCAGCGTTTCGGGGGCATGGTCCGGCCGCTCGACCAGGCCGGGCCCCAGGGCGATGCGGTGGTCGAAGACGAAGCAGTCGCCGCGCCAGCGGCTCTCCGCCTCGGGGATCGTCTCGAGATAGCGCAGGATGCCGCCCTCGAGATGGTGGACCGCGGCGAACCCCTTGGTGCGCATGTAGGCCCCGGCCTTCTCGCAGCGGATGCCGCCGGTGCAGAACATCGCCACCGCCGGATGTTCGGCGGGGTCGAGGGCGTCGACATAGGCCCGGAAATCCGAGAACCGGGACAAGAGCGGGTCGGTAGCGCCCTCGAACGTGCCGAGATTGACCTCGAAGGCGTTGCGGGTGTCGAGGAGGAGCAGGCCCGGCGTATCGAGGAGCGCGTTCCACGCTTTGGGCGGCACGGGAATCCCCGCCTCGCCCGCATCGGTGGCGCCGTCGTCGAAGGTCACGATCTCCCGCTTCACCCGCACCTTGAGGTGGCCGAACGGCGCTGCGTCCGCGCTCGAGAGCTTCACGTCGAGATTGTCCAAGCGCCCGCCGAAGAGCGGGCCGTCCCGCATCTCCGCCAGGAGCGTGGCCATGCCGGCCTCGCTGCCCGCGATGGTGCCGTTGATTCCCTCCCGCGCGAGCAGGAGCGTGCCGAGGATGCCGAGCGCGGTGCAGCGCTGCTCCAACGCGTCGCGCAGGTCGGCGGCGTCGGGCAGGGAGACGAAGCGGTAGAGGGCGGCAACGGTGTAGGGCATCGGCGGCAGGGTCTATCAGGCGTGGCCGTCAGGGGGAACCGCTGGGCGCAGCACCCTCGATCCGGCGCAGGATGAAGGTGGTGCCGACCTCCGGCTCGCGCCGCCAGTGGTTCTCCCCCGCCGGCACCAGCCCCACCACATGGCCGCGCCTTGCCACCAGGGTGAGCCGGCCGGGAGCCGCCAGCCACGCGGCCGGATCGAAGGTCGTCAGCCCGCTGTCGCGGCAGCCGTCGAGGACGCGGACCGGGGCGGTCCCACCGCCCTCCGCCGGTTTCAGTTCGAGGCGGCAAACGTCCTGCTCTCGGTAGCGGTCGAGGGCGTAGATGCCGACGGTCGGCCGCTCGCCGGCACCCGCCGTGCCGGTCCCCGTCGCCCCGCCGTTCTGCGCCCCGGTATTCTGTCCACCCGCGCCAGTCGGATCGTCCCGCTCGAGCTTGAACCCGGCGCCGCCATCCGGTGCCGGCGCGGGAGGCGGCGCCATCGCCACGATCTGGAGCGGGACGAGGCTGTAGACCTCGCCCCCCTCGGTCCGGGCCATCAGGCTGCGCCGGTCGTCCCGGGCCTTGAAGATCAGGACCGGCCGGACGTTCTTGTCCACGAGGCGGACGACGCCGTCCACGAACAGCCAGGCGGCGACCTCGTTCAGGATCGGCAGGGCACGGCGGCACCCGGCGGGAAACGACAGGCGCCGCCCGCTCTCGAAACTCTGCGACGCGAGGGTCATGACGCAGCGCCGCGTACTGCCGTCCCGCGACAGGTCCCAGGTGCCGGGAACCCCCTCGATGGTCGGCGGCAGGGTCTCCACGAAGCCGGGGGGAGGGCTCGCCGCGGCGGGCGTTTCGGAGAGGCCTGGGGCGGGGGGCTCCGAAGGTATCGCGGCCGGAGGCGCCTGGGGGGCGCCCTGCGCCATCCCTTGAGAACCCTCTTGGGGCACCCCTTGGGCCTTCGCCGGAAAGGCCATGGCCGCCGCCGTGAACAGGCCGGCGAGAAGGCCGGCGCGGCAGAGCGCGGGGCGGATCATCGGGCCGCTCCGGTGGCGCGCCCGTTCGCCGGCGTTTCCGGCACCGGCGTCAGGGGCCCCTTGCCGGAGAACCAGGAGAGCAGGTTGTCGACCACGAGCCGGCCCATGACCTCGCGGGTGTGGACGGAGCCGGAGCCCACATGCGGCAGCAGGACGACCCGTTCCAGGCCGAGGAAGGCCTCCGGCACATGGGGCTCGGCGGCGAACACATCGAGCCCCGCCCCGTGGATCGTGCCCGATCGCAGGGCCTCGATCAGCGCCGGCTCGTCGATGAGGCTGCCACGGGCGACGTTGACGACGATCCCGTCGGGACCGAGGGCGTCGAGGATCTCGGCATTCACGATCCCGTTCGTCTCCGGGCCGCCGGGCGCCACGATCATGAGGACGTCCACCGCCCGCGCCATCTCCAGCAGGGTCGGGTGGAAGGTGTAGGCCACGTCGTCCTTCCGGCGGCGGCCGTGATAGGAGAGGGTCACGCCGAAACCTTCGAGGCGGTGCGCGATGGCCCGCCCGATCCGGCCGAGGCCGAGGATGCCCACATGCCGGCCGCGCAGGGTGGCGGTGAGCGGGTAGGTCCGCGTCGGCCAGTGTCCGGCGCGCAGGTAGCGGTCCGCCTGCGGGATCTCGCGGATCGTCGCGAGCAGCAGGCCGAGGGCGAGGTCGGCCACCTCGTCGGAGAGCACGTCGGGCGTGTTGGTCACGACGATGCCCCGCTCCGCCGCGGCCGCGACGTCGATCGTGTCGTAGCCGACGCCGAAACTCGCCACGATCTCGAGCCGGGGCAATGTCTCGATGAGGGTGCGGTCGACGGGGGCCTGCGCCCCGGTGGCCATGGCGCGGATGCGCGGTCCGATCTCGCGATAGAACGCGTCGAGGTCCGGGGCGGTATCGGCGCGGTGGAGGGTGAAGGCGGCGGCCAGCGCGTCCATGACGCTCGGCTGCATCGGCTTCAGGAGCAACAGGTCGGCAGGCTGCATGTCGCGCTCGTCATCCGTCCCCGGAACCGGCCATGAAGAGGAATGGCCATGAGGGCATACGGCTGTAATCCCCCGTCCGGGCAGGGTCCAGCCTCGCGAATGGCCCTGGGCCGGCCAAGCTCGCCATGCGGCGCGCGAGTGGCCCTCATGCCTCGGATGCACCGTGTGCGCCGGCCTACTTCCATGCGGGCCTTTCGAACACTACTAAAGAGGGCGAGAGTCACAGGCCTGCCCGTGATCCCATCAACGACGAAAACCGAAACAGCCACGCCATGACTGCCCCGCGCACCCTCTACGACAAGATCTGGGACGACCACGTGGTCGATGTCGAGCCGGACGGCACCAGCCTCCTCTACATCGACCGTCACCTCGTCCACGAGGTGACGAGCCCACAGGCCTTCGAGGGGCTGCGCGTGGCCGGACGGCGCGTCCGCCACCCGGAGAAGACCCTGGCCGTGGTGGACCACAACGTCCAGACCTCGGACCGCCGCTTCGGCATCGAGGATCCGGAGAGCCGCCTCCAGCTGGAGACGCTGGCCGAGAACGTGCGCGACTTCGGCATCGAGTTCTACGACGCCCTCGACCGCCGCCAGGGCATCGTCCACGTGATCGGCCCGGAGCAGGGCTTCACCCTGCCGGGCCAGACCATCGTCTGCGGCGACAGCCACACCTCGACCCATGGCGCCTTCGGGGCACTGGCCCATGGCATCGGCACCTCTGAGGTCGAGCACGTGCTCGCCACCCAGACGCTGCTGCAGCGCAAGGCCAAGAACATGCGCGTCACCGTGGACGGCATCCTGCCGCCCGGCGTCACCGCCAAGGACATCATCCTCGCCATCATCGGCGAGATCGGCACCGCCGGCGGCACCGGCTACGTCATCGAATATGCCGGCGAGGCGATCCGCGCCCTCTCGATGGAGGGGCGCATGACGATCTGCAACATGTCGATCGAGGGCGGCGCCCGCGCCGGCATGGTCGCGCCCGACGCCATCACCTACGCCTACGTCAAGGATCGTCCCAAATCCCCCAAGGGCGAGACGTTCGAGCGGGCCCGCGCCTACTGGGACAGCCTCGCCACCGACGAGGGCGCCTTCTTCGACCGCGAGGTCCGCCTCGACGCCGCGAGCCTGCCGCCCCTGGTGAGCTGGGGCACCAGCCCCGAGGACGTGGTCTCGATCTCCGGCCTCGTGCCCGACCCGGCCGCCATCGCCGACGAGAACAAGCGCCAGTCCAAGGCGAAAGCCCTCGACTATATGGGCCTCACGCCGGGCACGAAGATCACCGACATCACCCTCGACCGGGTCTTCATCGGCTCCTGCACCAACGGGCGCATCGAGGATCTGCGCGCGGTGGCCAAGATGGTGGAGGGCCGCAAGGTCCACCCTTCGGTCTCGGCCATGGTGGTGCCGGGCTCCGGCGTGGTGAAGGCGCAGGCGGAAGCGGAAGGAATCGACCGTATCCTCAAGGAGGCCGGGTTCGATTGGCGCGAGCCGGGCTGCTCCATGTGCCTCGGCATGAATGCCGACCGCCTGAGCCCCAACGAGCGCTGTGCCTCGACTTCCAACCGCAACTTCGAGGGTCGCCAGGGCCATCGCGGGCGCACGCACCTCGTCTCCCCGGCCATGGCCGCCGCCGCCGCCGTGGCCGGCCGTTTCGTCGACATCCGCGAGTGGCGCGGCGAGGCCTGAGCGCCGAGCTCGGGCGGATTCCGCAAAACGGGCCGGAATCGCGATTGACGCGGCCGGCCCGTCCGCCTAAACGAACCTCCGCGTCGGCAAACATCTGCCGACCGGCCCAGGTGGCGGAATTGGTAGACGCGCTGGTTTCAGGTACCAGTCTTGCAAGAGGTGAAGGTTCGAGTCCTTTCCTGGGCA
The DNA here is from genome assembly GCF_000519085.1 of Methylobacterium sp. 10. GTDB lineage: Bacteria > Pseudomonadota > Alphaproteobacteria > Rhizobiales > Beijerinckiaceae > Methylobacterium. The sequence continues at coordinate 1,576,521 of NZ_KI912577.1, forward strand.
CCATCAGTTGGCTAAGCCGCTGATCCGCAAAAAGTATTTGATCTTGAAGGGTTTACTCTGCATCTGATTGTTCAACAGATGCGTTCAACATTCTCCTTCGGATGCCGCGCCCGATGAGGCGCCAAGGCATCACGACCCACCAACGTATCCCGACTGACGTGCTCGACAGAGTGCGTAGCCTGAAGTTGCCTATCCCCATCGGTACGCGTTCATCACAAAGGTGATCTCAGCGAAGGATGTTGACGTTCGCGTCACGCTGCGCACTCGCCAACCGCAGGAAGCCGAGGTTCGGCAGGGGATAGCGGTCGCCTACCTTGATGCGGTCTGGAGATCTGTGCGTGAAGGCCCCAAGAGGCTCACCCACAAGGAGCTCTGGCGCTCGCTGGCGAAGTCTACCGCGCGCTCGCTGACACCCTTGATGATGATCCCGGTACAGCGGAGCAATGGCTTCTGCTTGAGGCAGAAAACCTTAAGGCAGAGGCTGGGCTGTTCGGTCGTGCCGCCCTCATGATCCTGTCGGCCTCTGGTTGCCGCTGGATGAAAGACTGGGGTCACGTCATGCGCTCTGCGATCTCCAAGCTGGACATCGTGAGGGTGCCTGCGGTGGCGGAAAGCATCCTCCGAAGAGTTCGCCTGAAGCGCAAGCGCATGACCTAATCGAAGTTCTGGCAACTACTCTACGGTCAGAGGGGACAATGGATGCAGCACCCACCTTCGACCAACTCGGGCCAAGTTCCCTTCCACACGGACGCTCCTTCCAGCACTATGTGCTTCAAGCGCGGCAAGATAATCCTCTGGAGCCACACGGGTAGAGACAGAAATGTCGCCCCTATCTGGCGACTCCCACCTGATTACCACTTCGCGTGGGCTCACGTTGTGTAGAAGATCGGCTGGATTTTCTCTAGACGCGAGCCTGACGATGAGACCAGAAACGACAACTGGCGTCTCGGTTTCTTCCTGACGTTCCCTCAATATTGCCGAAGCCTCTTTTATCATCCGTATGTTGTTTGGTCTGAGCGTGAAGTTCCAGAGGTCTAGGCCATCTTCAGGCAGTGTCCATTCCGATGAAAGCTCGAAGCCAAAGCTAAGGCTCTCTGCGTCGATCTCTTCGTACATTCCCACGACTTGATCGCACATGTCGGCGCTCCACCCGCCTTGAAAGGATGCCTGCAGCGAGCGGGTACTTTCGGCGGCTTCAGCCTGACGCACCGAGCGAAAACCCGTCGCGATCCTTCGGACGACTGCCCTTTCAAACGGTGCCGGGTGTTGCTCCTCTGATAGAAGCTGACCGTCAGGTGGAGGTCCAACAGGTGCCTCTACGACGAACCCGAAGCTGCCCTCAAAAGTGTGGGCGAACCGGCACCGATCTACGAAGTCTTCGCACTCTGAGGTGATGCTTTGGACTATCCTATGCGGCCTGACCTCGGTAGCTGCAGCCGTGAGAAGCAGGCGACGCATCCTCCGTATGAATGCTTCTGCGGCTCTGAGATTGATGCTCTCACCACGCCAGACGGACGAGTCGGGTAAGCGAGTGCGAATAACGTCTGAGCCGATCCTGCGTACAGCGGCAAACACATCTTCAACAGAAATCCCGTCAAGATCGGAGATGGTGCGTAGGGCAAAAAGGATGCGCTTGGCCGTGTCCTCTCTGGTTGAAGCATCCGGCAGAACAATGGAAACCTCCGGGAAGCCATTCTCTGCATAGACAAAGATTATCAATCCCTCATGCTCAGTCGCTCTCTGCCGCCACCCACGCGAACGAAGGTAGCGGCGAAGATAAGGGAGTATGGCTGGGCTCGGCACGAAACTAGTCATCGCACAGCCTCCACTCTTCTTTCGGAGAGAAGGGTCAACAGGCTTCCGACAGATAGTATGTTCGAGCGAGGAATGTGTATTGTGACCGTTCTCGTGTTCAGAGTCGGTGCGCCGGTCGGCTTAAACCAATAGCAGCCGTGTCGTAACAGAGTCTCTCTTTCTGTCGTATGAAACCAGTACATCTCACTCTTCGGCAGACAGAGAAGCAGGAGAACGAAAGGAACGGCAGCAGGAGACCGTGTGACAAAATCGTTGAAGGTCGCGGCTTCCAAGTCGTACGTTACGTGTGTTTCGCTCCCACGCCACCGGGTGCTAGATTTTAGTTGGAAGTCTAAAGCCTCGCCCGACTCAACGCGGCGTCCATCCTGACGAATAACTACGGGGCGGAACGTACCGTCCACGCCGTAGTCATGCGCCCGTGAGTCTACAAGGTTCACTCCTGCCATGCCGGCGAGAGCATGGACATATGCTACTGAGAGACTTTCCTGCGCATGCTGGATGGTCTTCATCGCCCACTCTGATTTGGTTTGGAGTGGTGCGGGATCACTGAGGCTTCTTATCGAGTTTGGTGGCGGCAAAATGCCAAGTCGGCCAAGCTACCAGATATCTCGGCTAAGGTTGAGTCGCCTGCTACAGGTTGCGAACACAGCTTCCCCCATTGCTGCGGCTTGACACCGTGACGGCCTCGTTGCTCAATGGCGGTGTTCAACACTCGGTCGGCGTGCGAGGGAAAACCTCAACAAAATCAATGGTCTTTTGCGCCATGGCCACAGTCCTTTCTTGGGCACCAAGCAAAAACTAATTGGCTGATGTTGACTTAGTTTTTGGCCCCGCTTTCTGCACTTCGTCTTGGTGCGAGATAAACCGAGCTAGCGGGCTCATCGGGCATCACCCGCGATCCGGTGCCCTCGGCACACAAGTCGCAGGGCAGCTTTCCCGCCCCTTCGCCGGGACACAGGCCCTCGCGCGGCGGGCCGATGCGGACGGCTCACGCACGGATCCCGGTGGCTTGACGCTCCGAACCTCCGCCGGCCAAGCTCTCGGGAATTGCGAGCAGGCGTCGGGGCAAGCCCCGCCGACGCCGATGTCCCACTCTCGAGAGACCCTTCCAGAATGCGTCTTCCCCGTTTCCGCCGCGCCACCGGCCGGCTGCTCGCCCTCCTCGGCCTTGCCGTCTCCTTGCTCGTCTCGGCCCCGCTCCTGCCGGCCCGTGCCGCCGAGGCGGTCTTTCCGCCTGCCGGCGGGATCGGTCTGGTGCCGCCCGCCGGGATGACGCCCGCCAAGAGCTTCGCCGGTTTCGAGCATCCCTCCGGCGCGTCGATCGTCATCGTCGCAATGCCGGCCGAGGCGTATGGGCAGCTCGCCGAAAAATTCACCCCCGATTCCCTGCGCGCGACGGGCTTTGCCGCCGTGGGAGCGGCCGAGCCACTGTCGGTCGCCGGCGGCGAGGGCCGTGTCCTGCGTGGCAGCCAGTCGGCCAGGGGGATCGCCTATACCAAGTGGGTCGCGGTGGTGCGCGGCGGGGACGGCACCGGCCTCGTCACCGTGCAGGTTCCGGAAGCGGCCCGTGGACAGGTGCCGGACAAGGCGGTGGAGGCTGCCCTCGGCACCATCGCGTTCCGCTCCCCCGGCAATGTCGCCGACCAGATCGCGGCCTTGCCTTACGCGGTGGGGGATCTGGCGGGGTTCCGTCCGGTCCGCACGCTAATGGGAAATACCCTCCTGCTCACCGATGGCCCCAAGGACGTCGATCCCGAAGGTACCCAGACCCTCGTCATCGTGGCGCCCTCCCTGGGGAAGGCGCCGGTCGCGACCGGCCAGCAGAGCGCTTTCGCCCGCAAGGCGCTGGGCACCATCCGTGAAGTTCAGAACATCGCGGTCACCGACGAGAGCCGCACCACCGAGGGCGGCGCAGTCCTCATCCGCCTGCGCGCCACCGGCAAGGACGTGCGGACCGGCCGAAAGGTCGGCGTGAGCCAGACGATCCGCTTCGAGGGCAAGAGCTACCTGCGGGTCATCGGTCTCGCCGGCGCGGACCAGCCGGACGCCCTCGCACGGGCCGAGCGCGTCGCCGCCTCGGTGGTTCCGCGCTGAGCAGGCGGGACGGCGTCGGCCTCTGCCCGCTTCGCCCGGATCGTCCCGCCCGAGGCCGGTGCTTCCCTCGTCGCGCAGGCAAGGATGCTCGCCGACCGGTTCGGCCGACGGCTCCGTCCGATGGGCGCTCACGGGACGCATGCCGCAGCTGGTGGCGTGACGTCAGCATAGGCCGGACGGCACGCCGGGGCGCAGGGGCGGCGGACCTGGGACGATGAGGCATCGCCACTGCAGACAAGGCGGCTTACCGACACGTCTTGCAATTATAAATGATAACTGTAATTTATTGGCCGAAGCGGTCCCCCGAGGGGGCATCGTGGGAGAGCGTCATGGGCACGACTGACATCAAGACGGCCATCGTCACCGGAGCGGCGTCCGGCATCGGGCTGGCGACGGCCAAGGCCCTGAAAGCGGCGGGCTACCGGGTCTACGGCACGAGCCGCAGACCGGCTCAGGGGCGGGACGGGGCCGTCACGATGCTGGCCTGCGACGTGACCGACGACGCCTCCGTCGACGCCCTGGTGACGACGGTCCACGGCGAGACCGGACGGATCGATCTGCTCGTCAACAATGCCGGTTTCGGCATCAGCGGCGCGGCGGAGGAATCCACCGCGGACCAGGCGCAGGCCCTCTTCGACGTCAACCTGTTCGGACTCATCCGCACGACCCGGGCGGTCCTCCCGCTGATGCGGGCGCAGGCGGGCGGCCGCATCGTCAACATCAGTTCCATCCTGGGGCTCATCCCGGCGCCCTACATGGCGGTCTATTCGGCCAGCAAGCACGCGGTGGAAGGCTATTCGGAATCCCTGGATCACGAGGTCCGCGGCCAGGGGATCCGGGTCGTCCTCGTCGAGCCCGCCTATACGCGCACGGCCTTCGACGCGAACCTGGTCTCCCCCGATGCGCCATTGAGCCTCTACGATTCCGATCGCGCGGACAGGGAGCGTTTCACGCGTGACGTCCTGGCTACGGCCGACGCGCCCGAGATCGTCGCCAAGGTCGTGGTGAAAGCCGCCACCGCGGCGGCCCCCCATCTGCGCTACACCGCCGGATCGATGGCGCGGCAGGCCAGCCTCCTGCGCCGCTTCGTGCCGGCCAAGCAGTTCGACAAGAGCTACCGCAAGCAGATGCGCCTTCCCCCGGTCTCCTGAACCTCCGTGCTCCGGACCCTCAGGCGTGGATAAGGGCGCGCTCCACCCGGCTCTACGAGCGTCTGATCGGATGTCTCAGCGGATGCCCATGCCAAAGCCGCTCCTCCCAGTAGACCACCTCATCCTGAGGTGCCCTTCGCCGCGGCGAAGGGGCTCGAAGGAGGTTTTCAGAGCCCGCTGCGATATCCGGAGCCCTCCTTCGAGGCCGCTGAGCGGTACCTCAGGGTGAGGCAAGTCCTTGGAAAAGCAACTTAAACAAGATCTCAGGGCCGACCGGGATTGACCATCGGGTCGGCCTGAAGCCGTGCCGCGGCCAGATCGATGAAGGCGCGCACCTTCGCCGGCGCGCGCCGGCCCTCCAGGCTCACGATATGGACCGGGACCGGCACCGCGTCCGGATCGTCGAGGACCAGCCTGAGCCGGCCCTCGGCCACCGAGGGCGCCACCTGATAGGACAGCAGAGGTGCGATCCCCTGGCCCGCGAGGGCGGCCGCCAGGACGGCATCGATGGTGTTGCAGATCAACCGTGATTGCGTGGCGCCACGCGTCGGCCCATCGGCCGGGGAATGGCGCTCGAAGGGCAGTCGCGTTCCCATCAAACCGATGGTCGCGTGGCGGTGCAAATCCCCCATCGATTGCGGTGTCCCGTACCGGTCGAGATAGTCCGGCGCGGCGCAGAGAACCCTGCGGACCGTGCCGACCCGGACCGCGACGAGCCCGGAATCGGCGAGATGGCCGATACGGATTCCCACATCGGCGCCCTCCTCGATCAGGTTGACCACCCGGTCGAGGAACAGCGCGCGCACGCTCACGGCCGGGTAGAGCGCAAGAAAATCCGTGACGGCAGGCAATACATAAAGCCGACCGAACTGCACCGGAGCGGTAATCGTCAAGGTTCCGGAAGGTGTCGCATACGCGCCGGCCGCGAGTGCTTCCGCCTCTTCCATGTCCGCGAGGATGCGGCGGCAATCCTCCAGATAGCGTCCGCCCGCCTCGGTGAGCATCAGCGAGCGCGTGGTCCGGGTCAGCAGACGGGCTCCGATCCGGTTCTCCAGGGCGGCCACCGCACGGGTCACGGCGGGCGGGCTCATGTTCAACTGTCGCGCCGCAGCGGCGAACCCCCCGCTCTCCGCCACCCGGACGAAGACCCGCATCGCCTGCCACCGATCCATGCCGGCCTCCTCCGTACCCGCGGATTGTTCCATCCAGCGGAATAGTCGATTGCGGAGAATGCCGGTTCACGCGTTCCAGGCAAGGGTCTCTCATGTGCCCGTGGCCGGCGCTCTCGCCCGGCCGTCGCGGAGATCCGTCATGAAGCTGTTTCACATGGCCCTGTCCGGGCATGCGCACCGGGCGCGTCTGTTCCTGTCGCTGGTGGGCGCGGATTGCGAGATCGTCGAGGTCGATCTCGCCGCCGGCGCGCACAGGACGCCGGAGTTCCTCGCCCTGAACCCCTTCGGCCAGGTGCCGGTGCTGGTGGACGGCGACGTGGTGGTTCCGGATTCGAACGCCATCCTGGTCTACGTGGCCAAGACGCTCGGGCGCACGGATTGGCTGCCGGAGGACGCTTCCGGCGCGGCGCGGGTGCAGCGCTGGCTCTCGGTGGCGGCCGGACCCATCGCCTTCGGACCCGCCGCCGCCCGCCTGATCACCGTGTTCGGCGCTTCCTTCGACGCCGGCGAGGTGATCGCCCGCGCCCATCAGATCCTCGGCCGCATCGATGCGGAACTCGGCGGTCGCGCCTGGATCGCCGCCGACCACCCGACCATCGCGGACGTGGCCCTCTACAGCTACGTCTCGGCAGCACCCGAGGGGAATGTCGACCTCGTGCCCTATGCCGAGATCCGGGCCTGGCTCGGCCGCATCGAGGCGCTGCCCGGCTTCGTGGCCTTTCCGACCACGGCGGCCGGCCTGCGCGCGGCCTGAGACGAAACCCTGCCACGGGAGAACCCCCATGTCGTCATCCGACCAGCACCCCGCCTCGCCCTGGCACCGGGGCGAGATCGCGATCCAGGACCATGCCGGCGTCGCCGCGCGCATGGCCGAGATCGGTCCCCGCGTCATCCGCGACCGGATGATCGAACAGCATCGCGAGTTCTTCAGCCACCTGCCCTTCGTGGTGCTCGGGGTGGTCGACCCGGAGGGCGATGTCTGGGCGACGCTCCGGGCGGGCGAACCGGGGTTCCTCCATGCGCCGGATCCCTTCCGTCTCCGGGTCCGGGCAGCCGCCGACCCCGGCGATCCCGCCGAGGCGGGCCTCACGGAGGGAGCGGCGGTGGGCCTGCTCGGGATCGATCTGGCCACGCGGCGGCGGAACCGCCTGAACGGGATCATCCGGCGTGAGGGAAGCGACGGTTTCGAGATCCGGGTGCAGCAGAGCTTCGGCAATTGCCCGCAATACATCCGCGTCCGGCAGGGCGCGGAGCGGTGGCTGAATCCCGGCGCGGCGGCCCCGGAGACCGGCCAGGGCCTCGACGAGCGAGCCCGCGCGCTGATCGTCGGGGCCGATACGGTCTTCGTCGCCACCTATGCGGACGGGGAGGCGGGGGACCGGCAGGTCGACGTCTCGCATCGCGGCGGCGCGCAAGGCTTCGTGCGGATCGGCGAGGACGACGTGCTCACCGTCCCGGATTATTCCGGCAACCGGTTCTTCAACACGCTGGGAAACATCCGCGCCAATCCCCGCGCCGGGCTCCTCGTCATCGATTTCACCACCGGCGACCTGCTGCAGATGACCGGTCGGGCGGAACTGCTCCTCGATTCCCCCGAGATCGCGCACTTCCCGGGCGCCGAGCGGCTCTGGCGCTTCGCACCCCGGACCTTCGTCCGGCACGCAGGCACCGTGCCGCCCCGGTGACGAGGAGTCCCGGCGCCCGCGCGGGGCTCCCTTCAGCGGCGGCGGGCCTGGCTCGCGCGGAGCACCTTGCGGGCCCGGGCCTCGTGGATCGCGGCGACCTTCATCAGGAGGTGGCGGACGACATCCGAAGGCGCGCTCGCGGCACAGTCCCGCAGGGCGATCGCCGCGCGCACATGCATCAACGCCCGACCCAGCATCCGATCCCGCTCTCCGCTCTATCCTCTTCCGGTCTAGCGGCGCGGTGCTTAAGGCATCATCAAGCCGGATGCGTAAAGGCCGCTCCGGCGCCGGGGAGGCCGTGCGGGGACCGCCGATCCGCTGCGAGAGTTGACGCCGGCCGTCGGGACTGCCAACCCGGCCGCATTGCGGGCGCGGCCGATCCCTCGGTCCGCAGGAGTACCGAATCTTCATGTCCGATCTGCTTGAGACGATCCGCAGAACCCTCGTGCCGATCCACAAGGAGGGCTACCCCTTCATCCTGATCGGCATCGTGCTGACCGTGCTGTTCGGCTATTTCGCGCAGTTCGCCGGCTGGATCTTCCTGATCCTCACCCTGTGGGTCTGCTACTTCTTCCGCGATCCCGAGCGGGTCACCCCGGTGGCGGACGGTCTCGTGGTCTCGCCGGCCGACGGCCGGGTGAACCTGATCTCCACCGTGCTGCCGCCGCCCGAACTCGATCTGCCGCAGGAGCCGATGACCCGGATCTCGGTCTTCATGAACGTGTTCGATTGCCACGTGAACCGCGTCCCCGTCACCGGCAAGATCGGCCAGATCGTCTACACGCCCGGCCTGTTCCTCAATGCGGAACTCGACAAGGCCAGCGACGACAACGAGCGCAACGGCCTCGTCATCGAGACCACCCATCGTGGGAGCCCCCTGCGCGTCGGCGTCGTGCAGATCGCCGGATTGGTGGCCCGCCGCATCGTCGGCTGGGTGCAGGCGAACGATACCCTCAACGTGGGCGAGCGCTTCGGCCTGATCCGCTTCGGCTCGCGCGTCGACGTCTACCTGCCGGTGGGCACGCGCGTGCTGGTCGGCCTCGGCCAGAAGGCAGTGGCGGGCGAGACCGTGCTCGCCGATCTCGGCGGCGGCCCCGAGCGCAGCTTCCGCCGCATCTGACCTCGCCCGGCCCCGCCCGGGCGGGGTCGCGATCCTTCCCGGACGGTGCCTCCCAGGCCCGTCCGCCCGTCTTTCTGAAAAGGCGCGTCATGGACGATCTCTTTCCGCCCTTCGAGCCGGATGCCAACGAGCCGAAGCCGCGCCGTTTCAAGGCGGTGCCGTTCCGGATGATCGCGCCCAACATGATCACCCTGATGGCGGTCTGCCTCGGGCTGACCGCGATCCGTCTCGCGTTCGAGGGCAAGTTCGAGCCCGCCGTCATCGCCATCGTCGCGGCCGCCTTCCTCGATGGGATCGACGGGCGCGTCGCCCGGATGCTCAAGGGGACGTCGCGTTTCGGGGCCGAGCTCGATTCCCTCGCCGATTTCGTCAATTTCGGCTGCGCCCCGGCGCTCATCCTCTACGGCTTCGCCCTGAAGGAGCTGCGCTCGCTCGGCTGGATCGTCGCCCTGATCTTCGCCATCGCCATGGCCCTGCGTCTCGCCCGCTTCAACGCGATGCTCGACGATCCCAACCGGCCCGCCTGGAAGAAGGACTTCTTCGTCGGCATGCCGGCGCCGGCTGGAGCGCTGACCGCGATGCTGCCGCTCTATCTCCACTTCCTCGGCCTGCCGTTCGAGCGCTGGGCCGCGCCGGTGGTGCTCGGCTATACGCTCTGCATCGCCCTCCTCGTGGTCTCCACCGTGCCGACTTTTTCCGGCAAGACCATGGGCAAGCGTGTGCCGCGCGAATGGGTGCTGCCGATCTTCCTCGTGGTGGTCGCGGCCTTCGGCCTGTTCATCAGCTATCCGTTCGAGGCCATGGTGGTGATGGCGGGCGGCTACCTCGTCACCCTGCCGATCGGAGCCGCGCAGTATCGGCGCCGGGCGAAGATCGAGGAGCGTCTCGACGCAGCCGGCCGTGGACAGATCGAACCCGCGCCTGTCGAAAGCTGATCGGCTCGCCTAACGTCTCCGCGGGAAGCCCGTTGGGCTCATGCTTGGGAGGCGACGGTGCTGGAAGAATTCAAGAAATTCGCGCTGCGCGGCAACGTCGTCGATCTGGCGGTGGGCGTGATCATCGGTGCCGCCTTCGGCTCCATCGTCACGTCGGCCGTCCAGGACGTGTTCATGCCGATCATCGGGGCGATCACGGGCGGCCTCGATTTCTCGAACTATTACATCGCGCTCTCGTCGAGCGTCCAGAAGGGCGCGGCCTATGCCGATGCCAAGAAGCAGGGCGCGGTGATCGGCTACGGCCAGTTCATCACCGTGGCGCTCAACTTCATGATCGTCGCGTTCGTGCTGTTCCTCGTCATCCGGGCCATGAACAAGCTTCAGACCCAGGAGGAGGCGAAGCCCCTTCCCGAAACCCCGGCGGACGTGAAGCTGCTGGGCGAGATCCGCGATATCCTCGCGGCCAAACCCAAGGTCCCGGGTCCCGAGGTCTGAGTTCAGATCGTCGTCGCCGGTGGTGCCTTCAGGTCGTCGAGGAGGCCATCCAGAGCCTGCTCGACAGCGCCGGTGCCTTCCTCATGGGTCTTCAGCCGAGTCTCGAGGCGACGCAATTGCGGCGCGAATTCCTCCGGCACGGCAGGTTCGCCGAGGAATTTCGGCGCATCGTCCTGCGTGGTGAAGACGGAGCGCAGCTGTTGGCCGAGATGATCCCGCACCGGCTCGGGCAGAGCCGGATCGGCATCCGCGCCGCCGGCCTGTCCGGACGCCGATTTATCAATGCCGAGAATCGGATCGTTTGCCATATCGGGTGTCTCCCTCAGTCAAGAGCAATAACCGGCCGGGGCGGAGAGCGTTGCGCGTACCGACTCACAAATGTTGAGGGTCGCCGATCCCACGCCGGTATTTCCGGTGTTTCTCCTGCAAGTCCTGACGATTCTCCAACTCACGAAAAAGCCCCCGGTGCCGTGGCACCGGGGGCTCTTGCCGAATGGTCAGCGTCGGTGGATGTCGACGATCAGTCGATGACCTCGACGATGCGGCGGCTGCGGTCCACCAGCACCGGGCGGTCGTTGACGATGGTGTAGCGCGCGCCGCGAGCATTGTACTCGGAGGGCACGTCGTAATAGGTCACGCCACTGCCGGGCAGGGTCGCGCCGACGCGGACATCGCCGTCATAGGCATAGGAGCTGTGACGCTCGCGGGTGACGTACTGGCGGAAGCGGGGACGGTCGTCGACACCCAGGATGCCACCGACGGTTCCGGTCGCAGCACCGACGGCGCCGCCGACAATGGCGCCCAGCGGGCCGGCCGCGTCAGCACCGTCCTGTGCGCCACGCTCGGCACCGCGCACGAGGCCCTGGGCCTGGGCGGCGAGGGGGAGGGACAGGGCGATCGCCGAAGCGGCGAGAAGGGTCTTGATGTTCATGATCGAGATCTCCGTATCCGATGACCCGCGAACGGTGACGCTCAGCGGGGTTCGGGGCAGTAACGCCCGATCTCCGAAAAGGGATGCCTCGAAAATCGATTTTGCCGGATTGTCCCAGTCATGTCCCCGATCGGGGGACGACGTTCCACATGCGCCCCGCGTCGCGAAACGACGTCGCTCGGCGGGAGCCGGAGGGGGCGCCGATCCCGATTGCTCGGTCAGCGACGTCAGGCGTCCTTCGGCATGGCCGATTGGATCAGCCGGTCCGAACTGAGGTCTTCCTCGTCGTAGCCGAGCAGTTCGGCGAGGCGCCCGCGGGCGCGGCTGACGCGGCTCTTCACCGTGCCGACCTTGCAGCCCATGATCGTGGCCGCCTCCTCGTAGGACACGCCCTCGGCGCCCACGAGGACGAGGGCCTCGCGCTGGTCGGGCGGCAGTTTGGCGAGAGCCGTCTGCAGATCCTCCACGTCGAGGCGGTCGCCCTGGTGCGGCGCCGTCGCGAGGCGCGCCGCGTAGGAGCCGTCCTGATCCTCCACTTCGCGCACGCGCTTGCGGTGGTCCGAGTAGAAGATGTTGCGCAGGATGGTGAAGAGCCAGGCGTTCAGGTTCGTGCCCGGCTGGAACCGTGCGCGATGCTGCCAGCCCTTGAGGAGGGTGTCCTGTACCAGATCGTCCGAGCGGGCCGGATTGCTGGTGAGCGAGAGCGCGAAGGCCCGCAGCGACGGCACCGCCGCGAGCAGACCGTTGCGGAACTCGGGCTCCACCTGCTCGCCGCGAGCCTTCAAGGCGGCTTCCAGCTTCTCGATGAGCTCGGCGAACCGCGTGGCCGGCTCGTCCGTGCCGAGGCGATCGTAGACCGTGCGGAGCTGATCTCCGAGATGGGAGCGAATGGTCGCTGTCAGGCTCGGCCGCCCGTCGCCGTTCGTGTCGCTCAAGCGGTCGGGGCTGGTGTCAAGGACGTCGCGTGTCATGGCTCGTCGTATTCTGATCGTTTGGCAGGAAATCGTCCGGTTCGGGCCGGTCGTATCGGATCGGTCCGCCTGACGTCGATGGCGAGGCCGTAGCATGTCACGGGGTTGTAGCGCATCCCACCCGGTCACGCATCCCGCCAAGCTGCGCATATGGTGAAGCACGCCGTTCGCGTCCACATGCGGCAGATGGCGTCGGAGACGTCGACATCGTGGTCACGTCCTCGAGGCCTGCGGCCTCTACTGCCGTCTTCGGTGGCCTATATGATCCGGCCATGGCCATCGGGAGGGATCGTCCATGGATCGTCGCGCTTTCACCGCGGGCCTGACGGCCGCTTTCCTGTCCGGTCCGGGCGAGGCCGCGCGCGCGGCGGTGCCGGACCGGCCGCCCGTGCGGATCGCCATGCTGATGTTCCCCGGCATGACGGCGCTCGACCTCGTAGGCCCGCAGGCGATCCTGGCCGGGTTGGCGGGCGATCGGCTCCATCTCGTCGCCCGCGAGGCCGGAGCGGTTCCAAGCGATACGGGTCTGACTCTCTTGGCGGACACCTCCTTCGAGACCTGCCCTCGCGATGTCGACGTGCTCTTCGTGCCGGGCGGCGATGCGACCCCCGGGCAGATGCGTGACGAAGCGACCCTGGCCTTCCTGCGCGACCGGGCGGCCAGGGCGTCCTGGATCACCAGCGTCTGCACCGGCTCGCTCATCCTCGGTGCGGCGGGGTTGCTCGATGGCTATCGCGCCACCTCGCATTGGTGCGTGCGCGAGACCGTCCTGCCCCGCCTCGGCGCCATCCCGGTGAACCGGCGCGTGGTGGTGGACCGCAACCGGATCACGGCGGCGGGCATCTCCGCCGGCCTCGACTTCGCCCTTGTCCTGGCGGCCCGCCTGCGTGGCGACGAGTATGCCAGGACGAGCCAGCTCGTGGCCGAATATGCGCCGGAACCGCCCTTCTCCGCCGGCACCCCCGAGACGGCCGGGCCGGACGTCGCCGCCCAAGCCGCAGCGATCCTCAAGGACCTGGCTGACGGCTCTCTCGCGGCCGCGAAGAGGCACACGCCTCGGTGAGGGCCGGGGTACTCGGGGCCTGCCGCAATGGGTAGTCTCCACCTCTCCGCGCGACGGCTCCTTCGCGCGACGACTTCTCACGCAACGGCGCGTCATTGTGCCGGAACCTCGTTGAACGGCCAAGGTTTAGGCCGTGGCGGGAAAGCTGCATGGTCGCCATGCGCAGGACGCCGGACCTCCGCGCTCCGACCATGAAGGGCATCGATCCATGGCATCAGGCCTCGCAGGCGATCTCACCCGGACGAAATCTCTCGAGCGACTGAATGCCGATGCCGAAGGGGGGGAGAACAAGCTCGAGCGCACCCTCGGCCCCTGGAGCCTCGTCGCCCTCGGCATCGGCGCGGTAATCGGCGCCGGTCTGTTCTCCCTCACCGGCATCGCGGCGGCCGAGCATGCCGGCCCCGCCGTGGTGATCTCCTTCGCCATCGCATCGATCGCCTGCGCCTTCGCCGGCATGTGCTACAGCGAGCTCGCGGGCATGATCCCCGTGGCGGGTTCGGCTTATACCTACGCCTATGCCACCATGGGCGAGTTCGTGGCGTGGATCATCGGCTGGGATCTCGTGCTCGAATACGCTGTCGGCGCGGCCACCGTTTCGGTGAGCTGGTCGAGCTACGTGACCCGGTTCCTCCGGGACACCCTCGGCATCAACCTGCCGCCCAGCCTCGTCAATTCCCCCTTCGAGACCTACACGGTCGACGGGGTGACGGCGCATGGCATCGTCAACCTGCCGGCCATCCTCATCATCGTCGCCGTCTCGGCCCTGTTGATGATCGGCATCCGCGAATCCGCCCGCGTCAACGCCGTCGTCGTGGCGATCAAGCTCGCGGTGGTGGCGGTCGTGGTGGGTGTCGGCCTGTTCTACATCAAGGCGCAGAACTACGTGCCGTTCATCCCCGAGAATACCGGCACATTCGGCGAGTACGGCTGGAGCGGGATCATGCGCGGCGCCGGCGTCGTGTTCTTCGCCTATATAGGGTTCGACGCGGTCTCGACGGCGGCGCAGGAGGCCAAGAACCCCCAGCGCAACATGATGATCGGCATCCTCGGATCGCTGGCCATCTGCACGGTGATCTACATTGCCTTCGCCGGCGTGCTCACCGGCCTCGTCCATTACGACGCCATGAAGGGCGATGCCGCGCCGGTGAACACGGCCATCGCCCAGACACCGTTCCCCTGGCTGAAGAGCCTCGTGACCCTCGGCGTCATCGCTGGCTTCTCCACCGTGATCCTGGTCCTGCTCCTCGGCCAGAGCCGGGTGTTCTATTCCATGAGCCAGGACCGGCTGCTGCCGGGCTTCTTCTCGAAGATCCACCCGACCTGGAAGACCCCCTACCGCTCGAACCTGTTCTTCATGGTGTTCACCAGCGCGCTCGGCGGCTTCCTGCCGATCAGCCAGCTCGGCCACATGACCAGCATCGGCACCCTGCTCGCCTTCATCCTGGTCTGTGCGGGGGTCATCATCCTGCGCCGGACCCAGCCCGACGCGCGACGGGACTACCGGACGCCGCTGGTGCCGCTGGTGCCGATCCTCGGCATCGTCAGCTGCCTCGCCATGATGGTGTCCCTCGACGGACAGACCTGGCTGCGACTGCTTGCCTGGCTCGCGGTAGGACTTGTCATCTACTTCGCCTGGAGCCGGCGCAACAGCCGCCTCGGCCGTGACCAGGCCGTCAGGCCGTCTTGATCAGGGACAGGTGCCGGCCGTCGCGGGCCGGCTCCGTCACCTCGCCCACGGCGACCATCTGACGTTCGCGCGCGATGAAGGCGGTCGGCATGACGGCCTGCATCTCGGCCTCCACGCCGCGCAACTGCGCATCGCCATGCGACGGGTGGAGATGAATGATAGCCAAAGCCTTCACGCCTGCCGCCTGCGCCAGCTCGACGCCCTTTTCCCAGGTGGAGTGTCCCCAACCGCAGCAGCGGGGATACTCGGTCTCCGTGAACATACCGTCGTAGACGAGGAGGTCGGCGCCCTCCACGAAGCGACGAAGGGTCTCGTCGGGCCAGGGATCGGAATGCTCGATGTCGCTGATGATGCAGAGGCGCTTGCCCGCGTGGTCGAAACGGTAGCCCACCGACCCTTGCGGATGATTGAGCAGGATAGTGTCGACCCGCGCGCCGTCAGCGAAACTCAGCGATTCGCCCGCCTTGAAGCCGTGATGGGCAAAGGTGCACGGGATGACGTCGAGCGTCACCGGAAACAGGGGCGGCGAGAACAGTCGATCCAGAGTCGCCTTGGCACTGTGTCCATCGAGGTTGCCGCAATAGGTGTTGATCGTCCGTTCCGCGTCGAAGATCACCGGTTTGAAAAACGGCAGGCCGGCGGTGTGGTCGAGGTGGAGATGGCTGAACAGGAGATCGATCTCCTTGGGCAGCGCCTCACGATGATGCAGCCCGCAGGCGTTCAGGCCGGAGCCGGCATCGACCATAAACAAGCGCGTACCGCAGCGAATCTCCATGCAAGGAGTATTGCCTCCGAACTCGGCATAATCCGGCCCGCTGACGGGCGTGGACCCTCGGACGCCCCAGAAGCGTAGGGATAGGCCGTCCTCAGCCAAAGTGTGCGTCATGGTCATCGTTCGACTACCGATTGCCCGATCTGCTTGAGATCCGGTGCCTTTCGGCGCACCGACGCGGCCCGTTCCTCGCAAGAACGGTCACAAGCAGGTTGCCAGGATCGAAGTGGGGTTGACCATCAGGTAGTCAGCCCGTTTCGACATCGATGTGCGGCCACGCACACAGCTTGGAAGACTGGATTCTGGGCAAAGCCCGCTCTCGCCTGACTGCTTTCGAGTTGGGCGAAAGCTGTCTGGGCTCGCGTCAACGAGCGATAGATGGGGGAGGCCCCGCCTCGGATTGAGCATCGCAACGCTCCTGAGAGGGCGTAATGAGAGCGGCTTCCGCGGCATTGAGACGGGCGATCCTAACGACCGGAAACCCGGTCCTGCCGTTCAGGTGTTCAACCGGACGGGGAAGGGGAACGCCGCCCGAAGGGCTTTCGTATCGATCGGCGACGGCGGCAGGACGCATTTGCGCGTCTCGAGCCACGTTAGGTCGTTGAAGCGCGGCGGGACGCCGAGGGCTGGGTCATCAAGACCGACCGAAAGCTTGTAATCCCGCATTTTGAACGAATCCCCTGCGTTTTCCAGGTCGCTCGTCACGCGGAGCGACTGACAGGGAATGCCATAGGCATGAGAAACGATGAGGCCGTGGAGTGAGGTGGAGACGATCTCCTCGCAGCTCATGATATCTCTGATTACACCTTCGATTTCGCCGAACGTCACCGATCGCAGCGAGATGATCTTGATATGATCCGCACCGAGCTTCTCGATGGCGGCCCGGAACATCCCTTCCTGCAGCACATGTGGAATGATGCCGATCTTGTGGGTCTTTGGGACATTCGGCGCATACACTTCCGGAAGCAGGACGGCGGCATCGCCATAGATCTCGGGGCATTCTCCGCCACTGGCAATGACCGCCGAACGCGAGAGCGGACCGCGCACGGCACTGTAGACCGCGGTCGGGCAGAGCGGGTCACTCCCGCGTGGCATGCCGGTTCCCCACACGCGGGTGCCGGGGCGGGCGAATTTGGCGATGCTGCCGATGCAAAGGCCTTCCGCCTTGCTTGAGGCCACCCAGCGCGGCATCACTCCGAAGGCGTGCCAGAGGATGTACGGGGTGAGGATGTCGCCGAAATTGCCGGGATAGGGACTACGCATCCACCACACTTTGGGGCGGAACTTCTCGTCGAGGCCGGCTTCGGCTGCCAGCTCGTCGAAGGTGCGAAGGGTACGGAATGCCGTGACGAAGGCGCCCCATTTTTGCTCCGACTCGGCGAGAAGCTCGTTTTCCAATTTGATGAACGCGTCCAAGTTGCCTTTACGAAGATGGGCGTGGAACGCCTTCGCCGCCGCCTTTTCGGCCTGGTTCCCCTGTTCTTCGAGCTCTTCCTGATCCGACACTCGATCTCTCCAACCTTAATCGTCAGCGCAATGCGACAGAGCTTATCGTCTCGGAGACCGTCAGAGTCGAGGCCGTTACCGGAGAACGGCATAAGGGAAGGACCGGCCTGCCGAAACCGCCGATTCCTGTCACGGACGGGCGTGGGGGCGGCGTCGCTCAAACGTTGGTCCGCGATGTCTTCGACTGCCCCGGCTCATCAAGGAAGCAGGAGCCGCGGACTTATAGGCTAGAATAGGTATAAATCAAATCTGATAGTCTGACGATTTATGTGAGATTTATACTCTTTCCAATATTCGCCAATACGCTTGATTGATCGCTTGGCTTGCTTCTTTATGCCCGCTATCGGGGCATTGCAGGATGTGGAGGTCGGCCAAGATGGAGCGGATGCTGGAACTGATCCGTGGATATGCACGGCTGGCATGGTGGGACGGTTGCGCGGTCGACATGCGTCTGCACCGCATCGCCGACTTCGTGGATTTCCTCGCCGCCGCGCAGGAGCCGCGGTTGATGCCCAAACCAATTCCGGTCACACAAGGAGAGATCGCGTGAGCACTGCCCGTTCGTCTCGGCCCTGTATCGAGCCGCCGAAGGAAGGCAGCGAGCTGGACGAAGCGCTGCGCCGCGCCTTCTGGACCAGCCTGCACCGACAACCTCTTCCGGCGCTTCAGGCGCTGGCGGTGGCGGCGCGCGCCATTGGGACGCTGTATCGACAGATCGCCGAGGCCCATGAAGGCCCAGGCGGCTGCAATTGCGGGTGGGAGCCCGATCCCGATAGCGATCTCATCGCGCTCGAGGCCAATCTGGCGGCGGCCCTGCTCAAGCCGCCGGAATCGGACCTTGCTCACATGACAATGCTTGGAAGAGCGTGACTGAGGCCGTGCCGGCCTGGTTGAACCGTGGTTGTCGATTATCCGTTGCCTCGGTCTCCTCGTCCCGCTCCTTCCCTCAATACACCGCGTGAGGGATTGGTTAACCCGCTCCCGCCCATGATCTGCCCGACTTTGCAGGGTGGAGGTGGGAATGGACGTGATCTACCGCGGTCTCGAAACGTCGCTCCTTGGGTTGACCCTCGTCCTAGGTATCGCAGCCTTAGCTCTTCCCTCTTTAGCACCCCGCATACTCAGTGCCCCGGAACTCGCCGTGACCCTGCCGCTGCTCAGTGTCACTGCTGGACATTGAAACTCACCACGAGGTCCCCGCAGCGCTATCGTGGGCGTCGGAGACGGATTTCGACGAGCAATCGCGATCGTGACGGTGCGGTGTCACACAAGTAGAGACGCATCCTAAATATCTAGGTGCGGCGCGTCATCGCGCTGCAACTGTTTCGCCCCCACGCGACTTTACAGACCAAGCGCTGCGGTCAGCGGAATGCTTGGGTCTGGATGGCGCTTCGAAAAACGGAGCGCGGGCAGGGTTGCGATGACGAAACGATTCGGGCTTTTCAATGTGATGGGCGTTGCGCTCCTCATCGGTGCGTCCTCCTTTTCCGCTGAAGCGATGCCGGGAACCGAGGGATCCTCGACAACCACTCCTCATCGGGACGCGGAAGTTGGCAAAGTTGCTCTGACGGTCGAGGCTGAGGACGATGCTCTCGCCTGCACCAAATCGCGCAAGCGCTTGTTCGTCGATGGCGAGGGCTGGATCGTCCGCCGTGTCACCACCTGCCGCTAGAACGATTGCCTCCATTTTTCGATGACGCCGTGTGGGCGTCGAGGTCAGTGGCCCGAATGTCGTGCGCGACATCGTCACTCCGTACTCCTCCTCCCTGTTCTACCACTGGTCGTCGGCACGATCATGCTTTGCGTGCTGTCCAATCTTGGGCCGGATCCACGCAACGAGGCTGGCATGTCGCCGACGCTGAGACGATCGACACTGGGATACAATCTGGCGCTTGCCCTCCTGGTTGCGCCAATTGCCTACGCGCAGGATGTCGTAGCCTCGGGCTACGGCCATCCTGATATGGATCGCCCGCGGTTCGATGAGAGCTATGCCGGCCCCTATGTCTTTGCAGCCTCTCTTGCTGCATCGTCGGCCCCCGTGCCACGACCTACTGAACTGATCCCGAGCGCTTGGGGCTATGGAGCATATGGGATCCCCACCGCTACCGGCATCCGTCCGGCGCCCGTAGGAACGCCCTCCCTGTACGTGATCGATAAATCGCCCGGCGCGAGGCATCCGGCTCGCAACCCCGGCCCGAGGGTATTGTTGCGGGGCGGACGAACCCCGGCTTCGACATCCCTCGCTTCGCAGATGCAGACCGGAGCGAAGATCGTTACGTTGCGTCCAGGGCGACACGCTTCGCGCTAAGGGGTGGTGTCAGTACTGCGCCCGCAGGACCGTCTCGGACACGAGCTTGATGGGCTTTCCGCGTCCCATCATGATCGCCGCGCGGGACTGCTCCGGGTCGGACTCGAACCGAGTCCGCAACCATGAGACGAGGAACTTCAGGTATTCCGAGCCGATGAGCCTCGCCGTTCCGGGGTGACGCCACCAGCGATCGGCGTCGAAGCCTTCCGCGATCACAGGATGGGGCAGGACGCGGTCCTTGCCCATCAGGGCGTGGTCGAGCTCCACCAAAGTCCGGGGCATGTGGTAGTTCGAGGTTACCACCGCGACGGTGTTGAATCGATGCTGGCGCATCCATCGACGGGTCTCAATGGCGTTGCCGATCGTATTGCGGGCCCGGTAATCGAGATCGACGCAGCACTCGATCCAATGGCGCTGGCTCGGGTTGAGCCGGGCGATCTCGTCGCGGCTCGTCCGCTCGTTGACGCCGGTGATCAGCAGGCGCCGGCCATAACCGCCGGCAAGAAGGTCGATGGCGTCGCCGATACGCTGTGCACCGCCAGTAAGGACGACGATTCCGTCTGCCCGGCCGTCGAGCGTGCGCTCGTCGCGGGCGATGGAATCAGCGAAGATCAGGAACCCGGCCACCAGCGCCAAGGTAGCGACCGTACCGAGGCCGAGGGCGACATAGCCGAGGCGCTGCAGTCTTGGAGACATCACCGTTGCGATCCGTGCGGGGGGCACCGACGATTCCACCCGACCCCGTGGCCAGACCCAACCGAACGCCTCTAGTGGGCGAGTGGTGCCGAGTCCTGACATCCGCGTGGCCATTCTCCGAAGGTAGTGCCGAATGCGGCATCCGCGAGGCGATACTTCCGCCTCCAAGGGTTTACGAATGGTTAACGCAGATCGGAGGCGGTGTTCGGAACTTGTGTGATGTCATGCGGACGGTCGCGAAGCGACGTGTCCCGCGGTCGAAAGTTGGCGTCAGCGCAGGAACCGTCTGACCGTCAGCCGAGACACGATGCCGGTCACGACGGAGGCGATCACACCAATGAGCAGGACCGCGGCGTAGCCGCGCCAGCCGATATGGAAGGCGCCGAACAGGGCCTCGATCTCGTCTCCGGCCGGCCCCGACCGCCAGAGCCGGGCGAGCAGTCCCGCTAGCGCGAAGACCGCCAGTGCCAGGCACGAGCCGATGACGCCCCCGCGCAGGCCGAGGCGGAAGAAGCGGCGCTGGAAGGCGCGAGCGATGAAATCGTCATTCGCGCCGACGAAGTGCAGCACCTCCACCACTTCCCGGTTGCCGGCCATGGCGCCGCGCGTGGCAAACACGACGGCGAGACCAGTGGCAATCAGCACAAGGGTAACGATGGCGATGCCGACGCCAACGAAGGTGTTGGCCATGGTCGAGAGCCGCTGAAGCCATAGGGCATGGTCGTCGAGACTCGCCACCCCCGGCATCGCCTCGCTGAGCGCACTTCTGAGCCCCTTCAGGTCAGGGGCGGGGGAATCCGCGAGTTTCAGGGTCACGAGTCGCGGAACCGGCAGGTCGGAGAGATCGAGGCCGCTGCCGAGCCAGGGCTCGAGCAGGCGTTCGGCTTCAGCTTTCGAAAAGATCCGCGTCGTGGCGATTCCGGGCGTCGCCTTCGCCAGCGCGTCGGCCCTGGCCACGTCGGCATCGATGTCACGACCTGCGCTCGGCCTCACCTGGATCGTCACCTCCTGCGCGACACTGCCTTGCCACTGGTCGGCGCTGGAGGCGACGATTTCCGCCGCCCCGGCGCAGAGAGCCGCGAGGAAGGTCAGAATCGCGATGACGGCCGCGAGCGCCCGGCTCGCAGCCGAGTCGGTGGGGACGAGGGGAGCATTGCGTCGCAGGGTCGCTGGAAGTGCCTCCTGATCGGGCGCGACGGGCATAGAGGGATGCGGGGGTGGGCTTGCCTGGCCCATCAGCGTTCGATCTGCAGCCGGCCCTGACCCAGGACGAGCCGAGGGGCGTCGACGAGGTCCATCAGGGCGAAATCGTGGGTGGCGATCAGGACCGAGGTTCCGAGCCGGTTGAGTTCAATGAACAGCCGCAGCAGCCGCCGACCGAGGCCGGGATCGACGTTGCCAGTGGGTTCGTCGGCGAGGAGAAGGTCCGGCCGCGCGATGAGCGCGCGGGCGATCGCCGCGCGCTGCTTTTCGCCGCCCGATAGAAGCGGCGGAAGGACGTGCATGCGCTCGCCGAGACCGACCCATCGGAGGAGTTCCACCACCTCGGCGCGGTAGTTCGTCTCCGACCGGCCCTGGACGCGCAGCGGCAGGGCGACGTTCTCGTAGGTGGTGAGGTGGTCGAGTAGGCGGAAATCCTGGAACACGATACCCATCCGCCGACGCAAGCCGGTGAGTGCCTCGTTGGAGATATCGCTGACTTCCTCTCCGAACACCGTAACCAGCCCGCGCGTCGGCCGCACAGAGAGCAGGATCAAGCGCAGCAGGGTGGTCTTCCCCGCGCCGGAGGGGCCGGTGAGAAACTGGAAGGAGCGCGGGGCGATCTGAAAACTCACGTCGCTCAGTACCTCCGGCCCGAGGCCGTAGCGCATCCCGACATTCTCGAACTGGACCACGGGCTCCTCGACACCCGACAGGAGGCTGTCACCCGTCACGCGAGTTGCCCAGATCCGTCGATGCCCGATTCTGCTGACAAACGTGCGCTCCCATTCTGCCGCTTCACGGAGGATTAACCGCTTTCGGCGATGACCGTGTGAGTCTTTTTCACCGAGCCGGCAACTGCCGATCGAGAATTCGAGGCGTCGATTCGCCATGCTGATCGTCTGCCCGTCCTGCGCAAGCGAATACGACATCGCGACCGACAGGGTCGGCGTCGAGGGCCGCTCGGTGCGCTGCGCTGCCTGTCGCGAAACCTGGTTCATCTCACCCGACGAGGTCGCTGCCGCCCTCGCCGAGGAGATGGCCGAGATTCAAGCGGCAATGGGCTACGTGGAGGGGCGGGGCGAGGCGCAGGCCGATCTCGATGCATGGGAAGCGGCGCTGGCCGAGGAAGCTCAGTCCGCAGCCGTGGATCCGGTGCCGGAGGACGCGCCGGTCCGCAAGGCCCGGGGGCGAACGCCCCCAAAGAAGCGATGGAGCGCCCCGTCGCCGGCCGCCGCCTTTGGGCTCGCGCTGCTTGCAGGCATTCCCCTCGCGCTTCTCGCACGAAGCACCGTGGTGCGAGCCATGCCCCAGAGCGCTGCACTCTATGCCCGGATCGGCATGCCGGTGAACCTACGCGGCATCGAGATCCGCGATCTCGCGGCGTTCCAGACCCAGGGCGAGGGTTCCGCCTCCCAACTCGTCATCGAGGGCGACATAGTCGGCGTGGCGGGCCGCCCCGTCCCGGTGCCACCGATCGAGGTGGAGGTGCGGGATGGGCAGGGGCAGACCATCTACCGCTGGACCGTGGCGCCACCGCGTTCCAGTCTGGACGATCGCGAGACGGCCCGATTTCGCGCGAGTTTGTCGGCTCCTCCGGCGCAGGGGCGTACGATCAAGGTCGGATTCGCGCCGGAGCGTGGGACGCCCGAGGCGGATCCGGGGCGATGAAAGTGCGCCATCGAGCAGCCCGAGGAGCGAAATCCGATGCCAGCCGATCCGGCTCGTGGTAGGGAGACCGTATGACCAGCCCGACCCGACGCGTCCGCGTCCTCTTCGACGAAGCCGCCATCGCAAACCGCAACGAGGAGCTGGCCGCGGCTATCGTCACGGCCAAGCCCGAGAACCTCCTCGTCGTGGCGGTTCTCAAGGGAAGCTTCATGTTCGCGGCCGATCTGCTGAGAGCGCTGCACCGCTCCGGCCTGTCACCGCAGGTCGAGTTCGTCCATCTGTCGAGCTATCGCAGCGGCACGGTGTCCTCGGGGCAGGTGGAGATCCTGCGCGACGTGGAGAGCGAGGTTCGCGGCCGCGACGTCCTCCTCGTGGACGACATCCTGGAATCGGGACGCACCGTCGTCTTCGCCAAGGACCTGCTCATGGCGCGCGGCGCCAAGCGAGTCCTGACCGCCGTCCTGCTCGAGAAGCCGGGCAAGCGGGCGGTGACCATCGATGCCGATTTCGTCGGCTTCACCTGCCCTGACGTGTTCGTGGTGGGCTACGGCATGGATGTCGCCCACGAATATCGTCAGCTCCCCTTTGTCGGCCTGGTCGATCACGTGAGCAGCGAGCCGGACCTGTTCGGCGGCACCTGATCCGGCTCTTCCGGGAGGCGAGGCTCGCGATCGATCGGATTCGCACGGGTTCATCCGTGGCTCCAAGGCGACACTCGCGCGCGACCGGGTATCGCGGAACATTTCGTATTATTTGATGCAAAACAGCGCTTGACATCGAGGCGAGGTCAAAGCGCAGTCTGGGCGATCCAGAAGAGATAAAGAGTTGATGGCACGAATCCTCCTCGTTGACGATGAAGAGCCCGTGCGCGGCTTCCTGAAGCGGGGCCTGGAAATCGACGGGCATTCCGTCGTGACGGCGTCGGACGGGAGCGACGGGCTCGATCGACTGACGGAGGCGGATGGCGCATTCGATCTGATGCTCACCGATATCCGCATGCCGCTGATGGACGGCATCGCTCTCGCTCTCGCAGCCAAGCGCGATTTTCCCGACCTGACCATCCTCCTGATGACGGGGTTCGCCGACCAGCGCGAGCGGGCCCGTGGCCTCGACGCCATCGTCACCGACGTGCTGACGAAGCCTTTCTCGCTGGCGGACCTGCGCTCGACGGTGAAGCGCGCGCTCGCCGCTTGAACCGGCCGCACGGGCGCAAAATTTCCATGAAGCTTGGCCGCGGGTCCTTGCGTTGCCGAAGGGAGCGTTTCCTCCTTTCCTCGCGACGAGTGCCCCATGATGTCATCGACGACGACCCGCGCCGCCCTGGCGGCGGTGCTCCTTTCCGGCACGATCGTCACTGGGGCCAGTGGGGCTGAAGCCCAGGCGGGTCCCGCCGCCGGCACTCTCACCAAAGTCGCCAGCTTCGAGCATCAGGTGACCGGCGTCACCGTCTCCAGAGACGGGCGCGTCTTCGTCAATTTCCCGCGCTGGACCGAGGACAGCGCCGTCTCGGTCGCCGAGGTGAAGGACGGCCGGATTACACCCTTCCCCGATGCCGAGTGGAATTCCTGGCGCAATGCGCGCAAGGACGAGGTCTCGGCCGGTGACCATTGGATCTGCGTCCAAAGTGTCGTGGCGAGCCCGGACGGCAATCTCTGGGTGCTCGACCCAGCCGCGCCTGCCATGGCGGCGGTGGTGAAGGATGGGCCGAAGCTCGTGGAGATCGACCTCAAGACCAACAGGCCCGCCCGCACCATCGCCTTCGACGAGGCCGTGGCGCCGCAGGGGTCCTACCTCAACGACGTTCGCTTCTCGCCGGATGGAAAGACCGCCTACATCACCGATTCGGGCGCGAGCGGTGCCCTCGTCGTGGTCGATCTCGCCAGTGGCAAAGCCCGTCGCCTCCTTGACGGCGACGCGACGACCCAACCCGACAAGAGCGTCACCGTCACCTACGAGGGTAAGCCCCTGCGGCGGCCCGATGGGCGCGGCGTGGAATTCGCTGCCGATGGCATAGCCCTCTCGCCCGATGGCGGTACCCTGTATTGGCAGGCGATCAAGGGGCGGACCCTCTATAGTCTGCCGACATCCGCACTCACCGGCTGGCTGACCTCGTCACTCGTGCCGGAAGCACTCAGCGACAGAAGTCTGTCGGGCAAGGTGGAGACGGTGGGCGATAACGGCCCGGCCGATGGCCTTATCATCTCGCGCAAGGATGGGCGGATGTACGTTACTTCGCCCCAGGACGACTCGATCAAGGTCCGCGACCTGTCCATCAAGGGCTCGGCCCTCACGACCTTGATCCAGGACAAGCGCCTGCGCTGGCCCGACACCTTCGCCGAAGGACCGGACGGTACCCTCTACGTGACGACTTCACGTATCCAGGATTCAGCCTTCTACAAGCCAGACGCACCGGCGGCCCTGCCCACCGACCTGTGGAGCTTCAAGCCCGCGGCAAGCGATGCCACCGGCTCGACGACGAGCCCATCAGCCCGCTGAGGCCGAAGGCCCGGCCTGTCGGCGAGACCGGCCGGGCATTGCCGCCACCCTCCGTCACGAGCTTTTCCATGCGCCGACGCGACATCCTCTGCGGCCTTGCCGCATCCGGTCTCTGGAGCGGACACGCCTCAGCGGCTCCGATCCTTCGCTCGGACGATCCCCGGTTCGTCGAACTGGTCAATCCATCCGCCCGGCCGGTGACCCTCTATCACGAGGGTCGGTGGTGCGAAGGTTTGTGCTGGGCGCCGCATCTCGGGGGCCTCATCGTCAGCGACGTGCGGTCGAACCGCATGCTGGTCATCGGCGAGGATGGCGGGGTGAAGCCGTTTCGCGATCCGTCGAACAATGCCAACGGCAACATCCTCGATGCCGAAGGACGTCTCGTCACCTGTGAGCACCGGACCCGTCGCGTCGTCCGCCGCGAGCCCGATGGGACGATGACCGTGCTGGCGGGTTCCTACGGCGGCAAGCCCCTGAACTCACCAAACGACGCGGCGCTCGCACCGGACGGAGCGATCTGGTTCACCGATCCCGTCTTCGGCATCACGGTTCCGGACGAAGGTATTCAGGCGGTGCCGGCCCAATCCGCGAGGCGGGTCTACCGAATCGATCCGGCCGGCGAGGTTCAGGGCATGACCGATGCCGTCGGCCAGCCCAACGGCATCGCCTTCGCGCCGGACGGCCGAACGCTCTACGTCACCGAGACCAGCGCCGCCCTCGACAATACTGAGGGCGCGCGCGCCATCCTCGCTTTCCCGGTGAAGGACCGGCGCCTCGGCGAGCCACGGGTCGTCGCCTCGCTCGATGCCGGCGCTCCGGACGGTCTCGCCATTGATGAGGCCGGGCGGATCTACGCCGCCTGTGCCGACGGCGTGCGCATCTACCTGCCCGACGGGACGCTGCTCGGCCGGATCGCTACCGCGACGCCGGCCTCCAACGTCGAGTTCGGTGGGGCGGACGGGCATCGCCTCTTCATCTCGGCCGGCTCCGTGGTGGCGGCCATCGATCTCAAGGTCCGGGGCGCGGCAAAAGCCGGCTGACCGATTTCATTTTCTCCAGGATTGCAGCATCCATGACCCTCGCTCGACGTGACATGCTGGCGGCCGGCCTTGCCGGATTTGCCTCCCTGAGCAGCCAGGCCTCCGCGGCTGAGGGAGGCTCCCCCCTTACGGCATCCGGCAAGACGGTCGCCCGCGATCCAGGTGTGCCGGGACTTGAACTCGCCATGGCGGCGGATGCGCCCTCGAACCCCACCGGCATCACCGTGTCGCGGAGCGGCCGCATCTTCGTGATGATGCCGCGCTTCAACGCGAAGGTGCCCTTCACCCTCGGCGAAGTCATGCCGGATGGGAGCGTGACGCCCTATCCCGACGAGACCACCAATCAGCCCGATGCAAAGCACGCCCAGACCCGTCTGCTGCATGTTCCCAATGGGGTGATGGACCGGGACGACAAGCTCTGGGTTCTCGATGCCGGGCTGCCGGACGGTGCCGGCCCGCCCATGCCGGGAGGGGCCAAGCTCGTCCAGTTCGATCTGGCCACCAACCGGATCGCGCGGGTGGTCCCGCTGGAGGCTGGGGTCACGGCGACCTCCTCGCTCAACGACCTGCGAGTCGATATCCGCGACGGACGGGCGGTGGCGTTCGTCACCGATCAGGGCCAGGACGGCCATGGTGCGATCCTCGCCGTGGATCTCGCGAGCGGACGCGTCGTCCGGCGCCTAGCCGAGCATGCCAGCACCGAATCCCAGAAGGGCATCGTCAAGATCGTCGAGAACCGCCAGATCCTTCAGCGAAAGGCCGAAGGGCCGCCGCGCCCGGTGCAGGGTGGCGCCAACGGTATCGCGCTCGGCCCCGACGGCCGACGCCTCTACTACGCGCCGCTCATGGGGCGGCGCCTCTATGCGGTAGAGACCGCTCTGCTCCTCGACCCGGCGGTGTCCGATGCCGAGGTCGCCGCCGCCGTGGAGGATCTCGGAGAGAAGGGCATGACCGGCGGCCTCATCGCGGATTCGGAGGACCGCGTGTATCTCGCCCTGCAGGAGCACAATGCGGTCGGCCGGCGCGAAACGGACGGCACCGTCACCATCCTCGCCACCGATCCCCGGCTGATCTGGGCCGACACGTTCTGGATCACCCCCGACCGCTGGCTCTATATCACCGCCGCGCAGGTCAATCGGAGCCCGGACTACAACAACGGTCGCGATCTGAGACAGCCGCCCTACGCGATCCTCCGGATGCGCATCGACGCCGACCCAGCCTGATGCCGCTCGCCCATCCGCTCGTATGATCAGGTGAGCATGTGAGTGAGGAGGGCACGCAACTGTGCCGGCTTGATCGGTTTGTGCATCAATTCGGCGCCGATCATCGCCACTTCGGCCTCGATCTCGGGTGAATGGTCGGCGGTGGTCACGATCACCGGCAGGGCCGAACGGGTCACGCCGCGCAAGTAGGTCGCGACGTCGAGGCCGCAAGCGCCGTGATCGAGGTGATAATCCAGGATCAGTACGTCCGGCGGGGGCTGCCCGGCGGCAACGTGCTCCGCCACGCCCGCAAGGTCGCGATGGGCGCTGACCTCCGCATCCCAATTCTGCAACAGACGCTTCAGCGCATCGGCGGTGGCCGGATCGTTCTCGACGATGAGGACGCGCGCCCCGGTCAACCGCGTCGCGATGGGCTCTGGACCAGACATGGTGTCGGTCGGGGAGGCGCCGATGGGCACGGACAGGCTGACCCGCGTGCCGTGGCGGAGCCGCGAATCGAGGACGAGGGCATGGTCGAGGGCCATGGCCATGCGCTGAACGATGGAGAGGCCGAGGCCGAGTCCCGGCTCGCCCTCGTCCCCCCCCGCGCCGCCCCGGTAGAATTCCTCGAAGACGAGATGGCGCTCGCTCTCCGCGATGCCGCAGCCGGTATCGATCACCTCGATGCGGCACAGCCGGCCGCGCCGGCGCGCGGCGATCAGCACGCCGCCCCGGCCGGTATAGCGGATCGCGTTGGAGACGAGGTTCTGCAGGATGCGCCGCAGCAGGACCAGGTCGCTGTCCACCCGGATGTCCGGGCAGCGGACAGCGAGGCGCAGGCCTTTGCGCTCGGCCATCGGCAAGAAGCTCGCCGCGATGCCGTCGAGCAGATCGCCGAGAGCCACTGGGCGGATGACTGGGCGGACAATGCCGGCATCGAGCTTGGAGATGTCGAGCAGGGTCTTGATCAGATCCTCGATGGTCTGCAGGCCCCGTTCGACCTGCCCCGACATCGCTAGGGCTTCCGGGCCGAGTGGCATATCCGACAGTGCAGAGGCGGAGAGGCGCGCGGCATTCAGCGGCTGAAGCAGGTCGTGCCCAGCGGCGGCCAGAAAGCGGGTCTTCGAGCGGTTGGCGGTCTCGGCCTCTTCCTTGGCCGCGACCAAGGCGGCATTGGAGCGCTCCAGGCTGTGCATCAGGCCGGTGAGTTCTTCAGTGCGGGAGCGGACCCGGCCTTCGAGCATGATCGCGGTCTGAAACAGCGAATAGGCGCCTCCTTGCTGGTCCATGGTACGCTCAACATGCGCCATGAGTGCCGCGTTGATCCGCTCCAGCTTGGCGATGCGGCGGCTGGTCTCGTCGTCGGCGACGCTTCGAGTGCCGGGCATCATGAGGCTGGCGGCCGGCCGATTGCGATACCTGTGAAGGTCTGGTTGAGGTGCATCGCCCGGTACTGCTCGCCATAGGTTTCGAACCCGACCACGTCATAGCGGCGATAGAGGTCGCAGATGCCCTGGCGGACCTGCCGGCTCTCCGCATCGAGGCGCCGCAGGATGCAGTCGAAGCCGATGATGAGGTCGATCCCCCCGAGCGCCGCTTCGAGGCGGGTGAGTTCGCTGCGGGTGGTCTCCACGATATCGCGCGGCTGGGCCAGCGTGAGCACGACGCCCTCGTCGATGGCGCAGAAGAAGCTCAGTGAGCCATCGGCGTTCATACGCCGGATCGAGCGGCAGAAATACTCGCCCCCGACCTTCACCGCTAGGGGATAGGCGGCAAAGCTCATCGGCGTCAGCGCTTCCGGGTCGAGTCCCACGGCCATGGCGTATTCGCGGGCGGCGGGCTCGGCGTTCAACTCGTGGACGATGCGCTGCTCGTCGTCGGAGGCCGTGACCACGAACTTCGTGGTCGTCGGCTCGAAATGATCGCTCTTGAAGATCTGGAACGGATAATCCGTCTCCACCAGCACCACCACCGCCGCCCGGCGATGGATCGCGCCTTCGTGGAGCAGCACCGTCTCGCAAAAACTCATGTCGTCGCCGGCCGATCCGCCCACCAGGGGGATGCCGTCCAGCGCCCAGGCGATGGCCGAGACCACCGTCTCCTCCGCATTGGCGAGGCCATCGATGAAGGACAGGGCGAAGCGCCGGTTCGGTGCGGCATCGGGGGATTCCGTCTCCAGGATCCGCCGCAGGGCACGGACGGACGAGGCCGTGCGCGCCACGTCGAGATGGTCGATGGCATCAAGGATCGCGGAAACGACACGAAAACCCGTTTTGGGGAACGCCACCACCACGAGGCCGCGCTCCAATCCTCCCGCCGGGCAGATGCCGCCCGACATGGTGCATCCGGTGATGGGCGTACCAGGAAAGGCGCCTGCGAGGGCGGTGTTCAGGTCATCGACGGTGTAATCGGGAGAGAAGAAGGCGAGCAGATGCGAGAGGCGGGCTGGACCGATGCCGGCGGCGACATCCGCCACCGCCTCTGCCGCCGTCGCGGCGACCGTCCAGGCGGTCCTGATCCCGCACAGATGGCCACGCATCCGCGTGTCCTCCTCCACCGCCCCACTCCCTCGGCATCATGCGTCGGCTTTGCGCCTCGACATCACGTCCGGGGAGTATGTCGATGCGGTCGGCGGCGCGCAACGGCGATGCGCCTGGCGCCGCCTCTGGCGCTCAGTCGACCGTCTTCAGATCCTTCACCGAAACGTCGCCCTGGCGGGACGAGAAGGTCGGCGCGGAGCCGTTGCTTTGGGAAACGCCGCTGATCTGGTGATCGCCGGTATCGTAGGTCGTGCGCTTGCCGTCGGTGTCGATGACGAGCCGGCGTGCATCGGGGAAGAAGGCGTAGCGCATCCCGTTCTGGCCACCGCTGGTGGAGGGCTGGCCCAGCTCCTGCGGCCACCAAGCCTCGCCGCCGGACATGGGCTTCATCGGTTCCATGGGCTTCATGGGTTCCATGGGCTTCATCGGTTCCATCGTCGTAGTCCTCGAACGTGGTGAGTCAGACACGCCTACGCCCGAGAGCGGACAAGGTTGCATGGACCGGGCGCCTGCCCCCGGCGGCTGCATGCCGGATCCGACTTCTACTTGCCGATATTGAATTTCCGCCCCGCAGGGGTCATATCGCGCACCGTTCGATCCCCGGAGGCAAAACCTTGAGCGATACCCTGGAACGGCACGAATTCGGTGCCGAGGTCGGCAGGCTATTGGACCTAGTGGTCCACGCCCTCTATTCCGACCGCGAAATCTTCCTCCGCGAATTGGTGGCCAACGCCGCCGATGCCATGGACCGGCGCCGCTTCGAGGCGCTGACGCAATCGGTCTCTGCCCCGCCGGCCGACGCGAAGGTTACGATCACGCCTGAGAAAAACGCGCGCACGCTAACGGTGTCCGATCCCGGCATCGGCATGACCAAGGCCGAACTGGCGCAGAATCTCGGCACTATCGCCCGCTCCGGCACCCGCGCCTTCAGCCAGTCGCTCGGAGATACGAAGGCTGAGGACAAACCCAGCCTGATCGGCCAGTTCGGCGTCGGTTTCT
Organism: Methylobacterium sp. 10; assembly: GCF_000519085.1. GTDB lineage: Bacteria > Pseudomonadota > Alphaproteobacteria > Rhizobiales > Beijerinckiaceae > Methylobacterium. The sequence continues at coordinate 1,608,070 of NZ_KI912577.1, forward strand.
ACTCCGCCTTCATGGTGGCGGACCGCGTCACCGTCACCTCGCGCCGCGCCGGCGTCGGCGCCGACGAAGCCTGGACCTGGGCCTCGGACGGCCAGGGCAGCTATACCCTGGAACAGGCGACACGCGACGAGCCCGGCACCGACATCGTCCTCCATCTCAAGGAGGATGCCGACGAGTATCTGGAGAGCTACCGCCTCGACCACGTCGTGCGCAAATGGGCCGACCACATCACCGTGCCGGTCGCCATCGTCGCTGAGGGCAAGACAGAGACCGCGAACCAGGGCACCGCCCTGTGGCGCAAGTCGAAATCCGAGGTCACCCCGGAGCAGTACACCGAGTTCTACCGCCATGTCGGCATGAACTTCGACGAGCCCTGGGCGACCCTGCATTGGCGGGCGGAGGGGGCGCTTGAATTCTCGGCCCTGCTGTTCATTCCCGGCATGAAGCCGTTCCAGGCGGTGGAGGGCGAACGCGCGAGCAAGGTCCGGCTCCACGTCCGGCGCATGTTCATCACCGATGAGGCCGAGTTGCTGCCGACCTGGCTGCGCTTCGTCCAAGGCGTCGTCGACACGGAGGACCTGCCCCTCAACGTCTCCCGCGAGATGTTGCAGGCGACACCCGTCCTCACCAAGATCCGCCGCGCGGTCACCGGCCGCGTCCTCTCCGAACTCGGCAACCGCGCCAAGGATGCGGAGGGCTATCAGCCCTTCTGGGAGAATTTCGGCCCCGTCCTCAAGGAGGGCATCTACGAGGATTACGAGCGCCGCGGCGAGATTGCCCCGCTGCTGCGCTTCCGTTCTTCGGCGGTGCAAGGCTGGACCTCGCTGCCCGATTACGTCTCGCGCATGAAGGACGGCCAGGAGGCGATCTATTACCTCGTGGCCGACGATGCCGACGCCCTGGCTTCCTCGCCTCAGCTCGAGGGCTTTCGCGCCCGCGGTGTCGAGGTGCTTCTGCTCTCCGACCATGTGGACGCGTTCTGGCCGGAGCAGCTCGGCCGCTTCGAGGAGAAGCCGCTGCGCTCGGTGACACAGGGCGGCCTCGATCTCTCGAAGATCGCCGCCGCGGAAGAGGCCGGTGAAGCGCCGGCCCCGGTCGATGCCCTCGTCGTCGCCCTCAAGACGGCACTGGCCAAGGACGTGGCCGATGTCCGCGCCACCGACCGGCTGGTGGAGAGTGCCGTGGTGCTCTCGGCCTCAGGGACCGGACCCGACCTGCAGATGCAGCGCCTCCTGCGCCGGGCCGGACGCGGAGCCGGCGGATTGCCGATCCTCGAGATCAATCCGCGCCATCCGCTGATCGCCTCCCTCGGGGCGAAGGCCGAGGCCGGGGAAGACGTGACGGAGGCTGCCGGCACCCTCGTCGACCTCGCCCGTATCCAGGACGGCGACACCCCACGCGATCCGGTCGCCTTCGCCCGCAAGGTCGCCGCGGCCCTCGCCTCCGGCGCCTGAACCCGCGACGTTCCACGGGAGCGCATTCTTTGTGCGCTCCCGACTTGTGATTTCGACCGAACTCGTGTTAACGAGCCTCCGTCTCATCGAGGCGCCCCGCGGAGAGGTGGCAGAGCGGTTGATTGTACCGCACTCGAAATGCGGCATGGGTGCAAGCCCATCGGGGGTTCGAATCCCCCCCTCTCCGCCATTAAGCCTGAAAAGCCTTTATTTTCAGACGTTCCCAAGGGAAACAGCGACTTCGTTGCCGTCCGGTGGTACACACGTGGTTCTGGCAATGTCGCGTCCTGGCCCCATCCGAAGACCGGTGTTTTCTGGTTCCGCAAGCGGATCCCGAAGGACCTCATGGCGCTTGTGGGCAAGCGCGAGGAGAAGGCGAGCCTCGGGACGAAGGACGTCGGCGAGGCCAAGCGCCGCCATGCTGCCTATGCGGCCCTCGTCGAGGCTCGCTGGGCGAACCTACGGGTTGGCGTGCGGCAGCTGAGCCTTCTTGAGGTCAACGGCATCGCGGGCGAGTTCTACGAAGACCTCATCCCGCGGTTCCAAGCCGGTAAGTTCTCGCCATCCTTCAATCTGATGTCGTCCGCAATGATCTACCGGTACGTCGACGATCCCAGTCCGGCGCATCGTACGCAGTTCCTGCGCTTCCATGGCAAGGACATCGACGCCTATCTCGTGGGCAAGGGGCTGGTCATCCACCCAGACACGCGGGGCGCGCTGGACCTCGCGATAGCAAAGGCGATCTCGGGCCGTCGACCAGAGCATGAAGTACCTCAACGGGGATTTTAGGCCCGACCCGTTGGCCGGGCGGTTCCCGAAGAACCCGGAGGTAGCTCCTGCGGCCGTCCTGCCGCTGGAGGAATGGTTTGGGAAGTACGCCGAAGCCTCGAAGCTCGCGGCGTCCACCCGCAAGCGTTGGGGGCCTGCTTTGGCAACGCTGACCGCCTTTGTGGGGGCATGACGACCTCGCTCGCATCACGCCGGATCATGTCGCCGACTGGGTCGACGGGCTCGCCGCGGACAAGCGAGCCGACAAAACCATCCGCGACGTCTACCTCGCCTCGGCGAAGGCACTCTTCGGGTGGCTCCAGGGCAAGCGGCCGGTCGCGGCCAACCCTTGTGCGGGCATCAGGGTGAAGGTCGTGGAGGAAGTCGTGCTGCGCGACCGCGACTTCACCGAGGCGGAGGCCTCGACCATCCTCGCGGCGGCCCTCGCGTCCCAAGGCGGGCGCCTGAGCCCCGAGCATGCAGCGGCCCGGCGATGGGTTCCATGGCTGTGCGCCTACTCCGGGGCGCGAGTCGGAGAGAACACGCAATTGCGCCGCAAGGACGTGCGCCACGAGGGGGGCATACCGGTCTTCCGCATCACCCCCGAGGCGGGGACGGTGAAGACGAAGCGGTTCCGGGACGTCCAGATCCACCCGCATCTCGTCGAGATGGGCTTCCTCGACTACGTCGGCGCGCGGACGGGGCCCCTGTTCTACGACCCGACCCGGGGGCGCGGCGGCTCGTCCGCCAACCCGTTATCGAAGAAAGTTGGCAAGCGACTTGCCGCCTGGGTCCGGAAGCTCGGGATCGTCGACTTCGGCGTCGACCCCAACCATGGCTGGCGTCACAGCTTCAAGACGCGCGGTCGAAGAGGTGGAATGCGGGATTCGATCCTGGATGCCATCCAGGGACACGCGCCGCAGACCGAAGGCCGAAAGTACGGGGGCTTCAAGGTCGACGTGATGGCACAAGAAATGGAATTGTTTCCACGATATGCCATTCCTTTGGCCGCGAGTGACGCTTTGGCTGCGTAGCGCTATCTACGGTGCCTGCAGCTAACCCATACATATATGTCCCTCTTACCGGCTACTAAGCGCTACCAGAACTCTGAGAGTCTGTCCGGGATCATTTTACGGTCTGGCAGAGCTTTCGGATCCTGAGGCGGACGGAGGCGCAGTGGAAGAAGGCCAGGGCCTTTCGGCTGTGGCATTCCCAGTCTTTGGCGAGGCGGCGGCAGCGGTTCAGCCAAGCGAAGGTTCGCTCGACGATCCAGCGTTTGGGTAGAACGGTGAAGCCCTTCGCCGTGACGGCACTGGCCTGATCGGATCGCTTGACGATCTCGACATCGACCTGCCGGCAAGCGCGGCGGAGGCCGGCCTGGAAGCGGGGGCCCTGATCGCCGCCGTCGGCGTAGAGCTTGAGCAGGAACGGATAGAGCCCGAACAGGGTCGCCATCACCCAGACCCCTCCGTCGCGATCCTGTATGCCGGCCGAATCCACCAGGGCGTGCATCAGCAGACCCTGGGTGTCGACGAGGATGTGGCGCTTCTTCCCTTTGATCTTCTTGCCCGCGTCGAAGCCGGGCGGATCGATCGACGCCCCCTTTATGGATGGCCCGCCCCTCACCGGGCTTCACTGCTAGGTTTGCAGTGTGGCTCACACCAGTGATGGAGCGGACCGATGGCCATTGCGATACTCGGGATCGATCTGGGCAAGAACAGCTGCAGCCTTGTCGGGCAGGATGCGACCGGTCGGGTCGTCCTGCGACGGCGGATGCGGCGCGAGACGGTGATGACCTTCGGTGCGACGCTTCCAGCCTGCATCATCGCCATGGAGGCGTGCTGTGGCGTGCATCACATGGGCCGGGCGCTCGCCGCTCAGGGTCACACCATCCGGTTGATGTCGCCGGAATATGTGCGGCCCTACGTCAAGGCATAGAAGAACGACGACCGCGACGCCGAAGCGATCGCGGAGGCTGCGACTCGTCCGACCATGCGGTTCGTCACATTGAAGTCGGAAGCGCAGCTCGACATGCAGACTCTGCACCGGGTGCGGAACCAGCTCGTCGGCGACCACACCGCCCTGATGAACCAGATCCGGAGCCGTCCTGCTGGAGCGCGGTCACATCGTCCCACAGGGACGCGCCAAGCTCGCTGCCAGGTTGGAAGGTTTGCGCGATACCGAGGCGGTCTCAGACCTCACATCACGGATGCGTAGCCTGGTGGCGGATGTCCGTGAACGCTGGCAGTCCCTCGATGGGCGCATCGCAGCACTCGACGCAGAGTTCGCCGAACAGGCTCGGACCGACGAGAGCGCTCGCCGGCTCACCACCATCCCGGGCATCGGCGCCCTCAATGCCACAGCGCTGGTCGCGGCGATCGGCGATGTCGGCACTTTCGCCCGCGGACGTGATCTGGCGGCCCGGCTCGGCCTCGTTCCGCGTCAGGTCACCACCGGCGGACGACCACGCCTCCTCGGGATCACGAAACGCGGGCAGCAAGTACCTGCGCAAGATGCTGATCCAGGGCGCACGGGCCGCGATGCCGACCCTCCGCAAGAGCGAGATGCGGATCGGCCAGTGGCTACGAGGCCTACTGGCGCGGGCGCACTCCAACACCGCCGTCGTGGCGCTGGCGGCTAAAATGGCCCGGACCGTCTGGGCGCTGCTGCGCCACGAACGCGTCTATGAGCCGGCGGCGGTGGCTGCCTGAACCGAGCTTGGTCGGCGAAGCTTTCGTCGGCCTTCCGATGTCTGCGAGCGGTGAGAGAAAGATGGCCTGACAGTCGATCGGTGTTCTGGAAGCCTCCGGCGAAAAATGGCGCTCGACGCCTACCCCTTTATGAGGACCAGAACGCGCGGATCTCCATCTTGGCCAACGGCAGCGCCGGAAGGCCGGATACGTTTATGCAGACTGCTCGGACCAGCGGATCATCAGCCACTTGCGGACGAGGCGGGCCATACGTTTTCCGCGCCCTTGACGCTCTGACTGTCGATGATCGCCGCAGTCGGGCTCGCCTCGCGTCCCGCCTGCTCCCGGCACTGCACGAACAGCGAGTGATGGATGCGCATCAACGTGCCGTCGTAGTCTCACAGGTCGAAGTGGTCGTACACTGTGCGGCGTGCCGGCAGATCCTTGGGCAGAGCCCGCCACTGGCACCCTGTGCCGAGCACGTACGTCAGGGCATCGACGACCGCTCTGATCTCGACCGTGCGCTTGTTGCGGCCTTGCTTGGCCGGCGGGATCAAAGGTGCGATCAGCCCCCATTCCGCGTCCGTCAGGTCGCTCGCGTTGCGCAGACCGCTTCGGTCATAGCGAGCCCGGTTTCTCGGCCGTCCACATCAGCAAAGGCTCCATCCCGCCCCAGCTTGAATCACAACATGCTCATATCACTCAATATGTTGCCGAACAGACACTCAGGGCGTCCATTGCCTCCTCGCTATCCAGCATCGTGGGCGGGCCGCCTATGGCGACGCGATCGTTGCCGCCCCTGCAGGTCAACGAGCCTGCGCCGCCATTGCCGGGTATGGCTTCCTCCCTTCTCATCCGATCTTCGCCGAGGGAAACGATGCGGGTCGGGCGCGCCGGCCAGTCGGATCACGGCGTAGCGCCCTCCAAAACGCCATTCCGGGCGGCCATCCGCACCCGATCCGCCGCATTGTCGGCCTGGGCGAATTGCGCGGTGTAGAGGCGCCGGTATGCACCGTCCGCCGAGAGAAGCACCTCGTGCCGTCCCTGCTCGACGATGCCCTCGGAGCCGACAACGACGATCCGGTCCGCTTGGCGGATAGTGGCGAGGCGATGGGCGATGACCAGGGTAGTGCGGCCCTCGGAAAGCTCCACGAGGGAGCCCTGGATCGCCTGTTCGGTCTCGCTGTCGAGGGCCGAAGTGGCCTCGTCGAGGATCAGGATCGGCGGGTTCTTGAGAAATACGCGGGCGATGGCGAGTCGCTGCTTCTGGCCACCCGAGAGTTTGACACCCCGTTCGCCGACGACGGTGTCGAGGCCGTTCGGCAGGCCCTCGATCAGCGCGGAGAGCTTGGCCCGCTCCGCGGCCTGCGCGATCTCCGCCTCGGTGGCGTTGAGCCGGCCATAGGCGATATTCTCGCGGATCGTGCCCGCGAACAGGAAGACGTCCTGCTGCACGATGCCGATCTGCCGGCGGAGTGAGGCGAGGGTGACGTCCCGAATGTCGATGCCGTCGATGGTAATGCGCCCGCTCTCCACCTCGTAGAAGCGCGGAATGAGCGAGCACAACGTCGTTTTGCCGGCCCCGGACGGGCCGACGAAGGCGACGGTCTCCCCGGCCGCGATGTCGAGATCGAGCCCCGACAGGACGGGCTGGCCGGAGGTGTAGCCGAAACTCACCTCCTCGAAGCGGATGTCCCCCTTCAGCGCCGGCACGGAGACGGCGTCGGGGCGGTCGACGATGTCGGGTTCGCTGGCGAGCAGCTCGGCGTAGCGCCGGAAGCCTGCGACTCCCTTCGGGTAAGTCTCGACGACGGCGCCGATCTTCTCGAGCGGCCTGTAGAAGACCCCCACCAGCAGCAGGAACCCGATGAACCCGCCGGGCGAGAGGTCGCCGCGCACGACGAAGGCTGCCCCGCCCAGCAGCACGACGATCTGCACGAGCCGCATGCCGAGATAGTTGATCGACAGGCTGGCGGCCATGATCCGGTAGGCTTCGAGCTTGGTCTCGCGGTACTTCCGGTTGTCGGAGGCGAACAGACGCCGCTCGTGCGGCTCGTTGGCGAAAGCCTGCACCACGCGGATGCCGCCGACATTCTCCTCGATGCGGGCGTTGAAGGCAGCGACCCGGCCGTATTGGGTCTGCCAGTTCCGCGTCATGCGGCCGCCGTAGCGGAGGGTGACGAAGGCGATCACCGGCAGAATGGCGGCGGTCAGGAAGGCCAGAGGTGGGTGCACGTAGACCATCAGCGCGAAGGCGCCGATGAGCGTCATCACCGCGATGAAGAGGTCCTCCGGGCCGTGATGGGCGACTTCGCCGATCTCCTCCAGGTCCTTGGTCACGCGGGCGACGAGGTGGCCGGTCTTCTGGTTGTCGAAGTAGCGGAACGAGAGCTTCTGTAGATGGTCGAAGGCGCGACGGCGCATCTCGGTCTCGATGTTGATGCCAAGAACGTGGCCCCAATAGGTCACCACCACCATGAGCCCGGCATTGGCTACGTAGATCACGCCGAGGCCGAGGGCGGCGAGCACGATCAACTGCCAGTCCTGGCGCGGAAGCAGCACATCGACGAAGGCTTTCACGGCCATGGGGAAGCCGAGTTCGAGCAGGCCCGACAGGACGGCGCAGCCGAAATCGACGAGGAACAGGGTCCGGTGCGGGCGATAATAGGCGAGGAAGTCCTTCAGCATGATGCTTTCGTCAGGTGATCGACGGGGCAGAGGGCGCCGCAGGAGGGGACGCCCGGTATGCGGTAGCGCATACAGCAAACCCGTCGCCGCCGCTCCCCGCCGCCTCGGAAGGCCTGCGCCAGCGGGCAGCGACCGAACGCTTCGCCTCCGCATCGGCCGAGGCACGCTTCGGCCCGCGAGTAGGCAGGCACCGCGTCGCGGCTCAACTCGCGCAAAGCGAAATCGGCGGTGACGCCGGCATTGCACCAGAGAACATGGCGGGAAAGACCGTAATGGGTCTGGCACAGGTCGAAGAACGGCCGTAGGTGGCCCTCGATCAGGGGATCGAGGCCAGTCTCTGGGCCGGCGTGCCGGTCGTCGTCCTCCGCCATGATAAAGCGGGAGACGATGCCGTCCTCATCGAGTTCGAAGCCGACCCGGTCGAACCCGATCGGCAGGGCACGGCCGAGGCGGCTGAGCGCGGTGAAGTAGGGGATGATCAGGGCGGGCAGGTAGTACTGGGTCCATAGCGAGACCAGGGCCCGACGGTCGGCGAGTTCGCCCGCCTCCTCTCGGTAGGCCTCGCCGAACCGATCCACCACCTCGTCGAAGGCCGCCTTGCTGGCGAGAATTGAGAGCGGCCGGGCCTCGGACCGTGACGAAGTCGTGGCGATCCGGCACCCGAAGGCCGACAGCGAGGGCGGAACCAACCCGGCGAGTTGATTGATCATGCGCGCCCTGCGACCCGATCGGCATCAACGGTCCGGCGGATCGTCACGCGCAGGGCGGCGAAGGCGACGGCGTAGAACAGAATCGCGGCAGAGAAATAGGTTGGCCAGCCCACATGTGCCGCTAGCGCCGGCGCGGCGACCCGCAGCGGCATCGCGGCAAAGAACGCCGCCCCGAACAGAAGCGCGTAATCGGTGGCGGGACGAGGCCCCTGCGCCCAGCGATAGATCATGTTGAACACCGGCACTCCGAGTCCTCCGCCGCTGACGATGCCGAGGATCGTTGCCGCGATCGCGAGAGGGGCCGAACCGGTGGCGGCGCTGGCGATCATCAGCCCGCCGCTGGTGATCACGCCCAGCGCGGAGATCGTGATGAGCCGCAGGGTTCCGACCCGTCGCACGAGGAAGCCCGAGACCAGGGCCATGACGAGGTTGATGACCGGCGAGAGAGAACCGGTGACGAACCCGACTTGCCGCAACGGCACCCCGAGATCCAGCAGGGCGAGGTTGTTCAGGCTGGAGAGGGCGAACATGGCCGCGAAATAAACACCCAGGACCAGGATGCGCGGCGCCAGGAGACGCAGGCGTTCGAGGGAGCCCGTCTCGCGTTCCGCCGGAGCGGCGTCGCGGCGAAGCCGTACTTCTGGGTAACGCAGGATCGGCAGCAGGCAGAGGAGGTTGAGGCCGGCTATGCCCAGCACGGCGGCCTGCCAGCCGATCGTGTCGTAGTATCCGATCAGCAGGCCCGCGCCGGCGATGCCGCCTAGCGACGCGCCGGAGAGTTTGGCCGAAGCGACAAAGGGGCGCCCGTCGGCGGGCACCGTCTCGACCACCAGGGCTTCGAGCGCGATGTCCATGGTGGCGACGCAGAAGCAGGTCGCCACCGCGAGTCCGAGGAGCAGGCCGAGCGGCCACGCCTCGCCCCGGCTCAGCACCAGGAGCAGGGCGATGGTCGCGCCCTGCATCAGCGCGATCCAGCCGATGCGATGCGGCAGGCCGGGCAGGTGCAGCCTGTCGATGGCGACGGCCCAGAGAAACGTCAGACCGACGGGCAAATTGATGAGCTGTAATAGACCGATCTCGGCGAGTTCGACGCCGCGTGCCCGCAGGATCAGGGGGGCGCCGCTGGCCAGGAAGCCGAGCGTGGTCCCGAAGGTGATGTAGAGGCAGAAGAACGGCAGCAGGGGCCGCGCCCGGCGCCACGCTCTGGACGCTCCCTCGAACCAGATCCCGCTCATGCGATCCGCGCCGCCCGACCCGGTTGCTCGTTGAGGGTAGGCATGGACCCTGGGAACCATCCTCCCGCGCCGGTCACGCCCGCCCCTCCGAGAAGGCGCTTTGCCGGCCTTGAATGACGCGGCGACCGATCCGCGATCCGGCGCGCGACGTGACAGGGCCTCCCTTCGGACATCCGGAGCCTCCCTGCTTCTTGCGGCGAGAACAGTTTTTAAACAGTCTAATCTGCTGTAAACATTGGCCTTTCTTTGGGATTAGGACGTGCCTGCCGGTCATGCAAGGTCCGTTTGGACGCAGTGCCGCCGGCCTTCCCTCGTCCTGCTCAGTATCTGTCCGCTATTGCCCCGGCATGGTGATGATCAGCGGCCCGCTGCGCGAGGCGATGACCGTATGCTCGTATTGCACGGTCAGCGCCTTCGGCTGGCTGTAGAGGGTCCACGGGTCGTCGCCATCCTCGGCGAACTCCGCGCCGAGGGACAGGAACGGCTCGACGGTGAAGACCAGCCCCTCCTGCATGATCCGCCGCTCGGAGGCGTCGGGCCAGGTGGCGATCTCGGTCGGCTCCTCGTGAAGTGAAAGGCCCACGCCGTGGCTCGCGAGGTTGCGGACCAGGGTGTAGCCGTTCTTCCGCGCGAAGGCTCCGACGGCCCGTCCGATATCGGCCAGGGGCTTGCCGGTGCCGACCTGGCGCAGGCCCGTCCACATCGCCCGGCGCCCGTCCCTGCAAAGGCGCTCCACCGCCCGCGTCACCGGTGGCACGGCGAAGGACGCGCCTGTATCGGCGAAGTAGCCGTCCTTCTCGGCGGACACGTCGATATTGACGAGATCGCCCGGATTGATCCTGCGGGCGCTGGGAATGCCGTGGGCGATCTCCTCGTTGACGCTGATGCAGGTCGCTCCGGGAAAGGCGTAGACCAACTCCGGTGCCGGGCGAGCTCCGGCCGCCTCCATGATCCGCCGCCCGATCCCGTCGAGTTCGAGGGTGGTCATGCCGGGCTGGATGGCCTTACCCATCGCCTCGAGGGTGTCGGCGACGATGCGCCCGATCTGCTTCAATCCGGCAAGCTCGTCGTCGTTCGACACCGTCATGTCGTCATCCTTTCCTGGAGCCGGAGGCGGCTTCGCTCGCGCGGTTCTGCCATCCTCCGCAAGCCCGGCAAAGCCTGGGCCGCCCCACACGCCGTCCGCTCCCTATGGGTCTGGCGGGCTTAGGAAGTGCTGGATCCGCTCAGGCGGCGAAGGCGCCGCGCGAGCGCAGGGCCTCGATCTGGTCCGCCGAGAGGCCGAATTCCGAGAGCACGTCCTCGGTATGCTCGCCGAGAAGCGGCGCGTGCCTGCGGGCGCGCTGCGGCGTGCCCGTGAGCTTCACGGGGAAACCGATATTCGGCACCGTGCCCTCGATCGGGTGGGGAACCTCGATGCGCATCTGCCTGTGCCGGCCATGCTCGCTCTCGAACGCCTCCGGGTAGGTGTTCATGCGGCCGGCCGGGATGCCGGCATCGAGGAGCAGAGACACCCATTCCTCGGCGGTCCTGGTGGCAAAGCTCCGCTCCAGTTCCTCGATCAGCTCTTCGCGGTTGGCGAGCCGCGCGGGGATGTCGACGAAGCGGGCATCCTCGAACAGTTCGGCGCGATCGAGCACGTCGCAGAGCAGGCGCCAGAGCTTCTGGTTCGTGGCCCCCATGACGAAGTAGCCGTCGGAGGCACGCACCGCCTGGTAGGGTGCGCTCATGCGGTTGGAAGTGCCGAGCGGCTGCGGAATGCGGCCCGTGCCCCAGTATTCTGACACGTCCCAGATCGAGAAGGCCAGGGCCGCGTCGAAGAGCGAGGCGTCGATATACTGGCCCTCGCCGCTGGCTTGCCGGCCGATATAGGCGGAGAGGATCGCGTAGACGGTGAAGAGCGCGCAGCCGATATCGGCGACGGGCACGCCGGCCTTGACCGGCGGACCGCCCGGATGGCCGGTGACGCTCATCACCCCGGACATCGCCTGCGCCATCAGATCGTAGCCGGGGCGCTTCGCCCATGGGCCCGACTGGCCAAAGCCCGAGATGCTGGCATAGATCAGTCCCGGATTGCGGACGCGCATCGCCTCGTAGCCGAGGCCGAGGCGAGCCATCACGCCGGGCCGGTAGTTCTCCACCAGCACGTCTGCGGTGGTTGCCATATCGAGGAGAAGGTCGCGTCCGGCATCGGATTTGAGGTTGAGGGCCAAGCTGCGCTTGTTCCGGTTCATGTTGAGGAAACCCATGCTGTCGGGCCCCTTCATCTTGAACCCCATGGCGCTGCGCGTCTGGTCACCCGTGCCCGGCGGCTCGACCTTAATGACATCCGCGCCGAGATCGGCAAGCAGCATGCTGCAGAACGGCCCCGCCATCACCTGCGTCACGTCGAGGACGCGGATGCCCGAAAGGGGGAGGGGGCGGGGTTCTTCGTGCACGGAGTGGTCCATCGTGCTCGGTTCCTATTTTGCGCCGGAGGCGGGTGCGCACAGCCGGCGGTGGCGTTACGCGAGGAGGACACGAATCGCTGTGCGCATCTCCTCGCCCCGCTTGGGAGGAGAGGGCCGAGACGACCTCGTCGTCGACGCGGCGAGGCGGCAGCCGAAGGTGATTCCGAAGGTGCCTCATCCTGAGCCGCCCCCTCACCGTCGCTCCGCTCGTCACACGCACGACGGGGTGCCTGTGACCCTCTCCCCGTGAGCGGGGAGAGGAGGACGCACGGGCCCATTCGTGCGGGATCTCGAAGGTCTGCCCCGCTCTGCTATTCGGCTGGAACCGCGCGTCCCAGCGGTACTACCGGCTCCTCCTCGAACGGGCGCTCCGGGTGCATGGTGAAGGCGAGGCCCGCGCCCAGGAGGCAGAGGCCGATGGAGCCGACGAAGGGCAGGGTCCAACTCCCCGTCATGTCCACGATCATCCCGAACACGATCGGCGAGATGATCGCCGCCACCGCCGAGCCGGTGTTCATCAGGCCCGCTGCCGTGCCCGAATATTTCGGTGCGATATCCATCGGCACCGACCAGATCGGGCCGATCACCAGTTCGGCGAAGAAGAAGCCGGAACTGAGCAGCAGGGCCACCAGGGTCAGGTCCCGGGTGAAGAATACGCCGGTGAGGCTCGCCGCGGCGCCGAGGAAGCCGACCACGATGACGCTGAGCCGGGCGAGCTTGAGGTCGCCGGTGCGCTTCAGGATGCGGTCGCTGAAGACCCCGCCGAGGGTGTCGCCGACGACGCCGGCGAAGAACACGCCCGAGGCGAACAGGGCCGAGTTCTTCAGGTCCAGCCCATAGTTGAGCTTGAAGAAGCTCGGTAGCCAGCCGAGGAACAGCCACAAGGTCCAGCCGTAGCAGAAATAGGTCAGCGTCACCGGCAGCATGCGCCGGGTGAGGCGGCCCCAGGGCACGTTCTGCTTGGCGCCAACTTTGCTCGGGGGCGGCAGCACCGCTAGTTCCTCCGGGGTGATCGCCGGGTGATCCTTCGGGTCGTCGCGGAAGTAGAGGTACCAGACCACGACCCAGGCGAAGCTCGCTACACCCAGAATGACGAACCCGATGCGCCAGCCGAACTGATAAATCAGGAAGGCCACGATGGGCGGCGCTACCGCGTTGCCGAGACGAGCGAAGGCGTGGGTGATTCCCTGCGCGAAGCCGCGCTTGCCCGGTGCGGTCCAGTTCTGCATGGCGCGGGTGGCGGTGGGGAAGGTGGCACCCTCGCCGAAACCAAGGAGCACCCGGGCGAGGAACAGGCTGATGAGCCCGCCCACAAACCCGGTGAGGATGGTCGCCGAGGCCCAGATCAGGCCGCAGACGAGGAGGGTCCGCCGTGCGCCGAACTTGTCGCCCACCGAGCCGCCGATGACTTGGAAGATGGCGTAGGGATAGGCGAAGGCAGATAGGATCAGGCCGAACTGGGTGTTCGAGAGCCCGAGATCCTTCATGATCTCGCCGCCCGCCGTGGCGATGTTCACCCGGTCGAGATAGGTGACGAAATACATCAGGCAGAGCAGGAACAGCACCATGTTCGACGCGGAGACGCGTCTTTTGCTGGGCGTCATCGGGGTTTCCTCGGATTGAGTGCGCCACCCCACCCGGTCTGATCGCCGGTTGTTTGTTGGGGTCACGCGCGGATGGTGTGATCGGCGCGGCTCTCCTCCCCTTGTGGGGAGGGGGCCTGCTATTCAATCGTCGATACCGGCCCGCAGGGCGTCCATCGCCGCCAGGACGCCGCCCCGCATGTGAGGGACGCCGCCGGCCTTGAGACCCATTTCGACGCCCGACAGCGCCGCCATCAGCATCAGGTCGTTGCATTCGCCGAGATGGCCGATGCGGAAGACTCTGCCCGCCAGCTTGGCGAGTCCGGTGCCGAGGGAAAGGTCATATTTCTCTAGGATCAGGTTGCGCAGGGCATCCGCGTCATGGCCCTCCGGCATCACCACCGCGGTGAGCACGGGCGAGTATTCGGAAGGTTCCTGGCACAGAACCTCGAGGCCCCATCCCTCGACGGCGGCGCGGGTGGCGGCGGCGAGACGTTGGTGGCGCGCGAAGACCTGGGGCAGGCCTTCCTCCCGCAACATGGTGATGGCTTCGCGCAGGCCGTAGAGGAGGTTCGTGGCGGGAGTATAGGGGAAGTAGCCGCCGGCATTCGGCTTCAGCATGTCTTCCCAATCCCAGTAGGAACGGGGCAGCGTCGCTGTCTTCGCAGCGGCCAGGGCCTTGTCGGACAGGGCGACGAGACCGAGGCCCGGCGGCAGCATCAAGCCCTTCTGCGAGCAACTCACCGCGACGTCGACGCCCCATTCGTCATGGGCGTATTCGGCCGAACCGAGCCCCGAAATCGTATCGACGAGGAAAAGTGCCGGGTGGTTCGCCCGGTCGATGGCCTTGCGGATCTCCGCGATCCGGCTCGTGGCGCCGGTGGAGGTCTCGTTATGGACCACCATCACCGCCTTGAACGACTTGGCGCGGTCCTCTGCAAGGATTGCCTCGACCTGTGCCGGATCGACCCCGTGGCGCCAGTCGCCGGGGACAAACTCCACCTCGATGCCCCAGCGCGCTGCCATCTGGCGCCATAAGGTCGCGAAATGGCCGGTCTCGAACATCAGCACCCGGTCACCGGCCGAGAGCGTGTTGACGATGGCCGATTCCCAAGCGCCCGTGCCGGAGCCCGGATAGATGATCACCGGAGAGCGGGTCTGGAAGATGGCCTGGGCCCCTTCGAGCACCGCCTTGCCGAGCCCGGCGAAATCGGGGCCGCGATGGTCGATCACCGGCATGTCCATGGCGCGCAGGACGCGCTCGGGCACCGGGCTGGGGCCCGGAATATGCAGGAAATGGCGTCCGGTCCGTGTCGTCATCGAGATCTCCGCGATGGCCGGTCGAGGGAAAGCTGCGCCCCGGATCAACCGTCCATGAAGCAACGGGACGAAAAATTGCATTCATTTTTTGCGAGAGCAAGCATTATTATGCGAACATCCATCCTCGACCTTGACCCTCCCAGCTGCTAAGTCCGCATTATGGTGCCCGATCCTGTCACTGAACCGGAGGCCGATACCGGCCTCGTCACCGGCGACGAAGCGCGTCTTTCCGCGATCCCGTCGCTGGCGAAATCCCTTCATGGCGAGCTGCTCGCCCGCCTGCGGGACTACATCGTCGAGGGCAATCTGGCCGCCGGCGCGCGGGTGCCGGAACGAATCCTGTGCGAGCGCTTCGGCATCTCGCGCACGCCTCTGCGCGAGGCGCTGAAGGTTCTGGCCTCGGAGGGGCTGATCGAGCTCCTGCCGAACCGGGGCGCGCGGGTGCGCCAGCTTGGCGCCGAAGAGCTTGTGGACCTGTTCGACGTCATGGGTGGGCTCGAGGCCCTGGCCGGACGCCTCGCCTGCGAGAAGATCACTGCCGCTGCCTATGACGAGATCGAGCGGCTGCATCACGAGATGTACGGCTGCTATATGCGACGCGACCTGCACGGCTACTTCGCCTGCAACCAGGCGATCCACGATCGGATCGTCCAGGCGGCGGACAACGAGCCGTTGCGGACGAGCTACGCCAATTTCGCCGGGCGCCTGCGCCGTGTGCGCTACTCGGCCAATCTCGACGAGAACCGCGACCGATGGGGCGAGGCGATGCGAGAGCACGAGGAAATCCTCGATGCGTTGCGTCGGCGCGCCGGCACCGAGCTCAGCGACATCCTGTTCGGGCATCTGCGCAACAAGCGCCGGGCGGCGGCGGGGCGGGAGACCGCGTGTCCGCCTGACGCCGCCGCCGGCGTTGCATCGTGACGGCGGCTCAGCGGCGGGCGTCGTGAAACTGGTCGGCCTGTGCCCGGATCACGTCCGCCGCGGTCAGGATGCCGGCCCGATCGACGTCGAGATGGGTGGTCGCGCGGATCTGATGCGCGCCGATAGCGCGGATACGCACACCCTCGGCGAGACAGGCCTCGGCGAAGGTGGTCGCGGTGACGCCCAGCGGCTCCACCGAGAAGCACAGGATGTTGGACTGGGCGGCATCGGGCGCGATGGTGAGGCCGGGCGCACCGGTGATGCGGGCTTTCAGCTCGCCGGCATTGGCGTTGTCGAGTTCCAGCTGGTCCACATGGTGATCGAGGGCGTAGAGGCCCGCGGCGGCCAGGATTCCCGACTGGCGCATGGCGCCACCGAGCCGGTATTTCCACCGCCATGCATCGGTGATGAAGTGCCTCGAGCCGCACAGGACCGCGCCCACCGGGCAGCCGAGTCCCTTGCTCAGGTCGATCCAGGCGCTGTCGAAGCCCTTGGCATAATCCCTGGCGGAGATGTCGGTGGCGGCCACGGCGTTGAGGAGGCGCGCCCCGTCGATATGCGCTTTCATGCCCTTGTCATGGGCGAGATCCCGGATGCGGCGCATGTCCGTGAGCGGCCAGACCGAGCCGCCCGAAAAGCTCGTGGTCTGCTCCACCGAGACCAGGGCCGAGCGTGGCGCCGTGCGGGCGGGCGGGCGGATCGCCGCCTCGAACGCCTCGGGCGTATAGAGGCCGGCCGGGGTGGGCAGGGCCTTCACCGAGACGCCGCCGATGGCCGCCGAGCCGGCGGCTTCGGTATTGTAGATATGGGACTGGTCGTCGACCACGATCTCGTCGCCGGGCCGGGTCTGGACCAGGATCGAGACGAGGTTGCACATCGTCCCCGAGGGCATGAACACGCTGGCTTCCATGCCGAGGAGGGCGGCGACACGCTCGCACAAAGCCAGGGTCGTCGGATCGGAATCGGATTGCTCGTCGCCGACCTCCGCACGGGCCATGGCCTCGCGCATGGCGGCTGTGGGCCGCGTCTGCGTATCGCTATACAAATCGATCATCTGCCGGCCCTGTTTTGCATGCAATCCGTTCGGGCCATTCTAGCCGGTCGGGGCGATCCCGCCACCCTACCGGAACCCGCATCGCTTTGAAGCCGGCGCACGGCACCCCCACGAGGACGATGGATCATGACCGCCACGGCTGAGCCTGCCACCGGCCCGAATCCCGCCCCGTCGCCCGTCGCCGGGCCGGGGCCGATCAGTCCGCGCGCCGCCAACCGCCAGGGGGCCGGCCTGCCGCGCCGCCTCGCCGAGGCCTTGAGCGGCGAGGTAAGGTTCGACGCCTTCACCCGGGGTCGCTATGCTAACGACGCGTCGATCTACCAGATCATGCCGGCGGGCGTGGTCCTGCCCCGCAGCGCCGCCGACATCGCCGCAACCCTGAAGATCGCCGCCGAGCACGACGTGCCGGTGATCCTGCGCGGTGGCGGCACTTCGCAGAACGGCCAGCCCATCGGGCGCGGCCTCGTGGTCGATTGCTCGCGCCATTTCAACGGGATCGTCGCCTACGACCCTGAGGCCGGAACGATCACCGTCGAGCCCGGCATGGTGCTGGAGCGGTTGAACACGCGGGTGAAGGCCGATGGCTGGTTCTTCCCCGTGGAGCCCTCCACCGCCACCCGCTGCACCATCGGCGGCATGGCCGGCAACAATTCCTGCGGCGCGCGCTCCCTGCGCTTCGGCAAGATGAGCGACAACGTGCTCGGGATGGAGGCGCTGTTCCACGACGGCGAGCCCTTCGGCTTCGGCCTCACAGGGAACGCGGCGACGGGCGTCACCGGCTCCCGACGGGCGGACGACCTCGCCGCCGCCATGCGGGCTCTGGCCGAATCCGAGCGCGACGAGATCCTGCGAATGTACCCTCGGGTGCAACGCCGGGTCGGCGGCTACAATCTCGATGCGCTGATCGAAGCGCGGCCGAACCTCGCCCATCTCCTCGTCGGCTCGGAGGGCACGCTGGCGGCCACCACCAGCGTCACCCTGAAGTTGTCGCGCCTGCCGGCGCATCGGGTCATGGGCGTCTGCCACTTCCCCTCGTTCCGGTCCGCCATGGAGACGACGAAGGCCATCGTCGACCTCGATCCCGTGGCGGTGGAGCTCGTGGACAACAACGTGCTCGTGCTCGGAGCCGACATCCCGCTGTTCCGGGCGACGCTGGCCGACATCACACGCGGCCTGCCGAACTGCCTGCTGCTGGTGGAATTCGCCGGCGACGACCGCGATGCGCTTCTGGCCGACCTTAGGCGTCTCGACGCCTGCATGGCCGATAACGGCCATGTGGACGCCGTGGTGGAGGTGCCGGAGCCGATCCGACAGAAATCGGTATGGGAGGTGCGCGAGGCCTGCCTCAACATCATGATGTCGATGAAGGGCGACGCGAAGCCCGTCTCCTTCATCGAGGATTGCGCGGTGCCGCTGGAGCATCTCGCCGATTACACCGACGCGGTGACGGAGGTGTTCACCCGCCACGGCACGCGCGGCACCTGGTACGCCCATGCCTCCGTCGGTTGCCTGCATGTGCGCCCGATCCTCGACATGAAGCAGGGTGGGGACGTCGCCAAGATGCGGGCCATCGCGGAGGCCGCGAGCGAGCAGGTCCGCCGCTTCAAGGGCTCGTATTCGGGCGAGCATGGCGACGGCATCTCGCGCTCGGAATACATCGCGCCGATGTTCGGGGAGCGCCTGACCCGCGCCTTCGAGATGGTGAAGGACGGGTTCGACCCGCAGAACCGGCTCAATCCCGGCAAGATCGTCCGGCCGCTGCGGATGGACGACCGCTCGCTGATGCGGTTCCAGCCGGGCTACGCGGTGAGCCAGCCGCAGAAGACCGCCCTCGACTGGTCCGAATGGGGCGGTTTCGGCGGCGCCGTCGAGATGTGCAACAACAATGGAACCTGCCGGAAGCTCGCGGGCGGCGCGATGTGCCCGTCCTATCGCGCCACGAAGGAGGAACAACACCTCACGCGTGGCCGGGCGAACTCCCTGCGGCTCGCGATCTCCGGCCAGCTCGGCGCCGACGCCTTCACCAGCCGCGAGATGAAGCGGACCCTGGATCTCTGCGTCTCGTGCAAGGCCTGCCGCCGCGAATGCCCCACCGGCATCGACATGGCGAAGATGAAGGTCGAGTTCCTGCACCATTATCACGCCCGCCACGGCTTGCCCCTGAAGGAGCGGCTGGTGGCGGCGCTGCCGCTCTATGCCGGCACCGCCGCCTGGCTGGCGCCGCTCCTGAACCTGCGCGACCGGGTGCCCGCCTTGGCGAGGCTGTCGGAGCGGGTCGCAGGACTCTCGGCGCGGCGCACCCTGCCGCGCTGGCGCAGACCCTGGGCCGAGCAGGGCGAGCCGGCCCATCCCGCCGACGTGACCGGGGATTTTCGCGACGTCGTTTTGTTCGGCGACACGTTCAACCGCGCCTTCGAGCGGGAGAACCTGGAGGCGGCCGAGCGCGTGCTGATCGCCGCCGGCTACCGCCTGCACAGGGTCCTGCCCCCTCGCGGACGGCGCCCCCTCTGCTGCGGCCGCACCTATCTCGCGTCCGGCCAGACCGACCGGGCCCGCGAGGAGGCAAGCCGCACGCTCACCGCGCTGCTGCCCTTCATTCGGGCCGGTGCCCGGATCGTCGGGCTCGAACCCTCCTGCCTCCTCACCTTCCGCGACGAGTTCGCGTCCCTGCTCCCCGGCCCTGAGGCGGGGGAGCTGAGCAAGGCGAGCCTGCTGTTCGAGGAACTGCTCGCCGTCGATCTCGATGCCGGGCGGATCGCCCTGCCGCTGGCGGATCAGGGCGGGCGCGTCGCCCACCTACACGGCCATTGCCACCAGAAGGCCTTCGCCGCCATGGGCGCGGTAGAGACGGTGCTGCGCGCAGTGCCGGGCCTCGACGTGCGGGTCATCGAGTCGAGCTGCTGCGGCATGGCGGGCGTCTTCGGCTACGGCGCCGAGACCATCGACGTGTCGCTCGCCATGGCTGAGCTCTCGCTGTTCCCGGCCCTGCGCAAGGCCGGCCCGGACGATCTCGTCGTGGCCGACGGCACCAGCTGCCGCCACCAGATCCATGACGGCCTCGGGCTCGAAGCGCTCCACGTGGCGCGGGTGCTGGACGCAGCGATGGCGCGTCCGGCCGAACGTCACTGACGGCCGGGCCGGGCGGCTGGTCATGGTTGTAAGGACGTGATGGATGGTATCGAGAAAGGCGGGCCGCCTTTCTCGAGTGGAATCCGCCTCGCTCAGGGGACAACATGACCGACCTCGAGCAGAACAAAGCGACTGTGATCGCCTTCTATCGGTTGATGTTCGACGAGTGCCGGCCGCGCGAGGCCATCGAGCGTTATGCCGGTGACGACTACATCCAGCACAATCCGCATGTGGCAAATGGCAAGGACGGCTTCATCGCCTATTTCGAGCGCATGGCGCGCGAATGGCCGGGCAAGCGGGTGGAGGTGAAGCGGGCGGTCGCCGAGGGTAATCTTGTCGTGCTGCATTGTTGGCAGCACTGGCCGGGCAACCATGATTACGCGGCCATGGATATCTTTCGGCTCGATGACGGCGGCAGAATCGTCGAGCACTGGGACGTGCTGCAGATCCTGCCCGACTCGTCGGCCAATCCGAACGGGATGTTCTGATGCGGGGGATCGCCCGCGTTCCCGGCCCCACCGATGGACTGCAGCCCCGCATCTTTGGACTTACGTCGAGCGTGACACGATGCGATACCCGAAGGGTGATCAAGAAGGACTCGCGATGACAAAGCCTGTGTTCTTCGTCACTCCCGGCTACGGCGAGCGACTGCGGCAGGCCTTGCATTATTCGCAGGCCGTTAGGATCGGCGACCGGATCGAAACCTCCGGCCAGGGTGGGTGGGACGACGATCTGCGGATTCCACCGAGGCTCGAGGACGAGATCACCCAGGCGTTTCATAATGTCGAACGGACGCTGGAGACCGCCGGTGCCGGTTGGAGCGACGTCGTTCACGTCAATTCCTACCATGTCGGCGGCTTCCCCCGGGAGGTCAACGCGACGATGGCCACGCTTTATCGCCGGTACATGCCCGACCACGCTCCCATCTGGACCCAGCTGGCTGTCGCCGCGCTGGGGCTGCCGGACATGCGCATCGAGATCCGCGTCACCGCCATCATCGCTTGAGCCATCCCGGCAAGCTTTGCGGCGGGACATGGTGACAGGATAACTCGCATTGACAGCGACGCTCGGGCGTTCGACGTCTCGACGAAAGGGCGGCCTGCTACCGCGTTGCCTTTTCCAGTTCGTGGCAACGTCTTCGTCGCGGCCGGTCGCTTCTGTCTGTCACGACAAAACCAGCTCTAAGTGGCCCCATACGGCGGGGCCGGAGTCGCCGAATGACCGTCTACCTGTCGGCCCTTGCCGGGGGCGTCCTGATCGGCACCTCCGCCGCACTGCTCCTCATCCTCAACGGCCGCATCGCCGGGATCAGCGGCATCGCCGCCGGGGCGATGCTTCCGCTGAGCCGAGATACGCCGTGGCGCTGGGCCTTCCTCGCCGGCCTGCTCCTCGGCCCGGTCCTGTATTGCCTCGCCTTCGGCGCATGGCCCGTGGTGCAACTCGACGCGCCGTGGATCCTTGTCGTTCTCGGCGGCCTCCTCGTTGGCTACGGGACGCGCCTCGGCGGGGGATGCACCAGCGGCCACGGCGTCTGTGGTCTCGCCCGGCTGTCGCCTCGCTCAATCGCGGCCGTAGCGACCTTCATGGCCACCGCCGCGGCGACGGTGTTCCTCGTCCGCCATGGAGGATGGTGATGGAAACCTTGCGTTCCTCGGTGGGGTTGCTCGCCGGCCTCTTGTTCGGATTCGGCTTGGCGCTGTCGGGCATGATGGACCCGGCGCGTGTGCTCGGTTTCCTCGACGTGGCCGGGGCCTGGGATCCGAGCCTCGCCTTCGTGCTGGGCGGCGCCGTGGGCGTCTCGGCGCTTGGCTATGTTGCCGTTTCGCGGATGCGAAAGCCCGTGCTCGCGCAGCGCTTCGAGATTCCTCACAACCGTCCCATCACGGCGAGCCTGATCGGGGGGGGCGCCCTGTTCGGCATCGGTTGGGGCCTCGTCGGCCTCTGCCCTGGCCCGGCGCTGGCGGGGCTGACGCTGGGCCTGCCGCAAGTGATCGGGTTCGTGGCGGCGATGGTGGTCGGCATGCTGCTCCACCGCGTCACCGCAGCGGCATCCAGCAAGTGAGACGCGAACGCACACGGCCCGGTCGGAGAACCGACCGGGCCGTGTGGTGGAGCTTCGCGTTTTCGGGCCTTTGCGCTACCGGCGCGGCAGGGCGTGCAGCGCCTTGAGGAAGACGTCCACGTCCGCGCGGGTGTTGTAGAAGGCCAGCGAGGCGCGCACCGACTGATCGACGCCGAAGCGGCGCAGGGCCGGCAGGGCGCAATGGTGGCCCGAGCGCACGGCGATGCCGCGGGCGTCGAGATGCTTGGCCACCGCCTCGTTGTCGTGTCCGTCGATGACGAAGGACATGACGCTGGCCTTCTGCCGCGCCGTGCCGATGAGGCGCAGGCCCTTCACGTCGGCGAGCCCTCCTTGCGCGTATTCGAGCAGGTCGTGCTCATAGGCCGCGATGCCGGGCAGTCCGACGCTCTCTAGGTAGTCGAGGGCCGCCCCCAGTCCCACGGCGCCGGCGATGTCGGGCGTGCCGGCCTCGAACTTCTCCGGCGCGCCCTTGTAGACGGTCTTTGCGAAGGTGACGTCCTCGATCATGTGGCCGCCGCCCTGCCAGGGGGGCATCGCCTCCAGCAGGTGCTTCTTGCCGTAGAGGGCGCCGATCCCGGTGGGGCCGAACACCTTGTGGCCGGAGAAGACGAGGAAGTCGGCATCCAGCGCCTGCACGTCGAGGGGGATGTGCGGCGAGGATTGGGCCGCATCTACCAGCACCGGCACGCCATAGGCATGGCTGAGCGCGATGATCTCGGTCACCGGGTTGATGGTGCCGAGCGCGTTGGCGACATGGGTCACCGACACGATCTTGGTGCGGCCCGAGAGCAGGGCGGCGAACTGCTCGAAGATGATCTCGCCCCGGTCGTTGACCGGGATCACCCGCAGGGTCGCCCCCGTGGCCTGGGTCAGGAGCTGCCAGGGCACGATGTTGGCGTGGTGCTCGATCTGGCTCACGATGATCTCGTCGCCAGGACCGACATTCGCGCGGCCATAGGAATTGGCTACGAGGTTGATGGCTTCCGTTGTGCCGCGCAGGAAGACGATGTCGTCCTTCGACGGGGCGTTGAGGAAGCGACGCACCTTTTCGCGACCGCCCTCGAACAGGTCCGTCGAACGCGCCGCCAGGGTATGCGCGGCCCGGTGGATGTTCGAGTTGTGGCGGGCGTAGAACTCGCTCGTCGCATCGATGACGCTCTGCGGCTTGTGGGTGGTGGCCGCGTTGTCGAGCCAGACCAGCGGATGCCCGTTGATGCTCTGGTGCAGCGCCGGGAAGTCCTTGCGCACGCGCTCCACGTCGAAGGGTGCCGCCACCGGGCTGGAGCCCTGCGACGAGACATGGGGCGCGTGGCCGGGGCCCGGCTCGTGGCGAGTCGACAGGGCGGGCGCGGCGTTGCCCGTCCGGCTGCGGTCGGTCAGGAAGTAGTATTCGCCCGACGAGAACGGCTCGTCGGCGATCTCCACCTTGCGGACTGCGTCGGGAGCAGTGCGGCCGGTGCGGGAGACGGTCTCCTGCGACGCGTCCTTACCCTTATGGCCGGGCGCTTCCGAAACCAGCGACGGCGCGAACCCATGCGCGAAGGCATTGGCGCGCGGGTGGTCCTTGGCGCTCGTGGCGTGGAGATCGTGGCCGCCGGGGAGGAAGGCGGCGACATCGGCGACGCTCGGCACGAAGAACTCGGGCAGGCCCCCACGGGGAGCCTGCGCCTCGGGATGGACCGAGGGAAACGCCGAGGGCTGCGCGAAGCCCGGACCGGTGAGGCCGGGAAGGCCGACCGGAGGCGCTCCGAACGAGCGGGCGCCCTGCGCCGAGGCGTCGGGCTGAAGACCCGACGGCGCGGCGCCCGAGGGGATCGACGGCGTGCCGAAATCCGCCTTGGGGGCGAGGGGGTGGCCGAAGCCCTGGGGAATGTTCTCCAGGGCCTGCGGCGCTTGCGGCGTCGACGGCAGGTTGGGGGTCAGGGGCGCGCTTGCTGCCTGACCCTGGCCGTAGATCTCGCGGGCGAAGCGCCCGACGAGATCCGCATGCGCCGTGTCGCCGAACAACCCCGTGGGGAGGCCCGGCGCGTTAGGCGTAGTCATGGTAGTTGCCCAGCAGCACGTTATCGAGGCGTGCGATGGCGTCTTCCACCAGCACCGCGGCCGAGAAGTAGCGGGTCACGAGGTGCGAGGCGATGGAATGGTCGTTGGTGCCCATGTAGCGCACCGACAGGCCGGTCTCGATCTCGCCGGTGACGCCGGACTTCTGCAGGCCGACCACGCCCTGTTCGCCTTCGCCGACGCGGAGCAGGAGGATCGAGGTGGTCTGGGCGCCGGTCACCGGATCGATATCGATGGGCAGCTTGTCGCTCGGCACGATCGGCACGCCGCGCCAGGTGAGGAAGGGCGAGCCGAACAAGTGGATCACCACCGGCGGCACGCCACGGCGGGTGGCTTCACGGCCGAAGGCCGCGATGGCGCGGGGATGGGCCACGAAGAACGCGGGCTTCTTCCAGACCAGGGTCAGGAGCTCGTCGAGGTCGTCCGGGGTGGGCGGTCCACCACGGGTGGGGATGCGCTGGCGCTGGCTGACTTCGTGGAGGAGGCCGAACTCGGAATTGTTGAACAGCTCCCACTCTTCCCGCTCCTTCACGGCATCGACCGTGAGGCGGATCTGCTCGCGAAGCTGGTCGATCTCGTTGGAGTAGAGATCGGTCACGCGGGTGTGGGTGTGCAGGATCGTCTGGATCGTGGAGAGGTGGTACTCGCGAGGGTCGACCTCGTAATCGACATAGGTCGTGGGCAGGCGCGGCTCGCCGGTATGGACCGCCAGAAGCTCGATGCCCTGCTCGCCCTCGCTGTTGGTGTGGCCCTTGAGGCGGTCACGCTCTTCTACGAACTGGGAGATGCGCGAGCGGATACCCTCGTCCTCGATGGCGGCGCGGTCGAGGGTGAGCAGCGTCACCGCCGAGAGCGCCTTCACGGCGGGGGCGGGGGCGTTCTCGTTCACGAGGTCGCTATCCCCGAAATAGTCGCCGCCGGTGGCGAGACCCTGGCGCAGGCGGTTTTTGAACGGACCGGACAGGGTCAGCTCGACGGTGCCCTCGGCCACGACGGTGAGGCTGCGGCCGGTGGAGCCCTCCTCGGCGATGATCTCGCCCGCCTTGTGCTGGGAGACGGTGAACTTGGATGCGAGGGCCGACAGCTCGTTGTCGCCGAGGCGGCTGAACAGCGGGACGCTGCGCAGGGAGGCCGGGCGCACCGTGCGGGTGCCGCCATCGTTGGCGAGCTCGATCCGGCCGGGTTTGGCCAGCACGACCGCGCGGCGGTTGACCCGGTAGACGCCGCCGGCGACGTCGACGAAGGGCAGCAGGCGATGGAACCAGCGCGGGGTGTTGGCCGCGTTCTGGACCGACGTGACGGTCGCCGTTGCGAGATTGCGTGCCGCCGAGGCGCTCACGCTCAGACCGGGTCCACTCATGGGTGTTCGTCTCCGTATTGCGGCAGGAGGCGTCGGCCGGCCGTGACGCGGCGCGTGCCGCATCGAAGCCGCGCCTGTCGCGCGTCCGCTCTCGCTCGATGGATAATCTTGGGCTGATCTTGATCGGCCCCCGCTGCCTCAGACAAAGCATCATTGCGGGGACGGGTTGTTTCTAACGCTCGATCTTAAAGTTGGTCAATGAAATTCTGTTCTATAAGTCATGGTCTTTATAGAATGTATATTCTATTCTACTCCACCTAAGCTAATTTAATTCTATAATACGATTATATAGGAGATGATTTATCTCGCCTGTACGGATGGACAGGGGAAGAAGAGTTAAAAAATCGTCCCTAAATGCCGTCACCGAAAAACTGGTCCATGCTGAGGGCGGGGTCTTCGGTAGGGCTGATGCGCGACACGACGCGGGCCGGCACGCCTGCGACGGTGGTGTGGGCAGGCACGTCGTGCAGCACCACGGCGGCGGCAGCGACCTTCGCACCCTCGCCGACCCGGATGTTGCCGAGCACCTTGGCGCCGACGCTGAGAAGGACACCGCGTTCGATCTTCGGATGGCGGTCGCCGCTCTCCTTGCCGTTGCCCCCAAGGGTCACCGATTGCAGGATGGAGACATCGTCGGCGATCACCGTGGTCTCTCCAATGACGACGCCGGTGGCGTGATCGATGAACACGCCCGAGCCGATTCGCGCGGCGGGATGGATATCGGCCCCGAAGACCTCAGAAATCCGGCTCTGGATGTGGAGCGCCAGGGTGGCGCGGCCTTGGTGCCAGAGCCAATGAGCCACCCGGTAGCCCTCCAGGGAGGCCAGTCCCTTGTAGAACAGGAAGGGATCGAGATAGCGGCGGCAGGTCGGGTCGCGCTCGCGGATGGCGACGATGTCGCGCACCGCATGATCGCCCGCATGCGGATCCGCCTGGAAAGCGGAGAGGCAGAGGTCGCGGGTGGACAAGCGCGAGAGGTCGCCGTCGCCGAGGCGATGGGCGAGGCGGTAGGCGAGGGCATGAACCAGGCTCGGCTGATCCAAGACCGTGGCCTGGATGATGCCGGCATAGAGCGGCTCTTCGATCAGCGCGGCTTCGGCCTCCGCGCGCATGGCGCGCCACAGGTCGGCTTCGACGGTGGTCTGGCTGACGCTGCGCAGGGGCGGGCGGAGGATGTTGGTCGGAACGCTGCGCGTCGCCAGGCTGCCCGCTGTCATGGTCTGTCTTTCACTCCTCGCGCCTGGCTCGCGCGAGCCTGCATTTTACCCCCCGCAGGCCGCACCCTCAGCCGATGCGTTGGAACAGCGTCGCGATGTAGCCTACGAGCAGGCCGTGACCCTCGAACTGGACATTCACCGCCTCGGCCCCATCGGGGCCGGATACGATGTCGACGATACGTCCCGTGGCGTGACGCCAGATGCCGAGCGCCTCGGCGACATCGAGTCTCGCGAACACGACCTGATCTCCGAGAACCATCGTTCCCTCCTCCGGGTGTCGTTTTCCAATGATGGGGATCGTCCGAGCGCCTGACGGTCTTTGCCGGTCAGGGCTTCACATGCTTCGAATTGTGCTTCTCACGGGTTCGCTGCTGTTATTTGGTTCCAGGCTACGAGCGTGCGTCGAGTATCGGCATTCGCGCGAGGCACGGCGTGCACTCCGTAGGCGCCGGGCCAATGATCTCGTCGGCGGGTAACGGTCCAGGGCGTGGTGACACGGATTTTCAATCCAAGCATTGCCAGCGGACAAACCTGTCTCGGGAGGCATGGCGCAGGCGGGGGGTAGTTAGTTGGTCTCCCTGTATTGTGCATATCTTGGCTCGTTCGGGTCAACGAGAGTGATTTTCAAAGACCAAGTGCTTACCGAAAGATCCTTCCCTTGGGGCCGGCGCGAGGAGCAGGCTTGTTCTTCGAAGGCGATTCTCGGCAGCTGGCCTTAAAGACCGGCCTTTCCGCAGCGTGGCGTCGGTCAGATGCCGCTGAACCAGTTGTAGCCCTGGTCTTCCCAGTAGCCGCCGGGATAATCGTTGGTCACGAAGACCGAGACGATGTGCTTGGGGCTCTTGAAGCCGAGCTTCGTCGGCACGCGCACCCGGAGGGGGTAGCCGTATTCGAGGGGCAGGGCGCTGCCGCCGAAATCCAGAGCCAGCACCGTCTGAGGGTGGAGGGCACTCGGCATGTCGAGGCTGCCGTAATAGCGGTCTGCGCATTTGAACCCGACATATTTGGCAGTGAGGTCGGCACCGACCCGCTCCAGGAAGGCTTTCAGCGGCACACCGCTCCATTGGCCGATCTGGCTCCAACCCTCGATGCAGATGTGGCGGGTGATCTGACTTTCCTGCGGCAGGGCGCGCAGCTTCTGCAGGGTCCAGGGCGTCTTGTCGGCGACGAGGCCGGAGACGTCGAGCTTCCAGTTCGCCTCGTCGATCTCGGGGATGTTGTCCGGCGGGTAGTAGGCGTTGAACCGGAACGGCGTGTCGATCATGCTCGCCGGATAGGTCGGCGCCAGCTTGTTCGGGTCGAACAGCCAGGCCTGGACTCGGTCGTTGGCACGCGACATCGCCCACAGCGTCCGGTCGATCAGGGTGCCGTTGGTGCCGGTGGAGAGGTCGCAGCCCGAGAGCAGCGACAGGGCGCCGAGGGACAGGCCCGAGCGCAGGAACATGCGGCGCTCCAGCTTCACCAATTCCGGCTGGATCTCCCGGCGAAGGTCGCGCAGGCGTTTCGCCTCGGTCACGTCACGGCTCATGAGCGCGTCTCCACGGGGTCGACGGGAATGCGGGCGCGGCCGGTCACCATCGCCACGAGGGTGCGCGGGACCAGGACGACCAGGGCCAGATGGAGCAGGATGAAGCCGACGATGCCGGACATGGCGAGGAAATGCACGCGGCGCGCCCATTCATAGCCGCCGAACAGGGCCGCGAGCCCTTGAAGCTGAACCGGTTTCCACAGGGCGAGGCCGGAGGCGACCAGCAGGATTCCGAGGAGGAAGGCCACCAGATAGGCGACCCGCTGTACGGCGTTGTACTCGCCGATCCGATGGGTGAGGCGTAGCCTTACGGCATCGCTGGCATCGCGCCAGAACGCCCTCGGGCTCAGAGGCAGGAACGACTTGGCGAAATGGCGGGCGAACAGGCCGTAGAGGACGTAGGCGAGGCCGTTCAGCGCGAACAGCCACATGGCGGCGAAGTGCCAAGCGAGGGCCCCGCCGAGCCAGCCGCCGAGGGTCGCCCATTTCGGGAAGACGAAAGGGAAGAACGGCGAGGCGTTGTAGATCGCCCAGCCGCTGAACAGCATGCAGAACACCGCCACCGCGTTGATCCAATGGGTCACGCGCACGACGAGCGGGTGAATCACGGTGACGCGGGAGGGGATGCTTTGGGGGACGGTCATCCGGGGTCTACCTTGTCGAAACGTATCTCGGGCCGTTGCCGCCACGCCGTGCCCCTCCCCCGCAAAAGGGGGGGAGGGTGGTATGAGAATTACATCGACGGGACGGTGCCGTTGCGGCCGACGATGAGGATCACCGCGCTGGGCTTGCCGTCGGCACCCTTCTTGGTGAAAGCGACGACCTTCGCGCCGTCAACGACGACGGACTTGTCGCCCGGATCGACCAGGGTCACCGGCACGTCTTCCGGCACGTTCACCTTCTTCTCGCCGCCCTGATACTTGACCAGAAGGGTCCGCCCCTCGGTGCCGGAAATGGTGCCGATGGCGCCGTTGGTCATCGTCGAGTTGGAGCCGAGGTCCCACGGGTAGTGCCCGTCGGCCGTACCGCGCAGGGACGAGGCGAAGACGGTGACCTGCAGCGCCTTCTGCGATCCGTCCGGCTGCGGGATCGCCGCGGTGCCGATGTAGCTGTCGGGCTTGATGTCGGTGAGCTTGCCGGTGGAGGCCGCCAGCACTTTCACGTCGGAGGCGAGGCTCACAGTCAGCGCCTCGCCCACGCGCGGCTTGATCGTCACGGCCGTGCCGTCAACCTTCTCGATGGTGCCGCGATAGCGCGTGATGTCGTCGGCCTGGGCGGCGGTGGCCGTGATCGCGAGGGTAAGGGTGAGCGTCGTCAGGAAGGACTTCAGCATTGGCGGTTCCTCGATGGTTCGGCGTCGTTATGGTCGGGGCGGATTCACGACATCCGCCCTCAATGCCGGGGCTGCGCCGCCGCCCCGGAATGGCGTGTTCGCGCAAAGACTCTGGCTACATCGGCGGGACGGTGCCGTTCTCGCCGACGATCATCCGGTCGGCGACCATCGTGCCGGCGGCATCCGGCTTGGTGATCGCCACCACGCGGGCGCCGACCTTGATAGCGGATCGGTCGGAGGGGTTGAGGGAGACGATCGGCACGTCTTCGGGGACCGTGATGGTCTTCTCGCCACCCTTGTAGGTCACGGTGATCGTGCGCCCGGTGGTGCCGGTGAGGGCGCCGACGGCGCCGTTCGTCATCGTGTTCTCCTTCTCAAGATCCCACGGATAATGGCCGTCGCCTGTGCCGCGCATGCTCGGGGCGAAGACGGCGACTTCGAGGGCCTTCAGGGTGCCGTCGGCCTGGGGCGTCGCGGCGGTGCCGACGTAGCTGTCCGGCTTGATGTCGCCGATCTCGGCCTTGCTGGCGGCGGCCACCCTCATCGCATCGGCGAACTTGACCGAGACGGCCTGACCGATGCGGGGCTTGATCGTGACGTGATCGCCGGCGACGGATTCGATCGTTCCGCGCACGCGGACCAGTGGGGAATCGGCCAGGACGGGCAGACTGGAGAACAGGCCGACGCACAGGGTGGCGGCCGTGAGGATCCGTCGTGTCATGAAATGCCTTGCGCTAGAGCGATCCCGGCTGTCGGGACCCTCGCCGGACGCTTCCGCCTGCACGGCGGGAAGCGCTCGGACAACGCGCGATGTGGCATCAGGTTCGTATGCGCACAAATCAATTGTGCGCTATCGTGGAACGATCAGTGTGCCATCAGCATCGGCATGGTGGCATGGGCCAGCACGTGGCTGGTGGCGCCGCCGAAGATCATCTGGCGCAAACGACTCTGTGTATAGGCTCCCTTGATTAGCAGGTCGCAGCCGAAATCCTGCGCCTCGTTCAGGAAGACCTCGCCGGGCGTGCGCCGGCCTTCGGTGAAGGCCTTGTGGTCCGCGAAGATGCCTTCGCAGGCGAGCGCCCTCGCCAGATCCTCCGCGCTCGGCCCCGGCACCATGCCGCCCTCCGCGCTGACGACGCGGATGCGCGAGGCCTTGCGCAGGAAGGGCATGGCGAAGGCCACCGCCCGCGCGGTCTCGCTCGATCCGTTCCAGGCGATGAGGATCGCCTCGCCGAGGCTCGTCGGAGGCGTGGGGGGCGCCAGCAGGATGGGCCGGCCGCTCTCGAACAGGGCCGTCTCGAACGTGGTCATGCGCGGGGCGCCGTCGCCGGAGCCGGGGCGGCCCACCACGGTGGCGGTGAACAGGCGGGCGTAATGTCCGAGGAAGGCGTCGCCCGCCGGTACGTCCGGCCGCCAGCGGTAGCGGGTTCCGGCGGCGGCCACGAATTCGGGGGTGCATGGCCCTTCTGTGGCGGCGGGAATGCCGGCGCCGACGAGGAAGTCGACGAAGCGCCGGCCGGCATCCTCGGCCTCGGCCTTGTCGGCCTCCTCGTCGCGCAGCCATGTCATGCCGCCGACCATGTCCACCGGAACGTATTCGGCGAGGGCCGGGCGCAGGGAGACGCCCTCGATCAGGCTGCCGAAGCGGCGACCCACCAGGAGCGTGGTCGCGAAGACGGAGGGCAGCGCGTCGTGGAGCGCCACCGGAACGAGCAGGGTCTTCATCGCCGGGAACCTCCATCCACGCCATCGCCGCCGATGGGCAGGCTAGTGCGGTTTCGCGTTCCGGAAAACTCCGGCTCGTCGTCAACCCACGCTTTTCTACGGCGTTCGGCAACCGCGTCGCGCATGCGTCGCCGATCTGCGCCATTGGCAGGCTGGTGAGGCTAAAAAGACAGGTGAAGCTTGGCTACAAGCCCGTGCCCATCTCAGTAGAATGTCTCACGTTACAACGACATTTGGCGGGAACCCAATGGAGGGGCTGTCGTTGTCCGGCAAACGTGGCGTTGTTGGATACGCCGATCCACAGAGATGTGGTCCGGTCCGCCGCCCTTGCGTTTTCAAGATCATATCCAGAGGTCAGAATCATGAATAAGTACGTTGCGCTGTCCGCCATTGCCGTCGTCATGGCGACCCCCGCCGCCGCGCAGACCATGTCCGGCGATTTCCGTCTTCAGGCGATGCAGGCCAATGCGTTCGAGGTCCAGTCGAGCCAGATCGCGCTGTCGAAGAGCCGCAACCCGCAGGTGATCAGCTTCGCCCGTGACGCCGTGCGTGACCACCGCGCCGCGAACGTGGCCCTGGCCGGCGGCGAGCGGACGTATGCCGGCAACGGCGGTCCCGGCGGCCTGATCGGCGCCCCCCTGGCGATTGCTGGTGGCGCGGTGGGTGCGGCCACGGGTGCTGCGACCGGTGTTGTCGCCGGTACGCTGAGCGGCGGCCCGGTCGGTGCCGTCGAGGGGATCGGCAGCGGCGCGAGCCGTGGCGCCGCCGCCGGCAGCCAGGCCCTCAACGGCGATGTCGACACCACCGCCGGCACCACCATGGTCCCGGTCGATCCGCAGCAGCAGGCCATGCTCTCCGAGCTCGCCGCCGCCCCGGCCGGCCCGCGCTTCGACCGTCTCTACGGCCAGATCCAGGTGCGGTCGCACGAGGCGGCCATCGGCATGTACCAGTCCTATGCCCAGACCGGCACGAACCCGGCCCTGCGCGCCCATGCCGAGCAGGCTCTGCCGGTGCTCCAGCAGCACTACCAGATGGCACAGCGCCTTCCCGGCGCCCGTTAGGGGTCGGAGCCTGCCGGCGCTCCATGGGGCGGCGACGGAGTTCATGAACACAAGAAACGCCGGGCTGGTGAGGCCCGGCGTTTTTTTTCGCGTCTCTCATGGTTCCGTGCAGCGAGCACCCCGCATCCGGTTGAATGCGGGGGACTGGGCGGTCGGTTCAGACTTCGCTGCTGTGCATCAGGGAGGCCGGGGTCATCGCCTTTCCGCCGCCATCGACGGCGGGCTCGAAATCCCCCGTCTCGGGATTGCGCAGGAGAAGTTCGCCATGGGCGATGCCAAAATGCGCGCCGTGGAGCGCCAAGCGGCCATCGGCGACGCGCTCGCGGACGAATGGGAACGTCATCAGGTTCTCGAGGCTCTGCGCGACGGTGGCATACTCGAGGCGCGTCAGGTGGTCCGGTCCCTTCTGAACCTTGAGCTTCTCCTCAGCGCCTTTCACCAGGGACACCCACTTGCCGATGAAGTCGCTGGTCGAGAGCGGGCCCGGCGGGTTGGCGTAGGCCTTGATGCCGCCGCAGGTGGCGTGACCAAGAACGACGATGTGCTTCACCTCGAGGGCCTGGACGGCGAACTCGATGGCCGCCGACGTGCCATGGTACTCGCCGCCCTCCTCGAACGGGGGCACGAGATTGGCCACGTTGCGGATGATGAAGAGTTCGCCTGGTCCGGTATCGAAGATCACTTCCGGCGAAACGCGGCTGTCACAGCAGCCGATCAGCAAGACTTCCGGGCTCTGCCCCTTTGCCAGGGCGGCGTAGCGCTTGGCCTCATCGGACAAGCGTCCATCGAGAAACGACCGGTATCCTGAGGTCAGCTTTTCTGGAAACATGCGTTTGCCTTCCTTGAGCGTTGTTGTTGGGGGTTGCCGTGGCAACCCGGTTCTCGACATTCGGCCTCGACTGGCAAGACCTCTGCCGTATCTGGTTCCAAGGCCCTATGTGGCCCAGTATCGAGCCGGTAGCCCAGTGCGGGTTCACACCTGATGCCAGGCCAGGGTGACGGGCGGCTCGGGCCGCTCGCCCGACGCTATGCGTCTGGCCAGGCGAGCGAGACCCGCGGGTTCGATCCGCTCGCCGCTGGCGTCCAACTCGTGGAGCGTCCACCAGCGTGTGCCGAGGACCGTGCTGTCTTCGGTCTCGGCGAGGCGGCTGGTATCGACCTCGTCGCTGGGCAGACGCACGACGAAATAGCGTTCGCGGGCATCACGCGGCTTCGGGAACAGAAAGAATGGACCATCGCAGGCAGCGACTTGTGGCCCGATCTCGGCATCGAAAACCCCGATTTCCTCGCCGAGTTCCCGAAGGCAGGCTTGCGCGTGGCTTTCGCCGGGCTCCAGCCCTCCACCCGGCATGAACCAGAAAGTCCGATCCTCCGGCTTCGACGGATCGATGGGGCGTTGCGCCTCGTAGGCGATCAGGAGCAGCCGGTCCTGCGGGTCGAAGACCAGGGCACGGGCGACATGGCGCAAAGGAGGCGCGCCGGAGCCTTGGCAGGACTCGCGTTCGGGGGGCGGGGTCGCGGAGGTAAGATTCATGCCGACAGTTTAACAGGGAATCGGACCCTCGCCAGCAGGCGCCCAAATCACCACGGGCAGGCCATGGCGGTCGCGTCCCGGCGGGTCGGGCATCGGGATGGCACGTCCGAGGACGATGTCGCGGGCGACGACCAGGGCGGCGAGGGCGTCGAGGTGATCATCGGCCCCCACGCCCGCCGGTCTGCCCGCGTCCACCAGCATCGCGGGTAGACCGGCCCTTCGCAGGAGCGCGCGACGCTCCTCCAGCCCTTCCCGACGCCCCGGCCCCTTCTTGGCCGATGCCAGCGGACGGTCGCCGTTGAGGCGGCGGAACGCCACTTCCGGGTGAACCTCGTGAACCCGCTCGCGCAGTGGCGGCCGCGCCAGGAGCAGGTCGTCTACCTCGCGGATGTAGCGGGTGATGTTCCAGCACTGGATCGAGGGCGCGAAGGGAGGGACACTGGCGGCGCGGGAGAGCGCCTTGGCCTCCTCGTAGCTGCCGGCATGGACCGCTGCCCGTGGCGGCACCGGGAAGACGCTGGATCGCCCGCCCGCGAGATAGGCCCTGGCTGCGCGGTCGGCGACCCGGCCGCCGCCCTCGACGCGGTCGGGCAGGCCGATCGGGACGTCGATCCCAATGCAGACCGGGGCCTCCGGCCCGTCCAGGATATCGGAGACGCGGGCAAAGCGAGCAGCGCGGTATCGCCCAGGATCGTCGAGGTCGAGGAGGGCTCCGGCCCAGGCGCCGCGGCAGCCGTCGAGTCCGGCAATCCAGCGCGTCATGCCAGCCCCGCGAACCGCGACGGCTCTGGCGGGTTGATGTTGCTCAAGGACGGCCGGCTTCGAGGGCCGTCTCGTCGCACCCGGTAACGCCGCCGCCGGCGGTACGCATCACAGGACCGTTCCATGGATATCGCCGTCGACAAGGTCACCGAGATCATCCTCCGGGTCAGAGCGCTCGACGTGAAGGAAGGTGCCACCGACCCCGATTCAGGCTCCAACCCGATCGATGACGGCTCCACCGACGTGCTCACGTCCGGCACCGACGATGCCACGGAATCGGAAGTCCGCTCGATGATTTCCGGCCTCAACGACGACGAGCGGGCCAACCTCCTCGCCCTCCTCTATGTCGGGCGCGGCGACATGGAGGCGGAGGAATGGGGCGAGGCCGTGCGCTTCGCCCGCGAACGCGAGGCGGTGGGCGAGGGGGCCCTGCACGAGATCATGGGCTCGCCCGATGCAGGCGATCTCCTCGACGAAGGGCTCGCCGCCCTCGGAATCAGCCAGGACGTCTCGGAGGCATAAGACCAAGCAGCGCTGATCGCGACCGATAGTCGGGATCAGCGTGTTTCGCGGACGCCCGCCGCCGCGCCGTCGCTTGGGCAGATGACGATGAGCTCTCTGCGTATCGTCGTCTGGTCGTGAGACTGTCTTCCGACGCCGCACCCCGTCACCGACTGGCAGGGGGCGACGCAGCCAGCGTGGCGCCGGGGCAACGATGGCCCGATTCCGGTACGATGCCTCGAAATCCACAGCGTTAACCTTTTATTAACCTGGCGATTGCCGTTCCAGCGTGGCCGTGAGACGTTCGTTAACAAGAGATTAACGGGACGAGCGGCGGCCATGCGGATCGCGATTTCGAAGTTCCACAAAGCGGTGCACGCCCTCAAGCGCACCATCGGTGGTGTGGGCCTGATTTCCGGGTTGGCGGTCGTGTCCTTAGCCACCCTCCCGAACCTCGCCTCTGCTCAGACGCTGGCCTCCCTCCCCAGCGTGGCCAGCACCATCTCCACCACGGGCGCCGCCCGCCCGATCAGCGCCTGGGTTACCTTCTGCGAGACCTATGCCGCCGAATGCGCGGTGACTATCTCAGAGCCCGCCGCGATCAGCCTGACGCCCGGTATCTGGAACACCATCGTCTCGGTGAACCGCCGCGTGAACAAGTCCATCCGGGCGGTCACCGACATGGAGCAGCTCGGCATGGCCGACCGCTGGGATCTGGCCGAATCCGGTGCCGGCGATTGCGAGGACTTTCAGCTTCTGAAGCGCAAGCTCCTCGCCGAGGCCGGACTGCCACGCCGGGCCATGCGGATGACCGTGGTCATCGATGAGAAGGGGGAGGGCCATGCCGTCCTCACCCTGATCACCGACCGGGGCGACCTCATCCTCGACAACAAGACCAACAGCGTGCTGCCCTGGCGCCAGACCGGCTACACCTTCATCAAACGCGAGAGCCAGAACGCCATGGCCTGGGTATCACTCGGCCGTGCCACGTCGCCGGTGACCACCGCCAACCGCTAAGCAGGTTCACTAAAAGTAGTCACCGATTTTGCGTGTTGAAACTCGCAACACGTCAAAGGCCCAAGCGAGGTGAAGCCTCGGCTCGCCAATGCGAACCTGCTCCGGAGCGGGATGCGGTGTCCCGGAGGGAAATCGCATCAAAGGCGATGCATTAGCGACTTGTTAAGCGCGTGCGGGCGACGGTTGCCGGGTTCGGGAATCCCTCGCCATGACGACACTGAACCGCTTGCCCGCAACCTTGCTGCTGGCCGCCATCGTACCCCTGTGCTGGATGGCCCCCGCCTCGGCCCGGGATTCCGACGTCGGTGCCCTGCACGCGTCGTGGCGCGGATGCCTGCATCGGAATTTCGATCTGCAGGCACTGGTGACGAGCCGGACACTGGCCGTCGAGTCGGCCGTGAAATCTTGCCGCTCCAGCGAAGCGGCCTATCTCGCCGCCCTCTCCACCTCTCCCCTGGTGGACGACGAGGACGTATCGAGGGTTCGTCCGGCCCTGATCCAGCGCGCCAA
The DNA here is from genome assembly GCF_000519085.1 of Methylobacterium sp. 10. GTDB lineage: Bacteria > Pseudomonadota > Alphaproteobacteria > Rhizobiales > Beijerinckiaceae > Methylobacterium. The sequence continues at coordinate 1,644,764 of NZ_KI912577.1, forward strand.
GGGTTGGCTTCTGAGCAAGGCGAGCGGCACGCGCCCGCTCTGACGGCCCGTCACGCCGCTTTCGGCCCCCGCCTGCCTTCGAGCTGCCCGCCCGTAACCAGGGCGGCCAGCGCCTCGGCGGTCATGGCTCGGCCGTAGAGGTAGCCCTGGCCTTCGCGGCAGCCCATCATGCGTAGCATTGTGTCCTGTTCGACCGTCTCGATTCCCTCGGCGATGACATCGAGGCCGAAGCTCTGGGCCATGCCGAGCACGGCCCGAACGATCTCCGCGTCGTGCCGATCGGTGAGGATGTCGCGCACGAAGCCGCGGTCGATCTTCAGGCGCGTCAGCGGGAAACGCTTGAGCGAACTCAGCGACGCGTAGCCGGTGCCGAAATCGTCGAAGGCGATAGAGACGTCGTGCCGGTGGAGCTCGCGCAACGGCTCCAGCAGGGAGTCGTCGGTCTGAAGGGCGATCCGCTCCGTCACCTCGATTTCGAGCAGGCTCGGCGGCACCGCGTGGCGTTCCAGGGCGTCGATCACCTCACGGGCCAGCCGCCCCGTCCTGAGATGAGCCCCGAACAGGTTCACGGCGACCCGCAGGGGCGGAAGTCCGAGGGCGCGCCAGAGTGCGGATTGCCGGCAGGCATCGTCGACGATCCATCGGCCGATGGAGGCGGCGAGGGGATGGGCTTCGAGGGCGTCGATGAAGGCGGCCGGCAACAGCAGGCCGCGGGTGGGGTGCTGCCACCGCAGCAGGGCTTCGGCACCGATGACCTGTCCCGAACCCAGTTCGACCTGCGGCTGGTAGTGCAGTACCAGTTCTCCGTGCTCCACCGCTCGGGTCAACTCGTCGTGGAGCGTCCGCCGGGCGACGACCGCATTGCGCATGGATTGTTCGAACAGGCGGAAGCACCGCCGCCCGTCACGCTTGGCCTGATAGAGGGCCAGATCCGCATCGGCGATCAACTCGTCCCGGACGGTTCCCGGCCCGCCAATCGCCGCGCCTATGCTGAGACCGACATGGAAGACGTGCCCTGCCACCGGGAACGGAGTTTGGAATGCCTCCAGGATCTTCGCGGCCAGGGCACCCGCATCGAGGGGGTTGCCCCGGTCCGGCATGAGCAGCGCGAACTCGTCCCCACCGAAACGCGCCACCGTGATCTGGGACGTGACGCAGGACGACAGGCGCACCGCCACGGCCTGGAGCAGCACGTCTCCGACGGCGTGTCCCAGACTGTCGTTGACCTCCTTGAAGCCGTCGAGATCGAGCAGCATCACCGTGGCGTACCGGTTCGTCGCGAGGCTCGCGTCCAGGCGCTCGTCGAAGAGTGCGCGGTTGGTGAGGCCGGTCAGCTTGTCGTGGTGGGCCAGCTGCACCAGCTTGGCGTCGCGGGCACGCCACTCGCTGATGTCGCGGATGACGGCGCCCATCCCGATCCCGCCGGAAGCCTGCCAGATCGACATCGAGAATTCGATCGGGAACGTGCCGCCGTCGCGGTGCAGGGCCGTCAACTCGATGGTGCGGCCGGCCAAGTGTGACGCCCCCCCGGAGGCGATCCGGCGCAGCCCCGCCTTGTGGGCGGCGCGGAGCGGCTCTGGAATGATGATCTCGATGGGCCGGCCGATCATGTCGCCCGCGCCATAGCCGAACAGGGCCTCGGCCGAGGGATTGCAGAAGGTGATGGTTCCTGTACCGTCCACCACGAGCAGGGCATATTCTGCAGCCTGGGCGAAGCCGATCGCCGCTGTGTTGGCCAATTGCACCCGGCGCATCTCCAGCCGGTCCATGACGAGGTCGGCGAAAGCGGCGAGCTTCGACCGCTCGGCGTCGCCGAAACCGTCGCGCGGCTTCGTGTCGAGGAGGCAGAGCGATCCGATGCAATGCCCCTCGGCCGTGATCAGGGGCGCACCGGCATGAAACCGGACGCCCGGCAGATCGGGGTAGAGAAGGCCGTCGTCGTCCGTGTTGACGACCACGATCCCGGATTGCGCGAGGACTCGTTCGCAGGGCAGGCCATGTCGTGGCAGGCGGTGAAGATCGACGCCGATCCGGGCCACCAGCCAGGAGACCTCATCGTCGATGAGGGAGACCCAGGCCATCGGCATTCCGAGGCTCGCCGCCGTCACCGCGACGATGCGCTCGAGGCCGGCATCCGGGGCGGCACCGATCATGCGGCAGGAGCGCAAGGCAGCCAGACGCTCGGCGTCTTCCATCATGGCAGGGCTGTCGTCGGTTCCGGCGGGTGCCGATGGTGGAGGAAGCATGAAATCGGCACCGAGCATGAGCGGTTTCACTTAGGATACTCTGTCAAATGCTAACAGACCGTGCCGGCAGGGTTTGGACGTATCGATGTTCGCGGTGCGTTTCGGATATCGCTTCCATGGTACGAAGCAGGACGATCGGCCGTCATCGAGAGGACGGGTCCGCTTCCCTGACGGATATTGTGAAATCTCACTAGGAGATCGTAAGCGATACATCAAACATCAGATCCGGCCCCGGTTCCGCCCATGGACCGACTTGACGCGACATTGGCCATCTGCGTCGTTTTTCAGACCAGGGGGCATCCCGGGCAATGCTGTGCGAGGGATCAATCAAATACCCCAAATTCTATTAAAATCTCTTAACCATCCGAGAAAATCACCGCAAACCAAAACTTGGATGGTGGCTTGATGTATATCTATCGTTCCATCAGATTTCGATCCGGCGGAGGGCAATCATGGTGCATTCGATCTACGTAAGGAAGATCGGAGACGGCCGCGAAAATTCTTGGAAGACCCTGGCCCATGCCATCCAGACCCGAAGCGAGGCGGTCTTACTCGCCCGGAGACTAGCGTCGTCCTATCCGGAATCTGGCGCGGATCCTTTCCGGCGGGTGTTCTGGTTCCGGGACCGGACCGGTCTGCACGAGATCTGGGCGGCCCCCGAGGGCTAGCCCCGGATCGGTCTTCCTGCGCGTCGAGAGCTTGAAACGGGAGGGGGGCGGCGGTATCGCCGGGCGGCCGGTGCAACGAGCCACGGCTTCAGGAGATCGACGCGCCATGACCGAGATCCGTCCGCGTCGCAGCGTCCTCGCCATGCCCGGCTCCAATCCACGGGTCCTGGAGAAGGCGCGCGGCCTCCCCACCGACGTCGTGATGATCGATCTGGAGGATGGCGTCGCACCCGAGGTGAAGGCGGAGGGACGGGACGCCGTCGCCGCCACGGTGGCTTCCCGGCCCTACGGTCGGCGCGAGGTCGTGGTCCGCATTAACGGCCTCGACACGCCATGGGGCGAGGCCGATCTCGCGCGCATCGCCCCCGCTGGGCCGGACGCGATCGTGATCCCGAAGGTCTCCGGACCCGATGCCCTGGTCGCGGTCGGTTCGCGCCTGCGGCGCCTCGGCGCGCCGGACCATACCCGCGTCTGGGCGATGATCGAGACGCCGCTCGCGATCCTCCACATCGCCGAGATCGCCAGCGCCGCCCGCGACGTCGATACGCGCCTGTCGTGCCTGCTCGTCGGCCCGAACGATCTCGCCAAGACCAGCCGGGTCCGGCTCGGGGTGCCGGGCCGTCCGGCCCTGATGCCGTGGCTGATGAACGTGGTCATGGCGGCGCGGGCCTACGAGATCGACGTGATCGACGGTATCTACAATGCTTTTCGCGACGAGAGCGGATTCAGGGCCGAGTGCGAGCAGGGCCGAGACAGCGGGTTCGACGGCAAGATGCTGATCCATCCCGGCCAGATCGTCACCGCCAACGAACTGTTCGGCCCCTCGGACGCGGAGATCGAGGAGGCGCGGGCGATCATCGCCGTCTTCACCGAGCCGGAGAACCGGACGCGCGGGGCCATCGCCTTTCGCGGGCGGATGATCGAACGGCTCCATGCCGTGGAGGCGTCCCGGATCGTCGCCCTCGCCGACGCCATCGCGGCACGGGCAGCGTGAGCGGCGCGTCTCCTTCCGTCCCTCCGGCCGTCGGTCTGTGCATCCGAGATCCGCGATTGCGGGAATGGGGCTTCCCGCGCTGGGGCTCGGCAGCGGCGGCAGGGCTCGACCTCCATGCCTGCCTCGACGAACCCCTCGACTTGGCGCCCCAGGCCCCCGCCGTCCTGATCCCGGCGGGGTTCAGCGTTCTGATCCGGGATGCGGACTGGTGCGGCCTCGTCTTCCCACGCTCCGGCCTCGGTCACCGCGACGGCCTCGTCCTCGGCAACGGGACCGGCGTCATCGACGCGGATTACGAGGGACCACTCATGATCTCGGCCTGGAACCGCAACGCCGACCCGGCCGCGACCATCGTCATCCGCCCCGGCGACAGGATCGCGCAACTGGTCTTCACCCGCGTCACGCGGCCGGCCTTCACCCTCGTGGATGCCTCCGGTTCCGATGAGCCCGCCCCGCAATCCGGGCGCGGGCAGGGCGGCTTCGGATCGACCGGCCGGCGCTAGGGGCGATACGACGGGCTGACCGCGAAGTCAGAGAACTGAGGCCCGACCCTCAGCCTCAATTTCCGTTTATGAGCCTTGTATCCGGCCTGCTGGCGATGGACCTTGCATCCATCGCGGTCTGGCTTCATTGCGTCCCGTCTTCCGGATCGTCCGGCAGCCGCCGCGGCTTTCGATGGTCGGGAGAGACCGTGTCCTGATGCCTGCCATGCCCGCATCCGTAGAGACGGCTTCGGCCCTCATCGCCATCGTCTGCGCCTCTGCGCCCGTCCATCTCGTTCTGAACCTGCGAAGCCTCGATTGCGCCATCCGGTTGGTCACCGGGGCGAAGGCGGCCGCGAGCGACGACCTGTTTCACCCGGCCGATCTCGTCATCGTGATGCACGATCCCGATAGCGGGATCGATGGTCCGACCGTGATCCGGGACCTGCGCGATCACGAGGGACATGCCCGCACGGCGATTCTGTTCCTCGGTGCCTCCGCTGCCCTGCGGCGGACGGCGGTCGAGGCCGGCGCCACCGACGTGATGACCGGTCCCATCGATCCGCTGGACCTGCAGATTCGGGTCTGCAACCTCCTCGAGCTCGCCCTGGCGCGTCAGGTCCTCCACCGGCAATCGGTCGCGATGTGCCGCGACGTGGACCGGGCCGGTGCCGAGGCGGCCTCGCGGGAGCGGGAGATCATCCGCCGCCTGATGCTGGCGGCCGAATTCCGCGATGATCAGGCGGGGGACCACCTGACTCGGGTCGCCGGCTGCGCCATCGCCATTGCCGAAGGCCTCGGCCTGTCGGAGGGGGATGCGAACGACATTGCCTTGGCCTCGACGATGCACGACATCGGCAAGATCAGTATCCCCGATAGTATCCTGATGAAGCCGGGGCCGCTCAGCGACAGCGAGCGGGAGGAGATGAAGCACCACGCGATCCGCGGCTATCGCATGCTTTACGACAGCCCCTCTCACCTGCTGCAGCTCGCCTCCGACATCGCCCTGACCCATCACGAGCGCTGGGATGGCGGCGGCTATCCGCAGGGATTGAGCACGACGCAGATTCCGCTCGCGGGCCGCATCGTCGCTGTCGCCGACGTGTTCGATGCCCTGATCTCGGAGCGGGTCTACAAGAAGGCCTGGACCCCCGAGGCCGCGCGCCGGCATCTCGAAGAGCATGCCGGCACGCATTTCGACCCGGATTGCGTGGCCGCCTTCGTGGCCCGTTGGGACGACATCCTCGGGCTGGTGGAGAGCAACCCTCCCGAATCCGCCACCGTCTGAGCCGCCCGGAGGATCAGGCGTCGGCGACGCCGGCCTCGTCCTGTGCCTGCAGCACGTCGGGTCGGGGCATCGAGATGATGTTGTAGCCGGAATCGACGAAATGGACTTCGCCGGTGACGCCGCCGGAGAGGTCCGAGAGCAGATAGACCGCCGATCCGCCGACCTCTTCCAGGGTCACCGTGCGCCGCAGGGGGGCGTGGGCGCGCTGGTGATTGAACATCAGACGCGCATCGGCGATGCCGGCGCCGGCCAGGGTCCGCATCGGGCCGGCCGATAGGGCGTTCACGCGGATACCCTCCGGGCCGAGATCGCCGGCGAGATAGCGCACGGAGGCTTCGAGCGCCGCCTTGGCGACGCCCATGACGTTGTAGTTCGGCATGATCCGGGTCGATCCGCCATAAGTGAGCGTCAGCATCGAACCGCCGCGGCGCATGCGCGTGGCCGCCCGCTGCGCGATCTCCGTGAAGGAGAAGCATGAGATGACCATGGTCCGCGAGAAATTCTCACGGCTGGTCACGTCGACATAGCGTCCCTTGAGCTGTGCCTTGTCCGAGAAACCGATGGCGTGAACGACGAAATCGATTCCGTCGGTGAAGCGCTCGTCGAGGGCGGCGAACAGCGCGTCCACGCTCGCGATATCCTCTACGTCGCAGGGAATGACGATGTCGGACCCAAGTGAGGCCGCGAGCGGCTTGACGCGGCGACCGAGGGCATCCCCCTGGTAGGTGAACGCGAGTTCCGCGCCATGGTCATGGAGGGACTTGGCGATACCCCAGGCGATGGAATGATCGTTGGCGACCCCTAAAATCAGGCCGCGCTTGCCTACCATCAAACCTGTCATACGTGTCCTCGCATCCATCGCGCCGAAATCTCAGACAATTCCGGCTATCGCGAGGACGCTTAGCGCGTGCATCCATAAACTGTCCAATCCGGGGTCGAACGGGAAAGCCGTCCAACCGTCCCGGTGCGGCCATGCTTCGAGACGTGACGGGCGATCAGAAATAACCGCGCGTCTCATCGAGAGCCGTATCGACGAGGCCCTGCTTGGCTCGGATGCAGGCCGTGGCCGCGATACCGAGGCCGGCAAGGGTACTTAAGGAAATCAGGATCAGGACCATCTCGGACTTTCGGCTCCGGTCAGGAAACGCGAGGTCGAATCTGCGGTTCCGTGAAAGAGGCCTGCGTCACGCCAGCATAGGCGAAGTCGATCCGAGAAAGCTTGGCCTTTCAGGCGTCGATATGCTTGAGGACGAGGGTGGAGTTGGTTCCGCCGAACCCGAAGGAGTTCGACACGACATGGCCGAGCTGGACGTTGTCGCGGCGCTGCCGGAGGATCGGCATGTCGGCGAAGGCCGGGTCGATCTCGTCGATATGCGCGCTTTCGCAGATGAAGCCGTTCTGCATCATCAGGAGCGAGTAGATTGCCTCGTGCACGCCGGTGGCGCCGAGGGAATGTCCGGTGAGCGACTTGGTGCCCGAGATCGGTGGGCAATCGTCGCCGCGGCCGAAGACTTCGCGGATCGCCTCGATCTCCTTGAGATCGCCCACCGGCGTCGCGGTGGCATGGGGATTGATGTAGTCGATCCTGGCTCCTCTCAGCCCTTCCATCGCCTGCTTCATGCAGCGTACGGCGCCTTCGCCGGACGGGGCCACCATGTCGTGGCCGTCCGAGGTGGCACCGTAGCCGGCGAGTTCGCCATAGATCCGCGCGCCGCGCGCCTTTGCGTGCTCCAACTCCTCGAGGACGAGGACGCCAGCGCCGCCGGCGATGACGAACCCGTCGCGGTTGACGTCATAAGCGCGGGAGGCGCGGGCGGGGGTGTCGTTGTAGCGCGAGGACATCGCCCCCATCGCGTCGAACAGGACGGAGAGCGTCCAGTCCAGATCCTCGCAGCCTCCGGCGAATATGATGTCCTGGCGTCCGCTCTGGATCACTTCGCCGGCATTGCCGATGCAGTGGTTGGACGTCGCGCAGGCGGAAGAGATCGAATAGTTCACGCCCTTGATCTTGAAGAAGGTCGCCAGAGTCGCGGAGGCGGTAGAGCACATCGCCTTGGGGACGGCGAAGGGGCCGACGCGCTTGGGGCCCTTCTCGCGAGCGAGGTTGGCGGATTCGACGATCGCCTTCGTGGAGGGGCCGCCGGAGCCCATGATGATCCCGGTGCGGTCGTTGGAGACGTCTCCCGCTTCGAGGCCGGCATCGCAAATCGCTTGGTCCATGGCGATGTGGTTCCAGGCGGTGCCGCCGCCGTGGAAGCGCATGGCGCGCCGGTCGACGAGGCCCTCGGGGTCGACGCTCGGCCGTCCCTCGACCTGGCTGCGGAAGCCGAGTTCGGCATAGGAGGCCGAGTGGCCGATGCCCGATTTGGCCTCGCGCAGGGAGGCAAGGACTTCCTGGGTGTTGTTGCCGATGGACGAGACGATGCCCATCCCGGTGATCACGACACGCCGCATGGAAACGCTCTTCTCTTTCGCCGAAGCGCCGTGGCACCGACGCGTGTCAGGTAGGATGATGCCGGGGCAATCTCAACCACCGGCTTGCCGGAGGGCTAGCCTTGTGCCTGGAACAGGGCAACCCTCAGATCCTTGGCGTCATAGATCCTCGCACCGTCCGCTTCCAGCCAGCCGTCGGCGATGCCGAGGACGAGCTTGCCCTGGCGCACGCGCTTGATGTCGATGCCGTAGACGACCTTGCGTACGGTCGGCAGCACTTGGTCGCTGAATTTCACCTCGCCGACGCCCAGCGCCCGGCCGCGACCCGGCGCGCCGAGCCAGCCGAGATGGAAACCCACGAGCTGCCAGAGGGCGTCGAGGCCGAGGCAGCCGGGCATCACCGGATCGTTCTTGAAATGGCATCCGAAGAACCAGAGGTCCGGCCGTACGTCGAATTCCGCCAGGACATGGCCCTTGCCGTAGGCGCCGCCCTCGGTCCCGATCGAGGTGATGCGGTCGAACATCAGCATCGGCGGCTGGGGAAGCTGCGCGTTGCCGGCGCCGAACAGCTCGCCACGGCCACAGGCCAACAACTCCTCATGGGAGTAGTGGGAGGCGCGGGGAACGGTCTGGTCTGAACCGGCGGCGGCGGGCGATTCGGAATCGGAAGACATGATCGGTGTGTCGGTCCTTGGTGGAGGGCGCGTTCGAAACGCCGGACATCGCCCACGAACGCCGAAACGGTCGTGGCCATCGCGGGTCCACGACATCGTCCGAACTCGCGAGCGGCGCTTCGTTAACACACCGCCTGAGCGGCACAAAACACCTCGTCTCCGGACGTGTCGAGTAACGAGTTGCAGGACGGCTTAAATGGAATGACTTTAAACGGGCGGCATGTTCACAATGCGCAGCTACCCATCACCGGCTTGGGTTGCGACGAGGGGGGAGGTTCGTATAGAGTTGTGTTGTATTTTGTTGGTTCCGTGAGATGTCAGTACCGCCGATGTCCAACTCGCTGCCGCTGCAGGCCATGCTGAACGCACGTGGCGCTTCCCTCGATATCGCCTCGGTCGCGGGGCGCCGGGGATGTCCCCTGTCCGACCTGCGCGACCGTCTGCGCCGCTCCGGCCTTCGCCCGACCCGCCAGCGCCTGTCGCTCGGCTGGTTGCTGTTCGGGCGTGGCGACCGCCACCTGACGGCGGAAATGCTCTACGACGAAGCCATGCGCGCGAAAGTGCCGGTCTCCCTCGCCACGGTCTACAACACCCTGCACCAGTTCACCGAAGCCGGACTCCTGCGCCAGCTGGCTTTGGACGGGTCGAAGGCCTATTTCGACACCAACCCGAGCGAGCACCACCACTTCTTCCTCGAGGACGAGGGGCAAGTGCTGGACATGCCTGATTGCGGTATTACCGTTGACTCGCTTCCCGATGCCCCCGAGGGCATGGAGATCGCTGGCGTAGAGGTCATCGTCCGCCTGCGCCGTCGGCACGGTTCGCGCCAGTCCTGAGGCGGGCTTACGCTTCCCACGTCATTGGAAAAAGGCCCGGCTCAGCCGGGCCTTTTTCGTATGGCGCCGACCGGTGCGGCAGGTCTCATGCAGGACGACGGTGAAGATGCCTCATCGTCGTCTCCCCGCGAGACCACGCGGCGGCAGGCGTCCGCCGAACGCGCGGACCCCGGCCATCGGTCGGGATCGTTGCCACTTGGTATCAGTCGATCTTCTCGTTGGGGTAGACGCCCCAGAGGCGGTCCTGGCGGATGTAGCCGTCCACGTCGCCACCCTTCTGCGGCAGCGCGACGATGACCCGGCACCAGCTTCCTGTGCAGCTCTTCACGTTGCCGATGACGCCGGGCTGCAGCTTGGCCTCCACACCCGAGCCTTCCTCCGCCCGGGCATGGAGCGGGATCGCGGCGTCGCCGCCCCTCGCCGCCATGACGATGGAGGTGCGCCGGCCGGAAAGGAGGGAGTGCAGCACCCAGCCTTCGGTCCCCTCGGAATCGCGGATGCGCCGCCAGGTCTCGAACTCGGCGACGATCTCGATGGGCAGGCCCGCCCGCTGAAACACCCACAGCGTGCGGTGGTCTTTCGAGGGCCCCTCGCGCAGGTTAACCCGATCGGTCTTGAGGCTCGCATAGCGCGGCAGGGGCAGGCCCGTGGCCGGGCCGCGATTAGCGTCCGATGCGCTTCCCGCCGCCGGGGCGGCCAGGACCGAGGAAAGCGGCACGATGAGCAGGGAGGCCACCGTCAGGCACGTGAAGAACAGAAGTCCAGGCAGGCGCGTCATCGGTCTTCCCAAAGGTTCGCGATCGTCATGGCCACGATCGCCATCGTCAATCCTCGTCTAGCCTTCCCTCGCGCGCGATGTTTCGGGCGCGGGGGCACGTTGTGTTCCGTGGCCTCTCTGGTAGAGAAGCCTCCAGAACCGGCAGCCGAGGCGTCGGGGCTATGGGACCTGTCTGGCCGATGCGTGGTTAATGCCGGGTCAAGCCTCGACACGAACCGCGGCTCCCGGCAGCGGCCGGCCTGTCAGAAACGTTCGCGGAGGGTGCATGTCGTCGTTGAAGCGCAAGCCACTCGTTGTGGTCACGCGTCGCCTCCCCGAGGTGGTCGAGGCGCGCATGCGCGAATTGTTCGATATCCGCCTCAACCCCGACGATAAGCCGATGGGGAGCGAGGCCCTGGCCACCGCTTTGCGCGAGGCCGACGTGCTCGTTCCCACCGTCACCGACAGGATCGATTCCGGTCTGCTCGCCCAGGCCGGGCCGAACCTTCGCCTGATCGCGAATTTCGGCAACGGCGTCGATCATATCGATGTGGCCGGGGCGCTAGAGCGCGGCATCACCGTCACCAACACCCCCGGCGTCCTTACCGAGGACACCGCCGACATGACCATGGCCCTTATCCTCGCCGTGGCCCGCCGCGTGGCGGAAGGGGCGCGGATCATCCCGGACGACAATTGGGACGCGGGCTGGTCCCCCACTTGGATGCTCGGCCGCCGCATCACGGGCAAGCGCCTGGGCATCGTCGGCATGGGCCGGATCGGCCAAGCTCTGGCCCGCCGCGCCAAGGCGTTCGGCCTGCAGATTCACTATCACAACCGGCGCAAGGCGCCGGTGCAGATCGAGCGCGAACTCGACGCGACCTATTGGGAATCCCTCGACCAGATGCTGGCGCGGGTGGATATCGTGTCGGTGAACTGCCCGCATACGCCGGCGACCTATCACCTGCTCTCGGCCCGCCGCCTCAAGCTGCTCAAGCCCGAGGCGATCGTCGTGAACACCGCCCGCGGTGAGGTCATCGACGAGAACGCTCTCGCGCGCCTGATTGAGGCGGGTGAGATTTCGGCAGCCGGCCTCGACGTGTTCGAGCAGGAGCCGGCCGTGAGTCCGCGCCTAGTAAAGTTAGCCCGCTCCGGCAAGGTCGTTCTCTTGCCGCATATGGGGTCGGCCACCCACGAGAGCCGGACCGATATGGGCGAGAAGGTCATCATCAACATTAAGACCTTCATGGACGGCCACCGTCCGCCGGACCGGATCCTGCCGAGCATGCTCTGACCGTCGGCCATCGGCCCCGGGCTTCGTTCCGGCACCGGCTCAGGCCCGGTTTGCACGGTGCTTGCAGGTACGTTGATCTATGTGCATTCGCATACCGGGGCCGTAGGAACGGCGTCATGTCCGATACGTTGACCGGCGCCGACAGGGATCGTCGGTTGTCGCGTAGCGGGTAGAGTGGGAGCAACATGGCCGCGGAGACACAGTCGACCGAGGCGAGCATCGGAGAGGCCGTACCGTGCGACGAGTTCCGTCGTTTTGCGGATTTCGTGCCTCTGATGATGTGGCGCTCCGATATCGAAGGGGCGGCGGTCCATCACAACGAGTGCTGGCTCGATTTCACCGGCCGGCACCGCGACGACGAGCTCGGCCATGGCTGGCGGCGGGGCCTGCATCCGGACGATTTCGACCGCCATGCCGCCCTGGTCGAGGAGGCTTTCGCCTCGCGTAGCCCCTACTCCATCGAGTTTCGACTGCGCCGTCATGACGGCGCCTACCGCTGGCTCCTGAACAACGCCCGTCCCCTCACCGAGAACGGTACGTTTCAGGGCTATCTCGGTTCGTGTTTCGACATCACCGACCGCAAGCGGGCCGAAGAGCATGCCGAACATGCGCTCGTCGAGAAGGAGGCGCTTCTCGCCGAGGTCTATCACCGGGTCCGCAACAACCTCCAGGTAATGGTGAGCCTGATCGGACTCTACGGCCGCGCCGCGCCGCCGCCGTGCCGTGGGAGCTTCGAGGCGCTCGGCCAGCGTGTCCGTGCCATCGCCCTCGTTCAGCAGCATCTGCATGAGGCGCCACATATCGCCTCCATCGACTTGCGCGATTACCTTCACCGGCTCGCGTCCGGCCTCGGCCAGTTGCGGCGGGCGGGCCGTATCAGCGTCGCGGTGGGCGGCAGCGGAACGAGCCTCGTGGAACCGCGCACCGCCAATGCCCTCGGCATGATCGTGGCCGAAGTGGTGGCTGAATGCCTGGATGCCACCGCCGATTCCGTCTCCTGCACGATCGCGATCACCATCGACGCCAAGGCCGGCGCCCCGGTTCGTCTCACCATCGTCTCGGGTGGCGATCTGCCGGGAGCCCAGGTTACGGACGTGCCCAATCTCGGCCCCCGGCTGGTGGCGGCTTATGCCGCCCAGGCGGAAATCGCGGTTCGCGGCACCGGTACGCAGGCCGACCCGATGGACCTGCAACTGCCCGAAGCCTTGGTGCATCCATCGGAGTAGCGGGCATTGGCGCTCGCCTGACGAAGGGCGGCTCCCTATATCGCTGGGGCGAGGCGGAGCCGCCGGTTCGTTCGATTGTCGCCGAGAGTTCAGCCTGACACCATGCTTCCACCCATTGCAACGATCATCGACAACTTCGAAATCCTCGACGACGGACCTGACCAGCTCGAGTACCTCATGGAACTCGGCCGCGCCCTGCCGCCCTTTCCGGAGGAGCTCCTCACCGAGCAGAACCGGGTCCATGGCTGCGAAAGTCAGGTCTGGGTCGATTCGAACGTCGATCATTCCCAGACTCCGCCGCGCCTGCATCTGCGAGGCACCAGCGATTCCTTCATCACCAAGGGGTTGATCGCCCTGGTGATGGCCTTACACGACGGTAAGACGCCGACCGAAATCGCGGATGTCGACGTCTTCCGGGTCTTCAAGCAGATCGGCCTCGGCGCTCACCTGACGTCGAAGCGTTCGAACGGGGTCCGGGCTATGGCCGAGCGCATCCATCGGGACGCGGCCCGGCTCGTGGCCTGAAAAAGGCTCTGAGCTTCAGGCCCTCTCGCGCCACAGGCGCAGGCGTGAACCGCTCGGACCCACTGCCTCCCGTTCCAACCCGTAATGCTCCGCCAAGCGCGCCAGGGCGATGCGGACGACGACCTTGGCTGAGCGCGACGGCCAGCGGCGCTCCGCCTCGATCGTCTCGAGGCCTTTCACGAAACCGCACAGGTCGATCAACAATCCGGACAGGTCGCTTCCCACCGCGGAGAGGGCCGCGCGGACGCGCTGTCGGGCTGCCAGCATGGCGTCCGAACCGGCCGAGGGATCGCGGCGCCCGCCGCCATCGACCTTGATCCCGCTCCAGTCCGACCCCAGGCGCGGCATCAGCGCCCCCATCGTCATGTCGCGGCGCAGTCGCTCGCCCGCCTCGAAACAGGCGGCGTCGATCAAAGGTGTTCCATCACGGTCGCGGCGGCGCGCCATCCAGGCAAGGGGACTCTCGGACACGTCGCGGACCGGCCGGGTCGGCTGGCTTGTGCCTTCGAGGTCGAGATGCTGGGCGAGGTAGGGCGTATCCCTCCCGGCCCGGTCCCGCCGCAGCCTCGCCCGCCCGGCGGCGCTGATGGTGAGCCTGGCGCGCCGTCCCGCCGCCTGCTCGGCGAGATCGCAGGAGAGGAGGGTCCGTCCGGTCTGTGCGTCATAGCGTCCGGAACTTACCGAGATCCCATCGCCGCCGGTCCGAACGATGATCTCGCCCTCCGTCAGCGGGTCTGGCAGGGCATAAGCACCCTCTTGGTCGAGGGCCGCCAGTAGCCGGGCCGCATCGCGACCAAGTTCTGCCGGGCCTCGCGTCGGCATGGGTCGCCGGCCCGTGCCGTGGATCGCCCCATTCCGGATCTTGTTCATGATATGTTCCCTGGCGTATCAGGGCGGAAGCCGCTGCAGCACCTGGGATATTATAAGAAATTAGTCCTAAAGCAAGTCTCGATCGTAAAATCGTCAAAGACACGAGAGGGCCGGGCCGCGAGACTTCGCCAACGCCCGGCCCCGCTTCCTTTAAGCGGCCTCGTCGTAGGTACCGTTGCGGGTCTGGCCTAGACCGATGGCCTTGGCGAGGTCCGAACGCGCCTTGGCGTAGTTCGGGGCGACCATCGGATAATCCGAGGGGAGGCCCCACTTCGCGCGATACTGTTCCGGGCTCATGTCGTACTTCGCGCGCAGGTGGCGCTTGAGCGACTTGAACACGCGCCCGTCTTCGAGACAGATGATGTGATCGGCTGTCACCGACTTCTTCACGGGAACTGCGGGCTGCTGCGGCGCGGAAGCGACCTTGGCCTCGGCCTCACCGCTCGCGACCTGGGTCAGCGAGGTATGGACGCGGGTAATGAGCTGCGCGAGCTCGCCGACCGGCACCGGGTTGTTGCTCACATAGGCCGAGACGATATCGACCGTCAGTTCCACGAAGTCGGCCGAATTCTCAATGTCGCTCATTGTTTAAACAGTTCCTTTTAGCACGATGCCGGACGCGGTCTGTTGAGTATGCAGGCGATGGGCCAAGGGACAGTTTGGCAATCCACAGCTGGACCCTCGGCATCGTGGCTTCATCCAGTAGCGCTCTACGATGGTGGGCGACGATAATCGCCATATCTCCCATTTATGATATTCAAATTGATCTCGCAAGACGGGAGTCAGTCATGCCCGGCCGCCGAATCAACGGTTCTGAACAATATTTCAATTTAACGTGAACTCGCATCGATGCAGGGTAAGTCGACGCGCTGTCAACGAGGCCTCTCAAGGATCGAGAACCAGTTGCACCCATGATCCCATCGCCTCTCGTCGGTCGAGCGATCCGACGCCGAGCGGAAAAGACTTCCGTCTCGATCTTGCCCATGGCCTCCGGCTGGGACACATGCAGGCATTGAAGGCGACCGGTAAGCGGATCGGGCGCTGTCACGCTATTCAGCCGACGGTGGTTGGCAACCTTACAGGTCTATCCATGGACGATCTTTTCCACTTGGAAAGCAAGCCGCTCGTCGCGGAGGTGCGCCCGCACACATTCACCGTGCATGGCCGAGCAATTTCCGACAATTATTCTTGGCTGAAGGCCGAGAACTGGCGCGACGTGCTCAAGGATCCCGCTGCGCTCCCGCGCGATATCCGTGCATATCTCGATGCCGAGAACGACTATACCGAAGCGGCGCTCGGCGATCTCGTTTCTTTACGCAAGACCTTGGTCGCGGAAATGCGCGGGCGCATCCGTGAGGACGATAGCGGCGTACCCGAGCCGGACGGTGCCTTTGCCTATTACACCCGCCATCGCGAGGGCGGACAGCATCCCCTCGTCTGCCGCCGTCCGCGCACGGTGGTGGTGATCCCCGGCCAGGGTGCGGAGACGGCTGGAACGGGCGGTCCGGAGGAGGGCGAAGAGATCCTTCTCGACGGTGACGAGGAGGGCAAGGGGCTACCCTTCTTCGAACTCGCCGCGGCGGTCCATGCGGACGATCACACCCGCCTCGCCTGGAGCGCGGATTCGAAAGGCTCCGAGCTCCACACCATTCGTGTCCGCGACCTCGGCACCGGGCAGGACCTCCCGGACCGCATCGAGGCGACCACCGGCGAGGTGGTCTGGTCCGCCAACGGGCTGTCGTTCCACTACGTCGCCGTGGACGAGAACCATCGTCCCGCCCGCGTCATGCATCATGTGGTGGGCACGAAGCAGACCGCCGATACGTTGCTCTACGAAGAGCGCGATTCCGGATTCTTCGTCCATATCGAGACGACGCAATCGCGCGATTACCTCGCCATCACGGCGAGCGACCACGAAACCTCCGAAGTGCATCTCTTCGACCGCAAGTCGCCGGACGCAACCCTGCTATGCGTTCAGCCGCGGGAGCCGCTGCTGATCTACTCCGTGGAAAATTGGGGGAACCACCTCTTCATCCTGACCAATGCGGACGGGGCCGAAGACTTCAAGATCGTCACTACCCGCATCGGCGCGTCGGGCCGCGCCCATTGGAACGACCTCATCCCGCACCGGCGCGGCGTGATGATCCGCCACCAGCACGTCATCGCCCAGCACCTCGTGCGCCTCGAGATCGAGAATGCGAGGCCCCGCATCGTGGTGCGTGACACGCAGGGCAACGAGCATGTCGTGGCCTTCGCAGAGGAGGCCTATTCCCTCGGCCTCCAGCCGGGGCACGAGTTCGAGACGGCGGTGATCCGCTTCACCTATTCGTCGATGACCACGCCGGCCGAGACCTACGATTACGATTGCACGACCCGCGCGCGGCAGTTGCGCAAGCGCCAGACGATCCCAAGCGGACACGATGCCGCCGCCTACGTGACCCGCCGGATCTTCGCCACGGCGCCGGACGGGGAGAGCGTGCCGATCTCGCTGCTACACAGCCGTGATCTCGTCCTCGACGGCTCGGCCCCGCTGCTGCTCTATGGCTACGGGTCCTACGGTACGCTGATGCCGGCGGCGTTCCGCACCAACCTGCTGTCGCTGGTGGATCGCGGCTTCGTCTATGCCATCGCCCATGTGCGCGGCGGCACCGAGAAGGGCTGGCACTGGTACATGGACGGCAAGCGGAGCAAGAAGCCGAACACCTTCACCGACTTCGTCGCCTGCGGCCGCGCCCTGGCGGAAGCCGGATACACCACGCCCGGCCGCATCGTCGCCCATGGCGGCTCGGCCGGCGGGATGCTGATGGGGGCGGTAGCCAACCTCGCACCGGACCTCTTCGCGGGGATCGTCGCCGACGTGCCCTTCGTCGACGTGCTCAACACCATGCTCGACGGCGACCTGCCGCTGACCCCGCCGGAATGGCCCGAATGGGGCAATCCGGGCGCGAGCGTCGAGGATTTCGAAACCATTCTGTCCTACTCGCCCTACGACAACGTCTCGGCGCAGCACTACCCGGCGATCCTGGCGCTCGGCGGCCTCACCGACCCGCGCGTGACTTATTGGGAGCCGGCGAAATGGGTAGCGCGCCTGCGCGCTACGATGACGGGCGGCGGCCCGATCCTGATGCGGATCAACATGGAAGCCGGCCATGGCGGGGCGGCGGGACGCTTCGATCGACTGGAAGAAGTGGGCCTGATCTATGCCTTCGCCCTGCGGGCGGTGGGGCGAGCCGGAGCTTGACCCTCCGTACGCATCAGGGCCGGGGGACGGGCTCCGGCTGCGCGCCCTGGCGGGCGGTTTCTTCTTCCGCACGGATGCGAGCCTGTCGCTCCGCCTCTTCGGCCGCCGCTTTCTCGGCGGCCCTGTCGGCCTTCAGCTTGGCCTGACGGGCCGCCTCTTCAGCCGCGGCTTTCTCCGCAGCGGCCTTCTCGGCCGCCGCCTTGATCGCGGCGCTGCGGGCCTTGTCCATCTCGATCCTGGCACGGCGCCGCTGGCGCTCGATCTGATCCGCCTCGAACAGCTCGATCTTGTCGAGTTCGCGCTGCAGGACCACGGCAGCGAGACCGTTGGTCAGCGGGCCGGCATCGACGACGCGGTCGGGTTTGCCCAGTGGGCCGGAATAGGCGAGCTGCACCGAGGGAGCCCCTCCCGTCCAGCCCTTCGGGGCGCTGCCCCCCGTCAAGGTTCCGCGCGCGTCGAACCGGCCGGTCGTCAGGTCGATGGCGAGTGCGCCGGCCCAGCGCGGCCCGCCGAGATCGAAGGCGAGGGGGGCTGCGCGGAGCGACCCGCCGGTGAGGGTCGCCGGCGCCTCGACGGTCCCTTTCACCGCCATCGGCGCGGCGGCGAGCTCCTCGGCGACGAGGACCTGAAGCCGTCCGTCCCGCAGCGGATCGTCCTCCGCGAGCGCTTTCACCAGGGCGCGCTCGATCCCGCCCGGATCGCCGCCGGGCAGCACGAGGTCGGTCAAGGCGATATCGCCGCTGCCGCCGAGATTGTTCGCCATGTTCGTCACGCTCTGGCCCGATGCGCCGAAGCGCAGAGCGGCGCTGGCGCGGCCGGAGATCGGCCCGGGACCGACGAGATCGGCGATGGAGGCGTCGCTCAGGCTCCCTTCTCCGGTGATCGCCGCCGCTCCGCCCTGCCGGGACAGGGTGACGGTCCCCATGAGACGGCCCCCGGCGAGGCGGCCGCTGAGGTCGCGGATCGAGAGGACGCCGTTGTCGAGACGGGCGCCGAAGGCCGCGCCCTCGGCGGTAAAGCGACGGCCGAGATCGAGCGCGTCCACCCGCACGTCGAGGTCGATGGGCGGCCGGTCCGCCGGCGGAGGGCCGAACCGGGCGCCGTCCCCGGCCTCTTGCTTCTTCCCGTCCGGGGGAATCACCAGGGCCGCGGCGAGCCAGGGCAGCGACAGCCGCCCCAGCGCCACGCTGCCGAAGATGTCGCCCGCAGGCGACCGGTTGACGTTGGCGAGGATCGTGGCCCCGGCGACTCGCCCGGCCACATCCGCATGGGCATCCCGCCCCGCCCGCGACAACCCCACCAGCAATTCCGCCGGTAGCGGCGAGGGCAGGGCGGACGTGCTACCGGCGAGGAGAAGGAAGGGCGCGAGGTCGGGTGTCTTCACCTTGATCTCGCCGGCCTCCGGTGGGGCCTGACCCGGACCGGGAACGACCGGCTTCACCGTCGAGAGGGTGAGGTCGGCGATGGTGCCGGAGATGGCGAGGCCGAGGGGCGGAAGTGCGCCGTCGGCTCCTGCCTGTCCGCGTGTCCCGGTGATGCGCAGGGCTGCGGGCTTGCGCAGGGCGACCATGTCCTCGCGCTCGAACCAGCGCCCGGCGAGCGGGGTCGTCAATCCAAGGGAGAGGCTGTCGATGCGGCCGCCCCGCGACAGCAGGTCGAGGTCGAGGCTGCCGCCCGCAGCGGTCCCGTCGGCGCTGGTGCGCAGGGTGTCGGCGTCCCCGGCCTCGCGCTCCAGGGTCACGGCAAGATCGAGGGCCCCGGCCCGGAGGAAGCCGGGAATCATCCGGGCCTCGGCGATCCAGGTCCTGTCGAGGAGGGCGATGAGGGGGGCGGCCACCGGCGCCCACATCCGGCCGGCGATGCGGCCGGACCCATCCGGGGCGATGCGGCCGGAAAGCTTGGCGTTGGCGCCGGCCACATCCGTGACGTCGAGGCTGCCGACGTTGAGGCTCGCCCCGTCCGATTGAATGCTCGCGGCGATGGTCCCGTTGCCCGAACGGGCCCCGGCCGGCCCGTAGCGCACGTCCCGCGCCTGGATCGTCAGGCCGATATCGTGGTCGTGGAGGCCGGACAGGGCACTGCCGAAGGAGGGCAGGGCGGCGATGTCGATGCCCTGCGCCGAGAGCTGCGCGTCAAAGCGGCCGCGCCCGCCCGTTTCCGCCTGGGTGTAGCGGGCGTTGCCGGTGATCCGCGCCTCGCCGAGGGAGAGCCGCAGGTTGCGCAGCGACAGCGACGGGCTCGCCGTCGAGAGGTCCGCGGATGCCTGGATCGGGCGCCCGTCCATCACCGCGACGGCCGGGCCGCCGAGGCCGAACTTGCGCAGGTAGCGCCCGAACCCGTCAGAGGCGGCAGCGTCGAGAGAGACATTGCCCGTGAAGCGGAGGGCCGGCTGCGTATCGAACTCACCGGAGGCGGTGAGGGCGGCCTCGCCCGGTGCCGTCACCGAGAAGCGCCGCAGGGCGAGCCCCCCCGTCCGGTCGAACGTCCCGGACAGTTGAAGCTTCGTCCAATCGTCGAGACCGAGGGCGACGCTCTCGATGCCGAGATCGAGATCGACCATCATCGGCAACTCGGAATTTGCTCGCGGCATCCCGCGCGCCAGGAGGGCCTGTCCTCCCGTGGAGATCAGGAAGGCGTCGAGGTCCAGGCGGCGCGTCTCCAGGGTCAGTGCCGCCCTCCAGGCCCGCAGGTCGATCCGCCCGGTGCCGGCAAGGCGCATAGCCTGACCGCCGGGATCGATCTCGGCCTTCACGTCGGAGAAGCGCACGATGGGGCCGCGGGCCTTGAACGTCCCGCCCAGCGAGAACGGCAGGTAGGCGCCCGCCACCTGGACCGGCGGCCCGACCACGACCCGTGCCGTGCCTTCCGCCTTCGGGATCATCGCCCGCGGGGCGTCCCCGGTCGCCTCCGGCTCGCCCGCCATCGGGTCGAGGCGGATGCGGGCATCGGCCTCGAAACGCGGATGGGTGTCGCCGCCGCCCGAGATCTTCACCGCGACGCTACCGTCCTCCGCGGGCTCGCCGGTGGCGACCCGAAAGGCGACCGCGCCGCTCATCCCCTCGATCCGCCAGGGTCCGAGCAGCCGGGGCGCGGAGAGATGCACCGTTTCGGCGCGGACCTGATCGGTGCGGCCGCTCTGCGGCACGAGGGTCGTCAGCACGACCTGTCCGATCGTCAGGTCCTCGATGGCGAGATCCTGGTCGGCGAGGGTCCGGTAGAGGTCGGCAGGCAGGCGGATCGCGTCGTCGTCGCTGATCGGAAGCTTGATCTCGGCCCGGCCGATCCCCGTCTCGGTGAAGCGGATGTCTCCCGTCAGCAGCGGCGTGAGGCCGATCTCGGCCGCGACGGACTGGAGGTCGAGGGCCGGCTTATCAGCCTGTCCGCCGATGCGGAGGCGATCGACGCTCAATCGCGGCGAGGGCAGGAGCCTGACGCCGATCCGTCCTTCGGTACGTGCATCGAGGCCGAGGGACCGTCCGATCGCCCGGTCCACCAGCGTGCGGTAGCTTTCCCAGGCCACGAGGGGCGGGACCGCAAGGGCCGCGACGAGGATCAGGATGACGGCGCCCGCCAGCGCGGTCAGGATGTCTCGCACCGTCTTGGTTTCCGCCTCGCTCCGGCCCGGCCTCGGGGCCTGCCATGGGGCGGGCACTTGGTCTCAACCGGACGTCATGCCCGGTTCGTGCCCCCACTCCATGCGGCATAGCACACCGATCCCGGATGCGCGCCAGGGTCGAACCCCGCGGTCAACAGGTGCCGGGGTTCACGCTTGACCGGTCCGATCAGCGGCGTGGGCCGATGCCGGGGCCGATCGGCGCCGGACGGGTGATCTCGTTGCGCTGCATCTGCATGCGGATCTGGTTGTTCTCGAACTGCTGCTGGTGCCGGACGCCGCGAATCTCGCTCTGTCTGGCAAGACGGTCATTCGTCTCGTTCAGCGACCGCGTGCCGGGCGACTGGGCCATGGCGGGAGACAAAGCGAGACCGCCGGCCAGGGCCGCGAGGGAGAGGACGGACAAGGAACTCGTGCGCATGGCGGACCCTTCTGTGATGACGGCCGGGATATGGTGAGACGACGCCCGAGATGAAACCGGAGTTCCGTTTGCGGGCGAGGGCGGGGCGGCCCCTTTGTCCCGACCCTCGACGCCGTTCGCGTTTTGGTCCAGGGAGGCAGCATGAAACAGCATCCCGACGCAGCGGCGGCGTCCGTGCCGGCGCCGGCCTCCGGCGTGGCGGCCGAGGCCGCGCAGAGCTCCATCGCCGCCCGCGCCATGGCCTCCCTCAGGCCGCAGGGCTCACCCTATCTCGAAGGGCTGAACCCCGAGCAGCGCCGCGCCGTCGAGACGACGGAGGGGCCGGTCCTCGTCCTCGCGGGCGCGGGCACTGGCAAGACGCGGGTGCTCACCACGCGAATCGCCCATCTCGTCTCGACGGGCAAGGCGCGGCCTTTCGACATCCTGTCGGTGACCTTCACCAACAAGGCCGCCCGCGAGATGAAGCACCGCATCGGTGCTCTCATCGGCCCGGCCGGCGAGGGGATGCCCTGGCTCGGCACGTTCCATTCCATCGGCACCAAGATCCTGCGCCGGCACGCCGAGATGGTGGGCCTGAAATCCGACTTCACGATCCTGGGGATGGACGACCAGCTTCGCCTGATGAAGCAGGTCATCGTCGACCAGAACATCGACGAGAAGCGCTGGCCCGCCCGCGCCCTGTCCTCGGCCATCGACGGATGGAAGAATCGCGGGCTCCTGCCCGAGCAGGTGCCTCCCGGGGAGGCGAGCGCCTTCGCCTTCGGCAAGGGCGGCGCCCTCTACACCGCCTATCAGGCCAGGCTCCTGACCCTGAACGCCGCCGATTTCGGCGATCTCCTGCTGCTCTGCCTGAAGCTGTGGCGCGAGAACCCGGACGTGCTGGCCAATTACCAGCAGCGCTTCCGCTACATCCTGGTGGACGAGTACCAGGACACCAACGTCGCCCAGTATCTCTGGCTGCGCCTGCTGGCCCAGGGCCACCGCAACGTCGCCTGCGTCGGCGACGACGACCAGTCGATCTACGGCTGGCGCGGAGCGGAGGTCGACAACATCCTGCGGTTCGAGCACGATTTTCCCGGCGCGATCGTGGTGAGGCTGGAGCGCAACTACCGCTCCACCGGCCACATCCTCGCCGCCGCCTCGGGGCTCATCGCCAGGAACGAGGGCCGTCTCGGCAAGACCCTTCGCACCGAGGACGTGGCCGGCGAGAAGGTGACGGTGTCCGGCGCCTGGGATTCGGAAGAAGAGGCGCGCCAGCTCGGCGAATCCATCGAGAGCCTGCAGGCCAAGCAACATCCGCTCTCCGAGATCGCCGTGCTCGTGCGCATCTCCGCCCAGATGCGCGAGATCGAGGACCGGTTCGTCCAGCTCGGCCTGCCCTATCGGGTCATCGGCGGCCCGCGCTTCTATGAGCGCGCCGAGATCCGCGATGCCCTGGCCTATCTACGCGTCACGATGAACCCGGCCGACGACCTCGCTTTCGAGCGCATCTTCAACACCCCGAAGAGGGGCCTGGGCGATGCCACCCTGCAGATCCTGCACGGCTATTCCCGCTCGCAGCGCGTGCCGCTGCTCCAGGCAGCGCGCAGCCTGATCGAGACCGACGAGCTGAAGCCCCGCGCCCGTTCCGGTGTTCGCGCCCTGGTGGAGAGCTTTTCGCGCTGGGCGCGGATGGTCGGCACCCAGCCCCATTCCGAGGTGGCCCAGACCGTCCTGGAGGAATCCGGGTACACCGAGATGTGGCAGAAGGACAAATCCGCCGATGCCGCCGGGCGTCTCGAAAATCTCAAGGAGTTCGTGCGCTCCATGGAAGAATTCCCCGACATGGCGGCCTTCCTCGAACACGTCTCCCTGGTGATGGAGGCGAGCGAGCAGGAGGGGGCGGACCGGGTCTCGCTGATGACGCTGCATGCCGCCAAGGGGCTCGAATTCGATACGGTGTTCCTGCCTGGCTGGGAGGACGGCCTGTTCCCGAACCAGAGGGCGCTCGACGAGAGCGGCCGGGCCGGGCTGGAGGAAGAGCGCCGCCTCGCCCATGTGGGCCTGACCCGCGCGCGCAAGCGCGCCAAGCTGTCGTTTGCCGTGAACCGGCGCATCCACGGCCTATGGTCTTCGACGGTGCCGAGCCGCTTCATCGACGAATTGCCCGCCGACGCCGTCGATGTGGTCGACGCCCCGGCGCATTTCTCCGCTGGCGCCTCGCGCTTCGACCGGAACCCGGCGCCGTTCGGATCGTCCTACGCGACGCCGGGCTGGCAGCGGGCGCAGGCCAACACCGCGGGAAACCAGGGGTTCGGAGGCGGGGGCGGACAAGGTTTCGGAAGGTCGTCCTCGCCCGGCCGGAGCAATGGCGGCCCGCGCCAGATCGAAGGCGAGCTCGTGGCGAAGTCGACGGGCGCGCCGTCCGCGTTTTCGGACGGTATGCGAGTCTTCCACACCAAGTTCGGCCCCGGCAGCGTAGCGGCCGTCGACGGTAACAAGCTGACCGTTGACTTCGATAAGGCCGGCCGCAAGATGGTTCTCGACAGCTTCATCCAGCCAGGGTGAAGCACGCCGCCGGCCGCATGCGACACGTCGTGCGGTCCCGGCCGGTTTCGCCCCTCGTGAAGGGCCGTGGTCGAGATGGATGCTTCGTCGTTCCGACATCTCACCTGTCGAAAACTTGAAACCTCCGTCATCTCCGCGTTCCGGGCACGAAATCCGGGCACACGTCCAGGATTTCGTGCCGTCATGCCCCTGTCGCCACAGGCGCGGCATGGTGTGTGCGTGGGTGATTCGTGGCTTGCCGCACCGGGAGCCCGTCACCTACAGGCTAAGTCGTCCACAGGTGGTGGGGCGACATCTGGAACTGAAAGACCTGCCGCCGAATTCTCTTGTTAATGATTGTGGGAGATAGTGTAGCAAACCTTATCGAGGGCAGGACGCGTAGGCAGGTCGAAGATCAGTTAAACCCTAGTTGGCAAGTCCAGTTGGAGTGTTGATCGATGAAAAGACGGCGCACACGACTTGAGCTGGTAGAAGACCGCCCGGTGCGACTGCACCGCACCCGGTTCGACGACGAGCGTAACTTAGGCCCTATTCAGCCTCTCACCGTCCGGCAGGCCGAATACCTGGATGCCCTCGCCGTCAGCAAGCAGGTCATCGTCCTCGGACCCGCCGGCACCGGCAAGACCTACATCGCCGGAACCCGCGCCGCGGATCAGCTCCGCCAGCGCCGCATCGCCAAGGTCATCATCACCCGTCCCAACGTGCCGTCGGGCCGCTCGCTGGGCTTCTTTCCCGGCAGCTTGGAGGAAAAGATCGCGCCCTGGGTCACGCCGCTGACCGAGACCATGAAAGAGCGCATGGGTGACGCCGCCTACGAGATCGCCATGAAGACCGGCGACATCGAGGTGGTGCCCTTCGAGGTGATGCGCGGACGCACCTTCAAGAACTGCCTCGTGATCCTCGACGAAGCGCAGAACACCACCACCGCCGAGATCAAGATGTTCCTGACCCGCATCGGCGACGATTGCCAGGTCATCATCAACGGCGACGTATCCCAGACCGACCTGCGCGAGACATCGGGCCTCCGGACCGTGATCCACCTCGTGAAAAGCCGTATGATGCAGGTCCCCATCGTCGAATTTACTCTCGACGACATTGTCCGTTCGGGCATCTGCGCCGAATGGGTGCGGGCTTTCGAGGAAACGAAACTCTAATCCGAGTGTTGTCTGCGGCGGGCCGAACCCGACCCGCCGCACGGACCGACGTGCGGTAATCATCTCTCCTGCTCCTGCTAGAGAGGTTATTCCAAGCGTCGCGCTCGGACAAAAGAGAACGGAAACGCCCGATGAAGAAGCTGATTCTCGCGCTTGCCATGGTCGGAAGCCTCGGCGCCGGCGCCCTCGCGACGAGCGCTTCGGCCGCGCCCGGCGCCCCGATGGGCGTCACCTCCTCCGAGACCGTCACCCCCGTGCGGATGCACCGTGGGGAGCACCGGATGCATCGCCGTATGCACCGTCGTCACCACATGCGCATGCACCGCAACCACATGCGTCACCGCATGATGCACCACCGCCGCATGCACCGCATGTGATCGCAGCAGCGATCTGAACGACGAAAGGGCCCTGACGGGCCCTTTTTTTTGGACCATCGGATGTCTTCGCGCATCGAATCGAAGAGAGCGCCGTGTTGCGGTGCATCACGCGCTGAGTCTCGGAAGACTCTCCGCAGGTACTGTGGACCTCTCGGAATGGTACGCTCGGAGGAGCGCCACCTGCGTACCCGGATGGGTGGAGCACGAGCGCAACCCGATCCGGGGTCCAGCGGATCAATGTCGTGAAGTGTCTATTCGGCCAAAGCGAGTATCAGAGCTTCGGCGTCGCCTTCACCGCGCCATCCTTTACCAGGCCGTCCTTGGCCGTGGCCTCCTTGGCGGGGGCGGCCTTGGCCGCCTGAGGTTTTCCGGCCTTCGCGGGCTCGGCCGCGATCTTGGCCTTCTGTCCCACGGCGCCGGTCACCGTCGGCACCGTGATCGCGTGGGCGGTATGGATGGCCTTGCCGGATTTAGGTGCCGGCTGGATCGTCTCAGGGGCCGCGGCGGCTGCCGGGATCGTGGCGGCGTCGGCTGACGGAGTCGCGGGCGTCGGTGAGGCTTTGCCGGTGAAGAGACTGCCCAGGACCTTCGTGTACGAGGGTGAATCCACATCGGCATCGGCCACCAGGATGCGCGTCGGCGTCGCGGCTTTCAACGGTTCGGGCGCCGCGTTCGTCTTTGCGACGACGCTGCCGGGCTTGGTCTTGTCGGACGCCCCCTTGAGGGCTGCCGCTGCGGCCTTGGTCGGGATCGGAGCCTCGGCGGAGGCCAGCATCACCGGCCGTCCCTTGGCATCCACCTCGACCTCCCTCTCGCCGGCGGCCAGGCTCTCGGGCCGGCTCACCTCGCCGAGATGGTGGCGGGCGTATTCCTTGGGGTCGTAGGGCGCCTCCGGCTCGTCCTTCTTCGTCAGGTTGGCGAAGGCCATGGTCGAGGCGGGTGCCTGCGGCCGGAAGACCGGATTCTGGCCGCCATCGTCATAGACGACCCTGGTCGCCGGTGTGCCCTTGGCGATGAGTTCGGCGATCTGCTGGTTGTCGTGGGCGCGCTTCTCGGCGACGAGCGTGTCTACCTTCGGCGAGCATGAGCCGGCGGCCACGTCCTGTCCGCCGAAGACGTAGCGTGTGCCGCAGACGTTGACGCGCGGCTCTTCGCGCATGGCCTCGAAATAATCCGAGCCTTCCTTCAGGTTCTTCCAGAACGGCGCGTTGGGGTCGTTGCGATACTTGGCGAAGTTCGTGGCCGTCATCCGGAACGGATAGGACTGGAACTGGAAGGCGCGCTGCCCGCCGGCGAAGGAATCACGCGCCAGAGCGTAGAGCTCACCCATGGACTCGTCGGTCATGGCGAAACAGCCTGAGGACGAGCAGGTACCGTGCACCATGATGTAGTTGCCGGTCCGGCCGTTGGCCCGGTCGTAGTTGTTCGGGTAGCCGGTATCGAAGGAGAGATAATAGGACGAGTTCGGGTTCATCTGCCCCGGCGTCACCGTGTAGAACCCCTCGGGAGCCTGCCGGTCGCCCTGTTTGGTCTTGGGGCCGAGTTGCCCCGACCAGCGGCAGATCGGGAAGGTCTTGAGGAGCGCGTACTGGCCGTTCGTGCCGCGCTTCCAAACCTCCATCTCCGCTTCCTTCTTATAGGCGCGGATCAGGATGGGGTCGTTGGCGGACATGCCCTTCTGGGCCATCAGTGCCAGGGTCTTGGCCGGAACGGGTGTGAGGGCGCGTAGCGGCACGCCGCCGCCCATCGAGCCATCCTGGCAAGCAGTGAGGGAGAGAGCAAGCGCAACGACACCGGCAGCCGTAGCCAAGCGTAGAGCCAGCGGGCGCAAAGCCATGGGGAACCCCGTCCTCATTCATGCGCTCGCGGGATCTCGCCCGTCGAACGCCACTCCCCAACCCAATAGCGTCGTTAAACTTACCCGGTTGTTACCGCAAGAAGACGCAAATGGCCGGCGCGGCGAGATGTGGATTTCGCTGGCTTCCTCAGTGTGAGCAACACATTGCCGCAAAGTGTCGGTCGGCATCGACGGTCAGGGGGGCCGGCCGGAAGGCAACCGATTTGATTCCACTGGTATTTCCGCTTCCGGCATGGGGCGCGTGGAGGCATGGCGCTCAGAGCGGGGAGCTCCGGACCAGCGGGCAGGGCGGAATTTAACAGTGTCCTTATCGGTTCCCTGAACATGATGCGCCAAAACGACGCATCACAGGTCGAACCTATAGTTTGCGGCCGATATCGAGGAACTTCGCCGCCCGTCGGTCGCGGATCTCGTCGGGGCTCAGGCCGTCGAATTCGGCCAGCGCCTTGGCCACGGCCCTGCCCGTGTTGGCGATCGCTGCGTCGCGGCCGCGATGGGCGCCGCCGGTGGCTTCCGGGATGATGCCGTCGATGATTCCGAGGCGTAGGAGATCCTGGGCCGTGATCTTCATGGCGGTAGCCGCATCCGCCGCCCGGCCCTGGTCGCGCCAGAGGATCGAGGCCGCGCCCTCGGGGGAGATGACGCCGTAGATCGCGTGTTCGAGCATAAGGACGCGGTTGGCGGTGGCGAGCGCGATGGCGCCCCCCGAGCCGCCTTCCCCGATCACCACGGCGACGTTGGGCACGCCGAGGCCGAGGCAGGTCTCGGTGGAGCGGGCGATGGCCTCGGCCTGGCCGCGCTCTTCCGCCTCGATGCCGGGAAAGGCACCGGCCGTATCGACGAAGGCGAGGACGGGAAGGCCGAACCGGTCGGCCATCTCCATCAGCCGCACCGCCTTGCGGTAGCCTTCGGGCTTGGCCATTCCGAAATTGTGGCGCAGGCGGCTCTCGGTGGTGGAGCCCTTCTCCTGGCCGAGCACACAGACGGCGCGGCCCTCGAAACGGCCGAAACCGGCGACGATGGCCTGGTCCTCACCGTAATGGCGGTCCCCGGCCAGGGGCGTGAACTCGGTGATCAGGCCGGCGCAGTAATCGATGAAGTGCGGCCGCTGCGGATGGCGAGCCACCTGCGTCTTCTGCCAGGGCGTCAGGGTGGCGTAGATGTCCGACAGGGCGGCGGCGGCCTTGCCTTCGAGACGGCCGACCTCCTCGCTGATGGAGACCGCCCCGTCGCGGGCGGCCAGGGTCCTCAGCTCCTCCAGCTTGGATTCGAGCTCGGCCACCGGCTTCTCGAAATCGAGATAGGAGCGCGTCACCGACATCGGTCAGAGATCCTTGTTCGTCGCCGTCGGCGCGCCGTGGGGCCGTGCCGGGCATGACGGCGGCGGGAGGCGTCCGGGGCGGGCGGGAAAAGCCGCGGCTGGCCCGGCGGTGTTGGCGAAGGAACACCGCCTGTCAACCATCCCGGTTTTCCGAGCCCGCCTTCGCAGTGCGGGACGATGGTCATCGGCTCGGCCTTGGGTCATGGTGCCGTGATCGTTCGACGTCCACCCTGCTTAACCGGTGAACGGCGTCGAGGGACGTCCTTGAGAGGTCCGCGCCCGTGACAGAGTTTTCCAGCGGTGAGTCCCATGTCCTCGTGCTCCAGGGCGGCGGGGCTCTCGGCTCCTATCAGGCCGGCATCTACGAGATACTGGCGGCGGAGGCCATCGCGCCCGATTGGGTGGCGGGCATCTCCATCGGCGCCATCAATGCCGCCCTGATCGCCGGCAACCCGCCCGAGCGCCGCGTGGAGCGGCTGAAGGCGTTCTGGGAGCAGGTCTCTTCCGGCGTGATGGGCTCGCCCTGGTTCCCCGGTGAGCAGGCGCGGGCGGCCTTCAACGAGGCCAGCGCCAATTGGATCGCCACTGTGGGCGTGCCCGGTTTCTTCAAGCCGCGCTTTCCCCCGGCCACCCTCTACCCACCCGGCGCGCCGGAAGCGCTGAGCTATTACGACACCGCTCCGCTGAAGGCGACGCTGGAACGACTCGTGGATTTCGACCTCATCAACGAGGGCCGGACCCGGCTCAGCATCGGTGCGGTCAACGTGCGCACCGGCAACTTCGTCTATTTCGACAACCGCTGCGACCGGATCACGGCGGAGCACATCATGGCTTCGGGCGCGCTACCGCCGGGCTTTCCACCGGTGACCATCGACGGCGAGCAGTATTGGGACGGCGGCATCGTCTCGAACACACCGTTGCAGTACATCCTCGACGAGGAGCGCACCCGCGACCTCGTGGTCTATCAGGTCGACCTGTTCGCAGCGCGCGGGCCGATGCCCCGCACTCTCATCGAATCGGCAGAGCGCGAGAAGGACATCCGCTTCTCGAGCCGCACCCGGCTCAACACCGACAAGAATCTCGAAGCCCGCAGGGCGAAAGCCGCGTTCCGGCGCCTCGCCGAGAAGCTGCCGCCGGAGCTGATGAGCGACGAGGACGTCACCTACCTGCGCCAGGTCACCCACGCCAACTTCACCACGGTGATGCAGCTGATCTACCGGCGGAAGGCCTATGAGGGGAACTCGAAGGATTACGAGTTCTCCCGCGCCACCATGCTCGAACATTGGGCGGCGGGTGCCGGTGACATGCGCCGCTCTCTGCGCTCCCCCGACTGGCGCAACCGGGTGCAGGACGAGACCGGTGTCGCCGTGTTCGACCTGACGCGGGACGCCCGTGACTGACCCCGCACCGACCTTCTACCCGGGAGCCCCCACGCATGACCCGCGACGAGATCCTGCACGTCCCCTCTATGCCCGCCTTCAGCCCGAGCTATCCGCGCGGGCCGTATCGCTTTCTCAGGCGCGAATACCTCATCATCACCTACGAGACGGATGCGGAAGCCCTGCGCCGGGCGCTGCCCGAGCCCCTCGAGCCGCACCCGGAGAACCTCGTCTACTACGAGTGGATGAAGATGCCGGATTCCTCCGGCTTCGGCGATTACGAGGAGAGCGGCTCGGGCGCCATCGCCACCTATAAAGGCGAGGCCTGCAACTTCTCGATCCAGATGTATCTCGACGACGAGCCGCCGATCACCGCCGGCCGCGAGATCTGGGGCTTCCCGAAGAAATGGGGCGTGCCGCGCCTCAAGGTCACGAAGGACACCCTCACCGGCACCCTCCATTACGACGAGGAGCGGGTGGCGATGGGCACCATGACCTACAAGCACAAGAGCCTGGAGAAGGAGCTCGACACGGTGAAGGCCGGCCTCGGCCGCCTCAACGTCAATCTCAAACTCCTCCCCGACGTCACCGGCGCCCCGAAGGTGGCCCAGCTCGTGGGCTATCGCCTGGAGGACATCACCGTCCACGGCGCCTGGGACGGCGAGGCCCGCCTGGACCTCATCCCGCACGTGAACTGCCGGGTAGCGGACCTGCCGGTGAAGCGCATCGTCGGCGGTCGGCACATGATCGTCGACTTCACCTTGCCCTACGGGCAGGTGCTGCACGACTATCTCGCCTGATCCCTCAGTAGACCCAAGAGGCTTCCATGATCCTGACATCCAAGACCGCCATCGTCACGGGGTCCACCAGCGGCATCGGCCTCGCCTATGCCCGCGCCTTCGCCAAGGAGGGCGCCAACGTCGTCATCAACGGTTTCGGCAAGCCCGAGGACATCGAGAAGGAGCGCGCCGGGATCGAGGCGGAATTCGGCGTGAAGGCGGCCTATTCCCCGGCCGACCTGACCAAGCCCGGCGAGATCGAGGGGCTGATCCGCCTGGGCGAAGAGACCTTCGGCTCGGTCGACGTGCTCGTGAACAATGCCGGCGTCCAGTTCGTCTCGCCGATCGAGGATTTTCCGCCGGAGAAGTGGGAGCAGATCATCGCCCTCAACCTCTCCTCGGCCTTCTACACGATGCGCTATGCCATCCCCGGCATGAAGGCGCGCAAATGGGGCCGGATCATCAACACCGCTTCGGCGCATTCGCTGGTCGCCTCGCCGTTCAAGTCGGCCTATGTCTCGGCCAAGCACGGCATCGCCGGCCTCACTAAGACCGCCGCCCTCGAACTCGCCACCCACGGCATCACCGTGAACTGCATCTCGCCGGGCTACGTCTGGACGCCGCTGGTCGAGGCGCAGATCCCCGACACGATGAAGGCGCGGGGCCTGACCAAGGAGCAGGTCATGAACGACGTGCTGTTGGCGGCCCAACCCACCAAGGAATTCGTGACGGTGGAGCAGGTGGCGGCGCTGGCCGTGTTCCTGTGTTCCGACCACGCCAGCCAGATCACCGGTGCCAACATCCCGATGGATGGCGGCTGGACCGCGCAATAGGCGGCAAAGAAAGCCCTGTCTCGCCGGAAGGCGAGGCAGGGCGATCCACAGGCTACGGGCCGTGAAGGCTCAGCGGCGGCCGTGCAGCAGCAGGGCGAGGCCGTAGCCGACGGCTCCGGCGATCACCAGGGCGATGAGCGGGTTCTCCTCGACGCGGCTCTCCACGGCGCGGGCGCCGTCGCGGACATAGGAGCCGCCGCGATCGTAGGCCTCGCCGGCGTAATCCGAAACGTTGTCGGCGACGTCGCGCAGGGTGTCCTTGGCCTGGCCGTAGACCTCCTGTGCGCGGCCTTCCGCCTCGCGGTAGCGGCCTTCAGCCGACGTCCGCGACGATCCGACGGCATCGCCGATGGCGCTCTGTGCGCGGCCGCCGAGGTCCTTGGCCGCTCCGACGACCCGATCCGTATCAACCATTGGTCTGCTCCTTGAAAATCGAAGACGCGTGATCGGCGCTTCCAAGGCGGCGCCCGCATCCGATGGTCACAGAACGTGCGAAGTGGTCGAAGAGCACCATGGCGGTGCGTTTTTGTTGAGCGAGCGGTTTACGCAGGGGTCTGGCGCCGGGCGGCCACGAGCATCCGGCGCCCCACTTCGGCCACCGCCCGCGCCAACGTGGCGGAGGGATCGCGCCGGCCGATGGCCGGCCTGGTCCCGCGTCGCCAGCCGGGCTTTGCCGGAGGAATGTGCAGAAACAGGACCGGGCAGGTCTCCCCCAGGGCGCGGAAGTAGCTGGCATTGCAGAGGTAGCGCCCGGCATTCACGGACGGGATCGCGGCGACCCCGTGATTCTGCAGGGCCACGAGGGCGCGGTCCGCGATCGGCGCCCTGCGCTGCGCCGGCCCGTCCCGGTCGAGGCTGAGGGTCGCGGGCATTCGCCCCGATACGTCGGGAAACAGCCGGCTCGTCCGGTTGACGGCCCGGGCTTCCACGCGGACGCGCTTGGCTCGGCCGGCGACGCCGATCATCAGCACGGCCGCCGGCCTCTCCGCGAGGGCCGGCTCCAGCATTTCGGGGATCGCCGCATAGGCAGTGCGCAGGATCATCAGGCGCACCGAAAACCCCGCAATGCCATGCCGGCCGAGATGTCCGACCTGCCGGGCGAGCGTCTCGCTCGGGTTGCGCGGCATGCCTGGAAAGGGGCCGAAGCCGGTGACGAGGAGATGTCCCCGCGTCACAGCCCGATCAGCGTCGCGATGGTCTCCGCCCCGGCGGCCGGGGAGGATTCGCCTCGTGCCACGCCGGCTTCCGCCTCCGCCGTCTGCTTGCGCACCTCGGGCGAGCCGACGAGGCGCTGGTGCAGGCGCTCGTGGACGAGGGCCCACATCCACTTCACGTCCTGCGCCCGGCGCTTCTTGACGATCTCTCCGGTGGCCGTGAGCTTGTTGCGGTGGTCGACCACCTTTTCCCACATCGCGTCGAGGCGCTTGTTGTTGAGCCCGGAGATCGTGACGACGGGGGGCGTCCAGCTCGAACTCGGTGCGCTGAGGATGTGGAGCGCGGCCCGGTATTCGCCGGCCGCCGCATTGGCCCGGCGCTCGCCCTCGCCGTCGTCGGCCTTGTTCACCGCGATCATGTCGGCGAGTTCGAGGATACCCTTCTTGATGCCCTGCAACTCGTCGCCGGCGCCGGGCAGCATCAGCACCAGGAAGAAATCGGTGAGATCGGCCACGGCCGTCTCGGACTGGCCGACGCCCACCGTCTCCACCAGGATGACGTCGAATCCCGCCGCCTCGCAGAGCAGCATGGTCTCGCGGGTCTTGGCGGCCACGCCCCCCAGCGTTCCCGAGGAGGGGGAGGGACGGATGAAGGCGTTGGGATCGAGTGCCAGCTGCGCCATCCGGGTCTTGTCGCCGAGGATAGACCCGCCGGTACGGCTGGAGGACGGGTCCACCGCCAGCACCGCGACCTTGTGCCCGGCGGCGGTGAGGTTGGCGCCGAGATTGTCGATGGTGGTGGATTTACCGACCCCCGGCACCCCGGTGATGCCGACGCGGATCGCGGTGCCGGTCTGCGGCAGCACCGCGTCGATGAGGTCGCGTGCCGCCGCCCGGTGATCGGCCCGTTTCGATTCGGCCAGGGTGATCGCCCGCGCCAAAGCCGCACGGTCGCCCGCGAGCAACCGCTCGCGCAGGGAGTCGAGGTCGAGGGAAGGAGGAAGAGCCATGAGCCCCTTCATGCCGGGCCGGCCCGGTTTCGTCGAGGGGGCGCGTGTCGTCGCGCGGGAGTACCTGGCGCGGGAGTACCTGGCGCGGGAGTACCTGTACCTGCCGGGCCACGGACCGGCCTCTGCCCGCAATTCACATCCCCCTCCGCCACGCCCGCGCCCTGCCATGGTCACGATCGTCGCCGACAGGGTAGGACGAGAGAGCCGGGACCGAGCGCCGGGCCATCACGGGGCCGTCGACACGCCATGATCCGAAACCGCATGCCGGGAGCGCTATCGCAGACCCGCCGCTCGCTGATCCGCGGCGCCGCCCTTCTGGGCGTCGCGGGCCTCACGCCGGGCCTCGCCGGCTGCGTCACCGACGGGCTCGTCACCGGGGGCACCGGCCCTGAGCGGCAATCGAATCTGGACGTCAGCCCGATCCTGCTGGTGGCGACCACGCGCAAGCCAGTGGGCAACCCACCCAAGAGCCCGTATTTCAGCTCCGAGCGCGGTCGCGGCCTGAGCTTCGCCGAAGTGCGCCTCTCGGCCCCCGACCGCTCGCTCATCGGCCAGGTCTCCTCCGTGGTCAGCGGGGACTGGGCGGTGACGGCGGTGCCGCAGGTGGAGACGGGGGCGGGCGCCGCGGCGGCCTTCACCCAGGCCGCCTTCGGGCGCGACGTGCTGATCTACGTCCACGGCTACCGCGAGAGCTTCGCTTCCGCGGCGGTGAGCGCGGCCAGGCTTTCGGACGGCATCCATTTCCGTGGCGCCTCGGCCCTGTTCACCTGGCCGTCCGCCGCCGCCACCTTCGATTACGGCTACGACCGCGAGAGCGCCCTGTGGTCGCGCGACGCGTTCGAGGATCTCCTGAAATCGCTGGCGAGTTCGCCCTCCGGTGGGCGCATCAACATCGTCGCGCATTCCATGGGGACGCTCCTGACCCTGGAGACCATCCGCATGCTGCGCGCCGAGGCCGGCGAGGCGGCGATGGCACGCATAGGCGCCATCGTGCTCGCCGCCCCCGATATCGACATCGACCTGTTCACCGGGGCGGTGGAGCGGATGGGGCCGGACGTGTCGAAGATCACCGTGATCTCCTCCACCAAGGACCGGGCGCTCGAACTCTCCGGTGCCATCGCCGGCGGCATCGTGCGTGCGGGCGCGGCCGACCGCGAGCGCCTGGAGGCCCTCGGGGTCCGCGTGGCCGACGCCTCGGATTACGGCGGCGGCCTGATCAACCACGACCTGTTCCTGTCGAATCCGGAGGTCCAGGGCGTGGTCAAGCGCGCCATCGGCCGGGCGGCGGGCGGCGCCTGAACGTTGCACCGCAACGGGCAACGCAAGTGGTCTCGTCTTGAGGTCTTGGCCTCGGCCCCGTTCGCCCCTACACGGGCGGCTGTCGGGCTGACGATTCCCACGCCGACGCGGCCGCCTCCCGGCGCGCCCAGAATGAGGATTGTGCGATGTTCACTCTCGATATCGATGGCGTGGCCATCGCGGTCATCAACGGGACCGAGGAAACCGCTCGCGACCTGTTCACCTGCGACGGCTTCAAGGAAGACATCCAGGCGATGAAGAGCGACG
Source organism: Methylobacterium sp. 10 (assembly GCF_000519085.1). Taxonomy (GTDB): domain Bacteria; phylum Pseudomonadota; class Alphaproteobacteria; order Rhizobiales; family Beijerinckiaceae; genus Methylobacterium. The sequence goes on from NZ_KI912577.1 coordinate 1,680,307, forward strand.
GCAAGGTGCTGTGGAACGGCACATCCGAGCTCAAGATCCGCCCCGCCACCGAGGACGAGATCGAGATCTTCGAGGACGCCCTGGCCGAGGACGATTCGGAGGAGGACGCCCCGTTCGAGCCCGACATGCGCCACGCCAAGAGCGCCGAAGAGCCCGACGAGGACGAGGATGAAGACGGCGAGGACGACGCCGACATCGTGTTCCTCGTGGATATCGACGAGGATGCCGGCCTCGATTCGTAAGGCCTGATCCAGGGGGGCCTACGTTGTAGGATCGACTCCCGCCGACCGCCTCGCCCGGACACGGGCGGGGCCTTGTATCGCGATCCGCCCTGCCATCCGTTGACGTCGGCTCCTGAGAGATGCCCCTGATCCCCTTGGGGCATCCGCCGGGACCGGGGCCAAGGTCTCGATCACGGCATGGACTCGATGCCGGCGACGAGTCTCGGCACAGAGCGAGAACCGTATGACCTTCCGCTTCGAACACCTCCATCTTCGCAGCCGGGACGCCGTGACGGCCGCCGGTTTCTACGTGGAGACCTTCGGCGCCCGCGAGGTCGCCCGCGAGGGTGCGCCGTCCGTGACGCGCGTCGTCCTGGACCTGTCGGGGCTCACCCTCTTCATCGAGCATGCGCCCGAGGCCGGCCCAGCCGCCAGGCCGCCGAACCGGGGCATCGAGCATATCGGCCTGGCAGTCGACGATCTCGACGGCACGGTCGCCGATCTTAAGCTGCGTGGTGTCACCTTCGTCATCGATATCACCGACGTCCGTCCCGGGCTTCGCACCGCCTTCCTCGACGGACCGGACGGGGTCCGAATCGAGTTGCTGCAGCGCGGCTGATCCGGTCAGTTCGCGGCCGGTCGCGCCGCCTTCTGCGGAATCAGGCCGGGCGGCACCGGGGCGTTGCCCGGCGCCTTCGCCGGAACGGCGGGCGCTACCTTCTTCGGTGTGATGGAGCCCGTCATGACCGCGTCCCGCATCGGCACCGCCGGCGAATCGATGCCATAGATGTCATCGCGGAAATGCGCGCGGCCGTCCGGGGTGGCGTAGCCGGTGAGATAGACGAAGGTCACCGGGATCTGTTTCGGCAGCTTGATGTCAAGCCGCTCGTTGGTGGCGATGTTGGCCTCGATCTCCATAGGCCCCCAGGTCGAGCCGGGGCCGTTGGGTCCGGTCGTGCCCTCCAGGAGCCAGCCCGCCAGTTCCTTCACCTGGGCCACCCGCACGCAGCCATGCGAGTGGAACCGGACCTCCCGCGCGAACAGCGATTTCGACGGCGTGTCGTGCATGTACACGGCCTGCTTGTTCGGCATGTCGATGCGGACCTGCCCCAGCGAGTTGTCGAGGCCGGAATCCTGGCGCAGCGTGTAGTTCGCGGCCTTCTCGCCGGCCCAGTCGATCGTGGTCGGATCGACCTCCGTGCCGCCGGGGCCGAAGATGCGGATGCGCTCGCGGGCGAGGTAGCCCGGGTCTTTCCGCATCTTGGGGATGATCTCCTTCTTGATGATGGAGACCGGCAGGGTCCAAGTCGGGTTGAGGTTCACGTCGGTAATACGCGCCTCGATCCGCGGCGTCGCCTTGTCGGGCTTGCCGACCACGGCCACGTAGCGTCGGACCACGACGCCCCGCTCCACCGCCTCGACCGCTGCGGAGGGAATATTCACCACTACGTACCGGTCACCGTAGGGAAAGTTCGAGCCGATTTGCCGCGCGGCGGAGGCCGAGAGCTGGCGCTGGCGGGTCGCTGCCGGCACGTTGAGGGCGGTCACCGTCTGGCGGCCGACCATGCCGGTCTCGGGCAGTCCGTGGCGCGCCTGGAACGCCTTCACCGCCGAGACGAGGATGGGGTCGAGCACGTCGGAACTCGGCACGCCGGCCGGCAGGTCGCCGGTGAGGACGAGGTGCTGGCGAAGCGCAGGAATGTTCGGGTCGCGGGCACCCGGCTTGATGGTCAGGTCCACGGGTAGGGTGCCCCAGCCGCCGGCATCGACGATGGCCTGGTAGCGCTCGGCCATGCGGAACGTGTCGAGGAAGGTCGAGGGGGCAAGCGTCGGGACAGGGTCGTCCGAGACCCGCGCCACCACGAGGGGAGGCAGCTCTCGGGATTTCTTCGGCGCCGCCGGTGCCGGCTCCGCACCTTGTGCAAGAGGTGCGGATTGCGGCGCGGCGTTCCCCGCCGCCGGTTCGGGCTTCGGAGCGGCGTCGGGTCTCGGACCGGCCTCTGCCTTGGGAGCGGGCTTGGCGGTAGCAGGCGTCGCCTCCGGGAGAACCGGAGCCGGCTCGGCCTCAGCACCGGTCAGACACAGCATCAGCGCCAGCGGCGACAGGCCGGCACTCAGAATCGACGGGAACACGACGCAACGCGACGACACAGGCAGCCCTCGTGAGCAGACAGGGTCGGATCATGCGGGCGGGATGGTTACCAAGTTCCTCCCCCTCCGTGCCGGCCGGCCCTGACAAAACGGGACACCCCGCCCTACCTCCCGGCCAACCCGAACCGCCGAGGAGGCCCTGCCATGATCCATCATCCCGCGATCCGGAGAGGCGCCACCGCCGTCGTGACGGGAGCCGCGAGTGGCATCGGGCTCGCCGCCGCCAGACGGTTCGCCGCCTCCGGCATGAGGGTGGTCCTCGCCGACCTGCCCGGCGAGGCGCTGGAGCGGGCGCGCGCGGAGATCGCGGCGACGGGGGCCGAGGTTCTGGCTCGCCCAACCGATGTCGGGCGGCGCGAGGAGATGGAGGCCCTGCGCGACGCGGCGGGCGATCCCCCCGTGCTCGTCATGCTCAATGCCGGGATCGAGGCCGGCGGACGACTGTTCTCCGACGAGGCGACCTGGCGGCGTATCCTCGACACCAACCTCTGGGGCGTCGTCAACGGCATCCAGGCCTTCATTCCGGCGATGATCGAGGCGGGCGAGCCCGGCGCGGTCATCGTCACCGGCTCGAAACAGGGGATCACCATGCCGCCGGGCAACACGCCGTACAACGTCTCGAAAGCGGGGGTGAAAGTGCTCGCCGAGGCGCTGGCCCACGACCTGCGCGGGCGCGACGGCGCCACGATCAGCGCCCATCTCCTCATCCCCGGTTTCGTCTATACCGGTCTCACCCGGGCGCGCGGCGTGGCCGAGAAGCCGGACGGCGCCTGGACTCCGGAGGAGACGGTGGAATTCATGATCGAGGCCATGGCGCGGGGCGATTTCTACATCCTCTGCCCCGACAACGAGACCACCCGAGGGCAGGACGAGCGCCGCATCGCCTGGGCGGCGGGCGACGTCATCGAGAACCGGCCCGCGCTCTCGCGCTGGCACCCGGACTATGCGGACGCGTTCCGGCGCCATATGGGCTGAGCCCGTCGTCCCGCCCTCATATCGGCCGATTGCCTTGCTGAAGCTCTGGCCCGTGCTCGGAGCCGGTCTGGCGGATGCCTTGCATGGTACAGGACGCATGTCGGTCGTCACGAACGTGATCCACGGCAACAGCCCCGTCCCCGGGGATATCAGAACGGGAGCCGCCCTTTGGCCACCATCATCCCAGTCGCCTCCTTCGATTGCGTCGTGTTCGGCGCCACCGGTGACCTGACGACGCGCAAGCTGCTGCCGGCCCTGTATTACCGGTACAAGGACGGACAGATCCCCGGCACCAGCCGCATCATCGGTGCGTCCCGCTCCGAGATGAGCGTCGAGGCATTTCGTGAGCGGGCGCGGGACGCGCTCAAGCGCTTCGTCCCGGCCCGCGACCTCGACGAGGACAAGCTTGGCGCCTTCCTCGACCATCTCGATTACGTGGCGGTGGACGGGGCGGGCGACGACGGCTGGGAGGATCTCGCCGCCAAGCTCGCCGAGCGGCCGGATCAGGTCCGGCCCTATTATCTCGCCACCTCGCCGGATCTCTACGGCTCGATCTGCCGCAACCTTTCGGTCCACGGCCTCATCGGCGAGAAGTCGCGCGTCGTGCTGGAAAAACCCATCGGCAAGGACCTGAAATCGGCCCGCGCCATCAACGACGCGGTCGGCGAGGTCTTCCCCGAGGAGCAGATCTTCCGCATCGATCATTACCTCGGCAAGGAGACGGTGCAGAACCTGCTCGCCCTGCGCTTTGCCAACACCATCTTCGAGCGCCTGTGGACGGCGGACGTGATCGACCACGTCCAGATCACGGTGGGCGAGACGGTGGGCGTCGAGGGCCGGGCCGGCTATTACGACACGTCGGGCGCGCTCCGCGACATGGTGCAGAACCACCTGCTCCAACTCCTCTGCCTGATGGCGATGGAGAGCCCGCTCACCCTCGACGCCAATTCCGTGCGGGACGAGAAGCTGAAGGTGCTGCGCGCCCTGAAGCCGATCACGCCGAACGACGTCCAGGCTGTCACCGTGCGCGGCCAGTACGCCGCCGGCGCAGTGGACGGCAAGCCGGTGGAGGGCTACCGCGCCGATCTCGGCGGCGAGACGGCGAGCCGCACCGAGACCTTCGTCGCCCTCAAGCTCGAAGTGCAGTCCTGGCGCTGGGCCGGGGTGCCGTTCTACATCCGCACAGGCAAGCGCCTGCCGCAGAAGCTCTCCGAGATCGTGGTGCAGTTCCGCGCCTCTCCCTTCTCGATCTTCCCGGCCGAATCCTTCGGGCGCGAGCCCAACCGCCTCGTCATCCGGCTCCAGCCGGAGGAGGGGATCAAGCTCGAAGTGATGACCAAGGACCCCGGACCAGGCGGCATGCGCCTGCGGCCGACCAACCTCGACATCTCCTTCGAAGAGACGTTCAAGCAGCGCTATCCCGATGCCTACGAGCGCTTGCTGATGGATGTGGTGCGCGGCAACGCCACCCTGTTCATGCGCCGCGACGAGGTGGAGGTGGCTTGGGCCTGGGCCGATTCGCTGCTCAAGGCCTGGGCGGACCGGCCCGAGCCGCCGCGCTCCTATCCGGCCGGAAGCTGGGGCCCCACCGCCGCCATCGCCCTGATCGAGCGGGATGGACGGACCTGGCACGAAGAGATGCACTGATCGAAAGCCGGCACCTTCGCATCTGCGAAGACGAAGTGTGCGATTGCGGTATCGATCAACTATTCGGGCGCTCCCTCGACAGGCCGATGCCCGACGCATACACGTCTGGAGAGTATCCACCCTCCAACGACAAGACCTACGCCCTCATGGAAAAGCTGGACTCGGCGGTCGGGATCAATCGCCGCTACCTCCACGACGAAGTCGTGGACCGGATGCGGGATCTCATTCAGTCGGGGGAACTCGAGCCGCGGGCGCGGGTGAACGAGAGCGAGCTCACCGAGCGGTTCGGCATCTCGCGCACGCCCCTGCGCGAGGCGATCAAGATCCTCGCCACGGAAGGGCTGCTCGAGCTGCTGCCCAACCGCGGGGCGCGGGTGGCTAGCCTGTCCCAGGTCGAGATTGAGGAAATGATCGAGGTCATCGCCGGCCTCGAGGCGACCGCCGCCGATCTCGCCTGCCGCACCATCGGCGACGAGGAGGTCGCCGAGATCGAGCGGGATCACCACGCCATGGTGAAGGCGTGGAAGGAGGGCGAGGAGGCTACGTACTTCCGGCTCAACCGCACGATCCACGAAGCGATCATGGCCGCGAGCCGCAATTCGGTGCTGGGCACCATCTACGCCAGCCTGTCCGGCCGCATCCAGCGTTCGCGCTACGCCGTCCACCAGACCGCGGAACAATGGAGCCGCGCCGTCTCGGAGCACGAGCGGATGATCGAGCTCCTCCACGCCAGGAACGGCGAGGCGCTGGCTGCGCTCATGCGCGATCATATCCGCTCCAAGACCCCGGTCATCGCCGAGAATTTCGGCGCGGGGACCTGAAGCGCCGACCCGATGACGGGGCCAGGCCTCAGGACTTGGATTCGCTGTGGGACGTCGACGGGCGCGGTCCGCTTCAGGCCGCGCGGATCGTGGCCAGGAACCGTCCCACTTCCGCGTTGAGATGCTCAGATTCCCGGGAGAGTTCGGAGGCGGAGGCCAGCACCTGCGAGGCGGCGGCCCCCGTTTCCTCGGCGGCCCCCGCCACGCCCGCGATGTTGGTCGTCACTTCCCCGGTGCCCTCGGCAGCCTGGTTGATGTTGCGCACGATCTCCTGCGTGGCGGCACCCTGCTCCTCCACTGCCGCCGCGATCGACGTGGCGACGGAGCTGATCTCGCGGATGCGGGCGGTAATGGTCTCGATTGCCGTGACGGCCTGGCCGGTGGAGCCCTGGATCCGGCTGATCTGGCTGCCGATTTCGTCCGTGGCCCGCGCGGTCTGGTTGGCGAGTTCCTTGACCTCGGCCGCCACGACGGCAAAACCCCGGCCCGCCTCGCCGGCGCGTGCCGCCTCGATGGTGGCGTTGAGGGCGAGGAGGTTGGTCTGACCCGCGATGGTGGCGATCATCGCGACGACGTCTCCGATCTTCGCCGCGGCGTCGCTCAGATCCTTCATCTGCGCGCCAGTCCGCGTCGCATCCTCCACCGCCTGGTGCGCCAGGCTGGTGGAGCCATCGACCTGACGGCCGATCTCCATGACGGACGAACCGAGTTCCTCCGCCGCTGCCGCCACCATGGTGACGTTGGTGCCCGCCTGTTCGGCCGCCGCCGCCACGGCGACGGATTGCTGTGCGGTCTCTGTCGCGGTGCCGGACATGCCTTGGGAGGTCGAACGCAATTGCGTCGCCGCCGCCGAGACCCGGGTCAGGATATAGCCGACTGCGTTCTCGAAACCGTCGGCTAGCGCGAGGGCGGCGGTCTTGCGCTGGGCTTCCGCCCCGGCACGGGCCTTGGCGGACTCGGTCTCCAGGGTGCGGGTACGGACCAGATTGTCCCGGAAGGTGTCCAGGGTCGCGGCCATGGCGCCGATCTCGTCCTTCCGTCCGGTGCCGGGGATGGTGACCTCTGTATCGCCGGCGGCGAGACGGCGCATGGCGGCCGTCACCCGCTCGATGGGACGCGACACCCCGAAGAACGCGAAGGCCATGGCGGCGAGCGCCATGACGACGGCCGCGCACAGCATGACCTGCGTGGTGAAGACCGCCTGCGCTTGTTCCTCGCGCGCGGCCGCGCTGGCCGCCGCTCCGGCCCGACCGTTGAACTCGACGAGCTTGCGCCCGGCGGCGGTTGCGGCGAGGTACTCGGCGTTCATCGGCCCACGAAAGCGTTCGATGATCGCCGTGCGCTGGTCGGGATCGGTCTTGCTCAGGCCATTCCAGCCGTTCAGCATGATCTGCCACTTCGCACCGAACTCATCGAACAGGGCCTGCTCCTCGGGCGAACTGACGAGGGGACGATACGCGCTCCAGCCCTTCTCGATGTTCTGGATCAACTCGCCGGCATTCTTGATGCTCAGGGCACGCTCGGCTTCGTCCTCCGCCATCAGGTAGCGGAACTGCCAGAGGCGGGTGCGCATCACCAGCGCATTCAGGGCATGGGCTGCATCGACCGAGGGTAGCGAATTCGAGGCCAGCAACTCGATGCGGCCACCGATCGCGTCGAGCTTCCGCAATGCAGCCACGCCCTGCACCGTCGTAATGATGGCGAGGGCGGTGAAGAGGCCGATGAGTGTCGTCTTGATGGAGAGGCGCATGAAACGGTCCGGGCAAACGAGCGGATTTGTGCAAGGTCGCCGTAACCATGATGGTCAATCCCTAATGATTGTTTGGCCTTGATCGAAGGCCTGCTGACGAGTTCCCCATCTTGTCAGCCTCTCGATCTCACGCCGCGTCGCTGATCGAGCGCAGGCTGGCGACGAGATCGGAGAACCTGTCCCCCTGGACGATGACGTGGGCGCGCAGCCGGTCCGACGCCGCGATCTCGTCGCCGGCGACGATGGCGGCGACGATGGCTTCGTGTTCGGCCAGGGATTGCCCAAGCCGGTGACGTGCCCTCAGCTGCATCCGCCGGAACGGGGTCAGGCGCCGGTGGAGAAGCCGCGCCTGCTCGCATAGGAAGTCGTTGCGGCAGGCGCGGTAGATCACCGTGTGGAAGGTGTAGTTCTCCTGATAGTATGTCTCTGGGTCCTCGTCGGCCGCCGCCGCCGCGCAGGCGGCAAGGGCCTGTTTCAGGGCCGTCTCGTCGGCCACGATCAGCCGGCGGGCGGCGAGCCGGCCGCATGACGCTTCGATCTCGGCCATCGTCTCAAACATCGCGACGAGCAGCTCCGGATCGGGGGCGCTGACGATGGCGCCCCGGCGCGGCTTGATCTCTACGAGGCCGGTCATGGCCAGCTGCAGCAACGCTTCACGGATCGGCGTGCGCGAGACGCCGAAGCGTTCGGCGAGCTCGGTCTCGTCAAGGCGGGAGCCGATGGCCAGCCGACCATCCACGATCTCCGTCTCGATCGTCTGCCTGAGGCTGAGCGATCGGGTCATGGCGTTCCCGTCCCTACGTGTCTTGAAATTCGTTGCGGTCCATTATTCAATGTCGTTGACAAAATATACAAGACATAGTTCGTTGGTATAAATAATTGGCGCTGCAGTATAAATGGTGCGGTGCAAAACGGTAAGACCGTAAAGGTCGCCACGGGAGAAACGCCATGACGTTGACACGCCGTACCTTTGTCGCATCCGGCCTCGCCGCCCCTGCAATCCTGTCCCTGGGCGGGAGGGCGAGGGCTGCGACGACCCTGAAGATCTCGCACCAGTTCCCCGGCGGCACCATCGACGAGGGCGATTTTCGCGACCGCATGTGCCGCAAGTTCGCCGCTCTCCTGGCCGAGCGCTCGAAGGGGGCACTGGAGGTGCAGGTCTATCCGGGCTCGTCGCTGATGAAGACGAACGCCCAGTTCGGCGCCATGCGTAAGGGCGCCCTCGATATGAGCCTCTACCCGAGCCCCTATGCAGGCGGCGAAGTGGCGGAGATGAACATCGGCCTGATGCCGGCACTCGTGAGCTCCTACGAGCAGGCCGTTGCGTGGAAGAAGGCGCCGGTCGGCCGGAAGATCACCGAGATCCTCGATTCGAAGGGTATCCTCCTCGTCTCCTGGGTCTGGCAATCGGGCGGCGTCGCCAGCCGCGAGCGACCCCTCTACGCGCCCGCGGACGCCAAGGGTCTCAAGGTCCGTGGCGGATCCCGCGAGATGGACCTGATGATGAAGCAGGCCGGCGCGGCCACCCTGTCGATCCCCTCCAGCGAATCCTACGCCGCCATGCAGACCGGCGCCTGCGATGCGGTCATTACCTCATCCACCAGCCTGATCTCGTTCCGCCTGGAGGAATTGTCGAAGTCCCTGACGTCGGGCCGCGAGCGCTCGTACTGGTTCATGCTCGAGCCGATCATGATGTCGAAGATCGCCTTCGAGCGCCTGCCCAAGGACCAGCAGGATCTCATCATGGCGATCGGCGCCGAGCTCGAACCCTTCGGGCAGGCTGGCGCCAAGGCGGACGATACCAAGGTCGAGGAGATCTTCACCAAGGCCGGGGCCAAGGTGCAGAACCTGGACGAGAAGACCCTCGGCCAGTGGCGCGACATCGCCCGCGAGACCGCCTGGAAGGACTTCGCGGGCAAGTCGGCGAGCTGCGCCGAGCTCCTCAAGCTGGCGGAGCAGGTCTCGTGAGCCACGCCTTCGACGCGGCCTCGGCCGCTTCAGAGACCGCCACGATGGCGCCCGAGCCCCGGATCCCCGGGATTCTTGGGCATCTCGATCGGGGCATGAAGGCCATCAACCGGGTGATCATGCTGCTGGGCGGCATCGCCCTGGTCTGCGCCTGCCTCGTGCTCAGCTACAGCGTGCTCGTGCGCTACGCCCTGCACGAACCCACCGACTGGCAGGACGAGATGGCGGTGTTCCTCATCGTGGGGGCCACCTTCTTCTCCGCCGCTGCCGTGCAGGCCCGGCGCGGCCACGTGGCGATCGAGGCCCTGAGCGGCCTGCTGTCGCCCCGCGTGAACCGGGCCCGCCTGCTGATGGCCGACATCGTCAGCATCGTGTTCGTCACCTTCTTCGCATGGAAGAGCTGGACCCTGCTCCATGAAGCCTGGGTCGACGGTCAAGTCTCGCAATCCTCCTGGGGGCCGCCCCTGTGGATTCCCTATGCGCTCATGGCGATCGGGATGAGCTTCCTCGGCCTGCAATTCCTGCTGCAGATCGTCGAGGCGCTGACCTACGGCCCGCGCGCGGCCGGATGGGCCAATCCGAAGGTCGGCCTCGGCGCCGATCTCAACAAGACACCTCTGAAGACAGGCAACCACCCATGAGCGTCGCGGCCATCGGCTTTCTCTATGCGGGCGCGACGCTCAGCGCGATGCTCGCCGGCATCCCCATCGCCTTCGCCCTGGGCTTCGTTGCCCTGGCCTTCATGTTCTTCTTCATGCCCGGCGCCTCCCTCGATACAGTCGCGCAGAACGTCTACGAGGAGATGGCTTCCATCACCCTGCTGTCGATCCCGCTCTTCATCCTGAAGGGCGCGGCCATCGGCCGGTCCAAAGCAGGCCAGGACCTCTACTCGGCGATGCATGCCTGGATGCACAAGATTCCGGGCGGCCTCGGCATCGCCAACGTCTTCGCCTGCGCGCTGTTCGCCGCCATGGCGGGGTCCTCGCCCGCCACCTGCTCAGCCATCGGCTCGGCGGGCATTCCGGAGATGCGCAAGCGCGGCTACTCGCCGGGCTTCGCCGCCGGCATCATCGCGGCAGGGGGCACGCTGGGCATCCTGCTGCCGCCCTCGATCACCATGATCCTCTACGCGGTCGCCGCCGAGCAATCGCTGGGACGCCTGTTCCTCGCCGGCATCGGCCCGGGCCTGCTGCTGGTCGGTTTGTTCGCCGCCTGGTCGGTCTACCGCTTCCGCTCGGAATACGCCGCCGCGAAGGACGCCTACGAGCGCCACGGCACCGCCTCGGCCATCCTGGCCGAGGACACCTACAGCATGCGCCAGCGCTTCTCGACGCTGCCCCGCGTGCTGCCCTTCGTCATCCTGCTCACCGGCGTGATGGTAGCGCTCTATGGCGGCTACGCTACGCCCTCCGAGACGGCGGGCCTCGGCGGCCTCCTGGCGCTCGGTCTCATCGCGGTCATCTACGGCGTCTGGCGCCCGAAGGATGTGAACCCGATCCTCGCGGCGACCCTGCGGGAATCCACCATGCTGATGCTGATCATCGGCATGTCGCTCCTCTACGCCTACGTGATGAGCTACCTGCACATCTCGCAATCGGCGGCCGCCGCCATCGTGGCGATGCAGCTGTCGAAGTGGGTGCTGCTGGTGACGATCCTCGGCCTCGTGATCCTGCTCGGCTTCTTCCTGCCGCCGGTCTCGATCATCCTGATGACGGCGCCTATCATCCTGCCGCCGTTGAAGGCCGCCGGGTTCGACCTCGTCTGGTTCGGCGTGGTGATGACCATCACCATGGAGATGGGACTGATCCACCCGCCGGTGGGCCTCAACATCTTCGTCATCAAGAACATCGCCCCCGACATCCCGCTGAAGGACATCATCTGGGGCACGCTGCCCTTCGTGATCCTGATGGCCGTCGCCATCCTGATCCTCTGCCTCGTCCCCGGCATCGCCATGTGGCTGCCGAACTGGCTGCTGCCCTCGACGCGGTGAGGGTAAAAGCCACACAATCCCACCTACCCCCGCCCAGTGGGAGGTGGGGCCTTATGGAACGCCAAGGGGTTAGGCGGTGAAGCCCTCGCGGCTCAGAGTCGCTCGGCCACGAACGCCTCCGCCTCCGGCGAAGTCTCCGTGGGTTCGTTCCGTAGCAGGCCGATGACCTCTGTGGCGTCCTTTGCCACGAGGTAATTGAGTTCCAGCCCCTCGCGGATGAAGCCCTGGTCGCGCATGTGGTCGAGGAGCGTCAGCAGCGGTGTCCAGAACTCGGCGATCGAGAGAAGCAGGATCGGCTTCTTGTGCTGGCCGAGCTGCGCCCATGTAAGCTGCTCCACGAGTTCTTCCAGGGTACCGATGCCGCCGGGCAGGGCGACGAAAGCGTCGGACCGCTCGAACATCAGCCGCTTGCGGGTATGCATGTCACCGACGACGATGGTCTCCTGGATGGCGTCCAGCATCCGCTCGCGCGATTTGAGGAAGTCCGGAATGATGCCTGTGACATGGCCGCCGGCATCGAGCACCGCCTGAGCCACCGTGCCCATCAGCCCGACATTACCGCCGCCATAGACGAGGCCGAGCCCGGCTTCCGCCAGAGCGCGGCCAAGCGCCGCCGCGGCCCCGGCGAAGGCCGGATCGCCGCCGAAGCCCGAGCCGCAATAGACGCAGACGTTCTTCACCGGGGCCATGCCGAGCCTCCCCCGATCAGGGGCAGGGAGGCGCCATCCAGGGGCCAAACTGCTGATTTCGTGAATGATCCCGCCTTTCGGGGGGAAGCGCGATTTGGTGTTGAGATCATGTCGGCTAGTATGTCGCCATCAATCGACGTTTTGTCGACAGCCAGAGTCGAAACCCGACGATGTTATCTGCCGCAAAGTCGAGGGATTTGAGGAGCGGGGGTGCCATGACGGCGCAGTGGCGGCGAGGCCTGATTCTCGCGGGCGGTGGCCTGCTCGCCGGATTCGCTCTGGTCGTCGTGCTGTCCGGCACCGGCGAGATGTTCAAGCGCGCGCAGGGCGACAAGCAGCCCGTCGCCGCGGCGACGTCGCCTCAGCCGAGGGAGACCAGCACGCCCGAATCGCGGGCGGCGGAATCGCCCGCCGCCCCCGGCTCGCCGGTGACGCCTCCGGCGCGCCGCGATGAGGGGGCTTCGACGACGCCGGGAAAGTCGTCGGCGGGGGGAAGGGGCGCCACCGGGCAGACGGGCAACCCGCCCGCCGCGCAGGATCAGGCGCAGGCTCCGACCTTCGACATCATCCGCGTCGAGCCGACGGGCGAGACCGTGATCGCCGGTCGCGGAACGCCCAACACCACCGTCGAGATGCTGCGCGACAACCACCCGATTGCCCGTGCGCTCATCGACCCGTCCGGTCAGTTTGCCATCGTCCCGCCTGCGCTCCCCGCCGGTAGCAGCGAGATCACCCTGAGTTCGATCGGGGCCGACGGCCAGGGGCGGCAGGCGCGGGAGACCGTCATGGTGGTGGTCTCCGCCGACCGTACCACCAAGCCCCTCATCGCCCTGACGTCCCCCGACAAACCCACAGTCGTCCTGTCGCAGCCGGATCGTCCGGTGGATGCGGCTTCGGCCAAAGCGGCCGGCGGCGGTCCGAAGGGCGCCGGTTCGGACAGGTCCGGCGGCACGGCGAGGGCCCCGGGCGATTCAGCTAAGGCGAATGGCGCGGTTGCCGCCAGACCCGAAGCGGCCGGTCCCGACTCGTCCGGCGCGCAGAAGCCGGATGCCGTGCCGGTGAAGGTCGTCAGCGTCGATGCGGAGGAAGGCGGGCGTCTCTTCGTGACCGGGCAGGCGCCGGCCGGTGCCACCGTCCGCCTCTACATCAACGACGCCCAGATCGCCCCCGGCAGCGTCGGCGCCGACGGGCGGGTCTCGTTCACGATCGGGCGCGGGGTCGCGCCCGGCGATTACCGGATCCGCATCGATCAGGTGGATCCGGTCTCGGGCAAGGTGAAGAACCGATCCGAAGTCGCCTTCTCCATGCCGCATGCGGCAAAGCCCGTGGTGGGTTCGGGGCAGGACGCGCCGCCGAACGCGACGCCGTCGGCCCTCGCGGCCAAGCCTTTGCCGAGCGCGGCGCTGGCGGCGAGGCCGCATGCCAAGTCCTCACCGGTCCTTGCTTCTCCCCTCGGCCGCCCGGTCCAGGGGGCGCCCCAGGACGCCTCGCCGAGCACGCCGGCCTCTGCCATGACGATGGGCCGGTCGCAGCCGAGCCCCACGACGGACGAAGCCGGCGCGAAAGCGGTGTCGGCCTTGGCGATCCAGCCCTCGGCCGCACCGCAGAGCGTGTTCGTGCCGGAGATCAACACCGCCCGGATCACCCGCGGCGACAGCCTGTGGCAGATCAGCCGGCGCATCTACGGCAAGGGCATCCGCTACACGGTGATCTTCGACGCCAACCAGCCGCAGATCCGCAACCCGGACCTGATCTATCCCGGCCAGATCTTCGTGGTCCCGTCCGAGACTGCGTCCACGCTGCCGCAGGACAAGCGGCGCAGCTAAGCCGCGACCGCGCGTCCTGCATCCCGGCCCTGCGCCGCCGGGCGACTGTCTGGAACGGTTCGATGGACTATATCGGGAGCTGAATTCGACCGCTCCCGGTTCATCTGCCCGAGTCTGCCTGAATGAGCACCGATCCCACCTCCGCGGCGGGCGGCGGCACGACGCCGTCCGAGCGCCCCGGCCTGTTCGCCACCTATCGGCGCCTGTGGCCCTACCTCTGGCCCCATACCCGGCCGGACCTGCAGCGGCGCGTCTTCCTCGCCTTCGGCCTCCTCCTCGTCGCGAAATTCGTGACGATGCTGACGCCCTTCACCTTCAAATGGGCGACGGATGCCCTCGTGGCGGCGGTGGGGGACAAGGACGGCCTCGGGGCCACGCTCCCCACGGGCTTGTTCGCGGCACCGATGCTGATGATCGGGCTCTACGGCCTGTCGCGGGTGATCATGGCCGTGCTCACCCAGGTGCGCGACGGGCTCTTCGCCAAGGTGGCGATGCATGCGGTGCGCCGCCTCGCGCTCCAGACCTTCGAGCACATGCACCGGCTCTCCCTGCGCTTCCATCTGGAGCGCAAGACCGGCGGCCTCACCCGTGTGCTGGAGCGCGGGCGCGGCGGCATCGAGGAGCTCTCGCGCCTGATGGTGCTGACGCTGGTCCCCACCATCGTCGAATTCCTCCTTGTCATCGGCGTCCTCGCCTACGAATTCGACTGGCTCTACTCGTTCGTCGTCTTCGTGATGGTGGCGGCCTATCTCGCCTTCACCTGGAAGGCGACGCAATGGCGGATCGAGATCCGCCGGCGGATGAACAATTCGGATACGGATGCCAACACCAAGGCCGTGGATTCGCTGCTGAATTTCGAGACGGTGAAGTATTTCGGGGCCGAACGGCGCGAGGCCGAGCGCTACGACGGCTCCATGGCGAAATACGAGAAGGCCTCGACCCAGACCTACGTCTCGCTCGCCGTGCTCAATGCCGGCCAGGCCCTGATCTTCACCATTGGCATGACCGTGGTGATGTGGCTCGCGGCACGGGACATCATGGCCGGCCGCACGACGCTCGGCGGGTTCGTTCTCGTCAACACGATGCTGGTGCAGCTCTCCATGCCGCTCAACTTCATGGGCATGATTTACCGCGAGATCAAACAGGCGCTCATCGACATCGACGACATGTTCCAGATCCTGCACCGCAACCCCGAGATCGCCGACAGGCCGGGCGCGAAACCCCTCGCCGTGTCGGACGGTGTGGTCAGGTTCGAGGACGTCCGCTTCGCCTACGATCCGGCGAGGCCCATCCTGCGCGGCGTCAGCTTCGAGGTCCCGGCCGGGCGGACCATCGCCATCGTCGGTCCCTCCGGAGCCGGCAAATCGACCCTGTCGCGGCTGCTGTTCCGGTTCTACGAGCCGCAATCGGGGCGCATCCTCATCGACGGCCAGGACATCGCCGGGGTCGAGCAGGGGAGTCTCAGGGCCGCCATCGGCATGGTCCCGCAGGACACCGTGCTTTTTAACGACACGATCGGCTACAACATCCGCTACGGTCAGTGGGACGCGGGCGACGGGGAGGTCCGTGAGGCCGCCCGCCTCGCCCAGATCGACCGCTTCGTCTCCGCCCTGCCGGAGGGCTACGACACGCCCGTGGGCGAGCGCGGGCTGAAGCTGTCGGGCGGCGAGAAACAGCGCGTCGCCATCGCTCGCACGATCCTGAAGGGGCCGCCGATCCTGGTCCTCGACGAGGCGACGTCGGCCCTCGATTCCTTTACCGAGCGTGAGATCCAGGACGCCCTCGACAAGGTCAGCCGTGGCCGCACCACCCTCGTCATCGCCCACCGCCTGTCGACAGTAGTCAATGCGGACGAGATCATCGTCCTCGACCGGGGCGTGATCGTCGAGCGCGGCGACCATCAGACCCTGCTCGATCTCGGCGGGGTCTACGCCTCCCTCTGGAGCCGCCAGCGCGAGGCCGACGAGGCCCGCGAGATCCTCAAGCGGGCGGAGGAGCGGCGGGCCGACGAGGAGGTGTCATCTTCCGATAGGCAGGCCATTCCTCAGCCGATAAGGCCCGTCGTTCCGGAGCCGATGCCCGCCGAATAGGGCATCGGCAAGGGGGCATGCCGTGTGCAGCCTTGGATGATCGTATCAGCGATGCGATGACTGTTCAGAATTGGCATTGGTAAACAAGTCTATTTACCAATATTCATGCCGAATTGTGTCCCCTCATTAACTACCTGGGCCGATTGGCCTTGACCGGCAGGATCACTGCGATATTTTCGGAGAAATATTATGTAAAAGGCGCGGCAACATGGTACTTCCCGAAGACATCCGCGAAACGCTCAAGAGCGTCGCGGCCTTGACCGAAGTGATCGACAGTCTCGGCGAAGACGACAACTTGTTCGACAAAGGTCTGGATTCATTCGGCTCGGTCCAGCTGATGCTCGCGCTCGAAGAACGCTACAATATCGAGTTCCCCGATAACCTCCTCAACCGGCGCTCCTTCTCCACCATCCGCATCATCGTCGAGACGGTGAGCAAGCTGACCGTTTCGGCAGCGGCATGACCGACATCGCCATCCGCGCCAAGCGGGTCGCGGCCATCGCTGCCCTCCATGCCGACGACGTCGACCGTGAGGCCCGCTTCCCCGCCGAGGCAGTGGCGGCTCTCAAGAGGGAGCGCCTGCTCGGGATGCAGATCCCCATGCAGTTCGGTGGCGAGAGTGCGAGCCTGTCGCAGATAGCGGAGGTCTGCTTCACCCTGTCCCAGGCCTGTTCCGCTGCGGCGATGGTCTTTGCCATGCATCAGATCAAGGTCGCGAGCCTCGTTTCGCACGGCCTCGAGAGCGAGTGGCACTGCGCCCTGATGGAGGGGGTGGCGCGCGATCAGCTCCTCTTCGCCTCGGCCACCACCGAGGGCGGCATCGGCGGCGATCTGCGCAACAGCCTATGCGCGGTCGAGACGGTGGGCGACGTATTCCATTTCGCCAAGGACGCCACCGTCATCTCCTACGGTGCCCATGCCGACGTGATCCTGGCCACCGGCCGCCGTCATCCGGACGCGGCCTCGTCGGACCAGGTCCTCGTGGCCCTGATGAAGGGGCAGATGTCCCTGGAGCGCACCAGCACCTGGGACACGCTGGGCATGCGCGGCACCTGCAGCGACGGATTCAAGCTCAAAGCCCGCGACGTGCCGGCGGCGCAGATCCTGCCGAAACCCTTCGCCGAGATCGCGGCGCAATCGATGCTCGCCGCCTCGCACCTGCTCTGGAGCAGCGTCTGGTTCGGCATCGCCAGCCATGCCCTCGACCGGGCCAGGGCCTATGTTCAGGGCGAAGCCCGGCGCAGGCCGGGCCAGGCTCCCCCCGGGGCCCTGCGTCTGGCCGAGGCCGCCAACGAGCTCCAGGCCATGAAGGCGACGGTGATCGCCGCCCTCAAGCGCTACGAGGCGGCGCAGGGCGACGCGGACGAGCTCGGCTCCATCGGGTTCGCCGTCATGCTCAACAACGTAAAGACGACGATCTCGACGAAATCGGTCGATATCGTCCAGCGTGCGCTGGGTATCGTCGGGCTCTCCGGCTACAAGAACGGCACCGCATTCAGCCTCGGTCGGCAACTGCGCGACGTGCTGTCGGCGCCGCTGATGATCAACAACGACCGCATCCTCGCCAACACCGCAAACCTCCTGCTCGTGCAGAAGGGCGGGGGCCAGCTTCTGAGCGCATGATGGACCAGCTTCTCGCCCTCGATCCCGTGCCCGATGCAGGCGTCGGGGCGGCTGCGTCCGGGCCGCGCTCCCTGCTGGACCAACTCTTCGACCAGGGTCTCCTCATTCGCACTGGCGTCGACGGGCTTTATGGGCGCAGCGGTGATTTCGAGAGCGTGGTCGAGGCCCTGGACCGGATCGCCACCCGGCTCGGTGCCAGGGACGGCGCGGAATCCCTGCGCTTCCCGCCCGGCATGAGCCGGCCGGCCTTCGAGCGCAGCGGCTACCTCAAGGGGTTTCCGAACCTCGCCGGCACCATCCACTGCTTCTGCGGAAACGACGCCGATCACGCCCGGCTGCTGGCCTGCATCGAGGCCGGCACCGACTGGACCGGCGGCCAGGCCGCTAGCGAGATCGTTCTGACGCCTGCCGCCTGTTACCCGCTCTATCCGGTGGCCGCCGCGCGTGGGGCGCTGCCCGAAGGCGGGCTGTTGTTCGACCTGCAATCCTACTGCTTCCGCCACGAGCCCTCCCTGGAGCCGACGCGGATGCAGATGTTCCGCATGCGCGAATACGTCCGCATGGGCAGCCCCGATCAGGTACTCGCCTTCCGCGAGCTCTGGCTGGAGCGCGGCACCGCGATGATGCGCGAACTCGGCCTGCCGATCGCGGTGGATCCGGCCAACGACCCATTCTTCGGCCGCGCCGGGCGCATGCTGGCCAACAACCAGCGGGCGCAGGGGCTGAAATTCGAACTGAACGTGCCGGTCAACAGCGAGGACAAGCCCACCGCCTGCCTCAGCTTCAACTACCACCAGGACCATTTCGGCACGATCTGGGATATCCGGCAGGCCGACGGCGAGGTCGCGCACACCGCCTGCGTCGGGTTCGGGCTCGAGCGGATCACCCTGGCGCTGCTCCGCCATCACGGCCTCGACATCACGGCGTGGCCGGACGCCGTGCGCGACCGGCTCTGGGGCTAGCCGATGCTAGCCGCCGCCGCTCGCGAGGAAGCGTTGGGGATTCCGCTGCCCGCCTGCTATCCCCTTCATGGCT
This sequence comes from Methylobacterium sp. 10, assembly GCF_000519085.1. GTDB lineage: Bacteria > Pseudomonadota > Alphaproteobacteria > Rhizobiales > Beijerinckiaceae > Methylobacterium. The sequence continues at coordinate 1,699,093 of NZ_KI912577.1, forward strand.
CCGACCGGATCTGGCCGGAGACGAACTGCTATGTCGATCTCTGGATCGAATTGCTGCACGGCCGGGGCCTCGTGCCGGAAGCGATGCTCGGCTTCACCCTGCGGCAGGATTTCGAGGGCGACCAGTTCACCTTCTTCAAGCCGCCCGCTGGCGACATCGAGCGGCTCTACGGGTTGTCGATCCAGGAACTCGCGATTTTCGAGAGCCTGGAGGCGCATGCCGGCGTCCAGGTTTCGCGCGGATGCCCGGTGCTCGTGGAGGTGGACGCGATCCACCTGCCCGACACGGCGGGGACCACCTATGGCCGTGAGCACGGCAAGACCACCATCGGCATCCTCGGCCTCGACACGGGCGAGCGCGAGCTCGACTATCTCCACAATGCCGGCCGCTTCCGGCTTGGCGGCGCCGATTACGCGGGAATTTTCGGACCCTCGACCCTGTTTCCCTACGCGGAGTTCGTGAAGGAGATCGGGCCACCGCTTGCCGACGGCGACCTGCCGCGTGCCGCCCTCGACCTGCTGCGCCATCACCGCCGCTTCGCTCCACGCGCCAATCCCGTCCTCGCCTTCCGGGATGCCCTGGCGGCGCGGGCGGAGGTGCTGGTGCAGAACCCGCTCAGCGTCTTCCACGGCTACGCCTTCAACACCACCCGCCAGCTCGGAGCCAATTTCGAGCTTCTCGGCAGCCATCTCGCCTGGCTCGAAAGCCATGGCGTCGCCGGCATGTCGGCGGGCTCGGAACTGGCGCAAAAGCTTGCAGCGGAAGCCAAGGCCTTCCAGTTCCAGCTGGCGCGCGCCTTCGGCCGGCGCAACGCCACGGGTCTCTGCCAACGCCTCGATGGGCCGGCGGGCACCTACGACGCGGTCTTCGCCGCCCTCTACCGCGCGCTGTCCTGAGGGGCGTCGCGGTGGCGCGTATCCTCGCCGTCGACGGCGTGCCGGCACTCAACGTTGAGGGACCATGGCACTTGGCGGTGTCGTCTCCGGGCGCCTGTGCGACACCCCACGACCTGCCGGGCGAGGGCTGGATTCCAGCCCGCGTCCCCGGCACGGCGGCGGCCTCGTTGCGCGAGGCCGGGCTATGGTCCGAGGCCGCGCCGACGCCACTCCACGAGTCCGACATCTGGTATCGGGCGACCCTCTCCGGCACCGGCCGCGAGCGCCTGCGCTTCGAGGGGCTGGCGACCATCGCGGAGATCTGGATCGACGGGGTCCTTGCCGGTACCAGCCGGTCGATGTTCCTGGCCCGGGAGGTCGAGGCGGATCTCTCCCACGCGACCGAGATCGCCCTCTGCTTCCGCTCGCTTTCGGCCGAGCTGGCGCGCCCGCACAAGCGTGGCCGCTGGCGACCGCTCCTGGCGACGCCGGGCTCACTGCGCCATGTCCGCACCAGCCTGCTCGGCTTCATGCCGGGCTGGTGCCCGTCCATCGACAACGTCGGCCCCTATCGGCCGGTGACGCGCAAAGTTCTTCGCGGGGACGACGTGGATATCGCGTCCGTCGATCTGCGCACGGCCCTCGATGGCGGGACGGGACGCCTCACCGTGCGGATCGAACTCGACGGCGTGGCGGAGGGACCGGCGTTCCTGATCTGCGACGGCCGCGAGGTCGCCCTCCGTCAGGTCGCCCCCGGAGGGTTCGAGGGCGAACTCCTGTTGCCGGACATCCCCCCGTGGTGGCCCCATACCCATGGCGAGCCGAGGCTTCACGCGGTTGAAGTTTTGGTCGCGGACAGGCACCTCGATCTCGGCCGGGTCGGCTTTCGCACCCTTACCCTGACCCGCCCGTTCGAGGAGGGGCTGAGTCTCGCGATCAACGGCGTACCGATCTTCTGCCGTGGCGCCTGCTGGACGCCGCCCGACCTCGTCGGCCTGCCCGGCGACCGCGACAGCTATCGGCCCCTTCTCGAACTGGCGCGGGACGCCGGCATGAACGTGCTGCGCGTGCCGGGCATCACGCTCTACGAGACATCAGCTTTCCACGATCTCTGCGACGAACTCGGCATCCTGGTCTGGCAGGATCTCATGCTCGCCAATTTCGATTATCCGACCGATGATCCCGGCTTCCGCGCGACGCTCGTCGAGGAGATCACACAGTTCCTCGACCGTACCCAGACCTCGCCGTCGCTCTGCGTGCTGTCGGGCGGCAGCGAGGGCTGGCAGCAGGCGGCGATGCTGGGTTTCCAGCGCGGAATCTGGGCCGGCAGCTTCGTCGCCGACGTGCTTCCCGATCTGGTGGCCAGGACAAGGCCCGATCTCGTCGTGGTGCCGAACTCGCCCTCCGGGGGCGATCTTCCCTTCTCCACCAGGGCCGGCGTGACCCATTATTACGGGGTCGGAGCCTATCGCCGTCCGTTCGAGGATGCGCGCCGGGCCGAGGTCGGGTTCGCCTCCGAATGCCTCGCCTTCGCGAACGTGCCGGAGGCCGCCACCCTCGCCGAATGCGGCCTTACCGATCCGGCCTCGCCACGATGGGCAACGGGCATCCCCCGCGACCGGGGCGCGGATTGGGATTTCGAGGGCGTGCGCGACCATTACGTGGCGCTGCTCTACGGCGTGGATCCGCAGCGCCTTCGCGGGGGGAATCCCGAGCGCTACCTCGCGCTCGGCCGCGCGGCGAGCGACGCCTGCATGGAGGCGGTGTTCGCCGAATGGCGCCGTGCGCGCTCGCCCAATGCCGGCGGACTCGTCTGGTTTTTTCGCGATCTCGCGCCGGGGGCGGGATGGGGCGTCGTCGACTGTCTCGGGCGTCCGAAATCCGCCTGGTACGCCCTGAAACGCGCATTCCGGCCGGTCCAGGCGACCCTATCCGACGAGGGGCTGAACGGCCTCCATGTCCATGTCCAGAACGAGACGGCGCGGCGGCTCGACGCCACGCTTCGACTCGCTTTCACCGATGCGGGCGGTCGCGTGGTCATCGGGGCCGAGCGGGTGATCGAGGTCGGTCCGCGCGGCTCCGCGTCATGGTCGTCGGCGGAACTGCTGGGGCGCTTCTTCGACGCGACCCATGCCTACCGGTTCGGGCCGCCGGCCCATGTGCTCGGCCATGCGAGCCTCACCCATGCGGGCACCGGCGCGGTGATCGACGAGGCGTTCCATTACCCGCAGGGGCCGGATCCGGAGCCGCGGGAGCTCGGGCTCACGGCCGAGCTGACGCGCGACGGAACCGGCTGGGCGCTAAGGATCGCCACTGCACGGCACGCCCTCAGCGTCCGGATCGAGACCAGCGCCGGCCGGCCATCGGACAATGGGTTCTCGCTCGCACCCGGAGCGACGCGGATCGTGCCGCTTCTCGGAACCGCTGCGACGGGCGACGCGCCAACGGGCCATGTCGGCGCCCTCAACGGCATCGCAATCGCGAGGTTCGGTCATGGCGATTGAGACCTCCCGCATCACTGGGGACGCCGCCTCGATCTTGCCGCTGAGCCCCATCGCCTTCGACGGACTGTTCGGCTGGTTCAGCCCGGGCGTCTTGCGCCGCGGAATCGTCCTGTGCGGCACCCATGGCTACGAGCAGCTCTCGGCGCACCGCCCCTGGCGCGGCCTCGCCGAGGGGATCGCCGCCACGGGCTGCGCCACCTTGAGCTTCGATTATCCCGGCGTGGGTGATTCCGGCGATGCGGGCGCCGACAGCGTCGAGGCTTGGCTCCGGGCGGTACGTCGGGCTATCCGCTACCTCCGCGAGGAGGCGGGAGTGGAGGACATCGTCCTCGTCGGCCTGCGCCTCGGCGGCACCCTCGCGGCCCTCGCCGCCGAAGGCGAGCGTATCGACCGGCTCATCCTGCTGGCGCCCTTCGCGACCGGGCGCGCCTATCTTCGCGAGATGACGATGCAGTCGCGCACCATCGGGCGCCTGCCGGACGGATCGCCCCTGCCACAGGAAGTGGGCTGCCTCACCGTCGGCGGCTTCCACATCGGTCCAACTCTGGCCGCCGAACTCTCCGTCATCGATCTCGTCAAGGCGGAGCGGGCACCGGCTCCCGACATCCTCCTCTTGGGGGCGGAGGCCGGCGGACTCGGCCCGCGTTACGCCGCGCTGGGCGCGCGGGTGACCACGCGGCCCTTTTCCGGCCTCGCCGCCCTCGTCGCCAACCCGCTCTACGCCGAGACGCCGGACGAGGCCTTCTCGGCGTTGATCGCCATCGTCGCCGAGGGAGCTCAGCCCCGTCTTGCCCCAACCGTGGCGCTCCCGCCGCTCCCGGCCGATCCGATCGAGGGGGACGGCTGGCGCGAGGAGCCCTCGCGGTTCGGCCGGTCGCTGTTCGGCATCCTGTGCCATCCGCGCGATGTGGAACCGGCGCGGCCGATGGTGCTCTTCGTCAATGCCGGCACCAACGTGCATTCCGGCTGGGGACGGCAGACGACCACTCTCGCACGACGCCTTGCCGCCCAAGGTTATCTGTCCCTGCGGATGGACCTGCGCGGCATCGGCGACAGTCCGGACCGGCCGGGCGGCGCCTCTCCGCTCTACAGCCTCGATGCCCTCGACGACGTCCGCGCCGCCCTCGACCACCTTGAGACCGTACGCCCCGACCCTGTCGTCATCGTGGGCGCCTGCAGCGGGGCCTATCTCGCGTTCCAGTCCGTCTGCCGCGAGGAGAGGCTGAAGGGCGCGGTGCTGGTCAATCCTTATTGCTTCGACTGGAACCCCGCCGACGACGTCGATAGCGTCATCCGCAACGTGTTCCGGAACGCTTCCACCTATGCGGGCCTGCTGAAGCAGGGAGCCGCATGGCGACGCCTGGCGCGCGGCGAGATCCGCGTCGGCGCCATCGCTCGGGCGATCACCCAGGCCGCCATCGGGCGTGCGATCAATCGGCTTGCCGTCGTGTTCCGTCCCCGCCCCGCCGGCGGAACGGTGGCGCAGCGCGTGGCGGCTCTGCGGCGGCGCGGCGCTCATCTGCATCTCGTCTACAGCAGCGGCGACCGCGGCCTCGCCGCGCTCCACGAGAATGTGGGCCGCTCCCCCGCGAGACTCGCCCGACGCCTCGGCGGGCCGGTGACGATGATCGAAGCAGCGGACCACGATCTCAGTACCGTCGCGGCTCAAGCACGGTTGGCCGAGGGTCTGAGAGGCTTGCTGGGGCGCTTCAAGTGAAGCGGATGCGAGAATGGTGGGGCATGCACGTGCGGGCAGTGCCGCTGACCGTCCTTCGATCTCGATCGTCCGACCGCCTCCCGCCGGAGATCGATGTGCGCCGCACCGCCATCGCCATGGCCGTGCGGCGGGAAGAGACTGCGGTCAGAGGGCCGCGCAAGGGCGACCCTCTGACCGCAAGTTGGAAACGCAGGGCTCAGGCAGCACGCACGGTATTCAGGAAGCGAGCGACCTCGACGTTGAGATGCTCGGATTGGCGCGAGACTTCCAACGCCGCCGAATGGACCTGGCTGGCCGCCGCCCCCGTCTCCTCGGATGCGCGCGCAACACCCACGATGTTGCTGGTGACCTCGCTCGTGCCCGTTGCGGCCTGAGCCACGTTGCGCACGATCTCCTGTGTTGCGGCGGCCTGTTCCTCGACGGCGGCTGCGATCGAGGACGCGACGCCGTTGATCTCGCGGATACGTGACGTGATCGAACTGATGGCCGAGACCGCTTGACCGGTGACCCCCTGGATCTGGCTGATCTGGCTTCCGATCTCTTCGGTGGCGCGCGCCGTTTGGGTCGCCAGTTCCTTGACCTCCGTTGCCACAACCGCAAAACCCCTGCCCGCGTCGCCGGCACGGGCCGCCTCGATCGTGGCGTTCAGCGCCAGGAGATTAGTCTGGCTCGCGATGTTCGAGATCAGCCCTACCATGTCACCGATGCGCGAGGAGGCTTGGCTGAGTGCCTGCACCAGATGGATGGTCTGATCCGCCTCGCCGACCGCCATCTGGGCCAGATCGGAAGAGCCGGACACTTGGCGACCGATCTCCTGCACCGAGCTTCCCAGCTCTTCGGCCGCGGCTGCCACGGTCTGGACGTTGGCGGCGGCCTCGTCGGCGGCAGAGGCGACTGTGGTGGACTGACGGGCGGTTTCGGAGGCCGTGGAGGTCATGGTCTCTGCCGTCGCCTGCAGTTCCGTCGCCGACGATGAGACCAACCCGATGATTCCGCCCACCGCCCGTTCGAAAGCGTCGGCCATCTGGCGCATGCCCGTCTTGCGCTGTTGCTCGGAGTCGAGACGGGCCTGAGCCGTTTCGTTCTCCAATTGCTCGGTCCGGACTATGTTGTCCCTGAAGACCTGAACGGCAGCCGCCATTGCGCCGATCTCGTCGCGACGACCGATCGCGGGGATTTCAGTCTTGGTATCACCGGTGGCGAGCTGGCGCATGGCATCCGTCATGCGGGTGAGCGGACGACTGATGGCGAAGACGAGCATGACGACGGCGCCGACAGCCAGGATCGTGGCAATGCCGAGAAAGACAAACATCTGTTGCCGCGCAGTATCATATGCATTCTGGGCCTCTATCCCGCTCGCCGTGGCAGCCGCGACTTGGATGTCGACGAGTTTGTTCATGTTCGCAATGATGCCTCGGATCGCTTCCGACATCGTTGAATTGTACTGTTCTTGCGCTGCTGCAAGATCGCCACGTTCGGCCATCGAAATACCTTCTGCCTGCTGTGCGAGATAGGCTGTCAACTGGCGCTTGAAGGTCGCGTAGAGTTCCTGGCTGGCCGGCGACTGAGCCAGGCTGATGTAGCGCGACTCGTAAGCCCGCAGCTCGTCGAGGCGTGCCTGAATGGCTGCCATGGCCTCGTTTCGTTGCTGGGGTGTCTTTGCAGAAAGAACTCTCGCTCCGTTCACGCGAATGCGAAGCGTTGATACCTGTATTCCACTCAATGCCTGTTCGGCAGGGAGACGAACCGCACGAAGCTCTGTCGCCGCTCGGTTGATCGTTTCGATCTGGTAGTACGCCAAGCCGGCCAGGGCACCGATCAGGGCAAGCATGATGGAGAAACACGCAACGAGTTTGCTGCGCAAAGACATGGCGATTAGCATTATATCTACCTCAGTAGTTTAATAGTGAATTATGATTGTTTATACATTTTAGTTATAAAAGATGAAAATTTGATTTAAGCGGCTACTTATATATGTTTCACGTGAATAGATTGATATTATATAAGTATAGTTCAATTGTATATCTAAAATAAAAGATATTATAAGTAATCTAACCTACATAAATGCAATTTATGATAATATTATTTAATATTAAATATTAATTCGGAGCGATAAAAGAATTGATCATTGGAAAAATCGTAGATATATCTCAACCAGAATGCAATTTGAGATATCGTCCGGTGGCTATGCTGTGCCGGATTGGGAATTTTTGCGAACAGCCCATAGCGCTCGTGTAATCGCCATCAAACCTGCGAGATACGCTAAAGCCGTCGCCGTGCTTGCCGGCCCTCGAGGCATATGAAAGACACCGCCGGAACCCCAGCAGACGACTGACACGGGCGTCGGGCCGATAGGGGCCTCCCCGCTTCGAGGGTGTGAATGACCGCAGCGCCAACGGCCTTCTCGACCAAGCGGCTGATCGTGATCCTGGCTGTGGCGGGCTTTGCCAGCACCTTTGCCGGACGCGCCATCGAGCCCCTCGTCGGCGTCCTCGCCCGCGATCTGCGCAGCGATCCGCATACGGTCGCCCTTCTCTCGACGGCCTTCGCGCTGCCCTACGCCCTGATCCAGCCGATCCTCGGGCCGGTGGGGGATTCCCTTGGCAAGGAGCGGGTCATCGCTGTTTGTCTCGGCATCCTCACCCTGGCGCTCGCCGGATGCGCGCTCTCGGCGGATCTCACCGTGCTGTTCGGGTTGCGCGTGCTGGCGGGCGCGGCGGCGGGCGGTGTCATTCCCCTGGCGCTCGCCCTCATGGGCGACAGGATCCCGCTCGAGCGCCGACAGGTCGCCATCGGCCGCTTCCTCGTCGCCGTGATCCTCGGGCAATTGTCCGGCTCGACCTTCGCCGGGTTGATCGAGGCCGATGTCGGCTGGAGAGGCGTCTTCGCCATCACGGCGGCCATCGCCGCTTTTGGCTGCGCGGCGGCGATCCTCGGTTTCGAATGGGCGGCCGGCGCGGCACCCAAACGCTTCGCACTGGGCGAGGCGGTGGCGCGCTACCGCACCATCGTCGCCATTCCCCGTGCGCGAGTGCTGTTCGCCGCCGTGTTCATCGAGGCGATCGCGGTCTTTGGCATCTTCCCCCATCTAGCGCCGCTCATCGAGGCTCGCGGGGAGGGCGGCCCGCGCGAGGCCGGGCTTGCGCTGGCGGGGTTCGCTGCCGGAGGGCTGCTCTACTCGGCCTTCGTCGCACTCCTCCTGCGTTTTCTCGGGATGCAGCGGATGCTGATCGGCGGAGGCGCGATCTGCGCCGGCGCCCTGCTCGTCATCGGCAGCGCGGGAAGCTGGCAGGTGGATTGCGCAGCCCTGGTGGCGTTGGGCCTCGGCTTCTACATGCTCCACAACACCTTTCAGGTGCAGGTGACCGAGGTTGCGCCCACGGCCCGCGCCTCGGCCGTCTCCCTCCACGCCTTCTCGTTCTTCTGCGGCCAGGCTTTGGGCGTCGCGATCCTCGGCGCCGCCCTCCAGGGCCTCGGCCAGTTCACCGCGCTCGCCTTCTGCGGTCTGGTGATCCTGATCCTCGGCAGTCTCACCGGAAAGCTGCTCTCACGCTGAAGATTCGCTCTACGACGCTCCGTGCTCGCGGAACTGACCATCGTCGATAAGCCGACGTGGCTGCGCAGCGTCCGCTTTGCCAAGGCACTTCGGGTACCAAAGCGTAGAGCGAGTCAGGCCCCAATTTCAGCCGCTCATCCGGCGAACCAGTGGAGGGACGCCAGCAATTCCTCCAGTTGCCCAACGCCGCAGCGGAGCGGCTTGGTCGTCCTGGCTCGAGTGGCCATTCCGCATCAGGGAGCGAAGGAACGCTGGGCCCAGTCTGAAGGTCTCTTGCCTTTCGCCTCACAACTCAAGCAGTGGTATCGGCGTTCCTGGGTTGTGTTGTGATGATTCGATTTCGCTTCCATCGCTGCGGCAGGCGACGGACAGAATATCTCTACCGACGGGCTATCGATGAAAACAATTCACAATAATCTACATATTCTAATCTAGAGGGCGTTATATTTAAAGTTGTGCATTGATATAATTAACATATATAAAACTTAGAACTTATAGGAATTTATATTAATGATATTGTTGTATAGATTAACAAATTTGACGGCTGATGGATAAGCAAGAATAGAAAATCTACTAGTTTAATGATAGGTGGGGGAATCCAGTGAGTTTTATTTACGGCACGACGTATGGCGATTGGCTCGTCGGGCAAGACGAGAACGACCGAATCTACGGGGGGCAGTTCGGCTCGAACCAAGGGGCTGCCAACGGGGACGATACGATCCAGGGCGGTCTCGGTGACGACATCCTGATGGGTGGCGGCGGGAATGACACCCTTTATGACGGGTATTCTTTCGTCTATACAATGAATGGCAGAGATGTGCTTCGCGGGGGCGCCGGAAACGACTCTCTCTATAGCCATTTCGGGATCGATATTCTTGATGGTGGGGATGGAAACGACACGGCCTCAATCAACCGTTCGACGGCCCAGAATGCCCTGTTTTTCACGATGAGCAGTTCCACCGTCAAGACGGTGCTGGTGGGCGACAAGACTACCGTGATCGGCGTGGAGAACATCAACCTGACCGGCGGCCGCGGAGACGACTCGTTCACGACGGCGTCGGGAAACGACACGCTCGTTGGAAACGGCGGCAACGACGTCCTCAATGGAGGCAGCGGTAACGACAGTCTCGACGGTGGCGATGGCTCTGACATCCTGCGGGGTGGCGCCGGCAACGATTCCCTCTACGGTGGATATGGAGCCGATACCCTCGAAGGCGGGAATGGAAACGATACCCTCGTCGGCGATGTGTACTCTTACTATGCGAATTACGATTTCGCTTCGGATCGGCTGTTCGGTGGTAATGGGGATGACATCATCACCAGTTACAGCGGTGCGGACAGGATCGATGGCGGTTCAGGCATAGATAAGGCCGTCATAAATCGCACGTCATCCACCGTGAACCTAACCTTCTCCTTCTCGGCTTCGGCCACTCTCATCGGTGATGGGACTGCGGTCGCCAATATTGAGGCCATCACGCTCAGTACCGGGTCTGGAAACGATCGACTGACGGGGGGCGCCGGCAACGACAGCATCCATGCCGGCGGCGGCACCAATATCGTGAATGGCGGCGCAGGCGATGATACTCTGACGACTGATGGCGTCGACAGCATTCTTAGTGGTGGGCTAGGCAACGATTACCTCTTTGGTGGTGATAGACGCACCACAATGAATGGCGGCGGTGGTAACGATGAGCTGGTCGGAAACTACGGAAACAATGCCCTCGACGGCGGTAGCGGAAACGACAATCTGGATGACGGTAATGATGAGTATAGACTCGCGAGCGGAACGGGCGAGGAATACTACCTCAGTGACGTAGGATATACCCCTCCCCACGTCATCATGAGTGACGATCGACTCGGTGGTGGTAGCGGTAACGATATCGTTTATAGTGGAAGCGGTTCTGACGTCATCGATGGCGGTGCTGGTATCGATACAGCGATACTTCATCGGTTTTTCGCAAAAACCGACCTGACCTTCGTGATGAACTTCACGTCGAATGCAACCAAGATGCATGGCGACGGGACGTCCGTTATCAACGCGGAAGTCTTCGAGATTACCGGTGGACACGGGAACGACCACTTTGCGACCTTGGCCGGAAACGACAAGCTCTATGGTCGGTATGGCGCCGACGCGCTCGAGGGTGGGGCCGGGAATGATTACCTGGACGGCGGACTTGGCAACGACGTGCTGAGAGGTGGCGACGGCAACGACGTTCTCTTCGGCGGCCGTGATCCGACGCCCTATGACTACGACGGCCCAGAGGAGGATGGCGACGACGTTCTGGACGGTGGTGCCGGAAACGATATTCTCCTCGGCGGTGCGGGCAATGATATCCTCCGGGGTGGCGCAGGCAACGATCAACTGGATGGTGGCGACGGCACGAACATCCTCGACGGCGGAACCGGCAACGATACGCTGGTCGGGGGGAACTCCGCAGGGTCTGCGGGGAGGGGACAATTGCGGGGCGGTGATGGAAACGACACCATCACCAGCAATCAGGGCATCGATGCGATCGATGGTGGGACGGGCAACGATACGCTCGTGCTTGATCGCGCCGGGACCGGGGGGGCGCTGACCTTCGTCATGGTCAGCGTCGAGACGTCGACGCAGCTCGGCGGCAGCGGCACGAAGGTCATCAATGTCGAGAACATCCAGCTTTCGGGTGGCGCCGGCAATGACATGTTCACGACGCTGGCTGGAACCGACATCCTCCGGGGCGGCGGCGGCAACGATGCGCTCTCGGCGGGTGCCGGGCGTGACACGTTGGATGGCGGATTGGGCACGGATGTGCTGACCGGCGGAATCGGGAATGACGTCTTTCGTTTCGCGTCGACGCTCGGTGGCGGAAACATCGATCGCGTCACCGACTTCCTGACGAGACAATCTGATGCCGTCCATCTCGACAGCGACATCTTCCGCGCGTTCGGAAGCGTGGATACCCCCACGCGCCTGAGCGCCGATATGTTCGTGAATGGCGCAGTCGCCTTGGATGCCAACGACCGCATCCTGTACGACCGGAGCACCGGCAGCCTGAGCTATGATGCCGATGGCGTCGGGGTTGGTACCGCGGTTCAGTTCGCGACGTTCGAGAACAAGGCGGCTCTGACGGCGGATTTCATTTTCGTGATCTGAACGCGCATCCCACGAGAGCATCGTCCCGGACATCCGGTCCGGGACGATTATTCGGGGCCACGTCGGTCGCAGCGATGATTCCGCTACATTGCCTCGAGCCCGGCATACCATTCCGCGTAGGTCGTGTTCGTAACCATGCGGCGATTCTGGTCGGGGGCGCCGTCCGTCCACCAGACGGGGCCGCGTTCGCCCAGGCCGTGCTTGGCGGCATCGACCGCCGCACGGGCCCGCTTCATTGCGGCCTCATCCTCCCCACGCTTGGCCTCCTTCACCGCGCGCCGGGCATCCATCAGAGCCTTGACGAGGCGTTCCCGCCTCTCCTCGCCGAGATTCGGATCGGAGCGCCGCCACAGGCGCCCCTTGACGACGATGTAGCGGCCGTCGGGGGTCTCCAGCACTGGCATCCGGTCTCCGTTCCCTCATCGACGCTCGTCGGCACGGCAACGCGCGGGCGGGGGGCGGCGTGCCGCGTCAGCGGTGCAGGATCGGCGTGCAGACGAAGCGCTCGCTGCCCGGCAGGGGCACGATGGCGACGTCGACGCCGTAGAGGAGGCGCAGGGTTTCCGGCGTCACTGCCTCTACCGGTCTGCCGAGTGCCAGGAGCCGGCCTTCGTGAAGGAGTGCGACCGTGTCGCAGAGGAAGGCGTGGTCGGGATCGTGGGTCGAGAGAACGATGCCCATGCCGCGTTCCTTCAGGCGCCGCACCTGGTCGAGGACACGGGCCTGATTGCCGAAATCGAGGCTCGCCGTCGGCTCGTCCATGACGAGGAAGCGCGGCTCCCCCGCCAGCGCTCGGGCAATGAGGACGAGCTGGCGCTCGCCACCGCTGATCTCGGTATAGCTCCGCTCGGACAGATGCCGGATACCGAGGGTGGCGAGAGCCTCGAGGGCGACCGTCTCGTCCGTTTTGCCGGGGGCGGCGAAGGCACCGAGCCGGCTCGCCCGGCCCATCAGCACCACGTCCTGCACGCGGAAGGGAAAGAAGGCGGCGTGGGCCTGGGGCACGTAGGCGACGCTGCGCGCGAACCGCGCCCGCGACCAGGTCGCCACATCCTCGCCGTCGAGGGTGATCCGCCCGGCCTTGGCCGGGAGCAGGCCGAGGAGGGTCTTGAACAGGGTGGTCTTGCCGCCGCCATTCGGCCCGAGCAGGCCCAGCACCTCGCCCGCCTTCAAGGTGAAGCCTATGCCCGCGCCGAGGGGCTTGGCGCCGTAGCCGAAGGCGAGGTCGTGGATGCCCAGACTCACGCCCAGCCCCGCTTCGCCGTGGCCAGGAGCCAAAGGAAGAACGGCGCGCCGATGAGTGCGGTCAGGATGCCCAGAGGCACCTCGATCGGTGCGACGGTGCGGGCGACGAGATCCACCGCCAGGAGATAGCCCGCCCCCATCAGGAGGGAGGCCGGCAGCAGGCGGCGGAAATCCGGCCCGACCATCAGCCGCGCCACATGCGGGATTAGGAGGCCGATCCAGCCGATCACGCCGGTGACGGAGACGGCGGCGGCGGTCACCAGGGTCGCGGCGGCGATGAAGAGCGGGCGCAGCAGGCGCGTCTCCACGCCCAGCGCCCGTGCCTCCTCCTCGCCGAGACTCATCAGGTTCATCCGCCATGCGAACAGGATGAGGGGCAGCAGGCCGAGCACCATCGCCGGCAGAACCGCGCAGACATCGCCGAGGGTGACGGAGGCGAGGCTGCCGAGCAGCCAATAGGTGATGGCGGGCAGCTGGTTGTAGGGGTCGGCGAGCACCTTCAGCAGCGAGATCGCGGAGCCGAGCACGGCCCCGATGGCGACGCCGGCGAGCACGAGGGTCAGCACCGGATCGTGCCGCCGCACCGCGAGGCCTACCGCGTAGACCGCGCCCACGGCGAGCAATCCCCCGGCAAAGGCAAGAAGCTGAATCGCACCCACGGGGAGCGAGAGAAAGATGCCGAGCACCGCGCCGAGGCTCGCCCCTGCCGAGACGCCGAGAATGTCGGGCGAGACCAGGGGATTGCGGAACAGGCCCTGGTAGGTCGAGCCCGCCGCGGCGAGGGCCGCGCCGACGACGAGACTCGCCGCTACGCGCGGCAGGCGCACCTGCAACACCACGATCTGCGCGGTCGGATCGACGGAGGGAGAGAGCCCGAGCAGCTTCGCCCAGAGGATGCGCGCCACGTCGGCGACGGGTACGGAGTACTTACCCGTCGCCAGGGAGACGAGAACGAGGAGCAGCAACGTCAGAAGCGGGAGCCCGCCCCGTAGCGCGAGGCGCAGGACGGGGCGGGCGGCGATGGAGGAGGGTGTCACGGCCGGGCCGCCTCGGCATCCTTCAGCAGGGTGTCCAGTTGGCCCGCGTCGAGGTCCACATGGTAGAACCGCTTGTAGAAATCGCGCGCGATCGCATCCATCGGCTCCGGGAACAGGTCGGGATGCAGCAGCCCCGCGAGCCAGCGCAGGCCGATCAGGCGGTTGATCCCCGGCGGCGAATCGAACCAGCCGAAGGGTAGGCGCGGCGTCTGGTAGACCCGTCCGGCGCGTACGGCGCCGAGCGTGCTCCAGAGCGGATCGGTGGACATGCCCCGCCGGAAGGCGGGGTCGAGGGTGATGATGGCGTCGGGGTTCCACGCCAGAACCTGTTCCGGAGACACCGTGGTGAGGCCAGAGGCGCCCCCGCTCTCGGCGACGTTGCGGGCACCGCCCCTGTCGAGGATCTCGGTATTGATCGAGCCGGTGACCCCCGTCTCCAATCCGCGCGGCCCGCGGGCGTAATAGACGCGCGGCCGCCGGTCGGCGGGGATCGAGTCGATCCGTCCCTTTACCTCGGCGATCATCGCCTCCGCATAGGTGGCGAGGTCCCTGGCCCGCTCAGGCGTGCCGATGAGCTCGCCTAGCTTGGCATAGGTCTCGCCCGTCCTGTCGATGGCGCCGTCGAGGAGAATATAGGGAATGCCCGTCTGGGCCTGAACCCGGTCGGCGAGGGAGACATAAGTCGGCGCCGTGCTGCCCACGTCGATGATGAGATCGGGCTTCATGAGGAGCACGGCCTCCACATTGGCGGTGTTGCCCTTTCCGGTGAGCCGGCCATAGGCGGGCAGGCCGCGCGTCTTCGGCGTCAGGAAGGCGGCCTCGTCGGGGGAGGGGGCGCGAACCCAGCCGATCATGGTCTCCGGGGCCAGGGTGTAGAGCAGGACCGAGGCCGGCGGCCCGGCAGCGAGGACGCGTTTCGCGCGCTCCGGCACCTCCACCGTTCGTCCGGCGGCATCGACGAAGGGTCGGGCAAAAGCTGCCTCCACGGCGACGGCGAGGCCCACGAGAGTGATCGCGACCGCCACGAGCGCCTGCATGGCACGGGACGGAACGTGTTTCCGGGTGGCGGCCGGCGGGATGAGGCAAAGGATCATGGCCCGGATCGTATCACGGTGACGGGCACGGCGCTCCGCGACGGACGCGCCCGGATCGGCGGGGAATCGAGACCGCCGCGGCCTCTCGTTTGTCATCCGCAAGGGGCTGCTATACAGCCCCGGTCCACCGATCCGCCCGGTGGAGGTGGAGGCTTCGGGACCTGCCGACGTGATGGTCCGCCATCGTCCCGGTCCGGTGGGGCCGAGGGTGGCAAGCGCCCGATCCGTCATGGATCTGTCACCGCCGGCGGCGAGAGACGGTTGGTCGAGACGCCCCATCGAGGCGGCCGAGGAGAGAGCCTGATGAAGATCGCGATGATCGGCGCGGGGTATGTCGGCCTGGTCTCCGGTGCGTGCTTCGCCGATTTCGGCCACACGGTCTGTTGCGTGGACAACGATCCGGCCAAGATCGAAGCGCTCGAACAGGGGCGCATCCCGATCTTCGAGCCGGGTCTTAATACCCTGGTCGCCGACAACGTCCGCCAGAACCGCTTGACCTTCGCCACCGACCTGACCAGCGCGGTGGCCGCCGCCGATACGGTGTTCATCGCGGTGGGCACGCCATCCCGGCGGGGCGACGGTTTCGCCGATCTCTCCTATGTCTATGCAGCGGCCCGCGACATCGCCGCCGCGCTCACTGGCTATACGGTGGTGGTAACCAAATCCACGGTTCCCGTCGGCACCGGCGACGAGGTCGAGCGCATCATCCGCGAAGCGCGGCCCGATGCGGATTTCGCCGTGGTGTCGAACCCCGAATTCCTGCGCGAAGGCGCGGCGATCGGCGACTTCAAGCGGCCCGACCGCATCGTCATCGGGGCCGACGACGCCCGCGCGGCGAGCGTGATGAACGAGGTCTACCGACCGCTCTATCTCAACCAGGCGCCGATCCTCGTCACCGGCCGGCGCACCGCCGAGCTGACGAAATACGCCGCCAACGCGTTCCTTGCCACCAAGATCACCTTCATCAACGAGATCGCCGACCTGTGCGAGCAGGTCGGCGCCAACGTCCAGGAGGTCGCCCGCGGCATCGGCCTCGACAACCGCATCGGCTCGAAGTTCCTGCATGCCGGGCCGGGCTATGGCGGGTCGTGCTTCCCCAAGGATACCCTGGCGTTGGTGAAGACAGCGCAGGATTGCGGCACGCCGATCCGCCTGGTGGAGGCGGTGGTCGCGGTCAACGATCAGCGCAAGCGGGCCATGGCCCGCAAGATCGTCACCGCCTGCGGCGGCTCGGTGCGGGGCAAGACCATCGCGCTCCTCGGCCTCACCTTTAAGCCGAACACCGACGATATGCGCGACGCGCCGTCCCTGTCCATCGTGGCGGGCCTGCAGGATGCCGGCGCCCGCATCCGTGCCCATGACCCTGAGGGGATGGAGGGTGCCCGTGCGCTGATGCCGGACATCGCCTATGCCGACGACCCCTATACCTGCGCCGAAGGGGCCGACGCCCTCGTCATCGTCACCGAATGGAACGCCTTCCGCGCCCTCGACTGGGCGCTCCTCGCCCAGAGCATGGCGGCGCGGGTGGTGGTCGATCTGCGCAACGTCTACCGGGGCGAGGACGTGGCCCGCCACGGCTTCCACTATGTCGGCATCGGCGTGCCGACGCCGGTGGCGTGAACCGCCCGCGGGATCAGAGGATGAAGTCGGTCGCCTGAAGGTCGCCGACGACGGACTTCAACAGGATCTGGAAATCGGCCCGGCCGTTTCCGTCGACGTCGCCTTCGAGGAACGTGGAGCTTCCGGACACCCTCATATGCAGGTCTCCGGCTTGGGCGAGCGCGGCATTGCCGATGAAGGTGAAGCCCTGGTCGCCTTCGGCACCGGTCACCGCCTGGATCGCGGAGAGGTCGATCCGGTCCTGGCCCAACGCGAAATCCGTGATCGTGTCGTAGGTCTTGCCGGCAAGGCTGTCCGAGATGGCCTGGAGGGCGAAGGTGTCGTTGCCGACGCCGCCCGTGAGCGTGTCCTTCCCCGCGCCGCCGACGAGGATGTCGCCGCCACCGCCACCCTTGAGCTTGTTCGCCGCATCGTTGCCGAGAAGCACGTTGTCGAGCGTGTTCCCGGTGCCGTTGATCGCCGCGTTACCCGTCAGGGTCAGGTTCTCGATGAACTGCTTGCCGAGGGAGAACGAGATGGAGGCCTCGACTCGGTCGGTGCCCGACATCGGCCGCTCGAACACGCGGTCCCTGGCATTGTCGACGATGTAGACGTCGTCGCCACCGCCACCGGTCATCGAATCCGCGCCGGCATAGCCGTCGAGGAGATCCGCGTATTTCGATCCGGTGAGGGTGTCGTCGCCCGACAGAATCGCCGCCCGAACGCTCCCGGCATCCTGCTCGCGATAATCGAGGGCCTGCTCGGCCGTGATCGCGAGACCCTGGATCTCCAGGAGGGGGCTGGCGCCGTAGAACAGGGTGACGCCATTGGTCACGCCCGTGACGGGGTAGGGGGCGGCCTCGTAGGAGAACCCGGACCCAACGATGTCGAAGAAGATGTCCTCGCTCAGCGAGGCACGGAAACCCGTCTCGACCTGATGGGAATAGCTGACGTGATCGTCATACGAATAGATGTCGATCGTATGCGCATCCAAGGGCAGCGAGGATTTGATCGTAACCACGGACGCGTTCTCCATCACCGTGTTCGCCCGCTCCCCGAGAGGAGCGGGCGGTGTCGATGATGTGATTGCAACCGAAACCTGAGAAAGGCTTAAGGCCGAGCATCCGCCCTGTGGGCGGAGCGGTCGGTCGCCGCAGCATGACGCTTCAGTTCAGCCCGAGCGTCCGCCCTCTCCAAGCTTTACCCGGAGGTGGCGTTTCTCACGCCGCCGCGTCGATGGCGGTGGAGGCGCGGCGGACCTTGCGGTCCATGCCGTCGAGGAAGGCGTGGGCGTCCTCCTTGCGCTCGAACACGTGCGGGGCGAGGCCGCGATTGTTCAAGGCCTCCTCCATCTTGAGGCGCAGGAAGGCGCTCGTCGCGTAGCGTGTGGTGGTGAGGTAATAGTTCGCCGAGAGGTATTGGATCATGCTCGCGTAATCGTCGTACAGGTTCTCGTTGATCCGGAACCCGTCGTGGTTGACCACCGAGTTGACCCGCTGGCCGGCCTTCTTGCAGGCATCGACCAGGACCTTGCGCAGGTCGTCGATGTCGCTCTTGATGCGGGCGTGCCAGCCTTCGAGGTTGAGGAACAGGATGTTGCGCTCGGCGTCGTAGCTGACCCGTTCTGGCAGGTTGAGGTTGAGGAGGTCCGAGAGGAGCTCCATCGGCTCGTCCCGGAACAGGCGCGGGTCCATCTGCGCCGGGTGCTTGATGATCGGCGTGAAGCCCATATGGGGCAGGATATCGCGCTCGATATCGATGCCGGGTGCTACCTCGATGAGTTCGAGCCCCTCGTCCGTGAGCTGGAAGACGCAACGCTCGGTGACGTAGATCACCGGCTGCGAGCGCTTCTGTGCATAGGGGCCGCTGAAGGTGATCTGCTCCACCTGCGGCAGGAACTTCTGAGAGCGTCCCTCGGTGACGATCTTGAGTTTGCCGTCCTCGATCGTGGTCTCCAGGCCCCCCACGGTGAAGGTGCCGGCAAAGACCACCGAGCGCGCGTTCTGGCTGATGTTGATGAATCCGCCGCAACCGTTGAGCTTGCCGCCGAACGCGCTGGTGTTGACGTTTCCGTGCTGGTCGCACTCGGCCATGCCGAGGCAGGTCATGTCGAGGCCGCCGCCATCGTAGAAATCGAACATCTGGTTCTGGTCGATGACGCAATCGGCATTCGTCGCCGCGCCGAAGCTCGACCCGGACGCGAGCACGCCGCCCACCGCGCCGGCTTCCGTGGTGAGGGTGATGTAGGGTGTCACCTTCTCCTCGTTGGCCACGGCCGAGATGCCTTCGGGCGCGCCGACGCCGAGATTGACCACGCCGTTGGGCGGCAATTCGAAGGCCGCGCGCCGGGCGATGATCTTGCGTGCGTCGAGCTTCATCTTCTTCATGCCGCTCACAGGCACGCGGATCTGGCCGGCGAGCGCGGCATCGTGCTGCACGCCGTAATTCATGCGGTGCATCTCGGGCTCGGCCAGGACCACACAATCCACCAAGATGCCCGGAACGCGCACGTCCTTCGGCAGGAGGAAGCCGTCGTCGACGATGCGCTCCACCTGCGCGATGACGATGCCGCCGTTGTTGCGAGCGGCCATGGCCTGAGCGAGGCAATCGAGGGTCAGGGCCTCCTTCTCGAAGGAGATGTTACCGGCCGGATCCGCCGAGGTGCCGCGGATGAAGGCGACGTCGATCTTGGTGGCGGTGTAGAACAGCCACTCCTCGCCATCGACCTCCACGAGCTTGACGATCTCGTCCGTCGTCACCTCGTTGACGCGGGCGCCGCCGTGGCGCGGATCGACATAAGTATGCAGGCCGACCTTGGAGAACAGGCCGGGCTGGCCGGCGGCGCAGGCGCGGTAGAGCTGCGAGATCACGCCCTGAGGCAGGTTGTAGCCGACGATCTTGTTGTCCTGGGCGGCCTTGGCCACCTTCGGCATGCGCCCGAAATTCGCGGCGATGACGCGCTTCAACAGGCCCTCGTGATGAAGCCGCCCGGTGCCGAGGCCTTTGCTGTCGCCGGCGCCGGCGGTCATGATCAGGGTGAGGCCGCGTGGGGCGCCCGTGTCGACGAAGCGCTTCTCAAGAGCGGCATGAAGCGCCTCAGGGATGCAGCTCTGCACGAACCCAGTGGTGGTGACGACGTCGTCATGCCGGATGAGGGCGATCGCCTCCTCGGCCGTGATCACCTTATTTTTCTTCATCGACCGGTCTGTCCTCGGAGCGCCTGCCGCGTCCCAACCCTAACACAAGTGATATCTTGCATAGTTTCGCGAGTGCGGAAGTCTTGTTTGGCGCGGACACCGTAAAGATGCGGTCCAGTTTCCGCAAGGGTCTGGTCTAGGGGCAGTAGCGACGCGAACGTCTTGCTGCACTGCAGCGGATTGCTGGGTTCTCGCGCCCCGGTATGCAGCCTTTCCGGTGGTTCGCGAGGATTCCGCGCAATGGTCCCCTCTTACTTCGGCGGCCTGAAGACTTTTGCGGTGCGGGAAAGTCGACAGTATTCTACATTCTGAGTTCCACCGCTGCTGGCTGTTGTGCGCCGGTCTCCATTCCCGGTACTCCGTCGATGTCGCGAGATCGGATGCGGTTCGTTGCCGATCGATGGTGTTCACGCCAGGTTGCCTTGCCATCGAACCGCCCGGTGACGCAGGCTCATCCGGACGGTGCCGTCATGCGGCCGTCGATCCCATAACCGGAACCTCGAACCCTCCATGATCGTCCGTTCGCGTCCCAACCTGATGGCCGTGCTGTTCACGCTTCAGGGCTCGATCCTGCCGAGGGTGGCGCTGAAGGTGAGCTTCATCACCGCGGCGGCCATCGGGGTCGTCGCGGTGGAACGGGCTTGGCCCCATCCCTTTCCGATGAGTGCCGGTATCGGCCCCTTCACCCTGGTCGGGTTGGCGCTGTCCATCTTCCTGAGCTTCCGCAACGGAGCCTGCTACGACCGCTGGTGGGAGGCGCGCAAAGCCTGGGGAACACTGATCCTCGAAGCGCGCTCCTTCGCCCGGCTCCTGGCGGCGCTCCTCCCCGAGGAGCGGCACGACACGCTGCGAAGCCGCACGATGAAACGCGTCATGGCCTTCGCCAAGGCTCTCCATGCGCAGATGCGGCGCGAGGACGAGGTTGCGGCCGCCACGCCCTGGCTGTCCGAGGCGGAGGCCGCGCCCCTTCGCGACCGCCCGAGCGTGGCCGACTCCGTGCTCGTGCACCTCACGGCCGATCTCGGCCGGACGCAGCGGGCGGGGGACCTGACCGATATCCAGTTCGGCCTGCTGGAGCAGAAGATCGCGGCCCTCGGTCAGGTCCAGATCGTGTGCGAGCGCATCCAGAGCACGCCGCTCCCCTTCGCCTACACCCTGCTTCTGTACCGCACGGCCTGGATCTACTGTCTGCTCCTGCCCTTCGGGCTCGCGGGCACCCTGGGCTGGGTGACGCCGCTCGTGACGGCGCTCGTCGCCTATACCTTCTTCGGCCTCGATGCCCTGGGGGACGAGTTGGAGGATCCGTTCGGCACCGAGCCCAACGATTTGCCCCTCGATGCCCTCGTCCGCGTGGTGGAGGGGATCGTTCTCGACGCTCTCGGTGAGCCCATGCCGCCACCCCTCGCCCCGGAGGGCTTCCTCCTGCGCTGAGGCGGCGGTCGGGGCGATCCGCTCAGTATTCCCAGAAGATCCGCTGTAGCTCCTTGGTGTCCTGCGTCTTCGTCAGGGCGACGGCTGCGAGGATCTTGGCCTTCTGTGGGTTGAGGTCGTGGGCGACGACCCAATCGTACTTGTCATCTGGCTGCTCGGCATTGCGCAGGACGAAGCCGTCGCCGACGCGGGAGGAGCGGATGATCTGCACGCCCTTGCCGCGAATGTCCTTGAGGGTATCGACGAGGTAGCCCGCCACCGAGCCGTTGCCGGTGCCGGCATGGATGATCGCCTTTGCGCCGCCGGCCACGGCGGAGGTGTAGGGTTCGGGGTGCATGTTGCCCGAGCCGTAGACGATGGCGACATCCGGCAGGGAGTCGATCGTCTCGATGTCGAACTCGGACGTCGTGCCGTGGCGCTTCACCGGCGCGCGGAACCAGTAGGTCTTGCCCTCCACCACCATGCCGAGGGGCCCCCATTGGCTGAAGAACGCGGACGGCTTGATGTTGACTCGCTTGGTGGAGTCGCGCCCGGCCTGGATCTCGTCGTTCATGGTGAGAAGCACGCCCTTGGCGCGGGAATCCTTCGCGCCGGCCACCACCACAGCGTCGAGGAGGTTGAGGGCGCCGTCGGCCGAGATCGCGGTGGACGGGCGCATGGAAGCGACCATGACGATGGGCTTGTCGGTCTTCACCACGAGGTCGAGGAAATAGGCGGTCTCCTCCACCGTGTCGGTGCCATGGGTGATGACCACGCCATCGACGTCGTCGCGCTTGACCAGGGCCGACACCTGCTTGGCGAGCTGGATCAATTGGGCGTTGGTGAAGCTCTCCGACGCGATCTGGAAGGCCTGCTCTCCTCGCACGTCAGCGACCTGAGCGATGGCGGGCACGGCGGCGATGAGCTTGTCCACCGGGACCTTGGCCGCCTGGTAGGTGGCGCTGTTGGCGGCATCGGCGCCGGCGCCGGCAATGGTGCCACCGGTAGCCACGATGACGACGCGGGGCTTGGCCGCCACCGCCGGCGCGGTGGCTTCCCCCGGTTTGGCCGGGGCCGGGCCTTCCAGCGCCGAACCCGAGACCGGAGCGAGGGGCAGGCCGAGACCGAAGGCCAGGGCGATGGCCATCGGAAGAGCGTGGGAGCGGAAGGCTGAGGGGGCGTGCTGCATCGTGGTATCCTGTCGCGGTCCTGATCCCCGCATTGTGGCCGCTCCCTCCGCCAAGGCACAGGCCAAAAAGGCGGCGGCCACAGGCTGATCGCGCATCAATCCGCCCCGTTCGTAATAAGGGCCAGGGCGCGCGGGCGGGCATCGTCGCGAAGATCACGCAATCGTGCGGCATCCCGCCCCTGGCCTGGATCGGCTATGGATCCGGTCGCTGGTCCGGTAAATGCTTGCAATCGGAGCGAAATAACGAGACTTTCGGACAGCGGGCACCCCTCGTTCGGCTCGCGTCCGATGCCCCGGGCGCGGAGCCGGGCGCGAGGAACCGATATCGCCACTCGTGCGTCGTGCCGTCTGGATCTGGGGATCGATCTCTTGGTGTATATGGTCGACGCTCCGGAGCAGCAGGTGAGTTCCACCACGGACCCGCTGCTGCTCGACAATCAGCTCTGCTACGCGCTCTATGCCGCCGCTCACCGGATCACCCGGTCGTACCGCCCCATGCTGGAGCGGATGGGACTGACCTATCCGCAATATCTGGTCCTCCTCGTCCTGTGGGAGACCGATGGCGTGACGGTGTCGGATATTGGCCGCCGCCTGAGACTTGATTCCGGCACGCTGACTCCGGTTCTGAAGCGGCTCGAGACGGCCGGTTTCCTGGTCCGCAGCCGACGGCTGAGTGACGAGCGCGAGGTCGAGATTCAGCTCACCCCGCATGGCCGCGACCTTCGCGCCGAGGCCCGCCTCGTGCGGGAATCCGTGATGTGCCAGCTCAACATGTCGGAGCCGGAGGTCCAGGCCATGCGCGCCGACCTCAATGCCCTGATCGAGAACCTGAGTGCCGCTGGCTGAACCCCTCCCGGCATCGCCGTGTGGAGAATGACCCCGCCGGTGCCGGTTGTGGTCGTGGTGTCACATGCGCGTCGTAGGGACCGAGGGGCTCTACTCTGGCAAGGCGCGACGCCGTTTTAGTTTGCCGGGTAAATTTTGCCTTGAGGGCGATCTTCTTTTTCCGCTAGAGCCAATCCGTGTCCGACGCGTCGAAGCCTGTCTCGGCTGTTCCATCCTTTCCATCCTCGCGTACCCGTCCTCGCGTGACAGATAAGGAGCGTCCGATGATCCGGAGCTCGATGGTCCTCGTATCGATCGCCGATGCGATGAAACCGCCCGCCTCGTCGCGGAGGCGTACAAGGTCCCGTCTCGAACCTCGCTGTCGGCCTCGGCCCGTCGAACCCGGACGGCGGCGGGGCGTTCACCTGCCATGACTTCAGTCCAGTTGGAGAGTGAGGCAGAGCCTCGACGCCAGGTCGGTGCCTTGCCGTTCCGGCGCCTGCCGGATGGCGGGTTCAAGATTCTCCTGATCACCTCGCGTGAGAGTCGCCGTTGGGTGATCCCGAAGGGCTGGCCGATGAAGGGGCGCAAGCCCTTCGAGGCCGCTGCCCGGGAAGCCTATGAGGAGGCCGGTCTCCTGGGCGAGATCGGCAAGAGGCCGCTCGGCTTCTATCTCTACGAGAAGCGCCTGAAGAGCCGTGATTTCGTCCTTTGCCAAGTCAAGGTGTTCCCCCTGGAGGTGCGCAAGCAACTCAAGCACTGGCCTGAGCGGAACGAGCGCGAGGATCGCTGGTTCTCTCCGTCTGATGCGGCGGAAGCCGTGGCCGAATCCGGCTTGGCGGGCATCATACGAGCCGCCTGCAAGAGGGAAACCGGGCTGCTCGTTTCAAACGGATTGCTCAAAGGTGGCGAGAAGTGATTGCCAAGCCGCTTTCGATCCGCTAACTCCCCGCTCGTCCCGACACGTCGCGACGATCGGCTGCTGTAGCTCAGTGGTAGAGCACCTCATTGGTAATGAGGAGGTCGACAGTTCAATCCTGTCCAGCAGCACCATTCCACTTCAGGCACTCAGCGCAATCCAGAAGCCACACTTTCGGCGCCGGAATTTTTTCGGGTGCAGCGGAGGGTGTACGCAGTCATGAGCGATAGCGACGATCACGGCAGGACCGATCATAACGCGCCCTGCCGGTTTGAAGCGTCCGCCCTGTCCGGATTCCGGATGCCAGGCATTGGTCTTCGGTATCGTCGCAAAAGACTTGCTTCCGTCCTGATCCCATATCGTGGACGCAAACTGGCTTCCTCCTAAACGAATGTCCGTCGATACCGGTGTTCCGCGGGCCCCCCGTTGACATGCAGGCGCTTCAGAAGTGTCCGTCGTCAGACGATTTGGGACATTCAGCGGTGTTCAGGAGCGGAGGCTCTGGTCCATCTGGGTTGAGAGGTTAAGCGGCCTGCGCGTGGTGGCGCAAGCGGCGATCCATGAGGGTCTGGCGCTTGATGCGTTCCCGCTCGGCCAGGATCCCTTCGCCGCGTCCGAAGCAGACGTCGGCGGGCGTGAGGTTGCTCAGGCTCTCATGGGCTCGGGCATGGTTGTAGTGTTCGACGAAGTCGGCAACCTGCGTCTCCAGCTCGCCGAGCAAGTAGGCGTGTTCGAGCAGGATGCGGTTCTTCAGCGTCTGATGCCAACGCTCGATCTTGCCCTGCGTTTGAGGATGGCATGGCGCACCGCGGATGTGGGTCATGCCCCGAATGCCGAGCCAGTCAGCCAGGTCGTTGGCGACATAGCTCGGCCCGTTGTCGGAGAGCAGGCGTGGCCGCTGCATCACCCGCGCCTGATCGAGCCCAGCCGCACCCAGCGCCAAGTCAAGCGTGGCGGTGACGTCGCTGGCCTGCATCGTCGGGCACAGCTTCCAGGCGACGATGTAGCGTGAGAAGTCGCTACGCGGTCCTTTGGTTCGTCCAATACGGTCGACAGGTAGTACCAGCCCCAACCAACGACCTTCAGGTAGGTGAAGTCCGTCTGCCAAAGCTGGTTGGGCGCGGTGGTCTTATCGCCGAACTCGTCGGCGGCCTTGATGACGATATAGGCCGGGCTGGTGATCAGGTCCTGAGACTTGAGCAACCGGTAGACGGTCGATTCCGAGACGAAGTAGCGGCGCTCGTCTGTGAAGCGCGCCGCCAGCTCACGCGGACTGAGTTCAGGCTGCTCCAGAGCCAGGGCAACGATCTGCTCGCGGATCTCCGCAGGTAGACGGTTCCAGACCCGGCTCGGCTGCGAAGGATGGTCATTCAACGCCTCGGGGCCGCCGCGCTGGTAGGCGTCGTACCAGCGGTAAAACGTCGAGCGCGTGATGCCGAGCTTGTCCAGGGTGGCCCGCACCGGCAGGTGGGATTGCTCGACCAGCCGGATGATCTCCAGCTTCTCGGGGGCCGGGTACCTCATGCCTCGTCGCCCCCAGCCCCGCTCATGCTTTTTTTTTTAAGCAGACGGTTCTCCAGGACGAGATCGGCTACGACCTCCTTCAGCGCCCCCGCTTCGCGACGGAGATCCCGCACCTCATCCGTGGTGGCCGCACGAGCCGTGTCTCCCGACAGGCGCTTCTTACCAGCCTCCAGGAACTCCTTGGACCAGCCGTAATACATCGAGGCGGCGATCCCCTCACGTCGGCACAACTCGGCGATGCTGTCCTCGCCACGCAAGCCTTCCAGCACCACACGAATCTTCTCCTCGGACGAGAACTGCCCACGTGTGGCCCGACGGATGTCCTTGATCACCGCTTCTGCCGGCTTCTTGGCCGGTCCGGATGTCTGCTTCATCTTCGCTCCTTAGGGGCTACGATGAACCAGCCATCCTCCGTTCGTGAAGACCCTCAATCTGTCCCACAGGTGCTGACGTCGGACAGCGGAATTCCACACGCGACGGCACGTTTGAGGAATCCGTGTCCCACGGCGCCGCAGCGGCGGCGTCGCATTGGTCGATTGCGGTCTCGTGCCTGGCCGATCGCCCCTCTCCGGCTTCGGCTCCCAACGGGCAGAGCCCGCTAAACGCATAAAGAAAAGCCAAGCACTTGAAATCGATCAGTCGCGTTCTGCTTCGCATTATCGACGGCTGGCTTTGGAGGGGACGTACGGGACCGTTGTGATGTCGGTCTCATGCCCTGTGGTGTACAACCCAAAGCATTGAGAAAATGCGAAAAGGCTGCATTGCACGTTTCTTGTCGAGAGACGGGCGGGCATGTGTCTCGTCGGCGCAACACTCGAAAACCGGGGCACGTTGCGTTTGTCTGCGGAAGCGTCTTCGCAAGGGCGTGCTGGACCGATCGCTCTGGGCACCGCCTTGACGTTGTCGCGGCCGAGGCGATAGGGCTACGCCCCGTCGCGGTTGCCAGCCTGTAAAACCAAGGCTTGAGCGCGGGGCGCATGTGCGCGGCGGTGTCGCCGGTTTCTCGGCATGGCGGCTTCAGACACGGGAGCGGCAGCGCGAACGATCGAGGAAGCGATCCGCGGCGCGGCGCCCCAGATCGATCGAGAGGTTTTCATTGTGAGCTTTGAGCCGGATCACAAGGCATTGGCGATTCCCGGTCCCGACGTGGCCGACGCGCGACCGTCGGCCGATGCGGAGTCCATCATTGCCGCCCTGGAGAGGGCGGCTGTCTCAGCCTCTGAGTCCCCACCCTCGCGCAAGATGGTGGATATGGCCAAGCGCCTCATCGTCGAGTTGCGTGCCGCGTGCCGGGAGCGGACGGACGCCAAGCCGATGATGCTGCGCGGCCGTGCGGCGCTCAAGTCGGTTCAGGAGGCGTACCGGCCCGACGAGGCGGATGTGGCCGAGGATGCGGTGTCCGTCGAGCGCCGTGCCGTGAAGGCCGAGGCGGCTCGCCGGCGCGTGGCCGAGCGTGAGGAGGTATTCGCCCAGAATGCCGAACGCATGCGCAAGATCGTGGGGGCGTTGTTGGCTGCCGCGAAGACCGAGGATCCCGGCCGTTTCACGGTCCAGGCCGGCCTGTGCCAGCAGATCTGGGACGAAATCGGCCCCGCCGGTCCGGAAGGGCCGGCCCTGCTCAAGGCCTATCGCAAGGCGTCGGCCGCGTTCTGGGCCAAGGCCGGTGTGCCGGAGCCCGGCCGGGCCGAACAATCCTGACGTCCTCCGGTCCTGACCGGGCTCGATGATGTCGTGCCCCGGGATGTAAACGATCCATCCCGGGGCTTCATGGTTACGTCCGGCGGATCAGCGTGCCCGCGCCGTGGTCGGTGAAGAGTTCCAGCAGCACCGCGTGGCTGACCTTGCCGTCGAGGATGACCACCGCCTCGACACCCTGTTCCAGCGCGTAGATGCAGGTCTCGATCTTCGGGATCATCCCGCCCGTGATGGTGCCGTCGGCGATGAGGCGGCGGCAATCCTCGAGGGTCAGGTCGGTGATCAGCTTCTTGTCCTTGTCGAGTACGCCCGGCACGTCGGTGAGGAGCAGCAGGCGCTTGGCACGCAGCGCCCCGGCGATCGCCCCGGCGAAGGTGTCGGCATTGACGTTGTAGGTCTGCCCGTCGGCCCCGAAGGCAACCGGGGCGAGGACCGGGATCAGCTCGGCTTTCAGCACCGCGTCGAGGACGCCGCGTTCCACGTGCTCGGGCTCGCCCACGAGACCGAGATCGATCTCTTGCTCGGTCTGGCTCTCCGGGTCGAGGACGGTGCGCGTCGCCTTGCGGGCGCGGACCATATTCCCGTCCTTGCCGCAGAGGCCGATGGCGCGGCCACCCTCGGCCGAGATCCAGCCGACGATCTGCTTGTTGATCGAGCCGGCGAGTACCATCTCGACCACCTCCACGGTGGCCTCGTCGGTGACGCGCAGGCCGCCACGGAACTCGGATTCGATGCCGAGCCGGCCGAGCATGCGCCCGATCTGCGGCCCGCCGCCATGGACGACGATGGGCTTCAGGCCGGATTGCTCGAGAAGCACGATGTCTTCGGCGAAATCCTCCGCCGCCGCGCGGTCGCCCATGGCGTGGCCGCCATACTTGATGACGACGATCTCCTGGTCGTAGCGCTGCATGTGAGGGAGCGCCTGGACCAACACTTCAGCGCGCACATGCACGTTCGGCAAGGCGTCTTTTGCCAGAGATTCTTTCATCGTGAGGCACTGTCCTCGCTACGGCGCCGGATCGGAATGCGCGACGACGCGCTTCTAGCGCAGCGATGTCGCACTGCGAAGCGCCCTAACCGCCAAAGCTCGGAAAAATGGTCCCGTCGTGAATGGCGGATCGATGGTGAGAACGGCCAGCACCAAGGGGGAAGGGCATAACCATGCGTTAACCCTGTCCTGTGATCCTTTGGAAGATTGCACAGGACGCTCCCTCCGATGCTTGCCGCGGATCCCACCGTCGCCCGTCCGACCCTCACCGGCCTTCGGAATCTGACTGCCGCCCTCGCCCAAATCGGGAAGGACACCGCCTCTCCCGGAGAGGTCTGGCGCAGACTGACCGATAGCTACGTCGTCGATCTCGATGCCGTCGCCAGCATCCTGCCCCGCGTCGAGCCCGAGCCGACCTGGCTCGTGCCCCGTAACGAAGACCGCCTCGTCACCGGCCGATCGCGGGCCGGCAAGGTGACGCTTCGCGCATGAATCCGAAGTCTTCGCGCCGCGCATGCGAGCCATGTCCGGCCGGGGCCGAGGCCACCTTGCGACAGGTTTGGCATCTGTCATGCTAGATCAAGTCCAATGAGAAACGACGAGGAACGCTCAGGCAACAATCACGCGGCCGCTCGACGCCTGAGCAACACCGCGGACCTTATTCGCCGAACCGAAAAAGGGGTCCGTCATGTCCGAATTGTTAGCTGTCGCCCTGGTTTGCTCCAGCATGATCGCGGCGCAGGATTGCTCCCGCACCACCGCCCTCGACGTCATCGTGTCGCCCGCACACACACCGATGGAATGCATGATCCACGGCCAGACCATGGCCGCCTCCACTTGGAGCGCCGACGGCGAAAAGCGCTACGTCCGGGTGACCTGCGAGCGGCGCCACGCCGATTTTCGTGGCCTGCGCCGGGCCGGCTACGCCGCCGCCATCGTCCTCGTCCCGCGTCACGCGATCTGAGCGATCCCACCCGCGGGAACGCGACGGTCGATCGCGGCCTCAAGGCCTCGTCGCTCTCAACAGTGCCTCACGCCTCGATCCGGAGCGTCTCGCCCCGTTCGAGTCGACCCCCGTGGAGCACCTCCGCGTAGACTCCGCAATCGGCATGGCCGAGCCGCATGGAGAGCGTCCGGGGGATCGCGAGGTCACGGATGCCGGTCGCCGGATCGACATTCGTCGCCGCGCAGCGCTCCGTCCGCTTGGAGACCCGCAGGCGCACGCCGCCCCCCGTGGCGAAGACGCGCCCGACGAGGTCGAGTTCGGCGAAGGGAGCGAGGCCGGAGAGATGAAGGTTCGCGCGGAAACGCAACGGATCGACGGGCGCGCCCACCATGTCCTCGGTCGCCGCGACACTGGCGAGGTTGAGGAGCGAGACGAAGCCGCGCGCTGAATCGGTGAAGCGGAAGCCGTCCGGTGCGGTGAGCAGCTTCGGCGGCCCGCGCAGGACGTCGGCGAATTCGGCGTGAAAGAACGCGTTCACCGCTGCGCGCCCCTCCGCGGTCGAGATATCGGCCGCGACGGCGATGCCGTCCCCCCGCCGGATCGTCAGCACCGATGTTTCCCCATCGTAGCGGGCGCCGAGCCGGGCCAGGGCCTCGTTGCGCATGAGCATGAGGAACTTGATCTTGGGCTGATGCTTCGGCGCGGCCGGATCGAAGCCTGACGGCCCATTCTCGATGGCGAACAGCCGGTCGCCCGGAAAATAGCCTCCCGCTTCCAGTGTCGCTCCCTCCAGCCCCTCGGGCGAGAGCCCTTTCACGGGGTAGCGGTGGAGCGCTTCGAGGCGCAATTCCGGCGGGCTCGTCGTCGTCGCTGTCATGCCGGCAGCCTCGCCCGAAGCCATGGTCGCGCGCAAGTCCGTGATCGGGTCTTGTGGTGCTCATTTGCAACACTACATCGTGAGCAATCGGCGGCCATCGTGGCGCCGAGGCTTCCCGGACCATCCGGTCGGGGAGCGACGTCTCGACGGGGCCGCGCCGCTTGGCGGGCGGTGGATCGTCGGTACGGGGGAGAGGAAAGACATGAATTTCGAGATCTATACCGAACGCGCCCGCGGCTTCGTCCAGGCCGCGCAATCCCTGGCCCTTCGCGAAGGCCATCCGCAATTGCAGCCGGGTCACCTCCTGAAGGTGCTCCTCGACGATCCCGAGGGCCTCTGCGCCGGTCTCATCGACCGCGCGGGAGGACAGTCTCGCGTGGCCCTCGCTCAGGTCGAGCAATGGTTGGCCAAGCAGCCCAAAGTGTCCGGCAACTCGGCTCAGCCCCAGGCGACGCGCGAACTCGTGCGCCTGTTCGACACCGCCGAGAAGGCAGCTCAGAAAGCGGGCGATTCCTACGTCACCGTGGAGCGCCTGCTCCTGGCTCTCGCGGTAGAGAAGGACACCGAATCCGGCCGTGCGCTCGCCGCCGCCGGCGTTACCGCCGCGTCGCTGAACGCCGCCATCAACGCGCTCCGCAAGGGCCGCACCGCCGACAATGCCACGGCCGAGAACGCCTACGACGCGCTCAAGAAATACGCCCGCGACCTCACCGAGGCCGCCCGGGAGGGCAAGCTCGACCCGGTGATCGGCCGCGACGAGGAGATCCGCCGTACCATCCAGGTCCTGTCCCGTCGGACCAAGAACAATCCGGTTCTGATCGGCGAGCCCGGCGTCGGCAAGACCGCCATCGTCGAAGGGCTGGCCCTGCGCATCGTCGACGGCGACGTGCCTGAAAGCCTGAAGGACAAGAGCCTGCTCGCCCTCGACATGGGCGCGCTGATCGCCGGCGCGAAGTATCGCGGCGAGTTCGAGGAGCGGCTGAAGGGCGTCCTGTCCGAGGTCACCTCGGCGGCGGGCGGCATCATCCTGTTCATCGACGAGATGCACACTCTCGTCGGCGCGGGCAAGGCTGACGGGGCGATGGACGCCTCCAACCTACTCAAGCCCGCTCTGGCACGCGGCGAGCTTCATTGCGTCGGTGCGACCACCCTCGACGAGTACCGCAAGCATGTGGAGAAGGACGCGGCCCTCGCCCGCCGCTTCCAGCCCGTCTTCGTGTCCGAACCCACCGTCGAGGATACGGTCTCGATCCTGCGCGGCATCAAGGAGAAGTACGAGCAGCATCACGGCGTGCGCATCCAGGACGCGGCGCTGGTGGCGGCCGCGACCCTGTCGAACCGCTACATCACCGACCGCTTCCTGCCCGACAAGGCCATCGACCTGATGGACGAGGCCGGCTCGCGCCTGCGCATGCAGGTGGATTCGAAGCCGGAGGAACTCGACAACATCGACCGCGAGGTGGTGCGCCTCAAGATCGAGGGCGAGGCCCTGAAGAAGGAGACCGATTCCGCCTCCCGCGACCGTCTGGTGCGGCTGGAGAAGGAACTGGCCGATCTCGAGGAGCAGTCGGCCGCGATCACGTCGCGCTGGAAGGCCGAGAAGGACAAGCTCGGCGCCGCCGCCGATCTCAAGAAGAAGCTCGACGAGGCCCGGACCGAACTCGCCAACGCCCAGCGCCAGGGCCAGTACCAGCGCGCCGGCGAGCTTGCCTACGGCGTGATCCCCGGCCTGGAGAAGCAGCTCGCCGAGAACGAGGCCGCGGCCGAATCCGCCGTCGCCCGCGATGGCATGGTGGAGGAGGCGGTCACGCCGGCCCATATCGCGGGCGTCGTCTCGCGGTGGACCGGCGTGCCCGTGGACAAGATGCTGGAGGGCGAGCGCGATAAGCTGCTGGCCATGGAAGCGGCACTGGGGCGGCGTGTCGTCGGCCAGCGGGAAGCCGTGGAAGCGGTGGCCACCGCCGTGCGGCGCGCACGCGCCGGCCTGCAGGATCCGAATCGGCCGATCGGCTCGTTCATGTTCCTCGGGCCGACGGGCGTCGGCAAGACCGAGCTGACGAAGGCGCTCGCCGGGTTCCTGTTCGACGACGACACCGCCCTCGTGCGCATCGACATGTCAGAATACATGGAGAAGCACTCGGTGGCCCGGCTCATCGGCGCGCCTCCGGGCTATGTCGGCTACGAGGAGGGCGGAGCCCTCACGGAAGCCGTGCGGCGCCGGCCGTATCAGGTCGTACTGTTCGACGAGATCGAGAAGGCGCATCCGGACGTGTTCAACGTCCTGCTGCAGGTACTCGACGACGGGCGTCTCACGGATGGGCAGGGGCGGACGGTGGATTTCCGCAACACGCTCCTGATCATGACCTCCAACCTCGGGTCGGAATATCTGGTGGCACAGACGGACGGGCAGGATACGGATGAGGTCCGCGACGAGGTGATGGGTGTGGTCCGCCACCATTTCCGGCCGGAATTCCTCAACCGGATCGACGAGATCATTCTGTTCCATCGTCTCCGGCGCTCGGAGATGGGGGCGATCGTCGATATCCAGCTCAAGCGGCTGCAGACCCTCCTCGACGAGCGCAAGATTGCCCTCGACGTGGAGCCCGATGCCCGCGACTGGCTCGCCGACAAGGGG
Source organism: Methylobacterium sp. 10 (assembly GCF_000519085.1). Lineage (GTDB taxonomy): Bacteria > Pseudomonadota > Alphaproteobacteria > Rhizobiales > Beijerinckiaceae > Methylobacterium. Next base: position 1,732,058 of record NZ_KI912577.1, read on the forward strand.
TACGACCCGGCCTACGGCGCGCGCCCGCTCAAGCGCGTGATCCAGAAGGCGGTGCAGGACCGGCTGGCCGAGCAGTTGCTCGCGGGCCGCATCCATGACGGCGAGGCGGTGCCGGTCCGGCTCGGCCCGGCGGGCCTGATCATCGGCGACGATCCCGGCGTGCCCGAGCGGCGCCCGACCAGCGTCACGCTGAACTGAGGCGCGGCTCATCTCACGGCCCCGGCGGGTTCGTCCCGCCGGGGGTCGTTCAGGCGGCCGTCGCCGCCGTGTCCAGACTATTTCGAGAGAACGGCGCGCCCGACGGGGTGGGCGAGGCCCCGTCAGCGGCCAGAGCCGCGCAGCGCCATCTTCACCCGCTGCTCGAGCAGATTCCACCGCACCGAGAACCCGCCCGCCACGCAGCCCCCATAGGTCTGGCCCACGAAGAACCCTTGCTCGGCCCGGTTTCGGCAGTCGAGGACGGGAGGCACTGCCAGGACCAGGAGGACGGCACCGAAGATTGCTGCAACGCTGGCCAGGATGCCGAACAGCCAGGCTAATTGCGACGTGTAGGCCTTCCCCTCGCCGCCGCTGCGTCGGGATTCCGTCCCATCGGTGAGATCGCGGAATAGCGCGTCCGTGTCGCCGCGTCGGTCGCGGATAGTCTCCAGGGTGGATTTCCTCTCCGGCCGCGTCACGGGTCACCCTCTCGAAGATCGCTCCTGCCAGTGTGCCGTGCAGTGTTGAAGGAAGGTTGAAGACGACCCATCCCGGCCATCTCTAAGCAGGTTCGCGTTGGCAAGCCGACGCTTCACCCTGCTGAGCTCTTTGCTGTGTCGCAGGTTTTTATCGCAGACCGGGGGGCACTTCTGCGAAACCTGCTTAGCTTGGTGACAAGCCAAAATGCTGGGCTTGAGCCTGCGCCATGTTTGAGCAACATGCTGGCGTCGGCTTGGTAGACCACGCCGGATAGCGGTGGGATCACAGATGTCGGCGTCCAATCCAGATTTCCGCAATCCAGATTTCCGCAATCCAGATTCCCGCAAGCCGGTATCGATCGAGCCGGAGAACGGTCGCCCCGCGAGCGAGGGCGCAACCGACGGGGCCTTGTCCCGCCTCGGCATCCGCTTCACCGTCTGGGCCGAGCGCTGGTTTCCCGACGCCTTCATCTTCGTGGCGATCGCGGTGGTCATCGTGGCCCTCGGGGCGCTGGCCAACGGCGCGCCCGCGATGACCGTGGCCAAGAGCTTCGGCGACGGCTTCTGGAGCCTGATCCCCTTCACCATGCAGATGGCCTTCGTCACCATCGGAGGATACGTGGTGGCGACGGCCCCGCCGGTGCAGCGGCTGATCGACAGGCTCGCCCTTGTGCCCAAGACCGGGCGCGGCGCGGTGGGCTTCGTGGCGGCGGCAACGATGCTGTCGTCGTTCCTGAGCTGGGGCCTCAGCCTGATCTTCGGCGGCCTCCTCGCGCGTGCGCTGGCGCGCCGCGCCGAACTGCGGATGGATTACCGGGCCGCGGGCGCCGCCGCCTATCTCGGTCTCGGCGCCACCTGGGCCATGGGCCTCAGCTCATCCGCCGCGCAGTTGCAGGCGAATCCCAAAAGCCTGCCGCCCAGCCTGCTGCCAATTACCGGCGTGATCCCGTTCAGCGAGACGATCTTCCTGTGGCAGTCGATGCTGATCGCCCTGATCCTCTTCGTGATCTCGATCATCATCGCCTACGTCTCGGCGCCCCAGCCCGCCACCGCCGTGACGGCCGACGATCTCGGCCTCGACGTTTCGCGCGACACGCCGGATCAGTCCCGGCCGCAGCAGCCCTCTGAATGGCTCGAACATTCGCCGATCCTGACCCTGCTCCTCGTCGTCATCGCCGGCGGCTGGCTCTACCAGGAGTTCGCGCGTCAATCCTGGATCACCGCGATCTCCAACCTCAACACCTACAACCTGCTGTTCCTCACCCTAGGACTGCTGCTGCATTGGCGGCCGAGGAACTTCCTCGCCTCCGTGGCGAAGGCGGTGCCGGCGACGGCCGGCGTCCTGATCCAGTTCCCGCTCTACGCGGCGATCAGCGCCATGCTCACCAACGCCAAGAACGCGGGCGGCACCTCGGTTTCGGACGTGATCACCCACGCGTTCGTGGCGTTGAACACCACGGGCAGCTTCCCGATCTCCATGGGCGTCTATTCGGCGGTGCTCGGATTCTTCGTGCCGTCCGGCGGCGGCAAGTGGCTGCTGGAAGCGCCCTACGTCATGCAGGCGGCCAACGAGCTGCAGGTCCATCTTGGCTGGGCGGTGATGATCTACAACGCCGCCGAGGCGCTGCCGAACCTGATCAACCCGTTCTGGATGCTGCCGCTTCTCGGCATTCTCGGCCTCAAGGCCCGCGACATCGTCGGCTTCAGCTTCCTGCAACTCATCATCCACCTGCCGGTGGTACTGTTCCTGCTCTGGGCGCTGGCCTTCACGCTGACGTATCACCCACCGGTGATGCCGTAGGGTGCGATCAGCGTGCTGATCGGCATCGGTCCGCCACTGGGAAGTTCGCCATGCTGACACGTCTCGTCCTGGGAGCCGCCATGACCTTCGCGGTGATCGCGCCGGCCCTTGCGGAGGACCGGATGCCAGAGATTCCGGCCGACCGGCAGACCGAGGCACAGAAGAAGGCGTCCGAGGATTTCCTGGCCGCCCGCAAGGTGCCTGTCTTCGGTCCCTTCGTGCCCCTGCTGCGCAGTCCCGAACTCATGTCAAACGCGAGTAATATGGGCTTGCACCTGCGCTATCGCAGTGTGCTTCCCCTGCGTCTCAGCGAGTTCATCATCCTGCTGACCGCGCGGGAATGGACCCAGCAGCTCGAATGGCACATCCACCAGCCGATCGCGCTGAAGGCCGGGCTCGATCCGGCCATCGTCGAGGCCATTCGGGAGGGTCGCCGCCCCGATGCGATGGGTGAGGAGGAGACCCTCGTCTACGCCCTCTCCACGGAACTGCACCGCAACAAGGCGGTGAGCGACACCACCTACAAGCGCGTGATCGAGAAGTTCGGTGACCAGGGCGCCATCGAGATGGCGGGCATCAACGGCTACTACACGCTGCTGGCCATGAGTATGAACATGGCCCAGACCGCGCTGCCGGCAGGGGCCGTGGCGCCGCTGCCACCGCTCATCAGGTAGGGTATCCCGGCTCGTCGTTTCCAGCCCCGCGATGCGTCGGTCGAGATTCTGCAGCGTTGCATTGCAACCCGGGAGACCTGCAGCGAAGGGCTGCACCGCCCTGCCCATTCGACTGGGCCTCCATCCAATTCACGATTTCGAACGAACTCCGCGGTTACGATGCACCGCCTCGCGGGGGGGGGGCGTGGCAGCCGGCTGAGGAAGCAGGCAGCTGGGGTTTGCAATCTCCAAACGTGCCGGCAATTGACGGCAGTCAATAGACAGACCCGATTATTCGCCGAAGGCGGGATTTAAGACGATGGCCGGCACGTATATTACCCTAGGTACCGATTATTCGTCGTCGTCTTCGAGTGTCACGATCGGCGGAGATTATTTCTCCAGCGATCCATCGATCGGAATACACGTTGATTTCCGATCCGGAATTCTGGCGATCGGGAATTAAACCAATACGGACGGCCAGGAACTCACGTTCAACTCCGGCACCCTTCTTCGCATGTCGGGTGGTTTCTTTCTGGATTACTCCGACAGAACAGGCGCGACGACACTGGGAGGCGGCGATTTCGCCGACGTCCTGCACGGCGGCTCGGGTGACGACATCCTCGAAGGCGGTGCCGGTGCGGACCACCTCGACGGTGGCGCGGGCGACAACACGGCCAGCTACGAGCATTCTGGAAGCGGCGTGAGGGTGAACCTCGCATCGGGCGTCAACATCGGTGGCGATGCCCAGGGCGATACCCTGACCGATATCGACAATCTCCTCGGCAGCGGACATGCCGACGTGCTCGCTGGAAATGCCGGAGACAACGTCTTGGCGGGAGGCACCGGCAACGACACTCTGCGCGGCGCAGGCGGTCAGGACACTCTGCTCGGCGGCGGCGACAACGACCGGCTGGTCATCACCGGGGCCGGAGCGAGCCTCGACGGCGGGGACGGCAAAGACACGCTGTTCGTGCAGGGTTCGGACTATATCGAGTTCAGCGACGACTCCTTTGTCAGCATCGAGAAGGTCTATGTCGGTGACACGTCGACCGTAAACTTTTCGGACGTCACCAAGGGCACCATCATCATCTCGCGCGCCGGGGAAGAAGGCGGCGCCGGCCTCATCGGATCGCAGGCCGACGACACGATCGTCGGCGGCAAGGGCGCCAACTTTCTCTATGGCGGGGATGGCAACGACCTCATCAAGGGAACCCTAGACAGCCGCTTCTCCATACTGGCCGGGGAGGGCGGCGACGACATCATCAAGGCTGGACCCGACCTGTCGCTGCTCGTTGGCGGTACCGGAAACGACAAGCTCTATGGCGGCGCCGGAGCCAACCTGTTCGTGTTCGCGGACAGTTTCGGGGCGGACGAGGTCTACAAGTTCAAGATCGGAAGCGACATCCTCGACGTCGCTTTGCTCGTTCAGAGCTTCGATGACGTCGTCTACCATCAGATCGCCGGGACGAAGGACACTCTAATGATGTTCAACGGCATGGATGCCGCGAACACCATCACGCTTCACAACGTCGATGCGTCCAAGCTGAGCGAGGGCGACTTCAACTTCGTTCCGACGAACGGCCCCTTTCCCTTGGACCACATTACATTCCTCGCCACCTTCGTCGTTTAAGCCCTGGAAATGAGGGCTGGAACCGGCCGTGTCCCGGTCACGGACAGGATCCAAGGAATGCAGGATGATGCCGACCGACAGCCAGCAGCGCTCAATCCGGCTGATCTTGATCGCAGCATCGTTCGGTGTTGTCCGATCCGGGAGAGGATCGTCGGCCGCCGAGGTTGCCATGCCGACCATGAAGCCCGGAGTCGCGGCTGTATTCATAACGGTCGCGAGAGGTCTATCTGCTCGTTGAAGACGAGATTATCGCCGGATCGGCACGAAGGCCGCCACGGCCGCGAGCAGCCATCCGCCCATCAGTAGGAATCCCCCCGTGGGCGCCGCCATGGGAAACAGTGGGATGCCGTGTAGAGCGCGCAGGGCCAGATCGCCCGAGAATAGCGCGAGGCCGAGGACGAGGGCGGAGGCGGAGGCGCGGGTCGTCAGACGGTGCGTGGCGCCCACGCCGACCAGAGCCACGAGGCCGATCACGGCGGGGGCGTGGAACAGCAGGAACTGCGCCGCCGTCTTCAAGCTGTCGGCCCCCTGGATATGGGCGGCCGCGGCACTCGCTGCGACGCCGAGGAGGCCGGAAAGCGCACCGAGCGCCAGGAGAATGCGATCGGGCAGGCCGAGGCTCATGCGCCGCGCTCGGACAGGAGCCGGGCCACGCTGGCCCGCAGTTCCGGCACGCCGCGATCGTCGCGGCTGGAGGTGAGCAGGATTTCGGGATAGGCCGCCGGGCGCTTGGCGATGGCGGAGCGGATGCCGGCGATGCGAGCCTCGATCTCGGCCTTCTTCAGGGCATCGCCCTTGGTCAAAACGATCTGGTAGCTGACGGCGGCCTTGTCGAGCCCGTCGAGGACGTCGGTATCGATGCTCTTCAGGCCGTGGCGGGAATCGATCAGCATGAAGACGCGGGCGAGGTTGGCGCGGCCCTTGAGGTAATCGTGGATCAGGTCGGTCCAGGCCTCGACCTTGGTCTTCTCCACCGCTGCGTAGCCGTATCCGGGCATGTCCACCAGGGTCAGGCGCCCGCCGATATCGAAGAAGTTGAGCTGCTGCGTCCGTCCCGGCGTGTGCGAGGTCCGCGCAAGGGTGTTGCGGCCGGTGAGCGCGTTGACGAGGCTCGACTTGCCGACATTCGAGCGCCCAGCGAAGGCGATCTCGACGCCCTTCATCGGCGGCAGGGCGGCGACGGTGGGCGCGGAGGACAGGAAGTCGGCGACCCCGGCGAACAGCAGACGGCCGGATTCGAGGAGGGCCGCGTCGGCTTCGGGCTCGGTCATCATGGGCTCCGGCTGAGAGAGGGAAACGTGACGTGTCCCACCATCTACCTCATCCTGAGGTGCCGCAAAGCGGCCTCGAAGGAGGCTTCCAGAAACTGCGTCGGGTCCTGGAGGCCTCCTTCGAGGCCTCCGCTTCGCTCCGGCGCCTCAGGATGAGGAACCGGGATGGATGTCGCTGGGAAGAACGCGAGGCCTAGCTCTTGGCCGGCGCGTTCTTGTCGGCGGGCTTCTTCTTGAACATCCCGCCGAGGTTGTCCCACAACTCCACCTTCACGCCGTTGCGGCGCATGATGACGTATTGCTGGATCACCGAGAGGGTGTTGTTCCAGGCCCAGTAGATCACCAGACCGGCCGGGAACGAGCCGAGCATGAAGGTGAACACGATCGGCATGAAGGTGAAGATCTGCGCCTGGACCGGGTCCGGCGGCGCGGGGTTCATCTTCATCTGGATGAACATCGTGATGCCCATCACGATCGGCCAGATGCCGAGATGGATGAAGTCCGGGGCGGCGAAGGGGAGGAGCCCGAACAGGTTCAGGATGTTGGTCGGATCGGGAGCGGCGAGATCCTGGATCCAGCCGAAGAACGGCGCGTGCCGCATTTCGATGGTGATGAACAGGACCTTGTAGAGCGCGAAGAAGACCGGGATCTGGATCAGCACCGGCCAGCAGCCGGCGACCGGGTTGATCTTCTCCTTCTTGTACAGCTCCATCATCGCCTGCTGCTGCTTCATCTTGTCGTCGCCGTAGCGCTCGCGGATCGAGGCCATCTCCGGCTGCACGGCCTTCATCTTGGCCATGGACTGGTACGACTTGTTGGCGATCGGCAGGAACAGCAGCTTGAGGCAGAAGGTCACCACCAGGATCGACACGCCGAAATTGCCGAACAGGTGAAAGAAGAAGTCCAGCGCCCGGAACATCGGCTTGGTGATGAAGTGGAACCAGCCCCAGTCGATCATCAGATCGAACTGCTTGATGCCGAGATCCTTCTGGTAGTTGTTGATCGTGTTGACTTCCTTGGCACCGGCGAAGAGCTGCTGGGTCGCCGTCACGGTGGTGCCCGGCGCGACGTTGCGGCCGTCGCCGCGCACGCTGGCCTGATAGACCTTGGTGGCGCCGTCCGTGCGCTCGGTGAAGCTGCCGGTATAGGGCGTGGCCTGGTCGGGGATGGTGGCCGCCGCCCAGTACTTGTCGGTGATGCCGACGAAGCCCCCGGTCACGTTCGCCCAAGCCTTGCCCTTCGTGCTGGCATTGCCGAGCACCGGCTCCTTGGCGACGTGATCGTAGGTGTATTCCTGCAGGCCGTCGGCGCCGACCACGCCGATCATGCCCTCGTGCAGCACGTAATAGCCCTGCGTCGTGGGCTTGCCCCAGCGCGAGACGAGCCCGTAGGGGAAGAGGGTGACGGCGGCAGCACCCTTGTTCTCGACCTCGTCGCGGACCGTGAACATGAACTTGTCGTCGACGGCGATGACGCGCTTGAACAGGAGGCCCGCGCCGTTGTCGTAGCTCAGGGTCAGCGGCTTGTCCTGGGAGAGGACGGTGCCATCGGCAGTCCATAGGGTATCGCCGGTGGGAAGCGGGCCGGTGTTCTGACCGACCCAGCCGAACTCAGCGTAGTAGGGATTGGCGCTGCCGGTGGGGGAGAGCAGCACGATGCGCGGGCTCTTGTCGTCCACGGTCTCGTGGTAGCCCTTGAGCGAGACGTCGTCGACGCGGCCACCCTTGAGGGCGATCGAACCGGCCAGGGCCGGGGTGTCGATGGTGACGCGCGGCGAGCGGGCGAGGGCCGCCTCCCGGCTTTCCGCTGGCTTCTGCGCATTCGGCAGGGTGCCCGGCACGGGTGCCGATGGGCCGCCCTCCGCCGGGCTCGCCGAGGGCGCGCCCGTGGGATTGGCCGCCTGCTGCGCCGCCTTGCTCTGAAGTGCGGCCTGACGCTGCTCTTCCACGCGCGGGGCGGCGATGAAATAGTTCCAACCGAGCAGGACCGCCAGCGACAAGGCGATCGCGACGATCATGTTCGTCTTGTCATTACCCATCGAGAGATCCGTCGCGTGTGTTCGGAGGAGGGGATGGAACGGAAACGTCGCCCGAGTCGGGGTGCATCGTCCCCGCTTCGTTTCGCGCGGGCGAATACGTCGAAGTCAGGGCGAATGATGCGGCTTTGGAGGAGGCGATTGTCTCAGAGTTCGAAGCGGGCTTGCCCGCATCCGGCTTCCCGGATCTGCGCCGTCCCCGCGAGGAAGGACCTGATTCGCCACCCTTCGTCCCGCCGGGCTTGACCACCGCGCCGACGGAGCGGCGCAGGTCGGCGATCAGCGTCTCGAACGGGGCATGCAGGGCCGGTCGGCGCGCGACGAGAACAATGTCCGCCGAAGTGCCGGGAAGATCCCCGGCGGCACGGACCACGGCATCGCGGAGCCGACGGCGAATCCGATTGCGCTCGGTGGCATGCCCGACACGCTTCGTGATCGTGAAACCGATTCGCAGTCCTTCGATCGGCGCGACATCGGCGAGCGGTGCTCCGGACGCCGCATCGCGCAGCCGTCCCTGGGCACTCATGAGCTCAGTATGGAACCGCCGCCCCCCCGCGGCAGCGAGGAAGTCCGGTCGCCGCTTGAGCCGTCCGATCGTCGACACTGCCGGTTCGATCCTGCGGCCTAGGGGCGAAATCATGGTCTGAGCGGGGCTGTCCTCGGCGTTCCGTGCCGCCGAGGGCACGGGTGCCTTAGGCCGAGAGCTTCTTGCGGCCGTGCGAGCGACGGGCTGCGATGACCTTGCGGCCGCCGGCCGTTGCCATGCGAGCACGGAAACCGTGGCGACGCTTACGCACGAGCTTGCTGGGCTGATAAGTTCTCTTCATGGCGCGATCTCCGATGGCCGAGGATCGATCCGGCTGGCTGCAGGAGCCCCACCGACATCTTCACTCGCCCTGAAATGTGTCTGCAAGCGCGAAGAGCGCCCATACGGGGCGCGGCGACGCGATGGCGCGGCTTATGACGGAGAGGGGGGGCGAAGTCAATTCTGGCGCGGGCATTTCCCATCGCGTCCGCCACCGTCCGCGCGGGGGCAGCGTTAGCCGTGCATTAACCTTTTCAGCCTATGAAGGAATCATGTTCGGTTTTCCGGATGTGGGGCAGATTTCGATCTGCCGTTGTTTTGATGCCTCTGTCGACTTCACCAAAGCCGCCCCTCCCGGGCGGCTTTTTTTTCGTCTTCGCTCATGCGCGTGTCGGGCGCCCTGCGACGCTGCTCGCTTGGCACGATGGCGGCTTGTTAACGTTAACCCCCGGTCAACGGCGCGGGGCGGCGCGTTCGGCGCTAGTGTTGCGCCTCTGGTCGCGAACGCAACGACCGTGTCCCAGTTCGGGACGAAACGGTCCGATGGCGGCACAGGAGGCAGGATGAACGAGTTCGACGTCACCTTTCGCCACGAGCGGGACTGGGTCAGCTTCGGCGACACCTACGTGAATTCGGAGGCTTTCCGGGTGCTGTTCCGCGAGGGCATGACCATGGTCGAGGAGGCGGCGGCCTATCTCGATGGCGACGGACGCGAGGAATCCCGCCTCCTGTCGCGCGACAGCACCCTGTCCTATGCCAGCGAGAGCATGCGCCTGACCACGCGGCTGATGCAGATCGCTTCCTGGCTGCTCGTGCAGCGCGCCGTGTCGGAGGGCGAGATCACCCCCGCCCAGGCGCTTCAGGAAAAGACCCGCGTCCGCCTCGCGACGCCGGAGGCCTTCCGCGCCGAAACCTTCGGCGCGCTCCCGGCACGTCTCCAGGATCTCACCGTCCGTTCGCGCCGACTGCATGCCCGGATCCTGCATCTCGACGGGCTCATCTCCGACGACCATCCGACCCCGGCGGTCCGCGAAAGCCCCGTCGCCGCCCAGCAGGGCCTGCTGCGCAGCGCCTTCGGCACGGCGCATTGAAGTCTGGCGCGTTGAAGCCCGGCGGGGCTTCTATGCGTCGAAACGCGAAAGGGCGGCGCCTCGTCAGCGCCGCCCTTTCGCGTTTCCAGAACCCTCCGCCGCTACCCAACGGTCGCAGCGGTCAGGCCCGAGAGATCACTTCTTGCCGAAAGACAGGGCGCCGAAGCGCGAGTTGAACCGCGAGACGCGGCCACCGCGATCGAGCATTTTCTGCTCGCCACCGGTCCAGGCCGGGTGAGTATTCGGGTCGATGTCGAGGTTGAGGGTGTCACCCTCCTTGCCGTAGGTCGACCGGGTCATGTAGTCGGACCCGTCGGTCATCACGACCTTGATGAAGTGGTAGTCGGGATGCTCGGTTCCCTTGGCCTTGTCGGCCGCACTCTTTGCCATGACGAAATCCTTGAATAGCCACGCCGACCGGCCCGCCTGGCGGCCCGCGGCCTTAGATCACGCGCAATCGGATGAAGGCGGGCCTATACCCCACGTGCTTCCTCCGAACAAGCGCCCGGGCGCGGGAGATCGCCCGGGCGCGTATTTTCTTGAGACGATGACGAGGCACGATGGCTCGCGGGCGTAACAAAATTTCAGGCGGCGATGGCCGCGGCAAGGCACCGCTCGGGTCGCTGAAGCCGTTGATTCCCTTCGCCCTGGTCTATCGCGGCCGCATCCTCGCGGCGTTCCTGTCGCTGCTGGCGGCCTCCGGGGCGACCCTGGTGGTGCCCATCGCGCTCCGGCGGGTGATCGATCACGGCTTCTCGCCCGAGGGCCATAGCGTCATCGACGCTTACTTCATGGCGCTCATCGGCGTGGTGACGGTTCTCGCCCTGTCGAGTGCCGCCCGCTACTACACCGTGGTGACGCTCGGCGAGCGCGTGGTGGCGGATCTGCGTAGCGCGGTCTTCGCCCGCCTCACCATCCTCGACCCGGCCTTCTTCGACCGCTCGCAATCGGGCGAGATCGTCTCGCGGCTCACCGCCGACGCGACGCAGGTGAAGGCGGTCTTCGGCGTCTCGATCTCCATTCTCCTGCGCAACGCCTTCCTGTTCGTCGGCGCGGTGGCGATGATGGTCTTCACCAGCCCGAAGCTGTCGATTCTCGTGCTGGTGGCGATTCCCCTCATCGTGTTCCCGCTGATCCTGTCCGGGCGCGGCGTGCGGCGGCGTTCCCGCGCCGCGCAGGACCGGCTGGCCGATGCCTCGGCCTATGCGGCCGAAGCCATCGGGGCGATTCGCACCATGCAGGCCTTCGGCATGGGACGCGCCACGGCAGAGCATTTCGGGCAGGCCTCCGAGAATGCCTATTCCGCAGCGCGCAATTCGGTGCAGGCCCGCGCCCTCCTCACCGGGGTGGCGATCTTCCTGATCTCGGCCAGCGTCGTCGGGGTGATGTGGTACGGCGCGCAAGGGGTGCTCGCCGGTACGATGACCGCGGGCCAGCTCTCGCAATTCGTGCTCTACGCGGTGTTCGGCGCCAGCGCGCTGGGCCAGCTCTCCGAGGTCTATGGAGAGCTGGCCCAGGCCGCCGGCGCTGCCGAGCGCCTCGGCGAGATCCTGGCCGCCGAGCCCGCGATCCGCGCGCCCGCCGATCCGGTGCCGCTGCCGGTGCCGCCGCGGGGCGAGGTGGCGTTCGAGCAGGTGCGCCTCACCTATCCGACCCGGCCCGAGCACCCCTCGCTGGACGGAATCAGCTTCCAGGTGGCGCATGGCGAGCGCGTCGCTCTCGTCGGCCCCTCGGGCGCCGGCAAGACCACGGTGCTGCAGGCTCTGCTGCGCTTCTACGATCCGCAATCGGGGGTGGTCCGCGTCGACGGAGTCGACATCACCGCCGTCGATCCGGATTCCCTGCGCGAGCGCATGTCCCTGGTCCCGCAGGACCCCACCGTGTTCTCCGGCTCGGTGATGGACAACATCCGCTACGGCCGGCCTCTCGCCAGCGAGGCCGAGATCCATCGCGCCGCAGAACTCGCCCATGCGGACGGGTTCATCCGCGCCCTGCCGCAGGGCTACGCCACGCAGGTGGGCGAGCGCGGGGTGACCCTGTCCGGCGGTCAGCGCCAGCGCGTCGCCATCGCCCGCGCCATCCTCAAGGACGCGCCGATACTGCTCCTCGACGAGGCGACTTCGGCGCTGGACGCCGAGAGCGAGCGCGCGGTGCAGACCGCGCTGGATACCCTTATGCGCGGGCGCACCACTTTGGTCATCGCCCACCGTCTGGCCACGATCCGCGCCGCCGACCGCATCCTCGTCCTCGATGGCGGCAGGATCGTCGAGACCGGCACGCATGAGAGCCTGCTGGCGCAAGGGGCGCTCTACGCGCAGCTCGCCGCGCTCCAGTTCACCGACGCGCTGGACGAGACCGCCCGCGGCAAGGAGCCGAGGCCGAAGCGTCTGGCGCTGCCGGCCGAATAGGCAAAGGCGGGGGGGCCTGTGACCGGGAAGGCCCTCTTCCACAGGCAATTGCGCCGAACGTGGTAATGGTAATGGACCGTGAACCGCGACTCGGGATGGGTTGAGTCATGGCGCGCATCCTCAAAGATCCCGGTTTCGTCCACCTCCACGTCCACTCGTCCTTCTCGCTCCTCGAAGGAGCGCTGAAGGTCGCCGACATCGTCAAGGCGGCGGCCGCCGACCGGCAGCCGGCCCTGGCGCTCACCGACACCAACAACCTGTTCGGGGCGCTGGAATTTTCCGAGAAGGCCGCCGGAACGGGCATCCAGCCCATCGCCGGGATGCAGCTCTCGGTGGCCTTCGAGGCGCCGGACCCGATGGCGCGGCTGTCGCAGATCGTCACCTCCAACGTCGTGGTGCTGGCCCAGAGCGAGGCCGGCTACGGCAACCTGCTGCGCCTGGCGAGCCGCGCCTATTTCGACGGCCCCCTGGGCGATGCGCCCCGGCTCACCGTCGAGGCCTTGAGGGAGAACGCAGGCGGCCTCATCGCGCTCACCGGCGGCACCACCGGCCCCCTCGACACCGCCCTGCGCGGCGGACGTGTCGAACTCGCCGCCGCCCGCCTCGGCCAACTGAAGGACGCGTTCGGCGAGGACCGGCTCTATGTGGAGATCCTGCGCCACGGCCTCGACGACGAGCGCATGGTCGAGCGCGAATTGCTGCGTCTTGCCGATTCCAACGGCCTCTCGATCGTGGCCACCAACGAGCCGTTCTTCGCCAAGCCCGACGATTACGACGCCCACGACGCGCTGCTCGCCATCGCCGAGGGACGCCTCGTCTCGGACGAGCGGAGGCGCAAGCTCACCCCGCGCCACGGCTTCAAGACCCGCGCCGAGATGGCCAAGCTGTTCCACGACCTGCCGGATGCACTGTCCGCCACGGTCGAGATCGCCATGCGCTGCGCCTATCGCGTGCGCACTCGCAAGCCGATCCTGCCCAATTTCGGCGTCGTCGCCGCCCTCGATGCGCTCCCCGCGGAGACGGTCTCGCCGGATGTCGCCGAGGAGATCGCCCTCGACGAGCCGTCCGAGCTCCGCCGTCAGGCCGAGGCCGGTCTCGAACTGCGCCTCGCCCAGCACGGCCCCTGCGAGGGCATGACCAGCCAAGTCTATCGCGATCGTCTGGCCTTCGAGCTCGACGTCATCGTGAAGATGAAGTTCCCCGGCTACTTCCTCATCGTGTCGGACTTCATCAAATGGGCCAAGGACCACGACATCCCGGTGGGTCCTGGCCGTGGTTCGGGTGCCGGCTCGCTGGTGGCCTACGCGCTCCTCATCACCGATCTCGATCCGCTGCGCTTCGGCCTGCTGTTCGAGCGCTTCCTCAACCCCGAGCGCGTCTCGATGCCGGATTTCGACATCGATTTCTGCGTCGATGGCCGTGAGCGCGTCATCCAGTACGTCCAGGAGCGCTACGGCCACGAGCAGGTGGCGCAGATCATCACCTTCGGTACGCTGCAGGCGCGCGGCGTGCTGCGCGACGTCGGCCGCGTCCTCGAAATGCCCTACGGGCAGGTCGACAAGCTGACGAAGCTGGTGCCACAGAACCCGGCCAATCCCGTCACCCTGGTCCAGGCCATCGAGGGCGAGCCCAAGCTCCAGGCGGCAATGGAGGAGGAGCCCGTCGTCGCGCGCCTGATGCAGATCGCCAAGAAGCTGGAGGGCCTGCACCGCCACGCCTCGACCCACGCGGCGGGCGTCGTCATCGGCGACCGGCCGCTGGAACAGCTGGTCCCGCTCTACCGCGACCCGAAGACCGGGATGCGGGTGACCCAGTTCAACATGAAATGGGTCGAGGCGGCGGGCCTCGTGAAGTTCGACTTCCTCGGCCTCAAGACCCTGACCATGCTCCGCTGCTGCACCGACCTCCTGGCGCAGCGCGGCATCATCGTCGATCTCGCCTCGCTGCCGCTGGACGATCCCAAGACCTACGCGCCGATGAAGCGCGGCGAGACGGTGGGCGTGTTCCAGGTGGAATCCGCCGGCATGCGCAAGGCGCTGGTCGAGATGCAGGCCGACCGGTTCGAGGACATCATCGCCCTCGTGGCGCTCTATCGGCCCGGCCCCATGGCCAACATCCCGGTCTATTGCGAGCGCAAGCTCGGCCGAGATGCCGGCAACGAGGCGAGCTGGTACCCGCACGAGAAGCTGGAGCCGATCCTCAAGGAGACCTTCGGCATCATCGTCTACCAGGAGCAGGTGATGGAGGTTGCCAAGCTTCTGGCCGGCTACTCACTCGGCGACGCCGACATGCTCCGCCGCGCCATGGGCAAGAAGATCAAGGCCGAGATGGACGCCCAGCGCGACCGTTTCGTGAAGGGCTCCGTCGCGGGTGGCCTCACCGAGGCGAAGGCCAACGAGATCTTCGACCTGCTCGCCAAGTTCGCCGATTACGGCTTCAACAAGTCGCACGCCGCCGCCTACGCCCTGCTGACCTACCAGACCGCCTATCTCAAGGCGAACTATCCCGTGGAGTTCCTAGCCGCTGCGATGCAGCTCGACATCGACGTCACCGACAAGCTCGCCGAGTTCCGCCAGGACGCCCAGCGCCTCGGCATCCCGGTGGACCCGCCCTCGATCAACACCTCAGGCGTCAATTTCGAGGTCCATGACGGCCGGATCGGCTATGCGCTCGCCGCGATCAAAGGCGTCGGCCGCGCCGCCGTGGAGGCCGTGGTGGAGGCGCGCGGCGAGACGCCGTTCAAGGATCTCGCCTGCCTCGCGCGCCGGCTCAACCCGCGCCTCGTCAACAAGCGAACCCTGGAAAACCTCGTCGCGGCCGGCGCCATGGATTGCATCGAGATCGATCGGGCACGGGCCTGTGCTGCCGTCGAACCGATGATGAAACTGGCGCAGGGGGCAGCGGAAGCGGCCAATACGGGCATCGTCGACATGTTCGGCGGCATCGCCTCGGCCGACGTGACCCTGCGCGTGCCGCCCCACGAGCCCTGGCCGATGGCCGAGAAGCTGAAGAAGGAATACGAGGCCATCGGCTTCTTCCTGTCCGGCCATCCCCTCGACGAATATGCCGGCCTGCTGGAGAAGCTCCGCGTCCAGAGCTGGGCGGAGTTCTGCCGCTCGGTCCGCGCCGGCACATCCAGCGTCGGCAAGGTCGCCGCCTCCGTCCTCGACCGGTCGGAGCGCCGCACCAAGTCCGGCAACAAGCTCGGCATCGTCACCCTCTCGGACCAGACCGGGCATTTCGAGGCGATCATTTTCCAGGAAGGCCTCGGCCAGTACCGCGAGATCCTCGAGCCGGGCCGTCCCCTCGTGCTCCAGATCCAGGCCAATCTCGAAGGCGAGGACGTGCGTGCGCGCATCGTCACCGCCGAGCCCCTCGACGAGGCGGTGGCCCGCTACCAGAAGGGCATGCGCGTCTACTTGCGGGACGAACGTCCCATCGGCAGCGTTCAGCAGCGCCTCCAGGTGAGCGGCGAGAGCGAGGTCTCGCTGATCCTCCTCCTCGACGGCGGCGACCGTGAGGTCGAGGTCAAGCTGCGTGGCAAGTACCAGGCGACACCCCAGATCGCCGGGGCCCTGCGCGCCGTGCCGGGGGTGGTGCAGGTTGAGATGAGCTGAAGCCGCCGGGCCTTCCGCATCGGGGGACGCGTGTCGGCCGAGAGGTTCAGCCACCCGAGGGAGCGGGCCGGTCGAACGTCCCTCGCGCCGCCTCCACCGCCGCGAGGTTCTGCTCGGCCCATATCCACACGCCGCAGAAGGCGGCGCCGAGGCTCTGCCCGAGTGCCGTCAGCCGGTACTCGACCTTGGGCGGCACCACGGGATGCACGGTGCGGATCACCAATCCGTCCCGCTCCATGTGACGGAGCGTCTGGGTCAGCATCTTCTGGCTGATCGTGCCGATCGACCGGCTGAGCTCGGTGAAGCGAAGCTCCCCCCTCTCCTCCAGGATTTCGAGGACCAGCATCGTCCATTTGTCGGCGACGCGGCCGATGAGGTCGTGGACCAGAGCCTCGACGCGCGGATCCACATCGGCAGGTGGGTGCGGGGCCGCCATGTCACGCTCTCCTTTTGGTAAGTACAAATCTTTTTGGTGCCTTCTACCCTCCGGAGAGTAGGCGCGGCATCTGTCCGGGACAACCACGCGGTTCCAAGAGGGAAGTCCCATGAAGACGAGCGGAAACACCATTCTCATCACGGGCGGCGCATCGGGGATCGGCCGTGAACTGGCGCAGCGCCTCCAGGCCCAGGGCAATACGGTGATCATCGCCGGCCGCCGCCGCGACCGGCTCGACGCGGTGACGGACGCCAATCCCGGCATGATCGGCTATGTGCTCGATGTCGAGGACAAGGCGGACATCGACGCTTTCGCGGCGACGGTGATCGCCGCCCATCCCGATCTGAACGTCCTGATCAACAATGCCGGGATCATGCTGTTCGAGGATCTCGGCCGGTCCCGCGATCTGGCGGATGCCGAGGCGATGATCACCACCAACCTGCTGGGACCGATCCGGCTCACCAACGCGCTGATCGACCATCTCGCGGCCAAGCCGGACGCGGCATTGATCAACGTCTCGTCGGGCCTCGCCTTCGTGCCGCTGGTCTCGACCCCGACCTATTCGGCGACGAAGGCGGCCATCCATTCCTACACGATCAGCCTTCGGGACGCCCTGAAGGGTCAGGTCGAGGTCATCGAACTCGTGCCGCCCGCCGTGCAGACAGACCTCACGCCCGGCCAGTCGACGCGGGAGGGGTATCTGCCCCTCGGCGCGTTCATGGACGAGGTGATGACGCTGTTCGCGACACAGCCGACGCCGCCGGAAATCCTGGTGGAGCGCGTAGGATTTCTCCGCTTCGCCGAAGCCGAGAAACGGTTCGACCAGACCTTCGCGACGCTGAACGACGTCGCCGGGAAGGCCCGCGCGGACCAGCACTGACGCTCCGTGGCGGATCACGCGAACCGGCCCTCCGCGCGCGAGAGGCGCGCCCGGAGGGCTGGCGGGAAACATCCACCGCGTAACGGCGTCTTAATAATACCTTCAGCATGATTGAAATCGGGCCGGACCCGGTGCTTGCTCAGCAAGCCCCGGCATGACGCAAGTCGGCGTCGCTGTTCGGTGGCACGCTCCCATGACGAGAACTCTCTTGCGCCTCTCGGTCTTCGTCATCCTCGCGATCCTGGTCTTCGTGACGTTGTCGCCGATCGGGCTTCGGCCCGTCGTCGCCTCTGCGAATGTCGAGCGGATGAGCGCCTACGCCCTGTTCGGGTTCCTGCTGATCGTGGCCTATCCCAAGCGCTGGTATCTCGGGCTGATGGCCGGCATGGCAGTGGCCGGCATCCTCGAATTCGGTCAGGAGCTGTCGCCGACCCGCCATGCCCGGCTGTCCGATTTCCTCGTCAAGGCGGTCGCCGCCGCGTGCGGCAGCCTCGTCGCCACTCTGTTGCTCGCCGCCTATGCCCGATTCGAGCGGCCCTCGGCCTCGCGTTGACGCGGGTGCCTGCCGTGGATGTCTCCAAAGATCCGAGCTTTTACGCGCTCCTGACCGGGAGTTTTCGCCGAGCCGTCGGCCGGCCGCTGGTGCCGGAGCCGGGTCGCGACGAGGCCTGGCTCGATGCCGAGGCGCCCTTCGCGGTTCTCGCCCATGACGGAGGCGAGGATCCCTGCTTCATCTATGCGAACCTCACCGCCCTGCGCATCTTCGGCTACGAGAAGGCCGAGCTCATCGGGCTGCCCTCCCGCTTCTCGGCCGAGGCTCCCGAACGGGCCGAGCGGCAGCGTCTCCTCGACGCGGTCACCCGCGATGGGTTCGTCGACAACTATGCCGGCATCCGCATCCGCAAGGACGGAACCCGCTTCCCGATCCGCGATGCCATCGTCTGGCAGCTCGTGGACGAGGCCGGCCTGCTCCACGGGCAGGCAGCGACCTTTTCGGTCTGAGCGGGTTCGACAGGTGTCGACGCGCGGAAAACGTGACGATCCTTCTTCTCCACCCCACGACCTCATCCTGAGGTGAACGCGTCAGCAAGCCTCGAAGGAGGACTCCAGAACTCGCTACGCGAACTTGAGGGCTCCTTCGAGGCCTCTGCTGCGCTTCGGCGCCTCAGGATGAGGTGGCGGGTGGGATTGCATCGGCATCCTCGCCGAGCGTCATCAGAGCGGCATTTCCGCCGGCAGCCGCGGTGTTGGTGCTGACGCTGCGCTCCCGGAGCAGCCATTCGAGGGAGTAATCCTCGGCTCCCCGCTCCAACCTGTCCGGCGAGACGGCGAGGACCGGGATGATGGTGCCCGGCAGGGCGGCGGCCCTGAGCGTTGCCGCGAGGGTCGCATCCGCCTCGCCCTCCACCAGGATCGCCGCGCAACCCAAGGCGTCCGGCCCATCGGCCACGTCGATCGTGCCCCGAACCGCGCCGGGCAGGATGTCGAGCGCAGGTCGCAGGGCAGCGGGTAGCTGAAGTCGGATCGTATTGCCGGTGGCGAGGCACGCCGCGATCTGTGCGAACAGCCCGGTCTCGGTGGCTGGCAGGCACAGGACCGTGCCGCGCGGATGCAGGCTGTAGCGGTTGCTCTCGCCCACCGATCCGGGCAGGGCGATGTCGAGCCCGAGGAGGCTCCTCTCGGCATAGGACTCGCACCGCACCTTGTCCCTCTCCCTGCCCGCCGCCCTCAGGGCGTCGCACAGCGACGCCAGCGGCTCGGGCATCGCGGCGAGGCGCCGGGCGAGGCCGGTCTCCACGGACGCCGAAGCCAGGAGGCGGCGGAGGTAGAGCGGGCCGCCGGCTTTCGGTCCGGTCCCCGACAGGCCCTCGCCGCCGAAAGGCTGCATGCCGACCACGGCCCCGACGAGGTTGCGGTTGACGTAGAGGTTGCCCGCACGGACCCGGTCCACGAGGCGCGCGACGGTGGCGTCGATCCGGCTGTGGACGCCGAAGGTCAGGCCATAGCCGGTCTCGTTGATGGTGGCGGCGAGCCCATCGAGACCGTCGCGCTTGGTGCGCAGGACGTGGAGGATCGGCCCGAAGACCTCACCGGAAAGGTCGTCCAAGCTGTCGATGGCGATCAGGCTCGGCGGGACGAAATGGCCAGCCGCGCAGGAGGCGGGCAGCGGGAGCCGGTCTACGGCATGGCCGCGCTCCCGCATCCGCGCCACATGCGCCTCGATCCTCTGCCGCGCGGCCTCGCTGATGACCGGCCCGATATCGGTGGCGAGCCGGTCGGGATTGCCGATGGTGAGCTCGGCCATTGCCCCCTTCAGCATGGCGAGGATGCGCTCGGCGATCTCCTCCTGTAGGCAGAGCACGCGGAGCGCCGAGCAGCGCTGCCCGGCCGAATCGAAGGCCGACACCAGCACGTCTGCCACCACCTGCTCCGGCAGGGCGGAGGAGTCCACTACCAGGGCGTTCTGGCCGCCGGTTTCCGCGACGAACGGGATCGGTCGCCCCCGGGGGCCGAGGCGCCTTGCCAACTCGGCCTGGATCCCCTTGGCGACGTTGGTCGATCCGGTGAACAGGACGCCGTCGATGCGCGGATCGGCCACGAGGCGTGCGCCGACCCGCCCCCCTCCGGGCAGGAGGCCGAGCACGCCCTCCGGAATCCCGGCCTCGATCAGGATCTCCACCGCGAGCCCCGCAACCAGGGGCGTTTCGCCGGCGGGCTTGGCGAGAACGGCGTTGCCCGCCGCGAGGGCCGCCGCGACCTGTCCGATGAAGATGGCGAGGGGGAAGTTCCACGGGCTGATACAGGCGACCACGCCGAGGGGGACATGGGTCGCGGGGTTGAGGCCCCCCGACTGCGCCCCGTAATAGCGCAAAAAATCCACCGCCTCGCGGATCTCGGCCGCGGCGTTGGCGAGGGACTTGCCCGCCTCGCGCACCAGCAGCCCGAGGAACGCGTCGCGCCGTGTCTCGATCAGGCCGGCCGCATCGGCCAGGATCTCGGCCCGCCGCGACGGCGCCGTCGCCGCCCAGTCGAAGGCCGCCGAGCCCGCCCGTGCGAGGGCGGCCTCGATGCATCCGTCATCCGCCTCCACCACGTGGCCGACGATATCGCGGTGATCCGCCGGGTTGAGCACCGCCCGCTTCGCGCCTTCGGTCCCCTCCGACGGAACGGGTCGGCACAGGAAGAGTGTCGCCGCGCTCTGCGGCAGGGCATCGCCGAGGGAAGCGAGCACGTCCTCGTCGGTGAGGTCGAGGCCGCGCGAGTTGGGCCGGCTTCCGGCGAACAGGTCGCGCGGCAGGGGGATTCCCGGATGCCCCGATCCAGGCGGCGAGACCCGGCGCGCCTGTTCCACCGGATCGGCGACGAGGTCGTCCACCGGGATGGCGGGGTCGGCGATCCGGTTGACGAAGGAGGAATTCGCGCCGTTCTCGAGCAAGCGCCGGACGAGATAGGCGAGCAGGGTCTCGTGCGTGCCCACCGGCGCGTAGATCCGGCACGGACGGTGGAGGATCGACCCGCCGACCACCCCCTCGTAGAGCGTCTCGCCCATGCCGTGGAGGCACTGGAACTCGTAGTCGCCGGGCTGGAAGTCCGGTCCCGCCATGGCGACGATGTCGGCGAGCGTGCGGGCGTTGTGGGTGGCGAATTGCGGGAACACCGCCTTGCCGGCCAACAGCAGCCGGCGCGCGCAGGCGAGATACGAGACGTCGGTATGCACCTTGCGGGTGAAGACTGGAAATCCGTCGAGGCCGTCGACCTGGGCGCGCTTGATCTCCGAATCCCAATACGCCCCCTTCACCAGGCGCACCGTGAGGCGGTGCCCGCTCCGCCGCGCGAGGTCGACGACCCAATCCACCACCGGGAGCGCGCGCTTCTGGTAGGCCTGGACGACGAAGCCGAGCCCGTCCCAGCCGGCCAGGCGTTCGTCCATCGCCAGGGCTTCGAGGAGGTCGAGGGAGAGGTCGAGGCGGTCGGCCTCCTCGGCGTCGATGTTGAAGCCGATGTCGTGACGGCTCGCCGCGAGGGCGAGGTCCATCAGTCGCGGCAGCAACTCGTCCATCACCCGCTTGCGTTGGGTGCGGGCGTAACGCGGATGCAGGGCCGAGAGCTTGACCGAAATGCCCGGCCCGGCGAGCGGTCCGCGACTGCCCGATGCCGCGCCGATCGCCGCGATGGCGCCGGCATAATCCTCGGCATACCGGGCGGCATCTCCGGCATTCATCGCCGCCTCGCCGAGCATGTCGTAGGAGTACGTAAAGCCCATCGCCTCCCTGCGGCGGCCGTTGCGCAACGCCTCGGCGATGCTGCGGCCGGTGACGAACTGGCCTCCGAGCATGCGCATGGCGAGATCGACGCCCTTGCGGATGGCGGGTTCGCCCGCGCGCCGCACCACCCGCGTCAGTGCCGCCGTCAGGCCGGGTTCGTCCGGCGCACCCACGACTCGCCCCGTCAGGACCAGCCCCCATGTGGCCGCGCCGGCGAAGAGGGAGGTGGTATGTCCGAGATGCGACTGCCAATCGCCATGCCCGATCTTGTCACGGATCAAGGCATCCCGGCTCGCCGCGTCCGGAATGCGCAGAAGCGCTTCGGCGAGACACATCAGGGCGACCCCCTCCGCGCTCGACAGGCTGAACTCGCGCATCAGCTGCTCGACGGGGGCGCGCGAGCCCTTGGCGCGAAGGGTGGTGACGAGGTGCCTCGCCAGTTCCGTCGCGGCCGCATTCTCGGCCGGGCTCTGTTGCGCAGCCGCCATCAGGGGGGCGAGGCATTCGGATTCGGGGAGACGATGGGCGGACCGGATGGCGGCCCGGAACGCGCCCATCGGTGCCGAAGGCCCCGCGAACCCGTCGAAAGGCTCCCTTGGATCCAGGGTTGATCCGGGCGGGATCGGCGCTGCGGAGGGGAGGGAGGGGCCAATGCTCATGGGTCGAGGCCCTCCTGCCGCTACGCCGCGCGGCCGCCGGTTCCGGGCGGCGATCCTGCGGGGACGGATGCTGCGGACGTCGCCTGCGCGACGGCCTGGTTGCTCCCGGTGGAACCGAGACTGTCGCCTGCCAAGCAAAAACAATGCTGGACGTGGCGGTTCCGCTAGAGCGCCGCGAGGCGGGGTTCCGGCTCCAGGCGCTCGGCCACGAGGCGCTGCAACCGCCAGAGATGGTCGTCGAGAATGCCGGCCTCGGCGCAGGCCCGCGCCGTGCGGTAGAGGTATTCCGCGCTCGGGCCGAGATGCCCCGCGCCGGTGGCGATCCGGTCGGCGATCTCCTCCTCGGTGAGGCGGCCGGTGTAGCGGTCGCTGGCGCGGTTGACGACGAAGGTCAGTGCGGTGACCGGGCCGGCGCCCGTCTCCACCGTGACCCAGCGCCCCGCATAGCCGCCGCCGCGCATCTCGCGGCGCCAGACCGGCATCAGGGTCGCGGCCGGGTCGATGCCCTCTAGGCGGAACACGACTCCCCGGCAGATGCCGCCCCGGTCGAGGGCGAGGACGAGGCCCGGCCGGTCGCGGCTCCCGCGAAAACGCCGCTGCAACAGGCAGAAGCGCCGATGATAGCCCCGCACCGTGCCGGTGCGCCGCTCGGCCACGGCGAATTCCGGCTGCCAGATCAGCGAGCCGTAGCCGAACACCCAGAGCCCGTCTCCCTGCCTCGGCCTGCCATGAAGCATCCGGTCGAGGCCGGGTGCGAGATCGAGATCGGACAAGAGATGCAGGGCGCCCGCATCGTCGGCGACGGGAGTCGGATGGGCGCGGGCGATGAGATCGAGGGTGAGCGAGAGCGGACGATGCGGCATGGCCAGTATCGGAGCATCACCGGCCGGTCCGGGCAAGCCGTCCGAAGGATGGGTATCCTCAGCCCTTCGCGTTTCCCAACGCCTCCAGCTCCTTGAACGGCTCCGTCCGATGGCCCTCGCAGACCTCCTCGACATCGTCGAGGATGCTGAGCTTGCCGGCCTCCTCGCGAATGACGGCCTTGGCCTTCTCGCCCTTGAGGAAGCGCCGGCCCATCATCCGGGCGGACACGCAATAGAGGGTGCGACCGTCATCCTCGAACGGTCCGGCGATTCGGCTGTGCTCGAACCGGACCGGGATCACCGAGATCGACCCGAAGCCGCTCTGGCGCAGGGCCAGGGCGGCCACCCGCTCGCGCATGGTGAAGGTGGCGCCGGGCGCGGGCGCCGGATCGGGCCGCCCGCATCCGGTCAGTGCGATGGCGACGAGGCCCAGCCGCACGCCGACTGCGCGGCGGGACGTTGCGCGGTACGTGCGAGCGCGCGGGGAGACGGGCATGATCGTCGAATCTCGGACGAGGGGCACACGAAGCATAGCGTCGAACACGTACTGCGGGAATCGTTTCACAGATGCAATCGGCGTGCTCGTGTGGGGCGATCGGGCCGTTTCCAACGCGCCCGCTGCGCTCTAAGGAAGGGGCCATGCAATGGACCGACGACGGCGTGGTGCTGGGGCTGCGCAGGCAGGGCGAGACCGGCGTCGTCCTCGAAGTGATGACCCTGGACCATGGCCGCCATCTCGGCCTCGTCCATGGGGGTCGCTCGCGGCGGATGCAGCCGGTGCTGCAGACCGGTAATCACGTCCGGCTGACATGGCGGGCGCGCCTCGACGAGAGCCTGGGGGCCTTCGCGGTCGAGCCCCTCGAATCCTCGGCCGCGCGGCTCATGGGCTCCGGCCTCGCCCTTTACGGGGTGACCAACATGGCCGCGCTCCTGCGCCTCCTGCCCGAGCGCGATCCCCACCCCGCCGTCTACGAGGCGGCCCGCATCCTCGTCGCCCATCTCGACGACCGGGTGATCGCGCCGCTCCTGATGGTGCGGTTCGAACTCGCGATCCTGTCCGAGCTCGGCTTCGGGCTCGATCTCAGCGCCTGCGCCGCCACGGGCGGCAACGATGCGCTGATCTACGTCTCGCCCAGGACCGGGCGGGCGGTCAGCGCCTCGGCGGGGGAGCCCTTCCGGGACAGGCTGCTGGCGCTGCCGGGCTTCCTTCTCGACCGGAAGAGCGGCCGAACCGGCTTCATGCCGCCCGACGAGCGGGATGTAGCCAATGGGTTTACCTTGACGGGGTATTTCCTCGACCAGCACATCTGGGGGCCGCGCGCCATCGCCCCTCCGGCGGAGCGGGCGCGATTCGTTGCGTTGGGGACGCAGAGCGCCTAAGTCCCGTTCGCGTTATGTTCTGAATTGGGCCATGTCCGGCCCGGGAGTTCGTCATGGGCCAGCCCTTCGATCCGCCATCGGGATCCGACGGCATCGAGAGCGTCGAGCTGAAGTCGGCGCTGGAAGAGCGCTACCTCGCCTATGCGCTCTCCACCATCATGAACCGGGCCCTGCCGGACGCCCGCGACGGGCTCAAGCCCGTCCATCGCCGCATCCTCTACGGCATGCGGCTGCTTCGGCTCGACCCGAACACCGCCTTCAAGAAATGCGCGAAGATCGTCGGCGACGTGATGGGTGATTTCCATCCCCATGGCGACCAGGCGATCTACGACGCCCTTGTTCGCCTCAGCCAGGACTTCGCGCAGCGCTATCCGCTGGTCGACGGGCAGGGCAATTTCGGCAATATCGACGGTGACGGCCCCGCCGCCTACCGTTACACCGAGGCTCGGCTGACGGAGGTCGCGCGCCTCCTGCTCGATGGGATCGACGAGGACACGGTCGATTTCCGGCCCTCCTACAACGGCGAGAAGGACGAGCCCATCGTCCTGCCGGCGGCCTTCCCGAACCTGCTCGCCAACGGCTCCCAGGGCATCGCGGTGGGCATGGCCACCTCGATCCCGCCTCACAACGCGGCCGAACTCTGCGACGCGGCGCTCTATCTCATCGGCCATCGCGAGGCGACCTCGGCCCAACTCCTCACCTTCGTGAAGGGGCCGGATTTCCCCACCGGCGGCATCCTCATCGACAGCGCCGAGTCGATCGCCGAGGCCTACCGCACCGGGCGCGGCAGTTTTCGCGTGAGGGCGCGCTGGGCGAAGGAGGATACCGGGCGCGGCACCTGGACCATCGTCGTCACCGAGATTCCCTACGGCATTCCCAAGGCCCGTCTCATCGAGAAGCTCGCGGAACTCCTGCAGGAGAAGAAGCTGCCGCTGCTGGCCGACGTGCGCGACGAATCGGCCGAGGACGTCCGTGTGGTACTCGAGCCGCGCTCGCGCAGCGTCGACCCGGTGATCCTCATGGAATCGGTGTTCCGGCTCACTGAGCTCGAGGCCCGCATCCCCCTCAACATGAACGTCCTGGTGGGCGGTCTCGTCCCGCGCGTGATCGGCCTCGCCGAGGCCCTGCGCGAATGGCTCGACCATCGCCGCGTCGTGCTCCAGCGCCGCTCGCGCCACCGTCTCGCGCAGATCGAGCGCCGCCTCGAAATCCTCGGCGGCCTGCTCATCGTCTATCTCGACCTCGACGAGGTGATCCGCATCATCCGGGAGGAGGACGAGCCGAAACCGTCCCTGATGAAGCGGTTCGAACTCACCGAACTCCAGGCCAACGCCATTCTCGACACCCGCCTGCGCTCCCTGCGGAAGCTGGAGGAGATGGAGCTGAAGCGCGAGCTCGACACGCTGACCAGGGAGAAGGACGGGCTGGAAGAGCTTCTCGGCTCCGAGAGGATGCAATGGTCGGACATCACCAAGCAGATCCGGGCGGTGAAGAAGGCCTTCGGGCCCGAGACCAAGCTCGGTGCCCGCCGCACCACCCTGGAGAACCCGCCCGATACCGCCGGGATCGACTTCACCTCCGCCATGGTGGAGCGCGAGCCGATCACCGTCATCGTCTCGGCCAAAGGCTGGATCCGCGCCCTCAAGGGGCATGTCGCCGATCTGTCGGGCGTGGCCTTCAAGGGCGACGACGCCCTCAAGATCTCCTTCCTCAGCGAGACCACGGCCAAGATCCTCGTCCTTGCCTCCAACGGCAAGGTGTTCACCCTCGAAGCGGCGAAGCTTCCGGGCGGGCGCGGCTTCGGCGATCCGATCCGGCTGATGGTGGATTTCGACGACGGCGCCGAGATCGTCGCCGCCCTGCCGTATCAGCCGGGCGGCAAGCTCCTCGTGGCGGGGTCTGACGGGCGCGGCTTCCTCGCCCCGGCCGACGCACTCGTGGCCAATACCCGCAAGGGCAAGGGGATCATGGGGCTCGACGAGCCGGCCCGGGCCATCTTGCTCGTGAACGCGAGCACCGGTGACCACGTCGCGGTCTCCAGCGCCGACCGGCTGCTGCTGGTCTTCCCGTTGTCCGAACTGCCCGAACTGTCGCGCGGCAAGGGCGTGCGCCTGCAGCGCTGCCGCCAGAGCACGCTCACCGACGCCCATGTCTTCACCCTCGCCGAGGGCCTGCCCTGGCGCGACAGCGCCGGTCAGGAGCGGCTCGCCAACGCGGCGCTGCTGGAGAAGTGGATGGGCCACCGGGCCGAGGCCGGCACGCTGATGACCCGGAGCTTCCCGAAATTCGAGCGGTTCGGAAAGTAGATGCTGAACTCTGCCAACGCGGCCTGATCCGCGCTGGTGCTGCGACGATGTTTATCGGGTGGTTGCGCGACGAAGGAGTATCCGGATGGCCGACGCCGTAAGCCCGCTGACGCCCGATCTCGAAGAGCAGCTCGGTCGCATTCGGAGAGCGCGCGAAGAGAGCGAGAAATTCGTCGCCGGGCAGAAGAAACTCACGGCCGAAGCACTGAAGCTGGATCGCGACCGTAGGCTTGCACCTTGGCAGATCGCGTTGTCCGGCATGGCTGCCGGAGCCGCGTTCTTCGGCGCTGGCGCTGCCTTCGTGAAGATTCTCGGTCCCTAGCGGACAGACACGATGTCCGTCAGCGCTCTCGCTCAGCGGCGGCGGAACTGTCCGCGGATTGGCGGGCGCGGACCGGAGGAGCGCTCGTCCTTGTGGCGGAACACCAGGCGGCCCTTCTCGAGATCGTAGGGGGACATCTCGACGGTGACGCGGTCGCCGGCCAGAGTCTTGATGCGGTTCTTCTTCATCTTGCCGGCCGTGTAGGCCACGATCTCGTGGCCCTGGTCGAGCTGCACGCGATAGCGTGCGTCCGGCAGGATCTCGATCACGAGACCGTCGAACTGCATCAACTCTTCTTTCGCCATCCACACTCTCCAGCCGGAACGCCAGAACGGGGCATTCCGGGACACCAAAAACATAGCCGTTCGGCAAAACGCTGCGGGCGGCGGGTCCGATCCCATCGGATGCGCAACACCGGCGAGCGTCGGCACGACATAATGTTCGCGCGTCCCGTAAGCAAGCTTTTACCGCCGGGAACGCTATCCCGTCGACAGGAAATCACATGCTGTCCTGATACCTCGACAGTGTCGCGGGTGCCTCAACTGCCCGATTCGGGGGCTCATGCCGGACGACGATAAGGAGACCTCATCGTCGTCCGGCCGCGCGACTGCGCGGTGGCGGGTGTTCGCCGAACTCGCTGAGGACGACAATAGGTCGGGATCGGCGCCGCTCGGTATCGAGCTGCATCCGTGGTGAGTACGGCCTTCCCGAGCCGGCGGCGATACGCGGGCCCCTCGCCTCAGGGCGTCACGGCGTTGCCTGCGTAATCGATGCGGCCGTCCGG
Source organism: Methylobacterium sp. 10 (assembly GCF_000519085.1). GTDB lineage: Bacteria > Pseudomonadota > Alphaproteobacteria > Rhizobiales > Beijerinckiaceae > Methylobacterium. Next base: position 1,759,941 of record NZ_KI912577.1, read on the forward strand.
TGTCTTCCTCCAGACCTGCAGCACGTAGCCGGGCGCCTTGGGCTGGCCCTTGGCGTCGAACGCGATCTCGCCGATGGTGGTCTTGAATGGTGCACCGCCGTGCAGGACATCCGCGACCTTGCGGCCCTCGCTCGACTTCGCCTGATCCACCGCCTGTCTGAGGATCTCCACCGCCGCATAGCCCTGAGCCGCGACCATGTCGGCCTCCGGCGTTCTCGTTCTGGCCGCCACGCCCTTGAATTCGGTTAGCTTTCTCGGTTCCGGCAGGAGAGTCATCACCGTCCCCTCGGCGCCGGGGCCGGCACCCGTGACGAAGTCCTTGTCGAGCAGCCCGTCGCTGCCGACGAGGGGAATGGCGAGACCCGCCTCGCGCAGGGAACGGATCAGCTGGCCGGCTTCGGGCGCGAGACCGCCGAAATAGATGACCTCGACCTGCGCGCGTTTCAGTCGGGCGACGAGGGTCGACAGGTCCTTGTCGCCGCGGCCCAGGCTCTCGAAAGCCGTCTCGGCCTGCCCGTTCGCCTTGAGAATGCGGGCGACGTCGTCGACGAGGCCACGCCCGAACGTGCTCTTGTCGTGGACGAAGCCGATCCGCCGCCCACGGAAACGCCCGAGGAGGTAGGCCGCTGCGATCGGCCCCTGCTCGGCATCGCTGCCGCCGATACGGAAGACGTTCCAGGCCCCGCGCGCCGTCAAGGCAGGCCAAGCGATGCCGGGCGTCACCGCGACGATCCCCGCGTCCTCGTAGACCGGCAGGGCCGACGCCGCCACGGTGGCGTTGAACGGTCCGACGACGAGGGGGACCCGATCGGCGATGAACTTCCGCGCGACCGCGAGCCCTTGCTGGCCGTCGCCGGCATCGTCGGCCACCACGAGGGCGAGCTTGCGGCCCGATGGCCCGGCCGCGCGGTTGAGATCCGCCACCGCCTGTTCGGCTCCCGCCCGGAGCCCCTGTCCGAAGGCGGCATCCGGCCCGGTGAGAGGGAGCGAGAGGCCGATCCGGACCGGTGCCTGGGCCGGAGTTTGAGCGACGGCGCCGGATGCCGCGACAGCCAGCGTGGCGAGGAACGGTACGGCGGCCGTGGGTGGGATGCGTCTCATGGTGCGAGGCCCGGATGGTCGGCGAGAGGCCGGTCCAGCTTCCATAGCGCGGTCTGACGGACTTGGCGCGGCCGGAACGACGTGGGCCGTCCTTCCATGGGCGATCCCGGCGTGCCGGTTGGCACGCTTCGGGGACCGGGCATGGCATGGGCCTCGCCTGCGCATTGCGCCGTGGGCACCGGAGCCTATCTCCCGGAGGCGGCGTTGCGTGAGTGCCGTCATGCCCTGGACGCGCAGCGCGCGGAGTGTCCCATGCTCTCCACCGAAACCGACATCCTCAACGCGGCCGAGGCGTGGCGACGCAGCGGGCGCGGCGTGGCGCTCGCCACCGTGGTCGAGACCTGGGGCTCCGCGCCCCGCCCGGTGGGCAGCCACCTCGTCGTCGACGAGGGCGGCAACTTCCTCGGTTCGGTCTCGGGGGGCTGCGTCGAGGGGGCCGTCATCACCGAGGCGCTGGACGCCATCGCCGACGGACGGCCACGGGTGATCGAGTTCGGCGTCGCCGACGAGACCGCCTGGCGGGTGGGTCTCTCCTGCGGCGGGCGCATCCGCGTCTTCGTCGAACGCATCGACTGAAGCGGCGCCATGAAGCTCGACTCCCTCCGCTCCCTCAATGTCGAGCGTGCCGCGCGCCGCGCCGCGCTGCTCGTCACCGACCTCGATGACGGCAGCCAGCGCGTGGTCCGCGAGGCCGAAATCCCGGCCGATCCCCTCGCCGACATCCTGGCGCGACGCCTCGCATCGGGGAAGAGCGGCCTCGTCGAGGCGGAGGGGCGGCAGTTCTTCCTCACCGTGCAGGTGCCGACCGTGCGGCTCGTCCTGATCGGGGCGGTGCATATCAGCCAGGCGCTGTGTCCCATGGCGGCGGCGATCGACCTGTCCGTGAGCGTCATCGACCCGCGGACGGCCTTCGCCACGCCCGAACGCTTTCCCGAGGTTCCCCTCGTGGCCCTCTGGCCCGACGAGGCCCTGGCCGGCCCCGTGCCGCCCCTCGACCGCTATTGCGCCGTCGCCGCCCTGACGCACGATCCGAAGATCGACGATCCCGCGCTGATGGCGGCCTTGAAGGCCGAGTGCTTCTATGTGGGCGCCCTTGGCTCGCGGAAGACCCATGCCGCCCGGGTCGAGCGCCTGTCGCAGGCCGGGCTCTCGCCCGAGCAGATCGCACGGATCGAGGCGCCGATCGGCCTCGACATCGGCGCCGTGAGCCCGGCCGAGATCGCCGTCTCCATCCTGGCGCAGATCGTCTCCGCCCTGCGCGGGGCCAGTCCGCGCGCCGTCGACCGGGGAGTTCCCGCGTGAAGTTCGGTTCGGTCGCGATCGCGCGGGCCGCGGGGCTCATCGCCGCCCATACCCTGCGGGCCGACGACGTGATCGTCCGCAAGGGGCGGCCGATCCGGGGCGAGGACGCGCGTCGTCTCGCCGAGGCGGGCCTCGACAGCGTGGTGGCCGTGACCCTGGAGACGGGCGATGTCGGCGAGGACGAGGCCGCCGCCCGTCTTGCCGGTCGGGTGGCGGGCGCGGGTCTCTCCACCGGCCCCGCCTTCACCGGACGGTGCAACCTTCAGGCGGAGGTGGCGGGCATTCTGATGATCGACCGTTCCGTCATCGATGCGGTGAACGCGGTGGACGAGGCGATCACGCTCGCGACCCTGCCACCGTTCCGGCCGGTGACTCCGGGCGAGATGGTAGCGACGGTCAAGATCATTCCCTATGCCGTGTCCGGTGCCGCCCTCGACCGTGCCCACGGGATCGCGACGCCGGCGTCCCTCACGGTCATGCCCTATCGCCGCTTCCGGGTCGGAGTCGTCTCCACCCTGCTGCCGGGGCTCAAGGAGACCACCGTCGCCAAGACCCTGCGCAACCTGGAACGCCGGCTGGGGCCGACCGGGGCGGGGATCGCCGCCGACCTTCGAGTCTCGCATGAGGCCGACGCGGTGGCGACCGCCATCCAAGAGGCCATCGACCGCGACGGATGTGATCTCGTCGTGGTGTTCGGCGCCTCGGCCATCGCCGACCGGCGCGACGTCATCCCCGCCGGCATCGAGGCGGCGGGCGGGGAGGTGGAGCATTTCGGCATGCCCGTCGATCCCGGCAACCTTCTGCTCGTCGGCCGTCGCGGCGAGGTTCCGGTGATCGGTGCTCCGGGCTGTGCGCGTTCGCCCGCCGAGAACGGGTTCGACTGGATTCTGCACCGCCTCCTCGCCGGCCTCGTGATCCGCCGTGCCGACATCGTCGGACTCGGTGTCGGCGGGCTGCTCATGGAGATCGTGTCCCGGCCCCAGCCGAGATCGGGCCAGGACAGCGCCTCCGACGAGGGCGTGTCGGACGATGCCTGATCCCATCGGCATCGTCCTCCTCGCCGCCGGCCGTGGGACGCGTTTCGGCGAGGCCGCGAAGATGCTCGGACTCCTCGACGGCAAGCCGCTCGTCCGCCACGCGGCCGAGTGCGCGGTCGCGGCGAATCTCGGGCCCGTGGCGGTGATTCTCGGCGCGCATGGCGCTGCGATCCGGCAGGCGCTGGACGGTCTCCACCTGCGGATCGTCGACAATCCGGCCCATGCGGAGGGCCTGTCCACCTCCCTGCGATGCGGGCTCGACGCCTTGCCGGAGCCCGCCGCAATCATCGTGATGCTCGGTGACATGCCGCGTATCCGGCCTGCCCACTTGGCCGCCCTGGCCGCCTCTTTCGTGGCAGCCAACCCAGCGCCGGCCGCCATCGTCCCGGTCCATCGCGGCGCACGCGGAAACCCGGTTCTCCTGAATCGCGTGCTCCTCGCGCCCGACTTGGCCTCGCTCAGCGGAGATCAGGGCGCCGGCCGAATCCTCGCAGCGCGGACGGACGTCGTCGAACGGGAAATGGATGCGGCCGTCACTCTCGATATCGATACCCAGGCCGCCCTGATCGATGCCGCCCGCCCCTGATCAAGAGGCTTTGCCCGGCCGCTTCGCCTCGTTCCGGCACCGGTCGGAGCAGTAGCGGACCTCGTCCCAGACCCGTTCCCATTTCTTGCGCCAAGCGAAGGGCTTGCCGCAGGTGGCGCAGACCTTGGTGGGCAGATCCGCCTTCTTGCGCATGCGCGGCATGGGAGCCTCGTCCTATCGCCCGAGCTGCCCGGCATCCGCGACGGCGACCGGGCTCCAGCGGGTGATCTGGATGAAGCCGTCGCGGGCGGCGATGACCACATGGCGGCGATAGCGGTGGACGATCGTTCCCGGCGAGTGGCGGTGCGGCTCGCGCCAGCCCTCCGCCGCAGCGACGAAGACGCGGTTGTCGCCGAGCCGCGCGATGGTCTCGATGGTGCCGAAGGCGCGCATCCGCCGCAGGATCGCCTCCACATCGGAGCGGAAATCGAGGGTTCTGTCCGCATCCGTCACGCGGGGCCAGTAGGAGCCTTGACCCTGGGCCTTGGCCGCCTGCCAGCACGCCGGCAGGTCGCGTGCGATTGGTCCCGAGGCCAACCGTCGGGCAGCGATCTGGCATTTGGCGAGAAGGGTCTCGTGGGTCTCCTGCGGCGCCATGGCGAAGGTTTCCTGCGCGAGGACGTCGCCCGTATCGAATCCCTCCTCGGCTAGCACGTGCGCGGTCACGCCCCAGTCGGTGCGTGCGTCGGTGATCGCCTTGAACAGCGGGTAGGGGCCGCGCCCGACCGGCAGCGGCGAGGGGTGGAAGTTCAGGGCATAGGCGGCCCGGTTGCGCCAGCCCCGGATGAGCCAGGGGTAGCCAGCTACCACCAAGGCCCAGTCCGTCCCGTGGGCCTGAGCCAGGGCGTCGAGATCCGCGAGCTTGATCCGCGAGAGCTGCATCGGGATACGGTGCCGGCGGCTCTGGGCTACGACCGTCTCGTTGTGGTCGTAGAGCCCGTCGCAGGGCCGGGTGAACAGCTTGATCGGCGTCCATCCGGCGTCCACCAGCGCTTCGAATACGCCGCCGAGGAAATCGATGCCGGCGAAGGCAAACTTCATGGAGAACCCCGGGAGCGGATGCGCGGCGTGCGACTCTACGGATGGTGCCTCACGGGCTCCACGGTCGCGTCGTCCGCCTTACCTATCCGATCCGGCACGGAATGGGAGCGGTCATGAATCGGGTTGTGATCTACGGTGGAACCGGCGGCATCGGCATGGCCACGGCGCGGGCCCTGCGCAAGCGCGGTATCCCGCTGCATCTGGCGGCGCGCAATGCCGGGCGGCTCGAGGAGGCCGCCGCCGACCTCGGAGAGACCACCTTCACCGCAGGCGACGTCGCGGACCCCGCCCATTTCGCGACGGTGACGCAGGAGGCTGGCGACACCTTGGCCGGGCTCGTCTACGCGGTCGGCACCATCAACTTGAAGCCGCTGGCGAAGCTGACCGCCGACGATGCGGTGACGGATTTCAAGCTCAATGCCCTCGGCGCTCTCCTGGCCCTCCAGGCTGCGGCGCCGGCACTCAAGGCGGGGGCGGGCGAGATGGGGGCAGGCGTCGTCCTGTTCTCCACCGTGGCGGTGGCGCAGGGGTTCGCGGCCCATGCCTCCGTCGCCATGGCCAAGGGCGCTGTGGAGGGGCTCGCCTTATCCCTCGCCGCCGAGCTGAGCCCTCATATCCGGATCAACGTGGTCGCCCCCTCGCTGACGCGCACGCCACTCGCCGCCGCCATCACCGGCAACGAGACGCTGGCTTCGGGAATCGCGTCCATGCACGCCCTGCAGCGGCTCGGCACGCCCGACGATATCGGCACGCTCGCCGCTTTCCTCGTCTCGGCGGAAGCCGGCTGGATCACCGGGCAGATCATCGGCGCGGATGGCGGCCGCTCGACGCTGCGTACGAAGGGGTGACGTCACTGCGTACCCTCCGCTTCGTCCTCGGTGACCAGCTTCACCGGCGCGTCTCCTCCCTCACCGATCTCGAGCCGCAGTCGGACATCGTGTTCATGGTGGAGGTGCGGGAGGAGGCGACCTATGTCCGCCACCACAAGCAGAAGATCGCCTTCCTGTTCGCGGCCATGCGCCATTTCGCGGCCGATCTGGAGGCCGAGGGCGTCACCGTGGACTATGTGCGCCTCGACGCGCCGGGCAATACTGGCTCGTTCACCGGCGAACTCCGGCGGGCGGTCGCACGGCACGAACCCGATGGAATCATCGTTACCGAGCCCGGTGAGTGGCGTGTTTGGGAAATGATGCATGGCTGGCGTGATGACCTGCCAATGCCCGTCGAGATCCGCGAAGACAACCGTTTCCTCTGTCCGCGCGCGGATTTTGCACGCTGGGCCGAGGGACGGCACGCCTTGCGGATGGAGACCTTCTATCGCGGCATGAGGAAGCGCACGGGCCTGCTGATGAAGGACGGCGAGCCGGTGGGCGGCCAGTGGAACTTCGACCACGACAACCGCAAGAAGCTGCCGCGCGGACACCGATCACCGGAACGCCCCGGCTTCACGCCCGATGCGATCACGTCCGAGGTCATCACCCTGGTCGCGGAGAGGTTCGCCGACCATTTCGGCGATCTCGACGCATTCCGCTGGCCGGTGACCCGCACTGACGCCCTCACCGCCTTGAAGCATTTCTTGGACGAGTGCCTGCCACATTTCGGCGACTACCAAGATGCGATGAAGACGGGCGCGCCCTTCCTCTACCATGCCCTCCTCTCCCCGGCGCTCAACGCGGGCTTGCTCACGGCGGAGGAGGTCTGCCGGGCGGCGGCCCGCGCCTATGACGAAGGTGCGGCCCCCCTCAACTGCGTCGAGGGCTTCATCCGCCAGATCCTCGGATGGCGCGAATACGTCCGGGGACTCTACTGGGCTCGGATGCCGGCCTATGCCGAGACCAACGCCCTCGCCGCCAGGCGCGACCTGCCGTGGTTCTACTGGTCGGGTGAGACGCGCATGAACTGCCTCGCTCAATGTGTCGCCGATACCCGCACCCATGCCTACGCCCATCACATCCAGCGACTGATGGTGACGGGCAACTTCGCGCTGCTAGCCGGGCTCGAACCGGCGCAGGTGGAGGAATGGTATCTCGTCGTCTATGCCGATGCCTACGAATGGGTGGAGCTGCCCAACGTCCACGGCATGGTCCTGTGGGCGGATGGCGGCGTCATGGGCTCGAAGCCGTATGCGGCCTCCGGCGCCTACATCAATCGGATGTCCGACTACTGCCGGGACTGCGCCTACGATGTGGCGGCCAAGGCCGGCGAGGGCGCCTGTCCCTTCAACTACCTATACTGGAACTTCCTCATCGAGAATGCGGAGCGCTTGGCCGGAAACCCACGGCTGGCCATGCCCTACCGCACCCTCGATGGGCTGGGGCCGCGGCGGCGGGATGAGATCACGTCCGATGCCGCACGTTTTCTCGCCGGCCCGGAGATGCGCTCGGGCCCGCCCTGATTCTCATTCTCACCAGGGTTGCCAGACACCGAGGGTAACGTAGGGGCTTCCCCCGCCATCGGTTTCGGTCTGGTAGCCGAGCGAGGCGCGGAAGCTCACGTCGCCTATGCGAAAGTCGGTGGCGTGGACACCGATCCCGAGCTTTGAATAGCCGGTCCCATCCACGTAGAGGGCAGCCTCCGGGCCGAGATAGGCACCGAGCACGTCGTAACCCCAGGCAAGGCGGCACCAGGCGCTCTGGCGCGTCGAGCCGAGGATCACGGTGGCAGCAAGGAGGGATTCCTCTGTCGGCCGCGCCCAGACTTCCCCGTGCAGCCTGATGCCGTAGCGGTTGGGCAGCACCGTTGTGCCGAGGACACTCTGCTCCACCTCGATGCTTCCCTCAGGCCCTGCGAAAGCGGCGACGACACCCCAATCGTGGAACCATTGGTATCCGGCGAGCACCGCTCCGAGCGCCGTCAGGCGGGTCTGACTCGTGGAGATGCCCCGTATCGAGGGACCACGCTCGACCCTCGCTCCCGCTCCCCCGCTTGCGAGGATGGCGAAACCGTCCCGATCGCGCCCGTCGAACGTGATCTTCGCGCCGCCCGTAATGAAGGACGAGGATCCGGCATCGAGGCTGCCGAAGATCAACGCCGAGACGGAGCCCTCTTCCGCTCGTGCCGGGCCGAAGACGACGCCAAAACAGAGTGTGGCACAGCACATGAGTGTCGGACGACGTGAATGCAGTGATCGGTTCGTTGATCTCGCCGGCCCTCCCATGTCCATTCACGCCCCGTCTTGCGGAAAAACGAGTGTACGGACTTATATAGGAAGTTGTGCTGTCGAGTCGATATTAGACTGTGGGTGGTGCGCAAAGACGGTCTAACCCTCTCCGTAGAGGCTCGAACTCTCGTCTCTGGTCGATTTATCTATGCTTAAAGATGTGCCGATCAAACCTAAGATAGGGGGTGGTATGGTTCAGCGCCTGGCGTGGTCGAGCCACGTCCCCAACAGTGGACCCGCGATGCGGCATGGAGGCCAAAGCTGATTCGGTTGGCGTCGGGCGGGGACTAGGATAGAGCCCGCGGCAGGACCGTCGCCAAAGGCCGAGTTTTCTTGTCACCAGCTGCTCGAACGTCCGAAGTTCTCACGGTGCTCGCGGCACAGGAGACGGATCGCTTGACCATCGGCGACATCGTCGCGGTGCTCAAGGACCGCGCCTTCGCCCTGCTCATCGTCATTCTCGGCCTGCCGAATTGCCTGCCGATGCCGCCGCCGATCCCGCTTGTCTGCGGCTTGCTGCTGTTACTCGTTGCAGTTCAGATCACGGCGGGGATGTCGTCGCCGTGGTTGCCCCGTGCGCTCCTGCGTCGCTCGATCGCCAGAAGTGACGTGGAGCGGGCCGCCAAGCGCGCGGTGCCGCTGCTTCGGCGGCTGGAGCGCTGGTCGCGCCCGCGAATGAGCCTGTTCGAGACGGGGCTCGGCCTGCGGACAGTGGGGCTGATCCTCCTCACCCTGTCCCTGGCCCTGGTCGTGGCAGCGCCCTTGGTGGGACAGATCCCCCTCGGTCTCGCCATCTGCCTCGTCGGCCTCGGCCTCGTCGAGCGCGATGGTCTGCTCGTGGTCATGGGGCTCGGCGTCGGTGCCATCGGCGTAATTCTGAATGCCGGCTTCATCTACGCCATCGTCTCGGGCCTCATGAGCCTGTTCAGCGTGTAGCCTCAGCCTTCCAGGTGGCGCGGCCTGAACAGGCGCCAGACGAGGCCGCCCCTCGGTCCGAACAGGAGCGAGACGAGGTAGAGGCTTCCCGCCGCCAGCACGATCGCAGGCCCCGTGGGCAGATCGGCGCGATACGAGGCGGTGAGCCCGGCAAAGCTCGACACCATCGCCACCGCCATCGCCGTGGGGATCAGGCCTGACAGGTCGGCGGCCCAGAACCGGGCGGTGATCGCCGGCAGCAGCATCAGCCCTACCGCGAGCAGCGTCCCGAGGGCCTGAAAGCCTCCCACGAGGTTCATTACCACGAGCCCGAGGAAGGCGTAATGCACCGGCCCGCCGGCACGGCTCACCGTGCGCAGGAACAGCGGGTCGACACATTCCATCACGAGGGGGCGGTAGAGCGCGGCGAGGGCGAACAGCGTTACCGTGGCAATTCCGCCAAGGAGCATGAGCGCCGGGTCGTCGAGGGCCAGCACCGTCCCGAACAGGATGTGCAAGAGATCGATCTGGGAGCCGCGCAGGGAGACGAGCAGTACGCCGGCCGCAAGAGAGATCAGGTAGAAAGCGGCAAGGCTCGCATCCTCCTTGATCGCGGTCGTGCGGGTGACGATGCCGGCAAGAAGCGCCACGAACAGGCCGGCGGCGAGCCCGCCGATGGTCATTGCCGGCAGCGACAAGCCAGCGACCAGGAAACCGACTGCGGCGCCGGGCAGGATCGCGTGGCTCATGGCGTCGCTCATCAGGCTCATGCGCCGCAGCATGAGGAAGACCCCCACCGGCGGGGCTGAGAGCGAGAGGGCGAAGCAACCGGCCAGTGCCCGGCGCATGAAGCCGAACTCGATGAAGGGCCCGAACAGGAGATCGATCACGCGACGTGTCCGTGGTCGTGACGATGGTCGTGATCGTGGGCGTGACCATGAGAATGGTCATGATCGTGGGCGTGCCGGTCCCCGCCGTCGGAAGGGGGCGGTGCGTGATGATGACCATCGCCGCGCCCGCAGATGGCGGCGTCCTCGTCCCAGGCCTCGGACAGGGCCTGGGCGCGCGCGAGGTTCTCCTGGGTCAGCACCGTCTCCGTGTCGCCCCAGGCCACCGGCTCGCGGGCCAGAAGCAGCGTCGTCGGAAAATGCGCCTTGACCTGATGCAGATCATGAAGCGCTGCGACGATGGTGCGGCCCTCCCCGTGCCAACCGCGGATCAGGGCGATCAGGTCGGCGGTGGTGCGTCCGTCGATCCCGGTAAACGGCTCGTCGAGGAGGATGATGCGGGCGTCCTGTACGATGAGGCGTGCGAACAGGGCACGCTGGAACTGACCGCCCGACAGAGTGCCGATCATCCGGTCCTCGAAACCGAGGAGACCTACGGCGGAGAGAGCACGGACCAGCGTCCGGCGATCGGGGAGCGCGCTGCGCCAAAAGCCGAGGCGGCGCCAGCGGCCCATCGCCACCAGGTCGAGGACGCTGAGGGGAAAGCCGCGGTCGATCTCGCCGGCCTGGGGCAGGTAGGCGATGGCATCGGCGCCCCCCGGCCGGTCGATCCGGCCGTCGAGGCAGCGGATTTCTCCAATGATTCCCTTGAGAAGGGTGGATTTGCCGGCGCCGTTTGGGCCGACGAGGGCCATGAGGGCTCCGGCGGGGATCGTCCCGTCGAGATGGTGCACGGCGGGATGTCGGTCGTAGCCGAGCGTTAATCCACGCAAGGCGATGGCGCCGGGCTGAACGGGGACATCCCCGATGAGGGCATGTGTCATCGTTATCCCATGGCCCAGAGGATCGCCCCCCAGACCAGCCCGGACAGGATCGCGGCGATGACCAGTCGCGAGGCTGCGCCGGCCTGGAACAGGGAGCGACGGGGGGAGGGTTTGATCTGGGGAGGACGCGTCACAGCGGTTCGGGTACCAGGAAGGGGCGGAATTGTCCGAACGGGAACGGCGAACTATCTCTGGTGCTGATACACTGTAACATCGCATCAGTTCAACGTGCCGGACCACATCGACCGGCGATCAGGGGAGGATGGCGTGCACGACCATAGTGCCGTCCACGATCACGGCGCCTGCTGTGACAACGCCACGGATGCGCTCGCACGGGCGGAGCGTCTCTGCGCCGAGCGTGACCTGCAGTTCACGCGGTTGCGGCGGGACGTCCTCGAAGCGGTGGCGACTGAATCCAAGCCGCTCGGCGCCTACGACATCGCGGAGCGGCTCAGCGGTCAGGGGCGCCGGGTCGCCGCCGTCTCGGTCTACCGCGCCCTCGACTTCCTCACCGAGAACGGTCTCGTCCACCGCATTGCCAGCCGCAACGCCTTCGTCTCCTGCGGGCACCAGCATGGCGACGGAGCCGGGCTCGTCTTCCTGATCTGCCGGACATGCGGCAGCATCGACGAGACGACCTCGCCGGAGGTGGACGACCAACTCGACAAAACCTTGGCGAAAGCCGGCTTCAAACCGTCGAGCCGGATTCTTGAGGTGGAGGGCGAGTGCGGCGCCTGCCTCGGCCACGACCCGAACCCGTAGACTAGGCGCTGCGCGAGACTCAGCGCGCGTTGCGATAGGCCTGCCGCGAGGCGATGGTCTGGATCATGATCTGGATGTCGAGCCAGACCGACCAATTGTCGATGTAGTGCAGATCGTGGTTGACCCGCCGCTCCATGTCGAGATCGGTGAGGGTCTCGCCGCGCAGGCCGTTGACCTGGGCCCAGCCAGTGATGCCAGGCATCACGTTGTGGCGGCGGGCATAGAGCGCGATCCGCCGTTCGAAGCTGCGGTCATGGGCAAGGGCATGGGGGCGCGGACCCACCAGCGACATCTCACCCAGGAGCACATTGATGAGCTGGGGCAGCTCGTCGAGATTCGTCCGCCTCAGGATGGCGCCGATACGGGTGATCCGCGAATCGTTGCGGGTCGCCTGCCGGAAGACGGCGTTCTGCTCGGTCTTCATGCTGCGGAACTTGAACACGCCGAAGGCCTGCTGGTTGAAGCCGTAGCGGCGCTGGCGGAAGAAGACCGGCCCGGGGCTATCGAGCTTGATCAAGAGGGCGATGGACGCCAGGAGCGGCGCGAGCAGCACCAGCGCGACGGCGGACAGGACGACGTCGAGACCGCGCTTCAGGGCGATCTCGCCGAACGTGAGCGGCCGGCGGCCGATATTGATGCCCGACAGCCGCCCCACCCGCGCGAGCTTGAGATCGGGAAAGCGGTCCATGACCGAGCCGGGACGGAGGTGGAGAGCGGCCGGAACGCGCAGGAACGCGTCGACGCACCGCTCGATATCCGCCGCATCCGTCCAGGGGACCAGGATGAAGACGTCGTCCGGCCGCAGGAACCGCACGACCGACACCGCGAGGTCGAGGTCTTCCGACATCTGCGCCTGCCGCACCGACGCATCCTCCCGCGGATCCACGCGACGCAGGTAGCTGGTCCCGATGACCCGGAGATTCAGGGCCTGCGCATCGTTGTTGGCGTGGAAGCTGGCTATGTCCTCTTCGAAGCCGACGAGGTGGATGCGACTGATCGATGGCGAGCCGGAGCCGGTGCTCGTCGTCTGCCGGACGAGGCCCACGATGACGAGACGGGACAGGTACAGGGCCGGCAAGCCCGTGAGGAAGAAGCCGATCGCCACCGCACGCGAGAAGTCATTCGTAGTCTTGGTGGCGAAGCCGACGACGAGCACGATTCCCCAAGCGGCAAGCCAGAGACTCGCCATGCGGCGGCGGTGGAGGCCGCGGGTCAGCTGCGTCTCGATATTGTACTCCTCCCGGACGAGGTTGGTCAGGAGGACGAAGACGCCCACGAGGCCCGCCAGCTGGAAACTCCCGGTCATGCCCGTGGTGATCTGCTGGTCGAAGGCGAACTCGTAATAAATCGCCTCCACGAGGTAGGCGGTGACGATGATTGCAGCGAGGTCGGAGACGGCCAGAGCCGTGGACAGCCCGAAGCGGATCGCACCGCGCCACCGCCGCGGAAGGACGGCCGCCCAGGCGTCGCGTCGCGTGTCGCGCGCGGAGGGCAGGCTGTGGTAGATTTCGGGAAGACGTTGCTGGAACATCTGGGGCGCTGTGTACCGGAGTGAGACGTGGCTTGTGCCAGAATGGGACGTTGTCCCCCCTGGTCATCCTTATGTCCGTCCGGAGCGCAAACCTCGGACCCGCCCGCTTCAGTCGAAGCTTTACCTCGCTGGTAGGAAAGCCGCGCATCGGGTGGACCTTCGATCCTGTGCCCATGCCGCGATGGCGGTCGCGTTACGCGGCCACACGCAACCTCTATCGGGATCGCCTGGAAGCTCCTGCGTGTCCCCGGATGTCGGCCATCACGGCGGCCCCGCCCTGGATGCCGTCCAGCTTTCTCTGCGCTGTGCGAAAGCGTGGCTGATCGCTATGGCGAAAGGCCAGCATCCGTTCCGTGGTCTGCCGATGGAGCTTTGCGATCATCGCGGATGGAGACGGTCTGCAATCGGCGGCCAGCCAAACCATAGGCCGATTGGCAAGAGCCGGTGAGTTCTGCCCCAAACTCGGCGAGCCGACCGCCCTCACAATTCAGGGTGCCCTGTCACGGGATCCGTCAGGCCTATTGGCGTTCGTGGGCTTCGAACGCGGCTCGTCGGGACTGCGGTACAGGATGCACCGGGCTCGATCCTTCCGAAGGTTCGGTGGCGCTGTGAACCGATGCCGGACGCAGGCAAGCCGTAGTGGTTCAGTCCGAGGGCCCGGTATGCCGTCACGCTCTCTTCCGGCGTGCCGAAGGTCTGCAACGACTGCGCCGCCGCGCCATATCCGCGCCGGGCTTCCATCGCGGATGGAGCGCGCCGTACAGGACATGCTCTCGAACTCACGGCTACCACTCTCCTCCCGCCTCGCGCGGACGAGCCTGCGCGCGTGGCGCCCAGGCCCTATCTGCTTGATGTGAAATCAGGTGGCCGCTGCGCTGGCAGCGCGGCGCAGAGACGCCACAGTGGCCGTTCGAGACCGAGCAATGCAGAGCAAGCCGGCCTGCCGGCCTCGAAGCGTGGTGGCATCCCTTTCGGAGGGCGTGGAGTCGAAGATGCCGCCGCGCGATGAGGCCGATCAGGCAGCCGTTTCGGAATGCCGCTCCCCCGAAGAGCCGTCCTGCGTCTTGCTCAGGGTCTGGATCGGCTCGAACCCTTCGAATTGCGGATGGCCGAGATAGAGAGGCTTCGTCGTCGGCGCGCGGCTATGCGCCTTGCGGAACTGCTCCGACCGGGTCCAGGCCTCGAAAGCCGATTTGGAAGCCCAGACGGTATGCGACGCATACAGCACATGATCCTCGTAGGACGGGCCGCGAAGCAGCTGGAACTCGACGAAGCCCTCCATTTCACCGAGTTGGCTGTCCCGCCCGAGCCAGACCTGCTCGAATTCCGCCGTCGCGTCCGGAACAACCTTGAATCGATTCATGGCGATGAACATGAAGCACCTTCTTCGTGTGGCAGGAAGCTAGGGCGGCCGGCCGTCCGCGCAATATTCTAAGCCGCAACATCGTGATTCGGAATGGCGGGAAAAGCTTCATTAGTCCGTGTTTTAATGATACGATTCCTTTCATCATGGCGGTGGAGATAAAAACGATTCTCTGTCGTCAGTGTGAAATCGAGGTCGTTCTGTTCTCTAGTTTGCAACGGCGAGTTTGCAGTCACTCTTGCCATCCTTGCCCGATTTGTGGTCAAGCTGGTTCCGCCCACGTTGGATCCAGGGTTTCGCTCGTGATTCCTTGGCCGCTTCTGGAGATCCCTTCCCCTCAACGGGAGGGCCGTAGAGATTTGCAGGTTCACCTGATTTTAACTTTCGAACGTACCGAATGCGGCATATTGACGATGACGCGTCGGTTGCGGAGATAAACACAACCGGCCAAGACCGTATTAAGCACTGAAACGAGTGATGATGCCCAAGCAAACTACCGATGTCGACCGCCTGGTTGGGTTGCGGATCACGGCCCTGCGCAAGGCTCGTGGCCTCAGTCAGACTGCCCTCGGGACCGCCGTCGGAGTGACCTTCCAGCAGGTTCAGAAGTACGAGAAGGGGCAGAATCGGGTTGGCGCTGGCCGACTCCGCGAGATTTCCCGTCTTCTCGAAGTGCCTGTCTCGGCGTTTTTTGAGGAAGACGATGCGGGAGGGACACAATCTGAGGTCTTCGGCTTCCTGAGTGCCCATGGCGCGATCGAGCTTCTCCAGGCTTACGCTCTGATCGAGGACGACCAGCTCCGGCGTGACGTTCTGGCAATCGTGCGGACTGCGGCGAAGATGGGAAAACGTTCAGAAGCCGCTGCGGCAGTCTGAACGGTTTTCAGTTATCCGATAAGGTGAAAGAAGCTTCCTGACACCCTGCTGCATCGGTGACCGGCCATCCCTAGCGGAACTCCTTCCGCGTCGGTGACCACCGCGAGGGCGACATCCTCGGTGGGAGGCGGCGTCAATTCGCTGGCATAGTGGAACTCGTGCCCGACGAGGCGAGATCCGCTTCGCCCAAGCGGGCCATCGCCGATGAGCCTCGCGACGCGGTAGCCGAGATGCAGGCGGCGCACCTTGTAGGAGGTCGCGACGGGGAGCAGACCCGCCATCGCATGCGTGACGCCCGCTGCGTCTTCCAGCCCCAGTCCGAGAGTCATGTAGCCACCGCATTCGCCATGGACGGGCTTGTGGCCGGCAAAGCTCCGGAGGCCGTTCAGGAACCTGTCGGCCGCCGCCAGTTTCCCGGCATGAAGCTCCGGATACCCGCCCGGCAGCCAGCAGGCATCGCAGCTCTCCGGGGGTGCCTCGTCGGCAAGGGGAGAGAAGGCGACAAGTTCGGCGCCCGCCGCGCGCCAGCCCGCCTCCATATGAGGATAGAGAAACGAGAACGCCTCATCCGAAGCGATGGCGATGCGTTGCCCCGGGGGAGGGGGCAGGACGGCATCCGACACGTCCGGCAGGCGACCCGACGCAGCCGCGAGGATGGCGTCGAGGTCGAGGCCGGCCTCTGCCAGATCGGCGAGGCGGTCGAGCCTTGCGGCGAGATCGCCAGTCTCGCGAGCTTGGACCAACCCGAGATGACGCTCGGGCAAAGCGAGGGCCGCATCGCGCATGAGCACCCCGAGGACCGGAATGCCGACTCGCGCGAGACCGGCCTCGACTAGGCGCCGATGGCGGGCGCTGGCGACCTTGTTCAGGACCACCCCGGCGATGCGGATCCGCGGATCGTAGCGCGCGCAGCCGAGTGCCACGGCAGCGGCCGATTGGGCGGCACCCGAGACGTCCACGACGAGCAACACGGGCCAGCCGTAGCGTGCGGCGATGTCGGCATTGGCGCCGGTCCTGCCCTCGGTAGCGACGATGCCGTCGAACAGGCCCATGGAGCCCTCGGCGATCACGATGTCGGCGTTGCGACCTGCCATCGCCGCAACCGAATCGAGCATGGCATCCGGCATGGCGAAGCTGTCGAGATTGACACTGGGATAGCCCGTCGCAGCCTGATGAAAAGCCGGGTCGATATAGTCCGGCCCGCATTTGGCACCGCGCACGGCAAGGCCGCGCCGGGCGAGCGCCCGCATCAGTGCCAGCGTCACCGTGGTCTTGCCCGAGCTCGACCGCGGAGCGGCGACGAGGAGGCCCGGCGGATGGGACCGTCCCGGCATCGTCATGCCCCACCTCCGGGCGTCGGCTGCCCCGTGGGTCGGAAGCGTCGGTCGTAATCGGCGGAGTAGAGCGCACTTTCGCGGAATTCGCGGGCCGCAAGGGCCGGGCCGACGAGGATCAGTGCCGTCCGCTCGAGGCCGGCGGCGCGCACATCCTCCGTGATGGTGGCGAGGGTACCGGTGATCACACGCTCATCCGGCCAGGTTGCGCGGAACACCACGGCGGCGGCGCAATCCGCCCCGTAGAAGGGTACGAGTTCGTCCACCACGGTCTCGATGACGTGGATGGAGAGGTGAAGGGCCAAGGTCGCGCCGGTGGCGGCGAAGGCGGAGAGCGTCTCGCGCTCCGGCATGGCGCTGGCTCGGCCGGAGGTGCGGGTCAGGACCACCGACTGGGCGAGGCCCGGTACCGTGAGTTCGCGCTGGAGCAGGGCGGCGGCGGCGGCGAAGGAGGGTACGCCCGGCGTCACCGTGTAGGGAATGCCGAGCCGGTCGAGGCGGCGGGTTTGTTCCGCCAGCGCGCTCCAGATCGAGAGGTCGCCCGAATGCAGCCGCGCCACGTCCTGCCCGGCTTCGTGCGCGGCGACGATCTCGGCCACGATCGCATCGAGGTCCAGGGGCGCAGTGTCGACGACGCGGGCATCGGCCGGGCACCACGACAGGATCTCCGGTGCCACCAGCGAGCCGGCATGGAGGCAGACGGGACAGCGCGCGATGAGATCGCGCCCGCGCACGGTGATGAGGTCGGCGGCTCCGGGGCCGGCGCCGATGAAATGAACGGTCATCCCGCCTGAGTGGCGAAATGCGCGGGAAGCGCAAGGGCGCATGTGACGGAGTGGGAGGAGATCCGGGGGAGGATCAGGGTTGCACCTTCGCCGGCGGCGGCCAGCGCCGCGGCCTCTGCCACTGAGCCGACCCCCCGGCTTGCCTCGATCCGCCCCGAGCGGGTCGGCACGCGGCAATCGACCGCAATCATCTCGGCGGGTGCCATTCCGATGGGGACGAGGCTGAACGCGGCGGCGGCTTTTACGATCGAAGGCTCGTCCGCGCGGTCTTCGGCGGTGGCGATCGCGCGGAGCCGATCCGGCGCATGACCACTTTCGACGAGCGCGCGGTGGATCAGGGCGACGATCTCCTTCGCTGTCGCGCTGTGCCGGAACCCGATCCCGGCGACAGGCGGCCGACTGTCGGAACCGGCGGGATGCGGAGGCGCCGTCTCCATCCCCTCTTCCCGCGCGCGGGAAGAGGGGCGGGAAGAGGGGCGGGAAGAGGAGAGGGTAGGCCGTAGCGCTCCCGTCACGGCTTCGTCCAGACCCACTGCGTCACCGGCATTGCGGCGCGCCAGCCGTGGAGATGGCCGACCGGGTCGGCAAGGGCGACTGACAGCCGCTTCAACTGTCCACCGAGACGGGCGAAGGCGCCAAGCAGAACCGCCTCACCCTCCAGGGTGACGACGTTGGCGACCAGTCGGCCCCCCGGTTTCAGGGCGTCGATGGCGCGGTCGAGCACGCCGGTGCCCGAGATGCCGCCACCGATGAAGACCGCGTCGGGTGGTTCCAATCCGTCGAGGGCAGCGGGCGCCTCGCCCTCGACCACGCGCAGGTCTGGCACGCCGAGACGGGCGGCGTTGCGGGCGATACGGGCCGCCCGCGCCGGATTCGCCTCGATGGCGAGCGAATGGAGGCTGGGACCGCGCAGCATCCACTCGATGGAGATGGAGCCGGCTCCCGCGCCGATGTCCCAGAGGCGCTGGCCGGCGCGCGGCCGCAGGGCGGCCAGAGTCACGGCGCGTATATCCGCCTTGGTGAGCTGGCCGTCATTCTCGAACCAGGCATCGTCGAGGCCGGGGCTCAGGGAGAGGACGCGCGCGTCCGCATCGGCGACGACCTCCACCGCCAGGGTGTTGAGCGGATCGATGCCGGTGAGGGCGAAGGCGTCGGCCCGCGCGTCCAACCGGCGCTCGCGCGGGCCGCCCATGGCCTCGAGGACCACGAGACGCGAGGAGCCGAAACCGCGCTCCGTCAGCAGGGCGGCGACGGTCTCCGGCGTCGTCCCGTCCCAGGTCAGGACGAGGAGGCGGGCGCCCGACTGGAGATGGGGTACGATCCGCTCCAGTGCCCGCCCGTGCAGGGTGAGGCAGGTGCTCTCGGCCAGCGGCCAGCCGAGCCGTGCCGCCGCGAGGCTGAAGGCGGAGGTGTGGGGTAGGACGCGCATCTCGGCCGCCGGCAGCAGCCGCGCGATCTCGGCGCCGATTCCGTAATGGAACGGGTCGCCGGTGGCGAGGATGCAGGTCGGCCGGCCGCGTCGAGCGAGGAGGCCGGAATAGGCATCGGAGATCGGGCGTGGCCAGACCCGCGTCTCGGCCTTCAGCGGTGCGCCGAGGGCGAAATGGCGGGCTCCGCCATACACGACCTCCGCCGTGTCGAGGGCGGCGGCGGCGGCGGGGCTCAGGCCCGAGCGGCCGTCCTCGCCGATTCCGACGATGGTGAGCCAGGGGGCGGTGCTCGACACGGGCGCGGCGCTCATGGACAAGCCTGCCGGATAAGGAGACGGCGACGATGCGAGTTCTGATCCTCGGCGGCACCAGCGAGGCGAGCACCCTGGTGAAGCGCCTCGATCCGAGGATCGACGCGACGCTGTCGCTCGCGGGTCGCACCAGCGCACCGAAGCGCGAGCCGGTGCGCACCCGCATCGGCGGTTTCGGCGGGCCCGAGGGCCTCACCGCCTGGATCGCCGAGAACCGGATCGAGGCGGTGATCGATGCCACGCATCCGTTCGCGGCGCAGATCGGCCGCAACGCGGCGCTCACCTGCAAAAGGACCGGCGTGGCACTCCTTGCCATCCGCCGCCCGGCCTGGGAGCGGAGGCCGGGAGATCTTTGGACGGAGGTCGAGACCATGGCGGAGGCCGCCCTCGCCCTTGGCGAGATGACCCGTAGGGTGTTCCTGACGATCGGCCGTCTCGAAGTCGGCGCCTTCACGACCGCCCCACAGCACGATTATGTAGTCCGCAGCATCGAGCCGATTGGCGATGCCCTGCCGGTGCCGCGCCTTGCCGAGATCGCCGCGCGCGGCCCCTTCGACGAGGCCGCCGAGACGGCGTTCCTCGCCGAGCGGCGGATCGAGATTCTGGTCACCAAGAACTCCGGCGGTCCAGCCACCTACGGCAAGATCGCCGCCGCCCGCGCCCTCGGTATCCCGGTGGTGATCGTACGCCCGCCGCGGAAGCCCGACGTCGCCAGCGTACCTGATGCCGAAGGAGCGCTGGCATGGCTGGAAAGGCGCCTGGATTGCTGACGTCCCGCCCGCGCCCTCATCCTGAGGCCCCCTGCGCGGGCGCCTCAGGATGAGGTGGATGGGTCTGGGAGATGGGAGGACCACCGTTCGTCCCACCCTCACGCCGGAACGCTGCGGGGAGTGTAGACGAAGGGCGTCGCGTCCCCGCGCGGGATCAGCCGGGTGCCGGAGGCGCCGATGATCACCATCGTCGCCATGTCGGCCTTGGTCTCACGCGCCTGCGCCAAGGTGAGCACGCGGATCGCTTCGTCCGGCCGCGACACCGCGCGGGCGAAGATCACAGGCGTCTCCGGCGGCCGATGTTCGGCGGCGAGACCGAGCGCGGCCCCGAGTTGCCACGGCCGGGCCGACGAGATCGGGTTGTAGAGCGAGATCACGAAATCCGCCCGCAGCACCGCCTCCAGCCGGTCTGTTATGACCTCCCAGGGCTTGAGGTTGTCGGACAGGGACATCGCGCAGAAATCGCCCCCCAGCGGCGCGCCGAGGCGGGCGGCGGCCGCCAGCATCGCCGTGATGCCGGGCTCGACGGTGATGGCGAGATGGCGCCATTCCGGATCGCCGGTCTCCACCGCCTCGAAGATCGCCGCCGCCATGGCAAAGACGCCCGGATCACCACCGGACACCACGGCGACCCGTCGGCCGGAGGCAGCAAGTCGGAGGGCATGGCCGGCGCGATCGATCTCGACGCGGTTGTCGGTGGCGTGTTTCGTCAGCCCCGGTCGGTCGGGCACGCGAGCGACGTAAGGGATGTAGCCGATGAGGTCCTGCGCCAGCGCCAGCGCCTCGCTCGCCGCCTGGGTGAGGAGACGCGGATCGCCCGGCCCGAGGCCCACGACCGTGACGGAGCCGGTCACGGGCGGCGCCCCTCGCCGGGCACCAGAACCATCGAGAAGTAGGGGGCGTCGTCGTCCGGCTTCTCGGCCAGCGCGATCACCTTCTCGCCGGCCATGGTGCCACGTTCCACATAGACCGCGCGGTCGAGGAGGCCGGTCTCGGCCAGGGCGCGGCGCACCTTCGGCAGGTGGCGGCCGAGCTTCATGATGACGGCGGCGTCGGTGATGCGCAGGCGCTCCACCAGGGCGTCATGGCCCAGCGTTGCCGGGAGGATCGTCAGCACATCGTCGCCCCAGGTGATCGGGGTGCCCGCCCTGGTCCAGCAACCGGACATGCCGGTGACGCCGGGCACCACCTCCACCGGGAAACGGTCCTTCAGACGGCGCCACAGATGCATGAACGAGCCGTAGAAGAACGGATCGCCCTCCGACAGGATCGCCACGTCGCGTCCGGCCCCGAGGTGGTCGGCGATTCGCGTCGCCGCATCGTCGTAGAAGGAGGCCAGAGCGGAGACGTACTCGCCGTGCTCGGGCGGAAGCTCGGTGGTGTAGGGATAGACCAGCGCCATCTCGCGGGCCGGGTCACGCATGACCGCGTCGGCGATGGTGCGGGAATTGCCGCGCCGGCCCTTCTTGCAGAAATGCACCAGGACCGGCGCCTCGGCCAGAAGCTTCATGGCGCGGACGGTGAGATAATCCGGGTCGCCCGGCCCCATCCCGACGCCGTAGAGCGTGCCGGTGGTGACCTGTCGCGGGATCTCGGTGATATCCGCCGGCTCGGCGGGGGGAAGCCGCTCGCCCGAATCCATCACTCGATCTCGGTGGCGAGGGCATTGATCGCCGAGGCGGTCATGGCGCTGCCGCCGCGCCTTCCATGAACGACGATGAAGGGCACCCGACCGTCGCGGGCAAGGGCCTCCTTCGATTCGGCGGCCCCCACGAAGCCGACGGGGATGCCGATGACCGCCGCCGGCGGGGCGACGCCTTCATCGAGCAGTTCGAGCAGCCGGAACAGGGCGGTCGGCGCGTTGCCGACGGCGACGATGCTGCCGGGAAGATGCTCGCGCCACAGTTCCATGGCGGCGGCAGTGCGGGTCGTGTTCATCTCGGCAGCGAGGCCGGGCACGCGTGGGTCGGTCAGGGTGCAGATCACCCGGTTGTCGGCGGGAAGGCGCGAGCGGGTGACACCGTCGGCGACCATGCGCACATCGCACAGGATCGGTGCTCCGGCCTTGAGCGCGGCCTCGCCGCTGGCGGCGAAATTTTCGGAGGCTTCCACGTCCTTGGGCAGGTCAGTCATGCCGCAGGCATGAATCATCCGCACGACGACGCGTTCGGCGGTGCCGGAGAAGCGGGCGAGGTCGGCCTCGGCGCGGATCATGGCGAAGGACCGGGCGTAGATCGCCTGTCCGTCGCGCAGATAGTCGAGGCGCGAACTCATGGGGATGTCCTGAAAGCGTGGGCGAGGGTGTCGGGATAGGCCGGATCGGCCCTCCTTACGCGCTCCAGCGCCGCGTCGAAAGTGAGGAGGGTCGCCGACAATGCATCGGGCCGGCCATCGAGGACGATGCCGTATAGCCCGTCGCGTCCGACGAGGGTGAGCGAGGCGGCGGCGGGATGGGCGCAGCCCTTGGCGCAGCCGGAGACATGGGCCGATAGGCCACGCGCAGCGAAGGCCTCGAAGGCGTCGGCCAGCCGCGCCGCATCTATAAGTGTCGCCGTCGAGCCAGAGGCGCAGGCCGGCGCTCCTGGACAGGCGGCAACGGCCCGCCTGGAATCGTCGGCCTCCGTTAGGAAGCCCGCTGCCGCGAGAATGGTTCGCACCGCCTCTGCCGCTGCCGCGTCGGGGGTGACGAGGAGAAACCCCCGCGTGGGCGAGAGCCGCAGGGGCTTCCCGCCGAGGGATTCGGCCGCATCGGCAAGGGATTCCAGGGCGTCCGCCGTGCATCGGCCGAAGGGCGCGTCGACCAAGATGGCGATAGGCGTGTTTTCTCTCGGGCGTGAAGCGGGGCTGGGCTCTTCTTTGAGGAGAGTAGAACCGTGCTGCCCGCGCGCATTGAGAAGACGTGAGTTCAGGGGAAGGAGGCCAGGGCGCGGGAGCGATGCGCCGGCCGGGGTCGTTGCGGGGCGCAGGCCCAGCACCAGTCCGCCCCTGTCCGCGGAGGATAGATCCCGCACCCGGCGCTGCCCACTCTCCGCGAGCCGACGCAGGGCGGTGTCGAGGACGGTCGGCACGTCGTCGGCCGGGACGTGCCACCAAGCCGCGTCGCCCGCCAGGTGCAACGCCATACCCTCCGCCGTGGCGACGAGATGGCAATCCGGCTGGGCTCCGCCGAGGCAGGCGCCGGACTCCGCCGCCTCGACGGCGACCAGCGCCTTGGGCGGCAGGCCTGGGATCGCCAGCCCGATCGCCTCGATCGACCCGGCCAGGGATGGGATGTCGATGGGCGTCGCTTCAAGGCCGGCGAGCGGCGCGGTCAGGGTGAGCCGCTGCGGCCCGCCGTCGCCACGCACGTCGCCGAGCCCGGCCGCGCCGAGTGCCTCCGCGAGGCCGCAGCGGGTCGCCTCGGTGACGCCCCTGACCTGCAGGTTCGCTCGCGCGGTCACGTCGATATGGCCGTTGCCGTGGCTGCGCGCGCCCTCCGCCACCGCCCGCGCCTGGGCCGGCGTGAGGATGCCCAGCGGCGGGTGCACGCGGGCGAGTAATCCATCGCCGGTCGGCATCGGCCGGGCGAGGCTCGGGCACCAGCCCCGGCGCGCGGGCTCCGGCGAAACGCGGCGCGGCGCGCTCATTCGGCGGCCTCCGGCATCAATTCGTCGGCGGCCATGGCGTTGCGGCGGGTGGTCCAGAGGCCGCGCCGGCGCGCTTCGTCGAGCCGTTCGAGGATGGCGCGGGCGGCCTCGGGATTGGCCGCGCGCAAGGCGTCGAACGTATCGGGATCGGCGATCATCGCGCCATAGAGCCGGTCGAGATCGGCATCGGAGATGGCGTTCGTGGCGGCGGCGAGGACGAAGACCGCATCGATCCCCTGTGCCAGTTCCTGGGCGCCGCGATAGCCGTGGCGCAGCTGCGCCGCGATCCAGCGTGGGTTCGCGAGCTTGGCGCGGATGAGGCGCGCCGCATCCTCGCGGGCGGTGCGCGCTTTGGGCTTCTCCGGGTCGGCGACGTCGAGGCTGTAGAGGGCGGGTACGCGTCCGCCCAGGGCGGCGGCGGCGGAGAACCCGCCCATGGCATCGGCCGCGGCGTCGCCGTCCAGGAGGTCGCGCTCGGCGACGTCGAAGGCGTGGACATAGGCGTCGGCCTGCGCGACGCGCGCGGCAAAGCCCGCATCGGCCCTGTCCTCAGCGCCGCCATAGGCATGCGAGGTGGCGTCGAGATAGGCTTGACCGAGATCGTCGCGGCTTCGCCATTGTCCGTCAAGGGCGAGCTCGCCGGCACCGGCGCCGTAACGGCCCGGCGCGGCGCCATAGACACGGGCGGGAGTCTCCCCCCGGCGGCGCGCGGCGGCCAGCGGATTCTCGTCGTCCTCCTCGTCGCGTTCGGCAACGGCGGCCGCTGCGCGGGCAAGGAGGGAGAGGGTCTCGGGAAAGGTGTCGCGGAACGCGCCCGACACGCGCAGGGTCACGTCGATGCGCGGCCTGTCGAGAAGGGCGAGCGGCAGCACCTCGAAACCGGTGACGCGGGTGGAGGCATGGTCCCAGGTCGGGCGTACGCCCATGAGCGCGAGGGCGTGCGCCACGTCCTCGCCGCCGGTGCGAAGCGTCGGCGAGGCCCAGAGGTCCATGACGATGCGGGCCGGGTACTCGCCCTCGTCCTGCAGGTAGCGCCGCACCACCGCATGGGCGGCTTTCGAGCCGAGCAGCGTGGCGGCCCGCGTTGGCAGGCTACGCGGATCGAGGGTGGTGAGGTTGCGCCCCGTGGGCATCACGTCGGTCCGCCCACGCGAGGGCGAGCCGGCGGGGCCGGGGGGAACGAAGCGTCCGTCGAGGGCCGCGAGCAGCCCCTCGCGCTCGGCCGCCGCGCAGGCTTTCACAGAGGCCGGCGCATCGTCCGATGCCGATCCGAAGACGTGGAGGCCGTCGCGGGTGGTCACCTCGCCGAGGTCGCAGAGATGCGCGTCGAGGGCGGTGAGCGCATCGGCCATGGGGGTGTCCGCATCGATCCCAGCGCCCGACAGGAGACCGGCATCGGCCGCATCGTCGAGGATCGCGCGGGCGATGATCTCGGCCCGGCGCGGGTCGAGGACGCTGGCCGAGGAATACTCTTCCACGAGTTCGCGCAGCCGCGCGGCCTCTGGGGTCAAGCCGGCGCATTCTGTCTGGGGCGTCAGGTGACCCAGCGCGATGCCGCCGAGCCGGCGCTTCACCGGGGCCGCCTCGCCGGGATCGTCGACGATGAACGGGTAGATCACGGGCAGATGTCCGATGGCCAGCGCCGGCCAGCAGGCCGGCGACACGGCCACGGCCTTACCCGGCAGCCATTCGGTGGTGCCGTGGGTGCCGAGATGGATCAGGGCGTCGAACCCCTCCCGCAACCCGAGATGGAAGGCGAGATAGGCGTGGGTCGGCGGCTCGTCGGGATCGTGATAGCCAGCCTTGCGGTCGGCCGCCCGGCCGCGATCGGGCTGCAGGAAGACGGCGAGGCGTCCCCTCGTCCCATCACCGAACTCAGGATCAAGTTGAGGGTTGGCCGGAGAATTGTCGGGCACCATCGCGAAGCGGAACGCCCCGTCGATGCAGACCGGGTCGGCCTTCGGCTCGCCCCAGCGTTGGTCGAGCGTGTCGCGCTCGTCCTGCGACAACGTGGCCAGCCAGCCGCGATAGACTGCGAGCGGCACCGCGAAGGTCGGCGCCTCCTTCGTCAACGCGTGCATCAGAGCGTCCGGCCCCGGCAGCGTGCCCACCGAATAGCCGGCCCGCCGCATCGTCTCCGCGATGGTTCGCGCACTCGCCGGCGTGTCGAGCCCCACGGCAAAGCCCGCCCGGCCGCCGCGGGCGGGGTAATCGGACAGGACAAGGGCGAGCCGGCGCGCAGCGCGCGGCCGGTGCTTCAGTGCCACCCAGGCCGTGGCGCGGTCTGCCAGGGCCGTGATGCCGGCCGGAAAGGGAATGGCGCGGCGTTCGCTGAACCCGTCGATCTCCGGCCCGTCCTCCTTGAACGAGATCGGGAAACCGGACAGCCGTCCGTCGAATTCGGGAAGCGCCACCTGCATGGCGAGGTCGGCAGCGTTCATCCCCCGCGCCGAAGCTTGCCAGGCCTCCCGCGAGGCCCCGATCGTGTAGGCTTGAAGGATGGGCGCGTCGGCTGCATCGAGGACGAAACCGGCATCCTCCCGCGCCGAGAAGGCCGTCGCCGCGATCACGATGTCCGGGCTGCGCGCGGTGAGCGTCGTCCGCACGGCATCGAGGGCCAACGGGTCCTTGAGACTCGCGACCGCGAGGGTGACGGCTCCGATACCGCGCTCACCCAGGGCGGCGATGAGGTCGGCTACGGGTCGGGTGTCGCCGCCGAGCACGGCCGAACGATAGACCAGGATGAGGGCGAGGGGGCGATCCGGCCCGGCGGCGGCGAGGGCGGTCTTGTGCGGAAGCGGTCCGCAGCCCGGGCACCAGGCAAAGCCGCGCGGCAGGGCGACCGGCGGCAGCGCTTCGACCGCGTGCCCGATCTCCCGGGCGAGACGCCGGACCATCCGGCGCAGGTTGTCGGATCCGCCCGCGCGGCAATAGCCCTCTAGCGTCTCCACTAGTTCCGGAGCCACCGTCGAGAAGGCGGTGAGGCGGGGATCGGGCTTGTCGCAGCCCGGAATGACGGCGAGCTTCACGCCGTTCGCGCGGGCGGCCGCGGCGGCGCGTTCGACGCCGTAGCGCCAGTAATCGAGGCCTCCGAGGCAGCGGATCACCACGAATTTCGACCGCGCGATTACGTTGTCCACGTAGAGGTCGACGGACATCGGATGGCGCAGCCGCGCCAGCTTGGCGAGGCGGAGCGTCGGGACGTCGACTCCCGACGAGTCCCGCGCCGCCGCCTCCCGCTCAGCCGCATGCGCGCCGGCCATGCCGGAGAGATCCGAATCCGTGAAGGATAGGAACACGATGTCGCCGGGCGCCTGGCCCAGATCGATGGCGGCTTCGCCTTCGTCGAGGGAGACCGTGTCGATTCGGATCAGATGCATGGGCAGCGCGCCGTCATGGCTGTGCCCTGGAGGACGTCCGCTCGGTCATGGCGCTTCGGCGGCCGCGCCGGCGCCACAGCGCGCGAAGGAGAATCACGCCGATCAGGACCAGCGGCAGCCACGGCAGTCCGGCGACGACGAAACGCAAGGCCGATCCGGCGCTCGTGCCGAAGGTCTGGCCCGCTTGGTCCCACGCGTCCTTCATGGGGGCGAGGGGCCCGGCGCGCGCCTCATCGGAGCGTAAGGCGACGGAGACGATCTCCGTGTCGACGCGCTGGCTCAGGCCGCGCTGCTTGGCGTCGGCCTCCTCGATCTGGGATTGAACTTTCGCCAGTTCCTGCGCGATGCGGATCAGATCCTCCACCCGAGGGTCCGGCCGTGCGGCGATCGTATCGAGCCTGGTGCGATAGGCAGTGAGCTGGGCCAATCGACGGCTACCATCCTCGATGGCGTCTGTCAGATCGTCGGCGTGCGTCGATTGGCTCCGGAGCACGACGTCACCCGCCGCCTCGCCGGGGAGGGGAGCCGTGACGAAGACCACGAAGGGCGCGACGGAATCATGTGGAAGCCGGACTTGGATCTGCGCCTGCGGACGGCCCGACGGCCTCTGGCCATCGTCGATCGACGCGGCGACGAGGACGCATTTCAGGGTCGCCTCGTTCAAACAGCGGTCGCGCGCGGCTTCGAAATGCGCGGTGACCCGCTGGGGCGGTAATCCGATGGTCAGGTCGTGGGTATAGGCGAGCTTCGCATCGCTCGTCTGAACCAGCGGACGAGCTTCGGGATTGAGACGGGCCATCGCCCGCCTGTCCGAGGCCTGAAACTCTTGCCTAGGCGGGCGCGAATCCGAGCAGCCACCGATTGCCGTGAGAGCCGCCAAGCCGGACGCGGCCACGAGTCCGCGGCACCTGCTTGCCAGGATCCGTCGGACCATCCGGGCCGCCAACGGGCTCACCCCGCCAGGGCGGTCGCCACCGCCCCCTGGTCGAAACCTTTGAGGCCGATCACCACGAGCCGGCCGTCGCGGTTCTCGCTTGTCCGCCAGGGGCGGTCGTAATGATGGGCGATGCGGGCGCCGACACCCTGGACCACAAGGCGCATCGGCTTGCCGGTGACCTCGGCGAAGCCCTTGATCCGGAGGACGCCACTGGTCTCGGCGGCGCGGGCGACGCGGGCGGCGAGATCCTCGGCGCTCGCTGCGGCCGACACGAGAATGGCCACAGAGTCGAAATCGTCGTGATCGTGGTCCTCGCCCTCGCCGTGATGGGAGGGACGGGCGTCGAGATCGTCCTCGGCGGCGGCGCCGAGACCAAGGATCACGCGCGGGTCCAGGCGGCCATGCTCGGCTTCGACCATCTTCACCGCGCGGGGCAGTTGGCGCTCGACCTCGGCGCGGACCTTGGCCTTGCCGGCTTCGTCAAGGAGGTCGGCCTTGTTCATGACCACGAGGTCGGCGCAGAGGAGCTGGTCCTCGAACACCTCTTCCAGCGGGTTGTCGTGGTCGACGCTGGCATCGTCCGCGCGCTGGGCGGCAAGGGCCGCCGGATCGTCGGCGAAGAAGCCGGCGGCCACGGCCGGTCCGTCGATGACCGCGATTACCCCGTCCACCGTTACCCGCGAGCGGATGGCCGGCCAGTGGAAAGCCTGGACAAGGGGCTTGGGCAACGCGAGGCCGGATGTCTCGATGAGGATGTGCTCCGGCGGGTCGGCCCGGTCGAGGAGCTTGTTGAGGGCGGGGACGAAATCGTCGGCCACGGTGCAGCAGATGCAGCCGTTGGCAAGCTCCACGATGTCCTCGTCCTGGCAGCCCTCGATGCCGCAGGCGGCCAGGAACGACCCGTCGAAGCCGATATCGCCGAACTCGTTGACGATGATGGCGAGCCGCCGGCCGCCGGCATTCTCCACGAGATGGCGGACGAGGGTCGTCTTGCCCGCTCCGAGGAAGCCGGTGACGATGGTGCAGGGGATCTTCTCGACGATGCTCATTCGGCGGCGTCCGGAATTCTATCCGCGCGGGGCGGAGGAAACGGGGGGATGCGGGCGACGACTCCTTTGCGGAACGCCTCCGGCCGCGCCTTCCAGGGCACGATACCGTCCGGGGTCTCCGCATACAGGCCGATGCCCGCGAGGATGGTCTTGGCGGATTCGATCGGATCGAGGTCGCCGTAGACGTAGGTCCAGCGACCCTCCGACGCCACCGCGACGGTGCAGGGGCGCTTACAGACCGAGAGGCAGTCCACGCTCTCGACCGCGACGCCGGCGGTGCCGGCTTCAGTCACCGCATCGCGCAGCGCCGAGACCAGACGGGCCCCGGCGCGGGGCTCGGACATGTCGCCGGCCGCGCGGCAGGTAGCGCAGACGTAGAGCACGACCTGGCGACCGGCCTGGATGTCCTCGTCAGGCATTGGACATCGCCGGTCTCTTGCGCCCGAAGCTGTTCCAGGCCCAGCCGAAGGCAAGGCCGATCACCGCCCAGAACACGAAGGCGATGCCGAGCGATCGCGCTGCGAACTGCGCCGCATAACCCGGCGGCAGAGCAGAGGCGGTGTGGCTCGTCTCCGGTGCCCCGGCGAGATGAGGCGCGACGAGGAGCACGACCCCCCCCGCTATGGCGATGGAGGAGCGGCGGATCGCAATCAGGTAGAGGCCCATGGCAGTCGCAGCCGCGGTCATGATCCACCAGAACTGGCGTTCTGCGAGCGGTGCCGCCTCCATGCCGGGAAGTTCCGGCGGGAGGCCCAGGGCCGGGGCGAGGGCGACCGCAAGGAAGCCGGCGATGGCGAAGCGCAGGCCCGCTTCCGGGCTCGGCTCCCGGCCGCAGGCGATGAGGGCCGCGCCCAGTAGCAGGGCATAACCCACGCCGCCGACCAGGGTGGCGAGGGCGGTGAAGACCATGCGCGGCAGGCCGGGGCCAGGCTGCCAGGCCGGAGCGACTTCGCCGCCCTCGACACCGCCCGTCTTGCCGCCATGATCGTGGCTCGAATGAACGGGCACGATGAGGGAGGCGGGAGAGGTGCTGCGCGGCATCCATTGCGCCGCAGGCGCCGTGGCCTCGCCGCTCTCGTACCGCTCGGCCGCGATGATCAGCGGCGAGGTGAGAGCGAGCTGCAAGCCCGTGGCGACGACAGCCGCCAGGAAGCCGGCGACCAGGGCCGCCGACACGAGTCGGATAATCATGAGTCTTGGATCCTGCCTGAGCGCGAGGCGGTCAGTGGCAGGGGAAATTCTGGGCGTGCCGGAAGTCGTGAGCCGCGTTGTGCAGCGCCATTGCCGGGGCGAAGCCCGCCATGAACACGAGTCCGAGGCCGAGGAAGGCAGCCATGAGCACGGCGCCGAGACGCTCGTTGCTGCGGGTTCCGGTGAGGACGAGGGTGTTGGTCGTCATGGTGTCAGGTCTCCGGCCGCCCCGCCGGCGGCGTTCGAGGATCGAGCGGGAGGACGATGTCCCCTTCGGAAGGCAGGTCTCCTGGCTCGCGGGTCGTCCGGTCCTGCCGCCTTCCCGGATCGCTCCAGTGGCCGATGGCAGGCCCGTCTCCGCTCACAGTTGCGGGGGCAGCTGCGGTTTCAGGCGCCTGCCCTCACCGCATTCCCTTTTCACCCCGTTGCCGGGGCACCGTCCGAACCTCGCTTCTACGCGCTCGCGGGAGCGCTGACAACGCGTTGCCAAAGCGTTTTACCGCCTTTGACGGGGCAGGGCGGTTTCGCGCTAAAGGAAGCCATGCGGCAGCCTTCCCCACGAATGACCCTGATCCTCGGCGGCGCGCGCTCGGGCAAGAGCCTGCACGCGGAGCGGCTGATTGAAGCCTGTCCGGCGCCCTGGCTCTACCTCGCCACAGCGCAGGCCTGGGATGACGAGATGCGCGAGCGCATTGCCCTTCACCGGTCGCGCCGTCCGGCCGGATGGATTACGCGGGACGTGCCCATCGATCTCCCCGAGGTCGTAGCCGCCTCGGACGGGCCTGTCCTGGTCGATTGCCTGACCCTCTGGCTCACCAACCTGATCCTGTCCGAGGCCGGTATCGAGGCAGCGACCGTCGCGCTGATCGAGGCCTGCGACCGTGCGCCGGGGCCGGTGGTGTTGGTGGGCAACGAGGTCGGTCTCGGCATCGTGCCAGACAACGCGCTCGCCCGCCGCTTCCGCGACGCGGCGGGCCGCCTGCACCAGCGCCTCGCCGCGCGGGCCGACCATGTGGTGTTCATGGTGGCGGGACTGCCGATGATCGTGAAACCCCAACCCGGAGCAGCCGCATGAGCGATTCAGACATCAGCGACCCGGAGGCCGACCGTCACCGCGAGAAGATGGAGAAGCGCAAGGCCGTCCAGGACGCCGAGGTGGCGGGCAAGACGATCGAGAAGGGGCTTCTCATCGTCAATACCGGTCCCGGCAAGGGCAAGACCACGGCCGGGCTCGGCCTCGTGCTGCGGGCGCTCGGCCATGGCTGGCGGGTCGGCGTGGTCCAGTTCATCAAGGGCGCATGGGACACGGGCGAGAAGCACGCGCTGAAGGCCTTCGGCGACCGGATCGAGTGGCATACGCTCGGCCAGGGCTTCACCTGGGAGACACAGGACAAGGCCCGCGATATTGCGGCGGCCGAGCAGGCCTGGGCCAAGGCTGAGGAGCTGATGGCCGATCCGACCATCCGCCTCGTCCTCCTCGACGAACTCAATATCGCCTTGCGCTACGATTACCTGCCCCTCGACGCCGTAGTCGCGGCCTTCCGGGCGCGCCGGCCCGACCTCCACGTCATCGTCACCGGGCGCAACGCCAAGCCGGCCCTGATCGAGGCCGCCGACCTCGTCACCGAGATGGGCAGCGTGAAGCACCACTTCGCCGCCGGGGTGAAGGCGCAGGAGGGGATCGAGTTCTGATGCGGTCGGCCCTCCTCTCCTTTGGTCTTCTCGCCATCATAGCGACGGCAGCCTCCGCCCAGCCCGCCACGTCCTGGCCCGACACCTATCTGGGCCGGGTCGAGGCACTGGCGGTGATGGAGGGGCTCAATGCGCGGCTCCTGGCTAGCCGCAGCGCCACGGCGACGCTGGAGGGCTGGTGTGGCGATCATGGCATGGCGGAGCCCCCACGTCTCGCGGCGACGCTTCTGCGGGAGGTTGAGAAGCCCGCATCCGAGGAGACGCGCCGGCGGCTCCAGGCCGGCCCGGATAGGCCCCTGAAGTATCGCCGGGTGCGGCTCGCCTGCGGCGGCCACGTCCTGTCGGAGGCTGACAATTGGTACGTGCCCGAACGGCTGACGCCGGAGATGAACCGCCAGCTCGAGACCACGGACACGCCGTTCGGCAGGGCGGTGCAAGCGCTCGGCACCACACGCCAGACCATCGGCGCCGAACTCCTCTGGCAGCCCCTGCCGCTTGGATGGGAGCAAGCCCCCCCGCCCGGATCCGTATGCGGCGATCTCGCGATTCCCGATCGCCTGTTCAGCCATCGCGCCGTCCTGTTCACGGCGGAGCGGGTGCCGTTCTCGGAGGTGGTGGAGACCTACGGCTCCGCCATCCTCGATTTCCACCGAGCCGAGCGACCTTCCGATCCCGCCTGCGGCCCGGCCCCGCCGTCGCGGCCCTGACGCGGCCGTGCTAA
This sequence comes from Methylobacterium sp. 10, assembly GCF_000519085.1. Lineage (GTDB taxonomy): Bacteria > Pseudomonadota > Alphaproteobacteria > Rhizobiales > Beijerinckiaceae > Methylobacterium. The sequence goes on from NZ_KI912577.1 coordinate 1,792,612, forward strand.
GCAGGTTCGCGTTGGCACGCCAACGGCTCACCGTGCTTAGCTTTCTGATGTGTCGCAGGTTTCGATCGCAGAACTAGGAGCCACTTCTGCGAAACCTGCTACGGCTCGCCGAAGCCCCTCGGCACACCGGAGTCGACCCGAACGCATGACCGCCCGTGCCATCATGATCCAGGGCACCGGCTCGGATGTCGGCAAGTCCTTGATCGTCGCCGGACTCTGCCGGGCCTTCACCCATCGTGGCCTCGCCGTCAGGCCATTCAAGCCACAGAACATGTCGAACAACGCGGCCGTCACCGCCGATGGCGGCGAGATTGGCCGGGCCCAGGCGCTACAGGCGCGGGCCTGCCGGGTGGCGCCCTCCATCCACATGAACCCGGTGCTGCTGAAGCCTCAGAGCGAGACCGGCTCGCAGGTGGTGGTCCAGGGCCGGATGGTCGGCACGGCGAAGGCCAGGGATTACCAGGGCTGGAAGCCGCGCCTTCTGGCCTCCGTGCTGGAGAGTTTTTCGCACCTGAAGGCTCAGGCCGATCTTGTGATCGTGGAAGGCGCCGGCTCCGCCTCCGAGGTCAACCTGCGCCGGGGCGACATCGCCAATATGGGCTTTGCCCGGGCCACCGATACGCCGGTGATCCTGCTCGGCGACATCGACCGGGGCGGCGTCATCGCCAGCCTCGTCGGTACGAAGGCGGTGATCGACACGGAGGATGCGGCGATGATCGCGGGCTTCCTTGTCAACCGCTTTCGCGGCGATCCGAGTCTGTTCGCTGACGGCATGGACATCATCGCCACAGCCACCGGATGGCCCGCCCTCGGCCTTGTGCCCCATTTCCCCGAGGCCGCGCGCCTGCCCTCCGAGGACGTACTGGGCTTGGCCGGCTCCGCCTCCTCCAGCCGGACGCGCATCCGCGTCGCGGTGCTGGTCCTGCCACGCATCGCCAATTTCGACGACCTCGACCCCCTGAGAGCCGAGCCCGAGGTCGAGGTGGTACTGGTCCGGCCCGGCGAGGCGATCCCCGGGGACGTCGCTCTCGTCCTGTTGCCGGGTTCGAAGACCACGATCGACGATCTCGACGCCCTGCGTCGTGAGGGCTGGGACGTAGACATCCGCGCCCATATCCGGCGCGGCGGCCATGTGCTCGGCCTTTGCGGCGGCTACCAGATGCTCGGCCGTACCCTGAGCGATCCGCACGGGATCGAGGGCGAGCCGCGAAGCGTCGCCGGACTCGGCCTGCTTGATGTCGGGACGGTGATGACGCCGCTGAAGCGACTCGAAGCGGTGAGCGGCCGGACGCTGGCCGACGACCTGCCGTTCAGCGGCTACGAGATGCATGTGGGCGATACGGTGGGTCCGGATACGGTGACGCCGCTGCTCCGCTTCACCGATGGGCGGGCGGACGGCGCCGTCTCGGTCGACGGGCGGGTCAGCGGCACCTATGTCCACGGCCTCTTCGCCGACGACCGGCAGCGGGCCGCCTGGCTCGCGCGCCTGGGGGCGGCCTCGGACGGCCATTCCTACGAAGGCGGGGTCGAGCGCGTCCTCGACGCTTTGGCGCGACACATCGAGGCCCATGTCGATTGCGACCGCCTGCTTGCGCTGGCGCGATAGCGGTTTCGCGGCGTAGGTTCGCCCCGTCAGGCCCCCGTTCGAGGGGCGAGCCCCGAGGAAACCGCCAATGACGCTGCCGCTCCCGCAGGTCGATGCGCGCCTCGCGCACGATACGGTCCGGACCGTGACCCTGCGGCTGATGCCGCTCCTCGGGCTGATGTACCTGATCGCCTATATCGACCGGCAGAACATCTCCTACGCCAAGCTCCAGATGGTCGGTGACCTGTCCTTGAGCGAGACCGCCTATGGGCTTGGGGCATCGTTGTTCTTCCTCGGCTATTTCCTGTTCGAGGTTCCCGCCAACGTCATCCTGGAGCGGGTTGGCGCGAGGCGCTGGTTCGCCCGGATCATGCTGACCTGGGGCGTGATCACGATCCTGCTCGGATTCACCCAGAACACGGCGATGTTCTACATCCTGCGCTTCCTCCTTGGAGTGGCGGAGGCGGGGTTCTTCCCCGGCGTGCTGTTCGCGCTCACCCTGTGGTTTCCGCAATCGCACCGGGCCCGCATGATCGGCTGGTTCATGATTGCAAGCGCGCTGGCCAACGCGGTCGGCGCGGCCATCGGCGGCGCCCTCCTCGACCTCGACGGTCTCCTCGGCCTAAAGGGCTGGCAATGGGTCTTCGTGGCGACGGGCATTCCGGCCCTGATCCTCGCCGTCGTGGTCCTGCGCATCCTGCCCGACGGGCCGGAACAGGCGCCGTGGCTGTCTCGCGAGGGGCGCGACTGGCTCGCCCGCACCCTCGCCTTCGAGCGCGAGACCGGGGGGCAGGTGGAGCACGGCAACCCCTTCGCCGCGCTCCTCGACCGGCGGGTCTGGATGCTGGCCTCGGTCTACATCGCCTTCCCGCTTGCGGCCTATGGCCTGAGCTATTGGCTGCCGACCGTGGTACGCAGCTTCCAGGTGTCGAACACCGTCAACGGTTTCATCAACATCATCCCCTGGCTGATCACGGCCGCCGCCCTGTGGTGGGTGCCGCGCCGGGCGGCTCGCTCGGGCGATCAGGTCTGGCACGTCGTGGTGCCTGGCCTCGTCGCGGCCCTAGCCCTGGTGCTGAGCGTGGTGCTGCCGGGGGCGGTGCTCAAATTCGCGTGCCTCTGCGTGGCGGCGGCGGGGGTGTTCTCGGCCCAGCCCGTGTTCTGGTCCCTGCCCGCCACCTTTCTCAAGGGGGCGAGCGCCGCCGCCGGCATCGCCGCCATCAACTCGGTGGGTAATCTCGGCGGCTTCATCTCGCAGAACGCCGTGCCCTTCATCCGCGACCGCACGGGCAGCGACCTCGTCCCCATGTTTTTCCTGGCCGCCTGCCTCGCCTGCGGGGCGAGCCTGATGTTCGTGGTGCTGTCCGCCCTGCGCCGGGACGCGGCCCGACGGAGCGTCGCCGCACCCGCCACCGCGCCGCGCCCGGCCTGAACCGTCAGGGCAGTGTGTATTCGAGCGGCCCGCCATCCTTGATGCTGTCGAACATGACGAGGATTCGCTTGTCGCCCAGCACCGCGACACCTTCCGCTTTCGCGCCCTTTTCCGCCCCGGTGAGACGTCCGATCGGCTCGAGCTTCGCGTTGACGGAGGCACCGGCGGCGAACAGGCTGTAAGGCACGTCGGTCTGCCCTTGCGCCGGCCCGGTGAGGACGAGAAGCCGCCCGTCGGGCAGGATGGCGAGATCGCGGATCCCGGCCCCGCGGCCGACCGAGAGGGGGATCACCTGCGGGGCCGCCTTCAGCGGCTCGTGCCCCTGCGAGAACAAGGCTCCGACATCCGCCTCGACGACAAAGGTCTTGCCGTCATGGGACGGCGCGCGAAGCCCGGCGAACAACCGCGTTCCATCGACGGCGACGCCCTCGATGTTGAGGCCGTTGGGTGTCGCGTCGCCATCATCGGTCTGGAGATCCTGAGTGTAGTAGGCGCTGACGGCCTCTGCCAGTCCGAGGGCGTCCCCGAGGCGGTACGTGGTCTCTACCGCACCCGGTCCCACCGGCTCGCCCGCGGTGTCGACCCGGATGCGCGCCAGCACGAAGGTGGAGAGCTTGAACTTCGCCTTGCCGCGCGAGCAGCCATGCGAGCCGACCACGTAGAAGTAAGGAGCCGCATAGGCGACTCCTTCGCCGTCGAGATCGTCGAACTTACCCTCGCCGCCCGAGCAGCCGTTCTTCGAAGGCGGGGTGCCCAGGGTGTTCGGGTTCGGTCCCCTGCCGACGAGGTCGATATCGGCGCCGGGCGTGATCGTGTGCCCGTCGATCGTAATGAACTGCGCGCCGGTGTTCTCGTCGTTGACCACGAGGCAACGCCGCTTGGCGTCCTTCGGTGGCATGCAGGCGATGCCGCTGATGTCCTTGGCGGGCTTGCCGTCCTTGCCGCTCAGGCCGGACGTCACCTTGTAGGGCGGGTCCACCGGAACGAGGTCGCGCATCGCGCCTCCCGCCGCGAAGGCCTGCGCGGTGGCGGCTCCATGAACAAGCAGGATCGTCAGAAGACCAGTCCGAATCATTGCCGCTCGCCCCTTCGAATGTCAGTGATCGAAATTAGAGAAAAACAACCTTGAGTATAGATGCGCCGAGGGCAACAAGTCCGAAAAGCAGCGCGCAGGCGATGCGATAAAGGGCCAGCGCCCGCTCCACATCTTGAAGGCCCGCCTCGGCCCGGCCATCGCCCATCCAGGTATCGTCCACGATCTCGGCGCCGTACATGCGTGGCCCTGCCAGACGCAGGCCGAGCGCGCCCGCCATCGCCGCCTCGGGCCAGCCGGCATTGGGTGAGCGGTGCCGGCTCGCGTCGCGCCGGACGGCGCGGAACGCCTCTGCCGCTGATGTGCCGGGATGGAGGAGGGAGGCCGCCATGATCAACCCCGCCGAGAGCCGCGAGGCCGGGAGGTTGACGAGATCGTCGAGGCGGGCCGCGGCCCAGCCATAGGCTTCGTGCCGGGGAGTGCGGTGGCCGATCATGCTGTCGGCGGTGTTGACTGCCTTGTAGAGCGCTCCTCCCGGCAAGCCGCCGATCCCGATCCAGAATGCCGGGGCGACGATGCCGTCGGAGAAATTCTCCGACAGGCTTTCGATGGCGGCGCGGCAGATGCCGGCCTCGTCGAGGCTGTCAGGGTTGCGCCCGACGATCATCGAGACCTCGCGTCGCCCGCCCGCCAACCCCTCGGCACGCAGGCCCATGGCGACGCGGGCTACATGGTCGTGGAGACTGCGCTGCGCCGGCAGGCTCGCGCAGGCGAGGCCGAGGAGCAGCATCGCGGGGAGATGACCCGCAGTGGCGGCGAGCGCCGTCCCCGCGACGGACACCGCTCCGACCGTCCCCAGAAGGATGAGGAGGCCGAGGATCCCGGCCGCGCGCCGCCGTCCCCCGCTGCCCGTGTTAAGGGTCCGGTCGAGCCCGCCGATCAGGTGGCCGATCCAGGTGACAGGATGGCCCAGCGCCCTGTAGAGCCGGTCCGGATAGCCAGCCGCGGCCTCGATAGCGAGGGCGAGACCCAGCACTACGAGCGTATCCGGCGGATGGGCGAGGGCGGTCCAGATCATCTGTTCGGGATTGGGGTTCGGTGCGGCAGGGTGATGGGAGCGCGATGAGCGGGACGGAGGAGGCGAGCGAGCGGGTCCGGCCCATCGCTCATGGGGGCGATCTCGATGCCGCCCAGGTGCTGTTTCCGCACGCCGAGCAGCCCTGGATCGACCTTTCCACCGGGATCAATCCGGTCCCGTATCCCTGTCCGACGCTGGAGGCCAGCGCGTTCCGGCGACTTCCCTCCCGCGCCGACCTGAAGGCCCTGTGTGCCGCCGCCGCCCTTGCCTATGGCGTCACGGATCCGGCCCAGGTCGCGGCGGCACCCGGCACGCAGATCCTCATTGAGACCCTGCCGCGCCTGAGGCCGCCGTCGCGCGTGGCCGTCATCGGTCCAACCTACGGCGAGCATGAGGCGGCATGGCTTCGGGGCGGCCATGCGGTGACGATGGTGACCGATCCGGCGCAGGCTGGGGAAGTGGACGTCGTCGTCGTGGTCAACCCGAACAATCCTGATGGCCGGACCTGGGAGGCCTCCACGCTCCTCGACCTCGCGGGGCGGCTCGCCCGGCGCGGAGGCTGGCTCGTCGTGGACGAGGCCTTCATCGACCTCGAAGCGGTGGAATCCCTCGCACCGCGAGCAGGTCCCGGTCTCGTGGTGTTGCGCTCCTTCGGCAAGACCTATGGCCTCGCCGGCATCCGTCTCGGCTTCGCCCTTGCCGAGCCGGCGCTCGCCCTCCGGATCGGCGCGGCGCTCGGACCCTGGGCGGTGCCGGGACCGGCGCTCGCCATCGGCCGGGCGGCGTTGTACGATGGGGCCTGGCTGCGGGAGGCGGCCATCGATCGTCACGCCGACGCGCTGCGCCTTGATCGGCTGATCGCCTGCCGGGGAGGGCGCATCGTCGGCGGCACCTGCCTGTTCCGCACGGCCGCGTTCGACGCCGCGCCCGACCTGTTCCAGCGCCTCGGCGAGGCCGGAATCTATGTCCGGCGGTTCGAGGCGAACCCGCACTGGCTGCGCTTCGGCCTGCCGGCGGACAAGGGCGAATGGTGCCGCCTGTCCCGCGTCCTCAAAGCCGCATGATCAGACGGGCTTCGTCCGCGACTGGTCGAAGATCGCCACGAGGAGGCCCCCGCCCGAGAGCAGGGCGCCGACTGCGCAAACGCCGGGCCACCCCGCCATCAGGAACGCCTGCGAGCCGGCAAAGGCCCCGAGTGCCCCGAACACGAACATCACCGTGAACAGCACTGTGTTGACCCGGCCCCTGGCACCGGGAACGAGGGCGTAGGCTCGGGTCTGGTTGGCGATGAGCGCGCCATTGAGGCCGATATCGATGAGGAGGACGCCGATGGCCACGGCCACCAGCGAGACCTCGCCCCCGAGCCACAGCACGAGGAACGAGGCCAGGACGAGGGCGCCACCGGTGACGACCACCGGCCGGGCGCCCTTCCTGTCGGTGTAGCGCCCAGAGAGGGGGGCGACGAAGGCGCCGCAGACCCCGATCACCCCGAACAGGCCGGCGCCGGCGGCGGTGAGATCGAAGGGCGGGGCCTCGACCAAGAGGGCCAGCGTCGCCCAGAATGCATTGAAGCTCGCGAACAGCAGGCCCTGCGAGAGGCTGGCGTTGCGCAGGATCGGCTGCGTCTTCACGAGGTGCAGGATCGACAGCATCAGCGCGCGGTAGCGCAACGGCTTGGTCTGCTTGGTCTTCGGCAGGGTCGTGGCCGCCACGGCGGCGATGACCAGGGCCACGACAGCGGCGGCGAAGAACACCGCGCGCCAGCCGAAATGTGCGCCCACGAAGCCGCTCACCGTCCGGGCGAGGAGGATGCCGGTGAGGAGACCCGTCATCACCTGCCCGACCATCCGGCCCCGGCTCTCGTCCGGCGCGAGTTCGGCGGCGAAGGGGACCGCCTGCTGCGCGGCCGAGGAGAGGAACCCGATGAGGAGGCAGGCGACAGTCAGGAAGGCGATGTTCGGCGCCAGGGCGGCGCCGAGGAGCGCCACGCTCAGGCCGAGCAATTGCGCCACGATGAGCGTCCGTCTCGGCCACGCATCTCCGAGGGGCACGAGGCCGAGAATGCCGAGGCCGTAGCCCACCAGGCACGCGGTGGGAACGAGGAGCGCGGCGCGCTCGCCGAACTCGCTTACCAGAACCGCGAGGAGGGGCTGGTTATAATAGATGTTGGCGACGGCGCCGCCGGCGATCAGAGTCAGGCCGAAGCGCGCCCTGGCGGTGAATCCATGGCCGGAACCGGTATCGGGTTGCATGGTCACGCTCGCACCGGAAGGGTGCCGCCCGTCGCGCCAGGCCAACGGAAAAACAATGAACTGTTCGTCATCCGATGGGACGGTTCCGTGAGCGACGGGATGGCCGCGCCTCCGGTTAGGGGCGGCGGCGCGCGGGTGCAACCCGCGGGCGCGCGAAATGGTCCCATGTCGGAGAGCGGGCCGTGATGGGCCGCTGCCTTCCATCGGATGCCTCGATCCCCATATACGGATCGTTATGGGATAAAGACTTGGCGCGTCTCCGTGGCGAACTCCCGCTTGGCAGGAGCCAAGTCGTTCTGCCACACTCTCGACTGTCGAGACGAGTCGGTCTTCAAGTCCCGGGGACGCCACCGCGTATCGACAACGGAGTTTGGAATGCCGAATTACCGAGTCAGCTTCGCCAAGCAAATTCTCGGCGTGCCGTTCACGATCGGATGCGTCGAGATTTCACGGGCGCGTGATCCTCGCCGGGCTCAACGCGCAGCGGAGCTCCGTTTCGCGCGCCAGCATGGTGTCGAGGATTGGCGCGAACGGGCCGATCGTGTTGCCATCGAGGCCGCTCAAGGCTGACACATCAGGTTATCGTCCCTGTAAGTGGGTGTCGGACTTCGGGAAACACGGTTTCTAGTCATCGCCCCGTTTTATCCATTCCGCCGCGTCTGCGGCATGGTTCCACGGTCAAGGCCCTGGCTCTCGGACGTCCCGCGTCATAGACTATGGCGCATACGCGTTGCGTTCCGCCGGATCGGCAACACGCGGAACCTGTGACAGGGTCAAGGAGCAGGCGGCGAGACATGGCGGCGATCTCGTTTTTCGGCGACCTGCTTCAGACCATCAGCGACCGTGGTCGCGATCTCATCGGAATCGGCCGCGGCGACCTCGCCTCCAAGGCCAATGCGCATGAGCTCATCAAGCTCTGCGAGGATCTGATCTCCCGGCGCGGCGAGGCGTCGGGCGTGGCGCTCGCCCGCCTGATCCTGGAGCGCTACGCTAGCCTCGCGCGGGCCGAACGGCTCGTCTTCCTGCAGGGGATCGCCACCGTCTTCGGTGCCGATCACGAGGTGGTGGATGAGGCCATCGCCGCCTACCGCCGGGATCCGACCCGTGCCGCCCTCGGCGTGCTACACGAGGCGGCCGAGCCGCGCAGCCAGGAACTCATCCGCCGGCTCAACCTCGCCCGCAATGGCACCCTCGCTTTGGTGCGGATGCGGGAGGATCTCTTCGTCCTGCGCAAGGACCTGCGCGGGAACGAGGCGGACCCCGACCTTGTCGATGCCGTCGACAGCCTCGACAGCGATTTCGAGCACCTGTTCGCGTCATGGTTCAACCGCGGGTTCCTGGTGCTGCGCCACATCGACTGGACCACGCCGGCCCATATCCTTGAGAAGATCATCCGCTACGAGGCGGTGCACGAGATCGCGGGATGGGACGAGTTGCGCCGACGCATCGAACCAACGGACCGACGCTGCTTCGCCTTCTTCCATCCCGCCTTGCAGGACGAGCCGCTGATCTTCGTCGAGGTGGCGCTCACGGGCGGCATCGCACCGGCCATCGCGCCGATCCTGGCGCATGGGCGCGAGCCTCTGCCCACTCGGGCCGCCACCACCGCAATCTTCTATTCGATCTCGAACTGCCAGAAGGGCCTTGCCGGCGTCACGTTCGGCAATTTCCTGATCAAGCAGGTGGTGGAGGATCTCGCCCGCGAGATCCCGAGCCTCAAGACCTTCGTCACACTTTCGCCGGTCCCCGGCTTTTCGGCCTGGCTCGACCGTGAGCGCCGCTCCGATGCGCCCCAGGGACTGACCCGTGACGATATCGAGGCTCTGCGGGCCATCGACGAGCCGGGCTGGCACGTCGACAAGGCGAAGTCCGATGCGGTGAAGAAGGCCATGATCCCGGCGGCCGCCGCCTATTTCCTGCGGGCGAAGAACGAGCGCGGCAAGCCCCTCGACCCGGTGGCGCGGTTCCACCTCGGCAACGGCGCGCGGCTGGAGCGACTCAACTTCCTCGGCGACGTCTCGCCCAAGGGGCTCGCCCAGTCGCGTGGGCTGATGGTCAATTATCTCTATGATCTCTCGGCCATCGAAAAGAATCACGAGACCTATGCCAATCTCGGCACCGTGGCGGCGTCGAGCACTGTGAGCCGCGAACTGAGGTCCAACCTGCCGCCGATTCGCGCCGTCGCCCTTGCAGAGGCTTGATTTCGGGGCGTCGTCCGGCCACGGCTGTCGGTTCGATCACGGTTGGACGACGTCATGCGTAACCATCTCTTCGACCTCATTCGGGCGAGCCTGCCCGCCGATCCCGCCGCCCGGACATTCATCGAGACCGGCGACGGCGCGCGGATCACCTATGCCGACATGCTCCACCGCTCGGCCGCTTATGCCTCCGCCCTTACGGCGCTCGGGGTGAAGACAGGCGACCGCGTGGCCGTCCAGGTCGAGAAAAGCGCCGAGGTGGTGTTCCTCTATCTCGGCGCCGTTCGCGCCGGCGCCGTCTTCCTGCCGCTCAACACCGCCTACACGGCCCCGGAGATCGCGTATTTCCTCTCGGATGCCGAGCCGACCCTGTTCGTCTGCGATCCCGCCCGGCTCGCCGCGCTTGAGGCGGTCGCTGCCGAGGCGAAAGTGCCCGCTCTGCGCACCCTCGACGGGGCGGGGCGCGGCAGCATGGCGGAGGCGGCGGACGCGGCCAGCACCGAATTCACCGATGTAGAGCGCGGCCCCGACGATCTCGCGGCGATCCTCTACACCTCCGGCACCACCGGGCGTTCCAAGGGCGCCATGCTCAGCCATGACAATCTCGCTTCCAACGCCGTGACGTTGGTGAAGGCCTGGCGCTTCACTGCCGACGACGTGCTGATCCACGCTTTGCCGGTGTTCCACACCCATGGGCTGTTCGTGGCCACCAACATCGTGCTGCTCGCCGGTGCCACCGCGATCTTCCTGCCGAGATTCGACCCGAAGCAGGTGCTCCCGCTGCTTGCACGGGCCACCGCGATGATGGGTGTGCCGACCTTCTACACCCGTCTTCTCCGGGAGCCCGGCCTGAACCCGGAGGCGGTGGCAACGATCCGACTGTTCGTTTCCGGCTCGGCGCCGCTCCTCGCCGAGACGCACCGGGAGTGGCAGGCCCGCACCGGCCACGCCATCCTCGAACGCTACGGCATGACCGAGACCAACATGAACACCTCCAACCCCTATGACGGCGAGCGCATCGCCGGCACGGTGGGCATGCCGCTTCCGGGCGTGGCGCTCAGAGTGGTCGATCCCGAGACCGGGCGGGCGCTGCCCGCCGATGCGGTGGGGATGATCGAGGTGAAGGGGCCGAACGTGTTCCAGGGCTATTGGCGCATGCGCGAGAAGACGGCGGCCGAGTTCAAGGCGGATGGGTTCTTCATCACCGGCGATCTCGGCAAGGTCGACGAGCGCGGCTACGTCCATATCGTCGGGCGCGGCAAGGATCTCATCATCACCGGCGGCTACAACGTCTACCCGAAGGAAGTGGAGAACGAGATCGACGCGCTGCCGGGTGTGGTCGAATCCGCCGTGATCGGCCTCGCCCATGCCGATTTCGGCGAGGGCGTCACGGCCATCGTCGTCGCCCGCCCGGATGCGCCGGGGGAGAGGGAGATCCTGAGTATCCTCGAGGGGCGTCTCGCGCGGTTCAAATGCCCCAAGCGCGTCCTCTTCGCTGACGAGCTGCCGCGCAATGCCATGGGCAAGGTGCAGAAGAATCTCCTGCGCGAGGAGCATGCCGGGCTCTATCGGTCCTGAAGGCCAGGGCGACGGAACGCTTTGGCGGGACGGCGGTTCTCGTCATCGAACGGCCAAGCTCGCGCCGTCTCCCTCCCGGTTGCCGTCATGCCTTCGTCTCAGCCTCAACATCCCGAGCCCGGGGAGTCGGGCTCTTCCCAGTCCCTGGCCTGGACCCTGGCCATGGGGGCGGCCCTCGTCGCCCTGTCGCTGGCGCCCCGGTCGCGCCGCCGGACGCAGGACGCGGGCGAACCCGCGTCGCGCCGCGACGAGGGCGCCCGCTCGCATAGCGGGCGCAGCGCCGAATGGGTGGCAGCCACACAGGTCCATCGCGGCAGGGCGGCGGGCAGCCCCACCGAGATCACCCGCGCCGGTTGGAAGGACATCGCCGTCCGCGTCTACCTGGAATTCAACAAGGACCGCGTGCTCGCTGTCGCCGCCGGGGTCACGTTCTTCACCCTGCTGTCGCTGTTTCCGGCCATCGCCGCCCTGGTCTCCTGCTATGGGCTCGTGGCCGATGTGGGCGCGATCAACGAGCACCTCTCCAGCATGCGGGGGGTGCTACCTTCCAGCGCCATCGACATCATCGGCGAACAGGTGAAGCGGATCGCCGCCAAGGACAACGGCACCCTGGGCCTGACCTTCTTCTCCAGCCTCGTCCTCTCGCTCTGGAGTGCCAACGCCGCCATGAAGGCGATGTTCGATGCGCTCAACGTCGTCTACGAGGAACAGGAGAAGCGCTCCTTCGTGATGCTGAACCTGCGCTCCCTGACCTTCACCGTCGGGGCGCTCCTCTTCACCATCCTGGCGCTCACCAGCATCGTCGTGCTGCCGGTCGTGTTCAATTTCTTCGGTTTCGGGCAGGGCGCCCGGCTGATCGCCCTGTTGCGCTGGCCATTCCTTCTCGTCGTCCTTCTCGGAGGCCTCTCGCTGCTCTACCGCTATGGCCCGAGCCGTGAGCGGCCGCGCTGGCGCTGGGTCGGTACGGGCGGCGCCGTCGCCGGCCTGCTCTGGCTCGCTGCCTCGATCCTGTTCTCCTGGTACGTCGCCAGCTTCGGCAATTACAACGAGACCTACGGTTCCCTCGGCGCCGCCATCGGCTTCATGACGTGGATCTGGATCTCCACCACGATCGTGCTCCTGGGCGCCGAGATCAATGCGGAGATGGAGCACCAGACCGCACGCGACACAACCACCGGCCCGGAAAAGCCCATGGGCGAGCGCGAGGCGCGGATGGCCGATACGATCGGCGCGGCGGCGTGACAGGGTGCCGTATGCCCCTGGAATGCCTATCTCTCCGGAATATCCCGAAGAACCGGAGGCGACCATGAGCGAGACCGAGGCAGACATTGGCCAGCGCACCGAGGCCGAGTGGCGCGAGATCCTGACGCCGGACCAGTACCGGGTCCTGCGCGAGCATGGCACGGAGCGGGCCGGGACGAGCTGCCTCAACGCCGAGAAGCGGCCCGGCACGTTCCACTGCGCGGGCTGCGATGCGCCGCTGTTCGAGAACACCACCAAGTTCGAGTCCGGCACCGGCTGGCCGAGCTTCTTCGATCCTCTCGACGGCGCGGTGGAGACGAAGTCCGACCGCAGTCACTGGATGGTACGGACCGAAGTGCATTGCGCCCGCTGCAAAGGTCATCTCGGCCACGTCTTCGACGATGGTCCGGCACCGACGGGGCTACGCTACTGCATGAACGGCATTTCATTGCGCTTCGAGCCGAATACCTGAGCCCATTGGGATGAATTCCAAAAAATCGGGAGGGGCCATGCACGTGTGGCCTTGATTTAGTCCCATTTTTTCTTAGTCGAAAGAACGTGGCCTTCTGCGTTGTGCGCCGTCAGGCTCGCCAGGTTCGAGGCCCGTCGCGTCCGTAAGGCCCGTGCCGCCCGGTTTCCACAGGCCGGGTGTTCCGTCGCCGCCGAAACAGGATATGGCTACGAGCGGGGCCAGAGTGCGCCCACTGCACGGCGCTCCCGAGGGACCGCTTGCCGTGACGAGCCGATCCGGGGGGAGAAGAGTACATGAGTGTCGTTCGTCGGTTTCTGGTCGCGCCATCCCTCGTCCGCCTGATCCGCAAGGAACGCGGCGGTTCGAAGATCACCGAGGGCTATTTCGCTCCCCAGGCCGGTCGTACGTCCTATGTCCGCGTCGATGGCCAGAACTGCCACCTTGTCCTCGTCACCACGGCGCCGGACGGGACGTCGAGCGAGGAGCGGACCGACGTCCCCCGCGCCCATGGTGACGCGCTCCTCGATGTCTGCTCCGGCAAGGCGATCTATGATCGTGCGGTCCTGGCCCTCGGCAACGGCCGTGAGGCTTTGGTCGACCGCTACGCGACGCCGGGCGCCCTCGATCTGCTCAGCGTCGTGTTCGACGAGCCCGGCCAGGCGGCGGCTTTCGTGCCTCCGGCCTGGTTCGGCGAGGACGTTTCCGAGAATGCCGCCTATGACCGGCATGCCGTGGCGATCCAGGGCGTGCCTCAGACCGGCGAGGTTGCCCTCAGCAACGCCGCCCTCGAGGCAATCCTCGATCTTCTCGAGCCTCGCTTCGGCTTCGGACGCTTCAATGCTCCGCCACCGAAAGCCACCGAGGACGAGGCGACCCTTCGAGCCAATCGCCGAGCCGCGGTTCTGGCGGCCAAATCCGCCGCGCCCGCTGCCGTGCCGGTGGAAGAGCCCGCACCGCAGCCCGTCGCCGAAGAGCGCAGTGAGGAACGGCGCGAAGAGCCGGCCGCCGAGGAAGCCCCCGCCGCCGAGACCCCGATCCGGACAGATGCCCGGATCGATGACGTGATCGAGAGCCTGTCCCAGGCCCTCGGAGCGTCTCAGCCCACCCGTACCGCAGGTCGCGACGACGATCCGGCCGCCGAATTCGAGCGCTGGACCGTGCGTCCCCGCCGTACTCCACAGACCTGAACCGTCTAAACCGGAGATGAGCTGGGCTCATCTGCGGGCGGCTTGGGGTGCCCCGGCGGCACCGGGCATATCCGGCAAAGTCGGTGCACGACAATCGTATGCAATAACGCGGTAGAGCCTCATCGCGTTACAGAACCGGCCTATCCTCACGGTTTCAGCGGGAAACAAAGATTATCTCTCATAGCCTCGTTGAGGCGAGGGATTAAACTCGCTAGCGTCTCGACAAGACAGACGAGCGTGCGCCCAAAGAGGCGCCTGTGAGGGAACATGGCTCAGACCACCGTCCATGCCGGAGGCAGCGCGCCGGCAGCACCGACACCTCACGAGCCTTGGTACAAGGTCCTCTACATCCAAGTGCTGATCGCCATCGCGCTTGGCATCCTTCTCGGATATCTGCACCCCGAATGGGGCAAGTCCGTCAAATGGCTGGGCGACGCCTTCATCGCGCTGATCAAGATGATGATCGCACCGATCATCTTCTGTACCATCGTCCACGGCATCGCCTCAATCGGCGACTTGAAGAAAGTCGGCCGCGTAGGCCTGAAGGCGCTGGTCTACTTCGAGGTGGTCTCCACCATTGCGCTTCTGATTGGTATCCTTGTCGGTGAGGTGGTGAAGCCGGGTGCCGGTTTCAATGCCGATGTGAGCAAGCTCGACGGTAAATCGGTGGAGAAATACGCCAAGATCGCGGCCGACGACTCCGTCACCGGCCACATCATGGCGCTGATCCCGAAGAGCTTCTTCGATGCCTTCGCCACGGGTGATCTTCTTCAGGTCCTGCTAATCTCGATCCTGACCGGCGTCGTCGTCACCGGCATGGGCAAGCGCGGCGAGGCCATCACGCACGCCATCGACACGGCGGGCCAGGTCTTCTTCCGCATCATCGGTCTCGTGGTGAAGCTCGCGCCCATCGGTGCTTTCGGCGCCATGGCCTTCACCATCGGCCAGTACGGCATCGGCAAGGTGATCGATCTCGCCTGGCTCGTAGGCACCTTCTACGTCACGGCCTTCCTGTTCGTGGTCCTTGTCCTGGGCGGCATTGCCCGTGTGGCCGGCTTCTCGATCTTCAAGTTCCTGGCCTATATCAAGGACGAACTCCTCATCGTGCTCGGCACCTCGTCTTCCGAGACGGTGCTGCCGCACATGATGACGAAGATGCGTCGCCTCGGCGCCTCGGATTCCGTCGTGGGCCTCGTGATCCCCACCGGCTACTCGTTCAATCTCGACGGCACCAACATCTACATGACCCTGGCGACTCTGTTCCTGGCCCAGGCCGTGGGCGCTGACCTGTCCTTCGCCCAGTACGCCACCATTATCCTCGTGGCGATGCTGACCTCGAAGGGGGCCTCCGGCGTTACGGGTGCCGGCTTCATCACCCTCGCGGCCACGCTCAGTGCCATCCCCAACAACCCGGTACCCGTGGCCGCCATGACCCTGATCCTGGGCGTCGACAAGTTCATGTCGGAATGCAGGGCCATCACCAACCTGATCGGCAACGGCGTCGCCACGGTGGTGGTCAGCCGCTGGGAGGGCGAACTCGACCAGGAGAAGCTGAATCAGGTCATGGCGCATCCCTTCTCCATCGGCACAGACATCTCGGACCATGCGCCGAACATGGACCAGGAACCCGCTCCCCGTCCGGCCGTCGCCGCGCGGTAGAGCCGAGTCGTGGACCCGACGCGCCTGCGCATCGGGATCGACCTCGGCGGCACCAAGATCGCCGGCATCGTCCTCGATGCCGGTGGTGCCGTTCGTGCCGAGGCGCGGATCCCGACCCCGCGGAACGATTACGACGCCACCCTGGACGCGATCGCCGCGCTCGTCCTGCGCCTGGAGCGCGATGCCGGAGGCATTGGCAGCGTCGGCATCGGCATGCCGGGTGCGATCGCGCCCGGCACCGGCCTCGTGAAGAACGCCAACTCGGTCTGGCTGAACGGCAGGCCCTTCGTCATCGATCTCAAGGCACGGCTTGGCCGACCGGTCCGCGCCGAGAACGATGCCAATTGCCTCGCCGTCTCCGAGGCGGTGGACGGTGCGGGCGCCGGCTCGCGGGTCGTCTGGGCCATCATTCTCGGGACCGGCGTCGGCTCCGGCATCGCCATCGACGGGGTCGCCCTGTCGGGTGCCAACCGCATCGCCGGCGAATGGGGGCACAACCCGCTTCCCGCCCCTCGTGACGATGAGCGGCCTGGTCCATCCTGCTACTGCGGCCGGCATGGCTGTATCGAGACGTGGCTGTCCGGCCCCGGTCTCGCCGCCGACCATGGCCGTCGGACCGGCACGGTCGCTCCGACCGGTGAATCCGTCATCGCCGCCGCGCGCGCCGGCGATGACGCCGCATGTGAGAGCATCGGCCGCTATCGGGAGCGGCTCGCGCGTGCAATGGCGGGCGTGATCAACATCCTGGACCCCGACGTGGTGGTCCTCGGCGGCGGATTGTCGACGGTGCCGGAGCTGATTGCCGATCTGGCAGGAGAGATCCTTCCGCACGTCTTCTCCCCGGGATGCGACACACCGATCCGGATGAGCCGCCACGGCGATGCATCCGGCGTACGGGGTGCAGCCTGGTTATGGCGCATCCCCACCTGAACCTCTCCCCATCGCGCCCCGTAGCCGGTATGGACGGGGACAATCACACAACGACGTGAGCGTATTTCCATGACGAGTCTGGCTTCCCTCGATCCCGCCGCCCGCGATGCGCTTCATGCGAAGACCCGCGAGGCCTACGAGGCCTTCAAGAGCCGCGGCCTCAAGCTCGACATGACTCGTGGCAAGCCGGCGCCGGAGCAGCTCGACCTGTCGAGCGCGATGATGGCGCTGCCCGGCAACGGCGATCATTTCGCCGAGGCGGGTGACGATGCGCGCAACTATGGCGGCCTCCAGGGACTACCGGAAGCGCGCGCCCTGTTCGCGCCGATGGTACAGGCGCCGGCGGCCCAGATCGTCATCGGCGACAATTCGAGCCTAGCGCTCATGCACGATTGCATCGCCTGGGCTCTGCTGAAGGGCGTGCCCGGCTCGGTGAAGCCCTGGTCGAAGGAAGAGGATCCGGTCTTCCTCTGTCCCGTTCCCGGCTACGACCGTCACTTCGCCATCTGCGAAGCCCTAGGCATCCGCATGCTGCCCGTCCCCATGACCGGCCAGGGGCCGGACATGGACGTCGTCGAGAAACTGGCGGCCGATCCGGCCGTGAAGGGCATGTGGTGCGTGCCGAAATACGCCAATCCGAGCGGCGAGACCTATTCCGACGAGACCGTCCGGCGTCTCGCCGCCATGGAAACCGGCGCCCCCGATTTCCGACTGTTCTGGGACAACGCCTACACCGTCCACCACCTCACCGCCACGCGCCATCCCCTTGCCGACATCCTCGCCCTCTGCGAGGAGGCCGGCCATCCCGACCGGCCCTTCATCTTCGCCTCGACCTCCAAGGTCACCCTGGCGGGAGCGGGCATCGCCGTGTTCGCCTCCTCCCCGGAGAACGTGCGCTGGTTCCTCGGCCGCTCCTTCTTCCGCACCATCGGGCCCGACAAGCTCAACCAGCTGCGCCACGTCCGCTTCCTGAAGGACATGGCCGGCATCGAGGCGCATATGGAGAAGCAGCGCGCATTGATCGCGCCGAAATTCCAGGCCGTCCTCGACGCTCTGGAGGCCCGGCTTGGTGGAACCGGCGCGGCGACCTGGACGAAGCCCGAAGGCGGCTACTTCATCACCGTCGATACGGTGGACGGCGCGGCCCAGCGGACCGTGGCGCTGGCCAAGGAGGCCGGCATCGCCCTGACGCCCGCCGGCGCGACCTCCCCCTATGGACGCGACCCGCATGACCGCACCCTGCGCCTCGCGCCGACCTTCCCCTCGCTCTCGGACGTGAAGGCAGCGGCGGAGGGAATCGCATTGTGCATCCTCCTCGCCGGACTCGAGACCCGAACGGTTGCCTGACGCGAGCCGCCATTCCGGGCGCACCCCCTCGCCAAATCTGGGCGGGGGGGCTTTGCCTGGAAAACGCGTCGCGGCGTCAGCTGAGGGGTGGGGAAGCTTTCGGGGCCGCCCGATCTCTCTCCCGCTCATTGCGGAAAGAGCCATGATTTTGCGATCCTCCGCCTCGCACTGGCGGACGGATTGCACGCTCATGGGATCAAGTGGGGACGCGCGCTCTCCCGACCTCCGACAGCACGGGACCCGTCACCGCCCGAGGTAAGCGGCGACAAATGAGCCGTGCGCTATAGACTCAGCGGAAGCCGCCGACCCGGCGGTCGCGCTTGCGCTCGGCGGCGGGCTGATACGCGATCTCGGCGTGGTGCGTGCAATAGGGCAGGCCGGTGATCGAGCGGTCGCCGCAATAGTGAAACTCCGGCGTTGTCGGATCCCCGAGGGGCCAGCGACACATGGATTCGCGCAGATCCATGATGGTCACGCGCTTGGACACGGCCAGAGGCATACCCTGGGCGGCGACCACCGCATTGATCTCGGGAAACAGCGGGCTCGGGGCGGCAACTGGATCGGCTGCGGCCGCTAGCTCCACGACGTTGTCGGCCTCGGCCTCGGCATCGCGGATTGCAGGCTTCTTGCGACCATTGCCGGGCGAATCCGCCGCCTTGACGCGGCCCGACAGACCCAGCCGGTGGACCTTTCCGATGACGGCGTTGCGGGTGACGCCGCCGAGTTGCGTGGCGATCTGGCTCGCGCTCAGTCCCTCGTCCCAGAGACGTCGCAGTACCTCGACGCGCTCGTCCGTCCAGCCAGCACCGGTATCCGTCATCGCCCCCTCCGACATCCGCTCGATTCCCCCGACCGACACGGGACGATCCCTGCGACACCTCGCATGGCCACTCCGCCCGTTGCCAAACAGATGTTGGTCGCGCAGGGCACCCTTACGACGACGATCGGAACCGTACAGGACGCCTCGACACGGATGCAAGAGCGCCCGGAAGGAGGGGGGAACTTTCCACCGGCAAACCGTCGGGGGGCGTCCCGCATGCACTCCGAAAGAGCCGGCCGGGACGCGGCTCCGCCATGAGGGCGATGGCGCAATCCCTCGTTCGCCCCCGACCGAGCTGCCCGCAGGCCCAGCTTCCCCTTGACCTGAGGCGGTATCGGGCGAGAAGCGCGTGTTTCAACACGATCCGAACATTGAGGAACAGGTCATGGCCGCGACCGATCCGATCGAGGGACGCTGCCCCGGCGAGGTGCCGCCGCGCCTTGAGACACGCGGGCTCAGCGTCGATTTCGGCCGCAAGCACGCTCTCGACCATGTTTCCCTCGCGGTCCGGGCGGGAGAAATCATCGCGCTTCTCGGTGATTCTGGTTGCGGCAAGAGCACCCTGTTGCGGGCGGTGGCAGGCCTCGAACAGCCGAGCGGCGGGCTTGTCCTTCTCGATGGTCAGGTGATGAGCGCCCAGACGCCGCCGGAAGAGCGCGGCGTCGGCCTGATGTTCCAGGATTACGCTCTGTTCCCCCATCTTACCGTCATGCAGAATGTCCGCTTCGGTCTCCACCGGCTACGCGCCGGCGACGCCGAGGCCGTCGCCAAGGCGCGGCTGGAACAAGTCGGCCTCGCCGACCGGGCTTCGAGCTATCCCGGCTCGCTGTCGGGCGGGGAGAGCCAGCGTGTGGCGCTTGCCCGCGCCCTGGCGCCGGGGCCGCGGGTGCTCCTTCTCGACGAGCCGTTCTCGAATCTCGATCGGCGCAACCGGGACAGGGTACGGGCCGACACGATCTCGGTCTTGCGCGCCACCGGCGCCACCGCGCTTCTGGTGACCCACGACCCGGAGGAGGCGTTGCTGGTGAGTGACCGCATCGTCCTGATGCGGGGCGGGCGCATCGTCCAGATCGGCACCGGCGCGGAACTCTATCAGCACCCGCTTTCGCACTTCGCCGCAAATTTCTTCGGCGATCTCATTACTTTTCCCTCCCGCTGCACGAACGGCGCTGCTGCCACGCCGTTCGGCGCAGTTCCGGCACCCGGGATCGCGAACGGCGCACCGGTCACCGCCTGCGTCAGGCCCGAGGCGATCGGCCTGTTGGGCCCCGAATCCGGTCATCCGGCGCGGGTCATCCGCCGCCGTTTCCTCGGACCCGTCGTGGAACTGACCCTGGCGGCGGAGGGATTTCCCGAACCTTTCCGCCTCACGGTCGCCGACGAGACAGCGGCGGGGGAGGGTGATCGTGTCGGCCTGATCCTGGCCAAGGGGGCGGGGTTGGTTTTTTCCGCAGAATTGGATTAACCGAGCCTGGCTGTTCGTGTTCGGCAATATCCAGAAGTATAGTTTTGAACTATAATAAACTGAGGACATAAGTCTTGCTTTTCCCGTGAAGATGCGGCCCAGAACCGGTCATTGAGGGAAGAGGGATGGACGTCATGGTTGGTTGGGTCTCGAAATGTCTGGTCGGCGGTGCGACGGCCTTCGCCTGGATCGCCGGAGCGACGGCTGCCGAGGTCAACATCTACACCACTCGTGAACCCGGCCTGATCAAGCCCCTGCTCGATGCCTACACCGCCAAGAGCGGCGTCACCGTCAATACCGTCTTCGTGGAGAAGGGCCTCGCCGAGCGCGTGGCCTCCGAGGGCGAGCGGTCGAAGGCCGACGTGCTCATGACCGTGGATATCGGCAACCTCATCGAACTGGTGGATCGCGGCCTCGCGCAGCCGGTGCGTACGGAGACCCTGGAAGCCGCCGTCCCGTCGCCCCTGCGCGATGCCGGCGGCCTGTGGTACGCCCTCTCCATGCGCGCCCGCGTCGCGTATGCCGATAAGGACCTCGCGGAGAAGGCCCTGACCTACGAGGACCTCGTCGACCCGAAATGGAAGGGCAAGCTCTGCCTGCGCGCCGGCCAGCACCCCTACAACACGGCGCTTATCGCCCATTACATCGTCAAGCACGGGCCGGAGAAGGCGAAGGACTGGCTGACGGGCGTAAAGGCCAACCTCGCGCGCAAGCCGGCCGGCGGCGACCGCGACGTCGCCCGCGATATCTTAGCTGGAACCTGCACCGTCGGGCTCGGCAACTCGTACTATGTCGGGCTGATGCGCTCGGGCAAGGGTGGCCCGGACCAGCAGAAATGGGGCGACGGGATCAAGGTCGTGCTACCGATCTTCACCAGCGGCGGCACCCATGTGAACGTCTCCGGTGCCGTAGTCGCCAAAAGCGCGCCGAACCGTGACGAGGCGGTCAAGCTTCTCGAATACCTCGTCTCCGACGAAGGCCAGGGCCTCTATGCGAAGGCCAATTTCGAGTACCCGGTGAAGGCGGGCGCGCCGATCGATCCCCGGCTTACGGCACTGGGCCCGTTGACCATCGATACCGTGCCCCTGGTCGAGATCGCCCGAAACCGCAAGGCGGCGAGCCTGCTGGTTGATACGGTGGGCTTCGACAACTGAAGCCCCGGCCGATGTCGGCCGCCGTCGAACTGGCCCGATCGCAGGCCTCGATCGGTTCCGATGCCGCTCCGAGGGCGGCGCAGCGTTTGCGCGCCGGGCCTATCGCCTGGGCGGCGGGAGCCCTGGCCTTGGCGGCCTTGATCCTCAGCCCGGTGGTGTCCCTGGCGCTGACGGCGGCGGGTGGGTCGAGCGAGGTCTGGCCGCATCTCCTGGCGCATGTCCTGCCTCAGGCGACGATCACCACGGCACTGCTCCTCGGCGGCGTCGGCCTCCTCGTCGTCATGCTCGGGGTCGGCTCGGCGTGGCTCGTCGCGGCCTACGAGTTCCGGGGGCGCGGCCTCTTGGAAATCGGGCTGCTGCTGCCCCTGGCGGTGCCGACCTATATCGTCGCCTTCGCCTATCTCGACCTGCTTCACCCCATCGGCCCGGTCCAGAGTACTCTGCGCGAGCTTCTCGGCGTCGCGCGGCCGAAGGATCTGCTGCTTCCGGAGATACGTTCCCTGCCGGGCTGCATCCTGCTCCTCGGCTTCGTGCTCTACCCGTATGTCTATCTGCCGACGCGGGCACTGTTCCTGATGCAGGCGGGCACGTTCATCGAGGCGGCGCGCATCCTGGGACGGTCGCCGACGGCGGTCTTCTTCAGGATCGCCTTGCCGCTGGCGCGTCCCGCCATCGCGCTCGGCACCAGCCTTGCCCTCATGGAGACGCTCAACGACATCGGCGCCGCCGAATTTCTCGGCGTGAGGACACTCACGGTGCAGGTCTACGCCACCTGGATCAACCGGTCCGATCTGCCCGGCGCCGCACAGATCGCCCTGGTGATGCTGGCGATGGTGCTCCTGCTGCTCGCGGCCGAGCGCTGGGGGCGGCGCGGGCGCGGCTATGCTGGCACGGGCCAGCGCCAGCGCGACATGGCTCGCCATCGTCTGTCCGGTGCGCCGGCCTCGGCCGCCTTGTGTCTCGGCATCCTCCCCATCGCCATCGGCTTCCTGATCCCGGCGGCCTATCTCGCCCATTCCGCCTCTGCCCGCGTCACCCGGCTCGGATTTCCCCGGGGCGTCATCGCCGAGGCGGGCAACACCCTGCTCTATGCCAGCCTCGCCACCCTGCTCGCGGCCGCCTGCGGATTCCTCGTCGCCGCCGGCCCCCGGCTCGTCGCCAGGCGCTTCGGGCAGGGGCTGATCCGCATCGCCGCCCTCGGCTACGCGCTCCCCGGGGCGATCCTGGCGATCGGGCTCCTCGGCCCGCTGGCCCTCGCCGATGCCTCCCTGTCCCGCATCACGACGGCACTCTTCGGCGTCGCCCCGGCGATCATCGGAGTCGGCGCGGGCGGCGCCCTCGTCATCGCCTATCTCGTGCGCTTCCTCGCGGTCGGTGTCGGAGCCTGCGAGGCGGGCTTGGCAAAGGTGCCGGGCTCCCTCGGAGAAGCCGGGCTCATGCTCGGCCGTGGCCCCGTCGGCACGCTGATGCGCGTACACCTGCCGATGACATGGCCGGCTCTGCTCAGCGGCGCGCTCCTCGTATTCGTCGATTGCGTCAAGGAACTGCCGGCGACTCTGCTCCTGCGCCCGCTCAACGTGGAGACCCTGGCGACCCACCTCTACGGGGAGGCCGTGCGCGGCACCTACGAGGACGGCGCGGTGGCCGCCCTGCTCATCGTCGTCGTCGGCCTGATCCCGGTGGCGCTGCTCCTGCGCCTCGGCCCGGCGGAGCGCGGCCCGAGGGGCGGATAACCTCCCGCTCTGCATCCTGTCGAGCGCGGCGTCAGGACCGGGTCCGGTGGCCGAGCGGCCGAACCTCGCGGGATGCCGACTCGGCAAGTCGCCGAGGGCCGAGGCAACAGAGGCCCTTGACGGGTGCGTGGGCCTCGCCCTAGAAGGCCCTCGGTCCGGGTGCGTAGCTCAGCGGGAGAGCATTCGCTTCACACGCGAAGGGTCACAGGTTCGATCCCTGTCGCGCCCACCATTCCCCTCAGGCCACGGCAGAAGCCGGCACGAGGGCATCGACCGCCCCCATCAACTCATCGAAATGCTGGATCACCCGCGTGGGGCCTAGCTGCTCCACCGGCAGGTCGGTGTAGCCGAACGGCACCGCGATGACCGGAATCCCCGCCGCCTTCGCCGCATCGATATCGGCGCGGGAATCTCCCACCATCACGGCACGCAAAACATCGCCCTTCGCCTGCTCGACGGTGAGGGTGATATGGGCCGGGTTCGGCTTGTAGACCGGGAAGGTGTCGCGACCGCAGATGGCGGCGAAGCGTCCGGCGACGCCGAGCACCTCTAGCAGTTGTTTGGCGTGAGCCTCGACCTTGTTGGTGCAGACCGCGAGGAGGAAGCCACGCGCGCACAGGGCGTCGAGGGCCTCCTCGACGCCGGGGAACAGATAGGAATGCTCGCTGAGATGCCGGCCGTAATGGTCGAGGAAATCGACGAAGAGCGTCTGCAGGCGGGCGTCGTCGATGGGCTCGCCCGCCGCCTCGAAGCCGCGCTGGATTAACGCTTTCGCTCCGGCGCCGATCATGTCACGCGCCCGGTCGAGGGGGAGAGTGGGCAGGCCCTCGCGGGCGAGGATCGCGTTGAGAGTCCCGACGAGGTCGCCCGCGGTCTCGGCGAGGGTTCCGTCGAGGTCGAACACGACGATGGGCGGCAGGCTTGGCATGAGGACTCGCAAGGTTCGTTGAATGGCGACGGGTGATCCCGGGCTGGATGACGGTGTCACGGCGGGCTGGGAGGTGGACGCTGCGTACCGGGAAAAAATCTGATGCGTACGCAAGAGCTTAACCAACCGATCGGGCTTCTCTCCGTGCCATGATGCTGTAGAATCCGGCCATGATGCGATCAAGGCCGCCGCGAGCGGGTCACGGTTGCGCCTCAAGGCCGCTATAGGGGAGCGGCCACGAGAGTTCCCTTGCGAGTTTCCCCTGTCTGCATCAGGACATGAAGGCGACCATGCGTTCGACACCGCCGACCGACCGTGCGTTCATATCCACCGTTCCCGCCGCATCCGCCCGTTCGGGAAGAGCCAGGGGATGCCGGGCCGGGATCGCGCTGGCGCTCCTCGCCTGCACGACCGGGGCCGCCGGCGCCGCCTCCTTCGAGTTCGTCCCCGCGCCGCAGATCGACCTCAACCGGGTCTACCGCGTCGACAAGGTCACGGGTGAGGTCACCTCTTGCCAGTACGGCCTGCGCGAAGGCGCGGTGGGCAGCGTAGGCCTCACCGTCTGCTACGGCTCCGGCGAGGGCGCCAGCGCCCAGGCCCCGTCCGAATACGGCCTCGTCGCCTCGCGCCACACCCGCGAGGCCGGGGTGTTCCGCGTGAACTACCGCACCGGCGAGATGAGCATTTGCTACGTCCAGCTCCAGAAGGAAGCGGTGGTGTGCACCGCCCAGGCGAACCCTGCCGCCAGCGGTCCCGAGGAAGCCGTGGCCACCGGACAGGCCCCAGGCCGTGCGGGGCCGAGTGCCACTCCGCCCCAGAACACCCGCCCTTGAGGGCGATCGGTGCGGATGTTCGGCAACAGTCGCGTTGGACGGCGTTGCCAGCCGTGCTAGGGCCACCGGACTTTCAGCGGCCCAGCCCGTAGCCCGAGAGCCCGCCCATGCATCTCGCCCCCTCCCTCCCGATGAACGGGGCCTCCTCGTGAGCGGTCCCGACCTGCGTCGCGCCGCCGCCGCCCGTGCCCTTGATCTCGTCGAGGATGGGATGCGGCTCGGTATCGGAACCGGCAGCACCGCCAACGTGTTCGTGGAGCTTCTCGGTGCGCGGGTGCGCGACGGACTCAAGGTCACGGGCGTCCCGACCTCAGAGGCGACGCGCATCGCCGCCGAGGGCGCCGGCATTCCCCTGGCCAGTCTCGAAGATCTTCCCGAACTCGACCTGACCATCGACGGCGCCGACGAGATCGACGCACGGATGCGTCTGGTGAAGGGCGGCGGCGGCGCTCTCCTTCGCGAGAAGATCGTGGCCTTCGCCAGTCGTCGTATGGTGGTGATCGCTGACGCGGCGAAATCCGTGACGACCCTCGGCGCGTTTCCGCTGCCGGTGGAGGTCAACCCGTTCGGCCTCGGCGCTACCCGCATCGCCGTGAGCCGGGCCATGGAGAGCGCCGGCTGCGCGGGCGACCTCGTCCTGCGTGCCGGCCCCGGCGGTACCCCCTTCGTGACCGATGGCGGCCATCTCATCCTCGACGCGCACCTGAAGGCGATCGCCGATCCGGAACGCCTGTCCGCCGCACTCTGGGCGGTGCCCGGCGTGGTCGAGCATGGTCTGTTCCTCGGCCTCGCCACCGGCGCGGTCCTGGCGGAAGCCCGTGACGGGCAGGCGCACGTCACCTGTCTCGGCGCAGTCTGACGCGCCTCTACCCTCCTTCGATATCCTGATCGACACGCCTTTCCGGAGCGTTCGCCATGTCCCGCCGCCGCCTCTCTACCGTCCTGACCGCTTCCGTCCTCGCCGGAATCCTCTTGGTCTTGGCGCCGACCGCCGGCCAGGCGCAGGTGCAGAAGCCAGCCGCGCCGGCCAAGCCCGGTGCCAAACCCGCCGCGCCGGCTCCCTTGACGCCCGCCGCCCAGCAGCCGACCTTCACCCCTAACCATCTGGCGCTGGCGCGGGAAGTCACTCTCAGCTCTGGCATCGCCCGCTCGTTCGATTCGATTCTTCCGGCCTTCGGTCAGCAGATCAAGCAGGCCGCCATTACCCGCCCGGACCTGACAAAGGATCTCGATGAGGTTCTCATCTCCCTGGCGCCGGAGATGGAACTGCAGAAGCAGATGATGATCGAGACGGCGGCCAAGATTTACGCGAGCCGCCTGTCCGAGGCTGAGCTCACCGAGATCGTCGCTTTCTTCCATTCGGCGGCGGGCAAGCGCTACGTCGAGACTCAGCCCCAGGTGCTCGACGAGATCGTCCAGGCCATGCAGAACTGGACCCAAGGGGTGTCCGAATACATGATGGTCCGCGTACGTGCCGAGATGGGCAAGCGCGGCCACGAGCTCCAGTAGCCGCACGGCCCGACCCTCTACAATGTCAGGTCTTCCTCCTCGATCGGAGACGGTCGCGTGTCTGCGCACCGCCGGCGCCGTTACGCTCGCCATCCTTCCGGTGGCGATGGCGCTCGCCAATCGGTCGAGCCCGACCGTCATCGGCCTTGCCGCGTTGTTTTTCCTCGTCGCGGGGCTGATCGAGGATGCTCGCGCTACGATGCGGTTCGTGCTGAGGCCGCTCGTCACGCCGATCGGCCTTGCCGCCCTCGGCTTCGCCGTCTGGTCGCTGGTGAGCATCGCCTGGAGCCCAGCGCAGGATCTGTCCTGGCGCAACATCCAGGAATTCCTGCCGACCGTCGCGGGGGCCTATCTCCTCGCTCGCCTCGCGCCCGGGAACATGCCTCCCTTCACGCCCCGGCTCGCCGCCTGGTCTATTGCGCTCGCCGGCCTCTACATCGTCGTGGCCCTCGCCACCCATCTTCCCCTGCATCGGGCGATGGGCTCGCGGGTGGCGCTGTTCGTCTTCAACCGTCCCGCCTTGACGATCCTGCCCATCATGGGCCCTCTGGCCTATCTCCTTTACCGGCGCGGGCATGGCATCGCGGCGCTTCTCGTTCTCGTGATCAGTACCGGGGCGATCCTGCGATCGATCAGCGGCGCCGCCGCCATGGGGCTCGCAGCCGGGGCTGTCACGTCCCTCGTCGCCTCCCTGACCCCGCGCCGGGTCGGGCTCGCCATTGTGGGGGCAGTGCTGGCCCTCTCTCTCATCCTCGCGCCGGTGGAGGGGGATATCCTCCAGAAGGTCATGCCCGACGCTGTTCACGAACGGCTGGTGCAGAGCAGTTCGCGGGCACGGGTGGCCATCGCCCGCAGTTTCGGCGCGGCCGTGGCCCTCGATCCCTGGAGCGGGGCCGGATTCGGGACCTCGGCGCGGTTTATCGAGACGCCCGTCGCTGCACGGATCGAGCCGGGCCTGCGGCCGATGCTTGCGGTGGGCCACCCGCACAACATCTTTCTACAGATCTGGGCCGAGCTCGGCATCGTTGGTGCCGGCCTTGCCAGCGCGATCCTGATGATGATGCTGGCGCTCATCGCTCGCATGCCGCGCGGGGAAGGCGTGGTCGCCTTGAGCCTCGTGGGCTCCTGCTCGGCGGTGGCCTTCGTGGAGCACGGCGCCTGGCAGGGGTGGTGGATCGCGGTCCTCGGCGCTGCCGTCGCCTGGGTGCGCGAGGCTGGGATGGAACCCAGCCGCTGCGCCCCGTCAGTCCTGTGTCAGGCCGCTTCGGCTTCGACCCGGTTACGACCGGAAGACTTGGCGCGGTAGAGGGCGAGGTCGGCACGCTTGAGCATGTCGGCGGGTCCCTTGTCCTCGGCATGGCGGCAAGCCACTCCGATGGACACGGTGACGTGGATCTCCCGTGTCTCCTGGTCGATCAGGAACGGGACGGCCTCGATGCGCTCCCGAATACGCTCCGCGATGACATGGGCCGCCTCCGGCTCCGCATCGGGCAGGATGATGACGACCTCTTCGCCACCATAGCGGGCGACGATGTCGACGCCGCGTGTATGAAGGCGGATGCGGCCGGCGAAGGCACGGAGCACCTCGTCGCCTGCCTCGTGACCGTAGGTGTCGTTGATCGACTTGAACCGGTCGATATCGAGCATCAGCATCGAGACGGCTCGATGGCGCAGGGCGGCGTCGTCGAACAGGACGGCGAGATGGCTGTCGAGGTAGCGCCGATTGTGGAGCCCGGTGAGCCCGTCGGTGACGGCCATCTCCATTGAGGCCTGGACGGCGTCGCGCAGGGTGTCCGAGAAACGGCTTCGCCGCACCTGGGTGCGCACCCGGGCCACGAGTTCGTTCCGGTCCACAGGGCGCATGAGATAGTCGTGCACGCCGAATTCGAGGCCGCGGATCACCCGTGCCTTGTCGTTCTCCTCCGCGATCATCATCACCGGCATGGTGCGGGTACGGTCGAGGGACAGGACCTGGCTGCAGAGACGCAGTCCGTCGAACCCCTGGAGATCGAGGCTGACGAGGGTCAGTTCGAAATCCCCCTCGGTGGCCAGCACCAGCGCGTCGTGCGGGTCCGCCACGACCGTGACCCGATGGTGCTGATTCAGGGCCGCGGAAAGCCGCTCGGCCGAATTCTTCCGGTCCTCCACCAGCAGGATCGACGCGTTCTGACCGTCCCCCGCGGCGGCGAGGGCCAAGGGATCGCCGATACCGAACTCCCGCGAGGCCAGCGCCCTGTCGCGAAGCTCATCAGTGACCGCCTTCAGCCGGACAAGGTTGCGCACCCGCGCGAACAGGGCGGTGTCGTCGATCGGTTTCGTCAGGAAGTCGTCGGCCCCCGCGTCGAGCCCCCGCAACCGATCCGATGGCTGATCGAGGGCCGTCACCATCACGACAGGGAGATGGGCGGTGGTGGGATTGCGCTTGAGGCGACGGCACACCTCGAATCCGTCCATCCCGGGCATCATTACGTCGAGGAGGACGAGGTCGCACAGGCCCTTCTCGCAGATCGAGATGGCATCCGGCCCGTTCATGGCCGCCAGAACGTCGAAATACTCGAGGGACAGCTTCGTCTCGAGCAGCTTCACGTTCGGAAAGAGATCATCGACGATCAGGATGCGGGCCGACATCGTTCCTCGCGGGTTCTGACGGGTTCGATGGATCGACCCTGTCGACGGTGGCCCTCATCAACGGGCTCCGTCGCCGAGGTAGAGACGGACGGTGGCGAGAAACTTCGCCACGGAGATCGGTTTCGAGAGATAGGCTTCGCAGCCGCCTTCGCGGATGCGCTCCTCGTCACCCTTCATGGCGAAGGCCGTGATGGCGATGACGGGGATATGCTTGAGGTCGTCGTCTTCCTTCAGCCATTTGGTGACTTCGAGGCCGGAGACCTCAGGAAGCTGGATGTCCATCAGGATCAAGTCGGGCCGGTGGGCGCGGGCGAGCTCGATCGCCTCGATTCCATTGGCGGTCTTGAGTGTTGCATAGCCGTGCCCTTCCAACAGATCGTTGAAGAGCTTCATATTAAGTTCGTTGTCCTCGACGATGAGCACGGTCTTCGGCATGGCTCATTGTTCCCGGCAGGCTGGCGGCGCATTCTGGAAGGACCGGCGTCCCGCTCGATGAGAACCTAAGGGATACATGTTGACGAAACGCAAATCCGACCGTCCCGAGGAATCCGCCGAGCATCTCGCCATCTCGGTGCTCGGATGGCTCGCCGAAGACGGCGACAGGCTCCTACCCTTTATGGCCTCCTCCGGTTTGACGCCCGACACGTTACGGGAAAGCGCCACCGATCCGGCCTTCCTCGCGGCGGTCCTCGATCATCTCATGGGCGACGAGGCGGTGCTGATCGCCTGCGCCACGGCCCTCGACGTGAAGCCCGAAAGGATCGTTGCCGCCTGGCGCCGGCTCGGTCCGCCCGATCCCGACGCCGAATTCGGATGAATAGGAAGTGCGGGGGTGGCCAACGTAAGGGTGCGCCCTGCATCCTGCGAGCGACCCCAACCGGCCGTCCCTCACGGGCTCCGGACGACGTGACGTGTCAGGGCTTGCACTCGGTCTCCGTCTTCGCCTCGACCTTGTGGAGGTCGAGGCGGCTGAGGTCGCCGGCGATGGTGAAGTCGCCGTAATTCAGACTGAGCCCCCCGCTGACGCCATTCTCGTAGAGGAGGAAGGTGAGGACGTAGACGGGGGTGCGCTCACCCTGTCCGGGGGTGAAGTAACTCAAGGTCACCGGCCAGCGCCGCATCGCCGCCATCTCGCCCTCCCGCAGAGGCTTGTCCCTGTCGGCGCCGCCATCCTTAGCCGGTTCTTCGGCCGTGATCGCCTTGCCGATCACGGCGAGCGTGTCGAAGATCTTGCGGCCGTCGTCCGACCCGTCGAACACCTTGGCCGACATCGTCGTCTCGCCGGCCTGGGCCGCCTCGATCATGCGGCGCATGTGGAGGGTCGGGAACAGCACGGGACCGGTCTCGGTGTACTGGTCGCGCTTGGGCTCCTTCAGCCTGACCTTCAGCGACTCGGGGCCGTTCTCTGCCGTTCCGTCCACCGATGTCGATGCGCTGCCGTTGAGCACCGTGTTGGTCTTGAAGCGGAAACTATGGCCGTCACCGCCCTCGAAGGTGGTGTTGCGCAGATCGGAGAGGCGCTTGCCGGTCTCGCCGCTATCGAGCTCCGTCACCTGCCGGGTCTGCATCGTGTAGCCCTTGCAGGCATCTCCGCTGAAATCGAGGACGATGCGTCCCCGCGCGCTCTCCACCGCCCGCGCGCCCCGACTCTCGGCCAGCGAGAGGTCGTACACCGCGCGGTGGCCGGCCAATCGCATCGGCGCGGCCTCGGCAAAGGCCGCGGAAGCGGCAAGGGCGCCGAACGCGATGGCGAGGGTGGAGCTTGGCAACCGCATGAGGTCTCCCGGTGGACGCGCCGGTCGAAGCGAGCAGCGTGCCGACGCGCCGTCACAGATAGGGGCCCGACGCCCGAGCGGCAACGGCGGTCGCCTGCCTCCTGCGCTCTACGTGGTCCCGGCATGAGCGGTCGTGGCGCCTCACCGGGCCGTTGCGGTATCCTGCGCCGCCTCCTCGACGTCAGGTGCGTCTCGGAAGCGGCCGTGCCGGATGAAGCGTAGCGAAGCGGTGATCGCGGCGCGGTTCAGGATCATCAGGTCGTGGGTGGTGTGGAGGGTGAGGTGGTCGCTCATGCCGGAGACCCGCGTCCGCGCCACGCTCACGCGCCCGTCATTGGGGCGGGGCAGGATCAGGAAGGATTCGATCAGCCAGACCGAGCGGTCCGCCGCGATGACCCCCAGGGGAAAATCGATATCGCCGAGGAGCGCGGTGAGGGCCTCCGAGCGGTGGGTGGTGAGTTGTGCGCCCGCCGGCCCGAAGAACAGCCGGTATGGCCTCATCCGATGGAGAAAGTCCGCCACTTCACTGCCGCCGTTCGGCGGTCCCAGCATCACCACGCGGCCGAGATTGGCCGGGCGATGCCGGGTGATGATCCCCCGCGCCACGAGCCCGCCCATTGAATGGGTGACGAAATGCAGGCGGCGGAGGCCGGACGCGAACGCCGTCACCGCTGGCGCGGCGCCCTCGACGATCGTCTGCAATGTGGCCTTTCGCCCGGGGTAGTCGAGGTTGAGGGTGCGGTACCCCTCGGCGCGAAATGCGTGTTCCATCCGACCGAGGGAGGCTGAGCGGCGGGCGATACCGTGAAGCAGCACGATCCCCTCCGCACCGTCCATCTTCCTCGCGTACGCGCTCCTGCCGTTGAGGTCGACTGGCGAAGCCGTCATCGGGTTGCTCCCCGCAGCACTGCGCCCGACACTCGCCGGGGCGGCGGTCGAGGTAGTGCCGGCGCTCGCCATGACGCAAGCGAGGAAACGCACGATGCCGGCCACACTCGCGTGAGCGACCGTACCGACGACCGTCGGCTGCTGGCCGGCCATCTCGCCCTCTTCGTCGCGCTCTATGCCGGTTACGGGGCGCTCTCGCCATTCCTGCCGCTGTTCCTCGAACGGCGTGGGCTGCCCGCGCACGAGATCGCCTGGCTCCTCGCCCTCGCGATCCTGGCGCGGATGGTGACCGGGCCGCTCGCCGGGCGGATCGCCGACCGGTGGGGCATCGTCCGCCCGGTCCTGGCCGGTGCGGCCGTGCTCGCGGGGCTTGCCGCCTTCGGGCATCTCGCGGTGACGGGATTCGCGGCCCTGCTGGTCGTCGGCCTCGCCTATGCCGTCCTCACCGCCCCCCTGGCGCCGTTCAGCGACGCCCTCGCCCTGGCCGCCTCGCGAAACGGCCGGCGCTTCGTCTACGGCTGGGTGAGGGGCGCCGGCTCGGCCGCCTTTATCCTCGCGACGAGCCTGGTCGGCTGGCTGGTGCCGGGGCTCGGGATCGAGGCCGCTATCCTGGTCGGGGGCGGTCTCTTTCTCGCCGCCGGTCTCGCTGCGAATGGACTTGTGAGGGCCAGACCGCCGGAGGTAGCGACCAGATCCATGCCGCCGCGGGGCTTCTTGGAGGTGCTGGCGAACCGGCGCTTCCGTCGCGTCGTCCTGGCGGCCTCCCTCGTCATGGGCGCGCATGCCATGCACGATGCCTTCGCGATGATCCTGTGGAGCCGGAACTCCATCCCGGCCGGTACCGCTGGCCTGCTCTGGTCGGAGGCGGTGGCGGCGGAGATCCTCGTCTTCCTCATCGCCGGGCCGTGGATCCTGAGGCGGCTGGATCCGGGCTGGGCGATCGGGCTGGCAGCCGTTGCGGGGGCATTGCGGTGGGGGATCAGTGCCGAGACCGTGGCACTCCCGGCGCTCGTTGCGATCCAGTGCTTGCACGGGCTCACCTTCGCGCTCCTGCATCTCGCCTGCCTGAAGGAGATCGGCCGCTGCGTGCCGCCGGACCTCACCGCCACCGCGCTGACGCTCTATGGTCCCCTCGGGCTCGGCCTGTCCTCTGCCTTGTTCACGCTTGCGGCCGGTCCGCTCTTCGCCGCTTACGGGGCGTCGGGGTTCTGGGCCATGAGCGGGGTCAGCCTCGCGGCTCTTCCGGTGGCAGTCCTTCTGGCGCGCGGCGACCGGTCGCGATCGGGCGAGAGAGTACATAGATAGAACATGGTTCCCATGCAGAAGAGCCCATGCCCAGCGTCGCCGATATCCTGATCCCGCTCGCGCTCGACAACGCCTATAGCTACGCCGTGCCCGCCGGGCTGGTCCTGTCGCCGGGCGATGTCGTGCAGGTGCCGCTCGGGCCGCGTGAGACGGTGGGGGTGGTCTGGCAGGTGGCGGAGAGTCCCGGTGGCTCGAACCTGCGGCAGGTGACGGGGCGGCTCGAGGCGCCGCCCCTGTCCGACTCCTTGCGCGAACTGGTCGATTGGCTCGCCCGCTACACCCTGGCGCCGAAGGGCTCGGCTCTGGCCATGGCCCTGCGCCTGCCCGACGAGGCGGCGCGCGGCGAGACTTCGCGGATCGGCGTGCGCGGTTCGGGCAAGCCGCCCGCCCGGCCGACGGCGGCGCGGATGAAGGTGCTGGCGGTCACCGCCGATGGGACGATGCGCGGCAAGAGCGCGCTCGCCAAGGAGGCGGGCGTCTCGCTCAGCGTGGTCGACGGCCTCATCGATGATGGCGCCCTCGAAGCCGTCGCCCTCGCGCCGGAGCCGGTGGCGCTCCCGCCCGATCCGGACCATCCCCGCGTTCCCCTGTCGGAGGCGCAGGGAGAGGCGGCACTGGATCTCATCGCCCGTGCCTTCCAAGACTCGGAGGGTGGGGAGGCGAAAGCGCCGACGATCCTCCTCGAAGGCGTCACCGGTTCGGGCAAGACGGAGGTCTATTTCGAGGCCGTGGCCGAAGCCGTCCGGCGGGGACACCAGGCACTCATCCTGATGCCGGAGATCGCGCTCACGGCGCAGTTCCTCGACCGGTTCGCCGAGCGGTTCGGCGTTCGTCCGGCGACCTGGCATTCGGGCATCGGCTCGAAGCGCCGCGAGCGCCTGCGCGCCGGCGTGGCGGCGGGCGAAGTCGCGGTGGTGGTCGGCGCCCGCTCGGCCCTGTTCCTGCCCTTTAGCGATCTCGGCCTCGTCGTCGTCGACGAGGAGCACGAGGCTGCCTACAAGCAGGAGGACGGGGTCCATTACCACGCCCGCGACATGGCGGTGGTGCGCGGCCGTCTCGAGAATTGCCCGGTGGTCCTCGCCTCGGCGACCCCCTCCATCGAGACCAAGGTCAATGCCGAGAAGGGGCGCTACGCCCATATCGTCCTGCCGGAGCGGTTCGGCGGACGGCGGCTGCCGGACATCCATGCCATCGACATGCGCCTCGACAAACCGGAGAAGGGCCGGTTCATCGCCCCGCCCCTGGTCAACGCCGTGCGCGCCACCATCGAGGCCGGCGATCAGGCGCTGCTGTTCCTGAACCGGCGGGGCTATGCGCCGCTCACCCTCTGCCGGGCCTGCGGCCACCGCTACCAGTGCCGCAATTGCTCGACTTGGCTGGTGGAGCATCGCTTCCGCCGAGCGCTGGTCTGCCACCAATGCGGCTATGCCGAGCGGCGGCCCGACGCCTGCACCGAATGCGGCACGTTCGACAACCTCACCCCGTGCGGGCCGGGGGTGGAGCGCATCGCCGAGGAGGTGACGGAGCTGTTTCCCGACAAGCGCGTGATCGTGCTCTCCTCCGACTTTCCCGGCGGGGCCGAGCGTCTGCGGGCCGAGCTGCAGAGCGTGGCCGACGGAGAATGCGACATCGTCATCGGCACCCAGCTCGTCGCCAAGGGCCATAATTTCCCGCATCTGACCCTCGTTGGCGTGCTCGACGCCGATATCGGCTTGACCTCCGGCGATCCCCGCGCCGCCGAACGCACTTTCCAGCTGCTCCAGCAGGTGACGGGCCGTGCCGGGCGCGGCGACAAGCCGGGCCGTGCCCTGGTCCAGACCTACCAGCCCGATCATCCCGTGATCGCAGCATTGCTCTCTGGCGATGCCACCCGATTCTACGAGGAAGAGATCGCCTCGCGGGAGGCCGCCGGCCTGCCGCCGTTCGGGCGGCTCGCCGCACTCATCGTCTCGGCCAACGAGCGCGAGGTGGCGGAGGCGCATGGGCAGGCCCTGGCGCGTGCCGCCGAACCGCCGCAGGGCGTCATGGTGCTGGGGCCGGCCGAGGCACCCCTCGCGCTGATCCGAGGGCGCTACCGGTTCAGGCTGCTGGTGAAGACCGAGCGGGCCGTGGATCTCCAAGCCTACCTGCGCGATTGGCTCGGGCGCGGGCCGAAGGTTCGCGGCAACGTGAAGGTCGCCATCGACGTGGACCCTCAGAGTTTCCTATAAGTCTGGCCCGACGTTCGCTTGGGTAGCGTTCGACCCGACCAGGAGTGATGCATGCTGACCTACACCAAGACACCGGACTCGAACGTCGCCGAGATCGTCGTCGACGGCCAGATCACCGATCAGGATATGAACACCGTCATCACCGCCATGCAGGCCGATCTCGACAAGGGCGGCAAGCTCAAGCTGCTGGAGGACGTGCGCGAGTTCAAGGGCATGGAACCGGCGGCCTTCTTCAAGGACGTGCGCTTCGGCCTCGCCATGATGAAGGGCGTCAGTCACGTCGCCCTGGTCACGGACGCGTCCTGGCTGCGCATGGTCGCCGACACGTTCGGCAAGGTCTCGCCGGCCCAGATCAAGACCTTCGACCGCGCCCATATCGACGAGGCCCGGAGCTGGCTCGCCGCTGCCTGAAAACTAGTCCGCCTGGGCGGTGCGCGTCGCCTGACGCCGCGCCGTCCAGCGGCCCGAGCACAGGGAGGAAACCTTCCAGGTGCCGCTGCCGGAATTCGACTGGAGGCGACCCGAGACCGCGCCCGTGGCGGTGCCGTTCGAGACACTGAGACCCAGGGTGCCGTCCGCGCCCACTCGTCCCGTGAGGCTCGCGCTCTGCCCGGAGACGAGGCGCACCTGCCCCTCCTGCACCGAGACCGAGTAGCTGTAGCGACTGTCGCAGACCATGCCGCTTTCCGTCACGAGGTCCACCGACCACGCGCCGTTGAAAGTGCCGGCATCGCGCGCGGCGGCCGGCAGCATGACGGCCGAGGACAGGCTGGCTCCAAGAAGGAGCAGAGCGGCGGAGTTGGACATGCATCATCCTTCGTCAAAAACGCCCGGTTCGATCCGGCCATGACGGCCAGACTGTATCCCGAAAAGACGTTCAATGAAGAGTGATCGCAGGATACATGACGAGGCGGCAGGATTGTGACGGGCGCCACAATCTGAATATCAGCACAAGGAACGAACCGATCTGAACCTGCGATGACTGGCGCGGCTCCGGCGGTTTAACTTCGCTGTTGCCGGGAAGTGGATGGTCCTCGTGCGGCACTACGCTCGCGCTTCGGCGTAATGGCTAGAACGTCTTGCCTTCGCATCGTTCCGCGCGTCTGCTCAGCGGTCGTAGAACGCTTGCAACGCCGCGCGCTCACGCGTGATTGGCAGGGCGAGCAGCGCCAACACCCGTGCCTTGTCGGGCGACAGGTCGTCGGCGAAGACCGCCCCGGCCTCGCGCAGAGTCTGGCCGCCGCCCTTGAAGCCGTAGACGGGCAGCGCGCGGCCATTGGCGAGCAGGCTCGCGACGATCACCACCACGCCTCGTGCCGCGGCCTCGACCACCGCATCGTGGAGGGCATCGTTGACGTTGCCGAAGCCGTAGGCGGCAAGCACTACGGCGTCGGCGCCGCTCTCCACGGCGTGGCGCAACTGGGAACCGTCGGCACCGGCCACCATCGGCACCACATCGATACGGGGCAATGCCGCCGGGAGCGGCAGAGTCTGGCGCCGCAGGGATTTTCGCGAGAAGACCACGCGGTCCTCGTCCACGGTGCCGAGGAACCCAATGGTGCCGGAATTGAAGGTCTCGACGTTGTTGGTGTGGGTCTTCCGGACTTCGCGGGCGGCGTTGATGTTGTGGTTGAGCGTCACCGTCACGCCCATGTCGCAGGCCCCTGGCGCCAGGATCTGACGCACGGCGTTGAGGAGGTTGCGGCCGCCGTCGCCGTCCGGATCGGAGGCGTTGCGCTGTGCGCCGATCACCACCACCGGCTTGTCGCCGGTCAGGGTCAGGTCGAGAAAGTAGGCGGTCTGGTCGAGGGTGTCGGTGCCGTGGAGGACCACCAATCCGGCGATGTCGTCCCGCGTCAGCAGGCTCTCCACCGTGCGGGTCAGGTCGGGCCAAAGGGCCGGCCCCATATAGGCGCTCGGCAGGTTGGCGAACTCCACCACCTCGATGGTCGCGAGTCCAGCAAGGCCCGGCACCGCCGCCACGAGATCGGCACCCGACAAGGCCGGGACGGGGGCGCCGGTCTCTGGGTCGTTCTTCATGGCAATGGTACCGCCCGTGGCGACGACGGCCACGCGCGGAAGGGCGACGGTCTCGAAATGGTTCACGGATGCCGACTCAGTCGAGGGGCCGCGCCTCTTCGGGCAGCATGATCGGAATGCCGTCGCGGATCGGATAGGCGAGCTTGGCCGAGCGGCTGACCAGTTCCTGGCGGACGGAATCGTATTCCAACGTCTGCTTGGTCAGGGGGCAGACCAAGAGTTCGAGGAGTTTAGGATCGACGCGTGTGGCTTCCACGGCGGTGGGGATTTCATCGGTCATCGTGTTCTGTCCTCAAGGCGCAGCTTCACTGTAGGGTCGGCTCGGACCCCGATCCACGCACCAACTCCATCTCGGTCACCGCAATCAAGACCTCCGCGCGGGTCTTGAGGTCGGCTGCCTCCAGCATCGCCTGTTTTTCGCGGGAGCCGAACGGGCTCATCATGCAGAGCGCGTTGACAAGAGCTTCGTTCGGCGCCTCGTCGATGCCGGCCCAGTCGACCTTGAGGTCGTTCACCTCGACGAAGTCCTTCAGGGCCTTCAGGACGCCCTCGCGGTCCACCGCGTCCTCGCCCGCTCGCGGTTCGAAGTCGCTGAGGAAGTCGTCGTAGGAGACTTGGCAGCGCCGGTAACGGGTGGTGGTGGCGAGTTCGCTCTCGACGCGGAACCGCGCGATGCCGGTGAGCGAGATGAGGTAGCGTCCATCGCCGGTCTCGGCGAACTGGGTGATCCGGCCGATGCAGCCGACACGGAAGAGCTTGGGCGTCATCGGCGACGCTCCGCTCTCCACGTCGGGCTGTATCATGCCGATGACGCGATCGGTCTTCAGGGCATCGTCCACCATGGCGAGGTAGCGCGGCTCGAAGATGTTGAGCGGCATCTGTCCACGGGGCAGGAGCAAAGCGCCGGGCAGGGGGAAGACGGGGATGACGCCGGGGCAGTCGCCCGGTCCCTTGTAGCCAGCGTGGGTGCTCATTGCGTCTCTCCGCCCCGGCATCGATGCGTCATGCGAAGACCAGCGTCGACAGTCGTCGCCGGCCGCGGATCGAAGCCTTGTCCATGAGGCCCCAGGCTTCGAAGAACGTGAGGAGCTGCTTACGGGCCGCCCCGTCGTTCCAGGTCTTGTCCCGCCGCTCGATCTCGATCAGTTCGTCCACCGCCTCGTCGCGCTTGCCAAGACCGTTGAGACCGAGGGCGAAATCGAACCGAGCTTGGTAATCGGCGGGATCGGCGGCGATGCGCTTCTGGAACACGCCGAGATCGCCGAGGGAGGCCGCCTGCTCGGCCAGCTCCACCGCCGCACGGATGCTCGCCAGGGCCGGATCGCCGGTCTTTTCCGGCGGCGCCATGTCGAGGATCTGGCGCGCGTTGGCGACCTCGCCGGAATCGAGCTGGATCTTCGCGAGAGCCGCGAGTGCGACGAGGTTTCCGGGCTCCTCGCCGAGCACCGCGGCATAAAGTTCGGAGGCTCCGGCGAGATCGCCTTCCCCGAGGGCGACCTCCGCCTCGGTCATCATCGCCTCAACTGGCGTCGGGCCGGCCGGACCGGAGAGCCGGGCAATGAATTCCTTGATCTCGCTCTCCGGCAGGGCTCCGACGAACCCATCCACGGGACGGCCCTTGTCGATGGCGATGACGGCGGGAATCGATTGCAATCCGAGTTGCTGGCTGATCTGCGACCAGATTGCCGGATTTTCGTCGATGTTCACCTTGGCGAGGATGACGGCGCCCTTGGCGGCGGTCACGGCCTTCTCCAGCAGGGGAGTCAGCTGCTTGCAGGGGCCGCACCACGTCGCCCAGAAATCCACCAGCACCGGCTGTTGCAGGGAGGCGGTGATGACCTCGTCGCGGAATGTCGCGGTAGTGACGTCCTTGATGAGATTCGCGGGACCGCCGGCGGGACTCACCCCGGCGGTGGAAACGTCGTTCAGCATGCCGTCCTCAACTCTCGCACTCGGGTCAACGGCACGGGAGCCGCCGGTGGCCGATCAGATTCGTCCTTGCCCTAGATGGGCGCCCCGCCTCGACGGGACCAGAGCGGTACTCGGGCTATTCGCACCATCCCGGCATGCACGCCTCTCGGCTGTCGCATTGAGGCACGGCCTCAGGGTTTCGGTGCGCCGGGGGGCGTCTTCGCGTCCGTGACAAAACGGGCTTCGTAACGGCCCTTTGCGGAGGTCGCCTCGCAGGTGATCGCGGTCTTGCCCTCCTGCGGATTGCTGAAGCTGCAAGACCCAACGGCCGCGAGCGGTCCACGAACCACGCCCTCGTCGGTCTTCTCGCCGGGAACGACGAGATTGATCGGTTGGAGCGCATCGGTTTCCTCTGTTCGCTCCTGCTGCGCCCCGCTGCCGCTAAAGCTCAGGGACCGGCCGTCCCAGGCGGAGAAGTCGAAACTCGTCCGGTTGCGGGACACGGTGTTCATCATCGTGTCCTTGCAGTTCTGGGTCACGTCCAATCCCGCCACGATCAGCTTCTCGCATGTACCTTCGAGCTTGATCGCGGTCTGGGCGCTTGCAGGACTTGCCATGGCGACAAGGACGGCGAGGACGGGCAGGATGAGGGCGGTTGGTGGCTTCATGGCGCTGATGTATGTCCGTCGTCGGATCTGTCGAGGGCAATGTCGCGAACGTCGCGGCGTCATGCGCCGAAGCGTAACGCCCTGTCGTTGGGAGCGTCGAGATCGAGCTCGGGGCCTTTCGGCACGATTCCCGTCGGATTCAGGGTCGGATGGCTCCCGTAATAGTGCTTCTTGATGTGGGTGAGGTTCACCGTGCCGGCGATGCCGGGCAGGGCATAGAGATCGCGCAGGTAGTGTGAGAGGTTCGGATAGTCAGCGATCCGGCGCAGGTTGCACTTGAAGTGCCCGACATAGACCGGATCGAACCGCACCAGAGTTGTGAACAGGCGAATATCGGCCTCGGTCAGCGCCGCGCCGCACAGGTACCGGGCCTTGCCCAGCCGCTCGTCGAGGGAATCGAGTTCGGCGAAGAGGGCATCGAAGGCTTCTTCGTAGGCGTCCTGCGTCGTCGCGAAGCCGGCCTTGTAGACCCCGTTGTTGACGGCATCGTACACGCGGGCGTTCACCGCATCGATCTCGCCGCGCAGGGCTTCCGGATAGAGGTCGGGGCCGGCGCCGCCGAACGCGTCGTTCAGCATGCGGATGATCTCGGACGATTCGTTCGAGACGATGGTGCGGCGCTGCTTGTCCCACAGGACGGGGACGGTGACGCGGCCGGTGAAGTCCGGCACCGCCTTCAGATAGACCTCGTAGAGGCGGTTCGCGCCGTTCACCGTGTCGGGGGTGGCGCCCGGTGAACCGCCGAAGAGCCAGCCTTCCGATCCCATATGCGGATCGACCACCGAGACTGTGATCGCCTCCTCCAGCCCCTTCAGGGCACGCATGATGAGGGTGCGGTGCGCCCAGGGGCAGGAGAGCGAGACGTAGAGATGATAGCGGCCGGCCTCACCCCGAAAGCCGCCCTCGCCGGATGGGCCGGGCTCGCCGTCGGCGGTGACCCAGTTGCGGAACTTGGCGTCCGTTCGCTTGAACCGGCCGCCGGTCTCCTTCGTGTCGTACCAGGCATCCTGCCAGGTGCCGTCGACCAGCAATCCCATCCGTCGTCTCCCACCAGACTCTCCGATAGCGAGATGAGCCATGAGCAGCCTGTCGGAAAGAGAAAAATGGCGGGAACAGGTCTGCGTCCGTACGGTTTGCCGGCGATGAGCACCTTGCCCGATGCGCCCACGGCCGATCCGCTGATCCTCACCCTGGAGATGGACCCGGAGACCTTCGCGCATTTCGACGGGCTGAGACGGCGGCATTTCCCGCAAAAGCTCAACGTCATTCCGGCCCACGCCACCCTGTTCCACCACCTGCCGGGCCTGGAGGAGGAGGGCATCGCAGCGTTCCTATCCGAACTCACGGCGGAGCGGGAACCGGCGGAGGTCGCCGTCACCGACCTTCGCTTCATGGGGCGCGGCGTCGCCTTCGCCATCGCCTCCGACGCCATGTTCCGGCTTCGCGACGAGATCGCCAGGCGCTACGCGGAGGCTTTGACCGCGCAGGATCGGCAGGGCTGGCGGCCCCACATCACCGTCCAGAACAAGGTCGCACCGGATGTCGCCCGCGCCCTGCATCACACGCTGGAGCGCGATTTCGAGCCGTTCCGATTCACCTCCCCGGGGCTGATCCTCTGGCGCTACCTCGGTGGGCCGTGGCAACAGCGGGGACGCTTCGCCTTCGGGCGGCATCGATGAGCGAGGAGCCACGAACCGATGACGAAGGCCCCAGCATGAAGGCGCCCCTCCCGACCTATCTCCAGCATCCGCTATTCAGCCACGCCACGGCCCTATGGCTGCGCCTGCGCCTCAACGAGGTCGGCCCCCTCGTGGCGTTGTTGGGCGTGAGCTTCCTCGGCTACGCCTTCTTCTTCCTCGCCGACGAGGTCGGGGAGGGGTCCACCGAGGCGCTCGACCGCAAGATTCTGCTCGCCCTGCGCAACCCCGCCGACCTGTCAGACCCCATCGGGCCTCGCTGGCTCGAGGAGACCATGCGCGACATCACGGGCCTCGGCAGCGTCTTCACCATAACCTTCGTCACCCTGAGCGCGGTCGCCTACCTAGCGCTGACCCGGCGGCATCGCATCGCCGCCTTCGTGCTCGGCGCCATCGGCGGGGGATTGCTCGTCTCCACGGTGCTGAAGATGTTCTACCATCGGCCGCGGCCGGATCTCGTCCCGCACGGCATGGACGTGTTCACCGCGAGCTTTCCCAGCGGCCACGCGATGATGTCCGCCATCGCCTACCTCACCCTGGCGACGCTGCTTGCCCGCGTCGATCCGAACCGGTCAGTGAAGGTGCTGGTCCTTATCCTCGGCGTTGGGATGACGCTCATCGTAGGTGTGAGCCGGATCTATCTCGGAGTGCACTGGCCGAGCGACGTCCTGGCCGGCTGGTGCATCGGCGCGGCCTGGGCCTCCCTATGCTGGTTCGTGGCGCTGATCCTCCAGCGCAGGGGCGAAGTCGAGTCCCCCGATCCTCCGCCGGGCTGACTCGGTACCGAGGTTTTGCCGACGGGCGGTACAAAGCGAGCGCTTTCGCGCGATCGTCCCGTGAACTGCCTCTCGCCGCATTGCGGGCCATCGTCGCGCTGACCTATGATCCCGCCAATGAAGTTCACCGTCCCCGAACCCGACCTGCCGTATCGGCCCTGCGTCGGAATCATGCTCATCGCCCCACCGGGGTCCGTCTTCATCGGCCGTCGCCGTCACGAGGCCGGGCCGGAGCATGTGCAGGGCGACCTCGCCTGGCAGATGCCGCAGGGTGGAATCGATGAGGGGGAGGCTCCTCTCGCAGCGGCCCTGCGCGAACTGCACGAGGAGACCAACGTCTCGGCCGGCTCGGTCGTGCTCCTCGGGGAGACGGCCGGCTGGCTCGCCTACGACCTGCCGCCCGCCGTGCTGAAACAGGCCTGGAAGGGCCGTTATCGTGGGCAGACGCAGAAGTGGTTCGCCTTCGGTCTCGTCGGGGACGAGGCGGAGATCGATGTGCTCTCACCCGGCGGCGGCCTGCACAAATCCGAGTTCGATGCCTGGCGTTGGGAGCCCATGGACGGATTGGCCAACCTCATCGTGCCGTTCAAGCGGCCGGTCTACGAGGCCGTGGTCGCCGAGTTCGCGGACTTCTCCGGGTGGAGTGAGCGGGCGCAGAGGGCTGCACTGTCGCGATGATGCGATTGTGGTGGATCCCGATTTCACTGTTTCTGACGTGGTTCGTCTTCACGTTGACGCCGTTCTGGATGCTCTATGACCTCGCCTCGGCGGTGCAGGCGCGGGACGTCGGCTACGTCGAGCGGCACGTCAACTTCCGCATATTGCGCCAATCCATGATCCGGCAGATCTCAGCCGCCGCCTCTCAGCCGAGAGGTCAGCCCGGTTCCGAGGTCGAACTCTCCCGGGATCGGCAGCGGTTGATCGAGGCTGCGGCGGCCCTGGCCGAACCCCTGACCGAATCCCTGGTGACGGCACAGTCGGTCATCGATCTCCTTGATGACGGCATTCCGCAATCCCTCGATCTTGGCCCCCTCGGCGGCGATGCCGCCGGTTCCGACGCCGAGCGCAAGATCGACGCCCCCGCCGGATTGAGGATCGACACGATCTCCCGGCTGATTCCGTACTACCTCTCATCGGAGATGCGAGGATTTCGCACCCTCGTCATTGCCGTACCACCCGAGGCGTCCCGGTCGCAGCGGTTTCGCTTGCGCCTTCGCCTGCGAGGGTGGTCGTGGCGGCTGGTGGAGATCGAACTGCCGAGCGACTTGCGCTTCCGGATCGCCAGCAAGGTCGCCCGCGCGAGCAGCCGTACAGACCAGGATGCCGCACCACCGCCCCCCCTGCGCTGAGCAGATTTCGCGAAGGGTGTCGTCAGTCTTGCGCGGGATGGACCTGCGATCCTCCAAGCCATGCACACCGCGCGTCGAGAGACGCGCGGTGTGCTCCTCAATGCACCGTGTCGGGAAGCCGCCGGTTCGTGAAGCGGGCATTGCCGAGGCCGGTACCGATGGTGAGCACGCCCCACCGCGCGACGCCCCTCATGTCCGACATGGCGGAGAGGCCCTGCACCACGGCATCGTTGTGCATCAGCACCACGGTGTCGTGATCCCCGATGGTGGGGATGGCGTCCACCAGCCGTTCGGCGAGGTTGAAACGGCTGCTCTCCCAGTCGCCGGGCAAGTTCTGTCCACCCCGTTCGATGGTCCCGTCGGCGGCGATGACGCCCGGGCACCCGACTCCGATGAAGGGGGCGAGTTTCAGGCGCGAGCGCTCGGCCCGCGAGATCAGGTCGTTCAGCATCGCGATCAGGCGGTCGACCGCCTCGTCGCGGCTCGGGGCCGGGTCCTCGTCGCGGTGGCGCCAGAGCTCCGAGCGCCAGATCTCGGCGCGCGACAGGTCGGAGGCCTTCTTCAGGTTCGTGGTAACGACCCCCGCCCGGATGTTGCTGCCTCCGATATCGACGGCGAGCAGGCTGTCGTAGCCG
Organism: Methylobacterium sp. 10; assembly: GCF_000519085.1. Classification (GTDB taxonomy): domain Bacteria; phylum Pseudomonadota; class Alphaproteobacteria; order Rhizobiales; family Beijerinckiaceae; genus Methylobacterium. The sequence goes on from NZ_KI912577.1 coordinate 1,836,929, forward strand.
GAAAAGATCCAGGACGGCGCGAGGTGAACTGCCCCGATCAGCCCGGCCTCGTCCGGATGATGGCGGATGGGTTCGAGGTTCAGGGCGAGGCCGCCGGCACGGAGGACCACGCTGGCCCTATCGATGGCGAGCCGTCCAGCGAGGCTGTCGCTGAAACCGCCGCCGACGACGATGCTCTGCGTATCGCGCCACCCCTTCTGACGCAGGAAGCGCCGTACTACGGTCGCGAGTTCCTGGGCGAATTCCTCGATCGCGCCGAAGACCACGCCAGCGGCCAGCGGGGGGCCGTCGATCAAGAGATCGTCGAGGCGCCGCTTACTGAAATCGTGGCTCGCCTTCGCGCCCAGGGGATCGGGGCCGAGCTTGCGTAGCTTCTCGCGCCAATCCTCGACGAGATCGCGGAAAGCCTTCTTCGATACGCGGTCACCGACGAAGCCCTCGCCATTCTTCAGTTCGATGTTGTAGTCGTCGAGGATGACCGAGGGCAGGTCGCTCGGCGCGTGGGAAAGGCTCGATCCACGCGTTACCGTATCCGTGCCCATGCTCGATCGATCCTTTCAGAAAGAGAGTAATGCCGGCCGTCAAGGTCCGGCCGCACTGGCCCGCCGAGAAGATTCGGCATGGCCAGCGGTGCAAGCGTTCTCGTCGCGCGGGTGTTCCCTCGGCGACGCGTTCCACATCTCGCGAGAGGGGCTACTTCGACTTGGCGGGAACGGTCTCGCCGGGGGGCGCCTTCGGTTGGCGGGCCTCCATCAGGTCCTCCGCCTTCTCTTCGTCGGTATCGCCACTCTGCTCGATCGCCTTCTCGGGGTTGGTGGCAAGCGCCTTGATGATCGCGACGAGGCGATCGCACTCGCCCTCGTACTTGTACGTCTCGAGGATGATCGCAGCGTCGCGCAGGGTGCGCAGGTCGCGCACCGCCTGCTTGTTGGCAGTCTCTCGAAGCTCGGACTTGTCGGCGATAGCCTCTTCGAGCTTCGCCCCCTTCACGTCGCACGCGGCCTTGGCGTTTCCTGTCGTATAGGCGCTGAGCGTCGTGGCGAAGAGGACGAGAGCGGTGGCGAGCAGGGTACGCATGGGGGAGGGGGCTCCGGGAGTGATGGGGCGCGGTTGCGCTCAGGCGTAGTGGGGGAAACGGCGCAGGAGGCCATTGGCGAGGGCGATGAGCTGGCTCGGGCGGTAGGGCTTCGGCACGAAGATTGATTCCGTCACCGCATCCGCCTGCGAGAGGCTCCCACGTCCGCCCGACGTGTAGATGACCGGAAGGTTCGGACGCAGGCGCCGCGCCCGGCGGGCAAGGGAGAGGCCATTGGTGTTGCGGGCCAAATCGATATCGGTGAAGAGCAGATCGACCCGTTCCCGAGCCAGGATGTCCTCGGCCTCCTCGGCATCGGCGGCGCTGAGGACGCGATAGCCTTCGTCGATGAGAGCTTCGACGGCTAGTTCGCACACCATGGCTTCATCCTCCACCACCAGAACGGTTTCGGATCCGCGGACGGAGCCGAAGTTTGGCAGCGCAGAGGCAGCGTAAGCGACAGGGATCATGACGCAACTCCAACTCACCCGGGGCGGGACGAGAAGCCCGACGCCGGATCGTCACACCAACGGGAGTGGCGGCCGCGATGTTCGGTCCCGTTCACTCGAATTGCGCGGACTTGGTAAGCAATGCCTTAACCCTACCGGACCGGCCTCGGTCGTCCCGGGACGGAATGGGGCGGCGGGACAGCGCACGCTCCCATGAGCCGGACCTTGTCATGAGCCGGACCTGGCATCTCGGCTTCGGCCTTGTCCTCACCGCGCTGGCCGGCTACGTGGACGCCCTCGGGTTCATCCGGCTGGGCGGCCTGTACACCTCGTTCATGAGTGGCAACACCACCCAGTTCGCCGTGGCGATGGGGCACGACACGCCCCTCCTGGCGATCCTGCCGGCTCTTCTCATATTCGCTTTCTTCCTCGGCAGCCTGTGCGGTGGCGGGCTCTCGGCGCTGACCCCGGCCCGGTGGAGCACCTCGGTTCTCCTCGGCTTCGAGACCGTCCTGATATCCGGCGCCTATCTCACGGCGGTGGAGGACCCGAGCCCCGGCCACGCCTCGCTGCTTCTCGCCCTCGCCATGGGCGCGCAAAACGCCGCCCTCGCCCATGTCCAGGGGTTCCGAGCTGGCACCACCTTCGTCACGGGGGCGCTGTTCAGCACCGGCCAGAAGCTCGCTTCCGCGCTCGCGGGGCGAGGACCCCGCTTTGGCTGGGTGGGCGACGGCCTCGTCTGGCTCTCGCTGCTGTGCGGTTCACTGCTCGGGGCGGTCGCCTATGGCCGCTTCGCGTTGTATGCCCTCGCCATTCCCGCCGGCATCGCCGGTTGTCTCACCCTGGTCGCGACGGTCATGACGGTGCTGAAATCGGCGCCGGACGCTGCGTCTGCGTCCTGAGAGGTTCTTAGCCGATGAGCGCCAGCGCTCCCTCACTCGTCGATCACGTCGTTCCGCTGGAGGCGGGTGCCCATGTCTCTGGGGCCGTCTGGCTGAAGGACGTCCTGGCCCTGGCGCTGGGCGATGGCGCCGTGATGCTGGTCGGCCCCCACGAGACGCGGCGCGTGGAGGCTCATCCAGATGCCGGCATCCTGGTGGCGTCGGGCGACGGCCGGCGGATCGTGACGGGCGGCGACGACGGTCGCATCGTGGCCGTCGCGGCCGATGGCGACATGACCGAAGTGGCCGTCGCCAAGGGCGGGGCCTGGATCGACGCCCTGGCGCTCCATTCCGATGGCGCCATCGCCTATGCCGCCGGCCGCAACGTCGTCGCCCGCGACGCCAAGGGCCGGGAGAAGGTCTTCGCCGCGCCCACGACGGCGCGGGGGCTTGCGTTCGCGCCCAAGGGCTACCGCCTCGCCGTGGCGCATTACAATGGCGCTACCCTCTGGTACCCGAATCTCGAGACCGCCCCCGATTTCGTGGAATGGAAGGGCTCGCATCTCGACGTCACCTGGTCACCGGACGGCCGCTTCGTCGTGACGACGATGCAGGAGAACTCGCTCCACGGCTGGCGCCTCCAGCCCGACCGCGGCCACATGCGGATGTCGGGCTATCCCGGCAAGGTCCGCTCGGTGAGCTGGTCGGGGGACGGCAACTGGCTCGCCACGAGCGGCGCGGAAGCCGCCATCATCTGGCCGTTCGACTCGAAGGAAGGCCCCACCGGCAAGGCGCCGCGCGAATGCGGCATCCGCCCGGCCCGCGTCACGCGGGTGGCGTTCCACCCCAAGGCCCTGGTCCTCGCCATCGGCTACGAGGACGGCTGCATCCTGCTCGTGCGCTTCGCCGATGCCTCGGAACTGCTGGTCCGGCCCGCCACCAAGGGCGGAGCGATCTCGGCCCTGGCCTGGGACGGGCGCGGCGGCCGGCTCGCCTTCGGCTGTGCCGGCGGCATGGCCGGCATCCTGACGCTGCCGGGTTGAGGCCGGGATGGCGCTCTTTGGCCTCGGACGCCGACGCGAACCGGCCGACGATACCGCGCGACGCCGGGTCGAGGCGTGGATCCGCGCCCTCATCGAGCCCGAATCCGTGGTGAAGATCAACGAGATCCTGTGCCCGGACCCCTCCTGTCCCGGCCTGGAGACGGTCATCCTCGTCATGAGGCCGGGGCGGAAGACGCAGGCCGCGAAGGTGGCCAAACCCCTGGCCGAGGTGACGCGGGCGGAGGTGCAGGCCGCGTTGGCGGACGTCCCCTGACCATTCGGGAACCGCCACGAGGCCGCCCTTTCGTGCGCCATCCGACCGCTTGGGAACCGCCATGAAGCGGCCCTTGATGCGCCATCCGGCCATTCGGGAACCGCCACGCGGCTCGGCCTTTTGTCTGACGACGTCATGAGGGATGAATCGTGCTGCGTGTGATCCGGACCCTTGGCCTCGCCCTCGGCATCCTCGGCGGCATCGTCGCCGCGCAGGGGCCTGAATTCGCGCAGCAATATGCGCAGCGGCTCGGAGGCACCCTCGACGAGTTGCGACGCTCCATCGCCGCCCTCGACGCGGACGCCGCCGCGAGCGGGACCAATCGTCAGGGGGCCGTCGACCGCCTGCGCGGCAACGGCGACGCCCTGGTGGCCCGTCGCGGCGAAGCCGCCCGTGCCGATATCGAGCGCTTGCAGCGTCTCGACGCGCAGAAGCTGGCTCTGACCGAGGCGGGTGGTCCCATGGGCCGTTTCGCGGCGCTGCTGCGCGACCCCGACATGGCGCTGGCCCGCGCCACCTACCAGGATTACGTCCCCGCCGTCCCGGCGAGCGCCGACGGGATCATCGCCGGATTCCTTGGATTCCTGGCCACCTGGGCGGGCTGGCGCGTACTGACGGATGTCGGCCGGCGGCTGGCTTCGGGCCGGCGACAACCGAAGGCCGCATGAATGCACGCGGCGGAGGAAGCACGGGTGTTGCACGACATCTACAGCCCGCACCGGCTCCCTGCACTACGACTCGACCGGTAGCGCACGGGCGGACTCGTGGCGCCGTCGAACGGCTGCAAACGCACCATGGCCCGCGCGTCCACCTCACGACCCTCCATCGACCCGGCCCTCGACGCGGCGGCCCTGCTCCGGCGCGTGGGGTTCTTCGGCCTGTTCGTCCTGCTGCCCGTGGCCGCGCAGGTGGCCCGCCGCGCCACGGTGATCCTGGCCCCCATCGCCATCGCGCTGATCGTCATCGCCAGCGCCATCGACGGCAAGCAGCGGTCGCTCCGGGTGACGGCAACCCGCATGCTGACGTCCACGGCGTTCCTGGCAGGGGGGCTGGTCATCCTCTGGTCGGCCCTGTCCCTGGTCTGGACGCCGTTCCTCGGACCGGCGACGGAGCGTCTGCTGAACCTCACGGCCACCATCCTGATGACCCTGGCCGCCTATCTCGCGCTGCCGGACCGGATGCGCTCGGCCAACCTCTACCTGCTGCCGCTGGGCGTCATCGCCGCGTCCATCGTCTCCATCGTGTTCGGGCTGTTCGGCGACACGCTCCTGCGCAACATGCCCGAAGACCAGAGTTCGGTGGATCGCGGGCTGACGGTCCTCGCCCTGCTGGTCTGGCCCTCCGTGGCGTGGCTGCGCTCGCGCGGGCGTGACCTGGAGGCCCTCGGCACGGCCATCCTCGTGGCTTTGGCCCTCTCGATCTCGCCGAACGTGACCCGGATCCTGGCGCTCGCCGTCGGCGCGGTGGCGTTCGCCCTCACGACCTATCGCCCGCTCGTGGGCGTTCGCGCGGTGGCCCTGATCTGCGGCGGTCTGCTGGTGAGCGCGCCGTTCCTGCCGTTCATCGCCCGGCCCATCGGCATCGTCGCCTTCGGTCCGACGGCGCCCGGCGTCCTCACCATCAAGGCGTGGCAGAAGGTGGTGACCACCGAGCCGGTCCGGCTCGTGACCGGGCACGGGTTCGAGACCGCCTCGCGCGGCCGGTTCGTGAACCTGCTGCCGAGCAATGCCCCGACCACGATGCTGTTCGAACTCTGGTACGAACTCGGGATCGTCGGCGCCTTCGCCGCAGCCTTCGCCCTCCACGCGGCGATCCGGCATAGCGGCCGCTCGGCCACCGCCGCCACGCCCGGCGCGATCGCACCCGGAGCGATGGCCGCCTTCGCCAGCGCCTTCACCATCGCCTGTATCGGCGTCGGCCTGACGGTGATCTGGTGGGTCACGACGCTGACCATCACGGTGCTCGTCTTCATCGCCGTGGAGCGCGGGCAGTTCCGCACCCGTCGCCCGAAGGCCAGCCTGCTCAGGCCGCGGGCGGCGAGCCCGCGCCCCGCCAACGACGATTGACCGCAAGCGGCGCTGACTTCCACCGATGGTCGTCCTCGGCGCGTTCGGCGGAGACTCGCCGCCGCGCTGGCAGACGATGATGACTCACCACCGTCTGGGTATGACGTCAGTCTTCCGCCGCCGCCTCGATGGCAGTCATGTCGTCGTCGGACAGACCCATATGGTGGCCGATCTCGTGGACGAGGACATGGGTGACGAGGTGGCCGAGGGTCTCCTCGTGCTCGGCCCAATAGTCGAGGAGCGGCCTGCGGTAGAGCCAGACCCGGTTGTGCAACTGCCCGGTCGCCACCTCGCCACCCTGCGCCAGGCCGATGCCCCGGAACAGGCCGAGCAAGTCGAACTCGCTCTCGCATTCCATCTCGCGAAGCGTGTCGGCGTCGGGAAAATCCTCCACATGGATCGTCACGCCCTCGCACGAAGCGAGGAACTCCGGCGGCAGGCGAGCCAGGGCGTCGCGCGCCAGGATCTCCACGTCGTCGAGGGAGGGCGCCTGGAGATCGGACCAGTTCCGGACGGAAGCGGTCATCCGAGGACCGGGAGCACCCGCTCGCCCAGGAAGGCGGCGAGGTCGTTGGTGATGTGGTCGATATGCGGCTCCTTCACCGCCTCCTGCTCGAAAGCCTCGCGGAACGGATCGATGGTGCGGGGCACGACCAGGACCGTCGCCATCCCGATCTCGTGGGGCACGACGAGGTTGCGGGCGATGTCCTCGAACAGGGCCGAGCGGTACGGGTCGACCCCGTGCCGGTCGAGGAACCGCTCGTAGGTGGAACGCTCGGGCTTCGGAATGAAATCGGCGGCGGCGATATCGAACACGTCCTCGAAATGGTCGAGGATGCCGAGCCTGGCGGCCACCTTCTCGGCATGGCGCCGCGAGCCGTTGGTGAGGATCAGCTTGCGGCCCGGAAGCCGCTCGATGGCGTCACCCAAAGCCGCGTCCAGGCGGATCGTCGAATGGTCGATGTCGTGGGCGAAATCGAGGAAGTGGTAGGGGTCGACGTTCTCCTCCACCATCAGCGCCTTCAGGGTGGTGCCGTAGCGATGGTAAAAATGTTTCTGCAGCGCCCGCGCCGAGATCCCGTCGAGCCCGTAGAGTTGCATGACGTACAGGGTGATCCGCTCGTCGACCTGCGGCCAGACGAGGGCGTCGCTGGGATAGAGCGTGTTGTCGAGATCGAACACCCAGGTGTCGACGCTCGAGAAGCCACGGGAGCCAGCGCTGGAGAGATGGCTTTCGCCGGGAAGGAACAAGGCGGCTGAACGGGGTTCGAGGCGGCGGGACCGGTCCATGACCGATGTGGTCGGCAACGGTTACGATGAAATTGCGCCCTGCGAAAGGAAGCTCGGCCATTCGATCGGGGCAATCGCCCGAAGCGCGTGTCCTGGCCTTCTCGCCGGCCTCAGTCGTCGGCGCCCGCCTCCGCGGGCTCAGGCTTTCGCTCCGCTCGGGGCTCTTCGCGACGAGAAGCGGCTCACAGGGCTTCGAGCGATCGCCCTGGCCATTGGATCCCTCCCGGTGACGAAACGGCCGTACGGCCGTTTCGCGTTCCCTTGCCGCATCGGCCGAATGATGGTGGCGGTTCGAAGGAAAGGGTAGGAGTATCGCAAGGTTGATCCGTGTAACGTACACCGCGAAACGTCCGTGACGCAGTGTCGATCGACGCCATCGGCAGGACGGATAGCGTCGGCTTGCTTTCCTGGATGGTGCGACTTGCAAGATCAGGCACACGACCGAGGCGACGGGGAACGGAAGGGTGCCGTCGGGGCGGAGTCCAGGCACCCGAGCGATCGTGACCCGGATCCTCATCTCGACGCCGTGTGCCGCACCGCTTCGGCCCTGTTCCGCGTTCCCATCGTCCTCGTCCCCCTCATCGACACCGAATTTCCCGCGCCGAAGGCGGGACCGGGCACCGGGGGAGCGATGCCGGGGCGCGCCGATGCGTTCGTCGGACAGGCCTTCGCGGACGAATCCGACGGGCCGGTGGTGATCCGCGATCTCCTCGCCGAGCCCAAATTCGCCGACCATCCCCTGGTGACGGGTGAGCTCCGGGCCCGGTTCTACGCCGGCGTGCCCCTCGCGCTCCGCCCCGGGCACCGGACCGGCACGCTGTGCCTGATCGACACCGTCCCGCGTCCCGACTTCACGGACGAACACCTGGTCCAGCTCGAGGATCTCGCCCTCATCGTCACCGGCCACCTGCGCCTCCACGAAGCCAATGCGGAGCGCGAGGCGGAGCTGCGGGAGCGCCTGCGCGTCGCGACCATGCTCACCCGCCGCGAAGCCCATCTCGAAGCGGCCTTGGCATCCCAGCGCATGGCCGAGGAGATCGCGGGCTTCGGACATTGGCGCATCGACGTCGTCGAAGCCTGCGTCGAATGGTCGGCGGGGATGGCGCGGATCCATGGCCGCGCGCCCGCGGATCTCGCGCGCATCCCCCTCGACGAGCATCTGGCCTTCTACCATCCCCAGGATCGGGAGCGTGTCCGCTGGCATCTCGACGATGCCGTGGCAGGCTCGGGGGCGTTCGCGCGCGACGATTACGAACACCGGTCGCGCATCATCCGCCCGGGCGGGGATTGCCGGGTGGTCGCCGAGCGCGGAATCGTCGAACGGGATCCGGACGGGAGCATCCGGGCCATCTCCGGGATCTGCCTCGACGTCACCGATCTGGCCCGTTCGGACCAGCATCTGCGCGAGACGACGGACCTCCTGCGCGTCACCCTGGAGAGCATCGACGAAGGCCTCGTCATGGTCGATGCGGACGACCGGGTCAGGGTCCATAACGAGCGCCTGAACCTGCTCCTCGACCTGCCCCAGGGCATGCTCCACGACGGTGTCCCCTTCGACGACCTCCGCCGCTACATCGACGAACGGGACGGTTCGCTGCCGGCGACCCTGGACAGGCGGGTCCGCGACGCGAAACGCGATCACGGCGAGGCGGGTGCCAGCGGCGAGCACCTGCAACGGGATGGGACCCTCCTCGAACTCTGCGGCGTGCCGCTGGCGGACGGCAGCACCGTCTATACCTTCGCCGACATCACCGCCCGGCACAGGGCCGAACGCTCGCTCCGGGAGAGCGAGGCGTCCTACCGACTGCTCGCGGATTTCCTGCCCCAGATGGTCTGGATCACGAACGATCGCGACGACACCACCTACTGCAACCGCCATTTCGGGCGCTATTACGGACGGCTCGTCATCTCCCTCCCGGAGCGGATCGAATTCTATCACCCGGACGATCGCATCCGCGTCCATGGCGAAGTCTGCGAGCGCCGCGACGCGTGGCAGGATTACGACTTCGAGATCCGCATCCGCCGCGCGGATGGCGTCTACCGCTGGCACAAGATCAGCAAGCGCCCGATCCGCCTCCTCGACGGCGAGCCCGGATGGCTCGCCACGGCCCTGGACATCGACGACATCATCACCGCCAGGATCGCGCTGGAGCGCACGGGCGACCTGCTGCGCCTCGCCCAGGATGCGGCGGAGGCGGGGGTCTGGGAGTGGGAGGTGGCCTCGGGCCGAATCTGGCAGTCCCAGGAAAGCGCGCGGATGCAGGGATTGCCCCTCGATGAGGCGGATCCGGCCGCCGGCCTCCTGATGACCCTGGCGGAGTGGGAGCGCAACGTTCCGGCCGAGGACTTGGTCCGGGTCCGGGCGGAGGCGAGCCGGGCCATCGCGACGCGCACCAACCACAGGGTGGAATTTCGCGTCCTGCACCCGTCGACCGGCGAATGCCGCTGGTTCCAGGGTTTCGGCCGCGCCGTCCTCGACCCGGATACGGGCGAGGTCTGCCGCTTCGTCGGCATGAATCTCCACATCACCGCCCGCAAGGAGACCGAAGAGGCGTTCAAGGCGAGCGACGCACGCCGCCGCGTGAGCGAGGAGCGGCTGGCCCTCGCACTCGACAGCGGCCGGGACGGCATGTGGGATGCCGACTTCCAGACCGGCCAGGTCTGGTTCTCCGACCGGGCTCAGAACATGCTCGGCTACGCGGCCGGCGAGTTCGGCCGGTCCTTCGACTACATCAACTCCCTGATCCACCCCGACGATAGGGACGGTTGCCGGCAGGCAGCCGTCGTGCATTTCGAGGGACGGCAGCCGACCTTCGAGATCGAGGTCCGGGTCCGCACGAAGCCGGGAGGCTACATCTGGCTCCTCGCCCGCGGCAAAGTCGTCACCCGCGCCCCCGACGGCACCCCAATCCGTTTCGTAGGAACCCATATCGACATCACGGCGCGAAAGGAGGCGGACCAGCGGATCGCCCATCTCGCCTGCCACGACGCCCTCACCGGGCTGCCCAACAGGTCGATGTTCCACGGCCGCCTGGAACAGGCCCTCGGCTCGGTGCGAAGCGGCAGTGGCGCGATGGCGGTCCTCTGTCTCGATCTCGACCGGTTCAAGGCGATCAACGACACGTTCGGACACGTGGCGGGCGACATCCTGTTGACGATCGTCGCCGAACGCATGAGCGACGTCCTGAGGCCGTGCGATATCGTCTCCCGCCTCGGCGGCGACGAGTTCGGCATCATCCTCGTCAATATCCGCGGGGTCGACGAGGCAGTCGAGGTCGCCCGCAGGGTGATCGACGCCATCGCGCAGCCGGTCAAGCTGAACGGACACCTGGCCAATATCGGGATCAGCATCGGCATCGCCCATGCCCCGGCGGACGGACTCGAGGCCGATCCCCTGCTGAGGCATGCCGATCTCGCGCTCTACCGGGCGAAGGCCGCCGGGCGGAACACCGCCCGCGTCTACGAAGCCAGCATGGACGCGGCGATCGAGGAGCGGATCCAGCTCGAATTCGAGCTGCGCGAGGCCATCCTGCGCCGCGACCTGACCCTGCATTACCAGCCCGTGGTCGATCTCGCGACCGACACCGTGAGCGGCGTCGAAGCGCTGATGCGCTGGCCCCATCCCACCCGCGGGATGATCCCACCCTCGACCTTCATCGAAATCGCCGAGGAAACCGGCCTGATCGTCGAACTCGGAAACTGGGCCCTGCACGAAGCCTGCCGCGAGGCCGCGTCCTGGACGCATTCGGCCCGGATCGCGGTCAACGTGTCGGCGGTGCAGTTTCGCGAGCCGGGTCTCGATCAGTGCGTGATCATGGCCCTGTCGGCGTCCGGCCTCGCGGCGGACAGGCTGGAGCTCGAGATCACCGAGAGCGTCCTCATCCAGGATACCGAGGCGGTGATCGCCTGCCTGCACCGCCTGCGCTACCTCGGCGTCCGCATCGCCCTCGACGATTTCGGGACGGGCTACTCCTCCCTGAGCTACCTGCGGCAGTTCCCGTTCGACAAGATCAAGATCGACCGCTCCTTCATCCGCGAGATCGCCGACCCCGACACCGCCGCCATCGTGCGCGCCATCGTCGGGCTCGGGGAGAGACGCGGAACGACGATCACGGCGGAGGGCGTGGAGACCCGGGCGCAGCTCGATCTCGTGCGGGCGGAAGGATGCAACGAGGTCCAGGGCTTCTTCTACAGCAAGCCCGTTCCGGCGCGGGACCTGCCCGGTGCCGTCGCCAGGTTGTCACGCGCCGAGAGAGCGGCCTGACGCGACGGGACGGCGCGGAGTCAGCCGGCGAGACTGTCGAGATAGCCGGGGGCGAGCCGCAGGCCCAGCGGCAGGGGCGAGACCGGAGGCGGGGTCCGGATGCATTCCTCGAGGAAGACCATCGTGTTCCCGATGATCGCCTCGGAGAAGGGCTTGGCGATCACGGCCACCGCACCGGCGAAATCGTCGTGGAAGCCACTGGCATTCGCGGTGAGGAAGACCAGCATCATCGCGGGCTCGTCCGCCAGATGCTTCGCCACGTCGAGGCCGGAGGAGCCGCCCTTCAGCTGCAGGTCGATGAGGACGATGTCGGGCCGGGTCCGCCGGGCCACCGCGACGGCGTCCCTGGCGGACACGGCCGTGCCCACGACCTCGTGACCCGCCTCTTCGAGCAGGATCTCGAGCTGCATCACGATCAGGGCTTCGTCTTCGACGACGACGATCCGAAGAGGTTCACTCACGTTGGCTCCCTATGGCCCGTCCCACCGCGGGGCAGGCGGATCTCGATCCGGGTCCCGGGATCGGCCGGGTGCCAAGCGATATCGGCATTCAACTGGCGCACGAGACTTTCGATCAGGCGCTTGCCGAAGGTGCGGCCGCCGACGACGTTCACCGGCATGCCGATCCCATCATCGGCGATCGTGATGCGGATCTCCCCGCCCTCTGGCTTGACGGAGACCGAGAGCCGGCCGCCCGCGTCACGCGGGAAGGCGTGCTTGAGGGCGTTGGTCAGCAGCTCGTTCATCACCAGGGCCACCGGGGGGGCCTGTTCGACGGCGACCTCCACGGGGACGACGTCGACATCCAGGTCGATCCCCTGCCGCCCGGAGCCGCGCACCAGATCGACGGCGAGTTCCTGCGCGAAGGCGGCGACGTCGAAACGCTGGACGTCGTTGGACTGGTAGAGACGCTTATGCACCGTGCCGAGGGCCTCGACGCGGGCCAGCATGGATTTGAGCGAGGCCTTGGCATCCGGGTCGGTGATGGTCCGCGTCTGCAGGGTGAGGAGCGAGGCGATCATCTGGAGGTTGTTCTTCACCCGGTGGTCCACCTCGTGGACCAGCATCGTCTTGGCCGCCAGCGCCTCAGTGAGCTCCCGGGTGCGCTTCTCCACCTCGCGCTCGAAATGCAGCTTCTCGTTGCGCGTCTGCATGAGCGTGTCGATCCGGTCCGTCACGTCGAGCTGCGACGCGAAGAAATACACGGTCTCGCCCTCGTCGCTGCTCACGGGGCTGACGTAGAGCGCGTTCCAGAACTGGCTGCCGTCCTTGCGATAGTTGAGGATGTCGATGGCCACGTCGCGCTTCTCCGCAATCGCGTCGCGGATCTGACCCACGGCGTCGGGATCCGTGTCGTCACCCTGCAGAAGGCGGCAGTTCCGGCCCATGACCTCGGCGCGGCTGTAGCCGGTCATCCTGAGGAAGGCGTCGTTGACGAAGACGATGGGATTGTCCGCCTGCCGCGGATCGGTGATCAGCATCGCCATGCGCGTCGCGCGGATGGCCGCCGCGAAAGGGTCGCCCCTTCCGTGCTCGGCCCCCAATCGGTCTGTGAGGTGCCAGGCGTCGTCCGCTTCCATTCTGCCTTCCCGTGTTGCCCGGCGCGTCTCGCCGCCAGGGCGAATGTCGTCGGCCACGACGAAGAAGCTTCGCCGTCGCAAGGAATCGCACTGCCTCGTCATGACGTCGGGTTATGCCACGCGAATGACGAGAGTCGATGTCGTTTTAAGGTGATATCAATGACATAGGGAGGCTCATCCATTCGACAAGCTTCGGTGTGCCGCAGCGTTCCAGTCGTTCGATGGTGATTGCGCGGAACGTGTGTCGGAACACCGCCTTAAAACCGTTGCTGATCCATCACTCGCGGTGCCGATCGGGTTCGCCACAGCCGGCGACGATTGCCCGTCATTGCCCGGAACGGTAGAATGGCCAAGCTCGTTATCGTTGAGCTTGACGCTCCGTACGCCGATGGCGACGCAGGTCGAACGCCAGGAACACCCCGCCATGTCGACATTTCGCCGGTTCGGATGGGTCAAGGGCGCGGCCGCTCTCGTCATGGCCGCGCAGCTGGCCGCCTGCGGCTCGATCCCGCGCGTGGCCTATACCGCCGACCAGGCCTCGGCGGCGGTCCCGGCCGGCATGGATCTCACCGTTCGCGCCTATGCCGACGCGTCGGAGAACACCTTCACCGAAATGGTGGCGCGGCCGGAGCGCTCGAAGCGCGCCTTCGCTTATCTCGCCCTGTCGGGCGGCGGCGGTGACGGTGCCTACGGCGCCGGTATCCTCAACGGCTGGTCGGAATCCGGCAAGCGGCCCGAATTCGCCCTCGTCTCGGGGGTGAGCACCGGCGCCCTGATCGCGCCCTTCGCCTTCCTCGGCTCGGCCTACGATTCCACCCTCACCGACATCTACACCAGCGGCGTCGCCTCGACCCTGGTGCAATCGCCGAGCGTGACCAACATCGTGTTCGGATCGGGCCTCTTCGGGGACGGACGTCTCCGCGACCTCGTCCGCCGCTACGTGACGTCCGATCTCCTCGCCGCCATCGCCGAGCAGCACGCCAAGGGCCGCCGCCTCCTCGTGGTGACGACGAACCTCGATTCCCAGCGCGCGGTCATCTGGAACATGGGCGCCATCGCCGCCAATGGCGGACCCAACGCCGTCGCGCTGTTCACGGACGTGCTGACGGCCTCCGCCAGCATCCCCGCCGTGTTCCCGCCGCAACTCCTCGATGTGCAGGCGGAGGGAAGGGCGTTCCAGGAGATGCATGTGGACGGGTCGGTGGTGACGCCGGTCTTCACCCTGCCGCAATCGTTCCTGCTGCGGGACAACCGCCTGCGCGCGGCGGGCAAGACCGACATCTACGTCATCATCAACGGTCGGCTGGAGCCGGAATTCAACGTGGCGGAGAACAACACGCTGTCCATCGTCGAGCGCTCGTTCACCACCGCGAGCCGGGCGCGCAGCCGCGCGACGCTGGCGGCCACCTATGCCTTCACCCGCGGCAGCGGCATGGGCTTCAACCTGACCTATATCGACGAATCCGCGCCGAACACCACGACGGCGAAAGGCTTCGACACCGGCTACATGCGCCAGCTCTACGAGAGCGGGCGGGAGACCGGCCGGGCCGGAACCTTCTGGCGCAAGAGCGTGCCCACCGCTCCCCTGGTTAAGGCGATCGCCGCCGGCGTCGAGCGGAACTGACGGGCAGGCGCCATCCCCCCGGCGGGGTGGTGCCCTGCGCCGCCCGCCCTCGCGCTCGTTGCTGCACTGCGATAGGAGTGGCTCCATCCCCCGTGTGGCCACCGGCCCCGCATCTCCCTTGCGTATGGCCGCTGACCCATGATCCAGATCGAAGACCTCACCTTCAGCGCCTGGGGCCGGCGCTTCTTCGATCGCGCCAGCGTCGCGGTCCCTCCCGGCTCGAAGGTCGGCCTCGTGGGGCGCAACGGCGTCGGCAAGTCGACCCTGTTCAAGATCATCCTCGGCGAGTTCCAGCCCGATAGCGGCGCCATCCTGCTGCCGAAGACCGCCCGCGTCGCGTCGGTGGACCAGGAGCACCCGGCGACGCCGGTGAGCCTGATCGACACGATCCTCGCCGCCGATCTCGAACGCGAAGCCCTCAACCTCGAACTCGAAACCGCCGAGCCCGAGCGCATGGGCGAGATCTACGGCCGGTTGATCGAGATCGACGCCGACCGGGCTCCGGCGCGGGCGGGCGAGATCCTGGCAGGTCTCGGCTTCTCGGTGGAGGACCTGACCCGGCCGATGTCGGAATTCTCCGGCGGCTGGCGCATGCGCGTGGCGCTCGCCGCGGCGCTCTTCGCCGAGCCCGACATGCTGCTCCTCGACGAGCCCACCAACTACCTCGATCTGGAGGGCGCCCTGTGGCTCGAGGCGCGGCTCAAGCGCTATCCGCATTCGGCGCTGATCATCAGCCACGACCGCGAACTCCTGAACAACTCGGTGGACGCGATCCTGCACGTCGCCAACGGGAAGCTCGAGCTCTACACCGGCGGCTACGACGATTTCGAGAAGCGCCGGGCCGAGAAGGCCCGCCTCCAGGCCTCCACCAAGATGAAGCAGGACGCGGAGCGCGCCCATCTCCAGAGCTTCGTCGACCGGTTCAAGGCGTCGGCCTCGAAGGCGGCCCAGGCCCAGTCGCGCATGAAGCGCCTCGCCAAGATGGAGCCCATCGCCACCACCATCGAGGAGCATGTGGCGCCATTCCACCTGCCCTCGCCGAAGCGTCCCCTGGCGCCGCCGTTGATGCATCTCACCGATGCCACCATCGGCTATGGCGACGACGAGCCGGTGCTGCGCGACCTCAACCTGACCCTCGACGTCGACGACCGGATCGGTCTTCTCGGCGTCAACGGCGCCGGCAAGTCGACCTTCGCCAAGATGGCGGCCGGCGCCCTGAAGCTGCGCGACGGGCGCATGGTCCGCGAGGGCAGGGTGCAGGTCGGCTGGTTCCACCAGCACCAGATCGAAGCCCTCGACCCGAAGGATACACCGCTCGCCATCATCCGCCGCGAGCGGCCGGACGACAGCGAATCCGGGCGTCGGGCCAAGCTCGCGAGCTTCGGCCTGGCCTTCGACAAGCAGGAGACCACGGTGGACGCCCTGTCGGGTGGCGAGCGGGCGAGACTCCTGCTCAACCTCGTGGCGATGCAGGCGCCCCACCTGCTCATCCTCGACGAGCCGACGAACCATCTCGACATCGACAGCCGCCGGGCCTTGCTCGACGCGCTGAACGATTACGCCGGCGCCGTCATCCTCATCACCCACGACCGGTCGTTAATGGAACTCGTGGCCGACCGGCTCTGGCTCGCCGCCGACAGGACCGTGAAGCCCTTCGCCGGCGACATGGACGACTACGCCCGCTTCGTCCTCGACCGCTCGAAGACGGGAAAGACCGCGCCGGGCCAGGGCCGGGAGAAGAAGAACAAGCGCAAGGCGGCTTGAACGACAGGTTGAACCGCCCGTCATCCACCCCACTCACCTCATCCTTCGAGACCGCTCGCGCGGCACCTCAGGATGGGGTCCGTGTTAGGAGGGTGAGACGGTTTCGTGTCGGGGCGGATACGGCGCACGCTTCTTCGCCCATGCGGCGCGACGGCATTCGCAGAGGTCGCGGGATGCCCTCCTGCCCCTTGTGGGGAGGAGTTGGAGGTGGGGGTGGTCCCGCTAGCCTCGGCCGAGTGAGGGTCGCCCGACCACCCCCACTCCTAACCTCTCCCCACAAGGGGGGAGAGGGACGCGGTCCGCCTGCAAGCGCGGATGGGAGAACCCAGTAGCCCCGCCTGCGGACAGAGGGGATTTTTACCGTACTTACTTCCGCAGGATCTTCGTCACGAGGCGGCCGATCGGGTTGCTCGAATCGTAGTTGCGGTCGTCGCGGACGACGGGGCGGTTGTCGTTGCCGAGAAGCTTGGTGACGAGGCGTCCGATGAGGCTCATGGCTGTTTCCCTTCAAACCGATTATGCGCCGCATTACGGCGCAGCTTGACGGTCAACACGCCGGACGTCCTCCCGTTCCGGATGAAACCCGACATGATGCGCGCCTGCCCCGGCATCGACCTTGCTCCGGGTCTCGCAAAAGGCGAGGGCCGATGATCGACAGACTGTTCCATGCCGGAGCGAGCCTCGCGCTGCTTCTCGCCGTCGCGATCCTGTTCTCCATCAACCGCCGGGCGATCCAGCCCCGCGTCGTGATCGCGGCCCTCGCCCTCCAGGTGGCGATCGGGGCGATCGTCCTGTTCGTGCCGCTGGGGCGGCAGGCCCTCGATGCGGCCGCCGCCCTGGTGCAGACGGTGCTCGGCTATGGCGACCGCGGCGTCCTCTTCCTGTTCGGCGGCCTCGTGGAGCCGCGCATGTTCGAGCTGTTCGGCGGCAGCGGCTTCATCCTGGCCCTGCGGGTGCTGCCGCAGATCCTCTATGTCTCCGCGCTCATCGCCATCCTGTATCATCTCAAGGTGATGCAGACCCTCGCCCGCATCATCGGCGCCGGCTTGCAGCGGGTGATCGGCACCTCGCCCATCGAGACCTTCTCGGCGGTCATCACCATCGTCATCGGCCAGAGCGAGATCGCGGTTGCCCTGCGGCCGTTCCTCGGCCTGCTGACCGGGGCCGAATTGTTCGCCGTCATGTCGAGCGGGGCCGCCTCCACCGCCGGCTCGATCCTGGCCGGCTACGCGGCGCTGGGCGTGCCGATGGAATACCTGCTGGCGGCCGGCGTGATGGCGATCCCCGGCGGGCTCCTCTACGCCAAGATCCTGATGCCCACGACGGAGCCGACGCGGGTGACGACGATGCGGGTCGAGTTCGCCGAGACGCGTGCGGTGAACCTGATCGAGGCGGCGGCCGACGGCACGCAAAAGGGCCTCGTCATTGCGGTCTCGGTGGGAGCCATGCTGATCGCCTTCACCGGGCTCATCGCGTTGCTCAACGGCATCGCGGGATGGGGCGGCGGGCTCGTCGGCTATCCGGCCCTGAGCATCGAGGGTGTGCTCGGGCTCGCCTTCGCGCCCCTGGCCTGGCTGATGGGTGTGCCCTGGAGCGAGGCCGGTCTGGTCGGCGGCGCCATCGGGCAGAAGATCGCGTTCAACGAGTTTCTGGCCTATGCCCAGCTCTCGCCGACGCTGAAATCGGGCGCCCTCGACGCGCGGACCACCGCCATCGTCTGCTTCGCCCTGTGCGGCTTCGCCAATCTCGCCTCCATCGCGATCCAGCTCGCTAGCTTGGCGAGCCTCGTCCCCGAGAGGCGGTCCGAGATCGCGCGCTACGGAATGCGCGCGATCCTGGCCGGTACGTTGTCGAACCTGACGAGTGCGACCATCGCCGGGCTGTTCATCGCCTGACGGGACGCGGTCACGCGGCCGCGCGCTTGGCCTTGGACGCCTTGGCGGATGCCGGGGCGGCCTTGGCCGGAGCCGTCACCGGGAGTTCGATGTCGACGCCGAGCGTCGACATGTCCTGGCCCCGTTCCAGGCGGATCTGGACCTTGTCCCGCTCCACCGTGACATGCTTGGCGATGACGGCGAGGATCTCCTCCCGCAGGATCATCACCAGATCGGAGCCGCCGGCCCCGGCCCGCTCATGGGCCAGGATCAGCTGGAGACGGTCGCGTGCCGTCGGGGCCGAAGCGCGCTTGTTGAAGAGGTTCCGCAGGCTCATGCCGCCCTCCGGGTGAACAGCTTGTTGAGGAGGGACTTCTTGTCGGACGGCACGGTCATCGGCACCGTATCGCCCTTCAGGCGGCGGACGGCGTCGATATAGGCCCGGGCCGGGGCGCTCAGCGGGTTGTTCATCGTCACCGGGCAGCCGACGTTGGAAGCGCGCAGGACTTCGAGGCTCTCCGGGATGATGGCGAGGAGCGGGATCGAGAGGATCTCGAGCACGTCGTCGACCTTGAGCATGTCGCCGCGGTCGGCGCGGGCGGGGTCGTAGCGGGTGAGGATGAGGTGTTTCTCCATCACCTCGCCGCGCTCGGCCTTCAGCGTCTTCGAATCGAGGAGACCGATGATGCGGTCGGAATCGCGCACCGAGGAGACTTCCGGGTTCGTGACGACGACGGCGAGATCGGCGTGGCGCATGGCCAGGGTCGCTCCGCGCTCGATGCCGGCCGGGGAATCGCAGATCACCCAGTCGAACTTCTCGCGCAGTTCTTCCATCACCTTGGCGACGCCCTCGTCGGTGAGGGCATCCTTGTCGCGGGTCTGCGAGGCGGGCAGCAGCGACAGGTTCTCAAGCCGCTTGTCGCGGATCAGCGCCTGGTTGAGCTTGGCGTCGCCGTTGACCACATTGATGAGGTCGTAGACCACGCGCCGCTCGGCGCCCATCACGAGGTCGAGGTTGCGCAGGCCGACGTCGAAATCGACGACGGCGACGCTCTGTCCGGCCTGCGCGAGTGCCGCGCCGAGAGCCGCCGTGGTGGTCGTCTTGCCGACGCCGCCCTTGCCAGATGTAACGACCAGAACCTTGGCCATGTTCGTATCTCTCCTTAATCCAAGGTTGCCATTTTGATGGAGCCGCTATCGAGCCAGATCTGCACGGGTTTCCCGCGCAGGGTCGTGCCCATGTCCTCGGCCGTGCGGACGAGGCGATCGATCCCGAGCAGTTCGGGCTCGAACTTGCGGCAGTAGATTCGGGCGCGGGGGTTGCGGGCGGCACCGGCGATGGCCCGGCCGCGAAGCGCCCCGTAGACGTGGATCGAGCCGCCGGCGAGGATCTCGGCGCCGGAGGCCACCGAGCCCATGACGGTGACGTCACCGGTGGGATGCGTGATCGACTGGCCGGACCGGACCGAGCCCTCGATCATGAGGGACGTGGTTTCCGGCTCGGCATCCTTCGGGATCTCGATGCCGATGGTGGGCCGTCCATCTATCAGGAGCGGGGGCAGGGCGAGGCCGTCGAGCATCGTCGTTCCCGCCAGGGTCGCCGCCGCGCCCTCGATGCCGAGGATGCGGATGCGGCGGGCTCCGAGATCGGCCAGGACCTTGCCGAGCACGTCCGGGTCCGACCCGAGCGCCGCGATGTCGAGGATGAGGGGGCGTCCGTCGAGGAGGGTCGGCGAACGCTTCAGCGAGGCATCCAGATCGGCGAACCAATCGGGAAGCGGAGCCTCCGGGGCCAGGACGAGCGCCTTGAAGGCGCGGCCTCGAAGCTGGACGGATCGGCGGGATGGAGGGGCGTGTGTCACGGGCTCTCGCGATTCCTTACCGAACCATTGACGTCCCTTATGGTTACCGGTTGGTTAACGAGCGGGCTTTCCGTGATCCTGTGAGCCGATAATCCTGCAATCCCGGGTTCCTGTGACGGCGCTACTCCAGCGCGGCGACCTTGATCGCATCCCCTTCCAGGCGGATCTGCGCCGGTTGGCCCCGGCGGTCCGGCCCGAGATCGTCGGCCGTCCGATACAGGCCGTCGATGGCGAGCAGTTCGGGCTCGAACTTGCGGCAGGTGATGCGGGCATCGGGATTGCCGGAAGCGCCCGCGATGGCCCGCCCCCGCAACGCCCCGTAGATGTGGATCGAGCCGCCGGCGATCACTTCCGCCCCGGAGGCCACTGATCCCATGATGGTGATGTCGCCGTCGAGATGCAGGATCGTCTGGCCCGAGCGGACCGGCTGGTCGAGGATCAGCGAGCGGGGCGGGCGCGGGGGCTCGGCGGGGGCCGGCGTGTCCGGCGTGGCGACCTCGTCCACGGGCCGTCCTCCGGCCGGGGCCGGGGGCAGCCCTTCTCCGAGGCTTCCGGATTTCGCCCCCTCGATCCCCATTACCGTGACGTCCCGCGCCTTGAGGTCGCTCACTAGGGCGGTGAGATCCGCCCGGTCGAGGCCGAGGCCGGACACGTCGAGGATGACCGGACGGCCGACGAAGAAGGCCGGGGATCGGCGGGCCAGGGCGTCGAGATCCTCGAGCCAGTCGTGCACCGGTGCCGAGGGAGCCAGCACGAGGGCCATGAACGAGCGGCCACGGAAACGGATCGGGGGGCGGGAATTCGGCTGTGTCACGCGGTGGCGTTTCTGTTGTTCCGGGATCAAAGGACGGCGTCGCGGGAGACCATATCGGCAGAATCGGCCGAACGCTCCCCTCCCGGTATCGTCGCCCACGCCTGTTTCCGCCTTTCTCTCGCCGATCTCCTGCAGACGACCCTTTCCCCTTGCCATGCGGCCGGATCGGACATAAACATATCTTTATGTCTCAAGAGAGCGCCGAGGCGAAGACCGCCCTTCCTTTCGCCGATGCCCTCGGCGTGCTGCGCGCCACCGCGGAGGAAACGCGGCTGCGCATCCTCGCGCTGCTCATGCAGGGCGAGCTCTCGGTCTCCGATCTCACCGACATCCTCGGCCAGTCGCAACCGCGGATCTCGCGCCATCTCAAGCTTCTCGTCGAGGCCGGTCTGGTGGAACGGCACCGGGAGGGCGCCTGGGCGTTCTTCCGCCTCATCGAGGCGAGGGCCGGACTGGTGGAGCCCCTGGTCGGCAGCCTCGACCGCGGGAGTCCGCCCCTGTCCGAAGACCGGGCCCGCCTGGATGGCGTGCGGACCCAGCGCGCGGATGCGGCGCAGACCTTCTTCGCGCGCCTCGCCCCGAAATGGGACCAGCTTCGCTCGCTCCACGTGCCGGAGGCGATGGTGGAAGCGGCGGTGATCGAGACGCTCGGGCCCCGCCCCGTGAGGAACCTCATCGATCTCGGCACCGGCACGGGACGGATGCTCGGTCTGCTGGCCCCGCGTGCCGGCCGCGCCACGGGTCTCGACTCGAACCATGCCATGCTCTCCGTCGCCCGCGCCAATCTCGAGCGGGCCGGCTTGTCCGGGGTCGACCTGCGCCAGGGCGACATCCACGCGCCGCCCTTCGGTCGGGGCGGCTTCGACCTCGTCGTGGTGCATCAGGTACTGCATTATCTCGACGATCCGGCCCGTGCCCTGCGCGAGGCGGGACGACTCGTGGCGCCGGGCGGCCGTCTTCTCGTGGTGGATTTCGCGCCGCACGATCTCGAATTTCTGCGTGAGGACCAGGCCCATCGGCGCCTGGGCTTCGCCGCCGAACAGGTCACGGGCTGGCTCGCCGATGCCGGCCTCGGCACGGTCTCCACCCGGCACCTCTCCCCCGGCGACGAGAGCGGCGACCAACTCACCGTCACTCTCTGGCTCGCCGCCGCCGCAGCCGAGCCAGCCCTCGATTCCGAGGTGGAGCGCGCGGTGGCCTGACCGGCCTTCGTCTGTCCGCCTCGACCCTTCACGTCTGAACCGACCGATCTTGAGGACGACCCGATGCCCACCGCTTCCCATCACCGCGCCAGCCGCGACGGCTACCGCCCGATCCAGGTCTCCATCGAGTTCTTCCCGCCGAAGACTGACGAGATGGAGAAGGTCCTGTGGTCGTCGATCGAGCGGCTCGCCCCGCTGCAGCCGAAATTCGTCTCGGTGACCTACGGCGCCGGCGGCTCCACCCGCGAGCGCACCCACAACACCGTGGCGCGGATGATCAAGGAAACCAGCCTCAAGCCGGCCGCTCATCTCACCTGCGTGGACGCCACCCGCGAGGAGATCGACGAAGTCGTACAATCCTACTGGGATGCCGGGGTGCGCCACATCGTGGCCCTGCGCGGCGACCCGCAGGACGGCGTGGGCACCGCCTATCGTCCACATCCTGGCGGGTATGCCAGGACCAGCGATCTCGTGGCCGGCATCAAGCGGATCGGCGACTTCAAGGTCTCGGTCTCCGCCTATCCCGAGAAGCACCCCGAGGCCGCCTCGCTGGACGCTGATATCGACGCGCTGAAGGCCAAGGTCGATGCGGGCGCCGACCAGGCGATCACGCAGTTCTTCTTCGAGAACGACGTCTATCTCCGCTACGTCGACAAGGTCCGCGCGGCCGGGATCGACATCCCGATCATCCCCGGCATCCTGCCGGTTCAGAACTTCAAGCAATCGGCCAATTTCGCCCGCCGCACCGGCGCCTCGGTGCCGTATTGGCTGGCCGCCCGGTTCGAGGGACTGGACAACGACGTCGACACCCGCCGCCTGATCGCCGCCGCCGTCGCGGCCGAGCAGGTGCTGGATCTGGTGGACGAAGGCGTCAACGACTTCCATTTCTACTCGATGAACCGCTCCGACCTCGTCTATGCGATCTGCCACCTGCTCGGCCTGCGCGCGCAGGCGCCGAAGGTGGCGGCCAAGGAGCCTGTCCAGGATGCTGCCAAGGCATCCGCAAAGGCCGCCTGACCTATCCCGTCATCCCGGGGCGCCGACAGGCGAGCCCGGGTTCCAGACGCACCGATCCCGTCGAGGGTGACACCCCGGCAACCGATAAGTCCCATCCGGAGCCCATGAGGCACTGGATTCCGGGCTCCGCTCCGCGGCCCCGGAATGACAGCGAGACATCCATGACAGACCTCCGCCCCGTAGACGGACAAGAGATCGAAGCGGCCCTGCGCCAGCGCGCGGCGGAAAAAATCCTCGTCCTCGACGGGGCGATGGGCACCGTGATCCAGCGCCTCGGCTACGGCGAGGCGGATTTTCGCGGGGGGCGCTTCCTCGATCACGGCCACGACCAGAAGGGCAACAACGACCTCCTGATCCTAACCCAGCCCGACGCGATCCGGCAGATCCACCTCGACTACTTCCTGGCCGGCGCCGATGTCTGTGAGACGAATACCTTCTCGGGCACCACCATCGCCCAGGCCGATTACGGCATGGAATCGATCGTCCACGAGCTGAACGCGCAAGGCGCGCGTCTCGCCCGCGAGGCCGCCGCTTTGGCCGAGAAGCAGGATGGCCGCCGCCGCTTCGTCGCCGGCGCCATCGGCCCGACGAACCGCACCCTGTCGATCTCGCCCGACGTGAACAATCCGGGCTACCGGGCGGTGACCTTCGATCAGGTCAAGACCGCTTACATGGAGCAGGTGCGCGGCCTGATCGATGGCGGCGCCGAACTGATCCTCATCGAGACGATCTTCGACACGCTCAACGCCAAGGCGGCTGTGGCGGCGGCCTGGGCTGTGTTCGAGGAGACCGGCACCACCCTGCCGATCATGATTTCGGGCACCATCACCGATCTGTCCGGCCGCACCCTCTCTGGACAGACGCCGGAAGCGTTCTGGAACGCGCTCCGCCATTCCGGCCCGCTCACCATCGGCCTCAACTGCGCCCTCGGCGCCAAGGAGATGCGCGGCCACATCTCGGAACTCTCGCGCATCGCCGATACCCTGGTCTGCGCCTACCCGAATGCGGGTCTTCCCAACGAGTTCGGCCTCTACGACGAGAGCCCGGAGGCCATGGGCAAGCTCGTGGGCGAGTTCGCCACCTCCGGCCTCGTCAACATGGTCGGCGGCTGCTGCGGAACCACGCCGGACCATATCCGCGCCATCGCGCAGGCCGTGGAGGGCGTGAAGCCCCGCGCGATTCCCGAGGTGCCCCGCCTGATGCGTCTGTCGGGCCTCGAGCCGTTCACGCTCACGAAGGAGATTCCTTTCGTGAATGTCGGCGAGCGCACCAACGTCACCGGCTCGGCCAAGTTCAGGAAGCTCGTCACCGCGGGCGATTACGCGGCGGCCCTCGACGTCGCCCGCGACCAAGTGGCAGCGGGTGCCAGCATCATCGACATCAACATGGACGAGGGCCTGCTCGATTCCGAGAAGGCGATGGTGGAGTTCCTCAACCTCGTTGCCGCCGAGCCGGACATCGCCCGCGTGCCGGTGATGATCGATTCCTCGAAATTCCACGTCATCGAGGCCGGGCTCAAATGCGTCCAGGGCAAGGCCATCGTGAACTCGATCTCCATGAAGGAGGGCGTCGAGAAGTTCATCGCCGACGCCAAGGTGTGCCGCTCCTACGGCGCCGCCGTGGTGGTGATGGCCTTCGACGAGCAGGGCCAGGCCGATACGCTGGAGCGCAAGGTCGAGATCTGCACCAAGGCCTACAAGGTGCTCACCGAGGAGATCGGCTTCCCGCCGGAAGACATCATCTTCGATCCCAACGTCTTTGCCGTCGCCACCGGTATAGAGGAGCATAACGGCTACGGCGTCGCCTTCATCGAGGCGACGCGGATCATCCGCGAGACCCTGCCCCATGCCCATATCTCGGGCGGCATCTCGAATTTGAGCTTCGCCTTCCGTGGCAACGAGCCGGTGCGCGAGGCCATGCACGCGGTGTTCCTGTACCACGCGATCCAGGTCGGCATGGACATGGGCATCGTCAATGCGGGTCAGCTCGCAATCTACGACGAGTTGCCGGCCGAGTTGCGCGAGCTGTGCGAGGACGTCGTGCTCAACCGGCGCGACGATTCCACCGATCGGCTGCTCGATGCGGCCGCGCGCTTCAAGTCGGGTGGCGGCGTGCAGGCCAAGACGGCCGATCTGTCCTGGCGCGAGGCGCCCGTCCAGAAGCGCATCGAGCACGCCCTGGTCAACGGGATCACCGAGTACATCCTCGTCGACACCGAGGAGGCGCGCCTCGGTGTCGAACGTCCGCTCCACGTGATCGAAGGCCCGCTGATGGCCGGCATGAACGTGGTCGGCGACCTGTTCGGCTCCGGCAAGATGTTCCTGCCGCAGGTGGTGAAGTCCGCCCGCGTGATGAAGCAGGCCGTGGCCTATCTCGAACCCTTCATGGAGGCGGAAAAGCTCGCCAATGGTGGCGACGGCAAGCGCCAGGCCGCCGGCAAGATCCTGATGGCGACGGTGAAGGGAGACGTCCACGACATCGGCAAGAACATCGTCGGCGTCGTGCTCGCCTGCAACAATTACGAGATCATCGACCTCGGCGTGATGGTGCCGGCGGCCAAGATCCTCGACGTGGCCCGCCGCGAGAACGTCGACATCGTCGGCCTCTCCGGCCTGATCACGCCCTCGCTCGACGAGATGGTGCATGTGGCTGCCGAGATGGAGCGGGAGGGCTTTTCGGTGCCCCTCCTCATCGGCGGCGCCACCACGAGCCGTGTCCATACGGCGGTGAAGATCCACCCGTCCTACAACCGGGGCCAGACGGTCTACGTCACCGATGCCAGCCGCGCCGTCGGCGTGGTGTCGAGCCTGCTCTCCAAGGAGACGCGGGATTCGACCATCGAGAAGGTACGGGCCGAGTACAGGAAGGTCGCCGACGCCCATGCGCGTTCGGAACTCGACAAGCAACGGCTGCCGCTGGCGAAAGCCCGCGCCAACCCGTTCCGGATCGACTGGACCGGCTACGCACCACAGAAGCCCACCTTCACCGGAGCCCGCGTCTTCGCCTCCTACGAGGTGGCGGATCTCGTCCCCTATATCGACTGGACGCCGTTCCTGCAGACCTACGAGTTCAAGGGCCGCTATCCGGCTATCTTCGAGGACCCCAACCAGGGGCCGGCTGCACGCGCCCTGTTCGACGACGCGCAGGAGATGCTGAAGCAGATCGTCGAGGAGCGCTGGTTCAACCCGAAGGCGATCATCGGCTTCTGGCCGGCGAATGCGGTAGGCGACGACATCGCGCTCTATACCGGCGAGAGCCGCTCCGAGACGCTCGCCACCTTCCACGGCCTGCGCCAGCAGCTGTCGAAGCGCGACGGGCGGGCCAATACCTGCCTCTCCGACTTCGTGGCACCGAAGGAGTCGGGCATCGGCGATTACGTCGGCGGTTTCGTCGTCACGGCGGGGCTGGAGGAAGTGCGCATCGCCGAGCGCTTCGAGCGGGCCAACGACGATTACCGCTCGATCCTGGTGAAGGCGCTCGCCGACCGCATCGCCGAGGCATTGGCCGAGCGCATGCACGAGCGCGTCCGCAAGGAGTTCTGGGGCTACGCCGCCGACGAGACGTTCGCACCGGACGACCTCGTGCGGGAGGAATATGCGGGCATTCGTCCGGCTCCCGGCTATCCCTCCCAGCCTGACCACACCGAGAAGGTCACGCTGTTCGACCTGTTGAAGGCCGAGCCGCGCATCGGGGTGAAACTCACCGAGAGCTACGCCATGTGGCCGGGCTCTTCGGTGTCGGGCCTCTACATCGCCCATCCGGAGGCGCATTACTTCGGCGTCGCCAAGGTGGAGCGGGATCAGGTCGAGGATTACGCCCTGCGCAAGGGCATGGATCTGCGCGAGGTCGAGCGCTGGCTCGGGCCCATCCTCAACTACGACCCGGCCCGCTATCTCGCGGCGGCGGCGGAGTAAGACCCGATCTCGATGAGTCCAACCTATGGGTCGGGCTCACTGAGATTTGGTGTAAGGCACGTGATTGGGTCGAATGGAGCGCAGGTGTGTCCCGGCGAGGCTTGACCGTCGGACTGCCCGCGCTTCAATGCGGACCGTTGATTAAGCGGCTGAGCGGAGCGCGACCACGTTGAACCGGACCACCGGAATCCTGGCCGTCGCGGTCACGCTCGCCCTCGGGGTCTCCGGCTGTACCGGTTTCTCCTACCTGTCGAAGAACTACGCCACCGTGGGCGTCCAAGTGGTGACCATCGGCTGCAAGGATCCCTATTCGGTCTACGACCAGCGCCGCGTGAGCAAGATGCTCGTTGTCTCCGATGGTTTGCGGGAGATCGCGGGCTGCGGCATCGACGAGCGCTACGACGGGCAGGGCGGCCCGGCGGAGACCCGTGCCAAGCGGTTGCGCGAGGCGGCGCGGACCTTCCTCGACGAGACGGCCCGCGAGAATTGCAAGATCACCGGAGAGTCGGTCTTTTCCGACCTGCAGACCGAGTTCTCCTACATCTGCAAGCCGACGCCGGAAGAGCGCGGCCTCAAGGTGCCGAGGCTTCCCGGGCGCGGATGAATAGGGTGGTCTGACGCGTCACGTCCCGCTCGGTGAGGACGGGCGCGGAAACGTCCGCTCGGCCGCGTCTCCCGAGGCCGCGAGCAGGGCGCGGGCGAGATCGCGCGCCTCCCGCCGGTCGAGGGCGAGAATGGCCGTGAAGGGCGTCCCGGACAGGTCCGCCAGGCCCAGTTCGAGCCGCACACCGTCCGGCAATGCGGCGACGGCGAGACTCCAGTCCCGTTCCTGCTGCCCGTTCATTCGCCCCACTCCCGTTCGGCTCGCGGCATCGGCCCGACGATGGGCTGCGATCCATCGGACGATGCCGATGACGCGATGCCCGAAACCGCGCATGGAATGACCGATTGCGGCCTGCGAGGCCAGAGGGGAAGCGCGGGCCGCGAAACTCTCTCGGACGCGAACGATTGACGGGCAGCGGCGGAACGGTGTTTGTCCGCCCGCGAAACGGCCGGATCGCCGGCCGGGCAACACTCGCCCAGGAATAAGGAAACGCCGACATGTCCGAGATCTGGTTCCGCACCGGAGAGGCCACCGTTCTCGCTGCCGACGGCCAGTACACCGACGCGATGCCGGAGGTGCTGATCGGCTCCACCCGCGGCCCGGTGGGCCAGGCCTTCGCCGGCATGATGGGGCAGGTCCAGGGCCATACCCGCATGTTCGTGGTGCGCGACCTGAACCAGCTCGTGCGTCCCTCCACGATGATGACCACCAAGGCGACGATCCACACGGCGGAGTACGTGAACCTGCTGGGCGGGGTGGTTCAGGCCGCCACGGGCGACGCCATCGTCGATTGCGTGATCGAGGGCATCCTGCCGAAGGACGGCCTCGACGATCTGTGCATGATCATCATGATCTGGCTCGACCCGCGCTGCGCCGAGGATGCCAATCTCGACCAGAAGGATCTCTACCGCACCAATTACGAGGCGACGAAGCTCGCCATCGCCCGCGCCATCAAGGGCGAGCCGACCATCGACGAGCTCATCGCCAACCGCAAGACGGTGAAGCACTACGCGCTCGAGGACATCGTCGAGTACTGAGAGACCGGACAACCTCGGGGACGGAGGGATGCGCCGGCATCCCTCCGTCCGCCGGCCGTCAGTCCGGCAGGATGCGGCCCACCGAGCACAGGGTGCGGATCGAGCCCGACGGGTCGGTGTCGCAGCTCGCCGACCCTCCCTGTCCGAAGAACGCGGCCTGACGGCGAGGATGGTCGCCGTCAGACCGATACGGCCGCCTGGGTCCGGGGCTGCATTCCGGCCGTTCCTGCCCCGCCGCGGGGCCGTGCGCCCGATGCCTCGCGCAGGGAGTCCACCGTCTCGTCGGAACTCGCGGCGACGAGGTCGCGCCGCCGTTCCGCCGTCGGGATCGGCATGCGCACCATGATGATGGTGCCGAGGCCTTCCTCCGAGCGGATGCGCAGCGAACCGCCATGCAGTTCCGCCATGGAGCGGGCGATGGCGAGCCCCAGCCCGGAGCCCTTGTGCGTGCGGGTGAGGTTCGTCTCCACCTGCTGGAAGGGCGAGCCGAGTCGGCGCAGGGCGGCCTTCGGGATGCCGATCCCGTTATCCTCGATGAAGATGTTGACCTGGTCGCCGGAGGGGCGCGCCTTGACGACGATGCGCCCGTCGCCTCCGGGGGTGAATTTCACCGCGTTCTGGATGAGGTTCAGCAGGATCTGGTGCAGGGCGCGTCCATCGGCCAGCAGGGTCAGGTCGGTGGCGACGTCGACGGCGATGGTCAGCGACTTCGCCCTGGCCGCCTCGGTCACCAGCTTCAGCGCATTCCGGACCGCACCGTCGAGGGGCACTTCCCGAAGGGCGAGGCGGACGCGGTGCGATTCGATGCGCGACATGTTGAGGATGTCGTCGATGACCGAGAGCAGGTAGTCGCCGCTGGAGCGGATATCGCGGCAATACTCGGTGTAGCGCGGGGAGCCGAGCGTCCCGTAGACTCCGCTCTCCATCAATTCGGCAAAGCCCATGATGGCGTTGAGCGGCGTGCGCAGCTCGTGGCTCATGGTAGCGAGGAACTCGGACTTCGCCTGATTGGCGGTCTCGGCCTGAGCCTTCTGGTCGAGGTAGCGCTCGGCGAGGTCCGCGAGCTGATGGGTCTGCAGTTCCAGCGTCCGGCGCGAGCGTTTCAGGTCTTTGACCGTCTCGATCAGCTCCCGCTCCGAGGCGACGAGCTGCTCCTGCTGACGTTTGAGGTTGGTGATGTCGGTGCCGACCGAGACGTAGCCGCCGTCCTTGGTCCGCCGCTCGCTGATCTGGAGCCAGCGGCCATCGGTGAGTTCCGCCTCGAAGGTGCGGGCTGTCGCCGACGAGGCCTCGATCTCGCGGAGTTCGCGACGCACCGGCGGCAGGACGCCTCGGCCCATGATCTCATGGTAGCGCTTGCCGGGAATCGCGTCGTCCGGGCTCAGGGCATGGAGGTGGCGGAACTTTGAATTGCACAGGACGAGGCGGTTGCTCGTGTCCCACAGCACGAAGGCTTCAGAGATCGCCTCCACCGCGTCGCGCAGGCGCATGTCGGCGGTGGCGTTGGATTCGGCGAGCTGGCGTTGCTCGGTGACGTCGAGGGCGATGCCCACGAGGTGACGTCCGCCATCGACCTGATCGGGGACGATCTCGGCGCGGGTGCGCAGCCAGATCCAGCCGCCATTGGCGCTGCGCATGCGGAACTCGTGATCGACGGTGGATTGGCTCGCGGCCAGCTGGCGGGCCAGGGCGTAGAGGTCGCCGTCATCGGGATGGACCAGGGCGTTCACGTCCCCGAAGGACAGGAACTCCCGCTCCCGGCGGTAGCCGAGCAGGGCGTACATCGAATCCGACCAGTAGATCCGGCCGCGCGGGATATCCCAGTCCCACAATCCGCAGCGGCCGCGTCCGAGGGCCGTGTCGAGCCGCTGCTTGATCTGCTCGCAGAGCCTGTCCACCGCGTAGGCGCGCTGGGTCTGGAGCGCGTAGGCGATTCCGATTCCGAGGATGACGAGGGCGGCGGCGCCGTAGAGGACCACCTGATGCCGCATCCGTATGGCCCAGGCGTCGAGGACCGGCGCGATGGGCTGGATCACGGCGATCTGGCCGCGGCCTTTGGGAAGCGTCCGCAGGGCCGCGAAGGCCTGCTCACCGTTGGCGAGGGTGAGGGCCATCACGCCGGCGCGCTCGCCCAGCGTGCTGAGCGCCTGCATCTCGCCGAGGCGGTCCGTCAGGGTCCCGCTCAGGTCCGTCAGTGCCGGGTGGGCGCCGAGGATGGTCTCTGACGCCGAGGTCACCAGGATCTGGCGTCCGGCCGGCATCAGGGAGACGGGAAGAAGCGTTTCCAGGCGTGACCGGATCGCGGGGGTGGTCGCCTCCACATCCGCCAGGGCGCCGGTGACGAGGCGCGTGAAGGTCTCGATGTCGGAGACCGTATCGCGCAGGATCTCACTGCGCTCGCCGCGCAGCTGCAGTGCCGCGCCAGCCGCCAGGCAGACGAGAAACGTGGCCAGAAAGGCGGGCACCGCATAGCGGAGCCAGATCTCGGCACGGACGAACCGGGTATGGGCCGCGGTCTGAGGGCGGTGAATACCAAGAATCGTATCCGCACGTGCGGAGAGGGAAGCGGAATCCGCCTCCAGCATGACAAGTCCCCGCAGCTGTGGATGAGTCGTTCCTTGGCGTGGGGTGAGTCACGCTTCGAATCGTATTCAATTCAGCATTTCCACAGGCAACTTGTCCACGAAATTCTTGGCGATGTCCTTGACTCTCGGCTCAGTGTGACAATCGGATTCAGAGAATCGATAATTCGAATTTGATGTTATTTTAGAAAGCGTTAACCATCCGCGAGTGTCCGGCCGAGGATATCGGCCACGTCGCGCGAAAGCCCCGCGGCGGAGGCGAATTCGCCAAGCGTGGCCGTGGCTTGAGTCCGCCGTCCGGATTCCAACATTTTCCATGATCCGAACGCGGTCAGAAGCCGCGCGGCCAGCTGTGGATTCGTGCCGTCGATGGTTCGGATCGCGTCCGCCATCAATCTGAAGCCCGCTCCGTCGGGCCGGGAGAACTGCGTCGGGTTCGCCATGGCGAAGGTTCCGAGAAGAGCGCGCACCCGGTTCGGATTGGTGATGGCGAAAGCCGGATGGTTCTGAAGCGCGGCGACGCGGGCGATCGTGCCCTCCTCCGGGATCATCGCCTGAATGGCGAACCACTTGTCGAGGACCAGCGGCTCGTCGGCGTAACGGGCGCCGAAGGCATGGAGTGCCGCCTCCCTCGCTTCGCCCGGTATCGCGGCCAGGGTGGAGAGGGCTGCCAGCCGGTCGGTCATGTTCGCAGCCTCGGCGAACTGGGTGGCGGCGAGTTCGCCGCCTCGCGCTCCGTCCGCCGCGGCGATGAGGTCGAGGGCGGCATTGCGCAGGGCCCGGCGCCCGGCCGAGGCCGCATCGGGGCTGAAGGTCAGGCCCGCCGCTTCGGCCATGGCGGTGTGGAGGGAGTCCAGTCGTCGTCCGAGACCCTGCCCGATCTGGCGCCGCAAGGTCCGCCGGGCGCGGTGGATCGCATCGGGGTCGATGTCGCCGCCGAGTTCGTTGGCGACGTCGCCCTCGCTCGGCAGACCGAGGACGAGGGCGGCGAAGGCTGGATCGCGCAAGGCTTCGGCATCGAGGAAGGTGGAAAGAGCCTCGATGAAGGCCCGCGCGTGCGGTCCCGCATCATCCGCCGGCGGGGCATCGGCCCTCGTCCGTTCGACGATCAGGCGCATGGCGACGCTCTGGGCCGCTTGCCAGCGGTTGAACGCGTCGGTGTCGCGGGCGAGCAGCCGCAGGCGGTCGGCATCGCTTGATGCCAACTCGATCCGGACCGGGGCGGAGAAGCCCCGGAGCAGGGACGGGACCGGCCTTTCGCCGACCCCGGAGAACACGATCTCGTCCGAGGCGCGGTCGAGGACGAAGACGCCCTCACTGACGCGTTCGCAGGACGCGGCGATGGGCCCGCCCTCGCCGACGAGGCCTAGGGCGATGGGGATGACGAGAGGCGGGCTGTCCTCTGCGCCCGCCAAGCGCTGGCGAAAGCGCAGGCGATAGGTGCGCGCCGTGGCGTCGTATTCCCCCTCGACGCCGACCACCGGCGTTCCCGGCCGCTCGTACCACCGCGCGAAAGCCGACAGATCGCGTCCGGTCTCGGCACTGAACGCGGCGAGGAAATCCTCCACCGTAGCGGCTCGCCCGTCATTGTCGGCGAAGTAGCGGTCCATCCCGGCGCGGAAGGCGGCGGCGCCGATCAGGCTGCGCAGCATGCGCACGATCTCCGCGCCCTTCTCGTAGACGGTGGCCGTGTAGAAGTTGTTGATCTCGGCATAGGCCTTGGGCCGGACCGGATGGGCCAGCGGCCCGGCATCCTCCGGGAACTGGCGGGCTCGGAGCGTCCTGACCTCGTCGATACGATGGACCGCACGCGAGCGCATGTCGGACGAGAATTCCTGGTCGCGGAAGACCGTGAGACCTTCCTTCAGGCAGAGCTGGAACCAGTCGCGGCAGGTGACGCGGTTGCCCGACCAATTGTGAAAATACTCGTGGGCGATGATCCGCTCGATCGCCGCATAATCGGCATCGGTGGCGGTGTCGGGCGAGGCGAGGACGTATTTGTCGTTGAAGATGTTGAGGCCCTTGTTCTCCATGGCGCCCATGTTGAAGTCGGACACCGCCACGACGTTGAAGACATTGAGATCGTAGGCGCGGCCGAACGCCTCCTCGTCCCAGGTCATCGAGCGGGCGATGGCGTCGAGGGCATAAGCGGCCCGGTCCGCCTTGCCCGGCTCCACGTAGACGGCGAGGGAAACGGGGCGACCCTCCATCGTGGTGAACTCAGCGGACACACGGTCGAGGCGGCCGCCGACGAGGGCGAAGAGATAAGCGGGCTTCGGGTGCGGATCGTGCCAGATCGCATAATGGCGGCCGGGGCCGGCAGGCCCGGATTCCGTCAGGTTGCCGTTGCCGAGAAGGACGGGCGCTTCGTCGGCATCGGCCTCGATCCGGGTCGTATGGACTGACATCACGTCGGGCCGGTCGAGGAAGTAGGTGATCCGGCGGAAGCCGTCGGCCTCGCACTGGGTGCAGTAGACGCCGCTCGACCGATAGAGCCCCATGAGCTTGGTGTTGGCGGTCGGGTCGACCCGCGTCTCGATCGTCAGCGTGAAGGGCTTTTGCGGCGGCTCGTGCACCGTCAGCGCCGAGGCAGTGGCGGAATAGGCCGCCGGATCGAGGATTTCGCCATCGAGCGACAGCCGCGTCAGCGCGAGATCGTCCCCATCCAGCACGAGAGACGCGTTCGGGCGTCCGTCCGGATTCGGGCGAAGGGCCAGGGTCGCGACGATCCTGGTCTCGCGGGGGTGGAGCCGAACGTCGAGCGCCACGGTGTCGATGAGGTGGTCGCTCGGCCGGTAATCCTCGAGACGGATCAGGGTCGGGCTTTCGGTGCGCATGCGGTCGGTCCTGATCGAGAGCGAGGAGTAAGAACGGCTCCGCGTCGTCGGCCCGCTCGGCGTCCACCCTCGGGTGAGAGGGGGCGGGAGCGTCGGAGGCCCGGCGGCGTTGACGCTTGGCATAGCCGGGCCACATAGGCGGCATCAACCGGAGACAACCCAACCCATGGAATACCTGCACACGATGGTCCGCGTGGCGGATCTCGACAAGGCGCTCGCCTTCTACGTGGACACGTTCGGCCTGCGCGAGACCCGCCGCGTGGAGAACGAGAAGGGCCGCTTCACCCTCGTCTTCCTCGCGGCCCCCGGCGATTATGACACGGCCCTGGAGACGAAGGCGCCCCAGGTGGAACTCACCTATAACTGGGATCCGGAGACTTATTCCGGCGGGCGCAATTTCGGCCATCTCGCCTATCAGGTGGACGACATCTACGCCTTCTGCGCGCGCCTGCAGGACAAGGGCGTGACCATCAACCGGCCGCCGCGCGACGGCTACATGGCCTTCGTGAAGTCGCCGGACGGAATCTCTATCGAGATCCTGCAGAAGGGTGAGGCCAAGGCGCCGCAGGAGCCGTGGGCCTCGATGGAGAATACCGGCTCCTGGTAGGACCGCGACCTCGCGGGGCACGTCATCGCGCGCCCCGCTCATGGCATTGCAATGCTACGCAGGTTTAGCAAAGGTGGTCACCGGTTTTGCGTCCCAAAACCTGCGACACACCAAAGGCCAATGCGAACCTGTTTAGGCGCCGCCCGCTTCGTTGGCCGGCGTGATGCCGAGTTCGGCGAGCTTGGCCGAGACGGCTTCGATAGGCCGCTTGAGCTTCAGGCTGATGATGGAAACCGGCACGCGCTCGCGCGCCAGCGTCCGGAGTTCGGATACGTTTTCGAGCGTCCAGGCCGAATCGCTCGTTGCCATGGTCACCTCCTCACGTTGGCGGGCCGCCGCGACGGGGGTGGCCCACAAGGGGAGCTAGGGCCGCGCGGATCGTCGAACAAGCCGCCGAACAAAATCCCGCCATGGCGCTCGGATGGGCATCCGGCTCCTTGACCTCGGGCGCGATGGCGGCGCACATCCGCGCCGGATCAGTCGGCCGGGCGGCCGCTCCGGTGCGAACCGGGGAGGAAAGTCCGGGCTCCATGGAGAGACGGTGCCGGATAACGTCCGGCGGGGGCGACCCCAGGGATAGTGCCACAGAGAGCAGACCGCCCTGCTTCATGCAGGGTAAGGGTGAAAGGGTGCGGTAAGAGCGCACCGCGGACGCGGCAACGCGGACGGCACGGCAAACCCCACCGGGAGCAAAACCGAATAGGGGCGACACGCTCGGTCCGACAGGACGGGGCAGGCCCTCTCTCCAGGCTCGTCGCCCGGGTTGGTTGCTCGAGGCGTTCGGTAACGATCGTCCCAGAGGAATGGCCGCCACGTCCGGGAGCTCGCTCCCGGGCCCTACAGAACCCGGCTTAAAGGCCGGCTGATCCGCTTCCCGCCCGCACCCGGCGAGCGTCCTTCCACGCATCGAATAGGCTGCATAAAACCGACGAAACTTACCGTCGGTTAACCTTGCTGAGGTCTGATCGGTCTCGACGGCGCCCATGCGGGTCCGCGCGTTGACGGTGCTCAGAGGCTCATGTTACCCGGAATCACTTCGTCAGCGGCGATTTTGGGAACGGCGGACGCACAGGGCGCTCGCCTGGGGCGAAGTGCGGGCCGCGTCCGCGACGCCTCGTCTTCCTTTGCCGTCCCGTCTCTTCCGGCCGCCTCGGAGCGGTCGATGCCCGCCGCAGGGACGCATGCATCACATCCATTCCTCCGTCGCCGTTCGGCGTCCTCGACCCGTTCCGCTTCGGCACGTCTCGCTCCGGCGCGTCCCGAGCTCCGCCATCGGCCGGTTCGCGTCATGACGGTCCTCCATGACGACCTCCCCGTCGGCCCGGCGGCGGCCCCGCCCCACATTCCCGTGCTGCTCACGGAGGTCGTGGCCTCGCTCGCGCTGACCGGCGCGTCCCTGGCCGTGGACGGCACCTTCGGAGCGGGCGGCTACACCCGTGCGATGCTGCAGGCCGATCCGGGCGTGCACGTCCTCGCCATCGACCGTGATCCCAATGCCATCGCCGGCGGCGCGGGCCTCGTGGCCGCCTCCGAAGGGCGCCTGACCCTGGTGCCGGGCCGGTTCGGCACGCTCGATGCCCTCCTCCGGGAGCAGGGCACTGAGACGGCCGACGCCGTCGTCCTCGATATCGGCGTCTCCTCGATGCAGATCGACCAGGCCGACCGGGGCTTCTCGTTCCGTAACGACGGCCCCCTCGACATGCGCATGGAGCGCGCCGGCCAGAGCGCCGCCGATCTCGTCAACGGCGCCGAGGAGGCGACGCTGGCCGACATCATCTACCATTACGGCGAGGAGCGCCGCTCGCGGGCGGTGGCCCGCGCCATCATCGAGGCACGGCGGAAAGGCCCGATCGAGACCACGGCGGCGCTCGCCGAGATCGTGTCGAGCGTGGTCTGGGCGGATCCCGCCAGCGGCATCCATCCGGCGACGCGGACCTTCCAGGGGCTGCGCATCGCCGTGAACGACGAACTCGGCGAACTCGTCCAGGCGCTGCATGCCGCCGAGCGGATCCTCCGGCCCGGCGGGCGCCTCGCGGTGGTCACCTTCCATTCGCTGGAAGACCGCATCGTCAAGCAGTTCTTCTCCGCGCGCAGCGGCCGGGCGGCCCAGGCCTCCCGCCACCTGCCGAGCGCCGATGCGCCGACCCCGCGCAGCTTCACCATGGTGACGAAGGGGCCGGTGACGGCCTCGGATTCCGAGATCCATGCCAATCCGCGCTCGCGCTCGGCCAAGCTCCGGGCCGCCGAGCGCACCATGGCGCCCGTCGCGCCGCCGCTGGCCGCCATCGAAGCGCTGGCGGCCCTTCCCGCCCAGCGCGGTCACCTCGTCTCGAAGAGTGGTGGAGTGCGTCGGTGATCCGTCTGCTGAACGTCCTCGCCATCCTTGGCCTGATCGGGTCGGCGATCTACGCCTACTCGATCAAGTACGACACGCTGTATCAGGCCGGCCAGGTCTCGAAGGCCAAGAGCCAGCTCCACAAGGAGCGGCAGGCCATCGCGGTGCTGCGGGCCGAGTGGCAGCTCCTGACCCGGCCCGATCGCCTGCAGGCCGCCGTCGAGCGCCATCTCGCCCTCGAGCCCATCGGCGTGAACCATCTCGGCCGCCTCTCCGACCTGCCGATGCGTCCCGACCGCGGCGACGAGATCGGCCGCCTGCTGGCCGCCACCGCGACGCCCAAGGAAAAGTCGGCGGTGAAAACCGCCGACGAGCCGAGGACGACCGGCTCGATCACCACGCGCACGACGACCACCAAGCCGACGACCACCGCGTCGGCGACCAAGACGACCACCGTCCAAACCACCAGAACGCCCAATACGGTTTCGAGGTAGTCCCGTGTCAGACGAGACCGTTCACGATCACGCGCCCCACACCGCCGAAGAGGCCGGGGATGTCCACGCTCAGGAGAGCGCTCCGCAGCCGGCGGCCGCCGCGCGTCCGACCTGGACGGTGATGGGCGTGGTGCGGGCGATGTTCCATCTGGCCATCGAGCGGTCCTATGCCCGCGTCGGCCTCGTCGGTCTCGGCTTTGCGGTGGTCTTCCTCACCATCGCCGGCCGGCTCGTGGCGATGGCGGCCTTCCCCCAGGCCGATAACGGCGACAACCGCGTCGCCGCCGCGGCCACCACCGCGATCCGGCCCGACATCGTCGACCGCAACGGCGAGATCCTCGCCACCGACATCCGCACGGTCTCGGTCTTCGCCGAGCCGAAGAACATCTACGACAAGGACGAGGCGGTGGAGCTCCTCACCGCCGTCCTGCCCGAGCTCAACGCCACCGACCTGCGCGCCAAACTCTCGACGAAGAAGGGCTTCGTCTGGGTCAAGCGCGAGATCACCCCGAAGCAACAGCTCGAGGTGCATCGCCTCGGCATTCCGGGCGTCGGCTTCCTGCCCGACCACAAGCGCGTCTACCCCAACGGCACGGCGGCGGCCCATATCCTGGGCGTGACCAACCTCGACAATATCGGCATCGCCGGCATCGAGAAGTACATCGACAATACCGGCCTGAAGGACCTCAACAGCCTCGGCTTCGTCGCCAAATCCACCGATCTCCGCCCGGTCCAGCTCTCCATCGACCTGCGGGCGCAGTTCGCCCTGCGCGACGAACTGGCCTGGGGCCTCGACCACTTCAAGGCCAAGGCCGCGGCGGGTATGATCCTCGACGTGACCACCGGCGAGGTGATCGCGCTTGCCTCCCTGCCGGATTTCGACCCCAACAACCCGGCCGAGGCGAACAATCCCGACCGGATCAACCGGATGAATGTCGGCGTCTACGAGATGGGCTCGACCTTCAAGGCGATGACGCTGGCCATGGCCCTCGATTCCGGCAAGTACAACGTCAATTCCACCTTCGACACGCGCGGCGGCGTACTCACCTGGGGCCGGCAGAAGATCCACGAATATCACGGCACCAACCGCACCATCACCATGCCGGAGGTGTTCACCCACTCCTCCAACATCGGCTCGGCCAAGATGGCGCTCGGCATCGGCGTGCCCGGTCACAAGGCCTTCCTGAAGAAGATGGGCCTCACCGACCGGATGCGGACGGAACTGCCCGAGAGCGCGGAGCCCATCGTTCCCTCGCGCTGGACCGAGATCAACACCATCACCATCGCCTTCGGTCACGGTCTCGCGGTGGCACCGCTCCAGGCGGCGGCGGCGGTGGGCGCCATCACCAATGGCGGCAACCTCATCGTGCCGACCTTCCTCAAGACCACCGAGGCGGAGGCGCTGAAGAAGGCGACCCGCGTGCTCAAGCCCGAGACTAGCGAGGCGATGCGCTTCATCATGCGCCTCAACGCGGTGGAGGGCTCGGCCAAGAAGGCCTCGATCCCGCTCTACTATGTCGGCGGCAAGACCGGCACGGCCGAGAAGGTCATCCACGGCCGCTACGTGAAGAACCGCCTGTTCACGACCTTCATGGCCGCCGCGCCCATGAACAACCCGAAATACCTGTTCGTCACCATCATGGACGAGCCGCAGGGCCTGCCGGAATCCGGCGGCTACGCCACCGCCGCCTGGAACTCCGGCGTCGTCACGGGCCGGGTGATCGAGCGCGTCGCCCCGATCATCGGCCTGCCGCCGCAATTCGATCCGCCGGTGAAGCCGTTCCCCCTCATGGTGAAGCTCGGCGCGTATCACGCGACGATGCTCGACGGACGATGAGCGGCATGACCCTCGGCGGATTGTTCCCCGACGCCGACCTCGGTGCGGCGTCGGGAAACGCCGTGCATGGCATCACCGCCGACAGCCGCCGGGTCGTTCCCGGCGGCGTCTTCGTGGCGGTGCCGGGAACCAAGGTCGACGGAAAGACCTTCGCGGCCAAGGCGTTCGCGGATGGCGCCGTGGCCATCCTGGGGGAGGGCGACCGGCCCGCCGACCTGCCGGCCGAGGCTCTCTGGATCGCCGTTCCCGACGTGCGCCGGGCCCTGGCTCTGGCCGCCGCGCGCTTCTCCGGCCGCCAGCCGGAGACCGTGATCGCGGTCACCGGAACCAGCGGCAAGAGTTCTGTCGCCGATTTCGTCCGCCAGATCCTGTCGCGCTTGGGGCTCGCCTCGGCGAGCCTCGGCACGGTGGGCATCGTCACCGATCGCGGCGCGCAATACGGCTCGCTCACCACGCCCGATCCGGTCTCGTTGCACGAGACCCTGGCGCGGCTGGCCGATGACGGCATCACCCATCTCGCCATGGAGGCCTCGTCCCACGGGATCGAGCAGCGTCGCCTCGACGGCGTGACGCTCGCCGTCGCCGGCTTCACCAATCTCGGCCGCGACCACCTCGATTACCACGCGACCATCGAGGAATATCTCCAGGCTAAGCTGCGGCTGTTCACGACGCTCCTTCCGGATGGCCGGCCCGCTGTCGTGAATGCCGATGGCCCCTACGTCGGTAGAGTGATGGAAGCCGCCGATGCCACTGGGCATGAACTCCATACGACTGGACGTCACGGCGGCTATCTTCGCCTAATCGACGCGACCACCGAGGGGTTCGCCCAGGTTCTGACGGTGCATGGGCCAGGTCCGGGAGGGCCGGCCGCCTATAGCGTACGTCTGCCGCTCGTTGGCGCCTTCCAAGTCGAGAACGCTCTCCTGGCCGCCGGCCTCGTCGGGCAGGCCGTCGGGGTCGCGCGCATGCCCGAGATCCTCGCCACCCTCGAACACCTCACCGGCGTACCCGGCCGCATGGAGCGGATCGGCGAGGTCAACGGCGCCCTCTGCCTCGTGGATTACGCCCATAAACCGGAGGCGCTGGAGAGCGTGCTCGACGCGCTACGCCCCTTCGCCACCGGCCGCCTCGTCTGCGTCTTCGGCTGCGGCGGCGACCGAGACGCCGGCAAGCGTCCGCTCATGGGCGCCATCGCGGCAGGCAAGGCCGACCTCGTCATCGTGACCGACGACAATCCGCGCAGCGAAGATCCGGCCTCGATCCGCGCCGCCATCCTCGCCGCCGCTCCCGGCGCCATCGAGATCGGCGACCGGGCCGAGGCGATCCGCACCGCCATGCGCGGGCTCCGGCCCGGCGACGTCCTGGTCGTCGCCGGCAAGGGTCATGAAACCGGCCAGATCGTGGGCTCACAAGTGCTCCCGTTTTCGGATCACGAGGTGATCCGGGCCGCAATCGCGGAGGTGGGGGCGTGAGATCGACCGAGAGAGAATCGCTGATTTCAGCGCGTCTCACCCTCCCCCCTCTGCGGGGGAGGGTGCCTGCGGAGCAGGCGGGGGAGGGGACGACCTCTCCGGATACGGCGCTCCCCTCTCCCGACCCGCTTCGCGGGCCACCCTCCCCCGCAGAGGGGGGAGGGTACGCGCGCGGCCGCTCCATGCATGAGTCCACCCGATGACGACCCCCCTCTGGACCCCCGAGGCCCTGGAAGCCGCCACCGGCGGCACGTTGCTCGGCAATCCGAAGCCGGTCACCGGTGCCTCCATCGACACGCGGACGCTGCAGCCGGGCGACCTGTTCTTCGCCATTCGCGGCGAGGCGCGGGACGGACACGATTTCGTTCGCGATGCCCTGGGGCGCGGTGCCGGAGCGGCCGTGGTCGCCGCCGACCGGGCCGAGGAATTCGCCGGGGCGGGCGGCGTCCTTGCCGTGTCGGGAGCGGGCGAGGATCCGATCCTCGACGCCATGCGTGCCCTCGGTGCGGCCTCCCGCCGGCGCAGCCATGCCGGCATCGTCGCCGTCACCGGCTCCGTCGGCAAGACCGGCACGAAAGAGGCGCTGCTCCACGTCCTCTCCGCGCAGGGGCGGACCCATGCGTCCATCGCCTCCTACAACAACCATTGGGGCGTCCCGCTGACCCTGGCGCGGATGCCCGCCGACAGCGATTACGGCGTGTTCGAGATCGGCATGAACCATCCCGGCGAGATCGTGCCGCTGACGGCCATGGTCCGGCCGGACATCGCGCTGATCACCACGGTCGAGCCGGTCCATATCGAGCATTTCGCCTCGCTCTCGGCCATCGCCGACGCCAAGGGCGAGATCTTTTCCGGGCTGAGCGCCGGCGGGACCGCGATCATCAACCGCGACAACCCGAACTTTTCGCGATTGCTGGCCCATGCGCATGCCTCGAAGGCGGGCCGCGTCGTCACGTTCGGCGAGCATCCGGAGGCCGATATCAGGGCGCTTCGTATCGTCATGCGGCCCGATCTCTCCGTGGTGGACGCATCGGTGATGGGTATTCCCGTCACCTACCAGCTCGGAACGCCGGGACGGCACACGGCAATGAATTCCCTCGGCGTCATGGCGGTGGTCCATGCCCTGGGCGCCGACCTCGCCCGTGCCGCCCTGTCCCTGGCCGCGTTGAAGCCCCCCGTCGGGCGCGGCGAGCGCACGGCGCTCAAGCTTCGGGACGGCGAGGCCTTCCTGGTGGACGAGAGCTACAACGCCAACCCGGCCTCGGTGCGCGCGGCCCTGGCCACCTTGTCCGGGATCGAGACCGGATCGCGCGGGCGCCGCATCGCGGTCCTCGGCGACATGCTGGAACTCGGGGCGGCGGCGGAAGAGCACCACCGGGCCCTCGCCTCGGCCGTGGAAGAAGCCGGGATCGATCTCGTCTTCACCGCCGGCCCGCTGATGCGCCACCTGTTCGAGGCGCTGCCGGTGAGCCGGCGCGGCGTCTCGGCTGGAATGTCGTCGGATCTCGTCGATCCGCTCCTCGCTGCCCTGCGCGCCGGAGACGCCGTGATGGTGAAGGGCTCGAACAGCATCCGCATGGGCCGCATTGTCGAAGCCTTCAAAGCCCGCTACGCGGGCGCCGTGGACCGCGCCGAGTCGGCGCAGGCCGCGATCCGCCAATAGACCTCCGTGTCAGTCCCGGTCTTTCGCCGGGAGCGCCCGCGAACCGGGCGACACGGCGGGGACGGAAAGGCGCGCGGCCTCCTCCAACCCCGTATCGTCCATCGTCAGACAAACCGCGACCGGGTGCTGGATGCTGTATCTCCTGTCGGACCTGAGTGGCACGCTCACGCCCCTCAACGTCTTTCGCTACATCACCTTCCGCACCGGCGGCGCGCTGTTCACGGCGGGCCTGTTCGTGTTCTGGTTCGGGCCGCTCATCATTTCGCTGCTGCGCCTGCGCCAGGGCAAGGGCCAGCCGATCCGCGAGGACGGGCCGCAGACCCATCTGACCAAGCGCGGCACGCCGACCATGGGCGGGCTGATGATCCTGGCGGGCGCCATCGTGGCGATCCTGCTTTGGGCCAATCCGCGCAATCATTTCGTCTGGGTGACCCTCGCGGTGACCCTCGGCTTTGGCGCCATCGGCTTCTACGACGACTACCTCAAGGTGACGAAGCAGTCGCATAAGGGGTTCTCGGGCAAGTTCCGGCTGCTGCTCGAAGCGTCCATCGCCATCTCCGCCTGTACCCTGATCTCGTATTATTCGGCGCCCGCGCTGCAGAACCAGCTCGCCTTCCCGGTGTTCAAGGACGCGCTCCTGAACCTCGGCTGGTTCTACGTCCTGTTCGCCGGCTTCGTGATCGTCGGCGCCGGCAACGCGGTGAACATCACCGACGGTCTCGACGGCCTCGCCATCGTGCCGGTCATGATCGCCTGCGGCACGTTCGGGGTCATCGCCTACCTCGTCGGCAACGTCTTCACCGCCGGCTACCTCCAGGTGAACTACGTCCGCGACACCGGTGAACTCGCCGTCGTCTGCGGCGCGGTGATCGGCGCCGGGCTCGGCTTCCTGTGGTTCAACGCGCCCCCGGCCCAGATCTTCATGGGCGATACCGGGTCCCTCGCCCTCGGCGGCCTCCTCGGCACCGTGGCTGTCGCCACCAAGCACGAGATCGTGCTGGCCATCGTCGGCGGCCTG
Source organism: Methylobacterium sp. 10 (assembly GCF_000519085.1). Lineage (GTDB taxonomy): Bacteria > Pseudomonadota > Alphaproteobacteria > Rhizobiales > Beijerinckiaceae > Methylobacterium. The sequence goes on from NZ_KI912577.1 coordinate 1,880,407, forward strand.
TTCGTCCTGGAGATCATGTCCGTGATCATCCAGGTCGCCTCGTTCAAGCTCACCGGCAAGCGCGTCTTCCGCATGGCGCCGATCCACCACCATTTCGAGCAGAAGGGCTGGAAGGAGCCGCAGGTCGTGATCCGGTTCTGGATCATCGCCGTGATCCTGGCATTGGCCGGCCTCGCGACGCTGAAGCTGCGCTGAACGTGGTACGATGATCCTCCGCGATCGCCCGTTTGCCCACCGATCCGCCTCAGGATGACGAGGTAGAGGGCGGGAGACGGGCCGAGCAGATGTCGAGTTCGAGACCCGCATGACCCCCGCCACTACCTTCGCCGGCCGCACGGTCGCCCTGTTCGGTCTGGGCGGCTCCGGCCTTGCCACAGCGCTCTCGCTCCAGGCCGGTGGTGCTCGGGTCGTTGCCTGCGACGACAATCCCGCCAGCATGGCGCGGGCGCAGGAACAGGGCATTCCCACCGCGGACCTGCGCGGTGCCGACTGGTCGGGCTTTTCCGCTCTCATCCTGGCGCCCGGCGTGCCGTTGACCGATCCCGTGCCGCATTGGACCGTGGATCTCGCCAAGGCGGCCGGGATCGAGATCATCGGCGATGTCGAACTGTTCTGCCGCGAGCGGGCGAAGATCGCCCCCGATGCACCCTTCGTCGCCATCACCGGCACCAACGGCAAGTCCACGACCACGGCGCTGATCGCACATATCCTGAGCCAAGCCGGCCTCGACGTTCAGATGGGCGGGAACATCGGAACGGCGATCCTGTCGCTGGAGCCGCCGGCCCCGGGGCGCTATCACGTCATCGAACTGTCCTCGTTCCAGATCGATCTGACGCCGTCCCTGAACCCGAGCGTCGGCGTGCTCCTCAACATCACGCCGGACCATCTCGACCGGCATGGGACGATGGAGAACTACGCGGCGATCAAGGAACGACTGATTCAGGGCTCCGCCCTTGCGGTGATCGGCGTCGACGACGAGCCGAGCCGCGCCATCGCCGACCGGCATCGGGGACCCCTCGTACGGATCGGTGTCGCGCTGCAGGATGTGGATGGGCTGACCGTCCGCGACGGGATCGTGGCCGGGCGCTCCGGGGAGGCCATCGCCGATCTATCCGGCATCGGGTCGCTCCGCGGAGCGCATAACTGGCAGAACGCCGCCGTCGCCATTGCCGTCGTCCAAGCTCTCGCGGTGACCGATGGCGAGAGCGGTGCCGGATTGAAGAGCTTCCCCGGCCTGCCGCATCGGATGGAGGAGGTCGGCCGTCACGGGCGGGTCCTGTTCGTCAACGATTCCAAGGCGACCAACGCGGATTCCACCGAGAAGGCCCTCACCGCCTTCCGCGACGTCCACTGGATCCTCGGCGGCAAGCAGAAGGAGGGCGGCATCGACCTGCTGGCGCCTCTGTTCGACCGCGTCGCCCATGCCTACCTGATCGGCGCGGCGAGCGACGCCTTCGCCGCGACGCTGGAGGGGAGGGTGCCCTACACCCGCTGCGGCACCCTGGATGTGGCGACGAAGCAGGCGGCGGAAGCGGCTGCCCGGTCAGAGGCGCCGGAGCCGGTGGTCCTCCTCTCGCCGGCTTGTGCCTCCTACGACCAATTCAAGAGTTTCGAGGATCGGGGCGATCAGTTCCGCGCGCTCGTGCGGGGCCTGATCGGATGATCCGACCCCGTGTTGCTGGAATCCTGGTCCGCCCCCGGCCTCCCAGGACAGCGACGGCCTGACGCTTGGGCGACGGCCCTCGGCATGCGAGGGACGCGATACAATCCCGTTCGCTTAAGTCTTCGCTGACGGGGAGTGCCTCATGCTGAGGCCCGGCGCGTATCCTGAGGCGGGTTGGACGGACGGAATGGCGGCAGGCGGGAGATGGAGCGCAGAAGAGGTTGGCGTCGCTCTGACGTCGGCTGATTCTCGCCGTGTCTCTTCCGGTCCGCTCCACACCCTCGGCTACGCGCTGTTGGCGCTGGTCATCTTTTTTACGTGCTTCACCTTCATGAAGCCGTCGCCCTATGATTTTCTGGCCCTGCCGACGATCGCGTTGTGGTTCCTGCTGGGGATCAGGCTCTACCGCGCGACGATCCTCATCATCGCACTTCTGTTGATCTACCTGTCGGCCATCGTCATCGCGCTGATCCCCTATCTCGACGAGACGAATTCGGTCGAGTGGACCTATCAGGCCGTCTATCTCGGATTGACCGGGATCTTCTTCGTGATGTTCTTCTCGGACGAGACGTCCGACAGGGTCGGTTTCGTCCTCAAGGCCTATCTCGCGGGAGCCCTCTTCGCTGCGATCTGCGGCATCTTCAGCTATTTCGACGTACTCGGCGAAGACGTGCTGTTCAAGATGGATGGTCGCGCCTCGGGCGTGTTCCAGGACCCCAACCTGCTCGGATCCTTCCTGATCCTGTCGGTGCTGTATCTCATCCGCAGGATGCTGGTGGGGGAGACGCGGCAGGTGTTCCTGTCCGCGGCGGCACTGCTCGTCCTCCTGGCCTGTGTCTTTCTCTCGTTCTCGCGCGGATCCTGGGGGGCGTGCCTCCTCGGCATTGGCCTGACGATCGGCCTCACATGGGCAACCTCTCCGTCTCGGGCCGTTCGGCGGCGGATCGCCCGATTGTCGGCCCTCACCCTGCTCGTCGGCGCGCTCCTGATCGGTGGCCTTCTGTCGATGGACGGTGTCTCCGAGCGGTTCACCGATCGGGCGCAGGTCACGAAGGATTATGACGAAGGCGAGACCGGGCGGTTCGGCAATCAGCGCCGCGGCATCCCGATGCTCATCGATCGCCCTCTCGGTTTCGGGCCTCTAAGATGGCGTGTGGTCTTCGATCTGGAGCCGCACAATTCGTATATCGGCGGGTTCGCGAATGGGGGATGGCTCGGAGGTTTCGCTTTTGTCTCTATTGTCCTCACATCCATCTTCGTCGGTTTTCGTCTGTGCCTCAAACCATCGCCCTATCAGGGACTCGCCCAGATCGTGTTTCCGGCCCTCCTGATGTTCTTCCTTCAGGCGTTTCAAATCGATATCGAGAAGTGGCGTCACGTTTACATGATGCTCGGTATGCTATGGGGGCTTGAGGCCGCACGTGTTCGCTGGTTGCTTCAACAGCGATCGACAGCCTGAAGTCTCAGGTTGCGTCTATCACGGTGTCAGCGAAGTCTCGCCGGCGAAGAAATGATACTGTGCGTCGTCGAGAATGTGGCGGGCGCGTGCGAAAAATCTGATTCCAGACACTGAACGTTATCCTTGCGACCGGCACAGGTGATGCTCCGCAAGGCTGCCACTGCAGTTCAACGAGGCCCGATCCTTGATCACGCCGTCTCATGAAGCCGAGCGCGTCGCCGCGCTTCACGGCCTCGGTATTCTCGATACGCCCCCCGAAGAGCATTTCGAGGCGGTGTCACGCACGGCCAAACGCCTCTTCGGGGTCGAGAAGGCCTACGTCGCCCTCATCGATTCCGACCGGCAGTGGATCAAGTCGGACTGCGATCTCGGACGGAAGGAGATGCCGCGCCTCCAATCGTTCTGCCATCACACCATCGCCGGCGGGGACATGCTCGTGGTGCCGGATGCGCGCCTCGATCCGCGCTTCGCCCGAAGCCCGTTGGTGACCGGTCCGGACCCCGTCGTGTTCTATGCCGGCGTGCCGCTCTGCCTCGAATCGGGTTTCCGCGTCGGCTCGTTCTGTATCATGACCAGCACGACACGCGCGTTCAACGCGGAGGATGCCGCGGCGCTCCACGACCTCGCGGCCATCGTCACAGCCCATCTTCGCCTTGCCGACGTCCATGTCAGGCTGATCGGCGAGGCCCAGGAACGCGCGGCCCAACAGGCGACGATCGCCGACCAGCGGCAAGAGTTGCAGCATCGCCAGAACGCCCTCGCCAGCGCGCATCACTTGCTCGCCATGGCCGAGGAGGTCGCCGGGGTGGGTCATTGGCGCGTTCGGCTGGCCGATGGCCAGACCTTCTGGTCCACCGGCATCTACGTGATCGCCGGGCTCGATCCCGCGAGTTTCGCCCCGACATTGGAGCAGGCTATCGATCTGCATCATCCCGACGACCGTGAGCTGGTTCAGTCCAGCATCGCCGATGCGCAGGAGCGCAGGGGTGCTTTCGCCTTCGAAGCGAGGATGGTTCGACCGAATGGGGAGGTCCGAACGATGGTCGTCCGCGGCATCTGCGAACTCGACGTGGCGGGTGTGGCCGTCGGTCTCGTCGGCACCGCCATCGACGTCACGGATGCCCGCAATTCCGACGCCGCCCTGCGGGAGCGGACAAGCCAGTTCCGCCGTCTCGTGGACGCCGTGAGCGATTGCGCCTTCGTCACCCTCGACCGGACCGGCCACGTTGCCAACTGGAACAGCGGAGCCGAGCGTATCACCGGCTATTCCGCACAGGAGGCTATCGGGCGCCACGTCTCGCGCTTCTACACGACGGAGGGGCTCGAAGCCGGGGCGCCGCGAATCGCGCTCGCCACCGCCGCCTATGAGGGGCGGCTCAAGTTCGAGTGCTGGCGGGTCCGACGCGACGGCTCGCAATTCTTCGCCAGCGTCGCCATCGATGCCATCCGCGACGAAGAGGGGGCCGTGGTCGGCTATGCCGAGATCACCCGCGACATCACCGAGCGCCGCGCCGCGGAACAGGAGCTCCAGCGCAGCGAGGATCGCTACCGCACCCTCGCGGAGGCGCTGCCCGCCCTGATCTGGACGACGCGGCCGCCGGATGGGACTGCGACCTATGTGAATCCTGCCTTCACCGATTTCTACGGCGATATCGGTCCCGAGCGGGTCCAGCGCACGGCGCGCAATCATCCCGACGATGCCGAACGCATGGAAGCCGCCTGGCGAAACGCCCGTAAGCGGGGGCGGACCTTCACGGTGGAGGGGCGCCTGCGCCGCCATGACGGCGTCTACCGCTGGCACAAGATCGTGATGATCCCGATCCCGACCCATGACGACCGGGCGTCCGATGATGCCGAATGGCTCGGCACCGCCCTCGACATCGACGACATCATCACCGCCCGCCAGCGGTTGGAGGAGACGACCGATCTGCTGCGCATCGCCCAGGAAGCGGCCGATGCGGGCACCTGGTATCTCGACCTGTGGACGGATATCATCACCCTCAGCCCGAAAGCCGTCGGCCTGTTCGGCCTCCCCGGCGAGGGTGCTCGGGCCATGCCCGTTCGGGACTGGATCCCGCTGGTCCATGCCGATGACAGGCCGGCGGTCCGTGAGGAAGCGGCCAACGCGATCCGAAATCGGACCAACTACGTCGCCGAGTACCGCATTTTGGTGGAGGCGGAGGAGCGCTGGATCTCGACCTGTGGCCGCGTGCTCTACGACGTGGCCGGCGCGCCCTATCGTATGGTCGGCCTGCATTTCGACATCACCGAGCGTAAAACGGTGGAGGCCGCCCTGCAGGCGGCCACAATCAGGGCCGAGGGGGCAAGTGCTGCGAAAAGCGAGTTCCTCGCCGTTATGAGCCACGAGATCCGCACGCCCCTCAACAGCATCCTCGGCTATGCAGACCTCCTGCTGGAGGAACCGAGCCGGACGCCGGACGACAGGCACCGCCTCGAACTGATCCGCGGAGCGGGCGCTGCGCTCCTCACCATCGTCAACGATGTTCTCGACTTCTCGAAGATCGAGGCGGGGCAGTTCACCTTGGAATTGCTGCCGTTCCCGTTGTGCGACCTCATCGAGAATACCGTGGAGATCGTGCGCGGCAGCGCGCTGAAGAGCCCCGTGACCATCCTCTCGCGGCTTGATCCCGCGTTGCCGCCCTGGGCCTTGGGGGATGCGAACCGACTCCGGCAGGTCCTGCTCAACCTGCTCAACAATGCGGTGAAGTTCACCCCGTCCGGTTCCGTCACCCTCGATGTCAGCCAGTGCGGCGAGGAAGCGGCCGGCCCCGTCCTGCGCTTCGAGGTGGTGGATACGGGGATCGGCATCTCGGAAGAGGAGCAGGTCCATCTGTTCCAGCGCTTCAGCCAGGTCGATTCCTCCATCAGCCGTCGCTTCGGCGGCAGCGGACTCGGCCTCGCCATCTGCCGCCGCCTCGTCTCGATGATGGATGGCGAGATCGGGGTCACGAGCCGTCCCGGCGAAGGATCGACCTTCTGGTTCACCCTCACCCTGCCGCGCGCCGAGGCGGCGAGCTGCCCCGCTGAGGCCGGGGCGGGGAGGGCGGCCGAGAGGAATGCCCTGGCACCGAGGCCGGTGCGGATCCTCGTCGCCGAAGACGTCCCGGTGAACCAGATGCTGGCTCGGGCGGTCCTCGAACTCGCCGGTCACAGTGTCGACGTGGTGGGCAACGGTGAGCAGGCGGTGGCCGCGGTCCGGGCCAATGCGGGCGGACCGCTTGCCTTCGACCTCGTCCTCATGGACGTCCAGATGCCCGGAATGGACGGTCTCGCCGCAACGCGCCTGATCCGCGCCCTGCCTGCCCCCGCCTGCGCGGTGCCGATCATCGCCATGACCGCCAACGTTCTGCCGGAGAAGGTCGCCTCGCTGACGGCCGCCGGCATGGACGACCATGTCGGCAAGCCGTTCAAGCGCGATGCGCTCTACGCGACCATCGCCCGGTGGAGCGGCCCTTCGGCCATGATCGACGCGCCGGCCCCCCCGGCCATTCTCGATCGCGAGGTCTACGATTCGCTGAAGGACATGGTGGGGCCGGAGCGGGCGACGGCCCTGCTGTCGATGCTCGCCGATGAACTCGTCGACCGGTTCGGATCGTCGCCGAAGGCCGTCGATCTGTCGGGCGTCGAACCGGCGGATCTGGCCTATGACGCGCACGTCATGGTGTCGGCCGCCGGTCTGCTCGGCTTCGTCGGTCTGTCGGATCTCTGCCGCGAGATCGAAACCGCTTGCCGCAACGGGGCCGATCTCGCGCCGTTGGTCCAGCGCCTCGTCGTCATCCGTGATGGCACCCTTGGAACGATCAGGATGCTGCAAGCCGCCTGACCGTTCCGGCCGGGCTCACACCGAGTCTCCCAGATCCATAGGCCAGGATCAGTGAGGTCTGGCATCACTCCGCTTCGGGCGTCGGCTCGTCGTCCGGTTCGGGCTCCGCCGTCCAGGCCGTGGCAAAGGCGGCGAGTTGCATCGCGTCCTTGAAGGCCATCACCGAAACGCTGCGCTCGGCGGGCATCCCACCCGGATAGGGCGCGATCAGGACGGTCTCCTGGGACAGCCGCGCGCCGGGGGTCTTCTCGGCGATCCAGGCCTCCGCCTCGGCGCAGAGACGCGCCGGGTCGGAGGGATCTCTTGCGCGGGAATCCGAGCGCAGCACGAGGACGTAGGAACCGAGCGTCGGATTGCGCTGCTGCAGGCCCTGAATGATGTCGATCATGATGGTATCTCGTCACGTTCCTGCCGGGGGCGGGGCGCGGCCCCCGGCGATCCGGTCGTTCAATGGAGCTTCACCCGCGGCTCCGTGCGGCGCGTCAAAGCGCGGGCCGTGGCGTCGAGGGCGGTCTTGATCGTGCCGTGCAGGGCGCGCTCGTGCATCTTGTAGAGCGACCAGTACATCATCCGCGCGAACAGCCCGGCGATGAACATGTTCTTTCCCTGGATGAAGCCCATCAGGTTGCCCACCGTGGAATATTCCCCGAGGGATACGAGAGAACCGAAATCGCGGTACTTGAACGGCTTCAGGGGCTCCCCGGCCATCTTGATCGGGATCTGCTTGATGAGATGGCTCGCCTGCTGGTGCGCCGCCTGCGCACGCGGCGGGATCGGAGTATCCGAGCCCTGCTCCACCAGATAGGCGCAATCGCCCATGGCGAAGATGTCGGGATCGCGCGTGGTCTGGAGCGTGGGTGTCACCACGAGTTGATTGTTGCGCGTCGTCTCCAGGCCGCCGATCTCCTGCAGGAACGGCGGCGCCTTCACGCCGGCCGCCCAGACCACGAGTTCGGAGGGGATGAAGCCGCCATCGGCGAGCTGGACGCCGTCCGCGCGGACCTCCGTCACCCGAGCCTGGGTGCGGACCTCGACGCCGATCTTGTTCAGCAGTGCCATCACCTCCGCCGAAAGACGCTCGGGGACGGCCGGCAGGATCCGGCTCGCCGCCTCGACGAGGGTGATCTTCAGGTCCTTGGCCGGGTCGATCTTGTCGAGGCCGGTGGAGGCCACGTCCCGCGTGGTGCGATGGAGCTCCGCGGCGAGTTCGGTGCCGGTGGCGCCGGCCCCGATCACCGTCACGTGGAGCTGGCCGGGGCGTACCGGCCCGACCTGGGTATGCGCCCGCAGCATGCCGTTGACGAGGCGCTGGTGGAACCGCACCGCCTGGTCCGGCGTGTCGAGGGCGATGGCGTTCTCCTTCACCCCCGGCGTGCCGAAATCATTGGTGGTCGAGCCCACCGCCAGGACCAGCGTATCGTAGGGGATCGAGCGGACGGGCGTGACCTCGCGACCCTCGGCATCGTGGCTCGCGGCGAGCTGGATCGTGCGCGCGGTCCGGTCGAGCCCCGTCATCGAGCCGATGCGATAGCGGAAATGATGCTGATGCGCGTGGTGGAGATAATCCACGGCGTGGTGGCCCACATCGAGGCTGCCCGCGGCGACCTCGTGCAGCAGCGGCTTCCAGATATGGGTTCGTGCCCTGTCCACGAGGGTGACGTGCGCCTTGCCCTTCCGGCCCAGCGTGTCGCCGAGCTTGGTGGCGAGCTGAAGCCCAGCCGCGCCTCCACCGACGACCACGATGCGGTGGAGGTTGTCCACGGTTTCACCCGGTACCATGCGTCCCTCGTCCCTTGAGCTTGAGCGGCAGGCCGTCCGCCTTTTTGTCCGCTCGGGTATTATAGGCAAAATCTTTTTTAACGGCAGCCTCGGCCGCGCAGCCCGGCCTATATTCTCACGCGGGCGCGCCGGGCTGGCGCAGGGGATGCGCCCTGGCGAACGCCTCCTGCGACAGGCAATCCTCGGCGATCCGCTTCACGGTGGGATACGGCGCGGTCTCGACGCCGAAGATGCCGGTGCCGACCCAGAGGCTCACGAGACAGAGGTCCGCATGGCTGATCGCGTCGCCCTGCGCGTAGCGGCCGGTGCCCGGCTCGTGGGCGAGGCGGGTCTCCAGCGTCTTGAGCCCGGTCTCGAACCAGTGCCGCACGAACCCCATCATGCCGTCCTTCGGGATGTCGTAGGCCGACATCAGGTAGGTGCGCACCCGTGGGACATAGAGCGGATGGGTGTCGCAGGCGACGACCTGCGCCAGGGAGCGGGCACGCGCCCGGGCTTTCGGATCGCTTGGCAGCAGGGCCGGCTCGGGACGGATGTCCTCGAGATAGTCTAGGATCGCCAGCGATTGGGTCAGGGGAGGGCCGTCGCCGTCGAAGAAGGCCGGGACGGCGCCCTGCGGATTGATGGCAAGATACTCCGGCTTGAACTGGTCGCCGGCATCGAGATCGATGAAGGTCTCCTCGCAGGCGAGGCCCTTGAGGTTGAGGGCGATGCGCACCCGGAAGGCGGCGGCCGAGCGCCAGTTGCCGTACATCTTCATGGCCGTCTCCCCTTCAGCCTTTGTTCGCCCGGGACCACACCCGACAACGAAGCCGATCGCAAGTGCCGATTCCGTCAGAGTCACCCGGACGTCCTGGCCATGATCGTGCATTTGGCAGCGAGGCCGCCTTCGCGCATAGACGGAGCGAACCGGCCCCCATCTCAGTCCGACGGGTGAATGCGAGATGCAGATCGAAACGCCCTACCTGATGTTCCTCGGCGACGTGCCCGATACGTTGGCGGCCAAGACCGCCTACGGCATCGCCGACTGGCGGCCGGACTGGTGCGTCGGCCAGTTGCGCCTGCCCGGCTGCGCCGCCGATCTCGGCATCCCAGACCTCACTCTGGACGAGGCCGTGGCCAAGGGCTGCAGGACCATGGTCATCGGCGTGGCCAATGCCGGCGGCGTGCTCCCGAAGCATTGGGTCTCGGAGGTCGTGGCCGCCCTGAATGCGGGGCTCGACATCGCCAGCGGCCTTCACGTGCGCCTCGGCTCGCTGCCGGAGATCGCCGAGGCGGCCGAGAAGAACGGCCGCCAGTTGCACGACGTTCGTCACACCACCGAGACCTTCGACACCGGCAAGGGCGTCCGGCGGTCCGGACGCCGCTTGCTGAGCGTCGGCACCGATTGCTCCGTAGGGAAGAAATACACCGTCCTCGCCCTGGAGCGCGGCATGCGCGAGCGCGGCCTCGATGCGGATTTCCGAGCCACCGGCCAGACCGGCGTCTTCATCTCCGGCCGAGGCGTCGCCATCGATGCGGTGGTGGCCGACTTCATCTCCGGCGCCGTGGAATGGATCGCTCCCGCGGCCGACCCGGACCATTGGGACCTGATCGAGGGACAGGGCTCGCTCTACCATCCGTCCTTTGCCGGCGTCAGCCTCGGCCTGCTGCACGGTGCGCAGGCCGATGCCTTCGTCGTCTGTCACGAGCCGAGCCGCACCGCCATGCGCGGCGTGACGCATCCGCTGCCCTCGATCCAGCAGGTGATCGACCTCACGATCCAGCTCGGCAGCCTCACCAATCCCGGCATCTGCCCGGTGGGGATCGCCGTGAACACGCAGAAGCTCGGGGAGGACGAGGCCCGTACCCTGCTCCAGGATCTCACCAGGGAGCACGGGTTGCCGACCACCGATCCGGTCCGTTTCGGTGTCGACGGAATCATCGACCGCCTGCTGGCGGAGTTCCCCGCCGGAAGCGCGGCATGACCCGCCGCCTCACCGTCGCGGTGGAGCGCTTCCCCATCGCCGGGGCCTTCACCATCGCGCGGGGCAGCCGCACGGAAGCGGTGGTGGTGCTCGCCACCATCGAAGATGACGCGGACGGCCGTCTGGGCCGGGGCGAATGCGTGCCCTATCCCCGCTACGGCGAATCCCCCGAGAGCGTCTGCGCCTTGATCCTGGCACAGGCCGACGCGATCGCGGCGGGGGCCACCCGCACCGATCTGCTTACGCTTATGAAGGCCGGGGCCGCGCGCAATGCCGTCGATTGCGCCCTTCTCGATCTGGAGGCCAAGCAGCTCGGCCGCCCGGCCTGGGAGATCGCGGGCCTGAGCCCGCCGCAGGTCGCCACGACCGCCTACACGCTGAGCCTCGGCACACCGGAGAGCATGGAGGAGGCGGCACGCGGCGCGGCGCACCGGCCCCTGCTCAAGGTCAAGCTCGGCGGAGAGGGCGATCCCGAGCGCATCGCCGCCGTGCGTCGCGGCGCGCCGGAGTCGCGCCTGATCGTCGACGCCAACGAGGCGTGGCGCGCGGAGACCATCGACGCGAACCTGGCCGCCTGCGTTGCGGCGGGGGTCGGCCTCATCGAGCAGCCGCTCCCGGCCGGCGAGGACGAGTTGCTCGCCCGCATTGCCCGGCCAATCCCGATCTGCGCCGACGAGAGCTTGCACGACCGGGCCGGCCTCGACGCGCTCTCCGACCGCTACGACGCCATCAACATCAAGCTCGACAAGGCCGGCGGCCTCACCGAGGCGGTGATGCTGGCGCACGAGGCCAAGGCGCGGGGCCTGTCGCTGATGATCGGCTGCATGGTCGGCACGTCGCTGGCCATGGCGCCCGCCATGCTGCTCGCCCACCACGCCGACTATGTCGACCTCGACGGCCCGTTGCTGCTGGCGCGGGACCGCGAGCCGGCCCTGCGCTTCGACGGCAGTCTGATCCATCCGCCGACGCCGGATCTGTGGGGATAGGGTTGAGAGTCCCCGACGCCCGGTTCGGGTTTCAAATTCCGGCGAACGACCCTGCAAAATGGTGCCGGCCCCCGTCGCCGAGTTGACGGAATGGTGCAGGGACGGGCATGGCCCGATGCGTGCGACCCGGTTCGGCCGCAAGCGTGACAGGTCCACCATGTTGAAGACCCGAATCATTCCCTGCCTCGACGTGAAGGACGGGCGCGTCGTCAAGGGCGTGCAGTTCCTGGAACTGCGCGATGCCGGCGATCCGGTGGAGGCGGCCAAGGCCTATGACGCGGCCGGCGCCGACGAACTCTGCTTCCTCGACATCACCGCGAGCCACGAGGCCCGCGGCACCCTCCTCGACGTGGTGAGCCGCACGGCCGAGGCCTGCTTCATGCCGCTCACCGTGGGCGGCGGCGTGCGCACGGTGGAGGACATCCGTACCCTGCTGCTGGCCGGGGCCGACAAGGTCTCGATCAACACGGCGGCGGTGAACGACCCTTCCTTCGTGGAGCGCGGCGCCCTGAAGTTCGGCAGCCAGTGCATCGTCGTCGCCATCGACGCCAAGCGGACCTCCGCCCCGGGCGAGCCGGATGCCTGGCAGATCTTCACCCATGGCGGGCGCAAGCCCACCGGGCTCGACGCCATCGACTTCGCCCGGACCGTGGCGGCGCGCGGTGCCGGTGAACTCCTCGTCACCTCCATGGACCGGGACGGGATGCGCTCGGGCTACGACATCGCCCTGACGCGGGCGATCTCGGACGCGGTCTCGGTGCCGGTCATCGCCTCGGGTGGCGTGGGCGGCCTCGACGACCTCGTGGCGGGAGTGCGCGACGGTGGTGCGAGCGCGGTGCTGGCCGCCTCGATCTTCCATTTCGGCCAGCACACCGTCGCCGAGGCCAAGGCGCATATGGCGAAGGCCGGCTTGCGCATGCGGCTCGACCCGTGACGGATCGCGGCGCCGAGGTCCGACCCTTGCTCAATCCCTTCCCGTGCCGCAGGCTCCCCGCCGTAGCGTGCATCGTCCGGCCTGCCGAGAGCTAGGATCGCATGACCGATTTCACCCTGAGCGACCTGGACGCCCTCATCGCCGACCGTGCCGCCGCGCCGCCGGACCAGTCCTATACGGCCAAGCTCCTGGCCGGCGGGCCGGCCAAGCCCGCCAAAAAGCTCGGCGAGGAAGCGGTCGAGGCCGCCATCGCCGCCGTGCAGGGCGATCGTGACGGGCTCGTGAGCGAGGCGGCGGACGTGCTCTACCATCTCCTCGTGCTGCTGCGCGCCGGCGGCGTCGGCCTGCCGGAGGTGATGGCGGAACTGGAGCGCCGCACCGCCCAGAGCGGCATCGCCGAGAAAGCGGCCCGGAGGCACACGTGACCGTCGAGCCGTCACGGCCCATCGCCTTCGTGTCCAAGCGCGATCCCGCCCTCGGCCAGGACCCGGTGACGGGGATCGGCCCCGAGCGCCTGTCGCCCTACCGCCTGTTTTCCCGTGAGGAATGGGCGCAGTTGCGCGCCGACACCCCGCTGACGCTGACGGGGGACGACGTCACCCGCCTGCAGTCGCTCAACGATCCGATCTCCATCGAGGAGGTGGTGGCGATCTATCTCCCGTTGTCGCGGCTGCTCTCCCTCTACGTCGCGGCGACGCAAGGGCTGTTCAAAGCGACCCAGCGCTTCCTGCTGGCCGAGCGCGAGGCCAAGGTCCCCTACATCATCGGGGTCGCCGGCTCGGTGGCGGTGGGCAAATCCACCACCGCCCGCGTCCTCAAGGCGCTGCTCGCCCGCTGGCCGAACACGCCGAAGGTCGACCTCATCACCACCGACGGTTTCTTGCTGCCCAATGCCGAGCTGAAGCGCATGGGCGCGATGGAGCGCAAGGGCTTTCCGGAGAGCTACGACACCGCCGCCCTCCTGCGCTTCCTCACCGACATCAAGGCCGGCAAGAAGAGCGTGGCGGCGCCGCTCTATTCCCACCTCGTCTACGACGTGGTGGCGGGCGAGGAGCGGGTGGTGGAATCCCCCGACATCCTCATCGTCGAGGGGCTCAACGTCCTCCAGCCGGCGCGCCTGCCGCGCGATGGCACCGCGATCCCCTTCGTCTCCGACTTCTTCGATTTCTCGATCTATCTCGACGGGCACGAGGACGACCTGCACCGCTGGTACGTCAACCGCTTCCTGCGCCTGCGCCAGACCGCCTTCCGCGACCCGCTCTCGTATTTCCGCAAATACGCCGAGGTGACGGAGGCCGAGGCCCTCGAGATCGCCGACACCCTCTGGACCACGATCAACCTGCCGAACCTGCGCGACAACATCCTGCCGACGCGCCAGCGCGCGAGCCTGATCCTGGCCAAGGGCGCGAGCCATAGGATCGAGAGCGTGGCGCTGCGGCGGCTGTGAGCCGGAGCGTATCCCTCACCCCAGCGGATACGCCGCTTCGACCACATACGGCCCGCCGCCCCGTGATTCCCGCGCCGAGAACAAGGCCACCCGCGTCGCGGTAAACCGCAGCGCCGGAACCAAACCCATCTCGGCGAGATACACCGCCACGTCCGGTGCCTGGGTGTCGCGGCGGCTGAGGCGAGCGAGCGTCACGTGGGGCGTGAATTTGCGTCGCTCCGGTTCGGCGCCGGCGGCGCGGGCGATGCGCTCATGCTCCTCCTGCAGGTCGAGCAGGTCATGGCCGGCATTCACGCCTGCGATGATCGCACGCGGCTTGTCTCCGCCGAACGCGTCGAGGCCGGTCAGCGTCACGTCGAGAGGCGGGCGCGGACGGGCTTGAACGAGGCCGGCATGGAACGCCTCGGCCACCTCATCGTCCACGTCGCCGAGGAAACGCAGGGTGATGTGGAGGTCGCCGCGCTCGATCCAGCGCGCGCCGCGCAGGCCGCATTGATAGCGCGACAGGGCCTCTGCGATGTCGTCGGGACATTCCAGGGCGGTGAACAGGCGCGGCATCGGTCTACTTCTGCGCCGTGCCGAGCTGGTCGAGGAAGGTCTCCACCGTGGGCAGGATGCCGGCGACGATGGTCTCGACGCCCTTCACGTTGGGGTGGAGCCCGTCCTCGAGGTTGAAGCGGCGGTCGTTGAGGATGCCCTCCAGGAAGAACGGATAGAGGACGAGGCCGTGTTGCCGGGCGAGATCGGGATAGATCGCGTCGAACCGCGCGACGTAGTCCGGCCCGAGATTGGTCGACGCCTTCATGCCGGCGAGCAGGACCGGGATGTTACGGGCCTTGAGCCGGGAGACGATGGTGTCGAGGGCCTTTCTCGTCACGGCGGGGTCGGTGCCGCGCAGCATGTCGTTGGCACCGAGTTCGAGGATGACCCCGTCGGTCCCGTCGGGGACCGACCAGTCGAGCCGGTCGAGCCCCCCGGTGCTGGTGTCGCCGGAGACGCCGGCATTGGCGATGGTGACCTCACGGCCCCTGGCCTTCAGTTCGCGTTCCAGCACGGAGGGGAAAGCCGCGGCCGAGGGCAGGCGATACCCTGCGGTCAGGCTGTCGCCGAAGGCCACGAGGTTAAGGGGACGCCCGGCGGCGTGCCCGATGCCCGTGCCCAATGCGGCAAAGAGTGCCATCACCAGTGCCGCCCGGCGGGAATGCTGGCGTGGCGGGGCGGGACGAACCATATCGACCTCGTCGCGTGACGTATGACACAGACCCATTCCCGCACAGCCTCGACCTATGGTGTTCATGACGATGGTTCCACACAGATCGGTCCTGCCGTGACGCCCGGCAAGGTGGACGCTCCCGCGATCGCCCTGTCGCGGATCGATCTCAGCCTTGGCCGGGGGGCGGCGCGGGTCCATGTCCTGCGCGGCATCTCCCTCGATGTGGCCCGCGGCGAGGCGGTCGGCCTTGTCGGCCCCTCCGGCTCGGGCAAGTCGACCCTGCTGATGGTGATGGCGGGCCTGGAGCGGCCGGAATCCGGAGCGATCCATGTGGAGGGCACCGATCTCGGAGCGCTCGACGAGGATGCCCTGGCGCGGTTCCGCGGCCGGCGCATCGGCATCGTGTTCCAGGCCTTCCATCTCGTCCCGACCATGACCGCCCTGGAGAACGTCGCGCTTCCCCTCGAACTGGCCGACAAGCCGGGTGCGCACGAGCGGGCGCGGGCCGAGTTGGAGGCGGTCGGCCTCGGTCACCGGCTGCACCATTACCCGGCTCAGCTTTCGGGCGGCGAGCAGCAGCGCGTGGCCATCGCCCGCGCCATCGCGCCCGACCCGGCGATCCTGGTGGCCGACGAACCCACCGGCAACCTCGACGAGGCCACGGGCCGGCAGATCGTGGATCTTCTCTTCGCCCTCAAGCGTGACCGCGGCGCCACCCTCGTCCTCGTCACCCACGATCCCGGCCTCGCCCGGCTCTGCGACCGCACCGTGCGCCTGCGCTCCGGGCAGGTGGACGAGGCGGTGGTGGCGTGATCCGGCTTAACCCGGGCGTTCGGCGGAAGGTCTGACCCCATGCATGGCACCCTGCCTCGCCCCGCTCCGAAGCCGAGCCGCGTCCCGCTCACCCTGCGCCTCGCCTTCCGCGAGCTGCGCGCCGGGCTGGCCGGTTTCGCCGTGTTCCTCGCCTGCATTGCGTTGGGCGTCGCGGCCATTGCCGGGGTCGCCTCGATCTCACGCTCGCTCACGGACGGTCTCGGCCGCGAGGGCAAGCGCATCCTCGGCGGCGACCTGACCTACAGCCTGATCAACCGCGAGGCGACGCCCGACGAGCGAGCGGCCCTCGACGCGCAGGGCAAGGTCTCGGTGGTGACGACCCTGCGGGCGATGGCTCTGGCCGGCGACAAGGGCGTGGCCCTGGTGGAACTCAAGGCGGTGGACGGCGCGTATCCTGCTGCCGGAGACCTCGTCACCGATCCCGCAGCGCCGCTCTCCGATCTGCTGGCGGAGAAGGATGGGGTATACGGCGCCGTCGCCGATCCGGTCCTGCTCACGCGTCTCGACCTTAAGATCGGCGACCGGATCGAGATCGCGGGCAAGCCGGTGGCGATCCGGGCCATCCTGGTCGCCGAACCGGACAAGATCGCCAACGGCATCGGGTTCGGCCCCCGCCTCCTCGCCTCCGCCGCAACGCTCCAGGCGACCGGGCTGATCCGACCGGGCAGCCTCAACCGCTGGAGCTACCGCATCCAGGCGCCGGAGGCCGACGACGCGGAGCTGGAGCGGCGGATAGCGGCCGTCGCCAAGGCGGCGCCGGATGCCGGTTGGGAGATGCGCTCGCGGTCCAATGCCGATCCGCGTTTCGCCAAGAGCGTCGAGCGCTTCACGCAGTTCCTCACCCTGGTCGGCCTCACGGCGCTCATCGTCGGCGGGGTCGGCGTCGCCAATGCCGTCAATGCCTTCGTGGCGAGAAAGCGCGGGTCCATCGCCACCCTGAAGAGCGTCGGTGCGCCGGGGGGGCAAGTGGTCGCCCTGTACCTCACGCAGGTGATGCTCATCGCAGGGCTCGGCACCGTGATCGGCCTCGTCATCGGGGCAGGCCTGCCCTTCCTCCTCGATGGCCTGTTCCACGATGCGCTGCCGCTGCCGTTGAACCCGACCCTGGCGCCGGGGGAACTGCTGCTCGCCGCCGCCTACGGTCTCCTCACCGCGCTCGCCTTCGCCATCATTCCCCTGGGCCACGCCCATGACGTACCGGTCTCCGGCCTGTTCCGGGACGTGGTCGATCCCGACACCCGAAAGACGCGGCTTCGCTACCGGCTGATCCTCGTCGCGGCGCTTGGCGCCCTGGTGGCGCTGGCACTTGCCACGGCCTTCGACCGCAGGGTGGCGCTGATGTTCATCGTGGCGGCCGGCCTTGCCTTCGGGCTTCTGCGCCTCGTCGCCCTCGGCCTCATGGCAGTGGCGCGACGTCTGCCCCGGCCGCGCTCGGCGGCGCCCCGCTTGGCGCTGGCCAACCTCCACCGTCCCGGTGCGCTCACGCCCGCCATCGTCCTGTCGCTCGGGCTCGGCGTGACCCTGCTGGTGACGCTGAGCCTGATCGACGCCAATGTCCGGCGGACGCTGACGAGTTCGCTGCCGGCACGTGCGCCGAACCTGTTCTTCCTCGATATTCCGGCGGCGGAGGCCAACGGGTTCCATGCGGAGCTCGGCAGGCTCGCGCCCGGGGCGAAGATCGAGCGTGTGCCGATGATGCGCGGGCGAATCGTGGCCATCAACGGCACCCCCGCCGCCGCCATCAAGCCGCCGGAGGATGCCGCCTGGGTACTCGATGGCGACCGCGGCATCACCTATTCCGACGATCTGCCGGAAGGCTCAAACCTCGTCGATGGCGCCTGGTGGAGCGCCGAGGAAGGCGCGAAGCCGCTGGTGTCCTTCGATGCGGAGCTCGGCCGGGCGCTGAATCTCGGGGTCGGCGGCACCGTCACGGTCAACGTTCTGGGGCGGAATCTGACGGCCAAAGTCGCGAACCTGCGCAAGGTCGAATGGCGCAACCTCGGCATCAATTTCGTCATGGTCTTCTCGCCCGGTACCTTCAGGGGCGCGCCGCATTCGGACCTCGCCACCCTGACCCTTGCTGGCGGGTCGGATGCCAAGACCGAGGCCCTGATCCTGCGCGACGTCGCCCGCGCCTTTCCGTCGGTGACCAGCGTGCGGGTGAAGGACGCCCTCGACACGGTCAACGACATCGTCGGCAAGCTGGTCCTGGCGATTCGCGCCGCCAGCGGCGTGGCCGTGGTAGCAAGCCTGTTCGTGCTCGCCGGCGCCATCGCGGCGGGACACCGCGCCCGGCTGTACGACGCCGTGGTGCTGAAGGTTCTCGGCGCCACGCGCGGGCGCCTGCTCCTGGCGTATACGCTGGAATACGGCGCGCTCGGCATCGCCACCGCCCTGTTCGGGCTCCTCGCCGGCACGCTTGCGGGCTGGACCATCGTCACCCGCGTGATGAAGCTCGACTTCGCCCTGGACCTCTCCGGTGCCCTCGTCGCATCCACCCTCGCGGTGGTTTTCGCGATCGTCCTCGGACTGGCCGGGACGTGGCGCATCCTCGGTCAGAAACCGGCTCCCTACCTGCGACAGTTCTGAGGCGGGACGGTCGTCCGCCTCTTCGTCGAAGGAGAAAGACGACGCCGAAATCATAGTTTATGACCTGTCACTATAGCTCTGGTTTGCCGCGCGGATGATGAACGAGATTTAATCCGCCCTCATTCAAATAAAGATCGAGGTCAGGAGACGTGATTCCGGGGCTCCAAAGCTCGACCGCCCCCTTGTGCGGAGCGGCATGACGGAACATATTTCGGCTCAAGGCGCGGTCACGTGCCAGAGGTCCTGTGCGTGAGCCTCGGTTCCAAATCACACGCTGAGAGAGCTTCCAAGGGAATCTCCCATGGCATTCGATAACAGTCCCTTCCGCTACGGCGCCCAGCCCCAGGGCTATGCCGGCTCCCAGGTCGATGTCGACCAGGGGCTGCGCAGCTTCATGCTCGGCGTCTACAACAACATGATCGTCGGCCTCGGGATTTCCGGCCTCGTGGCCCTCGGCCTGAATATGGCCGCCACCGCTCAGACGGCCACGGGCAAGCTCGCGCTGACCCCGTTCGGCCAGATGCTCTACACCAGCCCGCTCAAGTGGGTCCTGATGCTGGCACCCCTCGCGTTCATCTTCATCTTCACGATGCGGATGGACAAGATGTCCGCCTCCTCGGCACGCATGACCTTCTTCGCCTTCGCGGCGGTGATGGGCGCGTCGATGTCGACCCTGCTGCTCGTCTTTACCGGCGCCAGCGTGGTTCGGGTGTTCTTCATCACTGCGGCGACGTTCGGCGGTCTCAGCCTCTACGGCTACACCACGAAGCGCAGCCTCTCGGGGATGGGCTCGTTCCTGATCATGGGCGTGATCGGCCTCTTCATCGCCTCGATCGTGAACATCTTCCTGGCCTCGAGCGCGCTTCAGTTCGCTATCTCGGTGCTGGGTGTACTGATCTTCGCGGGTCTCACCGCCTACGACACGCAGAAGCTCAAGGAGATGTTCCTCTACAGCGGTGCCGATGCCGAAGGCGCGGCCAAGCTGTCGGTGAACGGCGCTCTGACCCTCTACCTGGACTTCATCAACATGTTCCAGTTCCTGCTCCAGCTCCTCGGCGACCGCCGCTGAGCGAGCCACCGGAACGCGGATCGAAGGCCTCGGCGGAAACGCCGGGGCCTTTTTTTCGTTTCCGTTGCGGCGGTCATGCGAGGATGTCGCGGTGGGTAAACCGGTGGTGCCGAAGATCGGGCGGGGCTTGGGGCGGGAGACGCCGGCTCCGAGCGACGTGCCGACCTACGCCGTCGTCGGCGTGAGCGTCGTCGCCGCGATCGGCACCGGCGCAGGGGCCGGCTTCGGCGCCGCCGTCATCGCCGGTATCGCCACGCTGCTCGTGCTCGGTGCCCTGTATTCCATCGGCGCGCGGCGATGGGGTTGGCCTCCTATCCGTTGGGAGGCGGTCCCGTTCTTCATCCCGTGACGGGGCGATCATACAACGCGAAGGGGCTTTTCCAGCGCTGCCAGGACACGGGCGAGGTCGTGTCCGCGCTTGAGCACGATGCCGGCGGCGGAGATCACCGAAAAGGCGCCCTGCCGGCGCGCGAGCTTGGGGTCTTTCTCCACTCGGAACAGGGGTGTCTCGGACGAGCGGCGGTAGATCGAGAACACCGCCTTGTCCCGGCGGAAGTCGAGGGCGTAGTCTCGCCATTCTCCGGCCGAGACCATGCGACCGTAGAGGTTGAACAGGGTCCTGAGCTCGGAGCGGTCGAACGCGACCTGTGGCACCACCGGAGCCGTCGGAAACGGCACGACGCGGCCGGTGGAATCCTGCGATCGCGGCTCGACTCCGGTCCTCTCGTCCATCCTCGCTCCTCGGTTTCGGCGATCCGACGGGTGCCGCAAAGGAGGAATGATGGGCCTCCCGCTCCGAGCCTGCAAGCCCGGCCGACCGCCAAGTGCGCGCTGACACCGGCCACGGACCGGCAACACAACGTCACGATTTCGCCGCGTTATGGCCCATCGTCGGCCTCGATAGACGATGATACCTGTGGCCGAACCTCGTCGGTTCCGTGCTCGGTCGGGCGGCCGATATCCATGCTCCCCAGCTTTCGGGAGCCTGCCGATGTCACGGGAACGACACTCCAGAGGTTTCGAGACCCAAGGACTTCAGGCCGCCTCTCCGGAGTGCGGCCTTTTTTTCTGCCATACCGGCGTGGTCTGGTCTAAAAATCCCCTCCGATGGCCCCGGCGGCCCTTCGCATTCTCTTGCCACTCTCCACGACGGCGGCTGACAGAGGCGAGCAGCCGAGGCGGCCTCGTCGACAAGGGATGGCAGTGGTTGGTCAGCAGATCTTGGTGACGTTCGATCCCGGCTTTCGCGAGAGGCTCGCTGAGCTGTTCGCGTGGCGTCGCGACGTGCGCCGCTTTCGGAGCGATCCCGTCGAGGAGGCGGTGTTCCAGCGTTGCCTCGCCCTGGCCATGCTGAGCCCGTCCGTGGGCAACAGCCAGCCCTGGCGTTTCGTCCGTGTCGCCGACCCTGCGCGGCGCGGGGCGGTGACCGCGAGTTTCGAGCGCTGCAACGACGCGGCGGCCGAGACCTACGATCACGAGCGCCGCGAGGCCTATACCCGCCTGAAACTCGCCGGCCTGCGCGAGGCACCCATCCATCTCGCGATCTTCTGCGATGAGAGTACGAAGAACGGGTTCGGGCTTGGCCGCGTCACCATGCCGGAAATGCTGCGCTACTCGGTTGTCACGGCGGTGCACACCTTCTGGCTCGCCGCGCGGGCGCACGGCCTTGGCGTCGGCTGGGTGTCGATCATCGAGCCCGATTGCGTCGCGTCCCATCTCGATGTTCCCGCCTCCTGGCGCCTCGTCGCCTATCTCTGCGTCGGCTATCCGGTGGAGGAGCACGACGATCCCGAACTCGTCCGGCACGGCTGGCAGGAGCGCGACGAAACGGCTTCCGTCCTGCTGGAGCGGTGAGCGCGGCGAGCCTTTATCAAAGCCTAATCGGATCGCTCGCCTTTAGCGCGAGCGTGAGGGGCGCCGTTTAACCGCGCTCCATCATTCCGGTGCGTATCCGGCCCATGAACCCCTCCGGTAACCGGAACGGCAATCTCGATCGCTGCTTATCGTGAAGCTCACGGTCACGCTTTCGGAGATGACGACAGATGTTCGCGCGTAATGGGTTCGCTGCTTATTTGGCCGGAACAGTCTTGAGTGTGGGGTTTGCCGCGACACCGGTCGCGTCCCGTGAACTCGTTGCCTTCGACCAGGCCGTCATGCCCGGCACGGTCGTGGTCCGCACCTCGGAGCGCCGGCTCTACCTCGTCAACGGCGACGGCACGGCGATCCGCTATCCCGTGGCGGTGGGCAAGCCCGGCAAGCAATGGACCGGCGCCACCAAGATCGACGGCAAGTATGTCGAGCCGGCCTGGTCGCCGCCGCGCGAGGTCAAGCGCGACAACCCGCGCCTGCCCGACGTGATCGCCGGCGGCTCGCCGCACAACCCGATGGGCGCGGCGGCGATGACCCTGGCCGGCGGCGAATATGCCATCCATGGCACCAACCGCCCGAACTCTGTGGGCACCTACGCGTCCTACGGCTGCATCCGGATGTACAACCAGGACGTGGTCGATCTCTACGGGCGCGTCTCCGTGGGCACGCAGGTCTACGTCACGCGCTGAACCCGCTGTCAGAAGTCGACGGCGATGCCTTTGACTTCCCAATCGTCGTAACGGACGGGCTCCAGGCCGCCACGGCCCTGGCGCTCGCGGGCGGCGGAGATCTCCGCGGCCTTCGCGTCGATGGAAGCGCGTCGGTCGGCGGCCTCGGCCAGGGCCCGCGTCGCGGCAGGTGTCAGAGCGGGGCGGGGCGGGATCTCGGCGTTTTCCGCGTCGTCGGGCGTCGTCATGGCTTGCATCTCGGTGGGCCGGATGGGAGGGCATCCGTTGGGACTGGCTCCGGGTGACCGGGCCTCGGACACGGAAAGTGGCATTCATGGCGACACGCCGCAACGCGGACGGGCCGACGACGACGATCGACCGCACGGTTCCGGGCCTCGCCGCCCGGCAGGTGGCCCATGCCGCCGTGGCCGATCTCCTCGTCCAGGGCCGCGCCTTCGCCCTCGAGGATGCCCTGGCCAAGGCGGGCCTCGATGCCGGCCTGGACGCCGCCGACGCATCGCTGGCGCGGGCCATCGCCACCGCCACCTTCCGCCGACTCGGCTTCCTGCGGCGAATGCTGGCCGCCCGCATGACCCAGGGCCTGCCGCCGGACCAGCCGAGGCTGGTAGCCCTCCTCGTCACCGGCGCCGTCCAGATCCTCGATCTCAACGTGCCGGACCATGCCGCCGTCGATCTCTCGGTCCGCATCGCCAAGGGCGACCCCTACCTGCAGCACACGCCCGGCCTCGTGAACGCCATCCTGCGCCGGGTGATCCGTGAGCGGGACGCCATCGCGGCCGAGGCGTCCGATCCCCTGGCGCAGAACACCCCGGACTGGCTCGCCGCCCGCTGGAGCGCCGCCTACGGACCCGACACGGCACGGGCCATCGCCTCGGCCCATCTCTCCGGCGCCGCCCTCGACATCACGCCGCGAGGTTCCGTGGTGGAATGGGCCGAGCGCCTCGGCGGCGTCGCCCTGCCCACCGGCAGCATCCGCCTGCACGAGGTCCGCTCGACTGTCTCGGAAC
Organism: Methylobacterium sp. 10; assembly: GCF_000519085.1. Lineage (GTDB taxonomy): Bacteria > Pseudomonadota > Alphaproteobacteria > Rhizobiales > Beijerinckiaceae > Methylobacterium. The sequence continues at coordinate 1,903,756 of NZ_KI912577.1, forward strand.
TGCCCGGCTACGGCGAGGGCGCGTGGTGGGTGCAGGACGCCGCCGCCGCCATCCCGGCGCGCCTGCTCGCGGTCGGGCCGGGAGATCGCGTGGCCGATCTCTGTGCGGCTCCAGGCGGCAAGACTGCCCAGCTCGCCGCCACGGGAGCGGAGGTCGTGGCCGTGGACCGTTCGGCCCCGCGTCTCGAACGTCTGTCCGAGAACCTCGCCCGCCTCGGGCTGAAAGCCGAGATCCGCGTCGGCGACGCCACCCAATTGCCCGAGGCCGACGCCGATACATTCGACGCCGTGCTGCTCGACGCGCCCTGTTCGGCCACCGGCACCATCCGCCGCCATCCCGACGTCGCCTGGACGAAGGCCGGCGGGGATGTAGGGCGTCTCGGATTGCTGCAGCGCCGCTTGCTCGATCGTGCCGCCACCCTGGTGAAGCCGGGGGGGCGTCTCGTCTATTGCACCTGCTCGCTGGAGCCCGAGGAAGGCGAGGGGCAGGTCGCGGCCTTCCTCGCACGCAATCCGGCTTTCGAACGGCTTCCAATCCGCTCCGATGAGGTCGGAGGCCTCGGCGAGCTCATCAACGGCGACGGCGATCTTCGGACGTTGCCCTCTCACCTGTCCGGCGAGACGGCAGGCGGCGAAGGAGCCCCCCCGGTGGTTCGGGGCGGGATCGACGGATTCTTCGCGAGCCGACTGGTTCGGAAGGCTTAAGGGGCGCGGTGCGGGCCTTTCGCGATGCCCTCGCCGGTCTGATCGCGGCCCTGTCGCTCGTGGGCCAGGCCGAGGCCGACGGGATCGACCGCCGCATCCTGCCGGCCGCGCCGGCCTATGCCCGCAATCCCGCCTGCGCCCCGGTGTCGGTGACGATCCCGTTCGAGATCCATACCGGCACCCGCGATGTCGGCATCTCGCCCTCGCCGAAAGACTTGCCCTTGAACCAGGGCGAGAGCGCGATCTGCTTCGCCTACGCCACGGCGGACATGATCTCGCACCGGATCGGCAAATCCGTCTCGCCCCTCGACGTGGCGACGAAGTTCTACTTCGGCGATCCCACAAAGCTGGAGGCGATCCCGGATCCGCATCTGAAACGCCATCTGCGCGTGCATCCCGCCCACCGGGCCGACATCGCCTGGAGCCGCAACACGGCCGAGGTCACCAAGGACGGTAACCCGGCCCTGGAGCCGTATTTCGACAAGATCGAGGGTGGCGAGGAGGATACGGCGGCGCTCCTCTACAATATCGACGGCTATTGCGAGGACCGCGACCTGCCGTCCAACGATGGCTATCGCTACGTGATGCCGACATTACGCGCGCTGCGCTACCGGACGACGCTTCGCCCGACGCGCCAGAGCTTTCGCGCTGTGGCCGCCACCGCGACCCATCTGCGCGGGCGGCGGGCCGATCCGTTCAACGCGGCCTGGATCGCCCATGTGGAGTCGGTCTGCCGCCGCACGCCGCTACCGGTGCCGCTCCTGCCCGTCTCCTACCGTGTGGCGGCAAGCCAGGCCGATTTCGCTGACATGCTCGAATCCGGCCGCCATCCGAGTAAGCCGAAGCTCGACCGCATCCTCGCCATGGTCGACTACGCCCTCGACCATGGCCGCGTGCCGACCGTGGGCTACAGCTGGTATCTGCTGGAAGATCGCGACCCGAAGGATCCCGACCTCTTCGCCGACCATGCGAGCCCGGTCATCGCCCGCCGCAGGGCCGGGAGCGTCTGCCAGTATCGAATTCAGGACAATACCGGCGAATATTGCGGCCGCATGCGCGACGGCATCCGCGAACGCTGCGACAACGGTCGCATCTGGGTCACCGAGAGCGAGTTGCGGCGGACTTTGTACAGCGTGACGTATCTGCGGTAGGCGTCCGCCTTACGGCGTGATCACCCGCATGGAGACGGTCTGGACCTGAGCGTCGCCGTTCATTTCGCCAGCGGGTGCGGATTTTTTCAGCCGCGCCATGAATTTGCGTACCTCGTCGGGCGGCAGTGCGCCGACGGGAGCGATCATCATGGACAGGAGCGCCTTGGTCTTGCGGTCGACCGAGGCGGAGCGGCTCACCGGCTCGAAATCCCGCACGGTGTGGGTCTTCTCCTCGTTGCCGGTGAAGACGCGGGCGCCATCCTTCAGCACGACGATGTCGCCGGGGCGCAGGGTCGGATCCTTGAGGAGGGCGGCCATCGGCCCGGAGGAGAGCGGGATCGGCGTCTGGCGGTCGCCGATCTGGAGCTGCAGCGGCTCGCTCTTCGGTAGGGCGGCGTAGCGGATCTTCGGGCGCGGGCGGCTCGCCTCCCGTCGGATCGTGAAGGATCTCTGCTGGACCTCGATCGCGGGAGCGGGTTGCTGCGCTTCCACCGCGGGGCGGGCCGGAGAGAACAACGCCTCGAACAGGCCGCCGAGACCACGGTCTTGAGCGTTCTGGGCCATAGCGGCGCTAGACGTGCACAATAACGCTGCGGCAGACATCAAGAGCCCGGCGCGCTTGAAGACAGGGATGACAGTCACAGGCACACTGCCATTGCTGGAGGCTGCAGGAACGAAACTCGCTGGACGCTGTGTATAACCTGTGCAGCATTCAACCGTTCCGGCCGAGCTGGCCAAAAAATACAGTTCGTTGGGCCGTGGCGGTGCCCGGCCGTTCCCCTGTGCGCGGCGCCACTCCGGAGGGGGAAATCCCGAGCGGAGAGGCCACGAGGCGGTGCGACGAGTATCGGCATCCTTAATTGTTGGTTAATAGGCACGGCTTAGCTTCCCGATGGGACGACATCCGGCACAATTGCCATCCGGGTCGCGGTGCTGGAGGAAAGGCGTGCGTGGGTTGGGGGGCTGATCGTTGGCGTTTCTATCGGCTCGTCGGGCGTGAGATCGCGCGCTCGGCGCGGGGCGTCTCCGCACGCTTGACCGCGAGCCCGGACCTGCTGGCGCGCGCCCGTGTCAGCGCCCTGGTGATCGCCCCGCACGATCTGCGCACGAGCGATGCCACCTTCGCCGACGATATCTATGCCGGCCTCTTCGTGTTCGCGGGGCGCTCCCTTTCAGTGAGCGGCCGGTCGCCCTTCGATTATGCGCCGCCCTCGCCGGAATGGGCGGATGCGTTCTACGGTTTCGGCTGGCTGCGCCACCTGCGCGCCGCCGACACGGCGCTGGCCAGAGCCAATGCCCGCGCTTTCGTGGCGGATTTCATCGCCGGCCGTGGCGACGAGGCCCGGGCCGCCCCCGTGCCCGTTGCCGCGCGGCGGCTGATCTCCTTCCTGTGCCAGTCGCCCCTCGTTCTGGAGGGAGCGGACCACGCCTTCTACCAGGCATTCCTCAAGGCGGTCGGGCGCGGCGCAAGAGACCTCGAACGCTCCCTGCGCCGGGGCCTACCGCCGCAATCGCGGCTCCTGGCGGTGGTGGCCCTGTGTTATGCCGGTCTATGCTGCGACGGCATCCAGCCGATCCTGCGCCGGGCCACGCGCATCCTGTCGCGGGAACTCGACCGTCAGATCATGGCGGATGGCGGCCATCGCAGCCGCGACCCGCGCTTCGCCATGGAACTCCTTCTCGATCTCCTGCCCCTGCGCCAGAGCTTCCTTAGCCGGAGCCTCGATCCGCCGGTGGCCTTGCTCCATGCCATCGATCGGATGCTGCCGCTGCTGCGGCTCCTGCGCCACGGCGATGCGTCCCTGAGCCATTTCAACGGTATGGGCGCCACGGCGGCGGACCACCTCGCCACCCTGCTGGTTTATGACGGCGCTCTGGCGCAGCCGATGATGCATGCGCCGAATTCCGGATACGAGCGGCTGGAGAGCGGCCGCGTCGTCGTGGTCGCCGATGTGGGTGCGCCGCCGCCGCTACCCTTTTCGATGAATGCCGGGGCCGGCTGCCTCTCCTTCGAGATGTCGAGCGGCCCCCAGCGGGTGGTGATCAATTGCGGCCTGCCGGCGAGCGGCCCGGAATTGCGGCGCCTTGCCCGCAGCACCGCCGCCCATTCCACCGCGACGGTTGGGGATTCCTCATCCTGCCGTTTCCTCGGCGCCAGCGAGGGAGTGGGCAGCCGTTTCGCCGCCGATTGGCTCATCAAACGGATCGGCCCCGTGCTGGTGCGCGGCCCGCGCGCGGTCAAGTCCGAGCGGACGAGCGATAACGGCTCGCTGATCCTTGCCGGCCGCCATGACGGCTATGCCGCCGAGTTCGGCATCGTCCATGAGCGGCGCTGGTGCCTCCTCCCCGACGGGGCCGGGCTCGAAGGCGAGGATGCCTTCGTAGCCGTCGCCCACAAGGGCAACCGCATCCGGCTGCGTCCGCCGGAGGCGGCGATCCGCTTCCACCTGCATCCCGCCATCGCGGCCAATGCGGCCGAGGGCGGAGGGGTCGACCTAGCCTCGCCGCTGGGAGAAGTCTGGCGGTTCGAGGCCGACGGCGCGGCCATCGCCTTGGAAGAAAGCGTGTATTTCGCGGGTCTGACGGGTGCGCGGCGGACAGACCAGATCGTCCTCTACGTCACCGCCGGGGAGGGCACCCGGGTGCGTTGGCGGTTCCTGCACCTTGCGCAGGCGCCGGGGCGGAACAAACCCGCCCGGCTCGAGGCTCCGGTGGCCGATGAGGCCGCGCGGTAGCCGATAGGGCGCCATCTGTGGTACCCGCCGCGTTTCAGGGGCAGAATCTGCCCTGTGCCGGACGGTTCTCGACAATGTCGCATGATCAGGCGCGGGTTGCCCGCGCACTCCTCTCCGTCTCCGACAAGACGGGCCTCGTGGATTTCGCCCGCGCGCTGTCCGAGCGCGGCGTCGCCCTTGTCTCCACGGGCGGCACGCACCGGGCCTTGAGCGAGGCGGGCCTGCCGGTCACGGAAGTCGCCGAGATCACCGGCTTTCCCGAGATGATGGACGGGCGGGTGAAGACCCTGCACCCGGCGGTGCATGGCGGTCTCCTCGCGGTGCGCGACGATCCCGAGCATCAGGCGGCGCTGGCCGCCCACGGTATCGGCGCCATCGACCTCCTCGTGGTCAATCTCTATCCGTTCGAGGCGACGATCGCGAAACCCTGCGCCTATGACGACGCGGTGGAGAACATCGATGTCGGCGGCCCGGCGATGATCCGCGCGGCTGCCAAGAATCATGCCGACGTGGCGGTGGTGGTGGATGTGGCCGATTACGGCGCCATTCTCTCGGAGCTCGAAGCCGGCAACGGCACGCTGGGTGCGGCGACCCGCAGGCGGCTGGCGCAGAAGGCCTTCGCCCGCACCGCCTCCTACGATTCCGCCATTGCCGCCTGGCTCGCCGACCATGTGGAGATGGAGGAGGCCCCCGCCTTCCGTGCCTTCGGCGGCACCCTCGCCCAATCCCTGCGCTACGGCGAGAACCCGCATCAATCGGCGGCCTTCTACCGGACGCCCGGCCTCGTTCGGCCTGGCGTAGCGAGCGCCCGCCAGCTCCAGGGCAAGGAGCTGTCCTACAACAACCTGAACGACACCGATGCGGCCTATGAATGCGTCGCCGAGTTCGACCCGGCCCGCGCCGCCGCGGTGGCGATCATCAAGCATGCCAACCCCTGCGGCGTCGCCGAAGGCGAAACCCTGGCAGAGGCCTATGAGCGGGCGCTCGCCTGCGACCCGACTTCGGCCTTCGGCGGCATCGTCGCCCTCAACCGCACCCTGGATGCCGAATCGGCCGCGCGAATCGTCGAGATCTTTACCGAGGTGATCATTGCGCCGGACGCCACCGAGGAGGCGATCGCCCTCGTCGCGGCCAAGAAGAACCTGCGTCTCCTTCTCGCGGGCGGCCTTCCCGACCCGCGTGCCAAGGGCTTCGCCATGCGCAACCTCGCCGGCGGCATCCTGGTCCAGGGCCGCGACGCGGCCGTGGTCGACGACATGACGCTGAAGGTGGTGACGAAGCGCGAGCCCACGGCGCAGGAATATGCCGACCTGCGCTTCGCCTACCGCGTCGCCAAGCACGTCAAGTCGAATGCCATCGTCTACGCCCGTAACGGAGCCACCGTGGGCATCGGTGCCGGGCAGATGTCGCGGGTGGATTCCTCGCGCATCGCCGCCTGGAAAGCGGCGGAGGGCGCACAACGCATCGGCGCGGCGGAGAGCCTGGCCAAGGGCTCGGTTGTGGCCTCGGACGCGTTCTTCCCCTTCGCCGACGGTCTGATCGCGGCGGCGGAGGCCGGCGCCACGGCGGTGATTCAGCCCGGCGGCTCGATGCGGGATGCCGACGTGATCAAGGCTGCCGACGAGGCCGGCCTCGCCATGGTGTTTACAGGACACCGCCACTTCCGGCACTGATGCCGCGCGGTGTGCACGCAAACGGCCTGCGCGCATCGCCCTGTCGAGGCTTTCTTCCATGATCAACACGCACCTTTCCTCCCATCGCGCCGAGCGCCGGGCGGCCGGCAAGCGCTTGCGCGATGCGGTCCCCCGTGAATCGCATGCCGATTGGTATCCGGCCGAAGACCGTGATCCGCTGGCGGTCCTGCGGGCGAACGATGCCGGCCGGTTGCTCGAACTGATTCCCCTGCGCCACGAGCGGATGCGGGCTAGTCCGTTCGCCTTCCTGCGCGGGGCCGCCGCGGTGATGGCCTCCGACCTCGCCGGCGTTCCGGTTCCGGGCATCCCGGTCCAGGCCTGCGGCGATTGCCACATCGGCAATTTCGGCGTGTATCGCAGCGCCGAGGGCCAGACCCTGTTCGACATCAACGACTTCGACGAGACGCTCTGGAACGTCGATTTCACCATCGACGTGAAGCGTCTCGCCGCCAGCGTCGCCGTCGCCGCCTTCGCCCAGGGCGAGGACAAGGCCTATCGCGCGGCTCGCGCCAGCGTCTGCGCCTATCGCGAGCACATCCGCGAGTTGTCGTATCTCTCGCCGCTGGCCATCTGGCACAGCCGCATCGACCTCGACGAAGAGATCGGCCGTCTCGGCGACGGGGATCTGTGCCGGCGCCTCGTGGCCGATGCGGCCGCCGAGACCGCCGACGGCCTGAGCCATGGCGACGCCCCGGATCTCGACCCGGCGACCATCCATGCGGACTCGACCCTCTGGCGCATCGCCGACAAGGATCCGACGATCTTCCACGAAGGGGCGAACGGGCTGACGGAGGCGGTGCAGGAAGCGGCCGCCGCGCTGCTCGCCTATCCGCAGAGCCTCCAGGCCGACCGCAACCTGCTGACCCTGCGCTACATGCAGCGCGACGTCGCCTTCAAGGTGGTCGGCATCGGCTCGGTCGGCACCGTCTGCGCCGTGGGATTGTACACCGACGCGGATGGCGCGCCGCTCTTCCTGCAGATCAAGGAGGCCCGGCCTTCGGTCCTGGGTCAGCTCGCCCTGAGCCCGTTCTTCCTCGCATCCGAGGGCCAGCGCGTGATCGATGGCCAGCGCATCATGCAGGCCGCAAGCGACATGTTCCTCGGCACCGCCCATTCCGAGCTGAGCGGGCGCTCCTATTATGTGCGCCAACTCAAGAACAAGAAGCTTTCGGCCGTCGCCGAGATCCTCGCCGAGAGCGGCCCCAAAGCCTATGCGCGGCTCTGCGGCACAACGCTCGCCCGCGCCCACGCCCGCTCCGGGGACGCGGCGATGATCGCCGGCTATCTCGGCAAGGGCGACGCCTTCGACGAGGCCGTCGCCGAGTTCGCCATGCGCTATGCGTGGCAAACGATGGCCGATCATCACGCCCTGCAGGCGGCCCATGCGGATACCGCCGAGCACGCATGACGTGACGGATTCCGCGACGCGCGGCCGATACGACAAAGGGCCCCGGAGCGATCCGGGGCCCTTTTCCATGGCGTCACATCGAGGGTGCTACGTCGCGCGCCGGACCGTATCGGAGAGCCCGGTCCGGCGCTTCGATTCGAGGACTATCGCGCCGGGCGGTCGTCCCAGGTGAAGATGTCCCTGTCCTTGGTCTCGGGGATGAACAGGGCACCGATGACGGCCGTCGCGAGGGCGATGACGATCGGGTACCAGAGGCCGAAATAGATGTCGCCGGTCTGGGCCACCATGGCGAAGGCCGTGGCTGGCAGCAGGCCGCCGAACCAGCCGTTGCCGATATGGTAGGGCAGCGACATCGAGGTGTAGCGGATACGCGTCGGGAACAGTTCGACGAGGGCTGCCGCGATCGGGCCGTAGACCATCGTCACGTAGAGGACGAGGATCGTCAGGATTCCGATGATCGTCAGCTTCTGGACCGAGAAGATGTCGATCATCTTGGCGAAGTTCGACAGGCCGTCCTTCGGTTCGATGGCGATCTTCACGATGCTCGGGTTGGTGGCGGTGGGGTAGCCGGAGGCGGTGAGGGCCGCGCCCACGTCCTTGGTGAAGGCCGGATCGGCGGCGGCGAACTCCTTGCCGGCGACGGTGACGGTGGCCTTGGTGCCGGGAGCGGCCGGCTCGGTGGTGTAGTTCACCGCGGACCGGGCGAGCAGCGCCTTGGCGATGTCGCAGGAATTGGTGAACTTGGCCGTTCCCACCGGATTGAACTGGAACGAGCAATCCGCCGGATCGGCCTTCACCACCACCTGCGTGCTCTGCTGGGCCGCGTGCAGAGCCGGGTTGGCGGCTGCGGTCAGCGCCTTGAACAGCGGGAAGAAGGTCAGTGCCGCGATCACGCAACCGCCGAGGATGATCGGCTTGCGGCCGATCTTGTCGGAGAGCGCGCCGAAGAACAGGAACCCGCCGGTGCCGAGGATGAGCGACCAGGCGATGAGCACGTTGGCGGTGAACTGATCGACCTTCAGGATCGTCTGGAGGAAGAACAGCGCGTAGAACTGGCCGGTGTACCAGACCACGGCCTGGCCGGCGGTGAGGCCGAGGAGTGCGAGGAGCGCCCATTTGGCGTTGCGCCATTGGCCGAACGCCTCCGAGAGCGGCGCCTTCGAGCCGGTGCCCTCGTCCTTCATCTTCTTGAAGGCCGGGCTTTCCTGCATCTGCAGACGGATCCAGACCGAGACGCCGAGCAGCACGATCGAGACCAGGAACGGAATGCGCCAGCCCCAGGCGGCGAAGGGCGTGATCGTGCCTGCCGAACCATCGGCGAGGGTGGTGGCGACGGGCGCGTAGTTCGCGTTGACGTAGATCTGCGTGAACAGGATCACCATCAGCGACAGCAGGAGACCAAGGGTCGCCGTGGTCTGAATGAAGGCGGTGTAGAAGCCGCGACGCCCGGGGGGAGCGTGCTCGGCCACGTAGACCGCCGCGCCGCCGTATTCACCGCCAAGGGCGAGGCCCTGGAGCATGCGCAAGGCCAGCAGCGCCACGGGCGCGACCCAGCCGACGCCGTACTCGTTCATCGTCGCGTAGGACGGCAGCAGGCCGACCACGAAGGTCGAGATGCCCATGATCAGGATCGTCACGAGGAAGGTATACTTGCGGCCCACCAGATCGCCGAGACGTCCGAACACCAGCGCGCCGAAGGGGCGGACTAGGAAGCCAGCGGCGAAGGCCATCAGGGCGAAGATGTTGCGCGTGGCTTCCGGATAAGCCGAGAAGAACTGCGCACCGATGATCGCGGCGAGCGATCCGTAGAGATAGAAATCATACCACTCGAACACGGTGCCGAGCGAGGAGGCCAGGATGACCTTCTTCTCGCCGGCACTCATGGGCCGCGCGGCTTCCTTCGGTAATGGGACCGCTGACGTTGCAGACATGGGGACTCCTCCGGATTTTTTACTTCCAGGCTTTTGCAGGCCTGGCTTTCATCACTTTACAGACCGGGCTTCTGCGTCGGCGTTCGCAGTCGGCCAAGTTCTGTTGAGCATTCGTCTTGCCCCTCACGGAAATGAGAGCACACGACGCTACCCCACGCCATGATTTCGCCCAAGAGTGAAAACGCGGCGGAGGCGCGCGATACTCACGTTTTTGTGTGCGGGTGTCACTTTCCCGTCCGCAGCCGGCTCGTCCGTCGCACTCGGTACTTCGAACGAGAAAGGGCGCGGCTCGCGCCGCGCCCTCTCGATGTCTCGAAGACTGTTTTTGGTACGGTTTAGTGGGCGTGCGCGCCGGACGCCCCGATCCCGGTCTCCGAGCGCACGAACTGCTGGTCGAACAAGGCGCGCTCGCGCTTGGCCCGCGCCGTGTTGTCGAGCTTCGACACGACGTAGATCGTGAAGAAGGCCAGGGGCATCGAGAACAGGGCCGGGTTGTCGTAGGGGAAGATCGCCACCGGATTGCCGAAGGTCGTCACCCACACCGCCTTCGACAGGATGACCATGCCGACCGCCGCGAAGAGGCCGACGAAGCCGCCGATGAGGGCGCCCCAGGTAGTCGTGCCCCGCCACAGGATCGACATGGTGAGGATCGGGAAGTTGCAGCTCGCCGCCACCGAGAAGGCGAGGCCCACCATGAAGGCGACGTTCTGGTTCTCGAAAACATAGCCGAGATAGATCGCCACGATTCCGATGACGACCGCCGAGATCTTCGAGAGCCGGACCTCGGAGGCCTCGTTGGTGCGCCCGCGGGCGATGACGCTGGCGTAGAGGTCGTGGCTCACCGCCGATGCGCCGGCGAGGGTCAGGCCGGCCACCACCGCGAGGATGGTGGCGAAAGCCACCGCCGAGATGAAGCCGAGGAAGTACGGCCCGCCCACGGCATTGGCGAGGTTCACGGCGACCATGTTGGTACCGCCGACCATGCCCTTGAGCTTGTCGAAGGCGCCGGCCGGATCGAGTTTGAAATAGGCCGGGTCGGACATCAGCAGGGCGATGCCGCCGAAGCCGATGATGAAGGTGAGGATGTAGAAGTAGCCGATCAGGCCGGTGGCATAGAACACCGACTTGCGGGCGGCCTGGGCGTCGGAGACCGTGAAGAACCGCATCAGGATGTGCGGCAGGCCGGCGGTGCCGAACATCAGGCCGACGCCGAGGGAAATCGCCTCGATCGGGTTCGAGACGAGGCCGCCCGGCGCCATGATGGCGTCGCCCTTCGGATGGGTGGCGACGGCGGCCGAGAACAGGGCCTCGGGGTTGAAGCCGTATCTGTAGAGGACCGCGCCGGCCATGAAGGTGGCGCCCCCCAGCAGCAGGCAGGCCTTGATGACCTGGACCCAGGTGGTCGCCTTCATGCCGCCGAAGGCGACGTAGACGATCATCAGCACGCCGACGATGACCACGGCGTAGAGGTATTCGAGCCCGAACAGCAGCTGGATCAGCTTCCCCGCGCCGACCATCTGGGCGATGAGGTAGAACGCCACCACGACGAGGGTGCCCACCGCCGAGATGATGCGGATCGAGGTCTGGTCGAGGCGGAAGCTCGCCACGTCGGCGAAGGTGAACTTGCCGAGGTTGCGCAGGCGCTCGGCAATGAGGAACAGCACGATCGGCCAGCCCACAAGGAAGCCGGTGGAGTAGATCAGCCCGTCGAAGCCGGAGGTGTAGACGAGGCCCGAAATGCCGAGGAACGAGGCGGCCGACATATAGTCGCCGGCGATGGCCAGCGAGTTGGTGCCGGCCGAGATGCCGCCACCGGCGGCGTAGAAGTCGGAGGCCGACTTCGTGCCCTTGGCCGCCTTGTAGGTGATGCCGAGGGTGAAGAGGACGAAGAACGCGAACATGCCGATGGCCGGCCAGTTCGTCTGGGCTTTCGTGACGGCGCCGATATCGGGGCCGGCCGCATAGGCGGCACCCGCGAGAATGACCGCGAGGGTGGTGCCAAGGGCGATGGGGTGGGCTGAGCGGATCATCGGCCGAGGTCCCGCTTGAGCGCGGCTGTCAGTTCGTCGAAGCGGCCGTTGGCGCGCTGGACGTAGATGCCGGTGAGGATGAAGGCGAAGACGATCACGGCGACGCCGAGGATCAGGCCCAGGGAGGTCGTGGCGCTCCCGATCTTCAGGGCGAGCAGAGACTTGTCGAAGGCGATGAGGCCGATGAAGCCGAAATAAACCAGCAGCATCAGGATGGTCAGCGTCCAGCCGAAGCGGGTGCGTTCGTGCACGAGCTCCTTGAATCGCGGGTTCTGCGCAATCCGCGCAGTCTCGATATCGGACATGGCGTTACTTTCCCTGAAGCGTCGACCCTTCTGAACGGGGTCTCGGTCTCGACGAATACTGTAGCGATGGGGGGCGAGCGCGCTCGATGCTGCCAATCTTCTCTCGTGTCCCGAGGCGCGTCTACGCAAGCGCCGCACGGTCACGATATCGTCAGGTCGAGCGGAAGCGACGGCTTGGGATCCGGCTGATCAGGTTCGCATTGGCAAGCCAATGCTTCACCTCGCTTAAGCCTTTAACGTGTCGCAGGTTCTAGAGTGCAAACCGGTGACCACTTTCGCTAAACCTGCTTAGGACGCGACCGGCGCACCTCCTTCGAGATGCGCCGCTTCGTTGCGGGAGTTCGGGGATCAGGACGCGCGGTTCTGGCGGTTCTCGATCAGGTCATCGACCACGGCCGGCTCGGCGAGCGTCGAGGTATCGCCCAGCGACGAGAACTCGTCCTCGGCGATCTTGCGGAGGATGCGGCGCATGATCTTGCCGGAGCGGGTCTTGGGCAGGCCGGGGGCGAACTGGATCAGGTCCGGCGAGGCGATGGGGCCGATATCCTTGCGGACCCAGGCCACCAGTTCCTTGCGCAGCTCGTCCGAACCGTCCTCGCCCTCCATCAGGGTGACGTAGGCGTAGATGCCCTGTCCCTTCACGGAATGCGGGTATCCGACGACGGCCGCTTCCGACACCTTCGGATGGGCGACGAGGGAGGATTCGACCTCCGCCGTGCCCATGCGGTGGCCCGAGACGTTGATGACGTCGTCGACGCGCCCGGTGATCCAGTAATAGCCGTCCGCGTCCCGGCGGCAGCCGTCACCGGTGAAGTAGAGGTTCGGATAGGTGGAGAAGTAGGTCTGCTCGAACCGCTCATGGTCGCCATAGACCGTGCGCATCTGGCCCGGCCAGGAATCCGCGATGCAGAGGTTGCCCTCGCAGGGACCGTCGAGCGCCTTGCCCTCGGCATCGACGATCAGCGGCTGCACGCCGAAGAACGGTCGCGTGGCCGAGCCGGGTTTCAGCTTGGTGGCGCCGGGAAGCGGGGTGATGAGGATGCCGCCGGTCTCGGTCTGCCACCACGTATCGACGATGGGGCAACGGCTGTCGCCGACCACGCGGTAGTACCAGTCCCAGGCTTCCGGGTTGATCGGCTCGCCCACCGAGCCGAGAACGCGGAGCGAAGCCCGCGAGGTCTTCTTCACCGGGCCCTCGCCGCCGCCCATGAGCGAGCGGATCGCCGTGGGGGCGGTATAGAAGATGTTGACCTTGTGCTTGTCCACCACGTCCCAGAAACGCGACGTCGACGGATAGGTCGGGATGCCCTCGAACATCAGGGTCGTGGCACCGTTGGCGAGCGGCCCGTAGACGATGTAGCTATGGCCCGTGACCCAGCCCACATCCGCCGTACACCAGTAAACCTCGCCCTCGCGGTAATCGAAGACGTATTGATGCGTCATCGCTGCGTAGACGAGATAGCCGCCGGTGGTGTGGACGACTCCCTTGGGCTGGCCCGTGGAGCCGGAGGTGTAGAGAATGAAGAGCGGGTGCTCCGCCTCCACGGCCACGGCCGGGCACTCGTCGGTGACTTGGGCGGCGGCCTCGTCGTAATAGACATCGCGGCCGGGCTCCATCGGAACGGCGCTGCCGGTGCGGCGCACGACGACCACATGGTCCACCGCATCCTTGCCGAGGCGGGCGATGGCGGCGTCGACATTGGCCTTCAGCGCTACCTTGCGGCCGCCGCGCAGACCCTCGTCGGCGGTGATGACGAGCTTGGAGGCGCAACCCTCGATGCGGCCTGCGAGGGAATCCGGCGAGAAGCCGCCGAAGACGATGGAATGGATCGCCCCGAGCCGGGCGCAGGCCAGCATGGCATAGGCGGCTTCCGGGATCATCGGCAGGTAGAGGGTGACGCGGTCACCCTTGCCGACGCCGCGGTTGCGCAGCACGTTCGCCATCCGGCAGACTTCCGAATGAAGCTCACGGTAAGTGATGTGCTTGGAGTCGTTCGGGTCGTCGCCTTCCCAGATGATCGCGACCTGGTCGCCGCGGGTGTCGAGGTGGCGGTCGATGCAATTGTAGGCAACGTTGGTCTTGCCGTCCTCGAACCATTTGATCGAAACGTTGCCCGGAGCGAAGCTCGTATTCTTCACGGTGGAGTACGGAGTCGACCAGTCGATCCGCTTGCCGTGCTCGCCCCAGAACGCGGCCGGATCATCGACCGAGGCCTTATACATCGCCTGATATCCGGCGTCGTCCACATGCGCGCCGTCGATCCAGGCCGCGCGGACGTCGACCACCTTCTCGTCCATGACGTTTTCCCTGCTGGTGCCCGATCGTATCGCGAAAACCGCGCAGCCGGGACTTCCACCTTGTTCTTATGCGCAGGAGCAGATTTATCGCAAGCGCGAAGGGGCATGATCCAACAGCGCCGACACCCCCCAATTGGGGGAATACTCCTCGACATCGGGGGCCTGCATGTCAGTTGCAGCCGATACAGATCCCCTTGATCCCCGAACCTTCCGACTTGCGCTGCTTGCTGCTGTCGTCACGCTTGATCGGTGTGTCGGGCGCTGCCGCGGCGCCAGGCGGCTTGGTGACGCCGGTGGGGGCGATGTTGCGGAACGAGCCGGCCGAGTCGAGGTTCTGCCCCGTCGTCGGGGTGCCGCTCGACTGGGCTAGAGCGGCGGTCGCTCCGGTCATGAAAAGGCCGGCGGCCAGAAGTCTCAGTGTCGTACGCATCGCGCTTCTCCATGGTTCGCGGAAGAACGGATGGGGTGCGCCGGGGTTGCTTCCCGCCGCAAAGCGGCGCCGGAAAAGACCGCGTCGGGGCGCGAGTGCGAGCTCGCCTCGTGTCAGGGAGGCGACCCGCAGGGCTCGGTACGGGCCGACAGCGTCGGATTGACTGTCCGGAACTCGGCCACCACCGCATCGAGGCGAGCTTCCACGAGATCGTTCATCTGCGGAACCCCCTCGGCCGCCCGAAGCCATTTGGCACCGTCCCACACCTGCACGAAGCCGGAAGGTCGGCCGCCGTGATCGCGGCAGGAGAAGGTGACCGAGTGGGCAAAGCCCGCCAATCCGAGCCCTTTCCAGCGGCCGTCGTCGATGGAAAGGGCCTCGAAGGCGAGGCGCACGTCCTCGCCGCGCAAGGGCGCGCCGCGCCGTGCTCTCTGGGCCTCCGCGATGGTTTCGGCGGCGAGCACCGCGTTGTAGACGCCCCGGTTATAGTGGGTCTCGCCCGATCCGTCCTTCGGCGTCGAGGACAATCCGCGATCGGCGACGAAGGCGTCGATGGCATCGAAGGCGGGGAAAGCATCGCCGAAGGCATGGCGGCTCACCTCCTTGAAGCCGCGGCTCGCCGACCCGGTGCGGCGGATGCCGTCCTGATCGGGCCAGCGCAGGGCGATCATCCGGTCGGGCGGGAAGCCGACTTTCAGGGCTTCATCGACGGAAGCGCCGCTCCGCGTGCCCTGGCCCAGAAGGATGACATGGTCGGGGTGCGCGGCTGCGATGCGTGTCCATAGGGCGGCCTTGCCGGCCTCGGTCTCGTCATCGGCGAAGAGCGGTGTAGAGAACCCATAGCGGGCGCCGAGTTCCCGCAGGATGGCGAGGGCGGACGGGTCGGCACCCGCATGGCTGTAGACGAGGCCGATGGAGAGGCCCTGCAGTTCGGACAGTCCGCCGAGCCGGTTGGCGAGATACCGGATCACGATGGTGATGCCGCCGAGGACGGTGGCGGAGGGGTTGAACACCCATGGCAGCAGGTCGCCGCGCGTCCCGGCCGGGAAGCCGTCGGCGAGGGACAGGATCGGAATCCGGTCCCGCGCAGCCGGTTCCAGCAGGTCGTGGGTGATGCCTCGGTCCGGCGTCGTGATCAGAACCGTTCCGGCCGCCCGCGCGGTGGCGTAGCAGGCGCGGGCGCGCTCCACCTCCGAGGCGACCTCGCATTCCTCCACCCGCAACGGTACGCCGCCGATCCCACCATCGCGCTGGTTCAGCATCTCCAGGTAATCGTGAACGCCGTTGGCGATCCGCGCGCCGATGGCGGCGTCGGGGCCCGTGCGGTTGGTGAGGAGGGTCATGCGGATTGGCTCGGCGGCTGCCGCCGGCACGCAGAGCGCCAGGATCAGGGCCGTCACGGCCGTCGGAGGCAAGCGGCGTCTCGTCATGGAGAGTGCATCGAGCCCGGTCCTCCGCAGGCCGCGCGTCGCAGGCGCGACCCACGCCACATGGCCGACCGATGATGGCAGATGCCCGGCCGTGAGACGAGCCCGCGCCCGCACCAGGCGGTGGTCAGGCCGTCCTGACCGCCGCCTGGGGCGGAAACAGCATTTCCACCAGGGTGCCCTCGTCCTTCCGGCTCTCGATGCGGAAGCGACCGTGATTGGCCTCCACCAGGGCCTTGGTGAGCGGCAGGCCGAGGCCGGTACCGGTGCTTCGCCCATCCGCTCGCCCCCTGTGCGAGGCCGCCACGGCGACCTGCCGGAACGGTTCGAGGGCGGTCTCGACCTCGTCGGGGCTCATCCCGATCCCGGTGTCGCGTACCCGGAGGGCGATCTCGCCCCGATCCGCCAGGGTGGTGGAGACGATGACCTGCCCGCCGGCCTCGGTGAAGGCGATGGCGTTGGCGATGATGTTGAGGGCGGCCTGCCGCAACGAGCGCTCGTCGGCGACCAGGGGCGGCAGGTCGTGGGAGAAGCTCGTGCGCAGGACGATCCGGTCGCGCATCGCCTGCGGCTGCAGCATCGCCACGCAATGGGTGACGACGTCGTTGAGGGGCACCTCCTCGAAGGACAGGTCGAGGCGCCCGGCCTCGATCTTGGCGAGGTCGAGCAGGTCGTTGACGAGACTGAGGACGTGGCTGCCCGAGGCGTGGATATCGCCGAGATAGTCGCGGTAGCGTTCATGGCCGATGGGGCCGAACGGCTCGGACAGCATCATGTCGGCAAAGCCGAGGATGCCGTTCATCGGGGTGCGGATTTCGTGGCTGATGCGGGCGAGGAAATCCGATTTGCGCGCGCTGGCATATTCCGCCGCGCGCCGGGCGTTCGACGATTCGGCCTCGACGCTTCTGGTGGCGCGCACGTCCCGGACGGTCATGACCATGCGGCCATCGTCCCGTCCGGCGAGTGGCGTCACATGGATCAGCATCGGCAGCGTGCCGGCGGCCGCCTTGGCGATGACGTCGGGTGTCGGTTGCGCCAGAGCCGCCTGTGCCGGGCCGGCGATGCCATGGACGCTGGCGAGGACGGCCACGGCACTCTCCGGCGCGAACAGGCTGAGAATGCCGGCACCGACGACCTCGCGCGGGTCGAGACCGAACGTCGTCGCCGCGCTGCGGTTGAGCCCGATGATCCGGGCATTCCGGTCGAGGGTGACGACACCGTCTTCCAGGCTGTCGAGTACGGCCTGCGCGTCGGCGGCGCGGGCTCCGGCGAAGGCATCGGCGATCTGCAGCGCTGCGCGCTCGCGGGCCGGCTCTCCCGCCACCGCATCGCGGACGAGGAGCAACTGGGCCGGCGCGCCGGCCCAGTCGAGTTCGGACGCTTGTATGTCGACGCTCAGGCGGTCCCCCGTCCGGGTGGTGAGGAGGGCGGGCGCGCCGTCCGCAGACCGCTCGTGCGGGACGAGCCCTCCGAACAGCCTGTCGAGGCCACCCGACGCGGTGAGTTCGACCAGATCGGCGAACCCGGCCATGCCCAACAGGCGGCCGTTGGCAAAGAGGACTCTGTCGTCGCGATAGATCATCACGCCGCCGGGCAACCGTTCGAGCGTCGCCGCCACGGTGGCGTTCGGGCCTTCCGCAGCCGGTTCGGCATTGCGTGCCATGGCGGTGGGGAACGGGGTCACCGATCCGCTGGCCGGGCGCTCGTCCCACGTCGTGACCTGCTCATCGGCCTCGGAATCGCCGGCAAAGCGTGCGCCCAAGGCGCGGGCGATCTCGCGGAACGCCGCATGCTCGTGGCTGGACAGGTGAGGGTCCTGGAGCGTCGGCCAGCCGCCCTGCGCGTCGGACGAAGGCTCGGAATCGAACGCGACCTGTTCCGGCAGCGCGTCGGCTTCCGAAACGACCGGCGGCGGGGCGGGGGGGGGAGCCGTGTCCGCCACTGCGCTCGCCTCGTCGGCAATGAGACCGGTCGAGGGTTCGGTGACGGGCGGGAGCACCGCCGTCTCGGTTGCCGGAACCCCGGAGGAAACGGTCGACCCCGTAGTCTCGGGCCGCGCGGCGACGGGGGCCGTCGCTTCGGCTGTATCGGCAATGGCGCCGATGCCGCCTTCCATCTCCGATACGGGTTGGTCGCTCGGAGACTGGTCGGGGGAAGCTTCCGCACCCTCCGGGCTCGTCACGGCATCCTGGGCGGAGGGTGACCCCGAGGGGCGGACCATGGCGAAGCCGTTGAAACCGGCGAAGTCGTCTCCGACGCACCGGGTCGGCGTACCGGAAATGTCGAGATCCATCGCATCCGGCGCCCCGTCGGCCTGCAGGGTGACGGAGATCGCTCGGAAGGTGCGGCGCTGGGCGAGGGCGA
Organism: Methylobacterium sp. 10; assembly: GCF_000519085.1. Taxonomy (GTDB): domain Bacteria; phylum Pseudomonadota; class Alphaproteobacteria; order Rhizobiales; family Beijerinckiaceae; genus Methylobacterium. Next base: position 1,922,233 of record NZ_KI912577.1, read on the forward strand.
GCAGAAGGCCCTCTGCATCGAGCAGCGTACGGGTCTGGGACAGGGCGGCCCACGTTCTGCCGAGCATCGCCGGCTTGACCGAAGCGGCGGCCGCCCCGGAAATGTCGGTGAGCCTGTCGTCGGCATCGCTACGCCATACCACGCGCCCGGTCTGCAAAGGCGAGGCGTCCTGCGATGAAGGCGCGCCTTTCGCGGCCGGAGAATACTCCGCGACCGCCGTCGCTTCATCGGTCTGAGTGGGAGTGGCCTCCACGATGCCCTTCTGCGGCGATGCACGGTGGTTCGGTAAGCGGTCCAGAAGCGCAACGATCAGGAGGTTGCGCCCCGACGTATCCTTCGTCCGCAACACGAGACACGTCGTGGCCGCGCCGAGACGGCGCGTTTCGAACCGCAGCTTCATCAGAGTCGGTCGATCCAACGGCAGGCTGCGCGGGCGAACTTGGTCGCTCAAGCGAATCGCATCGACGAGCCGCCCCGATTTGTCGGCGCCCATCGCCTGGAAGAGGCGGTCCGCTGCCGTCGAAGCCAGCAGGATCCGCTCCGCCGTCCCGTCCAGAACGAGCCAAGCCGCGTCCGGGGCGCTCAGGCGAAGCCCGAACCGCGAATCACCACTCCAATGTCTGACGAGATTGCCGAGGTCCGGGTCGGGGCCGGACGTCGGTTCTTCAGCCCCTTTGTCGAACATCCGTACCCGTTTCGCCTGGCATGTCAGTGATTCGCACCCTTTTTTACCCGCAACGCGCCGCCGATATAGACACCAAGCGCTGCCGGTGCGCGTTTACCTTTTGTCATCCTTAATGCCACGCACGAGGGTGGCATAGGGCAGGCGATGTGTTATTGTGCAGCGCACAACAAACGATCAACAAGCAAGTTCAGAGGAGACGGACATGAGCAACACCCCGAACTATGAAGTGCCTGCTGAGATGCGCGATTTTGCCGAAAAGAGCGTCGATCAGGCCCGCAAGGCCTTCGATTCCTTCATCGGTGCGGCTCGTCGCACCGCAGACACGGTCCAGGGCTCGGCCGACACGGCCCGCACCAGTGCGCATGACGTCTCCGCCCGCGGCTTCGAGTTCGCTGAGCAGAACGTGAATGCCGCCTTCGACCTCGCCCAGAAGCTGGTTCGCTCGCGCGACCTGCAGGAAGCCATGCAGCATCAGGCCGAGTTCGTCCGCAGCCAGTTCGCTGCGATCCAGGCCCAGGCCAAGGAGTTCGGCGGCCTGGCGCAGAGCGCCATGCAACAGGGTGCCGAGAAGGCCAAGGCCGCTATGCAAGAGACTGCCGAGAACACCCGCAAGGCGATGGAGCAGGGTACCGAAGCCGCCCGCAAGGCCGGCGCCGATGCTGAGCAGGCCATTCGCAACGCCAATTCCTGACATTCTCACGGTGGGACGGATCTGATCCGTCCGACGATAGAGGCCCGCCCCGCCCGCATGGTGAGGCGGGCCTCGCTGTTTTTCGGAAGACGGGCTCGATGACCCGGCTCGATATTCGATTATTGACGGTCCCGGCCAAGCTGTCCTAGTCAAGTTTCGCCGCGCCAAGCGCGTGCCGTAAGCGTCTGACGTCAAGCAACGCATTTTCCGATCCGTCATCCGGTCGGTGTCAGTGCTGCCTCGTATTACGGTCCAGACGTCGGGTTATCATGAACCGCCTGCAATCGTTCCGTCTCCGCGGATGCCTGCCGCCGAACAGTCAGTGGCTGATCATGCCGCTGGTGCTCTCGGTGCTGATGACGCTCGTCGTCTCGGCGATCGCCACCTACAAGACCTTGGGGGCCGACGCGGCTTTCCTTGAGCATTGGTCGCCGGCCTGGGCTTTGTCCTGGGTGGTGGCGTTCCCGACGCTTCTCCTGGTCCTGCCCCTGGTCCGCCGGATCGTCGGGTTTCTGGTTAGATCAGCCTGATGCGCGCCCGCCCCGGCCTACAAACATCAGATGTCCGGAAGGACGATCCGGACCGAGACAGCGAGGGCTGAGGCAGTTCTCAGAGGAGCCGGCACGGCATAAGAAACTCCCGCATCGTTCCCGAGGCTATGCCCGGTGCGGTGCTGAAGCCTTGCTCGAAAGCATCGAGACTAAAGCTCAGGATGGACAGGCAGCGAAGATCGGGGGAACGGGGATCGATGACCATCAAGCCGGGTGATTACGTGGGGTCGGACGACAACGAGGCGACCATGACCGTCGTCGAGATTGTGGACGACAAGGCACTGTGCCGCTGGTTCGTGGATGGCGACGTCGACGGCGACGAACTGGAAGAGTGGCTGCCGATCGCCTCCCTCACGGTTCTTTGAAAGGCGCGCAATCGCCGGTGCCGCAGTCCCGTCGGCGACGGCAGCGAACGACGTGCGACACGGCGCTTGCACCGCGGCGAGCGGTCTCATAACCCTGGCGCCCCGCCCGGATTTCGGGCTCGTCGAAGAGGGCGAACCTCCATGCGACCTGGTTTTTCGCGCTCCGCCCAGCGTTTCGGCCTGTTGGCCCTCACTCTGGCTGGTGTGCTCTCCGCTGGCGCCGCCAGCGCGCAATACGATGACGAAGGCTATTATCGTCCGCCGCCGCGCCGTGATTACTACGAGGATCGCGGCCCGCCGCCCCGCCGGGCCGTGGGCCTGAACTGCGATGCGGTTCAATCGGGAATCAGCGGCCTGCAGCCCTATTCCTGTCCTCTGCCGGGGCCGCGTCCCCTCGGCGCGCGCTGTTTCTGCGACATGCCGATAGCGTCGTTCAGCTCACCGCAGACGGCGGTGGGGCGCGTCGTCCCCTAAGGCGCGACGAACAACGCCGCGCCATCCTGCGATGACGCGGCGTTGTTGTGACGATGCGAGGGGTTCAGTTCAGGACGACGACCTTGGCGCCGACCTTTACACGCTCGTAGAGATCGGTGACGTCGTCGTTGGTCATACGGATGCAGCCGGAGGACACGGCCTGACCGATCGTGTCGGGCTCGTTGGAGCCGTGGATCCGGTACTCCGTGTTGCCGATATACATGGCGCGGGCGCCGAGCGGGTTCTCCACGCCGCCAGCCATGTAGCGCGGCAGGTCGGGGCGACGGGCGATCATCGCAGCCGGGGGAGTCCACGACGGCCACTCCCGCTTGGCAGTGACGGTCTTGGTGCCCGACCAAGTGAATCCCGGGCGGCCGACACCGACGCCGTAGCGAATGGCCTCGCCGTTCGGCAGAACGAAGTAGAGACGCCGTTCGGCGGTCGAGACGACGATGGTCCCCGGCTTATATGCGCCGTTGAAGCCGACGATCTCGCGCGGGATTGGCGCGACCTGGGCCTGCGGAGCGGCCTGAGCGCCCTGGCCGACGGTGCCCTGATAGCCATAGGGATCGTAGGAGGGCTGAGCGTACTCGGTCTCGGAGTAGTAATCGTCGCCACCCGTTCCGAACGGATCGTAGGAGGAGGCGGCGAGAACGGGGGTGGAAGCGAGGATGCAAGCACCCATGATGCCTGCAAAAGCGGTCGCCAACGTCTTCATGGTCGGATGCCTTGGCTGTACGGTAACCTTTGCTATACAAGCGTAAGCGTAGGCCCGCGGTTCCACCCCCCGATGCAGATTTCACGTCTCGTTAACGTGAGCTTCCAAAATCAGTACACCTCGTCGGTATGCACGTCGAAGCGGGCGAGGTGCGAGTATCCGAAATTGGTGGTGATGGCGACGTCGGTGGCGTCGCGACCCCGCGCCATGACGATGCGGCCGATGCGCGGCGTGTTGTGGCGCGCGTCGAACGTGTACCAGCGCCCGTCGAGATAGACTTCGAACCAGGCCGAGAAATCCATGGGGTCGGGGACGGGCGGGATGCCGATATCGCCAAGATAGCCGGTGCAGTAGCGCGCGGGAATATTCATGCAGCGGCAGAAGGCGACGGCGAGATGCGCGAAGTCGCGGCACACACCCTGTCGCTGCATGAAGCCGTCCCACGCGGTGCGTGTGGCGTCGGCGAGCATGTAGTCGAAGCGGATGCGGTCATGGACGTAGTCGCAGATGGCCTGAACCCGCGACCAGCCCGGCATCGTCCCGCCGAACAGCGACCAGGCAGTCTCCGAGAGCTTGTCGGTGTCGCAGTAGCGGCTGCCGAGGAGGTAGACCAGTACGTCGCTCGGCAGGTTCTGGACGTCGATCTGCTGCGCGTAAGGAGCGTATTCGTCCGGCATTCCCGTGTCATAGACAGTAAAATCGGCCGAGATGTCGAGGCGTCCCACCGGCGTAACGATGCGGGTGCAGATGTTGTCGTAGACGTCCCGGTATTCCTGGAAGGGGATGGGCGGATTGAAGCTGATGACGTGCGGGGTCATCACATCCGGCATGCGTGACGGATGCACGCTCAGTTCGAGGATCATGGGCGTCGGCTGAACCGATTCGAAGGCGATGTCGAACCCAGTCCTGATCTTCATCGTAATGGCCCCATGTCTGCAAAAGTCTGGTCTGAACCCGGTCGCATCCGACGACAGGGGCGTGATCGTGTTCAACGCACGAGGATCGGATCCGGTGTGCGCTGTTCGATGGAACTCGGCTCGACTTCGTCGACCTCGACGCTCACCGACATGCCGAGATCGTCCGCGGGAAATCCGAAGAAGGAGCCGTGCAACGGCACCGCTTGGCGCGGGTCGCGCGCGACGGCGACGCGGATGAGGTCGCGGTTGCCGACGATGCCGTTGGTGGGGTCGAACTCGATCCAGCCCGCGCCCGGCAGGTAGACCTGGACCCAGGCATGGGTCGAGCCGCCACCCACATGGCGGTTGCGGTCCCCGCGCGGATTATAGAGGTAGCCGGAGACGAAGCGGGCGGCCATTCCGAGGGCACGCACGGCCTCGATCATCAGAACCGCGAAATCGCGGCAGCTTCCGCGCTTGAGGCGCAGGGTGGTGACTGGATCCTGAACGCCTTTCTCCGAGCGGGCGAGATAGGCGAAATTGCGCCGGACGTGGCGCGTCATCTCGGCCAGCAGCTCCTGCGTCCCCACGCGGCCGGCGGGTGGAACGAAGCTGCGCGCCCAGGCATCCACCTCGTTCTTCGGATCGCGATGCTCGCGCTCGATGGAACGGCTGAGATCGGGCATGTCGTCGGCCCCGTACCCGAAGGGGTAGTAAGCCGCATGCGGCGCGATCGGGAATTCCGGCGCCAATTCAGGCGTATGGTCGAGGGTGATCGAGCAATCGAAGACGAGGGACGAGGCCCGTCCCTGGAAGGTGGCCACCGCGACGCAATTGCCGAACACGTCGTGAAGCCAGCGCAGGGACGAGGGCTCGGGCGTGATCTTCAAGGTCGCTGCGAGCAGGCGCTGGTCGTAGCTGTCGCGGGGCCGGAACATGATTCGGTGTTCGCCCAGCCCGACGGGCTGGCGGTAACGGTACGTGGTGATGTGTCGGACGGACAGTATCGGCACGTTCACGGGCTCCGCGGCACCGGTCGGTACCACTCTCTTGGATCGAGGCAATGCAAGAGGTGCGCCCAACTCCAGGGTGGAACCAGAATCCACCCCCACCCCCGCGCAGCATTGTCCTGGATATCATCGCCATGGCAATGGCCCGTCAGCCTGTTCGACAGCGATGTTCGTCGATGATGGAGCGTTCCGCTCCGGGCCATGACTCGGTACGGAGTCCAAGGTTCAGGGCACGGCCGGTGGAGGATTGCTGGTGGCGTGCTCGGCCTCCACCAGAACGTCCTGCGGTCGCCATGGTTTGGGGATGAACACCACTCTTTCCGGAAGCGCATCCGGTCGCGGGGCGCGTCGGCCGGAGGTGACGACCATCCGCGCCGTGGGCCACAGCATGGCTACGGCCCGTGCCAGTTGCAGGCCGTCCATGACCCCGGAGAGCTGGATATCGGCAAAGACGAGGGCAACGTCGCCGCCCCGGTCCCGCATCACCGCGAGTGCCTCTTCCGCCGAGGCGCAACCGATCGTGTCGAGTTCGGTCTCATCGAGAAGGGCGACGGCCAGACCTTGCGTCGACGCGTCGTCCTCCACCACCAGAGCGAGGCGACCGGACTTGCGAACCGGCGCCGAGACGACGGGCACCGGCTCGGTCACCGCTGCCGTCGAAGGGACTTGGCGAACGAGGGCCGCCAGATTCTCGGGAATGCCCTCGGCGATCAGGTCGTCGTAGAAGGAAGCGAGCGCTTCGCCGATCTGATCCAGGGCGAGGCTGGGCGCGAGCGTGTCGTGACCGGCGCGCTTGGCGGGGGTGGCTTTGAACGGCGTGGGAGACCGATCCTTCAAAGGGCCTTTTGGATCGAGCACGTCACCCTCCGACTTTCGTAATCCGCCTCCGCACCGAAGTGTGCGACCGTAAGATCAACGTCGGGAGTTCGGCGTCAGTTGCCCTCGGGGGCAACAAGAGGGCCGGCGTTGGGGAAAAGCAGTCGCGCGGCGGGTGATCCGTGCCGCCAGCGGAGACCATTACGAGGGGAAGCGGTCTCGTACGCCTACTCGACCGACGCGTCGGCGTAGGCCATCACGCCCGAGAGCGAGCGGACGTCGCGGTAGCGCGCGCCGCGGGTGCTCATCATCGTCTCGAACTTCTCGTGGACCTGCGCCACCGACAGGCTCGCGGCCTTGCGGCGACCGCGCTGTGCTGCGAAGAAAATGGTGCGGTTGGCGCGTGCCGGGCCCGGCAGCATCTGTGCCGCGGCCGATTTCGGCTTGTCGACCACGCTGGCGAGGAACTCCTCGGCATCGTCCGGCCCAAGGAAGTGTGCAAGGTAGACCTCACCGAGGGTGAGTTCGCGGCCGATGCGCAGGGAGATTCGCGCTGCGTCGCGCTTAAGCATCTCGCCCGCCATTAGGGCAGCGAGGTAGGGGTCGCGCCGCAATTCGAGGATGCGGGTCCGCTCGGCGGCATCAGCTACGCTCGGCTTGCCATTATCGCCGGAGACCACGAGGGCCGCTTCCTGCGTCAATCCGTATTTCGGTCCGAAATCGCGCACCACGCCAAGCCATGTCCGCTCGATGAACTGGAACAGGCCAGTCGCCGAGGAGGTCTTGGCTTGCACTTCGGTGATGAAGCTCGACTCTTTGTCAGCCACCGCCATCAGAAGGACAGGGTCGGTCTGGACGGCCTGTGCCGCGCGGACGATCTTCTGCACAAGGTGACGCCGGATCTTCATCGGACCGAATTCGAGGATGTCGTTCGGATCGCCGACGGCGCTCTCGGTGAGCAGATAATCGTAAGAGACCCGATCGACCGCATTCGAGCCGATCTCGGTATCGAGATCGTGCACGGCGGCAAAGGCCGAGGACGCCGTGAGCACGGTGGGCGCCGCGTCGAGGACTGACGGCACAGCCGACTGAATCCTAGGCTTGGGCATCGACAGTTCGGTCATCGCTTGAGCCGATTGCACCACGGCGCCAAAGCCGCTGGTGCCGGTGCCATTGAGGACCACGGCACTGAGGCCGCCCGCCACCAGCATCATCGCGATAACGGAGCGCGTGAGTGCGGGACGGCTGCCATGGTCGCGGCCGACTCGATTCTTGAGGGTCAGGGCATCGGAAGATGTCGCGACGTCACCGCCAGCGCCGAAACGGCGCGAGGGAGGGGAAATCCGTGATGATCCGACCTTCTGAACCCGCATCTGATCGACTCGTCTCCGTGTGGTGGCGCACACCGGCATTTACGAGGACAGTTGTGGCGACAAAACGGCTAGGCTTGTGCTCATCCCGTGGCGCAGGTGGCCACTTTGAGGCAGCTTGGCCGTAAGCGGAGGCACTGGTCTGCCGATCACCCGGCCAAGCGACACAGCGCCAAGCCCATCCGACACTGGCAGTATCGCCCAGTCTGGTCTTTCAAGGGATGGATTGCGCCCGGCTATCGGACCTCACGCCAAGTCCAGACTGGAAAGGCAGCGCTTCGGCTCCGTACAGCGAGTCCGCAACTGTCACCCTGCTCAGCGTCATCACGGACGCCCGGAGGGTCGAATGGTACCACTGCCCCGGCTCGAACGGGGGACCTCTTGATCCACAATCAAGCGCTCTAACCAACTGAGCTACAGCGGCACTCGGGCTGCGATGTATCCTGAGGCCGCGGGCATTTCAAGCGCCAGCGGCGCAGGGAATGCAGATATGGGGAAAACTCATTGGTCCGTGGAGGAGACCCCGCACCGGAATCCGGTCGACGCCTTCAGCTTTTGGCCCGTAAGGTGCCGGGTGTTTCCCGCCCCTTTCGTCTCAATCCTTCCCATCGGTCGATGAAGCCAAGAAACGCGCCGCGCCGTGGATTTCCCGCCGGCCAGATGCTGGTTCACGTGCCCAGCCGATTGCGCGCCCTGGTACGCGGCAGCGAGCTCGGCCTCGTGATCTTGGCCGCCTGCGTCGGAACTATCGCCGGGATCGCGGTCTCGGCCATGAGCCTTACGACACAGGGCCTGCGCGAAATCCTTTATCGCCTGCCGCACGGCGTGCGCCTCAGCGCATCGACGGATGTGGATCCGCTCCTCATCCTGATCGGTCCGGCCGTAGGTGGGCTCATTCTCGGACTCATCGCTTTCGGGCTCGCTCGCTGGCGCGGCGGGCCGCAGCGGCCCATCGTCGATCCGATCGAGGCCAATGCCCTGCATGGGGGGCGGCTTTCGGTGAAGGGGTCCGTCGCCGTGGCGGCCCAGAACGTGATCTCGAATGGCAGCGGTGCCTCGGTCGGCCTCGAGGCCGGCTATACCCAGATCTGCGCCGGCCTTGCCTCCCGGCTCGGCCTCGCCTTCGAGATGCGGCGCTCTGATCTGCGGACCCTGGTGGGCTGCGGGTCGGCCGCCGCCATTGCCGCTGCCTTTGGCGCGCCGCTCACGGGGGCGTTCTATGCGTTCGAGCTCATTATCGGCACCTACTCCATTGCCACCCTGACACCGGTCGTGGTGGCAGCCCTGTGCGGTAGTCTGGTCGCCAAGACGCTGGTGACGCAAAGCCCCCTCGTCACCGCCGACGGGTTCGATGCCCTGACGACCAGGGCGATCACGGGAATCGACACCCTGCCGAGCCTTGCCCTCGGTCTCGCCTGCGCCGGGCTCGGTATCCTGATCATGCGCGGTGTCACGTTGGTGGAGCAGGGTGTGCGGGCGACCCGTCTGCCTTCCGTCTTCGCCCCTGCCTTCGGCGGTCTCTGTGTGGGCGCCCTGGCCCTGGCGGTCTCGCCGCAGATCCTCTCCGGCGGACACGGCGCGCTCCATCTTCATCTCGATGCCGACATGCCCGCCATGGGGCTCGGCACCCTGGCACTGCTGTTCGCGGCCAAGGCCTCGGCCTCGGCGATTTCCATCGGCTCGGGCTTTCGCGGCGGCCTGTTCTTCGCCTCCCTCTTCCTCGGCGCCCTGGCGGGAAAACTCTTTGCCGCGTTGATGGCGGAGACGATCCCCGGCCTGTCCGGCCTCCACGGAGTGTCCGGCCTGGAGAGCCTCGCGGTGTTCGGCCTCACGCCGCTCGCCTATGCGGTGATCGGCATGAGTGCGCTGGCGGTGGCGGTCATCGGCGGCCCGCTGACGATGACCTTCCTCGCCCTCGAACTCACCGGCAGCTTTCCCATAACCGGCCTCGTCCTCGTGGCCGTGATCGCCTCGTCGATGACCGTGCGGAAGACCTTCGGCTATTCCTTCGCCACCTGGCGCTTTCACCTTCGCGGCGAGAGCATCCGCAGCGCGCACGATATCGGCTGGATCCGGTCGCTCACCGTGGGGGCGCTCATGCGCCGCGAGGTCGAAACCACGCCGGTCGACATGAAGCTGTGTGATTTCCTGAAAGCCCATCCCCTCGGCTCACCCTCGCGTGTCGTGCTGGTCGACGGCGACGGGCGCTATGCCGGGATTGTGCTGGTGCCCGAGGCCCATGCCCTCGCCGCCGTCGATGGCGAGGCCGCGCTTGTCGAGGCCATGCGCTATGCCGACGTGTTCCTCACCGTCGGGATGAACGCCAAGCAGGCGGCCTCGGCCTTCGATAGTGCCGAGAGTGAGGCGCTGGCGGTTGTGGACGACCAGGCCTCGCGGCGGGTGGTCGGCCTGCTCACCGAAAGCCACACGCTCAAGCGCTACAGCGAGGAACTCGACCGGCAACGGCGGGCGATCATGGGCGAGGCGAGCTGACAGCGGCCCGCAGGGCTAGGGCCGTTCGGTGATGCGGCGCAAGCCGAAATACCTCGAGGCTAGCAGGCTCGCGGTGCCCATCATGACGAGGCTCCAGCCCCAGTCGCTCGGCAATTGTCCAGCGACCGGGTGTCCGGTCGGCCCTGAGAAGAATGCGACCCCGGTTGCGATGGCGGAGACCATAAGCCCGAGACTGATCCCGATACCCATAGGAATGGCCGTCTGCTGTGCAACGCGTGCTGCGTTCCGGTCGCCGCGCGGCGAGCGGCCGTGTGACGACCGGCGCTGCATCCCGGAAGGGGAGGCCACGCCGGCCCGGCGGAGCCGCGTCAGGACGTCATTTCTGCGGCGCGGCCGCGGTTCCAGTGGTCGCCGGAGCCGCTGCCTTCTGCGGCGTGCCAACCGCATCGACCAGGTCGAAGCGCACGCTGTCCTCCACCTTCTCAAGCAGGGCGTTGCCTTCGTCGTACTTGCCCTGGCCGATGAGGCTCGCCGCCTGGTCGACGTCGGTCGTTGTCTGGTTCAGCGGAGCGACGGCGAGCACGGAGCTCACGTCCACGCCGGCCAACTTCAACTGGTCGACAGCCGCCTTACGGTCGCCCTTCTCCAGGCTCTTGTTTGCGGTCGCCACTGCGGCGGCTTTGGTCGGCGTCGCGACGAAATCCTCGCCGAGGGTCAGTTGCCCGTCGATGGGTAGCCAGACGGTGGGCTGAGCAGTCGCCTTCTCCTCATCCATGGATTTCCCGGCATCGGCCGCCTTGGCAGCACCCGTCACCTTGCGCGTGTCGGAAGGCTTGGCCGGGCCGCGCAGGTCCGCCTCCGCCTTCGTGTACACCGCCTCGTCGGTCTTGGACTTGACGAGCAACGCCTGCGCCTTGCTGATCAGGTCCTTCGCCAGGGTCGGATCGGCGTCGAAGATGGCGATACGGGCGAGGTGCAGGTCGCGGAACGCCCGGGCGCCATCCTTCGACAGTTTCCCGACATCCCGGTCCACCGCCTGCTGTGCAGCCGCGATCGGCGCCGCCGTCTGTGGCCTCACCGCGTCGTTGGCGAAGGCAACACCGCTGAGCAGCGAAGTTGCAGCAAGGAAAGCAGCGACTGCTTTGTCTTTATCATAGCAATACCTCTGAAGCTGAGCAGCGCAAGGGTCCATGATCTTCCTGATCTGTCCGCGCCGAAGCTCTCTTCAGTCCTGAATGTGCTGCTGCTTGGTGCTTGAGTCACCTTAAATTCTGTTCAGGTTTGCTTCATCAAATATTTCTTGACAGATTCCGGTATCGGGAGGTCGATCAAGTGGGATTTGAATCCTGCCGCCTCGAACGAAAACGCACGCGGTGCGCTGGCACCGCGTGCGTCTTGTCGACCCAAAGCGCGCCCGGTCAAGCGGCCGAGAGGCGCGACTTGCGCATCAGCGCCTCTTCCACGGTGCCGTCGCCGTCGAGATAACCGTGGCGCTTGGGGTTCGGCATGATCAGCGAGCCGATGAAGGCGATGGCGAGCATCGCCGTCACGTACCAGAAGAAGCTGCTCTCCGAGCCGATCTGCTTCAGATACAGGGCCACCATCTCCGCCGTGCCGCCGAATATGGAGTTCGCGACCGCGTAGGAGAGGCCGACCCCAAGCGCACGGACCTGGGTCGGGAACAGTTCGGCTTTCACGATGCCGCTGATGCCGGTGTAGAAGCTGATCACCGTGAGGCCGATCATGATCAGTCCGAACGACAGGTATGGGTTGGTGGTGGCGCCGATGGCCGTCATCAGCGGCACCACCATCAACGTGCCGAGCCCGCTATAGAGCAGCATGTTGGTTTTGCGGCCGATCCGGTCCGACAGCCAGCCGAAGAAGGGCTGGATCACCATGTAGACAAGCAGCGCCGCCGTGGAGATCTGCGAGGCGGTGATCTTGTCAATATGCGCCGTGTTGAAGAGGTATTTCGGCATGTAGGTGGTAAAGGTGTAGAAGCTCAAGGAGCCGCCGGCGGTGTAGGCGAGCACCACGCAGAACGCCCGCCAATGCTTGAACAGGGCTGCGAAGGTGCCCGACTCTTTCGAGGCCATGTCCTCTTTCGTGGCGGTCTCCGCGAGCGATGAGCGCAGGAACAGGGCGACCACGGCCGCCATCGCTCCGATGAAGAACGGAATGCGCCATCCCCAGGCGGTGAGCTGCTGGGCGGTGAGGACGCTCTGCAGGATGATCAGCACCAGCGAGGCGAGGAGCTGGCCGCCGATCAGGGTGACGTACTGGAACGACGCGAAGAATCCGCGCTGACCCTTCAGGGCGACCTCGCTCATGTAGGTGGCGCTGGTGCCGTACTCGCCGCCCACGGACAGGCCCTGGATCATGCGGGCGAGGAGCAGCAGGGCAGGAGCCCAATGTCCGACACTGGCGTAGGTCGGCAGCACGGCGATCATCAGCGATCCGCCGCACATCATCAGCACCGAGATCATCATCGAGGTCTTGCGGCCGAGACGGTCCGCGATGCGGCCGAACAACCATCCGCCGATGGGCCGCATGAAGAACCCCACCGCGAACACGGCGGCGGATTTCAGCAGCTGGCTCGTATCGTCGCCCTCGGGGAAGAAGACCGGCGCGAAGTAGAGCGCGAAGAACGCGTAGCAGTAGAAATCGAACCACTCGACGAGGTTGCCCGACGACGAGCCGACGATGGCGAAGATGCGGCGTCGGCGATCTTCGGGATCGTCGGGCCGCGAAGGATCGATCGCGATAGCGTCGGACATGTGGACTCCCAGACTCTGAGCAGGACCTTCGAAGGAGGTCTCTTGGGCGGCGACGTTAAGCACCGGTCAGCGATTCACAAGGGCTTAAGTGCGGCTTTTCTACAGCGCGTCGGAAATGTCAGCCACTCTCCCCCGCACAGGCTTTTGGCTACTCGGAACTAAACAATGTACTTGAGTCCAAGGGACGGAGCAGGGTCGCTGTCCAATGAAAACTCACTTCCTTCAAGCTTGAGCGTGATTGGCCCTCGGAGGCTTCATGATGAGGAGGCCAATAGTCTAAAAATCAAGGAACGGTTTTGCCGGTCTTTCCGTTTCGGCTTCGTATCGGCGCCTATCGGCGGCTGAGTTCAACGTAAAGATGGATTGATCGACATGAGCAAGCTCTTGCGGAGTACGATGACGGCTGCCGTCTTGGCTGTTGGTGCGGCGACCGCTTTTGCCCAGGGCGGGCCTGGAGCCGGAGGCGGTGGTGGTGCGGGCGGTGGCGCGGGTGGGGCTGGTGCGCCCGGTGCCGGTGTCGGTGGCGCGGGATCGGCCGGTGGCGCCGGAATGCGTGGCGGTAGTGGGGCCGGAGCGGAGCGTGGCGGAGCCGCCGGTAGCTCGGAGCGTGGCGGTTCCTCGGGGGAACGAGGTGGTCCGGCGGGCGAGCGCGGCGGAGCTGCCGGGATGGAACGCGGCGGCAGCAATGCCGGCAACGACCGGAATGGCCGCATGGAGCAGGGTGAACGCCCGGTTCCGGGCGGCAGGACCGATGCCGGCAGGCCCGATCGTGACGGCAAGGCAGATCGTGAGGACAAGCCGGATCGGGGCGAGCGCATGGAACGTGGCGGCAAGGCCGATCGTGACATGAAAGACGGCAAGGCGGACCGTGGCGAGCGCATGGAACGCGACAGAGGGGATCGTAGCAGGCGCGGAGACCGTGGGGGACGTGGTGACAGTGGCGCCGTGCGCGGAGCCTATGGCCGGCTGGGTGCTCCGCAACGCACGGAATTCCGCCAGAACGTATTGCGTCGCGGCATTCCACGCCTTGCCGCGGGCGCCTTCGCCTTGACGGTGGGGAGCGCCATCGCCCGCAGCTACACTCTCTACGACCTTCCGCCGGATATCGTTCGGATCGCGCCGGAATACGAGGATTATCGCTATGTCCTCGTCGATGACGACATTGTCATCGTCGATCCGGATACCTACGAGATCGTGGACGTCATTCGCGGCTGATCTCGGATCGGCGGTATCCCCGAAAGGGGAGCCGCCGCATGGGCGCACGCTTCCATCCATCGTCCGCAGCCGCGGTGCGAGCCGTGACGATACCAGTGTCGACCGCCTTGACGCGGTGACGCGAAGCCAAGTCCAAAGGCTCCGGATCGGTGGTCCTGATCGATTCGGAGCCTCCGCGTTTCAGCTTATCCACCGATCTGTCGTTCGGTGCGAATGGCATGCCCTCCGCAAGCGAAGGCATGCGATCCTATTTTTTCGTCTTCATCTCTTGGTTCATGGCCTCTGCCGCCTGCACCGCTTGGTCGCTCAGGAAGATCTTGACCTGAATGGGTGTGACCGCCCATGCGGCGGAGACCAGGAAGGCGAGGGCGGCCAATCCATAGGCGAATCCCTGTAGGATCCCGAGCCATCCGAGCAATAACGGCACCAAGCTAACAACAAATGCAGCGCTGAAGCTTTTCGTGAGATAGAATATCGACACGGCGCAGATCGCTGCAAGAGCAGCCGGCTTTGAAAATCTGATAATGTAATTTTCCATAACCCGTGCTTTCTACGCATAATACTCAAACGGAAGCTTGCCATTGGCGGTCAAAATTGTCTCGAAGACGATTGCCGCTTCGAATAGACTGTTGAAGTCGAAATTGCAGACTCGTCAATCGCCTCACTGGTATGCCGGACAAAGCAACTTGATATTTCGCTAAATTGGGACGAATTGTCCGGCAGCGTTTGTCGCGGAATTTTCGTCTATGAGTTCAGCCACGGTGAGGCAGAGCATCCGGCTCATCGATGGCGATGCCACGTATCGGGTCGCCGCTTGGCAGGAACTCATGAAGACGTCCGGCGAGGTCCGCGTGGAGCCCGAGGAGGCCCGGCGTTTCACGAGTGACTCGTCGTGGCGGCGCTTCGGGCCGGTGATGGTCGGACGCATCACGACGACAGCCTTTTCCCTCGTCCGCACGAAGGAGGTCGCCGAGCGAACCGGCCTCGACCATGTTTTCTTCAACGGTTGGGAGTCTGGCCGGGGCGTGGGGGCCTGCGGTCGGCGCCAGATGGCCTTCGATGTCGGCTCACTGTCCGTCACGAAACTATCCAGCGCCGCCCACTATCATCTGGACGACGTTACGTTCACAGCTCTGGTCGTGCCGCGCCGTCTTCTCGAGGCTAGGATGGGACCGGTCGAGCCGATCAACGGACGGGTCTTCAAGCCGGACACTCCCGAGGCGATGATCGTCGCTTCACATATCCGCACTCTGCTCGATCTGCCCGAGATGCTCACGCCCGCGAAGGCCGCGCTGGCGGGCCGCGCCAGCCTTCTTCTCCTCGCAGCCTGCTTCAGCAAGACGGTTCCGCACCTCGTCATCGGCGTCGACCCGGACGCCGAGATAATGAAGGCGATCCGGCGATTCATCGACGATCACCTTGCCGATCCCGATCTCGATGCCGCCCTGATTTGTCAGCAGTTCGGTCTGTCGCGTTCGCGGCTCTACCGCCTGATGAGTGCGACTGGCGACGTTGCTGGCGTCATTCGTCGGTTGCGCCTGACCCGCGCGCATCGCGAAATCGCGGCGAGGCGAAAGACCGACCTTCCGATGACCGAGATCGCGGCCTGCTTCGGTTTCCGTCAGGAGCGCAGCTTCCGCAGGGCGTTCCAGCAGGCTTTCGGCTACTCCCCCGCCGACCTCCGGGCGAGGGTCCGATCCGGCGCCTCGACATCGCTCCCCGAAGCCGGGGCCGTCGTCGACGATTGGTTCAACGATCTCTGAGCGGGTTCGCAGGAGCAAGCCGACGCATCCCCTCGCACAGACCTTTGACGTGTCGCAGGTTCTTGAACGCCGAACCGGGGGCACCTTTGCGAAACATTCTTAACTCGGCCGAGGCTAGCCAGCGCGGCTCCCCTCAGCGACCGCCTCGATCCAGCATCCGCGAGACAACCCTTGCCGTGTAATCGACCATCGGAACGATCCGCGCATAGTTGAGCCGGGTCGGACCGATGACGCCGACGACGCCGACGATCTTCTGCGAACCGTCTCGGAACGGCGCCGCGATCATCGAGGAGCCCGAGAGCGAGAACAGCTTGTTCTCCGAGCCGATGAAAATGCGGACGCCCTCGCCGCCCTCGGCGCGGGAGAGGAGTTCGATGACGTCCTTCTGCGTCTCGAGATCGTTGAACAACAGGCGGATCCGCTCGAGATCCTCCACCGCACGCAGGTCGTCGAGCAGGTTCGCCTGGCCGCGTACGATGAGCTGGCGCGCTTCGGAAGGACCCACTGTGGTGGCGAGGCCGGCATCGACCAGCCGTTCGGTAATGACGTCGAGTTCGCGCTTCATCGCCTCGCGGCCGGCCTCGATCTCCGCTCTCAAGCCTCCGAGGGTCCGCCCCTGCAGGCGGGCATTGAGGTAGTTCGAGGCCTCCTGCAGGGCGCCCGCTGGAAGGCCGAGCGGCAGGTCGAGGAGGCGGTTCTCCACCGAGCCGTCGTCGGAGACGAGGACGACGAGGGCACGGGCGGGATCGAGCCGCACGAACTCGATGTGCTTGAGATGAACATTGGTCTTGGTCGTGACGACCACGCCCGCCCCGCGCGAAATGCCAGACAGCATCGACGAGGCTTCGGCGAGGGCGCTCTCGAATGTGTGGCCCGAGGCGGCGGCGCGCATCTGCGCCTCGATCCGCTCCTGCTCCTCGCGTCCGACATCGCCGATCTCAAGCATGGCGTCGACGAAGAATCGCAGGCCGAGTTCCGTCGGCAGGCGCCCGGCTGAGGTGTGGGGTGCGAAGATAAGCCCGGAATGCTCTAGATCCGCCATGACGTTGCGGATCGAGGCCGGGGACAGGGCCATCGGCAGGATACGCGCGAGGTTGCGCGACCCTACCGGTTCGCCCGTCGTGAGGTAGCTCTCGACGATCTGCCGGAAGATCTCGCGTGTCCGCTCGTTCAGGGCCGAGAGGGCCTGAAGCTGCAGTGAGGAGGAATAGGGATGCGCGCGTTCGGTCACTGGGTGTTTCCTGACCGCCGATTGTGTCCGGCTCGGAGCCCGGGCACAACCTTTACCGGTGAGGCATAGCCGCCCTGTCGTCTGCTAATCCACTTGCCGCCCGAACGGAACGGCCTTTGCGTAGCGTCGCCGCCCTCGCGAGCAGTTTCGCCGGGCCGGTGGGTTTGGCCGACGGACCCGCCGCTCCCGTTTGTCCGGAGGACAACGCCGCCGTGCCCGACCTCGATACCGTCGTCAAAGAGATCGCCGAGGAGATGGCGGACAGGCCGGACCGCGGGGAGGTTGCTACGTACATCCCGGAACTCGCCCGGGTCGATCCAAAGGCGTTCGGTCTCGTCGTCATCGACGCGGACGGCCATGTGGCGGCGGGAGGTGACAGCGATACGCCGTTCTCGATCCAGAGCATCTCGAAGGTCTTCACCCTCACCCTGGCGCTCGGCATGGCCGGCGACCGGCTTTGGCGCCGGGTGGGACGCGAGCCCTCGGGCAGCCCGTTCAACTCCATCGTCCAGTTGGAGCGTGAGCGCGGCATTCCACGCAATCCTTTCATCAACGCCGGGGCCATCGCGGTCACCGACGTGATCCTGTCGGGCCATCAGCCGAGGGAAGCCCTGGGTGAGATCCTGCGTTTCCTGCAGTTCCTGGCGCAGGACCCGACAATCATCATCGACGAGGCGGTCGCGGCCTCGGAGCTGCGCACCGGATTCCGTAACATCGCGCTCGCCAACTACATGAAATCCTTCGGGGTTCTCGACAATCCGGTGGATTTCACCCTCGGCGTCTATTTTCACCACTGCGCCATCGCCATGTCGTGCCGACAGCTCGCCAACGCGACCCGTTTCCTGGCGCATTCCGGGCGGAACCCGATGACCGGTTATTCGGTGGTCTCGGCTGAGAGAGCCAGGCGTATCAATGCGGTGATGCTCACCTGCGGTCACTACGACGGCTCGGGCGAGTTCGCGTACCGCGTCGGCCTGCCGGGCAAGAGCGGAGTCGGCGGAGGAATCATCGCCGTGGCACCGGAGAAGGCCTCGATCTCAGTCTGGTCTCCGGGACTCGACGCATCCGGCAATTCCCATCTCGGCCGGATCGCCTTGGAACAGCTGACCAAGCGCCTCGGCTGGTCGATCTTCGGCGCCTGATCTTAGTCGCCCGGGCGCCTTCCCGGTGCTCAGCCCTTCGGCGCGTTCGCCGCCTTTCTCTCCAACACGGCGAGGTAGTCCCGCAGGAGCCCGACGCGTTTCGGCCGGAAGCTCGCGCCTGCGAGGTCGGCCGCGGCGATCCGGTCCACGCGGAACATCCGGTGTGCTTCTCGCAGGCGGCACCAGGCCAGGACCACCAGCTTGCTGTCGAGATAGACAATCGCAAGGGGCCAGATCGTCCGTTCCGTGATCCGTGCGTCACCGTCCGCGTAGCGGATCGTCACCGCTTCCTCGCGCCAGCATCCTTCGCGGATCACCGCCGTGGCGGGGGAGGGGACGAAGCGCTCCTCGGACCGGCGGACCTGCGAGACCGCATGGAGCAGGTGCTGTTGGCTCGTGTCGGGAAGGGTCGCCGCCACCTTGGCGAGCACTGCGACGGCGGCTTTCGCCAGCGCCGGATCACCCATGTGCCGGACTTCGGACAAGCCGAGCACCAGCGCTTCGATCTCGATACGATCGAAGATCTGCGGCGGCAAAGCCCCATCCTCGATCAGGTGATAGCCGTACCCGCGTTCACCCTCGATATGGGCGCCGGCTGCGCGAAGGCTGTCGATATCGCGGTAGAGCGAGCGGGGGGACACGCCCGTTTCTTCCGCCAGCCGGGCCGCGGTTACCGGCGCGGGCAGCTCGCGCAGGGCCTGGAGCAACCGGAAGAGGCGGTCCGTGCGAGCCATCGTTCAACTGACGCAGAGTGGCAGTAGCCCCGGACTATAAGCATCGGTGTCGACCCTACCAACAGGAGTGCTTCGATGATGACGCTCTATCATTCGCCCAAAAGCCGTTCGACCCGCATCATCGCGCTGCTGTACGAGCTCGGCGCCCTCGACGACGTGTCAGTCCAAATCGTCGCCATCGCGCGCCAGGACGGCTCCGGCCAGCGTGATCCCGCCAACCCCCATCCCGAGGGAAAGGTGCCGTTCCTTGCCCATGATGGCGTCACGATCTGGGAGAGCAGCGCGATCATGCTCTACCTCGCCGACCTCTTCCCGAAGGCTGGCTTGAGTATCCCGCCGGGACATCCGCAGCGGGGAGCCTATCTCAGCTGGTTCGCGTGGTATGCGGGTGTGGTCGAGCCGGTCATGCTGCTGGAAGCGATCGGGCTCACGCATCCCGCCCTCGCATCGACTTTTCGCAGCGGTACGGAGATGCGGCAGCGGCTTGCTGCAGGGCTCGCCGAGGGGCCCTACCTCTTTGGCGCGCGCTTCACGGCGGCGGACCTGTTACTCCACTCGCCCTATGCTTGGTTTGGCAAGGCAGGCGATCCCGTCCTCGATGACTGGGTCGAGCGCTGCATGGCCCGTCCTGGGGCGGCTTTCGCCACCGAGTTTGACGCCGGGCACGTGCTGAAATGACCGGTCGTACCAAGCCACCCCATTCCAGGGCTGTCGAGGGGAAGCGGAACCCTATCCGAAGCCTCGCGGGAAAAGCCGTAGAGCGTCCGCTAGTACTGCCGCTGCTAGCGTGGCTCGTCTCTCGCTGGTTTCCCGATTACCGTCTGCTGACTCTATCGGCGTTCTGGAAAAGAAGCGTGAAGCGAGGCGGTTCTGAACCTGATCCCCTGCTTCATCGGCAATCAGAGCAGCGTCCATTTCGGGCAAAATGCCCAAAAAGACATCAACAGCTCATGGAGCAGTCATAGAAAATGTAAATCGCCACGGCGCAAAGGAGCGCCGTGGCGTATGTGGTGTCAGGCTGCCGCCTTCGCTTCCTCGGAGGTCGGCACCGAGGCGACGGTCTTCAGGATCTGCGAGGCGATCTGGTAGGGGTCCCCCTGGCTGTTGGGACGGCGGTCTTCCAGATAGCCTTTGTACTCATTGTTGACGAAGCTATGCGGCACGCGGATCGAGGCGCCGCGATCGGCGATGCCATAGCTGAACTGGTCTATCGCGGCGGTCTCGTGCTTGCCGGTCAGGCGCATGTGGTTGTCCGGCCCGTAGACGGCGATGTGGTCGTCGAGGTTCTCCTTGAACGCCGCCATGAGCGCCTCGAAATAAGCTTTACCGCCGACCGTACGGAGGTGCTCCGTCGAGAAGTTGGCGTGCATGCCCGAGCCGTTCCAATCGGTGGCACCGAGCGGCTTGCAATGGTACTCGACGTCGATCTCGTACTTCTCGCACAGGCGCTGAAGGATGTAGCGGGCGACCCACATCTCGTCGGCGGCCTTCTTGGAGCCCTTGCCGAAAATCTGGAACTCCCACTGTCCCTTGGCCACTTCGGCGTTGATGCCCTCGTGGTTGATGCCGGCGTCCAGGCACAGATCGAGGTGCTCTTCGACGATCTTGCGTGCGACCGAGCCAACTTCCTTGTAGCCGACGCCGCAGTAGTACGGGCCCTGGGGGGCCGGGTACCCGCTGGCGGGGAAGCCGAGGGGACGGCCATCCTTGTAGAAGAAGTACTCCTGCTCGAAACCGAACCAGGCGCCGTCATCGTCTAGGATCGTGGCGCGCTTGTTGGAGGCATGAGGCGTCACGCCGTCCGGCATCATCACTTCGCACATCACCAGCACGCCGTTCTTGCGTGTGCTGTCGGGGAAGTGGCGCACGGGCTTGAGCATACAGTCGGAGCTGCCGCCTTCGGCCTGCATCGTCGAGCTGCCGTCGAAGCCCCAAAGCGGAAGCTGCTCGAGGGTCGGGAAGCCGTCGAATTCCTTGATCTGGGTCTTGCCACGCAGGTTCGGCACCGGCGTGTATCCGTCGAGCCATAGATACTCGAGCTTATATTTCGTCATTTCGAGCCTCTCGTCCCTCAAGCGATCCGACGGCCGGGTTTCCCCTCACATCGTTCGCGGCCGTTCATAGCCGGAATCGCCGATAGCATAACGTGTGCCACCCGTGGTTCTGGGGCGTGCCGGCACTGACGTAACCTTCGGTCGCCACCCGACACGAGATCTTCATCATCGGGCGCGGCAACCCTGAACCGCAACGACGCGCCTGCCCGCGAAATAGGCATTTCCGGCTCAGGCGTTCTCAGAGTTGAAACGTGGGACGGCAAACGCTCCTTTTCTGAGCGCCATCCGTGTCTTGCCCATCCCCTTGGCGAACGATGGTGCACCGTGATTGTGGAGCTCGGACTATCGACCGGTTGGCGCGTGGGCCCCGTGGTTAATCCCGAAACAAAAAATATAAATTCGCAGCAGGGCATGCTGCCTTTCCGGGCGAACATGCGTTCCATCGCACCCGTACCGAAGCGGTCGGCGATACGAACAACTCATGGAACGGAGTCCGTCCTGATGAAGAATCCAACCCTGTCCGCCATGGCGAAGACCCTCGCCATCGTGGTCGCCCTGGTGGGCGCGATGATCCTTGGTACCCCGCGCGGCGCGCAAGCCGCACCGATGGCAGTGTCCACGGAGGTCGCCGGCTCGGTCAACGTGGCCGCCACGCAGGTTCAATACGGCGGCGGCCACTGGCGCCATCACGGGCGGCATCATCGCCGTCACTTCGGTCACCACCGCGGTCGCCACTTCGGCCATCACTACGGCCGGCGCTTCGGCCACCATCACCATCACCGTCGTTTCGGTCACCATCATCGCCGCCACTACCGCTACTGAGGCGTGAGTTCGGGGCGCGTCCCGTGGGCGCGCCCCTCCCTCCCTGGCTGCGCTTGCCGGTGGACCAGCCGGGGCCTAAGAGCCCGGACGATCAATCCGGAACTCGACCAAGGAGAGTGCCCATGCGGCCCTCGAAGCGCGCGAACGACGAACTGCGCAACGTCACCCTGGAGCGCGCCGTCGCCCGCTATGCGGAGGGTTCCTGCCTCGTCACTTTCGGTCAGACGAAAGTGCTCTGCACGGCCTCTCTCGAAGAACGCGGGCCGCCATGGCTACGCGGTTCGGGCAAAGGCTGGGTCACCGCCGAGTATTCCATGCTTCCGCGCGCAACCCATGAGCGCACCCGCCGCGAGGTGAATTCCGGAAAGCCATCCGGGCGGACACAGGAGATTCAGCGTCTGATCGGCCGCTCGCTCCGCGCCGTGACCAACCTTCCCGCCATCGGCGAGCGACAGATCACCGTGGATTGCGATGTGATTCAGGCGGATGGCGGCACCCGCACCGCCGCGATCACCGGTGCGTGGATCGCCCTGCACGATTGTTTCACCTGGATGCGCGGGCGCTCCATCATCTCGGTGAATCCCCTGCGTGAGCACGTCGCCGCGATTTCCTGCGGTATCTACAAGGGTACCCCGGTGCTCGATCTCGAATACGCCGAGGATTCGGCCGCCGAGACCGACGCGAATTTCGTCATGACCGGGTCCGGCGGCCTCGTGGAGGTGCAGGGCACCGCCGAGGGCAAGCCCTTCTCGGAGGCCGAACTCATCGAATTGCTGCGGCTAGCCCGTGGCGGCGTCGAGCAACTCGTTGCCCTTCAGAAGCAGGCGATCGCATGAGCGAGCCGCGCATCCTCACAGGGCGGGTCGTCATCGCCACCCATAATCCCGGCAAGCTCGTGGAGATGCGCGAGCTCCTGGCGCCGTTCGGCGTCGAGGCCGTCTCAGCCGGCGAACTCGGTCTGCCCGAGCCCGACGAGACTGGAACGATGTTCTCCGAGAACGCGGCGATCAAGGCCATCGCCGCGGCACAGGCCTCGGGATTGGCGGCCTTCGCCGACGATTCCGGCCTCTGCGTCAACGCCCTCGATGGCGCACCCGGCTTGTTCTCCGCCCGCTGGGCTGGTCCGAACAAGGACTTCTCCGGTGCCATGGCCCGCATCGCGACCGAACTCGACAAGCGCGGAGCCACAACCCGCCGAGCTCACTTCGTGTCGGCCCTCGTCATCGCTTGGCCCGATGGCCATACCGAAACATTCGAGGGTCGCGTCTTTGGCGATCTCGTGGAGCCGCGCGGCTCACAGGGCTTCGGCTACGACCCGATGTTCCTGCCCGATGGCTACGATCGCACCTTCGGTGAGATCTCCTCGGAGGAAAAGCACGGCGTCGATTGGCAGAGCGGGAACGCCCTGTCGCACCGCGCCCGCGCGTTCGTGCTTCTGGCCGGGAGCTGCCTGCGTCGGCCCGTCTGAACGAGCGGGCGAGCTTCTTTATTCCACACCTCGGCCGCATGCCGAGGTGTGGCGGTGACCTTGGATCGTCCCGGCACCATTGCCAAAATCCCCAACCGCGCGCACATCCGCCCGATGACCGATCGTTCAGGCCCGGACCACCCGACCCGCGATGCCGGGTTCGGTGTCTATGTCCATTGGCCCTTCTGCGCCTCGAAGTGCCCGTATTGCGACTTCAACAGTCATGTCCGTCACGCGCCGGTGGACGAGGTCCGCTATCTCGCGGCGTTCCGGGCCGAGATCGCCCATGTGGCGGCGCGAATTCCGGGCCGGACCGTGTCGAG
Source organism: Methylobacterium sp. 10 (assembly GCF_000519085.1). Lineage (GTDB taxonomy): Bacteria > Pseudomonadota > Alphaproteobacteria > Rhizobiales > Beijerinckiaceae > Methylobacterium. The sequence continues at coordinate 1,945,792 of NZ_KI912577.1, forward strand.
CATCTTCCTGGGCGGCGGCACCCCGTCGCTGATGCAGCCGGCCACCGTCGCGGGATTGCTCGAGGCCATCGACGATGCCTGGGGTACGGCGCCCGATATCGAGGTGACGCTGGAAGCCAACCCCACCAGCGTCGAGGCCGGTCGCTTTCGCGGTTATCGGGCTGCCGGGGTGAACCGCGTTTCCCTCGGGGTCCAGGCCATGGACGACGCCTCGCTGAAGGCCCTCGGGCGGCTCCACACGGCCGCCGAGGCGATGGCGGCGGTCGAGACGGCGGCCGCACATTTCGAGCGCTACTCCTTCGATCTCATCTATGCCCGGCCGAACCAGAGCGCGTCCGCCTGGCGCACCGAACTGAAAGAGGCCATCGCGCGAGCGGCCGAACACTTGTCGCTCTACCAGCTGACCATCGAGCCGGGGACGCCGTTCTTCGGCCTCCACGCAGCCGGGAAGCTCGTTCCACCGGACAACGACATGGCGCGAACGCTCTACGACGTGACGCAGGAGGTCTGCGACGCGGCCGGGCTCTCCTCCTATGAGATCTCCAACCATGCCCGCCCCGGCGCGCAATCGCGCCACAACCTCCTGTACTGGCGTTATGGCGAATACGCTGGCATCGGTCCCGGCGCGCATGGCCGGCTAGTGACCGGCGTAGGGCGGATCGGCACCGTCACCGACCGGGCGCCGGAGGCATGGCTCGCCCGGGTCGAGCGCGACGGCCACGGCATAGTCGAGACCGAAACCCTTTCGGCCGCAGACCAGGGCGACGAGTTCCTGATGATGGGCCTGCGTCTGAGGGAGGGCGTTGATCCGGCCCGCTACACGATCCTGAAGGGTCGCCCCCTCGATCCGGTCCGTGTCGAGGCCCTGATCGGCGACGGGCTCGTCGCCCGCTTGGAGGGTGGCCGCATTGCCGCGACCCCGCGCGGCGCGCCGGTTCTGAACGCGGTGGTGGCGGAACTCGCTGCCTGATGCCGGGCGGAGTGCCACCACCGCGCTGGTCGTCGCCCTCGGCGTCATAGAGGCCTTTCTCTGACAACACGTGACGCGCAGCAAACCGGATCAGGTGCCGGAGGGGCCGAGCGTGCGCGGAGCCGGACTGACGATGGTCGGCGCGCCGCTTCGGATCTCGTAGATGGCCAGCGCCCTATCGCTTAACCCCTCCGGACGGAAGCGGAAGGTGCCGTCGATTCCCGAAAAGCCGGCTTGCGTGGTCAGGGTGCCGTCGGCGAAGCGCTGCGATCCGTATTGCCGCGTCAGCGCCGCCATGAGTGAGACGGCATCGTAGGCCAGCGTCGCCACGCGTGGCGGAACCGAGCCGAAACGCGCCTGATACCGCTGCGAGAAACCGTTGAACCCGTTGGCATCCGCCGCTGCGAACCAGCCGCCCTGCAAGGCGGGGAGGGCATAGTTGCGCGGGTCGTTCCACACCGCCGTGCCGATGGGTTTGACCCGACCGGGAGAGAATCCCGCCTTCGTGAGCGCGGGTGCAACGACGGCCAAGCCCTCTGGACTTTCCGGCAGGAACAGGGCGTCGGCCTGGGCGCCGGGACCATGGATGAGTCCGGCGAGGCGCGCGATGGCAGGGGCAGGTACGCCGGGCGCATAGCGCTCGATTCCCACCAGCCGAGCACCTTTCCTCGCTACCGCCTCGCGGAACTGCGCCTCCACGGCATTTCCGTAGCTGCTCTCGGGGATCAGCGCGGCGAAGGAGCGGCGCCCTGCCGCCACCGCCTCATCGACCACCCGGTCCACCTCGGTCTGCGGCAGGAAACTGAGAAGATAGACGCTACGTGCCGCAACGCTCGCATCGGTGGAAAATGCGATGATCGGCTTGCCGGCCGCGCGCGTGATCCCTGCTGCCGCCTGGACATTGGCCGCGAAGAGAGGGCCGATCACCAGCTCGGCGCCCTCGGCCAGGGCGGCTTGGGCCGCCTCGCGGGCGCCATCCGGCGACCCGCGATCGTCCTTCACTAAGATCTGCAGATCGGGCTTCTGGAAATCCTCGACGGCGAGTTCCGCCGCATTGCGCAGAGCCGCGCCAACGGCTGAACCGGGACCAGACAGGGGCAGGATAAGGGCGATCTTCACCGAACCGGAGCCGATCTTCATCGCGCCCGGTGACGTCGCCTGCGGATCGCCCGCGGCGGCCATATCCGGGTTAGACGCGGCCTTCGTGGCGCGTGGACCGCCATCGGGACCTCCGATGCAGCCGCCAAGCCCCCCGGCGAGCAGGAGACACGCCGCCGCTCTCACCCAACCGACCGCGGCCGAACCGTGGCCCCTTGCAAGGCTTGTCCCCATTGCACGGCACTCCCCGTCGCCAATCCATGTCCCACGCTCGATGAGTGCACGGTTAAAGCCTGGACGACAAAAGTAAATGTGCCGACACCCCCGGCGCGGGCATTCCTCCAGCCCGTGTCGTCGTGGCAAAGTCCGCCCCATGACTCAGAGAATCGACAATCGGACGCGCCGCTCGAGGGCGGTCCACGATCCGGCCAAGCCCGTGTCCACCTTTACCGCCTTCGGCCTCGCGGCGGAGGCGCAACCACTCGACCCCGGACTGCACGTGGTGGCGACCCCGATCGGCAACCTCAAGGACGTGTCGTTCCGCGCGCTCGCGACTCTCGCGGCGGCCGATACTGTCCTTGCCGAAGACACCCGCGTCACCCGCACGCTGTTGATGCATTACGGCATCACGACGCCGCTGGTCGCCTACCACGAGCATTCGAACGCGGCGGTGCGCGAGCGGATGATCGCACGGATGCAGAACGGCGAAGCTCTGGCCCTGGTCTCGGACGCCGGGACACCATTGGTCTCGGACCCTGGTTTCAAGCTTGTCCAGGCGGCGATCGAGGCCGGCATCGAGGTTACGCCAATCCCTGGACCCTCTGCGGTGATGACCGCCATCGTCGCCGCCGGTCTGCCCACCGACCGGTTCTTCTTCGAAGGGTTCCTGCCGCAGAAATCCGGTGCCCGGCGCAACCGGCTGGCGGCGCTTGGGCAGATTCCGGGCACGCTGGTCCTGTTCGAATCACCCCATCGCCTTCCCGAGATGCTGGTGGATGCCGCCGCGATCCTCGGAGGAAGCCGGCCCGCGGCGGTCGCCCGCGAACTCACCAAGCTCTACGAGACGATCCGGCGCGGCACCCTCGCGACCCTGGCCGAGACCTTCACCGAGGAGGGAGCGCCCAAGGGCGAGGTGGTGGTGGTGATCGGAACCAACCCGGACGAACCGCCGGAGGAGGAGATCGAGGCCGGTCTCGATGCGGCGATCGAAGCGGCGTTGTCACGCCACTCGATCAAGGATGCCGCCGCCCTCGTGGCTGACGCCACCGGGCTGCCCCGTCGCGTGGTCTATGCCCGCGCCCTCGTCCTTGCTCGGCGCACCGATGCGGACGTCTAAGCTCGTCGACGCGAAAGAGCGGCGGCGCGCCACCTACCTGCGCGGTCATTCGGGCGAGACTCTCGCCCTCCTCGCCATGATGATGAAGGGGTATCGCCCCCTGGCTCGGCGCTTCAGCGCGAGCGGCGGAGAAATCGACCTCATCCTGCGCCGGGGCGACACGATTGCTTTCGTGGAGGTGAAGGCGAGGGCGACCCTCGACGCGGCCCGGACCGCCATCGATGCGAAGAAGCGCGCTCGTTTTTCGCGCGCGGCGCGCGCTTGGATGGGGCGCAATCCGCGCTATGGCGCCCTGACGTTGCGCGCGGATGCCGTGTTCGTGGCGCCACGTACTTGGCCGCGCCACCTGCCCGATGCCTTCGCGATCGAGGGACTGTGAGCCGACGCGATGGCCGCTCGGCCCACCGGAGGCCGCTTACTTTCTCGCGGCCGCGAGCGCCGCGATCAACGTGCGCTTGAGATCGGCCTGGCTGAACGGCTTCTGGACCACGGGGCGGTCGCGGAACGGCTCGCGGATTCCTGCGCCGCCATACCCCGTCGAGAACACGATGGGCAGGTCGCGTTCCGTGATCGCCTCGGCCACCGGATAGATGGGCTCGCCGGCGACGTTCACGTCGAGGATGGCGACCTCGAAGGTCTCGGTCCGGGCCATCTCCAGGGCCGTCGCGAGACGGGCCGCGGGCCCAACGACGGTGCACCCGAAATCGAGGAGCATGTCTTCGAGCAGCATCGAAATGGCGGCTTCGTCCTCCACCACCAGAACCCTGGCGCCGTCGAGGAGAGTGTCGTTCTGTTCAGCACTCACGCTGGGGAGTCTTCCCTTCGATTCGTTCCGGCCTGGAACGGTGCCGTCATCCGGAGCCTTACAGGCTTGCCATCCGTGAGGTTGGCGAGAATGACGTGTAGCGCCTGCGGCAACGGTCGAGCCGTCGCCCGTTCCGCTTGGCGTGTCAAGGCGCAGGAAGTGGCCGCGGAGGGTCAGGATCGGGTTAATGTTATCGGACGATACATTTTCACGCAGATCGCCGCAGCCTGTGGCGCCCGGAGCAACGAACCGGCGCGGCGCGCTGGCGCTGCTGGTCACCTGGGCCGTCGCGGCGGGTACATCCGCTCGGGCGGACCGACCCCTCGTCGTGGCCTCCAAGAGCGACACCGAAGGGGCGCTCACGGGGGCGATGATCGCCCTGGCCCTGGAGCATCTCGGCGTGCCGGTGGTCCGCAAGCTCGGCCTCGGCCCTACCCTGATCGTCCGCGACGCCCTGCTCTCCGGGGAGGTCGACATCTACCCGGAATATACCGGCAACGGCGCGTTCTTCACCGGCACCGAGACCGATCCCGCCTGGAAGATCCCGCAGGAGGCCTACGAGACCATCCGGCGCAAGGATGCCGAGCGGGGGCTGGTCTGGCTCGCCAGGGCGCCCGCCAACAACACCTGGCTCATCGCCCTCAACGGGGATTTCGCGCGGGCGCGGCATCTGGCCACGATGGCGGATTTCGCCAAGGCCGCCAATGACGGCCTCATCCTGATCGCGGCCTCCACCGAGTTCGTGGAGAGCCCGGCGGCGCTGCCGTCCTTCGAGGCAGCCTACGGCTTCAGCCTGGGCCTCGACCGCATCATCAGCCTGCCCGGCGGCGACACGGCGGTGACGGCCCGGGCGGCGGCGCAGCGGATCAGCGGGGTCAATGCGGGCATGGTCTACGGCACCGACGGGGCGCTCTCCGCCCTCGACCTCGTGGTGATGAGCGATCCCGAGGCGGCCCAGATCGTCTACGAGGTCGCCCCGGTCATCCGCGCCTCCGCGCTGGAGCGCTTTCCGGCCATTGCCCCGGCCTTGGCGCGGGTCTTCGCCGGCCTCGATGCCCCGACCCTGCGCGGCCTCAACGGGCGAATCACCGTGGAGGGCGAGGTCGCGGAAAGGGTCGCGCGGCGCTACCTCAACGAGCGCGGGCTGATCGGGTGAGAGCGCCATCGCCACCCGCTTCGATGCGCCACGCGACGGGTCGTTCAGCGCCATGGGCCGGGCTTTTCGGCGCCGCCTTTCTTATCGCGTCCCTCCATGGGATGGCGCTCCTCGATGTCGCGGCGAACCGCCTCCTGCCCGGCGATCCGATCATGGCCTGCGAGTTCCACGACCGGTCGATCGGCCTCGTTTCGCTCCTGTCGCTGGCCGGTCTCGTCATCGGCGCGATGCTGCCCCGGCGCGTGGGCGGTCTTCTTGCCCTCTGTCTTTTCCTGTCGGCCTGGGCCGTCCTCCTGCTCGGCCTCGGCGCAGAGGCGGCCCGGATCGTGGCCACCATGCCGCCAGCGGCGAGGGCCAGCCTCGGTTCCGGCTTCTGGCTGGCCTCGTCCTGCCTCTTGGTCCTGGCCGGAGGCGGCATCGCACGGGTCCGACGCCGGGGGCTCGGCGTGCTCGCAATCCTCGCCGCCGCGGGGCTCCTGGTCGCCGCGTGGCGCGGTGGAGGGTTGGACGGTCTGTCCCTGGCCGTGGAATATGCCGGGCGGCGGGAGGCGCTGCACGAGGCCATCGCCGAGCACCTGCTCCTGGCGGGGGGAGCGGTCGCCCTCGCCATCCCGGCGGCTGTCATTCTGTCCCTCTGGCGCTCCGGGCAGGGTGTCGTGGGTCTCCTCGTCAGCGGCGTGCAGGTGATCCCCGCCGTCGCCCTGCTGGGCGCTCTCGTCGCCCTCGTCGGCGGAGTGCTGCGCGCCGTGCCGGCGCTTCGCGACCTCGGCCTCTCGGCCCTCGGGCCCTTGCCCGCGCTTCTCGGCATCGCCGCCTACCTGCTGCTGCCCCTCTGGCGCGGGATCGGCACGGCCCTGCGCGCCGCCGATCCCGCCGCCGTCGACGCCGCCGAAGCCATGGGCCTGACGAAGGCCCAGATCCTGGCCCGAGTGAAGCTGCCCCTCGGCGCGCCCATCCTCGTGGGCGCCCTGCGGGTCGCGGCGGTCCAGAGTCTCGGCCTCGCGACGCTGGGCGCCCTCATCGGCGCGGGCGGCCTCGGACGGATCGTCTTCGACGGCATGGCGCAATTCGCCCCCGACCTCATCCTGCTGGGAGCCATCCCCATCATCTTCCTGTCGCTGGCGGCGGAGGGGTCGCTCAGCGCCGTCGAAGCCTATTGCCGGGCACGGTGGCGCGCATGAGGCCAGGCCTGCGCACCGCCCTCGCCACCGGCCTCGTCGGGGCGGCCCTCGCCGCCATGAGCCATCCGGCCGTGGCGGCCTGGATCGTCGCGGCCTTGGGTGAGGCGCCGCGACGGGGCTTGAGCGCGGAGCGCCTGCTGGCCCTGGCAACGCACCACCTCGCCCTCGCCGGGACCGGGCTGGCCCTGGTGGCAGTGCTCGGCCTCGGCCTCGGCATCCTCGCCACGCGCGCCGGCGCGGCGTCCCTGCGCGGCGGCATCGACGGTATCGCGGCTGCCGCGCAGGCGGTGCCGCCGGTGGTGATGGTGGCCCTGGCCTTGCCCATCCTCGGGTTCGGCGGTCCGCCGACCCTGCTGGCGCTGGTCGCCTACGGCATCATGCCGGTCCTGCGCGGCACGGTGGGCGCGCTGGAATCTGTCTCGCCCGAGGCGCGCGAGGCGGCGCAAGCCATGGGGTTCACCCGCCTCCAGATCCTGCTGCGGGTGGAACTGCCCTTGGCGATGCCGGGCCTCGTCGATGCCCTTCGCACGGCCCTGGTGCTCGCCATCGCCACGACGGCGGTGGGAGCCCTCGCCGGGGCCTCGACCCTCGGCACGCCCATCGTCGCCGGGCTGCAGAACCAGAACGTCCTGCCGATGCTGCAGGGCGCCCTGGCGACCGCCGCCCTGGCCTTCCTCTGCGATGCGGCCATGCTGATGCTGGCGAGCCTGGCTTTGGCGGACCGGGCGCGGCGCTGAGCCGGTTTTGCAAAGGCGGTGTCCGGTTCTGCCCCCTGAAGCCGGCGACGAGGCGGAGCCTGTTTGATTTGTTGTTCCAAAGCTTCACCTCATCCCGAGGTGCCGCGTAGCGGCCTCGAAGGAGGCATCCTGGGATCGCGCGACGCCGGGAGGGCTTCCTCAAAGCCTCCGCTACGCTTCGGCACATCACGATGAGCTGGTCTGCTTGGATCAGCGACTTTGGCGTAAGAATCCGCTGAGACAGTCGATCAAGCACAGTCTGCGTGATGCCCTCATCGGGCGGGCGCAGCACGAAGAGCCGGGCGGCGGCACGGGCAGTCCGCCCGCCACGGCCGTCCGGGCGACCTCGACGTCCTCGATGAACATGGCTTGCCGGCGGCTCGGATCGCCGGACGCTTCAGGCGAGTCCCATCGCCGGACCATCGCAAGGTTTCACCGGACGTCGCCCGCCTGTGTCGGGCCGGCACGGCAATGTCGCCTCGAGGTGGGGAGCGGCCCCTCGCACGATGGCGCGTGCGCACTCTGCCCGATACGCTTCGGTATCGCGGCTCAAATCAATCCCGAGTGATTTCCGGCAACGCTGCTTCGGCGGTGAAGACGACGCCGCGCGAGCGATAGTCGATCTCGGCCGTGCCGCCGATCTCCTGTGCCAGCGCCCGTTCGATGATCCGTGAGCCGAAGCCCGTTCGTTTCGGTCGAGACACCCGAGGCCCGCCGATCTCCTGCCATTGGAACCAGAGGCGGGCCGGGCTCGATGTTTCCGACACATCCCAACTCACGATCACGCGGCCCTCGTCTTTCGACAGGGACCCGTACTTCACCGAGTTGGTGGCGAGCTCATGGATCGCCAGTGCAAACGCCAAGGCGACGCGGGGGGCTACCCGGAGGATCGGACCGCCGATCTTGAAGCGATGGTCCTGCTCGACGCCGAAGGCATGCAACGCCGAGATGACCACTTCCGTCAGGGTCGCCCAATCCCCGCTGCCGCGGGCCAGCATCGTCGTCGCGGCCGACAGGGATTTCAGACGCGCTTCCATCGCCACCTGCGCCTCTTCCAGTGAGGAGGCGCCCCTCAGCGTCTGACGGGAGATGGATTGGACGGTCGCGAGGGTGTTCTGGATGCGGTGGTTGAGTTCGCCCGCGAGGAGGTCCCGGTGTTCCTCGGCGCGCTTGCGGTCGGTGATGTCGAGGCTGATCCCGGCGATGCTCAACGGAGTGCCATCGGCGCGATACGACGCTTGTCCGCGCAGTTGGAGCCAGCGGATTTCACCCGGCGGCGTCACGACCCGGACTTCGATGTCGTAGTCCGAACGGCTCGCAATCGCGGCATCCCTCGCGGACAATTTGCGCTCCCGGTCATCCGGGTGGATCGCAGCCAGTGTCTCTTCGTAGGTGAAGGGATCGTTCGGCGAACGGCCAAAATTCTCCTTGAAACCCTCGGATGCGATCAACCGCATGGTGCGCAGATCGACGGCCCACGATCCGAGGCGCCCGGCTTTGAGCGTGAAACGGAGACGTTCTTCACTCTGGATCAAGTCCTGCGACCGTTGAGAGGCTTCGGCCTCCAGGGCATCCCGATCCTGCTGGAGCCGAACGAGCCGCTCCTTTTCCAAGGTGACATCGAACTGCGACGCGAAGAAGTAGGTGAGCTCGCCATCCTCATCGAACACCGGCGAGACGAGGAGGCGGTTCCAGAAGAGCGTCCCATCCTTGCGGTGATTGCGCAGATCGAGTTCGATGGGCACGCGCCGCTCGATAGCCTCTCTCACCCGTGCCACGTCCGCCTGGTTTGTCTCCGGCCCCTGGAGAAACCGGCAGTTTCGGCCCAGGATTTCATGGCGTTCGTAGCCGGTCAGCTTGGAGAAGGCATTGTTCACGAACACGATGGGGTTGTCGGGCTGACGGGGGTCCGTGATCAGCATTGGCATACGCGTGGCACGGACAGCCCCGGCGAACGGGTCGGAACCCGGCTCGGGACGTGCAATCTCGGCGTCAATCCGCTGGTCTTCGGTGTGGTCGCTCACGGGTCGCAATCTTTCAGGCCTCGCTTCGATGTACGAGGCGGATCGCAACGGGGCGAGCGTGACAAATGATCCGTGAGAAATGCAATCGACCCCAGATCGACGATCCTGCGTGGGCCCCTTGCCCAGTGAGCGAATAGACGGGTGCGAAGGCGGCGCCCTTCACCTGGGCCTCGCCCAAGGGGGGGGCGCCGTCTCCGCGGCGCCGAGCCTGTCAGGCCGTCTGATCGTCGTCCTCTTCGGGAACGATGTCGCTGAACGGCACCGTCAACACGCGCCGAGCATTTTCGTCCTCGATCTCGAAGGAGCAGGCGAACCAATCCCGCACGGCGAACGAGGCTGGCCCGGCGACGAGGTCGCGGACGATCTGCAACGCATGCTCACGCGCCGCTTCGTCATCGGCGAGTTCATCCCCCTCCGGGTCGACCGTCAGCTTGTCGAGGTGGGGACCGTAACGCAGGTTGAAGAAGTAGCGGGGCATGTCATGCTCCCTCGATCAGGCGGGCATATTCCGCCTCTGGCGTACCGTAGCCGCCATCCGCCATCTCCTCCAGAAGCTCCCGGTTGAGCACGGTGACGCGCCCGCGCTTGGCCCGGATGCGCCCTGCGCCTTCGAGCTGCTGCATGGCAAGGGTCACGCCGGATCGCCGCACGCCCAGCATCATCGACAGGAACTCGTGCTTGAGCAGAAGCTCGTCGCCGTCCGTTCGGTCGTGGCACATCAGGAGCCAGCGTGCGAGGCGCGCCTCGATCTCGAGGGTCGCGTTGATGAACGCCGTCTGCCGCACCTGCACCATCTCGGTCAGGATGTAGCGCAGCAGGAGCTTGCGTAAGGATGGGCTCTCCTCCACCGCCGCGCTCACGACATCGGCGCGGATGCGCAGAGCGCTTCCCGGCATCTGCACGAAGTGGTTATAGGGAGCACGGTCGGTGCCGAGTAGCACGGGCGTCGCACCCACCACGCCCTCACGGCCGATGATCCCCACCTCGACCCGACCGTTCGCGCCCTCGGCGGTGATCGAGGTGACCCCGGCTTCCATGAAGTACAGGTGCTCGGTTCGGACGTTGGGTTCGGCCAGGGTCTGCCCCGAGGCCAGGTCCATGGGCTCGAGGTAGGGCTGAAGCCGGGCGAAGTCGTCGGCAGACATGGCCTTCAGGAGGCGATTGCGCACGGCGGATTGCTGAACGTGAGCCATGGGATCCTGCTCTCCCTATCGGAGCAAGAGCACGCCTTGTCTCTCAACTGCTTACGCTCAGACCTTACCAGCAAGCCGCAGCAGCGTTGTGGGGCGGACGCCATAAAAAAGCAAGTCTATGAGCCTACGTGCCTCGACTTACCCAATGTGCGGTATCGAACGCTTAGTGGTTTGGTGATGTCCTCTCAACGGGTGCGCTAGCGTACAGGGTTGCTGCGGAGATTTACTCTCCAATTCAATTGCATTTATATCTTAGGACATACAGTCCTGCACCCACGAAAAGGCTGGGTGGAGTGTCGTCCCGGAGGCACGCCATGGACCTGATAGCCCGGCAGCCCATCGTCCTTCTTGCCGAGGCTGACGCTTTGGTCGCCGCGGACCTTGGCGACATGCTGCGGCGGAAGGCCTACTGCGTGCTCGGGCCCTTCAGGACGGGTGCCGAGGCGCTGCCCAGCCTCATGCGCGAGACGCCGACTTTGGCGATCGTCGACATCATGCTGAAGGATGGGGCCTGCACCGACTTGTTGCGCGAGCTACGCCAGCGTCGGATCCCGTTCCTCGTCCATTCGGCTTACCAGCCGGATCAGTCGCTTGCCCCCGACTGCCAAGGGGTGCCCTGGCTGACCAAACCGGCTTCGCCGGAAGAAGTGGTGGCGCTCTGTGATCAGATCTCCCTCACGTCCCCTCTGCCAGCAAGTGCGCCCCCGAACCGCCCTCACATCACCATCGCACAGCCCCATGCGCCGATGGACAGCGGCAATCCGTTCGTTCGCAAGCTGGAGAGCCACGCCGCCCTGTCGGATGCGGAGCGAGCGGTGCTGGAGCGGATCAGCGCGAGACCCCGCACCGTTCCCGCGCATACCGATCTCGTGCGCGAGGGCGACAAACCCGATGGCGTGTTCCTCGTCATGGACGGCTTCGTCTGCCGCCAGAAGCACCAGCCGACCGGTCAGAGCCAGATCATGGCCTACCTGCTGCCCGGCGATTTCGGCGAGCTCGATGTGGCCCTGCTCGACGAGATCGACCACACCCTCACCACCGTCTCGTCGTGCCGGATCGTTCACATCGCGCCCGAGACGATCGCGGAGCTGATGCGCGACCACCCCGGCATCGCCCGGGCTCTGCGCGTATCCAAGCTCGTGGACGAGGCGACATTGCGAGAATGGCTCGTCAACGTCGGTTGCCGTTCCGCTCTGTCACGAATGGCGCATCTGTTTTGCGAGCTTCTGACGCGCATGAAGGCGGTCGGACATGCCGGTGAGGACAACTGCGTCCTGCCGCTGACACAGACCGTCCTGGGCAATACGATCGGGATCACGACGGTTCACGTGAACCGCATCTTGCAAGGGATGAGGCATCAGGAGCTGATCACCTTGAAAAGGGGGCGCCTGACGGTTCTGGATCTTCCGCGATTGAAGAGAATCGCCACGTTCAAACCGAACTACCTGCACCTGGGGCGCCGCCCCGCATTGTGACGCCGCTTGCCGAATGGCACATGGCCAAACGGTGTGAGGTGCCGGCTCACCCCGTGACACACCTCACTCGTCCTTGAACGTCACCTTGGCGCCGCGCTCGATGCGGGTGGCGAGGTCGCGGGCGTCCCAATTGGTGAGGCGGATGCAGCCGTGCGACTCGGTCTTGCCGACCTTCTCCGGTTCGGGCGTGCCGTGGATGCCGTAGGACGGGATCGACAGGTCGATCCAGACGATGCCGACCGGGTTGTTCGGGCCGGGGCGGATGGAGAAGGTCTTCTTCGTCTTGACGCCCTTGAAGGCGTATTTGGGGTTGTAGGTGTAGACCGGCGCGAAGGCGACGCCCTTCACCTTGGCCTCCCCCGAGGGGGCCGGCTTCTCCGCGCTGCCGATGGAGGCCGGGTAATAGGCCCGCAGGGTGCCGTCCTCGCCGAAGCCCCGGACATGGCGCGTGACCTTGTCGACCTCGACCCGGGCGATGTCCTTCTTCGCCGCGTCCGCCCCATCCTCCGGCGCGGCCTTCGTCTCGGATTTGTCGTCGGACTTGCTCTTGGACTTCGCCTCGTCCTTCGCCGGCTTGCCGGTGTCCAGGGGAGGGACCGCCGCTACGAGGATGCCGGTGCCGGCCTTGTCGAGGGCGGCGTCCGGGTTCAGGGCGGTGAGGAGGTCGCGCGCCATGTGGAACCGCTCGGCCAGCATCTCGCGCGGATTGGTGTAGCTCATCGCCTCGAGATCGGCCTGCTCCTCCATCTTGGCGGGGATCTTCTCCGCGAAGGGGCCCGCCGCGTCGGACTCGGTGATCGTGTAGGAGACCACCACCGGGTCGGCGCTCGATGCGGCGAGCTTGTCGAAGAGGGCTTGGTTCAGGGTCTGGCTCGCAGGCAGCCCCTGCGCCACCGCGTAGGCCGACAGGGCGTTGCGCATGTTCTCGCCGTCCCGCCCGTCGATGGCACCCGGGGAGAAATGCGCCCGGTCGAGGAGCACCTGGACCTTCACCAGGAGCGGCTGCGGACGCTTGTCCTTCGTGCCTTCGCCCGTTCTGGCCTTCTTGTCGCTCGCCTTTCCGCCGCTCTCCGGCGCCGTGAAGGTCGCGCCGTTGATCGCCTCGACGGTCAGGGCCTCGCCGGGTGTGCTCTTGCCCGCGTCCGAGGACGTGCTTCCTGCCGGCTTCGCCTCTGGTGCCGCCGGTGTCGCCAGGCAGACGAGGGCCATGAGCGCGACGGCGCTCGGCAGGGGCAGATGGGCCATTTCGGGATCAACTTTCGTCGCGGGATCGACAGGTGCGCTCCTTCAAGCCGGGTGGGGCCTCGGGCGTTCCACACCTCCTACTGGCAGAGACGATGTCCCGCGTTCCTCTCGCGCTCGTCGAGATGGAGGTGGTTGCCGTGGGCCGCATCCGATCCGGGTCCGAGCACGGTGCGGAAGAAGCCGCAGGCCTTGGCGCGGATCGCGGCCTGGAACGTCGCCTCCGGTGCGTCGTCGAGGCCGGCGCCGACCTTGATCGGTCCACGCCCCTCGAAACCGTAGCCCATGATGTCGACGCCGTTGGCGAAGCTATGCTCGCTGAGCTTGGCCTCGGGATCGTGGTTCTGGCCGCGACACTCGTAGGACGTGCCGATGGACAGGCTTCGGAGGGGCGCCTTCAGGATGCGCTCGGAGGCTTCCTGCGCCTCCGTCGCCAGGCGGGCCAGGGCCTCGGCCGTAGTGCAGACGAGGGTCGCGGGCGGGGTGAGCGCCACGTCCCCGGAGAGGCGGGTGAGTTTCAGCGGCTTCTCCGCGCCGCATTGCCCGTTCGCGATCGGCGGCAGCGCCTCGAACGTCGCCCCCAGGCGCTCCAGGCGCTTGCGGCAGGCGGTGTCGTCGAGGGGGGCGACCGTCAGGGCGAGGGCGGGCGTCGATGCCGGCGGCGTCGAAAGATCGACCGGGCGCGGGGGCGGCGGTGGCATCTCGGGGGCCGGACCCGTCTCCGGCGCGGCCGGGGGAAGGGGCGTCAGCTCGGCCGGGCGTCCGGGCGGGGTCGGAGCGTCCGGGAGCGGCGGAACCGTCGCGGGCGTCGGCGCGGGGTCTGGCTTCAACTCGGCCGGACGAACCGGGGGCTCGGGCATCGCCGGGGTCGGATGGGCCGAGCGATCTTCGACGGACAGGGCCGGAAGGGACAGCGCGAGGACGCTCGCCGCGAGGCAGAGAACGAGGGCGGCCTTCATGTCGTCCTCGATCCCGTCATCACCGTGGCGTCACCGGGAAACCGGCCCCGCCGCGGGGCCGGTCGGAGACGCGGTCTCTCAGCCTTCCGAGCGGGCGGCGAGCCGGCTCGCGCCGTAGGACAGGATCCCGGCGATGGCGAACAGGGCCACGAAGGTCTTCACGGTGGCGGTGAACAGCGTCGGCTCGATGCCGGTATCGGTGTAGAGCAGGAGGCCGATGGCGGCGATCGGGATGAGCAGGACGATCAGGACGGGGCCCAGCGGGTTCATGGCGTACTCGCGTTGTCGGGACCGGGGTTCGGCCCTTCTCTCTTGAAGCGGCACCGGTCATAGCATTGCTGCGTGCGGGAGGGGACACCCCGGACGCAACAAAATTCACAGGCTCCCGGCCATCACGCGGGAATGCGCACGGTGGCGCGCAATCCCCCGAGGGGACTGTCGTGAAGGGCGACGTCACCGCCATGGGCGCGGGCGATGTCGCGGGCGATGGCGAGGCCGAGGCCCGACCCGCCGGCATCCTGGCGCGCATCGTCGAGGCGGACGAAGGGCTTGAACACTTCCTCGCGGCTCTCGACGGCGATGCCCGGACCATCGTCGTCGATGGAAACGAGGAAGGACCGCGCCTCCGTGCGGCCATGGATCGCCACCGTCTCGCCGTAGCGGGCCGCGTTGGCGGCGAGGTTGAACAGGCAACGCCGGAATGCGTCCGGGCGCAGCGTCACCATGGCGCGGCCGTCGAACTCCACCTCGGCCACATGGGCGCCGAGGCGTTCCACGTCGGTGCGCAGGTCCTCCAGCATCGACCGCATGTCGGTGGGCACGGCGGCCTCGCCGGAATCGCCCCGCGCGAAGGCGAGGTAGGCTTCCAGCATCCGGCTCATCTCGTCGACGTCGCGCTGGAGGTCTTCCACCTCGCTGGTCTGCTCCACCAGGGCGAGCGACAGCTTGAACCGGGTGATGATGGTGCGCAGGTCGTGGCTGACGCCATTGAGCATCGTCGTGCGCTGTTCCATCGCCCGCTCGATGCGCCGCTTCATCTCGATGAAGGCGTGTCCGGCCTGGCGTACCTCGCGGGCGCCGCGCGGCCGGAACTCGATCTCGCGGCCCTTGCCGAAGCTCTCCGCCACGGCGGCCAGTCGAAGGATCGGCTTGATCTGGTTGCGGAGGAACAGGATCGCCACGCCGAGCAAGACCAGGGACGAGCCGCTCATCCAGAGCAGGAAGATGTGCGAGTTCGAGGCGTAGGCCATGCTCCGCCGGGCGGTCACCCGCATCACCCCGTCCGGGATCTCGACCCGGATCTCGATGAGGCTGGACCGGCCCACCGTGTCGATCCAGAAGGGCCGGCCGACCTGCTTGGCGAGCTCCTCGGAGAGGGTTTCGTCGAGGATCGAGAAGAACGGGCGCGGCCCCGGCAGGGGGAGCTTCGCCCCTTTCAGGATGTCGAGGTCGAGATTCAGCCGCGTGCCGGCGATGCGAGTGAGGGTGTCGGCGTCCTTGTCCTGGGGGTAGCTCTCGTAGACGTCGATCATGGCCGCCACGTCGGCGGTCACGGCCGCCGAGAGGCGGCGGGTCACGAGCTGCCAGTGCCGTTCCATGAAGGTGTAGGCGATCACCGATTGCAGCAGCACCACCGGCGCGATGATGATGATGAGCGAGCGCGCGTAGAGCCCCTTCGGCAGGGCGTTGCCGATGGCGCGCGCCACCGTCTTCCATATCCGGCGCGGATGCGGCCTCGCGCGCCAGGCGGCGGCGGTTCCGGTTCTGATCCGCGACAGGTTCACGCCGGCGAGGGCCATGGCGGGTCCTGCCTAATCGATCGCGAGGCGGTAGCCGATGCCGCGGACCGTCTGGAGGAAGAGGGGATTGCCCGGATCGACCTCGGTCTTGCGGCGCAGGCGGTTGATCTGCACGTCGATGGTGCGCTCCGCGGCGAGCCCGCCATTTCCGGCCAGCACGTCGCGGTCGACATTGCCGCCCTTGGCCTCGGCCAGGATCGTGAGGATCTCGCGCTCGCGGTCGGTGATGCGGATGGTTTCCTCGTCGCGGCGCAACTCGCCCCGGTCGATGCGGTAGGAGAACGGCCCGAACGTCACCGTGGCGATGGTCCGGTCGGAGGGCGGCACGCCGTCCGGGCGGCGCTTGATGATGTTGTTGAGGCGCAGGATCAGCTCGCGCGGCTCGAAGGGCTTGGGCAGGTAATCGTCGGCCCCGATCTCGAGCCCCATCACCCGGTCGTTGGGGTTGGAGCGGGCGGTGAGCATCAGGATCGGCACACGGGAGGTCTCCCGCACCTGCCGTGCGTAATCGAACCCGTTCTCCCCCGGCATCATCACGTCGAGGACGAGGGCGTCGAAGACGAAGCTCTGAGCCCGCTGCCGGGCCTCCTCGACATTGCCGGCCGACGTGACCCGGAATCCCTGCTCGTAGAGATAGCGCGACAACAGCTCGCGCACCCGCCGGTCGTCGTCCACCACGAGGATATGGGGGGCATGGTCGGGAAGCTCGGCGCGAATTCTCGGCTCCGGCGACGCCATGTCAGCGACGGCTCCGGGCGCGGCGCGCCATCAGGCTGCGGACCGCCGCACGCTCCTCCGGTTCGATCATCGCCATGAGAAATCCCTGTGCTGCGGCAAATCCGTGTCCGTCCCCGGCGCCCTTCGGTCCGTCCGCCACCGGATCGGCGATGGCGCGGGCCACCCGCCGCACCTGGACCCGCGTCAGCTCCGCCGTGAGCGTCGCGCCCGTCTCCGAACAATAGAGCAGCCGCTGGCGACGGTCGCTCCGGCCGGTCTTCTGCACGATGTGGCCCTGTTCGATCAAATCCTTGAGAACCCGGTTCAGACTCTGCTTCGTGATCCGCAGGATGTCGAGGAGTTCGGCGATCGTCAGACCTGGGTAGTGATAGACGAAGTGGAGCACCCTGTGGTGCGCCCGCCCGAAGCCGTATTCCGCCAGCATCCGGTCCGGGTCGCCGACGAAATCGCGGTAGGCGAAGAACAGCAGTTCGACGAGATCGTTGGTGATGCCGTTATCGGCGGTGGGCACGCCCTCGGGCGCGCACCCGGCATTCACAGGCCCGTCATCCTCCTCGGACACGGAAATGGGGGCCGGGCCCGTTGCCAGAGTCGATTGGCGCGTCACGTCCGGCGATGCCCTCGATATATGTCAGTGATGTTGACATATCTCAGGGGCATTGATACCCGTCAAGCCTTCCCGAGGCCGGCTCGCCGCGAACGGCCGTCTTGCGGACCTCCGGCCTCGCGGATACTGCGCGGGGCATTGCCCGGCCATCGCGCCAACCCGATCGACCGACCCCGCAGGCGCGACGATGCACGCCCGCGGATTCAAGGAATTCGTCATGTCCGTGATCCCGTTCGACGAACGCGAGGGCACCATCTGGTTCGATGGCGTGCTGGTGCCGTGGCGCGAGGCCAAGATTCACGTGCTCAGCCACGGCCTTCATTACGGCTCGGCGGTTTTCGAAGGCGAGCGCGCCTATGGCGGACAGATCTTCAAGAGTCACGAGCATGCCGAGCGCCTGCTCCGCTCGGCGCAGTACCTCGACTTCGCGATCCCCTATGGCGTCGCCGAGATCGAGGCGGCCAAGGAGCTCGTGCTCAAGACCAGCGGCCTCACCGACGCCTACCTGCGTCCCGTGGCCTGGCGCGGTTCGGAGATGATGGGCGTCTCGGCCCAGAACAACACCATCCACCTCGCCATCGCAGCGTGGGAATGGCCGAGCTACTTCGACCCCGAGACCAAGATGAAGGGCATCCGCCTCGATCTGGCCGATTATCGCCGCCCCGATCCGCGCACGATCCCCTCCGCCTCGAAGGCGGCCGGCCTCTACATGATCTGTACGATTTCGAAGCACCGGGCCGAGAACAAGGGCTATGCCGACGCCCTGATGCTCGATTGGGAGGATTACGTCGCCGAATGCACCGGCGCGAACATCTTCTTCATCAAGGACGGCGTGGTCCACACCCCGCTCGCCGACCGTTTCCTCAACGGCATCACCCGCCAGACCGTCATCGACCTCGCCCGCCGGCGCGGTTTCGAGGTGATCGAGCGGCGGATCAAGCCCGAGGAGATGGAGGGCTTTTCGGAGTGCTTCATCACCGGCTCGGCCGCAGAAGTGACGCCTGTCTCCGAGATTGGCCCCTACCGCTTCACCCCGGCCACCATGACGAAGACGCTCATGGACGATTACACCGCCGAGGTTCAGCCGAAGGCGGTGGCGGCCTGAGCGGGTTTCGCAGAAGTGGATGCCCGTCTTGCGTCCTGCATCCTGCCACACCCTAAAGACTTGAGTGGGGCGAAGCGTTGGCCCGCCAACGCGAACCTGCTTGGACATGGCCGCCCGCCGCGCGGCCCAGCAACCTGTCCGGCGGCGCCCGCGACGGGGATGGCCCGGCGGTCACCTCGCGGGGCCTGCGAAAGCGAGGGGCATGGCGCGCCGTCCTCGCTCGTGCCGTCCTCCCTCGCTCGGGCCTCTCATCGAGCCCGTCGCCTGTGACGAGGCATGGCCGACCCTCACGCGAACGGACGTGATGGCGGGGGGCCGTGGACACGCCCGCCGAGGACGTTTCATCGTCGATCGAACCGCCTGAGCAGGTGCGCATCGGCTAGCCAACGCTTCACCTGGCTCAGGTCATTGACGTGTCGCAGGTCTTGAGATGCAAGACCGATTGCCACGTTTGCTGAACCTGATGAGAGAATACGTCGTTTCAGCGCGGACCTGCTCTCATGACGCCCCCCGCCCCGCCAGACGGTGGGACGGGGGGCGGGCTCATACGGACCGTGGTCGATCGGGCGACCACTTTCAGGCCGCCATGGGGCCGTGACGCCGGTGGCCCTTCACGTCGTAGCGGTCGAGCATCATCACCTTGTCCCAGACCCGGACGAAATCCGCCACGAACCGGCTCTGGCCATCGCTGCCGGCATAGGCATCGACGATGTTGCGCAGCTGCGCGTTCGATCCGAAGACGAGATCGTTGCGCGTGGCGTCGAACTTCGCCTGTCCGGTTTCGCGGTCCTTCAGAGCGAAGGTAGTGCCGGCGGCGTCGGCCTTCTCCCAGACCAGGTTCGTGTCGGTCAGCGTTCGGAAAAAGTCCGTCGTCAGCACGCCCACCCGGTCGGTGAAGATGCCCCGGTTCGAGCCATCGTGGTTGGCGTTCAGAGCCCGCAAGCCGCCGGTCAGCACCACCCATTCCGGCGCGGTCAGCGTCAGCAGGTTGGCCTTGTCGAGGAACATCTCCTCCGGCGACAGGCTCGGCGCCATCGCTCCGAACCCGTCATCGACGTAGTTGCGGAAGCCGTCGACGACGGGTTTTAGCCACTGGAACATCTCGATGTCGGTCAGTTCCTGCGTGGTGTCGACCCGGCCGGGCGTGAACGGCACCTGCGTCTCGACCCCGGCATCCCTGGCGGCCTTCTCCACGGCGGCACAGCCGGCGAGGACGATGAGGTCAGCGAGCGAGACCTGCTTGCCGTCCGTGCGGCCACCGTTGAACTCGGCCATGACCCCGCGGAGTGCTTCGACCACGGGCGCGGCCCGGCGGTTGACGGCCCAGTCCTTCTGCGGGGCAAGCGCGAGACGGCCGCCATTGGCGCCGCCGCGCTTGTCGCTGTCGCGGTAGGTCGAGGCCGCCGAGAAGGCGGTGAAGGCCAGATCCGAGACCGAGAGGCCCGTGGCCAGGATCGCCTGCTTGAGCGTGACGACCTCGGCCTCGCCCACCGGGGCGTAGGCGGCATCGGGGATCGGATCCTGCCAGAGCAGGCCGTCCTCGATCGTCACCTCCGGGCCGAGGTAGCGGTGCTTGGGACCCATGTCGCGGTGGGTGAGCTTGTACCACGCCTTGGAGAAGGCCTGCGTGAAGGCGTCGAAGTCGTTGAGGAACTTCTCGCAGACCTTGCGGTACTCCGGGTCGACCTTGAGGGCGATGTCGGAGGTCATCATCATCAGGGGATGCGACTGCCCCGCGACGTGCGCGTCGGGCGTCCGCGGCGCGTTCGGATCCGTCGGGGTCCATTGCAGGGCACCGGCAGGGCTCTTGGTCTGCTCCCACTCGAACTTGAAGAGGTTCTCCAAGTAGGCGTTGTCCCATTTCGTCGGGTCGGGGGTCCAGCTGCCCTCGATGCCGTTGGTCATCGTGTCCTTGCCCGCGCCGGTGCCCTTCGGGTTGTGCCAGCCGAGGCCCATCGCCTCCATCGGCGCCATCTCCGGCGGCGGTCCGATCTCCTTGGCGGGGGTCATGCCGTGGCTCTTGCCGAAGGCGTGGCCGCCGGCGATGAGCGCCACGGTCTCCTCGTCGTTCATGGCCATGCGGGTGAACGTCACGCGGATGTCATTGGCCGAGCCCTGCGGGTCGCCGTTCGCGTAGGGCCCCTCGGGGTTCACGTAGATCAGCGCCTGGTGGGAGGCGGCGAGGGGGTTCTCGAGGTCGTAATCGGCATCGCCATTCTTGCCGCGCCAGCGCTTGTCCCGGTTGACCATGTCGTCGAAGCTCGACACCGAGCCCATTTCGACGACCTCCGGACCCCAGTAGGTGGCGTCGTCCGCCTCCCAGGCGTCGAGGCGCCCGCCCGCGAATCCGTAGGTCGGCAGGCCCATGATCTCCAGGGCGCAATTGCCGGTGAGTACCATCAGGTCGGCCCAGGAGAGGGCGTTGCCGTATTTGTGCTTGATCGGCTGCAGGAGGCGGCGCGACTTGTCGGTGTTGCCGTTGTCCCACCAGCTCGAGATCGGTGCGAAACGCTGCATCCCGGTGCCGGCGCCGCCCCGCCCGTCCGCGATGCGGTAGGTGCCGGCCGAGTGCCAGGCCATGCGGATCATCTGCGGACCGTAATTGCCGTAGTCGGACGGCCACCACGCCACCGACGAGGTGAGGAACCGCTTGATGTCGCTCTTGAGCGCGTCGAGGTCGATGGTCTCGAAGGCTTTGGCGTAATCGAAATCCGGTCCGAGCGGATCGGCCGCTACGCCGTTCTGGTGCAGGAGCTCGACCCTGAGGCGGTGCGGGTACCAGTTCTCGAGGGCCGGGCGGCTGCCGAGGGCTCCGCCGATGCGGTCGCCTCCGAACGGGCACCGGCCTTCCATCGGGTAGGACTCGGTCTTCGTCTTTTCGATCGTCATCTCGTTCATCAATATTTCCCTTGGCGCAGAGTTGGAATCCCCAGGCCGCCGGTCTGTCGCCGGCGGTAGCGCGAGGCGTGCGACGCCTCGGGACACGGCAACCCTCGCGCGATCCGGGACCGTGAGCGAAATCTGGCGCACGTGCGGAAAATCAAGGTGCCGTCGCCTCCCGAGCGGGCTCGAATGTCGCCGAGGCACCGTGGGCCACGACGCCTCACGTTTGCGCGAGTCCGCGGCGCGCCGGCTTCCGACATTCGCCGGGGGGAGGGGCGATGGTTCGGAACCTGTCGGCGAGGCCCTCGTTGTGAAGAGAACAATTCATGAACGAGGTAGGGCTATGACGAAGAAGCAGGCGACGGACGAGAACGAGAACCCGAAGACGGCCGGTGGCGACGCGTCGAACCGGATCAAGGATCCGAGCGAGTGGACCACGGGCGACGAGCCGATGACCGGCGCGCAGGCCTCCTACCTCAAGACCCTGTCGGAAGAGGCGAAGTCGCCGGATTCCTTCGAGCCGGATCTCGACAAGGCCGAGGCTTCGAAGCGCATCGATGCCCTGCGCAAGGAAGCCGGACGGGACTGATCTCCGGTCACCTGCTTTCCTCACGGCGGTCATGACGGCGAACCGGGCGTTTTCTGCGACGCACTTAAACGGTCGGCAACGATTTCCGGCGCAGGACTACCTGCGCCGGCTCGTCGAGGATCGCCCCGCTTCCATGACGAATGTCGAGACAACCGATACGACGACGCGGGACCGGACCGTGACCCGACCCCGTCTCTCGCGCATCGTCGCCCGGTTCCGCCGGGACACGCGCGGCACGACCGCGATCGAATACGCGCTGATCACCGGCCTGATCTTCCTGGCGATCGTCACGGCCTTGCATCTCTATGCCGACCGGGTCGGGGCAATGTACCAGTATATCGGTAACGCCGTCGCCCGGAGTAGCTGAGGGGCCGCGCTATCCTCAGCGCCGCGTGGGGCCGGGCTTGGCCGTGGGCTTCGCCTTCGACGGGTCCACTGCCGTCATCCCGTCGCGCCACAGGCTGTCGAACAAGCTCTGCATCGTCCTGGCGTTCTCCTGCTGAGCCTCCAGCCCGGACTGGAACATCTGCTGCAGCAGGTCGAATGGGTTCAGTGCCGAGCCTTGCGCCGCTTCAGCGGAATTGGGCCTGGTGCCCGAGGCGGGCTTGGAGCCCGAGGCAGGCCTTGGACTCGCGGATTGGGTGGGCTCCGGGAAGAAGCGTGCCGGCGGCAGGCTTCTCGGGGCCGGCGTCGCGCGCGAGGACGTGACGTCTTTCGGCGCCGCCAGCATCGAGCCGCCCGCCGACATGAACGTGTTCATCATCTCGGTCCAGTAGGGATGGGTCGGGATGCCGAAGGGGGAAGCCGGCGGCGCCGGGGCCGGAGCCGCCGGGCTCGGGTTCATCATGACGTGGACGATCCCCGCCACCACCATCCCGGCCATAAGCGGCAGCATCTGTCGGAGGGCAGGCGTCGCCACGCCGCTCACCGCCGCGGCCTGTTGAAGCACGGCCTGCCCAAGATGCTGCGAGCCGAAGAGCTGGCGCATCATGGCATCCATCTGCGGCTTGGCCTGCGCGGAGGTGGCCGCGGTCGGGTCCATGAAGCTGAACATCTGGGTGAAGCCGGTGGGATCGGCCGCGGCATTGCGCTGAAGGCCGAGGGTCAGGGCCGGCATCAGGGCTTCCATGGCCCGGCGGGTCTGGTCCGGCGACAGGCCGAATTGCTGGCCGAAAACGTTGGCACCCATGCCACCCTGCGCCTGCATGAGATCGAACAGGTTGAACATGGCGGCGGCCTCATGATCCCATCGCGGCCAGGCCGAAAAGCTCCGGCCTGCTGTGGAGACGCGAACTCTGTCGCATCCCGACCGTACTTACCAGCCCGGGATCATGCCCGTCCCGGTACTAAACCAGTGCGTTCGGCCTCTCCGGGGCCGGAATATCGCCTCCGGAGGCATCCGCATCGGCTTCGGCGGGCATTGTCGGTGCGAGATCGGTCCGTTCCTCCAGCTGCGCCACCGTCCGGAAGGCGAGGGCGATCCCGATCGCCCCGAAGGCGACGGAGCCGAAGCCCACCCCGGCGATGATGCCCTTCGGGCCGTAGAGATGGGCTCCGAGGAGGGCCGGGGGCACGGTCCCGATGGTCGCCCTGCCCCAGTTGAGGAAGGTCGACAGGAAGGGAAAGCCGAGGTTGTTGAACGAGGCGTTCGCCAGGAACAGCAGCCCGGTGAAGAACCACACGCCCCCGCTCACGAGACAGAAGAAGACGAAGAGGTCGGCGGCGGCGCCGGTCAGTTCGAACAGGCTCGTCAGCGGTCCGCGAAAGACGATCAGGGCGATCCAGACCACCGCCACATAGGCCGCCGTCACCAGCGCCCCGTCCCGCAGCACGCCGCGCATGCGGTCGAACCGCCCCGCTCCCCAGTTCTGGCCGAGGATGGGGCCGATGGAGCCGGACATGGCGAAGAGCCCGCCGAAGGCCACCGGGGACAGCCTGTCGATCACCACGTTGCCGGCCACCGCCACGGCGCCGAACTTGGCCAGCGCATGGGCGATGAAGGCGCTCGCCACCGAGGGGGCGAGGTTGGTGAGCACGGCGGGCAGGGCGATCCTGAACACGGTGGGCGCGTCCGCGATCACGTCCGCCAATGTGGGGACGGCCAACATCCGGTGCTGGCGCACGCCCCACAGGCCGACGAGGGCGAAGGTCGCCCGCGCCACGCAAGTCGTGATGGCCGCCCCGTCGATCCCCAGCCCCGCCGTGAAGATGAGGAGGGGATCGAGACCGGCGGTGACGATGGCGCCGCCGAGCGTCACGTACATGGCCTGCCGCGCCGCCCCGACGGCGCGCAGCAGGCCGGAGAACATCATGCCCGGCCCCATCAGCAGGTTCGAGGGCAGGGCGATCCAGAGGAAGCGCTCGGCCACCGGAAGCGTCTCGGCATCGGCGCCGATCCACGACAGGATGAACGGCAGGACCGGCAGCATCGCAAGGACGAGGATGCCCGAGACGACGATGCCGTGGATCGAGGCCGAGGTGGCGAGCCGCCGGGCACCGGCCTCGTCGCCGGCGCCGATGGCCCGCGAGACCAGGGCCCCGGCGGCGATCATCAGGCCGATATTGATGGCGATGGCGAAGAACTGGACGATGGTGGCAAAACCCACCGCCGCCGTGAGCGTCGGGTCGCCGAGCTTGGAGACGTAGATCAGCGAGAGCAGGTCCACGACGAAGATCGCCATCAGGCCGATGGAGCCCGTGCCGGTCATCACCACCACGTGCCGCAGGATCGATCCCGTGACGAACCGTCCGGCCTCCTGTCGGACGGCGGGATTTCCCGCCGCCTTGCGGGTGTCAGGCATCCGACGGGGTGTCCTGGGGTTGCAGCGTACGGGTCGCCGCCTCGCGCCGCTCCATGCCGATGATGTCCCGCGTCTCGGTGCTCAGGGCTCGCGAGGGACGCTTGGGCACGGTGAGCGGCTCCGGCTTGATCTCGGGGCTGCCGCCCACGTAGCGCGATTCCTCCGGCAATGCGCCCGCCTGCTGAAGGACGAGGCGGGCGACGTCGCGCTTGCGCACGTCCTGGGCCGTGGCGGCGGCGGATTCCGCCGGGATGCCGAGCCCTTCCAGGGTGGCACGGCCGAAGGCGATGGCCGATTCCACCGTTTCGCGCAGCTGGTAATCCACGTCCCGGTTCATCAGTTCCACCGAATGCATGCGGTCGTAGGCGCGGACATAGGTGCGCACCGCCGTGAATTCCTCGTGGACGATGTCGACGATCTTCAGGGCGGCCTGCGGGTCGTCGACGCAGATGCAAAGGAGCTCCGCGCGGCCCACCCCGGCGGCGCGGAGCACGTCGAGGCGGGTGCCGTCGCCGTAATAGATGCGGAACCCGAAGCGCGAGGCGCTGCGGATCTGCTCCACGTCCTTGTCGATCACCGTGACGCTGATCCCCTCTGCCAGCAGGACCTGGGTCAGGATCTGCCCGAAACGGCCGAAGCCGACCACGAGAACGCGGGCCTCGGTGCTCTCGATCTGGTCGGGCACCTGTACGGCCGCCTCCGGCCGGCGGCGGGACAGGTAGCCGTCGAGGGCCTTGGCGGCGACGGGGCCGACCAGCATGGTGAGGGCGGCCAGCGCCACCGCGAAGCGTGTGGAGGGCTGGTCGATCAGGCCGAGTTCGGCCCCCGCCGGCAGCAGCACGAAGGCGAACTCGCCGGCCGGCGCGAGGATCGCCGCTCCGCGCACCGCATCGAGCCAGGGCGAGCCGAACAGGCGGAACAGTCCGGCCACCAGCCCGACCTTGATGAGGATGGCCGCCGCCGTCGCGCCGAGCAGGGCGGGCCACGCGCTCCTGAGCAGGCCGCCGTCGATGGACATGCCCACGCTCATGAAGAACAGGCCGAGGAGCATGCCGCGGAACGGCTCGATGTCGGCTTCAAGCTGGTGCCGGAAATTCGATTCGGCCAGCAGGACGCCGGCGAGGAAGGCGCCCATGGGCATCGACAGGCCGACATGCTCCATCAGCATCGCGGTGCCGAGCACCACGAGGAGGGCCGCCGCCGTCATCACCTCGCGCGCGCCGCTGGCCGCGAGCAGGCTGAAGAACGGATTGAGGCCGTAGCGGCCCACCAGCACCACGGCGAGGAGGGCTGCGCCCACCGTTCCCGTGGATGTCAGCGCATGCCCGAGCCACGCATCGTTGCCGGAGCTGCCGGTGGAGGCGAGGAGCGGCATCAGAGCGAGGATGGCCACGACGGAGATGTCTTGGAACAGGAGCACCGCGAAGGCGCGGCCGCCATAGGGCGTGCCGAGGTCCCCGCGCTCCTCGAGAAGCTGCAGCGCCACCGCCGTGGCCGACAGAGCGAGGGCGACGCCGATGACGAGGCTCGCGGCCGGGGTGAGCCCGAACAGGGCGCCCGCGCCGGCAAGCACAATGGTGCACAGGAGCAGCTGTGCCGCACCGAGCCCGAAAATGTCGCGCCGCATCGAGATCAGCCGGGAAATCTCGAGTTCGAGACCGACGATGAAGAGAAGGAGGACGACGCCGAGCTCCGCGACGCTCGCGGCGGTCTCCGGCTCGGCGATGAGCGAGAAGCCGAAGGGGCCGATGATGACGCCCGCGACGAGGTATCCGAGCACCGCGCTCTGCCCGATCAGGCGGAAGATCGGTACGCCGATCACCGCTGCCGACAGGAAGGTCAGCACCGGCGGCAGGAAGCTCACATGGGTGGAGGCGCTCGCCATGTCGATCCGGTCTGAGAGGAGTGGTGTCGCCTGCGGCCGGTGCCGCAGGCGCATCGCCTTGTCTCCCTCTTAGACCAGGGGCACCGCCCCCGCCACGCCTGCATGGCGTGGACGGGCGGTGTCAAATCCATCACCGGTGCGGAGCGGCACGCGGTTCAGGCGAAGCGGCGCGTGACCTGACGGACGGCGCGATGGGCCAGGAGCACCTTCGTGGCGTCCGAGGGCGAGGGTGCGTCGTAGGCGTCGAGGACGTCCCAGCGGGTCAGGCCGATATCGTTCAGTTCACGCTCGGAGAGGGAGCCGAGCTCCACGAGGCCGCGCTCGTCCACATCGTTGCGCGAGACCAGGGACGCGGCCTTGGTGAGGAGGCGGCCGACGAAGCGGGTGGCCCGTCCGACCTGATCGGCTGCTGCGTCGCCCGGGGTCCAGTTGAGGGTGCTGTTCATGATCCTAGTATCCAAGTTCTCGAAGCACATTCACGCAGAGGTAAGGTGATGCACGACGAGGAAGGTGATGGGGGTGATGTGCGCCCCATCCGTCGTGAATGACGTGCGATCGAACACTTAGCCTCAATAGACTTGCGGTGCCTGCAGGTCTGGTAGAACCAGACCACGGATAAACCTCAATCACCGCCCGAATGACCAGTTTGGCGGCATGGCGAATTCGAAGTCATGCTCAATAATGCACGTTTCGCCATCTTGATCAGATCTTAACGATCCGAGGGCGGCGGGCCTCCCGTCTCTCGTCCCGGCGGCTCATCAGGAACTGGGAGGCATCGGCCTCTCCGGCGCCCGCATCCGTCACGTCCTGGCGGATCAGGCCGATATCCTTCAGCTCGCGATCCGACATCACCGAGAGCTTGTGCAGGACGCGCCGATTGATGGCTTGGCGCGACAACCCGGCGGCGGCGTTCGCCAGGAGCCGGCGAGCGAACCGCGCGAGCCGTCCGACCCGGTCGCCGGTACCGGAGCCGGCTTGCTGCTTCAGGAGCGTGGTCATCGGTGGTCCTCGTCTTATCCGTCTTGATCGTTCGACGGTGATGCGCGCAGGGCCCCTGGCGGAGACAGGGACAGTCCAGTACGCTTTCCCTGAATTGTCCGGACGGTGGAGCAGTACAGATGGCGGGATCGGCGCGGGCGACGCTCACCCTGGTGGAGACGGTCTCGTCAGCGATCACGGAGCGGATCGCCGGGCGCCAGCTCATGCCCGGCGCGCGGCTGCCCTCGGTGCGGGCTTTCGCTGAATCCATGGGCGTGTCGAAATCCACCGTGGTGGAGGCCTACGAGCGCCTCGGCGCGGAAGGCGCCATCGTCGCGCGCCGGGGCTCGGGCTTCTACGTGGCGGGCAAGACCCGCCCGCTCTGCCTCAAGGAGATCGGGCCGCAGCTCGACCGGGCAGTGGACCCCCTCTGGATCACCCGGCAATCCATGCAATCCGGGCCGGACTTGCTGAAGCCCGGTTCAGGCTGGCTGCCGTCGTCATGGATGCCCGAGGAGGCGATCCGGCGCTCCCTGCGCCACATCGCCCGCGACCCCGACTCGAACCTGATCTGCTACGACAAGCCCCTCGGTTTTCCGCCGCTGCGCAGCCAGATCGCCCGCCGGCTCGCCGACAAGGGCGTCGAGGCGGAGGCCGACCAGATCGTCCTGACGGATTCGGCGACCCAGGCGGTCGACCTGCTGTGCCGGTTCCTCCTCGACCCCGGCGATGCCGTGCTGGTCGATGACCCGTGCTACTTCAACTACCATGCGCTGCTGCGGGCGAACCGGGCTAAGGTGGTGGGGGTGCCCTTCACACCCACCGGGCCGGACGTCGCGCAGCTCGAGCGGCTCATCGTCGAGCACCGACCCCGCTTCTACCTGACCAATTCCGCGCTCCATAACCCCACTGGCGCCACCCTGGCCCCGGTCGTGGCCCACCGCGTCCTCAAGCTCGCCGAGGCGCACGACATGCTCATCCTTGAGGACGACATCTTCGGCGATCTCGAAGCCGATCCGGCCCCGCGCCTGGCGGGGTTCGACGGGCTCGACCGGGTGATCGCGGTGGGCAGCTTCTCAAAGACCCTCTCGGCCTCGATCCGCTGCGGCTACATCGCCCTGCGGCCCGATTGGGTGGAGGGGCTGATCGACCTGAAGCTCGCCTTGAGCCTCGGCAACGGACATCTCTCCGCAGCGCTGATGCACCGCCTCATCACCGACGGCGCCTATCGCCGCCACCTCGCAGAGATCCGCGAGAAGCTCGCCCGCGCCATGGGCGAGACGGCGCGGCGGTTGCAACGCTGCGGCCTGACCCTGTGGACCGAGCCGCGCGGGGGGCTGTTCCTATGGGCGCGCCTGCCGGACGGGCTCGATTCGGCCGACGTCGCCCGCAACGCCCTCGCCAGGGACGTGGTGCTGGCCCCCGGCGCCGCCTTCAGCACCGGGACGGGGGGGCGCGAGTTCCTACGCTTCAACGTGGCCCATTGCGCCGATCCGAAGACGTTTTCGGTGTTGGAAGACGCCATGGGGGCCGTCTGAGCTGGATCCGGTTAGCTCTGTCCGGAACCCACCGCCCGGGCCGAGGCTTTGAAGAGATACGGCAAAGCTAAAAAAATATGTCGGGAGGACCCATGTCGAAGCCGGAGTTGAAGCAGCCGCGTCCGCCCGAACTGTTCTCGCCCTGGCGCAGCGAGGCGCGCGCCCGGCTCCAGCAAGAGGCCCGCGGCTTCGCCCGCGACGTGGTGCTGCCGCTGGCCGACGAACTCGACCGGCAGAAGGCCGAGATGCCACGCTCGCTCATCGACGCCATGGCGAAGAAGGGCTGGTTCGGCATCACCATCCCCGCCGAGCATGGCGGGCTCGGCCTCGGCGTGTTCGAATACTGCCTCGTCTCGGAGGAATTGGCCCGCGCCTGGCTGTCCGTCGGCAGCATCCTGGCGCGGGGGCAGGGGCTCGGCACCCAGACCCTCGACGAGGAGCGCCGCCGCGCGCTTCTGCGCCGATCCGCTCGCGGCGAGTGGATCGGCGGCATCGCCCTGTCCGAGCCCACCGCCGGCTCCGACCTCGCGGGCGTCCAGACCCGCGCCGTGCGCGACGGGGACGATTGGGTGCTTACCGGAACCAAGCGCTGGGCCGGATTCGCCCTGGCCGCCGACTTCATCGAGGTCCTGGCTCGCACCCGCGAACCGGAGCCGGGCGAGCCGCGCTCGGCCGGGCTGGAGCCGTTCCTCGTGGTCAAGAAGCCGGGCACCTTTCCGGAAGGCATGACCGGGCATGTCATCGACAAGATCGGCTATCACGGCTTTCTCACCTTCGAGCTCGAACTCGACGGCGTGCGCGTGCCCGAGGGCGACCGCCTCACCGGCCTCTACGGCGACGGTGGCGCCGATGCGGATTCCGGCGGCTTCGCCTCGGTGCAGCGCGGCCTCAACATCGCCCGCGTCCACACCGCCGCCCGCGCCGTCGGCGTCGCCCGCGCGGCGGTGGAGGATTGCCAGCTCTACCTGCAGGAACGCGAGCAGTTCGGCCATCCGATCGGCGAGTTCCAGGCCCTGCGCTTCGCGCTCGCCGACATGTCGGCGGAGGTCGATCAGGCCCGCGCCTACTGGCAGCAGGTGGCCCACCTCCTCGACGAGGGCGAGGCGGCCGAGAGCGAATCCGCCAAGGTGAAGCTTCTCGCCACCGAGATGGCGGTGCGCGTCACCAACCAGGCGATGCAGCTCCACGGCGGCAACGGCTACACCACCGAACGGCGCGTGGAACGCTACTGGCGCGATGCGCGGCTGACGACGATCTTCGAGGGAACGAGCGAGATCCAGCGGCGGATCATCAGCGACCGGATGCTGGGGCGCAGGTAAGTGACGCAAGGGAGGGACGTTCCCGATCCCGCCCCGGTGTGCCCCGTCCGCCCTGACACCGCGGCGCATTTTACGCTATAGGAGGTTGACAGGGGCAGCCTCGCCTCGCCACATCCCGGCTATCATGAGCGATCCTCTCTCGAAGACCTTTCCCGACGGTTCGGCCAAGCCGCCCCTGGAGATCCTGCTCTGCGCGCCACGCGGCTTCTGCGCCGGCGTGGTCCGTGCCATCGACGTGGTGGAGCGGGCGCTGGCGATCTACGGACCTCCGGTCTACGTGCGTCACGAGATCGTCCACAACAAATACGTGGTCGAGAGCCTGAAGCGCAAAGGCGCCGTGTTCGTGCGTGAGCTCGACGAGGTGCCGGACGGCAACGCCCCGGTGATCTTCTCGGCACACGGAGTCGCCAAGACGGTCCCGGCCAATGCCGACAATCGCGGCCTCGTCACCATCGACGCCACCTGCCCGCTGGTGACCAAGGTCCACCGCGAAGCCGAGATCCACCACAAGCGCGGCCGCCATGTCCTCTTGGTCGGTCATTCGGGTCACCCGGAAGTGGTCGGCACCATGGGCCAGTTGCCTAAGGGCTCGATCACCCTGGTGGAGGATCTGGAGCAGATCGCCGCCCTGGAGCCCGATAACCGCGACAACCTCGCCTGGGTCACGCAGACGACCCTGTCGGTGGACGACACCCGCCACATCGTCGCCGCCCTGAAGCAGAAGTTCCCGACCATCACCGGGCCGCACAAGGACGACATCTGCTACGCCACCACCAACCGCCAGGAAGCGGTGAAGCAGGTGGCCCCGCTGGTGGATGCCGTGATCGTCGTCGGCTCCTCGAACTCCTCGAACTCGCAGCGCCTGCGCGAGGTCGCCGAGCGCGTCGGCTGCCCGATCACCCGCCTCGTGCTCCGCGCAGAGGAGATCGACTGGCCGGCCTTCGAGGGCATCCGCAAGCTCGGCCTCACCGCCGGCGCCTCGGCGCCCGAGGTGCTGGTGGAGGAGATCATCGACGCCTTCGCCGCCCGTTACGACGTCACCGTCGACACGGTCTCCACGGTGGTGGAGGACATGTCCTTCCCACTGCCGCGCGAACTGCGCAGCGAAGCCGCCGAGTAGGCCGCATCGCCGGTTTTCCTCGCTGGGGGCGCCGAAGGGCGCCCCTTCTCATGTCTGCCCTCCAACGTCAGCGAAGCCCGTGGCCGTCTATACCGAGGTCTCCGACGAGGCGCTGACCGCCTTCCTCGCCCAATACGAAATCGGCACGCTGCTCTCCTATAAGGGCATCGCCGAGGGCGTCGAGAACACCAACTTCTTCCTGCACACCACCGCCGGCTCCTACATCCTCACCCTCTACGAGAAGCGGGTGGATGCCGGCGATCTGCCGTTCTTCCTCAACCTGATGCAGCACCTCGCCGCGCGCGGCCTCGCCTGCCCGCAGCCCATCGCGAAGCGCGACGGCGCGGCGCTCGGCGAACTCTGCGGCCGGCCGGCGGTGATCGTGAGCTTTCTGGAGGGCGTCTCGGTCAAGCGCCCCACCGCCGACCATTGCCGTGCCCTGGGCGTCGCTCTCGCCGGGCTGCACCGGGCCGGCAGCGATTTCGGTATGACCCGCGCCAACAACCTCTCCGTGGA
This sequence comes from Methylobacterium sp. 10, assembly GCF_000519085.1. GTDB lineage: Bacteria > Pseudomonadota > Alphaproteobacteria > Rhizobiales > Beijerinckiaceae > Methylobacterium. Next base: position 1,977,846 of record NZ_KI912577.1, read on the forward strand.
TTCCTGGGAGCCGCTGTTCCTGGCTGCCGGCCCCGCAGCCGACAGCGTCTCCGAGGGCCTGACGGAGCGCGTGCGCGCCGACCTCGCGGTGCTTCAGGCGGGCTGGCCGCGCGGCCTGCCCTCCGGCGTGATCCATGCGGACCTCTTCACCGACAACGTGTTCTTCATCGGCGACGACCTGTCGGGCCTGATCGACTTCTATTTCGCCTGCACCGACGCCTTTGCCTACGACCTCGCCATCTGCCTCAACGCCTGGTGCTTCGAGCCCGACGGCACGTTCTTCCCCGACAAGGGCGAGGCGATGATCGCAGGCTACCAGTCCGTGCGGCGCCTGCAGGACGACGAGGTCGAGGCGCTGCCGATCCTGTGCCGGGGCGCGGCCCTGCGCTTCATGCTGACCCGCCTCGTCGACTGGCTCAACGTGCCTGCCGGCGCCCTGGTCCAGCCGAAGGACCCGCTCGAATACGACCGCCGGCTGGTGTTCCATCGAACGGCCGCGCATGCGCGGGATTACGGCTGGCGCGAATAGTTTCCGCGCAGAGGTCGGGGCATGAAAAAGCCCCGGCCGTTCCCGGCCGGGGCAAGGTGGTCTCGATGCGTTGAGATCCTAGAAGAAGCCGAGCTTCTTGGCCGAGTAGCTGACCAGCATGTTCTTGGTCTGCTGGTAATGGTCGAGCATCATCTTGTGGTTCTCGCGGCCGATGCCGGACTGCTTGTAGCCGCCGAAGGCCGCATGGGCCGGGTAGGCATGATAGCAGTTGGTCCAGACGCGGCCGGCCTGGATCGCCCGGCCGAAGCGGTAGGCGCGGGTCCCGTCACGGGTCCAGACGCCGGCGCCGAGGCCGTAGAGCGTGTCGTTGGCGATGCTGAGCGCGTCGGCATCGTCCTTGAAGGTCGTCACCGAAAGGACGGGGCCGAAGATCTCCTCCTGGAAGATGCGCATCTTGTTGTGGCCCTGGAACACGGTGGGCTTCACGTAGAAGCCTTCCGCGAGATCGCCCTCGAGGGTGTTGCGCTCGCCGCCGGTGAGAACCTTGGCACCTTCCTGCTTGCCGATGTCGATGTAGCTCAGGATCTTCTCGAGCTGCTCGCCCGAGGCCTGGGCGCCGATCATCGTGGCCGCGTCGAGGGGCGAGCCCTGGACGATGGCCTCGACCCGCTTGATCGCCCGCTCCATGAAACGGTCGTAGATCGATTCGTGCACCAGCGCGCGGCTGGGGCAGGTGCAGACCTCGCCCTGGTTGAGGGCGAACATGGTGAAGCCTTCGAGGGCCTTGTCGAAGAAGTCGTCGTCCTCGTTGGCCACATCGGCGAAGAAGATGTTCGGCGACTTGCCGCCGAGCTCCAGCGTCACCGGGATGAGGTTCTGCGAGGCGTATTGCATGATCAGGCGGCCCGTCGTCGTCTCGCCGGTGAAGGCGATCTTGGCGATACGGGGCGAAGAGGCCAGCGGCTTGCCGCATTCCAGGCCGAAGCCGTTGACGATGTTGAGGGTGCCCGGCGGCAGCAGGTCGGCGATGAGTTCGGCGACCACGAGGATCGAGGCCGGGGTCTGCTCGGCGGGCTTGAGCACCACGCAGTTGCCGGCGGCGAGCGCGGGCGCCAGCTTCCACACGGCCATCAGGATCGGAAAGTTCCACGGGATGATCTGGCCGACGACGCCGAGCGGCTCATGGAAATGGTAGGCCACCGTGTCGTGGTCGATCTCGGAGATCGAGCCTTCCTGCGCGCGGACGCAGCCGGCGAAGTAGCGGAAATGGTCGATGGCGAGCGGGATGTCGGCGTTGGTCGTCTCGCGGATCGGCTTGCCGTTGTCCCAGGTCTCGGCGAGCGCGATCAGGTCGAGATTCTCCTCCATCCGGTCGGCGATGCGGTTGAGGATGAGGGCGCGCTCGCCCGGCGCGGTGCGGCCCCAGGCCTCCTTGGCGGCATGGGCCGCGTCGAGGGCCTTCTCCACGTCCTGCGCGTCCGAACGGGCGACCTCGCAGATGACGCGGCCGGTGACCGGCGAGGTATTCTCGAAGTAGCGGCCGTTGACGGGGGCGACCCACTGGCCGCCGATGAAGTTCTCGTAACGGGCCGAGAACGGCGCCTTGGTACCCGACGACAGGAATTCCGGCTTGTTCATGTGCGTATCCTCCATGTTGTTCTTGTAAGCGCCAGCAGAAGCCGGACGCGGTGCCAAATCAAGATAGACTTTTGGCCAAACCGGCTCGGATGCGACGGCATCGAGCGGGTCGGCGCGTGGTCCCGCTTCTGTGGCGGGGAGCTACGCGCATGGACAGTCTAGCCCCTCTGCGGCGGTCTGGCGATGCCGCTGGGAGGCGATTCACCGTCCCGACGGCAGCCGGGTGAAGCGTCGGGCGGTGACCCGCCGTGCGATCGCCCGGTCGATTCTGGGCCCGGCCCGCTCGATGCCGTCGCGGTGGATCATCACGCCGGTCGGGCGCCCGTCCGGCTCGATGTCGAACGCCACGCGGATCGTCCCGTCCTGCCCGACGAAGTCCCGCGCCACGAAGGCCCTGTCGCTCTCCGGGGTGAGACTGACGCGGGGCTCGCCCGATCCCTGTCCGAGGCCCTGGGCGATCAGGCGGTCGCCGTCGCGGGTGATGCCGAGGACCGAGCGCGGTCCGGTTCGGTAGAAACCGACATAGCGGTCGAGGACGGTCCGGCCGACGCTGATCTCGGTCCGCGCCGGCTGCCCGAGATAGAGCGCCGCCAGTTCGCGCGAGAGGGCCTGAGCCGGCACGATCTCGGTATTGCCGAGCACGACGATGGTGAGCCCGAGATCGGGGTAGGAATCCTTGATCGCGCTGAACCCGCTGATGAACCCGCCATGCGACCACAGCCGGCGCCCGTAGGCCGTGCCGATGTACCAGCCGAGGCCGTAGCCGTGGCCGTAATCTGTCACCATCGCCCGGCGCGACTCGTCCGACAGGATGCGGCCGGAGAACAGGGCCCTGTCCCAGGCCACGAGGTCGTCGAGGGTCGAGGCCAGCATGCCGGCGCCCGATGGCGCGCTGGCCGCCAGGGGCAGCGCCTGGCGCCACTCGCCCGCCTCGCGGCGATAGCCGGTGGCGCGCCGGGGGATGATCGCACCCGGATCGGCGTCACGGGTCGCCCCCAACCCCGCCGGCGCCAGGACCGTGTCGGTGAGGTAGCGCGCGAAGGTCTGGCCGGTGACCCGCTCGATCAGGCCGGCCAGGAGAATGTAGCCGGTATTGCTGTATTCGTGGCCGGTCCCCGGCGGGAACAGCAGATCCTCGTTGTGAAGGAGGGCGACCGTCTCCATCGGCGAACGCTCGATCCGGCCGAGTTGGGTCGCGTAGCCCGGCAGGGCGGTGACATTGGGCAGGCCGGAACTGTGGTTGAGGAGCATGCGGATCGTCATCGGCGCCCAGGCCGGCGGCAGTTCCGGCAGGTAGCGGATGGCGGGATCGTCGAGGGAGAGGGAGCCGGCCTCGGCCAGTTTCAGAATTGCCGCCGCGGTGAACTGCTTCGTGATGGAGCCGATGCGGAACAGGGTGTCCGGCGTGTTGGGGACCGCCCATTCCCGGTCGGCCAGGCCGTAGGCACGGCGGAACAGGGGGATGCCGTCCCGCGCCACGATCACCGCGCCTGAGAAGACGCCGCCTTCCGCGTGGGATTCCATCAACGCGGCAGCCTTGCGCGTGAACGCCTCCGTCTCGCCCCCGATGGGTGCTCGGAGAGCCTGCTCCTGTGCGTCGGCGGGGCCGGCGAGCAGCATCAAAAGGGTGCAGGCACAGGCGAGAAGGCGGGAGAGCATGAGACGCGATGATCCGTCGGCGACGATCCGGTCAAGGTCGCGAAAGCCAAGGTCGCGGAGAAATGTGGCGTGGTTGCGCGGGGGCGCCATCCTCTGCCTGCATCATCGGCGTTCCCGCGAAACCGTGATCGGCATCGGTGCCGAGATCACCGTTTCGCCCCGAAGCTCCGCCACACGGCCCGTCTTCGTGCCCCGGACGACGCAAGCCGTCGGGGCCGGACCCGATCCGCCGATGGCGGTCCTTCCCCACGATGCAACAGGAAGATTGACATCCATGAGCCGCACCACTCGCGTCATGCTGGCCGCATCCCTCGCTCTCGGGGCCACCGCCCTGGTCACGCAGGTCGGCTTCGCCCAGTCGCCGCAGAAGGCGCCGGCACCCGCCAAGGCCACTCCCGCCCCCGCCGCTCCCGCCCCCGAGGCCGAGGAGCAGAAGGAGGTCGCCCTGACCCAGGCGCTCATCGACGGCCTCGTGGCGGCGCAGCCCGAACTGGCGAAACTCCCTGCCGGCAACGCGACGAAGCCCGATCCGAAGGTCCAGGCCCAGGCCGTGGCCATCGCGAAGAAGAACGGTTTTGCCAGCGTCGACGAGTTGCAGGATGCGGCCGACAGCGTCGAGGCGGTGCTGGACGGCGTGGACCCCGAGACGAAGACCTATGTCGGTGTCGTGCCCCTACTGAAGAAGCAGGTCGCCGCCATCGAGGCCGACACGAAGATGAAGCCCAAGGACAAGGCCGCCGCGCTGAAGGACATCAACGAGGCGATCGCCGCCGGCGAGCCGACCAAGCCCTCCGACGGCAACATCGCCCTCGTGACCAAGAACATCGACAAGCTCGGTCAGATGGCGGGCGGCGGGCAGTAGCTCCCTTCCGAGCCGAGCCCGACCTCCGGGAATGACGGCACGCGAAGGGCCGGCGCAACCGGAGGTCGGGCCGCTGACTTTTCATCACTACGTCGCCGGCGCAGGAGCCCGCGACCGCAGCGAGGCTCAGGACCAGTGACTGCACCCTTGAGGCCGGTTCCGCCGAGCGGCCGGCCGGTATCGGAACGGGCTATTCCGGAGGGCGGTCCGGCTTGGAACGGCCCGGGCTTCGGCGAATTCGTGGGCATCGTCGCCCTGATGATGGCGGTGACCGCCATCTCCATCGACAATCTGCTGCCGGCCTTTCCCGCGATCCAGGCGCGGTTCTCCGTCGCCGATCCCAATGCGCTGCAGCTTCTCGTCTACGTCTACATGATCGGCTTCGGCGTGGCCCAGATCGTCTACGGGCCGGTCTCGGACGCCTTCGGGCGACGCCGCGTGCTTCTCGGGAGTCTGGCGGTCTACGGTGCGGGGACGGGCCTCGCCATGGTCGCGCCCTCGTTCGAATGGCTGCTGGCCGCCCGCGTCATCCAGGGTATCGGGGCGGCGGGCGGGCGCGTCCTCTCCACGGCCATCGTGCGCGACCGCTATTCGGGACGCGAGATGGCCAGCGTCATGTCGCTGATCATGATGGTGTTCCTCATCGTGCCGATGATCGCGCCCGCCATCGGCGGGGCGATGCTGCTACTCGGCTCCTGGCATTACGTCTTCGTCTCGATGCTGGCCCTGGCCGGCATCCTCGCTCTCTGGTTCTCCTGGCGCATGCCGGAGACGCTGCACCCGGAATTCCGGCGTCCGCTCTCCCTGCGGTCGATCGGCCAGGCGGTCTCCCTGACCTTCCGCACCCGCGTGGCGGTCGGCTACGCCACCGCCCTCGGGCTGCTGACCGGCTGCATCATGGGCTATGTCGGCTCGGCGCAGCAGCTCTTCGATACCGGGCTCTACCGGCTCGGCGCCCTGTTCCCGCTCGCCTTCGCCCTGGTGGCCGGTGCCATGGGAGCGGCCACCCTCGTCAATGCCCGCCTGGTGCGGCGCCTCGGGATGCGGCCGCTCTCGCATGTGGGCCTCACCCTGTTCGTGGCGGTGGCGCTGGCCCAGGTCGGAATCGGCCTCGTCTATGCCGGGCATCCGCCCCTGTGGCTGTTCCTGACGGTGCTCGCCGGCAACCAGTTCACGATCAGCTTCGCCATGCCGAACTTCAACGCGCTGGCCCTGCAGCCCCTCGGCGAGATCGCCGGCACGGCCTCGTCCTTCCTCGGATTCTACACCACGATCCTCGGCGCCTTCTGCGGCTTCGTCATCGGCCACGCTTTCGACGGCACGGTGCTGCCCCTCGGCCTCGGCTATGCAGGCCTCGGCGGATCGGCACTTCTCGTGGTCGCCTGGACCGAGCGAGGGCGGTTGTTCCGGGGTGGGGTGTCGGGGTGAGTGTCGATGGATGCGCGATCGCCTTCGTCTTCACGCCGCTGCTCGCGATCGGCCTCGGTTGGCCCGCCGTTCTGATTCGAGAACCCTCGCTGACAAAAACGGAGCGTCGCTCCCCAGCCGAATGAGCCAGGGTGACACCCCTTAACGCCGTCTTCAGCCGACCTCGCGCATTCTCCCGATCTCGATGGGTCAGGGACGGAGTTCGCGCGTGTTCGGTCGGAGCCAGGACGGAATCCTCCTCGCGTCGCGCCTGTTGCTGGCGGCGGCGCTGCTGCCTACCGGCATCGCGCGTGCGCTCAACGTCTCGGGCTTCGCGCTGGCGCTGGCCGGGGCCGGGATGCCGTCTCCCAATGCCGTCGCCACGGCGGCCGTGGTGGTTCAGGTCTTCGGGCCGCTGGCGGTGATCCTCGGTGTCCTGCCCCGCATCACCGGCTTCGCCCTGGCGGGGTTCGCGGTGGCGATGGCGGTGCTGCTGCACGGGTTCTGGGCCTATTCCGGAGCGGCGGCCATGACGGAACGCACCCTGTTCCTGGCCGATCTCGGCCTGGCCGGCGGCTTCCTCATCTATGCCCTCGCCGGTCCGGGTGCCTGGAGCTGGCAGGGCTGGCGCCGCTCGAACCGGGAAGCGCCCGCCCCCGCCCGGCCGCAATCGGCCAACGCCAATGCAAAATCGGCAAAGGGACCGAAGCGCAGCCCAGCGCGTCCGTCGAGCCGCGCGGCATGAGCCCCGCCGCTTACACGCCCTTCGACGCGAGGCGTTGACCCGAGACCTCCGCGCCCGCATCCGGCTTCAACCTCAGGAAGGCGAAGAGGGAGGCGAACGAGATCATCGCGACGGTGAGGAAGGCGGGCCAGAAATCGCCGGCCTCGATCGCTGTGCGGCCATGCTGCGCGGCGGTTGTCTCGAGGGCCAAGGCTCCGATGGAGACGCCGAGGCTGAGGGACAATTGCTGGGCCACGCTCGCCAAGCTTGTCGCCGAACTCATCTCCCGCGCATCGAGATCGGCATAGGCGATGGCGTTGACGCAGGTGAATTGCAGCGAGCGGACGCAGCCGCCGACCAGCAGGACCGCTACGATGAGCCAATGCGGTGTCTGCACCGTGAACATGCCGTTCACGGCGAGGAAGCACGAGGCGACGACGGCGTTGAACAGCATTACCCGGCGGAACCCGTAGGCCCGCAGGATGCGCGGGCCGATGAGCTTGATGAGAAGCGCGCCCGCCGCCGCGGCGAAGGTGAGCAATCCCGATTGCAACGGGTCGAGACCGAAGCCGATCTGCAGCATCAGCGGCAGCAGGAACGGGATCGCCCCGGTGCCGATGCGAAACAGGCTGCCGCCGGTCACCGCCGCGCGGAAGGTCGGGTATCTCAACAAGTCGAGGCGGATCACCGGATGCGGCACCCGGCGCGAATGCGCGAGATAGAGCGCGAGCAGGATCGCCCCTCCGCCGAGGCACCCCCACGAGACGTAATCCGGCAGCAGATGACGCCCCAGGGAAGCGAGGCCGAGCATCAGCGTCGCGAGGCCGGCCCCCGAGAGCAGGAATCCGGTGATGTCGAGGGGCGGCCGGGACGGCTCGCGGATGTTCTCGAAGTAGATCGTCGAGAGCGCGATCCCGGCGAGGCCGATCGGGATGTTGATGAAGAAGATCCAGCGCCAGTCGAGATAGGTCGTGATCAAACCGCCCAGCGGCGGCCCCATGATCGGTCCGATCAGGGCCGGGATCGTCAGGTAGGCGAGAGCGCTCACGAGTTCGCTCTTCGGCACCGCCCGCAGGATGACGAGACGGCCCACCGGCACCATCATGGCCCCGCCCATGCCCTGGAATGCGCGCGCGGCGACGAAGGCGCCGAGCGAATCGGAAGCGGCGCAGGCCAGCGACCCCGCCATGAACACGACTAGGGCGGCGCGGAAAATCGTGCGCGCGCCGTAACGGTCCGCCATCCAGCCGCTGATCGGGATGAAGATCGCGAGGCTCACCAGGTAGGAGGTCAGCGCCAGTTTCAGGGCGATCGGATCCTCGCCGAGGCTGCGGGCGATGGCCGGCAGGGCGGTGGCGATCACCGTGGAATCCGTGTTCTCCATGAACAGGGCGGTGGCGACGACGAGGGGAACGATCTGTGATGGGCGCATGGGGATCGTGTAGTAGCGCGGCCGAAGCCGACCGGTTCCGTCACGGTCTCGAATGGGGCCTCGATCCGATTCTTAGGCGAAGACGCACACAAATGATGGTGTCTGTGGATGACGCGTGCGGTGTCGCACGTGGGTGACGACCGTGACCCGCGAGACACAGGTGCGGGCTTCAAGTCCTCCGGCCGGCGGGGCCGGCTTTCGGGGGCGCCGATACCGCCTTAAGCTCAGCAACAATTCGGCTGTCTCGCATCACATCGGCTGAGCGAGCCACCGCCGCCATTTTGCGTGAAAGTTATTGAATGCCCTCGCGGTTCGAAACCTGTCGACGCTCGCCCCTCATCGGTGGGGCTCTGGGCCTGCTCCTCATGGTCGCCGGCTGCGGCACCGTCATCCTCAACGAGACCGGGTCGCTCACTCGCTACGACCGCCTCAACGGAAGCACCGAAGTGGCGACCGGAGCGAAGCTCTACGCGGATCAGCCGACCCTCGCGGCGACGCGAACGGTCCGCATCATTCCAGCAGTGTTTCCGGAATCGATCTCCGGCCCCGGTCTCAACAGCGTCGAGCGCCGGCTGATCGCCAACGCGGCCGACCGGGCGCTCTGCTACGAGTTGTCGCTGCGCTACGACGTGGTCTCCACCAAGAAGGCCGACCTGACGATCCGCTCCGCCGTCACCCGCGTCGAACTCACCAACGTCCCGGCGGCCGGCGCAACCATCGCCACCTCGGCGGGAATCACCATCGCGTCCCAGGTCGGCGTCGGTTTCGCCACCGCTGTCGGCCGCGTGCCGATCCCGCGCATCCCGATCGGTCTGGGCAGCATCACCATCGAGTCGGAAGCCCTCGATAGTCGTCACCAGCAACGCGCGGCGATGATCTGGGGCGGCGGCGCCAACGCCTTCACCAACCAGGCGCGCTTCTCGGCGGCCGGGGACGCCTACGATCTCGCCGGCGAGTTCGGCCAGGATTTCGGCACGTTGCTCGTGACCGGGCGCGACCCGTTCAAGGAGCCCCTGGCGATCCCGAGCTGGAACCGCATCCGCGTCACCACCCTCGGCGAGGCCCCGCTCGACCCGGATTGCGAGCAGTTCGGCCGGGCTCCGGGCATCGACGGCATGGTCGGTGACTATATCGGCCTGCCGCCGGAATGGACCGACAAGGGCCCCCGCGACCCGATCAACTGAGTTTTCCCGTTGCGATGCCGCGATCCTGCCTTTGCGCAGGGTCCGGCCCCATGATACTGCGCCGTGCCAACGCATTCGGCGCCGACGGCTGTTACAGCCCGGCGCTTCTCACCGTTTCGGGAGTTGGCACATGGCTCGTATCACCGCGGATTCCATCATCGAGGGCCTGACCTTCGACGACGTGCTTCTCCGCCCCGCCGCATCTTCGGTGATGCCGACCGAGGTCAGCGTCGCATCGCGACTGACCCGCACGATCCACCTCAACATGCCGATCCTGGCCTCGGCCATGGACACCGTCACCGAGGCGCCGATGGCGATCGCCATGGCCCAGAACGGCGGCATGGGCGTCATCCACCGCAATCTCGAGCCGCACGAGCAGGCCGAGCAGGTCCGCCTCGTCAAGAAATACGAGTCGGGCATGGTGCTCAACCCGATCACCATCCATCCCGACGAGACCCTGGCCGACGCCTTCTCGCTGATGAAGCTGAACCGCATCTCGGGTATTCCCGTGGTGGAGCGCGGCCCCAACGGCTCGCGCGGCAAGCTCGTCGGCATCCTCACCAACCGCGACGTGCGCTTCGCCACCAACCCCTCCGAGACCGTCGCCGAGCTGATGACCCGCGACCGGCTCATCACCGTGCGCGAGGGCGTGAACCAGGAGGAGGCCAAGCGCCTGCTCCACCAGTTCCGCATCGAGAAGCTCCTCGTCGTCGACGACCATTACCGCTGCATCGGCCTGATCACGGTCAAGGACATCGAGAAGCAGGTGGCCTATCCCGGCGCGGTGAAGGACGAGCAGGGCCGCCTCCGGGTCGCCGCCGCCACCACCACGGGCGATAGCGGGTTCGAGCGGGCCGAGCGCCTCATCGATGCGGGCTGCGACGTGATCGTGGTCGATACCGCCCACGGCCATTCCATCAAGGTGCTCGATGCCGTGCGCCGGGTGAAGCAGCTCTCCAACGCCGTTCAGGTGGTGGCCGGCAACGTGGCCACCCGCGACGGGGCCCAGGCGCTGATCGATGCCGGTGCGGACGCGATCAAGGTCGGCATCGGTCCGGGCTCGATCTGCACCACCCGTATCGTGGCCGGCGTCGGCGTGCCTCAGCTCACTGCCCTGATGGAGGCGGTGGAGGCGGCCGATCGGGCCGATGTGCCGGTGATCGCCGATGGCGGCATCAAGTTCTCGGGCGATCTCGCCAAGGCGATCGCGGCCGGGGCGTCCGTGGCGATGCTGGGCTCGCTGCTGGCGGGAACCGACGAGGCGCCCGGCGAGGTGTTCCTGCACCAGGGCCGCTCCTACAAGAGCTATCGCGGCATGGGCTCGGTGGGCGCCATGGCCCGCGGCTCGGCCGACCGCTACTTCCAGGCCGAGGTCAGCGACACCCACAAGCTCGTGCCCGAGGGGATCGAGGGACAGGTGCCCTACAAGGGGCCGGTGGCGGCGGTACTGCATCAGCTTGCCGGCGGCCTGCGTGCCGCCATGGGCTATGTCGGCGCGCCCACCATTCCCGAGTTCCAGGACAAGGCGCAGTTCGTCCGCATCACCAATGCCGGCCTGCGCGAGAGCCACGTCCACGACGTGACCATCACCCGCGAAAGCCCGAACTACCCCAGCCGCGCCTGAGCCCGGTCCGATGTCCGACCCGCGTCACCTCGTGCTCTGGCCCGTCCTGGCGCAGATCGGGCTGACCTTCAGCCTCTATGTCTGGCTCTCCGCGGCACGCCTCCTGGCGGTGCGTCGCGGCGAGGTGGAGTTCGGCTGTTTCGAGTTCGGCCGCGACGAGCCGCCGCCGATCGCGCGCATCACCCGCAACCTCTCGAATCAGTTCGAACTTCCCGTCATCGTCTTCGCCTGCGTCGCCCTGCTGGTTGCCCTCGACCGGGTGACCTGGGTCGATATCGCTGCCGCCTGGCTCTTCTTCGCCGGCCGGGTGATCCATACGGCCGTCCAGACGCTCACCGACGACGTGCCCCTCAGGGGCAAGGTCTTCGTCATCAACTTCCTCGGCTGCACGATTCTCGTCGCGCATCTCGGCCTCGTCGCCCTCGGGCGGTGACGCCGCCGCATCGGAATTCGCCATGACCGTCCAGGCCATCCTCGCCCCCGTCTTCGCGCAGGTGCTGCTGATCTTCGTGCTGATGTTCTGGCTCGGACGGGTGCGTTTCGCCGAGATCAAGGCGGGTTCGGTGACGGCCGGCGACGTCTCCATGGGCGAGCGGAACTGGCCGCCTCGCGCGCAGCGATCGGCCAACGCGTTCTCGAACCAGTTCGAGTTGCCGATGCTGTTCTTCGCCCTGGTGCCGCTGGCGCTCTATACGAAGAAGGCCGATCTGCTCTTCGTCGTCCTCGCCTGGATTTTCGTGGCGTCCCGCGCCGTTCATGCGGGCGTCTACGTCACCTCGAACCACGTCCCCTCCCGCTTTCGGGCCTATGCGCTCGGGGCGCTGGTGCTGCTGGCGATGTGGATCGTCTTCGCGGTGCGCATCTTTCTCGCACCCATCGGACTATAAACGCACGCCTGGAAAACCGCTTCCCTCATCCGATAAGGAGGGACGCTCATCGAGATTGAGGATCGTCCCATGCGCGTGCTCGTCGTCGGCGCCGGTGCCACCGGTGGATATTTCGGGGCGCGTCTCGTGGAGGCCGGGCGGGACGTCACCTTCCTCGTGCGGCCGGCGCGGGCGGAGAAGCTCGCCGCCTCGGGCCTCACCGTGAAGAGCCCGGCCGGCGACATCCATATCGCGGAGCCCGCAACGCTCACCGCCGCCGATCTCGCGGCGGGCAAGGGCGGAAGCTTCGATCTCGTTCTCCTCAGCTGCAAGGCCTACGACCTCGACGCTGCCATCGCCGACGTGTCCCCGGCCGTGGGCCCGGCGACGCTGGTGCTCCCCGTGCTCAACGGCCTGCGCCATCTCGACGCCCTCGACGCCGCCTTCGGTCCGGAGCGGGTTCTCGGCGGCTCCTGCGCCATCGCGGCGACGGTGGGGGGCGACGGCGAGATCCGCATGATGAGCCCCTTGCACACCTTCACCTACGGCGAGCGGGCAGGGGGGCGCTCCGAACGAGTGGAGCGGATCGAGGCGCTGATGCAGGGCGTCACGTTCCAGGCGCGCCTCAGCCAGACGATGGTGCTGGAGATGTGGGAGAAATGGTCGTTCCTGGCCACGCTCGCCGGGGCGACCTGCCTGATGCGCGCCACCATCGGCGATATCGTCGCCGCACCGGGCGGCCTCGCCTTCATCGAGGCACTGATGGAGGAGTGTCGCCGGATCGCGGAAGACGCCGGCTATGCGCCGCGAGAGAAGGTGATGCAGAACACGCGCACCAGCCTCACCGCGGAAGGCTCGGCCTTCACCGCCTCGATGCTGCGCGACATCGAGAACAAGGCGCGGATCGAGGCCGATCACATCATCGGCGATCTCATCGCCCGCAGCCGCGATGGGGCGCACCCGATGCTCGACCGGGTCTACACCCATCTCAAGGCCTACGAGAACCGCCGCGCCCGCGAGGCTGCCTGAGCGGCGGCCCCGGACGGACGGTCGCTCAGTAGCGCGGAGCCGGGGGCGGCGGCGGCGGGTTGCCATATTCGAGCTGCGTCTTGGCATCGTAGGGGCGCTGGGGCGGCGGCGTCAGGTCGACGGCGGGCGCGGTGGAGCAGGCGGCGACGCAGAGCAGGACGAAGCCCGCGAGAGTGAGATGAAGAATGGGGGACATGACGATTGCGAGGCTCCGGACGTTGACGCAGCGGGCTCGGGCGCAGCAAGGGCACGAGACGCGTCTGGCGCCCTGCCTGTCTGACGGCCGATCGCGCCGGAAGCTCGGCTGTATTGTGTCGGTCCCCGGCTCAAAGCGTGACCGTACCGCGGCAACGGCCATGGCCGGTCATGCTTCCCTAACCCTGAGGATTTCGTCCTGACCCCTCCCGCTCGTCTCTCCGCCGCCATCGAAGTGCTCGCCGACATCGCCGGCCGGCGCCGACCGGCCGCGGACGCCCTCAAGGATTGGGGCCTCGCCCACCGCTTCGCCGGTTCCGGCGACCGTGCTGCCATCGCGAGCCTCGTCTACGACGCCCTGCGCCGGCGCGCCTCTTCCGCCTGGGTGATGGGGGAGGAGACCCCGCGCGCCATCCTCATCGGGATGCTGCGGCTGCAGTACGGACGTGCGGCGCCCACCATCGCCGAGCTGTTCTCCGGCGAGCGTTTCGCGCCCGATCCCCTGACCGATGCCGAGCGCAAGGCCATCTCGGAGGGCTCGCTGGCCGACGCGCCGGCCCATGTGGCCGGCGACGTGCCGGACTGGATCGTGCCTTCGCTCGGCCACCTGTTCGGCGATACCCTCCTCGATGAGCTGCGCGCTCTGGCCCGCCGCGCACCCCTCGACATCCGCATCAACACCCTGAAGCGTGACCGCGAGGCCGCCCTGGCCGGGCTCGCGCATCTGGCGGCCCAGCCGACGCCCCATGCGCCGAACGGATTGCGCATTCCCCTTGGCGAAGACGGGCGCGGCCCCGCCTTGCATGTGGAGCCGGAATTCCTCGACGGCTGGTACGAGATTCAGGACGAGGGCTCCCAGATCGCCGGCGCCCTGAGCGGCGCGCGTGCCGGCGAGACCGTGGTCGATCTCTGCGCCGGGGGGGGCGGCAAGACCCTCGCCCTCGCGGCGATGATGCAAAATAGCGGACGGCTCATCGCCACCGACGACGATCCGCGCCGGCTCGCGCCGATCCACGACCGTCTGCGCCGCTCCGGTGCCGAGGCGGAGATCCGGACCCCGCGCGGCGGTCGCGCGCGGACCGACGTGCTCGGCGACCTCGACGGCACCGTGGACCGGGTGGTGGTCGACGCGCCTTGCACCGGCTCGGGGACGTGGCGGCGCAATCCCGACGCCAAGTGGCGGCTGCGCCCCGGCTCCCTCAGCGCCCGCGTCACGGACCAGGCCGAGGTGCTCGACCGGGCCTCGCGCCTGGTGCGGCGGGGCGGGCGGATCACCTACATCACCTGCTCCCTGCTGCGGGAGGAGAACGACGCCGCCATCGACGGCATTCTCGCGCGGGCGAATGGCGCTCTGACGGTTGTGCCGGCCGAGAGGGTCGCCGCCGACCATGCGCCGGGCCTCGCGGAGGTGGTGCGGTTCACCGAGCACGGCCTGCAGATGAGTCCGGCGCTCACGGGGACGGACGGGTTCTACGTCGCCACCCTGGAACGACGCGGCTGATGCGCCTCGACCGCCGGACATTGGTCGCCGCAGCCGCGGCGATGCTGTCCGGCGGTGCGCAGGCCCGCGCCGAGACGGTTCCGGCCCCGGGCACGAACCTCGACGTGATCGACCTGTGGCCCGGCCTGCCCCCCGGCGGCGGCGGTCCGATCGCGGCGGATGGGCGTTTCGACGAGAGCCGCGACGGGGTGATCAGCAACGTGGCGCGGCCCTGCCTCCTCGTCATGCGCGCGCCCCGGCCAAACGGGGCGGCCCTGGTCGTCGCGGCGGGAGGGGGCTATCGGCGCATCGATATCGGCAACGAGGGCATCCCGGTGGCGCGCTGGCTCGCTGCGGTGGGCATCACCGCCTTCGTGCTGATCTACCGCCTGCCCGGCGAGGGCTGGGCGGCCGGTGCCGACGCGCCGCTTCAGGACGTGCAGCGGGCGCTCCGCCTCGTCCGGGCGGGCGCCGTGTCCTACGGCATCGACCCCGAGCGGGTCGGCGTGCTCGGCTTCTCTGCCGGCGGGCACCTGATGGGGGAGGCGGCCATGCGCGCCTCTACGGAGACCTATGCCGGGCTCGATGCCAGCGACGCGCTCTCGGCGCGGCCCGAACTCGCTGGGCTGATCTACCCCGTCATCACCCTGCTTCCGCCCTTTGACCGGACCTCCACCCGGCGCATCCTCGCGGGCGACCCGCCCGATCCGGTGAAGGCCTCGGCCTACTCGGTGGAGACGCATGTGCGCGAGAAGGCGCCGCCGACCTTCCTCGCCCAGGCCGCCGACGATCCCATCGCCGTGGTGGACAACAGTCTTCTAATGTATTCCGCCCTGCGCGGCGCCCTGGTGCCCACCGAATTGCATCTGTTCGAACGCGGCGGCCATGGTTTCGG
The DNA here is from genome assembly GCF_000519085.1 of Methylobacterium sp. 10. GTDB lineage: Bacteria > Pseudomonadota > Alphaproteobacteria > Rhizobiales > Beijerinckiaceae > Methylobacterium. The sequence goes on from NZ_KI912577.1 coordinate 1,993,331, forward strand.
CCTCGGCGTGCCCGGCTCCCCGGCGGCGGCATGGTCCGGCCTGTTTCTCACCTGGATGCGCAGGCGGGGCTTCCTCCGCGCATGAGCGACCAGAGTCGGATCGGCGATGGGCGCGCCCGATGCATGTGGGCGGCGCGCGACCTGCGGAACCTGCGCGTTGCACGGCGGCGGGGCCTCGTCTAACTCCGATCCATGAATACCGACCACGACAAGATCCTCATCGTCGATTTCGGCTCCCAGGTGACCCAGCTCATCGCGCGGCGGGTGCGCGAGGAGGGGGTCTATTGCGAGATCGTCCCCTTCACCAAGGCGTCGGAGGCCTTCGCCGAGTCGAAGCCCAAGGGCGTGATTCTGTCCGGCGGCCCCGAATCGGTGACAAGCGACGCCTCGCCCCGCACGCCCCAGGTCGTGTTCGATTCGGGCGTGCCTGTCTTCGGCATCTGCTACGGCCAGCAGACCATGGCCGCCCAACTGGGCGGTGAGGTCGAGGGCGGGCATCATGCCGAGTTCGGCCGCGCCGAGATCGAGATCATTTCGGACTGTCCCCTGTTCAAGGGCGTCTGGCATGTGGGCGAGCATTATCCGGTCTGGATGAGCCACGGCGACCGGGTGACCAAGCTCCCCGACGGCTTCACCACCGTCGCCCTGTCGAAGAACGCGCCCTTCGCGGCGGTGGCCGACGAGTCGCGCAACTACTACGCGGTCCAGTTCCACCCGGAGGTAGCGCACACCCCGCACGGCGCCCTGCTGATCCGCAACTTCGTGCGCGACATCGCCGGCTGCACCGGCGACTGGACCATGGGTGCCTATCGCGAGGAGGCCATCGCCAAGATCCGCGCCCAGGTGGGCAAGGAGCGGGTGATCTGCGGCCTGTCGGGCGGCGTCGATTCCTCGGTGGCGGCGGTGCTGATCCACGAGGCCATCGGCGAACAGCTGACCTGCGTCTTCGTCGATCACGGACTGCTGCGCATGGGCGAGGCCGAGGAAGTCGTGCGGCTGTTCCGCGACCATTACAACATCCCCCTGGTCCACGTTCAGGCGCAGGAACTGTTCCTCGGTGAGCTGGAGGGCGTCAGCGACCCGGAGATCAAGCGCAAGACCATCGGCCGCCTGTTCATCGATGTGTTCGACGAGGAAGCCAAGAAGATCGGGGGCGCTGCCTTCCTCGCCCAGGGCACCCTCTACCCGGATGTGATCGAGAGCGTGTCCTTCACCGGCGGCCCCTCGGTGACGATCAAGAGCCACCACAATGTCGGCGGCCTGCCCGAGCGAATGAACATGCAGCTCGTGGAGCCCCTGCGCGAATTGTTCAAGGACGAGGTTCGGGTGCTCGGCAAGGAACTCGGCCTGCCGGAAGCCTTCGTCGGCCGCCATCCCTTCCCCGGTCCCGGCCTCGCCATCCGTTGCCCCGGCACCATCACCGCCGAGAAGCTCGAAGCACTGCGCAAGGCCGACGCGATCTATCTCGACGAGATCCGCAAGGCCGGGCTCTACGATACGATCTGGCAGGCCTTCGCGGTGATCCTGCCCGTGAAGACCGTGGGCGTGATGGGCGACGGTCGCACCTACGACCATGTCTGCGCGCTTCGCGCCGTGACGTCGGTCGACGGCATGACGGCGGATTTCTACCCCTTCGACATGGCCTTCCTCGGCCGCGTCGCCACCCGCATCATCAACGAGGTGAAGGGCATCAACCGGGTGACCTACGACATCACCTCGAAGCCGCCTGGCACGATCGAGTGGGAGTGATTCAAGCACGGCAGTGGCTTGAATTCTGGGCGCCATATTGGCGGGACCGTCAGGTATGGCGGGCGATGCATGCCTGCTTCGCCCCTGAAGCCGGTTAAAGCGTGCGAGTAGCTGGCCATGCGAGTTTTCAATCTGCTCGGGTTTATCTGAACGCCGCCGTAGCGCTTCCCGATACTCTTGATGGCTATTGATGGTGCGACCCACCGCCCACCTCAAGTAACTCATCAATAAAAAGTATGTCGACAGAACGAATTTTGGTCAAATCGCTGCTCCGCGCGGCGAGTCGATGACATTAATGTCGAGGAAATCCTTTTCATTGTCGGTGACGACAGTGCAGCCGTGAGCCTCGGCCACGGCGGCGATGATGGTGTCGAGCGCGCTGCGCGGTCGTCCCTTTGTTTTGCCGGCCGCCAAGAGCCGAGCCCAAATCAGACCGGCTTTCCGTCGAAGGGCGGCACGCGACCGATGAACAGCGCCTGAGGGCCCTCTGGCCCGGCGAACCAAGCCTCAAGCTGATCGCGGCGATTGCTGGCTGGCTTCTCCAGAATTCCTCGACGGATTTTGGCGACGGTCAGCGGGGCTATGCAAAGGTCTTCGTCGTTTCACTCGTGAGCGTCGTTTTTTCACGGTGGCGTGCTCGGCGCCGTAAGAGCGAGAGTATTTTTCAGTAAATTTTCAAAGACTTAACGTCATCGCTGGTTATAGGGTGGGTGTAGCCGCTCTGCTCTGGAGGTATGAGGCGCGGGACGCGATGCGAAGCTGTGTTCATGAGCCGCTGGCAACGTATCCCCAGGCAGGATCGGAGAGGATGCCGGTGACGTGGTCCGGGGTACCGCGACTGCGATGAGCCCGCTCCGACCCAGACCTGCTTCGGTCCAGTCCGCCCTGTTCGTCCTCCGTTGCACGGTCACGGCGATCCTGGCCTATCTCGGCGCCGCGGCGCTCGATCTTGGCCATCCAGTCTGGGCGGTGGTGTCGGGATTGGTCGTGTCCCAGGACGGCATCCGCGAGACACGAAACACCTTCCTCTGGCGAGCGGCGGGTACGCTCATCGGCGCGGTCTTGGCCGTGGTCTGCGCCCGCCTGCTCGTGTTCCAGCCGGATCGTCCCCTGCCGGCCATGGCCACGGCGGTGGCGGTCACCGCCACGATCGCCCGGCAATGGCCGGCATTGCGTGTGGCGATGTGGACTGCTGCCCTCATCCTCCTCACGGCCTCCACCGATCACAGTATCGTCCATACGGCGGTCCAGCGGACGAGCGAGGTCCTGCTCGGCGGGGCGATGGGGGCCGTCGTTCATCTCGTCCTCGGTCGCATCGTGTCCGAGCGGACCGATTATGGCGCTTCGTCACCGTAGTGCGGGACGGGGCTTCGCGGACACCATGGGGGCCCTGAGGCGGTCCGCTGCCTGGATCCGAGGACCGTCACATCACCTCGATGCCCGCCCTCCCTCCGGCGGCATAGCGGTCGCCCGCCACCGCTATCGGTGAAAAGAGGGCGTCGAGCTCCGCGATCTCCGCCGTCGACAAAGCCAAGTCCATGGCTGCGGCATTCTCCGCGAGCCGTGTCGCACGGCGGGTGCCGGGGATCGGCACCACGTTGGGTGCCTTGGTCACCAGCCAAGCCAGCGCGACCTGTGCCGCGGTGACCCCGCGTGCGGCGGCGAAATGGCCGAGCGCTTCGGCGAGGCACCGGTTCTGCGCCAGGGCCTCCCCCTGAAAACGCGGATTGCCCTTGCGGAAATCACCCGCGCTCAGGGCGTTCGGATCGATGGCGCCCGTGAGGAAGCCGCGCCCCAGGGGCGAATAGGCCACGAAGGTCACGCCGAGTTCGGCGCAGGTCTCCAGCATTCCATCCTCCGGCGTGCGGCTCCACAGGGAATACTCGCTCTGGACAGCGGCAATGGGATGGATGGCATGGGCGGCCCGCAAGGTCGCAGGGGACACTTCCGAGAGGCCGAGGGCCCCGACCTTGCCCGTCTCGACGAGCTTCGCCATGGCGCCGATGGTCTCCTCCAGCGGCGTCTCGGGATTGCGGCGGTGGCAGTAATACAGGTCGATCGTCTCGACGCGCAGGCGCTTCAGCGAGGCGTCGCAGGCCGCCGCGATGTAGGCGGGGCTGTTGTCGATCCGGCGCGACCCGGCCGCATCGCGCACGATGCCGAACTTGGTGGCGAGCACCACCCGGTCGCGGCGACGCTGGAGAAAGCGGCCGAGCAGCTCCTCGTTATGGCCGAGCCCGTAGGTGTCGGCGGTGTCGAGGAAGTCGTAGCCGAAATCGAGCGCAGCGTTCAGCGTCTCCAGGGACACGGCCTCCTCCGTCGGGCCGTAGAATTCGGACATGCCCATGCAGCCGAGACCGGGGGCGGAGAGGGTGAGGCCGGTGCTGCCGAGGGGACGCTTCTGCATGGGACGCTTCCTGTTCGAGATCGAAGCGAAACCTGACAGGGCCGGGTTCATCGGATAAGCCGGACAATCCCGCATGAGCTGCTGAGCGAGTTTCACCAATGCAGCGCGCTGACCTGTCGGATCTCGCTGTTTTCGCGTCCGTGGCGAGCCATCGCAGCTTTCGTAAAGCCGCCACGGAGCTCGGCGTCTCGCCCTCTGCCTTGAGCCACGCCCTGCGTGGGCTCGAAGCGCGGATGGGCGTGCGGCTGCTCCATCGCACCACGCGCAGCGTTGCCGTGACGGAAGCGGGCGCGATTCTCCTGGCGCGGCTGGGTCCGGCCCTCGTCGAGATCGGCAGCGCGGTGGACGCGGCGCGTCTGCTGAGCGTCGAGGTCACCGGAAGCCTCAGGATCAATGCCCCTCACGCGGCCTGCCGGCTCATTCTCATGCCGCTGGTGACGCAGCTCCTCGCGCGCCATCCGCATCTCGCCGTCGAGATCATCGGCGACAATGCGCTGACCGACGTGGTGGCGGACGGGTTCGATGCGGGGATCCGGATGGGGGACCGCGTGGCAAGGGACATGATCGCCCTACCCATCGGCGGACCCCAGCGTTTCGCCGTCATCGGTTCGCCCGCCTATCTCGACCGGCGCGGGATACCGGGCCACCCGCAGGATCTCGCCGGCCATGCCTGCATCCGCCAGCGCTTCCCCGATGGCCGCCTGTTCAAATGGGAGTTCGAACGGGACGGGGTGGCCTGCGACACCGAGGTAGAGGGACCGCTGACCTTCGGCGACCAGGAACTGATGGTCGAGGCGGCGGTCCGGGGCATCGGTCTCGCCTTCGTGTTCGAGGGCCATGCGGCAGACGCCCTGGCGCAGGGCAGGGTGAAGCGGCTGATGGCGGAATGGTGCCCGGCCTTTCCGGGATTCCATCTCTACTATTCCGGGCGTCGTCACGTGCCCTCCACCCTGCGCGCCCTCATCGCACTGATGCAGGAGAGGCCCTCAGGCCAAGCCTGCTCAGACCAAGCGTGCTCAGACCAAGCATGCTCAGGCGAAGCGTGAATGAGAGGGCGGGGCGAGGTTCACCTCCACGAGAACCGTCTCGCTGACGAACTCGGCCGCGTGCCAGACGTCGGGCGGGAAGTGGAAGACGCTGCCTGGCCCGAACGCCTTCGTGCCCTGTTCCGTCTCCAGGGTGCCCGAGCCTGCCAGCACCTGAACGAACTGCTCGTGTGCATGGCTGTGGCGCGGAGCCTTGGTCCCGGCCGGGACGGTGATGCGAGCGAGGCTCGCACCCTCGCCGTCGAGATGGCGCTTGGCGACGCCGTTCGGCGCAGTGGTCTCGGTCCGATCCGTCCAGGCGACGCAATGCTCAGTCACGCGAGGGGCCTCCATACAGGTGTAAATGGTTTTTTCGTTTCGCACGGAGGTAGGCGCGTCCCGTTTCACGGCCAGACCTTGAGCGTCAACGGCCTGCGGACGAGGTCGCGGTCCGAGGTCACGGTGCAGCCCTCCCGGCGGAGCGTCACGTAGGTGAGGAGGGCCGTATCGCCCGCATCGTCGAAATTGCGGCCGGTCGCCTGCGGATCGAGGATCGACGGATAGGCGATGAGATCGCCCTTGGCCGTGCAGGGATCGTCATAGAGCGTGGAGCCGGCGAGCAGCAGGCGCGGCCGGTCCCAGGTCAGGAGATCCCGCGATGTCGTCCAGTAGAATCCCGACTGTGGGATGGTGCCGCCGGCCCCGGCCATGAACACGGCGATCCAGGCCCCCGTGGCGCGATGGCGTATGACGGCGCCGACCGGCAGGCCGAACGGCTCCAGCGGCTTGCAAGGCTTGGAGAGCAGGGTCGGCCTGGCGTAGGGGTCCGGGAAGACGGCGGTGAAGCCGAGCCCGGTCCAGGCGCGCCAGCGCGTCGGATCGGACGGCGTGTCGGTGCGGAACAGGCAGGCCCCGGCGGCTTGGTCGCTGCCCCCCGTGGACCATCCAGTGGTGGCGATGAGAACGTAGCGCCAGCGCCCGTCCGAGAAAACGTTGGACGGGTTGAAGAATCCCCGGTGCCGGCCCTGGCCGACCTCCTGGCGGAACGGCACCCCGGCCACCACCACGGGGGGCTTGGCGCGGGAGAAGCTGCGCCCGCCATCGCCGGAGGAGGCGGCGACGATCGTGTTGTACCAGCACTCGATATAGACCTTCGAGCGACAGCGGCCCTCGTGTTCGTTGGCCTGATACTCGTGGTGGAGGAGGGCCGAGACCGCCTTGCCGTCCTCCGTCCATGTGGCGGTGATCCAGGAACGGTCGTCATAAGCCGCCGGATCGGCCTTCTCGCCGGACTCGAGCACCACGGCGCAGTCGAGCTTCAGCTGGTCGAGGGCCGGCCCGCGCAAGGCCCGGTTGCGATAGTGCATCCCGAACAGGGCGACGCTGCCGGACGCGTCGCGGAAAGCACGCGCGGAGGCGTCCGGCACGTCCGCCCCGTCGCAGGCATCGCGGCCGGCCTTGAAGATCGTCGTCGGCGGCCCGACGAGGGTCAGCGCCGAGAGTGGCGGTTCGGACCGCGCCGCGGCATCGTGCGGGACCAGGACGAGGAGGAGGAGGGCGAGGAGCCGCGTCATCGGGTGAGCCTGGACATCGGCCCGAGTTTGGGTTTTGAACCATTACAGTCTGCTTCACCCGGCCTGGCGCGGATCACATGATCCACAGGCGCGATTCGAAGGCGTCCCATGCTCATCCTCATCCTCGGCCTCGTGCTGTTCCTCGGCACGCATGCCTTCTCCATGTTGAGGACGAAGCGCGCGGGTGTCATCGATGAAATCGGGGAGAGCCGGTTCAAGCTCGGCTACATGCTTCTCTCGGTCCTCGGCATCGTGCTCATCGCCTACGGCTTCGGCCAGTACCGCGCGACCGGTTACATCCAAGTCTGGAACCCGCCGGTCTTCACGCGCCACCTCGCGCTGCTCCTGACGCTCTTCGCCTTCATCGCCCTGGCCTCCGCCTACCTGCCCGGCCATATCCGGGCGCGGGCCAAGCACCCGATGCTGCTGGCGGTAAAGATCTGGGCGACGGCCCACCTCCTCGCCAATGGCGACCTCGGCTCGATCCTGCTGTTCGGAAGCTTCCTCGCCTGGGCGGTCATTGCCCGGATCAGCGCCAAGCGCCGCGCCCGCTCGGCCGGCGCGGTGGCCGCCCAGCATGGTGCCGTCGCGGCGCCGGCCGGCTGGCGCAACGACGCCATCGCGGTGGCCGTCGGCTTCGTCGTCTGGTTCGTCTTCGCCAAATACCTGCATCAATGGGTGATCGGCGTCTCGGCCTGGCCCGTCCCGGCCTGAAGCCATCGGCGCATGGCCAGTCGCCAGGCCGGCCGCATGGCCAGTCGCCAGGCCGGCCGCATGGCCAGTCGCCAGGCCGGCCGCATGGCCAGTCGCCAGGCCGGCCGCATGGCCAGTCGCCAAGGCCGGCCGCATGGCCAGTCGCCAAGCCGGCCTGGCTGTGCTAGGCGCCGGGCTTGGTTTTCCTCAAGGCCGCCGATCGTATCGCGGTCGGCGTGAGACGACATGGCCGAGAACAACGAGTTCATCCGCGAGGTCAACGAAGACTATCGCCGCGATCAGGTCGCACAGATCTGGAAGCGCTACAGCGGTCTCATCGTCGCCGTGGCGATTCTCGTCGTGGCCGGCGTCGGCGGCTATCGCTATTGGCAGCACGACCAGCGGGTCCGCGCGGAAGCGGCGTCCGAGAAGTTCGAAGCCGCCAACCGTCTCGCCAAGGACGGCAAGGGCGCCGAGGCCGACAAGGCGTTCGAGGCGCTGGAAGGCGACGCTCCGGGCGGCTACCGGATGCTGGCGCGTTTCCGCTCCGCCACCGAGACCGCCAAGCGCGACGCGTCCGCCGGCGCTGCCGAATACGATGCGCTCGCCGCTGACACCAAGCTCGGCGACGGCCTGCGCGACCTCGCCCGCCTGCGCGCGGCGCTGATCCGCCTCGATCAGCCGAACCCCGATCCGGCCCTCGCCAGCCTCCAGGGGCTCGCCGCCCCGGCCGGTGCGTTCCGCTACACCGCCCGCGAGATGCTCGGCCTCGTGGCGCTGAAGCGCGGCGAGTACGATGCCGCCGGGCGCTGGTTCGACCAGATCATCTCCGATCCTCAGACCCCGGCCAACCTCCGCCAGCGCATCGAGGTCTATGCCGCCCTCGTGGCCGGCGGCCCGGTCACCGTGACCGCGGCGCCTGCTCCTGAGCCGGCCGCACCCCCGCCCGTGACGCGCTGAGCCGGTTCCGGCACGCCGCCTGCACGACGAATTTTTTCTGTACGACGACTGAATCGAGACCACCATGGACATGCCGACCGTCGCTATCGTCGGACGGCCGAATGTCGGCAAGTCGACCCTCTTCAACCGGCTGGTGGGCAAGAAGCTCGCCCTCGTGGACGATCGCCCCGGCGTGACCCGCGACCGGCGTGAGGGAGACTGCAACTTCGGCGGATTGGTGTTTCGCGTCATCGACACCGCGGGCCTCGAACAGGCCGACGCGGATTCGCTGCTCGGGCGCATGCGCGCGCAGACCGAGACCGCGATTCTTGAGGCCGACGTGGTGCTGTTCGTCATCGACGCCCGCGCCGGCATCCTTCCCGCCGACCAGCCCTTCGCCGAACTCGTGCGCCGCGCCGGCTGCCCGGTGGTGCTCATCGCCAACAAGGCGGAGGGCGGCACCGGTCTGTCCGGCGCCTACGAGGCGTTTTCGCTCGGGCTCGGCGACCCGATCCCATTCTCGGCCGAACACGGCGAGGGCATCGGCGAATTGCACGACGCCCTCATCGAGGCCCTTCCCAAGCTCGACGATGAGGACGAGGAATACGACGACGACCCTGCGAACCGCTCGCTCAAGGTCGCCATCGTCGGCCGCCCCAATGCCGGCAAGTCGACCCTGATCAACCGGATGCTCGGCGAGGAGCGCCTGCTCGTCGGCCCCGAGGCGGGCATCACCCGCGATTCGATCTCCCTCGACTGGGAATGGCGCGGCCGCCGGATCAAGCTTCACGACACCGCCGGCATGCGCCGCAAGGCGCGCATCGACGACAAGCTCGAGAAGCTCGCGGTGTCGGACGGCCTGCGCGCCGTGCGCTTCGCCGAGGTGGTGGTGGTACTCCTCGACGCCACGATCCCGTTCGAGAAGCAGGACCTGACCATCGTCGATCTCATCGAGAGCGAGGGCCGCGCCCTGGTCATCGGCCTCAACAAGTGGGACCTCGTGGCCGACCAGCCGGGCCTGTTGAAGAAGCTCCGCGAAGATTGCACCCGCCTGCTGCCGCAGGTGCGCGGCGTGTCCGTTGTACCGCTCTCGGGCCTTGCCGGCGACGGCATCGACACGCTGATGAAGGCCGTCACCGAGACCTTCGAGGTCTGGAACAAGCGTATCTCCACCTCGAAGATCAACGACTGGCTCAACGAGGCGACGCAGCGCAACCCACCCCCTGCGGTAGCGAGCCGCCGTATCAAGATCCGCTACGCCACCCAGGTGAAAAGCCGCCCGCCGCACTTTGCCCTGTTCGGCAACCAGCTCGACGGGCTGCCGAAATCCTACACCCGCTACCTCGTCAACAACTTGCGCGAAGCCTTTGACCTCCCCGGTGTGCCGATCCGGCTTTCGCTTCGGACGTCGAAGAACCCGTTCGACAAGGAGAACAAGGGCTGAACCTTACGACCCGCACGTCGCCCGGCTCAGCCAATCCACCACGTCGTCCAACCCCTGCCGGTTGGTGCGGCCCGCCTTACGGGCGGATTCGAATACCGCGATCTGCCGGTCGGCGCTGGTGCCCTCGCGAACGATGGTTCTCGCGCGCTCCACCTCCGCGCCGCAGCCGAGCGCGTCGGCATCGGCATCGATGAGGGCAAGCATCGCGTCGAGGGCGTCGGCGAAGGGGAGGGCGTCCTCGCTGGCCTCGTCGATGATCTCGGCCTCGGTGCCGCTGCGCTGGGCGCGCCAGAGGTTTTCCTCCGCCAGGGCCCGGGAGACGCCGTCGAGATCGGCGTTGAGGTCCGGACTTCGGACGACGCAGCGCACGAGGCAGCGGAAGAGCGCCGCCACGGCGAGCGCATCCTCAAGTCGCGTGCAGGAATCCGCCACCCGCAATTCGAGGGTCGGAAACTTGATCGATGGACGCAGCGACCACCACAGAAAGCTCGCATCCTGGATCGAGCCGGCTCGGGTCATGATACGGACGTAGCGCTCGTAGGCGTCGGGGTCGGCAAAGAGCTGCGGCAGGCCGGTGCGCGGCAGCTCGCCGAAGGCGCTGAGCCGGTAGGCGGTGAGGCCCGTGGGCTTGCCCTGCCAGAAGGGGGACGAGGCCGAGAGCGCGAACAGCAGGGGCTGGAACGGCAGCAGCCGGTTCATCAGGTCCACCCGCACCTGTGGGTCGGGCACCTCCACATGCACATGCATGCCGCAAATCAGGCTGCGCCGTCCCGCTAGGCCTACATCCCGTAGGATGCCGCGATAGCGCTCGCCCTTCGTCGGCAATTGCCGCGCCCAGTCGGCCACCGGATGGGTGCCGGCGGCAAAGAGCAGGAGCTCGTGGTCTTTCGCCAGACGGCCGAGGGCGTCGCGCTGACGTCCCAGGATCTCGCGCGCCTCGCTGAACTCCGTGGAGGGCGGGGTGCAGACCTCCACCTGACACTGGAGCATCTCGCGCCCTATTTCAGGCAGGCGCTCGCTCGCATCGGTATGGAACGGCTTCACCGACCGCCGCGGCGTCCCTCGCGTCTCGGCATCGGCCAGGAAGTATTCCTCCTCGATGCCGAAACGATAGCTGTGCGCGGTCATGGAGGTTTCCTGCGGTGGATCAGCATCAACTCGCAGGGAGCGTCGTCGTTGCCGTCAGGTCCGCAACGCCCCGCCCACCAGCCAGGCCGGATCGAACCAGCGATCGGCTTCGCCGTCATAGGGCAGGCGGGTGATGTCCCAGTTCTGGATGTACTTGGCGTAGACGTTCCAGACCGTGATACCGCCGCCGACGAAGATGCGCCGGCCCGGATAGCGCTTGAGCACCTCTTCCGGGTCCTCGTGGCTGCGGATCACGTCGATGGTCCGGTCCTTGAAGGCGAAGTCCGGCACCGAGGCCACGGTCTTTGGCCCTGCGATGAGCACGTGGCCCATGGTCAGCGCGAAGAACCGCGTCACGTCCTCGACGAAGAGCGGATCCGTATTGCCCTCCCAGGGCAGGTGCCCGTTGAGGCCCAACTGGCCGCGCAGGCCGATGGCGCAGATGCAGCGAACGTCGATCATGATCGAGGCTTTCGGAGATTCGATTTTCTCGTTCCACCCCACTCCCTCATCTTGAGGTGCCGGAGCGAAGGACAGGCCTCGAAGGAGGGCTCCAGAACTCGCAGAGCGATCTGGAGCCCTCCTTCGAGGCCGCTTCGCGGCACCTCAGGACGAGGTCACGGAGCGGCGCTTAGACAACGGGTCTACGCCGCCATCTGCGGCGTCAGCACGCGGTCGCTGGGGAAATCGTAGATCGTGCCCGATTGATCCCAGTCCGGGCTCGCGAGGCGCACGAAATGAGGGGCGAGATCGTCCGGGGTCTTCAGAAGCGTCTCGTCCTCGCCCGGCATCGCCGCCTTGCGCATGGAGGTGCGAAGGGGGCCGGGGTTGAGGAGCATGGCGCGGATTGGCGTGGTCTCGGTCTCCGCCGCGTAGGTGCGCACGAGGGCGTCGAGGGCCGCCTTCGACACCGAGTACGGCCCCCAATAAGCCTTGCATTTCTGCGCGGCACCGGAGGTGACGAAGATGGCGCGGCCCGCATCCGACATCCGAAGCAGCGGGTCTACGGAGCGGAGCAGGCGCCAGTTGGCGGTGACGTTGATGTCCATCACCTGCGTCCAGGTCTTGGGCGTCACGTGCCCGAGGGGCGTGAGGTTGCCGAGGATGCCGGCATTGCCCACGACCACGTCGAGCTTCTGCCAGCGTTCGTGGATGCTCAGGCCCAGCCGGTCGATGGCGTCGAAATCGGTGAGGTCGAGGGGTACGAGGGTCGCGCTCGAACCCGCGTGCCGGATCGCGTCGTCGAGTTCTTCCAGTGCCCCTTGCGTTCGGGCGACGGCGACGATGTGAGCGCCGGCCTCGGCCAGGGCCAGGGCCGCTGCCCGGCCGATGCCGCGCGAACAGCCGGTGACGAGGGCGATGCGGCCGGCGAGGGGCTTCGTCATGGTCGCTTCAATCCGCTTCGGCCAGCATGGCGAGACGCTTCGGCCCGGCGATGGCGAGGTCGGTCAGGCCGGTCGGGTAGTCGCCGGTGAAGCAATGGTCGGTGTATTGCGGGCAGGACTCGTTGCGGCCCTCCTCTCCCATGGCCTTGTAGAGGCCCTCGATGGAGAGGAAGGCGAGGGAATCGGCGCCGATGTAGCGGCGCATGCCTTCGAGGTCGTGGGTGGCGGCGAGCAGCTTTTCGCGCTCAGGCGTGTCGATCCCGTAGAAATCCGGATAGGTGATCGGCGGCGAGGCAATGCGGAAATGAACTTCCTTGGCCCCGGCCTCGCGCATCATCCGCACGATCTTCACGGACGTGGTGCCGCGCACCAGGCTGTCATCCACGAGGACGATGCGCTTGCCTTCCACGACGGCGCGGTTGGCCGAATGCTTCATGCGGACGCCGAGTTCGCGCACGGACTGCGTCGGCTGGATGAAGGTGCGCCCGACATAATGGTTGCGGATGATGCCCATCTCGAAGGGCAGGCCGGTTTCCTGAGCAAAGCCGAGGGCGGCCGGCACCCCGGAATCCGGCACGGGGATCACCACGTCGGCGGCGGTGGCGGATTCGCGGGCGAGTTCGTGGCCGATGTTCTTGCGGACGGAATAGACGCTCTTGCCATTCACCACCGAATCCGGCCGGGCGAAGTAGATGTATTCGAAAATGCACGGACGCATGGGCTGCGCCGGCGCGAAGCGGATCGACTCGATGCCCTCCTCGGAGATGACGACGATCTCGCCATTCTCCACGTCGCGGATGAACTTCGCGCCGATGATGTCCAGCGCACAGGTCTCGGAGGCGAGGATGTAGCGTCCGTCGAGTTCGCCGAGGACCAGGGGGCGGATGCCCAGGGGGTCGCGGGCGCCGATCAGCTTCTTGTTGGTAAGCGCGACGATGGCATAGGCGCCCTGGACCTGGCGCAGGGCTTCGGTGAAGCGCTCGACGATGAGCGGCGCCCGGCTGCGGGCGGCGAGGTGCAGGATCACTTCCGTGTCGGAGGTCGACTGGGTGATCGCGCCGTCGCGCACGAGATCGCGGCGGATGGAGAGGGCGTTGGTCAGGTTGCCGTTATGGGCCACCGCGAGACCGCCGCTGGCGAGTTCGGCGAAGAGGGGCTGGACGTTGCGGAGGATCGTGCCGCCCGTCGTCGAGTAGCGCACGTGGCCGATGGCGGCCGAGCCTTCGAGATGCTCGATGGTGGACCGGTCTGAGAACGAATCGCCGACGAGGCCGGGGCGGCGCTCGGAATGGAAGATGTGCCCGTCGAAGGAGACGATGCCCGCCGCTTCCTGGCCCCGGTGCTGGAGGGCATGGAGCCCGAGGGCCACGATGGCCGAGGCGTCTGGATGGCCGAATATGCCGAAGACGCCGCACTCTTCGCGCAGGGTGTCCCCGTCCCGGTCCAGCCCATCCACCACGTCGACCGAATGGCGGGCGCTCGCGCTGCGTGCTGACATCTGGTTCTGCGATCCTAAGGTTGCCCGCCGCTGCCGAGTTCGGCACCGTCCACGGACCGGCTTGCATCCTGCGACCGATCTATGACGACGGCCGCTTCCTGCAAGAAGCCGTCATTTAGTCGGCCTTGGCCCCGCAACCAAGCGGCATGCCACGCAGATCAGACGCGCTGCGTGAGAAGGTCAGCGCCGGGCCGGCGGCTCGGTGCGGCGCTGGGCGGGTGCCGCATCGCCGTCGGCCGCCGGTTCGGCAGGGTCCGCCGCATCGCCCTTGGACTTCTTGAACTGCTTGAGGAACCCTTCCGGATTCTCGGGCAACTGCGCCACCAGGGCGTCCCCCGATTTCTCGAGCATCGGACGGCTGCGGGCCTGGGCCGCCCAGTCGGGCATCTTGCCCTGGACCAGCCAGGCGAGGAACACCCAGCCGATCACGCAGATGAGAAAGCCGCGTCCCGCGCCGAAGACGAGCCCGAGGGACCGGTCGATCGCGCCGATGCGCGAATCGAGGATCATGTCGGAGACCTTCACCGTGATGATCGAGACGACGATGAGCGTGGCGAGGAAGATCGTCGCGATGGAGGCGACGAGCGCCACGGTGGCGTTCGAGACGTGCTGGCTCACGGTGGGCAGCAGCAGGGGATAGAGCTTCCAGGCGACCGCCGCGGCGGCGACCCAGGCGACGATGGCCAGCACCTCGCGTGTCGCCCCGCGGACGGCGGCCAACAGGGCCGAGATGACGACGATGCCGAGAACGGCCAGATCGAGAACGGAAAACGGCATTTAAGGCTATGGTCGCACGGGGCAGAGGGGCTGACGATCGCCGGCTCGTGCGGCTCCCCCTCGCCGCCGCGCCTGTATATCGTGCGGAATCTCGGCCGTCACCCTCCGGTGCGGACAAGCGTCCGGCCTCACTCGTCGTCCTCGTATTCGTACCGCGCCGGGTTGCGCTCGGGCCTGCCGCGTTTGGGCGCGCCGCTGGCGATGCCGGCCACCAGATCGGCGATGTGGCGCAGGGCCTCCGTGGGCAGGGAGCTGTCGCCGATCTCGTTGCGGCCTTGCGGCGTGACGGCCTTGGCGAAGCCGAGCTTCAACGCTTCCTTCAGCCGCGACGGCGCCTGCGCCACCGGGCGGATCGCGCCGGAGAGACCGATCTCTCCGAAATAGACGGTCTCGCCCGGCAGCGCCGCGCCCGACAGCGACGAGACCAGGGCGGCCGCCACCGCGAGGTCCGCCGCCGGTTCGGTGATGCGCAGGCCCCCGGCGACGTTGAGATAGACGTCGTGGGTGCCGAGCCGGATGCCGCCATGGGCCTCCAGCACCGCGAGCACCATGGACAGGCGGTTGGGATCCCAGCCCACCACGGCACGGCGCGGCGTGCCGAGGGAGGAGGGCGCCACGAGGGCCTGAATCTCCAATAGCAGGGGCCGCGTGCCCTCCATGCCGGCGAACACCGCCGTTCCGGGCGCCGCATGGTCGCGTCCGGCCAGGAACAAAGCGGATGGGTTGGGAACTTCGGCGAGCCCGCGATCGGTCATCTCGAACACGCCGATCTCGTCGGTGGGACCGAAGCGGTTCTTCACCGCGCGCAGGATGCGGAAATGGTGGCCCTGGTCGCCCTCGAAGGAGGCCACGGCGTCGACCATGTGCTCCACCACGCGGGGACCGGCGATCTGCCCGTCCTTGGTCACGTGGCCGACAAGGATCACCGCCGTGCCGGTGGTCTTGGCGAAGCGGATCAGGGATTGCGCCGAGGACCGGACCTGGGTCACCGTGCCGGGGGCCGATTCCACCGTCTCCGTCCACATGGTCTGGATCGAATCGATGATGGCGAGCGCGGGCGGGCGGCCCTGGCTCAGGGTCTCGACGATGTCCTCGACATTGGTCTCGGCGGCAAGATCCACCGCCGCGCTCGACAGGCCGAGGCGCTCGGCCCGCAGGCGCACCTGCGCCACCGCCTCCTCGCCCGAGATGTAGACCACGCGCTCGCCGGTGCGCGCCATGGCGGCGGTGGCCTGCATCAGAAGGGTCGATTTGCCGATGCCGGGATCGCCGCCGAGGAGGATCACCGAACCGCGCACGAAGCCGCCGCCGGTCACCCGGTCGAGTTCGCCGATCCCGGAGGGGATGCGCGGAGCCTCGCGCGCCTCGCCGGTGAGTCCTTCGAGGGGGAAGATGCGACCATGCGACCGGCTCGGCCGAGTCTTGACCGGACCGGCCTGAGGGCCGCTCCCGCCCGTCTCCTCGACGATCGTGTTCCAGCCGTTGCAGGCCTCGCAGCGCCCGCGCCAGCGATTGTAGACTGCGCCGCAGGATTGGCAGACGAAGGTCTGGTGGATCTTGGCCATGATCGCCTTTTGAGGAAGCACGGACGACAGTTTGCGGCCATCCAACCCGCGCCCTCATCCTGAGGTACCCGCGTCAGCGGGCCTCGAAGGAGGGGTCCAGAGCCCGCTGCGCCATCTGAAGCCCTCCTTCGAGGCCTACGCTTCGCTTCGGCTCCTCAGGATGAGGCGATGGAGTAGGAATCGCCGGATCAATCTATCGATCTTACATAACGACGAACATAACGGGAACCAAGACCGGTCAGTATCTCGTAGCCGATGGTGCCGGCGGCGCGGCCGACGCTGTCCACGTCGAGGGAATCGCCGATCAGGATGGCCGGTTCGCCGCGCCGGGCGGCGGGCGCGTCGGTGACGTCGAGGATGATCAGGTCCATGGAGATCAGGCCGACGATGGGGCAGGGCACCCCGCCGACGAGGGCATGGCCGCGCCCGCTCGCCGAGCGCGGATAGCCGTCGGCATACCCCAACGACAGGGTGGCGAGCCGTCGCGGGCCGGGGGCGGTCCAGCGGGCATTGTAGCCCGCGCCGTCTCCGGCCGCGACGTCGCGAACCTGAGCGATCGACGCTTCGAGCCGGACGACCGGCCGCATCGGGTTCGGCCGCCACGGGGTCGGATTGCCGCCGAACAGGGCGTAGCCCGGCCGGAGCAGGTCGTTGGCGACGCCCTCGCCAAGATAGCAGCCGGAGGAATTGGCGAGCGAACCCGGAATGCCGGGATAGGCGCGCAGGACGTCCCCGAACGCCTCGCACTGGCGGCGGTTGATCGCCTCGTCCGGCAGTTCGGCGCTGACGAGATGGCTCATCAGCAGGTCGATCCCGGCGGCCGCGATGATCGGGTCGCCGGCGAGCGCCAGGGCTTCGGGCACGGTCAGGCCGAGGCGGTTCATGCCCGTATCGACGTGAAGGGCCGCCGGGAGCGGCCGGCCCGCCTCCGCCCCCAGCGCCGCCCATTCGTCGAGTTCCTCGCGGGATCCGACGACCGGGCGCAGGGCGTGCGCCACGAGAGCCGGGCCGCTGCCGGGAGCGAGGCCGTTGAGGACGTAGATCACCGCCTCCGGCAGGACGGACCGGGCGACCGCGCCTTCGCTGGCATGGGCGACGAAGAACGTCCGGCAGCCGGCCTGCCACAGGACCGGCGCGACCTCCACAAGGCCGCAGCCATAGGCATCGGCCTTGACCACGGCGGCGCAGGGAATGTGCGGCGCCCGCGCGCCGAGCCGCCGCCAGTTCTCGGCGACGGCCGAGAGATCGATGGTGAGACGTGCGCCGTGGATGGCGGCTTCAGGGTCGGCGATCGCCATGGCGGGATCTCGTTCGAGTGCGGTGATCGGGCACTCTCCGCTGCCTGCAAATCTCATGTGAGGAACACGAGTCTACCACCCCTCGCGTGGTGGATCATGAAAGACGGCGCATTCTGTAGCGCGTCTCCCCCCCCCTTGTGGGGAGGGGTGAGGGTGGTTGGGCGATCCTCCCTCGGCTGAGGCTGGCGGCGACACCCCCGCCTCCAACTCCTCCCCACAAGGGGGAGGAGGGGGCTCCAACCCTTGGGCACACGGGACGAGCGGCGAACCCGGCGGGGATGGGACCGGTCACATGCGCGCGGGCATACGGTCTTCGCTCGCCAGATCCGAGAAGCGCGTGATGTTGGCGTCGAACTGCAGCTCCACCGTGCCGGTGGGGCCGTGGCGCTGCTTGCCGAGGATCACCTCGGCCTTGCCGTGCACGCGGTTCATCTCCGCCTCCCAGGCGAAGAACTCCTCGGTGCCTTCGCGCGGCTTCTTGTTGTTGACGTAGTATTCCTCGCGGAACACGAACATCACCACGTCGGCGTCCTGCTCGATAGAGCCCGATTCACGCAGGTCCGAGAGCTGCGGACGCTTGTCGTCGCGGTTCTCCACCTGACGCGAGAGCTGAGACAGGCCGATGATCGGCACCGCCAGTTCCTTGGCGAGCGCCTTCATGCCGGTGGTGATCTCGGTCATTTCCTGCACGCGGTTGTCGCTGCGCTTGCCTGAGCCGGAGAGCAGCTGCAAGTAGTCGATGATGAGGAGGTCGAGGCCCTTCTGGCGCTTCAGGCGCCGGGCGCGGGCGGCGAGCTGCGCGATGGAGATGCCGCCGGTCTGGTCGATGTAGAACGGGATCGTCTGCATGTCGCGGGCGGCGTCGGTGATCTTGTAGAAATCCTCCGGCCGGATGTCGCCGCGGCGGATCTTGTAGGAGGGCACGCCGGATTGCTCGGCGATGATGCGGGTGGCCAGCTGCTCCGCCGACATTTCGAGGGAGAAGAACCCGACGATGCCGCCGTTCTTGGTCTCGATCCGCCCGTCGGGCTGTTTTTCGCCCCGGTAGGCCTTGGCCACGTTGAAGGCGATGTTGGTTACCAGCGAGGTCTTGCCCATGGCCGGGCGGCCGGCGAGGATGATCAAGTCGGAGGATTGCAGACCGCCCATCTTGGCGTCGAGATCCGACAGGCCGGTGGCGATGCCCGAGAGCTTGCCGTCGCGCTGATAGGCCTTGGCCGCCATGTCCACGGCGGCGGTGAGCGCATCGGAGAATTTCTGGAAGCCGCCATCGTATTTGCCCGATTCGGCAAGCTCGTAGAGCCGGCGCTCGGTGCCCTCGATCTGGTCGCGGGGCGAGGATTCCACCGGCGCCTCGTAGGCGCCGTTGACGAGATCCTCGCCGATGGTGATCAGCCGGCGGCGGATGGCGAGGTCGTAGATGGTGCGACCGTAATCGCCCGCGTTGATGACGGTGGTAGCCTCGGCAGCGAGGCGGGCGAGGTACTGCATCACCGTCTGGCCGCCGAGATCGGCGTCGCCCAGATAGGTCTTCAACGTGATTGGGGTCGCGAGCTTGCCGACCTTGATCAGCGAGGCGGCGACCTCGAAGATCTTGCGGTGGACGTCCTCCATGAAATGCTCGGGCAGCAGGAAGTCCGAGATCCGGTAATAGGCGTCGTTGTTGACGAGGATGGCGCCAAGCAGCGCCTGCTCCGCATCGATGTTGTGGGGCGCGACGCGGAACTCCTGCGTCACGCTCTGGAGGTTTGCCGTCAGGGCGTTGGGCAGGGCCATGGGCTGACTCGAGGCTCCGACTTCTTCGACACCGTGCGGCGATTCCATCGCCGCACCATTCCGCTACCGCACGACCATGGCCCAGGCATGGTTAGCCGAACCTTAGCCGATTCCCGCCATGCGCTCGTTGCCTCTCCGATCCGGGCACCTCAGGATGAGGTTGCCGGGTGTGGACAAACACGAAAAACGCCTGCCACCCCTTTCGGGATGACAGGCGCCATGCTGGAACAAATCAGGAACCAGTCAACCCCTCGAGGTGATGATCCCCGTTCTCCACCGGTTGTGGACGAGACTTACTCGCGGTCGTCGCCGGCCTCGGCGAGAGCGGCACCGACTTCGAGGCCGAGGTCATCGAGGTTGAAGGCCTCACGCTCGGTGGTCGATTCGCCGCGGGCCTGACGCTCGGCCTCTTCCGGCGAACGGGCGACGTTGACGGTGACGGTCACCTCGACCTCGGGGTGCAGCACCACCGGCACGGTGTGCAGGCCCAGCGTCTTGATCGGCTGGTTGAGGGCGAACTGGTCGCGGCCGACGGTGAAGCCCTCGGCGGTGACGACCTCGGCGAGATCGCGGGTGGAGACCGAACCGTAGAGCACGCCGGTCTCGCCCGACTGGCGGATCAGCACGAAGCTCTTGCCCTCGAGGGTCTCGGCGACGGACTGCGCCTCGCTCTTCTTCTCGAGGTTGCGGGCTTCGAGCTGGGCGCGCTGGGTCTCGAAGTGCTTCTTGTTGCCGGCGGTGGCGCGCAGGGCCTTGCCGCGGGCGAGGAGGAAGTTGCGGGCGTAGCCCGGCTTCACGTTCACGGTCTCGCCCATCTGGCCGAGCTTGGCGACGCGCTCGAGGAGGATGACTTCCATAATTCCAGTCCTTGTCTGAAGGGGGGTGGGTGGGGAGAGAGTCCCGGCCGCGCGATGCGGGAGCCGGGGCTCAGGTTCGTCCGGCGTCCTCCTTGGGACGGCGCCGGTTGAAGGCGGTGTCGGCGAGGCCGAACAGGGTCAGGGCGAACAGCGCGACGCCCTGTGTGAAGAACAGGATCAGATATAGCCCGAACAGGAGGGCCATGCGTCCGGGCCGGCCGCGGCTGCGGTCGTGGAAGGCGGCGAGACCCTGCATGGCGAAGGCGGCGGTAAGCGCACCGATCAGGGCGATGCCGAGGACGCCCGGATAGCCGGGCACCAGAGCAAGCACGACGGCCGCTCCCAGGATGCCGAGGGCGGAGCGCGGCATCGCGGTGGAGGGGATGTCGGGCCAGGGCCGGGGCAGGCGGCCGGAGATGCGCACGATCCGGGCCGCGGCCCAGAGATAGAAGGTGAGCAGCACGGCGAGGCCCTGCGTCGCAAGTCCGGGTGCGATCGTCGCCAGTGCGTCGGCCACCGCGTTCTGCTGGTCGGTGCCGGATTCAGTGGAGGGCGCCGCGTTGGCATCGAGCTCGGCCGGGGGCACCGGTGTCGTCTCGGCGGGCGACTTCTCGGCCGGCGCCGCGGCGGGAGGCGTCGCCCGGGGCTTGCCCTGCATCGTCACCAGCGTGCGGGTCATGCCGCGCAACTGGGTCTGGAAGGTGTCGAAGCTCGGCGAGGCGATGACCGCAATGGCGACGAAGGCGATCCCGGCCGTGCACGCGGTCCAGGCGAGGAGCCGACCCGTCGGGTACCATTCCATGGTGCCGTCGGCGTTCGGGCGCCCGAGCAGCGTGAGATAGGCGAGCCACCAGGCCGGCAGGGCGAGATAGGCGAGGTAGCCGAGGCCGAGGAAGGGCTGCAGGAAGGCGAGGGCGACGGCGCCCGTGATCGCAGCGACGAGGGCGGCCTTGTGGCTCCAGCCGAGGCCCACGATCAGAATCGGGAGCGGGGCGAGCAGGTAGAGCACGATGGACAGCAGCGTGCCCTTCAGCAGGACGCCGAAGAGGAGTGCGGAGACGAGGCCCGCGCCGATGCCGATGCCGAGAAACTGTTTCATTGATCCCGCTGTCCCGCTGTCCCCGAAAAGGGCAGGGTTAGAGGCGCTTCTTCTCGCCCCAACGACGTCCGGCAGCGCCAATGCCGCCGGCGTGTAGATTCCCTCCCCCTTGTGGGCAGGGATCGAGGGTGGGGGGCGCCTCCAGCCTCCACAGGCCGAGGGTCACCCAACCACCCCACCTCCAACTCCTCCCCACAAGGGGGAGGAGGGGACCTCGTGAAGAGGTCGAGGGTTTACTTGATCACGTAGGGGAGGAAGCCGAGGAAGCGGGCGCGCTTGATCGCCTGGGCGAGTTCACGCTGCTTCTTGGCCGACACCGCAGTGATGCGCGACGGCACGATCTTGCCGCGCTCGGAGACGTAGCGCGACAGGAGCTTGACGTCCTTGTAGTCGATCTTGGGAGCGTTCGCGCCCGAGAACGGGCAGGTCTTCCGACGACGGAAGAAGGGACGACGTCCGCCGCCCGCACCACCACCAGCGGCAGGAGCCGCACCAGGTCCAGCACCGAAACCCATGGCTTAGTTCTCCCCGCCGAAGCTTCGCTCGGGACGGTCGCCGCGATCGCCGCGGTCACCACGATCCCGGTCGCCACCGAATCCACCACCACCGAAGCCTTCGTCGTCACGACGACGGCCGCGCTCGCGATCCTTGCGGTCGTCGCGGTCACGCTTCTGCATCATCGCCGACGGCTCGGATTCGAGCTCTTCGACGCGGACGGTCATGAAACGCAGAACGTCCTCGGAGATCTGCATCTGGCGCTCCATCTCGGCGAGGGCCGCCGGGGGGGCGTCGACGTTGAGGAGCGTGAAATGCGCCTTGCGGTTCTTCTTGATGCGGTAGGCGAGGGACTTCACGCCCCACATCTCGATCTTCTCGACCTTGCCGCCATTGGCTTCGATGACGCCCTTGTAGGTCTCGACCATGGTCTCGACCTGCTGGGACGTCACGTCCTGGCGCGCCAGGAAGACGTGTTCATAAAGAGGCATAACGGGCCCTTCATAGCAAAAGGGGCCCGACGGCACGGATGTGCGGGTGTCGATCGTCGGGCCGGTTCAACGCGTTTCACCCGGCGCCAAGCCCTTCGAGCCGTTTGAAGGCCCGAGCGGTTGATCGAAGGCGGAGACACGGGACGATGGAGCGAACTCCGCATGCCGAACAAGCCGGCACCGTCCGTTCAGCCCCCAGCCGGAGCGAACACGAGGTGCGGCGCATAGAGGAGTTCCGGCGGGATGGCAAGGACGATCGCCGCGATCCCAGCGACACGGAGGCCCGCGAATCGATCCGGCTCCGATGGTAGAGGAGCGGATCGGAACGCGCGCACCACGTTGGAGGATCGCCGATGTCAGGCAGAAACCGAGCCGCCGCCCTCCTCGTCTGTCTCCTCGCGTCCGGCCCGGTTCTCGCCGACGAGCCGGTGCTCCAGACGGTCGATTACGCCAACACGCGCTATTCGAAGCTCGACCAGATCAACGCCGGCAACGTGAAGCAGCTGCAGGTGGCCTGGACGTTCTCGACCGGCGTCCTGCGCGGCCACGAGGGTGCGCCCCTCGTCGTCGGCACCATGATGTACGTCCACACCCCCTTCCCGAACATCGTCTATGCCCTCGACCTCGACAAGGACGGCGTGATCGTCTGGAAGTACGAGCCGAAGCAGGACCCGAGCGTCATCCCGGTGATGTGCTGCGACACGGTCAACCGTGGCCTCGCCTATGCCGACGGCGCCATCATCCTGCACCAGGCCGACACGACCCTGGTGTCCCTCGATGCCAGGACCGGGCGAGTGAACTGGTCGGTCAAGAACGGCGATCCGGCGGTCGGCGAGACCAACACCGCCACCGTGCTGCCGGTGAAGGACAAGATCATCGTCGGCATCTCGGGAGCCGAGTACGGGGCCCGCGGCCATATCACCGCCTACGATGCCCGGACCGGGAAACGGCTCTGGCGCGGCTATTCGACGGGGCCGGACGCGGACATGATCGTCGATCCGCAGAAGACCACCTCCCTCGGCCGGCCCATCGGGGAGAATTCGTCCCTCGGAAGCTGGGCCGGCGACCAGTGGAAGACCGGCGGCGGGGCGACCTGGGGCTGGTACTCCTACGACCCCAAGCTCGACCTCATCTATTACGGCACCGCCAACCCCTCGACCTGGAATCCGAAGCAGCGTCCCGGCGACAACAAGTGGACGACGGCGATCGTCGCCCGCAACCCGGATACCGGCATGATGCGATGGGTCTACCAGATGACGCCCCACGACGAGTGGGATTACGACGGCGTCAACGAGATGATCCTCACGGATCAGGAGTTCGAAGGCCGGATACGTCCGCTTCTCACCCATTTCGACCGTAACGGTTTCGGCTACACGTTGGACCGGAGCACCGGTGAACTGTTGGTGGCGGAAAAATTCGATCCTGCGGTGAACTGGGCGACCGGTATCGACATGGACAAAGGCTCCGGCCGTTACGGGCGCCCCCTGGTCGATCCGCGCCGTTCACCCGACAAGACGGGAGAGGACGAGACCACCACCGGCATCTGCCCCGGTGCCATCGGCGCCAAGAACGAGCAACCGGCGGCGTATTCACCGATCACTCGGCTGTTCTATGTGCCAACCAACCACATCTGCATGAGCTACGAGCCGTTCCACGTCACCTACACGCCCGGCATCCCCTTCGTCGGCGCCACGGTGACCCTGCAACCGGCCGAGGACGGTCCCGAGACGGGTCGGTTCATCGCTTGGGACGGTGTCGCCGGGACGATCGTCTGGTCGAACACCGAGCCATTCTCGGTCTGGTCCGGCGCCCTCGCCACGGCCGGCGGCGTCGTCTTCTACGGAACGCTGGAAGGCTACCTGAAGGCCGTCGATGCGCGGACGGGCCGCGAACTCTACCGGTTCAAGACGCCCTCGGGCATCATCGGCAACGTGACGACCTACCTCCATGGCGGCAGGCAATACGTCGCCGTGCTCTCGGGCGTCGGCGGCTGGGCGGGGATCGGTCTCGCCGCCGGTCTCACCGATCCGGCCGACGGGGCCGGCGCGGTTGGCGGCTATGCCGGCCTGTCGCGTTACACGGCGCTCGGCGGGCAACTCACGGTCTTCGCCCTTCCCGAATCGCGTGACTGACGTTTCAGGAGACGCTCGTCACGCCCTCGCGGGCGCGGAGCGCGGCCACGATCTCGTCGAAGCTCTTCTCCGGAACGTGGACGTAGGACACGTCGATCGTGTCGATGCCGTCCTCCGCAGTCGGCTGCGCGACGAACTGGAGGAGACGGGAGGCATAGGAGCCGGACAGGCCGCGCAGGACTTCGATGGTGATCGTGCCGCGCCTGGCCGTGATGGTAAGCGTCCGTGTCTGCGCGCGCTCGCGGTAGCGCTTCTCCAGCGGCTTCATCCCCGCCAGGATCAGGAGGACGATGGCGGTGGTCGCGATCGCCGCCACGTAGAGGCCCGTTCCCGCAGCCAGCCCGATGGCGGCCACGGCCCACAACCCCGCCGCCGTGGTGAGGCCCTTCACCATCTCCCCGCGCAGCATGATCGTGCCGGCGCCGAGAAAGCCGATGCCGGACACCACCTGTGCCGCCATGCGTGACGGGTCGAGGGAGACGTTGGGCGTACCGAGAATGTCGGAAAAGCCGAAGGCCGAGACGATGACGATCAGGCAGGAGCCGACGCAGACGAGCATATGCGTCCGCATGCCTGCCGCCCAGACGAGGCGCTCTCGCTCGAAACCCACGGCGCTGCCGAGCAGCGCCGCGAGCAGGAGTCGGCCCAGGATCTCGAGATTGCCGATCACTCGCCGTCCTCCCGCTCCGACCTTCGTCGCTCGGTCCTAGGCAGAGATCACGACCGCGACAATCCTTTCGTCGGGCCTATTCGCCTGTCGCCCGGCCTATTTGTCGGGCTTCTCGGAGAGGATCGCGCCGGTTTTCGGATCGGCGTGGAATTCCATCTTCACGCCGTTCTTCATGCCCTCTCCTTCCCAATGGCCGTCATCCGCCTCGAATTCGGTGATGTCGGTATAGCCTGCCTCCATCAGCTTCTGCTTGACCTGCTCGGCCGGCATCCAGTCCGCACCCGGCTTGTCGGCGAGCGCGATGCCGGCGGATCCGGTGGTGAGGAGGAGGGCGAGGAGCGCGGGTTTCAGAGTCTTCATGGGGTCCTCCGGGGTTTTATTTGCCGTCGAAGGGCAAACATCTCCTAGGGTTTGCCGGTTCCGGGGAAGGCTCACCTCAACGAGGCGGCGATCGCCTGCTGGATGCCGAGGATGTCGGCTCCGCGTTTCAACGTCTTCCTGATCGGCTCGGGCCGGCCGGACACCCAGATCGCCAGTTCCGAATCGAAATCGAAACTGCCGGCGGTCTCCACCGAGAAACAGGTGATCGCGCGGTAGGGCACGGTCATATAGGCGACCTTGCGCCCGGTCATGCCCTGCTTGTCCACCAGGATCAGCCGCCGGTCGGTGAAGACGATGAGGTCGCGGATCACCCGGAACGCGACCTGCACCGCCTCGCCCTGGGTGAGGATTCCCGCGAGGTTGTCGTTCACCTCCTGCGGAGAGAGGTCGCTGCCATGGCCGAACAGGCCGTCGAGAATTCCCATTGCGCCGCCTATCCCGAAAATGCCGCCTTGCCCCTATTTAGGGACGAGCCGGCCCGGCACATCCTCCGCCGGTCGTCCTTTTTCTCGGGACCCGCCTGCCGTCCGGAGCCGCATGATGTCCGCTACAACCCCCGTTCCCCTGCGCCTCGGGGTGAATATCGACCACGTCGCCACCGTGCGTAACGCCCGCGGCGGCATCCACCCCGATCCGGTCGCCGCTGCCCTGCTTGCCGTCGAAGCCGGGGCGGACGGCATCACCGCGCATCTGCGCGAGGACCGCCGGCACATCCGAGACGCCGATATCGAGGCGCTGATGGCGAGGCTCTCCGTGCCGCTCAATTTCGAGATGGCGGCCACCGACGAGATGGTGGGCATCGCCACCCGCCTGCGGCCGCACGCCTCCTGTCTCGTTCCCGAGAAGCGCGAAGAGCGCACCACCGAGGGCGGCCTCGACATCGTCGGGCAGGCAATCCATCTCGCACCCCGGATCGCCGCTCTGTCAGCCGCCGGCATCCGCGTCTCGCTCTTTGTCGAGCCCGACGAGGCGGTGATGGAGGCGGCCGTTCGTCTGGAGGCGCCCGTGGTCGAACTCCACACGGGGAGCTATTGCGAGGCCGTGGCGGAGGGCGACGGCGCACGGGTGGCGCATGAACTCGCCCGCATCGCGCGGGCCGCCGCCCATGGCTCGCGGATCGGCCTCGAAGTCCATGCCGGCCACGGTCTCGCCCTCGACAGCGTCGGGCCGGTGGCGGCACTGCCGCAACTCGCCGAGCTCAATATCGGCCATTCGCTCATCGCCGAGGCCATCTTCTGGGGCCTCGGCCAGGCGATCCGCGACATGCGCGCCGCGATGGATCGGGCCCGGACGGGGATCGCGGCATGATCGTCGGCATCGGCTCGGACCTCTGCGACATCCGCCGGATCGAGCGCTCCCTGGAGCGCTACGGCGAGCGCTTCACCCACCGGATCTATACCGATGGCGAGCGTGCGAAGTCGGACGGGCGCGCCGCCCGCGCTCCGTCCTATGCGAGGCGGTTCGCCGCCAAGGAGGCCTGTGCCAAGGCGCTGGGCACCGGCATGAGCCACGGCGTGTTCTGGCGCGACATGGAGGTGGTCAGTCTGCCGGGCGGGGCGCCGACCCTGCGCCTCACCGGCGGTGCCGCGGAGCGCCTGCGGACGATGATTCCCGTCGGGCATGCCGCGAAGATCCACGTGACGCTCACCGACGATCCGCCCATGGCGCAAGCATTCGTGATCATCGAAGCCTTGCCCCTCTCGACCACGCATGCTGAGCCGGCGATCGCTCGCGTTGCGGCCCCCGACCGCATGGTCTAGACCGCCGGTCATCACCGACAGTCGATCGGGTTCGCGCGTCGAGCCGGAGATTGCAGACAGATGGAACGAGCGCGCGTGGATCACCAGACGAAGCGAGACCTGAGGGCGGCCGATACCGGCGCCTGGGCGAGCATCAAGGAGACGGTCAAGGTCGGCGTCCAGGCGCTGCTGATCGCCCTCGTTGTGCGCACGCTGCTCTTCCAGCCTTTCAACATCCCGTCCGGATCGCTGGTGCCGACGTTGCTGGTGGGCGATTACCTGTTCGTGTCGAAATATTCCTACGGCTATTCCAAATACTCGCTGCCCCTCAGCGAGTATCTGCCCTTCAAGGCCGATGGCCGGATCTGGGCGGCGGAGCCGAAGCGCGGCGACATCGCCGTGTTCAAGCTGCCGAAGGACAATGCCACCGACTACATCAAGCGCGTGATCGGGCTGCCCGGCGATAAGATCCAGATGAAGGCCGGCATCCTCTACATCAACGACGTGGCGGTGAAGCGCGAGCGCATCGCCCCCTACGAGACCACCGGTCCGTACGGCGAGGAGACGAAAGTCGAGCAATATACCGAGACCCTGCCCAACGGCGTGGTGCATCAGGTGATCGAGCGCGAGGGCGACAACGGCTACTGGGACAATACCGAGCCCTATCTCGTGCCGCCGGGCCGTTATTTCATGATGGGCGACAACCGCGACAATTCCACGGATTCGCGCGATCTCGCCAATGTCGGCTTCGTCCCGTTCGAGAATTTCGTCGGCCGCGCCGAAATGATCTTCTTCTCCATCGACGAGGGCACGCCCGCCTGGCAGATTTGGCAATGGCCGACGAAGGTGCGGTGGGGCCGCATCTTCAGCAGCATCCATTAGGACGATCGATCGTGGGTGAGGAGGCGCGTCCTTCCAGCCGGGCGCGTCGCGCACCGCGACCGAAGCCCGGCCTGAACGTGCTCGAAGAGCGGATCGGCCATGTCTTCGCCGATCGTGCCCTGCTGTCCCTGGCCCTGACCCATGTCAGCAAGGCCGGCGGCGGCGGACGGGTGGGAAGCTACCAGCGCCTCGAATTCCTCGGCGACCGGGTGCTCGGCCTCGCCATCGCCGATCTGCTCTACGAAGCCTTCCCGCAAGCCGATGAAGGCGACCTGTCGCGGCGTCTCGCTGGGCTCGTGCGCCGGGAGACCTGCGCCGCGGTGGCGACGGCCTGGGATGTGGGGCCGCATCTCGCCCTCGGCCCGGGTGAAGTCCAGAGCGGAGGCCGCCGCAACCAGACGATCCTGGCGGATTCCTGCGAATCGATCCTCGGCGCCGTCTTCCTCGATGCCGGATACGAGGCGGCGAAGGCCATCGTCCTGACGGCTTTCGCGCCGGGCACCGACACGGCGGCACCGCGCGGACGCGACGCGAAATCTGCCCTGCAGGAATGGGCGATGGGCCGCGCCCTGCCGATCCCCGTCTACGAGGTGGTGGAGCGGTCCGGCCCGGA
This sequence comes from Methylobacterium sp. 10, assembly GCF_000519085.1. GTDB lineage: Bacteria > Pseudomonadota > Alphaproteobacteria > Rhizobiales > Beijerinckiaceae > Methylobacterium. The sequence continues at coordinate 2,021,948 of NZ_KI912577.1, forward strand.
CCATGCCCCCGTTTTCCGGATCGCCGCACGTGTCGAGGGCCTGGAGCCCGGATACGGCACCGGCCCTTCGAAACGCCTCGCCGAGCAGGAGGCCGCCCGCCTCGTCCTCGACCGCGAGGTCCACGGTGTGAGCCAGCAGGCTGGCACGCCCCCCCTCAACGGAATGGAGACGTCGGCGGACGTCGGTGAAGAAAGCGACTCCGATGCCTGACGATCACAACGATTTCGACGACGAGGACGACCTGCCCCCTCAGGCCCCGCTGCCCGAGATCAAGCCGCTGCCGGTCATTCCGGCGGATTCAAGCGCCGGTTTCGTCGCCCTGATCGGCGTGCCCAATGCCGGCAAGTCGACCCTGCTCAACAGCCTCGTGGGTACCAAGGTCTCCATCGTCTCGCGCAAGGTCCAGACGACGCGGGCGCTGGTGCGCGGCATCGTCATGGAGGGCAGCGCCCAGATCATCCTGGTGGACACCCCCGGCATCTTTGCGCCCAAGCGCCGCCTCGACCGCGCGATGGTACATTCCGCCTGGAGCGGCGCCGCCGATGCGGACGCGATCTGCCTCCTCGTCGATGCCCGCAAGGGCGTCACCGAGGAGGTCGAGGCGATCCTCGCCCGCCTGCCCGAGGTGCGCCGCCCCAAGGCGCTGATCCTCAACAAGATCGACCTGATCCCGCGCGACCGTCTGCTGGCCCTGGCCGCCTCGCTCAACGAGCGCATCGCCTTCGCCCACACCTTCATGATCTCCGCCCTCAACGGGGACGGCATCGATACGCTGCGCAAGACCCTGGCCGGGATGATGCAGCCCGGCCCCTGGCTCTACCCGGAGGACCAGGTCTCCGACGCTCCGCTCCGCATGCTCGCCGCCGAGATCACCCGCGAGAAGCTCTACGACCGGCTCCACGAAGAGCTCCCCTACCGCTCCACCGTGGAGACCGACCAGTGGGTGGCGAAGACGGATGGCTCGGTCCGGATCGAGCAGACGATCTTCGTGGAGCGGGAGAGCCAGCGCTCCATCGTTCTCGGCAAGGGAGGCCAGACCATCAAGGCGATCGGGCAGGCGGCGCGGCGCGAGATCGCCGAGGCGGCCGATCAGCCCGTCCACCTGTTCCTGCACGTGAAGGTGCGCGAGAACTGGGCCGACGACCCGGCGCGCTACCGCGAAATGGGACTTGAATTCCCGCGTGGATGAAAGAAGGCCCAATGTGGCACAGCACGATTCGAGGTATCGGATGCCCGTCTCTTGCTGCGCTGCCGCATAAACCACAGTATCGTTTTGCGGAAGGTTGGGATTCTCAAGGCATGGCGGCAATTGAACGGCCTTCTTTGAATGATTCCGTACAGAAGAGCTTGGCAATGACTTGACAGGCTGTTGCCAACCGATTCGCTCGATTTTGCGAATTTAACGGATGCGGCGAAGATAACCTTTCCAACGAGGCCATCGCCGGCTACCAATCGCGAAGCCGCACTCGATTCCGAGTCGCGGACCTCTCTGTCCTTCCCTCAACGCCCGACTCTCGAGGCGCGCGTGCTGTCGCGCCGGATCCGTCAATGATGCCTTCTCCCTCCGTCCCGGATGCCGTCTATGGTTCACCTCCCGCCGAACTCGCCGACGTGTCCGCAGGGGCGGCCCAACTCTCGCCGCTGATCCCCGGATCGGTTCGGCTCGAGGACATCGCCGAGGGCAGCCTCGAGAGCGTGACCATGCTGGCCCCGGCGGGGACGATCGAGCGGCGCTATGCCTTGTCTCTCTCGCTGCGCGCCCTGCGTCCGGGCGGTCGGCTGCGTGCCCTGGCGCCGAAGGACAAGGGCGGCGCCCGCCTCGGTCGCGAGTTGAAGGAGTTCGGCTGCGAGCCGGCCGAGACCGCCAAGCGGCATCATAGGATCTGCGACGTCGCCCGGCCCGTCGCGATCATCGATCTCGACGAGGTGATCCAGGAAGGCGCCCCCCGCCATATCGACAACCTCGCTCTGTGCACGCAGCCCGGCGTCTTCTCCTGGGACCGGCTCGATCCGGGCACCGCGCTGCTCCTGGCCAACCTGCCGGCCCTGTCCGGCCGGGGTGCCGATTTCGGCTGCGGCATCGGTGTCCTCGCCCGTGCCGTCCTCGCCTCGCAAGGGGTCACCGCGTTGACCCTGATCGACATCGACCGGCGTGCCGTGGAGATGGCCCGCCGCAACGTGGGCGATCCCCGCGCCGATATCCGTTGGGCCGACATCCGCTCCGCCGACGTCGCCCTGGAGCGCCTCGACTTCGTGGTGATGAACCCGCCCTTCCACGATGGCGGGATCGAGGATCGCTTCCTCGGCGAGGCCTTCATCCGCCGCGCCGCCGAGACATTGAGGCCCGGCGGTACGCTCTGGCTCACCGCCAACGCGCACCTGCCCTACGAGGCGCCCCTGAAGGCCGCCTTCAAGGCCGTCACGCTGAGGGCCTCCGCCGGCGGCTACAAGATCTACGAAGCCCGCAAGTGAGCGCGGTTCCGTGAGCAAGGGCCCGAGCCTCAGGCTCGATCGCCTGCTGGCGAATCTCGGCTACGGCTCGCGCCGGGAGATCGGCCTTCTCGCCAAGGGCGGTCTCATCGTACTCGACGGCGCGCCCCTGCGCGACGCCAACCAGCGCATCGCCGTGACCCCCGACCTGTCCGGGCGCATGGTCGTCGACGGCGATCCCCTCGATCCGCCGCCCGGCCTCGCGCTGATGATGCACAAGCCGCTAGGTGTGACCTGCTCCCACAAGGAGGCCGGCCCCCTGGTCTACGGCCTGCTGCCGGAGCGCTGGCGCCGGCGCGACCCGGCCCTATCCACCATCGGCCGCCTCGACAAGGAGACCTCCGGCCTCCTTCTCCTCACCGATGACGGGGCGCTCCTGCACAAGGTGATCTCGCCGAAATCGAACGTGGCCAAACGCTACCGCGTGGCGCTCGACCGTCCGCTCAAGGGCGATGAGGGCATGGTGCTGGGCAGCGGAGCCATGCTGCTCGACGGCGAGGACAAGCCGCTCCTACCGGTGGAGATGGAGGTCGAGGACGAGACTCATGTGACCGTCACTCTTCACGAGGGACGCTACCATCAGGTCCGTCGCATGTTCGCGGCGCTGGGCAACCACGTCGCCGCCCTGCATCGCGACCGGATCGGCGGCCTGACCCTGCCGGCCGACCTCGAAGCCGGCGCATACCGCATCCTCACCGAGGCCGACATTCGCGCTGTCCTGGATGCGCCCTCGGCGGCCTGATCGATCGATGGGCGCCACGAGCGCGACTGAACTCCCGTCATCTTGCCACGGCGGATATCCTCTGCTAAGGCCCCGCCCATTCCACACGCGGAGCCGGCCTCATGCCTGAATGAGGCGTTTCCGGTGATCGTTCCTTTCGGGGAGCGGTCGCTTCCTCCGCGGCGGCATCAACCGGAAGAGAAAAAAGATCATGGCCGTTGATTTCACGATGCGTCAGCTCCTCGAAGCGGGCGCCCATTTCGGACACCAGTCCCACCGCTGGAACCCGAAGATGCAGACCTACATCTTCGGTACCCGCAACAACATCCACATCATCGATCTGGCCCAGACCGTGCCGGCCCTTCACCAGGCCCTGCAGGCCGTGAGCGACACCGTCGCCAAGGGCGGTCGCGTGCTGTTCGTCGGCACCAAGCGTCAGGCCGCCGACACGATCGCGGAAGCCGCCAAGCGTTCGGCCCAGTACTACGTCAATTCCCGCTGGCTCGGCGGCATGCTGACCAACTGGAAGACCATTTCGGGCTCGATCGCCCGTCTGCGCAAGGTCGACGAGACCCTCGAAGGTGGCGGCCAGGGCCTCACCAAGAAGGAGCGCCTGATGCTGTCCCGTGAGAAGGACAAGCTCGAGAAGGCGCTGGGCGGCATCAAGGACATGGGCGGCGTGCCGGACCTGCTGTTCGTGATCGACACCAACAAGGAGCAGCTCGCGATCAAGGAGGCCCAGCGCCTCGGGATCCCGGTGGCGGCCATCGTCGACACCAACTGCAACCCTGACGGCATCACCTACGTCGTTCCCGCCAACGACGATGCCGGTCGCGCGATCTCGCTCTATTGCGACCTCATCGCCCGCGCCGCCATCGACGGTATCTCCCGCGGCCAGGGCTCCAGCGGCATCGATCTCGGCGCGTCCGAGGCTCCCGTCGCCGAGGAACTCCCCCAGGAAGAGGCCGCCCTCTCTGTGGAGTCCGGTGCTCTCGATCCGGCCGACGTGGCTGCCCTCGTCGAGTCCACCGAGCATTTCGAACTGCTCTCCGCTCCCCGCGGCGCTCCGGACGACCTGTCCAAGCTCCACGGCGCCGGTCCGCAGATCGTGCAGAAGCTCAACGATGCCGGCGTCTACCATTACTGGCAGATCGCCGCGATGACCGACGCGGAAGTCGCCAAGGTCGATGCCGACCTGAAGCTCAACGGCCGCATCAGCCGCGACGGCTGGGTCGATCAGGCCCGTGGCTTCGCCGAGGCCGCCGCCGCCGCCTGATCGCACAGGCATCCCGGCGACGGGATGCCGCCGATTGACGTCGAACACCCATCCACGAAGCCCGGCGCTGACCCTAGCGTCGGGCTCCTTTATCATTTGAGACAGACCCGAAGAGAGGACTCGCCATGGCCAACATCACCGCCGCACTGGTGAAAGAGCTCCGCGAAAAGACCGGCGCGGGCATGATGGACTGCAAGGGCGCACTCAACGAGACGGACGGCGACATCGAAGCCGCGGTCGACTGGCTGCGCAAGAAGGGCCTCGCCAAGGCCGCCAAGAAGGCCGGCCGCGTCGCCGCCGAGGGTCTCGTGGCCGTCGAATCGTCGGGCCATCACGCGGCCATCGTCGAGGTGAATTCCGAGACCGACTTCGTCGCCCGCAACGACAGCTTCCAGGGCTTCGCCCGCGAGGCCGCCAAGCTCGCCCTCGACACCGACGGCTCGTTGGAAGGCCTCGAGGCCGCTCACTTCCCCGGTAGCTCCACCACGGTGAAGGAGACGCTCTCCAGCCTCATCGCCACCATCGGCGAGAACATGACCCTGCGCCGCGTCGCCAAGCTCGACGTGACCAAGGGCGTGATCGCGTCCTACGTCCATGCCCAGGTCGCCGACGGCCTCGGCAAGATCGGCGTGCTGGTGGCTCTCGAATCGGAGGGCGACGTGGACGTTCTCTCCACCCTCGGCCGTCAGATCGCCATGCACGTCGCGGCCACCAACCCGGTGGCCCTGGACGCGGCCGGCGTCGATCAGGCCGTGCTGGAGCGCGAGAGCAACATCCTGCGCGAGAAGAACGCCGGCAAGCCGGACCACGTGCTCGCCAAGATCGTCGAGAGCGGCCTGAAGAGCTACTACAAGGAGGTCACCCTCCTGGAGCAGCCCTTCGTCCATGACGGCTCCAAGACGATCACGCAGGTGCTGAAGGAAGCCGAGGGCAAGGCCGGTGCGCCGGTCAAGCTCACGGCCTTCGTGCGCTACGCCCTCGGCGAGGGCATCGAGAAGGAAGAGGCTCCCGATTTCGCCACCGAAGTCGCGGCCGCCGCCCGCGGCTGACGCTGCCTTCGATCCGAGACGAGTCTTCATGTGGGACGGGTGGCGGCAGCGATGCCGGCGCCCGTTTCGCGTTTCCGGTCCCACGGCCTCGTAGCGTCTCTCCACAGCTTTGGGCACGTGAGGGGGGATGACGCGCTAACGGCGTCCTGCCTCTCGACCTTCGCGACCGCCTTGCGATAGACAGCGGACACTTCCGATTGGATCGTTCGGCCTTGCGCCGGTGCTCAAGGGGACTGGCGCCATGTCGAAGACCAAACCGTTTCGCCGCGTGCTCGTGAAACTGTCGGGCGAGGCCCTGGCCGCCCCGGACGGGTATTGGCTGCATCCCCCGCTCCTGGCGGCCCTGGCGGACGATATCGCCAAGACCCTGGAGGCCGGCTTCCAGGTCGCCCTGGTGGTCGGCGGCGGCAACATGATCCGGGGCGCGCGCATCTCGTCGGCGGGCTGGATCGACCGGGCCACCGGCGACTCGCTGGGCATGATCGCCACGGTGATGAACTCCCTCGCCCTGGAAACGGCGCTCAATGCCGCCGGCGTGCCCGCCCGCACCATGTCCGCCGTGTCGATGCCGACCATCTGCGAGACCTATGCGCGCCAGCCGGCCTTGCACCATCTCGACAAGGGCCAGGTCGTCGTTCTCGCCGGCGGCACCGGCAACCCGTATTTCACCACCGACACTGCCGCCGTCCTGCGCGCGGCCGAACTGCGCTGCGGAGCCGTGCTCAAGGCGACGCAGGTGGACGGGGTGTATTCGGCCGATCCGAAGAAGGACCCGTCGGCGGTACGTTTCGATCGCCTGACCCATGACGATGCCATCGCCCGCGATCTCAAGATCATGGATACCGCTGCTTTCGCTCTCGCCCGCGAAAGCCGCATCTCCATCGTGGTCGGCTCGGTCCATCCTCCGAGTTCGGTGACCGCGATCCTCACCGGGAACGCTCCTTCGACGCATGTCGTGCCCTGACGGTACCCTATCTCAAGTATCGGGTTGGCGGTTCCGAGTTGATGCACGGCGGTCGTTCAGTCGATCGCTCGCTTTCAGCATCAGGGTTTCTTGAGGAATTTAGGTCGTCCTGGGAAAGGGAACGCCTGCCGCTCGCCCGAAGCGGCTACCGAGCATAGTCGATGCCCTTGTCGCAGATCGTTTTCTATAGCCGGAATCTCGTGAAGCTGACGGGTGGTTCGATGCGCGACATGGTCAGGGACATCCTGGCCTCCTGCAGCCGCTACGATCGCGCGTCCGGCATGACCGGAGCCCTCGTGTTCAACGAGGATTTTTTCCTCCAGGCCATGGAGGGCGAGGCATCGACGATCTCGGAGCAGCTCTGGAATGTGGCGGCGGACAGCCGTCACAGTGGCATGGTCCTCGTCTCGGCCGCCCCGGTGCAACAGCGGTCGTTGGGGGGATGGACGGTGGGCTATGCCGGCCGTTCGGAGGCTCTCAACGCCCTCTATCTCCAATACGGTTCCACCGCGAAGTTCGACCCCACGGAGATGTCGGCGGCGGCCATCATCGCCCTGCTCCGGGCGTTCACGGAGCTCGATGCGAGCCATTTCGTGCAGCGCTCGGGCCAGCCGGGGATCGTGGCGATGAAGCCGGTCGCGCGATAGGCCGATCGCGAACCACGCTCGCACCGGCGATTTGATCCGCCGCAGCTGCGAACGCCATTTGCGACCTGTCGGATTTTGGTTCATTGAGGCCGCACGCACGGGCCCCGGCGGCCCAACGCCCTTTCTCCCTAATTTCGTCGGGACACACAGTATGGCGACCCCAGAGTTCGACCTGAACGATATCAAGCGCCGGATGCAGGGCGCCGTGAGCGCATTGTCGAAGGATCTCGGCTCCCTGCGCACCGGACGAGCCACTCCGAGCATCCTCGATCCGATCAACGTCGATGCCTACGGGTCGTCGATGCCGATGGCCCAGGTCGCCACGGTGAGCGTGCCCGAACCGCGCCTCCTGTCGATCTCGGTCTGGGACCGGAGCATGGTCGCCGCCGTGGAAAAGGCCATCCGCGAATCCGATCTCGGGCTGAATCCCCAGACCGAAGGCCAGACCATCCGCCTGCGCGTGCCGGAGATGAACGAGCAGCGGCGCAAGGAAATGGTCAAGGTCGCCCATAAATACACCGAGGAGGCCCGTGTCGCGGTCCGCCACGTCCGCCGCGATGCGCTCGACCATCTCAAGAAGCTCGAGAAGGACAGCGCCATCAGCGAGGACGACGAGAAGCGTCAGGCCACCGAGGTGCAGAAGGTGACCGACCAGCACATCGCCGAGATCGACGGCGTTCTCGCCTCGAAGGAAAAGGAAATCATGCAGGTCTAGGTTTCGGACAGGTATGGAATCGACGGAATCAGGGACGGGGAGAAGCGCGTTGGGTCGCTCAGAGGGCGCGCGTCAGATCGAGGTATCTGCGGCCGGGGATAGGGATGCGGCCGCTGCCACGGTCGGCCTCGCCTCGCGCGATGCCGCGCCGTCGGGGTCCGGCCCGTCACCCGTCACCCGTCCGGCGGCGCCCGCCCATGTGGCCATCATCATGGATGGTAACGGCCGCTGGGCTGCGCGCCGCGGTCTGCCGCGCGTCGAGGGGCATCGCCGGGGCGTCGAGGCCGTCCGCCGCGCAGTCCGTTCCGCGATCGAACTCGGCGTCTCCTATCTGACGATCTACAGCTTCTCCTCCGAGAACTGGCGCCGGCCGCCGGCCGAGATCGCCGATCTCATGGGCCTGCTGAAGCTTTTCGTGCGGCGCGACCTCGCCGAGCTTCACGGCAACAACGTCCGCGTCAGGATCATCGGTGCCCGGGAGGGCCTGAGCGCCGATATCGCCGCGCTCCTCGACGAAGCCGAGGCGCGGACACGCGGCAATACCGGGCTCACCCTGGTGATCGCCTTCAATTACGGTGGGCGGCAGGAAATCCTGCGGGCGGTGCGGACCCTGGCCCAGGCCGTGGCCGACGGGCGGATGAGCCCCGCCGAGATCGGCCTCGAAGCCATCAGCCAGGCCCTCGACACCACCGGCATCCCCGATCCCGACCTCGTCATCCGGACATCCGGCGAGCAGCGCCTGTCGAACTTTCTCACATGGCAGACGGCCTATGCCGAATACGTGATCGTGCCGGAATTCTGGCCGGATTTCGATCACGCCTGCTTCCATGCGGCCATCGACGAGTATCATCGTCGCGACCGCCGCTTCGGCGGCCTCAGCGGCAAGGCCGGGTGATGGTCTCGCCCGGCGACGCGGCGTCCGCGCCGAGGCGTGGCCCCCTCGGCGGCCGCGAGTTTCAGCTTCGTACCGCATCGGCCATCGTGCTGGCGACCATCGTGCTCACCACGCTGTTCCTCGGCGGGTGGGCCTTCGCCGCCATCTGGCTCATCGCCGGCATCGTCTTCGCGGGCGAATGGATCACGATCAGCCGGATCGCGCCGCTCAGGCCCGCCGTGGCGATCACGGGCCTGGGGCTGGCCGGCCTCGCGCTCTGCCTGCGCCTCGATGCATCGCTATCGATCTGGCTCGCGCTCGCCATCGTCACCCTCGTGGCACTCGTCGTCACCGTGCGGGATTCGGGCGGGCGGGGCCGCATCGTCATCGGTTTCCTCAGCGCCGCCGTTCTGGCCCTGGTTCCCCCGGCTTTGCGCGACGATCCCGCCATCGGTATCTTCGGGCCCGCCTGGATGTTCGCCGTGGTCTGGTCCACCGACATCGTCGCCTACATCACCGGCCGGACGTTCGGCGGGCCGAAGCTGATGCCGTCGGTGAGCCCCAAGAAGACGTGGTCGGGCTCCCTCGGCGGCCTCGCGGCGGGTATCGCTGCCGGCACCCTGCTGGTGATGGCCGCCCGCTCGCAGGGGTGGAGCACCCTCGCCGACGGCAACCTCGCCGTGGTCGCGCTCACCAGTGCCGTCGCCTCCATCCTGAGCCAGGCCGGCGATCTCGCCGAATCAGGCCTGAAGCGGCATTACGGCGTGAAGGATTCGGGCCGTTCGATCCCGGGCCATGGCGGTGTCATGGATCGCCTCGACGGCTTCTTCGCCGTGGCCGTCCTCGCCGGCCTCTATCTCATCGCCCACCACTTAGGCGTGGTCTGAAGGAATCGATCCGTTGACCCATACCGTCACCATTCTCGGCGCCACCGGGTCAATCGGTCGTTCCACAACGGACCTGCTGGCCCAGCACCCAGAGCGGTTCCGGATCGGCGCCCTCGTCGGCGGTCGCGACGCCGCGGCGCTGGCCAAGCTCGCCCGCGAGATCGGGGCCGACTTTGCGGCTTTGGCCGATGAGAGCCAGGGGCCGGCCCTGCGCGAGGCGCTCTCCGGCACCGGCATCGCCAACGGGGCGGGGGAGGGCGCCGTCCTCGAAGCCGTGGCCCGTGACGCGGACATCGTCGTGGCGGCGGTGAGCGGCGCGGCAGGCTTGCGCCCGACCCATGCCGCCCTGCGCCTCGGCCGCACGGTGGCGCTGGCCAACAAGGAGAGCCTCGTCTGCGCCGGCGACGCTTTCATGCGCGACGCCGCGCGGTTCAAGGCGACGCTGCTGCCCGTCGATTCCGAGCACAATGCCCTGGCCCAGGCTCTCGGCGATGGCCGGGTCTCGGACGTGACCAAGATGACGATCACCGCCTCCGGCGGCCCGTTTCGCACCTGGACGCGGGAGCGCATCGCGGCGGCTTCGCCGACGGAAGCGGCGGCTCATCCGACCTGGTCGATGGGGATGAAGATCAACATCGATTCGGCGTCGCTCATGAACAAGGGCCTCGAGCTCATCGAGGCGCATCACCTGTTCGCCATCGAGGCCGAGCGCCTCGACGTGATCGTGCATCCGCAATCCATCGTGCACGGCCTCATCACCTGGCGCGACGGCGCCGTGACGGCGGGTCTCGCCATGCCGGACATGCGTGTCCCTATCGCCCATTGCCTCGGCCTCGGCGACCGCCTGACCATCGAGCGGGGACGCTCCCTCGACCTCGCCTCTGTCGGCAGCCTCACCTTCGAGGCGGCGGACGAGGCACGCTTCCCCTGCCTGCGCATCGCCCGCGCCGCGCTCGCGGAGGGCGGGGCCGCGCCGACGGTAATGAACGCCGCCAACGAGATCGCGGTGGCCGCCTTCATCCGCGGCGAGATCGGCTTCTACGGCATCGCCGAGCTGGTTGAGCGGGCGTGCGAGCATTTCGCGCCCGAGTATCGCAGCGCGCCGGCGGACGTGGACGAGGCACTGGCCATCGACGCCCATGTCCGCTCGTGGAGCGCCAAGGCGCTGCCGTCTGCCGCCTGAGCCTCCGGCATAACAGGGCGAAGCGCGGTTTCGCCGTCATCGGCCAGAGAATGGCGAGCATGGCGGCGAAGGCGAGGATACTACCAACGTAGGAAGTCGACGTGATCCATCGGTGTCAGCGCTCGTCGGCCAACGCACAGGCCACGAGGGCCAGCATCGCCCCGGGCAGGGTCTTGAGATAGGCGCCGAGGGGATCGAGCCAGAGGCCGGCGGCGATGGCCGAGCCGAAGAAAAGATAGATCCCCGTCATCGCCGCCATGCCGAGGGCGGCGAGCGGCATGGTGCGCCTCACCAGGATCGCCGCCCCCAGCGCCACATCGACGAGGATGCCGGCGAGCACCGTGACCCGCGCGGTCGCTGCATCGATGCCGTGCGCGGTCATGGCCGCCATGGCAGCGTCGAGATGCGTCAGGGCGATCAGCCCCGAGAGTAGCCAGAACAGTGAGAGCGTGGCCAGGATTGCCGGCTTCAGGAGCCACAACCGCCCGAACCAGCGCTCCTGCACACCGGACGGCATCCGCCGAAGGCTTTCCGACAGGGAGGAAAGGGGGGAACCGGCGACACGCTTCCAGGCGGATGGGTCGCCGCCGATGCCGGCCTCGATCTGGCGCAGAGCCGTGGTGCGGATGGGAGTTCGCCAGCCGAGGCGGCCCACGAGATCGCCCACCCGGAAGCCGACGCTCAGAAGCCAGGACGGGACCGGCAGCGCGAGCCGGGCCGGAGGGTGCCCGAGCCAGGCGCGGTAGGCCGCGACGATGTCCGGCAGGGTGCGGCCGTGCTCCTCGACGAGGTCGTAGCGCGCCCGCATGGCGATCCCTCCCTCCACCGCGAGAAGGACCGCCCCCGCCACGTCATCCACATGGACGGTCTGGATCGGACGGAGGGAGCGCATCCCCAGGAAGGCCACCGGAAGCGATCCCAATCCGCGGATCAGGCCGGTGGCGCCGTAGGAAACCGGCGCGAGAACGAGGCCGGGCCTCAGGATCACCCAGTCGAGACCGAGGGCGGCCAGGGCAGCGTCGGCCTCGGCCTTGCTGCGCAGGAATTCGGTGGGGGCGTCGTGCGAGGCTCCCACCGCTGAGACCTGGACGACGCGCAGGACGCCCACCGTCCGGCAACATGCGAACAGGGCGCGCATGGCAACCTCCTGCACGGCGCGGACATCATCGTGCGGGCCGTCGTGCAGGGCGCCCGAGCAATTCACCACGGCATCGAATCCGGTCAGGACCGTGGTCCAATTCTCCGGTGCGACGAGTCTAGCAATATCGCGTTCGATCCAGTCGGCATCGGGATGACGCCATCGCGCCGCCGAGACGTTCCGCCCCAGGCCCGTCACCGCATGCCCGGCGGCGAGGCAGCGGGAGACCACCGCCGAGCCGATGAGGCCGTAGCCTCCCAGAACCAGGATTCGCATCTCTCGGTGACCTGCCGCTCCGGTCGCGTCTCGAGTCACCCTTGCCCAGTTTGCCTGAATCGACCGTAACCGTTCGCGAGGCGCCGCCTCCTCAGTCCTCGGGCCCGTAGGCCGCGAAGAACACGCGGATGGCTTCGCTCACGCGGGGACCGATCTCGGCTTCCGTCACCGGACTACCCGCCGCGAAGAGCAGGCGCGTCAGCAGCCCGGCCTGGCACAGGTGCAGGAAATGCTTGGCCGCGAGTTCGGTATCCGCGCGGCGCATGCGGCCCGTAGCGACCTGACGGTCGAGATAGGCGGCGAGCCTCGCGACTCCCTGCGCCGGGCCGGCCTCGTAGAAGGCCTGTCCGAATCGGGGAAACTTCTCCGTGGCTCCGATCACCATGCGGATGATCGCCACGTGGTCCGGACGGATCATGTGGACGAGGTAGGTCCGGCCCAGCCGGGTGAGGACCCCGCGCACGTCGGGATCGTCGGCATCGAGCTGGAACAGGGCTTCGGCGAGGCCGCGCTTCTCTTCCAGCGTCAGCGCCTCGAATAGCGCCTCCTTGCTGTCGAAATAGACGTAGAGCGTACCCTTCGACACGCCCGCCACCTTGGCGATCTCGCCCATGCTGGCGCCGTCGAAGCCGGCGGACATGAAGACCGAACGTGCGCCATCGAGAATCTGCCGGCGCTTATCCGTTTCCGCCGTCTGCCGCGTGCCCGTCCTGTCGAGCGCCGGAGGATCCGCTCCGCCTGCTGCCATTGTTTCCTCCGATTGACCGAACCGTTCAGTCATTCTACCTAGAAGCAATCGACGGCCTCGGTCAATTCGAGACCGAAGTTGACCGAACGGTTCGGTCAATTTTCATCTTTCGGGACGGGATCATGTCTCTGCACGACGATGACCGGCACGACGACGTGCCCTCGGGTGCCGTCCATTCCGACGATGCCGAGCCGCTGGCGGCATCGCCGGCGATCCCCGTCGTGGCCGGACCAACGGTGGCGCCACCAGCCGCAGCGGTCGCGCCGCGTCCGAAACGGCGTCCGCTGCGCAAGGCCGTTCTGGCAAGCCTCGTCGTCCTCGGCCTCGCCGGCGGCGGCTACCAGGGCTACGAATGGTGGAATGTGGGCCGCTTCTTCGTCTCTACCGACGACGCCTATGTCCAGGCCGACATCTCGATCCTCGCCGCCAAGGTTCCGGGCTATCTCGCTGCCGTGCCGGTGATGAACGGACAGGCGGTGAAGAAGGGCGATGTGATCGCCCGCCTCGACGACGGCGATTATCGCCTCGCCGCCCAAGCGGCGCACGACAAGCTCCTGACGCAGCAGGCGACCATTGCCCGCATTGGCCGGCAGGTGGAGGCTGCGCAGGCTCAGATCCTCCAGAGTGCCGCGCAGATCGATGCAGCCAAGGCCGACTCCATTCGCGCTGCCGCCGATTACGCCCGCCAGCAGCAGCTGGAAAAGGTCGATTTCGTCGCTAAGTCGCGCATCGAGCAGGCTTTGGCCGACCGCAACCGCACCGAGGCCACGGTGAAGGGCGCCGAGGCGAACCTCGCCATGATGAAGGCCAATGTCGAGGTTCTGCGGGCTCAGGGCCGGGAGGCGGAAGGGCTCGCGGCCGAGCTGAAGACCGCCGAGGAGAGAGCCGCACGCGACCTCGCCTTCACGGTGATTCAGGCTCCCTTCGACGGCGTCGTCGGCAACAAGGCGGTGGAGGCGGGCGCCTATGTTGCGCCGGGCTCGCGCATCGCCGCCCTGGTCCCCCTTGAGAGCGTCCGGATCGATGCGAATTTCAAGGAGACGCAGGTCGAGCGGATGCATCCCGGTCAGCGCGTCCACATCGTGGTGGACGCCTATCCCGGCCAGGACATCGTCGGGGAGGTCGAGTCGTTGTCACCCGCTTCGGGCTCCGTCTTCAGCCTGCTGCCGCCGGACAACGCCACCGGCAACTTCACCAAGATCGTCCAGCGCCTGCCGGTGCGCATCCATGTGCCGGCGGACGTCGCCCATGAGGGGCTCCTGCGTCCGGGCCTTTCCGTCACCGTGCGCGTCGATACCCGCGACGGAGGCGAACCCCTCCGCACGGCGTGGCGGCATTAGGGGCCGATCATGGCCGCCACCGCCACCATCGCGCCGTCACCTATCGCGCTTGCCGCCGAGCCGCCCCTCGATCGCCGCCGGATGGTGGCCTTCGTCTGCATGGTGTTCGGGATGTTCATGGCGATCCTGGACATCCAGATCGTCTCGGCGTCGCTGGCCGAGATCCAGGCCGGGCTCTCGGCCTCGGGCGACGAGATCCCCTGGGTCCAGACCAGCTACCTCATCGCCGAGGTCATCGCGATCCCGCTCTCCGGCTTCCTGTCGCGGGTGATCTCGACGCGCTGGATGTTCGTGATCTCTGCCGGCGGCTTCACCCTGATGAGCCTGATGTGCGCGACCTCGACCTCGATCAACGAGATGATCCTGTGGCGGGCACTGCAGGGCTTCATCGGCGGCGGCATGATCCCCACCGTCTTCGCCTCGGCCTTCACGATCTTCCCGCCCTCGAAGCGCTCCATCGTGTCGCCGATGATCGGCCTCGTGGCGACGCTCGCCCCCACCATCGGCCCGACGGTGGGTGGCTACCTCACGGATGCGTTCGACTGGCACTGGCTGTTCCTCATCAACGTGGTGCCGGGCATCGTCGTCACCGTCTCGACCTACCTGCTCGTCGATTTCGACGAGCCGAACCTCGACCTGTTCAAGCGCTTCGACTGGTTCGGTCTCGCCTTCATGGCCGCCTTCCTCGGCTGCCTCGAATACGTGCTCGAGGAGGGACCGAACCACGACTGGCTCCAGGACGAGGCGGTCTTCGCCTGCGCCATCATCTGCGTCGCCGGCGGTGTCGCGTTCTTCTGGCGCGCACTGACCGCGCGGGAGCCCATCGTCGACCTGCGCGCCTTCTCCGATCGCAACTTCGCGGCGGGCTGCGTCTTCAGCTTCGTCCTCGGGATCGGTCTCTACGGTCTCACCTATCTCTACCCGGTCTATCTCGGGCGCGTGCGCGGCTACTCGGCCCTGCAGATCGGCGAGACGATGTTCGTATCGGGCCTGTGCATGTTCGCCACCGCCCCCATCGCCGGGCGGTTCTCGGGCAGGATCGATCCGCGCATCCTGATGGGAATCGGCTTCACCGGTTTCGCCGCCGGTACCTGGATTGTCACCGGCCTGACCAAGGACTGGGATTTCTGGGAGCTGCTGCTGCCGCAGGTTCTGCGCGGTTGCTCGCTGATGCTGTGCATGATCCCGATCAACAACATCGCGCTAGGCACCCTACCGCCGGAGCGGATGAAGAATGCGTCCGGTCTCTACAACCTCACCCGCAATCTCGGCGGGGCGGTCGGCCTCGCCCTCATCAACACCGTGCTTAACGACCGCTGGGACCTGCATCTCGCCCGCCTGCACGAGCGCTTCACCTGGACGAACACTGCCGTACTGGAGCGGCTCGACTCGACGCGCCGCCAGTTCGACGCCCTCGGTCTCGACGGCAACGCCGTGGCCCTCAAGTCGATGATGAACACGGTGCGGATGCAGGGGCTGGTGATGAGCTTCAGCGACGTCTTCCTGGTCCTCACATTCCTGTTCCTCGCCATGGCTTGCGCCACGCCGTTGATCCGCCGGCCACGGGACACCGCGCTGGCGGGCGGCGGCCATTGAGACGACTGCACCGGCCGGGCCCTTAACCGTCCACCGAGGAAATCGGGGACGGGCGAGCCGCATGCGACGATCTCGCAGGCCTCGCCCGGTTTGCGTTCGCTCCACCGTGATCCGATCTGCTATGGACGTGTGTTGGCCCCTCGCGAGGCCCTGAGGATCGACGAATGGACTTTCTAACTTCGATGGGGGGGACGGCCTCCGGCTTCTTCGGGTCGGTGATCCCCTTCGTCATCGTGCTCAGCATCGTGGTGTTCGTCCACGAGATGGGCCATTTCCTCGTCGGCCGCTGGTGCGGGGTCGGCGTCCACGCCTTCTCCCTCGGCTTCGGCCCCGAACTCTTCGGCTTCAACGATCGTCACGGCACCCGCTGGAAAGTGTCGGCGATCCCGCTCGGCGGCTACGTCAAGTTCCACGGCGACGCCAACGGCGCGAGCGTGGCCGATCCCGCGGCCCTTGCGCGGATGACGCCTGAGGAGCGCGCCACGAGTTTCCCAGCCCAGAGCCTGGGCAAGCGCGCTGCCATCGTCGCTGCAGGACCCATCGCCAATTTTCTCCTCGCCATCGCGCTCTTTGCCGGCGCGATCTATGTTTCCGGCCGCTACGAGCTCCCGCCGCGCATCGACGGCGTGATGCCGAACAGCGCTGCCGAGCGGGCGGGCTTCCAGCCCGGTGACATTGTCACGTCCATCGACGGGACGCAGGTGACGAACTTCCTCGACATGCAGCGCACCGTCTCCGGCAGCGCCGGCGCCAGCCTCGCAGTCACCGTCGACCGCGGCGGCGAGACCAAGACTTTGACCGCGATTCCTGACGCGGTGGAGGAGCGCACGCCGTTCGGCAAGCACCGCCTCGGCCGTCTCGGCATCAAGGGACCGAACGGCGCCGACGCCCAGGTTCGGCATTACGGCCTCATTCAATCCCTCGGGCTTGGCGTGTCGGAGACCTATTTCGTCGTCGACCGGACCATGAACTACCTCGGCAAGCTGGTGACGGGGCGCGAATCCGCCGATCAGCTGTCGGGGCCCATCGGGATCGCCCGCGTTTCGGGCGAGGTCGCCAAGGTCGGCGGTGTCGGCGGGCTCATCGGCCTCGTGGCGCTCCTGTCCGTGTCGATCGGCCTGCTTAACCTTTTCCCGGTTCCCCTCCTCGATGGCGGACACCTGTTGTTCTACGCGTTCGAGGCCGTCCGCGGCCGCCCCTTGAGCGAGAAGACCCAGGAGATCGGCTTCCGGATCGGGCTCGCGCTGGTATTGTTCCTGATGCTGTTCGCCGCCTGGAACGACATCCTGAACCTCGGCGCGTCCTGGTCCGGACGGGGTTCCTGACCCGACGCCGTCGTCTTGGTGGCGGCGCAGGGCATGGCTCCCGCAAGGTTGTGGATTTCTCCATAACGCCCTGATCAGGCTCGACAATCGAAAAGCCCGCCCGGTTCCCGGGGCGGGCTTTTTGCTGCAAATTGACGATTGATTCACCTTATCGAGCGATGAACGGGAACCGTTAAGTGACCGGAAGGCCACGTCTCCCCAAAATCCCCCCTACAGCCCAGGTCCGAGCGTTTGCTTCGCTCGGGAAACTCGGTAGAAGCTGAGCTTGGGACCAGGTGACGGGACGGTCGGATAACGACCGCCTGTCTGCGGGTGCAAACCCGGACTGTTAATAAATAGAGACGGGCGATTACATGATGTCGATGACGGGGAAGCGCCGGCGGAAGTCGGCCGAACGGACCATCGTCCTAGTCGCTGCCGCGGCCGCAGGGCTGGTTCTGGGCGGCACGGCTCAGGCGCAGCAGATCGTCGTCCAGGGTAACAAGCGCGTCGATGCCGACACGATCCGGTCCTACGTGACCGGCACGGCCTCGGGATCTCCCGAAGAAGCTCGCCGCAACCTGCTGGCGAGCGGCATGTTCTCCGACGTGAAAGTCTCGCGCAGCGGCGCCGGGACGGTGGTGACGGTACGCGAGAACAACCTCATCAACCGTGTCGTGTTCGAGGGGAACAAGAAGGTCGAGAAGGGGACGCTCGAAGCCGAGGTCGAGGCCAAGGCTCGCGGCGGCTTCAGCGAAGGCATCGTCCAGGCCGATCTTCAGCGTATCCGCGAGATCTACCGCCGGGCCGGTCGCGGCACCGCCAAGGTCAGCTTCCGCACCGTCGATCTGCCCAACGGCCGCATCGACCTGATCTACGTGATCGAGGAAGGCGACAAGACCGGTATCAAGGCGATCAACTTCGTCGGCAACAGTGCCTATTCCGAAAGCAAGCTGCGCGAGCTGATGAGCTCGTCCGAGATGAACTTCCTCTCGTTCATCAAGACTTCGGACGTCTACGATCCCGACCGGATCACCAACGATCTCGACCTCGTGCGCCGCTATTACCTGAAGAACGGCTATGCCGACTTCCGGGTGGTGAATGCCGATGCGCGCTACGTCGAAGGCGAGGGCGATGCCGGCTGGGTCATTACCGTGACCGTGGACGAGGGTCAGCAATACACCGTCGGTGCGGTGGCCATCGATTCGCGTCTGCCGGGTGTCGACACCCAGATCCTCGACGGTGAGGTCCGCGCCGCCGTTGGCGACGTCTACAATGCCGAGGACGTGGAGAAGACCCTCTCCGGCGTGACCAATCAGGTCGCCCGCCAGGGCTTCCCCTTCGCCCAGGTCCGCCCGACCGGCCAGCGCGACCGCGCCACCCATACCGTGGCCCTCGGCTTCGTCGTGGAGGACGGCCCGCGCGTCTATGTCGAGCGCATCAACATCCGCGGCAACACCCGCACCCGCGACTACGTCATCCGCCGCGAGCTCGATCTCACCGAGGGCGATGCCTATAATCGCGTTCTCACAGACCGCGCCGAGCGTCGCCTGAACGGTCTCGGCTTCTTCAAGAAGGTCCGCTTCTCCAACGAGCCGGGCTCGTCGGCCGACCGCGTGATCATCAACATCGATGTCGAGGATCAGCCCACGGGTTCGTTCTCGGTGGCAGGCGGCTACTCCACCCAGGATGGCATCATCGGTGAAGTCTCGGTCTCCGAGTCGAACTTCCTCGGTCGCGGCCAGTATGTCCGCGTCGCCGGCACCGGCGGCCAGTACTCGCGCGGCGTCGACTTCTCGTTCACCGAGCCGTACTTCCTCGGCTACCGTCTCGCCGCCGGCTTCGACGCCTTCTACAAGTACAGCGACCTGACCCGCTACTCGCGCTACGAGACCACGGTCTACGGCGGTCAGATCCGCGTCGGCCTGCCGATCACGGAAGAGTTCGGCATCACCCTGCGCTACTCGCTCTACAACACCGAGCTGACGATCCCGAACAGCACGAAGCGGCCGTATAACGACTGCTCGAACCCGATCCCCGGCTTCACAACGGTGAACCCGGCGGGCACGATCGATCCCGTGTCCGGGCTCAATACGAGCGGTCTGGCGTCCTACCCGAACAATTGTGCTTACAATGGCGAAGCCTCGATTGCTCTGAAGGGTTCGACCGGCAACACGCTCACCTCGCTCGCCGGTGTGACGCTCGCCTATTCGACGCTGGACAATCTCGCCCAGCCGCGGAACGGCCTCTACGCCGAGTTGAAGCCTGAAATCGCAGGTCTCGGCGGTGACTCGAAGTTCTTCCGCGTGGCCGGCGACATGCGCTACTACAAGGAATTCTACGAGGACGTGGTCGGCTTCGCCCGCTTCCAGGGCGGCCATATCTCGCCGCTCACCGACGAGAAGCTGCGCATCACCGATCAGTACTTCCTCGGTCCGTCGCTCGTTCGCGGCTTCGCGCCCAACGGAATCGGTCCGCGCGACGTTGGCAGCGCCGATTCCCGCTCGAACGCCGTCGGCGGCACCACCTACTTCGGCGGCACGCTCGAAGTTCAGTTCCCCATCTACGGTATTCCGCGTGATCTCGGCCTGAAGGGTGCCGTCTTCGCCGATGCCGGTACGCTGTTCGGCTATAACAGCCGCACGCAGTTCAACGTGAACGGCGACTCGATCATCAATGGCATCGCCCCCGGCGGGGCCTGTGCCTACACGGCGCTCGGCGCCGGAGCGATCACGGTCGAGCCGGAATGCCTGAACGTCCGCGACAAGATGACGATCCGCTCCTCGATCGGCGCGTCCATCCTGTGGAACTCGCCGCTCGGCCCGATCCGCTTCGATTACGCCTACGCCCTGACCAAGGACGAAGGCCAGAAGATCTACAACGCCGATGGCAGCTTCCTCGGCCGCGTCGGCAAGGATCAGCTTCAGGCCTTCCGTTTCTCCGGCGGTTCGCGCTTCTGAGCCAAGACGCGCGGGCTTCCTTTCCCGAGGCCCGCGCGTTGTCGCATCATGTCTGATCCCATCTTCTTCGCATCCAGCACGGCCCTCAGCCTCGGTGACATCGCCGGGGCTGCAGGCATTATGCTTCCCGAAGGGGCTGACCCCCTGGCGATGGTCGGCGGCGCGTCTCCCCTCGAAAATGCGGGGCCGGGCGACCTCGCCTATATGGACAATGCCCGCTACGGCGATGTCCTGGCCCAAACCAGGGCCCTGGCCTGCCTCGTCTCGCCGCGTTTCGCGGCCAAGGTCCCCGCCGCTACGGTGGCCCTCGTTACGCGCGACCCGTACAGGGTCTATGCCGGCCTGCTGGCGCGCTTCCATCCGGAGGCCATGCGGCCCCAATCACAATTCGCTACCGAGGGCGTCTCGCCCGGAGCCCATGTCCATCCCAAGGCGCGTCTCGAAGACGGGGTGATCGTCGATCCCGGCGCCGTGATCGGTCCCGGTGCCGAGATCGGCTCAGGCACGGTCATCGGCCCGAACGCCGTCATCGGCCCCAATGTCCGCATCGGCCGCGACTGCTCCATCGGGGCGGGGGCGACCCTGGCCTATGCCCTCGTCGGCAACCGCGTGATCCTTCATCCGGGCGCGCGCATCGGTCAGGACGGGTTCGGGTTCGCCATGGGGCCGGGCGGGCATCTCAAGGTGCCCCAGACCGGCCGTGTCATCGTGCAGGACGATGTCGAGATCGGTGCCAACACCACGATCGATCGCGGCGCGGGCCGCGATACCATGATCGGGGAGGGGACCAAGATCGATAACCTCGTCCAGATCGCCCATAACGTGGTCATCGGCCGCCACTGCGTCATCGTCTCGGGCGTCGGCATTTCCGGCTCGACCACCTTGGAGGATTACGTGGTCCTCGGCGGCCAGGTCGGCGTGGTCGGGCATCTGCGGATCGGAATGGGCTCGCAGATCGCCGGATCTTCGAACGTCAACCGCGACGTACCACCCGGAAGCCGCTGGGGCGGCACGCCGGCCAAGCCCGTGCGTACCTGGTTTCGCGAACTCACCGCTCTCGCCCGCCTCGCAGAAAAGTCGGGCCGCGACACGAGTGAGCCACCCAAGGACTGAGTCGGAACCGTCCCTGGCACGGCATGACCGGCTGCACGCCTCTCCAAGACTTGCATCCGTTGACGTTTATGCCGATGACGACGTTCGATTTTCTTCCAACGTTTAAGGCGAGGCGTCAGGGGCGCCGGGGCGCCATGGGATTGTTCGATCGATGAGTGACATGCCGAAAGATCTGGGCTCGGCCGACATCCAGAAGATCCTGGAACTTCTGCCCCACCGTTACCCGTTCCTCATGATCGACCGCATCATCGAGATCGACGGGGACCGCTCCTGCATCGGGATCAAGAACGTCTCGTTCAACGAGCCGCAATTCACCGGGCATTTTCCGGGCCTGCCGGTGTTCCCGGGCGTCCTGCTGATCGAGGGCATGGCCCAGACCGCCGGCGCAATCTGCTGCCAGCACATCAAGACCGACGATGTGCGGGCCAAGCAGGTGTTCTTCATGACCATCGACAAGTGCAAGTTCCGCAAGCCCGTCGTGCCCGGCGATACGGTGCGGTACCACATGACGAAGATGAACCAGCGTCGGACCATGTGGTGGTTCCGGGGCCAGGCGCGAGTGGGCGACACCCTCGTGGCCGAGGCCGAGATCGGCGCCATGCTGGTGACGGAGTGAGCGCCTTGGCCGAGATCCATCCGAGCTCCGTCATCGAGGACGGGGCCACGATCGGCGAAGGCGTGCGGATCGGTCCCTTCTGCCATGTCGGACCAGATGTGACTCTGAGCGAGGGCTGCGAGCTCGTCAGCCACGTCGTCATCGCCGGGCACACCGGCATCGGTCCCCGCACGAAGCTCTATCCCTTCGCCTCCATCGGCCATCCGCCGCAGGATCTGAAGTTTCGCGGCGAGGCATCGACGCTGACCATCGGGGCCGACTGCCTGATTCGGGAAGGCGTCACGATGAATCCCGGTACGGCCGGTGGCGGCCTCGAGACCGTCGTCGGCGACAAATGCACCTTCCTCGCCAATTCCCATGTGGGGCACGATTGTCGGGTAGGCGATGGGGTCGTCTTCTCCAACAACGTCATGCTTGCCGGTCATTGCAGCGTCGGCGACTATGCGATCCTCGGCGGCGGCGCCGCGGTGATCCAGTTCGCCCGTGTCGGAGCCCATGCCTTCGTCGGCGGCCTGTCCGGGCTGGAGAACGATTGCATTCCCTACGGCATGGCGCTGGGCAACCGCGCCTATCTCTCGGGCCTCAACATCATCGGCCTGCAGCGCCGGGGTTTTGCCCGCGAAGACATCCATGCCCTGCGCCGTGCCTATCGCCTGCTCTTTGCCCAGGAGGGCACCCTGATGGAGCGGGTGGAGGACGTGGCGGCGGAGTTCGAGTCGCATCGTGCCGTGGCCGAGATCATCGCCTTCATCCGCGAGGGCGGTAAGCGCTCGATCTGCACCCCGCGCGAGAATCCGGGCTCGGCTTGACCGCGTCTCTCCAGCCGGTGTCCCTCGTCGATCCGCATCCGGAGGAGCGTCTGGTTCTGGTGGCCGGGGCAGGGCGGCTTCCTGAACTCGTAGCCGAATCCCTCGACCGTTCGGGACGCGCGTTCCGGGTGCTTGCCATCCGTGGCTTTGCCGAGCGCCCGATGCGCGCACGCGCCGACGCCACGGTCGATCTCCTCGACATCGCCGGGGCGTTGAAGATCTTGGAAGCCTGGGGGCCGGCCTGCGTCATACCCGTGGGCGGAGTCTCGCGGCCCAACCCCGCCGCCATCCTCAACGCCGCGGCGGCCTTGCGGAATCGCGATGCGCTCAAGGCCATTTCGGGGGGAGGGGACGACCGGCTGCTGCGGGGCGCCCTCGTCCTGCTGGAGGATAACGGCCACCGTGTCGTCGGCATCCACGATGTGGCACCTGACCTGCTGAGCCCCGAAGGGCAGCTCGGCCGCCTCGCGCCGGATCTCGCGGCACGGGCTTCCATCGCCACGGGTTGCGGCATCCTCGCGGCGCTGGCTGCCTACGATGTCGGCCAGGCGATCGTCGTCGCGGCACAACGCGCGCTGGCGGTGGAGGGGCCGGAGGGAACGGACCGGATGCTCGCCCGGGCGCGTGCCCTCGGGCGCAAGCCCTTCGGCCTCGGGGCGGCCCAGCCCGGTACCGTGCTGGTGAAACTCGCCAAGACCGGCCAGGATCTGCGGGTCGACCTGCCGGCCATCGGTCCGCGGACGGTGAAGGCCGCGGCGGCGGCAGGCTGCGCCGGCATCGCCATCCAGGCGGGCTACACCCTCATCATCGACAGGGACGCCACGGTGGCCGAGGCCGACCGTGCGGGCCTGTTCCTCATCGGTTTGCGGATCGAGGCATGACCATCCACCCGTCCAGACGAATCTGGCTCGTCGCAGGGGAGGATTCTGGCGATCAGCTCGGGGCCAAGCTGATGCGAGCGCTGTCGGACCTCTCCGGCGGGCGGGTGACGTTCGGAGGCGTTGGTGGCGAAGCCATGGTGGCGCAGGGCTTCGTCTCCCTGTTTCCCATCGATGACGTGGCGGTGATGGGCTACCTACCGGTGGCGGCACGCCTTCGCACCCTCCTGCGTCGCATCCGCCAGACCGTGCGCGACATCATCGAATCGCGCCCCGACGTCCTCGTCATCATCGACAGTCCCGGTTTCACCCATGCGGTCGCCTCGCGGGTGCGAAAGCGCCTGCCCGATCTGCCCATCGTCGATTACGTTTCTCCCAGCGTCTGGGCGTGGAGGCCCTGGCGTGCGGCGAAGATGCGGCCGTTCATCGACCACGTCCTGGCGCTCCTGCCCTTCGAGCCGGAGGCGCATCGCCGCCTCGGTGGGCCGGAATGCACCTATGTCGGGCATCCGCTCATCGAGCGCCTGGCCGAGCTGCGCCCGGATCCCGCAGAGGCGGCGGCGCGGGAGGGGACGCCCCCGACCCTCGTGATTCTGCCGGGCTCGCGCCGTTCCGAGATCGAACGGCTGATGCCGGTCTTTGGTGCCACCCTGGACCTTCTCGTGCAGCGCTACGGACCCATCGACGCCGTGCTCCCGGCGGTCACCCGTCATCGCGCCATGATCGAGCGATTGGCCCTCTCCTGGTCTCGCCCGGTGACGATCGTTCATGGCGAGGCAGCGAAATACGCGGCCTTCCGGCGGTCCCGCGCGGCCCTGGCGGCCTCGGGCACCGTCACCCTCGAACTCGCATTGGCCGGCGTGCCCATGGTCGTCGCCTACAAGGTCTCGCGTCTCGAGGAGGCGGTGGCGCGGCGGTTGATCCAGGTGCCGACCATCGTGCTGCCGAACCTGATCCTCGGCGAGAATGCCATGCCCGAGTTCATCCAGGCCGAATGTACCCCCGGACGCCTGGGCGAGGCCCTGCTTCCGCTCCTCAAAGGCGGCGCGGCGCGCGACGCGCAGGTGCGCTCGCTTCAGCGCATCGACGGCTCGATGCGCCTTTCAGGCGATGACGAGCCGAGCCGTAAGGCGGCGAGAATCGTGCTGTCGGCGGCTCGCCCGGCGATCAGCGGACCGTCGTCGACGTAGCGGCTTTCGTCCTCGCGCCCCGCATGACCTCCGAAGCCTGGAGGGCGCTGGGCGGGAGGACCCCCCGCTCGTACGGCCCGCGCGTCGACGACAGGGACTGCATGTCCGGTATTCGCGTGCCCTCGTCACGTCCGAAGGCGTAGCCGGCATTCACGCCGGCATAGAAGCCCGTAAAATCCTCGGCCTTAGCCGGCCCGGCGAAAGCCATCGGCCAGCACAGGCTCATCGTCACGAAGACGCTACGCATCGTTGCTCCCGGCACCCGGCATCGTCCCTTCGGATCGACCCGTTCGGAGGCCGCCATCGGCTTCCCTGATGAAGCTGGAGACGAAAAACGGCGACCCGAAGGCCGCCGTCGATTCGTCTCTCAATCGGGAAGGTCGCGTAACCGCGATCTCCCCGGGATCTCTCATACCGGTCAGTAATCGGTATTGATGCTCTGGGCCTCGCGGCCCTTCTGACCGTCGATCACGCTGAGGGTAACCTGCTGGCCTTCGGCGAGGGACTCGAGTCCGGCGCGCGACAGGGCCGAGCGATGGACGAACACGTCCTTGCCGCCGTCATTGACGGAGACGAAGCCGAAGCCCTTGGCCGGATCGTACCACTTCACGGTGCCGCTCATCTCGACGGACGGACCGCTGGCGAAACGACCGCCACCGCCGCCGCCGCCACCACCGCCGAAGCGATCGTTGCCGCCGCCGTAGCTGCCGCCACCGCCGCCGCTGAAGCGATCACCGCCACCGAAACCACCGGCGCGGGGTGCGGGCGCACGACGCGGGGCCTCGGCCTCGGCCGTCGAGGTATCGACGCTGGTCACGTCCGTGACTTGCGGGCCCTTCTGGCCCTGCGCGGTGTGGACGGTCAGGCGCGTACCGGGAAGCAGATCGGCATGGCCCGCAGCCTCGACTGCGCGGATGTGAAGGAACGCATCGCCGGAACCGTCAGCCAGTTCCACGAAGCCGAAGCCCTTCTCCTTGTTGAACCACTTGACCGTTGCGTCACGCTCCGGTCCAGAGGGAGCGGCTGCTGCACGTGCCGGACCACGATCGAAACCGCCGCCGCCACCGCCATATCCACCGCCGAAGCCACCGCTCGGGGGTGCCTGATCCGGCCAGCGAGGCTCGGCACCACCCTCATCGAAGCCGCGCTTCTGCGGCCCCCTGAAATCACGACCACGTCCCATCGAAAGCTCGCAAAAACCGTCCGCCGTCCATCTGTCTTTGAATACCGGGTGCGTGCCGTCCCAGACGGGCACTTCACCACACTATCATCACTCTCAGCAGCGGTGACCAAGAATAACGCCTTAGTCCTGACTGAATCTTGGCTCTCTCGCAAGGTGCTTCTCACCGGACTCTGCAAGGTTCCGCGGATTTCCTGCGACAATTTACGTACTCCGTTTCGCCTCCGGCCGCCGTCCCCTCGAAGGGCCATTGCGTACAGGATGCGCAAACGTCATGCGGATGAACGACTTCGCGTTCAGCATTTTTCCCGGTCGCGTTAGGAAAATGCACATCGATGGCCGCTAGGATGCGTGCAGGCGCCTGCGAAAGCGGGTGGCCCGGAACCCCTGGCCGATGATCGCAACCCCGTCATTCCCGGACCTTTCGGCCCTCGTCGTCGACGAGAGCCTCTACATCCGCCGAATCGTTCGCGACATGCTGATGCGCGTGGGAATCAAACGCGTCCTCGAAGCGCCGGATGGTGCCGAGGCGCTGGGGGTGCTGGCCGAAAGCAAGCCGGACATCACGATCCTCGATTGGGACCTGGCCATCCTGTCCGGCGAGGAGTTCATCCGCCTCGCCCGCACGCCCACCACGTCGCCGTCGCCCACCGTTCCGATCATCCTGATGCTGGCGCAGCCGCGCCGCAACGTCGTCGACCGCGCCATCTCCCTCGGGGTCAACGAGATCATCGCCAAGCCGTTCTCGCCCAAGACTCTGTGGTCGCGCCTCGACGAAGTCATCAACCGGCCGCGGCCGTTCTCCCAGGTGAAGAGCCTCCTGCGTCCGGTCCCGAGAACGACGGCAGCCGGCAAAGCTCTCTGACGCGATCACGGATCGAGGCTTTGCACTGACGCCCAAGGCCTGTAGGCTTCTTATCGCATGATGGCCGATCTATCCCGGTCGGGCCACGATCGAGGATGCCGGCTAGGCCGATGAGGGAAGAGAGCGCCGCCATGATGCCGGCCCGCCCCATGGCCGGCCCGCCTTCACCGAGCGCTTCCGCCGTGCCGGAGGCTGGTCCCCCGCCTGTGGTGGGCTACCGTCCCGGACGGCGCAACACTTACGCCGCCCTCGACCTCGGCACGAACAATTGCCGCCTGCTGATCGCCGAGCCCGCGTCCCACGGCTTTCGCGTGGTCGATGCCTTCTCCCGCATCGTCCGCCTCGGCGAGGGGCTGGGTACGTCCGACCGCCTCAGCGAAGCCGCTGTGGAGCGTACGCTGGAAGCTCTGCGCGTCTGCCGCGCCAAGATGGAATCGCGCGGCGTTGCCCGTGCCAAGATCATCGCCACGGAAGCGTGCCGGCTCGCCGTCAACGGGGCGGATTTCGTGGCGCGCGTGCGCGACGAGGTGGGGCTCGATCTCGAGATCGTCGACCGGCAGACCGAGGCCTACCTTGCGGTCACCGGCTGCGCGGCCCTGGCCGA
This sequence comes from Methylobacterium sp. 10, assembly GCF_000519085.1. GTDB lineage: Bacteria > Pseudomonadota > Alphaproteobacteria > Rhizobiales > Beijerinckiaceae > Methylobacterium. The sequence continues at coordinate 2,049,372 of NZ_KI912577.1, forward strand.
CCCCTACTCGGAATCGGTGGTCATCTTCGATATCGGCGGCGGCTCCACCGAGATCGCCTGGCTCGACGGGGCGGCCACCAACCCTTCGGCGGACCCGACTCTGCGGATCCGCGCCTGGGATTCGCTCCCCGTCGGCGTGGTCACCCTGGCCGAGCGGCATGGAGTGGCCGATGTTACCCGCCTGACCTTCGAGGGCATGGTCGAGGAGGTGGCCGACATGCTGTCGCGCTTCGCCATCCGTGCCGCGCCGGCGGCCAATGCCCGGCATTTCCACCTCCTCGGCACGTCGGGAACCGTGACGACGCTGGCCGCCATGCACCTGCGCCTGGCGCGCTACGAGCGCCGCCGCGTCGACGGGTTGTGGATGAGCGACGGCGAAGTGAGCGATGCCATCGACGATCTGCTCGACACGCGCCTCGACCAGAGGGCAGACAATCCCTGCATCGGCCGGGATCGGGCCGATCTCGTGCTCGCGGGTTGCGCCATCCTGGAAGCGATCCGCAGGGCATTCCCCTCCGAACGGCTACGCATCGCCGACCGGGGGCTGCGCGAAGGTCTTTTGATGAACATGATGCGCGAAGACGGCGTCTGGCGCCGCGGAGGCTACCGTTGACCGACAGGCGTGGTGCGGGCGGCGGGTTGCGGGGCGATCTCAAGCAGCGGGTCAAGACGGGGCGCGGCCGCACCGCCTCTCAGAAGCGCTGGCTCGAACGGCAGCTCAACGATCCCTACGTGGCGCGGGCCAAGCGCGAGGGATATCGCTCTCGCGCGGCCTTCAAGCTTCTCGAGATCGATGAGCGCTTCAAGATCCTGAAGCCGAACCAGAAGATCATCGATCTGGGCGCAGCACCCGGCGGCTGGTCCCAGGTCGCCGCCAAGATCGTCGGGCCGAGCGGCCGGATCGTCGGCATCGATCTCTTGGAAATCGAGCCGATGGTCGGCGTCGAGTTCATCACCCTCGACTTCCTCGATCCCGACGCCCCCAAGCGGCTGATCGATCTCCTCGGCGGGCAGGCCGATATCGTCATGTCCGACATGGCGGCCAACACGACCGGACACAAGCAGACGGACCACCTGCGTATCATCGGCCTCGCCGAGACCGCCGCCGAATTCGCGCGCGAGGTGCTGGCGCCGGGGGGAACGTATCTCGCCAAGGTTTTCCAGGGCGGGACGGAGGGTACCCTGCTCGCCGACCTGAAACGCGACTTCACCTTGGTGCGCCACGTCAAGCCCTCGGCGAGCCGCGCCGATTCGAGCGAACTCTACGTGCTCGCAACCGGATTTCGCGGGTCCTCCGCCGAAACCGCCGAGGACGAATCCTGATACCGGACGACGATGCCTTTTCTCATGGCCGTCTGCCAGTGTGACGGCACGGCCGGGGCCGTTCGCCGAACGCGCCGATCTCGACCCTAGATCGGGATCGGCGCGTTCGGCATCAGGTGTCGCGGCTACAGGCCGGGTGGGATCAGGATGGGGTAGCATCGCGCACCGGCACCCGCCGCCAGGACCTCGACCGCGCCCACGGTGGAGGCGTCGCCTGCCACATGCACGACGTCGGTGGTCTTCAGGCCGGTGAGATGCGCGGTGAGGGGCCCCGGACGGACATCCGGGGGGCGCTGCCTCGTCCTGTCGGCGACGAGGGTGATCCGTGAGACGCCGGTGGCCCTGAGCCAGTCGAGCGACGGGCGCATATAGAGATCGAGGGGGTCGCTGGCGCCGATCACCACCACGATCTCGCGTTGCGGCTCGATGTAGCGCGCCGCCCGGGCGATCGCCCAGATCGGCGCGAAGCCGGTCTCGCGGCCGACGAGCAGCAGACGACCCCCGCCGGGGCGATAATAGCCGCGGCCGACCGGACCTTTGATCTTGACCGGATGTCCGAGAAGGATCTCCTCGCCGAGGGAATGGGCGACCGCGTCGCAGGCATGTCCGAGGCGCAGGTGGAAGACGAGCTCGTTGAGCTCGGTCGTGCCGTCGAGGCGCAAGGTCGGGCTCACGTCGATCGGGTCGAACCCCTCGAACGTGGCGGTGACCTGGTGGCCCGGCTCGATGTCGAGACGGCGCGTGATCGTGATCACCACCTCGACCACATGGGCGCCGAGCGGAACGATCTGGGTCACCGTGCCGACCCGGCGTGCCTGGGCGGCCGTCTTCACCTCAGCGAAGACGAGGCTCTCGACCCCTTTGGAGGCGCGGGGCGTGGAGAGCTTGACGGGCTCCGCACGGTACAGACGAGCCTGGGCACGGCGCGAGGAAGGGCTGGCGCCCTGGCCGAGGAGATGGGATCCGTGCAGGCCGGTGGTGGGGGCGATCACGCCGTCGGCAAGGGCGGCTTCGAGCGGCGTATCGCCGGTCGAGACCCGCACGGCCTTGCCGTTGACGACAAGCGAGCAGCGCGCGCTCATGGTCGAGCCTCGAAAGTTGAGTGACGTCGAAAGGAAGCCGGCGTCGGGTGACGCGCGCCGGCCGATGATGGAAACCTCACCGGTGTCCGTCGAGCAACTGATCCACGAGGGCGGCCCAGCGGTCGCGCACCGCGCAGGCTTCCGGCGAGAGAGGGGCCGGCCCCGCGAGTCGCTCGACACTGGCGCGGACATTGGCGGCCTCTTCCCGCTCTGCGCGCAGGACCGCCTTCATCACCATGATCTCGGAGCGCAGGCGCGCCAAGTCATCGGACGGTGCGTCCTCCTCGACCACCTCTGCCCGCGGCTCCACCGGCAAGGCCGCCGGAGCGATGTCCACGCGCTTCGGGGTGGTGCCGGTGCGGATCGGGCGCGCCATGAGGCGCTTCACGATATCCGAGCCGAAATCCTCGCCGAGGCCGAATTCGTCGCTTAATCGCAATGCCGCTTCGGCCATCACGCCCGCCTCCTGTCGAACGGCAGACCGTGCCGCGCCGCTCGATCCATCTCGATCGTCACGATGAGCGATCATGGTTAAGGGAGGTTTAATTCAACCGTCGCGGTTTGGCGATCAGGCCGCTTCCGGTGCCGCGCCGACAAGTTGTCGGGCCTGGAGCATCGACATGGGATCGCCAAAGGCGGTCCCTTGCGCGTATTCGCAGCCGAACTCGGCCAGGGCCTGCGCGTCGGTTTCGTTCTCGGCGCCGTCGGCGATGATCGCGAGGCCCAGTTCCTGCGCCATCTTGACGATGGAGCGCAGCATCACCGAGTGCCCCGCCGCCATCTGGCGCACGAAGGTCGGGTCGATCTTGATCGTGTCGAACGGGAAACGCTGGAGATAGGACAGCGCCGAGTAGCCGGTGCCGAAATCGTCGAGGGAGAGGCCAGCCCCGAGATCGTGGATGCGGCTCAGCATCTGGGCCGCGTATTCCGGGTTCTCCATCACCAGCCCCTCGCCGAGTTCGAGCTTGAGCGAACCGGGAAGCACGCCCGACCGGGCCAGGATCGTCTTCACGTCGTGAAGCAGGTCGTGTCGGAGGATCTGCCGCGAGGACACGTTCACGCAGGCGAAGATGGGCGGGTCGACGTCGAGGGAGCGCTGCCAGGCGGCGAGTTCGAGGGCGGTACGCTCCAGCGCGAAGATGCCGAGATTGACGATAAATCCGCTTTCCTCGGCGATGGGCATGAAGGTGGAATGCGGAATGCGGCCGAGCTTGGGGTGGTCCCAGCGCAGAACCGTCTCGAACCCCGCCACCGTGCGATCCTCCAGGCGGACGACGGGCTGGAACAGCACCTTCATCTCGTTGCGGTCCAGGGCCCGGCGTAGATCGGCCTCGAGCATCAGCCGGTCGCTGCGTTCGTTGCGCATGGAGGCACGGAACACCTCGGTGCGGTCACCGCCGTTGCGCTTAGCCTGGATCATCGCGATCTCGGCGTTCTTGAACACGTCCTCGCGCTTCAAGGCGGCACCCACCTCATGCAGGACGATGCCGACGGAGACGGTGAGGAAGATCTCGCGGTCGGCATAGGTGATGGGCGTGGCGATGGCCCGGCGGATCATGTCCGTGAAGGCGAGGATGCGGTCGGGCTCGCGCTCCGAAAGCAGGATCAGTCCGAACTCGTCTCCGGCGATGCGGGCCAGTGAATCCTGTGGGCGCAGGAGCCGGCCGAGACGACGCGACAGGGTGAGCAGGATCGAATCGCCCGCCGAGAGGCCGATGGCGTCGTTGATCGCCTTGAACCGGTCGACGTCGAGGAGGATCGTCGTCGGCTTCAGGCGCGCGTCCTGGCTCGCGAAGGCGAGGGCGGCGTCGAGTCGGTCGTTGAACAATTCGCGGTTGGGCAGGCCGGTGAGGCTGTCGTGGATCGCGTCGTAGAGCAGGCGTTCCTCAGCGGTCTTCACCTCGGTGACGTCCGAGATGGTGCCGACGATGCGGATGACCTCGCCGTCCGGTCCGATCACCGGCCGGGCCTTCAACCGATACCAGACATAGAGGCCTTCCGTGGAGCGCAGGCGAAAATCGTGGACGATGCGGCCGCGCCGCTCCTCGATCACCGTGTCCAGGGCAGCGGAATAACGGTCCACGTCGAAGGGGTGGACGAGGCCGAGCCAGTTCGAGGCCGGCCCTTCGAGCGTGCCGCGCTTGAGGCCCAGCTGGTTCTCGATCTCCTGACCGGCGAAGACCCGGTCCGCCGGCACGTCCCAATCGAACACCACGTCGCCGGCGCCCGTCAGGGCGAGGGCGCGCCGTTCTGTGTCCGAGACCAGGGAATGGGTCATCCCGCCGCCGGTGAAGGCGTGCTGCATCACCGTGAATCCGATGAGCATGACGATGAGGACGAGACCTCCGATGAGCGCCGGCTGGACGAGGTCGCTGCCGATCTGGCCGGTGATGGCGAAGCCTGCGGCCACGACCCAGACGAGGAGGAGGAACCAGGTCGGCACCAGCAGGATCGCCCGGTCGTAGCCGTTATGGATGGCGAGATAGACGATCAGCAGCAGGCCGACCCCGGCGACGGCGGCGATCGAGATGCGGGCGACGCCCGCCGCCACCGGCGGGTCGAACACCGCCAGACCCACGAGGCCGGCGAGGAACGCGAGCCAGAAGAACGCCACATGGCCGTAGCGCACATGCCAGCGGCTCAGGTTGAGATAGGCGAACAGGAAGACGAGGAGCGTTGCACCCAGCACCGCCTCGGCGGAGGCCCGGTAGACCCGCTCGGCCACTTCGGTGACGGGAAAGACCCGCTGCAGGAACCCAAAATCGATACAGGCATAGGCGAGCACCGCCCAGGCAAGGGCGGCGGCCGCCGGAAAGATGATCGCGCCCTTCACCACGAAGATGATCGTGAGGAACAGGGCGAGCAGGCCGGCGATGCCGATGATGATGCCCTTGTAGAGCGTCAGGCCGGTGGATTTCTTGCGGTAGGCTTCCTGGTCCCAGAGATAGACCTGCGGCACGTTCGGCCCGTTCAGCTCGGCGACAAATGTGACGGTGGCGCCGGGATCGAGAGTGATCACGAACTGGTCGGCTTCCGGGTTCTCGTCGCGCTCTGGCCTGATGCCCTGGCTCGCCGTGATCGCCGCGATGCGCGAGCCGCCGAGATCCGGCCAGATGACGCCCGAGCCGACGAGACGGAAATGGGGTGCCACGAGAACCCGATCGATCTGCTCGTCGGTATCGTTGGTGAGCGCGAACACCATCCAGTCGGGCCGTGCTCCGCTGTCGCGCGCCTTCACCACGATGCGGCGGACGATGCCGTCCTTGCCGGGAGCAGTGGAGATCTGGATCAGGTCGCCGTCCGAGCGGTAGCGCTCGATCATCGGTGTCAGGTCGATCGCCGGAGCGTCGAGGGTCACGCGCACGGCTTCCACGGCCCAAGCCGGCGCCCCCGTTCCGAGGAGGCCGATCAGGAGCAAGACGAAGGCGGTGAGGGCGAGGAAGGATCTGCGCAACGGGCGAGTGTTCCGGCCGGGCGGGCACTGACGAGGAATACGGCTCAGCTTGTGGCCCAGTCGTACCGGCGGGGGGGTCCACGGACAAGGCGAGCGGTCTGCCCAAGGTCGCGGCACCCACTGCTTCTTGGCGTAGCGCCGAGAAGGGTTCGATCGCGTCCTTTTGCGGCCAAAACAAGCCGGACAGGCATCGGAGGCGTGGAGGCGGACGCTTGAAACACGGCAGGGACGGCGATGGGCGGTATGAAACCATACCCACGACGCATCGCCGGGCGTCCGACCGATCGTCCGGCGCCCGACCGTCATGGCCAGGTCGCCGGACCGGGATAACCCGTCAATTCGCCTGGAGCACGCCCCTCATCTTCTCGAGGGACGGCAGCTTCCTGATCGGTCCGATCGCAGCGAGCGTCGGCGCCCCCGAGAGCAGACGCAATCCCGCCGCTCTCACATCGTCCACGGTGACGGCATCGATCTTGGCGATGACTTCCTGCGGCGGGATCACCCGGCCCCAGGCGAGGATCTGGCGGGCATTGCGCTCGATCCGGCCGCCGGGGGTCTCCAGGGCCGACAGGAGCGCGACCTTCACCTGCGCCTTGGCGCGGGCGACCTCGACGGCATCGGCGTCGCGTGCCGCTTTGGCCGTGGCGGCCAGGGTCACATCGACGAGTTCGGCGAGATCCGATCCGGACGTGCCGGCACCGATGCCGAACAGGCCGCAATCGACGAAGGACCAGTGGAACGCCTGGATCTCGTAGGCGAGGCCGCGGGTCTCGCGCACTTCGTGCCAGAGCCGCGAGGTGAGACCGCCGCCGAGCACCTGCGCAAACATGTGCAGCGCGTAGTAGCCTTCGTCGCGAAAGGAGAGTCCGGGCAGCCCCAGCACGAGATTGGCCTGTTCGAGCTTCTTCTGGATCCGCTTCTCGCCGCCGACATAGGTGCCGGCGACCATCTCCGGGGCGACCGTCGCCGGCATGCCGCCGAAATGGTGCTCGGCCGCCTCGACGATGGCCTCGTGCGAGATGGCGCCCGCCGCGGCGACGACGATGCGGTCCGGGGTGTATTCGCGGGCGAGATAGGCCTCGATCGCGTTACGGTCGAAGCTGGCGATGGTCTGCGGCGTGCCGATGATCGGACGGCCGATCGGCTGGTCCGGAAACGCCGCCGCGGTGAAGGCCTCGTAGACCACGTCGTCGGGCGTATCTTCGATGGCGGCGTATTCCTGCAGGATCACGCCCTTCTCGCGGGCGAGTTCGCCCGCGTCGAAGACCGAGCGGGTGAGGATGTCGCCGATGACGTCGAGGGCGACGCCGGCATCCTCGCCCAGGACGCGGGCGGTGTAGCTGGTGCCCTCGGCGCTGGTGGCGGCGTTGATGTCGCCGCCGACATTCTCGATGTCCTCGGCGATCCGGCGGGCCGAGCGGGTCTCGGTTCCCTTGAACGCCATGTGCTCGATGAGATGGCTGAGGCCGCCCTCGTCAGGCCGCTCGTGGCGCGATCCGGCTCCGACCCAGACGCCGAGGGTCGCGGTGGCGACACCGGGCATCGTCTCCGTGGTGACGGTGATGCCGTTGGAGAGGCGGGACACCTTCAGGCCGGGAGAAGCGCCATGGGTCGCGAAATGCTGATTCATGGGTTCTCAGTTCCCGGCCGTGATGCGTGAATGTGCGCGGATGAAGGCTTCCACTGCCGCCTGGTCGTTGGCGACACGGGTGAAACGCTCCTTCCGATCCAGCAGATCGGCGAGGTGCGGCGGCAGGACGGGGCGAAGGCCGCCCGTCGCCTGCGCGACCGCGTCCGGAAACTTCGCCGGATGTGCGGTGGCGAGGGCGACCACGGGGGTCCTGGCGTCCTTCTCCAGAAGGCGCCGGCCGGCATGAACGCCGATGGCGGTATGCGGGTCGATGACCATGCCGATCTCCCGGTGGATCCGCGCGATCTCGGCGATCACGGCCTCCTCCGGAACGGACGCGGCATCGAACTCGTCGCGGACAGTCTTGAGCACCGCTTCGTCGAGATGGAAGCCGCCCGATTGCTTGAGCCCTGCCATCAGCCGCGAGAGGCTCGACGCGTCGCGGCCCAGAGCCTCGAACAACAATCGCTCGAAATTCGAGGAGATCTGGATGTCCATGGATGGCGAGGTGGTCGGCTGGACGCCGCGAACCTCGTAGGCGCCGTGCTCCAGGGTGCGCGCCAGGATGTCGTTGGCGTTGGTGCCGATCATCAGGCGCTCGATGGGCAGGCCCATGCGCTTGGCGACCCAGCCGGCGAGGATGTCGCCGAAATTGCCCGTCGGCACCGCGAAGGAAACGGGGCGGTGCGGCGCGCCCAGGGCTACGGCACTGGTGAAGTAATAGACCGCCTGCGCGGCGACCCGCGCCCAGTTGATCGAGTTGACGCCGGAGAGCCGCAGCTCATCGGCGAAATCCGCGTGCTGGAACAGGGCTTTGACGATGTTCTGGCAATCGTCGAAATTGCCGTCGATGGCGATGGCATGGACGTTGTCCGCGCCCACCGACGTCATCTGGCGGCGCTGCACTTCGGAGACGCGGCCATGCGGGAACAGGATGAAGATGTCGACCTGATCGAGGCCGCGAAAGGCCTCGACGGCGGCGCTGCCGGTATCGCCGGAGGTGGCGCCGACGATGGTGGCGCGGGAACGGCGGGACCGCAGGACGTGGTCCATCAGCCGGCCGAGGAGCTGCATCGCCACGTCCTTGAACGCCAGCGTCGGCCCGTGGAAGAGCTCCAGCAGGAATAGGTTGTCGTCGAGCTGCACCAGCGGGCACACAGCCGGATGGCGGAAGGTGGCGTAGGATTCCTCGATCATCCGGTCGAGATCGGCATCGGCGATCTCGCCGTCGATCAGCGGCCGCAGGACGAGCTTGGCCGCGTCGGCGTAGCGCTGTCCGGCGAGCCCGGCGATCTCGTCACGGGAAATCTGCGGCCAGCTCTCGGGCAGGTACAGGCCGCCGTCGCGGGCAAGGCCGGCGAGGAGAGCATCGGAAAAGCTGAGGGGCGCCGCGGCGCCGCGGGTCGAAACGTGTAGCAAAGGGGCCTCCGGGAAGGGGGCCGGTCTACACGAAGTGGATGTCGCTGTCGAAAGCCGGAAATTCCCGACGTCCGGGATCACGCTTCGCCGAACTATGAATGAAGCACCGCCACTCCCGCGAGGACTAAATCGATCAAGCTCCGCCGACCTCGTCAAGGAACCGCTCGATCGCCCGTTCTGTCCGAGCCTTCGTCCGCCCCTGCGCGATGTAATCCAACCCCGCCTCCGACACCGCCTCGGCATAGGCTTCCTCGGTGCAGAGGCGCCGGATGGTCTCGGCCAGATCGTCCAGCGTCTCGGTGAGAGCCGGATACGGGGCCGAAAGGTCCTCTTCCAGGTCGCCCCAGAGCAGGCCCGCCAGCGGAACGCCGGCCGACAGGCACTCGTGCTGCGCCAGGCCGAACCCGGCCCAGGGCGGCAGCGGACTGACGTAGCACGAACACGCGCCCTGCAACTCGTCCTTGGCGCGCCGGTCGAGAAAGCCCCCAACCGTATCCTGCCCGTACATGACGATGTCGACGGATCGCTGCTTTGCCAGTTCGATGACCTGATGGGTCAAAGCCAGGTCGTAGCGATCGCGCGTGTTCGGCCGCGATTTCATCGTCCAGGCGCGGTCCTCTCTCCATCGGTAGCGGCGCTCGGCCTCGTACCAGGGGGCGATCACCCAGGACGGTGTGTGCAGCAGCGCCGGATGATGGGTTCGCTGAAGGGCCAGGACCTTGCGGGACAAGGTGATGACGCCGTCCACCTTGTCGATGAGCTTGGGCGGAAGGAGCCCCGCACGCCCATTGTGGATGATCCAGATATGGGCTGCATCGGGCAGCCGCCTCCTGGCTTCCTCGAGCTGCAGTGGGGTGGTCACTAGGACGGCCGCGACGTTCTTGTCGCTTCCGTCCCAGGACGGAACTTGGAGCAGGGCCGATTCCGCTAAGCCGTCATGGTCGCCGAGCTTGGCCGCTTCCAGCCGCCACCCGGCGGCCGATGCCCAGTTGTTCAGGAGCGTCGGAGATTGCAGCGCCGCGACGACGCGCGGCACGCCTGCGCGTCCGGCGGATGCGACGGGGCGTCGGAGGAGCGGCCGGGTCACCTCCTGGCGCCTGGCGGCGGGCTGCCCGGCATCGAGGTCCGAACTGGAGAGATGATTGGCGAGGTCGATCTCGAACGACCTGACGTGATCCGACTCGCTGTGCACGAGACGGAACACGACGAATACCTCGTTCGAGAAGGCGAGCTTGGCCCTCCCGAAACTGGCGGCGAGCAGACGCACCGGAATCTGCTCGATCAGGCCCTTGTGGCAAACCACCTGCCGGACAGAGGGTATGTCGTCGAGGTCCGAGAAGGCGATCAGGTCCTGGCGATACTCCTTGAGCCCGTCCGGTGCCGCGGTGGCAGCAAGAAGCGACTCGTCTTCGTCGAGAAAGGAGAGGAGTGCCGCCCAATACGGATCCACCGGCTGAGTTCCGCTCATCTCGACCTCGTCTCCCTCGATCCGGCGAGAGCCCTGCGCCTCTCGCCGAACTCCCGCGGCGCCGCCGTGCCCGGAGCGAGGACACTGGTGACCGAATGTTTCGTGAGACACTCTTAGCCCCGAACAGGGCGCCCTGCATCCACCGGAATATCGGGCTTTCGAGGAAGCACGATCAAAGCCATCCGCGCCGGTCGCTGCCTACGCGTTGTCGCCGGGTGCCTTGACGATGCGGCATCCATTGATCCGCCAGGCGCCGTCGCTCTGCTTCTCGAGACTGTAGAGGGCCATCCAGTCGACGCCGTTCTCGTCCTGTAGCTTCATACCCAGGGTCAGCCCGTCCTCCCCACTCTCCTCCACACGGTCGATGCTGAAGCTGCGGGCGCGGTAGACGGCGCCGTATCCCTTCCGGACCATCTCGATGAAGGTATCCGGTGAAGCGAACATTCCCTGGATCGACGGGGCGGCCTGGGCATAAGCGGTGGCTGCGTCATCCTTGCGGAACGCCTCGATCTGCCGCTCCACCGTCGCCCTGGCTTCCAGCTTCGCAGCGTCATCGCTGGCATTCGCCGGCGAGACCCGCTGGATCGAGATCAGGCAGAGACAGGCGGTCAGCAGGGAGAGGACGGCGCGCATGGACCACACTCCGCAATGGGGGCGACCCGACGCAGGATAGTGCGATGCATCCGGCCGGCAAGAGCGGGCCACATCCTTGACCCTGCCGGCCGAAGCTATGCGGCCGGGTTTCCCGCGGTGCCGTCCCGTTCGTCCGACAGACGCTTCCAAGCGAAGACGCCGAAGACGCCGACGAGGCAGGCGGCGATGCCGAACCATGTGAAGGCGTATTGCATGTGGTTGTTGGGAAGATCGACGCGAAGCTGCCCCCCCTTCGGCCAACCTCCCGGGTTCGGCGTGGCATCCGCCTCGATGAGATAGGGCATCACGGTGATGCCCCTGGCGGCGGCGATGCCGTCGATGTCGCGATGGAACCACTCGCCTTTCGCGGGTTCAGGCGGCGGCACGAACATCGTCCGTATCTCCGGACTGCGCAGCATACCGGTGATCGTGACCGATCCCGCGACTTGTCCCGGCTGGCGGCGCGCCGCATCCTTCAGTTCGGTTGGCACGAAGCCCCGGTTGACGAGAACGAGGCTGCCGTCATCGTCCTGCTTCAGCGGTGTCAGAACGTAGAAGCCCTGGAGCGCCTTGCCCGGTACGGCACCCGCAGCCAGACCATGGACCAGGGTCTCCTGGTCGTTCAGCAGCGTGCCAGTCACCCGCACGCGTTCGAACTCGTCCCGCGCGGGATTCCAGTCGCCGCGGGCCGGGAGAGGGGCAGGGGGCTCGGCGCGCGAGCGGGCGACGATGCGGCCGATCAGGGCCTCCTTCTCACCCTTGCGCTGCAACTGCCACACGCCGAGGCTCAGCAGGATGGCGAGACAGATCAGCGAAGCGATGGCGGGCGCGGCCAGCGCCCGCACGGCGCCCGGACGAACAGGCTTCGGCATCAGCGAAAGCGCCCCTCCTCGGCCTTGTTGGCGAATTGGAGCGCCGCCAGCATGCCCTTCAAGGGGCGCACGAGCGCGAGGCTCAGCCCCACCGACAGGGTGATGGCCACGAGGGCATGGACCCAGATCGGCGGCTCGAAGGTGATCTCCATCCAAAGGGCCAGCCCGACGACGACGATGCCGACGATGGACATGACGAAGAAGGCCGGGCCATCGCCGGAATTGAAGTTCGAATAGTCGAGGCCGCAGACCTCGCAGGACGGCCGGAACGTGAGGAAACCGTCGAACATCGCGCCTCTGCCGCAGCGGGGGCAGCGGCAGCGCAATCCGGTGGGAACTGGCGGCGGTAACGGCCGAGGGTGATTCACGATTTTTGCTCCTCGGCGACGGTGAGTCCGCCATCCGCCCCATATGGGCTTCGCGGCAAGTCATGGCACGAAAAAGGGCGGCTCGCGCCGCCCTGATTCTCATACCTGTGTCGCTTCGCCTCGTTGAGGCGTGACCGATGTCAGTGAGCCGCCGTGCCGGCGCCCCAGACGTAGATCGAGGCGAACAGGAACAACCAGACGACATCGACGAAGTGCCAGTACCAAGCGGCGAACTCGAAGCCGAGATGCTGCTGGACCGTGAACTGGCCGAGATAGACGCGGTAGAGGCAGATCGCGAGGAAGATCGTGCCGATGATCACGTGAGCGCCGTGGAAACCCGTCGCCATGAAGAAGGTCGCCGAGTAGATGCTGCCCGAGAAGCCGAAATGCGCATGGCTGTACTCGTAGGCTTGGCAGGCCGTGAACAGCACGCCGAGGATGATCGTCAGCCAGAGGCCATACTTCAGGCCCTTGCGATCGTTGTGCAGCAGGGCGTGGTGGGCCCAGGTGATCGTCGTGCCGGAGGTCAGCAGGATCAGTGTGTTGAGGAGCGGCAGGTGCCAGGGATCGAACGCCTCGATACCCTTCGGCGGCCAGGTGCCCCCGGTGAAATCCAGGCGCGTGGTCTGGATCGGGTCGGCGGTGTAGAGCGCCGCTTCGAAATAGGCCCAGAACCAGGCGGCGAAGAACATCACCTCGGAGGCGATGAACATGATCATGCCGTAGCGGTGGTGCAGCTGGACGACGCGCGTATGGTCGCCGGCATTGGCCTCGTGGACGACGTCGCGCCACCAGGAGAACATCACGTAGAGTACGCCGATGGTGCCGGCGCCGAAGATGTAGGGACCGGGGCTGAGCGTGCCGATCTGCAGGCTCTTCATCCAGAACACGGCGCCGAACGCCATGAGGAAGCCGGAGAAGGCACCCAAGAGCGGCCATGGGCTCGGGCTCAAGATATGGAAGTCGTGATTCTTGGCGTGCGCCTCGGCCATCTGAACTCTTCTCCTCACCCCGGGCCCAATGCCGCGAGCGGCTTTGACCTTCTGAACGTTCGGCTACACCGGAACCCTTAATCGGGACGGCGCAGTGTTGTCACGCTTGAGACCTCAAAAATCTGGCGCGTCGAAAACGCGTCCCGCCTAAATATTTGATGGCCTCAAAAATTGGTTTTCGCACCCCTGCCGTCCGTCGTCGCGAGCGCGGCCGAGGGCTGGCCGTTCTTCGACGCGAAGTAGGTGTAGGAGAGCGTCAGCTCCTGCAGGTGGGCGGTGTTCGAATCGGCGCGCACGGCCGGATCGATGTAGAACACCACCGGGAAATCCATCGTCTCCCCGGGCTGCAACGTCTGCTCGTTGAAGCAGAAGCACTGGATCTTCACGAAGAAGCTGCCCATCAGGCCCGGCTGGACATTGTAGGTCGCGATCCCCGTGGAGGGGGTCGTGCCCGTATTCTTGACGCGGAAGAACACGGTCTTCGTCTCGCCCAGACGCGCCTCGATCTTCGGTGTCTCGGCGACGAAGCGCCAGGGCAGCGTCGAGGCGACGTTGGTGTCGAAATGGACCACCATGCTGTCGTCTACCGCCACCTGTGTCGGAGCGAGCCCGACTCGAGGCGTCCCGTCATAGCCGGTGGCCTTGCAGAACATGTCGTAGAGCGGGGCCGACGCGAAGGCGAGGCCGATCATCCCCACCGCCAGCCCCGCACAAGCGAAGGCGGTGACCGAAGCCTTGCGGTTCGGGGTGCTGCTTGGCTTGGTGGGCATGTCGGTCATGATGACGTCCGACTCTCTTCGCTGAACAGTTCGGTCGCTTGGGTCACAGGGGGCGGTTGAGGATCTGCGGTCCGAGCTTGGCGATGGTCAGGGCGTAGAAGATCGCCACGAGGACGAACAGCACCGTGGCAATGGCGATGGAGCGCCTGCGCTGGCGCTGCTGCTCCTCGGGCGTCAGACGCCGCGGCGGCGTGGATTTCTCCGGCATCGAGGTCACGCGAGCACCGCGCGGTAGAGCCCGAGGCCCTGCTCGGCCAGGACTGCCGAGAACAGAAGGAACAGGTAGAGGATCGAGAAACCGAACATGCCAAGCGCGGCCTTGCGCTCCGCCTCGCCCTCGCGGTTGCGGTAGACGTGGACGCTGAAGGCCAGCATCCCGAGGCCGCCGATGAAGGCGGTGACGCCGTAGAGCCAACCGCCAAAACCGAGGAACACCGGGGCGAGGCCCACCGGAAACAACACGATCGAGTAGTAGATGATCTGGCGGCGGGTGGATTGCGGCCCGGCGACGTTGGGCATCATCGGGATGCCTGCCTTGGCGTATTCCCCGGCCTTGATCAGGGCCAGCGCCCAGAAATGCGGCGGCGTCCAGATGAAGATGATGAGGAACAGGATCGTCGATTCGATGCCCACCGATCCCGACACGGCGGCCTGGCCGATCATTGGGGGCAGGGCGCCGGCGGCGCCGCCGATGACGATGTTCTGAGGCGTCGCCCGCTTCAGCCACATGGAATAGACCACGGCGTAGAAGACGATCGTGAAGGCCAGCAACGAGGCGGCGAGCCAGTTCGAGGCGAGGCCGAGCACCAGCACCGAGCCCACCGACAGGACGATGCCGAAGGCCAGGGCCTCGCCGGGCTGGATGCGGCCTCCGGGAATCGGGCGGGTCGCGGTACGGGTCATGACCGCGTCGATGTCGGCATCCCACCACATGTTGAGGCAGCCCGAGGCGCCGGCGCCCACCGCGATCATCAGGAGCGAGATCACACCGACGACGGGCTGGATGTGAACGTGCGAGACCACCATGCCGACGAGGGCAGTGAAGATCACCAGCACCATCACGCGCGGCTTCAGGAGTGCGAAGAAATCCGCGACCTCACCACCGACCATCATCGGGGTCGGCGCGAAATCGTGCGGCTCGGCGGCAGCGGAGACGCTGTTCGACAGGCTCGTCATGGGGTCCCGATACTGTTGTCGGTATGGCCGGAATTCGGATCACGCCGTCTCTGGCGCCGCCCTTTGCGGGATGTCGCTCGATAAAGAGGGGCATCCGGTAAAGAGCGAGGACCGCTCGCGCGATCCTCGCAATCCCTAGTGTCGTCTTAGAACAATCGCAATTTCAAAGCCGATCGCGATCGTGGAGACGGCAGCGTCTTAGTGACCGTGGTCGTCGACGATGGTCGGCAGCGTCTCGAACTGGTGGAAGGGCGGCGGCGACGAGAGCGTCCACTCGAGGGTGGTGGCGCCTTCACCCCAGGGATTGTCGGCTGCGCGGACCTTCGAACGGAAGGCGAGGACGACGCCGATGAAGAACACCACCATGCCGAGGGCGAAGATGTGCCCGCCCCAGGTGGAGACCTTGTGCCAGCCGGCGAAGGCTTCCGGGTAGTCGGCGTAGCGGCGCGGCATGCCGGCGAGACCCAGGAAGTGCATCGGGAAGAACAGGACGTTCGCACCGATGAAGGCCAGCCAGAAGTGCAGCTTGCCGGCCCATTCCGGGATGACGTAGCCGGTCATTTTCGGGAACCAGTAGTAGACGCCGGCGAAGATGATGAACACGGCGCCGAGCGACAGCACGTAGTGGAAGTGGGCGACGACGTAATAGGTGTCGTGCAGGTACTTATCGACCGCCGAGTTCGCCAGCACGACACCGGTGACGCCGCCGACCGTGAACAGGAAGATGAAGCCGACCGCCCAGTGCATGGCCGCGGTGAAGCGGATCGAACCGCCCCACATCGTGGCGATCCACGAGAAGATCTTCACGCCGGTGGGCACCGCGATGACCATGGTGGCGAAGACGAAGTAGGATTGCGTCTGGAGCGACAGACCGACCGTGTACATGTGGTGGGCCCACACGACGAAGCCGACGACGCCGATGGCAACCATGGCGTAGGCCATGGCGAGGTAGCCGAAGACGGGCTTGCGCGAGAAGGTCGAGATGATGTGGGAGACGATGCCGAAGGCCGGCAAGATCATGATGTAGACTTCGGGGTGGCCGAAGAACCAGAACAGGTGCTGGTAGAGCACCGGATCACCACCGCCGGCGGGATCGAAGAAGGTCGTGCCGAAATTGCGGTCGGTGAGCAGCATCGTGATCGCGCCGGCGAGGACCGGGAGCGACAGGAGCAGGAGGAACGCGGTCACCAGCTCGGCCCAGGCGAACAGCGGCATCTTGTGCAGGGTCATGCCCGGCGCACGCATGTTCAGGATCGTGGTGATGAAATTGATGGCACCGAGGATCGAGCCGGCGCCCGAAAGGTGGAGGGCGAAGATCGCGAAGTCCACGGACGGGCCGGGATGGCCGGAGGTGGAGAGCGGCGGGTAGACGGTCCAGCCGGTGCCGGCACCGCTGGTTCCGGGGGCGCCTTCGACGAACAGCGAGCAGACGAGGCTCGCGAAGCCCGCGACGGTGAGCCAGAACGAGATGTTGTTCATGCGCGGGAACGCCATGTCGGGCGCGCCGATCATGAGCGGGACGAACCAGTTGCCGAAGCCGCCGATGAGCGCCGGCATCACCATGAAGAACACCATGATGAGGCCATGGCCGGTCACGAACACGTTGTAGGTGCCGGGATTCGAGAAGTACTGCAGGCCGGGCTCTTCCATCTCCATGCGGATGCCGAAGGAGAGGAACGCGCCGATGATGCCCGCGCAGAACGCGAACAGGAGGTAGAGGGTGCCGATGTCCTTATGGTTGGTCGACAGGAACCAACGGGCGAAGAAGGACGGCGTATGGGAGGCGTGGGCGTCGTGATGCCCTGATTGTGCTGTGGCGGTTGCCATCGTTGCAGACCCTGTTCAGGTTTCTCTAAATCTCTCGATTTGCGAATGGACCGACCCGATGAAGGGCCGGTCCAGCCGGTGCCGTCGGGCGGCGCCGGAAAAAGCCGCTACTTGGCTTCTGCGAACTTCGAACCGTCGTCGAGGCGGGCGAACTTGGTCTTCCCCTCGGCGAGCCAGGCGGCATAGGCCTCGTCGCTCACGACCTGCACGGTGATGGGCATGTAGGCGTGGCGGGCGCCGCAGAGCTCCGAGCACTGGCCGTGATAGGTGCCCTCGCGCTCGGCCTTGAACCAGAACTGGTTCAGGCGGCCGGGGATCGCGTCGATCTTGAAGCCGAAGGACGGCATCGCCCAGGAATGCAGCACGTCGGCGGCGGTCACCTGGATCTTCACGATCTTGTTGACCGGGACGACCATGTCGTTGTCCGTGCCGAGGAGCTTGGGCTGCTTCTCCTCGTCGATGTTGGCGTCGAAGGTGAAGCCGCCGCCGTTCTCGACGGCCGGGTACTCGTAGGACCAGTACCAGGCATGGCCGATCACCTTGATGATGACGTCGGCCTTCGGGTCCGAGAGCTGGGTGCGCAGCAGTCGGAACGAGGGAATGGCGACCGCCACCAGGATCAGCACCGGGACGATAGTCCAGGCGATTTCGATCATGGTATTGTGGGTGGTCTTGGACGGGACCGGGTTCGCCTTCGCGTTGAACTTGAAGATGCAGTAGACGATCAGGCCCAGCACGAAGGCCGAAATGCCGAAAGAAAGCCAGTGCATCCCCTGCTCGAACGTATGGATGTCCCGTGCGTTCTCGGTGACGGCGACCTGACGGTCCATCTGCCACGGCTCGGGCTGACCGATGCCGGCCGCCAGAGCGGCTGTGGAAACGAGGGTGGTGCCGAGCGCAGCAAGAGCGCCCGCAGCAAGTCCCCATGATGACCGGTGTTGCGCCTGCGTGGTCCGCATGTGCCTCTCGTGGCTCCCCATTGGTATCGTTCTACGTCGTCCCGCTGCGTCTTGCGACTTTTGACGTCGCGCGCAAGTCCTTGCTCAACGGGAAAGGCAAGCCTCGATCGCGAAATCCGGGCCGGCATTGCCGGTGTCAGACCACATGGAGGTCGGCGGCGCAACCGCAACAGCGTCGCATGGATGTGGCTTTCCCCGTAGTGCAGGCTCAGGCGAGCTCGAATGACCGGCGGGGTTCAATGCGATTTTGCTCGGCGGCAAACTTAAATTTATCTTACCGCCGTCTTCGAAGCCGAACCCCTCGCCAGTATAGCGCCATTCCCGCTATGGAGAGGGGCGGGCTCTACGCGAGACACGCGGGCGTCCACTCCGGAAAGCGAAGTCGGGCCGGAAAGCGAAGTCGGGAATGAATACGATAAGGTCGCTGCGGTGATCGAGCGTCTCGAATTCCTCCTTGCCCTGGCCCGCGAGCGGCATTTCGGCCGGGCGGCGCAATTCTGCAACGTATCTCAACAAACCCTCTCCGCCGGAGTGAAGCAGCTCGAAGAGCGGCTCGGCGTCCTGCTGGTGGAGCGCGGATCGCGCTTCCAGGGGTTCACACCCGAAGGCGAACGCGTCCTCGATTGGGCCCGTCGGATCGTCGGCGACGCGCGCGCCATGCGGGAGGAGGTTGCCAGCTTGCGCCGGGGGCTGTCGGGCACCCTGCGGCTCGCCGCGGTTCCCACCGCGACGCCCATCGTCGCCTCGTTGACCACGCCCTTCCGCGCCCGCCACCCCGACGTGCGGTTCTCCGTCCACTCGACGACCTCCGGCGAGATCGGCCGGCTGATCGCCGATCACGAGATCGATGCCGGAATCACCTATCTCGAGAACGAGCCCCTCGGGAAAGTCATCGCCGTGCCGCTCTACCGCGAGCGCTACCGCCTGCTCACCGCCATCGACGGCGTCTACGGCAAGAGGGATTCGGTCAGCTGGGAGGAAGTCGGTCGCCTGCCCCTGTGCCTGCTCACGCCGGACATGCAGAACCGCCGCATCATCGACGGGCACTTGCACAATGCCGGACGGGACGCCGCACCGCTGCTCCAGTCGAACTCGATGATCGTGCTGCTCACCCATGTCCGCACGGCGAAATGGGCGAGCGTGATGCCCGCGGTCCTCGCCGACAGCTTCCGCCTGAGTGAGCGTGTCCGCTCCGTCCCGATCGGGGAGCCCGACGTGAGCCACATGATCGGGCTCGTGGTGCCCGAACGGGACCCCATGACGCCTCTCTGTGCCGCTCTCATCGTCGAGGCTCAGGCGATCGCCCCGACTGTCGCCGACGACATAGCCTCGCTTTGAAGCGCCCACTCGGAAACTGGCGTTGCACCAAATCCGAAGTTCGGCCTCCTCCAAGGCTTGGCCGTCACGCTATGTTTTTGCATCGCACAATAGAATTATAACAAAAAAGCATTGTCGACCGACCGAACCGCGCGATTGATTCACGGTCGGAGATATACCACCTTGGAACGACAACAAGTTCACTGGGTAGGAACAATGCTGCAGCACGAGCCCTGGAGCGCGCAGCGTGCGGCCGGCATCATCGCCGACCATACGCATCTCGAAGGCGCCACGCTTCCCATTCTCCACGCCTTGCAGGAGACCTTCGGCTACGTGGACGAGGGCGCGGTGCCGTTGATCGCCGATGCGTTGAACCTGTCCCGCGCCGAGGTCCACGGCTGCATTACCTTCTATCACGACTTCCGCCGCGCCCCGTCCGGCCGGCACCAGGTGAAGCTGTGCCGAGCCGAGGCCTGCCAGGCCATGGGCTCGGACGCACTCCACGCCGACATCCTCGCCCGCCTCGGGATCGATTGGCACGGGACGACGCCGGACGGTCAGATCACCGTCGAGCCGGTCTACTGCCTCGGCCTTTGCGCCAACGGTCCGGGCGCCCTGGTCGATGACGAGCCGCTGGCACGCCTCACCGCCGATTCCCTGGAATCGGCCCTCACGGAGATGAAGTCGTGAGCATCACTATCTATGTCCCGCGCGACGCCGTCGCCCTCGGTCTAGGCGCCAACCGCGTCGCCCGCGCGATTTTCGCCGGTGCCGAGCGCCGAGGCCTCGACGTCACCATCGTCCGCACGGGTTCGCGCGGGATGCTGTGGCTGGAGCCCATGGTCGAGGTCGCGACCCCGGAGGGCCGCATCGCCTACGGTCCCGTCACTCCCGGCGATGTCGACAGCCTTCTGGACGCCGGCCTCGTGGACGGCGGCGAGCATGCCCTTCGCCTCGGCAAGCCGGAGGAGATGCCCTATCTCGCCCGGCAGCAGCGCCTGACCTTCCATCGCTGCGGCGTGGTCGATCCCGTCTCCGTGGAGGATTACCGCGCGCATGGCGGCTACAACGGGCTCGACGCTGCGTTGAAACTCGATGCCGCCGGCATCGTGGCGCAGGTGCGCGATTCCGGCCTGCGCGGTCGCGGCGGCGCCGGCTTCCCCGCCGGCATCAAGTGGAACACGGTGATGCTCGCCCAGTCCGAGCAGAAATACGTGGTCTGCAACGCCGATGAGGGCGATTCCGGCACCTTCGCCGACCGGATGATGATGGAGGGCGACCCCTTCAACCTCATCGAGGGCATGACCATCGCGGGCATCGCGACGGGCGCCACGCGGGGCTACATCTACCTGCGCTCGGAATATCCCCAGGCCTTCGCGACGCTGAAGGAAGCGATCGTCAACGCCAATGCCGCCGGTTATCTCGGCGCCAACGTGGCCGGCTCGGGCAAGGCCTTCCATCTCGAGGTCCGCTTGGGCGCGGGCGCCTATATCTGCGGCGAGGAGACCTCGCTGCTGGAGAGCCTGGAGGGCCGTCGCGGCATCGTCCGTGCCAAGCCCCCGATCCCGGCGCTGAAGGGCTTCCTCGGCCAGCCGACCCTGGTCAACAACGTGATGACCTTCACCGCCGTGCCCTACATCCTGGAGCACGGCGCCAAGGCCTATGCCGACTACGGCATGGGTCGTTCGCTCGGCACGCTGGCGATCCAGCTCGCCGGCAACATCAAGCATGGCGGCCTCATTGAGTTCGCCTTCGGCATCACCCTGCGCGAGATCATCGAGGATTTCGGCGGCGGCACCCAGAGCGGCCGTCCCGTCCGCGCCGTGCAGGTCGGCGGCCCGCTCGGTGCCTATTTCCCTGACCATCTCCTCGATACGCCCCTCGATTACGAGGCGATGGCGGCCAAGAAGGGCCTCGTCGGCCATGGCGGCATCGTGGTGTTCGACGACACCGTGGACATGGCAAAGCAAGCCCGCTTCGCCTTCGAGTTCTGCGCGGTGGAATCCTGCGGCAAGTGCACCCCCTGCCGCATCGGCGCGACCCGCGGCGTCGAGACCATGGACAAGGTCATCGCCGGTATCCGTCCCACCGAGAATCTCGCCGTCGTGGCCGACCTTTGCGACGTCATGACCGATGGGTCGCTCTGCGCCATGGGCGGGCTCACACCGATGCCCGTCATGAGCGCGATCACCCATTTCCCCGAGGATTTCCAGCAGCGCGGACCGATGTCCGTGGCCGCTGAATAAGGAGGCGCGACCCATGGCCCTCATCAAAGAGATCGATTACGGCACCCCGATCCGGGTGAACGAGCAGACCGTCACCCTCACTATCGACGGCATGAGCGTCACCGTTCCCGCCGGCACGTCGGTGATGGCGGCGGCAATGCATGCCGGCACGCAGATCCCCAAGCTCTGCGCCACCGATTCGCTGGAAGCCTTCGGCTCCTGCCGCCTCTGCCTCGTGGAGATCGAGGGGCGGCGCGGTACTCCGGCCTCCTGCACCACGCCCGCCGAGAACGGCATGGTGGTCTCGACCCAGACGGACAAGCTCGCCAAGCTCCGCAAGGGCGTGATGGAGCTCTACATCTCCGACCACCCCCTCGACTGCCTGACCTGTGCCGCCAACGGCGATTGCGAGTTGCAGGACATGGCCGGCGCGGTCGGCCTGCGCGACGTGCGCTACGGCTATGACGGCGCCAACCACGTCAAGCCGTCCTCGGACCAGTACCTGGCCAAGGACACGTCCAACCCGTACTTCACCTACGACCCGTCGAAGTGCATCGTCTGTAACCGCTGCGTCCGCGCCTGCGAGGAGACGCAAGGCACCTTCGCTCTGACGATCTCCGGCCGTGGTTTCGACAGCCGCGTCGCAGCCGGCCCCACCGACTTCTTCAACTCCGAATGCGTGTCCTGCGGCGCCTGCGTCCAGGCCTGCCCCACGGCGACGTTGCAGGAGAAGTCGATCATCGAGCACGGTCAACCGGACCATTCCGAGGTCACCACCTGCGCCTATTGCGGTGTCGGCTGCTCGTTCAAGGCCGAGATGCAGGGCACCCGAATCGTCCGCATGGTCCCCTACAAGGACGGCAAGGCCAACGAGGGCCATAGCTGCGTCAAGGGCCGCTTCGCCTACGGCTACGCCACGCACAAGGACCGCATCACCAAGCCCATGATCCGCGACAAGATCACGGACCCTTGGCAGGAAGTGTCGTGGGAGGTCGCGATCGACCGTGCGGCGTCCGAGTTCAAGCGCATCCAGGCCAAGTACGGCAAGGATTCGGTGGGCGGCATCACCTCGTCGCGGTGCACGAACGAGGAAGCCTACCTCGTCCAGAAGCTCGTGCGTGCCGCTTTCGGCAACAACAACGTCGATACCTGCGCCCGCGTCTGCCATTCACCCACGGGCTACGGCCTGATGTCGACGCTCGGCACCTCGGCCGGCACGCAGGACTTCGCCTCGGTGGCGCATTCCGACGTGATCCTCGTCATCGGCGCGAATCCGACGGACGGTCACCCGGTCTTCGGCTCGCGCATGAAGAAGCGTCTGCGTGAAGGCGCCAAGCTCATCGTCGCCGATCCCCGCAGGATCGACCTCGTGAAGTCGCCCCATATCGAGGCCGATTACCACCTGCCGCTGAAGCCCGGCTCCAACGTCGCCTTCATCAACGCGATGGCTCACGTCATCGTCACGGAAGGGCTCATCGACGAGGCCTATGTCCGTGAGCGCTGCGATCTCGGCGACTTCGAATCCTGGGCTCGGTTCATCGCCGAGGAGCGTCATTCGCCGGAGGCCCAGGCCGAAAAGATCGGCGTGAACCCCGAGGACATCCGAGGCGCCGCCCGCCTCTATGCTACCGGCGGAGCAGCCGGCATCTATTACGGTCTCGGCGTCACCGAGCACAGCCAGGGTTCGACCATGGTCATGGGCATGGCCAACATCGCCATGGCCACCGGTAACATCGGCATGCTGGGTGCCGGCGTGAACCCGCTGCGCGGCCAGAACAACGTCCAGGGCTCCTGTGACATGGGCTCGTTCCCGCACGAGCTGCCGGGCTACCGCCACGTTTCGGACGATGCCACCCGCGAGACCTTCGAATCCCTGTGGGGCGTCCAGCTCGACAAGGATCCGGGCCTGCGCATCACCAACATGCTCGACGAAGCCGTCGATGGCGCCTTCAAGGGCATGTACATCCAGGGCGAGGACATCGCCCAGTCCGATCCGGATACGCACCACGTCACCGCCGGCCTGATGGCGATGGAGTGCATCGTCGTCCAGGACATCTTCCTGAACGAGACGGCCAAGTACGCCCACGTCTTCCTGCCGGGCGCGTCGTTCCTCGAGAAGGACGGCACCTTCACCAACGCCGAGCGGCGCATCAGCCGCGTGCGCAAGGTGATGCCGCCCCTGGCCGGCTACGGTGATTGGGAGGGCACGATCCTGCTCTCCAACGCGCTCGGCTACCCGATGAACTACTCGCATCCCAGCGAGATCATGGACGAGATCGCCTCGCTCACCCCGAGCTTCAAGGGCGTCAGCTTCGCCAAGATCGACGAGCTCGGCTCGATCCAGTGGCCGTGCAACGACGCCGCTCCCAACGGTACGCCGATGATGCACGTGGACCGGTTCGTGCGTGGCCTCGGCAAGTTCATGATCACCGAATACGTGGCCACCGAGGAGCGCACCGGCCCGCGCTTCCCGCTCATCCTCACCACCGGCCGCATCCTGTCGCAGTACAATGTCGGCGCGCAGACCCGTCGCACGGAGAACTCGCGCTGGCACGAGGAGGACGTGCTGGAGATCCACCCGTTCGACGCGGAGGTGCGCGGCATCGTCCATGGCGATCTGGTGGCCCTGGAGAGCCGTTCCGGCGACATCGCCCTCAAGGCGATCGTCTCCGAGCGGATGCAGCCGGGCGTGGTCTACACCACCTTCCACCACGCCAAGACGGGTGCCAACGTCATCACCACCGACTTCTCGGACTGGGCCACGAACTGCCCCGAGTATAAGGTGACGGCGGTGCAGGTGCGGCGGACCAACCGGCCGTCGGACTGGCAGGCGAAGTTCTTCGAGGAAGACTTCTCGCTCACCAGGATTGCGACTCAACTGAATGCTGCCGAGTAAACGAGACGACTTCGAGATCGCTCGACACGATGCGTCGGCTCCCACGAGCCGGCGCGTCACCACCCTGGTCGTGGCCTATGAGGATCCGACGCCCCGTGACGGCGACCGGGACCTCGCCGTCGAGATGCCGGTCAACCTGGTCTATGGCAGCGTACCCTACGCCGTCATGATGACGACACCGTCCGACCTCGTCGACTTCGCCTACGGTTTCAGTCTGACCGAGGGCATCGTCGAAGCCGCCGACGAGATCAGGTCGGTGGAGGTCGAGGACGGCGAGGGTGGCCTTCGCCTGGTGGTCGATCTCGCTCCGGGGAGATTGCGCGAGCACCTTGCCCGGAAACGCGCCATCTCCGGGCGTACCGGATGCGGTGTCTGCGGCATCGACGATCTCGCCTCCCTGCCCAGGGCCGAGCCGCGTGTGCACGAGGCGGCTCAGGTGGAGATCGGGTCGATCCAGCGGGCTCTGCTCGCTCTTGGCGACGCGCAGGTGCTGAACCATGCCACCCGCGCGGTTCACGCGGCGGCATGGGCGGATCTCGGAGGCAACCTTCTCGCCGTGCGCGAGGATGTCGGTCGCCATAACGGGCTCGACAAGCTGATCGGCGCGTTGATGCGGGAGCGGACCGACCCGCGCGGCGGGTTCGTCGTCATCACCAGCCGCTGCTCGTTCGAGATGGTCGAGAAGACCGCGACCTTCGGTGCTGCGGTCCTCGTGGCGATCTCGGCTCCGACGTCGCTGGCCATCGACCGGGCGCGCCTGCACGACATCACGCTCTGCGCCATCGCCCGGTCGGACACCCTCACGGTCTTCACCGGCCGCGAACGCCTTCTCCTTGCCGCCGAGCGCTAGAGGCGCACCCGGCTCCCTTTCACCCGTCGACCAGAGCCAGTCTCATGAGCGCCCTGACCACCAACGACAAGCTCGTCCGCATGGCGAACCAGATCTCAGGCTTCTTCCGATCCTATCCGGATGAGGAGGCGGTCGCCGGCATCCACAAGCACATCGTGGCGTTCTGGACGCCGAAGATGCGCCGCGCCCTCGAAGCGCATGGCCCCACCGAGGGAAGCGGTCTCGATCCGCTGGCGTTAAAGGCGATCACGACATCGCCGAACCAGAGCGACAGCCCCGTCCGGGAGGCCACCAACGACCCGCACCTTCAGGGTGCCGGCGCCAGCGACGCCGGCTGACCGGCGCTTTCGTGTCCGAATGAGAGAAAGGCGCCGAGCCTGTCGTCGCTCGACTCCTTCGGTAGTCCCTTATCCGTGGAGCGAAGGCCTATTCCGCCGGGCGGTCGCCCGCCTGATCCTTGTCCGTCGCTCCGGGAACCACGGTCGCGCCGCCGATGACCCGAACGGTCTTCTTGTCCGCCGGGGGATCGCTCCAGGCCTGAGCCTTGCCGGGCGAACTCTGAGGTGCCGGCCCAGCGTCGCGACGGGGTTGATTCGCGGCGGGTGTCGGCGGTTCGACCTTCGGTTGCTCCACCGCCGCGACGGCGGGCTCGTTGGTTCGAGGCTCGGACGGTGCGTTCGCCGTGGACGGTGACGGGGCGTCCGGGGCGAGCCGCGGGGCGGCGGGCTTTGCCGGCGGGCTCAGCCTGGTGACCTTGCGGGCCGGCGGTGATTCCACCGGGCGTCTCGCCTCGCCGGTCCTGGCATCGGGATTGAGGCCCAATGGGTTGCGATCGGAGGGCTCCACGCGGGTGGTGGCATCGGGGCGCGCCGCCACGTCGAAGCGCGGTTGCCGCCCGATACCGTCTCCGTTGGGGATCCTGCCGGGAGGAACCGGGCGTTCCGCCTCGCGCATCGGCCGGCGAATCTGCTCGTCTTCCTCGGTCCAGCCATAGCCGGGGACCGGGCGGGCGACCCGCACCGGTGCGGGCGGCAACGGAGCACCAAGACGCTGACGGTCGAGGACGGCGCCGTCCCGTGCATCCACGAACAGCCGGACCCTGTCGCCATAGGGGCCGGTCGCTTCGACGATATAGGCCCGGCCGTCGAATCGCGGCCGCGTCACCTCGGTGAAGCCACGGTCGTTGAGGCGCCAGACCACGGCGCGTGGGGGAAGGACCAGATCCGGCTCGTAGCCGTACTGTGCCTGGGCGGCGCCCGTCCCGAGGGCCGACAGGGTGATGAATCCCGCCAGCATGGTCAGGCTGATCGTATGGGAGCGCACAGGCGCCCTGCGGCTCGATTCCATGGTGCCTCGTCTCGATAGTGGGTCGTCGTTCCGTAGCCCACTGTTGGCGCGGGTCTACGGCATTCTCCGTGCGGTCCATCACCCCGCATGCCGCTTGTGCTTGGCAAGTCCTGTAGACTGCTCGAATGGGGCGGGAATGCGAGTGAAGCGCGGCAAGTCGCGGGCGATCGCTTTTCGCGGGATCCGGGACGCCCAAGCCGGTCGCAACGCCGCACGGCGTATCAAACCTGCCCATGGGGCGTGCGAGCCTCTTGCTGGAGCGTTTAAAATCTGTCACCTTCCGTAATTAGGACAGTACGGCTGTCCCATTTTCGGCAGGGCGCCCCGGCGGCGAGTGATTTCCGGGGACGAGGTGCCTTCGAGGAACGTGGAAGGTCTGGAGCGGGTGTCGAATCTCACGAAAAAACGAGATTCCAAGCCGGTCGCCATCGCGGCGATCCGGGCCCGCACGGCTTGAATTCAAGCCGGCGCTGAGCCCGCGGAGAGCGGGCGCTTCCTCACCGAAGACCCTGCCTGAATCCGACCGCGTCGAGGACGGAGCCTGAGTGCCGGATGGCATTTGGGCATGAAACATGCTCGCATGCGGGCACGGACGAACGAGGCTGAGGGGTTATGAACATGGCCGCATCTGAGGTTGCCGGGGTCGTCCAGAACCCGATCCCCGCCACGCGGGACGGCGTCGCGCCGCTCATCGTCCGCGATCACGCTCTCCCGCCCAAGCAGGGTCTCTACGATCCCGCCCGCGAGGGCGATGCCTGCGGCGTCGGCTTCGTCGCGGACATGCACGACCGGCGCACCCACGCCATCGTCGCGCAGGGCCTCCTCATCCTCGAGAACATCGATCATCGTGGCGCCGTGGGCGCAGATCCGAAGATGGGCGACGGCTGCGGCATCCTCACTCACATCCCGCATTTCCTCCTGAAGGAAGAATGCGAGGGCCTCGGCATCGCTTTGCCTGAGCCCGGCTATTACGGCGTCGGACAGTTCTTCCTGCCCAAGGACGAGGAAGGCCGCCGCATCGTCGAGGAGATCGTCGAGAAGGCTCTGCACGACGAAGGGCTTCCCTTCCTCGGATGGCGCGACGTGCCGGTGGATTCGAGCGACCTCGGCGTGCGCGTCAAGGAGACGGAGCCGCACCACAAGCAGGTCTTCATCGGCCGTCCGGCTGCGATCTCGGACGAGGACGCGTTCGAGCGCCGCCTGTTCATCGCCCGCAAGGTGATCTCGAACAAGGTCTACGGCCTCAACGATCCGCGCGTGAAGGCCTATTACCCGGTCTCCGTCTCGACCCGGACCATCGTCTACAAGGGCATGGTCCTGGTCACGCAGCTCGGCCATTACTTCAAGGACCTGCAGGACGAGCGCTACGTCTCGGGCCTCGCCCTCGTGCACCAGCGCTTCGCCACCAACACCTTCCCCACCTGGCAGCTCTCGCATCCCTACCGGATGGTCGCCCATAATGGCGAGATCAACACCCTGCGCGGCAACGTGAACTGGATGGCGGCACGCCAGGCCAGCGTCGATTCCGATCTCTTCGGCAACGACATCTCGAAGCTCTGGCCGATCTCCTACGAGGGCCAGTCCGACACCGCCTGTTTCGACAACGCCCTCGAGTTCCTCGTGCAGGGCGGCTACTCGCTCGCTCATGCCATGATGATGCTGATCCCGGAGGCCTGGGCCGGCAATCCGCTCATGAGCGAGGAGCGCAAGGCGTTCTACGAGTATCACGCCGCGCTGATGGAGCCGTGGGACGGCCCCGCCGCCGTCTGCTTCACCGACGGCCGCCAGATCGGCGCGACCCTCGACCGCAATGGCCTGCGCCCCGCCCGCTACATCGTCACCGATGAGGGCCTCGTCGTTCTCGCCTCCGAGATGGGCGTGCTGCCGATCCCCGACGAGAGCATCGTCGAATCCTGGCGCCTGCAGCCGGGCCGCATGCTGCTCATCGACCTGCAGAAGGGCCGCATCATCTCCGACGAGGAGATCAAGAGCGAGCTCGCGGCGGCCAATCCCTACGCGCAATGGGTGAAGAACACCCAGATCGTGCTCGAGGACCTGAAGCCCGTCATCCCGCGCGCCTCGCGTTCGGACGTGTCGCTGCTCGATCGCCAACAGGCGTTCGGCTACAGCCAGGAAGACCTCAAGCTGCTGATGGCGCCCATGGCCGTCACCGGCCAGGAGGCGGTCGGCTCCATGGGGACCGACACGCCGCTCTCGGCCCTCTCTGACAAGCCCAAACCCCTCTACACCTATTTCAAGCAGAACTTCGCCCAGGTCACCAATCCGGCGATCGACCCGATCCGCGAGGAGGCCGTGATGAGCCTCGTCTCCTTCATCGGGCCGCGGCCGAACCTGCTCGACATGGAGGGCGCCTCCCGCAAGAAGCGCCTCGAGGTCCGGCAGCCGATCCTGACCAACGGCGACCTCGAGAAGATCCGCTCGATCTCGCATTTCGAGGACCGTTTCGACACCAAGACCCTCGACATGACCTTCCCGGCCGAGTCCGGCGCCGTCGCCATGGAAGGCGCGGTCGACCGGCTCTGCGACCGGGCCGAGGCGGCGGTGCGCGGCGGCTACAACATCATCATCCTGACCGACCGCGGCGTCGGCCCGGATCGCATCGCGATCCCCGCCTTGCTGGCCACGGCGGCGGTGCACAACTACCTGATCCGCAAGGGGCTTCGCACCTCGGTCGGTCTCGTGGTCGAATCCGGCGAGCCGCGCGAGGTGCATCACTTCGCCTGTCTGGCCGGCTACGGCGCCGAGGCGATCAACCCCTATCTCGCCTTCGAGACCGTGATCGCGATGAAGGCCGAGTTCCCGCCGGATCTCACCGACGACGAGATCGTCTATCGCTACATCAAGTCGATCGATAAGGGCCTGCTCAAGGTCATGTCCAAGATGGGCATCTCGACCTATCAATCCTATTGCGGCGCCCAGATCTTCGACGCGATCGGCCTGAACTCCTCCTTCGTCGCCCGCGACTTCTTCGGCACCAAGACCACCATCGAAGGTATCGGCATGGCCGAGGTCGCCGAGGAGACGGCGCGGCGCCACGCCGACGCGTTCGGCGATGCCCCGGTCTTCCGCCATGCTCTCGATGTCGGCGGAGAGTATGCCTATCGCCTGCGCGGCGAGAGCCATACCTGGACGCCGGATTCGGTTGCGACCCTGCAGCACGCGGTGCGCCTCGGCCTGCCCGAGCGCTACCGCGAGTTCGCCCGCTTGGTGAACGAGCAGGAGAACCACCTCAAGACCATCCGTGGCCTGTTCCGGATCAAGCAGGCGGCCGAGCTCGGCCGGGCCCCCGTCGACATCTCCGAGGTCGAGCCGGCGGTGGACATCGTCAAGCGGTTCGCCACGGGTGCGATGTCCTACGGCTCCATCTCGAAGGAGGCGCACGAGACGCTCGCCATCGCGGTGAACTCCTTCGGCGGCCGCTCGAATTCGGGCGAGGGCGGCGAGGAGGTCGAGCGGTTCAAGCCGATGGCCGATGGCCGTTCGCGCCGCTCGGCGATCAAGCAGGTGGCCTCCGGCCGCTTCGGCGTGACGACGGAATATCTCGTCAATGCCGACATGATGCAGATCAAGGTCTCGCAGGGCGCCAAGCCCGGCGAGGGCGGCCAGCTGCCCGGCCACAAGGTCGACGCCAAGATCGCCAAGGTCCGCTACGCCACCCCCGGCGTCGGCCTGATCTCGCCGCCGCCGCACCACGACATCTATTCGATCGAAGATCTCGCCCAGCTGATCTTCGACTTGAAGAACGTCAATCCGGCCGCTGACGTCTCGGTGAAGCTCGTCTCGGAAGTTGGTGTCGGCACGGTCGCCACCGGTGTCGCCAAGGCGCGCGCCGACCACATCACGATCTCGGGCTTCGACGGCGGCACCGGCGCCGCGCCGCTGACCTCGATCAAGCATGCGGGCGGTCCCTGGGAGACGGGTCTCGCCGAGACCCAGCAGACCCTGGTGCTCAGCCACCTGCGTGGCCGTGTCGTGCTCCAGGCCGATGGCGGCATCCGCACCGGTCGCGACGTTCTCGTCGCCGCCCTGCTCGGCGCCGACCAGTTCGGATTCTCCACCGCGCCGCTCATCGCGGCCGGCTGCATCATGATGCGCAAGTGCCACCTGAACACCTGCCCGGTGGGCGTGGCGACGCAGGACCCCGTCCTGCGCAAGCGCTTCAAGGGTACGCCCGAGCACGTGGTCAACTACTTCTTCTTCGTGGCGGAGGAGTTGCGCGAGCTGATGGCGACGATGGGCTACACCAAGCTCGAGGACCTCATCGGCCGCTCCGACTTCCTCGACACGCTGGAGGTCATCAACCACTGGAAGGCGCGGGGGCTCGATTTCTCGAAGCTGTTCCATCGCCCCGATGTCGGACCCGACGTGGCCATCCGGCACACGGAGAAGCAGAAGCATCCGATCGACGCGGTGCTCGACCGTCGCCTGATCGAGGGCGCGAAGTCGGCCATCGAGACCGCCGAGCCGGTGGTGCTCAACGAGGTCATCCGGAACTCGGACCGCACGGCGGGGGCGATGCTCTCCGGCGTCGTCGCCAAGCGCTACGGCCATGAGGGCCTGCCCGACGACACCATCACCGTAAATCTCGCCGGTACCGCCGGTCAGAGCTTCGGTGCATGGCTCGCCGCCGGTATCACCGTGGTCCTCACGGGCCATGCCAACGATTACGTCGGCAAGGGGCTCTCGGGCGGCAAGCTGATCATCCGGCCGAGCGATGCGTTGCGGTCGCCCGCCGGGCGGACGATCATGGCCGGCAACACGGTGCTCTACGGGGCCATTGCGGGCGAATGCTACATCCGCGGTTCGGCCGGCGAGCGCTTCGCCGTGCGGAATTCCGGCGCCATCACGGTGGTCGAGGGTATGGGCGACCATGGCTGCGAGTACATGACCGGCGGCGTCGTGGTGTCTATCGGCGAGACCGGGCGCAACTTCGCGGCCGGCATGTCGGGCGGCATCGCCTACGTGCTCGACGCGGACGGCTCGTTTGCCGCCCGCTGCAACCTCTCAATGGTCGATCTCGAACCCATTGAGGAGGAGGATGACGTCATGCGTCGCTTCCATCAGGATGGCGACCTCGAGACCAAGGGACGCGTCGACATCCTGGCCGACATGTCCGGCCACGACGAGGAGCGCCTGAGCCAGCTCATCACCAATCACCTGAAGTACACGGGTTCCCCGCGTGCCAAGGCGATTCTGGAAGATTGGGCCGGCTACCGCACCAAGTTCGTGAAGGTGATGCCGGTCGAATACCGCCGCGCCCTGCGCGAAATGGAGATGGCGCGGATGCCGGTGGCGGCTGAGTGAGGCCGGCATGCGGATCTACGGTGATCTCGTCTCGGGCAATTGTCTGAAGGTCAAGATCGTCGCTGATTACCTTCGCCTTTCCTATCGGTGGGTGCCGATCGACATTCTGAAAGACGAAAGCCGCACACCAGACTACCTGTCCCGCTTTCCGGCGGGGCAGGTGCCGGGAGTGGAGTTCGAGGACGGCCGGTGTCTGGCCCAATCGAACGCGATCATCCGCTATCTTGCCCGCGGAAGTGCGTTGATCCCGCAGGATGCGTTCCTCGCGGCAAAAATGGACGAGTGGCTGTTCTGGGAACAGTACAGCCACGAGCCCGCCATCGCGGTCTGCCGGTTCGAAATGCGCTACCTCGGCAAGCCCAAGGAGGCGCGCGATCCGGCCCGTGTGGCACGCGGCGAGGCGGCTTTGGACGTGATGGAGCGCCATCTCGGCGGGGCCGAGTGGCTGGTTGGAGAGGAGCTGAGCGTCGCCGACGTGTCGCTCTTCGCCTATACGCAATGGGCCGATGAGGGCGGATTCGACCTCGCGGCGAGACCGTCCACAAGGGCGTGGCTCACCCGTTGCGCGAATGTTTTCGAGCGCGCCCACCGTGAGCCGAAGACGGGTTAGTCGGCGGCAACGGGCGGCACAACAGGGATGACGAGCTGAGGCGGACCGGGCCGGTCAACCGCCGCTCGACGGATCAGACAGACTCGCGAAAGACGATCACGATGGGCAAGATCACGGGTTTCCTCGAGTTCGACCGGCAGGAGCAGAAGTATCAGCTCGCAGCGGACCGCGTGCGGCACTTCCGCGAGTTCACGCTGCCCCTCGATGAGCACGACCTGAAGAAGCAGGCGGCGCGCTGCATGGATTGCGGCATCCCGTTCTGCCATGGGCCAACCGGCTGCCCCGTGCACAACCAGATCCCAGACTGGAACGAGCTCGTCTTCCAATCGGACTGGGAGGAGGCCGCGCGCAATCTCCACTCCACCAACAACTTCCCGGAATTTACCGGCCGCGTCTGCCCTGCGCCGTGCGAGGAAGCCTGTACTCT
The DNA here is from genome assembly GCF_000519085.1 of Methylobacterium sp. 10. Taxonomy (GTDB): domain Bacteria; phylum Pseudomonadota; class Alphaproteobacteria; order Rhizobiales; family Beijerinckiaceae; genus Methylobacterium. Next base: position 2,082,351 of record NZ_KI912577.1, read on the forward strand.
CAACCTCGAGAACCAGCCTGTTGCGATCAAGACGATCGAGCAGGCCATTGCCGACCGTGCCTGGAACAACGGCTGGGTGAAGCCGGAAATCCCTGCGACCCGCACCGGCAAGAAGGTCGCCGTCATCGGCTCGGGGCCGGCGGGCATGGCCGCGGCTCAGCAGCTCGCGCGTGTCGGCCACGATGTCCATGTCTTCGAGCGGGAGCCGAAGGCCGGCGGTCTGCTGCGCTACGGCATCCCCGACTTCAAGATGGAGAAGCGCCATATCGACCGGCGCGTGAAGCAAATGGAAGCGGAGGGCGTGACCTTCCATTACGGTGTCAATGTCGGCGTGACGAAGCCGCTCGACGAGCTCACCGCCGAGTTCGACGCGGTGCTCTTCGCTGGCGGCGCCGAAGACCCGCGCAACCCGCAGCTCCCCGGCCAGGAACTGGCCGGCGTGCATTACGCGATGCCGTTCCTCGTCCAATCGAACCGGCGGGTCGGCGCCGAGCCCATGCCGGGCAACGGCGAATTGCCGATCCTCGCCACCGCCAAGAACGTCGTCGTGATCGGCGGCGGCGATACGGCCTCTGATTGCGTCGGAACTTCCTTCCGACAGGGCGCCCTGTCGGTGACGCAGCTCGACATCCGGCCGCGCCCGCCCGAGCGCGAGGACAAGCTCTCGGTCTGGCCCTATTGGCCGACCAAGATGCGGACGTCGTCGAGCCAGGCGGAAGGTGCCGAGCGCGAGTTCCAGGCTGCCACCCTGCGGCTGGAGGGCAACAAGAAGGGCAAGCTCACCGGCGTGGTCTGCACCCGCGTCGACGAGAAGCGTCAGCCGGTTCCCGGCGGCGAATTCACCCTGCCGGCCGATCTGGTCTTCCTCGCAATCGGTTTCGCCGGCTCGCTCCGCAAGGGCCTGCTGGCAGAATCCGGCGTCGTCATGGACAAGCGCGGCAACGTCACCGCCAACGAGCTCGATTACCGGACGTCCAACGAGAAGATCTATGCCGCCGGCGACATGCGCCGTGGCCAGTCCCTCGTGGTCTGGGCGATCCGCGAAGGCCGCCAGGCGGCCCGCTCGATCGACGAGGCGCTGATGGGGTCGAGCGTCCTACCGCGCTGAAGTCAACGATCTTGGTGAGAGTTGGTCGCTGACCGTTCGAGACAATGCGTGGCCGGTATCCATCCGCCACGCCATTTTGTGTCGTCGCAGGACGAGACCCGGCGGCCGGGATCACCCTCCGTGGAGGGCTGCTATATTCGCACATTTCGCGGCCAGCGCGGGTCGTCTCTCCTTTCAGGAGAGGGAGCCCGTCGCGCCTGATGCCGAACCCTCTTGGGTAGAGGGAGCAGCTTTCGAGCAGATGGGTAAATCCAGTAGCTGTCGTGAGCCCGGGAAACGCTGTCGATCTGACTTCGCTGGTCAGCCCGGCGGCCATTTGAAATCGTCGGCCCGGCCCGGCTGCGGCATGGGCGCCGAGCCGCGCTGAAGCACCCGCTCCACGTTGCCCGATGCGTCGCCGTCGCGCGGTCGTCCGCTGATCAGCGTACCGCCGGGGGTCACTTCGGCGCGGCCGAGGGGAATGATCGGGCCAGCCGCGGGCTTCACCGGCAAGGCCGGGATGCCGGGGGGCTCCGGCAGGCTCGGCAGCATCGCCGTGATCTGACGATCGATCGCGGCGGTATCGTCGAGCTTCGGAGCCTCACCATCGAGCAGGGGGCCGGGGACCGTCGCCACGGGCGCGACGGCCGGTGCCTCCGTGGGATTGGCGCCCATGAGACGCTTGATTTCGACGTCCGCGAAATGCGCGACCTTGCGGGCGCCCGCCTTGGTGAAATGCACGCCGTCCGACGTCCGCAGCTTGGCTTCCTGCCCTTCCAGGTCGGGGCCGGTCATGGTGAAACGGTTGCGGTCGTCGACGAAGCCCGGCCAGATATCGACATAGGTCCCACCCGCCTTCGCGACCCGGTCGCGGATCAAGTCGTTGATCGTCGCGATGTCTTTGGTCAGCGGCTCGCTGCGCATGGGCGGTGCGCCGACCCAGATGAAGGGAATCTTCTGGGCGGCGAAGACCTTGGCAAGGGCGTCGACGCGGTCCCGGTAGATCTCGCGCCAGCGTTCCGTCCCGGGGTCCACGGTCTCGGTTCCCTCACGGATGGGCTGGCGATCATTCGCGCCGAGCATCACCACGGCGTAGGAGACCTTCGGGCTCGTCTTGAGGAAATCCTCCGCCGCCTTCGGCCAGTCGACCACGTCCTTCCGGACGAGACCGCTATCGCCTTTCGAGCGGTCGAGGATCGCCACATCGGCATTGTCCTCGAACACATCGTCGAGGCCGCGGCCGAGATAGCTCGCCAGGGAATCGCCGAAGACGGCGATACGGATCGACGGTTCCGCCTTGGGCTGGACCGGCTTCGGCTGGGCGATCACCGGCGCCGGGCGAGGCCGCTTCGTGTAGGAGCGCTGGGTTTCCCCGATGGTCGGCGGACGCGGACGGGTGGGGCGGGCCGACGGCACCGGGGCCGGGGTCGGCTGGACCTGCTGCGGCCGATCCTCCCAGGGCCAGTAGAACTGGCGCGGCGCTTCCTGGGGGGGAGGGGCGTAGCGGCGGTTCGCCTGCCTGCCGCCGTAATCCCCCTCCTCGCGGGGCCGGCGGCGCGGCGCGTAGTAAGAATCGCCGCGAGAGGTATCGTAGGAATCCCCCCATTGCGCCACGGCGGTCGGACCCGACGTGAAGAGCAGGGGCGTCGCGAACAGGGCGAGGAAACCGGCGCGCAGAAGGGCGTCCCTCACTCGTCCCGCAATGGCCACCCCGTGCGATAGGGTCTTGACGGTCCTTGATGCCACGCTGCGACCTGCCTGCTGATCGTCGGACGACGAGATCTCTCCATCCTAGCCGACGATCCGGCCCGCGTCTAAGTGTGCCTTACGGGGCGGAACATCATGGACGCGCCGTCAAGTATTCCAGAAGGTTCGGCGTGGCATAGCCGTCGGCCACGAGACCTTCCCTGATCTGATACTGGCGGACCGCCTCCCGCAGCTTCGGTCCGGCCCGGCCGTCGGCGTCGCCCGCATAGAGGTCGCGGGCGGCGAGGCCCTTCTGCAGCGCCTGAAGGCCCGCCTTGTCGAGGCGGGGCGCACCGGTCGGCCAGGGCGCCGCCAAGGCGGGTCCGCCGGCAAGGCGATCGGCGAGGTGACCGACCGCGAGCGCGTAGGAATCCGAGGTGTTGTAAGCCCGGACCACCTCGAAATTGTCGGTGATCAGGAAGATCGGCCCACCCGATCCCCCGGGCAGGAACAGGCTCGCTGCGCCCGATGCCGGCAGGGTACCGCCATCGATCCTGCGGACGCCGCGCTTCGTGAAGTCGGACAGGTCGGCCCGGTATCGGGTCAGGTCGAACCCGCCGGGCAGCGTCACGGCGTAGCCCCATGACAGATCCCGATTCCAGCCGAGCGATTGAAGATAGGAGGCGATGGAGGCCAGGGCATCGGCTTCGGAGCGCCAGATGTCGCGGTGGCCATCCCCGTCGAAATCGACGGCGTGTTTGAGGAAGGTCGACGGAAGGAACTGGGTCTGGCCCATGGCGCCAGCCCAGGATCCCTTCATCGCCTCGGGGGCGATGTCGCCGCGCTGAAGGATGGTCAGGGCATCGAGGAGTTCGTTGCGAAACAGCGTACCGCGAAAGCGCGCCTGCGCCAGGGTCGCCAGAGCGCGGATGGTCGGGACGGTTCCGCCGCTCGCCCCGAAATCCGACTCGACGCCCCAGAAGGCGAGGATGATCCAGCGAGGCACGCCCGTGCGCGCCTCGATCGCCGTCAGGGTGCTGGAGAGACGCGCCGCCTGGGATCGCCCTTTGGCGATCCGCCCGATCGACACCGCGCCGACCAGATACTCCCAGACCGGGCGTCCGAACTCACCCTGCGCCGTCGTTCGGGCGAGGATGCCCGGATCGGGTGAGGATATCCCGCGGAACGCAGCGTCGAAGGTCGCGACGCCGATCCCACGCGCCTCCGCATCGGGCCGCAGGGCATCGATGAAGCTGCGGAACGACGCGTCGGCCGCCATGTCCGGCTTCGCGGCCGTGGAGGGGCGGACGGCATCCTGTGCCCCGGCCTCGGTCGCCAGCAGAATGCAGGTTGCGATGGCGGCGCGAATGAGCACTCTCATAAACGGTTGCGCCGGGCCAAGGCCTCTTCCCAGGCTAGGGCCTGGGCCACGATCCCGTCGAGGTCGTCATGGCGCGGGCGCCATCCCAATTCGTCGCGGATCCGGTCCGCCTGCGCCACGATCTGCGCCGGGTCGCCGGGCCGGCGCGGCGCCAGCCTCACCTCGAAGTCGCGGCCCGAGATACGCTTGACCACCTCGATCACTTCGAGGACCGAATAGCCGCGACCGTAGCCGCAATTGAGCGTCTTGCTGGCGCCGCCCGAGCGCAAATGCGCGATCGCCACGCAATGGGCATCGGCGAGGTCGGAAACCTGGATGTAGTCGCGCAGGCACGAGCCGTCGGGGGTGGGATAATCCGTGCCGAACACGTCGAGATGGGTGCGCCGGCCGAGTGCCGCCTGCGTGGCCACCTTGATGAGGTGGGTGGCGTCGCTTGCGGATTGGCCGCTGCGCCCGCGCGGATCGGCCCCGGCGACGTTGAAGTAGCGCAGGATGACGTAGCTGAAGCCGTGGGCCTTGGCCGCGTCGGCGATCATCCACTCGCTCATCAGTTTCGAGCGGCCGTAGGGGTTGATCGGCGCGGCGACGAGATCCTCGGGGACCGGGACGATGTCGGGCTCGCCGTAGATGGCGGCGGTGGAGGAGAAGATGACGTGCTTCACCCCTCCGGCGACGGCGGCCTCGATGAGCGCCCTGGTCTTGACCGTGTTCGCGAGATAGTAGCCGAGCGGGTCCGAGACGGATTCCGGCACCACGATCTTGGCGGCGAAATGCGCCAGTACGTCGACCTCGTGCTCGGCGATCACCCGCTTCACCAGGGCCTGATCCGCCACGTCGCCCACGACCAGGGTAACCTCGGGGGGAAGCACCCAGTCGAAACCGGTGGACAGATCATCGATGACGACGACGTCTTCGTGGCCGGCATCCAGCAGTGCCAGCACCATGTGGCTGCCAATATATCCTGCGCCGCCCGTCACCAGAATCGTCATGGCCCCACTTCCATCCCCGCGAACTTGGCGGAAGATATACCTCAAACGCACCGCGTGATCATATGGCGAGTTGTGCTGAGTTGGGCGTGGAAATGGTTTTGTTCTTGCTCGCGCCATCGCGACAACGTGCTATCGTCCTTCGCCTCCGGGTTGTTCCCACCGCATTTTAAGAGACCGGGTCCCGCTTGATGAAACCGATTCGTAAAGCCGTCCTGCCTGTCGCAGGGTTGGGTACCCGCTTCCTGCCCGCCACCAAGGCCGTCCCAAAGGAAATGCTCACCGTGGTCGACCGGCCCGTCGTCCAGCATGTGGTGGACGAGGCGCGCGAGGCCGGGATCGAGCATTTCATCTTCGTGACCGGCCGCGGCAAGGCCGTGATCGAGGATCACTTCGACATCGCCTTCGAACTCGACCGGATGCTGCAGGAGCGCGGCAAGGACGCGATTTACGAGGAGCTGAAGCGTGATCTCCCGGCCGCCGGGCAGACGAGCTTCACCCGCCAGCAGGCTCCTCTCGGTCTCGGCCATGCGGTGTGGTGCGCCCGCGAGATCGTCGGCGACGAGCCCTTCGCGGTGCTGCTCCCGGATATGCTGAGCAAGGGCTGCATGCAGCAGATGCTCTCGGCCTACGAGCGCCATGGCGGCAACGTCATCGCCGTGGAAGAGGTGAAACCGGAAGAGACGCACCAGTACGGCATCGTCGGCGTCGGCGAGACCTATGGGCAGACCTTCGAGATCAACGGCATGATCGAGAAGCCCAAACAGGGCACCGCGCCGTCGAACTTCATCATCTCCGGGCGCTACATCCTCCAGCCGGAGATCTTCTCGATCCTCGAGCATGGCGAGAAGGGTGCCGGCGGCGAAATCCAGCTCACCGACGCAATGATCCGCCTGGCCGAGAAGCAATCCTTCTTCGGCATGCGCTACGAGGGCCGGACCTACGATACCGGCTCGAAGCTCGGCTTCCTCACCGCGAACATCGCCTACGCGCTCGAGCGCAAGGATCTGGCCGAGCCGCTGAAGGCCGAAATCGCCCGTCTGCTCAACGAACTGTGAGCCAAAACGGCGGAGACCTCAAAGCTGCGCCGTATGGTGCATCAGACGCGGGCGGGGCATGCGCAGCGCGCGGCCTTTCGGCGGCGAAACACTCTTGCGTTTTGTGCGGCGCACTTTACTTTGTGCATTGCGAGATCGCGATGGCGTCGCGGTCCCGTAGCCCTTCTTGGGCGTTTCCTCCCTAGACTTCGGGCCGCTCTTCGGAGCGGCCTTTTTTCTTGGGCGATCCGTTTTTCGGTAGGGACGGCTTCGGCGCAGCGATTGAGACGCGCTCGGACCCTGGATGTGCCTAGTCTGTAAGCGCTAGCCTATTCCGCCGCCATCCTGCGCGGCGCGAGGCTGTCCATCTCCTCCGCGACCGCCTTCACCACCTCGCGCAGCATCCAGACCAGATCGGCGAAGCCCTGCGTGACCGCGAGGGTGGTCTCGTTCATGTAGAGACCGCGATTGATTTCGATCTGGAGCGCGTGACGGCCGATATTCGGCTCGCCGTAATGTTCGGTGATGAAGCCGCCCGCATAAGGCTTGTTGCGCAGGGTGCGGAAGCCGCGCGCGCGCAAGTGATGTTCGAACGCCGCGATCAGGGCCGGCGTGCAGCTCGTTCCGAACCTGTCGCCCAGGACGAAATCGGCCTTGCTATCCTCCTCGCGCAGCAGGCTCGATGACGGCATCGAGTGGCAATCGATCAGGATGGCGTGGCCGAAGACGCGTGCCGTGCGCTGGACGAGACCGCGCAGGGTGCGATGGTACGGCTTGTAGAGATCCTCGATCCGCGCGACCGCCTCCTCGACGGGAAACCGGCCGCGGTAGATCTCCTGACCGTCTGCCACCACCCTCGGCACCGTGCCGAGGCCTCCGGCCACCCGCATGGACCGGGTGTTGGCGAAGGGCGGAAGGCGCCCGTCGAACATGCGCGGGTCGAGCTCGTAGGGCTCGCGGTTCACGTCGAGATAGGCCCGCGGGAAGTTTGCGCGCATGAGCGGCGCGCCGAGATCCACCACCGGTGCGAACAGCCGGTCGACATAGGCGTCTTCTGAACGACGAAGCGCCAGCGGGTCGAGGCGCGACGCCGCCAGGAAGGTCTTCGGGTAGACCGCCCCGGAATGAGGCGTGTTGAACACGAACGGAAGCGTATGCTCCCCCGGCTCGTCGATGGCGAAGGGTGGCGCGAAATCTCCTGGATTCGCTGCATCCCGGCGAGGGTTCGGCTCGGTCATCGCGGCGAGGGCGCCCAGGGGCTGACGGGGAAACGCATGGCCACACTTTGCGGCGCGCGACGGGGCGTGTCCACTGTGACACGACCCGTCGTGAAGCGAAGGGTGTGCCCCCGTGCACGCGGCCCGGCCACAGATCTCAACACCTTGTTTACCAAGTCTGCGCTTTATGAAAAGAACTCAGCGACTCATGGGTGCGGGACACCGACAGATGAAGATCCTCCTGGCCGAAGACGACAACGACATGCGCCGCTTTCTGGCCAAGGCGTTGCAGAATGCCGGCTATGACGTGCTGTCGTTCGACAACGGCCTGTCGGCCTATAACCGCCTGCGCGAGGAGCCCTTCGAACTGCTCCTCACCGATATCGTGATGCCGGAGATGGATGGGATCGAGCTGGCGCGCCGCGCCACCGAACTCGATCCCGACATCAAGGTGATGTTCATCACGGGTTTCGCGGCGGTGGCCCTCAATCCCGATTCGAAGGCGCCCAAGGACGCGAAGGTGCTGTCCAAGCCTTTCCACCTGCGTGATCTCGTCAACGAGGTCGAGAAGCTGCTGGCCGCCTGAAACGAGTTCCGCTTCTCGGCAGGATAACGCCTTCACGGTAGGAAGGTGACCGCCGTTCCCCTATATGCTGAGGGGAGCGAAGCGGGACGTCAGCAAACCATGCCTCCGGTGACCATCTACACGACAGCCTGGTGCCCTTACTGCACCGCCGCCAAGACCTTGCTGCGGGAGAAGGGCGTTTCCTTTACCGAGATCGACGTCGAAAAGACGCCGGGCTCACGCCTCGCCATGACCCAGCGTGCCGGCGGCCGGACCAGCGTACCGCAGATCTTCATCGGCGAGACGCATGTGGGCGGCTGCGACGACCTCTACGCCCTCGACCGGTCGGGCAAGCTCGATCCGCTCCTGGCGACGCCGGCGGTGCCATCATGAGCGACGCTACGCCGACACCCCAGGCGAATGCCGAGCCCCGCTTCGTCGCGGCCTGCGTCCAGATGCGGTCCGGGCGTGATCCCCTCGCCAACCGCGATGCCGCCGTCGCCCTCGTTCGGGAGGCGGCGTCCCAGGGGGCACACTACGTACAGACACCGGAGATGACGTCCCTGGTGGAGCGTGACAAAGCCAGCCTGTTCGCCAATGTGCGCGGGCAGGACGAGGATGTGACCCTGGCGGCCCTGCGCGATGTCGCGCGGGAGCGCGGCATCGTCGTCCATATCGGCTCCCTGGCCGTCCGGAACGGCGACAAGATCGCCAACCGCGCCTTCCTCATCGATGCGGACGGCGCGGTCACCGCGTCTTACGACAAGCTCCACCTCTATGACGTGGACCTTCCCAACGGCGAGCGCTGGCGGGAATCCAACACCTATACCGGCGGTGCCTGCGCGGTCGTCGCCGAGACGCCCTGGGCCCCCCTCGGGATCGCGATCTGCTACGATCTGCGTTTCCCGGCCCTGTACCGGGCTCTCGCGGAAGCCGGGGCGACGATCCTCAGCGCGCCGGCCTGTTTCACCAAGCAGACCGGCGAAGCACATTGGCATGTCCTCCACCGCGCCCGCGCCATCGAGACCGGATCGTTCATGATCTCGGCCGCCCAAGGCGGTCGCCATGAGGATGGACGCGAGACCTACGGTCACTCGATCATCGTCGATCCCTGGGGCAAGGTGCTGGCGGATGCCGGCGGGGCGGAGCCCGGCGTGATCCTGGCCGAGATCGACCTCGCCCGCGTCACCGAGGCGCGGGGGCGTATTCCCGCCCTCAAACACGCGCGCCCCTTCACGGTGGAACGGGTCGGGCGGACGGGATGAGCATGAGACTGGTCCGGTCCCGCCGATGATCCGCTACACGCTCGTCTGCGAGAACGGACACGATTTCGAAGGATGGTTTCGTTCCAGCGATTCCTATGACGCTCAGGCCGCGGACGGCCTCGTGGCCTGTCTGGCCTGTGGCTCCATCAAGGTCGCAAAGGCCATGATGGCGCCGGCGCTCGCGAAGACCGTCGCATGGGTGCCGGACAAGAGCCGCTCGATCGCCGAAGCGTCTGCGGGTGAGCCCGTTGCCGTACCTTCGGCGGACGTGCCGGTGATGGCCGAGCCGGAGCGACAGTTGCGTGCCCTGATGCGTGCCGTGCGCGAGCATGTGACCCGGACGGCCGACAATGTCGGCCCCCGCTTCCCGGAGGAAGCCCGCCGCATGCACTACGGCGAGGCCGAGTCCCGGCCGATCTACGGCGAAGCGAGCCCCTCCGAGGCACGCGCCCTCGTGGAGGAGGGGATCGAGGTCGCGCCGCTCCCCGCCCTGCCGGGCGACCTCAACTGAGAGATCGCCGTATTCCCCTCACCGCTTGAGGGCGGCCGTACCGGCGATGGAGGCCAGGACGAAGGCGATGGCCGCATTCCAGCCGGCCAGCGAGATGCCGAGGAAGCGCCAGGCGGCGGTGGAGCAATCGACGACCCGCGTCGCCTTCAGGGTATCGAGGAAGTCGCCGACGTCGCTGGGATTGGCGCCGCTGCCGCCGCCGCAATCCGAGGGACCGGCCCAGAACGCCCATTCGGCGCCTGCGTGATAGACGCTGAGGCCGGCTCCATAGAGCAGCCCGAGGGCGGCGACCCCGAGGATCAGCCGCGTCACGCGCTCGGGCGTGAACAGGGCCAGCAGGGCCAGCGGCATCGCCGCGTAATAGGGCAGGCGCTCCGTCAGGCAGAGCTTGCACGGCACGTAGCCGAGGACCCACTGGAAATAGAAAGCGCCCGCGATCGCCAGTGTGGAGCCGATCAGGACCGCCAGCGCGGCCCGGCGAAGACGGAGAAGGGTGGAGTAATCGATCACAGCAGCACCTTGAACAGGACGAAGCCGAGGATGATGACGGCCACCGTGATGGCCGCGACGACATTCAGATGCCGGTCGAGGACGGCGCGAATGGATACGCCGTAGCGCTTCAGAAGCCCAGCGAGCAGAAAGAAGCGCGCTCCGCGGGTGATGAGCGAGAGCAGGACGAACCAGAAGAGATCGTAATGGGCGAAGCCCGAAGTGATCGTCACCAGCTTGAACGGGATCGGCGTCAGCCCCTTCAGCAGGATCACCCAATGCCCGTACTGGGCGTAGGAGGCCTGGAAGCTCGCCGCCTTCTCGTTCAGGCCATAGAGTGAGAACAACCAGACCCCGAGGGAATCGTAGAGCAGGGCGCCGATCGCGTAGCCGAGCAGCCCGCCGGCCACCGACGACAGGGTGGTGATCGTCGCGTAGAGCCAGACCTTGTCGGGCCGGCTCACTGCCATCGGCACCAGCATCACGTCGGGCGGGACCGGAAAGAACGAACTCTCCGAGAACGCCACCGCACCGAGCGCGTAGGGGGCGGACGGCTTGCCCGCGAGCGCGAGTATCCACTCGTAAAGGCGGCGGATCATGAAGGGCTTCTATCCGATAGGGGAGGGCGCGAGGCCCTTTGAGCACAACCCGGCCGGACTTGCGAGCCGGACTTGCGAGCCGGAACCGTCCCGGCACGGTCTCGCCGCAAAACCCCTCTGGTCGTCCGCGTGATCCTGTGCCATGAGGCGGATGTTGCGGGCGTGGTGGAACTGGTAGACGCGCCGGACTCAAAATCCGGTTCTGGTGACAGAGTGTCGGTTCGATTCCGACCGCCCGCACCAATCGTCCCGGCAACTCAGGCTGTGAGCCAGCCCTGGGCGGTCCCTATCTCGATTGCAGGAAGCGGCGGATCCAGGCGCCGACGCGGGGAGCATCGCTCTCACCGCGCAGCGAGGCGACAGCTGCCGCCTGAAACGCCTCGTCGTGAGGCACCGTCGGCCGGTGCCCGGCGATCAGAGCCGTGGCGTAATCGCTCTCGAATTCCGGATGGACCTGGAACGAGATCGCCCCTCGTTCGGGGTAGGACAGGATGCCGTAGGGCGTGAAGGCATTGCCGCCGAGAACACGCGCGCCCGAAGGGGGAACGACGACCTGATCCTGGTGGATCGCCGGAACCGACACACGGGTCGCCTCGTCCATCCATGCCGCTCGTTCGAACACATCATAGGCGTGGAGGCCGATGCCCCAGCCCCTGGCCGATTTCTCCACCGTGCCGCCGAACGCTGCCGCCATGATCTGATGGCCGAAGCAGAGGCCGACGAGCTTGGCGCGCCCATCGACCTCACGCAAGAAATTCTTGAGTGGCGCGATCCACGCCAGGTCGTCATAGACGCCCGCCGCCGACCCCGTCACGATGAACGCGTCGAAAGCCTCGGGAGAGGTCGGAAACCGCCCCTCCGCCACCGGAAAGGTCGTCACCTCGGCAGGGTTGCCGAGGAGTCTCTCCACCATGCGCCCGTAGGACGGGTAGGTCTCGGCCAGGCGAGCGGGCGGTGCCCCCGCTTCGATGATTCCAATCTTCATCGCCGCCTTATGGCCAAGACTGCGGATCGATGCGAGCCCCAGCCCCTCAGATGGCCGGATCGAGCGTCGCGGCGGGAGTAGCCGCTGCGGGCTTCGCCAGGACATGCGAGGCGGAGACCGCGATCACCATGACGGCGAGGAAGATCGCGAAGATCATCGGATTGAAGATGACCAGGGCGATGAAGCAGATGCCGGCCATGGCCAGGGCGAAGGCGGGTGCGACCGGAAAGAACGGCGCCCGGTAGGGACGGGCGAGGTCGGGCTCGCTGCGGCGCAGCTTGAACAGGGCCGCCATGCTCATGCCGTACATCACCAGCGCGCCGAACACCGCCATGGTGACGATGCTCGCGGTGAGGGACTGGCCCGCGATCTCGATGAGGTTGTCGCTGTAGATGGCCGCGATGCCCACGAGGCCGCCGGCGACGGTGGCCACGTGCGGGGTCTGGAAGCGCGGATGCACCCTGGCGAGGAAGCCGGGCAGGTAGCCGGCGCGGCCGAGGGCGAAGATCTGGCGCGAATAGCCCATGATGATGCCGTGGAACGACGCTACGAGGCCGAACAGGCCCAGCCACACCAGCATGTGCAGCCAGCCGCTCGACTCGCCCACCACCGTCTTCATCGCCTGGGGCAGCGGGTCGTTGAGGTTGCTCAGCGTCCGCCAGTCACCCGAACCGCCGGCGAAGATCATCACGCCGAAGGCGAGGACGGTGAGCGTCAGTACGCCGGTGATGTAGGCGATGGGGATCGTGCGCTTGGGGTCCTTGGCCTCTTCCGCCGCCATGGCGACGCCCTCGATGGCGAGGAAGAACCAGATGGCGAAGGGAATGGCCGCGAACATGCCGCCGACCGCAGCGAGGCTGAATGTGGATTCGCCGGCCCAGCCATGGGCGGCGAAATTGGTGAAGCTGAAGGCAGGGGCGACGACGCCCATGAAGACCAGCAACTCGCCCACCGCCAGGATGGTCACGAACAGCTCGAACGTGGCGGCGATCTGCACGCCGACGATGTTGAGGGTCATGAAGATCAGGTAGGCACCGAGCGCCGCATGTTTCGGGTCGAGGCCCGGAAACTGGACGTTGAGATAGGCGCCGATGGCGAGCGCGATGGCGGGCGGCGCGAAGACGAACTCGATCAGCGTCGCATAGCCGGCGATGCAGCCGCCGATGGGGCCGAAGGCGCGTCGGCTGTAGGCGAAGGGGCCGCCGGCCTGCGGGATGGCCGTGGTGAGTTCGGTGAAACTGAAGATGAAGGCGACGTACATCGCGGCGATGAAGGTCGTCGTCACCAGGAAGCCGAGGGTCCCGGCGCTGGCCCAGCCGTAGCTCCAGCCGAAATATTCGCCCGAGATCACGAGGCCGACGGCGATACCCCAGAGATGGAACGCGTTCAGGCCCTTATGCAGGCCGGTGGATTCGCTTTGCATGGTGGCTTCCCGTCATCGGCGAAGGCTGCCGTCGGGAACCAGTTAAGCAAGAGTTTTGCCGTAAGAGAAATAGGCCCTGCGTAGCCTCTATTCGGCCTCACGCCGCCGTGGCGCGGGTGCGCAGGCGGGGCGTCTCCTTGGGGCGGATGTCCATGGCGTTGCCGCGCCAGACGATGGCGCTCTGCATCCAGGCGCTCACCCACATGACGGGGAGGATCGCGTCGCGCAGGAGGAAGGCGAGAAGGAGCCGGGGAGAGCGGTGCCACCCGGCGCGGGCGGCGAGCGCGTATTCGGCGCCGTACCAGAGCATGGCCATGGCCACGACGCCGATGAGGACAGATGCGTCCGGGACCGCAAGCGCCGCGATCGCGAAGGGAAGCACCGCGCCGGAGCCGATCTCCGGCGCGAAGAAATGCGGGAAGGTGACCCGGCGCAGGCGCGCCCACCGCACCTGCCGCGACCAGACCTCGCGGAACGTCCGAGATCCAAGGGGCTGGTCGAAGGGAGAGGCTACGAGATGCACCCGCTTGCCGGCCGCGCGGACGAGCTTGGTCGCCGCCGCATCCTCGGCGATCTCGGCGGCGAGCGCGCGGATGCCGCCCTGCCCGTCGAGGAACGGCTTGTGCCAGAGCATGCTCTTGCCCTGCGCGAAGCCGAGGCCGAGGCTTTCGCCGGTATATTGCCAGCGCGCCTGGAGCGTATTCAGGAAGGCGCATTCCAGTTCGGCGAAGAACCCGTGCGGCCGTGCGCCGATGGGGGTGGAGCAGACGAGGCCCGTATCCGGCCGCCACGAGGCCTGCAGCCGCTGCAGGTAATCGGGGGGCATGAGGACGTTGGAATCGGCGAGCACCACCCAGTCGTGCCGGGCCGCCTCCCACCCGCGCACGCAATTATTGAGCTTCGGATTGTCGCTGATCCGCTCGTCGCCGACGATGAGCCGAGCCGGCACCGCCGGATGGGACGCCATCAGGCGGTGCAGCAGCGGGACGATGGGATCGCGGCCGTCGGCGACGCAGAAGATCAGCTCGTAATCCGGATGGGCGAGATGGAAGCCGCGCTCCAGCATCTCCTCGCTGAACGCCTCGAGACCGCAGACCGGGCGCACGAGGGAGATCGGCGCGGCGGCAGGAAAGCTCGTTGTGCCGCGAGTCCGGCCGATGCGCCATGCTGCGATGGCGATGCTGAGACAATTGACCAAGGTCAGCGCGGCACAGAGCGAGAGCGCGACGATCGCGCCGGTCTCGATGCTGCCGAACATGCCGCGCTCCCTCCGGGCATCCGCCGCCTGACGGAACCAGCCCCCGCCCGAGGCCGTAACAGGTAGGCTGTTTCAGGCGTATGACAGAGGCGCGGCTCCCATCGGCCGCCCGTCGGAGGGAAGGCTGGGCGTGAGCGAGACGAGACCCGTGGCCGTTCGCGGAACTGCGGTCGAGCCCGGCCGGTTCGATCCGGCATGATCCCGCCCATCGTCGTCCATCCCGCCTATCAGGCCGTCCTGCCGGACGGGCACCGGTTCCCGATGCGGAAATACGGTCGCCTTGCCGAAACGCTGGCGGAGCTCGGCCTCGCGCCCTCCGGTTTCGTCAGGCCGGAGCCCGCCGATGCGGCCCTCCTGAAGCGGGCGCACCGCTCGGATTACGTCGAGGCGGTCCTCTCCTGCTCGGTCTCGCGGGAGATCGAGCGCGAGATCGGCCTGCCGGTGGACGAGAGCGTCGTCGCCCGCTCCTGTGCCTCCGCCGGCGGCACCCTCGCGGCGGCCCGGCTGGCGCTGGACCATGGCCTCGCCGGCAGCGCCGCCGGCGGCAGCCACCATGCGCGGCGGGAGACCGGCGCGGGGTTCTGCGTGTTCAACGACGTCGCCGTCGCCGCCCTGGCGCTTCAGGACGAGGGCACGATCCGCAGGGCGCTGGTGGTGGATTGCGACGTGCACCAGGGCGACGGCACCGCCGATTGCCTCGCCGGTTCGCCGGATCTGTTCACCTTCTCGATCCATGCCGAGAAGAACTACCCGACGCGCAAGATCCCCGGCGACCTGGATCTCGGCTTGGTCGATGACGTGGACGATGCGGCCTACGCGGCCGTTCTGGCGGCACATCTGCCGGGCCTGCTCGACGGCCTTTCGCCGGACATCGTGTTCTACAATGCCGGGGTCGATCCGCACATGGACGACCGGCTCGGGCGATTGGCCCTCACCGATGCGGGCCTCGCCGCACGGGATCGCTACGTCATCGGAGAGGCGCGCCGGCGGCGCATCCCCCTCGTAGCGGTGATCGGCGGCGGCTATGCCACCGATATCGACGCCCTGGCCGCCCGCCATGCCCTCGTGTTCCAGGCCATGGCCGCCCTCGCGTGAAGCCGCTCAGGGCGTCCCGCACGCATCCGGCGGGATCTCGCCCTCGGTCACGCATCGCGCCACCTTTTCGAGGCCGTCGAAGAGCCGTTCGAGCTGCGCGCCCTCCATGGAATGGAAGCCCAGCGTCCGGGTGATCAGCAACCCCAGCGTCGAGAACACCAGTGCCGCGCCGATCCCCGGACAGGTCTCGATCTTCTCGAGGCCGGCGAGGCGTTCGCGGAGGAACGCGTTGAACCCGGCGAATGCCTCGGGATTCTCCGCCGAGGCCAGGAGGAAGGCCCGCGGGAACCCCTCTTCCTCCGCATAGACCTGCCTCGCATGGGCGATCAGCGCGAGAGGGAGGGCCGAAGGACCCGGCACCTGCTCCGCTTCGAGTCTGGCAATGCCCTCCTTGACCTCTCTGAGTTTGCGCTCGGCCATGGCCGTGATGAGCGTTTCCTTCGAGGAGAAATGGTGGAGGACCCCGCCCTTGCTCAAGCCCGCCTCCGCCGCGACCGCATCGATCGTCAGGGTGCGCGTGCCCGCGCGACGGATCAGGCTCTCGGCCGCATCGAGGATGATGCTCGCCCGGTCCTCCCGCCGTGTGCGCGGCTTCACCATGTCATCCCCTCTAGAAACCGTCTGGACGGTCGGTAAGATAACCGATAGACAGGCGCTTCGATAGAGCGTTTGCGGGATGGGGTCATAGTGTCTGGTCCGACCATGTCCATTCGACGGTACCGAGGCGCCCGGATGGTGGTTTGCCTCGGCTTCGCGGCCCTGGCCTGCCTCCCGGCGCAGGCGAAGGACGATGCCGGCCAACCCGGCCCGACTCCCTCTAAGCAGAGCCTCGCCACGGTCCGCACGGCGAAGGCCGAGCGCAGCACCGTATCGGCCGATCTCGTCTTCACGGGCGACATCCAGGCCCAGTCTCAGGTGAACGTGGCCTTCCGCAACAACGGCAAGATCGCCGTGCGCCTGGTGGAGGTGGGCGATCACGTCACTGCCGATCAAGTTCTGGCCAAGCTCGATCCGCAGGAGCAGCGCGCCAACCTCAACAACGCGCAGGCCGCGTTGACCTCCGCCGAGGCGCTGCTCACCCAGGCCAAGGTCAACTTCAAGCGCCAGGAGATGCTGCTCTCCAGCGGATACACAACGCGGCCGAGCTATGACGATGCCGAGCAGCAACTCCGCACGACCCAGGCGTCGGTGGAATCCGCCAAGGCGGCCCTGGGCACGGCCCAGGAACAGTTCTCCTATACCGACCTGAAGGCGGGCGTCGACGGCATCGTGCTCAGCCGCAGCTTCGAGGTGGGCCAGGTGGTCCAGGCCGGACAGACCGTCCTCACCATGGCCGAGGACGGGCCGCGCGACGCGGTGTTCAACGTGTTCGAGGCGGTGCTGGCGACTCCGCCCGAGAGCAAGCAGGTGGACATCACCCTCCAGGCGGACCCGAAGGTGCGGACCGTCGGCACTGTGCGGGAGATCTCGCCGAGCGTGGACGCCGCCTCCGGCACCGTGCGGGTGAAGGTCGGCCTGAAGGACACGCCCGCCGCCATGTCCCTCGGGGCCATCGTCATCGGCACCGGCAAGTTCAGGCCGCAGACGGCGATCGTCCTGCCCTGGTCCTCGCTGTACCGCTGGGAGAACGGACCCGCCGTGTGGGTGCGCGATCCGGCCAGCGGCAAGGTCGCCCCGCGCAACGTGACCATCGACCGGTATTCGCCCAACACCATCGCCCTGTCCGGCGGTGTCGAGCCGGGCGAGGAGGTGGTCGTCGCCGGCATCCAGTTCCTCCGGCCGGGCCAGACCGTCGCCGTCGCCGGGGAGATCGCCCGATGATCCGCTCCGGCATCCGCGTCGTCCTGATGGGGGCGGCCCTCACCGGCCTCGGTGCCTGCCACGGCGCGGAGGAGGAGGCCGGCCCGCAGCCCGTGCGGCCCGTGCTCTATACGGAGGCCAAGCCCGTCGACACGATCGTGTTCGGGCCCTTTGCCGGGTTCGTGGCCCCCCGCTACCAATCGGAGATCGGGTTCCAGATCGCGGGCCGGGTGATCGCCCGCGACGTGACGGTGGGCGACGTGGTGAAGAAGGGCCAGCGCATCGCCGCCCTCGACCCCATCGTCACCCGCTTCGCCCTCACCCGCGCCGAGGCGGAACTCGCCGATGCGACGGCGCAGTCGGAGAATGCCAGCGCCACCGAGCTGCGGCAGCGGCGGCTGATCGCCAACGGCAATGTCAGCCAGGCGCGCCTCGACAGCGCCGTGGCGAGCCGCGACACGGCCCAGGCACGTCTCGCCCAGGCCCAGGCGAACCTGCAGAAGGCCCGCGACCAGATGGGCTATACCGAGCTGCATGCGGATTTCGACGGCGTGGTCACCGTCCGCAGCGCGGAAGTCGGGCAGGTTCTCTCCGCCGGACAGGCGGTGGCGACCCTGGCCCGGCCCGAGGAACGCGAGGCCGTGGTCGACATCCCCGAGGATCTCGTGGGCGCCATGCCCAAGGACGCGGTCTTCACCGTGGCGCTCCAGAGCGCGCCCGACGTGACGGCCACGGGCAAAGTCCGCGAGATCTCGCCCTTCGCCGATCAGAAGACCCGCACCCGGCGGATCCGGATGACCCTGCTCAACCCGCCGGAGGCGTTCCGCCTCGGCTCCACCATCACCGTCGGGCTCTCGCGCCACATGAAACCGCGGTTCCAGTTGCCGGCGACGGCGGTCTTCGAGGCCGACGGCCGAAGCGCCGTCTGGATCGTGAACGAGGCCGGGGATGCCGTGGCCCGCCGCGACGTCACCGTGGCGGACAGGAATGGCGAGCGTGTCTCCATCACCGAGGGCCTGAAGCCGGGGGAGCGCGTCGTGCTTGCCGGCGCACTCAGTCTCAGCGAAGGCCAGCGCGTCCGCCTCGCCGACAAGCCGCAATAGCTGCCGCCCCGCGCGCACCTTAGAGCCGCGCCGATCCGAACAGTCTCACGCGAGAGCCGCCCGTGAAGAACTTCAACCTGTCCGAATGGGCGCTCGAGCACCGCTCCTTCGTCTGGTTCCTGATGCTGATCTCGATGGTGGCGGGCTTCCTCGCCTACGAGAAGCTCGGCCGCGAGGAGGATCCGCCCTTCGCCATCAAGACCATGATCGTGCAGGCGCGCTGGCCCGGCGCCACGATCAGCGACACCCTCGATCAGGTCACCGAGCGGATCGAGAAGGAATTGCAGCAGATCGACGCCGTCGATTTCAGCCGCAGCTACACCACGCCCGGCCAGACCACGGTCTTCGTCCAGCTGCGCGAGACGACCCCGCCGAAGACGATTCCAGGCATCTTCTATCAGGTGCGCAAGCGCATCGGCGATATCGGCAGCACCTTCCCGCAGGGCATTCAGGGGCCGTTCTTCAACGACGAGTTCGGCGACGTCTTCGGCAACGTCTACGCGTTCACCGCCGATGGTGTCTCGATGCGCCAGCTCCGCGACTACGTGGAGCGGGTGCGGGCCGACCTGAAGAAGGTCAACAATGCCGGCAAGATGCAGCTCCTCGGCGCGCAGGACGAGGTCATCTACCTCGATTTCTCCACCCGCAAGCTGGCCGGACTCGGCGTCGACCAGGCCGCCGTCATCGCGACCCTGCAGGCGCAGAACGCCATTGCCCCCTCCGGCGTGATCCAGGCCGGCCCCGAGCGCGTCTCCGTGCGGGTCGGCGGTCAGTTCATTTCCGAAGACAGCCTCAGGACCATCAACCTGCGGGTGAACGACCGCTTCTTCCGCCTGTCCGACGTGGCCGAGATCTCCCGCGGTTTCACCGATCCACCCACCGCCCTGTTCCGGTTCAACGGCCAGCCGGCGATCGGCCTCGCCATCGCCATGCAGCCCTCCGGCAACCTGCTGACCTTCGGCCACGACCTCAAGGCGCGGATGAAGAAGCTCGAAGGCGAGCTGCCCTACGGTGTCGGCATCCATCTGGTCTCGGATCAGCCGAAGATCGTCGAAGAGGCCGTGGGCGGCTTCACCAAGGCCCTGATCGAGGCCGTCGTCATCGTCCTCGGTGTCAGCTTCATCAGCCTCGGCTGGCGGGCGGGGCTCGTGGTCTCTTTCTCGATCCCCCTCGTCCTCGCCGTGGTCTTCGTGGTGATGCAGGTGATGGGCGTCACGCTGCAGCGCATCTCGCTGGGCGCCCTCATCATCTCGCTGGGACTCCTCGTCGACGACGCCATGATCACCGTGGAGATGATGGTCGCGCGGCTGGAGGTGGGCGACACCCTGAAGAAGGCGGCGACCTTCGCCTATACCTCCACCGCCTTCCCGATGCTCACCGGCACGTTGGTCACCGTGGCGGGTTTCCTGCCCATCGGCTTCAATGGCTCGGCGGCGGGCGAATACACCTACAGCCTGTTCGTGGTCATCGCGGCTTCTCTGCTGATTTCGTGGGTCGTGGCGGTGCTGTTCGCGCCGCTCATCGGCGTGAAGCTGCTGCCGAAGACGATCAAGAAGCATCACGACAAACCGAGCTTCCTGCTCCGCAGCTTCCGCGCGATGCTGCTTCCGGCCATGCGCTTCCGCTGGATCACCGTGGCCTTCTGCGTCGGCCTCCTCGGCCTGTCGCTCTACGGCATCCAGTTCGTGCAGCAGCAATTCTTCCCGGCCTCCGACCGTCCCGAAATCCTCGTGGACATGACGCTGCCGCAGAATGCCAGCATCGCCGAGACCAAGGCGCAGATGGATCGGTTCGAAGCCACCCTGAAGGGCGATCCCGAGATCCTGCGCTGGAGCTCCTATGTCGGGCAGGGCGCGGTGCGCTTCTACCTTCCCCTCGACCAGCAGCTCGGCAACGCGTTCTTCGGCCAGATCATCGTGGTGACCTCGTCGCTCGAGGCCCGCGACAAGATGATCCAGAAATTCGAGGCCCTGGCGGCCAGGGACTTCGTCGGAACCGACGTCTTCGTCCACTCTCTCGACCTCGGCCCCCCGGTGGGGCGTCCGATCCAGTACCGGCTGAGCGGCCCCGATCTCCAGAAGGTGCGCGGCCTCGCGCTCCAGCTCAGCAACATCGTCGCCTCGAGCCCGAATGTCGGCCTGCCGAATCTCGACTGGAACGAGCCGGGCAAGGTGCTGAAGGTCGACATCATCCAGGACAAGGCGCGCCAACTCGGCGTCACCTCGGAGGACATCGCCGGGCTGCTCAACGGCATCGTCGGCGGCCGCTCGATCACGCAGGTGCGCGATTCGATCTACCTCGTGGATGTGGTCGGCCGTGCGCAGGCGGCGGAACGCAACTCCGTCGAGACGCTGCAGAGCCTGCAGGTGCCGCTGTCGAACGGCAGCGTCGTGCCGTTGCTGGCCTTCGCCACGGTGAGCTACGAACTCGAACAGCCCATCGTCTGGCGCCGCGACCGCCTGCCCACCATCACGGTGCGGGCGGCGATCGTCGACGACACCCAGGCGCCGACCATCGTCAACGCTCTGGATCCGGCCATCAAGGCGTTCGAGAAGACCCTGCCGGACGGCTACACCCTCGCCGTCGGCGGTGCGGTGGAGGAGAGCGCCAAGGGCAGCGGACCCATCGCGGCGGTGGCGCCGGTGATGCTGCTCGCCATGGCGATGTTCCTGATGATCCAGCTCCAGAGCTTCCAGAAGCTGTTCCTGGTGGCGAGCGTGGCGCCGCTCGGCCTCATCGGCGTGGTGGCGATCCTGCTGCCCTTCGGCAAGCCTCTGGGCTTCGTCGCCATCCTAGGCGTACTGGCGCTCATCGGCATCATCATCCGCAACTCGGTGATCCTGGTGATGCAGATCGACGAGTACGACCGCGAGGGCTACGCGCCCTGGGACGCGGTGGTGGAGGCGACCTGCCACCGGATGCGGCCGATCCTGCTCACCGCCGGGGCGGCGAGCCTCGCCCTCATTCCCATCGCGCGGGAGGTGTTCTGGGGACCGATGGCCTACGCCATGATCGGTGGCATCATCGCCGCGACCTTCCTCACCCTGTTCTTCCTGCCCGCCCTCTATGTCGGCTGGTACCGCATCAAGGCGCCGAAGGGGGACCGCCCGGACGGTGGCGAATCGCCGACGCCGGCGCCGCACCGTCACGCCGAGGCGTGATCAGGGCGTCGCCGCGCAGAGGGCGGGCTCCAGGGCCCGCATGACGCGGCGGTAATCCGTGATGTGCAGATCGTCGCGCAGGGCGCCGGGCTGGGCGAACCCGGTGTCGCCATCGCGCAGATCCGCGAAGGGGTCAGCGTAACGGCAGGAGAGGCGCCGACACAGGGCCTCGATCCTGGCCGAATAGGCCGCCACGGCCGCAGGTTCGAGGCGCTTCTCGACCGAACGGGAGATGGGCGGAATGGCGGCGACCACGACACGGTCGCTGCCGGCCTGGAGCCGCTTCACGATCCGCTCCACCGCGTCGTCGAAACCCTGTGCCGTCTTGTCGGACAGCGGCTCCTTCTTCCGCTGCAGGTCGTTGGTCCCGATGAAGACCACCACCGCGCGGGCGCGGGTCTTCACCGACAGCTTCGGCACGAGATCGGCATAGACGGAGGCCGAGGCGCCGCTGATGCCGCCATTCACGATCTCTGCGCCGCAGACCCGCTGGGCCGGGCTCTGGAGCTCGGCCTGCGAATCGCCGGCGAGGAAGATGTAGCCCTCCGGCGCATCGTCGAGATGCGCCTGGACCGACGGCAGCCTGTCCGTGGCATAGAGCCGGGCGTTGAGACGCTGAGGTTTCTCGACCCATCCGACGGCAAAGCCGACACCGAGGACGGCCAGTCCGGCAATGGCGAGGCGCAGGGTTCTCATCGGGCAGATCCCGGTCCGTCCGAGGCCGTCGCCGTGCCGGCCCTGTCGATCGTGGCCTCCGGCCGCGAATCCGTGGTGGCGTAATAGGGCTTGATGTCGAGGAGCGGCGTGCCGTCGAGGCAGTCGAGCCCCCGGACGCTCACGGTCGCCCCGTCGATGCCGAGGAGTTCCACCACCGAGAGCGCGATGGGATTGGGGCGCGCCGGCGAGCGCAGGGAGAACGTGCCCCGGCTGCCCTCCGCATGCCGCGGCCTCTGGCGCACGATGTCCCGGGCCGCCCTGTCCATCCAGTACAGCACGATGAGGTGGCTCGCCCCCTCCACGTTCTGCAATCCCGAGGCGAAGGTGGCATCCACCTCCAGGGTGCAGACGGCATCGGTCTGAAGCCCGTTCTTCGGGCATTCGGCCCTGCTCATCCACGGGGTCCGGACACGGCCGATGAAATAGAGCCCGGCATCGTGGGCCTTGGGCAGCGTGACGGTCTCTTCGCCGGGCCGCCGATCGATCGGGTCGCTCATCAGACGCATCGGATTTGGAGAGGCGGTGCTCGGAGGAGCCCCGAGCCGTTCGAAGCGAGCATGTCGGACAACTCGTCCCCGTGCGCAAGCCGGACGGCAACGAGCCGCCATGCGGGCCGCATCGTTCCATCGGTCGCCGGCGCGGTATAGATTCTTGCATAGGGCCGTCGGCGGCTCCATCGGCACCGCCGGCCATCGAGACTGCCGGACTTGGAGCCGAACCTTTTCAAGGAGAGAGCGTGACCACCAGCGAATGGCGCCCGATGGAATCCGTGGGCGATGCAGAGACCGCCGTCGACCGCCTCGCCGCCTTGTACGCGGGTGCGATCCAGTCGCTCCAGACCGCCCTGACCCGCTATCTCGACGGGGGCGCCGCCCCCGACCATGCGGAGCGGCTCCAGTTCCGCTATCCCGAATTGCGGATCACCTATCACCCGTCCGGGCCGATCCCGCGTTTTTCCCGCGCGACGGCGAAGTTCCAGTCTCCCGGCACCTATGCCACCACGGTGACGCAGCCGGCGCATTTCCAGCCGTATCTGCTGGAGCAGCTGACGCCCCTTATCCGGGATTACGGCGCGACCCTCGAAGTCGGCTTGAGCGCGCAGGAGATTCCCTATCCCTACGTGCTCGAGCCCGGTGCCAACCTCTCGGGCAGCGGGATCACGCCGCGCGACCTGGCGACATACTTTCCCGTCCCGCTGCTTTCGGTGGTGGGAGACGAGATCGCCGACGGGCTCTGGGTGGCGCCGGCGGAAGAGCCGAAACCCCTGGCTCTGTTCGACGCGATCCGGGTCGATTACTCCCTGCGCCGTCTCGTTCATTACACTGGCTGCGACTGGCGCGATGTCCAGCCGTGGATCCTGCTGACGAACTACCATCGCTACGTCGACGGCTTCATCCGCCACGGATTGGAGCAGCTCGCCAGCGGCAGGGACGGCTACGAGCGCATGATCCTGCCCGGCGGCGTCACCGTCTCGCGGGAGGAGGCGGCGAGCATCGACCCGGCAACCCTCATCGCCGCCTCGCCCTGGCACAAGTTCCAGATGCCGGCCTACCACCTCGTGGCGCGCGGCCCCGACGGGTCGATGCAAGGCACGACCCTGGTGAATATCGGCGTCGGCCCTTCCAACGCCAAGACGATCACCGACCATCTCGCGGTGCTGCGTCCGCATTGCTGGCTCATGGTCGGACATTGCGGCGGGTTGCGGCAGTCGCAGACCATCGGCGACTACGTCCTCGCCCATGGCTATCTGCGCCGGGACCGCATCCTCGACGAGCTCGTGCCGCCGGACGTGCCGGTACCGGCCCTGGCCGAAGTTCAGCTCGCACTCCAGGCAGCCGCCGCCAGCGTCACAGGTGAGACCAGCGACGACCTGAAGCGCCGCCTGCGCACGGGCACGGTGGTGACCTACGACGATCGCAACTGGGAGCTCCGCTTCAGCCAGGAGCGGCGCCGGATCAACCTGTCCCGCGCCATCGGCGTCGACATGGAGAGCGGCACCATCGCGGCGCAGGGCTACCGCCTGCGGGTTCCCTACGGCACCCTCCTCTGCGTCTCCGACAAGCCGCTCCACGGCGAGATCAAGCTGCCGGGGGCGGCCAACGCCTTCTACGAGCGGGCGGTGGCCGAGCACCTGCTCATCGGCCTGTCGGCCCTCGATATCCTCCGCGCCGACCGCAACGGCCTGCATTCGCGCAAGCTCAGGAGTTTCGACGAGCCGCCGTTCCGGTGACCGTCGCGCGCCTTGCACGATCGCCGGATCGACGGGTTCAGCGCTCGCGCCGCCACAGACCGGCCCGTTCGGAGCGGGCCTGCTCCTCCGCCGCCAGGAGATCCGACGGGGCATCCTCCGAGGCGCGCGCACCGCCGGCCGTGAGGATCAGGGAGGCGAGGTCGTCGCCGTCGATCTGGCAGCGCAGGCCCGTAGGCTGCGCCTCGTCGGCCCCACCGTTGGCCGCCGGCGCGCAGACGACGTCGCGCCGGCGCAGATAGCGCGCGAGTTGGCGCGCCAGGGCACCGCGCTCGCCGTCGACGCCGAGGAGGCGCACTGTCCGGCCGCGGAACGACAGGGTTCCGGTATCGATCACCTCCGGCACGCCACGCAACGCTCCGGCAGCGGTGGTCTCCTTGACGGCGGGAGCCGGCTCGGCGCGGGCGGTGGAGGGGCGCTTGCGCCGTGACGCCATCTGGATCGTAGCGCGCTGGGTGAAATCCTTGAAGATCGCCGCCGGCAGGTCGCCGCCGCCGACCTTGTTCATGGAGGCATTGTCGTCGTTGCCGATCCAGACGCCGACGACGAGGTCCGGCGTCACCCCGACGAACCAGGCGTCGCGGTAATCCTGCGTCGTCCCGGTCTTGCCGCCCACCGCGAGGTTGGTGATCCGCGCGGCCCGCCCGGTTCCGCTGTCCACCACGGCCTGGAGTGAATCGAGCATCATCGCGCGGCTCTCGCCCGGCAGGGGCGTCGTCGGCTTGGCATCGGGGCGCAGGTAGAGCGGGTCGGGGCCGGGCCCGCGAATGGCATGGACGCCGTAGGTGTCGAGGGGCTGTGCGCTCGCCAGCACGCCCGCATAGGCCCGTGTCATCTCCAGCAGTGAGACTTCTGCCGAGCCGAGGGCGAGGCTCGGCACGTTGGGAAGGTCGGAGGTGACCCCGAGCTTGCGCGCGGTCTCGATCACGGAGGCCATGCCGATCTCTTCGGCGAGTTGCGCGGCGATGGTGTTGATCGATTGGGCGAAGGCGGTGCGGAGGGGGACCGCCCCACGGAAACGGCCGCTCGCATTCTGCGGCTCCCAATCGCCGATCTGGATCGGCCGGTCCACCAACACCGTCTCCGGCGAGAGGCCCTTCTCATAGGCGGTGAGGTAGACGAACAGCTTGAACAGCGAGCCGGCCTGCCGCTTGGCCTGGGTTGCCCGGTTGAACTGGCTGTCCTCGTAATCGCGCCCGCCCACCATGGCGAGAATCGCGCCCTCCTTGTTCAGGACGACCATGGCGCCCTGGCTCGCCTTCTTCTTCGCCCCTTCCGCATCAAGCCGCCGGGCGATGACGCCCTCCGCCAAGCTCTGCAGATCGAGGTTGAGGGTGGTGCGCAGGGTGACGTCGCCGGACGTGTCCGACAGGCGCTTGGCGTCCGCTGACACCATATCGAGGAAGTAGTTGGTGCCCGGCGGCGTCTCGGGCGGGGTCCGCAGGGTGATCGTTTCGGCACGGGCCTTGTCGGCCTCGGCGGCTGTGATCGCGCCGGTCTCGACCATGGTCTGCAGCACGATGTCGGCGCGCTCCTTGGCACCGCCGAAATTGCGCGTCGGTGCGAGCTGTGACGGCGCGCGGACGAGGCCCGCCAGCATCGCCGCCTCGGGGAGGGTCAGCGCCTTGGCACCCTTGCCGAAATAGCGCCGCGACGCGGCGTCGATGCCATAGGCGCCGGCCCCGAAATAGGCGGTGTTGAGATAGCCGAGGAGGATGTCCTCCTTCGACATCGTGCTCTCCACACGCAGGGCCAGGAACGCTTCCTGGATCTTCCGGCGCAGCGTCTTCTCCTGGGTCAGGGAGGTGAGCCGCACATATTGCTGCGTAATGGTGGAGGCGCCCTCGCGCACGCCGCCGCTCACGGTGTTGCGCCAGAGCGCCCGGACCAGCCCGCGCGGATCGACCCCCCAATGCGAGTAGAACCGCCGGTCCTCGATGGCGACCACGGCCTGGGCGAGATGGGCGGGCATGTCGGCCGCCGTGAGCTTCTGGCCCTGGAAGGCGCCGCGCGTGGCAAAGACCCGGCCGTCATCCGCCTCCACCGTGAGGGCGCGCTGGCCGCCT
Source organism: Methylobacterium sp. 10 (assembly GCF_000519085.1). Lineage (GTDB taxonomy): Bacteria > Pseudomonadota > Alphaproteobacteria > Rhizobiales > Beijerinckiaceae > Methylobacterium. Next base: position 2,109,030 of record NZ_KI912577.1, read on the forward strand.
TCCGGCACCACCCCGCCGAGCGGGGGCAGGGTCGCGAAGCTGTAGAGGACGAGGCCTGCGACAAAGACCAGCGGCAGGGCAAGGGCCGCGAGGCCGGCGGCAAGGTAGGGCCGCTGCCGCAATCGGCCGCGCCAGCCCGATTGTGCCGTCGGCGCGGCCGGAGCGATACCGGCCGGAGGTGGCGTGACCGTACCGTTCGTTTGCGGGGAAGCAGCGCGCGCGCCGAATCTCGAGCCGAGGGTGCCGAGCCTTCGTCCCGTCGCTTGCCCCGTCGAAAGCAGACCCCGCGCGAGACTGCGCAACGCCGTGGCGAGGAGAAATCCGAGATGCCTGAACAGGACACGCGCCGCCTGTCCGGCTTCGCGGGCGGCGGTTCGGGCATCCGGCGCTTGGCCGGTCTTCGGCCGTTCCGGTTCTTGATCTGTCATCGGCCGCCGGTCGTCATCCAAGAGCGCAGGTCCCGTCGGCTTACCGTCGGCGCTGGTTTGGCGGTTCTAGACCGGAAAGAACCGTGGACGCCATGCCGGAGGCGGCATCGATATTCGCCAAGCAGGTTTCGCGAAAATAGTCACCGGTTTTGCATCTTCGAAGCCGCTCATGGCTTTGCTCCGCCGCCGGGGTGATGACCTGAGACCACGGCTTTACTCCTTCGGCAAGGCCTCGGTCATCTGCATCCGGTGGGTCGGGGCCGAGACCCGAAGGCTGGCATCGAGGAGGGCGGAAGCCTGGCTCGGATCGCCGGCGATGTCCGGAGCGGAGTCCTGTGTGCCCACCAGGGCGGTGACGCCCTCATACTGGTCGAGGCGGCGGTCGATCATGTCGCCGAGACGCTCGCGGACTTCCGCGACGGTAAGGCTGCGGCGGTGCTTGCCGGCCTTCTCCGTGAACAGGCTGCGATTGGCGCGGGCGGCGGCGCGGAACGCTTGCTTCGCCACCACATCCGGGTTGTCGGTGCTCAGCGCGAGGAACTTGCCGGCGCTCGACGTGCCGAGGAAATGGGCGAGATAGAGCTCGGAGGTCTTCAGTTCGCGGCCGATGCGCTGTTCGATACGGGCACGGTCGCGCTTGATCAGCTCGCCGGCCATCAGGGCCGCCACGTACGGGTCCTGGCGCAGGCGCAGCACGCGGGTGCGGGTGGCCTCGTCCTGAATGGTGATGGCGCTGCCACGGCCGGTGATGGCGTTGGCCTCGGCCTCATAGCCGTAGCGGGCACCGTAGGTTCGTACCAGTTCCAGCCACGTGGCGGACAGGAACTGGAACAGCCCCTCCGCCGACGAGGTCGATGCCTTTACCGTCGTCGAGAAACTCGATTCCTTGTCGGCGAGTGCCATCATGTAGACTGGATCGACGCCCGTCTCGGACGACGCCTTCAGGATCGTCTCGACGATGTCGCGCGGCACATTCATGTCGCCGAACCGAAGGACGTCCCGCCCCGCGCTCTCGTGACTTTGCGGAAGCGAGGCGAGATCGGTCTCGATGAGGATCGCCGTCGCGGGTTCCTGGTCGAGGAGGGGAACCCCCTGCCAATCCGAGGGTTTGTCGATGGCGGAGGCTGCGAAGTCACTCGCCGTGGAGGCCCGCAGGTCGATGCGGTCATGGGCGGTGGCGGCCGGCGCCAAGGCGCTTTGCGGAAGTCCGGACCCGAGCAGCAGGCCGATCGCGATCTTCGCGAAGGTGAGTTTGGCCGATACCGTGGCGCCTGCCTTCCTTGTGCCGCGAAGGGAGCCGGGCTTCAGCCAGGCTACGGTCTCAGCGCAATCCAGGGTCTCGTTGGGCACGAGACGGCACGCGTCGTCGGCGCAGTGCGCCGGCTCCGGGAAAAGCCCCATCTTTGTTCCTTGTTCGTGCCGCGGCGTTCTAGGACGCGGCTTCGATCAGTTCAGCGAGCGGACGTCTCGCTGGGAGCTGTGACCACAATGGGACAGCTCCGTGATTCAAGCGTGGCACGCTTAAGGAACGGTTAAGGCTATGATTTAACGATATTTTAAGTAATCGTTCGGAAGCCGTTCAGAGTGGCCGCGTCAAAAAGGCATTCTGGCCGGGGTTGGAACGAAGGCTCCGTAGCCCAGTTACGATGGTCCCAGAGGGCGATTTCGAAACATCGACGAGACGCGCCCCGATGGACCCATTGAAGGAAGCCTTTTTCCAATGAGCATGCAGACCGGTCGCCGCGTCGGCGTTGCCTTCGTCGGTATGGGTGGCGCCGTCGCCACCACAGCCATCGCCGGCATCGAGATGATCAAATCTGGATCGAACCGCCTCGACGGGTTGCCCCTCGCGGGCCTCTCGGTCGCAGGACTGGCCGATTACAAGGATCTCGTCTTCGGCGGCTGGGACCTGAACGACGACGATCTCGCCTCTGCCGCCACCGGTCACGGTGTGCTGACCAAGCAGGATATCGAGAACGGCGCCCAGGTGCTCAAGGGCATCAAGCCTTGGCCGGCTGTCGGTAGCGCCAAGTTCTGCAAGAACATCGAGGGTGCGAACCGCATCGTCGCCGCCGATCACCGCGAGGCGGTCTCCGTCATCGCCAACGACCTTCGCCGTTTTCGTCTTGAGAGCAATCTCGACGAAGTCGTCGTGATCAATCTAGCCTCCACCGAGCGCTGGCCCGACCTCAACGCACCAGCGCTCAACTCGCGCGCCGCCTTCGAGAAGGGCCTCGATTCGAGCGACGAATCGATCAGCCCGGCGATGCTCTATGCCTATGCGGCGATCCAGAGCGGCGTGCCCTACGCCAACTTCACGCCGAGCGTGGCGGCCGACGTGCCGGCGCTGATGGAGCTGGCCCGTGAGATGGGCGTGCCCCTTGCCGGCAAGGACGGCAAGACTGGCCAGACCATGATGAAGACGGTCCTCGCGCCGGCTTTGAAGGCCCGCGCCCTGCACGTCGATGGCTGGTTCTCCACCAACATCCTCGGCAATCGCGATGGTCTGGCCCTTAACGACAAGGACTCGCTCCAGTCGAAGCTGAACACCAAGGGCACCGTGCTCGACTCGATCCTCGGCTATCCGGTCGAGGACCATCTGGTCCACATCCACTATTACCGCCCGCGCGGCGACGACAAGGAGGCTTGGGACAACATCGACGTCACCGGCTTCCTCGGTCAGCGGATGCAGATCAAGGTCAACTTCCTCTGCAAGGATTCCATCCTGGCGGCACCCCTGGTGATCGAGATCGCCCGCGTTCTCGACCTCGCCAAAAAGCGCGGTGAAAGCGGCCCGCAGGAGCAGCTCTCCTCGTTCTTCAAGGCGCCCATGGTCGCTAACGGCCACGGCCCGGAACACGATTTTGGCAAACAGCAGCACATGCTCCTCGATTGGCTCGGCGTGCGTCAATGACATCGTCCGATACGGGGGGCGGCATGGCTGCCCCCTTCGCGTTGCGTGAGCTGTTCGTCGAGCTCAATGACCTGAAGCGCGTGCATTCGGCCGGGCGCATCGGCTCTATCGCCGAGCGGCTGTTCGCGCAGGGCTGGTCGGCCCTGACGGGCGGCGCCGACCCCGAGTCCGTCGCCATCGACATCACCGCCAAGGCGCTTGCTGCGTCTCGGCTCTGCGATCTCGACGCTGCCTTCCTCGCCTCCGCCGGTCTCGGTGAGGTCGAAATCGGCGACATTCTCACGTCCGGACTCGACGCGGTCACCGCCACGGTCGACGTGGAACTGAAACGGCGTTTGGCCGTCGCGTTGCGCACGAACGAGGGTGTGCATGGCGGTCCTTTGCCGGCCTTCGTGGCGGCACTGAACCACCAGCCGCGCGCCGGGGTGACCTGTCCCGGCAGGGCTCGCATCCTGCTGGAGCCGCCGGAAAACCATTCGGAACATTGCCTGATGGTGGCGGTCTACGGTGTCGTGCTGAGCCCGTTCTACCGGGCGGACCCCGCCCTTGTCTTCCTCGCGGCCATGAGCCACCACTTCCACAACGCGGCGATGCCGGATGCCGGTTTCACCGGTGAGATGCTCCTCGGAGACCATCTCGCGCCCATCATGGCGCGCACGACGCAGTGGGCCCTAGACGAACTCGACCCGCCTCTGCGCGAGACCGTGCAGCGAGCGCGTGCGATTCTTCCCGACGATGCCACGGCCGAGGGCCGGGCCTTCCACGCCGCCGATTGCATCGACCGGGTTCTTCAGATTTCTCAGCATCTTAGAGCCTCCTCGCTGAGCATGGACACCGTGCTCGACGACATGGAACTGGTCCATGCCGGCCCGGTGAAGGGCTTTCACGACCGGGTCCTCAGGGACATGCGAATCCCGTGATGGCCCGCTGCGGCAGCATGGGCCGCGTGTCATGATCCCATTCGACCTCCTCTCCCCTCAGACGGGACATGCGCTTAAAGCCGATACGCCGCATTCCCTGCGTGACGTGGTAACGAGTGCGCGCTGGCCAGTCGTGGACGGCATTCCCTATCTCCGGACCGGGCGCGACGAGCTCGTAGCCACGACGCTCGCCCTGCTCGACGGCGATCAGGGCGATCTCGCCCTGGAGGGCCTGCTCGCCGATCAGGACGATTGGTGGACCGGCCCTCCGGCCGATCCCCTAGATCTCCATGCCCTCGTCCGCGACCGGAAAACGGCGAGCCTTCGGGACGCCGTGCGTCTTCTCGGCTGGGGCCGGGTCGGCGACTACTTCCTGCATCGCTGGACCGACCCGACCTTCCTCGCCGGGCTGACGCTCCTCGAGGCGCATTGGAACGACCCCCTCTGCGTCTTTGAATTCGCCTGTGGCATCGGCCATTATCTGCGCGAGATCCAGGCGCGCGGCGTCAAAGTAGCTGGCGCCGACGTAGTCTTCGCCAAGCTTTGGGTGGCGCGCCATTGGGTCGTCGGCGAGACGGCGCAGTTCGTCTGTTTCGATGCCGGATCGCCGCATTGGCCGATCCCAGGTGCTCCGGTGGATCTCGTCGTCTGCAACGACGCGTTCTACTTCCTCGATGATAAGCCGGCCGTGCTCGAATGCCTCCGCCAGAATGCAGGCGACGATGGCTGGCTCGTTTTCAGCCACATCCACAATTCCGAGCGGCCGGGCTTCTCGGCCGGTCGTGCAGTCTCTGCGGACGAGATCGAAGAGCTGTTTCCCGACGCTCTCGTCTACGACGACGACGAACTCACGCGTGCTCTCATCGAGAAACGCGCGCCGTCACCGCGGCGCCCGGCCGACCTGCGCCATGTAGAGGCGTTCTCCGTGGTCGCTGGCGCCGGGATGCGGCCGGCCCCGCGTGCCATCCTCGACGGTTTGACCTGGCCGAACGAAGGTACCCCCCTTCGCCTCAACCCTCTCTACGGGCCAGATCCTGCGGGCGGTTATGCTGTCTTCTGGCCCTCCGAACGCTACGAGGCCGAATACGCGTCCCGGGTGACCTATCCATCGCATTCGGACGGACCCGAGACCCTCGACTGGGTCGGCGGCGAGCAATCGCCCCACGAGGACCGTGTCCGCCGCCGCGAGTTCGTCGACCTACCGGAGCGCTGGTGATGGGCGATTCCATCGGTTGGGGCATCGTCGGCTACGGCTGGGTCGCGCGGGATTACATGGCGCCGGGCATCCGAGGCGCCGGGCATCGGCTCGTCGCCGTGTCCGATCCCGGCGAAGCCTCGCGCGCGGCGGCCGAGGCAGAGGGCGCGCGAGCCTATGCCGACATCGCCGGTCTGTTATCGGAGCCGGAGGTCGAGGCGGTCTATGTGGCGACGCCCAACCATCTCCACCGCGAGGCGGTGGAAGCCCTGGCCGCATCGGGTAAGGCCGTCCTCTGCGAGAAGCCGATGGCGGCCTCCCTCGCCGATGCCGAGGCCATGGTCGCGGCGGTGAGGAAGGGTGGCATCTTCTACGGCACCGCCTTCGACCAGCGCCATCACCCGGCGCACCGGGCCATGCGCGACGCGATCCGCCGGGGTCGCATTGGGGCCGTGACCACCATCCGCGTCGTCTATGCCTGCTGGCTCGACCGGGCCTGGACCTCCTTCGCCGGCCAGGACAATTGGCGCATCGATCCGGTGAAGGCCGGCGGCGGCGCGTTGATGGATCTGGCGCCCCACGGCATCGACCTCGTGGATTTCCTCCTCGACGAGTCCATTGAGGACATCGCCGCGCTGACCCAGGCGAGGGCGCAGGATTACGCCGTGGACGACGGCGCCCTTCTCATCGGCCGCACCGGCTCCGGGATCCTCGCCAACCTTCACGTCGCCTATAATTGCCCGGACGCTCTACCACGCCGCCGCCTCGAAGTGATCGGCACCAAGGGGGCGCTCATCGCCATCGACACGATGGGGCAGGTGGCAGGCGGAACGCTCGCCTTCAACGACGGTGTCAGCGGGCAGGCGCAAGCGATCTCCTTCGACGCGGAGGCCTCACCCTTCCTCGAACAGGTCTGCGCCTTCGGCTCCGCCCTGCGTCGGCCAGCCGAGCGCGATGCGTACAGCGCCGAGCGCGATCTTCACACGATGCGGCTCCTGGCGCGGGCTTATGAAGGTATATCCGGCCGCTGCGATCCAGGGCCGGATTCGAGATCGGGGTTTCGACCTCGAAACTACATCCTACCCACCACCTCATCCTGAGGCGCAGCCGCGAGCGGCAGCCTCTAAGGAGGCCTCCAGTTCGCGCGATGATACTGAAGGCCTCCTTCAAGGCCGCTGACGCGGCACCTCAGGATGAGGAGGGATGATCAGAGTAACTAAAAAGTGACCGACATGAGCGAACACGACCAGGACGCCCGGGCACGCGACCCGCGCATCAAGTTCCCCCGGCCCTACGCCTATGGCGGTCCACGGGTCATCGAAGGCCTGCCCGCTTCGTTGCCCGAGCCGGTGCGCGCCTATCTCGACATCCTGCCGAAGGGGCGCATCGTCGGCTTTCCCCTGGCTCCCCTCGACCGGACCGGTATCCCGGTCTGGTTCGTCTCGCTGTTCCTCGACGATCCGTTCTTCGTCGGCGCCATGCCGAGCGGCATCGGCTACGGCGCCACCGACCACGAGGCGCTCATCGGCGCGGTGGCCGAGATCGCCGAGAACCTGATGCCGTCCCTCGCGGTGATGCCGCGCAAGAAGGAACGGGGATCCTACCACGACCTCGCCAAGGTGTTCGGCGCGGGCTCGGTGGCCGATCCGCTCACCCTGTGCCTGCCCGCCGGCTCCCCGGTCGACCGCGATACTGCGCTCGAATGGACTCCTAGCGTCCGGGCGCGCACCGGCGAGACCGTTCTGATGCCCCTCGACATCGCGGCCACGGACTATTTCGAACTGTCGGAAGGCTACAAGCCCTTCACCAACCTCATCACCAACGGCCTCGGTGCCGGGCCGGACGTGGATTTCGCGCTCGGTCACGGCCTGCTCGAACTGCTCCAGCGCGACGGCAACGGTCTGCTGTTCCGCGCCCTCGACCAGGGCGTGATGCTTGATCTCGACGGGATCGGCCCGGAGAACAGGGCGATGCTGGCCCGTCTCGACGATCTCGGCATCCGGGCACTACCGAAATTCGCCACCGACCAGTTCGGCCTCACCAATATCTACGTCGTCGGTCACGACCTGAATCCCGCCGACGCGCCGGTCGCCGTGGCCCTCTCCGCCTGCGGCGAGGCCTGTGATCCGGACCGCGAGCGGGCCCTGCGCAAGGCGCTCCTCGAATTCCAGGCGGCGCGCGTGCGCAAGGCCTTCGGCCATGGTCCCCTTTCCTTCGCCGAACGGGTGACGCCGCCGGGCTACGTCAAAGCCTTTATCGAGAAGGCCTTGCCGAGCCTCGATTTGGAGGAGAGCCGTGCCCTCAAGGCGATGCTCGAATGGATCGTTCTGCCGCCGGAGGGCCTGCGCGACGTCCTGAAGGAAACGGTATATTCCGAGCGCAGTACCAAGGCGTTCTCGGATCTGCCGACGATGGAGTCTCCCGACGGCCACGCTCGAGGACGGATCGCCCGCGAGCGGCTCGAAGAGGCCGGGTTCGACGTGCTCTACGTCGATTGCTCGCCGCCGGGCGGCAGCGTCGGCGTGGTCAAGGCGATCGTGCCGGGGCTGGAAGTCGAGACGATGAGCTATCACCGCATCGGCGAACGCAATGCCGCCAAACTGATTGCGCGGGACCATCCGCTGATCTCGTTCGGCAAGGCCAGTGAGACGAAGCTTCCCGTTCGTCTCACACCCGAAGCGATCGAGCGCCTCGGCGGCCAGCCGCTCTTCGACGTGGCCCTGGCCCACGAGATTGTCGGGCGGCATTACCCGCTCTACCGCGAGCCGGAATCGCACCACGCACCGTTCCGTCTCGAGCAGCAAGGACGCGCGGCATGAGCCTGCGCTACGCCTACAACACCAACGGCACGGCCAACCATCGCTTGGACGACGCCATCGATCTCATCGCCGATGCCGGCTACCAGGGCGTGGCACTGACCCTCGATATCCACCATCTTGACCCGTATGCGGAGAACTGGGTCCAAGAGGCGCAGCGCGTGTCGAGCCGGCTGCAGCGGCTCGGCCTCGGCAGCGTCATCGAGACCGGTGCCCGCTTCCTCCTCGACCCGAAGGCCAAGCACGAGCCGACCCTGGTGAGCGGAGACGCTTCCGGGCGCGCCCGGCGCATCGGTTTCCTAAAGCGCGCGGTGGACATCGCCGTCATCCTGCATTCGGAGGCCGTGTCGTTCTGGGCCGGCGTGCCCAAACCCGGCATCGATCGTGAGGAGGCGAAGGTCTGGCTCGCTGATGGCGTCGCTGAAATCGTGGCTTACGCCCGTAAGCACGGCGTCGTCGCCTGCCTCGAGCCGGAACCCGGCATGCTGGTCGAGACCCTGGACGATTTCGCCGCCTTGAACATCGAAGGCCTGAGGCTCGCCCTCGATACCGGCCATTGCCTCGTCACCGGCGAGCGCGATCCGGCAGCGGCGGTCGCGGAATTCGCCGACGTGATCGGCACCGTGGCGATCGAGGATATGGTGCGGGGCGAGCATATCCATCTGCCCTTCGGCGAGGGCGACATGGATGTAGCCGGCGTGCTCGATACCCTCGACGCCATCGGCTTCCAACGCCTCGTCTGCGTCGAACTCTCCCGCGAGAGCCACCGCGCCGATGTCATGGTGCCGAGATCGCTGGAGTATGTGCAGACCTGCCGCAACCACAAGGCAGAGGTGAACGCATGAGGATCTGCTTCGTCAGCCGCCGCTACTTCCCGGCGATTTCGGGCATGAGCGTCTATGCGCAGAACCTGCTGCGCGAACTGGTCGATGCCGGCCACGACGTGACGATGATCAGCCAGTACCGCGGCGATGAATTCGGCACCCGCGTCTATGGCGGCGGGCCGCCCCCCGAAGTGCCGGGCGTGCGCGTCATCGGTCTCGAACAGGTGGGCGAGCAGGCGAGCGGCGATTTCGAGCGCGACATCGAGACGATGGTGGAGACCATCGTGGCGGAGCACGCTCGGCAGCCCTTTGATATCCTCCATGCCCAGTACGGCTATCCGACCGGCTGGGCGACGCTGCTGGCCTCGAAGCGGATCGGCATTCCCAACGTCGTCTCGATCCAGGGCGGCGACGGCCATTGGGTCGGTTCGTGCTGCGAAACCCATCGCGTCGCCATGTGCGAGGTGCTGGCCCATGCCAACGCCCTCCTCATCGGCGGCCGCTCCTTCGTGGAGGAGGTCTGCGACCGGCTGGGTTCCGACCCGGACCGCTTCACCATCGTACCGGGTGCGGTGGACACCGCGCGCTTCACTCCCGGTCCCGCCGGTCATTCGGCACCGGTCCGGCTATTTTATCACGGCCGCGTCGACCGCCGGAAAGGCGTGCTCGATTTCATCGACGCGCTCGGCCTGTTGCGTTCTCGCGGAATCCCGTTCGAAACGATCATCTCCGGCATCGGGCCGGACGTAGACTCCTCGAAGGCCCGTGCCGCCGAGCTGAACTTTTCCGAGGCCGAGATCCGCTTCACCGGCTACGCGCAGTACCACACCGTGCCCGACCTCTACCGGCAGGCGGACATCTTCGTCTCGCCGACCTATGCTGAGGGTTTTTCCAACACCATCCTGGAAGCCATGGCGGCGGGGCTCGCCGTGGTCTCGACCCATGCTGTCGGCGTGTCCGACTGCCTGCGCGATGGCGAGAACGGATTGCTGGTCCAGCCCGGCGATGTCCCCGCCTTGGCAGATGCGCTTCAGCGCGTCATCGAGGACAAGCCCCTGCGGCGGCGTCTTGCCCGGGATGGGCTCGACGAGTGCCGCCGCGTCTATTCCTGGACGGCGGTCGGCCGCCAGATCATGGATGTCTATGCCGAGGTGGCGGGCGAGCGGCCCCGGACGGACTTCGCTGACACCCTGCCGCACGATCCTGCCTGTCGGTTCCGCGCCGAGCCGCACCTGCTCTGACCATGCCCGTCGCCCTTGCGCTCTCGCCCCATCTCGACGACGCCGCCTTCTCCTGCGGCGGCACCCTTGCGACCCTGGCGGATTCTGGCTGGCAGGTGGTGATGGCGACGATCTTCACCGCCACCGTCCCCAATCCGAAGGGCTTTGCCCTGGCCTGCCAGACCGACAAGGGCCTGGGGCCGGAAATCGACTACATGGCCCTTCGGCGGGACGAGGACCGGCGCGCGGCCGACGCGCTCGGTATCTCGCCGCCGCTGCACCTGCCGTTCCGGGAAGCACCGCATCGCGGCTACGGCGCGGCGCCGGAGCTGTTCGCAGATCCTCGCGGCGACGACGACATCGTCAATGCCCTCGGCAATGCGGTCTGGCGCCTTGCTGCTGACATCTCTCCCGATCTCGTCCTCGCCCCGCAGGCCGTCGGCGGCCATGTCGATCATGTCCAGCTGGTCCGCGGCATAAATCGGGCGCGATGGAGTGTCCCGATCCTGTGGTGGCGCGACTTTCCCTACACCGTTCGCAATCCTGCGCCGAAGGAGCCGTTCAAAGGCGATTTCGATGCATTGCCGGAGCGCTTTTGTCGCTATTCCGCGACGGCCGAGGCGCAGAAGGGGGCTTCCTGCTCGGCCTATGCGACGCAACTCGGTTTCCAGTTCGGTGGAGTGGAAGGGTTGATGGGTCGTCTCTCGAGCGAGGCGCGGACCGAGCGGTTCCGCCTTGCCGGTACGTTGTCCGCCGGTGCCGCCGCGCTGTTCGAGGACCATGGCGCCCGAGCCTGACGCGATCCGGCCAAAAAGCCTCGCCGACCCGGAGCAGGTCGCAGTCCGTCGCGCACTCTGGGGCGCAGCGCATGTCGCTCCGTTGCGCGCGCTGGCGCAACGGATCGCGGCGGAACGGTCCGCGGAGGTGCCGGACCCCGATCCGCAGGATGGTGGGATCGGTGCACGGCTTCTCCTGTTGCTCGAGACACCGGGTCCGAGCATCGGCCGCACCGGCTTCGTCTCGCGCGACAATCCTACCGGCACCGCCGCCAACCTGTTCCACTTCATGGCGGAGGCCGGTATCGCACGGCGCGACAGCCTCATCTGGAACGCCGTTCCCTGGGTCATCCACGCGCCCGGCGCCCTGAACCGGGCACCGAGGAAAGCCGAGATCGCGTCCGCCGCCGTTTACCTCGCACCGCTCATCGATCTGCTTCCGTCCCTCGCCGTCGTGGTGCTGGCCGGGCGCGTGGCCGGCTTGTCGCGCGAACCGCTCTCACGGCTCCGGCCGGGGATACCGGTTCTCGCCATTCCACATCCGAGCCCGACCTTCGTCTGCACCTCCCCCCTGGTGGCGCAGCGGATCGTCGAAGGGCTGGGCCAAGCCGCCGCGATGCTGCCTCCATACCTGACTTCGCCAGCGGAAGGGCCGAGGTGACTGGCCATCCGGACACAAAGACCCTAAATGCCGGGGCACGGGCCGCGGTCCGGCAAAAGCTCGGTCCCAATCCACGCCGCCGTCGAGGTTGGGCGGGAAGGCCGGCGGAGGCGGACGCCGACGACATGAACTTTGCGGGAGACCATCATCGGCGGGCCGACGTGAAGCCGGCCGACGCCGTGACGACGGCCGTGACGGAGGATTGCGCTCCGCCCGCGCAGAAGCGCTCCTACAGGAACCGCTACGCTTGGCTCGGCACCGCGGCCAGCATTGTCATCTTTGCGGTGTCCCTCGGCGTGTTGTGGAAGCTGTCGCAGCAGGTCACCTGGGCTGAGCTGCATGCGGCGTTGACGGCAGCCACCGGCGAACAGCTTGGCCTCGCCTTCCTGTTCGTCGGGGTGAGTTATCTTTTCCTCACCTGCTACGACGCCCTCGCTCTCCGCCAACTGAAGATCAAGGTTCCCTACAGGACAACGGCGCTCGCCTCGTTCACCAGTTATGCGGTGAGTTTCACCCTGGGCTTCCCGCTCCTGACTGCGGGGACGATCCGCTACTGGATCTACTCGAAGAAAGGTTTGAGCGCGGCGAAGATCGCGGCGCTCACCGTCATCGCGGGATTCACCTTTTGGCTTGGCATGGGCGTCGTCCTCGGCCTCAGCCTCGTGGTCGAGGCAGGGCAATTGGCGGCGCTCACCTTCACCAGCATCCGTCTGAACCAGGGTGTCGGTTTCGCGGCGCTCCTCATGGTGTTCGGCTATCTCGGCTGGGTCTCGCTCAAGCGCCGCCATGTCAGGGTCAAGGGCTGGTCCTTGGAACTACCCGGCGCCACGGTATCCATGAGCCAGATGGTAGTGGGCATCGGTGACGTCTGTGCTGCAGCGGCGACGCTCTATGTCCTGCTTCCGGCCGGCTCGACCATCGGGTTCACCACTTTCGTCGGCGTCTACGTGCTGGCGGCCATGCTCGGCATCGCCTCCAACGCACCGGGCGGGCTCGGGGTGTTCGAGGCGACCATCCTACTCGCCCTGTCGAGCTTGCCGCGGGATCAGGTTCTCGGCTCGCTGCTGCTGTTCCGGGTCTGCTACTACCTCGTTCCCTTCGCGGTCGCCCTGGCGATTCTCGGCATCTACGAGATCGTCCGGCGCCTGCGCGGGGCATCGCCGTCTACGTCCAGCGGCTCCTGAGCGGTGTCTTCGGCCAGGGAACGGTGAGCGATGGCCCGTGGCGCGCGAAGATCGGCCTGGATCGGCGCAGGCATCGCCGCCACGATCACCGTGATTGCCTCGAGCGTCAGAGGTGACCTCGATCCTGCCGTCGTCGCGACGGGTGTGGCGGCGGTCGTCGCGGGTGGCCTCGTCGGCAGCCTGAGCCGGCCGAGAAGGGTGGCCCCGCCCGAGACCGCTGCCCGCACGCGCCATTCCATCGCCGAGGCCCTTCTGGCCAACATTCCCGATCCGGTGATCCTAGTGGATCGGCGTAGTGTGGTCATCGAGGTCAATCCGGCCGCGCGCACGCTTCTGCCAGCCCTCAAGCTCAAGCACCCGCTTTCGTTTGCCCTGCGGGCGCCTGACGTACTCGACGGGATCGAGGAGGTGCTCCGCACCGGCGCCCCGCTGAAGACCCTCTATACGACGCGCGTGCCGACCGAGCGGGCGTTCGAGGTGCAGATCGGCGCGTTGCCCATGCCGGACGGCCCAGGGGGCGGACAACCGAACGTCGTCCTGTTCCTTCGCGATCTCACGGCGGCGCGTCGTCTGGAGGCGATGAGAGTCGATTTCGTCGCCAACGCCAGCCACGAGCTTCGCACGCCGCTCGCCTCTCTCCTCGGCTTCATCGAGACCCTGCAGGGACCGGCCAAGGCCGACGCGCCGGCCAGGGAGAAGTTCCTCGGCATCATGAAGACCCAGGCACAGCGCATGACGCGCCTTATCGACGACCTGCTGTCGCTCTCGCGTATCGAATTGCGCGAGCACGTGCCGCCGACGCAGGTCGTCGATTTCGGTCAGATCGCGCGACAGATGCTGGACATGCAGGGGCCGCTGGCCCGCGAGCGCGGTGTGATCATCACCCTCGACGCGCCGGATTCTGCCTATCCGGTGCTCGGCGAGCGCGACGAACTTGCCCGCGTGGTCGAGAACCTTGTGGAGAATGCCGTGAAGTATGGGGGCGGCAACGTCGTCGTCGGTCTCGAACGGACCCTTCGCCCGGCGTCGGGAAAGCCGCAGATCGCGCTCAGCGTGCGGGATGACGGACCGGGTATCGCCCCTGAGCACATTCCCCGCCTGACGGAGCGATTTTATCGGGTCGATGTGGCATCGAGCCGGCAGAAGGGCGGGACGGGGCTTGGTCTCGCCATCGTCAAACACATCGTCAATCGCCACCGCGGCAAGCTCGTCATCGAGAGCGAGCCGGATCTGGGCACTACCGTCCGCGCGCTGCTACCGGAACGGCAAGCTGGCGACGATACATCCGCGAACGTCTGATTCTGATCTGTCAGTTCCGACTGGTGCCGAGGCGCCGGTACTGCGCCTCGATGATCGCCTTCAGAACAGGCAGGAAGGGGGAGGGGCTCAAGCGCTGGTCGACCGCATGGTCGAGCATGCTCAAGGCAGCCACCTGCTTCGCCGGACCGGGAAACGTCGCGAGATAGGTCTCGATGCAGGCATTGGCCTCGGCTTCACCCGCCGGGAGGTCGGAGGTGATCAGCGCGCTCAAGGTTCGCATGCAGGTGTCGAGAGGCTGTATCATCGCCTTCCTATGACGCGGAAACGTGCCGGACGCCATGCGCACGCGACGCAATGAGCCATGCGTCGCAGCCTTGACCTTCCTACGATGGGAAGCCCCACATAGGCCCGTATGGATATCGTGATCATTTCCCCCGAGCAGCGCCCCAGCACGGGACGTCGTGTCGACCTTCCGGTCGTCGGCATGAGCTGCGCGTCCTGCGTCGGCCGCGTCGAGCGCGCCCTCGCTGCGCTCCCAGGCGCATCTGACGTCGCCGTCAATCTCGCCGCCGGCCGGGCCAGCCTGATCCTAGATGGCGACCCGGCGAGCGTCGTCGCCGCCATCGGCAGGGCCGGCTACGAGGTGCCCGAGGCCGTCACCGAATTGTCCGTCGGCGGATTGACCTGCGCCTCCTGCGTCGGCCGCGTCGAGCGCGCGCTTCGCGCTCTCGACGGGGTGAGCGTGGCCAATGTGAACCTCGCCACCGGGCGGGCAACAGTGCGCCATGCCGAAGGAGCGGTCGACCTCACGAATCTCGTTGAGGCCGTGACGGCCGCCGGCTACGAGGCCTCTCCCCTTGATGAGGGGAGCGTCGGTGTGCCGAAGGACCGGCGCGAGCGCGAGGCTTCGGAACTCCGGCGCGACGCCATCATCTCCGCCGTCCTGTCGGCCCCGATCGTCGTCCTCGACATGGGAGGGCACTTGATCCCCGGCTTTGGCGAGGCCATCCAAGCCCATCTCGGCACAGCGGCCGGCCTGTTTCAGGCCGTTCTCGCCACCCTCGTCCTCGCATGGCCCGGACAGCGCTTCTTCCGGCAGGGGGTCCCGGCCTTGCTGAAGGGGTATCCGGATATGAACGCCCTCGTCGCCCTCGGCGCCGGGACTGCGTTTTTGTACTCTCTGGTCTCGGCCCTCGCGCCGCAGATCCTGCCCCTGGGAACGGCCCATCTCTATTTCGAGGCCGCTGTTCTCATCGTTACGCTGATTCTCCTCGGCCGCGCCTTGGAGGCTCGGGTCAAGGGGCGTACCGGCGCGGCCATAGCGCACCTCGTCGGACTCGCGCCGACGACCGCCCGCCTCATCCGGGATGGGCGCGAAAGCGACATTCCCCTTGCGTCCCTTCGGCTCGGCGACATCGTCCGCATCCGTCCCGGCGAGCGCATCGCTGCCGATGGCGTGATCGTGGCGGGGGGGAGCTTTGTCGATGAGAGCATGGTCACCGGCGAACCTTTGCCCGTGCGGAAGCGCGAGGGTGACCGCACGGTCGGCGGCACGCTGAACACCAATGGCGGCTTCGACCTGCGCGTTGACACGATCGGCGCGCGAACGGTGCTGGCGCAGATCGTGGCCATGGTCCAGGCGGCGCAGGGCGCCAAGCTACCGATCCAAGCCCTGATAGACCGGGTGACCGGTTGGTTCGTGCCAGCCGTCATCGCCGCATCCCTGACGACCTTCGTCGCATGGCTTGCCTTCGGTCCGAGCCCCGCCCTTGGCGTGGCCCTCGTCAACGCCATCGCCGTCCTCATCATCGCCTGCCCCTGCGCCATGGGACTGGCGACGCCGACCTCGATCATGGTCGGCACGGGGCGCGCGGCGGAACTCGGCGTGCTCTTCCGTAACGGCGCGGCCTTACAGGCCCTGCGCGACGCCAAGGTCGTGGCTTTCGACAAGACCGGAACCCTCACCGAGGGCAGGCCAGCCCTCACCGACCTCGTCGTGACAGACGGCTTCGAGCCGGATCTGGTGCTACAATTTGCGGCCTCGGCGGAAACGCGATCCGAACATCCCATCGCGCGCAGCATCGTCGAGGCGGCCGGTGAACGGGGCCTGTCCCTGCTTCCCGTAGACCGTTTCGAGGCCGTGCCGGGCCACGGCGTCGAGGGGAGCGTCGGCGGGCAGGCGATCATCGTCGGCGCACGGCGCCATCTGGACGGGCACGGCATCGCCGTGGCCGGTCTCGCCCAGGCTGCGTCCCGGCTGGAGAGAGAGGGAAAGAGCCCCCTCTACATCGCCATCGACGGCCGCCTCGCCGCCCTCGTGGCTGTATCCGACCCGATCAAGGCAGGTGCGGCCGAGGTCGTCTCGGCCCTGAAGGCGCGGGGCATCGTGGTCGCCATGGTCACGGGCGATGCAAGGGGAGCGGCCTCCGGGGTGGCAGCCCTTTTGGGAATTACCGAGATCGTCGCCGAAGTTCTTCCCGGCGGCAAGGTCGATGCCGTGCGCGACTTGCGCGCCCGCTTCGGTCCGATCGCCTTCGTCGGAGACGGCATCAACGATGCGCCGGCCCTCGCGGAGGCCGAGATCGGGCTCGCCATCGGGACGGGTACGGACATCGCCGTGGAGAGCGCCGACGTAGTGCTGATGTCAGGGACGCTGCCCGGCATCGTCTCTGCCATCGACCTGTCGCGCGCGGTGATACGCAACATCACACAGAACCTGTTCTGGGCCTTCACCTATAACGTCGCGCTGATTCCCGTGGCGGCGGGCCTGCTCCACGCGTTCGGCGGCCCACTTCTCTCGCCGGTGCTGGCCGCGGGCGCCATGGCGCTGTCGAGCGTGTTCGTGCTCGCCAATGCCCTCCGCCTTCGCAAGGCGGGACGCCGGGTGGGAAGCCTGCGATGAGCGGTGCCGTCACTATCGGCGTGGCGGCGAAGGCCACTGGCGTCTCGGCCAAGATGATCCGGTACTACGAGGAGACCGGCCTGCTGCCGCCGGCTGATAGGACCGCATCCGGCTACCGACTCTATGGCGAGGAGGATCTGCATACCCTGCGCTTCGTGCGCCGGGCCCGAGATCTCGGCTTCTCTGTCGAGGACATCGCCGGCCTTCTCGCCCTTTGGCAGGATCGCGGACGCGCCAGCGCTCAGGTGAAGGCCCTGGCCCTGCACCATGTGGCAGACCTGCGCCGCCGCATCGCCGAGCTGGAGGCCATGGCCCGAACCCTGGCATCGCTGGCGGACCATTGCAGCGGAGATTCCCGCCCGGATTGCCCGATCCTCGACGATCTCGCCGCAGATCATGCGCCGGATCCACGATGGCCTCACCGGGTAAAACCGCTCTCCCGCTAGCACTCGGTATCACGTTCTGAACATGAACTGTTGGCCGTGTCCTTTGCAATCGATCTAAATGGCCTCGGCTTTGCTGGGATGCGCTATGGTCTAAGGGCTCGCCCCGAGACGAGCCAAGACGCGCAAGAGACGTGAACCATGCCCATCGTCGACCGGATCGCAGCCTTGGCGGATGAGATCACCGCATGGCGTCACGACCTCCACGCTCATCCGGAGTTGCAATACGACGTCCATCGCACAGCCGGCTTCGTCGCCGACAAGTTGCGGGATTTCGGCTGCGACGAGGTCGCCACGGGGATCGGCCGGACCGGGGTCGTCGGCGTCATTCGCGGGCGCTCGCACGGTTCGAACCGCGCCATCGGCCTGCGCGCGGACATGGACGCGCTGCCGATCCAGGAGGAGCGCGACCTCGCCTATCGTTCCACCATGCCGGGGCGGATGCATGCCTGCGGGCACGACGGCCATACCGCGATGCTGCTAGGCGCCGCCAAGTATCTCGCCGAGACGCGCGATTTCGACGGCACGGCGGTGATGATCTTCCAGCCCGCCGAAGAAGGTGGCGGCGGCGGCGAGGCGATGGTCCGTGACGGGATGATGGAGCGGTTCGGCGTCGAGACTGTCTACGGCCTGCACAACATTCCCGGATTGGAACTGGGCTGCTTCGCCATCCGTCCTGGGCCGATCATGGCCTCAACCGACCGCTTCACCATCACAATCGAAGGGCGCGGCGGCCACGCGGCGCAGCCGCATCTCGTCATCGATAGCGTGCTGGTGGCGAGCCACATTGTCGTCGCGCTGCAATCGGTGGTGGCGCGCTACGTCAACCCCCTTGAGAGCGGTGTCGTGTCCGTTTGTGCCCTTGAGGCCGGAGACGCCTTCAACGTCCTGCCCCAGCAGGTGACCATGCGGGGCACCTTGCGTGCCCTCTCGAAGACGGTGCGCGCTACCATGCAGGAGCGCATCGGCGCCATCGTCACGAACACAGCCGCCGCCTACGGGGCCACTGCCCGCGTGGATTACAGTGGCGGATATCCGGTGACGGAGAACCACCCGGTCGAGGCGGATTTCATCGCCGACGTGGCGGCGGGGATCGTCGGGGACAGCCATGTGGAGCGGGATGTGGCGCCGATGATGGCGGCGGAGGATTTCTCATACATGCTGGCCCACCGGCCTGGCGCCTATATCTTCATGGGCAAC
Organism: Methylobacterium sp. 10; assembly: GCF_000519085.1. Taxonomy (GTDB): domain Bacteria; phylum Pseudomonadota; class Alphaproteobacteria; order Rhizobiales; family Beijerinckiaceae; genus Methylobacterium. The sequence continues at coordinate 2,127,773 of NZ_KI912577.1, forward strand.
GGGGATAGTGCGGGGCTTCACCATCCGCATTATGATTTCAACGATGCCGCCATCCCCTACGGGGCCTCGCTCTGGGCGAGGGTGATCGAAACGGCTTTGCCGGCTCGCTGACGGTCACCTCGGTCGAACCCCGGGGACTGCCATACCCTTCACGGATCAGGTCGCCGGGCAGGCCACGCCACCGGGCAGGATGATCGGCTTCCCGTTCATCGCGCGGATGGGCCACGTTACCTCCTTCTCGAACGAGAAGGAGGTCAGTGCCGGGAAGATGTCGAAGATGGGTCTATACTCGATCGTCATCTTGGCGATGACGTAGCGGGCCTTGTCGACCGCTTCCGAGGGCGGCGGCGCTCCGAGGTCCGTGGAAGCCGCATATTTCTGGGCGTTGAACGCCGTGCTGGAGCAGGCCTTGGCTTTAAACGAACCGTCTTTCTGCTGGTAGACGCCCGCTGACGTCAGGACGATCTTCGCGTCGGTGGCGTCGTATGGCGCCATCATGTTGCGGCCCGTCTTGTAGACGCCGTCCACCTCTTGAGTGGTCAGGGTCGTGCGTGAGATCAGATCGGCCATCGAGCGAGCGGCGCGGTTGGCATGTTGCCCGGTCGTGTAGGCACGGGGCAGTTCGATCGTTCCCATGAACAGCAGGATCATCACCGGCGCGACGAGGGCGAATTCCACGGCGGACACACCCGACCGCTCGCTCACGAATCGCCGGCAGAGGAGGATTGCCCGCATCAATTCGCCTGACATTTTCCCTGCGCGTATGGCTCCGCACGAAACACGACCATCGACCGGATCATCTGCTCGTTATTCGGCAGGGGTGGCAAGGTGAGTTTCGATGTCGGAAAGTAGCGCGGTATCGCCGCCATGGCGCAGATCGTGACGATGTCATCACCGTTGGGACACTGGAATTTCGTGCCGAAACTGGTGGAGATCGACTGGCTCGTGCTGTCGTAGGGTGAGCACGTGACAGGCGCGTCGCCGAATTCCGAAGTGGTGACCTCGAGTTTGATCTTGTCCGGGTTGCACGTGAACAGCGTAGCGTCCCTGCACATCTCCTGGATGAGGCGGGTCGCTGGATCGCTGCCGGTGGAGCCCTGTTGAAACGTGCCGGTGAAGACGGCCCGCGCGGCCCGATCGAGGGCGTTATCGAAAGAAACCTGGGCGACCATGAACATGAAGCCCTCCAGCATCGCGCCGAGCAGCACGAAGAAGGGGAGGCTGATGAGCCCGAATTCGACGGCCGTCGCACCGCTTCGGTCGCCTGAGAGATTCCGCAGCGTGCGCTTGTGCAGGCGAGGGCGTCCCCAAACGTTCATCGTGAGATTCGCAATTCGCTCATCTGTGCTCCGATTGCCTTGAAGGCATCGGTGAGCGTTGCGGAGTTCTGAACGTCATAGAACTTGTCGGTGCTTGTGGCGCAGTTGCGCAGGATGTCGCTGGTCCCCTCATTCACCTCGACGCGAACCGTGAAGATGGTGATGCCGGCATTCTTCATGTTGGAGCAGAGCGTGGAAAGCCGGGCATTCATGGCGTTCGTACGGGTAGTGGTATTCGTCGACGTGGTCCCGATCCGGTTCTGCCAGATGAAGCCGAGGCCGGAGTAGATCGACGCGTTCGCAGACGATCCGACGTAGGAGGTATTCTGGCCATCCGTCATCAGGACGACGAACTTCCGGGTGTCCTTATCATCATAGGGCACACCCTCAGCGAAGGGAGCGTTCGGAGACAGCAGGTGCCATCCCCAGACCAGCCCCATGGCGATGTTCGTGTCGCCGACAATGGTCATCGCGTTGATCGCGCTCGTGAGCGTCGATTGTGACGTGGTGAGACGCGTGATGGGCTGGAGTTCGCAGCCGGAATTGGGGCCGTAGAGATAGGGTATGTTGCTGCTGATCCGGCCTTTTTGTAATATGACATTTTTTGAATATTTTGCGATCTGGCCTTGTCTAGTACGATAGTCGGTCACCGATGACGTATTGGCATAGTCGTACATGTAATCGTTGATGGCGTTATTGTCTTTGTCGGATTCGTCAGGCGCGAAGAAGGGCACGAACAAGGTATTGGGAGTGGCGATCGACGGCGGCGTGTCCTGAACATCGTAGGGTGCGGGGCGGCTTTCGACGCACCCGCCCCATGCAACCCCCATCTGGCTGAACAAGGTCAGGCGGTTCGCCGACGAGACGAAGATTTCTGAGTGATATGAGGCCTTCGCATCCTTATCCAGCCATGACTGGGTCGCATTCGCGGGCCCGACATTCACGGTCATCGAGAAAGGGACGATTCCGATCTTAAGGGCGTTAGGCTTGGTGGGGTCGGCCTCCTTGAACAGCGACGTGACGAGGTCATTGGCGGCGGTTTTCAGGTTGGTGATCTTCGTGCCGCTCATCGAGCCGGTATTGTCGAGAACGAGGGCGATCTCGAGATTACCAGATCCGCGTGTGCCCGCGGCCGTGACGGAGACCGGAAAGGTATCGTAGCCGGCGATCTTGGACACGCTGGTGGGGCTCTTGCCGACCACAGTCACGGTGATCGTATTGTCCAAGCGCGTCGCGGTAACCTTCGTGCCGGTGTCCACGAGCTTGGGGACGGCAGCCCTGATCTGCTTGTCCGCCTTAGCCTGGAGGTCGGCATTCGTTGTGGAGAGCGGCAACTTCAGGAGGGAGATCACGGTGGAATCCGCGGCATCCTGGAGGCCTTGTTGGGCCATGGAATTCACGCCGTAATCGATCACAAGCCCCGACAGCAACAACAAGGGAATTGAGAGCAGGGCGAATAGGATAGCGATGGCGCCATCGGTCTCTTTGCGGAACCGACCGAGCAGATTGATTGCCGGCTGTCTGATGCGCGTCGTCATGCCCGGAGACGTAGGGCGAACCTTCTAACGGAATACTAAATCCCGCCGGCCGTTTGCAGTCGACGGGGGACAAGGTTCGATGAGCGTCAACAACTCGTGTGTCGAACGCAAGAGAGTGATGGTATTCTTACCGCTCCACGCCGATGGATTGTAGCCAGCGCCAGCAAATGTCGATTAACTCAACCCTGGCGTGCTGTCCCGCCCAGGTGGAAGACGCGATGCGGAACCAACTCGCCGCGCTCGACATCACCGACGGCCACGAGGATACCGCCGCACGTGGCAAAAGCCTTGCCCTCCGTGGGGGCGTCTTGCCCACGGAGGAGGACCGGCTGGCCCCGCATCAGTCGAAGCGCCATGTCGCGCGAGACGGCCACGGAGACGACAGCATCGAGAGCCGTTTCGACGGGTCGGAGATGGGCGGCGTTGCCGTCGGGGCCGCCCTCTTCGAGGGTGGCGACGAGGCAGGATTCGGCTTCCGCGAAAGGACCGACACGGGTGCGGCGGAGCGCCGAGACATGGCCGTAGCAGCCGAGCACGCGACCGAGATCGCGGGCGATGGCGCGCACATAGGTACCCTTTCCGCATTCGGCCGAAATGACGGAGCGATCAGGCGTATGTTCGACCACGGCGAGATGGTCGATCTGGACCGGGCGCGCGACTAGTTCAACCACCTCGCCATCGCGGGCGAGATCGTAGGCTCGCTCACCGGCGATCTTGATCGCCGAATAGCGTGGTGGCACCTGCTCGATGGCGCCGATGAAAGCGGGGAGCGCAGCCTCCACGAGGGCGCGGTCCGGCCGAGAGTCGCTGGTGGCGACCGGGCGTCCTTCCGCATCGTCGGTATCCGTCTCGATGCCCCAGGTCACGGTGAAGATGTAGGCCTTGCGGCCATCCATGACGAAGGGGACAGTCTTGGTCGCTTCGCCGAGGGCGATCGGCAGAATGCCGGAGGCCAGCGGATCGAGCGTGCCTGCATGGCCCGCTTTCTTTGCGTTGAAGGCACGCTTCACCACGGCAACAGCATGAGTTGAGGTCATGCCGACGCCCTTGTCGAGGATCACCCAACCGTTCACGTCGCGGCGCTTGGGCCGATCCGCGCCTTGACCCCGTTGCTGGCGGCGGCCCTGGGAGGGTCTTTCCTCGACGGAATGGTGGAGCTGCGGGGAGGCGACGTCGGAATGCTCGATCGTCGGATCGTTGATCATGATGTCCTCGTCGACGGCGAGATAGACGCAACGGCTTCTCCAGCCGGGACATCCTTATCTACGCCAGGGTCAGTTCGTGATGGGGTGTAACGCCGGACTCAGATCGTATGGATCCAATCGGTGTCACCGCGATGGTCAGTTCTGAGCGTCACCGTCTCGATCGTTCGAATCCCGGGGCTGCGATTCGAGATCCCGCCGAACCTTCTCGGTCCTGAGAAGGGCGTCGATCCGATCCGCCTCGTCGAACGTCTCGTCACGGAGGAAGCGTAGATCTGGCGCGAATTTTAGGTTCACGCGCCGGGCGACTTCCTGGCGCAGCGCCTTCTTGTTGCGCTCCAGGGCCGCAATCACTGGTTTCTCGTCAAGCCCGCCGAGCGGCATGATGTAGGCCGTGGCGATCTTGAGATCCGGTGACATCCGTACTTCCGGCACGGTGATGACGTGCGAGCCAAGGATGGGATCCTGGATGTCGCCGCGTTGGAGCACCTCGGCGATGGCGTGCCGGATGAGCTCGGCCACGCGCTGCTGGCGCTGCGAGGGACCGCTGGGATTGGGTTTCTGAGCCATGGTCGCTTGGTCTCGGATCCGGGATTGCCTGGCGGGGGCGCAACCCACCTAACGGGGGGGGCGCATCGACGTGCCGGCCCGCTTCAAAACAAAACGGCGGCTGCAGCATGCGCTGCAGCCGCCGGGTTCGTCTGGCCACGTCGCTGCTAGAGCGTGCGGCGGATCTCCTCGACCCGGTAGCACTCGATTGTGTCGCCGGCACGCATATCCTGGAAGTTCTCGAAGGACATACCGCACTCGTAACCCGAACCGACTTCCTTGGCGTCGTCCTTGAGGCGCTTCAGCTGTGACAGCTTGCCCTCGTGGATCACCACACTGTCGCGGATCAGGCGGACGTGGGCACCGCGCTGAACGACACCGTCGGTCACGCGGCAACCGGCGATCTTGCCGACCTTCGACACGTCGAAAATCTGCAGGATCTGCGCCTCGCCGAGGCGCTCCTCGCGCAGCGTCGGCGGGAGCATGCCTGAGAGCGTCGCTTTGATGTCATCCACGAGGTCGTAGATGATGTTGTAGTAGCGGATCTCGACACCCTTGTTCTCGGCCGATTCGCGCGCTTCCTTATGGGCCCGCACATTAAAGCCGATAACGACGGCCTTGGAAGCCTCCGCCAGGGTCACGTCCGACTCGGTGATGCCACCGACACCCGCAAGCAGGATCCGCGCCGACACCTCGTCGTTGCCGAGTTTCTCCAGCGCGCCGATAATGGCTTCCACCGAACCCTGCACATCGCCCTTGACGACCAGGGCGAGTTCCTTGCGGCCCAAGCCTTCCTTGAGGTCGCGCATCATGTCGACGAGCGAGCGGTTCGCGCCACCTGTCCTTGCGGCAATGCGCTCACGCTTCTGACGGGCGCGGTACTCGGTGACCTCACGGGCGCGGGCTTCGTTCGGCACCACGGCCACGCGGTCACCCGCATCCGGAGTTCCATTGAAACCGAGCACCTCGACCGGCACAGACGGGCCGGCATAGGGGATGCTCTCACCCTTATCGTCGATGAGGGCGCGGACGCGACCCCATTCGGCTCCGGCGACAACAATGTCGCCCGTGAAAAGCGTTCCGCGCTGCACGAGCACCGTGGCCACGGGCCCGCGACCGCGATCGAGTTTCGCCTCGATGACCGTGCCCTCGCCGTCGCGGGCCTCGTTGGCGCGCAGGTTCAGGATTTCGGCCTGGAGCTGCAGACCTTCGAGGAGGTCCGGCAGACCGTCACCGGTCTTGGCGGAGACCTCGAATTCAAGAGTCTCACCGCCCATCGATTCGACCTGGATGTCGTGCTGCAGCAGCTCGGTGCGGACCCGCTGTGGGTTCGCCTCCGGCTTGTCGATCTTGTTGATCGCTACGATAAGCGGCACGCCAGCTGCCTTCGCATGGCTGATTGCCTCCACCGTCTGGGGCATGACGCCGTCATCGGCCGCCACAACGAGCACAACGATGTCCGTCACCTTGGCGCCACGGGCGCGCATCGAGGTAAAGGCCGCGTGACCGGGGGTGTCGATGAAGGTGACCATGTCACCCGACGGCGAGGCCACCTGATAGGCGCCGATATGCTGCGTGATACCGCCGGCTTCGCCGGACACCACCGCTGTCTTGCGAATGGCATCGAGGAGCGAGGTCTTGCCGTGATCGACGTGGCCCATGATGGTCACGACGGGCGGACGCGGATCGAGATCCTCCTCAAGGTCCGGCTCGTCGTTGAACAGGCCTTCTTCGACGTCGGACTCGGCGACGCGGCGCACGGTGTGACCGAGCTCTTCAGCAATGAGCTGTGCCGAATCCGAATCGATCACGTCGGTGATCTTGTGGATCTCCCCCTGCTTCATGAGCAGACGAATCACGTCCACGGCCCGCTCCGACATGCGGTTGGCGAGTTCCTGGATGGTGATCGTCTCGGGGATCGTCACCTCACGGGAGAGCTTCTCCTTCTGCTCCACCTGCCGGTTGCCGCTCATGCGCTGCTGGCGGCGGCGGAACGATGCGACGGAACGCGTACGCTCGTCCTCGCCCGACGTGGCGGTGGCGATGGTGAGACGCCCGCGGTTACGGTCGCCGCCCGGCTGCTTCGGGGTCTTGGGCGGCGTGATGATCTTGAGCGGCATGCCGGGGCGGCGGATCACGCGCTTCTGCTCGCTCTCCTCCTCGGCGGCCTGGGGCCGTCCAGGCACGCGGGCGGCAGGAGCCGCCGCACCGGCTGGACGTGCGGCCGTGGCGGCCGTCGGTGCCACCTCAGGCTCGGGCGCCGGAGCAGGCTTGGCCATGAAGTTCAAATCGCGCGGCTTGCGCACATCGGCAGTGATGGTCTTGCGCGGCTCAGCCGGTGTCGGACGGGCCGTGAGCGGCTGACGTACCGCAGGGGCCGCCGGACGCGCCGGAGCCGCAGCCTGCGGAGTGGGAGCAGGTGCAGCCGGCGCGGGCTTCGGAGCAGCCGACATCGGAGCCGAGACAGGCGCCATCGGCACCGTCTTGGATACGGGCTTCGGCGGCGCTGCCGGAACCGGGGCAGTTGTAGCGGGAGTTGCCGCAGCGGCCTCCTTCGCGGCGGCCTCGGCGGCGCGAGCCGCCTCGCGAGCGGATTCTTCCTCGGCACGCAGGCGAGCCTGCTCCTCGGCGCGAAGGCGCTCTTCTTCCTGGCGACGACGCTCCTCGGCCTCGCGCTGGCGGACTTCCTCAGCCTCGCGAGCACGCTGCGCAGCGGCCTCTTCCTCGACCTTGCGGCGTGCTTCCTGCTCGCGACGCTGGGCGTCGGCGAGAGCTGCAGCACGCGCATCGCGCTCCTGCTCGCTCAACGTCCGCAGCACGACGCCACCAGCTGCCCGCTGAGCGGGACGCGGAGCCGCAGGGGCGGGAGGCGCCACGCGCGACGCGGGGGCGACCGGTTGCGTTTCGCGTACGGGAGCGGCCGGTGCCGCCCCAATAACGCGTCGCTTCACGGTCTCGACCACGACCTGCTTGGAGCGGCCATGGGAGAAGCTCTGACGCACAGTTCCCTGCTCGATCGGGCGCTTCAAGGACAGCGGCTTCGAGGGGGGTCGTGCCTGCGTCTTGTCGCCCGGATTATTCGTATCGCTCATTCAGTCCAAACCCTGAGGGTTTCCATCGTCCCGTGAACCGGCAAACTGCTGTGCGCCGGGTAAATCCGTCTCGTCGTCGTCCTGCAGAGTCTAAGCGGTCTGCCCTGTTCGGGCGTAACCCGCCTCCTCGGCCGTCGTGGGCTTGCCCTCGAAAGAGCGTAGCCGACGCCAACGCGCAAGGCAGCCGGTGCTTCCGACTCCTGCGACAAGCGCCGCATGTATCACATGATCCCGACCCAAGGCCATGTCCAATTCTTCATTGGACAAATCATCGATGACCGGGACACGGGATATGGCATCGCCATGCCTCCGGTGCAATGCCGCAGCGATCTTCCGTCTGCCATCCGCACTGCCATCCGAGGCCTGGATCACGGCGGCGACACCGGCCTTATCACCGATCGCAGATTCAACCTTGGCGAAGCCGGCCACGAGGCAACCCGCTTTATTGGCGAGCGACAGGGACTGACGCAGGTCCTCGCGCAGGACCGCGGCGATCCGGTCACCCAGATCCGCCGGTGCCGCAGCATCCTTGGTCTTGAAGGCGCGCTGGAACAGCCGCTTCTTCAAGGCCGCCTCGACTGTGATGCGATCGGCGGTGAGCCAAGCGCCGCGCCCCGGCAGTTTCGCTTTCAGATCGGTAATCACCTCACCGTCCGGCGAAAGAACGAAACGAATCATCCCATCCGGACTTTGCGAAACCCGGCTGACGAGGCATGTGCGCATTGCATTGCGCCGGCCGCGTCCGAGACCGGGATCGAGCAGCGTGCTCGGCTCCGGCTCGACGGCATCGTCCGCGACATCTGCGTATTCGCCCGTCATGCGGCGGTCGGATCCCTGTTGATCGTCGCACGGACCGCGAGAATTCGCGGCCCCATCACCTTGTAACTCACCGCCAACCCCGACGTGGGGGTGCCGAAGCGGACCTAAAGCGATCTTCGGTCGGCCTTTCGATCCCTGGAGCCCTCCTGCGACATCCGCCGAGGCGGGCGCTTCAGGATAAGGGTGGAGCGCCCGGGACGCCCGGAACTCCGTGCTCAGACCGCCTCGGGCTCTCCGTCGGGGGTCTCGGCCTCATCCGCCTCGACCGGCGCCTCGATCCATCCGGCCTTGACGCGGGCCGCCATGATCATGGCTTCCGCTTCAGCGCGGGAGATCTCGAACCCGTCGAGATAGCCAGCATGCTTGGTGGCCTCGGGGCCGCGTCCCTCGGTGTAGCCAACGAGATCGTCCGTGGCGCAGCCCGCGAGATCTTCGACCGACTTCACGTCGTTCTCGCCGAGCGCCACCAGCATCGGTGTGGTCACGCCGTCGATCTCGCGCAGTTCGTCGGCGACGCCGAGTTCCTGGCGCTTGGCGTCGAACTCCGACTCGACGCGAGCGAGGTGATCCTGGGCGCGGGCCTGGATCTCGGTGCCGCTCTCCTCATCGAGACCCTGAATGTTGGCGAGCTCGCCCGGCTCGACATAGGCGATTTCCTCGACGTTCCGGAACCCTTCCGCGGCGAGGAGCTGACCGACGGTCTCGTCTACGTCGAGCGCGGCCATGAATACGGCGGTGCGCTCGGCGAACTCCTTCTGGCGCCGCTCGGACTCTTCGGCCTCGGTGAGAATATCGATATCCCAGCCCGTGAGCTGCGAGGCGAGGCGCACATTCTGGCCGCGGCGGCCGATCGCTAGCGAGAGTTGATCGTCGGGCACCACCACCTCGATGCGGTCGGCCTCTTCATCAAGGACCACCTTGACCACTTCGGCGGGCTGAAGCGCGTTGACGATGAAGGTCGCCTGATCCTCGGACCAGGGGATGATGTCGACCTTCTCGCCCTGCAACTCGCCGACCACCGCCTGGACGCGGGAGCCGCGCATGCCGACGCAGGCACCGACGGGATCGATGGAGCCGTCTCTCGAGATCACGGCGATCTTGGCGCGCGAGCCGGGATCGCGGGCCACCGCCTTCACTTCTACGATGCCGTCGTAGATCTCCGGCACTTCCTGGCCGAAAAGCTTGGCCATGAATTGCGGGTGCGAGCGGGACAGGAAGATCTGCGGGCCGCGCACTTCCCGGCGCACGTCGAACAGGTAGGAGCGGATGCGGTCGCCGGGGCGGAAAGTCTCGCGCGGAATCATCTCGTCGCGGCGCACGATGCCCTCGCCGCGTCCCAGATCGACGATGACGTTGCCGTACTCGACCCGCTTGACCAACCCGTTGACGATCTCGCCGATGCGGTCCTTGTACTCGTCGAACTGGCGGTCGCGCTCGGCGTCGCGCACCTTCTGGACGATGACCTGCTTGGCCGACTGGGCGGCGACGCGGCCGAAATCGAAGGGCGGCAGGGTGTCGGAGATCACGTCCCCAACGAGCGCCCCGGGATTGTAGCGGCGAGCCTGGTCGAGGGTGACTTCGCGGGCGTCGTTCTCGACCTCGTCCACCACCACGAGGTGGCGCGACAGGCGGAGCGCTCCGGTCTTGGGGTCGATCTCGGCATGGACGTCCGTCTCGGCGCCGTAGCGCGAGCGGGCGGCCTTGGCGATGGCCTCCTCCATGGCGTCGATGACGATGGAACGGTCGATCACCTTCTCACGTGCGACCGCTTCGGCGATCTGCAGGAGTTCGAGCCTGTTGGCGCTGACGACAGCCATCGGATTTCATCCCTCTCTTCGTCGTGTGTTCTTTTCGGAATCCCCGGTGTGCCATCAAGCACCCGCCTGGGCTCCGGGCCGATGCTCTAGTGAAGCTTGCCGTCGTCCTTGACCCGCACCGCCTTGGTGCGGACGGGCTTGGCCTTGTTGGCCCGGCTCGCCTCGGTTTCGATCTTTTCGGGCTTGGGCTTGGCCGAAGCCTTGGGCTTCAGCGGCCGCTCGACCTTCTTCTTAAGAGGGGCGGGGGCCTCAGCCTCGGTACCCTCTTCGATCTCGTCTTCGTCCTCGTCGTCCAGCATCGGCGGCGGTCCGCCGCCGCGGCGCAGCGATTCGCGCACGAGATCGTCGGTGAGGACGAGGTAGGCGTCGCCGAGATCGCGAAGGGGCAGGTCGATGCGGCTCGGCAGGCCTTCCTTCACGTCGGGCAGATCGATCGGCACCGTGAGCCCATCCGCGTTGGGGGCTCGGATGATCCCGCGAAAACGCTTCCGGCCGTCGAGGGGTATCGCCAGCTCGATCTTGGCTTCGTAGCCGGCCCAACGCTCGAAATCGACGGCCCGCACCAGCGGCCGGTCGATGCCGGGAGAGGAGATCTCCAGATAATAGGCCTTGCCCACCGGGTCGTCGAGATCGAGGAGGGGCGAGATCGCCCGGCTCACGGTCTCGCAATCGTCCACCGTCATGGTGCCGTCCGGCCGCTCGGCCATGATCTGCACGGTACAGCCGTTGGCGCTCGACACCCGCACCCGGACTACGCGATAGCCGAGGCCCTCGATCGAAGCCTCGATGACCTGCACGACCCGTGCGGCGACGCCGGTCTCGGTGATCAGACGTTTTTCGGAAGTGTCCGCCATGCTGCGCTGTACGTCCGGCCTTGCGTGAAGCGATCCGGTGCGAGAGGCGTTGCGGCAATAAAAAAGAGCGGACCCGGTGGGGCCCACTCCCGAACCGCAGCCTCAAGACTGCAACCAGAACTGATATGCTATGAGTAGTCCCATCGTCGGATCGTTTCAAGCGATTTCGCGAGCCGTTCCCCGGTGGAGCGCATCCCGGTCGCTCCGTCGCCGTCAACTATTTCCAGGGAGCCTCGCCCATGACCGCCGATCCGTCATTCGGCCCCGACCCGGATTGCCTTCACCCGGTTGCGGGCCACAGCCGCATCACCTTCATCCGCAATCTCTCCCTACCGCCGAATGTCGAGGTCGGCGCCTACACTTATTATGACGACCCTGCCGGCCCGGAGGCCTTCCTCGACAACATCCTCTACCACTTCGCCTTCCTGGGCGACCGCTTGCGAATCGGTCGCTTCTGCGCCCTCGCGGCGGGCACGCGCTTCCTCCTGAACGGGGGCAACCACCGCCTCGACGCGCCCTCCACCTATCCGTTCCTCATCTTCGGTGGCGCCTGGGCCGGACGCTTCCCCGAAGAAATGGCCTTTCCCAACCGGGGCGACACGGTGATCGGCAACGATGTCTGGCTCGGCTACGACAGCACGATCCTACCGGGAATCCGCATCGGCGACGGTGCCGTGGTCGCCGCCAAATCCGTGGTCACCCGCGACGTACCTCCCTACGCCATCGTCGCCGGCAACCCGGCCACGCTCGTGCGGATGCGCGTACCGCCCGATATCGCCGCGCGACTCCAGGCAGTGGCGTGGTGGGATTGGGATGCCGAGCGGATCACCCGGTGCCTGCCGGCGATCAGTGGTGGGGATGTGGCGGCGTTGGAGGCCGAGGCGGCTTGAGGCCTGACCGATCGGTGAACTGCCACGCGCGGCGAAAAACGCCGCGTCAAGTCTTGAGCTTCGGCAATCCCGCCGCCACCGACATCCCGCTCGAACCGTCGATTTGCTCCGTGATCTAGCAAACACCCTCCAGCGGAAACGCATTCCGCTGCCAGTACGGCTCTATGGGGCTCCCGACGAGGTTTTCCGCCTCCCATTGCGCGAGGAGGGCGCAGAGCGAGGCGCGGTCGCCGGAGCGCAGCGGCTGGTCCAGCGCACGAAGTCGCTCGTACATGCGCTGTTGCGCCGGGCTTTCTGCAGGTTGGCCCCCGACACGGTGAGCTTTTAACTGAGACAGGAGCTCTCTCGCCCTTTCAATCTCGCCGAGCGCGATGCAGGCACCGAGATGCCAGTAATGATCCAAGTACCCGCTTCGCTGCGGATCGCCGCGCTGGAATTCGAGACACTTGCGCGTTGTGTCCAGGGACCGGAACAGCGGCAAGATATCGGCCTCGACGCGTTCGATGAAGTCCTCGTAGATTGTCGGATCGGACCAGCGCCAGCCCCATCCGCCCGGAAAATGCTTGGATCGGCCAAGTCGATCGCCGCAGCGTCCCAGGCCGAACCACGATGTTGTTTCAGGGGTGAAGAACTCGACGATATGCCAACTGATGGCACAACTCCCCGCATCAGATGTTCGATCGATCAAGATCAACCGCCCGACGTGATCGATCGGCGTAAGCCACAAAGTGTTCTTTCCAACGTCCACGAGATCGGAGTTCCGCGCAAGAAGTGGCGCCGACAGGTCTTTGATCTGGCGTGCGGTCGTCATGGGCGCGGTCGGACCTGAATCATGATGATACCTCGCGAGGTGGGGAAATGCCGCTTTGCGGTTCTGGCCAAATCAATGGCTCGCCTTGGGCGGAGGCCCTCCCTGCCCGTCTTAGGATCGTACACACAGACCATCTGGTCCGGCGCCAGCTCGTAGAGATCAAGCCGCACCGAATTTCCTGCGCCGTAATGTGCTGTTCTGCCACTCGCCCTATCTAGGGAGTACTCAACTTTGATTTCCGGGTAGCCCCGTGCCCTGAATGTTTTTCCGATATCAAGATGAATAAGACTTCCAAGTCTTGTTTTGTCGAGATTTGGGTTAGCCGCCGTGTCGCCTCGTCTGTGACGGCCTGAACTTCCTCGCTGTGCGGGCAGAATTGGTCGAGTGTCGGTTGATCGACCGGTCCGACCCACACGACCGGGAACTTCTTGTCCTCGTCCGGCTCAAAATCATATCGCATGGCAATCGAGCCCGGTTCATTCCCGAAACCGGCGGATCGCGCCGCGAGAACCGTCAATAACATCGCCGCAGCTTCGAGCGTCGCGGCAACGGCCGGTGCGACGGCGAGCGCCGCCGGCAAGAAGGCCGGCTGAACCGTCGCATCGTATGCGGCGCGATCCATGGCGAATGCCGAATGCGACAGTACCTCGCCGGTCTGCCCGTCGCGAATCGTCTGGCTCTCGCCCGCATTATCGAAGACGCGGCTGTCGCCGTCCGGCGTGACGACGGTGTGCCGCTCGTCCCAGTCGCCCCGTCCGGATCGGATACGGAGGGTGAGAACCTCGCCGCCGCCGTCCAGTAGGGTACGTTTCGGTGCCTCCGAGCCCGGATCCGCCGCATCGAGGGACGCCCGGCTTCCACCCTGCGACCGGTCGGCCGGAGCACCGCCGGCGCTGCCACCCGAAACCCAGCGCCCGCCATCGCTCTGGACCGCCGGCGCGCGGGGCTGATCCGGGCTGTACTTCTGGCTCAACGCGCGGCGCAGGCGGACCAGCTTCATCTCCGTCCGCAGAACCGCGAAAAGAAGGCGTAGATCGCGCACCTCGGCGGTATTCCCGAAGGCGACCCGGCGCTCGATCTTCGACATTGTGATCGCCTCAGTTCATGATATGTTCTATCTCCTAGTAGGCGATTATAGGAAAAAATTCAAGGTATTTTGTCTTTAGAAGGCGGCTTCAGAACGCAGAACGCCGCCCCGCGAGCGGGACGGCGTCGATCCGATCAGTCTCAGGAATGTCGCACGATGTCGTCGAACCCCCTGGCATCGAACACGATCACACGGATTCCATCCTTGTCAGGAGACGTAATCCAAGGCTTTGTCCTTCGGGCGAGCCCTCCGGTCGTCGATGTGTCGCTCGAAGGAAACCTCTTCAGGCCGCCGCCCGTTCCTTCAGGAGCTTGCGGTTGATCAGCATCTCGGCGATCTGCACCGTGTTCAGGGCCGCGCCCTTGCGCAGGTTGTCGGCGACGCACCAGAACGAGAGGCCGTTATCGACCGTCGAATCGGCGCGGATGCGCGAGACGTAGGTCGCGTCTTCGCCTGCCGCCTCGTGGGGGGTCATGTAGCCGCCGGGCTCGCGCTTATCGACGACCAGGATGCCCGGCGCCGAGCGCAGGAGGGCGGTGGCCTCCTCGGGCGAGATCGGGTGCTCGAACTCCACGTTCACCGCCTCGGCATGGCCGATGAACACCGGCACGCGCACGCAGGTCGCCGTCAGCTTGATCTTGGGATCGAGCATCTTCTTCGTCTCGGCGACCATCTTCCACTCTTCCTTGGTGGAGCCGTCGTCGAGGAACACGTCGATCTGCGGGATGACGTTGAAGGCGATGCGCTTGGGGAACTTCTCCATGGTCATCTGACCGGCGGTGAAGACCGAACGGGTCTGCTGGAACAGCTCGTCCATGGCCTCCTTGCCGGCGCCGGAGACCGACTGATAGGTCGCCACCACCACACGGGTGATCTTGGCCACGTCGTGCAGGGGCTTCAGCGCGACGACGAGCTGCGCCGTGGAGCAGTTCGGGTTGGCGATGATGTTCATCTTCGAGAAACCGGTGATCGCGTCCGGATTCACTTCCGGCACGATCAGCGGCACGTCGGGATGGTAGCGGAAGGCCGACGAGTTATCGATGACGACGCAGCCGGTCTGGCCGATACGCGGCGACCATTCCTTGGAGGTCTCGCCGCCGGCGGACATCAGGCAGATGTCGGTGTCTGAGAAATCGTAGGTGTCGAGCGCCTTCACCTTCAGGATCTTGTCACCGAAGGAGACTTCCTGCCCGGCGCTGCGGCGCGAGGCGATAGCCACGACCTCGTCGGCGGGGAATGCCCGCTCCGACAGGATGTCCAGCATCTCGCGTCCGACATTGCCCGTGGCACCGACGACGGCGACCTTGTAACCCATCTCTCCAACTCCGCTTCGTGATGCCCTGGCTCGCCACCGTGGCCGGGCTCTTCGCCTCGGCACCGCCGGCAGGATTTCCGGGCACGTATCCGTGTACCGTTGCCAGTGGGGTTCGCAGAGGTTCCCGGTCTCGACCGGACCGACCGGCTGCGAAAACGCGTCGTACCGCAGATATGCCGGCACGCCCCGTCTCGTCCGGCCCGTCAAGGAAACCGGATATCCCGTAAGCGGCGGAGCAAGACGCTTCGTCTTCGTGGCTGTCAAGGGTTGCGCTGCACGCGAGACTTTCGCGGCGGCAGAAACGGACTGCGAGGTCAGCCGCGCCGAACCTCCGGCAAGGATTGATTCACCGCGAATTCCAAAACCTCTAACTGGACACCCGGCGGGAAACCCGATCTGCGCACCCCCAACGGCATGGTGGCCACCCGAGCGGCGCGAGCCGCGAGAAGAGCCGCCGGTTTCAGGGTTTCATGCAGCGCATCGCCGTCCAGGTCGAGACGAAGGAATTGCCGTCCAGGCGAGCCAGCAACCCGCTGATGCGGTTTGCCGTGCTCTGTCTCGCGGTCCTAATCTGCTTTGTCGTCGCCGGACGATTCTCCGAAGGTGAGCCGACATCCCGGGATCCGAAGCCGGGGACGGCCGGAGTGGTGGACGGGACCCCTCCGGCGTATGGTCCGTCCGCCGCTTCGAACGTTCGCCCGGCCCTTCCCATCGCCGCAGCAACGCCGCGATATCGACTCGACGACCCCGACGCCCTCGATCAGGCCAAGATCGAGCCCGCGCGCATCAACCCGGTGACGGGGCAGCGAGAGGACAGCCTCGTGCAAGGCCGCTTCGACGCCGGCGAGGCCCCCTACCTGAGACTGACCATCGGCGAGGGCCCGAATCCTCCGGCCAGCCTCTTCGTAACTATCGCCCGGCGCGCCGCCGAAGGGCAGGGACTCGGGGTGGTGCGAACCGGCGAGCGGGGCCTCATCGTGACCAAGTTTGGTCCGTTCGAGACCCTGGAAGCCACGTTGAGCGGTCCGGTGACGCGGGTCTGCACCGGTTTCTCCAATGCGGGCCAGAACGGGCTTGCACCCCTGACTCCACGCATCGACGGCTGGCTCTGCGCCCCCTTGAGCCAGCCTCCGGAGCCGCGCGCCATCGTTTGCGCCCTGGACAAGCTCGTCCTGAATGGCCAAGCTTCCTCTGGCCTCGAAGCGGCGTATCGCGTGTTCGGGGGCAGGCGGTTGGAAGGCTGTGCCTCGGCCGTCGCCGATGCACCCAAGCGTGAGCCGGCCGCCGAGACCGGTTCGATCGTGAAACGCCCGCTCCGACATAATCAGGCGAAAGTGCGGCAGAACACCCAAGCGACGCCTTAGGCGTGGAACAAGCCCGCCGCTAGCACGTCTTCCCACCATGAATGGCCCAGTTTCTTAAGGAAACCAGGCCCACCCTTACATAGGTTCAACGAAGGTCCGTCATGCGCACTGCCACGATTGCCCTGATGGGCGCGCTCACCCTCACCGCCGTCGCCGCCAGCACCGCCGTTGAGGCACAGGGTCGTTACGCCCCCGGTATCCGCGTCAGCCAGCCGCTGCCGATCCGCATCCGTCCGCGCAGCTGGCTCGATGCCGGCAACGTCGTCGAGGCGAATAACGGCTCGATCAGCAACCCGGCTACGAACCCGCACTTCATCACTGCGAGTTATCTGAACTCGCCGCCTTACGGCCGCAACGACCGCTTCGGCGGCGCGATCCTGCCCGATCCGATCACCAACGGCCCGTTCGTCGGCGCCCGGTCGAGCGCGATCCACAACATCGACTTCTCAGGTGTCGATGCGATCGATCCGACATCTTACGTGTCTCGTAACGGCAACCCCTACTAAGCAACACCGCCGAACGAGGAGAAAACAAAGGCGCCGACCCGTCTGGGTCGGCGCCTTTTCTCTGTCCGGACATGGGTAGCTAAGCGGAGGTGCCTACCGCACTCGCGACCTGAGAGCCGCCACCACGGCCTCGCCCATTCCCGCCGTACCGAGCGGCGTGACGCCCTCTCCGGCGATGTCCTTGGTACGGGCACCCGCCGCAAGGGCATCGGTGATGGCGCCGTCGAGAAGGTCTGCCGCCTCGCCGAGGCCGAACGAGTAGCGAAGCGCCATCGCCAGCGAACCAATCATGGCCAGCGGGTTGGCCAGATCCTGGCCGGCGATATCGGGGGCAGAGCCGTGGACGGGCTCGTAGAGCGCCTTGCGGCTACCCTTATCATCCACCGCGCCGAGAGAAGCCGAGGGTAGCATGCCGAGAGAGCCCGTAAGCATCGCTGCCACGTCCGAGAGCACGTCGCCGAACAGGTTGTCGGTGACAAGGACGTCGAACTGCTTGGGGCGGCGCACCAGCTGCATTGCGCAATTGTCGGCTAGGACGTGCTCCAGTTCGACATCGCTGTAGTGCTCGGAATGGACCTTGGTGACGACCTCCTTCCACAGGACGCCGGACTTCATCACGTTGTGCTTCTCGGCCGAGGCGACGCGGCCCGACCGCTTGCGCGCCAGATCGAAGGCCACATGGGCGATCCGCTCGATCTCGCCCGTCGTGTAGACCTGGGTGTCGACGGCGCGCTTGGTGCCGTCGGGGAGGGTGGTGATCTCCTTCGGCTCGCCGAAATAGACGCCGCCGGTGAGCTCGCGCACGATCATGATGTCGAGGCCCTCTACCAACTCGCGCTTGAGGGCGGAGGCATCGGCGAGGGCGGGGTAGCAGATCGCCGGGCGCAGATTCGCGAATAGGCCGAGATCCTTGCGGAGCCGCAGGAGCCCCGCTTCGGGGCGGATGTCGTAGGCAACGCCGGACCATTTCGGGCCGCCCACCGCCCCGAGTAGGATCGCATCGGCCGCGTCCGCCCGCGCCAGGGCCGCATCGGTGAGCGGGACGCCGTGTGCGTCGATGGACGACCCGCCGACGAGGTCGGTCTCGGTCTCGAACGTGGCGAGGCCGGTCTCGGCCAACGCGCCGATCACGGTCGTCACCTGGGCCATCACCTCCGGACCGATGCCGTCGCCGGGGAGAAGGAGGAGCTTGTAGGCGGTCATGGGAGCACTCGCGGCCAGGGGTGATGCGTTGGGCGGCTGTAACGAGGGGCTCGGGCGCTTGGCAAGCATTCCCGCGCGGCGCCGGCCATCCCGTTGGTCAGTGACTCGACCCGCCGAGCACCGCGCCGGGCTTCTGGTGCGTACCGACTTGGTCCACGAGGGTCGCGGTCGCTTCATTCATTCCGGAGATTTCCACCGGAATGCCGTGGTGCCGGAACTTCAGCACCACCCTGTCCAACGCGTTGATGCTGGTGATGTCCCAGAAATGCGAAGCGGCGAGATCGATGACTACGCCGTCGAGGTCGTCCTCGCGGAAATCGAAGGCGGCGTGGAAGGCTTCGGCCGTGGCGAAGAAGATCTGCCCGCTCACCCGGTAGGTCCGCATCCGGCTCCCCTCGTCCCGCAGCGAGGACATGCGGAAGAACCGTGTCACCTTGTGGGCGAAGAACAGGCCCGAGAGGATCACGCCGAACAGGACGCCCTTGGCGAGATCGTGGGTGCTGACGACGACGGCCACCGTGCCCAGCATCACCGCGCTGGAACTCTTCGGATGGGTCAGCAGCGTGTGGACGGAGTTCCACTGGAAGGTGTTGATCGAGACCATGATCATCACTGCGACCAGGGCCGCCATGGGGATCCGGGCCACGTAGGGGCCGAGGACGACGATGAGGAACAGCAGGAACGCGCCGGCCCAGAGGGTCGAGAGGCGGCCGCGTCCGCCGGACGAGACGTTGATGACCGACTGACCGATCATGGCGCAGCCCGCCATCCCGCCGAACAGGCCGGAGGTGACGTTGGCGAGGCCCTGACCGGCGCATTCGCGGTTCTTGTCCGAAGTTGTATCGGTCATCTCGTCGAGGATGGCCGCCGTCATCATGCTCTCGAGTAGGCCGACCAGCGCCAGGGTGAGGGCGTAGGGCAGGATGATCCGCAGGGTCTCCAGGGTGAACGGAACCTGAGGCAGGGCGAAGACGGGCAATTCGCTCGGCAGGGCGCCCATATCGCCAACGGTCCGGATGTCGAACCCGAACCACACGGCGATCCCGGTGAGGACGAGGATGGTGACGAGGGGAGAGGGGACGGCCTTCGTCAGGTACGGCAGGCCATAGATCATCGCGAGGCCGATGGCGGTCATCGCGTAGACGACCGGCCCTCGCCCGATGAGCTCCGGCATCTGTGCGAGGAAGATCAGGATCGCGAGGGCGTTGACGAAGCCCGTGACCACCGAGCGCGAGACGAAGCGCATCAAATTGCCGAGGCGCATCAGGCTCGCTGCGATCTGCAGGAGGCCGGTGAGGATGGTCGCGGCGAACAGGTAGCCGAGCCCGTGCTCCTTCACGAGGGTCACCATCACGAGGGACATGGCGCCGGTGGCTGCCGAGATCATGGCCGGGCGTCCGCCGGCGAAAGCGGAGATCACCGCGATGCAGAACGAAGCGTAGAGACCGACCTTGGGGTCCACGCCCGCGATGATCGAGAAGGCAATGGCCTCGGGGATCAGCGCGAGAGCGACCACCGTTCCGGCCAGAAGTTCACGCGTGACGTCGGGAGCCCACTCGCTCCGGAGGTGCTGACGGTTCATGGATGAGGCTTTCGAGGATCCCCGCGCGCGAAGCGTCGGCAGGGACAGGCATCTGGCGGCCCGGGCGCTTCAGCGCTCGCCGGGCACGGACGGAACACGATCTGGTAAGCCTCCGCCTACGGCGGCGTCAGGCCGAGAAAATCGATGAACCGCTTGAGATGCATGGACGCCTGATAGCATGGACCCGCCGCGATGCAACATCGCGGCGGAGGGCAGCACTTTCATCTCGCATTGCCAGCGCATGACCTGCGGGAACGCTCACGCCGGGTTCCTCACATCCGTACCGTCTTTTCGTGAGGTCGAAGGCGAGACCGGATCCGGAGGGCCGCGCCAAAGGCGTGGAACCCAGAACCATCGCAATCGCTACGTTGAGCTCGTTTGACTAATCTGAATCCGGGGCTCCGCTATGCAGACCCGGAATGACGGCGTGCCCAACTGATGTCATGCGGAGTCGCATTGACCTCAACTTGAAGCCCCAAAGGCAAAACTAGACCTTGCGCGCCACCGTGAACCGCGCCGCTTCCCGCAGCGTCTGGGCCTTGTCGCCCCACGCGGAGACAGCCTCCTCGCAGATGCCCACCAGGCGGTCGCATTCGGCGCGGGCTCCGTCGATGCCGAGACGGTCGACGAGGGTCGCCTTGCCTGCATCCTTGTCCTTGCCGGTGGCCTTGCCCATGGCTTCCGGTGATGCCTCGCGGTCGAGGATGTCGTCGGCGATCTGGAAGGCCTGGCCGAGGGCGAGCCCGTAGCGCCACAGGGCGGCGCGCTGGTCGGGCGTCGCTCCGCCGACGAGGGCACCCGCATCCACCGAGAAGGCAAGGATGGCGCCGGTCTTCATCGCCTGGAGTTGGAGCGTATCCTCGACGTCCAAGGAGACGGTGCCGAAGCGTCCCTCCGCACCGAGATCGAGGATCTGTCCGCCGACCATGCCGCCGAGGCCCGAGGCCTTGGCGAGGCCCAGCACGAGGTCGGCGCGGATCGACGGGTCCGGCTGCCATGCGGAATCGGCCAGGATTTCGAACGCGAGGGTCTGCAGGGCATCGCCGACGAGAATGGCGGTCGCCTCGTCATAGGCCTTATGGACGGTGGGCTTGCCGCGCCGCATGTCGTCGTCGTCCATGGCCGGCATGTCGTCGTGGACGAGGGAGTAGCAATGGACGAGCTCGATGGCGGAACCGGCGGCCAGCGCCCCGGCCTCGGAGCCGCCCAGCATCCGGGCGGTCTCCACCGCCAGGAACGGGCGCAGACGTTTGCCGCCGCCGAGAACGGCGTGGCGCATGGCCTCCATCAGCCGAACGGGCCGCGTAATCTCGCCCGCCTGCGTCTCGGGACCGAGACGTTCGGCCAGAAACGCCTCGACGGCGTCGGCCACGCTCGAAAGCTTGTGGGAAAACGCCTGTGATGCGTGCGCTTTGACCGAAGCGTGGGATGCTTGTGGTGAGGTCATCGTAAGAAGGGCCTTGGTCAAGAATGGGCGCGTCGTTGTGCGGGAGGTACGAATTCAGGAACGGCGCGACGGTTCGGCGGAAGACGGAGATTCGAGATCACGCCATGCGCGCGATCTCGATTCCATCCGCCAAGGACGAAGGAAGCATTGGGTGAGGCGGCTCGTCGGCCTCGTCATGCTGCTCCCCGTCATGTTGCTGGCCCTGATTCTTCTTCTGGGGCTCGTCTATAGTGCGCTGACGCCGCCCTCAACCCTGATGCTGGCGCGATGGGTGAGCGGTAAACCCGTCAACCGCGAGGCCGTCACCCTCGATGCGATCTCGCCGCTTCTGGTCCAGGCCGTCATTGCCTCCGAGGACCAGCGCTTCTGCCTGCACAACGGCGTCGATTGGGGCGCCCTGCGCGACGTGGTGGACGATGACGAGGGGCCGAGCCGCGGGGCTTCGACCATCTCCATGCAGGCCGTGAAGAACGTATTTCTCTGGCCCGGCCGTTCCTTCATCCGGAAAGGTCTCGAAATTCCCCTCGCCGTCGTCGCCGACGCCCTATGGGGCAAGCGGCGGATGATGGAGGTTTATCTCAACATCGCCGAATGGGGGGAGGGCGTCTACGGCGCCGAAGCGGCCTCGCAGCGCTGGTTCGGTAAGAGCGCGCGGAACCTCTCCCGCAGCGAGGCAAGCTTGCTCGCTGCCGTCCTGCCGAATCCGATCATGCGCAACCCGGCCCTGCCGTCGCGGGGCGTGCGCGCGGTCGCCGCCCGCATCCAGGCTCGGATGAACGGCGTCGGCGGATTGATGGGCTGCCTTCGCTGAATCCGAACACGTGGAGGCTCGCCGCGACTCGTGCCATAGAGCCCTCCATTGCCCGGCAGGCGGTCGGGGCCGGCCCGTGATGGGGCGGATACGAGGCAAGACGAACACCACATCGGTAGCGGACGCGACATGGCCGACAACACAACCTTCGACCTCACCCTGGAGCGGATCGCCCTGATCCGGCGGATGGTGGTGGCCTGGAATCCGGCCGGGCAGGGGGCGCCCATCGTGCATCCCGACGCACCCTATGGCAGCACCGACCGCGATGGCGACATCTTCAACGTTACCGGGGACGATGACGGGGCGGACGAGGAGCACCGGGCGCTTGGCGACGCGCTCGCGGTCTTCCTTCACAACGCCGTTCTGAAGCCGGGCCGCTACGCCTATCACAACACCCTGGCCAAGCTGTCCTCGGAGGATGTCGGCGACGTGTTCCGCGATGAGGCGACCGGTGAGACGCCTGAGCACGTCACCTTCGACGTCACTGCCCAGCATCTTGCGCTAGTGCCGAAACTCAACATCGTCTGGGACGAGGGCCGCGACGTGCCGGCCTTCGACACGGCCGAGCCCTATGGAACGGGGACCGAAATACCGGCGGTACATCACGAGATGCAGCCGGCCCTGCAGATCTTCCTGCGCTACGGCGATCTCGGCCCCGGGCTCTTCGGCAAGGCGGGCGACCGCTGGGCCGCCGTCTGAGCGTGGCGCAAATCCCTCCCCGCGACTGGGGGAGGGACGGTTTTCAGAGGCCTATGCTCCGAGTTTCTTCTTGCGCTGCGCCAGGGTGCGCAGGCGCAGGGCGTTGAGCTTGATGAAGCCCGCCGCGTCGCGGTGGTCGTAGGCCACCGCGCCCTCCTCGAAGGTGACGAGGTCCTGGTCATAGAGGGAGTTCGGGCTGGTACGGCCGATGACGTGGATGCCGCCCTTGTAGAGCTTCAGCCGGACCTCGCCGGTGACCATCTCCTGGCTCTTGTCGATGAGGGCCTGCAGCATCTCACGCTCGGGCGAGAACCAGAAGCCATTATAGATCAGCTCCGCATATTGCGGCATGATCTGATCCTTCAGATGGGCCGCACCGCGGTCCAGCGTAATCGACTCGATGGCGCGGTGGGCCGGCAGTAGGATCGTGCCGCCCGGCGTCTCGTACATGCCCCGGCTCTTCATGCCGACGAAGCGGTTCTCCACGAGATCGAGACGGCCGATGCCGTTGTCGTGGCCGAGCTGGTTGAGCTTGGCGAGCAAGGTGGCCGGCGACAGTGCCTCGCCGTCGATGGAGACCGCATCACCCTTCTCGAAGCCGATCGTGACGATGGTGGGCGTGTCTGGCGCCTCCTCCGGCGACAGCGTGCGTGAGTAGACGTAATCCGGCACCTCGTCGGCCGGATCTTCGAGAACCTTGCCCTCGGAGGAAGCGTGCAGGAGGTTGGCGTCCAC
Source organism: Methylobacterium sp. 10 (assembly GCF_000519085.1). GTDB lineage: Bacteria > Pseudomonadota > Alphaproteobacteria > Rhizobiales > Beijerinckiaceae > Methylobacterium. Next base: position 2,151,413 of record NZ_KI912577.1, read on the forward strand.
GGAGAACGGGCTTTCGCCGCGCTTGTCCTTTGAGATCGGGATCTGGTGCTGCTCGGCGAAGGCGATGAGCTGTTCGCGGCTCTTGAGATCCCATTCGCGCCAGGGGGCGATGACGGTGACGTCGGGCTTCAGTGCATAATAGCCGAGCTCGAACCGGACCTGATCGTTGCCCTTGCCGGTGGCGCCGTGACAGACCGCATCGGCGCCGAGGCGCTCGGCGATCTCAATCTGCTTCTTGGCGATGAGCGGGCGGGCGATGGAGGTGCCGAGCAGATACACGCCTTCGTAGACCGCGTTGGCGCGGAACATCGGGAAGACGTAGTCGCGCACGAACTCCTCGCGCAGGTCTTCGATGAAGATGTTCTCCGGCTTAATTCCGAGCAACTCGGCCTTCTTGCGCGCCGGCTCGAGTTCTTCACCCTGCCCGAGATCGGCGGTGAAGGTGATGACCTCGCAGCCATAGGTGGTCTGCAGCCACTTCAGGATGATCGAGGTGTCGAGGCCACCGGAATAGGCGAGCACGACCTTGTTGACGGGCTTCGGATTCGCGTCTGACATCGGGCTCGCTTCGGTTCTCGTGGAGTGGGGGCGACTTATCAGCCGAGAGCCGCGTCGTGCAACCGGCATGCCGCAGGAGACGTTGCAGAGGTGTCGGTCACGCTTTCCACGATCGCGTCGGCACAGCCTGTTGCCGCTCTGGTCGTGCCGGCCAAAACTGCGTAATCCAACCCCGCTCATGACCCCACGCCGGAGATTCGACGAATGCCGAGACGGCCGACCCTCGAATTCTGGTACGAGTTCTCCTCCACCTATTCGTACCTGGCGGCCATGCGGATCGGTGCGATGGCGGACGCCGCTGGCGTCGATCTGCGATGGCGGCCGTTTCTCCTCGGACCGATCTTCGCCAGCCAGGGCTGGAATTCCTCGCCGTTCAACCTCTTCCCAGCCAAGGGACGGCACATGTGGCGAGACGTGGAACGTGAGGCAGCGCGTCAGGGGCTGCCGCCACTCAAACGGCCAGACACGTTCCCGCAGAACAGTCTGAGCGCTACGCGCGCGGCCACCTATGGAATGGATTTCGATTGGCTCATTCCGTTTTCCAAAGCCGTCTACGAGACCCAGTTCGCCCTCGGGCACTCCATTGCCGAACCGCAGGCCGTGGCCGGAATCCTCAACCGGCTCGGTCTCGACGGCACCGTGATCCTCAAGGCGGCGGCATTGGAGGGCAACAAGGGCCGTCTCCGCGTGAACGGCGAGGAGGCACGCTCGCGCGGCATCTTCGGCGCCCCGACGTTTCTGACCGGCGACGGTGAATTGTTCTGGGGCAACGATCGGCTGGAGCAGGCTCTCGCCTGGGCGACCGGGGACCGCCCGGGGGCGATGCGATAGGCACCATTGGTCACCTCGGCGGGATGATTACGGTGTATCGAGGCGACGGCAAGAAATAGGAGCGGTCGTGTGCCGTGTCGGGCGGCGACCGCTCTATCAGCTCCGCGGAGCGAGGAACGGTGACGCTTCAGGCCGCGGCCCGGGAGGCGGTCCTGACCTTCTGAGTGGCGGTGTCGACCTCTTCGGTGGAGCGGGCGATTTCGCTGAGGCTGCCGGTAATAAGGCTGACGCCGTTGGAGGCGGTCTGCATGCTGGCCGACATCTCGCGAGTGACGGCGCTCTGCTCCTCCACAGCCGCGGAGATCGCGCTCGCCACCTCGTTCAGGGTCATGATCGTGTTTTGGATCGAAGAGATCGCCCCCACCGCGTCGCTGGTAGCCTGCTGGGTCGACGCGATCTGAGCGCTGATCTGTTCGGTGGCCTTCGAGGTCTGGGCGGCCAGCGCCTTCACCTCGGTGGCGACCACGGCGAAGCCCCGCCCCGCCTCACCGGCCCGTGCGGCCTCGATCGTGGCGTTGAGGGCGAGGAGGTTGGTCTGGGCGGCGATGCCCTGGATCAAGGCGACAACCTCGCCGATCCGGGTTGCCGCGCCGGAGAGACCGGCGATGATGGTGCTGGTTTCCTGAGCCTGCCTGACCGCCTGACCGGAGATCTCGGACGCGTGAGAAACCTGCATGCTGATCTCGGACACCGATGCAGCCAGTTCCTCGGCGCCGGACGCCACCGTCTGGATGTCGGACGAGACCTGGGTCGAGGCCTGGGCGGCCTCTCCGGCCTGCTGCGACGCCCCTGAGGCGGCTCCGGCGATGGCGTTGAGGTCGGTCGCGATGGAGATCTGGAGGGCGGCGCGTCTCTGGCGCTCGAGCACCTGGCGGGTGACGTCGATGGCGAATTTGACCACCTTAAGCGGGCGTCCGTCCCGGTCGAGAATTGGGTTGTAGGTACCCTGGATGAAAACTTCGCGGCCGCCCTTCGCGATGCGGCGGTACTCGTCGGCCTGATATGTGCCACGGCCGAGTTCGTCCCAGAAGCGCTTGTACTCGGCGCTGGCGCGCAGAGCGGGATCGACGAACAGGCTGTGGTGTTTGCCCTGAATCTCGGAGAGATCGTAGCCCATCACGTCGAGGAAGTTCCGATTGGCGGCGAGGATGGTGCCGTCGAGGGTGAACTCGATCACCGCCTGCGAGCGGTTGAGGGCACTGATCTGGCCCTCATTGTTGATCGATTGCATCACCCGCTCGGTAATGTCGGCGGAGAACTTGACGATCTTCTTGATCTTGCCGTCGCGGCCGAGGATAGGATTGTAGGTGGCCTGCAGCCAGATCTCGCGCCCGCCCTTGCCGAGTCGCTTGAACTCGCCGGATTGGAAGGTGCCGGCGGTCAGCGCGCTCCAGAAGGCGCGGTAATCCTCGCTTTCCGTGAATGCCGGATCGACGAACATGCTGTGGTGCTTGCCCTGGATCTCCGACAATTCGTAGCCGAGCGCGGCGAGAAAATTCCCGTTGGCAGTCAATACTTTGCCGTCGGCATCGAATTCGATGACCGCTTGCGAGCGATCCAATGCTTCGATCTTGGAACGAAGATCGCTGTTCGTGAAGAAGTTCATCACCCTATCGGACGCGTAAGGGTTTAGGTGGATCGCCGCGCTCGACCCTGCAATCTTGTTTACGCTTGCGTTTCTATCCGCCAAGTTAACGAGATCCTCAATGGATCGCGAAAATCAGAAATCACCCATCACGATAACGTCATAAAGGTGAGCGAGATGTATTTGTATTTTATGACAAGCGATTGCATTCGTTGTATAATTTATGATTTATCAAATCGAATTATATATTTCTCTATATATAGCCATGTCAGTTCTGCCTCTAAAAATGAGTAATGTCGATTATTTCTCTGATTGTTTTGATGCTTGATAAGACGAAGCGAAGGCAATTTCAGGTGCTGTGTTCCGGGACATGGAACGATATCTCATTGACGGGCTGACTGGTTCTGCCGGAACGATCGCCGTTGCGGGCTCCGGCGGACTGGATACGGTCACGAACCGGGATTAAGAGGCGCGACCTGCGGTGCCGAATGATTGGAGACCGCGCACATTCGAGGCTTGGTTCCCATGACCATCGACCGTCGAAATTTCCTGACCGGGTCAGTGAGCCTGGCCACTCTCGTCGCATCCTCTGGCACGAGTGTGGCCCAGGGATACGGCCAGACCTTCAAGGTCGATAACGACGACGGCCGGCCGATCGCGAACACGCGGCTGCCGGGCGAGATCGTGGGTGAGATCCCCGCGCTGAAGGGTGTCACATACGTGGGCGCCCACGAGGCAGAAATTACGCTCTACGAATTCTTCGACTACAATTGCCCGTATTGCCGGAAGGCGGCGGTCGACATGGTGTCGCTTGCCGCAAGCGACACGGCCTTGAGAATCGGGCTCGTCAACAATCCAATTCTCTCGCCACAATCGGCTCAAGCGGCGAAGGTCGCATTGGCGATCCAGCGCAAGCTGGGTTCGGCCGCAGCCTGGACACTCTACCAGAGGCTTCTCGCTAAGCCGGGCAAGGTCGACGGTACCGGCGCGCTGCAGGTTGCCGCCACCTTGGGCGTATCCGCCTCCGAGGTCGAGACGATCGCCGACAGCGACGAGGTGCGTCTGGCGCTGAAGGCACAGATGCGGATGGCTGCCGATCTCGGCCTCGTGGCGACGCCCTCCTACGTCCTCGGCAATACCGGCCTTCTCGGACATCCCGGAGCGAAGTCCCTCGCGCGGATGATCGGCGCCATGCGTCGCTGCGACCAGATCGCTTGCTGACGGCCGCTGTCGATAGTCCTGGCCAACGCCGTGCAGGCGGCGCCTCACCTTCGCCATCGTTCGCGCGGATTGGGGATGATCGCACGATCGCGCTCCGCGCAAGCTTATGCATTGCCGTCTTCGTCTTGCGCCTCCCCAACACGCATGCTAGGCCCTCGCCGCGCCGGGAGGACGGGTTTCAGACCTGTATTCCGAGGCGGTTCCCACTCCTGACGGTTTCAGAGCCGATGCCTTGATGGGCGTCACGGGCCGAGACCCCGGGCCGGATTAAAAAGAGAGAGTGGCGCGTGGCGCAGACCAGTTCCGAGGCGGGTTCCCCGGTTGCAGGCGTAGCAGGTCGCTATGCCTCCGCACTGTTCGAGCTGGCCCGCGACGAGCGCCAGATCGATGCGGTGGCGGCGAGCCTTCAGCAGTTCGACGGCCTCTTGAAGGAGAGTGCCGACCTGACGCGCCTCGTGCGCAGCCCGGTCTTCACCGGCGAGCAGCAGGAAGCCGCCATCGGCGCCATCCTCGACAAGGCCGGGATCACCGGCCTCGGCGCCAACTTCATCCGTCTTGCCGCTGCAAACCGGCGCCTGTTCGTGCTGCCGGACATGATCCGCTGCTTCAACCGGCTCGTGGCCGCTTCGAAGGGCATCGTGCGCGCCGAAGTCACGGTGGCCGAGCGCCCCTCCGAAGCCGTGCTCGAAGAGATCAAGGCCTCCCTGCGCGATGTCGCCCGGTCGGAGATCGATCTCGACCTGCGGGTGGATCCGGCCCTGATCGGCGGTCTCGTCGTCAAGATCGGCAGCAGGATGGTAGATGCGTCCCTGCGGACCAAGCTCAACGGTATTCGACTCGCGATGCGGGAAGCCTGAGGTCGGCGCCCCGGCGCACGACCGCTCCCGTTTTCTCCACAGCAACTTCGTTCCGAATTTAAAGAGGCCAGACGATGGACATCCGCGCTGCCGAGATCTCCGCGATCCTGAAAGAACAGATCAAGAATTTCGGCCAGGACGCCGAAGTCACCGAGGTAGGCCAGGTACTCTCCGTCGGTGACGGCATTGCTCGCGCCTACGGCCTCGACAGCGTCCAGGCCGGCGAGATGGTCGAGTTCGAGTCGGGCGTGCGCGGCATGGCCCTCAATCTTGAGCAGGACAACGTCGGCATCGTGATCTTCGGATCCGATCGCGACATCAAGGAAGGCCAGACCGTCAAGCGCACCGGCGCCATCGTGGACGTGCCGGTGGGCAAGGCGCTTCTCGGCCGCGTCGTCGACGCTCTGGGCAACCCCATCGACGGCAAGGGCCCCATCGCCACCACCGAGCGTCGTCGCGTCGACGTGAAGGCTCCCGGAATCATCCCGCGCAAGTCGGTGCATGAGCCGATGGCCACCGGCCTCAAGGCCATCGACGCCCTGATCCCCGTCGGCCGCGGTCAGCGCGAGCTCATCATCGGCGATCGTCAGACCGGCAAGACCGCCATCGCGCTCGATACCATCCTCAACCAGAAGCCGGCCCATGCGGGCACCGACGAGAACGCCAAGCTCTACTGCGTCTACGTCGCCATCGGCCAGAAGCGTTCCACCGTGGCGCAGTTCGTGAAGTCCCTCGAGGACAACGGCGCTCTGGAATACTCCATCGTCATTGCCGCTACCGCTTCCGACGCGGCGCCGATGCAGTTCATCGCCCCCTTCGCCGGCTGCGCCATGGGCGAGTATTTCCGCGACAACGGCATGCACGCCGTGATCGTGTACGACGATCTCTCCAAGCAGGCCGTGGCCTACCGCCAGATGTCGCTGTTGCTGCGCCGCCCGCCTGGCCGCGAGGCCTATCCTGGTGACGTGTTCTACCTTCACTCGCGCCTGCTTGAGCGCGCCGCCAAGATGGGTGACGCCGCCGGCAACGGCTCGCTGACCGCGCTTCCGGTCATCGAGACCCAGGCCAACGACGTCTCGGCCTACATCCCCACCAACGTGATCTCGATCACCGACGGTCAGATCTTCCTTGAGACCGACCTGTTCTACCAGGGTATCCGCCCGGCGGTGAACGTCGGCCTCTCGGTCTCCCGCGTGGGCTCCTCCGCCCAGACGAAGGCGATGAAGAAGGTCGCCGGTAAGATCAAGGGCGAGCTCGCCCAGTACCGCGAGATGGCTGCCTTCGCGCAGTTCGGCTCCGATCTCGATGCTTCGACCCAGAAGCTCCTGAACCGCGGCTCGCGCCTCACCGAGCTCCTGAAGCAGCCGCAATTCTCGCCGCTGAAGATGGAAGAGCAGGTCGCGGTGATTTATGCCGGCGTCAACGGCTACCTCGACAGCCTCCCGGTCTCGAAGGTCCGTCCGTTCGAGGACGCCCTGCTCTCGACCCTGCGCACCAAGCATGCCGACCTGCTCGGTAAGATCCGCGACTCGAAGGACCTGTCCGACGACAGCGCCAAGACACTGAAGGGCGTCGTCGAGAGCGTCGCCAAGTCGCTGGCGTAACCACCTCGAGGGCCGAACAAGGCTCCTTCCCTCTCCCACTTGGGGGAGGAGTAGGGGTGGGGGTGGCGCCGGACATGGCGCGACCTTTTCGGCACCACCCCCACCTCCGGCTTCTCCCCACAAGGGGGAGGAGAGGCGCCCACGTCGAACGGCACGGATCTGGAAGACACCCATGGCGAGTTTGAAGGATCTGCGTAACCGCATCGCTTCGGTGAAGGGCACGCAGAAAATCACCAAGGCGATGCAGATGGTCGCTGCGGCCAAGCTGCGGCGGGCCCAGAATGCGGCAGAGAACGCACGCCCCTATGCCGAGAAGATGTCCCAGGTGCTCGGCAACCTCGCCGCGAACCTCATCGGTGGCGTCCAGGGACCGAAACTTCTCTCCGGCACCGGCTCGGACAAGATTCACCTCCTCGTGGTCTGCACGGCCGATCGCGGCCTCTGCGGTGGTTTCAACTCGTCGATCGTCCGTCTGGCCCGCGAGCACATCCGTGGCCTCAAGGCCGAGGGCAAGACCGTCAAGATCATCACGGTCGGCAAGAAGGGCTACGACCTGATGCGTCGCCAGTTCCGCGACGAGATCATCGAGAATCGGGATCTGCGCGGCAACAAGCCGGTGGATTACGACTTCGCCGCCGAGATCGCCGCCAGCATCATCGCCCGCTTCGAAGCCGGCGAGTTCGACGTGGCGACGCTGTTCTACTCCCGCTTCCGCTCCGTCATCGCCCAGGTGCCGACCGCCCAGAAGCTCATTCCCGCTGAGCTCCCCGAGGCCGGCGACAGCGTTCCCGACGCCGCTCTAGAATTCGAGCCGAGCGAGGAGGCGATCCTCGACACGCTCCTGCCGCGCAACCTCACCGTCCAGGTGTTCCGCGCGCTTCTCGAGAACGCCGCCTCCGAACAGGGCGCACGCACAGGTGCCATGGATTCCGCTACGCGTAACGCCGGCGAGATGATCAAGAAGCAGACGCAGATCTACAACCGTACGCGTCAAGCCATGATCACCAAGGAACTTATCGAAATCATCTCGGGTGCCGAAGCGCTCTAAGCGCTCCCCGTCGCCCTGACCGTAACATTTTCGAAGGACCCGTAACATGGCGAACACCGCTCTCCCCGGCGCCGGCTCCAACAAGGTCGGCAAGATCACTCAGGTCATCGGCCCCGTGGTCGACGTTCACTTCGACGGCCACCTGCCCGAGATCCTGAACGCCCTCGAGACCAAGAACAATGGCAATCGCCTCGTCCTCGAAGTTGCCATGCAGCTTGGGGAGAGCACCGTACGCTGCGTCGCCATGGATACGTCGGAAGGCCTCGTGCGCGGCCAGGAAGTCACCGACACCGGCGAGGCCATCAAGGTGCCGGTCGGCTTCAACACCCTCGGCCGCATCATGAACGTCATCGGCGAGCCGATCGACGAGGCCGGCCCGATCGTCTCCGAGACCCTGCGCGCCATCCACCAGCCCGCACCATCCTACGCCGAGCAGTCCACCGAGTCGCAGATCCTCGTCACCGGCATCAAGGTGGTCGATCTCCTCGCCCCCTACGCCAAGGGCGGCAAGATCGGCCTGTTCGGCGGCGCCGGCGTCGGCAAGACCGTGCTGATCATGGAGCTCATCAACAACATCGCCAAGGTGCACTCGGGCTACTCCGTGTTCGCCGGCGTTGGTGAGCGCACCCGCGAGGGCAACGATCTCTATCACGAGATGATCGAGTCCAAGGTCAACATGGACCCCAAGGAGAACAACGGCTCGGCCGAAGGCTCCAAGTGCGCGCTGGTATACGGCCAGATGAACGAGTCCCCCGGGGCCCGCTCGCGCGTGGCGCTGACCGGCCTCACCATCGCGGAAGATTTCCGCGACCAGGGCCAGGACGTGCTGTTCTTCGTGGACAACATCTTCCGCTTCACCCAGGCCGGCTCGGAAGTGTCGGCGCTGCTCGGCCGCATCCCCTCGGCCGTGGGCTACCAGCCGACGCTGGCCACGGATATGGGCGCCCTGCAGGAGCGCATCACCACCACCACGAAGGGCTCGATCACCTCCGTGCAGGCCATCTACGTACCGGCCGACGATTTGACCGATCCGGCACCCGCCGCCTCGTTCGCCCACTTGGACGCCACCACGGTGCTCTCGCGCTCCATCGCTGAAAAGGGCATCTACCCGGCTGTGGATCCGCTGGACTCGACCTCGCGCATGCTCAATCCCGCCGTTCTCGGCGAGGAGCATTATGATGTCGCCCGCCGCGTCCAACAGACCTTGCAGCGCTACAAGGCCCTTCAGGACATCATCGCGATCTTGGGCATGGATGAGCTCTCGGAAGAGGACAAGCTGACTGTCGCCCGCGCCCGCAAGATCGAGCGCTTCTTCTCGCAGCCCTTCTCGGTGGCCGAGATCTTCACCGGCTCGCCTGGCATCCAGGTCCCGTTGGCCGACACGATCAAGGGCTTCAAGGGCCTCGTGAACGGCGATTATGACGACCTGCCGGAGGCGGCGTTCTACATGGTCGGCACGATCGAGGACGCCAAGGAGAAGGCGAAGAAGATCGCGGCCGCGGCCTGATCCATCGAAGGCAGGGCCGTTCGCCTATTCGGCGAACGGCTTGACCTGACAATCACGGCGCGGCCTTCTCGGGACCGCGCCGCTTTTCCACCACGACAACCCGAAGCGGGATTTCCCTCGCCATGGCCACTTTCCAGTTCGATTTCGTCGGCCCCGAGCGGACGGTCTATTCCGGTCAGATCGAGGCCGTGCAGCTCCCCGGCGTCGAGGGCGAGATGACCGTGCTGCCTGGTCATGCTCCGGTGCTCACCGCCCTCAAGGTCGGTGTCATCGTCATCAACGAGGCCGGCCATGCTGGCAAGCGCGTGCTGGTGCGCGGCGGTTTCGCCGATATCGGACCGACGATGGTTACGGTCATCGCCGAGCGTGCGAACCCGTTCGAGGAGATCACGCCCGATTCTCTCGACAAGGATATCGCCACCCTCGAACTGCAGCGCGACGCCACCGAGGATTTCGCCAAGAAGGACGAGATCACCGGTCAGATCGTTCAGCTTCAGGACGCTAAGGTCGCCCTCAACTTCTGACTTCCTCGCCGCGCTCAGGCTTTCGAGCGGGCGATGGTGACAGCGTGATTGAGGAGGAGGGCGCGCTCCTCCTCACCGGACGTGCATCCCCGTTCCAGCCAGAGGGCATGGCTCTCAGCCAGACCCTGACCGACCGAGCGGCCCGGCGGGATGCCTGCCGTGACGAGGTCGCTTCCGCTCAGAGGAAAGACGGGCACGGGTTGGGTGCCGTCGAGAAACTGCTGCAATACCGAGCGCGCCTCCGCGTCGATCTGATTTTTTTGGTGGTCGTCCATCACGGCGATGGCCAGCCTCAAACTCTCCAGATCCTGTGTCGCGACAAGTCGGAGCGTATCGGAGGCCGCAATGACGGGCAGACGTCCGATCGCCCGTCTTGCCGCCGCATAGGCCTGAAGACAGGCGTGCTCCTCGTTCGATAATCGTAGCGACGATCTCAGTCGCTCGGTATCGGCGTCGGAATCGACGGCCAGTGTGGCGAGCCTTGCGACAGGCTTCAGCGGTGAGGTGCGATTCGTGCCCGATACGGCTCGTTTCAGACGATCGAGATAACCTTTCCCTTGGATTATGCGCGACAGGAGGCCGGCCCTCCGCATCTCAATGACGGCTTCGATGACGCCGGGCGTGTCCAGGAGCTTCAGGAACTCCGAACGGACCCGTTCGCGCGACAGTCCGTCGAGGGCCTCCCCCGCATCGGTCGTTGCCCGCAAGCCGTCCTCATCAGGTGCTCCGATGCCATAGCGGGCATGGAAGCGGAAGAAGCGCAGGATGCGCAAGGCATCCTCGCGGACGCGTGTCGCCGCATCGCCGATGAAGCGCACGCGGCCCCCGCGAAGATCCGCTTCACCTCCCGTCGTGTCGTGGAATGCGCCGTCCGCGCTCAGAGACAGGGCGTTGATGGTGAAGTCACGGCGCTCGGCATCGCGGGCGAAATCGCGTCCGAATTTCACCAGGGCGTGGCGCCCGTCGGTCTCGACGTCTTCCCGCAGGGTCGTCACCTCGAACGTCCGACCGTCGAACAGGATCGTCACCGTTCCATGCTCGATCCCAGTGGGGACCGCCCTCAAGGAGGCGGCCGTCGCCAGCCGCATCACATCCTCGGGCAGCAGAGTGGTGGCGAGATCGATGTCGGACCCGACCCGTCCAAGCAGGGCATCGCGAACGGAGCCTCCGACGATCCGGGTTTCCTCCCCGTCCGCTTTCAGCACGACAAGCACGTGTGAGACGGCCGGATCTGCGAGAAGGGCTTCGAGCCCGTCCCGATGAAGATCGCGGCTCGTCACTGGAAATGGCCCGGAACGACTTGGCCGTTCTCGATCCTCGGCGGAACGTAGCCGCCGCGATGCTTGTCGCTGGTCAACCCGACGATGACGAGGGACAAAATCACCAGAACGAGCCCGCCCATGGTCAGGCGGAACACCGATCCTTCCCAATGGGCGCCGCGGCGCGGGTTGCGGCCCCTGATTGCGAGATAGAGGCTGAACAGCACGAAGGGCAGCAGGAAGATAAGGGCTTCTTCGAAGAGGCGACGGATCATGTGGCTTTCGCGGCGTGTTGGAAGGCCGTCATGTCACGGAAACAGGCGTTCGTGGAGATTGTTCACGATCCCTGCCGTCACACCCCAGATCATGCGGTCCCCGAAAGGGATCGCGTAGTAGCGACGCGGGCGATCCTGCCAGACTCCGACGCCGAGGCGGCGGCGAACTGGGTCCATCAGGCGAGCGAGCGGGACTTCGAATACGTCCGCCACCTCGGCCGGATCGAGATCGAGCTGTGCCTGTCCCGCACAGAGCCCCACCACCGGCACCACGAGGAAGCCCGTGGCCGATAGATAGGGGTCGAGATAGCCGAGTATACGGATATCGTCTCGGTGAAGCCCGATCTCTTCCCGGGCCTCGCGAAGGGCAGCATCGGCCGGGCTCCTGTCGGAAGGTTCGATCTTGCCGCCGGGAAAGGCGATCTGGCCGGAATGGTCGCGCAGGTGGGAGGCCCTGACGGTGAAAAGCACGGAGAGTTCCGTGTCCCTGACGATCACGGGGACTAGCACCGCCGCTGGCCGATATGGCCTTCCCGGACGCATCGCAATGCCGATCGGATCGAGGTCGTGGTCGCCGTGCGGGTTGGAGATCGGGTCGTCGGCTTTGGGTGGAGTCGGGGAGAGGCCCCGTTCGGCTCTCACGAGCAGTTCGGACAGCGCGTCGAAACTCATGCGCCTTCGCTGCGGGCGACGGTGTGAAAGCTGCCGCCGCCAGCAATGCCGAACCAAGAGACGCCGTCGACCAAGCGTTCCTCTCCCAGCGCCAGAAGGTCGTAGGTCGTGGCGCGGGTGAGGAGCGCCCAGAGGCCGCGGCGCACATGAACATAGGGACGCAAGCCTTCGTCGTCGCCTTCCTCGAAGCGAAGTGCATGGTCGGCATCGACGGTAACGAGATCGTCGACATTGGTTCGGAACGCGATGCGGCGGTCTTCGCCCTCTCCCTCTGCTGCCATTTCCACCGCAATGAAAGGCGCATCGTCTACGACGATGCCCACGCTCTCCACCGGCGTGACTAGGACGATACGGCCATCGGGCTCCCGCCGGAGGATGGATGAGAACAGCTTCACCAGGGCCGGTCGGCGGATCGGCGAGCCGTTGTGGAACCAGGTTCCGTCCGCAGCGATCCGCATGTCGATTTCCCCGCAATAGGGCGGGTTCCAACGTTCCACCGGCGGCAACCCGCGTTGGGGTATCCCGTCGAGCGCCAAGCTCAACCGGGCGAGAGCCGGGTCCGGTTTCTGCTGTTCCGACTGAGTCATGGTGTCAGGAAATAGCGCGTTTCGATAATTTTGAAACTGCCCCCTGTTTGGGAATCCATGCCGAAGCGTATGTCGACGCATGAAGTTTCGTTGCGCTGCATCCTGCTTCGGCATGTATGCGAACACATGCGAATACGAACGATTTCAATCAAACGCTTAGCGATTTTTGCAATGCAAAAATATTCATTGGAAAAATAGCTCGGCAGGATTTGCTCTTGCCTCGGAAGTTTGGCACTCAGAGCAGGCATCCCAGGGAGGGAATGCCTAAAACGCATCAAGCGCCTCGTCCCACGGCCAGCCAGCCGAGCTTCGTCATCACGATAACAACGCAAGGACGGTAGAATGACCGCATTGTTGCTTATCATCCTGGGGGGGCTGTGTGCCGTCGCCTACGGGATCATTACGATCAACGACGTGATGAAACGCGACGCCGGCACCCAGCGGATGCAGGAGATCGCCGGAGCGATCGCGGAAGGGGCGCAGGCTTATCTGCGCCGGCAATACGCCACCATTGGCATCGTCGGCGTGGTCCTGTTCGTGGCGCTCGCCTATTTCCTCGGGTTCAAGGTCGCCATCGGCTTCCTCATCGGCGCAGTGCTTTCGGGAGCGGCCGGCTTCATCGGCATGAACGTGTCGGTTCGCGCCAACGTCCGCACGGCACAGGCGGCCTCGACTTCCCTCGGCGCGGGGCTCGACGTCGCGTTCAAATCCGGCGCCGTCACTGGCATGTTCGTGGCCGGTCTCGCCCTCCTCGGGGTCGCGCTCTACTACACGTTCCTCACACGCGTATCGGGCCTTGCGCCCGCCAGCCGCGAGGTCATCGATTCCCTGGTGGCGCTCGGCTTCGGCGCTTCACTGATCTCGATCTTCGCCCGTCTCGGCGGCGGCATCTTCACGAAGGGTGCCGATGTGGGCGGCGATCTCGTCGGCAAGGTCGAGGCCGGGATTCCGGAGGACGATCCGCGAAACCCCGCCACCATCGCCGACAATGTGGGCGACAATGTCGGTGACTGCGCCGGGATGGCCGCCGATCTGTTCGAGACCTACGCGGTGACGGTCGTCGCCACCATGGTGCTCGCGGCGATTTTCTTCGCCGGCCAGACCGATGTCGGCGGCCGCAACGTGTTGGAGGCGATGCTGCTTTATCCGCTCGCCATCGGCTCGGCCTGTATCCTCACCTCCATCGCTGGCACCTATGCCGTGCGCCTTGGGTCCAACCAGTCGATCATGGGGGCGCTCTACAAGGGCCTCATCACCGCCGGCGCGCTCTCCATTGTCGCCATAGCGCTGGTCAATTTTGCGCTGTTCGGCGGGTTCGCCACCGAGTTCAAGACCAATGCCGGAGTCACCTTCACCTCCGGCGGCCTGTTCGGCTGCGCCGTGATCGGCCTCGTCATCACCGCGCTTATTGTGGTGATCACCGAATACTATACAGGCACCAATTTCCGCCCTGTGAAGTCGATCGCCGACGCCTCCGTCACCGGCCACGGCACCAACGTGATCCAGGGGCTGGCGATCTCGCTCGAATCGACGGCCCTGCCGGCATTGGTCATCGTGGCGGGCATCATCTCCACTTACTCCCTGGCGGGCCTCTTCGGCATCGCCATCGCCGTTTCCGCCATGCTGGCGCTCGCCGGCTTCATCGTCGCCCTCGACGCGTTCGGCCCCGTCACCGACAATGCCGGCGGTATCGCGGAGATGGCCGGGCTGCCGCCGGAGGTCCGTAAGTCCACCGACGCGCTCGATGCCGTCGGCAACACCACGAAGGCTGTCACCAAGGGTTACGCGATTGGTTCGGCGGGCCTCGGTGCCCTAGTGCTGTTTGCCGCCTATACCAGCGATCTGGACTACTTCATCGCCAATGCGAGCCCGACGCAGTACCGCTTTTTCCAGGGCGTCACCGTCGATTTCTCTCTGTCGAACCCCTACGTCGTCGTCGGCCTGCTTCTCGGCGGCCTGATCCCGTTCCTGTTCGGCGGCATGGCGATGACGGCGGTGGGCCGCGCTGCCGGTGCCGTGGTCGAGGAGGTGCGGCGGCAGTTTCGTGAGAAGCCCGGCATCATGGCGGGCACGGACCGTCCGGATTATGGGCGGGCCGTCGATATGCTCACCCGCGCAGCGATCAAGGAAATGATCCTCCCCTCGCTTCTGCCGGTTCTGTCGCCCATCGTGCTGTTCTTCGCGATCCAGGCGATCGCCGGTAAGAACCAGGCCTTCGCCACCGTGGGCGCGTCGCTGCTCGGTGTGATCCTCACCGGCCTCTACGTAGCGATCTCGATGACGTCCGGCGGCGGCGCCTGGGACAACGCCAAGAAATACATCGAGGACGGTCACCACGGCGGTAAGGGTTCCGATGCGCACAAGGCGGCGGTGACCGGCGATACCGTCGGCGACCCCTACAAGGACACGGCGGGTCCCGCCGTGAATCCCGCGATCAAGATTACGAACATCATCGCCCTGCTGCTGCTCGCGGTGCTCGCTCACCTCTGAAGATCGTATTCTCGCCGTCGCCTGAGGCATCATTCCGATCTCCCGCACCGAACCGATGCTCCAGGCCGTCGCGTGCGGCGCCGCACAATTGGCGCCGCACCGCACTCTCGTTCCCCCTGACCGTCTCTCGTATGCGCCATAACTACGGACATCGAAGGTATGCCCGAAATGGTCGTGCCTCCATTGTCGTAGTCTGACGAGAGATCTTCATGCCCTCACTGAACGATCCGATCCGCATCGGCGCGATCGACGCCAAGAACCGCATCTTCATGGCGCCTCTCACCCGTGGCCGCGCCACCAGGGAGCATGTCCCAACCCCGATCATGATCGAGTATTATACCCAGCGCGCCGGCGCGGGCGTGATCCTCACGGAGGCGACGGGCATCAGCCAGGAAGGCCTGGGCTGGCCCTTCGCGCCTGGAATCTGGTCCGATGAGCAGGTCGAAGAGTGGAAGCCCGTGGTGAAGGCGGTCCATGACGCCGGTGGCAGGATCGTCTGCCAGCTCTGGCATATGGGACGCGTGGTGCATCCGAGCTTCAACGGCGGCAAGGCCCCGATCTCGTCCTCCGCCACTACCGCGCCCGATGAGGCCCATACCTACGAGGGCAAGCAGCCCTATGCCGAAGCCCGCGCTCTGCCGATCGACGAGATCCCGCGCCTCCTGGCGGATTATGAGCGTGCCGCATGCAATGCGATCGCCGCCGGTTTCGATGGCGTGCAGATCCATGCGGCGAATGGCTACCTCATCGACCAGTTCCTCCGCGACAACACCAATCACCGCGACGACCGCTACGGCGGCTGCATCGAGAACCGTATCCGCCTGCTGACGGAGGTGACGCAGACCGTGGCCGGCGCCATCGGGAAGGACCGCACCGGCGTGCGCCTGTCGCCGAACGGCCAGATCCAGGGCGTGGACGATTCGAACCCGGACGCCCTGTTCGGTGCCGCCGCCGCCGCTCTCTCCAAGATCGGTATCGCCTTCCTCGAACTGCGCGAGCCCGGCCCCGCCGGCACTTTCGGCAAGCCGAACCACCCGCCGGTGGCGCCCGTGATCAGACAGGCTTTCGACGGGCCGCTGATCCTCAATTCGGATTACGATCCCGCCGCCGCCGAGGCCACCCTCGCCGAGGACAAGGCCGACGCAATCGCCTTCGGCCGGCCCTTCATCGCCAATCCCGATCTCGTCGAGCGGGTCGCGACGCATGCTCCTCTGCAGAAGGACGTGCAGGCGACGTGGTACAGCCAGGGGCCGGAGGGCTATATCGACTACCCGACGCTCACCGAGTCGCACGCGGCCTGATTTCCCAAAACCGCTCGACTTGTGAAACAATCGGCTCGAAGGAGATAATCGATCCTTCGGCCGATACCTCTCGTCGGTCCTTCCCCGAAGGAGTGGAACGACCGCATGGATCATGCGGACCCATCGACGGTTCGGGTGTCAAAGTCGTCGTGTGGGCGCATCGGCGGTCTCGATGCCGACGCGGTGACCCGGAGCGGGCATCGTGATGGCGAATTTCGTCTTCGGGCGCGGGCCGGGCGACGACTCTTCTTGTATGAGTTGCTTGTGTAATGCGGAGATCTTTCGGGCTTGTCGTCTTTGATTTCGACGGAACGCTCGCCGATACCTTCCCTTGGTTCTGCAGCGTCATCAACGGAGTTGCCCGTCGCTACTGCTTCCGACAGATCGATCCCGCCGAGACCGAGGCGCTTCGCGGTCTTTCCGCCCGCGCCCTCATTCGCGAACTCGGCGTGCCTGCATGGAAGCTGCCTTTCATCACCCGGCACATGCACAGCCTTGCGGCTCGCGATATCGATGCGATCACGCTGTTTCCAGGCATCCGCGACATGCTTCGCAGTCTCGATGAGGCCGGGATCACCCTCGCCATTGTCAGCTCGAACAGCGAGGCCAATATCCGCTGCGTCCTGGGGCCCTGTGCCGCTCGCTTCCGTCACTATGCCTGCGGCGCATCGATGTTCGGGAAGGCTAGGCGACTGACGGCGGTCATGCGAAAGGCCGGCGCGCGCGGAAGCGTCATCTATATCGGCGATGAACTGCGCGATCACGATGCAGCCAGGGTGGCCGGTTGCGATTTCGGAGCCGTATCATGGGGATACACGCGACACGATGCATTGGTCGCCGGGCGACCGGACGCTGTTTTCGAGCATCCTGGCCATATCTCTGAGGTGGTCTGCTCGACGGAATTCCGGGGATCGGCCTCGGCGGCATCGAACTTGTATGAAGGTCCATCATGAACAGGGAGGTCGGGCTCGATGCAGTGCCCAAGGCCGGCGCGACGCGCAAACCTGCGATACCGTCTGCGACAACGGGTATACGCGATGCCAGTTCAGTGTTCTTCCAGCGCCGAGGATGTAGGCGTTCGCAGTGCGGACAACCACATCGCGGCGAAGCGTCGTTCGCCTGGGAGACGGACGGTGGAGAGCCTGATCGGTGGATTGCGAGCAGCCTATCGACTCGACGATCAAGCCGAGACGTCGGAGGTTTTCGCCGACTTCATCGGTCGCCTTCACCAGCATGATGACAAGGCGAGTTAACTGAACCGGCACCATCCGGACCATATGTCCGCGATCCCGAGTTCCGGCATCGGTCTTCGAACAGCTTCTACGCCCCGGCCAACGCGTCATCTATCGCGCCGGCAGCAAGCCCTTCGAGCGTACGAAATCGATATCGAGGATGCTTGTGCCGCGAGGTTGCCCCTCAATCTTCCATCATACGAATAATCCGCTCGCCGAAGAGGCGGGTCATGCATAGGACGAGCACCGGAACCAGTGCGATGGCTCCGATATTGGGGCCGAGAAGAAACGAAAGGCCGACTCCGAGGCCGGCTGTGAAAGCGGCGGGCACCATGGCGAACTCACATATTGCTGTCGTTGGCTGGCGAAACACCGCGACGATATCCGCTTTAAAATGCCAAACAAGCAAAAAAATTCCGTTTTTAATATGGATCAATGAATTCACTCGTCCCGTCTCGGGCTTATTCTGCCACACAAGCGGTAGGGATCGTTGTCTGTATCTTAAAGCATACAGGAAACTTTTCTGAGGGCCGGACCCATCATCGTTGCTCGTCAACGAAATTTTACTTGTACGAGATAAGCTGCGATGTTTCTGGAATCTGTTTAATTTCATCTATACGATCAAAATCGAATAATTAATTATTTTGATTGGAATAAGTGGAATTGTAATTATTATGTAAGTGATAATATCACTACAAAATAATTATATATATAGTTAATATAAATATCGAATTCGTTTTGTGAGAATGTCATCTCAATTGATGAAAGGCGAACATTGCCACCCACATTCCGCGCCGGGATTGTGACTGACAGTCTTGTCCGTCCGCCAACTGGCCCGTCTGCGTGGATGGCTGGGGCGGGAGGATTCGAACCTCCGAATGGCGGTACCAAAAACCGCTGCCTTACCACTTGGCGACGCCCCATCGACGCAAGGCCGCGCGTTGTCTAGACGCCGCGTCGGCCCGTTGCAACAGCCTGTTCGCTCGGGCCGACCAGGAAATGGAGAGCGCGCATGTCGAAGCGGATCGCGATCGTCACCGGGGCGGGGTCCGGGATCGGCCGGGCGGTGTCGCTCGGGCTTGCGCGAGCCGGGTTCGATCTGGCTCTGGCCGGGCGTCGACGGGGGCCTCTCGATGAGGTCGCGGATGACGTGCGTGCGCTCGGGGTCGAGGCCTTGCCGGTGGAGACCGATGTCGGTGATGCCGCAGCTGTCGAATATCTCTACGCGGAGGTGAAGGCACGGTTCGGACGCCTCGACCTGCTGTTCAACAATGCCGGTCTGTTCGCGCCGTCCGTGCCGCTGGAGGAGCTGACCCTGGCGCAGTGGCAGGCTGTGGTGGACGTCAATCTCACCGGCGCGTTCCTCTGCACGCAAGGTGCCTTCCGGATGATGAAGGCACAGCGCCCGCGCGGCGGCCGGATCATCAACAACGGCTCGATCTCGGCTCAGGTGCCGCGCCCGAACTCGGCGCCTTATACGGCGACGAAACACGCGATCACCGGTCTGACCCGGTCCACCTCCCTCGACGGGCGCGATCACGACATTGCCTGTGGGCAGATCGATATCGGCAATGCCGAGACCGACATGACGAAGCCGATGGCGGCGGGCATCCGCCAGCCCGATGGATCGCTGAAGGTCGAGCCGGTGATGGATGCCCGTCACGTGGCGGATGCGGTGGTCTACATGGCTGGATTGCCCCTCGACGCGAACGTTCAGTTCATGACCGTGATGGCGACGAAGATGCCCTATATCGGTAGGGGTTGAGGCCCCGCGCTTTCGCCGTCTCCCCGTTCGCATTACAGACGGGACACGCGTCCGACCCGTACAGCCAAACCCGCCCCGGCGGATGAGAGAAGCAACCGCCCGCAATGTTGATGCAGACAGAACCCAAGGACGCGACCAGCAAGGAGGCCGACAGGGCGAAGGATCCCGTTGCCCGCCGCCGAACCTTCGCGATCATCTCTCACCCGGATGCGGGCAAGACGACGCTTACCGAGAAGCTGCTCCTGTTCGGTGGCGCGATCCAGCTCGCCGGAGAGGTCAAGGCCAAGCGCAATCGCGTCTCGACCCGATCCGACTGGATGGGCATCGAGAAGGAGCGCGGCATCTCAGTGGTCACTTCGGTGATGACCTTCGAATATGGCGACTGCGTCTTCAACCTCCTTGATACGCCCGGGCACGAGGACTTCTCCGAGGATACCTACCGGACCCTGACGGCTGTCGATTCGGCGGTGATGGTGATCGATGCCGCCAAGGGCATCGAGGCGCGTACGCGCAAGCTGTTCGAGGTCTGCCGCCTGCGCGACATCCCCATCGTCACCTTCATCAACAAGCTCGACCGCGAGGCGCGCGACCCGTTCGAACTCCTCGACGAGATCGAGAAGACCCTGGCCCTGGACGTCGCGCCGGTCACCTGGCCCATTGGCCGCGGGCGGAGCTTTGCCGGCACCTACGACCTTGGCAACGGCCGTGTCCGCCGGCTCGATGCCGCCGACGACGCCGGCACGGTACCCGTATCCGGCGTGGACGATCCGCTCTTCGACCAGCTTCTGACGGAACAGGGTGAGGTGGCAACGTGGCGCGAGGAGGCGGAACTCGCCGAATCCGGGTTGAAGCGCTTCGATCTCGAGGCGTTTCGCGAGGGGCACCTCACGCCGGT
The DNA here is from genome assembly GCF_000519085.1 of Methylobacterium sp. 10. Lineage (GTDB taxonomy): Bacteria > Pseudomonadota > Alphaproteobacteria > Rhizobiales > Beijerinckiaceae > Methylobacterium. The sequence continues at coordinate 2,171,624 of NZ_KI912577.1, forward strand.
CTTCTTCGGCTCGGCCCTGCGCAATTTCGGCGTGCGCGACCTCATTGATGGGCTCGCCCGCTTCGCGCCGCCCCCGCGCGGGCAGGATTGCGACAAGCGCCTGGTGGAGCCGACCGAGCCGAAGATGACGGGCTTCGTGTTCAAGATCCAGGCGAACATGGACCCCAACCACCGTGACCGCATCGCCTTCATGCGGGTCTGCTCGGGCAGGCTCAGCCGCGGAATGAAGGCGAAGCTCGTGCGCACTGGCAAGCCGATGTCGCTCTCCGCACCGCAATTCTTCTTCGCGCAGGACCGCGCCATCGCCGACGAGGCCTTCGCTGGCGATGTAGTCGGCATACCGAACCACGGCACCCTGCGCATCGGCGACACGCTCACCGAGGGCGAGGAGATCGTGTTCCGCGGCGTGCCGAGCTTCGCCCCCGAAATCCTGCGCCGGATCAAGCTCACCGACGCGATGAAGGCCAAGAAGCTGCGAGAAGCGCTTCAGCAGATGGGCGAGGAGGGCGTGGTCCAGGTGTTCCGTCCGCATGACGGCTCGCAGGCAATCGTCGGTGTCGTCGGCGCGCTGCAGCTCGACGTGCTGAAGGAGCGGCTCCAGGCCGAGTACGGCCTGCCCATCGATTACGAGCCGACGCGCTTCTCGATCTGCCGCTGGATCGAATCGGATGCGGAAACCGATCTCGATGCATTTATCGGCACGCATGGCTCGGCCATGGCGAGCGACCTCGATGGGGCGCCCGTCTTCATGGCGACCACCGCTTTCTCCCTCCGCTACGAGGAGGAGCGCGCGCCGAAAGTGCGGTTCACCGACATCAAGGATTACCAGAAGCGCGCCGTTTGAGCCTGGGCGGAGACATCATGCAAAAAGGGCCGCGCGGTTTTGTCCGCGCGGCCCTTCTCTGATTCAACCGATGTCGTTGAGGCGGTCAGCGACCCTGCTGGATCGCCGAGAGTATCCAGCGTCCGCCGCGCTCGCGCACGAAGGTCCACAGCTCCAAGGCTTCCGGCTCGCCGGTCTCCACGGTCTGGTTGGTCCGGAGGTCAATCGTCACGTCGGTGATGGCGTAGCGCATCGCCACGGTGGCGTATTCCATCCGGCCCTCGCTCCATGATTCCGACAGGTCGCCCTGAAGAAGCTTCACGTTCGAGATCCGGTTGACGACCCCACGGGATTCGTTGCCGCGCAGTTCGTCGGCGAAGTAACCTGCCATTTCCGGCGTCGCGAGGTTGCGCAAAGCAGCGACGTCGCCACGGCCATAGGCCGCCTGGACGTCGTTGAGCGCGATCTCAAAGCTCTGGAAATCGCCGGGGCCGATATCGACCTTGCCGATGGTCGGCTGAGATGCGCCGCGCGGGGCCGCCCCCATGGCCGGACCGGTACCCATGGCGGAGCCAGAGCCTGTGCCGGGCGTGGAACCATAGCCAGGCGGGTTGGAGTTGCCCGACAAGCTGGAGCGGGCCATGCCGGCGGGAGCCGGATTGCCCTGGCGACGGCGGAACCAGCGCACCGCGAAGGCGACGATCATCACGATGAGGCCGACCTGCAGCAGGAGGCCGATCATCGAGGCGATGCCACCGAGTCCACCGAAGAAGCCGCCGCCGAGGAGCGCCCCGAGCAAGCCCGCGCCAAGGAGACCGGCCATGAAGCCGCCACCGAAGCGGGGACGCTGCGTGGCGGCGCTCGTCATGCCGGGATTGCCCATGGTCGAGCCGGGCTGCGTCTGCGAGCGCTGGATCGGCGCGGCGCTCGGTGCGGTGTTCGTGGACGAGGGCGCGTTAAAGGTCTTCGAGCCGCGCGAGCCCATGCCACCGCCGCCGCCTGGACGGGCCTCGGCAACGGGCGCAGCAACGGCCAGCATCGCGGCAAGCGCGAAGACGGTCGCGGCGCGGGTGCGACGCGTGGAGGGGATGAACATGAATACGCCTCTGAACGAAGTCTGAGAGAGTTCCGGCGGGAATGCCGGATCTTCATATGGTGACGTCCGCCTAAGAGTTTTAGTCCGTGTGCGGCACCGCTTTTGTTCTTCAGCCGAAGCTGGCAAGAGCGCGAAATGCCTCAGCCAGCGGCCGGGAAGATCATTCGGACGGATGTGCCCTCGCCGGGCTTGCTGTCGAGGGCGACCGTGCCGTTCTGGCGCTTCACCAGGCCATGGACGATGGCGAGCCCGGCGCCGCGCCCGGCCTCGCGAGTGGTGATGAAGGGAGCCAGCGCCCGCGCGGCCATCTCCGGCGTCATCCCGTGTCCAGTATCGCGCACCGAGATGCCGACGGCGCCGTCTCCCTGCCGGCGGATGGCCGGATCGCTCGGCGGCACCGGAAAGCTCGCGATCTCGATGCTGCCGCCGGCCGGCATCGCCTCGCAAGCATTGGCGAGGATGTGGAAAAGGGCGAGATCCACCTGGGTCGGGTTGGTGAGGCCGTTGGGCAAGTCCGGCGCAGTGTGGACCGTCAACGTCACTCCGGGGGGGAGCGTCGTCTGCATGCGTGCGGCAAAAGCGGTGATGAGGGCATTCATGTCGACGGGGCGGACATCCGGCGCGATCCGCCGCGAGAAGGTCAGCAATTGCCGTGTCAGGATCGTCGCCCGCTCCACGGCATCGGTGGACCGGGTGATGGCACGCTGGATGAAGGGTTCTTCCCGGTCGCCGAGACGCCGCTTCAGCCCGTCGATGTAGCCGATTAGGATCTGCAGGAAGTTGTTGAATTCGTGGGCGACGCTGTTGGTGAGCAACCCCAGCGCCTCGCGTTGCCGGGACAAAGCCAGCGCCCCTTCCGCGTCCCTCCGCCGAGTCACGTCGATCAGCTGCGCGAGGAGAAGATCGGTATCGGGCAGGGGCACCGCGAAGACCTCGGCCCAGAAGGTCGAGCCGTTCCGGCGCCAGGCCAGCACCTCGATTCCCTCGGGCCGCGTCCCCGCGAGGGCCGCCGCGAAGGCGGCGCGGGCTTCCTTGTCGGTATTGGCTCCCAGAAGGAGGTGCACGTCGCGTCCGGCGAGATCGCCGGTCTCATGTCCGCTGAGAAGGGCGAAGGCAGGATTGGCCAGGACGATTTTCGCCGTCGCCGGGTCGATCAGCAGGGCCGGTACGGCACTGGCATCGAGAGCCGAGCGAAAATCGATGCCCCGGCCTGGAGGATCGTCCGGTTCGCGGTCCTGATCATGCAACGCCATGCTCTATCCAGGCCTGTCGGAGCGAAACGGGCTCCAGCGTGAGTCGCGTCGGACACGGGCGCCAGAACCATTTGGCACGGCGGCTCCCGGCGATCGTTATTGCCGCACCCACATCACCCGGGCGATCCAGGCGATCTCTGCTACCTGGACGATGCGTTCGGGGTGGTTCGGGTTGAGCGAGAGCAACTCGATGGTCCGGGCTGTCTTTCGGCGCAGCTCCTTGGCCAGCACCTCACCGCTCGACAGCCGCACCACCACGCGGTCGCCCTTGCGGACGCTGGCGGTGGGTGAGACGATCAGCACGTCGCCGTCGCGGTATAGCGGCTCCATGGAATCGCCCTGCACTTCGAGGGCGAAGGCGCGGTCCTCGCCGAGATCGGGAAACTCGATCTCCTCCCAGCCCGGGCCGCCCGTGGGCATCCCTTCCTCGGTGAAGAGCCGGCCCGCACCGGCCTGGGTCATGCCGATCAGCGGCACCATGGCGCGCGGCATGCCGTCCCTCGGCTCGATGAGGCGAAGGAAATCGTCGAGCGTCGCGTTGGTGGCCGCGAGCACCTTCGACACGGATTCGGTGGAGGGCCAGCGCTTGCGCCCATCCGGCCCGATCCGCTTCGAGCGATTGAAGCTCGTGGCGTCGAGGCCCGCACGGCGTGCGAGACCGGAGGCCGAGAAGCCGTGGCGTTCCGCGAGGCGGTCGATCGCGGTCCAGATCTGCTCGTGGGACAGCATGGCGAGACTCGATCAGAAGGGCTAAGACATCCAGCCTAGCTTTAGGAAAGTAGAACTAAAATACGCTGGAAGCAACGGCACGCCGTCATTATCCTGAAGGTGTAAAAACTCGTAACGGACGACTTGAGGTAGTGACCGATCGTGGTTGCGACGGATGCCGACCCGTTCTATCGCGTGAGCCGTCGAACCGGAAGGCAACGCGCGATGCCAGTGATCTACAAGATATGCCCGCGCGCCCTCTGGCGCGAGGCGGAGGAATCAGGGCGGTTCGCGGGTGCGCCCGTCGACAGGGCTGACGGGTTCATCCATTTCTCCACCGCCGACCAGGTGGCTGAAACGGCCGCCCGGCACTTCGCGGGTGTCTCCGATCTCCTTCTCATCGGCATCGAGGCCGAGGCGCTGGGCGAGGCCCTACGCTACGAGCCCTCCCGCGGCGGGGCGCTGTTCCCCCATCTCTACGGCGATCTGCCCCTCGATGCCGTCATATGCGTGACCGAGCTTCCGATCGGGCCGGACGGCCGGCATGTGTTTCCCGCCGACCTTATCTCGTCCGCCAGCCCCGCAACCGGAGCATCGGTATGATCGGCGCTCTCTTTCCCCTCGCCAAGCCGATCCTGCACGGACTCGACGCCGAGACGGCGCACAACCTCACCTTGCGTGGGCTGGAACTCCTGCCCCCGCGAAAGCCGGCCCCTGATGATTCGAGGCTCGCGGTCACCGTCTTCGGCCGCCAGTTCCCCAACCCTGTCGGTCTCGCGGCGGGGTTCGACAAAGGCGCGCAGGTGCCCGATGCGCTGCTCGGCCTCGGGTTCGGCTTCGTGGAAGTCGGCGGGGTGGTGCCGAAGCCGCAGGGCGGCAACCCGCGCCCGCGCGTATTCCGCTTGAGCGCCGACGGCGCCGTCATCAACCGCTTCGGCCTCAACAGCGAGGGGCTCGACGTCGTGCGCGGTCGCCTCGCGGCCCGAAGCGGCCGCGCCGGTCTTGTAGGCATCAACATCGGGGCCAATAAGGATTCGACCGACAGGATCGCCGATTACGTGACTTGCACCACGGCGCTGGCGCCTCACGTCGCCTTCGTCACGGTCAACGTCTCCTCGCCCAACACCCCCGGCCTGCGCGACCTCCAGGGCGAAGCCTTTCTCGATGATCTCCTCGGCCGGGTGGTCGAGGCCCGCGACAAGGCCTCGCCCGAGACCGCGATCCTGCTCAAGATCGCCCCCGACATCTCGCTCGAAGCCCTCGATTCCATCGTCGCCACCGCCTTGCGCCGCAAGGTGCAGGGACTCGTCGTCTCCAACACCACCATCGCGCGGCCGGCCAGTCTCTCCGAAGCCTCCCTTGCGACGGAGACCGGCGGCCTCTCCGGCCGCCCCCTGTTCGCCCCGGCGACCCGCCTCCTCGCGGAGACCTACCTGCGTGTCGGCGGCACCATCCCGCTCATCGGCGTCGGCGGGATCGATTCCGCCGAGGCGGCCTGGACCAAGATCCGCGCTGGAGCGAGCCTGCTGCAACTCTACTCGGCCCTGGTCTATGCTGGTCCCGGCCTCGTCGGCACGATCAAATCTGGCCTGCTGCGCAAGCTCGCTACGGAAGGTGTCGGCGACCTGTCCGCCCTCGTCGGGCGCGACGCCGCTACCTTGGCCAAGCTCGGCCTCGGCGCGGCGTAGGCGAGGGCGGCCCGGCGCGCCCTCGTCCGACCATGCGAGGAACAGACCTCAAGGGCGTGGCGAGACATGATCCCGCGTTGCGATGGACGCTAGGCTGAGACCGGCGTTCGAGGAAATCGGCAAGTCCGATCCCGGCGCCATTCGCATGCGAATCCTGCGCTGAGATCGGGGGTGAGTTTAGAACTTCGTAAAACTGCTCGGTTTCGTGCCAAGCCATGTCCGCAGGCGCATGACTGGCCCGCGTTTACTCCTGATTGAGTGACCCTTGTGCGGTGCGATATCGCTGATGGCATCGACGGTGGCCTCGCCCTGTGACGGCACTGTCCCGTTCATCTTTTGCCGAACCAGGATCGTTCATGGATCACCCGGTCGCGTCCCCCAAGCGTTCCTCCGCCGCCGGCGGTTGGGGCGCGTTGAAGAGCTGCGGCAAGCACCTGTTGAGCAGCCGCGCCCCGCTCTCCGGGGCCCGCGCCATGCTCAAGGCCAACCAGCCGGACGGGTTCGATTGCCCCGGCTGTGCGTGGGGTGATCCGGCGCACGGCTCGTCATTCGAGTTCTGCGAGAACGGCGTGAAGGCCGTCTCGTGGGAGGCGACCGACAAGCGCACGCTGCCGAAGTTCTTTGCCCGGCACACCGTGTCGGAGCTGCGCGGCTGGACCGACTACGCGCTCGAAGGCGAGGGCCGCCTGACGCATCCGATGCGGTACGACGCAGGCAGCGACCGCTATCTGCCGGTCAGCTGGGACGACGCCTTTGCCGAGATCGGCGCCACCCTGCGCGGCCTCGACAGCCCGGACCGGGCCGAGTTCTACACGTCCGGTCGCGCCTCCAACGAGGCCGCCTATGTCTACCAGCTGTTCGCACGGCTCTACGGCACCAACAATTTCCCCGACTGCTCCAACATGTGCCACGAGGCCAGCGGCATCGCGCTCCAGGCGGCCATCGGCATCGGCAAGGGCACTGTCCTGCTCGAAGATTTCGAGAAGGCGGACGCGATCTTCGTGGTTGGCCAGAACCCCGGCACCAACCATCCGCGCATGCTCGGCGACCTGCGCAAGGCGGCCACCCGCGGCGCCCGCGTTGTAGTGTTCAATCCCGTGCGCGAGCGCGGCCTCGAGCGCTTCGCAGACCCGCAGAACACGGTGGAGATGCTGCGCGGCGCCAGCGCTCCGGTGGCGAGCCACTATTACCAGCCGCGTCCGGGCGGCGACATGGCTGCGTTCCGCGGCATCGCCAAGGTGGTCTTCGCCGCAGACGACGCGGCTCTCGCCGCTGGCCGTCCATCCGTTCTGGATCGTGCCTTCCTCAGCCACCACGCCGAGGGCCACGAGGCCTACCGCGCCATCGTGGAAGCCACGAGCTGGGAGGCGATCGAGGACCAGTCCGGCCTCTCCCGCGCCGATATCGAGGTGGCGGCGGAAGTCTATCTCGGCGCCGACAAGGTCATCTGTACCTGGGCGATGGGCGTCACCCAGCACAAGCATTCGGTGGCCACCATCCGCGAGATGACCAACGTCATGCTCCTACGCGGCAACATCGGCCGTCCCGGCGCCGGCCTTTGCCCCGTGCGCGGCCATTCCAACGTGCAGGGCGACCGCACGGTGGGCATCAACGAGAAGCCGCCTGCAGCGCTGCTCGACGCTCTGGAGCGCGAGATCGGATTCGTTGCCCCGCGCAAGCACGGTCACAACGTCATCGGCGCCATCGGCGCCATGCTCGACGGCTCGTCGAAGGCCTTCATCGGGCTCGGCGGCAACTTCGCCCGCGCCACGCCGGATACGGCGCTGGTGGCCAAGGCGCTCGCCTCCTGCGAACTCACCGTCCACATCGCCACGAAGCTCAATCACTCGCACCTCGTGCCTGGCCGCGTCGCCTACCTGCTGCCATGCATCGGCCGCACCGAGATCGACCGGAATTCCAAGGGCAAGATCCAGATTGTCACGGTCGAGGATTCCATGAGCATGGTCCACGGCTCGGGCGGCATCAACAAGCCCGCCTCGCCGGAACTGCGCTCCGAGATCGCGATCATCGCCGGGATGGCGGCGGCCACCGTCGGTTCGGACAAGGTCGATTGGGCGGCTCTCGCCGATGATTACGACGGCATCCGTGCGCTGATCGAGCGGACCATTCCTGGCTTTGCCGGCTACAACGCCCGCGTCCGCCGTCCGCGCGGCTTCATGCTGCGCAACCTCGCCGCCGAGCGCAACTTCGAGACAGCGAATGGCAAGGCGAACCTTTCGGCCGAGCCGCTGCCCGAGGCGACCGAGCATCAGCAGGCCAGGGCGATGGGCGACACCTTCGTGCTCCAGACCTTCCGCAGCCACGATCAGTACAACACCACCGTCTACGGCCTCGACGACCGCTATCGTGGGGTCTACGGCGAGCGGCAGGTGCTGTTCGCCCATCCCGACGATCTCGCCGAGATCCGGGCCGTCGCCGGCGATCGGGTGGACATCGTCGGCACCCATGACGATGGCGTCGTGCGGGTGGCCGAAGGCTTCCGACTCGTGCCGTTCGACATGCCGCGTGGGAGTCTCGCCGGCTACTATCCGGAGCTCAACGTCCTCGTTCCCCTGTCGTCCTTCGGCAAGGAGAGCGACACCCCGACCTCGAAATCGGTGATGGTCTCGATCCGCCGCCCGGCGGCAGCCGCGTGAGCGAGCCACCTGCCGACGCCGAGACCTTTCTCGCCGTCACCGAGTCCATCGCCGACCTCCAGCCCGGCCTCTCCACCCTGGAGGCCGGGCTACTTGCGGGGCTGCACCTGAAGCTCGCCGCCGACAGCCGCAGCTTCGCGCGGATCTTCGGTGTCGAGCATGCGCTCGTCCTGCGCGCCGTGGAGACCCTGTCGGCGGAAGCGGAGCTTATGGCGATCACCGAGCGGAACCAGCGTACCCAAAGGACACGCTACGAGGCGACCCCGGCGGGCCTCGCCATCCTGGATCACCTGCACGGCTGAGGCGGCGAAGCCGGGCCTCGCCGCCTCAGCGGCTCACACCACCAAGATGTCGTGGAAGCCGAGATCGGCTTTGTTGGTCAGTACGGCGATCCGCACGGCATGGCCTGCCCCGCTGCCATCCGCGTCGTAGGACAGCGCACCCGTGTCGTGATTGTAGAGAATGCGGTCATTGGCATCGAGCGTGGCATTCGGCTCCCCGAGATCCTTGAACGCACTCGCGCGCAGACTTCCGGGGCTCAGGGCGGCAAAAATGGCGTGGTCCAGTTGGATCACGTCGTCACCGACAGTGAAATCGGTGATGCGATCGACATTCCCCTGACCAATAGCGCTGGAGAAGACGAACGTATCCGAGCCTCCCAGCCCCCTGAGCGCGTCGGCACCAAGACCGCCGTCGAGAGTGTTTCTGCCGCTGTTGCCACGAAGAATGTTGGAGACCTCGTTACCTGTCAGGTCGAGCCCCGCCGTCCCGGTCGCGATACCAAGCTTCAGGACCTCGATCGCCTGGCCGTCGGCGAGCGCATAGTTCGAAAAGGCCACGACCGTGTCCCGGCCTGTCCCCGACTCGAAGACCCGATCGTTCTGGCTGTGGACGAGATAGAAATCGTCGCCCGCACCGCCGTAGAGCTTGTCCTTGCCGCCGCCGCCATCCAGCACATTCTCGCCGGCATTGCCGTGGAGAGTCTGATCGAGTTCGTTGCCCACCAGCTTCAGCGGATCGGTGAAGGCCACATCCCTGGAAGCCAGCACTTCGATCGATTGCCCCGCATCGAGCCTGTAGCTGACAGAGGTGAGCACCGTGTCGGTGCCCTGCACGCGCGCTTCGACGATCGCATCGGCCTTGTTGTCGACGATGTAGGTGTCGTCCCCGCGCAGACCGATCATCCGGTCGGCGCGGCTGCCGCCGTCGAGGACATTGTCGGCATCGTTGCCGGTGATCGTGTCCTTGCCGCCGCCGCCGACGGCCTTCTCGATCAGCGTATTTTGGGCGATGGCGATATTGTTGGTCAATCCGCCGGCGCTGCTGAAGCCTCCAGCCCGCAGGTCGATGACGGCGTCGTCATGAAAGCCGGAGAGATCGAGCGTGTTGTGACTACCCTGGTTGTACAGGGTGACCACCGGCTGCTCGTTGACGGAGAAATCATAGATCTTGGCCAGCGGTCCCTCGATCGTGCTGTTGAACCCGTACGTCTGGCCCCCGGTGAACGGCGTGTTCTCATGGGACGCTGCACCGTAGAGCTGCTGGATCGCCACGATATCGAGTTGCATCAAGCTTTGAGGAGCGATCCTGGGGTGTCCATCGGTATAACCCCAATTTGTTCCATGGACCGTATACTCTGATGAATATTTCGGAGTGTATTCAGGATCCCAGCTTATATAAGACATAACGGAATAAAGTCTGTCATCGTAAATGCTGTGTTGCTGTGTGCTTGGATCGACTGTGCCATCATAGTACCCTCCATGATGAAGGCCTAGCGCATGTCCAATTTCGTGCACGGCATGCTTAAAGCCGACTATGCCGCTGTCATCTAACTTACCTGATAGGTCTGCAGAGAGGTGGACCGTTATGTCGTGTTTAAAGGTTCCTATTGTTGACCCTTCGCCTGGGTTCACCGAAAATCCCGTATAATTATGTGTCGCGTCGCGCTTGAGTACGACGTTTGCCGTATCCGTAGAAGCCGCTTCAAGGAATGTGACATCCGCTACGCTTGACCATGATGCGAAAGCCCTCAGTAGGGTTTCCTGTTCGATAGCTGTGAAATCACTATCGGCATCGAAAGCATAGGTCACCGTTGCTCCCGTTCCAGCAGTCGTAGCTCCCCACTTATGCGCTGTAGCTCCATCGACGTTTGGAATGAATCCGGGCGCGTCGCTGGTCACTGTGTCGTCGGGAAACAGGCCATTTAAGTAAGAGACCTCCTGCGCCATCGTCGGGCTGCCGGTGGACTTGAAGCCGGTGACGCCGCGATCCGCGTCGTAGAAGTAGCGGTGATCGCTGAAGAATCCCGCCCCGGTGTTCATGAAGGAGGTGGGACCGTGTTTGGCTGCGCTTTCGTGAACTTCAGAAGGAGTATCGCTTTTGCCATCGCCCGTGACGAAGCCATAGCTCAGCGTAACACCATGGGCTCCCGGTACCGAGATGTTGATGCTGCGATCGTCGGGCAGGACATGCCCTGCCTCCGACAGGCCCGGATAGTGGATGAAGGCAGCGTCTGTTCCGGTATCGAACAGGAGGCTCATGCCATCGTGCTCGGTGCCGTCGATCGTCACTGAGCCCTCCGGAAACAGCCAGTCCTGTGGGCTCCCCGCCGCGGGCGTGGTTGGCGCAGCCTCAAGGTTCTGGACCGTCCAACCCCGACCATGTTCGGCAATCGACCAGCCGAGATGAAGGCCCTCTCTGTCGATCATGTAGCTATGGGCCATGTCGCCGCTCTTCATCGCGTCGACGTTCAGCACCGCATTGTTGGCCGAGGTGAGCGTCGTGCCCACAACATGGGTGGCAAAGCCCGTGTTGAAGCCGATCCCGAGCATATGCGGATTGGGAGATCCATCCTTTCGATCGTCTACGACGAGGACGGTTACAGTTGTCTGTGTCTTCTCGCCCGTGCCTGAAAATTCGAGAACCAGAGGCACCCAATGGCCGACCTCTGGTTTGTTGTCGCTGCTGTAGACGAGGCTTCCGGTCTTATATTCCCGATGAGCGTCCCAATCGATGTCCTGCCCGATTGCGGCCTTGACCATGGATTTGGGAAGTACGGTCGCCCAGGAGCCCGTATCGACCTGAAACATACCGGTTGCCGATGGGCTATTAACTGTCAACGAAGGGGCGATTGAGGCTGTGCTGGTTGACGACCGAATGGCCTGTCCATCGGCCCCGGCGATACCGACCACCGAGACGTCGGCGTACATCCCGTGTTGAAGACCCACTTCCGAAAGGGGTCGGTAGACATGATCCGGCGCCTGCGTCGCGGGACTCGTGGTGGTCGGGACCTGCGTGTAGAGCGGGATCGTGACACCGGCCCCTTGAGGGGTAGAGGGAGGTACGGTTGGCATCGTCGGGGCCCATCGGGAAGTGTGTTGTAGTGACGGTTCAGACTCGCTCGCGCCGAGGTACCTGACGTGCGAGAGTGACCGGATTGAGCGCCGGGACAATCGCCGATGACCGTGAAGAAAATGGTCTGCCACCGGCCAGAATTCGGACGTTCGATACCGCAGCTTTACGCGATAGAGCGTCGCACCGCCGGTCGTACCTCGAACAACGTTGCTTGGCAGACGAGCCTGCGCTGCTACGGAAAACGCTACCGTGCCCGAGCGGCAGCCGGCGACCTATCCTGGAATGCTGGTGGCGTGCTCGCTCGGGCTCAGTTCCCGTAGCTCTGGATCAGTGAGCCCGCCACCAGGGTCCAGCCGTCCACCAGCACGAAGAAGATCAGCTTGAACGGCAGCGCCACCGTCGCTGGCGGAACCATCATCATGCCCACCGCCATCAGGATCGAGGCGACAACGAGGTCGATGATAAGGAAGGGGATGAAGAGGAGGAAGCCGATCTCGAAGGCCCGCCTCAGTTCCGAGATCATGAAGGCTGGCGTGACGATCTCGAGGCCGATGGCTTCCGGGCCGGCCGGGGCGGGGGCTTTCGCCATGTCGAGGAAGAGCTTCAGATCCTTCTCGCGCACGTTACGCAGCATGAAGGTCTTGAAAGGGGACGAGGCCCTGTCGAACGCTACGCTCTGTGTGATCTGTCCGGCGATGAGCGGCTCGATGCCGGTACGGTAGGCTTCCCGCGCCGTCGGTGCCATGACGAAGGCGGTGAGGAACAGGGCAAGGCTGGTGATCACGGCATTCGGCGGCGCGCTCTGCGTGCCGAGGGCCGAGCGCAGGATCGATAGGACCACCACGATCCGCGTGAACGAGGTCGCCATCACCAGAACCGATGGCGCCAGCGCAAGGACGGTGATGAGGGCGATGAGCTGGAGTGCCCGCTCCGTCACCCCGCCCTGGCCGAGATCGACCGAGAGGCTTTGCGCCATGGCCGCACCGATGCCGACCGCGAGGAAACCGCCCGCCGCCAGCACGAGGCAGGCGGTACGCAGAGAAACGGATGTGGTTCGAGTCAGGAGTGCCATGGCGGGGCGCAACCTGCGTCGGTGGGAGCCCGGGCGCAAGCGCCCGCGCTCTCGAAGCTCCCTAGTCCGAACGCCGAGTGACAGCGTGGCGAAAATGCCGACGGGATACTTTGCGCTCCTTTGCCGGGATGACTAGGTTCCCCCGCACAGACTCGGACGCCACCAAAGGACGACCATGACGACCGCAACCGCCACCGAGACCCGGGATATAGGACCGTTCGCGGAGCCGGTGTGGCAGACGCCGTTCGGCCTGCCGCCCTTCGACCGGATTCGGCCGGAGCATTTCCTGCCCGCTTTCGAGACAGCCCTGGACTTGCACGATGTGGAGATCGCGGCCATCGCCGATGCGTCGAGGCCGGCGACCTTCGTCAACACGGTGGAGGCGATGGAGCGCGCGGGCCTCGATCTCGACCGAGTCGCTTCCGTCTTCTTCAATCTCAGTGGCAGCAACACCAGCCCAGAGCTCCAGGCCGTCGAGCGGGCGATTACGCCGCGTCTCGCCCGCCACGGCAGCGCCATCTACCTGAATCCCCGGCTCTGGGCGCGCATCGCCGCCGTCGATGCGGATGCGGAGACGCTCGGTGCAGAAGAGCGGCGCGTTCTTGAGCGCTACCGCACGCGCTTTCGTCGCGCCGGCGCCGATCTCGCCCCCGAAGCGAAGACGCGGATGGCCGAGATCGCTGGGCGCATGGCAGAGCTTGGAACGACGTTCAGCCAGAACCTTCTCGCCGACGAGAGCGCCTTCATCCTCCCCCTCGATGGCGAGGAGGACCTTGCTGGCTTGCCCGAGTTCCTGAGGGCCGCCGCCGCCAGTGCAGCCAAGGACCGGGGCGGCGAGCATGGTCACGTTATCACCTTGTCGCGCTCGCTGATCGAGCCGTTTCTGGTCTTCTCGACCCGGCGTGACCTGCGTGCGAAGGCCTACGAGGCCTGGACCCGCCGTGGCGAGAGTGGGGGCGCCACGGACAACACAGGGATCATCGCAGAGATCGTCGCCCTCCGTGCGGAGCGGGCGCGGCTTCTGGGCTTCGACAGCTTTGCTCATTTCAAGCTTTCCGACACCATGGCCGGCTCGCCGGACGCGGCGATGGAGCTCCTGCGCAACGTCTGGACGCCGGCTCATGCCCGTGCGGGCGCCGAGCGCGACCGGCTCCAGGCGCTGGCGACGGCGGAAGGGGCCGATTTCGCCATCCGCGCCCAGGATTGGCGCCACTATGCCGAGAAGCTGCGGCGATCCGAGCACGATCTCGACGAAGGCGAGATCAAGCCCTACCTGCCCCTCGACGGGGTCATCGCTGCCTCCTTCGACACGGCCTCACGCCTCTTCCACCTGCGTTTCGAGGAACTCACCGAATTCCCCCACTACCATCCCGACGTGCGGGCCTGGACGGTGCGCAATGCCGATGGATCCGAGGTCGGGATCTTCCTCGGCGATTACTTCGCCCGGCCGTCGAAGCGCAGCGGCGCCTGGATGAGTGCGTTCCGCTCGCAGGAGCGGCTCAACGGCACGGTCACGCCGATCATCGTCAACGTGATGAACTTCGCCAAGGCGCCGGCCGGCGAGACGCCGCTCCTGTCCTTCGACGACGCGCGCACCTTGTTCCACGAGTTCGGACATGCCCTGCACGGCCTCCTCTCCGACGTGACCTACCCCCTTCTCGCGGGCACGGCGGTGGCGGGCGATTTCGTCGAACTGCCCTCGCAGCTCTACGAGCACTGGCTCGAACAGCCGGAGGTGCTGCGCGCCCATGCCCGCCACTACCGCACCGGCGAACCGATGCCGGAGGAGCTGCTCAAGCGCATGCTCGCGGCGCGCACCTTCAACCAGGGCTTCTCCACCATCGAATACACCGCCTCGGCGATCGTCGACATGACGCTTCACTTGTCGAGCGGCGGCGAGGACGGCCTCGACGTCCTGGCCTTCGAGGCCGACGCGCTCCAGCGCATCGGCATGCCGGCGGAGATCTCCATGCGGCATCGCTCGCCGCATTTCGCGCATATCTTCTCCGGCGACGGCTATGCCGCCGGCTATTACAGCTACCTCTGGTCCGAAGTACTGGATGCTGACGCGTTCGACGCATTCCGGGAGGCCGGCGACATCTTCCACCCCGAGACGGCGGCGCGCCTGCGCAAGTTCGTCTACGGGGCCGGCAACCTGCGCGACCCCGGAGAGGCCTACACCGCTTTTCGTGGTCGCCTGCCCAGCATCGATCCGTTGCTGCGCAAGCGCGGCCTGGCCGCCGCCTGATTCAGGAAAGATAGTTCGTCAGCGTCAGCTTCGAGAGCATCGAGGTGACCTGATAGCTCGCTTGAAGCTGGTTCTGGAGGGCCAGGAGCTTGGCGGTCACCTCCTCGATGGAGACCGAATCGACACCGTCGAGGCTGTCCTCCAGGGCCGCCCGTGCGGAGCGGTTGTCGGTCTTGGTGTCCGCCATGGTCTTGGCCGCCAGGCTGAGATCACTGGCGATGCTCTGCACGCCTTCGCGGCCGTCGCTGGAAGTGAGGAGCGAACGCGCGCGCTCCGAGACGGCATTGTAGCGCGCCGTTTCCGGCGATCCGGACGTCGAGGGTGTGAAGCTCTGCACCGCGACCTGTGCGATGCCGGCGAGGATTGCACGGATCGGAGCCTCGTTGGCCTGGGCTCCGATGCCGAGCTTGCGGTCGGTGCCGATCTGCACCGTCGCCGTCGTCCTGGGATCGGCCGAGGTGTCGTCGCCGGTGTACCAGATCACGGTCTTCGTGCTGGCTTGCTCGGCGTAGCCGTTTCCATCCTCCGACACGCGGCGCGGCGCGAAACCCTCGGATTTCGACCCGGCGAAGAAATCCTGAGAGGCGCGCGACGCCGAACTCGCCGAGAGGGTCGTGCCCGCCGTCTCCTTGAGCGCGTTCGACAGGGCCTTGGAAATGTTGGCGGCCACGTCGCCGGTCAGGGAGAATTCGGTCGTGGCGGCGGAATCCGCGTTTGCCTTCGCGGTCAGCGTGATCGACTGGGTAGTGCCGTCACGAAGTGCGAGGTTGAAGGTCAGCGTGTCCCCCGCCGCCGGAGGGGCCTTGACGGTGAGCTCCACCGACGCCGGCGTGCCGGTGCCGAAATTCGCCGCGAGGCCGAGAGAGGCCTTGCCCTGGATGCTGGCGACGGGCTGGCCCTCGAATTTCTTGGTCAGGGCGGCGGCGGTCTCGGCGGCCGTGCCGAGCGGGATCGTGTTGGTCGCGTCGACCTGAGGGTTTGCGGTGACGGTCAGGTCGGTGAAGGTCTGGCTCCCATCGGGCTGATTGATCGCGACGCGGATGCGATCGCCCTCCGCGGGCGCGTTGGCCACCGTGAAGGTCACGTCCGGCGCCGTTCCGCCCGTCTTGTCTCCCGCCGTGATGGCCGCCGGGTTCGAGCTGGTGGCCGAGATGAGCTTGAAGCCGAAATTCGCACGCGCTTCCGTGCCCGCCGTGCCTGTGCCTTCCTCACTGACCGTCACGGTGGAGCCCGAGGCACTGGTGGCGATGCGGCCATTGCCGTTCGGGCCGAGATCGGCGGCGATCTGCTCGGTCACCAGAGTCTTGAGACCATCGAGGCCGAGACCGGGAACGCCGTTCAGGATCGCATCCGCCGAAGCCACGGGGGCCGTATCTGAGATCCGTCCGCCGAAGACGTAGTTGCCCGCGACGTCTTGGTTCAACGCGTCCACGGCCGCATCCAGACTGTTCCTGGCAACCTGCGTCACGGTCGACGCCGTTCCAGTCGTGCTGGAATTCAACGATTGTTGCAGGATGCCGCTCAAGGAGGATAGCTGCGTCACCGCCGAGGTGGTGACCGTCACTCGCGTCGTGTTCGCCGTGATGGCGGCATCGTAGCCGTCGAGGGCGCTGAGGGACGCGTGAGCGCTCAGGCTGGTGGTCCGCGCCGCGCCGATCCCGCCATACGTCTCGGCGGTGCGACCGCTGGCGAGTTGGGTGGACAACGCGTCGAGACGCGCTTTCTGGCTGACCAGGTTCGCGGTGTTGCGATCCTGGACGTAGGTGCCGGCCGTAAAGGCGGTGATCGTCATCGTGACCTCGGCGTTAGGGTCTTCAAGCGGTCAACCGGTTGAAGACGCCGGAGAATCGACCCGAACAGTGGAGGCCACGTTTCGGAAGAACCGAATGGAGGAGAAGACCTGTGGCAACTGCGCGGACACGATGTCCGCGACGACGCCCTAGATCCGTAGGAGCGTATCCAGCATGTCGCGTGCGGCGGTGAGCACGCGGGCATTGGCGGTGTAGGCCGTCTGCAATCCGACGAGCATCGACATCTCCTCGTCGATCTTGACGCCGGACGTGCTCGCGAACCGGCCCTGCGCCGTCGCGAGCGCGATGCTCTGCCCTTCGTCGAGATTCTGCGCGGTCGCCGCAGCGGCGCCCTGGGCGTCGATGATCTTTTGGGCGAAGCCCTGCACGGAGGAGTCGTAGGGCGCGCTGATGCCGCCGATCCCGCTCGCCGCCGAGAAGGTCCGGTTCGCGCTCGTGAGGGCATCGAACAGGTATTGCGGTCTCGTCGGTTCGCTGCCCTGGGTTCCCGGCGCAAACTTCACCAGCGTTTCCGTCTTGGCGATCACCGCCGGATTCACGGCGATGCGCTGGGCGAAGCCCGTCAGCTGCGAGCCGCCATCGAACGACCCGGTATAGAGGCGGGCCTTGCCGCCGCCATCGACGAAGAGCGGGATCTGCGGTTTGCCGTTCGTGACATCGTCCGGCGACGTCGACTGGGTGACGCTGGCCTTGATCCCCAGGATCGTCGGGGCGCCGCTGGTCGGTGACAGGATTCGGACACCGCCTTTACCGACATCGGGGACGGACGTCACGGTGAAGGGCGAGCCGAGGGCGGCGGCGATCGCCGTGCCAAAGGTGGCCGAGTCGCTGCCTACCGTGAACGGGACGATGGTCGCCAGCGGATCGGCGACATCGGCCCGGTTCACCGACGCGGCCGGGTCTAGGTTGGACGGGACCAGGATCACGTTGCGCTGTGCGCCGTTCGTATCCTTGAGGGTGATCGTGATGGCGTTGCCGGCGCTCAGGCCGGTGAGGTCGATGTCGAATCCAGCCCCGGCCGCTGCCGATGCGGGCGTGCCGACCGCCGACGTGTCGGACAGCGACCGCGACAGGCCCGCCGCCAGATCGTCGAGCTGGCGCTGGGCCTGGGGCAGAACCGTGTCGCGCAGCTCGATCCCGGCGGCCAGCGAGCCCGAACGGATCGCGTTCGAGGCGACGAGATCGATCGTGCCGCCTCCTGGGGTGGTCGCCGTGATGGTTCCGACACTGCGTTGGGCCGGATCCGTGGAGTAGGCATCCTCGGGACCGAGCGTCCCGCGACCGTCGAAGCTCAGGCTCGCCGCGCTGGCCCGGTCAACCAGCGTCATCCCGGACGTGGTGATGACCGTGACGGTCCCATCGCGCTGCACGGAGGCCTGGACGTCGAGATAGCCGGAGAGGGAATTGAGGGCTTGGTCGCGCTGATCGAGGAGGGCGACCTTGGACCCATCGTCGCTGGTGGCGGCGATCTTGCTATTGAGCTGCGCGATGGACGAAAGCAGGCCGCTCGCCGCGGCCGTATCGTTGGCAAGCTGGCTCTCGGTTGCGCTGCGCAGGGACTGGACCCCCTCCGCGATGCCCCCGATCTTCGTCGCGAGGTTGGATGCTGCCGCGACGACGGAAGAGCGGGCGGGGGCGGATGACGGGTCCGCCCCGAGGGTCTGCAGCGCCAGGGTGAAGTTGTTGACCACGCCGTCGAGGGCGCTCGTGGTACCCGGTATTCCGTAGAGCTTGTCGAGTTGGGTCCGGACGTCCGCCATCATCCCGGTATAGGACGCGCCGGACGTCTCGAGCCGCAGCTGCTTCACCGAATTCTCGTCGATGATCCTGTTGATCGTCCCGATGGCGACGCCGGAATTGCCGGGCCCCTGGGCGACGGTGTCGAGCGTGCGCCGGACATAACCGGTTGTGCCGACATTCGCGATGTTCTGCGAGACGATGCCGATGGCGGCCTGAGTGGTCTTCAGGCCGGCCGCGGCCGTGTTCAGCGCTGTGAACGACACGGTCGCCCTCCCTCTACGTCACCGGAAACCCCAGACCTCAGCGGATGATGTTGATCAACGAGGACATCATATCCTGCGCGGTCGAAATGACCTTCGTATTCGCAGAGTAGGCCTGTTGGGTTACGATCATCTTTGAAAATTCGCTCGCAATGTCCGTATTCGACTGCTCGATGTTCTGGCCTTCGATCGTCGTGGCGTTGAGGCCCGTAACCGGAGCTCCGGAGTCGAGGGTCTGCCGATAGTTGCCTGACGAATCGGCCTTCAGTCCATCGGGGTTCGTGAACTGTACCACCTTGATCTTGGCCAAAGAAACGGTGTTCCCGTTGCTGTAGCTACCCAGGACTTCTCCGGTTTCACTGACTGAGAGGCTGTTCAATGTGCCTGAGCTAAAGCCGTCCTGCCTCTGAATGGAGGGAGATATTCCACCCGCGTTATGAGCGGTCAAACCGCCCTCGCCGTACTTAAATGAGATCGTGCCGAGATTGATGTCGTCGACAGTAAGATTCGCGATATTGACGGCATCTGCGTTGGGACTCGTAAGTTTTCCGCTGCCATCGAATTGGAAGGCGGTGCCTGAATTTGTCCAAGTTGAGTTAATTCCCCCATTCGTACTGCTATTTGCATAATATAGATTCCATACGTCGCTCTTGGCAGGAGTATCTCCAACCGCAGGCGACGCATCTTGGACTTTCGCCCATCGTGTATTCACATCGACAGGTGCTCCGCTGGCAGAGTATGCGGTCAGCGAGGGACCTGCGAGGCTGCCGGCCAGGAGGACAGCAGCATCCTTGGCGGTGACGGATCCTACCCTGGCGGTAGCATCCACATTGGTGGGATTGGTCGAATCCGTGAATGTCTTTCCCACGAGAGATACCGTAGGCGTTTTCGGCAGATTGGCAGAATACTCAATGGTGCTGGTTGGTTTGGCCGGCACGGGCAAGGTCGAGATTTGGATTGGGCCTTCGCCCGTAGCGAGCCCAGTGGCTGGATCAAGACTAGTTCCGGTTAGGTAAGCGCCGCCACCATTGCGGAGATAGCCTTCAGCGTCTTTGGTAAAATCGCCCCGGCGCGTGTAGAGGTTGCCCGGCGAAAACGAGGTCTGACCATTGACGTCGCTAGTCTTCGTCTGCACGGCGAAGAAGCCTGGGCCGTTCAGGGCCATGTTGGTCGGAATCTCGGTCGAGATAATGTTGCCCTGAATCGAATTGGTCAGGACCGAGTTCGCCCTGACGCTGCCGGAGACCTGGCGGTTGGGCGCCTGCTCGGCGACGAGGTCGACGAAGCTGGTATCGACCCGCTTGAAGCCCGTCGTCTGCGAGTTGGCGATGTTGCCGGAGATGTTCTCGAGGGAAAAGCCCTGGGCCTTCATGCCCGAGACCGCCGTCTGCAACGCTGAAAACACATCCATGGCCGGCAACCTTTGTTGAAAATGACGTGGACCGAAATTGGTTCATGCCATCATCCGCAAGCGGAATGCCAAATCTAAACCATTGATTTTAAGTGGTAGTTTTTCAGGACGGCCGGCAAGAAGCGACATTTTCCGGAAATGCCCCGGCAGCTTTTGCCGGTTTCGTGGTAAGGCAAGCTCGCTGTTTACCCAGCGTTATGCCTGGGTCGGTTATCGTCGGGCCGTGGCGCAACGGAGAGGAATCATGAAGAGCAAGCGGACGACCCTCGTCCACCTCATCTATTTCTCGCGCCTGAACCTCGCCGCCGACGCGGCCGGCCGGACTCGCCAGCTCGGAGAGATCACGCGGCAGGCGCAGAAGAAGAACGAATTCTCCGTCATCACCAGCTTCATGCTGGTGGAACAGAATTTCGCGGCCCAGATCATCGAGGGTGAGCGCACCTCGGTGAACGACACGTTCGGACGGATCAGCAACGATACCCGGCATCGCGACGTCCAGATCGTCGAGTGGCGTGAGATCGTGAAGCGGGAATTCGTCAATTCGTTCGTGACCGTCATGCGCAACCCGGCGAACGACGCGACCTTCCAGAAGGCCGGCCTGCTGCCGATGTTTCAGCGCGGCACTCCGAAAGGCGGGGTGATTCATTCCCTCGCCATTGCCCTGCAGGCCGAATCGCTGGCCAAGCAGGGCATCGACCACCTATTCGTCTGATGCGTCGTCTTAGCCTTCCTGACGTCGGATATCCGAGCTTGAGCTTCGAAAGCCCATGAGTGAGACGCCACCGATCCTGATCGTCGACGATCAGGAGAAACTGCTGAAGCTCGTCATCCTGCTGATGACGCGGATCGGTTTCCCCGATGTCGACGGCGTGACCAGCGGTCCCGAGGCGCTGGAGCGCCTGCGCGAGCGCAAATACGCCCTCGTGATCTCGGACCTGATGATGGAGCCGATGGACGGGCTGACGCTCCTGCGCGAGATCCGCGGCGACGACGCGCTCATGAACACGCCCTTCATCCTCACCGAAGCCTCGTTCGATTTCGAGGACATCAACCTCGCGCACCAGGCCGGCGCGGACGCCTTCATCCTGAAGCCGTTCGACATGTCGGTGCTGAAGTCGAAGCTGAAGCAGGTGATCAATCGCAAGCCGCGCCGCCGAGAAGCGCCGCTTGCGGCGGAATCCACCTTGAACGTCGATTTCCCAATGCTCGGCAAGTTCTGATCGCAGCTGGCCACCGCAGGGGCGTCGCCGGACTCAGGTCATCACGAGCACTGGGAGAGGTATCGCCCGTCGTCCGGGGGAGATTCAGTCCAGCGCCTGCGCCATCGCGACGAAGCCCGCCACCGGGACCTCCTCCGCCCTCGCCGTCTCTGGGATGCCCGCCGCGTCGAGCAAACGAGCCGGATCGGGTGTGGCGGCCTTCAGGCTTTGGCGGAGCATCTTGCGGCGTTGGCCAAATGCCGCTCGCGTCACTTGTTCGAGGGCCTTCACCGAACAGGGCAGGGGGGCGCGCCTGGGCTTCAAGTGAACGACGCTCGATGTCACCTTGGGCGGCGGCACGAAGGCCGAGGGCGCCACGTCGAACAGGATGTTCGCCTCGGTGCGCCAACCGCAGAGGACGCCGAGACGACCGTAATTCGCCCGGTCGGACTCGTCCGCGACGATCCGCTCGGCGACCTCGCGCTGGAACATCAGGGTGAGGGAGTCCCACCAGGGCGGCCAGACCGCTTCGGTGAGCCACCCCGTCAGCAGCGGCGTCCCGACATTGTAGGGAAGGTTGGCGACGATCCGCACCGGCCCATCGCCCACGAGGGGGCGCGGATCGAACTTCAATGCGTCGGCATCGACCACATCGAGGCGGCCCGGATAATGGGCGGCGATCTCGGCCAGCGCCGGTAGGGCGCGGGGATCGCGCTCGATGGCGACCACGCGGGCGGCGCCGGCAGAGAGGAGGGCGCGGGTCAGGCCGCCGGGGCCCGGCCCCACCTCCACCACGGTGACCCCTTCCAGGGGGCCGGCGGCGCGGGCGATCCGCCCGGTGAGGTTGAGGTCGAACAGGAAGTTCTGCCCTAGCGCCTTCTTCGGTGCCAAGTCGTGTTTCAGCACCACGTCGCGCAGGGGGGGAAGTCCGTCCTCGCTCACGAGTGCTGTCCCGCAAGTCTTGCGGCGAGTCGCAGGGCGCCCATGAGGCTGTCCGGCCGCGCCACGCCCTTGCCCGCGATGTCGAAGGCGGTGCCGTGATCGGGTGAGGTCCGGATGAAGGGCAGGCCCAGCGTGACGTTGACGCCATCGTCGAAGGCGATGGTCTTGATCGGGATCAGGGCCTGGTCGTGGGTCGGCGTCAGCGCGACGTCGTATGCGGCCCGGGCGCGAGGATGGAACAGCGTGTCCGCCGGAAGCGGGCCTCTGATGTTAATCCCTTCGTCCTGAAGCTGCGCCACGGCGGGTTCGAGCACGTCGCGGTCTTCCGTCCCCATGGTGCCGGCCTCGCCCGCATGCGGGTTCAGCCCCGACAGCACGAGGCGGGGATGGGGGATGCCGAAGCGCTCCGTCAGGTCCCGCGCCACGATGCGGGCGGTCCGGACCACGAGGTCCTGCGTCAGCAGATCGGGCACGCGGCGCAGGGCGACGTGGATCGTCACCGGCACCACGGCCAGGGTCTCGCTCCACAGCATCATCACGGGAAGCGGCGCGGCCTTGCCGGGCTCGGCCGCCAGGGCCGCGAGGAACTCGGTATGGCCTGGATAGGCGAAGCCGACGCTGGTGAGGACGTATTTCGCGATGGGATTGGTGACGAGGGCGATCGCCTCGCCAGACCGGACCAGGCCGACCGCCGTCATGATCGATTCGAGGGTCGCGCCGGCATCGGCCGCATTGGGCCGTCCCGCCACCGCACCGACGCGGGCGCCGCTCGGCAGGGGCATCACCGGAAGCGCGCGGGGAAAGACCTCCACCGCGAGATCGGAGCCGACTTCCGCCACCGGGACCTGAAAGCCGAGACCGCTCGCCCGCGCCTCAATGAAATCGGGATCGCCGATGAGAAAGAACGGTGGAAGCCCGGCGCCCTCATCCCGTGCAAGCCACGCCATGAGCGCGATCTCGGGCCCGATGCCGGCGGGATCGCCCATCGTGAGCGCAATGGGTCTGTGCACCGTCATGGCCTGTTGTCGTTGCCGGATGAAGGCGAGGCCGGGCTCTCGCCCAATCTCACCGGGTGGCCGCGATGCCGTCGGCCGTGCTCGCGATGTTGACGTTCTGGCGCAGGTCGACTTCGCCGAGGGTCTTCAACTCGATGCGTAGCAGCACGGTGCGGTTGCGCTCCGTCACTCCGAGAGCCGCGGCCGTCGGAGAGACGATGTAGTTGAGCGAGAAGGTGGTGCACTCGTCCTGATAACCGCCGCCGACGCTCAGGCCCGCGAGGTTGGCGCGGCCGGGATTGGTGTAGACAGGCGTCGCGCCCACGGGATTGGCGAGATAGGAGGTGTAGGCGTTGGCGAAGGTATCGCGCACGTCGAGATAGTGCGTGAGATCGACCAGGGCCGAGCCGGTCACGAACCAGTTCGGGGTGATGTGGTAGGTTGCCGACGCGGTCAGGCCCTCTCGCCGGTTGTTGAATCCCAGGAATGGCTGAGCGGCGTAGTAGGAATAGAACATCGACAGGTCGATGGGAGCGAAGGGGGCGAGGCGCGCGATGACGCCCGTCTCCAGGCGATTGACCGAGAAGTCCCGCTGCTCGAACCGCGCGCGGGTGACGAAGGTGATGTTCTGGTTCGGCGACAGCTGGAATCGTCCGACGTAATCGGATTGCCGCCGCTCCAGGCCGGAATCGAGACCGACATTGGCGAGATCGCCGCGTCGGAACGAGTTGACCCCGGCGACCTGGATGGATTCGCCGAACATGACGTTGGCGTACCAGCCCGACGGCGTCACCACCGAGTATTGCGCGCCGAGATTGGTGCGCACTCCGCCTTCGACACGATCGTAGCCGGAGAACTTATCCCACTCGAACAGGGACGTGTCGTCGAAGACGAGACTCTGTGCGTCCTCGTTGGGCAGGCGGCCGATATGCGTCTCGCTCGGACGGATCACGACCTGTGCGATGGGTTCGAGGGTGTGGACGCCGAGGGGGCCGAAATTGCTCACGAAGGGATAGCGGTAATCGAGCCCCACTGCCGGCATCACCCGGCCCGAGAAATCCGAATCCGTGGTGCTGATCGTCTGCGCCAGGGCGTTCTGATAGCCGGAATTGCGCGGGTCGACGAAGAAGGCGTCCGTGCGCAGGTAGGCGAAGGGCGTGAAGACCTGGCCGGCATCGTCGATGAAAGTTCGGCGCCACGAGAGCTGCGCGGATGCGCGCGTGTTGCTCCCCGACAGACCGCGGATGATGCAGGTGCTCCGCGTGAACGTGGTGCAGGTCTCGTAGAGCGAATAGGTCGTCCCGTTGACCGTGGGGTTGAAGTAGTAGGAGCCCGTGCGGGGGATCGCCTGGAAGTCCGTGGCCTCGCGATCGAGATGGGTGATGTTCGCCTCGAAGCGTACTTCGCCGCCGAGGAAGCCGGGACCGTTGATGCGCTTGTCGTAATCGATCACCGGCGCGACGACCGGCTGCTCCTTCTGCCAATCGTAGCTCGACAGGCCCTTGAAATAGTAGGCGCGCGCCTCGAACCACGAGCGGTCGCCCTGGCCGATCAGGTAGGCCGTAGACACCGCCTCACGGAAGTAATCCGTCGTGATGCTCGAATTCCGGACGCGGTAATTGTCGAGGAACCACTTGTCGGTGACGCCGACCACGTCCCAGCCCGTGCGCCAGCGGTCGTTGATGTAGAACTGGCCCTTGGACTCGATCGAGCCGCGGAAGTCGCGGTCTCCCGCGCCGAGCGGGCCGGGGAGGAAGGCGCTGGGCGTCGTCTGGAAGATGCCGCTGGCACGAATGGTGTAAGTTCCGGTCTCGAGCCGGTGACGCAGCTCGCCCTGGCCGAGAAGCCCCTGCTCGCTCAGGAAGGACGGCGTCAAGGTGATGTCGAAATTCGGAGCGACGTTGATGAAGAACGGCGTCGAGATGCCACTGCCGAGGGCGGTGGACGTGATGAAGCGCGGCGTGAGGAAGCCGGTCTTGCGCTTCACCGTCGGATCCGGCGCCTCGAAATACGGCAGGTAGCCGACGGGGATGCCGGCGATCTCGAGGGTCGATTCCTCGAAGCCGATCGTGTGCGTCTCGTTGTTGTGGATGATCTTGGCGGCGCGCACCTGCCATAGCGGCGGCGTCTCCGGATTGTTCTTGCACGGCTCGCAGGCGGTATAGGTGCCGGATTCGAAGGTCGTCTGTTCTCCGTCCACCCGCTCGCCGCGCGGCGCGGAGAAGCGCGTTCGCACCGGCTGGCCCCGCATCTCCACGGTCTGCTGGATGCGCAGGGCGTCGACGAATCCGTTCCGGAAATCGTCCGTCAGCTCCATCGTATCGCCGGTCACGACGGCGCCGGTCTCGTCAGTGAGACGAACATTGCCCTCGGCGAAGACACGGCTGCTGGCCCGGTCATAGCGCACGCGGTCGGCCTGCAGGGTGCGCGGGCCGTAATGCAGTTCGGCATTGCCGCGCGCCGTGACGGTGTTGTTGTCGTTGTCGTAGATCAGCTCGGCGGCCTCGACGAGGAGACGCTCGGCCGGCTTACCCGTGGGGGCAGGCACGGGCTGCGCTGCAGCTTTCGGCGCTGCAGCCTTGCGGGCCTGGCCCTTGTCACTCCGGCCGGCTGCCTGCGCGCTCGCACCTTCGGTGCCGAGCGTGAGCGCGGCGCCGGAGACGAACGCCAGCAACCCGGCGAGCTTCGCGATGTCGGAGACTGTACGCAACCCGTGTCCCAACCTCTGCCTCGGCCTCGTTTCGCGTCCCGTCACCGACAACGGCATCAGCCGTCCTCCTGATAGAGAAGCGTGAGCGTACCGAGAAGACTCCCTACCACGGCCGGGAACCATGCCGCCACCGGGGGCGACACGATGCCTGATGCGCCGAGGCCCTCCATGACCTGCCGCGCGACGTAGAGGAAGAACCCCGCCGCCACACCGCCAAGCACAAGCTTGCCCACTCCACCAAAGCGGAAGAACCTTAAGGAAACGCTGGCTGCCACGAGCACCATGGCAACGAAGAGAACGGGCCTCGCCATGAGGACATCATACTGGAGTCGGTAGCGCGTCGCATCCAACCCCGCTCTCTCCGTGCGTGCGATGGTCTCATTCAGTTGCCAGAATGGCACAGATTCCGGGGGTGTGAAGCGCTGCTTCACCTGTCCGGGGTCGAGGTTCGAGGCGAGGATATAGGTGTCGTAACCCTCGGGAGGCTGGCCCTTGGCAAGGAGCCGCGCGTCCTGAAGCGTCCAGTATCCGTCATGCAGCGTCGCCCGCGCGGCCTCGATCTGTGACAGAAAGACCCCGGCCTCGTCGAACGTATAGACCGATACGCCGGCCAGGGTGGTGGTGCCCTCGATCGCCGTCCCGGCGCGCAGGATCGCCTGTCCGTCGAGGCTGTTCTGGCGAATCCATAGATCCTTGCCGGAATTCGCCTTCGTGGATTTCGCGAAGATCCTCGCCTCGATCTCGGTTGAGCGCTGCTTCATCGCGGCGGAGACCGGATTGTAGATCCCCACCGTGAAGGCGCCGATGGCCAGCGCCACCAGGATGCCGGGCTGGAGGAACTGCCAGGCGGAGATGCCCGCGGCCCGCGCCACCACGAGTTCGAGCTTGCGCGACAGCTGAAGCAGCGCCGCCATGGAGCCGAACAGAATCGCGAAGGGCAGCACGCCCTCGGCCACCGCCGGGGTGCGATAGAGCGAGAGCTGCGCCATCAAACTTGTGGACGCCCCTTCGGTGTCGCCCGCCCGCCGCAGCAATTCGACGAAATCCAGGGTGTAGACCAGGGCGAAAACGGTGATGAACACGCCGAGCACCGTGCGCAGGAAGCGCAGAGCGAAGTAGCGTCCGAGGGTGAAGCCGATCATCATGGCGCCGGCCTCACCCATCGCCGAGGCGCGGCCGGCGCATCACGGTGCGGCCGAGATTCGAGAGGGTCTTGGAGACGCGCGCGTTCCAGTTCCGCACCGCGGCTCCGTTGAAGACGACGAGGCAGGAGATCGCCAGCGCCAGAGCCGGGGCGGCATAGATCGCGATCACGGCCCCCTGGCTTCGCACCGCCGCGCTGCTGGCGGCAAAGCCCGCGATGCGCAGGACGATGACGGCGACGACGGCGCCCGCCATGGCGAGGCCTCGCCCCTGGCGCGTCGTGCGTGGGTCGCCCAAAGCGGCGAAGGCGATGAGCGTCAGGGCGAGAGGGTAGAGCCAGGCCGATAGTCGGTCATGCACCTCGGCGCGGAAGCGGCCCTTCTGCGACTGGTAATAGGTTTCGCTCGTGTCGGGGAAGAGGAGCTGCGCGGTCGACCGTTCGCGCGGCTTGTAGACGATCTCGCCGTCCGGCGGGGTGAAGGCCGCGAGGTCCACCGTATAGCGCTCGAAGGTGATGATCGAGGAATCCCGTGAATCCTTCTGCTGCCGGTGGATGCTGCCCTTCTCGAGGGCGAGATAGCTCTGGCCCTCGTAATCTACAGCCTGACCCTGCTCGGCGAGATAGACCACCGTCTTTCCGGCCTCGCGCTTGTCCTGGATGAAGATGCCCTGCAGCGTTCCGCCCGGGCCGCGCTCGCGGAAATGGAAGGTGATGCCGCTGTCGAGCTCGGTGAACTGGCCCTCCTTCACCACATTCGCGATGAAGTCGCCGCGCACGCGGGTCAGCACGTCGCGCAGTTCCT
The DNA here is from genome assembly GCF_000519085.1 of Methylobacterium sp. 10. Taxonomy (GTDB): domain Bacteria; phylum Pseudomonadota; class Alphaproteobacteria; order Rhizobiales; family Beijerinckiaceae; genus Methylobacterium. The sequence continues at coordinate 2,199,537 of NZ_KI912577.1, forward strand.
GGAACGAAGTCGGCATCACCTGGATCGTCAGGAAGGCGACGCCGGCGCTCACGATGAGCCCCAGGGTGAGGAACGGGCGAAGAATGCGCCGCGGCTGCATGCCGGCGGCCGACATGACGATGAGCTCGGAATCGCCGTTCAGCCGGTTCAGGGCGTAGACCACGGCGATGAAAAGGGCCACGGGCGCGATCACGGTGATCAGCGTCGGCACCGACAATCCAGTGATCAGGAAGAAGACGATGAGGGTCTGGCCCTTGGCCGTGATCAGGTCGAGTTCGCGCAGGGCCTGCGTCACCCAGATCGTGCCCGTGAGGCCGATCAGGCAAGCGAGGAAGGCGCCGGCCGCGATCCTGAAAATGTAGCGCTCGATCTGCGTCATCGGATCTCGTGGCGGGCCCTACCCACGGCTTGCGTGGGACGCGTCCCACGGGCCTTCCTCATGCCCCCCGGCATCGCACCCGTCCACCGATGTCGATCGCCTTGGGACGCTTCAAATCGGGCGGTTTCGCGGCGGCCGGGTCGCGTTGCGTTCTTCGCATCAATGGGTACACAGGGAGCGTCGCGGTGCCGCGTGTCGGGCCGCACGGACCAATCCAGACCTTCGGAAAGCTTGACTTATGGCGGACGGTATCACGATCGCATTCGGGCCGCTCGGTTCGGTCGGCCAGGGCGACATCGTTCTCTTCGTCGGCGACGATCTGGCCCTCTCGCCCGCGGTCGCGCAGGCCCTGGGCCGTGGCGCGTCCGACCTGGTGGCGCGCGCCGCCGCGAGCGAGCGGTTCAAGGGCAAGTCGCTGACCTCCCTGGCGCTCCCGGCCCCGGCCGGGATCGATGCCGACCGGCTCCTCGTCATCGGCCTCGGTTCGGAGAAGGACCGCGCCAAGATCGATTGGCCGGCGCTCGGCGGCTATGCCGCGAGCAAGGTCAGCGGCCGCCAAGCCCATGTCGCCCTCGACTGGCCCGGCTCCTCGGTGAGCCCCGCGAACGCCGCCGACTTCGCCCTCGGCGCGCGTCTGCGCGTCTACAGCTTCGACCGCTACAAGACGAAGAAGAAGCCGGAGGGCGAGGAAGGCCGCGTCACCGCGCTCACCCTCATGGTCGCCGACCCCTCGGCGGCGGAGGCGGCCTCCAAGGTCTCGGAGGCGGTGGCAGGGGGCGTTCTGCTCGCGCGCGAACTCATCAACGAACCGCCGAACGTTCTCTACCCCGAGGAATTCGCGCGGCGCGCCGAGGAATTGACCAAGCTCGGCGTCGAGGTCGAGGTTCTCGGCCCCGGCAAGCTCGAGGCCCTCGGCATGGGAGCGCTCCTGGCCGTCGCACAGGGTTCCACGCGTGAAGCCCGCGTCGTCGTCATGCGATGGAACGGCGGTGACGACGCGGCCGAAGCGCCGATCGCCTTCATCGGCAAGGGCGTCTGTTTCGATTCCGGCGGTATCTCGATCAAGTCCGCCGGCGGCATGGAAGACATGAAGGGCGATATGGGCGGCGCCGCCTGTGTCGTCGGCACGATGTTCGCGCTCGCCTCGCGCAAGGCGAAGGTCAACGCCATCGGCGCCATCGGCATCGTCGAGAACATGCCGGACGGCAACGCCATGCGCCCGGCCGACATCGTCACCTCCATGTCCGGCCAGACGATCGAGATCATCAACACCGATGCCGAGGGGCGCCTCGTCCTCGCCGACGTGATCTGGCACGTGCAGAGCGCCTACAAGCCGAAATTCATGATCGATCTGGCGACGCTCACCGGGGCGATCATCGTCGCCCTCGGCCAGGACATCGCCGGCATGTTCTCCAATGACGATGCGCTCGCGGCCAAGATTGCCGCCGCTAGCGAGGCCACCGGCGAGGCGGTGTGGCGGATGCCGCTGATCCCGGCCTACGACAAGGCCATCGACTCGAAATTCGCCGACATGAAGAACACCGGCGGGCGCCATGGCGGCGCGGCCACCGCCGCCTCGTTCATCAAGCGGTACGTCAACGACGTGCCCTGGGCGCATCTCGACATCGCCGGCGTCGCGATGTCGTCGAGCCCCAGCGAGATCAACCGCAGCTGGGGCGCCGGCTGGGGCGTGCGCCTCCTCGACCGGCTTGTGCGCGACAATTACGAGGCGTGATGCCATCCGGCGGAGCGTCCGCGGCCCGGCCTCCCCGGGCTGACGCGTTTTCCCCAGCCGCCGCGGCCTTTCCTCTTGCTGCGGCGGGCTTGGCTGTCTGCGCGACCGGCGTGACCGGTCTGAGTCAGGCCTCCGCGCTGCCGCCCGAGATCGCAGCGCGGTTCTACGGATTCTTCCTGCAGCAGTACCCGCTCTTCACCTTCGCGCTGATCTACGCCCTGGCGCGGATCGTCTCGATGGCAGCGACGAGCATCGCGTCACGTCTCCGGCGCGTCGCCGGTGTCCTGGTGGGGGCCGCGCTGCTCCTCGCCCTCAGCCTCTATCCGACCTTCGGCGGTCTCGTCCTCCGCGCGGGCTTTGCCACCGGTGGCATGACCTTCCTCACCTACCAGCCGATGAGCGCCGCCTATGCCATCGGTGCAGCAGCATCGGCCTTCGTGTTCGGCTCGGCTTTGGCGGTGAGCGCGATCCTGATCGGCAATCGTGCCTCCACGGCATCGTGGGGACGTCGCCTGGCGACCGGCCTCTTCCGCGGCGGTACGGGTTTTCTTGCCCTGTGGTTCGCCTTCGCGGTGATCGGGCAGGCGCATACGGCCGGTTTCGGCCCCTGGCCCCGCCGTGATCTGTCGGCCGGCGAGACAGGAGTCGGAGTGTCTCTGGTCCTCGCCGCGTTTCTGCCCCATGCCATACTGGTCTGGCTGGCGCTTCGTGACAGATCCCGGCGGAAGAAACCCGTTGCGGCATCAATTGCGGCTTGATCCGGTGCACGGGACACCGGAAAGATAGTTTACATATGAACGAAGGTGGTACCAAGCCACCCCGCGCATCAAAGGGAGGATCGAGATGATCCAAGGCATGGCCCAAGGGCCGGTTTCCGTGCGCCCATGGCTTTCCATGTATCCACCCGGCGTCCCGGCCGAGATCGATGTCGCGAGCCAACGCACCCTCGTGGACATCCTGCGCCTCGGCACGACGGAATGCGCTGCGCGCCCGGCGATCCGATGTTTCGGCAAGTCCGTCACCTATGCCGAACTCGGCACTTCCGCCGACGCGATCGCGGCCTGGCTGGTCGCCGAAGGGTTCGTGAAGGGCGACCGGATCGCCATCATGATGCCGAACGTGCCGGCCTATCCGGCGGCGATCTACGGAATCCTGCTGGCCGGTTGCGTCGTGGTCAACGTCAACCCGCTCTACACCCCGCGTGAACTGACGGTGCAGATCAACGATTCGGGGGCTCGGGCGCTCTTCGTGCTCGAGAACTTCGCCCATACCGTCGCCAGTGCGGGCGCCGATATCGATCTCGACCGCATCGTAGTCGCCGGCCCGGGTGACGGGCTCGGCCTGAAGGGCCGGATCGTCGATCTCGTCTCACGCCATATCAAGAAGGCGGTGCCTCCCTATCGTTTGCCTGCGGGTAAGATGCTGCGCTTCGACACGGTCCTGCGCCATGGGCGAAGCCTGCCGAAAGCATCCGTCACGGTCGGGGCGCAGGATCTCGCGTTCCTGCAATATACCGGAGGGACGACGGGGGCCGCCAAGGCAGCGATGCTGACCCATGCCAACGTCGTTGCCAACGTGGCTCAGTGCCGGGTCTGGTTCTGCGTGTCGGAGGCCGATGGGGTCGAACGGGTGATGGTCACGGCCTTGCCGCTCTATCACATCTTCGCCCTCACCGGCTGCTTCTTCCTGTTCATGAGTATCGGCGGATGCTGCCTGCTCATTCCCAATCCCCGTGATGTGGACGGGTTCGTGAAGACCCTGAAGGGCAACCGCTTCACGCATTTCTCCGGGGTGAACACGCTGTTCAACCTGCTCAACAACCATCCGAAGATCGCGGAGGTGGATTTCTCCAGGATCCACTTCATCATCGCCGGCGGCATGGCCGTGCAGGCCCCCGTGGCGGCCAAGTGGAAAGCGATCACGGGCAAGTCCATCGTCGAGGGCTACGGACTCTCCGAGACCTCGCCCGTGGTCTGCGTGAACGATCCGCAGGCGGATTGGACCGGCACGATCGGCTTCCCGATTCCGTCTACCGATGTGGCGATCCGCGATGCCGAGGGCAGGGACGTCCTCCCCGGCGAACCCGGCGAGCTCTGCGTGCGCGGCCCGCAGGTGATGGTCGGCTACTGGAAGCGGCCGGACGAGACCTCGCGGGCGACGACCAGTGACGGGTATTTCCGCACCGGCGACGTGGCAATTCTCCAGGCGGATGGACAGGTGCGTATCGTCGACCGGATGAAGGACATGATCCTGGTCTCGGGCTTCAACGTCTACCCGAACGAGGTGGAGGAAATCCTCGTCGGCCATCCCGGCGTGCTCGAATGCGCCGTGGTCGGTACGCCATGCGAGGAGACCGGCGAAATGGTCGTCGCGCATGTGGTGCTCAAGGACAGCAGCGTCGGCGTCGAGGCGCTGCGGACCTACGCGCGCCAGCAGCTCACCGGCTACAAGGTGCCGAGGCGCGTGGTCTTCCACGACGCGCTGCCGAAGACCAATGTCGGCAAGGTGCTGCGCCGGGCCCTGCGCGACGCGGCGCCGCGCCCCTGACGAGCCCGCCGATGTAACCGGCGACGGCGTCTTGCCGAACGGTGACGATAGGCCCCGCTTGCACGGATGGGCGGCGGGGCCGATCTTCGCGGGACGAGGCCGCCCCGCGCGGCCACCCCTTCTTTGTTCGAGGACGCCATATGTACATCAAGCGGACACGCGGCTGGGAAATGCCTGAGCGCCTCGCCACGCCCGAGAGCGTCTTCCTGAACCGTCGGGCGTTGCTGGGTGGAGCCGCCGGCCTCGCTGCGACCTCTCTTGTCGGCGTGGAGGGCGCATTCGCCGCCGCCGACTCAACAAGCGGTCTCTATCCGGCAGCGCGGAACGAGACGTACACGCTGGACCGTCCGCTGACCGCCGAGAAGTTCTCGGCCGATTACAACAACTTCTATGAGTTCGGTACGTCCAAGACCGTGCTGCCTGCGGCTAACGCCCTCAAGACGCGGCCCTGGACCATCAAGATCGACGGTTTGGTCGAAAAGCCGTTCGAGATCGGGATCGACGATCTCGTTCGGAAGATGAGCCTGGAAGAGCGCCTCTACCGCCACCGTTGCGTCGAAGCCTGGTCGATGTCGGTTCCCTGGACGGGGTTCCCGCTTTCGAGGCTCGTCGCTTTGGCAAAGCCGGCATCGGGGGCCAAGTACCTCCGCATGGAGACGTTCATGGACAAATCCATGGCTCCGGGGCAGCGCTCGTTCCTGTACCCCTGGCCCTATGTGGAAGGGCTGACGATGGCGGAGGCCAACAACGACCTCGCCTTCGTCGCCACCGGTATCTACGGCAAGCCGCTGGCCAACCAGTTCGGTGCGCCGATCCGGCTTGCGGTGCCGTGGAAGTATGGCTTCAAATCGGTGAAGTCGATCGTGAAACTGTCGTTCGTCGCAGAGCGGCCGAAGACCTTCTGGGAAGGCCTTCAGGCTTCGGAGTACGGCTTCTGGGCCAATGTGAATCCGGCGGTCTCGCATCCGCGCTGGAGCCAGGCGTCGGAGCGCGTGCTCGGCACCGACCAGCGCGTTCCGACGCTGATCTACAACGGCTACGGCGAGCAGGTGGCCGGGCTCTACAAGGGTCTTGAGAACGAGCGACTGTTCGTCTGAGCGGGCTTCCGGTCAGTAAGTCCAGCGTTGGGCCTTGGCCACGAGGAAATCTCGGAAGGCCTGCACCCGGGCGACGGAGCGCATCTCCTCGGCATAGACGAGGTAGCTTTCCATATGCGGCATCTCGACGTCGCGCAGGACCTGCATGAGACCGGTCTGCCCCTCCACGGCGTAGTCGGGGAGGATGCCGATGCCGGCGCCGGTCTCCATCGCCTTCTGCAGGGCGGCGATGTTGTTCACCGTGAAGTGGATCGTCCGCCGTTCCTGGCCCTCGCGGCCCACAGTCGAGAGCCAGTGGGTCGCCAGCAAGTAGGACGGCTCGTTGCCGCCGAAGGAGACGAGGCGGTGGTTGTCGAGATCCGCGATCGCCTTAGGCTCGCCGAACCGCTTCACGTAATCAGCCGACGCGAAGGCATGGTAGTGCACCGTGAAGAGCCGGCGCTGGATCAGGTCGGGCTGGGCCGGGCGCCGCATCCGGACGGCGACGTCCGCCTCGCGCATGGCGAGGTCGAGTTCCTCGTTGGTGAGGATGAGTTCGACACGCACGTCGGGATAGAGGTCGAGGAACTCGGCGACGCGCTGGGCCAGCCAGGAGGTGCCAAGTCCCGTCGTCGTCGTCACCTTGAGGTCGCCGCTCGGCCGCTCGCTCGTCTCCACCAGCCGCGCCCTGGTGTTCTCCAGGCGCAGCTTCATATCCCGCGCCGCCCGGAACAGCAGGTCGCCCTGCTCGGTCAGGATGAGGCCGCGCGCATGGCGATGGAAGAGAGGGGCCTTCAACTCCCGTTCGAGGGCGCTGATCTGACGGCTCACCGCCGATTGGCTCAGGCCGATATCGTCGCCCGCGCGGGTGAAGCTGCCGGCTTCGGCAACGTTGAGGAAGATCCGGATCTTGTCCCAGTCCACGGCGTCCAACCCCCTCCCGCAGCCCCGTGCCGACGGCCGGACGCCCGAAGCCGGACCCGCTACGGGCTGGCTTCGGTCCCTGCCGTGTCTCGGCGTGCCCGGCCGCCGTTTCATGCGGTTCGGCCGGTCAACATGGGACGCCGAGCCGATGGAACTCGGCTCACGCTGGTTTTAGGACAACGATCTTGCGATTAGGTTGATGCCCGACGCAAGGCGCCGAATAAAGATTTCCCTATTCCGCTGCAGCCTGCTGTGGGGTTTCGCCGAGTTCGAGGGCCGCGAGGTATTTTTCCGCTTCCAGGGCCGCCATGCAGCCCATGCCTGCCGCGGTGATCGCCTGCCGGTAGACGTCGTCCGTCACGTCGCCGGCGGCATAGACACCGGGGATCGCCGTCTCGGTGGTGCCCGGCTTCGTCTCGATATAACCGCCATGGCGCATGGCGAGCTGTCCCTCGAAGATCCCCGTCGCGGGCTGATGCCCGATGGCGACGAAGATGCCGTCCGCCTTGAGCTCCGTGATCGCGCCCGAGCGCACGTCCTTCAAGCGCAGATGCGTGACCGAGGGGGGTGCCTGTGTGCCACAGATCTCCTCGATCGCGTGGTGCCAGACCACCTGGACGTTGGGATGCTTGAACAGGCGCTCCTGCAGGATACGCTCGGCTCGGAACTCACCCCGGCGGTGCACCACCGTGACCTTCGCGGCGAGGTTGGCAAGGTAGAGCGCCTCCTCGACGGCGGTATTGCCGCCGCCCACCACCACGACTTCTTTGCCGCGAAAGAAGAACCCGTCGCAGGTGGCGCAGGCCGATACGCCAAAGCCCTGGAACTTGGCCTCGGAGGGCAGACCGAGCCACTTCGCCTGTGCGCCGGTAGCGATGATGAGCGAGTCGCAGGTGTAGGTCTCGCCGGAATCCGCCTCCAGATGGAACGGCCGCGCCTGCAGGTCGACCTTGGTGATATATTCGGAGACGATCTTGGTGCCCACATGCTCGGCCTGGAGCCGCATCTGCTCCATCAGCCATGGACCCTGGATCGGGTCGGCGAAGCCCGGATAATTCTCGACATCGGTGGTGATCATGAGCTGGCCGCCGGGCTGGAAGCCGGAGATCAGAAGCGGCTCGACCATGGCGCGGGCTGCATAGATGGCGGCGGTGTAGCCGGCGGGGCCTGAGCCGATGATGATGAGCTTGGAATGGTGAGGGGCCATGGTTCGGACGTCTCCTACGGCCGCGACGCAGGTGCCAACCCGGCGCGGTGCTCGATATAGGCGCGGGCCATAGCTTCTGCGATGGCCGGCGTCGCGTCGAGGGGGGTGTAATGCAACTCTTCCAGGCGACCGGTGAAGGGCTTCAGGGCGCCCACCATGGCCAATCCGGCGAAGAGTCGCCTGTGCCGAATGTAGGTCTTCGGGAGATCGAAGAGAAGCACCGGCGCACCGCTGCTCACTGCTTCCCCCACCATGTTGGCGGAATCCGACGTGACCACGATGGCGTCGGCGAGGGCGAGCAACGATACGTAGGGGTTCGCCCCCGAACCGTCCCAGAAGAAGCCGCCCTTCTCCGCGACGAGGCGCTGAAGTGCGGTCCGAAGGGGCGGCGGCGTCCGGCGGGACACCGTGAGCATCAGCGACGATCCGCCATCGGCGAGTTTCGTCAAGCGGGCGAGCAGCCGCTTCATGTCGGCGGAACGATAGCTGAGATGGCGGCTGTCGCCGCCGATCAGGACCGCGACACGAGGTCCTGGCAATCGCACGAGGCGCGGGTCGGGGGAGCGGCGCGCCGCTGCCAGCCGTGCCGCCGTCACCTGATGCGGCGCCGTCAGGGTCGTGAACACGTTCGGCCCGCGAAGATCGTCGTAATCCGGCACCCAGATGAAGTCCGCCGTATCCTGGCCCGTCCGGGGATCCTTCAGGAAAGCGGTGAAGGTCCGGCCTTTCGACGCCTTTCGGATCGCGCGGAGATAGGGCACCGCGCGGCGTCCCGAGGCGATCACGATCTCGGGAAACGGGCCGGCCAGAGCACCGCCGCGAAGGCCAGGACGGTCGCGCGGATCGATCGGTCCCCACGGGGCGAGCCAGCCGAAGGGGGGGCGGGGGGCCACGCGGTGGATCTCGAAATCGAGGCCGAGGGTCTCCGCGAGACCGATGCACTGGTTCTCGTCACCGGCCTTGCCGTCGGTGACGATCCACGTGCCCACATGGGCCAAGTTGGCGGCGAGGCCGGGGCCGAGGTCATCTCCAGCAGATCGCATCACGCCGGACGCTCCCGATATCGACATGGCGGCGTCAGTTCGACGGGAATGCCCGGCGCAACCAGCCGGCATAATGCTGGGCGATCGCGGCAACGCGGCGACGTTCCGAATCCGGATCGTACCAGGCCCCGCCTGAGCTCGACGGCAGCGCAGATAGCTGCGGATGTCGGGCCAGAACCTCGCCGCGTTGGCCGACGATCAGGGCTTCCCCGTCGAGATAGTCGGATTGCGAGCCGCCGCCGAATCCGCTTCGGCCTCCCTCGCTCCCGGTATAGGGCCGGAGCGACAGGCTCTTGATCCTCACCACCAGGACCGGTCCGGCGCCTCCGATCCTGTCCGCGAACTCCCGGTTCAGCGCGCCGAGGAGATCGTCACGCAAGGCTTCGGCAGGAGCGCCCCCGCCCTGTGCCAGGAGCAGCCCCACATCGACGCGGATCGCCGACAGGCGCGTGGCCCCGATGGACGACAGACCCTCGGCTAGAGCAGGAAATGCCATGGCCAGGATGGCGACGAAGCCGATCCACGCCGGCCGCCAGCCCGTGACGGACCGGCCGAATGCGGTCTGGCGCATGGTCTGAGCCTCGGGCGTCAAACGCCGTATTGGACCGCGACGACCTCATAGGATTTGCCACCCCCGGGGGTCGTCACCTCCACCGTGTCCCCGACGCCCTTGCCGATGAGGGCGCGGGCGATGGGAGAGGTGATCGAGACCAGCCCTGAACGGACGTCGGCCTCCGGCTCGCCAACGAGCTGGTAGGTCTTCTCTTCCTCGGTATCCTCGTCGACGAGCTTCACAGTGGCGCCGAACTTGATCTTGGTGCCCGACAGCTTGGTGACGTCGATGACTTCGGCCCGGGCGATCATGCTCTCGAGCTCCATCACCCGTCCCTCGTTGTGGGACTGAGCCTCCTTGGCGGCATGATACTCGGCATTCTCCGACAGGTCGCCGAGCGCCCGAGCTTCGGAGATGGCCTGGATGATGCGCTGACGCTCCACCTGCTGGCGATGCTTCAGCTCGGCTTCCAGCGCAGCGAACCCGCGCACCGTCATCGGAACCTTGTCTATCGTCATCGTCTCGCGCCACAATGAATAGGCCCGGTCGGGAGCGGAACGCTCCCTCCGGGCCAGAGTAAGATGGTCTTGAAGCCTTGGCATCTGCTGTGTCCGTCAAGACGGGCACGACATCAAATGTTAAGCCGCGAAGTATTCCTGCAAGGCGCGGACTTGGAGATCGCCTTCGAGATAGGCCTTGATCCCCTCGGCCGCGGCCATCGCTCCGGCTAGAGTGGTGTAGTACGGCACTTTATGCAAGAGGGCCGCCCGGCGCAGGGAGCGCGAGTCGGCCAGGGCGCCTGCGCCCTCCGTCGTGTTGAACACGAGCTGGATGTCGCCATTCTTGATCGAATCGACCACGTGCGGCCGGCCCTCCAGCACCTTGTTCACCCGCTCCGTAGGGACGCCGTTCTCCATGAGGTAGCGCTGCGTCCCGCTGGTGGCGACGATGGTGAAACCGGCCTCCGACAACTCCCGGATGGCCGGCAGGATGCGAGCCTTGTCGGCGTCACGGACCGAGACGAACACCGCGCCACTCTTCGGCACGAGGGTGCCCGAGCCGAGCTGGCTTTTAGCGAAGGCGACGCCGAAGCTCGAATCGAGGCCGATAACTTCTCCGGTGGAGCGCATCTCCGGTCCGAGCAGGACATCGACGCCGGGGAAACGGGCGAAGGGGAACACGGCTTCCTTGACGGCGATGTGATCGAGGATCTTGGGCTTGAGCCCGAAACTCGCCAGTGGCTCGCCGGCCATGACGCGCGCCGCGATCTTGGCGATAGGCTCGCCGATGACCTTGGCGACGAAGGGCACCGTGCGGGACGCCCGCGGGTTCACCTCCAGTACGTAGATCGCGCCGTCCTTGATGGCGTATTGCACGTTCATCAGGCCACCGACCTGAAGGGCTAGCGCCATTGCCCTGGTCTGACGCTCCAGCTCGGCGATGGTCTCGGGCGAGAGCGAGCGCGATGGCAGCGAGCAGGCGGAATCGCCCGAATGGATGCCGGCCTCCTCGATGTGCTCCATGATGCCGGCGATGTAGACGTCCTTGCCGTCGCAGATGGCATCCACGTCGATCTCGGTGGCGTCCGACAGGTAGCGGTCGAACAGGAGTGGGTTCTTGCCCAGCACCGTGTTGATCTGGCCGGTCTTGTCGTTGGGGTAGCGGGATTTCACGTCCGACGGGATCAGGCTCGGCAGGGTGTCGAGGAGGTAATCGGCGAACTGGACCTCGTCGCGGATGATCGCCATGGCGCGGCCGCCCAGCACGTAGCTCGGGCGCACCACGAAGGGCAGGCCGAGATCGGAGGCCACGAGGCGGCTCTGCTCGACGGAATAGGCGATGCCGTTCTTCGGCTGCTTCATCCCGAGCTTGTCGAGGAGGCGCTTGAACTGGTCGCGATCCTCGGCGAGATCGATGGCGTCGGGGGAGGTGCCGAGGATCGGCACGCCGGCCGCTTCGAGGGCGCGAGCGAGCTTCAGCGGGGTCTGGCCGCCGAACTGGACGATGACGCCGTGCAGCGTGCCGGCCTGCCGCTCGGTCTCGATGATCTCGAGCACGTCCTCCTGGGTCAGCGGCTCGAAATAGAGGCGGTCGGAGGTGTCGTAGTCGGTGGAGACCGTCTCCGGGTTGCAGTTGACCATGATGGTCTCGTAGCCCGCTTCGGTGAGCGCGAAGCAGGCGTGACAACAGCAATAGTCGAACTCGATGCCCTGGCCGATGCGGTTGGGGCCGCCGCCGAGGATGATGACTTTCTTGGCGTCGGTGGGCTGCGCCTCGTCGACTACGGTGCCGGCAAAGGGGGCTACGTAGGTCGAGTACATGTAGGCGGTGGGCGCCTTGAACTCGGCCGCGCAGGTATCGATGCGCTTGAAGACCGGGCGGACACCGAGGGCACGGCGGGCGGCGCGCACGCTGTCCTCGTCCGTCTTGGCGAGCACCGCGAGGCGAGCATCGGAAAAGCCGGCGGCCTTGAGTTGGCGCAGCGCGCCGGGCGTGTTCGGGATGCCGTGGGCCTTGACCCGGTTCTCAAGGTCGATGATCGCCTGAAGCTGCTCCAGGAACCACGGATCGATCTTGCACGAGGCATGGACCTCCTCGTGGCTGACGCCGAGGCGGAGCGCCTGTCCCACCTTCAGGAGCCGATCCGGCGTCGGCGTGCCCAGAGCGGCCTTGATGGCGTTGTGGTCGTCGCCCTTGCCGAGACCCTCGATCTCGATTTCGTCGAGGCCGGTGAGGCCGGTCTCCAGGGAGCGCAAGGCCTTCTGCAGCGATTCCGCAAAGCAGCGCCCGATGGCCATGGCCTCGCCCACCGACTTCATCGCGGTGGTGAGCGTCGGCTCGGCGCCCGGGAACTTCTCGAAGGCGAAGCGCGGGATCTTGGTGACGACGTAGTCGATCGTCGGCTCGAACGAGGCCGGGGTCGCGCCGCCGGTGATGTCGTTGGCGATCTCGTCGAGGGTGTATCCCACCGCGAGCTTGGCCGCGACCTTGGCGATGGGGAAGCCCGTGGCCTTGGAGGCAAGTGCAGACGAGCGCGACACGCGCGGGTTCATCTCGATGACGATCATCCGGCCGGTGGCCGGGTCGATGGCGAACTGCACGTTCGAGCCGCCGGTCTCCACGCCGATCTCGCGCAGCACCGCGAGCGACGCGTCACGCATCACCTGATATTCCTTGTCCGTGAGCGTCAGGGCCGGCGCCACGGTGATGGAATCGCCGGTATGGACGCCCATCGGATCGATGTTCTCGATGGAGCAGACGATGATGCAGTTGTCGTTCTTATCGCGAACGACCTCCATCTCGTATTCCTTCCAGCCGAGGACGCTCTCCTCGATCAGGACCTCGTTGGTCGGCGAAGCGTCGATGCCGCGCTCGACGATGTCGAGGAATTCTTCTCGGTTGTAGGCGATGCCGCCGCCGGTGCCGCCCATGGTGAAGGAGGGGCGGATGATCGCCGGGAGGCCGACTTCGGCCAGCGCGATGAGGGCCTGCCCGATGGCATGCTCGCCGTAGCGCTTGCGCCGGTCGGATTCGCCCGCATGCCACTTCTTCTCGAACGCGGCGAGGGTGGCCGGGCGGGCGGCCTCGTCGGTGGAGGTCTCGATCCGGGCGATCTCGGCGAGGTACTTTTCGCGATCCACCTTCTTGGCGGCGGACGCGTTGGCGACAGCCGATTTTGGCGTCTCCAGGCCGATCTTGGTCATCGCGTCACGAAACAATTGCCGGTCCTCGGCCTTGTCGATGGCCTCGGCCGTGGCGCCGATCATCTGGACGTCGAATTTTTCGAGAATACCCAGTTTCTTGAGCGACAGGGCACAGTTCAAGGCCGTTTGGCCGCCCATGGTCGGCAGTAGGGCGAAGCCGCCGGGAAGGACGTGACGCTCCTTCTCGATGATCTTGGCGACGATCTCCGGCGTGATCGGCTCGACATAGGTCGCATCCGCCATGTCCGGGTCGGTCATGATGGTCGCCGGGTTCGAATTGACCAGCACGATCCGGTAGCCCTCCTCGCGGAGGGCCTTGCAGGCCTGCGTCCCGGAATAGTCGAACTCGCAGGCCTGCCCGATCACGATCGGACCGGCACCGATGATGAGGATCGTGGAGAGGTCGGTGCGTTTCGGCATCGGGCGCCTTGGCTTGCGGACGCGCGCGTCCGTCAAGCGCGGCGCCACAATCTGGAGCGGGCCGGATATGGACGCGAGCGGCGTGAATGATCGTTAGGGTTCGCGTCTACACGCGGCGGGAGGGTTTTGGAAGAGCGCCGAGAGGCTTGGCGACGATTGTCTCCGCCCCGGACGGCCGCCAGTCTACCGCTAAGAATAATCAAACTATAATAACTTTAAATCTAAGAAGATGCATAATATTGCGCCCTCGAAGGAGCCGTGTAATTGAGACGATCGGCGCCTTGTCGATCTCGAACAAGACTAAATCGAGGATAAAAATGACAAAGCTAGGAACGCTCGTGGGCACTCTGGCCCTGTGTATCGCCACCGGCCCAGCTGCTTTCGCCGCCGAGATCGCCGTGAAGACCCTCAATAGCGGGCCGGGTGGTCTGATGGTCTTCGACCCTGCCTTCGTGAAGCTGGCTCCGGGCGACAGCATCAAGTTCGTCCCCCAGGACAAGGGGCACAATGCCGAACTGATCAAGGGCATGGCTCCCGAGGGAGCGGAGACCTTCAAGACCGTCCTGGGCAAGGAGGAGGTCGTCAAGTTCGACAAGCCCGGCGTCTACGGCATCAAGTGCTCGCCGCACTACCTCATGGGCATGATCGCCGTGGTCGTGGTCGGCGACAAGCCGGAGAACCTCGAAGCGGCGAAGGCGGTGACGCACAACAAGCTCGCCGCCAAGCGGTTCGAGCCCCTGCTCGCCCAGGTACAGTGACGTGACGAAGGAGGCGGCGCCAAGCCGCCTCCGACTACCCGCGCGATGCCGTCATACCGAGCGACCGCTGAATGCGTTGAGGCCGACCATCGTTCGGGATCAGCGCCGCTTGGTGTCAGAGGCCGATATAGAGCGCGGCCACCGCGCGATCGATGGAGAGATAGAACACCCCGAAGGCGACGGCGGCGGCTGCGGCGAATTCGAGGGCGACGTTGGGCAGGGTCTGCGAGCGGCGCAGGATCTCGCGGCCGAAAAACAGGCTGAGCCAGGCGATCGTGAGGACGACCGGCAGGACGAACAGGAAGGACCAGGTGCTCTCGACGGTCTGGGTGCCGCCGGCCGGGTCGATGAGCGCGCGGATGTTGCGGACCCAGGGGGCGTAGCAGGCCGAATACAGGGCGGTCATCCAGGCGAGGGCGACGGCCACGCCGAGATGGAACGTGAAGACCCGATGCAGGCGCGAGAAATCATCGCGCGCGTCGTCGAACGTCATGTGGAAAACCCCGTGCTCGTGGCAGCCTGACGATCGTCGCGGCGGCGTCGCCGTGCCCATCGTCGTTGGCTTCGGGGAGTGCCGGTCAAAGCCGGGTTTTTTGTGACGGGGGAGGGAACCATTTTGCGAATGCCCCGGCGGGGACCTGCCGGAGCTCATGGGACGGGCGCGAATGCGCCCGGCGCGGCGAACGAAACGGCCCTACGCGGCGCCGGTGGGGGCCGACTCTGCTTTGCCGCTGCGCATCAGCGCCACGAACCGCTCGAACAGGTAGTGGCTGTCGCGCGGGCCCGGCGAGGCTTCCGGGTGGTGCTGTACCGAGAAGGCCGGGCGGTCGGTGAGCGTGAGGCCACAATTCGAGCCGTCGAACAGCGAAATATGCGTCTCCACCGCCGTCTCGGGCAGGCTGGCCGGATCGACGGCGAAGCCGTGGTTCATCGAGACGATCTCGACCTTCCCCGTGGTCTTGTCCTTCACCGGGTGGTTCGCCCCATGATGGCCCTGAGCCATCTTCACGGTGCGTCCGCCGAGCGCCAGGCCCATGAGTTGGTGTCCGAGGCAGATGCCGAAGGTCGGGACCCTTTCGTCCAGAAGCTCGCGAATCACCGGGACTGCGTATTCGCCGGTGGCGGCCGGATCGCCGGGGCCGTTCGAGAGGAAGACGCCGTCGGGATTCATCGCCATGATCGCGGCGGCGGAGGTGGTGGCAGGCACGACGGTGACGTCGCAGCCGGCCTCGGCGAGCAGGCGCAGGATGTTGCGCTTCACCCCGTAATCGATGGCGACGACTTTCAGGCCCTCGCCGGTCCGGCGGCTGCCGTAGCCGCTCTTCACCGCCCAAGTCGTCTGCGACCAGTCGGAATTTTCGCGGCTCGTGACCGGCGGAACGAGGTCGAGACCCTCCATCGGGGCAAGGGCGGCGGCGCGCGCCTTCAGTGCCTCGCGGTCGAACCGGCCCTCCGGATCGTTGGCGATGACGGCGTTGGGCATGCCGTGGTCGCGGATAAGAGCGGTGAGCGCCCGCGTGTCGATCCCGGTGATGCCGACGATGCCGCGCGCCTTCAGCCAGGCGTCGAGATGGCTCGACGAGCGCCAACTCGACGGGTTGGTGACGGCCGAGGCGATGACCGCGCCGCGTACGCCGGAGGCGGGAGCCGCGTCGAGGCTCTCCAGGTCTTCGTCATTGGTGCCGGTGTTGCCGATATGCGGAAAGGTGAAGGTGACGATCTGGCCGGCATAGGAGGGATCGGTCAGGATCTCCTGGTAGCCGGTCATCGCCGTGTTGAAACAGACCTCGCCATCGGCGGACCCGGTCTGGCCGATGCCGAATCCTTCGAGGACGGTGCCGTCGGCCAGCACGAGGAGTGCCGTCGCGACCGGCTCGGCCCAGGGAGCGGGCGTGGAGGATGAGTGCGCCGGGGCGCCTTCGTCTTGCAGCATCGTCGCGATCTCGCTTATGTCCGGCCGACCCATCGACGCCGGTGCGACGGCGCGTGCGGGTGGCGCTTTGTGCGGCGCTCATAACGAGCGGGCCGTGATGGGGTCAATGTGGCCCCTGTTCCCGACCGGCTCAACCACCTCGGTCGGCCGATCACAGCAATTCGCAGACCACCCGGGCGCCGAGCCCAGCTATGACATTCCGCCAAGGCGACTTTCCCGCCAAGGCGACTTTCCCGCCAAGACGACTTTCCCGCAAAGACGATTTTCAGGAGACGACCATGCTGCGCGCGCGCCTTACCACCGAGATGAAGGAGGCCATGAAGGCCGGAGACAAGGCCAAGCTCGCCACCGTGCGGATGATCCAGGCCGCCTTGAAGGACAAGGACATCGAGGCCCGCGGCCTCGGCAAGGAGCCGGCCTCCGAGGAGGAGATCCTCGCGCTGCTGCAGAAGATGATCAAGCAGCGCAACGAATCGGCCGGCGTCTACGACCAGGGCGGTCGTCCCGAACTCGCCGAGACCGAGCGGGCCGAGGCTGCGATCATCGCGGGCTACCTGCCCCAGCAGATGGACGAAGCCGAGACACGCGCCGCCATCGAGGCCGCCGTGGCCGAAACCGGTGCGGCCGGCCCGAAGGACATGGGCAAGGTCATCGCCGCCCTGAAGGGCAAGTTCGCCGGCCGGATGGATTTCGGCAAGGCGAGCGGGTTGGTGAAGGACGTGCTCAACGCCAAGGCCTGAAGGCAAGGCTTGAAGGCTTGCGCCGATTGGGCAGACGGTGATGAGGCCCATTTGTCACCGTCCGGTCCGAGGTGTGAGATTCGGATGCGTCGAAGCGTTCGGGACTCCTTAAACGCGGTGGGTTAGACTGCCGGCCTGCAAAGGTCCGGTTCACCCGTGCGTTACCCACCCCACATCCTCGAAGAAATCAGGGCGCGACTTCCCGCCTCCGACGTGGTCGGGCGGCGCGTGCGGCTGAAGAAGGCGGGTCGCGAGTGGCGCGGCCTGTCGCCGTTCAATTCGGAGAAGACCCCGTCCTTCTACGTCAACGACCAAAAGCAGTTCTATCACTGCTTCTCGTCGGGCAAACACGGGGATGTCTTCACCTTCCTGATGGAGACCGAGGGTCTCAGCTTTCCAGAGGCGGTGGAGCGCCTGGCCGGAGAGGCAGGGGTGACCTTGCCCGCGCCCAGCGCCGATACGCGGGAGATGGAGACGAAGCGCACCGGCGCTTTCGAGGTGATGGAACTGGCGGCTGCCTACTATGAGGATCAGCTCAAGGGCCGCCTCGGCACCAGCGCCCGCGCCTATCTCGACCGGCGCGAACTCGGCCCCGAGATCCGCTCGCGTTTCCGGCTCGGCTACGCCACGTCGGAGCGTTACGGCCTGCGCGACCATCTGGCCGCGAAGGACGTGGACAAGGCGTTGATGGCCGAACTCGGCCTTCTCGTCAGCGGCGACGACATCGCCGTCCCCTTCGACAAGTTCCGCGACCGGGTGATGTTTCCCATCACCGACAGCCGGGGGCGGGTCATCGCCTTCGGTGGCCGCGCGATGCAGGCCGACGCCAAGGCGAAATACATGAATTCGCCGGAGACCCCGCTCTTCCACAAGGGGCAGGTGCTCTACAACCTGCATGGCGCCCGCAAGGCGGCCCATGATCGCGGGACGATCATCGCCGTGGAGGGCTATGTCGACGTCATCGCCATGACCATGGCCGGACACCCGAACGCGGTCGCCGGCCTCGGTACGGCGTTGACGGAGGAGCAGCTGGCGCTGCTCTGGCGGCATGCCGATGAGCCGATCCTGTGTTTCGACGGCGACGGCGCCGGCCAGCGCGCGGCATTCAAGGCCCTCGACGTGGCCCTGCCGGGGCTGACGCCGGGCAAGTCGCTCCGCTTCGCTCTCCTGCCGGAAGGGCAGGACCCCGACGACCTTCTCCGCTCGGCGGGCGCCTCAGCCATCGACCGGGTGCTCGACGGAGCCCGCCCCCTCGTTGAGGTGTTGTGGTCGCGCGCCACCGAATCGACGCCGACGGATACGCCCGAACGCAAGGCCGGCCTCGCCAAGGGCTTGCGCGAGATGGTCGCCTCGATCCGCGACGAGACGGTGCGGCGGTTCTACAAAGACGAAATCGAGGGGCGCCTCCGGGCTCTCTCTCCCGGAGGGGGCGGCGGTCAGCGGCGGACCGGCTACGAGCCCCGGAGCGGCGGAGGCTCGACGTTCCAGCGCAAGCCGCGACCGGGAGACCCGCCGCCCTCGCCGCGAATCACCACGAAGTTCAATCCGCTCTTCGCCGGGTCGACGAACTCCGGCGGGACGGCTATGTTCAGGGATCGCGAGGCGATGATCGTCTCCAGTCTCTTGGCCCACCCGGAATTGTTGGGGATAGAAGCCGAGGATCTGGCGGCGCTGGAACTCGACGATCCCGATGCGCAGGCGCTGCGTTCCCTCCTGCTGGATCAGGCGGCTGACGCCGATCAGCCCGATGTGGAGGTTCTGGAGAGCCGGTTGCGGAGGGCGGGGCTCGACGGCGCGGCCATGCGGCTCGCGACCCATGTCCGTCCGGGAGACCGCTGGACACTCGATTCGCATGCGGACCGGATGCGTCTGGAAGACGCATTGCGTCAGGCCGTGATCTTGCACCGGAAGTCTGGAGCGCTAAATAGCGAACTTCGCGCTGCCGAGAGAGCACTGGCCGAGGAGGGATCCGAGGCCAACTTTGCTTGGCTATGTGATGTCAAGGAACGTATGGCCGTGATCGCAGGGGCAGAGGCAGACGCCGACGAGCCTGAATCGGACGATACGGCGGCCGCGTAACCGCGACGAACCGGAATTTAAGGTGCCGCTCGCGGCACATGGTTAACAGTCGGTCAAGCGTGGCGCTTGTACACCGGGATATGAGATATCGACGCGGTCGCCTCGTGCGTGCCGCACATCAACGAGAATGGCGGCGTGGACGACGCGGAGTGAGCCGAACGCTCCCGCTCAACGCGACCAGGGCAACAATAGGCGGACCATGGCGACGAAGGCAACGGAACGGGACGAGACGGATGCTGCTCCTGAGCAACAGACCGACGGACCGCTCCTCGATCTGACCGATGCCTCGGTCAAGCGGATGGTGAAGCTCGCCAAGAAGCGTGGCTACATCACCTACGAGGAGATCAACGAGGTGCTGCCCGAGGGCCAGTCCGATCCGGACCAGCTTGAGGACGTGCTGTCGCAGCTCTCCGAGATGGGCATCAACGTCGTCGAGGCGGAAGAGACCGAGGATGCCGGTGGCGAAAAGCCGGCCAACGGCGAAGCCTCCGATGACGACGAGGCCGCCGAGGGCACGGAAGTCGCCGAGATCGCGCCGACCAAGCCCCTCGCCGTGCGTGAGACGACGGCCAAGGAGCCCACGGACCGGACCGACGATCCGGTGCGGATGTATCTGCGCGAGATGGGCTCGGTGGAGCTTCTCTCCCGCGAGGGCGAAATCGCCATCGCCAAGCGCATCGAGGCCGGCCGCGAGGCGATGATCGCGGGCCTCTGCGAGAGCCCGCTGACGTTCCAGGCCATCATCATCTGGCGCGACGAACTCGTCGATGGCCGCGTGCTGCTGCGCGACATCATCGATCTCGAAGCCACCTATGCCGGCCCGGACGCGAAGAACGCGCCGCAGCTCACCGAGGGTGAGGACGGCGACGATGCCGAGGCGGAAGCACCGATTCCCGCCGAGGGCGGCGACGACGAAGACGACATGGAGAACAACGTCTCGCTCGCGGCGATGGAAGCCGAGATCAAGCCGCGCGTTCTCGAGACGTTCGACAACATCGCCAACAACTACAAGAAGCTGCGCAAGCTCCAGAACGAGCATGCCGACCTGAAGGCCGGCGGCGCGACGCAGACTTCCGCCCAGAGCCAGAAGCAGTCCGATTTCAAGGATACCGTCGTCGCCGACGTGAAGTCGCTGTCGCTGAACTCGAACCGCATCGAGGCTCTGGTCGAGCAGCTCTACGACATCAACAAGCGCCTCATCAGCCATGAGGGTCGCCTCATGCGCTATGCCGAAAGCCATGGCGTCGCCCGCGACGAGTTCCTGCGCCACTACCAGGGTTGGGAGCTCGATCCGAACTGGATGGAGCGTGTCGGCAAGCTCGGCGGCAAGGGCTGGAAGAACCTCGTCGAGAAGGGTGCCAAGCAGGTCGCCGATCTGCGCGAGCAGATTCTGACGCTCGCCTCCGAGACCGGTCTCGAGATCGGCGAGTATCGCAAGATCGTCAACATGGTCCAGAAGGGCGAGCGCGAAGCCCGTCAGGCCAAGAAGGAGATGATCGAGGCCAACCTCCGCCTCGTGATCTCCATCGCCAAGAAATATACGAACCGTGGCCTGCAATTCCTCGACCTCATCCAGGAGGGCAATATCGGCTTGATGAAGGCGGTCGATAAGTTCGAGTATCGCCGGGGCTACAAGTTCTCGACCTACGCCACGTGGTGGATCAGGCAGGCGATCACGCGTTCGATCGCCGATCAGGCCCGCACCATCCGCATCCCGGTGCACATGATCGAGACGATCAACAAGATCGTCCGGACCTCGCGGCAGATGCTGCACGAGATCGGCCGCGAGCCGACTCCCGAGGAGTTGGCCGAGAAGCTGGCCATGCCGCTGGAGAAAGTCCGAAAAGTCCTGAAGATCGCCAAGGAGCCGATCTCCCTGGAAACGCCCATCGGCGACGAGGAGGATTCACATCTCGGCGATTTCATCGAGGACAAGAACGTCGTTCTGCCGATCGATGCGGCGATCCAGTCGAACCTGCGCGAGACCACGACCCGCGTGCTGGCCTCGCTGACGCCGCGCGAGGAGCGGGTGCTGCGCATGCGCTTCGGTATCGGCATGAACACCGACCACACCCTCGAAGAGGTGGGTCAGCAATTCTCGGTGACCCGCGAGCGCATTCGTCAGATCGAGGCGAAGGCGCTGCGCAAGCTCAAGCACCCGAGCCGTTCGCGCAAGCTGCGGAGCTTCCTCGACAATTGAGGGCGGACACGTCTCGTTCTTCGTGACGAGGGACTGTCCGGCGGAAACGACAATGGCGCACCGAAGGGTGCGCCATTGTCGTTTCAGATCCCATCTTCACGCCAGGAAAGGCTACTGTCCGTCGCCGATGCCTCAGTGGCTTCCCGCTCGCGCTGGATCGAACCCGCGCTTGCGCGAATAGATGCTTTCCGCGTCGGGCATGACGGCGCCCGCCACGGGGGTCACGCGTCCGGCGACTCGCTGCTTATGTCGAGACCCATCCGTCCTGCACCCCGTGCAAAGAGAGGCGATCGCCCGTTCGCCGCGGCGGGCGATACGCTCATTGAAGACCGCCTGACGCCGGCTGCTGGCTTCGTTGGAATCCGAAAAGCTCGACGTCGTCGGAACGCCTGCTTCGTCCCGCGACGCGGGAGGAGCCTGTACGGGCGTGTTGGCGGCGGGAAGCAGGACGGGGCCGGCCTGCGCGGCCCCGGTAAGTGCCATGGCGATCACGAGGGCGATGGCACGGAGTGCGAAAGGCATGGGTGGTTCCGGTGGCAGCCGTAGAATCTCGGCATCAGGTTTAGCCGAAAATATTCATTTTCATCTTATCATGGCACCAATGGGACGGTATTCACTGCCGGACTTCGTCACGAACGGAGCGGTACCCGTTGCCTCCCAGCCCCCTCCGACCCACTTTGGCAACATGCTCGATTTTGGCCCGCCTCATCCCTCGCCGACTGCCGAAGCGGATGGGTCTGAGGCGAACGACGTGCCGTTCGGGTCCCTGCAGAAATGTGTCGCCCTGAGGGACTGGTTGCTGAGTGAAGGGGCACGCCTGCCGCAGGCGGACGATCTTCTGGCGGGGATGTCCGAACGGCTGATCGCCCTCGGCGTTCCGGTCGACCGGGCGTCCACCGCCATCGACACGCTCCATTCCGAGTATTCCGGGGTCGGTCGATTCTGGACACCGGAGAGCGGATCGACCGTACGCCTGTTTCCGCATGGGGAAGCGTCCGACAAGGCCTACCATGAAAGCCCGTTTTTCACCGTCCATGAGACCGGCGAATGGCTGATGGTCGACCTGAACGATTCGGATGATCTCCAATACTCAATCATCGGCGATCTGAAGGCCGGGGGCTACACGCATTACATCGTGGCCCCGCTCTTCTTCACCAACGGCTCGCGGAACGGCATCACCTTCGCGACCCGTTCCCCGGACGGATTCCGCGATGAGGACATCGCCATACTCCGGTTCGTCATGCCGACCCTGGCGGCGGTGATGGAGATGCGGATCGTCAATAAGACACTGGATCAGGTCCTGCGCATCTATGTGGGCGACGAGCCTCATCGGGCGATCCTGTCCGGCGATATCCGGCGCGGTCAAGTCAAGCGCATCCGCTCGGCCATCCTGTTCGCCGATATGCGCGACTACACCCAGATTTCCGCGAACATGACGCCGGAGGAGGCGGTCGACCTCCTCAACATCTTCTTCGATTGCCTGGTGCCGGCAGTGGAGCGAGAGGGCGGCGAGGTGTTGAAATATCTCGGCGACGGGTTGCTGGCGATCTTCCGCGAGCGTGGCGACGACCTTGGCGGAGCGGCCAAGGGTGCCCTCATTGCTGCCCGCTCCGCCCTTTCCGCCCTCGACGAGGCGAATTCCATCGGCCGTTTCGCGCAGCCCGTCGTCGCCGGCATCGCGCTCCACCACGGGGAGGCGGCCTACGGCAATGTCGGGTCCGGCGCGCGCCTCGACTTCACCGTCATCGGCCGCGACGTCAACTTGGCGAGCCGGCTCGCGCGCCTGAACAAGGTTCTCGGCGAACCGCTCCTCATGTCGAAGCCCTTCGTCGATTTCCTGTGGGACGAGTCGGAATCCCTCGGCGAGCACGATCTCGACGGGTTCGCCGAACCCCTTGGCGTCTACCGGCCGGGCCGAACACCGGCGGCACTCTGATACCGGCCAGCGTATCAAACGGCGTTCCTGGGGATTGACCGGAGCCCGGTCCTTGCCCACATCAGTGATGTTCCAGGGAGATCCCCGTCAAGGGGCTGAGAAACCGATGAGCGTGGACCCTGGGTTCGCGCGGCGCGGAAATCCTTCGAACCTGAACCGGCTCATACCGGCGTAGGGATTGGACCGTGGGTTTCTCCAGATAGAAACCCGGCACGCTTCGGATCAGAAGCTGAAGGACACCAATCTCTGCGGATCATCGCGGAGGTTCCTTTTGGACGTCTCAGCCACCCCGAATACCCTGTCGCGCCGGTCCACCGGTCTCGTCATCGACGGCAACGCTCTGCCCGCGCGGAGTGACGTCGTGATCGTAGGCGCCGGGTTGATCGGCCTTTCCGCGGCTTGGCGCCTCGCTCAGACGGGGCTCACCGTCACGGTGATCGAACGCGACACCGTGGGCGCCGGGGCGAGCCTAGCGGCCACGGGGATGCTCGCGCCCGCAGCGGAACACGAACCGGGCTCCGATCCGCTCCTTCCCCTGGCCCTCGAAAGTCTGTCGCGCTGGCCGGGCTTTCGCGACGAACTCCAGGCCGCCTCCGGTATCGGCATCGACTATCGGGAGGAGGGGACCCTCGTCCTGGCCATCGGTCGCGACGAGGTGGACCGCCTGCGCTTTCGGCACGATCTCCAGGTCCGGTCAGGGCTCACGGTGCGCTGGCTGTCTGGGATGGAGGTCCGTACCCGCGAGCCGGCCCTTCGCCCCTCGGTCACCGCCGGCCTGTTCTGCGAGGAGGACCATCAGGTCGATCCGCCCCTCGTCATGGCGGCCCTCACGCGTGCGGCCCAAGCGGTCGGGGTGATCATCGTCGAGCGATGTCCGGTCGAAGCGCTAGATTGGCAGGGCGGCCGCGTCAGGGGCGTCGCGACGTCGCTCGGACCCGTCTCGGCCGAGACCGTGCTTCTCGCGGCGGGCGCCTGGAGCGGGCAGGCCGGGCTCCTGCCGGACGAACTCGCCTTGCCGGTTCGACCGATCCGCGGTCAATCGCTGGCTCTGAAGACCACTGCCCGGACAGGCAACCTCTCGCACATGGTGTGGACCGAGCAGGTCCACATGGCCCCGAAGGCCGATGGCCATCTCATCGTCGGGGCCACGGTGGAGGATTGCGGCTTCGTTCCGGGCGTCACCGCCGGCGGTCTCTACGCCCTCTTGGAAGGGGCACGGCGCGTCCTGCCCGGAATCGAGGAAATGGAGGTCGAGGCGGTCTGGAGTGGTTTCCGGCCGACTTCCGACGACGATGCGCCGATCATCGACATTCTGGCACCTGGTCTCGTGGCGGCCACCGGCCATCACCGCAACGGATACCTCCTGGCTCCCGCCACGGCCGATGCCGTCTGCGCCCTCCTCACCACCGGCGCGCTGCCCGATTTCGCGCGCGGCTTCGGCCTCGCCCGGTTCCAGCGGCCCGCACGGGCCGAGAGGAGGGCCTTCGCATGAAGCTCACCATCAACGGGCACCCGCGCGAGGTGGAGGCCGAGGACCTGTCGGCCCTCTTCCGCTTCGAGGCGGAAGAGGCGGGGATCGAGAGCCCGCAGGGTATCGCCATCGCGTTGAACGGCACCGTCATCCGTCGTTGCGACTGGGAGACGACCCCGGTCGCCGAGGGCGACAAGGTCGAGATCGTGCGCGCCATGCAGGGCGGATAGTCGAGGGATCGGGATCATGAACGAACACACGATCGAAGCCGCTGCCGACGATGCCCTGGTCATCGCCGGCGTGAGCTTGGGCTCGCGCCTCTTCATCGGCACGGCGGGATATCCCACGCAAAGCATCATGACCGACGCGGTGGAGGCCTCCGGCGCGGAGATCGTCACCGCCTCGATCCGCCGCGTCTCCCTCCAGGGCCATGGTTCGGATACGGTGCGCCGCCTGAAGGGCTATCGATTCCTGCCCAACACCGCCGGCTGCGAGACCGCCCGCGACGCGATCATGACGGCCGAGCTCGCCCGTGAGGCCCTCGACACCAACTGGATCAAGGTCGAGGTCATCGGCGACCGCGAAACGCTCTATCCCGACGTGGCCGAGCTGCTGGAAGCCTGCCGCCACCTCGTCGATGACGGGTTCGTGGTGCTGCCCTATTGCAACGACGACCCTGTCGTGTGTCAGCGGCTCGCCGATATCGGCTGCGCGGCGGTGATGCCGATGGGGTCGCTCATCGGCTCGGGGATGGGGGTCGCCAACCCAGCCAATCTCGAACTGATCTGCCGTCGGGCCAGCGTGCCGGTCATCGTGGATGCGGGGATCGGTACCGCCTCCGATGCCGTCGTGGCCATGGAACTCGGGGCCGCCGGTTGCCTCCTCAACACCGCCGTCGCCAAGGCCGACGATCCCGTCCGCATGGCCCGCGCCATGCGCCACGCCGTCGAAGCCGGCCGGCTCGCCCATCTCGCCGGCCGTATTCCCAAGCGGGGACGCGCCGAACCATCGAGCCCGCAGCTCGGGCTGGTCGGTTCGTGACGCATAAGCCGTCGGGGCTCCTTCTGGTCACGGACCGGGACGGGAACCCGCGGGCATTGGTCGAGAGGATCGAGGATGCGCTCGCGGGCGGCGCCCGTTGGGTCTGGTTCAGGGACCGAGACCTCGATGCGGCCTCACGCCGGGCCCTCGTCGAAGGGCTGATGGGGCCGGTGCGGGACGTGGGGGCGAGGCTCATCGTCGGGGGAGACGTGGCGCTCGCCTGCGCCATCGGTGCGGATGGGGTCCATCTCGGCGGAGGGACGAAGCACCGAGACATCGTGGCGGCGCGGCGGGATCTTCCGCCCGGATGCCTCGTCGGCGTCTCGGCCCATTCAGCCGTGGAGGTCAGCCGGGCCACCGAAGCGGGCGCGGATTACGCCACGCTCAGCCCCATCTTCGCGACATCGAGCAAGCCGGGATATGGACCGGTCCTCGGTCCGGACGTCCTCGACCGCGGTCCCAGACCCACGATCCCGGTCTTCGCCCTCGGAGGCGTCACCCCGGCGAATGCGGGAGCTTGCCGCGAGGCCGGGTTTTCCGGAATCGCCGTCATGGGCGGGGTCATGGGGGCGGCGGATTCACGAGCAGCGGTGCGCGCCTATCTCGATGCATGGGACGGCGTCAGCCAAGCGGGCTTCGCAAAAAGGATCGCCGGTTCTGCGTCCTAGAATCGGCGCCCCTTCAAAGGCGGGCTCGAAGCGAAACCCGCTCAGTGTGCAGCGGGGCCGTAAGGGGGGCGTGGAATGGCCCGGTGTGCTGCGCGCAGGGCCGCGGACCAACGCTCGCGCAGATCGTGGAAGTAGGATTCTCCCGCCTCGATCCGATGGCTCACTTCGAGATCGAGCGCATTGCGACGAGCAACGGCGATGTCGATGGGCAAACCCACGCCGAGATTCGACCGCATGGTCGAATCCATGGAGACGAGGCTCACTTTCAGGGCATCGTAAAGGTCCGTCTCGAATTTCACGGCCCGGTCGAGGATAGGTTTGCCGTATTTGTGCTCGCCGATCTGCAGGAACGGCGCATCGGTGCTGCACTCGATGAAGTTGCCCGCCGAATAGATCAGGAAAAGGCGCATAGGCTCGTTGCCGATCTGGCCACCGAACAGCAGCGAGATCGAGAACCGGAGATTGGCCGCCTCGAACCCGGCCTTCTCGATGGCGCGGACGCGACGGATCGCCTTGCCGATGAGCTGGGCGGCCTGGAACATCGTCGTGGTTTCGGTGAGCTTCAGCATCGGCTCGCCGTCGTCGCCGGCAACGCCCTCGGCGAGCATGCTGAGGACCGATTGGGTCACGGAGAGGTTGCCGGCCGATGCCAGCATCATCACGCGCTCGCCGGGGACGTTGAAGTGATGCAACTTGCGGTAGGTCGAGATGTCGTCGAGGCCCGCATTCGTGCGGGTGTCGGCAACCATCACGAGCCCTTCCTCGACAAGGAGCCCGACGCAATAGGTCATGATACCGATACCCCTGATGGCCCGAGCAACTCAGGCCATTCTTGATGCTGTGACAGGCTAGACCTGGACAGCGGCCTGAGCCTGTTCGACGCGAAGCTTTACTTCGAGTGTTTCAGTCCCGCCACCCATCCGGCTGCCTCTGATCGGGGCCGCACCTAAATAATCCAGCCCGATGGCGACGCGGATATGCGCCTCCGTCGTAGCGATACCATTGGCCGGGTCGAAACCGACCCATCCCAGACCGGGCACCAGAGCTTCCGCCCAAGCATGCCCCGATCCCTGGTCCTCCTCGCTGTCGGCGTGGAAGAAATAGCCGGAGACGTAGCGGGCGGGAATTTCCAGATGCCGCGCTGCGGCGATGAAAATATGGGCAAGATCCTGGCAGACGCCCTTTCCGGCGGCGAAGGATTGCGCGGCGGTGGTGCTGGCGCTGGCTGGACCCGGCTCGAACGCGACCGTGTCGAAAACGGCGGCGAGGAGACGGTGAAGGCAGGGGAGAACGGAGGAATCACCCTCGTCGACCACGCTCTTGGCAAAAGCCTGAAGCTCTCCGTTGGCCGTCGCGAGATCGGAATCGCGCAGGTAGAACACGTCGGGCAGGCGTTCCACGGTACCGCGGACGATGCCATGCATTTCGTTGGTATCGACTTCGCCGGTCACCCGGATCGTCAGGGCGTCGGCGGGCTCGTCGGCCGTGAACCAATGGGTGACGTTGCCGAACCCATCCTCGCGCTCGCTGATCCGCCCATCCACCGAGGGCTCGATCCGCCAGCGGCGGACATATTGCCCGTCATGGTCGCGTGGTCGAAGGCGAAGAAGCTGGATAAGACCCCGGGCCGGCTGCTCGTAGGTGTAGTTGGTCTCATGGAAGACGCGGATGCGCATGGACGTCTCTTGCAGAACTCGGGATTCGACGAAACCCTACACCAGATATTGTTCGATGACCGCCGCGCCGAGGCGATTGTTCTCGACGATGAAGGCCGTCACGAACTCGTGCAGACCCGATCGGAAAACCCGGTCGATATTCTCGCCCTCCAGGCGTGCGAGGGTGTTGCTGGCCAGACGCTGGCTCGCGCCGCGGCGCCCATAGGCGTCGGCGATGAGATCGAGATGCTCCACCAGCATGCCGTAGCAATTGGTCAGTGAGCGCGGCATCTGCCGGTTGAGGATCAGCAGGTCGGCCACGAGGAGCGGTTTCACGCTCTCGCGATAGACCCAGTGATAGGCGTTGAAGGCCGAGACCTCACGCAGGATCGTGGTCCACTGAAAATAATCGAGGCTGCCGCCGACCTTTTCCGTGGCCGGCAGGAGGATGCGATACTTGACGTCGAGAATGCGGGCCGTGTTGTCGGCCCGCTCGATGGCTGTGCCGAGCCGCGTGAACCAGTAGGCGTCGTTGCGCAGCATGGTGCGGTAGGCCGAGCCGTCGAAGGCGAGGGACACGCCCTTCACCCATTCGAGAAAGCGGCTGAACTCGTCGCGATTGAGATCGCGGCCTTCGTAGTTGCGCAGTTCGAGCCAGGCACCGTTGATCGCGTCCCACATTTCCGTGGTCAGGGCGGTGCGGACGGACCTGGCATTCTCGCGCGCGGTCTCGATGCAGGAACGTATCGAGGACGGGTTGTGAGGCGAGAAGGCGAGGAAGTTGCACACCGTCGCTTCGTTGACGCTGTCATAGAGCGGCTTGAACACCTCGGGGTCGCCCGCGGAGGCCAGGGCCGACGCCCATTCGTTGGTCTCGCCACCGCCATAGCTTGAGGGGAGGGCGGCGAGCCGATGGGCCGCATCGAGGATGCGGGCGACGAACTCGGCCCGCTCGGCGTAGCGCGAGAGCCAGTACAGATTGTCGGCGGTCCGGGACAGCATGGGCTTCCGTTAAGGCGATGGGCGAGAAAACGATCCACCCCGCTTCCGGGATGGGCTTCGACGTAGCGTCAGGCGTCCAGCACCCAGGTATCCTTGGTGCCCCCGCCCTGGCTGGAGTTGACGACGAGCGACCCTTCCTTCAGGGCGACGCGGGTCAGGCCGCCGGGAACGATCCTGATCTCGTCGGAGCCGCATAGCACGAAGGGCCGCAGATCGACGTGGCGCGGCGCGACGCCGGACGCGACGAAGGTCGGGCAGGTGGACAATGCCAGGGTCGGCTGGGCGATGAACCCGTCCGGTGCGTGGCGCAGCTTGCGGCTGAAATCCTCTATCTCCCGCTTGGTGGCGTGCGGGCCGACCAGCATGCCGTAGCCGCCCGATCCGTTGACCTCCTTCACGACGAGGTCGGCCAGGTTGTCCATGACGTAGGAGAAGGCTTCTTTCTCGCGGCAGCGATAGGTCGGCACGTTGTGCAGGATCGGCTCCTCGCCGGTGAAGAATCTCACGATCTCCGGCATGTAACTGTAGACGGCCTTGTCGTCGGCGATGCCGGTGCCGACCGCGTTGGCGAGGGTCACCGTACCGCGCTCGTAGGCGTTCATCAGGCCGGGCACGCCGAGGACCGAATCGGGCCGGAACACCAGGGGGTCGAGGAAGTCGTCGTCGAGGCGGCGATAGATCACGTCGACCCGGCGCGGGCCTTCCGTGGTGCGCATGTAGACTACGTCGTCCTTGGTGAAGAGGTCGGAGGCCTCCACCAGATCGACGCCGAGCTTGTCGGCCAGGAACGAGTGTTCGTAGAACGCGGAATTGTAGCGTCCCGGGGTGAGCAGCACGACGGAGGGGTCGCGCGTCGCCGTCTGCGGGGCGAGGCTGCGCAGGGTCGCCAGGAGCGCGTCGGGGTAGTTCTCCACCGGCGCGACGCGATGGCGCGAGAACAGCTCGGGGAAGAGCCGCAGCATCACTTCCCGGTTCTCCAGCATGTAGGAGACGCCGGACGGCGTGCGGGCATTGTCCTCCAGCACGAAGAAGTCGTTCTCGCCGGTGCGGACGATGTCGATGCCGGCGATGTGGACGTAGAGGTCGTGCGGGACTTTGAAGGCCCGCATCTCCATCCTGTAATGCGGGTTGCGATAGACCAGATCGGCTGGAATGATTCCGGCCTTGATGCATTCCTGGGCGCCATAGATGTCGCTGAGGAAGGCATTGATCGCGGTGACCCGCTGCTTCAGCCCGCGCTCGAGGAAGCTCCATTCCGGCTTGGTGATCACCCGGGGGATGATGTCGAACGGAATCAGTCGCTCGGTGGACTCGTTGGCGCCGTAGACGGCGAAGGTGATGCCGATGCGCCGGAAGAGCATCTCGGCCTGGCTGCGGCGCGTGTTGAAGTGCTCGGGCGGCGTCGTCTCGAGCCACGATTTCAGGCTGTCATAGGCTTCGCGAACCGAGGCATCGCCCAGGGCGGCTCCCGGTATCCCATTCATCTCGTCGAACGCAGCGAGCGCCATTCGCGCCTCCCCTTTTATCCCGGCATCTTCGCAAGAGGCGCGCCACCGGGACGATGTGCGCTTCGCAGCAGACCGATGGTGTCGTCCGATCACCGCGAAGCGAACGATCCGCCGCGACCCGATCGTCAGAGTAGCACATTCAAATCAGCTTCAACCCCTTCAGGCTCGCGTGTCCATCCCGGCCGAGAATGACATGGTCGTGGACGACGATCCCCAGCGGGTCGAGGACCGCCACGATCTCCCGCGTCATCTTGATGTCGGCCGCCGAAGGCGCCGGATCGCCGGAGGGGTGGTTGTGCGCGAGGATAATGGCGGTGGCCGAGAGTTCGAGGGCGCGGCGGGCCACCTCCCTCGGATAGACCGGGGTGTGATCGACGGTGCCGCGCCCCTGGACCTCGTCGGCGATGAGGTGGTTGCGCTTGTCGAGGAACAGCACGCGGAACTGCTCGCGCGGCGAGAACGCCATGGTGGCGCGGCAATATTCCAGGAGTGCCGCCCAGGAGGAGAGCAGGGGCCGCGCGGCGATGGCGCCCCGCGCCAGGCGATGGCCCGCCGCCTCGATGAGCTTGAGATCGGCGACGACGCCCTGGCTGACACCCTCCACCTCCGCGAGGCGGTTCGGCTCGGCGCTCACCACTTCGGCGAAACTGCCGAAGCGGCGGATCAGGGCTTTCGCCAGGGGCTTCACGTCCCGTCGCGGGATCGCGCGAAACAGGACGAGTTCGAGAAGTTCGTAATCCGGCAGGGCATCCGCCCCCGCCTGGGCGAAGCGCGCCCGCAGGCGGTCGCGGTGCCCGAGATAATGGGGAGCGTCCGAGGCCGCCTCGCCTGCGGGCGATTCGAGAGGGAGGCGCGGCATCGTCTTGCCTCCGGATCCCGGCATCGTCAGGCGGAGGGGTCGATCGGCTGATGCAGGCCCTTGGGCGAGAAGGTGAAGACCTCGACCCCCGTCTCCGTCACCGCCACCGTGTGCTCGAACTGAGCCGAGAGCGAGCGATCCCGCGTCACGGCGGTCCAGCCGTCGGAGAGCACCTTCACCGCCGGGCGGCCGAGATTGATCATGGGCTCGACCGTGAAGAACTGCCCCGGCTCGAAGGTCACGTCGTAGCTCGGCTCGACATAGTGCAGGATGGTCGGTGCGTCGTGATAGATGCGCCCGAGGCCGTGTCCGCAGAAATCGCGCACCACGGAGCAGCGCTCCGCTTCGGCATAAGCCTGGATCGCGCGGCCGATATCCGTGGTCGAGCCGCCCGGCTTGATCGCGGCGATGCCCCGCATGAGGCATTCGTGGGTGATCTCGCAGAGGCGTGCCGCCTTGCGCGGCACCTCGCCGACATACGCCATGCGGCTGCTGTCGCCATGCCAGCCGTCGACGATGAGGCAGATGTCGAGATTGACGATGTCACCGTCGCGCAGGGGCTTGTCGTTCGGGATGCCGTGGCAGACCACATGATTGATGGAGGTGCAGATCGACTTCGGATAACCGCGATACAGCAGCGAGGCCGGGTAGGCGCCGTTATCCATGGCGAATTCGTAGGCGAGGCGGTCCAGCGCCTCAGTAGTGACGCCGGGGGCGGTGGCCTCCATCAGCACGTCGAGGGCTTCCGCCGTGAGACGGCCGGCCTTGCGCATGCCCTCGAACCCTTCGGGACCGTGAATCGGCGGCCGCGGCGCGCGGCGTCCGCCTTCGACGACGGCCTGTTCGTTCTGAGTCATGAGGAACGTGGTTTCGTAAAAGCAGCAGAGAGACATACCTCTCTAAGGCGGCATGCACGGGAGGCCAAGCCTCGATGAGACGGGCTTTTTGCTGCGTTTGGGGAATCGTCGGCGCTAGGCTTGGGGCCGCCGAGGGGGTAGAGAATGGCCCGGACGGAGCAATGGTGCCCGGGCGGGGCTCGGCCCCGGCGGGTTGGAGGCAGGATCGGGCGATGGCTGACAAGGCGGTGCCGCATTTCCACAACGACCTCGGAGTTGCCCTCATCGAAGTGGGCTCGAAGGAGTTCATGTGCATCGGCGCCAAGCCGCCCTTCGATCACCCGCACGTCTTCCTCGACATGGGGACCGACGACGAGATCATCTGCCAGTATTGTTCGACGCTCTACCGCTATCGCCCCGGCCTGAAGGCCGGCACCGCCGATCCGGCCGCTGCCGTCTGGGTCGACCACGACGCGAAGGCCGCCTGATCGCACACGATTCGCGAGGGCGAGATCCGCAGGTGTCCGACGGTTCCCGAACCCCTCAAGCCTCTCCCGGCCTGGCCGTCGCCATCGTCGGCGCGGGCATAGGAGGCCTGACCGCCGCCCTTGCCCTCGATGCCGCCGGACATGAGGTGACGCTCGTCGAGCGCAGGACGGGGTTCAGCGAGGTCGGCGCCGGCCTGCAGCTCTCCCCGAATGCCAGCCGCGTGCTGATTTCCCTCGGCCTCGGCGCCGCTCTACGCCGGGCGGCGAGCGAGCCGCCGCGGGTGGTGGTGCGTGCCCTCGCGTCTGGCCGCGAGATCGGCGGTGTCGAACTCGGGGCGGAACTTCGCGGCCGCCACGGCGCGCCCTACTACGTCATCCACCGTGCCGATCTGCAGACGCTTCTGCTCGATGCCGTGCGCAGCCGGCCGGGAATCCGCCTGCTGATGGGGCGGGATGTCAGGGGACTCGCCGAATCGGACACCTCCGTCGAGCTGACCCTGGAAAGCGGTCAGGGCTCCCGGTCCGAGACCCTGGCCGTCGACCTCGTGGTGGGTGCCGATGGCGTACGCTCCACCCTGCGCGGCCATTTCGACGGCAGGCGGTTGCGGTCCTGCGGCGAGGCCGCCTGGCGCGCGACGATCCCGCGCGATGCCGCGCCTCCGGAATTGCAGGGCGACGAGACCGGCCTGTGGCTGGGGCGCCGCCGGCACGTGGTGCATTACCCGATCCAGGGCGGGCGGAGCATCAACATCGTGGCCGTGGTGCCCGAGCGCCTCGGCAGCGAGGATTGGGGCCAGCTCGGTGAACCCGCCGTCCTGCGCGCGCAGTTTCCGGACGCGACCCCGGTCCTGACCGAGCTCCTGACCGCGCCCGATTCCTGGCTGGTCTGGTCCCTCGTCGACCGGCCGACGGCGCGGCCCATGGCGCGGGGGCGGGTGGCCCTCATCGGGGACGCGGCCCATCCGGTCCTGCCGTTCCTGGCGCAGGGAGCGGCGCTCGCCATCGAGGACGCGGCCGTCTTCGCTCTGACCCTGCGGGCCGACGACGTGGCGGCATCCCTGTCGGCCTATGCCGGCCTGCGCGCCCCCCGCACGAGGCGCGTGCAATCGGCCGCGCGCGGTAATGGCCGGACCTACCATGCGGGCGGGCTCGTCGGTTTCGCCCGCAACATCGTCATGCGCCGCCTCGGTCCCGCCGGGATGGGCCGCCGCTACGACTGGCTCTACGGCTGGGCGCCTTGATCTCGGAGCCTGGCCTCGTTACCGCTGATCCCGCAATGCGGACGTGGCGAAACCGGTAGACGCACGAGACTTAAAATCTTGCGGCTGAAAGGCTGTGCGGGTTCGAGTCCCGCCGTCCGCACCATCGCCTACGCCGAACCGCGATGGCCTGAAACGTGCTGAGCCGATCCGGTCATTGATCGTACCGTGCGGCGACCGATCTATCGCCTGCGAGACGAGCCCTCTACGTTCCTGACAGCAGGTGGCTTCGCATCAGCGAGGGAAGGATCTGCCATGACCGAACTTCACCCGGAAGTCGCAGCCGTCACCGAGCGCGTGGTGACGCGCTCCAAAGCGAGCCGGCGCGCCTATCTCGACCTGATCGCCCGCGAACGCGACGGCGGCGTGCACCGGCCGATGCTCAATTGCGGCAACCTCGCCCATGGCTTCGCGGCCTCCGGCGAGGACAAGCCGGCGATCAAGTCCGGCCGGGGCATGAACATCGGCATCGTCACCGCCTATAATGACATGTTGTCGGCGCATCAGCCCTATGGCCGCTACCCGGAGCAGATGAAGCTCTTCGCTCGCGAGGTCGGTGCCACGGTCCAGGTCGCTGGCGGTGTCCCGGCCATGTGCGACGGCGTCACGCAAGGCCAGCGCGGCATGGAATTGTCGCTGTTCTCCCGCGACACCATCGCGCTCTCCACGGCGGTGGGGCTCAGCCACGGCATGTTCGACGGGGCGGCCCTGCTCGGTATCTGCGACAAGATCGTGCCGGGCCTGCTCATCGGGGCGCTGCGCTTCGGGCACCTGCCGCAGATCCTGATCCCGGCGGGGCCGATGCCCTCCGGCCTCGCCAACAAGGAGAAGCAGCGCATCCGCCAGCTCTATGCCGAGGGCAAGGTCGGCCGCGACGAACTGCTGGAGTCGGAATCCGCTTCCTATCATGGGGCGGGGACCTGCACCTTCTACGGCACCGCCAATTCCAACCAGATGATGATGGACGTGATGGGCCTGCACATGCCCGGCGCCTCCTTCATCAACCCGGGCACGAAGCTGCGCCAGGCGGTGACCCGCGCGGCCGTGCACCGGCTCACCGAGATCGGCGCGGCGGGCAACGATTACCGGCCCCTCGGGCGCTGCGTCGACGAGAAGGCGATCGTCAACGCGATCATCGGCCTGTTGGCCACCGGCGGCTCCACCAACCACGCCATCCACCTGCCGGCCATCGCCCGGGCAGCCGGGATCATCGTCGACTGGGAGGATTTCGACCGGCTCTCGGCGGTCATCCCGCAGGTGGCCAAGGTCTATCCCAACGGCTCCGGGGACGTGAACCACTTCCACGCCGCCGGCGGCATGTCCTACGTTATCGCCAGCCTGATCGATGCGGGCCTGCTGCACGACGACATCCTCACCGTCGCCGGCGGGCGCCTGCGCGACCACGCCCGCGATCCGAAGCTCATCGAGGACCAGCTCGTCTTCGAGGACGCGCCGGCGGCCTCCCACGACGAGAGCATCCTGCGCGGCCCCGCCAACGCCTTCCAGCCGGATGGCGGGATGCGGCTGGTGAAGGGCAATCTCGGCCGGGCCACCTTCAAGACCAGCGCCGTCGATCCCTCACGCTGGACCGTGGAGGCCCCGGCGCGGGTGTTCGACGATCAGGACGACGTCATGGCCGCCTTCAAGGCGGGCGAACTCGAGCGCGACGTCGTCGTCGTGGTGCGCTTCCAGGGGCCGAAAGCCAACGGAATGCCCGAACTGCACAAGCTGACGCCGCAGCTCGGCGTTCTTCAGGACCGCGGCTTCCGCGTCGCCCTCGTCACCGACGGGCGCATGTCCGGCGCGTCGGGCAAGGTGCCGGCGGCGATCCACCTGAGTCCGGAGGCCCTCGGCGGCGGTCCGCTCGGCAAGCTGCGCGACGGCGACATCGTCCGCCTCAGCGCCGAGGACGGAACGCTCGAGGCTCTCGTCGACCCGGCGGAATGGGAGGCGCGGGGGGGCGCCACCGCGCCGCCGCCGGCTTTCGGGACCGGCCGCGAGCTCTTCGCCTTCATGCGCCACGGGGCGGACGGGGCCGAGCAGGGCGCATCCGCGATGCTCAGCGCCGCCGGACTCTAGCCGAAGCTCTCCGCACTCCGCTCCAACGACCGACGGAACACTCCAATCTTCCCCAAGGACGGTTCTCAATGACCACCATCGATGCGCTGATGCGCTCCGTTCCCGTTATCCCCGTCCTCGTGATCGAGGAAGCCGCCCATGCCGAGCCGATCGCCAGGGCCCTGGTGGATGGCGGGCTGACGGCCCTGGAGGTGACCCTTCGGACTCCCGCCGCCCTGGAGGTGATCCGCATTATGGCTCAGGTGGAGGGGGCCGTCGTCGGCGCGGGCACCGTGCTCAACGAGCGGGATCTCGACGCGGCGATGGAGGCGGGCGCGCAATTCATCGTCAGCCCCGGTCTCACCGACCCGCTGACGAAGGCCGCGATCGCTCGCGGCATCCCCTTCCTGCCGGGGGTCGCCAATGCCGCCGACATCATGCGCGGCCTCGACCACGGGCTCGACCGGTTCAAGTTCTTCCCCGCCGAGGCTGCCGGGGGCATCCGGGCATTGAAGGCCCTCACCGGTCCGTTCGGGCAGGTCCGCTTCTGCCCGACCGGCGGGATCACCGAAGCGACGGCACCGGACTGGCTCAAGCTCGCGCAAGTCCTCTGCGTCGGCGGAAGCTGGGTCGTCCCGGCCGGCGAGCCGCAGCCGGAAGCCATCCGCCGGGCGGCGAGGGTCGCGTCGGGCCTTCACCGGAACTGATTCACCGCATCGATCCGACGGGTTTTCGGGCCTCCGCCGGCGCCGTCCGCGGACCTTTCGCGGAGTGCTCGCGGAGCGTTCGAAGAGTGCTTGCGCAACTAACGAAAAGGAATAACCTCCTCCAAAATCGCCGTGACCAAGAACCCGGTATCAAGGCTGAAGCATCACCGGGTGTCCGTGCCCGTACCATGCGGGGCAATCCAGTGGGCCGATCGGATCACCTTGTATCGAGCCCTTGTGATGCGACGGCGCCAGACATGGCACGTGTCATGCAGATTATCTGTAGACGATTATGCCGGTGAGGAAGTGCGATGCAGTCCAGGCTGACGACTTATATCTTCATCGGCATGCTCCTCGGCATCGCGGTCGGGTATCTCTGCAACATCACTTGGCCGGACCCTCAGACATCCAAGGAAATCTCCGGCTACATCGCCCTCGTCAGTGACGTCTTCCTGCGCCTGATCAAGATGATCATCGCGCCCCTGGTGTTCTCGACCCTCGTCGTCGGCATCGCGCATATGGGCGACACCGCCTCCGTCGGCCGCGTCGGCGGCAAGGCGATGCTGTGGTTCGTCGGCGCGTCCCTGTGCTCACTGCTGCTCGGCCTCGTGATGGTCAACATCCTGCGGCCCGGCGACGCCCTGAACCTGCCGCTGCCGGATGCCGGCGCCACCACCAACCTCAAGGCCGCGTCACTCTCCCTCAAGGAGTTCGTCACCCATCTGGTGCCGAAAAGCCCCGTGGAGGCGATGGCCAACAACGAGATCCTGCAGATCGTCGTCTTCTCGATCTTCTTCGGCGTCGCGCTCGCGGCGTTGGGGGAGAAGGGCAAGCTCCTGGCCGAGGGCATCGAGGGCCTCGCCGACGTGATGCTGAAGATTACCGGCTACGTCATGGGATTCGCACCCTTAGCGGTGTTCGCTGCCATCGCGGCGACGATCACCACGCAGGGCATCGGCGTCCTCGTGACCTACGGCAAGTTCATGGTGGAGTTCTACTTCAGCCTCGCCATGCTGTGGTGCCTGCTGGCCTTCGCCGGATTCATGCTCGTCGGAAAGCAGATGCGGCGGCTTCTCAACCTGATCAAGGAGCCGTTCCTCCTCGCCTTCTCCACCGCGTCGAGCGAGGCGGCCTATCCGAAGACCCTGCAGAACCTCGAGCGCTTCGGCGTGCCCAACAAGATCACCTCGTTCGTCCTGCCGATGGGCTATTCGTTCAACCTCGACGGCTCAATGATGTACTGCACCTTCGCGGTGATGTTCATCGCGCAGGCCTACAACATCCCGCTGACCCTCGGGCAGCAGATGACCATGCTCCTCCTGCTGATGGTGACGTCGAAGGGCATGGCCGGCGTGCCCCGCGCCTCGCTGGTGGTGATCTCCGCCACGCTCTCGACCTTTCACATCCCGGAGGCCGGTCTCCTCCTCATCATCGGCATCGACCAGTTCCTCGATATGGGCCGCTCGGCCACCAACGTCCTAGGCAACAGCGTCGCCACCGTCGCGGTCGCGAAATGGGAGGGGCAGCTGGAACTGACCGACCAGAGCCTCGACCGGGACGTGTCGCCCTTGGCCGAGCCGGCCTGAACGTCGGCGGCATCGCTCGCCGCCGATCCCAACCCCTATGGCTTGACGGGAAACGGACAATGCACGCGAAGGGCATGATGGCAGCGGCCGCCGGCGCCCTGGTGCTCGCCTTGAGCGCCGCGCCCGCGTCCGCCATCGATGTTCTCACCGGAACGCTGAAGAAGATCGGTGAATCGCGTGCCGTCACCCTCGGCTACCGCGAAAACTCGCTGCCCTTCTCGTTCAAGGACGCGGCAGGTCATCCGGTGGGATACGCGATCGATCTCTGCCTGGAGGTGGTCGATGCCATCGGCAAGGAGATCGGCCGCACCGATCTCGCCGTGCGCTACGAGCCCGTCACCCCGGATACCCGGATCGCCGCCCTGACCTCGGGCAGGATCGACCTCGAATGCGGATCGACCACAGCGAATGCGGAGCGCCGCAAGATGGTGGCCTTCTCGCCCATCACCTATTTCAGCGCCACCAAGCTCCTGGTGAAGCGCGGCGGGTCCATCGGTTCCTATCGCGACCTCTCCGGCAAGACCGTCGCTATCACCGCGGGCACTACCAACGAGGCGGCCCTGCGCGCCTTGATGGCGCGGTTCAACCTGTCGGCCACCCTCGTCACGGGCCGCGACCACGCCGAATCCTTCGCCATGGTCAGGGACGGCCGGGCCGACGCGCTGGGGCTCGACGATGTCCTGCTCTATGGCCTCATCGCCGCGGCCGGAGCGGACGGGGCGTCCTATACCGTGCTGGCGGACAAGCTCTCCTTCGAGCCCTACGGCCTGATGTTTCGCAAGGACGACCCGCAATTCGCCGAGGTCGTGAGCGCCGCCTTCGAACGTCTCGCCGAGTCGCGGGAATTGCGCTGGATCTACGAGCGCTGGTTCCTCAAGCGGCTGCCGAACGGCGAGCGCCTGAACATGCCGATGTCCGACGAGCTGAGAACGAATTTTCAGGTCATGGGGCTTCAGGATTGAGCCGATGTCAGCATTGCCCGCCTGAGGCGCTTGACGGCTAAGCTGCCGCATGTGGCCTTCGGCTGTGCCGCCGCGAGCGCGGGGCGAAGGAGATGGCCAATGGCGACGGACATGCAGAAGCCCACCGAGGCGCCGGCCGAAAACATCGCCGTCGCCACCGTGCGGACCGTCGAGATGGAGGGCGCGCAGACGCGGACCGAGCACGACCTCCTCGGCTATGGCGAGGTGCCGGCCGGCGCCTATTGGGGGATCCACACCAAGCGCGCGGTGGCTAACTTCCCCATCACCGGCGTGCCGGTGGGGCACTTTCCCGAATTCGTCAGAAGCCTCGCCCTGGTGAAGCAGGCGGCCGCCCGCGCCAATAGGCGGCTGGGCTATCTTGCAGCCGACAAGGCGGATGCCATCGACCGCGCTTGCACCCTCATCGCCACCGAGCCGCGCTTTGCCGAATCCTTCGTAGTGGACGCGATTCAGGGCGGGGCCGGCACCTCGACCAACATGAACGCCAACGAGGTCATCGCCAACGTCGCCCTGGAACTGATGGGGCACCCGCTGGGGCATTACGAGGCGCTCCACCCCAACGACGACGTCAACATGGCGCAATCCACCAACGACGCCTATCCGACTGCCCTGCGCCTGGCCGTCATGTTCGCGACCCAGCCCCTCATCAAGGCCCTCGACGACCTCGCCTATGCCTTCAAGGGCAAGGCCGTTGAATTCGCCGACGTCCTCAAGATGGGCCGCACCCAGCTCATGGATGCGGTGCCCATGACCCTCGGCCAGGAGTTCGACGGGTTCCACGCCACCATGAAGGAGGATGTGGCCCGGCTGAACGAGATCGTCGGGCTGTTCCGGGAGGTCAATCTCGGTGCCACCGCCATCGGCACCGGCATCAACGCGGATCCTCGCTATGCGTCCCTGGCGGTGGAGGAGCTGTCGCGCATCTCCGGACACCCCATGGTGCTCGCCTCGAACCTGATCGAGGCGACGTCCGATCTCGGTGCCTTCGTGCTGTTCTCGGGCGTGCTGAAGCGCGTGGCCGTGAAGCTCTCGAAGATCTGCAACGACCTGCGCCTGCTCTCGAGCGGGCCGCGCACCGGGTTCGGCGAGATCCGGCTGCCGGCCGTCCAGGCCGGTTCGTCGATCATGCCGGGGAAGGTCAACCCGGTGATTCCCGAGGTGGTCAACCAGGTCGCCTTTCTGGTGATCGGTCACGACCTCACCGTGACCCTCTGCGCCGAGGGAGGGCAGCTCCAGCTCAACGCCTTCGAGCCGACCATCGGATACTGCGTCCTCAGCTCCCTGCGCATGCTCACCGCCGCGGTGGATACCCTGACGAAACGCTGCATCGAAGGGATCGAGGCCGATCGCGAGCGCTGCCGCTCCCTCGTCCACGGCTCCATCGGCCTCGTGACCGCTCTAGTGCCGGCCCTGGGATACGAGGCGTGTTCCAGGGTCGCCCAGCGCGCTCTGGCGGAGAATCGCCCGGTCGCCGACATCGTGCTGGAGGAGGGGCTTCTTACGGAAGTCCAGCTCGACCATCTGCTCGAACTCGAAGCGATGACCCGTCCGTCCCGGGTGAGGCGGAACGGTCCATCGGCGTGAAGGCCGTCACCGGATTACGGCCCAGAGGGCTCCGTGACGGTTCAGTGACGGTGCGGAGCACAAAAAGTCAGCACAGAGCGCGTTAAAAGGAACAACGGATTCTAATAGCGCGGCAGGCTGCACTGTTTTTCTTCTCGCGGCCTTCGTTCTGCACAGCAAGCGGCGCCGGCGATGACATGGTTTGCCGCCTGACGAACGTTGCAGCGCCGCCACAGCAGTTCAGAACCGATCTGGCATTCGCGATTCCGAGTTGCCCGCCGGAACCCGCTCGCACAGAGTGAATACGCACTGGGGAAACCCCGGGGCACGGTCGAGACGGGGCCCTCAAGCCCTGCCGGCTAACAAATAAAGGCAAACGAACACCGGCCCATGCCGGGTTGAAGTTGCCTGTCCCTCGGGTCTCGAAGCTTTTGGAGATATCAATGAAGCTCTTGAAGAGCTCACTCCTCGGTACCGCCGCAGCCTTTGCGTCGGTCGCTGGAGCGCACGCCGCCGATCTTCCCGTGAAGAAGGCCGTGCCGATCGAATACGTCCGCGTCTGCTCCGCCTATGGCGCCGGCTTCTTCTACATCCCCGGTACGGATACCTGCATTCGTCTCTCGGGCCGCGCCCGCCTCGACATCGGCTACCAGCCGACGGACAGCCGCTCCGGCTCCAACGGCGACACGACCGGCTACATCGGTCTCGCCCGCATCAACGTCGATGCCCGCACCCAGACGGCTTACGGCACCCTGCGCGCCTTCACCCGTATCCAGTTCGCCTCGCGCACCGGTTCCACGGGCGGTCTCCGCTCCGGCACCCAGGAGCGTATCGGCTCCGCCTTCGGCGCCACGGGCCAGGACCAGTCCGGCCGCGACCAGCAGTTCGTGAACACCGACAAGGCGTTCATCCAGTTCGCCGGCCTCACCGCCGGTCGCGCCTCCTCGTTCTTCGACTTCTACGCCCACGACTTCGAGTTCGCCGGCGCGACCTTGAACTCCGACGTCCAGTCCACGAACCTGCTCGCCTACTCGGCCAAGTTCGGTGAAGGCTTCTCGGCCACGGTTTCGCTCGAAGACCCGACCTTCCGTCGTAATACGGTCTACTCGCAGACCTTCGGAACGACTGGTGTGACCGGTGCCCCGTCTCCGATCCTCGTCGGCACCGTGGGTCTGGCCAACACCTTCCAGAACTACGATGTCGCACAGCGTAACCGCATGCCCGACTTCGTCGGCGTGCTTCGCTACGACGCCGCCTGGGGTTCCGCACAGATCTCTGCCGCTGTGAAGGAGATCAACATCGGCAATCCGGTCGGAGCGACCTTCGGCGCGGCCGTCGCCCCCGGCCTCGGTGGTTTCGATGCTGTGACGAAGGGTCCTTCGAGCGAGTACGGCTGGGCCGTTCAGGGTGGCGTGAAGATCAACACCCCGTTCATCGCTCCGGGCGATACCCTGTACCTCCAGGGCGCCTATGGCGAGGGCGCGACCCTCTACACCGGCTTCTCTTCGTATAACGGCAGCTACACCTCGCGGGCCAGCACCATCAACGGCGCTGCTTTCGACCCCTACATGTCGGATGCGACGCTCAACCCCCTCACGGGCAAGATCGAGCTGTCCACCAGCTTCACGGTTGTTGGTTCGTTCCTCCACTACTGGTCGCCTGAGTGGCGCTCGGCCGTGTTCGGCAGCTACGGCGAGATGTCCTTCGCTCGCGGTGCTCGCGCCGCCAACGCAGCCGCGTTCCAGACCACCGGCGCCACCGGTCAGTTCACCGGCGTTCCCGGCTCGGTCTCGTTCGACGTGAGCCCGGTCCTGCGTGACACCTACCAGATCGTCGCCGGCGCGAGCCTGATCTGGTCGCCGGTCAAGGACCTCGATATCGGTGTCGAGGGCTTCTACACCAAGGTCGGCGTTCAGAACGGCCGCGTGGTCGATCAGACCAAGTCGAGCGGTACCGTCAACGCTGCGAACATCGCCTCCGGCGCCGTTCGTACCGTGACCGCCGACGACACCTACCAGGTGCGTATGCGCGTGCAGCGCGACTTCTAAGCATCAAATGTCGGCGGGATCGGAGCCATGCTCGGATCCCGCAAGATCATTCAAGATGTTCTTGAAAAGGCCCGGCTGCAAAGCTGGGCCTTTCTCATGTGCTGTACAGGTCCGTGATGCCCTCGTCTTTCGTGGTGCGGTATAATTTCAAATGCGGGGCATTGTCTCGCCGAAATGGATCTCTGTGGCGCGCGCGGCACGCCGATTGCTATAAGCTCTTCGAGCGGTTGACATCTCCGGTGAGGCCTCATTCACCGATTGCGATGGGCGAGACCGCTGCTACGTTGAGCCTCACGTGCCGG
The DNA here is from genome assembly GCF_000519085.1 of Methylobacterium sp. 10. Lineage (GTDB taxonomy): Bacteria > Pseudomonadota > Alphaproteobacteria > Rhizobiales > Beijerinckiaceae > Methylobacterium. The sequence goes on from NZ_KI912577.1 coordinate 2,242,805, forward strand.
TCGTCCGATCGGCGAGAACCCCTCCGGGAGCCAGCCTTCACATGCATTTTGGTCATCACAGGTCCGCTGCTCTGTCGGCGGCGGTCGTCCTTGTATCGGCAATGGGCATCACGCTCGGCGCATCCGGCGCCAATGCCCAGGAACTGACCGGCACCCTCAAGAAGATCAAAGAGACCGGCGAAATCACGATCGGCTATCGCGACGCCTCGGTCCCGTTCTCCTACCTCGACGGCGACCAGAAGCCGGTCGGCTACGCATTCGAGATTTGTAAGAAGATCGCCGAGGCGGTGAAGACCAACCTGAAGCTGACCAAGCTCGAGGTGAAGCTCAATCCCGTCACCTCCGCCACCCGCATCCCGCTGATCGCCAACGGCACCGTCGATCTCGAATGCGGCTCGACCACCAACAACGTCGACCGCCAGAAGCAAGTCTCCTTCACCAACACACACTTCCTCACCGCCACCCGCTACGTGGCGAAGAAGTCGGCCAAGCTCGACACGATCGAGGATCTCAAGGGCAAGACCGTCGTGTCCACCTCGGGCACCACCAACATCCGCCAGATCAACGAGGCCAACACCGCCCGCAGCCTCGGCCTGACGATCCTGCCCGCCAAGGATCACGCCGAAGCCTTCCTCATGGTCGAGACCGGCCGCGCCGCCGCCTTCGTCATGGACGACGTGCTCCTCGCCTCGCTGGCCGCCAGCGCCAAGGAGCCCGGTGCCTACGCCATCTCGAGTGAGGCCCTGTCGAAGCCCGAGCCCTACGGCATCATGCTCCGCAAGGACGATGCGCCGTTCAAGGCCGTGGTCGATGAGGCTACGGCCAAGCTCTACAAGAGCCCTGAGGGCAAGGCCCTGTACGAGACCTGGTTCACCAAGCCGATCCCGCCGCGCGGCATCAACCTCAGCCTTCCCATGAGCGATCCCATGAAGAAGGCCTTCGAGTCGCCGAGCGACAGCGCCGACCCGGCCGCCTACTAAGCCGCCGCATCGGAGCAGACGACAGGCGATGAATTACAACTGGAACTGGCGGATCTTCTTCGAACCGTCGCCGGAAGGCACCGGCACCTATGCCGACATGCTTCTCTCCGGCCTCTCCTGGACGATCGCCACGGCGTTCTGTTCCTGGATCATCGCCTTCTCCCTCGGCTCGCTCATCGGGGTGCTGCGCACCCTTCCGAGCCGGGGGGCCCAACGGGTCGGCACCACCTATGTGGAGCTGTTCCGCAACATCCCGCTCCTCGTGCAGATGTTCCTCTGGTTCTACGTGGTGCCGGAGATCCTGCCCGGCTCCTGGGGGACCTGGCTGAAACAGCTGCCGAACTCGTCGTTCTACACGGCGGTCATCTGCCTCGGCTTCTTCACGGCCTCCCGCGTCGCCGAACAGGTCCGCACCGGCATCGAGACCTTGCCGCGCGGCCAGCGCATGGCCGGCACGGCGCTGGGACTCACCACGTGGCAGACCTATCGCTACGTGCTGCTGCCCAACGCCTACCGGGTGATCCTGCCGCCGCTCACCTCCGAGTTCCTGAACAACCTCAAGAACACCTCGGTGGCGCTCACCATCGGCCTGCTCGAACTGACCGCGCGGGCGCGCTCGATGCAGGAATTCTCCTCGCAGGTCTTCGAATCCTTCACGGCGGCGACGGTCATCTATCTCGGCATCAGCCTGATCGTTGTGACGGCATCGAGCAAACTCGAGACCCGCATCACCGTCCCGGGATCGCGCTGATGACGGCGCGCTCCCTCTCCCCCTCCTTCGCGACCGTCAGACGGGACTAGAGGACCGATGTTCACGGATTTCGACTTCGGAGTCGTCCTCTCATCCTTGCCGTACCTGTTCGGGACGGGAATGGTGTTCACGCTGACGCTCACCGCGCTCGCCGCCTCGGGCGGCATCATCCTCGGCACCATCATCGCGATGATGCGCCTCTCAGGGATCACCGCCCTGGCGCTCCCGGCCAAGATCTACGTGAACTTCATGAGGTCGCTGCCGCTCGTGCTGGTGATCTTCTGGTTCTACTTCCTCGTCCCCTATATCGGCCAATGGATGACGGGCGCGTCGCGGCCGATCTCGGTGGGCGCCTTCACCTCCGCTCTCGTCACCTTCACCCTGTTCGAGGCGGCGTTCTTCTCCGAGATCATGCGCGCCGGCATCCAGGCGATCCCGAAAGGCCAGACGGCGGCGGCGCAAGCCATCGGCCTGACCTACGGCCAGACCATGCGGACGGTGATCCTGCCGCAGGCCTTCCGCAACATGCTGCCCCTGCTGCTGACCCAGACCATCGTGCTCTTCCAGGACACGTCCCTGGTCTATGTCATCTCGCTCACCGACTTCCTCGGCGCCGCCTCGAAGGTCGCCCAGCGCGATGGCCGTCTCGTGGAGATGTATCTGTTCGCCGCCGCCGTCTACCTGGTGATCTGCATCACCGCCTCGACCCTCGTCCGGCGTCTTCAGCGCCGCGTCGCCATCATCCGCTAAGCTCTCGAGGATCCGTCATGTCCGCCATCGATCCCCAGGCTTCGACGAAGCCGATGATCGCCATCGACAACATCAGCAAGTGGTACGGCCCGGTCCAGGTTCTCAACGGCTGTACGACCCAGGTCACCAAGGGCGAGGTGGTCGTCGTCTGCGGCCCCTCCGGGTCCGGCAAGTCCACCCTGATCAAGACGGTCAACGCCCTGGAGCCGATCCAGAAGGGGGCCATCACCGTCGACGGCATCGGCGTCCAGGCCAAGGGTACCAACCTCCCCAAGCTGCGCGCCCGCGTCGGCATGGTGTTCCAGCATTTCGAGCTGTTCCCCCACCTGTCGATCATCGACAACCTGATGCTCGGCCAGTGCAAGGTGCTGGGACGAGGCAAGGACGATGCCCATGATCGTGGCCTGAAGCTCCTCGGGAGGGTCGGCCTCTCGGCGCATTCGCACAAATATCCGGGCCAGCTCTCCGGCGGTCAGCAGCAGCGTGTCGCCATCGCCCGCGCCCTGTCGATGAACCCCATCGTGATGCTGTTCGACGAGCCGACCTCGGCCCTCGACCCCGAAATGGTCGGCGAGGTGCTCGACGTGATGATCGAACTGGCCCGCGAAGGCATGACGATGATGGTCGTCACCCACGAGATGGGCTTTGCCCGCAAAGTGGCCAACCGCGTCGTTTTCATGGATCGCGGCGAGATCGTCGAGGACGCCACCAAGGACGACTTCTTCGACAAGCCGCGTTCCGAGCGCGCGCAGACCTTCCTCTCGAAGATCCTGGCTCACTGATCCAAATCCACGGGCGAGGGCCGTCCCGGCTCGCGCCTGTGGACGGCCGTTCGCGTGGTTTTCCGCCTCACGCATAACCCGGTGTGGCCTCTGCCCTCCGCCGAATGGCCGAGGCGATCGCATCCAGGCGCTCGAGGCCGACGAACGTTCGGACGGCCAGGAAATAGGTCTCCTCGCCAAGCGGCAGGTAATCGAGCTCGAACCGCTCCGCGATGGCGCGGGTACCCATCCCCACATCGGCGGCCCCGGACGCGATCAGGGCCGCGACGGCCTGATGCGTGAACTCCTCCGTCTCGTAACCGCGAATATCGCGCCCGTTGATGCCGGCTTCGGCGCAGAGCCGGTCGAACCAGATCCGCGTCCCCGCACCCCGCTGCCTGTTGACGAAGCGGATGCCGCCTGTGGTCAGGTCGGTGATGGCGGACACGGCGAAGGGATTGCCCCGCCCGAGCATCAGGCCCTGCTCGCGCCGCAGGACCGGACGGGTGAGGAGGGTCGGGTCGGCGAGGATCTCGGCGAAGACGGAGCCCGGATCGGGCATGGCCGCGCCGAAATGGAACCCCGCCCCATCGACCCGTCCGGCCTTCACATGCGAGAGGGCGTCCATGCTCCCCGCGATGGTCAACGCGATGCCCCCCATATCGCGCAGAGCGTCGAGCAGGACGGAATCGTGGCTGACAGCGAAGGTCAGGGGGCCGGCAATACGCCCGATCAGGCCGACGAGCCGCGCCTCCAACCGTCTCTCCTCCCGCGCGACGATGTCTCTGCACGCCCGTGATGCGGTGCCGAGCGCTTGATGGAACGTGGCGCCGAAGGGCGTCAGCACGGTGCCGTGCCCCTTGGTCTTGTGGATGACCGGCTGGCCGAGCGCCGCTTCGAGGATCTGGAACCGGCCCCAGGCGGAGCGATAGGACAGGTCGAGCCGCGTGGCCGCGCCCCGCAGAGAACCTTCCTCAGCCACGGCGTCCAGAAGCGCCAGGGTCGGGGCGAAGGCGAGCTGACGGTCCGCCACCGCAATGGTCCCATCGAGGAGCAACTCGACCTTCATAGGCAATCCATTTCCTATTGAACTGACGCTGAGGGCGGTAGCATGAGGAGGGAGCCGCGCACAGCACCGGAGCCATGCTTCAGACCCTCGAGGAAACGTTCCAGCGGATCGCCGCGCTCGATCCGGAAGTGGTCGCCATCGCCGGCCTGTCGCTGCGGGTGAGCCTGTCGGCAGTGGGGATCGGCACCCTTGTCGGCGTGCCCCTCGGGGCGCTCGTCGCCGTGTCGACATTTCCCGGGCGAAGACTGGTCGTGGGGTGCCTCAACGCGGCGATGGGCCTGCCGCCGGTGGTCATCGGCCTCGTCCTCTACCTCATCCTGTCACGGTCCGGTCCCCTCGGCAGTCTCGGCCTGCTGTTCACGCCTGGCGCGATGATCGCGGCCCAGACGGTTCTCGTCGTTCCGCTCGTCGCCGCCCTCGCACGCCAGATCGTCGCCGATGCGGAGGAGCATCTCGGCGAGCAGCTTCGCTCCCTCGGCCTCGGACCTGCGCGGCGGGCCGCGATCCTGATCTACGATACGCGCTTCTCCCTGGTGACGGCGGTCCTCGCCGCGTTCGGCCGCGCCATCTCGGAGATCGGGGCCGTCCTCGTCGTCGGCGGCAATATCGACGGGCACACCCGCACCATGACGACGGCGATCTCCCTCGAGACGCAGAAGGGAGACCTGCCGCTCGCTTTGGCCCTCGGCCTCGTCCTTATCGCCATCGTCCTCGTCGTCAGCGCCACCGCCTCGCTGCTGCGCTCCTATGCCATGCGGGCCTATGGATGAGCGCGGCGCTCCCCATTGTCATCGAAGGTTTGCGCTACCGGGTGGGAGACCTCCCGATCCTCAAGGGCGTCGACATGTCGGTGACGTCGGCCGGCATCACGGCGATCATCGGTGCGAACGGCGCGGGCAAGAGCGTGCTCCTGCGCGTCATGGACGGATTACTGGCGCCCACGGGGGGGACGATCCGCATCGGCCCCTCGGCCCATATCCGTCCGGGCACCGCCTTCGTGTTCCAGCGGCCCGGCCTCGTCCGTGCGAGTGCCGCCGCCAACGTGGCGCTGGCCCTAGCCCCGCTCGGCCTCGGCGCGGGCGAACGGGCCGAACGGGTGCGGGCCGCGCTCCGCCATGTGGGGCTCTCCGAACGGGCCGGCGCTCCGGCCACCCGCCTGTCGGGGGGCGAGCAGCAGCGCCTCGCCCTCGCGCGGGCTTGGGCGCGGGCGCCCGATCTCCTCCTTCTCGACGAGCCCACCGCCAATCTCGATCCGGCCTCGTCCCAGGTCATCGAGAATCTCGTGGCGTCGATGGCGGCGGCCGGCACGAAGGTCGTGCTGGTCTCGCACAATCTCGCTCAGGTCATGCGTCTGGCCGAGGATGTGGTCGTCCTCGCCGGGGGGCTCGCCGTCGAGCACGGACCCGTGCGCACCACCCTGTCATCCCCCCGTTCGCCGCAGGCGCGGGCCTATCTCACCGGAGAAATGCCATGGACCTCCTTCGCCGCTCTCTCCTGAGCCTCGGCCTCCTCGTCGCCGTTTCCGGACTGTCGTCCGTACCGGGTGCCGCCGAACCCGCCGAAAGCATCACGGTGGCCTCCACCACGTCCACCGAGCAATCGGGCCTCTTCAAGGAGCTACTCCCGAAGTTCACGCAGGCCAGCGGCATCGGTGTGAAGGTGGTCGCCCTCGGCACCGGGCAGGCCCTCGATGCGGCCCGACGCGGGGATGCCGACGTCGCCCTCGTCCACGACACCGCCGCCGAGGAGAAGTTCGTCGGCGAGGGGTGGAGCACGAAGCGTTTTCCTGTGATGTACAACGACTTCGTCATCGTCGGCCCGAAGGACGATCCGGCCGGCGCGGCCGGCTCAAGCGTCATCGAGGCCCTGCGCAAGATCGCCGCCGCCAAGGCGCCCTTCGTCTCGCGCGGCGACCGCTCGGGCACCCACAGCGCCGAGCTGCGCTACTGGAAAGAGGCCGGCCTCGATCTCGGGGCCGTGCGCGGCGATTGGTACAAGGATGTGGGCCAGGGGATGGGCCCGGCGCTCAACACCGCCTCGGCCGCCAATGCCTACCTCCTTAGCGACCGGGGTACTTGGCTGTCGTTCAAGAACCGGGGCGACCTCAAGATCTTAGTGGAAGGCGACAAGCGCCTCTTCAACCAATACGGCGTGATGCTCGTGAACCCCGAGAAACACCCGCATGTGAAGGCGAAGGCGGCCCAGGCCTTCGTGGACTGGCTCGTCTCGGACCCGGGTCAGGCGGCCATCGCCGCCTACCGGATCGGTGGGGAGCAGCTCTTCTTTCCCAATGCAGAAGGCAGATGATCGCAGGTCTTCGACGAAAGTGCGCGCTGCGCCGCCCTTGACACGTCTCGCGTGCCGCGCACCTTCTCACGGTCATACGCGTCGCCGCGGATGCGGCGGCTGGCCTCGGGAGGGCTGTGACATGACGGGTTCGAGTATCAGAAAGTTGTCCATCGCCGCCGCGACGGCGATGGCATTGGTTCCGGCGGTCGCCTCGGCGGAATCGGCGGGCAAGCCCGCCAATATCTGCACGGAACTCACCGCGTTCCTGCATGCGCCGGCTCAGCCGGCCACGTCCGGGTCGGCCACGGCCCAATCGAGCACGGCCGTCACCGCTCCGGGCTCCGGTTCTCAGAAATCCTCCGGCAACGAGACCCAGAAGGATTCCGGCCTGAGCGGTCCGACCTCCCCGAACGGTCCCGGCGCGTCCGGCCCCCAGGGAGCGACACAGAACGCGGCGGCACCCTCCGGCGCGTCGGCTCAGGCTCCAGCCCCCGCTGCTGCCCCCGCAGCTCCGGCGGCACCGCCGCCGAAGCTGCCGAGTGCCGCCTTTATCGAGCAGGGCGATGCCGCCGCCGGTGCCAACGACATCGCGGGGTGCCAGAGGGTCGCCCGGCTGATCCGCCGCGACGGCGTCGTCATGCCGTCACCCCTGATGTCGCTGGCCGCCCTCGACCTCAAGTATCTCGAAGCGGCGCGGTAAGCCCGATCTCATATCGACGACGAAAAACGGCCCCTCGCGAGGGGCCGTTTTTCGTCGGGCACTAGCCTCGATGGCGGCGTTGATCGACGATCGGCTCGGGCGATGCGACCGCCCGTTTCCAGATGAACGCCACGGCGACGACGAGCACGGCGCAGATCGCAGCGGCGACCTGGTGCGCGTGGGGCACGGAGGCCACGTGTTCGGCGATGTAGGGGTCGGTGACGATCATCTCACCGGCGATCCAGCCAAGAAGCGCCGCGCCAGCCCAGATGACCAGGGGAAACCGTTTCAGCAGCGTCGTGATGAGGGAGGCGCCTGCCACGATGAGCGGGATCGACAGCAGCAGGCCGAAGACGAACAGCGAGACCTCGCCCTTCGCAACGGCAGCGATGGCCACCACGTTGTCGAGGCTCATGACGGCGTCGGCGATGGCGATGGTCCGCACCGCCTTCCACAGGGTCGCGCTGTCTCTCACCGCGTGATCGTCCTCGTCTTCACCGAGGGCGAGCTTCACCGCGATCCAGAGGAGCAGGAGCCCGCCTCCGATCCGCAGGAACGGTACCGCCAGCAAATAGGTGATGATGACGGCGAACAGGATGCGCAACCCCACCGCCGTTCCCGCGCCGAGGAGGATGCCGGTGCGGCGCTGCTCGGGGGGCAGGGATCGGCACGCCATGGCGATGACGACCGCGTTGTCGCCGGAGAGGAGCAGGTCGATCCAGACAATCTGCAGCACCGAGACGAGGAAGTGCGAGTCGAGAAAGTCCATCGGCGCTTTCGGTCGGGTCGGAGTGGCAAAGGAGGAGGGCGAGCGGCCCCCCGCTCGAAAGGCGAGAGACCTCGGCCTTGACCGGGCACATCGTGCCGAAACCCGCGCAATGCAAGCTTCGGTCACGCTCTCCGGGAGGGAGAGGAAAGATTCCTCGTCAGTACAGCACGACGTGCGGATAAACCTCGATGGTGTCGCCGGGCTCGATCGCGGTGACCGCGTCGTGGAGCGCCGCCAGCCCGTCGCTGCCCGTGAGCGAGGTGAGGAGGCCGGCCCCGTCCCGGGGGAACTTCACCGCCTCCAACCCGCCATCGGCGGCGCGCCGCAGGCTGACGCGCACGAACTCGCGGCGGCCGGCCTTCTTGCGGTATGCGAAGGTGGAGCGGACCGGTATTGCGAGGGGCGCTTCGAAATGTTCACCGCCGAGACGCGCCAGCAGGGGGCGGACCACGAAGAGCAGGGTGACGTAGGCGGCCACAGGATTGCCCGGCAACCCGACGAAGGGCGTGCCCCGCACGACGCCCATGGCCACAGGTCGGCCCGGCTTGATGCCGAGACGCCAGAACACCAAGCTGCCGACGCTCTCCACTGCCGGCTTCACATGGTCCTCCTCGCCGGTGGAGACACCGCCGGAAGTAAGGAGGAGATCGTGGGCGAACGCGCCCTTGGCGAGGTGTGCCGCGAGAACCACCGGGTCGTCGCGCAGGATCCCGAGGTCGCTCACCTCCGCGCCGAGGCGCTTCAGGAGGGCGACCAGCATCACCCGGTTGGAATCGTGGATCGCCCCCGGCGCCAGGACGGCCCCCGGTTCGGCCAGTTCATCCCCGGTGGAGAACACCGCCACCCTCAGGCGGCGGCGGACGGCCAGGGTCGAGCGGCCGGTGGCGGCGGCCAAAGCCACGTCCTGCGGCGACAAGCGCCGCCCGGCGGTGACGATGGTGGCGCCCTTTGGCACATCCTCGCCGGCGAGCCGGCGGTTCGCCCCACGCTTCAAGCCCGGCGGCAGGACGATGCCGGCCGCCTCCGCCGTCACGTCCTCCTGCATGAAGACCGTGTCGGCGCCGCCCGGCATCCGCGCGCCGGTGAAGATGCGGACCGCGCTCGGTCCGCTCCCCATCGTCCGGCCGGCATGGCCGGCGGCGATCCGACCTTCCACGATCATCCGCGTCTCGCCCTCCGGGGCCAGATCGGCATGGCGCACGGCGTAGCCGTCCACCGCCGAATTGTCGAAGGGCGGCAGGTCGATTCCGGCGGTCACGTCCTCCGCCGCGACGCGTCCGTCCGCCTCGTGCAACGGTACGTCCTCGATCCCAGCGACCACGGGAAGCCGCTCCGCGATCAGCGTTAGGGCGTCGTCCACACTCATCAATCGTCCGCCGAAGGCGAAGCAATCGTCAGTCAGCTGCGCCATGGCCTTCGATCCTCTTCAGGATGGTATCGACCGGCTCCGCCAGGGACGCGACGAGATCGGCGATGGCCGCCACGTCGTCGAGAGCGATCACGGGAATCCCCGCATCGGGAAACGCACGGTCGCTGGCGATGGCGACGATGTTCTCGTCCTGCGGATGAAGAGGCGGACGGCCGTTGGCGTTCCGATGGATTTCGAGCTTTGGATGGCCCTCGCGCTTGAACCCCTCCACCAGCACGAGATCGCAGGGGCTCAGACGACGCAGCAGGTCAGCGAGATTCGCTTCTTCACCGTCGCGCACCTCGTGCATCTGCACCCACCGAACAGCGGACGAGATCAGCACTTCCGACGCGCCCGCCTGGCGATGCCGGTACGAATCCTTGCCCGGCTGATCCACGTCGAAGGCGTGATGCGCGTGCTTGATGGTGGAGACCGTCAGCCCCCGGGCGATCAGGGCTGGAATGAGCTTGGCGAGAAGGGTGGTCTTGCCCGCCCCGCTCCAGCCGGCAAGGCCCATGACCCGCATCGCGTGCTCCGTCATGGCAGGGTCCGCGCGAGGGGGAAGCCGAGTTCGGCCAGGGCCGAACCGGTCTCGGGCTGGGCGAGGAGGGAGAGGAAGGCGGCCAGAGCCGGGTCCCGCGCCCGGTCCTCGGCATAGGCGAAATCGTAGCGCTCATCCGTCAGCGGCAGGAAGCCGAGGCCGTAGGCGCGGGCGACGCTCTCGATGGCGACTCCCCAATCCGCCCGGCCCTGAGCCACGGCGGCGGCCACGGCGTTGTGCGAGCGGGGCTGGTTCCAGAATCCCGGCGGACGGGCGCCGTCGAGCACCCCGTCGATGAGGAGGCGCGTCCCCGAACCGGTGTTGCGGTTCACCATGATGGCGTCCGGGTCCCGGATCATGGCCGAGACCGCCTCCGCCGCGTCCCGCCCCGCGAACTTGATCGATTCACCCATCCGCTCAACGGCTGTTGCCTTAGTCCGAGAGGGTTCGGCATCAGGCGGGACAGGCTCCCTCTCCTGGAAGGAGAGGGTTGGGGTGAGGTGTGGTGCATCTCCGGAGAGGCCATACACCTCACCCTGTCCCTCTCCTTCCGGGAGAGGGGACCCGTGGGCCCGCGAGTTGTGTGAAGATCGTAGGCCCGCGAAACGGGTATCGCCGGGGCGGAACACGACGCCCTGCATCCGCCACCAGCCCTCCGCGAGGCGCAAGCTCGGCGTGAGGAACGGCGTGTTGTAGCGGCCGGTCTCCGGATCGAGGAGATGCATCGCGGCGATGTCGCATTCGCCCCGCTTGAGGGCGGCGAGGCCCCCCGAAGACCCGACCCAGATGGTGCGGGTCCGGATGCCGCGTTCGGCCAGGCGTCCGACGACGGCGTCGAGGCCGATGCAATGGCTCCCGACGATGGTGAGGTCGGGCGCGCGGGTGCCGGCGCCGATCCGCGAGAGGCTCACCCGCTCGCCGGCCTCCATCCCCGCCCGCGCGGCAGGGATCGCGAAGAAGCCGTCGGCTTGGGAGAAGGCCGTCACCGAGCCGGAGCCTTTGGAGAGGGGGACCGCGACGGGAGCGTCCCGCCCATGGGTGAGCGAGGCCATGACGAATTCCATCCGCCCGCGTTCAGAGGCGATGCGCTGGGGGAGAACCGCCTCGACGCTGTCCTCCTCTCGTGGGGGAAGCCCGGCGAGAGACCGGACGAGCGGCACCACGAATTCGTGGAAGGTGAACATCGCCGAAGTCGGGAAGCCCGGCAGGACGACGATGGCCTTGCCTTGCGCCTTGGCGAGGCAGAGGGGCTTGCCAGGCTTCAGGGCCACGCCGTGGACGAGGATGCCGGGCTCGCCGAGGCGCGAGAGGATGCGATGCGAGACGTCGCCCGCCCCCTTCGAGGTGCCGCCCGACAGGACGACGACGTCGCAATCCGAGAGCGCGGTGCGGATCGCGGCCTCGAGCGCCGTCTCGTCATCGGCGACGATGCCGAAGGGCACGGGGTCGCCACCATTCTCTGTCACCGAGGCGGCGACGATGGCGCCGTTGGAATCATAGATGCCGGCGGGCGGCAGGGGCTGGCCCGGAGCCGCCAGTTCGTCGCCGGTGGAGAGCACGGCGATTCTCGGGCGGCGCACCACCTCCACTTCGGCGAGGCCGCAGGCGGCGAGCATGCCGATCTCCCGCGCGGTGATCACGGTGCCCTTGCGCAGAACGGTCTCGCCGCGCGCCATGTCGGAGCCGGCATAGCCGATGAACTGCCCCGGCGCGGTCGCCCGGTCGAGGTCGATGGCGAGCGGACCATCGCCGGATGCGATCCCCGTGGCCTCCACCATCACCACCGCGTCGGCTCCGCGCGGAATCACGCCGCCGGTGGCGATAGCCGTCGCCGTGCCGGGCAGGACGACGAGCCGGGGTGCGACGCCGCAGGCGAGGATTTCGTGGTTGAGGCCGAGCCGGCGCGGCTCGGCCTGGCTCGCGCCCATCGTGTCGGAGGCGCGGAGGGCGAAACCGTCGACGAGGGCGCGGTCGAAGGGAGGCACGTCGATGGGCGAGGCGACGTCGCCCGCCAAGGCGCGGCCGAGGCAGACCGCCAGCGGCACCATCTCCGCCGCCAGCGCGGCATGCGGGATCGCCGCGCGAAACCGCGAGACGGCCTCGTCCCGGCTGACCACCTGGAGGAACTGCTCCTGGCGTGCCGAGCGCGACAGCCTCGCCAGGAAGTCTTCTCTCGTCTCGAATCCGTCGGGGCGGTTCACAGGGGCACGATCTCGATCCACTCGCCATCAGGGTAGCCTTCCCGCTCCGGCGGTACCAGAACCGCGCCCTCGGCGAGGATCAGACGCCGCAGCGGCAGATCCCCGCCGCCAATGGGCTCCACGCCCTCCCGCGTCGTTCGCACGAAGACGATCTCGCTGACACCGACGGTGGAGGCGATCTTCCGGGTTAGGCGACCTTTGACGCCATCGGGCGGAGCCATGCCGGAGAGACGGGCCAGCAGGGGCCGCCCGAGGGCGAGGAATGTCGCGAGGGCGGCATCCGGCCGGCCGGGCATCAGCAGGACCGGGACCGTCCCGATCCGGCCGAAACCGGCGCTCTCCCCCGGATGCAGGGCGATCCCGTGAGCGTCGAGGTGGCCCTCTCGGGCGAGGGCCTCCGCACTGTGATCGGCGCGGCCGAACCCGGTGCCGCCGACGACGAAGACCGCGTCGGCCCCGTCGACCCGCAGCGCTGCGGCAATGGCTTCCCCGTCGCGGGCGGAGTCACTGGAGGCGATCCGCCCCCCCGCCGCCGCGACCCAGTCGGCGACCGCCGAGGCGGACCAATGGCCGATCCCGACGATACGGATGCGGGGCCTGCGGACCGCCACCGTCCCGATCCCGGCCCCGCCGAGGGCCAGGGCACGAAGCGGCGTCAACCGCTCACCGGCCCGCGCCAGTACGTCCCCGTGCGCTGCCTCCTCACCGAGGCGGGCGACGCCCTCGCCCTGCGCCGCATCCGCGACGATGTCGCCATCGGTGAGGAGGGCGTCCGGCGGCAGCACGGTGTCGGTGCCCGGCGGCATCTCGTCGCCATCCTCCACCCATGAGGGCGGTCCACGCAGGGTGACGGGAGCGTAGGGGGAGGCGCCGGTCACATCCCCGGCGGCCACGGCCCAACCGTCCCTGCGCGCGCGCGGCTCGGCGGGATGATCGGTGAGGGCGACTGCATCCTCGGCGAGGACGAAGCCGATCCCGTCCCGAACGGGGACGAGGATGGAGTCGACGGGCGCGACCGCGAGCAGCCGCGCCAAGGCCTCGTCGAGGGGCATCAAGGCCGAAGTGGCGGACCGGATCGACATGTGCCGAGACGGATGCGGCATCGCGGGCGGGTGAGCAACCCCGCCCGTGGCGGATCAGCAGAGCGGTGGCCGGCGGGGAAGACAGGAGGCGCCGTCCCGGCTAATCCTCAGCATCCTTGGGCCCCAGAGAGAAACGGCGTGGCGCAGACCTCCGATTTGCCCGTTCGACCTCGATCCCCGCGGGCCGCGATCCGCCATGCCTGGTCGATCTGCACGGTGCTTCTCCTCCTCTCCACGTCCCTTCCGGCTTCGGCACAGTTGCGCGGGCATGGCGGGCCGGTCCGGGCTCTGGCCGTCGCGGCCGACGGACGGATGGCGATCTCCGGCGGGTTCGATCATTCGGCCATCCTGTGGGGAATCGACCAGGGGACGGCCCTGGCGATCCTGCGATTCCACGATGGCGCGGTGAATGCCGTCGCCGCCCTCGATGAGGGCCGCTTCGTCACGGCGAGCGAGGACGGGCGCATCGCCCTGTGGCAAGGCGGGCGCCCGGAGCCGGCGGAGGTCTTTTCCGACCATTCGGGGCCGATCGTGGCCCTCGCGGTCTCGCCGGACGGGACGCACCTCGCCTCCGCATCCTGGGACGGCACCGCGCGCATCCGCCCCCTCGCCGGGGGGGCTGTGCGGGTGCTGCGGGGCCATGCCGGCAACGTCAATGCCGTGGCCTTCCTCGCCGATGGCCGGCCCGTGACGGGAGGCTACGATGCCACCTTGAGGATCTGGCCTCTCACCGACGCAGAGGGTCCGCCGCGCATCGTTCAAGTGCCGTCGCCGATCAACGCCGTGGCCGTGACGCAGGACGGCGAGATCGCCGCCGCCGGGGCGGACAGCGTGGTGCGGTTCGTGTCCGAGGACGGGGCCGTCCGCGCGTCGGTCGACCTCGCCACGAACCCCGTCATCGGCCTCGCCGTTTCGCCGGACGGGCGACGGGTGGCCGCCGCCACGGTGGCCGGTACCGTGGCCCTGATCGACAGAAGCGCTGCCAAGGTGGCGTTCAGCCTCGTCGGACCCGGACTTCCGGTCTGGTCGCTCGTCTTCCGGCCGGACGGGACCGAATTGTTGACCGGAGGCGGCGACAGGCTCGTGCGCCGGTGGGATGCCAGGACCGGCGAGCCGATCGGGCCGCTGTCGATGGCGCGGCCGGCGGACTCGCTGGCCGCCTACAAGGGCGATCACGGGGCCGAGGTGTTTCGTGCCTGTGTCGCCTGCCACAGCCTGACGCCGGAGGACGGCCATCGTGCCGGCCCCACCCTGAGCGGCGTATTCGGCCGCCGCATCGCCACCGCCGACGGCTACAAGTTCTCGCAGGCCCTGAAGAGCCTCGACATCGTCTGGGATGCGCGGACCATCTCGAAGCTCTTCGAGATCGGCCCGTCCCGCTTCACCCCCGGCACCAAGATGCCCGAGCAGACGATCAACGACCCGGACGACCGCGAGGCCCTGGTGCGCTTCCTCGAGAGGGCGACGAAGACGCAGTGATCCACGGGGGATTCAGACGCCGCCATTCCCGCCCGTCTCCCGCGCCCGGAAATAGTCCTCCGAGGTTCTCGGCTTCGACCGCTCGGGCACCGTGTGCGGGTCGAAGGCCTCGTTGACGACGACCTCGACGCGGCAGGTGTCGCACATCATCAGGGTACGGATTCGGGCCTCGCCGGCGCTGCCCCGGAACATCCAGTGGCGGCCCTGAAGCTTCTCGATGACCCGCTCGATGCTGCTGCGCGTGCCGAAGGGCTTGCCGCAGGAGACGCAATCGAACGGCTCCTCCTCCTTGACGATGCGGCGCGGCTGGCTCCAAGCGGCGAAATCCACCTGCGGCTTCAGGGTGATCACATTCTCCGGACAAGTGGCGGCGCAGAGCCCGCATTGCACGCAGAGGCTTTCCTCGAAAGCCAGAAGCGGCCGATCCTGACTGTCGCTGAGGGCGTGGGTCGGGCAGGTGCCGACGCAGGCGAGGCACAGGGTGCAATCCTCGCTGCGGAAGTCGAGACCGCCGAAGGGCGATCCGGCCTCCAACGGGACCACGGCCACGGGGGCCGGGGCGGCCACATGCATCTCGCGGAAGGCGAATTGCAGCACGTTGCGCTTGGGCCCCACCGGCATGAAGGCGGCGGGAACCGGCGCGGCCGTGCCGAGGCTGCCGGACGACAGGGCGGCACCGAGCCGATCCGGATCGTCGGTCTCGATCAATGAGACCACGGGCGTCCCATCGGTGGCACCGTAGCCCAATGCCCCGGCGAGCGTGTCTGCGAGGAGCACCATCCTGCGCAGGGGCGCGATGTCGTGCTTGGGACGGTCGCGGACGAGGAGGCGGATACCCACGGCGCCGTAGGCGAGAAGCGCCGCGGCGGCCTCCGGCCCGAGCTGCGTGACCTCGTTGACGGCGACGGGAAGAACGTTGGCCGGCAGGCCGTCGCCGTAGCGGGCCAGCGCCTCGATCAGGGGCTCGCCATGCTCCTCATCGTGGAAGAGAACGATTCCGTTGCGTCCCCCGGCCTCGTGATAGGCGCGCATCAGGGTGCGCAGGCGCCGCATCAGCGCGTCGGCGGCGGGCAGGGCATAGGCGGCGGCGCCGGTGGGGCACACCGAGGCGCAGGAACCGCAGCCGGCGCAGATGTAAGGGTCGATGGCCACATGATCGCCGGCGGGCGTGATGGCCCCGGTGGGGCAGACATCGAGGCAGCGCGTGCAGCCGGTGATGCGCGAACGCGAATGGGCGCAGAGATCGGCGTGAAAGTCGACGAAGCGCGCCTTTTCGAACTCGCCGACGAGATGGGAGATCGTGAAGATCGCCCGCTCCACGGCGGCCGGATCGCGGGGATCGGCGCGAACATAGCCGCTGCGCAGGTCGTGCGCGGGAAACAGCGGCGTCCCGCCCGTCAGGTCGAGCACCACGTCGCAGGTGGAGGTGGCGCCGTCGCGCGACGGGCCGAAGGCGAGGGACTGGCGGGATGACGGGCTCGGCACCGCGTAATCGTCGATGCGCAGGGAGAACGCCCCGAGATGCCCGCTCGCCGACACGACGCTGCCCTGCAGCACGGGAAATTCGTGGCGACGCGGCACCGGCACGTCGCGGGGGCGGCTGAGCAGCACCGTCACGTCGAGATGATCGGCAAGGCGCCGTCCGGCCTCGATGGCGACCTCGTCGCTGCCGTAGATGAGGGCGACGCCCTGGCTGACCATTGCGACGGTGCCCGGCGCGGGAGACATCTCTGCCGCGGCGGCGAGGAGGGCCGCGATCTTCGGCCCGGCCGCGTCGGCCTCCGTCGACCAGCCCGCCGTCTCGCGGATGTTGACAAAGGTCACGCGGGATTCCGCCCCGGTCCCGGCGGCGATGTCGGTGAAGAGGGGGGCTTGGAGCGTGCAGGAGACGGTGACGGGCGTGCCCTGCGCCAGCGCCTCCTCAAACCGGGCGATCTCGCGCCCGCAGAGTTGATCGGCGGTCTCCAGGCGGCCACCGCACGCCTTGCCGATCGCCGCTCCATCAAGGGCGACGGTCTCATCGCAGGAGCACGCGAACACGATCCGGTCGGACACAGATTTACCCCGAACGTTTGGTCACAGCGCCAAAGAGGGCCGGCCCCCTCGCGCTCAAGTTGGTGCATCGTATACTATAACGGCTCGAAACTAGGACCCGACATACGGGCGCAGGTAGAACCGAAACGCATGGCGCCGAGCTCCGACGACCCGGACCTGATCCTACCGCCCGTCTTTTCCCTCGTGGTTACGGCCGGGCCGGAGAGCGCCTTCGACGAAGCCTGCGACGCGGCCGCATCCGGTGACGCCACCGGGGGCCTCGTCTGGCGACGAAGCGCTGAGCTGCTCGACTTTGCCGTGATCCTGGGGCCGGACGAGCCCCTCGCCACGGCGCGACGCGCCTTCTTCGCCGGCATGGTGGCGCTCGCCGAGGCCATCGGCGCGCATGGGCCGCCCGAGATCCCGGTCACCTTCGACTGGCCGGACACGATCCGCTTCGATGGCACGCGCCTTGGCGGCGGGCGTCTCGGATGGCCGTCCACCTGCGGCGAGGACGAGGTGCCGGACTGGCTCGTCTTCTCCGCCACGATCATCGCTTCGAAGGCGCGGGCCGGCGATCCCGGCCTGACGCCGGATTCGACGTCTCTGGAGAATGAGGGCTTTGCCCTCGAGGATGCAAACGGGGCCATCGTCGAGAGTTTCGCCCGGCATCTGATGAAAGCGTTCGCCGTCTGGGACGAGAACTGGTTCACGGGGATCGAACAACGCTACCTTCAGCGCCTCGCCGATGGCGGTCCATCGGCTCGGATCGGGCGGATCGACACGAATGGCGATTTCCTCGCCGATGGCGGTCGAAGACACCCTCTCATGGCGGTCCTGACGGGGGTCGCGTGGCGCGATCCGATCACCGGTGAGCCGCGCCTGTGACCGTATCGTCGAACACCCGCATCGCCTGGATCGCCGCGCTCGCGGCCTTCATGTTCCTCCCGGAAGGGCTTCGGGCCGAGGATGCCCCGAGGGGCGCGGCCATCGAGGCCAAGGGCATGCCCGGCCCCTATGGCGAGCAGCTCACCATCGACGACAAGGGCATCACCCTGACCTTTCCCGATGATTCCGTGAGATTGCGCATCGGTGGCCGTTTTCACCTCGATTTCGGTGCGGCCGGCATCCGCCAATCGGGCTTCGGCGATCCGTTCACCGACACCATCGCCGTGCGCCGCTCGTGGATCGAGACGACTTTGAGCCTCGGCAAGGATGTCGGGATCGGTTTCCAATACGATTTCGCCGATCCGGTGACGCCGATCAACGATGCGGTCCTGGTCTATCGCGGCGTGCCGGACATGCTCTTCAGTATCGGCAACGAGAAAGAGCCGTTCGGTCTCGATCAACTCGCCTCCAACAACACCATCCTCTTCACCGAGCGTGCCTTGTCCGACGCTTTCGTACCGGCCCGAAACTTCGGTTTCGCCGTCGGGAGACATGGCAAGGACTGGAGCGTCGTAACCGGAGTTTTCGGCGGCAACGCCAATACCGGCATCGGCACCGAAGGCATCGCCTCGACCAGCCGCGTGACCTACGCGCCGATCAACGACGACCACCGGACCCTGCATGTCGGTCTCGCCGGGAGCTACCGCGGCCTGCCCCGCGACGAGAGCCCGCTCTCGCTGTCCAGCCGGTCGGAAGCGTTCCTCTATGCGAGGAGCTTCGTCGATACCGGAGACATCCGCGATGCCGCCAGCATTGCGCGCATCGGCGCCGAGCTCGCCTACCGCTCCGGCCCGCTGCTGGTGAGTGCGGAATACACACGGACCGAGATCGGTCGCTTCGACGGCGCTGAGACATTGAGTTTCCAAGGCGGTTACGTGCAGGCGAGCTGGGTCCTGAACAGCGACAACCGGGCCTATCGTATGGCTCCCGACTACAACGGGACGAGCTATGCCGTCTTCGGCGGCGTCAAGGTCGCCGAGGCCCAGCGCATCACCCGAGGCGGCTTCGGCGTGTTCGAGCTCGGTCTGCGATTCTCGGCCATCGATCTCGACGATGGCGGGATACGCGGCGGCATCGAACGAGACGGCACGGTGGGACTATCGTGGTATCCTGACACCAACATCCGCATCATGGCCGATTACGTCCGGTCGCATACGTCACCCTCCGCGATCCAGAATGGCCGGACCATCGATGCCGATACGTTCATCGGCCGGTTCCAACTGTACTGGTGAACCCGTGTCGTCCTTATCCGCGAGCAATTGCGGACGCCCCGCACCAGATACCGGCCTTGAACGCCATGATCATCGCCGTCATCCGGAACGCGAGTTCGGCCGGCGGCGACAGGATGGGTCTTCGGAATCTTCGATGAGCAGTCTCAAACTTCCACGGACCATTCGCCTCGACCCTTCGGACACCTTCGTGTTCGCGCAGGCTGCCGAGCCCGGCGAATGGGCGGTGGCCGGGTCGTTCCTGTTCTGGGATGCCGATGTCCCGCTGCTCCAGGGCAAGGAGCGGACGGCGTTCCGCTCGGGTTTCCTCGGCGTGACGTCCCTGGGATTCTCGACCCTGGTCGTGGTGACCGAGGCGACTCCGACCGAGCGGGACGCGGCCGTGGAGGATCTGGCGCGCCATCTCTGCGAGCGCCTCGGCGCCCCGAGCCTCGACGTGGCCCGCGTCGCCGCGGCGGAGGAGATCGAGTTCGCCGGCTCCTTGTGCCAGCCCTCCATCGGCAGCGTGATCGCCCTGCACAGGACCTTCGAGGACGGCGAGATTCGGGAGGCGTTCCGCACCCTGCACCAGCGCGGGCCCGGTGTGGCGGGAGCCGACAAGCTTCATGCTCATGCGCGGGCCTTCACCTTCGTCGAGACCGACGACGAACTTGAGGAGCGGGCGGACCTCATCGGTATGGCGGCGGCACCGAGATCGAAAGGTGAAGGACGATGACCGAGTTCTGGGTCTCCAGCGGCCACCATCTCGCCGGGCGCACGGAGGGGGGCGGTCTTGCGGTCACCGACGAGCTCATCCTCGCTTATCTCGCCAGGCCGGAGCTGGTGCCGCCCGAGGAGGCCTGCATGGCCGAGCGGGCGCTTCACCGCAGCCTCGTGAGTGCACCGCGCCGGCCGGTCTCCCCCGGTGAGATCGCCGCCATGGTGGATGCGGACGCACGCGAGAACTGGATGATGATGCTCGCCTTCCGTGACCGCTTGACGGCCGCGCGCTCCGTGGAGGCAGCCTATCTCGACCTCGTTCGCGGCGGCTTGAACGGGACGCCGCCGATCTTCCTCAACCAGTTGGCGCATCTCATCCTGCGCAACGCCCTCGATGGATGCGACGACCCCTACACCCTCCGCGCCGGTGAACTCTTCTTCCGGCCCCAGCGCGTCTCCTTCGTCGATGGTGCGGCCTTCCTGGCCGATGCCGAGGTGATCGAGGCGCGCGAGACCGGCGCCGCACAATCGCCCCTCGTCGCCATGCTCGGCAAGGAAGCGGCAAACGAACTCGACGTGCTCACGGACGAGACCGCCTGGACCTATTGGAGCCGCTCGGACGCCTTCACCATGGCGCTCAACCTCGGAAGCAATCCGAAGAGCCGCGACGGCCTCGCCCGCGCCATCGAGGCCTGGATCCGCCACCTCCTGCACGTGGACGCGACGGTTGAGCCGATCGCGTCCATGGACGATCCGGATTGGCGCTGGTTCGTCGGGCTCGATGCCCAGGCGACCCGGATCGGCAACGCCCTTTGGAACGGCGAGGCCCTGGACGAGGCAAGCCGCATGCGCATCCTGGCCTTGTTCCGCCTGACCTTCGCCGACGACTGGCGGATCGACCGGCGCGTGGCCGGGCGACCGGTATATCTGCTCCTGGCGATGGATGCCGAAAAGCGCGTCTCCCTGAAACCCCAGAATCTGGTGATGGGATTGCCGATCACCGCCGGTGCGGAGGCTGCATGACCGAGACCGGCCAAACGAATCCGTCGAGGCCCATGCCCGACGATCGGTTCGAAGTGGGGATTATCGTCGCCAAGCGGGCCCTGAAGAGCCGTTGGGCGAGCCATGCCTGGCTGCCGGTGGCCGCCCTGCCCGCGATTCCCGTCACGGAACCCTGGACGGTACTCTCGGCGACGCCAGAGGAGAAAACCTATTACGCCGGTGCCTACGAGGTCTCGCTTCACCCCGCCGAGACATCGCATTACCGCGACAACCTGATCTCGGGCCGGCCTTCCCTCTGGGTTGCCCTGCGGCAGATCGCTGAGGGCAGTTACGAGGTGGCGAACGTGACGGCCGATCCCTACGAGGGAGAATCCATGGCCGAAGGAATCGGCGAGGTCGTGGAGGCGGTTCCGATGCCCGAGGAGGTCCAGGCAAAGGTTCTGGCCTTTTTCGATGCCTTCCACGTCGAACAAGTGTTCCACAAGCGCAAGCGCGACAGGGCCGATCCGGAGGCCCTGGCCCGCCAGGGCACCGGCACGCGCAGGCGGGGTGACGAGGGATGAGCGGCAGCGACTTCTTCTCGCGCTGGTCGAAGCGCAAGCATGCTCTCGTCCGTGAGCTCCCGCCCACGCGCGACCCGTTAGAGAGTGAGCCGGTTCCCCTCTCGGACGAGCTTGCCGATGGCGAGACCTTGCCGCCCGAGGAGCTCGCCAAGCTGCCCTCCCTGGATAGCCTGACGGCTCAGACCGACCTGATTCAGTTCCTGCGGGCCGGCGTGCCGATGGTGATGCGCAAGGCGGCCCTGCGCCGCATGTGGTCGCTCGACACAAACATCCGCGACTATGTCAGCGAAGCGCGGGAATACGCCTACGACTGGAATGCGGTGGGTGGCGTGCCGGGGAACGGCCCACTTCTGCCCACGGACGACATCAAGGCCATGCTGCGAGACATCTTCGATGGAACGCCAGTCGAAGAAGCGGAGCCCGAGCCGATGACCGTCGAGGCCAAGCCGATCGAAGCCGATCGGCTTGGGGAACAAGCTGCTCCCGCGAGAACCGGCGCCGATAGCGATCCCGCCGGCGCGGAAGAACAGCTCGTCGCGTTGCCGCACAGCTTGGCCGTTTCGCCGCCAACTCCCGCTACCGTGCATGCGGCCACTCCGAGACCGCGACGACATGGCCGTGCTGTCCCGCTTTGAGCTATTAAAAACTACGTTGCGCACGTCCCAATCCGGGCTATTGTGGCCGAAGTGAATTCACTTCGCCCGCGATCGGGTCGCGGTTTGAGGATGGTATGCGTTCGGTGGAATTGTTTCGCGAAGACGAGGCGAAACCCGCTTCCGGCACGCCCGGCATGACGCAGCCGGTCGCTGAAGACGTCGATTTTCTGCGTGCCCATTTCTACGATCTTCTCGCGGCCCTGACTGGTCGGGCGCCTTCGGAGGACATCCTGTCACTCTTGGCCGGCTCTGGCGGCAACGAGAGTCCCCTGGGCAGGGCGAGTTCCTCCCTCGCTCGCGAAGCGGCCGGCGCGGACCTCAAGAAGGTCGGGCGCGAGTATTTCGATCTCCTCGTCGGCGTCGGGCGCGGCGAGGTCGTACCACACGCCTCCTATTATCTGACCGGCTTCCTCAACGAGCGGCCGCTGGCCCGCATTCGCCAGGATCTGGCCCGGCTCGGAATCGAAGCCTCTGGCGGCATGAGTGAACCGGAAGACCACGCGGCAATGCTGCTCGAGACCATGGCGGGTCTCGTATCGGGCCGGTTCGAGACCGGAGCGGGCGAGGACCGCGTCTTCTTCGAACGGCATCTAAAACCCTGGGTCGGGCGTTTGTTCGACGACGTGGCGGCCAATACCCGTTCGGCTTTTTACCGCGCCGTGGGCGACCTCGGCCGGACCTTCATCGACATCGAGACCCAGGCCTACGCACTCGACGCGTGAGGCTGGGGTCACTGGTACATCGGTCGCATTCAGGAGTGACGAGCATGCGGGACGATCGAAAGGACGAGATGGGACGGCGCCATTTCTTCCGCGCACTCGGTGGTGGATCGGTGGCTGCCGCCGCCGCGATCACGGCCCAGCCTATGATCGCGACGCCCGCGCAGGCCTACGATCCTGGCGCCGAGGAGACGAAGGCCCGCTACCGCGAGTCCGACCACGTCAAGGCCTTCTACCGAACCAACGGCTACGAGACCCTGAAGAAGATTTGAGGGCGCCATGCTGATCAAGCGCAAGACCAGCGGCCCGGGCCGCTCCTTTCATCCGGCTGTGGCCATCGGCGAGGCGCCGAAGGCCCTCGACCGTCGCGCATTCCTGCGCAATTCCGGCCTTGTGGCCGGCGGTCTGGCCGCCGCTGGCTCGATCCAGCTCGGCTCCATGCGCAAGGCCCAAGCCGCCGGCTCCTCTGCGATCGGTCCTGAGGTCACCGTGAAGAAGAACATCTGCACCCACTGCTCGGTGGGCTGTACGGTGACGGCTGAGGTGGTGAATGGCGTCTGGGTCGGCCAGGAGCCGTCTTTCACCAGTCCAATCAACCGGGGCACGCATTGTGCCAAGGGCGCTGCGATCCGCGAGCTCGTCTCCAGCGACCGCCGCCTGAAATACCCGATGAAGATGGTCGACGGGCAATGGACCCGCATCTCGTGGGACCAAGCCATCGACGAGATCGGCGACAAGATCACGGGCCTGCGCGACAAATACGGCCCGGATTCGGTGTACTGGCTCGGCTCGGCCAAATTCACCAACGAGGCCGCGTACATCTTCCGTAAGCTCGGGGCCTTCTGGGGCACCAACTCGGTGGATCATCAGGCCCGCATCTGTCACTCGACCACGGTGGCCGGTGTGGCCAACACCTGGGGCTATGGCGCGCAGACGAATTCCTACAACGATATCCGGAATGCCAAGACAATGATCATCCTTGGCGGTAATCCCGCCGAGGCCCATCCGGTCTCCCTCCAGCATGTGCTCTCCGGCAAGGAGATCAACCGCGCGAACATGATCGTCATCGATCCCCGTTTCACGCGCACGGCCGCCCATGCCACCGATTACGTCCGGATCCGCTCCGGCACCGATATCCCGGTGGTCTGGGGTATCCTTTGGCACGTTTTCGAGAACGGCTGGGAAGACAAGGAATTCATCAGCCAGCGTGTCTACGCCATGGATGATGTCCGCAAGGAAGTCGCCAAGTGGAATCCCGAAGAAGTCGAACGGGTCTCCGGCGTGCCAGGCGAGCAACTGAAGCGTGTCGCCAAGCTCTTTGCCACGGAGAAGCCCGCGACCCTGATCTGGTGCATGGGCGCGACCCAACACACGGTGGGGACCGCCAACGTCCGCGCCCTCTGCATCCTCTGCCTCGCTACCGGCAATGTCGGCAAGCCGGGCACGGGAGCCAACATCTTCCGGGGCCACACTAACGTCCAGGGGGCAACCGACATGGGCCTCGATGTGACGTCGCTGCCGCTCTATTACGGCCTCGTCGAAGGTGCCTGGAAGCATTGGGCCCGCGTCTGGGACGTCGAGTACGACTGGCTGCAGGCGCGCTTCGATGAGGTACCGGCCAAGGGCGGACGGAAGTCCCGCACGCGCAAGGAGAGCATGGAATCGCCGGGCATCACCTCGACGCGGTGGTTCGACGGCGTAAACCTGCCTGAGGATCAGGTCGACCAGCGCACCGGCATCAAGGCGATGATGGTGTTCGGCCATGGCGGCAACACCGTCACCCGACTGCCGGAGGCGGTGAAGGGTCTCGGCAAGCTCGACCTTCTCGTGGTCGCGGACCCGCACCCCACCACCTTCGCCGCCCTCGATGCGCGGCGCGACAACACCTACCTCTTGCCGATCTGCACCTCCCTGGAGATGGACGGCAGCCGCACGGCCTCGAACCGGTCGATCCAGTGGGGCGAGCAGATTGTCAAGCCGGCCTTCGAATCGAAGAATGACTACGAGGTGGTCTATCGCTTGGCGCAAAAGCTCGGCTTCGGCGACAAGATGTTCAAGAACATCAAGGTCGTGGATAACGTGCCCGAGGCGGAGGACATCCTGCGGGAGATCAACCGCGGCGGCTGGTCCACCGGCTATTGCGGCCAGAGCCCTGAGCGGCTCAAGGCGCATATGCGTAACCAGGCCAAGTTCGACTTGGTGACTCTGCGCGCGCCCAAGGATGACCCCGAAGTGGGTGGCGACTATTACGGCCTGCCCTGGCCGTGCTGGGGCAAGCCCGAACTGAAACATCCGGGAACCCATATCCTCTACAACACTAACCTCCACATCAAGGATGGGGGCGGCACCTTCAGGG
This sequence comes from Methylobacterium sp. 10, assembly GCF_000519085.1. Classification (GTDB taxonomy): domain Bacteria; phylum Pseudomonadota; class Alphaproteobacteria; order Rhizobiales; family Beijerinckiaceae; genus Methylobacterium. The sequence continues at coordinate 2,267,791 of NZ_KI912577.1, forward strand.
CGCGCTTCGGCACCGAGCGCAACGGCGTGACCTTGCTCGCCGAGGATTCCTTCGCGAAGGGATCGGATCTCACCGACGGGTATCCCGAATTCACCATGGCGGTGTTCAAGAAGCTCGGCTGGGACAAGGATCTCACCGCCGAGGAGATGGCGAGCATCACCAAGACCGGCGGGGCCAATATCGATGCGGTGAGCTGGGCCACCGACTTGTCGGGCGGCATTCAGCGCGTCTGCCTTGACCACGGCGTGACGCCATACGGCAACGGCAAGGCCCGGGCGAATGCCTGGAACCTGCCTGACCCGGTTCCCGTACACCGCGAGCCGATCTACACGCCGCGTCCCGACCTCGTGGCGAAGTACCCGACGCGCCCCGACGAGCGTCAGCTGCGTATGCCGAATATCGGATTCTCGGTGCAGAAGGCGGCAGTGGATCGCGGCATCGCTAAGGACTTCCCGATCATCCTCACGTCCGGCCGCCTCGTGGAATACGAGGGCGGCGGCGAGGAGACGCGGTCGAACCCGTGGCTCGCCGAGCTGCAGCAGGACATGTTCGTCGAGATCAACACCGGCGATGCCACCGATCGCGGAATTAAGGACGGTCAGTTCGTCTGGGTCTCCGGCCCCGAGAACAACGCCAAGGCCAAGGTGAAGGCGCTGGTGACGGATCGGGTGGGCAAAGGCGTCGCCTTCATGCCGTTCCACTTCTCCGGGTGGTACCAGGGCGAAGACATGCGGAAATTCTATCCGCACGGCACCGACCCTGTGGTGCTGGGCGAGAGCTCGAACAACACGACGACCTACGGCTTCGATCCTGTGACGGGCATGCAGGAGACGAAGTGCACCCTCTGTCAGATCCGGGCCGTTTAAGGGACAATCGCTATGGCTCGTATGAAATTCCTCTGCGACGCGGACCGCTGCATCGAGTGCAACGCCTGCGTCACCGCCTGCAAGAACGAGCACGAGGTGCCCTGGGGCATCAACCGGCGGCGCGTCGTCACCCTCAATGACGGCAAGCCCGGCGAGCGTTCGGTCTCCATGGCCTGCATGCACTGTACCGACGCCCCCTGCGCGGCGGTGTGCCCGGTGAATTGCTTCTACACCACGGCCGACGCAGTGGTTCTGCATTCCAAGGATATCTGCATCGGCTGCGGCTACTGCTTCTACGCCTGCCCGTTCGGCGCACCGCAATATCCGAAGGTCGGCAATTTCGGGTCCCGCGGCAAGATGGACAAATGCACCTACTGCGCTGGCGGACCCGAATCTGATTTCTCGACCATCGAGTACGAGAAGTATGGTTCGAACCGCCTTGCCGAAGGCAAACTGCCGCTCTGCGCCGAGATGTGTTCGACCAAGGCCCTGCTCGCTGGCGACGGCGACATGATCGCCGAAATTTACAAGCAGCGCGTGATCAAGCGAGGTTACGGCTCCGGCGCCTGGGGCTGGAAGACCGCCTATCGCGAAACCGTTGCTATCTAAGCGCCGGACTGGACTGCCGGGGTCGAGACTTTAGGAAGGAAACGCCGATGCGGCGGACACCGACGACTTTCAGGACGCTCATTGCAGCGACCATCCTCACGGCGGCTGTCGGCGCCTCGTCGACTTCCTTCGCGCAGCAGACGCGCGACGGCCTGAACCCGACCGGGCAGAACCCGACGGCGGAATCCGTGAATGAGGAATTCCTGTTCAAGCAGGATCCTAAGATCACCGGTCGTATCAGCATCCCGGACGGCAAGGCCGCGAATCTGATCCAGCCCGCCGGCCGGGATTATCGCGACTTCCGGGAATGGTGGCTGCCCTGGCTCAGTGCGCTGGCAGTCCTCGGCGCCATTGCGCTTCTCGGCCTGTTCTACTTCTTCCGGGGCCGCATCCTGATGGAGCGCGGACCCGATACCGGCCGCAAGATCCTGCGTTTCAACGGTTTCGAGCGCTTCGCGCATTGGATGACGTCGAGCTGCTTCATCATCCTGGCCCTGTCCGGACTCAATTACATCTTCGGCAAGCGCCTGCTGATGCCGCTGATCGGCGCTGACGCGTTCGGCGTGGTGGCTCAATACGCCAAGTTCAGCCACATCTATTTGGCGTGGCCGTTCATGATCGGCGTCGCCCTGATGCTGGTGCTCTGGCTGAAGGACAACATTCCGAACAAGATCGACATCGCCTGGATCAAAGCCTTCGGTGGCTTCGTCGGCGACAAGCATCCTAGTGCCGGCCGCTTCAACGCCGGCCAGAAGATGGTGTTCTGGATGGTGATCGGCTTCGGCTCGGCCATGAGCGTCACCGGCCTGATGATGATCTTTCCCTTCGCCCTCACCGACATCACCGGGATGCAGCTGATGCAGGTGATCCACGCCCTCATCGGCATCGCCTTCATCGCCGGCATCCTCGCCCATATCTACATCGGTACCCTCGGCATGGAGGGAGCCTACGACGCCATGGGAAGCGGCAAGGTCGATCTCGGCTGGGCCAAGGTCCACCACGATCTTTGGGTCGAGCAGGAGCAGGCCAAGAACGCGAGCGGCCCCCAACTTGGGCGCCATCAGGTGCCTGCCGAGTAACCTACCGGACAAGTACAGACATTCGGCGACCGGCGCCGGCATGTCGAGGATCGGACAGCGTCCATGAAAGCCTTCATCATCGCCCTCGTCGTCGCCGTTGCCCTCGGCACGCTGGCCGCCGCGCTTCTCAACCAACAGCAGCGTTTCGCCTATCAGGCTTTCTCGACCTCCGGTGCGCGGGTCTCCGACCCAGCCGGGCACAGCAATCTCGTCGGGCCGCATTGGAACGGGGTCACGCCCGATCCGGACAAACCGTCGAAATCCTGAACCCCGCGCCCTCGCGGATCGCCCACCGTGCTGGTTCAAGTGCGCGCGCAGCTATGCGCCGCCGCCGTCCCGCCGCAGTGGAATCGGCGGGTAAAGGACGGCAGAAGCGACCTTCTGGACCTTACGTCGCTGTTCCATTCAAAGGATTGCCCTCGTCCCAGCCATAGGCGAGCGTCTCGAAGCGCATGGATCGGGCATCGACCATGAGCAGCCTTCCAACCAGCGGCTCGCCGAAATCCGCCACCGCCCGGATCACTTCCATCGCCATCAGTGAACCCATTACCCCGGCCAGCGCGCCGAGTATGCCGGCTTCCGCGCAGGTAGGCACGCTGCCGGGGGGAGGCGGGTTCGGGAACAAGCAGCGATAGGTTGGATTAGGGCGGCAGTCCGGTCCAGTCTCATGGGCACGGATCGTGGTCAGGGTGCCATCGAACTGCCCGAGGGCGGCTGTGACGAGCGGACGCCTGGCGTGGAAACAGGCATCAGATACGGCATAGCGGGTCGCGAAATTGTCCGATCCATCGGCGACGATATCGTACCCGCCAATCAGGCCGACGGCATTGTCTCCGTCGATCCGCAGGAGATGCGGTTCGATCCGCACATGCGGATTCAGGCGAGCCACGGCGTCGGTTGCGCTGTCGATTTTCGGGCGGCCGATATCGGGTGTCCCGTGGATCACCTGACGCTGCAGGTTCGAAAGTGAAACGGTATCATCGTCGACGATGCCGATCGTTCCGATGCCGGCCGCTGCCAAATATTGGATCAGCGGAGCGCCGAGCCCACCAGCTCCGATGACGAGCACCCGCGCCGCCTGTATACGTGCCTGTCCCGGTCCTCCTACCTCGCGCAGGACGAGGTGGCGGGCGTAGCGTTCGACTTCGTCGCTCGTGAAGGCCATGACAGTGAAATAGCCTCTGTGACGGGGCGCCGAAAGGCCACCGGGACGGTATTTGCGTCAGGCTGCTCCGCCGCCTATTCGCGATGGCAGAATGTCCCATCTCGAAGAGACGATGCCCGTGTCATCTCCTGTTATCTCTGATCGCTCGCCGCTGGCCCTCGCACAGGCACTCCTCCGTTGTCCGTCAGTGACGCCGGCAGAGGGCGGTGCCCTGCAATGGCTTGGCAGTGTCTTGGAGGAGGCGGGTTTCACCGTCGAGCGCCCGCGCTTCTCGGAGCCCGGAACGCCCGATATCGATAATCTGTACGCGCGGATCGGGACGGGCCGCCCCTATCTCCTTTTCGCCGGTCATACCGATGTCGTCCCGCCCGGCGCCGTCGAATCGTGGCGTCACGGGCCGTTCGACGGCGCGGTATCGAACGGGATGCTCTACGGCAGGGGCGCCGTCGACATGAAGGGCGGGATCGCCTGCATGCTTTCCGCAGCCCTCTCGTTCATTGCTGAGCGCGGAGGGGAGTTTAGCGGCTCGCTTGGGTTCCTCATTACCGGCGACGAGGAAGGACCTGCCGTCAACGGCACGGTAAAGCTACTTGCATGGGCGAAGGCGCGGGGCGAGCGTTTCGATCACTGCCTTCTAGGCGAGCCCACAAACCCGGCGTGCCTCGGCGAGATGATCAAGATCGGCCGGCGCGGCTCCCTCACCGGCAAGCTCGTCGTTCATGGCCGTCAGGGTCATGTGGCGTATCCCCACAAGGCCGAGAACCCCGTTCCCGGCATGCTAACTCTCGCCTCCGCCCTTCTCGACGAGCCCCTCGATGGCGGTACCGCGCATTTCGATGCGTCGAACCTCGAATTCACCACCATCGATGTCGGCAATCCGGCCACCAACGTCATTCCGGCTGATGCCCGAGCCACGTTCAACATTCGCTTCAACGAGGGCTGGACAGCTGAGACCCTGGGAGCCGAGATCCGGCGGCGGCTGGAGGTGGCCGCAGGCAATACGGTCCGCTTCACCCTGGACCTTCAGCCTTCGAATTCGCCTGCCTTCCTTACCGCACCGGACGCGTTCACCGACCTCATGATTGAGGCGATCGAGGCGGAGACCGGGCTGCGCCCGGTCTTGTCCACCACCGGGGGTACGTCAGATGCCCGTTTCATCAAAGATGCCTGCCCGGTTATCGAGTTCGGCCTCGTTGGCGAAACCATGCACCAGACCGACGAACGCGTGGCGGTCGCCGACCTAGATCGGCTCACGGCGATCTACGAGCGGGTGCTGTTGGCTTACTTTTCCGGACCCTCGCCTTCGGACAGATGATAATCCACCCCCACGAAGGTCAGCCCCTTCGCAGGCGCCATAGGGCCGCAGCGGGAGCGGTCGCGACTCGCCAGGATTTCGGCAACCTCGGCGATGCCGAAGCGGCCGCAGCCCGCCATCATCAGCGTTCCCACCATGGCGCGCACTTGATGATGCAGGAAAGAGCGCGCCGAAGTCGAGATCACGATCTCCTCGAACAGGCCCACTGTCGCCTTGGCGATGTCCAGTTGTTCGAGGGTGCGGATCGGACTGTTCGCCTGACACTCGGCCGCACGAAAGGCGGTGAAGTCGTGTCGGCCGAGCAGTCCCTGCGCGGCCTGGTGCATCATCTCCGCGTCGAGCGCCCATGGCACGTGCCAGACTTGATTGCGCGTCAGGGCGGGCGGGCTTCGGCGGTTGAAGATACGATAGCGGTAATGCCGTCGGATGGCGGAATGGCGCGCATCGAAACCGGAGCCGACCCGCTCGGCGCTGATGATGGCCACCGGAAGCGGGCGCAGATGCGCGTTCAGGGCGTCGCGCACCGTATCCGTACGCCATTCCTTCGTGAGGTCCAGATGGGCGACCTGATGGATGGCGTGGACGCCGGCATCGGTGCGACCAGCGCAGGTGAGGCGTAGATCCTCGCCTGAGAAGCGTTTGACGGCGTCCTCGATGGCGCCCTGCACGGTGAGGTCCTCGGCCTGTCGCTGCCATCCGCAGAACGGGGCGCCGTCATACTCGATGACAAGCTTGTAGCGGGGCATCAGCCACGTTCCTCGGTGCTGGTCTTCACGGAAACCGCGTTCCCGGCACCAGATGCGCGCCGCGCACGAAGTCCGATCCCTTGACGGCGCCGCCCTTGCTGGCCCGGCGTAGCTCGTTGAGCCGCACAGCGCCCTCGCCACAGGCGATGGTGCCGGCCGTATCGAGCAGAATGCCGTGAGCGCCCTCTCCCTCCGCTGGCATGGCGCGCAACACTTTCACCCGTTCCGGCCCTTTACCGAGATCGGCCTCGAAGAAGGCGCCGGGGAAGGGCGAGAGCCCGTTGATGTGGTTCGCCACCTCACGCGCCGGCTTGGACCAATCGATGCGCGCCTCGTCATTGGTGATTTTGTGTGCGTAGATGAGACCCTCCTCGGCCTGGGGCATGAGGGTGAGGGGCCCGTCTTCCAGCTTGCGGAGGGCTTGGCACATGAGCGCCGCGCCGACCGGCATTAGCGTATCGTGGAGGTCTCCCGCGCTCATTCCGGGGGCGATGGCGACCCGTTCCTTCATGGCGACAGGACCGGTATCGAGGCCCGCTTCCATGCGCATGATTCCGACGCCGCTCTCCGTATCCCCTGCCATGATCGCACGCTGGATCGGTGCCGCCCCGCGCCAGCGGGGCAGGAGGGAGGCGTGGAGGTTCAGGCAACCGTGGCGTGGCACTTCGAGGATCGCCTCCGGCAGTAGCATCCCGTAGGCAACCACCACGCCGACGTCGCATCCGTGGGATCGAAAAACGGCAAGCGCGTCCGGCGTCTTCAGAGTCGCGGGCGTGAGGACCGGCAGGCCGAGCCTGTCCGCCAGGGCATGGACAGGGGACGGGCGCAGCGCCATGCCACGCCCGGAGCGTGCGGGAGCGCGGGTGTAGACTGCCGCGATCTCGTGGCCGTCCTCGACCAAGCGCGCCAGGGTCGCGACGGCGAAGTCGGGCGTCCCCATGAAGACGAGCTTCATCTCGCGCGCTCTCTGCTGAAGAATAAGATCAGGCGTCCTCGCTCCGCTTGGCCGCCTTGACGAATTTTTTGATGACGCGGTCGCGCTTCAGCTTCGACAGGTGATCGATGAAGAGCACGCCGTCGAGGTGATCGATCTCGTGCTGGATACAAGTGGCCAGAAGCCCGTCCGCATCGATCTCGTGGGTTTCCCCATCAAGGTCGCGGAAGCGAACGCGCACCCGGTCAGGCCGCTCCACCTCGCCGTAATACTCCGGGATCGACAGGCAGCCCTCGTCGTAGACGCGCTTCTCCTCCGAGGCCCAAACGATCTCCGGATCGATGAAGACCTGCGGCTGACGTGCATTCTCGTCCTTCGACGTGTCGATGGTCACCACGCGCTTGGTCACGCCGACCTGGATGGCGGCGAGGCCGACGCCTGGAGCATCGTACATGGTCTCCAGCATGTCGGCGGCGAGGGTGCGAATCTCATCGTCGATCGCACCGACGGGGGTCGACACCTGACGCAGGCGGGCGTCTGGCAGAATGACGAGGGGACGGATTGTCATGGCTCGGCCGGATCTAACAATGAAAAAGGCCCGGCTCCCTGACTTCCGGGTCTGCCATGCCGGCATCGCAGATAAGGTTTGGCGGATGGTCGGTCAAATCAGACGAGAGGTAACGATAGCGCCTCAGAAGGCCGTCCGGCTTCGAATGGCGGCCGAGAGCGTACCCTCATCGAGATAGTCGAGCTCCCCCCCCACCGGCACCCCATGGGCGAGGCGGGTCACTTTTAGCCCGTGATGCGCCAAAGATTCCGTGACGTAATGCGCCGTCGTCTGACCATCGACCGTGGCGTTCAGCGCGAGGATGATCTCGCGGACATCGCCGTTCCCGGCCCGATCCACGAGGCTCGCGAGGTTGAGATGCTCTGGCCGGACGCCATCGAGGGCGGAGAGCACGCCGCCGAGGACGTGATAGCGCGCGGTCACCGCGCCCGACCGCTCCAGGGCCCAGAGATCTGAGACATCCTCGACCACCACCAGGATGGAGGGATCGCGCGATGTGTCTCGGCAGATGGTGCAGGGGTCGCTGGTATCGACGTTACCGCATTCCCGGCACACAACGATGCGCTCGGAGGCGACCTTCATCGCCTCCGCCAGCGGAGCGAGCAGCGCTTCGCGCTTCTTGATGAGATGCAGAGCCGCGCGCCTCGCCGAGCGCGGCCCGAGCCCCGGCATGCGGGCGAGGAGCTGGATCAGGCGCTCGATTTCGGGACCGGCAACGGCTTGAGCCATACGTGTTCCGTCAGACGGCCTTGGCCGTACTCGTGAAAAAAGGGTCGGATCTCGGTGTCTTGTAGTCGGGAATTGTCGCCGCTGCATGCGTTGCGACGCCGCTCCGGTCTTTGTTCGGCTATCCCTTTATTTTTCTGACAGATCGATCCGTTCGTCTTTGAAACCGATGCCGGCTCAATTGACCGGTGTTCATCGCGGAATAAGCAGGTCAGCGCGATAGAGTGGCGAACCTGCGCGCGGCGGACCTGAACGACCTCGCGGACGCTCCATCGGATGGGCCGGAAGACAAATGGGAGATTCCGGCAAAGCCAAACATCAAAGCGATCAGGTGTTCGAGGAGTAACGGACGTGACACATTTCGGCGAGTTCAACGCCAGCCATGGACCCGAGAAAATCGGCCTGCGCGACCTCAAGGCGGTTCATTGGAACCTCGAAGCTCCTCGCCTCTACGAGGAATCCCTGAGCCGCAGTGAATCGCAACTTGCCCATGGCGGCGCCCTCGTCGCGACAACGGGTAGCCATACCGGTCGTTCGCCCAGGGACAAGTTTATCGTCCGCGACGCCAGCACCGAGAACGAAATCTGGTGGGAGAACAACGGTGCGATCACGCCTGAGCAGTTCGAGACCCTGTACCAGGATTTCCTCGGCCATGCCGAGGGGCGCGAGCTCTTCGCCCAGGATCTCTATGGCGGCGCCGATCCGGCCCACCGCGTCCAGGCGCGGGTCTTCACCGAACTCGCTTGGCACTCGCTCTTCATCCGCAACCTGCTGATCCGGCCCGAGCGCTCGTCACTCGCCGATTACGTCCCAGATCTGACGATCATCGACCTGCCGAGCTTCCAGGCCGAGCCGCACCGCCATGGCTGTCGCTCGAAGACCGTCATCGCCATCGACTTCACACGGAAGATCGTCCTCATCGGTGGTAGCGCCTATGCCGGCGAAATAAAGAAATCCGTCTTCACGTATCTAAATTTTGTGCTCCCCGGCGCTGGCGTGATGCCGATGCACTGCTCGGCCAACGCGGCGCTCGATGCCCAAGGCGATTCGGCCCTCTTTTTCGGTCTGTCCGGAACCGGCAAGACGACGCTCTCCAATGATTCCTCGCGGCAGCTGCTCGGCGATGACGAGCACGGCTGGAGCAAGGACGGCATCTTCAACTTCGAGGGCGGCTGCTACGCCAAGACCATCCGTCTCTCGCGCAATGCCGAGCCGGAGATCTACGCCACTACCGAACGCTTCGGCACCGTAATGGAGAACGTGGTGATCGATCCGCTGTCGCGGCGTCCCGATTTCGACGACGCAACGCTCACCGAAAATACCCGCTGCGCCTATCCGCTCGATTTTATCGCTAATGCCAGCGCCACGGGACGGGCAGCGCACCCGAAGAACATCGTCATGCTCACCTGCGACGCATTCGGAGTGATGCCGCCGATCGCCAGGCTGACGGGCGCGGAAGCGATGTACCATTTCCTTTCCGGCTACACCGCCAAGGTCGCCGGCACGGAGCGTGGCCTGACCACACCGGAGGCAACGTTCTCGACTTGCTTCGGGGCACCCTTCATGCCGCGCCATCCGAGCGTCTACGGCAACCTGCTGCGCGACCTCATCGCTCATCACGATGTCGATTGCTGGCTGGTGAACACCGGCTGGACCGGTGGAGGCGTCGGCACAGGGCGGCGTATGCCGATCCGGGTCACGCGACGACTACTGGCTGCAGCCTTGGATGGGTCGCTGTCGAAGGCGGAATTCCGCCGCGATCCGTATTTCGGCTTCGCAGTCCCGGCATTCGTTCCGGGTGTCGAGCCGCATATCCTTCAGCCGGTGAAGACGTGGGAAAATAAGGTCGCCTTCGCCGACACGGCGACGCGGCTGGTGACGATGTTCAAGGACAACTTCAAACGCTTCGAGGACCATGTGGACGCGGACGTACGCGCCGCAGAGCCCGTGCGGGTCATCGCCGCCTGACGACGGACCATCGCCCGATCCCGCCTCGCGTCGGGATCGGGAGTTTCCGCCGTCTGAGCCGGCTTCAGAAGAGCTTCAGGCCGGGCGGGATCGGCAGGCCTTTGGTCAAATCGGCCATGCGCTCCGCCGCCACGCCTTCGGCTTTGCCGCGCGCATCGTTGACCGCGGCCACGATCAGATCTTCCAAGATTTCCCGCTCATCCGGGATCAGCAGGCTCGGATCGAGGGTCACTCCCTTAACGAGACCCTTGGCCGTCATCGTCACTGAGACGGCCCCACCGCCGGAGGCGCCCGTCACCTCCACGAGGTCGAGCTCAGTCTGAAGACTCGCCATTTTCTCCTGCATGGCCTGAGCCTGCTTCATGATTCCCATGAGGTCGCGCATGGCGTGAGATTTTCCAAAGGGTTGCGGGGAACGTGATCTGGGGTGGTGCCTGCGGGTACTCTACGATTCGTCGTCCGGTTCATCGCCGCCTGAGATCTCCGGACCGGCGAGGTCGACACTGTCGGCGATCTCGACGGGAGGAGCCTTGTCCCGCACATCGACGATCTGAGCACCGGGAAAGCGCGCCAGAACCTCCCGCACCAGAGGGTGGGCGGCGGCGTTCTCATGGCGCGATTCGAGGGCGGCGCGAGCCTTGTGGGCGAGGGTCGGTTCGCCCGCCTCCTTCGAAATCGCGACGATCCAACGCTGTCCCGTCCAGGCGTCCAGGGACCGGGCTAGATCGTTGGCGAGGCTCTGACGACCGCCGTCGGCGAGACGGAATTCGATCCGCCCCTCCTCGAAGCGAACGAGATGGACCTCCCTTTCGAGAGCCATCTTGAGGCCGATATCGCGCCTTTCGTCGGCCATCGCCACGACGTCCTCGAACCGCGCCAGCCGGGGTGTGGTCGAGGCGGCGGGAACTTGCGGAGCCGGCGACGGCACGAGGGCCGCCCGGACGCCGCCGCTGGCGGCCAGGATCAGGGCCGGACGCGGTGGCGGTTCCGCCGATACAGAGGGCGTGGCGAGGGCGCTGGGGGCGGGCGGGGAGGCGGAGGGTGCCGCGAGCGTCTGAGGTGCCGCCAGAGACTCGGTCTTCAGTTGCCTCAGCGCCTCGTCCGGTGTCGGAAGGTCGGCAGCATAGGCGAGGCGCACGAGCGCCATCTCGGCGGCAGCCAGCGGCCTCGCGGCGACCTGAACCTCTGGGATGGCTTTCAGAAGGATCTGCCACGCCCGCGACAGGGCTCTAACCGAGAGCTTGGACGCGAATTCGCCACCCCGGCCGCGCTCGTCGGCGCTGAGGGTCGGGTCCGCGGCGGCGGCCTCGGGCACCAGTTTCAGGCGCGTGACGAGATGGGTAAAGCTCGCGAGATCCGACAGGATCACGGCCGGATCGGCACCGGCCTCGTACTGGCCGCGCACTTCCGTGAAGCTCGCCGGGACGTCGCCACGCATCACCGCCTCGAAGAGGTCGACAATCCGCCCTCTGTCGGCGAGGCCGAGCATATCGCGCACGCTCGCCCCGGTGACGAGACCGGCTCCATGGGCGATGGCCTGATCGAGGAGAGAGAGCGCATCGCGCACAGAGCCCTCGGCAGCACGAGTGATCGCAGCCAGTGCCTCCGGTTCCGCCTCGACGTTCTCGGCGGCGCAGATCCGGGCCAGATGCGCGACCATGGTGTCGGCCTCGACCCGGCGCAGATCGAAGCGCTGGCAGCGCGACAGGATCGTCACCGGAACCTTGCGGATCTCGGTGGTGGCGAAGACGAACTTGGCGTGGGGCGGCGGTTCTTCCAGCGTCTTCAGGAAGGCATTGAACGCCTTCTCCGAGAGCATGTGGACCTCGTCGACGATATAGACCTTGTAACGGGCCGAGACCGGCGAGTAGCGGATGCCGTCGATGATGCCGCGCACGTCATCGATGCCGGTATGCGAGGCCGCATCCATCTCCAGCACGTCCATGTGCCGGGATTCCATGATGGCTTGGCAATGGCGCCCGAGCTCCGGCATGGAGATGGTGGGGCCGGTATCGGGATGGCCGTCGCGGAGGTAATTGAGGCCCCTGGCGAGGATGCGGGCCGTCGTCGTCTTTCCGACGCCTCGCACGCCGGTGAGCATCCACGCCTGCGGAATGCGGTTGGCCGCGAACGCATTGGCGAGCGTGCGAACCATGGCACCCTGGCCAATCAGATCGTCGAAATTCTGCGGGCGGTATTTACGGGCCAACACCCTATAGGGCGCCGCCGCCGGCACGGGCTCTGGAAAGCTCGGCAGGCCTGGAAGATCGCTCGGTGTGCCGGAAGTCGCGTCCATGCCGCCTTGCGTGGTTCGAGCGGCCCCGGGTCGGGGGAATGCCGCCACGCGGGGCCTCGGACAAGTCGATCGGTGAAAATCGACGAAGGTGGGAGGCTGGACGAAGACCCGCTCGGTCTCGTTAGGGCTGCTTCCTTCCGGACCTGACCCGGTTGGCGAGTGAAACGTCCCTCGCCAACCTCCCGAGCGCTATATGGCCGGCGCTTTGGCGTAACGCAAGCGCTGGAGAAGGCCAGACCTCTATTCCGCTTCGCGGGTGGTGATGGCGAAGGTCTTGGGGTCGAGCTCCAGATCGAACTGCTTGCCGTTGGCGTCGATGGCATCGTCCACGTCAATCTCGTGATCCTCGACCTCGATCTTCTTCCACTTCACGAAGCCTTCCTTTTTCAGCGTCGCCTCGATCTTGGTGAGTTCCTCAGGCGTCGGTGCCCGGTCGGCAAAGGCAGTGCCGGTCAGGGCGAAACCGAGAGCAATGGCTGCGAGGCCGGCGGTCTTGATCGACATGGACATCCTCTTGGTCAGAAATCAGACGGTTGCGAACGGCGGACTCCTGCCGGAGTTCCATGACAATTCCGCAATGGCGCACGCGCTGGTTGTCACGGGCGCCGGCGCACCCTAACCTTGGCCTTATCCTCAGAGGCTCGAAACTATGGTCACCCGCGTCGCTACCGTTGCCTTCGAGGGAATCGAGGCGCGCGCCGTCGACGTGCAGGTGCAGATCGCCCCGGGGGCCGTCGTGTTCATGGTTGTTGGGCTAGCAGATAAGGCGGTGGCGGAATCTCGGGAGCGCGTGCGATCGGCTCTGATCGCATCTGGATTGGCGCTTCCGGCAAAACGCATCACCGTCAACCTCGCTCCGGCCGACCTGCCGAAGGAAGGGTCGCATTACGATCTGCCCATTGCGCTCGCGGTGATGGCCGCCATCGGCGCGATTCCGGCCGATGCGCTCGCCGGTTACTGCGTCCTGGGCGAGTTGGCCTTGGATGGTACGATCACGGCCGTGAACGGCGTCCTGCCCGCCGCCATGGCGGCGAATGGGCGGGGGCTCGGTCTGATCTGTCCGGCGGCGACGGGGCCTGAAGCGGCTTGGGCCGGTGGCGACATGGACGTTTTGGCCCCACGCTCCCTGATCCAGCTCGCGAATCATTTCAAGGGCAGCCAAGTCATGGCACGCCCCGAGCCGGCGGTGGCCACGACAACGGGACAGTTGCCGGACCTCCGCGACATCAAGGGGCAGGAGGGAGCCAAGCGCGCCCTGGAGATCGCCGCCGCTGGCGGCCACAACCTCTTGATGAATGGCCCGCCCGGCGCGGGCAAATCGATGCTCGCGGCCCGGCTTCCCTCCATCCTGCCACCACTCGGGCCCCGCGAACTTCTCGAAGTCTCGATGATCCAGTCGGTGGCCGGTGAGTTGAAGGGCGGCGCGCTGTCGAACCGCCGGCCGTTCCGGCAGCCCCACCATTCGGCGTCGATGGCGGCGCTGGTGGGGGGCGGAATCAATGCCCGCCCCGGCGAGGCCTCGCTGGCACATGGCGGCGTGTTGTTTCTCGACGAGCTTCCGGAATTCACGCCGCAGGTGCTCGATTCCCTGCGCCAGCCATTGGAGACCGGCGAGGTCATGATAGCTCGGGCCAATCACCGGGTGACCTACCCCGCGCGGTTCCAGCTAATTGCCGCCATGAATCCCTGCCGGTGCGGTCAGGCGTTGGAACCGGGTTATGCCTGCCGGCGCGGCCCCAACGACCGCTGCGTCGCGCAATACGGCGCGCGTATCTCGGGGCCCCTCCTCGATCGCATCGATTTGCGGATTGAAGTTGGTGCCGTCACGGCGGCCGATCTGATCCTGCCTCCTCCGACCGAAGGTTCGGCGGAGACAGCGGCACGAGTGGCGTCGGCAAGGGCGCTGCAAGCCGCACGTTTCGCGGCGCACGGCCTGACGGGCGTCATCACGAACGCGACCTGTCCGGTGCCGTTGATCGAGGAGATGGCGGCGCCTGATGCGGACGGTACGGCTCTGATCCGCAACGCGGCGGAGACGATGCGCCTCTCGGCTCGAGGCTTCCACCGCGTGCTGCGCGTGGCGCGAACCCTGGCGGATCTCGACGGCGAAGAGCGGGTGCGCCGCCTCCATCTCGCCGAGGCCCTGTCCTATCGCGGCCGGGTCGAGCGACCCGTAGCCGCTTGAGCCCGACCGTCGCGCCTATCGTCCGTAGATGTCTTCGACGCGGATGATGTCGTCCTCACCGGTATAGGATCCGACTTGGACCTCGATGAGTTCGAGGGGGATCTTGCCCGGATTCGTGAGGCGATGCATCGAGCCGATGGGCAGGTAGACGGCCTCGTTCTCGTGAACCAGCACGACGCGATCATCCACGGTGACCTCGGCGGTGCCGCGCACCACGACCCAATGCTCGGCCCGGTGGAAATGCTTCTGCAGCGAGAGCCGCCCACCCGGCGTCACCATGATGCGCTTCACCTGGAAGCGCTCGCCGATGTCGATGCGCTGGTACCAGCCCCAGGGGCGGAACATCCGGCGATGCGCATCCGCCTCGGGATGGGCCTTCTCGCGCAGCTGCGTGACCAGTTCCTTGACGAGGCCGGCTTTGGCCTTCGAGGTGACGAGGACGGCGTCCGGGGTCGAAACCACGACGATGTCGTCGAGACCCACCACGGCGGTGAGGTGCTCGCCTTCACTGTGCACGAGGCTGCCGCGGGTCTCGACGAGTTCGACGCGACCGCGCACGGCGTTACCCAACGCATCACGGGGCAACACGTCCCAGACCGCGTCCCAGGTACCGACATCGGACCAGGGGAAGGAGACCGGCAAGACTCCGGCGCGATCAGTCCGCTCCATCACGGCATAATCGATCGAGGTCTTCGGCGCGCTCGCGAAGGCGGTGGCATCCAGGCGCAGGAAGTCGAGATCGGTCGACGCCTTATCGAGCGCGGCGCGGGTCGCGGCGAGGATTTCCGGAGCATAGGTCTCCAGCTCGGCCAGCATGACGTCGGCCCGGAACAGGAAGTAGCCGCTGTTCCACAGCGCACCGTCGGCGATCAGGCTTTCCGCTCCGTGACGGTTGGGCTTCTCCACGAAGCGACCGACCTCATAAGCCCCTTCGACCCCGTCGATCGGCGCGCCCTTGCGGATATAGCCATAGGCAGTGGACGGTGCGGTAGGCTCGATCCCGAGCGTCATGATCCGACCGGCACGGGCCCCAACGGCGGCGGCGCGCGCAGCATCCACGAAGGCAGCCGTGTCGCCAATGACGTGATCGGCAGCCAAAATCAGCACCACCGCTTCCGGGTCGCGCCGGGCGGCATGGAGGGCGGCGACCGCGACGGCCGCGGCTGAGTCGCGACGCTCGGGCTCGAGTACGATGTCGGCTTGGACTTCGGCCTGAAGCAGTTGCTCTGCCACGATGAAGCGGGCATCGCTGCTGGTGATGATCGTCGGCCGCGAGAAGGCGGTTCCATCCGCGACCCGCCGGGCTGTGTCTTGGAAGGTCGAACTATCGGCATTCACGAGCGGCGTGAACTGCTTCGGCATGCTCTCGCGGGAGGCAGGCCACAATCGCGTACCGGAGCCACCGCAGAGGATAACCGGATGTATGAGGTCGGATAATCCTGAGGCCATCGGCGTCAACTCACAATTTCAGGTTCGGTACGGTGCCAGGAAATACGACCTTGCTGCGCCGCAACCAACCCGGTGCGGAGCAAAATATGCGACGGACGCGATTAAGGCAGGCGGTGAGCGTCCGGCAATAGTTCTGGGGCTACCCTCAGGAATGCCGATGGAGCAATGCGGTCACCCTATTCAGCGGCCTGCCGGGCGTTGTAGCCGAGCCTGCCGTTCAATTCCTCGATCAGCTTCACTGCCGCATCAGCAATGACCGTGCCGGGCGGAAAAATTGCTGATGCACCAGCGGCATAGAGCGCCGGATAGTCACCCGGGGGGATCACGCCGCCGATTACGATCATCACGTCGCCGCGTCCCTGTTCGGTCAGCGCCGCCTTCAATTCGGGCACCAGCGTCAAGTGGCCGGCGGCAAGAGACGAAACGCCGACAATGTGGACGTCGTTCTCCACAGCCTGTCGTGCGGCTTCGGCGGGAGTGGCGAAGAGAGGTCCGATATCCACGTCGAAGCCGAGATCGGCGAAGGCCGACGCAATGACCTTCTGGCCACGGTCGTGGCCGTCCTGGCCCATCTTGGCGACGAGGATGCGCGGGCGCCGCCCGTCATTCTCTTCGAAGGTCTCCACGAGCTGACGAACGGTCTCGACCACCGGCGACATGCCACCCACCTCTCGCTTGTAGACGCCCGAGATCGAGCGGATCTCGGCGCGGTGACGGCCCCAGGCCTTCTCCAAAGCGTCGGAAATCTCTCCGACCGTGGCCTTGGCCCGTGCTGCCTCGACGCCGAGCGCCAGGAGATTGCCCTCTCCCTGAGCCGCCGCGGTGAGTGACGCAAGGGCCGCATCGACATCGGCCTGATTGCGCTCGGCACGCAGTCGCTTCAGCTTGTCGATCTGGAGCATCCGGACGTTGCCGTTGTCGACGCGCATCAGTTCGATGGCACGGTCGTCGTCAGGCTTGAACTTGTTGACGCCCACGATGGTCTGGCGACCGGAATCGATGCGGGCCTGGGCCCGCGCCGCCGCTTCCTCGATACGGAGCTTGGGAATGCCGGCCTCGATCGCCTTGGCCATGCCGCCCAGTTCCTCGACTTCGCGCAGGTGCTCCCAGGCGCGGGCGACGATGTCCTGGGTGAGCTTCTCCACGTAGTAGGAGCCGCCCCATGGATCGACGATGCGCGTGGTGCCGCTCTCCTGCTGCAGGAAGAGCTGGGTATTGCGTGCAATGCGGGCGGAGAAGTCGGTGGGGAGTGCGAGCGCCTCGTCGAGGGCATTGGTGTGGAGCGACTGCGTCCCGCCCTGTGTCGCCGCCATCGCCTCGATGCAGGTGCGGGTGACGTTGTTGAATACGTCCTGCGCCGTCAGCGACCAGCCGGATGTCTGGCTGTGGGTGCGCAGGGGCAACGACTTGTCGGTTTTCGGCTCGAATTCCTTCACGAGCTTGGCCCAGATCAGGCGCGCCGCCCGCATCTTGGCGATTTCCATGAAGAAATTCGTCGATATCGCCCAGAAGAACGACAGGCGCGGAGCGAACTTGTCGATGGTGAGCCCAGCGGCGAGACCCGCCTTGATGTACTCGACGCCGTCGGCGAGCGTGTAAGCGAGTTCGAGGTCGTTCGTCGCCCCGGCCTCCTGCATGTGATAGCCGGAGATCGAGATCGAATTGAACTTCGGCATATGGGCCGAGGTGTAGGCGAAGATATCGCCGATGATCCGCATCGAACCCGCCGGCGGGTAGATGTAGGTATTGCGGACCATGAACTCCTTGAGGATGTCGTTCTGGATCGTGCCCGCGAGCTTCTCGGGTGGCACGCCCTGCTCCTCGGCCGCCACGATGTAGAGGGCGAGGATCGGCAGCACCGCACCATTCATCGTCATCGAGACGGTCATCTCGTCGAGCGGAATGCCAGAGAACAACGTCCGCATGTCGTAGATCGAATCGATCGCGACCCCGGCCATGCCGACATCGCCCGAGACGCGCGGGTGATCGGAATCGTAGCCACGATGGGTAGCGAGATCGAAGGCGACCGACAGGCCCTTCTGTCCGGCGGCCAGGTTGCGCCGGTAGAAGGCGTTCGAATCCTCGGCCGTGGAGAAGCCGGCATATTGCCGGATCGTCCAGGGCTGGGTCACGTACATGGTCGGATAGGGCCCGCGCAGATACGGCGCGACGCCGGGATAGGTGTGAAGAAACTCGACGCCCTTGCGATCCTCCGGGCCGTAGACGCCTTTGACCGGGATGCCTTCCGGCGTCATCCAGGGTTCGCCCGTCGGCGGGACGGGCGCCACGAAGGCATCTGCCGCGTAGGGGACGTTCGCGAAATCGGGGATACGGGACGTCATGGGATCGGACTCGTGCGGCGGCGTTTGGCGAAGCATTATAGTGAAGCACCGGCTTCGGGCTATCCCTCTCAAATCCATTTTGAAGATGAGTGCTGATTCCGCCTCCGGCGATGCCGGTTTTCCAGCGGAGCACCCGTGCGATCGATGAGGTCGAGCATCACGCCCGCCTACGCTAAGTCAGGCTGCGCCACCGCCGGAACAGCCATCGTGACAGACATCCCGACCAAGAGTGCCGCTCGCGCCTGGCCGCCCATCGCGCGTTTCGCCGGCCTCGAGGCACGACTAGGCGCCTGGGTTCTCGCGAAGGGGCCGATCGCGGCGGGACTCTACGAATTCCTGCGGTTCGGCATCAAGCAGGGATGGGCGTGCATGTTTGGCGGATTGCTGTGTGCTCTGCTCATCGCGAGCTACCTGTTTTATCCGGCGCACACGGCGATCAGCCGATACGATTTTCTCACCTTGTCGGCCGTGGTGATACAGATGGCCCTCCTCGCCCTGCGCATGGAGACCTGGGAGGAGGCGAAGGTGATCGCGCTCTTCCATGTGGTCGGCACGGTGATGGAGATCTTCAAGACCGCTGTCGGATCTTGGATCTACCCGGATGCGAGTCTGTTCCGCATCGCGGGTGTGCCGCTCTTCACGGGCTTCATGTATGCGAGCATCGGCTCCTACATCGCCAGGGTATGGCGCCTGTTCGATTTCCGCTTCACCCATCATCCCGGCAGCGGCGCGACCCTCCTGTTGGCCGCGGCGATCTACCTGAACTTCTTCACCCATCATTATGTCGTGGACATCCGCCTCGGTCTGTTCGCGTCGACGGCCTTGTTGTTCGGGCGAACCTGGGTGCATTTCAAGGTCTGGCGGGTGCACCGTAAAATGCCGCTTCTCCTGGGCTTCCTACTCGTCGCCCTGTTCATCTGGTTTGCCGAGAATATCGGCACAGGAACGCGGGTCTGGCTCTATCCGAATCAGGCATCGACCTGGGCTATGGTCTCCTGGCAGAAACTCGGCGCCTGGTATCTGCTGATGATCATATCCTACGTTCTGGTCACTCTGGTGAACAAGCCGCAGTCTTATCAGGAAGACCACATCGACCGACGCGATTCCAAATAATATTGAATGGCTTTCTTCAGAATTTGACAAGATCGAGTAGGCTATGCCCGGCCGAGCCTTGAGGAACCCCAGTCATGAGTGATTCCATCGCCGGCCTCGCGCAGTCGATCGTCTCAAACCAAAGCGCTGCGACGCGGGAGTCGATGCAGACGACCTTCATACGCAAACAAGGCGAGAGCGATCGGGCCATCGCCCAACTCCTGCAACAATCCGCCGATCAGCAGAAGGCCGTCCTTCCCGAAGGCCAAGGCGCTGTGGTGGATCGGCAGGTTTGAATCCCGGTCATCCATCTGCGATAGCGACCGATGATTGCCCGCATCAGGGCGGGCGATGCCACGGGACGTGTCATGCGACCCGCCAAGGGCTGATAGCGTGAAGGACAGTCGGGTCCAGTTTGCAAGTTGATAGCAACATCGGCTGCGCGGCGCGGGCGGTTCCGCGCCAACGGCTAGATCTCTCAGGCCTCGTCAGGAGGCCCCGAGAGGCCGCATCACCTTAGTTGAGATAGGTTCGGATCCAGTTGGGCGATAGAATTTCGCCTTCCTCGGTGATGATCCACGGCTGCTTTGCCGGGTCGGTCAAGGCGCCTGCGGCGGCCTCGATCGCCTCGCGAAGGGTGCCGTAGCGCGCGGGCTGGGCCAGCGGCGACGGGACGGGGGTGGTCCGCCAGATCGTCAGATCGGCAGGACGTTCGAGGGCTTCGGTTTCCATGACGATGTTTTCCTTGAACCTGAGAGGGTCGTTCCCCGCGGGTCTGTGCAGCTGAGCCAGCATTCGTTGCAGCCAGCGCGGGACGTGTTTCCGTGAGAATGGAAGCATCTCTAGGGCAGCTTTGCGATCAATTTGGGCATTGCCATGATGAGTATGGCAGACCCGATCCTTTATCCCCCGCCTTAAGCATCATGTTTTGGACACAAAGCTTGAAGCGGCTACCCTAGGACGCCCTGTTTTTATGACGAAGAGTTGAGGGTGACAGTGCTGACTGAACTTGTAGCTTGAACCTTGAGACGGAACCGTGTGCCCGCGCACCCGGATCGTGCCGCCCGTCAAAACAGTTGAACGGAGATGGGTGACCGACCAGTTAATGCGACGGACGCAGTCCAGAATTTTTCCAAAGCTGTGAAAGGGATGTGACATGTCGGATCGCTTCGGCCGCATCGCGATCACGGCGGCCCTGATGCTCATGGCCTTCTATGTCGGGCAGCCCTATTTGGCGGCTCTCCTGTTCTCGGCTGAAACCCCTCGGGCGATCACGGCGCGGGGGGATCTAGCGCCGGCCGAAGCGTCCACCGCGACCTTGTTCGAGCGTGCGAGCCCATCGGTCGTCCATGTCTTCGCCCAGGCAGCCGCCCAGGGACGCTCCCTGATGAGCCCCGACTCCGAAGAGGGCGAAGGCGGCAACGGTGCCCAGACTGGCACAGGCTTCGTCTGGGATGGCGCCGGGCATGTGGTCACCAACAATCATGTAGTGGCAGGCGCTGCACAGCGGGGTGGGTCGGTGTCCGTCCGCCTCTCTTCGGGGGAAGTTCGTCCGGCCACGATCGTCGGGACTGCTGCGAGCTACGACCTCGCGGTGCTTCGCCTCGGCGGCACCGGGGCGGTTCCGCCGCCCCTAGCCATCGGTACCTCGGGGGATCTCAAGGTCGGGCAAGCTGCCTTCGCCATCGGGAACCCGTTCGGCCTCGATCACACTTTGACGACGGGCGTCATCAGCGCGCTTCGCCGACGGCTCCCCACGGGGGAGGGGAGGGAGTTGTCAGGCGTCATCCAGACCGACGCCGCCATCAATCCCGGTAATTCCGGCGGGCCGCTCCTCGATTCCGCGGGGCGTCTCGTTGGCGTGAACACGGCGATCTATTCTCCCTCGGGCGCTAGCGCCGGCATTGGCTTTGCGATCCCCGTGGACGTGGTGAACCGGGTCGTCCCCGAACTCATCCGCAACGGCCGCACCCGCAATCCCGGCATCGGCATCATCGCCGGGCAGGAAGCCACCGCAGCTCGCCTAGGCATCGACGGCGTCGTGGTGCTACGCGTCCTGCGCGGATCACCGGCCGCAGAGGCCGGATTGCGCGGTGTCGATGTCCAAACCGGCACGATCGGCGATGTCATCGTCGGAGCGGGCGGTCAGCCGGTGCACCGCCTTGCCGACCTCACCGCCGCGATGGAGGCGGCGGGCATCGGCAAGACCGTCGATCTGGCTGTGGAGCGGGATGGCCGCATCCGCAAGGTGAGGGTCACCACGGCAGATGTGGCGGAGACGCGGCAATGAGGCTTTCCCGATCCGGGCTGTCCCATCGGCCGTTTCCGGTGCAGTAGGGTCGGAACACGCCGCACGAGATAACGCAAGACACCGCAATGACGACGATGGCCCGCCTGTCCCGATCCCTCGTCTGCGTCACGCTGGCGCTCGGCGCGTTGCCGGCCGAAGCGAGGGAAAGGGCGCTGCGCCTCTGTCCGGAGGATGCTCCCGAGGGAACTCGCCTGTCGCCCCCCGGCCGTTGCCCGGATCGCAGCGCTGAGCAGGCCGGATTGTCGAGCGGTTCCCACCGGATCGGCGACGTCCATATCAGGATCGGCGGACGAGTCGCGCTCGACCACGACATGCGCCGATGACGATCCTCGCCGCCCTCGTAGCCCTGTTCATCCTGTGGTGGTACGCCAAGACCGCCAGGCCCCATCTCGTCCGGCGCTTGCGCGGGCTGATCACGCCGCGTGTGGTGAGACGGGTCGGCGGCTACGTCTTGCTCGCCCTGGCCGGCGTAGCGGCGGTTCGCGGCCGGATCGAACTCGCGATCCTGTTCGGGGGCGTCGCGTTCTGGTTCCTCGACGGCGTCGATGCCGTGGTGGTCCGGCTGCGCGGCCTGTTCAGGCGTGCATCCGTCACTCGTCCCACGATTGTGCTGTTCGAGGTGATGCCCGACGGCCGGACCGCTGACGGCATCGTCCAGATCGGACCCTATGCCGGGCGGCGCCTGTCGCAGCTTCCAGAAACTGCGTTGATGCAGATCCTCGCAGTCTGCCGCAAGGTCGACCGCATCGCCGCCCGCCGTTTAAAGACATATCTCGACGGCAGAACGGCCGCCGGGCGTGTAGACACTGAGAGAGATTCCGACGCGCGGTCGCGCCGTCCGCCGGACCCAGGGGCGATGACGCAGGAGGAGGCTCACCAGATCCTGGGGCTTCAGAGCGGGGCGACCCTGCAGCAGATCCGCACGGCTCATCGCACGCTCATGAAACGGTGGCATCCCGACCAGGGAGGAACGGTCGAGGGGGCGTCGCGCATCAACGCGGCCCGAGACAGGCTTGTGAGCCGACATCGCTGATACTCCACGCGCGTTGCCAGGAAAATGCTCGATCGGACCCGACCGGCGAACAGCCGACGGGGTTCGGAGAAGGCGCGAGGAGCGTCGTCACCGATATCAGGAGGGCTCCGGCATCCCGAAGGACGAAGCCCTCACCATGGCGGGGTTCAGCTTCGCGTGGCGAAGCAGTTGAAGCCGTTGCGCTTCAGGGCCGAGCAGGCGTCCTGGGCGGCTTCCTGTTCGCTGAAACCCGAGAACCGGGCCCGGTAGAGTGTAGCACCGCCATGGTCGACCCTGACGGTGTAGGGCGAAGCTTTGGAAAGCGCGCTTCCGGCCCGGCTGCGGGCCTCGGAAAGCATCGACTTCGCCTTGTCCTCATCGTCCATGGCGCCGAGCTGGATCACCCAGGCAGTAGGCGTGACGCGGCTCGTGGACGCTGCCTTCGGGGCGGGCTCGGGCCGGGCGCCATCGACCGATGCGAGACGTGCATCCGACTTGCCGCTGGGCGAAGCCTTGGCTCCGGGGAAAGCAGCAGACGCACTGGTTGGGGCATAGGCCTGAGCCGAGGCGGGGAGGGCGCCGCTCCGCCACTTGGCACCGGCGCTTCCGGGCGTCGTGGTCTGGCGTGGGCTGATGTCGAGGGGCTGGGTTGAGGCGGTGGTCTCCACCTCGATCTCCTCGTCGTCGGCCGAAGCGACTTGGGTCCGCGTCCGCGACGTGGCGTCCGCCACCACAGCCGGACGGCCACGCTCGGCGACTTCCGTCACCGCCGGGGCCTGGCGGTTGCCGGCATAGGCGCGCGGCAGGTTCGCCCGGACGAGATCGGCCATGATGCGGTCGCGGCTGGCGCCGGACTTGCCGCCAAGCACGATCGCCACAATCTGACGGTCGTCGGACTTGGCGGCGGTCATCAGGTTAAAGCCCGAGTCGCGGGTATATCCGGTCTTGATGCCGTCCACGCCCTCGACATTGCCCAGTAGGCGGTTGTGGTTGCCGATGACCCGACCGCGGAACGCGAAGGAGCGGGTCTGGAAATACTTGTAGTAGCGCGGGAAGCGGTCCTGGATCGCCCGGGCGAGGATCGTCAGGTCGCGTGCCGTAGTGATCTGGTCCGCGTCGGGCAAGCCCGAGGCATTGGCGTAGTTGGTCCGGGTCATGCCCAGGGCCTGTGCCTTGCGAGTCATCATCTCAGCGAATTTCGGCTCCGAGCCGGCAATGTTCTCGCCGATGGCGCAGGCCACGTCATTGGCCGATTTCGTCACGATCGCCTTGATCGCGTCCTCGACCTCGATCGTCGAACCGGGCCGGAGACCGAGCTTGGACGGCGGTCTGGCGGCGGCGAAGGCAGAGATGGTCAGGGGCGAGTCGAGATTGAAGTGGCCACGCTCGAGTTGTTCGAACAGCATGTAAAGCGTCATCACCTTGGTGATCGACGCAGGGTGGCGGAGGGAATCCTCGTTGACCGCATGCAGGGTGCGGCCTGTCTTCACGTCGATCACCATGGCGGCGTAGGGCGGATTATAGCCCCCGCCGCCGCCACGGTGATGGTGGCCGCGCCGCGCATCTGCGGGGGAGGCGATGGCCGATAGAACGGCCGCCGCCGCAATAAGGGCCGGCAGCCCATGGGTCGTCCGGGAGCGACTCGGAACGCTACGCATCGCGACGGGGTGTCCTCGACAACCGACCCCGGGGATCGGCTTGCACTGCATCATCACTGCAAGGCCGGCGAACGTGCCGCCGTGCCCTCGCAACATCTGTCAATCAGGCTAGGTCGACGCGGTTACGGCCCGGTTAATGGCTCAGCATCAATTTGATTGGTCATGCTGCGATGCAACATAAATCTTGACGATCTATGGTGCATTGCACATAACGCTGGGGTTGGTCGATTCCGCGGGTCGGGGAACCGGCCTTGTCGACATCCGGCCACAGAGGAATGCCCGAAAGGGTATCTCGCATCCCATGACTTTCCAGCCTTTCGACAAGATCCCCGCCTTCGACAAGTCCGGCATCGATTCGGTGATAAAGAGCGTGTCGCTCGTCGCCCGGACGAACCAGACCGTCGGAACCGAGATGGCGGATTTCACCAAGCAGTCCTTCGAGCATGGCACCGCCACCCTCAAGAAGCTGACAGAGGCCAAGACCCCTCAGAGCGCGCTGGAGATCCAGGCCGAGTTCATGAAGGCGTCCTACGAGCGCCTTGTCGCCCAGGTGAAGCTCGTCGGCGGCCTCTATGGCGAACTCGTCAAGGAAATCGGCAAGCCCCTCGAAGGTCTATCCAAGGCCAAGCTTCCCGTCGCGAACTGAGCGCCTGCCCGGCGTCAATGCTGGCTCCACTCGGGAAATAGACGATTGAGGGGTGATCGAGCGCGACTCGATCACCCCTCTTTCGTGTGAGATGGCACCCGTCGGCGTCGTGGGATAACCATATGCCTCCTGCGGCCGGCGGCTCTGGCACGGTGTGCCGGACAAGTGCGCGCAGGCGACTGGCGAAGTCGGGAAACGGCCTATAGATTAGCGGAGAAGCAGGCGCACGGCGCTAGCGTGCAGTCGGTAAGCCGGTCGGTTCTTGCAATCCGTGTCCGGACTCCGCTGCTACAAATGGGGTCGATGCTATTCAGATGTCCGACGACCCGATGCGTTGTCTGGTCTCTCCCAAAACGGATCATGGCGGTTTCGCCACGATCGCCGGGCGTGATGGCGCGATCTCCTTCGATTCTCCGGTGCCGCGGGCAGCCGGTCCCATAGGTCCGGGTGGCAATGACGACGGCCGTTCGGGGACGGCGATCATCACGCGGACCAAGCCCAAGACCAAGCGGCCAAGCCTTTACCGCGTGCTCCTTCTCAACGACGATTACACGCCGATGGAGTTCGTCGTGCACGTGGTCGAGAAATTTTTCAACAAATCACAGTCCGATGCCTACCAGATCATGATGCACGTGCATCAGAACGGCGTCGGCGAGTGCGGAATCTTTACCTACGAGGTGGCGGAGACCAAGGTGACGCAGGTCATGGACTTCGCGCGCAAACACCAACATCCTCTCCAGTGCGTCATGGAAAAAAAATAGGCACTTCACACGAGGACCCGCTTTTGCCCAGCTTCTCTCGCAGCCTAGAACAAGCTCTCCACCGCGCCTTGGCGCTAGCCGGCGAGCGCCGGCACGAATATGCGACGCTGGAGCACCTGCTCCTCGCCCTGGTGGACGATCAGGACGCGGCCGCTGTCATGCGTGCCTGCAACGTCGAAGTCGACACGCTGAAACGCAGCCTGGTCGAGTATGTGGACACCGAACTCGCCAACCTGATCGGCGACGGGCGCCAGGACGCCAAGCCGACGGCTGGTTTCCAGCGTGTGATCCAGCGCGCGGTCATCCACGTCCAGTCCTCCGGCCGGGAGGAGGTGACCGGGGCCAACGTGCTCGTGGCAATCTTCGCCGAGCGCGAGAGCCACGCAGCCTATTTCCTGCAGGAGCAGGACATGACCCGCTACGACGCGGTCAACTATATCAGCCATGGCATCGCCAAGCGTCCTGGTGCATCCGAGCCGAAGCCAGTTCGTGGCGCTGAGGAGGAACCCTCGACCGAGCGGCCAAGTGGCGAGGAGACGGACAATCGCACCAAGAAAAAGGGGGACGCCCTCGAGGCCTATTGCGTCAACCTCAACAAGAAGGCCCGCGACGGCCGGATAGATCCGCTGATCGGGCGCGAGAGCGAGGTCCAGCGCACGATCCAGATTCTTTGCCGCCGGCAGAAGAACAATCCGCTGCTCGTGGGCGACCCCGGCGTGGGCAAGACCGCCATCGCCGAGGGCCTGGCGCGTAAGATCATCAACAAGGAAGTGCCGGAAGTCCTCATCGACGCGACGGTGTTCTCCCTCGACATGGGCACGCTGCTCGCGGGCACGCGCTATCGTGGGGACTTCGAGGAGCGTCTAAAGCAGGTGATGAAGGAGATCGAGGCGCACCCGAACGCGGTTCTCTTCATCGATGAGATCCACACGGTCATCGGCGCTGGTGCGACTTCGGGCGGTGCGATGGATGCATCGAACTTGCTCAAGCCCGCTTTGGCCAACGGCTCGCTCCGCTGCATCGGCTCGACCACCTACAAGGAGTACCGTCAGTACTTCGAGAAGGACCGCGCCCTGGTGCGGCGCTTCCAGAAGATCGACGTCAACGAGCCGTCGATCCCGGATGCGATCGAGATCGTGAAGGGGCTCAAGCCCTATTTCGAGGAGTTCCATAAACTCAAATACACGACCGAGGCCGTGAAGGCCGCCGTGGAGCTGTCCGCGCGCTACATCAACGATCGGAAGTTGCCGGACAAGGCGATTGACGTGATCGACGAGACAGGCGCCTCGCAGATGCTGGTACCGGAAGCCCGCCGCAAGCGGACGATCGGCGTGAAGGAGATCGAGGCAACCATCGCGACGATGGCCCGAATCCCGGCAAAGACCGTCTCGAAGGACGATGCGGCGGTTCTCAAGAACCTCACCGAGAATCTGAAGCGTGTGGTTTACGGGCAGACGGATGCCATCGAGGCTCTTACCTCGGCAATCAAGCTGGCACGCGCCGGCTTGCGCGATCCGGACAAGCCGATCGGCTCGTACCTGTTCGCCGGGCCGACTGGTGTCGGCAAGACGGAAGCAGCCAAGCAGCTCGCCTCGTCGCTCGGCATCGAAATGATCCGTTTCGACATGTCGGAATACATGGAGCGCCACACCGTCAGCCGTCTCATCGGCGCTCCGCCCGGCTATGTCGGCTTCGATCAGGGCGGTCTCCTCACCGACGGGATCGACCAGCATCCGCATTGTGTTTTGTTGCTGGACGAGATCGAGAAGGCCCATCCCGACCTGTTCAATATCCTGTTGCAGGTGATGGATCACGGTAAGCTCACCGATCACAACGGCAAACAGGTGGATTTCCGCAACGTCATCATCATCATGACGACCAACGCGGGCGCGTCGGACATGGCAAAGTCTGCCTACGGCTTCACCCAGTCTAAGCGCACGGGAGACGACGTGGAGGCGATCAACAAGCTTTTCGCGCCGGAATTCCGAAACCGCCTCGACTCGATCATCTCTTTCGGACACCTGCCGAAGGACGTTGTCGCCAAGGTCGTCGACAAGTTCGTGCTCCAGCTCGAAGCACAGCTTGCCGACCGCAACGTCACGATCGAGCTCTCCGACGAAGCTCGCGAGTGGCTGACCGAGAATGGCTATGACGAAGCGATGGGTGCTCGACCCATGGCGCGCCTGATCCAGACCACGATCAAGACACCGCTCGCCGACGAGGTCCTGTTCGGACGCCTCAAGGATGGTGGTGCGGTCCGGGTGGTGCTGAAGAAAGCCGAGGAGGGCGTGACGCTAGCGCAGAAGGATGCGCTGGCTTTCGAGTTCCCTGCCGGACCCGTCACGCCCAAGCCGGAGAAAGACGTAACCAACGCTGGTGCCGGCAAGCGCAAGCGCAGCCGGACTAAGGCGTCGCCACGAAAGAAGGATGAGGCGAAGAAGGACGACAAGGGCGGATCGGGCGGTGTTCGCACAGTGCCGAAGGTGCCTCTCGTCCGGGCCTAATTTTACCGACACTCAGTCGAGCGGGGCGCGTCATCCTTGCAAGGAAGGCGCGCCCCGTTCGCGTTGGGTCTTCAAAAACACAAACTGTGGTCGACATGCGCGAGCCCAATCGATAGCTAGCGCGTTCGAATGAGTGCATCAGCGCCCGTTCGGTCGTGACACCTGCGAGGGGGCTCGCCGAGCGACGTCACATGCTTCGATTTCCGGTGCCGGCTCACGCCGTGGCGGGAAAAGGCGGATGTGATCGTCGAAGCCACTCGCGACACCAGGGGAGTATCCATGAGCGATCTGCAAGAGGGCCCCCTGATGCCGCTCTCGAGCCAGGGCACGCATGTACCGGCTCGCCCGCAGAAGCTGACGCGGCGTGAAGAGCGCAGACGCCGGCGCATACGTCGCCGCCGGGGCGAGGAAATCCTTGGTTGGATCCTCGTTCCGATCATCTGCTACGGGATATACTGGGGTATCAGCGCCGGCTTCGACGTGCTCGGCACCACCCCGGGCACGGTCTGGGACCAGTTAATGCAGGTCAAGCAGATGCTTGAGAAGAAGGTCTGATCCTTATCGGGTCAGGGCGTGGACCGAGAACAGACGCTCGGCATCGGTCCAGCTCTTTGCGACCTTCCACCCCGCCTGCGTAGCGAGGTCGCGGAAGCCGTCGATCGTGTACTTGTAGCTGTTCTCGGTGTGGATCGTCTCTCCCTTCGAGAAGCTGAAGCGGCGGTCGGCGAACGACACGTCCTGGGTGCGCAAGCTCACGAGGTGCATCTCGATCCGCGATGCCTCCGAGGCGAAGTAGGCCCGGTGGGCGAAGGATGATCGATCGAAATCGGCACCGAGTTCGCGATTAATCCGATCGAGCAGGTTGAGGTTGAACCCCGCCGTTACGCCGGCCGCATCGTCATAGGCCGCATCAAGCACGGCCTTGTCCTTCACGAGATCGACGCCGACAATCAGGGATGCCCCCCGCCCGAGAACCCGTCCGAAATGGGCGAGAAGATGGGCGGCCTGAGGCGGCTCGAAATTGCCGATGGTCGAGCCTGGAAAGAACCCCGCTACGGCGCCATCGGATAGCCCGTCGGGAAGGGTGAAGGGCCGGGTGAAATCTGCTGCAACCGGCTGGATCGACAGATGGGGGAAGTCCCGCGACAGGGTTTCGGCCTCGCTCCGCAGGAAACTCTCCGACACGTCCACGGGCACGTAAGCGGCAAGATCGGTGAGATGGACGAGAAGCCGCCGGACCTTCACCGTCGAGCCGCTACCGAATTCCACGAGGTTCGCGCGCGGGGGAAGAAGCGATGCGATGTCCGGTCCGGAGGCATCGAGGATGCTGATCTCCGTCCTAGTCGGATAATACTCCGGCTGTTGGGTAATCGCCTCGAACAGGTCCGAGCCGATCTCGTCGTAGAAATACTTGGCTGGAATGAACTTCTGCGCCGCCGAGAGTCCCACAACGATGTCGTCGAGGAACTGCTGCTCCGGAGTGACGGAGGAGACGGGGGTGGCGTCCGTGAAGACGGGGTTGATGGTCACGGGCAAGTCTCCAAGGGACGCCGAAGGACGTAAGGTTTCGCGGGAGGGGGAAACGACGCTCAGTCGCGATAGTTCGACAGCCGAAGCCCCGTGAACTGCCAGCGCTGATGCGGATAGAAGAAGTTTCGGTAGCCGATCCGGGCATGTCCTTTGGAGGTCGCCACGGAGGAGCCGCGCAGGACGAACTGGTTCGACATGAACTTGCCGTTGTATTCGCCGAGCGCGCCGGGGACCGGCCGGTAGCCTGGGTAGGATAAGTAGGCCGAGCGGGTCCATTGCCAGACGAGGCCAAAGGCATCGTCGAGAAGCCCTTCTCGAGCGGCAGTTTCCCACTCGAACTCGGTTGGCAGATCACGCCCCGCCCATCGGGCATAGGCGTCCGCCTCGAAATAGCTCACATGGGTGACAGGCAGGGCCGGGTCGATGCATGTCTGTCCCGCAAGGGTCATGCTCGACCATTGCCCGACTTCATTGCGCTGCCAGTAGCCGGGGGCCTCCCAGCCCTCCGCCTGTACTGCAAGCCAGCCATCCGAGAGCCAAAGTTCGGGGCGCGCGTAACCGCCATCCTCGATGAAGTCGAGCCATTGCGCGTTGGTGACAAGGCCCTTGTCGATCCGACAGGGCAAGATCAGCGTCTCATGGCGGGGGGATTCGTTGTCGAACGAGAAGCCGTCGCCCGCATGCCCGATCTTCGCGACCCACCCCTGCAGTTCGGCGGTTCCCCCCCTCGATGCCGGTCGGGGAAAGCGCCATTCGGCATCGTAGACTGGGCTCAGGGGGTTTTGCGCGAAGGCGTGGAGGATGTCGGTCAGCAGCAATTCCTGGTGCTGCTGCTCATGATAGAGGCCGATTTCGAGGATCGGCAGTACCGTGTCGAGGGTCGAGTCGGCGGCATCCGACAGGAGGCGCTCTATCGCCCGGTCCACATGAGCCCGGTAGCCGGCGACCTCGTCGGCGGTCGGCCGTGTGATGAGACCGCGCATGATTCTCGGCTGCCGGGGGCCAGCGGCGACGTAATAGGAGTTGAAGAGGTAATGCAGCCGCTCGTCGTAGATCCGGTAGCTGGGCACGTGATCGCGCAGGAGGAATTGCTCGAAAAACCACGTCGTATGTGCCCGGTGCCATTTCGTCGGACTGGCATCCGCCATGGATTGGATCTGCTGGTCCTCTGGCGATAGTGGCGCGGCGCGGCGCTCAGTCTCGTCGCGCACGGCGCGGAAGGCCTTGATCCAGGCCGCACGATCCACCGGCCTTGCGGAGACGTTCGGTGGTGGGAAGGCCACGCTGTCGGTCTGGTGGTGCGAGGTCTCGCGCATTGCTGCCGTCGCTGCCATATTGATCACTCCACTCACATCCACGATGCGGAAATATGGCTCCGCTGTCATTCGGCAACAGCCGCTCGCCTGCGCCCTTCGACGCGGTGCGCCTGTGCGAAGAATGCCGGGCCTTTTTCATGCCTCAGTGACACGGCCTTAACCCTGCTGGCCCGACACTCCTCCATCCACGCACAGTGTCCAGGCAAGGCTCGTATGCGGATCGATCTGATGGCAGGAGTGATGACAGCGGCACTGGCGGCCGAAATCCGGCCGACCCCGACCATTCTCGTCTTCGATTCCGGGCTTGGGGGCCTCACCGTTTTGGAACAGGTGAGGCGTGCCCGGCCTGATGCGCGGTACGTCTATGCCGCCGACGACGCCGCCTTTCCCTATGGACGTCTGTCGGAATCCATCCTCGTCGCCCGCGTCTTGGCGGTGATGGAAAGGCTTCTCCTGCGCCACGCCCCCGATCTCGTCGTCATTGCCTGCAATACGGCGTCGACCCTGGTCCTGCCCGCGCTTCGAGCGCGCTTCTCGACACCCTTCGTCGGCGTCGTGCCGCCGATCAAGCCGGCGGCGGAGGCGACACGCTCGCGCTGGATCAGCCTTCTGGCGACCCCGGGCACCGTGGCGCGTCCGTACACCCACGACCTGATCGAGACCTATGCCAGCGATTGCACTGTGACCCTCGTCGGATCGCCGAACCTAGCGGCCTATGCCGAAGCCGAACTCGCCGGCCATCCGGTCGACGACGCGTTGCTCGCCGCCGAGATCGCGCCCTGCTTCGTCGGGGGGGAGGATGGGCGGCGCACGGATGTGGTCTGCCTCGCTTGTACCCATTACCCTCTGCTGCTCGCACGCTTCCAGCGCATTGCCCCCTGGGAGCTAAGCTGGATCGATCCCGCCCCCGCCATCGCCCGGCGGGTGACGCAGCTTCTCGGTCCATCTCGGCGTAAGCCAATGGACGACATCCCTGCGGGACTAACGGCCTTTACAAGCGGTGCCGGCATCACGGCCTCCCTGCGTCGCTCTCTCGATGCCAGAGGGGTCGGCGACGTCGCCGTGGAGATGATGCCGCTCACCCTGCAATAGATGCGTTGCCGCCTCGGCATTGACCCGAGAGCGTCTCTCGCCTATGCAGCGCTCAGTTACGGGGCTCCGAGAGGGGCCCCGCAGCTTTTTCAAGCGCACCCGTGAGCGGCAATGTTCGCTCTGTCGTTCCGCTTCGGCCCTTGGCCGCTTCGGAAAGAGGAGGGCGCGTTCCTCGACCAATCTCACTCGCTGAGAGGAACCGCGATGTCAAAACGTATTCAGGCGAAGCACAAGCTCGATCGCCGTATGGGCCAGAACATCTGGGGCCGCCCGAAGAGCCCCGTCAATCGCCGCGAGTACGGCCCCGGCCAGCACGGCCAGCGCCGCAAGGGCAAGATGTCCGACTTCGGCACGCAGCTGCGCGCCAAGCAGAAGCTCAAGGGCTACTACGCCAACATCACCGAGAAGCAGTTCCGCCGTTACTACGCCGAAGCGATCCGCCTGCGCGGCGATTCGAGCGAGAACCTGATCGGCCTGCTGGAGCGTCGCCTCGACGCGGTCGTGTACCGCGCCAAGTTCGTGCCGACCCCGTTCGCCGCCCGCCAGTTCGTGAACCACGGCCACGTCAAGGTGAACGGTCGCCGCGTGAACATCGCCAGCTTCCTCGTGAAGCCGGGCGACGTGATCGAGGTGAAGGATGCCTCGAAGCAGCTCGAGATCGTCGTCGTCGCCTCGCAGCTCGCCGAGCGTGATGTGCCCGACTACATCGAGGTGGATCACGCCAAGATGACCGCTCGCGTCACTCGCGTGCCGAGCCTCAGCGAAGTTCCCTACCCGGTCCAGATGGAACCGAACCTCGTGATCGAGTTCTATTCGCGCTGATCCCACCGGATCATCGCCGAGACGAGAAAGGCCGCCCGAGAGGGCGGCCTTTTTGTTTGGCACCTGTTGGACGGCGCGGACCGCGTCATGCTCTGGAGCCGCGCTGTCTCAGCGATCCGGGGCGCAGAGAGGGGGACAAGAACAGCGAGGTAGCCTCTCTCGAAGCCACCCCGCCTTGGTCCTTTTTCAATCGAGAGACGACGAATACACTCCCTATCGCTCGTTCCCGCGAGTCGAGATGAGGCGCGGCAGGGAACACGAACCGGCGCGTCAGCCGCGCTGGCCGATGGGCACGTATTCGCGCTTGTCCGGGCCGATATAGAGCTGGCGCGGGCGGCCGATCTTCTGCGAGGGATCCTCGATCATCTCCGCCCACTGCGCGATCCAGCCGGTGGTGCGGGCGAGCGCGAAGAGTACCGTGAACATCGAGGTCGGGAATCCCATCGCCTTGAGGGTGATGCCGGAATAGAAATCAATGTTCGGGTAAAGTTTCTTCTCGATGAAGTACTCGTCTTTGAGAGCGATCTGCTCGAGCTGCACGGCGACTTCGAGGAGCGGATCATCCTTGATGCCGAGCTGACTAAGAACCTCATGCGTCGTCTTCTGCATGATGCGCGCGCGCGGATCGTAGTTCTTGTAGACGCGATGACCGAAGCCCATCAGACGGAACGGGTCGTTCTTGTCCTTCGCTTTGGCGACGTATTTCGCCACGTTGTCGGGCGTGCCGATCTCTTCCAGCATCTTGAGCGCCGCCTCGTTGGCGCCGCCATGCGCGGGCCCCCACAGGCATGCGATGCCGGCGGCGATACAAGCGAATGGGTTGGCGCCCGACGAGCCGGCAAGACGCACGGTGGAGGTCGAGGCGTTCTGCTCGTGATCGGCATGGAGGATGAAGATCCGGTCCAGCGCGCGCGCGTAGATCGGATTGACGACGAACTCCTCGCACGGAACCGCGAAACACATCCGCAGGAAGTTCGAGGTATAATCGAGGTCGTTCTTCGGGTAGACGAAGGGCTGACCGATGGAATACTTGTAAGCCATTGCGGCGAGCGTCGGCATCTTGGCGATCATACGCAAGCTGGCGATCATGCGCTGCTTATCGTCCGAGATGTCGGTCGAGTCGTGGTAGAACGCCGACAGTGCTCCGACGCAGGCGACCATGATCGCCATCGGGTGGGCGTCGCGGCGGAACCCCTGGAAGAAGCGGTTCATCTGGTCGTGCACCATGGTGTGGCGAGTGACCCGGTAGTCGAAATCCGCCTTCTGAGCGGGCGTCGGCAACTCGCCGAACAGCATCAGGTAGCACGTCTCGAGGAAGTCGCCCTGCTCGGCGATCTGCTCGATCGGATAGCCGCGATACAGGAGGACGCCGGCGTCGCCGTCGATATAGGTGATCTTCGATTCGCAGGACGCGGTCGAGGTGAACCCCGGATCGAACGTGAACATGCCGGTCTTGGCGTGGAGCTTGCCGATGTCGATGACGTCGGGTCCGATCGTACCGGTCTTGATCGGAAGATCGACTTGGTTGTCGCCCACGGAGATCGTGCTGGTGGCGCTCATGGAGACGTGGACCCTTTCTTGGCAGAAGGCAGACCTTGGCAGAGGGTAGCGCCGGCCCGCGTGGCGACATCCACCACTCCGGCCCGGAGCGCACGAACAGACTTATGCTGCAGGTGCTCACACACCTATGGGGTTAGCGGATCGGCAGACCGCCTACAACCGATCCCCCTCGCCACTCCGCCGCTCAAGCGAAAACCGGGCCGATCTGTCACCCGTCGAGCGTCGGAGATCAGGTCGAGGATGCCTGATCTCCGAGGCGCCCCAGACACTCCTCGCGTCCGAGCACGGCCATGACGTCGAAGACCGGCGGAGAGGTCGCGCGCCCGGTGAGCGCAGCCCGCAAGGGCTGGGCGATCAGGCCGAGTTTGAGCGCGTTTTCCTCGGCGAAGCGGCGCACCGCACCCTCCGTGCTGGCTGCATCCCATTCCGGCAAGTCGGCGAGGGCCGGCAGGATCGCTGCGAGACGCTGCCGGGCCTCCTCGCTCAGGAGCGTCTTCGCCTTGTCGTCGAGGCCGAGGGGGCGCGAGGCGGTGAGGTAATAGGCGCTGTCGAGGAGGTCCACGAGGGTCTTGGCACGCTCCTTAAGACCGGGCATCGCCGCGTCAAGCTTGGCGCGAAGTTCGGGCGACAAGGCGGTGGGCAATCCGCGATCGGGAGCGTGGACCGGAAGGATCGTCTCGATGGCATCGATCAGCACGGCATCGTCCGCCCCGCGAATGTAGAGCCCGTTGAGATTCTCGAGCTTCGCGAAATCGAATCGGGCAGCGGAGCGACCGATCGACTTCAGGTCGAAGGCGGCGATCATTTCCTTCGTCGAGAACACCTCCTGGTCGCCATGGCTCCAGCCGAGGCGGACGAGGTAGTTGCGCAAGGCCGCGGGCAGGTAGCCAAGGTCGCGATAGGCGTCGACGCCGAGCGCACCGTGACGCTTCGACAGCTTGGCGCCGTCCGCCCCGTGGATCAGCGGGATATGCGCCATGATCGGCGCGGACCAGCCGAGCGCGTCGTAGATCTGTCCCTGCCGGGCGGCGTTCGTAAGGTGGTCGTCGCCGCGAATCACATGGGTTACGCCCATATCGTGATCGTCGACGACGACGGCGAGCATGTAAGTCGGGTTGCCGTCGGAGCGGAGCAGGACGAGGTCGTCCAGGTCCTTGTTGGCCCAGGTCACGCGACCCTGGACCTGATCCTCCACCACCGTCTCGCCGTCGGATGGAGCACGCAGGCGAATAACCGGCTTGACCCCGGCCGGCGCCTCGGAGGGATCGCGGTCGCGCCAGCGACCATCGTAACGCATGGGGCGTCCTTCGGCGCGGGCGGCCTCGCGCATGGCGGTGAGCTCGTCCGGCGTCGCATAGCAATGATAGGCGTTGCCCGAGGCGAGCAGGCTTTCCGCGACCTGGCGGTGCCGGTCCGCGCGGGCGAACTGGTAGACCACGTCCCCATCCCAATCGAGGCCGAGCCAGCGCAGCCCCTCGAGAATCGCGTCGATGGCGCCCTGGGTGGAGCGCTCCCGGTCGGTATCCTCGATCCTCAGCAGCATGCGACCGCCGAAATGGCGGGCATAGAGCCAGTTGAAGAGCGCCGTGCGCGCTCCCCCGATATGCAGGTACCCCGTGGGGGAGGGGGCAAAACGCGTAACGACGGGTGACGACATCGGGCGGCTAAACTTGTGCGTGAAGGTGGGAGGGCGGATCGACCGGCCCGGATCGGCGCATGTAGCATGCGTTTGCGGTGGCGTTAAGAAAACGTGGCGCCGAGTCGCGACGTGGAGACAGTGCCGCGCGCGGGCTCTCTCGAATAGGGTGAGCCTTGAGGGGGGAAGCAGCGGGAGATGGCGCAGGCCAGCGCGCGAGGATCGGGCGCGACGATCGCGGGTTCGGCCCGTCTGCGAGCCTCGTCGGCTCTGATCGAAGCGGTCAAGCGGTGGGGCGTCGGGGGGCTCGCTCAGGAATACGATCAGCGCCGGCTGTTTCCGTGGCTCGCCGTCGCGTTCGGCTTCGGCATCCTCGTCTGTTTCACCACCACGAACGGAGAGCCGTCGCTGGCGGCACCGCTCCTCGTGGCGCTCGCGCTCTCCGCCGCTGTGCCGTTCCTCGGCGCGAGGCCCGTCGCCCTTGCTCTGGTTCTCGGGCTCACCGCGTCCTTCCTCGGCTTCTCGGTCGCCGTGTTGCGCCTGCGGATCGTGGCGGCTCCCGTCCTGGCGCGGACGACCATCGCGCCGCTCACTGGCCTCGTGGAGGCCCTCGACGAACGAGAAATCGGGGCCCGCCTGATCGTCCTCGTGGAGAGTTTCGGCACCCTGACGCCGGATCGTCGGCCGACGCGGGTTCGCGTGTCTTACAAGAAGGCGCTCACCCTGAAGCCGGGTGATTTCATTTCGGCGACGGCGCGGCTCCTGC
This sequence comes from Methylobacterium sp. 10, assembly GCF_000519085.1. GTDB lineage: Bacteria > Pseudomonadota > Alphaproteobacteria > Rhizobiales > Beijerinckiaceae > Methylobacterium. The sequence goes on from NZ_KI912577.1 coordinate 2,304,745, forward strand.
CCCCGCCGGAGGCGGCCCGGCCTGGCGGATACGATTTCGCGCGCGATGCTTACTTTCGCGGGATCGGCGCCGTTGGCTCCCTCGTGGGCAAGATCGAGGTGAAGCCTCCGCCCAGATCCTTGCCATGGCAGGTGGCGCTCGCCGCTTCGGTGGACGATGCGCGTAATGCGCTGACCCGGCGGATCACCGACGCCAATGGCGGGCAGGCCGGCGCGGTGGCGGCGGCCCTGGTGACAGGCAAGCGCGGCCTCATCAATGCCGAGACCAACGATGTCCTGCGTGCGGCGGGGATCTACCACGTGGTCTCGATTTCCGGGCTCCACATGGTGCTTGCCGCCGGAGTGGTGTTTTGGCTCGTCCGCGCGCTCCTCGCCCTCGTCCCGGGCCTCGCCCTGATCTGGCCGGTCAAGAAGATCGCTGCCGGTTTCGCCATGGTCGGCGTCACCGCCTATTGCACCTTCTCGGGCTGGGACATCGCCGCCGAGCGGTCGCTCATCATGACCCTGGTGATGCTGGGCGCGATCCTCGTGGATCGGCCGGCCCTAAGCATGCGCAACCTCGCTCTCGCCGCGCTGATCGCCCTGGCGCGCGAGCCCGATGGACTTCTCGGCCCAAGCTTCCAGATGTCCTTCGGCGCGGTGGCCGGCCTCATCGCCTGTGCCGGCGCGCTCAATCGCTGGATGCCGCCATGCGAAGGTGCAAGCCTCGTGGCCCGTGCATGGCGGTTCCTTGCGGTCGCGATCATTGGCACCCTGGCGACGACCATGATCGCCCAGATCGCCACCGCTCCCTTCGCGACCTACCATTTCCAGACAGTCCAGCCCTTCGGCATCGTTGGCAACGCCCTCACCTTGCCCTTGGTATCTCTGGCGGTGATGCCCGCGGCAGTGCTTGGAATCCTCGCCTATCCCTTTGCCCTCGATCAGCCGGTCTGGTGGGCGATGGGGCTCGCGGTACGGGGGATGCTCACGATCTCCGGGTGGATCAGCGGATTCGGCCACGCCACCCTCGTCGTGCCGGCCTATGGTAGCACGGCGCTTTGCCTGCTCGCTTTCGCCCTGCTGCTGCTAACGCTCCCCGTCTCGGGTTTGCGCTGGATCGGCCTCGCTCCGGCCGCCTTCGGCATCGCCCTCGCCGCCACGCCGCAACGCTACGACCTATATGTCGATCGTGAGGGTGGGGGTGCCGCCCTGCGCGACCCTGACGGCCGGCTGGCCATCCTCGGAAACCCGCCAGCCTTCGTCCTCGAACAATGGCTCAAGGCGGACGGCGATTCTCGGAAGGCCGGTGCCGTACCCGCCTCCACGAAAGGCCGCTGCGATGCGGTTGGCTGCACCGGAGGGACGGAGACGGGGCGCATCGTGGCGCTCGTCAAGGACAAGCGGGCCTTTGTGGAGGATTGTGACAGGGCAAGCATCGTCATAGCCCGCCATAATGCCCCCAAAGGATGCCGCGCCAGCCTGATCATCGACCGGGCCTTCCTGGCTGCTCGGGGGGCAACAGCCGTCCGTTTCGGCCCAGACGGCCCGATCGCAACATCGGCCCGCGAGCCGAACGTCCGACCTCCGTGGCGGCGAGCCGTCGCCGACATTGCGTTCCCCCCTTCGACTAAAGAAGAGATCGCGAAACCAACCGATACGGAGATCGACGACGGGGACGCATTGCCGGAGACGCCCTCGAACCAGCCTCAGTAACGGCGAACCAGACTGACGAGACGCCCCTGGATCTGCACGCGGTCGGGACCGAGTACCCTCGTCTCATAGGCGGGGTTGGCCGCCTCAAGGGCGATGGACGAACCGCGACGACGCAAGCGTTTTAGGGTGGCTTCCTCATCGTCGATGAGGGCGACGATGATGTCTCCTGTATTCGCGGTGTTCTGCTTCTTGATCACCACCAGATCGCCGTCGAGAATACCCGCATCGATCATCGAATCACCGCGCACCTCAAGAGCATAATGCTCCCCTCCCGACAGAAAGTCGGGAGACATCATGACCGAATGACTTTGATTCTGGATCGCCGAGATCGGCGTACCGGCCGCGATCCGGCCCATCACCGGAATGGTGATGGCCCGTCCGCTCTCGTCCTGGGCCTGGGTCGTGGGCTGGCGTAGGGCTGGCGTCGCCTTGGATCGTCCGCCCTCGACGATGCTGGGCGTGAAGCGGCGGACTTCGCCGGCAGGAGCTGGTTTCGGCACGGGAGCGCCGGTCAGGCTGTCGGGCATCCGGATCACTTCGATCGCCCTGGCCCGGTTCGGCAGGCGCCGCAGGAACCCACGCTCCTCCAGCGCCGTGATCAGCCGGTGGATACCCGACTTCGATTTGAGATCGAGCGCGTCCTTCATCTCGTCGAACGACGGCGGGACGCCGCTCTCCTGCATCCGTTGCTGAATGAATTGGAGAAGATCCAGCTGCTTACGCGTCAACATACAGATCACTCTTCCACTGAAGCCAATGGCCGCGACTAACGCCGCTGAAACAAAACACGAACACGATAGACGTTCCGCAAGTGTTCTGCAAGGGTTCCGTTAACGCGATGGTAGAGTTTGTTCCCGGACTGATACGCGCCGCCGTTCAGGTATCGCTACCTGGTTGCTGGTTCGCGCCGGGTCAGACCATTCCATCCTTTCGATAATCCGCCTGACGCCGATCTCCGCATTTTGACCGGGCCAGACGTCGCTTCTCGTTGACCGGCCTCGGCGGTCGTCGTGAGGGAAGGTTGGCTTTAAAGCCGGTCAGTCGAGATAGTCGCCGTATTTCTCCACATGGCTGGCGAGACCGAGTCCGTGCTCACGCACGAGGCGTTCGGCCAAGTCCGCGTCGCGCGCCTCCAGCGCCTTGATGATCGCCACATGCTCCTTGATCGAGTTGGCGGCGCGATCGCCCTGGCGCATGGCCGTGTTACGGATACCTCTGACGTGCATAAGGAGATTGCTGGTGATGTCCTTGATCACGTCGCATTGGCCCAGCGAAATGATCTTCTGGTGGAAGCGGATGTTGGCTTCCGAATACTCGTCGAGATGATCCGACGGACGACCCTCGTAGAATTCCGGGAAATGCTCGCGCAGGCAGTGTAGCTGCTCGTCCGTGGCTCGCTCGCAGGCGAGGCGCGCGGCCATGCTCTCTAGGGCCGACCAGGCCTGGATCATACTGACGATCTCCTTCTTCGACTTCTTGATGACGAAGACGCCGCGCCGGGCTTCGAACCGTACGAAACCTTCCTGCTCCAGTACAGTCAGCGCTTCGCGTACCGGCGTGCGGCTGACACCCAGATTCAGAGAGAGCTTCCGCTCATCGAGCCGAACCTCCTCGCGCTGGTTATAGATATTCATATTGGTAATTGCTTCTTTGAGCGCGTCGTAGGCCAATGCACGCAAGCTAGAAGTCGCAACGATGGGCTTTACTTGAAACGTATCGGTTTTGACCATTTTCAACACCTGGAATGATTTCAACTCGCACACATGGTCGAGCACACTTGGTGTGAAGCATGCCAAACCCGCGTTAGGAATACAAGGAACGCTTCGGGCGAACGAAATCCCTCAACACAAGATTAGCGTCGATGGTTGCGATCGCAGTCTAAGGATAAATCGTTTCCGTCGCCGGTGCCGTAGCGGTATGGCCCTCGCCATTTTCCCGTGCGTTTGGGTTCCACGCATTCCCTAACGCCCAACCGATCCGGCAGGATCCTGCAAATCAGTTTGACAGTTGGTATTTGGTATGCCACCAATCGTGAGGGATTTGCGGTATCCGAAGAGCGAACGGATCTAGAATGAGCGTGTGTGAGGTCGGTGGGGAGGCTTCTGCAACCTGACGGTGGTGCCGGACCGTATAGCGACCGAGACGGTGCGCATTATAAGTCATCAATTTACAGAATGTTGCAACGGAGGAATGCCTTGGCGAATCTCAAGTTGAACGTGATTCTTTTCTTGACGAGGTCATAATTTTTTCGATCCGACTTGAGAAAAATACAGGCTCGCCGAGACGACCGTCCTTGGACGTTAACTGCGTCCATACTTGCAACGTTCGGCACGCCTGGTCTGCGGGGCCAACCAGAGTTTGCCGCGAGATCGAATCGCCGGATGCGCGGGGCTTATCGTCCTCGGCCGAGTCCCTCGGCACCTCGCGATAGGGACGTCACGTCATCGATCCGCCTGCCTAGCGGGTCGTCAATCAGAACAAAACATCAAACAAACAGGGAGAGAACACGATGTCCGCTTTGGCCCAGAGAATTGATGTCGACGTTGCGGCGGAGCCTGAGCTCACCGATGGCTTTCATCTCGTCATTGATGCGCTGAAGCTGAACGACATCCACACGATCTACGGCGTGCCCGGTATTCCGATCACCGATCTGGGCCGCCTTGCCCAAGCCGCGGGCATGCGCGTCATCTCCTTCCGCCATGAGCAGCATGCTGGCAACGCCGCCGCCATCGCGGGCTTCCTGACTAAGAAGCCCGGCATCTGCCTCACGGTCTCGGCTCCCGGCTTTCTCAATGGCCTGACGGCGCTCGCCAACGCCACCACCAATTGCTTTCCGATGATCCTCATCTCCGGCTCGTCCGAGCGCGAGATCGTCGATCTGCAACAGGGCGATTACGAGGAGATGGACCAGCTCGCCATCGCCAAGCCCCTGTGCAAGGCCGCCTTCCGCGTGCTCCATGCCGCCGATATCGGCATCGCCGTCGCCCGTGCCATCCGCGCCGCGGTGTCCGGCCGGCCGGGCGGCGTCTATCTCGACTTGCCCGCCAAGCTCTTCTCCCAGGTGATGGAGGCCGAGGCCGGCGCGAAGTCGCTGGTCAAGGTCATCGACGCCGCCCCGGCCCAGCTACCGGCCCCCTCGGCCATCAAGCGCGCGCTCGATGTCCTGAAGAGCGCGAAGCGCCCACTCATCGTTCTCGGCAAGGGCGCGGCCTATGCGCAGGCCGACGACGAGGTCCGCGCGCTGGTGGAGACCAGTGGCATTCCCTACGTGCCCATGAGCATGGCCAAGGGCCTCCTGCCCGACACCCATCCGCAATCGGCCGGTGCCGCCCGCTCCCTGGTGCTCAAGGAGGCCGATGTCGTCCTTCTGGTCGGCGCGCGCCTGAACTGGCTGCTCTCGCACGGCAAGGGGAAGACCTGGGGCGCTCCTGGCTCGAAGAAGTTCATCCAGATCGACATCGAGCCGAAAGAGATGGATTCCAACGTCGAGATCGTGGCCCCCATCGTCGGCGATATCGGATCCTGCGTCGCCGCGCTCCTCGACGGCATGAAGAGCGGCTGGGACGTTCCGCCCGCCGCTTGGACGGATGCCATCTCCGCCAAGAAGGAGGAGAACCTTGGTAAGATGGCATCGAAGCTGCGCAAGAATTCGACGCCGATGGACTTCCACGGGGCGCTGGGCGCTCTGAAGACCATCATCGCCGAGCGTCCGGACGCCATTCTCGTCAACGAGGGCGCCAACACCCTCGATCTGGCGCGTGGCATCATCGACATGTACCAGCCTCGCAAGCGCCTAGATGTTGGTACCTGGGGCATCATGGGCATCGGCATGGGCTTTGCCATCGCCGCCGCCGTGGAAACGGGCAAGCCCGTCCTCGCCGTTGAGGGCGACAGTGCCTTCGGCTTCTCCGGCATGGAGGTGGAGACCATCTGCCGCTACAACCTGCCGGTCTGCATCGTCGTGTTCAACAACAACGGCATCTACCGTGGCACCGATACGGACCCGACCGGACGTGACCCCGGTACGACCGTCTTCGTCCGGGATTCCCGTTACGACAAAATGATGGAAGCCTTCGGCGGCGTGGGCGTTAACGCGACGACACCGGACGAGCTTTCCCTGGCCGTCAACGCAGCCATGGATTCGGGTCGCCCGACGCTCATCAACGCGGTCATCGACCCCCAGGCCGGCACCGAGAGCGGCAATATCGGCAGCCTCAACCCGCAGAGCGTGGTGAAGAAGAAGTAGGTCCCTCGGCCCACCCCACCGCTTCCGCGCAAGAGACGCGGGAGCGGTCGGCGCCCATCTTCGCCGAACGCCCTGGAATGCGGAAGAGCTCCATGAATGCCCTCGAAGGTGTGAAGATCCTCGACTTCACCCATGTCCAGTCTGGCCCGACCTGTACCCAGCTCCTGGCTTGGTTCGGGGCGGACGTGATCAAGGTCGAGCGGCCGGGCGTCGGCGATGCCACACGCCAGCAGCTTCAGGACATCCCCGATGTGGACAGCCTCTACTTCACGATGCTGAACCACAACAAGCGGTCCATCACCCTGGACACCAAGAACCCCAAGGGTATCGAGGTGATGTGGCGTCTGGTGAAGGAGTGCGACGTTCTGGTTGAGAACTTTGCGCCCGGCGCTCTTGCCCGGATGGGCCTGACCTGGGAGACGATCCATAAAGCCAACCCCCGCATGATCCTCGCCTCGGTAAAAGGGTTCGGACCGGGCGCCTACGAGAATTGCAAGGTCTACGAGAACGTCGCCCAGTGCGTGGGAGGCGCTGCCTCCACCACGGGATTCCGTACTGACATCCCAATGGTGTCGGGCGCTCAGATCGGCGATTCTGGCACGGGCCTTCATCTGGCGCTCGGCATCGTCACCGCACTCTATCAGCGGACCCATTCCGGCCTCGGTCAAAAGGTCGATTGCGCCATGCAGGATGGCGTTCTCAACCTCTGTCGGGTGAAGCTGCGAGACCAGCAGCGACTGGAGCGCGGACCGCTCAAAGAATACAGCCAATACGGGGAGGGGATCGGTTTCGGTGACTCGGTTCCGCGAGCAGGAAACGATTCCGGTGGGGGACAGCCGGGCCGCATCCTCAAATGCAAGGGCTGGGAGACCGACCCTAACGCCTACATCTACTTCATTGCGCAAGGTGCGGTGTGGGAGCCGATCTGCGACGTTATCGGCGAGCCGACCTGGAAAACCCATCCCGATTACGCGACGCCGAAAGCGCGGCTGCCGCACCTTAACGAAATCTTCACCCGCGTCGAAGCCTGGACGATGTCGAAGACCAAGTTCGAGGCGATGGAAACGCTCAACGCGCTGCACGTCCCCTGCGGCCCGATCCTTTCCATGAAGGAGATCGCGGAGGACGAGTCACTGCGGAAATCCGGCACGGTGGTCGAGGTCGACCACCCGGAGCGCGGGAAATACTTGACCGTGGGAAACCCGATCCGACTGTCGGCAAGTCAGGTCGAGGTCAAGCGCTCGCCCCTGCTGGGCGAGCATACCGACGAGATTCTGCGCGACGTCCTCGGCTATTCCGAGAACGACCGGCTCAAGATCTCGGAATCAGGGGCGATCGGCGCAGTCCAGAGGATCGCCGCCGAATGATCCGCCCCTGAACGAAGCGCGAGCCGATTGTCTCAACATCCCGGCTCGCGCGCACGACGTGAAACTCCTCCCGACTCAGCGCGGTGTCGGCCTCGGGCCCGATGCCGCGCTCTTTCGTTCAGGTACGGTCGATCAGGCGATGCCCGTGAAGCGCCCGGCCGAACCGCTCACGTAATCGCAGGTCTCGGAACCGGTTTTGTCGGCGCGCACCGACAGCAGATCGGCGGCTTTCAACACAAGAACGACCTGAAGAGCGATCATGCAGAGAACGGCGGCGAAGATGGTGACGAGCATGGTGGGCTCCCGATGGCGCGTTGCAACATCGTGATGCCATGGTGCGGCGCAAACTGATATATCACATTCCTTCGACCAGACATGTCGTAGATGCATAGCGAGATCGGTGGCGGCCGAAAGCCAGCGTTAGGCGCATTCGTGCAAGACACCCTCTCATGTGCTTGCAGGACTGACGAGCATTCACTCGCGGATAGTCAGAACGTGGCCGCGTTGCCCCATCGGCCCAACGTATGTGTGTCCTCCGGTCGTAGCCATTCTCCTGGTTCCGCGAGGGCCGAACACTGGTCCGCTACACCCATGACGGCCAAGGCCGCGTGCAGCTCAGGGTTCTCAGCTGCGCGTGAAACGACGTCCGCGGCAAGGTGGGTCAGGCTGCCGCGTTCGAGACGAGCATAGACCCGCCCCGTTCCGTGATCGGCAAATCGGATCGTTGTCATCCGGCGAACGCAGTCGCGCAGGAAGCTCATGTTCTGCCGAGCATCCATCGAGCCGGCGGCGGCATAGACCTCGTCGGCCGACCGCGCGGAGACATCGATCTTGCGGTACCGGTCGATGTCGAAGATGAATTTCAGATCGAGAATGGTCATCGTGCCGTTGATGCCGAAGGCAATCGTTCTCGGTCGCTCACCCTCCGGCACGCTGTTGTCGAGAAACTCGAAATGGACCTGCTTGTCCGTCCTCAGGGCCCAGGTGAAAAACAGGCGCGGCATGCCGGTATAGGCTTCGACATTGTGGGCGAGCAGATCCTCCACCGCTTTGTAGCGGCCAAATTGTTCGCCGCGCTTCCATGCCCGCTCCACCGTCGCCTCCGGCGGCGTGATCATGAATTGCATGTAGACGCTGTGACCGAAGCGGGTGAGGAGCTGGCTGCCGCTCTCGGCGCCAGGATCGACGGTGAAGCTATCGAACCGAAACCGGTCGATGAGGAGGTGCGAGATGCGGCCTTCGGCAGCCTTGACCGCCATATGCCTGTCAAGCTTGCGATCGATGATCTCGACCTCTCGCCCGGTCAGGGTCCCGGCATAGCGCCGCGCCGGACCGAGGCTGTCGTAATCGAGAAGGAATTTGCGCCAGACGTCGGGCGTGATCACCGCGAAATCCGATCCATCGAGCCCGAGCCGCCCGGCGAGCGCTCGCTGATAAGGCCGGATCGTGCTCTTGCCCGATGCAGAGGCACCCTTGACGTTCATCACCACCGGCCGGGTCTGGGCCTTCAACACACGATAGCCCTCGCTGGCGACGACGTCGCGAACCCATGGCTCGATCGCATGTCCGATCCGGCTACTGCCGTACTGGTTCGAAACGAGCGTGCAGGCGAGACGTGAGAGGATTGTCTTGTCGCGGATGAGAAAACCGCGCCGGCTGACGATGTTCGTTACCACGTACCGCAAAGCCGCGCAGGCCGCCGCTTCGAGGGGGGCAGACGACGTCGTACATCGTGCCTGCCAAGCGTCGAGATGCAGCAGAGCCAGGTGCTCCGGTGTCCCGACCTCCTTGTGGCCCCTTGAGGGCTTCGGCGATCCGAGGATGGTCCGCCACAAGGATGGCCGTCTCGCGACCGATTCCCCCGGACCTCTGGGCACGAACATCGCGGAGAGTTCTCGGTCGAGGATCTGGGCTGCCTCGCTCCGGACCCGGTCGAGCAGGCCAAAGATCTCGTCCTCATGAGACGCGACTCCGTCGCGCAGGATTGCGCCGACCATGGCGCGGAAATTGACTCCGAGATCGCCATAGGTCCGGCCGACCGGCACCGACAGGTCGGCCATGACGCGGATGAGGACCTCGTGGACGACGAGGCGCTCTGCCCGGAACCGCACCAGCTGCGTCAGCGGAATCCCGCTGACGTCCATCATCTCGCGAGCGTCTGCGAGGGTCGTTTCGACATTGTCCGGTCGGAAGATCGTTTCCAGTGCGAGGAACGCCCTGGGCAGGTTCGATTCGAGCCCTGGATTCCAAGGGCCGTATTGTTCTGGCGGCCTTGGTTCAGCCAGATCCGCGACCTTGCTATCCGGAATGGACATGACCGACCGCTCCGAGATTCAGCAACTTCGCTGGCGGCCGGGCGTTTTAAAGAAGCCCAGTTCGCCTGAGCTTACGCGACAGCTGCCTCGTCGATGGCCTCGAGCCGCAGCTGATAGCGGTCTCCCCAAAGGACTCCCGCCTTCTCGTACCAATCCGCGTCGAAGAACAGCTTGGCGCAGAACTCGCTCTGCCAGATGCAGACGGCAATGACCCTCGAATCAATCACTTTGACATGTCGGCTGATGAGACCGCGCGTGATGCCGGCCGAAGGACACATGTCCATGCTGGTCATCCCATTGGGGGATTCACCGCTAAAAATGACGGGACATTCTAGAATGGCCAAGTAACGCATCGCTGCTAACCCTGTTGTCCACGAGATGCGCAGGGCCGGTCTGTTGCCGACCGGCACGGTCCCGTAGCGTCTCCCTGCCTCGATACCCGGCTTGAATCGCGCCTCGCTTGAAGGCCGAAACGCCGAGGTATCTTGGATAAATTTTGAATGCAAAACGCTTGTAGGTCAATGATCACGTGCGGGATATCTTGTCCTGCGGTTGCGATACGATTGTTTTGCAATGCGATGCTGTAACGCCGAGATCGATTGCGCGTAATCTAGTCTATGCCACGAGGCTCTACGATTGTGCGTCGGTCAGGATATCGGCGCCGAATACGCGCTCATGATCAGGCCTGAGCCGGTCCACCGGCTCCGGACACCTCATCGAGGCAGTTCCAGATGCTCTGGACCGACGTCAGCACGAAACCATCCGTCACCGCGATATGATCGGTCTTGTGGGCGCAGAACTGTTTCAGTCTGTCGGCCTGGGACATTCCGACGTCAACGGAGGTGAAATCCTCTTTCGCCAGCATCCAAACGAGGTTGTCGAGGGCTTCGAGACCGTGCACCGCCATGGCACGGAAGATGTCACGTTCGGTGACGATTCCGATGATGGCGCCATCAGTGGCACGGTCGCCGTCGATCACCACGAGGGCGTCGACGCCAGGGCTGCGCAGCAACCGCAATGCGTCCCGCGCCGAACGATCCATTCGGACGTATTGCAGGCGGCCTGCACCATTGCCGGTCCACTGGCTGGCTGCCATGGAGTCGCCTCCCTCAGGGATCGCTTGTTGGACGAAGACTCTGGTATGCAGAATACCTGTTGTCAACGGAATAAATAGAACTATGGTGCCGGTGGCTGGGCCGGGAAGAGCGGCTGCCTCAATGCCATTGATGGGCATCGCCTGGTCGGGGCCACGCCGGAGAGCCCCGGTGCAGGGTCAATGTGCGTGGACGGATCCACCGCCCGGTACGGCCTTTTCCAGTATACGAAAAGTTTTATGGCTCTGATCCGGGCGTAGAGCGGCTTCGGCTTGTGTCGGACGTAGTATGCGCGCATGGGCATAGCAGAGTGGTGTTTACCCATTAGTACTGTTTGCATTGCATGGCTCGCATCAAACATTGCTTGATTTGATGACTTATTGAAAATAATCCCCGTTTGCTGCATTGCGGAATCGATTTTTCTGCATCTCTCTCTTGACGAGCCGACACGTCCGAGAGAGGCTGGTATTCCACATACCAGAACGCCGGCAGCGCCAAGGGCTGGCTTTCTCCAAGACCGGATGCCGGTCAACCGGCTCCAATGCCTCGAATGATGCACAATAGAACAACGTGGAGGACGCAATGACGAGGGCGGAAACAACGACCGAGCGGGTATCCGATGGATACCGCTGGGGTCAGCTGGTGATCGGGGTGATCTGCATGGTGATGATCGCCAACCTGCAATACGGCTGGACGTTCTTCGTCCCCGACATCCAGAAGAAGTTCGGCTTCGACCGGGCGGCGATCCAGTGGGCCTTCACCCTGTTCGTGCTGTTCGAGACCTGGCTGGTCCCGATCGAGGGCTGGTTCGTGGACAAGTACGGCCCGCGCGTGGTGGTGCTGTTCGGCGGCGCGCTCTGCGGCATCGGCTGGGTCATCAACTCCTACGCCGCCTCGCTCAACATGTTCTATCTCGGCCAGGTCGTCGCCGGCATCGGTGCGGGCGCCGTCTACGGCACCTGCGTCGGCTCGGCCCTGAAATGGTTCCCCGACAAGCGCGGGCTCGCCGCCGGCATCATCGCCGCAGGCTTCGGCGCCGGCTCGGCGCTGACCGTCGCCCCGATCCAGTGGATGATCGCCGATCACGGCTTCCAGGCCGCCTTCTTCAACTTCGGCATCGGCCAGGGCCTCGTCGTCTGCGCGCTCGCCTTCTTCTTCACCTCGCCGAAGAAGGGCCAGGTGCCGGAGGTCGTGGCCAACGCCAACATCATCCAGACCCGGCGCAACTACACCCCCGGCGAAGTCGCACGCCAGCCGATCTTCTGGCTCATGTACTTCATGTTCGTCATCGTCGGCGCCGGCGGCCTGATGATCACCGCCAACCTCAAGCCCATCGCCTCCGATATCGGCGTCGACAAGGTGCCCGTCACCATCATGGGCATCACCATGGTCGCCATCACCTTCGCCGCCACCATCGACCGCGTCCTCAACGGCCTCACCCGCCCGTTCTTCGGATGGGTCTCCGACAAGATCGGCCGCGAGAACACCATGTTCATCGCCTTCGCCATGGAAGGCTTCGGCATCTACATGCTCTACCTCTGGGGCCACGACCCGCTGTGGTTCGTCCTGCTCTCCGGCTTCGTGTTCTTCGCCTGGGGCGAGATCTACTCCCTCTTCCCCTCCACCTGCACCGACACCTTCGGCACCAAGTTCGCCGCCACCAATGCCGGTCTGCTCTACACCGCGAAGGGCACCGCCGCCCTCCTCGTGCCCGTGGCGAACTATCTCCAGCAGGCCACCAACAGCTGGGACGGCGTCTTCCTCGTCGCCGCCGGCGCCAACATCCTCGCATCCCTCCTCGCCATCGGCGTGCTGAAGCCATGGCGCAAGCGGGTGGTGGCCCAGGCGCTGGCCGTTTCCGACGAGACCAAGCCGGCTCCCCGCGTGGTCACGGCCTGATCCCGGCCTGAGCCACCGACCATGACAGAGCGCGGGGGCCGGACGCCAAGTCCTGGCCCCCGCGCCCGTTTCAGCTCCCCGTGATCGCCCCCGCAGGAGATGTCCGATGCCGCCGACCTGGCGCCCGATGCACACGGCCCCTCAGATCGTCGAGCGGATCTGGCTCGACCACCTCACACTCGGCCCGATCCTCGCCGAGGGCCGCCCCGGCCGCTGGTACGCCCCGAGCGCGGCCCGGCAGGTCTGGCGCTGGTACCGCCCGGTCGGACCGGACAATCTGGAACCCTTCGCCGGCTGGCTCCCCTACGAGGCCCTCGCGGCTGAGGAGAAAACCGCAGCGACGCTGGATAACCCGCCCCACGGCCTCCCGGATTCCCTTCCCATCGCAGGGCAGCAGGGCCGCACCGCCTCCTTCGGGGGATAAACCGCACGGCTACCGGACCCGGAATGACTGAGGCCGCCCTCGTTCCGCCGATCAACCGAGCCGACTCTCCACGCCGGTCATGCCAAGGCTGTCCCACCGATGAGATGCAAGAGAGCGCTTGGCTGCCGACCCGCCGGTTCGCATTCTGCGCCTACGCGATCAGTTCGATTATGACGACACGCGATCGGTCGTACTCTCCTCGGCAGTGACACCGATCCACGCCTGGAATGTCATTACCTCATACCAAGTCTCACTGCCCCTGACCCATAGGTCAGAGGCAGTGAGGTCCGGCGGACGACCGCCGCCGCGCCGTCGCGCGGGCAGACCTCAATGAGTCAGGCTCATCGAGGTCTGCTATCAGAACCGCGACCGCTCATGGCGTTCGCCTTTCGCGTGAGGGATGCGATCGCGGCGCGCTTCGGCGTGAAGGCTACCAACGGATTTTTAGGAGAGCGACGGCTGCATGTCTGCGAGGGCGACAAGCTGGACTTCTTCCTCGTGGAACGTAGCGCGCTGGATATGCTGGTCCTCACTGCGCGGGACCGCAGCCTCGACATCATGATCTGTCTCGCGACTTCCGGCCATCGTCTCACGATCACGTCGTCGGTCGTCATCCACAATGCCTTCGGTCGGCCCTACATGGTGCTGGTCGCGCCGATCCATCGGCTGATCCTCGCAGCCGACCTGCGGCGTTTGAGGACGTCGTTGTGGCGGGAAGCCTCGGGTTCCAGCCCGTAGATCCTTCACTTGGACAGGGCCAGCCGATCGCCGAGCGCCGTCACGGGCGGCCATGAGTATAGGCCGGCCCGGTCCGACCCCAAACGAAAACGGCGCGCCCTGCGGCACGCCGTTTCATTCGATTCCGCGGCCCGTCCTGGGACGGGCCGCGGCGTATCCGCCTCAGACCGCGTGCGCCTGATGCAGCCGCTCGATCTGCTGCTGCGTGTAGCCCAGGTCGAGCAGGACCTCGTCGGTATGCTCGCCGAGCAGTGGCGAGGACTTGATCTCCACCGGCATGTCCGAGAATTTGATCGGGCTGCCGACGGTCAGGTACGTGCCGAGCTTCGGGTGCTGGACCTCGACGATGGTGCCGCTGGCGCGGAGCGACGGATCGACCGAGAGCTCCTTCATCGACAGGACCGGCGAGCACGGGATGTCGAACTTGCGCAGGATGTCGACGGCCTCGAACTTGGTCTTGTCGGCGAGCCATTCCTCGATCGTGCCGAAGATGTCCATGATCTTGTCCTGGCGCGCACGGGCGGTGTTGTACGCCGGATCGTCGATCCACTCCTCACGGCCGATCGCCTTGCAGATCGGGGCCCAGGCATGACCTTGGATGGTGAAGTAGATGTAGGCGTTGGGGTCGGTCTCCCAGCCCTTGCACTTCAGCACCCAGCCCGGCTGGCCACCGCCGCCGGCATTACCGCCGCGCGGCACCACATCGGTGAACTCGCCGTGCGGGTACTGGGGGTATTCCTCGAGGTAGCCGAGGGCGTCGAGGCGCTGCTGGTCGCGCAGCTTCACGCGGCAGAGGTTCAGCACCGAATCCTGCATCGACACGGCGACCTTCTGGCCCTTGCCGGTCTTGTTCTTCTGGTGGAGCGCCGTGAGGATGCCGATGGCCAGATGCATGCCGGTGTTGGAATCGCCGAGGGCTGCGGCGCTCACGGTGGGGGGGCCGTCCCAGAAGCCGGTGGTGGAGGCGGCGCCGCCGGCGCACTGGGCCACGTTCTCGTAAACCTTCAGGTCCTCGTAATGGTGGCCGTCCGAGAAGCCCTTCACCGAGGCCAGGATCATGCCCGGGTTGAGTTCCTGGATGCGAGCCCAGGAGAAGCCCATGCGATCAAGGGCACCGGGTCCGAAATTCTCGACCATGACGTCGGATTGCTTGATGAGGGTCTCGAGGACTTCCTTACCCTCGGGGGTCTTGGTGTCCAGCGTCAGCGAACGCTTGTTGGAGTTGAGCATGGTGAAGTAGAGCGCGTCGGCATCCTCCACGTGGCGAAGCTGGTTGCGTGTCACGTCGCCGGAGCCGGGACGCTCGACCTTGATCACGTCGGCACCGAACCAGGCGAGAAGCTGCGTGCAGGCGGGGCCTGCCTGGACGTGCGTGAAATCGATGATCTTGGTGCCTTCAAGCGGCTTGCTCATCTCGACGTTCTCCCTTTCGATCGTCATGCAACGATAATGGATCGGATAGTTCGAATGTCCGGTTCTGATCCGGAACTCGTGTTGGCCTGTAGTCTGGCGAAACCTTGGATCTGCGCGCCACCACTCAAGTGGCGGCGCTTTCGAGCTCACTCAGACGTTTGCGCATCTGGCGTTCGTCGTTCCAGCGCCGGGTCTCATCGCGGATGATGGCGAGGATACCGGTCACAGTACCGTCGGGGCCGTGGAGGAGGCCGACGGTGAAGGCGATCGAGAGCGATCGCCCGTCCTTGTGGAGTGCCGGCACCCGCAGCACCTCGGTGCCGTAGCGGGTGATGCCGGTCCGCATCGTCTTGGCGTAACCATCCCAGTGACGCTGGCGCTGGCGTTCGGGGGTGATCAGGTCGAGGGATTGGCCGAGCGCCTCGGATGACGAGAACCCGAAGATCCGCTCCGCCGACGCGTTCCAGACGATGATGGCCCCGTCGGCATCGGAGACGACGATGGCATCTCCGGCGGATTCCACCAGTTGCGAAACGTCGATGCTGGCGGGAATAGCCTGGTCCGACATGGCTTGCTTCGCGTCTTCGGTTGAAACTGTGTTCATCGACTTCGCCGGCAGACCCGGCCGTCAGGCGCGATGGACCGTTTTGCCGTGGCTATGCGGCGCCAAGCCGGAAGTCGTCGTCGTAGGACCGGCTTTAGCCCAAGACATGTTGCGGGTGCGAATGCTGCGATGCATCATTGTAATCGCTTCCTCCATTTCACGGAAAGGTCAAACCCCGCCCGAGAGATGTTCCGCGCACTTGCTTTTTCTGTGCGTCTACTGTTGGTATTTGGTATGCCAATGATCGCTAGCTGTCAACACGGGTGCTGGAGTGGCGGATGAAATGGAACCTGCCCTCGCTCTCGGATCGTTGCCTTCCCGCCATGCCTCGCATGCGGCGGACAAGCGAGTTTCGAGGAGGCGTCCCGGATGGACAGTGACGGCAGCATTACGATCAGGCAGATCGAGGGTTATCGATTCGAGATCGATTTCGGGGAAGCCTTCCCGAACCTCGCCGTCGATGAGGCGCCGCCTTATGGCAGGGGGGAGGGGCCTTTCCCAGAGCAGATCCTGGTCGCGGGCGTCACCAACTGCCTATGCGCCAGCCTCGTCTTCGCTCTGGGCAAGTTCAAACAGGACGCCCCTGGGCTCGCCGCACGATCGAGCTTTCGCGTGGAGCGCAATCCTGAGGGCCGCCTCAGGATCAGCGGGATCGAGGTCGGAATCGCGCTTGGCGCTCCCGCAGGCACGATGCCGCGCCTCGATCAGGTTCTCGAACAGTTCGAGCGCTTCTGCACCGTTTCCGAGAGCGTCAAGGTGGGGATTCCCGTCACCGTCGCGGTGCGCGATTCAGACGGAACGCTGTTGAAATAGCCTTATGAGAGGAAGGAAACGCCATGGAACACGCGCGTGCGCAATCACCGGAAGATCTTGCCCGTCTCTTCAACGAGCGGGCCAATGCCGGCGATGTGGAGGGATTGGTCGCTCTCTACGAACAGGATGCCGTGCTCGCCGCCGGCAAGGTCGTGGCAACGGGGCAGCAGGACATCCGTGCCTTCTACACAGACCTTCTCGCCCGTCGCTCCGAGTTCCCAGCCGCGGAAGCGCTGCCCAGCATCCGCAACGGGGCGATCGCGATGACCTTCGCCCGCCTGCCGAACGGGACGGTCTCGGTGGAGACGGCGCGGCTGCAGGACGATGGTGGCTGGCTGTGGATCATCGACCAGCTGAAGATCAAGCCGGCGGCCGAGGCCAAGCCGGAATAGCGCACCACAAAACCTGCTGTCCGTGAGGTTCACCGCATGATCGATCCACGCCTCGCTGGGCGGCTCACCTTCGCGCATCGCTTTCCGAGCGTGGAACCGCTTCCCCCCGGTCGGCATCGGCTCGGCCTCTTCGACGAGCGCGATGCCTTGTTGATCGTGCCGCCGGGGATCGATCCGCGCCGTCCGACGCCGCTGGTCGTGCTCTTCCATGGCGGAGGCGGCAGCGCCGAGAAAATCCTACCCATGCTCGAGGCGCATGCAGCGGCGCGCGGCTTTCTGCTTCTCGCCCCGCAATCCCTGTTTCCGACCTGGGATCTCGTCATCGGCGGTCATGGGCCCGACCGCGAACGGCTCGACCTCGCTTTGACCGACGTCGCGTCGCGCTTCATGCTCGACCCGTTGCACATCGTCTTCGCCGGCCATTCCGATGGGGGCAGTTACGCCCTCTCCGCCGGCCTCGCCAACGGCCATGTGGTCACCCACCTCATCGTGTCGTCGGCGGGGTTCCTGTCCGTCCACCTGCAATCCGGGTCACCGCGCATCTTCATCTCGCACGGGACGCGGGACGAGCAGATCCCCATCGATCGCAGTGCGCGGGCGCATACGGCGCAACTGCGGGATGTCGGCTACGACGTGACGTCGGTGGAACATGATGGCCCGCATGCCTACCAACCGGCCGTCGTGGCACAGGCCGTGGACTTCGTGTTCGGACCGGAGGGCGACGGTCCGTAGAAGCCGGTCACTGGCAGGCGTCGATCAGAGAAGCGCCCGGTCCAACCGAATGATCCGGCACGGGTCGCCGCGCTTTGCCGCCGGAGCGCCGGGCGGGCGCACGAGGAGCGCTTCGGACTGGCCGAGCACCGAGAGCATCGAGGAATCCTGGCGCGTCTCGGCGTAGACCGTAGGAAAGCCGCCCGACTTCGCCTCCACCCTGGCGCGCATGTAATCCTGGCGGATATCGTTGGCCGGCATGTCGGCGCCGAGGATCGCAGGCTCGCTGCGGTCTGCCCCAGCCTTGGGATCGCCGAGGAGTGCGCGGATCGCCGGCACCACGAAGAGCAGGCCGCAAACCACGGCGGAGACAGGGTTGCCCGGTAAACCGATGACCATCATCGGCCCGAGGCGCCCATGCATCAGCGGCTTGCCGGGGCGTAGGGCGACGCGCCAGAAGCCGAGTTCGAGGCCCTCGCGATGCAGGGCCGCCTGGACGAGGTCGTGATCGCCTACGGAGGCGCCGCCGAGGGTCACGAGGAGATCGGCTTTCGCGTCCCTCGCCCGTCCGAGGGCCGCTTCGAGGGATTCGAGGCTGTCGGCGGCGATGCCGAGATCGATCGGTTCGGCGCCCGCCTCTCGAGCAAGGCTCGCCACCGCCAGTCCATTCGAGGCGACGATCTGGTCACAGCGGGCCGGTTCGCCCGGCGCCACCAGTTCGTCGCCCGTCGCGAGGATCGCGACCCGCGGTCTGCGACGAACCGAAAGGGTCGCGTGGCCGCCGGCCGCCGCGAGGGCGAGGCGGCGCGCATCCAGGCTCTCGCCCGCCCGCAGAAGCGGATCGCCGGACCGGAAATCGAGGCCCGGAACGCGGATGTGGCGCTTGGCGGCCACCGTCTCCATCGCCGTGACCACATTGTCCGAGACGTCCGCGTTCTCCTGGATGAGGATGGTGTCCGCACCCGCCGGAACCGGAGCCCCCGTCAGGATCCGTACCGTCTCGCCGGGGCCGATCGTGCCGGCAAAGCCATGGCCCGCCGCACTCATTCCGATGAGCCTCAAGCTCGCCGGAACGGTGGCGACATCCTCGGCGCGCACCGCATAGCCATCCATGGCGGAAGCCGGGAAGGGCGGCTGCGTGCGCAGGGCGGCCACATCCTCGGCCAGCGTCCGGCCAAAAGCCTCGGCCACCGCCACCGTCTCGGCCGCTACCGGCTCGGCGGCACTCGCGAGGATGCGCGTGAGAGCCTCCTCCACCGGAATGAGCTTGCTCACGAAGCGTCCTCGGCCCGGTACGAGCCGGACTTTCCGCCATCCTTGGCGAGGAGGTGAATGCCTTCGATCCGCATGCCACGATCGGCGGCCTTCACCATGTCGTAGATCGTCAGGCAGGCGACGGAGACGGCGGTGAGGGCCTCCATCTCGACCCCTGTCGGGCCGATCACCTTGACCTCCGCAGTGACGCGCAGGCCGGGCAGCGAGTCGTCCGGCTCGCATTCCACCCGGACCTTGGAGATCAGCAGCGGATGGCACAGCGGGATGAGCTCATGCGTGCGCTTCGAGGCCATGATGCCCGCGAGCCGTGCGGTGCCGATCACGTCGCCCTTCTTGGCATCGCCTTCGCGGATCAGGCGCAGGGTCTCGGGAAGCATCACCACCACGCCCTCGGCGCGGGCGGTGCGGGTGGTGGCGGCCTTGTCGGAGACATCGACCATATTGGCGGCGCCCGCCGCATCGAGATGCGTGAGCGCGCTCATTTGCCGGCCTTACCGAACAGAAGACGCTTCGTCGCCTTGGTCACGTCCGCCTCCCGCATCAGGCTCTCGCCGACGAGGATGGTGCGGAGGCCGCCCTTTTCCAGGCGGATCACGTCGGCATGGCCGGTGATGCCGCTCTCGGCGACGGCGATACGGTCGGACGGCACGCCTTTGGCCACGCGGATCGCCGTATCGAAGGAAACCTCGAAGGTCTTCAGGTCGCGGTTGTTGATGCCGAGAAGCCGGGTGCCCAGCGGAATGGCGCGTGCGAGCTCCTCCTCGTCATGCACCTCCACCAGCACGTCCATGCCGAGATCGTGCGCGGTCTCGACGATGGCCAGCGCCTCGTCGTCGTCGAGGCACGCCATGATGGCCAGCACGCAATCGGCACCCCAGGCCCGTGCCTCGAACACCTGGTACGGCTCGAACAGGAAGTCCTTTCGCAGCACCGGCAGCGAACAGGCGTCGCGTGCCTCGGTGAGGTATTCCGGCTTGCCCTGGAAGGAGGGCGTGTCGGTGAGCACCGAGAGACAGGTGGCGCCACCCGCCTCGTAGGCGGCCGCAAGCGCGGCCGGATCGAAATCCTCGCGGATCAGGCCCTTGGACGGCGAGGCCTTCTTCACCTCGGCGATGAGGGCGGGGCGCCCTTCCGCGATATGGGCGGCGATGGCGTCGGCGAAGGGGCGGACGGGCGCGGCCTTCTCGATGCGCTTCTCCAGCTTGGCGAGGGGCACGCGCAGCTTCGCTTCGGCGATCTCGCGGCGCTTGTAGGCCTCGATCCGCGCGAGCACGTCCCGCCGGTCGGTGATGGCCGGAGCCGCAACGACGTCCGCCATGGGTTTCGCCTCGCTCATCGGGGCCTCTTTCATGTGTTCGAGACCGCCACGAGGCACGCGAGGGTCGCTCTGGCCGCACCATCATCGATGGCGGATGCCGCACGCGCCACGCCTTCGCCCAAGGTCTGCGCGGCACCGGCGACGACGAGGCCGGCTCCTGCATTGAGAACGGCGATGTCGCGATAGGCGTTGCGCTCGCCGGCAAGGACGGCATTCAGCGCATGCGCGTTATGGTCGGGATCGCCGCCGCGCAGATCCTCGAGGGTCCAGAGCGGCAGGCCAACCTCGCGCGGATCGATGGTGAAGCGGCCGATCCGCCCGTTCTCCAGGGTGACTACCGGCGTCGGCCCGGTGACGGTGATCTCGTCGAGCCCGTCCGACCCGTGCACCGTCCAGACCCTTGTGCTGCCGAGTTCACCGAGGACGCGCGTCAGGGGTTCGGCCCAGGCCTCAGTAGAGACGCCGAGAAGCTGGCGCTCGACGCCGGCCGGATTCGAGAGCGGACCGAGCAGGTTGAAGATCGTCCGCGTCGGCAGTTCAGAGCGCACCGGCGCCACGTGGCGCATGGCGCCGTGGTGGGTCTGGGCGAACATGAAGCAGAGGCCCGCCTGCGCGAGGCAGCGGGCCAGCCCTTCCGGATCGAGGCCGATCCTGACCCCGAGGGAGACGAGGACATCGGCCGCACCGGAGCGTGAGGTCGCAGCGCGGTTGCCGTGCTTGGCCACGGGCACGCCGCAGGCCGCCGTGAGGATCGCGGCAAGCGTCGAGACGTTGTAGCTGCCCGAATGGTCGCCGCCGGTGCCGACGATGTCGATGGCGCCGGGCACCGGGGCCACGCGCACCATCCGCGCCCGCATGGCCTCCACCGCGCCAACGATCTCGTCCTCGGCTTCGCCGCGCACCTTCAGAGCGATGAGGAAGGCGCCGGCCTGGACCGGCGTCACCTCGCCCGAGAGCAGGTCATCGAAGGCCGCGCGCGCCTCCACCCGGTCGAGACTCGACCCGGCCGCGACTTTCGCGAGGAGCGGCTTGAAGGTGTCCATGGCTCTGGAAACGTCAATCAAAACTGATTGAAGCGTCAATGCACGCCGGCCCCTCGATTGTCACGCGCCTCGTTCCATGCGGCGGCGATGTCGAGGAAGTTCCGCAGGATCTTCGAGCCGTGGTGCGACAGGATGCTCTCCGGGTGGAACTGGACGCCGTGGACCGGCAGCGTGGCGTGTTCCAGCGCCATGATGAGCCCGTCCGCTTCCGCCGTGACGACGAGATCCTGCGGGCAGCCACCGCGCTCCACCACGAGCGAGTGATACCGCGTGGCATCGAAGGGGCCGTTCAGCCCGCGAAAGACCCCCGTGGCTCTGTGAGTGATGCTCGAGACCTTGCCGTGCATCGGCTTTGGCGCCCGTACTACGTCGCCGCCAAAGGCCTGCCCAATTGCCTGGAGGCCCAGGCAGACTCCGAAGATCGGTACCTCTCCGGAGAGATCGCGCACCACGTCGAGACACACGCCGGCCTCGTTGGGCGTGCACGGCCCCGGCGACAGCACCACCGAGTCGGGCGCGCGCTTGCGGATCTCGTCGATGGTGATCTGGTCGTTGCGCACGACATCGATCGATCCGCAAAGCGGCCCGATCAGATGGACGAGATTCCAAGTGAAGGAATCGTAATTGTCGATGACGAGGACGTTGGCCATGATCGCGCTTCTCTTGGTCTCCCTCGTGTGACGAGGTGAGGGAGGAGGGTCAAGCCTCCTGGCCTCGCGTCTTATCGATGCGGATCGCTCGGTGGCATGGCGCGGCACAATGCGAAGCCAATGACTCCGGCCGTCGCGATCACTGCCATGACGGCGGCGAGGCCGCCTGTCGCGAAGGCGAGCGCATTGATGGTGACGCCGAGGCTACCCCCGAGGAATGTCCCGGCATTGACGAGGCCGGAGCTCAGCCCCGCACTCTGCGGAGGCAGGGCGGCTAGGGCGAGACGTGGTGCCGTGGCATAGGGGAGCGCAAGGCCCGCTCCGATGAGCAGAAGCCCGATGGCGAGTGGAACGAGCGC
Source organism: Methylobacterium sp. 10 (assembly GCF_000519085.1). GTDB lineage: Bacteria > Pseudomonadota > Alphaproteobacteria > Rhizobiales > Beijerinckiaceae > Methylobacterium. Next base: position 2,327,100 of record NZ_KI912577.1, read on the forward strand.
CTCGTCTTCGGCCGCCAGCGCGACGACTGGGCTCGCCCCGACGATGGCCAGCATCGCCACCATCATCGAGATGCGCGGACCGAAGCGACGCACCATCACCGGCGCGAAGAGCGAGACGGCGAGCAACCCGGTGCTCATCGGCAGTGTGGCGAGGCCGGCCTCTACCGGGGTGAGTGCCAGCCCTTCCGATCCCTGCAGATCGATGTTGAGGAACATCAGCAGGGGAAGAATGCAGAACATGGCGACAGCACCGGTCGCGGTGGCGCGCAGGAAAGCAGGATGTGCGAGCACGTGGAAATCGACGAAGGGAGCGTCCCGGCGTCGCTCGGCCCTGACGAAGAGGACGAGGGATCCAATCGCGACGGCGGCGGGGACGAGACAGCGCGCGGGCGCTTCGAGCAGCCCCCGCACGCCTTGAAGTGCGACGATGGCGGCGACCATCAGGAGCGCCAGCAGAACAAATCCGACGTGGTCGAGGCGGGGAGGGGGGTTGCTCCCCGGAGGCGCCCGCAGCGGTGCCGAAAGAGCGATGCCGATCGCGGCGCAGAGCATCACCGCGCCGTTCAGCCAGAAGATGTCACGCCATTTCAGAAGGTGGGTGAGTGCGCCCCCGATCAGCGGTCCCAGACTGAAGCCAAACATCAGGAACCCGGCCCAGGCTCCGATCGCTCCCACGCGCCCTTCGGCGGGTACCGCTCTGCCGACGAGGGTCAGCGTTCCAGGAACGGCGAAGGCGGCCGCCACGCCTTGAAGCGCCCGACCGACGAGGACCGAGGATGCCGAACCGGCAAGCGCGATGATGTAGGAGGACAGTGTGAAAAGAAGGAGTCCCGCAAGCGCGACGCGGCCGGCGCCCACCCGGTCGGCCATCTTGCCGCCGAGGATGATGAAAGCCGCCGAGGCAAGGAGATAGGCGTTCACCGCCCATTCCACGTCGATTTCGCTGAGAGCGAGGTCTCTGCCCATCGTCGGTAGGGCGGCCATGATCGCGGTGCCATTGGCGCCGAGGCAGAGCATGCCGAGGCAGGACGCGACGACGACGCGGCCCCGCGCAGCCTCCTCCACTGATCAGATCTCCAGATGCGCGCGGATGAAGGCGCCGGCGCTCGCCAGCGATTGCCGCCCTTCGGCAAGCTGCGGATAGAACATATGCCAGGCATGGATCATGTGCGGCCAGGCCTGAAGCGTCACTGCGATGTCCGCCGAGGCGGCTACTCCGGCGAGGCGAAGGGAATCGTCGAGGAGGGTCTCGGCGGTGCCGACCTGAATCAGCATCGGCGGCAAGCCTGTCAGATCCGCGTGGAGCGGTGAGATCAGCGGGGTCGCCGCGTCCTTCCCTGCGCAATAGGCCTCCGCGAGTTCCATTAGGTACTCCCGCTGGATCAGGGGATCGACACCCGCCTTGGTGTCCATGCTAGCGCCCGTCATCTCAAGATCGACCCAGGGCGACATCAGCCAAAGACAGCGCGGAAGCGGCAGGCAGGCATCACGCAGCGAGAGGGCCGTCGCTACGGCAAGCCCGCCGCCAGCGCTCTCCCCGGACAGGGCGATGTTTCCGGGGCTGACGCCCGAATCGAGGAGGAATCGGTAACCCGCCAGGGCATCATCGAGGGCCGCGGGAAACGGATGCTCGGGGGCGAGCCGGTAATCCAGGGCCAGCGTGCGCGCTCCGGCGGCGCGGCCCGTCTCGGCCATCATGTGCCGGTGACTGTTAAGCGAGCCGGACACGTATCCGCCGCCATGCAGGAACAGGACGACGCGGGTTGGGTCCGCCTCCGGGCTCACGGTCCATTCGGCCGCCACCCCGCCGGCATCGACGGGCACGACCGTCACATCGTGGGGGATGGGATAATGTGTGCCGAATCCGTCTAGCCGCTCACGGCGCTCTTCGAGATTCGAGGATCGGGGACTGGCCGCGAGGAGATCCCTGATGGCATCGATCTCGGTCCCCGCCATCACGCTCTCCCACCATTGAGACCTGCCGATGTACAACCGATTCGATGTCTATCGGCAATCGCGATACATGCTGCGCGTCGCTTTCTAGCGCGGAAAGATTACTGCCCCCGCCGCGCCCGGCTGGCGAACATCACGGCGTCCTCGGCCGCGCGGAACAGGGCTTTCGCCTTGTTCACGCATTCCTGCTGCTCGGAGGCCGGATCGGAATCGTAGACGATGCCGGCGCCAGCCTGAACATGCATCCGCCCGTCCTTCACGATGGCGGTACGCAGCACGATGCAGGTGTCCATCTCGCCGCGCGCGCCGAAATAGCCGATGCAGCCGCCATAGGGGCCGCGCTTCTCGCGTTCCAGTTCGTCGATGATCTCCATCGCGCGGACCTTCGGCGCACCGGAGACGGTGCCCGCGGGAAACCCCGCCGAGAGGGCGTCGAGCGCGTCGTGGCTCGGGTCGAGATCGCCTTCGACATTCGAGACGATGTGCATGACCTGGCTGTAATATTCGAGGAAGAACGACCCCGTCACGGTCACGCTGCCGATGCGCGAGACCCGGCCGACATCGTTGCGGCCAAGATCAAGCAGCATCAGGTGCTCGGAGCGTTCCTTCGGATCGGCCAGCAGTTCCTCGGCCAAGGCCTTGTCCTCGACCGGTGTGGCGCCGCGACGGCGGGTGCCGGCGATGGGGCGGATCGTGACGCGACCCTCCCGCACCCGAACCAGGATCTCGGGCGACGAGCACACGACCTGGAAATCCTCGAAGTCGAGGTAGCAAAGGAAAGGCGCCGGGTTGGTCCGCCGCAGGGAACGGTAGAGGGCGAAGGCCGGCAGCGTGAACGGCGCTTCGAAGCGCTGGGACAGCACGACCTGGAAGACGTCACCGGCGACGATGTACTCCTTCGCCCGCGCGACCATGTCGAGATAGGCGCTAGGCGAGGTGTTCGAGATGGGCTCGGGATGGGCGATGGAGCGGGGGTCGATCCGCGATTCCACCGGAAGCGGACCTTCCAGGACATCGGCCACCCGCTCGAGGCGGGCGAGGGCGCCTTCATAGGCCGAACGCGCTGGCACGCCCGCGCTCGGACGCACCGGGCCGACAACGGTGATGATGTCGCGCACGGCATCGAACACCACCATGACGCGCGGCCGGACCAGGATCGCGTCGGGAACGCAGAGGGGATCCGGGTTCGACTGCCCGAGCCGCTCCATGGCCCGGACCATGTCGTAGCCGAGATAGCCGAAGAGGCCCGCCGCCATGGGCGGAAGCTCGGTGCGGTCATCGTCTCCGATGGCGCTCTCGGCGATGAGAGACCGGAGACTTGACAGCGGCGAGGCTTCGTCGGGCGCGAACGCCGACAGGTCGCAGCCCCGCGCGATCTCCGGCCGGCCGTCGCGGCAGCGCCAGGCGAGGTCGGGGTCGAGGCCGATCATTGAGTAGCGGCCGCGCACCGCACCGCCCTCGACGGATTCGAGGAGGAAGGCTGGACCGGCATGGACCGCACGCAGCTTGAGGAAGGCCGCGACCGGCGTTTCCAGATCGGCCACCAGGGTCAGGTTGAGGAGGGTCGGCCGCCCTGCCTCGTAGGCCTCCGCGAAGGCGGCGTAATCCGGCTCCTGAAACATGGTCGGTTCAGTACTCGCCGCCGATCGCGCGCCGGAACGCCGTCTGGTTGACGGTGATCCCCACGCTCTTCTGAACGTCGGCGATGTATTCGCCGAGGATGTCGTCGATGAGGGTCGCCTGGAACCGCTTGGAGATCGCCTCGTCCGAGGGGCTGGCGGGCACGAAGGCGGGCATCGTCGCCGCCGTGACCTTGGCCACAACGCGAGACTCGCCGGATTCAACCGACACAGCCTTGTCCACCGGGACGGCGAAGAGGCGGTTGACCACGTCGGCCGAGAGGCCGTCCTTGGCCTGGCTGCGGGCGATGTCCGTCGAGGTCTGCACCTGCACGCCGACTTCCGTCGCCAGCGTGTCGATGGCCTCGCCCTTGTCCAAGCGCTCGGTGAGGCTGCGGGCCTTCTCCGACAGGCGCTTGGCCACCTCTGCGGCGCGCCATTGCGCGACGGCCTGGTCGCGCACCTGGTCGAGGGGCTTGTCATGGGCGTGGTCGATGCCGGTGACGTCGACCCAGAGGTAGCCGCCCGACTTCAGGCGAAGCGCCTCGGTGTCGCTCCCGATCTCGGAGCGGAACACGATCGGCAGCGTCGTGTCGCGATCCGGGATGGAATCTATGAGCTTGCCCGACGGGTCGAGCCCCTGGGCGCTCACTGCCGGCACCGTCACGAGGGTGAGGCCCCGCTCCTTGGCGATCTCGGCCAGCGGCTTGCTGTTGGCGCGCTCGTCCTCGATCATGTCGTGGTCCTTCTCGACGGCGGTCTTGGCGCGTTCAAGGGCGATCGTCTTACGGATCTCCGGCGCCACGTCGGCAAGGGGCTTGCGCGTCTCGGGCTCGATGGCGGTGACGCGGAGAAGCACGGTGCCGAAGCGACCCTTGACCGGGACGCTCACATTGTTCTGAGCAAGCGAGAACGCGGCATCTGCTACGGCCGGATCGAACAGCTCGGCCTTCGTCAGGTTCCCCAGGGAGAGTTCCTTCGCATCGACACCGCGCGCGACCGCGACGGCCTCGAACGGCTTCTCGCCGGATTCGATCTCCTTGCGCGCGGCTTCGGCGGAGGCCTCGTCGGGGAACACGATCTGCTGGATCGTACGCCGCTCCGGTGTGCCGTATTGCGCCTTGGCGAGGTCGTAGCGCTTCTGCACGTCCTCGTCCGTGACCGCGTCTGGCTTGGCCATCGCCTGCGGATCGAGGGCGAGGAGGGTCACGGCCCGGTAGTCCGGCGCGCGGAACGCGCTCTTGTTCTCGTCGTAGAAGGTCTTCACCTCCTCGTCGGTCGGTGCGGGAATGTCACCCGCCACGGAAGGGGGCAGCATCAGGAAAGACGCCGCGCGGCGCTCGGTGGTGTAGCGATGCACGGCCTCGCGCAGGGCGGCGGGGACGTGGATGTCCGCGGCCACGGCCTCGGCGATCTGGAGCCGTCCGGCGGCGGCGCGCTGGTCGCGCACGAACATCGCCTCGTTGATCCCGGCGCGCTGCAGCGTCTGGAAGAAGAGCGTCTGGTCGAAGGAGCCGTTGGCCCCCTTGAAGGTCGGCTCTTCCTGAATCGCGCGCAGCACCGCCGAATCGGGGATCACGAGACCGAGGTCCTTGGCCTGCTGGTCGAGGGAGGCCTCGCTGATCAGCTGCGAGAGAACCTGCCGGTCGAGACCGAGGCCCCTGGCCTGATCGGGTGTCAGGCTGCGCTGCAACTGGCTCTGATAACGCTGCAGCTGCAGCTGATAGGCCGAACGCACCGCCTCCGAGGTGATCTGCGTCTTGCCCACCGTGGCCACGGTCGTCGCGGAGTTCGAGCGGAAGAAATCTTCCACGCCGAAGATCGCGACGCCGGCGATGAGGAAGGTGAAGACCACCGTGAGAATGATCTTGCCGAGCCAATGCTGGCTCGCACTACGCATGTTCTGCAGCATCGGAACGTTCGAAAATCCGTCGTGATGGCGTGCCGGGGCACGGCTCCAAGCCGCCCGCGATAGACCATCCGCTCGCCTCAGCAAAGGCCGGGGCAATCCACGAGCCCATGTTTGCGCCGGCAAGTCGGCTCTGTTACGGCCCCGCTCACGATCCGGTGAAGCCGGACCAGCATCATCTGAGCGCGAGGGATACGATGTCGAAGTCGGGACGGCGGCCGCTGATCGCCGGCAACTGGAAGATGAACGGCCTGCGCAGTTCGGTTCCGGTGGTCGAGGCCATCCGCGACGGGCTCTCGCCCGAACTCACCTCTCGGATCGACGTCCTCATCTGCCCGCCCTCTACACTGATTTCCTCCTGCGTGGCGGCCGTCTACGGATCGGCCGTTTCTATCGGCGGCCAGAACCTGCACGCCAAGGCCAGCGGCGCCTTCACCGGCAGCATCTCCGCCGAGATGCTGGCCGATCTCGGCGCGAGCTACGTCATCGTCGGCCATTCGGAGCGCCGCGCCTATCACCACGAGACCGATGACGGCGTTCATGCCAAGGCTCTGGGCGCCCGCCGCGCTGGCCTCTGCGGCATCATCTGCGTCGGCGAGACGCAGGAAGAGCGAGAAGAGGGCCGCGCCCTCGACATCGTCAGGGCGCAGCTCGCCATCGGCGTGCCGAAAGGTGCCAAGGCCTCCGATACGGTCATCGCCTACGAGCCGGTCTGGGCGATCGGTACCGGCCTGACCCCGACGCCTTCCGACATCGCCGAGGTCCATGCCTCGCTTCGCGAAATGCTCGGCCAGCTCATCGGGGCGGAGGCCGCAAAGGTGCGCATCCTCTACGGTGGCTCGGTGAAGCCCGGCAACGCCCGCGAATTGATGTCGGTGGAGAATGTCGACGGGGCCCTGGTGGGCGGCGCGAGTCTCGTCGCCTCCGACTTCCTGGGAATAGCCACCGCTTACGCCTGAGGCGATTCTCCTCTCATGAACGCCATGCAGGATTTGGCGCGGGACACCATCTCGTGTAGGAGCCTGCCCTTCGCGGACGTTCCTCGACGGGCCCCATCGGGCGCCGGATGCGCCCTTACGTGGTTCACGGACCAGGAACATCGGACTGATACGACATGAATGCCGTCCTGATCTCCATTCACCTCATCGTGGTTCTCTCCCTCATCGCCGTGGTCCTGCTGCAGCGCTCCGAAGGCGGACTCGGGCTCGGCGGTGGCAGCAGCGGCGGTGGCGTGTCGGGCTTCATGACCGGACGCGGACAGGCCAACGCGCTGACGCGGGCCACGGCGATCCTGGCGGCCCTGTTCTTCACCACCAGCATGACGCTTGCGGTCATTTCCCATCGCAGCGCCGCGCCGAAGTCGATCCTCGACGGAGTCGCGACGACGCAGCCGGTGGCGCCCAACGGCAACCTGCTCGAGACCCTTCGTCCGGGACAGGGCGCGGCCCAGCCCGCCACCCCCGAGGCGCCTCAGTCGCGCTGATCACAGACCGACGAGGCGTGGCGGACCGCTCTCACCTCGCCTCGAACCGTCGCCGGACCGGCTTTTCCACAGTTCGCGTCGATTTCGCCCTGCCGCCGTTGGCGGCGGGATCGTTTGAAATTTGGCGAATCACCCACCCTTGTTTATGAGCCGAAGCCCATGACGCGGTACGTATTCATCACCGGCGGCGTGGTCTCCTCGCTCGGCAAGGGCCTCGCTTCCGCGGCCCTCGCGGCCCTGCTTCAGGCGCGCGGCCACACGGTCCGCCTGCGCAAGCTCGACCCCTACCTGAACGTCGATCCGGGCACGATGAGCCCGACCCAGCACGGAGAGGTGTTCGTCACCGACGACGGTGCGGAGACCGATCTCGATCTCGGCCATTACGAGCGCTTCACCGGCCTCGCCGCTACCAAGGCCGACAACATCACAACCGGCCGGATCTATCTCGACATCATCACCAAGGAGCGGCGCGGCGACTATCTCGGCGCGACGATCCAGGTGATCCCGCACGTCACCAATGCCATCAAGGCGTTCGTCCTCGAGGGCAACGAGGCGTTCGATTTCGTCCTCGTGGAGATCGGCGGCACGGTGGGCGACATCGAGGGCCTGCCATTCTTCGAGGCGATCCGCCAGCTTGGCCAGGAATTGCCACGTGGCACCGTCGCCTTCGTCCACCTGACGCTGCTTCCTTACATCCCCTCGGCCGGCGAGTTGAAGACGAAGCCGACGCAGCACTCCGTCAAGGAGCTGCGTTCCATCGGCATCCAGCCGGACATCCTGCTCTGCCGCTGCGACCGACCGATTCCGGTGGAAGAGCGGCGCAAGCTCGGCTTGTTCTGCAACGTGCGCGAGACCGCCGTCATCGAGGCGCGCGACGTCGCCTCGATCTACGACGTGCCGCTCTCCTACCGCGAAGCCGGGCTGGACCGGGAAGTCCTGGCGCATTTCGGCATCGAGCCCAAGGGCGAGCCCGATCTCGCGCGCTGGACGACGATTTCCGAGCGCGTGCGCAATCCGGAAGGCGAGGTTTCGATCGCCATAGTCGGCAAGTATACCGGCCTGAAGGACGCCTACAAATCCCTGTCCGAGGCCCTCACCCATGGCGGCATCGCCAACCGGGTGAAGGTCAACCTCGAATGGATCGAGTCCGAGGTGTTCGAGGGCGGGGACCCGGCGCCTTTCCTCGAGGGGATCAACGGCATCCTCGTACCCGGCGGGTTCGGACAGCGCGGCGCCGAGGGCAAGATCCGCGCGGCCCGCTTCGCCCGCGAGCGCAAGATCCCGTATTTCGGCATCTGCTTCGGCATGCAGATGGCCGTGATCGAGGCGGCTCGTTCCCTCGCCGGCGTCGAGGACGCCAATTCCACCGAGTTCGGAGAGACCGGGGAGCCGGTGGTCGGCCTGCTCACCGAATGGCTCAAGGGCAACGAACTGGAGCGACGCGCCGCACAAGGTGATCTCGGCGGCACCATGCGGCTCGGCGCCTACAAGGCGACCCTCGGCGCAGATACCAAAATCGCGGAGATCTACGGCGGCACCGAGATTTCCGAGCGCCATCGGCACCGCTACGAGGTCAACATGGCCTATCGCGAGCGGCTGGAAGCCAAGGGCCTGCGCTTCTCGGGTCTCTCGCCGGACGGTCTTCTGCCCGAGACGGTGGAACATGCCGGACATCCCTGGTTCATCGGCGTCCAGTTCCATCCGGAGCTGAAGTCGCGGCCGTTCGAGCCGCACCCGCTGTTCAAGAGCTTCATCTCGGCCGCCATCGTGCAGAGCCGGCTGGTCTGAGCGCGGGACGGGCGCCATGGTCTCGATCTCGGGTCTGCCCGCCTTCATCGCCTATGTGGCGGCGGCCTTCGGCCTCGTGGCGGTCTATCTCGCGGTCTACCTGTCGGCGACGTCCCATCGCGAGATCGCGCTGATCCGCGCGAACAACGCCTCGGCCGCCATCGCGCTCGGCGGAAGCCTCATCGGCTACACGCTGCCGCTCTCGGTGGCGATCTACAATGCGCAATCGATCCTCGACTGCATCGTCTGGGGGCTGGTCGCCCTCATCGTGCAGATCCTGGTCTATTTCGTCGTTCGGCTGATCCTGCCGGACCTGTCTCAGCGCATCGAGGGCGGGGAGATGGCGGCGTCCATCCTGCTCGCCGCGTCGTCCCTGGCGGGCGGCATCGTCAACGCCGCATCCATGACCTACTGAGCCGGCGACCGGCGAATTTTTCCGCCGCCGGTTTCAAACGGTCAAGCTCGATCTTACATTCGGGTCCAGGCGGCATCGTGCCGTGAGGGAGCAGGTCGTCGGAAGGCGGCCCATACCGGGATGCCATCCGAGACCAGATCACCGACACCCGTCAAGCCGCCGCGCCTCATGCGCTCGCAGACGGTCACCCTCGTCATGCTGGCGGGAGCGGGCGCAGCCGCCTTCGGTCTGGCAAGGATCGATCCGTCGCAGAACGAGGAAGATGTGCTCGTCTACCCGAATGCGGAGGCTTGTATAGCCGGACGCATTCGGACGGACGCGGATTGCCGGGAGGAGTATCTCACCGCCCGCGCGAGCTATCCCGGAGCTGCACCGCTCTACGCGACGATGATCGATTGCGAGGCACATCACGGTGCGTCCCACTGCCTGCCTGGGGACGGCATCGTCCTGAGTGCGACCGGGCGCTTCGTCCCGAGGATGGCCGGCTACGTCATCGGCAGGCGGGCGGATCAAGGACTCACGCCCCAGCCGATCTTCGACCATGCGCCGAAGTCCGCGAGTGCGGTCAGCGCCGGCTACTCGGGTGGCGCGGGCTATTGCACGGGTTGGGGCGGACGGATCACCACGTCTTCGGGCGGTGCGTCCTCCACTGCGCGGGTCGCCTCGTCGGCGGTGCGCCAAGTCGCATACGGTGGCTTTGGAAGCACCGGCCGTTCGTTCTCGTCGCATGGCTTTTCGAGCCATGGAAGCGGTGGCTGATGCGGCGCGTGGCCATCGGCGAACGACCGGATTGGCGAGACACCGCCCGTCGGCATGGTTTCACCTTCCACACCCTCGATGGCGCGGCGTACTGGTCCGAGAGCCACGCCTACGCCTTCACGCTCGCCGAGATCGAGAACGATCTCGAAGGGCCGAGCGCGGAGATCCACGCCCTGTGCCTCGCCTTCGTCGGGGATGCCGTCGAGGACGAGCGGATCCTGGCCTCCCTCGACATTCCCCTCCATGCCCGGGATGGGATCCGAGCGAGTTGGAAACGGGGAGACCCCTCCCTCTACGGGCGCCTCGACTTCTCCTATGGCGGGGCATCCGCCGGGCCGGCCAAGCTTCTCGAATACAATGCCGACACGCCCACCGCCCTCTATGAATCCGGCGTGTTTCAATGGCTCTGGCTGGAAGAGGGGCTGCGAACCGGCATGCTGCCCGAGGCGGCCGACCAGTTCAACTCCCTCCACGAGAAGCTGGTGGCCCGCTTCCGCGCGCTTCGCGGTGATGGCGCGCTGGCCTTCACCGCCTATGCCGATGCGCCCGAGGACAGGGGCACGGTGGCCTATCTCGAAGATTGTGCGCGCCAAGCGGGGCTCGCGACCTGTTTCCTCGACCTCGCCGATATCGGACGGGACGAGGACGGACGCTTCGTCGACCGGGTCCATGCGCCGATCCCGCAGCTGTTCAAGCTCTACCCCTGGGAATGGGCGTTTACGGATGCCTTCGGCGAGGGGCTCGGCGCGACGACGACCCGCTTTCTTGAACCACCTTGGAAGGCCATCCTGTCGAACAAGGGATTGCTCGCGCATCTCCACGCCCGCGAACCCGGTCACCCGAACCTGCTGCCGGCTTTCTTCGAGGACGATCCGCGAAAGGCTTCGCTCGGAACGTCCTTCGTCAAGAAACCCCTGGTCTCGCGGGAAGGCGCCAACATCCTCATGGTACGCGACGGTGCCGTCCTGGCGCAGGATCACGGCCCTTACGGCGGCGGCCGGCATATCCGCCAGGCGCTGGCCGAGCTGCCGGACTTCGAAGGCCGCCGGCCCGTCATCGGCTCGTGGATAGTAGGGGACGAGGCGGCGGGCCTTTGCATCCGAGAAAGCGCGGTCCCGATCACCGGCAACGCCGCCCTGTTCGTCCCTCATTTCATCGAGCCCGCCTGAAGAGCGGCATCCCGCCGCTTTCAAAACGGCGGCATTGGCCTATCCTGGGCCGCGTGACCGAGATCCTGTTCTACCATCTCCAGCAGCAGCCCCTCGAAAAGGTTCTGCCGAACCTCGTCGAGCGATCGTTGGAGCGCCAATGGCGCGCGGCGATCCAGGTATCGGGAGAGGAGCGGCTGCAGGCCCTCGACGATCATCTCTGGACCTATAGCGACGACAGCTTCCTGCCGCACGGGACGGACCGTGACCCGCAAGTGGCGAGCCAGCCCGTCGTGCTGACCCTGCAGGACGGCAATCTCAACGGCGCCGCCATCCGTTTTCTCGTGGACGGCGCGCCGCTGCCGCCCGACGCTTCGGAGTATCAGCGTATCTGTGTCCTGTTCGACGGCAACGATCAGGACGCGCTGCTCGGTGCGCGGGCGCAGTGGAAGCAGGCGAAGGAAGCAGGCCATACCATCGCCTACTGGCAGCAGGACGAATCCGGCCGCTGGCAGAAAAAGGCGTGACCGCGTCGCCTATCACCGCAAAGGGAGCCGCATGATCCGAGGTTTGATCGTCTCGACCCCGAGCCGTCGCGATGGCGGCGCGAGGCTACTCGCCCTCGCCCTGTCCGCCATCGCCCTCGTCACCGCTCAACCGGGCATGGCACAATCGCCTCAAGCGGGCGACAGGCCGCAGGAGCGGCGGGCCACCGAGCCGCGAGGGCCGGAAGGACGCAAGCTTCCCTCCGACGTCACCACCGAGCACAGCGTCACCCTGCCGGATGGCCGCACCCTGCGCTTCACCGCCACCGCCGGCAGCCTGCCCCTGGTGGATGAGGGCGGAAAGCTCCAGGCGGAGATCGCCTTCATCGCCTATCGTCTCGCGGACAGGAGCGAGGCGACCCGGCCCGTGACCTTCGCGATCAATGGCGGCCCCGGCGCGGCTTCGGCCTATCTCAACATCGGCGCGATCGGACCCTGGCGCCTGCCCCTCGACGGCATGAGCATAAGCCCGTCTACGCCCGTGAGCCTCGTCCCCAACGACGGTACATGGCTGGATTTCACCGACCTCGTCTTCCTCGATCCCGTGGGCACGGGATACAGCCGCGCGGCAGATGGCGACGCCAAGCGCTACTGGAGCGTCGATGCCGATGCGTCAGTGCTATCCTCAGCCATTGCCCGGTGGCTGCGCACGAACGACCGGATCGCGGCGCCCAAATTCTTCGTCGGCGAGAGCTATGGCGGCTTTCGCGGGCCGCTCATCGCGGCAAAGCTGCAGGAAGAGATCGGCATCGGCCTTTCCGGCATGGTCCTTCTGTCGCCGGTGCTCGACTTCGCCTGGCTGCAATCGCCGCGCTCGACCCCTTGGGGCCACGTGACGAAACTGCCGTCCTACGCCGCCGGCGCCATCGAGCGGGCCGGCGGTACGCCGAGCCGGAAGGCTCTGGCCGAGACCGAGGCCTATGCCACCGGCGATTACCTCGCCGATCTGCTCAAGGGCCCGTCCGACCAGGCGGCTCTGGCACGGCTCGGCGACAGGGTGGGAGCCATCACCGGTCTCGATCCGGCCTTCGTCCGGCGTCAGGCCGGTCGCCTGAGCTCGAACAGCGTCCAGCGCGAGATCGGTGCGGACGAGGGCCGTGTCGCCAGCGCCTACGATACCGGCATCACCGGGTGGGATCCGGACCCGGCCGCGACCTTCTCCGGCTTCGAGGACCCGTTGCTCACCGCGATGCAGGCGCCGCTGACGAGCGCGATGATCGAGCTCTACGGCGCGAAGCTGAACTATCGCGTGCCCGACCTTCGCTACGAACTTCTCAACGGCGCGGTCAGCCGGGGTTGGGGATGGGGCGGCGGGCGCATGGCACCGGAATCCCTCGGCGCCCTTCGCGGCGTCATGGCCCTCGACGGCAACCTGCGCGTCCTCGTGGCCCACGGCTTCACCGATCTCGTGACGCCGTACTTCACCTCGAAGCTCCTGATCGACCAACTCCCGGCCTTCGGCGGCGACAGGCGGATCGACCTCGCGGTGTATCCGGGCGGCCATATGTTCTATTCGCGGCCGGACTCTCGTGCGGCCTTCCACAAGGATGCCTCCGATCTCTACGCCGTTGCACTGAAGGCGCGGGCCGGCACTGCGAAGGACGTGAAGTGACGAACGCCTCGCCTCGCCTGAGAATGGCCGCCGCGTATGTCGCGAGCCTCGCAGTCCTCGGTGCCTGCACCACGAGCGAGCGCGAAGCACCGGTGCGAGTGCAGGCTCCTGTAGCCGTCTCGCCGGCCCCGTCGCCGAGCGTCACTGGGCCGGTCCTCAATGCCGATGGAAGCTGCAGTCAGGCCGCGCCGGGTACCGCGACCGTGATCGAGCCTGGGATCGGCGAGTGCGATCTCGTCCGGCTCAAGGGAAAGCCCGCGACGGACGTGCTGGTCGGGGAGGGGCGTTCCGGTCGCGAGGTCCAGGTGCTCTACAGCGAGCCGGGAGCCAAGGAACTGTACTTCTTCGTCAACGGCCGCCTCGACCGGATCGTGAAATCCTGATCCCGACGGGTCAGTATGCGGGGACCAGCCGGTCCTCCGGCAGGGGGGCGATCATCTGGAACCGCAGGCCCTCGGCGTCATAGGCAATGACGACTTCGGCATTGCATTGCTGCGCGAGCACGCGTTGGAGCAGCGTCGAGCCGAAACCCTTGCGCTCCGGAGGCTTCACGGGAGGGCCGCCTGTTTCCGTCCAGCTCAGATCGAGCACCCGCCCGGCCTCTCGCCGGTCGACGCTCCAGCGAACCGCGATCCGACCGGATGGCAGCGACAGCGCGCCGTACTTGGTCGCATTCGTGGTCAGTTCGTGGATTGCCATGCCGGTGGGGACGGCGAGATCCGCGGCCAGTTCGATCGCCGGTCCATCGAGAACAATCCGGCTGGTGGTCGCATCGTTGTAATGACCGAGCTCGTTTTGAAGCAGTTCGCGGAGCGGGGCCGTCTGCCAGTAATCCTCGGTGAGCAGGTTGTGCGTCTTGCCCAGCGAGACGATTCGGTCCGAAAACGACTGATAAAACGTGTTCACGTCCTTGGTGGAGCGCGCCGTCGCTCCAAGGAGCCCCTGGACGGTGGCGAGCGTGTTCTTGACGCGGTGGTGAAGCTCTCGGATCAATAGGGCCTGCCGCTCGTGCGTCCGCTGGCGTTCCTCCAGATAGGCCTGCACCTCGCGCTGCCGCCGCCGGGCCCGCAGGGCGGAGCGCACTGCATTGGCCAGCACCGCAGGGTGGAACGGCCGTTCCAGCACGGTCACGTTGCCCAGGAGATCGGTCAACCGCACATCCGGCGAACCGCCGCGAGAGCTGAGCAGCACGAAGGGAAAGTCCGACCAGGGCGGCTGCCTTTCGACCCATTGGGCGATGGCGTTGCGGTCCCAGCGCAGCAAGGCTTCCTCGGTCATCACCGCACAGGCGGCGCCATCGAGGCCGGCCACCAAGGCGTCGAGGGTCGAGATCGAATCCGAAGCGATACCCACCTCCGCCAGAATTGCCGAGGCCACCGTCGCGTCACGTCCCAGAGGTGCGAGGATCAGGACGACCGGTTCAGGATGCGGCATCGCGTCCGGGCTCGTTGAGGGTCTCTCCATCCGCCTCGATACGTTCGACGAGAAGATTGTCGCCACTCCCGTCATAGGTGGGCACGCCCGTCAGGACACCGCGGAATTTTTGTAGGGGCTCGCCGACCCGCAATCCGCCGGCGTCGATCTTGAACTCGCGGATCGTGTCCTCGTGCGGACCGGTCCGCTTCTTGAGAACGGACAAGGCCCGGCGAACCCGGCCGCCGGCCTCGAAGAAGCGCAGCATCACGACGGTGTCGCTGACATAGGTCAGGTCCACCGGCGATTCCATTTTGCCCACCATGCCGTGCTGGGCGAGGATCAGGATCGTCACGACGCCCTGCTGGTTCAGGTAGGTGACGAGCTCGTGCATCTGCAAGACGAGGTGGGGCTGGCCCGCCATGGCGGTCATGTAGCCCGTGAGGCTGTCGATGATGACGATTCTGGTCGCGTCCTGCTCCACCGCAGTGCGGATGCGCCCCGCGAAATCGCCGGGCGACACGTCGGCGGGATCGATCTGCTCGATCTGCAGCGATCCGGCCTCGATGAAATCCGCCAGGGGCATCCCCACACTCCGGGCGCGTTGCAGCAGGATGCCGCGCGTCTCGTCGAAGCTGATGATGAGGCCGCGTTCGCCACGGTCCAGGGCGGCCACCAGGTAGCTCATGGCGAGGGTGGATTTGCCGGCGCCCGATGGCCCGATGATGAGGCTCGTCGTTCCCCGGTCGAGGCCGCCGCCCAGAACCCGATCGAGTTCGGCGACGCCGCTTTCCACCGAGCCTGTCTCGAAGCTGCTCAGATGGTCGCTTGCGACCAGGCGCGGATGCACCAGGATGCCGCCCTTCCGGATGACGAAATCGTGGTAGCCGCCCTGATACTCCGTGCCTCGCATCTTGATCACGTGGATGCGTCGCCGCGGAGCACCATAGGCCGGCGTCACCTGTTCGAGGCGGATCACGGCGTGGCTGATGGAATGCAGGTTGAGGTCGTCGTGCTCGGCGCTGAGATCGTCGAGCATCAGCGCGGTGACGTCGTTGAGGAGGAAGTAGCTCTTCAGCGCGAGCACTTGGCGCCGGTAACGCAGCGACCCCTGCGACAGAAGCCTGATCTCCGACAGGCTGTCGAACACGACGCGGCTCGGCTTCACCCGCTCCATCTCGCTGAGAGCCATCCGCACTGTTTCACCGAGTTCGAGGTCGGACGAATGGACGAGGCTCTGCTGCAGCTTCGAATCCAGGCTGAGTTCCGGTGGAACGAGTTCGTAGATCTCGATCCCCTCCAGCGACCAGCCGTGCCGCTCGGACACGGACATCAACTCGCGGCGGCTCTCCGACAGGGTGATGTAGAGGCATGTCTCGCCCCTCGCGACGCCGTCGAGGAGAAACTGCAGGCCGAGGGTCGTCTTGCCGCCGCCGGGCCGTCCCTCGACGAGGTGGGCGCGCTGTGCGGCGTACCCTCCCGACAGGATCGCATCGAGACCAGGAACCCCAGTGGGAATCGGCTGGGCGTCGTTGGGGGGACTGGCTGACATCGACACGTCCGGTGGGTACGGCATCGGCTGAGCATAAGTTTCCGCGCCGGCCATGTCCCCGATAAATCGGCCACAGTGCGGATTCATCCCATGCGAGAGCGCCAGGATACGGCCTTTGCAGATTGCCGCGTACCGCATTATCAGACCGTGCCGTTGCGCTGCGAGGAGGCCATCGATTCCGCCTCGCGCTCCACCAACCCGCCCGACATTCCGGAGTTCGGATCCCTTATGCGCGAACCGAACGCGATCGACTTCTGGCGCGGCCTCGCCCTCGTGACGATCTACGTCAACCACATCCCGGGCAACACGTTCGAGCGCTACACCTACTCGCAATACGGCATCTCGGATGCGGCCGAATTGTTCGTGTTCCTGGCCGGATGGTCGATCGGGATCGCCACTCGCGGGCGCGACGGACAGCCGGAGGCACGCCTGAAAAGCGTTCTCCGTCTCCTCTCCCGCACGATTGAAGTCTACCGCGCCCAGATTACGACGATGGCGATCGCTCTGGCCATGATCGCCGGAACGGCTCTCCTTCTCGACAACCCGCTTCTTCTCGAATGGCACAATGCCGGCGGCTTCTTCGCGGACCCCATACAGACCACCGTCGGTTTCGTGCTGCTCACGCATCAGCTCGGCTTCTTCAACATCCTGCCGCTGTACGTCGTGCTCCTGGGCATTGCCCCCGTCTTCATCCTGCTGGCTCGGGTGAGCCGGATCGCGGCGCTCGGCCTGTCCTTCGCGCTCTATGCCGCAAGCCTCGTCTTCGAATGGAACCTGCCATCCTGGCCAGGGGAGGGGGATTGGTTTTTCGATCCCCTATGCTGGCAACTCCTGCTCGTACTTGGATTCGTCGGGCAGGATCTGAACCGCCAATCCGATACGCTGCGGCGCTGGTCGCGGCGGCTGATGCCCTTGGGTGTCGTCATCGTCGTGCTCGGTATCGTTCTTTCGGTGTTCGACCTCCGGCCCGATCCGTTGCTCGTTCCTGATCCGCGCCTCATCTTCTCCTTTGACAAGACCTACCTGTCGCCCGCCCGGTTGATCCATTTCATCGGGGTGCTGCTCGCATTCCAGGGCGTCTACGCGCTCGTCGTCCCGCATGTCGGTGCGGTCGGTCGATATTTGACGGGACTCGGCCGTAATTCACTGGCAGTCTTCTCCATTGGTTCGCTCCTGAGCCTTGCTGCACAACTCGTGCGGTTTTGGACGGGGGGCGGCATCCTGGTGGATGTCGCCGTCATGGGATTCGGTTTGTTCGCTCTGGGCTTCACTGCATGGTTCGTCGAATGGCGCTCGCGCAAACCTCGGCACTCCTGATCTCCCTCGGCCTCGCCTCCCTGGGAATGATCGTCGGATCATCGCAGGCCGGGGCGGAAGGTGGTGCGACGATCATCTCACCGCCGACAGCGGCGGCGCCCGCTCCCGGCGGCGAGGCGTCGGAAGCCGTTGATGTGAGCCTGTCTCCCGAATGCCGGGTGCCGGGCTCCAAGCTCTACACCCTCGCCCGGTTGGGTGCGGTGAAGGCGGCGCTCAAGGAGAAGCGTCCGGTGCGCGTACTGGCCATCGGTTCGTCCTCGGCCGGCGCCGGAGCCTCGGCGACCTATCCGGTCAAGCTGGAGACGGCCCTGGAGCGCTCGCTTCCCAACGTGGATGTGGAGGTCGAGAGCCGGGGCATGCAGGGCGAGATCGCTTCCGGCGCGGCCGAGCGCCTTCGCGGTATGGTGGCGGAGGTGGAGCCCGATCTCGTAGTCTGGCAGGTCGGCACCCACGATGCACTCGCCCGCGTCGATCTCGATGCGTTCGCAAGCGCCCTCGACGAAACGGTTCAGTGGATCAAGTCGCACGAGATCGACGTGGTGCTGGTCAATCCCGTTTATACCGCGTCGTTGGCTCAGGACGAGTATTACAGCAGCATCGTCCGCAAGGTACAGGAGGTGGCCCTGCGCGAAGGTGTTCCCCTGGTGCAGCGCTACGAGGCGATGCGCTACTTGTCCGGCAGCAGTGACAAGGGCGAAGCGCATATGCTGGGGCGCCAGTTTCGCCTCAACGACCTCGGGCTGCGCTGCATGGCCGAACATGTGACGCGGGCCATCACTCTCTCTCTGCTCCAACCCGACCCGGCCGCGACAGGGACGGCCGGTACGCCGGCCCTGATCGTCGCGCCGCCGAAGGATGCGTCGGTCAAGCCGCCATCGCCGCCACGGAGTGACGGTACATCGGTTCAGGACAAACCGTGACGCGCAACGACTCTGGCGCGCTCCGTTTCCATTAGCCCGGCCCCAACTGGCGTCGCCCTGCACATCGACGTTGGAGCGATGCTGTAAAAGTCCTGGTCGTGGGTACCCGTCTCGGAAAACGGAATCCCAGTTTCCGGAATGATGCACCAGGATCGGACTTTAGATCTCAGAGGGCCGAAGTGGGATTAGCGACGGACGGGACGGAGGGGCGCACCCTCGGCGCGGCGATTGTCCGCTTCAAGACGTTCCGCTCAGGTGCCGCGGGGGCGGCCCTCGACGTCTTCGCCATCCGTATCGTGGCCGCCCTCTTCGCCTACGGGGCGCAGGTGCTGATGGCACGCCTGATGGGACGGACGGAATACGGTATTTTCGCCTCGATCTGGGTTTGGATCGCCATCCTCGGGCATTCCTCGACGCTGGGATTCGCCCAGGGCGCTTGCCGATTTCTACCCGCTGATCAGGCGAGGGGCGACCTCGCTCATGTCCGTGGGTTCCTGATCGGGGGCGCATGGGTGACCGGTGCGTGCGCATGCGCCGTCGCATGCCTCGGCCTCGCGCTGGTCTGGATGCAAGGTACCCTCCTCGGAGGGCCGTATGCCGGTCCACTACTCCTTGCCGCACTCGTTCTACCACTCTTCACCCTGCAGGATTTTCTCGAGGGAGTCGCGCGCAGTCAGAACTGGGCGGTGCTTGCCATTGCGCCACCCTATCTCCTCCGCCAGGGCCTGATCATGGCGGCCATGCTGGGTGCGGTCGCCATCGGTGCACCGGCGGAGGCGTGGGTTGCCGTCGCCTGCACCCTGGCCGCCACGGGCATTGCCCTGGCTGTCCAGGCATGGCTTCTCATCCTACGTCTGCGCGCGGTCCTACCCTCCGAGATACCGCACTATCGTTGGCGGGCTTGGCTCCGGGCCTGCCTCCCGATCGGGGCGGCCGATCTCGCGCATTCGGCCTTCAACATGGTCGACGTGGTCATCCTCAGTGTGCTGATGCCGCCAACGGCAGTAGGCCTCTATTTCGTCGCGACGCGGATTCAGCAATTCGTCCCCTTCGTGCATTATGCGGCGTCCGCGGCCACCGCTCAGCGCTTTGCCGCCATCCATGCATCGGCGGATGTCGCAGGTCTGAAACGCTTTGTCCGCATCCAGGCTCAGCTCACCTTCGCTGCCACAGTGACGGTCGGTCTCCTCATCGTCGCAGCGGGGCCGTTCCTGCTCACTATGTTCGGACCGGAATTCGGAGTGAGCTTCCCCCTCCTTGCCGTGCTGGTGGTTGGCCATGTCGGCGCCAGCCTGTTCGGGCCCGGCGAGGATCTGCTGACCATGATCGACGGCGAGCGTCTCGGCGCCGCCATCACCCTGGCGATGCTGGCCGTGGCAGCCCTCCTATGTGTGGCCCTAGTCCCATTGATGGGTGTCATGGGAGCCGCCATCGCCATGGCGCTGGCCACCGCCCTTCGCGGAGCCGGAATGGCAGTGGCAGCTTTCTTCGTGCACGGCATCGTCACGCCGGTCCTGCCGTTTTCAGGCCGCGCCCACTCATGAAAACGGAACTTCAAGGGGTGAAGGGTCGACGCTCCGTCTCGATCGTGACCTACTCGGAATTAGCCGCCGATCCCGATGCCTGGGACGCCCTGATGGGCCGGGCGCTCACCACGCATCCGCATTACAGCCGCCATGTGATCGCGGCCCACCACGCTGCGGGGCTCGCCGATGCGAACCTTACCTTCGTTGCGGTGCAAGGGCCGAACGGCCTCGATGCGCTGCTGCCATTCGCATGCAGGCGCGACGTCAGCGGACTGGGATCGAAGGTGGTGCGGCCCTTCCTCTCGCCCTTCATCACGCAAACGAGCCCACTCGTCGCCGACGACCCGGATCTGTTGGAGATTCTCGACCTGCTGGTGACGGGTCTGCGATCTGCCTCCGATGGCCGAATCTGGCGCTGGCCGCTCCTTCCCACCTCGACAAAGCTCGGTGGGGAACTTCTGGCGGCGATGGATCGCGCGGGCTGGCAGCACGGTGTCGCCCACCGTTTCGAGCGGCCGATTGTGGAGCGCCGCACGTCATATGCCGCCTTCCTCGCAGACCATCCGCACCGTTCGCGCATGAAGGATCTGCGCCGTCGCCATCGTCGTCTGTCGAAGCGTGGCACGCTCAGCCTCGATGTCGCCACCCACGGTGAATCCTTGGACGATGCCGTCGCCGGTTTCCTTACCCTGGAACGGGCGGGATGGAAGGGCAGGGCCGGGACGGCGCTTGCCTGTCGCCCGCAGCATGAGGCTTTCGCGTTGGGCCTGTTCGCCGATGCGAACGGCCCGGTCGGGCTGCGAGCCGACATCCTTCGGCTGGACGGCCGCCCCCTCTCGATCAGCCTCGCCCTCCTGGCGGGCGGCACGGCCACCCTTTTGAAGACGACATACGACGAGACCGAGCGCTCCAGCGCTCCGGGACTTCTGCTGGAGGCCCAGATCATCGAGGCGCTGCACGAGACGGAGTTTGCCCGGCGCCTCGATTCGGCGACGCTGGCGGGCTCTGTCCTGGAGGATGTCTTTCCGGACCGGGAGACGATCTGCGAGATCGTCGCCGCCCCGAGGGGAGGGGGGCGCCTGCTCCCGGTGGATCTGCGCATATGCCTCGCCATGATCGAACGGGACGCCAAGGCGCTGATCAAGCGGATCTTGAGCAGGCGCTGACGCGCGGGCGCAGCCGTGCTAGTCGGCCTGTTCGGCACGCCAGACAGGAACTATCCCCATGCGTCGTCCGCTTCTTGCCCTTACCGGAGCCTTGTTGATCGCCATGACCGCTTCCGCATCCGCCGAGACCGTGACCACGCCTTCGGGCCTGCAATATCGCGACGAAGTCGTCGGCACCGGCCCCTCGCCGCAGACCGGCAAGAAGGTCAGCGTCCACTACACCGGCTGGCTCGACGACGGCGGCAAACCCGGCAAGAAGTTCGATTCCTCACGCGACCGCGGCCAGCCTTTCAGCTTTACCCTCGGCATCGGTCAGGTCATCGGCGGCTGGGACCAAGGGGTCGCCACGATGAAGGTCGGTGGCAAGCGCACGCTCATCATCCCATCCGACCTCGGCTATGGCGCGCGCGGCGCCGGTGGCCTGATCCCACCGAACGCCACGCTCATCTTTGATGTCGAACTGCTCGGCGTGAACTGAACGCGACCCTTCGAGCCGGACGAGCCTCGCCTCGTCCGGTTTTCGGCTAGGCCCGCGCTAAGCAGGTTTCGCAGAAGCGGCCCCCGGTTCTACGATCAAAAGCTGCGACACATCAAAGAGCTAAAACAGGGTGAGGCGTTGGCTCGGCGCGTCGATACGACCTGTTCGGCGACCGCCACCGGAAGGGCCAAGTTGTCCGTCTTGCGCGAGACGACGACAGGCTTCCTGATCCGGTCCCAGCTATACAATGGGAGAGGGCACGCGAATGCGTGCATTCCGCACGGGAAGCTGAACGAAAGGCTCACTGGCAGGACGGCAGTTTTCTCAGCCTTGGAACAGCAGGGTCGCTTTCGTGCCGGGGCCATCCGAACGATAGACCAGCGCTGATCGCAGGTTGGAGGCCATGGCCTTGACGATGCGGGAGCCGAGACCGGTCCCGCGAGGCTGGCCCTCGCCGGACCAGCCGATGCCGTCATCCTCCACGGTCAGCCTTACGCTCTCCGCGCCATCGCTGCCTACCACGACCCGGATCTCGCCCAGGACGTCCGGCGGATACGCGTATTTGTAGGCATTCGTGACGAGCTCTGTGACGACCACGCCGACGGACACCGCCTTGTCGGTGGGGAGGCGGATAGGCTCGGCGATGAGGCGAATGGCGTGGTCGCGACCCGCCGCCTTCATCGCCCCCTGTAACTCCTCGACGAGGCTCGCGAGATAGGCGTCGAGTTCCACCGCCTCGACGTCGTCCGAGGTGTAGAGTCGGCGATGAATGCCGGCGATGGCCGAGATCCGCGCCTGCATTTCACGCAAGGCCGCCTTCGCTGCCGGGTCGGAGACCGCGTTGGTCTGCATATGTGTCAGCGCCGCTACCAGGGCGAGCGAATTGGCAACCCTGTGATTGACCTCGCGCAGGAGCATGACAGCGCGGTCCCGGGCCTCACGGACCTCCGCCTCGGCGCGTTCCTTGTCGCGCCGCATGGCCTCCTGGCGCAACGCGGTATCGATGGCCTCGCCCAGGAGTTCGCGGAACTGTCCCTGCAGATCCTTCCAGACGTAATCCACGGCTCCCGCCTTCAGGGCAGCGACGGCGACGCGGCTGTCCTCCGACCCGGTGACATAGATCACCGGCGGGGCAAAGGGCATGGCGCGGATGGCGGGCAGCACGTCGAGGCCGGTCTGACCCGGCATGTGATGATCGAGAGCCACGAGATCGATACCGCCTCGGCTCAGGCGTGCGAGCCCCTCGTCGCCGGTGATGGCGAGTTCCACGGCATAGCCGCGGGCGTTCAGGGCCTTCTGCACGAGACGCCCGAGACCGGGATCGTCATCGACGTAGAGGACGCGGCCGCGCTCCCGGTGGACGGGGGCGCTCATGCTGAAACCGTCATGGATTCTCGGGCACCTGCATCACGGAAAGGAACAGCCCAAGTTGACGGATGGCGTTGGAGAAGCCCTCATAATTCACCGGCTTGGTGATGTAGACGTTGGCGCCGAGATCGTAGCAGCGCTGCACCTCGCGGCTGTCATCCGTGGTGGTAAGGACGACCACAGGCGAGCGCCGCGTGTGGGGATTCGCCTTTACCTTTTCCAGAATGTCGATGCCGGTCATATCGGGCAGGTTGAGATCGAGCAGGATCAGGAGGGCGCGTTTGGCGCTCGCTTCCCCCGAGCCGTCCGGGCCGAGCAGATAGGCGAGCGCCGACGTCCCATCCCGGAACGGGATGATCTCGTTGTTGACGCCCGCTCTGCGAATGTTGCGCTCGATGAGGCGGGCATGGCCCACATCGTCCTCGATCATCACGATACTGACGGGTTGCACGTTCGGACCACGCTTCATTCTGCTGCGAGGGACGTCGCTCGGGCTCCCTCATTCAAAGCTGTAGCGCTCCCGCGAGGCAGCGTCACGCTGAAGGTAGTGCCGTCCCCGAGCTTGGATGTGACGTCGATCCGTCCGCCCAGCGAGCGGACCAAAGCTTTCACATGAGCGAGACCGATCCCTTCACCGGGCCGGTCTTGCGTGCCTGAGCGGCGGAAGAGTTCGAAGACGCGGGCATGGTCGCGTTCGGCGATGCCCCTGCCGTTATCGCTGATGTCGATGCGGATTCTCGCCTCGACGGCCGTGGCCGTGATGGCGATGCGGCCGGTTCGCGCGGGATCGAGATACTTCACCGCATTATCGAGTAGGTTACCGAAGATCTGCTCCATTGCCAGTCGATCGGCGGTAATTCTCGGCAGATCGGATGCGACAATTACTTCCGCGCCGGAAGCGTCGGTCTGATGGCGATGGGCATCGGCGAGACGCTGGAACAGCGCTTGAAGATCGAGCGGTTCCGGCGTGAAACTCCGCCGCCCTTCGCGCGACAGCTTGAGGATTGCGGCGATCAGGCTCTCCATGCGGGTGACCGCCGCGCTGATGAAGCCGAGGGCCTCGCCGAGATCCGCATCGATTCTGGCTGCATCCGAGTGACCTTTCAGAGCAGAGCGGATCTCGTCCCGCGTCGCATCGAGTTCGCTCGTGAAACCCATGACGTTGACGAGCGGTGCGCGAAGGTCGTGGCTGACGATATAGGCGTACCGCTGGATCTCCTCGTTCGATTCTCGAAGTTCCGCCTCGGCCTGGCGTTGCTCGGTAATGTCCGTATGCACGCCGACCCATTCACGGATTCCCCCGTCAGGGGCGAGGACCGGGACCGCGCGGATGGCGTAATGCCGCCACGCCCCGTCGCTCGCGCGGACACGGTGCTCGTGGACGAAGGTGCGCTTCTCCCGGACCGTTGCGGACCAGGCCTCGATGGTAGGCTGGGAATCGTCCGGATGCACGGCGTCGGCCCATCCAAAACCCTGGTACTCCTCCCGCGATTGTCCGGTGATCGCCGACCAACCCGGCTGCTCTCCGACCATCCGGCCCTCGGCATCGTTGGTCCAGAGCACGCCGCGCACGGCCTGAACCGCGGCGCGGAACCGTGCCTCGCTGGCAATCAGCTCACGCTGTACGCGCTGCTGGTCGATGGAAGAGGCCAGCATGGCGAGGAACAGGATAAGGAAGGTCGCGCCGCCGACGATGAGGGCGAGGTTCTGCTGGTTCGGGGCCAGGGCGGAGACATGGCCTGCATGGGCGCCCGCTTCCTCGGCGGTGAAGGTCGCGGCGGCCATGCCGGTGTAATGCATTCCGGCGATGGCGAATCCCATCACGAAGGCCGCCAGGATCTTTTGCCAGACCCCGTGATGCCGGAAGGTCAGCCAGAGACCCAAGGTCGCCGCCGTCACCGCGATCAGAATCGAGAAGGTGGCGATGGGAAGGCTGTAGGCCAGGTTGCCGGGCACATGCAGCGCTGCCATACCGGTGTAGTGCATGCTGGCGATGCCGATTCCCATCAGGGGTCCGCTCACCAGGACATCGCGAGTACCAGCGCCCGTCCGGCCGACCCATGCAAAGGCGGCGCCGGTCGCGCCGATGGCGATGAGCAGAGAGATCATGGTGAGACCGGCATCGTAAGCTGCGGGTATCCCCATCTCGAAGGCGAGCATCCCGACGAAATGCATCGACCAGATGCCACTCCCCATCGCCAGTGCCGCCCCGCCGATCCAGGCGAAGCGACGCCCTCCTGCCGCACCGTTCACCCGCGATCCGAGGTCCAGGGCGGTGTAGGAGGCGAAGATAGCGATGGCGATGGACAGGGCGACGAGGGCGGGATTGTAGCCGGTATGGACCATCGGACGACCGATTCAGGAGGATGCGGGATCGCGCTGCACGCGGACAGTCAACCCGTAACCGGTCGCCGCCGACGTCACCACTCCCGTTCGGCCCGGCACGCTTTCCACGCACCGCAGATAAGGCGATCAGGAGATGCCGAGGACCCGGATGAGGATCAGGCTGATGGCCAGGAGGACGGCGAGAGAGCTGGTGACGGCCAGGGTCACCCGGCCGCCCATGCGCGCCAGGACCCGGACATCGACGCCGAGACCGAGGGCGGCCATGGACATGATCGTCAGGAAACTGGCGACTTGCTTGACCGGACCGGTAGCTCCCTCAGGGATGAGGCCGAAGGAGCGCAGGGTGGCCAGGCCGAGGAAACCGAGGATGAACCACGGCACGAGCTTGGTGAAGCCGAGCCGCCCCGGTGGCGCCGTCCGAACACCGTCTACCGGGGGCAGCCGATGGGCAATGAGCGAGAACGCGATGACGACGGGCCCCAGCATCAGCACCCGCACCAGCTTGACCAATGTGCCGACCTGGGTGCTGAGCAGCCCCACGGGCACGGTGGCTGCGAGGACCTGCGGCACGGCATAGACCGTGAGGCCCGCCAGCACTCCGTACTGGTGGTCCGATAGGCCGGCAAGCGGAATGAAGAGGGGCAGACCGAGCACCATCAGCACGCCGAGCACGGCTGTGAAGGCGATGGAGCCGGCGACGTCCTTGCTGTCGGCCCCGATAACCGGCGCCACGGCGGCGATGGCCGAGTTGCCGCAGATGGCATTGCCGCAGGCGACCAGGATCGCCATCCGGGCGGGCAGGCCGAGGGCCCGGCAGATGGCGTAGCTCGCGGTGATCGCCAGGAACACTGTGCCGACGATGCCAGTGAGCAGTGCCGGTCCAGAGGCGACGATGGCGCCGAGGCTGACGGAGGCTCCCAGCAACGTCACGGCCAGTTCGAGCAGCTGCTTGGCGCTGAAAGCGATCCCTGCACGGAAGCGCTCGCCCGGCATCCAGACGGTACGGATCGCGATGCCGAACAGGATCGCGATAACGAGCGCCTCGATATAGGGATGCCCGGTGGCCCGTTCCTCCCAGGCCTGGATGACCATGGCGATTCCGGTAACGCCGAGGCAGAGGGCTATGCCCGGCAGAAGCGTCGATCGCCTTCGCGATATGGCTGCCCCTGCCGGGATAGTCGGATTCGTGGTTGCCTTCACGTCCATTCTACCTACTCGGAGATGTTTTCTGGCTCTCCGGAAAGAAACTTCCACGTCGATTGAAAAAAAGAGGAAACGACTCTCCGTACCTTCGGAACTTCAAAAAACTCATCCATTGATCGGTACCAAGCAAAGCCCGATCTTATCGTCCATGACCACACGTTCCGACGTCAACTCCACCAGCTTCGACCCATATGGCGAACCGTTGGGAGAAGACCGCACCGCGTTCATGGTGCAGGGTGATCGTCGGGCGCGCAATGCCGCGATCGCAGTCTTCTGGACTTTGGCCCTGACGTTGACCGCGGGCCGGGTCTATTTCAGCGATCAGTCATTTGGCCAGACTTTGACCCTCGCCCAGGCGCAGATCGGGGCGTTCGTCACGGCAATTCCGTGAGGTAACGTCGCTGGCCGCTGATCAATAGGCGGCCGCGAGATAGGCAGCGATCGCCTTTGTGTCCTCCTCCATGATTGGCGCGTGAAACACTGTCACCATTATCGTGACCTCGGCGGTCCAAAACGCTGCGCCTTTGCCCGGCGGCTGCGTGCGGATGTAATCCACCGAATGGCAGCTTGCGCAACTCGTCTGCGTAGCTTCGAGCCCGACTTCATGTCCTTGGGCAGGTCAGAGTTCGGCCGTCGGATCCGGGACGTCGTAGTTGCGCGGCTCGGATCAAGCGGCTCCGGTTCTTGGCCTTCCCCAGCAAATCGGTTTGCGCTGAGCGCGTGTTTTTCGGGCATCCTGAACCCTGAAGGCCCGACCACGGACGAGCGCGAGCGGATCAAAGCGCTGGAGCGCGAGAACCGTGAACTGCGCCAAGCCAACGAACCGAAGGACCGCGCAGCGAGATCCTGAGGAAGGCGTCGGCGTATTTTGCGTTTGCCGAGCTCGACCGCCGGTCGCGGACATGATCGCGTTCATCGACGACCATCGGGCCGTCTACGGGGTCGAGCCGATCTGCAGGGTGCTGCCGACCGCCCCGTCGACGTACCATGCCCATGCCGCGCGGCGTGCCAATCCCGGCAGGCGACCGGCACGAGCCAGGAGCGACGCGGCGCTGATGGTCGAGATACGGCGCGTGTTCGAGGCGAACTTCCACGTCTACGGCGTACGGAAAGTCTGGCGGCAGCTCGGCCGGGACAGGATCGTGGTGGCCCGTTGTACCGTCGCGCGGCTGATGCGGGCGATGGGACTGAAGGGTGTCGTGCGGGGCAAGACGGTCCGGACGACGATCCCCGATCCGGCAGCCTTGTGCCCGCTCGACCGGGTCAACCGACAGTTCAAGGCACCATGCCCCAACGCCCTGTGGGTCAGTGACTTCACCTACGTCGCGACCTGGTCTGGCTTCGACAATGATCGCTTTCGTGATCGACGTCTTCGCCCGCCGCATCGTCGGCTGGCGGGTCTCTCGGACGGCTCACGCTGCCTTCGTGCTGGATGCCTGGGAGCAGGCCCTGCACGAGCGTCGTCCCCACCAGGGTGGTGGGCTCGTGCACCATAGCGACAGGGGCTCGCAATACCTGTCGATCCGCTACACCGAGCGCCTCGCCGAGGCGGGGGTCGAGCCGTCCGCCGGCAGCCTCGGCGACAGCTACGACAACGCGCTGGCCGAGACGATCAAAGGCCTGTTCGAGGCCGAGGTGATCCATGGGCGTGGACCATGCCGGTCCTCCAAGGCCGTCGAGTTCGCCACCCTCGAATGGGTCGACTGGTTCAACACCCGCCGCCTGCTCGAACCGATCGGGAGTATCCCTCCCGCCGAGGCCGAAGCGCGCTATCATGCCCACGTCGAGGTCCAAGCCTTGGCGGCCTGACCCAAACCAAATGGCCTCCGGGATACCCGGTGCGGTTCAGGTTCGGGGAGTCAGCGTCAGCGGCGAGCGGTCGGGGTGGAAGCTTCTACGCCTTGACGAGGCGCGGACGCTCTCGGTCCTGGTTGAGGCGTCCCAGGCACCGCGTTAGGGCTATCGGCGTGGCGACAGGGCCATGAGCCGCATCCTCGCGCAAATTTAGCATCCTCAGGCTATTCCGAGCCTGTGGAGGGTTCTGAAACGAATGACCGACGCGACCAGGAACTTCGGTCGGGCGGGAGACCGGCCGCCGGCTCGGGGCCGTCAGTCACAGGACCGCGGTGGCTACCGGGTCTTGCGGAACTGGTCAGGACCGCCGGCGCTGGTGTTTCGCACACGTGCCACGTTCGGCTTTTTGTCCGGCTCCAGTTCCCGCGCGCGGTCGATGGCGGTTTTCTGGGTTGGCAGCACGTCGCTTGCCCGCTTCGAGCCCTCGCGACGGACGGCGTAGTCGCCCTGCTCGCGCGGCTCGACGTAGATGTTGCCCGGCTTGCTCATGATCAGCCTCCGGAAGTCACATCATCAAGATGTGAGGCCACCGACAGGCTTTCAATACATGCGCGATCCGCATCATCCCCCCAATCCATTGGTCCAAACGTCCCCGGGAATGCGTGCAACTTAGCCCGATGCCGGATCGGGATCGGCCGGTTCCGTCAGACGGCCCTGCCAACGAGGTGGCCGATGCACGCGGTGACGGCCATGGCCGCCGCGCCCCAGAAGGCGACCCGCGCGGTTGCCCTCGGGATCGCGGCACCACCGACCTTGGCCCCCAGCGCCCCGAGGACCGCCAGGAAGACCAGCGAGGCGGCGGAGACCGAGTAGACGACAAGGGTGGTCGGCGAGACCGCGGCCACGAGCAGGGGCAGGGCTGCCCCGGCGGAGAAGGTCGCCGCCGACGTCAAGGCGGCCTGGATCGGGCGCGCGGTGGTGAACTCGGAGATGCCCAGTTCATCCCGCGCATGGGCGCCGAGGGCATCCTTGGCCATGAGTTGGTCCGCGACCCTCAGGGCGAGGTCACGGTCCAGTCCACGCGCGACATAGATCCCCGCAAGCTCCTCGCGTTCGGCGGGCGGATCATCCTCAAGCTCGCGCCGCTCCCTGGCGAGATCGGCCTGCTCGGTGTCGGATTGGGAGCTGACCGAGACGTATTCGCCCGCCGCCATCGACATCGCCCCTGCCACCAGGCCGGCCGTGCCGGCGACAAGGATCTCCCCGAAGGCGGCGGAGGACGCGGCCACGCCGACGATGAGGCTTGCCGTGGAGACGAGGCCGTCGTTGGCCCCAAGCACCGCTGCACGAAGCCAGCCGATGCGGTCGATCAGGTGATTTTCCTTATGGGCGGGGCGCATCGGCGTCAGGGTCTCTCATGGGGACGCTCGTCTTCGTTCACGAGTTCAAGGGCCGGGGGTCAGCGGCAGCAATCGGACCCCGATCCGCTCCTCACGAAGTCCCCGTCGGGGAGCACCGGCCGGCCGGTCATCTCGCCGTGGAGTTCCCGTTCGGCCTGAAGCCAGAACTCGTCCGCGTGGCCATGCGGGCGGTCGCGCCGCTCCCAGAGGTGGAAGGCGCGGTCGCGGATCTCGCCGTTGGTTGGGCTCGTCTCTGGGGGCATGCACCGTTCTCCATGAATATCGGGGTCGATGGGTCGGGTCGCGGCGATCACTCGGCCGACGCCGCGGACGGGACCTTGTCCGGCAGGGGGCTCACCAGGTCGGTGGCGCGCTTGCGCGCGGCGCCCCGGATCAGGGTGGCGATGGCGTAGCCCATGGCGCCGACGGCAAGGGCGGTGGCCAACGGCCACGTGCCGCCTCGTTCGCTTCCGTTCGGATGCCCCGCCCGGGTCGACCGATCCGCCTCTCGGATGCCGGCGCGCCCACGCTCCAAGGTGTTCTGCGCCAGGTGCGTGGCCCGGTCGGCGACGTCGAGGATGGCATCATTGGCTCGTGCGAAGATCTCGTCGGCGGCGCCCTCGATGCGGCGGCCTTTGTCATTACCGGACGCCTCGTGGACGTCGGACCGGGTGTGGTCATGATGCGGCTTGGTCATGGTCTGATTGCCTTTCGGGGAACGGGTATCCCTGCCGGGCGCACGATGCCCGACGGAGGCGTGGCGCTGTACTCAGACGACGCTGATGTAGTTCTCGACCGCAGTGGTGCCCGGGGAGGCCCAGGCCGCGCCCACCGCTTCTCGGCGTTCCTGCATCGTGCGCACGGTGCCGCCCAGGGTGACGGTCCCCCCCTCGGCCGTGACGGTCACGGTCTTCGGGTCGAACAGCCACGAACGGTCCAGCGCCTCGCTGATCCTGTCGCTCACGGCCTCGACGTCGACCTGCGGCTTGATGGCGATCCTGTTGTTTACCGCGACGACCCCCGACAACTGCCGGACTTCCCGTTCGGAGACCTCGGCCTCGAAGCGATGGTCGACCTCGCCCGTCAGGGTGACGGTGCCCTTCGAGACCTTCACGAAGACGCGGTCCGGCGGCACGGCCACGTTCCAGGCGAGACGGGCGATGGCGGTCGCGGCGATGTCCTCGTCGGACCGCTTGCGGGCAGGCTCCACCACGACCTCGATCTCCTGCACGAGGGCCTTCACCCCCCCGACGCGGCAGGCGGCGGCCTCGGCGGCGAGCTTCTCGTCGTAGGTCCCGACCTGGCCCGAGAGCGCCACCACGCCGTCCTTTGCGGTCACGCCGATCTCCGATGAGGTCACCGCCGGATCCCAGATTAGCTCGGCCGTGACCCGGTGCTGAAGGGTGGTGTCGTGGGACATGTTGGTTTCCTGGGACGTGCCGGGTTGGACGATGCCGGGGATGGCTTGCGACCTACCCTGTGAAAGGCTGTCCGGCGTCCACGTCGAGGCGTGTCCCGGCGTCCGGCCACCGTAGGCGGTGAGGCGGGCCCGATCCTTGATCCAGCGCAAGGATCGGACGGGACGATGCGGCCATCCTCGCGTCGGGATCGGTCGAACCAGGGCACGACCGGCAATCAGGGATTTGTCCCGTCATGAACACGCACGTCGCACCGTGGACCGATGCCGCCGACGGACAGGTGGCGCCTGCATCAACGTCGCCCGACCCATTGGCGGAGAGCCTCCGCATGATGGGGCTCGCCGTCATCGGATCGGCGACCGTCGTATGCCTCATGTGGCTCGTATCCTGAGGGCCGTCGCGGACGTCACCCTTTCGACGAGGCTGCTGGAAGCCTGGATCTTCGACGTCGACGGGGTCCTGCTTGCCTCTCCACACGAACGCGCATGGCGCGAGGCTCTTCAGGGCATCACCGACCCGGACCGGTTGACCACCGCGACGTACCAGGCCGTCGTCGCCGGCCGCTCGCGGCTGGACGGAGCCCTCGCCGCCCTGGTCGCCATGGGCGTGCCGAACGCCGAGCATGCCGCTCCGGCCTATGCCGAGGCCAAGCAGCGATGCCTGGAGCACCTCATCGAGACGGAGGGGGTGGTCGCGTTCCCGGACGCGCTCCGTCTCGTCCGCAGGCTCAGGGCGGCCGGCTGGCCCATCGCCGCGGCCTCGTCCTCTAGAAATGCGGAATCGATGATGCGCGCAGTGGTCCTCGACCCCCGTGTGACGCTGTTCGACGCATTTCCCGTCAGCGTCTGCGGCCGGAACCTCTCGCACGGAAAGCCCGATCCCGAGATCTTCCTCCTCGCGGCCGCAGAACTTGGGGTCGACCGGACACGGTGCATCGTGGTCGAGGACGCGCCGGCCGGCATCGCTGCCGCGCTTGCCGGCGGCATGGCCACCCTCGGCGTCGCCAGGGTGGATGACGCCGATGGACTGCGCGCTGCCGGTGCCGAGCGCGTGGTGGCAAGCCTTGACGAGGTCATCATCCCCAAGCGGGCGACATCCACCACGCACGGGCCCGCCGCATGACAGGACCACGCCCGATAGGCCGAGCACTCCGTCAGACCGCCGACCCGGCCTGGCTTCTGAGCGAGGTCGGGTACGACCCGCTGCGCGAGAGCAGCTTCGAGACGCGCTTCGCGATCAGCAATGGCTTCCTCGGGCTCCGGGGGGCTCTCGCGACGGATCTCGGCGCGTGCCGGACGCTTCCCCCGCGCACCTACGTCGCTGGGCTGTTCGACACGGCCCTCGTGGGCGCCCCGATCCCCGAACGCCTTCCGGCCCCCGACTGGCTCCAGCTTCGCATCGGCCTGCCGGACGGCCCCTACCTCGCCTGCCCCGACCCGTCGTCCCGCGACGTGACCCTCGACATGCGACGCGGCCTCCTGCTGACCCAGGCGCGGCAGCCCCCGGGGGCGGCCCTCGACATCCGCCTGTCCACGCTTCGCCTCGTCTCGCTGGATATGCGCGGCATCGTCCTGCAACTGGTAGAGCTCGCCGTCGAGCGGGGCATGGGCGAGATCACGCTCGACGTGACGTCCGGGGAAGCGTCACCCCTCCTCGCCCCGGTCACGGCGGAACCCGACCTCGGCGTCTGGCGCACGCGGCAATCCGGTAAGACCCTCGCCATCGCCATCAATGCAGCGGTAGTCATCGACGGACGGACGCACCCCCCCACCGTCCGAACCGCCGGCAGATGGTCCTGGAGCCTGCGCGTCCAGGCCGGCCAGACAGTCGTGCTCCAACGCATCCTCGCCGTGACGCGCGGCGACGAACCCGTCGACGATCCGGGCGGACGAGCCCGCTCCGACCTCGCCCTGGCGACCGGGCTCGGGTGGCGCGGTCTCCTCGAACGTCACGAGACAGCCTGGCGCGAGCGATGGGACCGAAGCGACGTCGTGGTCGACGGCGACCCGGAGGCCCAGAGGGCGTTGCGGTTCGCCGTCTTCCATCTCAACGCCGCGGCCGACCCCGGTGACGAGCGCGTGTCCATCGGCGCCCGTGCCCTGACGGGGGACGACTATCTCGGTCATGTCTTCTGGGACACCGAGCTCTTCCTGCTGCCCTTCTACGCGATGACGTGGCCGCAGGCGGCCCGTGCCCTGCTGACGTACCGTTTCCGCACCCTCGACGCGGCACGGGCCAAGGCCGCTGGGATGGGGTGGCGCGGTGCGCTTTACGCCTGGGAGTCCGCCGACACCGGTGACGAGGCGACTCCCGCCCAGGTGGTCGGTCCCGACCGCAGGGTCGTCGACATCCTCTGCGGCACCCAGGAGCAGCACGTCAGCGCCGACGTCGCCTATGCCGTCTGGCAGTATTGGCAGGCGACCGAGGACACGGCGTTCCTGCTGGAGGCCGGCGCCGAGATCATCCTGGAGACGGCGCGGTTCTGGTGGAGCCGCGCGGGCCTCGAAGCCGATGGCCTGTGCCACATCAGAGGGGTCATCGGACCGGACGAGTACCACGAGACCATCGACGACAACGCCTTCACCAACATCATGGCGCGCTGGAACCTCTCTCGCGGTTTGGACGTCGCGGCGCTGATGGGCGAACGCTGGCCGGACCGGTGGGCGACGCTCTCGACACGCCTCGGCTTGGCCGCCGACGAACTGGAACGCTGGCGCACGACCGCCGCGGCGATGGCGACCGGGCTCGATCCGGAGACCGGCCTGTTCGAGCAGTTCGAGGGCTACCACGACCTGGAGGCCATCGACCTAACGGCCTATGCCGGGCGCTCCGTGCCGATGGATGTCGTCCTCGGGCGCGAGCGCACCAAGGCCTCGCAGGTGGTCAAGCAGGCCGATGTCGTCGCCTTGCTTGCCTTGCTCCCCGATGAGTTCTCGGGCGACGCGGGGACGGTCAACTTCGACCACTACGCCCCGCGCTGCGGCCACGGCAGCTCCCTCAGCCGCGCCCTGCACGGGGTCGCTGCCGCACGGCTGGGACGGTCGGAATTGGCGCTGGGCTACCTTCGCGACACATCCGCCATCGATCTCGGTGACAGTCACGTGGCCATCGCCGGCGGCGTCCACATCGCGGCCCTGGGCGGCATCTGGCTCGTGGCGATCTTCGGGTTCGCCGGTCTGGTCGTCCGGTCCGACGGCCTCTCGTTCAAGCCGCGGCTGCCGGCCGGTTGGACCAGGCTTTCCTTTCCGGTGCAGTGGCGGGGCCGGGACCTTGTCGTCACCGTCGATCCCGTGAGGAACGTCCTCGACGCGACCCTGAGGGGCGGCGACGCGATGGTCGTTTCGGTCGGGCCCATCCGGCGAACCCTCGGCGTCGGAGCCTCGATCAGCATCCCGCTCCCTCCGTCGACGTACCCGGTCGCGGCTTGAGCGGTCGTCCCGTTTTGATCCTGCGCAAAGACCGAGGGCGCCATCGCGTTCACGAAGGTTCCCGATTGGAACGGCATGCGCCGGACCCGGGAGCATCATCATGGACGACACCCTGCTTCGACAGCACATCCTCGACGAACTCGACTTCGACCCGAGCGTCGGCTCTGCGCATATCGGCGTCGCCGTCGACGAGGGCGTGGTCAGTCTCTCCGGATGCGTCGGGACCTATGCCGAGAGAATCGCGGCCGAGAAGGTCGTGCAGAGGGTGCGCGGCGTACGGGCCATCACCGAGGCGCTCGAAGTGCGCGGGCCGGAGACGGAAAGGACGGGCGACGTCGAGATCGCCGGACGTGTCCTGAACGTCCTTGCCTGGGACGCGCGCATTTAGGCCCACGGCATCCAGGTCAAGGTCGAGAAGGGCGCCGTCACGCTCAACGGGACGGTCCCGTACTATTTCCAGAGCGTCGCCGCCGCCTCCGACATCCGCAGGCTGTCCGGCGTCACCGACGTCCTCAACCTGCTCGCCGTGCGTCCCCCGGCCGAGGCTGTCGACGTGAAGGCCAAGATCCTCGCGGCCCTGAAGCGGAACGCCAAGCTGGACGGCGATGCGATCCAGGTCACCGTCGTCGATGACGAGGTCACCCTGGAAGGCTTCGTGAACGCCTGGCACGAGCGTGAGGTCGCCGAACGCGCGGCCTGGTCCGCACCCGGCGTGCGTGCGGTCGTCGACCGCCTGATGCTGGCATGACCGCGCAGGCGATACCGAGCGCCATTGGTACCGGCCTGCCGTCTACGCCGGTGCCCTTCCCGTCGCGCTCGGCCGCCGAGACGGCAAGGGACCTTCACACCGACATCCTCGACGGGTTGAGCGGCGCCGACGTGGCCAAGCGCCTGGCCCGTGACGGCCCCAACACGCTGGCGAAGGCCGCGTTGGCTTCCGCGCTGGAGATCCTCCTGCATCAGTTCCAGAGCGTGATGGTGGTGCTGCTCATCGCCGCCTGCGGCGTCGCGCTGGCGCTCGGGGAATGCATCGAGGCCGGGGCCATCCTCGTCGTGATCCTCCTCAACGCCGCCATCGGCTTCGTGACGGAATGGAAGGCCGCCGCCGCCCTCGACGGATTGCGCAAGCACGCCGTCTCGCTCGCCCGCGTCGTCCGGGACGGCAGGGACCACCAGGTCGAGACGGCCGATCTCGTCGCCGGCGACGTCGTGCTCCTCTCGGAGGGGGACCGCGTGCATGCCGACGGGCGGGTGGTCGAGCAGGCGCGCCTCCAGGTCGACGAGGCCGCGCTCACGGGGGAGTCCCTTCCCGTCGCCAAGTCCTCCGACCCGGTCCTCGACCATGGGGCGGCGCTGGGTGATAGGACGAGCATGGTCCACCGGAGCACGGCGGTCACCGCCGGCCGCGGTCGCTTCATCGTCACCGCCACGGGCCCTCGCACTGAGATCGGCCGTATCGGGGCGCTGATCGCGGGGGTCGCCGAGCACGGCACGCCGCTGGAGGCGAAGCTCGCCCAGCTCAGTCGCGCCCTCCTCGTTATCGTCCTCGCCCTCTGCCTCGTCATCATCCTGGTCGGTTGGCTCCGGGGCAACGCGCTTCTGTATATGGTCGAGGTCGGCATCTCGCTCGCCGTCGCGGCCGTGCCGGAGGGCCTGCTCGCGGTGACGACGATGACGCTCGCCATCGGCATGCAGCGGATGGCCCGTATGAACGCGCTCGTCCGCCGGCTCCCGGCGGTCGAGTCCCTCGGGTCAACCACGGTGATCTGCACGGACAAGACCGGCACCCTGACCCGCAACGAGATGACGGTGCGGGCGTACGATGTCGCCGCGCGGCGGTACGAGGTGACCGGGGCGGGGTATGCGGCGGCGGGTGGGTTCAGCCGCGACGCGGAAGCCGTCGACATCGGGCATGACGAGCTCCTCGGGCTCGCCTTGCGCATCGGCACCCTGTGCAACGACGCCAAGGTGGATCGGTCGATAGAGGTCGCCACGGCCCTCGGCGACCCCACCGAGGCCGCGCTCATCGTGGCAGCCGAGAAGGCCGGGCTGGACCTCGCCGACCTCGCAAGGGCCTACCCGCGGATCGGGGAGATCCCGTTCGACAGCGACACCAAGCTGATGGTGACGGTGCACGTCACGCCGGAGGGCACCAACGTCGCCTACGTAAAGGGCGCACCGGCGGAGGTGCTGAAAGCCAGCGTTTCGGTCGTGGGGGCGGACGGCACAGCATCGTATCTTTCAATCGACCGAGCGCGGATCGAAGCGGCGAACGAGGCGCTCGCGTCGTCGGCCCTGCGCGTCCTCGGGTTGGCCCATCGCGTGTTGCCGCGGGGGTTCGTCGAAGCGGACCTCACGCGCGACCTCACCTTCGTAGGGCTCGTCGGATCGACCGACCCGCTGCGGGACGGCGTCAGGGCCACCATCGCCACCTGCCGCGCGGCGGGAATCCGCACGGTCATGATCACCGGCGACCAGGAGGCGACGGCGGCCGAGATCGCGCGCCAACTCGACCTTGACGTCGCCCCTGACGGGACCGCCCTGAGGACGGTCCACGCGAGGGATCTGGCCGCTCTCGACGTCGACGGCTGGCGCGCTATGGTGGCGGATGCCGCGGTGTTCGCCCGGGTGTCACCCGAACACAAGCTGCGGATCGTGGACGCCCTGCAGCGTCGCGGGAACGTGGTCGCCATGACCGGCGACGGGGTTAACGACGCTCCCGCCCTGCGGAAGGCCGACATCGGCATCGCCATGGGGATCAGGGGGACCGAGGTGGCCAAGGACGCCGCCGACATGGTCATCACCGATGACGACTTCTCGACCATCGTCGGCGCGATCGAGCAGGGGCGGGTGATCGTCAGCAACATCCTGCGCTTCATCCACTACCTGTTCTCCTGCAACCTCGCCGAGATTGTCACGGTGTTCGCCGCCGTCATGATCGGGTGGCCCATGCCGCTCGGCGTGATGCAGATCCTCTGGCTCAACCTCGTCACCGACATCTTCCCAGCCATGGCGCTCACGTTGGAGCCGTCCGATCCCGACGTGATGACGCGCCCGCCACGTGACCCCAAGCAGGCCCTGATGACGCCGGCCTTCGGCTGGCTGATCGTCTGGCAGGGCTTGCTCCTCGGGGGATGCACGCTCGTTGCGTTCGCCGTCGGGATGGAATGGTACGGCGTCGGCGAGGAAGGTCTCCGGCACGCTGTCACCGTCGCCTTCATGACCCTGGCGATGAGCCAGGTCGTCCATGCCTTCAGCGCCCGCTCGCGGAGTCGGTCCGCACTGACATCTAGTCTGTTCACGAACGCCTGGCTCTGGGGGGCGACGGCGGCCTGCGTGGTGTTGCAACTCGCCGCCGTATATTTCCCCCCCTTGATGCAGGTGCTGCGTACTGTGCCGCTTACGATAACCGACTGGGGGGTCGTCGGTCTGGGGGCCTTCGCGCCGTTCGTAGTGATCGAGCTCGTCAAGTTCGGGCAGGCTCGGCTACGTACCGCGAAAAAGTTTGTGTGACTTTCCCGGATGCCGACGCAGCCCCCCGCTGCGTCGGCATTTCGCGTTCCTCATCAGCCGGGATCACGCGGACCGGAACTGGAGAGCCGTGCGGGTCGAGGCTCGACCAGCCATCGGTATTGGATCCCGGGTAAATGCCCGATCATGCCCGCGCCAAATTTTGAGGGGGCATAATCTAAAATGGATTTGATTGGCGATTTTTCAAACAGCGAACTATTTCGGCTGGCGTTTAGCGATTTCAGGGGGGGGCGAGATTGGTATTTATTTCTCGTTTATTGTACCGTGTCGGGATCGTTGGCCACTAATTCAGGGCGTCAGCGCCTGAGAGTTCGATGTGCTCCCGCCTGTCTCCAGCGGGAAGCCTTATGGCTCGCTCCTGTCTCCATATTCACGACGGTTGGGACGTTGCCGACGTTCGGGCGGCCGGTGATCCGACTTGAAAGGTCGTGATCCTTCCGACCCGTTCCAACATAACAGGGAAGCCTCACTCGAAGCCGAGATCGCACTCCTGCGGCGTGCCCTCGACGAGGCGGTGCGTCGCCTGGCTACGGGATCTCCATCGGCCGCCGTCGAGCACGAGCGGGAGATCGCCGAGGGTCGGGCCGCGCTTGCGCTCGCCGATACCCGCGCCGCCGAATTACAGAGGACCGTCGCCGACCAAGCTGCACGCCTGGCCTCCCTCGGGCACAGCGAGGCCCGATATCGCCTCGCCGTCGAGAGCGCCCGGGACTACGCGATCTTCACCCTGGATCTCTCCGGGCGCATCACGGGCTGGAACACAGGGGCGGAGAATTTGCTCGGATGGGACGAGGCCGAGGCGCTCGGGCGTCCGGTGAACGTGATCTTCACGCCCGAGGACAACGACGAGGCCGTCGCCGAGGAGGAGATGCGGCTAGCGGTGACCGAAGGCCGGGCCGACGACAACCGCTGGCACCTGCGCAAGGACGGCGGACGGTTCTGGGCCAACGGCCTGATGATGCCGATGCGCGACGACGCGGGGGGGCTTACCGGCTTCCTCAAGATCCTGAGGGACCTGACCGAGGCGCAGCTTGCGAGCCAGCATCAGCAGACGCTCATCCACGAGCTCAATCACCGTGTGAAGAACACGCTCGCCACCGTGCAGGCGTTCACGGCCCAGTCGCTCCGCACCGCGACCTCCATGCAGGAGGCCCGGGAAGCCATCACCGCCCGGCTCATCGCCCTCGCCAGGGCGCACGACGTCCTCACCGTTGAGAAATGGGAGAGCGCGGACCTCGGACGCCTGGTGAAGGATGCGCTAAGCCTTCACAACGTCGTCGCCCGTCGCTGCATCTGGGAGGGCGATCCCGTACGGGTCGTGCCCCGCGCCGCGCTCGCCCTGTCGATGATGGTGCATGAGCTCGCGACGAACGCGACCAAGTACGGGGCCCTGTCGAACGAGGCCGGCACCGTGATGGTGTCCTGGTCGACCCTCGACGACGAAGCGGCAGCGCTCGGAACCGCGCCGCGCCTGAGGCTGCTTTGGCAGGAAAGCGGTGGCCCACCCGTGCAGCCGCCCACCCGAAGGGGCTTCGGCAGCCGGATGATCGAACGGGGCTTGGCCAACGAGCTCGGGGGACGGGCGCAAATCCGCTTCGAGCCCGGCGGCGTCGTCTGCACCTTGGACATACCGCTCGAACAGGTCTGAGGCGCCTGGCAGGGCAGTCGGGATGAAACGATACGGTGCGGGGGATGGGTCGGAATGCATGAGACGGATGCGGTAGCCCCTGTCCGGGAACCGTCGCGGGGACCCACGGGACGAAACGCGACGGTGCAAGGGGTCTCCCGGGCGTTCGCCATCTTAGGAACCGGCGCGTCCGTAATGGTGCTGGCCGGCTGGTGGCTCGACGTTCCGATCATGCGAAGCCTCTTTCCGGGAGAGCCGCCGATGGTCGCCTTGACGGCCTTGGCCTGCGTCCTGATCGGAGCGTCGCTGCTGCTGGCCACGCGGACGCCCCCGTCGTCAACGGGCCGCGTTGCGGAGCGGTCCCTCGCCGGGGCCGCCGGCATCCTCGCGCTCGGCGGTGGACTGCAATACGCCATCCCCGGGAGCTTCCGCCTCGACGACTGGGTCCAACGCCTTCTGTTCGCGCCCCTGAAACCGGGCAGCGGCATGGCCATTCCGACGGTCTTGTGCATTCTGGCGACCGTGGCAGGCATACTTTTGCAAGACGCCGAGGATCGCCGCCTGCGTCACCTCGGCGGCCTTTCCTCCCTGTGCGCCTTCGTCATCGCGACGGCCTGCGGGATCGGCTACGCCTACGGTCTCGGCAGCTTCCACCAAGGCGGTCCGTATTCCCGCATGGCCCTGGTCACCGCCGTGACCCTGGGCTCGCTCTCGGGAGGGGTGCTGTTAAGTCGTCCGGACCGGCCATGGGTCAGGACGGCGTTTGGCCGCGGCGAGGCCGGGGCGGTCACTCGTCACCTGCTGCCGGCCGTCGTCGTAGTCCCGCTGGTCCTCGGGTGGCTTGAGCTGCACGCCGTGCGCAACGGCGTGATGGAGGCCGAGACGGGGACGGCCCTCCTCGTCATCGTCTTGGTGACGGGGCTTGCCGGACTGACCGTGCGCCTCGCCCGCGACGTGGACCGGCGCGTCGCGACCGAGCTGAGGCTCCGAGACACGCTGCAGGGCATGAACGATACCCTTCGACAGCGGGTCGACGAGCGGACACGCGAGCTATCCGAGGCGCAGGCCGCGCTCCTTCAATCCCAGAAAATGGACGCGGTCGGCCAATTGACCGGCGGTGTGGCACATGACTTCAACAACCTGCTGACGATCATCCGTTCGTCGGTCGAGTTCCTGCGACGGCCGGACCTGACCGAGGAACGCCGCCGCCGCTACATGGATGCCGTCTCCGACACCGTGGACCGGGCTGCCAAACTTACGGCGCAGCTGCTGGCCTTCGCCAGACGTCAGGCCCTCAAGCCAGAGGTGTTCGACGTCGGCGCCCGGGTGCGATCCGTCGCGGACATGCTCGATTCGCTCACCGGGGCGCGCATCCGCATCGTGACGCACTTGCCAGCCATCGCCTGCCACGTGCGCGCCGACGTCAGCCAGTTCGAAACGGCGTTGGTGAACCTAGCGGTGAACGCCCGCGACGCCATGGGGGGCGAGGGCACGCTCACCATCCGCGTGGTCTACAACCGGCCGATGCCGGCCATCCGGGGACACGCCCCCTCGACCGGTCCGTTCGTCTGCGTCGAGGTCTCGGACACGGGTTCGGGCATCCCGGCGGAGAACCTCGGCCCCATCTTCGAGCCGTTCTTCACCACGAAGGACATCGGCAAGGGCACCGGACTCGGACTCAGCCAAGTCATCGGCTTCACCAAGCAATCGGGCGGCGACGTCGACGTGGGAAGCGTCGTCGGCCACGGCACCACCTTCGCCCTCTACCTGCCCGAGGCGGGCGCCGAGGCCGATGCGGCGGACATCGACATCGAGCCCGAGGGAGCGCCCGTCGAGCAGGGCGGTCGATGCATCCTGATCGTCGAGGACAACGTCGAGGTCGGCCAGTTCTGCGCGCAGATCCTTCACGACCTCGGCTACGCCACGGTCCTGGTCCATTCGGCCGAGGCGGCCCTGGCGGAGATCGAGGCGCTTCCCTTCCGCTTCGACGCCGTGTTCTCGGACGTGGTGATGCCCGGCATGGGCGGGATCGGGCTCGCCAATCGGCTCCGCGAGATTCACCCCGACCTTCAGGTCATACTGACGTCCGGCTACAGCCACGTGTTGGCGCAGGACGGGGACCACGGGTTCGACCTCGTGCGAAAGCCTTACTCGGCCGCCGAGGTTGGCACCGCTTTGTCCCATGCCGCCGTGCGGCGTTCCAAGCTCAGGGCAAAGTCTGTTCCGGAGGCTTAGTGGTCGAAATATGACGCATGGAATCATGCTCCGAGTCTGCTGCCGACCCAAAGCAGGCTCTGGGAAGGTCCGCTTCGCGGCAGCTTAGTTGAGGATGACCCCCGTCCGGGGTGGGTGGATCCTAGCCAGTCCGCTTCCAGGCAGCACGTTGACTTAAATGGACGCGATGTCTCGGGTTGAGTTTCGGGGCGCCGATCTTCATTTTTGAATTTACGGAGAGGCGGGGATAAATCCGATGCAGAAGATCTATACGCGCGTATGCATGATTGATTTATGTATTTTGTGAAATGGATTTTACGATTTCGTCTCACCTCAATAAACATGGCGCTTCAATGCGAGAATTGCCATTTTCATTCTGGACTCGATGATTTATTAAATTCAATCTGATCAGATTTAATGGTAATTTAGGGTAGCGAGAGCAAAACCTCACGGTTACGCTTGTTCCGAAGATAGTGGATCGTCCGATCCTTAAGTTCACGCCGAGGGACATCGCCTTGTTGCGACCTGCCAACGAGGCTGAACGCCTTGCCGCCCTTCACGACCTGAAGATCCTCAATACCGCACCGGAGACCCAATTTGACGCGATCTGCCGTACGGCCCAGGTGCTGTTCGGAACGCCGATCGCCCTCATCTCGCTCCTCGACGAAGACCGCCAGTGGTTCAAGGCGCGCTGCGGCCTGAGCGACGACGGGACGTCCCGGGACGTCGCATTCTGCAACCACACCATCCAGGCCGACGCGGTGCTTGTCGTCGAGGACGCGCGGGACGATGCTCGTTTCAGTGCGAACCCTCTCGTTACCGGGAAGCCGGGCATCCGCTTCTATGCCGGCGCACCGCTGATTTTGAGGTCCGGCATCCGAGTCGGATCGCTTTGCATCATCGACACCGAGCCGCGACGCTTCACCACCGAGCAGGCCGACCAGCTTCGCGACCTGGCCGTGGTCGTGACTGCAAACCTGCGGGTCCACCAGGATCGGACCGAGCATCGCCGCGTGGCGGCGACGTTGGCGGATACCGACGGCGCCCTGCGCGACGCGCAGACGCGGTACGCCTCGCTCGCCGACGCGCTGCCGCAGATGGTCTGGACCGTCTCGCCCAGGGACCGCGTCACCGCCTACAGGAACGCAAGCTTCCGTGCCTACTATGGCGAGGCAGGCGAACCCGTCGAACGGCGCCTCAGCCGCAACCATCCAGACGACGTCGATCGCATGTCACGCGCCTGGGAGGCGGCCGTTTTGAAAAGGCAGGCTTTAGAACTCGAAGGGCGCCTCAGGCGGCATGACGGGGACTACCGCTGGCACCGGATCGTCATGACCCCGCTTCGGCGCGGCGGCGAGGTCGTCGAATGGCTGGGTACGGCGCTCGACATCGATCACATCATCGCGGCGCAGAACGAGTTGAAGGAGACCGGCGACCTGTTGCGACTGGCTCAGGAGGCGGCCGAGGCCGGCATCTGGGAGTGGGACATGCGCACCGACGTCGTCCGGCTCTCGTCGATGAGCGCCCGCATGCACAACCTTCCGGTACCGAACGGACAGGACGCGTTTGAGATTCCGCTGGCCGATTGGAAGGCTCAGGTCCATCCCGACGACCTTCCTGAGGTCTGGACCGAGGTGAAGCGGGCCATCGCGGACCGCTCGACTTACAGTTGCGAGTTCCGCATCGCCAACCCGGCGGTCCCGGCCGAGCCGCGGTGGATGCAGTCCTTCGGACGAATGCTCGACGACGGGGCCGGCGAGCCGGCCCGCTGCGTTGGGCTCCAGATCGATATCACGGATCGCAAGGCTTCCGAGGCCCGCATTGCCTACGTTGCGAGCCACGACGACCTCACCGGCCTGCCCAATCGCACGGTCTTCCACGCCACCCTTGAACGTCTGCTCGCCGAGCTCGGGAACGGAAGCGGTCAAGGCGCGCTGCTTTGCTTGGATCTTGACCGTTTCAAAAGTGTAAACGATACCCTGGGGCACCATGCTGGGGACGGGCTTCTGCGGGTCGTCGCTGACCGCTTGAGGGCCACGGTGGGTGATGACGACGTCATCGCTCGCTTGGGCGGGGATGAGTTCGCGATCATTCTGCGGGGACCCACCGGGCTTGAGTCTGCCCGTACGCTTGCACAAGCCGTCATTACTTCTATTGGCCAACCCATCCATCTCGGCAGCCAAGTCGTGACCATCGGTGCGAGCGTCGGGATCGCGGTCGCACCGGAGCATGGCCTGGAGGTGGACATCCTGCATCGCCATGCTGACCTCGCCCTTTACCGCGCGAAGGCCGCCGGACGGAACAGCTTCCAAGTCTACACCGAAGGAATGGACCAGGCCCTGGAGAACCGGAACAAGCTTGAGTTCGATATGCATCTGGCTCATCGCAAAGAGGAGTTCCAGCTGCATTATCAACCTGTGGTCGCCATGGCGGACGGACAGGTCCGTGG
Organism: Methylobacterium sp. 10; assembly: GCF_000519085.1. Taxonomy (GTDB): domain Bacteria; phylum Pseudomonadota; class Alphaproteobacteria; order Rhizobiales; family Beijerinckiaceae; genus Methylobacterium. Next base: position 2,371,481 of record NZ_KI912577.1, read on the forward strand.
CTTCGAGGCCCTGATGCGCTGGCCGCACCCGACCCGCGGAATGGTCTCGCCGGCCGAGTTCATCCCGATTGCAGAGGAGACCGGCCTAGTCGTCCCCCTAGGAGCCTGGGCCCTGGAACAGGCCTGTTCCTTCGCTGCGTCTTGGCCGATCGAGGCTCGCATCGCCGTCAACGTCTCGGCGGTCCAGTTCCAGCAGCCCGGCCTCGAAGCGGCCGTCAGGCACGCGCTTGCCGTCTCCGGGCTCGCAGCCGATAGGCTTGAGCTGGAGATCACCGAAAGCCTGATGATTCAAGACAGTGAGGCGGTCGTCGCCTGCCTCCACCGTCTACGGTCTATCGGCGTACGCATCGCGCTCGACGATTTCGGGACGGGGTACTCCAGCTTGAGTTATCTCCGACGATTCCCCTTCGACAAGATCAAGATCGACCGGTCGTTCGTGCGCGAGATCGACGACCCCGATGCGCAGGTCATCGTTCGAGCCGTAGTCAGCATTGGCGAGCGGCTCGGGACCGCCATTACCGCCGAGGGGGTCGAGACGGAGGATCAGCTCGCCCTCGTCCGCCAGACGGGATGCACGGAGGTTCAGGGTTTCCTGTTCGGCAAGCCGATGCCGGCGGAGCAAGCCCTGGCTTTCATGCAGGAGCAAATACCACGGAAGGCAGCGTGAATTCGAAGCGTGGCGGTCATGCCTTCAATCTCAGGACACTAGGCAAGCCTTGTTCATCGTCAGGATCAAGACGACCCTAGCCTTGATCCAAATCCGTTTGATCGGCCCATCCCACTGCCGCGGCATGGCCTGTTCGAGAAGCTTGCTCTTGGATCCGCCGTGTCCGGACGGCGGATCCTACCTGCGAGCTGCCTCTTTTTTTACCTAACTTCCAAATTTACGCAGCTTTTCAACGCAAAGGACACGTTGAGGAGCCTAATGTAAGAAAATCTGCTTTCCTCACTCTAAACCAACGGCTGCTTACAAAAGGGGAAGAGTATGGCTCAAGCGGACGTGTTGGGTCGCCAGTGGAACGACCGCCTCAGGGCGAAGGGGCAGGGTCCGCTCCCCACCCGACGCGGTTGTAGAATGCATTGATGGATGGACGGGCGCCGAGCCCAAGCCGACGCTCGTGGCGGGTGCGAATACTCCGGGTTTCTACCGCCAGCGGTCCGGTTTCAATTCCCGTTTGCCGAGTGCTCCAGTCAGCAGCAGTCGAACCAACGTCGCCGGAGAGCTTGGTCCTTGCGTTTCCCGAGGCGGACGTTCGTCGCCTGATCCACAGAATTGCGAACCTCGCGATCCGGATTAAGCCCGGTGTCGAACATGACTGAACCGAGTTCCTCGCGAGCGACGGTCAGTGGCTCAGGAGGCAACAGATGGGAACGTGCTCTAGAAGGTTGCGGGTGACGCTCCCGAAGATCACTTCACGCATGCGGGCATGGCCGTAGGCCCCGGCGATGATCAGGTCGGCACCTTCCTGCTGCACGATCAGGAGCAGTTCGGCGGCCACACCGAGCTTCGATGGTGACCGGAGGATGGTCGTGGCGGTGACGCCATGCCTGGACAGATAGCCCTGGGTCTCGCCGGCGCCCTTCCAGTCGGCTTCGTCGCCAAGGGCAACGATGAGCACCTCATCGGCCATCCTTAGCAACGGCAGTCCGTCGGAGACGGCGCGACGCGCCTCGCGGGTATCCTTCCAGGCCACGACGATACGCCTGGCGGCGAGCGTCTCGACGGAAGGCGGCACGATGAGTACCGGCCGGCCGAGGCGAAGCACCAATTCGCCCGGCTCGATGGAGGAGCACCAGTCCTCGACGCCTGCGCTTCGGTATCGACCAACCACGACAAGGTCGGCGGACCTGGCCTGCTGAACCAGGAACGCCATGGGATCGGCCATTGCCGAACGCCATTCGGCTTCGTCGGTATCGGCCGTGACCTCGTGGAACCGTGCCTCGACCTGCGAAATCTCGTCGGTCGCACGGGCGGTGGCCTGATCGACGAACTGGCTGTTGATGTAGGCGCCCCGGCCATACAGGTTCTGCGGCAGGGCCTGCCGGGCCGCGACGCCGATCAACCGGGCCCCGAAGCGCTGGGCCAAGGTGCCGGCGAGCTTCAGGCGCGCGGTTGAAGGCGCCCCCAGGTCCAATGGAACCATCACGCTCGTGAACGTCATCTCCGACCCTCGCAAGCCCCCATCGACCGGCAGGCGCGCCGAAAGATCAGCCAGGGGCAGAACCTACTTCGAAATGGATCTCCCGGCGAGGAAGCCCGTCCACGGGCTTCCTCCAGGGTATCAAGCTCCGACGAGACATCCCGCCTCGTGGGCGATCTCGTGCTCCTCATCGGCTGGGATGATGAGGACCGGAACGGTCGAGCCGTTCCGGTCGATGCGGGAACAGCCATTGGCGTTGCGTTCCGTATCGAGGTTTATGCCGAGGAAGGCGAGCCTTGTGCAAACGGATGTCCGGATGGCCCCCGCGTTCTCCCCGATGCCACCGGTGAAGACAAGGGCATCCAGGCCGCCCAGGGCAACGGCAAGCGAGCCGGTTTCGCGCGCGATCCGGTAGGCGAACAGGTCGAGAGCTTCACGCGCCTCCGGGGCCTCGCTGGCCTCGAGGACACGGACGTCGTCGCTGATGCCCGAGACGCCGAGCAGGCCCGAGCGTCGGTTGAGGATATCGGCGACCTCGGATGCTGCCACGCCGCGCGCCTGGATCAGGTGGAGGACAAGACCTGGATCGACCGTGCCGGACCGGGTGCCCATCATCAGGCCCCCCAGGGTCGTGAGCCCCATCGTGGTGGCGACGCTGCGTCCCTCTGACAGGGCGCAGAGGCTGGCGCCGTGGCCGAGATGGGCGACGACAATACGACCCTTCGCCCTCTCGCCGATGAGCCGGGGCAGCACCCCAGCGATGTGGGCGTATGACAGGCCGTGGAAGCCGAAGCGCAGGAGGCCGTCCTCGGTCAGCGCGTGTGGGATCGCCTCGATCTGGGCCAACCGGTCCTGGGTCCGGTGGAAGGCGGTATCGAAGCAGGCGACCTGCAGCAGGCCAGGCCACGCCTCCTCGACGGCCGCGATGCAGGCGAGCCCCTGCGGTTGGTGGCCGGGGGCCAACGGTACCAGCGTCTCCAACTCGACCATCAGGGGTCTGTCGATCCGGGCCGGGCCGACGTGGCGGACGCCGCCATGGACGATCCGGTGACCGACCACCCGAAGGTGGAGGTCCGGCAGGCCGCGCAGGCGCGCCAGGAGCCAAGCCGCGACGGCACGAAGGTCGCCGGCCGGCGGGACCTCGCCTTCCAGGTCGAGATCGCCCGTGACCATCAGATGCGGGGAACCGCCGATCCCGGCGACGTGCACGCGCCAGACGGCAGTGTTCTCCCCATCTCGGAAAAGGGCGCAGCGAAGGCTGGACGAACCGGCATTGAGGACGAGGATCATGCGCATCTCCGAGCAGGCCCCCGAGTGGCACGGCCCGGCCGAGAGCGACGTGATCCAGATCAAAGAACCGACCGTCCAGGGATGCGACGATGGTTTCCATGGGGCGCTGGGTCGTCCCGCAATGCCCGGGAATCCCGAATGCCTGTCGCGAGCGATCCGAAGCGAGTTGTCGTCCGGGATTTCGGAGGGGAGCCTCAGTCTCTCGATTTCGTACCCGGGCCCCTGGGACCGGAGGGCCTCGACGCCATCGACGCCTATTGGAGGGCGGCGAACTACCTCTCGGTCGGCCAGATCTACCTGCTCGACAACCCGCTCCTGCACGTGCCCCTCACCATCGCGGACGTGAAGCCGCGCCTCCTCGGCCACTGGGGCACGACGCCCGGCCTCAATTTCATCTACGCCCACCTGAACCGGACCATCGTCCTGCGCGACCTCGACATGATGGCCGTGTGGGGGCCGGGGCACGGCGCGCCAGGGCTGGTGGCCAATGCCTGGCTCGATGGGACCTACGGCGAGGTCTACCCGGACGTCGGCCCCGACATCGACGGGATGCGCCGCCTGTTCCGGCAGTTCTCGTTCCCCGGCGGCATCCCGAGCCACGCCTCACCCGAACTGCCCGGCTCGATTCATGAGGGCGGCGAACTCGGGTACTCGCTGATCCACGCCTTCGGGGCGGCACTCGACAATCCAGGCCTCATCGTCGCCTGCGTGATCGGGGACGGCGAGGCCGAGACCGGACCGCTCGCAGCCTCCTGGCATGCCTCAAAGTTTCTCGACCCCGTCGGTGACGGCACCGTCCTGCCGATCCTCCACCTCAACGGCTATAAGATAGCCAATCCGACCCTGCTCGCCCGGATGCCGCCCGCGGAACTGCGCAGCCTGCTGGTAGGCTATGGCTACGAGCCGCTGTTCGTCGAGGGCGACGAGCCCGGCCTCATGCACCAGGCCATGGCGACGGCCCTCGACTACGCCCTCGACCGCATCGCCGAGATCCGCGAACTAGCCCCGAACCGCGATGTCGGCCGGCCGAGCTGGCCGATGCTCGTGCTGCGCAGCCCGAAGGGATGGACCGGGCCGAAATTCGTCGACGGCAAGCCGGTGGAGGGAACCTGGCGGTCTCATCAGGTTCCGGTAGCCACCCTGCGCGAGAACCCGGAGCACCTCGCGATTCTTGAGAACTGGATGCGATCCTACCGGCCCGAGGAGCTCTTCGATGGTGCCGGCCACCTCGTGCCGGCGCTGGCGGCGCTGCACCCACGCGGCGACCGAAGGCTGAGCGCCAACCCCCATGCCAATGGGGGACGCGATCCGAGGCCGCTGCGCCTGCCCGACCTCGCCGACTACGCCGTCGCGGTGCCGTCCCACGGCACGGCAATCGCCGAGGCCACTCGCGTCCTTGGCCGCTACCTCCGCGACGTGCTCGCCCACAACGCAGAGGCCCGCAACTTCCGGGTGATGGGTCCGGACGAGACCCTGTCCAACCGCCTCGACGCCGTCTTCGACGTCACCGACCGCGTCTGGCGTGACGCCATCCTGCCAACCGACGAGCACATGGCCCGGCAGGGGCGGGTGATGGAGGTGCTGTCCGAGCACCTCTGCGAGGGCTGGCTCGAAGGCTACTTGCTCACCGGCCGGCACGGCGTCTTCGCCTGCTACGAGGCCTTCATCCACATCGTCGATTCGATGGTGAACCAGCATGCGAAGTGGCTGAAGGCCTCCCGGGCGCTGGCCTGGCGCAAGCCCGTACCCTCGCTCAACATTCTGCTGACCTCGCATGTCTGGCGCCAGGACCAGAACGGGTTCAGCCACCAGGATCCAGGCTTCATCGACTTCGTGGCCAACAAGAAGGGCGACACGGCGCGGGTCTACCTTCCCCCGGACGCCAACTGCCTGGTCTGGGTGATGGACCACTGCCTGCGCACGCACGACCGCATCAACGTGGTCGTCGCCGGCAAGCAGCCCGCCCTGCAGTGGCTCGGTGTCGACGAGGCGGCCCGGCACTGCTCTGCCGGCATCGGCGTGTGGGAATGGGCCTCGAACGACGGCCCGGCCGAGCCGGACGTGGTCATGGCCTGCGCTGGCGACGTTCCGACGATGGAGACCCTAGCCGCCGTCGCGTGGCTCCGCGACCGCATCCCGGCGATCCGGATCAGGGTCGTCAACGTCGTCGACCTGATGAAACTGCCGTCACCCGACATGCACCCGCACGGGCTCGACGACACCACCTTCGACAGCCTGTTCACTCGTGACCGGCCAGTCGTGTTCGCCTATCACGGCTATCCGTGGCTGATCCATCGCCTGACCTACCGGCGCACCAACCACACGGGCATCCACGTCCACGGCTTCGTCGAGGAGGGGACAACCACCACCCCCTTCGACATGGCGGTGCTTAATGGTCTCGACCGCTACCACCTCGCCCTGGCCGCCCTGAAGTGGACGTCGGGGCTGGGGCCGTGCGTGGAGCATGCCGAAGAGGAACTGCGCGACCTGCTGGCGCTGCACCGCGAGCACGTCTGCGCCACTGGGGAGGACCTGCCGCAGGTGCGCGACTGGGCCTGGACGGACCATCCACCCATGGCCGGCCCGGAAAGGACGACCGTCGCCCAGGTCGCCGTGAGGCTGACGAACGAGATCGTGGAGTACGAAACCGGCCCCGAGATCCAGAGGTCGTAGGCCCCGCGGCATGGTTCGGTGGCGCATGCGTCCCGGCCCGTCGTGCCGATGGCCCTCGCCGTATCCCACGACCCACCGCATCCGGAGCCGTCCCGTGTCCCTGCGCCTTGCCTTGTCGATGCTTCTCCTCCCCTGCCTCATGGGAAGCCTAGCGGCCGCCACGGAGGGGCAGGTCCAACGCGGAAGGACCTTCGTTGGGGCGAACTGCGCCAACTGCCATGCCGTTGGGCGGATTGGGGTGAGCCCGCTGGGCATCGCACCGGCGTTCCGTGACCTACACACGAAGTATCCTGTCGAGGACCTTAGCGAGGCCCTGGCGGAGGGCATCACCACCGGTCATCCGACCATGCCGGAGTTTCAGCTCGAACCCGACCAGATCACGGACGTGTTGGCCTACCTGACGTCCCTGGAGCACTGATGGTTGCGGCGGATCGGGCCCGTCCCGTCGAGAACCTGAACGGGACATCGGTCACGAACGCTTAGGTCAGAGGTGCTCCGATGCCCGCCTCGCAATCCCCATGGAACGGGCATCGTCGACGCCGGTCGCGGCATCTGGTCAAATTCGGATAGCCGGTCCGCGAAATCGCTTCGGCCGATGGCGGTGTCTTGGGGGAGGGTGGCGGCAGCCGGACCCTACATCCCCGTCACGACGGCATCACGCCAACGGACGGAGACCAGACATGAGACATACCCCGATCACAGCTACTTTCCTGGCCTGCTCGATGCTGATCGCGACCCCGGCGCTCGCGATCACGGTGACCAACCAGGACAAGGGCGAACACACCCTCACGGTGGACAAGGGCGAGGCCCAGGCCACCCATAAACTGGCGGCGGGGGGCTCCGCCGAAGTCGAGTGCAAGGAAGGCTGCGAGCTTCGCGTCGCGGGTTCCGGATACGGCCGCTCGGTGGAAAAGGGCGATAAGCTCGTGATCGCCGGCGGAATGATCCGTTTCTCCGACGAGGACATCGTTACTGGGTCGACCAAATCCACGAAATGACGAGAAGGGGCGTCAGCCCACCCTAAGCGGGTCGAGGCACCACCGCCTCGACCCTTTGGAGATACCGGAGGGGCGACCATGCCGAGCCACACCTGCATCGACCCTCAGGACCAGTACGCCCAGGCCGAGGTCCTGGTCACGTTCGAGACGGTGGCTGACGGGGTCCGGCTGGTCTCGGCGCACAACGCCTCGGACGATGACATCCTCCCCGGGCTTGAGGACCTACAGCGCCGAGCGCTCGCAAGCGAGATCCTCGAAGATTACCGGCATGCCTGCGGGTCCGGGCCGCCGATGGGCTCGTGACGACGCATCGGCATACGCTGGGGATCGTCGGTCCGCTTCCAGTCCGGCTCGCAAGGCACGGCACCTTCCCGTAGGAATGCGGCCCGTCAGTCCGGGACGGACTCTGTCGGGCGGATGCGGACCGCCTTGGCAATGGCCTCGATCCGCTCCGACTGGGCTTCCAGCATGCCTTCGAGGCGTTCCATCCGGATTCGGTCGAGCTTGTCGTGCAGGGCCATGATCTCGACCTCCGCCTTCAGGTTGATTTCGTAGTCGAGGCCGGCCGCGAGCCGGTCCCGGGCCGCCTGGCGGTTCTGGGACATGAGGATCACCGGGGCCTGGAGCGCCGCGACCATCGACAGGATCAGGTTGAGGAAGATGTAGGGATAGGGGTCGAAGCCATCGGCCCGGCCGAGTATGACGGTGTTCACCACGACCCATGCGCCGAGCATCCCCGTGAATACGAGGATGAAGCCCCACGAGCCGCCGAGTTGGGCGACGCGATCCGCGAGACGCTCGCCGAACGTCTGGTGTTCGACGAGGACGCGGTTCACGTCCCGGGAAACGTGGCACCGCTTGGCGATGTGGAGGATCACGCGTCGTTCGCGCTCGGACAATCCCTCCAATCCGGCCTCCATCAGCTGGCGGGCGAGGTTAGTGACCGCGCCGTCGACGGACGGCTTCCCGGCCGCGATGGGGCCTGCCGGGGCAGATGGGGGGATCGTGCCGGTCGCGGGGGCGCTGTCGTTCATCAGTGGCTCAGGAAGCAGCAGACGGGGGAGTACCGCAGGACATCCCTGGTGACGCCACCTAGGACCATCTCCCGTACCCGGCCGTGCCCGTAAGCCCCCATGACGATCAGGTCCGACGCATGCTCGGACGCGAGGTCGAGCAGGGTCTCCGCGTCGCTCGTCCCCTCGGACAGGTGCTCGGAAGCGGTTGCATCGATGTCGTGCGACGAGAGGTAGGCGGCCACGTCCGCGGCTCCGGTGGCCTCGTCCGCGTGCGTGGCCGCGACGACGTCGACCCGGCCCGCCAGGCGCAGGATTGGCAAGGCGTCCATGACCGCGCGACGGGCCTCCCGGGTATCCTTCCAGGCCACCATCGGGCGTCGGGGTTCGAGGTAGTCGATGCCGGGCGGCACGACGAGCACCGGCCGTCCCGCGGCGAGGACGACGGAGGTGGGGTCGAGCGAACGGATGCACCCGGTTGCCCCGTCCTCGTCTCCCCGTCCGATCACGATGAGGTCGGCCGCCCGGGCATGAGCCGCCAGGAAGGCCAGGCCGGGCTCGACGGCGGAGCGCCACGAGACCCTGCTCCGGCTCCCAACCGCCACCCGGAACAGGTCTTGCGCCCGGGCGAGCCCGTCGAGGACGGCCCGTTCGGTCAGGCCCGGTAGGAACGCGGAGGCGCCCATCGGTCCGACCTGCGCCGTGACATGGTCCGGCATCTGCGCGGCGACGCCTATCGTCCGGCCATTGAGGGCGTCCGCGAGATGGGCCGCGATGGATGTCCGGGCGCCTGCGTCACCGGCGAGGTCGATGGACACCATGATGCTGGCGAATGTCATGGATGGCCTGCCTCGACTGGATACGGGACGCTCGGAATGCCCGTTCGGGACGGAGCCGTCTTTGACCCAGCGCAAACGCGGTGTCGCCGATCCACTCCCCCGCGAAACGGGAGACACCGTCCGCGTGCGGCACCCCGGTGTCGCGGCCCCCCGCTCCGTCAGGGGGCGGGTTTGCGCTGGATCAACGATGGCCCCTCGATGCCCGGGCATGGTCTCTCTATGGTCGCCGGAGCACTCCCATGTCGTACGCCAGCATCATCGTCGCCGTTGACCCCGGGGAGCAGGCGGCGCCACGCGTGGCGCTTGCGGCGCATCTGGCGCGAAGGCTCGATGCACGTCTCATCGGCGTCGCGGCCTGGGGGCCGGACTACCCGCGGGGATTCGGCGAGACCTCGGTGCCGACCGGATACGGTGTCGAAGAGATCCGCCAAAAGGCCCTCCTTGAGCTCAAGGCGTCGGAGAAGGCTTTCCGCCTCGCGGCCGAACCGGCCGAGCGGACCGAGTGGCGTTCCGAACTCATGGAAACCGTTACCTTCCTCGCGGAGCAATCGCGGGCGGCCGACCTCGTCGTCGTCGGGCGTCAGGGGGCGAACGACCGGCCGCACCTCGTGGCCGCGGTGAGCCCAGGCGACGCGCTGATGGCCGTGGGCAGGCCCGTGCTCGTGGTCCCGCGGGGCGTAGAACGGCTGTCGGCGTCCCGCGTGGTCGTGGCCTGGAAGAACACCATGCAGAGCCGCAGGGCGATCTCGGACGCGATGCCGTTCCTAAAGCACGCCGAGGCGGTCCAGGTCATCCGCGTCACCGACGACGGCGACCAAGTCGAGTTGGACGACGTGGTGGCCTATCTCGGCCTGCACGGCGTCAAGGCTTCGGGAGTCCTCATGGCCCCGGACGGGGCCGGAACGGCCGAGACCCTTCTCGATGCCGCCGAGGGATTTGGGGCGGACCTGATCGTCAGCGGGGCTTTCGGATACAGCCGCCTGCGGGAATGGTTCTTCGGCGGGGTCACGCGCAACCTCCTCGACCACAGCCCGATCTGTTGCCTGATGTCCCACTGACCCGAGTGAGGCCCAGGAATGATGAGGGAGCTTGGAATGGCCTGGATGAGCTGGTTGCGTGACCGTTTCATCGACACGACGGCGAGCAGCAGGTTGCGGACCCCGGTTCGGGGCTCGGGATCGGAGCCGCTTGTCACACCACCAACGGCGGTCGAGCGCCCATGATCGTCGAGGATCAGGCCGAGACCGTCGCTTTCCTGAAAGGCGAGGCCGCCCTCCTGGGGCTTCCGGTCGACACCATCACGACGCACATCTCGACCGTCCTCATGGCCGGCGACCGTGCGTTCAAGCTCAAGCGCCCCGTTCGCTTTCCCTATCTGGATTTCTCGACCGCCGAGCGCCGGTTGTCCTTCTGCGAGGCCGAACTCGTCCTGAACCGTCGCACGGCGCCCGCGCTCTACCTCGGGGTCCGCCGGATCACCCGGGATGCCGACGGGCGGCTGGCCTTCGACGGCACCGGCCCCCTCGTCGACGCGGTCGTGCGAATGCGCCGCTTCGCGCAGCACGACCTTCTCGACGACATGGTGCAGCGCGATGCGCTCACCCCGGCCCTGATCACCGACCTTGCGCACCGCATCGCGCAGTTCCATCGCGGCGCCGCGGTCAGCCTCGATCACGGAGGGTCGGCCGGAATCGCCGCGGTCCTGGACATGAACGACCGCTCGCTGCGCGCGGTGGCGCTCGTCCCGGAGGAGGCGGCGGACACCCTTCGCGCCGCCTTCCGAAGCGCCTTCGTACGGCATGCTCCCATGCTGGAGAAGCGGCGCCTGGCTGGTAAGGTGCGCCGCTGCCACAGCGACCTCATCCTGCGCAACATCTGCCTCGTCGACGACGTGCCGACCCTGTTCGACTGCATCGAGTTCGACGACGCAATCGCGACCATCGACGTCCTCTACGACCTCGCCTTCCTGCTGATGGATCTCTGGCACCGCGACCAGGGCGACTTCGCCAATCTCCTGTTCAATCGCTACATCGACAAGACGGACGAGGCCGCCGGCATAGGAGCGTTGCCCTTCCTCATGGCAATTCGCGCCGCCATCCGTGCCCACGTCACCGCGGCCCAGGCGGACGGTCAGCGTCTTGGCAAAAGCGCGAGAACGCTCATCGAGGCGCGGGCGTATCACGACCTCGCCCTATCGCTGCTGGCGGGTTCGGACGCGACGCTGCTTGCTGTCGGTGGCTTTAGCGGATCCGGCAAGTCGACCGTTGCGGCCTGCGTGGCGTCCCATCTCGGTCCGCCGCCCGGCGCCCGTATCCTCAACACCGACCGCATCCGCAAGCATGCCTTCGGCGTTTCGGCCGAGACGCGCTTACCCCCGTCCGCCTATCTGCCGGAGGTGTCCGCACCGGTCTACGCCTCCCTCCGCGACGAGGCATGCCAAGCCTTGTCCTCCGGGTGTGCGGTCGTTGCCGATGCTGTGTTCGACCGGATTTCCGAGCGCGCGTCCATAGAGGCGACGGCCGCAAAATCCCGTGTCGCGTTTCAAGGCGTCTGGCTTGAGGCGCCCACGACCGGGCTGCTGGTATCCCGGATCGCCGACAGGCGGAACGACCCGTCGGACGCGACCGCCGAGGTGCTCATGGATCAGGTCCGGCGCGATTGCGGGGACATCGATTGGCAGCATCTTGCCGCGGAGGCTGAACCGACGACGACCATGGACGTGATCCTGGCGTCCTCTCCCTCACGCTGCAACGGCAGGATCGGAAGCTGGGAGGCTGAACCCGCCTGAGGCGAGGAACCCGGGCAGCCGAAAGCCCTCTGTCGGGTCGCCGTAGCGCAGTGGCGCCCCGTCCAGCGCCGTCATGGTCCCGCCGGCTGCCTGCAAGATGGCATGCCCCGCCGCGATGTCCCATTCCCGGATGCCGCCCAACCGGGGATAGACGTCCGCTACGCCCTCGGCGATGCGGCAGAACTTGAGGGAAGAGCCTATCGGATGGCGCTCGGCCAACGATAGACGTGACAGGTAAGCCTCGGTAGCGGGATCCCCGTGCGAGCGGCTGACCAGCGCAACGAGGCCCGTGTCGGGTGGCGCGCGAACCCCGATGCGACGGGCGCCGGTCAGGTCGGCGGCGTCCGCACCGGGTGAGGCCAAGACGGTGTAACTCGATGTCCCGCCGAACCACGCCTGCCCGAGAAGGGGGGCGTAGATGGCACCGGCGATGGGCCTGCCATCCTCGATCATGGCCACGTTGACCGTGAACTCGTTGCGGTGCGCGATGAACTCACGGGTCCCGTCCAGCGGGTCGACGAGGAGGAAGCGCGAGCCAAGCTTCGGTCTATGCCCGGCCGCGACGCTTTCTTCCGCGATGACCGAGACCCCTGGGAACGCTACGGCGAGCCTTTCCAGGATCAGGCGTTCGGCGGCGAGATCGGCCTCGGTGACGGGGGACCCGTCCGCCTTCCACCGCGTCTGGCACCCGCGGGAATAAACGGAAGCCACGGGTCCACCCGCGGCAATCGCGATACGGACCAGTGATCGGGCCAGCGTGTCGAGCGGCATCGGACCCATTCCCTCGGATACCGGGGTCAGCGACGGCAATCGTATCGGGACCCGTTCTTCACGAAGTGCCCATCGGGGCGCATCGGTTCCCGGGCGCTTCGGCGCCGGCGGAATGGCCGTGATCGTGATGGCACTTGGTCACGGGCGGTTTGCATCTCGTTTTAGGAAAGCCCAGGCCGGGTCTGGAGTGCTAGGCCCGAACGTCGCTTCGTTCACACGACGCCGATGCTGTTCACGACCGCCGTGGTGCCGGGAGACGCCCAGGAGGCGCCCAACGCATCGCGGCGCTCCTGCATGCTGCGCATGGTCCCTCCGAGACAGACGGTCCCGCCATCGGCGGTGACGGTCACGGTCTTCGGGTCGAACAGCCACGAGCGATCCAGCGCCTCGCTGATCCTGTCGCGGACGGCCGCCACGTCGACCTGGGGCCGCACTGTGATGAGGTTGTTGACCGCCACCACGCCGCAGAGGTGACGCAACTCCCGCTCGGCGGCCTCGAACTGGAAATGGTGGTCGACCTCGCCCGTCAGCGTGATGACGCCCTTGGAGACCTTTACGGAGACGCAGTCCGGAGGCACGGCGACGTTCCAGTCGAGACGCGCGACGGCGGTCGTCGCGATGTCCACGTCGGAGCGCTTGAAGGAGAGGGGCACGTCGACCTCGATCTCCATGACGATGGCCTTCACGCCGTAGACGCGACGGGCGGCGGCCTCGGCAGGCATCTTCTCGTCATACGTCTCGACCTGCCCGGACAGGGAGACGAAGCCGTCCTTGGCCGAGACGCCGATCTCCGAGGAGGTCACCGCCGGGTCCTAGATGAGTTCGGCCGTGACGCGGTGCTGCAGGCTGGTGTCACTGGACATGGGGATCTCCGTAACGATGCAATGAACCGATCGGCACCCATGCACCCGGGGGCGGCGATGATCGCCGCCCATGTCCAAGGGGATGTCCCGGCATCCGGCCAACCTAGGCAGCAGGACCCATGTGGTCCTTGATCCAGCGCAAGGATCGTACCGGCCCGGCATCTACGGTGACCAACACGCCTGCACGGTCGACGCCCCGCGTTCGGCCAAAAACGAAAAGGAACACGAGATGACCTGTCCCCGCGCCGTCGAGGCCCTGATGAAGCAACAAGTCCGTCTCACTGGTCTGCTCCGCCTGATCGATGACGGGCGCTGGTGGACGGGGGACGGCGCCTGCTTGATCGACGAGGACGAGGTCTGCATGCAAGCCGACAGGATCGGGAGCGCCCTCGACGTGGTCGAGCGTCTCGCTAACGAGATGGCCGCCGAGAACGGCACCGGCACGGGGTCGCAGCATGCGGTGAGGGCCACGCATGGCGTCCCGGTCCTTCGCGCTTCCGAGGACCTCGTGATCTCGGATGACCTCGGCCCATTCTCCCCCGGTCCGGTCGATCCCCATCCGCAGGAGATCCACGAATCCGGCGGATACGAGCAACGAGCCTGGGGTTTGTCCGGCGGCAGCTCGAAGCTGGCCTGACGGTTTGGGCGCCCCCGACGGGAGCGCCAAACCGCCTTCGGACGTCAGGCATCCTGCAGGTCGTGCAGCGCCCGGTAAGCCTTGAACAGGACGCGGGGATCGAACTTGCCCTGGTAGACTGCCGGCGGCTCGCGTTCGAGGCCGAGGAGGCCGTAGACCGCCGCCTGGGCGGAGCGGATCGAATATTCGACCGTGAACACCACGTCGTCGGGCAACTCGCAGAACTGGCCCATGAGGCCGAGGTTCGTCGTACCCTTCGGGATCACCTGCGGCCGGTCGCCGGGCTCGCGCGGCAGGAACTGGCTGGTGATGAACGGCATCATGCAGGGGATGCAGATGGCCTTGTCGATGATGCCGGCCGCCTCCGCCTCGATGCGCAGGTGGCCGAGGATCTCGGTCATGATCTCCCGCCCGGTGCAGACCGACATCGGCTTGCCGACGAAGTTGCCGGGCACGTCGACCGCGAGGCCGTAGCCCCAGAACACCCCAACATCCTTCGGCTGGCCGATGAAGTGCGGCTGGAACGGGACGACGATGGAGGCCAGCCAGTTCGAGTGCGGGAAGGTGACGAGGCCACCTTCGCCGGGGACGTTGCCGGTGAAGTCGCGGACCAAGCGCAGGAACGTCGGGTCATGCAGGGTGGTGGTGAAGGAGACCCACTTGGATTGGTCGATGTGGTCGGTGAAAACCTCGGGGCGTCCGAATGCGGGGCGGTCCGTCGCGAGGTTCTCCCAGAGCGTCCAGGCACCGCCGTCCGTCTTGCCCTTGAGGGCGGGGACGCTGTCCATGCCGCCCATCGTCGAGCCTTCGGTCATCGAGCCCAGGGTCACCAGCACCAGGTCGCCTTCACGGACCCGGATCTCGCCCGACTTCCCGTGATGGTCGGTGAGGATGCGCGAGACGCTCTTCGCGCCCTCCTGTCCGACGAGCCCCAGGTCGGTCACCCGGGTGTCGAACGCGAAAACGACGCCGCGCTCGTCGAGCCACTTGCGCAGTGGCAGGACCATAGAATCGTACTGATTGTACACCGTCCGCATGATGCCGTGCAGGCGGTTGAAGCCCGAGACCATGTGGGCGAACCGCACGAGGTAGCGCCTGAACTCGACCGCCCCGTGCCAGGGCTGGAAGGCGAAGGTCGTGCACCACATGAACCAGAAGTTCGTCTTGAAGAACGACGGGTCGAACTGCTCGGCGATAGTGGTTTTGCCGAGCACGGATTCCGGCAGAAGGGCGAGGCGCTCGATGGTGAGGATGTGTCCCTCGCTCAGCCCGAACCGAGGGGCCGTCAGCCGTTCCCCGTCGCTGACGAGGCGCGCCTTCGACGAGGTCCTCATGGTCTCGTTCCAAGCGAAGGTCTCCTGGGTCACCGTCTGGGTACCATCGAGCGTCGGGATCGAGGCGAACAGGTCGAAGGTGCAGAGGTATTTGCTCTCCAGCATACGTCCGCCCCGAAGGACGTAGCCCTCCGTCGAGTCGCCCGATCCGTCGAGGCTGCCGCCGAGGATGCCGGTCTCCTCGATCACGGTAATGTTGCATCCGGGCATGTCGCCGTCGCGGATCAGGAAGGCCGCCGCGGCAAGGGAGGCGATGCCGCCCCCGACGAGAAAGGCTTTCCGGGCGGGGCGGCTGGTGGGGTCGGCATGGGCCATGCGGTGTCTCGCCTTCGAGCGTGTCCTCGCCGCGCCGGCATCGCGGCGCCGCTAGATCGAGGACAAAAGGCTCCGATATCGAAGCGCACGCTGAGACTATTCTCCGAGCCTTTTGCGTCTTTGATCCAAGACAAAGCCGCCGCTTGCGCTGGCGCGCATAGACCTTCTGCGATGTGTTCGAGCCTGGGGCGCGACATCGGACGAAGGTCACCTCCGATGCGTCTTTTCGTTCTGCTCCTCTCCGTCGCGTTCGCCGTGGCGATGACCGGCGCGGGCTCCGCCCAGGTCACCCTCCCGAACGACGACGTGAACATCGCGAACAATCCCGGCACCGTAAAGGACACGCCGCCTGCCCGGGTCGAGGCCCTGGACTGCACCTGCCGCAATACGGTGCCGGATGCGGCCGCTCCGGCGGATCCGAAGACCGGGGCCGAGCCCGGCGGTCTGATCGTCGATTGCAGTTGTCGCCAGACCGTTCCCGACACGACCGGGACCGTGGCCATTCCTTCCGGTCCAGAGGCCACTGCGCCCGGGTCGGCCGGCGGCGGTTCGGCTCCGCCGCGCTAAGCGCCATCGCGGCGTTCTCTCGCCCCCGACCATACCGAAAGGTCGATCATGAAAAGGCCCGCGCCAAGGACGGCCATAGACGAGTTCCAACGCGAGACCTGAGATGACGATGGCGGAGCAGGCCTGACGGGACCTCGCACGACAAGCCGCGTCCCGCACATGGCTCCGGTCATCAAGAGCGCCGGCCACGTCCCACCGGATCGCACGCCTCGACGGCCTGGCCCAGGCATTCCGCCGACCACTCCTCGAACCTGACCCGTCACGACCATCGACGCCGCCGGCGATGCACGCAGGCGACCACAATCCTCACCGGACACATCACGGAGATCACCATGTCCAAGGCCATCGGCATCGACCTCGGCACCACCAATTCCTGCGTCGCCGTCCTCGACGGGGCGAAGGCGCAGGTCATCGAGAACGCGGAGGGCGCGCGGACCACGCCGTCCATCGTCGCCTTCACGGAAAGCGGCGAGGTCCTCGTCGGGCAGCCGGCCAAGCGCCAGAGCATCACCAACCCCGAGAACACCATTTCGGCGATCAAGCGCCTGATCGGCCGTCGCTACGACGATCCGCTGACCGAGAAGGACAAAGCCATGGTCGGCTACAAGATCGTGCCCGGCCCCAACGGCGACGCCTGGGTCGAGGTGAAGGGCAAGACCTACAGCCCGAGCCAGATCAGCGCCTACATCCTGACGAAGATGAAGGAGACCGCGGAGGCGTTCCTCGGCGAGAAGGTGACCAAGGCCGTCATCACCGTGCCGGCCTACTTCAACGACGCGCAGCGCCAGGCCACCAAGGACGCCGGCCGCATCGCCGGCCTGGAGGTGCTCCGGATGATCAACGAGCCCACGGCCGCGGCGCTGGCCTACGGTCTCGACAAGAAGGGCAACGGCAAGGTCGGCGTCTACGACCTTGGCGGCGGCACCTTCGACGTCTCGTTCCTTGAGATCGGCGACGGCGTGTTCGAGGTGAAGTCGACGAACGGCGACACCTTCCTCGGCGGCGAGGACTTCGACAACCGCATCGTCGACTACCTCGTGGACGAGTTCCGCAAGGAGAACGGCATCGACCTGCGCAAGGACCGCCTCGCCCTGCAGCGCCTCAAGGACGCCGCCGAGAAGGCCAAGATCGAGCTGTCCTCCGCCAACCAGACCGAGGTCAACCTACCCTTCGTGACGGCTGACCAGACCGGGCCGAAGCACCTCGCGATCAAGCTCAGCCGCGCCAAGCTCGAAGCCCTGGTCGCCGACCTCGTCGAGCGGACGGCGGGGCCGTGTAAGGCGGCCTTCAAGGACGCGAACCTCGACGTGTCGCAGATCGACGAGGTGGTCCTCGTCGGCGGCCAGACCCGGATGCCGAAGGTGCAGGAGACCGTGCAGGCCCTGTTCGGGCGGGAGCCGCACAAGGGCGTGAACCCGGACGAGGTCGTGGCCATCGGAGCGGCGATCCAGGCCGGCGTGCTCCAGGGCGACGTCAGCGACGTGCTGCTGCTGGACGTCACCCCGCTTTCCCTCGGCATCGAGACCCTGGGCGGCGTGCTGACCCGCCTGATCGAGCGCAACACCACGATCCCGACGAAGCGAAGCCAGACCTTCTCCACCGCGGCCGACGCCCAGCCGGCGGTGACCATCCGGGTGTTCCAGGGCGAGCGCGAGATGGCCGCCGACAACAAGATGCTCGGCCAGTTCGACCTCGTCGGCATCCCGCCGGCGCCGCGGGGCCAGCCGCAGATCGAGGTGACCTTCGACATCGACGCCAACGGCATCGTCAACGTCTCGGCCAAGGACAAGGCCAGCGGGAAGGAGCAGACCATCCGCATCGAGGCCTCGGGCGGTCTCGACGAGGCGGCGATCCGGCGCCTCGTTCGCGAGGCCGAGACCCATGCGGGCGCCGACAAGGTGCGCAAGGAGCTGGTCGAGGCCGGCAATCATGCAGACGTCGCGATCTACACGACCGAGAAGAGCCTCAAGGAGGCGGGGGGCAACGTTCCCGCCGACGTGAAGGCCGAAGTCGAAACCAGCCTTAGAGCGGCGAGGGAGGCGATCCAGGCCGGTGACCTCGCGCGTATCAGGACGGCCACCGAACGCCTGAGCCAGGCTGCCTCGCGCCTGGGCGAGAGCGGACCAACGACCAAGGGCCCGTCCGCCGATCCGGAGATCGTCGATGCGGAGTTCCAGGACGCCCCGGGCGACGGCACCCGCCACAGGCCGGCGGCCTGAGTGGTCCATTGTCAGAGGAGGACTGTTCAATGACCGAAAGCATGAACGACACCATGCCCCCTGACGGGGAGGTCGCGGATCTCGCGGCCCTCCAGGCCGAGAACGCCTCCCTTCAGGACCGCTTGATGCGGGCGCTCGCCGAAACCGAGAACGTTCGGCGACGCGGCGAGCGCGGCATCGAGGACGCCAGGAAGTTCGCCGTCCAGGATCTGGCGCGCGAGCTCCTGCCCGTCACCGATAACCTGCACAGGGCCGTTGCGGCGGCCACGGCCACGGGCGCGGGTGCCGGGCCGACGGCCCATGCGTCCTTGCTCGAAGGCGTCGGGGCGACCGAACGGATGCTGACCTCCGCACTCGAACGCTTCGGCATCCGCCGGATACCGGCCCTTGGCATGCGCTTCGATCCGAAGGCGCACGAGGCGATGCAGGAGGTCGAGGATGCGACCCAGACGCCTGGAACCGTCATCGACGTCATGGAGGACGGTTTCACCCTCTACGACCGCCTGTTGCGACCGGCGCGCGTGGTTGTCGCCAGGGTGCGATCTCGTGTCGGCGCGTAGCGGCGACACCGCCATTATCGGCCCCGCGACCATCCCGACTTGGAGGAATGCGCATTGAGCGAAGATCCGTACAAGGTGCTCGGCGTGACGCGGGACGTCTCCGCGGCGGACCTGCGCACGGCCTACCGGAAGCTCGCCAAGCAGCTGCATCCCGACCTGAACCCCGGCAACAAAAAGGCCGAGGAAGGCTTCAAGGCGGTGGCGACCGCCTACGACCTGCTAAACGACCCCGCCAAGCGCGCCCAGTTCGACCGTGGCGAGATCGACGCGTCCGGAAGCGAGCGCCCGCGGCAGCCGTACTATCGCGAGCAGGCAGAACGCGATGCGGGCCACCCCTATGGTGGCGAACAAGGGTTTGGGGATTTCGGCGGCGAGGACATCTTCGCGCAGATGTTCGGTCGCGCCGGGCGTGCCGACCCCAACCGTGCCGGTGCGGATGCCCGCTACCGGCTGGAGCTCGACTTCCTGGAGGCGTTCAACGGCGGCAAGCGCACGCTCACCCTCCCGGACAGCCAAGCCCTCGACGTCACGATCCCGCCCGGAACGCGGACGGGGCAAACGCTGCGCCTGCGCGGCAAGGGCGGATCCGGCATCGGGAAAGGGCTGCCAGGCGACGCCCTGATCGAGGTCGAGGTCCGTCCTCACTCGCTCTTCAAGCTCAAGGGGGACGACATCCACATCGACCTGCCCTTGTCGCTTCGCGATGCCGTCCTCGGCGGCAGGGTCAGCGTGCCGACCCCGTCCGGCCCGGTTTCCATGACCGTTCCGAAGTGGAGCAACGCCGGCGGCGTGCTCCGCCTGAAGGGCAAGGGCATGGTCCGTGGCGGTACCTCCGGCGACGAGTACGTCACCCTGCGATTGACCCTGCCGGCCGAGCCGGATGCGGAGTTGCAGGATTTCGTAACCCGGTGGGGGACCACAAAGCCTCATGAGACCCGGCAAGCCGAGGAGACGCTATGATGGAGATGCGTGAGTTTCAGGTCCGCGCCGGCGTGGAAACCGATGTCCTGCACGCGTGGATCGACACCGGCTGGGTCATTCCGGACGAGACCGAGGGGCGCATGACCTTTCGCGAGATCGATCTCGGCCGGGCGCAACTCATCCAGGATCTCGAAAGGGACTTCGGCGTGAACGAGGAAGGCATCGTCCTCATCCTCGATCTCGTCGACCGGATGAGCGGCATGCGCCGGACGCTCGGTCATCTCGCCGTGGCGATCCGCCGGGAGCCGGACCACGTCCAGGACCGGATCGCCGACGGGGTTCGTGAGGCCTCTCGGAAGATCACCGAGCTTGCTTCCTGAGACGGACGAGGTGTCCGACGGCTCTACTCGCCGCCGATTGGGGAAAAGCGGTCTTGGGTCGGTGCTTCTCGCTGCGCCACTCCGCGGAACGGCGTCACGGAGGCGGTATCCGGGGCGACGGGATCGCTTCGATCCTGAGAATTCGAGAGTTAGGATTCCACGACCGTTCGCATGATGTCGAGCCCGGCGGTCACCACGATTGCAAGACCGAAGACGACCGTCATCGAGACGTCCGGCTCCGCCAGCGGCGAGGCGATGACGGCGTCCGGTGGCACAAGGGCGCGTTGCAGGAACCAGGGTGAGACCGCCACCCACGCGCCCAGTACGCCCGATCCCAATCGTGTCCCCGGCTCCGGCTCGGGCCCGTTAAGGAAGGCCAGGCCCATGACGGCGAGACCGCATCCGGTCGCGCTCAGCATGGCGGGGAAGTTCCCCGTGTGGATGAAGAGGAAGGGCGTCAGGACGACGAGCGCCCCCAGTACGGCCGAGATGCCGTCGAGCATGCCCCCGACGTCGTTCCCGGCCCCCGGGGACCTACGTTGATTCCCGCCCATGTCACCCGCTCCACGTGGGCCGATCACGGTCGCGAGCGAGGTCCGCCCATGGAGGTGCCGGCAAGGAACGAGCTTAGGGTGGGCAGGCGGGCGGTATCCTTGATCCAGCGCAAAGCGTCGTCCCAAGCCCCGATCTAGGGTCTTCCCGTCCCCCCGGTCCCTCGCGGGACGCGTCCCCTAATCGGGGGCTCCCGGTGTCGCGGAAGGACACCGATGACCTTGCGTTCCGTGCGGGCATCACGAAACCGCGGCCGACCTCGAACGCTGGAAGATCTTGAGATGGTGGATGCGGCAATCGCCACGGGCGATCCAAAAGGCCCACTGGCGGCTCCACCTGCGAGTGGACGATCCGATCCATCGCCGCCGGCCGAACTCAAGCTCCTGTTCATCCTCTCATGGCTGCTGTGCGCGGTCTTCTACTTCTTCCAGTATGCGGTGCGTTCGGCGCCCGGGGTAATGCAGGCGGAACTGACCTCGGCCTGGGGCGCCAACCACATCGGCACGATGATCTCGGCCTATTACGTGGCCTACGCGGTGATGGCCCTGGTCGCCGGGGTGCTGTTGGACCGGTACGGCGCGCATCGGACCATCCCGTACGGCATCGCCGTCGTCGGCCTTGGCTGCTTGATCTTCGCACAGGGGAGCGAGGCCGCCGGGATGGTCGGCTTCGTCCTGCAGGCGACCGGTGCGATCTTCGCCTTCGTCGGCTCGTCCTACGTGGCGGCCCGGTACCTGCCAACCCGCATGCTGGCGCTGTTCATCGGCCTCACGCAATGCCTCGGCATGGCCGGCGCGGCCTTCGGTTCAAAGCCCGTCCACATGGCCATCGACCCGGCCGGCGGGTTCAACGTCCCCTGGCAGCACGTGTGGGTCGCCTTCGCCGCCATGGGGTTCGCGCTCGCCCTTGTTACCTGGTTCGTGATGCCGCGCGAGACCGGCGACAGCCCGAGCCACCACGCGGAGCTCTCGCTCTCCGGCCTGCTCCGCCCGTTCAAGGTCATCCTCAGCAATTCGCAGAGCTGGCTCGCCGGCATCGTCGGCGGGCTCCTGTTCCTGCCCACCACCATCGGCGCCCTGGTCTGGGCCACGTCGTTCCTCCATGCCGGTGAGAACCTGTCGATGGCCGACGCCGCGTCGGACGCCGCCATGGTGCCGATTGGCTGGGTCATCGGATGCCCCCTGCTCGGGTACATGTCGGACAAGATCGGCCGTCGCAAACCGGTGCTGCTCGGCGGCGCCCTGCTGATGCTTGCGGCGGGCCTGACCGCCATCTACGTCCCGGTGAGCACGCTGCCGCGCTACTCGGTGGCCCTGGTCCTCGGCATCGCCTCCGGGGCGGCGATGATCCCCTTCTCGATGATGAAGGAGACCAACCCGGCACAGGTGAAGGGGACGGCGGCCGGCGTGATGAACTTCCTCGTCTTCGTCACGACGGGGATCATGTCGCCCTTCATCTCGCATCTGATGCTGCCGAGGCAGGGCGTTCCGTTGACCCTGGCGGATTTCCAGACCGCCTTCCTGCCCCTGGTGGGCGGCGTCGTCCTGGCCCTGGTCCTCGCCCTGTTCCTCCGGGAGACCGGCACGGCCGAGCAGGGCCCCCTCGCGAAGGGCGGGACGAAGCCCTTCGTCCCGACCCTGGCGCCGGCCTGAGCGGCCCCGACGCAGATGCCTTCTCCCGGAACGCCCTCACGCTCAAGGATGACCACATGGATGTCGCGGTCTTCAGCACCAAGCCGTACGACCGGCGCTTCCTCGACGCGGCGGTCGCGGGACGCCATGCCCTAACCTACATCGACGCGCGGCTCGACCCGACGACGGCGATCCTTGCCGGCAAGGCAAAGGTGGTCTGTGCCTTCGTCAATGACGCGGTCGACGCCGCCGCCCTCGACACCTTCGCGGGGCTCGGGGTGCGCCTCGTCGTCCTGCGGTCGGCGGGCTTCAACAACGTGGACCTCGCCGCCGCCAAGCGGCACGGCATCCTCGTCGCCCGGGTTCCGGCCTATTCGCCCGAGGCCGTCTCGGAACACGCGGTGGCTCTGATGCTGTCGCTCGACCGGCACATCCACCGCGCTTACGCCCGTGTCCGGGACGGCAACTTCGCCCTCGACGGTCTGCTCGGGTTTAATTTGCACGGCCGAACGGTGGGAATCGTGGGGACCGGCCGGATCGGCCAGGGCGTCGCCAGGATCATGCTGGGCTTCGGATGCAAGGTGCTGGGATACGACGTGAAGCCGACCCGGACCTGCGAGGCCATGGGCGTCATCTACCGCCCGCTGCAGGACCTGCTCGCCACCTCGGACATCATCTCCCTGCACTGCCCCCTGACGCCGGAGACGCACCACCTCATCGATGCGGCCGCCATCGGCGTGATGAAGAGCGGCGTGATGCTGATCAACACGAGCCGGGGCGCTATCGTCGATACGAAGGCGGTCGTTGCCGGGTTGAACGAGGGGCGGATCGGCCATCTCGGCCTCGACGTCTACGAGGAGGAGGAGGAGCTCTTCTTCGAAGACAAGTCCGACGTGGTGATCCGGGACGACGTCTTCGAGCGCCTGCTGATGTTCTCGAACGTGCTCGTGACCGGGCACCAGGGGTTCTTCACGTTCGAGGCGATGACCGCCATCGCCGAGACCACCGTTGCCAACATCGACGCGTTCGAGCGGACGGGACGACCGGTCCACGTGGTGGCCTGACCATGCAAGCAGGCAAGCTCGACAAGATGGAGATCCTCATGTTGCCCCACGTCACCCTGACCCTCGCCCGCTGACCGGACTTCCCCGAGGGAAGCGTCGACCATGGCTACGAGATCGACGCGCCCCTCGGTCCGGATGGGCATCTCGATCCCGAACTCTGGCGTAAGGAGCGGGATCGTTGCCGCGTCCGCCGGTTCCGGCTCGGCGAGCCGAACCGCGACGGGCGCCTGGTTCATCGGCAGGGCGGGTTCGGCGGGGGGACCTGGCTGATCGACTACGACGATAGGACGACCGAAGACGACGCATTGGGCTACCGGCTGGGCAGCCACCGTTTCGTTGAGGGCGAGTACGTCTCGATCGGTGAGGACGACACGATACGGACCTTCAAGGTCGCGGGCATCCGTCCGTCGTGATGGCTGATCGGGGTTGAGCCTCGGCGACGGCGGCCCTGCATACAGGCCGCTCGACCAGGCACGCGCCGCGCGGCGGCATCACCCGAAGGCGGCGCCTCCGGCATTCGCGCAGTTGAGGTCCTGATCGCGGGACGCATCCCCATACACCCCAATGGCGCCGATGAGCGCGCCGTGCCGTCTCAAGGAAAGGCCGCCAAGCTCGTGAAAGGCGGCCGTCCCCTCGCCTTCGACGACCGAGCCGTAGAGGTCATCACCCGGCGGTGGCATGACCTCGCTCGCCTTGCCCGAGACGGCCGAGGCAACGGCCTTCCCGATGGCCCCGCGCGCGGTCATGCAGCCCGCGCCGTCCATCTTCGAGAAGGCGACGAGGCGGCCCTGGTTGCCACCGACGGCGACGCTCACGGAGGTTCCGAGACGCTGGGCCTCGGCAACGGCACGCCCGACGGCCGCGGTCGCTTCCGCGAGCGTCACGTCACCGGTATCCGCGATGGAGACGCGAGCGTTCATCACCGGCCGTCCCGGGCCAGCATCTCGCGCCCTAGCGCGAGCAACTGACCGTCGGTGCTCGCCGACAGGTCGACGGTCGCGGTCGCGACGACGCGGATCTCGGTTCCCGGATGACGCTCGTGCAGTCGCTCCGAAAGGACGGCCATCGCACTGGCCTTGCCGGTGCCGTGCCCGACGATGGCGACCCGAGGCGCGTTCGCGACGGCGGCCACGATGCGGTCGTAGTAGCCGAGGTCCTCAGGCGCGCGCTGGCCGCGGTAGTTGCCGTCCTCCTCGTGCGAGAGATGATGGATGTAGCCCTTCGGGTCGTAGGGGCGCAGCGTGGTCTCGGTCTCGCCGCCGACGGTCTCGGGATCGAGGCGGTAGATCCGCGCCTCGTGATGGTCGACGACGATGAGGGCATCGATCTCAGCCGTTGCCGGGGGCGAAGCTTCGAGGATCTCGGTCGAGTAGGGCGAGAGGCCGGCATCCTGCATCAGGTGGCGCAGGCGCTCGACCTCGCGCGGATCCATGTCCTTGTCCCGCGGACGGAGGAAGGTCGCCGTCCGGCCGGCCAGGGTGAAGCCCCACTTGTCGTCGCGTTTCTCCTCCGTGCTGCCGATCCGCCCGATGAAGGCCACGACCTCGCGCCATTCCAGGTTGTTGCTGGTCGGATGGTGGAAGATCCGGCCGAGGATGGTCCGGTCATGACCGTGGATGGATGCGTTGATCATCGGAAGGGTTTCCTGTCGGATTCCGCACCGGGCGGACTGCCCGGTGCGGCCGTGCGGAAGGTCCGTTCAGACGACGCGGATGTCGTTCTCGACGGTGGTGGCGCCGGGAGCGCCCCAGGCCGTCCAGCCGGCCGTCTGGCGGTCGTACCAAGTGTGAACGGTGCCGGTCAGGTGGACGACGCCGCCATCGGTGCTGACGTTGATGGTCTTCGGGTCGTACCAGCTACGATGCAGCGCCTCGGTGATGTCGGCGCCGATGGTGGCCGCGTTCGGGCGCGGCTTGATGGTGACGTGGTTCATGATGCCGACGACGCCGAGCATCCCGCGGATGTCGTGCTCTGCGGCCGCCTTCTGGTACTGCCACTCGACCTCGCCGGTGAGGGTGACCCAACCCTTCTCGACCTTCACCTTCACCGCCTCGTCGGGAACGGAGACGTTCCAGTCCAGGCGCTGGACCACGGCGATGGCGATCTCGTCGTCGTTCTTCCGGGTATGGAGGGGAAGGCGGACCTCGATCTCCTCGGCGACGGCGCGGACGCCCTTGACCCGGCCGGCGGCCTTTTCGGCGGCATGTTTCTCCATGTAGTTCTGCACGTGCCCCGTAAGGGTCACGACGCCGTCCTTGGCGGTCACGCCGATATGCGCGGCGGTGACGCTCGGCTCCCAGCCGAGTTCGGCGAGGACGTTGGTCTGCAAGGTCTTGTCCATGGTCATGATGTTCTCCGGGGTCTGGGACTGAGGGGGGGGGCGCACGCGCCTAGCGGTGGCGGCGGTCGTGGTTACGGTGACGGTAGGCGCGATGGTGGTAGTGGCGACGCGTGCGCATGCCGCTGCGGTAGCCGCGACGGCCCGGGTCGATTCCGAGAGCACCGTTGACGGTGCCGACCGCGCCGCCCACCGCGCCGCCGACAATGCCCCCGATGGGGCCGCCGACGCGGTCGCCTTCGGCCGCGCCGCGACGCATGCCGCCCGGCAGGCCCTGGGCATCTGCCGACACCGGCATGGCGAGGGCGGACAGCACGAGGGCCGCCGCGACGGCGAAGTGCCTGAGATTCGGTTTCATGGATTTCCTTGTGGTTGGTCGACTGGGTTCGCTCGCGCTCAGTGCGCGAGGAAGAGCGGGATCGGGCACGCTGCCATCAGCGACTGCGTGAGCCCGCCGAAGAGCCACTGCCGGATGGGGCCGTGCCGGTAGGCGCCCATGACCATCATGTCCGCACGGTAGCGGCTGGCCGCGTCACGGAGGGTCTCGGCGACGTCGCCATCCGGACGCACCGGCAGGTCGTCCACGGTCACGGCGATGCCGTGGCGGGCCAGGTGCGGAGCGAGCTCGGCGCCCGCGACCGACCTCGAAAGCTCTTTCTCACCGACGACCGAGATGATCTCGACGGCGTCGGCCGCCAGCAGGAACGGGAGCGCGTCGTTCACGGCTCGGGCCGCATGGGCCCCGCCGTCCCAGGCGATGACGATGCGTCGTCCCGAGAAGGTGTTGTGGCCGGTGGGGACCACGATGACGGGGCGACCGCTGTTGAACAGGGACGCCTCGATCAGCTCGCGGTCGAGGTCGATGGTGCGTTCCTCGGCATCGAGGATGGTGAGGTCGTGCAGGCGAGCCTTGGCCGCGAACGTTGCAAGGATGTCCGGATGCGTCAGTTGCGGGCTCTCCACCGTGCATGCGACGCCGGCGCTGGCGGCGTCGCCACGAACCTTCTCGGCCACCGCCTGGCTCAGGCCTGCGGTCCGTCCGTTCTCGTCGGAGATGAGAGCCCGCCCGAACCCACCGGCGAGGGCGCTGTTCATGACGAGCCGCCGCGAGGCCGCCCGCACGGTGAGGTGCGCCCCGGCGGCGACCGAAAGCGACAGGCCGTAGCCGATGGCATCGCTCGTCTCGCCCTGCTGACCTTCCTCGGTCAGGCCCACGATCACGTTCTTGATGTTCCGGAGTGCCGGCATGGATGCGTCCCTCGTTCTGCGTGCGACGGACCCTAATCCCGGTCCCGCAGGAGTCCTTGATCCAGCGCAAAGCCGGACGCGGGGACCCGGAGCATGGTTCATCACGAACCTGGCCCGCTCGCATCGGGCCTTGCGGCGAAGGGACGGACACGGATGACCCGATTGATGACGACGCTCGTGGTGCTTGGGATGCTTGGGGCCGCAACCTCGGTCCAGGCGGCCTCCGACCTCGGTCGCCAGGCCCGTTCCAACGGACCGAACATGCCGCTGTCCCGGGATGTCGTGCCGAGCGAGATCAGGCGGCAGGAGCCGGCCGCGACGGGGAGCATGAAGGGACGTGCCGGATATGACGGGAAATCCCGGTGGGGGGACATCAAGCGTCCGCCGGTCCGTCCGCCGTCGCGGTGAGGGGGGCCTTACATGACGTTCTCGACGGAGCTTCTGTACGGTGGGGCGGACCCCGAGCGGCGGGCCGGTGAACCTGCCTACTTCCTCGACTCATCCGAACTACGGCCGGCTCGGCAGGAAGCGCGGGCATGGTTCGGCGCGGCAAGGGCGACCGGGGGTGTCGTCCCTTCGGCGGTCGCCATCATGGACAGCGGCCGGGAGGTGTACCGGTACACGGCGGCCCCGAACCTCAGTGGGCCGACATCCGGTCGAGGCGGTTGTGGTCGACAAGGCGTACCCCGCCCGGAACGATGAGGATGCAGCCGTCCTTGTCGAGCCGCGACAGGGTCCGGCTCACGGTCTCGATGGTCAGCCCGAGGTGGTCGGCGATGTCGAGGCGGCCCATCGGCAGTTCCAGGGTGATCGGGGACAGCCCGATCCGCACGTAGCGGTCCCGGAGCCCCATCAGGAACGTGGCGACCTTCTCGTCGGCGGTGCGCCGGCCGAGAAGCATCATCATGTCCTTGGCCCGGGACAGCTCCTGCCCAGTGATCTCGTGCAGGTGCATCATCAGGCCCGGGTTCTCGCAGAGCAGGCGCCGGAACGCGAGCCGCTCGAACCGGCATGCGGTCACGGGCCCGAGCGCGTCCGCGGACACGGCGAACCGGTCGAGGAGCGACAGACCGATGAAGTCGCCAGGGAAGGCGAAGCCGGTGACCTGCCGGCGTCCGTCCGGGAGGATGCGGTACAGGCGCAGGGCGCCGGAGGTGACGTTGAAGACCGAGCAGGCCGGCTCGTCCTGTCCGAACAGCGTCTCCTTCTGGTCGAGCGAGACGCGTCGGCTCAACGGCTCCAGCGTGTCGCGTTCGGCCAACGGCAGGGCCGCGGAAAGGCTGACGAGGCGAGGCTTGCCGATGCCATCGAACAGGAAGGATGGCGGGATCGGAATGCGTGGTCCGACGGGAAGCGAATGGATCGACATGGGTCTGTCCTTCCTGTTCGGTACGGCCTCATGGCTCGGCCGGGGAAAAGCGTCAGAGACCGCGCCAGCGCTCGGTCGCCTCGATGCGCTCCGCATGGCGGGCCAGGTCGCGGAAGGCATCGCGTACGCCGTCGTCGAGCTTGAATGCGCGCTGCAGGACCCCGGCGGCCAACTGGACCGTGACGTCGTCCCAGTCACGACCATGACCGGCCCGGTCACGAACGGTCGTGACCGACTTGGCGAGGACGGAGTAGGCCTCGGCTTCGAACATGGTCACCTCAAGGTCCCGGCCCGAAGACGGATGTCTCCACAAAAGGATAACGTGCGAACCACGCCGACGAACGGAAGCAA
This sequence comes from Methylobacterium sp. 10, assembly GCF_000519085.1. Taxonomy (GTDB): domain Bacteria; phylum Pseudomonadota; class Alphaproteobacteria; order Rhizobiales; family Beijerinckiaceae; genus Methylobacterium. The sequence continues at coordinate 2,400,343 of NZ_KI912577.1, forward strand.
AATCGGTGACCGGGAATGCAGATTTGCTTCGGATTACGGCCGAGGGGACATGTGTAACGGTAAGCCTCCCCCCGAGATCCCGTTGAGTGGCGCCATGGCCGTGAAGAGGATGCCGGCAGGGTCGTACTCGATCTCGGCGGCACCGCCGGTCTCCACCGCCAGGGCTCGCTCGATCATCCGGGACCCGAAGCCCGTCCGGGTCGGCGGAACCACGGTGGGACCGCCGATCTCCTGCCAACGGAAGCGGAACCGGTCGGAGCCGATCCCGTCAAGGATGTCCCACCTCAGCAGGACACTTCCGGAGTCCGTGGACAGCGCACCGTACTTGACGGCGTTGGTGGCAAGCTCGTGCAGCGCCATCGCGAAGGCCAGGGCGACCCGGGAGGTCAGGTGTACGGTCGGTCCGCCGCATGTGAAGCGACCCGCCTGCTCGGCCCCGAAAGGACGCAACGCAACGGCGACGACCTCGCCGAGGGTGGCGCCCTCGCAGGTGTCGCGGATGAGCACGTCGTGGGCCCCCGCCAGAGCCATGATGCGGGCATCCAGCGTGGCTTCGGCCTCCTTCAGGTCGGTGGACGTCCGGAGGGTGTGGCGGATGATCGACTGCACCGTCGCGAGGGTGTTCTTGACCCGGTGTGCCAGTTCCTTCGCCAGCAGGTCGCGGTGATCTTCGATCCGTTTGCGGTCGGTGATGTCGAGGGAGATGCCGGCGATGCCTTCCGGCGTGCCGTCCGTGTGGTACGATGCGTGGCCGCGGGACTGGATCCAGTGGGCCTCACCGCCGGGGTAGGCGATGCGGTACTCGATGTCGTAGTCGGTCCGTCCGGCGATGGCGGCGGCGACCGCGCCCAGCATGCGTTCCCGATCCTCGGGATGGATCGCTTCGATCCACGCCTCGTAGGTGAACGCGGAACCGGGATCGCGACCGAAGTTCACCTTGCAGCCCTGCGAGGCCGCGAGCGACATCGTCGCCAGATCGAGGGTCCACGATCCGATCCGTCCGGCCTTCCGGGCGAAGAGGAGGCGCTCCTCGACGAGGGCCAGTGCGACCGTGTCGGTCTTCGCCTCGGCCACGAGCCGGTCGAGGATCACCGTCCCGTGCTGCCTCAGGGTGTGCGACGAGTCCGGCTCGGGGTCGAGGATCGCCATGGGCCGCGCTTCCTGCCCCGATTGCGGGGCGTGATGATGTCCGCCCTGGCTCAGGCGACGGCGGCAGAGGCGGTAGGTGCGAGCGCGACGTCGAGATGGACCGGGTTGTGCAGGGTGTTCGCCACCGGTGACCACAGCACCGTGTGCTTGATGAGCGCGGCGAGGGTCTTTCGCGATGCGTCGGCGTCGATGCTCACGGAGACGCGGATGCTTTCGAACCCGATTGTCTTGGGATGGAGGTCACCGCTGCCCCAGACCGAGGTCATGTTGATGTCGGCCTCGACGTGGAGTTCGAGCGAGCGGATCGGGATGCCCTGTCCCAGGGCGTTGGCGTGGATGCCGATGGACAGGCAGGAGCCCAGGGCGGCGAGCAGGGCCTCGGAGGCATTGGGAGCCATGGCCTCGCCGAGCAGGCCCTCGGGCTCGTCCTCCATCACGGGCTGTGGCGGCAGGTTCCGGATGTAGTTCAGCTGGTGCAGCCGACCTTGCGCGACCGTGCGGCAGCGTAGGGTTCGGACGGCGGTCGGATCGGCCTTGCCCTTCGCGATCACCGCGGCGAGTTGATCTCCCTTGACGGGCAGGGACGTCACCCCGTCGGATTTTGTCGGCGGTTTTGCCATGGAGTGGACCTCGTGCCGATTGCCGGCGCGAAACGTCTCAATCGAACGAAACATTACGGCGGCGGTTGTCTGATCGAAGCCAGCATAGGCTTTCCGGTGCAGAAGTCGGCAACCAAAGTCGCCGAGGGGAGATGCATATTTGGATCGAAGGTGACGAATGCTCGACTGGGACGATCTGAGATTTTTCCTCGCACTCGCCCGCCACGGCACGCTCTCGTCCGCCGCCAAGGTGCTCCATGTCTCGCAATCGACGGTCGGCCGTCGCCTGAACTCGCTGGAGGCGACCCTCGCGGTACGCCTACTGAACCGGACCCCCGAAGGCTACGTGCCGACCTTGGCGGGCGAAGAGGTGCGCAGGAAGGCCGAAAGCCTGGAGGCGGAGGCCCTGGCCCTGGAACGGGACGTCACCGGGCGGGACACACGCCTGCGCGGGCTGGTGCGGGTGACCTGCGCCGAGACCATCGCCGCCCACCTGCTGGCACCGAGCTTCGCCAGCCTGCACGCCAGGCACCCCGACATCATGATCGAGCTCATCCCGAACCCGCGGGAGCTCAGCCTGGCGATGCGCGAGGCCGACGTGTCCGTGCGTATGAGGCAGCCCGAGCAGCACGATCTGGTGGTGCGGCGCATCGGCGGCATCGCCTTCGGCCTCTATGCAACCTCCGCCTACATCGCGGAACGCGGCGAGCCGAACTTCGAGGACGGCTGCCCCGACCACCACCTCATCACGCAGATGGAGGACAGCCAGGAGATGACGCAGTCGGCATGGCTGACCGAGATGGCCCCGATGTCCCGCGTCGTGCTGCAGACGAGCAGCCACGAGGCCGCCGTGCTCGCGGCCGCCAACGGCGGCGGGCTGGCCTGCCTGGCCCGGTTCCGCGGCGACGAGGAGGCACGGCTCACCAGGATCGAGGTTCCGACCGAGCCTCCCAACGCCGACATCCTTTTGCTGGTCCATAAGGACAATCGTGACACGCCGAGGATACGAACGGTGTTGACCCACATCACCGAGAGCATCCAGGCGCTCGGCCATGCGCTTCAGCCGTCCGGTACGAACGAGGAGGACGTTCGCGGCGTGGGCGCGTGATGCATGAGGGGAAGCGTGTGCGTCCATGCATGGCGGGCCAATCCGCGAGGGCGTGCTCGACCTCGGCAATGACGTTTTCCTCTTCCCTCGAGGCCGTCCGGCCGATGCCAAAGAAGCTCCCCGACGCGTCGGCGGCACCCTGCATGCGCCCCAGGATCTCCGACCCCAGCGACCGCATCGTTTCGACGGGCATGGAGGTCGACAGCTCTCGGACGTAGTCTTTCCATGCTTCGAAGAGCTCCGATGGCGGGCGCGTTGACAGCCACCGTTGAAGCAGCCGGTAGCCGGTCCCGTCCACGTCGAGCCGGGCATCCGCGGTGGCGGAAAGCACCGAGCCGCGTTCCTCGTCGTCCATCTCACCATCGGCCCACGCAACGGCGACGACGGGCACGAGCATGAGCGCCGCGAGCGTATCCGGTCCGATCCCCAGGTCGGCCAAGCGGCGCAAGAGGGCATCGTCGGCGATGCCCTATGCTTCCGCGAAGGTATCCCTCAGTCGTTGCGCATTGAGCAGGACGCCGTCACGTCGCCGCGAGGCCGCTTCCTCCCGAGCGAAGAAGAGGTCCTCCAGGGCCATTCCACGGGCTGCGAGTGGGTTGTGGCTCATGTGGGGTTCCTTGGATCGGGTCCCGTCCCCGTCGCCGGTCGCTTCGGAAGCGGCCATGGGAAAGGTGACGGAGGCATGGCGTCGGATAGGAGGCGGTCCCGGGTCGCGCCGGCCCGGTCACTCCGACCGGAGCCGCGCGGTGCGGTACGGATGGCACCGAAGTCAGACGAGTTCGGCGAAGGACCGGTCTGACCAGGCGGGCGAAGGGGTTGGACGGGTCGAAGCGGGCTCAGGCGTCCCCTTGGCCGGTTTGGGGCCTCTCGGTCCTGCCGTGGTCTTGGATTGGCGCCTCGGCTTCTCAGGGCCGCCGACGGCATCGAACTCGAAGAGGAGGCGCCCTCCTGCCTCGTCGGAGATCCAGCCGTCCCTTGTCCAGCCGATGAGCCGGCCGGAATAGGCGTAGACGGCGTCGTCGGTGATGTAGGCCGCGGGGGTTCCGTCCCAAAGGTAGACGGAGTGCCCGTCGCGGCAGAAGGCGGCTTCCCGGCCATCGCGGTCGAACAGTTCTATCATGTGGGGCTCCGTCGTGATGCGCTGCCGGCTCTCGCCGGCCAGGGGACGGTCAATTGCTCATCAGGCAGCAAACCGGAGTGTTCCGGAGGACATCGCGGGTGACGCCACCGAACATCCATTCGCGCAGCCTGGAATGTCCGTAGGCGCCCATGACGAGCAGGTCCGCATCCTCGCGTGCGACGAAACCCAGGATCGCCTCGCCCGCGCCCGCATCGTCGTTGCCAAGCCGATGTGCCGTGACCGCCAGGCCGTGCCGGGAGAGGTAGTTGGCCACGTCGTCGATGCCGTCGCCCTCCGCCTCCCGGCCGACGGCGACGACGAGGATCTGGTCCGACCGTTCGAGGAACGGCAGGCTGTGGAGGACGGCGCGGCGCGCTTCCAGGGTGTCCTTCCAGGCGACGACGACACGTCTGATGCGAAGCGACTCGATCCCGGGCGGCGCGACGACGACCGGACGTCCGGCCTCCACGACGAAGGGGCCGGGAAGCACGCCCAGAAAGCCGGGTTCGGGATCGGGAACGCCCCACCTACCCACCACCACCACGTCGGCGGCTCTGGCCTGCCTTGCGAGATAGGTCGAGGGTTCGGCTATGTCCGAACGCCAGTCGGTCCTGGCGACGCCCTCGACGTTGCGCTGGAATACGAGCTTCGCCTGCGCCAGGTCCTCATCCGCCCGGGCCACCTCGACGTCGGTGACCTGGAGGGCCGCGTAGGCGCTGGTCGAGTAGGCCGGCGGCGATACCTGGCGGGCCGCCACGCCGATGAGCTCGGCCTCGAACCGCCCGGCGAGGAAGGCCGCGAGCTGGATCCGGTCCGCCGCGGCGGGACCGAGATCCACGGAGACCATGATGCTGGCCACGTTCATGTCGGCGATCCTTCCTTGAGCCTCGGGCTCGATGGACGGAAGGAAGCACGGACCGACTTGGGTCGGCCTTGATCCAGGACAAAGTAATGAGGGGGCGGAACGGTCAGACCAGGGGAATGGACGGGGCGCACAGCCTTTGGACGCCCGCCATCCCGGAACCTCGACATGCAACGGCCAGCTCGATCCATCGCCCTCGGGACGATCCTTTCCCTTTCCCTGGCGCTTCCCCTCCGCGCCGCCGAGGAGCCGCAGGGTAAGCCCGATACGTGGTCGAACTCGAAACCGGCCCTGGCCTGCCTCGATCACCTCAAGGCGTTCAACACCCAGATGGAGACCGAGGGATACTGGCTCGGCGCCTCGGGATACGGATACGGCTATCCGCTCGGCGGCTACTGGTTCGGCGCGAGCGCCGGAATGGCAATGGGTATGGCACCCGCGGCGATGCCCTATGCGTATGCCCGGCCCGGATACGAGGTCCGCGTACTCCTCTCGGCGGCCGACATCCTAGCGCGCCACGGACGCCAGCAGCCCTGCGAGGACGTGCTGGTCCAGATCCGACAGAGCTACGACCAGTACAAGACCGACATGAAGGGCCGGGACCTCCGTGTCGCGAACGCCCTCGGGTTCCGCACGCAGGAGCTTTCCCTGGCGCAGCCGGTGGCGGAGCGGACCACGGCCTACCGGTCCGACGACCTGCTCGGCAGCGAGGTGCGGACCCCCGACAACGTCGCGCTCGGCAGCGTCGACGACATCGTCATGGGTCCCGAGGACGGCAAGATCGCCTACCTCGTCGTCGCCCGCGGCGGGGTCTTCGGGTTGGGCGAGCGCCATGTCGCGGTGCCGTGGGGCCGGTTCAAGATCTCGCCGAACCTGAACATCCTCGTCCTGGCGACGAGCAAGGACGACATGGACAAGGCTCCCCGGATAACCGAGGGCCGCTTCGTTAGGGCGGAGCCGTTCGCCCAGCAGACGGCGAAGGCGGACGCTTACTGGAGCGCCGCCATCAAGCCCGTTCAGGCCAACTGACACCCACGCTGCGCGATGGAGCGTCCGAGTAGGGCTCTCCGTCGCCCATCCCCTTGAGAAGGACCGGCCATGGCGAAGACCGATTTGGAACGAACCTGCGCCGAGGCGGCGCACCAGCACGACCGGGCCGCCGCCCATTACCGGCATTCAGCCAAGCACCTTTCGAAGGGCGAGCACGCCGCCGCCGCCAAGGAGCGGGACCTCGCCCTCGACCACTCGGAGAAGGCCAGGATCGACGAGGTCGGCCTTCGGCCCGATGGGGCGGCCGACGAGGGGAGGACTAAGTCCGAGGCGGCCTGGCACTTCATGGGCTGACGCCTACGCGCGTCGGTTCACCTGCCAATAGCGACAAGGAAGCCCCATGGCGAACCCGACCTACCCCGACCGGCCTGACCCGACTTTTCCCGACCCGTCGCCGGCGCATCCGCCCCGTCCCGATCAGACCCCGCTTCCCGAGCCACGGGGCGTGCCTGACTTCGGGCCCGATGAGATGCCGCCCTCGAACGAGCCTCTGGGCATCCCGGGCGGCGCACCGCCGGAGATCGGATGACCGCCGATACGGAGTCAACTGGCGAGGGGGCCGCCGTCGCCGTGCGAGTACGAGGCCTCTTGCGCCCACGCCATCGAGACGTCACTGGGCATCCAGGGACTGGGCGTGCGTCGCGAGCACGACAGGATCGTCGGCGAGCTGGCCAGCACGGCGGATGGCGCCGACCCCTTCGCCGCCGCGGTGCGCGCCTCGCAGATGGCGATGGTGATCACCGACCCCGTCCAGCCCGACAACCCCTTCGTCTTCGCCAACGATGCCTTCTGCGCCCTGACGGGCTTTTCGCGCGAAGAGGTCATGGGGCGGAACTGCCGGTTCCTGCAGGAGACGGATACGGACCCCGATGAGGTCGCCCGTCTCCGGGACGCCATCGAGGGGCGCGCCCCGGTCGAGGCCCAGCTTTTCAATCGCCGGAAGGACGGGAGCCTGTTCTGGAACCGGCTCTTCGTGTCCCCGGTGTCCCGTTCCGGGCCGACGGAGACCGACGCATCAAGGTCAGGGGCCCGGAGGTGATGCTGACGCCGCGGTTGGCGCTGGCCTTCTCCATGGCCTTCCACGAGCTCGCGACCAACGCGGTGAAATACGGTGCGCTTACGGATGAGGTTGGCCGCATCCTCTTGGATTGGGACATCGTCGACGGGTCCGGACCTCGGACGTTGCGCCTGACCTGGCAGGAGTTCGACGGTCCGCCGGTCAACCCGCCGATGCGGCGCGGCTTCGGCTCGCGCATGATAGAGCGGGCCTTGGCGGACGAACTCGAGGGTCGAGCCGAGATCGACTCCAGGCCCGACGGTATCGTGTTCCTGCCGGTTGCTCGCCTTCCGGAACCGCGTCGAGGGGACCGGGGTCAAGTGGCGGCCTGAACGACCCGGTGCCCCCGCCGCCGCGACCGAAACCGGCGGTCGGATCCTCGCCAGCCTACCGGAGTCGGTTCGGGGTGGCGGATCAGAGCCGTGCGTCGGTCCCGCCACCGGGCTCTACCCATGGAGAAGAAAGCCGATCCCATATCCGACCGCGGCTGCCGCCATGGCGGTCGCGACCGCGGAACGTTTCGTTCAAAGCCCTGCGAGCCGCCTGCCGTGCCTGTAGTAGAACTCGGCCTTCACGACGCCCACGCGGCCCCTCTCCATGACCTCGTCGGCGATGTCCGACAATCGATCCGATACGCGCATCGGCTCGGTGCCGACGGCGGTGGGTGACGAGGACGAGCCTGGCCTCAACAGGTCGTTTCGAAGTTCCACCTTTCCTGCCGCGATTGGCCCAGGGGGCGTCGCAAGACCTCCATCCGATGCGGGGGCGGTAGCGGGACGTCCGGCCATGGGCCTGCTCTTGGTGTCCGCGAGCTTGGCGGAGTGGCGGCGACGGACGGCCGTCGCAGGCATCGTCCTCTATCGATGCGATGGGGCCGGGTCCTTGATCCAGCGCAAACCGGAACCGTGCGGCGTCGTCCATACCGTCCGGAAATTGCAGCGACATCCTCTCGGTAGGGCTACGGACATGATCATCACTAAAACCATCGACGCACTGAAGGCTCAGCATGCACGACTGGAGGAGCTCCTACGCGGGTTCGACGACGGCATCTGGTGGAACTCGGACGCCCTGGCCCGGCTCGACGCCGGCAGGATGGGTGCGCAGGTGGGCCGGGTGAAGGATGCCCTCGACGAGATCGAGCGCCTCGCGGCGAAGATCGGCAAACCACGGACCGAGCTACCATCCTGAGGTCACTGGCCCATGCGGCAGGAAGGCGGGACCGCAACCATATCGCCGTGCGAAGCCTCCTTCCACGGGTGGGGACCCATCACGGTGGAACGGCTTCTCCGGAGTCCCGCATCGCGGAGGAGGATCGGTGGTGAATGGCTCAGGGTGTGTCCATCGGGGGAAATAGGCGTTTCCGGGCATGTTCCGCCTCCACGTCCCCGGCAGCGGATGCCGCCCGGTGCGTATTGTCCTTGCCATGCAGGGGCCAGTACCGTTCCATCGCCAGGTAGGTGAAGGATGCGGACCAGCCGATCAGGAGTAGGCCGTTGAGGGCCTCGACGCCGGCGATCATGCGGGTGTGGGACGTGGGCACCTGGTCGCCGAAGCCCAGCGACGTGTAGGTGACGACCGAGAAGTACAGGCAGTCTTGGAAGGTCTTGACGGGCGTTCCCTCGAAGGCGTCGTCGCCGATCCAGAGCACCAGGAGCCAGTAGGCGCCCGCGTAGATCCACACCGCGACCGTGTGCCCGACGAAGGTCATCAGCACCACGCCGAGGATGCGTACCCGGGGCGGAACCGGCAGCTCCGCGAGATGCTCGGAGGTCAGGCGCAGCGTCTCGTAGAGCACCAGGATCGTGGTGACGACGAGGATGACGCTGGCCGTCATGGCGATGAGCATGCCGCGCTTCCATTGGGGGGTACGGGCCAGCCATTGCATCGGATGCGTCCGCGGGCTTTGACCCAGGTCAAGGCGCTCAAGGGCGCGATGCGGTCAAATGCCTGGCCGTTTCCCCATTCCGGGGAGGATGCAGGTTAGGAACAGGCGGAAGCCATGCCGGATATCCGCGTATCGGAAGGTCTTTGGTCCACGGGCATGCTGCCCGAGGGCATACTGGAGCGCTGGCTCGTCGAGGACGGGTCCAAGGTGCGGGTCGGGGAGGCCTTGGCCGCCGCGCGGATCGGCGAGGCGCTGCACGACATCGTCTCGTCGGCCGATGGGCACCTGACGATTATGGCGCCCGCAGGCGACCTGATCGACCCCGGTTGCATCATCGCCCAGGTCACCGTCCGATGATGCGATGCCGCTCGAACCTGGCGAGGAACGCATGACCTTCATGGTTTCCCTCCAGTGGGGATTGGCCATCGCCGCCCTGCTCATCCCGGTCGGCCGGCACGCCGTCGCCGCGCCGGTCGAGAACCATCGCATCCGGGGCTGGACCCTGGCCGCGGAGAGTTGCAGCCAATGCCACGTCATCGGCAACGGCGCGCAGGTGGGTGGGGACATCGGCCCGGCGTTCACGGCAGTGGCCGCGATGCCCTCGACCACCGGTATGGCCCTCGACGTTTTCCTGCAGAGCCACCACCGGCGAATGCCGAGCGTCCGGCTCGACCGGGACGAGATGGACGCGATCATCGATTACATCCTCAGCCTCAACCCCGCGCAACGCGCTGGTCGTTGAGGCTATGGGGCCAGCCTACCGCCACGGCCGCCGCGCTGATCCGTGCGACGTCTTAGGACATGGAACCGGACCAATGAGGATCATCGACGGTTCAAGTCCCCGGACGGGGATGATCCTGCTGATCGTGGTCCTCCTCGTCGTAACGACGGCACTCATCGTGTTCGGCGTGACGGCCCATGCCTTCATCTATCGCCTGCTGACCATACCGATCTCGTAATCGGACCATTCGTCCTGCGATGACCTCTGATGCGGGCGAGGCCGGCCTGCAGGTGGATATCGCGAGGGACGGAGATCCATCGACACCGAAGCACCTCGACGCCAAGACGCTGCGGGACAACGCATCATGCCGGTCACCACCTTTCGGACCCGGGCGCCCGGCGGGACGCCGCCGGAATCGGCATCGACAGGTCCCCGGCCCGCCGCCGGCCCCTCGTTCGACCGTTTGGGCTGGATGCGGATCGCCCTCGTGTTGCTGGCGCTCGTCGGCCTGTCCACCGGCCTCGTAGCGCAGGCGATGGGCGCCGCGTGGGCGACCTGGGCGTGGACGGCTTCGACGGGCGTGGTGCTCGCCGTCCTCCTCCGGCAGATCGTCACGAGCCTGATGCGGGGCGACATCGGCCTCGACGTGGTGGCGGCGCTGTCGATGGGGGGAGCGTTGGCGCTCGGGCAGTCGCTCGCGGCCGCCGTCGTCGCCCTCATGTACGCAGGTGGCCAGACCCTCGAAGCCTTCGCCGCGGGCCGAGCCCGGCGCGAGATGTCGGCCCTGCTGGCGCGCCAGCCACGGACGGCCCTGCGGCGGGAGCCGGAGGGCCTAAGGGACGTGCCGATCTCGGAGCTACTGCCGGGCGATTGCCTGCTGATCCGGTCCGGCGACGTCGTGCCCGTCGACGGCGTCGTCGAGACGGGACGCGCAATCCTCGACCAGGCGATGCTGACAGGCGAGGCGCTTCCGGTCACTTTCGAGGTCGGGGCGTCCGTGGTCAGCGGGACGATCAACGCCGGGGATGCCTTCACGCTGAAGGCGGACCGCCGCGCTTCGGAGAGCACCTACGCCGGCATCGTGCGCTTGGTGGAGACCGCCCAGTCGGAAAAGGCCCCGATGGCCCGGATGGCGGACCGCTATGGCCTGGGGTTTCTCTTGTTGACGCTGATGATGGCCGGCGGTGCGTGGGCCTGGACCGGAGATGCCGTCCGCGCGCTGGCCGTTGTCGTCATCGCGACCCCGTGCCCCTTGATCCTGGCGGTTCCCGTCGCCCTCGTCTCGGGTATGTCGCGCACGGCCGGGATCGGCGTGCTCGTCAAGGGCGGGGCGGCCCTGGAGATGCTGGCCAAGGTCGAGGTGCTCGTGATCGACAAGACCGGCACCCTCACGCACGGGATGGCGACGCTCTCGGCCGTCCAACCCTTGGTCGGGCACAACGAGGCCGCGATCCTCAGCATCGCCGCGTCGCTCGACCAGGTATCGGTGCATCCGACCGCACGGGCACTCGTGACGGCGGCGCGCGGGCGTTCCGTGGCCCTGCGCCAACCCGTCGACGTGGTCGAGGAGCCCGGCGAGGGCATTTCGGGGGCTGTCGACGGCCGGCGGGTCTTGGTCGGCGGCCCGCGCTTCATGGGACGGTACGGCATCGTTTTCCCGGACCGGACCACGGGGCAGACGGCATCCGGTGTGCCCTCCGTCGGCGCGACCGTCCTCGTCGCCGTGGACGGGATCGCCGCCGGCATCCTGGGCTTCTCCGACCCCCTGCGTCGGGAAGGCGGCGACGCCCTCGCGGCGCTGCGAGAGACCGGCATCCGCCGCATCGTGCTGGCCACCGGCGACCGGAAGGACGTCGCCGAGGCCATGGTGGCCGGGTTGCCCATCGACGCCGTGGCCGCAGACCTCGACCCGAGCGAGAAGACCGGTCTGGTCAGGGCCGAGCACGACCACGGGCTGGTGATGATGGTCGGCGACGGGGTGAACGACGCTCCTGCCCTGGCCGCGGCGGATCTCGGCGTAGCCCTGGGGGCGCGCGGCGCCGCCGCGGCTGCGGAGGCTGCCGATGTCGTCCTCCTCGTCGACCGCATCGATGGCTTGGCCCGGGCGATGCGGATCGCCAGGCGGGCTCGCGCCATCGCCCTGCAATGCGTCTTCGCCGGCCTTGGCCTCTCGATCCTGGGGATGGTGGCCGCGGCCTTCGGCTACCTGACGCCGCTCCAGGGCGCCCTCATCCAGGAGGGGATCGACGTCGCCGTCGTCCTCAACGCCATGCGCGTGCTCGGCGGCAAGGACTGAACGGCCATGCCGCTCAGACGACCTTGATCAGCCAGCGTAGCGGCAGGGCGACCGCGGTGAGGAAGGCGATGCCGCCGGCCCAGAGCGCCACGAACCAGGCGAGGCGACGGATCGGGATCGGAATGGTCATGACGCGATCCTCAATGGTAACCCGGCGCACCGGCGGTGACCTTGCCCTGGAACAGCCAGTAGACGTAGGCCGTGTAGCCGAGGATCATCGGCAGCAGCACGACCGTCCCGACGAGGAGGAAGCGCTGGCTGCTCGGGTGGGTGGCGGCGTCCCAGATCGTCACCGAAGGCGGCACGATCATCGGGAACAGGCTGATGGCGAGCCTGACATAGGACAGCAGGAACAGGCCGAGACCGCACAGGAACGGCATGACCTCCTCGCGCTGGTCGAGGGCGTTGCGCAGGCGCCAGCCGAGAAGGCCGACCAGGATCGGCACCGGGGCGACGAACGCCATCGCCGGCCAGGTTAGCCAACGCTCGCGGAAGGTGAGGCTCAGGAATGGCATCGCCAGCGACACGACGGCGATGGCAGCGAAGGTCGCCATGCCAAATGCCCGCGCGAGGCGATAGGTTCGGATCTGGAGTTCTCCCTCCGTCTTCCAGATCAGCCAGCAGGTCCCGAGGAGCCCGTAGCCGGCGACCAGGGCAAGCCCCGTGAGGATGGTGAACGGCGACAGCCAGTCCCACCAGCCACCGGCATAGGCCCGCCCCTCGACCCGGACGCCCTGCACCCGGGGCCCGAGGCAGATCCCCTGGCAGAAGGCCGCGACGAAGCTGCCGGCGGAGAAGGCGCTGTCCCAAGCCGTTTGGGATAGGCGGGAGATTATCCGGAAGCGCATCTCGAACGTCACGCCGCGGAACACCAGGGCGAGCAGCATCAGGATAAGCGGGATGTAGAGGGAAGGCAGCCGCGTGGCGTAGGCCAGGGGGAACACTGCGAGCAGGCCGCCGCCGCTGAGTATCAGCCAAGTTTCGTTTCCGTCCCAGACCGGGGCGACGGTGTTCACCATCACGTCCCGGCGCGCCTTCTCGCGGATGGCCGGGAACAGGATGCCGACCCCGAGGTCGAAGCCGTCCATGACCACGTAGAGGAAGACGGAGGTGGCGATAAGGATCGCCCAGACGAGGGTGAGATCGATGTCCATGGGGACTACTCCGCGGGCTGGAAGGCGGGACGGCTGGCGCCGCGGTGCGGGGTGTCGAGCGCCGGCGCCGGGGTGATGCCGGCGGTACGGATCGGCACGCCGGTCGGCGGTCCCGATTCATGGACGTGCGGGGTCTGATTGAAGAGGTGGAGCAGGTATCAGATGCCTGCCCCGAACACGACGAGGTAGACCACCGCGAAGGCGGCGAGCGATGCCGCGACGGCGGGGGCGGCGACCGGCGAGACGCTGTCGGCGGTGCGCAGCAGGCCGTAAACGGTGAAGGGCTGGCGGCCGGTCTCGGTGACGGTCCAGCCCGCGGTGACGGCAATGAGGCCGGACGGTCCCATGGCGACGGCGAAGCGCTGGAACCAGATGGCCTCGTAGAGCCGGCCCTTCCACCGTAGCCAAAGCGAGGCGAGGCCGAGGGCGATCATCAGCAGGCCAAGGCCGACCATGATCCGGAACGACCAGAACACCAGCGGCAGGTTCGTCGGCCAGGTCGAGCGGGGCGTGTCCTTGAGCCCCTTCACGGTGCCGTTGAGGTCATGCGTGAGGTAGAGGCTGGCCAGCCCCGGGATGCCGATGGCGCCGCGGGTCTCGCCGGCCTCGGCGTCGGGCCATCCGAACACCAGGGCGGGGGCCTGCTGCCGCACATCGCCTTCTTCGTCTATAAGGTCGACGAGGAGAACCGCATCGTCGACGTCGTATTTAAGTTCGCGGCGAACCAGAAAGTGATGCTGCATTGGCACAAGAGCCCCTACGTGACCCTGGTCATGCAGGGTGAGCTCCGGTTCTACCGCGAGGACGGCACCCACAAGGAGACGCGTCCGACGGGCAGCTACGTTTCGGGCGTGGCGAATGGTGACCCGCACATGGAGGGCGGCGGCGACGAGGACGCCATCGTGTTCTTCAGCAATCGCAACATCGAGGACGCGCTCTACGAGTTCTTCGACGACGCGGGCAATCCTGTCCAGGTTCTGGCCATCGCGGACTTCAAGGCGCAGCTCGAAGACCAGATCGCGACGGGGACCTACGAGAAGGTCACCGCTAAGGCCGCGTAGCCATCGTGAACACCGGGGGGCGGAGGCATCCCGGTGTTCACGTTCACGGATGCTCGGCATTTACGGCCATGCCAGCGGCGTACCCATGACCACCGCCAGGGCCCGCACTCCCCTGCTCGTTCGGAACCAACATCTTGAAGTGCAGCACGCTCCCGTCAACGATGATCTGGAAGCAACCGCGAAGAAGCCGTTCGATGGTCTGCTCCAAGAGGCGAGAGCTGAACCCGGTCCCGTGGACCTCGACCAACTGGGATAGGGCTACGTCTTCCTGCTCGATCAGCCACATTCGATGCCCATCGAAACACCATGCCGCTCCAGGGTCCCGCCCCCGGAGAGGCCCCCATCGATCAACCTGCGAACTAGGCAGCCCGGGACGTCCGAACTTTCTTGGATGTGGACGCGAGGGTGGTTTGGGCCACTATCCGTTCCAGATCTCGACGAGCGTCACGCTCGGTTGCATGAACTTTGCAGAACTCATGCTTCCGCCGGCCATTCACTAGATATTCGCTCCTGGGCTTAGGCCCACCCAGATACCCGATTCGATAGAGACGATCGTTAGCCAGTCAACGCACCCGAACACCGCTCCCTCTAGGCCGGCCCACTCCGATGGGGCGTCGGCCCACAACGAATGCGGGCCGACCATATTTTGCTTTGCGGGCCGCGTGCCCCGCAGGCTCCCGAAGCCGATGTTCGCGGCCCTAACCCCGCGGCAGAGTCATCCGTAAGTGGCACCGCGCTTTACCGGCATACGGCGAACTTCTAGGTGGCGGGATATAAAAGCAAAGGTTGTAATAGTCACGAGCACCCGGTTGTGGAACCGCAGGTGTCGCATTTCATGCACGTCCCGTTCCGAACCAGAGTAAAGTTCGCACATTCTGGGCACGCTTCACCAACATACCCCTTCAGCTTTGCCTCGGTTCTACGATAGGCAATCGATGGGCCAACTTCTGCATTAGGAACCGAAAAGCCGAGTGACACTGGAGCATCCTTCTCTTCAACCTTCAGTGCCGTCGCTCCCCGCAGGGCATGAACGACCCCCCCGGCCGGGGCGCTCGTTCCAGCACTCGCGGAACCGACACCCACGGTACCTCCGGCCGGTCCGCCCTGGATCAGGGTGAGACGGTCGGCCGATCCGCGCAGCAGGCCGCGCGAGACAACGCTGGACGCCACCGGATCCGGCCTGTCGCCGCCACTGCGGCTCCCTTCGCCTTCGCCCTTGCCCATCACCGTGTTGCCGATCTCGGAGGGGTCGACATGGGCGAGGTCCATGCGGCCGAGATAGGAGATCGCTAGTTCGCGGAACACGTAGTCGAGGATCGAGGTGGCGTTCTTGATCGCGTCGTTGCCTTGCACGAAGCCAGCCGGTTCGAACCGGGTGAAGGTGAAGGCGTCGACATACTCTTCCATCGGCACGCCATATTGAAGGCCGATCGAGATCGCGATCGCGAAATTATTCATTAGCGAACGGAAGGCGGCGCCCTCCTTGTGCATGTCGATGAAGATTTCGCCGATGCGGCCGTCCTCGTATTCACCGGTGCGCAGATAGACCTTGTGGCCGCCGACTACGGCCTTCTGGGTATAGCCCTTTCGCCGATCGGGCAGCTTCTCGCGAGAACGGATCCGCTCGACGCGCTCGATCACTCGCTCGACGATTTTCTCCGCGAGCTGCGCTGCCTTGGCGGCAGCCGGCTGCGCAACCAGGGTTTCGATCGCGTCTTCGGTATCCTCGTCTTCGTCCGCGATGAGGGCCGAGTTTAGAGGCTGCGAGAGTTTCGAGCCGTCGCGGTAGAGGGCATTCGCCTTGAGAGCGAGGGTCCAGGACAGCTTGTAGGCGTTCTTGCAATCCTCGACCGTGGCATCGTTGGGCATGTTGATGGTTTTGGAGATAGCACCCGAGATGAAGGGCTGCGCCGCTGCCATCATGCGGATGTGGCTTTCCACCGAGAGGTAGCGCTTGCCGATGCGTCCGCACGGGTTGGCGCAATCGAACACCGCGTAATGTTCGGTCTTCAGGAAGGGGGCGCCCTCAAGGGTCATCGCACCGCATATATGGGTATTGGCGGCCTCGATGTCCTTCTTCGAGAACCCGAGGAAGGGCAGAATCTCGAAGGTCGGGTCGGCGAGCTTGTCGGCCGGAACCTCGAGCACGTCCTTGAGGAAATCGTCGCCCAGGGTCCACCGGTTAAAGACGAACTTGATGTCGAAGGCCGACTTCAGGCCCGCTTCGATGGCGGTAATCTTGTCGTCGGTGAAGCCCTTGGCGCGGAGCGACCCGGCGTTGATCGCAGGCGACTGGCCCATCGAACCGTGGCCGACGGCATAAGCCTCCATCTCTGCGATCTCGGATTCGCGGTAGCCGAGGGAACGCAGGGCATCCGGCACGGCGCGGTTGATGATCTTAAAGTAACCGCCGCCGGCGAGCTTCTTGAACTTGACCAGGGCGAAGTCGGGTTCGATCCCGGTGGTGTCGCAATCCATCACGAGCCCGATCGTGCCGGTGGGCGCAATGACGGTAGCCTGAGCGTTGCGGTAGCCGTGCTCCTCGCCGAGCGAGAGGGCGCGGTCCCATGCCACCCTGGCGCGTTCGGCGAGGTTCGCCTGGGGGATGTTGGCGATGTCGAGGGGGACGGGGGCGATCGAAAGGAACTCGTAGCCCTGGGCCTCGCCATGCGCTGCGCGGCGATGGTTGCGGATGACCTTGAGCATGGCATCCGCGTTCTCGTCGTAGCCCGGGAAGGGACCGAGTTCGGCCGCCATTTCCGCTGAAGTGGCATAGGCGACACCCGTCATGATCGCGGTCAGGGCTCCGGCCAGCGCCCGGCCCTTATGCGAGTCGTAGGGGAGGCCCATGCTCATCAGCAAGCCGCCGATATTGGCGTAACCGAGACCCAGGGTACGGTAGCGGTAGGAAAGCTCCGCGATCTCCTTCGACGGGAACTGTGCCATCAACACCGAGATCTCGAGGACCACGGTCCAGAGACGGTTGAGGTGCTCGAAGGCGGCCACGTCGAACTCGCCGCTGGCGCGGTCGTACATCGTCAGCAGGTTGGCGGACGCGAGATTGCACGCCGTGTCGTCGAGGAACATGTATTCAGAGCACGGGTTCGACGCACGGATCCGGCCGGCCGACGGGCAAGTGTGCCAGTCGTTCATGGTCGTATTGAAGTGCAGGCCCGGATCGGCGGATGCCCAGGCGGCTTCTCCGATTTTGTCCCAGAGCTCGCGGGCCTGTACCGTTTTCACCGACTTGCCGGTGGTGCGGGCCGTCAGATGCCATTCTTCATCACGCTCGACTGCGCGTAAAAAGTCATCGGTGAGCGAGACTGAGTTGTTCGAGTTCTGGCCGGCTACCGTAAGATAGGCCTCGGAATCCCAGTCGGTATCGTAAACGGGGAAGTCGATCTTGGTGAAACCCTGGCGGGCGAACTGGATGACGCGCTTGGTGTAGCCGTCCGGCACCATTTCCTTGCGGGCGGCCTTCACGGCCATCTTGAGGACGGGATTGCGCTCGACGTCGAAACACGCATCGCCCTCGGCCTCGCACTGGGTGCAAGCCTTCATCACTGCCTGGAGGTGTTTCGAAACGATCTTGGAGCCGGTGACGAGGGCCGCGACCTTCTGCTCCTCCTTCACCTTCCAGTCGATGTACTGCTCGATATCCGGGTGGTCGATGTCGACGATGACCATCTTGGCCGCGCGCCGGGTGGTGCCGCCGGACTTGATCGCGCCAGCCGCCCGGTCGCCGATCTTGAGGAACGACATCAGGCCCGACGACTTGCCGCCGCCGCCGAGCTTCTCATTCTCGCCGCGCAGCATGGAGAAGTTCGAGCCGGTGCCGGAACCGTACTTGAACAGGCGCGCTTCGCGGACCCACAGGTCCATGATTCCGCCCTCGTTAACGAGGTCGTCCTGCACACCCTGGATGAAGCAGGCGTGCGGCTGCGGGTGTTCGTAGGACGAGGCCGACTTCACCAGCTCGCCGGTGCGGTAATCGACATAGTGGTGGCCCTGCGCCGGGCCGTCGATGCCGTAGGCCCAATGAAGACCGGTATTGAACCACTGCGGCGAGTTCGGTGCGACCATCTGCTTGGCCAGCATGAAACGAAGCTCGTCGAGGAAGGCGGAGGCATCCTCCTCCGAGGTGAAGTAGCCGCCCTTCCAGCCCCAATAGGTCCAGCAGCCGGCGAGCCGGTCGAACACCTGGGTCGAGGAGATTTCGGAGCCGGAGCGCTCGGCCTCGGGAAGCTCCGCCAGGGCGGCCTCGTCGGCCACAGAGCGCCACAGGAAGGAGGGAACGTCGTTCTCCTCGACTTTCTTCAGGCGCGCCGGCACACCGGCCTTGCGGAAGTACTTCTGCGCCAGCACGTCGCTGGCGACCTGACTCCAGCTGTCTGGCACCGAGATGCCGTCCAGCCGGAACACGATGGATCCGTCCGGGTTGCGGATCTCGCTCAGCGCCTTGCGGAAGGCGATGGTCGCATAGGGGGATTGCCCGGCCGTGGTGTAACGCCGCTCGAACCGCATGAACCCTGTATCCCTTGTCGAAGAGTCGACGATGCCGCCGCGATCTGCGCAGCCGCCGCTTCACTTAAGTCTGACGAAGGCGAGCGCTCACGAACGCTCACTACGCGCTGTCAGATGGCCGAAAATGCTAAGAGCTACCGGACCGAACTCGTCCTTCCGGCGACAGTCGAAAGCTATCTCGGACACGCCCTCCACGTCAACAACTTGTATGTGCCGGCTACGTTCCGCGCTATATGTTGTGGTCTCTCTGTAAAACCTGTGGATATCGCGACGGTCGCGATAAGTGCTGTTTTCCGTTGCAGGAATTCGGCTGAAAAATTTCCGAGTCCACAGGGCTGGCGCCCTCTCGGCCATGTAAGGCTTTGGTTAAGACGCATCGGTGTGGGATTCCCGCAGCACCGCTCCCGCGTATAGCTCACTCACTGATCGGTCTCCGAGGACACTCCCTGGAACGACTCGCGCTGGACTTCGTGTCAGCCCCTGACCATAGTCCCGGCCAACGAAGGACGGGCGGTCGCGCCGGTCCGATTCAGGCAAGCGCGATGGCTCTCAAGGACACGCTTCTGCGGATCTTCACGTGGTGGAACGGGCAGACCATGTCGCTCGCCGTCATGACGGTCCGACGCGGCCAACTCGTCGGCACCGACGATTTCGGAAATACCTATTATAAGGCTCTTGGACCGCTGATCGACCGCTCGGTCGGTCCGGAACGCCGCTGGGTCGTCTATAGCGGCTATGCCGATGCCTCGAAGGTTCCGCCCGGCTGGCGCGGCTGGCTCTGCCACAACGGTGACGTTCCCCCGAGCGAGGAGAGCTACACCCCGCGCGAGTGGCAGAAGCCGCATGTGGAGAACCTCACCGGAACCAGCGCCGCCTACCGGCCGAAGGGGTCTCAGCTCAATCGTGGCAACAAGGCAGTGACGGGTGGCGACTACGCGGCATGGAGGCCCGAGTAGCACTTCGCCGAATAGAATCGGTCGCCGGCCCTGGTTCCAGTTACAACCGTCGTGCCGCCCTTTTTACACCACGCTTGGCCTGTCTATCGGTGCATGACATTGCGACCGCCCTGGCTTAGGGCAGACGCTTCATCGTCCTGCGCCGGGTAAGCCGCATGCTCGTTCACCGCAATCTGTATCCCGCCCTCAGGGCCAGTTTCCTGTTCGCGGGCGCCGCGGCGCTTAGCCTGCCGATGACGGGGCATGCCCTCGCCGACAAGATCAAGAACCCGACAGCGGTCTTCTCCGGCCTCGACAAGATTACTGGGCGAATCGTGTCGTTCGAAGTGGCGGTGGACGAGACCGTGCAGTTCGGCGCACTGCAGATGACCCCGCGCGTCTGCTACAGCCGGCCACCCACCGAAAGCCCGAAGACTACGGCTTTCCTGGAAGTCGACGAGGTCACCCTCGACAACAAATACCGCCGCATCTTCACCGGCTGGATGTTCGCTGCTAGCCCAGGGCTGCACGCGATCGAGCATCCGATCTACGACGTCTGGCTCGTGGATTGCAAAGGCGGCAATGACATCATCGCCGAGGCTCGCGAGCAGGAAGACGTGCCCGCGATGGCCTCGAAGCCGGAGAAGACCAAGCGCCAGCGAAACTCAGACCCGACGCGTACGGCCCAACAGGTCAATCCGAATGGGCAGGTCGACGTGGAGGCGCCGCGCGGCGTTCCGGTGCAGCCGAAGCAGAAACCATCGCGAAAGTTCTTCCCCACCAATGAGGGCCCAGCGCCCGCGCCGCCGCAGCAACCGCAATCGATCTTCGATGCGATCTTTCGCTGAATCGACAGGATAGGAGCCGACCCGATGCCCGATGCCCCCACGATGCTCGCTTTCGCTGCGGTATCGTTCGGCATGGTCCTGACGCCAGGGCCCAACATGATCTACCTCATCTCGCGGTCTATCTGCCAGGGTCGTACAGCCGGTCTGGTTTCCCTCGGCGGAGTGGCGGCAAGCTTCGTCGTCTACATGGTGTGCGCCGCCTTCGGCATCACCGCCCTAGTCCTGGCCGTACCCTATGCCTACGATGCCCTCCGCCTCGCTGGCGCCCTCTATCTTGGCTTTCTTGCGTGGCAGGCCCTCCGCCCCGGTGGGCGTTCGCCCTTCGCCGTTCGGAACCTGCTCGCCGACAGCCCGCAGCGTCTCTTCGCCATGGGCTTCGTCACCGGCCTACTGAATCCGAAAATCGCGATGCTCTACCTAGCGTTGCTACCGCAATTCGTTGCCCCCGAGCGAGGTGATGTTCTGGGCCAGACGCTGATCCTCGGCGGCACACAGATCACGATCAGCGTCGGCGTGAATGCCTGCATCGCCATTGGCGCCGGTACGATCGCTGGCTGTCTGACACGGCGTCCCAACTGGGCGAAAATACAGCGTTGGATCATGGGCGGGATGCTCGGCAGCCTCGCCTTGCGCATGGCCCTCGATAGCCGTCGCTAAAGCTCTCACTCCGCCACGGTAAAAGCAGCGAGCACCTTTTCACCGCTCACGGCCTGCCCCTTCGGCCAGATATCCCACACCGCTTCCCTAGCGATCGCCTCGATGAGGCGACGTTTGTAAATATGGCGTGGAACTTCCTCGGCACCGAACTGGATGAGATGGTCCGTCACGAATTGCGTATCGGCTAGGCGATAACCGCCCGTCCGCAACCTTGCCATCAGATACACGAGGGCAACTTTTGACGCGTCGCGGCAGACGTGAAACATGCTCTCTCCGAAGAAGGCTGCTCCGAGCGAAACGCCGTATAGCCCGCCAACGAGCCGTCCCTCCGTATAGACCTCGATCGTATGCGCATGACCGGCATCGTACAACGCTCCGTAAAGTTCGCGGATGCGCGCATTGATCCAGGTCTTCTCACCATCCCCCCGCGGAGCGGCACAGCCCGCAATGACACCATCGAAGTCGAAGTCGGTCCTTACCTCGAAACGGTCGGACCGGATCGTACGGGCAAGCCGGCGGGAGACATGGAAACGGTCGATCGGCAGAACCCCGCGCGCCTTCGGCTCGACCCAGTAAATGGTCGGGTCATCGGCATCTTCCGCCATGGGAAAGATGCCGGCGGCATAAGCCTTCAGCAAGATCTGTGGGGTGATGTCCACGCGGTCGCCGTCGTGGTCGTGCTGCATGACAACCAATGTGACGACTTGCACGCGCGAAAGCCAGAGCAACGCGCGTCACCCAGCGTCGCGCCCAACAAAAAACGGCGGAGCTTCTGCTCCGCCGCCATGTCCGATCAAATGGGCCGACTTCAGAACTCGGGGCCACCCGATGTCGTACCGAGATTCGGATTGGAGCGCTGATTTTGCTCGGCATTGCCCCCCTTCGCGGAATCCTCAAACACTGCCTCGCGGTTCGAGATGAAGGGACCGCTGCGCACGCTGCCGGTATCTTCCACATCGAGACGATCATCGGCATCCCGATAAGCCCCATAGACGGAAGGATGATCGATGGGACCACCGGCAGTGTTGCCGGCTTGCGGGTAGGACCGCTCCAGCTGACCGACGTTACCGGAGGGTGACTGGGCAAAGACGGCGGTCGCGCTCAAGGTGGCAGCGACGACGGCAAGGGTCATGGTGCGCATGGTCGGATCTCGTTGAGGATAAGTAGGATCGGCCTCTCGGTAGCTCCCTGCTGACATCAGAAAGGGCGCTTGCCGGGCCGGACTGCACAACAAGCCGTGGCGGATCGAGACGTTCCAAACCTACTTAGCCGACGATGTGTCGCACTTCGGGGGGGGCGATGCGTGGCTGAACTCTCAGCGAGCGCAAAACGTGATCCAGACAAAGCAGGTTTGCTGTTTTGTGGCAATTGGGTATACAATTTTGGAAGAAAATGCTCGTAGTTTTTACGCTGCAACGACTAGGCGTTCATGCATCTCAGCATTGCACACAATTCGAAAAATCGGTCTTCGACTGAGAAGTCAAACAAAACAGCCGGCCCTCTCGGGCCGACTGTTTTAATAATCTCATCAATGCCAAGATTCAGATCAGCGTGCGGGACCGCCAGAGGTAGAGCCGGTATTGGCCCCCATGCCCTTATTGGTCTGGTCGGCATTGCCGCCTTTGGCCGAATCCACGGCACCTGCGCCCGGCGACATGCCGTTCTCGCCAACCGGTTGGCTGGTGCTGCCGGTGGACGGTGGCATGTCGCTGGTGGACGGGTTGTCGAGCGGTCCGCCAGTGGTCGTACCGGCCTGCGGCACCGCGCGCTCCGGCTGCGAGACGTTTCCGGACGGAGACTGCGCCAGAGCGGGGGAGGCGGCGAGGAGCAGGGCGGCGACGGCTAACTTTACGATACGCATGGAAATCGTCCTTCTCGGCTCAGGCTCTTATGGCGCGGAGGCAAGCCCCTCGATTGCGCACAATGAGAAATTCTTCGTCGGAAGAACGGGATTAGAGCGGAACGGTTCCTATCCGTTGATGGCGAAAGCTATTCAGGTCACGGTCTCGGCAAGGCCCCCGGCTTCGAGAAACCCTTCCAGCCAGTGGATATCATAGGCACCATCGAGAACCTGCGGATTCCTCACCAGAGTGCGGAAGAGCGGAAGTGTCGTGTCGACTCCCGCGACCACGAACTCGTCGAGGGCCCGACGGAGGCGCATCAGGCATTCATGGCGCGTGCGCCCATGAACGATGAGCTTTCCGATGAGAGAATCATAATGGGGCGGGATTCGGTAGCCCTGGTAGGCAGCCGAATCCACACGCACGCCGAGGCCACCAGGCGGATGGAAATACGTGATGAGGCCCGGCGACGGACGGAAGGTGGCCGGATGCTCGGCATTGATCCGACACTCGATGGCATGGCCCGTGACCTGGATGTCCTCCTGCGTCACCGAAAGGGGCAATCCGGCCGCGACGCGGATCTGTTCGGAGACCAGATCGACTCCGGTGATCATCTCGGTCACCGGATGCTCCACTTGGATGCGGGTGTTCATCTCGATGAAATAGAATCGCCCATCCTCATAGAGGAACTCGACCGTTCCGGCACCGATGTACTGCAGCTCCTGCATCGCCCGGGCGCAGATGCCACCGATTTCGGCGCGGGTCGCCTCGTCGATCACTGGCGATCCGCCTTCCTCCCAGACCTTCTGGTGACGGCGCTGGAGCGAGCAATCGCGCTCGGCGAGGTGGACGGCCTTGCCGCGACCATCGCCAAGAACCTGAACTTCGATGTGACGCGGCTTCTCGAGATACTTTTCGAGATAGACCGCATCGTCACCGAACGCTGCCTTGGCTTCGGTGCGCGCCATGTCGAGGGCCTGTTCGAGGTCAGCTTCCGTACGGGCCACCTTCATGCCGCGGCCGCCGCCGCCTGAGGCAGCCTTCACCAGCACCGGATAGCCAATCTCCGCCGCGATGCGCTTGGCCTCGACGGGATCCTCGACGCCGCCCTCAGAGCCAGGCACGCAGGGGATGCCGAGGCGCTTGGCCGTCCGCTTGGCCTCGATCTTGTCACCCATAGTGCGGATATGCTCGGCCTTCGGGCCGATGAAGCCGATATTATGGTGCGCCAGGACTTCGGCAAAGCGCGCATTCTCCGACAGGAAACCGTAGCCAGGATGCACCGCATCCGCCCCTGTGATCTCGCAGGCGGCAATGATCGAGGGGATGTTGAGATAGCTGTCCCGAGCGGAAGGCGGGCCGATGCAGACGCTCTCATCGGCGAGCCGCACATGCATGGCATCGGCATCCGCCGTCGAATGCACCGCCACGGTGGCGATCCCGAGTTCCTTGGCCGCGCGCAGCACGCGCAGGGCGATCTCGCCACGATTGGCGATCAGGATCTTTTCGAACATGGGGGCGCTATCACTCGATGACGAGGAGGGGTTCGCCGAATTCAACCGGCTGACCATCCTCGAAGAAGATCGCAGTTACGGTGCCCGCTCGGGGCGCGACGATCTCGTTGAAGGTTTTCATCGCCTCGATCAGAAGCAGCTTCTCGCCTGCCGCCACTTGAGAGCCGATATCGACGAAAGCCTTGGCATCCGGTGAGGGCCGGCGATAGGCGGTGCCGACCATGGGAGAAGGTACGGCGCCCGGATGACCGGCCCCGGCCTTGGCGCGATCACCGGCGGCACCTGCGCCGGGGCCAGCCACGGACAGCGCCGCCGCCGCGACGGGAGCGGCTGCCGCCAGGGCGGGGGCAGGAGCCGCCATTTGGACATGCACGGGCTCGATCCGGCGTACGACGCGGATACGCAGGTCACCTTTTTCCACTTCGATCTCGGTCAGATCCGTCTCAGTCACGAGTTTGGCGAGTTCGCGCACGAGCTCGGGATCGAAAGGTTCGTTCTTAGGCATCGGCACCTTGGCCATTCCGGTCAGTCTTGAGAGTTGGCGTCCGACGAAGCGTTGGACAGGAGAGAGGGAAGAGATGGAAAGCGGGCTTTCAGCAGCCGCGCCAGGGCTTCCAGACCCAGACCGTAGCTGTGCGGCCCAAACCCGCAGATGATTCCAGCGCAGACCGGCGCGATGAGCGACACATGCCTAAAGGCTTCGCGCGCATGCACGTTCGAGAGATGCACCTCGACCGCAATGGCGCCGCTACCGGCGATCGCATCCCGCAACGCGACGGATGTATGGGTATAGGCAGCGGCATTGATGAGCACGCCGGCGCAGGCAAGACCAGCCTCCTGCACGAAACCGACCAACTCACCTTCGTGATTGGTCTGACGCATGGTCAGCGCGACGCCAAGCGTCTCCGCGCGCGCACGAAGGTCGCGCTCGATGTCATCGAGCGTCGCGGTTCCGTAGATGCCGGGTTCGCGGCGCCCCAGGAGGTTGAGGTTCGGTCCATGAAGGACGTGGATCGGGATCATGACATCGCGTTCGAAGCGCCGGCTGAGTCGAGCGGCCGGGGCGGTGGTCCTAGACGATCGTTCCAGGTAGCGACAGGTGCGAGCCGGAACAATCGCCGGGGAGCATGAGCCTTCAGCAACTCGCGTGGCCGCACTGGCGGATATCACCGATGGTTTTACGGATCGGCTCCACGCCGACGGCGCCGGGAATGATCTCATCGCCGATGATGAAGGCGGGCGTGCCGGAAAGGCCGAGCTTGTCGCCGAGGCCGACATTCTCCGCGAGCGCTGCCTTCACCTCCGCCCCCTGCGCATCCTTCTGCAGCTTGGCGA
Organism: Methylobacterium sp. 10; assembly: GCF_000519085.1. Classification (GTDB taxonomy): domain Bacteria; phylum Pseudomonadota; class Alphaproteobacteria; order Rhizobiales; family Beijerinckiaceae; genus Methylobacterium. The sequence continues at coordinate 2,426,059 of NZ_KI912577.1, forward strand.
TATCGAGGCCCATATCCTTGGCCAGGGCGATTGCGCGCTCACCGTTGACCCGACCCTTGCTTTCCAAGAGCTTGACGTGGAACTCGAACAACTTGTCGCCTTTAAGCTGCTGCTTGGCTGCCAGCGAGATCTTGCTGGCTTCGAGAGATTCTGCGCCGAGGACAGGGAAGTCCTTCAGAACCACCCTCAGCTTTGGATCGCCCTTGACTAGCGTTTGAATGTCGGCAAGCGCCTTACGGCAATAGCCGCAATTGTAGTCGAAGAACTCCACCAGGGTGACATCGCCGGTCGGGTTGCCGACCACGACGCTGTGAGGCGAATTGACCAGGGCCTCACGGGATTCCTTGAGAGCGGCGGATTGCGCCAGCTTCTGCGTCTCCTGCTGGCGCCGCTCGCCCTCGGCGATAGCTTCCTGCAGCACATCGGGATTCTTGACGAGGTAATCCTTGATGATCGCCTCGATCGCTTGACGCTGCAAATCGCTGAAGGCCGCGGCCGCTGTGGTCTGCGCGGAAGCCGGCGCCTGCGCAACGGCGCTTGAGAGACCGGAAGCCAGCGCGCCAGCGACGGCAACGGACGAAAGAAGGTGGCGAAGCAGGCGCATTGATCCTCGCGGGGTCGCGTCCCGTCGGCCGTGATCAGGCTCGAGACAACCGGTCGTTAGTCACCGGGTTAGGCGTTTTCGCGGCGGCGGGTCAATTGTTCGCGCGATCCGCCACATCCCGAACCGGAGGCCGGAACAAACCGGCGGCCTGGAAGGGAAGGGCGCGGCGGAGTAAGCCAGCGCCATGACACCAGCCGCCAATCGCCCTGACATCAGCATTTCCGCCAAGACCTCGCTGCGCGCGGGCCGCGTGGCACCCTTCCTTGCCATGGACATCATGGCAGCCGCCGCGATCCGCGACAGACAGGGTGATGGCGTGATCCATATGGAAATCGGTCAACCCTCCGCTCCCGCGCCGCGTCGCGTGATCGAGGCCGCACGGAGCGCTCTGGAAACCGGCAAGCTGCCCTATACCGATGCATGTGGAATGCCGGCCCTTCGGGAGCGCATCGCCCAGCATTATCGCGACGCCTATGGTGTCACCGTGACGCCGGATCGGATCGTCGTCACCACCGGTTCCTCTGCCGGCTTCGTGCTCGCTCTTCTCAGCCTGTTCGATGCTGGCGCGCGCGTTGCGGTGCCGCAGCCGGGCTATCCCGCCTATCGCAGCATCCTTCACGCGCTCGACCTCGTTCCCGTACCCATGGTCCTGCGCGACGAAGACCGTTTCGCTCCAACGAGCAAGGCTTTGCGCGCCCTCCATCACCGCGAGGTACTTTCTGGTGTACTGGTAATGAGCCCAGCCAATCCATCAGGCACTGTCATCGAGCCTGCCCGTCTCGCGGAACTCTGTGCCACTGCCCGCGACCTTGGGCTGCCGTTCATCTCGGATGAGATCTATCACGGGCTCAGCTACGGCATTCCCACGGAAACCGCGCTGAAGTTTGATGTCGATGCAATCGTCATCAACTCGTTCTCGAAGACCTTCTGCATGACTGGCTGGCGCATCGGCTGGATGGTGGTTCCGCCCTGGCTGGTTCGACCCGTCGAGCGGCTGGCGCAGAACCTCTACATCTCGGCTCCTTACCTGTCACAGGTCGCAGCACTGGCGGCCTTCGACGCAATGGAGGAGGCGGAGACGATACGCCTCGGTTACGCGGCGAACCGGGCGTTGCTGCTCGACGCGTTTCCCTCCCTCGGCCTCGGGCGAACACATCCGGCCGATGGCGCATTCTATCTCTATGCCGATGTGGCCGGCCTTACCGACGACGCATCGTCCTTCTGCCGCCGGATGCTGGATCAGGCCGGGGTGGCCGCGACCCCTGGCCTCGATTTCGATGCGACGGATGGAGGCCACCATGTGCGGTTCTCCTTTGCAGGGTCCGAACGGGATTGCGTGGAAGCCGTGCGGCGCCTGAAGTCATGGCTTGGGTGAGATCCCCGCCATCGACCTGAAGATGGCCCCGGATCCCTCCGGGGCCCTTCGTACTCGTCGCTCGCCGCCGCGTTTAGCGGTTGAGGTTCAAGAACCCGCCTAGCTCGGCATAGCGGAAGCTTGTGTCTGGCGCATACGAAAAGGGCCGCATCCCATTCGGATGCGACCCTGTCAAACCACATGTCTCGCGCTTTGGACCCTTAGCTTACTCGCCGGTCAGCGCTGCCTTGGTCCGCGACCACCAGCCGGCGCGTTTCGGGCGGTCGGGATCGATCGGCGTCAGCACTACGGCCACCGGCTCGGGCGCCGGAACCGGAGTGGGCACCGGATCGGCAGTGATGTCCGTTGGGACCGTGTCGATCGGCGCTGACTCGGACGCCACCGTTTCGACGCCCAGGGACGAAGACACGTCGGCCACTGGCAGGTCCACCGCCATGGTCGCCTGTTCGGCCTCGACAGGCTCCTGCGGCACATCAGTCGGAACGGGTGTCGTCTCGTCTGCCGAGACTGGCTCATTCTGCTCAGCATCGGCTTCGTCGCGCGGACGACCGTCGTTGCGGTCGCGCCCGCGTCCACCCCGCCGTCCACGGCGGCGGCGGCGGCCGGCACCCTCATCGTCGGACGAGTCGGAGCGAGGCGTCGCCTCACCGTCCAAAGCATCCGCTACGACGACCTTATCGCCCTCATTTTCCAGAGCCCGATCGCCTAGATCTTCGCCAGTCTGATCGTCTTTGTCCTGGCTCTCGCCATCCGCATCGTCGTCGATGGACTGCTCATTTTCGCCAGTCGCGTGATCCCCTGACGACTCGCCAGTCTCGTGGCGACCACCGCGCCGCCGCCGACGACGACGGCGACCGCCTGAGCGGCCCTCACCGATGCCCTCGCTCGACTTATCGGGTGATGCATCCGGCTCGACCGCTTCAGCCTCAGCCTCAAGGATGGCCTCTTCTTCTTCGTCGCTATCGATATCATTGTCTGCATCAAGCTGAGGCGAGATCGCGACGGCGCGGATTCCCGTAACGGGCCCCTCGCTTCGGATCGCCAACTCACCCCGATCAAGCTGGAATGCCGATGTCGCGGCCAATCGCTCGTCCGCGGCGATCGTGACGGTCACGCCGAAGCGGATCTCCAACTCGCGCAGATGCGCGCGCTTCTGGTTGAGGATGTAGAGCGCCGCCTCGGTGCGGGTACGCAGGATGAGGTTGTGGGTCGTGCTCTTGAGAAGCGATTCCTCGATAGCGCGCAGGATCTGCAATGCCACCGATGCCGTAGCGCGGACATAACCCGAGCCGCCGCAATGGACACAAGGGAGCGACGAGCTCTCAAGCATGCCGGTGCGGATGCGCTGGCGGCTCATTTCGAGTAGGCCGAAGGGCGAGATCCGGCCGACTTGGATACGGGCGCGGTCGTTCTTCAGACAATCGTTGAGCTTCTTCTCGACGGCGCGATTGTTGCGCTTCTCTTCCATGTCGATGAAGTCGATGACGACGAGACCGGCGAGATCGCGGAGGCGCAGTTGGCGGGCGACCTCTTCGGCCGCCTCCAAATTGGTGCGGAGTGCCGTATCCTCGATGTCGTGCTCGCGGGTCGATCGGCCAGAGTTGACGTCGATAGAGACAAGGGCTTCGGTCGGATTGATGACGAGATAGCCGCCGGATTTGAGCGTCACATGCGTCGAGAACATCGCATCGAGCTGCTGTTCGACGCCGTGGCGCGCGAAGATCGGCGTCGGGTCGCGGTAGGGCTGCACCACCTTGGACTGGCCTGGCATCAGCATGCGCATGAAGTCGCGGGCCTCGCGGTAAGCCTCGTCGCCCGCCACCAGGATGTCGTCGATATCCTTGTTATAGAGGTCGCGGATGGCGCGCTTGATAAGCGAGCCTTCCTCATAAACCAGGGCCGGCGCTGAGGAGGACAACGTCAACTCGCGCACGCTTTCCCAGAGGCGCATCAAATACTCGAAGTCGCGCTTGATCTCGGGCTTGGTTCGAGACGCGCCCGCGGTGCGGAGGATCACACCCATGCCTTCCGGCACCTCGAGATCCTGGGCGACTTCCTTGAGGCGCTTGCGGTCGGCGGCCGAGGTGATCTTGCGGGAAATACCACCGCCACGACCGGTATTAGGCATCAGAACCGAGTAGCGGCCGGCCAGCGACAGGTAGGTGGTGAGCGCCGCGCCCTTGGTGCCACGCTCTTCCTTGACGACCTGCACGAGGATGATCTGGCGCCGCTTGATGACCTCTTGGATCTTGTAGTGACGGCGATAGGTGCGCGGACGTTCGGGGATTTCCGCGAGCGCGTCACCGTTGCCGCCCACCTGGGCGATCTTGTGCTCGCCATCTTCCCCTTCATGATCGTCGTCCGAATCCTCGTCGTCGGATTCGTCCTCGTCCTCATCGTCTGAATCGTCGTCCTCATCCGAATCGTCTTCGTCCGAATCGTCGCTCTCATCGGTCTCGTTTTCGAGAGCGGAGGCATCCGGATGGCCTTCGGCCACCGGCTCCATGACGACATCGTCCGCAGGAGCAGCCGTTTCGAGGCTGAAAGCGGGAGACTCGACGGGGGCGGCGGGCTCATCGTCGTGTGAAGCGGGCGGCAGGTCTGACGACGCATCCGAACCGGTCTCGATGAACGAGACGCCGGGCGCAGCATCGGACGCGGCGGCTTCGTCCTTCACCGTCTCGTCAACGGCCTTCTCTGAGGACGGGACGGCATCAGCCTGGCTGCCAATCTCGGGCACAATGGGATGTTCGCCCGATGCGTTGTTCTGCTGCGCATGTTCCTGCGGCGTCGGCTCGTCAACGGGACGTACCTCGCCGGTCTTGGACGCATCCTCCGCACTCACCGTTTCGCTAGTCTTGGCCGAGGCGGCCTCTGCGCGGCGACCACGCGAGCGGCGCCGGGGCTTGCGCTCCTCGCGCTCGCGATGCTCTTCAGCGTCCCGTGCCTCGTCTTCCAGCAAGGCCTGACGGTCGGCGAGGGGGATCTGGTAATAGTCGGGATGAATCTCGCTGAAGGCGAGGAAGCCATGGCGGTTGCCGCCATACTCGATGAACGCAGCCTGGAGCGAAGGCTCCACCCGCGTCACCTTCGCGAGATAGATGTTGCCGCGAAGCTGCCGCCGGTTTGCCGCTTCGAAGTCGAACTCTTCGACCCTAGACCCGTGGACCGTGACGACCCGGGTTTCTTCCGGGTGCATCGCATCGATGAGCATCTTGTTGTTGGCCATGACGAACTTTCATGGCGATCGACGTCGTCCTTCTGCAGCCGAACTGTCCCGGCGAAGCGCTACCCGGTCCCGGCCCATCGGCCGCCGGGGGGAGCGTACGCCCAGGCCCGAAGAGGCGGGCCAGGGGGGCTTTGGGGAAGGGATTGCCGTCAACCGCCGCTAGGCGCCTGTAATCGGCGCGGGTGGGGTTGAACATGGCCAGGGCCGACGGCGAACCGGCGCCACGCGAAACGCGTACGCTTTGAACACGAGCAACGGCAACCGATGCTGTGCGTTCGTCCATCCGCTCCCTGACCTCACGAAGACTTTGAGGCCGAGCAATTGCCGGCCGCTGATTTCCAGAACGGCGCCACGGCGAAACGATCGCCGCATGCACCGGTACCCACCCGGACTCAAATACGCCGACGGACTTGACGCGAAGAGCCGACTGCGAGGCGGCACGGCGACTGGCCAGGACGCTCTCGCGGGCCGCGAATGAGACCGCACGGTACCCGGGGAGGGACATTACCATTACAGATCGTCGCGGGCTCTTGGCAAGCAGCAAGACCGTCGCCGCTACAACTTTGACGCCGTTGCACCATGTGGTCATCCGGTCCAGCCCTGTCGCCCCACTGCAACATACCGGCTGCATCGCCACTAGGTCGGAGAGGAACGGTTAACCATCCTGGCCGTATCCCTTATCGAACGCTCGCGCTTCCGAAGACCGCTAGGTTCCAGAGGTCTGCCGGTTCCGAGGGCCTCCTGGTTTCAGGACAACGACTGCCGGATCGATGCCGCCTCTCGCTCGCACGCTGCGCTACGCAATCATCCTATCGACCTTAACGATGGCCGTTCCGGCTGCTGCCCAGGACGACATTCGGACAAATCCGGCGGTATCCGGCCAGCAATCTGCAGTCGCCATCGCGGCGGACCTCTCGACCGGTGTGGGCGGATCGACCAAACTGACGCTCACTTTGTCGAAGCCGATCGAGGCGCGCACCTTCGTCATGGAGCGGCCTGACCGGGCGGTCATCGACCTTACGGAAGTGAACTTCCAGCTCGGACCAGATATTGGGCGACGCCGCGAAGGGTTGGTCTCCTCGTTCCGCTACGGCCTCTTCGCTCCCGGGCGCTCGCGCATCGTCGTCGACCTTGCTCAGCCGGCTACCGTTGGGCGCATCGAAACGACGACGCGGATGCGGGATGGCGCCACGCTCCTTTCGGTAGAGTTTCAGAAGGCCGAACGCGATGCCTTCCGCCGAGCCGCCGTGGCGAACGACCCGTCTCCTCCAGCCCGCAAGGAAGCCAAGGCGGAACCGACGGATGCCCGACCGTTGATCATGATCGATGCCGGCCATGGCGGCATCGATCCGGGCGCCATCGCCGCCACCGGCATCTTTGAGAAAGACATCGTTTTCGGTTTTGCCCAGACTCTCGTCGGTAAACTCGAAGCCTCCGGACGCTACCGGGTTCGGATGACCCGTGATCGCGACGTGTTCATTCCGCTGGCCGAGCGCGTGAGGATCGCCCGAGAGGCGAGCGCCGACCTCTTCGTGTCGATCCACGCCGATTCCATTTCGTCGGCTCCACAGGTGCGTGGCGCCACGATCTACACCGGCTCGGAAAAGGCCACGGATGCCGAATCGGCCAAGCTCGCGGAACGTGAGAACAAGGCGGACTCTACCGCTGGCACGGATTCCGGCGAAGGCCCCGGCCACATCGCCGACATCCTTCAGGAACTGACATTGCGCGAGACGCGCACCTTCTCCTCGGGCTTCGCCAAAGGGCTGATGTCCTATCTCGGCCCGGTGATGGAGATGAGCCCCAAGCCGCATCGCGAGGCCGGCTTCGTCGTGTTGCGCTCACCCGACGTGCCCTCTGTTCTGGTTGAACTCGGCTACCTGTCGAGCAAGCGCGACCTCGACCTGCTCCAGTCGGAATCCTGGCGAGCCGACGTGACCGGCGGCATGGCGAAGGCCATCGACGCGTTCTTTGCCAACCGTACTTCCCTGACACGGCCGGTGGCGCCGCGCCGCTCTGCGGCAATCGCCCCAGTTTCACCATAGATACGGTGTGAAACCGGGGCTCACGGCGCCCCGGCCCGGAACAGGCGTCCCACGCCCTCCGAACGATCACGGGTCGTCGCGTTACTCTTGCCTTTCCGGGACGATCGAGGTCTCGGTCATCCTCGCCTCTCGGCCGGACCGGCAGCGGCAGATCATCGACGGACGGGACCCGGATGCGCTTCATCCTTCGTTTCTTCGGCTTCCTGTTCAGCATCGGGGCGATGTTATTCGTGCTGCTGTCGGCAGCCGGCGCGTATTTCTATTACACCTACAGCCAGGATCTGCCCGACCACGCTGCCCTCGCCAATTACGAGCCGCCGGTGATGAGCCGCGTCCACGCCGCGGATGGCAGCCTGCTCGCCGAGTATGCCAATGAGCGCCGGCTATACCTGCCGATCCAGGCAATGCCGAAGATCGTCGTAGCCGCCTTCCTCTCGGCCGAGGACAAAAACTTCTACAAGCATGGCGGCATCGACCCCGAGGGCGTCGTGCGTGCGATCCTGACCAACGCCAAGAGCGGCAAGAAGCAGGGCGCCTCCACCATCACCCAGCAGGTAGCCAAGAACTTCCTACTCACCAACGAGCAGACCTTCGACCGCAAGATCAAGGAAGCGTTAATCGCCCTACGGATTGAGTCGGCCTACTCCAAGGACAAGATCCTGGAGCTCTACCTCAATGAGATCTTCCTGGGCACCATCGTGCCGGGCCGCAATCTGCACGGGGTCGCTGCCGCCGCGCTCGATTATTTCGGCAAGTCCGTCCACGAGCTGACGATCAACGAGGCTGCCTATTTGGCTGCGCTGCCGAAGGGGCCCAACAACTATCATCCGTACCGCCAGACCCAGAAGGCCCTCGATCGCCGCAACGAGATCATCGGCCTGATGGCCGTGAACGGCTATATCACCAAGGAAGAAGGTGAAGCCGCGCGCAAGATGCCGCTCGGCGTCAACCCGCGCGTCGCTTTCGCCAACGCCGCCAACGCCAACTACTTTACAGAAGAGGTCCGTCGCGAGATCACGGAACGCTATGGTGAGAAAAAGCTCTACGAGGGCGGTCTCTCCGTACGCGCCACCCTCGACCCAAAGATGCAGGCCTGGGCGCGCAAGGCACTCGTGGACGGCCTGATCCGCTACGACCAGTCCCATGGCTGGCGCGGAGCTCAGGCCAAGGTCGATCTCGTCGGCCGCGATTGGGGCCTCGCCGTTGCCGAAGTGCCAGGCCTCGGCGACGTCCAGCCCTGGCGCCTCGCCGTCGTCCTGAGCACGACGGGAGGCGCGGCGCAGATAGGCTTGCAGCCTCGCCGTGAAGCATCCGGTCAAGTCTCAAAAGATCGTGAGACGGGGACTATCGCCGCCGACGGCACCCGCTGGACCGGCCGCTCGCCTTCGGCCGCCCTTAATGCCGGCGATGTCATTTATGTCGAGGCGATTGATGGCGGTCGCGGACAGTACCGGCTTCGCCAGCGCCCCGAAGTTTCTGGTGCCATCGTCGCCATGGATCCCTATACCGGACGCGTCCACGCCATGGTGGGAGGCTTCTCCTATGACGAGAGCCAGTTCAACCGTGCGACGCAGGCACAGCGCCAGCCGGGCTCGTCTTTCAAGCCGATCGTCTACTCGGCGGCCCTCGACAACGGCTACACTCCTTCTTCGATCGTTCAGGATTCGCCGATCACCATTGAGGCCGGTCCTGGCCAGGAAGCGTGGTCGCCCTCCAACTACGATGGCAAGGCAGGCGGCCCGCATACGCTCCGCTACGGGATCGAGCATTCGAAGAACCTGATGACAGTGCGGCTGGCCAAGGATGTCGGCATGCCGCTCATTGCCGAATACGCCCGCCGCTTCGGCGTCTACGATGATATGCTCCCCGTTCTGCCGATGTCGCTCGGAGCGGGCGAGACTACGGTCATGCGCATGGTCACCGCCTATTCCATGCTGGCCAATGGCGGCCGCCGTATTCGCCCGACCCTCATCGACCGCATCCAGGATCGTGTCGGCGAAACCATCTACAAGCACGACAACCGCAAGTGTCTCGGCTGCGACGCTGAAAAGTGGTCCGGCCAGGACGAGCCGAAGCTGGTGGATGATTCGGAGCAGGTCCTCGATCCGCTCACTGCCTACCAGATGGTCTCGATCATGGAAGGCGTCGTCCAGCGCGGCACCGCGACATTGCTGAAGCAGATCGGCAAGCCGCTCGCCGGCAAGACCGGCACCACGAACGATGCCAAGGACGCGTGGTTCGTCGGCTTCTCGCCGGACCTCGCGGTCGGGGTCTATATCGGCTTCGACAAGCCGCGCTCGCTCGGCGACCGCGCCACCGGTGGCGGTCTCGCGGCGCCTGTCGCCCTCGACTTCCTGAAACAGGCCCTCAAGGACAAGCCGCCGACGCCGTTCCGTGTGCCGCCCGGCATCAAGCTGATCCGCGTCAACGTCGCCTCCGGCATGCGTGCCGGCTCCGGCGAAGGCTCCGGTACGATCTTGGAGGCGTTCAAGCCGGGTACCGCTCCGCCGGACGCCTACGTCGCGGCGCCCGCCGCTCCCGCCGCGGTGCCGGTGGATGGGGATCGCGCTGCCCAGGCGGGCGGCCTGTACTGAAAGCCGGACCGGCCCCGCTTCGGTATGCCCTTATCACCCTGAGCGAAACGGGGGTGATCCGGGAGCTGGCATCTCGGCCGCCCGTCCGTGGAACGGGCGCGGAAGCCAGCTTCAGAACGACGCCCGTACGCCACCGAAGAAGCTACGGCCGACGCCGGGGAAGAACGCCACCGGATTGCCGCCCGTAAGAGTGGCGTTCGTCACCACCGAGATGTCCGAGACGTAGCGCTGATCCGCGAGGTTGCGTGCGTCGAGGAACACCGAGATCCCGTTGGCGAAATCGATGCCGGTCTGGACGTTGACGAGGGTGTAGCCCGGCACCTGAAGGGTGTTGGCGTGGTCCGCGAAAGCGCCCTGCGGCACCCAGTCGACCGAAGGGCTGAGATAGAAGCCGCTCGGGTGATTGTAGGTGATCACGCTGCGCAGCACGTCGCGCGGGATGCCCGCGATGGCGTTGTCGCCGAAGACAGGGTCGTTCACGAAGCGGAAGTCGTTGTGCGTCCAGATTTGCGACGCGGACAGCCTGTCGCCGACCCCGGTGAGGTCGCGGATGATGTCGAGGGACACGGCCGCCTCGACGCCCTGGTGGATGGTGCGCGGCGAGTTGAAGGTGTTGGCCGGGATGTTGGTGGCCGCGCCCACCCCTGAGTTGAAGTTGATGAGTTCGTCTCGGATCACCGAGCGGTAGAGCGTCACGTCCCAGGCCAGCCGGTCGAGGCGGCCGCGCGTGCCGACCTCGTAGGTCCAGGCGCGCTGGGCCTGGAGCGGCACGAACCGCGTCGTTGTGCCGATGGTCTGGTTGAGGTCGCTGAAATCCGGCACGTCGCGGGAGCGGGTGATGTCGGCGAAGACTTGGATGTCGGGCCGCGGCTGCCAGATCAGACCGAGTTTCGGGTTGATTCCCTGATAAGTCCGGTCGTCGAATTTCACCGCCGGGTTGGGATCGAAGCCGCCCTTGTCGCTATAGGTCCGGTTCGAGGAAAAGGCCTTGGCGCCAGCCATGAGGGCGACATCGGGCATGAACCAGAAGCGGTTCTCGCCATAGGCTTCGGAGTTCGAGGAACTCTGCAGGGCGTTCAGCGTCTGCGCGCCGCGCTGTCCGGCGACGTTCTGGAACTGCAGCGCCGAGTTCTGCCCTGCGAAAGCGCGCAGGCCGAAGATCGTATCGTTGCGGTATCCGCCGATGTCGAAGGTGCCGGCCCAATGCGGGGAGATGCCGTAGGTCCAGCCGTCCTGGTCGATGACCTGAAAGATCGGGTGATAGAGCGATTTGTGGATCGCCCAGGTGTCGATGTCGAGCTTGCCCACATCGAGGGCGAACGAGGTGCGGTTGGCGATCCGCTCGGTCTCGACCTTGCGCGACTGGTTGCCCGCGATGGCGCTGGGATTGGCCTTGGTCGGATCGTTGAGCGCGTCGAGAAGCGTGAGCGTTCCAGGCAGCTTCTGGTCGGTGAGGTAGATGCCGACGTAGAACCGCGTCTCGATGCCGGGCGCGAGCTGGTAGCCGACGTTGGCATTGAAATTCTGGGTCCGCTGGGTTTCGTGGTCGCGAAAACCATCGGAATTGGTCAGCGTGCCACTGACGAGGAAATCGGCTGGGCCGGAGATCCGCGAAAACTGGAAGTGTTCGCGGATGGTGCCGAAGCTGCCGCCATCGACGCGCAGGATGTTTGGCGCGAAGGCCGTCTGCGCGGTGGGCGTGACAAAGTTGATCGCGCCGCCCAGAGTCGTCGCACCGAAGGTGAGCGCGTTGCCGCCCTTATAGACCTCGACCGAGCGCAGGGCGAGCGGATCAATCTGGTAGAAGTCACCGCTGCCATCCGCCGAATTCACCGGGATGCCATCCTGCAGCAGTTCCAATCCACGCAGATGGAAGCCGCGTGAAATGCCGGAGCCGCGCACGGACAGGCGCATCTCCTGACCGTAGCGCTGCTGCACGAACACGCCGGGGGTATCCTTCAAGACGTCGCGCAAGGTGTTGGCGTAGCGGTTCTGGAAGTCCTTGGCATCGACGAAGGCCACCGAACCGACGGTGGCGTTCACCGTATCGCGCTGCGCAGCGACGCTCGGCACGGTAAGTGAACCCGCCGAAGGCCCTTGGACGCTGAGCTCGGGCAGTTCGGCATTTGCCACACCCTGAGCGAAGGGGGATGTGGAGGAGAGGAGGATGAGCGCGAACGCCCCCGAAAGACGTAACGACGGCATGGCAGGAAGCTCCGGATCCCGCGCCATGAAACACTCCGCTCTATCGAGGCAGAGGAGCGGCGGGTCCTGAAAGAGAAAGGGAGTGCGCGCGGTTGGCGAAAGCGCCAAAGCGCGAAGCCGGTCCGGAATCGGACGCTCAGTGCTGGTGTTGTCCGGCCGCCGCTTCGCTTGCTGCGGGCGCGTTCGGTGCCCTGGCGCCGATGGGCGCGACGGCGAAGGTGACCGGTACGGTGCCCGCGCGCTCGAACACCAAATTCCCCGAGATCGATTCGCCGACTTTTGGCGATACCTTCAGCCCCTCGAACATCAGATGATAGCTGCCGGGCTTTAACTCCACGGTCTCGCCGGGATTCAGCACGAGTCCGCCTTCCACCACGGCCATCTTCATCACTCCGCCATCCATCGTCATGGAATGGATCGACCCGGATGCAGCGACGGGAATGGAGGCAGAGATCAGCTTGTCCGCCTGTCTGCCGGTATTACTGATTCGGACATATCCACCAGCCACGGTGGCGCCGCCGGGCGTGGCGCGCATCCACGGCGTATCGATGGTGAGGTCGCCGGCCTTGATCTGGCCCGAAGGGGATGACGCCGCGCGCGACGGTGCCAGGGCCTGAGCTGCGACGATGGCGACGCCCGGTGCGGGGGATTTCAGCGCATGGGCGTTCTGCCCCGGAGCGGGGATGTCGCTCCAGCGATGATTGCCGCTCGTGCAATCCTGCTCGACCGGGAAGTACACGGTCGCGCCGGGCGCGAACGCATCGGAGATGCGGGCAAGGAAGGTGAACTCGTCGACCTGATCGTCCGGCAATTGGCCGCCACTCCAGGTGATGGTCCTCACGCCTTGGGAAATGTCGCTGTGATAATAGGGATAGGACTTGGCGTAGGGACCTATTTCCGTCGTCACACTCCAGCCCGGCTTCGGCATCGGCTTGGCGCCGATGACACCCTCAGGAATCGTGACGCTCACTCGATTGGTCGGTTCGCCGTTGCACCCATGTGTGACTTGGACCACGCCGCGATAGCTCGCGTTCGGGCTTGCCTCCTTGCGCTCCATCGTGGCGTGAGAGAAGGCAGCGCCGGTAGGGAGGGTGACGAGGAGCGCCGTGGCAAGCTCCGACCACAATATCCGTTTCATGATGAATGTCCGTGTCTGAAGGAATCGACGTATCGAATCGCTTCAGGCGGCGGGTGGACCTCGCGGATGGGGGATAGAACCCGGTGGCCCGCGTGCACCGAGGTAGGCTACGTCGCGCCAGATCAGATGGATGACGGACGGGGCCGCCCAGACTATCGCGCTGGACGCGAGCACCGGTTGATCAGCTGAAACGGTTGCGACTGCGGAAGTGCAGCAAAGCTTGTGGCCGACGTGGGACGAACCGTCTGGCTGCTGCGCGGCGAGTTCGCCATCCACCAGGCCAGAACAGATCGAATCGGCGTGACTAGCCGCGGGGAGCGGCATCAGAGTCGCGAGGAAGACCTGCAGCACGAACGCATAGAGCGCGATCACCGCCGTGATCACGCGCCCGCCGCCCGCCGCTGAATTTCCCGACATCATACCTCCAGCGTTTACCCCAACGGACATAATCCCGCCATACCTTCGACGAGGCGTGGCGCAGTGATGTTGCATGTGCGCTGCAGTACAGAACAAGCCGAGATTTAATCTGACGGCGCCACATTCTAGCCCGGACCGCATGACTTCTTAACCGTGCCCCGACACGTTCGCGGCACAGGACTTTCGGTGGTCGTTCTCAATCACGGCCATGCCCCGACGGCCTCGTGCCGCTTCACAGGTCAGATCAGAGTTTCCGTCCGATGCTGAAACAGGCTTACCCCATCCGCTCACTGAGCCTCGCACTTCTTGCTGGCGTCGTCGCCTTCGCCCAAACTGCCTCGGCGCGGGAGCAGGCCGGTTTCGCACAGGCGGAATGGGCGCAAGATTACGCGGCACCCTCGACCATGCAGGTGCAGCGTTCCTCGACGCCGATCCTGTCGCCGCAGACGCTCGCAGCCACCGAGCAGATGGTCGAGCGATACAAGGACATCGTGGCGCGCGGCGGTTGGAGACCGGTCTCGGGCGCCGACCGCCTGCGCATTGGGGGCAAGGGGCCGGCAGTGGCGGCTCTGCGCCAGCGCCTCGCAATGACGGGCGATCTCGACTCCGCTTCTGGCGGATCGAGCGTGTACGATTCCTACGTGGCTGCCGGTGTGAAGCGTTTCCAGGCCCGGCATGGCCTGAGTCAGACCGGCTCCATGAGCCCGGCTACCCAGCAGGCCATGAACGTGTCGGCCGACATCCGCTTGAAGCAGCTCGAGGTGAATGCCGTCCGCCTGCGCTCATATTCGGGCAATCTTGGCAACCGCTTCGTCATCACCAACATTCCTGCCGCCCTGGTCCAGACGGTGGAGAACGGGCAGGTCGTCACCCTGCACGCTGCCGGTGTCGGAAAGATCGATCGCCAATCGCCGATCATGAACACCAAGGCGACGCAGATCAATTTCAACCCCTTCTGGACGGTCCCGGCTTCCATCGTGAAGAAGGACCTCATTCCCAAGATGCAGAAGGACCCGAACTACCTCACCGAGAACAAGATCCGAATCTTCACTGGCGAGACCGAGATCCCGCCGGCCTCGGTGAATTGGAATTCGGACGAGGGCACGCGCTACCGCTACCGTCAGGATTCGGGCGCCGACTTCAACTCGATGGGCATCGTGCGCATCAACATCCCGAACCCGCACGGCGTGTTTATGCACGACACGAACTCCAAGGGCGTTTACGGTGACGATTTCCGCTTCATCTCCTCGGGCTGCGTCCGCGTGCAGAACGTGCGGGAGTACATTACTTGGCTGCTTAAGGACACGCCCGGCTGGGGCCGCGACCAAGTCGAACAGGCCATCGAGAGCGGCAAGCGTGTCGACGCGACCCTGAGCACTCCCGTACCGGTCTACTGGACTTACATAACCGCATGGGCGACCCCGGACGGCTCGGTGCAGTTCCGCGACGACATCTACAAGCGCGACGGCGTGAACGTTCCTTCTACCCTCTCGGCCCCGACCCCCGTGGCCAGCGCCGAGCAAGTGCCAAGCTTCGAGCCAGGAGACGAGGAAAACTGAGTTCTCGACGCCACGTTGCGATAGGAAAATGGGCGGGATCCGGCACCGGATCTCGCCCAAGTCGTTTCGGATGGAACGGACGATCTCCCGAACATAGCAATGCGTTCGAACCATTCGACTGCATACGCGGTCGACAGTGTGGATCGAGCGGCCAAAAGGACGGCGCGGATACAGTCCAAACAGGGTCGCTTCAGCTACAGAGAGGCCCCCACCGTCTCATCATTCGCGGACAACCGGCCAAACATCGTCGATATCATCGCCAAAGGCGGCTTCGCACTATTCTGGCAGTATGTCGCCTACAATAGGCCCGCCCCGCCGACGCGGATCGCTTTCTAGACTGAATGCCAGGTGCAGGTTGGGTGGCCGTAAGGGACGCCCCTGCGACTCTTCTGTGCTCTAGCTTAGGCTCTGGATCGCATGATCCGCGACGCAAAGCTGCAGCCCGAATGCGCACGGGGATCTTTTCGAAAGGTCTCTCCCATCGTAACAACTCCAACTCTACGCGGATACCGACGAGTGCGAAGCGCGGTGGAATCTGTCCTACGACCTGACGATCGCTCATCCTTATGCCGCATGGCACATGTCATTCAGAGCAAATGGCTCGAAGGGAGCAGGACCGCCATGCTGGCGAGTGAGCTGAGATCGTGACATCACGGCCCTCGCAATGCCTTCAGCGCCCTGGCATTCGTCATGAGAAGTGTGGAATGCACCGAAATTTTTTTGGCCGAGGCTGCAAATTAGCTGTGCTTGGCCTCTCTCGCCGGCCCGTGTAGTAAATTGCATATCGAGTGTCCGTCTGCTTACGCCAGCAGATAACGGACGCTTTCGCCCGTTCAACAATTGAGGCCATCCATGAGCGCCGGTACCGCTGCCGACAAGCACTTCTCGAATTCCTTCTTCAATGCCTCCCTGGCCGACGCCGATCCGGAAGTGGCCAAGGCCGTCAGCCAAGAGCTTGGCCGGCAGCAGCACGAGATCGAGCTGATCGCCTCCGAGAACATCGTCTCCAGGGCGGTGCTGGAAGCGCAAGGGTCGGTCCTCACCAACAAGTATGCCGAAGGCTATCCTGGACGTCGCTATTACGGTGGTTGTCAGTTCGTTGATATCGCCGAAAACCTCGCCATTGAGCGCGCCAAGCGCCTGTTTGATTGCGGCTTCGCCAACGTGCAGCCGAACTCGGGCAGCCAGGCGAACCAGGGCGTGTTCATGGCCCTGATGCAGCCGGGCGACACCTTCCTCGGCCTCGATCTCGCCGCTGGCGGCCATCTCACGCACGGCGCCCCCCCGAACGTCTCGGGCAAGTGGTTCAAGCCTGTTTCTTACACCGTGCGCCGCGATGACCAGCGCATCGACATGGAGCAGGTCGAGGCTTTGGCCCAAGAACACAAGCCCAAAGTCATCATCGCTGGCGGCTCGGGTTATCCCCGTCACTGGGACTTCGCGAAGTTCCGCGAGATCGCCGACGCGGTCGGCGCCTACTTCTTCGTCGACATGGCTCATTTCGCTGGCCTCGTCGCGGCTGGCGTCCACCCGTCGCCGTTCCCGCACGCGCACGTCGCGACCACCACGACCCACAAGACCCTGCGCGGTCCGCGCGGCGGCATGATCCTGACGAACGACGAGGCCCTGGCCAAGAAGTTCAACTCGGCGATCTTCCCCGGCCTCCAAGGTGGCCCGCTCATGCACGTCATTGCCGGTAAAGCCGTGGCCTTTGGCGAGGCTCTGAAGCCAGAGTTCAAGATCTACGCCAAGCAGGTCATCGAGAACGCGAAGGCACTGGCCGACACCCTGATAACAGGCGGCTACGACATCACCTCGGGCGGGACCGACAACCACTTGATGCTCGTCGACCTGCAGAAGAAGAGCCTCACCGGCAAGGCGGCGGAAGCGGCACTGAGCCGTGCCGACATCACCTGCAACAAGAACGGCGTTCCGTTCGACCCGCAGAAGCCCACCATCACCTCGGGCATCCGCCTCGGCACACCGGCTGGCACCTCTCGCGGCTTCGGTGTCGCCGAGTTTAAGCAGATCGGCGGCTTCATCGTCGAAGTGCTCGATGGTCTGGTGGCTAAGGGTGATGCCGGCGATCCGGCGATTGAGGCAGCGGTCAAGGACAAGGTCCACGCCTTGACTCACCGTTTCCCGATCTACGGCTGAGACATTCGACGGCGGGTGCACCCGCCGTCACCGACATGATAGAGACGGCCGCGGATCCCCATATCCGCGGCCGTTCTCGTTTTTCATCAATCAAGCAGGTATCCGCCCGATGCGGTGTCCCTATTGCGGCGGTCCCGACACCCAGGTGAAGGATTCGCGCCCCAGCGACGATTCTGCCGCGATCCGGCGCCGTCGAGTCTGCCCGGATTGCGGTGGCCGTTTCACAACGTTCGAGCGGGTTCAGTTGCGGGAGCTCACGGTGCTCAAACGCTCGGGAAAGCGCGTGCCGTTCGATCGCGACAAGCTCCAGCGTTCCATCGGCGTCGCCCTGCGCAAACGGCCGGTCGACCCCGAGAGGATCGAGCGTCTAGTCAGCGGCATCACCCGGCAGCTGGAAAGCGGCGGCGAGGCCGAGATCGCCAGCGAGGCGATCGGCGAACTGGTTATGGAGGGTCTCAAGGGCCTCGACGACGTGGCCTATGTCCGCTTCGCATCGGTCTACAAAAATTTTCGCGAAGCCAGCGATTTCAAAGCGCTGCTCGGCACCCTTGGCGAGTCCACCGGCATCGCACCTCGGCAG
The DNA here is from genome assembly GCF_000519085.1 of Methylobacterium sp. 10. GTDB lineage: Bacteria > Pseudomonadota > Alphaproteobacteria > Rhizobiales > Beijerinckiaceae > Methylobacterium. The sequence continues at coordinate 2,443,962 of NZ_KI912577.1, forward strand.
GACGATGAGGTAGGCGATGGAGCCTCCCTCGGTGACGTTTTGCCTAGCGCTGGGCCACCGGCCAAACCTCCGTTGAAGCGTGCAACGCGGGTCCGGTCATGAATGTAACTGAGACGAACACCACCCAAGACCGTCGCTTCATGCGCCTCGCCCTGGCGATCGGCAGACGCAATCTCGGGCGGACCTGGCCCAATCCGTCGGTTGGCGCGGTGGTGGTCACGGGAGAGAGGGGCAGGGAGCGCATCATCGGGCAGGGCGTGACGGCTCCAGGGGGTCGCCCGCATGCCGAGCCTCTCGCTCTCGCCATGGCCGGCGAGGGCGCACGTGGAGCAACACTCTACGTCACGCTTGAGCCCTGCTCGCATCATGGAGCCACCCCTCCTTGCGTGGACGCCATCATCGCGTCGGGGATCACCCGCGTCGTCACGGCGATGGAGGATCCGGATTCCCGAGTGGCGGGCAGGGGCCATGCGCGCCTCGCTGAAACCGGCATCGCCGTGACACAGGATGTGATCCGCGACGAGGCCGCTAGGGATCATCGCGGCCACGTCACCCGCGTTACGAAGGGGCGCCCTAGCCTGCACCTCAAGCTCGCCCGCACTCTCGACGGTTTCGCGGCCGGCGCGCCGGATGAGCGCCTGCGCATCACCGGCCCTATTGCCGATGGCGCGGTTCATCTCTGGCGCGCCCATGCCGATGCGATTCTCGTGGGGATTGGAACCGCACGAGCGGACGACCCGTCGCTGACGGTGCGACTGCCCGGCCTGTCGCAACGCTCGCCGCTGCGCATCGTCCTAGATTCGACCCTGCGGCTGTCGCCCGCCTCACACCTCGTTCGCAGCGCCCGCGACATCCCGACTCTGGTGGTGACGACACGGTCGGCCCCGATCCATACCAAGCGGATGCTGGCATCTTTCGGCGTCGAGACGGTTCAGGTCTCGGCCAGCTCACATGGCCGGATCGACCTGTCCGCCGCGCTGGCGCGTCTGGCCGAGCACGGACTGACACGGATCTGCTGCGAAGGTGGTCCCCAACTGGCCGATTCCCTGGCGGCTGCCGATCTCGTGGACGTCTGCACCCTCGTCACCGCTCCTCGTGCCATTGGCGGAAAAGGCCTCCCGGCCGTCGGCGAGGCGTTGAGGACCCGCCTGCATGGGCCTGGTTTCGGTATCATCGAAAGCCGCGCTTTCGGACCGGACCAGTCTGTCACCTACGAACGGAGTGTCTAGATGTTCACCGGCTTGGTCAGCGATGTGGGATCGGTCCTCAGTGTCGACGGGGATGAGCGTCTGCACCGCATTCGCATCCGGTGTTCCTACGACCCCGCGACCATCGCACTCGGTGCATCCATCGCTTGTTCCGGACCCTGCCTGACGGCCGTAGCAATAGAGCCTGAGACCGAGGGCTGCATCTTCTCCGTCGACGCCGCGGCTGAGACCCTTGCGCGGACCACCGTGGGCTCCTGGGCCATCGGCACGCGGCTCAATCTGGAACGCTCGCTGAAGATCGGCGATGAACTCGGCGGCCATCTCGTCACCGGGCATGTGGACGGCGTTGCCGAGATCGTCGTGCGCGAGAGCGTGACGGGTGGGACCGGCGATCCGCAATGGGCGCCGAGCGACCGTTTCCTCCTACGTGCGCCGTCATCCGTGTCGCGTTTCATCGCCGAGAAGGGGTCGGTTTGCCTCGACGGCACATCGCTCACGGTCAATTCCGTCGATGGCGACCTCTTCTCGGTCCTGCTCATCCCCCACACTCTGGCAGTGACCACCTGGGGCGAGCGCCGAAGCGGTGACCGGCTCAATATTGAGGTCGACCTGATCGCCCGTTACGCGGCCCGCCTGTTCGAGAGCCGCGCCTCCTGACGCGCTGTCTTGTGATACGGCACCCTTCGGTCTATCGCTCGCCCACCGAACGATAGGTCGCCGACCCGCCTATCTGAAGCGACCGGTCAAAAGATTTCGAACCGGGCCAATCCGGTCATACTGGGTGGCGACGCCGACGATCCGCGCTCAAGGCTCACTCGTCACATCCGTGCCGATGTCGCCCTCCGCTACTACAGACAAGGCCCACGATGGTTTCGCCCTCACCCGCCGCCCGCCCGGCACCGCCTACGAACGTGAAGGGCGCGCGCGTCCTCGTGGTGGAAGCGCGTTATTACGACGATATCTCAGATGAACTCCTCGCCGGCGCTCAGGGTGCGCTCGACGAGGCGGAAGCCGAGCGCGTCGTCGTGACGGTACCGGGTGCTCTCGAGATCCCCGCCGCCATTGCCATTCTGGTGGAAGAGGCAGCGCGCGCGGGTCAGCCCTACGACGCCGCCGTTGCGCTGGGCTGCGTCATTCGTGGCGAGACCGGCCATTACGACATCGTGGCAACCGAGAGCGCGCGGGCCCTGATGGACCTGTCCGTGACCGGGCGTCTGCCCCTCGGCAACGGCATCTTGACGGTGGAGACCATGGAGCAGGCGCTCGCTCGCGCCCGCGTCTCCGACCTGAACAAGGGAGCAGGCGCCGCAGAGGCTGCCCTAGCCGTCCTGTCGCTCAAACGCGCCGCGGCCGCCGCTCCAGTGGGAGAGGATTGAGAATCTCATGGCCAAGACGATCGAGCGCAGTGGCGCACGCCTCACCGTGGTGCAGGCGCTCTACGAGATGGAAATTTCCGACAAGGGCGTCATTGAAGCGCTCGCCGAGTTCGAGGCCTATTGGATCGGCCGTGACATCGACGGCGTCGAACAGCCGCCCGCTGAGATCGCTTTCTTCCGCGATCTTCTGCGCGGCGTGGTCGAGGAACAGCGCGCCATCGATCCGCAGCTGGACAAGGCCCTGTCCAGCGGCTGGCCGCTGAAGCGCATCGAGGCGGTCTTGCGCGCCATCCTGCGTGCCGGGGCCTATGAGCTCATGTTCCGCAAGGACGTGCCGGCGCGTGCCGCGATCTCTGAGTATGTGGACGTCGCCCACAGCTTCTATGCTGGCGATGAACCGGGCATGGTCAACGCTGTCCTCGACAAGGTCGCCCGCGAGGTTCGCGGGTCGGAGTTCGCCGGACTCCCCGGCTCCGGGCGCGCTTGAAGACCAATCCCCCCTCCGCCCGACCTTCGGAGGACGGGCTGATCGCGCGCTACTTCGCGCCGCTGGCGGGGCATGGCGCCGATGGGTTGCGGGACGACGCTGCCACCCTGACGCCGAGCCCCGGCTGCGATCTCGTCCTAACCGCCGACGCGATCGTTGAGGGAGTCCACTATCTGCCCGATGATCCCCCTGACTCCATTGCCCGCAAGGCGCTTGGGGTGAACCTGTCTGACATCGCGGCGAAGGGGGCGACGCCCCGTGGGTTCCTCCTGACCCTCGCCTTGCCCGACGATTGGACGGAGGCTTGGCTCGCCGGATTCACCACGGGCCTCAGTAAGGCGGCGACGGCGTTCGGCTGTCCCCTCCTCGGAGGCGATACCGTCCGTTCGGCCGGTCCCGCCCTCATCGGCGTGACGGCCTTCGGCGAAGTGCCGCACGGCGGTATGGTCCGGCGGATGACGGCCGAGATCGGCGATATCCTCTGCGTCAGTGGTACGATCGGCGACGCGGCCCTCGGCTTGCCGCTCCTCAACAGCCCCATGCTGGGATGGGGCAAACACCTCGGATCGGCGTCGCGCGGCTTTCTCATCGACCGCTACCGCCATCCAAAGCCGCGCGTTTCCCTCGCGCCAATCCTACGCCGCCATGCACGGGCTGCGATGGATGTTTCAGATGGACTGGTCGGCGATCTGACTAAGATGCTTGCCGGCGGTGGCCGCAGCGCCGAGATCATCCTCTCCGACGTGCCGCTCTCCGATGCCGCACGGTCCGCGCTCGCTCTCGAACGGGTTCTGATCCGCACCATCGTCACCGGCGGCGATGATTATGAGATCCTCTGCGCCGTGGCGCCGAGCCATGTCGATGCCTTCACCGCCGAGAGCCTCGCCGTCGGCATCCCGGTCGCACGGATAGGAACGGTCGTGGCCGGCGATCGAGCGCCCATCTTCCGTCGGCCGGACGGCAGCGAACATGCCTTTACGGCCCGGTCGTTCAGCCATTTCTAACCGCTCGGACGCTGGTGACGAGAGCGATCACAAACCAGCAAAACACCTGCGTCGTCGCGTCGACCTTGCCAGCGTCTGGAAAAGAACGCCACACTCTGTCTCAAAGTGGCCGTCAGGCTACGGGCACGTGCTGTTTCGATCCGATCTACCGGGCGAGGCGGCGAACCGGGATCGAACGCATGACTTCAGGCTCCACTCCGGCCCCGGCCACGTCCCTCGACGACGGCATCGTTGCCACCGCGGAGGCGTGTCTCGGTCAGGTGGGACAGGCGAGAGATGCGATCCACAAGGTCATCTTCGGCCAGGAGAAGGTGGTCGATCTCGCCCTCATCACCATCCTGGCCGGTGGCCACGGCCTCCTCGTCGGCCTGCCGGGCCTCGCCAAGACCAAGCTGGTCGAGACGCTCGGGACCGTGCTCGGGCTCGACGCCCGCCGCGTACAGTTTACTCCCGACCTGATGCCCTCCGACATCCTCGGCACCGAGATTCTCGACGAGGATCAGGATCGCCGCCGCTCGTTCCGTTTCGTACGCGGCCCGGTCTTTACGCAATTGCTGATGGCCGACGAGATCAACCGGGCCAGCCCGCGCACCCAATCCGCTTTGCTGCAGGCGATGCAGGAAAATTTCGTCTCGGTGGCGGGCGAGCGCCACGACCTGCCGCGCCCGTTCCACGTTCTGGCGACGCAGAACCCCATCGAGCAGGAGGGCACCTATCCGCTCCCGGAGGCGCAGCTCGACCGTTTCCTGCTCGAGATCGACGTTGGCTATCCCGACCGCGCCGCCGAACGCCGGATCCTCATTGAGACCACGGGCGTCGGCGACCATAGCCCGCAGGCGGTGATGTCCACGGACGCGCTTCTCACGGCGCAGCGCCTCGTGCGGCGACTGCCTGTGGGCGATGCGGTGGTGGATGCGATACTCGACCTCGTCCGTTCCGCCCGTCCGGACGGGGGCGATCCCTCCCTGAAGGGCAAGCTGCTGTGGGGGCCTGGCCCCCGCGCCAGTCAGGCGCTGACCCTGGCCGTGCGCGCCCGCGCGTTGATCGAAGGCCGTGTCGCGCCCTCGGTGGCCGACGTGAAGGCGCTGGCCGAGCCCGTGCTCAAGCACCGGATGGCCCTGAGCTTTGCGGCGCGCGCAGATGGCGAGACCGTACCGGGTCTCATCGCCCAGCTGGCCGCGAAGCTTTAGCCGAATGATCGCGACCCGGGTTCTCGACGCGGCCCAGCGCGCTCCTGGGCGACACGAGACCGAAGGCGCGCTCTCCCTTGCCGAGCGGATGCCGCGTCTGATCCTGGAATCGCGTCGCGTATCCTCGACGCTCGCCCACGGCCTGCACGGTCGACGCCGGGCGGGGCAGGGGGAGAGCTTCTGGCAGTTCCGGCCCTTCGTGGCGGGTGAAGCGGCGGCGCGGGTGGATTGGCGCCGTTCCGCCCGCGACGACCGGCTCTACGTGCGCGAGCGCGAATGGGAGGCGACCCACAACATCTGGTTCTGGATCGACCGTTCCGCCTCCATGGGGTTTTCGTCCAGCCTCGGGCAGGGTCCGAAGGTAGAACGCGCCCTGGTGCTCGGCCTCGCCGTGGCCGATGCCCTGGTCGAGGGGGGCGAGCGGGCGGGGCTCCTCGGTCTCACCCGCGCTACCGCCTCCCGCCGGATCGTCGAGACCATGGCGAACGCCCTGGTGGCCGACAAGGCCGGCCTCGTGCAGGACATGCCACCGCGCGCCACGCCGGGCCGCTTCGACGAGACGATCCTCGTCAGCGATTTTCTCTCGCCGCTGGAACAGGTTAGGGAGGCGGTGGGCTCGCTTGCGGGCTCCGGTACCCGAGGTCATCTCGTGATGGTGGTCGATCCCGTGGAGGAGAGCTTTCCCTTCGCCGGTCAGGCCGTTCTGCACGACCCGGAGACCAAGGTGAGCCTCGATATCGGCGACGCGGCTGCGTGGGGGGCGGCCTATCGCACGCGCATCGCCGCGCATCGAGATGGTCTTGCCGAAACCGCCCGCGCCCAGGGCTGGACCATGACGATCCACCGCACCGACCGGCCGGCGAGCGAGGCGGCCCTGCGGCTTCTCACGCTGGTCGCCGCTGCGCGCGGGACGGGGTGAGGAGCAGCGCATGTTTGGATTGCCCCTGACCTTCGCCGCGCCGCTGGCGCTCGCCGCGCTTATCGCATTGCCGGCATTGTGGTATTTGCTGCGGGTGACGCCGCCGCGGCCGCAGCGGATCGAGTTTCCGCCCCTGCGGATCATGGCCGACCTCGTGGCCAAGCGTGAGACGCCGGCGCGGACCCCGCCCTGGCTGCTGATCCTCCGGATGATCGCGGCGGCCTGCCTGATCCTCGCGGTGTCTGGGCCGGTCTGGAATCCGTCGGGAACCGGCGCGACCTCGGGACGGACGCCGCTCATCGTCCTGATCGACAACGGCTTTTCCGCCGCGCATGACTGGCGCGAGCGGATGCGGGCCGCCACCGACGAGGTCGAAGCCGCCTCCCGGGACGGTCGCCCGGTGGCGGTGATCGCGCTCGCCGACGCCCCCGCCGCCGTGGAGGCGAAGACGCCCGCCGCCGCCTTGGACCGTCTCCGGGCCGTCACGCCACGGTCCCATCTACCGCAACGCGACGTCCATTTGACCGCCATCGGAGCCTTCTTCGAGCGCCATCCGGCGGCCGCTCTGGTCTGGATCACCGATGGCGTGGCGGGAGCCGATGCGGATGCGTTCGGCAAGGGCCTGTCCGACGCGTTGAACAAGACCGGAGCGCGCCTGACCATCCTGCGCGCCGAACGGCCCCCGGCTCTGGCGCTCGCCGCGGCCGAGAGCGGCGGCAAGCTCACCGCCCATGTCCTGCGCGCTTCGGCCAACGGCCGCGATACCGGCCTCGTCCGTGCCCTCGACCAGAAGGGTCTGCCCCTGGCCGAACACGATTTCCGCTTCCCCGACGGGGCCACCGAAACCGAGGTCACGTTCGAGCTTCCGGTGGAGCTCCGGAACGGGATCAGCCGCCTGGAAATCGCCGCCGAGCGCTCGGCCGGCGCGGTGACGCTGATGGATGAGCGCGGCAAGCGCCGCCGTGTCGGCCTCGTCTTCGGCGGCACCAACGATCAGGCTCAGCCGCTCCTGGCTCCGACCTACTATCTGTCCCGCGCGCTGACCCCCTTCGCCGACGTCCAGGAGGCACGCGGGGCCAAGGGGGTGGCCGAATCCGTCGGGCAGCTCCTCGACAATCAGGTTTCGGTGCTGGTGCTCGCCGATGTGGGCGCCCTCGACGAGCCGACCATGCGCCGGGTGGCGAGTTTCGTGGACGAGGGCGGCCTGCTGCTGCGCTTCGCCGGGCCGCGCTTGGCTGCCGGCAACGACACCCTGGTCCCCGTGCGCCTGCGCCGGGGAGGCAGGACCCTCGGCGGCACCCTGTCCTGGGACAGCCCCAAGACCCTGGCCACATTTGCGCCGGAGAGCCCGTTTGCGGGACTGGTCCCGCCGGCGGATATCGGCGTGCGACGCCAGATCCTCGCGGAGCCGGACGGTGACCTGCCGGGCCGGACCTGGGCCTCGCTGCAGGACGGGACGCCCATCGTCACCGCCGAGAAGCGCGGCAAGGGACAGGTGGTCCTGTTCCACGTCACCGCCGACACGACCTGGTCGAACCTGCCGCTATCCGGCCTCTTCATCGACATGCTGCGCCGGGTCGTCGCCCTCTCGGGCAGTGCTTCGCCGAATGGAGGGGAGGGGTCGACCCGGCCTGTCGCGGCCGTCCTCGCGCCGCGCCTCACCCTCGACGGTTTCGGGGCCCTCGGCAGCCCGCCCGCCGGTGCCACGGCGGTGCCCGACGATTACGGCGAGCGCGCCAGCCTCGAACACCCGGCCGGGTTCTACGGCCCCGCCGATGGTGGCGTCGCCGTGAACGCGCTCAGGCCCGACGACCGCCTGAAACCCCTCGACCTGTCGGCCTTCACCGACGCCCGCACCGGTTCGCTCACCGGAGGAGACACCCTCGACTTGCGCGCTACGCTGTTTACCGTGGCGCTGATGCTCCTGATCCTCGACACCCTCGCCGGCCTCTGGCTCGGCGGCCTCTTCAACCGGTCACGCGGGGGGCTGTTCGGACGCTTCGCCGGACGGGCGGCGGCAGTGCTTCTGGTCGCCGGAATCGGCGTCGCCGGCCTGTCGGGCGGTGTCCGCGCGCAGGAGACCGCGCGGCCGAATGCGTTCGAATCGGCCCTTGCCACACGCCTCGCTTATGTCGTCACCGGCGACGAGGCGACGGATACGGCCAGCCGCGCCGGGCTCAACGGCCTGACCCAGATGCTCGCCAGCCGGACGGCCCTGGAGCCGGGCGACCCCATTGGCATCGATCCGGGCAAGGACGAGCTCGCCTTCTACCCGATCATCTACTGGCCCATCGTCGCCAGCCGCCCGCAGCCGAGCGAGGCCGCCATCCGCCGGATCGACGCGTTCATGCGCAACGGCGGGACGGTGCTGTTCGATACCCGCGACGCGCTCACCGCGCGACCGGGCGGCCCACCCACCCCGGAGGGAGCTTATCTGCGCAAGATGCTCTCCACCCTGGAAGTGCCGGAACTGGAACCCGTCCCGGCCGATCACGTCCTCACCAAGGCCTTCTACCTCGTAGACAATTTCCCCGGCCGCTACGCCACCGGCCAGACCTGGGTCGAGACCCTGCCGCCGGCCGGCGACGGGGCCGAACGCCGCCCCGCCCGGGCCGGCGACGGCGTCTCCCCCATCGTCATCACCGGCAACGACCTCGCCGCCGCCTGGGCGGTGGGTAAGCGCGGCGAGGCGCTCTACCCGATCGTCGGCGGCGACCAGCGCCAGCGCGAGATGTCGTTTCGCGGCGGCATCAACCTCGTGATCTATACGCTCACGGGCAACTACAAGGCGGATCAGGTCCACGTCCCGGCCCTGCTGGAGCGGTTGGGGCAGTGATGGTCTTTGAGACTGGCTGTTGGCTCAACGGGTTCGTCCCTTCCCCCTCTGCGGGGGAGGGTGGTCGCGGAGCGACCGGGAGAGGGGGCGACCTCTCCGGACAGCGCGCTCCCCTCTCCCGACCCGCTCCCACAGAGCTATGGCATTCACGCATTTCTCGGGATGCGCGGCTCTCCTCCCCCTTGTGGGGAGGAGTTGGAGGTGGGGGTGATCGGGTGACCCTCAGAGTTCAGAGGCAAGCGGCGCCACCCCCACTCCTAACCTCTCCCCACATGCGGGAGAGGGACGCGTTCTGCCTGCAAAGGCAGATGCGTGGATCCGGTCTCCCGCAGAGGACTCAGAAGGCACCAGTGGCGACGCCGCGCCAGTCCATCATAACTTTTGAGGCCACTAGCCCATGCTGAGCCTCAGCTTCACACCGCTCATCCCGTGGCCTGTCATCGCGGGCTTGGGCGTTCTGGTGGCGGTCTTCGTCGTTCTCGCCTTCGTGGCGCGGGGGCGCACGGCGATCCTGCGGGCGCTGGCCCTCGGGCTCGTGCTGCTGGCCATCGCCAACCCGTCCCTGGTGCGCGAGGACCGCGAGCCGGTGAAGGACATCGCGGCCATCGTCGTCGACCGGTCGGGGTCGCAAAGCCTCGGGGACCGCCCGGCCATGACCGACACGGTGCGGGCCGAGTTGCAGCGGCGCTTCGGGGCGCTCACCAACATCGAGCCGCGCTTCATCGACGTGCCCGACGCCAAGGACGGCGATGACGGCACCAAGCTGTTCACCGCCCTGTCCCAGGGCCTCGCCGACGTTCCGCCGGATCGGCTGGCCGGCGTGGTGATGCTCACGGACGGCGTCGTCCACGACATTCCGGCCACCGTCGCGGCGCTGGGCATCAAGGCGCCGCTCCACGTCCTCGTCACCGGACATCCCGACGAGCGCGACCGCCAGATCAAGCTGATCGAAGCCCCGCGCTTCGGCATCGTCGGGCGCGATCTCACCATCCGCGCCGAGGTGATGGAGCGGGGTGGCACCGGCAACGCCACCGTCACCGTGCGCCGGGACGGCGAGGAGATCGGACGCCGCACCTTCCCCACCGGCCAGCCGTTCTCGCTCACCACCAAGATCGAGCATGGCGGCCCCAACGTCGTGGAGATCGAGGTCGAGCCGTTGCCCGGCGAGTTGACCACGATCAACAACCGCGCCGTGCTGCCCATCGAGGGTATCCGCGAGAAGCTGCGCGTGCTCCTCGTCTCCGGCGAGCCGCACCAGGGCGAGCGCACCTGGCGCAACCTGCTGAAATCCGACGCCAACGTCGATCTCGTCCATTTCACCATCCTGCGGCCTCCGGAGAAGCAGGACGGCACGCCGATCTCCGAACTCTCGCTCATCGCCTTCCCGACGCGCGAGCTGTTCGTCCAGAAGATCAAGGATTTCGACCTCATCATCTTCGACCGCTACGCCAACCAGAGCGTGCTGCCCTCGGCCTATTTCGACAACATCGTCCGCTACGTCCGCGACGGCGGCGCGCTCCTCATCGCGGCGGGGCCGGAATTCGCCTCCTCGGCGAGCCTCGCCCGCACGCGGCTCTCCCAGATCCTGCCGGGAGAACCCAACGGGCGCGTGGTCGAACAGCCCTACAAGGCGACGCTGACGGGCACCGGCACCCGCCACCCCGTCACCCGTGCCCTGCCGGGGTCGGAGGCATCGCCCCCCGCCTGGGGCGATTGGCTGCGCATCGTATCGGCTCAGACCAAGCCGGGCATTCAGCCGATCCTCCAGGGGCCGAACGCCCTGCCGCTCCTCGCTCTCTCGCGGGAGGACAAGGGCCGGGTCGCCCTGCTGCTGTCCGACCATGCCTGGCTCTGGGCGCGCGGCTATCAGGAGGGCGGCCCCTATCTCGATCTCCTGCGCCGCCTCGGCCATTGGCTGATGAAGGAGCCGGCCCTCGAAGAGGAGGCCCTGCGGGCGCAGACCACGGGGCACGGACGCGAGGTCCGCGTCGAGCGCCAGACCATGGCCGAGACCACCGACCCCGTCACCGTGAAGGGGCCGACCGGACCGGAGCGGACCCTCACCCTCACGGCCGGCGAGCCCGGCCTGTTCAGCACGACGTTCGAGGCCACGGAACTTGGGCTCCACACCCTGCGCTCCGGCTCGCTCATCGCCTTCGTCAGCGTCGGGCCGCCCAACCCGCGCGAACTCACCGACGTGTTCAGCGATACCGAGCGTCTGAAGGCGTTGGCCGAGGGGACGGGCGGCTCGATCCGTCGCATTGCCGATGCGGGCGGGACCACCGTGGTGCCGCGTCTCCAGGCCGTGCGCAGCGGGCGGCTCGCAGGCGCCGACTGGATCGGCTTCCGCCCAAGCGACAGCGCCGTCATCCGCGGCGTCGAGGTCTATCCCCTGGCGCTGGGCCTATGGGCGCTGGTGGCGCTCGCCGGAGCGGTGCTGGCGATGTGGCTGGTGGAGGGGCGGCGCGGACGGGCGGCGTAGATCTCCGACCCTCCCCCCTCTGCGGGGGAGGGTGGTCGCGGAGCGACCGGGAGAGGGGTCGACCTCTCCGATGATGGCGCGCCCCTGATCCGACCCGCTTGGCGGGCCACCTTCTCCCGCCAAGGGGGGAGGGCAGGGCGCCTCGACGGAGAATGTCGATCCTTAAGGTCACCCCACCAAACGTCCAAAAAACCGCGCGATCTCCGCCGCCGCCGCATCCGGCGCTTCGCGGTGCGGGAAATGGCCGACTCCCTCGAACGGGGCGAGGTCGAGATCGGAGAAGGTTTCGCCGAGGCGGTCGGTCCAGGCATAGGGGAAGAGCGGGTCGCGTGTGCCCCAGCGGATGCAAGTCGGCACGGTGATCGCAGCCAGCGTGGGCGCTTCGCCCCGGATCATGGCGAGTCGCCCCTCATGCGCGCTGACGTACCAGTTGAAGCCGCCCTGCAGGTTGCCGGGGGCCATGAAATTATCGACGAACGATTCCAACACGTCATCGAAGGCAGCCGGATTCCCGCCGGCCCAGTGGCGCAGAAAATGGCCGATATACAATCGGCAGGACTCGGACGACGCGCCGACCGTGGCGGCGGCGAACGGCTTGACGTGGAAGGACTGGTACCAGATCTCGCTCAGCATCTCAGGAGCCGCGAGGCGCGGCCCGATGCCGGGATAGGGGCAATCGAAGAAGAACAGGCCGGTCAGCCGCTCCGGGATGCGACGCCCGAGCGCCTGCCCGACATAGGCGCCCACATCGTGGCCGACGAACCCGGCGCGCGCGATTCCCAGGGCATCGAGCAACCCGACGACATCCGCGGCGTGGACCTCCGCCCCGGCCCGGTCCGACGGTCCGGCATCCGGTTTCTCGCTCTCGCCGAAGCCTCTCAGATCGGGAACGATCAGCTCGAACCGGTCGGCGAGGCGCCGCATCACCGGCTCCCAGGTGAGCCAGAATTCCGGCCAGCCATGGAGCAGGACCAGGGGGGGGCCATGGCCGGCGGACGCCACATGCAGGGTGACGCCGTTCACCGCGATGGTCCGGTGTCTGATGGAATGGTTCGCTTCCGTCATTTGTCGCTCCCGCGCCGCCGCTCGGCACCTGTCGGGTCAACGCGGACGAACGGCTTTCACGTTCCCCGATACGGTGTCGAGGGCGCCGGGGCGGAGTTCGAGCCAGAGGAAGCGCGCGGGATCGACCGGTCCCGGCGGCAGGAGGCGGCCGGGCGGCACGGGCGCGAAGCCGAAGCGGTGGTAATAGGGCGCGTCGCCCACCAGAACCACGACCCCGTGGCCGCCGGCGCGCGCGGCGTCGAGGCTCGCCTGCATCAGCGATCCGCCGATGCCGCGCTTCTCGAAGCTCGGATCGACCGTGAGCGGCCCAAGCACGAGGAGAGACCCGCCCGCCTGCGCCGGTCCAATTCGGACCGAGCCGACGAGGTAGGTACCCACGAGCGCGGTGAAGCAGAGATCGGCCAGGGGCACGGTGCCCTCGCGCAGGCGATAGGCGGTGCGGGCGAAGCGCCCCGGCCCGAAGGCGCGGGCATGGAGGCGCTCGATGGCGTCGGCGTCGCCCGGCAGCTCGGGCCGGATGACGAGGGGCAGGCTGGTCATGTGGCCCGGGCGGAGAAATCGATGCGCGGGTCGATCCAGGTGTAGATCAGGTCCGAGAGCAGGTTCACCGCCAGCCCCATCAGCGAGAAGATGTAGAGCGTGGCGAAGACGATCGGGTAGTCGCGCCCGACGATGGAGGTGAAGGACAGGAGCCCGAGCCCGTCGAGGGAGAAGATCGTCTCGATGAGCAGGGAGCCCGCGAAGAAGGCCGAGATGAAGGCGCCCGGAAAGCCCGCCACCACGATCAGCATGGCGTTGCGGAACACGTGCCCGTAGAGCACGCGCCGCTCGGTGAGGCCCTTCATCCGCGCCGTCATCACGTATTGCTTGCGGATCTCGTCGAGGAACGAGTTCTTCGTCAGCAGCGTCGAGGTGGCGAAGGCGCCGAGCACCAGGGCGGTGAGGGGCAGCGTCATGTGCCAGGCGTAATCGACGATCTTGCCCCAGAGGGTGAAGCTCTCCCAGCCCTCGCTGGTGAGGCCGCGAATCGGGAAGACCTGCAGGAACGAGCCGCCGGCGAACAGGATGATGAGGGCGATGCCGAACAGGAAGCTCGGGATGGCGTAGCCGACGATGACGATGCTGGAGGTCCACAGGTCGAAGCGCGAGCCGTCCTTCACCGCCTTGCGGATGCCGAGCGGGATCGAGATCGCGTAGGACAGGAGCGTCATCCACAAGCCCAGGGAAATCGAGACCGGCAGCCGCTCGCGGATCAGCTGCAGCACCGAGACATCGCGAAAATAGCTCTTGCCGAAATCGAAGGTGGCGTAGTCCCACAGCATCTTGGCGAAGCGTTCGGGAGCCGGCTTGTCGAAGCCGAATTGCTGTTCGAGCTTCTTGATGAAGGCCGGGTCGAGCCCCTGCGCGCCGCGATAGCGCGAACTCGCCTCCGAGCCGCCGCCGGCCGAGCGCCCGCCGCCGCCGAGATCGCCGGCCCCGCCGGTGACGCGGGACAGGCTGCCCTCGTTCTGTCCCTGCAGCTGCGCCAGCACGCGCTCCACCGGCCCGCCGGGGGCGAACTGGACGATCACGAAGGTGATGAGCATGATCCCGAAGATCGTCGGGACCATGAGGGCGATGCGGCGCAGGATGTAGGCGAGCACGTGTGGTCCTCAATTCCTGCCGATGCGCCGGGCCTTGTCGGCGTCGTGCCACCAGATCGCCGGCGCACCGAGATCGTAGGCCGGGCCGGGCGATGGGTGGTCGTAGACGTCCCACAGGGCGAGGCGGTGATCCGCCTTGTACCACATCGGGATCCAGTAGCGGCCGGAGCGCAGCACCCGGTCGAGGGCGCGAGCGGCGACCGTGAGATCGGCCCGCGACGCGGCATCGAGCACCCGGCCGATCAGGATGTCCACGGACGGGCTCGACACGCCGGCTAGGTTGTCCGACCCCGGCGTCGCGGCACTGGCCGAGCCGTAGACCTGCCGCAGTTCGGGGCCGGGGGTCGGCCCGCTACCGTAGCGGCGCGAGGTGATGTCGAAGTCGAAATCCTTGAGCCGAGCCTGGTACTGCGACGTGTCCACCCGCCGGATGCCCGCCTTGATCCCGATCAGGCCGAGGTTGCGGATGAACGACTGGGTATGCGGCTCGAGGGCCGGGTCGGCATCGAGGAACTCGATCTCCAGGGGTTTGCCGTTCGGCAGCGTGATGGTGCCGCCGTCGCGGGTGCAGCCCGCCTCGCGCAGGAGCGCCACGGCCCGGCTGAGCAAGGCCCGGTCCTGGCCCGACCCGTCCGATCGATCCGGCTGCCAGGCCTCGCCGAAGACCTCGTCGGGCAGGTCGGCGCGCATTGGGTCGAGGAGGGCAAGTTCCTCGGGCGAGGGCTTGCCGGTGGCCTTGAGATCGGAATTCTCGAAGAACGAGGCTGTGCGGATATAGGCGCCGAACATCAGGTTCTTGTTGGCCCAGGGAAAGTCGAAGCACAGGCCGATCGCCTCGCGGACCCGGCGGTCGCGGAAGGCTTCGCGGCGGGTGTTGATCCACCAGCCCTGCGTGCCGGAGGGGCGGGCATCCGGCACCACCTCCTTGCGTACCCGTCCCTCTCGGAAGGCGGGGAAGTCGTAGCCGGTGGCCCAGACGCGAGCGGTGAACTCCTCGCGGAAGGTGAAGATTCCGCTCTTGAACGCCTCGAACGCCACCTGGCGATCGCGAAAATACTCGTAGCGGATCTGGTCGAAATTGTTGTGGCCGACCATTACCGGCAGGTCGGCGGCCCAGTAATCGGCCACCCGCTCCAGTTCGATGAAGCGGCCGGCCTCCAGGCGCCCGACCTTGTAGGGGCCGGACCCCCTCGGCGGCTCCAGGGTGGAGGCCTCGAAGTCCCGGCCGGCATGATAGGCCTTCGAAAAGATCGGGAGGGTGGCGACGAAGAGCGGCAGGTCGCGGCTGCGACCCTTCTCGAAGCGCACCACCACGGTCTCGTCGCCCTCGGCCACGGCGTCCGCCATGTCCCGGATCACCTGGGAAATCTCGGGGTGGCCCTTCTCCTTCAGCAGGGTCAGCGAGAAGGCGACATCGGCGGCGGTGAGACGCGAGCCGTCGTGGAACCGCGCCTGCGGGCGCAGGGCGAAACGGTAGGTCAGGCCGTCCTCGCTCGCCTCGACGCTGCGGGCGACGAGGCCGTAGAGCGCGTCCGGCTCGTCCAGCGCCCGCACCATCAGCGAATCGAAGGTGAAATTCATGCCGGCCGCGCCGTCGCCGCGCAGGACATAGACGTTGAGGGTGTTGAACGTGTCGTTGGCCTGGTTGCCCAGGGTCGAGGACAGCTGCCCGGAGAAGCGCCCGCCACGCGGGGCGGCCGGGTCGACATAGGCGAAGTGCGGGAAGTCCGCCGGGTATTTCAGCTCGCCGAAACTCGACATGCCGTGGCTCGGGCCGGCGAGGGCGGCGCGAGCCGGCTTCGACAGGGTTGTGGCGATGCCGAGGGCGCCGGCCCCGACGACGAAGTCCCGGCGGGTCGGCGCGACCCTCACCGGGGCGCCCCGGTCTTGGCGGCCAGCGCCTCGTCGTACCACCACGTGGTCGGGAAGCCGGACGAGCCGTAGAGCGGGAGGGTGGCCGGATGGCCGAACCGGTTCCAGCGCAGGGTCCGCGACACGTTCGAGGCCCATTGAGGTACGACGTAATTGTGCGACAGCAGCACCCGGTCGAGGGCGTGGGTGGCGGCGAGCACGCCCGGCCGGTCCTTGGCGAAGATCACCGCCTCGATCAGCGTGTCGATCGCCGGGTCCTTGATCCCGATCAGGTTGCGCGAGCCCTGCTTGTCGGCGGCCGCCGAGCCCCAATATTCGCGCTGCTCATTGCCGGGGGAGAGCGACTGGCCCCAGGAACTCGTGGTCACGTCGAAATCGAAGGC
Source organism: Methylobacterium sp. 10 (assembly GCF_000519085.1). GTDB lineage: Bacteria > Pseudomonadota > Alphaproteobacteria > Rhizobiales > Beijerinckiaceae > Methylobacterium. The sequence continues at coordinate 2,460,427 of NZ_KI912577.1, forward strand.
GCGCAGCCGGTTCTGGTACTGAGCCTGATCGATGACGCGGAGTGAGGTCTGAATGCCGATGAGCTTCAGCTGCGCCGAGAACGGCAGGACCACCCGCTCGAACACGCTCTGGAACTCCAGGAACTCGACCGTGAGGGGCTCGCCGGTCTTCACGTTCGTCATGCGCCCATCGCGCAGCTCGTAGCCGGCCTCCTTCAGGAGGCGCACCGCCTCGCGCAGGTTGGCGCGCACGGCATCGGGCGTACCGTTCACCGGGTTGGTGTAGGGCGTCGTGAAGACGGAGGGCGGGACCTTGTCCTTCACACCGTCGAGGATCGCCAGTTCCGCGCCCTGCGGCAGGCCGGAGGAGGCGAGTTCCGAGCCGAAATAATAGGAATCGATCCGCTTGTAGAGACCGAAGAACAGCGCCCGGTTCATCTCCTCGAAGTTCATGGCGAGGTTGAAGGCGCGGCGCACCCGCTCGTCGGCGAACTTGGCCTTGCGGGTGTTGAAGACGAAGGCCTGCATGGTGCCGTTGCCGCGGTCGGGGAATTCCTCCTTGATCAGGCGGCCCTCCTTCACGGCGGGGAAGTCGTCGTAAGCCGTGGCCCAGTTGCGGGCGACGTTCTCGGCACGAAAGTCGAACAGGTCGCCCTTCAGCGCCTCGATCAGCACGGTGGCGTCACGAAAATACTCGTTGCGCATCGTGCCGAAATTGTTGCGGCCGACATTCACCGGCAGGTCGGCGCCCCAGTAATCGGGCACACGCTCGTAGGTGACGCTGCGGCCGGCCTCGAACTTGGCGAGGCGATAGGGGCCGGAGCCGAGGGGGATCTCGAGAGTGGTCTGGGTGACGTCGCGCTGGCGCCCTTCCGCATCCTTGGCCGTCCACCAATGCTTGGGCAGCACGCGGAGCTGACCGAGCACCTGCGGCAGTTCGCGGTTGCCCTTCTCGGTGAACGTGAAGGTGACCTCGCGCGGGCCGGTGACTTCGCCCTTCGCCACCGTCTGGTAATAGGCCGCGTAGAACGGGCTGTTGGCCTTCAACGTCTCGTAGGACCAGACCACGTCCTCGGGGGTGATCGGCTTCCCGTCGTGCCAGCGGGCATTCTCGCGCAGGCGGTAGCTGACGGAAGAGAGGTCGTCGGCGATGCGGACTCCCTCGGCGAGGAGCCCGTAGGAGGTGAACGGCTCGTCCAGCGACTCCGTCATCAGCGTATCGTAGATTTGCGCGACCCCGCCTTCGAGATCGCCCTTCAGGCCGGCTACGACGAGGTTGAAATTGTCGAAGCCGCCCTGGGCGCCGAGGCGCACGAGCCCGCCCTTGGGAGCCTTCGGGTCGGCATAGTCGAACTGCTTGAACCCGGCCGGGTATTTCGGCTCGCCCATCAGCGTGAGGGCGTGGGCCCATTGTGCGCCGTCGGGGGCTGCCCCGGCACCGCCGACGAAGGCGACGACTGCGAGGGAGGCGGCGAGGAGGCGTCCGATCAGGGCTGTTCGCATCACGAGGCGGCTGTCTCCCGAATTCCGGAGCCCGTGCCGTCGAGGGCGCGGGCGGGATGTCCTTCTAGGACGTCGGGGCAGGCCACGCCAAGCGGGCACGTCTCCGGCGCGTCGGTCCAACGCGCCGGAGGAACGGTCATGTGAAGGACGTCAGACGATCTGGACGTTCTTGGACGTGATCTCGGAGAGCTTGGTGGCTCCCACTTGGCGCATGATCGTCTCGAACTCGCGCTGCATCAGGGTGAGCACCATCTCGACGCCGGGCTGGCCGAAGGCGGCGAGGCCCCAGACATAGGGGCGGCCGACGCAGATTGCGGTGGCGCCGAGCGCCAGGGCCTTCAGCACGTCGGTGCCGCGACGGAAACCGCCATCGATGAGGACCGGTACCTTGCCGTTCACGGCGGCGACCACTTCCGGCAGAGCGCCGATGGTCGATTGCAGGCTCTCCTCGGCGCGGCCGCCATGGTTGGAGACGATGATCGCGTCGACGCCGTGGGTCAGGGCGATCTTGGCGTCCTCCTGGGTCACGATGCCCTTGAGGACGAGCTTGCCCTTCACGATGCCGCGAAGGCGCTTCACGTAGTCCCAGGTCATGCCGGTGCCGTAGAGGTTGGTCACCTTCGACACGTCGATGTCGTCGAACATCGGCTTGCGGCTGACTTCGTTCTTGAAGCCCGGCGTATGGCAATCCGTACAGGTGCGCGTGTCGGCGCGGCGCTCGCGGAACAGCGTCTCGGTGTTGCGGCCGCCCTGGCGGTCGACGGTGAGCACGATGGCCGGTGCGCCGGCCGCTTCGGCCCGCTTCACCAGCTTCTCAGTCACGGACCAGTCGTCGGTCGGGTAGAGCATGTACCAGACGGGGGCGCCGCGCTCCTTGATGACGTCCTCGATCGAGGTGCTGCCCACCGTGGACAGGATCATCTGGTGACCCTTCGCCTTGCAGGCGCGGGCGGCGGCCGCCTCGGCCTCGGGGTGGAAGGCACCGACGCTGCTCACGGGCGCCAGCGCGATCGGGCTGGCCCAGGTCTCTCCGAAGATCTTCACGGTCGTGTCGATCTTGCGCACGTCGATCAGGCGGCGGACGCGGATGTGGATCTTGTCGAAATCGTCGCGGTTGGCCTTGAGCGTCTTGTCGGCGTCGACGCCGCTGGCGAGGTAGCCGTAATGCGCCGGCGGCAATTCCTTCTTCGCCACGGGCTCGAAATCGAACACGTTGAGAGCCTGCGCCGGAGAGGCGATGAGGTCGCCGTTCATCACGGGGGCTGCGCGAAGCACGTCGTAGCTCTGGGCCACCGCTTCCGTGGTTCCGAGGGCGGCGATTCCCGCCAGGGCGCGCGCGGCGCTCGGCGCGAACAGGGGGCTGGCGGAGAAGTAGCTCAACAGCTTCCGGCGGTGGATCGACGCGTATTCACCCATGGCAGACTGTCCCTCGACACCGTTCGACATACGTCTCGCTCTCTCTTGCTTCGCCGGGCCTTCCTGCACCAATTCTATTGTGCGATGCAATAACTGATATAATTCTAAGTTATAGCGCAGATGCCGGCGTCTGCCCAAGCTGCGAGATCAGGCGATGCAGTATTTCGATGGAATCTGGGCCTTAAACCGTCGATCAGCAGCGATTACGGGTCGATTCGCACCCTGCGCCGCCCGTTCACGATGGCGCGATCCGTTCGTTTCACGACCTCGGCCGGTGACGTGATTCGACAGGCGCCACCGCACTGCAATATGCGAACGAGCCGATCGACCGGTTGTACGAAACGAGAAAGGCGCGGACATGCCGCGCCTTTCGTCGTGCAGATGAAGAACTAGTCGCCGACGAACGCCGTTTATTGAGCCGGCTTCTCCTCCGGCGCCTTCTGGTCCGCCGGCTTGTCCTCGGCGGCGGCCTTCTCCACGGCGGGAAGGGGTGCCGGAGTATCGGCCAGCGAGCGCAGATAGGCGATCACGTCGGCGCGCTCCTGCGGGGCCTGGATGCCGGCAAAAGCCATCTTGGTGCCCGGCACGTAGGTCTTCGGGTTGGCGAGGAAGTGGTCGAGCTCGTCGTAGGTCCAGGTGCCGCCCTTCTCCTTCAGCGCGGCGGAATACTCGAACCCGCCCTCATGGGCGCGCTGGCGATCGACGACGCCCCAGAGATGCGGGCCGACCTTGTTCGGGCCGCCCTTCTCGAAGCTGTGGCAGGCCGCGCATTTCTTGGCCGCGCCGGTGCCCTTCTCGACGCTGGCGCTGGCGAGACGGACCGGAAGGGGCTCGGCCTTGACCGCGGCGGCGGCACCGCCACCGGCCGCCTCGGGCTGAGGCTCGGGCAGGGCATAGCCCGCACTTCCCGCCGGCTTGGCGCTGTAGATCAATTCGGCGACGAAGCCGGACCCGATGGCGAGAAGCAGAGTGCCGAGCACGGCGCCCGCGACCTTGTTCAGCTCGAAAGAGTCCATTCTCGACAACTCCGGGGGCGTCCGCCGGTTGCGGCGGCAGGCGTGGCCCGGTGAGCGGATGCCCCGGACTCTGGAAATGTTCGAGGGTGAATAGCGGTTAAGGACCGACCTTGACAATGGCGGAGCTGACGGCCGTGTAGTCGCAGAGCGCCGGATGTCATTCCGGGGGCCCCGACCATGCGCCGATGAACAACGCGCCGATGACAACGCGCACTGCCCCTGCTACTCCCCCGGCTCGCTGCAGAGATACGCCGGTCGATGTCGGATCCCCTCGTTCTCATTCCCGCCCGCATGGCCGCCTCCCGGCTGCCGAACAAGCCGATGGCCGACATCGCCGGTGAGCCGATGATCGTCCATGTCTGGCGCCGCGCCGTGGAGGCCGGGATCGGGCCGGTGGTCGTGGCCACGGATGCCGTCGAGATCGTCGAGGCGATCGAGCGGGTCGGCGGCCTCGCGACCCTCACCCGGGCCGATCATCCCTCCGGCTCGGACCGGCTGGCCGAGGCCCTCGACATCATCGATCCACAGGGACACCACGACGTGGTGGTCAACGTGCAGGGCGACCTGCCGACGATCGACCCGGCGATCATCGGCGCGGCGATCACGCCCCTGGCGGACAGAGCCGTGGACATCGCCACCCTCTGCGCCGTCATCACCCGCGACGAGGAGCGGCACGATCCCAACGTGGTGAAGCTCGTCGGCCACCATGTGGGGCCGAACCGCCTGCGCGCGCTCTATTTCACGAGGGCGCAGGCGCCCTGGGGGGAGGGGCCGCTGTTCCACCATATCGGCCTCTACGCCTATCGCCGCCGGGCACTCACCCGCTTCATGGCCCTGCCGCCCGGCGAACTCGAGACCCGCGAGAAACTGGAGCAGCTGCGGGCGCTGGAGGCGGGCATGCGCATCGACGCCACCATCGTCGACGACCTGCCGCTGGGCGTCGACACCCCCGCCGATCTCGAACGGGCGCGGGCGGTACTCCTGGCCCGGCGCCTCAACTGACGAACCGAGTCATCACTTCCATGTCCGATACGACCGAATCCCGCACCACGATCTCCTATCAGGGCGAGCCGGGCGCGAATTCGCACATCATCTGCGCCCAGGCCTATCCCGACTGGACGCCGCTGCCCTGCGCCTCGTTCGAAGAGGCCTTCGCGGCGGTGAATGACGGCCGTGCCGCCCTGGCGATGATCCCCATCGAGAATTCCATCGCCGGTCGTGTCGCCGACATCCATCACCTGATCCCGAGCTCGAACCTGCACATCGTGGCCGAGCACTTCCTGCCGATCCATTTTCAGCTGATGGCGCTTCCCGGCACGCCGATCGAGGCGATCCGGACGGTTCACAGCCACGTCCATGCGCTGGGCCAATGCCGCAAGATCATCCGGCGGCTCGGGCTGAAGGCCATCGTCGCCGGCGACACCGCGGGCGCGGCGCGCGAAGTCGCCGAAGCGGGCGATCCGAGCCGCGGCGCCCTGGCCCCGGCCATGGCGGCGGGCGTCTACGGGCTCGACATCCTCGCCCGCGACGTGGAGGACGAGAGCCACAACACCACGCGCTTCGTGGTCTTCTCGCCCGCGGCGGTGGAGGTGCCGCCCGATGCCGGACCGACGGTGACGAGCTTCATCTTCCGCGTGCGCAACATCCCGGCGGCGCTCTACAAGGCCCTCGGGGGCTTCGCCACCAACGGCGTCAACATGTCGAAGCTCGAGAGCTACATGGTCGAGGGCCAGTTCTCGGCGACGCAGTTCTATGCCGAGGTGGACGGCCATCCGGAGGATCCCGGCCTTGCCCGCGCGCTGGACGAACTCGCGTATTTCTCGCGGGAACTGCGCATCATCGGCACCTACCCGGCCCATCCATTCCGAGAGACCACCCGGCTGGCGGCGGAGTAGCGCGCGAGACGCGCACTATTCCCGCTTGATCACCCGGTCGACCACGAGGTCGGACCAGAAGCCCGGCCGGAACTCGCGCTTCAGGGCCTCGGGGTCGTAGACGGTCTCGACCCAGGTCAGGAAATCCAGCCCCTTCGCTTCGCCCTCCCGCAGGTAGAGGTCGAAGAACGCGTCGAGGATTCCGGTCTTGGCGAATCGGAAATGGCCGTACCTGGCCGAGAGCTGACCCATCGCCTCCGAGACCGGCACGCCTTCGTGCAGGATGAGGAACAGGGCGGCGCCGAGGCCCGCCCGGTCCGCCCCGGACTTGCAGTGCATCACGGCGGGATACTGGACCCCGTCGAAGAACCCCTTCGCGCCGAGGATCGTCTCCTTCGACGGCGCCTCGCGCGAGCGCAGGACGAACTCCACGAGGTCCAGCCCCTGCTGCGCGCAGGCCTCGCGCTGGAGCGGCCAGGAGCCATGCTCGCGGCCGCCGCGCAGGGAGATCACCGTCCGCACGCCCTGCCGCCGGAACCAGGCGAGCTGGTGCGGCGTCGGCTGGGCCGAGCGCCAGACCTTGCCGGTGCCGATCTTGTGCCGGTTGAGATAGGCCAGCCGGAACACCCCGTGATCCACGAGCAGCATGTTGGCCCAGGCCCGCATGCGCGCGCCCCGGCCGGCGATCGGCTGCTCGAAGCGGGCGATCCGCGCCATGCGCCGGGCATAGCGGATCTCGGGCTTGATGAATCTGTTGAACACGGGGGGCGGAAGGAACCTGTCGGGAGGAACGTGCGGCGGCTCTAACAGCCGGGGCAGCGTCGGGCAAACGGATGTCGCAGAATTGCGTCACCCGAGCTTTACGAAGCGCGCTTTTCGGAACTCGGCATCCGGCTTGCCTTCATCATGCCCGTATCGTGGATTTCGATGCGAGATCGTTCCCGTTTCCAACAAGCGTAGGGACAGTCATGAAGACGAGCACCACCAGCATCCGCCGCGCCCGTCCGAGAGACGCCGATCGGTTGAGCGACGTCTTCGACGAAACCTGGAGGGAGGCCTATCGCGGCATCATCCCCGGCGTCTCCCTGGAGCGGATGATCTCCCAGCGCCCCTCGCAATGGTGGCTCGGCGCGGCCCAGCGCAATCGCCCCCTGGTGGTGGTCGAAATCGGCGACGAGGTCGTCGGATACGCGATCTACGGGCAGGCGCGGGGCGCCGCCCTCAAGGCATCGGGGGAGGTGGACGAACTCTACATCCTGCCGGCCTATCAGGGCCTCGGTCTCGGCCGGCGTCTGTTCCGCGCGGTGCGCAACGACCTCGCCGACCATGGGCTGACCCGGATCGGGATCTGGACCCTGGCGGGCAACGAGCGCGCCTGCGGCTTCTATACCAGCCTCGGCGGCGTGAAGGTGGCGGAGGCCATCGACCGCATGGCCGGCGCCGTCCTCTCCAAGGTGGCCTACCGCTTCGAGTGAGGCATCGCTAACCCGTCTTCGGGGAACCCTGAAGGCGGGGCAGCACGTTGATCCCGCGCCCGGACGCCGCCGTTCCCATATGCCGGGAAGGCGTCGCGACGCCCCCGCGCCGGATCAAGGACCATGATGACCGCCAACCAACAGGATCTGTCACGCCGGGATTGCACGGCGCAGGATTGGGACGACCGCGTCACCCGCCTCACCGAGAAATTGCCCGATCGGTTGCGGCGCGCCATCGAGTGGCTGCGCGAGCCCTCTCGCCGCTGGGTGAGAATCGGTGCGGCGATCCTTTTCATCCTCGGCGGCATCTTCTCGATTCTGCCGGTGCTCGGGCTGTGGATGCTACCCGTGGGGCTCGCGCTCCTCAGCCAGGACATTCCGGCCCTCAAGGTTCCCCTCGAACGCTCGGCCCGCTGGATCGAGGGCGTCTGGCGGCGCTGGTTCGGATCGGGCGATAAGAAATCCTGATCCGCCGCTCCGTCCCCACACCGCGACTGGATATTCACGACTGTGATGGGGCTGCCGAGGATCAGGAACGGCGTGATGGAGGTCATTGAGGGGTGAGCGTGAGGCGTACCGGAACTCCCTCTCCTCCCAGCCTACGATATCTCCACAACTCGCAGGCCGCTCGGGTCCTCTCTCCCTCCAGGAGAGCGAGCCCGTCGCGCCGTCCATCCAACCCTCTTGGATAGAGGGAACAGTTGTCGAGCAGATGGGTGAATCCAGGGGCCGTTCATGAGTTGAGACCCGCAGGTTACCCGATATGTGCGACTCCCGAGCCATCGACCGTATGGGCCGGGGCTTTCAGGGCTGAACGGGCGCGCACCGGTTACGATAAGCCGCAAAAGCCCCGCGCATCGGGCGAAGGTCGATTTCCTTTATCGCGGAAGGGATTTAAGAGACGCCGAAACAGCGTCTTGGATTGCTGCAGGCTCGAGCGAGGACCACATGATCATCGACTCCATCTCGATTGGAAAGAACCCGCCGGACGACGTCAACGTCATCATCGAGGTGCCGATCGGCGGCGATCCGATCAAGTACGAGATGGACAAGGAATCCGGTGCCCTCGTGGTCGACCGGTTTCTCTATACCGCGATGCATTATCCGGGGAATTACGGTTTCATCCCCCACACTCTCTCGGGTGACGGCGATCCTTGCGACGTTCTCGTTGCGAATACGCGCGCCATCGCGCCCGGCGCGGTCATCAGCGTTCGCCCGGTAGGCGTTCTCGTGATGGAGGACAACGCCGGCGAGGACGAGAAGATCATCGCCGTGCCGTCCCGCCACCTGACGATGCGCTACAACCGGATCGAGAACTACACCGACCTGCCGGAGATCACGATCCAGCAGATCCAGCACTTCTTCGAGCACTACAAGGATCTGGAGCCCGGCAAGTGGGTGAAGATCAAGCGCTGGGGCGACAAGGCGGAAGCCCATCGCCTCATCAACGAGGGTATCGAACGCGCCAAGGCCGAGAAGGCCTGAGCCCCAGACCCCTTTACAACGCCTCGCCCCGCATCAGCCTGGGCGAGGCCCCCCGCGAGGCCCCCCGCGAGGCCGAGGCCTCGCCGATGAACACCGACTTCAAGCCCGGCATCCGGTCGACGAGGCCGAGCCCGAGATCGCGCATCAGGCGGATCGGCAGGATGTCGTTGGAGAACAATCGGTTCAGCCCGTCCGTGACCGCCGCCATGGCGAAGGTATCGAAGCGCCGGCTGCGCTCGTAGCGCTGCAGCACATCCTTCGCCCCCGGATCGAGGCCGAGGCGCAAAGCCTCCGTGATCTCCTCCGCCAGGGATGCGGCATCTGCGAGGCCGAGATTCAGCCCCTGGCCGGCGATCGGATGGATGACGTGGGCGGCATCGCCGAGGAGCGCGAGCCGCTCGCCCCGGAAGCTTCGCGCCATGCCGAGGGAGAGCGGATGGGCGCTCGGCCCGTCCTCGATCACGAGGCGGCCGAGATTGAGCCCGAAGCGGCGTTCGATCTCGGTGAGGGTATCCTCCCGGCTTCCGCCGATCAGCGCCTCCACATCCGCTTCCCGCTCCGTCCACACGATGGAGGAACGGTGGCTGAGCACACCGCCATCGACCAGCGGCAGGATCGCGAAGGGACCACTGGGCAGGAAATGCTCGAACGCCCGCCCGCCATGGGGGCGCTCGTGCCCGATCGTGGCGACGATGCCCATTTGTGGATAGGACCGGCCGACCCAACCGATCCCGGCCGCCTCGCGCAGCCTCGACCGCGCTCCGTCCGCGGCGACCAGCAAGGTCGCGTCCGTTTCGCGCCCGTCGGACAACGCGAGGGCCATGCTCCGGCCGCTCGCCTGCGCGTGGCGGATGCCGACCGGCTCGAAGGCGACCCCGACGGCTCTCGATGCCGCCAGAAGGCTGTCGACGAGGAACTCGGCCTCGACCATATGGGCGAAGGGCTCACCGGCCGGCGGCGTTTCGCCCGTGCCGTCCTGGCCGAAGGTCAGGAAGACCGGCCTGACCGGATCCGACAGCCGACTGTCGCTGATCGCCATGTCGAGGATCGGTTCCGCCGCGTGGGCGACGTCGGCCCAGATTCCCAACCGCGTCAGCATGCGCCGTCCGCCCGCCGCCACGGCGAAAGCACGTCCGCGATGCCGGAGCGCGGCACGATCGAGCCCTGGATCGAAGACGGTGACGTCGAGGGCATCGCCATGGGCCTGACGCAGGGCCAGGGCCAGGCTGAGGCCGGGAATACCGCCGCCGGCGATGGCCACCTTGCGGGACGCGCCTCCTTGCATCGATCCGCTCATGCCCTTTACCTCGTCCCCATTCCAACGGCCTGCGATGAGAGACACGTGGAGTGGCACCCCGCCGCGCAGGAGGCAACGTGCGAGAGCGAAGCATGATGCGTCGCCGTGAGGTCCGGACCGTCGCTTTAGACGAGTGAGCCTTTCTTTCGGAGCAAGTCTTCTTTTCAGGGCGAGCCTTGCATTCCGGGTGAGCCTTTCATTCTGGGTGAGCCTTGCATTCCGGGCGAGCCTTGCATTCCGGGCGAGCCTTGCATTCCGGGTGAGCTGTGGCGATTCCAGCTGCGATAAAGCCGTGAAGCGCGGCCGCATCGATGTCCTCAGCCCGGCGAAAGGCACGCATGACCGGATCCGTCGACGAACTCCTCGCCTGTCTCGACCTCGCTCGCCTCGACGAGGACCTGTTCCGCGGTCAGAGCATCGAGACCGGGTGGTTCCGGGTCTTCGGCGGCCAAGTGCTGGGACAGGCTCTCGTCGCCGCCTCGCGCACGGTGGGGGCGAGCCGGCCACCGCATTCCCTCCACGCCTATTTCATTCTCGCCGGAGACCCGGCTGCGCCGATCGACTACGCGGTTGAACGCATCCGCGACGGGCGCAGCTTCGCAACGCGGCGAGTCGTCGCCCATCAGCACGGCCGCGCGATCTTCACCCTGTCGGCCTCCTTCCACACCGACGAGGACGGGCTCGTCCATCAGACCGCCATGCCGGACGTACCGGGACCCGAGGCGTTGCTCGACGCCCCCGCTCTGGCCGCACAGGCAGGGCCGTCGATCCCGGCCACGATGCGTGCCTATCTCGGGCGCGCCACCCCGATCGCGCTGAGGCCGGTGGAGGTGCAACGGTACATGTCGCGCGAACCGCGCGAGCCCCGCTTCCACGTCTGGCTTCGGGCCGGGGCGCGCTTGCCGGACGACCCGGCCATCCACCGCGCCGTCCTCGCCTATGCTTCCGACCTGATGCTCCTCGATGCGACGCTGATTCCCCACGGCCAGACGGTGTTCGATGCCGCGATCCAATCCGCGAGCCTCGATCACGCCCTCTGGTTTCACCGCCCCTTCCGCACCGACGAATGGCTGCTCTATGCGCAGGAGAGCCCAGTCGCCTCGGGCGCGCGCGGTTTCGCCAGGGGATCGATCTTCACGAGGGAGGGAGAGCTCGTGGCATCCGTCGCCCAGGAGGGTTTGATCCGCCCGATCCGCGACGCCCCCTGAGCCGCCGCAAGCTATGCTTTACGGACTGCCATTCTGCTCATGATATCGTCTTAATGACCGTTCTTTAGGCGATTGACGCGGAAAAATAGCACGATCACGCGTCAGTGATCGTTCACTTTGTGTGCAGAACGGGGAATGAAGAAAAGTTCCCTTTGGCATAGTCCTTGAATGATGGGCGCCGATCGCTTGGCCATTCCGGCTGGTGCGAAATGCCGGATTGCCGGGCCGCGACGTAGATCGGGCCGGCGACCGGGGGCATCCAGAACAAAAGGGGGCGCCGCCCATGAAGATCGTGATGGCTATCATCAAGCCGTTCAAGCTCGAGGAGGTCAGGGATGCACTGACCGGAATCGGCGTCCACGGCCTCACGGTGACCGAGGTCAAGGGTTATGGCCGCCAGAAGGGCCACACCGAAATTTACCGTGGCGCCGAATATGCCGTGAGCTTCCTGCCGAAGTTGAAGATCGAGGTCGCCGTCGCGGCCGATCTCACCAGCAGCGTCATCGACGCCATCGCCGCCGCCGCCCGCACGGGCCAGATCGGCGACGGGAAGATTTTCGTCGTGCCCCTCGAGAAGGCCGTCCGCATCCGCACCGGCGAGACCGACGTCGACGCGCTCTGAGCCAACGCCCCGGCCGGACGACGCTCCGGCCCGCTTCCTCCTTCCTTCACGTCATCATCGCACCGCGATCGGGAGTTCCGTTTCCATGAAACTTCGCAATGCCCTTGCGCTCGGGATGGGAGGCGCCGCGCTGGCCCTTCTGTTCGTCGAGCCATCCCTCGCACAGTCGCCGACCCCAGAAGTCGTCGCGGCGCCGGCCGCCGCCGCGCCCGTTCCCAACAAGGGCGATACCGCCTGGATGATGGTCTCGGCCGTCCTCGTGCTCCTGATGACCGTGCCCGGCCTCGCGCTGTTCTACGGTGGCCTCGTGCGCACCAAGAACATGCTCTCGGTGCTGACGCAGGTCTTCGCCATCGCCTCCATCGTCTGCCTTCTGTGGGTCGCCTTCGGCTACAGCATGGCCTTCACCAACGGCGGCGGTCTCAACGACTTCGTCGGCGGCTTCTCCAAGGTCTTCCTGAAGGGCGTCGACCCGTCCACCACCGTGGCGACCTTCTCCAACGGCGTCGTCATTCCCGAATACGTCTACATCTGCTTCCAGATGACGTTCGCGATGATCACGCCCGGCCTCATCGTCGGCGCCTTCGCGGAACGTATGAAGTTCTCTGCCCTGCTCGTGTTCTCGGTGCTGTGGGTCACGCTGATCTACTTCCCGATGGCACACATGGTCTGGTACTGGGGTGGTCCCGACCTCGTCGGCGACGCCGCCAAGGCCCTGGCCGCTGCCACCGACGACGCCTCCAAGGCGACGGCACAGGCCGCTCTCGACGCGGTCAACGCCGATGCGGGCATGATCTTCAAGTGGGGCGCCCTCGACTTCGCCGGCGGCACCGTCGTGCACATCAATGCGGGCATCGCCGGCTTCGTCGGCTGCCTGATGCTCGGCAAGCGCATCGGCTACGGCCGTGACCTCCTCGCCCCGCACTCGCTCACCATGACCACCATCGGCGCCTCGCTCCTCTGGGTCGGCTGGTTCGGCTTCAACGCCGGCTCGAACCTCGAAGCCAACGGCTCTGCGGGTCTGGCCATGATCAACACCTTCGTCGCCACCGCCGCCGCCGCCGTCTCCTGGCTGTTCGTGGAGTGGATGCTCAAGGGCAAGCCCTCGCTCCTGGGCATGCTGTCGGGTGCCATCGCCGGCCTCGTCGCCGTCACGCCCGCCGCCGGCTTTGCCGGTCCCATGGGCTCGATCGTCCTCGGCCTCGTCGCCGGTGGCGCCTGCTTCATCATGTGCTCCACGGTGAAGAACGCCCTCGGCTACGACGACTCCCTCGACGTCTTCGGCGTCCACTGCATCGGCGGCATCCTCGGCGCCCTGGCCACCGGCATCCTGGTGAGCCCGGACCTCGGCGGCGTCGGCATCCCCGACTACACCAGCAAGCCCGGCGAACTCGCTGTCGGCGCCTACGACATGGCGGCGCAGCTCCTGGCCCAGGGTAAGGCCGTGGGCTTCACCATCCTGTGGTCCGGCATCGGCTCCGCCATCCTGTACAAGCTCGTCGACCTGACCATCGGTCTGCGCGTGACCCAGGACGAAGAGCGCGAAGGCCTCGACATCGCCGACCACGGCGAGCGCGCCTACAACTACTGATCTCGCCGAACCGCGAGATCCATCGAACCACGAGGCCCCGGTCGCCAGGCGACCGGGGCCTTCGTCATGTCCGCCACCGGGTTCGACGACGCGTGCCGGCATGGCCGGTCTTCCGGTCTTTCCCTTGCCGCATCGCCCCTTCGCGGGAGTACGGCGAGAATGTGATGCAAATGCAACATCCCGACGGCAAGTCCTGGAACAGGTCAAATTTGCCTATTAACTAGGCATTTGCATCAAAGTTGGTTTTGCGAAGCTCGGCGGGATTTGGCAACTTGCAAATCACAGAATAACTGGGGCTGAACTGCAATGACACTGAAGCTGACCGCACTGGGGACTGCTGCTTCCCTCGCCGCTTTCCTGAGCGTTGGCACTGTCAACGCCGCCGATCTTGCCGCGCCGAAAGTCATGCCGGTGGAGGCGAAGGTCTCTGAACCGCTGATCGGCTTCTCGTTCGGCTCGCGCTACCAGACGGATTATAACTTCCGCGGTGTGTCGCAGTCGAACCGCCAGGGCAGCTACCAGTCCTTCTTCGAGGCCCAGTATTTCGGCGGCTTCGCCTATACCGGCCTCGCCACCTACCAGACCCGCCTGCCCACGCAGCCGGACATGGAGTTCGATCTCGCCGCCGGTATCCGTCCGACCTACGGCAAGTTCGCCCTCGATCTCGGCGTGCTCTACTACTTCTACCCCAACGAGAAGCGCCTGCTGGGACCGGGCGGCGCGTTCCTGACCACCGCCAACACCGACTTCATGGAATATGCCGCCAAGGGCACCTGGACCGCGACGGATTCGCTGACGCTGGGCCTCAACGTGTTCTTCTCGCCGAACTTCCTCGGCCAGCACGCCAACGGCACCTACACCTCGGGTACCGCCGCCTACACCCTGCCGGCCGACTGGTTCTCGTTCCTGCCGGAGGCCTATTCCGGCGGCTTCTCGATCTCGTCCGAGCTCGGCTACTACTTCCTGACCGCGGCCAAGACTTCGGCGACCGGGCAGACCGCCTTCAACCTCCCGAGCTACCTCTACGGGAACGTCGGCCTGTCCTACACCTACAAGAACATCGTCCTCGATGTGCGCTACCACAACACCGACCTGAGCAAGACCGACTGCTTCAACTTCACCGGCGACTACCGCGGCTTCAACAACGGCGGAACCTCCAAGTGGTGCAGCGATGCCGTCATCGGCTCGATCACCTTCCAGACCTCCACGGCGGCTCCGGGCATCTATGCCGAGCCGGGCGGCCTCATGAACCTCTTCCGCTAAGCGCGAAGCTCAGCGACGGACGAAGAAAGGCCCCGGAGCGATCCGGGGTCTTTCTTCGTTGGCGGTATGAATGAGAACTGGCCAAGCAGGGCGTGCACACGACCGAAAAAGCAGACATCTGTGCGGGCCGCGCTAACGATCTCTAAGCCTTAAACAGCCGTTAACTCGGTCGACATAGCGTTACCGGATCGTTTCTCCCTGCGTCTGGTCCCGTATGCGCTCGCTCCGCCGTTCCGCATCGCCTTACGACACCTTCGTCGACAGCTTCAGGCCGTTCCTGGCCAAGCGGATGACGGAGATGGGCGGTCTCATCCTGTTCGCGGGCGCGACCGCGCTCACGGTCGCCCTGGCGACGTGGTCCATCGACGATCCGAGCATCAACCACGCCACCGACCGAGCCGCGCACAACGTGCTCGGCACCGGCGGCGCGGTGGTGTCGGACCTCGCGATGCAGCTCCTCGGCCTCGGCTCCCTGGCTTTCGCCCTGCCGCCCGCCTTCTGGGGCGTCCAGCTCATGCGGTCGCGGGAGCTGCCCCGGGGCGGCCTGCGGATCACCCTCTGGATCATCGGCTTCTTCGCCGCGAGCGCGGTGGCGAGCGCGCTTCCCCCCACCGCCCGCTGGCCCCTGCCCACCGGGCTCGGCGGCGTGGCCGGCGATGCCCTCATCCACACCGCGCGCCTCCTCATCGGCGCCATCGCGTCCCCGGCCACGGCCCTCGTCGGCTTCGCCTTCGCGGCGGTGGCGATCCTCTGCCTCACCGGTGCCTGCCGCGCCGGTGCGGAGCCGGAGGAGGAATCCTACGATCAGCCCGCTCCCTCCGCGTCCCACCAGCGTCCGCAACCCTCCGCCCGGCACGACGGCCGTTACGAGGAGGACGAACCGAGCCTCGGTATCGTCTCCCTCGGCACCCTGGCGCATCTTCTGATGGGCGGAAGGACCGCCATCGCCAGACGGATTGCCGAGTGGCGTGCCGACCGGGCGGCGGCGGCCACCGACCTCGCCTATGCCGGTGCCTCGCCGGCCCTGGCCGCACGCCGCGCCTTCTCGGACGGGGACGACGCGCCATGGTCAACCCATGCGCCGCTGGAGACGGGAAACCCGGCCAGAGGCGGCACCGCTCAGGCGGCTTCTCGGCCGGGTGGGGCGGGTGGGGCGGATCCCGCCTCGGCCCGCCGCGAGCCGGTCTTCGAGCCACAGCCCGTGACGGAGCCCCGGCCGGTCGCGCGCCGTCCCCTCCCGGAGCCGATCCTGCACGATGACGAGCCGGATGATGGCGGCGAGGAGTACTACGCTCCGAACGAGCCTGCCGAGTCCGTGCCGGCCCCGCGCTCCCGCGTGGCCCCGGTGGCACCGTCCCCCGCTCCGGCACCGATCCGGCGCGCATCTCCCGCACCGGCCTATGGCGCGGAGACCTATTCCCATCCCCCCCTCGAACTGCTCGGGGAGGCACCGGGCCTGTCCCTGGCGAGCCAGGTCTCGACGGAAGCCCTGGAGCAGAATGCGACCCTGCTCGAGGCGACGCTCAGCGATTTCGGCGTGCGCGGCGACATCCTCGCCGTGCGTCCCGGCCCGGTGGTGACCCTCTACGAGCTGGAGCCGGCCCCCGGCACCAAGTCGAGCCGCGTGATCTCCCTCTCCGACGACATCGCCCGCTCCATGTCGGCGGTCTCCGCCCGCGTGGCGGTGGTCCCCGGCCGCAACGCCATCGGCATCGAATTGCCGAATGCCCGACGCGAGACCGTGTATCTGCGCGAGCTCCTCGCCTCGGCGGATTTCGTCGAGACGAAGCAGAGCCTCGCCTTGTGCCTCGGCAAGAACATCGGCGGCGAGCCGATCATCGCCGATCTGGCCAAGATGCCCCACCTGCTGGTGGCCGGCACCACGGGCTCGGGCAAGTCGGTGGCGATCAACACGATGATCCTGTCGCTGCTCTACCGGATGAAGCCGGAAGAGTGCCGCCTGATCATGGTGGACCCGAAGATGCTGGAACTCTCCGTCTATGACGGCATCCCGCACCTGCTTTCCCCCGTGGTCACCGACCCGAAGAAGGCGGTCATTGCCCTCAAATGGGCCGTGCGCGAGATGGAGGAGCGCTACAAGAAAATGTCGAAGGTCGGTGTGCGCAACATCGACGGTTTCAACGCGCGCCTCGCCGAGGCTCGTGGACGCGGCGAGATCCTGACCCGGACGGTCCAGACCGGCTTCGACCGCGAAACCGGCGAGGCGGTCTACGAGACCGAGGAGATGGATCTCAATCCGCTCCCCTACATCGTGATCGTGGTCGACGAGATGGCCGACCTGATGATGGTGGCGGGCAAGGACATCGAGGGCGCGATCCAGCGCCTGGCGCAGATGGCGCGTGCGGCCGGCATCCACCTCATCATGGCGACGCAGCGTCCGTCGGTGGACGTCATCACCGGCACGATCAAGGCGAACTTCCCGACCCGGATCAGCTTCCAGGTCACGTCCAAGATCGACAGCCGCACGATCCTCGGCGAGATGGGCGCCGAGCAGCTGCTCGGCCAGGGCGACATGCTGTTCATGGCCGGCGGTGGCCGCACCACCCGCGTCCACGGCCCGTTCTGCTCGGATTCGGAAGTCGAGAGCGTGGTCGCCCATCTCAAGCGCCAGGGCCGGCCGTCCTACCTCGAAGCCGTCACCGCCGACGATGGCGAGGACGACGACAAGGGGACCAAGGGCGGCGGGAAATCGGCCAAGGGCTCCATCGACGAGATCGAGGTCGACGGTGCGGTGTTCGACCAGGGCAGCTTCGGCGAGAGCGGCGGCGACCTCTACGCCCAGGCGGTGCAGGTGGTCATGCGGGACAAGAAGGCCT
This sequence comes from Methylobacterium sp. 10, assembly GCF_000519085.1. Classification (GTDB taxonomy): domain Bacteria; phylum Pseudomonadota; class Alphaproteobacteria; order Rhizobiales; family Beijerinckiaceae; genus Methylobacterium. Next base: position 2,477,993 of record NZ_KI912577.1, read on the forward strand.
CCACCAGCTACATCCAGCGCCGCCTGCAGATCGGCTACAACCGCGCCGCCTCGCTCATGGAGCGCATGGAGGTCGAGGGCATCGTCGGTTCCGCGAACCATGCGGGCAAACGCGAGATCCTGGCGGAGCCCGATCCGCACGAGATGTGACGCGCGCCGTCAGGTGCGCGGCGCGAACAGGATGATTCCGGTGCCGACGAGGCAGATCGCGGCGCCGGTCATATCCCACCGGTCCGGCCTCTGGCTCTCGGCGAGCCAGAGCCAGAGGATCGAGGCGGCGATGTAGACTCCGCCATAGGCCGCATAAGCCCGCCCCGCCGCGTCGCTCTCCACCCTGGTGAGCAGCACGGCGAAGAGGACCAAGGACGCCACGCCCGGCAGCACCCACCAGGCCGACCGGCCGAGCCGCAGCCACGCCCAGAAGGCGAAGCACCCGGCGATCTCGGCCAGCGCGGCGCCGGTATAGACGAGGGCGGTGATCAAGAATTCGCTCCATCACGAAGGGGGCCGCGCGCCGCGTTCCCGTGCCGGTCATTCTCCCGCAGGGACGACGGCCCTCGAAGAGGCCGCTCGAGATGTTGTGCCACGGCATGACCTCCTCCTGAAGTTCCGCATAGCGCCCTCGAAGAAGAGCTCCAAAACCCACCGAGCGAACCGAAGGGCTGCCTCGAAGCCCTTTGCTCGAGCAAAGGGCACCGCAGGACGAGCTGATCTCCTGGGATAGTCGACTCAGGCGGATGATCGACTTCGGCAGACGATAGATTAGGGCATGACCATCCGCCGAGACATCCGATCGAACCTCCTCAGTCCACGCTGAAGCGATAGGTCGTCGTCGCCGCGAAAAGCTCGCCGGGACGAAGCACCGTAGAGGGAAACTGTGCTTGGTTCGGTGCATCGGGAAACCCCTGCGCCTCGAAACAGACCGCATCGCCGGACCGGTACAGCTGCCCGCCGGACCCGACCACCGTGCCGTCGAGCATGTTGGCGGTGTAGAGTTGCAGGCCCGGCTGGGTGGTGGCGACGTCGAGCCTCCTCCCGCTCGACGGATCGAGAGCGGAGGCCGCGTGCCGCAAGGGACCGGGGTCACGCAGGACGAAGGTGTGGTCGTAGCCGTGCGCCAGGGCAAGTTGCGGATCCGCGTCGCGGATGCGGGTGCCCAGGGCTTCGGGCTCGCGGAAATCGAAGGCCGTGCCCGCCACGGGCCTGATCTCCCCCGTGGGGATCTGCCCGGCATCGGTGGGGAGGTAATGGTCTGCCGCGATCGCGACGCGGTGCCGCATCACGTCGCCGGAGCCCTCGCCGGATAGGTTGAAGTAGCTGTGATTGGTCAGGTTGACGATGGTCGGCCGGTCGGTCCAGGCCGTGTAGTCGATCCTCAGGGTCTCCTCGTCGCTGAGTGTATAGGCAACCTCGACATCGAGATTGCCGGGAAAGCGCTCCTCGCCGTCGATCGAGCGATAGGCGAGGACCAGGGACGCGTCGTCCGCCCGGATGACCCGCCAGATGCGCCGGTCGAACCCGCTCGTCCCGCCATGCATGGTGCTGCCGCCGGCATTGAGCGGCAGCTGGTAAGCGCGTCCGTCGAGGCTGAAGCGTCCTCCGGCGATGCGGTTGGCGTAGCGGCCGATGATGGCGCCGAAATGAGCGTCGCTGGCCTCGTAGCCCGCCACGTCACGGGCGCCGAGGACGACGTTGGTCCAGTTGCCCTCGCGGTCGGGCGTATCGATCCCGCTGATCACGCCGCCGTAATCGAGGATGTCGACACGCAGGCGGGGCCGGACGAGCCTGTATCGCGAGACGGGGCTCCCGTCCTTCATCCGTCCGAAGGTCTGTGCTGCCATGCCGGCATCCGTTTCGCGCGAGGAGTCGTCGGGCCTCAACGCGCGGAATGCAAATCAGGGGGCGAGAGCCGGTTCGTCCGCGTCGCCGGAGAGCTGCATTCGGTTCAGGCGTGCATAGCCGCCCTGCGCCGTCATGAGGGCGTCGTGCGTTCCGGTCTCGACGATGCGGCCGGCTTCCATCACCACGATCAAGCCGGCATCGCGCACGGTGGAGAGTCGGTGCGCGATGACGAGGGTTGTCCGCCCCTGCATCAGGCGCAGCAGCGCACCCTGGACCAGGCGCTCGGATTCGGAATCGAGGGCGCTCGTCGCCTCGTCGAGGAGCAGGATCGGCGCATCCTTGAGGAAGGCACGGGCCAGGGAGATGCGCTGGCGCTCGCCTCCCGACAGGCGTCCGCCGGAGGGGCCGACGCGGAACTCGTAGCCCTCGTTCAGCCGGCTGATGAAGCCGTGCGCAGCGGCGGCCTCGGCGGCCGCCTCGATCTCCGCGCGGGTCGCACCGGGACGGCCGAACTCGATATTGGCGGCGACCGTGTCGTCGAACAGCACCACGTCCTGGGAGACCACCGCCACGGCCGCGCGCAGGGAGGGGATCGTCACGTCGCGCAGGTCCGCGCCATCGATGAGCACACGGCCTCCGGTCACGTCGTAGAGGCGAGGCACGAGGTTAAGCAGCGACGACTTGCCGGAGCCCGAGCGTCCGACCAGGGCGACGGTGGCGCCGGCAGGGACGGTGAGGTCGATGCCCTCGAGGGCCGGTGCGTCCTCGCGATAGCGGAAGCGGACGCCTTCGAACCGGATCTCTCCGCCCGTGATGACCAGCGGCACGGCATCGGGCTTCTCGCGGATCCGCGGCGCCTCGTCCATCAGAGCGAAGTAGCGCTGGAGCGCCGCGCCGGCTTCCTGGAGAATGGCGTTGAGGGTGCCCAGCGCGCGGGCGGGCTGCGCCGCCAGGAGCAGGGCAGCGACGTAGCCGGTGAAATCGCCCACCGTGCGGTCGCCGGACATGACGCGCTGGCCCACCAGCACCAGCACCGCCGCCACCGCGAAGCCGCCGCCGATCTCCATCAGCGGATCGAGGCGCCCGCGGGCATTGGCCGCCTTCATCTTGAGACGGCGGACATTGTCGAACGCGCCCGACGCCCGGCCCTTCAGGTAGGATTCGAGGGCGTAGGTCTTGGCGATGCGGGCGCCCTGCAGGCTCTCGGTGATGAGGCTCGCCGTGAGGCCCATCTGCTCCTGTGTCGTGGTGGAGACCCGGCGCAGCTTCCGTCCGATGCGGCCGATCGGGCCAGCGACGAAGGGTACGACCACGGCCGCCACCAGGGTGAGCACCGGGTCCATCCAGAGCAGCGCGACGACGAGGGCGATCAGCATGGCGAGATCGCGCAGCAGCACGGTGGAGATGCGTGTCAACGCCTCCTTGATGAAGGCGAAATCCGTGGTGAAACGCTGGGTGAAGGCCGCCGGGCTCTCTCGACCGAGCTGGGCGAGGTCGGAATCGATGAGATGACCGTAGAGTGCCGCCTGCATGTCGGCCTCGACGCGGGTCACCACCCGGTTGGTGAGCACCGTCTGACCGAACAGGGCGAAGCCGCGGATCGAGGTGATGACGATGACGATGATCGGCCCATAGGTGAGGGCGGAGGGGTCCTTGTGATCGAAGGCGTCGAAGGCCCCCTTGATCAGGGCGGGATACAGCCCCGTCGCGACCCCGATGATGGCGATCAGCACCAGCACCACGGCGAGGGTCGCCCGGTGGGGCCGCAGCCAGTCGCGCCAGACTCGGCCGATGAGGGGAAGGGTGTCACCCCTGAGAAGTGGCCTGCGGCCCATGATCATCCGTTGTCTGGCGCGCGGGCAGGCGCCCGACATTCAGGCGGGGTTTGCCGGGCGATGAGGGGAAGATCAAGCGACGCTCTCCGCCTTGGCAATGTGATACTGTTACACTATAGAGGGCAACCGACCGTCGGGCACCCTCCGACTGCACCATCCCGTCGCCTTTCGGTCGCGTCACTCATCGCACGGCAGGCGTCGCCCCCACGGTAGGGCTACGGGCCATCGGGGCAGGGAGAGGGAGGGGTGCGGGATACGGCGGTGGCGTGGTCAAGGAGCAGGATGCATGCAATCGAGGCGCCACATCGTGAAATCGGCGGCAGCGGCCTGTTTTCGCCTGATGCTGGCCCTCGCCCCGGTCGGGACACCGGCAGTCGCCGCAGAGCCGCTGAAGGCGGTGGCCACGTTCTCCATCCTCGGCGATCTCGTGAAGCAGGTCGCCGGAGACCATGCCGAGATCTCGACCCTCGTCGGCCCCGATGCCGACGCGCATGGCTACAATCCTGCGCCCGCGGATGCGCGCAAGCTCGCCGCGTCCGATATCGTCGTGGTCAATGGCCTCGGCTTCGAGGGCTGGCTCGACCGGCTGATCAAGGCCTCCGGCACCAAGGCCCCCGTCATCGTCGCCTCGAAGGGCGTGAAGCCCATCGAAGGTGACGACGACCACGGCGGGGGCGGGCATGCGGGCCACGCCCATCACGACGATCCCCATGCCTGGCAGAGCATCGCCAATGTGAGGATCTACATCGCCAACATCAGGGACGGCTTGTCGAAGGTCGATCCGGGTCGCGCCGCCGAGTACGCGGCCAACACCAAGGCCTATCTCGCCACCCTCGACGGGTTGGAGGCCGACATCCGTAACGCCATCGCGGCGATTCCCCCCGACCATCGCCGGATCATCACCACGCACGACGCCTTCGGTTACTTCACCGCCGCCTACGGCCTCGATTTCATCGCGCCGCAGGGCGTCTCCACCGACAGCGAGGCGAGCCCGAAGGACGTCGCCCGCATCATCCGGCAGATCCGACGCGACAAGATCCCGGCGGTCTTTCTCGAGAATGTCGCCGATCCACGCCTGATGCAGCAGATTGCGCGGGAGAGCGGCGCCGCGCTCGGCGGCAAGGTCTATTCCGACGCCCTGTCCGGCCCCGGCGGCCTGGCGACGACCTATGTGGCGATGATGCGCAGCAACATCGCCGCCTTCAGCGCCGCGCTCGGGAAGAAGTAGGCACCCGGCGAGACGGTGGGGCGAGGCCCAATCACCCCGTCGCTTCGCCGATGACCTTCTGCAGGCAGATCGTCCGGGTATCGCGGTAGCCGAGATGTTCGTAGAAGTGGCGGGTCGCGCCATTTTCCTCGCGCACGAGGAGCTGGACCTTCCAGACGCCGCGCGCGGACAGCCACCGCTCGGCCGCCTCCATGATCGCCCTGCCCAGGCCGAGGTCGCGAAGTTGGGGGTCGACGGCGACGTAATAGACCCAGCCCCGATGCCCATCCTCGCCCACCATGACGGTGGCGACGATGGCCGCTTCGCGTTCGATCACCAGGATCGTCGAATGCGGATCGCGCCGGGCGAAGGCGATGTCCCTGGCCGGGTCGTTCCACGGCCGCGAGACTCCGGCGGCGAGCCAGAGGGCCACCACCGCGTCGACATCGCCGTCCTGGAACTCGCGGATCACGGTGGTCATCGATAGCCGGTCTTCTCACGGAGGATCCGAGGCGGGCCGCTCAGCCGCCCGTCATCGGCGGGAAGAATGCGATCTCCGTGGCACCCGCGATGGCGGCATCCGGCTTGGCATGAACCCGGTCGATGGCCGCCCGCACGATACCGGCATTCTCGAACGCATAGGCGTATTCCTCGCCGCGGCCGCGCAGCCAGCCGACGAGGTCGGCCACCGTCTCGGTCCCGGCCGGCAGGTCCACGGTCTCTTCGGCCTTGCCGATGCGTTCGCGCACCCAGGCGAAATACACGAGCTTCATGGTCTGCCCTTCCGGCTGCGGCATCGGCGGGTCAGCGCGGATCGTCGATCACGTGCCGGATGCCGGCTTTCATATAATCGTAGCCCGTGTAGAGCGTCAGGGCCGCGGCGACCCAGAGCAGGGTCTCCCCGGCGAAGACGGTATGAGGCAGGATCGTTTCCCCCGCCTTGCCGGCCACGAGGAAGCCGATCGCCACCAGCTGAAGGGTGGTCTTCCACTTTGCGACGCGGCTGACGGGAAGGCTGACCTTCAACTCCGCCAGATACTCGCGCAGGCCCGAGACGAGGATCTCACGGCACAGGATGACGATGGCCGCCCACAGGCTCCAGTCGTGGATCGTCTTGTCGGCCACCAGCATCAGCAGGCAGGCGGCGACGAGGAGCTTGTCGGCGATCGGATCGAGCATGCGCCCCAGGGCCGAGCTCTGATCGTAGGTCCGGGCCACGTAGCCGTCGAGATAATCGGTGATGGCGGCGGCGATGAAGACGCCGAGCGCCGCAAACCGCGCCGCATGCTCGTCCGGCCAATACAACAGCGCCACGACCACGGGAACGGCGACCAGCCGCCCGTAAGTCAGGCAATTCGCCAGCGTCCAGGCCGGTGACCTGCGTCGGAGGGGGAGGACAGTCATCGATGCGGTGAAACCATGGGCGGGGGGGAGGGGTCAACCGCGATGATCGTGTGGCCGTCTTGGGGGCGGTTTGGTTTCCGGGCGAAGTGGCCGAGCGTCACCCTCCGGCCTGGAAGTAATCGTACACCGCCCGCGCCGTGGCCGCGTTGACGCCGGGCGTGGTCGCCAGATCCTCCAGGGAGGCGCGCTGGATCGCCTTCACCGTCCCGAAATGGTGGAGGAGGGCGCGTTTGCGGGTGGGACCGATGCCGGCGATCTCGTCGAGGGGGTTCTTGATCATCTCGCGCTTGCGCTTGGCCCTGTGCGTGCCGATGGCGAAGCGGTGGGCCTCGTCCCGCAGGCGCTGGACGAAGTAGAGGGTCGGGTCACGCGGCGGCAGCTTGAACGGGGCCTTGCCGGGCACGAAGAAGGTCTCGCGCCCCGCATCGCGGTCGCGGCCCTTGGCGATGCCGACGAGGGCGACGTCGGTGACGCCCAGCTGTTCCAGTGCCGTACGGGCGGCTTCGAGCTGGCCCTTGCCGCCGTCGATGAGGACGAGGTCGGGCCAGGCCGGCATGGTCTCGCCGTCCGGTTCGGGGACCGGCTCGGGCACGCCGCCTTCGCTGGCCGCCAAAGCCGCCTCGTTCGGCGTGCGCGGGTTCTCCTTGACGAGACGCTTGAAGCGGCGCTGCAGCACCTCCTTCATCATCCCGAAATCGTCGCCCGGCGTCAGCTCCTCCGACTTGATGTTGAAGGTGCGGTAATGCGTCTTGGCAAACCCCGCAGGGCCGGCGACGATCATGCCGCCCACCGCGTTCGTGCCCATGATGTGGGAATTGTCGTAGACCTCGATGCGGCGGGGTGCTGCGGGCAACCCGAACGATTGCCCGAGGGCCACCAGCAGCTTGCCTTGCGAGGCGGTGTCGGCAAGCCTTCGGGCCAAAGCCTCCTTGGCGTTCCTCTGGGCGTATTCCACCAGGGCCTTGCGCTCGCCGCGCTGGGGCTGGTGGACCTCCACCCGGTTCTCGGCCCGGCTCGACAGGGCGGCCGCCATCAGCTCCGCATCCTCGATGGCATGGGAAACGAGGACGATCCTGGGGGCCGGCTTGTCGTCGTAGAACTGGCTGATGAAGGAGGCGAGCACCTCGTCCGGCGTCATGGAGCGGTCGGCCTTCGGGAAGTAGGCGCGGTTGCCCCAATTCTGGAAGTTGCGGAAGAAAAAGACCTCGATGCAGAACTGGCCGGCCTGCTCATCGAGGGCGAACACGTCCGCCTCCTCGATGCCCTGCGTGTTGACGCCCTGCGTCCCCTGAATCGCCGAGAGCGCGCTGATCCTGTCGCGGAAACGGGCGGCGCGTTCGAACTCGAGCTTCTCGGAGGCGTCCTGCATCTCCTCGCGCATACGGTCCTTCACCGCATTGGACTTGCCCGAGAGGAAGCCCTTCGCATTCTCGGCGAGCGCCTGATACTCCGGCAGGGCGATCTCGCCGGTGCAGGGGCCGGCGCAGCGCTTGATCTGATAGAGCAGGCAGGGCCGGGTGCGGTTCTCGTAATAGCTGTCGCTGCAGGTGCGCAGCAGGAAGGCGCGCTGCAGCGCGTTGACCGTGCGGTTCACCGCCCAGACGGTGGCGAAGGGGCCATAATAGCTGCCCTTGCGCCGCCTGGCGCCGCGATGCTTGACGATCTGCGGTGCTTCCGAATCCGCCGTGACCAGGATGTAGGGAAACGACTTGTCGTCCCGCATCAGCACGTTGAAGCGGGGCTTCAGCTGCTTAATGAGGTTGGCCTCCAGCAGCAGCGCTTCGGTCTCGGTGGCAGTGGTGACGAATTCCATCGCCGCCGTCTGCGAGATCATCCGGGCGATGCGGTTGGAATGGGCCTGGCCCCTTGCATAGGAGCCCACCCGGGCCTTCAGGTTCTTGGCCTTGCCGACGTAGAGGACGTCGCCCTTCTCGTCGAACATCCGGTAGACGCCCGGTCCCGACGGCAGCGTGCTCCAGAACCGGCGGATGATCTCCGTGCCGGCCTTGACCGCGCCTTCCTCGAAATCGAAATCGATCTCGGGTCCATCGTCGATGCGTTCCGGGGTCTCGTCCGCGTCCTCGCGCTCGTCGAACGCATCCGGCGGCAGGTCTTGCTGGGAAGACGGGTCTTTCGCGGGCTGGCGGCTCATGCCCGAGACTTAAGCGCCGGGGATTCGAGAAGGAAGGGGCTCCCGATCCCATCGACCCGCGAAGGTTGGCGCGTTCGCGTCTTAATCGAACAGCGCGTCGATATCGCCCTGGTCCACATGGCCCGGATCGCTGTCGAGCTTGGGTCCGTTGAGGAGCGAGCTTTCATCGTCGATGCTGGGGGCTTGCGGCACGACGCCGAGAATTTCGCTGAACGTGTCGAGACCGCCCCAGGCTTCGATCATGCGATCGAGATGCTCCTCGATGAACTTGAGCACGCCCACGATCTTGTTGATGCGCTGGCCGGTGAGATCCTGGAAGTTGCAGGCCTCATAGGCGACGATCACGCGCTCGAGGATCATGTCGACGTTCTCGGCTCCGGCGGCATTGCGCATGGCCCGCAATACGCCGGCATTGGTCTCGATCTCCTCCAGGGCGCCGAGGATCGTGCTCGTGGCGAGCTCGGTGGATTCCACCACCGCGTCGAGTTCGCCAGCGACACGCTTCATTCCCTTCCCGGTATTCTCCGAGTGATAGAGTGTGGCGATCTCCTGCTTGGTCCGTGTGATCGCGCCCTTCATCACGTCGAGCTCGGAGCGCATGGCGAAGGCCTCGTTGAGCTCCTTCCGGCAGGCTTCGATCGTCTCGACGGTGCTGGTCTGCGTGATGCGGCGAAGATCCTGTATCGCCGAGAGGATCTCATCGAGCTTCACGTCGTCGGCGCCGGAACGCTCGGCGGCGTGCACGACCTCCGCGACGGGTCGGACGCTTGCCAAACCGAGGCTGTCTTCGATGCGGTAGCGCTTCATGTTCATCGGGGATGATCAGCCGGCGGGAGTAACTGGGTCGAATGGCGGGGCACGCGTGGTTCGGGCGCGACGTCCTGAGGAACGACGCGGATCCCGATACGAGAGGCCTTCGAGCCACCATCCGACAAAGTGGTTGCCATTTCTTCAACAGACAAAAGAACGTGTGCGGTTTTACCGAAGATTCATGCTGTTTTTGAAAGCGACCAATCGAGCCGCAATGGACTGAACGATTCACCACGTTCTTTCACGTAATTCTCGCCCCGTCCGGCCAGCCTAGCGCTCAGGTTGATGATGGCTGGGAGTAGTCGCGTGTTGAAGCGTATCGAGTTGTGCGTTGCCATGGCTTGCCTGGCGGCGACGGTGACGGGTGGAGCCGCACAGGCTCAGTCATCCCCCGGCCAATATGGTGGCGGCTTCATCGAATTCCTGGTGACCGGCAACGGAACGCTGCCGCGTCCCCGGCGAGCCGGCCTCGCGGATGACGGCGTGCTCCCGCGCCACCCGGCCGCCCAGGGCTATGGTGGCGCGCCGATGCCGCGGGTGCTCTATTCGGGCGATCGCGTGCCCGACGTCGATCCCTATCTCGCTCCCGCGCACACGCGGCTCGCCGCTCTGCCGTCGCAGGCCGTGCCAGAGATGCAGGGCGCAGCGATCGAGCGCACGCCCGACCCGCGCTATGCCCGACAGGTCGTCGCCTTCGATGGGCGGCAGAAGCCCGGCTCCATCGTCATCGATACCCGAACGAAGTTCCTCTACCTCGTCCAGCCGGCCGGTCAGGCCATCCGCTACGGCATCGGTGTCGGTCGCCCGGGCTTCGCCTGGTCGGGGATGAAGACGATCAGCCAGAAACGCGAATGGCCGGACTGGACGCCTCCGGCGGAGATGCTCCAGCGCCGCCCCGACCTGCCGCGTCACATGGCGGGCGGACCGGCCAATCCTCTGGGAGCGCGGGCGCTCTATCTCGGCTCGTCCCTCTACCGGATCCACGGTACCAACGAGCCGCACACGATCGGGCAATCCGTCTCGTCGGGCTGCATCCGGATGATGAACGAGGACGTCATCGACCTGTATGAACGCACGCCCGTGGGGACGCGGGTCGAAGTCCTGTAAGCGACGGCCGGCGACCGATCAAAAAAAACCCGGCGCGTGAGGACACGCGCCGGGCTTGTCTCGTCAGTGGTCAATCACGCACGGTGAGGCGCGCGGCGCGGGCTCAAACCCAATCGTCGTCGCCGCCGCCACCGAGGTCGCCGCCAAAATCGCTACCCGGATCGCTGTCGAACGACGCGTCCTGGAAATCGTTTCCGCCGCCGAGGGCCGAGCCGAGATCCTCGTTACCGGCCGCGGCTCCTGCCGAAGGAAGGCCCGCCGCCGCCGCACTGCCGAGGGCCGAATGTCCGCCGGCAAAGGCGTTGGACAGAGCGCTGCCGAGCAGCATGCCGCCGGCGGCACCCGCCGCCATCGGAAGGGCCGTCGCCATGAAGCCGCCGCCACGGGCGGGCGCCGCCTGCTGGCCGGCCCAGGGACCACCCTGCTGCGGTCCGCCGTAACCCGGCTGCTGCCCATATCCGGGCTGCTGACCGTATCCCTGCTGCGGCCCACCCTGGCCGCCCCAAGGCTGGCCGGACGGACGCTGGGGTTCCGGCTGGCGCGCCCCCCCGCCGAAGATGCTCGACAGGAAGCCGCCACCGCCGCCCTGGGGCTGCTGGGCCGCCTGTCGTGCCTGTTCGAGCTGCTCGTTCAGGCTCTTGATCGCCTCTTCCTGGACATAGATCAGCTGCGCCATCGCATAGGGCGCATAGGGCTGAGCGCGGAGCTTGTCCGCGATGAAGCGCTCGGCATCGGCGTCGCGGGGCTGGCTCGCGGCCTGCTCCAGACGCTGGAAAATGCCGCCGATGACCTCGCGTTCTTCGCTGTTCATGGGGTCGTCCTCCTGAGAGAAGCCTGCGGGCCAATGCCGCCCCGGCGCCTCCGAGATGGGGTGGCGCCACAGGCTTTGTCAGGGGGTCAACGCGAACTTCGCCGTTGCGGATGCACTGGGAATCCCGTTCCCAGCATGAAATTTCCGACAGGAAACGGGGCGGACAGCGGCAAGCCCCTGTCGCGCAACAAAAAAGAGCCCGACCTCTCGGCCGGGCTCCTTATCGGGATCTGAGGTCACCGCCCTGAGGCGGTGACCGGATACGCCAAGTCCTAGTACGAGCCGAACTTGTAGTTCAGGCCGGCGCGGACGACGGCGAACTCGGACTCACGAGCAGCAACCGAGGGGCTGATGGTCAGGAGGCCATTGGGGCCGGCAGACGCGTTGAACACCGAGCGACCGCCACGGTTGTTCCTGTCGTTCTCGAGGTTCACGTACAGACCTTCGACCTTCAGGGTCACGGCCGACGACTTGAAGAAGTTGAAGAACGAGTCGGTGGGGAGAGCGTACTCGATACCACCACCAGCGGTGTAGCCGGTGCGGAAGTCTTCGCCACCCGTGGCGCCGTCGCCGTAGGCGAAGCCGCCGGTGCCGTACACGAGGGTGCGGTCGAAGGCGTAACCGATACGGCCGCGAACGGTGCCGAAGAAGTTCATCTCGTTGCCCGGGATACGGACCGAGGTGGGGCTGACGAGAGCGCCGGCGGCGGGGCTGATGGTGCCGGCCACGGTGCGGCTCTTGTTGCCGAAGTCGGTGTACTGGGCGTCAGCTTCGATACCGACGACCACGCCCGAACCCGGGGTGAACTGGTAGTTGTAGCCGACCTGGCCACCGCCGACGAAGCCTTCGAGGTCGTTGCCGCCGTTGGTGGACACGACCACCGGGGTGCGGGTGAAGGAGTTCAGCACCGAACCGCCGGGGAGGGTGTAGCGGTCGCTGTTGCTACCGGCGTCGAAGCCGTAACCGGCGTTGATACCGAAGTAGGCGCCCGTCCAGGTGAACACCGGCACCGGCACGAAGACCGGGGGGGCGGCGCGACGCGGAAGGTCGGCGGCGAAAGCGGAACCGGCGATGACGATGCCGGCGAGGGCGGTCGTGCCGCGAAGGAAGGATTTCATGGTCTGGTCCTCTACTCATTAGCGCGGCCGCCTTTTTGGGAGCGGTCCTGCGCAATTCCCCGTCTATAACTCAGCATCCGTCAGGAAGCTGTTGCATCGCAACCACGCCGAGTGTGTCGAACACGGCCCCTTTGTGGCAGCGACCACCTCACCAGAGGCAACGCATAGCCAGAACACCGTCGAACGGCCAAGGTTCACGTAAGGCCACGCTTTTTGCGCCCCTTGGCGAATGACAGATTGTCGCAGCCCCTGGCCGCCACTATTTCCGCTGCTAGGCAGCAAGAACGATCGCGGAGATCAGTCGGCCGTAATCGGCCTCTCCCCGGTGTGTCGTGCGCCGATAGCTATAGAAGCGGTCGGGATCGCCGTAGGTGCAAAGACCCAGAGTCGATGCCTTCTCTATGCCGGCCTCCCGCAGGCGGCGCGCGATGAAGCCGGGCAGGTCGAACTGGGCGTGCCCGTCGCGCTCGCCCGGCGCGAAATGGGCGTCCGGTTCCGGAACCTCCTCGGCAAAGCGGGCGCGGAAATCGTCCCCGACTTCGTAGGCGGCTTGCGAGATCGTGGGGCCGAGCACAGCGACGATGTCGGCCCGGTCCGAGCCGAGCCGCTCCATCGCCTCCACCGTGGCGGCGATCACACCGGTCAACGCTCCCTTCCATCCCGCATGGGCGGCACCGACGACGCGACCGACGGGATCGGCGAACAGGATGGGGCCACAATCCGCCGTGGCGATGCCCAGGGCGAGGTTCGGCACGCGCGTCACCATCGCGTCGGCGCGGGGGCGGTCGGCGAGGGCCATGGGACCTTCGATGATGGCGACCTCGGCGGAGTGAACCTGGTACAGGCTGACGAGATGGCTCGGCGCGACGCCGAGATGCCCGGCCATGCGGCTCCGGTTCTCCGCCACCAGTGCGGGCTCGTCCTGCGAGCCGAGGCCGCCGTTGAGACTGGCATAGAGGCCGTGGGAGACGCCGCCGGCACGGGTGAAGAAGGCATGTCTGATGCCGGGCTGTCCCACGAGGCTGGGCGCTTCGATATACATGAGCCGTGTCCGTCCTTTGGCGATTGCGGGCCGAGCTATAGCATCAGCCCGCTCCGCGGGGTGGTCGCGCGCGGCCTGTCGGTGACCGCATATCGGGACGAGGAAATTTTCTTAACCTTTACGCTTCGTTAAGCATGGTTTGATCGAATGCTCCTGCACACGAGGACGCGAGCGATGTCGGAACCAGCCCGTCACTACCAGGCACAGGATTCAAACGGACGTCCGACGCCCGGACCGTTGCGGGATTGGCTGGCCGCCATGAAGGCGGCGACCACGTCCGCCGAGCAGGCCCCGGCCGCTGAAAAGGTGGCGTCGTTCGAGAGACCGGCGTCGCCGGAGAAGGCCGAGCCGCAGGCCTCGTCCTGGTCGCCCCGGGTGGTCCCGCCGCCGGCCCGGACCGAGGTCGCCGAGGATAGCGACGTCTCCGAACTGATGGCCGAGAACCTGATGCTCAAGGCCAAGCTCAAGGTCGAAGGCGAACGCTATGATCAGCTGCAGGGGCTTCTCGCTCAGGAACTGCGCCGCCTGCGGTCGCATGTGGAGAAAGAGATGGCCGAGCTTCACGACCTGCGCGCCGAGCGCGACCGCCTCGCCGAACTCCAGACGATCTTCGTCGAGAAGCTCGACGAGGCCCGCTCGCGCTCAGAGAGCGATGCCGAGGAGCTGGCTCAGGCCTGTTCCGACCGCGACCTCTGGATGGCTCGGGCCGAGGCGCTCGCCCAGCCTCTGTTTCAGAAGCGCTGAACACCCCTCTCCTACAGTCCGAAAGACGAAGGGCCGCCCCATGAGGGCGGCCCTTCCATTGCCGAACCGCTTGTCCGTTCGGCCGAACCCGGTGAGGCGTCCTCTAACGCGCTAGGCGTGCGCGCCGGAGGCGACGTTCCAGGTCCGGTGAGCCGAGGTAAGCGGCTGATTTAGGCAATGAGACACTGGATCACCTCCTTTCGTTCGTTGCGAGAACCCCAAGCTAGTCACGGATCTGCAGCTTGAAAAGCCCCGATGCGGTAGGCGCGGCGCCTCGCCGCTGCGGGCATCCTTTCGCTCGCCCGGGCCCGTCGCATAAAACCTTCGACGGATGGCGGCGGAATGCCCGCGCGCGGGGCAACGCCGTTAACGCTAGGCGTTCGAATGTCACATCGGATTGCGCAACCGCGGTACGATGGAGCCTACTTACGACGGGCCTTCCATGTTGGAGGCGGCTTCGTCGCTCGCCATGGGCTTCCGGGCAATGCCGTCCATCGACGTTAAAATGGCGAAGGCCTCCGGCTACACGTCGGGCTTCGATTACCTTCGCATCGGCTTGTCACTCTCCGTGCTGCTCTGGCACTCCTATTCCGTCGCGAATTTCGACGAGTCGGTGCGGGTGTTCTGGGGCGGTCCCGCCCGCGCACTTCCTGCCGCGATCCTGCCGATGTTCTTCGCTTTGTCCGGCTTCCTGGTGGCCGGCAGCCTTGGCCGGACCCGCCTGCATCAATTCGCCCTGCTGCGGATCCTGCGCATCGTCCCGGCCTTGGCCTTCGAGACGGTGCTGGTGGCACTGTTGCTCGGGCCGATCTTCACGGTCCTGCCGTTGGGGGTCTATTTCACCTCACCGGAGTTCCTGTCCTATTTCCTCAATATCGTGGGCTACATCCACTACACCCTGCCGGGGGTCATCGGCGGCCAGATGCTGAACGCCCAGCTCTGGACCATACCGACCGAGCTCGAATGCTATCTCGCTCTGATCCTCCTCGCCCTGGTGGGGGCGACACGGCGGCGAGCCCTGTTCGGGGCCGGTCTCGGCCTCGTCGTCCTCGGGCTGACGGTCTTTTCCGTGGGGGCCGGCGATCAAAGCCCTTACGCCCAACTCGGAGGGCGGGTGCTGATCTTCGCGTTCCTCGCGGGCGTCCTCATCCATCTCTACCGCGACCGCATCCCGCATGACGGCCGTCTGTTCCTCGCGAGCCTCGTCCTGGCCGCCCTGCTTCTGACCTACCGCGAGACGTCTTATCTCGCCGCCTTTCCCGTCGCCTACGTCACCGTCTGGCTCGGGGCGACCGACCCGCGCAAGGTGCCGTTCGGCGACCTGTCCTACGGCGTGTTCCTGTTCCACTTCCCCATCATCAAGCTGTCCTACGACATCTTCGGCGAGAGCCTGACCTTCCCTGCCTATTTCGCGATCGCCCTGCCGCTGTCCCTCGCCTGCGCCTGGATATCCTGGACCTTCATCGAGAAACCCATTCTGGTTCACAAGAGGCAGATCATCGCGTGGATCGAGTCGGTGGCTTCCCTGCGCCGCAGGGCGGAACCGAGGGTCGGCTAGAGCCCGCCGGGCGGGCGAGGGGCACAGTCTCGGCCGTCCCTTTACGCTTATGGCCACCGCCGCCACCGAGGCGTAAGACGGGGCGCTCTCCGCCACGCATCGTCCGGGACCCGAACAGGCCCGGGCATGGCCGGAGACGAGATCGCATCAGGACAGTCGCGGCCCATCATGCTCTCATCCCCGCCGACCCAGGCAAAGGCCGATACGGCGAAGAATTCGGCGACCGACGAAGCAGCCCTCGACCCGGACGCCATGCGCCAGCCCCTACCGGATGCGTTCTATTGCGTCGGCCGATCCGATACGCTGAAGGCGGGCAGCCTGCGCGCCGTCGAACTCAACGGCGAACAGATCGTCCTCGGCCGCGACAAGGCCGGAGCCGCTTTCGCCATGCGCGACCGCTGCCCTCACCGCGGCATGGCCCTGTCGAAGGGGCGCTTCGACGGTGATGCCGTGACCTGTCCCTTCCATGGCTGGCGCTTCGGCACGGATGGGCGCTGCCGCGACGTGCCCACCTTGTCCTCCGCCGATGCGGCGGATTTCACCCGGATCACAGTCCAGCGCTTTCCCGTTCGCGAGAGTGCCGGCTTCGTCTGGGTGAACCCTTATCTCGGTCCGCCGGGCGGCGACCTGCCGTCCCTGCCGGAACTCGGGTTCGAGGCGGCGGGCTCCCTCGTGGTCGAACTCGTGGTCGAGGCGTCGTTCGATCTCACCACGCTGAGTCTCGTCGACCCCGGCCATGTGGCCTTCGTCCACGATTCCTGGTGGTTCCGCCCGTCGAAGGAGCTGCGGGAGAAGGTGAAGACGTTCACGCCGACGCCGCACGGCTTCACCATGTCGAGCCATGCCACCACGACGAGTTCGCCGGTCTACAAGCTGCTCGGCGGCGTGCCGGAGGTGGAGATCGAGTTCCGCCTGCCGGGCGTGCGGCTTGAGCGGATAGAGGCCGGGCCGAAGCGCGTGGCGAACTACACCTTCGCGACGCCGCTCACCCATAACCGCACCCTGCTGACGAACGCGCTCTACTGGAACATGCCGGTCCTCAACCTGCTGAAGCCCCTGGCGCGCCCCCTCATGCGGCAGTTCCTGACCCAGGACCAGCAGGTGCTCCAGCACGCCCAGGCCGGCCTCGACCGCAAGCCCACGATGGTGCTGTTCGGCCAGAGCGATCTGCCGTCGCAATGGTATTTCCGCCTCAAGCGCGAAGCCCTCCAGGCGGCCCGCGAGGCGCGGCCATTCCACAATCCGCTGCTGCAGCAGGAATTGCGCTGGCGGTCCTGAGCAGGCCTGAAACTTTTCGGTCCTCCGCTCCGTAGCTGGTCCTTTCAGGCCGATGCTTTCTGGAAGGAGCGAGACCGTTGTCGCATTACGTCGTTCGCCGCAGCCGCATGGGGCGATTCAATTTCACGCTCCTCGGTGCGCATGGGCGGATCACCGGCGTCGTCGCCATCCCGACCGAGAACAAGACCCGTGAGGAGGTCGAGGTCGAGGCGCATCGGAAGATTCGCGCGCTCGCCGGTGAACTGGTTGCCGTGATGCCGAAGGACTGCGAAGGCTGACGGAAGGCGTCTTGATTGCGCGGTGGCCACCGCCATCTCGGAACGATGAAACGGCAAAGCCTTCTCGCGACCCTTTCCGCGGTCACCGTCATGACGCTGGGCGGCGTCGGCTACGCGGCGCATAGGCGCAGCAAGGGCCGAAACCCGTATTACAGCGGTCCCGTGACCGACCATTTCGACGGGCTGCGGTTCCACGGCGTCGATCAGCCGGCGGACAAGGTGCTGGGGGACATCCTGCGCTGGAAGCGGGAGCGGGCCGGGGTCAGTTGGCCGTCCTCGTTCCCGAGCCCCTTCAGTGATACGCCGCCCGAACGGGTGGATGGCTTACGCGTCGCATTCATCGGCCATGCGAGCTACCTGTTCCAGGTCGGCCGCCGCAACATCCTCGTCGACCCCGTCTACGCCCAGCGCGCCAGCCCGCTCTCCATGGCAGGTCCGAAGCGGGTCAATCGGCCGGGCATCGCCTTCGGCGATCTGCCGCCGATCGACGTCGTCCTGATCACCCACAACCATTACGACCATCTCGACGGGCCGACCGTGGCCCGGCTCTGGCAACGGCATCAGCCCCTCATCGTGGCGCCGCTGGGCAACGACAGCATCCTGCGGTCCTTCGACGATACGATGCATGTGGAGACATGCGACTGGGGCCAATCCGTCGATCTCGGCGGCGGGCTCACCGTACATATGACCCCCGCCAACCACTGGTCGGCCAGGGGCCTGAACGACAAGCGCATGGCGCTGTGGTGCTCTTACGTCCTGACGAGCCCGTCCGGCGTCGTCTATCATTCCGGGGATACCGGTCTCGCCGATGGCGCGATTTTCCGCGATGCCCGCGACCGGTTCGGTCCCCCGCGCCTCGCCACACTGCCGATCGGGGCCTACGAGCCGCGCTGGTTCATGAAGGGCCAACACATGAACCCGGCCGACGCCGTCGAGGCCGGGCTTCTCCTCGGGGCCGAACAGATGCTCGGCCACCATTGGGGCACGTTCCGCCTCACCGACGAGGGCATTGAGGAGCCGGTGGAGGCGCTGGCGACGGCCTGCGAAGCGGAGGGGATCGATCCCGCCCGCTTCGTTCCCCTGCGTCCCGGACAGGTCTGGGCGGTTTGATGTCAGATTGGCCGCTGCGGCTCTACAAAATGAACCGGCTCAGATCCGCATTGGCCGCCAAGCTCTCGACGCGCTCGCGGACATAGGCCGCATCGATCGGCACGGTCTCCCCGGAGCGGTCGGTGGCGGTGAAGGAGATGTCGTCGATCACCCGCTCCAGCACGGTCTGTAGCCGGCGGGCGCCGATATTCTCGACCGAGTTGTTCACCTCGACGGCGACCCGTGCCAGTGCGTCCACGGCGTCGTCTGTGAAATCCAGGGTCACGCCTTCCGTCGCCATCAGCGCCACGGTCTGTTTCAGCAGGCTCGCCTCGGTGGTGGTGAGGATCTGCTTGAAATCCTCTACGGTGAGGGGCTGCAACTCGACCCGGATCGGCAGGCGGCCCTGCAGTTCGGGCAGGAGATCGGACGGCTTCGAGACGTGGAAGGCGCCGCTGGCGATGAACAGGATGTGGTCGGTCTTCACCGGACCGTGCTTCGTCGCTACCGTCGTTCCCTCGATCAGAGGCAGCAGATCGCGCTGTACGCCCTCGCGGGACACATCGGCCGACGAGCGGCCTTCCTTGGCGCAGATCTTGTCGATCTCGTCGAGGAAGACGATGCCGTTGTTCTCGACCTCGTGGATCGCCTCCTGCGTGAGGGATTCCGTATCTACCAGCTTGTCGGATTCCTCGGCGAGCAGGGGTGCGTAGGCCTCGCGCACCGTCATCCGCTTCGGCTTGCCCTTCTGGCCGCCAAGCGCCTTGCCGAGCATGTCGCCGAGATTGACCGCCCCCATGGACGCGCCCGGCATCCCGGGGATCTCGAACATCGGCAGGCCGGAGGGCGATCCGCCCGACAGCTCGATCTCGACTTCCTTGTCGTCGAGTTCGCTAGCCCTCAGCTTCTTCCGGAAACTGTCGCGGGTGGCTTGGCCCGATGTCGGCCCGACCAGGGCATCGAGGATGCGCGCTTCCGCTGCCGCTTCCGCTTTGGCCTGGACCGAGCGGCGCTTCTCCTCGCGCTTGAGGCCGATCCCGACTTCGACGAGGTCGCGGATGATCTGCTCCACGTCGCGGCCGACATAGCCGACCTCCGTGAACTTCGTCGCCTCGATCTTGAGGAACGGTGCGCCGGCGAGCTTGGCCAGCCGGCGGGCGATCTCGGTCTTGCCGCAGCCCGTGGGGCCGATCATGAGAATGTTCTTGGGAGCCACCTCCTCCCGCAAGGGACCGACGAGCTGCTGCCGACGCCAGCGGTTGCGCAGGGCGATGGCGACCGCCCGCTTGGCATCGTGCTGGCCGACGATGAACCGATCGAGCTCGGAGACGATTTCGCGGGGGGAAAAGGTTGTCATCACGCTCCGGTCGGATGCGGCAGCTGCGCTGCCCGAGAACAGGGGAGGGCGCGCAGTCGATCCGTACGAAAGCCGCCCCGGCCGGTGCGCGGATGGGGCGAGCAAAAGGCGGAACCATGTGGGCGGGTCGGCACGGGATCGAGATCTTGCACGATCCCGATCTAAGCGTCGGCGGCCGTCCTTTCCAGATGCATCGGGACAGCGCTCAGGCCGCCCGGATGCCGCCGACGAAGCCCTCGACTTCGTGTCCGAGGCTCAGGGACTGGCGCGTCAGCTGCTCGGCCGCAGCCAGTACCTGAGACGCGCCGGCCCCGGTCTGAACCGCCGCGACCTGCACGTCCGCGATGGTGTCGGTGACGGCCTGGGTTCCGCGGGCTGCATCGTTGACGCTGCGGGCGATTTCCTGCGTCGCCACCTGCTGCTGTTCCACCGCCGCTGCGACGCCCATCGCGATCGTATGCACGCTACCGATGGTGGAGCCGATCTCCTCGATGGCGCCCACCGTATCGCGGGTGGCGTCCTGGATCGTCGCGATCTGCGCGGTGATCTCGTCCGTCGCCTTCGCGGTCTGGGCAGCGAGCCCCTTCACCTCGGCGGCGACCACAGCGAAACCACGGCCGGCCTCACCGGCACGAGCCGCCTCGATCGTGGCGTTCAGGGCAAGCAGGTTGGTCTGGCTGGCGATGCTGGAGATCAGGGCGACCACGTCGCCGATGCGGGACGCGCTGTCGGCGAGGACCCGGACGCGCTCGGATGTCCGGCGCGCGCTCTCCACCGCGCCGGCCGCGGCGGCGGATGTCTGGCTGACTTGTGCGCCGATCTCGTTGGCGGTGGCGGCGAGTTCCTCGGTGGCCGCCGCCACAGCCTGAACGTTCATGGCCGTCTCGTTGGCCGCGTTCATCACCGCGGTGGACTGCCGGTTGGTCTGGTCCGCGTTGGCCGCCATGGAGCGGGCGGTGAGCTCCATCTCGGCAGCCGAGGCGGCCAGCGTCTCGACGAGGTTCCCGACGCTGCCCTGGAAGCGATCCGCGAGCTCGTTTCTCTCGCCACGGCGACGCTGCGACGCGATGCCGGCGGCCTGGTCCTGCGTGGCACGCAGTTCCGCCGACTCTTTCATCGTCGCCGAGAAGACCCGCATGCTGGCCCAGATCTCGCCGATCTCGTCGCGCCGGGCCTTGGTTTCGGGCAGGGTGAGATTGCCCTCCGAGAGGCGGCGGATCGCTGCGGAGACGCCTACCAGGGGCCGGGCGATCTGCCGCGTTCCCACGAAGCCGCCGATGACGAGGCTGCCGAGGGTGCCGCCGATGGCGAGGGCCAGGAGAAGATTCAGGCGGTTCGCGTAGAGATCGTCGGTCCAGCGGTCGATGGCCCCGATCTCGGCCGAGCTTTGGGACACGAGCTTCTCGATACTGTCCTGGAAAGCCTGACGGTTGGCGCGGTTGGCCTCGTTGAAGCCCTGTTCCGCGGCGGCCTTCGGCGAGACCTGTGTGCCGAGACGCGCCGTCTCCGTGCGCAGAATAGTGAAGCCCGCGGCTTCGTCGGTGATCTTGTCGAAGAGCGGACGCTCGCTCGCGGGGACTCTCGGAGCCGAGGCGGTGAGGAGGGCGTTCATCGCCTCCAGGTTCTTCATCAACCGAGCGGCGTATTTCTCCGCATCCTGGGTATCCTTGGCCGCGTAGATGCCGCGCGACTCGACCACGACGCTGGTGACGAGCCGATTCACGTTCGCGGCGTCGAGGGCCCGCTGGGACGCGAGTTTCGCATCCGTCAGCGCGGTATTGAACGTCTGGAGCGTCAGGACGCTGATCGTGGCGACGACGAGCGTCACCATTGAGCAGAGACCGACGAAACCGAGAATTTTTGCCCTGATGCGCATCGTCTTCGGCCAGCTTCCTGAAACAGTCAGGCGATAGCGCTAGGGGAATATCGACAAGGTTGGGTTAATCGCGCCCCTAATTCGGAACTAAGATGCAGGAATTTCCAGCTTCTCAATGACGAGATTACCGTTTGTGTAAACGCAGATCTCCGCCGCGATGCCGAGCGCCTTCCGGACGATCGCCTCCGCGTCGTGCTCGCCGTCTTCAAGAGCGCGGGCGGCGGCCAGGGCGTAATTCCCGCCCGAGCCAATCGCCATGACGCCGCCTTCCGGCTCCAGCACGTCGCCG
Organism: Methylobacterium sp. 10; assembly: GCF_000519085.1. Lineage (GTDB taxonomy): Bacteria > Pseudomonadota > Alphaproteobacteria > Rhizobiales > Beijerinckiaceae > Methylobacterium. The sequence goes on from NZ_KI912577.1 coordinate 2,499,789, forward strand.
GCGCCCGACAGGAGCAGGCTTACATCCTTGTCCGCCACAAGCATCATCGCCTCGAGGCGGCGCAGGTACCGGTCGGTGCGCCAATCCTTGGTGAGTTCGACGCAGGCGCGGGTCAACTGACCGGGATATTGTTCGAGCTTGGCTTCGAGCCGCTCGAACAGGGTGAAGGCATCGGCCGTCGCCCCGGCGAATCCACCGATGACGGAGCCCTTGGCGAGGCGGCGTACCTTGCGGGCATTGCCCTTCACGATGGTCTGCCCGAGGCTGACCTGCCCGTCGCCGCCGATCACCACACTGTCACCCTTGCGGACCATGAGGATCGTGGTGGCGTGCATTTGCGGCAGGCCGCCGGATTCGGAATGGGACAAGGCTGGCTCCGGTCTGGTTCTGACCGGTGTCAGGTAGTCTTTCGGGGCGCGGACTCCAACCACCGCCGGAGCGTCACCGCGCTATTCGGGGTAGCGCTGAAAGGCCGGCAGGGTCTCGAACCGAGCGAACCACGAGGCGGCCTCCGCGATCTGGATCCTGGCCTGGGGCGGCAGCGCCTCGGGATCGTCGAGGGTCGCGGTATGGATGTCGAGTTGGCCGGGAAAGACCGCCTCGTTGCGGTAGAACAGCCCAGTGCCGCAGGTACCACAGAACTGCCGGATGACACCGGGCGAGGATTCGTAATCGGTCGGGCGGCCCGAGATCGTCACCCGCTCGGCCGGGAACAGGGCGAAGCCCACCACCGGAGCACCGGCAGAGCGCCGGCAATCAGCGCAATGACACAGGGCGCTGTGGCTCGGCTCGCCCTCGGCGCTGTAATGGATCGCGCCGCAGCGGCACCGTCCCGTCAAGACCATGTCGGTTCCCCCTTCGTTCTCATCCGTTGTCCCAGAGGACGATGACGCGGGCAAGACATCGATGCTCCCGCTCACACCACCACGGTGATCCGCCGCGCGGCGCGGGTCAGGCCGGTATAGAGCCAGCGGGCCCGGTGCTCGCGGAAGGCGAAGGATTCGTCGAACAGCACGACGTTGTCCCATTGCGAGCCCTGTGCCTTGTGCACGGTCAGGGCGTAGCCGTAGGTGAACTCGTCGGTCTCGCGCTTGAGGAAGGCCGGGATCTCCTCCTCGGACCCCGACATCACCGCCCGCAGCACCTTGATGTCGATGGGCCGCCGGCGCAGGGCCGGATCGTCCTCGGGCACCACGTCGAGGCGGACCGTATCGACGCGGGGCGCGGCGCGAAGGGCATGGACCGTCCAGGTCGAGCCGTTGAGCAGCCCCTTCGTCCGATCGTTGCGCAGGCAGACCAGCTTCTCGCCCACCGCCGGCATCGGGTCGGTGTGGCCGGCGAGTTCCCGCAGGCGATTGTTGTAGAGCCGCCGCGTCTTGTTCATGCCGACGAGGACCTGGTCGCAGTCGAGCACGCTCGATGGGTCGAGGGAGCGGCGCGAGACGACGCGGCTCTCCCCATACTCGCCGATGCTGAGCCGGCCGCCCTCGCGGATCGTCATGGCCATGCGCACGATCGGGTCGTCGGCGGCCTGCCGGTGCACGTCGGTGAGCATCACGTCGGGCTCGGCCTCGGTGAAGAACCCGCCGCCGCGCACCGGCGGCAATTGGGCCGGATCGCCGAGGACCAGGACCGGCTTGTCGAAGGAGAGCAGGTCGTTGCCGAGATCCGAATCGACCATGGAGCATTCGTCGATGACGACGAGTTCCGCCTTGGAGACCGGCCCGGTGCGGTTGAGGGTAAAGGCCGGCCCTCCCTCCTCGGTCTCCTTGCTGCGATAGATCAGGCTGTGGATCGTCGCGGCGTCGTGGCAGCCCTTCGACCGCATCACGGAAGCCGCCTTCCCGGTGAATGCACCGAAGACGACCGCCCCCTCCACATCGTCGGCGATGCGGCGCGCCAGGGTGGTCTTGCCGGTGCCGGCATAGCCGAACAGGCGGAATACCTGCGGGCCACCGGCCTTGCGCCATTCGGCGATGGCTTTCAGCGCCGCATCCTGCTGCGGCGCATAGCGGGTCGGAAGGTCGTCGCTCACGGCCAGCGCACGGTGGGCGGCAGCGAGGACAGGATCGAGGCAACGTTGCCGCCGGTCTTCAGGCCGAAGATGGTGCCCCGGTCGTAGAGCAGGTTGAACTCCACGTAACGCCCGCGCCGCACCTGCTGCTCGAGTCGATCCGCCTCGGTCCAAGCGCTCGCGAGATTCGCGCGCACGATGGCCGGATAAGCGTCGAGGAAGGCGAGGCCGACATCTCTGGTGAAGGCGAGATCCGCCTTCGGATCGCCGGTCCAGTGGTAATCATAGAAGATTCCGCCAATGCCGCGGGGCTCGTTGCGGTGCTTGAGGAAGAAGTATTCCTCGCACCACGCCTTGTAACGGTCGTAATCCGCCGCCGGGGCGTGGGCGTCGCAGGCCGCCTTCAGCGCCGCATGGAAGCGAAGCGTGTCGGGATCGTCTTGGGTCCGGCGCCGGTCGAGGACGGGGGTCAGGTCGGCGCCGCCGCCGAACCACGTCTTCGTCGTGGAGACGAAGCGCGTGTTCATGTGGACCGTCGGAACGTTCGGGTTCCAGGGATGGACGATGAGGGAGATGCCCGTGGCGTAAAAGCGCGGGTCCTCCGCCGCCCCCGGCATCTGCGCGCGGAACTCCGGCGCGAACTCGCCGAAGACTTGCGAGACGTGGACGCCGGCCTTCTCGAACACGCGGCCATGCAGCATCGCCATGGTGCCGCCGCCGCCGGGCGTGCCGCTATGGTCGGTGCGTTGCCAGGGGGTCTTCACGAAACGTCCGGCCTCGGCCGGGGCATCGGGATGGAACGGCCCTTCGGCCTCGACCTCGATCGCCTCCAGTTCCGCCACGATCCGGTCGCGCAGGCTCGCGAACCAAGTGGTGACCTCATCCTTCAGCAGGGTGAGTTCGGCGGCCGGAGGCGGTGGCGGGGTCGTATCGGACATCGTCATGGGGGAGGGATGTCCCATCCCTCCCGCCCATCGTCAATCGAGGCGCGGTCAATCTTTGCCCACCGACATGAGCAGGCGCTCGGTCTTGGCATCCTCGATCCGGTTGACCATGCGGCGGCCCTCATGGACGTCGCGGATGGTCTTGGTGGCGGTGATGCAGGACTGGACCAGCATGATCGTGCCCATGGCGAGGTAGCCCTTGATCCAGATGTCCATGGGCATGAACAGAATGCCGAGGGCGACCATCGCCGCCGAGCCGATGAAGGACGCGTAAGTGAAGGTGACCCATGCGCCGGAATGCTGTGTGGTCTCGTTGTTCATGGTCATGGTCGTGGTCCTTATGCGGAGAGGATGAAGCGAAGCGCGGATGGAATGCGGCGAGGGGTTCAGGTCGTCATGCGCGCCTCGACCTTGCGCCTCAGGCGGTCGAGGACGGCGCCGACGCTCGGGCGGGTGCCGGAGCCGAAGCCTTCGCGTTCGAGCCGTTCGGCGATGGAGAGGCCGGGCTCGGTCTCGGCGAGAGCGGCTTCCGTGTCGGCGGCCTCGGTCTGGAGGGCGCGTAGTCGGCTCAGGGTCGCCTCCGCTTCCTTGAGCGTCGCACGCTCGCTTGGGTTGGCCTGAACGCCGAGACGTCGTGCCGCCTCCGCCGCGGCGGCGATGCGGCGGCCACGCTCCAGCTCGTTCTGCCGTCGGGTCGCGTCGGCGACGACGGCGCGGATGCGGGCGACCTCCCTGGCGAACCGGAGGCGGGCCTCACCGATCGCATCACGTTCGGCTTCGAGCTCGGCAATGGCCTCCGCCGCCTCGCCGGCCAAGTCCTCGCGTCCCGCCGCCAAGGCCGCCAGAGCGCGCTCTTCGAGATCCGCCGCGCGGGCTTCCACCTCGGCGAAACGCCGTTCTTCCGCCTTGTCACCGGCGACAGCGGCGGCGAGGGCCTGCCGGCTGCGCTCCAGCGAGACCCGCGTCTCGCGGATCTGCTGATCGAGGATGAGCAGGGCGTGGCGATCGATCACCTCTTCCTCGGTGCGGGCGGCCGCGCCGCGGGCGAGAAGCCGAAACAGTTTGAGCATGGTGTGCCTCCGGCGTTTGAACGCTGTTCACACTCATGGTCTCGTCGATATTTGCACGCCGTTCAAGTGCTGAACTGCACACTGTTCAAAGCTTGGTTGAAGGGTGTTGTTCGACCTGCCGGAGCCCCTCACCCAGAATCATCGCCGCCGCCACGGCGATGTTGAGCGAACGCATGCCCTCCCGGATGGGAATGACGATCCTGGCATCCGCCGCCTCATGGACGGAGGCGGGGACACCCGCCGATTCCCGGCCCAGCAGGATGCAGTCGCCGGGGAGGAAGGCGAAGGCGGTGTAGGGGAGGGCGCCTGCCGTGGTGGCGAGGACGAGCCTCGTCCCGGTCTCGGCCCGCCAATGCGAGAAGGCGGCCCAGGAGCGATGCCTCGTGATCGCCACATGGTCGAGATAATCGAGCCCCGATCGGCGCAGGTGACGATCCGAGACGTCGAACCCCGCCGGCTCGATGATGTCGACCGCGACATCGAGGCAAGCCGCCATTCGCAGGATCGTCCCGGTATTCTGGGGAATGTCGGGCTGGTAGAGGGCGAGACGGAGCATCGGACCGGGCAGCTGCATTGCGTCTGCGGCATCGCCTCACGGTTGGCGGTCCGTCAAGGCAAACTACCTGAGACAGACCTCCAACACCGGACCAGACCATGTTTCTCGATTGGCTCGAGCGCCGCATCGATCCGTTCGCGTCCTTCGAAGACGGGCGGATGCCGCCGAAGTCGGTGACCGGCTTTGCCGCCTTCTACCTGAAGCCGATGCGGGTCGCCCTCGTGCTGCTCTTCCTCGTGGCCATTGCGGCCGGAACGGTGGAAGCATCGCTCTACCTGCTCATGGGCTGGTTCATCGATCTGTTAAACACCGCCGACCGCGCGACGGTGCTGCAGGAGCACGGTTTCAAGATCGGTCTCGCGGCGATCCTGCTTCTGGTGGTGCGCCCCTTTACGGTCTGGCTGCACGAGGTGATGTCGAATCAGCTTCTCGTGCCGCAGGCGACCAATCAGGTCCGTTGGCGCACGCATCTCTACACCCTCGGTCACTCGCTCTCGTATTTCCAGGCGGATTTCGCCGGCAGGCTCGCGAACCGCGTCGTGCAGGTCGGCCCGGCCGTGCGCGAACTGGCCGTCGTCTTCATCGACACGCTGCTCTACGTGGCGATCTACGCCGTCACGGCGGTGGGCCTGTTCGGCTCCATCTCCCTTTGGATGGCCTTGCCCGTGGTGGTCTGGGTCGCCGCCTATTCGGCGCTGACCTGGTGGTTCGTCCCCCGCGCCCGCGCCCGCTCACTTGTCACGGCCGATACGCGCTCCCTCCTCATCGGACGGATCGTCGACAGCTACACCAACATCCTCACCGTGAAGCTCTTCGCCCGCGACCGGGAGGAGCGTGCCGCCGTCCGCGACGCCATCGACGTGCATACGGTCGCCCATCTCCATCAGTTCCGGCTCGTCACCACCACCACGACGCTGCTCGGCCTCCTCAACAGCGCGCTCATCGTCGCCACCGCCACGGCCTGCTTCGTCCTGTGGCGGCGGGGCGGCATGACCACCGGCGAGGCGGCGGCGGGTCTCGCCCTCGTCCTGCGCCTGATGGCGATGTCCGGCTGGGTCATGCAGACGGTGCGCGGCATCTTCGAGAATGTCGGCGTGATTCAGGAGAGCATGCAGACGATCTCGCGACCGCACGGGATCGTGGATCGCACCGACGCCCGGACCCTCACCGTTAGCGGCGGCGACATCCGTTTCGACCGGGTCGGCTTCCGCTACGGCGACGGCACGCCCGCCGTGATCGACGATTTCAACCTGCATATCCGCCCGGGCGAGAAGGTCGGCCTCGTCGGTGTCAGCGGCGCCGGCAAGACCACGTTGACGGCGCTCCTGCTACGCCTCCACGACATCCAGAGCGGGCGGATCCTCATCGACGGCCAGGACATCGCCGGGGTCACGCAGGAATCCCTGCGCGGGGCCATCGCCATGGTGACCCAGGACACCTCCCTCCTGCATCGCTCGATTCGGGACAACATCGCCTACGGCCGGCCGGACGCATCGCTGGAGGAGATCCGGCGGGCGGCGCAACTGGCCGAAGCCGATGCGTTCATCGCCGGCCTCGTCGACCACAAGGGCCGCACCGGCTACGACGCCCAGGTGGGCGAGCGTGGCGTGAAGCTCTCCGGCGGCCAGCGCCAGCGCGTCGCCATCGCCCGCGTCATCCTGAAGAACGCACCGATCCTGATCCTCGACGAGGCGACGTCGGCCCTGGACAGCCAGGTCGAGGCTGCAATCCAGGACAGTCTCGACACGCTCATGCAGGGCAAGACCGTGCTCGCCATCGCCCATCGGCTCTCCACCATCGCCGCCCTCGACAGGCTGATCGTGATCGATGCCGGCCGCATCGTGGAGGAGGGGACCCATGCGGACCTGATCCGCAGCGGCGGCCTCTATGCGCGCCTCTGGGAGCGTCAGTCGGGCGGCTTCCTCGGCGACGTCTCGCCGACCGTCTACGAGGACGCGGCGGAATGATCGCCCTCGACGTTTCGGCTGGGGCAGCTGAGCGGCGGCGGCCCTCGCGCGGTCCGTGGCTCACCGAGTTGCGGGCCACGCTGGTGCTCGCCGCCCCGCTGATCCTCACCAACCTCGCGCAGCACGGCCTCGTCACGGCCGACGTGGTGCTCCTCGGCCGCCTCGGCGCGGAGCCGCTTGCGGCGGGCGCCCTGGCGACGAGCCTCTACTTCATCCTGTTCATCTGCGGAATCGGCCTTGCCTCGGCGGTCTCCCCCCTGATCGCGGGCGCGGTCGGCCGTGGTGATTCCGCCGATCACGATGTGCGCCGCATCGTGGGGGCCGGGTTGTGGGCCGTCACCATCGCGATCCTCCCGGTGATGCTCGCGCTCTGGCACACCGAGCCCCTGCTTCTGGCCATGGGGCAGCAACCGAAGCTCGCCGAGGATGCCGGCCTCTACATGCGCGCCCTGCAATGGTCGATGTGGCCGGCCCTCGCCTTCATGGCCCTGCGCGCCAGCCTCTCCGCCCTGGAGCGGCCCGGCTGGCCCCTCGCCATCAGCCTCGCGGCGCTGCCGGTGAATGTGGGCTTGGCGATCTGGCTCGCCTTCGAAGGGCCGGGGCTGCTCGGCCTCGGCATGGTCGGTGTCGGCCTCGCCACGACGCTCGCCGCGTTTCTGTCCCTGGCCGCCCTCGTCGGCGTGATGTTGCTGGCGCCGTCCCTTCGCCGGCGACGGCTCTTCCTCGGTGTCTGGCGCCCCAATGCCGCGCGCCTCGCGACCATGTTCCGCCTCGGCCTGCCCATGGCGGCGACGGGTCTGGCCGAGGCGAGCCTGTTCGAGGCCGCCGTCCTCGGCATGGGCCTGTTCGGCACGGCGCCGCTTGCAGCCCATGCGGTGACGATCCAGATCGCCGCCATCTGCTTCATGGTTCCCAACGGGATTGGCCAGGCGGCCACGGTTAGGGTCGGGCGTGCCTTCGGGGCAGGAGACCGCATGGCCATGCGCCGAGCCGGCACCATCGCGATCCTCCTTGGCTTCGGCTTCATGAGCGCATGCGCGCTCGCGCAGGTGACCCTGCCGCGACCTCTGATCGGGCTGTTCCTCGATCTCGAAGCCCCCGGCAACGCCGAGGTGATTCCCTATGCGGTGACCTTCATCGGTTTTGCCGCACTCTTTGCCATGGCGGACGGCATCCAGTCGGTGGCGCTCGGCGCCCTGCGTGGGATGCAGGACACGCGCATTCCCATGGCCATCGCCCTGTTCGGCTACTGGATCGTCGGCATTCCGGCCGGCATCCTCGCCGCCTGGGGGCTAGGATACGGCGGCTCGGGGATCTGGATGGGGTTCTGCGCCGGTCTGGCGGTGGTCGCCGTGATGCTGGTGCGGCGCTGGCTGTCCCTCAGTGGCAGCGTCATTTCGCGCTCGTGACGAATACTGTTTCCCGTCACGGGCCTACTCTGGACAGGTTCGCATCTGGCGTGCCACAGAAACCTGCCTCAGAAGGCTCGTCTCGGGTGACGCCCGGTCGCATTGCACCGCCCGGTACAATCGTGTCTGCGTCTGCGCTACGTGCTTCTTTCGAGCGCCTCTAATTGTCGGCGAACGGAAGCGGCGCGTCCTCGATTTGCGGGCGGCCCGAGCCGGCGCCATCCTGACCGGAGTGTCCATCTTGGCGAACACCCCTCCTGAGCCAGGCCCCGAAGGCTCTCGACGCGACTTCCTGTTCCTGGCGACCGGTGCGGGCCTCGCCGTGGGCGCCGGTGCCCTGGCCTGGCCCTTCGTGGCGTCCATGGCGCCCGACGCGGAAGTAATCGCGGCCGGTGCCCCCCTCGAAGTGGATCTCACGCCGATCCAGGAGGGCCAGATCGTCAACGTGTTCTGGCGCGGCAAGCTGATCTTCGTACGGAACCGTTCCGAGAAGGAGATCAAGGAATCCGAGGCCGTGAAGCTCAGCGAGCTCATGGACCCCCAGCCCGATTCCGCCCGCGTCAAGGAAGGCCACGCCAAATGGCTCGTGGTCTACGGCAACTGCACCCATCTCGGCTGCGTCCCGATCGGGCATCAGGGCCAGTACGAAGGCTGGTCCTGCCCCTGCCACGGCTCGCTCTACGACACGTCCGGCCGCGTGCGCCGTGGACCGGCTCCGACCAACCTGCCGGTTCCCCCCTACGCGTTCCTGAACGACACCAAGATCCGGATCGGCGAAGACGGCGGCAAGGCCGTCGCCTGATCTCGGGACCATCGCCCATGGGCGATGAGGGAGGGGGTCCGGTGCGCGAGGGCACGCGACGGATCCGAGCGAAACAGACTTCGAAGCGGGTAACCACATGAGCGGTCACGCCACCTACGTCCCCAAGAGTCGGATCGCCAAGTGGTTCGAATCGCGGCTGCCCATCGTCGGGCTGGTCCATTCGTCGTTCATCGCCTTCCCGGTCCCACGGAACCTCAACTATTTCTGGACCTTCGGCGCCATCCTGATGGCCATGCTGATGTCGCAGATCGTCACCGGCATCTGGCTGGCGATGCATTACGACCCCTCCGCCGGCAACGCCTTCAACTCCGTCGAGCACATCATGCGCGACGTGAATTACGGCTGGCTGCTGCGCTACATGCACGCCAACGGCGCCTCGATGTTCTTCGTGGCCGTCTACGTGCACATCTTCCGCGCGCTCTATTACGGGTCGTACAAGGCCCCGCGCGAGGTGCTCTACATCCTGGGCGTCATCATCTACCTCCTGATGATGGCCACCGCCTTCCTCGGCTACACCCTGCCGTGGGGCCAGATGAGCTTCTGGGGCGCCACCGTCATCACCAACATCCTGGCCGCGATCCCGATCGTCGGCGACACGATCCAGAGCTTGCTCTGGGGCGGTTACTCCGTCGGCAACCCGACGATCAACCGCTTCTTCTCGCTGCACTATCTGTTGCCCTTCATGATCCTCGGCGTCGTGGTCCTCCACGTCTGGGCGCTGCACGTCACCGGTCAGAACAACCCTACCGGCATCCCGATCAAGAGCGGCAAGGACGCGGTGCCGTTCACGCCCTACGCGACGATCAAGGACGTGTTCGCCGTCGTCGTGTTCTTCGTCTTCTTCGCCTACTGGATATTCTACCAGCCGAACTACCTGGGCCACGCGGACAATTACGTCCCCGCCAATGCCTCGGTGACCCCCGCCCACATCGTGCCGGAATGGTACTTCCTGCCGTTCTACGCGATCCTGCGCGCGGTGCCGGACAAGCTCGGCGGCGTCATCCTGATGTTCAGCGCCGTGATCATCCTGGCTTTCGCGCCGTGGCTCGATACGTCGCGGGTCCGCTCGGCGAACTACCGCCCGATCTACCGCCAGTTCTTCTGGCTGTTCGTGGCCGTGTGCGTGATCCTCGGATGGCTCGGCGCCAAGCCGCCGGAAGGGGGTTACGTCCTCGCCTCGCGGATCTGCACTGCCTACTACTTCGCGCATTTCCTCATCGTGATGCCGCTTGTCGGCTTGTTCGAAACGCCGAAGGCCATGCCGGGATCGATCCTGGAGAGCGTGACCGGACCGCATCCGCAATATGGCGGGTCGGGCATGCCAGCCGGTGCGGCCGCCGCGCCATCGTCGAAGGGTTGAGGTGCGGATCGTGAACAGCATGAACACCTCGCGCATCCTCGCCGCCACGCTCGTCGCGATCCTGTTCGGTTCGGCTTCGGCCGGCGCCGAGGACAGTCACGCCACTCCGAACCCGCCCCGCGAGAAATGGAGCTTCGCCGGCGTCTTCGGCAAGTTCGACGAGGCTCAACTCCAGCGCGGCTTCCAGGTCTATCGGGAGGTCTGCTCCAACTGCCACAGCATGAGCCTCGTGAAGTTCCGCAACCTCGCCGAGAAGGGCGGGCCGGGCTTCACGGCGGGTCAGGTCAAGGCTCTTTCGGCCGAGTACAAGATCAAGGACGGCCCCAACGATGCCGGCGACATGTTCGAGCGGCCCGGCCGCCCGGCGGACGCCTTCCCCTCGCCCTTCCCGAACGAGAAAGCCGCCGCCGCCGCCAATGGCGGCAAAGCCCCGCCCGACTTCTCGGTCCTGGCGAAAGCCCGCACTTACGAGCGCGGCTTCCCGTATTTCATCTTCGATGCGATGCCCTTCATCGGCTATTCGGAACAGGGCGTGGACTACATCCATGCGCTCCTGAACGGCTACGAGGAACCTCCGAAGGGATTGGATGTCCCGGCGGGCACGAACTACAACAAATACTATCCCGGCCACCTCATCGCGATGGCCAAGCCGCTCAGCGACGGCCAGGTGACCTACGCCAAGGGCGCCGACGGCAACCCCGTCGTTCCCGAGACGGCGGAGCAATACTCGCACGACGTGGCGGCGTTCATGTCCTGGGCGGCCGAGCCGCACATGGAGGCCCGCAAGGCCCTGGGCTTCCGCGTGATCCTGTTCCTGCTCATCCTGTCGGGGCTCCTCTACTACGTGAAGAAGAAGGTCTGGGCGGATGTGGGCGGCGAGGCTCACGGCCTGCAGCCGGAGCTTCACAAGACGAGCTGAGCCCCTTAAAGGCGGATCACGACGAACGGGCTCGCTGTCGCGGGCCCGTTTTCGTTTCCATCATGACGGCGCGCCCGACGCGCCATCGAGACGACGACAGGAGATTCGGCATGACCGCAGCAGTGCTCGGCGTGATGGGCGGATCCGGTGTCTACGATCTGCCAGGCCTCGAAGACGTCCGCGAGGAGGCGATCACCTCTCCCTGGGGAGACCCCTCCGATTCGCTGCGGATTGGCCGGATCGGAAAGACCAAGGTCGTGTTCCTGGCGCGCCACGGACGTGGCCACCGCCTGTCTCCCTCCGGCATCAACTACCGCGCCAATATCGACGTAATGAAGCGCGCCGGCGTCACCGACCTCGTCTCGATCTCGGCCTGCGGTTCGTTCAGGAGCGAGCTTCATCCCGGCCTGTTCGTCCTCGTCGACCAGTTCGTCGACCGCACCCATGGCCGGGACTCCTCGTTCTTCGGCAATGGCTGCGTCGCGCACGTGCCCTTCGCCCATCCCGTGGGGCCCGCCCTCCAGGCGCGCATCGCTGCGGCCGCGGCAGAGGAGAACCTGCCGATCCATCGGGGCGGAACTTATGTCTGCATGGAAGGACCGCAATTCTCGTCCTTTGCCGAATCGCGCACCTACAAGGGCCTCGGCTACGACGTGATCGGCATGACCAACATGCCCGAGGCCAAGCTTGCCCGTGAGGCGGAGATCACCTTCGCCACCATCGCCATGGTGACGGATTTCGATTGCTGGCACCCGGGCCATGCCGATGTGGACGTGGCCTCCGTCGTCGCCGTAGCCCGCGCGAATGCGGACAAGGCGGCCCGCCTCGTCTCGCGGATCGCCCGCGATTTCCCGGCGGAGCGTGAGGATTGTCCCGCCGGCTCGCATCGCGCCCTCGACGGCGCGATCATGACGGCTCCGTCCCACCGCGATCCCGAATTGCTGGCCAAGCTCGACGCAGTGGCGGGGCGCGTGCTCGAGGCCTGACCGGCGAGGCATTCGATGGCGAGGCCTTTCCAGAGGAAGGTATTTGCCTCTAGAGCGTTGATCCCGATATCCCATCCGGATCGATGGTCCGGTGTCGCCGTTCGGCATCGCGCCGGGACGCGCCATCGGTCGTTCGTACCGGTGCTCCATAAGACGGCTCCTCACGTGACGGTCAAACCATGAGCGACCCTTCGACGATGCGTTCCGCGAGCATCAGCCGCCGAACGGCGGAGACCGACGTCACCGTGTCCATCGGCCTCGATGGGACCGGCAGGGCGACGATTTCGACGGGCGTCGGCTTCTTCGACCATATGCTGGAGCTCTTCGCCCGGCACGGGCTGTTCGACGTGGAGGCCAAGGTCACCGGCGACCTCCATGTGGACCACCACCACACCGTCGAGGATACCGGAATCGCCCTCGGTCAGGCCTTTGCCCAGGCACTGGGCGACAAGCGGGGCATCGCCCGCTACGCGGACATCCACCTGCCCATGGACGAAGCGCTGACGCGGGTCTCCATCGACATTTCCGGGCGGCCGTTCCTCGTCTTCCGCACCGCGTTCAAGGCGGAGAAGATCGGGCAGTTCGACACCGAGCTGGTGCGCGAGTGGTTCCAGGCCTTCGCCATGAATGCCGGGATCACCCTGCACGTGGAGACCTTGTACGGCGACAACGCCCACCATATCGCCGAGAGCTGCTTCAAGGGCTTGGCCCGCGCCTTGCGGAAGGCGGTTGCAATCGATCCGCGTGAGCACGGGCGCATCCCCTCGACGAAGGGTTCTCTATAGGGCTTTCACGGGCGGGAAGAGGCGGACACACGCATGCGCACCTACACGTTCCATCTGCCGTCGGATGCCGTCGCGGGCGAATCCCACGGTCTCGAGACTGCCATCCTGGTCCCCGACGGCTTCTCGCTCCGGGCGTTCGTCTTCGGTCCGCTCTGGTTCTTCTTTCACCGGCTCTGGCTGGCGGGGCTCGGCGTGCTGGCTCTGTTGGTGGCTGCCGGTTTCGCCGGCCGATTTCTGGGCCTCGGCACCGTTTCGGGCTTCCTCATCACGGTCCTGCTCCTCCTCCTCGTGGGGATGGAGGCGTCCAGCCTGCGCCGCTGGACCTATGCGAGGCGTGGCCGCCCCGCCCGTGACGCGGTCGTCGCCGATTCTGCGGAGGACGCCGAAATCAAGGCCGTGAACCGTTGGCTGGCCGCGCCCGCGGTGATCCGGCCGGGTCCGAGCACCTATTCGACAGCCACGGTGCGTCCGAGCGAGACCGCCATCGGCATGTTTCCCTTCGCCGAGCCCCGTCGTTCGTGATGTCCGAAACCGTTGCGATCATCGATTATGGGTCGGGCAACCTGCACTCGGCGGCCAAGGCGTTCGAGCGGGCGGGGCGGGAAGCCGGCTTGACCACGACCCGCATCGTCGTCACCAGCGACCCCGGAGTGGTGGCCTCCGCCGACCGCGTGGTGCTCCCCGGTGTCGGTGCCTATGCCGATTGCCGCAAGGGCCTCGATTCCGTCGACGGCATGGTCGAGGCGATGACGCATGCGGCGCATGACCGGGGCCGCCCGTTCCTCGGCATCTGCGTCGGCATGCAACTCCTCGCAAGTCGGGGCCTCGAATACGAGATCACGCCGGGGCTCGGCTGGATCGCCGGCGACGTCCGCCCGATCCGCCCGTCCGACCCCGATCTGAAGATCCCGCATATGGGGTGGAACACCCTGCGGCCCGAGCGCCCGCACGCGCTTCTCGACGGCATCCCCACAGGGGAAGATGGGCTACACGCCTATTTCGTGCACAGCTACGCCCTCGATCCGGTGGACCGGACGGATGTGGTCGCCGAGAGCGAGTATGGCGGCCCGGTCACCGCCCTCGTGGCACGGGGCAACGTCGCCGGGACCCAGTTCCACCCCGAGAAGAGCCAGCATCTCGGGCTGGCACTGCTCGCGAACTTCCTGCGTTGGCGCCCGTAACCAGCCCATCGGCTCATCGACATTCAGAAAGCGACATCCACCGTGATCCTGTTTCCGGCGATCGATCTCAAGGAAGGGCGTTGCGTTCGCCTCGTCCAGGGGGACATGGCGCAAGCCATCGTCTTCAGTGACGATCCGGCCGCTCAGGCGAGCGTGTTCGAGGAGCAGGGCTTCTCCTGGCTTCACGTGGTCGATCTCGACGGCGCCTTCGCCGGCGCACCCATGAACGCCTCCGCCGTCGATGCCATCCTCGACCGCACCAACCTTCCCGTCCAGCTGGGCGGCGGGATCCGCGAGATGCGCACCGTGGAGGCCTGGATCGAGAAGGGCGTGAGCCGGGTCATCATCGGCACGGCCGCCGTGCGCGATCCGGCCTTCGTGCGCGAGGCGGCCCGCCTGTATCCAGGCAAGATCGCCGTCGGTGTCGATGCCAAGGACGGCCGCGTGGCGGTGGAAGGCTGGGCGAAGACCTCCAGCACGACGGCCGAGGAATTGGGGCGCCGGTTCGAGGATGCGGGCGTTGCCGCAATCATCTACACCGACATCGCCCGCGACGGCATCCTCAAGGGGCTCAACATCGAGATGACCCTCGCCCTCGCGCAGGCCGTGACGATCCCGGTCATCGCCTCGGGCGGGTTGGCCTCCATCGAGGACGTCCATCGCCTGCTGGAGCCGGATTGCGCGATGCTGGCCGGCGCGATCACCGGGCGGGCGCTCTATGACGGCCGCATCGACCCGCGCGAGGCCCTTGCCGCCATCGCCCGAAAGACCGCCGCCTAGGCTTTCGTCGTTCCACCGTCGCGATCGACATAAAAAATGCCGCGCGTCCCATGGGGCGCGCGGCTTTTTCGTTTCCCGCGAATGGTGGCGCTAGAGGCCGCTCTTGTCAGAGGCCGTTCTTGGCGCCGGGCACGATGCTCGTGCCCGAGCCGCTGCCGAACGGCTCGTACTTCGTGAGGCCGCGGAACAGCTGGCCGAGGAAGGCGCGATCCGCGCCGCTGGTCGGCGTGGTGCGCTCGATGAAGTCGAACACCTTGCCGTCCTGCAGGCCGTAGAGGGCAATGCGCTCCACCTTGAAGCCCGCATTGAAATAGACGGTGGTGACCTTCTGATCCTCCACACGCTCACCGAGGAACAGCACCGTCCGGCGCGAGTTCTGGGTGATGTAGTACCAGGTCTTGTTGCCGACGGTGGAAACCGTGGACGGAGAGCCAAGGATCTGGAGCACTTGCTCCGCGCTCATGCCGGGCTTCACCGTGGCGAGGGCGGCCTGATCGATCTGGTATCCGTGGCGGAGGTCTTCACCGATGCAGCCGGAGATCCCCACACCGACGAGGCCGATGACGGCGAGACGGCTGATCGACGAGACGAAACGGCGCGACATCAGCCACCCTTGATCCGTTGAGACAACACGACGCGTAAACGTCATCGCCCGGCGCCGATCCCCACCCGGACGATCCGGTGGAGCTTGCGCCCTGGCTGTCGGTTGCCGTACCGCGAGGTTATGGTTTTGACAAGGCAAGCTCGGCCACACCCCTCTCGCCTCCGGTGGACGGCATGATCGCGCGATTCTTCAAGCGCAACTCCGCGCGTGCCAGCGTCGTCGAGGCGTTGCACCTGCGGATCAACGAGGCCTCGCGGGTGCCGACCCTCTATACCGCTCTCGGCGTGCCGGACACCGTGGAGGGCCGCTTCGAGTGCCTGACGCTCCACGTCATCCTGGTCCTGCGACGGATGAACCAGCTGCCGCCGCCGGCGGCGGACATCGCCCAGGATCTGATCAACGCGGTCTTCCTTCAACTCGATTCCTCATTGCGCGAACTCGGCGTCGGGGATTTCGGCGTGCCCAAGCGAATGAAGAAGCTGGGAGCGGCCTTCTACGGTCGCGCGGCGGGCTATGACGGCGCCCTGGATGCGCGCGACGAGGACGGCCTCAAGGCTGCCCTGGCGCGCAACGTCATTGGCACCGAAACGCCGGAGGCGGGGGCCGGCCTCGCCCGCTACGTGCTGAGAAGTGTCGATCTCCTCGATGGACGCGACCTCGACCAGCTCGTATCGCACGGACCAGGCTTCCCATCCCCGCTGAACCTCAACCATTCGGGAGACATCTGACATGACGGCAAAGTCGACGGCCGGGCCCTTGTCGCGGCCATTCCGGGTCGACCGCCTGCCCAGGGACAGGGCCGGTATCGTCATCAAGGCGACATCGGAGGAAGAGGCGGCCCTGGCCGCGGAATTCCGCATCCCAGCCGTCCGCGACCTCGTGGGCCGACTGCAATGGAGCGGGACGTCCGCGCACCTCGTCATCACCGGCACGGTCTCGGCCGTCGTCACCCAGGTCTGCACGGTCAGCCTCGAGCCGTTCGAAGCGGAGGTCTCCGAGCCCGTCGAGATCGTGTTCAGCGATCGCGAGCCGGAGAAGGATGCGGGCGACGAGGAGGCCGATATCCCGGATCCGGTCGTCAACGGCACGATCGACCTCGGACAGGTCACCGCCGAGTTCCTGGCACTCGGCATCGATCCCTATCCGCGCAAGCCCGGCATCGCCTTCGAGCCGGTGGTCGAGGAGCGGGAATCGCCTCTGGCGATCCTCAAGACGTTGAAGAGCGACGACGCTTGAAGCTTGGCCCTGGCCGCGGATCATCGGGGTGACGGAGTCGGGATCGAACCACGGATTCCGGAAAATCTGAGATTTCGTTTGCCCGCCGGGCTCGAACCGCTATTTTCCGCCGCGCCGAGGAGGGGCAAGCCGATGCGTGTCCAGGCCTCTCATCCATCCCTTCACGCCGAAGGGCGTCCCGTCGATCCATCCTCGGCCCTTCGCCAAGTTGGGTCTGTTCCGTCCTGAAAGAGGCCTCCGGCCGAACCACATGTCTCAAAGAGTGTGCATCTCGCTCGACGCCATGGGCGGCGATCACGGTCCCACGACCGTGGTGCCGGGCGCCGCCATCGCGCGCGAGCGCCATCCCGAGATGACGTTCCTGATGTTCGGGGACGAGGCCATCCTTGCCCCGCTGGTGGCGGCCGAGCCGCGGCTGAGGGGCGCCGTGGAGATCCGCCATACGACCGTGGCGATCTCCATGGACGAGAAGCCGAGCCAGGCCGTCCGCTCGGGGCGCGGCAAGTCCTCGATGTGGCGCGCGATCCAGGCGGTCAAGGACGGGGAGGCCGATGCGGCCGTCTCGGCCGGCAACACCGGCGCGCTGATGGCCATGTCGAAGATCTGTCTGAAGACTCTGGCCGGCATCGAGCGGCCGGCGATCGCATGCCTGTGGCCGACCGTGCGTGGCGAAAGCGTCGTCCTCGATGTCGGCGCCACCATCGGCACGGATGCGGAGCATCTCGTGGAGATGGCGCTGATGGGCGCCGCCATGGCCCGGATCGTGTTCGATCTCGATAAGCCGACGGTGGGGCTGCTCAATGTCGGCACCGAGGAGATGAAGGGGAACGAGGCGGTGAAGGAAGCCGCCCGGCGCCTGCGCGAAAGCGATCTGCCGAACCTGACCTATCACGGCTTCGTCGAGGGCAACGACCTCGGCAAAGGCACCGTCGACGTGGTGGTCACGGAGGGCTTCACCGGCAACATCGCCCTGAAGACCGCTGAGGGCACTGCCAAGCAGATCGCCAGCTACCTGCGCGCGGCCATGAGCCGGACCCTGTCGGCCAAGATCGGCTACTTCTTCGCCAGGCAGGCCTTCAAGGCGCTGCGCGACAAGATGAACCCGAGCCGGGCCAATGGTGGCGTCTTCCTCGGTCTGGAGGGTATCGTCATCAAGAGCCACGGCTCGGAAGACGCTCATGGTTTTGCGGCCGCCGTCGATCTCGCGCACGACATGGCGCGGCACGACCTGATGCGGACCATTCGCGACATGCTCGAACTCACGCCCGTTGCCGCCTCCGCATGAGGTGGTCGATGCCGGATCGGATCTGACATGGCGGTTACACGCTCCGTAGTGGTGGGAACGGGCTCGGCCCTGCCGGCACGTCTCGTGACGAACGACGAGTTGACGAGGACCGTCGACACGTCCGACGAATGGATCGTGCAGCGCACGGGCATCCGCCAGCGCTATCTGGCGGGTGCCGGCGAGACCACGTCGACCTTGGGGATCGCGGCCGCCAAGGCCGCCCTGGACGATGCGGGGCTCGGGCCTGAGGATATCGATCTCGTCATCTGCGCCACCTCGACGCCGGACCATACGTTCCCGTCGGTGGCGACCCAGATCCAGGCGGGGCTGGGCATCCGCTCCGGCTTTGCCTTCGACATCCAGGCGGTCTGCGCGGGCTTCGTGTACGGTGTCTCCACCGCCGACAAGTTCATCGCGAGCGGAAGCGTGCGACGCGCTCTCGTGGTCGGTGCCGAGACCTTCTCGCGCATCCTCGACTGGGAGGACCGCACGACCTGCGTGCTGTTCGGCGACGGCGCCGGGGCGATCGTCCTCGAAGCTCAGAACGGTGAGGGGGCAAGCGACGATCGCGGCGTGCTCACCAGCCATCTAAGGTCCGATGGACGGCACCGCGAGAAACTCTACGTCGATGGCGGACCCGGCTCCACCGGCACCACCGGTCATCTGCGGATGGAGGGCAAGGAGGTCTTCCGCTTCGCCGTGGGCTCGGTGACGGATGTGATCGCCGACGCTTTCGCAGCCACGGGGACGAGCGCGGACGACCTGACTTGGTTCGTGCCGCATCAGGCGAACCGCCGCATCATCGAAGCCTCGGCCGACAAGCTCGGCATCGATCGGCGCAAGGTCGTCCTCACCGTCGACCGGCACGGCAACACTTCGGCGGCGTCCATCCCCCTCGCCCTCGACACCGCCCGCAAGGACGGTCGCATCAAGCGCCGCGACCTCGTGATGATCGAGGCCATCGGCGGCGGCTTTACCTGGGGTGCAGCGCTGATCCGCTGGTAGGTCGAGCACGGGGCAGAGCACAGTCCCGAAGCTGAACCATTAAGTCCTGTTGACCTGCGGTCTAACGCAGATTAGCGTGTGCGATCATAGAGATACGTCAAAAAATACGATTCGTTTGGGGAATGACGCATGGCAGGAAAGACGGTCACACGCGCCGATCTGAGCGAGGCCGTCTATCAGCAGGTCGGGCTGTCGCGGACGGAATCCGCGGCGCTCGTCGAGACCGTGCTGTCGGAGATTTGCACCTGCCTCGCCTCGGGTGAAACGGTTAAATTGTCATCGTTTGGGTCCTTCGTCGTTCGCGGCAAAGGCCGGCGCGTCGGGCGCAACCCCAAGACCGGTGTCGAGGTAGCCATCGAACCTCGCCAGGTCATGGTGTTCAAGCCATCCAACGTGCTCAAATCCCGGATCAACGGCGTCAACGGCGCCGCCGAACAAGACGACGATTGAGGTCTTTCATGTCGCTGGCAGCCAAGGTTCCGGCAGAGACAGCGCTCAGCGGGGACAGCTCGTTCGAGGGGGGCATCCCCGGCGCCGGGGACAACCGCGACACGGTGGAGAAGCGCCCGGGCGCATTTCGCACGATCAGCGAAGTGGCGGACGAGATCGACGTGCCGCAGCACGTCCTCCGGTTCTGGGAGACGAAATTCGCCCAGGTCAGGCCCGTGAAACGCGCGGGTGGTCGGCGCTACTACCGGCCTGAAGACGTAGACCTGATCAAGGGCATCCGGCGCCTGCTCCATGAACAGGGCTATACCATTCGCGGTGCTCAGCGCGTCCTGAAGGAGAACGGCATTCGGTTCGTCCAGTCGGTGGGGCGGGGCGAGGCCGAGGTGGCGGCTCCGAGCCAACGGGATCTGGAATCCGGGGAATGCGAGGCCGACGACGAGGCCATTTCCGGAACGGCGAGCGACGACGACAATCTCGGCGTTGACCGGCTGGCCCTCCAGGAGGTCCTCGACGATCTCCATGCCTGCCGCGACGCGTTGCAAAAGCTGCGCGACCCATCGGATCTCGCAACTCGCTGCTGACACGACGATCCGGCGATCCAAGCCGGCGCGATCATGCGGTTAGGGATTCGACGGAAACGCTTCGATCCCCTCGACGGCGGGCTTCGCCCTTCCCACATGCAGCGGGCCACGGCGGTCACATAGAATTCAGCCCATAAGGTCGCCAGGCATCACCGGAGACCGCCCGATGTACGCCGCCAAAACGAATGCCTTTCTCGCAGCCGGCCTGTTGATCGGCCTCGCCAGCGCCCCGGCCATGGCCCAGGACACGGCGACCCGCACCGAGACCGCGGCCCCCGGAAAGAGCGTCCGCATCCTCATCGCCTCGAACCTGAAGGACGACTGCAAGCCGGGGTCGATGCCGGAGATCCGCATCAGCACCTCCCCCAAGAACGGCTCGCTCATCACCAAGACCGGCAGCGTCACGACCCCGGCGAGCCACAAATGCCCGAACAAGAAGACCGCCGCGACGGGTGTCTTCTACCAGAGCAAGGACGGCTTCACCGGCACGGACGAAGTCGTGGTCGAGGTCAAGAAAGCCGACGGGAAAACCACCACCCAGACCATCACCATCACCGTAGGCGGCTCGGCCACGAAGGGTGGGGACGACACGAAGAAGGGCGCCACGGACCTGTGATCCGTCCCTGAAACGCCTCTGATACGACGGTCCCGGCGGCCCGCATTCGCACCGCCGGGTAGCCGACTGTGGCAAGCTTCCCACGCTCGACTGCTGTCGCGACCGCACTGCGACAAAACTGGGCCTGTCAGTTGCATCCGAGCCGAGACAGGATGAAGCTGCGTCAGTCGTGAAGGGATCGGGATGCCAATGCCATCGACGAACGACCTGTTTCAGAGCTTCGCCCGCGGTTACGAGGCCCGCCGCGATACGGAAATGAGCCTGTCCGAGTTCATGGAGGCGTGCCGGGACGAGCCCCTCATGTATGCGACCGCGGCCGAGCGTATCCTCGACGCGATCGGCAAGCCGGAGTTCGTGGACACTGCCAAGGACGCACGTCTCGGCCGGGTGTTCATGAATCGGACGATCCGGGTCTATCCCGCCTTCTCCGAGTTCTACGGCATGGAAGAGACGATCGAGCGGATCGTCTCGTTCTTCCGCCACGCGGCGCAGGGGTTGGAAGAGCGCAAGCAGATCCTTTACCTCCTCGGCCCCGTCGGCGGCGGCAAGTCGTCGCTCGCCGAACGCCTCAAGGCGCTGATGGAGGTCCACCCCATCTACGTCCTGAAGGCCGGCAACGAGGTCTCCCCGGTCTTCGAGAGCCCGCTCGGATTGTTCGACCCCGAGGTGATGGGCGCTGAAATCCAGGAACGTTACGGCATTCCGCGACGCCGCCTCACCGGCCTGATGAGCCCCTGGGCCTTGAAGCGCCTTGACGAGTTCAACGGCGACATCTCGCAGTTCAAGGTGATCAAGGTCCGGCCCTCGCGCCTGCGCCAGATCGGCATCGCCAAGACCGAGCCCGGCGACGAGAACAACCAGGACATCTCGTCCCTCGTCGGCAAGGTCGACATCCGCCGCCTCGAGACCCTGTCCCAGGCGGATCCGGACGCCTACTCCTATTCCGGCGGCCTTAACCGGGCAAACCAGGGCGTCCTCGAATTCGTCGAGATGTTCAAGGCGCCGATCAAAATGCTGCACCCCCTGCTGACGGCGACGCAGGAGGGCAATTACGTCGGCACGGAAAATATCGGCGCGATCCCGTTCACCGGCATCATTCTGGCGCACTCGAACGAATCCGAGTGGCAGACCTTCAAGACCAACAAGAACAACGAAGCGTTCATCGACCGCATCTACGTCATCAAGGTGCCCTACTGCCTGCGGGTGACGGAGGAGCAACGGATCTACGAGAAGCTGGTCTCGGGCTCCGAACTGGCGGAGGCCGCCTGCGCCCCCGGCACTCTGGAGATGCTGGCCCGGTTCTCGGTGCTCTCCCGCCTGCGCGAGCACGCCAATTCCAACGCCTTCTCGAAGATGCGCGTCTATGACGGCGAGTCCCTGCGCGAGGTCGATCCCCGCGCCCGCTCCATGCAGGAATACAAGGATGCCGCCGGCGTTGACGAGGGGATGGACGGCATCTCCACCCGCTTCGCCTTTAAGGTGATGGCGGCGACGTTCAACCACGATACGACGGAAGTCTCGGCCGACCCCGTCCATCTCATGTACACGTTGGAGCAGTCCCTGCGGCGCGAGCAGCTGCCACCGGAGACCGAGAAACGCTATCTGGAGTTCATCAAGACCGAGCTCGCGCCGCGTTATGCTGAGTTCATCGGCCACGAGATCCAGAAGGCCTATCTCGAATCCTACCATGATTACGGCCAGAATCTGTTCGATCGATACATCGACTATGCCGATGCGTGGATCGAGGATCAGGACTTCAAGGATTCCGAGACCGGGCAGCTCCTCAACCGGGAGCTCCTCAACCAGGAGCTCACCAAGATCGAGAAGCCGGCCGGCATCGCCAACCCGAAGGATTTCCGCAACGAGGTCGTCAAGTTCGCTCTCCGTTCTCGGGCTCAGCATGGCGGGCGCAACCCGTCCTGGACGTCCTACGAGAAGCTACGCGAAGTGATCGAACGGCGGATGTTCAGCCAAGTGGAGGAACTGCTTCCAGTCATCTCCTTTGGTTCCAAGAAGGACGGCGAGACGGAGAAGAAGCACGGTGAGTTCGTCGATCGCATGATCGCGCGAGGCTATACCGAGCGGCAGGTTCGCCGTCTTGTGGAATGGTACATGAGGGTGAAGCAGGCGGGTTAGGACGGCGACACGTCCGGTCGCGGCGAGGCGCCGGCGGGCATCGCGGTGCCCGCCGGGCACGACCGTCGAACGTGCCAGGGTCTCAGGGGCCAGGGTCTTGAGGGCGAGGACGAAAGCACCGGATGCACATCGTTGACCGTCGGTTGAATCCCGGAGGCAAGAGCCTTCCAAATCGCCAGCGCTTCCTGCGCCGGGTCAAGGACATGGCCCAGCGCGCGGTGCGCGAATCCGCCCGCGAAAAGGATATCAAGGACCTCGGCAAGGACGGGCGCGTCACGGTTCCCGGAGACGGCGTGCGCGAGCCCCGCTTCAGCCGCCAATCCGGCACCGGCCTGCAGGACTACATCCTGCCCGGCAACAAGACCTATGTAGAAGGGGACCGCATCGAGCGCCCGCAAGGAGGCGGCGGGGGCAAAGGCTCCGGCCAGGGTGGCGAGGGCTCCGAGAACAGCGAGGATGCGTTCCACTTCGTGCTGACGCGGGACGAGTTCCTCGAACTGTTCCTGGAAGACCTCGAACTGCCGGATCTAGCCAAGCGTCGCCTCTCGATCGTGGAGACGGAAGGCCTGCGGCGTGCCGGCTACACCGTATCGGGCTCGCCCGCCAACCTTGCGCTTACCCGCACCCTGCGCAATTCCATGTCGCGGCGCATCGCGCTCAAGCGGCCGAAGCCGGAGGAGATCGCGGAGCTCGAAGGCCTCATCGCCGAGGCCGATCTCCGCGACCCCCGGCTTCCCGACATGAGGCTCGCCCTGGAGGCCCTGCGCGAACGCACCAAGCGGATCCCCTACGTCGATCCGATCGACCTGCGCTATCGCCGGTTCGAGCCCTATCCGCGCCCGATCGCCCAGGCGGTGATGTTCTGCCTCATGGATGTGTCGGGCTCGATGACCGAGCACATGAAGGATCTCGCCAAGCGCTTCTACATTCTGCTCCACATCTTCCTGACGCGGCGCTACCGGCACGTGGAGATCGTCTTCATCCGTCACACCGACAAGGCGACGGAGGTGGACGAGGAGACGTTCTTCGGCTCGCGCGAAACCGGCGGCACATTGGTCTCGTCGGCGCTTGTGGAGATGAAGCGCGTCATCACCGAGCGCTACGACCCGAACGACTGGAACATCTACGCGGCCCAGGCCTCGGACGGCGACAACGTGTCGAGCGACGGCCCGACCTCCACCGAATTGCTGCGCGCCCATATCCTGCCCGCCTGCCAACACTTCGCCTATCTCGAAGTCGGCGACGAGAACGGCCCCCGCGCCGGTTTCGTCGAGCACCGTACCACCCTATGGCGCACCTACGAGGCTCTGGCCAAGTCCGGCGGCGCCATCGCCATGCGCAAGGTCAACCATCGGCGCGACATCTACCCGGTCTTCCGCGAATTGTTCGGGCGCAAGGACGCGCGCGCCGAAGCGGAGGCGTGACCCGCGGGGAGCCGGCTTCGGGACGAGCCGGTGCCGGATCGATGAGGTGAGCCCTTCCTCTCGCACGGGGGAGGGGAGGAGAGCCGGAACGCTCGGAGAGAAGGACGACGATGGTCACGAACCTCCACTTCCCCGCATCGCCGACGATGTCCGGCGGACAGACACCTTTGTTCACCGGCAACGACTGGGATTTCGACACGATCCGCCGCATCCACGATGCCTGCGAAAAGATCGCCGGCGAGGAACTCGGGCTGTCCTGGTATCCGAACCAGATCGAGATCATCACGGCGGAGCAGATGCTCGACGCCTATGCCTCCATCGGCATGCCGCTGTTCTACAAGCATTGGTCGTTCGGCAAGCACTTCGCCCAGCACGAGGCCGGCTATCGCCGCGGCATGATGGGCCTCGCCTACGAGATCGTCATCAACTCGGACCCGTGCATCTCCTATATCATGGAGGAGAACACGGCGACGATGCAGACCCTGGTGATCGCGCACGCCGCCTTCGGTCACAACCATTTCTTCAAGAACAACTACCTGTTCAAGCAATGGACCGATGCCGAGGGGATCCTCGATTACCTCGACTTCGCCAAGGGGTTCATCACCCGCTGCGAGGAACGCTACGGTCACCATGCGGTGGAGCAGGTGCTCGACGCCGCCCACGCCCTGATGAGCCAGGGCGTTCACCGCTATCCGCGCAAGAAGCGGCCGGACCTCGCCTCGGAGCAGCGGCGCGAGCGCGAGCGGGCCGAGCACGGCGAGCAGATCTACAACGACCTGTGGCGCACCCTGCCGCAGAAGAGCGCGGGGCTCCGTCCCGACGCCGCCCTGGAGCGACGCAAGGCCCTTCTCGAACTGCCTCAAGAGAACCTGCTCTACTTCCTGGAGAAGGCGGCCCCGCGCCTGCGTCCGTGGCAGCGCGAGATCCTGCGGATCGTCCGCCTCGTGGCGCAGTATTTCTATCCCCAGCGCCAGACCAAGGTAATGAACGAAGGCTGCGCCACCTATTGCCACTACCGGATCATGAACTCGCTTTCGGAGAAGGGGCTCATCGGCGAGGCGGCCTATCTCGAATTTCTGCAGTCACACACCAACGTCGTTCGCCAGCCGAACTACAACGAGCGCGGCTATGGCGGGCATAATCCCTATGCCATCGGCTTTGCCATGATGCAGGACATCGCTCGCATCGTGGAGCAGCCGACAGAGGAGGATCGCGAGTGGTTCCCGGAGATCGCGGGCACGGGCGACGCCATGGCGACCCTGCGCGACATCTGGGCGAACTACCGCGACGAGAGCTTCATCGCGCAGTTCCTGAGCCCCAAGCTCATGCGCGACATGCGGCTGTTCCACGTGGTCGACAACCCATCCGAAGCGGAGTTGCGCGTGGAGGCGATCCATGACGAGCGCGGCTACCGCAAGTTGCGCCGCTCATTTGCCAGGCAATACGACGTCGCCTGGCTCGATCCGGATATCGAGGTGATCGATGTGGATCTGGAGGGCGACCGCCGCCTCATCGTCCATCACAAGGCGCTGAACCGGATCACGCTCCAAGCCGACGATGCTTGTCGGGTCCTGCAGCATCTTGCGGATCTCTGGGGCTACGACGCGGTGCTCAGGGAGATCGATCCGGCCACGGACGCGATCCTGGCCGAGCATCACGCGGCAGCGCGGCCGATTTTCTTCTGAGGCTCCGGGGACGCTGAATTGAACCCCGATCCATCGTATTTGACGGATCGCGCTCTCGGTTCTTTCGCAGACCTCTGCTCATCCTCGGGGTCAGGCAAGCAACGAGGTGGTCATGAATGAGCGTCGGTTCGATGAGCGGCGGCGTAGGGACGAGGCCGGCCTCATTGCCATAGACGAGCACACGACGCTTCCCTGCATCGTCTACGACATCTCCGCCTCCGGCGTTCGACTCACCCTTCCGGAGACCGCCCTGGTCCCCGAAACTTTCATTCTGCATTCGGCGTGTATCGAGGGAATCGAAGTGTGCCGCGTGGTCTGGCGCGGCGACGAGACCATCGGCGCGACCTTCAACCGGGCATCGGCCTGACGTCCATATCGGAGCCGGATGACCGCTGCCCGGTTCCCGACTCGTCAACACGACCTGGAAACACGTAAAAGGCCGGGGACAGCGCGCCCCGGCCTCAAACGTCAGAGCGGAGGACATCTGCACTCACGCCGATGTCACCGCATTTTAATGGTCGGAGTAGCAGGACTTGAACCTGCGACCCCCTGTCCCCCAGACAGGTGCGCTACCGGGCTGCGCTATACTCCGTCAAGAACCGCTCTGAACCCGTCGTTCGCGTAAATTGCTGTTCCGGTGACTGATCTTAAGACCAGTGCGCTGACCGGGCCGCGCTACGCTTCGACACCCCGTGGAGGGCAGAGGGGTCTTAGCTTCACGGTCACCCATGTGCAACCCCTTTTCCGTAGCTCCGGCACGCGACCTCGCGCGCCGGAGCCTGTCGTCGTCACGCGTGCGAGGGCGTCGCGTGGGGGTCGTGCTTGTCAGGGGTGGTGTCGTGCGGATCCTTGCCGCGCTTCTTGGCTAACCAGATCAGGACGTTGCGGATCGCCACGTAGAAGACCGGGGTGAGGAACAGGCCGAAGAACGTCGCGCCGATCATGCCGAAGCAGACCGCGGTGCCGAGAGCCTGACGCATCTCGGCGCCAGGGCCGGTGGCGATGACGAGGGGCACCGTACCGAGGATGAAGGCAAAGGCCGTCATCAGAATGGGGCGCAGGCGCAGGCGGCAGGCCTCCACCGCGGCGGCGACCGGCCCCTTCTTCTCCGTCTCTTCGAGCTGGTGGGCGAACTCCACGATCAGAATGGCGTTCTTCGCCGCCAGACCGATGAGCACGATCAGTCCGATCTGGGTCAGGATGTTGTTGTCCTGTCCTCTGAACTGGACAGCGCCCAGGGCCGAGAGCACGCCGGTCGGGACGACGAGGATGATCGCCAGCGGCAGCGCCCAGGATTCGTACTGCGCAGCCAGCACCAGGAAGACGAGGAGCACGCCGAGACCGAAGACATAGATCGCGGTGTTGCCCGTCGCCTTCTGCTGGAAGGCGATCTCGGTCCAGTCGTAGGCGTAGCCCTCCGGCAGGGACTGGGCGATCTTCTCCATCGCCGCGAGCGCCTGACCGGTCGATATGCCAGGCTTGGCATCGCCCTGGATCGGTACCGAATAGAACAGGTTAAACCGCTGCACGATCTGCGGCCCGCTGATTTCGCGGATCGAAGCCAAAGTCCCCATCGGCACCAGGGCGCCGGTGGAGGAGCGGACCTTGAGCCGTTCGATGTCGCCCTTCTCCAGGCGGAAGGCCGCATCGGCCTGCGCACGTACCTGGTAGATGCGGCCGAACGTGTTGAAGTCGTTGACGTAGGCGCCGCCAAGATTGGTCTGCAGCGTGGCGAAGACCGAAGCCAGCGGCACGTTCAGCATCCGCGCCATCGTGCGATCGATGTCGATGAAGAGCTGGGGCGTATCGTTGCCGAAGGTGGTGAACACCCGCTGGACGTCGCTGCTCTGGTTCGCCTGACCGAGGATCTCGTTCGTGGCGGCCAGGAGCGGAGCGATCGCCGAGCTCTGCCGGTTCTCGATCTGCATCTTGAAACCACCGCCGGTGCCGAGGCCGCGGACCGGGGGCGGCGGAATGAACAGGACGCGGGCCTCCTGAATCGAGGCGGTTGCCTTGAACACGTCTCCGGTAATGGCGGCCGCCGTTCTACCGGTCGTGGCTCGCTCCTTTGCCCCCTTCAGAACGAGAAACATCACGGCGCCGTTGGTGGTGTTGGTGAAGGTCGCACCATCGAAGCCCGAGATGATGACGGCATCGGCGACGCCGTCGACCTTCAGGGCCATGTCGGCGGCCCGCCGCACCACGGCGGTGGTACGTTCCAGCGCCGAGCCTGCGGGCAGCTGGACGACGCCGATGAGATAGCCCTGGTCCTGTTGCGGAATGAAGCCCGTGGGCGTCGTCGTGGCCACATGCAGCGTACCGGCGATGATCGCGGCGTAAACCACCATCATGCCGAGCAGGCCGATCATACGGCCGGTGAGAAATTGGATCGTGGCGGCATAGCCATGCGACAGCTTGTCGAAGCCCCGGTTGAACAGGTCGGCGAGCCAGGCGACGAACCGCGTCAGGAAGAATTTCGGCTTGGCATGTTCGTGGTGAGGTTTGAGCAGCAGCTTGCACAGCGCTGGGGACAGGGTCAGCGAGTTGAACATCGAGATGATGGTCGATGCCGCGATGGTCAGCGCGAACTGCTTGTAGAACTGTCCCGAAATGCCCGGGATGAAGGCGGTGGGGATGAACACGGCCGACAGGACGAGGGCGATGGCGAGCACCGCGCCGCCCACTTCGTCCATTGTCTTGTGCGCGGCGTCTCCGGGCGAGAGCCCCTCGGCCATGTTCCGCTCGACATTCTCCACCACCACGATCGCGTCGTCGACGACGATGCCGATGGCGAGGACAAGGCCGAACAGGGTGAGGTTGTTGATGGAGAAGCCGAACGCCTGCATGGCCGCGAAGGTGCCGATCAGCGAGACCGGGATCGCGATCACCGGGATCAGCGCCGTACGCCAGCTCTGCAGGAAGACGATGACCACGACCACCACGAGGGCTACGGCCTCGAACAGGGTCTTGTAGACCTCGTGGACCGATTCCTCGATGAACTCGGTCGGGTTGTAGGCGATCCTGTACTGGACCCCCGGCGGGAAGCTCTTCTTGATCGTCTCCATTGTCGCCCGCACCTGCGTGGCGGCTTCGAGGGCGTTGGTACCCGGACGCTGGAACACGCCGACGCCGACGGCGGGAGTGGAGTTCAGGAAGGACTGGGTGGTGTAGTCCTTCTGCCCCATCTCGGTGCGGGCGATATCCTTCACGCGCACGAGGCGGCCGTCGCTGGCCTTGACGATGACCTCGGTGAATTCCTCCGGAGTCTGGAAGCGCCCCTGGGACTGGACGACGAGCTGGAAGGCGTTGTCCTTCGGCGCCGGCGGGGCACCGAGGGCACCAGAGGCGACCTGGACGTTCTGCTCCTGGAGGGCAGAGATCACGTCGGTGGTCGAGAGGCCGTAGGCGGAGAGCTTGTTCGGGTCGAGCCAGATACGCAGGGCGTACTCGCTGCCGCCGAAGACCGTGATGTCGCCGACGCCGTCAAGGCGCAGCAACTCGTCGCGAATGCGCAGGTAGATGTAATTGGAGAGGTAGTTCTGGTCGTAGGTGTTGTCCGGCGACAGCAGGTGCACGACCATCATCAGATCGGGCGAGGACTTGCGGACGGTGACGCCGAGGTTGCGCACGTCGGGCGGCAGGCGCGGCTGTGCCACCGAGAGACGGTTCTGCACCAGCACGTTGGCGATATCGAGATTGGTGCCGACCTTGAAGGTGACGGTTAGCTGCATGTTGCCGTCGTTGGTGGACAGCGACGTCATGTAGAGCATGTTGTCGACGCCGTTCACCTCCTGCTCGATGGGCGTCGCGATCGTCGCCGCCACGGTCTCCGCATTGGCGCCGGGATAGGAGGCGCGCACGACGACGGTGGGCGGAACGATCTCGGGATATTGCGCGACCGGCAGCGACTCGTAGGAGACGTAGCCGAGGATCAGGAAAATGATCGACGTCACCGACGCGAAGATCGGCCGATCGACGAAGAAGTGGGCAAAGCGCATCGGTCAAACCTCTCGCCGCACAGGAGCCCTCTGGCACCTCCGCGGGAATGTTTCTTCGTTCGCCGTCACGAACCCGCCGAATGTCCTGCCCCTGAAACGGAAGGCGGAAACCGGCGGGCCCGGTCTAGATCGGGGTGCGCGTCAGGTGCGGCTCGGCGGCAGCGTGCTCGCCTCTGCCGTCACCTTGGCGCCGGGGCGGACGCGGGACAGGCCGTTGACGACCACGTTCTCGTCGCCCTTCAGGCCTTCGCGGATCACGCGGTAACCATCGACCTTCGGCCCGAGCTTCACGTCGCGGGTGCTCACCGAGCCATCGTCGGCCACGATGTAGACGATGCGCTTGTCCTGGTTCGCGGAGATGGCATCGTCGGGGAGAAGGATGCCCTGGAAGGGCTTCGTCGCCGGCAGCGAGACGATGCCGAACAGGCCCGGCTTGATGAAGCCGTCCGGGTTCTCGACGGTGGCGCGCAGCAACACCGTGCCGGTGGCGTTGTCGACGCGGTTGTCCACGAAATCGAGGGTGCCCTTGCGGGTCGGCTTCACCTCATTGGTGAGGGCGATCAGGATCGGAACGCCCTTGCCCTTCTGCGTCTGACCCATGCCGATGCCGAGGCTGCCCTGGTACTTCAGGAAGGAGCGCTCATCCACGGTGAAACCGAAATAGATCGGGTCCAGGGAGACGATCGTCGTCAGCTGCGTCTGGTCGGTGATGACGATGTTGCCCTCGGTGACGAGGCGCTGGCTGATCCGGCCCGAGATCGGTGCCCGGACCTCGGTGAAATCGTAATTGAGCTGCGCTTGGCGCAACTGCGCATCGGCGCTGTCCACATTGGCCTGTGCCGTCTGCGACGCCTGCCGGCGCTGATCCGTCACCTGCTCGGAAATGTTGCCGGAACGGCTCAGGGTCTGAGCACGTTCGAGATCGGTCTGGGAGAAGGTCAACCCGGCCTGGGCAGAGGTGAGTGCGGCCTTGGCCTGATCGAGGGCGGCCTTGTAGGGGCGACGGTCGATGACGAAAAGAAGGTCGCCCTTCTTCACCGTGGCGCCGTCCACGAAATTGACCTTCTCGAGATAGCCGGTGACCCGCGCCCGCACGTCGACGATCTCCACGGGATCGAATCTGCCCGTATACATATCGGTCTCGACGATCTCGCGAACGACCGGCTTGGCTGTGGTCACCTTCGGCGGCGGACCACCGGGCGCTTGGGCGGAGACCGGAGCGGAGAAGGTCAGAAAGACGGCGGACAGGAGGATCGCGGACGACCATCCGGAAAGCGGACGCTTGTTCATTTTGCTTTTCCCTGCGCCCTGCGAGCTAAAGGCACCGTTCCCGTAACGTCGTGCGCTGCCGCACATAGCCCGTGGAGCGATGGGATTGAGACGTGGAAGAGTCGCCAGATCGTCGTTCGACCGGACTTCAGACACCCAATGTTCAGGACTCGACCGTTTCCCCGGCAAGATACCAGTCCTTGAACCCGCCGACATAATGCTCCTCAACCGCGATCCCGGCGGATTGAGCAGCGGCCAGGGCGTGGACCGAACGGACACCGGCCGCGCATGAAAAGACCGGGCGACGCCCGTCCTCTGCGATCAGCGCCGACAAGGCACGCGTGTCGAAGCTCGACAGTGGGTGAGGGACGGAACCCGGAATGTGGCCGGCCGAATATTCGTGCGGCTCACGCACGTCGATGAGCAGGATCGAGTGATCGTCGAGCCCCCGCTTGATCGTCTCCCGGTCGAGATCGACAACCTTCATGCGCTTGGCCCTCGCTTCGGCGCCACGTTGTGGCCCGTGGCGAATGTTCTTATGCGTCAGGCGTCATCACGGCAAATCCCCTGGCGGCCGAAGCCTCGACGCGGCCGTCCGGGCGCAAAAGCGACGACCGTCATCGCGCATCAAATTTAAGCGAGTTTCGCAGAAGCGCCTGTCTCTCCAGCATCGACGAACCGGTAGCACGTCCAAGAGTTGACGGCGAAAAAACAACATAGGCAATAAGTACAAAAAGCAGTATTAAAAAAGGCAGATGGAAAAAAAATCTTAACTTAATTCTTATTAATCTTGCCCAACCATCTAATCTGAGGCGAAGCCGCTGAGAATGGCTATTCTTGGATCAGCAATTCCAATGGCCTGGAACAGGCTGCCCATTCCTCTCTTTCCAGACGCGGTCAGACGATGGACAGCGGCATCGATAACTTCGGCCTGAGCGGGGCTCGCCGTGCCTTTCAGGCGATCCGCGCGCTGACGCAGACCCAGGTTCAAGAGGAACGCCCGCTGATCGAGAGGACCGTCGATACGGGCTCCCTCGCCCGCGGCGGCCCGACCGAGGGCGGCGAAATCGACATGGGTCGTCAGATCCGCTTCGCCGGGGGCCAGCAAGGGATTAGTGAAGCGATGGGCCGAAACCGCCTGCAGCGTATCGCCGAATCCAGGTCGCACATGGCCGTAATCGATGGCTAGGAGCGCGCCGCCCTGAGCGGCGATCCGGCGGCTCAGGGTCCGAACGATGTCGAGGGCCGGTCCCGGAACGGTCATCAGCGCACCGACCGGCGCCCGGGCCGCGATCTCCCGGTCGGGCTCGGCCGCCAGGCCGAAAGTCAGGCGCCCGCCATCAGGCGAGAGCCCGACGAGGCGTTCGCACCAGCCACGCTCCGTCTGCAAAAACTGGCGAACGGGGAGGGCGTCGAAGAATTCGTTGGCGATGCCGATCATCGGCCCCTCGGGCAGGGTCTCGATCCCGTCATGCCAGGTCGGCGACACGGCTCCGAGGCGGGACACCTGTGCTGCCCGAAGAACGGGGCTGGTCTCGACGAGGTGGATCGCGGGCTTCCAATCCGGTGCCGCCCGGCTCAGTGCCCTCAGGGCATCGGCCATCAGCGTGCCGCGACCGGGTCCGAGCTCCGCCAGGACGAGATGGCTCGGTCCGCCCATGGAGGCCCATGTCAGGGCGATCCAGATGCCGATCAGCTCGCCGAACATCTGGCTGATCTCGGGCGCGGTGACGAAATCGCCGCGAGCGCCGAGGGGATCGCGGGTGCGGTAATAGCCGTGGACAGGATGTCCGAGGCAGAGCGCCATGTAGCGGGCGATGCCGATCGGGCCGGCCTCGACGATCTCGTCGCGAATCTCGGCGAAGAGCGGCGTGGTCACGCTGCGTCGGCCCGTACGGTCTCCGCCTGTTCATGGCGCGGCCGCGTAACGCCACGGGCGGCGAGGACGATGTAGGTGATGCCGATCAGGGCCATCGGCACGCAGAGCAGCATCCCCATCGTCACGCCGCCATAGGGCCAGTTCTCCGTGCCGAACAGGTATCCGAGCTGCCGGTCGGGCTCGCGGAAGAACTCGCAGAAGGTCCGGGCGAGGGCGTAGCCCAGGACGAAGATTCCCCCGAGGAGGCCCGGCTTGCGGAAGCCGAAGCGGCGGACGGCGATGGCCATCACCACGAAGAGGAGGGCCCCCTCGGTGGCCGCCTCGTAGAGCTGGCTTGGATGCCGGGCCAGGGGCCCGCCCGAGGGAAACACGATGGCGTAGGCGAAATCCGGCGCGATCCGGCCCCAGAGCTCGCCGTTCACGAAGTTGGCGATACGGCCGAAGAACAGGCCGATGGGGACGACGACGGCGGCGAGATCGAGAAGGGTATAGGGCGAAAGTTTCCGCGAGCGGGCGAACAGCACCATCGCCAGCACTGCGCCCAGGAAACCGCCGTGGAAGGACATGCCGCCGTTGCGTATCGCCAGGATCTCGAGGGGATCGTCGAGATAGAGCGGCAGGTTGTAGAACAGGACGTAGCCGATGCGGCCGCCGAGGACGACGCCGAGGGCGACCCAGACGATGAGGTCGTCGATGTCGTTGAGGCTCGGCCGCCGCACGACACCCCAGAACCTGTCCGCCACCACCAGCCGGCGGGCATAGAACCATCCGCCGACGAGACCGACGATGTAGGACAGGGCGTACCACTTGATGGTGATCGGGCCGATCGCCACCGCCACCGGATCGATGGCGGGGAAGGGCAGGGCGAGCAACGGCGGCATCGGCTGGCCTCCAGGATTGGGGCCGGCTTTGGACGCGCCGGCCCTCCCGCGTCAACCCTCGGTCGACGCGGGAGGCCTATGATGGGTCAGGCGGCCCGCACCGTCGCGAGGAATTGACCGACTTCCGAACGCAGGCTGTCGGACTGGGTCGACAGGTCTTCCGAGGCCACCAGGACCCGGCCAGCGGAGGTGCCGGCCTCGGCCGCCGAGCGGGCGACCTCCTCGATATCCGTGGTCATGGCTCCGGTACCGGCCGAAGCCTGCCCCATGTTGCGGACGATCTCCTGGGTGGTGAGGCTCTGTTCCTCCACGGCCGCGGCGATGCTGCTGGTCACCATGCTCATGCTCTCGATCCGCGAGACGATACCCTGGATCGCGCCCGATGCTCCGTTGGTCGCGCCCTGGATCGCCTCCACCTGCTGGTGGATCTCGGCAGTGGCACGGGAGGTCTGCTCGGCCAGGTTCTTCACCTCGGCCGCCACGACGGCGAACCCGCGTCCGGCTTCGCCCGCACGCGCGGCCTCGATGGTGGCGTTGAGGGCCAGCAGATTGGTCTGCGATGCGATCTGCTGGACCATGCCGACCACGTCGCCGATGCGCGTCGCGGCAACCGACAGCGTGCGCATGGTCTCCGCGGTGCGGCTCGCCTCCTCGACGGCGGAGCGGGACATGTCGGCGGCCTGCTCGACCTGGCGGCCGATCTCCTGCACCGTGGCGCCGAGTTCCTCGGCGGCCGCGGCGACTGCGTTGACGTTGCCGGCGGTCTGGTGGGCGGTGGCGGCGACGGAGGTCGAACGGCTGACCGTACCGTCCACCGTCATGGTCATGCTGTTCGATGCATCATGCAGGCTCGCGGAGGCGGACGACACGCCATCGACGATGCGGCCGACGGAGCGCTCGAAATTGTCGGCGAGTTCGTTGAGCAGGGCGCGGCGCTCGATCTCCGCGCGCATGCGGGAGGCCTCGGTGGTGCGGAGCTGCTGGGCCGCGTCCTCCAGCGAAATGTCGCGGATGGTGACGACGGCGCGGGCGATCTCACCGATCTCATCGGCACGACGGCTGCCGGGGACCTCGTCGAGGGTCTCGCGACGGGCCAAGGCCTGGAGGGCACGGGCTAGGGCGCCGAGGGGCCGGACGATGCTGCGGGCGAAGAGCAGGCCGAGAAGGGCGGTGGCGGCGAGAACCGCGAGGGCGGACATGAGCAGCGATTGGGTCAGGCTATCCACGGAATGGAGCGCCTCGCTCTGGGCTTGTTCGGCAACGATGGTCCAGGGTGCCCCCAGCATCGAGATCGAGGCGGTGGCGGCCAGGCGGGCCTTGTCGCCGCTGCCGTAGACGAACGGCTTGCCGGACTTGAGGTTCTCGGCATCCAGTCCCACCGTCGAGACGGGCATGCCCGCCTTCGCGGCTTCGTTCAGGGGCGGATTGCCGCGCAGCAGCCCATCAGAACCGACAGCCATGACCTGTCCGGTGGCACCAAGGCCATTTCGCTCGGACAGCGAGGAGTCGAACAGGGCGGGCGTCACGCGCAGCACAAGGAAGCCGATCCGCGAGGCGGCCTGCCCCGTTCCCATGGCGACGTTGGCGCGACGGTAGATGCCGCGACCGAGGAAGGCGGAGGGACCGGAATCGGCGGGATAGGCAGTGAAATCCTGGGTGAGAACCGTATCGGGCTCAGCGGTCTTCAGGCGCTCGATGAGTTTGGCGAGGCCGGTCTTCTGAAGCTCCGGCTCCGACAGGTTATGGGTGAAATCCGCACCCTTCGTCGTCGTGTAGACGATGCGCCCGTCCTCATCGACGAAGAGAAGGTCGGCATAGCCGGGACGCTCCACGAGTTTACGGGCGATTTCCTGCACCTTGCCGTGGCGACGGCCATACATGGTGCCCGCGCCCTCGACAGCCATGCGTTCCTGCGCGGTCGTCGGGCTGGTGAAGGCCTGCACGAGGCCGGCATAGTCGGCCTTCGCCGGGTCGAGAGACTCGACCAGATCGCCGACATTGCTCGAAACCTGATTGTTGCCGGCAGCGGCCAGAAGATCGCCCTGGGCGCGGTCGGCGATCAGTTCCAGTCCGGTCTTGCGGGCCGTGGCAGCGAATTCGAGTCGTTCCTGCACGGCGGAGGTCAAGCCGGATCTCGCTGAGTACCAGCTCAAGCTTCCCATCACGGCAGTGCTGACCATCGCCAAACCCACGATCATCACGGGAAGGCGGACATTAAGACTGCTTGCGATGGACATAAACGTCGTGAGCCCCCTGAAGAAACCAGGGTGCAATTATCCTATGACAAATTTAGAAAGTGTTCCTCGGAGACGGGACTGCGTACTTCTCACGGCAAAAAATGCCATTCTGGCATGGCCCGGTCTTCATGGAACGAAGGCCGTTACGAGCGTCATCGAAGATGGCTCAATCGCCGAAAGCGGCTCCGGATGCCGCGACATCCGACCGGGCGACCTCCCCCGTCGCCAGGAACAGGCGATACGCGAGATTGTCCGTCTCATCGACGCATGGGTATCCGAGAGCGTCCAAGGCAGTGTCGAAACGCTGGCGCTCGTCGGCTGGGACGCTGATCCCGGCGAGCACCCGGCCGTAATCGGCACCATGGTTACGGTAGTGGAACAGGGTGATGTTGAACCCGTCCGCCAAGCCGTCGAGGAATCGCAGGAGGGCACCCGGACGCTCCGGGAACTGGAACCGGTAGATGCGCTCGTCGGTAAGCTCGGTCGAACGGCCGCCGACCATGTAGCGGATATGGACCTTGGCCATCTCATTGTCGCTGAGATCGACCACGCTGTAGCCGTCGGCCCGAAGGCCGGCGATGAGGTCGCGCTTCTCCGGGATTCCACCGGGGAGGTTAATGCCCACGAAGATCTGCGCTTCGGCGGAGGGCGTGTAGCGGTAGTTGAACTCGGTGATCGCGCGCGGGCCGAGATGGCGGATGAAGGCGCGATAGGCGCCCGCCCGCTCGGGGATCGTGACGCCGAGGAGCGCCTCGCGCTGCTCGCCGATCTCGGCGCGCTCGGCGATGTGGCGCAGGCGATCGAAGTTGAGGTTGGCACCGGACGAGATCGCCACCAGTGTCCCCGCCGAGCCGCTCTCGCGTGCCGCGTAGACCTTCGCGCCGGCCAGAGCCAGCGCGCCGGAGGGCTCGGAGACCGCGCGGGTATCGTCGAAGATGTCCTTGACCGCCGCGCACATCGCGTCGGTATCCACAGTGATGACACCGTCGAGATGCTCGCGGCAGAGGCGGAAGGTCTCTTCACCGGCCTGGCGCACGGCGACGCCATCGGCGAAGAGACCGACCGTCGCCAGCATGACGCGCTCGTCGGCGGCGAGCGCCGCCGCCATGCAGGCGGCATCGTCGGGCTCGACGCCGATGACCTTGGTCTCGGGCCGCAGATACTTCACGAAGGTGGCGATGCCGGCAGCGAGACCGCCACCGCCGATCGGCACGAAGATCGCCTCGATCGGCCCGGAATGCTGGGTCAGGATTTCCATGCCGATGGTGCCCTGTCCGGCGATCACATCGGGATCGTCGAACGGATGCAGGAAGGTAAGCCCCTGTTCGGCCTCTAAGTGGCGGGCATGACCCAGCGCCTCATCGAAGGTGTCGCCGAACAGCACGACCTCGGCCCCGCGCGCGCGGCAGGCATCGACCTTGATGGCCGGCGTTGTGCGCGGCATCACGATGACGGCGCGCACGGTGAGACGGGCCGCGGCCAGGGCGACGCCCTGGGCGTGGTTTCCGGCCGAGGCGCAGACGACCCCACGTGCCAGCACCTCAGACGAGAGGCCCGACATCTTATTGTAGGCCCCTCGCAGCTTGAACGAGAAGACCGGCTGCAGATCCTCGCGCTTGAGCAGGACCGGACGCCCCAAGCGCGCGGACATGCGTGGCATCGGGTCGAGGGGGCTCTCGATCGCGACGTCGTAGACGCGGGCGGTGAGGATCTTGCGGATGTAATCGGTCAAGGAGACGCGTGCTCCGTCGGAGGTTCGGAATGGGTATCGGATGAGCTTCGGGATACGCCCGTGGAGAGGAAGAAGCGAGGGGCGATCCCCCGCCCCGGTGGGACAAGGCGCCGCCCATCGCGAAGAGGCCAAAAGACGAACGCCGTCAGAAGAACCGGTCGATGACGGCCGCCAGCCAGACCAGGCCCACCAGTGCCTGGGCCATGAAGGCTCCTGCGGAGGCCAGGTCCTTCACGACGCCGATCCTGGCATGATGGGCGGGGTGGAGGTGGTCGCAGAGCTTCTCGATTGCCGTATTGAGGAACTCCGCCGCCAGCATCAACAGCAGGCTCGCCAGGAGCGCCACGCGAACCCAGAGCGTGGCGCCCATCACCAACGCGGCAGGCACACCGACCACCAGAAGGACGAGTTCCAGGCGCAGGGCTCGCTCGGTCCGGGCACCGAAGACGAGGCCGCGCCAGGAGTTGAGCAAGGCGAGATAGAGAGCGCGCATGGGATCAAGGGTCCGCGGGAGCGCCGCGGGCGATCCATTTCGCGAGAAGGGGGCCGGTGAGGAGCACCACGAACAGGCGCAGGGTCTGCACGGCCAAAACGAAAGACACGTCGGCTTTCGAGCCGACCGCGATGATCGCCACGGAATCGAGCCCGCCCGGACTGGTGGCGAGAAACGCCGTGAGGAAGTCCACCGGCAACAGGAAGGTGAGGCCGTAGGCCCAGCCGCCGCACAGGGTGATGACGGCGAAGGTGGCGACGAGGATGCCTGGCAGGGCGGCGAATGTCTCGCGCACGGTCTCAGCGGTGAAGCGCAGGCCGACATACCAGCCGATACAGGCATAGGCGAGATCGAGGAGCGGTTCCGGCAAGGCCATCGAGACGAGGCCCATGGCGTGGAGCACGGCGCCCAGGATCATCGGCCCGACGAGGGCGCTCGCCGGCAGGCGAAGGAGACGGGCTAGCCCGAAGCCGATCCCGGCCACCGCCAGTGTGGCGAGAACGGGAAGGATGCCGGAATCAGCCAGGGACGTGGCCTTTGCCGGGCTTGCCGTATCGGTGAGGATGCGAGCGACAACGGAGGCCGACAGAACCACGGCGGCGACGCGGACATATTGCATGAAGGCTACGAGGCGCGGATCCGCCCCGTATTCCTCGGCCATGGCCGTCATGGCGGCGGCACCACCGGGCGAGGAGCCCCAGGCGGCGGTACTCCCGGGAAGGATCCGCAGGCGGGTCAACGCCCAGCCGACGAGGGCTCCGGCCATCACAGTGACGAGTACCACGGCAAGTATCAGCAATCCGTCATCGAGGAGCGTCCCGACGATGTCGGCGGTCACCGCCTTGGCGACGAGGCAGCCGATGATGGCCTGGGC
Source organism: Methylobacterium sp. 10 (assembly GCF_000519085.1). Taxonomy (GTDB): domain Bacteria; phylum Pseudomonadota; class Alphaproteobacteria; order Rhizobiales; family Beijerinckiaceae; genus Methylobacterium. The sequence continues at coordinate 2,538,968 of NZ_KI912577.1, forward strand.
CGCCTGGAAACCGGGCCGCGCCAGCGACAGGCTCGCCCCGCCAACGCCGAAGGCGATGGCCACGAGCATCGGCCCCAATAGGAGCGCGGCCGGAAACTGGGCCAGCGTGAGGCTGTAGGCGATGGCCGCCGAGGCGGCGACGAGCGCCGTCCAGAGGCCGAGGGAGCGCGGACTGAACACGGGGAAACCGGCAGTGGGGAGGCGCCCGCCCTTACAGTGGATCGGCGACGCTGTCACGGCTCGCCCCGGCATCGTCGCGAAACGCCGCCGTCCCGGCGGGCGCTTGAGCCCGAAAGAAACTCGCCAGATGCGACAGGCCGGCGGCGCGCGGATCGCTGGACCGCCAGGCGAGGGCGATGGTCCGGCCTGGTCCATCCACATCGAAGCTGCGCGTCACGGTGAGACCGCTGGCATCGGCCCCGGCCGGCACGGCGAGGGCGGGGAGGAGGGTGTAGCCTGCGCCGGCCGCCACCATGGAGCGCAGCGTCTCGAGGGAGGTGGCGTGGCGCCCGGCCGCTGAACCGGCGCCGCATGCGGCAACGGCCTGATCGCGCAGGCAATTCCCCTCGTCGAGGAGAAGGAGGTCCGGCCCGGCGATGTCGGTCGCCCGTAATGCCCCACCCTGGGCGAGGGCATGGTCGGCGGGGCAGGCCAGCAGGAACGGCTCGATGAACAGCGGCGAGACGGTGAGCCCGGAGGTCGGTACCGGCAGGGAGATCAACGCGGCATCGATCCGCCCATCACGCAGGCCTTCCAGGATCTCCGCGGTCCTGGCCTCGCTCAGCGCCAGGGACAGGACGGGAAATTCCTGCCTCAATGTCCGAAGCACGAGCGGGAACAGGTAGGGGCCGAGGGTCTGGATCGCCGCGAGGACGAGGCGGCCGGTGAGCGGCGCGCCGCGCCCTTCGCTCGCCAGGGCCAGCAGGCGCTGCGCCTCCGCCAGAACCGTGCGCGCCTGACGGACGATGCTCTGTCCCGCCGGTGTCAGCATGACCCGCCGGTTGCCGCGCTCGAACAGGACGAGGCCCAGGGCCTCTTCGAGCTTGCGGACCTGTACGCTCAGAGTGGGCTGACTGACGTTGCAACGTTCGGCCGCCCGGCCGAAGTGGCTCTCCTCGGCCACGGCCACGGCATATTCAAGATCCCGGAGGGACAGACCCGATACGTTCATAGGCTCTATCTATCGCAGCCTTTGCGACGATGCATTAGCCAAACGATCCGGCGCGGTTCATAAGGGTGTCTCAGAACGATTCCAGGATGGCGCAGCGACGCCGCACGCCTGATCCGGATCGTCCCGAGATTTCAGGAGAGAGTTCCGCATGAGCGATCAACGCCCGATACTGACCACCCGCCAGGGCCACCCGGTCCGCGACAACCAGAGCACGCGCACGGTCGGCGAGCGGGGACCTGCGACCCTCGAGAACTATCAGTTCATCGAGAAGATCACTCATTTCGACCGTGAGCGCATTCCGGAGCGCGTCGTCCATGCCCGCGGCGCGGGTGCCCATGGCTATTTCGAAGCCTACGGCAAGATCGGCAACGAACCAGCGTCCAAGTACACACGCGCTCGCGTGCTGAACGAGACCGGCGTGAAAACGCCGATGTTCGTCCGCTTCTCCACCGTGGCCGGTGCCAAGGAGTCGCCCGAGACCGAGCGTGACCCGCGCGGTTTTGCCGTCAAGTTCAAGACCGTCGACGGCAACTGGGATCTCGTCGGCAACAACCTCAAGGTCTTCTTCATCCGCGACGCGATCAAGTTCCCCGACATGATCCACGCGTTCAAGCCGGACCCGGTGACGAACCGCCAGGAGGCATGGCGCTTCTTCGACTTCGTGGCCCAGCACCCCGAAGCAATCCACATGGTGACGCACCTGAAGTCGCCCTGGGGCATTCCCGCCAACTATCGCGAAATGGAAGGCTCGGGCGTCAACACCTACAAGCTGGTCAACGACCAGGGTGAGGCCGTTCTGTGCAAGTTCCACTGGGAGCCCAAGCAGGGCATCCGGAACCTGACCTCGGCCCAGGCCTCCGAAATCCAGGCCAAGGACGTCGGTCACGCCACCCGCGACCTCTATGACAACATCTCGAAGGGCAACTTCCCCGAGTGGGAATTCTGCGTGCAGATCATGCCGGACGGGCCGAACGACCACCTGTCGTTCGATCCCCTCGACGACACGAAGCTGTGGCCGGTGGAGGACTTCCCGCTGCTGCCCGTGGGCCGCATGGTGCTGGACCGGGTGCCGGACAACTTCTTCGCGGAAGTCGAGCAGTCCGCCTTTGGCACCGGCGTGCTCGTGGACGGCATCGACTTCTCGGACGACAAGATGCTTCAGGGGCGTACGCTGTCCTACTCGGACACCCAGCGCTACCGCGTCGGCGCGAATTACCTGCAGCTGCCGATCAACGCGCCCCAGCCCGGTGTGAAGGTCTATTCGAACCAGCGCGACGGCCAGATGACCTACAGCGTCGATGGTACCGGTCCGAACCGCCACATCAACTACGAACCCTCGACCATCGGCGAAGGCCTCGCCGAAGCCCCTAAGCCCGCCAAGGACTATCACCAGCCGGTCCAAGGCCAGCTCGGCCGTTACCAAACCTCGCGCACGGAGGACGATTACACCCAGGCCGGCGTGCGGTACCGTTCGTTCCAGGATTGGGAGCGCGACGACCTGATCGCCAATCTCGTGGGCGACATGAAGCAGTGCCCAGAAGCCATCCAGCTGCGGATGGTCTGGCACTTCTGGCATGCCGACGAGGATTACGGCCGTCGCGTCGCCGAAGGTGCGGGCATCGATCTGGAGAAGGCGAAAGCCCTGCTTCCGCTTCCGGGCCGCGCAGCTCCGGGCAAGCGTCTCCAGGCCGAGACCTACACCGACGGCAGCCATGCCCACCGCGTCGCCGCCGAATAAGCTCTTAGCGTTCGGACTGAGCCATGACCTCCCCGCGATCCTCGTGATCGCGGGGATTTTTTTATGCGGTCATAACGCGGCGGAAGGCACTCCGACCTTCCGGTCGCGGCCCGCGCCAAGGGCAAAGATTCCGGACGCCACGGCGATGACGCAGAACAGGCCGGCGGAGACGCGCCACCCGCCGAACAGGTCGTGTGCCAGTCCAAATCCCAGCGGGCCGAGGGCGGCGATGGAATAGCCCACTGCCTGAGACATCGCCGAGAGGTCGGCCGCGCCGACTACGTCGCGGGCGCGCAGCACCACGATGGTGAGGGCGAGACCGAACAGGCCACCGATCCCCAGCCCGAGCCCGATGCCGAACGGGAGGACGAAGGCCACGGGGCCATCGACGAGGGCGAGGAAACTCGCCGCCGAGAGGGCGAGAAGAGCGATCGCGATGCTGCGCTGGTCGCGCAGCCGCGCCGCGAAGGCCGGCACGAGGAGGGCGCTCGGCGCCTGCCCGATACTCATGATCGAAGTGACGAACCCGGCCTCCACCGCCGAAAGGCCACGGCTTTGGAGCAAGACCGGGAGCCAGCCGAAAGTGATGTAGGCGAGTGAGGATTGCAGGCCCATGAATCCGGTGACCTGCCAGGCAAGGGAATCGCGCCAAAGCGGGCGGCGGCGGGCGGGCGGCGGCCCCTTCTCCCGGTGGGGCACGAAGGCGATCCAGGCGAGAGCCGCCGCCACGGCCGGCACGGCCCAGACCGCCATCGCCCGCGTCCAGCCTCCGAAGGCATCGGCCAGGGGCACCGCCGATCCGGCACCCGTCGCCGCGCCGAGGCAGAGGACCATGGTGTAGAGGCCGGTCATCAACCCGGCCTGACCGGAGAAGTCCCGCTTCACCAATCCGGGCAAAAGGACGCCGGCGAGGCCGATCCCCACTGCCGCGAGACAGGCCCCGGCGAACAGGAGAGGAAGCCCTCCGAGACCGCGCAAAGCCGAGCCGAGGGCGATGACCAGGATCGCGACCAGCACACCACGCTCCGCCCCCGTCCGCCGGACCATGACCGGGCCGAGCACGCAGGCGAGGCCGAGGCACAGGACCGGCAGGGTCGTCAGGAGCGCGGCCCCTGCGGCGGTCAGGCCGGTCTCGGCGCGGATGGCGTCGAGCAGGGGGCCGACGGAGGTGAGGGCGGGGCGCATGTTGAACGCAACCAGCATCATTCCGAGCCCGACGAGGACGGGGCGGGCGGTTCGGAATGTCGGTTCGGTCACGCGATGCGGCGCTTTCACGAGTTACGATGCAGTCACGAGTCGCGACGCTTGGCCAGGAGGGCGATGAGGCCGAGGCCGGCGAGCATCCCGGCAAAAGGAAGGTCACCCAGGACGGCATAGGTGGTGCGGCCGGGCAATCGGACGGGGAGATCCGCGTCGAGGATGCCTTCGACTCCCACGGGCAGGCTGGCGGTGATGCGCCCATAGGGATCGACCACCGCCGAAATGCCGGTATTGGCGTCGCGGACCAGAGGCAATCCCTCTTCGACGGCCCGTAACCGGGCCTGAGCGAAGTGCTGGCGCGGCCCCGGCGTATCCCCGAACCAGGCATCGTTGGTGAGGTTCAGGATCAGCCCCGGCACGGGCGCCGGACCGTCGGGAGCATGTCCGGGCAAGATTTCGCCGGGGAAAATCGCCTCGTAGCAGATCGTGGCGACGACGGGGGGAAGCCCCGTCACGTCGAGGAGACGCTGGCCGGAGCGGCTGCCGGGCGTGAACCCGCCGGGGATCGATACGAACTGGCGCAGGCCCACTGCCCTCAAGGCGGCGTCGAGGGGACCCGGCAGATACTCGCCGAACGGAACGAGATGAACCTTGTCGTAGATGTCGCCAAGCTTCGGACCGGACGAGATCGTCAGGATCGAGTTGAAGAAGCGCGGGCGCTCGTTGGGCAGCGGCTCCTCGGCGCGGGCCGCGCCGGTGATAAGTTGCCGCCCGGCCGGAAAGGCGGCGGCGATTCTTGCCAGGGATTCCGGGTCGCGCTGGATCAGGAAGGGAAACGCCGATTCCGGCCAGATCACATGAGTGACGTCCGCGATGCCGGTCCGGTCGGGAGCAGCGGCGCGATCGCTGAGGCCGATGTACCAGTCGATGATGTCCGCCCGGTTCTCGGGCCGGAACTTGGCGTCCTGGTTGAGGTTCGGCTGTACCAGGCGCAGGCGCACCCCCGGCACGCTGGCGGTGGGCACCGGAGGCAGGCGGGTGGCGCCGAACAGGGCCAGGCCGGCCAGCGCAAAGCAGGCCGTCATCGCAGGCCCATAGCGCCCGCGCCCCGTGCCCGTGGCGAGGGTGGCCGGCGCGGCCGCGATCAGAACGGCCAGAAGAGTGAGGCCGTAGAGCCCGATCACCGAAGCGGATTGCATCAGCCACAGACCCTGACCGAGGGCCATGCCCAACGTGTTCCAGGGAAACCCGGTGAAGAGGTGGCCGCGCAGCCATTCGCAGGCGGAGAGGCCGACAGCGAGGGCGGCGATACGTGCGGGTCCATGGGACCAGAGCAGCCGCGCGAGAGCGAACCCCGCCGCGTAGAAGAGCGCGAGGATGGCAGGCAGGCCGATCACGCCAAGGGGCAACGCCCATAGGAACTCGTCCGCTTCCACCAGGAATGCGGAACCGAGCCACCACAGGCCGGCGGTGAGATAGCCGAAGCCCCAGGCCCAACCGATGACGGCGCAGGCGAGGACGGCATCGCGATCGCCCCGCCGCCCCGTCGCCGCTCCGTCGATCAACCAGACGGCGATGCTGAGCGACAGGACGAGGGCGGGCAGGGCGCCGAACGGCGGCATCGCCAGGGCGCCGAGGGCACCGGAGACGATGGCGACGAGGATGCGGCGCCAGCCGGAGGTGAGCATGATCCATTGCGCGCCGTGGGCGAGCGGTCCGGTCGCGATTGCGGGCGCGGAATGCGGGTTCACGCCCTCGACACTGGGAATCATCGGCGGACCATTCCGGCAGGCGTTTGGGTCCGCACGCTGCACGCCACGTTATCGAACACGCTAAAACGACCTGAGCGAGGTGAAGCGTCGGCTTGCCAATGCGAGCCTGCTCAGGAGGCTTCGGCGACGGGGCCGCTGCTCGGCGGCGGCAGAGCCAGGGGAATCAGCGGGGCGATCTTCATTGGACCGCGATGCAGCCGCAGCCGCTTCACCCGGCGCGGATCGGCATCGAGCACCTCGAATTCGAGGTCGCCCGGCCCTGTGATAAGTTCGCCGCGCGAGGGCACGCGCCCGGCCAGCGTGACGATGAGGCCGCCGATCGTGTCGATCTCCTCGGCCATCTCGCCCACCGCCGCGACGAGATCGACGCCGCTCACCTCCGACACTTCGGCGAGGCCGGCGCGGGCATCGGCCACGAACACGTCGGCATCGCCTTCGACGCGCTGGACGAGGCGGCCTTCGGCTACGTCATGCTCGTCCTCGATATCGCCGACCACCATCTCGATAAGGTCTTCGATGGAGATGAGCCCGTCGGTCCCGCCATATTCGTCGATGACGAGGGCCATGTGCGTGCGTGTCGCCTGCATCCGCACCAGGAGATCGATGGCGGGCATGGACGGCGGCACGAACAGGACGGGACGCTGGATCCGGGTCGAGGCCAGGGTCGCCGAGAGATCGACATTGCCGAGGTTGAGCGCCTTCAAGGCGCGGGTGCCCCGGCGCGGGCGCGGGGGAACGACAGCGACGACATCGCCCGACGTATCGGGGAGGGCGCTGGTGACGGCGGCGCTCGGACGACGGATGGTCGCTTCGGCCCTTGCGGCGATGTGATCGACGAAGTCGCGGATGTGGACCATGCCGCGGGGGTCGTCGAGGGTCTCGCCGTAGACCGGGAGCCGCGAATGGCCGGCAGTGCGGAAGAGCTTGAGCAGGTCGCCGAGGCTCGTCTCCATGGAGACGGCGACGATGTCCGCGCGCGGGATCATTACGTCATCCACCCGCACCTTGTGCAGCCCGAGGACGTTCTTGAGCATGGCCCGCTCGAGGGGGGAGAACACGTTCTCGCCCGAATCGGGTTCGGCCAGCGCATCCTCGATATCGTCGCGCAACGAATCGCGCGGCCGGAGATGGAAGGCGTGCAGCAGGCGGTCGTACCAGGGCTCGCGCGCCTGCGCCTCACCATCACCGCTACTGGGCGCAGCCTGAGCCGCGCCGCGACTTCGATCGTTCGTCATGTCTCTCTGATCTGGGATTGCGGGCGGAATCGCCCCTCAGTCGGCATAAGGGTCGGGAATACCAAGGCCGTGCAGGGCTTCGGTCTCCAGGGCCTCCATGGCGTTCGCGTCCGTGTCGCCGGTCTCATGGTCCTGGCCGAGAAGATGAAGAGTGCCATGGATCAGAAGGTGCGCGAGATGGTCTTGAAGCGGTTTTCCCTGCTCGGCACTCTCGCGCAGCATCGTGTCATACGCAAGAACGACATCGCCGAGGGGCACCGCGACGCCGGTATGGGCGGGTTGCGGTGGGGCGGGGAAGGACAGGACGTTGGTGGGCTTATCCTTGCCGCGCCAAGTGCGGTTCAGGTCCTGGACCACGGCATCGGTGGTGAGCAGTACGCTCACCTCCACCGGATGATCCGGTACGTCGGGTGCAATGGCGATTCCCGCCTCGACTGCACGGATGACGAAGGCTTCGAGGTCGGGCACCACGGAGTCCCAGCGCGGGTCCTCCACGGCGACGTCGATCTCCGATTCGATCTCGGGCATCGGCATCAGGCCAGGGGACGGCGGCGGGACGTAGGCGAGCGATCCGCACCGCCCTCGCCATGGGCGGCGGTTTCATAAGCCGTCACGATGCGGCGAACGAGGTCGTGACGCACCACATCGACGTCGCGGAAGGTGACCCGGCCGATACCCTCGACGCCGTCGAGGATGTTCACGGCCTCTACGAGGCCGGATTTCTGCCCGGGCGGCAGATCGACCTGGCTCGGATCACCGGTAATGATCATCCGCGAGTTCTCGCCAAGACGCGTAAGGAACATCTTCATCTGCATCGAGGTGGTGTTCTGCGCCTCGTCGAGGAGGACGACGGCGTTAGTCAGGGTCCGCCCGCGCATGAAGGCCAGGGGCGCGATCTCGATGACGCCGGTCTGCAGGCTGCGGTCCACATGGCGCGCCTCCATGAAATCGTAGAGCGCATCGTAGATCGGGCGTAGGTAGGGATCGACCTTCTCTCGCATGTCGCCGGGCAGGAAGCCGAGGCGCTCGCCAGCCTCGACGGCCGGGCGGGACAGGATCAGCCGCTCCACATGGCCCTGTTCCAGCAGGGACACCGCATAGCCTACCGCGAGCCAGGTCTTGCCGGTGCCGGCGGGGCCTTCGGCAAAGACGAGTTCGTGGTTTCGCAGGAGCTTGATGTAGGTGTCCTGGGCCGCGTTCCTGGCTCGCACGGCGCCGCGCTTGCGCGTGGCGATCTGGTCGAAATGCGGACGGTCCGGCTCGGCGCTCACCTCGGCGGAGGGAAAGAGGTTGCCCTGGAGCGTGGTCTCCTGGATCGCGCCGTCAACATCGCCGAGGGTGAGGGCAGTGCCGCTCGCCGTCACGCGGGCATAGAGCCGCTCGAAGACCTTGCGCGCCTTCTCGGCGGCATCCGGCAGTCCCTTCACCACGAGGTGGTTGCCCAGGGCAGTGGCGGTGACGGCGAGACGCCGCTCGATATGGGCCACGTTCTGGTCGTACTGACCGAAGACGAGGCTTGCGAGCCGGTTATCGTCGAAGGTCAGCGATACATCCACCGTCTCCACGATCTCTCCTATGCGCGCCGCCGGCCCACGCCCGCGCAAGGGCGCCCCCCGTCCACTCAGACCGTCAGATGCCGACACGCCGAGGCTCCTTGCTGTAGGTATCGCTAGCGTCGCGAATGGATCGGGAACGGCACGATGCGGCCGGACCATCGCCTGGGATGGAGGTGCGGTTGCATCGCATGCGCGCCCTCAAGCGGCCGCCGCCCCGTCGGTGACGGCTTCGCCGAACAGGCTGTTCGAGCCGGCGCGGACCACGCGTACAGGGACGACCGTGCCGATGGCGGCGGTCGGGGCATCGAACTGGACGGGCAGGAGGTGCGGCGTCTTGCCGGCCACCTGTCCCGGATGACGTCCGGCCTTCTCCACCAGCACCTCGACCACATGGCCAACGGCGGACGCATTGAAGGCGTGACGCTGGGCGTCGAGCAGGGACTGCAGGGCTGCGAGGCGCTCGGACTTCACGGCCTCGGGAACGGCGTCGTCCCGCTCGGCGGCCGGCGTACCGGGGCGCGGGCTGTACTTGAACGAATAGGCCGAGGCGAAACCGATCTCGGCCACGAGGCGCATCGTCTCCTCGAACTCCACATCGGTCTCGCCGGGAAACCCGACGATGAAATCGGAGGACAGGGCGATGTCCGGGCGAACCCGGCGAACGCGCTCGATGAGCCGGCGGTACTCGTCGCTCGTATGCTTGCGGTTCATCGCCTGTAGCACGCGGGTGGAGCCCGACTGAACCGGGAGGTGCAGGTAGGGCATCAGGGCGGCGATTTCCCCATGCGCCCGGATCAGGTCTTCGGCCATGTCGTTGGGGTGGCTGGTGGTGTAGCGCAGGCGCAGGAGTTCGGGAATCGACTCCAGGGCGCGTATCAACGCGGGAAGCGCCACAGGAACGCCGCCGGCGCCCGCCCCGTGATAGGCGTTGACGTTCTGCCCGATCAGCGTGAGTTCGCGGGCCCCGCCCCGAACGAGTTTGCGCGCCTCGTCCAGGATCGCGTCCACGGAGCGAGAGACTTCGGCGCCGCGCGTATAGGGCACGACGCAGAAGGCGCAGAACTTGTCGCAGCCTTCCTGCACGGTGAGAAACGAAGAGACCGCGGCCGTCCGTCGGATGGGCAGGTGGTCGAACTTGTCCTCGACGGGAAACTCCGTGTCGACCACGCGCATCGAGGCGGAACGGGTGAGGAGATCGGCAAGGCGATGGTAATTCTGCGGGCCGACGACCACGTCGACCGAGGGCGCCCGCGCCAGAATCTCCTTGCCTTCGGCCTGCGCGACGCAGCCGGCCACCACGATCCGGGTGTCGAGGCCGGCCTCGGCCCGGGCCGTCTTCAGAACGCGCAGGCGCCCGAGTTCGGAATAGACCTTGTCGGCGGCCTTCTCGCGGATGTGGCAGGTGTTGAGGACGACGACATCCGCCTCCTCGACGCTCTCCGTGGCGGCATAGCCCTGGCTGGCGAGCAGGTCCGACATGCGGCCTGCATCGTAGGCATTCATCTGACAGCCGTAGGATTTGACGAAGGCTTTCTTCAACGCGACCGTTCCAGCACCGTATGAACCTCGGGCGTCGCTCGGACGTTCCCTGTTGTCGGCGGTGCTAGCACGTTTCCCCCGGCTCGTCGCTTCCTCACGGCACGATGCGCGAGAACGCGACAACGACCGATGTTGAAGGAAAGCCGCACCGTTCTGCTACATTTCAAAGACGCATGTCGAGCGGCCATCAAGCCGCCGATCATGGGCACTTGGTGGGGTTCAGGCGGCGATATCCGATGCAGGCAACGTCTCGGTATCGAGTGACGGAATCGGCCGAACCGCTGCCTCGCCCTCCCATCGTCCCGTCACTGAGGCCTGCATCGCCCTGCGCACCGATGCCTGGGCCATGGCGGTGGCGCGTTTGCGGTCAGTGCCGGCCGCGAAGCCGATGGGATCCCCCCAGACCACGTGCACGTCGATCGGCCCCTCTCTCAGGAAGACCGCCAGATGAGGGGCGAGTTCCATGTCGCCGTACCAGGCGATGCCCGGCCGTTCGGAACGGACAACGGGCAAGCCGTTGCGGCGCGGATAGGTGAGGGCGAGCGGCTGGAGCCGCACCTTGTCGCGCGTGCCGCCCTCGGCATCGATGGCGGAGCGGGCGGCACCCACCAGGGAGGAGCGGAACGGCAGCAGCCGTGTTCCGTCGCCCGTGGTACCCTCGGCGAAGAGGACGATGAGATCGCCGTCGGTCAACCGGCTCGCCACCGTGGCGTTGACGCTGGCGGTGGCCGCACGGCGCGCCCGGTCGATGAAGACGGTGCGCTGAAGCCGGGCTAGGGTTCCCACCACGGGCCAGCCGGAAATCTCCGATTTCGCCACGAAGGAGAGCGGCCGCAGCGACCCGAGGACGAGGATATCGAGCCAGGAGATGTGGTTGGACAGGACGAGGGCCGGCTCGCCCAGGGCAGGCGGCGTGCCGCTCTGGGTCACCCTGACCGAGAACAGGGCCAGGAAGATCCGGTGGAAATAGGTGGGCGTATGGGCGGCGATGCGCCCCCGCCCGAATCTCAGGCTGAGGAGATGCGGCCCGACCAGCACCCCGAAGGCGAGGACGCAGATCAGGAGCCGGAAGATGGTGCCGAGACGCGTCATCGTCCGCCGCCGGTCACGAATCGCGTCTCACAATAGGGACGCCGTCATAGTGAAGGCGGTGGCGCGGCTGCCATCGGGGCGGGCATAATACCCTGTCCGCTCGCCGACCTGCCTGAACCCGTGCCGGGCGTAGAGCTTCAGGGCGGCGGCGTTGCCCTCGTCGACTTCGAGATGGACATTGCGCACGCCGCTCAGGGCGAGATGCCCGAGATGCTCGCGCACGAGCTTGTGGCTCAGGCCGCCACCACGCATGGCAGGCGCCAGGACGACGGTGAGAATCTCGGCCTCGTCGGCGACACGGCGCGAGAGGATGAAGCCTTGGATCGCGCCGGCGCGCCACAGGGCGTGGGCCTCGGTGGAGCGCTCGCACAGCATCCGCTCGAATTCATGGGCGTCCCACGGTCGCGCGAAGGCGGTGGCATGGAGGCGGGCGAGAGCGGTGGCAGAGGCGGAGTCTCGCAGGGGCGCGACATAGGGCTCGCCGCCCCAAGCATCCCACCAGGCCAGCCACCAATCGAGAGCCCAGAGCGGAGAGACGGGACGAATCATTGACGGGCCAGCCTCGCGTGATCCTGGGGAGTGGCGTCCGGACCGCGCAGATAGAGGGGGCGCGCCAGGGCCTGGGCGGGGTCGGCCAGCATGCCGAGGGAGGCGATCCAGGCGATCTGGGGCGGCCCGGCATCGCTGACCGTCGCGGCGATGCCGCGGGATCTGAGCAGGCTCGCCAGGGCGGGCGCGCCGGACCCGACAAGGGTGACGGTGTCGCGGCCCACGTGATCCGCCGCCTCCTCGAGCCGCAACAGGCTCGGAGGGACAACGATGCCTTCGGCCATGTTCATGGCCTGAAAATAAACCGAGCCGTGCCGGGCATCGATGGCGGCTGCGATCAGGCCCTGGCCGTTCGTGGCGAGGAGCGGCGCCAGGAGCGCGGAGAGGGTGGTGACGCCGACCACGGGAATCTGTGACGCAAGGCCCACTGCCCGGGCGGCCGACAGGCCGACGCGCAGGCCGGTATAGCTTCCGGGACCGACGGTGACGGCGACCCGGTCGAGGCTCTCGAATCCGCCCTCCACCCGCGCCATCACGCGTTCGAGCATGGGAAGCAGCGCCTCGGCATGGCCACGGGCCAGCGTCATGGACTCTTCCGCGAGGAGATCGTCGGAGAGATCCGTCGCGATGCAGACGGAGCAGGCGTCGAGCGCCGTGTCGATAGCCAGGATACGCAACGTCACTCCAGATCGGGATGCCCGCCGGGCGTGAGAGTTTACGACGGAAAAGGCCGCCCCGTCAGTGCGGGGCGGCCTCGAAAGAGACGAAGGACGCGGGGTGTTGCGCGCTTGCGACGGCGATCAGACCGCCTGGACCTCGCGCACCTCGGGGAGGAAGTGCTTGAACAGGTTCTGCACCCCGTGCCGGAGAGTGGCCGTGGAGGAGGGACAGCCGGAACAGGCCCCCTTCATTTCGAGGTAGACCACGCCTTCCTTGAAGCCGCGGAACGTGATGTCGCCGCCATCGCTGGCCACGGCCGGGCGCACGCGGGTCTCGAGCAGGTCCTTGATGGTGACGACGGTGTCGTGGTCCGCCTCGTCGTAGAACTCCTCCGCGTCATCGCTGCCGAGGACGACGCCTTCGGCAAGGACCGGGGCACCCGACTGGAAATGCTCCATGATCGCACCGAGGATTGCGGGTTTCACCTGCGGCCAGCCATGCTCGTTCTCGATCTTCGTCACCGAGATGAAGTCATGGCCGAAATACACGCCCGCGACGCCGGGTACGTCGAACAGGCGCTGCGCCAGGGGAGAGCGCGCGGCGGCGTCGGCATCGCGTGCCTCGAAGGTCGATTCGGGCAGGACCACGCGGCCGGGCAGGAACTTGAGCGTGGCGGGATTCGGGGTGGCTTCGGTCTGGATGAACATGGCTGTGTCGTATCCTCGTCCGCTGCGCCGGTTCAAGGCCGGCCGGGAAGGGCGCCGGAATGGCCCGCGCCTCTCTATCCATGTGGACTGCGCGCGGGATTTTCTCAACCTGCACACCCAAGCGGGGGTACCCGCGGACGCGCTTTCGCTGCGTGGGGTTGTCGACAAGAGCCGATGCTTCCTGTATGGCCCGCGGCAACTCAAAACAGGATGCCGAAATCCTGACGCACGCATTCCCCTCCTGGGATCGCGGGCGCGCACCGGCAGGAACTTGACCATGAACATCATCCAGCAGCTCGAGCAGGAGCAGATCGCTGCGCTCGGCAAGACCATTCCCGACTTCCAGCCCGGCGACACGGTGACCGTGAACGTCAAGGTAAAGGAAGGCGAGCGTACCCGCGTGCAGGCCTATGAAGGCGTGTGCATCGCGCGCTCCGGTGGCGGCCTCAACGAGAGCTTCACCGTCCGCAAGATTTCCTACGGCGAGGGCGTCGAGCGCGTCTTCCCGGTCTACTCGCCGATGATCGATTCGATCGCCGTCGTGCGCCGCGGCAAAGTCCGTCGCGCCAAGCTGTACTACCTGCGTGACCGTCGCGGTAAGTCGGCCCGTATCGTCGAGCGCGCCGATCGCCCGGCCGAGAAGGCCGCCAAGGCCGATGCCTCGAAGGCCAACAAGGACGCCCGCAAGGCCGAGAAGGCCGCGAAATCTGCCGCCAAGACCGCTGCTGAATAAGCTGTCCGGCGCAACACTTCAGAAGTGCGAAAGGCCGGGCATTGCCCGGCCTTTTTCGTTGGCGGATGGACGCCGCATCGGCATCCATCCCAAAGCGGTCCCGCATCCCGAGACATGCTCGGTTCGCCCCATCCTTGGTCGCAACATTTACGAGGACGGATTGGCCGGCACGAGGATCATCTCCATCCGCCCGCCGCGCGGAAAGGGGATCATTTTCATCTCCTGCTTCGGCGCGGGGCTCAGCATCCGCGACGGCTCGTAGCGCTGGTCGATCGCATGGGTCGCGTCGATATCCTGATGACGCTGTTGAGCGCCTCGCTTTCCCGAGGTCTGGGCGATCGCAGCCGAGGAAGCTGTCGCGAGAACGAGCACAGCCGCAATTGCTACATTTTTGTACAACATGATTTTCCTTAGTGCATGTTTCAGCTACATAAGGATCAACGGGCGGCTAACTATGCCTAATCCTAAGTCAATCAGCCTAGCCCTTGAACAGAGTGCGGCGGCACACGGGACAAGAGGGAATGCCCGACATGGCGTTCGAAGGGCTGGATTAACCGCCTGAGGAGGTCTGAGCGCGGTTCTTTCAAAGTGAGATGGAGCAGGCCGCCGGCGGACTAGCGGCACAAATCCCAATCAATAGAGATTTTACTTCGGAGATCGACCTCGACAAGGATCAATAGAGATCGGTATCATCTTAAAAAAACGATCGCGCTACTTGTGTCAAAGCGATGAGAGGATGTCTTCGTAAACGTCCCCCTCAGGTCGGAGCCCCCGCCCGTCATGGCCCGAGGCGGCGACCGGCGCCGTCTCGAAGGTGGAGTGGGCTTCATCAGTGCCCATAACGGGGGCATCGAAGGTGGGGTCGGCGGGCCGAACGGAGGAGGACACGCCACCTCCTCTAAACACTATCCCCGGCGCAGGGCCTCGAGCACCTTGCCGCCCGGCCGCCCGGTCTGCGGCATGCCGAGCTTGCGCTCGATGGCCTTGATCGCGTCGCGGGTCTTGGCGCCGACCTTGCCGTCCGGCTCGCCGACATCGTAGCCCTGAGCCGCCAGTCGGGTCTGAAGGTCGCGGCGCTCGGCGCGCGACAGGGGCGGATCGTCGGTGGGCCATTCCGCCTGGATGCCGGAGCGGCCACGCAGGCGGTCGGAGAGTACCGCGATGGCCAGACCATAGGATTCGGCAGCGTTGTAGGAATAAAGTGCGTCGAAATTCCTGGTCACCAGAAAGGCCGGACCGTTGACGCCCGACGGGATCAGAATGCCGGCGGGACCATCGCCAGAGAGCGGGCGCCCGTCGATCCGGGTGACACCCATGGAGGCCCAATGAGCGACGGCGTGCTTGTTCTTGCGCCCGGCGGCCCCGGCATTGAAGCCCTTCGGCACGCGCACCTCGTAGCCCCAGGGCTGGCCGTTCGACCATTTGGCCACACGCAGGAAGTTGGCAGTGGAGGCCACTGCGTCGGGGACCGAGTCCACGAGATCCCGGCGCCCGTCGCCGTCGCCGTCGACGGCGAGGCGCTGGTAGGTGGTGGGCATGAACTGGGTCTGGCCGAAGGCTCCAGCCCATGACCCCGTGAGGCGAGACGGGTCGATGTCGCCGCGCTCGATGATCTTCAGGGTCGCCATCAGCTCGCCCTTGAAGAAGGCGGCGCGGCGGTGGTTCGAGCAGATCAGCGTGGCGAAGGACTGAACCAGCGGCATCTTGCCGAGATTCTTGCCGAAATTCGATTCCACACCCCAGACGGCGGCAATGGTGTAGCGGTCGACGCCGAAGCGCGCCTCGGCATTGGCGAGGGCCTGGCCATGCTGCTTCATCGCCGCCTTGCCGTCGTCCACGCGCTCCTCGTCGACGAGGGCGGCCATGTAGTCCCAGATCGGCGTCTTGAACTCGGGTTGCGCCTGGGAGAGTTCGATGACCTTGTCGTCGAAAGCGATGCCGTCGGTCGCCGCGCGGAAGGTCTGGGCGGAGATTCCCTGCGAGGCCGCCTCCGCCTGAAGCGAGGCGAGGCAGGAGCGGAAGTCGGCCTTGGCGGGGACGGACGCTGCCGCACTCGCGAGGCAGAGGAGGGCGGTCAGCTTCGCGCGCGACATCATGGGTGGTCTCCCGGCGGGTTTCGGCGTTTCCCGACCTTTAAGCCGCGCGCATGGTAAACGAACCGTGATGATGTCCGCGCTCAGGCAAATCCGCGCGCAGTGAGCTTCTCTTCGTAGGCATCGATCTTGGGCGCGCGCTTGAGGGTCAGGCCGATCTCGTCGAGCCCATTGAGCAGGCTCTCCTTGCGCCCCGAATCGATGTCGAAATGCAGGGTGCCGCCATCCGGCCCCCTGATGGTCTGGCTTTCCAGATCGATCGTCAGGGTGGCGTTAGCCCCTCGCTCGGCATCGTCGAACAGCTTCTCCAGATTCTCAGGCGAGACGATGATGGCGAGGATGCCGTTCTTGGCGCAGTTGTTGAAGAAGATGTCGGCAAAGCTCGTGGAGATGATGCAGCGAATGCCAAAATCGGCCAGCGCCCAAGGCGCGTGCTCCCGCGACGAGCCGCAGCCGAAATTGTCGCCGGCCACCAGCACCTTGGCGTTGCGATAGGCCGGCTGGTTGAGGACGAAATCCGGGTTCTCGGAGCCGTCGTCGTTGTAGCGCATCTCGGAGAACAGGCCCTTGCCGAGGCCGGTGCGCTTGATCGTCTTGAGATACTGTTTCGGGATGATCCGGTCGGTATCGACGTTGGTGATGCGCATCGGCGCGGCAACGCCGGTGAGGGTGGTGAACTTTTCCATGATGCTCGAGGTCCGGGTGGTGAGTGTTCCGCGCTCGTCTCCCCAGCTATGAACCTCATCCTGAGGTGGACGGGCAGGGCATACGGTGCTTTCGTCGGTCAAGGACGATCCAGGCGATGTTTAGCACCGCCTGTGGTTGGCTGTAAGCCTGTCTCGCCGCAGTCGTCGAAGCCGCTTATGGTAGCTGCGATCCAAGACCGGGATGACGCGATGAACGACACCAACAATCAGTTCAAGAAGGCGCCCAAGCGCAAAAAGGAAAAGGCCCGGAGCGTTTCCGTGTCACCGGAAATGCGCCAGGCCTATGCCGATTTGATCAAGGAACGCGAAGAGCGCGAAGCCTATGCCCAGCACCTGCCCGCCGAGGGCGGCAAGCGCTGAGACCCACCCGCGACCTCAGCGCTTCGGGCCGGCCTCGATCACGTCTTCCAGCGTGCGGAGCCCGGCGCGGGGAGCGTTGACGAGGCAGGCCATGTTGCCGGGCGGGTGCTGATTCTTCCACATCTTGGTGTGCGCCTGGGGGATCTTGTCCCACGGGAACACCTCGCTCATGCACGGGTCGATGCGCTGGTCCAGAACGAACTGGTTTGCGGCCGAGGCCTGCTTCAGGTGCGCGAAATGCGACCCCTGAATGCGCTTCTGGCGCATCCAGACGTAACGGGCATCGAACGTGATGTTGAAGCCGGTGGTACCGGCGCAGAACACGACCATGCCGCCGCGCTTCACCACCAGGGCGGAGACCGGGAAGGTCGCCTCGCCGGGATGCTCGAAGACGATGTCGACGTCGTTGCCCTTGCCGGTGATGTCCCAGATCGCCTTGCCGAACTTGCGGGCTTCCTTGGTCCAGGCGTGGAATTCCGGCGAGTTCACCTTGGGCAGTTGGCCCCAGCAATCGAAGTCCTTGCGGTTGATGACGCCCTTGGCACCGAGGCTCATCACGTAGTCGCGCTTCGATTCGTCCGAGATCACAGCGATGGCGTTCGCACCGGAGGCGGCGCAGAGCTGAACGCCGAACACGCCGAGACCTCCGCTCGCGCCCCAGATCAGCACGTTCTGGCCCGGCTTCACCGTGTGGGGAGCGTGGCCGAACAGCATGCGGTAGGCGGTGGCGAGAGTCAGCGTGTAGCAGGCGCCTTCCTCCCAGGTAAGGTGCTGCGGCCGCTTCATCAGCTGACGCGACTGCACCCGACAGAACTGCGCGAACGATCCGTCCGGGGTCTCGTAGCCCCAGATCCGCTGCGAGGGCGAGAACATCGGGTCGCCGCCGTTGCACTCCTCGTCGTCGCCATCGTCGCGGTTACAGTGAACGATGACCTCGTCGCCGACCTTCCAGCGCTTCACCTTGGCGCCCACGGCCCAAACGATACCCGAGGCGTCCGAACCGGCGATGTGGTAGTCGGCCTTGTGCACGTCGAAGGGGGAGATCGGCTCGCCCAGCCCGGCCCACACACCATTGTAGTTGATGCCGGCCGCCATGACGTAGACCAGCACTTCGTCATCGCCGATCTCCCAGGTCGGCACCACCTCGACCTGCATCGATTCCTCCGGCGGCCCGTGACGCTCGCGCCGGATCGCCCAGGCATACATCTTCGCCGGAACATGGCCGAGGGGCGGGATTTCGCCCAACTCGTAAAGGTCCTTGCCCTCGGTGGTATTTAAGGCCGCGCTCGCCGACATCTTGGCTCTCCCAATTCTTCTTCTGAGCGACCCTATATCGACGAACCTGAACTGCTCCAAGGCCCCCTAAATGGCCATGACCCGTCGCTGCGCCCCAGCATGGGAGCTGCCAGCCGGGTCGATTTGTGTATTCATTATTAGATCGCTTCGGAAGCCTGCCCAGTACGCCATAATCCGCATCGAAATCAATGATTTACTATGACTTCGCCTCTGCTGCGCCACGCGACGTCATTTAATTCGCTTGATCCTCGCGTCTAGAATTTTTCGAAACATTCTGACCCATGAGCCGAGAAGTCGGACCTTCGGCCAGATGACGTATGCCCGAGGCTTGGATAGGGTGCTGCGCAATAAGCGCGAGATGGCGCGACCTTGGAATCGAGTGGAGTCAGTGGAATGAGCGCGAGTGCGACCGTCGCCGAGGTCAAGCGCGACAAGCCCTGGATCATCCGGACCTATGCCGGCCATTCCAACGCCAAGGAATCGAACGCTCTCTACCGGGGCAACCTCGCCAAGGGGCAGACCGGATTGTCGGTGGCCTTCGATCTACCGACCCAGACCGGCTACGACCCCGACCACGAGTTGGCGCGTGGCGAAGTCGGCAAGGTCGGCGTCTCGATCGCGCATCTCGGCGACATGCGGGCACTGTTCGACCAGATCCCGCTCTCGCAGATGAACACCTCGATGACGATCAACGCCACGGCGCCGTGGCTGTTGTCGCTCTATCTCGCGGTCGCCGAAGAGCAGGGCGTGCCGTTCTCCGGGCTCCAGGGCACGACGCAGAACGACATCATCAAGGAATACCTGTCGCGCGGTACCTACGTGTTCCCGCCTGCGCCGTCGCTTCGCCTGACCAAGGACGTGATCCTGTTCACGACCAAGGAAGTGCCGAAGTGGAACCCTATGAACGTGTGTTCCTACCACCTGCAGGAGGCCGGAGCGACGCCGGTGCAGGAGCTCTCCTACGCGCTGGCCATCGCCATCGCGGTGCTCGACACCGTGCGTGACGACCCGGACTTCGACGAGGCGAGCTTCGCAGACGTGTTCAGTCGGATCTCGTTCTTCGTGAATGCCGGCATGCGGTTCGTTACCGAGATCTGCAAGATGCGGGCGTTCTCAGAGCTCTGGGACGAGATCGCTCAGGAGCGCTACGGCATCACCGACCCCAAGAAGCGCATTTTCCGCTACGGCGTTCAGGTCAACAGCCTCGGCCTGACGGAGCAGCAACCGGAGAATAACGTCCACCGCATCCTCATCGAGATGCTGGCCGTCACCCTGTCGAAGCGAGCGCGCGCTCGCGCGGTCCAGCTTCCGGCCTGGAACGAGGCGCTCGGCCTGCCGCGCCCCTGGGACCAGCAATGGTCCATGCGCATGCAGCAGATCCTCGCCTTCGAGACCGACCTCCTCGAATACGACGACATCTTCGACGGCTCGAAGGTCATCGACGCTAAGGTCGAGTCCCTCAAGGAAGAGACCCGCGCGGCACTCAAGGAGATCGGTGGCATCGGCGGCGCGGTGGCGGCGGTCGAGACCGGGGCGCTCAAGCGCGCCCTCGTGGAATCCAACGCCAAGCGCATCTCGGCCATCGAGGCGGGCGATCAGGTGGTCGTCGGCGTCAACAAGTTCCAGGCCGGCGAACCCTCGCCGCTCACGGCCGGGGAGGGCGCCATCTTCACGGTTTCCGAGACGGTGGAGATGGAAGCCGAGCAGCGCATCCGTGACTGGCGTACGAAGCGCGACGGCAAGGCCGTGGAGAAAGCCCTCGAGGAGCTCGAAGCCGCCGCACGCTCGGGCGCCAACATCATGCCGGTCTCGATCGCGGCGGCGAAGGCCGGCGTCACCACCGGCGAGTGGGGCACCCGACTGCGCGAGGTTTTCGGCGAATACCGCGCCCCCACCGGCGTCAGCCTCGAGACGATCTCCTCGGGTGCGGCCGAGGATGCCAAGCTCCTCATCGCCGATCTCGGCGAGCGACTGGGCGAGACGCCGAAGCTCGTCGTCGGCAAGCCCGGCCTCGACGGTCATTCGAACGGCGCCGAGCAGATCGCGCTCCGTGCCCGCGACGTCGGCTTCGACGTGACCTATGACGGCATCCGCCAGACCCCTGCCGAGATCGTCGCGAAGGCCAAGGAGACCGGCGCCCACGTGGTCGGCCTGTCGATCCTGTCCGGCAGCCACGTCCCCCTGGTGCGCGACGTCAAGGCGAAGATGCGGGAGGCGGGCCTCGACCACGTGCCCCTCGTCGTTGGCGGCATCATCTCGCCAGAGGACGAACTCGTGCTCAAGAACATGGGCGTCACGGCGGTCTACACGCCAAAAGATTACATCCTCGACACGATCATGATCGGCATCGCCAAGGTGGTGGGCCGTGCCCTCGACAAGCGCGCCGCAGAGAAGGCCGATGCCGCCGCCGGAATCGGAGGCTCCTCCGTCAGGGGGGGCGGGGAGACGGTGTTTTAATACCGCATACTCCTCCTCATTTATCTACTGAATTCACACATGTCGCGGGCGGCGCGGCTCTCCTCCCCCTTGTGGGGAGGAGTTGGAGGTGGGGGTCGTTGGGCGATCCGCATGCGGTGGAGACTGGCGGAACCACCCCCACTCCTAACCTCTCCCCACAAGGGGGAGAGGGACGTCCTCGGCCTAAAAAAGCAGATGGGTGAACGCCCAAGCGCTTGCGCGGGAGGGTGCCTGCGACCTGGGCTTAAGAAAGGTGCCGTTCCCGAGCACACGGCACTTCTCTACCGTGATAAGGCGAAGTACGGCGTCCGCACGACCCGTCGACACCAGCGGAACCTGACACGACAATGCTCTTCGCGCCGCTCGTCGCCGTACCGCTGGCTGCCGGCCTCAGCGTTATCCTGATCGCCCTTCTGAAACCGCTCCTGCAGCGATACGCCCTCGCGAGGCCGATCGCTCGGTCGAGCCACAGCGTCCCGACGCCCCAGGGTGCGGGAATCGCCATCGTCCTGGCCATTCTCGCCGCCTGCGGGCTCCTGGCATCGCTGACACCGCCGATTCCGGACGCGATGGAAGCGCTGGTCCTCGCTCACGCGACACTGATCCTCGCCGTGGTCGGCGCCGTGGACGACATCCGACCGCTGCCGGCCTCCCTCCGGCTCGGTCTCCAAACGCTCATCGTCGCCGCACTCGTCCTGTCCGTGGATGGCCGGCTGCTTCCGGACGTGCCGCTCGCCGCCGAGCGTGCTTTCGCGGTCCTGGCCGGCGTGTGGTTCGTGAATCTGACGAACTTCATGGACGGGCTCGACTGGATGACGGTCTCGGCCATGGTGCCGGTCGTCGGCGCGCTCATGCTCCTGGGGCTCGTCGGCGGGCTGCCGCCGCTGCCGACCCTCGTCGCCGCATCCCTGCTCGGAGCGCTGATCGGATTCGCGCCGTTCAACCGCCCGGTGGCGCGCCTCTTCCTGGGCGATGTCGGCTCACTGCCCATCGGCCTTCTCGTGGCCTGGCTTCTGTATCGGTTAAGCCTCCAGGGCGGACTGGCGGCCGCCATTCTCCTGCCGCTCTACTATCTCGCAGATGCCACGCTGACGCTCCTGCGCCGTGCCGCCAAGGGCGAGCCAGTCTGGCAAGCGCATCGCAGCCATTTCTACCAACGCGCCACCGCGAACGGCTTCTCGGTGATGGAGGTCGTCACCCGAGTCTTCCTCCTCAACGTCGCCTTAGCGGCCCTGGCGGGGGCGACCTTGCTTTGGCCGTCCCCGCCCATCACGGTCGCTGCGATGGGGGCGGGCACGGCCCTCGTCGCTCTGGTCCTGCGGCAGTTCTCGACGATGCAAAGAGGAAACACCCCTTGAGCGGAAACGTCATCGCGCTCACCGGTGCCACCGGCTTCATCGGCCGTCACCTGCTGCGCTCGCTGTCCGATCAGGGCTACCGGGTCCGGGTGCTGCTGCGGCGCCCGGTGGAGTTGCCGCCCGGCGCCAGCGGGGCCGTGGTGGGGGATTTGAGCCGTCCCATGAACATGGCGGCGGCACTGTCCGGCGTCGATGCCATCGTCCATTCCGCCGGCCTCGCCCATGCCATGTCCGGCACGCCCGAGGACGATTACCGCTCCTCGAACATCGACGCGACGCGACGTCTCGCCGAAGCCGCGGCCAAGGCGCGGGTCGGCCGCTTCGTCTTTCTCTCCTCGATCAGGGCGCAGACCGGAATCAGCGCGGCGGGAACCGTCACCGAAGACGATCGGGCAAATCCCACCGATGCCTATGGCCGCTCGAAACTCGCCGCCGAGGAAGCCCTGGCCGAGATCGGGATCGACTGGGTCGCCCTGCGCCCGGTCCTCGTCTACGGCGCGGGGGTAAAGGGCAACATGGCAGCACTCCTGCGGCTCGCACGCATGCCCTATCCCCTGCCGCTGGCGAGCCTGACCGGGCGTCGGTCGCTGATCTCGGTGGAGAACCTGTCGGCGGCCATCGTCACGGTCTTGCGCCACCAGGGAACGCTCGGCCGTCCCCTCCTCGCGGCCGAACCCGGGGCTCTGAGACTGCCCGAGATGATCGCGGCGTTGAGGGCCGGCCTCGGACGGAGCGCCGGCCTCGTTCCCTGTCCACCGAGCCTGTTCGGCCTCGCCTGCCGGGTGACTGGTCGCCGCGAGATCTTCGAGCGCCTGTCGGGGGATCTCGTAGCGCGCTCCGACGGGCTGTCGGCGCTGGGTTGGTCGCCCGCTCAGACGTCCTCCGAAGGCCTCGCCGCCCTGTCCCGCGGCGATACGGCAGCTTAAGCCGGCACGGTCACCGGGGCCGGCTTCGGATCGGGCACGCATTTCGGCCGGTTGCGATAATCCGGGATGGCGGTCTCGAACACCAAGTCGGCGGCGGCCCTGTCGTGGGTCTCCACCGCTCGCTTCAGCGCCGCGATCCAGCCTTCCAGCACGGACCTGTCGGCGAAGACGGGCTTGGCCGCCATGACGCCGTCGATCCCGTCAAGGGCGACCCGCGGTTCCTCGCGAGCGAACAGGATCTCGTTCAAGCGCTCCCCCGGCCGCGATCCGGTAAAGACCACTTCGATATCCTCGCCGGGCTCGAACCCGGCGAGCCGGATCATGCGATCGGCGAGGTCGAGGATCCGCACGGGCTGGCCCATCTTCAGCACGTAGACCGCCGCGCGCTGGTCGGATTCGGGGGTGGTCAGGGGAAGGCAGCGCCCCTCCCGGTCACCGTGGGAGGCGGCGGTGAGAACGAGGTCGGCGGCCTCGCGCACAGTCATGAAATAGCGCACCATTTCCGGATCCGTGACGGTGACCGGGCCGCCCCGCGCAATCTGCGCCTTGAACACAGGAACCACCGACCCGACGGAGCCCAGCACGTTGCCGAACCGCACGGCGATCAGCCGGGTCGGCTTCTCCTGCGGCGCGGCGGCCTGTTCGGCATCGAGTGCCTGCGCCACCATCTCGGCCAGACGCTTGGTGACGCCGAGTTGGGAGACCGGCTCGATGGCTTTATCGGTAGAGATCATCACCATGGCGCGGGCGCGAGCCGCGACCGTCGCATCCGCCACGTTGATGGAGCCCAGCACGTTGGTCTTGATGCCCTCGGACCAGTCCCGCTCCAGGTAGGGCACCTGCTTCAGGGCAGCGGCATGGAACACGTAATCCGGCCGAAAGGCGGCGAAGACGTCGTGCAGGCGTTCCCGGTCGCGGATGTCGCACAAGGCGCCGATCACATCCGCCGCCGCAATAGCGGGCTGGCTCAGGATGCCGTGGAGGGCCGGCTCGGAATTCTCCACCACCAGGATCGACGTGGCGCCGAAGGCGACAGCCCGAGCGACGATCTCGGAACCGATCGAACCACCGCCGCCGGTGACGATGACCCGCGTTCCCTTGAGGAAGCGCTCCAGACGCGGCCGATCGATGGAGACCGTGGGCCTAAGAAGGAGATCCTCGATCTCCAGGGGCGCCAGTTCGGCATCGCGCATCCCCTCGCCGAGACTGGTGACCCGCGAGAGCGGGACGCCAATTCGCCGGGCGCGGGCGATCAGGTCGTCGGGCCCGGCCTCGGGCGTCAGGGCGTTGGGCACGGCGACGAGGCGGCGCACGGGAGTTCCCTCGGCCGCGAGGTTCGCGACGACGCGTTCGAGATCCGAAAATCCACCCAGCACGGGGATCCCACGCATGATCTGGCCGGTCTCGTTGATGCGTGGCGACAGAATTCCCTTGGGGGAAAGCCGCCGCACGGAACCTGCTTCGATGGCGCGGAGGAGGAGCTCGATATCCCGGCCGCGTCCCAGCAGCAGCGTCGGGGTCGTGGCGCTGCGAGCCTGGCTTTGCCGCGAACGAGAGTACTTCAGGTAGCGGAAGGCGAGCCTGGTGCCGCCCAACAGGAAGATCTGCAGCACCCAGTACAGGGCGATAGCGATCTTCCCGAAGAAGTAGAAGCCATACATGTCCGCTGAAACGAGCACGTAGTCGACGACGAGGAGCGTGAAGGCGAGCACGCTCGCCGCCTTGACGATTCCCGCGAGGTCGGGAAGCGAGGCGAAGCGCCACTTGGTCCGGTAGAGCTTGAACCGGCCATAGACCAGCGCGGCGAAGACGACGAAGGGCGGCAGCAGAATCGGGAGCGCGTGCAAGCGCTCGGTGAGCAACTCACCGTTGAACCGAAAGACGAAGGTGAGTGTCACGGCCAGGACGGTCGCCACGCAATCGTGGACCACCATCACCGCCGACTTATAGATGCGCTGTTGCATAGGCTCCGGGCCGGGCGGGGTATCGGCGACGGAACGCCTCTCTGTCAACGCGTCCCGAAAACCTTGAGGGTGCCCATCACGTCAGGGACCGCACCGCACGCAGGACCGCATCGTCGGTTTCGTCGAGGTCAGGCGCGTCGATGTGCCGGTACCACGCCTGGATCAGGCCGAACACGCCAAAGGCGAGATGACCTGCCGCAACGATGCCGAGAAGAGCCGCACCGTAGGGCTGCACTCGAAGAGCGGAGAAGGCGCCCGCAAGGCCCTTCACCTCCGAGGAGGCCTGGTACCACGCGGCGACCATCACGAAGCCGCCGATGATGAGGAACGCAATTCCCCGCGCAGCATAGCCGAACTGGCCCAGCGGCTTCACCCATCGGCAATGGGCCTCGTCGAGGGAGAGCCGATCGGCAACCTCACCCTTCCCGGCCTTCACAAGGAAGGCGATCCCTCCGCCGATGATTCCCAAGCCAATCATGCCGACCAGCCACGGGCCGAAAGGCTTCGCCAGGAGCCAAGCGGTCCAGTCTTGCAATCCGCCGCCACCACCGGCCCTCCGGCCCAGGCCAAGAGCGAGGCTCGCCGCGGTGATGCCGAGGCCGGTTGCGACGACGCCACTGCCGAAATGCGCCAGCCGAACGACGAGTCCCTTCGCGGAATTGCCGTGGCGGTCGGCATCGGTGACGGATTCGACGAAGCGCCAGGCCGCAAAGCAGAATAGGCCGAGGGCGATGAGCCCGACGAGGATGGCCCCGAACGGTCCGAGGAAGACCCAACGGATCGCACTCTCGCTATCGCCCGCCCGACCTCCCTGACCCAGGGCAGCGAGAAGAGCCAGGCCGCCGACGATGCAATAGACGATGCCTCTGGCACCGAACCCCATTCGGGCCAGGCGCTCGATCGTATTGCGGCCCATTCGCTTCACGGGGAGACTTTCACGATGACCTGTGGCGGAGACGAGCGGACGGGCCGCGCCATTTCCAACGCCGGTCGGGCTCGAACCGCTCCGGCATGGTCATCACTTCTTTGCCGGCGCGAGACCGCCACGTCCTATTCTCCGGCGCGTGTCGCCTTGCCGGCAAGCGCCACGTAGAAGCCGAGGCCGTCGCCGGCCGGAAGCGTCTGAAGCCTGTCGACGATGCCCTTGCGCTTCGCGTCGAGCAGCAGCCGCCCGACGGGCTGGAACAGGGTTTCGCCGCCTCCCTCCGGCGGGGGATCGAAGCGGATCGCCACCGTCTTGCCTTTGCCGAAGCGACTGCGTTCGAGCATGTCGTTCAGGGATGCTTCGGCTGTTGGACGGTTCGTCCCGCGCAGGTCGAGAACGGATTCCGCATCGGTGACTCCCAGAGAACCGCGCAGCTTGTCGGCGTAGAAATCTTCAAAGTGGGGCAAGGGCGGGACCTGACGCGGCGAGGGCGATGGGAGGCTCAGAGGGGCAGTCCGGTATAGAGGGCGCCGACCGGCACGGCGCCACCGAGTTCGGGAAGGTCGAGGCTGTCGTCGCGATACAGGGCCTGGACCGTCCAGCTCCCCGCCTCGGTCCGGCGCCAGGCCTCGACCCTGACCTCGTCCTGCGAAACGATGAGGAAGGTCCGCAGGCTCGGCACAGAGCGGTAGAAATCGGTCTTGCGGCCGCGATCGAGACTCATCGTGCTCGGGGACAGAACCTCGGCCACCAGCAAA
This sequence comes from Methylobacterium sp. 10, assembly GCF_000519085.1. Lineage (GTDB taxonomy): Bacteria > Pseudomonadota > Alphaproteobacteria > Rhizobiales > Beijerinckiaceae > Methylobacterium. The sequence goes on from NZ_KI912577.1 coordinate 2,565,764, forward strand.
GGGTCGCTGGTATAGCCGTCCTGACCCAATGGGCCGCAGGTCACGACGATGTCGGGGATCGGCGCGAAATCGTCCATCGCCGCGCTGAGCACACCGAGGCCGGGAAGCGCGTTGCAGCCCCGGCGTTCGGCGAGCTCGTCGAGGCGTCTGATCAGGTTGGAAACGATGCGCTGGTGGCGCGCGGTGGGCGGCGACATCAGCAGGGGTATGCCGTCGATCAGTTCCCAGCGTTCCTCGTCGGGCCGGGGCTCGGCCCAGGGGCGGAACTGGGCGACGGTCATGCGGGTATCGCGGCGCGCGGCGACGGCCATGGCGGGAGCTCCCGATCGGATACGGGATGGTAGCATCCCGCCGGAACCCTGCAACATCCGTGCAGAGCAAGCCGCTATGCAGTCGTGCTCGGGCGGCATCCCGGCTCCGCAGCACGCCCTGGAGAAGGACGTGGCGTCGGTCCTCGCCCATCATGCCCTGGCGCTTGGCACCAGGCGGAAGGCACGGAGCGCGGGAAGTACGATCCCGCGCTCCGTTCGTTGACTCAGCTCTGAACGAGGACGTTCCGGAACTGCCAGGGGTCGCTCTCGTCGATGTTCTCGGGGAACAGGCCAGGACGGCCGGTCAGCGGCGTCCAGTCCGTGTACACGCCGATGACGGGGCCGAGATACGGCATCTGCACTTCGAGGCATCGGCGGAAATCCATCTCGTCGGCCTCGACGATACCGGCTTCCGGGTTCTCCAGAGCCCAGACCATGCCCGCGAGCACGGCCGAGGTCACCTGGAGGCCGGTGGCGTTCTGATAGGGCGCGATGCGGCGGGTTTCTTCGATGGAGAGCTGCGAGCCGAACCAATAGGCATTCTTCTCGTGGCCGTAGAGAAGCACGCCGAGCTCGTCGATCCCGTCGACGATCTCGTTCTCGTCGAGGATGTGGTGCTTGTCCTGCACCTCCGCCGCCTTGCCGAACATCTCGTGGAGGGAGAGCACGGCGTCGTTGCAGGGGTGGTAGGCGTAGTGACAGGTCGGGCGGTAGGCGGCGCGCTCGCCCTCCAGCACCGTGTAATAATCGGAGATCGACACGGCCTCGTTATGGGTCACGAGGAAGCCGAACTGGCTCTGGGCGGTCGGCGTCCACGAGCGCACGCGGGTGTCCGCGCCGGGCTGGAGCAGGTAGATCGCGCAGCGCGAGCCTTTCTCCTGATCGCGGGCATTATCCGGACGCCAGGTCTCGTGCGTGCCCCAGCCGAGCTCGGCCGGCTGGTTGCCCTCGGAGACGAAGCCTTCCACCGACCAGGTGTTGACGAACACGCCCATGGGCTTCGGGCCCTTGGCGCGCTGGGTGTCGCGCTCGGCGATATGGATGCCCTTGACCCCGACCTCGCGCATAAGGGCGGCCCACTCGTCGCGGGTCTTCGGCTCCGGCGTGGTCAGGCCGAGATCGGAGGCGACGTTGAGGAGCCCCTGCTTCACGAACCATGAGACCATGCCGGGATTGGCGCCGCAGCACGAAACGGCGGTGGTGCCGCCGGGATTGGCGGCGCGGGCGTCGAGGATGTCCTGGCGCAGGGCATAGTTGGTGCGATCACCCTGGCTCTTGGACTTGTCGAAATAGAAGCCGGGCCAGGGCTCAGCCACTGTATCGATGTAGAAGGCGCCGAGCTCGCGGCACAATTCCATGATGGCGCGGGAATAGGTGTCCACAGAAACGTTCACGCAGAAGCCCTGGCCGCCGCCCTCGGTGAGGAGGGGCGTGAGGATCTCGCGGTAATTGTCCTTCGTCAAAGCCACTTGCTCGAAGCGGAGGCCATGCTGGTCGGCCAGGGATTTGTGGGCGTCCGAGGGCTCGACGACGGTGAAGCGCGCCTTGTCGTATTCGAAATGGCGCTCGATGAGCGGCAGGGTGCCGCGACCGATCGAGCCGAAGCCGATCATAACGATGGGACCGCTGATGCGGCCGTGGACGGGCCAGGAGGTGGCGGCTTCGGTCATGCGGGCAATCCTTCTTCTCGGCCCCGCTCGAACTCAACGAGCGAGGCACGTCCTTAGTCGGCGGAAATGACGGTCAGGCGACGGGCTAGTGGCCGGTTGAGGACGCGCGGTCAACCACGTCGCCGCGTCCCGTCCCTCGCACCACGAGGGGCACAACCGGGAACGGCGTTAACATGGCGTGATCCCGACGCATGATTCAGACGCGGGTCGCCTTCCCGTTGGATGCCGTTGCGAACCGTCCGCGATGGGCCGATATTGCAATGCAACAAACACGGCATCGACACACTCAAGGGACGGGAAACGCCAGAACGCCAGAAAACGGAGTTCCGATGTTATCCTTGTTTATCGCCAACACCCCGGCGCCGGCGGATGAGCCGATCGATCGTGATCCGGGCGTCATAACCCTCGCTGCGGCCCTGATCCGCGCCGTGCGCCGCCAGCACGATGCGGCCTTCCGCCGTCGCTGCGACTTGGCCACGACGAACACCGCCGTCTAGCGCTCACGCCGCCTGTCGTCGTGCATCCAATCCCTCCGGACAGGCAGCCTCTTCGAGAATGCCTGTAGCGGCGAGAATGCCGGTCGCTCCGTCGAGAGCGCCTTTGCGGAGATTGAGCCCGAGGAATCGAGCCCGTTCGAATGGCCCGGGCATGGACAGTCCAGCCATGAGACCACCGGAAAAACCGAAACGGGCGTAATACGGCGCATCGCCGATGAGGACGATGGCGCCGTGACCGAGGGCGCGTGCCCTTCCGATCGAGGCCCACACCATCGCGCTACCGAGGCCATGGCCCTGAAGCGAGGGATCGACGGCGAGCGGCCCCAAAAGCAAGGCAGGCCGCCCTGGCCCCGCCTCCACATGCCACAGACGAACGGTTCCGACGATACGGCCGCTCAGTTCCGCTGTCAGTGACAGACCCTTGGCGGGCATGCGTCCCTCGCGCAGACGCTCCGACGTCTTGAGGACTCGCGCCGCGCCGAAGCAGGTATCGAGCAACTGTTCCCGTGCCGACATATCGGTCGGCCGTTCGTCACGAATTTCGATCAAGGCCGCGCCCTTCCCCAGGTTCTGGCTGGTAACCCAACTGACGTGATGGAGTGCGGTTCGGCGCCGGCGATGTGCAACGGAACCGTCCTCGTCCCTGCCGAACGGCGGTGAAGCCCTTCGGCCGACAAGTCTATCGAAGTCAGATGACGTATTGCTGAAGGGGCGGGAAGCCGTTGAACGCCACCGCCGCATAGGTGGTGGTGTAGGCGCCGGCTCCTTCGATCAGCACCTTGTCACCGATGGAAAGCGAGACGGGGAGCGGGTAGGGCACCTTCTCGTAGAGCACGTCAGCGGAATCGCAGGTCGGTCCGGCGAGCACGCAGGGAGACATGCGGTCCTCGTCGTGCTCGGTGCGGATCGCGTAGCGGATCGACTCGTCCATTGTCTCGGCGAGCCCACCGAACTTGCCGATGTCGAGATAGACCCAGCGGATCTCGTCCTCGGCATCGGACTTCTTGGAGACTAGGATCACCTCGGCCTCGATCACGCCGGCATTGCCGACCATGCCGCGGCCCGGCTCGATGATGGTCTCGGGCAGCTGATTGCCGAAATGCTTGGTGAGCGCGCGGAAGATCGCGTCGCCGTAGGATTCGACCCCGGGAACGGCCTTGAGGTACTTGGTCGGGAAGCCGCCGCCGAGATTGACCATGGACAAGGCGATGCCGCGATCCGCGCATTCGCGGAAGATCGCGGAAGCGGAGGCGAGCGCTCCATCCCAGGCTTCGGTGTTGCCTTGCTGCGAGCCCACATGGAACGACACGCCATAGGCGTGCAGGCCCTGGCGGCAGGCATGCTCCAGAACGTCGACGGCCATCTCCGGTACGCAGCCGAACTTGCGCGACAGCGGCCATTCGGCACCGGCGCCGTCGCACAGGATGCGACAGAACACCTGGACGTCGCCGGCTTCGATCCCGACCGCCTCGGCCGCGCGAGAAATCTTCTCGACCTCGGCTTCGCAATCGACGGCGAACAGGCGCACGCCGAGCTTGAGCGCACGGCCGATGCAGCGCTCCTTCTTGATCGTATTGCCGAAGGAGATCCGCTCGGCCGTGGCGCCGCTGGCGAGCGCCATCTCCACCTCGACCACGGAGGCCGTGTCGAAGCAGGAGCCCATCTCCGCGAGCAGGCGCAGCACCTCCGGCGCCGGGTTCGCCTTCACCGCGTAGAAGACGCGGGTATCGGGCAGCGCACGGGCGAAGGCGGTGAAGTTGTCGCGCACGACATCGAGGTCGAGCACCATCACCGGACCTTCGTCCTGGCCCATGTCACGGCGAGCGCGCAGAAAATCGCGGATACGATCGGTCATGGTCGTTCCAACCCACAGGTTCGCGAGCGCCCGTTCGTGGGGCGCGCTGTCGAAATCGGGACGGCGATCAGCCGTCCGGCGTCTGGGGGCGATGCGACGCGACGGGCGGCGTGCTTTGGAGACACGTCGTCGACCGCGGGCGCATCAGCACCCGGAAGCTGCCGTGGATTGGAAGGGGAATCCCCACCGCACGCCGGGCAAAGAGAAACAAGCCTCTTCGGTGCCGGCCTTTGGAGGGCCGACGAGACCAAAAAAGCCCGTTCGTCGTTGCTTTAAGCTGCGTCCCCCGTGGAGAGCGGGGTTCGCCGGTTTCGCCTCCGGCTGCCGGTTGTTGTCGGGGTCCGGTGTTGCCACCTGGATGCCGGCCGGAGGGAATCCACCCTGTCGACCATCGATCCTTTAAGACCCCTGGCGGCTGTCCGGCAGTTGGCCGGATGCCCACCAACCGACACGCGGCCACAGGCACGTGCGAAATTGGGCAAGGCGCATATACGTTCGATGCGTCTCCGCAACAAGGAAAAACGGTCCGGCGCACGCAAAAAACCCGACCGTTCCCCGGCATTGTGACCGCGAAGGCTCACACGAGTGCGGAGGCCCTTTTCAATGCGTGTCGAACGGGTCATTGAGCAAGCGGTTTTCATGCTGTTCGAACCAGGCCGATCCACCGCCTCATCCTGAAGTGCCAGAGCGTAGCGGAGGCCTCGAAGGAGGGCTCCGGCGCGCATGGCGACCTCCGAAGGATTCCTTCGAGGCCCGCTGAGGCGGGCACCTCAGGATGAGGCGGTTGGATGGGACCGTGCGGGGAAGCCCGATCGTCCCTCACCACCGACCAGAGCCACAGGATCATGACCGAGCCCACCCGCCGCGCGCTTCTCACCGGGATCGCCGCTCTGTCCGTCGCCGCCACGGCATCGACGGCGCAGGAGGGGCGCGCACCCAAACCCTTCGAGTTCGAGGAGGTGGAGCGGCGCGCCGAGGATCTCGCCAAGGTCGCCTACGATGCCCGCGTGCCGACCCTGCCGGCGCCCATCGCCAAGCTCGATTACGATGCCTGGCGCGACATCCGGTTCCGGCCGGACAAGGCCTTTCTCGGGGGCGACGGCAGCCCGTTCCGGCTTCAGCTCTTCCATGTCGGCTTTCTCTACACACGCCCCGTCACGGTGAACCTCGTGCGACGCGGCATCGCGACGCCGATCGCCTATCAGTCGAGCCTGTTCGACATGGGGCGGACGAAACTCGACAAGCCGCTGCCGGTCGACCTCGGCTTTGCCGGCCTCCGCTTCCACAGCTACCTCAACAAGCCGAACCTCCTCGACGAGCTCATCGTTTTCCTCGGTGCCAGCTACTACCGCTTCCTCGGGCGCGATCAGCTCTACGGACTGTCGGCACGGGGCCTCGCCCTCAATGTCGAGGGGGAGGGCGCCCCGGAGGAATTCCCGGTCTTCCGCGAGTTCTGGGTGACGATGCCGGAGACGAACGCCGACGCCCTGATGGTCCACGCCCTACTGGACAGCCCCTCGGTGACCGGCGCCTTCGCCTTCACCGTGAAGCCCGGCGACGAGACCAGCGTCGCCGTTCGCTCGACGCTGTTCCCGAGGGTCGCGCTCCCTTCCGTCGGGCTGGCGCCACTGACCTCGATGTTCTTCATCGGCGAGAACGACCGTCACCACTCCGACGATTACCGGCCGGAGCTCCATGATTCCGACGGACTCCAGATCGCGGCCGGATCGGGCGAATGGCTGTGGCGCCCCCTGGACAATCCGAAGGCGCGACGCATCTCGTCCTTCGTCGATCGCGATCCCAAGGGGTTCGGTCTGATGCAGCGCGACCGCGCCTTCGAATCCTACCAGGATCTCGAAGCCTCCTATGGCAGGAGGCCAAGCTACTTCGTGGTGCCCGAAGGCGGCTGGGGCGAGGGCGCCGTCACCTTGATGGAATTGCCCACCGACACCGAGGTCAACGACAACATCGTCGCCTATTGGCGCCCGAAGCAGCCCTATCCGGCGGGCGAACCGGTTCGGCTGTCCTACCACGTGCGCGCATTGCGTTCGGGGACCGAGCTGCATCCGGGCGGACGCGTGGTGAACACCTTCCTGGCGGCCACCAGAGCCAGCGGCGCCGCTAAGGGGGAGGAGGCGAAAGGGGCGTTGAGCCGACGTTTCCTCATCGATTTCGCGGGTGGCGAACTGCCCTATTATCTCCCCGACCCCGGCAAGGTGGAGGTGGTGGCCGGTGCTTCGCGAGGGCGGATCACCGCGACGTCACTCACCCCGAACCCGCATACGGGCGGCCTGCGCGCGGCGATCGACGTCACTCTCGAGGCAGTGGACGAATCGACCGACCTTCGCGCTTTCCTGCGTGCCGGCGGCCGCACCCTTTCGGAGACCTGGCTCTATCCCTGGACCACAGCGTGAGCGCCCAGGCCCGCACGAAACCCTCGGTCGCCTCGGTCGCGATCCGCCCGGCGACATTGGGCGACCTCGACGCCCTGGTCGCCCTCGAACACGCCGCCTTTTCCGGAGACCGGGCGGAGCGGAGGGCGATCCGCCACGCCATCGGCTCTCCGTCGATGTCGCTGCTGGTGGCGCTTGATGGCGGTGATAAGTCCATCCTCGTCGCGGCGGCCACGCTGGAGCGCCGGAAAGGAAGTCTCAGCTGCCGGCTTTCGTCCATCGCCGTGTCCCCGGGACGCGCGGGACAAGGACTCGGCGGCATCATGCTGGACGCGGCGGAAGCCGATGCGAAAGCGCATGGCCGCAAAACGCTGCGGCTTGAGGTGAGAGCCGATAACGGAGCGGGCATTCGCCTTTACGAGCGCCATGGCTACGCACGCTTTGCCATCCTCGAAGAGTATTATGAGGATGGCATGGAAGCGTGGCGCTACGAAAAAGCCTTGTAGTCAAGCGTCGATGGCATGCCCACAATCCGGCCTGCCAATGCCATCATTCCGGACCGCTGGGCGGAGCCCGGAGCGATGCGCAATGGCTGGAACTCGGATCCGAGACCGGGAACGGTACCGTGTCGGATCAGTCGCAGGACTCTCGGGTCACCGTCTTGCGGTCGCCCTCTTCGTTCTCGCGGGTCACTGATTTGACCCGACAACCATCACGGGTCTCGCGAGTCTCGACGGTGCGGGTCTCGGATTCCGGCCGCTCGATGATGACGCGCTCGGGCACGTCACGCTCGATGATCGTGGTCTGGGCCTGAACCGCGGAAGCACCGAAGAGGGTCAGCAACGCGGCGGTGGTGAGGATCGATTGACGCATGGACATCTCCTTCGAAACCATGCGCTCCAACGATAGGGCGAGCTAGACCGTTCCCATCGTCGATCCTGAATTACCGAATTCTCCCACCCGCCCCTCGCGACGGACTATCCCTCGATCTTCGAAAAATCGGCGACTTCGAGGGTGGCCGCCCGCAACGCGTTGAGCAGGGCGAGGCGGTTCTCGCGCAAGGCAGGATCGTCCGCATTGACGATGACCTTCTCGAAGAAGGCGTCCACCGGCGCGCGCAAAGTCGAGAGCGCCCGCATGGCCCCCGCGAAATCTTCAGCCGCCACGGCCGCCGAAGCGGATTCACGCGCCGCGACGAGTGCCTGAGACAAGGCCTGCTCCTCCGGCTCGCCCGAAGCGGCGATGGCGGCACGGTCGGGTTCGGCCTCGTGGGAACGCCCGTCCTTCTTCTCCTCGATCCGCAAAATGTTGGCCGCGCGCTTGTAGCCGGCGAGCAAGTTCCTGCCGTCGTCGGTCTCGAGGAACTGACCCAGCGCCTCGACCCGGCGGACGACCATGAGAAGGTCGTCCTGTCCGGCGAGAGCGAAGACGGCGTCGATCAGGTCGTGGCGGGCGCCCTGGTCGCGGAGATAGACTTTGAGACGGTCGGCGAAGAAGCCCAGGAGATCGCCGGGAAGGGGATTGTCGAGGCTCGCGTGATTCTTCAGCGCGGCCATATCGCGCTCGTCATCTCCGGAAAAGGACATGACGACGACGTGCCGGTTCTTCTGAACATAAAAAGCGTCCTCCAACACATCCTCTCGGAGATGCAGACGCAATCCATTCTCCAGAATCAGCCGGACCACGCCAAGGGCTGCCCTGCGCAGTGCGTAGGGGTCTTTGCTGCCCGTGGGCTTTTCATCGATCGACCAGAAGCCGGCAAGGGTATCGAACTTGTCCGCCAAGGCCACAGCGATCGAAACAGGATCGGCCGGTACTCGATCGGATGGACCGACAGGTTTGTAATGCTCTTCCACCGCCGCACAGACACTGGGGTGTTCGCCTTGAAGCGCCGCATACTTGCGGCCCATGAGGCCCTGAAGCTCCGGAAACTCCCCGACCATCTCGGTGACGAGATCGGCTTTCGCGAGTTGAGCGCCGCGGCTGGCGAGTTGTACGTCGGCGCCAATGGCGGGTGCGATGCCACGCGCCAGCGACGCGATACGCGCCACGCGCTCGCCCTGTGTACCGAGCTTCTCATGGAAGACGATGGTGTCGAGCTTCGACAGACGGTCTTCGAGTCGGATCGCCTTGTCGGTCTCCCAGAAGAACTTTGCGTCCGAGAGGCGGGCGCGGACCACGCGCTCGTTGCCGCCCGTGATCGCGATGCCGCCGTCGCTGGCGACGAGGTTCGAGACCAAGATGAAGGCGGGAGCCAGGGTGTCGGTGCCGGACTCACGCAGCACGAAGCACTTCTGGTTGGCGCGGATGGTGGCGCGGATCGCCTCGGCCGGGATGTCGAGGAAGCTCGGATCGAAGGTCCCGAGGAGCACCACCGGCCATTCCACGAGGCCGGCGACCTCGTCGAGCAGACCCTCGTCCTCCACGAGTTCGAGGCCGCGCGCGAAGGCGAGGTCGCGGGCATCGTGCAGGATGATGTCCTTGCGCCGCTCCGGATCGAGTACCACCTTGGCGCGCTCAAGCGATTGGACGTAATCGTCGAACCTCCGCACCTCGATGGCTTCCGGTGCCAGGAAGCGATGACCGTAGGTGGTGGTGCCGGCGGTGATCCCGTCAACGGAGAAAGGCACGGTCTCGGGCGTTTCGGTCTCAGGGCCGAAGGTTGCCACAATGGATTGCAGCGGCCGCACCCAGCGTAGGCTTCCCGGCTGGGCGGAGGCCGCGCCCCATCGCATGGATTTCGGCCAAGGGAAGCTCTTAATGATCGCGGGCAGGATCTCAGCCAGTACCTCGATCGTCTCGCGACCGGCCCTCTCGAGCACGGCCACGTAGAACTCGCCCTTCTTCGGGTCGGTGACGGTGGTCGCTTGATCGAGGCTCGTCAGGCCCGCACTCTTCAAGAATCCCTGGATCGCCCCGTCCGGCGCGCCGACGCGAGGCCCCTTGCGCTCCTCGCGCACGTCCTTGCCGCGCGGGGGCAATCCGGCCACGTGAAGGGCGAGGCGGCGCGGCGTGGAGAAAGCCTTCGCGCCCTCGTAGAGGAAGCCGCGCTCCACCAGGGCATCGGTGACGAGCTTCCGCAGGTCGTCCGCCGCACGCCGCTGCATGCGGGCGGGGATCTCTTCGGAGCGCAATTCGAGGAGGAGATCAGGCATGGGGTCAGGTCGCGTCCGAAATGTTAGTCAGGATGTCGTTGGCGCGACTGTTGCGGCCATCGATTTTAAGGCTGGGAAGTAAAAGTCATCGGGCATTTTATAGAAAATGACTGATCACTATAAATAATCTATCCTTTCACGCCACGCCGCCACCCGCCGTCTTCAGCCACGCGGCCCCGCAGGCCTTGGCTAGTTCCCGCACCCGCAGAATGTAACTCTGGCGTTCGGTCACCGAGATGACGCCGCGGGCATCGAGCAGGTTAAAGACGTGGCTTGCCTTGATGCACTGGTCGTAGGCCGGCTGCGCCATCCTGTGCCGCCCCGCATCATCGTCCGGCGCGCCCGCATCGAGATACGTGCGGCAGGCTTTCTCCGCATCGGTGAACTGGCGGAACAGCATGGCGGTGTCCGCCGCCTCGAAATTGTGGCGCGAATACTCCTGCTCGGCCTGGAGGAAGACGTCGCCATAGGTGACCTTGTCGTCGCCCGTACCACCGTTGAAGTTCAGGTCGTAGACGTTCTCGACGCCCTGCACGTACATTGCGAGGCGCTCAAGACCGTAGGTGAGCTCGCCCGCGACCGGCGCGCACTCGATTCCGGCGACCTGCTGGAAATAGGTGAACTGACTCACCTCCATGCCGTCACACCAGCATTCCCAGCCGAGTCCCCAGGCCCCCAATGTCGGGCTTTCCCAATCGTCCTCGACGAAGCGGATGTCGTGGAGCTTGAGGTCGACGCCGATGGCGTCGAGTGACGCGAGGTAGAGCTCCTGCAGGTTCGGCGGGTTCGGCTTCAGGATCACCTGGAACTGGTAATAGTGCTGCAGCCGGTTGGGGTTCTCGCCGTAGCGGCCATCCTTCGGGCGTCGCGAGGGTTGGACATAGGCCGCCTTCCACGGCTTCGGGCCGAGCGCCCGCAGGGTGGTGGCGGGATGGAACGTGCCGGCCCCCACTTCCATGTCGTAGGGCTGGAGGATCACGCAGCCCTGCGCGGCCCAGAAATTCTGCAGCGTCAGGATCAAGCCCTGGAACGAGGTCCTGGGTGCGAGATCGACAGCGCTCGGCAGGGCTTGTGCGCTCGACATGGTGAAGCTTCCGGTCAGCGGGAAAGGGCGGCAGCGTTTAAGAGGCGGGCTTGCGGAGTCAAGCCGAGCCGCTCCTCTAATGCGGGTGCGCGGCGGCACACATTTTCGCCACGATCGGGTTTATCGCCGGAACTGTCTCGCTTGTCGCTTGTTCTAAGCACAAATCAAGGGATCAGCCGGCTCGCAAAAGAGCGGCGAACATTGCGGAGGCCGGACCATGCGCAAGTCGATGACTGTATTCGCCGCACTTTTTGCAGCGTCTTTGGCCGCCACGCCGTTCGTCGTCGGAGCCTCGAACGCCCTGGCGACCACCGACAAGACGGACATCGTCGCCATGCCGACACCCGTGACGGCCATCGAGGTCTCCTCCGTGCCGACCCCCGCTGCGGCAGTATCCTGCGCGCGTAAGGTCCGGGTCGTCTATTCGGGCTATGGCGCCCCGTCTCCGGCCTGCACGGTCGCCATCCGCTGAACTCTCACAGCCCGTAGCGCGCCCAGACCGCTCGCTCCTCAATAGCTGAGAGGGCATCGGCCGCGAGACCGGTGCCGGCTAAGCCGATCATGGTCGAACCCGGCACGGCCCGCCTCAGCAATCTGCCCACGAACGAGCCCTGCTTCTCGGCGACCAGCTTCAGCACGACGTCCTCTCCAAAGCGGGCCCTCAGGGTCGTTCGCACATCTCCCAACTCATCGACAAGACCGAGAGGAAGCGCCTGTCGTCCTGTCCAGACCGCGCCGGTGAACAGGTTTGCGCTGCCTGCCCTTACGGCGGGCCTGCGCTCGTTGACGAGTGAGGTGAAGAGATCCTGAACGTCGGCCTGGATCGCCTTGAGCCGCACGAGGTCCTCGGGATTCTCTGGACGGAACGGATCGAGCATGGCCTTGGCCTCGCCCTGGGTATGGACGCGGCGCTCGATGCCGATCCGTTCGATGAGCTTGTCGAACCCGAAACCGGCCGAGACCACCCCGATCGACCCGATCAGCGAGGTCGGATCGGCGACGATTTCGTCCGCTGCGCAGGCGATCATGTAGCCGCCGGAAGCGGCCACATCCTCCACGAAGGCGTAGACGGGTAGCTTCTTCTCCACGGCGAGCGCACGGATGCGACGGTGGATGAGGTGGGATTGCGCCGGCGACCCGCCGGGCGAGTTGATGACGAGCGCCACCGCGGACACGCCCGCCATCCCGAAGCCGCTTTCCAGGCTGGACGCCACCGTCGCCATGGAGAGGCCGGACCGCAGGGGCGACACGGCACCGATGACACCGCTGAGCCGGATCACCGCCACGGTGGGTTTGCGTCTACGCCACGCCTTCGGAACCATCGGGTGAAGGAAGCGCGGCAGGACCAGGGGCATCGGTTTCGTCTCGGTTGCACAGAGAGGTGTTCGGCACGGAGGCGTGGGACTGCCCTCGCTTCCGGACCCGACATCACGAAATGGCGACGATCGAACTGTTTTACAGGCTTCGCCGTTTCACTCTGCCGGTATCGCAGCACTCGGCCGCAGGCGAGCGGTCACCGAGGAGAGACCTGCCAAGACAGGGAGACTGACCATCATGCGTATCTTGACGTGGATGATCGTTCTGATCGGGGTGCTTGGAGGGGCCTACGGGTCACTGTCCCAGGCCCGAGCGGCACCGCTACCCGTGGCCTCCGTCGTGGGCACAGCCGGAACGGAACTCGTGGAGAAGGCGCATTGGCGTCGACACCACTGGCGCCGCCGGCATCATTGGCATCGGCGCCACTTCTGGCACCGTCCGCGTTACGGCTACCGCCGGCATTACTGGCGGCCGCGCTACTACCGCCCGGTCTATGGCTATCACCGTCCGGCCTATGGATGGCGCCGTCCCTATTGGCACCGGCGTCATCGTTGGCATCGCCATCACTGGCACCGCCGCCATCACCATTGGCGTCGATTCTACTGAGAGGCCGACCCGGAACCGTCTCCGCTTCACGGCAAGGAGGGCCATCCTCGCCGTGAAAACCGTCAGGGTGGCCAGGGCAGCCCGCGGTGAAGCGCATCGGCCTCCGCCGTCGTCGTTCCATCGGCGTCCTGCAGGATGAGGGGAGGCGCCAGAGTGAACGGCGCACGGCTGCCCTTGATGCCCGTTACCAGCAGCCGGATCGCCGATCGCTCGATTTGTGCCTGGACCGGCCTCACGACGATCCCGCCGAAACGCCTCTGCAGGGCGGCGAGACAGTCCGGCAGCGCATCGGCGCGATGAACAAGGCCGAGCGTGCCACCGGGCCTCAGGAGGTCGAGACAGGCTTTGAGCCAGGATTCGAGATCGCCATCGCGAAACGTATGGGCCGAGGCCTTTCTCGGGACGGGCGATGGCCTGTGGCGTCCCGATACGAAGAAGGGTGGGTTGGTCAGGACGATATCCGCCATGTTCGACGAGAGGCCCGCGGCCCTCCGGTTCTCCACGGAGAGAATATCGGCGGCAATCACTCTGACCCGACCATTGACGCCGTTCCCGTCTATGTTCCTCGCCGCGAGGGCGGTGAGATCCGGGTCACGCTCCACCAGAATGACCTTCGCCGCCGCCTCGTAGGTAGCCACCGCCAGCCCCACCGCACCGGTGGACGCGCCGACATCGACGACGACCGCCCCCGGTTGCGGTCTCACCAATCGACTCAGGAGCACTGCATCGGTGCCGGCGCGATGCGCGCCGCGCGGCGGCTGATACAGGCGAAGACGGCCACCGAGCCATAGATCGGCGGTCGCGGCCTCGGCGTTGAGCTCAGGCATCACGCAGTTCATGCGCAAGGCCTGCGTCCTCCAGAAGCCGTCGCGCATCGGATGCATGATCGTCGGGAACGAGAAGCCGGCGGGCGAAAGCGCCGATCGAGCCTTCGAGCAGGCTCATGTGAGTATCGGCGATCAGGACCGGGATCTCCGCCCCCTGCAACAGCGACTCGGCAAAGCCCATGAGGACGATGTCGTTGCTCCGGATCAGCTCTCTCATGCGTCCACCCGCCCCATCGGCGGCTCACTGCCGCCGCCCTTTGTATACAGGGAGAAACGCGGGATGTTGCAGCGCCTCGGCGCGCATGCGAAGGGGTGCCCGCGTGGATGTTGGTCACGGGAGATTGCCCGGTCGAGCGGATCGGCCCGAGCGGCGGGTACGCTGCTGGAATCTGCCCGGTGTGAAAAGCTCGGGAGGCATCGCGTTTGGGTGTCGTCGTTTCCTTCGATGAGGGCCGCTCCGATCCGGAGTCGAGCCTGAACGATCTTGTGGCCCTGGTCGCCAAGGGCATGGAGCGCGTGAACGCGACCATCCTGTCGCGGACCGGGTCCGACGTTGCGATGATTCCGGAGGTGGCCAACCACCTCATCGCCTCCGGGGGCAAGCGCTTGCGCCCCATCCTCACCCTCGCCACCGCCGATCTCTGCGGATACGGGGCCGGGGAGGGGGCAGTGAAGCTCGCCGCCAGCGTGGAGTTCATGCACACGGCAACCCTCCTCCACGACGACGTGGTGGACGAGAGCGACATGCGGCGCGGCCGCGTGGCGGCGCGGATCAAGTGGGGCAACGAGGCGAGCGTGCTCGTCGGCGATTTCCTGCTCGGCCAGGCCTTCCGCATGATGGTGGAGGTCGGATCGCTCCGCGCCCTCGACATCCTCTCGGCCGCTGCGACCGTCATCGCCGAGGGCGAGGTGATGCAGCTCACCGCCGCCAAGAACACCGAGACCTCGGAAGACGAGTATCTCGCCGTCATCCGCGCCAAGACCGCGGAACTGTTCGCCGCCGCCTGCGAGGTGGGACCGGTGATCGCCGACCGTCCGAGGGCGGAGCAGGCGGCCTGCCGCTCCTACGGCATGAATCTCGGCATCGCCTTCCAGCTCGTCGACGATGTCCTCGATTACGGAGGTACCAGCGCCTCCATGGGCAAGAATGTCGGCGACGACTTTCGCGAGGGCAAGATCACCCTGCCGATCGTGCTCGCCTTCCGGCGGGGGACGGAGGAGGAGCGGGCGTTCTGGCGCCGGACTCTTCAGGATGGACAGGTCGAGGCGGCCGATCTCGACACGGCGCTGGCGATCCTGCGGAAGCACCGCGCGCTGGAGGACACGATCGACCGGGCGCGGCATTACGGTGCCATCGCCCGCGACGCCCTGGCGCTGTTCCCCAACGGGCCGATGAAATCGGCCCTGCTTCAGGTCGTGGATTTCTGCATCGCCCGGGCTCACTGAGCGGATAGCGGCTCGTCACGCGAGCCGGATCAGGATGAACCGTCACCGCAGTAGGGCGGCTCGGACCCACCAGGATGGCTGCGTCGCGCGGATCGCGGCAGCCGCCCGAACCGCATGAGATCGGGTCGCGAACAGGCCGAACACCGTCGCGCCGGAGCCGGACATGCGGGCGAGCCGGCATCCCGGCTGGTCGCGCAAGGCCGAGAGTGTGTCTGCGATGACGGGCGCGACCGTGAGCGCCGGTGCTTCCAGATCGTTGCGGGCCGGTGTCACCGCCGCCAGGATCTCGCCGAAACCGAGTCCCTGCGCAAGGATCGGATGGGCCTCGCCGGAATGCCGCTGCCCCACCATCAGCCCCAGGGCCTTAAAGACCGGCGCGGTAGCGACCGGTGTGCCGGGATTGATCAGCACGGCCGGCAACGGCGCAAAATTCAGCGCTGGCCCGACATCCTCTCCGGCGCCGCGCATCATCCGGCCGCGCGGATCGAGGCAGACGGGTACGTCGGCCCCGGTGGCGCGGGCGGCCTCGACGATGGCGGGATGGTCGAGGGGAAGGTCGTTGAGGCGCGCCAGGAGCCGCAGGGCGGCGGCGGCATCCGACGATCCACCGCCAATTCCGGCAGCGACGGGCAGGCGCTTGACGAGGTGAAAGCTACCGATGCGAAGGCTGGGGATGGCTTTGGCCAGCCCACGAGCGGCGCGGATCACAAGGTTGGCGTCCAGCGGACCGGCCGGTCCGGCGGTTGGCCCGGACGTGTCGAGGGTGAGGTCGGCGCCGGGAGCCAGGCTCAGGGTGTCCCCCGATCCGGTGAAGGCCACGAGGCTTTCGAGCTCGTGATAGCCGTCCCCCTCACGACGGCCGAGGACGTGAAGGGTGAGGTTGATCTTTGCCGGAGCGCGGGTGACGAGGACGGGCACGGCTTGCTCTGTCGGAGAGGGACGGGTCTATCGACCGCGGGAACGCGCGGCCGGTCTGGCCCCGCGATCCCCTGTCCGTCAAGCCGGACTCAGCCGCCGGTCTTCTTGTCGGCCGCGCCCGGAGGCTCGCTCGGTGCCGGCGCGCCCTTCGGCAACTCCGGATTCACCTTCGCGGGCTCAGGAGGGTTCTCGGCGGTGGCGGCGGGCTTCTCGAGTTCCGGAAGACCGTCCTTGAGCTTGGCGTTGATCTTCACGAGATCGTCCGGCTCAGGGTTCAGGTCCTTGGCGTGCTGCCATTGGAACTTACCTTCGAGCCGCCGTCCCGAACGCCAATAGGCATCGCCGAGGTGGTCGTTGATGGTCGGGTCGCCTGGCTTGAGTTCGATCGCCTTCTCTAGCTCGCGAACGGCATCGTCATAGCGTCCGAGGCGGAAATAGGCCCAGCCGAGGCTGTCGATGATCATGCCGTCGCGCGGGCTCGCATCGACGGCCTGTTTCAGCATCGTGAAGGCCTCGTCGATATTCATGTTCTGGTCGACCCAGGAATAGGCCAGATAGTTGAGCACCTGAGCTCGGGCCGCCGGCTGATTCGGTGGGACCAGTTCCAGGGCTTTCTTCAGGTCGGCCTCTGCCTTGGGCCATTGCTTGGCCCGCTCGTAGGCGGTGCCACGGAAGTAGAAGGTCGTCCAGTAATTCGAGGCCGGCTGCTTGCCGATGAGTTCGATCGCGCGGCTATAGGTGGCCGCCGCCTCCTCATATTTCTTGCGCGAGCGCTGCACGTTGCCGAGGGCGGTCACGACGTCGATGCTATCGGGATGCTCCTTCATGGCAGCGTCGAGGAGCTGGGTCGCCTCTTCGCCCTTGCCGAGCTGCTCGAGATTGAGACCGATCTGGATGTCGGCATTGAGCTTCAGCGGTGAGGACGCCGGCATCTGCGCATAGGTGTCGTTGGCGCGCTCGACCTGCTTCATCCGGTCGAGCGTATCGGCGAGGGTGAGGCGGGCGAGGGCGTGCTCGGGAGCGAGATAGAGGGCAAGGCGCAGATAGACCACGGCGGGCAGCTCGTCGCCCTGGGTCGATCCGGCCGAGCCGAGACCGTAAAGCACCTCGCCGGCGCCTTCCTGCGCGGTGTTGACGAGGCGGGTCAGAGGCTTGCCGGCCTTCAGCTTGTCGAGGGCGTCGCGCACGATCGGGTGGCGCGGCAGCAGCTGGTCGAAGTTGGTGTAGGCCTGGATCGCAAGGTCCGTGCGCCCGGCCTGCGCCTCGAAACGGGCATAGGCATCGACGATACGCAGAGTATTCTGGTCGGCGTCGTAGGCGGCCTTGAGCCGGCGCTCCGCCTCCGCCTGATCCCCGACGAGGTTGGCGATCAGGCCGGCATGGAAGTCGCGGAAGGTGTTGTAGGAGCGCTCGCCCTTCAGCTTGTTCACCACTTCAAGGGCGCGCTTGCCGTCATTTGCCCCGGCATAGGCCCAGGCGGTCAGAAGGGTGCTGGTGAGATCGGCCGCGGCACCCCGTCCACTGCGGGCGAAGTTCTGGCGGGCCTGCGCGAACTGGCCGGCCTTGATCTGGCGCACGCCGAGGCTGAGTTGGGCGAGGCCGTTCGATCCGTCGCGGGCGGTGAGGCGCTCGGCTGCGCGGAATGCGTCGGGCAAAGCGCCGTCTGCGAGCAACGACACGAAGGCGCGCTCGAGCAGTTCGGCATTGCGCGGATCGGCTTTCACCGCCTCGCGGTAGAAACTCGCCGCGGCGGAGGTGTCCTTCGACGCACCGGCGATATAGGCGGACAGGAAGTTGCCCTCCAACGACTCGGCGGGCTCGTACTCCGTCACCGGGGCAGATTCCCGAGGCTGGGCGGCCTGGGCCGTGACCGACGTCGCCACGGAGGCGGCGAGACACAGGGCGAGAGCCGAGAGGGTCCGGCGGGTCGCGGCGTTTCCGTTCATGGGCACCAGTCGCGTTTGTAGCGCATCGTCCGTGAGGGACCGATGCCGATCGGGCGGGGACACTGAACTCTTCCCGCCATCCTCGCAAGGCGAAAGGATGGCGGGCACCCGGGCTCCGGTGCGTCCTCACATGTTGGGATAGTTCGGCCCTCCAGGCCCCTCCGGCGTCACCCAATTGATGTTCTGGTTAGGGTCCTTGATATCGCAGGTCTTGCAGTGGACGCAGTTCTGCGCGTTGATCTGGTAACGCACGCCGCTGCCCTCCTGCACCCATTCATAGACACCCGCCGGGCAATACCGTGCCGAGGGGCCGCCATAGACGTCGTGCTCCGAAGACTTCTGGAGCGCTGGATCCTTGACGTTCAAGTGCGGCGGCTGGTCCTCCTCGTGGTTGGTGTTCGAGAGATACACCGAGGAGAGCCGGTCGAAAGTCAGCTTGCCGTCGGGCTTCGGGTAGACGATCGGCGTCACCTCCGAGATCGGCTTCGTGGCGGCATAATCCGGCTTGCCGTGTTTCAGCGTGCCGAACGGCGAGGCATTGAGGATCGTCTGCGACCACATGTCGAGGCCGCCCAGACCCACGCCGACGAGGGTACCGTATTTCGACCAGAGCGGCTTCACGTTGCGCACGCGCTTGAGGTCGCGGCCGATGTCGCTGTCACGCCAGCCGCCGTCGTAATCGGTGAGCTCGTCGCCCTGCCGGCCGGCGGTGAGTGCCGCCGCGATCGCCTCGGCCGCTTGCATGCCGGAGAGCACCGCATTGTGCGATCCCTTGATGCGCGGCACGTTGACGAAGCCGGCCGAGCAGCCGACGAGGCAACCGCCGGGGAAGACGAGCTTCGGCACCGATTGCCAGCCGCCCTCCATGATCGCGCGGGCGCCGTAGCCGATGCGCTTGGCGCCCTCGAACACGTCGCGGATCATCGGGTGGGTCTTGAAGCGCTGGAACTCCTCGAACGGCGACAGGGTCGGGTTCTCGTAGTTCAGATGCGTGACGAAGCCGACCGAGAGCAGGTGATCGTCGAAATGGTAGAGCCAGGATCCACCGCCGGTCTTGTTGGAGAGCGGCCAACCCATGGTGTGACGCACGAGGCCCGGCTCGAACGTCTCGGGCTTGAGCTGCCAGAGTTCCTTGACGCCGAGGCCGTACTTCTGGTGGTCGCTGTCCCGGTTGAGCTGGAAACGGTCGATCAGGGTCTTGGTCAGCGACCCGCGCGCGCCCTCGCCGAAGATCGTGTACTTGCCGCGCAACTCCATGCCGCGGGTGTAATCGTCACGCGGTTCGCCGGAGCGACCGATGCCGAGATCGCCGGTGGCCACGCCGATGACGGTGCCGGCATCGTCGTAGAGCACCTCCGAGGCCGGGAATCCAGGATAGATCTCGACGCCGAGCTCCTCCGCCTTGACACCGAGATACTTCGTCATGTTCGAGAGCGAGCCGACGAAATTGCCGTGGTTCGACATGAATTTCGGGAAGGCGAAATTCGGCAGCGAGATGCCGCTGTTCTTGGTGAGGAACAGGAACTCGTCGCGCTCGACCTCGGTCTTGAGCGGCCGGGCCTCGTCCTGGCGCCACTCGGGAAGCAGGCGGTCGAGCCCGAGCGGATCGATCACCGCACCGGATAGGATGTGGGCACCGACTTCGGACCCCTTCTCGACCACCACGACGGCAAGATCGGCCGCGATCTGCTTGAGGCGGATCGCGGCGGCGAGGCCGGCAGGCCCCGCGCCCACGATGACCACGTCGAAATCCATACCCTCGCGTTCCGGCAACGCCATCCTGTGAACTCCTCCTGCCGCGCCAGCCGCAACCGATCGAGACCGGTCAGCGAGGGCGCGATGTTATGATTGCGAACACTCTCAACCGATTCCAAGCTAGGAACGCAAGCCTGCCAATGGTCTCAGCATGGTCTGAGCCGTCTCGCCGCCTTACCAATGGCCGCGTAACGTGCCCTGTGAAGTGTTGTCCACAGGCTCGTCAGGGGCCACATCGAGAACTATGAGCCAAGGCCCCGACCATCAGCGCGACGTGATCGCCGAACTCGACTTCCATGTGGAAGCCGGTGTCGATCTCTGCCTCGACGAACGGCCGCATGACCGCTTCTCCGAAACCGAGGAGGTGCCTCCCTGGCGCCCGGCACCGACACGGCGCGGCTTGCCGACGCAAGACCTGCCTCCCCGTGATCTTCCCTCGCAAGTCTCTACTCGGCAGGACCAGAATCAGACCGATTCCGCGCCCCCCCGTCGCGAGTTACCGCCGCGCGGCGAGGCGCCAGCGGCTCCTCCGGCCCGGACCTATGGACAATCCGCGGCAGCCAAACCCGGCGAGGCCGCGGGCGACGCGCGAGCACGGGCGCGAGATGCCGCCTCTCTCGAGGAGCTGGAAGCGCTGCTCGCCGCGTTCGATGGTTGCCCGCTGAAATTCACGGCCAAGAACCTCGTCTTCGCCGATGGCAACCCGGCGTCGAAACTGATGTTCATCGGCGAGGCGCCTGGCGCCGACGAGGATCGCGTCGGCAAGCCGTTCATGGGCCGCTCCGGTCAGCTCCTCGATCGGATGATGGCGGCGATCGGCCTCGACCGGACGAAAGCCTACGTCACCAACATCGTGCCGTGGCGGCCGCCGGGGAACCGCAACCCGACGCCGCAGGAAGTGTCGATCTGCAAACCTTTCATCGAACGCCAGATCGAACTCGCAGACCCGGACGTCATCGTCTGCCTCGGCAGTCCGGCGACGCAGGCGATCACTGGCACGAAGGACGGCATCCTCAAGGCGCGCGGACGGTTCTATCCCTATCGGATCGGCGACAGGGAGGTGAAAGCGCTGGCCACCCTGCACCCAGCCTATCTCCTGCGTCAGCCCCTGCAGAAGCGCCTCGCCTGGCGGGATTTCCGGCTGTTGAAGGCGACGCTGGACGGCAAGGCGTAGGGCGAAAGGCGAGTCGGAAGCGGAACCGTATCTTTCACCGCCGTATTAGTTCGGGCACACGGAGCTCAAGACAGAGATGCGTGTGGCGGCCGGGTTCCGGCGGGGTCCACGCTACGAAGGGTGACGAGATCATGCGTTGGGAAGATTTCCGCTCTTCTGACAATGTCGAGGACCGCCGGGGTGAGGGTGGCGGCGGAGGTGGTGGCTTTCCCGGTGGCGGCGCGGGCGGTCTCGGCATCGGCACCATCGTCATCCTCTGTATCATCGGCTGGGTCACCGGCATCAACCCTGCCATCCTGATCGGCGGCGCCGAACAGATGAGCGGCGGCGGACAGCCGCGTCAGGAGCGGGTCGACCCGCAGACGCAAGCCCAGCGCAAGAGCAAGCCGACGGACGAGAGCGGGCGCTTCGCTGCCGCCATCCTCGGAAACACGGAGGATGTCTGGAAGGAGATCCTGCCCAACCAGACCGGCAAGCAATACCGTCCGACCGGCATGGTGCTGTACACTGGTGGCACGCGCAGCGGCTGCGGTTCGGCGCAGGCGGCCATGGGACCGTTCTATTGCCCGCTCGATAAGAAGGTCTACCTCGACACGTCGTTCTTCAAGGAAATGGAACAGAAGTTCGGGGTGAAGGGTGATTTCGCCTACGCCTATGTCATCGCCCACGAGGTCGGTCACCACGTTCAGGACGAACTCGGCATCCTCGGCAAGGTCCAGGGTCGCCAGCAGGCGGCGTCAAGCAAGGTGGAGTCGAACCAGTTGTCGGTACGCGTCGAGTTGATGGCAGACTGCCTCGCTGGCGTCTGGGCCAAGAACTCCAACGACAAGTATAATTCATTGGAGCCCGGGGACATCGAAGAGGCCATGCAGGCGGCCAGCGCCATCGGTGACGACAAGCTGCAGAAGCAGTCCCAAGGCTATGCCGTACCGGATTCCTTTACACACGGGTCGTCCAACCAGCGGATGCGGTGGTTCATGACCGGTTACAAGAGCGGCCAGACCAAGTCCTGCGATACCTTCAGGGCGGCCCGGAACTAACTTCGCAATAGCTCCCGGCGTCGCGGAACCGCCGCGTTGTGCCACGGCGGGGGCGGTTCCGAGGGTCCGGGCGGACATGTCCCATCGAGGAGGGATCGACCTGCCCCTTCGTTCACGGTTAGAACGGAGGGTATCGTAGAGCCTGGAGCTGCCAGCCATGGTCGCCGCAGACAAGACCCGTAGCTTCATCCCGCTCTCCATCGCGGTGCTGACCGTCTCCGACACCCGCGTCGTCGAAGACGACCGTTCAGGCGACACATTGTGCGAACGACTCGTCGCTGCCGGCCACAGCCTCGCTGGTCGGGCCATCGTCCCCGACGAGGTAGCCGCGATCCGGGCCCAAGTGGAATCCTGGACGCGGGATCCGGCGGTCGATGTGGTGATCACCACGGGCGGCACGGGCTTCACCGGACGCGATGTGACCCCGGAGGCCATCGAGCCGCTGTTCGAGAAGCGGATGGACGGATTCTCGGCGGTCTTCCACCGCATCTCCTACGACAAGATCGGGACGTCCACCCTCCAGTCACGGGCCACGGCGGGGCTCGCGAACGCGACCTTTGTCTTCGTCCTGCCGGGCTCGCCCGGCGCCTGCCGTGACGCCTGGGATGGCATCCTCGCGGCGCAGCTCGATTACCGGCACCGGCCCTGCAACTTCGTCGAGATCATGCCGCGCCTGGACGAACACCTTCGACGCGGTGCCTCGATATCCGTCTGATCACCCTCGGTTGAGCCGCACGTTCACCCGCCGGGGATGGAGGCGGGTGGAGAAGACGGCACTCGCGATGAGGCGGTCACGGCGCACCAGGTCGCCGGCGCGTGGGGCGCGCACGCCGATGACGGACTCGCCCTGCGCCGCAAGACGCGACGGCAACCCCGCATGTGGTCGGCGCAAGCGCCCGAGGACCATTTCCGGCCGCGCCGTGCCGATGAACCGATCGATGGTGCGGATCCAGCCCTCGGCCGGCACGTCGCCGGCCTCGAGACACAGGACCCACTCCCGCCGCGCGGCCTTCGCACCAGCCGACCAAGGCGGCGTACCACCCGGGCGGACGACGAAGGTCGCGCCGGTGGCCTCGGCGACGGCATCGATCGCCGCGTCATGGGCGGGCGCGATGATGACCGCGTCACCCACGAGCCCGGCCGCTACGCCCTCGACGAGAGCCCCCAGAGTATCGGCGAGGCGGTCAATCGCATTGGGGCCGACCGGCATCGCTACATGGATCAGAGCCGAAATCATGCGCGCGCATACCGTATTTTCGGCGCGAGGAAAGCCGGATGGCCCCGAAAGCACGACGAGAACCGATGCCCAACCGGCATATCCCGTCGATTGCTTTAAAAAAGGGCAGGAATACCGGTCCCGTTCCTGATATGTTCGAATTCCAAACGAAGTGGCATCGCGCGCGGCGTGCCGGACGTTCCTGCGTCAGGTCGTCGAGGTGGATGGAGAGCAAGGCATGCGGCAGGATGGCAAGATCGATTACCTCGAATTGCCGGGCGGCGACATCGACCGAGTGAAAGCCTTCTACGGAACGGCCTTCGGCTGGAGCTTCGTCGATTACGGCCCACGCTATGCCTCCTTCGACGAGGGGCTCGATGGTGGGTTCGATGCCGACGAGGCGAAGGCGGTGCCGTTGCCCGTGCTCTACGCGCATGATCTCGAAGCGATGTTGGTACGGGTCGAGGCGGCGGGGGGCACGATCGTGGCGCCGATCTTCGCCTTTCCCGGCGGTCGCCGCTTCCATTTCAAGGATCCGGCCGGAACGGAACTGGCGGTATGGTCCGAGCGGTGAAGGCCGCCAGTGACGGGATGGACGAAGCGTTCGGCGCGCCCGACCGGCGGCTTGGGGGAAGTACCCTGTCGGCGGATGCGAGAAAGGGCCGGGGGGCCACGGCCAACCCCTGCGGCCGCTATGAGCCGGCACGGCGCGAGGCTTTCGACGACGGCTGGGTTTCAGATGGTGCCGGCCAGCGCCTGCGTACCGAAGACCGACCCGAGCTCGCACGCACGATCCTGACACGGAATACCTCGCCGGACCTGCCGTTCGATCGCTCGATCAATCCCTATCGCGGCTGCGAGCACGGGTGCATCTACTGCTTCGCCCGGCCCAACCACGCCTATGTCGGTTTGTCCCCCGGCCTCGATTTCGAGACGAAGCTGTTCCACAAGGCCAACGCGGCCGAGTTGCTGGAGCGCGAACTCTCGGCAAAGGGCTACCGGCCGCAAACGATCGCCCTCGGGACCGCCACGGACCCGTATCAGCCGATCGAACGCGACCATGGCATCACCCGCGCGGTACTCGGCGTCTTGGCGCGCTTCCGGCATCCCGTGGGCATCGTCA
The DNA here is from genome assembly GCF_000519085.1 of Methylobacterium sp. 10. Lineage (GTDB taxonomy): Bacteria > Pseudomonadota > Alphaproteobacteria > Rhizobiales > Beijerinckiaceae > Methylobacterium. Next base: position 2,590,097 of record NZ_KI912577.1, read on the forward strand.
CGAAGTCGAACCTCGTCGCTCGCGACATCGATATCCTGGCGCCGATGGCGGAGCTCGGCCTCGTCAAGGTGGCGATGTCGGTGACGACTCTCGATCCTGTCCTGGCCAGGCGCATGGAGCCGCGCGCCCCCCATCCTGACCGTCGCCTCGAGGCGGTCCACCAGCTCAGTCGTGCAGGCATCCCGGTCATGGTGATGATGGCCCCGGTCATTCCGTCGCTGAACGATCACGAGATCGAGGCGGTGTTGAAGCGGGCGCGGGAATGCGGCGCTGTAGAAGCGCGCCATGTCCTGCTGCGACTGCCGCTCGAACTCGACGACCTGGTGAACGACTGGTTCGCCGAACACTATCCAGGTCGCCGCCGCCACGTGATGGCGCTCGTCCGTGGGGCGCGTGGCGGCAAGGCCTACGATGCGACGTTCGGCCGGCGGATGACCGGCAGTGGCGCTTATGCCGATCTCATCGCCCAGCGCATGCGCTTGGCGAAGCAACGCCTGGGCTATGTGGATGAGCGCATTACCCTGCGCACGGATCTCTTCGACCCTGCAGCGGCGTCCGGCGCACAGCTCAGCCTGTTGTGACCGCTGAGGGCGATGGAGCGAAACGCTTGGTGAAGCTCACCCGATGATGCGCCGAGCGGCCGAGACTCGACAGACCGGCGAGATGCGCCGCGGTGCCATAGCCGACATTGCGTTCCCAGGCATAGGCCGGGTGACGGCCGGCCAGCACCCGCATGAGATCGTCCCGTAGGGTTTTGGCGACGATGGAGGCGGCCGCGATCTGGGGTACGAGCCGGTCACCGCCGATCACCGCCCGGCACGGCAAGGACAGGCCGGGAATGTCATCGCGCCCATCCACGGCCACGGGCGCTTCGAGGCCGAGCTTCTCCACCGCTCGCCGCATGGCGTCGAGGGTCGCCGCGCGGACGTTGATCCGGTCCACGAGTTGCCGGGACCCGGCCGCCACCGCCACCTCGGCATGTTCACGTATCAAAGGTGTGAGACGCTCGCGCATCGCCCGGTCGAGCTTCTTGCTGTCGTCGAGGGAGGCCAGCACGGAGGCCGGGAACACGGCCGGATCGAACCAGACAGCCGCCACGACCACGGGGCCGCACAGGGCACCGCGCCCCACCTCGTCGCAGCCGATGAGAGCAGGGAGGGTGCTGGCGACGGGGTCTGCGAACGGTCTGGTCATCGATCCGATGGATTACACTTCGGCCAAAGGCTGGTCACCGGGCTTGGCGCCAGAAAAATGCGGGAGTGTGCCCGCCCCGCAGGCGAGGAGGCCGGGGGGCCATAACCACCGCCCCAAGCTACACTGCCGGTGCCGCCCGGAACGTCCGGCGCTTCGGCGTGGGAAGACCGGTCCCGTGCGCCAGCGAAATGTTGGTGAAGAACTGGCGCGCGCTCTCGCCCCAGGTGTAGCGCAGGGCCTCCGCGCGGCAGCGCTCGCGGGGGATCGACAGGGCGGCGAGGGCCGCCTCGCGCAAGTCGGATTCGAGAATTCCGGCGCCGGTCCCGCCGATGACGTCGAGGGGACCGGTTACCGGATAGGCCGCCACGGGAACGCCGCAGGCCAGAGCTTCGAGCAGGACGATGCCGAACGTGTCGGTGAGACTGGGGAACACGAAGACGTCCGCCGCCGCGTAGATGCGAGCAAGCCTTGCACCGGTGAGAGTGCCCAGGAAGCATGCCTTCGGATGCAGGCCGGCGAGGCGCGCCCGGTCCGGGCCGTCTCCCACCACGATCTTGGTGCCCGGCAGGTCAAGGTCGAGGAAAGCCGAGACGTTCTTCTCCACCGCCAGCCGCCCGACGAACAGGAAGAACGGGCCAGCCAAACCCGCCAGCTCCTCCGGCGGGGCGGCATCCTGGGCCGCCGGGCGAAAGAGATCGGTATCGACCCCCCGGGTCCACCGCATCAAGTTGCCGAAACCGCGGGAGGCGAGGTCGCGCTCCAGGGACGGAGTCGAGACCATCGTCCCGCTCGCAGCGCCATGGAAGCGCCGCAGCCAGGCATAGCTCCAGCTCTCGGGAACGGGCGCACGGGCGGCGAGGTATTCAGGAAAGCGCGTGTGATAGCTCGTGGTGAACGGGCGGCCATGGGCGAGACAATAGCGTCGGGTCGCGTAGCCGACGGTCCCCTCCGTGGCCACGTGGACATGGGTCGGGGCGAGACCGGCCCACAGGCGGGCGACCTTGCCTTTGGTGGCATAGGACAACCGAATTTCGGGGTATCCGGGGAGCGGCACCGAGGCGAAATCCTGATGGGTCAGGAACACGGTCTCGAAGCCGAGTTCGCGACCGGCCGCCGCCATGTTCTCGAGGGAACGGACGACCCCGTTGACCTGCGGGTGCCACGCATCGGTGGCGATGAGCAGCCTCACGCGACCGCCCGCGCCGGACCGGCGGCCACCGCGCTGCGCTCCGCTTCTTCCGCGGCGGCGCGCGCCCGCAACACGCTCGGGTAATGCAACACCTCCATGGTGCCGTCGTAATGCTCCACGATGGCGGTGCAGGACTCCACCCAATCCCCGGTGTTCAGATAGGTCAGCCCGGCGATCTGGCGGTGGGCGGCATGGTGGATATGTCCGCAGATGACGCCGTCGGCGCCCACGCGCTTGGCCTCCGCGCTTAGAAGCTCTTCGAACTTTCCGATGAAGTTGACGGCGTTCTTCACCTTCAGCTTGGCCCAGGCCGAGAGCGACCAATAGGCGAGGCCGAGGCGGCGCCGAAGGGTATTCAGGTGAGTGTTGACGAAGAGCGCGAAGGTGTAGGCGCCGTCGCCCAGGAAGGCGATCCATCTGGCATGCCGGACAACCATGTCGAACTGGTCGCCATGGATGACGAGGTAGCGCTTGCCGTCCGCGGCGACGTGGATCCGGTCGTCCACCACCTCGATCCCGCCAAAGGTCATGCCGAGATAATCGCGCAGGAACTCGTCATGGTTGCCGGGGATGTAGATCAGCGTCGAGCCCTTGCGCACCTTGCGCAGCAGCTTCTGCACCACGTCGTTGTGGCTCTGCGGCCAGAACCAGCCCGATTTGAGCTGCCACCCGTCCACGATGTCACCGACGAGGTAGATCTCGTCGGCGTCGTAATCCCGCAGGAATTCCAGCAGCAAACCTGCCTGACAGCCCTTCGTGCCCAGATGCATATCGGACAGGAAGAGCGTCCTCACACGGATCGTCTTCTCTGTATCTTCGCCCACGACCCACTCCGAATGGCTTCGGTGCGTTGAGCCAAACCGGATTCGCGTATCAGTTTGATGACGCGCGCCCGGCCCGCTTCGTGGCGCGACTACTTCAAGCGCATCGTCAGAATGCTGCACTGCGCGACAAATTTTTTGAGTGGCCAGGAAGTTTTTTGCGTTTTCCTTCGGGGACGAACCCCGGCATAGTCCCGATCAAGGTGACCCACCGGATCGCGCTGGAAGGCGCGTGTCCGGAGCCCATGCGAGGCGGAATCAAGGTCGCCGACGAGGTGAGAAACGACGTCCAAGGCCCTGGGAGTGTGCTGTATTCGCGCGCCCCGGCCAACGGAGAGAGGCTTGATCCAGTCAAAGGCAGTCGCGTCGAGCGTTCTGGAACTCGCAGCCATCCGTGATGGCACGAGGCGGGCCTCGCGCTTTCCGAAGACGATCTTGGACCATGCCTTCTCCTCCAGGCGGACGTGCGGCAGCCGGGCTTCCTGGCAGAGCCGCCGTTTCTTCCCCAAAGCTTAGGAACCGCCCCGGCAGCCCATCAAGCCGGATCGCGACCTCGGACCACCGTATTCGATCCCAGCGTCGCACGATGCGTGCGCGCAAACTGAAGAAGAACCGGAGACACAACATGGCGGCAACGAGACGGCCGGGTCGGAATCATCTGTTCGTTCCGGGCCCGACGAACATCCCCGACCGCGTCCAGCGGGCGATGATCGTTCCCTCCGAGGATCACCGTTCGGTGGATTTCCCGACGCTGACCAAGCCCCTGTTCGAAGAGACCAAGGCCGTGTTCGGCTCGACCGAGGGCACGATCTTCCTGTTCCCGGCCTCGGGCACCGGCATCTGGGAATCGGCGCTGACCAACACGCTGCATCGCGGCGACACGGTGCTGACCTCGCGCTTCGGCCAATTCAGCCACCTCTGGATCGACATGGCCCAGCGCCTCGGCCTGAACGTGATCGTTCAGGAAGAGGAGTGGGGCACGGGTGCCAACCCCCAGCGGATCGAGGAGGCGCTGCGCGCCGACACGAACCACGAGATCAAGGCCGTCATGACGGTCCATAACGAGACCGCCACCGGCGTCACCAGTGACATCGGCGCCGTGCGCAAGGCGATCGACGCCGCCGGCCACCCGGCCCTGCTGTTCGTGGACGGCGTGTCCTCGATCGGCTCGCTGCCGTTCTACGCCGACGAGTGGAAGGTCGATTGCGCCATCGCCGGCTCGCAGAAGGGCCTGATGCTCCCCGCCGGTCTCGGCGTGATCTGCGTCAGCCAAAAGGCTCTGAAGGCCGCAGAATCGTCGTCGGGTCCGAACGACCGCCTCGCGCATGTCTACTTCGATTGGGCCGATCATCAGAAGCAGAACGGCGCCGGCTACTTCCCCTACACCCCGGCACTGCCGCTTCTCTACGGCCTGCGCGAGGCGCTCGCCTGCCTGCGGGAAGAAGGTCTCGAGAACGTCTACCACCGCCATGCCGTGCTGGGCGAGGCGACCCGCCAGGCCGTGGCGGCCTGGGGTCTGAAGACCTGTGCCAAGGAAGCCAAGTGGAACTCGGACACGGTGACCGCCATCCTCGTCCCCGAGGGTGTCGACGCCGCCGCGATCATCAAACACGCCTTCGTGCGGTACAACCTCGCCCTCGGCGCTGGTCTGAGCCAGGTGGCCGGCAAGGTGTTCCGCATCGGCCACGTCGGTGACCTGAACGAGCTGTCGCTTCTTGGCGCCATCGCAGGTGCGGAAATGGCCATGCTCGACAACGGCGTGAAGGTACAGCCGGGCTCCGGCGTCGCCGCTGCCTCCAGCTACCTGCGCGAAAACCCCCTCGCAAAGTCCTGATCAAAGCTGTTTCCCGGGGCCGGCATCTCGCCGGCCCCGGGGCATCGTCTATAGAAGCGTGTATCGCGTAACGCCGCGCTCGGCGCGGAACGTCGCTTGAGGGTTCCAATGGCGCACAAAATCGTCTTCCTCGACCGTGAATCCCTCGACGCCAAGGTGCGTGAGTTCAGCTTCCCGCACGAATATACCGAGTACGAATCCACCTGGACGCCGGAGGAGATCGTCGAACGCCTGAAAGGCGCCGAGATCGCGCTGATCAACAAGGTGCCCATGCGCGCCGAGACGTTGAAGCAGCTGCCCGACCTCAAGCTCATCGCCGTGGCCGCCACGGGCACCGATGTCGTCGACAAGGCCGCCGCCAAGGAACTCGGCATCACTGTCGTCAACATCCGCAACTACGCCTTCAACACCGTGCCCGAGCATGTGATCGGGCTGATGTTCGCCCTGAGGCGCGCCATCGTGCCCTACGCCAATTCCGTGCGCCGGGGCGATTGGGCGAAATCCACCCAGTTTTGCTACTTCGACTACCCGATCCACGACATCGCCGGCTCGACGCTGGGCATCGTCGGCTACGGGGCGTTGGGCAAATCCATCGCCAAGCGGGCGGAAGCGCTCGGCATGAAGGTCATCGCCTACGACGTGTTCCCGCAGGAAGGCCTCGTGGATTTCGAGACGATCCTGACGGAATCCGACGTCATCACCCTGCATGCGCCGCTGACGCCGGAGACCCGGAACATGATCGGCGCCGAGCAGCTGGCGAAGATGAAGAAGCATGCCATCCTGATCAACACGGCGCGTGGTGGGCTCGTCGACGAGGAGGCCCTCGCCGAAGCCCTCAAGGCCGGCACGATCGGCGGCGCCGGCTTCGACGTCGTGGTCACTGAGCCGCCCAAGAACGGCAACATCCTGTGCGAGCTCGACCTGCCGAACCTCATCGTCACGCCGCACGTGGCTTGGGCCAGCAAGGAAGCCATGCAGATCCTGGCCGACCAGCTCGTGGACAACGTCGAGGCCTATGTTGCGGGCAAGCCGCAGAACGTGGTGTGAGGCTCACGCTTCGTACCTGAGGGACTGACTGGCGAAAGCCATTGTCATTCCAGGGCCATCGAGCAGAGCCCGGACACCAAGATCGCAGGCGCTGATCGTATCTGTGCCGACCGAGTGTCTGGGCGATAGGCTCGTCGGCGGCACCCTGGCATGACGGGAAACACCATCGCGCGGCTCTTTGCAGACGCGCCAATCATATGACAGCCGCGCAGCGACGCGGACAGAGGAAACGACATGACGAAGAAGCTGCTGTTCCAATTCGACACCGATACCGTTCCGAGCGTCTTCGATGTGGTCGTCGGCTACGATGGCGGGGCTGATCACATCACCGGTTACGGCAACGTGACTCCCGATAATGTGGGCGCCTTGGTGGACGGCACGATCTACACCCGTGGCGGCTCCGAGAAAAAGTCTACGGCGATCTTCGTCGGCGGCGGCAGCATGGCGGCCGGCGAGGCTGTGTTCGAGGCCGTGAAGAAGCGCTTCTTCGGTCCTTTCCGCGTCTCGATCATGCTCGATTCCAATGGCTCGAACACCACCGCCGCCGCGGGCGTCGCGCTGGTCCAGAAGGCCGCCGGGTCGCTCCAGGGCAAAAAGGCCGTGGTTCTTGCCGGCACCGGTCCGGTGGGCATGCGATCGGCCGCGCTTCTCGCACAGGAGGGCGCCACCGTCGTCCTCTGCGGTCGCTCGCTGGACAAGGCTCAGGCCGCCGCCGATTCCATCAACAAGCGCTTCAAGGTGGAGATCAGTGCCGCCGCGACGCCGGACGCCGCCTCGCGCGCCGCCATCGTCAAGGGCCAGAACCTCGTCTTCTCGGCCGGCGCCATCGGCCTCGAGCTTCTTGCCGAAGCCGACTGGAAAGACGAGGCCAGCATCGAGTTCATTGCCGATTACAATGCCCAGCCGCCTCTGGGCTTCGGCGGCATCGACGCCATGGACAAGGGCAAGGAGCGCCACGGCAAGAAGGTGTTCGGCGCCCTCGGCATCGGTGGGCTAAAACTGAAACTGCACCGCGCCTGCGTCGGCCAGCTCTTCGACAGCGCCGAGAAGGTGTTCGACGCCGAGGAGATCTACGCCCTCGCCAAGACGATGGCCTGACCCATGACCGAGAAGACGTCGCCTGCCAACGAAACCATCCAGGGCTTCCTCGACGGGCTCGCGAGCTCGGCCCCGACCCCCGGAGGCGGCGGAGCCGCCGCCATTTCCGGTGCCATGGGTGCCGCACTTCTCAGCATGGTGTGCAACCTCACCATCGGGAAGAAGAAGTACGTCGAGGTCGAAGGCGAGTTGAAGGAGATCCTCGGCAAGTCCGAAGCCCTTCGGGCCGAACTCACCGGCATGATCGCCGACGATGTCGAGGCCTTCGACGCGGTAATGGGAGCCTACGGCCTGCCGAAGGGCACCGACGAGGAGAAGGTCGCCCGTGCCGCCAGGATCCAAGAGGCCCTCAAGGTCGCCACCGACGTGCCTCTCGCCTGTTGCCGCGCCTGCCGCGAGGTCATCGACCTCGCCGAGGCCGTAGCCGACAAGGGCAACCTCAACGTCATCTCCGATGCCGGAGTGGCGGTCCTTTCGGCTCATGCCGGCCTGCGCAGTGCCGCGCTCAACGTCTATGTCAACGCCAAGGGCCTGGACGATCGCGGTTTCGCCGATGAGCGACTGAAGCAACTCGAAGAGTTTCTTGGATCGTCAGGGCCATTGAACGAAAAGATCTATGAGGTCGTAAAGGCCAAGGTGAACTAAAAGCAACGACAGGCCGGCGAGACCAAACTCAGCCGGCCTTTTCGTCTAAAAAATACATTCCGGCCGTCGCTAAAGGCGGAGTGAAAGAGAATGTAAAAAAATATTACAGCAGAAGCTCTTTCCGTGAAGTGGAATTTACGAGAGTGTCTGTCCCAGGGAAAAACGCCGAGGAGAACGCACATGGACGTGCATGAGTATCAAGCCAAGGAGCTGCTCGCCGGATTCGGCGTTGCGGTTCCCAAGGGCGCGGTGGCCTTCAGCCCCGACCAGGCGGTCTATGCCGCCACCGAGCTCGGTGGCTCGTTTTGGGCGGTGAAGGCCCAGATCCATGCCGGCGCGCGCGGCAAGGCCGGCGGCATCAAGCTGTGCCGGACCTACAACGAGGTCCGCGATGCCGCCAAGGACCTCCTCGGCAAGCGTCTCGTCACCCTGCAGACCGGCCCCGAGGGCAAGCCTGTCCAGCGCGTCTACATCGAGACCGCCGACCCGTTCGAGCGCGAACTCTATCTCGGCTACGTCCTCGACCGTAAGGCCGAACGCGTCCGCGTCATCGCCTCCCAGCGCGGCGGCATGGATATCGAAGAGATCGCCGCCAACGAGCCCGAGGCCCTGATCCAGGTCGTGGTCGAGCCGGCCGTCGGTCTGCAGCAGTTCCAGGCCCGCGAGATCGCGTTCCAGCTCGGCCTGAACATCAAGCAGGTCTCCGCCGCCGTAAAGACGATCATGAACGCCTACCGTGCGTTCCGCGATTGCGACGGCACCATGCTGGAGATCAACCCTCTCGTCGTCACCAAGGACGACCGCGTCCTGGCGCTCGATGCCAAGATGTCCTTCGACGACAACGCCATGTTCCGCCGGCGCAACATCGCCGACATGCACGATCCCTCGCAGGGCGACCCGCGCGAGGCCCAGGCCGCCGAGCACAATCTCAGCTATATCGGCCTCGACGGCGAAATCGGCTGCATCGTCAACGGCGCCGGCCTCGCCATGGCGACCATGGACATGATCAAGCATGCGGGCGGCGAGCCGGCGAACTTCCTCGATGTCGGCGGCGGCGCCAGCCCCGACCGCGTGGCCACGGCCTTCCGGCTCGTCCTCTCGGATCGCAACGTCAAGGCGATCTTGGTCAACATCTTCGCCGGCATCAACCGCTGCGACTGGGTCGCCCAGGGCGTGATCCAGGCAGCCAAGGAAGTGAAGATCGACGTGCCGCTCATTGTCCGGCTCGCCGGAACGAATGTCGAGGCGGGCAAGAAGATCCTGGCCGAAAGCGGCCTCGACCTCATCACCGCCGACAGCCTGTCGGATGCCGCCACGAAGGCCGTCGCCGCCTGCGACGCCGCCAAGCGCAACCACTGAGACGGGGGAGGATACGTCATGAGCATTCTGATCGACGAGAAGACCCCGATCATCGTCCAGGGCATCACCGGCGATAAGGGTACGTTCCATGCCAAGGAGATGATCGAATACGGCTCGAACATCGTCGGCGGCGTCACCCCGGGCAAGGGCGGCAAGACCCATCTCGGCGTGCCGGTGTTCAACACCGTCAAGGAAGCCGTGGAGGCCACCGGCGCCACCACCTCGATCACCTTCGTCGCCCCGCCCTTCGCGGCCGACGCGATCATGGAAGGGGCCGATGCCGGCCTCGCGCTGATCTGCTCGATCACCGACGGCATCCCGGCCCAGGACATGATGCGGGTGAAGCGGTATCTCCGCCGCTATCCCAAGGACAAGCGCACGATGGTGGTGGGCCCGAACTGCGCCGGCATCATCTCGCCGGGCAAGTCGATGCTCGGCATCATGCCCGGCCACATTTACCTCAAGGGTAATGTCGGCGTGATCTCGCGTTCGGGCACCCTCGGCTACGAGGCCGCGGCGCAGATGAAGGAGAAGGGCATCGGCATCACCACTTCGGTGGGCATCGGCGGTGACCCGATCAACGGGTCGTCCTTCCTCGACCATCTCGCCCTGTTCGAGCAGGACCCCGACACCAAGGCCGTGCTGATGATCGGGGAGATCGGTGGTCCGCAGGAGGCCGAGGCTTCGGCCTGGATCAAGGAGAACATGTCGAAGCCCGTCATCGGCTTCGTCGCCGGTCTCACCGCTCCGAAGGGCCGCCGCATGGGCCATGCCGGCGCCATCATCTCCGCCACCGGCGACAGTGCCGCCGAGAAAGCCGAGATCATGCGCTCCTACGGTCTCACCGTGGCCCCTAGCCCCGGCGATTTCGGCTCCACGGTCGAACAGGTGATGCGCAAACTCGCCGCCTGAAGGCGTAAACCCTCCCCCTCGGCGGGGGAGGGTGGTCGCGGAGCGACCGGGAGAGGGGCAGCGCCGCCCGGCCGCCGACGGACCCAGCCGCAGAAACCACCGCTTGATCGCCCCGACGCTGCGTTCCATGCTGCGGGGCGGCCGCTTCATTACCGTTGCCCGCGCGTCCCCGGCGGCCATCGGCTCAACTCTGTTCGAGGTGGCCATCCGATGACCGATACCCTCCACGCCCCAGTCGGGACCCTCGACCATCCCTTCGCGCCGCCGGTCATCACCGGCACCTCGTCGAAGGAGGCGCTCGACATCCTGTTCCACGCCCTGCTCGAAGTCGCCCGCCGGCACGAGCCGGAACTGGAGGCCGTGCTTCTGGGCCAAGCCAACATCTCGGAATTCTCGCCTGAGCTCCTCGCCCGCGCCCTCCAGGTGCAGGGCATCTGGTTCCAGTTGCTCTCCATCGCCGAGCAGAACGCCGCCATGCGCCGGCGCCGGCACCTGGAGCGCACGAAGGGACGGGCGGAGCTTGGCGGCAGCTTCAGCGCGGTCCTTGCTGAAGCGGTGAAGAACGGCATCAAGGCACCCGAGATCCACGCCCTGCTGAAGGATCTACGCATCCGCCCGACGATCACGGCGCACCCCACCGAGGGCAAGCGCGTGACGGTGCTGGAGAAGTTCCGCCGCATCTACCTCGTCCTGCGCGAGCTCGAATTGCCGCGCTGGACCGAGCGCGAGCGCAACGGCCTTATGAACGAGCTGCGCGACCAGATCGAGCTCGTCTGGATGACCGGCGAACTCCATCTGGAGAAGGCCACCGTGGAGCGAGAGGTCGCCTGGGGGCTGCACTTCTTCGACGAGACCCTGTTCGAGATGCTTCCCGAGGTACTCTACTCGCTCGAAGAATCGCTCGCCGAATACTACCCGGACGAGAAGTTCGAGGTGCCGGCCTTCTTCCAGTTCGGCTCGTGGATCGGAGGCGATCGCGACGGCAATCCTTACGTCACCTCGTCGGTGACCCGTGCCACGCTCCAACGCAATGCGCTGGCCTCCCTTAGGCGCTACCGCGACGGCGTGACGGCGCTCGGCCGAACCTTATCGCTCACCGAGCGCTCGTTGCCGGTTCCAGCGACGTTCAAGTCCGAACTCGCGCAGCTTCTCGCTGAGAGCGGCGACGGGCGCGCGATAGCGAACCGCAATCCGGGCGAGGCCTATCGGCAGTTCCTCACCTGCATCCTGCGCAAGCTCGAAGCTACCATCGCGCGCAACAAGGGGCAGCGCACGAGCGGCCCAGATTATCCGAGCGCCGACGGCCTCATCAACGACCTGCGCCACCTCGAAGCCGGACTCACCGACGCGAACTGCCCGTCGCTGGCCATCGACCTCGTCCGGCCCGTGCGTCGCATGGTCGAGATCTTCCGTTTCTCCACCGTGCGCCTCGACTTGCGCGAGAACACCACGCGCACCACGAAAACGCTCCACGCCCTGTGGCAGCAGAGCCACGGCCAGAACAAGACGCCGCCCGCCCTCGAATCTCCCGAGTGGAAGAACTGGCTGCTCTCCGAGTTGGCGAAGCCGATGCATGGCGAGCGTTCGTTCGAAAGCCTGCCCGACGATGCCCGCGAGACGCTCGAAACCTTCGCGCTCGTGGGCGAGATGCGCGAGCAGCTCGACCGCGAGGCCTTCGGCTCGTTCATTCTGTCGATGACCCGCTCGGTCCCCGACATCCTCGGCGCCTATCTCCTCGCCAAGGAAGCCGGCAACTTCCTCGATGCCACCGGCACCGAGATCTGCTGCCTGCCGATCGTGCCCCTGTTCGAGACCATCGACGACCTACGCGCTGCGCCCGCCATCATGAAGGAGCTGTTCTCCATTCCCGTCGTGCGTCGCTCCACCCGCTGGCAAGGCGGGATGCAGGAAGTGATGATCGGCTACTCGGATTCGAACAAGGATGGCGGCTTCGTCGCCTCGAATTGGGAGTTGTACAAGGCGCAGGACAAGCTGACCCAGCTCGGCAAGTCGTCGGGCGTGCCGATCGCCTTCTTCCACGGTCGTGGCGGCTCGGTGAGCCGTGGCGGGGCGCCCACCGCCCGGGCCATCGCCGCCCAGCCGCCGGGATCGATCAACGGCCGCTTCCGTACCACCGAACAGGGAGAGGTCGTCTCCTTCAAATACGCCAACCGCGGGACCGCCGCCTATCAGATGGAGCTACTGGCCTCATCGGTGTTCGACCACGCCCTGAAATCGGAGCGCGAAGCGGCCAACATCCCGCGCAACGAGTTCGACGACACGCTGGAGGCGCTGTCGGGCGCCTCGCGCGCGGCCTACGTCAACCTGATCCAGCACCCCGACCTTGTGACCTATTTCCAGGCCGCGAGCCCGCTCGACGAGATCGCGCTCCTCAACATCGGCTCGCGCCCGGCGCGGCGCTTCGGCGCGCGCTCCCTGGCGGACCTTCGCGCGATTCCCTGGGTCTTCGCCTGGTCGCAGAACCGCCACGTTATCACCGGCTGGTACGGCGTCGGCTCCGGCCTGAAGAGCTTCCTCGACGTGCGCGGGGCGCAGGGCGAAGCACAGCTGAAGCGGCTCTTTGCCGAATCGAAGCCGTTCCGCCTCATCCTCGACGAGGTCGAGAAGACGCTGCTGATGGTCGATCTCGCCATCGCGAAGGACTATGCCGGTCTCGTGCCCGACGGGGCCGCCCGCAACAGCATCTTCCCGCTGATCGAGGCCGAGTACGAGCTGACCCGTGAGATGGCCCTGCGCGTCAGCGGCGACCGCGAACTGGCCGAACGCTACCCGCAGTTCCGGGACCGCCTCAACGGCCGGCTGCCGACGATCAACCAGGTCAGCCGCGAACAGGTGGAGTTGCTCCGCCGCTTCCGGGGCGAGGAAGATGAGGACAAGCGCGAGGCGGTGAAATCCGCGTTGCTGTTGTCGATCAACTGCATCGCCGTCGGCTTTGGCGCGACGGGCTGAAGCCTTTGTCAGGATACCGAGGGTCGGACACGGCCCTGGGGCTGGCGCGCGAGCGCCTCACGACTGGTATGGTGAACTGCGTTTTGCGGCCTCACCACCCACAACGAAACCAACCAAGGAAGGAATTCCCGATGAGCTTTACCCTGATCCAGCAGGCAACCCCGCGCCTTCACCGCTCGGAACTCGCCGTTCCCGGTTCCAACCCGACCTTCATGGAAAAGTCCGCCTCCTCCAAGGCCGACGTGATCTTCCTCGATCTCGAGGACGCGGTGGCCCCCGACGATAAGGAGCAGGCCCGCAAGAACATCATCCAGGCGCTCAACGACTTGGATTGGGGCACCAAGACCATGATGATCCGCATCAACGGTCTCGACACCCACTACATGTACCGCGACGTGGTCGACATCGTCGAAGCCTGTCCGCGCCTCGACATGATCCTGATCCCTAAGGTCGGCGTGCCCGCCGACGTCTATGCCATCGACGTGCTGACGACCCAGATCGAGCAGGCCAAGAAGCGCGAGAAGAAGATTGGCTTCGAGGTTCTGATCGAGACCGCGCTGGGCATGGCCAATGTGGAGGCGATCGCCACGTCGTCGAAGCGCCTGGAGGCGATGTCCTTCGGCGTAGCCGATTACGCCGCCTCGACCCGCGCCCGTTCCACCGTCATCGGCGGCGTGAACAAGGACTTCTCCGTGCTCACCGACAAGGATGAAGCCGGCAACCGCGAGACCCATTGGCAGGACCCCTGGCTGTTCGCCCAGAACCGCATGCTGATCGCCTGCCGCGCTTACGGCCTGCGCCCGATCGACGGTCCCTTCGGCGACTTCTCCGATCCGGACGGCTACACCTCCGCCGCCCGCCGCTGCGCGGCCCTGGGCTTCGAAGGCAAGTGGGCGATCCACCCCTCGCAGATCGACCTCGCCAACGAGGTGTTCACCCCGTCGGAAGCTGAAGTCACCAAGGCCCGCCGTATCCTCGAGGCGATGGAAGAGGCCGCCAAGGCTGGCAAGGGTGCCGTCTCGCTGGACGGCCGCCTCATCGACATCGCCTCGATCCGCATGGCCGAGGCCCTGATCGAGAAGGCCAACGCGATGTCGGCGAGCTGATCTCGTCGGTTCGCTAACGTCGCTACGCAGGACGGCCGCTCCCGGAAGGAGCGGCCGTCCTCGCATTAGGCCTGAAATGTCCTATCGTTCACGGTGTGTCGCCGTGAGAACAGGCGCCGGGGTAACTGTCTTCCGCTACGCGAAGACGACAACACGGCTCCGATCTCGTCGACCGACAAGGGAGAAACCATCATGCACGTGACCATCGAAGACGCCCACAAGGCCATCGAGGCCGCCCGCGCCAAGGCGGTGGAGCTCGACACCCAGATGTGTATCGCCGTCGTCGATTCCGGCGGTAACCTCAAGGCGTTCTACCGCATGGACGGAGCCTGGGTCGGCTCTATCGACATCGCCCAGAAGAAGGCCAAAACCTCCGTATTTTTCGGCATGATGACGGGGCAGATCGGCCAGCTGTCGCAGCCAGGCGGCCCGCTCTTCGGCATCGAGCATTCCAACGACGGCTTGATCACCTTCCCCGGCGGCATCCCGATCGTCGACAAGGACGGCGAGATGTCCGGCGCCATCGGCGTCAGCGGCTCCAGCGTAGAGAACGATCACGCCGTGGCTCTCGCCGGTGCCAGCACAGTCGGCGCCACCGAACTCCCCGCCCACCCCTGGCGGACATGATACCGCATCACGGGCACGGTTCATCGGGTGCGTCGCACCCGATGAACACCGTCGGTTAAGCATGCGGGCCCTATCACGGTCCCACCACCCCGAGCCGTGACAGGAGCGCCGATGACCCGGGACCAACTCGCCGCCGAACTGAAGCGCATGGCCACAGCGCAGGTCGCCGACATCGAGCGCGCGGTCAAGGACGGCCACCGGACCATCGCCCTCAACGAACTGGCGGATTTGAACCGCCAACTGAAGGCGCTGGCCGCAGCCGTGAAAGCCCGGCCCGTCGTACGGGCCTGATACGTCCGCGCCCGACGCGACCGCCTCAGTAGCGCGGATTGTGTCCGCGACCCTCCAGCGGCGGCTCTTCGGACAGGCGCTCGTCGCCGGCGAGTTCCTCCGCCGGGCGCTCTTCTTGGGGATCGACTCCTCGCCCGGGACGCGTTTCATCCACGAAGGGAATGTCGCGGGGAGGCAGCGGGGGGCGCCGCAAGGGTCTCGCCTCGCCATATCCGCCATCCGGCTCCAGCTCTGTCCGGAAACGGTCCGACCGCTCCTCGCAGATCGTCACCCGCTTCACGATCTCTTCTCCATCGGGGGTAATCCGGCGTCGGACAACGACCCGGCACGGCGCGATGAGACGCGCCGCCCCGCGCTCCGGGCCTAACTCCTCGATCGAAGGCGGGGGGCGCCGCTCGACGGGGAAGTCGCGCGGCGGTCCATAGGGATCGGGGAAATCGGCGGCGAGAACGGGCACGCCACAGAGCGCGAACGCTACGAATCCCAGCAGGATCGGCGGCATACGGAGCTTGGCGAAGGACGAGAACGGGTTTTCGAGCACGGAACGCTCCGGAGAGAGGACCGCCCCCGCCATGGGGTCGCGGCACAGGATCATCCTGCCATCAAGCCGCTGAACCGGAGTGTCCGCGAGCGCTCGGGCAGTATTCATCTCGGTGCGCGCAGCCTCGCCGCCGGTGATCCCCGCAGCGATACGGTCATGCCTTGCCGTCGGCCGCCTTCAGTTGCGCCATGAGGGCGACGATCTCGACCCGGGCCCTGGCCACCGCAGCGACATCCTTGCCGCGCACCACGATCCGGTTGGCGAACCCCTGCTGCGTCATCGACGGATAGGAGCCGATGGAGACCCCTGGGTGAGCCTTTGCGATCTCGCCCAGGCCCGAGGCGTAATTGCCTTCAGGAAGGTTGCCGGCCTCGATCGTCTCCGACAAGACGCGCGAGCCCGTCGCGAGAGTAGGGCCGATCTCATCGAGCATGGCCTGCATGATCGCCGGCACCCCGGCCATGACGAAGACGTTGCCGATGCGAAAACCGGGGGCCTTGGAAATCGGGTTGGCGATGAGGTCGGCCCCTTGCGGAATACGCGCCATACGCAGCCGCGCCTCGTTGAGGTCTTCCGGCTTGTGCCGCTCGAGCAGCATGGCCCGGGCTCGCGGATCGACGTCGATGGTCACGCCGAAGGCGGCGGCCACGCAATCGGCAGTGATGTCGTCATGGGTCGGGCCGATCCCCCCTGTGGTGAAGAGGTAGGTGTAGCGGGTCCGCAATGCATTCACCGCCTCGACGATCTCCGAGGCCTCGTCGGGAACGATGCGGACCTGCCGCATGTCGATGCCGACGGCTGTGCAGTAATCGGCGATGGTGCCGATATTCTTGTCCTTGGTTCGCCCAGATAGGATCTCGTCGCCGATGACGAGGATCGCGGCGGTGATGGGGGAGGGAGCGGGGTCGGTCATCGGGATCCGTGGCGGGCGCAAGGTGATGGACCACGACGTAGCGCGACGTTGCCCACCTGACCATGGCCGCTCGCTGGTCCGACCTGCAGGCTGCTGATAGTGGCGGAGTACTCGCTCGGATGTGGAGTCTCCGCCGATGAAGTTCGCAGCGCCGCTGATCGAGGGCCGGCTTGTCCAGCGTTACAAGCGGTTCCTCGCCGATATTGAGCTTGCGGATGGCCGCCTCGTGACCGCGCATTGCGCCAATCCGGGCGCCATGCTCGGCCTCGCCGTGCCCGGATCACGCGTCCTGCTTTCGGCCTCGTCCAACCCCGCGCGCAAGCTCGGCTTCTCGTGGGAACTGGTGGAGGCGGACCTCCCCGGTGGTCTGCAATGGGTTGGCATCAACACCATGCGGCCCAACGCCCTCGTTGCCGAAGCCTTCGCCGAGAATCGTCTCGCGCCGCTGGCAGGATACGCTGCGCTGCGCCCGGAGGTGCGCTACGGCCGAGCCAGCCGTGTCGATTTCCTGGCCACGGGCGAGGGCGTGCCGCCCTGCCACGTGGAGGTGAAGAACTGCCACCTCCTGCGCCAGCCGGGCCTCGCCGAGTTTCCCGATTGTGTCGCCGCCCGCAGCGCGCGGCACATGGACGACCTGACGGAGGTCGTCGCCCAGGGCGGCCGAGCGATGCTGATCATCGTGGTGCAGATGCAGGCCCAGCGGTTCGACGTGGCGCGCGACCTGGATCCGGCCTTCGACCGGGCCTTTACCAGGGCAGCGGCGGGCGGGGTCGAGATCCATGCCCATCGCTGCCGCATCGATCCGACCGGGATCACCATCGCCGACGCGATCCCGGTTGTGCCGCGCAGTCGCACGGATACCTGAGGCACCATCGCCGACGTCGCGCGATTTCATGGCGCCTGCGGCCGAATCCGTGGCATGCTCTTGTCCCGACGATCCAAGGAGACGATCATGGCGAGTGAGAAACCACGCGGTGGCCGCGAAGCGAAGAAGCCGAAAAAGCCGGTCGTCAAGACGATCGCCGCAGCCCCTTCGACCAAGGGTACCGTAAGCATCGGCGCCAAGAAGTAGCGCCACGTCAGGCGGGCGGCACTGCCTCGACTGATGCTGGCGGTGGCACGCTTCCGAGTTCGAGAAGGACGATTTCCGGCGGCACCCCGATCCGGATCGGGACACGGCTGACGCCGAAGCCGCCGGAGACGATCATGTGCCGTCCGCCGAGGACGACATGCCCGTAGGTCAGATCCTTGCCGCGCGCGAACGGGCTCAGCGGCGACATGCCGAAGAGCCTGACCTGGCCGCCATGCGTATGCCCCGACAGGGTCAGCGCGACGCGCCCCGGCACGGCGGGAAAAATGTAGGGCTCGTGCGCCATGAGAAGGATCGGAGCCTCGTCGCTCACCTGCGCCAAGGTGCCAGACAAGTCATCGCGGCCTCGCCGATCGCCTCGCGGCAGGAACGGCTCCTGATCACCTAGTCCGGCGATCCAGAACGGGCGACCGTCCTTTACCAGCCGAAGCACCGTGTTTTCCATCACCGGAATGCCGCGCGCCTCCAGCACCCGCTGTGATTCGACCGGCCCGCGCCGCGACGCCTGCGCGACCTCGTCGTCCCACCAATCGTGGTTGCCGAGGACAGCATGGACACCGAGCGGGGCTCGCAGTCCCTCGATCACCCGGGCGAAATCGACGAGCGGTACCTTACGCGTCGTCACGCTTGGGCCGGACGGATAGTCTCCCAGAAGCAGGATGAGGTCCGGCCCGAGCCGGTTCGTCGCATCGACGATCTCGGCGATCCGGTCCAGCGGCATCGTCGGCTCGCCCACGTGGAAGTCGGCGAGGACGGCGACCCGTAGTTTCAGCCCCTTGGTCCAGCCGGGGAGAGAAGGAGCGTAGCGCGTCACCACGAGCCGATGGCGCGGTTCGATCACGAAGCCATAAGCGCCCGTGGCGGCCACGAGGGCCGTACTCGCACCGATTCCGGTGAAGAACTGCCGTCTCGTCGGCAGGATCAACACGTCATCGTCCTCGACCGCAGAGTCGATGCGCGTTCATCGATTTGCGGCCGTTGCGAACCCGGCGCAGCCGAACTCCAATGGTTGAGCGTCGGTGACCAAGCCCATGGAGGCTTGGTCGCAATGGTTGGCCAAAACGCATTCGTTCGGGGAAGGAAGGACCTCAGACGAGAGGCGCGTCCTCGTGCTGGAAGCGCGTGGCCTGCCGACGGGCGGCGATCTTCCGGGCCGCTTCCTTGGCCGCGGAGACCGAGACGTGGACCGCTGCGGCGAGGGCGGGCAGTGCCACGGGGCGGAAACCTTCGCGATCGGTTACCAGACCGGACGCACGATGCGTCGACGAAATGGCTGCGCGCTGGTTCAGTTCGGGGCGGGACATGGGAACGGGTCCTGTTTCACGGTGTCGGAACGCCACCAGATCCTCGTTTGTCTGGTTGGCGATCACGCCGGTCTCTCGGGCACCCTTGAGAGGTTCGACCCGGACCGACGTTGTGCGGCACAAGATCCATATGCGGCGAAGGATCATGAACGGGAGCTTAAGGATAGGCCAGAGATGATCAGGGTAGAGTTCCATCTGGCCGGGCTGCGTGTCTTGCGACACACGCAAGCAATATTGGAAAAATAAAAAATACAATCCCGCAGCGCAATCTGATCTTCATTGCGACGCGGAAGATCTAGACTTTTCTGAGGCAGCGCCGCCCTAAAGCGCTACCTTCAGGCCTTCGGACGCGATCCAGGCCTCTGTCCGGTCAAGCGCACGAGTGAGGCGGTCGAACAGCGTATCGATCTCGTCGTGGGAGATCACCAGGGGAGGACACACCGCAACCCGGTCGCCGGCAAGAAACCGGACGATCAAGCCCTCGGCCTGCGCGAAGGCGACACAGCGGGCGGAGACGCCGGCCTTCGGCTCGTACTGGCGCTTGGATCGCTTGTCGGCGACAATCTCCAGCCCACCGATGAGACCGATGCCGCGGGCCTCGCCGACGATGGGGTGATCGGCCAGGGCGGAGAGCCGGGCCTGGAAATGAGGGGCCTTCTCGGCGACGCCCTCGATGATGCGGTCGCGCTTGTAGATCTCGATGGACTTCAGCGCGACGGCGCAGGCGACGGGGTGACCGGAATAGGTGGTGCCGTGGCCGAAGGTCCCGAGCTTGGCGCTTTGCGTCACCAGCGCCTTGTAGAGCGGTTCGTCGATGCTGATGCCACCCAGGGGCATGTAGCCGGAGGTCACAGCCTTGGCGAAGGACAGGCTGTCGGGCCGCATTCCCAGGGCTTCGGAGCCGAACCAGGTACCGAGCCGGCCGAAGCCGCAGATCACCTCATCGGCGATGAAGCGTACATCGTAGCGGTCGAGCACGGCCTGGATCCTGGCGAAATAGCCGGCGGGCGGGGCGATGGCGCCGCCCGCTCCCATCACCGGCTCCGCCACGAAGGCGGCGACGGTATCGGGCCCCTCGCGCAGGATCAGCGCTTCGAGTTCGTCGGCGAGGCGCTGCGAAAACGCGTCCTCGGTCTCGCCGGCCTCGGCGAAGCGGTAATGATGCGGGCAGCCCACATGCAGGAAGCCCGGCAGCGGCAGGTCCCAATCGGCATGGTTGGCCGTGAGGCCGGTCATCGAGGCCGTGGCGACGGTGACGCCGTGGTAGCCCTTGATCCGCGAGATGATCTTCTTCTTGGCCGGACGGCCCAGCGCGTTGTTGAGATACCAGGTCAGCTTCACCTGGGTGTCATTGGCCTCCGAGCCCGACGAGGTGAAGAAGATCTTCGATGTCGGGATCGGCATCAGCTCCTTCAGCGTCTCGGCGAGCTCGATGGCCGGATCGTGGCTGCGGCCGGAGAACAGGTGAGTGAAGGGCAAGCGCGACATCTGCTCGCTCGCCGCCTCCACCAGTTCCTCGTTTGAGTAGCCGAGCGCCGTGCACCACAGGCCGGCCATGCCTTCGAGATAGGGCCGACCGTCGCTGTCATAGACCCAGACCCCGTGGCCGCGCTCCAGAACCAGGGGGCCGGTCTCGCGGAAGGTGGAAAGGTTGGTGTAGGGATGGATCAGCGTTTCGACGTCGCGGGTCGCGAGGTTCGAGAGCATGGGCCTGCCGTTACCTGTGGAAGCGGGCCGGTTCGGCCCCGTGTTCATGCGATGCCACACTAGCGACCCGGCGCGCCTTCATAAACCCATCCCGCCACCGCAGCGCCTCGCACGGAACGTCAGGACCATGCTCGACCCCGCAACCTTCGTGGCCCATCCGGCGCCCGGCCGCTCCTGCGGAACCTGCACCCTGTGCTGCAAGGTCTACGACGTCCCGGCGGTGGAGAGCGTCGCCGGCCAATGGTGCCTGCACACGAAGCAGGGGAGGGGCTGCGCCATCCATCCAACGCGGCCGGACCATTGCCGCGCCTTCCACTGCCTCTGGATGACGGAAGCCTGGCTCGGGGCCGAGTGGAAGCCTGAGCGGGCCAAGATGGTGCTCGCCCTCGATCCGGTGACGAAGAACATGAATGTCCAGGTCGATCCCGGCCAGCCGAACGCCTGGCGGCGGGAGCCGTATTACGCACAGCTGCGGCGCTGGGCCGCCGCATCGCTGGCGCAGGACCGCCTCGTCCTGGTTCATCTCAACACATCCACCACCGTCATCCTGCCGGACCGAGACGTCCCCCTTGGAGTGTTCGAGCCCGGCGACCGGATCGTGCGGCGAGATCGCGCCGGCGCCTTCGATGTCGAGAAGGTGAGGGCCGGCGCGTGAACCAGCCCCGCCCACGCCGTCTCGTCGGCATCCTGTTCGACAAGGATGGCACGCTCATCGATTTCGACCGGACCTGGGGGCCGGCAGCATATGCGGTCATGGATTGCCTGGCCGGCGGCGACCGGGGCCGCCTGGAAGACCTGATGCAGGTGAGCCACTACATCGAGGAGGAGCGGCGCTTCCTGCCGACGTCGCCTCTCATCGCCGGTTCCTCGGCCGCCTATGGCCCGCTGTGGGCGAAAATGCTCGACCGGCCCGCGGGGCCTGATCTCTACGGGGAGATGGACCGGCTGTTCCGGCGCGAGGGGCTGGCGCATCTGTGTCCCATCGGCGACCCGGCGGGAACCGCGCGGCGTCTCATCGATGCAGGTTACGCCCTCGGCATTGCCACCAACGACGCCGAAGCCTCGGCGCGCGCGCAGGCCGATGCTCTCGGACTGACACCGCATCTAACATACGTCGCGGGCTACGATTCCGGGCATGGAGCCAAGCCGGAGCCGGGCATGGTCGAAGCCTTCGCGATGCATCTCGGCGTCGCACCGGGGCGGATCGCGATGGTCGGCGATTCGCCCTACGACCTCGTGGCCGGCCGCTCCGCCGGGGCCGTCACCATCGCCGTCCTGAGCGGCCCCCTGGGGGAAGCCGCCCGCGAGGTCATGGCTCCGCTCGCCGACCATGTGATCGCCTCGATCGGTGATCTCGCCGCCGTGCTCGACCGAATCGACGATTAGCGGGCGCCATCGGCGGCCGTCCCAGGACGGATGTGAGGGGAATTTTTACCGGTACGCGACCATAGTCCGGACCGCCATCGAGAGGCCCTTGGTTGCGCCACGCGCCATCTCATACGGCCGCGCGACGACGATGGGGCGATGGCGCATCGCGGATGCCTCGCCGTTGCGCCCCCCGCCATGCTTTTCCGGTGAGGACCCGACGATGATCCGTAACGACCGCGCCGGATTCGATGGCAGCAGCCCTGTCGCTCCGACGAAACGCGACATTCTCCGTGGCGTCGCCGGCACGGCCTTCACGGCGGCACTGCCCTTCATCGCCTCGCCCGCCCTCGCTCAGACGGGCAAAGCCCCGAAACACGTGCTCGTTCTCGGTGCCGGCATGTCTGGGCTGACAGCGGCGCTGGCACTCCTGCGCCGTGGCCACCGCGTCACGGTGATCGAGTATCAGGACCGCATCGGCGGCAGGCTCCTCTCGCTCCCGCTGAAGAACGGACAGTTCACGGAGGCGGGCGGCGGGCATTTCCGGTCCAACATGCCCTATGTGCTGAGCTACATCCGGCGCTTCAACCTGCCGCTCCTGAGCCTCAACGACGGCCTTCCCCGCTACATGCTCGGCGGGCAGACCGGGACGGGCGCCGACCTCGCCGACTGGCCCTGGCCCGTCTCGCGAGAAGAGCGCAACGTCAGCGTCGCGACCAGCCTGAACCGCTATCTCTACCGGGCCGGGCTCGACACCGATTCGGTACTCGATTCCCGCTGGCCCGACCCGGACTCCCTGGCGCGCTACGACAACGTCACCGTGGGCGACCTCGTGAAGGGCGTCGGTGCATCGGATGCGTTCTGCCAGCTCCTCGACGCCCATGGCGGTACCTTCACCAGCCGGTCGCAGGCCCTGGGTGCCATTCCCGACCTCGCCTATCATTTCGGCGACCAGAACGTGTTCCGCATCGAAGGCGGCAACAACCGCCTGCCCATGGCGCTGGCGGGGGCGATCGGCCCGCCCAACATCGTCCTGAAGGCAGAGGTGGTCAGCATCGAGCAGACCACCGGCGGCGTCCGGGTGGGCACCCGCGACGGCCGCGACTTCTCCGGCGACGCAATCGTATCGACGATCCCCTTCAGCGTTCTTCCCGAGATCGATGTGAAACCCGCCTGGTCGGCGGGCAAGCGGCGCATGTTCGCCGAGATGGAATGGGACAAGACCGTGAAGGTCATCGTCCAGACCAGGACGCCGTCCTGGCTGTCAAAGAACGTCCATGGCTGGCCGATGGCCGGCGGCGACCGGCCCTGGGAGCGGGTCATCGACATCACCGGCAACGAGACCGGTTCGCATGGAAACGTCTTCTTCTACCTCAACGGCGCGAATGCCGAGGCGATCCTGGCCCGCCCCCGTGAGACGCGGGCTCAGGTGACGGTCGACCAGTTCCGGGCCGACATGCCCGACCTGTTCGACGAGGTGATCACGGTGAAGGACTTCGCCTGGACCGAGCAGCCCTGGATCAAGGGCTCGTTCGGCTCACCGCCCCTGGGGGGCGGCTGGATGATCCGCGAATGGACGACGCCCGAGGATCGCATCCATTTCGCCGGGGACTTCACCAGCCTGAAGACCGGCTGGGTCGAGGGCGCGATCGAGGCGGGCCTGCGGGCCGCCCGCCAGATCGACCCGCTGGTCGAGGCCGAGGGCCGACCGGTGATCCGTCAGTCACTCTGACCAACCGGAAGATCAATGGGTTCGGCGGGCGGCGGCGGCGCGGTTGCGCGGGCAGAGGACGATGAGGTCTCCGAATCGGCGCGGGCCACGTCGCGCCACTTCAGAACGAGCTGCTCGAAGGCCGCGATGTCGTCCGGTGCCAGGGTGCCGAGGGTACGGCCGACATAGGCCTTCTGCGCGCCGATGCCACGGGCCGCGATCTCGGTCCCGGCAGGCGTGAGGCGGAGGGCGTGCGAGCGCCGGTCTCCCGGGATGGCATGCCGCTCGACGAAACCGGCCTGCACGAGCCGGTCGATCAGTCCCGAGACGTTCCCCTTGGTGACGTAGAGACGCGCGGCGAGATCCTGCTGCGTCAGGCCCTCGCGTTCGGTGAGCGTCGAGAGCACGTCGAATTGCGGGATGGACAGCCCGAGGCTGCGCAACTCGGCCGCCATCGCGGCGGTCACCCTCCGGTTGAGGCGGATGAAACGGAACCAGACGCGCAGCGGGTCGTCCGATGGGGCATCGGTGACGGGATTTCCGGGCGCTGCGGTGAGTTTCATGGCGATGCTGCTATAGCAGAAGCGGGCGGCATCGAAAGCACGGCCATCTCGCGGGTGGCGTCGGAAAGCGAGGCCCGGTAAAGCTTTGGGCTCAGGCGCGCGGGCACTCCCTCCCGACGGCGCGGCGATCTCCCGGACAGCGATTTCACCCGTATCATGCGTCGTTCGCTTATCGAGGAGCCCATCACCCGCGCCGGTCCGCTCTCGCGCGGGACCGCGATCCTGTCGGTCCTCGTCACCCTATTCGCCCTCGTTCTGGTGCGCGACCCGAGGGCGGAGGAGGGGCCCGCCCTGGTGACGCTGGCATCCGGCCTCGTCCTGGCGGTGATCGCGATCGCCTTTGCCGTCTTCGCCTTCGTCCGGGTCTGGCGCGAGGGAGCACGGGGAGTGGGAAGCGCTCTCGCCGGCCTGTTCCTTGCCGCGATCACCCTCGGCTATCCGGTCTTCGTCGGGCTGCGCGGCCTGAGGCTCCCCGCCATCGCCGACGTGACCACCGATACCGACAACCCGCCTGCCTTCTCGCGCTCGCATGCCGCCTTCGCGGCCCGCGAAGGACATTATCCCCCCGATCCGGGGCCGGAGGCGCGAACCGCGCAGCGCGCCACCTATCTGCAGATCGCGCCGCTCACCCTCGACCTCGACGCCAATGCAGCGTTCGAACTCGCCCGCAAGGCTGCGGTGAACCGCAAATGGCAGATCGTGGAGGCGATCCGCCCCGGGGGCCGTGTCGGTAACGGTCGGATCGAGGCGGTGACGCGCGGGCTCATCCTGAACCTCGCCAGCGACATCACGGTCCGTGTGCGACCGAGGGCGGACGGAGCCCGGATCGACGTGCGCTCCGCCTCCCGCATCGGCGACCGCGATTTCGGCGCCAATGCCGACACCATCCGGGCCTATCTCGACGAGGTCGCCAACCTCGCCATCGCCGTCAAGTAAGGGGTCGGGCCGACTCTGTCGGTTCGGTTGCAGGGGAAACGCGGGCTCCCTTTATGGGAAGGGCTCCATATTCACGCATTCCGTAGAATGCGCGGCTCTCCTCCCCACAAGGGCTACGATATCCAGACATCTCGCAGGTAGCGCGGGTCCCCTCTCCTGGAAGGAGGGGGACAGGGTGAGGTGTGTGACCTCTCCGGAGATGGACCACACCTCACCCCAACCCTCTCCTTCCAGGAGAGGGAGCCGGTCGCGCCCTACGGCGAACCCTCTTGGATGAACGAACAGCCGTCGCGCGAATGCGTGAATCCAACGGCCCTTGTGAGGAGGAGGTGGGGTGGTTGGGCGACCCTCAGGCTGCGGAGGCTGGCGGAGCCCCCCCACTCCCACGCACGATGCCGGTTTCAGGCCGGCCTGTAGATGCCGTCGAGGCGCGGGGGGCCGTCGGTGACGACGATCCCGCGCTCCACCAGATCCTCGAGATGGGCGAAGACCGAGAGCGCCGCCGCACCCTGGAGAGGCGCGCTCAGGCCCTGATAGATCACGCCGACGATAGAGCGGATATCGCGCTCCCCGGCCTCGATCCGTGCACGGATCGCGCTCTCGCGCTGGCGCCGGTGGGCGGCGAGACCACGGACGAAGCGGCGCGGATCGCGCACCGGACCGCCATGGCCCGGCCAGTAGATCGTCTCGTCGCGCCCGCGCAGCGCTTCGAGCGACGCCATATAGGCGCGCATCGAACCGTCGGGGGGGGCCACGATGGTGGTGGACCACGCCATCACGTGGTCGCCCGAGAACAGGGCCGCTTCCTCCGGCAGAGCGAAGGCGAGGTGATTCATGGTGTGGCCTGGCGTTTCCACCGCTCGCAGGGTCCAGCCCGGCCCCTCCAGCGTGTCGCCCTCCGCCATCTGGCGGTCGGGCCGGTGGTCCCGGTCGGCGCTGGCGTCGAGATGCGGGAACTCGCCCTCCGCCAGGAGTCTGGCGGCGCGATGCGGGCCGCAGCCGACGATGGGCGCGCCCGTCTCCGCCTGCAGCAGGCGGGCGCCGGGCGAGTGGTCGCGATGGGTATGGGTGACGACGATGGCGGTGAGCCGCTCGCCGGTAATGGCGGCGATCAGCGCCGCCACGTGAGCGGCATCGGCCGGACCGGGATCGATGATCGCGACCTCGCCCTGGCCGACGATGTAGCTGCAGGTGCCGCTCGACGTGAACGGACTGGCGTTGGGACAGATCCGCCGGCGCACCAGCGGCGACAGGCTCACCGTCTCGCCGTTTGCCGGCGCCGCCCCGTCGAAGTTCGGATCGACCGCGGTGTCGCCGTCGTCGCTGGTCTTGGTCATGCGGTACCTGGAACGATCACACTCGCATCCGCCCGTAAGCCATCGCGGGACAAGCCACAACGGAAGCCTGAGCGGGTTCAGCAGAAGTGGTCACCGCTTTTGCGTCCTGAAACCTGAGACACTTCAAAGGGCTAAGCAGGTGACGTCGACAGGTGACGTCAGCGGATGAAGGGTGAGGACACCACGACTCGGACGACGGCAAAACCCACATCGACGTCCTGCCTGCGCTGGACGCTGCCAAAGCCTCCGGCCTCATCGCCGGCGCCCATCTGGGCGACACGAATCCGCGAAGCGCGGTCGATCGCTCGGCCGGACTGACGGACATCCTGCTCGGCGGCACGCGCGTCGGCCTCGCGCCGGACGACGTCGATCTTGTGGTCGATGCTGCGGCGCTCGCGCCGGGAGAGGATGCCGGCCTCGCGAAAATCCACCACCGTGTAACCGCCGGGCCGGGTGGAGACCACCACACGGGCGCTCGATGGGGTAGCGACCACGTCGCCCACCCGTGCGGTCGGGTCGCGCTCGATCGGCAGTGGTACCGCCGCCACGCCTTCGGGCTGACAGGAGCACTGCTCGACACGCTTGGTGCGGTACAGGTTGGCGACTTGAAGGGCCCGGTAGGGACGCCCGTCGAGACCGACGGCCCGGTCGAGATCGTTCTGCCGCGCACCCAGCGTGTAGAGGCTGGTGGCGGCATTTGGGCAAGCCGCGGCACAGGCCGCCTCGTGCAGGGGGATGTCGGAGCGGGACGCCAGGCGCCCGAGGGGGAACAGGTAGCCGTCACAGGCCCGGACGCAGACCGTGCGGGCTCCCAGCGCCGAGGCGGTCAGCGCGGCGGATGCGGCGCGGCTCGCATGGGCGGGGGAGGGGCGCACGAGACGAGCGAGGCGTGGCGTCTGGCGCGGCGCCTGGACCGCCGTGATGCGGCTCGTAGTCGGAAGGGAGGCGTAGCGGGGCCGGGCAGGGTGGGGCATAGAAACGGGTGCGGGCTGAGGTTGGACCCCCGGTCCGCGAAAGATCTGTTCGAAGAAGCTGAAGATACCTCCCTGTTCGGAGGCTTGAACCAGGCTGGATCCGGCAACGACCCCGCCGAGGCCGAGGATCAGTCCGGCCATGACCGGGGCGACGACGCGCGTCTGCGCCGCGAAACTCGTCAGTCCCCTGCAGGGGTTCGCCGACCGCATCGTTCTCTTAACCCTTCGGCAACCATCCGCTAGGACGCCCGTCCTGCCTAAGGCCGAGGCAAGCGCCTTCGCAACGGGGGTAGACCACCGAGTTTCGCGGATCGGCGAAGGGCCGACACCCCCCTGTGTCGGTCCGCGCTTCCCGCCTTCGGCCAGCCAGGGGGAGCGGGGGGCGGACTCGCCCCATACTCGGCTGCGGCCGTTTCATGCCCTCGACGCGGCTCCGCCACGACAGTGACGAGACCCGGCGCCGACCCGCAATCTTAGCCTTTGTTTTCCATTATAGCCGATGCTATATGCCGTTCCGGGTGCAGTGCGGTACCCGTGACTCAGCTCGGCGAAAGACGCGGCATGGACAGGCTCGACGAAGACCGGGGGTGGCGCTTCAGCCGCGAAACGAACGAACAGCCGAGCCTCGGGCGCATGAACGCCAGCATTCCCGTGCTGTCCCACGGAACTTGGCTGCGGCGGCTGCTGGCCTTCCTCGGGCCGGGCTACATGATCTCCGTCGGCTACATGGACCCGGGCAACTGGGCCACCGACATCGCGGGCGGCTCGCAATTCGGTTACACGCTTCTGGCCGTCATCCTGCTCTCGAACCTCATGGCGATCGTGCTGCAGGCCCTCTCGGCCAGGCTCGGCATCGCCACCGGCCGCGACCTCGCCCAAGCCTGCCGCGATCATTATCCCCGGCCCGTCAGCTTCGTCCTGTGGATCGCCTGCGAGGCGGCGATCATCGCCTGCGACCTCGCCGAGGTCATCGGCACCGCCATCGCCCTCAAGCTGCTCTTCGGCATCCCCCTCGTCATCGGGGCGATCATCACCGCCCTCGACGTGTTCCTGATCCTCCTGCTGATGCGGCGCGGCTTCCGGGCGCTCGAAGCCTTCGTCATCGCGCTGCTGCTGGTGATCTTCGTGTGCTTCGGCATCCAGATCGCGCTCGCCGCGCCTCCGATCCAGGCGGTGCTCGCGGGCTTCATCCCCTCGTCGCAGATCGTCACCAACCCGGCCGCCCTCTACATCGCCATCGGCATCATCGGCGCGACCGTCATGCCCCATAACCTCTACCTGCACTCCTCCATCGTGCAGACGCGGGCCTATCCCCGCACCGAGGAAGGACGTCGGGGCGCCCTGCGCTTCGCGGTGACGGATTCGACCATCGCCCTGATGCTGGCGCTGTTCGTCAATGCCGCGATCCTGATCATGGCCGCCTCGGTGTTCCATTCCACCGGGCGCACCGACGTGCAGGAGATCGAGCAGGCCTACGAGTTGCTGTCGCCGCTGCTCGGGGCCGGCATCGCTTCCACCCTGTTCGCCGTGGCGCTCCTCGCCTCGGGGCTCAACTCCACCGTCACCGCGACGCTGGCCGGCCAGATCATCATGGAAGGCTTCCTGCGCCTGCGCATTCCCGACTGGGCGCGGCGCCTGATCACGCGCGGCATCGCCATCGTGCCCGTCGTCATCGTGACGTGGCTCTACGGGGAGGATGGCACGGCGCGCCTTCTGGTGCTCAGCCAGGTCGTCCTGTCCATGCAATTGCCCTTCGCGGTGATCCCCCTCGTCCGCTTCGTGTCGGACAAGCAGAAGATGGGGGCGCTCGTCATTCCTGCCTGGCTGAAGGTCATCGCCTGGGTGATCGCCGCGATCATCGTCGTCCTCAACATCAAGCTCCTAGTGGACACCGTCACGGGTGCCTGACGCATAGGGTCCGACGCCCGCGCCCCTGACGGGCAGCGAGCGGACACCGCATAGACCAACCCCCACCGGGCCGCGTTGCGGCATCGGACGGTGAAGCTTTGCCCAGTTATATAGCATAGGCTATACTGTCGAGATGAGGCGTCGATGATCAGCATGAGGATGATCGCGCGGGGGCACGTCGCGCCGGCTCGCGGCGTCGCCGCCGTTCTCGCCCTCTTGGCGGTCCATCCCGCCTGCTCGGACCCGGTCGAAACGGGCGCCGTGGATGATCGTCCGGCGCAATCGGCTCCCCTGGAGCCCGATCGTCCCCCCTCTATCCAGACGTCGCTCGGTGCATTTGGGGATCCGGGCGGCTTCCGCAGCCTGCTGGCGGCGCGGGGCATCGGCTACAACCTGCTCTATACGAACGAAGTGCTCGGCAACGTGGCCGGCGGGGTGAGGCGAGGCGCGATCTATGCCGGCAAGTTCGAGACCGCCGTCACGGTCGATTTCGACCGTCTCGCCGGCTGGACCGGCTGGAGCGGATTTGCCAACGTCTTCCAGATTCACGATACCGGCGGCTTGCGCGACCGGAGCTTCCAGCGGCTCGTCACAGTCAGCAACATCGAAGCCTATCCCTCGACGCGCCTCTCGGAATTCTGGTTGGAGCGGGCCTCCGACGACCGGCACCTGAGCTTGCGCCTCGGGCAACTCGTAGCAGACGGCGAGTTCTTCTCGTCGGAGACCGGCAAGATCTTCCTGAGCAACGACTGGCCGACCATCACCGGGGCGAACCTTCCGAGCGGCGGCCCCGCCTACCCGATCTCGACCCCCGGCATGAGGCTGCGCTGGACGCCCGATGCCTCGGTGAGCGGGCTATTGGCGATCTTCAACGGGGATCCCGGCGATCAGGCAAGTGTCAATCGGACCGGTTTGAATTTCCGACTGAACGATGCGCCGCTGCTGATGGGAGAGATTCAGTTTCGCGCAGCGCCCGGTCCCGACGGGTTGGGCCGAAGTCTGAAGCTCGGCGGGTACCGGCATTTCGGGCGCTTCGACGATTACCGCTACGACTGGGCGGGGCTTCCCCTGGCAAACCCCCGCAGCAGCGGAGCGGCTCACCGCCACGCGGGCACGAGCGGGGCGTATGCGGTGATCGATGCACATCTGTATCGGCCTCCAGGCGGCGAGGAGGCCGACGGGATCTCCGCCTACGCCCGCCTCTCCACGAGCCCGTCCGACCGCAACCTCATCGATCTCTGGGCGGATGGGGGCATCGTTGTCTCGGGCATGGTGCCAGGCCGACCGAAAGACGCATTCGGCCTGAGCTTCATCTACGCACGGATCGGCGAGAACGCCCGGCGCCACGACATCGACCGGATCTCATTCGGCCCGAATTTCCACGTTCCGCGCAGCTACGAGGCGACGATCGAGGCAACCTACCTTTTTGCGGTAGCGCCAGGCTGGACGATCCAGCCGGACATCCAATACGTCTTCAACCCCGGCGGCGGGACCAGCGATCCACTTCGCGCAGGCCACCGCATCAAGGGCGGCGCCGTGTTCGGCCTCCGCTCGACGCTGACCTACTGACGCCGCGCAATCAGCGCCGGCGCTCACTGCGGACGCGAACCGGCACTGGCTGGGGAGAGGGCGAAGCGCCCTCGACAGCCTGTACGAACCCGCGAGCGGCAGCGGCGACCGCATCGAGGAAACGTCGTGCGAGGGATGCGGCCAGCGACTCTCTCATCAGATTGTATCCGTGCTCGGGAACAGGTGACGAACGCCACATGGGACACCGGGTTCCACACCAAGGTCAACCGCTATGTGGGGCTTACCTCCAAGCACCGGCAAGAGACCCGTCGATATGACGCATGTCTTCGATGCGCGCCGTGCCACGGACCCTCTCACTCATACGCCTGGGCAGGCGAACGGCGGGAGACAGCGTCATTGGAAAAAGGAGCGTCCCGATGGACGCGGTCCCGGCGGGTCGGCGCCGAACATCAATCGTGACCGCTTTGTGTCAAAGTCAGGAACCGGCCGGACAACTTGGCGTTATTGGTGTCATGAGGTCGCGGCACAGGTCGCGCCAGCTTCAAAAGGATCCGGACCATGCTTGGTTGGGCTGTAACATTCCTCGTCGTCGCCCTCGTCGCTGCTCTGCTTGGCTTTGGTGGTATTGCCGGTACGGCGATGGAAGCCGCAAAGCTCGTCTTCTTCGTGGCGATCGTCCTGTTCGCCATCTCAGCCGTGATCGGCCTGATGCGCGGCCGTTCGCCGACGCTCTGATTAATCGATCGGCCGGCGTAGTCAGACGGCTGTAGACGGATACGCAGAAAGCCGCCGGGTCATCCGGCGGCTTTTCTTCGATAGAGAGCGATCCACGACACTGACTTGGATGCCCTCGATCGTGCCGATACACACGCCCGGAGCCGTGCCCGTGGTGTAGCTTCAAGCTTCGTCGAGGGTTTGAACGGAGGAATCGTCCATTCGGGCGATCAGATCGCGAAAACGATCCGGAACCGGTTGCTGAACGATGGTGTCGTACATGGCTCGCAGGTGCAGGCCGATTCGCTTCTGAGTGAGATCACTCAGGCGGTGGGGTTCTGGACCTTCTGGCTTCGGCTCACGTTCCTGCTCCGATCGCGTCTCCGTTGCGGAGATGCGGCCCGTCTCGTCTTCGTCCATTCGGTTATCCCCTTGATGCCACGTGGTGGCATCGCCGCGATTGTTTTGCGGCTTGACATAAGTCATGGCTGCACCTGCAACGCAGCGCCATACAATCGGTTCCGGGCTTAGCGGAACACAGCCCATCGATCCGCGTTGTGGCGGTGGCGACCATAAAGAACGGCAGAGCCAAGGGGATCTAATGTCGACAGCTCAACTCGTCGTGCAACATCTGCCGTACCTGCGCCGCTACGCGCGGGCGCTGACCGGCAGCCAGGTCGCCGGCGATGCCTACGTGGCCGCCACCCTGGAAACGCTCGTGAACGAGCCTGACACGTTGGGGCGCAGCACCAATGTCAAGGCCGACCTGTTCCGTGTCTATACGCGCATCTGGAACTCTCTCTCGGTGAACGGCCAGAGCGATCATGTCCAGCATGACCTGCCCGCCGAAGTGCGCCTCGGCCAGATCACGCCGCTGCCGCGCCAAGCCTTCCTCTTGTCGTGCCTCGAGGGCTTCTCCGAGGAGGACGCCGCCGTGATCCTCGAGGTAGACGTCAGCCAAGTCCGCGACCTCGTCGACGAAGCAGGTCGGGAACTGGCGGCCGACATGGCGACGGAGATCCTCATCATTGAGGACGAGCCTCTGATCGCCATGGATCTCGAAGCCCTCGTGGAAGGCCTTGGCCACAATGTGATCGGCGTGGCACGCACGCGCACCGAGGCGATCAAGATCGCGTCTGAGGGTTCGCGCCCGGGCCTGATCCTGGCGGACATCCAGCTCGCCGACGGCTCGTCGGGTCTCGATGCCGTCAACGACCTCCTGAAGACCTTCGAGGTTCCGGTGATCTTCATCACCGCCTATCCCGAGCGGTTCCTCACCGGAGAACGTCCGGAGCCGGCCTTCCTGATCGCCAAGCCGTTCCAGCCGGCCAACGTGTCGGCCGTGATCAGCCAGGCGCTGTTCTTTCAGCAGAGCGCTCGCCGGCGCGATAAGTCGGCCTGACCCACGGAAGCCGCACTTCGCAGCAGGTTGAGCGACGCAAGAAGCCCCGGTCTCGGACCGGGGCTTTTCTTATGGCGATTGACACCGTCCAAGCATGAAAAAACGGGCCGGACAGGGTCCGGCCCGTAAAAAGTTTCCGGCCAATGCACAAGGGGAATGCGGGGGAGGACCAGGCGGCCGGGTGACCTGACAACGAGCCTGACGCAACACGGTTCCAAAAAATGCGCTGCCTGCCATTTCTTGGATTGACGTGCTTTTTATGCAACGAACGTCGGCTGGCGACTCGCTACAAACTGAAAACTTTTCGCAACAAACAGAGTCTTATTTACTAGCCGTAAAGTTTTTAGACCAGTCAAGGAACCCGTGACCAGCTCGTTTCGTTGTCCGGCATCCTGTCAAGCTCCGTTTGGAGATTACGACAATGCTTCGGTCGGGTTTGATCCTGAGTGTCGGTGGACCTGCTGCCCTCCTGACGATGCTCGTGCATCCCATCCTGCAGCGCGAGGCTGACCTACGGTCGCCCCCCAGCGTTATTGCGCGGCAGGCGCCTGTGACCGTGAGTCCCGCCATCATCCTCGCACCATACGGACTCAACAAAGCCGAGGGCATGGCAATCCGGTTCTCGACGGCTCTTTCCGTCGAGCGTCGGGCTCCTGGCATGTCATCCGGTCAGGATTCGGCTCTGACGGACAAGCCTGTGCTCAAGCCGCGCCGGACGATGCGGGATGGCTGCGAGGGCGCGATCAGCTCGTTGGCGGGCCCCGAAGCACGCCGCATGATCCCGGGACGCTGCATCGCCTGAACTCTTTTCTCACTGCGCCATCGACAGCAGAAAAGCCCTTCGCGGAATGCGAAGGGCTTTTTGTTGTCGCCAGTCGTCGTGAAGCAATGGCGTAATCGGCGATAGCGCGCCCGCAACAAAAAGGCGCGCGCCGGATGCCGGCACGCGCCTTGTCTCATTATCGATCCGGGCCTTAATCTTCGCCGTGGCGCCCGGGAGTGGTCGACTGGCCGCCTTTGCGTCCCGCCGATGAGGCAAGCTCGCGGTCCTGGGAGAAGGAACGCTTTTCCGCAGGAACGCTTCGTCCACCCTTGCTCGCGATCTCGCGTTGCCGCTCCAGATCCATCGATGCAAAACCTCGCTTCGAGGTAGAATTTCCTGATGCCATCAGCGCCTCCTCAGCATGTGGTTCTCGAACAGAACAACCTTCGCCAATATCGATGGTTCCTCGGCCGACGTTGCCGAAGACAAATGGCCGCCTCCATCTGGCCGGGCACGGTCCATCACTGTCGTCACAT
This sequence comes from Methylobacterium sp. 10, assembly GCF_000519085.1. Taxonomy (GTDB): domain Bacteria; phylum Pseudomonadota; class Alphaproteobacteria; order Rhizobiales; family Beijerinckiaceae; genus Methylobacterium. Next base: position 2,624,484 of record NZ_KI912577.1, read on the forward strand.
GGCTCGGCGCCGGGAAAAATCCGCTTCGGGATGCGGCTCGGCACTCCCAATTACCGGTGGGAATCATCGTCTCGTCGATCCTCGAGATGGAGAGTTATGCGCGAGGATGGGCAAGGGCTGGACAATGCATGGGCAAACCGCATGGATGCGCGGGACGTGAAGGCGCCCGGCAGGCGGCGCCCGGGAGCGGAGCGCTCAGAATGGTCCATGCATCATGACCCTCGACACGGAGGTCTCTTCGCTACGGCAGGTGCCGTTGTTTCGCGGTGTCGAGCCGTCGCGCCTGAAGCTCCTCGCCTTCACCAGTGAGCGGGTTCATTTCGAGGCCGGCCAGCAGCTCTTCGCCCGAGGCGACGTAGCGGATGCCGCCTACCTTCTCCTGGAAGGCTCTGCGGCCGTGACCATCGATGGATCGTTCGGCCCGTTCCGGCTGGCTCTCCTCGGGCCGAATGCCCTCGTGGGCGAGATGGGCATCCTGGCCGATCAGCCGCGCTCGGCCACCGTCCAGGCTGACACTCCCGTCACGGCCCTCCGGATCGATCGGACCGTCTTCCTCGAACTCCTGGCTCAGTTCCCGCAGATCAGCATCGCCGTCATGCGTGAACTCGCGCTGCGGCTCGAACATACGAATCAGCAGCTGGCGGAACGCCAAGCCTGAACCGGAACCGTCATTCCGTCGGGTAGGTGATGAATTCCATCAACGACCCGTCCGGATCGCGAAAGTAAACACTGATCCCCGTGCCGGCGGCCCCGTTACGTTCCACGGGGCCAAGCTCGATCGGAACGCCCCGCTCCGCCAGATGAGCCATCGCGTCGTCGATCGACCCCGACCAGCGAAAGCACAGATCGCTGCCGCCGGGCATCACCGGCCGTTCGGCCAGGGGCGTCGGCGACAGGCCCGGGCCATGGACGTTCAATTGCACGCCGCCGAACCGGTACGCGACCCCTTCTCCACGGGGGATCACCTCGGCCCCCAGCACATCGCGATAGAACGCGGTGGACCGCTCCCAATCCGAGACATGGATCACGCAATGATCGAGATGAATCGCTGGGCCGAGCTCGGCGAGGGGCTCCTCGATCTCCGCGACCGTGAGTGTCTCAGTGTCGGCCATTGGCCCTGCGCCTTGTTTTCCGGCGGCCCGGCCGCGTCGAGGGCGAGCATGCCCCGTGCGGATCAGCGGGGCAACGCAGAACACGCGGACGCGCAGGCGCCATAAACCTGAGATTAATTGTTAAATCTCAAGTTGCATTACCCCTCGGCTTTTCCACATGATCGTCCTGCCGCGAATCGCTCGCGGCTCAAGACGGGGGCGGGGATCATGGCGTTCGCGATCAGTGCCAATCAGTTGCGCCGCGATGGCAAACCGGTCCCCTCCATACCCTCGCCCTATACCGGCGGAGCACTTCCGTCGCCGACGCGATTTTTGGTGATGCATTTCACCTATGGAGCCAGTGCGAGATCCAGCGCCGAGTGGTTCCGGAGCAAGAACAACCCAGGGTCGTCGGCACATCTCGTCATCGACCGCGATGGATCGGTCATCCAATGCGTGCGGTTCGACAAGGTGGCGTGGCATGCGGGCAAGTCGACATGGCGCGGCATATCCGGCCTCAACCAACAGTCCATCGGCATCGAGCTCGCCAATTGGGGGTACCTCAATCCGGCCGGGGCCGAATGGAAGAGCCATACCGGCGTCACCATCGCCCATCCGCACATGGCCGCCCACAGGAACGGCAATCCCAACGGCGTGAAGGGGCCGATCGGATGGGAGCCCTATCCCCCGGTTCAGTTCCAGGCCGCCGTCGAGATCGCGAGGCTCCTCGCGGAGAGCTATGACGTCGAGGAGGTCATCGGCCATGACGACATCAGTCCTGACCGGAAATGGGACCCCGGCCCCGCCTTCGACATGGCGCATTTCCGCAGCCTCGTCTTCGGTGGCCGGGCCGATGACGGCGGCATCAGCCTCCGGGTCGATGTCGCCGAGGGCCTCAACCTGAGGACGGGGCCCGGAACGACGTTTCCCGTGGTCCGGCTGCTTCCCGCCGGGACGCTGGTGGAGCCGATCGAGCGCGATGGCAGATGGCTCAGCGTCAGCGTGCTGAATGCGCAAGGTCAGCCGAGCCAGACTGGCTGGGTCCACGACCACTACCTCTCGTAAAGATGGCAAGACGGACATGTTCCCTCCTGCTGCGACGTGAAAGACACAACATCAGAGGCCACCGGACGGTAGTCATGAGGGCAATGATCCGCCCGACGACCACTTTCGTGGAGCCCTCGATGCATATTCGCCGCGTCCTTCTCAGCCTGCTCGTCATCGCTCCATTGGCCGCGTGCAATTCCCGTGGGCCCATGACGGTCGCACAGGACGACGAGGCGGCGTGGTATACCGGTACGATGCCCGACAAGCCCTACGACGTGCCCCTGGTGGATACGTCTCGGCTCGACCCGAAGTACCGCCGTCAGGTCGTGCGCTACACGGGCGCGGAGAAGCCGGGCACCATCGTCGTCGACATCGACAACCGCCAGCTCGCCCTGGTGCAGGAGGACGGCACAGCCCGTCAGTACGGCATCGGCGTCGGCAAGCTCGGCTTTTCCTGGAAGGGCGAGGCCAAGGTCGGCCGCAAGGGCGTGTGGCCGGACTGGAGCCCCACCACAACGATGGTCTCCCTCAACCCCGACCTGCCGCGGACCCGCAAGGGCGGTGTCGACAACCCGCTGGGGGCCCGCGCGCTCTACCTTTACCAGAACAACCGGGACATCCTGTTCCGCATCCACGGTACCAATGAGCCGTGGAGCATCGGCGAGCAGATGTCGTCCGGCTGCGTCCGCATGCTGAACGAAGACATCGTCGACCTGTTCGAGCGCGTTCCCGTCGGCACGCGGGTGCTGGTCAGGCGCAACGGCAAGTATCGGGTCTGAGGCAAGTATCAGGTCTAAGGAAGGGCCGGGACAGCGGCATCCGTGGGTTAGGGCCTCGCTGACATCGCCCCTCGATCCTCGGGCGAGGTCTGCCGGGAGCGACGATGGCTCACGCTCCGGTGGAACCGTCCGGTTCCCTCCGGTCGAGGTGATCCGCGCCGCCCGGAGCCGAGGTTCGTCAAGGCTCGCAGTCTCGGACCCGATCTTCGCGTGGTGCATTTTTGCCACATTGGGGTATGACAAACCCGGGCCGTCGTTACATGCAACGTGCCCCGAACGGCCGTTCATCTTGCGTTGCAGCATGCAATGGTCCAACGCGGCATCTAGGGGTATGATATCCCGACGTGGTGCAAGCGGATCAATGACGATGGCGAAGTGGGTCTACTCGTTCGGCGACGGCAAGGCGGAGGGTCAATCCTCCATGCGCAACCTCCTCGGAGGTAAGGGCGCGAACCTTGCCGAGATGTCCAATCTCGGACTTCCAGTCCCTCCGGGCTTCACCATCACTACCGAAGTCTGCACCTGGTACTATGACAACGGCCGCCAATACCCGGCCGAGCTGAAGGCCGAGGTCCAGGCCGCCCTCGATGCGGTCGGTGCGCTCACCGGGCGCGGCTTCGGCGATCCCAAGAACCCGCTCCTCGTCTCCGTCCGTTCCGGTGCCCGCGCCTCCATGCCGGGCATGATGGACACGGTGCTGAACCTCGGTCTCAACGACACTACCGTCGAGGCCCTGGCCGAGGGCGCCGGCGATCCGCGCTTCGCCTACGATTCCTATCGCCGCTTCATCACCATGTACTCGAACGTGGTCCTCGACGTGGAGCACCACGCCTTCGAGGAGGCGCTGGAGCATTACAAGGAGACCAAGGGCTTCAACCTCGACACCGAACTCGGTGCCGACGACTGGAAGCACATGATCGGTCTTTACAAGAAGATCGTCCGCGACGAGCACGGCTCGGACTTTCCGCAGGACGCGGAAGACCAGCTCTGGGGCGCCATCGGCGCGGTGTTCAGCTCCTGGATGATTCCGCGCGCGAAGAAGTACCGTGAGCTCAACGGCATCCCCGAGAGCTGGGGCACGGCGGTCAACGTCCAGGCCATGGTGTTCGGCAACATGGGCGACACCTCGGCCACGGGCGTCGCCTTCACCCGCAACCCCTCCACCGGCGAGCGTGCGCTCTACGGCGAGTTCCTGATCAACGCCCAGGGCGAAGACGTGGTGGCGGGTATCCGCACGCCGCAGGACATCACCGAGAAGGCGCGGATCGAGGCCAAGTCCGACAAGCCGTCGATGGAGCGGGCGATGCCCGAATCCTACGCCGAGCTGGTACGGATCTATGGGCTCCTCGAGACCCATTATCGCGACATGCAGGACATGGAGTTCACCATCGAGTCGGGCAAACTCTGGATGCTCCAGACCCGCAACGGCAAGCGCACCGCCAAGGCGGCCTTGCGCATCGCCGTGGATCTCGCCGCCGAAGGCCTGATCACCGAGGAGGAGGCGATCGGCCGGGTCGAGCCCGCAGCCCTCGACCAGCTGCTCCATCCCACCATCGACCCGAAGGCCGAGCGCAAGATCATCGCCTCCGGACTGCCGGCTTCGCCGGGTGCGGCCACCGGCGAAATCGTGTTCAATTCCGAGGATGCCGAGGCGGCCCGCAAGGCCGAGCGCAAGTGTATCCTCGTGCGGATCGAGACGAGCCCCGAGGACATCCACGGGATGCACGCCTCGGAGGGCATCCTTACCACGCGCGGCGGCATGACCTCGCACGCCGCCGTGGTCGCCCGCGGCATGGGCAAGCCCTGCGTCTCGGGTGTCGGCACGATCCGGGTCGACTACAAGGCCGGCACCCTCACGGTGGCGGGCACGACGCTGAAGGCCGGCGACAAGATCACCATCGACGGGTCCACCGGCCAGGTGCTCCTCGGCGAAGTGAAGATGCTGGAGCCCTCGCTCTCCGGCGAATTCGCGACCCTGATGGGCTGGGCCGACAAGGTCCGCACCATGAAGGTGCGCACCAATGCAGACACGCCCACCGATGCCCGCGCCGCCCGCAATTTCGGCGCGGAAGGCATCGGCCTGTGCCGCACCGAACACATGTTCTTCGAAGGGGACCGGATCGTCGCCGTTCGCGAGATGATTCTCGCCGACGACGTCGAGGGCCGCCGCTCGGCCCTGGCCAAGATCCTGCCCTATCAGCGCCAGGACTTCGTCGAGCTGTTCACGATCATGTCCGGCCTGCCGGTGACGATCCGCCTGCTCGATCCGCCGCTGCACGAGTTCCTGCCCCACACCGATGCGGAAGTGCAGGATGTGGCCAAGAGCACCGGCGTGTCCGAAGAGAAGCTCCGCCGCCGGATGACCGAGCTGCACGAGTTCAACCCGATGCTCGGCTTCCGTGGCTGCCGCCTCGCCATCGCCTTCCCGGAGATCGCGGAGATGCAGGCCCGCGCCATCTTCGAGGCCGCCGTCCAGGCCGCCAAGGAGACGGATGCCCCCGTCACCGCCGAGATCATGGTTCCGCTGGTCTTCACCCAGATGGAGTTCGACATCGTCAAGGCGCGCATCGACGCCATGGCGAAGGCCGTCACCGAGGAGACGGGCGCGGCGCTGTCCTATCAGGTCGGCACCATGATCGAATTGCCGCGCGCGGCCCTTCGCGCCGGCGACATCGCCAAGACAGCCGAGTTCTTCTCCTTCGGCACCAACGACCTGACGCAGACCGCCCTCGGCATCTCCCGTGACGATGCCGCGACGTTCCTCGGGGCCTACACCCAGAAGGGCATCCTGTCCGCCGATCCGTTCATCTCGATCGATCAGGAAGGCGTAGGCGAGCTCGTCCGCATCGGCGTCGAGCGGGGCAGGGCGGTCCGCCCCGACATCAAGCTCGGCATCTGCGGCGAGCATGGCGGCGATCCAGCTTCGATCCACTTCTGCCAGGAGGTCGGCCTCGATTACGTGTCGTGCTCGCCCTACCGCGTACCGATCGCGCGTCTCGCCGCGGCTCAGGCAGCACTGGCGATGCGGGACAAGACCCGCAGCTGAGTGCCGGATTATTCAGTCAGTCAGACGGGACAGGGCGGCCGGTGGCCGCCCTTTTTTTTGGATTGTCCCTGGGCGCGTTTGTCCACTGTGCTTCGGCATGAGACGCGTCGAAATTTCGTTGAACAAATCTCCGAATACCACGTGAACCGATGTCGCTTCGGCACGTTGAGTGCTAGTGCCAGTCCAAAGCGCGACGACGCTCCCGGCTGGGTGGGATGGCATTGAACGCGCGGGAACGCCGACCATGAGCGACTCGAGCCAACCTCCTGTTTTTCTCTCCGAAACCTCGCATGCCGTGCCCGTGCCACGGGTCGTCCAGCAGGCCTATTTCTGGGTCGTCTCGGCGCTCGGCGGTCTCGCGACCATCGCTCTCCTCGTCTTCGCGGTCGCGACGCAGAGCAATGCCGATGCGGAGCGCATCGCCGAGACCACGGGACGCTCCAGCATCAATGCTCTCGTGGGCGCCCTCGCGGTGACACACGGTCGGCCCGGAAACCTTTGATCGCTCCAGTACCTCAAGACGACTTCGTGGGGACCGATCGATGTCTTCGCGAGACGAGATCACTCGCATCGTCTTAAGACACTCGCAACCATAACGCCCGATAGTTTGGATCATACCTTCTGGTCACCCATGCGCGTGACCGGCGAGGCCAGGTCCCTAACCGGGTTGTACGGTCGTGAGTACGAAACGCGTTCGCCGCCCCTGCCAACGGCCCTGGTTTCGCGCCTCCATGGTGCCGTGGACCCTTGCCCTCGGCTTCGTTGTCTCTTTCACGGCAAGTGCCGGAACCGACCCTTCCGCGTCCGGCCTGACGGGGCAGGGCGGAGCGAGGATCGCCTTGCGCCTTCCCCACGATACGCCGGGGGTTCGTCGCCGCGTCGATGCGAAGGCGACGGAGCGGCTTTATCCGAACCATGAGGCAGGCGTCGGCAAGGACGTGACGGTGCCCGTCGTCAGGGTCGGCCTGTCGGGTGCCGAGATCGGCATGCTGGTCCCCGGCTCCGCGATCTGGTCGCCCGACCTGGAACCGGCTTCGGGTTTCACGCCTCCGCACGAGGTGTCCGGCGAGGAAGAGACCGACGAGCCGTCAGACGGCGCCACACCGGCCATTCCGCGCGCCATCGCCCTGTCGTCGACGACACCGGCCCCGGCGGATGCCACCCCAATCGAAGTCGCGGCGGCGAGCCTGATGATCCCCGGCTTCTCGCCGCGAAAGGATCTCGGCGCCGGCATCGCCGAGATCGTCCCCGAAGACGCCCGGCACCGCTATGCCGACCTCATCGTCCCAGATTCCATCGACCGCGAGCAGCGCTGCCTCGCCGAAGCGGTGTACTTCGAAGCCCGGAGCGAGCCCGAGGACGGCCAAGCGGCCGTCGCCCAGGTCGTGCTGAACCGGGTGAAAAGCGGTCTCTACCCGTCGAACGTCTGCGGCGTCGTCTACCAGAACCGCCACCGCTACATGGGCTGCCAGTTCTCCTTCGCCTGCGAGGGCAAGTCCCTGCGCATTACCGACGGCCCCTCCTGGCAGAGCGCCACCCGCATCGCCAGCGCGGTGATCGAAGGCCGCACCTATCTCAGCGAGGTCGGAGGCGCCACGCATTACCACGCCGATTACGTGAAGCCGGGCTGGTCCCGGCGCCTGAAGAAGATGGACGTGATCGGCCGTCACATCTTCTATCAGCTGAAGCGCGGCCAGACCTGAAGCCGGTTTAACGCCCCCTGAATCAACATCGCTCGCTTTACTTAAGCAGAGTGAAAATTGCGTAGTCTTAAGCCAGGGTTAATTTTACCCTGATCTGCGATAGAGCTTGCTCCGAGCGCAACTTGACCGCCTCTAATGCGTCGAAGGGTGCACGCCAACGTCAGGCGCGCGCCGATCACACCGCATTTCAGTGTCGAGGATTCGAGCATGACCGCGCCGGTCGCCCATTTCACGCGTTCTACCTTCGCCGTTGCCGGCGCCCTGCTCGGTGCTTCGATCCTTGCGACATCGGCTCAGGCCGGAGGATGCGGGGGAGCCGAATGCTATCGGCATGTGACGACCCCTCCCGTCTACGACACCGTGTCCGAGCGCGTACTCGTCCGCCCCGCCCGCACCGTCTACCGCTCGATTCCTCCGGTCTACGAGACCGTCTCCGAACAGGTCCAGGTGTCGCCCGGCGGCCGCGTCTGGCAGACCCGGCGTGACGCCTACGGCGAGATGATCGGCTGCTGGGTCGACATCCCGCCGCGCTTCGCCGTGCGCCATCGTCGGATCCTGGCCCAGCCCGGCCAGACCATCCCCGAAACGATTCCCGCCGAATACGCCAGCATCCAGCGCTCCGTCCTGGTCTCGCGCGGCCGCTCCGGCTGGGTGCCGGCTCACGGCGGCGCTGGTTATGGCGGCGTTGGTTATGGCGGCGTTGGTTATGGCGGCTCCCACCGCGCTCCGCTCATCGGCTCGATCCCCGACGCCTTCGGCATCACTGGCGCCAGTTCGGCCGATATCGGAGTCGGCCTCGGCTTCTCCACCGGCAGCATCTACGACGGCTATTGATCGACCGCGAGGCGATGCCTTCCCGGCCCCGGGCGCATCCGCGCTCGGGGCCGGCTTGATTCGTGCCCACACCGCCACAGGTCATCACCGAGGCGTGAGGAGACCGACGGACATGGCGACGTTCAAGGCATGGGTGATCGAGAAGGGCGAAGCGGGGCAGAGTCTCCGCTTCACCGATTTCGACGAAACGAACCTGATGGAGGGCGACGTCACCGTCCGGGTCACGCACTCGACCCTCAACTACAAGGACGGATTGGCGATGACCGGGCGCTCGCCCGTGGTGCGCCGCTTCCCCATGATCCCCGGCATCGATTTCTCCGGTATCGTCGAAAGCTCGGACCATCCTGACTACAAGCCCGGCGATGCGGTGGTGCTCACGGGCTGGGGCGTGGGTGAGAGCCATCTCGGCGCCTATGCCGAGCGAGCGCGGGTGAAAGGCGATTGGCTCGTGCCGCTGCCGGAGGGATTGAAACCCGAAGAGGCGATGGCGGTCGGCACCGCCGGCTACACCGCCATGCTCTGTCTCATGGCCCTCGATGCCCATGGCCTGAAACCCTCCGATGGAGCCGCCATCGTTACAGGCGCCTCCGGCGGGGTCGGATCGGTGGCGGTGGCGCTTCTCGCAAAGGCCGGCTGGCACGTCATCGCCGTCACCGGCCGCGCCGGCGAAGCCGATTACCTCACATCCCTCGGCGCATCCGAGATCCTGGACCGGGCCGAACTCTCCCATCCCGGCAAGCCCCTGGCGAAAGAGCGCTGGGCGGCCGGGATCGATGCCGTAGGCTCGACGACCCTCGCCAATCTCCTTGCCGCCACGAAGGCCGACGGAGCCATCGCGGCCTGCGGACTGGCGGGCGGCATGGACCTGCCGACGTCGGTGGCGCCCTTCATCCTGCGCGGCGTCACTCTGTTCGGCATCAACAGCGTCACCACCCCCCTGGACAAGCGCAGGCAAGCCTGGGCGAGGATCGCGAGAGACCTCGATCGGGATATCCTCGCCAGAATGACGAGCACCGTGCCTCTCGCGCAAGTCGGGGCGCTCGCGGAAGACATCCTCGCGGGACGGACCCGGGGGCGCACCGTCGTCACCGTCGGATGAGAGCAAGCGGAACCGTTTGGCCCCCGGAGCATTGCCGTTTCCATGAGCAGTGCATTCGTCAAAGAGCGTGAAGGCGGCGAAGCCTTCGAGGATCTTCCCGATCGTCCGATCTCGCCCCACACCAATTTCGTCACCCCCCAGGGCCTTGCCCAGATGGAGGCCGAGGTGGCGCGGCTGCAATCGGAGTTCTCCGCGCTCACGCCGGGGGCCAAGGCCGACGAGGCCCGTGTCACCCGTGACCTCGCCTACTGGACGGCCCGGCTCGGCTCCGCCGAACTGGTGGAGCCCATGAGCGGCGACACCGTGCATTTCGGTTCCACCGTCTCGATCGTCAAAGAGGACGAGACCAAGCAGACGTTCCGCATCGTCGGTGAGGATGAAGCCGACCCGGCGAAAGGGTCGATTTCCTACGTGTCGCCCATGGCCAAGGCGCTCACCGGCAAGAGCGTCGGGGACAGTGTCGAAGTGAACGGGCACGATGTCGAGATCGCGTCGATCGCCTGATCGACGCGCGGCCGGCTTTTATTCTTGCGACCTGATCGATCTCGCGCCGAGCGCGACGCCTGTCGGCGTTTATACGGCTTCGTCGCGCGAGGTCTCATTCCCCATGCGCCGCAACGTATCTGGGGAGGCGTAGGGCAGCTTTCCCGGACCGAGGCACTTCCAGGCGCCTTGCACGCTCCGATACGCTGCCCGGCATGACGTCCTGTTGCGGCATTCATGGATGGAGCGAAGACGATGGCGAAGGTTCTGGTTCTCTACTACTCGTCCTGGGGACATGTGGAGCAGATGGCGCACGCCGTGGCGGAGGGAGCCCGTGAGGCCGGGGCCGAGGTCAGCGTGAAGCGCGTGCCGGAACTCGTCCCCGACGATGTCGCCAGGCAGTCCCACTATAAGCTCGACCAAGAGGCGCCCATCGCCACCGTGGACGAACTGGCCGATTACGACGCGATCATCTTCGGTACGCCCACGCGCTACGGCAACATGGCTGCCCAGATGAAGCAGTTCATCGACCAGACCGGCGGTCTCTGGGCGGAGGGCAAGCTGATCGGCAAAGTCGGTTCGGTCTTCACCTCCACCGCCTCCCAGCATGGCGGACAGGAGACGACGCTCACGAGCTTCCACACCGTGCTTTTCCATCACGGCATGGTCGTCGTTGGTCTGCCCTACGCCTTCGCCGGACAGAACGGTGTCGAGCAGGTGAAGGGCGGTACACCCTATGGCGCCTCCACGATCGCCGATGGCGACGGAAGCCGGCTGCCGGCCAGTATCGAACTCGATGGCGCCCGCTATCAGGGCAGGCACGTGGCCGGCATCGCCGCCAAGCTCGCCGGCTGAATCGGGCTCGCAACGTAGCGGGTCTCGCGCATCGCGCCGGGCCCCTTACTCTGCCTATGAAACGCGCCCAAGAAAAAAGGCTCGGATGATATCCGAGCCTTGAAAGGAGGAAGGTCATCTGGGGGCTGAACCGACCTTCGTGTATGACGAACGTGCTCAGGGCACACGAGTTCCACGAGTTCGAAAAAAATTCAGCGGGGTGCTGCGGCCCGGCGCAGCCGATCGTTGATCGCCTCGCCGAGGCCCGTCCGGGGGATCGGAGCGACGGCGATGGTCCCGGTTCCGGCCTCGTCCAGATGCCGCAGAGCGGAGAACAGGCTGGCGGCGGCCTCCTGCAGATCGCCGGCTGCGCTCAAGTTCAAGCGCGCTGTCGCCGCTTCCGTTCCCGGCGGGTCCACGGGGCCGAAGAGGAGAACCGCTTCGTTCGGTTCCACCCGCGACGCGTCCAGGCGCACGGCGGCCCGTGGCGCGTAGTGGGAAGCGAGGAGGCCGGGACCGATCGGCGCCTCGCCGGACTCCTGACCGCCGTCTAGGGCAAATCCCAGAACCGCCTCGACCGCCTCCCGCGTCACGCCGCCGGGACGCAACAGGCGCGCACGACCGTCGAGACAAGCGATGACCGTCGATTCCACGCCAACCGGAGTACATCCTCCATCGAGTATTGCGGCGATGCGGCCGTCGAGATCGGCGAGGACGTGCTCGGCACGGGTCGGGCTCACACGGCCCGAACGGTTGGCGGAGGGCGCCGCCACGGGCCGCCCGACTTTTCGCAGCAGGGACAGGGCGACGGGATTGGCCGGGACGCGCAGGGCCACGCTGGGCAGACCGGCGCGTGCCAGATCACTGACGGTTCCCCCCGATGCCGCCGGGACGACGAGCGTCAGCGGACCGGGCCAGAATGCCTCCGCGAGGCGGAGAGCGATCCCGTCGAACACGCCTTCGCGCCGTGCGGCATCGAGACCGGGCACGTGTGCGATCAGCGGGTTGAAGCTCGGCCGCTCCTTGGCCGCATAGATCCGCGCGACGGCGCCCGCGTCGGAGGCATCGGCGCCAAGCCCGTAGACCGTCTCGGTGGGAAAGGCGACGAGCCGGCCGTTCCGCAGGACTTGCGCGGATCGCTCGATGCCGGCCTCGTCCGTGCCCAGCCACAGCGTCTTGCCGGGGATTGACCCGAGATCGTTCATATCTAAACTATCCCATGCCTGAGGGGCGTCGGGCTCGGTGCCGCATCCTCGATGGGGACTGCCTATCCCCGCGAACCCGTCTTGCCTATGCCTGGGGGCACATGGCGCGACAGGCCGTATCGCCGGGTCGGTTCGCGCGTCAAACTCAGGGTAAGCGTCGCTCGAGACGACGCGGGAGGAGCATCCATGACCTATCGCACGCCGGTTGCCGACATCAGCTTCGCCTTGCGCCACGTGGCGGGGCTCGATGCCGCCATCGCCTCGGGAGCCCATGGCGACCTGACGATGGAGGATGCGGACGCGATCCTGCAGGAGGCGGGCCGGGTGGCGGATGCGGTGATCGCGCCGCTTAACCAGGTGGGGGACCGCCAGGGCGCTCGTCTCGCCGACGGCGCGGTGACCACGTCGCCGGGCTGGCGCGAGGCCTATCGCGCCTGGATCGAGGGCGGCTGGAACGGCCTCAGTGCCGAAGCCGATCACGGCGGCCAGGGCCTGCCCCTCTTGCTGAACGCGGCCTGCAGCGAGATGTGGAATGCCGGCAGCATCAGCTTCGCCCTGTGTCCGCTGCTCACCGCCGGCGGCATCGAAGCCCTGGCCAAGCACGGCTCCGACGACCTGAAGGCGCGCTACCTCGGAAAGCTCGTCTCCGGCGAGTGGACCGCCACGATGAACCTCACCGAGCCGCAGGCGGGCTCGGATCTGTCGCTGCTGCGCAGCCGGGCGGAGCCCGCGGGCGACGGGACCTACCGGATCGTCGGCTCGAAGATCTACATCACCTATGGCGACCACGACCTGACCGACAACATCGTCCACCTTGTCCTCGCCCGGCTGAAGGATGCGCCGGCCGGCACGCGGGGCATCTCCCTGTTCCTGGTGCCGAAGTTCCTCCCCGACGGCAGCCGCAACGACCTGCGTTGTTCCGGCCTGGAGCACAAGCTCGGCATCCACGGCTCACCCACCTGCTCCATGGCCTTCGGCGACGAGGGTGGCGCGACGGGCTGGCTCATCGGCGAGGAGAACCGGGGCCTCGCCTGCATGTTCACGATGATGAACTCCGCCCGGCTCAATGTCGGGCTGCAGGGCGTCGGCGTCGCCGAGCGCTCCTACCAGCAGGCGCTGGCCTATGCCCGCGACCGGCGCCAGGGCAAGGCGGCCGGCTCGTCCGATCCCGTCAGCCCCATCGTCGCGCATGCCGACGTGCAGCGGATGCTGCTGACGATGAAGGCCTATACGGCGGCGGCGCGCGGCATCTGCTACCTTACGGCGGAGGCCCTCGACGCGGCGCGCGGTGCCGAGGGCAGGGCCGGGCTCGACCGGGCGTCGCTGCTGACCCCCGTGGCCAAGGCCTTCTCCACCGACATCGCCAACGAGGTCACGTCGCTGGGCGTCCAGGTCCATGGCGGCATGGGGTTCGTAGAGGAGACAGGCGCCGCCCAGCACATGCGCGACGCGCGCATCCTCGCCATCTACGAGGGCACCAACGGGATCCAGGCCATCGACCTCGTGGCGCGCAAGATCCCCCTGAACGGCGGGGCGACGGTGCGGGCGCAGCTCGCGGCGATGCGTCGGGTTGCGGAGGCCGTGCAAAAGGACGCGACACCGGCCTTCGGCCATCTCGGGCCACGTCTGCGCGCCGGGATCGAAAGCCTCGACCGCGCGACGAGCTTCCTCCTCAAGGCGCTGGCCTCGAACCGTCCGGAGGAGGCCCAGGCCGGAGCGGCGCCGTATCTGCGCCTGTTCGGCCTCGCGCAAGGGGCGGCCTGCCTTGCCCGCGCGGCTTTGGCCTCGAATGCCGCCCTGAGGGCCGGCGAGACCGATCCGGCGCATGGCGCCCGCATCGCGCTGGCGCGGTTCTTCGCCGAGAACCTCCTCACGGCGGCGAGCGGGTTGGAACAGAGCGTCGTCGACGGCGGCGGGTTCACGCAGGACGGCATGCTGGCTTTGGCGGGGTGAGTACGAGAAGACCCTCCCCCTCTGCGGGGGGAGGATGCCTGCGGAGCAGGCGGGAGAGGGATCGCCGGAAAACAGGGACAGACATGACCGAGCACGTCGCGATCCAGGACAGCGCCGAAGGCGTCCGCCTCATCCGTCTCGACCGGCCGGAGAAGAAGAACGCGCTCACCGGCGCCATGTACGATGCCATGCGCGAAGCACTGGCGCAGGCGGACGCATCGGATGCCATCGGCGCCATCGTCTTCGCCGGGGCGCCGGGCGCGTTCAGCGCCGGCAATGACATCGCCGATTTCGTCGCCGGCGCGCGAAAACCCTTCACCGAGGCGCCGGCCCTTCACTTCATCCGCCAGCTCGCCCGGACGACGACACCGATGGTGGCGGCGGTGGATGGGATCGCGGTGGGGATCGGTACGACGCTGACGCTGCATTGCGACCTCGTCTATGCGAGTCCGGCCGCGCGGTTCCGGATGCCGTTCGTGGAACTCGGACTCGTGCCGGAAGCGGCCTCGTCTTACCTGCTGCCGCGCCGGGTCGGGATCCTGAAGGCCACCGAGTTCCTTCTTTTGTCGCAACCGTTCGACGCGGACGAAGCCCTGCGTCTCGGCCTCGTCAACGCCATTGCGCCGAGCGATCTCCTGCTCGATCACGCCTTGGCCCAGGCCGAGCGCCTCGCCGCCCTTCCGCCCGGCGCGGTCGCCGCGACGCGCAGGCTCATCCGCGGCAATCAGGCCGAGGTCGAGGCCGCGCTCGAAGCGGAGGCCGTGGCTTTCGAGGCACGGCTGCGTTCGCCCGAGGCGCAGGAGGCGTTCGGGCGCTTCCTCGGCAAGACCAGAACCTCATGAGCGGGCGCGCCTCCGTTCCGGATCTGCGCCGGACGATCTGCCTCGTCGCGGGCGCCTCACGCGGTGTCGGCCGGGGAATCGCCCGCGGGCTGGGGGAGGCCGGAGCCACGGTGATCGTCACTGCCCGGTCGAGCGAGACGGGGCCGCGCACCGAGGGCAGGTCAGAGACCATCGAGGACACCGCCCGCGAGGTCGATGCCGCCGGGGGCGAGGGCCATCATTACCTCTGCGACCACACCAGCGAGCGGGCGGTGGACGGGCTCGTCCACTGGGTGCTGCGTCGCTTCGGCCGGATCGACGTCGCGATCTCCAGCGTCTGGGGCGGCAACGAAGGGTTCGACGGCGAGCGCTATGCCGACGGGGTCGAATGGGGCACGCCGTTCTGGCGCCGCTCCACCGAATCCTTCTCGCAGTTCTTCGAGACCGGTCCCTATCCGGCGCTGCTCCTCGCCAGAGCCGTCGCGCCGGCGATGGTCTCGGCCAAACGCGGCCTCATCGCCTTCGTCTCGTTCGACACCGGGACCGGCTACCTCGGCGACGTGTTCTACGACCTCGCCAAAGCCAACACCAACCGGCTCGCCTTCGCCTGCGCACAGGAGCTCGCCCCCCACGGCGTCACCGCCCTCGGTCTTTCGCCCGGCTTCGTCCTCACGGAGCGGGCACGCGACAACGGCCATGCCGACCGGGCGACGGAGAGCCCGCTCTATGCGGGACGGGCGCTGGCGGCGCTCGCCGCCGACCCCGATGTCCCTGCCCGGGCCGGGCGCATCCTGCATGCGGGCGATCTCGCCGCCGAATACGGCTTCACCGACGCCGACGGCACGACGCCGCCGCGTTTTCAACTCGGATCGTGAGGAGACGGCCATGACGGATCCGACGTCCCTGAAGGGCAAGACCCTCTTCATCACCGGCGCCTCGCGCGGCATCGGCCTCGCCATCGGCCTGCGCGCCGCCCGCGACGGGGCCAACGTCGCCATCGCTGCCAAGACCGACACGCCACATCCAAAGCTCGACGGCACGATCCACTCGGCGGCGGCGGCCATCGAGGCGGCGGGCGGGCACGCCCTGCCGCTTCTCGTCGACGTGCGCGACGAGAGCAGCGTCGCCTCGGCCATCGCGCGGACGGCGGAGACCTTCGGCGGCATCGACATCGTGGTGAACAACGCGAGCGCGATCTCGCTCACCCGCACGCCGCAGACGGAGATGAAGCGCTTCGACCTGATGCACCAGATCAACACGCGCGGAACCTACATGGTCTCGAAATACGCGATCCCCTATCTGGAGAAGGCGGATAACCCGCATATCCTGATGTTGTCGCCACCCCTCGACATGGCGGAAAAGTGGTTCGCCCCGCATCTCGCCTACACCATGGCCAAGTTCGGCATGTCCCTCTGCGTCCTCGGCCTCGCCGGCGAGCTGCGTCGACAGGGCATCGCGGTGAACGCCCTGTGGCCGCGCACCACCATCGCCACGGCGGCCGTGCGCAACCTCCTCGGCGGCGAGGCGCTGATCCAGGCGAGCCGGACGCCGGAGATCATCGCCGATGCGGCCCATGCCCTGTTCGTGAAACCGTCCCGCGACATCACCGGCCGCTTCCTCATCGACGACAGCTTCCTCGCCGAGCAAGGTGTCACGGACTTCACACAATACCGCGTCACACCCGGCATACCCCTTGCGCCGGACTTCTTCGTGCCGGATGCGAACACACCGCCTTCCGGGGCCCTCGCCTGAGACGTAAAGCGTGATCTTCATCCATCAGCCGATCGCCGGCCCCGGGCACATCCTGCTCGACCGCCGTCCCCTCGAACTGCAGGACCCCATCCCCGACGAGACCGTCTGGCTCGACATGATCCGCCCGACGCGGGAGGAGGACCTCAAGGTCGAGGCCTTCATGGGCATCTCGGTGCCGACCCGCGAGGAGATGAAGGACATCGAGCCCTCCGAACTCCTCTACGTCGAGGACGGGGCGCGCTACATGACCGGCCGGGTGCTGAGCAAGGTCAGCGACGCGGACGAGCCGGGGCTGGCCGGCATCACCTTCATCCTGCGCGGCAATCGCCTCGTGACGGTGCGCTACGAGGAGCCCCAGGCCTTCCGCATGTACACCCAGCGGGCCGGACGCTCGACCGGCAACGGCCCTTCGGCCGCGCCCTCGGGCGAGACGATCCTCGCCGGGCTGATCGAGACGGTGATCGACCGGGCGGCGGACGTGCTCCAGCTTCAGGGCGAGCGGATCGACCGGCTCTCGGGCAAGATCTTCGAGGAGAAGGCGGACCCGTCGGCCCGCAACACCGCCCTGCAGGACACCCTAAGGGCGCTCGGACGTCTGGGCGACCTGATCTCGAAGCAGCGCGAGAGTCTGGTCTCGATGGAGCGCATCCTGCTCTCCCTGTCTGCGACCTACCGCACCACCAAGGCGCCGCGAGAATTGCGCGAGGACGTGCGATCGACCCTGCGCGATCTGCAATCGCTGGAGGAGCACGCGACCTTCCTCTCGTCCAAGATCCAGTTCCTCCTCGACGCGACGCTAGGCCTCGTGAACCTCGAGCAGAACAACATCATCAAGCTGTTCTCGGTCATGGCGGTGGTATTCATGCCGCCGACCCTCATCGCCTCGATCTACGGCATGAACTTCAAGGCGATGCCCGAGCTCGACTGGACCTTCGGCTATCCCATGGCCGTGGTGATGATGGTCGTCGCGGCCGTGCTGCCGTATGTCTTCTTCCGCTGGAAGAAATGGCTGTAGGGCAGGACGGGTCGCGTGCACCCCCGGACCCTCGACACCGCTCATCGGATTCGTCCTGCACTGGACCGCCGGGGAAAGTAACCACATGTGCGGCCGTTTCCTCATCCAGCAGGATCCGAACGTCTTCCGGTCGTTCTACGGCTATCCCGAACAGCCGAATTTTCCGGCCCGCTACAACGTGGCGCCGACCCAGCCGGTGCCGATCGTGCTAGCGGAACGCGGGGAACGCCACTTCCGGCTCATGCGCTGGGGCTTCCTGCCGGGCTGGCTGAAGGACCCGAAGGGCTTTCCGCTCATCATCAACGCGCGCGTCGAGACGGTGCAGGAGAAGGCGACGTTCCGGGGAGCCATCCGCCACCGCCGCTGCGTCTTCCTCGCCGACGGTTTCTACGAGTGGCGCCGGGAGGGAACCGGCAAGGCCATGACGCGCACGCCCTATATGATCCGCCGGGCGGACGGGGCGCCGATGGCCCTGGCGGGCGTGTGGGAGAACTGGCTCGGGGCCGACGGGTCCGAGATCGATACCGCCGCCATCGTCACCACGGGCGCCAACGGCACGATGGCGGCGGTCCACGACCGGATGCCGGCCATCCTGCCGCCCGAGGCCATCGAACCCTGGCTCGACCAACTCGGCACGGAGCCACGCGATGCGATCGCCCTATGCCGGCCGTGTCCCGACGAATGGCTGACCCTCGACGTGGTGAGCGCGCGGGTCAACGATGCGCGCAACGAGGGTGCGGATCTCGCCGTCCCGGTCGGCCGGGCCAGAGCGGAGGCGGTATCGGACATTCCGCCGGAGGAGCGCCCGTTATCGAGCGACGAGGACGCTCAAGGGACGCTGTTCTGACCGAAGGGCGGAGGCGCTCAGGGTTGCGGACGGGAAGTGGTACGCTCTTCGGCTCCGCGACGAAAATCGGTGTAGACGTCGAGGAGGGCCCAGCCGGCGGTCAGCAGGGAGAAACCGGCAACGGCCGTAACGATGGCTGCGGAAACCAGCAGCTTGGCGGTGAAGACGTCCACGACAAAGGATCCTAAATGGGGTGACAATTGGCTTATCCCCAACATGGCAATGGCAAGGTGCACCGGCCATGGGATTTCGAGCGCGGCTGCCATGACCTCGCAGAGCCCTGCAGCGTGCCGCAGCGCACCGCGACCCGGAAAGCGAGGCTGGCTCCGCGACCGGCCGGCCTTGGATCCTACCTCAGCGAGGGCCTGCGCTTGGCCACGTCCTTCCGGAACACGCCCACCATTTCGAGATGGCTCGAATACTTGAACTGGTCGACGGGGACGACCCGTTCGAGGCGGTAGCCGCCCTCGATCAGCGTCGCCGCATCGCGGGCGAACGAGCCGATGTCGCAGGCGACGCCGATGACCAGGGGCACTTTCGATTCCGCGATGCGCTTGGCCTGGGCCTGGGCTCCGGCGCGCGGCGGATCGAACACCACGGCGTCGAAGGTCTCGAGTTCGATGGGCAGGAGCGGCCGGCGGAAGAGGTCGCGGGTCTCGCTCGTGATCCGGCGCAGGCCGCGCGTGGCACGGAACGCCCGGTCGAGGCTGGCGATCGCCGCCGCCTCGCCCTCCACCGCATGGACATCCCGCGTGCGGGCCATGGCGAGGGTGAACGGGCCTGCCCCGGAGAACAGGTCGACCACGCGCTTCACGCGCTTGTCGAGGGCGGAGACGACGAGCTCGGCGAGCATCGCCTCGCCCGCTTCCGTCGCCTGCAGGAAGCCCCCCGGCGGCGGCACGAGACGGGTCTCGCCGGTGGTGATCGCGGGCGCGCGGCGCTCCACCACGATGTCGCCGTGCAGGGACAGGCGCGCGAGGTCGAGTTCGCCCGCGAGGCGCACCAGTGTGGCGCGCAGGCCCTCGCTCACCGGGCCGTGCCCGCGCAGATCCACGTCGAGACCGGCTTCGGTGGCGGTGAAGGCAACGTCGAGGGGCTTGCGGCCATGGCCGAGGGGAGCGCTGAGCGCCCGCGCGACGGCCGGCGCCCGGTGGAGCTGCTCGACGGTGATGGGACAATGATCGATTGCCACGAGGGCGTGACTGCGCGCCTCCATCAAACCGGCGACGCCCTTGCCCTTGATCTCGCGCACATGGAGCGTAAGCCGGCGGCGGCCCGATCCATGCGCATCGCGCGCGGGCTCGCACGGCACGTCGATGCCGGCCTGAGCCAGACCCTGCGCGAGGTTGCCCCGCTTCCAGGCGGAGTAGGGCTCCGGCGCGAGATGCTGGACCGCGCAGCCGCCGCAAGTTCCGAAATAGCCGCAGAACGGGTCGATCCTGTCCGCGGAGGGGGTCTCCACCGCGACGAGGGAGACCCGCGCCCCATCGCTGCGAATCGAAACGCGCTCGCCGGGCAGGGCATAGGGCACGATGGTGCCGTCCGTCGCCATGCCGTCGCCGCGCTGCCCGAGGCGCGCGATCTCGACGGTGCGAAGGGTCTGTTGTTCGGTCATGGAGATGTCCGTCATGGGCGCACCGTCGAGCGTGCCCCGATGAGGAACTCGCGATTGCCGTCGCCACCGGCGACAGGGGAGGGGATGAGGCCGAGGACCGACAGGCCGAGATCGGCGACGAGGCTCGCCACCTCCTCGCAGACCGCCTGGTGGACGGCTTCGTCGCGCACGATGCCGCCGCGCCCGACCCGGTCTCGCCCCGCCTCGAATTGAGGCTTGATCAATGCCGCCAGGGCCGCACCGGGAGCCATGAGCGGCACGATTGCGGGCAGGACAAGGCGAAGGGCGATGAAGCTGACATCGATCGCCACCAGGGACGGCGCGCGGGGGATCGCCGCGGTGTCGAGGCCGCGCACGTCCCGGCCCTCGAGGCTGGTCACGCGGGGATCGCCACGGAGGGAGGCGTGCAGCTGATCGCGGCCGACATCGACGGCATAGACATGCCCGGCGCCGGATTTCAGCAGGACATCGGTAAAGCCGCCGGTGGACGCGCCGACATCGAGGCAGACGAGCCCGGCCGGATCGAAGCCGAACGCCGCCAGCGCGGCCTGCAGCTTCAGCCCGCCGCGCGAGACGAAGGGGTGTGGCGCGCTCGCCACGATCCGCGCCCGAGGATCGAGCCTGTCGGAGGCGCGGGTCACGGGGCGGTCGTCGGCGGTGACGAGGCCCGCCTCGATCGCCGCCTGGGCTCTCGCCCGGCTCTCGAAATGGCCACCCTCGACCAGGAGCCGATCGGCCCTCACCCGGTCCACCGTCATCGAACCCTTACGATCCCGCGCCTATGATCCCGTGCCCCGGATCGAGGCCCGACCAACCGGGCCACCCCGTCCCAGCTACGGGAATTCTCGGGTTTGTCCATCCGGGCAACGACATGGCCCGCTTGCGCGCCCATCGAAGCCCATGGATGATCCACACCCGGTCCTCGGGCGTTGGCGCCCGTCATACCGGATCACAGAACAGGACGATCGATGGGCACCCCGAGGGAAGTCGAGCTGAAGCTGGATTGCGGCGCCGCGGAACTGGCGGAGCTGGCGCGCCACCCGCTGCTCGCCGTCGAGCAGCCGACGGAGGCCGAGTTCCTTTCCGCCACCTATTACGACACGGCCGACCGAGCGCTTAACCGCAAAGGGATGACCCTGCGGGTTCGCCGGCATGGGGAGCGCCACGTTCAGACGGTGAAGGCCGCCTCCTCTGCGGCCGGCCTGTTCGACCGCTCGGAATGGGAATGGGCGGTGGACGGCCCGATTCCGGACCTGTCGCTTCTCGAGGATACGCCGGTGCCGGACGTGCTCGGCAGCGCGTCCTCGCCGGACCTCAACGCCGTCGTCACCACCGTGATCGAGCGCACCACCCGCGCCGTCGCTCATGGACACTCGCGCATTTCGGCGACCCTCGACCAAGGGCGGGTGGAGACGCCGGTCGGCGACGCGCCCATCTGGGAACTCGAACTCGAACTGATGGAGGGCGATC
Organism: Methylobacterium sp. 10; assembly: GCF_000519085.1. GTDB lineage: Bacteria > Pseudomonadota > Alphaproteobacteria > Rhizobiales > Beijerinckiaceae > Methylobacterium. The sequence goes on from NZ_KI912577.1 coordinate 2,646,078, forward strand.
CGGCGGACCTGTTCTCCCTGGCGCAGGGCCTCGCTGAGACCGTGCCCCTGCGCCTCGGCGTGCTCTCGAAGAGCGAGCGCGGCTTCAGGATCCTCGCCGAGACCCTGCGGCGGCCGAGCAAGGCCGTAGCGGTCAAGCTCGACGAGGACGCCTCGGCGGCGACAGCCTTCCGCTCCATCGCCGTCGCCTGCCTGACCCATCTGCGGCTCAACGAGGATGTCTTCTTGAAGACGCGCGACCCGGAAGGGCTGCACCAGATCCGCGTCGCCCTGCGGCGGCTGCGCTCGGCCTTCACCCTGTTCAAGCCGATTCTCGTGAGCGATCCCGCCGCCACGCATCTGCGTGAGGAGATCAAGCGCGTCACCGAGCCGTTCGGACACGCCCGCAACCTCGACGTCTTCCTCAGCGAGACCCTGGCCGACGAGATGGCGCGGAGACCGGAGGAGGCGGGGCTCGACGATCTGCGAATCCGGCTCGAAGCCGAGCGGGACCGCGCCTACGGGACCGTCTTCTCGATCCTGGAATCGCAGTCCTGGCGCGGCCTGATCCTCGATTTGTCCGCCTGGATCGAGACCGGGCCGTGGCGCGGCGACGCGAAGCGGGAGGCGGTCTCGGCCCGCGATCATGCGGAAGCGATGCTCGACAAGGCCCGTCGGCGCATCCGCAAGCGCGGCCGCCATCTCCAGCGCCTCGATGCGGAGGCCCGGCACGAGGTCCGTATCGAAGCCAAGAAACTGCGCTACGGTGCGGAGTTCTTCGCCTCGCTCTACGGGGAGAAGAGGGCGCAGAAGCGCCACAAGGCGTTCGTCTCGGCTCTCTCGGACCTGCAGGACCATCTCGGCGCGCTCAACGACCTCGCCACCGCCCATTCCGTGCTCGCGAGCCTGGCCTCCACCGGGACGGGCGAGGCCGCCGATGGCGACGGGCGGGCGCTGTTCGCCGCCGGCCTCACCGCCGCCGACGGCGAAGCCCGCACCCACGACCTGCTGAAGGCGGCGGAGAAGGCACATGCGACGCTGCTCGACGTGAAGCCGTTCTGGCGCTGAACCGCAGCCTCATACCGGACGGTGGTGAGTGCACCTCATCGCCGTCCGCCCGCGCGACGGCGCAGCGGCTTGCGTGCGCCGAACGCGCTGAGACCGGCCATCGGTCGAAACAGCGCCGCTCGGTATCAGTCGCCGCGCACACTCAAAGCATAGAGCGTGATCGCTGCGGCGTTCGACACGTTGATGCTGCGGATCTCGCCGCTGAAGGGAATGCGGGCGAGAACGTCGCAATTGTCCCGCGTGCGCTGGCGCAGGCCCTTGCCCTCGGCGCCGAGCACGATCACCGCCGGCCGCTTCGGTCCGACGGAATCGAGGGTGGCCTCGCCCTCGGAATCGAGACCGATACGGGTGAAGCCGCGCTTGCCGAGGTCGATCAACGCATCGGACAGGTTGCGCACGATCACGAGGGGCACGTGTTCGAGCCCGCCCGATGCGGATTTGGCGAGCACGCCGGTGGCAGTGGGCGAATGCCGCGCCGTTGTGATGATCCCCGCGACGCCGAAAGCGGCTGCGGTACGGACGATGGCACCGACATTGTGCGGGTCGGTGATCTGGTCCAGCGCCAGCAGCAGCGCGTCGTCCGGCAGGTCGTCGAGATCCGGGCCGGGCAGGGGATCGGCCTCGAGATAGAGGCCCTGATGCACGGCGTCCGGCCCGAGAAGGGCGTTGATCGCATTGGGACGCACCAGTTCGGCGTCGATCCTGAGCGGGCCGAGCTCCTCGGTTAGGCGGGCGAGAGCGTTCTCCGTGGCGAGCAGCCGATGCAGCCCGCGCCCCTCGTTCGCCAGCGCCTGCGACACTGGGTGCCAGCCATAGAGCACGACATGGTCGCCGCTCACGCCGCGCGGCCCGGAGGAGGGCGGTCCGTGACGAAACCGGTCGCGCTGGCCGCCGGGGCGGCTGGTGCGGGGCCCGCCCGGCCCGTCGCGTCGCGTATTCATGGTGTGATCCACTGTCTGACGGCAGGACGGAAACGCCGCGCCGATGCTGAGCAGCGACAAAGCGACCGCCATGCCGTTCGTCAAGCGTGAAACACCGCGAAACGCCGGTTGCCCTGCCGGGGGAAGCCGCCTATAGAACCCTCGCTCTTGAGCAAGCGCCCTTCGTCTATCGGTTAGGACGTCAGCCTTTCACGCTGAAAAGGCGGGTTCGATTCCCGCAGGGCGCGCCAACACCATCAAGCGTCGACGCTGATCGGGTTGGCGCGATGCGTTCGCCGCCAAGTCGGGCGATGGCTGCGAGGCCGGCGTGTAGATCCTACTGCCCTGGCGAATATCTCGACGAACATCCGTAGATGCTGACATCCCTGGTCATGCCGGCGCGCTGATGCTGCCGGGCGGCGCGACCTCATCTGGTGAGAGCCCGCTTCCGGATTGTGATCCTCGACATGGCGGATTGTCCCGCCGGCCACATGGTCATCACGTGGCGTGCGGACGGCCAACGGGCATCCCAAGGTGATTTCGACGCGGACGTCGTTGATCGACCACTCTGGTCGGGGACGTCAGTATGGAGATGTAGTCGATCTCCATGCCGTGCCCCGAGATGGGCCGAGACACGATCCCGGAGCCGGCCGCACCGGCCTTGCCTTCAAACGACGGTCGAAATGGCGCCCGGCGGGTGTGCCAGCAGGGTCGCCAGAAGGCCGAGGCCGTATTGCAGGGCCTCGCTATCGGGCGCGGCACCGAGGGAGACGCGGATCGAGTCGGGCGCCGGACCGACGGCGAAGGCGTCGCTCTGGATCACCGACACACCGAGTTGGCGCGCATGCGCGCCGAACTCGCCCCGTCGCCACGGTGCCGGAAGCGAGAGCCAGAGATGGTGCCCGCAGGAATGCGCGTGGACATCGAGGCCCGCGAGGGCCTCCCGCGCCACGATCTGACGGCGGCCGTTCTCCCGCCTGATGGAAGCGACGATCTCGTCGAGGTCTCCATTCGTGATCCAGTGAGAGGCGAGGGCGGCGGCAAGTGGTGACGCCATCATGCTGATGGCGCGCAGTTCCGCCGCGACGCGGACCGCTTCGTTCGTGCCCGGCACGGCGACATAAGCGATGCGCAAGCCCGGGGTGACGCATTTGGACAAAGTCGCCACATGCCAGGTGATGTCGCCGGCGAAAGCTGCGAACGGGGCCGGGGCGTCGGGAGGCAGGGCGCCGTAGGCGTCATCTTCGATGATCGCGACCCCGTGGGACCGGGCAATCTCGGCGATCCGCTCGCGACGGGACAGCGGGATCGTCGCCGTCGTCGGGTTGTCGAGGGTCGGCACGAGGTAGAGGGCCCGCGGCGTCCCCACCCGGCAGCATTCGAGGAAGGAATCGGGATCGATGCCGTCGCCGTCCGTCGCGACGGGAAGCAGCCCAGCCCCACGCCGCTCGGCCACCATGCGCAGGCCCGGATAGGTCAGGGCGGGAACGCACAGCGCATCACCGGGCCTCAACAGCACGGCGAGAATGGCCGAGAGGGCGGCCTGCGCACCGCCGGCCACGATGACCCGCTGGACCGGGACAGGACCCAGCCGGCGAGCGAGCCATGCCGCCGCGGCCGCACGATCCGCCATATTGCCCGCACTGTCCTGGTACTGCATGCGGTCGAGGAAGCCCGGCGAGGAGGAAAGCCGCGCCAGGCCCGCCTCCATGCGCTCGGCAAGCCGCGCCTCCGCCGGCTGGGGCGGCATGTTCATGCTGAAATCGACGCTCGCCGAAGGGTCCGGCGTACGGACCTTAGGGAGTGGCGGCGCGGCGGCGCGAACGAAGCTGCCTCGTCCGGCCGAGGCATCGATCAGCCCGGCCCTCCGCGCCTCGTTGAATGCACGCGTGACCGTGGTGAGATCGACGTCGAGATGCTTGGCCAAGCTGCGCTGGGGCGGCAGCCGCATGCCGGGGGCCAGCCGCCCGGTGCGAATGTCGTCCGCCAGGACCCGGACGATGGCCAGATATTTCGGCCCGGTCTCGTCCGATATTGTAGGGCTCCACGATTCCATGATTGACCCTACATTGTACGAAGTTGTATGCATACGCAGAACAGATACACACGCTGCACAATCTTGCAAACCAACAGCCGCACGTTACGAAGCAAGCCATTGTATGGATTTTGATACCATACAAGGCTGAGCACGCAAACCCGAGCCGCTTCCGCTGCACTGCGGGACGTGAGCCAAAGCGAGGAACCTCGACCATGGACGGAACGACGGATCGATCCTTGTTGTCGGTCGGCCTGCGTTGCCGATGCCCGCGCTGCGGCGAGGGGCGGCTGTTCGATGGTTTCATCACCCTCAAGCCGGGATGCGAGGCCTGCGGCCTCGATTACGGTTTCGCCGATCCGGCGGACGGCCCCGCCTTCTTCATCATGATGTCGATGGCATTTCCCGTCACGGCCTTCGGAATCTGGCTGGAATTGTCCTACGATCCGCCGCTCTGGCTCCATGCGGTGCTGACGCTCCCGCTGCTGCTCCTGGCCTGCGTGCCGATCATCCGCCCCCTCAAGGGGCTCTTCATCGCGAGCCAGTACATCAACAGGGCCGAGGAGGGCCGCTTCGCCGTTGCGGCCCCACAGAGGCCCGAACCCGAGTCGGGGCGTTGAGCGCGACGAGACGATGGGGCAGGGTTACGTCCACATATCGAGCCGCCGAGTCGCGTTCCTGCCCGTTCCCCGTCACCATCCAGGTTGATCGACATGCTGTCGGACGTTGACGCCCTCTTGCTCGCGAGAATCCAGTTCGGGTTCACGGTGGCATTCCACATCGTGTTCCCGGCGTTCTCCATCGGGCTCGCCAGCTTTCTCGCCGTACTGGAGGGACTCTGGCTGGCGACGGGCCGTCAGGTCTTCCTCGATCTGTTCAAGTATTGGATCAAGATTTTCGCCATCGCATTCGCCATGGGCGTCGTGTCCGGCCTGGTCATGTCCTACCAGTTCGGCACGAACTGGTCGGTCTTCTCCGACAGGACGGGTCCGGTGCTCGGGCCACTGATGGCCTACGAGGTGCTCTCGGCCTTTTTCCTCGAGGCCGGCTTCCTCGGCGTGATGCTGTTCGGCATGTCCAGGGTCGGGCCGAAGCTGCATTTCTTCGCGACCCTCATGGTGGCGATCGGTACCTTCTTCTCCGCCTTCTGGATCCTGTCGGTGAATTCCTGGATGCAGACGCCGCAGGGCTACGGCATCAATGCCGCCGGCCAGTTCATCCCGGAGGATTGGTGGGCGATCGTCTTCAATCCTTCCTTCCCGTACCGTCTGGTCCACATGGTGCTGGCCGCCTACCTCACCACTTCCCTCGTTGTCGGGGCGGTGGGAGCCTGGCACCTGCTGCGTGACCGCTACAATCTCGGGGCGCGGACGATGTTCTCGATGGCCATGTGGATGGCCGCCATCGTCGCGCCGCTACAGATCCTGGCCGGCGACGCCCACGGGCTGAACACCCTCGAGCACCAGCCCGCCAAGGTCATGGCAATGGAGGGGCATTTCGAGAGCCATCCGGACGGGGCGCCGCTGATCCTGTTCGGCCTGCCGAACCAGGCGGAAGGCCGGGTCGATTACGAGATCTCCATTCCGAAACTGTCCTCGCTGATCCTCAAACACGGGTGGAACGAGCCGCTGAAGGGGCTCGATACGGTTGATCGGAAAAACTGGCCGCCGGTTCCGGTGGTGTTCTGGTCCTTCCGCGTGATGATCGGCCTCGGCATGCTGATGCTGCTCCTCGGCCTCTTCAGCCTGTATGCGCGCTACAGGAAGGCGCTCTACGAATGGACGCTCCTGCACCGCTTCGCCATCGCCATGGGTCCGGCCGGATTCGTGGCGGTGGTGGCGGGCTGGATCACCACGGAGGTGGGGCGCCAGCCCTTCACCGTCTACGGCCTGCTGCGCACGGCGGAATCGGCGTCTCCCCTGTCGGCACCGGCCGTCGGCTCCTCCCTCGTCGCCTTCGTGCTGATCTATTTCGCGGTGTTCGGCATGGGGATCCTCTACATCCTGCGCCTGATGGCCAAATCCCCGCATCTCGGCGAGCACGGGATCGAGCCCGGCGTTCCGATCCGCACCGCGGGCATCACGCCCGCATCCTCGGTCGATCCCGGCCGCTCCCTCCATCCGGCCGAGTGAGGACGCCACCATGCTCGCGAGCATCGACCTGACCGTCGTCTGGGCCTTCATCATCGCCTTCGCGGTTTTCGCCTACATCGTGATGGACGGGTTCGATCTCGGTCTCGGAATCCTGTTCCCGGCATTCCGGCCGGGCCAGGAGCGGGACACCGCCATGAACTCCGTGGCCCCGGTCTGGGACGGCAACGAGACCTGGCTGGTCCTGGGCGGGGGAGGGCTGTTCGCCGCCTTTCCGCTCGCCTACGCGGTGATCATGCCGGCCCTCTACGCGCCGATCATCGCCATGCTGCTGGGCCTGATCTTCCGCGGCGTCGCCTTCGAGTTCCGCTGGCGCGACCCCGGCCATCGCGCCCTGTGGGACATCGCCTTCACCGGCGGATCGGTGGTGGCTACCTTCGCCCAGGGTGTCGCCCTCGGTGCCCTGCTGCAAGGCATCAAGGTCGAGGGCCGCGCCTATGCCGGCGGCTGGTGGGACTGGCTGTCTCCCTTCAGCGTGCTCGTCGGAATCGGCCTGGTCTGCGGCTATGCGCTGCTGGGGGCGACCTGGCTCGTCATGCGCACGGAAGGGTCGCTGCAGGCCCGTGCCCGCACCCTCTCCCTCTGGCTCGGCGCGGCGACGATCACGGCTGTGGCGGTGGTCAGCGCGGCGACGCCGTTCCTGAAAGGGCAATACTGGGAGCGCTGGTTCTCCATGCCGAACGTGCTGCTCACGGCGCAGGTGCCGATCCTGGTGGCCGTCGCCTCGTTCCTGTTCTTCCACCTGCTGCGGAAGGGGGCAGAGACCGCGCCGTTTCTCCTGTCCCTCGGCCTGTTCCTACTGTCCTTCGCCGGGCTCGGGATCAGCATCTTCCCGGATATCGTGCCCGGTCGCATCACCATCTGGGAGGCCGCCTCGCCGCATTCGAGCCAGGTCTTCCTCCTGGCCGGCGCCTCCGTGCTGATCCCCATCATCCTGGCCTATACCGCCTATTCGTACTGGGTCTTTCGCGGAAAGGTCGACGCGGCGGGGTACCATTGATGGAGCCCGCCACGTCTCCCCGGAGACCTCTTCCGTTGTGGCGGCGTCTCCTCTGGTTCGCGGCGATCTGGGCGGCGAGCATCGTCGCCCTCGGGATCGTCTCGTTCGGTCTGCGGGCCTGGCTCAAGGCCAATTGACACCTGGCGACCGAACGCATGGCGACATGCGAAGCGGCTACCTCGATCACGACGAACGGGTCGAATGCGTCATAAAGAACCGCACCATCTCGCGGCTGGCATCGGGGCCGCGCGGGTCGGTGTAGCTTCCGTCGCTGCTTCCACCGGACCAGGCATGTCCGGCGCCATGAAGCGCCCAATGTTCGAGCATGGCGCGTCCGGACGCATCCGTCCTGACCGTACGGGTGAAGCCCATCCCGCCCTCGCTCTCACCGCGAGTGGCCGCACGCGCCAGCGAGACGCCCGGCATGGCGAGGGCGATGACCTGATCGCCGTTGACCGGCTTCACCGTCTTGTCGGCATCCCCGTGGAAAACGATGGTCGGCACGCCCGGGCCGTTCCGTGGGGCCTTGGCGCTTCCGCTTCCGTTCATGGCGGCGAAGGCGGAGGGCATGTCGCTCGCCGCCCCGCACGGCAGCCCGGAATGGACGCCGATCGCCGCGAAGATATCCGGATAGGTCGCCGCCATGATCGCCGCCGCCGCCCCGCCGGCCGACAGGCCCGCCGCATAGACCCGGCTCGGATCTGCGGAGAACTCCTTCACCACCTCCAGGGCGATACCGGCGATCAGGCAGGGTTCGCCACGGCCCCGCTGCTGGTCGCCGGCGTTGAACCAGTTCCAGCATTTCTGCATGTTGGCCGATTGCGGCTGGCCGGGATAGGCCACGAGGAACGTCTGCTCCTCGGCGAGTTCGTTCATACGGGTTCCGGCAGCGAAGTCGTCCGGGTTCTGGGTGCAGCCATGCAGCATGACGACGACGGGGAGGGCCTGTCCCCGGAAGCCGCTCGGGACATAGACCTTGTACGCCCGGCTGCCCGCTTCATTGCTGAAACTACGCTCCTCGAACCGTGCCCCTTCCGGCACGGCGACGGTGACGCCTCGCGCCGATCCGATGCCCTGTCCGAGGTCCGGCATCGCGCCCATCTTGGGGAAACGCTCGCGCAGGATCTGAATCGTCTCCGCGAGACCCGGCCGTGCGAAGGTGGCTTTCGCCGCGTTCGCGACACCATCGGCGGCGGCGGCGCGATCGATGCCGGGCGCGGTCCAGGCCCCGCCGGACATCGTGGGCGCCACCATGTCGATGGTCCCGGCGGCCCCCTGGTCGCCGGCCTGCGCCGCCGCGGGTGAGGCGGACTTGCCCTGGAGCAGGGCCATCGCCTCGCTCAGCTGGCCTGCGCGGGTGAGACGGGTCACCTCAGCCATGTCGATGGTCGAGAAAGCGGTCATGGTCATGATCCTGGATGGGGTGGCGGCGCGGAACGGCGTTCCGAGCGGGTGATGGCGAAAAATGTCAGGCGATACGGTCGGCCAAGGCCGCCTTGACCTCGGGACTGGCCTGGAAGGCCCCAAGAACCTGCACCGAGGCGATGGCCTGTCGGGCGAGCTCCGGCGTCACATCGAACGCGATGCTGGCAAGACCGAGCACCTGAATATGCAGCGGCGTCCCCGCAGCCCTGGCGGCTTCGAGATCGCGGGTGGTGTAATGGGACAGCCCGAGGCTGAGCTGCTTGCGGGCGACGGATTGCTTTACCGCGTCCCCTTGCCGGTCGAGCTGATTGCGCACGGCCGTGCGGATGAAATCGGCACGGTTGGCGTAGAACCCGTCCCGTACCAGGAGGTCGATCTGGCCGAGATCGACGAAGCCGAGATTGAGGGTCAGCTTCTCGCTGTCGGGCGCTTTTGGACGAAAGTCGCGAACTGTACCCGACATGAAGAACCATCCCCTTACCATCTCATTGGATGGTCTGTAGATGGTGCGCTGCAGTACGAGCGCAAGAGGCGGCAGTGATCGGCGGCCCGCTGGATCGCGGGCACCTGACGCGATGCGTTGCATTCCAAAGGTGCGAAGAGCTTCGCGTCCCCATGCAGGCGACAGGAGGCGTCGTCGCCCGCCGCCTGGAACACCACATGCGTCTTGCTCGGCGCAGCCCTCATCAAGGCCGCCGCCATCGGCCCGGATCACCCACGATGCTCACGTTCTGGCTCGACCAGCCGATCTGGCTGATCTTCGGATTCCTCACGCTCCTCGTCTCGGCCTGGTGCCTGATCCTGATAGCGCTCACCAACACGAAGCGGACCCGCCCCGTCGTCATGGCGGTGGCGACCGGCATCGCCCCCGCCTTCGTGGGGGTCCTGTCGGTGCTGCTCTCGCTGCTGATGGGCTTCGTCGCCAACGATGCGTGGGAGCGCCAGAGGCAGGCTTCCCGCGTCGTCCAGACGGAGAGCGCTCAGGCACGGGCCGTGTTCAACCTCAGCCGGTCCGTATCCAAGGATCTTCCGGATATCCGCGTGATGCTCGCGGATTACATCGAGTTCATCGTCGTCGAGGAATGGCCGGCGATGGCCAATGGCGGAAGGGCCTCAGCGAGGGTGGATCAAGCTTTCGGCCGGCTGCTCCAGGCCGTGGTGGCGCCGAACTTCGACATCGTCGTGGGACGGGCCAATCACTCCGCCCTCCTGGCCGCCACCCTCGCCCTGCAGACCGCCCGCAGCGAACGGCTCGCCCTCAGCGAGGTGGAGGGGGATGACAGCAAGTGGGTGACCCTACTCGCGCTCCTGGCCCTGACCTTGCTGGTCATCGCCGCGATCCATACGGAGCGCCCCTCGTCGCAGGCCGCGACGCTGGCCATCTTCGGCATGGCGATGGTGATCACCCTCGGCGTCGTGGCGATGCACGAGCGCCCTTTCGACGGACCGCTGGCGGTCCGTCCGTCATTGCTGGAACAGGTCCGCACGGTCATCGACCCAGGCAACTGAAAGCCTCGCCGCCCGCGATGAGCGCGGACTTACCTAAGGGTCGGGGACTCGCCAGCGTGAAGGGCGCGGCCTTCATCGGAACCGCTGACCGCGTTCAGGCGCTCGAGATGCTCGAAGACATGCTCGAAGGCTTGCGTGACAGCCTGCTCGAACGATCCGTCACCCTTGCCCTGTGCGGCTTTCAGCGTGGCCAGGAGAGCCTGATGTTTCTCGGTGTCGCTCGACATGGCCGTCTCCTCGGCCGGGCGGAATGCCGGCTCGTGAGGGCAAGCGCGGGGGGCGGGGTCGGGTTCCCACGCGGCAGAAGGCGGTCAGAGATTGAATCCGGGCACCGCCGCGAGCGTCAGCGAAACAGCGATGCGGTAGCCAGCCGTTGCAAGGCGATCACCCCAGCAACTCATCGTCGCCCCGACGCTGTTGGTGGGCGGCAGTGATTGTCTTCATCAGGCGGATCAGGGTCGCCTGCTCCTCGTCCGAGAGGGGTTCGAGCGTCGCGTCGTGGGCCTCTCGCGCGGCCGCCTCCATCCCGCTCAGCAAGGCGCGGCCGGCCTGGGTCGGGCGGCAACTTTGAGAGCGCCGGTCGGTCAGGGAAGCAGAGCGTTCGACGAATCCGCGTGCCTCCAGGCGTTTGAGGGCGCCGGTCGTCGTCGTACGGTCGAGAGCCACAGCATTGGCTAAGGTCGTCTGATCGGCTTCGCCGCGTTCTGCCAACAAAGAGAGCAGGCTGTACTGCAGCGGAGTGATCCGGAAAGCGCCACACCGCTCTGAAAAGAGGCTGACGTGAATCTGATGAAGGCGCCGGATTAGAAATCCCGGCCGCTCCGGCAAAAGCCAAGGCGCTCCCTGGGTCTGAAGTGCCTCCGGTAACGGCGCTACGTCCGTTTCGACCGGCGCGATCTCGTTCATCTGCTTCCCATCCTCCGATCAGAATCCGACCCATGGACGCCTCATGGCACGTACCATGCTTGGACCAATATACGAAGCATACTTCGCATTTCCCGGTCATGTCGATGCAAGGCAGGACGAAGGCCGACGTGAGACGATGAAGGAGACGAAATGGACGTTGGTCGCTACGACACGCTGCTGCGCGGCGGACGGGTCATCTGCCCGGTTTCCGGCATCGACGGCATCAAGGACGTTGCCATCCGTGACGGGCGGATCGCCGCCGTCGAGAACCATATCGTCCCCTCCGCCTCGACCGAGGTGGTGAACGTCCAGGGAAAGCTGGTCCTGCCGGGGATGATCGACACCCACGGCCACGTCTACCAATACGTCACCGGCCGGTTCGGCCTGCCGCCGGACATGGTCGGCGTGCGCTCGGGCGTGACCACGGTCATCGATCAGGGCGGCGCGTCCTGCATGACCCTGCCGGGCTTCCGCCACTTCGTCGCGGAGAAGGCCGAGACCCGGATCTACGCTTTCCTCTCCGCCTATCTGGTCGGTGGCCTCGAAGGGCACTTCTACCCGAACCTCTACAGCCCGGACGGCGTCGACATCGACGCCACGGTGAAGTCGGCGGTGGAGAACCGCGACCTCGTGCGCGGCATCAAGGGACACGCAGAGATCGGGGGCTTCGCCCGCTGGGGCATCAAGGTGATGGAGATGGCGGCCGAGATCAGCCGCCGGGCCGACCTGCCGCTCTACGTGCATTTCGGTCAGCTCTGGGGCCTGCCCGAGAGCGGCGCCAACGGCGAGGACGCCAACACCATCATGGAGCGGGTGATCCCGCTATTGCGCCCCGGGGACTTCCTCGCCCACCCGTTCACGCGTCATCCGGGCGGCTTCATCAACGAGGAGGGCGTGGTCCATCCGATCATCCGGGCCGCGATGGATGCCGGCCTGCGGGTGGATGTCGGGCATGGCAGCCACTTCTCCTACCGGGTCGCCCGCGCCTCCCTGCCGGCGGGCGTCGTGCCCTACACGCTGGGCGCCGACATGCATGGCTACAATACGGAGGTGCCGCGGCCGGCGGGCACTCCCGATGAGCACCACGACGACGAGAACCACCCCTTCCTCGGCCAGGCCCGCTTCAGCCTGACCCAGGCCATGAGCTCGATGATGGCCTTGGGCCTCAGCCTCGAAGAGGTGGTGCCCATGGTGACGAAGCATCCGGCCGAGATGCTGGGCCTCTCCGACCGGATCGGCGCCCTGACGCCGGGTTTCGCCGCCGACGTCTCGGTGCTCCACGACCATCGCGGCCGCTTCCTGCTTCGGGACAACGAGGACACCCAGGTCATCGCCCAGCGCCTGCTGCAGCCGGCCTTCTGCCTGCGCGCCGGCAAGCGCTTCGACGCCGACTCGCCGATCCTGCCCAGCGCCATCGCGGCCTGACCCCGGCACTCAAGGAGACGACCGCATGAGGGCCGATCCGTCCCCGCTGCCGCCCGACCCCCGGCACGACTGGTGCCGCCTCGACCGGGCGGCGCGCGATGCGGCCTACGACAACAACGCGGCGGTGCCCGATTCCGCCGCCCAGGCGGCCGCGCGCAACGCGGCTTCCGCCGCTTACCGCGCCGCGCATCCGAGAGCCCTCGACATCCCCTATGCGCCCGGGCCGCGGACGGCCCTCGACCTTTATCCGGCGAAAAACCCGGCGGCGCCCTGCCTCGTCTTCATCCATGGCGGCTACTGGCAGCGCAATTCCCGCGACCTGTTCGCCTGCTTCGCCGAAGGCCCCGCCGCCGCCGGCTGGTCCGTGGCGATGCCGGGCCACACCCTCGCCCCCGAGGCGAGTCTGACGCAGATCGTCGACGAGATCGGCCTCGCCCTCGACTGGCTGGCCGAGAACGGGCCGGCGCACGGCCTCGGTGGCCCTCTCGTTCTGGCCGGCTGGTCGGCAGGGGCGCATCTCGCGGCGATGCAGCTGCATCACCCGGCCGTAGTGGCGGGGCTCGCCATCTCGGGGATCTACGAACTCGGGCCCATCCGCGACACCGGGCTGAACGATGCCCTCTCCCTCACCGACGCCGAGGTCGCCACCCTTTCGCCCCTGCGCCTGCCGGTGGTGGGAAAGCCCCTGGCCATCGCCTACGGCACGGCCGAGCGCCCGGCCCTCGCCCACGATGCCCGAGACTTCCACGCCCTGCGCAGCGCCCAGCATGCGCCGGGGCCGCTCCTCCCCGTGGCGGGGGCCGAGCATTTTTCCATTCTGAACGAATTGCGTCGTCCCGGCGGCGTGCTGGTGCGCGCCGCGATCGCTCTCGTGGAAGACCTCGATCTCACCAAGGGGAGACCGGCATGAGCGACGCGAACGGCCTTACCGAGGGCATCGGCGCACGCCTGCCCCGCAAGGAGGACGACCGCCTCATGCGCGGGCGCGGGCACTATGTCGGCGACCTGCGCCTGCCCGGCCTGCAGGACGTGGCCTTCGTACGCAGCCCCCTGGCCCATGCCCGAATCCGGGCGATCCACGTGCCGGAAGCGTTCCGCGACCGGGTGTTCACCGCGGCCGATCTCGAAGGCGTTCTCCCGATCCGGGCCGTCTCGGGACTCGCCGGCTTCAAGGTGTCCGAGCAGCCCATCCTCGCCAAGGACAAGGTGCGGCAGGTCGGCGAATTGCTGGCGATCTGTCTCGCGCCGACCCGCGCCGAGGCCGAAGACATCGCCGCCGCCATCGTCCTCGACCTGGAAGAACTGCCGGCGATCCACGACATGCTCGCCGCCCGCGAGCCCGGCTCCGCCCTGGTCCACGAGGATTGGGGCGACAACGTCTTTCTGGAAACCCTGGTCGACGTGAACTTCGCCTCGGCCCTGGATGCCCCGATCAAGGTCTCGCGCACCATCTCGACGGGTCGCCAGTGCATGGCGCCCATCGAGGGGCGGGGCACGGTGGTCCATCTCGACCACCGCATGGACCAGCTCGTCGTCCACACGGCGAGCCAGATGCCGCACATCGTGCGCAACGGTCTCGCCGAATGCCTCGGGATCGAGCAGGGGCGCCTGCGCATCGTCTCCCCCGATGTCGGCGGCGGCTTCGGCTACAAGGCGATCCTGCTCGCCGAGGATGTCTGCCTCGCCTGGCTGGCCCTCCGCGTCGGCCATCCGGTGCGCTGGCTGGAGGACCGGCGCGAGCACCTCACCGCCAACGCCAATTGCCGCGAGCACCATTACCGCATCACCGCTTATGCCGAGCGGGACGGCACGCTCCGGGGCATCGATTGCGAGGCCACCGTCGATTCCGGGGCCTACTCGGCCTACCCGTTCTCCGCCTGCCTGGAGGCCGCGCAGGTGGCGAGCATCCTGCCCGGCCCCTACGACTTCCCGGCCTATCGCTGCCGGACCTGGTCGGTGGCCACCAACAAGTGCCCGATCCTGCCCTATCGCGGGGTGGCCCGCACCGGCGTGTGTTTCGCCATGGAGCTCATCCTCGACGCGGTGGCGGCCGAGGCGGGCATCGAGCCCTGGACGGTGCGCGAGAAGAACCTCGTGCGGGCCGACCAGATGCCCTTCGACAACATCACCGCCAAGCACTTCGACAGCGGCGACTATCCGCAGGCGCTGAGACGCGCCCTGGAAGCCATCGATGTCGGGGCCGTACGGGCACGCCAGCGGACACCGGAGCCCGACGGGCGCCGCATCGGCCTCGGGCTCTCGATCTATTGCGAGCAGGCGGCGCACGGCACCTCTGTCTATTCCGGCTGGGGCATTCCCATGGTGCCGGGCCACGAGCAGGCCGGCGCGCGCCTCACACCCGATGGCGGGCTCGAACTGCGCATCGGCGCCCATTCCCACGGGCAAGGGTTGGAGACGACCCTGGCGCAGGTGGCGCACGAGATCCTCGGCGTCCCGGTGGCGCGCACGCGGCTCGTCCACGGCGACACGGCCATGACGCCCTATTCCACCGGCTCATGGGGCTCGCGCGTCATGGTCATGGCCGGCGGCGCCGTGGCGGCGGCCTGCCGCGAACTCAGCCTGCGGGCGGTCCGCATCGGAGCGCACCTGCTCCAGACCGACCCGGCCACCTGCCGCTTCGAGGCGGGCCGCGTCGTCGGACCCTCGGGCGATGTCGGCCTCGATCAGATCGCCCATACCTGGTACCGGCGCCCGCAGGACCTCGCCCTCGACGTCGATCCGGGCGGTCTCGAAGTCACCGCCGGCTACAAGCCGCAGCGCGATTCCGGCACCTTCTCCTACGCGGCGCACGCGGCCCTCGTCGCCGTGGACCCGGACCTCGGGTCGGTGGAGATCCTCGACTACGTCATCGTCGAGGATGGCGGCACCCTCGTGAACCCGCTGGTGGTCGACGGCCAGCTCTATGGCGGCCTCGCGCAGGGGATCGGCACGGCCCTCTACGAGGAGATGCGCTTCGATTCCCGGGGCCAGCCGCTGGCCTCCACCTTCGCCGATTACCTCCTGCCGGGCCCGGCGGAGGTGCCGGAACCGCGGATCGACCACATGGCGACGCCCTCGCCCTACACGCAGTTCGGCGTGAAGGGGATCGGCGAGGGCGGGGCCATCGCGCCCCCGGCGGCACTCGCCAACGCCATCAATGACGCCCTGCGCCCTCTGGGCGTCGCCATGTTGCATTCGCCGGTGAGCCAGCACCGCATCGTCGAGGCCGTGCTCGCCGCCCGAGCCGCGGCCTCCTCCAGCCGGAAGGCCGCATGAAACCCGCCCGCTTCGCCTATGAGCGCCCCGGCGATCTTCCCGCCCTGCTCGCCCGCCTCGCCACCGCTGAGGGCAGCGTGAAGCTGATGGCCGGGGGACAATCCCTCGGACCGATGCTGAACCTGCGCCTCGTCGAACCGGATCTCGTCCTCGACATCACGGGCATCCCCGAACTGCGCCGGGCGGCAATCGAGGGGGAGACCCTGGTGCTCGGCGCCTGCGTTACCCATGCGGATATCGAGGACGGGCGCGTTCCCGACCTCACCGGCGGCGCCATGGCGCGGGTGGCCACCGCCATCGCCTACCGGCCGGTGCGCAATCGCGGCACGATCGGGGGCTCCCTCGTCCATGCCGACCCGGCCGCCGACTGGGTAACCTCCCTCATCGCACTGGGCGCCGAGGTCGAACTGGCCTCCACCTCCGGCCGGCGCCGCCTGGCCCTCGCGACCTTCGTCACCGGCGCCCTCGACGTGGCCCTGGCGCCCGGCGAGATGCTGGTCGCCGTGCGGATTCCCGCGCTCCCGCCCGGCATCGCCTGGGGCTACGTCAAGCACTGCTCAAAGATCGGCGAGTTCGCCCACGCCATCGGGGCCGTGCGGATCGAACCCGATGCCGGGCGCGGCCGGGTGGTGATCGGCGCCATCGAGCGCGCGCCCCTCGTGGTCGCGGAACCGCACGACCTGTTCGGCGGGTGGATCGGCCCCGACTTCGCCGACCGGTTCGACGCCCGTGCGGCCGATGCGCTCCTGCGAGAGGCCGGGATGTCCGACCCCGTGGCGCGCCACGTCCACGTCACCGTTCTGGCGCGCGCCCTCAGGCAGGCGGCCTCCGCACCGCCCTCCCTCACACGCACCATCGGCGAGGCCGCATGAGCACCGCATCGGCCGCCCTCCGCGACGAGAGCCTGCCCCTCGACCTCACCGTGAACGGCCGGGCGCGAAGCCTGCGGGCCGAGCCGCGAACGCATCTCGCCGACGTCCTGCGCGACACACTCGACCTCACCGGAACCCATCTCGGCTGCGAGCACGGCGTCTGCGGCGCCTGTACGGTGCTCCTCGACGGCGAGCCGGCCCGCGCCTGCCTGACCTTCTCCGGGGCCTGCGCGGGCGCCGAAGTGACCACCATCGAGGGGCTCGACGACGATCCCGTCGCCGGCGAGTTGCGGGCCGCGTTCAACCGCGAACACGCTCTGCAATGCGGCTACTGCACGCCCGGCATGCTCATCGCCGCCCGCGACCTCGTCCTGCGCCTGCCCGACGCCGACGAGCGCCGCATCCGCGCCGGACTCTCGGGCAACCTGTGCCGCTGCACCGGCTATGTCGGCATCGTTCGCGCGGTGCGCGGCGTCATCGCCGAGCGCCGCGCCCGCGGCATCGCGCCGACAACCGGCGGACAGCGCGCTCTCGGCCCCGTAGGCGCGCGCTTCGGCACCCCGTCGGGCCCGGCATCGGAGGCGGCCCGCACGCCCCTGCGGCCCGTCGCGCAGGCCGAGGGCGCGCCGCGGATCGCCGATATCGGCGGCGATTTCGTCCCCGCCCATCGCTTCGAGCAATCCTTCGCGGTGGCCCATCCCCCCGACACCGTCTTCGCCTTGTTCGGCGACGTGGAGGCCGTGGCCGCCTGCCTCCCCGGAGCCGAACTGACGGGACATCCCACACCGGATGCCGTCGAGGGTGCCCTTCAGGTGCGGATCGGGCCAATCGCCGCGCGCTTTCGCGGCCATGCCCGGATTTTTCGCGATGAGGCGGCCCGCACGGGACGCATCCTTGGTGCCGGCAGCGACGCGGGTGGCCGCTCCGCCACCCAGGGGGAGATCCGCTACCGCGTCGGACCGGGCGAGACTTCCGGTACCGCCCGGATCGATCTCGCCGTCGGCTACACCCTCAAGGGACCGCTGGCGCAATTCGGCCGGCCGGGCCTCGTGCGTGACCTTGCCGGGCGCCTAGGGGCTGAGTTCGCCGCGAATCTCGAAGCCCGCCTCTCCGGTGCCCCGGCTCCGGTCTCCGCAGGCCTGAACCCGCTGCGCCTTCTCCTTACGATGCTGACGACCTCCCTGCGCCGGCGCCTCGCCGCGTGGGGTCGCCTTCCCTGACCGTCGCCTCCCACCGCGATCCTGCCCGCGATTCTGCCAAAGACCGGAGACCACCATGACGCGCAGCCTCACCATTCTTCCTGCCCTGACCCTCGCCTTCGTCCTGTCGGCGGGGGTGGCTTATGCGCAGGCGATCCGGATCGGCGTCAACGAGCCCCTCACCGGGCCCTTCGCGGCGTCGGGCACCTACGTGGTCAACGGGGCCAGGATCGCCGCCGACGAGATCAACGCCAAGGGCGGCGTCCTCGGAAAGAAACTCGAACTCGTCGTCGAGGACAACAAGAGCAATCCCACCGAAGCGGCGGCGGTGGCCGAAAAGCTCATCACCAGCGACAAGACCCCGGTGCTCATGGGCGCCTGGGGTTCCAGCCTCACCCTGGCCGTGATGCCCAAGCTGGCCGATTACGAGACCCCGATGCTGGTGGAGACCTCGTCGTCGGGCAAGATCACCACCTCGGGCAACCCGTACGTCTTTCGCATCTCTCCGCCCTCGGCCCTGGAGGCCGAAGCCTTCGCACCGATGGTGGAGAAGCTCGGCCTGAAGAAGGTCGATTTCCTCGCCATCAACAACGACTGGGGCCGGGGGGCGGCGGCCGATTTCGGCAAGATGCTCAAGGGCAAGGGCGTCACGGTGGGCCTCGTGGAGACCATGGACCAGGGCGCGCAGGACATGAGCGCCCAATTGTCCAAGCTGAAGGGCTCGGATGCCGACACGCTTCTGATCACGGCCGCCGTCGACCAGCTCACGCTCCTGTTCAAGCAGATGGCGGCGCTCGGCCTCAAGAAGCGGATCATCACCACCGGCGGCTCCCAGAACCCCGACCAGATCATCGCCCAGGCGGGTACCGCCGCCGAAGGAACGATGCACCTGACCACCTTCCTGCCCTGGTACCCGGAGAAGACCCCGAACCCGGCGGCCACCGCCTACTTCATCGCCGAGTGGAAGAAGCGCGGCTTCGAGTTCGCCGGCGTCACCGAGAGTTTTCGCGGCTACGACGGCATCCGCACCATCGCGGCGGCCATCGAGAAGGGCGGCGGCACCGACGCGGCCTCCATCAGGAAGGGCTTCTGGTCCGTGGACCTGACCGGCCTCAACGGCCCGGTCCGCTTCGCCAAGGCCGGCCCCGCCGGGTCCGAGAGCGGCCAGAGCAAGCCGGATGTCTACCTCGTGAAGATCGACGGCGGAAAAGTCGTGGTGCCCGAACTCTAACCGCGCGCAAGCCTCCCGGCGGCCCAATGACCGGGCCACCGGGTCCAACCGTCGCAATAGGCGAGGCCGCGATGACCGAATTCCTGCAGCACCTCCTCAACACCCTGGTCCTCGGGGGCACCTATGCCTTGCTGGGCATCGGGTTGACCCTGATCTTCGGCATCATGAACGTGGTGAACTTCACCCACGGGGCGCTCTACACGGTGGGCGCCTACGTCATGTACCTCGCCGTCACCGCCCTCGGGCTCGGCTTCTTCGCGGCCCTGCCCACCGCGATCCTCGGCGGCCTCCTGCTGGGAGCGATCCTCGACCTCGCACTGCTGCGCCCCCTGCGGGGCGCGGACATGGATACGACCATGCTGGTGATGATCGGGGCCGGCATCGTCCTGCAATCGGGCACGCTCTGGCTGTTCGGCGGCGTCGCGAAATCGATCCCCACGCCGTTCCCGGACGCGCCACTCCAACTGGGGGGCGTCTCGGTATCGTGGTTGCGGCTGTTCGTGCTGAGCGCGGCCCTCGCGCTGATCGGGCTGACCTATTGGCTCATCAATCGCACGCGCCTCGGCCTCGCCATGCGGGCCACCTTCCAGGACCACGACACCGCCGCCCTGATGGGGGTCAACGTGCGGCTCATCTACACCGCGACCTTCGCCATCGGTTCCAGCCTCGCGGCGGCGGCGGGCGCCCTCCTCGGGCCGGTCTACGTGGTGTTCCCGCAGATGGGAGGCATGGCCGAGTTGAAGGCCTTCGCCATCGTCATTCTCGGCGGGCTCGGCAACGTCACCGGGGCAGCCATCGGCGGCTTCATCCTGGCACTCGCCGAGGAACTCGGCGCCGGCTACATCTCGTCCGGCTACCGGGACGCCATGGGCTTCCTGATCATCATCGCGGTGCTGATCTTCAAACCGACGGGCCTCTTCGCCAAGGCGGAGCGCATCGGATGAATCAGCATCTCCCCGCCCTCGCCCTCCTCGCGGCCCTCGTCGCCGTACCACTGGCGCTGGGCAATGAGCCCTACCTGCTCAACGCGCTGATCACGACGGGCATCGTCACCATCGCCGCCATGAGCCTGAACCTGCTGCTCGGCTTCACCGGGCAGCTCAGCCTCGGGCACATCGCCTTCTTCGGTATCGGCGCTTATGTGAGCGCCCTCACGAGCCTCGGCTTCGACGTCGAGGTGTTCGGCGGCCTTCGCGTCGTGCACGAGCCCTGGCCGCCGGTGGTGGGCTTCGGCCTCGCCGTGCTGGCGACGGCCGCCTGCGGCTACCTCGTGGGGCGCCTCTCGTTCCGGGTGAGGGGCGCGTATTTCGTCATCGTGACGATCTCCTTCGCCGAGGTGGTACGCCTCGTCGCCCTCAACTGGGTGGAGCTGACTCAGGGACCCCTGGCGCTGACGGGTATCCCGCCCTTCAGCCTCTGGCTCCCCGGTCTCGGCACGACGACCCTGCGCACGAAGCTGCAGAACTACTACCTGGTCCTCGTGGTCGGAACGCTCTGCTACGTGCTCATCGCGCGCCTCGTCCGCTCGCGCTTCGGCCGGGCCATGCGGGGCCTCAAGGAGAACGAGTCCCTCGCCCTCTCGGTGGGAATCAACGCCACCCGGACCCTGACCCTCGCGGCGGTGATCTCGGCGGCGATGGCGGGTGCGGCCGGCAGTCTCTACGCCCATTATCTGCGCATCATCGACCCCGACGTGTTCCTGTTCTCGACCACGGTGACCATGGTCATCATGGTGGTGGGCGGCGGCAAGGGCACGCTGCTCGGCCCCGTCGTCGGCGGCCTGATCTTCGGCCTGCTCCCGGTCGCCCTGCGCCCGGTCATGGTGCCCGAGGCGCAGTGGATGGTGTTCGGCCTCGTGCTGATCGTGATCCAGTTCGTGATGCCCCGGGGCATCGTGCCTGGGCTCGTCCGCTTCGCCACGCGCCGCCGCGCATCGGCACCCGCCAGCGTTCCCGTGGAGGTCAGGCCATGAGCGAGACCGGCGTTCCCATTCTGTCGGTGGACCATGTCGGCGTGCGCTTCGGCGGCCTCGTCGCCATCGCCGACCTGCATTTCGACGTCCATCCCGGCGAGATCGTCAGCCTGATCGGCCCCAACGGGGCCGGCAAGACGACGGCCTTCAACGTGATGACAGGGTTCCTCAAGCCCAGCCAGGGTCAGGTCCGCTTTCGTGGCACCGGCCTCGAGGGGTTGCCGCCGCACGAGATCGTCCGGCTCGGCCTGAGCCGCACCTTCCAGCGCACCAGCGTGTTCCCCGACGACACCGTGTTCGACAACGTGATGATCGGCCTCCATCGCCGGGGCCGCGCGCGGCTGGTCGATACGCTGCTCGGGCGGGACCGTGCCGGCGAGGCGGCCCTGCGGGAGCGCGCCCAGGAACTCCTCGACTGGGTCGGGCTCTCCGGCCGGGCACGGGACAAGGCCGGGTCGCTGGCCTATGGCGAACAGCGCCTCGTCGGGGTCGCGCTGGCGCTGGCCACGGAGCCCGCCATGCTGCTCCTCGACGAGCCGGTCTCCGGTATGAACGCCTCCGAGACCCAGGTCTTCGTACGCCTGATCCGCTCGATCCGCGAACGGGGCGTCACGATCCTCCTCGTCGAGCACGACATGCCGATGGTCATGGAGGTCTCCGACCGGATCGTGGTGCTGAATTACGGCCGCCTCATCGCCGAGGGGCCGCCGGCGGCGATCCGATCCGATCCGGCCGTGATCGAGGCCTATCTCGGCCAGGGCAGCGCCGCCCGCGAAGCCGCACAGGCGGTCAGGGAGACGACCCATGCTTGAGATCCGCGACCTCGTCTGCGGCTACGGCGCGGTGACGGCCCTCAAGGGGCTCTCCCTGACAGTCGAAGCAGGGCAGCTCGTGGCCCTGGTGGGCGCCAACGGCGCCGGCAAATCGACGACGCTCCGGGCCGTCTCCGGCCTGATCCCGGCGCGCTCGGGCAGCATCCACTTCGACGGGCGGGACATCACCGGCACCGACCCGCGCAAGGTGCTGGCGCAGGGTATCGCTCATTGCCCGGAGGGGCGGCGGGTGTTCCCGCAGATGAGCGTGGCGGAGAACCTCGCCATGGGCGCCTACCTGCGGCGCGACCCGGCGGGGGTGTCCGCAGATCTCGCACGCATATACGGCGAGTTCCCACGCCTCGCCGAGCGCCGGCACCAAATCGCCGGTACCCTCTCGGGGGGCGAGCAGCAGATGCTGGCGATCGGCCGCGCGCTGATGTCCCGCCCCCGGCTCGTCCTGTTCGACGAGCCCTCTCTGGGCCTCGCCCCCAACATCGTCGAGCGCATGTTCGCCGTCATCCGGGCGATCTGCGACACCGGCACCACGGTCCTCCTGGTGGAGCAGAACGCCTTCGCGGCCCTGGAACTCTGCGACTACGCCTACCTGCTGGAGACCGGCCGCATCGTGCTGGCGGGAAAAGGCTCGATGCTGATCGCGGATCCTCATGTGCGCCAAGCCTATCTCGGCGGCTGAGGGCGGGCGCTGGGTTCACGCCTGCCGTATCGACGCGTTCGCCGGCCGTGCGATCGTCCCGGTCTTCGTGGCAGGCCATCATCTCGTTCTCGTGCAGGACGATGACGGGATCTTCGCCGCGGAACGGGCCTGCCCGCATGAGGGGGCGGATCTCGCCCTGGGCCATTGCTCCGGAGGGCGCCTGTTCTGCCCGCGGCACCGAGCATGGTTCGCGCTCGCGAACGGTGCCGTCTCGGCGGGATGGTATTTTCGCGATCTTCGCACCTACCCGACCCGCAGGGAGGGGAGCGGCATCCAAGTTCTGATCGATGTACGATAGATCCCGAATGCTCGACAAGAAGACATGCCTCTTCCTGACGCGTCCCTCCGTGTTTCATCACAAGGCCGACGCAGTAAAAATTCCGTGCCGATACGGACGACCTGTTCGATGAGGTTGGCCATGGTCACGCGAACATCGATATCGGCGAGCGATCCTTGCTCGATGACGTTGTGGAGGCCAACATTACTGCAGACGAGCGCCGACACGGCGGCGTTCTGCGCCGCGACCGTAGACGACCTTCACCACGAGGGGCGCTGTATCCATAATTATGTTGGCCTGAGGTTTGCTGGAGCCGTGCGACAAACACGGAGGGTTCATGACGGCTTCCTCGGTCCAGCTCAGCCTGGACGGCATCCGCAAGTCCTTTCCCGGCAAGGGCGGGCCGGTGCCGGTCTTGGACGGTCTCAGCTTCGACATCTACGAGCGCGACTTCGTCAGCATCATTGGCCCGAGCGGCTGCGGCAAGACGACGGTCTTCAACGTCATCGCCGGACTTCTCGAACCCGATAGCGGCACGATGACGTTTCGCGGCGAGGTGGTGCCCGGACTTCAGGGCCGGGTCGGCTACATGATGCAGAAGGACCTGCTGTTTCCCTGGCGGACGGTCCTTCAGAACGTCATGCTCGGCCTGGAGATGAAGGGCGTCGACCGCGCCCAGGCCCTCGACACGGCCCGCGAATATCTCTCGACCTTCGGCCTGTCGGGCTTCGAGAACGCCTACCCGAAGATGTTGTCCGGCGGCATGCGGCAGCGGACCGCCCTGATCCGGACCTTGATCATGGATCCCGACATCCTGCTCCTGGATGAACCCTTCTCGGCCCTCGACTACCAGACGCGGCTCTACCTCGAAGGCGTTCTCCTCGACGCCGTGGAGACCTTCCACAAGACCGTCGTCCTTGTGACGCACGATATCGACGAGGCCGTCGCCCTATCGAAGCGCGTCGTGGTCCTGGGCAATCGCCCCACCAAGGTGAAGTCCGTCCACGAGATCGGACTCGATGCCCGTTCACCGATTGGTGCGCGCAGCGATCCGCGCTTCTCCGACTACTTCCAAACCCTGTGTGGCGAACTCGAAATCCAGACCCGTCAGAGGGCAGCCTGATGACGACGCAGACATTAAAAACGTCGGAAGTCTTGCAGACCTCCCAAAACCCGAAATCTTCCTCCCCAGCCTCAGTCCGACCCGCCAAGAAACCTGTTGCCCGGCGTCGCGCCAAGCCGGGCGCCTTTGCCCGAGCAGCCGATACGACACTCGGCCGAGGCGTCATCCAACTGCTGGCGGTCGCCGTGTTTTTCCTTGCCTGGGAGGTCGCGGTTCGGGCCGGCTGGCTCACGGAGTTCCTGGTCGGAGCACCTTCAGGCATCTGGCGGGTCTTTCTCGCCTCCATGCTGGACGGATCGCTGCCGGTCGACACCTGGTACACCGTGATCGAAGCGATCATCGGGTTCCTCATCGGCACGCTCCTGGGGTCGGTGGCCGGCCTCGGCCTGTGGTACTCGGCCTTCGTGGCGCGGCTCGTCGAGCCCTTCATCGTGGCGATCAACTCGGTGCCGAAGATCGCGCTGGCTCCGATCGTGATCCTGTGGTTCGGGACAGGCTTCGTCTCGAAAGTCGCGCTCGCGGTGTCGCTGACCGCCCTCGTCGCCCTCATCGCCGCCTATCAGGCCGCGCGCGACGCCGACCCCGATCTGCAGGCCCTGCTCGCCTCGATGGGCGCCTCGAAGAACCGCATCTTCAGGAGCGTGATCGTGCCATCGACCCTGCCGGCCATCATCGGGATGTTTCGCATCAACATCGGCTTCGCCCTCGTGGGCGCGGTGGTCGGCGAGTTCATCTCGTCCCAGCGCGGCCTCGGGCACCTGATCTACTCGGCCTCGAGTCTCTACGACCTCAATACCGTCTGGGTCGGATTGTTCGTGCTGATGTTCGTGGGCTTTCTTCTCTACCACGTCATCGATTTCGCCGAGCGTCGCATCTTGCCCTGGCGGCAGATCAACACCGCCGGTCAGGTTCAGGTTTGATCTTACCCCCTCGAGGGCGGGCCCGCATCGGTGGCCACTCTCGACGCATAGCGGGGCAAAGGCGCTCCAGACTCCCCCATACCCAGCTTTTGTCGAAAAAGGGCCTCACGGATGATCCGTTCCAAGCGTCTGCGTTACTCGACCTCCCTGGCAGTGATCCTGGGGGTCGCCGGCCTCGTGGCATTGCCTGCCCGCGCGGCGGACAAGGTGACGATCTCGCAAGCCTTCCAGTCGATGCTCTACCTGCCCTTCTACGTCGCCATGGATGGCGGCTTCTTCGCCGGCGAGGGCGTCGAGGTCACGAAGGAGACGGCAGGGGCGCCGGCCGTGGCTCTCTCGGCCGTGATCTCGAAGAGCGCGCAGTACTCGATCCACGGCCCCGAATGGACCGCCATCGCCGCCTCGAAGGGCGCGCCGGTCAACGTGGTGGCGAACGTGGTCAACGGAGCCGCGGTCTGGATCGCGACTGCGCCCGACGTGACCTTCAACGACGTGAAGGACCTGAAGGGTCAGAAGATCGTCACCGGGCTGATGCCGACCACCAGCACCTCGCTGTTCCTCAAGCTCCTCAAGGAGAACGGCCTGAAGCCCGAGGACGTCGAGATGACCCAGGTCCAGCTCGGCTCCGAGCCGGGGCCCCTCCTTGCCGGGCAGGCCAAGATCGCCGTGATGTACGAGCCCGGCCTCGATCAGGTGGTGGCCAAGGGCATGAAGGTCGTGCTGAGCTTTCCCGAGCGCTACGGCCCCTATGCCTTCTCGTCCGTGAGCGCCCGCAAGGACGTCGATCCCGCCATCACTCAGAAGGTCGTGAATGGCATGCAGAAGGCGATCCGCTTCATGCACGCCGAACCGGAAAAGACCGTCGCCATCGCCAAGAAGCAGTTCTCCAACCTCGACCCCGCCGTCGTCGAGGCTGCGGTCAAGCGCATGATGCAGGAGAAAGTCTACCCGGATAGCGTCGACATCACCGCCGAGGCGCTGAAGGCCGGCATGGAGACCCAGGTCGCCTTGGGCAACCTCTCGGCCCTGCCTGACTACGCCACCTTCGTGCGCCGCGACTACATCGAGAAGAGCCTCGCGGCGAACTGATACCGCGCGACCGCCGCCGCGCCGATCCCGGCCATCGGTCGGGATCGGCGCGGCTCGATATGAGGCTGCGAAGGTCCGGGAACCGTGCCGCATCGGCGCGGCTCCCGGTTGCACCAGACAATGGATCCTAGATGATCAATCACCTCGGTCTCGTCGACGCCCTGCGGGCGTTTCGCGATGGACGCGTGCTGCCCGGCGCCTACCTTGCGGCCTGCCATGATGCGGCTCTTTCGCGCTCGGATCTGGCCGCCTTCACGTATCTGGCGACGGAGCTTTCACCGGGGGACGGATCCTGGACCGGCATCCCCGTGGGGGTGAAGGACATCATCGCCACCGCCGACATGCCGACCACGAACGGCTCGCCCGTCTATGCCGACCACGTGCCCGCCGCGGATGCCTGGATCGTCGCTCGCCTGAAGTCCCTCGGGGCCTCTGTCCTGGGCAAGACGGTCTCGACGGAATTCGCTTGGCGCCACCCGGGGCCGACGCACAATCCCTGGAGGCGCGGACACACGCCGGGCGGCTCGTCGAGCGGCTCGGCCGCCGCCGTGGCGGCCGGGATCGTTCCCCTTGCTCTCGGCACGCAGACCTTCGGATCGGTGATCCGGCCGGCCGCCTATTGCGGAGTCGTCGGCTTCAAGCCGAGCTTCGGCGCCATTCCGCGGGTCGGCGTACACCCGCTCAGCCCCTCCCTCGACCATCTGGGCCTGTTCACCCGCTCGGTGACGGACACCGCCTTTGCCCTGTCCCGCCTGATCGGCCAGGACGACGCGGACCGGCATGGCCGCCCTCTACCGGGCTTTTCCATCGACCTCGACTCGGGACTGGCACCCCGCGAGGCGCCGCGCCTGGCGCTGGTTCAGACCACGATCTTGGACAGGGCCGAACCGGAGCAGCGTGCGCTGCTCGACTCCGCGACGACCGCTTTCCGAACGGCCGGAGCCCATGTGTCCAACCTCGTGCTCCCGGCCGCTTTCGAAGTCCTGTGGGACTGCGCGCGCACCATCCTCGCCGTCGAGGCGAGCGTCTGCTTCCAGCCGTTGGTCGAGCGTTTCCCAGACCGGACGAGCCAGCCGCTCAAGGATCTCGTCGCGGACGGTCTGCAGATTCCGGCCGTCGCTTACGTGGATGCCCTGCATCGGCAGGCCGATCTGCGGGCGCTCCTCGATACTGTGCTGGCAGGCTACGATGCAGTCCTGACTCTGCCCGCCTCCGGTCATGCCCCGGAAGGGCTGGCCTCGACCGGCGACCCCGCCTTCTGTGTGCCCTGGACCTGCCTCGGCGTCCCAGCCGTCGCGCTTCCGGCTGGGATGCACCACGGGCTTCCGCTCGGACTCCAACTCGTCGGCCCCTATCGCGGCGATGTCGCGCTGCTGCGCACGGCGCGCTGGTGCGAGATGGCCCTGGCTCGTCCGATCACGTTCCCCGCCGCTTGAAAAGCTCACGTTTCGCGTCATCGGAACATCGCCCCATGATCTCTCTCCTGTCGCTGCGCAAGCAGATCGATGCTGGATCGCTCACGCCGCGCGAGGCCATCGCCCTTTCGGAGGCGGCCATCGCCGAGCACGAGCCGCGTGTCGGCGCCCTTGTCAGTCGCAATCTCGATCCGGTCGTGCCGGAGCGGGGGGCCCTGGCCGGCATCGCCGTAGGCGTCAAGGACATCCTCGATACCGCCGACCTGCCGACCCAGATGGGCTCGCCGATCTATGAAGGCTGGCGCCCGCGCGCCGATGCGGCTTCCGTAGCGCGACTGAGGCGGCTCGGCGCCGTTCCGCTCGCCAAGACGACCACGACGGCCTTCGCCTTCCTGGACCCGACCCAAACCCGCAATCCGCGCCATTCCGGCCATACGCCGGGCGGTTCATCGGCGGGCTCCGCCGCCGCCGTGTCGGCGGGGATGCTGCCGCTGACCCTCGGCACGCAGACCGGCGGCTCCGTGATCAGGCCGGCTGCCTATTGCGGCGTGGTGGGGATGAAGCCATCGTTCGGATTGCTGCCCACGGTGGGCATGAAGTGTTTCTCCTGGACGCTCGACACGCTGGGCCTGTTCACCGCAGGCGTCGCGGATGCCGCCCACGCCCTCGCGCTGATGACGGGGCGCCCCGGCCTCGACCTTCGTGACAAGAACGCAGGCATGCCGCGCATGGGTGTCGTCCGGCAGGATTTTTGTGCCATGGCAGAGACCGAGGCACTCGATGCCCTCGATCGCGTTCGCGTCGCCGCCGAGAGCGCCGGAGCCCGTCTGCACGACGTGGTCCTGCCGGCAGTCTTCGCCGAAGCCTTCGGGCTCCATGGAACGATCCAGGATTTTGAGGCGGCCCAGTCGCTGGACTGGGAATACGCGACGCATCGCGCGAGTCTCGGGGCCCGTCTCGGCGCGCATCTCGATGCCGCGCAAGCGGTGGCGCCCGCTGCCTACGACGCATCGCTGAAGGTAGCAGACCGCGCGCGGCGGCAACTGCCCGACCTATTTGCGGAGAACGACATCGACGTGATCCTGACGCTCTCGGCGCCCGGCCCGGCGCCAGAAGGTTATGCCAGCACGGGTGATTCCCGCTTCAACCGCCTCTGGACTCTGATGGGCGTCCCCTGCGTGACCGTGCCGGTAGGAAGCACCGCCACGGGGCTGCCACTGGGCGTACAGGTGATTGCCCGCCTCGGCGACGATGCCCGAGCCATCACGGCTGCACATTTCGTCGAGACGCTGATGCGCGAGTAGCATCGCCACAGAAACCCATCTTGCTGAGACAGATTGACAGTATGGAGGGTACCCGGTCTTGCAGCCTCGCATGAAGTGTCAACGTCTGCAGGATCAGGTCGACAAGAGCCGGTCTGCTTCACCAGATACCCAAGAGCCCCAGCAGAAGGCTCCCCATCAGGCAGGCGTCTGACTAATTACAGAGTTGCTGTATACGGGGTGCCGTGACCCCCGTTTTTCCTCCATGTGGAGCCAGGGTCCGCTCATCAGCGGACGGACCGGAGCGGAATCAGTTTTCGGAAGAGCACATCATCGGCATCTTGAAGGGAGCCGGGGCCGGTGGTGCCGGAGTTGTGCCGCGAGCACGGTATGTCGAGCGCCACACACTACGCCTGAAATCTAAGAGGAGGCGGCGCTTGGCGAGGCTGATGAGGGGTCCACCTCGCCATCCGGACGGCGCGCTCGCCTGCGGGCCCCATCTTCATCGCGGGTGCCGAGGCTGACCCAAAATCATCGACCCGCTTTGCTCCTTCTCAGCGAGAACAGGAGCGCTTTCGTCAAAAATTTCGTGACCTACGGTTCGAAGCGCGGCCGGCACGTTCGCGCGCAACGCTTCCAAGATGGTGCGACGGAAATAGAAGATGCCCCGACGCAGGAGCAGGCCCACCATCCGCCTCATGACGTCGAAGCAGGAGCATGCCCAGACGCTCACGGTACGGAAAAGATACCATGATTACAGGGTGTTAAGGGGCTAAATGGCGGAGACGGAGGGATTCGCCACCACCGCACCTAATACCCTAAGAACAAACGGCTTCTTCAGGCGCTCAATGCCAACTTCGTAGTAGCGTTTCGGTACACTCGTCAAACCCGTAATGTGACAGGGAGGCATGCTTGACAAGCGGCAGACCAGGGCAGTGTGGGGTCAATCTTCGTTTCAGTGGCACCTCCATTCCTCGATGCGCTCGCGGGCATTGGCCAGCGACAGGAACCACGAGGCGTTCAGGCATTCCGCTCGTAGGCGGCCGTTGAACGACTCGATAGTGGCGTTGTCGGTCGGCTTGCCCGGTCGGGAGAGCCGGAGGCGGGCGCAGAGCGACCAAGTCGATCTCGACCCCGTTCAGGTAAGCCCACTGGTCGAGCATGCGCCCGGCGAACTCCGGCCCATGTCGAACCGCAGGCTTTTCGGTCGACCTCGCAACCGGAGCAAGGCGTCCAGAGCCTCGGTCACCTGGTAGGCGCGGAAGTTAGCTCTCGGTGTGAGCGAGAGCGCCTCTCGCGTGTGGCAATCGACGACGGTCAGGATCCGGAACAGACGTCCGTCGAAGATGCGGTCGGACATGAGCCGAAGGCGGACGCGCAGCGGCCAATTCCATGGCCCAGACCTCGTTGGGTCCGCCAATCGCCGGTCGCCCCTGGCGATAGCACCAAGCCCGCTTACGCTTGGGCAGCTTGGACCGGATCGACAGCCCTCATCCCGGTAGATCCGATACGTGCGCTTGTGGTTCACCTCCCAGCCCTCCCGTCGTAGTAGGATATGCGGCCGCCGGTAGCCGTAACGGACTCGCGCGGCAGCCAACTCCTTCAACCGCATCCGCAGCGCGACCTGCGGGTCCGAGCGTTTCCTGTAGCGCTGCGACGAACGGCCGAAGCCGGTAGCCTGACAGGCCCGACGCTCGCTGATGCATCTAGCCACCTGCAGGTGGCCGGCGACCTCACGGCGAGCGGGGGGGCCTCACCACTTTTGCTGACGCTGCCCTTTGGGGTCGCTTAAGCACATCCTGTAACATGGAGCCGTCCAGCATCAGATCGGCGACCAGCCGCTTCAGCTTACTGATCTCGTCATCCAATTGCTTGAGCCGGCGAATCTCCGGCACGCACATGCCAACGAACTGCTTCTTCCAGCGGTGAAACGTCGGCTCGGACACGCCCATCTCGCCGCACAGACCTCGTCCACCGTGGCGCCATTCTCAGCCTGCCGCAGGGCAAAGGCGATCTGTTCATTCTTGAAGCGTTTGCGGCGCATGGCATCCACCCTCCTTCAGGGTTCAGGATGCCCGAAAAACTTGAGCTCAGCGCGGACCAGTTTGGTGGGTCAGGGCCACAAGGTCACAGTCAGTCAAGAATTTTAACAATCAGGCCATTTCGACAGCAAAAAACACGAGATTTGAACCAGACGCCCGACAATTAATGTATTTATCTATCGCTTCCGGCGCTATTATTTTTTTGATTCAATCTCGCAAAATACACGAGCGAGCTCCGCCAACAAGTATCTGGCACGGGGATCCTTGATTTTATCAAATGCGTCCTTAAAATAGAAATCTTCTAATGGCACCGTAACGTCGTTAATTTTCTGAACTACAGCAGTAGGACCGCTTTCAGATTGCATATCATAAAAGTAGCTGACGTCGACTCCCAAAGTCTGAGCTATCCGCTGAAGCTTATCGGCGGCAATCTTACTCTGACCGCTCTCATATTTTTGCACCTGTTGAAAGGTTACGCCCAAGGCGTTTCCTAGACTGGCTTGGCTTAGACCGGCCGAACGCCGCAAGGACTTGATGCGAACGCCAATTGCACCTGGGCTTCTATCTTTGTTATCGTCCGACATAGATACCTGCGTAGTATAACTTTAAGTCGCGTTGACGCCAATTTGGGGCAGAAAATGTGGTGTACTGCATCCCGCCTCATTCCAAAAGGCCCCACCGTTGCAAGGGTGATAAGAAGCCCTGTCGGGACCAGTAGCAGCAACAGGAATCACTTATGTCCTTAACATAGCAAATTGGTTCACAACAAGCGGCAGCTTTTTGGCCTACCCACGTGAGGTAGCCTGTATCAAATATAGTGAATGTTATTTTTTGGATTTTGCCTTGTTTGTGATCCAGGACCAATGCAAATTCTTCGGCTGCGACAGCTTAGTTGGCGAAGGCTTTCCGCGTAAAGCCGCGCGGATTCATAAGAGGTCGATCTTCGTTGTAGTGGCACATACCTTCCTCGATGCGATCACGCGCATCCGCCAGTGACAGGAACCATGGGGCGTTCAGGCACTCCGCCCGGAGGCGGCCGTTGAACCACTCCATTGTTGCCGTGGTCGGTCGGCTTCCCCGGCCGGGAGAGCCGGAGGCGGGCGCAGAGCGACCCATTCGATCGCAACCCCATTCAGGTCGGCCCAAAGGTCGAGCATGCGCCCGGCAAACTCGCTGCCGCAGTCCTTTGGTTCCGTTCCATGATCCACCCGCAGGTTCTTGGGAAGCCCCCGCAGGGCCGACCAAGGCGTCGAGCACCTCAGTCACTTGGTAGGCGCTGAAGTTGGCTCTCGGTGTGAGTGAGAGCATCTCGCGCCCGTGGCAATCGACCAAGGTCAAGATCCGGAAGAAACGTCCGTCGAAGAACCCGCCCGTCTCCCTGCGCAGTTCCCACACCTCATCGGTGGTAGCTGCACGAGCGGTGTCTCGGAAAGAGCGCGTCTTGCCAGCCTTCAGGAACTCCTTGAATCAGCCATCGTATATCGAGGCGGCGATCCCCTTGCGCCGGCAAGGCTTGGCGATGCAGCCAGCGGCACACGCACGTCTTCAAGCAACGCGCGAATCTTCTCCTCCGACGAGAATCGCTGCCATGTGGTCCGGCGAATATCCTTGCTCAACGCGTCTGCCGGCTTTCTGTCTGGGGCCGGACATCTGCTTCGTCTTCGGTCCCTTAGGGAACGATGAAGCAGTCGTCCTGCTTTCGCAAATTTACTCAATTTGCCCCAAAGGTGCCGATGAATGGCAATTTTACCGTATCGAACTCGAATTCTGGCCAAGACATTGTTCTCTTTATCAATGATAATATTTAATCATAAAGACTTATGTAAATCCGCCACGTGCTGTAGATCGCCCCGTTGGCCTACCATGCATATGTCTTATGGAGTATCGATTTCATTATTCTGCTAGCGAGGGCAAGATAAATTTCAGAATTTTCGGGTCATTTGAGCATATAGAGGGAAAATAACTACGATAATATATGACGTTTTCGCTGAAATTACGTTTGGCCGCATTGCGAGACCTAAAACCTAATTTGCGCAAGCGCAAGCGAACCTGCTCTGCCCAACCATGCTGAAAAAAGCATCGCCTGAAGGATAAATCGATGAACTCCCCTTAGGAGCGAGTTAGACAACTCTGATGCGAAAAATTCATCCATTCGGAACTTTTATGCGCCATCCGTTGATCGCGCTGTGATCAACCAGCGCTGCCGTCTGGAGAAAACAATGGCCACTGTATCAATTATGACCAATGCCGGCTTCGACGTTCGTGACTTCTTCGTTCCAAACCTAGCCAACGCCGACTTGTCGTTCACAGGGCTCGTCAGCAGCGTCGGGAACCTCCTTCTCGACGGCAGCCGAACCGATACGTTCAACGTTCTCACGATTGAGGCGGACGGCCTCACCTACAATTACAGTGGCAATTGGGAAATCGAGGCCTCGACCGGCGTCTTAACAGGGACAGTTTCGGCCAGCGGCGGCTACGACGGAGTCGAGGTCAAGCTCGGCGATACGGTCCTGGCGACGCTCGACCTGCCTTTCCAGCCGGTCAATCTCGGAACGGAAACCAGCCCCGGCATTCTCGGGAGCGTCGGAACCCTCGTGACGGATCTCGTCGGCGGCACCGTGGACATCCTCCTCGGAACCCTCGATGAGACGGTCTCCCTGGTCGGCCTCAATCTCGACGCCACCCCCGACCTCATCGACATCGTCATCGATGCCGGCGGCACCCAGACCGGCGGCGATGGCGACGATACCCTGCGCGGCGGCATCGGCAGCGATACCCTCGACGGCGGCGCCGGCAACGACACCATGATCGGCGGCCGCGGCGACGATACCTACATTGTCGATTCACCCGGCGACACTGTCGTGGAGGCCCCCGGCCAGGGCGACGACACCGTGCGCTCCTCCGTGACCTACACACTCCCCGACAACGTCGAGAACCTGATCCTCACCGGCACCGGCAGCATCGACGGAACCGGCAACGCCCTCGACAACAGCATCATCGGCAACGACGGCGACAACCGCCTCGACGGCGGGGCCGGCAACGACCGTCTCACCGCACGCGGCGGCGACGATGTCCTCATCGGCGGCGCCGGTGACGACATCATGCGCGGCGGCACCGGCGATGACGTCTACGTCGTGGATTCCACGAGCGATCAGGTCATCGAGGCCGCCGACGAAGGCAACGACACCGTCCGCTCGTCGGTGACGTATAGCCTCGGCGCCAATGTCGAGAACGTCATCCTCATCGGAACCGACGCCATCAACGCCACCGGTACCGAGGGCGACAACAGCCTCGTGGGCAATGGAGCAGACAACCGTCTCGATGGCGGCGTCGGAAACGACACGCTCGCCGGACAGGCAGGCAACGATACCCTTCTCGGCGGCACCGGCGCAGACACGATGCGCGGAGGCACCGGCAACGACACCTACGTGGTCGACGATGCAGGCGATCAGGTGATCGAGTTGCCCGGCGAGGGCACCGATACCGTGCGCTCCTCGATCGACTACACCCTCGGTGACAATGTCGAGCGCCTCGTCCTGAGCGGAGCCGGAGATCTCGACGGGACCGGCAATGACTTGAACAACGCCATCTTCGGAACCGGCGGAGACAATACCTTGAGCGGCGAGGGCGGGAGCGACATCCTGTACGGCAACGGCGGGAATGACATCCTCGACGGCGGAACCGGCTCCGATACCCTTCATGGCGGACTCGGCGACGACATCTACGTGGTCGATGCCACGGGCGATAAAGTCATCGAGCTTGCCGGCCAGGGCACGGATACCGTCTATTCTTCCGTCAGCTACATCCTCAGCGACAATGTCGAGACCCTCGTCCTGACCGGGGATGCGAACATCAACGGCGGCGGCAACACCCTCGACAACAGCCTCGTCGGCAACGACGGCGACAACCGCCTGGATGGCGGAGCGGGCGCCGACAGGATCGTCGGCAACGACGGGGACGATACGCTCATCGGCGGCACCGGAGCCGACACCATGATCGGCGGGCGCGGCAATGACACGTATGTCGTTGACGATGCCGGTGACAGGGCCGTCGAACAGCCTCGTGAAGGCACCGACACGATCCGGTCGACGGTCAGCCATACGATGGAAGCCAACATCGAAAGGATGGTGCTGTACGGAACCGAGGATCTCACCGCCAACGGCAATGCCACCAACAACCAGATCTACGGCAATGCCGGCGATAACCAGATCTACGGCGGCGACGGCCGTGACCTCCTCTACGGCCGCGCCGGTGCGGACACGTTCGTGTTCAAGGACGCCACCGACAGCGACGTCGCCGTCGACGGACGCGACATCATCAAGGACTTCGATTTCGCTGCGGGCGACCGCATCGACTTCAGCGCGATCGATGCGAATTCGTTGCTAACCGGGGACCAGGGCTTCCAGTTCGTCGGAACCCAGGCGTTCTCGGGCGAGGCCGGCGAGCTGCGGATGAAGTTCGGCGGCGGCAACACCCTCCTGCAAGGTGATACGAACGGCGACGGAGCGGCCGATTTCGCCGTCCTCCTTCAGGGCCACCATGTCCTCGACAGCGGGTCGTTCATCGTCTGACGCTATTCAACGTCATGAAGGGGGCGCCGTTAGGCGGCCCCTTCTTTCTGGAAGTAAAAGAATAGATTTGATTGTGACGGCGGGCAAATGCTTCTGCAGTATCTGTAAGCTAAGCAGCCGATTGCGCCTGCAATTTTTTTTCGACCTTTGCCGAGTAGCGTGAGTCAACCCGGTCGTAAGAGCGACCATCAGTGATGGAACAACCATGCCGCCGCTTCCGCCAAATGAGGGCGAGCGCCTCGCGGCACTGCGCGATCTGCGCATCCTCGATTCGGCGCCTGAGGCCCACTTCGATGCCGTGTGCAGCACGGCCGCTGCGTTGTTTAACGTGCCTGTCGCACTCATCACGCTCATCGACAGCGAGCGACAATGGTTCAAGGCCAAGTGTGGGATCGCTGTCGATGGAACGTCACGTGAAATTTCGTTCTGTGCCTATGCCATTCTATCAGACGACGTTCTCGTTGTAGAAAATGCAACAGTGGACCCACGTTTTGCCCACAGCCCCTTGGTCATGGGTGAGAATGCCATCCGCTTCTACGCCGGCGCTCCCCTTGTTCTTCGATCAGGCATTCGACTTGGCACATTGTGCCTCGTCGACACCAAGCCGCGAAGGTTTTCCAAGTTGCAGGGAACCCAACTTGAAAGCCTCGCTCAGATTGTCGTCGCTCACATCGAACTTCATCGCGCGCGAATCGCCGCCGAGGCCACGTTGGACGAGCGTATACGATCGGAAATGCTGATGAGAGCGAGTGAAGAGCGCTATCGGACTGCCCATGAAAAACTCGAGCAGACGGCCGATCTTCTCCGGCTTGCCCAGGAAGCCGCCGGAGCAGGAATTTGGCAGTGGAGCTTCGATGAAGATGTAGTGCAGAACTCTCCTGAGAGTGCCCTCATGCTTGGGTTCCATGGCGAGTCGAGCTCAACAAACTGGATCGACATCAGCATCGCGGAATGGGCCGCACGGGTACACCCGGAGGATCTTCCCCTCGTCCAGGCAGCGCACACAGCGGCACTTCGTGACGGGACGACCTACAAGGTCGAATATCGGGTTAGGCGCCCCGATGGCAGCGCCGGGTACCGCTGGCTCATGAGCTTTGGTCGCATCATTCGCCATGAGGTAACGGGCAAGGCGCTGCGCATCGTCGGTCTCGATCTCGATGTCACTGAACGACGCACGACCCAGGACGCTCTCATTCAAAGCGAGAAGCGCCTACGCATGAGCAAGGAGCGTCTTGCCCTCGCCCTCGACAGTGGCAGCGACGGCTTATGGGACTGGAACGTCACCACGGGGCAGGTTTGGTACTCTGACCGCTGGTACACCATGTTTGGCTATGAGCCAGGAGAGCTCAAAGCGCACATCGACACATCCCTCGGGCTCACCCACCCTGACGACCTGAAGCAGACACTGACACTTATCGCAGAGCATTTCGAGGGGCGGAGCGCCGCGTACGCCTCCGAGCGTCGTATACGAACCAAGTCAGGTGACTACACATGGGTTCTGTCACGGGGCAGAGTGGTCTCGCGGGACGAGCAAGGCGTCCCGCTGCGCATGGTAGGCACGAATATCGACATCTCTGAGCGTAAAGCGTCTGAGCACCACATCTCCTACATGGCTCGCCACGATGCGCTCACGGGCCTGCCCAACCGAACTGTTTTTTACGAGCACTTGGAGCAAAGGCTGGTCGACGTTCGCCGCAGCAGAGGCCAAGCCGCACTGCTGTGCCTTGGCCTCGATCGGTTCAAGTCCGTCAACGATACGCTCGGCCACCCTGCGGGGGACCAACTGCTTTGCGAGATCGCTACGCGCTTGAGCGCAAACATTTGCGACGGCGATGTCGTGGCACGGCTTGGCGGCGACGAGTTCGCTCTTATTATCTCGCATGTAGACCACGTGCACCACGTCAGCTCTCTCGCACAGAGTTTGATCGATGCGGTAGGCCAACCGCTCGACCTTGGCGGGGTCCTTGTAACTGTCGGCATCAGCATCGGGATCGCGCTGGCCCCTGCAAATGGCGACATGCCAGAGATCCTGTTAAAGAACGCGAATCTCGCGCTTCATCGCGCCAAGGCGGCAGCGCGCACCAGCTATCGTTTTTACGAAGCCGGTATGGATGCGGCGATCGAGACCCGTATGCAGCTTGAGTTGGAGATGCGTGAGGCCATCCTATGCGGCAGTTTTGCCATGCATTATCAGCCCGTGCTGCGTCTGTCTGACCACAGGATCGTCGGTTTCGAGGCGCTGATGCGTTGGCCTCACCCAACACGTGGAATGATTGCACCCGGCGCGTTTATTCCGTTAGCCGAGGAGACCGGTCTCATCATGTCGCTCGGTTCCTGGGCGCTCCATGAGGCATGCCGAGAAGCCGCGTCCTGGCCCGGTCATCTACGGATTGCCGTCAACGTTTCCGCCGTTCAGTTCCAGCAGCCAGGGCTTGAAGACAATGTCATATCCGCTCTGACGACCTCAGGTCTCCCGCCTTATCGTCTCGTCCTGGAAATCACCGAGAGCGTCCTCGTCCAAGACGCGGAGGCGGTGATCGCCTGCCTGCGTCGTTTGAAAAGCCTCGGCGTTCGCATTGCGCTCGACGACTTTGGTACCGGCTACTCGTCGCTCAGCTATCTGCGCCGCTTCCCGTTCGACAGTATCAAGATCGACCGATCCTTCGTCAACGAGATCGACGACCCGGCTGCCGCGGCGATTGTCCGGGCCGTCGTGGGGATCGCGTCGCAATTTGGAGCAACTGTGACCGCGGAAGGCGTCGAGACCCGTCATCAGCTTGAGCAGGTCGGTTTAGACGGCTGTACTGACATACAAGGTTATCTGGTCAGTCGACCACTACCAGCCGATAAAGCAACAGATTTGTTAGAAGAAGTATCGTTAGATGTCTTCGTATCGAATTTCCAGAAACGTATCGGGCTGACACAAGCATAAATTATAACATATAATATCAAAGCATACCTATGAGCCGCTCACGTTCCACGGGGCGTCCGGAGATGTGAAAAAGATTTATAGCATTCATTCGACATTGGTCGCGCTGAACCTTGCTGCGGTCTTCTTACGGAAGTCATATGGCTACCGTTGATCGATACTTTATCGAGATATTCAGCGGAAGCAAATGAACGACAGAGCTTTATAAATAGTCATGCTTGCCGGCCTGGCGAATAAACTTGATAAGGTGCTCGCGCTTGTTTGGGTCAAAGACGCGCACGAAAGCCTTAATAAAAACCAGGCAATTTTAGCGCCTTGCCAAATCAACTCTCCGCTTGTCACAGATGACATCCTGCGTATTGCGCAGGCCTGCTACGGAAAGACACAGTGTCTCTGCAGTCCAGGATTTCAGTCGAGCGCTCTACGATCTCGAGACTTTGACCTTTGCAACAGGGACGCTCGAGCCTTCTGAGAGCAACGGATCGGCTTCACCGAGACGCAGCTTACGACCCCTATCGCCTCCATAATAACAACCTAAAATTGAATAATAATTTCCCCTGCCTTACCCCGTGCGGTAGTAAATTTCCACCGGTATCGCTTTTATAATTTTCTGGGCTTATCGTACTCTCAGGTTGCATGGAAGCGGATCTGTGGGGCACGAGTGGGTACAATCATATCTCGCGAGGCCCAGGTTTCGCAGGTCCTGCTGCAGCAGGCGCTCGACGCGTCCGACGTGATCGGGCGATGGGACTACGATGTTCCGAATGATCGCGTTTATGCTGACGCCCTGGTGGCGCTCGTGTTCAATCTTGACCCCGCTGAAGCAGCGGCCGGCACCTCGCTCAATGCCTTTCGCGCCGGCGTTCATCCGGACGATCGTGAGCGCTTTACCCGCGAGATCAAGCAAAGCACGGAGACAGGCCTGTGCTGCACGTTTGAGTACCGGGTTTGCTCGGCTGACGGTGTCGTCCGCTGGGTCCTCGATCGGGGGCGTATTGCTCTAGACAAGGCAGGACGACCTCAGCGTGGAAGCGGCGTGTTGATCGATATCACTCAATCGCGTCTTGGCAACCAAGATGAGAGTTCTCATCTGACGTGTCAGGCCCAGCACCCGTTAGAACGCGCTGCCGAACATTGCCTTGCAGCCAGAAAAGCCATCCATGAGCTTCCTGAACCCCTCCTCCATAGGATGAGCGATATGCTATTATTGGAGGTTGGGCGGGCCCTCGCGAAGCTGTCGGATCGCAGGCGATACAGCGAGATGAACTAGAAGCCCGTTTAAGTAATACGCTCGACGACAGGTTGTGAGGCTGATTCATTGGGCTGCTGGCCAATGTGCTTCGCTTCTTGGATGGGAATCAGGGCTGGATCCTGCCGCCAGGGCGCATGGAGCACTTCGGCCATAATACGGTGTGGGAGGCGCTCTATCTCTCTGCCATCCGAGTGCGGTGACGCATACGGAGGATTCACCTTTGCGGTGAGGTATGCGTGTCTGAGGGGATGGCTCAGACTGTCTGTGTTCTCCTTGACGAAGCCGCCCGGGCGCGGCTGACGAGCATCAACGGCGACCGCTGGCGTCCGTTCAAGCACATCCCGCTTGCCCGGATCGTGCTGCTCTCGGCCGAGCGCCTGTCGGTGCTGGAAGCGGCGCCGCGGGCCGGCGCCAGCCGCCCGGCGGTCTGGCGCTGGCAACAGCACTTTGCCGAGGAGGGCGTCGAAGGCCTGCTGCATGACAAGACCCGCCGGGCAAGGAACCGCTGTCGGCGGGCACTGTGGCCGAGGTATTGGCCCTGACCTGCTCCGAGCCACCGGGCGAGGTCACGCATTGGGCAGGTCGCGCCGTAGCCGAACAGGTCGGCATCTCGCTGCGGTCCGTGCAACGCATCTGGGAGGCCCACGGCCTACAACCGCACCGCGTGCGCACCTTCAAGCGCTCGAACGATGCCGCCTTCGCCGAGAAGGTCGAGGACATCGTCGGCCTCTACATGGACCCGCCGCGTCACGCGGTCGTGCTTTCCATCGACGAGAAGTCCCAGATCCAGGCGCTGGAGCGCACACGATACGCCCCGCCGCTCGGCTCAGGGCGCCCCACCGCCCAGACCCACGAATACACCCGCCACGGCACCACCACACTGCTTGCCGCGCTCGACGTCCTGGAAGGAACCGTGCTCGGCCGCTGCATGCAGCGCCATCGCAACGGTGAGTTCATCCGCTTCCTGAACACCGTCGAGGCCGCCGTCCCGGCTAGCAAGACGGTTCATGCCATCCTCAACAACTATGCGGCCCACAAGCACCCGAAGGTCCGCGCCTGGCTCGCGCGCCATCCGCGCTGGACCTTTCACTTCACCCCGCCCTCAGCCTCCTGGCTCAATGCCGTCGAAGGCTTCTTCTCCGCCCTTTCGCGCCGCCGGCTGCGGCACGGCACCTTCACCGGCATCGTCGATCTGCAAACCGCCATCAAACGCTACATCGCCGAGCACAACCAGCGGGCAAGGCCCTTCCAATGGACAAAACCCGCCGACGCCATCCACAGCGCTTTCAAACGCCTCCCTGCACCATCTGTCTGAGTCAGCGCACTAGACAACGATGCCAAGGTATGCGGCAACTGCCTTGAAGTGCCTGATTGTGTTCGAGAAGAGTTCGACGAGGTAGCGGTTGCACATGGGGCGGACGTTGGCCCACGCGCCCTGTTTCGCCAGACGGTCTCGCCGTTCGTCGCTGTCGTAGGCCCGGTCGCCGAGGAGGGTCTGACCCGGACCGAGCGCGCCGAGCATATCGTCCGAGGAGCGGCCGTCATGAGTTTGACCCTTGGTCAGTTTGAGTGCGATGGGGCGGCCCTCGGCATCGACCGGGGCATGGATCTTGGTGGTCAGGCCGCTGCGCGAGCAACCCATACGACGGGATCGGGGGCGATGCGGCGCACACTTTCAACGGGCAAGAACACGAGCAGCCTCCTTTGTCGTGTCGACGGCCCATGAGACCTCGTTGATAGATTCCGAGATCGCCAGCACGCTCCGTGAAATGTCTCGAACGGCTTCGGCCGCCCCCTGCATGCTCCGTGATATCTCACGCGTTACAACGCTCTGCTCCTCAACCGCAGCGGCTGTGCTGACCACGTAGTCGCGCATGGTCTCGACCGATCCCTGGATCGTTCCAAGCGTCCCGGCGACCTGCTCCGACGCTGTTTGTACGCTGTCGATCTCGCTGGAAATTTGGCTCGTGGCACGGGCCGCCTGAGCGGCGAGGTTCTTGACCTCCTGCGCGACAACCGCAAAACCGCGTCCGGCTTCGCCAGCCCTCGCCGCCTCAATGGTCGCGTTAAGGGCCAGCAGATTGATCTGACTGGCGATAGTATGGATCAGGGCCACGATGCCGCTCATCGCCGTGGCGGCTGCCGTGAGCTTCTGGGTGACCGCACCCGCTGCCTCCACCTGCGCATGTGCATTGTCCGTTGCGATCCGTGCCTTGCTCATGCTGTGTGAGATTTCGTCGACGGAGGCGGCCAGTTCTTCGGAGGCGGCGGCCATGGTCTGTACGTTGTCGGCTGTAATTCCCGCAGCCTCCGTGGCGGACCTCGACTCCTGCGAGGAGACTGAAATGGCCCCGTCGATCTCTGCAAAATTCTGTTCGATCAGGCGCTTGAGGTTAGCTAGCAAAACGACTTGCGCCGTAATGTCGATGGCGAACTTCACCACCTTGTAGGGACGTCCGCTCGCATCAAAGATGGGATTATAGGAAGCTTCAATCCAAACCTCGCGACCGTCCTTGCCGATGCGGTTGAACTGTCCCTTCTGGTACTCGCCCTGGCGCAGCTTGGCCCAGAACGCCGCATAGCCAGGACTGTCGCCGAAAGCTGGATCGACGAATATCCTGTGATGCTGACCGACGATTTCGGGGAGCGTGTAACCAACAACCGACAGGAAGTTCTTATTGGCCTCGATAATGGTGCCATCTAGATTGAAGGCGATGACTGCTTGCGCCTTCTGGATGGCCTCGATTTGCCCTTTGCAATCCGCATCGAGTTGCTTCTGATGCGTAATGTCGGCCGCGAATTTGATGATCTTGTAGGGCTTGCCCCGACGGTCGAAAACCGGGTTGTAGGACGCCTCGATCCAGACCTCGCGGCCATCCTTACCGATGCGCTTGAATTGCCCGGCCTGGAACTCGCCCGCCCGCAGCTTCTCCCAAAACTCACTGTATGCGCGACTATCCCGCATGGCCGGCTCGACAAACCCTCGGTGGTGCTGCCCAACGACCTCCCCTGCGCTGAAACCGAGCACGGAAAGGAAATTCTCGTTGGCGCGAACCACCGTTCCACAAAGATCGAATTCGATCACCCCCTGGGACCGTTCAAGCGCCGCTATCTTGGCACAATCTTCCGTCCTCGGATGAAGGGGGCGACTGAAAAGCATTCTCAAATACTTTCGGAATTTCTTGCGTGACGTCGGCGCGTCGCGCCCACAGTCTACGCTCCAGCTCTGACTGAATACTCAAACAACAGATCACCACCATCACGCCGCACCCGTTAACAATGGCTTTAACTCCTTCCATAACTCAACTGAGATGCGAGTTTTTGGTCCTTCGTGTGGATTGACCCTCGACTATGAGCCTATGAGGGATGCCCACCATGAGCGGCACCCAGGCCTTGGATCATCCGCTGCCAGTCAACGTCGAGGTTCCGCCCAAGCCCGCCATCATGCCCACCATAAGGCGATCGAGGCTGAAGCGGCGCTGCTGGTGCTGTGCGAAGCCGACACCTCCTTACAATCAGCCGTTCTCCCACGGGCTGCCGGCTCGATGTCGGCGGCGGTTGATCAACCGGTCCGATCCAGTCCTGAACGGTCTCGGCAACGCACTCCGGCCCGTTGTCCGAGGGGATATGACCGGGCAACCCCGCGGAGGCTGAACAGGTCCGAGGGCACGTCGATCACGTACAGCGCCTCAAGCTTACGAGCGATCCGGATCGCGGTCGGCGGCACCGGCTTGATGACCGTCCATTCAGCATCCGTCAGATCACATCGAGCCATGGGCAACTCCTTCCGAGGAGG
Organism: Methylobacterium sp. 10; assembly: GCF_000519085.1. GTDB lineage: Bacteria > Pseudomonadota > Alphaproteobacteria > Rhizobiales > Beijerinckiaceae > Methylobacterium. The sequence goes on from NZ_KI912577.1 coordinate 2,689,250, forward strand.
AAAACCCGAGGAGGTTCGGCCCGATCCAAAAATCGTCATGGTTTCACGGCCTAGCGTTTGGCCACACTACTGGCATCGTCGTCCGTGAGGGAAGAAATCGCCTAAAGATTGAGCTGCGGACAAAAATGAGGCGAGTTTTAACCTGTATGCAATGATCTTGATCGAATGTTGTAAGGGAAAGCAACGAGCGCACACGTGCTACATTCGCGCCATTAAAGCTGGCGTGCCCCTGCTTCCGAAAACTGAGAAAGGCTATCCGGCCGTTGATACTCATTTCCGGAGGCCAAAACAGGTGGGATATGAACACGATGGGTATTCTGCTCGCTCCATACAGCAGGTGAGGCAACTTGCGTTAACAGATGGCTGGGAATAAATTCTATATTTTTCTAGCAATCATCTTCCGCTCCGCCGTTGATCGGGAAAATGTATAATATTGTCCAAATCATACGATTGTCTTGCGGAGGTGAATTATGATTGATAAAATCAATAATAAGTGGGGAACTACTTTCGAGTCTGGGGCTATTTTGCTGAACGAACATACGATGGTACCTGTGCTCGTCTGTAGCCGCAGTGAGCTTAGCGTGCGACTGGTTCTGCTGGACGCAGACGTAGTTCCAGATATATTTTTATTTGAGTTGCCGAGTTTAAAAACCTTGCGGGTTTGCAAGACTGTTTTGCGAACGTCCGAAGTCATTGAGGCTTGGTACGACGACGAAATATAGAAACGGCGTCAAATTTTAACCGTTAGCGACACAAAGTCAAAAATGCGACAAATAGGCTGCAGTATGCTTCGAACGTTCGGCATTGTCCGCTAGCAAACATATCATCGTGCCGAATTGGGTATCCCTTCCACTTACGTTTATTGCGTATCGTGCGATCGTATCGTACGCCGGTTATGAACGGTGATATTTTACAAATTGGGAATGGCCTCAAATTTTCTTCATATCAATGACTTAAGAGGCAAAACAATATTGCTATTGCACCAGTACTGCACCATTGCAGCGTGTCCCGTCTACGGAGACATCGGCGGTCCCAATCTGGATCCCCAATGTCGTGAGCAGTGCGTCGAGAATGGCATCGACGCTAGGCGCGGCTAACATGAGCACCGAGCCGATCAGTTGCTGCAGGTTGAGGATACCACCTAATGGGAGACCATTCACATCGAGATACAGACTCGAAAAAAGTGAGCGAGATAAAGACGACGTCAGCTTGTCCGAGGAGACGGTTTTAATTCGTCCGGATGTGATGTCTGCATCGGTAAAAGGAACACTGCGGGTGGTCTGTCCCAATTCAAATTTTGAGGAAGCTCGCACCTCAAGGAGCGGAACGCGCAGGATGACCGCTGGCGTTAGTGGAGGACGTGGTCCTTCAGGATCGAGATACGATAAGGGCGTCTCTCCAAGAGAAAGGTAGGCAGCGCCTGTTGTCACGTCCAACGTGACCGACCTCTGATCCTGCGAGTTCCAGGGGCATGTGAGCTTTGCCAGTTTCGCTGTCGCGCGCCCGACTTCCATATAAATTGGAACTTTCAATTCTCCAAGCCCAAGAGGAGCCGCGAGGGAGACCTCTACGAGAGCACGAACCTGCGCTGTCGAGAGAGTGGTGCCGGGTAGAACAAAGCCTGACGTACGCAGAGCCTCGCCAACTCGAAACGTAACTTTAGACTTAAGCAAGCCCGGTATGTTAACACCCAAGTCGGCGCTTATTTGGTTCGTCCCATTGGCGAGAACCGCCCCCGCACTCAGCATGCCAAGCGCCCCGACTGTAAGTGGCGAGCCAGAAGATGTTAGGGGTTGTTGTGCAAGGTCTCCGACTGATAGCAGGTTTCCGAGCTTCACGCGCTCGGTTCCGCCTTTCCCTGCGGCAAGACGACTCAGAATTTGTGCGGCATCGAACCCGCCGGGTGTTGCACGAGCGGTATCGGCTAAAGCGAGAGCCAACTCGCCGACGGTGACCGAACCGTCTAGTACATTCTTGTAGGTTGTGGCCTGAATATGGCCCCGAGTGGCTGCGTTCCTCAGGAAAGTGAGCGCATCGATCTTTAGACCAGCTAGGGCATGGTAATCGAGAACGGATAAGGATACGGACGTTCCTAGAATGCTTGACAGGAGGGCGTTGCCGATTCCCCCATCTAGGGCGGCGGCGCGAGAGCCAATGCTGAAGGCAGCGAGTTCGGCCCGGATAGCCGTTGCGCTTGCCGTCATCTCCATGGATCCAGGCCCGCCGATCAGGTGAGAGAAGCTGGTGATGATCGACGAATTGGCCGTGACCCGGGTCGCATTCGGGGAGGCCCCCCCCTCCGAGAACCGGGCCTCGGGACTGATGCCGCGGTCTGCCGTGTACGTCCCAGGCGTCACCGTAAGTTTTGACGGGACGCTGAAGCCATTGTCGATCATGGCGAGGGTGGCAGCACCGACCTTATCTTTGGCGCCCGTAGCGGCCAGGGCAGCTAAGTCCACGGCGGACTGAAGCTTACGCTTGTGGTTGAAGGCAACGCCGAAATCGATGCCGAGACCGCAAAAGCCAAGCAGCGCGAAAATCGCGAGGCCAACGAGGGGAGCAATCGCACCGCTGCGGTCAGATCGTAATGCCTTTAGCATGGTCCGCTTCACAGACCTCCCCGGCGGATACTAGCGGTCCTCGTCAACGTTGTTGGCAAGGGGACGAACGTTGGTACGATCTTGAGTAGGTTCGCACTCATGTCATAGCGGAGGGTGACCGTGAAGAGATCGGGATTTCCCGCATCCGTCCCGACATTCACCGTCAGTGAATCGGGATCGATCAAGGGATTGTCGGAGGTTCTACGCTTGATGGTCGCCAATGCTACAGCGGACCGCTCGCTGAGATCCATGCCCGCTACAGACGCTCGCGCAGATTGGGAGGCGGCTTCCTGTAGGCTATGAGCGATTCCCAGGAACCACCCAAAACCAACGATTCCAAACAGCAAAACCAAGAGGATCGGTACGAGGAGAGCGAACTCGACGGCCGCGGCTCCTTCCTCGGCGACTTGAAAACGTCTCAGTGAGAAACGACTGTTCCTAGCCATTTTTCCTCAGTCTTCGAGAGAGCGACCAATCCTGAGGATGGGGCTTCAGGCGATAAGGTCACCGAGAGCGCCCGCTGGGAGCGACAGACAGCGCGGTTGCACTTATCAACTTACATGAGAAAAATGCCGCCACAAGCTACGGCCGATCAAAAAGATTCGCGATTTTGAGGAGCCACAGTGCGGCATGGGTTATTTGATGGCGCATTTAAATATGCGTTGATTTTATGAAAAATAATTACCTTTTTATAAACTGTTTTTGTGCTGGAAATTATGCCTTCACTGCTTGGTTGATTGAGTGTCATTGTTAAAAAATGACTATATAATATTGTTATAACAATATCATTTTCTATTATTGACATGATGAGGAGCTTACATAGCTATAATTTTGTGCAGATAGACGTTTTGCAGAGTTAAATTGTTAGTTTTGAAGTAATTTTTGCCAGATGAGGTGGGGTGAGTGAGGAGCTCGGTGGTATTTTTGGCCGATCCTTGTGAAGGCGATGGCATGGTGTTAACCATGGGCTGTCGAAGAGCCAGAGCTGGGAAGGTTACAGGCACGGGCGGTCGGCAGCCCAACGAGGAATGCGGTCGGATGCGGGTGTCGGTGATCTGCCAGATCTCCCTCACGATCTGCGCATTCTTCAGCGGGCAGACGATGTCTCGGCGTAGGCCTTCGTCCGTCAGCTTGCCGTTGGCCCCCCATTCTCCCATGCTGAGCCTGGGACGAGTTGCCGGATCTGTAAGCCAATTTTGGCGACCCGTTTGCGTCAGGCCTTCGCGATCCTACTTCGGCGCGGTCCTTCGGTTTTCCGATCATCCCGCCGGAAGTATCGACGAAAGGCTGCCGCGGAACGGGACCTTGGCTCAGCCCCAGCAGATCGCCGCCTGACGCACTGTCGGAATGACGACCGCGGCCGTCACCGGAGGCGTACCCGGAAACTCTTCAAGATGCGGTCCGACCGCTTGCCGTCGCGCCAAGCAGGCATCAACATTGTTCATTTGGAGGCTGTAGCGGGTCGATCTGCTCACTTAAGCAGTGGGCGACGTAGCCCACTGTCAAATTGAGGCTTGCGTCGAGCCTATGAGCCCCGTGCCGAGGCTGCCTATTCGGCCAACTTGACGAAGTTCGCCACGACACCCGACACTTCAACGCCTCTTCGAGCCGTCGCCGTAAGGCGAATTCGGTAACGTGCGCCGTCCAGTCCGTCGATCGTTCGCTCGCTCGTCTGTCTTTCGACCATCACTCTATAGGCTTCATCCGGCAACCACACCAACGAGAACGGAGCCGAGAAATTACTCAACAAACGTCCATGATCGCTTGGCACTATGTTGAATATATCCGCGGCGGCCCGTGTGAACGAGCGGATCCGTAAGCTTTTGTCGAGGAATACACTTGCGAGCTCAGTGCTCTCAAACAGAGCCTCCTGATCGTCGCTCATCTGATCCATGAGTTCAATTTTCAAGTTAAGTTCTGTATTGACCGTGTGAAGCTCTTCGTTAATTGACTGGACCTCTTCCTTGGAAGCCTCCAACTCCTCGTTTGCAGATTGTGCTTCTTCGTTGACAGAATGCATTTCTTCGTTTGACGATTTCAGCTCTTCAAGAGAGGTCTCATACTCTTCGACGATCGCCTGCATACGCTCGCGCGCATCAGTCAGTTCACGCTCCAGCCGTGCGATTTCCTCGTTCTGCTCGCCATTCATCTGCGCGCGCCGAAGGGTCGGATCGATGGGGGACGCCGCATCGTCGAAAACAACGAGAAACAGTGGCTCCGCTTCGGCTGTCATCGCAAGCGGCTTGACGATCAGAGATAGCTTTCGGATACGACCATCCGGCAGGGTATATTCAAGATTATCTCGAACTGCCAACCGGTTCCCCTCGATGGCCTCACTGAGGACCGTGCGAAGTTCCAGACGCAGTCCGCGACGAGCCATCGCGGCTAAATCCTGCGTCGGTTGACCTGAGGCGATCTCCAGATAGTCACCGATCCGAGGGGAGTAATGCACGGCTTCGCCTGAGCGCGTCACAACCGCATGCGGTGGACTGAACGTGATGAGTATCTCTGCCTCTACCACCTGCCGCAGCGTCGCGTGCGTCGTCCCGCTTCGGCGCCGGCCTTCACCAGCCGCAAGGATACCAGTCCTGTCAGGGTCGAGCATGGACGGCAAACGCACCGGTCGGATTGTGTTACGGGCCTGAAAAATTCGGTGCTTCTTCTCAACGGTGGCGAATAGATTTTCGAAACGCGTGACGTTTTCAGCCATGCCGATGAACAGATACCCGGATGGGCGCAAGGCATAGTGAAGGATAGGTAGAACCTGCTCCTGGGCGGCAAGGCCGAGGTAGATTAGCAGGTTACGGCAGGAGACGAGGTCAAGGCGTGAGAACGGTGGATCGCGCAGCACGCTGTGGGGCGAGAATGTGCACATGTCCCGCAGCTTCTTGCTGATGACGACGCTCTCCGCCTCCGAGACGAAATGGCGAGCAATACGCTCTGGCGAGACGGCATCGAGGTAGGCCCGCGGGTAGCGGCCCAATCGGGCGACGGTGAGCGAGCGTTCGTCGATATCGGTGGCGAAAATCTGGATACGTGGTGGGTTGGGCAACGTATCGGCGTGCTCACGCAAGAGTATGGCGATGGAATAGACCTCTTCGCCGGTCGAGCAGGCGGGCACCCAGACCCGTATCGTCTCGTCGGGGCCACGTCCCTCGAATAGCAGAGGGATGACGAGGGCCGCGAGCGCGTCGAAAGCGGCAGCGTCGCGGAAGAACTTGGTCACGCCAATGAGCAGGTCTCGGAAAAGGGCGGCAACCTCCGCAGAGTTTGCGCGTAGCAGGTCGAGGTAGGCCTGTGGCCCGGCTGAGCCGCTGACGCTTATGCGCCGGGACAGGCGGCGGAGAAACGTGCTGGGTTTGTAGCCCGCGAAATCATGCCCGACCTGTCGGCGCAGGATGGCATAGATGTCTGCGAGCAAATCCTCGGAAACTGTGGCATCCGCCGAATCGGCGTTGTCGAAACCGCTTTGTGAAGGCTCCCGGTTTCCTAGATAACTTTCAGCGATCCGGGCGCCCATTTCGCTGGCCCGTAATCCGAAATCGATGTAGCCGGTCCGCATCGCGCTGAAAGGCATGTCCGGCGTTTCGGGGCCGTCTTCGTCTCCGACCTGAGCCAGAGTGAGGCCTCCGTGCTCCCGGATCGCTTTGACTCCGATTGCGCCGTCGCCATCACCGCCTGACAGAATGACGCCCACCACCCGCTCCCCCTGGTCGAGCGCGAGTTTGGTAAAAAAGATATCGACTGGTTTCGTCTCGCGGGTTCCAGGAGGGAGTGGCGTCGTGATGAGCCGAGCGTCTTGGATGCCGAGAGTGACGCCGGGGGGCATTACGTAAACGTGACGAGGCTGAACCAACACGCCGTCGATAATGCTCTCGACTTTCAAAGCCGTGAATCGTGCCAAGACTTCGGTCAGCAGGCTTTCACGCTCGGGGTTGAGGTGCGTCACGACGATTACAGCCGCATCGAAGCTCTGTGGAAACCCATTGAAAAAGGCTCTCATAGCCTCGATGCCGCCAGCGGATGCACCAATACCGATGATCGGGAATCGATCCTGTGTGGTCATCGCCTATCCTAACCCCGCTACGTGTCGCCTCAAGGGACACAAAGGGCTTGGCGGATCAACCCCACGAAATCGAGGATGTTGATGACGTTCCTGCCAACTAAGCCAAACTAATTCTGCCGTTCGATTTCCCTTTTCACGAAATCCAGGCAACGCTCGCGAGCGTCGGTATTTTTCAGTTTTACAAAATCTCGAAGCATCTCCGTTGTCTGGGCGAGATTTTTTAACTCGGCAGCATTCAATGAGCCAATTGACGGCGAGGGTTGCGTCTTCGAAAAGAAAGTAGTGAGCGGTACGTCGAGTGTTTGAGCAATACGGGCCAGTATTTGAGTGGCGTGACGATCCATTGGATCTTCATCAAAATCCTGAGCCATCCCATTTTTCCGTTCCGCGATGATCAATGCAGGATCATTTGGGCCGCCTTCGGTCCAACCGCCGCAGCGATGCGTCCCCCCACATCATGTAACATGCTGCCTAGCAAGGCCTGTGTCTGAACATCATCCTCATCTATGGCGAGTTCGTAAGCCTGGATCAGGCAGCGGACGAGCTTCTCCGACGGGGGCTGGTTGGTGTGATGATCACACGGCTCAATCTCAGGCCGGTTTATCATTGCGCGCGTCTGCTCTTGCGATCTCTGTACGATTTCACGCGACGCCAGGATTGTCCGCCGCGCCTCCTCGGCCGCTGCGCGCAACGCCCGAGCCGTCTCGAGGGCGCGATCTCCTGTATTGGCATCACTCATTTTTCGTCCCGACCGAAATTTTTAGCGTACCTTCCAGTGTCTACGAAGCGACCTAGACACCTTCGTAGACTGCGCTGAGAAAAAGCATGACGCAAATTAATTCTCGGCGAGTGCCGTGGTTTGCGCTCATGTGGTAGCCGAGGTGGGACGCTTGTGCACTGACTCAGAGCCCGTCCGATAAGAGGCTGAGGCAGGGTTGAGTGGCCGGGATGGCGGTGATTTCAAGAGGGTGCTGAAACCTGACTTGGATCTGCCATGTGGACTCCGACCACCCGGCGGCAGCATAGCCGTGCGGGCCTGCGCTATGAAACCGACCTGACAGATGCCGAGTGGGCGGTGATCGCACCTCTGATGCCGGAGCCGGCGCCATGTGGCAGCCCGCCAGTCTGGACGACGCGGGAGGTCCTGAACGCCATCTTCTACGTGCTGCGCGGTGGCATCGCGTGGCGGCTGATCCCGTAGGACCTGCCGTCGCGTTCGACCGCGTTCGGCTAATTCAGCCGCTGGCGCGACGAGGGGTTGTTTGCTCGCATCAACCACGACCTCGTCATGGCGGACCGCGAGCGTGTCGGATGGGAAGCCTCACCCACGGCTGCGGTGCATGATAGCCAGAGCGTGAAGACCACTGAGAGTGGCGGCCCGCGCAACTACGACGCCGGAAAGAAGATCAAGGGCCGCAAGCGTCAGACCCTGGTCGACACGGACGGACGCGCTCTCGTCCTCGACCCACAGCCCGCCGACGTGCAGGATCGCAATGGTGCCGGACCGGTGCTGCGCCTGTCGCGGCGGACCTTCCCGTTCATCGCCAAGGCCTTCGCCGACGCAGGCTATGCGGGCGACAGGCCCGCGACCGCAATCATCATTACAGTCGATATCGTGCGCAAGCCTCCGGATCAGGTCGGCTTCGCCGTACATCCGCGCCGGTGGGTCGTCGAGCGCTTCTTCGGGTGGATCAGCCGCAACCGCCGCCTTGGAAGGACCCGGAGGCGACCCTCGCCTCAGCTCAAGCCTTCCTCTACGCCGCTGCTGTCATGATCCTCGTTCGACGGCTGGGACGCGCCTCATGACTTACCGGACGGACTCTCAAGATTTAATCGAAGAATAGACGAACATCTGCGCTTCTCCGCCGGCGCGGCCGGATCGCTGAGGACGAGGGAAACACAAGGACAAGAGCTGGGCGAAAATACTTCGTCGACCCCCCCGGGAGAACGGGAACAACGGAACGCGGCTCTCGGAGAGAGCTCGCGGGACGTCGGCGCGGCTCCTTCGATCCGTCCCTCAACCTGAGAACCCAACATCATGACATCATACACCGTGCCCCAGGGCGCGAACGCCGTCGCACGCCTTGCGGAGCCCACCGGTATTACGGTGCGCGCCGAGGTCAGCCGGCCCCGCCGCCACCGGGATGGCTGGCAGTTCGAGCTGAACCCCCTCGATCGATCGCGGGCGGGACGGCTGAGCGCCTTTATGTCCGACGGCTTCGCTCGTCAGATTGAAGACGCCTCCGGCATGCTTTTTCACGCCGAAGATCTCCTCGGGCAGCACGAGGTGATGTTGACGGTCAGCATGGATGCCCTGCTCGGGCTGACCGCGCGCATCATCGGCCTCGATCGCGGGATCCTGGTGGAGGCTTGGAACCGGCAGGATGCCGCCCTTGAGGCGGCGCTCATCGCGGAAGGGGTCTGGCAGGCCCAGCGCGCCCTGCCGAGGCCGCAACGGCTGCGCCGCGTGCTCCTGATCGAGCCCGACGCTGGCGCCGCCATACGGGCGATCAGCGAGTCCCTGTCTCGATGGGCGGATCTTGGTCTGATCACTCTGATCCGCTGGCCGATCGCCTTTGAAGAACCGGGATCGCTCGAGGTACTCCACCAGACCATCGAGGCCGCGGCGGATCAGGTCGAGTGGGGTACCGCCGACGCACTGATCGTCGATCGCGGCCCGGGCTTCGCCTTCCGGGCTCTGTCGGACCCGGACCTCGTTCAACGGTTATGCCGTTTTCCGGTGCCGATCCTGACGCTGCGGCGAGCCTACCCCAACCTTCTCGATCGGTTGGCCTGGCGCTCCTTTGAGACGACCGAAGCGATGGAGGCGGCCCTGACGGACATCCTCAGGGAGGAGGTCAGGGCTGCCGGCCGCAAGCGCCTGGACGCGATCGCCTGTGAACTGGAACGGATCGCGGTCACCGCCGCCACGGCCCGATCGGGGGCCCTCTACGACTGAAAGATTTCCCCCGGCTGCCGCTGTCGGCAGCCGGATCCCATGATCGGACCTGTGTCGCCCGCTCATGCGCCGATTGCGCGCATCCGCGCTGCGGGCAGCGCCGGGAACGGCGCCGCACCGCTTTTCCTCGCCACCTTCGATCATCCCTCACTTTGGAACTTACAATGCGTCAGCACAAAATTCCCGGCTGGAGCGCCGCGCTCCCGGCTGCCTTGCCGACTTGCCCGTTTATCGAGGACGGCGGCAGCCAGCCTCTCGCGAGGGACCGTCCCGTCGCGATTACCGCCACCGCCATCCCGCTTCAGCACCTCCTGGCCTCGTTGCGCCAGCAGGTAAGAGGCGACCACATCGTTCATGCCAGCATCCTCAGCGTCGAGGCGACCACACGGGATGGCTTCGTCCTGCTCCTCGGCGAGGCCGAGCCGGCAAGCCGAAGTGAACCGCCCCGGCTGGAAGCTCACCTCAGCGAGGATCAGCGAGCTGTCATCGAGGCCGAGCTCGGACGGCCCTTCGATCCTCTCCTCCTGACCAACCGCAAGGTCGAAGTGCGCCTACGAACCTCTCTGAAGCAACGCTTCGGTCGTGGGGCGACGATCCAGGCCAAAGTCATCGGTCTTTGCGCGATCAGCAAATTCCCCATCGAGCTCGAGATCCAACGCGAGGAGGTGTTGCGATGGCTTCGAGCCGATGGCGTGCGGTTCGGGCCTGCGACGTGGCGAGAGCCCGAGGAGCTCCAACACGTCGCAGTCATTGCTTCGGAGCACGGTGATGCCTTGCGCGACGTCGATCATGTGCTGAAGCCGCTCGAGGCGTCAGGGCTGCTCCTGATTCACCGGCTCAAGGCCAGCTTCGAGGGGCCGAGCGCAGAACGCTCCTTACTGACAGCCATAGCCGAGGCCGAGGCTCTCCACGCCGAGCACGGCTTGTCCGCCACGCTCATCGTCCGCGGCGGAGGCCCTGCCTCGTCCTTCTCACCCCTGAACGCCTGGGCAACCGCCGCGGCGGCGAGGCGCCTTCCGATCCAGTACGTCCTCAACCAGTACCCACGGCTGGCCGGCGCAGAGCTCGTCGACGCTTTTCTGGAACGGTGGATCGAACTCGGGGATGGCCTAAAGCCGTCGCAAGCCGATGTGCTGGCCGTTCTCGGGTTGCCGGGAGAGCTAGCCGTCATGGCTGTAGAAGGGAAGGTCGACGAGGCGTTCGGCCCACGGGTCTCAGAATGGCTTGTAGGTGGATCGAAGGGTAAGATCGCTAGGTTGAATCGACTCTCCATGACGCTAGGCCTTAGCACGGAGGCGACCAACCCCCTTCGCTATCAACTGCTCCACCGAACCGCCTCAGCCATCTACGAGGCGAAACGCTACCGCGCCCGCGTCGCGGTAATGATGGTCCATTCATTCGATCCAGGCGATGCCGGCCTTGGGGACTTCAGGGCCTTCGCCACCGCCATAGGGCTGCCGACAGCAAATGCGACGCGCTTGGCCGGTCCTGTTCAATGTGAAGGTGTCGATCTCTTCCTTGGATGGGCCGCCGACCGACCATCCAGCGAAGGCTTCTCAATCGTGGACGGCCGCAAATCCGACTCCGGCTTCTTCGACGAGGATTGATCAACCAGGGACCACGCATGAAAAACGGCGAGGCTTCCGCCCCGCCGCTCGATCAGCTGAGTCTTTCGGTCGTCAGAGGCCCATCATGGCCCTAGCGGAGCCAACGACCGTTGCGAGAAAGCCGAAGGCGAACGCGCCGATCATCGCGTAACTGAAACCCTTCATCTGCATGATCGAAGCCCTATCGACCGACTAGCAGCGGTTCCCGCCGGAGGTCTGGCCGTACTGCTGAACGGGGAAGTTCTGCTGGTTGGCATTGCCCTCGGCGGCCGAGCTCATCGGGCAGTTGGCCGGGTTACGCGAGAAGGCGCTGTCGCGGGCACCAAGCGAGCCAGTAGCATCGACCTCATACGAGTTGAACGAGGTGTAGCGGGAAGGACGCTCGAAAGCCATCGCGGACGAGATCGGAGCAACGCCAAGAACAAGAGCGGTGGCGAGGACGGCGATACGGGTCTTCATGTGGATGACTTAGCTCCTTTGCGCTACAGTCCTGGGATCAGGTCTGTTTGTTGCTGTCTGAAACTAAGATAGGGTGTCGACCTAATTCTTGACGTGCCGGCGCGCACGCAATGGCGTGGATTAACTCGCCTGTAGCGGAGGCCAAGACCTCACACGAAGAAGTCGCCTAAGGCAAAGGTAGCGATGTGGGTGAGGAGCGGGCGGAAGGGCAGATGGCGTGAGGAAGAGGAGCGTCCCCAACAAGGCACAGGGCAGTGCCATAGGCACCTGTTGAATACCGCTGCGTGTTGGCTCCGCGATCCTGTGCGTCGTATGGGGCTCGCGGAAGCATTAAGGGAGTTGACTGGCATGGGAGATGGAGTGCGGCGTACGCAGTCGCGGTTAGGGCTGGCCGTCACAGTGGCCTTCGCGATCCTGCTTGTAGGGGTCTGTACGCTCGGCTGGCGCTGGCACCGCTACGTCACCGCTGGCCCAACGCCCTACGACGAGGTTGGCATCGAGGTGAACCGCCGCCTGCCAGAGTCGCTACGGACTTGGGGTTGCGAGCGCATCAAAGAGCGATTCCCGCGCTCTGTGCCACCCTACGGTTGCCAGCCCGGGCAGATCTGATCGAGGCTGGCGACGCAGTTTATCTCACCCCCTCTGGCCTGCCTCCTGAAAAGTGGTCCTCCCTGAGGTATGGCTTTGAGCCATGTGGAGGATGTCATCATGGGACAAAAGAAGCATACGGCTGAAGAGATTGTTGCAAACTTGCGCCAAGTCGATGTCTTGGTCTCGCAGGGTCGCAAGGTTGCTGAAGCAATACGCTCCATCGAGGTAACCGAGGTTACGTATTACCGCTGGCGGTCCGAGTACGGTGGCCTGAAGGGCGATCAGGTGAAGCGGCTGAAGTCCCTGGAGACCGAGAATCAGCGCCTTCGCCGGGCTATCTCTGACCTGACATTGGTGAAGCTCATCCTGAAGGAGGCGGCTGCGGGACCCGAAGGGCAGCGCCAGCAAAACTTCTGAGCCCGGCTCGCCGCCGGGCTTGTGTCGACTACGTCATTGCCGAGCACGGCGTGTCGGAACGCTTCGCCTGCCGTGTTCTGGGTCAGCATCGTTCGACCCAGCGCAAATCCGCCGTGGTGATCGAGGACGAGGCCGCTCTGACGTCCGCCATCGTCGCTTTGGCTCTGCAGTACGGGCGCTACGGCTATCGCCGGATCACGGCCCTGCTCCGGCGCGACGGCTGGACGGTGAACGTAAAGCGCGTTGAACGCATCTGGCGGCTCGAAGGGCTCAAGGTTCCCGCTCGCCAGCCGAAACGGGCACGCCTTTGGCTCAACGACGGCTCCTGCCTTCGCTTACGGCCCGAGCGTCCCGACCATGTCTGGTCCTACGACTTCGTCGAGCACCGCACGCACAACGGCAGGAAGTACCGAATGCTGAACGTGATCGACGAGTTCACGCGCGAGTGCCTGTCGATCCGTGTATCCCGCAAGCTGAAGGCCCTCGACGTGATCGACGTACTCTCGGACCTGTTCAGCCTACGTGGAGTGCCCAGTCATATCCGCTCCGACAATGGTCCGGAGTTCATCGCCAAGGCCGTTCAGGACTGGATCGCGGCGGTTGGCTCGCAGACCGCCTACATCGAGCCGGGCAGTCCGTGGGAGAACGGGTACTGCGAGAGCTTCAACGCCAAGCTGCGGGATGAACTCCTCAACGGCGAGATGTTCTACACCCTCAAGGAGGCCAGCGTCGTGATCGAGCAATGGCGCAGGCACTACAACAGCATCCGCCCGCACTCGTCGCTCGGCTACCAGCCGCCCGCACCGGAGGTCGTCATCTGGCCAACGGAACCGACCGGATCAGCGCCGCTCGCTCACCCCACCATCGTCACGAGACCCACGATGCACTAACTTCGATCCTGGGCCACCGAATGGGGGCAGGCCAAAATGATGCGCTTGCCGGGGCCTATCGGCACTGGCGCTTCACCAATGAGCAGGTGGCGTTCCGCCGGGAATGTCGGGGCGTGCTGGATCGGTTGCGGGCGCAGCGGTCGAACTGGAAGCACGATCAGGCCCTTCTCGAACCTGTCAAAAGATCAGGGGCCGCCTGGAAGACTGGTTCTGGGAGCGACGCCGCGGAGGAAGCTCAACACCTTCGATCGGTCCTGTTCGTCCTTAAGCATGGCCCAAAGCCGCAGAAGCTCGACAGTCTGGTTTCGATCAAGCGATGACGGATCTGAGAACGCCTCGACCGGGCAATCGAGCGCCGCAGCGATCCGGCTCAATAGCAATTCCGATTCGTCCGACTCGTACTCAGCGGCATCCCGCTTACACATAGATAACTCCATTGCGCGCGACCGGATTATCGCTTCCTGTGGAGACCCGTCAAACTGCAACCAGAAATGAACACCTGCGTTTCATCCGCATTGATTACCTAAGCTATTCTGCGAGTATCCATCTGGTTTTGGAGAGGGGGCCGGGCAGGAATGGAAGACGACGAGCGTTTCAATGCAATGGCCGAGGCTTGCCTCAAGGCTCACGAAGCGGTGGCCGACGCTGGCACGCCCGCAATGCTTGCCATGACGCGTGCTCTCCTGTGGCAGGTGGGGCAGGAACTCATTCAACGAGATGAGCAGCGCAGAGAACTGTTTCGCTACGCTGATGCTAAATTACAACGCCGCGCTCCGCAATCACCGAATTCCGATTAGTCCTCGTATCCCGGTCGTTCCCCCGAGCGAGCGCTACCGGATCAGCCATGTCCCCGTGTAGGCGAGGGCCGCCAGATAAACGGCTTTTCCATCCTCGTCCGTCACCAGGACCGTGATCGCCTGGCGTTCGCCATCCTTGGGCACTTCGTCGGCGGCGACTGCGGGGAGCAACTTCTTGGCCTCGAACACGGCGGCCTGCAGGCTGACGCAGAGGACGCCCACTTCGTCGCGCTCGTTACGACCGTCGTTGATGTCGAAATAGTAGCGAGGCACAGGGCTCTCCACGCGTCGAAGGCGGGAGCACATGTCTGTCTCTCAAGCGCGGAGGGCCAGGGCAGGGCCGCGATAGCGAGACCCTAAAGCGCCACACTATCAAAATCACTAACTAACGTAGATACTCAGAGTCGCATCAAATTTAGAGTTGAATCCGAAATACCGTATGTGCGAGCCTAGTGGTCGCCTAGTCAACGGCTGGATAGGTCGTTCCTATTTTCTGCGGGCCTTCAGCGGCTCCGGCTTTCGACCGTCTGGAAGGATCATGTCGAGATGGTCATGCACCATCTGAGCGCTGAACGGCTTGTCGAGGAAGACAGCGCCCTCCGGAAGATCGCCCACCCCAGGCTTCACCCCGCCTGACGCGACCACTATTGAGATGTCAGGCCACCGCCGTGCGGTCGTTTGCGCCAGTTCAAAGCCGTCCGGCCCACCAGGCATCTCGACATCGGTAAACAGGAGGATGATAGATCCCGCGTATTGATCGAGCAGCTTGATCGCCTCGACGCCGTTCTCGGCGGACAAAGCGTGGAAGCCGGCGTCCTCTAAGATCGTTTCTGCGTCCATTCGGATGAGGAAATCGTCATCTGCGACCAGGGCATATGGGGCATCCGATGGGTTCACCATGCCCATCAAGCCGGCGCAGGACCAAAAGTTCAGATCAGCGATTTTCAACCAGCCGCCTCGTCAATCACCAGAAGCTAAAGCATCCAATCCGCTGCACGAGTGCGACCAAGGGGAGCGGGGCGCTCGCTGCGTCACGCTCCGGTGGCGGGCTTCTGCGGGACTAGCTGCTTCAATCCCTCGGCCAGCCCATGAAGGGCAGCGGATGCGGCCTGCTGGCGGACCTCCCGGTGATCGTCGCGGGCCTCGATCGTGACGGCTGCGATCGTCGCGAACTCGCGGGCGTCTAGGATTCCTTTGAGGTAGGCGGCTTGTTCGCGTGGGGTCATGCTCGAAGTCCAAAAGTTGGTTGGTGTCTGAGTAGGTGCCGAACCGCACGGCGTGCCGGGCGAGGCGGGCCTAGATCAAGGCCACTGAACAAGTCACGGCCCACCGCCATTCGACGGAGACCGCGCAAACCCAAGTGGATTGTGCCATGAACACTTGTATTGCTTCTGCTGTTGCTGCTGTTGCTGCTGTCGCTCTGAGCGTCAGCGCTGTTGCTTCTCCTGCACTTGCCCAGAGCTACAATGCCCCAGCTGGTATCGCAGCTGTGACGGCGCCCGGCGGCCTCGAGGGACGCAGCTACGACAACCTCACCACCGGCTCGATCGGGTATGGCCGGCGTCACGACTCGGCTCAGGAAGGCAACGCCAACCAGCCGAACTTCCCGGTCCAGCAGTACGGGCAGACGTCCGGCGGCGGTCGCTAAACCTTCACACCCTTGAGATGACCAGCGGCGGGGCGGAAGCCCTGCCGTTTTCGTGTGCAGTCCCTGGTGGATCAATCCTCGTCGAAGAAGCCAGCGACCGACTTGCGGCCGTCCAAGATCGAGAAGGGTTCGACAGCCGGTGATCAGCTTCCGGTGCCGAACCGCACGATGAGGCGGGCACCCGCATCCTACATCAGATTCAGACAAGAATTCACGGCCAGCCGCCATTTGACGGGGACCGCGCAAAGCTGACTGGATCACCCTATGAATATTCGTTTTGTTTCTGCTGTTGCCGCCACTGTCCTGAGTTTAGGCACCTTTGCTTCGCTCGCTGTTGCCCAGCAGAACGAAGGCCGGAGCCTGTCGTCCAAGCCCCGGGCTGCCCAAGCCGTTAAGGCTGCTCCTAACGCCTATGATGACCTGACGACGGGCTCGATCGTTGTGGATCGCGACGGCCAGGCATCGGTACAGCTAAGAGAGCTGGACACGAACAACGGCTATGCGCCCGCTTCGACGGCTCGTCGCTTCGGAGCACGCGGAACGCCGCTTCCCAACTAAGCTTCCAAACGGCTCTGAACGCATGCGGCGGGGCGAAAGCCTCGCCGTTTTCATGTGCGGGATCACGCCGGCCTTCCTCTGGTACGCCACGTCTCAGCGGATTTGTGCGCCAAACCAACAACCTCCTCTATCCAGGTCGCATCGGCGTTGGTGACACGGGCTGACCGCTCGAATGCCCTGAGACGATCTCGGTCAGCTTTAGTCAGGAAACGGCCTCCAAACGCTTTCGGCATCGTCCAATCGATCATGAGGGCGTAGCCGGCAGCACTGCTCCAAGGCTCCACACGCTTGGTATCCCATAGGCGCATTCCCGGCCTGCTACAGGGCGCGGAGGGGGCGCGGTCGCTGGAAGCTGGCGACGGCGAGGAGGGGTGTGGAGTACTTACTACGGATGCTTCAACAGGCCAGGCTTGAATGGCGTCAGCAAGAGCGTGCCAATCAAGCTCGGCTGCGGCGAGCGTCCGGCCTATGGCGCGGGCGGTGGCTATAACCTCGTTGTCCTGATCGCTGCCGAGAAGCGGCAAGAGCTTAGTGAGCTTCGAAAGGACGACAGGCGGGATCATGACCGCCACCCTGCGAGGCCGGTCCATGCCTCGGCGATGATGTTTTCGCGCCTCTGAGCACGGTCAGGATCGGCATCGGCAGCAATCCGCAGGGTTGCGTCCATTGCCTCGGCCCCAACAGCCTCAGCGGCCTCTTCGCCCTTGCGCCGAATAGCTGCCTGAAACGCTCTGACGGCTGGGCCAGCCGTTAGCTGGCTCTCGACTGCTGCAACGAGCCCAATCACCGCCTCCGCGATCGGCACTATGGCTACCTGCCAAGTCTGAGCCGGATGAGCTTCCGGCTGTGGCGGGGCTGCCGATAGGAGCACGGTCGTTCGCGGGCGCATCATGCGTTGATTCTTTCGGCTGTGATGGTGAGGCGGCCATAGGAGGCGAGGATCGCGCGGCGGTCGAGTGGCACGAGCCGATTGAGATCGACGCTGGCAGGCTCCAGGGCGTCGAGGTCGGTCTCGGCCTGGGCGAGGAGCAGGCCAGACGGCGAGGGCGCGGGGGCCGGCGTAGAGATAGGCAGAGCGGTCTCTATCGCCTTCACAACAGATCCCGCCCCATCACTGGATTGCGACACCACGAACCAGCTGGCATATCCGAAACGCGACACCCTATCCGCGTCATGATAGGCCCTCCCATGGCTGCCAGGCCCCCCCGACACATCGCCCTGACCGGACCTCTCGCTGAGTACGTTGACCATCAGGTGGCCCAGGGCGAGTACGCCTCAGCCAGTGAGATGGTCCGCGCGGCGCTCCGCTTCCTGATCGAGCGCAACGAAGCCAAGGCCCGACGCAAGCGCGGGGCGAAGATCGCCTCAGGACAAACCCATGACCGGCCGTGAAACCGTGCGCTCCGAGCACCCGGTGGACGAGGCTACCCGCCTTGCCATCCTCGACGATTACGCCATCCTCGATACCGAGGTCGAGCAGGGCTTCGACGACATCGTTCTGCTCGCCTCGCGGATCTGCCAGACGCCGGTCGCCCTGGTCAGTCTCGTCGCCGGCGACCGGCAGTGGTTCAAGGCCCGCGTCGGCTTCGACGCTTGCGAAACGCCTCTGTCGCAATCGGTGTGCGCGAACGCCCTGCTTCAGTCCGGTCTCCTCATCATTCCCGACCTGACCGCCGATCCGCGCACCCGGGACAACACCTTGGTGACGGGCGGACCTCGCATCCGCTTCTACGCCGGCGCCCGGCTCGAGACAGACGAGGGCGTCGCGCTCGGGACCCTCTGTGTCATCGACGTGGAGCCTCGACCGGAGGGGCTGACGCTGGCTCAGACCGAGAGCCTGGAAGCCTTGGCCCGACAGGTCATGTCGCAGATGAAGCTGCGTCGCTCCGCGGCTGCGCGGGATGAAGCGTGGCGCAAGTCGCGGGAGAGCGATGCCCGCCACCGGCAAATCCTCGACAGCGCCATCGACTACGCCATCATCACGATGGATCTCGACGGCCTCGTCACGAGCTGGAACATCGGTGCCCAGACGATCCTCGGCTGGTCCGAAAAAGAGATGTGCGGCCAGCTCGCCCACGTCTTCTTCACCGAGGAGGATGTACTAGCCGGCACTCCCGAACGTGAGATGGCAGCGGCCCGCGAGAGTGGTCGCGGCAATGACGAGCGCTGGCACCAGCGCAAGGATGGATCGCGGTTCTTCGCCCTCGGCGAGATGATGCCGCTCCATGCCGACGACGAGACTCATATCGGCTACCTCAAGATCCTGAGGGACCGCACCGACCAGCGGCGCGCGACCGACGTGTTGCAGCAGCAGACGGATCTACTCCAGACCGTCGCGGACCACGTCAGCGAGGCTGTATTTCAGCTCGACCTCGATGGCGTGGTAACCTTTGCCAACCGCACGGCGCACATCATGCTTGGTTGGGATGCGGGCATGCTGATCGGGCAGGACCTGCACGAGGCCGCTCACCATCATCACCCCGATGGGCGTCCGTTTCCGGCCTCCGAGTGCAACTTCGTCGAGGCAATTCGAGAAGGGAAGGTTCTTCGCGAGCGGGAGGCAACGTTCTTTCGCCGTGACGGCACGCTCCTCGAAATGGTCTGCTCAAACGCTCCCATCCTCCGAGGGGAAGAGATTGTCGGCGCCGTGCTGACCGTGTCCGATGTCACGAAGCGGCGTCAGGACGAGCGTCGCCTCCGAAAGCTGAACGAGACGCTCGGGGAGTTGGTCGCCGAGCGGACCCAGGAACGGGACCGGATCTGGCAGGTGAGCCAGGATATGCTCGGCGTCGCCGATGCGAACGGCGTTTGGATCAGCATCAACCCGGCCTGGCCGCGGATCCTCGGGTGGGACTACGACGAGATCCTGGGGAAGACCTCGGAGTGGCTCGAACACCCGGAGGATAGAGAAAAAACGCGAGCAGAGGTTGCAAGGCTCGCCGCTGGCGGGCTGACGCTGGCCTTCGAGAACCGCTACCGGGCTCGCGATGGCAGCTACCGTTCTCTGTCGTGGACCGCAGTGCCCGTCGAGGGCCTGCTGTACTGCGTCTCGCGCGATGTCACTGAGGAGAAGGAGCGCGCCGCCAGCCTGCTCCAGACCGAGGAGGCGCTACGCCAGTCGCAGAAGCTGGAGGCCGTGGGCCAGCTCACCGGCGGCGTGGCTCACGATTTCAACAACCTCCTGACCGTCATCAAGTCCTCGACCGACCTGCTCAAGCGCCCCGACCTCACCGAGGAGCGGCGCGAGCGCTACATCGGGGCGATCTCGGATACCGTCGATCGGGCCGCCAAGCTCACGGGGCAACTCCTCGCCTTCGCCCGGCGACAGGCCCTGCGTCCGGAGGTGTTTGATGCGAACCAGAGCGTGCAGGCCATCGGCGATATGGTCGCCACCCTCACCGGTGCCCGCATTGAGGTCGCGCTCCGTATCGGCAACGAATCTTGCCGTATCAGCGCGGACCCGAGCCAGTTCGACACCGCTCTGGTCAACATGGCCGTCAATGCCCGCGACGCCATGGATGGTGAGGGCCGGCTCACGATTGCCGTCGACCGGGCGTCAACCATCCCGGTTCTGCGCTCGCATCCCGAGCAGGTCGGTGACTTCGTCAGGATTAGCCTGTCGGACACCGGCGCAGGCATCCCTGGCGATCAGCTCGACCGGATCTTCGAGCCCTTCTTCACGACAAAGGGCGTCGGGCAGGGTACGGGCCTCGGCCTCAGCCAGGTGTTCGGCTTTGCCAAACAGTCTGGGGGCGAGGTCTTGGTCGAGAGTGAGGTCGGGAAGGGCACGACATTCAGCCTCTACCTGCCACGCGCCACGATCGAAGGAAGCAGTTTGGAAGACGCTGCCTCAAGCGAGCCCACGGTCGATGGGCGGGGCACGTGTGTCCTTGTCGTTGAGGACAATCGCGAGGTCGGCATCTTCTCGACCCAGACGCTGGAGGAACTTGGTTACGGCACACACTGGGTCGCGAATGCCGCTGAAGCCCTGTTGGCCCTAGCAGCCAAGCCTACCGCCTACGATGTCGTGTTCTCGGACGTCGTAATGCCGGGCATGAATGGCGTCGACCTCGGCCGCGAGATCAAGCGGCTCTATCCCGGTCTGCCCGTCGTGCTGACCAGCGGCTACAGCCATGTGCTCGCCCAGGAAAGCGATCATGGGTTCGAGCTTCTGCAAAAGCCCTACTCCGTCGAGCAGCTCTCACGGTTGCTGAGTAAAGCCGCGGGCCGTAAGCGCCGCAAGCGAATCCCAGGGCGGTGATCCGAACCAAGCGCTAAGCGTCGGCTCTTTTTCGTTCGCCCTGTAGGGAAGCAAGCTGACTGGTCGTTGACGGCTGCGCCGGATGAAACCCCGTCCGCGCGATCGGCATGTCTCGTGGCTGCTCATCAAGGCGGATGACGCAGCAGCCTGCGGGCCTAATAATCCAGATATCTTGAAGCAGGAATCGCGATCGGTGGTCTCCGGTCGCACGATCGAGGAGATTGCCGCTTCGGCGCTATGAGAGTTCTAAATCAGAGCGTGTCGAAGGATGCGAGGCTACCGGCTCGCTTCCTTCGCAATGCCAGCTAAACCCTTGTCGTAGACGCCCTCAATGTCGGCCTTCGCCTCCGCATCGGTCATCCCTGCTGCATCGAAGGTAGCGGTCCAGACAACGGTCGACCCACTGCCATTGGGATGCACGGCGATCGTCGCGTTGTAGGCCTTCACGGGTAGCGGCCCTCTGACGTAGGCGTAGCTGTAGGTCATCGTCTTTTCGTCCCGGCTCGTCTCGACCTCGACAATGGTCCCCAGGTTGCCGGCTGCTACGAGACTCCGGGTCGCGACCGCCCTGCCTTCGCTGTCGTCGTTCGATAGGGTGCAGCTCACGACCATCGGATGCCATTTCTCAATGGCGCAAAAGTCACCCACGAGCGCCCAGACAGCTCCAGGTGAAGTTTGGATCTCAACGCTGCGGGAGACCTCCAACGCGAAACCAGGACCAGTCGGTGCGGTCAGGGCCGCCAGGAACCCGATCAGCCTGACAACTGCTCGCTTCATTTTGTGTCTACCCCCCACGAAGCGACAAACCTCAGCCGTCCGGCGTGTAAGCTGCGGTGCCTAGTTCATGGAACGGTAGGGAGAAGCCAGCACGACCCGGATCTTACGGGCGGGAGTTGTCTCGGAGGTAGCCACCTGCTGCGACGACTGCGTGGCTGCAAGGGTTGAGGCAGGGATCGTGATGGAGCTGGTGCCCGAGTAAACCGTAACCTGTCGATCCTCGGCGGAAGCGGGGACGAGCGAAGCAAACACGGTGGCAACGGTGAGAGAGAGAACCAGGGAAATCTTCATGACGGTGGCCCGAGACGGAGCGAAATATTGCTTCCATAATGGTCAAGCTACGTCCCTGTTCCAAAAATAATGGCCTGCCTGTCAGCGGAACCTTCCTGAGGCCAGCTATGCGGCCTGAATTCAGCGGCAGTTAGCGAATGGGGACCTAGCGCGACCTCCTCCCAGCAGTTTTTGAAACTTCCCGAAAGCCTTCTCCGTAAAGAGCGGCATGTGCCCATTCTCAGGGTAATGGCGCGACGGCATTGCCTCGACGCTCTCGTAGTTATGCGCGCTACGTTCAAAAGCGAAATTGTCTATTTATTTCAGTAACTTACGGAATGATTTTCTACTTTTATGAAGATCCCTAATACGGTTCTTCTAGGAGACGGAAAATGAGAAAGACTGGCCTGCCTCCTGAAAAGTGGTCCTCCCTGAGGTATGGCTTTGAGCCATGTGGAGGATGTCATCATGGGACAAAAGAAGCATACGGCTGAAGA
>NZ_KI912577.1:2712631-3093059 GCF_000519085.1 Methylobacterium sp. 10
ACCGGATCAGCGCCGCTCGCTCACCCCACCATCGTCACGAGACCCACGATGCACTAACTTCGATCCTGGGCCACCGAATGGGGGCAGGCCAGTTGGGTCGGATGCGGAACGTCCGCCTCCGGGCAGGTGGCCAACTTCCGCTTATGGCGCGTTGCTACCCTCCGATATTCTTTAAGCTGACGCAATTTACTGGCGGCTTCTCGGCTCACGTCACGCTAAGCCAATATTCAAACGCCGCATGAACAGCGGGATCGACACTATTTTTTCAGCCCGCTCGGCACAGGAATTTGCTTAATCCCGGCGAACAGCATCTCGACTGAATAATCATCGCCGTAGAGCTCGCTCGATTCGCCTTCACTATGGCCCATCAGTCTGTTCCTGATCTCTGGCGGAATTCCATAATTTTCGCATTGGGTTGAGAAACGGTGTCTAAAAGAATGGCTTGGGCTGATGCGGGGATCCATAATCCCAATTTTGTCCCTTACCCATCTACTAATCACCTTTGTTGCGTTTCCTCCACGATTGCCAAGTCGATCCGGCGTAGCGTCGGGAAATAGATCACTTGTTTTACATGATGCAACGAATATTAAAAATCCTTCCTCTATTAACTGAGGATGGATTGGAATGTGGCGTTTCGAACTAAAATTTTTGAGATTTTTCTTTGCAATTCTGATTTCTTTGGATGCTGCACCTTCTCCTTCGTTGTCGTATTCAACCGTCATCCGAAAATAGTGAATTCCCATAGACGAGGCGACGTCGGATTTTTCCAACTGGCAGATCTCTGAAATGCGTGCGCCCGTGAAACAGGCGATCCAGGAAACCACCTTCGATAGCCGTTGCGGTCACGTGCCGCCATGAGGACGCGAACGGTTTCTACGTCGGTGAAATCGCGTTTTGCTGATCGCCGTTGCCCTTTCATGCCGGCCCGAGGCTGCTTCAGGCCCGCGAAGGGATTAACTGAGCATTTTCCATTCGCCACGGCCCAGCTGTAAATTGCTTTGATGGCGTTGAGGTCATTCGAAACGCTTTGTGCCGACCGCTTGGCAGCAGAGGCGCTCTTCCGGACAGAAGCGTCCGAGAGGCTGGCGTTGTGGAATGTCAAACCTCGTTCCGCGAGAAAGGAGGTCCATCGGTGGACCTTGCTGGAGAACGTATAGAAGGTCTTCTCGGCCGGCTTATGCTCACGTTTCCAACCCTGCAAAGTTTCTTCCGGGGTTGGTGCACCCACCTTCTCGCGGGGAGACCGAATCAAGCGCTCCGTCCGATCATCGAGACGAGCGACCGACGTCAGGGCAGGCGTGGGCCGGGTGGCACCGCCTTGTCGATCCCTGAGGATCGTCATCACCTCGAGTTCTGCTTCGACGAACGCCATATAGAGGCGCCGATCCGCCGGAGAACCGTATGCGATGTTCAATCCGGCATCGATGACGGTCATCATCGCATCGTGGCTGAAGTGAGTTGCAGCGCAGTCACCGCGCGCGTTGGCATCGCGCAGCTCAGCTTCCCTGGCAGCGATCTCCTGGCTGAGGGCAGTGAAGGCTTCGGGGCTCAGCGGCACGGCTCCACGACGCAGGGCTTCGTCATTGGCGAGTTTGCGGTGGCGGAAGATGGCGACCAGCTTCTGAATGGTCTCGTTGTCGAGCTGTGAGATCAACGGCTGTGAGCTTAGGAGAAGGCGACGCTTGGCGAGGCTGATAAGAGTGTCTGCCTCACCATCCAGACGGCGCGCTCGGCGGCGAGCCTCACCCTCATCCTCATCGCGGGTCCCAAGGCTGACCCAGAACTCGCGGCCTGCTCTGCTCGCTTTTAGCGAGACGGGAGCGCCCTCGTCGAAAATTCCATGGCCTGCGTTTCGAGCACGGCCGGCATGTTCGCGCGCAACGCTTCCGGAATGGTGCGACGAAAATAGAGGATGCCCCGACGCTGGACCAGACCCACCATCTGCCTCATGACTTCGTAGCAGGAGCGCGCTCAGAAGCCTACGGCATCATAAAGATACCGTTATCGCAAGGGTTTAGGGGCCAAATGGCGGAGACGGAGTCCGAACAATAATCGGATTAAGTATTTGATCGATAATGAAATTTGATGAGCTTCCGAGGCAATACCCCAGCACTTACCCTAGCGGCTTAGTCCAAATCCTAGCAACGCGACATGCACATTTGTCGCAGGCTTAAAGCATGGCAAGGCAGGGGAAACCGGCAGTGTACAAGCTACGAATCGCTTGACGAGAACTGGTCTGTCGCAACATGCGGCCGGAAAGTTTTAATTCGCTAAAAGGAATTTATCGAGATGAATTGGAAATATATTCATCATTACCTTCCATTAAATCCAATAAAGCAACCAGAAGATTATGCCGCGGGCACCATAATTTCATCAATCGAATGCAATACAGATAATGGCTGCAAGTTTTCTCTTAAGCTTCAAGGAAGCAAGAACCGTATCGACGTGATTATAGCAACTGGATTATACGAAGAACGTGAAAAAACATCTGTATTCATAAACCACGCCATTGAACATATGCTAACAGTTCTTAAACTTGACTACAGTCCCGATGCCGATGTTGCGTGGAGCGACGACGGATTTATGTCAATGGTAGCACGCTCCGACAATGAAAATCAATTGTTTGATCCGTTTAAAACTGTTAATCCACCTCCTATCAACGAGTTTGATTTGAATAACATCAACATGCTATTTGCTGAGACAGTGGATCCGAAGCAAGCAGACGTTTTAGCGCTCCTCGCCGAGTCAATAGTTCCGAATGTTCCAAATCACTACAAGTTCCTTTCACTCTATCGAGCCATGGAATTGCTTACCCCGAACATAAAGCTAAGGGAGGCAATACTAGATAAATATCAAGAAGACTTCGTAACAATAAACACGGGAGCCATTCCGCTTTTTCGAAAGGCAATTCCAGCTATTCGAGATCGGTGTGCGCATGGAAGATTAGACAAAAAGCTATCAAGGCAGCCGGAAAGAGGTGATAAAAACTATCCGATAGTTGGGATCGGATACAATCACAACGTAAACCTATATGCCTTGCTCACACTTTTTAGACGCGTTGTTGCCGACACCATAAAAGATGAATTCGGGACAAACATCACGGCCAACCCAAAAGCCGACAAGCGGCCAGTGGAATCGCCACCACCGTTGAACCCCGGCGGGTGGCTACAGTTTCGATAAGCAACGAGGAGTATGGCAGGTTTGGCCGTCCCAGGTGGGCGATCCAAACTTGGCGGCTGGAGCCCCGAACCTATTTCGCCTCGCAGCCACGCTCATCCTAGCCCTTTCAAGCAAGCTTGACCGGGAACCGAATGGCTGCTTGTTCCCTTTTTGTTCTTACGGGGAGGGTTCAGGCTTTGGGCGTCTATCGGATCGAGGCGTTGACGTCAGATAGCAGGGACGTAGTGCGCGTCCCGATCATGGGGCCAACGCTGTGCGCTGGCTTCCCTTCGCCCGCTGACGACTTCCTAGAGGGTGCCCTTGAGCTTCCGCGCTGGCTCGCCCCAAACCCACCCGCTACCTTCGCCTGGAACATCTCCGGCGATTCGATGCGCGGCGCTGGCATTTTTGACCGCGATCTTGCCGTTGTAGATCGCAGCCTCAAGGCGATCCACGGTAGCGTGGTCGTGGCCGCCGTTGACGGAGAAATGTCGATCAAGCGTCTGCTCGTAGAGGATCGCGTGGCGCGGCTCTCATTCGAGAATCCCGACCTTCCCGCCTTTGCGGTCGAGGAAGCCGCTGAGGCCGAGATATGGGGCGTCGTTCGGTTCTCCATCCGCTGGCACATCGCTAGGGCAGGGCTTGTCCGGTGACACGGGCCATCGCCTTGATCGACGGCAACAGCTTCTATTGCTCATGCGAGCGCGTGTTTGATCCGAAGCTGGCACGGGTGCCCGTTATCGTGCTGTCCAACAACGATGGATGTGCCATCGCCCGGACAACGGAGGCCAAGGCGCTAGGAATCAAGATGGGTGATCCTTGGTTCAAGATCAGTGCCGCTTGCAAACGACAGGGTGTGCGCGTCTTCTCGTCGAATTACACCCTCTATGGGGATATGAGTTCACGCACGAACGCGGTTTATCGCGACTTCTCCCCCGCCGTCGAAATCTATTCGATTGACGAAAGCTTCCTTGATCTCTCCGACGTTCGTGAGGATCGCCGCATCGAATTGGCCCGCGATCTGCGCTCCACCGTCAAAGCCTGGACGGGCATTCCAACGTGTGTCGGGATCGGGCCGACAAAAACACTCGCCAAGCTCGCGAACCACATCGCGAAGTCGATCCCGGAGCTAGGGGGCGTTTGCGACCTGTCGGATGAGGACGAACGGGCAGCATGGCTCTGCCGCATCCATATCGGCGAGGTTTGGGGGATCGGCCGCGCCTCTCTCGCCAAGTTGGAGGCTATGGGGGTCGATAGCGTTGCAGACCTACGCGACCTTGATCCCAGACCCGTCCGGAAGGCCATGACGGTGGTCGGCGAGAGGATCATCCACGAGCTACGCGGGATGGTCTGTCTGCCTCTGGAACTGATGCCAGCGCAGCGGAAAGGATGTGCCGTCACACGCTCATTCTCTAGCCGGATCGAAGACCGGGAGACCATGGAGCAAGCCGTATCTGCGCACGCGACCCGCTTGGGCGAGAAGCTTCGACGTAGCGGACTTGGAACGAACCATGTCTCGGTCTTTTATCACACGTCAGAGCATGACCGTGGGGAGCCCATGCGGTCGGTCTCAACCACCGTTACGCTCTCCGAAGCCACAAACGACACGTTGGCGCTTATCAAGGCGGCACGAGAGGGCATTGCCAGGACGTGGCGAGAGACGCCCGGTGAGCGTCCGTGGCGCTACAGCAAGGCGGGCGTCATCACGACCGATCTCGCGCCGCTAGCGGACAGCCAGCGTGCCTTGATCGGGCAACTAGATCGGGAGCGGAGCGCACCGCTTATGGCCGCTATGGACGAATGCAATCGGCGCTTTGGACGCGGTGCCGTGGTGCCAGCGAGAGCGGGTTTGGAGGCCAAGCGAAGTTGGTCAACGAAATTCGAGATGCGGAGTCCACGTTACACAACACAGGTAAGTGAGTTGCCGACTGCTTGTGCCATAGATCGTACAGGATCAATCTGCCATAAAACCTTTTGACTACCGTCGGTGTCTGTTGGGTAGGGCAAGGGAAGAGACTGTTAGTGATGAAACGTTCAGCTTTGCTCGGTGGAGTATTTGCAATAATATCGATCAATGGAGCAATATCAGAGGATATGCTCAATTGGTGTGTGAACGCTTATCCAAACCGAATCGATTGGTGCAAGAAACAGTATGATGGCTTTATAGCAACCCCATCATCATCGACAAGTAGCACACCATTGGCATCACCAGTACAAACGATGGGGCAGAACTCGGTAAAGTCGCCGTCGGCATTCGACGCATTACTGCCGAGGATTTCAAGTCGCCCGTCGAATCGGATATCTATCTACAGGGTAGGTCCAAATGGCCATTTTGCGGCACAAGCGTCTGACATAGCAGGCGGCCTCAAATCCTCGCTACTATATGCTGATATATTGTTCGATGATGACGATCCAAGTTGCAATCTTCAGGATGCAACAAAGGAGAGCTCAAGCTATCTTGATTGTACGATATACGAAAAAGACGCCGGTTTTAATGTGTCTATATCTCAGCCATCGGGTGGAAAGACGTCTAACAAGGCTGAATTGAGCTACCAGATCGAGGGCTATAAGGGAAAGGCTACAAATATATTTGTATTCAGTATAGTCGCAGATGCCATATCTCGGATGCTCGATCCTGATTTGTCAGACGATCAACGCGCTGATGTGTTTGAAAAGCTTGGCGAGAACTATTATTCATCGGGCAGGATTGAAGGCGTGTCCGTGGGTATGCAGGCAAAATACACACTGACTGAAGACGACGGCAATCTGAATCTAGTCGTCACACCGACCGGTTCTGATTCGCAACGAAAATTCTCGCCCCGATCTATAAATCCCGTGCTTGCATTGGCTACGTCTCTTGATCGACCAGACCTAATCAAGCCCGACCCATTAGACGCGCCGGAGATAAAAGCTGAAATTGTGAAGAGGCGGGAGTTAGCTCGTACTCTTCTCGCTGAGCTTGATGGATTTCGTTACAATCGCCACTTCCATTCGGTTGGTTTTATGGAGAATCAGCCTTACAATCAATGGATAGATAGGCTGGGCGCACTGCAAAGATTTGAAAACGACAATATTCGCATGGCCTGCATCAGGTCTGGTGCAGGCAAAGCTGGACTGTCGCTGTACGATATGGCTTATGAGTACATGCATAACAGTGGGCGCGATACTAGCGACAGCATTCGCTCCCGAGCAGAATTAATGGAATTTTTGAGCAAGAAAGAATAAATCACAGTCGCAATGACATACGCGTTGGCGTCGGGTTGATGAGGCGAGAACACAACGCCGCTGATCCGGCTGCCAGCGATCTAATTGACAGTATGAGTGCCCGACAATGCAGGCGGGAGGTCGGGGCTATTTTCGCTCCGGCACCGTTATCGTCACCAGCTTTCCTGACACTGGATCGAGGATCGTTACCGTCATAGCAGTCTCCTCTGATGTATTCGAGACGGCAGTACGAGCCTCGATTGCGGCGATAACTTGACCTAACGCATGTGTATTCCAAGCCATTCACAGATGGTTTGTATGCTGCGCTATGCACCCCTTCGGTGGAAGCGATCTGAGAGCCATGCCGTGGACAACCTTCACGGAAACCAAGAGACCGCCTCAGCGCCACAAGCTCAAATTTTCGTTGTCCACAGGCAATTCGCATTTCTTCATGCTGCGTTGTAGCGGATCGTTCAGAAAGTGTTCACGTTGAGATTCGAAGCAACGTGAGAGGACACGGTTTGCCCGATCTTGATTCGATGTTTGATAAGTCCGGCCCATCCTACTGGTCGCGCCGGACGGACGATGAACTCCTAAGTATGCAACTGACGACTGACGATCCCGAGTCGGTCGAGAACCTGTCCACCGAGTACCCGCCCGATGATGATGCTATCGTTGAGATGGCTTACAATGTAACGGGACGTGAAAAGGGAAAGGTACAGTGCGCATTTTGCCAGTACCCGAATCACTTCCGTGGTGTGGTGATGAGGTTTCGATCCGGCGAGCGTCGCCTTGTAGGTCGGAACTGCGCTCAAGATCACTATGGTGTGGCGTTTGAAGCCCTAACCAAAGACTTTGATGAAGCACGCACCCGATTAGACTACGTTGAACGACAAAGGCTTGCAGTCGCTCAAAACGTTGACCTGCTTGGTCTCCTTCGCGCTATGAAGTCAGACCCTGCCGTGAAAGCATTCGCGGACACGAAGACCCGCCTCAAGACTTTCATTGGCAGTCCCCTTTGGGATCGCCTCGTAAGGGCGGCTGACAAAGACGAAATGATTACGGGACGGATGAGGTCGGAAATTTTCCAAGGCAGGCCAATTGCCTATGCAGTCGATGGCGATACCGGACCCGTTAGGGGGGCGGACCTAATCCGAACAGGTCCGGCAGTGTCCCAACGTCTCAGCGAGATCGAAGTTGAACTTTCAACGGTGATGGAAACCCTGCGAGGGACAGAGGTACAAAGCAGAGCAATTCGCGCGGCGCTTGTTAGGATGGTTGACCTACTGAAGCAAATCGAGGCTGAGCGCACTAGGATGCGATCGGTTGAGAGTTTCTTTGATGACGGCAATCTTATCCGCGTAGGTGGATGGATGAGTCTCAACGGTCGCCGTAACATCAGGGTCGCTGTTCTGCCTTTTCGACTTGTAGACGATTATGGACAGACGGAGTGTGGCCCGCCCCAGGACTACCGCATACCGGGAAAGGCTCTTGTCGCCGCGATGCGTGAAGCGGTCGTGCTGCAAAGGAAGGTGACGCGACGCGCGTCATAGCCAAGCGAGCAAGGCGCGGCAGCCGATGAAGCCGCCGCGCCGTTTGATGTCAAACCGATTGAAAGTCCTGGTCGCGGGACTGCCAGTTGCGGGTCTCTTGGATGCGGTTCTGTACCTGATTGGCGAGTTGGGCCGAGTCGCCGTGATGGTGGATCGTGATGGGTGCCGTGATCGAGGCACCGTTTCCACCACCATTCGCCGGGGCGTTCGGCACTATGCCGCGTGCCGCCGGGCTAGGAGCGGCCTTCGCGAGGCTTTCCGCATTCGTCGGGGACGCAGCGGCCAGGGCCTTAGCCCGATCCTTCAAGGCACCTTCCGTCAGTGTGCGAACCGGGTTGTCAGTGCCGGTGGAACGCTGCGCATCAGGGGCGACAAGGGAAGCGTCCGAAGCCTTCCGCCATTCGGTAGAGGTCATGCCGTCGCCGATGGTCTTGGCCGTCTCCACTGCCTTCCCAACCTTGTCCACGGCGCGGTTTATGCCGGTCGCGGCTTGGGTTGAGCGACGCACTGCCAGCTTGGCCGCGTCTTCCCATTCGACCTTAACGGCGTCGCTGGAATTGCCAGAGATTGCCTCAAGCTCGAGTCTCCCCGTCTTCGGGTTAATCCGCTTGTTTCCCGTTGCGATGCCAACGTGACCGCCCTGTCCGTCTACGCCTCGCCCGCGATGTTCCACCAGCACGTCGCCGCGTTCTGCCATCTCGGCAGTGATGCCCTTCCCCCAACGGAGGAACGAATTGGCGATGCCAGACCCGGTTCCGGCTTGCCCCACGGCCTTCAACGAGGCGTTGACGAAGCTCGCGCACCATGCGTTGGCGTTCCCAGCCGGGTCTTGTCCCAGGAAGCTTGAGAGTTCCACGCGATTGCGCAGTTCATGCATTCCAACGTAGCGAGATGCGGCATCCGCAACGGAAGCGGATGGGCTGGTTTCCCCCGTCGAGGGTGACCCGCCCGCGCCGTACTCACGGGCAAAACCTTCGGCCATGGCTCCACGGCTGGCCCGCTCATCACGCGCCGGTCGCTCGAAATGCTGGACGAAGGCACCACCCGCATCGCGGGCTGAGATACCCGACTGCTTGAGGATGCGAAGGGCACGCTGGGCTCCGGCATCGCCGTGCTGCATCTCCCACCATGCGCCTTCCAACTGCTTCGCAACGGAAGCCGTGGACATATTGATGCCGGTGGCGCGCTGGATTGCGGCTCGCCGGTCGGGATGATGCTGGAAGAGCCCATGAGCCCGTCCGCCGTCGCCCCGTGCCTGAGGATTGAAGCCTGACTCCTGCTTCATCGAGGCGAGGATGCCGGATGCCGCTTCCGTGGACAGCCCCTTGCCCTTGAAGAACTCGAAAGCCGTCTTGGCGTTGGCAGACGCTTCGCCCTTTAACATCGGAGCCGTGACGCCGTTGCCTGAGACCCTTCCGCCGAAGTTGGAGAGACGCGAACCAGCTACAGCACCACCGCCGGAGACATAGGCCAACGAACCGCCGCCACCACCACCGCCGATGTTCGACAGGGACGAACCAAGGCCAGATACGGCGCTGCCACCGGCACCAAGAGCCGCCAGTTGCAAGCGGGCACCCATGGCGCGAGCTACCTCCGCAACATCACCGGTCGTGCTGGTACGGATAGGGCTGGTATCGAGGCGAACGCCAGGGAGGAGATTCGCCAGACGGTCGAGGAACGAGTCCAAGATCGAACGAAGCCGGTCGTGCCAGTCCGTAGGGACAAGCGTGACCGTTGCCGGAACGCGCGGCGCTTCGTCGGATGCGGCGGGCTTGGCGGGGATCGCCGGGACAACGGAGCGTGCGGTCGCTCTCGTATCCTCCACGCTCTGTTTAAGCTTTGCAGGCGGATCGGACCACGCGCGAACCCCGGAAAGCGCCACGGTGGCGTCTTTGACAGCAGGATTGCCGGTCTCTGGCGTGGAAGGCGCGACGGGCGCGGCGATCTTGGGGACGATGCCTCTGATTTCCCGCTCAACCGCCTTCGGTCCGGTCGGCGGCGTGGCGGGTTTTGTGTCTTCCTCCGGTGCTGGGGAGCGTCCGAACAGGCCAAGTATTCGATCCGTTAGGCTCTTCTCGACAGGCTTGGCGTGGTCCGAAGCGACCGGGAAATGATCCTTGGCGTACTGGCCGAGGCGCAAGGCCAGCTTGTCCTTATCGGCCTTGTCCATGCTGGTAGTGGTCGCCACAGCGGCAGGAACGAAGAACTTGCCGAGACCGCCCATGATGCGGCTCATGAGGCCACCGCTTGCTGCGGTCGCGGGTCCGACAGGACGGACAGGCGAGGGCGGCTTTAACCCGCTCCCAAGCGTGCCAAGGCCCTTCACGATGCGATGTGCGGTCGAGATTGCCAGCGCCACGGCGATGATACCGGAGGACAGAGCACCGATTATCCCAATCACCGGGGATAGGATCACCAGGGCGGCCGAGAAGCCCAGGATTTTCGCTGTCCATCGCCCGATCGTTTCCGGGGAGGCGTCGCCACCCGTAAAGGCCGAGAAGAGTGCCTTGATCCTGTTGGCTACGTCTCTAAGGCCCTGACCGAACCCGAAAGCCGCCGCTCGCCAGGACTCGATAGCACCCGCCGTACCCTCGTTGGGCTTGCCAAGAATACCCTCCAAGAGTGCGGGGAGGTCTTTGAAGCCCAGGCCATTAATCAGGCCCTCCAGCCCGGCCTTGAACCGCGCCTGCAAACCACCGTCGCGGATCTTTGATGACCACGCCAGGAACGTGTCACCGGCTTGGCGGGCAAGGGGAGATAGTACCTTGCCGAATTCACCCAGGATGTTGAGCCATCCTGACTTGAACTGCTTGAATACAAAGGCCAGCTTTAGCTTGTGCAGATCCCAGACCTTGCCGATGGCGTCGAGGCCCTTTGCTTCCTGCGATAGCTTGGCAGCTTCCTTGTACGTCTCGATACCCTTGACCATGCGTCCGAACTCGCCAAGCCATTCGCGGCCCGTAAAGAAGCGGATGGCCCGTTCCTGATCCTTCGGATTCTTGATCTTAGAGAACCGGTCCATAAGATCGGGCAGGAAGGCGTCAGGATCGGCGCGGCGGGCGCGGTCCATTTGATCTGCCGAGCCAAAGCCAAGCTGCTTAACGAGGTCGCGTGCCTGCTTGCCCTCGTCACCGTGCTTTTTCACGAGGCGCGGCATTTCGATGAGGCGCGAGGCCACGTAATCGAACAGGCGTCCGCTCTGGCCTGCTTGGTTGCCCAACGAGGTCGAGGCCGAACCGAAAGCGAGACCGGCTTCCTGGCTCATGCCGAGCACCTGTGAGGCGCCCGCGCCGCGTTGCATGAAGCTGATCAGCTTTTCTGGAGTCGTCGATTGCTTGGCAGCGAGGTGTTGCAGGGTGTTCGCCACCGACTGGAGGCGCTTGGCGTCAAACTTTTCCCCCTGCGAGGTCAAGATCGTATTGACCGTGCCAAGCGTGTCCGTGACCGTCTCAAACGGAACCGACCATGCTTCCGAGACCTTGGTCGAAAGTTCGGCGAAGGCACTGGCACCAGCGGCGGGGATCCCGAGCTTCGTAGCGTCAACCCACGCCGTCAGGAGCCTGTCTGTTCCTGTCCCAAGGGCTTCCGCCATGGGAGCGGCCCATTGGTCGCGCAGCTTGCGGGCGGCATCCTTCGACAGACCCCCGTAGATCTGGGCATTTACTTCCGCCGAGTCGATGTCCGACTCCGCACCAAGGGATCGACGGACCAAAGCCCCGGTTCCGGCGGCACCGGCAGCGCCTACAGCCGTGGTGGTACGGGCGAAGCGGCCAACTGCATCGCGGGCATGACCACCAGCGGCGCGGCTGTAGCGGCCCAGGTCGGCGCGGTTGGTCTCGCGGTCGCGCTCTAGCTCCCGTTCGTGGGTTTGTCTCAGGCGGAAAAGGTAGCGTTGCCCCTGGATTTTCGAGCGCAGGCTTGCAGCGTGGTCGCGTTCGTCGGCGGCGGCAGTACGAGCCTGTTCGGCGGCGACGGCGCGCTCCTCCGATACCCGCTGGCGAGCCATTCGGGCCAGAGTGCCGAGCTTGGTCCGTAGGGTGGCGATGCCCTGCTTTTCGACCTTGGCGGCTTCATCGGCGACGGCCTTTTCCGCACCGACGCGGAGAGCTGTGACCTTGGCCGTACCTTGGATTTTCGCTTTGAGGGCGGCTGTAGCGGCACGGTCGGCGGTGGCCTGCGCCTTTGCGATCGATCCGGCTTCCCGGCGCTGTAAGGCAGCGACCTTCGTCAGTCCCGTGAACTTCAGCTTGAGGTCCCTCGCGGCGTCGGCGGTCTCGCGAGCGAATTCCGAGGTCGAGCGCGGTTTCGTCTTCGTCTGATTCGGCGATCCAGCGACGGAACCGGAGGCAGCGCGTTTCGCATCGCCTACAGTCTTCCGAAGTTTATCGTTCAGACGATCGATCTCGCCTGCAATCTTTTTGAGCACCGGAGATGCGTCGTCGTGCGCTGTTACGCGCATTGATAGAGTTAGGTTGTCGGACATAGTGGTCTCAATGCTCTACCGATGACGGGAGCAGGTTGCTAAAAGGGCCTTTTGTATTTTTGGATACTAAGGCGTTCGGGAAGAAAGGGGCCTTTTGTTTTCCGCGCACCCGAGGCGGTCCTGTCAAGCAGGGGCCAAGCCACCACAAAAAGATTCGCTCAAATGCAAGCAAAGTCTTGCACGGTCTCAGTCATCACTTGATCTATCAATGACTTAGCGTTTGCATGTTTGCTTGAATTCAAACACATGCCGGAATGCCGGATTGTACTTGCGGATACAATCAACATCGTGTTTCTCTCTCCGCATGGCGAGCTTGCCAGGGAGGAAAACATGACGGCGACGACGATGGATGCTGGCGAGGTCGATGCGCTTGAGGATGCGGTTGCGGTAGCAACACTCTGCGCAGAGAGGTTCCGGCATCCCCTCGCGGAGGCGGGCGCACGGGCGGTGCGAGACGCAATTCACAAGCTGCTAGACGATCTCTACGCCTTGGAGCGAGCGAGCTTGAGCGAAGCCTAGCAGGCCAGGGCACCGTAGCTAGCGAGAACCTTCCTTCGGTCGAGCGGGTCGAGTCGCTTCAAGCAGGCCACAGTGAAGGCCAGCCAATCCGGATCGTGTTCCGCGATGTGAAGAGCAGCGCACAGAACATCAGCACGAGGTCCGCATATCAGGCGGGCGATGGCGCGCATGGCCCGGAGTCGTGCGCGCCTTTCGTCGTCCGGGATGTCGGGAGACCAGGGGCCGAAGGCGTAGCCCTTTTCTATCTGTTCGGAAGGCATAGGATTTCAGTCAGCGTCAGTCCTAGGTTTCGGTTGTCCGCTAGGCCATGCCTGTACGGACTCGAGAAAGAGCGGAGAAAACCTGTCCGTTAGGGTTGCTATCGGTCAACGGACGCGACTATATACGGACAACAGCTCAACGGACGGATTGAGGCCAATGACGACGATCCTGTATGCCCGCGTAAGCACCAGCGAACAGACGCTCTCGCATCAGCGGACGATGGCCGAGGAACGCGGCTTTCAATTCGATCACGTTCTGGCAGACCATGGCGTGTCTGGCGTCTCGACACGGCTGATTGAGCGGGCAGAGGGGAAACGCCTGTTCGATATGCTGCGAGCCGGTGACACCCTGGTTGTCCGCTGGGTTGATCGGCTCGGCCGCAACTATAAGGACGTGTGCAACGTGATGCGCGAGTTCATGCGCCGGGGCGTCATCGTCCGCACGGTCATCAACGGCATGACCTTCGATGGCTCAACGACAGACCCCATGCTGTGCGCCGTCAGAGATGCCCTGATCGGCTTCATGGCGGCGATGGGCCAAGCCCAGGCTGAGGCCACCAAGGAAGCCCAGCGCGCCGGTATTGCTGAGGCACGGGCCAAGGCAGATGCGACCGCCTACCGGGGCCGTAAGCCGTCCTATACCCGTGACCAACTCGACAAGGTTCGCAACCTGCACGGTCTCGGAACCAGCGTGTCCGTGATTGCGAAGGAAACATCCCTGTCTCGCCAGACCGTTTATCGGATCGTTGAAGACGAGGCAGAGGCAGAGGCCGCGCTGGCACGCTGGGAGCGCAAGGCCGCTTGATAGGTTGGCGGGCGGGAGCCGATACTTCCCCGCCCGCCGTCACCGCCGGGGCCAGCGCCGCTCCGGTCGGTGAATTCGATTAGGCAGCTACGCCAGCCGCCTCACATGCCGCCTTATACTTATCCTCAGCACGTCCAAGCTCTGCGAGAAGCGGGGCTTCCCGTTCGGCAGTGATCTCTTCCAGGGTGCGAAGCCCGGTGATCGGCTCATGCGGGTTGCGGGTCCACCCTTCTTCCGCCATCAGCTCGCGGATTCGTTCTGCCTTTTGCGGGTGCATGGCTCGCAACTGGCCAGTGATGGGGCACTCAACGCTGGCGTCTCGCGTTCCCTGCGCCAGAAACTCACGCTCTGCCGCGATCCGTGCATCAGCCAAAACGTTCTGCGACCTTCGCACGCTCTGTACGGCCTGCCATACCGGATCGTTGAGCTTCGCTTGCAGTTCCTCCTTCTGCGTTTTGGCGAAACGTTCGCGCTGTAGATCAGTCAACGGCTTTTTGGGCTTGGTGTAGGGCATCATGGTCATCGTTCTTACTTCACAGTCTGAATGTACTGGATTGCGCTAGGGTCGCCCTGCTTATAGCGGCGCATGAGGTCGGTCAGGTTCACCTTGCCAGCGGCAGGCTTGCTCTTGCTCGACGGGGATTTGCTGCGCTCGAATTCGGCGAGGGCATCCGGGTCTCGCTTGGCGACGATCATGGCGTCAGTCAGCGACTTGGGCGGCTTGGACACGGGCGGCAGCGGCTTATCGGGACGGCGGGCACCTTCGGAAAAGAGCCAGGGGCGGGTGTCCTTTAATCGCCGCATGAAGCCGGGCAGCGTCATGTTTTGGTATCCGGCAGTGTCATCGAGGGCGATGCGCCCTTCGCTATCCAGAATGTTCACATCACCATCCGCACCGATCTGAATGTGATCGGCTACCAGCTTGCAGAACTCGGAATGGACGGCGGGGGAGATGAGCGGATCGGCGGCCTTGATCTCGGCAGCGACGGCGGCATGGGCCGCGAGGTAGGCTTCAGACATCGGTTGCTTCAGTCGGCGTTCGTGTTGGCGTTGAGGTTCGGGAGGATTCGAGGGCGGCTAGAGCGCGTTTCACCCGGCGTCGTTCCCGGTTGCGGTCGCGGCGCTCATTCCGGCGAGTGAGTTCGGCGGGGTCGAGGAACTGAGGATCGCTCCATCGGAGGATGACGGTCATTGCACGGGCTCCGGTTCGGCGGGCTGACGGGATGCGCGGCGGGCCAGGGCGAACGCTTTTCGTTGCGCGCGGGTAGCTCGGCGGCGCTTGCGGCCCTGGTCTCTCTTCGAGAGGTACGCTTCAGTGCCAAAGGCGTGTGCGACCTGTTCGGCGAGGAATGATGAGGCGGTCATGCCAGCCTTTCCAGCGGCTTCATCCAGGGCGTTCGCGGCGTTGAGCGGTAGCGTGATCGACAGGAGGCGAGTGGCGATCACTTCGAACCACCTCGCTCTTTGAAGCAGCCTGCGACCCAGGCGGGACGAAAGAAAACGAGATCGGCAATCACCTTGGCCGCTGCCTTTGCGGGGTCATCCGAATACCTTGCAAGGAATGCGTGAGCGTAAGCGGGAACGACAATCGTCAGGGTGTGGGGCGTGGTATCGGCGGTCACTTCGCGGCGCTCCGTTTGTCGAGCGAAGCGGCAGCATCGGCTTGAAGCCGCATCAGGATCGCGCGGCGGGCGTAGGCTGATCGGGTGAGGTGTTCGCGGGCAGCAGCGTCATCGAGAGCCCGCACCATATCGGTTGCGAGCGATAGCCCGATCATCCTCGACGGGGGATCGGCGGCAGGGGTATTCACTGTTTGTTCCTTTTCTGATTGGTGCCGAGGATGGGAAGCTCCCCGGCGGATTGTAGACACAGCTTGCCCCTGCGCCGGGAATGCGGTCCCGGTCCGGTCCCGGCTTCGGGTGCCGGGAGACCCATGAACGATAACAAAGACAGACAGACCGAAGTCCATCCGGGAAGTATCTCGTTTCCGAGACCCTTCACTTGTAAATCTTATAGCATGCCATGTTGAACTATGCAAATCGATATACGATTTTGCTTGACAGGGTTCCGGGACAGACTCGACAGGGGCAAGGTCGTTGCAGTGGGACGAAGCATTCCCGTCCGCTTCGTTACTTCCGGTTCGCATCGATAGGAGGAGCAAGACCGATCTTCATCCCTCGAACGCCTCCATCGCCCTTTCCATGTCTTCGAGCGTCATCACCGTCCCCGCCGATCCGACCGGGTGTTTCAGTGCATCAATCCAGGCGTCGAGGTCGTGTCTGTCCCAACGAACAAGACGGTCGTCCCCGAAGCGAAGTGGTACGACGGAACAGTGGCGCTCGAAGGCGGCGCGACTGAACCCAAGGTACGAGGCGGCTTGATCTCGGGTGAGGAGCCTTGGGACTATCGCGGCGCGAGACATCCGAACCTCCGGGCAGGTCGAAACTGAGGCCAAAGTACGCCCGGTTTCGCGGGTCCGTCAGTTCAATCGCCGGGTGGGTCAGGTTGGGAGGGGCGGCGCGGTCGTCCTCAACCGGATCATCGCCGCAACGTCGAGGCCCCTTGCTGAAAAGTCAGCATGGGTGGCGACAGGACGGGCCAGGAACCGCCTCGCGAGACCCGCGAGGGTCTAGCTCCGCCTGGCTAGGAAACGCCGTCTCAGGACCGCCGGGACGCGCGCCACGATGGAGGTAGTGCGCCGCCCTTCCTCACACGCTCCACCACGTCCCAATTCTCAACGGTTGCGACAGGCGCGACGGTCGATGGTCTGACACAACGTCCGCCCCCGCACTCTTCACCGCCGATCTCTCACCCTTCGAACCGGCAGGACGCCTTAGGTTGCGCGCCCACTTCGCCGATCCCGGTCGGGATTGGCTACGCGGCTTCCTGTAGGTCTTCCCAGGAATGAAACTCGGAACCTAAGAGGCTGTCCCCGGCCAGAGCGAGCGAACCACCTATCGGTGTTTCGCAGGTCGCCTGTCCGGTTCCAAATGGATTTTCTCCCCTATAAATCTGTCCCGCCGAAAACACGACAACCGACAGGGGCGAAACGAGAACGGCTTCTTGATCGGCACGGATCGCAGCCTGTGCCAACTCCTCCAGGCGGCGTTCGACGGTACGCATAGACACGTCCCCGAACATTTCGATGAACTCACCTCTCGCATGCCGGGCCTTGTCGCTATTCTCGCGCGACGTTGATCCTTGTGCCGCCCGCTTCGCTTTCTTGCTAAGGCGGTCGCGTTCCTTTTGATCGGAGGCAAGCTGCTTCGAATTGCGGTCAACGGCGCAAAGCGAATTGACCCCGTAAGCAATACGCTTGGCGTTCTTCAGGCTGAAGTGGCGGGCGAGTTCGTCCGACGTAGGGATACCCCCTTCGGCAATCTCGCGAACGGATAGGACGCTGGCCTCTTGAGCGAGGAACCACGCTTCATCGTGCTCCTCGACAAGACGGGGAACCCATAGACGCGCCCATTCGATTGAGTTGATAGGCTTGTCGGTCGAGGCATTGGCGGCACGGCGTGCGGCCATGAGCAAGAGCGCCGGTTCGAAGTAAACGATACCGTCGTCCGTGTCGCAGGGGCCGTTATGCTCCCCTTCGATCATCCGCTCGATGTCTTTGATGTGAAGGTTGCACAAGCTGAGCAGCTTTCCCGCCTTGGCACCCTTCGGGCGGCGAGCAATCGAGATGCCTTGCCATGCCCGGTCGCCGTTGCGAACCTCGTACCCGGCCACGAAGGTGCGCTCCCCCTTGAGGGACGCGGCATAGACCGTCGTTAGTACATCATCATGGGAGAGCGACTTAGGGTCGTCGCCCATGGTGCGCGAAGTGATGCGCTTGGCGCTCTTCCGCTCGATGCGGTCCCGCTGATTTGGGGGGCGAATCGAGGGATGAAGAGCTTGCGCAGCGCTATGTGAATCGTTATAACATTTCTGTACGGTGTTCAATTCTCATTGCAGCCACCGTAGCGCTCGCTGACCCGCCAAGATCGAAAGCGCTACGGTGGTGGTTGCCCCCTTGATTATGGGGAGGATTGAACTTTTCTGTTGCGTCCGCATCGACCATTCGTTACCCTCCCTTTGTGATTAGAATTCCGTGTCGGAACCATTTCCGAAACGTTAACGTTCTATAGGACTTGTGTCCCGTCTGCAATATGCAGGCGCTTGCATATACGTGCCCCGGTCTCCTTCATGGATGCCGGGTTTTTTCATGCCCGGTCACTGTAATAATGTTACATTCCTTTTGTGGTGGTCAGCGAAGGCATGCGACAGGCCCAACCCCATCCCCCTTCATTCCATCACCACACTTACACAGCCCCATCCCCCCTACGGAGCCGACGCATTTGAACGCTGTGTCACCCTCCACATGCTCCAATCCGAGACCACCGAAATTCGATTAATCCGACCACGAAACCGAATTGATTCGATTTACCGACCATTTTTCCGGGATTTATTCGGGCATTTCCAAAGGGGGGTTTTCCGCTCAGGCGTGAGAACCACCGCGAGGCATGTCCGTTTCCCCCTCATGAGATCGATCCTAACCGCCGGGTGTCTCGTCATCCTCGCTGTCCCAGCCTTGGGGCAGGTGCCCATCCCCCGTGATGGAAACAGGCCGTGCCCACATGGGTACGTCGGATCAGGGAGCTTCTGTTCCCCGATCTCGGACCGGTCGAGAGCGGCCATCCCTAAGCCAAGGGGCGGGGTTTGCCCTCACGGGTGGACTGCATCGGGGTCTGCCTGCATCTCGACCCGCTAGGAGCCACACAGCAAGGCGCAGGAAGGCCGTCGGAGAGATCGGCGGCATTCCCCCTGCCAGGATCGTTCGGAGGCCGTCAGCGGGCCTTAGAATGGGATGCCTGACTTCGCGTTGTGCTGAAGGCGAAGGTGTTTCGTTACTTCGGGGAAGTCACGCTCAAGATAGGATTCGATGGCTTTGTACTCTGCATATAGGTCGTCAGGCCCTTCAAAGATTGAGTGTTCACGCTCTATCATTGCAGCAAACAGAAATTCGACAACGAACAAATCACTGTTCAATTCTGCGATGCCTTTGGCGTCTGACCCGTAATATGAACTCAAAATAGACATAGCTTCTCCGGTGCGCCGAATGCGCGGTTGATCGTCGTGTGGGCTGGGATGGCCGCTCAGGCTCCTAGGATGCCTCAGGAACGGCTACGGGTGGATCAGGCGCAAGGCCGGCGCCCGGATCATTGCTAGGCCGTCAGCGGGCCGCGTGGCGTCGATTCTTATTCTGCTTCATCGCGAAGAATTCGGCCTTACGCATCGCCCGGTCATCCATGACGACGCTGCTAACGTCCTCCGGCACAGTCTGAGACCGTTCCAGTTCCGGCGGCGCAGGCGGCGGCGGTGGTGCCAGGGCCGCGCGGACCTTTTCCGCAACGTCGCTGTAGGAGTAGACCTTCCCCATAGCTTCGCAGAACCGTTCCGCGTCGTCCCCTAAACGGGCAACGATCATCCGAACGACAATCCCCTCTGCTTGCTCCCACTCAGCCTTGCGGGCGGCATCCTCAGCGGCGTAGTCTTGTTTCCGCTTGGCTTCGCGTGCTTCACGAGCCTTGCGCTTTTTCTCCTCGGCGGCTTGGACTTCGGGTGTAAGAGCAGATTCCCGCTTGGCTGAATCGGTGACGGATTTGATATCCGTCAGCGTGACGCTTTCGCCTGCAACGATCTTTGCGATGAGGGACTCGCGAACCGGCTCCGGCACTGTACGGGCCGATACCGCATAGACCACCGTCTTCGGGACACGGTGCGCCGTCAAAGCTTCAATCTTGTCGCCGAAGTGAACAGCGGCGGACATGGACCGCTCTATCGCACGCTTGGACCATCCCAGGCTCAAACCGAATTCAGCCTCGCACCACGCTTCGAACTGGCCGTGATGCAGCTTGGCCTTTACTGCAAGCAGGTCGCGACCGTTGTGGATGTAGGCGACAAAGCCATCCTTGATCGCCCACTCACGGCCACGGATGCGTTCCGCGATGTCTGCGAAGTCAGCGGGCTCGGCCCGGATGACGGCGGGAAGGTTGATGATGTCCGTCCCCATCACGCGGCCTCCATCGTTTGCGACAGAGCGGCCCGGCCTGCCTCAGTCACGACTGGCTTCGAACCAGAGCCGTGACCGATCACACGAATCAAACCGGCGCGCTGAAGGGCCGTGTACTTCTGCCCTGGAACTAGGCGACCCTCCGCGACCAAGCGTAGGGCACCGACGATGTTGAGATGCGGACGGTTCATCACGCGGCCCTCATCGTCTCGGCCAGCGTCAGCGGGCGATGAACGGGAATGGCGGACAG
Organism: Methylobacterium sp. 10; assembly: GCF_000519085.1. Classification (GTDB taxonomy): domain Bacteria; phylum Pseudomonadota; class Alphaproteobacteria; order Rhizobiales; family Beijerinckiaceae; genus Methylobacterium. The sequence goes on from NZ_KI912577.1 coordinate 2,732,920, forward strand.
CCACGCCTCTGCATCGTCCCGCGTAATCATCGTGCGGCCACCGATGCGGCGGGCGATCAAGCGGCCCTCGCCAATCTCGCGATAGGTTCGGGTACGGCTGATCCCGTAAGCGGCCATGAACTCGGCCACGGTGTAAAATCGCTTTGCCAGAGCGGTATCGGTCTCTGTCTTCATCATTGTCCCCTGCAACGGAATGGGATGCACAGGGACGAAATCGGCCTTTGGGTTTCCGCGTAATAGATCACCGTCTATTTCCGGGATCCCGGTTTTTACGTTGGCATTTTCAGGGATCGAAAACGGCAGTGAAAGCGGCCTGAGCCGCCTTATGCCTTGTCTTCAGCGTTTTGGCGCAAACTGGCGGCACGCCAAGCCATTCAAAAAAATCAGGATTCTTGGCGAGGTACTCCGCTGCACCAGAGGGTGACCGGCGGCGGGATGGAGATGATGGATCGTTCATGATCCCTTGAAATGAGCAGGCAAGCATGACGAGCTTGTCAGTCGTCCAAACCGGCTTCCGTCCCGGCTTTCCCATCAACTTCTCCGTTGGCAAATCTGCATCCGGCAACAAGCGAAGCGCCAACGCCTTCCAGTCGCCGGGTGGAATGCCGGGTCCGTATTTGGCAAAAAGGCGACCTTCAAAATCGTCTTGGGTTTCATCCTTCGGGATCAGCATGGCTACGCCTCCACCATGGCGCGAGACGACACGAAATCGGCCCATGCGTCCATCAGAACGCGACGTTTCTCCAAGGCGTCCCCTCGCCGATAAGCAAGCTCCGTTGCATCGCCGACAGAGTGCGCCAAGGCCGCTTCGGCGACCTCACGCGGGAAAGTCGTTTCCTCGCCTGTCCAGTCCCGAAAGCTGGAGCGGAAACCGTGCGGGGTCGTGCTGACACCCATGCGGGTCATCAGGGCGTCAAAGGCGGCGTTGCTGAATGGCCGGTCTGCCCGGAAGGAAGGAAAGACGAACTCGCCCCGCCGCAACGGTTCAACGGTGTCGAGGATGGCGCGGGCGCGAGCACTCAATGGGACACGATGAATACGGCCTGCCTTCATGCGCTCAGCCGGGACCGTCCAGACCTTCGCTCCGCGATCTATCTCAGACCACCGGCATCCGGTGATCTCGCTGACACGCCCAGCCGTGAGGATGAGAAATTCCAGGGCCAGGGCGGAAACAGCCTCGCGGGTTCGCAGTTCGGACACGAAACCCGGAACATCGGCATAGGGGAGGGCGGCATGATGGCCGCGTGTGAGCCGCTGACGCTTGGGGAGAAGCTGGTCGAGATGTGAGCGCCACCGTGCGGGATTCTCGCCGGAGCGGAGGTTCTTCGCCTTGGCGGCATCTAGCACCCGCTCGATACGGCCACGGACCCGCGATGCCGTCTCCGGCTTGGTGGTCCATATCGGCGACAGGACGGCGATGATGTCGTTCGTCTCGATAGCGGCGACGGGCTTGGCTCGCAGCGCAGGCGCGTAGGTCTTGAGTGTGGATGACCACTGCGCCGCGTGCTTCGCGTTGCGGAAGCCCTTGCATAGCTCCGGGATCAGTTCATCGGCGAAGGCACCGAACGTGACGGGGGCGGCAGTCTTGGCGCTGGCCTTCCGCCGCGTGTCCAAGGGGTCGATACCATCCGCGAGCAACCGGCGGGCTTCGTCCCGGCGACGGCGTGCATCCGCCAGGGAGACCACCGTGGCCGATCCAAGACCCATCTCCCGCTGCTTGCCGCCGAAGCGATAGATCATGATCCAGCGGCGGGCTCCCGTGGGATCGACAACGAGATAGAGACCCGCGCCATCACCGAAACGGCCCGGTCCCGGTACCGTTTGCACCGTCCGTACGGTGAGCTTGTTGACCTCTCTCGCCATGTGTCCGCCCAACCCCCAGCATGTACCCCAGCACGAAGCGGAGCATCAGGTGGGTTGGATTGGAACAGGGTCAACCCCGTCAGGGCGAAAAGCTCAATGCTTTCAACGGCCCGGATACCGTATGGAACGGCTTGGAATGGGGTAATGGCGGAGACGGAGGGATTCGAACCCTCGATACCCCTTTCGGGGTATGCTCATTTAGCAAACGAGTGCCTTCAGCCGCTCGGCCACGTCTCCGTAGGGGTGGCTCTAGAATTTCGCGTCGGACGGGTCAACCCGCTTCGCGGGTTCGATAGGCGGCAATGGGGTGGAAATCAGTGCGCTGCGCCGTTCGTAGTGCTTGGCGACCCTGAGATGGCGGGAGATCGCGTAGTTCGCGGCGGTCAGGAAGCCGTAGACGCCCCTCACGAAATGGCGACGGCCGATATAGGCCTTGAGGAAATTCAGCGGCAGTTCGACGAAGATACGCCACGTGGGAATCGTGACGCCGCGGGCTTCGAGGTCCCGGGCCTGCTGATCGGAGTAGCGGTTGAGCTTGTCGAGCTGATCGCCGAGCGAGCGCACGGAAAAGTGGTGGATGACCCCCGTCACTCGTCCGACGCTGGCGCCGGGATCGAGCTCCACCCGGTCATGGACGGGGGACGGCGAGTAGCGGCCCCGATCCTTGCGGTAGAGGCGGACGGGATGAAGGGCATAGGCCCAGGGATGCGGCTTGACCTCGCCGGGGAAGATCTCCGCGATAGCGATGCGGTAGGCCGGATGGACGGGCTCGCCGGCGACGAACAGGGCCCGGATGGCGTCGGACAGGTCGGGAGGCACCACCTCGTCCGCATCGAGGTTCAGGAGCCAGTCGTGACGGCAGACGGTTTCGGCGAAACGCTTCTGCGGGCCGTAGCCGGACCAGTCGTTGTGGATCACCCGCGCGCCGAGGGAGACCGCCAGGGCCTGCGTTCCATCGGTGGAGCCGGAATCGACCACCACGAGGTCGTCGGTCAGGTCGCGGACCGCGCGGATGGTCGCGCCGATCCGGTCGGCTTCGTTGAAGGCGATGAGGAAGATCGAGAGCGGCGGCGCGGACATGGTCAGGGCTCTACGATATCGGCCAGGCCGGCCGATACCCCTTTCTCAGACAGGGACGCGAGAGCGACCTCGACCTCATGCCACGACCGGCTGGTCGGCCAGCCGCTTGCGCTGGACCTTGCCATTGGCGGTGCGGGGCAGGGCATCGAGGAAGCGCACCTCGCGCGGGCACTTGTAGGCGGCCAGCCTCTCGCCGCACCAGGCCAGGATCGAGGCTCCGTCAGGCTCTTCACCCGGCTTCAACACGACGAAGGCGGCGATGACCTTGAGGTCGGCCCGGACGGCGAGTTCGGCGACGCCGATTTCGGCCACGGAGGGATGACCCCCGACCACGCCCTCGACCTCGTTGGGCGAGACCCGGTAGCCGAGGGCGTTCATCAGGTCGTCGTTGCGCCCGTGGAACCAGAGGTAGCCGTCCTCGTCGAGGCTCGCGAGATCGCCGCCCGCGAACCATTCGCCGCGCAGGACCGTGGCCTCCTCCTCGGGCCGGTTCCAGTAGCCGAGCATCAGGCCCGGCTCCGTGCGGTGGATCGCGAGGAGCCCGGTCTCGCCCTCCGGCAGGGGCTCGTCCGGCCCGTCCACCGGCAGGATCGCCACGCGGCGCCCGGGCTGGGGCTTGCCGGGCGAGCCGGGCTTCACCGGGATGGTGGGGCCGCTGGAGACGTAGGTCGAGATCTCGCTCATGCCGAGCGCCTCGTAGAGGGGCTTGCCGGTGGCGGCGGTCCAGGCGTCCAGCAGTTCCGCGGGCAGGGCCTCGCCGGCGGTGCAGCCGTGGCGGAGCCGGGAGAGGTCGTGAGCGGACAGGTCGGCGTATTTCAGGATCTGGCGGAAGAGGCTCGGCACGGCGGCAAACAGCGTCGCGCCGTGCCGGGCGATGAGGGCGGGCCAGACGGCAGGATCGCGGGGCCCGTCGTAGAGGACGCTCGTGGCGCCGCAGGACCACGGATCGGTGATGCCGACGCCGAGGGTATAGGTCCAGTTCATGGTGCCGGCATGCAGCATGACGTCGGCCTCCGTCAGCCCAAGCCAATGCGCATGCATCGGGCGGCGCCCCCAGATCGCCCGATGGGCGTGGAGTACGCCCTTCGGCCGGCTGGTGGTGCCGGAGGTATAGACCAGGGTCGCCGGATCGTCCGCCGCGGTGTCGGCGTAATCCGCGACCGGCTCGGCACGCTTCATCGCGGCGATCTCGGAGGGGCCGAGGACGATCCGACCTGCGGACTCGGCCGGGTCGAGGCGGTGGTCCGCTCCGGTCACCACGGAAGCGGCACCGGAATTCTCCATGAGGAACGCAGCTTCCGCCGGCGTCAGCTGGGGGGAGGAGGGGAGGGCCACGAGGCCGGCGGCCAGGGCGCCGAAATAGACGAGGACGTAATCCGCCTCGTTGCCCATCCGGATCATCACGCGGTCGCCGCGCCGTAGGCCGAGGGCCAGGAGACCGGCGGCGATGCCGCGTACGGCCCGGTCGGCCTCGCCGAAGGTCAGGTGGAACGCCCCGCCCTCCGCGCCCGCCATGATCAGCGCGGTCTTGTCCGGCCGCAGGCGCGCATTCTCCGCGAGGCAATGACGGGCGGCATTGAAACGGGCCGGTGGAGGAGCGTCCGGTCGGATCATGGAAACGGTTCGGGTTCTCGACGTGGCAACACGCTCAAGCCATGACGAAACCCGCGGCCGGCAACAAGGGCCGACCGCGGGACTTCGGATCGTTCGAGCGCGCGCTCAGCGGGCTCGCGTCGGGCGGCGATCACGCCGTCTTGACGGCGAGCAACTCGTTGGCCGCGGCGAGCATCGCCTTCATGGCGGCGGACGCGGCCTGATAGGCCGGCGTGCCCACGTCCCAATTGTTCGCGGCGACGGCATCGGTCATCGTCTTGGCTTCTTCGAGAGCGGTCCTCTCGGCCTCGGCGAGACGGGCCAGCGCCGGATGGTCGTGCAACGGGCCGTTCCGCAGGTCGGTGCAGACGCTGTGGTTTGCGATGCCCAGCATCGTCGGATCGGAGGACCCGGCCGGGGCGAGTCCGACGAGGATGCGGGCGAGCTTGCGCTTCCACATGCCCACATCCGCCGGCAGGCAGACCAGGCCATGAGCCTTGACGCGTCCGCTTTCCGCCGCGAGGGCGGTGCGGCCGAAATCCTCGGCCTTCACGAGGCGCGTCGTGATCTTGTCGATCTCCTCGTGGGTCTTGGCGGCCTTGCCGGCGATGTTCTGGACGCTGGTGGAGATTTCGGCGGTGGCCGAACGCTGCTGGGAGAGCATCTGCGAGATCGCCTGATTCAGATCGCTCGCCTGGGAGATCCGCTCGTTGGTCTGCTCGACGCGGGTTTCCAGCTGATCGACGATGGCACGGCCGGATGTCACGGCATTCCGGCTCTCGCCGACGGCGACGGAAATGGCCGCCATTTCGGATGTCAGAGTGCTGAGAAGGCCCCGGATCTCCCCCGTGGACTTGGCGGTCTGGGCGGAGAGCGACTTCACCTCGGCCGCGACCACGGAGAAGCCGCGACCGGCCTCGCCGGCCCGCGCGGCCTCGATGGTGGCGTTCAGGGCGAGCAGGTTGGTCTGGGCGGAGATCGACGCGATGGCGGTCGCCATGATCTCGATCTGGGCGATGGCCCGCTCCAGCACCACGACACGCTCGGAGATGAGCGACGTGCGGACGTCGATCTCCTGCATCGCCGACTTGGCCTCCCGGCCGTCGCCGATGCAGGCGCTCATGGCGGTCAGGGCGCTCTGAGCGACGGTGACGACCGTGTCGGATGTCTGGGAGACCTCGGCGATGGACGCCGCCATCTCTTCCGTGGCACCGGCGATCGTCTGCGTGGCGCGGGCGACTTCGCCGACATCATAGGTCATCCAGCCGATGTTGATGGCCGCCTCGGAGGCCTCCTTCGACATGGAAGCGATGGAGGACAGATTGCGCTGGTTGTCGTCCTCACCACGACCGCGAAGGCGATCGATCGCGGATTTGAGCTTTCCGTCAGGCAGGTCGACCGCCGACAGACCCTGGCTCGACATCAGGGCGTCCACCGCTGCGCCGAGACGAAGATCGTCGGCCTCGGCCTGCTGTGCCGCGGCGGGCACCGCAACCGTGTCGGTGGCCGGACGCTTGCGGGAGAAGCCAATCATAAAACTACAACCCTAAGATATCGATAAGGCAAGATCATAAACTCTATTGTTTAATGGCGCCTTAGCAGGCCACCCCTCCGCGCCGGCCGAAATGAGTGAATTGTCGATTTCCCGGATGCCGGCGCCAGCAACCAATGGTAACCGTGCGCCATGCTTCTGGCGATTGCTCTTCCCTGGCAGTATCGAACACCAGAGCCCCAAGACAGAAGTGCCGATCGAGCTCCTGGCCCAGCCTTAGCATGACGCATAGACAAAACCGGCCACCGCGCTCTTTGGCCAATTTAACAATCGGGCCACAAGAATTTGCTTCAAACCAGCGACAGGACAACCATAAAATTATAGTTGAAACTCAACTGACGTGATGGCGTATTCCATCAAGTAAATGCTCGCGAACGTCGTACACGCACCATGGACGATAGCTCAGCATGGTACGGTGGGCCACCGACGTCCCGAAAGTGTTCGGCCGAGAGCGCATCATGACTTGTCCTGATCGTTGAAGAGATCAGGCCGAATGGGGGAGAAGCGGCGCGGGCCGCAGGGGGACGAGGCCCGCCTTGCGCTCCAGCAGGGTCGGCGGAGGCACGGGCGCTTCGATCGAGCAGACCACCCCGCTGGCCGCGAACATGAGCTGGACCTCTCCGTCGAGCTCGCGGGCGAGGCTGCGCTCGATCAGGCGCGAGCCGAACCCGGTGCGTGTCGGCTGCGTCACCGGCGGCCCGCCGCTCTCGCTCCAGCGCAGGAGGAGGCGGGTTTCCGGCTCCTTCAACACGCTCCAGCTGATCGTCACCGTGCCTCCCTCCTGCGAGAGCGAGCCGTACTTGACCGCATTGGTGCCGAGTTCGTGCAGCGCCATGGCGATGGAGAGCGCGAGCCGGGGTGGCAAGCGCAGATGCGGCCCCGACACGATGAAGCGGGATCGACCCGCTTCGGTGGAATCGAGGGGAGCGGTGGCGTCGGCCACCACGTTTCCGAGTTCCGCCCCCTCCCAGCTTTCGCGGGTGAGCACGTCGTGAACCCGGGCGAGCGCCAGGAGCCTCGCTTCGAACGCGGCCTTGGCTGCGGCCGCCTCCGGCGTGTCGAGGCCGCGCAGGGACTGGATGGCGATGGACTGGACCGTGGCGAGGGTGTTCTTCACGCGATGGTTGAGTTCGTGGATGAGCAAGAGCAGATGCTCTTCCGCACGCTTGGCATCGGTGATGTCGACGTTGCAGCCGGTATAGCCGAGGAAGGTTCCGGTATCGTCGAGGCGCGGCACGCCTTCGCACCGCAGCCAGAGCACCACGCCGTCACGGTCCACGACCCGGACCTCGGTCCGCACCGGAACGCGGCCGGCGAAAGCGTCCGAGAACTTGGCGGAGAAAACCGGGAGGTCGTCCGGATGGATGATCGTCTGCCACCCGCCGGCCGCGAGGGCGCTGGCCGGCTTTCCGAACAGATGGTCGAAATGCAGGTTGGCGAAGCTGATCTCCCCGACCTCGTCCGTCATCCAGATCAGGGCGGGGGCCGAATCCGCCATGTGCCGGAATCGCGCCTCGCTCTCGCGCAGGGCCGAGAGGCCGCGTTCCGTCTCGGCAAGCGCCGCGTCGCGCTCCTCGCCCCGGGTGCGCAGGCGCAGGGAGGCGTCCGCCAGCACGTCGCCGAGCAGGCGGATCTCATGGATCGGCGAGGTGATGCGCGGGATCGCCTCGCCTCGGGCGAGGGCCGGCCCCGTCGCCACCAGGCGACGCAGGGGCTGCGAAACCTTCGACCAGAGATTGATGGCGAGGATCGACGAGGTCGCGAGGACGAGGAAGCCGAAGCCGGTGAAGGCCCAGATCCATCCGCGCAGCCGCGCATCCACCAGAGCCTTCGGGATCACCGCGCTCACGGTCCAGCCGGTGAGGCGCGAGCGCGCCTCGACGACGGTGACGGGGCGCATGTTGAAGTCCTTGCCTTCCCAGACCCCCGGTGTCTCGGTCTGGCGCTGGCGAAGGGTCGCGAGGCGCGGGCGCCCGACGATCGATGCCGGATCGGGGATCCGGGCGAGGGCGATGCCATCCCGGTCCGACACGCCCGTCATCCAGCCCTGGACGTATTCCCGGCCGAGGATGCCCTGCAGCCGGCTCACCGGCGCGAGGAAGCTGAGGAGATAGGCGACCTCGCCCTCGTTCTGGACCGGGACGGCGATGGCATAGGTCGCACGGTCCGGCATGCTGCCCGACAGGATGCCGGAGATCATGGCCCGCTGCGTTCCGGACGCGATCTCGCGGTCGAAGGGCAGGGCGGTCTTCGGCAGCGGCGCTCCGCGCGGGACCGAGGTGTTCACCAGTTGCTGGCCGTCCGGCCGGCGCAGCAGGATGTCGAGCCCGACGGTTTCCCGGACGAGCCGTGCCTGCGCGTCGAAATTCTCGAACTCCGCGTCCTTCAGGCGAGGCGACGTCGCCAGGGTCTGGAGTACGGAGACGAGCCCCGCCGTATCGCGGTCGATGGACAGGGCGATCCCGCGGACGTTCTCGCGCGCGTCCTGCTCGAAGCGCGCCCGCTCGGTCCCGGCATAGCGGAACAGGAGGATCGCCGTGAACAGCAGTCCCGGCCCGATCAACGCCACCACGAGGGCGACCAGGTAGACCTGCGTCGAGAACCCGCGCTGGCGGATGCGTGTGAACAGGCGGCCCGGGGCCGTGGCCTGCCACCCACCGCTCCTCCTCCGCTCGAACGTGGGGTCCATCTCGTTCTCGGGCCCGGCGGTCATGGCCTGTCGATGTGACCGAGGTCACGGGACGGCGCCAGCCGATCGCGGACACGCTGCTTCAAGGTCTTCACGTCGGGAAATCCCCCGTCCCGCGTCCGGTCCCAGATGGTCTCCGACCCGCAGACGATCAGGAACAAGCCGCCATTCCCCGGAATCAGGGCGACCTCGCCGATCTCGTCGCGGAAGGTGGAGAGGAGCTCCTGCGCCATCCAGCCGGCCCGCAGGAGCCACTGGCACTGCGTGCAGTAGGTGATGGAAACCCTGGGTTTCTCGACCTGTGGGGCAGGTGGCGCTTCATCCATGGCCGGCACAGCGACCCATGCACGGTGCCTTGTCAACCTGCTACCGGAACAGTTCGACCGTCGCCGGAACGGTTCGACGGTCGGATGTGCAGGGCATTTGGTAGGGGAGCAGGCACCCGCCCGGCCTTTCACCCGCGGCATCGCGCCCTATCTTCACGAGCGTAGCCGGGCGGCAGAGGCGTGGATCCGTCATGCCGAGTCCGTCCGCGAGGAGCCCCCGATGCCGTCCGTTCTGCGTCCCGACGCCGCCGCGCCCTTCCTGCGCTCGCCCCGCCCTTCGCTGCTCCGCCGGATGCGGTCCGCGCTCGTCGTCGTCGCGTTGGCCACGACCCTTACGGGCTGTGGCGCGATCAACCGGGTCCCCACACTGGAGGAGGGCGCCAAATCCTCATGGAGCGAGGTCCAGAACCAGTATCAGCGTCGCGCCGACCTGATCCCGAACCTCGTCGAGACGGTGAAGGGCTACGCGCAGCAGGAGAAGGATGTCCTCGTCGGCGTCACGGAAGCGCGAGCCAAGGCGTCGAGCGTGAAGGTCGATGCCTCCACCGTTTCCGATCCCCAGAAGTTCAAGGAATTCCAGGACGCTCAGAACCAGCTCTCCGGAGCGCTGGGCCGTCTCCTCGTTACCGTGGAGCGTTATCCCGACCTCAAGTCGAACCAGAACTTCCTGGCGCTGCAATCCCAGCTGGAGGGAACCGAGAACCGGATCGCGGTGGCGCGCCGCGACTATATCGGCGCCGTCCAGGCCTACAACACCGAGGTCCGTACCATTCCGGGCCGCTGGATCGCGGCGTGGTTCTATCCGGAATCGAAGCCCATGGAGACGTTCGCGGCGACGCCCAATTCGGACAAGCCGCCGACCGTGAAGTTCTAGGGCTGTGACGAGGGCCACGGTTCTCCGGGGGGGTGCACGCGCGTCGTTGGCGGCGCTCGTCATCGTCGTCGTCGCGGCTTTCGCCCTGTTCGCTCGCGGCGAGGCCGTGGCCGCGGAACCGACTTTCCCGGCTCTCAGCGGCCGCGTCGTGGATGCAGCCGGCATCCTCAAGCCGGACGAAATGTCGGCGCTCGACGCGCAGTTGAAGGCCTACGAGGAGAAGACTTCCGACCAGGTCGTCGTCGCGACGGTGCCGAACCTGCAGGGCCTGACCATCGAGGATTACGGCAACCGGCTGTTCCGCTCATGGGCCATCGGCCAGGCGAAGACCAACAACGGCGCGCTCCTCCTCGTGGCGCCCAACGACCGCAAGGTCAGGATCGAGGTCGGCTACGGCCTCGAAGGGGCGCTCACCGACGCCCTGTCGAAAGTCATCATCACAACGGCCATCACGCCGCGCTTCAAGACGGGCGATTACGGCGGCGGCATCAAGGCCGGCGTGGACGCCATGCTGTCGATCCTGAGCGGCGACGCCGAGGAATGGCAGCGCAAGGGCAAGGTGCGAAGCGACGAGGCCGAGCCGTCCCACGTCGTCGGCTTCATCGTCCTGTTCCTGGTGATCCTGTTCGTCGTGTACCGGATGAACCGGGGGCGCCGCGGCGGTGGCTTCATCGTCCTGCCCGGCCCATCCTCCGGTGGCTGGAGCGGTGGCGTCTCCGGCGGCTTCGGTGGCGGCGGCGGATTCTCGGGCGGCGGCGGCTCATCGGGAGGGGGCGGCGCCTCCGGGGATTGGTAGGATGCTGAACGACACCGACAGGACGCGGATCGCCCAGGCGATCGCGACGGCGGAATCGGCGACGTCGGCGGAGATCGTCGTTCTCGTGGCCGCCCGCGCCGGCCTCTACCGGTCGGCCGCGCTGGTGCCGGCGCTGGCCCTCGGGCTCATGGCACCCTGGCCGCTGATCCTGCTCACTCCGTGGAGCGCCGCCTCGATCGCTCTGGCGCAGGCCGCCATCGTCCTCGCGGCCCTCGCCGCCGCCGCCCATCCGCGAGCCCGCCTCCTCCTGGTTCCGCGTGCGATCCGCCGGGCGAGGGCGCATGAGGCGGCATCGCGGGAATTCTCCGCCCGCGGATTGGCGCGAACACGCGGGCGCACGGGCATCCTGATCTACCTCGCCGTCGCCGAGGGCCATGCGGAGATCGTCGCCGATTCGGGCATCGCCTCCCGGATTTCCCCGGCGGCTTGGTCCTCGGCCATCGACGCGCTGCTGTCTTCCCTTCGTCGGGGCGCGGCGGCCGACGGTCTCGTCTCCGCGGTGGAGGGGATCGGCGCGGTCCTCGCGCAGCACTTGCCGCGTCGGGCGGGGGATATCGACGAGTTGCCGAACCGCGTGATCGTCACGGACTGACATCGCCCGCGACTTTGTATTTTTCTCTCTGGCCCCGAAAGAATTTTTGAGCGAGAAGAACCGTGACGATCCGCCATCAAGGACGGGTCGCGGGAGCGAGACGTCGATGAGTGCGATACAGAAGCACGGGCCTTGGGCCCTTGTCGGTGCGTTGGGCGCGGCGGCCCTGGCGATCGTCGCCACGAGCCGCGGCGAATCGATCAACGCCTTGTGGATCGTCGTGGCCGCGGTCTGCGTCTATCTCATCGCCTATCGCTATTACTCGCTCTACATCTCCGACAAGGTGATGCAGCTCGATCCGAGCCGCAAGACCCCGGCCCACCGTCACAACGACGGGCTCGACTACGTCCCCACCAACAAGACCGTCCTGTTCGGCCACCATTTCGCGGCGATAGCCGGCGCGGGGCCCCTCGTCGGCCCGGTCCTGGCCGCTCAGATGGGCTACCTTCCCGGCATGCTCTGGATCCTGGCGGGCGTCGTGCTCGCCGGCGCGGTGCAGGACTTCATGATCCTGTTCATCTCCATGCGCCGCGACGGGCGCTCTCTCGGTGAGCTGATCCGGGCCGAGCTCGGCGTGATCCCCGGCGTGATCGCGCTGTTCGGCACCTTCATGATCATGGTGATCCTGCTCGCCGTGCTGGCGATGATCGTGGTCAAGGCGCTGGCCGAGAGCCCCTGGGGTACCTTCACGGTGGCGGCCACGATCCCGATCGCGATCCTGATGGGCCTCTACGCGCGCTTCATCCGGCCGGGCAAGATCGGCGAAGTCTCGATCCTCGGCTTCGTCCTGCTCATGGCCGCCATCGTCGGCGGCGGCCAGATCAACGAACACCCGGTCTGGGGCCCGGCCTTCACCTTCACCGGCACGCAGCTCACCTGGATGCTGATCGGCTACGGCTTCGTCGCCTCGATCCTGCCGGTCTGGCTCCTGCTCGCTCCGCGCGACTACCTCTCGACCTTCCTCAAGATCGGCACCATCATCGGCCTGGCGCTGGGCATCGTCGTGGTCGCCCCGCATCTGCAGATGCCGGCCATGACGAAATTCGTCGACGGCACAGGCCCGGTCTGGGCGGGCTCGCTGTTCCCGTTCCTGTTCATCACCATCGCCTGCGGCGCGGTCTCGGGCTTCCACGCGCTGATCTCGTCGGGAACGACCCCGAAACTCATCGACAACGAAGCCGACACCCGCTTCATCGGCTACGGCGGCATGCTCATGGAGAGCTTCGTCGCGATCATGGCGCTGGTCGCCGCGAGCGTGATCGATCCGGGCATCTACTTCACCATGAACTCGCCGGGCGCCCTTCTCGGCACCTCCGCCGAGAGCGCGGCCGCCGCCGTGACCAATCTCGGGTTCCCGATCTCCGCCGATCTGATCACCCAGACCGCCAGGGATGTCGGCGAGCACTCGATCATCTCGCGCACCGGCGGCGCCCCGACGCTCGCCGTCGGCATGGCCCACATCATCTCGTCGGCCATCGGCGGCAAGACGATGATGGCCTTCTGGTACCACTTCGCGATCCTGTTCGAGGCCCTGTTCATCCTGACCGCGGTGGATGCCGGCACGCGGGCGGGACGCTTCATGCTGCAGGATCTGCTCGGCCTGATCTCGCCGACCTTCAAGGACACCTCGGCCTGGGCGCCCAGCATCCTGGCCACCGCCCTCTGCGTCTCGGCCTGGGGCTACTTCCTCTACCAGGGCGTCACCGACCCGCTCGGCGGCATCTACACCCTGTGGCCGCTGTTCGGCATCTCGAACCAGATGCTGGCGGCCGTGGCGCTGACGCTGGCCACCGTGGTGATCTTCAAGATGAAGCGCGAGCGCTACGCCTTCGTCACGATCATCCCCACCGTCTGGCTGTTGATCTGCACGCTGACGGCGGGCTGGCAGAAGATCTTCTCGGCCGATCCCAAGATCGGCTTCCTGTCCCATGCCGACCGGTTCTCGGCGGCGATCGCCGAGGGCAAGGTGCTGGGTCCGGCCAAGAACATGGCCGACATGCACAAGATCGTCTTCAACGACCGGATCGACGCGGCGCTCGCCGTCATGTTCGTCGGCCTCGTCGTGGCCATCGCCGTCTTCGGCGTCCAGGCCTGCCTGAAGGCCTACAGGGCCGACCGCTGGACGGCGCTCGAGAGCGGCGGCCCGTCCCCCGTCCCGGCGGAGTAAGCACCATGGCGCTGTCGTCGACGGAGTTGCGGGACCGGCTCAAGACCTTCTCGAAATGCGTCTGCGACGGCGCCCGCCTCATGGTGGGGCAGGGCGATTACGAAGCCTATGCCGCCCATATCCGCCGGACCCATGCCGACCAGGAACCGATGACCGAGCGGGAATTCTACCGCAACCGGGAGAATGCCCGGTTCGGCGTCGGTAACCGGAATGGTTTCCGCTGCTGCTGATCGGAGCGATCTCCTTCGATAAACTCGGCAGCCAGCGAAACAGATCATCCTTTCATCCTTGGTCGCTCGCAGAAAACGTTCTGGATATTGTCATCCGGGCAGGACTTCGAAGACCGGACCAAGACTCTTCGGCAAGGCCGGCAGCCCATACTTCATCGAAACGAGAGCAGGCGAGGTGAAAGTCTCGTCGGCGGGTAGCCTCGTCTGAGACGATAGGCTTATATGTCGCCTCCCGAGAGAGGAGGTATCATGTCGCAGCCGCCAATGACCGAGACGCGTTCCGGGATGGACCGCTCCGGCGCGATCACCTTCGACAGGACACTCAAGGGCCTCACCGGCATCGCCGTCCGCGGCTTCCTCCTGTCCCTCGTCACTTTCGGCATCTACCGGTTCTGGTAAGTCACCGAGCTGCGGCGCTATTTCTGGAACCGGACCGTCGTCGACGGCAGCCCGGCCGAATACACCGGGACCGGCAAGGAACTGTTCCTCGGCTTCCTCGTCGCCATCGCCATCCTGATCCCCGTCTACGTCCTGATCTTCGTCGCGACGATCTCCGTGCCCTGGCTCGCGGCCTTCGGCAGCGTCCTGTCCTTCCTCATCCTCTTCGTCCTCGGCCAGTTCGCGGTCTTTCGCGGCCGGCGCTACCGCGCCTCGCGCACCCTGTGGCGCGGCATCCGCCTCGGGCAGGACGGATCGGCGATCACCTATGCGCTGATGGCCATCGGCTGGTCGCTGCTGACGCTCCTGACCCTAGGCCTCGCCTTCCCCTTCATGCGCGCGAGTCTGGAGCGGTACCGGATCAACCATACCCTCATTGGATCGAGCCGGATGGAATCCACCGCGCGCGGACGCTCGCTCCTGCTGCCCTGGCTGACGTTCTACGTGGTGGTTCTCCTGCCCATCGCCGGCGCGCTGATCGCCTTCCTCGTGGCTACCGATTTCACCATCCCCGACGACCTGTTCATCCCCAAGGAGGGGGGCAAACCCGGCGAGACGGAATTCAACAGCGATTACGAGGACACGCCTATCGCCACCTTCGGGGCGCTCCTGCTCGGCACCCTCGGCATCACGCTCCCCCTCGGGCTCCTGCTCATCCCGTTCTACCGGGCGCGCGAGACGCGGGTTTTCATGAACGCGGCGAGCCTCGGCGCGGTGCGCCTGTCCTCCACCCTGAGGGCTCGCCAGTTCTACTGGCCCTATCTCGTCTATCTCCTGTCGGTGATCGGCTTCGTCGTGATCCTTGGCCTCGTCGTCGGCGGCGCCGGTCTGCTGATGCAGGCGCAAGGCATGGCGAGCGGTTTCCACTGGGCGATCCTCCTCGGCATGACGGTCGGCTATCTCGGCGGCGCCCTGTTCTTCGCGGTGCTCTACGTCCGGGTGATCACGGCGCGGCTCTGGGCGGCGGTCGCGACAACGACGGTCATCGAGAATGCCGGAGGGCTCGATGCCGTTCTCGCGTCGAGCCGCCGCGTGGGCAGCGGCCTCAACGAAGGTCTCGCCGACGCTCTGGATGTCGGCGGCGCCCTCGAAGTGGGGTTCTAGTGCCGGCATCTCGGGTTCAGGGCACGTATTACGATGGCTTGAGCGCCAGGGCCCATCCGGTGACCCTGGTCCTCGAGGACAATCTCGAGATCACCGGGCATGACCTGCGCCTCGCCTGGCCTCTCGCCGACCTCGCGGCCGGCGATACGGCGAGCCCGTTCATGCGGATCGCCCCGGTAGGCAGTGCCGCCCGCGTCGAGTTCACCGACGAGGCCCTGGCCGCCGCGCTGCAGGATCGCTGCCCCGACCTGCACCGGACCGATCCCTCCGCCTCGGGCGGTCGTCTGCGTCTCGTCCTGTGGTCGATCGCGGCCGGGATCTCGGTGATCGGCCTGGCGATCTACGGTGTCCCGGCCATCGCGGTCCGTCTGGCACCCGTGATTCCGGCAGCCATCGAAGCGCGGCTCGGCGGCGCGGTGGACGGGCAGATCGGCAAGATCCTGGGCGACCCGCCGGTCTGCGACGACGCCCCGGCGCGGGCCGTCCTCGACCGCCTGATCGAGCGGATGACGACGGATGCCGGCCTGCCGGTCGGTCCGGCGATCACCGTCCGCCGGCACGCCATCGCCAACGCCCTGACCCTTCCCGGCGGGCGGGTCGTCGTGCTGTCGGACCTCATCGACCAGTCCCGGACGCCGGACGAGTTCGCCGGCGTGCTGGCCCACGAATTCGGCCATGTGGCCGCGCACGATCCCATGCGCGCGCTGCTGGCGGCGAGCGGGAGTTCGTTCCTCCTCAGCCTCGTGCTCGGCGACCTGACCGGCTCCACGATCGTCATCGCGGTGGGACAGGCGGCCATCTCGGCCGGCTATTCGCGTGAGGCCGAGAACGCGGCCGATGCCTATTCGGTGGAGGTCATGCGGCGGTCGGGCGGGGATGCCACGGCGCTGGCGACGATCCTCGAACGCATCGCCAAGGACGACGAGAAGGGCGAGTTCGCGGGCCTGCTCCGCAGCCATCCCTTCACGGCGGAGCGCACGACCCGCATCCGCACGATGGCGGGCACGGAGACAATCGGCCGGCGCATCCTCGACGAGACCGAATGGGCGACGCTCAAGGGCATCTGCCGCAACGTACCGGCCAAATCGGCGACATAGGCGCGGTCCTGGGCGGAGCGTATTCGTGCACCGGTTACAGGCGGAAACAAATATCCCGTCCCGGTCCGCCGCTTGCGTCGCGGGGTCACGGCTACAGATCACCTCGTGGCATGCGACGAATGTGGTACACCAGCCCGAACAGGTTTGCGCGGATACCGTATGGGCCTCGTCCAGTATGCTTTGAAGTTTCGCATCACGATCTACGTCCTCGCCGTGCTGATGATGCTCGGCGGCGCGGCCTCGGTGATCGTGGCGCCCAAGGACGTGCTCCCGACCGTGGACATCCCGGTGGTCGTGGTGGTGTGGACCTATACCGGCCTCTCCACCTCCGAGATGGAGCGGCGCATCACGACCTATGCCGAGTTCTCGCTCTCCAACAACGTCAACAACATCGCCCGGATGGAATCGACGACGCTGCAGGGCACGGCGATCCAGAAGGTGTATTTCGATCAGTCGGTGAGCATCGACCTCGCCATCGCCCAGACCGTCTCGGCGATGAACTCGATCCGTTCGACCATGCCGCCGGGCGTGCAGCCGCCCATCGTCCTGCGGTTCTCGGCTTCCTCCGTCCCGGTGATCCAGCTCTCCCTCTCCTCCACCAGCGAGAGCCTGACCAAGGTCTACGATTACGCCCAGTACCGCATCCGCCAGCGCCTGACCCAGGTGCCGGGCTCGACGCTGCCCTCGCCCTTCGGCGGCACGCCGCGCCAGATCATGGTCGATCTCGACCTGCAGGCCCTGCGGGCTCTGGGCCTGACGGCGCTGGACGTCACCAACGCCATGACGGCGCAGAACCTCACCGTGCCCTCCGGCCTCGCCAAGATCGGCGAGCAGCAATACCCGATCCAGTTGAACGCCACGCCGGACGCCATCGAGGCGCTCAACCAGGTGCCGATCCGGGTGGTCGGCGGACAGCCGGTGCTGATGCGCGACGTCGCCAATGTCCGCGACGGCGGGCCGCCGCAGGTGAACATCGTGCGGGCCGACGGCCTGAACTCGGTGCTGATGCGGATCTTCAAGAACGGCACCGCCTCGACCCTCGACGTCGTCAACAACGTGAAGAAGGCCCTGCCGGACATCCGTGCCGCCGCCCCCGAGGGCATGGCCCTGCGCGAATTGTTCGACCAGTCGGTCTTCGTCTCCGCCGCCATCGAGGGCGTGATCCACGAGGCGGTCATCGCCGCCGCGCTCACCGGCCTCACGATCCTGCTGTTCCTCGGCTCATGGCGCTCCACCATCGTGGTGCTCGTCTCGATCCCGCTCTCGATCCTGACTTCGCTCGCGATCCTCACGGCGCTCGGCGAGACCATCAACGTCATGACGCTGGGCGGTCTCGCCCTGGCGGTGGGCATCCTCGTGGACGACGCCACGGTGGCCATCGAGAACACCTATCGCCTGTTCGAGCAGGGCGAGCCGTTCCGCAAATCCGTGGTGGAGGGGGCGGCGGGCATCGCCAAGCCGGCCTTGATCTCGACGCTCTCGATCTGCGCCGCCTTCGTCTCGGTCTTCGCGCTCACGGACACGCCGAAATACCTGTTCACCCCCCAGGCTCTCGCCGTCGTCTTCGCGATGCTGACTTCCTACGTCCTGTCGCGCACCCTGGTGCCGGTGCTGATCGACGTGCTGGTGGCGCGGGAATACGAGGAGCATCATGGCACGGGCGGGCAGGCTCCGAGACGGGGCCGCATCGCCCGCGCGCTGGGGTGGCTGTTCGGGCCGCTCCTCCGCCTCGCCGGACGGTTCCGCCAGGGGTTCGAGTCGCGCTTCGCGCGCTTCCATCGCGGCTATCTCGGGTTGCTGCACGTGGTGCTGCGCCGCCGGGTCGTCACGCTGGCCACCGTCGCGGTGATCTTCGCGGGCACGGCGGGCCTGTTCGGTTTCGTGGGCCAGGATTACTTCCCGCAGGTCGAATCGAGCCAGATGACGCTGCACCTGCGCACCCGGCCGGGCATGCGCATCGAGACCGCCTTGCAGACCTTCGCAGACGTCCAGTCGGTGATCCGCGAGGTCATCCCCGAGGGAGAGATCGATCAGGTCCTCGACAATCTCGGCCTGCCCGCGAACAACTACAATTTCGCCTTCTCGGACGGGTCGTTCGTCGCCAACAACGACGGGCAGATGCTCATCAACCTGAAGGAAGGCCATGGCTCGGTCGCCGGCTACACCAAACGCCTGCGCGAGGTGCTGCGCGAGCGTTTCCCCGACCTGATCGTCTATTTCCAGCCCTCCGACATCATCACGCAGATCCTGAACTTCGGGACGCTGGCGCAGATCGACATCCAGGTCTCCGGCCGCAACACCGCCAAGGACCTCGCCGCCGCGCAGAACATCGTCCGTCGTCTCAAGGAGACGCGCGGGGCGGTGGACGTCCATCTCCACCAGATCGTCGGCACGCCGCAATTCTTCGTGGACGTGGATCGGCGCCTCGCCTCCGAACTCGGCCTCACCGAGCAGCAGATCGCGCAGGGGCTCAACGTCTCCCTGTCGGGATCCTTCCAGGTGACGCCGAACTTCTGGACCGACCCGAAGACCGGCATTCCCTACCAGCTCTGGGTGCAGACGCCGGAATACCGCAACGACAGCCTCACGGCGATCCAGAACACGCCGCTCCTCGTCAGCGGCAATTCCGACGCGCCGGGCGTGCTGACGCTGCTCTCCAGCGTCTCGACCATGCGCCGCGAGGGGTCGCAGACGGTCATCAACCACGTCAACACCCAGCCGACTTTCAACATCTACGCGGCGGTGCAGGATTCCGATCTCGGTTCGGTGGCGAAAGACATCCGCCGGATCGTCGAGGAAGAGCAGAAGGCCCTGCCGGCGCCGGACAAGATCACCGTGCGCGGGCAGATCGAGAACATGCAATCGGCCTTCTTCCGCATGGGAATCGGCCTCTCCATAGCCCTTGTAGCGGTCTACCTGCTCATGGCGGTGAACTTCCAGAGTTGGGGCGACCCGCTCGTGGTGCTGGCGGCGCTCCCGCTCGCTTTCTGCGGGATCGTGGCGAGCCTGTTCATCACGGGTACGACCTTCTCGATTCCGTCGCTGTTCGGGGCGATCATGTCCGTGGGCATCGCCTCCGCGAACTCGATCCTCCTCGTCACCTTCGCCAAGGAACACCGGGAGGCGACGGGCTGCAGCGCGGCAGAGGCCGCCTTGCTCGCGGGCGAGACGCGGCTGCGGCCCGTACTGATGACGGCGGGCGCGATGTTCCTGGGGCTGATCCCGATGGCGCTGGGTACCGGGGAGGGCGGGGAGCAGAACGCGGCCCTCGCCCGCGCCGTGATGGGCGGCATCGCCATCGGTACGCCATCGACCTTGCTCTTCGTGCCCTTCCTCTACACCCTCCTCCGGCGGGGCGAGGTCAAGCCGCTTCAGGATTACGCATGAGCGGGAACAGCCCTGGTGACGCGACCGATGGCGAGACCGGCACGGTGACGGCTCATGAATCCGGGCGAGGCCCCGTGGAGATCCCGCCGCCGCCGGGGAAGGGACCGTTCCTCGTCGCCGGGCTCATTGCCGTCGGCCTGCTCGGCTGGGGCGGCTACGGCCATTGGCAGAAGGGCGCCGCCGCCGAGGAGACACAGCGCAAGGCCAGGGATTTCGTGCCGAAGCTGCGGACCATCGCGGTGGAGCGGGCCGACCAGCCCATCGACATCACCCTGCCCGGACAGACCGATGCCTTCGCCAGGGCGTCCCTGTTCGCCCGTGCCACGGGCTACATCGCCGAGCGTCGGGTCGACATCGGCACAAGGGTCAAGCAGGGCGACATCCTGATCCGCATCGCCGCCCCCGATCTCGACCAGCAGCTGGCGCAGGCCCAGGCGCAGGTGGGCCAGCTCGAAGCCCAGCTCCTCCAGGCCAGGGCCATGGTCGACCAGGCGAAGGCCAACGTGAATCTCGCCACCGCCACCAACAGCCGCACCTCGACCCTCGCCGTGCAGGGCTGGGCCTCGAAGCAGAACGCCGACAATTCCCAGGCCAGCGTCCTGAGCCAGGGCGCGAGCCTCGCGTCGGCGGAGGCGGGGGTGAAGGTGGCCGAGGCCAACATCAAGGCGCAGCGCGCCACCGTGGACCGGCTGAAGGCGCTGACCGGCTTCAAGGACGTGATCGCCCCTTTCGACGGCGTCGTGACCGCCCGCAGCGTCGATATCGGCGATCTCGTCCAGGCCGACGGCACCGGCACCGCCCTGCTGTCCATGGACCGGGACGACGTCCTGCGCGTGGTCGTCAACGTGCCCCAAAATCTCGCCGTCGGGGTGAATCCGGGCGTCGCCGCCACGATCAAGGTGCCGCAGATCCCGGACCGTACCTTCTCCGGCAAGGTCGAGCGCAGCTCGGTCGCCCTGCTGACCTCCTCCCGCACCCTGACCACCCAGGTGGACGTCCCCAACCGCGACGGCAGCCTGCGGCCCGGCCTCTACGTCTACGTGACGCTCAAGGTGCCGCGGACGGGACGGAACACGGTCATCCCGGCCGAGGCCCTGGTCTTCAACCAGCGCGGCACGCAGGTCGCGATTTCCCGCGACGACGGCACGGTGGAATGGCGCGGCGTCCACATCCAGCGCGACCTCGGCACCACGATCGAGATCGATCAGGGATTGGACGGCGGGGAGCAGATCGTGCTGAGCCCGCCCGTGGACCTGCATGATGGGCAGACGATGGAGCGCCAGCCGCCGAAGCAGGACGGCAAGGCGCTGAAATCCGCCGCGCGATGATACGGGCTGGACGAGGGCGCAGCCCGGCCAAGCCGTTCGGCCGGTTCCATCCGTGCCGGTGGATGAGGTAGAGACACGCGTTCCCGCGCAGGATTAGGGCGCGACTTCAGGAACGCCTCCGCGCATGCTCGACCGCCCCGCCTCGGACATTCTCGATCGCGCCCAGGTGGTGGCGATGAGTGCCGCGATCACCTGCGTGGCGGTGGTCGGCATCGGCCTCAGCCTGTCGATCCCGCTCCTCTCCCTCGAGATGGAGCGCATGGGCGTGTCGAGCACGCTCATCGGCGTCAACACGGCGCTGGCGGGTCTGGCCAGCATCATCACCGTACCGTTCGTGCCACGCCTCGCTGCCCGGATCGGCGTCGTGCGCGTCCTCATCCTGGCGATCTGCACCGGCGCGGCCTCCCTCGTCGGGTTCAAGCTGCTCCACGATATCCGCTGGTGGTTCCCCCTCCGCTTCGTCTTCTCGGCGACGCTGGGCGTGCTCTTCGTGCTGTCCGAGTTCTGGATCAACGAGGTCGCGCCACCGGCGCGGCGCGGCCTCGTCATGGGCATCTACGCCACGGTGCTGGCGCTGGGCTTCGCGGTGGGACCGACGCTCCTCGTCGTCATCGGCACCCAGGGCTATGCGCCGTATTGCGCCGGCGCCGCCCTGTTCCTGCTCGGCACCGTACCCATCGCCCTGGCGCGCGGCCTGGCGCCGTCGATCGAGGGCAAGAGCAGCCGCGGCTTCCTCGGTTATGTCCGCCTCGCACCGGCCGCCATTTTCGCGGCCCTGGTCTACGGCGCCGTCGAGACCGGAGGATTCGCCATCCTGCCGCTCTACGGCCTCCGGATCGGGTTCGATGCCGAGGGTGCCGCCGGTCTCGTCAGCATGCTCGCCCTCGGCCACGTCCTGTTCCAGATCCCGTTCGGACTCCTGGCCGACCGGTTCGACCGCCGCCACCTCCTCCTCGTCTCGGCCCTCGGCGGTGCGATCGGCGCGGCGCTGATCCCGGCGGCCTCGGCCTCCCCGGTATGGCTCGCCGTCCTTCTGCTGATCTGGGGCGGCTTGACCGGCACGCTCTACACCGTCGGGCTGGCCCATCTGGGGGCCAGCGTGCGCGGGGCAGAACTCGCCGGAGCGAATGCCGCCTTCCTGATCTTCTACAATATCGGCCTGATGGTCGGGCCTCCGATCATCGGCGGCGGCATGGACCTGATGCCCCCCCAGGGCTTCGCCCATGCCATGTGCGGCGTGCTCGTCGCCTATGCCTGTCTCGTCCTCTGGCGACTTCGGACAACCGGGTCGGCCTTGACGAAGTGAGCCCGATGAGGCAATGACCGCGCGGAATTCAGCCGGTCCGCGCCGGCCATTTTGCGTTTCGCTCAGGCGGAATGCCGCCACTTTCAGGAGCACCGCGCCATGGCCAAGGCCGTCACCGTTAAAGTCAAGCTGATCTCGACCGCCGACACCGGCTACTTCTACGTCACGAAGAAGAACTCCCGGACGCAGACCGAGAAGCTGTCCATGAAGAAGTACGACCCCGTCGTGCGCAAGCATGTCGACTTCAAGGAAACCAAGATCAAGTAAGCCTCGTCTCCTCGTCGAGACGGCACAAAAAAGCCGCCCTTTCGGGCGGCTTTTTCCGTTGAGGCCAGGCGTCGGAGTTACAGCGATGCCGTGGGGTAGGAGCGCACGCCCGGGCGGGCGCCGGGAACCGTCGTGGCATCGGAGGGCGTCGTGGTAGGCGCGGTCCAGCCATCGGCCTTCCAGCCCTCGGCACGCTCGGTGACGTTCACCGAACCGTGCTCTTCCAGAACGTCCATCACCTGCGATGCGCGGACATCGTCGGCCTTGACGGTCACGAGCGTGCCGCCACGGCGCACGCCCTCGCTGTAGGTATGGGCATCGGCTTCGCTCAATCCCGCGCCGGTCAGGCCGCCGACAAGGCCGCCTGCCGCGGCACCGATGCCGGCGCCCGCAAGGGTGGTCACGAGCCAGCCGGCGGCGACGACGGGGCCGACACCGGGGATCGCAAGAAGTCCGAGCCCGGTCAGGAGGCCGGCCGCACCGCCGAGCAGCGTGCCGACGCCGGCTCCGGTGCCAGCACCCGTCGACGCCGTCTCGGCGGTGTCGGTGCGGGTATGATCGCCCGTCGTCACGCGTCCGGCATGCCGGTCGTTCTCGTTGCTGCTGACGATGCTGATGTCGCTGTGGCTGATGCCCGACGCTTCGAGCTTGGCGACGGCCTTGCCGGCGTCGTCATACGAATCGTAAAGTGCGGTAATGGTCTGGTTTGCCATGGGATCGTTCCTCTCACTGTATCGACAGGCCGGCGGCTTCAGGGACGCGGCTAGTTGGCCGCGACGTTGCCCTTGAAGTCGACGCCGACGGTGACCGGCTTGCCGTTGAGCGTCGCCGCCCCGCGCCAGATGCCCTTGTCGTCCTTCTTGAGTTCCTTGACGTCCTTGTAGCCAGCCTGCTCCAGCCGGCTGCGGGTCTGGCCTTCGGTGAAGCTGTTGGCGCCTTCCTCGAGCTTGGCGTTGGCCGCTGTCGCCTGTGTGGTGGCGGGGCGGTTGGCGTCGGGCTTGTCGGTGTTCGGACGCGTCACGGATTCCTGACCGCCTGACTTGGCGCTCGTCTCGGCGTCGGTGGCGGGCTTGCCGGTCACGGTGGTCTGCGCGTAGGCCGCGCTCGAGCCAAGAATCGCCACAAAGGCGAGTGTAGCCAGCTGATGTCGCATAATAATCTCCCTTATCGGACCCATTCAATTCGGAGGGGAGCCAAAGCGTTCCGTAAATGCGCGCCCTCAAAGCGTGGCTTTATTTTCAAGCTTCGCCGAATAACCCATGATAGCGCCATCGAGCGGGCCGGATCACGCTTCCCGACTCTCGTTGCGCGCGCAATGACGACGTTTCGTCTTCCAATCGCGGAACCACATCGGTCCTCCGGATTTTCGCGTCGCGGCGATGACGGAGGCCGCCGATCTGCGATAGAGCGGACGGCGTCGGTTCTGCCGTCCCCCAAGATCGTCGCCCACAAGCCTGTCGCTGCGAAGGAGCCTGCCATGACCGACGAATTCGACGTCGATCTGTTCGTCATCGGTGGCGGCTCGGGGGGCGTGCGCGCGGCACGCATCGCAGCCGGCTACGGGGCGATGGTCAGCCTTGCCGAAGAGTACCGGATCGGCGGCACCTGCGTGATTCGCGGCTGCGTGCCGAAGAAGCTGATGGTCTATGCCGGGCGCTTCGCCGACGAGTTCGAGGATGCCGCCGGCTTCGGCTGGTCCGTGGGCGAGCCGCGTTTCGATTGGAGCGTCCTCAAGACCCGCCGCGACGCCGAGGTCTCGCGCCTCGAATCGATCTACGACACCAATCTCGAACGGGCGGGCGTCACCGTCATTCCCGAGCGGGCCGTCATCGAGGATGCCCATACGGTCCGTCTCACCGGCTCGGGGCGCCGCGTTCGGGCGAAACACATCCTCGTGGCGGTGGGCGCGCATCCGGTAAAGGTCCCGGTCATTCCCGGCGGCGATCTCGGCATCACCTCCAACGAGGTCTTCGAGCTGGAGACCTTGCCGGAGCGTATCCTGGTCATCGGGGGTGGCTACATCGCGGTGGAGTTCGCCAGCGTCTTCGCGCATCTCGGATCGCGCACGACCCTGCTGCACCGGGGCGACCGCCTGCTGCGCGGGTTCGACGACGAGGTGCGCGACGCCCTCGGCCTCGCCTTCGACAAGCGCCTGGATCTCCGGCTCAACCAGACGGTGGAGCGCCTGGAACGGCGGGAGAGCGGCATCGCCGCCACCCTGGGCGATGGCAGCGTCATCGAGGTCGATCAGGTCCTCGTCGCCACGGGGCGCAAGCCGGCGGTGAGCGGCCTCGGCCTGGAGAATGTGGGCATCGAGACCGACGCGAGCGGCGCGATCCCGGTGGACGCCTTTTCGCAGACCAGCGTGCCCTCGATCTACGCGGTGGGCGACGTCACCAACCGCGCCGCCCTGACGCCCATCGCCATCCGCGAGGGCCATGCCTTCGCCGATACCGTATTCGGCGGCAAACCCTGGGCAGTGAACCACGAACTCATCGCCACGGCGGTCTTCTCGACGCCGGAGATCGGCACGATCGGGCTCACCGAGGATCAGGCACGCGAGCGGTTCGAGGCCATCGACATCTACAAGTCGAGCTTCCGCTCGATGAAGGCGACGCTGTCCAACAGCGCCGAGCGTGTCCTGATGAAGCTCATCGTGGATTGCGCCAGCGACAGGGTGCTCGGCGTCCACATGGTCGGCCACGATGCCGGCGAGATCATCCAGGCGGTGGCCATCGCCGTGACGATGGGCGCGACGAAGGCCGATTTCGACCGGACCATCGCGGTGCATCCCACCGCCGGCGAGGAACTCGTCACCATGCGGGTGCCCGCCGTGACCAAGCGGCCGGAGGGAGTGGGTTAGAGCCGCACCCCGGAACAGGGGCTCGGCGCTGCCGTTGGCATGAGGACCGACCCAGCGTCAGAGGCCCTGTGAATGACCGACAAGATGGCGGAGCCGAAGATCGAGGCCTATGACGGGCCGGCCGGCGGCTGGGGCTCGGCGCAATCCCTCACCGAGATCCTGCTTCGCGAGGAGATCCCCGTCACCGGTGCGGCGCTGCTGATGAAGCAGAACAAGCCGGACGGCTTCATGTGCGTGTCCTGCGCCTGGGCCAAGCCAGCCAAGCCGCTCACCTTCGAATATTGCGAGAACGGCGCCAAGGCGACGGCCTGGGAGCAGACCGCCAAGCGCTGCGGGCCCGATTTCTTCGCCAGGCACACGGTGACGGAACTCCGCGGCTGGACCGATTACGCCCTCGAGGAGCAGGGCCGGCTCACGCATCCCATGCGCTACGACGCGGACAGCGATCGTTACGTCCCGGTGTCGTGGGACGAGGCGACGGCGGCGATCGGCCGGGAATTGCGCGCCCTCGATCCGAAATCGGCGGTGTTCTACGCGTCGGGTCGTGCGTCCCTGGAGACGTCCTACATGTATGGGCTCTTCGCCCGGATGTACGGCAACAACAACCTGCCCGACTCGTCCAACATGTGCCACGAGCCGACCTCCGTCGGCCTCAAGGCGTCGATCGGCGTCCCCGTGGGAACGGTGGTCCTGGACGATTTCGACACCACCGACCTGATCCTGTTCTTCGGCCAGAATGTCGGCTCGAACGCCCCCCGGATGCTCCACCAGCTGCAGGAGGCGCGTAAACGCCGGGTTCCGATCGTCACCTTCAACCCCCTGCGCGAGCGCGGATTGGAGCGCTTCACCAACCCGCAATCCGTGGTGGAGATGGCGACCCGCCACGCCACCGAGATCTCGACCCAGTATCATCAGGTCAAGGCGGGCGGCGATCTCGCGGCGATCACCGGGATGTGCAAGGCGCTCATCGCCGCCCACCGGGAGGCGCTGAGCGTCGGGCGTCCCGGCATCCTCGACCGGAGCTTCATCGACGAACACACCCATGGATTCGACGCCTTCGCCGCCTATTGCGACAGCCAGGATTGGCCCGCCCTCGAAGGCCGGTCGGGCCTGAGCCGCGCCGCCATCGAGGCGGCGGCCACCGTCTACGCCCGCGCGCGTGCCGTCATCGGCGTCTACGGCATGGGATTGACCCAGCATCGCAAGGGCACGGAATCCGTGCAGATGCTGGTGAACCTCCTGCTCCTGCGCGGGAATATCGGGCGGAAGGGCGCAGGTCCTTGTCCGGTTCGCGGCCATTCCAACGTGCAGGGCCAGCGCACGGTGGGGATCACCGAAAAGCCCGAACTCGCCCCCCTCGACGTCCTGAAGGAGCAGTACGGTTTCGAGCCGCCCCGCGAGAAGGGCCTCAACACGGTGGAAGCCTGCGAGGGCATCGTATCCGGCGACGTAAAGGCCTTCATCAGCCTCGGCGGCAACTTCGTCCGCGCCATTCCCGAGACGGTGCGGATGGAGGAAGCGTGGCGGACCCTGCGCCTCACCGTGCAGATCTCGACCAAGCTCAACCGCTCCCACCTCGTCAACGGCGAGGTCGCGTATATCCTGCCCTGCCTCGGCCGGATCGAGATCGACACCCAGGCGAGCGGGCCGCAAGCGGTCTCGATGGAGAGCTCGACCTCGTGCTTCCACGGCTCGCGGGGCAAGACGAAGCCGGTGAGCGACCAGGTCCGCTCGGAGCCTTGGATCGTCGCCGAGATCGCCAAGGCCACCGTCGCGCCGAACCCGAACGTGCCCTGGGACGCATGGGTCGGCGACTATTCCCGCATTCGCGGGGCCATGGAGGCGACCTACCCCGCGGTGTTCCAGGACCTCGACCGTCGGATGTTCGAGCCCGGCGGCATCCACAAGCCCCTGGCCGCCCGCGACCGCCGCTGGGAGACGGAGACGGGCCGGGCCAATTTCACCGTGCCGGAAGGCATCGAAGCCGATCCCGACATGCCCCTGCGCAGCGCCGACGCCCTCGACCTCATCACCCTGCGCTCGAACGACCAGTTCAACACCACGGTCTACGGCTACGACGACCGCTTTCGCGGCGTGAAGGGTACGCGGACGATCCTGTTCATGAATGCCGAGGACATCGCCCGCCTGGGCTTCGCCGATGCCGAGATCGTCGATGTGACGACGGAAGCGGAGGACAGGATCCGTTCGGTGAAAGGGCTCCGCATCGTCGCCTACAACATCCCGGCGGGAAATTGCGCGGGCTACTACCCCGAGCTCAATCCCCTGATCCCGCTCTGGCACCATGACGAGCAATCCAAGACTCCGGCCGCCAAGGCGATCCCGGTGCGGATCGCGCGTTCCACCCTGCCGCTACACGGATGAGGCCCATAGCCGGGCCCGGATCTTTGGTGCGAGCCACGCGGGGCTCTCTTGTTTCGAGCGGCTTTCGCGCCCCATAACATGGGTATGGCAAAGAACGACGAAGCGCATGACCGGCGCCAGGCGATCATCGACCGAATGCTGGAGCAGTCTCTGTTTCCGGAGGCCGATCGTCGCCTGCCGAGCCACGACGCCCTGCCGGAGGACATGCGCGACACGGTGGATCGCCTCCTCGCCAAGGCCGAAGCGCAGCGGGCGCGTCGCCTGACCTACGAGGATCTGGAGGAAGCCCTGCCTCCGCGCGACGTGACGGCCGAGGATCTCGAAGCGATCTTCTGGATCTTGTCGGAGCACGGCATCGCCGTGGAGGACGGCGAGGGGGAATAGTATCTCGTCTCCACTATCGCGGACGGCGCACAGATCCGGCATCGCCTCGAGTGGACGCAAGCCCCTCTCCATCTCCGGGATAAACCTTGGCCTTATCGCGCGGGACCACCTCGCAGCCGGCGCGTATCCCTCGCTTCTCTTCGAGAACCGCTCTATAAGCCGCGCTCTTCGCAAGGGATTCTCCCTTGTCGCGAAGCCGGCCGAGAGGTGGACGGGAGATCATCATGGGCGAGCGTTGGACATCGAAGACCGGTTGGACGCCGACATCTTGGCGCAACCTGCCGATCCAGCAGGTACCGGCCTATCCGGATGCCGCTGCGCTCCAGACGGTCGAGACCCAGCTCGCGAGCTTTCCGCCCCTGGTTTTTGCAGGTGAGGCGCGCAAGCTGAAATCCGCGCTGGCC
Source organism: Methylobacterium sp. 10 (assembly GCF_000519085.1). Taxonomy (GTDB): domain Bacteria; phylum Pseudomonadota; class Alphaproteobacteria; order Rhizobiales; family Beijerinckiaceae; genus Methylobacterium. The sequence goes on from NZ_KI912577.1 coordinate 2,761,663, forward strand.
CGCGTCTCCACCGGGGAAGCCTTCCTGCTCCAGGGCGGCGATTGCGCCGAGAGCTTCGACGAGCATTCGGCCGACAACATCCGCGATTTCTTCCGCGTCTTCCTGCAGATGGCCCTGGTGCTCACCTTCGCGGGTGGGTCGCCTGTGGTGAAGGTGGGCCGCATCGCCGGGCAGTTCGCCAAGCCGCGCTCCTCGCCCACCGAGACGATGGACGGGGTGAGCCTGCCGAGCTACCGGGGCGACATCGTCAACGGCATCACCTTCACCGAGGAGGCGCGCATCCCCGATCCGCGCCGGCAGCTGGAGGCGTACCGCCAGTCGGCGGCGACGCTCAACCTGCTGCGCGCCTTCGCCTCGGGCGGCTATGCCAACCTCGAGAACGCGCATCGCTGGATGCTCGGCTTCGTCAAGGACAGCCCTCAATCCTCGCGCTACCAGGACGTGGCGGAGCGGATGAGCGACGCCCTCGATTTCATGCGCGCCATCGGCATCAATCCGGAGACGCATCAGGAAGTCCGCACGACGGATTTCTTCACCAGCCACGAGGCCCTGCTGCTGGGCTACGAGGAAGCGCTCACCCGCGTCGATTCCACCAGCGGCGACTGGTACGCCACATCCGGCCACATGCTGTGGGTCGGCGACCGCACCCGTCAGGCCGACCACGCGCATATCGAGTATGCGCGCGGCATCAAGAACCCGATCGGGCTGAAATGCGGGCCGTCGATGACCTCCGAGGGGCTGATCACGCTGATCGACCAGCTCAACCCGGCGAACGAGGCCGGCCGGCTGACCCTGATCTGCCGCTTCGGCGCGGACAAGGTCGGCGAGCATCTGCCCGGGCTGATTCGCACCGTCGAGCGCGAAGGCCGCAAGGTCGTGTGGGTCTGCGATCCGATGCACGGCAACACCATCTCGGCCGGCCGCTACAAGACCCGGCCGTTCGAGCGGGTGATGACGGAGATCGAAGGCTTCTTCGGCGTGCACCGGGCGGAGGGGACCATCGCCGGCGGCATCCATCTCGAGATGACCGGCAAGAACGTGACGGAATGCACCGGAGGCGCCCGCGCGCTGACGGCCGACGACCTGCAGGATCGTTACCACACCTATTGCGATCCCCGGCTCAATGCCGAGCAGGCCCTGGAAGTCGCGTTCCTCACGGCGGAACTGGTCAAGCGCGAGCGCGCCGAGATCGTCCGCCCGCGCCTCGACGCCGCCGAGTAACGTCGGACCGACGCACATGAGAAAAGCCCTCTCTCCCGGCAAGGGAGAGAGGGCTTTTCTATTTCACATCCGCTACAACGCCACCGCGCCAGCGGATGATTCCGTCCCAGTGCAGCTCAGTGCAGCCAGGACGTGAAGAAGTAGATCAGCAGAATGATCGGCAAGGGGATACCGATCAACCACAGCAAACCGCCCTTCATCATGGTCGTACTCCAACTCTATCCTCGTTTGTTCAACGGAATGTGAGCGGGTCCGGTTCCTGATGACGTCTACAGAACCTCGCGGACGTTCCTGCCACTGCGCTCGTAGAAGAACGGAATCGGCAGATACGGCGCGAACCCTCCGGCGATCTGCAGCTCCAGCTCGTCGAGCACCACGCGGGTGATTCGCGGCAGGTCGAGCTCCCGCGCCTCGGCGAAGCTCACCCAGGCGAGTTCCACCAGTTCTGATGTGGGCGTGACGATCCCCGGCTGTTCGGCGGCCACGGCCTTGCGGTCGATGGTGAAGAAGCGCGTGTCGAACCGGCGCGGCCGGCCCGGCGGCGTGATCGCCCGCGCCACCAAGTGGAGCGCTTCGAGGTCGGGCATCACGCCGAACTGCTTGAACGCCTGCCAGCTTCCCTCCGGCACGGTCTCGGGCGGGCCGTATTCGGTGGTGCCGAGGAAGAGACCGGTCTCCTCGTGGGTCTCGCGGATCGCCGCGAGGGCGAGCGCCCGCCCCAGGGAGTCCGAGGCGCGGGGCACCCGCTTGGCCAAGGCATCCTCGGCCCGCGACGAGAGCGCTCCCGCCACGCTCATGCGGCGGTCTCCGGGCTCGATCCGCCCGCCGGGAAACACGAACTTGCCGGGCATGAAGGCGAGGCCCTCGTGCCGCTTGCCCATCAGGAACTTGGGACGCCGCGCCGTGCGGTCGATGATGATGAGGGTCGCCGCGTTGCGGGGCCGCAGAGTGGCGGGGCGCCTGGGGGATTCAGGCGTGGCCGAGGCCGGGGGTAGGATTGTCGCTTGGTCCAAGCTGAACCTCCTCGGAGCGCGCAATTGCCACGCTTGGTCCCGTCGGTAGCGTGGCAAAGCCCCCCATGCCAAGGGCGTACTGCAATCCGACCACCGCGCCCTTCACCGGCTGGAGCAGGGCGAGGGCCGATCCGAGGGTGACGATCGGCCAGAACGACAGCTGAAACCACAACGGCACGTCGTAGTTCGTCTCGAGTTCGAGGATGAAATACCCGACGATATGGCCGATGATGAAGATCACCACGTAGGGCGGCAAGTCGTCGGCCCGGTGGTGATGGAATTCGAGCCCGCACTCTTCGCAGATCGGGCGGACCTTCAGGAACTTGCCGAAGAGCTTGCCCTCGCCGCAATGCGGGCAGCGGCACACGAAGCCGCGAGCCATGGATTTGATGAGGCCGACGCGCTCACCGGGCAGGGTCTCGACGCTCGCTGTCATGGCGATCCCATTTTCCGTTTCGGATGTTCAACACCGCGACCTCGTCCCGACGTGCCGCTGGCGCGGCACCTCGGGATGAGGTCGGCGGCTGGGAAGAACCGTTCCGACGAGGCGAGATCCTACACCAGCCGCCCTAGCGGCGCGACCCGCGATGGCGCGACCCGGAGTTGCGGATGCCCGCGGGCCGGCCGGGCGGCCCGGCCTTGTGGAAGCTCGGCGAGCGCGGGGATCTCGCCCCGCCCGCCTGCGGCTTGGTCTGGCCTTCGGAGAGCAGTTCGAAACGCAGGGCGCCGGCCACGGCCGCCGCCTCCACCAGCCTCACCTCCACCCGGTCGCCGAGGCGATGGGTCTCGCCGCTGCGCGAGCCCACCAGGGCATGGCGCGCCTCGTCGTGATGGTAGAAATCGTTGCCGATGGTGGAGATCGGCACGAAGCCGTCGGCACCGGTCTCGTCCAGCTTGATGAAGAGCCCGGCGCGGGTGACGCCCGAGATCTGGCCGGTGAAGTTCGCTCCGACCCTGTCGGCGAGGTGGTGCGCGATGAGCCGGTCGATGGTCTCGCGCTCGGCCGCCATGGCGCGACGCTCGGCGGCCGAGATCTGCTCCCCGATCTGATCGAGGGCCCCCACCGTCACGTCGGATGACAGGCCGTCCGGACCGAGCCGGCACGCGGCGATCAGCGCCCGGTGGACGATGAGATCGGCATAGCGCCGGATCGGCGAGGTGAAATGGGCGTAGCGCCTGAGATTCAGGCCGAAATGCCCGAGATTCTGCGCGGCATAGACGGCCTGCGCCTGCGATCGCAGCACGACCTCGTTGATGAAGATCGCGTGCTCGGTCTCGGCCACGGAACTGAGGATGCGGTTGAACAGAGCGGGGCGGAGTGCCCCTTCCTTGGGGATCTTGATACCGATGGAGGCCAGTACCTCGCCGAGCGCCCGCATCTTCTCCAGGGCCGGCTCGTCGTGGACCCGGTAGATCAGCGGCTGCTTGGCCTGTTCCAGGGTCTCGGCGGCGGCCACGTTGGCCTGGATCATGAACTCTTCTATGAGGCGGTGCGCATCGAGGCGGGCGGGCACCACCACCCGGTCGACGGCGCCGTCGGGCGTCAGCAGCACCTTCCGCTCGGGCAGGTCGAGGGCGAGGGGGCCGCGCGCCTCGCGAGCCTCCGTCAGGGCCGCGTAGGCGACCCAGAGCGGGCGCAGGACCGGCTCCAATAGCGGCGCCGTGGTCTCGTCGGCGAATCCGTCGATGGCCGCCTGTGCCTGTGCGTAGGACAGCTTGGCCCGCGAGCGCATCATCACCCGGTGGAAGCTGTGGCGCTTCTTCACCCCATCGGCGCCGATCACCATGCGCACGGCGATGGCGGGGCGATCCTCCTTCTCCCTCAGCGAGCAGAGGTCGTTGGAGATGCGCTCCGGCAGCATCGGCACGACCCGGTCGGGGAAGTAGACCGAGTTGCCGCGCAACAGCGCCTCGCGGTCGAGGGCCGAGCCGGGGCGGACATAGGCGGCCACATCGGCGATGGCGACGGTGACGACGAAGCCACCCGCATTGGCCTCGTCCGGGTCCGGCACCGCCATGACGGCGTCGTCATGGTCCTTGGCGTCGGGCGGGTCGATGGTCAGCAGCGGCTCGGCCCGCCAATCCTCGCGGCCCTTCATCCCCACGGGCTCCACCGCGTCGGCCTCCGCCAGGGTGTCGGCGGCGAAGACATGGGGGATGTGATGGAGATGCAGGGCGATGAGGCTCACGGCGCGCTCGGAGCCGAGCGAGCCGAGGCGCTCGGTCACGCGCCCGCGCGGCAGGCCGAACCGGCTCTCGCTCACAAGGCTGACGCTGACGAGGTCGCCGTCCCGCGCCTCACCTTCCTCGCCGGCGGGAATCGCGATCTCGCGGCCCTGCGCCCGCTTCTCCACGGGCACGATGCGGCCGCCGTCGGGGCCTGAGCGGTAGACGCCGATGATCTCCGCCTTGTTCTTGCCGATGACCTTGATGACACGGCCGGAATAGCGCCCGCTCTCGCCGGGGATCGGTTCGACCCGCAGCAAAGCGCGATCGCCGATGCCGGGCGCGGCACGGCCCGGCTTCTTGCCGCTGCGCGGCGAGGAGACCAGGATCTTCGGCGGCGGCCCCTTGGCGTGGTCCCATTCCACGGGAACGGCGAAGAAGTCGCCGTCGCGATCCCGCGACTTGATGTCAGCGAGCGTCACCGGCGGGAGCCGGCCGGCCTGGGCCAGTCCACCACGGCCGCGCTCGATCTCGCCGTCCACCTCGATCTCCTTGAGGATACGCTTCAGGCCGATGCGGTCGGCGCCCTTGATGTCGAAGGCCGCCGCGATCTCGCGCTTGCCCACCTTCTCCGTCGCCTGCTCGATGAAGGCGACGATCTGCTCGCGGGAGGGCAGGGCGCTTTGCCCGGGGTTCGGATTGATGCGTCTGGCCAAAGGTCTCTGGGCTCGGGGTCGTGTGGCGCGCCGAAACCCCAAGGCCGGCGCGGGATTGGACAGGTCTCGGGGGAGAACTCTCCGTTGCCTGCAAACATGGGACCGCCGGGGCCTCGCGGCAACGCCGTTCGGCGGACGATCCCGTGTCATCAACCGGTGGAGGCCGATCCGGCGATCCGCTCCACCGCGAGATCGACGTCGAAACCGGGGTCGAGCAGGTCGGCGAAGGTAAACGGGCAGGCGACGGGCAGGCCGAACGACACCCGGCCCTCCGAATCCTGGAATTCGGGCGACTCGGCCTCGCCCACGGCCAGAATCCAGATGCCATCGATCTTGAGGGATCTGGCCGCCTCGGCGTCGGCGACCAGGGCGGCATGGGCGCGCCGCGCCTCCTCGCGCCAGTGCAGGCTCTCCGTATCGTCCGAGATCAAAGCCGCCTTCACGAGGCTGGCGAGAAGAGTTTGAAGAATCGTCATCGGTGTTGCGGCCTCCGGCATCATGGAGGGTCAACGCGCAAGACCTGCGCCGGGCCGCGCATCGGCGGGCTCCCGTCGCAGAGGGCTTGTGCTCAGTAGGGGGTGCCCTTCGCGCGCTGCGCCTTCAGCGCCTCGGCATGCCAGACGAGTTCGTCGAGGAAGCGCTTTGCGGCCTTCGACAGCCACTCCTCCTGCGGCACGCCCTCCGCGTCGAGCGCCTTGTGGATGCGCGGAATCGGCAGGAGCGAGGCGATGCTCGGCGCGCCAAGCTCAGCCATCATCGCCCTCAACTGCATCGCCGCGCGGACGCCGCCATATTGCCCCGCCGAGTAGCAGACGATGGCCGAGGGCCGCCAGAAATACTCTTCGAGGAAATGGTCGAGGGTGTTCGAGAGGGCCGGCGGGATCGAATGGTTGTACTCGGCCGATACCACCACGAAGGCGTCCGACCGGCGGTAGAGCGTGGCGAGCTCTTCCAGCACGGGGGGCGCCTCATCCCTGGGGTATTCCTTGTACATCTTGTCGAGGAGCGGCAGCTTCAACTCCGCCGGGTCCACCAGCGGCGCCTCGATACCGCGTTCCTCCAGCAGCCGAATGACGAAGCGCGCACCGCGCAGGCCTTGCCGCTCGCTGCGGACGGAACCGAGGATGACGGGGATCACGAGGGACATGGCGCTGCTCCGGCGGAGTTGAACACTGTCGGTCCATCGTATCGCCGGAGACGGATGCTGTCGCGGGTGGCGGGCGGGTCGCGCTATCGGTCGCCCGGCCCCATCGTCAGGCCGCGCTGAGGCAGCACTTCTTGTACTTCTTCCCGCTTCCGCACGGGCAGGGATCGTTGCGGCCGATCTTCACCGGATTGCGGACCGGCAGGCCCGCCCCCTCGGCGGTCCAGGCCAGGGCCCCGATCGGGTCGTCGAACGTGCCGTAGTTCTGTCCGTCGAACAGCTGCATGTCGTCCGGCTTCGCGGTCGCCCGACGCAGGGTGGTTTGGAACCATTGGGCGTCGCTGAACTCGTTGGTCAGGCGGCCATCGGCCCGGGCGGCCGTGCTCCGCAGGGCGAGATCGGCGAAGCCGAGGAGAGCGATGGTCTCCTCCCAACCGACCCAGGCGACGTCGCCCTCCACGGCGGCGCGCTTGTCGTCGAAGCGGACGAGGAGGTCATGGGTCCGGGTCCGGTCGATGCGTCCGGTCTGGGTCAAGAAGGCGAGGGCTGCGAAGACCTCGGTGCGGGCAAAGCCATCCACCGTCGAATCGAGCAGCAACGCGTGCATCGGCGCGACGTCGCCATCGAAGAGGCTGGTGAGCACCTTGGCCATGGTGGTGGTGAGCGCATCACCGAGGAGCGCGTCGAGGCCGTCGGAATCCTGGCGCCGCAGGATGCCCAGGAGCGGAGCGAAGGCCCGCGTCTCGCCGGCCGCCGCCAGGATGTGCAGCCCCCAGAACAGCAGGTTGCCCTGTGCCTCGTCGAGGTCCTTGCCCTCCGCCGCCAGGGCAAGGACCGACAGGACGGGCTCGGCGACCTCGGAGGGCGTCGCCAGGGCCTGGAGCATCGCCTCCTTCGGCAGATGCTTGGCGGCCGACAAGACGTCGATCAGTTCCTGGTTCGCCATGTGATCGGCTTCCTTGCCTGAAGTGCTGTGACCCGATCTCAACCCCTCAGGGTCGCGCCGGTCTTGCGGGCGACCTCCGCGACGATCTTCGCCGTCACGGCCTCGATCTCCGCATCGGTGAGGGTGCGTTCCACCGGCTGGAGCCTCACGGCGATGGCGACGGATTTCGCGCCCTCGGGAATGCCCGTCCCCTCGTAGATGTCGAAGACGTCGATCCCGGCGATGAGCTTGCGCTCGGCACCTTGCGCCGCCTTCACCACGTCGCCCGCCGCCACGTCGCGCCCCACCACGAAGGCGAAATCACGCGAGATCGGCTGGAAATCGGAGAGGGCCAGCGCGGGCTTCACCTTGGTGGGGCGATATTTCGGCAGGGGGATCGCATCCAGGGTGATCTCGAAGGCCACGAGCGTGCCCTTGAGGTCCAGGGCCTTCATCACGCGGGGGTGGATCTCGCCGAAATAGCCGACCTGGTTCTTCGGCCCGAACTGCATCGTGCCGGAGCGTCCGGGATGCAGCCAGCCGGGACCGCCCGCAACGATCTGGAGGCCACCGGTCGGCACGCCGAGGGCGGAGAGGAGCGCCAGGGCGTCGGCCTTGGCCTCGAACGCATCGACGGTGGCGGCGGCACCCGCCCAATGGCGGCCGGCGCCCTCGTGGCGTGCGGTGCCCCGCCGTACGGCCGTGGCGCGGATCGACTGGCCCTCAGGCTGGTCGGTCTCGAAACACTGGCCCACCTCGAACAGGGCGACGTCGCCATAGCCGCGGTCGGCGTTGCGCTGGGCCGCCCGGAGCAGGCCCGGCACCAGGCTCGGACGCATGTCGGAGAGATCGGCGGCGATGGGGTTGGCGAGCGCCAGATCCGCCTTGCCGCCGCCGAAGAGGACGGCATCGTCATGCGGGATGAACGACCACGTCACCGCCTCCACGAGGCCGCGCGTCGCCAGTGCGCGCTTGGCGAGACGCGTGCGCTTCTGCAGGGGCGTCAGCCTCGCCTTGCCGATGGAGGCATCGCCGCGCGACAGCGGCTTCGGCTCGATCCGGTCGAGGCCGGCGATGCGGATGATCTCCTCCACGAGGTCGGCCTTGCCTTCAACATCCGGCCGCCAGGACGGGGTGAGGACCTTCACCCGCTCGCCTGAGCCGGCCACGTGGAACCCGAGGGTCTCCAGCGTCACCTTCATCTCGGCGCGGGACAGCTCGATCCCGGCAAGGCGCCGCGTCTCGGTCCAGGGAAAATCGATCACCCGCTCGGTCTCGGGCACCTCACCGGCGATCACCGCCTCGCTCGGCGTACCGCCGCAGAGGTCGACGACCAGGCGGGTGGCGAGATCGAGCCCCGGCAGGGCGAAGAGCGGATCGACGCCGCGCTCGAAGCGGTAGCGCGCATCGGTGATGATCCCGAGGCGTCGGCCGCTCTGCGCGATGTTCACCGGATCCCACAGGGCGGATTCGATGATGACGTCCACGGTGCCCTCGTCGCAGCCGGAGGCCTCGCCCCCGATGATGCCGCCGATGGATTCGGGGCCGTTCTCGTCGGCGATGACGACGATTCCGTCGTCGAGCGCATAGGTCTTGCCGTCGAGGGCCTTCAGGCTCTCGCCGTCGCGGGCGCGACGGACCGTGAGAGCGCCCTTCACCTTGGCCGCGTCGAAGACGTGAAGCGGGCGGCCGCGATCGAAGGTGAGGTAGTTGGTGATGTCGACAAGCGCGTTGATCGGGCGGAGGCCGATGGCGCGCAGGCGGGCCTGCATCCAGTCGGGGGAGGGGCCGTTCTTCACGCCGCGCACGAGGCGCAGGGTGAAATACGGGCACAATCCCTTGTCCGCGCGCTCGAAATCGAGCGACACCGGCACGTGGCACTCACCCTCGCCGCGCACGGGCCGCATCGGCTCGCGCTTCAACACGCCGATGCCGGCGGCCGAGAGATCGCGGGCGATGCCGTGGATCGAGGTACAATCCGGGCGGTTCGGGGTGAGGTTGATCTCGATGACCGGATCGTCGAGGCCGGCATAGAGGGCGTAGGCTTGGCCCGTCGGGGCGTCCGCCGGCAGGTCCAGGATGCCGTCATGGTCGTCGCCGAGGCCGAGTTCGGCCCCGGAGCAGAGCATGCCCCGGCTCTCGACCCCGCGAATGCTCCCCACCGACAGGGTGATGTTCTTGCCCGGCACGTAGGTGCCCGGCGGCGCGAAGACCGATTTCATCCCCGCCCGCGCATTCGGCGCTCCGCAGACGACCTGCAGGGGTTGTCCGTCGCCGGCATCCACGGTGCAGACGCGCAGGCGGTCGGCATTGGGGTGCTGTTCGGCCGTGAGCACATGGGCGACGACATAAGGCGCGAGAGCCGCCGCCTTGTCCTCGATGCCTTCGACCTCGAGGCCGATCCGAGTCAGCGTCTCGGAGATGGTCTCCAGAGACGAGTCGGTGTCGAGGTGCTCCTTGAGCCAGGAGAGGGTGAATTTCATTTTCTTCTCGCCTGGAAGAGGAGGTGAACGGCTAGGGTTTGACGGTCCAGGCCGGTCAAACCCTCTAAGCGCGAGACGACACTTCTTGCCCGGTCAAGATGTTCCTTGACCGCGGCCAGATCGAACAAGTTGCTCCGGGGAGGCGAATAATCCGCAATCATGCGTGCCTCCTGAAGCTGGATCAGGTCGGTTCCGATGTCCCGTAGAACGATCGTTTGCTTCAACGGGCCATTCGTCTGGAATGCATTCTTCATCGGGCCATGATCGATACCGCGATAGACGCGTTCGAAATCAGCGGAATTGGTATCGCCACCGGGCAGCATCTCGGAAGCACAGAGCCACATGAGGGCATGGAACGCCGCATAATATGCCGAGCTGACTGCCCGCCGCTTCGCTGCGCCGCTACGGGGGTTCTGTTGGACCAGAACTTCCGCCTGATCCAACATGAGATCGACCATAGAAGCCATGGATCAGTCTATATCGCTTTCAGTCTGCTTTTCGCTGACGACATCGTTCTTCAGCAAAATGAAGCGGTCTTCTCCTCGGCTGATGAGTGCAGACCGCAAGATGTGGCTGGCATTCAGCAGCGGATCGGGCTTCGTCTCTGGCCGACGTTGATAACGAGCGACGATCTTGATGACCGGATCTCCGTCGAAATCCGAGCTGGAAACGGCTTCGGCCCCTAAGAACCCCGCCTCGGGAATCTGCTCGCGCAGAACCTCGGACACCAGGCTGGTAATCTCCTGATCGGTCATCGATCGCTCCATGCCCATCAACTCGTCAGCCCGGCCACCAAGCTCGGGATGTCCAGCGGGCGGAAGCCATAATGCTCCAGCCAGCGCACATCCGCCTCGAAGAACGGGCGCAGATCGGGCGTGCCGTATTTCAGCATCGCGATCCGGTCGATGCCCATGCCGAAGGCGAAGCCCTGGACGAAGTCGGGGTCGTAGCCGCAGTTCCTGAGCACGTTCGGATGGACCATGCCGCAGCCGAGGATCTCGAGCCAGTCGGTGCCCTCGCCGAAGCGGATCTCGCCGCCCTTTCGCGAGCACTGGATATCGACCTCCGCCGACGGCTCGGTGAAGGGGAAGAACGACGGCCGGAACCGCATCTTCACCGCATCGACCTCGAAGAACGTGCGGCAGAACTCCTCCAGCACCCATTTCAGGTTGGCGATGGTGGCGCTCTTGTCGATCACCAGCCCCTCCACCTGATGGAACATCGGCGTGTGGGTCTGGTCGGAATCGTGGCGATAGGTGCGGCCGGGGCAGATCACGCGGATCGGCGGCTCCTGCGACCGCATGGTGCGGATCTGGACCGGAGACGTATGGGTGCGGAGCACCTTGCGCTGGCCGTTGCGGTCTGGGGCCAGGAAGAAGGTGTCGTGCATCTCGCGCGCCGGATGGCCGGGCGGGAAGTTGAGGGCGGTGAAGTTGTAATCGTCGGTCTCGATGTCCGGACCTTCCGCCACCGAGAAGCCCATATCGGCGAAGATCGCGGTGATCTCGTCCATGACCTGACTGATCGGATGGATGCGCCCGCGCGCTTCCGGCGCATCGCGCACCGGCAGGGTGACGTCGATCCGCTCCGCCGCGAGGCGGGCTTCGAGGGCGGCCTCCGTGAGCGCCTCACGCCGCGTGGCGATGGCGCCCTGAACCCTGTCGCGCAGCCCGTTGATGAGCGGACCGCGCTCCTTGCGCTCGTCCGGTGTCATGCTGCCGAGGGTCTTGAGCAGGTCGGAGACCGAGCCCTTCTTGCCCAGAGCCGCGACGCGTACGGCATCGAGGGTGGCCTCGTCGGACGCGCTGCCGACCTGCCCGAGCAGATCGCCTTCGAGGGTTTCGAGATCGGTCATCGGTTCAAACCACCGGTTGGCATCTGGCCTTCGGATCGTGTGCGGCCCCCGCGAGCGGTTTTGCGGGTAAGCGCTGCCAATGCAAGCGCGCCTGCCGACGATCCTTTGCAAAAGACGAAGGCGCGGTACCTCTCGGTCCGCGCCTTTCGCATCGACGAATGAGAGGGCGTGTGAACGCGCCTCAGGCAGCCTTCACGAGTCAGGCAGCCTTGGCGAGTCAGGCAGCCTTGGCGAGGTCCGGAAGAGCGGCCTTGGCCTTCTCCACCACCACCGCGAAGCTGGCCGGCTCGTGAATGGCGAGCTCGGACAGAGCCTTGCGATCCACCTCGATGCCGGACTTCGCGAGACCGTTGATGAAGCGCGAATAGGTCAGGCCGTGCTCGCGGACAGCGGCGTTGAGACGCTGGATCCAGAGAGCGCGGAACGTGCGCTTCTTGTTCTTACGATCGCGGTAGGCATACTGCATGCCCTTCTCGACCGCCTGCTTGGCGATCCGGATCGTGTTCTTGCGCCGGCCGTAATAGCCACGGGCGGCCTTGAGGACTTTCTTGTGCTTTGCGTGACTGGTCACGCCGCGCTTGACGCGGGCCATGGGTTCTCTCCTGGATTACGAAAACAGTATCGGCTGCGGCGAAGGATTACCGGCTGTTGGGCAGGAAATACTTCTTCACGTTGGCAGCATCGCCCTCGAACAGGGTGGTGGTGCCGCGCAGGTTGCGGATCTGCTTCGTCGTCCGCTTGATCATTCCGTGGCGCTTGCCGGCCTGGGCATACATGACCTTGCCGGTGCCGGTGATCTTGAAGCGCTTCTTCGCGCCCGACTTGGTTTTCAGCTTGGGCATTTGGCTCTCCTGAACGCGCATGCCCTCTGACCCCGGGAGGTCGAAGACGTGCGCTCGGTTGATGCTTCTGATGGAGCAGCACGAACCGCCACGGCAGCCCTTTCGGCCGGGCGGTTCAACGCGAGGGGGCGTATGACAGAAAAGCGACGTGGTTTCAATGGCGGCTGCGCTCCCCGAGCCGTCAGCCCTCCCGTGCGGTCCTGTCTCAAAACGACGGCGACCGGATTTTCGATGGAAATGCTGCGTCCGGTTGCTTGACAGGCCGGTATGCGGAAACTAGACCCCCGACACCGCCGGAAACGGGGCGGGACGCCGTGCGGGCGTAGCTCAGTTGGTTAGAGTGCCGGCCTGTCACGCCGGAGGTCGCGGGTTCGAGTCCCGTCGCCCGCGCCACGTCCATCAACGACATGCGTCGTGGTGGACAACCCGAATGCCCGGCTACCCAGATACGCGGGCGTAGCTCAGTTGGTTAGAGTGCCGGCCTGTCACGCCGGAGGTCGCGGGTTCGAGTCCCGTCGCCCGCGCCATTCTCGAAACATTATTCGCCGAACTTGCAGCATCCATGCGCGTCGCGCCGAGGGATACCCTCGACACGGGATGTTCGCGCCCTAGCCTTTGATCGAGCGCGACTCGCGAAATGGGCTGTCCGAACCATGGCAGGCTTCTTCTTCCTGTATTTCACCGCCTGCATGGCGCATGCGCCGGAGACCTGCGAATCGAAGCGGCTGCCGCTCGATGTCGCTGATGCGAGGGGGTGCATCCGCGTGGCCCAGCCGCAGCTGGCGCGGTGGATCGACACCCATCCCGATTACCGCATCACCGCATGGCGCTGCGGTTCGCCGCCCCGGGATCTCGGCACGCGGATCTGACAGGGTCGGGCCGGGGCCGAGCCCTCCACGAGCCTATCCGCACGGGTACGATACGGGTCGTGTCCCGTGGCGTGGCGCATCGGACACATCGGCCCGTCCTGCGACCCGGTTCGCGCCGCCGCCGCGATTTCGCCCCATCGGGCCGGGATGGCGAAGCCGACGACACGGCAGCGCAGCGAACCGGCACCGAACGATGATTCCTTTCCACTTGTCCCCCTCCCTGGCGCGCCTGAGCGCCGTCGGCCTTATGGGGAGCCTCCTGACCCTCGGCGGCTGCGGCGGCCCGACGATCCTGCCCGAGGCCGACAACCTCACGAGCCCGGTGATCCTCGACGAGGGCGCGGCTGCCGCGGCGATCTCCCGCTACAGGGCGTCGCATGGGCTCGGCCCGGTGGTGCTGGATTCCAGCCTGATCCGGGCGGCCTCCTATCAGGCGGAATCCAATGCCAAGGCCGGAAGGCTCAGCCACGAAATCGGCGGCACCTTCGATTCGCGCATGGCGCGGGCGGGATTTGGCCGCTCCTTCGCGGCCGAGAACCTCAGTGCCGGCTCCAATACCTTCGACGAGGTGCTCGCGCGCTGGAAAAATTCGTCCGAGCACAACAAGAACATGCTGATGCCCCAGCTCAAGCGGATCGGCATCGCCCGCGTCGATGCGCCGGGCACGCGCTACAAGCGCTTCTGGGCCCTGGTCCTCGCCGGCAACTGACGGCGCAGTGGTTCAGGGGGCGCGGGACCTCGCCGCGCCGCTCAATCCGTAATCTGGTCGGCCTCGGTCAGCCCGTCCTGGATGTTGCGGATGATCGTGCGCATCTCGGGGATCATCGCGATGGCCCTGGCGATCCGCAACGCCTCCTCGCGGGTCATGAGGCCCGTCGCCTCCCGCTTGTCCGCCTCGTCGGAAAAGTAGGTCCAGGCAACGGCCGCCCCCTCCGCATCCTCGATGCTGAAACTCTCGACCTTCTCGACGACGAGCCAGGGGGTGGGGAAGCCGCGCGCCGTCATCGCTGGTCTCTGTAGCCGGGGAGGGGCAAGGGAACGGGAAGAGGCGTGGTGGGCGGTGACGGGCTCGAACCGCCGACCCTCTCCGTGTAAAGGAGACGCTCTACCAACTGAGCTAACCGCCCGATGCGCGCCGCATCGTTAATCCAAGCATCGTCGGGATGGCAACCCTCAGCGGCCACAAAGAAAAGGCCCCGGAGCGTGCTCCGGGGCCTTTCCATTTTCAAAGCACCCTCTCGCTCAATGGGCGATGACCGTCGTCGGCTCGTCCTCGCCGACCACGGGGCGGCGGGCGACGGGAAGGGGCTCCTCCCATTCGATCGGCACCGGCTGCCGCACGAGGGCGTGCTTCAGCACCTGGTCCATGCGCGCCACCGGGATGATCTCCATCCCGTTCTTCACGCTGTCGGGCACCTCGGCGATGTCCTTGGCGTTCTCCTCGGGGATGAGGACGGTCTTGATCCCGCCGCGCAGGGCCGCGAGCAGCTTCTCCTTGAGGCCGCCGATGGGCAGGATGCGGCCACGCAGGGTGACCTCTCCGGTCATCGCCACATCCTTCCTCACCGGGATCCCGGTAAGGGTGGAGATGATGGCGGTGGCCATGCCGATACCGGCCGACGGACCGTCCTTCGGGGTCGCCCCTTCCGGAACGTGGACGTGGATGTCGCGACGCTCGAACAGCGGTGGCTCGATGCCGAAGTCGACGGCCCGGGAGCGGACGTAGCTCGCCGCGGCCGAGATCGACTCCTTCATCACGTCACGCAGGTTGCCCGTGACCGTCATCTTGCCCTTGCCGGGCATCATGACGCCCTCGATCGTCAGCAACTCGCCGCCGACCTCGGTCCAGGCAAGACCCGTCACCACGCCGACCTGATCCTCCTCGTCGATCTCGCCGTAGCGGAATTTCGGCGCGCCGAGGAAGTTCGGCAGGTTCTCCTCGGTGACGGCGACGGCCTTCACCTTTGTGATGAGGATCTCCTTCACCGCCTTGCGGATCAGGTTCGAGATCTCGCGCTCCAGGTTACGCACGCCCGCTTCCCGCGTGTAGCGGCGGATGAGCATGAGGATGCCGGAATCGTCGATCTCCCATTCCTTGACCGTGAGGCCGTGCTTCTTCACCGCCCCCGGGATGAGGTGCTTGCGCGCGATCTGAAGCTT
This sequence comes from Methylobacterium sp. 10, assembly GCF_000519085.1. GTDB lineage: Bacteria > Pseudomonadota > Alphaproteobacteria > Rhizobiales > Beijerinckiaceae > Methylobacterium. Next base: position 2,777,057 of record NZ_KI912577.1, read on the forward strand.
CTCTTCCTCGGTGTAGCCGGCGATACGGATCACCTCCATGCGGTCCATCAGGGGCGCAGGGATGTTGAGCGTGTTCGCCGTGGTCACGAACATCACGTCCGAGAGGTCGTAATCGACTTCCAGGTAGTGATCGTTGAACGTGCCGTTCTGCTCGGGGTCCAGCACCTCGAGGAGTGCCGCGGACGGATCGCCACGGAAATCCTGGCCCATCTTGTCGATCTCGTCGAGCAGGATGAGCGGGTTCGAGGTCTTGGCCTTGCGCATCGACTGGACGATCTTGCCGGGCATCGAGCCGATATAGGTCCGGCGGTGACCGCGGATCTCGGCCTCGTCACGGACGCCGCCGAGCGACATCCGCACGAACTCGCGTCCGGTCGCCTTGGCGATGGACTTGCCCAGCGAGGTCTTGCCGACGCCGGGAGGGCCGACGAGGCAGAGGATCGGGCCGGTGAGCTTGTTGGCGCGCTGCTGCACGGCGAGATACTCGACGATGCGCTCCTTGACCTTCTCCAGACCGAAATGGTCGTGATCGAGCATGAGCTGCGCACCGAGCAGATCCTTCTTGATCCGCGACCGCTTCGACCACGGGATGCCGAGCATCCAGTCGAGATAATTGCGCACGACGGTGGCTTCCGCCGACATCGGCGACATCTGGCGGAGCTTCTTGAGCTCTGCCATCGCCTTCTCGCGGGCCTCCTTCGAGAACTTGGTCTTCTCGATCTTCTCCTCGATTTCGGCGAGCTCGTCCTTGCCGTCCTCGGAATCGCCCAGCTCCTTCTGGATCGCCTTCATCTGCTCGTTGAGGTAGTACTCGCGCTGAGTCTTCTCCATCTGCCGCTTCACGCGGGTCCGGATGCGCTTTTCCACCTGGAGCACGGAGATCTCGCTCTCCATCAGCGACAGGACGCGCTCGAGGCGCTCGGCCACCGTGGGAATTTCGAGGATCGCCTGCTTGTCGGCGATCTTGACCGCGAGGTGCGAGCCGACGGTATCGGCAAGCTTCGAGGGCTCGTCGATCTGGGTGACGGCGGAGACGACCTCGGGCGAGATCTTCTTGTTGAGCTTCACGTAGTTCTCGAACTCGGAGATGACCGAGCGGGCGAGCGCCTCGGCCTCGACGGGGTCGCCGAGCTCGTCGGTGAGGGTCTCGACCTCGGCCTCGTAGAACGAATCCGACTTGTTGAAGTTCGTGATCTTGGCCCGTCCGGCGCCTTCGACGAGCACCTTCACGGTGCCGTCGGGCAGCTTCAGCAGCTGCAGGACGCTAGCGAGGGTGCCGATCTTGTAGATCGCGTCGGTGGACGGATCGTCGTCGCTGGCATTGATCTGGGTGGCCAGCAGGATGTGGCGATCGGTGCGGACGGCCTCTTCGAGGGCGCGGATAGACTTCTCGCGGCCGACGAAGAGCGGCACGATCATGTGCGGGAAGACGACGATGTCGCGCAAGGGGAGAACGGCGTAGGAGCCCGTCGAACCCGGGACGACCGGCTGGCGAGATTTCGATTGGGACATGTCGGACTTCCTCTTGATGGACTCCGGGCTCTAGCTCCTCGAAATGAGCAAGCATCCTGCCACGGGCCGACCGGGCCGCATCGCGGGGTCGGGGACATCGTTGAACTGTGAGGCTGGAGGCGGACACCGCACCTCAGGAGGTGAGCGTGCGGCCGTCGCGTCTGACAATTCAGATGGAAGCCGGGGAGGACTTTTTCAAGAATTCTCCCCGGTCCGTTTCGGCGGCTAACCTCGGCCGCCGAGTCGCACCCTCAGGCGCTGACGCTCGCCGGAACGTCCTTGTTGCGGTCGCCATGGATGTAGAGGGGGCGCGACTTGCCCTCCACCACTTCCGGACCGATCACCACCTGCTCCACGGATTCGAGGCCGGGCAGGTCGTACATCGTCTCGAGCAGGATCGTCTCGAGGATCGAGCGCAGGCCACGGGCGCCGGTCTTCCGCTCGATGGCCTTGCGGGCCACCATGGAGAGCGCCTCGTCCTGGAAGGTCAGGTCGACATTCTCCATCTCGAACAAGCGCTGGTACTGCTTGACGAGCGCGTTCTTCGGCTCCTGCAGGATGCGCTTGAGCGCGATCTCGTCGAGGTCCTCCAGCGTCGCCAGCACGGGCAGGCGGCCGACGAATTCCGGGATCAGGCCGAACTTCAGCAGATCCTCGGGCTCGACATTGCGGAAGATCTCGCCGGTGCGGCGGTCGTCCGGAGCCTGAACGGTGGCGCCGAAACCGATCGAGGTGCCCTTGCCGCGCGCCGAGATGATCCGCTCCAGCCCGGCGAACGCGCCGCCGCAGATGAAGAGGATGTTGGTGGTGTCGACCTGCAGGAATTCCTGCTGCGGGTGCTTGCGGCCGCCCTGGGGAGGCACGGAGGCGACGGTGCCTTCCATGATCTTGAGGAGGGCCTGCTGCACGCCTTCGCCCGACACGTCGCGGGTGATCGACGGGTTGTCGGATTTCCGCGAGATCTTGTCGATCTCGTCGATGTAGACGATGCCGCGCTGCGCCCGCTCGACGTTGTAATCCGATGCCTGGAGCAGCTTGAGGATGATGTTCTCTACGTCCTCGCCGACATAGCCGGCCTCGGTGAGCGTCGTCGCATCGGCCATGGTGAAGGGCACGTCGAGGATGCGGGCCAGGGTCTGCGCGAGCAGCGTCTTGCCCGAACCGGTCGGCCCGATCAGCATGATGTTCGACTTCGCCAGCTCGACGTCGTTGTGCTTCGAGGCGTGGGCGAGACGCTTGTAATGGTTGTGGACCGCGACGGAGAGGACCTTCTTCGCGAAATCCTGGCCGATGACGTAATCGTCCAGGACGCGGCGGATCTCCTTCGGCGTGGGCACGCCGTCGCGCGATTTCACCAGGGAGGACTTCGATTCCTCACGGATGATGTCCATGCACAGTTCGACACACTCGTCGCAGATGAACACCGTCGGGCCCGCGATCAGCTTGCGGACCTCGTGCTGGCTCTTGCCGCAAAACGAGCAGTACAGCGTGCTCTTCGAGTCGTTGCCGCCAGTCTTGCTCATGTCGGTCTCCGTTCGCGGGTGCGACGCCAGCCCCGGGGCGCACGCGCATCTTTTAAGATCTAAGGGCGCCCGCCTAAAGAAACAGTCACCTGCGCGCTTTCTGCCGGTAGGTCAGACTCGCGATGCAAGCATGCTGCCGCGACGGGATCAAGGCAAAGCCGCACATACGGCCCGCCTCTAAAGGACGCGCCGGGGCCGCCAGGCGGCCCCGGCGCGGTCGAGATCAGGCGGCGGCCGGCTCGGGACGCTTCTGGATCACTTCGTCGATCAGGCCGAATTCCTTGGCCGCGTCGGCGGTCATGAAATTGTCGCGCTCGAGGGCCTGCACGATGGTGTCGTAGTCGCGCCCGGTATGCTTCACGTAGATCTCGTTGAGGCGCTTCTTCAGCGCTTCGATCTCGCGGGCATGGATCAGGATGTCCGTCGCCTGGCCCTGGAACCCGCCGGAGGGCTGGTGGACCATGATGCGGGCGTTCGGAAGGGCGAAACGGTGGCCGGGCTCGCCGGCGGTGAGCAGCAGAGATCCCATCGAGGCGGCCTGGCCGACGCAGAGGGTCGTCACCGGGCAGCGGATGAACTGCATCGTGTCGTAGATCGACAGGCCCGAGGTCACCACGCCACCGGGCGAGTTGATGTAGAAGGAGATTTCCTTCTTCGGGTTCTCGGCTTCGAGGAACAGCAGCTGCGCCACGATCAGCGAGGCGCCGTAATCCTCGACCGGGCCGGTGAGGAAGATGATCCGCTCACGCAGCAGGCGGGAATAGATGTCGAACGCGCGCTCGCCGCGGCTCGACTGCTCGACCACCATGGGAACGAGTGCGCTGTTATAGTAGTCGACCGGATCTCTCATCATTCTCGTGCCCCAGGCTTCAAGGGGTCCGGCCGCGCGAATCGCGCGCGGGCCGGACGTGTCAGCGAACTACGGCGGCGGTGAACGCCGCCTTTACATCCAAGCCCGCCGCCCTTTTGGGAGCCTCGAGCTCAATCGGCCTTGGCGACGGCCGGCAGATCGTCGCCCGAAGGAGCCTGGGATTCGTCCGCCTTCGACTCCGTCGATTCGGCGCTGGCCGCATCGGCATCCTCGTCGGCGAACAAAGCATCCTTCGAGACGGGCTCTTCGACCAGCTTCACCTGGGCGAGGACATGGTCGACGACCTTCTCCTCGAACAGGGGTGCGCGAAGCTCGGCCAGGGCCTGTGCGTTCTTCCGGTAGAAGTCCCAGACCTGCTGCTCCTGTCCGGGATATTGCCGGACACGGGCGATCAGGGCCTGGTTCACCTCGTCGTCGCTGACCTTGATATCGGCGGTCTCGCCCACCTGCGCAAGCACCAAGCCGAGACGGACGCGGCGCTCGGCGATCTTGCGGTACTCGGCCGTGGCCTTTTCCTCGGTGGTTCCCTCGTCCTCGAAGGTCTTGCCGCGGGTTTTCAGGTCCTGCTCGACCTGGGCCCACACGGCGGCGAATTCCTGGTGGACGAGGCTCGGGGGCAGATCGAAGGCGTATTTGCCGTCGAGGGCGTCGAGGAGCTCCTTCTTGAGCTTGCGGCGCGACTGGGCCTCGAAATCGCCGCCGAGGGCGCCGGCGACGGCCTCCTTCAGCTTCTCCAGCGATTCCATGCCGAAGCCCTTGGCGAGCTCGTCGTCGATCTTGCTCTCGCCCGGAGCCTGGATCGCCGTGACGGTCACGTCGAACTCGGCGTCCTTGCCGGCCAGGTGCTCGGCACCGTAGGCCTCGGGGAAGGTCGACTTCACCACCAGCGACTGGCCGACCTTGGCGCCGACCAGCTGGTCCTCGAAGCCGGGGATGAACGAGCCCGAACCGAGCTCCAGATCGACACCCTCGCCCTTGCCGCCGTCGAACTCGACGCCGTCGATCTTGCCGACGAAGTCGATGGTGACGCGGTCGCCGGTGGCGGCCTCGGCACCCTCGTCCTTCGGGGTGAAGGCGCGGTTGGAGGAGGCCATGCGGTTGATGGCCTCGTCGACCTCCTCGTCGCTGGGCTTGGCGACCTGCTTCGTCAGGGTGACGTCGGACAGGTCGGCGAGCTCGAAGCTCGGCAGGATTTCGAGGGCGACGTTGAAGGAGACGTCGTCCTTGGCGGACAGCGCCCGGTCGACGATCGAGGCCTCGCCGGGGAATTCGATCTTCGGCTCGAGGGCAAGCTTGAGGTTGTTGTCGGCGACGATCTTCTGGTTGGCCTCGTTGACCGCGTTCTGCAGCACGTCGGCCATCACCGAGCGGCCGTAGAGCTTGCGCAGATGGGCCACCGGCACCTTGCCGGGGCGGAAGCCCTTGATCTGGGCCTTGTCCTTGAGGGTGGACAGCTCGGTCGTCAGGCGCTCTTCGAGCTCCTTGGCGGCCAGAAGCACCTGGAACTCGCGCTTCAGACCCTGGGAGAGTGTCTCGGTCACCTGCATCGTCGTCTTCCCGCTGTCGTCCGTGTGATCGGTCAAAAAATCTCGCGTGGCGCCGCCGTCAGGGCGTGACACCACAGGCGGCGTTTGACGAAGCGCGCCCGACCGGAGGCCGACTCCGAGCGGCAGAGCGGGCCGGCCATCGCTGTGAGCCAATCCGTTCCCGACGGCGGAGGCTGGTGCGGGCGGAGGGGCTCGAACCCCCACGTCTTGCGACACTGGAACCTAAATCCAGCGCGTCTACCAGTTCCGCCACGCCCGCAAGCGCCAACGCCCGGCGCGCCTTTTCAGCCGCCAGAGCGCGGTCCTATAGCATGCGCGCGCAAGTCCGCAGCAAAAAAATCAGGCGCCGGCCATCGGGGGCGCGGCGGTGGTTGGCGCCGCGCCGGACCGCCGTCTACAAGCAGGCCGGCGGGGCGGATGCGCCCGCCCGTCCGTCGACTCCCGTCCGAGGTGATATGCCGAGTTCCGACCCGAAGAATGGCCGTCCCCCCTCGGAGACAGGCAGTCTGTCCCGCCGGTCCCTGATCAGCCGGGCGGCGGCCCTCGGTCTTGCCGGACCGGCTCTCATCCCGCGCGCCGAGGCGCAGACGGGCTCTGGCAAAGCCGTCCCCAAGCCGGCGCCCGCACCGGTCAAGCCGGCAGAATCCTTATCGGAACCGCGCCCGCTCATCGCCGCGCCGGGAACGAACCGCCTGAAACCTGAGCCGGCGGCCGAGACGCCGGTCTGGACCTTCGACGGCACAGCGAGACTCCCCGTCATCCGTGCCAAGCTCGGCGATACCGTCCGCCTGCGCGTCGAGAACAAGACGGACAAGCCGCTCTCCCTGCATTGGCACGGGGTGCGCAACCAGAACGCCATGGACGGCGTCGGCGGCGTGACCCAGCCGCCGATCGCGCCGGGGACGGACTTCACCTACGCCTTCGTCCCGCCGGATGCGGGCACGTTCCTGATACGCCCCCTCGTCGTGGGCGGTTCGAGCGAACCGTCGGGGCGCGGCCTCGCCGGTGCGCTGGTTGTCGAGGAGACCGCGCCGCCGTCCCTCGACCAGGACCTCGCGCTGCTGATGCAGGATTGGCGGCTGGAGGAGAACGGCACGCTGATGCCGTTCGGGCAGGCCGCCTTCGCCGCGGCCTCCGGGCGCCTCGGCAACCTCGTCACCATCAACGGCAAGCCGGTGCCGGAAGCGATCGAGGTCCGTCCGGGATCGCGCATCCGCCTGCGGCTCGGCAATGTCTGCAACGCGCGGGGGACCCGCATCCGGTTCGAGGGCGCCAAGGTCTACGTGGTGGCGGTGGACGGCCAGCCCACCGACACGTTCGAGCCTCTGCGCGCGACGCTGCCCTTCCCCCCCGGCACCCGCTACGACCTGATGCTCGACATGCCGGCGGAGGCCGGCGCCGGCGTCACCGTCAACGCCCTCATCGGCAACGGCCTCGTCCTGGCGACCCTCACCGCCAAGGGCCAGCCGGTGACGGAGAAGCGCCCGCCGATCGCGCCGGTGGGCGAGAACAAGCTCCTGCCCGCCGAGGTCAAGCTCCAGAACGCCGTGCGCCGCGACATCGCGATCACCGGCGGCGCCAAACTCGACAAGGACAAGCCCAGCGCCGAACCGGCCTATTCGGGCGATCCGAACCGGGTCTGGGCCATCAACGGCATCACGGGTGCCTCCGGCGTCGCTCCCTCCTTCACGGTGAAGCGCGGCCAGGTGGTGGTCCTCGCGATCCGGAACGACACCGCCTTCCCGCAGGCCCTGCACCTCCACGGCCACGCCTTCCGGCTGCTTCACCCCCTGGACGACGGCTGGGAGCCCTATTGGCTCGACACGTTCCAGCTGCTCGAAGGGCGCACGGCCCGGATCGCCTTCAAGGCGGACAATCCGGGCCGCTGGGTCATCGGCTCCACGGTGCTGGAGCGGTTCGATACCGGGTTGTGGACGAGCTTCGAAGTGACCTGAGGGGAGGGGGGCCGCTCGCCGCGGCCGCCGCCGAGCTGCTTGGAGCCTGTTCGAGGTGTTTCCCCAAGACTTTACCTCATCCTGACGCGCCGCGTAGCGGCCTCGAAGGAGGGCTCCAGGGATCGCAGTGGGTTCTGGAGTGCTCCCTCAAAGCCCTTTGCATGGGCATAAAGGGCACCTCAGGATGAGGAGGTCTGACCGGATGATCGACTTCGGCATGACCATCCGCCGAGGCATCCGATCCGGCGGACCCTCAGGCCCCGAACAGGAAGAGCTCGTTTTGGACGTCACGGACATCGTCGACGTTCGTGTCGTACAGGATGATCTTGTTCCCGGCCTCCACGCCCTTGAACGTCACCAGCGTATGGCGGCCGCCGCTCATGGAGCTGAGCACGATATCGCTTGCATCGACACCGGCGATGTCGACGGCGATGTGATCGGCGTTCAGATCGAGGCCATAGAGCTTGTCGCGGCCGAAATCGTCCCCGAAGTGGAAGCTGTCGGCACCGATGCCGCCGAAGAGCTTATCGCCGCCGCTTCCGCCGTCGATCGTATCCCCACCCTTGCCGGCCCTGATCGTATCGCTGCCCGACGTGCCGACGATCTCGACGGCGTGGCCCGAGGTCGATTGCGAGACGATCTTGCTCCCGGCCAGCACGTTGGACATATCGAGATGGGTGTCGTTGCGGACATACACGGCCTCGATGCCGGAGAGCCTCGTCTCGATGAGGCTGACGGTGCCGCCCCCCATCGCGATGAGAAAGTCCTTGTCGTCGCCACCGCTGACGTAGAGGGGCGTCGAAGACACGACGATCCGGTCGTCACCGCCTCTCCCGGCGAAGTCGTCCTCGCCGCCATTGCCGCGAAGTGTGTTCTTGCCATCGTCTCCGACCAGCGAATCGTCGAAAGCACTCCCGATCAGGTTTTCGATGCCGGAGAGTAGGTCTCCGAGGGCATCGCCTTCATAGCCGACCAGCGCTTCCAGACTGGCGTAGATCCTGCCGGTGGCATGCTCGTAGCTCGCCGTGTCGATACCCAGGCCGCCCTCGATCGTATCTCCGCCCTCGCCGCCTTCCAGCACGTCGTTTCCGCTTCCCCCCTTCAGGGTGTCGAAGCTGGAGCCGGACCGCAGGATATCGCCGAAATCACCGCCCTCCAGATAGACCGCGGCCGTGTTGTCCGACATATCGGCCGAGACCGAGTATTCGGTCCCGGTGATCGCGTATCCGGGAACCCCGCCCTCGTCCCTGTTCGCGTCGGTGAAATACGCTCCACCCCGGCTAAGGTCCAAATAGTTATTGAAGATAAATCTATTGTATGTCAGGGGGCCAAATGCATGAATATCAGTCGGTCCGCTCGAATCATCAGACCCATAACCACCCACTGTTACGGTGTTTGAGATATCGTAATCATCGTTATGCGTGAATGAAAAGGTCGGCATGCCGCATTTCCGAAAACAGAAGTTTTGGTCTCGCCATTTTTAGTACAGATCCATTGATAAATCACTCGAATTTCCGATAGTTTCCTCCACAGCGGGACGGCGCGGCCCATCGATCCGGACGCGCCGGATCGTTCTCCACGCCCTTCCCGAGGCGGTCGGCCGTCACCGCAGGCCGGAGAGAACCTTCGGCATCATCTCCGGCAGATCCTCGGCGATGAGGCCCGGCCCGTGCCGCAACCCGGCATCGCCGTGGAGCCACACCGCCGCGCAGGCGGCCTCGAAGGCCGGCATGCCCTGCGCCAGCAGACCGGCGACGAGACCGGCCAGAACGTCGCCGGAACCGGCGGTTCCGAGATAGGGCGTGGCGTGGTCGTTGATGACGGCGCGTCCGTCGGGCGCGGCGACGACGGTATCGGCGCCCTTGAGCACCACCACCGCCCGGACGATGGACGCCGCCCTCAGCGTCCGTTCGAGCTTGCTCGCCTCCGGGTCGACGGCATCGGTACCGGCGAAGAGGCGGGCGAACTCGCCGGAATGCGGGGTCAGCACTGCCTGCCCGCCGCCATCCGCGACGAGGCTCGCCAACTGATCGACCTCGCCCTTGAAGCTCGTGAGCGCGTCGGCGTCGAGGACGAGGCTTCGCCCGACCCCCGCCGCCACGGCGACGCGCTCGCGCGTCGCCTCGCCGCTCCCGAGGCCTGGCCCGGCGAGGATCACGTTCAGGCGCTCGTCCACCAGGAGATCGTCGAGGTCGTCGGCCGTCTCGCAGGGCGTCAGCATGATCGCGGTGAGATGCGCGGCGTTCTCCGCCATCGCGGCGGCGGGGGAGGCCACGGTGACGAGGCCGGCGCCGACCCGCAACGCCGCGCGGGCGGCGAGGCGGATCGCCCCGGTCTTGAAGGCCGGGCCGGACAGGGCCACGACATGGCCTCTGGTATATTTGTGGCTGATCGCGTCGAGCCTCGGGAAGGCGCCGCCCCAGAGATCGGGCCCGTTGCGCCAGACCGTCGGTGTGCCGGCCAGCCCCTGTTCGAGGGCGGCGTCGCCGATGCCGATATCGGCGACGTGGAGATGGCCGCAATGGTCGCGGCCCGGCTGCAGCAGATGGCCGGGCTTGAGCGCGACGAAGGTCACCGTCTCGTGTGCCCTCAGCGCGACCCCGCGCAAAGCTCCGGTATCGCCGTCGATCCCGCTCGGAACGTCGACGGCGAGGACGGGAACGCTGTTCGCCGCGACCCGCTCGACCAGGGTCTTCGCGGCGCCGTCGAGGTCGCGGGACAGGCCCGCCCCGAACAGGGCGTCGACGACGAGGGCGGCGCCAACCGGATCGGCCTCGGTGAGGACGAGCCCCTGCCAGTCCGCCGCCGCCAGGGCGGCATCACCCGTCAGGCTCTCCACCGGCACGGTGCAGACGAGGTCGACGGCGTAGCCGTTCCGTTCGAGGAGGCGGGCGGCGACGAAACCGTCCCCGCCGTTGTTGCCGGGTCCGCAGAGGACCAGGATCCGCGAGGACGCAGGTACCATCGCGGCGGCCCTGGCGGCTACGACGGCACCCGCCCGGCGCATCAGTTCGATCCCCGGAACGCCCGCCGCGATCGCGGCTTCATCCATTCTTCGCATCGCGTCGACGGTGATCAGACGGTGTGACGGCATTGCGAACTTTCGTCTTGTCTCGTGTGACCATGCCTGCGCACCACTCATGCCGCGCCGCTATTTCAGGCGCAAAGCAGTCATGGCTGAAACGATTTGCATTCAATGCCTACCGAATAGGCATTTTAACGCCCGTCCCGGGGAAAACGGCGTGGCGAAGGCCGAGCCGCGATGGTAGGAAAAGGGCCCGGAGCAGCATTCAGGTCAGGCCCGTTCGGCATGAAGAAGATCGAAGCGATCATCAAGCCATTCAAGCTGGACGAGGTGAAGGAGGCCCTTCAAGAGGTCGGCCTTCAGGGCATCACCGTGATCGAAGCCAAGGGGTTCGGCCGGCAGAAGGGCCATACCGAGCTCTATCGCGGCGCCGAATACGTGGTCGACTTCCTGCCCAAGGTGAAGCTCGAGATCGTCCTGTCCGACGCCCTGGTGGAGGGTGCCGTCGAAGCTATCCGCAAGTCGGCCCAGACCGGGCGCATCGGCGACGGCAAGATCTTCGTCTCGACCATCGAGGAAGCCATCCGCATCCGCACGGGCGAGACCGGCACCGACGCCATCTGACGCGGGGCCTCGGCCGGTCCACGGCGAGGGTCGAGCGACAAGGGTCGAGCGATACGACGGGATGCGAAGGCATCGACCTGTCACGATCCGGCCGCGCACGGCTCTAGCCTCGCGCCGCACCAGAAGCTAAGTCCCTTCGCGCACGCCCCTTCCCAATCCGCGGCACGCCACCGCGTGGTGCGGCAAAACCACGGCCGAAACAGGCCGAGCCTCGAAGGAGACACAGGGATGGCAAAGACCGCCGATCAGGTCCTCAAGGACATCAAGGACAACGACGTCAAGTACGTCGATTTCCGCTTCACCGATCCCCGGGGAAAGTGGCAGCACGTCACGTTCGACGTGTCCCTCGTCGATGAGGAAATCTTTGCCGAAGGCACGATGTTCGACGGCTCGTCGATCGCCGGCTGGAAGGCGATCAACGAATCCGACATGCTGCTGATGCCCGACCCGGCGACCGCCTGCATGGACCCGTTCTTCTCGGCCTCCACCATGTCGATCGTCTGCGACGTGCTCGAGCCCTCGTCGGGCCTGCCGTATTCGCGCGATCCGCGCAGCACCGCCAAGCTCGCCGAGGCCTTCCTCAAGTCCACCGGCATCGGCGACACGATCTATGTCGGCCCCGAGGCCGAGTTCTTCGTGTTCGACGACGTGAAGTTCGGCTCCGACCCGTACCATACCGGCTTCCAGCTCGATTCGGTGGAACTGCCCACCAACGGCTTCACCGATTACGAGGGCGGCAACCTCGGCCACCGCGTCGCCACCAAGGGCGGCTACTTCCCCGTGCCGCCGCAGGATTCGGCGCAGGACATGCGCGGCGAGATGCTGGCCGCCATGCAGTCCATGGGCGTCAAGGTCGAGAAGCACCACCACGAGGTCGCCTCCGCCCAGCACGAGCTCGGCATGAAGTTCGACACGCTGACCCTGCTCGCCGACCACATGCAGATCTACAAATACGCGATCCACAACGTGGCCCAGAGCTACGGCAAGACCGCGACCTTCATGCCCAAGCCCGTCTACGGCGACAACGGCTCGGGCATGCACGTGCACCAGTCGATCTGGAAGGACGGCAAGCCGATCTTCGCCGGCGACAAGTACGCCGATCTCAGCCAGGAATGCCTCTGGTACATCGGCGGCATCATCAAGCACGCCAAGGCGCTCAACGCCTTCACCAACCCGTCCACCAACTCCTACAAGCGCCTGGTGCCGGGCTACGAGGCCCCCGTGCTGCTGGCCTATTCGGCCCGCAACCGTTCGGCCTCCTGTCGTATCCCGTGGACGACGAACCCGAAGGCCAAGCGCGTCGAGGTCCGCTTCCCCGACCCGATGGCCAACCCCTACCTCGCCTTCTCGGCCCTGCTGATGGCCGGCCTCGACGGCATCATCAACAAGATCGATCCGGGCCCGGCCATGGACAAGGATCTCTACGACCTGCCCCCGCGCGAGTTGAAGAAGATCCCCACCGTCTGCGGCAGCCTGCGTGAGGCGCTGACCAACCTCGACCGCGACCGCGGCTTCCTCAAGGCCGGCGGCGTGTTCTCGGACGACCAGATCGACTCCTTCATCGAACTGAAGATGGCGGAAGTGATGCGCTACGAGATGACCCCGCATCCGGTCGAGTTCACGATGTACTACTCGCTCTGAGACGAGCCGGCCGGGCGGTCTCGCCCGGCCTTTTGAACGATTCGCGACGCCGGGGCCTCGAAAGGGGCTCCGGCGTTTCGCGTTTCAGTCGCTGAAAGTCTGTTTCATCGGATTTCTCAGCGGACCCGTATGACAAAGTCGGTCAGACGAACAATGTACTGTGTCGGCGCGGTTATTGCTCATGATGCGATTTCCACTTGAGGATACGGCATCATCACTGCATATCCGCGAAACGACGGAAGTTGACATGCAGGCCTCCCCGGAATTTCTGAAGTTCGGCAGCCTACGATAGTCACACATTTCGCGGGATGCGCGGCTCTCCTCCCCCTTGTGGGGAGGAGTTGGAGGTGGGGGTGGCCCCGCCAGCCTCCGCAGCTTGAGGGTCGCCCAACCACCCCCACTCCTAACCTCTCCCCACAAGGGGGAGAGGGACGCGCTCCGCCTGAAAGAACAGAGGTGTGAATCCCGTCGGTCAAAAACTCCGCGTCGGGCGGTCGAGGACGCTGCGTCCCATCAGGCTGGCGGCGAGGTCCGTCATCAGGATCGCGGTGCGGCCGCGCTCGTCGAGGAAGGGGTTGAGCTCCACGAGGTCGAGGCTGCGGACGAGGCCGCTGTCGTGCAGCATCTCCATGGCGAGATGCGCCTCGCGGAACGTGGCGCCGCCCGGAACCGTGGTGCCCACGCCCGGCGCGATGCCCGGATCGAGGAAATCCACGTCGAGGCTCACATGCAGCCAGCCGCCGGCGGCGGCCACGCGGTCGAGGAACGCCTTCAGCAGGATGCCGATGCCGAATTCGTCGATGGCGCGCATGTCGTGCACGGTGATCCCCGCCTCGCGGATCGTCCGCCGTTCCGCCGGATCGACGCTGCGCAGGCCGATCATGCAGACATTCTGCGGTTTCACCGGCGCGACCGGCGGCGGCAGGTAGGGGCCGAACCCCTCGAGGCCGAGGGCATAGGCCATCGGCACGCCGTGGAGGTTGCCGCTCGTCGTGGTCTCCAGGGTGTGGAGATCGGGATGCGCGTCGAGCCAGAGCACGTACAGCTCGCGCCCCTCCTCGGCCGCCCGCCGGCTCATGCCCGAGATCGTACCGGCCGAGAGGCTGTGATCGCCGCCGAGGAAGATCGGCAGGCCCTCGCCCCCGGCCCGATAGGCGGCTTCGGCCAGCGCGGCCGTCCAGCGCGCGAAATCGGACAGGTTGGTCACGCTCGGATTGGGATGGGCGACGGCCACGCCGGGGGGCGGGGCGATGTTCCCGCGATCCTCCACGACGAGGCCGAGGGCGGTGAGGGCGCCGCCGAGTCCGGCCGCCCGGTAGGCGCTCGGCCCCATGTCGCAGCCCAGGCGGCTCGTGCCCTCCTGGACCGGCACGCCAATGAGGATGCAGCGTTTCTCGTCCATGGGTTCGCTCTCCGATCCGCCGGCAGCATAGGGCCCGCGCACGACACCTGTGAGGCACCGGCCGGCGGATCTTTACGGCGCCGCAGGATCGGGACCAGCCCGGCCCTTCGCCCGAAGGAGCATCCCGAACAGGTCGCGCGGATCATCCGGGTCCGCCAGCAGATCGAGATCCTCGAAGAAGCCGGTGCCGGCCAGCACCGAGCGGAGGTATCGCAGGGCGGAGAAATCCTCGACCGCGAAGCCGACGGAATCGAACAGCGTGATCTGCCTCTCGTCCCGCCGCCCCGGCACCTCGCCGGCGATGACCCGCCAGAGTTCGGTGACGGGATGATCGGCGGGCAATTGCTGGATCTCGCCTTCGAGCCGGGTCTGGGGTGCGTATTCCACGACGATCTCCGAACGGCGGAGGATGTCGGGGTGGAGCTCCGTCTTGCCGGGGCAATCCCCGCCGACGGCGTTGATGTGGATGCCGGGGCCGACGAGGTTGTCGGTGAGGATGGTGGCGCATTGCTTGTCCGCCGTCGCCGTGGTGACGATGTCGGCGCCCTCCACCGCCTCGGCGGTACTCGCACAGACCTGGATCCGGAAGCCGAACCCACGGAGATTGCGCTCGCATTTGGCGCTCGCCGCCGGGTCGATGTCGTGGAGCCGCAGGGAATCGATCCCGATCAGCGCCTTGAAGGCCAGGGCCTGGAACTCGGCCTGGGCACCGTTCCCGATGATCGCCATGGTCCGCGCGCCCTTCGGGGCGAGGTATTTCGCGGCCACCGCCGACATGGCGGCGGTGCGCAGAGCCGTGAGGATCGTCATCTCCGTGAGCAGCATCGGGTAGCCGTTGCCCACATCGGCGAGCACGCCGAAGGCCGCCACGGTCTGGCGCCCGCTATGGGCGTTCTTCGGGTGTCCGTTGACGTATTTGAAGCCGTAGGTGGTGCCGTCGCTGGTGGGCATGAGTTCGATGACGCCGTCTGTACTGTGGGAGGCCAGGCGCGGCTGCTTGTCGAACAGGTGCCAGCGCCGGAAATCCGCCTCGATCGTGGCGGCCAGTTCCCGGAGGAACCGCTCGACGCCGATGGCGAGGACGAGCCGCATCATGTTGTCGACGCTGACGAAGGGAACGACATTCAGTTTGTCCGACATGACGCCTCGTTCTCCCGTACGGTTTCGCGCCGATCATAGGCACAAGGAGTGCCCGCGCGAGGCGGCATGGCGCTTGCTGCCGGTATGAGGGCAACATGATCGGCACCTCTCGTCCCGGTCGCCGTGGGGTCGCGTCGTGATGGGGTCGTCGGTCGGATCGGACGAAGGGCGGAGCGACTGGCGCCGGGCGGTGCTGCGGCGGAAACCCGTATCCCCCTCGACACAGGATACCGATGCCGGAGCCCGCCCCCTCGAACGCTCCATCGGCCTGTTCCGTTTGGTCATGTTGGGCGTCGGCGCCACGGTGGGCACCGGCATCTTCGTGATCCTGAACGCGGCGGTGCCCGAGGCCGGCCCCGCCATCCTGGTCTCGTTCCTGCTGGCCGCCGTCACGGCGGGACTCACGGCGCTCTGCTACGCGGAGCTGGCCTCTGCCCTGCCGCTCTCGGGCTCGTCCTATTCCTATGCCTATGCGACGCTCGGCGAACTCGCGGCCTTCCTCGTCGGCGCCTGCCTCCTCCTCGAATACGCGGTCGCCGCCTCGGCCATCGCCGTCGGATGGGGCCAGTATCTCAACGAGGTCTTCGGAGCGCTCATCGGCTGGACCATGCCGGATTCGATCAGCCAGCCCCCCGGCCGGGGCGGCTACGTCAACCTGCCGGCGGTCATCCTCATCGGCCTGTGCGCCCTGCTGCTCCTGCGCGGTGCGGCCGAATCGACCGCGATCAACGCGGTTCTCGTGGTCCTGAAGCTCGCGGTGCTGGTGTTCTTCGCCGTCATCGCCCTCACGGCGTTCGAGCCGGCGAACCTCACGCCCTTCGCACCGTTCGGCTGGGCCGGCATCGGCACCGCCGCCTCGACGATCTTCTTCTCCTATATCGGCCTCGACACGATCTCCACGGCGAGCGAGGAGGTGCGCGACCCGGCCCGGACGCTGCCCCTCGGCATCCTCCTCTCCCTCGTCATCGTCACGGCGATCTACCTCCTCGTCGCCGTCGCGGGGGTCGGCGCTCAGCCCTGGACGCTCTTTGCCGGGCAGGATGCCGGGCTGGCAGTGATCCTGCGGACCGTCACCGGGACGGCGTGGCCGGCGCTCGTCCTGTCGATCGGGGCTGTCATCTCCATCTTCTCGGTGACCCTGGTGACGATGTATGGCCAGACCCGGATCCTCTTCGCCATGAGCCGCGACGGGCTGCTGCCGGCACTGTTCCAGCGGGTGGACCGGCGCAGCCGAAGCCCGAACGCCAACACCCTGGTGGTGGCGCTCTTCGTCGCCGCGCTGGCGGCCCTCGTCCCCCTCGACGTGCTCGCCAACCTCACCAGCATGGGTACCCTCGTGGCCTTCACGGCGGTCTCCCTCGGCGTCGTCATCCTGCGACGGACGCGGCCCGACCTCCCACGAGGATTTCGCGTGCCGTTCTACCCGCTCGTCCCACTCGCGAGCCTCGCCTGCTGCCTCATGCTCATCGCGGCGCTGCCACGGGACACCTACCTGCTCTTCGCGATCTGGATCGGCGTCGCCCTGGTGATCTACACCGCCTATTCCCGGCGTCATTCGCAACTGGCGCGCGCCTGAAGCGGCACGGACGATCGTTTCGCTCTATAGGATGGGCCGCCAGGCCTTGCACCGCCGCTCGGCGGCTTCCAGGTGATGTCGGCTGTTCCTCAAGCGGATCGAACGCGACGATGCCCCGATTCTTCTTTCACACCCATATCGGCCGGGAGGTCATCGCCGATCCCACCGGCACGGAATTGCGCGACGCCGACCATGCCTGGGAAGTCGCCCGCGACACGATCCAGGCGACGATGGCCGAATCGGAGGCCCAGGCGCGCCTGATGGGAGCCATCCTGGTGGTCACCGACGAATCCGGCGAAACCATCCTCGAATTCCCGTTCTCCGAGGTCGTCACCCTCGCGCCGGACGAGCCGGCTCCGACCGTGCATTGAGACGCCCCGGCGCGTCACCGGGTCTTGGGGGCCTCGCCCTCCACCGCCACGGCCTGCCTGATCGCCGCCAGCAGGGCGCCTTCGAACAGCAGGGCGGAGCCGTAATGGAAGTCGAGGTCGAAGGGGCGCCGCGAATTCATGGAGAGCGAGGCGCTCTGCATCGCCACGAGACGGCCCGACAGGTCGAACAGGCCTGAGCCCGAGCCGCCGAAACCGTCGTTGCAATTGTGCCGGGCACGGCGGATGTCGTCCTCCGTCGGCGGGTCGATCTGATGGATCGCGCAGGTCTCGGTGCTGCTCGGCCCGCGATAATTCTCATGCCCGCCCGGTGAGACCATCACCACGGGGATCTCCGCGATGCCCGTGGCCAGCGTCGGCGCGTCGGGGACGGGCTGCGGCGGCGGGCCGACCACCGCCTCCGTGAGGTCGATCAAGGCCCAGTCGTCGGTGATGTGCAGGGCCTTGGCGTCGGGCGCCGCGCCGAGGCGCAGGCTCGCCGGCACGAAGCCGTAGTTCCGCCCGCCGATCTGGAAGAAGCAATCCTCCACCTCCCGCGTCACCTCCATGCGGCGGTTGCGGAAATTGTGCGCGTTCATCACCACGAGGCGCGGCGACCCCACGAGCCAGGCGGCGGCCGCCTTCTGCGGGATGCCGTCCGGCCGGCGATGGCAGAACAGGACACCCGCGCCGGGATAGCGGGTGATGTCGGCACCCGTGAGATCGCGGCGCCCGTCATGCGGATACAGGGCGGCCATGCGCAGCTCGTCCGCCGATGCGGCAGCCGACGCCATGGCGGCGAGCCCGGCCAGCGCCAGTCTTCGCATCGTCCGGGACCAGGCGTGGCGTCTCGGGCATTCGGCTGCGACAAGGGTCATCTGGGCTGTGAACCGATGCTGATGCTGCGCCATCGCCGCTCGATCCGGGGGAGGAGGGCGGTTCGGAACGTGACGGCCTCGCCCGCAGGGCAGGGCCTCCGCGAAACCTGCTCAGTCCGGCGGGTCCTTCTTCACGGACACGCACATCTTCACCGCCGATTCCAGCTTGATCTCGCCCGGATTGCCGATATTCGCCGTCTCTTCCAGGCAGCGGATGAAGTAGTTCTTGTCGAGCTCAGCGTTCAGGCTGGAGAAGGCCTTGCCCATGCGCGTGGCGAAATCGATCTTCTCGTCCGTGGAGGCACGCGGCCAGCGCGACACCTTGTCGTCCATGGTCAGCCGTGCCGCATTGGCAATCGATGGCAGGACAATCAGGCAAATCACGAGCGCAGTTGTTCTTCTGATCATCGGCATGTCTCGTTTTGTTTCCTACCCACTCTTAGTTTAGCGCTGGTCCACACTGAGTAAAGCGCAGGTTCGGGGGTACAGGACGCTTTTCCTGATGCGACACGGTGCGAAAATCTTGCGCATCGTGACCAGGGCGGCATCCGCGCCCGGCGCGTCTCGGTCGCCGATCCCGGGATCGCGCCACCGCGCGGACCGCGTCCACTGAGCCGACTAAGTCATTCGATCCGCAAGGAAAGATCGGCCGTTCACCTCTGTCGTATTCCGATAAATCCCGCTCGGCTCGACCCAGAATAGCTGCATAAAGGCATGGAGCAAGTTGCCAGATTGTCCTGTAAAAAAAGGTTGAAGTGGCTAAAGACATCAGGCAAAGCAAATGATTATATAGCTAGCCGATGGATCAGTAATAAGTCTTTTATAAGAGCGGCCAGCGTCAGGTTATTCTTATAAATACGTTCATAATAACGATCGACTGACTGTTTGCTGAACCGGCAAAAGCAATGGCCGCGGCCGATCCGCAGGGGTCGAGCACGTAGCATGAAGGGCAGGAGACGCAGAATGAACAGGTTACTGAATTCAGTCTCGGTGCTGGCCGTCTTGGCCCTGGCACCGATCGGACTGTCAGGGATCGCCTCAGCCAACGACAAGCTCATCGATCTGTCGAACAGCGATGAAAACTGGGTGATGCCGGGCAAGAACTACGACTCGGACAACTACAGCAAGCTCAAGCAGATCAACACGACGAACGTGAAGGACCTCAAGGTCTCGTGGACGTTCTCGACCGGCCTGCTCAACGGCCACGAGGGCGCGCCCGTCGTCGTCGACAACAAGATGTACATCCACACCTCCTTCCCGAACAACACCTTCGCCCTCGGTCTCGACGATCCGGGCAAGATCCTCTGGCAGGACAAGCCGAAGCAGAACCCGGCCGCCCGCGCCGTCGCCTGCTGCGATCTCGTCAACCGCGGTCTGGCCTACTGGCCCGGCGACGGAAAGACCCCGTCCCTGATCCTCAAGACGCTGCTCGACGGCAACGTCATGGCGCTCAACGCCGAGACCGGCGAGACGGTGTGGAAGGTCGAGAATTCCGACATCAAGGTCGGCTCCACCCTGACGATCGCCCCCTACGTGGTGAAGGACAAGGTCATCATCGGCTCCTCGGGCGCCGAGCTCGGCGTGCGCGGCTACCTCACCGCCTACGACGTGAAGACCGGTTCCCAGGTCTGGCGCGCCTACGCGACCGGTCCGGACAAGGACCTGCTGCTGGCCTCCGACTTCAACATCAAGAACCCCCATTACGGCCAGAAGAACCTCGGCACCTCCACCTGGGAGGGCGATGCCTGGAAGATCGGCGGCGGCACCAACTGGGGCTGGTACGCCTACGATCCCGGCACCAACCTGATCTACTTCGGCACCGGCAACCCGGCGCCGTGGAACGAAACCATGCGTCCCGGCGACAACAAGTGGACGATGACCATCTTCGGCCGCGACGCCGATACGGGTGAAGCCAAGTTCGGCTACCAGAAGACCCCGCACGACGAGTGGGATTACGCCGGCGTCAACGTGATGATGCTGTCGAACCAGAAGGACAAGGACGGCAAGGACCGCAAGCTCCTGACCCATCCGGACCGTAACGGTATCGTCTATACCCTCGACCGGACGGACGGCTCGCTCGTCTCGGCCAACAAGATCGACGACACGGTCAACGTGTTCAAGTCCGTCGATCTGAAGACCGGCCAGCCGGTGCGCGATCCCGAATACGGCACCCGCATGGACCACCTCGCCAAGGACATCTGTCCCTCGGCGATGGGCTACCACAACCAGGGCCACGATTCCTACGATCCGGAGCGCAAGCTCTTCTTCATGGGCATCAACCACATCTGCATGGATTGGGAGCCCTTCATGCTTCCCTACCGTGCCGGTCAGTTCTTCGTCGGCGCCACTCTGAACATGTATCCCGGCCCGAAGGGCGATCGCCAGAACTACGAAGGTCTGGGCCAGATCAAGGGCTACAACGCCATCACCGGCGAGTTCAAATGGGAGAAGATGGAGCGCTTCGCCGTGTGGGGCGGAACGACGGCGACCGCCGGCGGTCTCGTGTTCTACGGAACGCTGGACGGCTACATCAAGGCGCGCAACTCGGACAACGGAGACCTGCTCTGGAAGTTCAAGATGCCGTCCGGCGCCATCGGCTACCCGATCACCTACACCCACAAGGGTGACCAGTACGTCGCCATCTACTACGGCGTCGGCGGCTGGCCGGGTGTCGGCCTCGTGTTCGACCTCCAGGATCCGACGGCCGGTCTCGGCGCGGTCGGCGCCTTCAAGAAGCTCGCCAACTACACCCAGATGGGCGGCGGCGTGATGGTGTTCTCGCTCAACGGCAAGGGTCCCTACGACGATCCGAGCGTCGGCGAGTACCAGACGGCTGCCAAGTAAGACGTAAGTCTTCTCGCATCCAAGGTAGCCCCGCCGGCCTACGGGTCCGGCGGGGTCACCGCGACACGGAACCTCGCGCGAGAGGGCACGCCATGCCCCGATCGTCGAGAGATCCCGGACCGTGACTCTTCTCCGCACGTCTTCGTCCTCGCAGCGAGGCGCGTCCGGCACCGGCAATCCGCACAAGAATTCATCCAAGAATTCGACGCCCCATTTCAGGAAACGGAAACGCTCCATGTCGTTCGCCACCGGACGCCGCACGTCGGCGCTCTCCGCAGCAGCCCTCTCCGCGGCCGCCCTCCTGGCCCTCGGCGGCGTATCCGTCGCCCAGACCGGCACGCCCGCAGCGAGCGCACCATCGGACGACACCGTCCTCCGGGTCTGCGCCGCCAACCAGCCGCCGCTCTCGATGAAGGACGGGACCGGGCTCGAGAACCGCATCGTCTCCGCCGTCGCCGAGGCCATGGGCCGCAAGGCGCAGTTCGTCTGGTCCGACAAGGCGGCGATCTATCTCGTGCGCGACAGCCTCGACAAGAAGCTGTGCGACGTGGTGGTCGGCCTCGACAGCGACGACCAGCGCGTACTCGCCACGAAGCCCTATTACCGCAGCGGCTATGTCTTCATCACCCGCGCCGACAGGGACCTCGACATCAAGTCCTGGTCGGACCCGCGGCTTAAGACGATCGACCACATGGTCGTCGGATTCGGCACGCCCGGTGAGGCGATGCTGAAGGATATCGGCCGCTACGAGGAGGACATGGCCTACCTCTATTCGCTGGTGAACTTCCGCGCGGCCCGCAACACCTACACCCAGATCGATCCGGCCCGGATGGTCAGCGAAGTCGTCGCCAACAAGGCCGACGTCGCCGTGGCCTTCGCCCCCGACGTCGCCCGCTACGTCAAGGATTCGAGCCAGCCCCTGCGGATGACCCTCGTGCCCGACGATACGGTGCGCAGCGACGGCCAGAAGATGCCGCAGAGCTTCGACCAGTCCATGGGCGTCCGGCGAGACGACCAGGCCCTGAAGACCGCGCTCGATGCCGCGATCACCAAGGCTCGACCGCAGATCGAGGCGATCCTGCGCCAGGACGGCGTGCCCGTCACCCCCGTCTCCAACTGACCTTCCACCCCGTCCCGCGTCGCCGGTGCGCTGAGCGCCGGTACGCCCACCTCGGCCGCAAGTCCGGGGATCAACAGAGCAAATTCATGCGTCATACGAACCGTGCCGTCGCCGCCTTCCTCGCCCTTGGACTCACCTCCATCGGCGTCGCGGCCCTGGCCCAGCCGAATGCCGGCCCGTCGACGGGAATTACCTTCCGCAACACCGTCACCGGTGAGGAACTCAATACTTCCGAGGGCAAGGAGGGCGGGCGCGACACTCCGGCCGTCAAGGAATTCTTCCAGACCGGCAAGAACCTTTACATCGACGACAAGTCCTGCCTGCGCAACGGCGAGTCGCTGTTCTCGACGTCGTGCTCGGGATGTCACGGGCATCTCGCCGAAGGCAAGCTCGGCCCCGGCCTCAACGACAATTACTGGACCTATCCGTCCAACACCGAGGATACGGGCCTGTTCGCCACCATCTTCGGCGGCGCCAACGGCATGATGGGTCCTCACAACGAGAACCTGACGCCCGACGAGATGCTGCAGACGATCGCCTGGATCCGGCATCTCTATACCGGTCCGGTCAAGGACGCCGTCTGGCTCAACGACGAGCAGAAGAAGAAATACACGCCCTACAAGCAGGGCGAGACCTTCCCCAAGGACGCTCCGGGCCAGTGCCCACCGCTGGAGTAGCGGTCTTGGGAAGTCACGGCGCGCGAGGATGCCTCGCGCGGTGAGCGAGAAGCGGCGAACGCCGTAACAATCAAAACCAGAGGAGACGACCATGCGGACACTCATCACGGCTCTCGCAATCGGTGCGGGCGCGCTGCTCGCCGTTCCCGCGCTCGCCTATGACGGCACCAAGTGCAAGGCCGCCGGCAATTGCTGGGAGCCGAAGCCCGGCTTCCCCGAGAAGATCGCCGGCTCGAAGTACGACCCGAAGCACGACCCGAAGGAACTCTCCAAGCAGGCCGACTCCATCAAGCAAATGGAAGAGCGTAACGCCAAGCGCATCGAGGCCGCCAAGAAGACCGGCAAGTTCGAATACGACGTCACCAAGTTGTCCGCCAACTGACGTCGTCGGCCGCCCCTCGTCCGGGCGGCCCTCACGGTGACCGCGATCCCCATGGCGCCTGGACCGCTCCGTCCGGGATCGCGGCCGCTGTCCTCAAAGGCAAACCCCATGAACGACATCCGCTCCGGCGACGCGATGCTCACCGATTGGCGCGAGGCGGCCGGCCGTTTCGAACGCGCGGTCCGCGGCGCCGTGGTGGGCCAGGACCGTGCCATCCGGCTTCTCACCATCGCCCTCTTCGCCCGCGGCCATGTGCTTCTGGAAGGCGATGTCGGCGTCGGCAAGACCACCCTGCTGCGCGCCGTGGCGCGGGCCCTCGGCGGCGCCTACGAGCGCATCGAGGGCACGGTGGACATGATGCCGTCGGACCTCATCTATCACACCTACCTCGCCGATGACGGCCGCCCCCGTGTCGAGCCCGGCCCGGTGCTGCGTCAGTCCGAAGACCTGTCGATCTTCTTCTTCAACGAGATCAACCGCGCCCGTCCGCAGGTCCACTCGCTCCTGCTCCGCCTCATGGCCGAGCGCAGCCTGACCGCGTTCAACCGCGAGTACCGCTTCCCCAATCTCCAGGTCTTCGCCGACCGCAACCGCGTCGAGCGCGAGGAGACCTTCGAGCTTCCGGCCGCCGCCCGCGACCGCTTCCTGATGGAGATCGGCCTCGAAGCGCCGCGGGATGCCGAGGCACGCCGCGCCCTCGTTTTCAATCCGCGCTTCCACGACACCGACGCCCTCATCGCCGGCATCGATGGCGGCGTCCTCGATCACGCGGCCATGGCCGGGATCGGCGCGGCGATCCAGCACGGCATCCAGGCGAGCCCGGCCATCGAGGCCTATGTCGTCGCTCTGTGGGAGGCCCTGGTCCGCCCGCACGAGGCCGGCATCCGCCTGTCCGGCATCGACATGTCGGCGCTGATCCAGGGCGGGGCCTCGCCGCGCGGCGTCGCCTTCCTCGTTCGGGCCGCCCGCGTCCGCGCGTGGCTCGAGGGTCGCGACTGGCTCGTGCCCGAGGACATCCGCGCGATCTTTCCCGAGGTGATGGCGCATCGCGTTTTCCTCGAGCCGATCTACGAGATGCGCCGCGGCACCATCGTGCCCGAGCTCTGCCGCGCCGTGTTCGACACCGTGCCCGCCCCGTGACGGCGCCCGAGAAAACGCCCCAGGAGCCGATTCCGGACATCGTCTACCGCCCGCGCGGCCGCGTGCCCGGCACGGTGGCGGGCGCCCATCGCGGCCGCGATGCCGGGGGGCTCGGCACCTTCCGCGACCAGGTGCCGTTCCTGCGCATGCCGGATGCCCGCCGCATCGACGTCCGCGCCACCCTGCGCGATCCGTTCGAGGGCACCTATGTCCGCCGCTTCGAGAGCCGCACGGCCCTCGAAGTCTGGGCCCTGGTCGATCTCTCCGCCTCCATGCGCTTCTCCGGCGAGGCGGACAGGATGGGGCTCGTCTCGTCCTTCTGCGGCTGCCTCGCCGCCTCGGCCACGCGCATCGGCGATGCCTTCGGCCTGATCGGCTGTGACGCCGCCTTGCGCGAGGACGTGTTCCTGCCCGCGAGCCGTCGCCGCAGCATGGCCGGCGACGTGGTCTCCCGGCTGACCGACGCCGCCTGTACCGGGGACCGCGCGGACGGGATGGAGGCGGCGGCGCGCCGCCTCGTCGGCCGTCCGAAGTTCGTGTTCCTGGTCTCGGACTTCCGCTGGCCGGAGACGTTCATCGCCGAGACCTTCGCGAGCCTGTCGCGCCACGACCTCGTGCCCGTGGTCCTGGCCGATGCCGCCGAGGACGACGGCTTGCCGGAATGGGGCCTGATGGAGCTCGACGATCTCGAAGGCGCGGGCCGCCGCGTGGTCTTCATGCGACCGAGCCTGCGCCGCCGCTGGATCGCGCGCGAAGCCGAGCGGGCCGAGGCCCTGCGCCGGATCGCCTCCACCTATGGCCGCCCGCCCTTCCGTCTTGCGGGCCGCTTCGACCCGGACGCGATCAGCCGCCACCTCCTGGCGCAGTGAGGCATCCCATGCGTCGCCTCGTCCCGCTCCTGTTCCTGCTCTGCTCATCCCTCGCCGCCGAGGCGCAGGTGCGCTCCGTCGAGGTGCGCACGCCGCGCCCGTTCGGCTACTTCCTCGGCGACCTCATCCGCGCCCAAATCGATATCGTGGTGGAGCCGGGCTTCGCCCTGCAGGCCGCGTCGCTGCCCCAGCCCGGCGCGATCACCTATTGGCTCGACCTTCGCAATGTCGCCGTGACGCAGGCGTCCGTGGGCGACGGCAGCCGCGTGCGCCTCGATCTCACCTATCAGAACTTCTACGCCGCCCTCGATGCGCGCGCCCTGGAGATCCCCGGCTTCGTCGTCTCCTTCGTGAGCGATACGGACAAGGGCGCCACCACGGCCAAGGCCCAGGTTCCGCCCTGGTCGTTCAACATCTCGCCCCTGCGCGAGGTCCAGCCGCCGGCCCGCGAAGACCCGAGGAGCTACCTGCGTCCGGACGGGCGGGTCGCGTCCCTCGACACGCAGCCCCTCGTCATCGGCGGCGCCGGGTTCACGGCCATGGCCCTGCTGGCCTTCGCCGGCCTGGCCTGGGACCGGACATGGTGGCCCTTCGCCAAACGCGGAGGAAGGGCCTTCGCCGGATGCCTGCGCCGCCTGCGTGCCCTCGCCGGACGGGGGGAGGACGAGGCGGCCTACGAGGACGCCCTTCTCGCCCTCCACCGGGCGCTGGACGAGACCGACGGGCGCCGGGTCCTGGCCGACGACCTGCCGGCCTTCCTCGCCCGCCACCCCGCCTATGCGCGGGAACGGGCCGGCCTCGCCGCGTTCCTCGACGCCTCGCGTCACAGCTTCTTCGGGCCCGGTCCGGCGGCCGCCATGCGGCGCCTGCCGCTGGCCGACATCGTCGCCCTGACCCGGAAACTCACCGCCATCGAGCGGGAATCATGAACGGGCCGAAAACCCGTCCGATGGCGGTCGAATCATGGGTCTGATGGCGGTGGTGTCATGCGCCTGATGGCGGATTTTCCCTGGGTCTTGTGGCTGCTGCCGCTGGCGCTGCTGCCGCTGGCCGCGTCGAGCCAGCGGGTGACCCCGCTCTCCAGCATCGCGGCCAGCCCCGTCGACGGCCTGTCGCGCCTCATCGGCTGGAGCCTGCGTCTTGCCGGCATCCTCGCCATCGGCGGCCTCGTCGTCGCCCTGTCCGGCCCCTATCGCCAGGGGGAGACCATCACCCGCACGGGCATCGGCGCCCAGGTCTCGATCCTCGTCGATCGCTCGGGCAGCATGAACGAAACCTTTGCCGGGCTGCAGCCCTCCGGCGCCGAGGAATCGAAGGCGGCGGCCTCGCGCCGGCTGCTCGGCGAGTTCGTCGGAAGCCGCGCCCATGACCAGTTCGCCGTCTCGGCCTTCTCCACCGCCCCCATGCTGGTGGTGCCCATGACCGACAGGCACGAAGCGGTCCGCGCGGCCATCGCCGCCATCGACCGGCCGGGCCTCGACTACACCAACGTGGCGCGCGGCCTCGGCATGGCGCTCTCGCAATTCGGTGCCGGCACCGCCAATGTTTCGCGTGCCCTGCTCATCGTCTCGGACGGTGCGGCGGTGATCGACCCCCGCGTCCAGGGGACCTTGCGCGCCGAGTTCGCCCGCATCCGGCCGAACCTCTACTGGCTGTTCCTGCGGACCAAGGGCTCGCCCTCCATCTCCGACAGGCCATCGGGGGAGGACACACCTCAGGCGGCGCCCGAACGTCATCTCGATCTCTTCTTCAAGAGCCTCGGCACGCCCTACCGCTCCTTCGAGGCCGAGGGCGCCGAGGCGGTCGCCGATGCCATCGGCCAGATCGAGCGCCTGGAGCGCGACCCGATCCCCTATATCGAGCAGCGTCCGCGCCGGGATCTCGCCGGATTGGCCTATGGAATCAGCCTGTTGGGCCTGATCCTGCTTGTCGCGGCCAAGCTCGCCGAAGCGGATCTCAGCCTGCGCCGGCCAGTGGTCTCCACCTCCGCCGCGCCGGCGCCTCAGCCGCAGAGGCTCGCCGCATGAAGGCGCTTTTGACTCCTGTATCGCCGCAGCGCGCTCCCCTCTCCCGACCCTCGCTCATGCGAGAGTTTCACTCTCCCGCAGAGGGGAGAGGAAAAGTCCGGGC
Source organism: Methylobacterium sp. 10 (assembly GCF_000519085.1). GTDB lineage: Bacteria > Pseudomonadota > Alphaproteobacteria > Rhizobiales > Beijerinckiaceae > Methylobacterium. The sequence continues at coordinate 2,804,281 of NZ_KI912577.1, forward strand.
CAGACTGGGCGATGCCCTGCGCCGCGCTCGCCCGCACCTCCTCCTCGCCCTGCCGATCCTGCTGCTCCTCGTCGCCCTCGGCTTCGGCGCGGCGGCCTGGCGGGCAGAGCGCGACAACGCCGCGATCGCGGCTTTGGTGGCCGGAAAGGACATTCCGGTCTCCCTGAGCGCCCGAGCGCCGCTCCTGCTGGCGCGGGTGCAGCATCTCGCCCGTCGCGGCGTGACAGAGGAGATCGAGCCGCTGATCGAATCCCTCGACCGCCGGGGCGAGACCGACCTCTCCGCGCGCGCCCGCTATGCCCTCGGCAATGCCCGCCTGCGCCAGGCCTTCGACCATCTGGAACGAAGCAACCTCGATCCGGCCGGACCGCTCATCACCTTGGCCCGTCAGGATTATCGGCGCGCGCTCCAGGGCCGGCCGGACTTGTGGGACGCGAAGTTCAACCTTGACGTTGCCTCGCGCCTGCTCCGCGACTTTCCGGAATTCGACCGCAAGACCGGCGACGAGTTGAAGGCCGAACCGAAGAAGATCTGGACCGAGATCCCCGGCCAGCCGCGGGGCGAACCGTGAGTGCCCCCAGCCTCGTCCGGCGAAACCTGCGCGACCGGCGGTTCCAGCTCCTGGCCGGCGCGCTCGGCCTCGTAGCCCTGACCTTCGTGGCTCGCCCCGTGCCGCTCACCCGCAACGGCGTCGAGATTCTCGCAATCCTCGACATCACCGGCAGCATGAACGTCCGCGATTACGCCGGGGCGGACGGCAAACCGCAGAGTCGTCTGGAGACGGCGAAGGCGGCTCTGCGCGAACTCGTGACCTCGCTGCCCTGCGGGTCGCGGGTGGCACTGGGCCTGTTCACCGAGCGCCGTCCGTTCCTCCTGTTCACCCCCATCGAAGTCTGCGCCGATTTCGCCCCCCTCGACGGTGCCCTGAGCGCCGTCGACTGGCGCATGGCCTGGGAGGGCGACAGCCGCATCTCGGCCGGGCTGTTCCGCTCGGTGGAGATGGCGGCCAGTCTCGGCACCGATCTCGTCTTCATCACCGATGGCCAGGAAGCGCCGCCCCTGCCCAGCACCGGCGGCCCCAGCTTCGACGGCAAGCCGGGCGCCGTGCGCGGCCTCATCGTCGGCGCGGGGGCCTACGCCCTTTCGCCGATCCCGCGCTACAACGATCGCGGCCGCGAGACCGGATTCTACGGGTCGGGCGACGTCCAGCAGGAGAACCGGTTCGGGCCGCCCCCCGCCGATGCCGAGAGCCGCGAGGGCTACAACCCGCGCAACGCCCCCTTCGGCGCCGCGGCGGCCTCCGGCACCGAGCATCTCTCCTCGGTGCGCGAGCCCTACCTCAAGACCCTCGCTCAGGCGACGGGCCTGACCTACGCCCATCTCGACGGCCCTGCCGGGCTCGGCCCCGCGCTGGTCCGCGCGGCGACCCCGCGCCCGCTCCCCGGCAGCCTCGACCTCCGCCCCGTCTTCGGCGGGATCGCCCTCGCGCTGATCCTCGCCGTCTTCGCCGCCCCTCTGTTCGGGGCCGGCCGTTTTGTCCCGGTAAAAAAGGTCTGATCGATGCGTTTTGCCCTGCCGTCCGCGTTCCTCGCTCCCCTGGCGGCCACAGCCTTCCTCGCGACCACGGCCCTCGCGCACGGCCCGACGCCGCAGAAGGTGGACCAGTCCATCACCGTCGCGGCAAAGCCCGATGCCGTCTGGGCCGTGGTCGGTGACTTCGCAGGCATCTCGAACTGGCATCCGGACGTGGCCAAAAGCGTCGGCACCGGCGGCAACGCCTCGGGCGGACGCCGCACGCTGACCCTGAAGAACGGCGGCACCCTCGATGAGGGCCTCGACGAGTGGGATGCGGCCAAGCGCAGCTATTCCTACCGTCTCGGCGATGCCGACCTGAAGGCACTGCCGGTCTCGTCCTACTCGGCGACGCTCGCCGTCACACCGGATGGCGACGGCTCCAAGGTCGAGTGGCTCGGCCGCTTCTATCGCGGCGACACCGGCAACGAGCCGCCGGACGAGCTTAGCGACGCCGCCGGCAAGGATGCGATGAACCTCTATTTCAGCAACGGGCTCAAGGGTCTGAAGGCGCGCCTGGAGGGCAAGGGGGCGCGATGAATTCCTTGCGCCCGATGCTCCTTGCCGGTCTCGTCCTGACGATCTCCCTTCCTCGGGTGGAGGCCGGGCCCGTCTATGTGGCGAGCCAGGGAGCGGGGACGCTGAGCCGCATCGAGGCCGGGGCAACCACGGTCTCGTCCACCATCGCGGTGGGGCAGGGGATCGCACAGGTGGCGGCCGGGCCGAATGGCCGCCTCTACCTGAGCCAGCCGGATCATGCGGGAATCGACGTGGTCGACGGGCGAACCCGTGTCGTCCTGCAACGCCTGCCGTTTCCCGGCCAGGCCTTCGGCATCGCCGCCTCGGCGGACGGGATGAGCCTCTTCGTCGGGGATTGGGCCGGGGGACGGGTGACCCGCCTCTCCGCATCGACGGGCGCCGTCGAGGGCGACTGCCCGGTGGGCAAGGACCCGGCCGGCCTCGTCCTCGATCGAAAGGGACGGCTCTACGTCGCCGACCGGGAGAGCCGCCAGGTGAGCGTCATCGACACGGCGCGCATGGAGCGGGTGGCCACGGTGCCGGTGGGAGAGGGCCCGTTCGCTCTTGGCTTGAGCCCGGGCGAAGACAGGCTCTACGTGGCCAATGTGCGCACCGGCGACCTCAGCGTCGTCGACACGGGCAGCTTGACGGTGACGGCCACGGTGAGGATCGGCGGGATGCCCTACGGCGTTGCGACCAGCGAGGATGGCAGCCTCGTCCTCGTCACCAACCAGCAGGCGGGCACCGTAGCCGTGCTCGACTCGGGCAGCCTCGGCCTCAAGGCGACGATCTCGGTCGGGCGCTACCCGGAAGGGATCGCGGTGGATGGAGGCTTCGCCTACGTGGCGAACTGGTTCTCGGATTCGGTCTCGGTCATCGATCTGAATTCGCTGACGGAAACCGCCCGCATCCCCGTGGCGGAGGGGCCGCGCAGCCTCGCCGTCGGCTCGAATCCGGGGGCGGTGCGATGAAACGGATCAGGCATGCGATCCTGTGCCTGCCCCTCGCCCTGGCAGCCTGCGACAAAGGCGAAGACGCCGGAAGCGAGGCTGCGAGCACCGAGGATCAGGCTCTCGTCGCTACGAAATCCGATGCCGACGTTCCGACTTGGCTTTCGCATACGGACCCGACGGAGCCGGCCCGGTGGCTCGCGAGCCGTGAGATCGGCAGGCCCGCCGCGGAGGTGGGCTCGCAGGCCGAGCATCTCCGTCACAGCCTCGCCCGCGCCAAGGAGGTCTTCATCGAGGATCCGCGCATGATGGCCAACCGCATCGTCCAGCTCGGCGAAATGCTGGCCGAGGCGGGAAAGCCCGAACCCTATGCCGACCTTCTCGACGGGTTGGAGGAGGTCGCCGCGGCGACCCATCGCAAGCAGCTCTTCGGCGAGATGTGTCAGCACTATTACAACACCCGCCAGCAGGGAGCCGATCGGGCGACCACCCTGACGAGGCTGAAGGAGCGCTACTCACTCCAGGGCGAGGGACGCGTATCGCCGTGACCGCCGCCCCCCGACCAATACCCCGTGAACGGGAGGACCGGCGATGACGGCCGTCCTCGTAGTCGACGATCATCCCGTGGTCCTGCGCGGCTTCCGACGCCTCATGGAGGATGCCGGCGTCGAGACGATCCATGAGGCCACCGACATCATGTCCGCCTACCGGATCTTCCACCGCCTGCGGCCGCAGATGGTGGTCGCCGACCTCAGCCTGCAGGGGGAGGGGCTATCCGGCCTGTCGCTGATCCGGCGGATCCACAACCTCGCGCGGGAGACACGCATCCTCGCCTTCAGCATGCACAACGACCCGGTGATCGTCTCCCGCGCCCTCGAAAGCGGTGCCATCGGCTACGTCTTCAAGGATGTTCGAACAGCGGACTTCCTCAAGGCATTCGAAGCGGTCCGCGCCGGCCGAAGCTACCTCGATCACGACCTCGCGGTGGAGATCGCCGTGCTGCAGGCCGGCGCCCGCCGCTCGCCGCTGGCCGATCTGAGCAACCGGGAGCGTGAGATCCTCTCGCTTCTGAGCCGCGGCACCTCGTACCAGGGTATCGCCGACAGCCTGTCGATCAAGTACCGCACCGTCCTCAATACCTGTTCCGCCATGCGCCAGAAACTTGGCGTACGAACCTTGGCCGATCTCATTCGCGTTGCTGTGGATCAGGAGAAACGGGTCCGCTGAACGGCGCCCTGAGCAATCCCAATTATCGGAGATCCTTCGTCGGTCGCGAAGGATCGGTCGGCGACATCCGAATTGCGAACCACTCCAATTCGAGTTCAACGTCTGCGCGAGAGTAAACGGGCACGGACTTTTGCCCGGATCGAGCGGAGCGTTTCCCCCGGATGCAGGCGGCTTCCATCCTGGTTAACGAAGGGACGATCCTCGTGACCGCCATGCTGCTCGTCGTCTGCATGGGTCTGTGGGCGAGCGGCATCGTAGCCGAGGTAGTCACGGCGATGCTTTTCTTCGCTGCGGCGATGCTTCTGAAGCTCGCGCCCGCATCGACGGTGTTCTCCGGCTTCTCGTCGTCAGCCTTCTGGCTCGTCCTGAGCGGGATGGTTGTGGGTCTGGCGATCACCCGGACCGGGCTGGGCACCCGCCTCGCACGCAGCCTCGCCGGCCGGCTGTCGGGCTCCTATGTCGGTTTCATCGCCGCCATCGTCACCCTGTCGTTCCTCCTCGCCTTCGTCATGCCCTCGAATCTCGGGCGCATCGCACTGCTGATCCCGGTGGTCCTGGCCCTGTGCGACACGTTCGGCCTCGAACCGGGCCGGCCCGGCCGGCACGGGGCCGTCCTCGCGGTGGGCCTTGCGACGCCGCTCCTCTCGGCGGCGATCCTGCCGGCCAACGTGCCCAACCTCGTCATGGCCGGCACGGCCGAGACACAGTACGGATTGCATCTCGCCTACCTGCCTTATCTCCTGCTCCACGCGCCGGTCCTCGCCGGCGTGAAAGGCCTCGTCCTGGTCGCGGCCATCGTACGCCTGTTCCCCGACCGGCTAAATCCGGCCGAGACGGATGCGGGCGAGGCGATGCCGCCCTTCTCTCCGGAGGAACGGCGGCTCGCGATCGTCCTCGCTCTCACGTTGGCCTTCTGGGTGACGGATAGCCTGCATCACATCGCCCCGGCCTGGATCGGACTGACGGCGGCGGCGATCTGTCTCCTACCGCGGATCGGCGTCCTGCCGGCGGAGGCCTTCGGTGCGGTGAACCTGCGGACCTGCTTCTACGTGGCGGCACTCCTCGGTCTGGTAGCCGTCGTCAACGAGACCGGACTGGGCGCCCGACTCGGACACGTCCTGCTCGGATTTGCGCCGTTGGAGCCGGGTGCATCGGCGCAGAACTTCGGCGTGCTGACGGTCATTGCGTCGATCTTCGCCATCGTCGTCACCGCCAATGGCGCCCCGGCCCTCTACACGGCACTAGCTGGAGAAATGTCGCGCGCGAGCGGTTTGGACCTCGCGAGCGTGGTGATGATCCAAGTCGTGGGATACTCGACCCTGTTCCTGCCCTATCAGGCTCCCCCCATCGTGATGGCGATGGATCTAGGCCGGGTTCCCCTCCGATCGGCCACGATCCTGACCGTCGTCCTGGGGCTCGCTTCGCTCTTCGTCATCGCACCACTCGACTATCTCTGGTGGCGCACGCTCGGCCACTTGCCGTGAAGATCGGCCCAATGACGAATGAGTGGGTGTGTCACACCGCAATGCACATCAACACGGCTTGCGCATTGGCGCGTGGGCCGTACCCCTTTAGAGACGGTCCAATCTAAGCAGCATCACTGCTGGCATTGGCACCGCAACGCCGAGGACTTTCGCAGAATGGCACCTACCGTTCGACCCACGGTCGCCCCGCCGCTCTCGCCCCACCTCCAGATCTACCGCTGGACCTGGACCATGGCGATGTCGGTGTTCCACCGCGTCACCGGCACTGCCCTGTATGGCGGCACCGCCCTGGTAGCAATCTGGCTCGTGGCGCTTGCCTCCGGACCGGCAGCCTATGGCTGGGTGGCGTGGTTCTTTGGCTCGATCGTCGGGAAGCTTGTCCTGTTCGTCTACACCTGGATCCTGATGCACCACATGCTGGGTGGCCTGCGCCATTTCATCTGGGATTTCGGCTACGGCTTCGACCGCGAGCAGCGGATGGGCCTCGCCCGCGCCACCCTGATCGGTTCCGTAATCCTGACCGTCCTGATCTGGGCGCTCGCCCTCATCCTGCGCTGAGGAGCAATCGCCATGGCAGACAACCGTCGGAACACCAGCGTGACCATGCGGACCCCGCGCGCCCGGGTGAAGGGCCTCGGCGCCTCCGGCCACGGGGCCGGCCACTTCTGGCAGCAGCGTCTCACCGCCGCCGCCAACGCTCCGCTGATGCTCGGCTTCATCGTCATCGTCGCGATGATGGCCAACCGGCCGTACCCGGAGGCAGTCGCGCTGATGTCGCACCCGCTCGTTGCGCTCCTCCTCATCCTCGCCGTGATCTCGGTCACGCTCCACATGAGGATCGGCATGCAGGTGGTCATCGAGGATTACGTCCACTCCAAGGGACTGAAGCTCGTCAGCCTGTTTGCCAACAATGCCTACGCGGTCGTCGTCGCCGTTGCCTGCCTCTACGCGATCCTGCGCGTGAGCCTCGGCAAGCTCGTCTGACCAGCCCCCGAACCCGAAGGATCTGCCCATGGCCACCAACGGAACCAACGGCAACGGCGCGCCCGCCTACTCCATCATCGACCATACTTTCGACGTGGTGATCGTCGGCGCCGGCGGTGCCGGTCTGCGCGCCACCGTGGGCTGCTCGCAGGCGGGCCTGCGCACCGCCTGCATCTCGAAGGTCTTCCCCACCCGCTCGCATACCGTCGCGGCACAGGGCGGCATCTCAGCTTCCCTGGGCAATATGGGCCCAGACGATTGGCGCTGGCACATGTACGACACCGTCAAGGGGTCGGACTGGCTCGGTGACCAGGACGCGATCGAATACCTCGTCCGCAACGCGCCGGCGGCCGTCTACGAGCTGGAGCACTGGGGCGTGCCGTTCTCGCGGACCGAGGAGGGCAAGATCTACCAGCGCCCGTTCGGCGGCATGACAACGGATTACGGCAAGGGCACCGCCCAGCGCACCTGTGCGGCGGCCGACCGGACCGGCCACGCCATGCTGCATACGCTCTATGGGCAGGCGGTGAAGAACCACACCAACTTCTTCATCGAGTACTTCGCCCTCGACCTGATCATGGACGAGGAGGGCCGCTGCCTCGGCGTCATCGCCATCGACCAGGCCTCTGGCGAGATCCACCGCTTCCGCGCCCAGATGACGATCCTGGCCACCGGCGGCTACGGCCGTTCCTACTTCTCGGCAACCTCGGCCCATACTTGTACCGGCGACGGCAACGCCATGGTGCTACGCGCCGGCCTGCCTCTCCAGGACATGGAATTCGTACAGTTCCACCCCACCGGTATCTACGGCGCCGGCTGTCTTATCACCGAGGGCGCGCGTGGAGAGGGCGGATACCTGACGAATTCCGAGGGTGAGCGGTTCATGGAGCGCTACGCGCCGAGCGCCAAGGATCTGGCCTCCCGCGATGTGGTCTCGCGCTCGATGACCATGGAGATCCGGGCGGGCCGCGGCGTCGGCAAGACCAGCGACCACATCTACCTCCACCTCGACCATCTCGACCCGGCGATCCTGCACCAGCGCCTGCCGGGCATCTCGGAATCGGCCAAGATCTTCGCGGGAGTGGACGTCACCAAGGAGCCGATCCCGGTCCTGCCCACGGTCCATTACAACATGGGCGGTATCCCGACGAACTACCACGGCGAGGTGCTGACCTTGAAGAACGGCAACCCCGACACGGTGGTGCCGGGCCTGATGGCGCTCGGCGAAGCGGCCTGCGTCTCCGTCCACGGCGCCAACCGCCTCGGGTCGAACTCGTTGATCGACCTCGTGGTGTTCGGCCGCGCGGCAGGCCTGCGCTGTGCCGAGATCGTCGAGCCCGGTGCCCGCCAGATGGACCTGCCGAAGGATTCCGCCGACAAGGCGCTCGCTCGCCTCGACCGCTTCCGCTACGCGAATGGCGGCACGCCGACGGCGGAACTCCGCGCCGAGATGCAGAAGACCATGCAGAACAACTGCGCCGTCTTCCGCACCGGCGAGGTGCTGGAAGAGGGCAAGGCCCTCATCCACAAGGTCTGGCAGGGCGAGGCCGACATCAAGATCACCGACCGCTCGCTGATCTGGAACACCGACCTGCTCGAGACCCTGGAATTCGACAACCTGATCGGTCAGGCCGTCGTCACCATGGAATCCGCCGCCAACCGCAAGGAAAGCCGCGGCGCGCATGCCCGCGAGGACTTCCCAGACCGCGACGACAAGGAGTGGATGAAGCACACCCTGTCCTGGCTCGACGAGACCTCGCAGCAGGTGAACATCGATTACCGCCCGGTCCACACCTACACGATGTCGAACGAGATCCAGTACATCGAGCCGAAGGCTCGCGTTTACTAGGGAAACGGCTGCAATCGCTTCCGACGATGGTACTCACGAGACGGATTTAGGCACGCCGAACCATGGCCCAATTCAACCTCCCCAAGAACTCCCAGATCACCGAGGGCAAGACCTGGCCCCGGCCGACCGGGGGCAACAACCTCCAGGAATTCCGGATCTACCGCTGGAATCCGGATGACGGCGCCAATCCACGCGTCGACGTCTATCAGGTCGACCGCGACGATTGCGGGCCGATGGTCCTCGACGCGCTGCTCTGGATCAAGGCCAAGGTCGATTCGACCCTGGTGTTCCGCCGCTCTTGCCGCGAGGGCATCTGCGGCTCCTGCGCCATGAACATTGAAGGCCAGAACGCGCTCGCCTGCACCATGGGGATCGACGAGTGCCAGGAGCACGCCAAGGGCAAAAAGACCGGCGCGGTTCGGATCTATCCACTACCGCACATGCCGGTGCTGAAGGATCTCGTCCCCGACCTCACCAACTTCTTCGCCCAGCACGCCTCGGTCGAGCCCTGGCTCCAGACCGAGACCCCTGCGCCCGAAGGGGAGTGGAAGCAGACCCCGGAGGATCGCGCCCAACTCGACGGTCTCTATGAGTGCATCCTGTGCGCATGCTGCACCACGTCGTGCCCGAGCTACTGGTGGAACGGCGACCGCTTCCTTGGTCCGGCAGCCCTGTTGCAGGCCTATCGCTGGCTCATCGACAGCCGCGACGAGAATACGGGCGAGCGCCTCGACGCCCTTCACGACCCGTTCCGGCTCTATCGCTGCCACACGATCATGAACTGCGCCAATGCCTGCCCGAAAAGCCTGAACCCGGCAAAGGCCATCGCCGAGATCAAGAAAATGATGGTGTCGCGCGAGGTCTGATGCGCGACCTCATGACAGAAGATCGACGCCAAAGCCGAGCTGCCCCGCAGCTCGGCTTTGGTGTTTTTTGGTCCCTAAGGCCGATTACTTCGTGATCTTGACCGAGACCGGGTCGCTGGACGGGAAGGTCTCTTCCAGCGCCTCGTCCAGTCGATCGCTCATTTCGTCCTGATGATTTTCGGGATTTGTCTTGTCGTTGCTGGGCGTCGGATCCACACGACGCTTCTCGTCGGTGTCCGACGTGGATGTTGGCTTGGGGTCCGACATGGGTGCCTCCTCTGGCTCGCCTGACCGCCGCCGGGGGCGGCGGATTTACCGTGACCAACGCGAGGAACCGATGCCCGATCCCTTTCGCCGCCGCCGACATATCGGCTTGCCGCTCGGCCGGTAGCGTTTACCGGACGTGAGGCGATAGCCCATAACGTCGCTGTCGCGGCATGGGCATGACGAACCCGAAAGCCGGCTGAGGCTCCGGGCAGACCATGCAGATCGTGATCCTCGCAGAGTTCGCCGTGGCGAGCGGCGGCGCCGAGAAGGTCGCGGTGGAATCCGCGCACGGCCTTGCCCGAGCGGGGATCAGCGTCACCTTCATCCAGGCGATCGAGGGACCGGCGGATCCGCTCCTCGATCATCAGAACATCCGGCGGGTCTGCCTCGGCAATACCGACATCTGGAACCGCCCGCCCCTGGAGGCGGCACTGTCCGGCATCTGGAGCCGGGATTCCGCCGCCCGTCTGCGCGCTGTGCTCACCGCCCTCCCGCAACCGGCGGATATCGTCCATCTGCATCAATGGACCCGCAGCCTGTCGCCGAGCGTGTTCCCGGTTTTGCTCGACAGCGGCATCCCGCTGGTGGTGACCCTGCACGATTACTTCCTGGCCTGCCCTAACGGTGTCTATTACCGCTTCGATCAGGATCGCCCGTGCCTGCTGACGCCGCTCTCCGCCTCCTGCGTCGCGGCTCCCTGCGACCCGAAAAGCCGACTCCACAAGGCGATCCGTGTCGGGCGAAGCATCGCCCAGAACCACGCCTTGCGTCGCCGCCATCTCGACGTGGTCCATGTCTGCGACGCCAGCATCGGCCGTATGGGCAAGCTCCTCGACCCCCTTTCCGTTACCCATCACCGCATCGACAATCCCGTTCGCGTGGAGAGGGGGGCGCGAGCCAATCCAGCGACAGGGAAAGCCATCGCCTATGTGGGCCGCTTGACCCGCGAGAAGGGCGCGGATCTCGTCGCCGAAGCGGCGCGAGACGCCGGCATGCCGGTGCTCTTCATCGGCACAGGCCCGCTGGAGGTGGAACTGCAGGCGCAGCCACATGTGGATATGCTCGGATGGCGATCGCCGGGCGAGGTGTCCGCCATCCTTGCACAACGGGCGAGGGCGCTGGCCGCGCCTTCGAGGTGGTTCGAGACCGGTCCTCTGACTGTCTACGAAGCCCTGGCTATGGGACTACCGGTGGTCGCGTCGGACCGGTCCGGAGCCGCGGAGAAAGTGATCGACGGCGTCACCGGCTATGTGGTCCCGCCCGAGCGGACAGCGCTCGCGACCGCGTTCCGAAGTCTGGACGCGCCTCAAGCGGAGACGCTCGGGCGCGCGGCTCACACGCATTACTGGGAGGCGCCCATGTCCATCGATGCCCATGCCGACGCTCTCGTCCGCCTCTATCGACAGATAGTGGGAAACAGATCTCCAACGCCGACCTATGTCCTCGGAAAACACGGATAGCGGTCGCCGCACAAGCCTCGCGTGGTCGCGCCTCGCAAGCAGACTCCATAGCGCGGAATCCTCCCGCCTTGCCGCATCCATAACTCAGCTGCCAGCATGGCACGACTGCGCGTCTTGCGTTCAACGGCCCTCAATCTGCTTACTTAGACTGCGTTCGCTCATCCCATCGCTCTCGGATATATTGTGTTAGACGAGCTAGTTTCCACATATACTGTCGGGCATTTGCTCCACCCCGCATCTTGACTCTCATATTGCATCGCAACATATCGATGGTGCGGCGCGCCATTCCGTGTCGCTCCAGATGATCCAGTGAGGACCGACATGACCGCACCGACCTATGAGATTCCCGCCGAGTTGCGCGACTTGGCGGAAAAGAGCGTTGATCAGGCTCGTACCGCCGTGACCAAGCTGCTTGGCACGGTGGTGAAATCCGCCGAACAGCTTCAGACTTCCTCGACGACGGTGCATGAGACGATCCAATCCGTGATCGCCAAGGGCCTCGACCAGGTTCAGACCAATGCGAGCACGACCTTCGACTTCGCTCAGAAGCTGGTACGCACGCGCGACCTGAAGGAAGCGTTCGAGCTGCAGAGCGAGTTTATGCGCAGCCAGATTTCGACGCTCCAGGCCCAGGCCAAGGATCTCGGTGCCTTGGCTCAGTCCGCGGCCAAAGGCGTCTGATCCCGGCTCCTTCGCGCGGACCGGCTTGGTTCGCGTGAAGGGCGTGGACGCGGTATCATCGCTAGGAACACAAGCGCGCGTCGGGACCGGGCCATGCGCGACCGACTGTGGATAAAGAGGACGCGAACCATGGCCACACGCCGACAGCAACGCTCCAACGATCGCCGGGGAAGCAAAGCCGTGCAATCGGCGCAGCTTCCCGGCGCGGACGCGAGTGCCGAGACCGCTCTCAACGTGGTAGCGGCTTTACAGACCCCGCCTGTGGACGGTGGGCCGATCGCGGCATCCGGGCTCGACGTCGCGGCTCCCGTGGCAGAGACCTTGATGGAGAGTGTGTCGCCGGATGCGCTGTTGACCGGACAGGCGGAGCCGGAAGCCGCTTTCGTCGTCCCGGAAACCGTCCACTCGGACGATGCGCCATTTCAGGCCAGCCAGCCCGCCGCCGATGTTGTGACGGCCGTCGCTGAAGACGATGCCACGAGTCATGGTTCGTCCGACGTCAGCACGCAAGGTGATAGCGAGGCGGCTCAGGATACCCTGCTGCCCGCCGAGATCGAAAGCGCCATCGCCTCGGCGCAGGATCTCGACTCGCCGCCGGCGCACACCACCGCCGTCACTGCTTCTACATTGACCGAGATCACGGCCGCCAACGACACGTTGACGGCCTATGTTCGCAACGAGGGCATCGCCACGTTCGCGCATTGGCGCGCTCTGTCGACGGCGAAGAGCCCGGCCGATGCGCTGCGTCTCCAAGTCGCTGAGATGCAGCGGGCGGCCGATGCCTCGCTGAGCTGCATCACGAGTCTCGCGCGCCGGGCAGGACGCATCGCCGCAACGCTCCGCCGCCCCTGACACCCCTCGCGCTGACGCCCCGGCGCGTCTAGATATCCCGGATCCCGCAGCGGCTCCGCCGTTTGCGCCTGCCATCCGGGAGATCGCGATGTTCCATCGGCCGCTGCTCGCCTGCCTCGTCACGGCGACCGTCGTCGTCTCATCAAGCGCCTGGGCGCAGATGATGAAGACGCCGGAGGCTCACGCACCGGCCAAGACCGTGCCGAGTTCGAAGGTTGAAGTCGATCTCTCCTTCGCACCGGTAGTGAAGCGGGCGGCGCCCTCGGTGGTAAACGTCTACGCCTCGCATGTGGAGGAGCGCGGCACATCGCGCAGCGCCATGGACGAGTTCATGCGCCGGTTCTTCGGCGAGCAGGGCTCAGGCCGCGGCCAGGGCATGCCGGGCGAGCGGGCGCAGAAGTCGCTCGGCTCCGGCGTCATCGTCGATGAATCCGGCCTCGTCATCACCAACAACCACGTCATCGACAACATGAACGAAGTTCGTGTCTCGCTCTCTGATCGGCGGGAGTTCGAGGCGAGCATTGTCCTGCGCGATCCCCGCACTGATCTTGCCGTGATCAAGATCAAGAGCCCCGTCGGCGGTCTCGTACCCATGCCCATGGGCGATTCGGAAGCCCTTGAGGTCGGTGACTTCGTCATGGCGATCGGCAACCCGTTCGGGGTCGGGCAGACGGTGACGCAGGGCATCGTGTCGGCCCTGGCGCGCACCCAGGTTGGTTCGTCCGATTACCAGTTCTTCATCCAGACCGATGCCGCGATCAATCCGGGCAATTCCGGCGGTGCCCTCGTCGATCTCAAGGGTCGGCTCGTGGGCATCAACACGGCGATCTATTCGCAATCGGGGGGGAGTCACGGAATCGGCTTTGCCATTCCCACCAGTATGGTCCGCGCCGTCGTCGAAACGGCCAAGGGCGGCGCCACCACCGTGCGTCGCCCCTGGCTCGGGGCACGGGTGCAGAACGTCACGCCCGACATCGCGGAGAGCATGGGCCTCGACCATCCGACCGGGGTCCTGGTGGCGAGCCTGCAGCCGAAGAGTCCGGCCGAAGAGGCTGGCCTCAAGCGCGGCGACTTGATCCTCACGGTAGACGACAAGATTGTCGATGATCCGGAAGCCTTCGGCTACCGCTTCGCCCTCAAGGGCATTAGCGGAACCGCGAAGTTCGGCATCCTGCGAGGCACCACACGCTCCACCGTTTCGGTCAAGCTCGCCTCGGCCCCCGAGACGCGGCCGCGCGACGCGGTGAAGGTGCGTACGCGCTCGCCCTTCTTCGGGGCTACCCTGGTCAACACCTCGCCTGCCGTAGCTGAGGAACTGCAGAAGGACTTCGCCAGCGAAGGCGTCGCGGTCTCGTCGATCGACGACGGGTCCATGGCGGCCCGCGCCGGCCTGCAGATTGGTGACGTGATCGTCGCCATCAATGGCACCCCGGTGACCACCACCAAGGACCTCGAGCGCCTGACCCGGTCCAGCTCCGGCATGTGGGAGATCGCGATCAATCGGGGCGGGGCTGTGCTGACCTCGGTGTTCGGAGGGTAAAGTCTTCGTCGACCCGCGCTGCCGGCATCCTCCTGAAGCGGGAACCACCCTTCGCTGTACAGACCCACGCATGGGTGAAAGCAAAAGGGGCAGGATTATGAACGTCGCGGTTTCTGAGACGGAGCAACTTTTCCAAACCTGTGAAAATACAAAGCTGAGGGTGCAACGATCGGCCGAGTAGGTTCGTTTTACCGAGGGTCATTCGGTGCAGAGACGAGAAAAATCAGTATTCATTAAATCGGTTTAATTTAAATCGCACTTAAAGCAAATATCAAATTTTACAAAACTTGTTCACCATTTCGTAGCATTGGTCGTGAGGATGCAGATAATGGGGACGCCAACACATGTGGGAGAAGAGCTTGCCGTGCCAAGGCGCGACGAGGCCGACCTGGGGTCACACTCCCAACTGAGTGGCTTCATCCGCTTTTGCCAGACAGAAACCGAACAGACCTTCGCTGATTACTTCACTTTCGAGCGCTTCGCGATCGACGACTACGAGACCTTCTGGTCTCTCCTACTGCGATGGTCCGGATTGCCGGTCTCTGGGTCGATCACCCCGGCCTGCGAAGGCTTGGACTGCGAAACAGCTCGGTTTTTCCCCAACACCACTTTGAACTACGCCGAGGCCCTTCTCACCGCCTGGGACGAGACTGCGATTGCCGTCACGGGCTGTCGTTTCGATGCTCCTGACGAGGCAATCACCCGCGCGGAGCTGCATCTACGGGTCGCGCGATTGGCAGTGGCCTTCCGACGCCTCGGCATCGCACCAGGCGACCGCATCGTCGCCGTCGCCCGCAACCGACCGGAAGCGATGATCGCCGCCCTGGCGACCGCCGCCCTGGGCGCCGTCTTTTCCAGTTGCGCCCCCGACATGGGCGCTCCGGCCATCCTGTCGCGTTTCGGTTCCCTAGGGCCGAAGCTTCTCGTGGCTCATCTGAGCCCGGAACCTTGGGACACCGGCGCGCCCGTCGCAGACCGGGTGATGGCGGTGGCCGCCGGCCTCCCAACGCTGACCCATGTGGTATCCCTGGACGTGCTCGCGAGCGAGCCGCGCGGCACGGTACCGATCCTGGCCTACGCCGAACTCCTGGCAAAGAGGGACGATGATGGGGACGTCGCGTGGCCGCGTCTACCCTTCGACCACCCCCTATTCATCCTGTTTTCATCGGGAACCACGGGACCGCCCAAAGGCATCATCCACGGGGTGGGCGGAACGCTCCTCGAACACGTCAAGGAGCATCGGTTGCACGGCGATCTCAAGCCGGGCGACACGCTGTTCTTCCACACCAGCTGTGCCTGGATGATGTGGAACTGGCAGATCTCGGCCCTGGCGAGCGGCGCTGGGATCGTGCTGTTTGACAGCCCGGTCCAGGGTCCGAATACTCTGTGGCAGGTGGTGGAGCGTCGCGGCGTGACGGTCTTCGGGACGAGCCCGGCCTATCTGCAACTCTGCGAGACCGCCGCCTACGCCCCGCGCGCGCGGCACTCCCTCCTGCACCTTCGCAGCATCCTCTCCACTGGCTCAGTCCTGTACGATCATCAGTTCGACTGGGTACGCGAGGCGGTCAAGGACGTGCCTCTGCAAACGATATCCGGCGGAACCGATATCCTTGGCTGCTTTGTTCTTGGAAACCCGCTCTTGCCCGTGCGCCGGGGAGAAGCACAGTGCCGCAGCCTTGCCCTTGATGTCCGCGCACTCATCGTGCCGGGGGCGACGAGTCCCATCGGTGAGCTCGTCTGCGCCAACCCGTTCCCATCGACACCGCTGGGTTTCTACGGCGACAAGGACGGCAGCCGCTTCCATACGAGCTATTTCGCGCAGAACCCGTCCTTCTGGACCCACGGCGATCTCATTGAGCTGACGCCCGATGGCGGCGCGCGTATCCACGGCCGATCCGACGGCATCCTCAACATCAGAGGCATCCGTGTCGGCCCCGCCGAGATATACGCGATCTTGCAATCAATCGATGCGGTGGTGGACGCTCTCGCGGTCGAGCAACAGGATCCCAGCGGTGCCCGCCTGATTCTCGCCGTCGTCCTGCGCGAGGGGCTCACCCTCACGCCCGACCTCATGAAGACGATCAACGGACGGCTGTCCAGTCAGGGCTCGATGGCGATGGTCCCCGCACGTTGCCTTCAGGTGACCGACCTACCCACGACTTTCAGTGGCAAGCGCTCCGAGGCGGCGGCGCGGGACATCGTGAACGGTCAGGCGGCCCACAACCGCAGCGCCCTACGAAATCCAGAGAGCCTCGACGAGCTCCGCGAGGCCTTGGCCGCATCTGTCGCTCTTCAGGCAGAGGAGGTGGCCAGGGCGGTATCGCGCGGCGACGTGACGAGTGAGGCGGCGCTGGAGGCGGCCCTCCAAGCCATGGTCGCGCGCGAAATCGGAATCCCGATCAGCGTCGACGACAACTTCTTCGAGGTCGGCGCGAGCTCCCTGGCGATGTTCTCGCTCCTGACGGAGATCCAACGCTTCGCCGACCGGGACCTCTCCTTCGGCGCACTCCTCGCAGCGCCGACCGTGAGTCTCCTCACCCGGTTAGTCTGGGACGGCCCCGTAGCGGAGACGCCGGACGAGTCCGACCAGCCGCGCGTGCGGCCCGTCAGGGAGGAGGACATTGAGGCGATCTGCCTGCTGCTCAAATCGGGCTTTACCGTCGACACCCTGTCCGTCGCGGAATGGCGGCGCCTGTTCGAATACGGCTGGATCGAGGAGAAGCCCGATCTCGGCTACGTGCTCACCGTCGGCACAACCATCGTCGGCTTCATCGGCACGGTCTATTCGCACCGTTTGCAGCCGGAAGAGGGCGCGAGCCTCGCATGCAATCTCTCGTCTTGGTACGTGCAGGACGCGTATCGCGGCTGGGGATCGATCCTCCTCGCCGAGGCCATGCGGGCCAAGGATACCGTTTTCACGAGCCTCACTCCGGGGCCGGAGACGCAGGCCATCATGGCTAGCATGGCCTTGCCGCGCATGGAAAAGAGGCGCTTCTTCCTGCCGTTCTCGAATCTCGGCAGCTTAAATGTCCGGCCGATCCAGATCGAATGCGATCTGGCGATCATCCGTAGCCATCTTGGCGACGAGGACCGGCGCATCCTCGACGATCACGCCCCGTTCGATCTCCTGCATCTCCTCGTCCGGGAGGGAGCGGGCAGCACGTATCTCATCGTGAAGCGGCGCCGCCTCGGCACGAACCCGCGGATGAGGATTCCTACCTCCGAACTGCTCTATTGCAGTCGGCCGGATATCCTGGCGCGGCATTTCGAGCGCATCAAGCTCGGCATCCTCACACGGCAACGCACCGTGATTCTCGCCGCTCATGAGGGCTTCGTTCCCGCCGGCGTGCCGGCGGTTCGAGAAGCCCGGTCCGGACGTTACCGTTCCTCTCACGACATGGCGTCGTCCAATCTTGACCTGCTCTATTCGGAACTCGTGTTGCTTCCGATCTGATCGCGACCGGGCAACGGGACCGGCGAGCACGGGGCAGGCCCACCGAAACGCGGGGACGAGGCCTTTTGCGGATTGCAGGATGACGCGGGCCACGTCTTCTATGCGTCGATGTCCGATCTCTTTGCTTCCGCCGGCCTGCAGAACGACGCGCCGCGCCCGCTCGCCGACCGCCTGCGCCCGCGTTCCCTCGCCGAGGTTGTGGGACAAGAGCACCTAACCGGGCCGGACGGGTCGCTGACCCGTCTCCTCAGCGGGAAATCCTTCGGCTCACTGGTATTCTGGGGTCCGCCAGGCACCGGCAAGACCACGGTGGCGCGCCTCCTGGCCCACGAGACCGATCTCAAGTTCGAGCAAATCTCGGCGATCTTTTCCGGCATCGCCGACTTGAAGAAGGTCTTCGAGTCGGCCCGCCAGCGCCGGACAATGGGGCAGGGGACGTTGCTTTTCGTGGACGAGATCCACCGCTTCAACCGTGCGCAGCTCGACGCGTTCCTTCCCGTCATGGAGGATGGGACGGTGACGCTCGTGGGTGCCACCACGGAGAATCCATCCTTCGAGCTCAATGCCGCGCTCCTTTCGCGCGCCCGCGTCCTGCTGTTTCGCTCCCTCGACGATATGGCCATCGCCAAGTTGCTGGTCCGCGCCGAGGCTTTGACCGAACGGCCGCTGCCGCTGGACGAAGAAGCGCGCGGCGTCCTGGTCCGCATGGCCGATGGCGATGGGCGTGCCTGCCTGACCCTCGCGGAAGAGGTGTGGCGCTCGGCCAAGCGCGACGAGATTTTCGATGCCGCTACCCTGCAGGATATCGTTCAGCGCCGCGCACCAATCTACGACAAGAGCCAGGAAGGCCACTACAATCTCATCAGCGCGCTACATAAGACCGTGCGCGGTTCAGACCCCGATGCGGCGCTTTATTACCTCTGCCGCATGCTCGACGGCGGGGAGGACAGGCTGTTCATCGCCCGGCGCCTCGTGCGCATGGCGGTGGAGGATATCGGCCTCGCCGACCCGCAGGCCCTCGTCGTCGCCACCGCCGCCAAGGAGGCGTTCGATTTCCTCGGCTCGCCGGAGGGTGAACTCGCTCTGGCGCAGGTCACCGTCTATCTCGCCTGCGCGCCGAAATCGAACGCTGTCTACAACGCCTATAAGGCGGCGACGCGGGTCGCCAAGGAGCACGGCTCGCTGCCGCCGCCCCGCACGATCCTCAACGGCTCCACCAAGCTGATGCGCAAGATCGGCTACGGCGAGGGCTACCGCTACGATCACGACGAGCCGGATGCGTTCTCGGGCCAGGATTACTGGCCCGAGGCGCTCGGCCGTCAGCGTTTCTACGAGCCCACCGACCGGGGCATGGAAACCCGCTACGGCGACCGTCTCGCCCATTGGGAAGCCTTGCGAAAGCAACGCCGTGACGAGGAGCGCTGATCTCTTCGTCCGCCGCGCCTCAATCCCGTGATAGGGCGGCGCTCCGACATGCAGGAAGGCCAGCCTCGACCATGCACGCCTATCGTAGCCTCGCCACCCGCTTTGCCCGCATCGGCGCCGTCGAGGATGCCGCGGGCATCCTCGGTTGGGACGCCCAGACGTTGATGCCCAATGGCGCTGCGGAGGGCCGGGCCGAGCAGCTCGCCCAGTTGCGGGTCATCACCCACGAGATCCTCACCGCCGCCGAGACCGGGAACCTGATTGCGCAGGCCTCGGACGATGAAGCTGCCCTCGGACCGTGGGAACGGGCCAATCTGCGTGAGATGCGCCGTGCCTATCGTCACGCCTCGGCCGTGCCGGGCGATCTCGTCGCCGCGAGTTCCAAGGCCTCGTCCCGTTCCGAGATGGCCTGGCGGGAGGCGCGGGAGACATCCGACTTCGCGATGCTGACGCCTCTTCTCGCCGAGACCCTGCGCTTGCAACGAGAGGTCGGCGAGGCCAAGGGCGCGGCACTCGGCCTCGCCCCCTACGACGCGCTCCTCGACGGCTACGATCCCGGCATGCGCCGGGCTGCGATCGATCCGCTCTTTTCCGCGCTTCGTGAAACCCTGCCGGGGCTGATCGGAGCGATCCGGGACCGGCAGGCGGCGATGCCGGCGCCGATTCCGCTGCCGGGACGGTTCCCGGTGGCAGCGCAGAAAGCCCTTGGGCTGACGCTGATGCGCGCCGCCGGGTTCGACTTCGAGCGCGGGCGGCTCGATTCCAGCCTGCACCCGTTCTGCGGCGGAGCCAGCGACGACGTTCGCATCACCACGCGCTACGACGAGGCCGACGCCACCCGCGCCCTGATGGGGGTGCTGCACGAGACCGGCCACGCCCTCTACGAACAGGGTCGCCCGGCCGCATGGCTCTATCAGCCCGTGGGAAATGCCCGAGGGATGAGCCTGCACGAGAGCCAGTCCCTGCTGATCGAGATGCAGGCCTGCCGCTCCGCCGAGTTCTGCGCCTACCTTGCGCCTCGCCTGCGTGAAAGCTTCGGTGGGGAGGGGAGCGCCTGGGATGCCGACAACCTGCACCGCCTCTACACGCGGGTGGAGCCGGGCCTGATACGGGTCGATGCCGACGAGGTGACCTATCCGGCGCACATCCTCCTGCGCTACGACCTCGAAACGGCGATGATCGCCGGGGACCTCGCGGTGGCAGATCTGCCCGGCGCGTTCGACGAGGGCATGCGCGGCTTGCTCGGTCTCCGCGTGCCGAACGATCGGCTCGGCTGCCTACAGGACATCCACTGGCCCGGCGGCAGCTTCGGCTATTTTCCGACCTATACCCTCGGCGCCATGGCGTCAGCGCAGCTCTTCCGTGCTGCACGCGAGAGCCGGCCCGGCATCCCCACTGATCTGGCAGAGGGCGATTTCACCGCCTTGCGGGGTTGGCTGCGCGAGAACGTGCATGGACGCGGCAGTCTCATGGAGACCGACGAGCTGCTCGTCGCCGCCACCGGCAAGCCCCTTTGCGCTGAGGATTACATGCGCCACCTGCGCCACCGCTATCTCGGGGAAGGCTGAACGCTCATATCAGACGGTTGCGAATCGATGGCGCCGGAGCGATCCCTTGCAGGGTCGCGCCCGCTTCGGGTTTTGCCCCCAACTGCGAGGCTATGCTGACAGTCGATCCGACCGTCCGACCGGTCCGGCTTCTGGGAAAGGCTCATTTACATGGTCGTCATCGTCGCAGTGATCGGGATCGTGGGTGCCGTCCTGTTCTGGATCATCCGCGCGCACGGCACCGCGACGGCACTGAGGGAGGTCAACCGTGACACGAAGGGGCTTCAGCGTCGGGCGAAATCGACCCTGGAGGACATCATTGGCACGCCGCTGAAGCGAGTGCGGGACGTGAGGCTCGCGGCGGTGATCCTGATGATCCAGATGGTGCGCACGGGCAGCCCCGTCACCGCCGCCGAGAAGACCAAGATCCTGGAATTTATGGACTCTCCGCTCCAGATCGATTCCATCTCGGCCACGTTCGAGCGCGCCTGGACCTACACCGAGGCGCGGCGGCCGTTCTCCCTCGTGGCCGACGACTTGCTGCCTCTGCTGCGGGACAACCTCACCGAAGCCGAGCGCCTGCACTTCATCGACATGCTCTCGCAGGTCGCCGGTGCCCATTCCACCGCCAGTGAGTTGCAGCGTGAGGCGATCGTGCGGCTCAAGCGCCGGCTCACCGGTGGGAGCCCTGCGCTGAAGGCGAGCCGGGCCGGCGATTTCGGGCGTTGAGACCGGTGGACCCGGCGGAGCGCAGCCTGTAGGTCGGCTGCCCCCCTTTCCAGCGGACAGACTGTCCGGAGATCCTACATGGCGGCCTGCGGCCTCGATTTCGGCACGTCCAACACCACGCTCGGCCTCGTGACCGAGGGGCGGCCCGCCCTGCTACGGCTTGAGGGCGACCACGTCACGATTCCCAGCGCGATCTTTTTCCCACCGGGCGGGACACCCCTCGTCGGCCGCGCGGCAATGGCCGAGTATGTGGAGGGCACGCCGGGCCGGTTGATGCGCAGTCTCAAATCGGTGCTTGGCTCCTCCCTGCTCGAAGAGACGACGCCGGTGGGGCGTGAGCGTATCCGCTTCCGCGACGTCATCGCCCGCTACCTCTCTGCCGTTAAGACGCGGGCCGAGGCGCAGGCGGGAACCGACATCGACACCGTAGTCCACGGCCGCCCGGTCCATTTCGTCGATGGCGATCCGGAGGGCGACGCCCGCGCCGAGGATGCCCTGCGCGAGATCGCCCGGAGCATCGGCTTCCGTCACGTCTCGTTCCAGTACGAGCCTATCGCCGCGGCGCTCGATTACGAGCAGCAGGTAAGGGGAGAGGAGATCGCGCTCATCGCAGATATCGGCGGCGGCACCTCAGACTTCTCCATCGTGCGGCTTTCGCCGGAGCGCCATGCCAAGGTGGACCGGTCCGGTGACATCCTCGCCAATGACGGCGTGCGGATCGGTGGCACCGATTTCGACCGGCGCCTCAGCCTCGGCACGGTGATGCCGCTGTTTGGCCTCGGCAGCTCGATGAACCGGGGCGATCTCGACGTGCCGAGCGGCTATTTCCACGATCTCGCGACTTGGTCGAGCATCAACCGGCTCTACAACGCCAAGACCTTGCGCGAGATCGAGGAGGTTCGCCGCGACGCGCGCCGGCCGGACCTGATCGCTCGGCTCTACACCGTGGTGGAGGCCGAGCGCGGGCATTCCCTGGCGATGGAGGTCGAAGGTGCCAAGATCGCCGCCTCGGATGCAGGCCAGGGCGGCGTGGCCCTTGGCTGGGTCGAGCCGGGCCTCGCCGCCAATCTCGACCATGCCGGCCTCGTGGCGCAGACGGAGGAGCTCTCGCGGCGAATCGCCGAGCGGATCGGGCGCTGCCTGAACCAAGCGGGATTGCCCGCCGAGGGCATCGACGCCCTGTTCCTCACCGGCGGGTCAACGGGGCTGCCGCATGTCCGAGCCGCCCTGGTTGCGGGCGTACCGAACGCCCGCGTTGTCGACGGAGACACGTTCGGCTCGGTCGGGACAGGCCTCACCATCGAGGCGGGCCGCCGCGCGGCTTGACCTTCGGTTCACGCAGGGCCCCGCTCTCGAAGCGCTTTGCCCAGAGGGGCGAGGGTGTTACGAGCACCCGATGACCACCAGACCACCATCACGCGGCAATGCCGGACGCAAAGGTTCCGGCGTCGGCAAGGGCAGGCCGCCCGGCAGCGGCGGCAAGCCCTACCGTCCCGGTAAGCCCGGCGCGTTCCGCAGGCCCGACCGCGAAGGAACCGGCCCGCGCACCAGCGCCCTCGACGCCGCCCAGCGCGCCGCGCAGCTGCGCGGCGAAGCCGACAAGCGCGCCCCCTGGCGCCCTGGCGACGCCCCCGAGGCAACGGCTGACGACGAAGCCTCGGTTCCCCGTGCGCCTCGGACGCGGGCGCCCCGCAACGAGGTCGCAGCGAAAGCCTTCGATGCGCCGCGCCAGCGCCGTGCCGGCGCCAAGCCTCCGGAACCGGCAGTCGAAGGCCCGACCCGGCGCGAACAGCGCGCCGCCGCCTCCGCGACTCTGGCCTCCGGGGTGCAGACGCTGATCGTCGAGGAAGACGAAGCCGAAATGCGGATCGACCGCTTCCTGACCACGCGCTTTCCGCAGCTACCTTTCACCCGTGTCCAGAGCATCGTCCGCAAGGGCGAGTTGCGGGTGGACGGCAAGCGCGCCAAGCCGAATGACCGCCTCCTGCCGGGCATGAGCGTACGCGTGCCGCCCCTCAAGCTCGACCCCGTGGCTGACCGGCCGCGCAGTGTCGCGCGTGACGCCACCGATGCCGACTTCCTGCGCTCGCTCATCCTCTACGAGGATGCGGACATGATGGTGCTGAACAAGCCGTTCGGCCTCGCCGTCCAGGGCGGCTCCGGCACCGTGCGCCATGTGGACGGGCTGCTGGAGGCCCTGACCGGACCGGACGGGCAGAAGCCGCGCCTCGTCCACCGCCTCGACAAGGACACTGCCGGCTGTCTCATCGTCGCCAAGACGCGCCTCGCGGCGGCGACCCTTGCCAAGAGCTTCCGCTCGCGGTCCGCCCGCAAGGTCTACTGGGCGCTCACCGCCGGTGTCCCGCGCGTGCCTCAGGGCCGGATCTCGACTTACCTCGCCAAGGAAGAGGCCCCCGACGGCGACGCCCGAATGCGGGTAGCCCAGCATGGCGATGACGGCGCCGCCCACGCGCTGACCTACTACGCTATGGTCGATAACGCGGCGCAGAAGCTGTCCTGGCTCTCGCTGAAACCCGTGACGGGGCGCACGCACCAGCTCCGCGCCCATGCTGCGCATATCGGCCATCCCATTGTCGGCGATCCGAAATATTTCAGCGTCGAGAACTGGGCATTGCCGGGAGGCATCCAGAACCGGTTGCATCTGCTGGCACGCCGCATCGTCATCCCGCATCCGCGCACGCTGAAGCCGGTGGACGTGACGGCGCCGCTGCCGCCGCACATGGCTCAGAGCTGGAACCTGCTGGGCTTCGACGCCTCGCGCTACGATCCCATCGTCGAGGCGCCGGAAGCATGATCCACGCGGGCCGCATCGGTGGGGAGTGTCCGCGGATGCGCCTTGGCAATCGGGCGCCATGCCTTATCCTTGTGGTCGACCTCACCCGTCGTTGCAGCGAGAAACCATGCCAATGACGTTCGCGACCATGGCCAGCACCGCCTTGATCGGCCTGTTCGTGTGCTTCGGATCAGCGTCGCTGACTTCCGAGGCTGCGGCGCAGGCGGCGGGTCCACAGCAGAACCCACCGGGTCCCGCAGCAAAAGCAGCCCCGGTCCCAGTCGCGCAGAACCAAACTCCGCCGCCTCCCTCCGTCGGTCGCCACGGATCGCAGGCGCGGGCGGGCGACCGCAGGCGGCGGTCCTATGCCAGCTGTAACCGGCTGTCTCATGCGCGCGGCCTGCGCGGCGGGGTGCGGCGGCGCTTCCTGATCCGGTGCAAGCTCGGCTACGAACGCCAGAAGCCCGGTCAAGCTCCAGCTCAGCAATCCCCGCAAGGACGTCAGCCGTGATGATGCCATGCGGGACGGTCCCGTGAAGCTCGTCGTCTTCGACGTCGACGGGACGCTCGTCGACAGTCAGCACCTCATCGTCGCCGCGCAAGGCATGGCCTTCGCCGAACACGGTATCGAAGCGCCCACGCGCGCGGTAGCCCTCTCCGTCGTCGGGCTCTCGCTACCGCAAGCCTTCCGGCGTCTCGTGGGCGAGGATGGGCCAGTGGAGGGTCTGTCTGAGAGCTACAAGCGCGCCTTCAACACCCTGCGCCTCAGCCCCGCCTATGAGGAACCGTTGTTCCCGGGCATGGGCGACCTAATCGAACGCCTGCGCGCCCGCGACGATCTTCGGCTCGGGCTCGCTACAGGCAAGTCCCGGCGCGGGGTTGACCGTCTGATCGAGAGCCATGGCTGGGGCGACGTCTTTGCCACCATCCAGACCGCGGACGATGCACCGTCGAAGCCAGACCCGGCGATGCTGCATCAGGCGATGGCCGAGGTGGGTGCGTTGCCGAAGACGACGGTGATGATCGGGGACACCACCTACGACATGGACATGGCGGTGAGTGCCGGCGCGGCCGCCATCGGTGTCGCCTGGGGCTACCATCCGCCGGGCGCTTTGCTCGGAGCGGGGGCGGTGACCGTGGTCGAGACCGCCTCCGCGCTGGCGGACCTGTTCTCGGGAAGTCTTCGCGAGTCCGGCACGGACACCATCATCGGCGACCTCGCGTCCGAGTAGGACACAGCACCCGAACGAACATCCCCCAGCTCGACGCTCGCAGGCCGATGCGCGATGCGTTAGAACCCCGCTTCATGAGCAACGACGATCCTGCCGGCTGGCTTGGCGCCTCCGATGCCCCTCCTGTCCACGACCCGCACCGGGCCGTGCGGGCGCAGACGCGTGTCGCCCTGCCGAAGCGGTTCTACGCGGAGGCCGATCTCGCCGAAGACGAAGGTGGGTTTCGCCTGATTCTCGACGGACGGTCCGCCAACACGCCAGCACGCAACCCGCTGCGCCTGCCAACGCGGGCGCTGGCCGAGGCCGTGGCCGCCGAATGGGCGGCGCAAGTCGACGTCATCGATCCGTCGACCATGCCGCTGACGCGCATCGCCAACACTGCCATCGACGGCGTCGCCCCCCGCCGAGAGGCGGTGATAGACGACCTTTCGGCCTATGCCGGAACGGATCTCGTCGCCTACCGCGCCGCTGACCCGGAACGTCTCGTGGCGGATCAGGCCCGTGCCTGGGACCCTGTGATCGACTGGGCGCACGAGACTTACGGTGCGCGCCTCATCCTCAGCGAAGGGGTGATGCATGTCACCCAGCCCGAGACGTCGGTGACCGCCTTGCGCGGCGCGATCGAAGCGGTCGAAGGGCCGTTCCGGCTGGCGGCTCTCCACACGATGACCACGCTCACCGGCTCGCTCCTCATCGCGCTGGCCGCCCTTCACGGACGCCTGACCTCGCAAGATGCCTGGGCGGCGGCGCATGTAGACGAGGCCTATCAGGCCAGTGTCTGGGGAAGCGATGCCGAGGCGGACGCGCGCCATGCCCTGCGGAAGACCGAGTTCGAGTCCGCGGCAAAGCTGGCAAAGCTTGCCCGTTAAATCCATTTTCGCTGCCTGTCCTCCGTGCTAAGGCGCATTTGACTCTCAACCGCCAAGCCTTGCCCAAACATGTGGCATGGCCCCATTTTCTCGCACCCATCTCAAGGCTCACCGCGCATGAAGGATATTCTCGAGAAGCTCGAAGAGCGGCGCTCCCAGGCTCGCCTCGGCGGCGGCGAGAATCGCGTCGTTGCTCAGCACAAGCGTGGCAAGCTGACGGCGCGCGAGCGCATCGAGCTCCTCCTCGACCATGGGTCGTTCGAGGAATTCGACATGTTCGTGCAGCACCGCTCCACCGATTTCGGGATGGAGAAGCAGAAGATCCCCGGTGACGGTGTCGTCACCGGCTGGGGCACCATCAACGGCCGCACCGTCTTCCTGTTCTCGAAGGACTTCACAGTCTTCGGCGGCTCGCTCTCCGAGACGCATGCCGCGAAGATCGTCAAGGTCCAGGACATGGCGCTGAAAATGCGTGCGCCGATCATCGGCATCTTCGATGCCGGCGGCGCCCGCATCCAGGAGGGCGTCGCGGCGCTCGGCGGCTATGGCGAGGTCTTCCGCCGGAACGTCGCCGCCTCGGGCGTCATCCCGCAGATCTCCGTCATCATGGGCCCCTGCGCCGGCGGAGACGTCTATTCGCCGGCCATGACCGACTTCATCTTCATGGTCCGCGATACGAGCTACATGTTCGTCACCGGCCCAGACGTGGTGAAGACCGTGACCAACGAGGTGGTGACGGCCGAGGAACTCGGCGGCGCCAAGGTCCACACCACCAAGTCCTCCATCGCCGACGGCTCATTCGAGAACGACGTGGAGGCGCTGCTCCAGGTCCGCCGTCTCGTAGACTTCCTGCCCGCCAACAACATCGACGGCGTGCCGGAGATCGAAAGCTTCGACGACCCGCTGCGCCTCGACAAATCCCTCGACACCCTGATCCCGGACAACCCGAACAAGCCCTACGACATGGGCGAGTTGATCCGGCGCGTGGCCGACGAGGGCGACTTCTTCGAGATCCAGGCCACCTATGCCCGCAATATCATGACGGGCTTCGGCCGCATCGAGGGCCGCACCGTCGGCTTCGTCGCCAACCAGCCGATGGTGCTGGCCGGCGTGCTCGATTCGGACGCCTCCCGCAAGGCCGCCCGCTTCGTGCGCTTCTGCGACGCGTTCTCGATCCCGATCGTGACCTTCGTCGACGTACCAGGCTTCCTGCCGGGCACTGCCCAGGAATACGGCGGCCTCATCAAGCACGGCGCCAAGCTGCTCTTCGCCTACAGTCAGGCCACCGTGCCGCTGGTGACGATCATTACCCGCAAGGCCTTCGGCGGCGCCTACGACGTGATGGCCTCGAAGCACGTGGGTGCCGACATCAACTACGCGTGGCCGACCGCACAGATCGCGGTGATGGGCGCCAAAGGCGCGGTGGAAATCATTTTCCGGAGTGAGATCGGCGATACCGACAAGATCGCGGCACGGACCAGCGAATACGAGGACCGCTTCCTCTCGCCCTTCGTCGCCGCAGAGCGCGGCTATATCGACGAGGTGATCATGCCCCACTCGACCCGCAAACGCATCGCTCGGGCGCTCGGCATGCTCCGCACCAAGGAGATGGAGCAGCCCTGGAAGAAGCACGACAACATCCCGCTCTGAGCGATGGCATCATCGGGGCTCCCTGCTTCGGGGGCCCTTTTTCCGTCCGACTGCCGCGGCGCGGACGTGGAGCCGAGACGTAAACATCTCAGCGGCGGAGATGGCGCTTTCGCCTATTCAATCTCGACCTGATGCTGACAGGTGGTTCGAGCGAACGGCCGGATGTGCTCAGCCGGCCGTTCGCTCGAAGATCAGGTTCAGCCGAGTGCGGGCGATCTGTCGGTAACCTCGAGCCTCGAGCAGGCCGACGAGATCGATCTGCCATTGCGCCGTGCCATCCTCAATGACGAGAAGGCGAGGATACAGGGAGACCGGCGCTTCGCGGAAGAACGGCTCCAGGATCAGATCCTCGGCGCCCTCCACATCGAGCTTGATCGCGTCGATGCGGGTAATGCCCTCGCCCTGGGCGAGTCCAAGGAGGGTGACCGCCGGCACGCGGATTTGTGCGCCCTCGTTGGTGCCGACGATCTTCAGGCTCGATTCGCCACGGTTGCGCGGGTCCACGAACAGCGTCAGTTCGCCGGCCTTGTCGGCCACCGCGCAGGCCACCGCCTTTACTGTGCCGAACGGGTTCTGGGCGATGTTATAGGTGAGCCGGTCGAACACGTCGGGCTGCGGCTCGACGGCGAGGATGCGGGCGCGCGGACCGGCGAAAGCAGCCACGAACAGGGCGTAGGCGCCGATATTGGCGCCGATGTCGAGGAAGGTGCAGTCTGGCTCCAGCCGTGAGGCCAGCAGCGCCCGCTCTTCGGGATCGAAGAATTGCGGGGTAAACAGCACCTTCTTCTCGCAATTGTTGTTGTAGGGGTGCAGCCGCATGCGCGCCCCGAACCGCTCTACGTCGAGGGGCTGTCCATGCAGCATCGTGATAGCCAGCCGGCGCAGGAAGAAGCCTATGCGCCGACCGGCCCAGCTCTTGCCGGAGAGCGTCACCGTGCGATCGGTGATGCGCGCCACGAGCCCCTTGGGCGCGTAGGTGCCGAAAGGCCGGATGGGGGAAGATTGCGTGTCGGTCATTGAGGCGGGTGATGCCAGCCCGGCAAGCGCACGGCAAGCATCTGATGTCGTTCGACGCCATTGGTTAAATCGGCATAAATCGGCGCCATGCTCACAAAGAACGCAGTCCTTAGTTCATCGGCTGCGCAAGCGATCATCCAAGAGGCATTGCCGGCAAGGCTGGGATTCTCCTGAGTTAAGGGGGGAGCGGTACTGCCCTCGGTAAAATACCGGATTGCGGAGCGACGGTTCAGAATCATTCGACTTGGCACGCGCCATGCGAAAGCCCCCACGTGGGCAACGGCGCCCGCGAGAGCTGCCTTCAAAGATGGCGGCTCGTGCTCACTGTGGCGTGAGCGACCAATCTCTCCCCACCCCGCGATGGGGGCCACTCGCACCGAGTGCCGGGAGACATCCGATCGCCTGGAGCCTCTCCGCATGCAGTCCCAAAAAGCCACCCGGATCGATCTGTTCAGTCTGGCCACGCCGCAGATGCGTGCGTTCCACATCACATGGCTCGCCTTCTTCGTCTGCTTCTTCGCCTGGTTCGCGGTCGCCCCGCTGATGCCGGTGATCAAGGGCGAGTTTCAGCTCACCAACGACCAAGTCTACAACATCAACATCGCCGCGGTCGGCATCACCATCCTGGTGCGCCTGCTGATCGGGCCGATGTGCGATCGGTTCGGACCCCGCCTGACCTATACCGGCCTCCTGGTTCTCGGAGCGATCCCGGTGATCGGCATCGCCTTCGCCAATTCCTATGAGAGCTTCCTGTTCTTCCGCCTTGCCATCGGAGCCATCGGGGCGAGCTTCGTCATCACGCAGTTCCATACATCGGTGATGTTCGCGCCGAACGTGGTGGGCACCGCCAACGCCACCGTGGGCGGCTGGGGCAATGCCGGCGGCGGCGTCACCCAAAGCGTCATGCCGCTGATCCTCGCGGCCCTCGTCAGCATCGGCGTCGAGAAGACGATGGGCTGGCGCCTATCGATGATCGTGCCGGGCGTGATGATGCTCGTCGTAGCCTTCCTCTACTACCGGTTCACGCAGGACATGCCCGAGGGCAACATCATGGAGCTGCGCGCCCGCGGCGTCGCGGTGGATTCCGGCAAGAAGGGCGGCTGGGCGGTCTTCAAGCAGGCGATGACGAACTACCGGGTTTGGATGCTCGCCATCACCTATGGCGCCTGCTTCGGCGTCGAGATCTTCATCCATGCGGTGGCGGCGACCTACTATGTCGAGCGGTTCAGCCTCGATCTGACCCAGGCCGGCATGGCGGCGGGCAGTTTCGGCTTGCTGGCTCTGTTCGCCCGCGCGCTCGGCGGCATCGCGTCGGACCGGGTCGCCCGCTCGAAGGGCCTCGACGGTCGCACCTTGCTCCTGTTCGCGCTGATGGTCGGCGAAGGGATCGGCCTTCTCGCCTTTGCCTATGCCGGCTCGGTGGTACTGGCCGTCGTCGCCATGCTCGCCTTCGGCCTGTTCACCCACATGGCCTGCGGCGCCACTTACGCCCTCGTACCGTTCATCGACCGCAAGGCGCTCGGTGGCGTTGCCGGCATCATCGGCGCAGGCGGCAATGTCGGCGCCGTGGCGGCGGGCTTCCTGCTCAAGGGTGTCGGCAACCTGCCCGGCGCCCTGTTCATCCTCGGCATCGCCGTACTGATCTCGTCGCTCTGCGCAATCTCGGTGCGGTTCTCAGTTACCCACAAGCAGACCGAGCAGAAGCTCTACGACGAAGCCGTCGCGCAGCGCGCCGTCACCAGCGGTCAGCCCGCCTTCGCCTGAGCGACGATCCCCCGGAGGGCTACGGCGCAGGCCGTGGTCCCTTTGTCGTTGGATCCGGAGAGAAAAAACGGTCCCCCCTTTTTCGAACGCCTGCAGCGTCGGCGGAAGGCGATCCGGATCCAAATGGAAAGCCGTTAGGCAAAAGCAGCCTGGAGCTTCGAAAAGCAGCTCCGCCAATCATCGCGATAGGCGTTCCGAACATCAGCGTTGACGATGCGGCGATGGGTGAGCGTGATCTCCGTAGCCCGATCGCCGACGGAGAGCAGATCGACATGGATCAGGGTCTCGCCGATGCGCAGGAGCGGGTTTGGCCCCTCATAAGTCCAGGTCTGATGCAGGGAATATCCCTGCCTGATCTCCTCGTATTGCCCGGTCACGGTATGGGACGCCCTATCCGAGTCGCGCCGCCGCAGGAGAAACGCGCCGCCAACCCGCGGGTCGGTCTCCACATGCTCCATGACGGAAGTACCGGGCGCGAGCCAACGCTTGATAAGCAAAGGGTCGATCCAGGCACGGAACACGTCCGGCTGGGGCGCACGAACGACGTATTTGAGGACGACGACAGGTACGATCTGGATCATGGGCCGTCCGTATCCTCAAGAATCGATCGGCCGGACCGGAGAGATGCCGCAGGGACGATCACACCGTTCATCGCGCCGGAGACGCCGAGCGGCAAGGGGAGGTAAGCCGGCCAAACCCACGCGGAACGAGGGAAACGCTCTCCTGTTACCGCTTCGGATGCACGCACCTTGCCTACATGCCGTTCAAGGGCGAGTTTAGCGATCCATGGAGGCCGTCCATCCACCGATGGCGCCTTCTTCGACAGGTATAGACAAGCCCGATGCAGACCTTCGATTCCGACGGAACCACCATCGCCTATATCGATGTGCCGGCGAAGGGCGGCAGCGGCGATCCGATCGTGCTGATCCACGGCTTTGCCTCGAATCACTCCGTGAACTGGGTCAACACGCTTTGGGTTAAGACCCTGTCCGACGCGGGGCACCGGGTCGTCGCCCTCGATAATCGCGGGCACGGCGAGAGCGAGAAACTCTACGATCCGGAGGCTTACGGCTCCGACATCATGGCGCAGGACGCGCGGCGTCTGCTCGACCATCTCGGCATCGCCCGCGCCGACATCATGGGTTATTCCATGGGCGCGCGGATCGCCGCCTATCTCGCCCTCGATGAGCCGACGCGGGTACGTTCAGTGCTTCTCGGCGGTCTCGGGTTGCATCTGGTGGAGGGCAAAGGACTGCCGAACGGGATCGCCGAGGCTCTGGAAGCACCTCCCGGCGAGAAAGCGCCGAACCTCACCGCCGCCGCATTCCGCACCTTTGCCGAGCAGACGAAGAGCGATCTCAGAGCGCTTGCCGCCTGCATGCGCGGCTCGCGCCAGACCCTGTCGCGGGAAGAAGTCTCTCAGATCGAAGCGCCGACCCTGGTCACAGTGGGCACCCTCGACACGGTTGCCGGCTCCGCACCGGCGCTGGCTACTCTCATGCCCAATGCAAGGAGCCTGGAACTGCCAAACCGCGACCACAGTACAGCGGTGGGCGACAAGCAGCACCGGCAGGGCGTCCTCGCCTTTCTCAACGGGCGACCCTGAGGAAGATCAGCTTTTCAGCCGATAACCGGTCCGAAAGATCCAGGTCACGCTGCCGAGGCAAAGGGCGAGGAAGACCAGCGTCATCGCGAGGCTGATCTCGACCCGCATATCGGAGGTGCCGAAGAAGCTCCACCGGAAGCCGCTGATGAGGTAGACGACCGGGTTGACAAGGCTGACCGCCCGCCAGAACGGCGGTAGCATCTCGATGGAATAGAAGCTGCCGCCGAGAAAGGTAAGGGGCGTCACGACCAGAAGCGGCACGAGCTGGAGCTTCTCGAATCCGTCCGCCCAGAGGCCGATGAGGAAGCCGAACAGGCTGAACGTCACCGCCGTGAGAATCAGGAAGGCCACCATCCAGAGCGGATGCTCGATCCGCAGGGGCACGAACAGAGCGGCGGTGGCGAGGATGATCAGCCCGATCAGGATGGATTTCGAGGCAGCAGCGCCGACATAGCCGAGCACGATCTCGAAAGGGGAGACCGGCGCCGACAAGATTTCGTAGATCGTGCCGGCAAAGCGCGGGAAGTAGATACCGAAGGAGGCGTTGGCGATGCTCTGCGTCAGGAGCGAGAGCATGATCAGCCCCGGCACGATGAAGGCGCCGTAGGCGATGCCATCCACCGAGGCCATGCGCGACCCGATCGCCGCGCCGAAGACCACGAAGTAGAGCGATGTGGCGATGACCGGAGCGACGATGCTCTGCAGTCCCGTGCGCCAGAACCGGGCCATCTCGAAGCGATAGATCGCGCCGACGGCCGGCCAGTTCATCGACAACGGATTCATGCCTGCTCCCTTACGAGATCGACGAAGATGTCCTCCAGCGAACTCTGGCTGGTGGAGAGATCACGGAAGGGAATGCCGGCAGCGGCGAGGTCGGTCAGCAGCGTGGTGATCCCGGTGCGCTCGCCCTTGGTGTCGTAGGTGTAAACAAGCTCCTGTCCATCCGCCGACAGAACCAAGCCATGCGGAGCCAACTCGTTCGGCAGGGCGCGGAGGGGGTTCTGCAATTGCAGGGTCAGTTGCTTTTTGCCGAGCTTGCGCATCAGCTCGGCCTTCTCCTCCACCAGGATGATCTCGCCCTTCCGGATCACGCCGACGCGGTCGGCCATCTCCTCGGCCTCGTCGATGTAATGGGTGGTGAGGATGATGGTGACGCCCTGCTCGCGGAGCTTGCGCACCAGTCGCCACATGTCCTGGCGCAGTTCCACGTCGACGCCGGCTGTCGGCTCGTCAAGGAAGAGGATGTGCGGCTCATGGCTGAGAGCCTTTGCGATGAGAACGCGCCGCTTCATGCCCCCGGACAGGGTCATGATCCGGCTGTCCTTCTTGTCCCACAAGGAGAGGTCGCGCAGTACCCTCTCGATATGGGCAGGATCGGATTTCATGCCGAACAGACCGCGGCTGAAGCTCGTCGTATCCCACACCGTCTCGAAGGCATCGGTTGTGAGTTCCTGCGGCACGAGGCCGATGGCCCTGCGCGCCTCGCGATAATCCGCTCCGATGTCGTGGCCATCCACGGTGACAGTGCCGCTCGTCGCGCGGACGAGGCCGCAGACGATGCTGATCAGTGTCGTCTTGCCGGCGCCATTGGGACCGAGCAGAGCGAAAATCTCGCCCTTGGCGATGTCGAGGTTGATATCCTTGAGGGCGTGGAGGCCGGAGGCATAGACCTTCGACAGGCCCAAGATGGAGATGATCGGCCGCATCGGATCTCCATGGATTATTCTTGTGGGCAAGGACGTGGGTGCTGCCATACCACGACAGGGGGTGCGGCCCGCGAGTGTGAAGCGGCACGTCCGGAAACAAAAAAGCCGCCCGGTGGGCGGCTTTCTCGAAACGATCGTTCCGGAAGACGTCAGGCCCGGAGACGACCTTTGACCTCGTCGAGGCTGGAACGGACCAGCGACAGGGCGGCGTCGCCTTGCAGGCGCTCACGCAACACCACCTCGGACACCTTCACGGCCGCGTCGGCAGCGGCTGCGCGGACCTGGGCGGTGGCCTGGACCTCGGCCTGGGCAATCTTGGTCTCGGCCGACTTGGTGCGGCGAGCGATGAACTCGTTCAGACGGGCATGGCCCTCGTCGGCGATGCGCTGAGCCTCTTCGCGGGCTCCGGCAACGATCGCTTCGGCTTCGGACTCAGCCTGGCTGCGGCGCTTCTTGTAGTCGGCCAGCACCGTGGCGGCCTCCTCGCGTAGGCGGCGGGCCTCGTCGAGTTCGGAGCGAACGCGGCGGCCGCGGGTGTCGAGGGCCTTGGTGATCTGAGCGAAGCCGCCGACCTTCCACACGACGCCCATGAACAGGACGAAGGCGACGGCGACCCAGAACTCGGCATCCAACAACATTCTCGTCGTCCTATTTCGTTGGCCTCCGGCCGGGCGGGGCCGGACCGGTCACGTCTGCTGCAGGCGCACTCAGTGCGGGAAGGCGACGCGGTTCAGTGCGGTATCGAGGCTGGCCTGGTCGGGAGCCGTCCCGGTGAGGCGCTCGACGATGGCGGTGGCCGTTTCGCCGGCGATGGAACGAACGCTGCCCATGGCTTCGGCGGTGCGGGTGCGGATCGTGGCTTCGGAGGCGGCGATCCTGTCGTTGAGCTCGGCCTCGAGCGTCTTGCGACGGGCTTCAGCCTCGGAGCTCAGGGAAGCGCGGGTCTCGGCGGCAATGGTGCGGGCCTTGGCCTGAGCGTCGGCCAGCGACTTTTCGTAGGCGGCACCGGCAGCCTCGGCCTCGGACTTCATCCGTTGGGCCTCATCGAGATCGGACGAGAGGCGCGTGGCACGGTCGTGCAGGATCGCCTGAATGCGGGGCAGGGCCACCTTGTCCATCAGGTAGTAGAGCAGGCCGAAGGCCAGCGCGAGCCAGATCAGCTGCGAGAGGAAAGTATGGCTCTCGAAGGGCGGAAAGCCGCCGCCATGTTCGGACGCGGGCGATGCCATGATGCCTTCATGGGTTGCGGTCGGATGGGCCGGCTGAGCCATGACGTCCTTCGCTCAAAAGAAATTCGCGGATAAGGACCGGGCGCGCGTCCAGGGGAATGGGGCGCCCGGTCCGGGTCTGCTGTCGGATCGACGAACGTCGTCGGTCTTAGACGGCGAACAGGAGGAGAAGCGCGACGAGCAGCGAGAAGATGCCGAGCGCTTCCGTCAGCGCGAAGCCGAGGAGCAGGTTGCCGCGCTGGCCGTCGGCAGCCGACGGGTTGCGAAGGGCACCGGCATAGAACTGGCCGAAGAGATTGCCGAGGCCGATGGCGGCGCCCGCCATTCCGAGGCAGGCGAGGCCGGCACCGATGTACTTAGCGGCTAAGGGATCCATCAAATTGCTCCTGGTGTCGGTTCGTTCGTTGCGTGGAGAGAAATCCGGCCGCAACCGCGGACCGGGGACGGAAGGGGATACCGCCGGGGCCTAGTGGCCGGGGTGAAGGGCGTCGCTGAGGTAGATCGAGGCGAGCGTCGCGAAGACGTAGGCCTGTAGACCGGCGACGAGGAACTCAAGGGCCGTCACCGCGACGCTGAGAGCCAGCGGCAGCGGGGAGATCGCACCCCAGGCGCCCGCGGCGAGAAGCGCCGGAACGAAGCCCGCGAAGATCTTGAGGGCGATGTGGCCAGCGAGCACGTTGGCGAAGAGACGCACCGCGAGGCTGATCGGCCGCGAGACGAAGGAGACGATCTCGATGGCGACGATCATCGGCATCAGCCAGCCCGGCACGCCCGAGGGCACGAACACCTTCAGGAACTTCGTGCCGTGGGCCATGAAGCCGTAGACGATGACGGTGGTGATCACGAGGAGCGCCAGCGCGAAGGTCACGATGATGTGGCTTGTCACGGCGAACGCATAGGGGATCATGCCGAACATGTTCAGGACGAGGACGAACATGAACAAGGAGAAGATCAGCGGCATGAACCGCTCGGACCCGTGCCCGGCGGACTGGCGCAGGGTCGAGCCGATGAACTCGTAGAACATCTCGGCCACGGACTGCATCCGGCCCGGCACCACCGAGCGCTGCGCCGTCGCCACGATCGTGATCAGGGCAATGATCCCGACGGCGGCGAACATGTACAGCGCCGACTGGGTGAACGCGATTTCCTGATTGCCGATATGACCGAAGGATACGAGCGGCTTGAGCTCGAACTGGTGGATCGGATCCATCTTTACGGCCATTGCCGCTACCGTCCTTCTGTCCACGAGCGGGCGAGATGCCCGCTTTGCCCCAGGACCGCCCGAAAGCGGCAAATTTGCCTGTCAGGACCGTTCCCGATCCTGATTTTTGTCGGCCGCGCTTTTCGCGGCCGGTCTCGAGAGCGAGCCCGAGACACGCATGACGTTATAGACGCCGGTTGCGAAGCCCAGCATGAGCAGAACGATCAGACCCCAGGGCTTCGTCCCCAGAAACTGATCGCACAGCCAGCCGAGAATGCCTCCGGCAAGGACACCGGCGATGAACTCCGTGGAGAGTCGCATCGCCAGCCCCAAGGATGACGCCCCGTTGGAGGCACCCGCACCCGGCGAGGGACGGGAAGGAGCGGCGGGCAGCTTCTCCTCGATCTGCTTCTCGAGATGCTTCAGTCTCGCAGAGAGATCCTCGTCCGGTTTCTGCCGTCCATCTCCATTCCCATCCCCTGCGTCGTTACCGCTCACGGCGAAAACTCACATTGGCGAGAGTGGAGGGAACCGGCCTGAAAACGCCGTCAAGCGCGGCGCACCATAGTTTCGCCTATCTTGAGTGTCAAGGCGCGCCTTATAGACACTAAGTTACTGTAAAACAAAGATAATCAGCCCCTTGCGGCGATCCTGGAGGATGCGCTTGGTGCATGAATGGGAAGCGCCGGCCAAGCTTGGGTCTCAGGCGCCCAGAATCGGCTTGATGACCTTCTCCATCCCGTCGATCGTCATCTCACCCTTGAAGCGCTCGCCGTTGATGAAGAAGGTCGGCGTCGAGTCGACCTTGAAGGTATCGAGCCCCTTCTGCTTCACCGCGTTCACGGCGGCGTAGAGCTTCTGATCCTTGAGACAGGTCTCGAATTTCTCCTTCGAAAACCCGGCCTGCCGCAACATCTGCTCCAAGGCATCCACCGGCGATTGCGGCTTTTGCACGTAGGCCCAGCCCTGCTGCTGGTCGAACAGCAGATCGGTAATGGGATAGTATTTCGCGTCGCCATCACAGCGGGCGAGCATGAAGGCTGCGGTCGCCAGCGGATCGAGCGGGAATTCGCGCAAGGTAAAGCGCACCTTGCCGGTGTCGATGTAGCGCTCCTTCAAAGCCGGCCAAGTGTTCTTGTGGAACGCGGCGCAGTGGGAGCAGGTCATCGAAGCATATTCGATGATCGTCACCTTGGCGTCCTTCGGCCCCAGCCAAACGTCGCCGAGGGGACCCGGCTCCATCAGGGAAGCGAGGTTCGCCTCCTGGGCGAAGGCGTCAAGGGTCAACCGGGGCAGAAGCGCGGCCGCGCCGATCGCCATGCCGGTCAGTTTCAAGGTGTCGCGACGAGTGATCATGATGTCGACGGGCTCCGCTCGCAGATCCGATCCATGCGGCTTGCGGTAGAGACCCGCGGACAATCTGACAAGACGCGACAGGCGGCTCCGCTTCCATGCGCCGCGACATGCGCGGGGCCGAAGGCGGGATTCAGCCGGATCGCGGCGGTGCAGAGGCGACGATCGCCACGCCGAGCCTGTCGAGGGCGTCGCGCAGCCCATCGTCGTCGATGGAGGAGACCGCCAACGCGACTTCCCCACGCTTCACCGGATCGAGGGGCGGCACAACCCGCTTGCGAACGGCTTGATGAACGCGCCCCTGCTTGAGGACGAGCTTGCCGATGCAGGCCCAGCCATAATGGGCGTTGATGCGCTGGATCACCACGGGAGCCAGATGCTGCAATTCCAGGGCGAAGACGCCCTCCACCCGCACCACCAGCGTGCCCGGATCCGGCCGACCCTGCTCCTCGCGGCGGGCGCGGCGGGGCCATTCGAGCTTCGAGGGCTGGCAGAAACGGGCGAGGCGCTCGCCGACGATATCGGGCCAGGCCGCGAGGATATCGGTGGAGGCGAACCCCTGCGCGGCGAAAGCCGGTCCGATGCAGGTCTCGATCAGCTCGGCGAGGGGTTTGATGCGGGCCATGAGCTCCGAGAGATTCCGATGCGGGCGGACGCCGCATGATAGCGTGAACGGCGCCGGCTTTCGAATGCTTTGATCGTTCGCGGCCACCCTGTATGGACGGGCGCCCAACACGCCGGATCTCATGTCGCGGGATTTCATGTCACCGGACTTCACGGCAGCAATGGATCCTTCCGCCCGGGGCCCGCGAGCCACCGACCTCCTCGACTGGTACGACCGGCATCGCCGCGTGCTGCCATGGCGTGCTTTGGCGGGCGAGACGCCCGACCCCTATCGGGTCTGGCTGTCCGAGGTGATGCTGCAGCAGACCACGATCGCAGCGGTCAAACCGTACTTCCTGCGCTTTCTCGAACGCTTCCCCTCCGTGGAGGCCCTCGCGGCGGCGCCGGAGGAGAGCGTCATGTCGGCTTGGGCCGGCCTCGGCTATTATTCCCGCGCCCGCAACCTTCACGCCTGTGCCAAGGCGGTCACGAAAGCCGGCGCCTTCCCCGACACGCTCGACGGCTTGCGCAAGCTGCCCGGCATCGGCGCCTACACGGCCGGCGCCATCGCGGCCATCGCCTTCGACAGGCAGGAAGCGGCAGTGGACGGCAACGTCGAGCGGGTGGTGACCCGGCTCTTCGCCATTGACACGCCGATCCCCGCCGCGCGCCCCGAGATCCGACGGCTGACGCAGAGCCTCGTGCCGGCACAGCGGCCCGGTGACTTCGCCCAGAGCCTGATGGATCTCGGTTCGACCATCTGCACGCCGAAGCGACCGGCCTGCGCCCTCTGCCCCTGGATGGCCCCCTGCGAGGCACGCGCCCTAGGGCTGCAGGAAACGTTTCCACGCAAGATCAAGAAAACGAAGGGCGTCGAACGCTATGGCGCCGCCTTCGTGGCGATCCGTAGCGGCGACGAGGCCGTATTGCTGCGGACTCGCCCCCCCGAAGGTCTGCTCGGTGCCATGGCGGAGCCTCCGACCAGCGCATGGGAAAGCGGCTACGACGTCGCCCAGGCCCTACTCGACGCTCCGTTGGACGCGCGATGGAAGCGGCTGCCGGGCGTGGTGCGCCACGTCTTCACGCATTTCCCGCTGGGACTGACCGTCTTCGTCGCCCGCGTCGGCCTCACTACGAAGGCACCGGCCGGAATGCGCTTCACGCCCAGGCGCGACCTCGATGAGGAACCGTTGCCCGGCGTGATGAAGAAGGTGCTCGCCCACGCCTTCGATCCTAAGCCCGAGGCCGTGAAGCGCGGACGGCCGAAGGCCATGCGATCGATCCAGGACACGCCGCTCTTCGCTGAAGACGAGGCGTCGGTGCCCGAGCCGCGCCCGAGCTTTCGCCCGGTGCCCAAACCGGCACCGCGCATCGTCGCAAAGCCGCCGGTCGAGGACGGGGAGGGATTTTTCGGGGAGCCGGAGGAAGCGCCACCGCCTGCGGCGCCGCGCAAGCGCGGCAGGCCGAAAACGCGTCCTTGAGAGGAAGAGCGCGAACCCTCCCCCCCTGGGGGAGAAGTCGGCTCGCATCCGATCCTCTCACCTTCGAAAGAACTAGGCGGCCGACCCCATCGCGGCCCGCATCCGGCCACGGAACACGTCGATCAGAACCAGTTTGCCGTCGCGCTTGGCGTGCCAGAAATCCCAGCCGTTGCAGGATGGGAAGCCCTGGACGAGGGCGCCGATCTTGTGGATCGAGCCCATGGCCGGCCCGACCATCAGCGTCCCGTCGGGACGCACCACGGCTTCGTGGCGACCGCGCGCATCGGTGAGGATCTCACCCGCGCGGATATGGCCGGCCTCAATCACGCTGAGGAAGGCGACACGCGGCTCAGCCCGTTTCGTCGGGGCGACGAGGAGGGCGGCCTTGGACAAGGGCTCCACGGCGTCGATCCGGGCGCGGGCCGCGTCGGCATAGACCGTCTCGCGTTCGATGCCGATGAAGCGCCGTCCGAGGCGCTTGGCGACGGCCCCGGTGGTACCCGTACCGAAAAACGGATCGAGCACCACATCGCCGGCATTCGTCGCCGAGAGCAGGGTCCGAGCGAGGAGGGCTTCAGGCTTCTGGGTCGGATGGACCTTCTGGCCGTCAGCGCCCTTGAGGCGCTCATCCCCGGTGCAGAGCGGGATGAACCAGTCCGAACGCATCTGGACGTCGTCGTTGCCGCCCTTCAGGGCTTCGTAATGGAAAGTGTAGCTCTTCGCCTCTGCCGAGCGTGAGGCCCAGATCAAGGTCTCATGGGCATTGGTGAAGCGCTTGCCGCGAAAGTTCGGCATCGGGTTGGCTTTCCGCCAGACGATGTCGTTGAGGATCCAGAACCCGAGGTCCTGGAGCACCGAGCCGACACGAAAGATGTTGTGGTAGGAGCCGATGACCCAGAGGGTGGCGTTCGGCTTCATCACCCGGCGGGCGGCGGTCAGCCAGGCGCGGGTAAACTCGTCATAAGCAGCAAAGCTCGAGAATTGGTCCCAGGCGTCGTCGACGGCATCGACACGACTCTGGTCGGGTCGCAACAGCGAGCCGTCGCCGAGCTGAAGATTATAGGGCGGGTCGGCGAAGACGCAGTCGACGCTCGCCGCCGGCAGGGCGTTCATGGCGGCGATGCAATCCCCGACGAGGATTTCGTCGAGAGGAAGACGCTGGGCGGCGGGTACGAGACCCATCCGCGGCGCCGACACGAGTCGCCCGGTACGCGAGACACTTTTCCGGGCGACGGTGTCGGCAACCGCGGTACGCAGGGAAGCCATGGCAAACACCGGTTACGCGACTGACAGGCAGACCATGGGGCCGTTAACGTAAAGGGCAGGTTGCCAAGGTGCGGACAATGCGTCTCGATTTGGGGCTGCAGATTTTGCCTACCCGCTCGAATACTGATGAATTTTAAGCTCTACCCTCATCAACTCAACTCTCTATTTACCAAACCATCATCATCGGACGACTATTAATCAGACGATCTCGATTTCACCACGAAGACCTGTCCACCCCTGTTGCGGATGTCTCCAGCCCGCATCCGACCCGTTGGCGGCCCTTCCGGAACTGTCAGGGTCACGAGCGGCGCGCATCTCCCATGCACCTCGCGCTGGGGCACGGCTACGCTTCGCCATCGATGTGGCAGGAAATGTGACGGGCTCGACCTGCGGGACGAAACCTGCTGACGACAGTCACCATCCGCTCTCAATATAGATCTTCGACATGCCCCCAATTTAAAATGTCTTTAGATTTTATTCACATATTCCACGAGCGTCCCAGGCTAATGAAGGCAGCTCCTGCCACATTCTACTGATCTCATTTCAGCCTTCATTGGCTCTATGTTCCGCAGCCTCTGCAACAGCAAAAGGAATGCGGATGAATATGAAGCCTGTTCGTTGGACCGCTGCCGCTATTGGAACCGCCATGTCTCTCGCCGCACTCAGTGCACCGGCTGCCGCCCAATCCGGCGCGGCCTCCTGGTACGGCAGCGGCCGCAAGACGGCGAATGGCGAGCGCTTCAATCCGAACGGGATGACCGCCGCCCATCGCAGCCTGCCGTTCGGCACCCGTGTCCGGGTCGAGAACAAGCGCAACGGCCGCTCGGTGGTGGTGCGCATCAACGATCGCGGACCTTTCGTGCGCGGCCGGATCATCGATCTCGCCAAGGGCTCTGCCCGAGCGCTCGGCATGGGCGGCACGACCTACGTCTCGCTCAAGGTCGTGAACTGATGCGGAACCCGTGACATCGTGCGGTATGCCAGAGGATGGCCGTGCCGGCTCGCGACGACGTGCGGCATGCACCATCGTCCTGATACCGCATGGTGATTCCGCGCGAGGCGGGTTTCACTGCCGCGCTTGATCAACTAAGGGGCCGGTCGCCGTTGCATGGATGGCGATCGGCCCCATCTTGACGGCTGGATGCGTGTTTGAGGATGGTTCCCCCATGGCAAAGCCCCTGATCGTCGAGATTCCCCACGAGATCGGTCCCGTCGAGGCGAAACGGCGGATTTCGAGTGGGCTGGACAAGGCGAAGGCGGCCTGCGCCAAGGCCGGAATCAATGTCGAGCACATGACCTGGACAGACGACCGCCTGAACTTCGCCATGTCCGCCATGGGCCAGAAGGTGGACGGCGAGGTCGACGTCCTTCCCGAGACGGTCCGTATCGAAGTGCGCCTGCCGATGCTGCTGGCTCTGTTCGCCGAGCGGATGAAGAAGATCATTGGCAAGGAAGGCAACCAGCTCCTGATCAAGAAGGGCTGAGGAGCGCCATCGGGGAACGGCAACGGGCACTCGCCCGTTTCCAGCCCTCTCCCTAAACTTCGCGAGCAGGTGGCGTCGCCCATGTCGAATCCAGGCCCCATAGATCCCGCGCCCATCCCGGAAGCTCCGGTTCCCGATACGCCCTACGAGGCCCCCCAGACGCCGCCGCCGGCTCCCGGGCCGGATATCCCCGCGTCCACGCCGGCCGAGGCGCCCACCGAGAGCCCGACGGAGATCCCCGTGATCGACCCGAGCCCCGCTCCCGTCTCGCCCGATCCGTCGCCAACCGGCCCGGCCAACCCGACGATGTAGCCTCGAAGGCAAGTCCGCATTTGTTCGGGAGCGGCTGCGCTGCCATAAGCCCGCATCATGGCCGCTCCCCCGCTTCTCACCCTCCAGAACGTCGCGCTCACATTCGGCGGCACTCCGCTGATCGAACAGGC
Organism: Methylobacterium sp. 10; assembly: GCF_000519085.1. Lineage (GTDB taxonomy): Bacteria > Pseudomonadota > Alphaproteobacteria > Rhizobiales > Beijerinckiaceae > Methylobacterium. The sequence continues at coordinate 2,847,385 of NZ_KI912577.1, forward strand.
GGATCTCGCGATCTCGCCCGGCGAACGGACCTGTCTCGTCGGCCGCAACGGTTCGGGCAAGTCGACGCTCATGAAGATCGCCTGTGGGCTCATCGAGCCCGACAAGGGCGTGCGCTTCGTCCAGCCCGGCACCACCATCCGCTACCTCGCACAGGAACCGGATTTTTCGGGCTTTTCCACCACCCTCGACTTCGTCGAACACGGCCTCACCCATGGCGACGACGCCTATCGCGCCCGCTACCTGCTGGAGAGCCTGGGCCTGACCGGAGCCGAGAACCCGGCGAGCCTGTCGGGCGGGGAAGGGCGGCGCGTCGCGCTCGCCCAGGCGCTGGCACCCGAGCCCGACATCCTGCTGCTCGACGAGCCCACCAACCATCTCGACCTCCCGGCCATCGAATGGCTCGAAGCGGAATTGAAGTCCGTGCGCGGCGCGCTCGTTCTCATTAGCCACGACAGGCGCTTCCTCTCGGCCCTGTCGAAGACCACCGTCTGGCTCGATCGCGGCATTACGAGGCGGATCGAGCAGGGCTTTTCCACCTTCGAGGCGTGGCGCGATGCTTTCTTCGAGGAGGAGGAGCGCGACCGGCACAAGCTCGATCGCAAGATCGCCGACGAGGAGCATTGGCTGCGCTACGGCGTTACCGCACGGCGCAAGCGCAACGTCCGCCGGCTCGGCAACCTCCACGCCCTGCGCAAGGACCGCCGGGAGGACCGTCGCCCCGTCGGCACCGCGACGATGACCTCAACCGAGGCGGAGAGTTCCGGCGCCCTGGTGATCGAGGCCAAGAACGCCGCCAAGGCCTATGGTGAGCGCCGCATCGTCGACGATCTCTCGATCCGGGTGATGCGTGGCGACCGGCTCGGCATCGTCGGCGCCAACGGCGCCGGCAAAACAACCCTCATCAATCTGCTCACAGGACAATCGGCACCGGATTCCGGCAGCATAGCCCTCGGCACGAATCTCAAGATGATGCTCCTCGACCAGGCCCGCGCAGTGCTGGAGCCGTCGATGACGGTCACGGAGGTGCTCACCGGCGGTAGCGGCGACAGCGTGGTCGTCGGTGGCGTGAGCCGCCATGTGATCGGCTATCTCAAGGACTTCCTGTTCGCCCCGGAACAGGCCCGGACCCCGGTGCGGGTGCTCTCCGGCGGCGAGCGCAACCGCCTTCTCATCGCCCGAGCCCTGGCCCAGCCCGCCAACCTCCTCGTCCTCGACGAGCCCACCAACGACCTCGATCTCGAGACCCTCGACCTCCTGCAGGAGATGCTGTCCGATTATTCCGGCACGCTGATCCTGGTGAGCCACGACCGTGACTTCCTCGACCGCGTCGTTGGCAGCGTCCTCGTCAGCGAGGGGGAGGGGCGCTGGGTCGAATATGCCGGCGGCTATACTGACATGGTGACGCAGCGCGGCCAGGGCGTCGAGGCGCGCAAGAGCGCCACGGCGCCTCGCCCCGACGGCAAGGTGAAGCCGGGACGCCTCGTCAGCACGTCCGCGCCCCCGGCGCCCAAGACGAAGATGGGGTTCAAGGATCAGCACGAGTTGAAGACCCTGCCGGAGCGGATCGCGAAGCTGCAGACCGAGATCGCCAAGAACCGCGCCGTCCTCGCCGATCCGCAGCTCTACAGCCGCAATCCGGCCCTGTTCCAGAAAACCTCGGCGACCCTCGCGGCGGCGGAGGCCGACCTCTCGGCGGCCGAGGACCGCTGGCTGGAGCTGGAGATGCAGCGGGAAGGATGAGGCGGGTCGCCCTCCGCACCGGACGCCCGGCAGAGCGCGTCGGCTCGGGCTCCCCCGCTCGGTGAAGCGCCCCCCCTCGACCGGGGGAAGCCGGCGGGACCATTTACGACCCCGAACTGTCCGCATTGAGGAAGGGCTAAGAGTGCCTCACGAAACTCCCGGTCACGGTCGGTTCTCGCTCCAAGCACGACGGCGCAGCGGGAGTTTTGTGAGAGACACTAAGCAGGTTTCGCAGAAGTGCCCCCCCGGTTCTGCGATCAAAACCTGCGACACATCAGAGAGCTAAGCAGGGTGAAGCGTCGGTCGACCAACTCGAACCCGCTTAGAATCCCGGTCCCTCCGCCAGGGTCATGGCACCACGCGGAGGGGCGGGAACGCTCCTGCCGAGACAGAGGGCACGGAGTGTTCACGAGACCTTCGCCCCCGATGGGACGCCAGAGATCGCCGAGGCTTCCCGATAACGGTCCCATGGCCGAGACCGTTCTCCCCGACATGAAACTTCTTGACAAAATTCCTATTTCATACCTATATCCCCACACCTGCCGCCCATCGAAGGGGGCTCGCCCGGTGACCGACCGGGTGGGCCGAAAGGGGCGGCGGGGCGGTGCCTGCGTCGGTGGTGTCGGTCACCATCGCCCCGGGCGGCGGCTCGATAGTCTGGGGGCTCGGATGGGGGCGCGGTAGGTCGGGAGTTAAATGCCCCGGCACTGACCCCGATCTCGGCTGCCATGATGAGGTTTGCGGCCCCTCCAATACGAGAGGGCGTGCGGGGCAAAGTCCGTTCGAACAGCCGGGCTGGGATGCAACACGACCACCTCAGGCGCGACGCAACGCGAGGACCGCTGGAGACACCGCGACGACAAAACAGGCCCCGGCGGCAACGCCGGAGCCTGACGGGACGCCGGGGAACCGGCAAACACTTATAGCGCTCAATGGGTTTCGCGGCGTCCCGCGTCCCCCTCTTGCGGTGCTCTCGGGTTTTCTCTTGGGCCATGCCCCCGGCGCTATCGCGCGCGGGGGTGAAGGCATGTGGACAAGGAAGGAGGCGGCGATCGATGGGAATGAGCCTGCGGCGTCTTCAAGATGCCGCGAAGCGGGTGTCTGGTGCCGGCCGATCCCCGAGGTTCGCATTGCCCGCCCTCCCGTCCCCCCCCTTGCTCCAGAAATTCGGCTGGGCCGTCGGCCTGCCCGGACTGGCGCTCATCGTCGGCGTCGCGACGCCGTTCCTCGCCAGCCGCGCGGAGCGGCGGCTCGACGAGAACGCCGGCCCGGTCGTGCGTGCGACGGCCGAGACGGGGTTAGAGCCCTGGCTGCGCCTGACGGTGCGGGGCCGGGACCTCATCGCCGCCGGCGAGGCGCCGGACGAGGCCGGGCGCGTCGCGGCCCTCGACAGGCTCAAGCGCCTGCCTGGCCTGCGCCACGTGGTCGGGCGTATCGGTATCGTCGAGGATGCCTCTCCCTTCGTCTGGACGGCGACACGCACGAGCCCGGAACGGATCGAGCTGTCCGGCAACCGTCCTGTCGAGATCGGCCCGAGGGCGCTTGCCGCGAAGCTCGCCCCCGAGCTTCCCTCCGAGACCAGGATCGTCGATCAGGCGAAGGCCGCGCGCGGGGCACCGCCGGACTTTTCCGCCGCTTCCGCTTTCGCTCTCGAACAGCTGAAGCCGCTGGCTCCGGGCGCCAGCGCCACCATCGCCGACACCACCGTGTCTCTCAGCGGCGAGGCGGCGACGGTGGCCGATTACGAGGCCGTCAGGCAGGCATTGGCCCATCCTCCGGCCGGTTTCACCATGGGCAAGGTCGATATCCGGCCGGCTGCGATCTCCGATTTCCGGTTCGCGGTGATGCGGGAGCGCGGCGGCAGCCTCGTCCTTTCGGGCAATATCGTTTCCGAAGCGGCACGCGAGGAAATTCGCGCGATGGCCGACGACGCCGCCGATGGCGCCACGGTAGACGACCGGATGCAGACCGCACGCGGTCTTCAGGATGGGATCGATCCGACCACGCTCGGCCGCTTCGCCTTCCAGCTTTCGTCCCTGTTGCAGGATGGCAGCGTCACCTTTGCCAATTCGCGCCTGTCGGTCTCGGGGACCGCACTCGACGGGCAAGCCATCGGTGAGATCGACGCGCTGCTGCGCGACGGGCGACCGTCCGGCACCAGGGCCGGGACGGTCGAACTCGCTGCCATGCCGCTCTCCCCCTATCGCTTCATGGTCCGGCGCGAGAGCGATGCCGTGACGCTGACCGGACACCTTCCCGACGGCGTCACGCGCGACCGTATCCTGGCGACGCTGCGACCCCGATTCTTCCGCGAACGCATCGTCGACAAGAGCCGCATCGCCGAGGGTGCGCCGCCCAACCTCACCGGCGCCGTCGAGGCCGGCATTACCAGCCTCGCGATGCTCGCCACCGGCGAGATCCGCCTCTCGGACAGGAGCCTCGCGCTGACCGGCGACAGCCTCTACCGCGAGAGTGCCGGTCGGTTCGAAGCCGATCTCGCCCGGCGGATGCCGGCCGGCTGGCAGGCGCAGGCCGAGGTGAAGCCGCCGCCCGGCACGACCTCGGACGACCCGGCGGCCTGCCGAGGCGCGTTCGACCGCGCGATAAATGGGAGCCGCCTCGTCTTCGCACCCGGCGGCGTCACCCTGAGAGCGGAGTTCTATCCGACCCTCGACGCAGTGGCCTCGGCGGCGAAAGCCTGCCCCGGCCTGCGCATCGAGGTGACGGGTCATACCGACCCGGCCGGTGCGGCCAGCGTCCCCAAACCCGCCCTCGATGCCGGGGTGGAGAACACCTCGTCCGTCGATTCGGGGAAGGCCCGGGACGGAGATAAGGCCACGAAGCCGGTGGTCGCGAAGGCCGAAAAGCCCATCGTGAAGCCCGCCGATCCCAAAGCCGCTTCGGCGAAGGACGGCAAGGACAAGGCGGCCGGAGAGAAGGCGGCGAAGGAGAAGGACGCCAAGGCGGATGCCCAGAAGGAGGCGAAGCCCGCGGAGCCGGAACCCGACATCGCCCGTCAGCGCGCGCTTGTGGTCGTCGAATATCTGCTCCAAGCCGGCATCCCGGCGGACAGGATCGTCGCCGCACCCGCCGGCCGCGCCAATGCCACCGGGCAGGGCGTCGGCCTCGCCCTGCGTTCCTGAGAGATCGTCCCGATGATCCTGCTGCTGACGATTCTCTGGCCCGCGCTCGCCGCCAGCCTCGCGCTGGGGACCGCCATCGGATGGCACTTCGGACCGCCACGCGACCGGCTTTCGACCGCCATCGGCCTCGGACTCGGATTCGGGGCCGTGGCGGTCAGTGGGCTCGCGATCAGTGGGCTCGTGCCAGGCCGCCCCGGCTTCTGGGTGGAGAGCGCGGCGCTGAACCTGACGGCCTATCTCGTCGGCGCCGGAACCGGAGCACTGGCACGACTGGCCCGTCCATCTCCGCCGAGGGCGTCGGGCATCGACCGCGTCAGCGGCTCCCCTGTCCGCCTCGCCTCATCACCTCGACCGGCTGCCGCTGCGGAGCGGAGGCTTCGAGGGAAAGCTTCGGGATGAAGCGATCGGGGAGAACAAACTCTCCCCTCACCGCGCTCCGCGCTGGAGGTCTCCCTCGATCAGCAGCGCGCTCTTGCCTTCCAGGCGGCTGCGGTAAACCTGCAGGTTCTCCATCACGCGCTGGACGTAGTTGCGGGTCTCGGTGAAGGGGATGCGCTCGACCCAGTCGATGGGATCGACCCCGGTCCGGCGTGGATCGCCATAGGCGTCGATCCACTTCTTCACGTTGCCGCCGCCGGCATTGTAGGAGGCGAAGGCGAGGATGTAGGAGCCGCGCCAATCCTCCATCAGTTCGCCGAGATGGGCCTGGCCGAGGCGGGCATTGTAGGCGGGATCGCTGGTGAGGCGGTCCTGGTCGTAGGAGGCGCTGACCCGCCGCGCCGTGCGCTGGGCCGTGGCCGGCATCATCTGCATCAGCCCGCGGGCGCCGACGCTGGATTGGGCGCGGGGATCGAACTGGCTTTCCTGGCGGGCGATGGCGAAGACCATGGCCTTCTCCACCAGGGGAACGGCGGCGGAGGCCTCGTAATCGGGGATGCCGATGGTCGGGTAGGCATGGGCGTCGAGGGGCAGTCCGCGCTGGACCGCGAGCTTGCCGATGGCCACGAGGGCGCGGGAATTTCGCACATCGACGGCGAGGTTGCCGAGCGCGCTGATCTCGGCAGGGTTGGTGAGGCGGTTCGCCGTGTCGATATAGAGCGGCAGCGCCAGATCCTTGAGCGAGGCGGCCTCCAGCATGCGCAATGCCCGCGTGGTCAGGCGGTTCTCGAACGCCGCCGCGGCGGCGGGTTCGAGTTCGGAGACGACACGGAGCGGCAGGCTCGCCTGTCCGAGCTTTGCCCGCGCGAGCTGTCCGTAATAGGCGATCGGCTGGAGCGCCGCGCGCTCGTAGAAGGTCTTGGCGAGGCCGGCATCGCCCGCCGCCTCGGCGGCACGGCCCTGCCAATAGGCGACGCGGGCGAGCGAGATCGGCGTCTCGGCGATGGTCGCGGCCTTGGCGAAATGGCTGGAGGCCTTGGCCGGATCGTCGAGGAAGCGCAGGGCGATCCAGCCGGCATGGAACTCGGCCTCGATCCGCTTCTCCACTGTGCGGCCGCTATGACCGGCGGCGACCTCGTAGGCGAGGCCCGGATTGCCGAGATCGACGAGCTTGCGGGCGACGATCCGGCGCTCGACCCACCATTCGTCGCCATCCACCAGGACGTCGCCGTTGGTCGGAGCCGTGGCGAGGATCGCGGCCGCTTCCACCGGCTTGTCGGCCCGGCGGAGATATTGCGCCCGCGACAGGATGTAGGACGGGTCGCTGCGCAGCGACGGCGGCACGGCGTTGAGCGCGGAGGCGGCCGAGGAACTCTTGTCCTCGACGGCGCGGCGAGCCCGCACCAGGGTGGCGTAGCCGCCGCCGGCATAGGTGGCGGCGCGGCCGGCCGACTCGTAATCCTCCTTCAGGAGGGCGCGCTCCATGCGGAAGCGATGATCGACGCGGGTGAGGATTCCGGGGAAGGCGTCCAGCACCTTGGTCTCGAGGGCACGCCCGAAGGTCTCGGAGCGCCACAGGTCGCGGACCAGGGACGCGGCATCCTCGTCGAGGGAGTCCGCCCGGAAAGCGAGGGCGAGGGCGAACTTGCCCGGAGCGCTCGCCGGGCGGGTGCCGGCGAAGAAGGCGCGCACGGTCGCCGGGTTCTTGCGCTCGGTGAGAAGCGCCTCCTCGGCGCGACGGCGCAGGAGCGGCCCCGCCGGCCAGTCCGGGTTCGTCCGGGTGAAGGAGACGGTGCGCTCGAAGCCGATACCGGATCCGGCGCGGATCGCCACCCATTCGAGAAGGGCCAGCGCCGCCGGATCGGTGAAGCCGTCGCGCAGGCGGTCGCCCTCGGACACCTTGCCGCGCCGATAGGCGTCGATGGCCTGGCGCAAAGCGGGGAGATCGACGTCCGGCGCGACCTGTGCCGCGCGGGCGGGATCGGGCACTTCCGGAACGGGAGCGGCCGGCGTCATCGCCGCATCGGGAAGGGGGAAGGCGATCGGCGCTTCCGGGTCGGCGGAGGCATAGGCCTTGGCGGCGGCGGGCAGGGCCTTGCTCGGCGCGGTCTCGGCGCTGCGGTCATCGAGCTTCAAGGCGTCGGCCGCGACCGCATCGGTGGCGGCGGCTCTGCTGTCCGGCACGAGGACGGAGGGGGCGACGGCATCGCTCGACGGCCGGGTGACGATGTCGTCCCCCTGGCCGGCCGCCACGGGGAAAACCGAGGCCGGACCTATCCACATCGTCGTCCCTGCCAAGGCGACGGCGAGGGACACGGGGAGGGCGGCACGATAGGAACGCGTCCAGAACGCCATGGTTCTTCCAGTCCCGTCGGATGCGGACATGCTTAAGCTGTCCCAGAGGGCATTAAGAAGTCATTAACCGCGCCGACGGAGCGTTTGCGCGAGTGCAAGCGAGGCCCTATGTCTGCCCGTCCGCGAGAGCGGTGACGCGGCCGGCACACCGGCCCACCGAAAGATCGACGGCCGGGAACGCCAGGATGACCGACACCACGACCCAACGCCTCAAGGGCGCCATGACCGCCCTCGCCACGCCGTTTCGCGACGGCGCCTTCGACGAGGACGCCTTCCGCAAATTCGTGGTCTGGCAGATCGATCAGGGCATCCATGGTCTCGTGCCCGTGGGCACCACCGGCGAGACGCCGACCCTGAGCCATGACGAGCACGACCGCGTCGTGGCCGCCTGCATCGCCGAGACCGCCGGCCGCGTGCCGGTGATCGCGGGGGCCGGCTCCAATTCCACGGCCGAGGCCGTCGACCGGGCCGTCAACGCGGAGAAGGCCGGCGCGGATGCCGTGCTGGTGGTGACGCCCTACTACAACAAGCCGACGCAGGCGGGGCTCTACGCGCATTTCAAGGCCGTCAACGACGCCATCGGCATCCCGATCATCATCTACAATATTCCCCCGCGTTCGGTGGTCGACATGAGCGTCGACACCATGGCGCGGCTGTATGAGCTCAAGAATATCGCCGGCGTGAAGGACGCCACGGCCAAGCTCGACCGTGTCAGCCTGCAGCGCCAAGCCATGGGTGAAGACTTCATCCAGCTTTCGGGCGAAGATGCGACGGCGATCGGATTCAATGCCCAGGGCGGCGTCGGCTGCATCTCGGTGGTCTCGAACGTCGCACCGCGCCTCTGCGCCAAGCTTCAGGAAGCGACCCTGTCCGGCGATTACGCCACGGCTCTGCGGCTTCAGGACCAGTTGCTGCCGCTGCATGTGGGATTGTTCGCGGAATCAAACCCGTCGCCGGTGAAATATGCCCTTTCGCGGCTCGGCCACATGAGCGACGAGGTGCGCCTGCCGCTCCTCACGGTCAGCGATGCCACCAAGGGCATCGTCGACGCCGCCCTGCGCCATGCCGGCCTGATCGAAGGCTGAGGCACCTCGCGGGCGGGGTCCCTCTCGCAGGCGAAAGCTCGGCGAACCATATGACACTCGTCCGGCCGCACCGCGCGGCCGGACACCTCCGTCAGCTTCCTTCCAGACAGGGGGCGTCGGCCACTCGGGCCGATGCTCCAGAACCGACGATGTGATGGCTCCCAAACCGCAAGACACCCGCCGCGTCGTCGCCGACAACCGCGCCGCCCGCTTCCATTACGAGATCTCGGACGTCCTCGAGGCGGGCATCGCCCTGACCGGAACCGAGGTCAAGTCCCTGCGCAAGGGCAAGGCGGCCATCGGCGAGGCCTATGCCGGCCCGTCGGGCGACGAGTTGTTCCTGTTCAACGCCTACATCCCGGAATATCTCGAAGCCAACCGCTTCAACCACGAGACCAAGCGCCCGCGCCGCCTGCTGCTCCACCGCAAGCAGATCAACAAGCTCATCGGCGCGACGAAGCGCGAGGGCTACACGGTGGTGCCGTTGAAGATCTACTTCAACGAGCAGGGGCGCGCGAAGATCGAGCTCGGCCTCGGCCGGGGCAAGAAGCTCCACGACAAGCGCGAGAGTGCCAAAGAGCGCGACTGGGAGCGCGATCGCGCCCGCATCATGCGCGACAAGGGCTGACCCGCGAACGCTCCGTTGACGGGCGATGCCTGTCCTGCCACGACACCGCCCATGACGACGAGCCCGATCCTCTCCGGTCTCGATTATCCGCCGCTCCCCTAGCGGCGAGGTGCTCTGTCACGTCTCAACCGCCCCGGTCGTCGGCGGTTGACCCTCTTTCCAAGACCGCTGGCTCCTCGGCTCCATCGAGGTCAGTTCCGTGTCTTGTGTCATCTCCCCTTCATCGACCATTCCCGTCGGGATCATCGGCTTCGGCGCGTTCGGACGGCTGATCGCCAAGCATCTCGAGCGGCATTTTCCGCTGCACGCCTACGATCCCGCCCTGCCGCAAGTCGACGATACTCAGACATCTCGCGGGCCGCTCGGGTCCCTTCTCCTGCAAGGAGAGGGACAGGGTGAGGTGTGTGACCTTTCCGGAGATGGACCACGCCTCGCCCCAACCCTCTCCGTCAAGGCTACGATGTTCACACACCTCGCGGGCACCACGGGTCCCCTCTCCTGGAAGGAGAAAGACAGGGTGAGGTGTGCGACCTCTCCGGAGATGGATCACATCTCACCCCAGCCCTCTCCTTCCAGGAGAGGGAGTTCCGCTGCGCCTCATGTCGAACCCCCTTGGATCCAGGGAACGGCTGTCGAGCAGATGTGTGAATCCAGTGGGCCGCAAGGGGCACGTGAGGCCGGGGCGCGGCTCGGCTCCCTGGCCAAGGCGGCCGCCTGTCCCGTCGTGGTCCTGGCCGCTCCGGTCTCCAAGCTCGCCGAGGTGGTTTCCGCCATCGGACCTCACCTGCGTCCGGGCGCCCTCGTCCTCGATGTCGGTTCGGTGAAGATGGTCGCAGCTAGGATCATGGCGGAAGGGTTGCCCGATCACGTGGAGATCGTCGCGACGCATCCGCTCTTCGGCCCGCAAAGCGCGCGTTCGGGCGTGAGGGGGCTGAAGATTGCCGTATGTCCGATCCGGGGGAGGGGAGGCTGGCGCGCTGCGGCTTTCCTGTGCAAGCATCTCGGCCTCGATGTCATCCTCACGGACCCGGAGGCGCATGACAGAGCCGTTGCCTCGGTCCAGGGGCTGACCCGTCTCATCGCCAAGGTCTTCGTCGAGATGGAGCCGCTGCCGACCCGGATGACGACGAAGAGCTTCGACCTGCTGATGCAGGCAGTCGGCATGGTCCGGCACGATGCGCCCGAGGTCTTCGACGCGATCGAGCGCGCGAACCCCTATGCGGCGGATGTCCGCCGCCGTTTCTTCGCGCATGCCTCCCGGTTGGAGACGGAGCTCTCGGCGCATGGCGCGGACGCCGCGGGCTGAGAGCGATGGTCCGGATCGGTGCCGGGGAGACGGCTTGCCGCGCTTCCTCGGCGATGGGTGCCGCTACTGTTCGGTCGCGTCATCGCCCTGGCGGATACCATAGCGGGTTTCCAGACCGGGATTGGGACGCGCCGGTGGCCGTTCGGCCACCTCTCGCGGCAGGTCTCGCGGAATATCTCTCGGCAACTCGCGCGGACCGCGCGGCGGACCGTCGCCCTGGCTCCGAACGCCACGCTCGCCGGGGTCGCGACCGACCCGTGGAATGAGATGGACGAGGTCGACGAACTCGTCGGCCTGCCGACGAAGGTCGTCGGCGATCATGGCTGGCTGTGTCTGGATCGTAGAGACGACGGTGACTCGGACGCCGCGCCGCTGCATCGCTTCCACCAATGAGCGGAAATCGCCGTCGCCGGAGAACAGCACCATGTGGTCGATGCGGGGCGCGAGTTCGAGGGCATCAATGGCCAGCTCGATGTCCATGTTGCCCTTGATCTTGCGACGGCCGGCGGAATCGGTGAATTCCTTGGCCGGTTTCGTCACGACCCGGTAGCCGTTATAGTCAAGCCAGTCGATCAGCGGACGGATTGATGAATATTCTTGATCTTCCACCATCGCGGTGTAGTAGAAAGCTCGTATCAAGTTATCGCGAGCCTGAAATTCCTTGAGCAGCCGGCGATAATCGATATCGAAACCGAGTGCCTTGGTCGCTGCATAAAGATTTGCCCCGTCAATGAACAGGGCGCTGCGCTGCTGTGCGCTCATTGGACGATCCATTTTCTCATGGGATTTTTCACTTGTAAGGCAGGGAAGTCTTAAAGCTCAACGCTCCAAAAAAAGACTTGCCAACCCCAATACTTTTTGGTCCGAAATTATTTTATCTTACTATACTGAGTCGCTGATAAAATTTAAGAATTCGCAGACCACCGAAACCAACCGACAATCCTATCCTTTGCTATTGTCCGAGCGAGGCGTTTGTCAACCATGTCCGGCATGCAATCGCCGGAAAAAGCGGATGAAAGCTGGACGTGCCTAGAATATTCCACTCTGCGCAACTGATATGCCTAATTGCATACCATACAAACGACCACCTTAAGTTATCGATTTTACTTATAATCAGCTGGATACCTGCACTCGGCTGCCGGGCTTGACGACGGGCAGCGCGGCGAGTTCCGGCGGCAGTGCGTCAGCAGGATAGACCGGAATGTCGAGGGTGACCAGGGAGACGAGGGGGAGGCCGATTTCGCCGCGCCCGCCCGAACGGTCGATGAGGCAGGCTGCGCCGATGACCTCCCCGGCCTCGGCCTGGAGGGACGAGAGGCATTCGCGGGCGGAGAGGCCCGTGGTCACGATATCCTCTACGATCACCGCGCGCTGGCCGGCCGGGATGCTAAAGCCGCGACGCAGGGAGAAGGGCCCGCCGGGATCGCGTTCGACGAAGATGGCGCGGGCCCCGAGATGGCGGGCCGTCTCGTAACCGGGCACGATGCCGCCGATGGCGGGAGACACCACGATGTCGACGTGGCCGAAACGGGCTACGATGACCTCCGCCAGGGCCTTGCACAGGCGCTCCGTCCGGACCGGGTCGGAGAAGATCGCCATCTTCTGCAGGAAGACGCCGGAATGGAGCCCGGAACTGAGGACGAAATGCCCTTCGAGGAGGGCCCCCGCCTCGCGGAATTCGGCGAGCACCGCGTCTGGCGTCATGAGTGGGGTGCTCCTGGGATGAGAGGGTAGGGCGGCGTTTGTGGCAGTGCGGAACACGAGGCGCAAGGCGCCCCGCCACGCCGGGCGCCTCGCTGCGTCGGTGCATGGTAAACTGGGTGTTACCCGGCGCGCGGTCAGCCGTACTGCCGCCCCTGTCCTGGCCGACGACGCGCTATGCGGTAATTCGACCGTTCAGCCGTTGACGCGGTCGACCTTGCTCACGGTGCGCTTTCCACGCAGCTCGGCGACGATGGCGTTGAGGTGCTTCAGGTCCCAGACGGAGAGGTCGATGACGATCTCGGTGAAGTCCTGGGTGCGCCGCTTCATTGAGACGTTGTCGATATTGCCGTCGTGATCGGCGATGACCTGCGCGATCTGGGCGAGGACACCGGGCTCGTTGATCGATTGCAGGGCGAGGCGCGCGGGAAACCGCTCGCTCCCGCCCGCCTCGACGTCCCAGCGCACGTCGAGCCAGCGCGCCGGCTCGTTGTCGAAGGCGGCGAGCGCCGCCGACTGGATCGGATAGATCGTCACCCCGACGCCGGGGGTGAGGATGCCGACGATGCGGTCTCCAGGCACCGCGCCGCCATTCGGGGCGAAGCTCACCGGCAGGTCGTTGTCGAGACCGCGAATCGGGATGGCGTCGGCCCGGCCCATATCGGCGGCGCCTTCGGGGAACGTCAGGCGCATGGCCTGCCCCTTGGCGAGGCTGAGACGCCCCGCCCCGTCATCCATGGGCTGCTGCAGTGCGGCCGGGCCCGTGCGGCGTTCGTCCTTGTGGTCGGGGTAGACCGCGCGCACCACGTCGCCCGAGAACATCTCGCCACGGCCCACCGCCGCGAACACGTCCTCCGTGCTCTGGCGTGCCAGGCGGGGAAGCGCACCCCGCAGCTTGTCCTCGGAAAAGCTCTTGGCCGCCCGCTCGAAGGCACGATCGAGGATCTGGCGGCCGAGGCCGGCATATTGCCGGCGCACGGCCGAACGCGTCGCCCGCCGGATCGCGGCGCGGGCCTTGCCGGTGACCACGAGGGATTCCCAGGCCGCCGGGGGCGACTGCCCGTCCGCCCGCGCGATCTCGACCTCGTCGCCGTTGACGAGTTCGATCAGCAGCGGCGCCATACGGCCGTTGATCTTGGCCCCCACCGCCGTGTTGCCGACATCGGTATGGACGGCATAAGCGAAGTCGATCGGCGTCGCGCCGCGCGGCAGGGCGATGAGACGCCCCTTGGGCGTGAAGCAGAACACCTGATCCTGGAACAGTTCGAGCTTCGTATGCTCCAGGAACTCTTCCGGGCTGTCGCCCTCGGCCAGGAGTTCGATGGTCCGGCGCAGCCATTGATAGGCGCCGCTCTCCGTGGCGAGGCGCGGATGCACGCCGCCGATCTCGTCCCTGCCGCCGCTCTCCTTGTAATGGGCGTGCGCGGCGATGCCGTACTCGGCGATCTCGTCCATGGCCGCGGTACGGATCTGCAGCTCGACGCGCTGGCTCTTCGGGCCGATCACCGTAGTGTGGATCGAACGGTAATCGTTCTGCTTCGGGGTCGAGATGTAATCCTTGTAGCGGCCCGGAACCATCGGCCAGGTGGTATGGACGACGCCCAGCGCCCCGTAGCATTCGGACAGCGACTCGACGATGACGCGGAACCCGAAGATGTCCGACAATTGCTCGAAGGCGACCGACTTGCGTTCCATCTTGGCAGAGATGGAATAGGGCCGCTTCTGCCGGCCGGTGACCACGGCGTTGATGCCCTGCGCGGCGAGCTTGGCGGTCAGATCCCGCTCGATGCTCTCCACCAGGCGCTCCGACTTCACGGCGAGATCGGCCAGACGTTGTGTGATCGTCGCGTAGATCTCGGGCTTGAGGTTGCGCAGGGCGAGGTCTTCGAGTTCCTCGCGCAGTTCCTGCATGCCCATGCGGCCGGCGAGCGGCGCGTAGATGTCCAGGGTTTCCTGGGCGATCCGCTCGCGCTTCTCCAGCTTCATGTGATGGAGCGTGCGCATGTTGTGCAGGCGGTCGGCGAGCTTCACCAGGAGCACGCGCACATCCGCCGCCACGGCGAGCAGCAGCTTGCGGAAGTTCTCGCCCTGGACCGCGCGCTTCGACACGAGGTCGAGGCGCTTGAGCTTCGTCAGCCCGTCCACCAGGGCGCCGATCTCGGGGCTGAAGAGCTCGCGGATCTCGTCGAGGGTGGCGGCAGTGTCCTCCACCGTGTCGTGGAGGACGGCGGCGACGATGGTCGCGTCGTCGAGCCGAAGATCCGTGAGGATCGCCGCGACTTCCAGGGGATGGGCGAAGAAGGGATCGCCCGATGCCCGCTTCTGCGTGCCGTGGGCCCGCATGGCGTAGACGTAGGCGCGGTTGAGAAGGGCCTCGTTCACGGCGGGGTTGTAACGCCTCACCCGCTCCACGAGCTCGTACTGGCGCATCATCCGCCGCAACACCCTTCACACATCGTCGCTGCCCGCCTCTGTCTTCGTTGTCCCGCATCGCGACCGGGCACGCCAGACCCATGGCGCCGCATGACACCGGTTTCTCTCGCCGAAAAACAAAAAAACCCGGCGCCGGGCCGGGTTTTCGCAGGAACGTCAGTAAAAAGCGTGTCGTCCGATCACTCGGCCTCTTCGTCCGTCTCGGTCGGCGGAGCGAGGTTCTCGAGGCCGCGCAACAGGTCCTCTTCGCTCATCCGGTCGAACTGGACGGCGCCGTCGTCGCTGGAAGATTGCGGCGCCACGGCGGCGGCGGCCGGCGAACTCGACAGGAGCGGCACCGTCTCGGCCTCCGGCTCGTCGACCTCGACATACTTCTGCATCGAGTGGATGAGCTGTTCCTTGAGGTCGTCGGCCGTGATCGTTGCGTCGCCGATCTCGCGGAGCGCGCAGACCGGGTTCTTGTCGCGGTCGCGATCGATGGTCAGCGGCGCGCCGGCGGCGAGCAGGCGGGCGCGGTGGCTCGCGAGCAGCACGAGCTCGAAGCGGTTCTCGACCTTGTCGATGCAGTCTTCAACGGTGACGCGAGCCATGCGGGAGGGCTCCTTCCATAGACCGGGAATATAGAGATTGAACGGGCTCCATACACCGCCTCACGCGCCGCAACAAGCCGATGCGCGGGAACGCTCTCCGTTTAAACCTCGGGGCGCGGCTCGCGCCACGAACGAGGCGCCCGATCCATCCGCCCGGCTGGCGCAGCCGATCGCCCCGGAGACAACCGGGGTGCCCGTCGCTAACCATGCCTCACGGGTCCGCACGATTCGGCGCGGGTTACGGAGGTTCCCCTACTCATGACCACCAGTTTCAGTCGCCGTAAACTGTTCGACTGCGCCTGCCGGCTCGGCGCAGCGGCCTTCGCCGCCACCGCCCTGCCGAATCTCGGGCTCGCCGCCAGTCCGTCCACGAAGAAGACCGATCTCAGCGCCGACCAGGCCCTGGACCTGCTGAAGGAAGGCAACCGCCTCTACAAGACCGACAGCCCCGTCCGCTCGGTGCAGGGCCGCGACCGCCGGATCGAGATCGCCCTCGGGCAGACGCCGTTCTGCGTGCTGGTGAGCTGTTCGGATTCCCGCGTCTCGCCTGAGATCCTGTTCGGGCGCGGTCTCGGCGAGCTCTTCATCGTCCGCAACGCCGGCAACACCGCCGATACCGCCGCCCTCGGATCGGTGGAATACGCCGTGTCGCAGCTCGGCGTTCCTCTGGTGCTGGTGATGGGCCACAGCCGCTGCGGCGCGGTGCTGGCGGCGGCCGACGTGGTGGAGAACAACACCGTCTATCCCGGCTCCATCGGCCGGATGATCGAGCCGATCGTGCCGGCGGTGCTGTCCGCCCGCGGCAAGCCCGGCGATTTCATCGAGAATTGCGTGCGCGCCAATGTCGACCGGGTCGTCAACCGCATGCGCACGGCCTCCGAGCCCGCCCTCCTCGATCCGCTGAAGGCGGGCAAGCTGCGCATTGTCGGCGCCTCCTACAGCCTCGATACCGGCGTGGTGGACTTCTTCAACGAAGCCTGACGCCTTGAACGAAGCCTGACTTCGGCCCGCGATGGCGGGGCCTCGTGTTGACACCCGGGGCGGGCGGTGCGACTGCGCCGCCCTTTCCGTGCGAGAACATGACCATGGCGCGCGCATTCATCTTTCCAGGCCAGGGTAGCCAGGCCGTGGGCATGGGCCGGGCCCTGTCGGAGGCATTTCCCCAGGCGAGGGCGGTCTTCGCCGAGGTCGACGAGGCGCTCGGCCAGTCGCTCTCGACGCTGATGTTCGAGGGACCGGTGGAGGAGCTGACCCTCACCGCCAACGCCCAGCCGGCCCTGATGGCGGCCAGCATCGCCACCCTGCGCGTGCTCCAGGCGACACGAGGTCTCGATCTCGTCCGCGACGTGGCAGCGGTGGCCGGCCATTCCCTCGGCGAGTACACGGCGCTCGCCGCCGCCGGGACCTTCACCCTGGCCGACACCGCCCGCCTGCTGCGCATCCGCGGCGAGGCGATGCAGGGCGCGGTTGCGCCGGGTGCCGGCGCCATGGCCGCCCTCATCGGCGCCGATGCCGAACTGGCCGGGTCCATCGCCGCGGAGGCCTCCGAGGGCAAAGTCTGCGACGTTGCCAACGACAACGGCGCGGGGCAGGTGGTGCTCTCCGGCGCGAAGGCTGCCGTGGAGCGCGCGGTGGCGATCGCGCAAGGTCGCGGCATCAAGCGCGCGGTGATGCTCAACGTCTCGGCGCCGTTCCACTGCTCGCTGATGGTGCCGGCGGCGGAGGCGATGCAGGACGCCCTGACCCGGGTGGCGATGAAGCCCCCCCTGGTGCCGGTCTATTCCAATGTCCTGGCCGCGCCGGTGCTGGAGCCGGCCGCCATCCGTCAAGCCCTCGTCGCCCAGGTAACGGGCACCGTACGCTGGCGCGAATGCATCGCCGCCATGGCCGCCTCCGGCATCGACCAGTTCCACGAGATCGGCACCGGCAAGGTGCTCTCCGGCCTCGTCAAACGGATCGCCCCCGGTGCCACCGCCACCCCCGTCGGCACGCCCGACGACGTAGCCGCCTTCCCGACGCTCAGCTGACAACAGGATTGCCCATGTTCGACCTGACCGGCCGCAAGGCCCTCGTCACCGGCGCGACCGGCGGCCTCGGCGGCGCCATCGCCCGGGCGCTCCACGCCCAGGGCGCCACCGTCGCCGTCTCCGGCACCCGCGCCGAAGCGCTGGATGCACTCGCGTCCGAACTCGGCGGCGAGCGCGTCCATGCCTTGACTTGCAACCTCTCCGACAAGGACGCCGTCGAGGCCCTGGTGCCGGCGGCGGAAGCCGCCCTGGGCGGCCTCGACATCCTTGTCAACAATGCCGGCATCACCCGCGACAACCTTCTCCTGCGGATGAAGGACGACGAGTGGGACGCGGTGATCGCGGTGAACCTCTCGGCCGCCTTCCGCCTCTCGCGGGCAGCGGTGAAGGGCATGATGAAGCGGCGCCACGGCCGCATCGTCAATATCGGCTCCGTGGTCGGCGCCACCGGCAATCCGGGGCAGGTGAACTATGCCGCCGCCAAGGCCGGCCTCGTCGGCATGACCAAGGCCATGGCGGCCGAGGTCGCCACCCGCAACCTCACCGTCAACTGCATCGCGCCGGGCTTCATCACCTCGCCGATGACCGACGCCCTCAACGAGAAGCAGCGCGAGGGCATCCTCACCCGCGTGCCGATGAACCGCCTCGGCACCGGCGAGGAGATCGCGGCCGCGGCCGTCTACCTCGCCTCGAACGAGGCCGCTTACGTCACCGGCCAGACCCTGCACGTGAACGGCGGCATGGCGATGTACTGAGCGGGTGTCGCGCCACCCTAAGCAGGTTCAGCAAAAGTGGTCACCGGTTTCGCATTCCAGAACCTGCGACACTTGAAAGGCTTAAGCGAGGTGAAGCGTTGGCTTGCCAATGCGAACCTGCTTAGGCAGGAAAACCCGCCGATTGTCCGGGAAAAAGCCACGGCGATGAACGGTTTGTGAACCGGCCCTCGCCAGCGCCAAAACCCTGTGCTACCACCCCGGCTGCCGTGCGAGGGGGGTTGACGGTTCAGCGCGTTGCGGGTTCTCAAGACCACGCGCGATCGGACACCGGCCGCTCTAGAGATCCGCACCAGCGGGACGGCGGCCACGGCGCCTTCACCATCACGATCGAATAACTAAGGACCAAGAACGATGAGCGATATCGCTGAGCGCGTGAAGAAGATCGTTGTCGAGCACCTCGGCGTGGAGCCGGAAAAGGTGGTCGAGGGCGCCAACTTCATCGATGACCTCGGTGCCGACAGCCTCGACACCGTCGAGCTCGTGATGGCCTTCGAGGAAGAGTTCAACGTCGAAATCCCCGACGACGCTGCCGAGACCATCCAGACGGTCGGCGATGCCGTGAAGTTCCTCGAGAAGAACTCCGCGTAAGCGCGACGGAACGAAAGGCGCGAGGAGCGGGGCCCACGGGACCCCGCGCGCCCAACGACAGTGACATGACGGGACTGGTTCGGGATAACGCGATGCGTCGGGTTGTGGTGACGGGCTTGGGTATGGTGACGCCGCTGGGAAGCGGGGTCGAGGCCACCTGGAGCCGGTTGATCGCGGGAGACAGCGGAGCGTCGCAGGTGACAGCCTTCGACGTGTCCGATCTCGCCTGCCGCATCGCGTGCTCGGTCCCGTTCGGAGACGGCAGCGACGGCACCTTCAATCCGGACCAATGGATGGAGACGAAGGAGCAGCGCAAGGTCGATCCGTTCATCGTCTATGCCATGGCCGCCGCCGGCCAGGCCCTGGACGATGCCGACTGGCACCCCAAGAGCCATGAGGATCAATGCGCCACCGGCGTGATGATCGGTTCCGGCATCGGCGGGATCGGGGGCATCTACGACGCCTCCGTGACCCTGCACGACAAGGGGCCGCGACGGATCTCGCCGTTCTTCATTCCCGGCCGAATCATCAACCTCGCCTCCGGGCAGGTCTCCATCGCCCACGGCCTTAAGGGGCCGAATCACGCGGTGGTCACCGCCTGCTCCACCGGGGCGCACGCCATCGGCGACGCCGCCCGGCTGATCCAGTTCGGCGATGCCGATGTGATGGTGGCCGGCGGCGCCGAATCCCCGGTGAACCGGCTGGCGCTCGCGGGCTTCGCCGCCTGCCGCGCTCTTTCCACCGGCTTCAACGACCAGCCCACCAAGGCCTCCCGACCCTACGACAAGGACCGCGACGGCTTCGTTATGGGCGAGGGTGCCGGCGTCGTGGTGCTCGAAGAATACGAACACGCCAGGGCACGCGGTGCCCGGATCTACGCCGAGGTGGTCGGCTACGGCCTTACCGGCGACGCCTATCACATCACCTCGCCGGCCCCGGACGGCGACGGCGCCTTCCGCTGCATGAGCGCCGCGGTGAAGCGCGCCGGCATCCAGGCGTCCGACATCGACTACATCAACGCCCACGGTACCTCGACGCCCATGGGCGACGAGCTCGAACTCAAGGCCGTGGAGCGCCTGCTCGGTGAGCACGCCGCCAAGGCCGCCATGTCCTCCACCAAGTCGGCCGTGGGCCACCTGCTCGGTGCAGCCGGTGCCATCGAGGCGATCTTCTCGATCCTCACCATCCGCGACGGCGTGATGCCGCCGACCCTCAACCTCGACACGCCCTCGGTGGAGACGGCCATCGACCTCGTGCCGCACGAGGCCAAGCGCAAGCAGGTGGATGTCGTACTGTCGAATTCGTTCGGCTTCGGCGGCACGAATGCGAGCTTGGTGATGCGCCGGGTCTGAAGACCGGGCCCGGTCCGACGTTTCCGTCGGGATCGCCCGGATATCGGCCGGGACATCACCGAGAACGACCATGCCGCATTACCGCTCGATCCAGGCCCTTCGCTTCGTCGCGGCCCTCCTCGTCATGGCATTCCATCTGGCCGATGGGAACTTCATCGTCGGTGCCGTGGGCATCGACATCTTCTTCGTCATATCGGGCTTCATCATGGGGACGATCGGCGTCGGGGAGACGCCGTCGACCTTCCTCGCGAAGCGGATCATCCGTGTCGTGCCGCTGTATTGGGCGGTGACGCTGTTCCTCAGCGCGGTGTCCGTCCTGGGAGTATTCAGCCGGATCACCGTCGATCCGCCGAGCCTCGCGAAGTCCTTGCTGTTCATTCCCTATTTCGAAGCGGGTGGCGATCTCTGGCCCATCGTGCCCGTCGGCTGGACCCTGAACGTGGAGATGCTGTTCTACGCGCTTTTCGCGGCGGGCCTCTTCCTCGGGACGCCGATCCGCTTCGCCGCCGCGTCCCTCGCCCTGCTGGCGCTTGCGGGCGCGGTCTTCCAGCCATCGGACGCGATCCTCCGCCAATGGACCACGCCCCTGCTCCTGGAATTCGCCGCCGGGCTCGCGCTCGCCACTCGGGTGCGGCCCTCGGGCATCGGCAAGGGCCTGGCGATGCTCGGTATCGGCGTGATCTGGCTCGGAGAGCTCGCAAGCCTCGGAATCTACGACCAGTACTACCGCCTGCTCACCTGGGGCGTCCCGGCCTTCCTCATCGTCTGCGGCGCGCTGGCCATCGAGCGGGCGGGACGGTGGCCGTCCGGGTTGCGGGCGCTGGAGATCGGCGGCGACGCATCCTACTCGCTCTACCTGCTCCACGGCATCGTCATCTCCGCCGCGGCGAAGATCCTCGGCACCACGCTGACCGCCAAAGTGGCCACGGCCATGATCGCGATCCTGATGGCCCTGGTGTCGTACCGCCTGTTCGAGCGCCCGGTGGGAGCCGTCCTCACACGCTTCGTCCGGTCACGCCGCAGAGCGGTGGGGAACGGGAGCGCGGCCGTGACGACAGAGCGATAATACGCCTTTTTGCCACAAAACCGGTTCAATCCAGCTCGTACAACCCGCCCGCCCGGGTGTAGTCAGGTTTGACGCACGGATCCTGCGGCTTCGTTGCGAGAAGCCCATCCATGCGCCGGCACCTCACTGCCTGAGTCTCTCGGCCTGAGTCTCCTGGTCTGGGTCTCGTGGAACCCATGGCCCCCGGTCGGCCAGGACGACACGACGACCGCATCGTCGGGCCGAGACAAGGTTGGCGAGAGGCGAGGCTCGAACAGGATGTCCATGTTCTTCCGCAAGCGCAAAGACCCGGATCAGGCGGCGATAGCGGCCCCGTCCGACGAGCCGTCCCTGCCGCACCGGGTGTCCCCGCGCAGCCCCAGCGAGGCGATCAAGCCCACGGCCGCGCCGCCTCCGCCCCAGCGCCCCATTCGCGAGCGCGGCGGATTGCTGAGCACGATCAGCGGCCTGCTCACCGCCGCCGTGGTCCTCGCCATCGCTGCGATGATCGGCGTGACTCTGTTCGACCGGCAGATCCGCGAGCCCGGCCCGCTCGCTGCCGACAAGGTCGTGGTCATCCCGCCCCGCAGCGGCACCTCCGAGATCGCCGACGCGCTCAGCCGCGAGGGCGTCATCAGCCATACCGCCCTGTTCGAATGGGCCTCCCGCTTCTCCGGCAAGGCCCTGAAGGCCGGCGAGTACACCTTCAAGGCCCATGCCAGCATCGGCGACACCATCGAGACCCTGGCCACCGGCCGGCAGGTGCAGCACGCCGTCACCTTCCCCGAAGGGCTGACCTCCGAGCAGATCGTGGTGCGCCTCAACGACAACGACATCCTCACGGGCGACATCAACGAGATCCCGCCGGAGGGGTCGCTCCTGCCCGACACCTACAAGTTCGAGCGCGGTGCCACCCGCCAGCAGATCGTCAACCTGATGCGCGCCAAGCAGCGCGAGGTACTGAACCAGATCTGGCTGCGCCGCTCGGCCGAGATCCCGGTGAAGACTCCGGCCGAGATGGTGACGCTTGCCTCCATCGTCGAGAAGGAGACCGGCCGGGCCGACGAGCGTCCGCGCGTGGCCGGCGTCTTCGTCAACCGCCTCAACAAGCGGATGAAGCTGCAATCGGACCCCACCATCGTCTACGGGCTGGTGGGCGGACGCGGCACCCTGGGGCGCGGCATCCAGCGCTCCGAGATCGACCGGGCGACCCCCTACAACACCTACGTCATCGAGGGTCTGCCGCCGGGCCCCATCGCCAATCCCGGCCGCGCGGCGCTGGAGGCCGTCGCCAACCCGTCGCGCACCAAGGATCTCTACTTCGTCGCCGACGGCACCGGCGGCCACGCCTTCGCCGACAGCCTGGAGGGCCATTCCCGCAACGTCGCCCGCTGGCGTCAGGTGGAACGCGCCCGTAAGGAGACGCCCACCGATGCTGCCCCCGTGGACAAGGCCGAACCGCCGGCCGATCCCTCGGCCGTCCCGGGCCGGGCCTCGGCCTACGCGCCGGACGGCACCAACTTCGCGGGCAGCGCCCCGGACCCGTCGGCCCCGCGCCCGAAAGCCTTCGACGCGTCGGAAGGCACCAAGCTCGACCCGCTGCGGAACAAGACCTTCGACCTCAACTCGGCCAAGAGCGTCCCGGCGCTGAAGCCGCAATGAGACGCCCGCCTGCCGCGTGCATACCCTCTCGCCGCTCGCGGCGACGGGATTCACAGATCAGCTCGACGACTGTTCTCTGTATCCAACGAGGGTTCGACATGCGTGACGGGCACCCTCTCCTGGAAGGAGAGCGCTGGGGTGAGGTGTGGTCCATCTCCGGAGAAGTCGCACACCTCACCCTGCCCCTCTCCTTCCAGGAGAGGGGACCCGAGCCGCCCGCCAGATGTATGAATGTCGTAGGGCCGGCGGGGAGAGGGCAATCCCGGCGACCGACCGCCATTCTCGACCACGGCTCTCGACCATGATCCTCTCCAGCATGACGGGCTTTTCCCGGGCCACGGGCATCACCGGCCCGGTCCAGTGGGCCTGGGAGGTCCGCAGCGTGAACGGGCGCGGGCTCGACGTGCGCCTGCGCGTGCCCAATGGCCTAGAGGCTCTGGGCGAGGTCGCCCGCACCGCCCTGCAGAAGACCCTGACGCGGGGCCAGTGCCAGCTCTCGCTCAACCTCACCCGGCCCGATGCCAGGGCGCGGGTGCGCATCAACGAGACCCTGCTGGCCGAACTCGCCGCCGCCATCGCCCGCGTTCCGCGCCCCGAAGGCCTCGCCCCGGCCTCCCTCGACGGCTTGCTCGGCATCCGCGGCGTCATCGAATCCGAGGACGAGCCGGCGGCGGAATCCGACACCCTCGCCCACGATCTCGCCGAGGGCGTCGTCCGCCTCGTGGCCGACCTCGTGGAGGCGCGCCGCGCCGAAGGTCGCCAGTTGCGCGCCATCATCGAGGGACAGCTCGTCGCCATGTCCCGCCTCCGCCAAGCCGCCGAGGCCTGCCCCGGCCGCCAGCCCGAGGCGGTGAAGGCGCGGCTGTCGGCCAGCATCGCCGCGCTGATGGAGGCTGGCGGGCTCGATCCCGACCGCCTGCACCAGGAGGCCGTCCTCATCGCCGCGAAAGCCGACGTTCGCGAGGAACTCGACCGCCTGAGCGCCCA
Source organism: Methylobacterium sp. 10 (assembly GCF_000519085.1). GTDB lineage: Bacteria > Pseudomonadota > Alphaproteobacteria > Rhizobiales > Beijerinckiaceae > Methylobacterium. Next base: position 2,871,182 of record NZ_KI912577.1, read on the forward strand.
TCTCGACAGCGTCGGGGAGTTGTTGGCCAACGGCGGCGCCATCGGCCGCAAGCTCGATTTCCTGGCCCAGGAGCTCGGCCGCGAGGCAAATACCCTCTGCGCGAAGGCCGGAGACATCGCACTTTCACGGATCGGACTCGACTTGAAGGCCGTGGTGGAGCAATTCCGCGAGCAGGTTCAGAACGTCGAGTAGGTTTTTTCGGACATGCAGGCCACGACGATCGAGCGGCGCGGGTTCATCCTCATCCTGTCCTCGCCCTCGGGAGCGGGAAAGACGACGCTCACGCGCGCGGTCGCCAGTGACCCGAAATGGGGGCTCGACCTCTCGATCTCGGTGACGACGCGTCAGCGCCGGCCCTCCGAGATCGACGGCAAGCACTACAACTTCATCGACCGCGAGGCCTTCGACGCCCTGCGCGGCGCCGACAACCTCCTCGAATGGGCGGAAGTCCACGGCAATTTCTACGGCACGCCGCGCCGCCCGGTGGAGAAGGTCCTCGGTGCGGGCCGGGACATGATCTTCGACATCGACTATCAGGGCACGCGCCAGGTGAGGGCGAAGCTCGCCGAGGACGTGGTGACGGTGTTCATCCTGCCGCCGAGCCTCGCCGAGTTGCGCCACCGGCTCGAGCGCCGGGCCGAGGATTCGCCCGAGACCATCGAGAAGCGCCTCGCCAATTCCCGCATCGAGATCCAGCGCTGGGTCGAATACGACTATGTCCTCGTCAACGATGATCTCGACGATGCTTTCCACGCCTTGAAGGGCATCCTCACCGCGGAGCGCCTGAAGCGGGCTCGCAACACCGGTCTCGCCGACTTCGTCGATGGGTTGCTGGCCGAGCCCGATACGATCGCCTGAGGAGCATGAGGCGATGACACCGACGAAGGGGCCAGACGGCGAGATTCGCTTCGACCAGACCTGTCCGATCCTGCGGATCTTCGACGAGGCCAAGGCGCGCGAGTTCTACGTCGATTTCCTCGGCTTCACCCTCGATTGGGAGCATCGCTTCGGCGACGATTTCCCGCTCTACGCCCAGGTCTCGCGCGCGGGCCTGATCCTGCATCTCAGCGGACATCACGGCGATGCGACGCCGGGCTCGACGACCTTCGTCCGGATGGCCGGCATTCACGCCTTTCAGGCGGAACTCAGCGCCCGGAATTATGTCCATGCCAAGCCGGGCATAGAGAGCCTGCCCTGGGGGCTGGTCATGACGGTCACCGACCCGTTCGGGAACAGCCTCCGCTTCTGCGAGGATTCGGGGGAGCCGTAGTCGTCCACGCGCACCGGACATCCGCCCGCTCCGCCACATCCGCACAACCCGGAACACCCCCGGCCCGATCCGGGTTGGCCCGCACATGATCGATCGGAGACCAGATTGTCCCGGTCGGGCCAACGCGGTCAGCGGAGCGAGCGATGAATTTCGGCATCAAGGGACGGGTGGCGTTGGTCACCGGGGGCGATTCCGGCATCGGCCACACCACTGCCGAACTACTCCTCAAGGAGGGCGCCAAGGTCGTCCTCTGCGACAAGGTCCCCGAGGCGTTGGAGAAGGCGGCCGCCGGACTTTCCAGCCTCGGCGCCGTGGTGGCGGTGGCGGCCGACCTCACGGAGCGGGTCGAGGTCGAAGCCCTCGCGATCAAGGCACGAGAGGCCTTCGGTGAAGCGCCGACGATCCTGGTGAATGCCGCCGGCATCACCGGCGCCACGGGTGATTTCCTCGACCTGACCGACGAGGATTGGCTGGAGACGATCCAGACCGACCTGATGGCGGCGGTGCGAGTGACGCGCGCCTTCATCCCCGGCATGCGCGAGGCCGGGTGGGGGCGCATCGTCCTGTTCGCCTCGGAGGACGCTGTGCAGCCCTATGTCGAGGAACTGCCCTATTGCGCCGCCAAGGCCGGAATTCTCAGCCTCGCCAAGGGTCTGTCCAAGGCCTATGGGCCGGATGGCGTCTTGGTGAACACCGTCGCCCCCGCCTTCATCGCGACGCCCATGACCGACGCCATGATGAAGAAGCGGGCGGAGGACAACGGCACGTCCGTCGATGAAGCGATCGCGAGCTTCCTCGACGAGGAACGCCCCGGCATGGTGGCCAAGCGTCGGGGACGGGCAGAGGAGGTTGCAGCGGCCGTGGCTTTCCTCTGCTCCGAACAGGCCAGTTTCATCACCGGCGCCAATCTGCGTGTCGATGGCGGATCGGTGGCGACGATCGCGACCTGACGGGAGATCAGCCGCGCGGCGGCAGGATCGTCGCCCGGCGGGCCTCCAGGGTCTGCCATAGGATCAGGGAGGGCAGGCCGAGCACCACGTCCGGCACGCGCTTGGCCAACGACAGGGCGATGGCGGTGCCGGGATCGATGCCGAACAGGCCGCCCACCAAGACGAACCCGCCTTCCTGAACCCCGAGGCCGCTCGGCACCGGGAAGGCCGCCGATTTGATGGCCTGGCTCAGGGCCTCGATGATGATCACCTCGGCGAGACCCACGCCCCCCACGCCCATGCAGGTCAGCGCGATCCAGATCTCCGCGGCGCCGAGCATCCAGGCGAGGAGGTGGAGAACGACGCCCTGAAGCAGCAGGGGCCAGCGCTTCGGAGCCCAGACCGTGTCGAGGGCGCCATGCACACCCGCGTCGGTGGGCGCCGAGCCGGGCGCCGCCTCGTTCTCGTCGCGCAGGAAGCGCCGGCCGAGTTCGACGATGCGGCGCTCGACGCCGCGCATGAGCGGGCTGCGCTGGAACAGGAAGAAGGCGGCGAGCACGACGGCGGTGACGCCCAGCGCCCGCAGCGCCCAGGCGGCGAGGGACGCGGCGGACTCGCCCTCCATCTGCATCAGCAGGGCGACGCCGACGAGGACGAACAGGGCCTGCGTACCGACCTGGATCAGCATGTCCACGAGGATCGAGGCCGCGGCGAGCGTCCCCGGCACACCCCAGAAGGTGAGGAGCCTTCCGCCGACGACGTCACCTCCGACGGAGGCCACCGGAAGGAGCACGTTGATCCCGTCCCGCACGAAACGCAGGATGAGGAAGGCACCCGCCTCGGCAGTGGCCGAGAGCCGGTTCAGCACCCGCTCCCAGGCGAAGCCGCAGAGGGAAAGGACGACGACGCGCATCAGCACGATGCCGGACAACCCGACCATTCCGATCCGTCCGAAGGCATCGGCCACCGAGCCGAGATCGTGGGTCGCCACGAGCCAGATCGCCAGGCCGAGGCCCAGCACCGTGCCCAGGACGGGCAGGTAGCGCAGGACATGCCGCGCGCTTCCCGCCCGGGCGGGAGGAGGCGCCACGCTGTGGCGGGTCACAGGCCCGGAATTCCGAAATGGACGAGCGTCAACGGGGACGATCCTCTCTCAGCAGGTTTCGCGGACATGGCCCGGGTTCCGCGATGACAATCTGCGACACATCGAAGAGCCGGGCAGGGCGCTGCGCCTATGACACACAATCGAACTCGGACCGGTCCTATCGCGGCATTGGGGCTGAAATCGGAGACCGATTCACTCGGACCGGCGGGCGGGAGGATAGACCGTATCGAGGGCCTGCTCGGCATTGCCCTCGGGGTCGATCAGGACGATGCGGTTGCGCGACAGACTGAAGGAGGTGGCCACCGCCACGAACCGCTTCGGGCAGGGGCCGAGACAGCCAGTGGACACAACGCGGGTCACCCCGCCGAGGCCGCGCCTCTTCACCTCCCGCTTGAGCCTCCCCCGAATCTCGTCCTTCTTCAGGCCGACACGCTTGGTGCATTTCGCGCAGACCAGGACGATGTCGGAATAGCCGGACTTCGCCGTCCGAACGGTCGTGTCCTTCTCGTGCTTTGCCAAATCCGGGTGCCTGTTCCACATCGGGCGCACCAAGGAAGGCGCCGCCGCTACACCTAACCATGAGGGGGAAGGGCGGCAACGGGGCGTGACGCCTCGCCGGCTCCACGCCACTCAACCATAGGCAGCCACGGCCCTGACACTGCCGGGTTCGGCGACGCTGATGCCGGCATCGACATATTCGTTGAGCTTGTTGCGCAGGGTGCGGATCGAGATGCCGAGGATCTTGGCCGCATGGGTGCGATTGCCGAGGCAATGGTCGAGGGTGTCGAGGATGAGCTCGCATTCCACCTGCGCCACCGTCCGCCCCACGAGGCCGCGGGTGGCCGCTTCGGCCACCTGGGCGGCGCGCTCCACCGGTCCGGCGGAACGGGCGAAGGATTCGCCCTCGGGGGTCGAGATCGCGTCGGCGTCGATCTCCGCTCCCGTCGCCAGCAACACCGCCCTGTGGAGCGTGTTCTCGAGTTCGCGCACGTTCCCGCGCCACGGATTCTCGCGGATGATCGCCTGTGCCTCGCGGCTGAGAGACCGGACCGGCACGCCGTTCACCTCAGCGTATTTCTTGGCGAAATGCGTGGCGAGTTCGAGGATGTCGGCGGGGCGCTCGCGCAGCGGCGGCAGGCGCAGGTGCACCACGTTGAGCCGGTAGAACAGATCCTCGCGGAACGTGCCCTTGCGGACCTCGTCGATGAGGTTGCGGTTGGAGGTGGCGAGCACGCGGATGTCCACCTTCACCGGCGCGGTACCGCCGACGCGGTCGATCACCCGTTCCTGCAGGGCGCGCAGCAGCTTCGACTGCAGGCGGACATCCATCTCCGAGATTTCGTCCAGCAGCAGCGTGCCGCCATTGGCCTCCTCGAACCGGCCGATCCGGCGGGCGACGGCACCGGTGAACGCGCCCTTCTCGTGGCCGAACAGCTCGGATTCGAGGAGTGCCTCGGGGATCGCGGCGCAATTGACCGAAACGAAGGGCCGGCTCGAACGGGTCGACTTCATGTGGACGTGGCGGGCCAGCACCTCCTTGCCGGTGCCGCTCTCGCCGGTGATCAGCACGGAGGCTTCGGAACGCGCCACCTGCTCGGCGAGCTTGACCACCTTCTCCATGGAGGCGTCGCGCCAGACGAACGCGCGCCCATCCTCGGAGACCGCCTGCAGCACCGCGGCGATCAGTTCGGGATCGGGCGGCAGAGGGATGTATTCGCGGGCGCCGGCCTGGATCGCGGCCACCGCCGCCTTGGCATCGGTGGCGACGCCGCAGGCGACCACCGGGGTGCGGATGCGCTCGTCGGCGAGTGCCGACACGAGGTCGCGGATCGGCAGCGACACGTCGATCATGACGAGGTCGGCGCCCTTGGCGCGCAGGACGGCGAGACCCTGTGCCACCCCGTCCGCATGGGTCACGGCCGCGCCGCGGTTCATGGCGATCTTGGAGGCGGTGACGAGCTCGCCGCTCAAGCGTCCGATGATGAGGAGCCGCATGGTCTAGTATCCTGTGAAGGTGGTGCCTCGCGCAGCAGCGCGACGGGCGGGATCAGTGGTCGCTCTTGATGATCTCGGTCATCGTCACGCCGAGCCGCTCCTCGACGAGGACGACCTCGCCACGGGCGACGAGGCGGTTGTTGACGAAGATGTCGATGGCCTCGCCGACCTTGCGGTCGAGCTCCAACACCGCGCCCGCCTGGAGCCGCAGCAGGTCGCCGATGGGCATGCGCGACGAGCCGAGCACGGCCGAGACCACCACGGGGACGTCGAAGACCTGTTCGAGGTCGGCGGCGCTCTTCGGGGTCGTGGGCGCCTCGCGGATCGATTCGGAGCCGAGTCCGTCGAAGGACGAGTCGATGCCATTGAGCTGCGGCAGGCTGAAATTATCGGACATCACGGGCTTTCACTGTCGCGGGCGTTGCGGGGGCGATCGTCGACGGATCAGGATTCGGGAGGATGACCGATGGCTTCGAGCACGGCGGCCTCGATACGGGCGCGGTCGCGCACGACGCCGCCATCGGCCCATTCCATCCGGGCATCGCCGGGGGCGAGATCGGGCTCGCCCAGGACGATGAGGCGCCCTTCGAAGCCGCGTTCGCGGGCGAGGCTCTTCACGAGCGTCTCGGCCTCGTCCACCAGCCTGTCGTTCACGCGCACCACCAGATGCGGCACGCCGCGCAGGTGCTGCAGGGCCGCGCGCGCCGCGTCGCCGATGGCCGCCAGGGGCTGCGTGTCGAGGGCATCGCCGGCGATGCGTCGCGCCAGGGAGACGGCGAAGGCCAGGGCCTCCTCCTCACGGGCCGCATCCCGCGCGTCGGCCTGACCGATGAGGCCGGCCGCGGCGAGGCCGACGCGGGTGAGGGCGTCGGCCATGCGGGCCTGGGCCTGGGCCTCGGCCTGGGCACGGCCTTCCTGGACGCCGCGGGCATGGGCCAGCGCCACGGCCTCGGCCAGGGCCGCCGCTTCCTTCGGCGGGACGGTCGCACCCTCGCGAGGCCGGAAATCGGTGTCGAAGAGGAACCGGCGGGCGTTCAATAGACCAGTTCCTCTTCGCCGCTGGACTTGGCGATCATGATCTCGCCCTTCTCGGCCAGTTCCTTGGCGAGCTCGGTCATCTTGGCCTGGGCCTCATCGACGTCCTTGAGGCGGATCGGGCCGAGCGAGCCCATCTCGTCGGTGATGTTCTTGGCCGCGCGGGTGGACATGTTCTTGAGGAAGAAGCTGCGCACCCGCTCGTCGGCGCCCTTGAGGGCCCGGCACAGGGTGTCGTTGTCGACCTTGCGCAGGAGGGTCTGAACGCTGCCCGCATCGAGCTTCAGCAGGTCCTCGAAGGTGAACATGAGCTGGCGGATCTTCTTGGCCGAGCCGCGATTGGCCTGGTCCAGGGCCGCGAGGAAGCGGCCTTCGGTCTGGCGGTCGAAGGCGTTGAACACGTCCGCCATCAGTTCGTGGGCGTCCCGCCGCGTGGTCTGCGCGATGGTGGAGACGAACTCCACGCGCAGGGTCTCCTCGATGTGGCGCAGGGCCTCCTTCTGCACCGTCTCCATCCGCAGCATGCGGTTGAGGACGTCGATGGCGAAGTCCTCGGGCAGGATCGTCAGGACCTTCGCCGCGTAGTCGGGGCGAACCTTCGACAGAACCACCGAGACCGTCTGCGGATATTCGTTGCGCAGGAACGAGGCGAGGATCTCCGGGTCGATCTGCGTCAGGCTCGCCCAGACCCGCTTGCCCGAGGCGCCCTTGATCTCCGCCATGATCGCCGAGACCTGCTCGGTGGGAAAGATCTTGAGGAGCAGCGACTCGGTCCGCTCGTAGTTGGAGGTGATGCCGCCGCCCGAGGAGAGCCGCGAGACGAAGTCCACGATCAGCCTCTCGACGGTCTCCGCCTCCAGGGATCCGAGCTGGACCATGGCGTGGGAGACCATCTTGACCTCCTCCTCGTCGAGCATCTGCCAGATCGGCGCGCCCTCCGTCTCGCCGAGGAGAAGGAGAAGCGCAGCCGCGCGCTGCGCGCCGGTCATGGCGCTCAAGCCCGCCTTGCCGAGATCCTGATCCGGGATGACGGTCAAACCCGAGGCCATGCCTCACTCCTCTTCGCCGTTGCCGTTGCCGCTTCGAATGCCGTCGCCGACCCGCTCAACTGTCGTGAATCCAGTTGCGCAGGACCTCCACCGTCTCGCTCGGGCTGCCGCGGACCATGTCCACCACCCGCTGGACGGTCTCCGCCTGCACCTTGCCGTTCAGCTGAGCGAAGTCGACGAGGCGGGCGGTGGGGTTGTCGCGAGCCGGCAGCATCGGATCGGCGCCGGGCTCGCCACCAGCCAGTGCCGGCCCCGAGACCAGGATGGCCTGGGTCGGTTCGGCGGTGAGGACGCGGCGCACGAGGGGACGGACTACGGCGAGGAGAACGATCACCGTCAGGAGAAGGAGCACCGACAGTTCGACCATGCGCATCACGTCCTCCTTCGACGGAGCCATGAGCGACTGGATCAGCGAAGGCTCGGTGAACTCGACGGGCGCGGGCGTCTCGGCGAAACGCAGGTTGACCACTTCGACCTGATCGCCACGGTCCTTGTCGAAGCCGATGGCGGTGCGGACCAGGGTGGCGATCCGCTCGATGTCGTTGGCCGGGCGCGGCTGATAGACGGGGCGCCCATCCGCTCCCGGGACGTAGGCGCCGTCGACGAGAACCGCCACCGACAGGCGCTTCAGGCGTCCGCCTTCCTCGATCACCGTCTTGGTGACGCGGGAGATCTCGTAATTCGTGGTCTCCTCGTCCTTCTTCGAGGAATCCTTCGAATTGGGATTCGGGTTCGTCTGGTTGGCGCCCGGCAATTCGTTTCCGACGGTCACGGCGCCTTCGGTGCCCCCCGTGAGCGCGCTTTCGCTGCGGGTCTGCGTCGAGCGCACGACCTTGCTCTCGGGATCGAAGGTCTCCGAGCGGCTCTCTACGCGGTTCCGATCGAGTTCCGCCGTGACCTGGACCCGCGAGCGGCCCGCGCCGACGATGCCGGCCACGATCTCCTCGATCTGGGACCGCAGGCGGCGCTCGAGGCCGACCTGCTTCTCCTCCATGCCGGCGCCGGTCTCGGCCTCCGCGCCCCGTGCCCCGTCTGCCAGCAGGCGGCCGCGCTCGTCGACGATGGAGATCCGCTCGGGCTTCAGGCCCTCGACCGCGGAGGCGGCGAGATGGCGGATGGCGCGGACCTGGGACGGGTCCATGTCGCCGACGAGCTTGAGCACGATGGCCGCGCTCGGCATTTCGCGGTCGCGCTCGAACAGGCGGCGCTCGGGAATGACGAGGTGGACGCGCGCAGCCTGGACCCGGCCGATGGCCCGGATGGAGCGCGCGAGTTCGCCTTCCAGGGCGCGCAGGTGATTGACGTTCTGGACGAAGTTGGTGGACGAGAACGCATCGCCCTTGTCGAAGATCTCGTAGCCAACGCCCGTGGCGCTGGGCAGGCCTTTGCCGGCGAGGTCCATCCGTAGGCGGGGCAGGTCGGCGCGAGGCGCCATGATGGTCTGGCCGGCATCGCCGCGCGTCTCGTACTTGATGCCGCGCGCATCGAGGTCGCGGATGACGGCGCCCGAATCCTGCATCGACAGGTCGGCGAACAGGACACCCATATCGGGCTTCGACACGCGAAGGATCACGAAGGCGAAGAAGCCGATCAACGTCAGCGTCACGGCCGCCATGGCCGCGAGCCGCGCCGGTCCCAACTTCGTCACCACTTCGAGAACGGACTTCACGACGCGACGTACCCACCCGAACCCGAGCGACGGAAGGGCCGCGCTCGCTCGGCAAAATTTGCCCAGGTCGTGGTTAGCGTCCGGTTAACGATTTCCTTAACGCAGAGAAAAACGTCGGTCGGCGGTCGCGCGTCGCGAGCCGAGCCCGAAACAGAAAGAACCGCGCCCCGGGGAGGGCGCGGTTCTTTTTCAAGGCGATCGTTGCTCGAAGGAGACTTCCGGAACCAGGCCCGGATGCCGACCCTTCTCGATCTCAATGGCGGTAGTGCTGAATACGGGTGGTCCGCAATCCGGCCAGACCGTGCTGGTCGATGGAGAACTGCCAGCTCAGGAATTCCTCGGTGGTAAGGGTATAACGCTGGCAGGCTTCCTCAAGACTGAGAAGACCGCCGCGGACGGCAGCGACGACTTCGGCCTTGCGGCGGATGACCCATCGTCTGGTCGTGGTCGGCGGAAGATCCGCGATCGTCAGCGGGCTTCCATCTGGCCCGATGACGTATTTGACTCTCGGGCGGCTTGGTTCGGTCATGATACGCTCTACAACTCGACTGACCTGTCGAGCTTGGAAGCTACTTGCGCCCGCTTAAGATATGTTGAAGCGGATCGATTGCATCTGATTCGTTTTTTCCAGGATCATGTGGACAACCCGGTTCCGATGTTCTGCACGCTCGATATCGGCAGCCGCGAAGTGCCGATCAGCAGCACCGGTTCGCTGCCGCTGAGATCGACGCCGTCGACTTTTCCGGCGACCTGCGTGTCGACACTAACCTGTGCACCAGTGGCGTCGAAGGCATCGATCTTGATCGAGTAGCTGCCGTTTGCGGAGGTAAAACCGGAGGTGGACCGCCCGTCCCAGGCGAAAGTCTGTGCCCCGGCGGTCAGGGCTTTCGTCTGCGTCGCCACCACGTTGCCCTTGGCATCGCTGATCGTCATCGTCGCCTGTTTGGCGGCACGCGCCGGCGTCAGGGTCCAGACGGCCGAACCGTCCTTCAAGTTGGCGACGCGCCCGTCCGCCGTCACGCTCTGGCCGATGAAACCTGTTGCGGCGGCCGCGCTCGAGGCCTTCGCGTTGTTGAGGATCGAATCCAGTCGGTCGTTCGACTTCAGCTGCTGCTCGACGCCGGCATATTGCACGAGCTGCTGCGTGAACTGGTTGGTGTCCAGGGGGTCCATGGGGTTTTGGTTCTTGAGCTGCGTCGTCAGCAGGGTCAGGAACTGCTGGAAGTTGCCGGCGATCTCTTGCGAAGCGCCAGTGGCAGTCTTCGTGCTCGTGATGGCGGAGCTGCTCGAAGCTCCGGTGATGCCCGATGTCATGGCGGTCTCCTCAGATTCGGATGTCGATGCCGCCGGGGCCGCGCAGCATACGCAGGGGCACGGCGTCGTTCGAAAGGCGCGGGTCTTTCAGGTCGGAACCGGGCGTGCCGGGACGGCCATCCCGGCCACCCCCGCCATCCCGCTCGGCGCCGTTGCCCCCATTGGAGCCGGTGTCGCTGCGCAGGGACAGGTTGATGGCGGCATCCCCCCCATCGAAGCCGGCCTGTGACAGGGCCTGCTGCAGGTTGCCGACATCGCGCTGGAGCAGCGCCAGGGTCTCCGGCCTGTCGACCGTGAGATGCGCGGTGACGGTGCCGCTGTCCTTGTCGATGTCGAGATTCACGTCGATCCGCCCGAGATCCTTCGGATCGAGGCTGATCTCGAAACGGTTCGACCCGGCCAGCGACCGAAGCCCGATGGTCATCGGAACCGCGCCGAGGGGCACCGGCGCCGCCTGTGTCTGGGGAAGGGCGCCGGCGGGTTCGGGGGCGGGTGCGGGAATGTGGGCTGCCGGCACAGGGCTGAAGGGCGCCGCGGGGGCGGAAGGGAGATCGTCGGGGGTCACCGTCGATCCGGACGCGAGTTCGTCGAAAGCCTCGGCCGATGCGGTCTCGCGCTGGGAAGCAGCCGGGCGATCGGCGCCGGGTGCGGATACGGAGACAGGGCGACCGGAGGCAGCGTGCGAGGTGCCCGTGCCGGGTGAAGCGATTGCGCTCGCGTTCGGAGAAGCTGCGGCACCGGCCTGAATCGCCATCGCGGGTGCGTTGGCCGGAGGCGGAGGCGCGAGGAGTTCGGGCAGGTCGAGGGCAGAGATCGCCGCGGCGGCCGGGTTCCCTACCGTGCCGTTTGCCGGAACCGCCACTTCGTCGTTCCGCTCGTCGGCCGTCGTCACCGGCTCGGCGGCGACGGCCGGAGATGCGATCGCCGGAACCGGAGCGGCTGCCGCAGTCTCCTCCTGTATGGGCGAAGTTCCGCCACTCCGAGGCATCGGGACGGGAGCCTGGGTTGTCCGTTGCAACGTCGGCCCTGACGGCGTTCCGGCGGCTCGGGCCGATTCAGGGCTCTCAGATCCTCCCTGCACGGAAGTGGTGGTCGATGTTCCGGCGCCATCGGTCATCGGCAAGACTGCCTTGCCGGCTTGCTGCTGCATCTGGGACAGCGCTCCGGAGCGGATCGGGGAGGGAGCGGACGTCGCCTTCGCATCCTGCTTGGACAGCGTGGCCTCTGTGCCTGCCCTTTCGGCCATGGCAACGAAAGCCTGACGCATCGGCTGCTGAGGGAAGCCCGGCGTAGCGGCGGCGCCTCCCAGAGCGCCCGCCATCGATGAGTCTCGGCCCTGTCGCGGCATGGGGGGCTGCATGTCGGTGCCGGTCGTCGCCGAAGCGAAAGCCCGGCCCGGCTCTTGGGGCGACAGGGCGACCTGCGACCCGCCGCCTTCCGCCAATGGGGTGAGAGAGGGAGCGTTACGTTGCACCGGCAAACCTGCAAGAGGCGCGGCGTCTGTCAGGCTCGCTGAGGAATCGCGATCTTCCTCCCGACTGGATGAGACCTGCGGTGTCCGAGCGCCCTCGGATACCGGCATGGGGGCGCCAATGGCCTGCTGCTGGGGCAACCACGGCGAGGTCCCGGGGTCTGCCTCGTCCGGCGGCGTCGCCTGATCCTCGTCCCTTCGGGCTCGCAGCGACCGTGTCTCACCCACGTCCCCGATCTGCCCTGAAACCGAATCCCGCTCCCGCAATGCCGCCTCGGCCGAGACCACTCCTCCGGCATCGACCAATACGAGCCCATCATAAGCCGTCCGCTGCGAAGGCGCCGCAGGACCTGTGGCATCGCCCTTCGATTGCAGAGACGACGGGATCCTCGTCGCGCCCAGCCGGACGATGGCGGACACCGGCAAGGACGGTTTTACGATCGGCGAAGCCAGCGACGTCGCGACGACGGTCTTGGCCGCTCCACGCTCGCGAATGGCCGTCTTCGGCTCCACGGCTCCGCGTGAGGCCGGCATCGGAGACGGGGCCGGCTCGCCTACGGGGATGCTGAAACGTTCGAGGCCCGCCGCATCGGTGGCAAGAATCGTGGCGGGACGCGCGGCGATCGCGCTCGCGAGCCGCACCGCCTGGTCTCCGTTGATCGACGTGGTGGCCATTCGGCGCAATCTCCTCGCCCTCCCACAGCGCAAGCTCCGAGCCACGAATCACGCCCGGCAACCCATTGTTCCGACAGACAGTTTTTTCGTCGCCCGTGAATCATGTCAGCTCGACCCGGCGAAATGATCCCTGTCCAGGCAGGATTTGCCGGGTCCGGCCCGTCGACAGGCGAGACCTGCCGCCCGGCCTGCCTGGAAGTTCCACCTCAGGATCGCTATAGACTCCGCATGTGCGGGCGCTGCGGCCTGCCGGCGAACCCGTGACGTGATGAACTCCCTCGACCTTCCCAAGGCCCCGCACGAGACGCGCGTCGTCGTCGCCATGTCCGGCGGCGTTGATTCCTCCGTCGTGGCCGGGCTGCTCAGCCAACAGGGCTACGACGTCGTCGGGATCACGTTGCAGCTCTACGACCATGGGGCGGCGGTCCATCGCAAGGGCGCCTGCTGCGCCGGCCAGGACATCCACGATGCCCGCCGCGTCGCCGAAACCCTCGGCATCCCGCACTACGTCCTCGATTACGAGGACCGCTTCCGGGAATCGGTGATCGACCGTTTCGCCGAGAGCTATCTGGCCGGGGAGACGCCGATCCCCTGCGTCGAGTGCAACCGCTCGATCAAGTTCCGCGATCTGCTCGCCACCGCCCGCGACCTCGATGCAGACGTGCTGGCCACCGGCCATTACGTGGCGAGCCGGCCCGTGGAGAACGGCGGCCGAGGGCTTTACCGCGCCCTCGATCCGGCCCGTGACCAGAGCTACTTTCTCTACGCCACCACGGCCGAGCAGCTCGATTTCCTGCGCTTTCCCCTGGGCGAACTGCCGAAGGACGAGACCCGCCGCCTCGCCCGCGAGCTCGGCCTCGCCATCGCCGAGAAGGCCGACAGCCAGGACATCTGTTTCGTGCCCCAGGGGCGCTACGCCGACGTCATCGCCAAGCTGCGGCCGGATGCGGCCCGTGCCGGCGACATCGTCGCCCTCGACGGCCGTGTGCTCGGCCAGCATGAAGGCATCATCCATTACACGGTCGGGCAGCGGAAGGGTCTTCGCCTCGCCGTCGGCGAGCCGCTCTACGTGATCCGCCTAGAGCCGGCCACCGCCCGCGTGGTGGTCGGCCCGCGTTCCGCCCTGGCCACCAGCCGCATCCGCCTCGACGACCTGAACTGGCTCGGAATCGTGCCGCCGGGCGGAGTCGTCGACATGCCGGTGGCCGTGCGTGTCCGCTCGACCCGCGAACCGCGCCCGGCGCATCTGACGCTCGATTCCGGTGGAGCAACCGCCGAGATCGTGCTGGCCACACCGGAGGACGGCGTCTCCCCAGGCCAGGCCTGCGTCATCTACGCTGATGACGGCCCACGCGCGCGCGTGCTCGGCGGCGGCACCATTCGCCGCATCGACGCGTTGGCAGCGGGAGCGGCGCAAGCGGCCTGAAAACCAGGCCGCCCGTCACAAGCCCCCCGGCTCAACCGCCCGAGACGCCACCCCTTCCCATCTGCAGGACTGAGAGACGAAATGCTGAGCGAGCCGCAGGCCGGTCCGAGCACGGCCCTGATGCGCAAGGCCTACGCCCGTTGGGCACCGGTCTACGATGTCGTCTACGACAAGCTCACCGAGCCCGCAGCACGCGACGCGGTGATGGCCGCCACCGCATGCGGGCCGCGCATCCTGGAGGCCGGCGTCGGCACCGGGTTGTCCCTCGGCTATTATCCGCCCGGCAGCTTCGTCTGCGGCGTCGACCTGTCCGAGGACATGTTGAAGCGCGCCCGCGCCAAGGTGCTCCGCCGCCGCCTCACCCATGTCCGCGGCCTCCAAGTGATGGACGTGTGCCGCCTCGGCTATGCCGATGCCAGTTTCGACGCGGTGGTCGCGCAGTTCCTCATCACCCTGGTGCCAGACCCGGAAGCCGCGCTGTCGGAATTCCTCCGCGTAGTGCGGCCGGGCGGCGAGATCGTGCTCGCCAACCATTTCGGCCAGACCAAGGGGGCGGTCGCCAAGGTCGAGGAGATCGTGGCACCGCTCTGCACCAAGATCGGCTGGTCCTCGGCCTTCAAATCGACGCGCATCGAGGCCTGGGCGCGGCGCAACGGCGTCGAGTTCATCGGCGTCTCGCCGACCTTCCCCGGTGGTTTCTTCAAGATCCTGAGGATGCGGAAGCCCGGCTGAACCTGGCGCGTCGGACCGGGACCAGGGTGCCGGAGCGATGACACGCCCGTCGAACGGCTCCCTGCGCCGCGCCCTGCGGTGGCTGCCCATCCTCGCCCTGGTGGTCATCTCGCTCGGCGTTCTGGTCTCCGGCGCCTCGCACCTCCTCAGCTTCGACCGCCTGCTGTCCTATCGTGCATCGCTGGTGGAAGCGGTGGCCGAAGATCGCCTCCGCGCCATCGGCATCGCCTGCCTGGTCTATATCGGCTGTGTGATCGTCTCCGTGCCGGCCTCGCTGGTCCTGACGATCCTTTCCGGTTTCCTGTTCGGGGCCACCACGGGCGCCGGCATTGCTCTCGTCTCGGCGACGACGGGGGCGGCCATTGTCTTCTCCATCGGCCGTGGACCCGTGTCGGAGCTTCTCCTGAACCGCGCCGGGCCGCGCCTCGGCCGCCTCGCCGCTGGATTTCGCGACGATGCCTTCGGCTACATCCTCGTCCTGAGGCTCCTGCCGATCTTTCCGTTCTGGATGACGAACCTAGCCCCGGCGGCCTTCGGCGTTCCCCTGCGCACCTTCGTGCTGGCTACCTTTCTCGGTCTCGCCCCCGGCGCTTTCGCCTATGCGGCAGCCGGATCGGCGATCGAGGATGTCGTCGCGGCCAACGAGGCGGCCAAGGCGGCGTGTCTGGCGAGCGGCGCCGACGCCTGCGACGAGGCCCTGTCCCTGCGGTCTCTGGTCACCGTGAAGACTCTCGCCGGCCTCGGCGGCCTCGCCGCCTTCGCGTTGCTCTCCATCGGGCTGAGGCGCCGGTTTGCCCGCAAACGCAGCGGTACGTCGCAGATCCCCGTGGCCGGACACTCGACGGCGCGGCAGCCGGAGCGTAACCGTGATGTAAATTCATCGCATTAAGACGTAGAGTTGGACGCCGAGAGATCGGAATGACCGCCGCGGGAGGCACTGCGCCGGAGAAACCGGGACGAGCGAAGAAGCCCGGGATGAGGGATGATTGGGAGCCCGTGATGGACGCGACGCCACGCGCCGGCATGGAATTGCCTGTCCCCGTCAAGGCGGAGGCTCGGCCGGGAATCGGCCGTCATCTCGGCCTGTCGGGCCGGCTGTTTCTCGTGACCATCGCCTTCGTCGCCCTGGTCGAGATCCTGATCTACGTGCCGACCGTGGCGAACTACCGGCGCATGTGGCTGTCGGACCGTATCGCCGCCGCTCAGATCGCCGCCCTCGTCCTCGAAGCCTCGCCCGATCAGCATGTCTCGGAAGATCTCGCGCGGCATCTCCTGAAGGGGGTCGGCGCCAGCGCCATCGCGGTTCGCGGCGAAGGGACGCGCCGCCTCCTCGCCGTGGATGCGATGCCCTCCGAGGTCGCCGGCCTCGTCGACCTGCGCTCCCATGACTGGATCGCTTCCATCGGGGGGGCATGGCGCACCGTTTTCTCCAAGAGCAAGGGCCCGGTCCGGGTCATCGGCCACGGCCGGGACGGGTTCGACCTCGTGGAGATCCTCCTCGACGAGGCTCCCCTGCGTGAAGCGCTGATCGACTTCGCCGACCGGCTGCTGCTCTCGTCGCTGGCAATCGCCGCGGCCGTCGCCGGCCTCGTCTTCCTGATGCTGCAGCGGATCATCGTGCGCCCGGTCCGGCGCCTCGCCCGCAACATCACGGAGTTCGCCGACGATCCCCAGGGGAGCGACCGCATCATCACGCCGTCGCGCCGGACCGACGAGATCGGTCACGCGGAGGTGGCCCTGGCCCGCATGGAGACGGCGCTGGCCGGCGAGCTTCGCCAGAAACGACGCCTCGCGGAACTCGGCCTGTCGGTGAGCAAGATCAATCACGAACTGCGCAACCTCCTGACCACGGCGCAGCTCCTCGGGGACCGGCTGGAATCCGTGTCCGACCCGGCGGTCGAGCGCATCGCCCCCCGCCTCCTCGCCACCCTTGGCCGGGCGATCCGTTTCTGTGAGGAGACGCTGTCGTATGGGCGGGCGACGGAGGCCGTGCCGCAACGGCGGAAGGTCGAGCTCGCGCCGATCCTCGCCGAGCAATCCGATCTGTCCAGGCTCGACGGCGCATCAAGGGTGACGATTCGCGTGGTTTGCGACGAGGATATCGAGGTGGAGGTCGATCCCGACCAGTTCTCGCGGGCGCTCACCAACATCGTGCGCAACGCCGTTCAGGCCATCGGTTCGGACAAGGCGCGGCTGCTCGATCCAATGATCGAGATTGAGGCCACACGCCACGGTCGGCCGGGGGCGGGCGGGGTGACGATCCTCATCGCGGATAACGGGCCCGGGCTTCCCGAACGGGCGAGGGCGAACCTGTTCTCGCCGTTCGAGGGCTCGATGCGCTCGGGAGGGACGGGGCTCGGGCTGCCGATCGCCGCCGAACTGATCCAGCTTCAGGGCGGCAGTCTTACCCTCGACCCGACGGCGGAGGGGGAGGGCGCCCGCTTCCGGATCGTAATCCCGGATCGTGCGCCGTCCTCGCTCTGAACCTATTCGGCTGCCGCCAGGATCAGCCCCGGCACGGTAATGCCGATGTCGCGGAGCAGCTCCGCATCGGCATCGGTCTCGTTGTTGGCCGTGGTGAGTAGGCGCTCACCGTAGAAGATCGAGTTCGCGCCGGCCAGGAAGCACAGAATCTGCGCTTCGCGGGTGAGACCCTTGCGGCCGGCGCTGAGGCGCACGCGCGCCTTCGGCATGACGATGCGGGCCGTGGCGCACATCCGTACGAGATCGAGCGGATCCACGGGTGGCCGGCCTTCGAGGGGGGTGCCCTCCACGGCCACCAGTGCGTTGATCGGAACGCTCTCGGGATGGGGGGCGTGGTTGGCGAGCACTTGGAGCATCGCCGCCCGGTCCTGCACGCCCTCGCCCATGCCGACGATGCCGCCGCAGCAGACGCCGATCCCGGCATCGCGCACGTTCTGAAGGGTGTTCAGGCGGTCCTCGTAGGTCCGCGTCGAGATGATGTCGCCGTAGAAATCGGGGCCGGTATCGAGGTTGTGATTGTAGGAGGTCAGCCCGGCCTCGGCGAGGCGGCCCGCCTGGGACGGGGTCAGCATGCCGAGCGTGACGCAGGCCTCCATCCCAAGACCGCGGACGCCGCGCACCATGGAGAGGACCGCATCGAATTCCGGCCCGTCCTTGGGCTGGCGCCAGGCAGCGCCCATGCAGAAACGGTGGGCGCCAGCGGCTTTCGCGGCGGCGGCCTCCTTCAGGACCTTGTCCACGGGCATCAGACGCTCGCGCGGCAGGCCGGTGCCCTTGTGATGCGCCGATTGCGGGCAATAGGCGCAATCCTCGGGGCAGGCGCCGGTCTTGATCGACAGCAGGGCGGCGCGCTGGATGTCGGCCGGGTCGTTATGTGCGCGGTGAACCTGTGCTGCCCGGAACACGAGGTCGAGGAGCGGCAGGTCGTGGATCGCCTGGATCTCCGCCACGGACCAATCGTGTCGGATCGCGGGGATCTCGGTGGCGGGAAAAGGGGCGAGGGGGGCCACGGTCTCGGTCATGGCCCCCATGAGGCGAATCTTCGCCGGAAAATCAAGCCGGGCCGGCCGCATGCCCCGATGCATTTCCCTTCAGACCGGCCAGAATCGGCTCCTCACGCCGTCTTGCCGCGCAAGCCCGACAGGCCCGACCAGAGGGGCGCAATAAGGTAGCTGGTGATCGGAATCAGCGCACCGCCGACCACGAGACCGACGAGCCCGGAGCCGATGGCGGTGACGATCCATTCGACGATGGCCCCGATCGGCGGAACCAGCTTCGCACTGGCGGCAGCGGCTTCGTGGATCGCGTGGGCGACCTGGGGCAGGCCGTATCCTTCGAGGCCGTGGACGAGGATGCCGCCGCCGACCCAGATCATCGCGGCGGTGCCGACCACGGCCAGGATTTGCAGGAAGACCGGCATGCCCTTGACCAACGCGCGGCCGAAACCGCGGATTGCGCTGCCGAACACGGAAGCCGAGGTGTTCTTCGCCATCGCGACCCCGGCATCGTCCGCCTTCACGATCAGCGCGACCCCGCCATAGACGAAGACCGTGATGCCGATGGCGACGACCGCCAGCACGATCGCCTTCGTCCAGATGCTGCCTTCGGGAAGGGAGGCCAGGGAGATCGCCATGATCTCGGCGGACAGGATGAAATCCGTCTTGATCGCGCTCGAGACCTTGCGCGCTTCCAAAGCCTGGCCGTCCCCGGCATCGGCATCGAGCTTGGCCTCGTGCGCATGAGCCTTGTGCGGGAACAGCGCCTCGTAGACCTTCTCGGTACCCTCGTAGCAGAGATACGCCCCGCCGAGCATCAGCAGCGGGGTGATCGCCCACGGGGCGAAGGCCTGGAGCAGCAGGGCCGCCGGCAGCAGGAACAGCATCTTGTTGCGCAGCGAACCGATGGCGATCTTGCCCACGATCGGCAATTCGCGCTCGGCCGCGAAGCCCACGACGTAGCGCGGCGTCACGGCGGCGTCGTCGATGATGACGCCTGCCGCCTTCGCACCGGCCTTGGCGGCTTGCCCGGCGACGTCGTCGAGGGACGCGGCCGCGACCTTGGCCAGTCCCGCGATATCGTCGAGGAGGGCGATCAGTCCGATGCTCAAGGTTAGGTCCTTCCAACTGCCATGGGCCGAGCCGTGCGACGCAGTTTACCGGCCAAGCTGCCTCTAGCAGAGGAGACGAGCGAGGAGGGATTTCGATCCCCGCCCCGTCTCAATGAGTCGGTTCGCCTGCCGCGACCTTCGCCGTCCAGTCGTCGAAGGCGACGATCTCCTGGCGCTGCTCGCCGAGCCCGGTGATGCCGAGGGTCACAACGTCCCCGTTCTTGAGGAAGCGGGGGGGCTTCTGCGCCATCCCGACACCGGGGGGCGTGCCCGTGGTGATGACGTCGCCAGGCTCCAGCATCATGAAATGCGAGAGGTAGGCGACGATCTGAGCGACGCCGAAGATCATCGTCGCTGTCGAGCCCGACTGCATCCGCTCGCCATTCACGTCGAGCCACAGGTCGAGGGCGGACGGGTCGGGGATCTCGTCTAGGGTCACGAGCCACGGTCCGAGGGGGCCGAAGGTTGGGCAGCCCTTGCCCTTGGTCCATGTCCCGCCGCGCTCCAGTTGAAACTCGCGCTCGGAGACGTCGTTGCAGAGGCACAGGCCCGCCACATAGGACAGGGCTTCGTTGGCATGGACGTAGGATGCCCGTGCGCCGATGACGATGGCGAGTTCCACCTCCCAATCCGTCTTGGCCGACCCTTTCGGCAGGATGACGCGGTCGTTGGGGCCGCAGATGCAGGAGGGCGCCTTGTTGAAGACGATGGGCTCGGACGGGATGTCGGCGCCGATCTCCGTCGCGTGGTCGGAATAGTTCAATCCGATCGCGATGAAGTTGCGGGTGCCGCCGACGCACGGCCCGAGTCGCGTCTCGGCGGGCAGGAGCGGCAGCGTTTCGGGATCGATGGAGCGCAGGCGCTCCAATGACGTGGTGGCGAGGGCCGCCCCGGAAATATCGCGCAGGATGCCCGATAGATCGCGCAACCCGCCCTTCGCATCGATCAAGCCGGGCTTCTCGTCGCCCACGTCTCCGTAACGCACCAGTTTCATCGGTTCTCGCTCCGCTTCGATCAGTTGGCTGGCGAAGACATCGGTCCCTCCACCGCCCCTGGCAAGGTGTCGATGCCGGACAGGAGCATGTTGCATAATTCATACATGGGCTCGGGAATGCGGCGGAACACGCATTTTCGTGCCGATTATACCATGTGTAAATCGGACAGTTTAGATGTGAACCACTCCCTCCGATGCCTCTCGACGACCCAGGCCGACAAGATGACCCGATATGTTCCCAAAGTATATTTCGGATTATGAAATGATTAAGACTTCACCACACATGGATTGCATAGACCGACCAAGAAAGGCACTCTTCTGCTCAAGATGCGAGCCGGGGATCACGCCGCGGTAAATCCGAGCATCGCAAGCAAGGGTCGGAAGCAGGACATGGCCATGACGATTCGCAACGCGGCTCTGGCGGGACTCTCCGCCGCTGTCCTGGCCATGACGGCGGGTGAAGCCCTCGCCGGCGCGTTCGGCATCCGCGAACAGAGCACCCTCGCGCAAGGTCAGGCTTTCGCAGGCGCCGCGTCCGGCTCCGGCGGCGTCTCGTCGATGTTCTGGAACCCGGCCACGATCACCATGAGCCCCGGCTGGGTCAGCGAGCAGAATCTCAGCTTCATCAATCTCTCCTCCAAGATCACCCCCACCGACGGCACCTCCCCGTTATTCGCGCCGCTGGGCGGCAGCGGCGACATCGGCCAGGGGGCCGTGATCCCGGCCGGCGCCACCTCCTACCAGCTCACCGACCGGCTCTGGATCGGCATCCAGACCGGCGCACCGTTCGGCCTCGTCACCAAGCCTCGGGACGACTGGGCCGGTGCGGTCTATGGACGGTCGAGCCGCATCTTCTCGCTTTCGTTCAACCCGACCATCGGCTTCAAGGTCAACGAGTGGCTCTCGGTCGCCGCGGGGCCGAACATCGAGTATTTCCGCCTGACCCTGCGCCAGGCCTTCCCGCTCTCGTTCAGCCCGCTCATCGCCCCCAACGCGTCGCTCAAGGGAGAATCCTGGGGCATCGGATTCACGGCGGGCGTGCTCATCACACCCTGGGCCGGCACGGCGTTGGGCGTCGGCTATCGCTCCTCCGTGCATCACGACATCGAAGGCGCCTTCATATTACCGGGGCCGGCCGCTTTCCTGAGCCAGCAGGTCACCGCCAACCTCAACACCCCGGAGAAGCTGAGTGTCGGCCTGACCCAAGCCGTCAGTCCGGTCGCCCGTGTCAATCTCGGTTTCGAGTGGGACAACTGGTCGAGGCTCGGCGATGTCGGCATCGTCGGCCGCACCACCGGCGGCATCGCGACCACGCTGCCCCTGAACTACAAGGACGGCTACACCTATTCCGTCGGTGGCGAGTACGATTGGTCGCCCGCCCTGACGGTCCGGGCCGGCCTCGCCTACGAGCAATCTCCCATCGACTTCTCGAACCGCTCGGTGAGGCTGCCCGACAGCGACCGCTTCAACGTCTCCCTCGGAGGCAGTTATCGCTGGAGCGAGACGCTGACCCTGAACATCGCCTATTCCCACCTCTTCCTGGTGGGCGATTCGAAGCTCCTGGCCGGGCCGGGCCGCGACTACAATTTTCGCAATATCTCCCTCGCTGCCGATACGAGCGGCAGCGCGGACATCGTCTCGGTGGGCTTCCGCTACGTCTTCGGCGCCCCGGCAGCGCCGATCGCTTCCGCGCCGCTGGTGCGGAAGTTCTGAGTGCACTCTTGCGCGAAACGGAGGCCTCCTTCGAGGCCTCCGTTTCGCTCCGACACCTCAAGATGAGGTGATGCGGATCCGAAAACGCAGTCTAACAAACGTCAGTCGGCCGCAGAGGCCACCGACAGTCCCGTTGCCGGCTCGGCCATTCAACCGATCATGCCTTCATGCGGACATAGGTCCCGGGTGCCGGCCCGAGGGAGGCCAGTCCGCCCTCTCCGGGGATCCGCGCCGGCACGCGGGTGGGCGCTTGCTTCTCCAGCCAATCGAACCAGTAGGGCCACCACGATCCCTTGTGCTCGGTCGCCGCCGAAATCCAGTCCTCCAGCCGTCCCTTGGCCGGTCCGCCGGTCCAGAACCCGTATTTCGGCCTGGAGGGCGGGTTGACCACGCCGGCGATGTGACCGGACCCGGCCAGCACGTAATCGACCTTGCCGCCGAATTTCGAAGACCCTTCGAACACGGAGATGGCGGGGGCGATGTGATCCTCGCGGGTGGCGAGGTTGAAGATCGGCACCTTCACCTTCTTCAGGTCGAGGCGGACGTTGCCGAGGATCATGCGCCCTTGGGAGAGGGTGTTATCGAGGTAGCAGTTGCGCAGGTAGAAGGAATGGTTGGCTGCCGGCATGCGCGTAGCGTCGGCGTTCCAGTAGAGCAGGTCGAAGGCCGAGGGCGTTTGCCCCTTCACGTAGTTGTTGACCACGTAGGACCAGATCAGATCATTGGGGCGCAGCATGTTGAAGGCGGTCGCCATGCCGGAGCCTTCGAGGTAGCCGCGCTTCTTCATGCGGGCCTCGATGCCGCGGATCTGTTCCTCGTCGGCGAAGACCTTGAGGTCGCCGGCATGGGTGAAATCCACCTGCGTCGTCAGGAAGGTGGCGCTGTTGATCCGCTTGTTGCCCGTGGCCGCCTGCATCGCCAGGGTCACCGCGAGGAGGGTGCCGCCGACGCAATACCCGGCCGCGGCGACCTCGCTCTCACCGGTGGCGACACCGATCGCGTCGATGGCCGCCTCGATGCCCTCGCGCATGTAGCTTTCGAAATCCTTGTCGGCATGGCGCTCGTCGGGATTGACCCACGAGATGCAGAACACCGTCAGGCCCTGGGACACCATCCAGCCGATCAGGCTTTTCGACGGGTTGAGATCGAGGATGTAGAACTTGTTGATCCAGGGCGGCACGATCAGGAACGGGCGTTTGAGCACCGTCTCGGTGGTCGGCGAATACTGGATGAGTTCCATCAGGTCGTTGCGGAACACCACCTCGCCGGGCGAAACCGCGACGTTGACGCCGACCTCGAAACCGGACGGGTCGGTCTGGCGGACCCGCAGCTGGCCCTTGCCGGCCTCGATATCCTCGGCAAGCATCTTCATGCCGCGCACGAGATTGGCACCGTTCTCCTGCAGCGTGTGCCGAATCAGTTCGGGATTGGTCATCACGAAATTGGAGGGCGAGAGCGCACCGACGATCTGGCGCAGGTAGAACTGCGCCTTGTGCCGCGTATGCTCGTCGATGCCATCGGCCTCATCGACGAGCTCTTCGGCCCAGCGGGAGGTGATGAGGTAGCTCTGCTTAATGAAGTCGAAGATCGGGTTGGTGGACCATTCCGCGTGTTTGAAGCGGTTGTCCTTCGCCTCGGGCAACGCCACCGGCGACGCCTCCTCGCCCTGGAGCCGATGCCAGGTCGAGCCCCAGAGGGTGATGAACGCGTCGCTGAGTTTCTTCTGGGCTTCGAGGGACTTCTGCGGGTCGACCATCCAGCGCTCGACGACGGTGCCGAGGGTCTTGACGACGTCGTTGACTTCTTCCGGGGGCTTGGCCAGTTCGGGATCGAGCGGATCGGCCTGGCTGATCGGCTTCATGTAGGCGCCGGCCGTGCGGGTGAACTCCTCGATCAGCAACGTCGCGTTGCGCGACAAGGCGTCGATGTCGGGAAGCGGTGTCGTCCTGTCGGTCGTCACGCGTTGATTTCCCCTCTATTCCGCGGGACGGCCCGGCCGAACCGTCCTCGTTCTCGACAAATTAACGCGGCACCTCGACTTTCCGCCAGGGCACGGCTTACGTTTCGGGTCATTATGTCAGAGCCTTCATCACGGAATTACAGGCGGTGCGGCTTTGCTCCCCGCCTCGCCCTCGTCTTCGGCGGCCTGCTCACCGCGGGAGGATGCTCCGGCGACCTCAATGCCATGCGCGGCGCCTATACGCTCGCCGGGGGCGGGCCGAAGGATGTGAAGGCGCCCGACTTCGTGGTCGAGTCGCGCAAGACCGACGCCGAGTACCTGCCGGTGGGTGTCGCGGCACCCGCCAGACCCATCCGCGCCCGCACCGCCGAGGGGACCAAGGATCTCGAGAACGATCTGATGGGCGCGCGCGGGCGCAACGAGGCCAAGGGCCGTGCCGCCGAGAGTGCCGCGCGCGCCACCGGCCAGATGCAGCCTGCACAATAACGGTCGGCTCCTGGCCACCGAGATGGTAGACAGGCCGACCACGTCAGAGTGATGACAGTTTTGAACGCGCGAATCATGCGATTGGCGCATCGGATCCCGTGAAGCCCATGACCGATTTTCACCGCATCAAGCGCCTGCCCCCTTACGTCTTCGAGCAGGTCAACCG
The DNA here is from genome assembly GCF_000519085.1 of Methylobacterium sp. 10. Classification (GTDB taxonomy): domain Bacteria; phylum Pseudomonadota; class Alphaproteobacteria; order Rhizobiales; family Beijerinckiaceae; genus Methylobacterium. Next base: position 2,895,763 of record NZ_KI912577.1, read on the forward strand.
GATCAAGGCCCAGGCGCGGGCCAACGGTGCCGACATCATCGATCTCGGCATGGGCAATCCCGACCTCGATGCCCCGCGCCACGTCATCGCCAAGCTGGTGGAAACGGCCGGACGGCCGCGCACGGACCGCTATTCGTCCTCGAAGGGCATCGCGGGTCTCCGCCGGGCGCAGGCCAACTACTACAAGCGCCGTTTCGGCGTCAGCCTGAACCCCGACACCCAGGTGGTGGCGACGCTGGGTTCCAAGGAAGGCTTCGCCAACATGGCGCAGGCGATCACCGCGCCGGGTGACGTGGTGCTGGTGCCGAACCCGAGCTACCCGATCCACGCCTTCGGCTTCCTGATGGCGGGCGGCGTGATCCGCTCCGTGCCGGCCGAGCCGACCCCGGCCTTCTTCCCCGCCGTCGAAAAGGCGATGCAGCACTCGATCCCCAAGCCCGTGGCGATCGTCGTGTGCTATCCCTCGAACCCCACGGCCTACGTGGCGAGCCTCGATTTCTACCGGGACCTCGTTGCTTTCGCAAAACGCCACGAGATCATCATCCTGTCGGATCTCGCCTATGCCGAGGTCTATTTCGACGGCGAGCCGCCGCCCTCGGTGCTGGAAGTGCCGGGCGCCATCGATTGCACGGTGGAGTTCACGTCGCTCTCGAAGACCTTCTCCATGGCCGGCTGGCGCATGGGCTTCGCGGTGGGCAACGAGCGCCTGCTCGCCGCCCTCACGCGGGTGAAATCCTACCTCGATTACGGGGCGTTCACGCCGATCCAGGTGGCGGCCACCGCCGCCCTCAACGGCCCCGAGGATTGCATCGTCGAGATGCGCTCGATCTACAAGAAGCGCCGCGACGCGCTGATCGAGTCGTTCGACAAGACCGGCTGGAAGATTCCGAGCCCGTCGGCCTCGATGTTCGCCTGGGTGCCGATCCCGGAAAAGTATCAGGGCCTCGGCAGCCTCGAATTCTCCAAGCTCCTCCTCGAGAAGTCGGACGTGGCGGTGGCGCCGGGTATTGGTTTCGGCGAACATGGCGACAATTACGTCCGTATCGCGCTGGTGGAGAACGAGCAGCGCATCCGTCAGGCGGCCCGCAATATTCGCCGCTTCTTCGAGACGTCGGATCGCACGCTCCACAACGTCGTGCCGCTCACCAAGGCGGGCTGAGGCGCGTCACCGGCGTTGTTGCGGGGGGGAGACAGGTCGCGCCAAAGCGGCCCGCGACGCTCCCATGTGCTTGTCACGCAACGCGTTGCTGCGCAGGGTCGCGCCATGTCGCCTGTCACCGAGGATCGTATGCGCGGATTGACCCTGACCGTCGCGCTGCTGCTGGCCGCATCGGCCGGTGCCTGCGCGCCGAACCCGATCGTCGCACGCGACCCCGTTCCCGCGCCGGAACCGGGTCTAAGCTATGTCTGCGACTCGCAGCCCCTCATTCTGAACGCGATCCGCACCAATTGCGTGCCGGTGGAACGCGAGCCCCAGGTCGTCCTGCGCGCCAAGGGCTGAGCTGCGCGGACATACCGTCTCATCCACGAAAAAGGCCGGAGCATCGCTCCGGCCTTTTCCTTTTGTGGGCGATCGGCCCTGGTTTTAGCGAACGGCAGGCGCCGGGGAGACGGGCCGCGGCGCAGCGCTCGGATCGTTGGTGGTCATGCCGGGAGTGGACGGCATGGCGTTGCCCGGGGCCATGCGGGCGCCCGGCGCGGTCGCAGTGCCGGTGGTGGCGGGGCCTGCCTCCATGCTGTCCCCCTTGCCGACCACGCCCGACTTTGAACCGGCAGCGTTCGTGCCATGGCTCTCGGGCATTCCGGTCTGCGCAAAGGCGGCACCGGACAGGGCAACGACCAGTGCTGCGGCGGCGGTGGAGATCTTGATGGCGCTCATGGTGGGCTCCTTGCTGAATGCGCTTAACGAGTGCGCTTGTGGGTTCAACGCGGAGATTCCGGGCTGGTTGCCAGTTCGGTCGGGAGGCGTCTCCCCCGTGAGAGATTGGCCGGCCTCGAAAAAGTTACGTCCTGGCGCGGCGAGGACACGGACAGGCAACCTCTCCTGGGGCATGGTATGGGCATGAGCGGCCAAGGCCGCAAAACCGCGACGGAGCGACCCGTGCAGCATCTTTCGACCTTCGCCGCCACAGGCCTGATCGGCCTTGGCCTGTCCCTCGCCTCCGGCGCCGTCGCCCAGACGTCCTATACGGCGGCGAACGGCCCGTACATCCTGCCCACCGACCGAGCGACGGGCCGTCCCGTCCCGGACGATGCGCGCGCGATTCCCGTGCCGAGCGTCATGAATGGCGGCGGGTTCGGCCTCAGCGGCAACAGCTATTTTGAGGATTCGCCGACGGAAGGTCCGCTGAACGGACGCAAGCGGCCGCACGAATTCGTCCTGGCCCCGGCGCGTGTCGCGCCCCCCGCCTACGGCCGCTGACCCCTATCTCCCCTTCGCCCGGACGTCGGCCCAGCGATCCACGAGGGCGGATGCGGCGAGGCCTGCGGCATAGGCGACCAGGTTCCAGGGCGAGAAGATCCGTCCGAGCAGCAGCGCGCCGGGAAGCGTCAGTCTGAACGCGTCGAGCCACGGTGTATGGATGAGGCGGGAGAATTCCACCTGCAGGGCGATCACACCGGCGACGAGGAAAATCGTCCGCCCGCGCCGGTGCGGCAGCAACATTGCGACCAGACCGTAGACCATCGCCGCCCACAGGGCCGAGCCGCCGTATTTGACGATCCCCATCGGCAGACCGAGGGGAACGAGGCGCAGGGTCAGCCCCGCGACGATGATCGCGAGACTCGCCGCGAGACAGCCCCCTCGCGTCCGAATGCGGCCGATGGGTCGAGCCGTGGTGGCTGGCGTCATGCGAGTGAACTTCCCGGATCGTGAGGGAGCGGAAGACGGGTGCTGCCGTTTACACTGGGCGGGCGTCTCGGTATCACCCGCGTTCACACGCCGAACCCCACACCTTCGCACCACGAGCCGAAACACCAGATGCGCGCCGAGATCGAACAACTCTCGGATGCCGCCAAGCAGTCGATCGGACTGCTGAGGAGGCATCTTTGACTGGGATACCGTCGAGAAACGCCTCGCGGAGCTGAACGCAGCCTCCGAGGATCCCAACCTGTGGAACGACGCCGAGGCGGCGCAAAAGGTCATGCGCGAGCGCGGCGCCCTCGAAGACGCCGCGGGCGCGATCAAGAAGCTCAGCCAGGATCTCGATGACGCCGCGACGCTCATCGAGCTCGGTGAGATGGAAGGCGATCAGGACACCATCCTCGAGGGCGAGAACGGCATTCGCGCCGTTGAGAAGGAGGCCGCGCGCCGCCAGATCGAGACCCTCCTGTCCGGCGAGGCCGACGGGCTCGACACCTATGTCGAAGTCCATGCCGGGGCCGGCGGCACCGAGAGCCAGGACTGGGCCAATATGCTCCAGCGCATGTACGGCCGCTGGGCCGAACGGCGGAAGTACAAGGTCGACATCGTCGAGTGGTCGGATGGCGACGAGGCCGGGATCAAGGGCGCGACGCTCATGGTCAAGGGCCACAACGCCTATGGCTGGCTCAAGACCGAATCCGGCGTCCACCGTCTCGTGCGGATCTCGCCCTACGATTCGAGCGCGCGGCGGCATACCAGTTTCGCCAGCGTCCGGGTCTATCCGGTGATCGACGACCGCATCGTCATCGAGATCAAGGAATCGGACTGCCGCATCGACACCTATCGCTCGTCCGGTGCCGGTGGCCAGCACGTGAACACGACCGATTCGGCGGTGCGCATCACTCACAATCCCACCGGGATCGTGGTGGCGTGCCAGCAGGAGCGATCCCAGCACAAGAACCGGGCCACCGCCTGGAACATGCTGCGCGCCCGGATGTACGAGGCCGAGCTCAAGAAGCGCGAAGAGAAGGCCAATGCCGAGAACGCGGCCAAGACCGATATCGGCTGGGGCCACCAGATCCGGTCCTACGTGCTGCAGCCGTATCAGCTGGTGAAGGACCTGCGCACGGGCACCCAGTCCACCGATCCCGACGAAGTGTTGGACGGCGCACTCGATCCCTTCATGGAAGCGTCCCTGGCCCAGCGCGTCTATGGCGGCGCCGGCGAGGTCGAGGACATCGAATAGTCCTCGATGACGGCCGGATCGCGCGGGAGGGTGAGATCCCTAGCGGGCGTCCAGGAACTTCGCGTCCGATTCGCTGAGGACGCGCAGGAAGCGCTGCGGGTCCACGGGCTCGCCGTCGATGCGGGTCTCGTAATGCAGGTGGCTTCCCGTGGAGCGTCCGCTCGACCCGACGCGGCCTATGGACGCCCCGGCATCGACCCACTGTCCGGCGCCCACCGCGATGGAGGAGAGATGGGCGTAGCGGGTGACGAGCCCGTTGCCATGATCGACCTCCACCATGTTGCCGTAGCCGCCGTTGTAATCGGCGACCGTTACCCGCCCGGCCGCCGTGGCGCGGGCGCTTTCCCCGAACTCGGCCTTCATGTCGAGGCCGGTATGCAAAGCGAGCCCGCGCGTGAAGGGATCGAGGCGAGGGCCGAACCCGCTCGATAGGCTGTAATCCCCGGACAGGGGCCGCCGGAGGGGGAGGGCGGAGGCGATCCGTCGGAGATGCGCTTCCTCGCCCAGAGCCCGCTGGACCTGTCCCACCGCGAGGCCGAACGGATCGGTGGCGAGCGGCACGAGCGGCCCGCCGATCCCCGCATCGCGCTGCCGTTCAAAACGCTGCGGGTCGAGACCGACCCGGATGACGATGTCGCGCAGGCGCTGGGAGCCACGGATCGCGCGCACACCCAACCCGTCGAGGGTCTGGATCTGGTGCGCGCCCAGACGATCGAGGCGCTGTTCCAGCCCTGCCAGAACCTGCTCGGTCTCTCGCATGGATTGGCGGCCGGGCGCGCCGTCGCGTGAGCGCAGTTCGAAAGCGTCAGGCGTCGGAAAGGGTTTTGGCGCCGGCTTGGCTGGAGTTTTGGCGACCGAATCAGTGATTGGGCTCGCGTAACCGAGCGCCCCGGTCTCGGCGAGATCGTCCGCCGCGATCCTGTCGGCCATCGCGGCGGGGCGCCCCGCCTCGCCCGCGAGGAGCGAAAGCTGGGTCTGTCGCTTCTCCATCGCGGCCTGGCGCTGGGACAGATCGGCCATCCGTGCGGCCAATCCCTCGCGCGTGGCGAGATGCTCCATCGTCGCCCGGTCGAGCTGCAGCCGGAGGGCTCCGATCCGCTCCTCGTAGGCATATTGCAGGGCAGTCTGCTGGGATACGAAGCGGGCCAGGACCTCGTCGTGGAACACGAGGTACCATGTGGCGGCACCGGCCCAGAGCGTGGCGATCGCAAGGCCACAGATAAGGGCCGGAACGAGGCGCCGTCCGACGTTCGGCAGGCGCATCCCTCCAGCGATGGGAAACGAGAGACGCATCCGGGCCAACCCCACTCCAACTCCCGCCATTGGAGGGGATCAGGGTTAACGAAGCGCAAAATCCGATGCGCGAGACGCGTGCGGCAGCGGCCTTAGGCGAGCGCACGCGCCGCGGAGAGAACCTCCTCCGCATGGCCGGGCACCTTTACCTTCGACCAGATGCGGGCGATGCGCCCCTCTCGGTCGATGAGCACGGTGGTGCGCTCCACCCCCATGTATTTCCGGCCGTACATGCTCTTCTCCACCCAGACGCCATAAGCCTCGAGCATCGCCTTGCTCTCGTCGGAGGCGAGGGGGAACGTCAGATCGTACTTCGCCCGGAACTTGTCGTGGCTCTTCACCGTATCCGGGGAGACGCCCACCACCACGGTATCCGCTTCCCCGAAGGCGGCGCCGAGAGCGTTGAAGCCTTGCGCCTCCAGAGTGCAACCGCTGGTATCGTCCTTCGGGTAGAAGTAGAGTGCGACCTTACGACCCTCGAACCCGCCGAGGCTGATTTCTTCACCGCCCGCGCCCGGTAATGTGAAGGCGGGAGCGTGATCTCCGGTGTCGAGAGGCATGGTGCCTTCCTTTCGGCCGATTGATAGTGTGCCACAAGAGGCGTTGATCGAGGGGTGCAGGTAACCCCTCGGCTGAGGACCGAAAGATTGCCGGGTCAAGGCAACCCCGAATCCCGGACACCCGCTCGATAGCGTGAGCGGCCCGTCCGATCCAGCGGCTCAAGGATCGATGAATCAGGACACGGCCACAGGTTTGCGACGGGGCAGGTCGCCCCGGCGGCGGCGCCCGCTGCTATGGTGCTCGCTCGTTCTCGTGGTCGCCCTGATGCTCGCCGTGTCCGGCGTGGTCTGGCGTCTGACCAACGGTCCCTTGCGCATCGACGGCATGTCCGAGCGCGTGGCCTCGGCCATCGCTGGCAGTATCGGGCCCGGCTGGCGGGTGGACCTGCGCGACAGCACCATCGAGCTTGATTCCGAGAATTCCCTGGCGCTTCAGGTCGCCGGTCTCGACATCCACAATCCAGACGGTGCCCTCGTCCTGCGTGCTCCCATGGCGGTGGTGAGCCTGGATACCTGGGGACTGCTGCGCCTCGCGGTACAGCCGAGGGCCATCGAGTTCCGCGACCTGCAGATGACCGCACTCGTCCACCGGGACGGGTCCATCGCCTTCGCCGGTTCCGATCCGGCCCATGCCGCGGCGGAACCCCACACCCTGCCCAGCGTCGACAGCGCCCGGGGAACCTCGTCGCCGATCTCGGCCGCCGTCGCCTCGATCTTCGGCATCGTCCTCGATCCCGCCGGCGTGGTCGGAGCCCTCGACCGGGCACGGATCACCAATGGCCGCTTGACCCTGATCGACGACGACGCGCGCCAGCGCGGCGTGTTCGAGCATGTGAACGGGCTGTTCCGACGTGACGCGGTGCGGGATTCCCGCGTGTTCGAACTGCGTATCAACGGACCCCACGGGGAATGGCGCTTCGGCGGTGACCTGCACGAGGGCGGGGAGGGAAAGCGCAACGGCATCATCACCCTGGACGACCTGCCGGTCACCGATCTGCTTCTCCTCTCCGGCCAATCGAAACTGCCGATCGAGACCGACCTGAAGGTGTCGGCCAAGGCGGAGGTCGGCCTCGACAACGGCCGGGTCGAGACCCTGAAAGCGACGGTGAAGACCAGCGACGGCAATTTCCTCATCGAGGAAAAGGACTTCAACCCGGTCACCATCGAGAGCCTGACCGCCTCGGTCAGTTGGGACGAGGCAAGGCGGGTCCTGAATCTCGACAGCATCGATTATCTCGGAGCCGGCAACGCGGTTCATCTCGCCGGTGTCTGGACCGCGAGCCCGGTAGGCGGTCCCACGGCCTGGACCCTAGCCCTCGCGGGCAAAGACGCGATCCTGCGGGGTGCAGCCAGATCGGACAAACCGGTCAAGCTCGACGCCCTTTCGGCCCATGTCACGGGGCGCGACGGCGGCTTGTCCATCGACGAGTTCACCGTCGCCGGTGCCGGGGGAGCCACCGGCCGGGTCACGGGCACGGTGGACACGAACGCAGATGAGGGCGGCCTGACCCTCAACATCACCGCGGCCCATACCGACGGGCGGATGGCCCTGCGCCTGTGGCCGGAACATATCGCTCCTCCCGCCCGCGAGTATCTGGTGGACAACCTCCAGGGCGGCCTCGTGGACAAGGTCGACATCACCGTCGACATGAGCGGCAGCGAGCTCGCCGCCGCCACGCGCGGCGAGCCGATGCCGGATAGCGCCATCCATATCGACTTCGCCGTCTCCAATGCGACGCTGGTGGTGAGCGACGGCGCTCCGCCCTTGAGCCGCGGCCGTGTGACGGGGACCATCACCGGCCTCACCACCAACATCCGTGGCGTCACCGCCGACGTCCGGATGCCAGACGACCGAACGCTGTTCATCACGGACGGATCCTTCGTGATCCCGAAGATCACGCCGGACACCGTCATCGCCCAGATCGGCCTCAAGCTCGGCGGCGGGGCGGATGCTCTCGTCGCCCTGCTTCAGACCAAGATGTTCAAGAACCTCACCGGGGTCGAGATCGACCCGGCCTCGGTCAAGGGGAATGCCGACCTGCGGATCGACTTCCCGCTCAACCTCAAGCGCATTCCCGACCTTCCCGACCTGCCCGTAAGCCTCACGGGAACCCTGAGCGACCTCGCCGTCGAGAAGGCCTTCGGCAAGGAGAAGCTGGAGAGCGGCCGCTTTGCCGTCGCCTACGAGCGCGGCGGCTTCACTCTCAAGGGTGACGGGCGGGTACTCGGCTCGCCGCTCACCCTCGACCTGCGCCAGCCGAAAGCGGGCGCGCCGGGCGAGGTCAACGCGACGCTCCTCCTCGACGAGGCCCTGCGGGCGAGGCGAGGCCTGCCGGTGGCGCCGCAACTCGCCGGGCCGATCCCGTTGAAGATCAACCTCGCCATCGGAAAGGGAAGCCCGGCCCGCTCCCCCATCCGCATGGAAGCGGACCTGACCCGGGCCTCCATCGACGGCCTGATCCCCGGCTTCGTCAAACCCGCCGGCAAGCCTGGGCGCGTGGGCTTCGTCATGACCGAGGTCAGCCCCGGCGGGGCGATGGACCTGCGCGACATCGTCCTCGACGCCGGCACCGCCAGCGCGCGCGGCACGGCGGCCATCAACGGGGACGGACAGTTCGACCGGGCCGACCTCTCGAGCTTCAAGCTCTCGCCCGGCGACGACATGCGCATCCAGATCGACCGCAGCGGCAACCTCTACAAGGTGGGCGTGAAGGGAGCCGTGGCCGATGCGCGACCCTTCCTGAAATCGCTTGGGGGACCGGAGGGCAAGGCTGCGAAGGAGAGCGGCCGCGACCCATCCAAGGAGATCGAGGCCGATATCAGCTTGGGCATCATCACCGGTTTCAACGGCGAGGCGCTGACCGGCGCCAGCGCGAAGCTCTCGATGAAGGGCAAGGACTTCCGCTCGGGACGTCTCCAGGGCCGCTTCAACGGAGCCGGGTTCTCGGCGGTGGTGTCCCGCTCGGGGCGGGGCGATCCCTCGATCAACATCGAGACCACCGATGCCGGCGCGACCCTGCGCTTCGTCGACATCTACAAGCGCATGTATGGCGGACGGCTCGTCCTCGGCAGCACCCTCGGCGACGGGCCCCAGACCGGCGTGGTTCAGATCCGCGACTTCGTGCTGCGCAACGAGCCGGCCCTGTCGAGCATCATGGCGCAGGGTCCGGCGACCAGCGAGGTCGTGGATGCCAAGGGCCGCAAGCAGATCATCCAGAACGCCGGCAACGATGTGAGCTTCGACCGCCTGCGGGCGAACTTCACCCGCATCGGCAGCCGCGTCGACTTCACCGACGCCGCCATCTCCAACGCCGCCATGGGCTTCACCATGAGCGGCTATCTCGACACGGCCAAGGAACGGGCCGACATCAACGGCACCTTCGTCCCCCTCTACGGCCTCAACAACGTCGTCTCGCGACTGCCGCTGTTCGGGCAGCTTCTCGGAGGGGGCAACAACGAAGGCCTGTTCGCCCTGAATTTCCGGGTCTCGGGGCGATTGTCGAAGCCGGACGTGAGCGTGAACCCGCTCTCCGTCCTGGCGCCCGGCATCCTGCGCCGGCTGTTCAGCGCTGGTGGCAATGACGGCCTGCCTAGCGCTACGTCCGCCGGAGAGACAGAACGCTGAAGTGGCCGGCCACTTCACTCACTCTGCGGGCTGCTGAATTCACACATCTCCTGGGCGGCTGTTCCCATACGCTCGAGCGTTCGAGATGAGGCGCGACGGGCTCCCTCTCCTTCCAGGAGAGGGAGCCCGAGCAGCCCGTGAGATGTGGGAATGCCGTAGCTCTGCGGAGCAGGCGGGAGAGGGGCTGCCTCTCCAAACAACGCAGGGGGCCCCTCATCCGACCCGCTTCGCGGGCCACCTTCCCCCGCAGAGGGCGACGGAGACACGCTACGCTTTCGAAACCCGTGATCGGCAATCCCCGATCGAGGTTCCGCTCCCCCAGCCGTCGCCTCACCCGACCCTGAGAAGGACGTGCTTCTTGCGGCCGAAGGACAGCTTCACCACGCCATCCTGGGTGAGGTCGGCCGGCGTCAGCAGCGCTTTCTCGTCGGTGATCTGCACGTCGTTGACACGCAACCCGCCGCTCTTGATCTGGCGCCGTGCCTCGCTGGTGGAGGGAACGAGCCTGGCATGGTCGGGGCCGAAGGCCGAAAGCACGCCGAGACCGGCTTCCAGGATGGAGCGGGCGACGGTGACGCTCGGCAGGTCCTGCGCCACGGCGCCTTCCACGAAGGTCTTGCGCGCGGTCTCGGAGGCCGCGTCGGCCGCCTCGCGTCCGTGCATGAGGGCGGTCGCCTCGGTGGCGAGCACCTTCTTGGCCTCGTTGATCTCGGCGCCCTGCAACGCCTGGAGCCGGGCGATCTCGTCCATGGGCAGCAGGGTGAACAGCTTGAGGAAGCGCGCCACGTCGGCATCCTCGGTGTTGCGCCAGAACTGCCAGTAATCGTACGGGCTCAGCATCCCGGCATCGAGCCAGACCGCGCCCGCCGCTGTCTTGCCCATCTTCGCGCCGGACGCCGTGGTGAGCAGGGGACAGGTTAGGCCGTAGAGCTGCGGCGTGCCCATCCGTCGGCCGAGATCGATGCCGTTGACGATGTTGCCCCACTGGTCCGACCCGCCCATCTGCAGCACGCAGCCGTAGCGCCGGTTGAGCTCGACGAAGTCGTAGGATTGCAGGATCATGTAGTTGAATTCGAGGAACGACAGTTCCTGGTCGCGCTCCAGCCGCATCCGCACGCTGTCCATCGACATCATGCGGTTGACCGAGAAATGCCGGCCGATATCGCGCAGCATCTCGATGTAGTTGAGCTTGGTCAGCCATTCGGCGTTGTCGACCATGGTCGCGCCGTTCCCGCCGCCCCCGAAGGTCAGGAACCGCGAAAACGTCTTCTGGATGCCGGCCTTGTTCTCCTCGATCTGCTCCAGCGTCAGGATCTTTCGCGACTCGTCCCGGCCGGACGGGTCGCCGACGCGGGTGGTGCCGCCGCCCATCAGGGTGATCGGCGTGCCCCCCGTGGCCTGGAGCCAGTGCAGCATCATGATCGAGAGGAGATGGCCCACATGAAGCGACGCCGCCGTGCAATCGTAGCCGACATAGGTCGTCAGGCGGCCTTCCAGCGCCGCCGCGTCGATCCCGGCAAGGTCCGATCCCTGGTGGATGTAGCCACGCTCGGACAGAACCCGCACGAAGTCGGATTTGGGCGCGAAGGTCTCGGGCTGGTTCGGCGTGGCGGTGGACATGCGGGGTTCCGGATTCGACTGGTCGCGGCGCGGGACAGGAGAAACGCCGGCGTGATAGCAGCAGGTCAAGTGATGCGCGGCTCTTAGCAGGGCTCACCGCGGAAGGCACGGGGCGTAAACGGCATGACCATGATGCGGGCGATCGGCCTGATGAGCGGCACCTCCCTCGACGGAGTCGATGTCGCCCTGATCGAGACCGACGGCGAGGACGTGAAGGTCGTCCGCAGCCATAACGGCTATCTCGAACCCCTCGGCCCCACCGGCTATCGCGGCTACACCGACGAGGATCGCGAGTTGCTCCGCCGGGCATTGTCCGATTCCGAGGCCGTCGTCGCCCGCGAGGACCGGCCCGGCTGCCTGCCCGAGGCCGAGGCCTTCGTCACCGCGGCCCATGCGGAGGCGGTGGAGGCCTTCCTTGCCGCCAGCGGCCTGAGCGCCGCTGACATCGACGTGATCGGCTTCCATGGGCAGACCGTGGTCCATCGCCCCGACCAGCGCATGAGCGTGCAGATCGGCGACGGCGCCGCGCTGAGCCGCCGTCTCGGGATTCCGGTGGTGTCGGACCTGCGTCACGCCGACATCGCTGCGGGCGGGCAGGGCGCGCCCCTGGTGCCGGTCTTCCACAAGGCGCTCGCCAAGGCCGCCGGGTTCGAGGGAGCGCTGGGCATCCTCAACATAGGCGGGGTCGCCAACGCCACCCTCATCGCCTCGAACGGCGACGTCATCGCCTTCGATACCGGGCCGGGCAACGCCCTCATCGACGACTGGATGCGCGAGCGCACCGGCCGCCCCCTGGACGATGGCGGACGCACGGCGGCGAGGGGACGGCCGGACGAGCCGCTCCTCGCCTGGCTGCTGACGCACCCGTTCTTCTTCCGCCGACCGCCGAAATCGCTGGACCGCAACTGGTTCTCGCACAAGCTCGCCGGCCAGCTCTCCACCGAGGACGGGGCGGCGACGCTCACCGCCTTCACCGCACGCGCCGTGGCACGCGCCCTCGACCATGCGCCGGAGATCCCCACGCGCTGGATCGTGGCCGGCGGTGGCGCCCGCAACGGCGAGCTGGTGCGGCTTCTGAACTACCACCTGCGTGCCGAGATCACGACGGCCGACGCCATCGGCTGGTCCTCGGCCTATCTCGAAGCCCAGGCCTTCGCGCATCTCGCCGTGCGCTCGTTGAAGGGCCTGCCGATCACCTTCCCGTCGACCACGGGCGTGCGGGAGGCGATGACCGGCGGGGTGCTAGCGCGGCCGGACGCTTGAGCCCGGTGCTTTGCCCTCAGCCGAAACCCGCGCTAGAGCGTCCCACACCATGTCGCACAACACTTTCGGACATCTCTTCCGCGTGACCACCTTCGGCGAAAGCCACGGGGTGGCCCTCGGCTGCGTGGTGGATGGATGCCCGCCCGGGATTCCCATCGAGGCGGCGGACATCCAGGCGGAGCTCGACCGGCGCAAGCCCGGACAGTCGCGCTTCACCACCCAGCGCCGGGAGGCCGACCAGGTCCGCATCCTGTCGGGGGTGTTCGCCGACGACCGCACCGGCGGCGTCCAGCTGACCACCGGCACGCCGATCGCCCTGGAGATCGAGAACACCGACCAGCGCTCGAAGGATTACTCCGAAATCCGCGACAGCTATCGGCCCGGCCACGCCGACTACGCCTACGACGCCAAATACGGCATCCGCGATTATCGGGGAGGCGGGCGCTCCTCGGCCCGCGAGACCGCCGCCCGTGTGGCGGCCGGGGCCATCGCGCGGCGAGTCCTGCCGGCCGACATCGTCATCCGGGCCGCCCTGGTGCAGATGGGACCGCATGCGGTCGACCGGTCGCGGTGGGATTGGGACGAGGTGGCACGCAACCCGTTCTTCTGCCCCGATGCCGAGACGGCCAAATTCTACGAAGCGTATCTCGACGGTATCCGCAAGGACGGCTCGTCCATAGGCGCCGTCATCGAAGTGGTCGCCGAAGGCGTGCCGCCGGGCCTCGGAGCGCCGATCTACGGCAAGCTCGACGCGGATCTCGCGGCCGCAATGATGTCGATCAACGCGGTGAAGGGCGTCGAGATCGGCGACGGCTTCGCCTCGGCGGCTTTGCGCGGCGAGGAGAATGCCGACGAGATGCGCTCCGGCAATGCCGGCGCACCGACCTTCCTCGCCAACCATGCGGGCGGCGTCCTCGGCGGCATCTCCACCGGCCAGCCGCTGATCTGCCGCTTCGCGGTCAAGCCGACCTCCTCGATCCTGACGCCGCGCATGAGCGTGACGGCCGACAACCGCGACGTCGACCTCGTCACCAAGGGCCGCCACGATCCCTGCGTCGGCATCCGCGCCGTCCCCGTCGCCGAGGCGATGATGGCGTGTGTGCTCGCCGATCACTATCTGCGTCATCGGGGGCAGGTCGGGACGCGGGGGTGACCCGGCGCGCCGCAGCCCATCCGCCCAGCGAATTCCAAGAGATATCCCGTGCCCCATACCCACGTCACGCAGGCCATCGAGGCCTATGCCCGCGGCGAGATCGTCGTCGTCACCGATGACGACGATCGCGAGAACGAGGGCGACCTCGTCGTCGCGGCCTCCCTCTGCACGCCGGAAAAGATGGCCTTCATCGTCCGCAACACCTGCGGCATCGTCTGCGCGCCACTGACCCGCGCCGAGGCGCGGCGCCTGCGCCTCGACCCGATGGTCGCCTCCAACGATGCGCCCCTGGGCACCGCCTTCACCGTCACGGTAGACGTGAAGCATGGGCTGACCACCGGCATTTCGGCCGAGCAGCGCTGCAACACGGTGCGGGCGCTCGCCAACGGCAATATGGGCGAATCCGATTTCGTCCGCCCCGGCCACGTCTTCCCGCTCATCGCCAAGGATGGTGGTGTCCTCATGCGTTCCGGGCACACGGAAGCGGCCGTCGACCTGTGCAAGCTTGCCGGGCTGCCGCCCGTGGGCGTCATCTGCGAACTCGCCAACGATGACGGCACGGTGATGAAGGGGCCGCAGATCACGGCCTTCTCGGAGTTGCACGGGCTGAAGCGGGTGTCGGTGGCCGACCTCATTGCCTACCGTCAGGCCCGCGAGAAGCTGGTCGAGCGGGTCGGGACCTTCCCGGTGAAGTCGGAGTTCGGCGACCTCACCGGCTTTGCCTACACGACCCCGTTCGAGACGGTGCAGCAATTCGCCTTCGTTCACGGTGATATCGGCGACGGGCGCGACGTGCTGGTGCGCCTGCATCGCTCCAACGTGGTGGCCGACGTGATCGGCGGCGGCAAGTCGATCGATTGTGTGCTGCGGCGCTTCGCCAAGGAGGGACGCGGCGTCCTCGTCTACCTGCGCGACGGCACCGCCGGCGTGCCGCTCTCCTCCTATGCGGAGGAGGGGGCGGAAGCTCAGCGCGTGCGGCAATGGCGCGAGGTCGGGCTCGGCGCCCAGATCCTGCGCGACCTCGACATCGTTTCGATCCGCAATCTCGCGACCTCGTCTCGCTCCTATGTGGGGCTATCGGGCTTCGGCATCGATCTGCTGGGCGACGTGCCGCTGGACGTGTGAGGCATCCTCACCGCCCCGTCAGCGCATCCATATGGGCGGTCACGGAGCGGGCGAGACCGTCAAGGCTGTAGCCGCCCTCCAGTACCGAGACGATCCGGCCGCCGGCATGCTTGTCGGCGATGTCCATGAGCTTCCGGGTGGCCCAGCCGAAATCGGCCTCGTCGAGTTCCACGCTGGCCAGCGGATCGAGGCGGTGGGCGTCGAAGCCCGCCGAGATCACGATAAGATCCGGAGCGAAGGCGGAGACACGGGAGAGAACCCCCTTCTCGAACTTCTCGCGGAAGATCCCGCTGTCGTCGCCCGCCCGCAACGGCACGTTGACGATGGTATCGTGGGTGCCGCGCTCGCCCACCGCGCCCGTTCCGGGAAACAGCGGCATCTCGTGGGTCGAGGCATACATCACCGCTGCATCGTCCCAGAAGATGTCCTGCGAGCCGTTTCCGTGGTGGACGTCCCAATCGACCAGCGCCACGCGGCTGGCTCCGTGGCGTTCCCTGGCATGGCGAACGGCGATGGCAGCGGAATTGAACAGGCAGAAGCCCATCGCCTGAATGCGCTCGGCATGGTGGCCCGGCGGCCGCATGGCAACGAAGGCGTTGGAGCACGCCCCGCTCATCACCGCGTCCACGGCATGGACCGCGCCGCCGACACCGCGCAGGGCCGCGTCGAGGGTGCCCGGCGACATCAGCGTATCCGAATCGATCTGGACGTAGCCGGATCGCGGGGAGGCCGCGATGATCGCTTCCACATACGGAACGGGATGGGCCAGGGCGACGGTCTCCGTCTCCGCACGGGGCGCCGATTCGCGCAGTAGACCAGAGAACCGCTCCTTCTCCAGAGCGGCCTCCACGGCCCGGATTCGGTCCGCCCGCTCCGGGTGCCCCTCGGGCATCTGGTGATCCAGAGCGGAGGGGTGGCTTACGTACAGGGTCGTCACGCTCATCCCTCCGAACGATCTTCGTCGTCCCACCCGACCCGACTGTGCTTTGAGCACAACATACGATGCAAATGCGCCACGGTTCAGAGCGGCGAGATTACGCGCGGGCGGGTCTGCGAGTTAGATGGCGACATAATCCATCAACCACATTCTTCGAAGCCCTCCGGCCTCGAGACAGGCACAATATCCCATGTCGTCCATGCCTTGGTCATCCACGCCCTGGTCGTTCAGCCCGTCCGGTCGGAACATACTGCGCCGCTCCCTCGGCGGCGCGACAATCCTGTCCGCCCTCGCCCTCGGCGCCTGCAACACGCAGACGGCGAATGCCCCCCAGAACCCGCCGACCGCGCATGCGGCGCTCACCCAGCCCGCCGCCCTGACCGGGGAGGCCCGCGACAAGGAATGGCTGAAACAGGCGCCACAGGGCACGGTCGATCCGAAGATCGCGCGGGCGACCGTGGACTACAGGACGAACGAGCCGCCCGGCACGGTCATCGTGGTGACGAAAGAGCGCCGCCTCTATTACGTTCTGCCGGACGGCAAGGCGATGCGCTACCCCGTGGCCGTGGGCCATGCAGGCATGGCCTGGGCCGGTACCGCGAATGTCGACCGCAAGGGCGAGTGGCCGGACTGGAACCCGCCGCCGGAGATGATCGCCCGCCGGCCGGAACTACCCAAGCGCCTGGAAGGCGGCCCCACCAGCCCGATCGGAGCTCGTGCGCTCTACCTCGCAGAGGGCAAGAAGGACACGCTGTTCCGCATCCATGGCACCAACGAGCCGGAGAAGATCGGTCAGGCCGTGTCCTCGGGCTGCATCCGCATGCTCAACGCGGACGTGGTCGATCTCTACGAGCGCGTTCCGATCGGCGCCAAAGTCGTAGTCCGCTGAAGCGGCACCAGGTTCCCGGCTCCGCCGTCGAAACGACGGAGCCGAAGTCCAGTGATACGTTTCGGAAAGGCTCATTCGTGAGTAGGCTTTAACCTGAACGTTGATTCAGATTTGGCCGTTAACTTCTTGAACGGGTGCCTCCTGCATAGTCATCGACATGCAGAAACACAGACCGGCGCAAATAAAGCCGGGGAGGCATCAACCAATGATCAACCGTTCGCTTCAGCTTTTCTGTAACCGTGTCGTCGCCGCCGGACGCATCACCGCCGCGGACGTGGAGATCCTCGGCCGCGACGTGCTCCCGGACGGCATCTCGCACGCGGACGAAGCCGACATGCTCATCGCCCTCGACCGGGCGGTGCCGCGGAGCGCCCCCTCCTATGCCGATCTGGTCAGCGCCGCGGTGGTGAACTTCGCCGTCTGGGGCGAGCGCCCCACCGGCTACGTCGATATCGAGATCGCCCGCTGGCTCGTCGGCTCCCTGCGCAGCGATGCCGGACCGACCCCCCTCGCTGCCCGCATCGCCTTCGAGATCGTGCGTGAGGCCGAGACCAGCCACGAGATCCTCGTGGCCTTCGCCATCGGCAGCGCGCACCGGCGCGTCCATGCGGAGGATTCCACCTCGGCCCCCGTCGCCGAACTGCTCGACGCGGCCTGAAATGGGCCTTTCGGAACGGGTCCGCCGGGCCAACGACTCGCTCTATCGGCCCAAGGCGGACCGGCGCGACCGCTGCGCCGCCGTGTGGTCACCATCCCCCATGATTTTGAATACACATGCGCCCCGGCGCAGCGCATGAACAATCCTTCATTGGCCCAGCTTTGCGAAGCCGCACAACTGCTTTAACGGGAACGAGCTTGAGCGCGACGGCGCTCGTGACCTTTCCTGCTTCACCAGAGTGCCTGGACAGATGTTCGAGAAAATCCTGATTGCGAATCGCGGCGAGATTGCGTGCCGCATCATCAAGACCGCGCGCAGGATGGGTATCAAGACGGTCGCCGTCTATTCCGATGCCGACCGGGACGCCGTGCATGTGGCAATGGCCGACGAGGCGGTGCATATCGGCCCCGCTCCGGCCGCGCAGTCCTACCTGATCATCGACAAGATCATCGAGGCCTGCAAGCAGACCGGCGCCCAGGCGGTCCATCCGGGCTATGGCTTCCTCTCCGAGCGCGAGGCGTTCCCGCGCGCGCTGGCCGAGGCCGGCATCGTCTTCATCGGCCCCAATCCCGGCGCCATCGCCGCCATGGGCGACAAGATCGAATCGAAGAAGGCGGCGTCGGCCGCCAACGTCTCCACCGTGCCGGGCTTCCTCGGCGTCATCGAGAGTCCCGAACACGCCGTCACCATCGCCGACGAGATCGGCTACCCGGTGATGATCAAGGCTTCCGCCGGCGGCGGCGGCAAGGGCATGCGCATCGCCTTCTCGTCCAACGAAGTCGCCGAGGGCTTTGCCCGCGCCAAGTCCGAGGCCGCGTCCTCGTTCGGCGACGACCGCGTCTTCGTGGAGAAGTTCATCACCGATCCGCGCCACATCGAGATCCAGGTGATCGGCGACAAGCACGGCAACGTCATCTATCTCGGCGAGCGCGAATGCTCGATCCAGCGCCGCAACCAGAAGGTCATCGAGGAAGCGCCGTCGCCGCTCCTCGACGAGGCGACCCGGAAGAAGATGGGCGAGCAGGCCGTGGCGCTCGCCAAGGCCGTCTCCTACGATTCGGCCGGTACCGTCGAGTTCGTGGCCGGCCAGGACAAGTCCTTCTACTTCCTCGAGATGAACACCCGTCTCCAGGTCGAGCATCCGGTCACCGAAATGATCACCGGCCTCGACCTCGTGGAGATGATGATCCGCTCGGCCTACGGCGAGGCGCTGCCGCTGACCCAGGATCAGGTGAAGCTCAACGGCTGGGCTGTGGAGAGCCGCGTCTATGCCGAAGACCCGACCCGCAACTTCCTGCCCTCCATCGGCCGCCTGACCACCTATCAGCCGCCGGAAGAGGGGCCCTTCGGCAACGCCATCGTCCGCAACGATACCGGCGTGGAGGAGGGCGGCGAGATCGCGATCCACTACGATCCGATGATCGCCAAGCTGGTGACCTGGGCTCCCACCCGCGCCGAAGCGATCGAATCCCAGGGCGAGGCTCTGGATTCCTTCGCCATCGACGGCATCCGCCACAACATCCCGTTCCTGTCGGCCCTCATGGCGCATCCGCGCTGGCGCTCGGGCAACATCTCCACCGGCTTCATCGCCGAGGAGTTCCCGGAGGGCTTCGTGGCGCCGGAGCCGAAGGGCGAGATCGCCCAGCGCATGGCGGCGGCGGCGGCGGCCATCGACCACAAGCTCAATACCCGCAAGCGCGGCATCTCCGGCCAGATGCGCGATCCGGCCCTGCTCCATTTCGAGCGCGACCGCGTCGTGATCCTCGCCGGCCAGTCCTACCCGGTGACGGTGGACGATCTCGGCGACCAGCTCGTCGTCACGGCCGAGGACGGCAAGACCTGGACTGTGGAGAGCGACTGGCGCCCGGGCGAGCCGGTCTGGTCGGGCGAGATCGGCGGCGCACGCGTCGCCATCCAGGTCCGCGGACTGCTCAACGGCGTGGCGCTCCAGCACGGCGGCGCGGCGGCCGAGGCTCGGGTCTTCACCCGGCGCGAGGCGGAACTCGCCGCCCTGATGCCGGTCAAGGAGAATGCCGGCTCCGGCAAGCAGGTGCTCTGCCCGATGCCCGGCCTCGTGAAGGCCATCCTGGTGAAGGAAGGCCAGGAGGTGAAGAACGGCGAACCCCTCGCCATCGTCGAGGCGATGAAGATGGAGAACGTCCTGCGCGCCGAGCGTGACGGCACGATCTCCAAGATCGCTGCGAAGGAAGGCGACAGCCTTGCCGTGGACGCGGTCATCATCGAATTCGCCTGAGAGCGTTGTCGTCCGGACCCACGGGGTGGGCATCGTTTCACCCCGCGGGCCCGAGAGCTTCTTGGCTCCCTCGGCCGGACCAATCCGGGCTCCGCAGCCGCTTCACCGTTCCGGGGCGGGGCATTGGAGGAGGGGCGCCCGGTCGAGGGTGAAGGAGCGCCCCGGACGCTCGATCACTCCCATCCGGTCATCCAGCCCATGCCCCTCTACTTTTCCTACGGCGCCAACATGGATGCCGCCGCGATGGCGGCGCGCTGCCCCGGCTCGACCTGCCTCGGCACGGCCCGGCTGAACCGGCATCGCTTCATCATCATGCGGGAGGGCTATGCCTCGGTGGTGCGGGCACCCGCCTCCACCGTCTGGGGCGTCTTGTGGGATCTGGCCCTTGCCGACGTGCCGGCCCTCGACCGCTACGAGGGGGTCGCCGGGCGGCTCTACACCAAGGCCTACCAGCCGGTGACGACCTCGACCGGGGTGAAACGCGCCCTGATCTATCTTGGGTGCAGCGCCGTTCCGGGTGCTCCGAGGCCCGATTATCTTCAGCCGGTGCTGGCGGCTGCAGAAGCCGCCTCGCTACCGCCCGCCTACATCGCGGAGATGCGCCGCTGGCTGCGGACGACGCGGAATTGAGGCGAGCGAAGGTTTGAAACGATGCCGCGCCGCTCGCGGCGCTTCGTACGAGGAGTGTTGCCCTGGATACGATCCGAACCGTCGATGTCGTCATACGTGGCCGGGTGCAGGGCGTCGGCTACCGGTATTGGACCTCGCGAGAAGCGGAACGTCGCGGCCTGAACGGGCATGTCCGCAACCGCGCGGATGGCGGTGTGGAAGCCCGGTTCAGCGGACCGTCCGACGCCGTTGCCGCCATGATCGAAGTTTGCCGGCTGGGTCCCGCCGATGCCGTCGTGTCTTCGGTCGAGGCGGTCGA
Source organism: Methylobacterium sp. 10 (assembly GCF_000519085.1). Classification (GTDB taxonomy): domain Bacteria; phylum Pseudomonadota; class Alphaproteobacteria; order Rhizobiales; family Beijerinckiaceae; genus Methylobacterium. The sequence continues at coordinate 2,916,177 of NZ_KI912577.1, forward strand.
CGCGGCCAATCCTCCCGATGCGGGATTTCGCATCCTGCGAACGTGATCACCTTCTACCGACGGCTGCGACAACGGATTTCTCCGATCCTTCGTCGTCAGAGATTCGTTTCCCAAGGATCGGGCCGATGCCCTATGGTCCGCGCCGCAGGCGGGACGGCGCCGGACCGGTGAGACCGGGTTCCGGTCGGCCACAGCCGGGAAGCGATCAGAGCCCATGCAGCACCCGTTCACCCTCGCCGATTTCTCGCCGCTCGACATTGCCGGCCTTCTCTACTTCGTCACCGCCTGGGCCGGCTACGGCATAGCGGTGGCGCGGATGCGCGGTCGGCGCACGAGTCTGAGCCAGATCATGAACCGCCAGCGGGAGGAATGGTCGCGCCAGCTCACCGTCCGCGACAACCGGGTGGTCGACACCACGATCAACGCCTCGCTCCAGAACGGAACGGCCTTCTTCGCCTCGACCTCGCTCATCGCGCTCGGCGGCGTGCTGACCCTGTCCCGCTCCGGCGACGACGTGCTCACCCTGTTCGGCGCGCTGCCCTTCGGCGCCATCGCCACGCGCGTCACTTGGGAGATCAAGGTGGCGGGCCTCGCCATGGTCTTCGTCTACGCGTTCTTCAAATTCGCCTGGGCCTACCGTCTGTTCAATTACGGCGCGATCCTCATCGGCGCAGTGCCTCCCAAGGGCACCGGCGCCCCGAAAAGCGACATGGACCGTGCCGCAAGGCGGGCCGCCGCCATGAACATCGCCGCCGGCAGCCATTTCGCGAAAGGACAGCGCGCCTTCCTCTTCGCGCTGGCCTATCTCGGCTGGTTCGTGAATGCCTGGTTCCTGATCATCGCCACCACGGCCGTCATCTGCGTCATGTGGCGCCGGCAATTCACCTCCGACATCCGCGCCATCCTCCTCAACGAGGACGACGAGGCCACCCTGCAGGACACCGAGTCATGAGCACAGAGCGCAAATCCGTAAGCGAGGAGGAGATCGGCGAATCGATCCTCCGCCTCGTCGCCGAGCGGGGCGAGGGCAAGACCGTCTGCCCATCGGAAGTCGCGCGTCATCTCGGCGGGCCGCATCCGGATGGTTGGAGCCCGCTGATGCAGCCGGTTCGCCGCATGGCCGTGCGCCTCACCAAGGAGGGCCGCATCGCCATCCTGCGCAAGGGCAGGCCCGTGGCCGACCCGGACGACTTTCGCGGGATCTACCGCCTCGGAATGCCCCCCCAGGCCACCGGGGAAGCCTGAGCCGCGCCGCCGCGAAGGGATCAGTCGGTCGTCGTATGCGGCGCCGGCAGCACCGCATCGGTGTAGCCGGCGAGCCGATAGACGATCAGCCCGATCCATTCCTTGACCACGAGATCGAGGACCAGCAGTCCGTCGGATGCAAAGCTTTTCAGCTTCCAGGCGTCGCCCCATCCCATCGTGCGGTAATCGACGGGATAGGCCGTCACGTCGAAACCGGCCTGCCGGAAACAGCCCATGGCGCGGGGCATGTGCCAGGCGGACGTGACCAGCAGCCAGCGTTCGCCCGCCACCGGCTTGACCAGATCGGCCGAGAAACGTGCGTTCTCGTGAGTGTTGCGCGAGCGGTCCTCCAAGATCATCCGCGTGCGCGGCAGCCCGAGCGTATCGGCGAAGCGGCTGACGATCTCGGCCTCCGACGTCCCGTCGGTGCCGAGCAAGCCACTGCCCCCGGAGAAGAGGAGCCGCGCTTGCGGGTAGCGGCGCGCGAGATCCGCGAAGGCGATCTGGCGCTCGCCGGCATCGTTGACCGAGAGCTGGCCTCGCGCCAGCGTCGTCTGGGTCTCGACCGCGCCACCGAGCACGATCACGCCCGTGACTGGTGCGCCGTCGTCCGCGAAGCGCGGAAACCGGTTCTCGAGGGGCAGGGTGATCCAGGCAGCGAGGGGCAGGAGACCACCGAGAAAGAGCCCGGCGAAACCGAGGAGGACCAGCCCGCGCCCGAGGCGCGGCGTCCACCCACCGAACATCAGGACGCAGCCGACGAGCCCGATCAGGATGAAGAAGTTCGACGGCGTGATCACGAAATAGATCAGTTTCGAGAGCGGAAAGAACATGTCTGGACCCTGAAGCCTCGTATGTACCGGACGATTCCCCGCGCGCGGGTCAATCTCGGTCCGGTCCGTCCGCATCCGGCGGGTAGGGGTGCTCCAGCCCCTGCGGGTCGGTGACCCGCCAGCCGGATTCGTCGGCTGCGAGATAGGACGGCCCCACCGGCACCTTGCCGTGGCCACCGGGAATGTCGAGGACGTAGAGCGGCTGGGCAAGGCCGGACAAGCGTCCGCGCAGGCGTCCCATCAGGTCGCGCCCCGCCGCCAATCCGGTGCGCAGATGGCCGGTGCCCGGCGCTAGATCGCCTTGATGAAGATAGTAGGGTTTCACCCGGTTCTCGACGAAGCCCCGCATCAGGCTCGCGAGGGTCTCCGGGTCGTCGTTGATTCCGGCGAGCAGCACCGTCTGGCTCACCATCGGGATGCCGGCATCGACGAGGCGGGCGATGGCGCCTCTCGCGGCCGGCGTGAACTCGCGCGGATGATTGGCATGGAGCGCGACGAAGACCGCGCCGCCGAAGCGCTTCAGGGCCGCGACGAGATCGTCGTCCACGCGGGCGGGCTCGACCACCGGCACGCGGGTATGGATGCGCAGCACCTTGACGTGCGGAATGGCGGCAAGGGTCTCGGCAATCTGCCCGAGCCGGCGGACCGAGAGCGCGAACGGATCGCCGCCGGTGAGGATCACCTCCCAGATCTCCGGCCGGTCGGCGATGTAGGCGAAAGCGGCGGAGAGTTCGTCCTCGCTCAAGGTGCCGAGTCCCTCCGGCCCCACCATCTCGCGGCGGAAGCAGAAGCGGCAATAGACCGGGCAGATGTGGAGCGGCTTCAGCAGCACCCGGTCGGGATAACGATGGACGAGACCCGGCAGCGGCGAATGCGCCGCATCGCCGATAGGATCCGAATCCTCCTCCGGACGCGTCGCCAGTTCCTCCACGCGGGGCAGGAACTGGCGGGCGATGGGGTCGGTGGGATCGGACGGGTCGATGAGTTCGGCCATGTCCGGCGTCACCGCAACCGCGTAGCGCGCCGCTACCGCCTTCAGGGCGGGAAGGTCGGAGACCGAGACGAGCCCGGCTTCGGCGAGCTGCGTGGGGTTCCGCAGGGAGCGGGGAAGAGAACGGGGAAGCGGCCGGTTCACGCGTTGCCATCCCTCGCCGCCGGCGTCTCCGCCACGGGCGTCCAGATCACGTCGTCGATGCGCGGCGCACCCACCGCGAGCATGACGAGCCTGTCGAGGCCCAGCGCGATGCCGCTCGCCTCCGGCATGATGGCCAGGGCCGAGAGGAAATCCTCGTCGATCGGGTAGGTCTCACCGTAGATCCGTGCCTTCTCCGCCATCTCGATCTTGAACCGGCGCCGCTGCTCGTGCGGGTCGGTGAGTTCGCCGAAGGCGTTGGCGAGTTCGACGCCGCAGGCGTAGAGTTCGAACCGTTCCGCGACCCGGGGGTCGCGGGCGCTGGGGCGGGCCAGGGCCGCCTCGCTCACGGGATATTCGTAGAGCAGGGTCGGCCGCCCGTCGCCGAGCTTCGGCTCGATGAGGGCGACGAGGACGCGGCTGAACAGGTCGGCCCAGGAATCGTCTTCCGCCACACGCAGGCCGCATGCGGCCACCGCTGCGGCGAGACCGTTCCTGTCCGTGCCGCCGCCGGGCTCGATCGTCGCCAGCAGGTCGATACCCGCATGGCGCTCGAACGCCTCGGCAAGGGTGAGACGCTCGAAGGCCGCGAAGGGATCGGATTCCCGTCCGCGAAAGCGAAAGGAGCGGACCTTCGCCTCGTCGGCCGCCAGCGCCAGGATGTCGGCGCAGTCGCGCATCAACACCTCGTAGTCCTCGCCGGCCCGGTACCATTCGAGCATGGTGAATTCCGGATGGTGCAGGGGGCCGCGCTCGCGGTTGCGGAAGACTCGCGCCAGACTGAACAGCCGCGTCTCACCCGCGGCCAGCAGCTTCTTGCAGGCGAATTCCGGCGAGGTGTGGAGATAGAGCGGGGAGGCGGCACCGTCATGGCCGATGGCAGAGGTGGCGAAGGCCGAGAGGTGGGCCTCGTTGCCGGGTGAGACCTGTAGCGCGGCGGCTTCGACCTCGACGAAATCGTGAGCCGCGAAATGCCTGCGCAGGGCCGCGACGATGCGGTTTCGGGCAAGGAGGGCAGGGCGGCGGTCGGCATGGCGGTGCGGTGCCCACCAGGGCGAGGGAGAACCTCTCACGCCCGCGCGTCCCGTAGCCGGCACGTCAAATGCGCGTGCGGGCGCCGTGCTGCTGGCAACAGGCCGCCGGATAGGATAGTGGCGGGACACAAATGTCGCTCCCGTGGGCCGAATCCGCGCCGGAGCATCGCATGTATTGTCTCGAACAGGATCTGACCCCGTGAAGGTGATCGCCTCTACGCTCCGCAAGGGCAACGTCGTCGACAAGGACGGCAAGCTCTACGTCATCCTGACGGTGGAGAACATCCACCCCGGCAAGGGCACTCCCGTAACGCAGCTCGACATGCGCCGCATCACCGACGGAGTGAAGGTGTCCGAGCGCTACCGCACCACCGAATCGGTGGAACGCGCCTTCGTGGAGGACCGTGAGCACACCTTCCTGTACGAGGATGGTGAGGGCTACCACTTCATGAACCCCGAGAACTACGATCAGGTCGCGGTGCCCAAGGACGTCGTCGGCAGCGCCGCGCCCTACCTGCAGGAGGGCATGAAGGTGATGCTGGCCTCGCATAACGACGTGCCGCTCACGATCGAACTGCCCCAGCGCGTCACCCTCGAGATCACCGAGACCGAGCCGGCGATGAAGGGCCAGACGGCCTCCTCCTCCTACAAGCCGGCGATCCTGTCCAACGGCGTGCGCACCGCCGTGCCGCCGCATGTGGCGGTGGGCACCCGCGTGGTCATCCTGACGGAAGACGGTTCCTACGTGGAACGCGCCAAGGATTGAGATTCGGGGATCATTGAGCTTGTTAGTTGATCGAGGCTCATGGATCGAAAGCTTGGGCACCCGCTTCCCTGGTGAGGCGGGTGCCTTTCGTTCAAGACGACCTCACGGTGATACAGCTGGACCGTCGGCCGTGTCGTAACAAGATTGGGACAGAGCCTGGGCCTTCGCCCGCTCCTCCACGGTAAAGCCCCGCCCCTTGATCGCCCACAGATTTTCGCGTTGGAGGGCATCGGCGACGCAGCGGGCGGCCACCCGACATGTCTGCGCATTGCCCCCGGTCGCCTCGCACTGCGTGCGGTAATCCTGACGGAAGGCGACGAGACCGGCCTTCGGATGCGGACCGGTCACGGTCACGACGCCCGTCAGCAGAGCGAGCAGAAGCGGCTGGTGCACGAGATACACCGCGAGGCTGTGGCGCCCGGCCAGGGCCAGCCCCCGCGAGGCGAGCGATCCCGGCCGCCACTGCGACAGACCACTGCGCAGGAAGGCCGGCAGCCCGAGCCGCGCTGATGCGAGCCCCAAGAGAACCAGCCCGAACCAGGGAAACAGCGGCACGTAATCGTTGGTGCGGGGCGGCAGCGTGCCGAGGCCGAGGAAACTCAGGATTGGGTCGTCGAAGACGGCGAGGTGATAATCCGGGTTCGCCATCACGGCCGGCGTGGCCAGGACGACGATGCCGACCACCAGAGCCGCCACCGGCGAGACCCGCAGGAACGGCACGGCGAGCACGCTCGATACGGCGATGCAGTGCAGGATGCCGAAGAAGATATAGCTGTCCGGAAAGGCATAGAGCGTCGCCGCCGTGATGAGGAGGGCGGCGATGCCGATCCGCGCGAGCCGCAGGAGGAACGCGCGGGGCCGGAGGCCATCCCGATTCATCAGGACGAGGCCGATGCCGACGAGCACGAGGAACGAGCCGGCGATGAGATGGGCCGCGACCTTGCCCAGCGGCGCCAGGGCGTAGTTCTCTGGCGTGAGCGCCAGATATCCGAGATCCCAGGTGGTGTGGTAGGCGGCCATCGCCACGAGGGCGACGCCGCGCGCCACATCGATGAGGTCGAACCGCCGTGTCTCGCGGAATCGGGCGGCGGATTGTGGCGCTTCGGAACCGGCGACGGGGCTCGCCGTCGAAGCGCTCATGCGCCCGGCCTCGGATGGGGGGGCCGTTTGAACCGGTGCGAGGAGCGCGGGCGGAGCGAAGGCCCGACCCCGGAAAGGACTGTCTGGATCATCCGCGTTGGCTATCGCCGGTCACGAGCCCGACGCAAGGGCACTGCCAATCGCGGCATCATCCGTTCGCTTCGGCGCGGTGAACACATGCAGGGCTTTTCCCGAAGGTGATGACGACCGATCGTGATCGGCCGGAACACGATCCGGCCCTTGGCCCAGAGAGGATTCAGCCCCGGCGCCACCTCCAGGACGGTTTGTTGCGCCCAAGCCGATATGCTGAAGAATGTATCAATCGCCGCAGTCGATGTCGGTCAAACGGGCTTCCGCCGGGTTGTGACTTTGTTAATCTGTGGTGCGGATCGCGAGGCGTGATTCGGTGTGGGTTGCTTACATGTCGGACGATGTCGGATCAGGCCCGCATGGGCTTCACGCCTCGGGAGAATCGGTCAACGGCCGAAGCACCGATCTCGCCGACGGAGAGGTGCTGCGCCCCCTCGACCTCGTGGAGGTTTCGGGACGCATCAAGTGGTTCGACGTCTCGAAAGGGTTCGGCTTCATCCTGCCGGACGATGGCTCCGCCGACGTGCTGGTTCACATCACCTGCCTTCGTCGCGATGGATATCAGGCAGCGAGCGAGGGCGCACGGATCGTGGTGGAAGCCACCGAGCGGCCGCGGGGCTGGCAGGCTTTCCGGGTGATCTCCCTCGACCAGTCGACGGCGACGCATCCGTCCGAACTCCCGATGCCCCGCACCCATGTGAGCGTCACGGCGACGAGCGGGCTCGAGACGGCCGTGGTGAAGTGGTTCAACCGCCTGCGCGGGTTCGGCTTCCTCAGCCGTGGCGACGGCTCTCCCGACATCTTCGTCCATATGGAGACGTTGCGTCGCTATGGAATCGCCGAACTGAAGCCCGGCGAGACCGTTCTCGTTCGGTACGGCGACGGTTCGAAGGGCAAGATGGCGGCCGAGGTTCGGCTTCTGGACGGCGCGCCGCCTGCCTCCCACTGACGGAATGACCACGTGACACCGTTCCACGACGCTCGCTCGTTGGCGCCTCTGCGCGCGCTCCTGATCCTGGTGACGATCTTGGCCGGCCTCGGTGCCGCCACGGCCCAGGAGCTTCTTGTGACGGAGCCACTGGAGATCACCGGCAGGGGCGCACGGCACAGTTTCTCCGTCGAGGTGATGCGCGACGACGAATCGCGCTCGCGCGGCCTGATGTTCCGTCGCTCGATGCCGCCCGAACACGGCATGCTGTTTGACTTCCAGAAAGTCGAACGTGTCGCCATGTGGATGAAGAACACCTACCTGCCCCTCGACATGCTCTTCATCCGGCCCGACGGAAGCATCGCCCGGGTTGCTACGAATACCGAACCCTTGTCGACCAAGGTCATCACTTCGGGCGAACCTGTGCTGGCGGTGCTGGAACTCAATGCCGGCACGACGGCGAAGCTTGGCATCAAAGCAGGGGACCGGGTCGAGCATAGGATGTTCGGATCGCGCTGAACCTAGCGAATCGGCCCTCCTTAACCGCTGGCCTGACGCGAACACAGCGTGAACAAGTGGCTTGACGTCAGTTCCGTTTCCTACCTATGTTCCCTCATTGTTCCAGACGCGAGCGAGCCTGAATCGGCGCGCTCCTCCACGATGGCAGGGGAACCGGATGATTGACCTCAATGCGTCAGGCGACGATGTGGTCCTGTTCGAGAACGCCGACTGGCGCGTGATCGCGGATGGTCTGGAGCATCGCGAGACCGGATATTTCATCGCGCGCGACGGTCTGGGTCGGAGCTCCGAGACCGGCCTGTGGGAATGGCCGCTCCATCTCGCGGAGAAGAGCTGGTGCTCCCTGCGCCCGTTCCGTGAGGCGTTCCTGGCAGCCGCCGATCTGTTCGACGTGGCGCGCGACGAGGCGCTGGTACAATCCTTCGTCACCGGCTTCGGTCTCCGGATGGGGCAGGGCGGTCAGCCCGGCGGCGAGAGCTTCACCAAGCTGGCGGAACTGGTGCGTCCGAAATCCATCGCCCGGCGGCGGCATGCCCCGACGGATAACCGTCCGTCCCCGCATCGCAAGGGCGCCGGACGGAAGGACGAGGCCGAGATGGTGCGCGCGGCCCTGTCCTGACGTGACCTCTCCCTGTGACGCCCTAGTTCCCTGAAGGCGCTTCGTACGGCGCCGGGCAGGAGAGCATCCCATGGGCGATCACGAGACGGACAAGGACCAGCGGAACAGGGGCTTGGGCGGCCTCGATGGGCTCGTGGTCCCGCCCTTCTCGCGGCGGGGCTTCGTCATGACGAGCCTCATCGCCGGGTTCACCCTGGCCGAGGCGAATGCGCAGGCGCAGGTGGTCACGACGGATGCGGCAGGTCTCGTAGCCGGCGAGGTGAAGATCCCGGCCGCCGACGGGCCGATGCCGGGTTACCGGGCGATGCCCGAGGGAGCGGGTCCGTTTCCCCTGATCCTCGTTATCGAAGAGATCTTCGGGGTTCACGAATACATCAAGGACGTCTGCCGCCGTCTGGCCAAGGCCGGCTATTGTGCGGTCGCGCCCGAACTCTACGCGCGGCAGGACGATCTCTCGGCGATGACGGACGTGAAGGCGATCGTCCGCGACGTCATCCTGAAGACGCCGGATGCACAGTGGATTGCGGATCTCGACGCCGCAGCTTCCTGGGCCGTTGCCGATTCGAAGGCCGACGCGGGGCGGATCGGTACGATGGGGTGGTGCCGCGGAGGACGCGGGGCGTGGCTCTACGCGGCGCACAGACGCGACCTGAAGGCAGCGGTGGCGTGGTACGGCCCCCTTGGCGGCGACCGCACGGACCTTCAGCCCAAAACGGCGGGGGACGTGGCCACCGATCTCCATGCACCGCTCCTTGCCATCTACGGCGGCGCCGATACGGGCATCCCCGTGGCCAGTGTCGAGGAAGCCCGTGACCGGGCGAACGCCGCAGGGCGCAGCGTCGAACTCGTCATCTTCCCGGAAGCACCGCACGGGTTTCACGCCGATTACCGGCCGAGCTATCGCAAGGACAGCGCCGAGCAGGGTTGGAACCGCGCGCTGGCGTTCCTCAAAAGCCACGGGGTCGAGTAAATCGTACCGCGGTGTGCCGGCGCGAAGAACGGCTCGACAGGGCTATCCGGCATCTCCCATGAATGCGTTCCCTCTGCTAGAATTGAGAAACCCGTACATTGATCATAATTCCGCGGCGCAAACCCGTCGAAATTCATGATCCGAGCGCTGGATCGACACATTGACGGGCATGACAACATAGCGTTGCTGAGGTGGCGGCCGATGCGGCCGCCAGCCCTGAAGAGCGTTCCGGACCCATGAGTGCTGTGAATCCATCCGGCGCGAAACCAGTGATCCTCGTCGTCGAGGACGAGCCCGACGAGCGGTTCCTCGCGGCCGCGTTACTGGAAGAGACCGGCTTCAGCGTCATCGAGGCGGAAACCGCCGAGCGAGCCTTGGCGATCTTGAACGAGAAGGACGGCGCGGTGAGCGTGGTCTTTTCCGATGTGCGCACCCCCGGTCCCATCGGCGGTTTCGAGCTCGCCCGGATCATCGGCGTCACCTGGCCCCGCGTGCGGGTTCTGCTGACCTCCGGCGATGCCGGCGATCAGCCGAGCGACCTGCGGGTTTCCGCGACCTTCATCCCGAAGCCGTGGCGGGCATCGGACATTCTGGCCTGGGTCGAGGAGGCTTCAGGCCGCACGCCCGAGCAAGGTCCAGGCATCGACAGGATCGGCGGCAACACCCCCTGATGGGTGTTCGGTCGGTGACCAAAATTATCATATTTTAAAAGGAAACTTCTTCGGCTCCAGCCGTTGGTCCATCGGTCCATGATTGATGGAACCTGACTGCACGAGCTTCAAATGAGCACCGCCGCTACTATGACCATGGCCAATATTAGTCGATCCGGCCAATCGTATACAGTCTACTCAGAGTCGAGGATGATGCAGAATGTCGGCGACAATCTGCGCACGCTGTACAGTGAGATCATCGACAATTCCATGCCCGAGGAACTGCTTCGTCTGGCAGCCGTCATCGATGACAGGCGCAATGCCGGGGCCGCGACGCGATAGGGCGAAGCTTCTCTCGTTGTGATCCGGATCGTACCATTGGTGCGGCCTGAATGACGCAATCCGTCAGGACTTGGTGGGAGACCGGGATCGCCTCGCCTTCATCGCCCAAAACCTGATATTCCGGACGCGCCCCTCCGGATCGATCTGACGAGCCCGTCATGCGTTTGAAAGCCTGCCTCGTTCTCGGCGCGTCGCTTGTCGTCGCGTCGTTGTGCGAACCGGTCCTCGGCGCGACACCGCCCAATCAGCCCGCCGAAGGCCCGGGCGGGGTCGGAGACCGCTCCGTTTCCATCGTGAAGCGGGCGCTCGGGCGACCCAGTGCGGCAACCTTCGTATTTCACGCGGCCGGCGCGGCGCCAGCGGAAGGGCGACCCGTCGTCGTTTTCCTCCACGCCTGGGGTTCGCCCAACCCGCAGCCTTATGGGGCATGGATCGATCACCTCGCCAGAGCCGGGTATCTCGTCGTGTTTCCCCGCTTCCAGGAGATCAACCGGACGAGGCCGGCGGATGCCACCGGCAATGCCGAGAAGCTGGTGAAGGCCGCCCTCGCGGATCTCGGGACCGACCCCGATGCCAAGCCCGACGTGAAGCGCGTCGCCTTGATCGGCCACCTCGCGGGCGCACCGATCGCGGCCAACCTCGCCGCCGATGCCGGGGATGCAGGCCTGCCGGTGCCTCGCCTCGTCTTCGCCATCATGCCGGGCGGGATCGCGAGCGATGCCAAATCCAGGGGCGTCGTTTTGCGCGACCTGTCGAAGATCGATCCCGAAACCCTGGTCGTCACCGTCATCGGCGACCGGGATGCCCGCGCCGCCGACCTTGCTGCCAGACGCCTCCTGCGCGAAGCGAGTGCCGTGGCGCCCGAGCGCAAGCTTTTCATCCGCGCGCTCTCCGACGATCACGGCTTCCCTTCGCTTACGGCGACATTGACCTCGCCGGGTGCCGTAGACACCGCCTATGACGGGGGTGCCATCAAGCTGCCACCGGAGCCCCCGAAGGACCCCAAGCAGCCGCCGGCCCCATTCAAATGGTCGGCCGACATGTCGTTGACCGGCGAACAGACGACGCTGCTGGCTCAGCTCAACAATTCCCGTGCGGACAGCCTCGACTATCTCGCCTACTGGAAGACGTTCGATCTGGCAGCGGCCGCAGCGTTCGGCGGGGATCCGACCAGCCTCAAGGCCAATCCGCGTCTTAGCGACATGGAGCGCTGGAGCGACGGCTGGCCGGTGAAACGTCTCGCCGTGGAAACGCCCCGCGCCGCGCGAGTGGCCGCGCCGGCCGCCCCTGTGCCTGCTTCCGGCGCACAGCCCAAGCCGAAGCCCGCGCGCCGCCCCTGATCTCCGTTCCTTCTTGGACGATCGGGCGTTCGCCGGGGCTTGCCTTCGCGGCGGCTTTTGCCGAAAGCGGGCCGGCTCCCCCTCACGCCTATGATCCGAGCCCGGAAGGTCCCGATGAAGCTGTTCCATTCGCACGTCTCGCCCTTCGCGCGGAAGGTCATGGCCTGCGCTCATGTCCTGGGCATCGTCGACCGTATCGAGTTGCTGCCGAGCGCCGCGCATCCGGTGAATCGCGACGGCACCATCCTCGCCCATCACCCCCTGGCGCAGGTGCCGACCCTCCTCGATGACGAGGGTCATGCCCTGGCCGACAGCCGGGTGATCTGCGAATATCTCGATGCCCGCGCCGGGGGAGGGCTGTTCCCCCCGGCCGGCCCCGCCCGTTGGGCATCGCTCAATGAGCAATCCATCGCCGACGGCATCCTCGATGCGGCCCTGCTGATCCGCTACGAACTCACGGCCCGCGACGCCTCCGAACGCTCCGTCGCCTGGATGGACGGCCAGGAGGCCAAGATACGAACCGCGCTGGCGACCCTCGACGAACAGGCGGAAAGCTTCGCGGACCGGGTCGATATCGGGACGATCAGTGTCGCCTGCGCCCTCGGATATCTCGATCTGCGCTTCGCCGAGCTCGGCTGGACGCAGGAGCATCCGGATCTGGTGGCCTGGTTCATGAGCTTTGCCGCGCACCCCGCCATGGAGGCGACGAAGCCGCCGGCGGCCTGAACCGGGGATCGTTCGTCGAGGAAAGCTGGCGCGCGCCTTGCTAGTTCGAAATCCGGTTCTCCGGAGGTCGTGCCATGCCCGATTTCGTCGCCGCCCTGATCACCGCCGCCGCCTTCTGCGCCGGACTCATGCTACTCAATGTCCTGACGCGTTGGGCGCTTCAGGCACAGATCGCGCCGACGGACCTCGCCGAGAACGGGCTTCTGCAATACGGGCTCGCCCTCGTGCTCGCCGGATTCACATGGCGACGGGCACTCTCTACGCCGCGGGTCCCGGACGGAAGAGTCCGAACCCGTATCGCCGGGTGAAACAGCGGCCCGGACAGCCCGTTTCGGGCGTTGATCCCTAGAACCAAGGTTGCGTGACAAAGCTGTAATTCACCTTCACGCCGAACGTGTATTGGTTCTGCGATCCGAACTGGCGGCGTACCAACGGGCTGTCGGCGGATGAACCGACGATGCGGTTGTAGCCGATGTACCCTGTCGCGGCCCACCGCTCGTCGAACGTGTAGGTCGCAGCGCCCAATGCGCCGACCGTGACGTAGCTGTCGGGCCGGAACGGGGTCAGCGTCCCGTTCAGTGCCGCCTCGAACGGCTGAACACCGAAATAGCGCCGGGCGAAGCTGGCATCGCCGAAGTTGAAGCGCGGCCCGACGGAGACCTGCCAGCGGTCGAAGGGCTGGATCACGTCCGCGCCGAGCGAGCCGACGAAGCCGTGATGCCCGAAGATTCCATGGCGCAACTCGGCCCGGCCCCGCAGCCATTGCGTTGGGTAATACTCGACGAAGACACCCGGCTCGATGGCGAATTGGGCATCGCGCAAACCGAACAGGTCACGCCGGTTGTCGCCGTAATAGCGGCCGGGGACGTATTCCGCCGTCAGACCGGCATTGAAGAGCGGCGAATCGTAGAGCGTGAAGCTGATCCCGTCATCGGGCGACGAGAACCGGCGCGGCGTACCGGCCTTGGCGATGCTGATCGTCGGGTAGCCGATCGCGGTATACTCGCTCGACCCCGGAAAGCTCGGCGTCGCCTGAACGGTGGCCGTCACCGTCACCACCCAGAGGTTCTCATCCAGGGCGAGAAACGTCGGTGGCCGCTGGATCTCCATGAGGTCGGCGGCTCCGGCGCTCCCCGCCGCCATGATCGAGCCCGCAAGGGCCAGGGTCGCCATGGCGGCAAGCCTCGTCCTTAAAGCAGGGCGCGAGGATGAGTTGAGAAACATCGTGTCCATGAACCATGTCATAGACACAAATCCCTAACGCATCACGACAAACCCATCGTGGCGGTAGACCTATGTTGGCACCGACAGAAAAACGCCTCGACGCGCAGGGCGCGCCGAAGCGCTTCCCAGACTAGAAGTAAGACTTCAATGCACCGCGCCGGCGCACATCGAGCGTGGCGCAGTGGAACGAGCCGCCGAACGGCCCGTAGGACAGGAACGGCGCCGGGATCGGATCGAAGCCCCAATCCTTGAGGGCCTTGATCAAGGTCGGTTGGCTCGCATCGACGACGATCTTCTTCTCGTCGATGGCGAGCACGTTGATCGAGGTCCAAGGCGAGCACATCGAGATCTTGCTCATGAAGCCTTCCACCGGATCGGGACGGGGCGCGATCAGCACGTCCCACTTCTTCAGCACGGCGGGGAGCTTCTCGACGTCGATGTAATCCGGGTTGACCAGCACCTTGCCCGGCGCCAGCGGCATGAAGGACGAGTCGATATGCATCGGCTGCGGGCAACGGCTCTCGATCTCGTGGACGCGAAAGCCGGAACCGAGATGGCGGCGCAGCCACTCGATGCCCATGAGGTTCGTCACGTTGGAGCGGGTGACGAAAAGGTCACGGCCACAACGGACGAAATCGGCCGCGTCGAAGACCGGCTCGAACTCGTTGACCGTGAACTGCATCGGCTCGCCGGCCTTCAGGTTCGGCACGCGGTAGTCGTAATTGTAGAGTTCGTCCGTCAATTGCGGCCGCGGCGCCGAGGTCCAACGCGCGCCGTTACGAAAATATTCCTTGAATAGCGAGCGGTAGGCATCCCCCTCGAAGTAGCGCGAACGCCAGCACATCGGGCTCTCGATGATCTCGTCGCCGATGACGAGGTATGGGTCGCGCGGGCAGGCGACGCAGAAGCCGCGGGATGACCAGCGCGGTGCGTTGTACTTGCGCGAAAAGTCCACCGTATCGGGACGGCGCACCTTCACGCCCTCGCCGGCGAGGATCGAGATGAAGTTGTCGAGCTCGGCCTGGGCCAGCTTCTTCATGAACTTCGGATAGCGGAAACCCGCGGCGAACCGATAGAACGGCTGGGCGGCACGCGGCAGGTTGAAGATCACCGTGAGGTGGTGGGAGGGGATGGTCGCGCCGTCGAGGCTGCCGACGATCACCTCTTCCAGAGGGTCCCACTCGTTCCATGCCATGACCGGCGATTTCGGCACGGGGGTGCCGCGATAATCGGCCGGGGCGGTGTCGTAAGCATCGATCTGCGCGTCGGCGAGCACGGCATCCCGGGCCGTGGTGAAAGCTTCGCGGTCCATCATTCGTCCCTTGGTGGCGCCTTTGTTGCGGCTGTTTCTTCGAGGCTCAGGCCTCATCGCCGCTTTGGCCCGCACTGTGTCTATCGGGTGATAGACAACGAAATCCAAAGCTGCAACTTCCGATGATGCCAACGTTTTCCGGAAGGTTTTTCGTCCGGGGGGTCGGTGAATTTCTCTAAAAAATCGTCCGCGCCGACGGTCGAAGGGGGATCATGAAGCGTCTGACGACATTGGCCCTCATCGTCGGCCTCTGCACGGTTGCAGGCCTGTTCTTGTCATCGGGACTGGATGATGTCGCCGCCGCGGTGGTGAGCGCCGGCTGGGGCGCCGCCATCGTCGTGGCGGCACGCGCCGTGGCCGTGGGCTGGGCCGGCCTCGGCTGGTTCGCCGTGTTCCCGCGGGCCGAACGCCCGAGCCTCTGGAACTGCGTCTCCCTGCGTTTCGTCCGCGAGGGCATCAACACGCTCCTTCCCGTGGCCCAGGTCGGCGGCGACTTCGTCGGCGCACGGCTCCTGGCACAGCGTGGCGTCTCGGGCGGCCTTGCCGGCGCCAGCATGTTCGTCGACCTGATGACGCAGGCCGTCACCCAGTTCCTGTTCACGGTCGGCGGTGTAGCCATCCTCGCCTGGCTGCATGGCGATGGTCCGGTCGTGCGCACCGTCGCGGGCGGTCTCGCCATCGCGGCGCCGGCCCTCGGCGCTTTCTTCCTGATCCAGCGCCGCAGCGGTCACCGGGTTATCCAGGCCATGCTGAACCGCTTCGCCGCCGCCCGCGAATGGCGCGCTCTCGGCGCGGTCGACGTGCTCTACGACGGCCTGCGCAGACTTTATTCCTCGCCCAAGCGGGTCATCGGCGCCATGGGCGTGCACATGATCGGTTGGATCGTCGGAGCGGCCGAGGTCTACGTGGCTCTGCATTTCATGGGCTATCCAGTCAGCATCGCCGAGGCCATCGTCATCGAGAGTCTGGCCCAGGCGGTCCGCGGCGCGGCCTTCGCGGTGCCGGGGGCGCTCGGCGCCCAGGAAGGCGGCCTCATCGCCCTCTGCGCGATCTTCGACATCCCAGCCGAGGCTGCCCTGGCGCTTTCCCTGGTGAAGCGTCTGGCCGATCTCATGGTCGGCGTGCCCGGTCTGGTGGCCTGGCACTTCATGGAGGGCAAGAAGGACGCGGCGGACACGGAGGACCGGACGTCTCCGGACCAGGTGTCCGTGCAGCAGGGGACGGCGAGAGCCGGGGGCGACATCGCCCGGGCGGTGAGCCTGGAGGCCATGCCGGTGTCGCGGGTGCCCGCCAACCTCGTGGGAAACCACACCGTGCTGCGGTCGATGGAGAGCGATATGGGGACGCTGCGGAAATGCGCGTGAGCGGCTTCGCATCGGGGCTCGCCGCCTCGACCCTCCTTACCGTCACCCTCCTGTCGGGAACGGCCGTACGCGCCGCCGAGGATTCCGCGGTGCAGACCGTGCGCGGGCTCTATGCCAGCTTCGAGGGCGCGCTCAAGGCGCCAGAGGCCGACGTGAAGAGCCGGGCGCTCGTCATCGGACCGGTCCTCGACCAGAGCATGGACTTCGCCGCCATGGCGCGGGTCGCCGTGGGCGCGAAATGGAAGGGCTTCACGCCCGAGCAGCAGGGCGCCCTGACGGAAGCCTTCAAACAATACTTCACCGCGACCTATGCCACCCGCCTTTCCCAGGCCGCCGGCGGCAAGTTCGACATCAAGCCCGAGAGCGAGGCGCGCGGGCAGAACCGCGTGGTCCAGACCGAGGTCGCCAACGCGGAGGGCGACGCTTCACAGATCGATTACCTCGTCGGCTCGGGCAACCGCATCCAGGACGTCTATCTCAACGGCAACGTCAGCGAGATCGCCGCCATGCGCGGCAGCTTCGCCGATCCGCTGAAGGGCGGCGGCGCGGAGAGCCTGCTGAAATTCCTTCGCGATCGGACGGCAGCGATGCTCGCCGCCAAACCAAAGCCTTAGACGCAGGCCAGATGCCCGTCGCCGGGCCTGGCCCAACGACCCCACCCGTGCCGTTTTCCCGACCCTGCGGCACCCTCATCCAAACCGTGACCGAGCCTCACCCATCATGGACCTCACCTTGACGGATCTGCCTTCGGCGAGCCTGAGCTGGCTCTCACTCGTGTTCCAGCTCATGGCCCTGGCCGGCTGCGTCTACGGGTTGACGGCCGCCTTCCTGGCGGGCCGCTACGCGCGCCGCGCCGTTCCGGTCTTGCCGGCGAACGCCGCGCGTCCCTCGGTCACCATCCTGAAGCCGCTCTGCGGCATGGAGCCCAATCTCTACGAGAACCTCGAGACCTTCTGCCGTCAGGATTACGCCGGACCGGTTCAGGTGGTGTTCGGCGTCCAGAACGCCACGGATCCGGCAATCGCCGTGGTGCGCCGCCTGACCGAGGCCTATCCGGCCCTCAGGCTCGATCTCGTCATCGACGCGCGCCAGCACGGTTCGAACCGCAAGGTCTCCAACCTCATCAACATGTCGGCCCAGATCGCCCACGACGTGATCGTGCTGGCTGACAGCGACATGGTGGCGAGGCCCGATTACCTCGAACGGATCGTCGCCGAACTCGGGCAGCCGGGCGTGAACGGCGTCACCTGCCTCTATCACGGCGTGCCGGCCCATCGCGGAGTCTGGGCCCATCTCTCGGCGCTGGCCATTGATGTGCAGTTCCTGCCGAACGTGGTGATGGGCACCTCGCTCGGCCTCGCCAAGCCCTGCTTCGGCTCGACCATCGCGTTCACCACCACGGCCTTGGCCGAAATGGGCGGCTTCGAGGCCTTCCGCGACGATCTCGCAGACGACTACGCCGTGGGCGAGGCCCTCCGCGCGAAGGGCGGCCTCGTGGCGATCCCGACCTTCACCATCGGGCATACCTGCGTCGACACCGATCTCGCCGGCCTGTGGAAGCACGAGCTGCGCTGGAACCGGACCATCCGCAACGTCGATCCGGCGGGCTATGCCGGCTCCATCGTCACCCACGCCTTCCCGCTGGCCCTCATCGGCGCCCTGATCCCCGGCGCCGACACGAGCGGCCTCGTGGTGGCAGCCCTGGCGCTCGCCTGCCGCATCATCCTCTGCGTCCGCCTGGAGCGCGCCTTCGGCCTCGCTCCGCACCCCTACTGGCTGTTGCCGATTCGCGACATCCTCTCCTTCATGAACTTCTCCTGGAGCTTCGTCTCGGGGGCGGTGACATGGAAAGGTCACGATTATCGGGTGGTTGCAGATGGCACACTGATCCCCGAGCGAAGCCTCGGCCACGATGCTGGTGCATCCTCGCTCTGATCTTCGCTTTTAGCGTCCTGCCCGCCCTTTTTCCTTTCTCGCTGAGGCCTTGAACCCCATGCGCACGCTTTTCCTCCAGGCTCCTACCTTCGACGGTTTCGACGGCGGCGCGGGCTCCCGCTACCAGGCCAAGCGCGAGATCAAGTCGTTCTGGTACCCGACCTGGCTCGCCCAGCCGGCGGCCCTGGTGCCGAACTCGAAGCTGATCGACGCGCCCCCGCACAACATCAAGCTCGCCGAGATCGTGGCCCAGGCCCATGATTTCGACCTCGTGGTGCTCCACACCTCGGTGCCCTCGTTCAAGTCCGACGTGAAGACCGTCGAGGCGCTCAAGGCCGCCAACCCCAAGCTCATCGCCGGGCTCATCGGCGCCAAGGTCGCGGTCGACGCGGCCGGCGCCATGGCCCAGGCCCCGTGCATCGATTTCTGCGCCCGCAACGAGTTCGACTTCACCGTCAAGGAAGTCGCCGACGGCACCCCGATGTCCGAGATCAAGGGCCTGTCCTACCGGGACGCCAACGGTGTCGTGATCCACAACGTGGATCGCGAGATCATGACCGACATGGACCAGCTTCCGTTCGTCACGAGCGTCTACAAGCGCGATCTCCAGATGGAGAAGTACTTCATCGGGTATCTCAAGCACCCCTACATTTCGTTCTATTCCGGCCGCGGCTGCAAGAGCCGCTGCACCTTCTGCCTCTGGCCCCAGACGGTCGGCGGTCACACCTACCGCACCCGCTCGGTCGCGCACGTGATCGAAGAGATCAAGTACTGCCTGAAGGAGTTCCCGCAGACGAAGGAGTTCTTCTTCGACGACGACACCTTCACCGACAACCTGCCGCGTGCCGAGGAGATCGCACGCGAACTCGGCAAGCTCGGCGTCACCTGGTCGTGCAACGCCAAGGCGAACGTCCCACGTGATACGCTGAAGGTGCTCAAGGAGAACGGCCTGCGCCTGCTCCTCGTCGGCTACGAATCCGGCAACCAGCAGATCCTCAACAACATCAAGAAGGGTATGCGCGTCGAGGTGGCCGAGCGGTTCACCAAGGATTGCCACGACCTCGGCATCGCCATCCACGGCACCTTCATCGTCGGCCTGCCCGGCGAGACCCGTGAGACGATCCAGGAGACGATCGCCTTCGCCAAGCGCATCAACCCGCATACGATTCAGGCATCGCTGGCTGCGCCCTATCCGGGCACCTTCCTCTACAAGCAGGCCGTGGAGAACGGCTGGCTCGACATCGCGAACGCCGAGCTCGTCGACGAGAACGGCGTGCAGATCGCTCCGCTGCACTACCCGCACCTGTCGCATTCCGAGATCTTCGCGGCGGTGGAGGAGTTCTACCGGAAGTTCTATTTCCGTGCCCCGAAGATCGCCTCCATCGTCTCCGAGATGGTCCGCTCGCCCGACATGATGAAGCGCCGTCTGCGCGAGGGCGTGGAGTTCTACCGCTTCCTCAAGGAGCGCCAGGGCACCGCCAAGGCCGCCTGAGCGTCCGTTTGCATGGACCACAACGGCCGGGCTCGCTGCCCGGCCGTTTTCGTTTGCAGATCGTCCTTCACTCTTGGGCCAATTTGGTCCGAATGCTGAAGGTACAGCTGTAACTCATGAATCAGCGCCTGCTCCAGGCGCGCTTGACGTCGGGCGGAGCGACCCTGGTTGCTCGGCCGCGAAGCCCTTGCCGCATCGACGTCCGGTGGCGATACGGCTTACCCTGACGAGGACTGAGCGTGGCCCATAAGAAACGCCTGATCGTCACCGCCGACGATTTCGGTCTGAGTTTGGCGGTCAACGAGGCGGTGGAGCAGGCCCATCGCGGGGGTATCCTCACGGCCGCCAGCCTGATGGTGGGCGCGCCTGCCACCGCGGACGCGGTCGCTCGTGCCCGACGCATGCCGTCCCTCCGCGTCGGCCTTCACCTCGTCATGGTGGAGGCGTGGCCGACCCTGTCCGCGGCCGACCTGCCCGACCTCGTCGGACCGGATGGCCTCATCCGCAGCGACATGGGCCGCCTCGGCCTCGACCTCGCCGTGAAGCCGTCCGCGCGCCGTCAGCTCTCGGCGGAGATCACGGCGCAGTTCGAGGCGTACAAGGCGACGGGCCTCCCCCTCGACCACGTCAACGCCCACAAGCATTTCCACGTGCATCCGCTCATCGCCGGCCGCGTCCTGGCGATCGGCCGCGGCTACGGCATGAGGGCGATCCGGGTGCCGCGCGAGCCTCGCGCCGTGCTGCGCGCCGCCGAGCCGGGGGCTCATCCGAAGCCCGCCCTCGACATCGCCCCCTGGGCCGGCCTGCTCGCCGTCCGTGCCCGTCAGGGGGGCCTCCTGATCCCGGATCGCACGTTGGGGCTGGCATGGTCCGGCGCGATGACGCCGCGGCGGATGGCGGGGCTCCTGCGCCACCTGCCCGATGGCCTGACCGAGCTCTATACCCATCCCGCCACCGGCGGCGGCTTTCCGGGCGAGGCGCCGGGCTATGCCTATGCTGCCGAGCGCGACGCTCTGATCGCCCCGGAAACGATCGCGGCCATGGTGGAATCGGGGGCCATGACGGGCGGGTTTTCGGACTTCCCGTAGGCGCCTACGACCAAAACCTCATCCCCATCAAAGGAAAGGCGGCCGTCGCATGAAGCGACGGCCGCCTTTTTTTGGGGAAACGGTCCCTGGCCCTACTTCACCGCCACGGGCTCGGGCTTTGCCGCCCTGAGACCTGACACGGCATCCTCGCCCTCGGGACGCTTCGGGTCCGGCCTCTTCGGCGGCGGACCGAGGAACGCCGGGACCACGAAGAACGCGGCGATGAGGGTGAAAAACAGCGACAGGGCGAGGAGCTTGCCCATGCTGGCCGTGCCGGGATGGCTCGACAGGACCAGGGAGCCGAAGGCCGTGCCGGTGGTCAGGGCGGAGAAGAAGATCGCCCGCGTCAGGCTGGAGGCCAGCATGTCGGTGACGCCGGCCCGCCAGGCGATGACGTAGTAGATGTGGAAGGCCACGCCTACCGCGAGCATCAGCGGCAGAGCGATGATGTTGGCGAAGTTCAGCGGCATCCCGACCACATGCAGCGCCATCAGCGTCCAGAGGGTGGCGAGGACCAGCGGGCCGAGGGTCATCGCCACGTCCCAGGGCTTCCGCAAAGCCACCGACAGGATGATGAAGATCGCCACCAGTGCCGTCAGCGCGGCCTGCACGAAGGCGCCGAGGATGGTGTAGCTCGACGAAGTCGTCGCCACCGGCGCGCCGGTCGCGTGCGGGGCCACGGTCTGCACCTCCTTGGCGAAGCGGCGCAGCACGACGTTGTCGTTGGCGTCGCCGCTCGGATGCACCTCGATCCGGGCGCGGCCGTCGGCGGCGATCCATTCGGCCTTCAGCTTCGGCGGGATGTTGGCGAGGGTGACCTTCTCGGGTGACAGCAAGCCGCGCAGGCGGCTGAGCAGGGCGGTAAGATCGGTGGTGACCGCCACGTTGGCGGACTGACGCAGCTGCGGCGTAGCCGCGGCGAGGGAATCCAGCGTGCCCGAGAGCGCGCCGGCGGCCTTGGCTCCGCCGGATTCACCGGTGGCAATACCCTTGAGCGCGGTGGCCGCCTCCTTCAACGCCTTCACCGTGTCGGCATCGGTGGGCGGCGGCGGCTTCCTCGCCGGATTGAGGATGGGTCCGAGGAGTTCGGCCGTCTCGGCGATGGTCGCGAGCTTCTGATCCTGATCCGGGGGGACGAACGTGTCGATGTCGATCACGCGGGCGACCGAGGGCAGGGCCCTCAGCTTGGCCGCGAGCTCGGGCACCGCCTGCACGTTCGGCGCGATCACGTCGATGAGGTTGGGGCTCGTCTCCGGGTCCTTGATCAGGTCGAGATAGGTGGAGATCGACTCCACCTTGGTGCTGCGCAGGTGCATCGGGTTGGAGTCGAAGGGCAGCTTGAACAGCAGCGGGATGCCCGCGACCGTGATCACGCCGACGATGATGAGCACGATCTTACGGTTTTCGATGATCCAATGGTCGACTCCAGCGAGCCATGTCGTCTCCACCGCCCGCGCCTCGCCCTTCGGCTTGAACACCGCGATGAGGGCGGGAAGCAGGGTGAGCGAGAAGAGATAGGCGACGATCATGCCGACGCCGGCGATGAGACCGAGCTCGGACACGCCGCGGAACGCCGTGGGCAGGAAGGCGAAGAACCCCGCCACCAGGGAGATCGCGGCGAGACTCAAGGACCAGCCGACGCCTCGTGCGGCGGCGCGGATGGCGCTCGACAGGTCAGGCTGCTCGAACCGGTCGGCCCGGTAGCGCACTGCGAACTGAATCCCGAAATCGATCCCGAGCCCTACGAAGAGGGCGGCGAAGGCGACAGAGATCGGGTTCAACTCGCCCACCATCAGGAGGCCGAGGGCCGCGGTGACGATGAGGCCTGCGAAGGTGGTGATCAGGACCGCGCCGACGAGGGAGGCCGAACGCAGGGCCAGCCAGACGAACAGGATGATGGCACCGGCCGTGACGCTATAGTTGAGGAACGCGTCCTCGGCGAGGGTGGCGAACTCGTCGTCGGCCACGGCCACCGGGCCGGTCAGGCGCATGCGTGGGTTGTCTGCTCCGTCGAGGCCGCCGAGCGTGTTGATCTTCAGGTCGGTGGCGATGCGCCGGACCAGGGCGGAGGCCTCTGCGCCCGGCTGGAGCGCCGCGTAATCCAGCTTCGGCTGGATCATGATGAACTTGCGGAGTTCCGTACCCTGGGCCTTGCCGTTGGAGAGGAGCAGCTGCCAGGACAGGCGGGCCGGCTCTCCCGCCAGAACCTTGCGCAGCACCTCGTCGATCCGGGTCATCGGACCTTCGAGGTCCTCGAGCTTGGCGTCGCCGCTCTTGATGCCACGTGCACCGAGGCCGAGCACCCGCATGAGGCCGCGGAGGGACGGGTCGGCGGCAAGCGGACCGAGCAGCCCCTGCTGCTGGACGAGCTGATCCATGGTCTTGGTCAGCTCTTCCTGCGGCATCAGCAGGAAGCCGTTCTTGTCGTAGAACGGACCGCCATCCGGGCGGTAGACCGTCTCGATCTGATTCGGGTGGTCGAGGAGGGCCTTGGCAAATGTGGCCGCGGCCTGTTCGGCGACCTCGGGCGTCTTGCCGTCGATGACGGCGACGAGGGTTCCCGTCCGTTGCGGAAACGCCTTCTCGTAGTTGATCTCGTCCTGGCGCCAGGGCACATCCGTGTCGATGAGACGCTCGACATCGGTGTTGATGCGGAAGAGATGGGCGGCAAGCGCCGCGCTTCCGACGGTGAGGAGCGCCACCAGGCCGATGACCAACCAGCGGCGTTGGACGGAAAACGCAACGAGACGTTCGATCACAAGTATCCTGCCTGACTAGCGACGCGTGTCCCGCCCGAACGAAACCGGCCGGTCTCGCGAATGCGAGGGACAGGCGAGAATCTCGGCACAGGACCGGTCTTGGTCCAAGGGTCGGTTACCACCTGTCGAGGCAATCCACGAGTCCCGGTGGTATATCGAGACGTGTCATGCCTCTGCGACGGCCAGCCTCGAACGAGGGTGTCCGTACTCATCGGCAGGCGGAAATGCAACGCGGCCTCATCCTCTCGTCCTGCGGTCGAAGCCATGTGCGCCCGCGCACCGCACCATTCCGCCGCCTCGACGGAACGTCGTCCAAGGCCGTGGGCGGGACACCCGTCGCATTGAGGTCGCGCAGTTCTGACATTCGCTGGCCGAATAGGAAAAAGCACCACGGTTCGACATAAGGACAGGATATCGCCAGTATCGGAAGCCCGACCACATGCGCTTCCCCTGTGGCCGTATTGCCCCATCACCGCTCAATCACGCATCGTGCGCTGGCCGCGTGAGCGGATCAAGATCTGTTCCAGCCTAGTACGCTGGAATTTCGCCGCTTTTCGCGGTAATGCACCGGTTCATATCGGGGCCAAAAACAAGGAGCCGCGTCTTGGGTATTCCCCTCCGTTACGTCGCGAAGATTGGCGGCTACATTCTCAAGCAGCACCTCACCGGTCGCAAGCGCTACCCGCTCGTGATGATGATGGAGCCGCTGTTCCGCTGCAATCTCGCCTGCGCCGGCTGCGGGAAGATCGACTATCCGGACGAGATCCTGAACAAGCGCCTGCCGGTGGCCGACGCCCTCGAATCCGTCCGTGAGTGCGGCGCACCCATGGTCGTGATCGCCGGTGGCGAGCCGCTTCTGCACAAGGATCTGCCGCAGATCGTCGAGGGCATCATCGCGCAGAAGAAGTTCGCGATCGTGTGCACGAACGCTCTGCTGCTCGAGAAGAAGATCAAGGACTACAAGCCCAGCCCCTACTTCACCTGGTCGATCCATCTCGATGGCGACAAGGAGATGCACGACCAGTCGGTGTGCCAGCGCGGCGTCTACGACAAGGCGGTCTCGGCCATCGCGAAGGCGAAGGAGATGGGCTTCCGCGTCACCATCAACTGCACCTTCTTCAACAATTCCTCGGCGGACAAGATCGCCGACTTCTTCGACACCGTGACGAAGCTCGGGATCGACGGCATCACCGTCTCCCCCGGCTACGCCTACGAGCGCGCGCCCGACCAGCAGCACTTCCTCAACCGCAAGGCGACGAAGGACCTGTTCCGCGGCGTGTTCCGGCACGGCAAGGAGAAGGGCCGCCAGAACTGGACCTTCCAGCAGTCGGGTCTGTTCCTCGACTTCCTGGCCGGCAACCAGACCTACCATTGCACCCCCTGGGGTAACCCGACCCGCACCGTGTTCGGCTGGCAGAAGCCCTGCTACCTGCTCGGCGAGGGCTACGCGGCGACCTTCAAGGAACTGATGGAGGAGACCGACTGGGATTCCTACGGGACCGGCAACTACGAGAAGTGCGCCGACTGCATGGTCCATTCGGGCTACGAGGCATCCTCGGTGGTCGATTCCGTGAAGAAGCCCTGGAAGCCGCTGATCCACGCCATCCGCGGCATCAAGACCGAGGGTGAGATGGCTCCCGAGGTCAGCCTCGAGAACCAGCGCCCGGCCGAGTTCGTGTTCTCGCGCAACGTCGCTCAGAAGCTGTCCGAGATCAAAGCCTCGGGCGTCGACACCAAGCGCGAGGCGCGCAACCGCACGGCGGCCTGAACCCGCCGCACGCGATCCGTGCCTCAACCGAAAGCCCCGCGATGCCGATGCATCGCGGGGCTTTTTCGTGTGCGCCGAGGTGACGTCCGGAAGCGTCAGAGGCTTGGCAGGCCGAAGCCGGTGCCGAGGGTGACCCGACACTGGGAGAGTGCCGCGAAGGCTCGCCCCGAATCGCGGGCGAGGCGGATCAGCGCCGGCAGGTGCGAGGGTCGCCGGGCGAGTGCCGCAAGAACGGCGAGAATGTCGGGATCGCCGTTCGGCTTCAACGCTGTGGCGACGAAGGCGGGCAGCGCGCGGTCGGCCGGGTCGCAGACCACCCGGATCGCCGCGAAGGGAATCCCATGTCGGGCCGCGAACTTTGCGGCGACATGGGATTCCATATCGACCGCCATCGCGCCGGTGCGGGCGTGGAGACCGGCCTTCGCCTCGACGCTCATGATCGCGGCATCGACACCGGCGAGGTCGGCGGCCAAGACTTTTACTCCCCCCCGGGACAGGGCGGAGACGAGCGCGTCGCGGTAGCCGGGATCGGTCTCGCGACGCCCTGTCTCGGTGACGATGCCGGTGGCGATGACCACGTCACCGGCAACCAGGGCCGGAGCGAGCCCTCCGGCGATGCCGAAGCTGATCACGGCACGGCATCCGGGCTCCCTGCGGAGGTCGAGCAGGGCGCGCAAGCGCTGAGGAGATCCACCCGCTCCCACGGCCTCGACGCCGGGACCGGCGGCGAGCCGGGCTTCCTTGGAGAGGCCGGTGACGGCGAGGATGGGGAGCATGCGATGATCCGGAACGCGAAGTCCCTTCCTCTCTGCGGGGGAGGGTGCCTGCGGAGCAGGCGGGAGAGGAGACGACCTCTCTGGAGGTGGCACTCCCCTCGTCCGACCCAGCGCGTGGCCACCTTCTCCCGCAAAGGGGGGAGAAGGAGACAGCCACGAAAGCTGGCCGATCACATCCCGTATGCGACGGACCGCGTGTTGCTGCGCTTGAGGTTGCGGTAGCGGGCCATGGCCCAGAGCGGGAAGAACTTCGGGTAACCATGGTAGCGCAGGTAGAACACCCGCGGGAAACCGGTGGCCGTGTAGCGCTCCTCAGACCAGAACCCGTCGGCTCCCTGCGTGCGCGTGAGGTAGTTGATGCCCCGCGTCACGGCCGGATCGTCGGCCTCACCGGCTGCCATCAGCGCCAGAAGTGCCCAGGCGGTCTGGGAGGCGGTAGAGTAGCCGGGCTCGAAGGCCGGATCGATCTTGTAGGACGAGGCGTCCTCTCCCCAACCGCCATCCGGATTCTGGATGCGGATGAGCCAGGCCACCGACCGGCGGATCTCCGGTGAGGCCGGGTCGACGCCAGCGGCGTTGAGGGCGCACAGCACCGACCAAGTGCCGTAGATGAAGTTCATGCCCCACCGGCCGTACCAGGAGCCGTCCTCCTCCTGATCGTCGAGGAGGTATTTCACGCCGCGATCGAGAGCCTTCGAGGTCTCGCGGGTCTCGCCCAGTTGCGAGAGCATCGAGACGACGCGTGCCGTAACGTCGGCAGTTGGCGGATCGAGCAGAGCGCCGTGATCCGAGAACGGGATGTTGTTGAGATAATGGTGGTTGTTGTCGGCGTCGAAGGCCGCCCAGCCGCCATCGCTCGATTGCAGGCCCTCGACCCATTCGCGGGCGCGGGCGATGGAGACGGCGTAATCCGGCACGTCGGCGACGAGACCGTGCTGGCGCGTCGCCCGGTCCATGGCCATTACCACCACGGCGGTGTCGTCGAGGTCGGGAAAGTGCGGGTTGGCGTATTGGAATGCCCAGCCGCCGGGGCGGACATTGGGGCGTCCGGCCGCCCAGTCACCCTTGATGTCAAGCACCTGGAGCGGACGCAGCCAGTCGAGGCCGCGCCGTGCCTGATGCTCGGCATCGGGTCCACCGGCTTCCAGCAGGGCATGACCGGCCAGGGCCGTGTCCCAGACCGGCGAAAGACAGGGCTGGACGTAGGCCTCGTGCTCCTTGACCACGACGAGCTTCTCGACCGCCTCGCAGGCGATCCGCACCTGCGGATGATCGGCGGGATAGCCGAGCACCTCGTACATCAGCACGGTGTTGACCATGGCCGGGAAGATGGCGCCGAGGCCGTCCTCGCCGTTGAGCCGCTCGCTCGTCCAGGCCACGGCCTTGTCGATGCCGCGCTGACGCCGCTTCTTCGGGAAATAATCCTGCGTAACCTGCAGCAGCCGGTCGATGGCGCCGAAGATCGGCGTCCAGGGCCAGGTTGCATGCGGGCTGCCGGGCCAGGACCGGACGTGGTCCGGGGGCGTCACGAACAATTCGGCGACGCCGAGCCCGAGGGGGTTCTTGGCGAGGGGCTTCTTGGCCTGCAGCACCAGCAGGGGCACGATCACGCAGCGCGCCCAGTAGGAGATCTTGTCGAGGTGGAAGGGAAACCACTTCGGCAGATGCATGATTTCGACGGGCATCACCGGCACGGCGCGCCATGGCACCTCGCCGAACAAAGCCAGCAGGAAGCGCGTGAACACGTTGGAATTGGCGGCCCCACCGCGCGACAGGATGGCCTCGCGGGCGCGCCGCATATGCGGAGACTCGATGGAATCGCCGACGAATTTGAGCGCATAATACGCCTTCACGCTGGCGCTCATGTCGAACGGCCCGTCGTGGACCAGCGACCAGCCGCCATGCTTGCCCTGCGTACGGCGCAGATAGTTTCCGATCTTGGCCATCAGGTCGGGCGGGATGGTCGTCGCCCGGAACTGGTGGAACATGATGTATTCGGACGGGATCGTCGCATCCGCCTCGAGCTCGAAGCACAGATGGCCGTCCGCGTGGACGAGTTTCGTCAGGGCCTGCGTCGCCCGCATGACTCCATGCTCGACGTCGTCCAGGGAAATTTCCTGGGTCTTGGGACGCTGGAGCGTCTCGACCTTCTTGAATGCCTCTCGCATCGTCCTCGCCTCAAGCGCCGCCTGACGCGGCCCCTCCCTCACGCCGCGCCGCGCGTCATAGCTTCACCGCGTCCATGCGCTCCCTTGAGAAGCGCCTGTGCGGCCGTCGTTCCCGAACGGATCGCCCCCTCGATCGTCGATGGCAGGCCGGTCGCGGTCCAGTCGCCTGCCAGGACGAGATTGTCGTGGGCCGTCACGGCGCTCGCGCGCCGTGCAGCCTCTTCGGGCGTCGCCGCGAAGGTCGCCCGTTTCTCCTTGACGATCTGCCAGCTTGGCAGTTCCGGTGCAAGTCCGGTCAAAGTCGAGAGCTCGGCCCAGATCCTTCTGGCCAAGT
Organism: Methylobacterium sp. 10; assembly: GCF_000519085.1. Lineage (GTDB taxonomy): Bacteria > Pseudomonadota > Alphaproteobacteria > Rhizobiales > Beijerinckiaceae > Methylobacterium. The sequence goes on from NZ_KI912577.1 coordinate 2,944,731, forward strand.
CTTCGCGCGGCACATCGAGCAGGCGATCGGCGCCGCTGATGGTCACCGACAGTCGGTCCGGATAGGCGAACAGCCATTCCGTCAGACCATTCACCACGCCGAGCAATAACGGCGAGCCCTGTGGAGGAAGGATCGCGAAGTGAGCATTGACGATCGATCGGTAGGATTGCGGAACGGCCAGGCCCGGCAGCAGATCGGACGCCACCCAGGGCGGCAAGGCCAGCACCACCGAATCGTCGGGGCCGAGCGTGATGGATTCGTCGCTGAACAGCAGGGTATCGACTCGACCGGCATCGGCACCCAGACCGCGCAGGCGCCGGCCGAAACGCATCTCGGCGCCGTGACGGGCCAGATAGGCAAGGGCAGGATCGATGAAGGCGACCGAAAGGCCGCCGACGGCGATGAGCGGCCGGCAGGCGGCGCCGCCCGCGCCCAGGGTCTCGCGCAGGATCGTGGCGGCGAGGCCGACATCGCTCTCCTGCGGATCGGTGTTGAGGGCGGCGAGCAGCACCGGATGCCAGAGGCGCTCGTAGAGCGGCCCCGAGCATTCCATGCGTTCGCCGATCGTGCCGCCGCGACCCGGCGCCTTGCCCGAGGCTGCCCGGAGAATGCTCAGGGGCGCGAGGTAATCCATGGCCCGGCTGCCGGGCACGCGGCGCGAGGCCTGCAGCACCCACCACGGCACCCGTCCGGCATTCGGCCGCAGGGTCCAGCGTTCGCCGGTCTTCAGGTCGGCGAAGGGGAACTCTGCCTCGTCCGGCCCGGTCAGCGCATCGGCGGGGGCGCCCACGAGCTTCAGGAAGTCGAGGGACGAGCGGTTGCCCGACAGCAGCAGATGGTTGCCGTTGTCGATGGTCAGGCCGAGCGTCGGGTCGAAATAGGACCGGCAGCGCCCGCCCGCCTGCTTGGCGGCCTCGTGGACGATGACGTGGCGCCCCTGATCGACAAGCGACACGGCGGCCGACAGCCCCGCGAGCCCCGCGCCGACGACATGGACCGTTCCGGTCTGTATTCCCGTCATCACAGGATCCCGTGACGAAGCGCAACGCCCAGAAGAGCGAGCTTCGAGGGTTTCACGCGGGCGCGGGGCATGGCCCAACCGCGCTTCAGCACCGCGTCGAGATAGAGCCGGTAAGCCGCCGCCATCAGGCGAGGGGCCTTCGTCTCCTTGCGCGGATTGCGGTCGATGATCGTCCAGGTCTCGCGGTAATGGTCTTGCGCCTCCCTCGCCACGGCGATGCAGACCTCGCCGATGCGGGGATGGGCGATGGCGGCCTGGGGCGTCGGATCGGCGAGGCCGATGGCGGCAAGCTTCTCGCGGGGCAGGTAGAGGCGGCCGCGCTCGGCATCCTCATCGATGTCGCGCAGGATATTGGTGAGCTGCAGAGCGCGGCCCTCGTGATGGGCGAGGCGGATGCCGTCGGCCTCCGGCAGGCCGAAGATTCGCACGGACAGTCGCCCGACCGCGCTGGCGACCCTGTCGCAATAGAGATCGAGGGTCGCCTCGTCAGGGGCGACGATGTCCTCGAACGCATCCATCGCCATGCCATCGATAACCGCCTGGAAATCTTCCCGCATGAGGCCATAGCGCTGGATGGGCACCACGAGGTCGCGCACGCGCGCAGCCGGATTGCCGGCATAGAGGGCGTCGATATCGGCGCGCCAGCGGTCGAGTTCCGCCGCGCGGATGGCCGCGGGCCCACCATCGTCGGCGACGTCGTCCACCGAGCGACAGAAGGCGTAGACCGCGTACATCGCCTCGCGGCGATCCTTCGGCAGCAGCCGCATGGCGGTGTAGAACGAAGAGCCGGCCGCCGGCAGAGAGGCGTCCTGCGCCTCCGAGGCCGTGGAAGCGGGAGATGCGGTGGCGCTCATGGCCGGGCTCCGTGGCTCGCGACACGCGTGGCTTGACGGCGGAGAATGCGCGAGCGAAGCGGACGCCGCGCAAGGGTCGCGGCGATCCCGCCGAGAGCGGTAAGGGCGAACCCCGCCTTGCCGTGATGCACCTTCTCGGAGAGCGGGTCGCGGGTAAGCAGCCCCTTCGTGAGTACCACGGCGAGGCGGTGGATCGCCGCGATCTCGAGGCTCAGGCGCAGGTCGTCGATCAGGTCGGGCAGCACGGCGCCCTCGTCGAGGAGGACCATGGTCCGCTCGGCGAGTTCACGGATAACGGCGCGCAGGGCAGGGGATGCCTTGTCGGCGGCAAGCGCCTCCACGGAGACGCCGTGGCGTTCCAGCACGTCCCGCGGCAAGTAGACCCGGTCGTTGCGACGGTAATCCTTCGCGCAATCCTGGAGATGGTTGATGATCTGGAGCGCGGCGCAGATCGCATCCGACGGCCCCCAGACCACGGCCGGGTCCTCGCCATGGACGTCGAGAACGAAGCGCCCCACGGGCATGGCCGAGAGCCGGCAATAGGCGATGAGGTCGTCCCAATCCTCATACCGGTTCTTCCGCGCGTCGAGGCGGAAGGCGTCGAGCAGTTCGAGGGCATGCGTCGCCGGAAGGCCGCGCGCCGCGAGTTCCCGCTTCAGCGGCTCCGCCTCGCGGTCGGAGGGCCCCTTACCGGTCAAGGCGTCGGCGAGATCGTCGAGAAGCTCGACCTTGCGCTCGGACGACAGTTCGGCATGGTCGGCGACGTCGTCGCCCGCACGCACGAAATCGTAGAACGCCAGGATGGCGCCGCGATTCTTCGGATGAATCAGATGGGAGGCGACGGGGAAGTTCTCGTCCTTGTGCCCCTTGCCCGATCGCGCATCCGTCGCGGTGTCGAGATGGGCACTCACTTCACGTACCCCGATTGGCGGAACCAGGCGAGGGCGTCCGACAGGCCCTCGCGATAGGGCCGCGCGGTGTAGCCGAGCTCGGCCCGTGCCTTGGCATCGGTGAAGAACATGCGGTAGCGCGACATCCTGATGCCGTCGATGGTGGCGAACGGAGCCTTGCCGGTGATCCGCGCGAGCTGCTCGGAGACGAACGCGATCGGATAGACCACGGCGCGCGGCAGGTTGATCGTCGGCGGCTTGCGGCCGACCATGCCGGCAATGTCGGCGAGCATCTGCGACAGGAGAACGTTCTCGCCGCCGAGGATGTAGCGTTCACCGGTGCGGCCATGGCGCAGGGCGAGAAGATGGCCGTAGGCCACATCGTCCACATGGGCGAGGTTGAGGCCGGTATCGACGAAGGCCGGCATCCGCCCGAGGGCCGCTTCCACGATGATACGCCCGGTCGGCGTCGGCTTCACGTCGCGGGGGCCGATGGGCGTCGACGGGTTGACGATGACCACGGGCAGGCCGTTGCGGGCCGCCATCTCCTCGACCACACGTTCGGAGACGACCTTGCTGCGCTTGTAGGCGCCGATGGCCGTGCCGGGGGTGAGGGGCCGCGTCTCGTCGGCGGGCGTGCCGTCGTCATGCGGTTTTATGGTGGCGACGCTCGACGTATAGACGATCCGCTCGATACCCGCGCGGAGGGCCTCCTCCATAAGGATGACGGCGCCGTCGCGGTTGGTACGGACGATCTCTTCCGGGTCCGGCGCCCAGAGCCGATAATCGGCGGCGGCATGGACGAGGTAGCGCTGGCCAGCGAGCGCGGCGGCGACCGATACGCGGTCGCGCATGTCGCCCTCGACGATCTCGACGTCGTTCCAGACGAGGTTGGTGCGCGGGGACGAGGCCCGCACCATGATCCGCACGGAGAAGCCGGCCTTGCGGAACACGTCCACGAGAGCGGCACCAAGGAACCCACTCGCTCCGGTAATGAGAACCGGGCCGGCATCGAAACGGCTCTCGTCGAACCTGCCGGGAGGGGGGGCCTCTGTCATGTCTCTCGTAAGGTCTGGGAATCGGATAGGAATACGTGCCGGATCGGCACGTCATGCCCGGCCTTTTCCCATCGAACGGGAAGGCGAACAAGCGCAGCGCTGCCACACACGGAGAGTTCCGTGCGCGGCCACACGCCCGGCAGGAGGGTCAGGCGAGACGCAGACGCCCGGCCTTCTGCTCGGGCAGCGCTGCCTGGACGGTCCTGACGATGCCGTCGGCGTCGAGGCCGGCCTCGGCGTACATCGCCTCCGGGCTGTTGTGGTCCTGGTAGGTGTCCGGCAGCGTCAGCGTCCGCACCCGCACCCGGCCCGTGTCGAGAGCGCCCTTCTCCGACAGGAGATGCAGCACCATGGCGCCGAAGCCGCCCACCGACCCCTCTTCCAGGGTGACCAGGACCTCGTGGCTCGCCGCCAGATCGAGGATCATCGCCTCGTCCAGGGGCTTGGCGAAGCGCGCATCCGCCACGCTCACGGCGACCCCGGCGCTCTCGAGCAGGTCGGCGGCCTTCAGAGCCTCCGACAGGCGCGTGCCCAGGCTCAGCAGCGCCACCCGTGCATTCTCGGGGCGCTTGACGATCCGGCCCTTGCCGATGGGCAGGGCCTCGCCGCGCTCGGGCAGATCCACGCCCACCCCCTCGCCGCGCGGGTAGCGCAGGGCGATCGGGCCGGTATCGTGGGCATGCTGGGTCGCCACCATGTGCACCAGTTCGGCCTCGTCGGAGGCCGCCATCACGACCATGTTCGGCAGGCAGCACAGATAGGCGAGATCGAAGGCGCCGGCATGGGTCGCCCCGTCCGCGCCCACCAGTCCCGCCCGGTCGAGGCAGAACCGCACGGGCAGGTTCTGCAACGCCACGTCGTGAACGACCTGGTCGTAGGCCCGCTGAAGGAAGGTCGAGTAGATCGCCACGAACGGCTTGTAGCCCTCCGTCGCCAGACCGCCCGCGAACGTCACCGCATGCTGCTCGGCGATGCCCACATCGAAGGTCCGGTCCGGATGCGCCTTGCCGAACAGGTCGATCCCGGTGCCGCCCGGCATCGCGGCGGTGATCGCCACGACCTTGTCGTCGGCATCCGCCGCCTTGATCAGGCTCTCGCCGAAGACGCGGGTATAGGCCGGCGCGTTCGGCTTGGCCTTGGCCTGCACCCCCGACAGCACGTCGAACTTCACCACCCCGTGGTAGCGGTCGGCGGAGGCCTCGGCCGGGGCGTAGCCCTTGCCCTTCTGCGTCACCACGTGGAGCAGGATCGGGCCCTGGTCCGAGTCGCGCACGTTCTTCAGGATCGGCAGCAGGTGGTCGAGGTTATGGCCGTCGACCGGGCCGACGTAATGGAACCCCATCTCCTCGAACATCGTGCCGCCGCCCACCACCAGGGAGCGGGCATATTCCTCGGCCGCCGCCGCGCGCTGGTAGATCGCCTTCGGAAGGAGCTTGCCGAGCTGCTTGGCGGTCTCGCGCAGGCCGCGATACGTGCCGCCCGAGGCCAGACGCGCGAAATAGGCCGACATCGCCCCCACCGGCGGGGCGATCGACATGTCGTTGTCGTTCAGGATCACGATCAGCCGCGAATGCAGCGCGCCGGCATTGTTCATCGCCTCGTAGGCCATGCCCGCCGACATCGAGCCGTCGCCGATCACCGCGATCATGTTGCGGCGCCTGGGCGCGGGCGCCCCCTTGGCCTTGGCCGACGCCTCGTCGAGGTCGCGCGCCACCGCCATGCCCAAAGCCGCCGAGATCGAGGTCGAGGAATGCGCCGCCCCGAACGGGTCGTAGACGCTCTCCGAGCGCTTGGTGAAGCCCGACAGCCCGCCCGGCTGGCGCAGGGTCCGGATCCGGTCGCGCCGCCCGGTCAGGATCTTGTGCGGATAGGCCTGATGCCCGACATCCCACACGATCCGGTCGTCGGGCGTCTCGAACACGTGATGCAGGGCCACCGTCAGCTCGACCACGCCCAGGCCCGACCCGAGGTGACCGCCCGTCACCGACACCGCGTCGATCATCTCCTGACGCACCGCGTCCGCCACCGCCTGAAGCCGGCTCTCGGGAAGCGCCCGAAGAGCAGACGTCTCGTCAAGCCCGTCGAGGATCGAGGTTTCTATCCGTGACAATGGCTCACTCACTTCTTTGAATCGGATAACGGATCGACAGGGCGCCCCACCTGCCGCTATCGGCTTCGGGCAGGGGCCCACGATCCTGACGATGACAACATTCCGCGCTGCGGCGCCGCCATGCCCGCTGCGCACTATAACGCCACTATCGGTCAATACCACGCCGACGTTGCAGGTCCGCTGACCGCTTCCCAAGCTTTTGAGCGTTCGAATGGCCACGGGAGGTAGGGATTTGCGACCGATCGATCAATGTCGAAGAATGGCTTTTCCGCCATCGATGACTTCGCCGCGAGCCGAGATGAACTGCTTTCGCCGCCTGTCCGCGCTGCTGTCGATGGGGCTTTCAGCCTGTGTGACGCTTTGTCCTGACCCTTCGTCGGCCTCGCCGCTCTCGATCCCGGCGCCCGTCCTCGAATTGAGACTGCCCTGCGACAGGCTCGACGGCTGCCGGAACCACGGCTCGTCGCAGCAACCCGACCGCCGGGTCGAGCCTTTCGGCGGCACCCTCGGGCGGCCCTGCGCCTATCGCTGGCGACCGACGCCCTCTGGCACGCGCAAGGTGCGGATCTGCCATTGACCCTCCCGATGCGGCGGAACGGACGGCGTTCGGCTGCGGCGTGCTTTCTCCTCGTCTGCGTCGCGTGGCCGGCCAGCGAGGGTAGAGCGGAGTTTGCCTGCCCCTCCAGCTTCGCGAAGGGACAAGCCCCGGTTCTCGCCAACCGCAAGCTCGCCCGCGAGACGACGAGCCTTTGCTACGAAGCCTTCGCGGTGCTGCATTCGGGCATGTCGCGCACCCCCGTCTACGCCTCCGAACTCTTGACTCGGGCGAGCGTCGCCAGGGCGCGCACCGTCGACCGGACGGATTCCTTCCACGAGGAGGACCGTCTGTCGAAATCCGACCGTGCCCGGCTCGAGGACTACGTCCGGAGCGGCTTCGACCGGGGCCACATGGCACCGGCCGGAGATATGCCAAGCGCGGCGGCGCAAGCCGAGTCGTTCAGCCTCGCCAACGTCGTGCCCCAGGATCGCACCCTGAACCGGGGCCTGTGGGCCGCGATCGAGGAGAGCGTCCGCCGCCTCGCTGTCGCGCGGGGGCGCCTCTTCGTCGTCACCGGGACGATCTATGCGGGCAGCACGATCGACTCCCTCGACGGCCGCGTCCTCGTGCCGACATCGCTGTTCAAGGCGGTCTACGATCCCGTGCGTCGGGAAGCGGCGGCCTATCTCGTGGCGAACCGCGCCGATGCGGAATGGCGGTCGGTCCCCCTCGACGAACTGACCACCCTGTCGGGCATCGATGTCTTTCCCGGCCTCGTCGCGACGGCGATGGACCTGCCCGAGCCGCGCACCTATTCCAGAGGCGCCACGGACGGCGACCGTCCGAAAGGGCGCGTGCGCGAGGAACCGGGTTTTAGCGAATGGGCACTCGCAGCGCTTCACCGCATCGCGCGGCGCCTACTCCGCGAAGTCCTGAGATCGATCCTCTGATGATTCGTTGGAGACAGAGATGAAGAGCACGGCCGAGACGAAGGCGCCCGCCCCGACCTTCACCCCCTTCGCGGACGACGCCACCGTCGAGACCATCGGGGGGCTCTCCGTGGAGAACGGGTCGGAGTCGATCGCCGTTCACGGCAGCCTCGACTTGCCGCGCGACAGGATGGGACTGGATCGCGCGCGCAAGCTCAAGGCGGTCGCCGACGCGATCGTGGCCGCGCTCGAAGCCAGCGACCTGCCGGAAGAGGCGCCGCGCTCCGCATCAAACTCCCGGACGGTCGAGAACCCGTTCGCGTGATCCGACAACGGGGCGGGCTCGGAAAGACCGGCCGTCGCCCGCTCCCGCAGCATACCCGTTCTTGCCGCTGACCCGCCGCCCTGATACTTCCAGCCATCGTCCGACGCGGTGCGGTTTCGAGGACGGCTCGCCGCCGTCCGACGCCGCCGCACGCGGGACGGCCCGGGCAGACCGGAGCAACGCGCGCCGCTTTTCATGGCGCGCGACCTCCGCGGCAAGGCCCACCCACGCCATTCCCGGCGGCCGATCCAGCGCCCACGCGCCAAGCCGCCCAGCAACAGTCAAGGATACCGGACGCTCATGGCGCGCGAATTCATCTACCATATGAAGGGTCTGACCAAGACCTATACCGGCGGCAAGAAGATCTTAGACAACGTCAATCTGTCGTTCTATCCGGACGCCAAGATCGGCGTGCTCGGCATCAACGGCTCGGGCAAGTCGACCCTGCTCAAGATCATGGCCGGCATCGACACGGAATGGACCGGCGAAGGCTTCGTCGCCCAGGGCGCCCGCGTCGGCTACCTGCCGCAGGAGCCGCAGCTCGACCCGAACAAGTCGGTGCGCGAGAACGTGATGGAGGGCGTCGCCGAGAAGCAGGCGCTCCTCGACCGCTACAACGAACTCGCCATGAACTATTCCGAGGAGACGGCGGACGAAATGACCGCTCTCCAGGACCAGATCGAAGCCAAGGACCTGTGGGAGCTCGATTCCAAGGTCGATCAGGCCATGGAGGCCCTCGGCTGCCCCAGCGACGAGCAGCCCGTCGCCACCCTGTCGGGCGGCGAGCGCCGCCGCGTGGCGCTCTGCAAGCTGCTGCTCTGGGAGCCGGAACTGCTCCTCCTGGACGAGCCCACCAACCATCTCGACGCCGAGACGGTGAACTGGCTCGAAGGCCACCTGAAGCAGTATCCCGGCGCGATCCTGATCGTGACCCATGATCGCTACTTCCTCGACAACGTCACCGGCTGGATCCTCGAGCTCGACCGCACCCGCGGCTACCCCTACGAGGGCAACTACTCGGCCTGGCTCATCCAGAAGCAGAAGCGCCTCGCCCAGGAAGGCCGTGAGGACATGGCTCGCCAGCGCGCCATCAACCGCGAGCAGGAATGGATCTCGGCCTCGCCCAAGGCGCGCCAGTCGAAGTCGAAAGCCCGCATCACCCGCTACGACGAGCTGGTGGCCAAGCAGAACGACAAGATCGACGCTTCGGCCCAGATCGTCATCCCCATCGACGAGCGGCTCGGCAACAACGTCATCGAGTTCGACCACCTCAACAAGGCGTTCGGCGACCGGCTGCTCATCGAGGACCTGTCGTTCAAGCTGCCGCCCGGCGGCATCGTCGGCGTCATCGGCCCGAATGGCGCCGGTAAGACGACGCTGTTCAAGATGATCACCGGCCAGGAGAAGCCCGACGGCGGCACCATCGCCGTCGGCGAGACCGTGCATCTCGGCTATGTCGACCAGTCCCGCGACGCCCTCGATCCCGGTGCCACGGTTTGGCAGGAGGTCTCGGGCGGCAACGACATCATCTATTTCAACAAGCGCGAGATCAATTCCCGCGCTTATTGCGCGGCCTTCGCCTTCAAGGGCTCCGACCAGCAGAAGAAGGTCGGCACCCTGTCGGGCGGTGAGCGCAACCGCGTGCATCTGGCCCGCACGCTCAAGGGCGGCGCCAACGTGCTGCTCCTCGACGAGCCCACCAACGACCTCGACATGGAGACCCTGCGGGCCCTCGAAGAGGCACTGGAGGATTACGCCGGCTGCGCTGTCATCATCAGCCACGATCGCTGGTTCCTGAACCGTATCGCGACCCACATCCTCGCCTTCGAAGGCGAGAGCCACGTGGAATGGTTCGAGGGCAACTTCTCGGATTACGAGGAGGACAAGAAGCGCCGCCTCGGCGCCGACTCCCTGATGCCGAAGAAGATCAAGTACAAGAAGTTCTCGCGCTGACGACCCGGCCCGGTCCAGAACCGGGCCGTTATCGTATGTTCGACTTGTGTGTCGGGCGGGAGGCTGAAGCAACGATGCCGCACCCTATCGCGCGAACAGCGGCATCGTTTTTGCTCCGACTTATGAAATCGTTGTCCAGTCCTCGCACCGGCCGGCACGATCTCGGTAGAAGGCTCAGCGTTCAACCAAAGGTGATCGAAACGTTACCGGCCTAGATGTCTTCGGCCTTTCGCCATGTCGAACGGTATTTCTGACGGGCTGCGCAGCCGTATCGATGGAGATCGGCCGACGGCAGCCGTTTCTACGTCAGGGTGTGGCTCGCGGGTCATAGGCGAGCGGTGGGGGAGGGGCTAATTTGACCTCAAGGTCAGCCCCCACGGACATCCACATCATGATCGCGAAGTTTCTTCTCGCCGGCACCGCCTCCGTTCTTCTGGCCGGCGCCGCTTCGGCCGCGGATCTTCCGCGCCGCGCCGCCCCCCCGGTGGTGTTCTCCCCCGTCCCGGTCTTCACCTGGACCGGCTTCTATCTCGGCACCCATAGCTCCTACGCCTGGAGCGACAACCAGACGATCCGCACCACCGGCAACGAATTCAACACGCGCGAGAACGTGCGCCTGGACCGTCGCCCCGGCACCTTCCGCTCCGAACAGGACGGCATCGGCAATGTCGGCGGCGGTATCGGCTACAACTACCAGCTCACCCCCGGTTCGGGCTTCGTCCTCGGCGTCAATGCCGACGTGACCTGGACCGACATCAGCAAGAGCTACGCCTATTTCGGCCCGAGCAGCACCCCCGGCGGCCCTCTCAACCCCGCTAACCTGCGCCAGCGCCTCGACTATCTCGGCACCGTCCAGGGCCGCATCGGCTACGCCTTCGACACGGTCCTCGTCTACGGCACCGGCGGCTTCGCCTACGGCAACGTCAATTACGGCGCCAACTTCTTCAACGGCGCCGGCGCTCTGGCCTATGCCGGCCGCTACAATGACATGGAGACCGGTTACGCCTATGGCGGCGGCATCGAGTGGGCGATCCCCACCGACAGCTTCCTCAACCGATTCAATTTCATCGGCAGCTTCATTGGCGCCAGCGCCATCACGTTGAAGGCGGAGTACCTGCATTACGACCTCGGCAGCCGCAACGTGCTGGTGAACAACACGGGCCTCGGCGCTCCCTCCACCGGTTCCTACACCTCGCGCTTCAGCACCGAGGGCAACCTCATCAAGGCCGGCTTCAACTACAAGTTCGGCGGCCTCTGAAGTCATCGTCTGCCGGAGCGGTTCTCGCTTCGTCAGACCATGTCGGCGACGGTCATCAGACGGCCCGGTCTCCAGGACCGGGCCGTTCTTTTTTGGAAAGGATTCCGCTGCGCCGACCGGTCCGCGCCTTCAGGTCGCCGCGTTCACACTCAGCGCGGCGCGCAGGTCGGCGCCATCGACGAGCTTTCGGTTTCGCCTCGCGAGACCCGCCAGCAAGGCCCGGTCTGGAAACGGGCAATAGGGCAGTCTCTCGGCCACCACGCCCTCGCCGAGGGAACCGCAGGCGAGATCGCCGAGCACCCGGTCGAGGAGAATCCGACCCCGCTCATGCAACAGGATCGCGGCTCGGGTGGCGGTGGTGCCGGACGGCAAGTCCAAGACTTCCTGGGCGAGGATCGCCCCCGCGTCGATGGCGGGCGTCAGGCGATGGATCGTGACGCCGAAGGCGGGATCCTCTTCAGCCAGAGCGTGGATCGTCGGTACCGGCCCGCGATGGCGCGGCAGCAGGCCGGGATGGACGTTCAGTCCCCCGAGCGGCGCCAGCGACAGGGTCGCAGCCGAAAAGATCTGGTCGAAATGAAACGCGACGATGAGATCCGGCGCATGGGTCGCGAAGGCTTGGGCCACGTCCGACCCGTTGACGTCGTCGATGCGCAGGGTCGGAATGCCCAGTGTCCGGCACGACGCCTTGAGCGGCGTCGCCGTGGCCGAATCTCCAGCTCCGGTCAGGCGCCGCAGCAGTCCCGAGGCCGGAGCCAACAGGTCGGGCAGGCCGAAATTCACCGCGAGATAGGGCAGGAAAGCCGGGCCTGAGCGGGCGAGATGGCGCCGGACCTGACCGGTGACACCGCCGGAGCTCGGACGCTCGGCATTCGACAAGCCGACGAAAGCGATCTCCCCTGCGTGGTCCCGCACGAAACGGCGCACTGCACGGGCATTCGGCAGGGCTTCGAGCACGAAGAGCGCGATGCGCGGGCGGATCATCGCTTGCCGCGTCCGACCTTGAACCGGAAGCCGCGCATGGAGCGGCGGCGCAGGCCTTCCGGCAGCAGAGCCGACCCTCGCGCCAGGGAGGCGAGGGGCTCGGGAAAGGCGATGATGTCGAGGTCGCGCGCGAGGCCGCGCGCGATGCGGGAGGCCGCCTCCTCGGCGCTCATCTCCATCGGGCGCCAGCCCTCGTAATCCCCGCCCATGGTGGTCTTCACATAGCCGGGTGTCACGACGTTCATCTTGATGCCGCGGGGGGCGAGCTTGGCGCGCAAAGCCAGTCCATGCGCGAGCAGCGCCGCCTTGGTGCCGCTGTAGGCCGGCGCGTCGGGCAGGGGTGCGAAGGCGGCGAGAGACGAGATCAGGGCGATCTGGCCGCTCCCGCGCGCCAGCATCAGGGTGACGCAGGGCAGGGCGACGTTCAGGGCGCCGTTGAGGTTCACGTCCACGGTCTCGAAGGCCATGGCCTCGGTCTCGATCTCACCGCCGGGATGGCCGCCATTGATGCCGGCATTGACGATGACGAGATCGAGGGGCGACGCCGCATGCGTCTGGCGCAGCCAATCGGCCACGGCCGGCCTGTCGCGCACGTCGAGGGACCGGGTCGCCACGGTTGCACCGAGGGCTTGGCACGCGGCGGCGACGGCATTCAGCCTCTCGATGCCGCGCGCATTGAGGACGAGGTGTGTGCCGGGCGCGGCGTAATGCCGGGCAAGGGCCGCGCCGATACCGCTCGACGCACCAGTGATGAGAATGACGGGCATGGGGCCTGTTCTAAGCAGGTTTTAGCAAAAGTGGTCACCGGTTTTGCGTCCCAAAACCTGCGGCACTTCAAAGGCCTAAGCGAGGTGAAGCGTTGGTTTGCCAATGCGAACCTGCTTAGGGCATCGTTCCGGCACGCGGGAACCCGGTCTCGGACAAGTTCATGCCGCGCCGATAACGTGACGCAGCGGCCTGCCGGGAACGAACCGAGGCTCGGCACTCGGTCAATAGACGGGGGCGAGTTCCGGGGTTCTCGTCGAGTGTTCGCGGATCGCTTGAGCTGCAGCCAGGGCCGGCGCGGGAAGGCGGGATTCCAGTCGCAGGACGCTGCCAGCCACAGCCCGGTCGATGGACGGGCGAGAGAAGAAGCCGCCATTCACCTGGGTCCGGTGGAGGACGACCCGGCGGAAATCCGCCATCAGCGCCATGTCCGGGGCTTCGGGCTTCGTCCAGAACGTGTCGAGGCCGGCCTGGTGGGTCAGGCCGGGCAGATTGTAGATCGCCTCGCCCGCAGCGGCGGTCGGACGTCCGAGCTCGAGGGACAGCATCCCCACGGTGCTGTTCACGAGCACCACGCCCCTGCTGCCGGCGATGAGGTTGGGCAGGTCGCCGCCATCGATGAAATCGAGCCGCTCGTCCACGCCGTGCCGCCTGGCGGAGTTACGGGCATGCTTGCGCCAGTTCACCAGACCGCTGTCGAGCGGGTGGAGCTTGATCAGCAGCCTCGACCTTTCCGATGCGTGGGCGGCAAAGGACGCGATGACACGATCCATGAACCCTTCCACCCCGAGGAAGGGCGAGTGGACGCGGATCTGATAGTCGCTGTCGAGTTGCAGCGGCAGCAGGAAATAGTCCTCCTTGCGCGCCGCATAGATCTCGTTGAGCTCCCGTGCCTGGCGCCGTGTGCGGCTCCGGCCGGCGAACTTCTTGATCCAGCCCACATACTCGGCCGCGACATGGATCGGCCGATGGCTGCGAAAATGCGGGAAGAAGTAGGGAAACCCGATATTGGCGATGTTGTAGGCCACGTCCCACAGGCTGCGGCGGGCCATGTCGCCGCTGGCCGGCATCGCGCGTCCGGGCCGCGGCAGGCGGCGGGCAATGGCGCGGATCTCGTCCGGGCAGCGGGGTAACGAGGAATGGCCGTTGACGCCGCCGAGTTCACACGTGACCCAGTTCGGCCGCAGGTAGCCCTCTTCGAACACGTGGATGCGGATGCCGAGAGGCTCGGCGGCTTCGCGCGCGGCAACATGATAGGGCCGGCAGTCGCCGAACAGGACGATATCCGTCACGCCGTGCTCGACCATGTAGCCGCCGACGTAGGCGTCCCAACCCTCGCGGGGGCCGCGATAATTGTCCGAGCCGAGTCGCCAGAACAACCAGTCGCCTGAAGAGAAGTTGATACGTCGCACCTGATGGCCGCGCTTGAGCAGCGCACGGCCCAGATCGGCGAAGAACGGCGAGGCGATCCCCTGCAGAAACAGGAAGGTCGCAGGCCTGTCGCGTGTGGTGTCTACGCGTTTCGGCAACATGCGGAAGTGCTTGCTCCTGCGCCCGGGAAGGGCGTGTCGAATGGGCACGTACACTGCCCTGATCGCACGAATTGGTGCATCGCGGCAATTCCGTAGCACGGCCTTGTTAACGGAATTCCTGGGGGCGTGATGTGTCGGCAACAAGGCACCTTGTTGGCCCCTTCGAAACCCCACCCCGATCGTCCCTCGGAAGACGAGATCGAATCGCCTGACGGCACGGATCGTCGTATGGCTGAAGCTTCCCCGAACCGGATCAGCGAGCGCCGTTGCCCATCCTTTCGACGCCATCTCCCTCGGCCGCATCCATCGCCACACGATCGCTGCTCGCCACGAGCCGGCCCGTCCGAGCCCTGCGAGCGGAGATCGAAGCCGTCACGGGCCTCGGTTTTGGCTCGGCTTGGAAGCCGGGGACGATCGGAGTGGTCTGGGGGCGGGGCGGCCTTGCCGCATCGAGCCTGCGCTTGGCCGGTCGCACGATCCTGACCGTCGACCCCGGGCCGCTGCTCAGCCCCTACGATTCGCCGGCGACGGGCCTATCGACCCTGCGTCTCACCCTCGACGGCGCCCCGTTCGGTGGGGAGGCCGGGATCCACGCGTTCGACCCGTGGACGCGGCGGCCAATCCCGTTCGAGGAATGCCGGGACAAGGTAGCATGGCTGGAAGGCCGGTTCCGGGACAACCACCGCCCCACCGTCCTCGTCGGCATCTCCCGCTGGAAACGGCCGGCCCTCGATGTCTTCGTCGGCGGCCCATCCGGCAAGCCTGTCCATGCCATGAACGCCGAAGATGCCGTGGCGAAGGCTAGGACCGGTCATGCTCGCATCCTCGCCTGGGCGACGCGGATGCCTGAACGACTGCCGGCGCTCTGTACGGAACAGGGCATTCCCCTTGCGCGGATCGAGGACGGGTTCCTGCGCTCGGTCGGCCTCGGGGCGAGCCTGCAGCCGGGCGCTTCCATCGTGGTGGACGATAGCGGCATCTATTACGACCCGCGCACCGATAGCCGCCTCGCCCGCATCCTCAAGAGCGAGGATTTCTCGCCCGAACTCGTGGCCCGGGCTGCCGTCCTGCGCCGGCTCGTGGTCGAACGGCGCCTGACGAAATACAATGTCGGACTTGCGGGAGACGCATCGGGCTGGCCCGAGGACCGGCGCATCGTGCTGGTGCCGGGCCAGGTCGAGGACGATGCCTCGGTGCGGTACGGCTCACCGCATGTCCGCTCGAATCTCGAACTCCTGCGCGCGGCCCGAGCCCGCAATCCGAGAGGCTTCCTCCTCTACAAACCGCATCCCGACGTGGAGGCCGGGTTCCGGCCCGGCGCGATCCCGGATGCCGAGGTTCTGGACCTGGCCGACAGGATCGTGGCCGGCCTCTCCATCGTGGATCTCCTCGACCGGGCGCATCATGTGGAGACGATGACCTCGCTCGCGGGGTTCGAGGCCCTGATCCGGGGCCTGAGCGTGGCGGTCCACGGCCGTCCCTTCTATGCGGGTTGGGGGCTGACCGAAGATCTCGCACCCGGCGCCGACAGGGGGCGGCGGCTCGCCCTCGACGAACTCGTGGCAGGCGCACTCCTCGTCTACCCGCTCTATCTCGACCCCGTGGCGATGAAACCCTGCACGCCCGAACAGCTCCTCGACCGGCTGAGCGAGAGCCGCGAGGCCGCGTCACCATCGAAACTCGCCCTTAGCCGCCGGGCACAGATCATCATGCGAATGCGCTACGCCGTGCTGAACCCCATCGTCCGCCTGATCCGGGCGCGACGGGGGATCGGACGAGGAGGCGACAAGGCATGACGATCCTCATCGCTCTCGCCTCGGCACTGATCGGCTCCCTCGCCGTCGAGGCGTGGGACGGTGCGGATCGTCGGCCCATCGGACGCCGCCCTGCCGAGCTGGCCCTGCGCCTCGCCGGCTACGCGCTGCTCACGGTTTTCTGGTTCTGCTTCTCGTGGCGCCCCTGGCTCGCGGCCTTCTCCTGCCTTCTCACCGTCACGATCCTCGTCGTGGTCAGCCGGTTGAAGCAGGCAGTGATCGGCGAGCCGCTGGTGTTCAGTGATTTCGCCCTGCTGCGGCAGGTACCGCGCCATCCCGACCTCTACTATACGCGGCCCCTCACCGATCCGCGCATGGCCATCCCCCTCGGGACGAGCCTCGCCTTGGTCGCCCTCTGGTACTGGATCGAGCCCACCGCACTGCCCGAAGAGCCGAGCGTCGCCCTCGTCGCCCTCATCGGTTTGCCCTGCCTCCTCGTCGGGCTGGCTTCCGCCCTCAGCACCGGAAATCTGGCGCCATGGCTCGCGGCCCGATTTCCCCGGCCCGATCTCGACGCGCATTGCGCCCGCTACGGGCTGCCGGCCACGATCATCGCCTATGCCCTGCGTTGGAGAAGCGAACCGCTGCCTGTGGAGACGGGCGACGACGTCTCGCTCGGCCGGTCTAGCCCGGCGCCGGTGGTGGTCGTCGTCCAGCTTGAATCCTTCATCGACCCGACCCGGCTCGGCGGGCCGGCCCTGCCGCTGATGGAGACGATCCGGACCCGCGCCTCGCGCCACGGCCGGCTGACGGTCCCGGCCCACGGCGCCTACACGATGCGGACGGAACACGCGGTGCTCACCGGGAGAGAGCCGGAGAGCCTCGGTTTCGGACGCTACGATCCCTACCTCAGCAACGGCGGCGACGAGCCGGCGAGCATCGCCCGGCGGGCGGTGGCCGCGGGATACGCCACCGTGTTCGTCCATCCCTTCCATCGCGACTTCTTCCATCGCGCCGAGGTGATGCGGCGGTTCGGCTTCGCGCGCCTGGTAATGGAGGAGGATTTCGCCGGAGCTCCGCGCATCGGGCCGTATATCGGCGACGAGGCCCTGGCGGCGCGCATCCTCGCGGAGGTGGAGGCGGCACCGACACCCGTCTTGGTCTTCGCCGTGACGATGGAGAACCATGGCCCGTGGAAGCCCGGCCGGCTCGACGGCATCGACGATCCGCTGGCGCAATACCTTCACCACGTCTCCCATACCGGCCGGGCCATGGAGACCCTGATCGCCGGCCTAGAAGGGCGCGATGCAATCCTGTGCGTGTATGGCGATCACGCCCCGTCCCTGCCCACCTGCCGGCCGGGCTTCGGCGACACGGCCACGGAATATGCGGTCTTCGGGTTCGGGACTTTCAGGGACGATCCCCACCGCACCGATGCCGCCGCCTACGAGCTCGGTCGTTTCCTCCGATCAGTCGTCGCGGGGTGCTCGGTAGAACTGCCACGATCGGCTATCGGCTCACCATCGTGCTGACACGAACGTGACCGAGGCGACCCCGCGCAACGTTCCGACAATGCGATAGTGGAACGATCGTTAAACGATCGAAGAGATTTGGCGCTATCAAGAGTGGACCGTTCGTGACGACCGGTCGCGCACCGGCCGCCATGGCCGGCGACCGAGACCGGCGCTGACGGACGGTTCGTATCCGCCGACCGACACGTGATCCGACAAGACACTCGTCGTGGGGGCGGGTCTGAGGAGAGTTCGATGTTTCCCAAAGCCACGCTGGCCATCGCCATCGCCGTCACGGTGTCCGGCTGCAACGCCTTCCTGCCCGCCGCCGGCCCGTCGACCTCGGCCGTGGTGGACGGCGCGGATCAGGCGACGAGCGAGGGGACCTTCGCCCGCTACGAATTCATCGACGTGAACTCCGCCGTGGTCGAGGCCCTGCGCGGACGTCCCCTCGACAGCCTGCTCTCCTCGTTCGGTGACGGACGCATGCCCTCGGAACCGGTGATCGGGATCGGTGACGCCGTCGCCGTTTCGGTGTTCGAAGCAGGTTCGGGAGGCCTCTATTCCGGTCCGCTCACGGTCAACTCGATGTCCGCGGGCTCGAAGGCGGCTCAGCTGCCAGAGCAGATCGTCTCGCGCGATGGCGCCATCTCGGTCCCCTATGCCGGCCGGATCAAAGTCGCAGGACGACGTGCTCAGGACGTCCAGGCGCTGATCGAGACCGAACTCGCCGGCAAGGCGATCCAGCCCCAGGTCATCGTCACCGTAAGCCGGCCGGTCTCGCAATCCGTTACCGTAGGGGGTGAGGCGGTGGGCGGCGCCCGCGTCCCGCTCGGCACCCAGGGCGATCGCATCCTCGACGTCATCGCCACGGCTGGCGGCGTGAGAGCCCCGGTCAGCGAGACCTTCGTCCGCCTGTCGCGCAACGGCAGGACGGCGACGGTGCCGCTGACGACGGTGGTGTCGAACCCCAAAGAGAACATCTACCTGCGCCCCAACGACAACCTCACCCTGGTGCGCGATCCCCAGACCTTCCTGGCCATCGGCGCGCTCGGCACCTCCAACGAGATTCCGTTCCAGGCCGAGGGCATCACCCTGGCGCAGGCGCTGGCCAAGGCACGCGGCCAGAGCGATGCCGATGCCGACCCCACAGGCACGTTCCTGTTCCGCTTCGAGCCCGCCCCGGTGGTGCGCCGCCTGAAGCCCGGAAGTCCGCTCCTCGGCACGCCGCTGGTGCCGGTGGTCTATCGCGTCGACATGCGGGACCCCAACAGCCTGTTCCTCACCCAGGCGTTCCGCATGCGCAACCGCGACATGATCTACGTCTCGAACGCGCCGTTCACCGAGATCAAGAAGGTCCTTTCCGTCTTCGCCGCCGCATCCCAGCCGATCACGACCGGCGTGCGCGTGGGCAGCGCTTTCTGACGGCGAAGGCAAGACGGCCGGAGGCCTTCAGCGGCAAGACGACGGACTGTCCGGGCATCGCGGGCGGCCCTCGCGATGCGGCTAGGCCGGTTTCGTCGTCGAGCCACCCGGCCGACGGTCCCGGCTTCGGGATCATGCCCGTGGCGGGACATGCCGTGCCACCGGGTCGGCCGAGTCGGCAGGAAGATCTCAGGGCTTGCCGCGCTTGGCCATGAGCTGCTCGATCAGCGAGCCGCCCTTCTCGATCTCGGCGAGTTCCTCGGCCACGGCCGCCACGGTCTCGCGGATCTGCTCGGGCGTATGCTCGGACGTGATGAAGAAGCGCAGGCGCGACGAGCGCTCGGGCACCGCCGGGTGGATGATCGGCTGCACGTTGATGCCGCGCTTGTAGAGGCGGTCGGACAGGGTCACCGACTTCAGCGAATCCCCCACGATGACGGGAATGACAGCGAGGCCGAGACTCGTGCCGGTATCGAGCCCGTGCTTCCTGGCGCAGGACAGGAACAGGTGGCCGTTCTGGCGCAGGCGCTCGACCCGGTGCGGCTCCGCATGCATCAGGGCAAGTGAGGCTTCGGCGGCGGCGGCCAGGGGCGGGGACAAGCCGACGCTGTAGATGAAGCCGCCGGCGGTGCATTTGAGATACTCGATCAGCGCGGCCGGACCGGCGATGTAGCCGCCGCAGGAGGACAACGTCTTCGACAGCGTGCCCATCCAGATGTCGACGAGGCGCGGGTCCACATCGCAATGCTCGGCGAGGCCGATCCCGGTCCGCCCGAGGACGCCGAGCCCGTGGGCATCGTCCACCATCAGCCAAGCGTCGTAGCGCTGCTTCAGGGCGATGAGGCCGGCGAGATCCGGCGCGTCGCCGTCCATGCTGTAGAGGCCCTCAACCACAATCAATGCGCGGCGGTGCTCGTGGCGGGTGGCGCCGAGCAGGGTTTCCAGAGCGTTGAGGTCGTTATGAGCGAAGGAGCGGCGCTGGGCGCCCGAGAGCTGGGCCCCGGTGACGATGCTGTTGTGGCTCAAGGCATCGTGGAAGATCACGTCGCCGGGTTCGAGCAGGGCGCCAATGGTGGTGACGTTGGTGGCGTGCCCACTCACCATCACCACGCAGGCTTCCGTCTCGTAATGCTCGGCCAGCGCCTGTTCGAGGCTGAGATGTCCGGGCCGCTCGCCCGCGACGATCCGGCTCGCCGAGGCGGACGTGCCATAGTCGTCGATGGCGCGCCGCGCCGCCTGGCTTACGTCCGGGTGCCCGTTGAGGCCGAGGTAATCATAGGACGAGAAGTTGATGAAGCCCTTGCCCGCGATGCGCGTGGTGGCCCCGGCCTTGGTCTCGTGGACCCGGAAGAACGGATTGCCGAGGCCGATCAGGTCGGCAGCTGAACGCTGGAGCCGCAATTCCCGGTAGCCCGGCAGGGACTCGAACTTCTGGACCGAGGCGTCCGTGGCCTTCGCCTCCGGGCGCGGGGCGGCCTGCCGGTTGGCGTTGCGGCCGAGGCGATTGGTGACGAAGCCCGCGAGTGCCGCGCGGCCACCGTCGGGGCGGGGTGGGTTGGACATACGGATAGGGTCTTCCGGTTGCGGATCATGAGGGCTGGCTCGGGCCAGCCCTCCTTTACGGCAGGATCTCTTTGATCTGGAGGCTGTTCTGCTCGACGAGCTCGTGGAACGGCTCGAGGGTACGCACGTCGACGCCCTCGCTGGCATGGCGCTGGGCCAGGCTCATCACCGCCGCCGACGCTTCGTCCACGGGGGCGGCCACGGACTGGATCAGGGTCTCCGCCAGTTCGACCACGGTCAATCCCGAGGAGATGCCCGAAGGCGGCGCATCGAGGGCGAAGCGCTCCTGCAGGCTGGCGCCCAACTCCACGCCCATCAGCGAATCGAGGCCGATCTCGGAGAGATGGCGCACGCGGCTGATATCGTCCTTGGGCAGACGCAGGATGCGGGCGATGTCCTCGACGATGGCGTCGGAGACGGTCTTGCGCACGGCGTCGAGATCCTGGGTCTTGAGCAGGCCGCCGATGTCGATGGTGGCCACCGTACCGGCTTCCGCCTGCTGGTCCGAGCCAAGGTCGCCGTAGCTCGGGGAGCGCATAGTGGCCAAGCGCTCGCGCGCCTTGCCCCAGTGCATCGAGGCGATGGCGAGAACGGCGTCGTCGGGTGACGAACTTTGTCCTTCCAGGGCCTCGGCCATGAGGTCGAGGGAGCGGCGGGCATCCATCGGCGTCACGCCGACACGGCCCGCCAAGGTCTCCATCACCGCTCGGTTGCGGGCGAGCACACCGACATCGCCGATGGCGCCCCAGGCGACAGCGAGAGCGGGCAGTCCCAGCGCCCGGCGACGACGGGCGAGGCCCTCCATGAAGCCGTTGGCAGCGACGTAGGCGCCCTGGCCCGGATTACCGATGAAGGTCGTGGCCGATGAGAACAGGACGAAGTAATCGAGCGACCGGCCCCGCGTCGCGGCGTCGAGATGCTCGGCCCCGACGACCTTCGGGCGGATCACCGCGTCGAGGGAGGCGGTATCGAGGTTGGCGATGAGGCCGTCCTGCAGCACCATAGCCCCGTGGATCACGCCGGCGAGCTTGCGGCCGCCGCTCTCGACCTCCTCAATGAGGTCGTCCACCGCCTGGCGGCTGGTGATGTCGCAGGCCATCGCCGCGACGCTGACGCCGCGGGCCGCGAGATCGGCCACCACCTGCTTGGCTTCCGGGCTCGACGCGCCCTTTCGTCCGACGAGGACGAGGTGACGGGCTCCCCGGTCGGCGAGCCAACGGGCCGCCTCGATGCCGAAGCCGCCGAGCCCGCCGGTGATGACGTGCACGCCCTCCGCCGAGACCCGGAAATCGGACTTGCGCTCGACCACGATGCTGCCGGGCTTCGGCGGCGCGATGACGATCTTCCCCACATGTCCGGATTGCTGCATGAGTCGGAATGCGTCGGAGACTTCGTCGGCGGTGAAGGGCTGGAACGGCAGGGGCTTGAGGCCCCCTTCCGAGAACAGGGCCATCACCTCGCGGAACAGGCGCGCTCCGTCCTCGCCCTGGTGCTGGAGCACCTGATCGAGGTCGACGCCGAAATACGAGAGGTTCCGGCGGAACGGCCGCAGGCCGATATGGGTGTTGGCGACGTAGTCCCGCTTGCCCAGTTCGATGAAGCGGCCGAACGGCTTCAGGCAGTTCAGGCTGCGCTCCATCGCCTCGCCGAACAGGCTGTTCAACACCACGCCGACGCCGTCGCCGGTGATGCGGCGAACCTCGTCGACGAAGGCCAGGGAGCGGGAATCGAGGACGTGCTCGGCCCCGAGCGCCTTCACGAGGGCTCGCTTCTCGCGCGAGCCGGCGGTGGCGATGACACGCGCACCCTTCAGCTTGGCGATCTGCAGGGCGGCGAGCCCGACGCCGCCGGCTCCGCCATGGACCAGCACCCACTCACCACGCCGCAGGCGGGCGCAGCTGACGAGGCTGTAATAGGCGGTGAGAAAGGCCACCGGCACCGTGGCCGCCGCCTGGGGATCGAGACCGGGGGGGCTCGGCGCCACCACGAGTTCGGGCACGACGATGTGAGTCGAGAATCCCGACTGGGCGAAGGCGACGACGCGATCGCCGACCTTGAACGCCGCAGCGCCCTTGCCCACCGAGACCACGCGGCCGGCGACTTCGAGACCCAGGCGCGGTCCGGCAAAGCCGTCCTCGAGGATTTCCTCGGGGAGCATGGAGAGCGCCCAGAGCACGTCGCGGAAGTTGAGGCCGGTGGCCTCCACCGCGATCTCGACCTCACCACGCCCGGGCACGCGTCGCTCGGTCGGTCCCCAACGCATGTCGTTGAGGCCCCCCGTGGCGCTGCGCTCCAGCTGCGCGGCCGGCGCGGGCACGGCATCGACGGCTGGGCGGCGCGAGAGCTGCCCCGGCGAGAACCGGATCACGCGGGTGGCATCGACGTCGAGGACGATCTCCGTTTCGGGGGTGCCCGACAGGATCACGTCGCGCAGGCGCTCCGAAGCGATCTTGGTCCGCATGGCCTCGGTGAGGTCGATGCGGCGGATGTCGAGATTGGCGACCTCGTTGGCGAGGGTGCGGGTGAAGGCCCAGAGACCGGCTTCCACTGCGCCCGCACCGTCGTGGCGCGTCGCGCCGGGGCAGACGACCCAGAGACGGGTCTGGCGCGTGCCGAGATGCTCGACGCAACGCTTGAGACCGAGGCAGCGCTCGCGCAGCCGGTCGGCGGATTCGCCATCGGAGCCGAAGGCCCCGGCGAGGAACACCACCGTGTCGGGGGTCTCACGTTCGAGTTCGAGCAGGGATTGTTCCGAATCGAGGATGATCGAGACATGGACGCCGGCGGCGACGAGGAGCGTCGCCAGCGAGGAGGCGGTTTCGGCGGCGAAGGAATCCTGCGAGCCGATGATGAAGGTGAAGGTCTGACCTGTGGAGGCCTTTGCCCGTACCGGCGCCTCGGCGAGGAACAGGAGATCGTCGCCATTGGCCGAGGCAGCCCGGTCGACGGCAATGCGGACGAGGCCGGTATCGCTGAGCGAACGCTGCCAACCGGTGATGTCGTCGAGGCGACCCAGCGGCATCCCGTCCATGCTCTCGAACCAATCCGGCATCAGGCCGAAGACGAGATCGCGGAACAGAGACGCACCCGGCTCCACCGCCAGAAGAAAGCCGCCGGTGGCGAGGGCATCGGCGACCTTGCCGAGGAGGCCGCGCTCTGACCGGTGCAGGACGTTGCTCGCCAGAATCGCGTCGAAACCGCTCTCCGTCAGATCCGCCTCGTCCTCGATCACGGTGACGCCGCGAGGCAGAGCGAGGCGGGCCCGCTCGGCGAGGCGCCGATCGGTCTCGAACACGGTGAGCTGAGCGGCAATGCCGTCGGCGATGGCAGCGGCCTGGGCCGAAAGCGGCCCGAACCCGACCTGGAGGAGGCGCAGCGCGCGGTCCTTCGGCAGGTCCGCACGTGCTCCCTCGCAGATCGCGGCGATGACATCGGACGACGCGCGGGCGGTGGCGCTGCGCAGGACGAAGGCGTCGAGGGCGTTCTGCGACAGGGTCGGTAGGCTCACGAGTTCACCGGCCACGAGGCGGGCGACGACGGCGCCGAGATCCGCCGTGAGCACCAGTTCGGCGGAGAGCTCGGGATGGTCGGCCGCGATCCAGCGCATGATCTCGTCGGGCGCGGGCAGGGTGACGTCCTTGCGCAGGGTCCAGCGCGTTCCGTCGAGGGTGGCGAGGCCGCTGCTCTCCAGGGCGTAGAGGGCGTTCAGGAGCCAAGGCCGCATTGCCTCCGGCACGCGCTCGTCGATGGCGACGGTGCCGGAGCGCTGCAGCCCCTCGGCCATGCGGTAGGCCAGCGAGGTGGCCCATCCTTCGAGAAGCAGATGGCCCGGCGAGAGGGCTGCATCCGCCGGGGCGAGAGCCGCCTTGATGCCGGGGCGAACGGCATCGGCGATGCGGGCGCGACGGTCGAGGGGGATCGCGGTGGGTTCGGTGGCGAGTTCGGACCGCTGCGCGATGGCATAGGCGGCGAGATCCTGCCCGGACTTGGTGCGCAGGGCCTGGAAGCGGCCTTCGCGCAGGGTAGCGATCACCTCGCCCGCCTCGTCCACCAGGGTGAAGTCGGCCAGGATGCTGCGCTCGTTGCAGCGCCGGGTGCGGATCATCGCCCGCGCGATGACGGCGCCCGGGCGCATCAGCCTGATCTCGCCGAAGCGCACCGGAACGTAGGCTTTGGTCGAGCCCTCGCCCATCAGGTCGGCGAAGAGCAGGATCAGGCCGTGGAAACAGGCGTCCAGCCGCGCCGGCACGAGGCCGAACCGGAGGTCTGCCTCGGCCGGCTTCAATTGCGAGACGATGGTCGTCTCGTCCACGCGTGAGCTGAGCGCGACCTGCCGGAAGCTCGGCCCGAAATCGAGGCCCGAGGCGGCGGCGAGGCGATAGAGCCCGGCCCCCTCGACGGCGTTCTCGGCCGGGATGTCGATGTCCTGTCGCGGACGGGCCGCGAAGGTGCCATCCACGACCTTGGCGGAGGCGTGCAGCTGCCAGCCCGCCTGTGTCAGGCGCGGCCGGCTCAGGATCTGGATCTGGTTGCCGCTGCCGGAGAGCCGAACGGCGACCTCGCGAAGGGCCTCCTCGGCGAAGACCATCGGAGACTGGATCTCGAACTCGGCCAGCACGACGTCATCACTGCGCATTGCTTCGCGGGCGACGCCCAGCGCCATCTCGATGAAGGCCGCACCCGGCAGGATCGCCTGACCGTCGATGCGGTGATCGTCGAGATCGGGCACCGTGGCGATATCCACGTGGCCGAGCCATTCGAGCCCGTCCGGAGACAAACGCGAACCGTAGAGCGGATGATAGGTCCGAGCGGTGGCCGCACCGACGCCCTCCGACGTCTCGGACAGGCGGAAAGGCCGGCGCTGCCACGGATACGAGGGCAGGGCGACGTCGCCCTTCGGATTTTCGCCGAAGACCATCGCCTCGTCGATGGCGGCACCGTGGACGAGGGCCGAGGCCAGGGCGCGGGCGAAGGGGTCGCTGCCGACGGGCTTGTTGGTGAGGACGCCCACCGTGGCGTTCTCGATGCCGAGGGGCTCGATACAATCGCCGATATGCGGCAGCAGGGTCGCCCGCGGGCCGACCTCGACGAAGATCCGGGCTCCCTTGCGGGTCGCCTCCTGGACCGCATCGGAGAAGCGCACCGGCTCGCGGATGTTGCGCCACCAATAGCCGGCGTCGAACTCTCCGCCGGGGAGCACGGTGCCGGTCACGGTGGACACCATGGCGATGGCGCCGGGATGGGGCTTGAGTCCGGCGAGATCGCGCAGCAACGGCGTCTCGGTCGGGTTCATCAGCCGGCCGTGGAAGGGGTAGGCGAGGTCGAGCTTGCGGCCACGGCGGCGCTTGCGCGCCAACGCCTTCATCGCCGCGTCGATATCGGCGACGGGGCCCGCCACGGTGACGGCCTTCGGGCTGTTGTAGGCCGCGATGTCGAGGCTCGGATAATCCTTGAGGAAGATCTCGATCTCCTCGACGGGCGCCAGCAGCACCGCCATGGTGCCGAGGCCCCGCGTCGTCTCCTGATGCTGGCTGCGGTAGAAGATGACCTTCACCGCCTGTTCCAGGCTCAAAATACCGGCCCCCTCGGCGGCCGCAATCTCGCCGACGCTGTGGCCGAGGACGAAGGAGGGGACGAGGCCGGCGGCCTTCAGGGCCGTGGTCGACGCACTGGAGATCGCGAAGATCAGGGGCTGCGACACCCGGGTGAGGACCATGCGCTCGGCGAGATCCTCGGCGAACAGGGCTTCCTTCAACGACCAGCCCGAGATCTCGGCGAACAGGACGTCGATCCGGTCGAAGGCGGATTGGAAGGCGGCGCTGCGCTCATACGCCTCGCGGCCCATCCCGACCCATTGGCTGCCGTTGCCGGAATAGACGAAAGCCACGTCCGCATTGCGGTCGACGGCGGTGCCGACCCGGGCAATGTCGGTCTCCTCGGCATCGGCGACCGCGCGCAAGGTGGCGGGCAGGTCGGCGTCGAGGGGCATGGCCAGACGGGTGGACAGGCGCTCGCGCCGATGGGCGGCGGCGGCGGCGATGCGCACGGTCTCTGCCTCATCGGCCTGTTCGAACCGCTCGGCGTAGTCGAGGGCGAGTTCGTTGAGGGCCGCGCGGCTCTGGGCCGAGAGGAGCAGCAATTCGGGCGGGCGTCCGGCCTCGCTCGTGGCAGGAGCCGGCGCTCCATCGGTGAGGACGATATGGGCGTTGGTGCCGCCGAAACCGAACGAGTTGACGCCGGCGAAACGCTCGCCGCGGCCACGTGGAAGCGCCAGCGGTGCGGTGACCACCGAGAGATTCAGCTTGGTGAAGGGGATGTCCGGATTGAGCACGGCAGCATGCAGCGAGGGCGGCAGCAGATCGTGCTCGAGGGCGAGGCTCGCCTTGAGTAGGCCGGCGAGGCCCGAGACCGGTTCGGTATGGCCGATATTGCTCTTGATCGAGCCGATCGGCAGGGGCTCCTTGCGGGGCCGTCCGATCTTGCCGCCGATGGCGCCGGCCTCGATCGGATCGCCCACCGCCGTGCCGGTGCCGTGCGCCTCGACGAAGGCCACCGCGTCGAAATCAATCTCGGCCTCGCGATAGACCTGTTCGAGCAGGGTACCCTGCGCGTAGCCGGAGGGCAGGGAGATGCCGGTGGTACGGCCGTCGGAATTCACGCCGCTGGCCGCGATGACGCCGCGGACGGTATCGCCGTCGCGGGCCGCCTGACGCGCCGATTTCAGCACGAGAACGACGCCGCCCTCGGACCGGACATAGCCGTCGGCGTTGGCCGAGAAGGCCTGGCAGAGCCCGGTGCGGGACAGCATCTGCGCATTGGAGAAACAGATGAAGTTGAACGGGCTCGCGAGCAGGTTCACGCCCGCAACCACCGCGGTATCGATCCGGCCGCTGGCGATCGCCGCGACGGCGGCATCGAGCGCCACGAGGGAGGAGGAGCAGGCCGTATCGACGGTGAAGCTCGGGCCCTTCAGGTCGTAGATGTAGGAGATCCTGTTCGACAGGATCGAGAGCGTGTTGCCCGTCGCGGCATAGGCATCGCCCGAGGACGTATCGAGGACGCGCAGGTTGCCGTAATCGAGGGACGAAGCGCCCACGAACACGCCGATCTGCGAGCCGGCCACGGCGGAGGGACGCAGGCCCGCATCCTCCAGGGCTTCCCAGGTCAGTTCGAGGAGAAGCCGCTGCTGCGGGTCCATCTGCTCGGCCTCGCGCGGCGAGATGCCGAACACGCCGGGATCGAACGACCAGATGTCGTCGAGAACGCCCGCCGACCAAGTGTAGCTCTTGCCGCGCTCCTGAGCGCGCGGGTGACCGAAGCGCTCCAGCGACCAGCGATCCTCAGGGATGCGGCCAACGGCGCACCGTCCTTCGCTCAGAAGCTGCCAGAGGCCATCGACGCTGGCAGCGCCGGGCAACCGGCACGAACGGCCGACGATCGCTATGTCTGTACGCTTGATCACGTTCGATTCGCACACGCTCTTGATCGAGGACGCCACCGTCTCGCACTTGCAACGAACGGTCGACCCTTTGATGCATAATATGCAGTCGGAACCGTGTCCAACCCATGGCAGCTTTGCTGCAGCACAGAGACGGGATGGGCTTCAAGATCCGGACAGTTTCGAGGGCTGATAAAAATCACACACTCACTACCATGCTCATTTTTAATATAAATCACCCCACCAGCAGCCCGATTGATCCGTCAAAAACTTGATCAATATCATGATGGATATCGATGAAATCGCTTTATAACACCTATGTATTTATAATATTATTGGATTTTATAGAACAATAAGTTCTATCAATTATTATTTCTGCGTTTAGATCGATATGATATTGCCAAACCATGTAAACATATAAAACGCAACTATTATATATAATGTATAGCTATCTTGATTAAAATCTTATAATGCATCACATCCAGCGATCTATTTGTGAGCTGAATTGAAAATTTTCCATTGAATTTTTGTCGCCACTTATGCCCGATTTGGACATCCCCTTTTCTCCGGAATGACCCGCTCAATTCGGCACCGTTCTGCTGCGGCGCAGCATAAGGACGATATCCCGAAGCGCGCAGTAGAAGCGGGGATCATTGGAGAAAGCGTGGCCTTGGCGACCGAAACGCTTCCTTTCCGGCAAAAGGCCCTTGACGCCCGTTCAAGCCGAAAGCTATACGCCGCTCCTCGCTGCAGCGGAAACGCTTCAGCCGGGGCGCGTAGCTCAGCGGGAGAGCACTACCTTGACATGGTAGGGGTCACAGGTTCGATCCCTGTCGCGCCCACCATTCCTGCCTCAGTGGAATGGACGAGAGAAAAAAGGCCCCGGGAACGGGGCCTTTTCTCGTTGACGCAGAGCCTCTTCGACCACGCAGGTCCTGCTCGTCCGGCGAAGTCTCCGCTCCCATCGCGGCATGATCGGCGAAGGCCCGTTGCCTGATGCCGGCCACCGTCACGCTTGCGTGAGCCACCGGCCCGGTCACACAACCGCCTCAGACAGATCGTGTAAGACGAGCGCTTTCATTCGGCGCCCGGCATCTCGGCCCGCGGTCCCGGATGCCGGAGATGATGATGAGCCGAAACTTGGCATTCTCGAATGCGGTCGGACGGTTCGGTCTCGGATGCAGCGCCCTCGATCTGCCCGCCGTCGACGATCCGCGCGGCTACGTCCGTACTCAACTCGACATGCCGCTGATGGCGCCCGACGCCAAGCTGATGTCCAGCAGCGACCAGTTGCAGGCGATGATGCAACGCCGTCAGATCGCCAGGCAGCGTCGCGAGGCGATGGAGGATGCCGGATCCGGCGACGCCAAGGTCAAGCAGGGCCGCGGCATGCAGGGTGGCTCGATGGAGGATGGCGCCATGGCCATGGCGCCCCGCGCTGAACCGTCGATGCGCGGCGGCATGATGGAGAACGAGGCCGAGAGCCAAGTCACGCTGGGTCCGGTCACGAAGAACCCCGACGAACTGATCGCCTGGCTCAGGCTGGCCGCGACGACGAGGGCCCCCTTGCAGGAGCGGCTGTTCCTGCATTGGAGCAACCACTTCACCGTATCGACCGGCAAAGGCAAGGGGAGCCTCACTGCGGGAGCATTCCAGCGCGAAGCGATCCGGCCGTTCATCCTTGGCCGCTTCCACGACATGGCCAAAGCGGCGATCCTGCACCCCTCGATGCTCTACTACCTGGACAATACGGCCTCGACGGGCCCTGATTCCAGAGTCGGCCGCATCAAGAAATCCGGTCTCAACGAGAATCTCGGGCGCGAGGTGCTTGAACTCCACACCCTCGGCGTCGACGGCGGCTACAGCCAGGCCGACGTCACGGCGCTGGCGACCGTCCTCACGGGCTGGACCGTGGATCTCAAGCCGCATTCCGAGACCTTCGGAGAAGTGGTGTTCCGCGAGCGCCAGCATCAGCCGGGGCCGAAGACCATCCTCGGCAAGCGCTACGCCGAGGCGGGAGCCGGTGAGTTCCTCGCCGTCCTGACCGATCTTGCCCGTCACCCATCGACTGCGCGCTACGTAACGCGGCGGATGGCACGTGCGTTCGTCTCGGAAAAGGTGTCGGACTCGCTGCAGAAGAGCCTCGCCAAGGTCTTCATGGACAGCGACGGAGACTTGAAGGCCGTGACCGCCGCCCTGATCCAGGCTGATGAAGCCTGGACCGCCGCCCCCGTGAAGCTGCGCCCGCCGATGGAGTTCCTCGCCGCAACCGGCCGCCTCCTCGGGCAAGCTCCGGTCAAGCCATCGCCGAACGCCTCGCTCCTCGCCATGGGCCAGCCCTTCCTGGCCGCCCCGTCGCCGAAGGGTTGGGCCGAGGAGGACGATGCCTGGGTGACCTCGGACGGCATCAAGAGCCGGATCGACTGGGCGCAGCAATGCGCGACGCTCAACGCCGATCACGTCGACATCCGCAAACTCGTGGACGACCGGATCGGCAGCTATTTTTCGGTCGAGACGCGGCGCGTGATCAGGCAGGGCGAAAGCCCTGAACAGGCCTTGGCCCTGCTGATGCTGAGCCCGGAATTCCAGCGGCGCTAGCCGGTCGAGAGGCGATGACCCCATGAACCCTCAGGAACATGCCCACCTGCCGACGCGCCGCAACCTGCTGCTCGGCGCCGGTGCGCTCTTCGCATGGCCCTATGTGCCCAAGGTCTGGGCCGCCTCGGGGCGCGACCCGCGCTTTCTCGTCGTGGTTCTGCGCGGCGGCCTCGACGGCCTCTCGGCGGTGATGCCGGTGGGCGATCCGCAATTCGCGGCGATCCGCTCCGACTTCAAGCTGTCCCCGACACATACGCCGTTTCGGCTCGACCCGCTGTTCTCGCTCAACCCGGCGATGCCGAACCTGGCGGACCTCTATGCCAAGCGCGAGGCCACGCTGTTCCACGCCGTCGCCACCCCCTATCGCGCCCGATCTCATTTCGACGCGCAGCAGGTCCTCGAGAACGGGATGACGCGCGCGAGTTCGGGCATCGATACCGGCTGGCTCAATCGGGCGCTGTCCCTCATTCCCAAGGCCAAGGGCATCGAGTTGCGGCCGACCAAGGCCCTCTCCGTGAGCGCGACGACGCCGCTGATCCTGCGTGGTCCGGCCCAGGTGGAGACCTGGCAACCGCAGACGATGCCCTACGCCGCGGCGGATACGCTGATGCGCCTCCAGGCTCTCTACGACGACAAGGACCAGGCCCTGGCCAATGCCCTCCGGGAGGGCGTGCAGGTCGACGACTTCATCGCATCGGATCCAAGCATGGCGGCGATGGGCAAGCAGCCGTTGAAGGGCCCCAACAGCTTTGCCTCAGCCGCGCGCGCCGCGGCCTCGCTCATGGCCCCGGTGACCGGGCCCCGCATCGCCGTGATGAATTTCGACGGCTGGGACACCCACTCTTCGCAAGGCCCCTATGAAGGGCGCCTTGCCAAGAACCTCGCCTCCCTCGATGCCGGCATGGCGGCGATCAAGGAGGGGCTCGGTGCCTCCTGGGCCCGGACATCGGTGCTGATCGTCACCGAATTCGGCCGCACGGTGCATGTGAACGGCTCCTCCGGCACGGATCACGGCACGGCCACGGTCGCTTTCCTCGTCGGGGGGGCGGTGGCGGGGGGGCGGGTGATCGCCGACTGGCCGAGCCTCAAGGAGAGCGCCCTGTTCGAAGGCCGCGATCTCGCGCCGACGATGGATCTGCGTGCCGTGATGAAAGGCCTGCTGATCGACCAGTTCGGTTTCGAGGAGAAGGTCCTCTCCGAGACGATCTTCCCCGGCAGCGAGAAGGCGCCCGGCATGAGGGACCTGATCCGGGCCTGATGCGATCGGAGACCGCTTCGGTCCCGCGTCAGAAGGGCGATGGCTTTCGCCTGCGGGAAGGAATACCGACGCCGCCCGGTTCGTCGATCGCCTGCGGCTGGTCCGAGGAGGTGGCCACCGGCTGCGGCGCCGCGGCCTGGACGCGCGGTGGCGCCACCTTGCCGACGCGCTCGATCCTGACGCCGACATAGTCGCCGCGCCTCCAGGCGAGCTTCACCATGCAGACGAAGTCCCGGCCAATGATGCGGAGCAGGAACGAGTCGGGCAGAGCGTGGTAGGCGGGGATACCGAGCTTGGCGCCGGATTTTGACACATCCTTCACGGTGCACGGGATCTCTCGGCCATCGGGAAGCCTGACGTTGGCAATCCAGTTGGTCGAGCTTCGGTCCTCGCGCCGTGATACCGGCTCTGGTGCCTTATCCGTTTCTTTGTCCGACCGCACTTAAGACGCTCCGGCGCTTCACCGTTTCTCAGATCGACATAGACTGAGAACGTTTACGGACCATGCCTACTGAGGGTTTCTTCACGGGCTCAGCAGCCGCCCCATGCAGGCAAGTCATCGGCCACCCACCCCTGCCGGCGGCATCGTTTCCTCTTCCCAATACGAACGCCGTGTCTCGGGCGGATGAAACGATTCATCTCCCCCCTGAGGCCGCGAGATCCGGGGGGCATACGTCGCGAGAGACGCACCCGCTGGACACAGACGGCCATAATCCAACCGCAGAAGCATGTTTTCGAGTTCTCGATTTCTCGCTTTTCTTATAAAGGGAGCGAGTGTCGGACCGCCGTTCCCAAACGGTATCACAGAATACTATCCCATCTAAACTTGACAATCGAACGCGACGGCGGGGGCGGCAGTGGCTAAGGGGCGGGAATCGGCCGAAATCATTTCGGCGTTGGCAAGTTGTCGGGCCGCGTTCATCGGCGTCGCGGTGATGAGCGGGCTGGTGAACATTCTGTATCTGACCGGCTCGTTCTTCATGCTCGAAGTCTACGACCGCGTCATTCCGAGCCGGAGCGTGCCGACACTCGTCGGCCTCATGATCCTCGCCCTCGTCCTCTACGGATTTCAGGGCGTCCTGGAGACGATCCGCTCGCGCATCCTCGCGCGCGTCGGCGCGTCGCTGGACGAAGCTCTCAGTGCGCGGGTGTTCGACATCGTCGTGCGGGCCCCCCTGAAGGGCGCGACCCCGGGCGACGGGCTGCTGCCCCTGCGCGACCTCGACCAGTTGCGCGCCTTCCTCGGCGGCACGGGCCCGTCGGCCTTCTTCGATCTGCCGTGGATGCCGATCTATGTCTTCATCTGCTTCCTGTTCCACCCCCTCATCGGTATCGCGGCCCTCGTCGGCGCGGCGGTCCTGGCGGTCCTGGCCCTGACCACGGATCGGTCGACCCGCGCCCCGACCCAGACCGCCACTGCCCACGGCATGCGTCGCAACGGCCTGGCGGAAGCCGGGCGCCGCAACGCCGAGGTGCTGGCCGCCATGGGGATGCAGGGGCGTTTCGCCGATCGCTGGGGCGGAGCCAACCGCGATTACATGCAGTCCCAGATGACCGTCTCGGACGTCGCGGGCGGTTTCGGCGCGGGCTCGAAAGTGTTCCGCATGGCGCTGCAATCGGGCGTGCTCGCCCTCGGCGCCTGGCTCGTCATCAACAATCTCGCCTCGGCCGGCGTCATCATCGCCTCGTCGATCCTCGTCGCCCGGGCCCTGGCACCGGCGGAACTCGCCATCGCCAACTGGAAGGGATTTGTGCAGGCGCGCCAGAGCTGGGCACGGCTCTCGGAGTTGTTCGCCCGCCTGCCCGCCGTCGAACAGCCCCACGCTCTGCCCGCGCCGTCGCAGAGCCTCGTGGCCGAAAACGTCACCCTCGCACCGCCTGGGACCCAGCGCATCGTTGTACAGGATGTCAGCCTTTCCCTGCAGCGGGGGCAGGGGCTCGGAATCATCGGTCCGAGCGCCTCGGGCAAGTCGAGCCTCGTCCGCGCCATCGTCGGCGTCTGGCCGCCCGTGCGCGGCAAGGTCAGGATCGACGGTGCGGCCATCGACCAATGGTCGAGCGCCGATCTCGGGCCCCATATCGGCTTCCTGCCGCAGGAGGTGGAGCTGTTTGCCGGCACCATCGCCGAGAACATCGCCCGGTTCGACCCCAATGCCGAGTCGGGCGCGGTCATCGCGGCCGCCAAGGCAGCGGGCATCCATGAGATGATCCTGCGTCTGGCGGAAGGCTACGACACCCGGATCGGAGAGGGCGGGGCGGGGCTGTCGGCGGGGCAGCGCCAGCGGGTCGGATTGGCGAGGGCGCTCTACGGCGACCCCTTCCTCGTGGTGCTTGATGAACCGAACTCGAACCTCGATGGGGAGGGTGAGAACGCCCTGACCCAGGCCATCGTCGGGGTACGGCAGCGCGGCGGCATCTGCATCGTCGTGGCGCACCGCCCCAGCGCTCTGGCGGCCGTCGACATGATCCTGATGATGGCCGATGGGCGCGCCCAGGCCTTCGGCCCGAAGGACGAGGTGCTCAAGCGCGTCCTTCGATCGACGCCGGCTCCCGCCGCCGAGCCAGTCGCCGCACAACGTACCGGCGCGAACGTCGCCACCCTGCAGGAGAGCGCGTGATGGCCATCGCACTGTCGCCCAACGGATTCCCCGCAGCTCAAATCCGCTCCACCGCCAACGGGTCGATCCGCCGTCATCTCGCAGCGGCGATCGGTGTCGGCGCCGTCCTCGTCATCGGTGTCGGCGGCTGGGCCACCTTCACGATGATTTCCGGTGCCGTGATCGCGCCGGGCCAGCTCATGGTCGAATCGGACGTGAAGAAGGTGCAGCACCCCACCGGCGGAGTCGTCGGGGAATTGCGGGTGAAGGAAGGCGCGCGGGTCAAGGCCGGCGACATCCTGATCCGCCTGGACGAGACCCAGACCCGGGCCAATCTCGACATCATCTTGAAGGCGCTCGATGAGTTCGCGGCCCGTCGGGCCCGCGACGAGGCCGAGCGCGACGGCGCATCCGAGATCGCCTTCCCGCCGGATCTCCTGGCCCGCAAGGCCAAGGATCCGTCCGTCGCCCATCTGGTCGACAGCGAAACCCGCCTGTTCCTTGCCCGCGTCGCTGGCCGCGAGGGCCAGAAGGCACAGCTGCGCGAGCGCGTTTCCCAGCTTGGCGAGGAGATCAAGGGGCTCACCGAGCAGGCCGCCGCCAAGGAGCGGGAAACGGCCTTGATCGGAACCGAGCTGAAGGGCGTGCGCGAGCTCTATGGCAAGAACCTCGTGCCGCTCTCGCGCGTCACCGCTCTGGAACGGGACGGCGCCCGCCTGCAGGGCGAGCGCGGGCAGCTCATCGCTTCCACCGCATCGGCCAAGGGCAAGATCACCGAGATCGAGCTGCAGATCTTCCAGATCGACCAGGACATGCGGACCGAGACCGGCAAGGAGCTCGCCGAGATCCGCGGTCGCTGGTCGGAATATGTGGAGAAGCGAATCGCCGCCGAGGATCAGCTCAAGCGGATCGACATGCGCTCGCCCCAGAACGGCACGGTCCACCAGCTGACGGTGCACACGATCGGCGGTCTCGTGGTGCCCAGCGAGCCGGCGATGCTCATCGTGCCCGACGCCGACAAGCTGATCGTCGAGGTCAGGATCCAACCGCAGGACATCGACAACGTGCGCGTGGACCAGCGAGCGGTCCTGCGCTTTCCGGCCTTCAACCAGCGGGTGACGCCCGAGATCGACGGGATCGTGAGCCGCGTCTCGGCCGACGTCTCCCAGGATCCCAAGAGCGGCATGACCTACTACACCGCGCGCATTCGTCTGCCCGAGGATCAGGTGGAGCGCCTCGGAAAGGTCCAGCTCGTGCCGGGCATGCCCGTGGAGGCGTACATGCAGCTCGGAGACCGTTCCGTGCTCTCCTACCTGACGAAGCCCCTGACCGATCAGATCGCCAAGGCTTGGCGAGAGCGCTGAAGGCTTCGAACGACGGACAATGAGGCCCCGGACGTGCACCAGCGCAAAAGTTTGAAGAATCCGCATCACCGGCAGGTCGGTTGTACCTTGCCTTCAGGCGCTCAAGCCTGATATGGCAACCGCCTTTCCGCGATGTGTGAACTGCCATCGC
Source organism: Methylobacterium sp. 10 (assembly GCF_000519085.1). Lineage (GTDB taxonomy): Bacteria > Pseudomonadota > Alphaproteobacteria > Rhizobiales > Beijerinckiaceae > Methylobacterium. The sequence goes on from NZ_KI912577.1 coordinate 2,980,607, forward strand.
CGAGGACGCCTTTCCAAGGTGCCTCGTCCCCGAGACCCTATGGACAGGCGGCGGGCTCAAACCCGGCCGACGTGAGACCGATGAAGATTCGCAACTCCCTCAAGTCCCTCCGTGGCCGTCACCGCGACAACCAGCTCGTGCGCCGCAAGGGCCGCGTCTACGTCATCAACAAGACGCAGAAGCGCTTCAAGGCCCGCCAGGGCTGAGGCTGCGGGCTGCCCGGAACATGGGCAGCCGCGTCAAGCCTGCCTGTTGACGGCGGCGTGAAGGGCGAGGAAGCTCGCTGTCATGACGCTGTCCCGGCCATTCGGAATTCTTGTCAACGCTGCGCTCCTGAGCGCCGCGTTTTTTTCGTATGGGCTATCGTCCGCCGACGCGCTTCCGCAAGCGGGCCGGGAGACCGGACAGGGCAAGGGAGACGGCAAGGATGCACCCAGGAAGGTGCAGGCGCCGAGCCTCGAGGATCTGTATGCGAGGCTGAAGGCGTCCGAGGACGATGCCGAGGCCAAAGGCATCTCCCGTCTGATCGAGCAGCGCCTCGGCCGCTCCGGCAGCGCCACCGCCGACCTTCTCACGGAACGCGCCCGTCAGGCGATGTCGGGCCGCGACTATGCCCTCGCCGTCGAGTTGATGGACCGCGCCACCCATCTAGAACCGCAATGGGCCGAGGGCTGGAACCGGCGGGCCACGGTGTTCTGGCTTCTCACCGACCAGACCAACGCCGTGGCCGATCTGCAGCGGACGCTGGTGCTGGAACCACGGCATTACGAGGCCTGGGCGGCTTTGGGACGGATCTATCTCTCCATGGATGACAAGCGTCGCGCCTTGGATGCCTTCCGCCGCGCCTCCGCAATCTATCCGCGCATGGAGAAGCTTCAGAGCGCCATCGATCGATTGGCGCCGGAGATTGACGGGCGGGATCTCTAGCCGGACATGATACTTTTGCATTGGCTCGGACTGATCGCGGGCGCGATGCTCGGGGTGATCGTCTGCGTGCTCGCGGCCGGAGCCCTCGTCACCCTGATCGTTACATTGCGGGTCGGCACCCGGTTTCCGCCGCAAGGGCCCTTCATTGAGGTGGATGGCGGGCGGCTCGCCACCATCGAGGCCGGCCCGAAAGCGTCGTCGAAGGGGACTGTCGTGCTCCTGCACGGAGCCTCCGCCAACGCGGCCGACCCGATGGAAGGTGTCGGCCGCAGGCTCGCCGAGAGCGGCTTTCGCGTAATTGCCTTCGACAGGCCCGGATACGGCTGGAGCGACCGCCTTGGCGGTCGTGATGGGGCGAGCCCGGCGGCGCAGGGCCATGCGATCGCACAGGCGATCGAGCGGATGGGGACGGGCCCCGTGATCCTGCTCGGACATTCCTGGTCCGGCGCCCTGGCCGGCGCCATCGCCCTCGACCATCCGGAGGTCGTCTCGGGCCTCGTTCTGGTTGCACCGGTGGCGATGCCGTTTCCCGCCATGGCGCCCCTGCCGTGGTACTACCGTCTCGCCCTGAAGCCTCCGGTCGCATGGCTGCTCAGCCGCACCGTCGCGACACCGATCGGCCTCTACTATCTCGAACGCGCAGGCCGTGCGGCCTTTCGGCCGCAGGAAATCCCCGGGGACTATCTCGAGCGGAGCCGCTCAGCCCTGGTGCTGCGCCCCTCGACGATGCTCGCAAATCTCGAAGACCTGATCGGCCTGCCCGCCGCCCTGGCGGCCCAGGCTCCGCGCTATGGCACCATCGCCGCACCGACAGTGATCATCTCCGGCGATGCGGATGCCGCCGTTCCGGCAACGCGCCATGCCGAACCCCTCGCCGGGATCATCCCCGGCGCCCGGCTCATTCTCCTGCCCGGCATCGGCCACATGGTGCCTTACATGGCAACGGACGCCCTCGTAGATGCCGTCGAAGGGCTCGCCACCCGGATCGGCGCGACGAGACATGAGCCCGTCGCGCCCTGACAGGCGATCAGGCTCTCGCGGCGTGATCGCGGGTGACGAAGGCGATCCGCACGAGGTTGGTGGCGCCCGGCGTCCCGAACGGCACGCCGGCCACCACGATGACGCGATCACCGATCTCGGCGAAGCGCTCGCGAACGGCGAATTTCGCCGCGCGGAAGGCCATGTCGTCCACATCGCTGGCGTCGTTGGTGACGATCGGGTGCGTACCCCAGCACATCGCCAGACGCCGGGCGGTCTCGCGCTTCGGGGTCAGCGCGATGATCGTGGCGTTGGGGCGCGAGCGGGCAAGGCGCAGAGCCGTCGATCCCGAATGCGTCCAGGCCATGATGGCGGTGAGGCCGAGGGCGTCGACCATCTGATGGGCGGCCGCCGCGATGGCGTCCGATGCGGTGGCGTCGGGCTCCGAACGCTGCGCCGTGAGGATCGTCCAATACAGGGCGTCGCGCTCCACCTGCTCGGCGATGCGGCTCATCATCGAGATCGCCTCGATCGGGAAGGCGCCGGACGCGCTTTCGGCCGACAGCATCACCGCATCGGCGCCTTCGTAGACGGCGGTCGCCACGTCCGAGACCTCGGCGCGTGTCGGCACCGGTGCCGTGATCATCGATTCGAGCATCTGCGTCGCAACCACGACGGGCTTGCCGAGACGACGGGCACCACGCGTGATCCGCTTCTGCACGCCGGGCACCTGCTCCAGCGGCATCTCCACGCCGAGATCGCCGCGCGCGACCATGATCCCGTCGGAGATCTCGATGATCTCGTCGAGGCGGGTGAGGGCCTGTGGCTTCTCGATCTTGGCCATCACCAGGGCGCGGCCGGCGGCGACCTTCTTCACCTCGGCCACGTCCTCGGGACGCTGGACGAAGGAGACCGCGATCCAATCCGCCCCGGCATTGAGCCCGGCTTCGAGATCGCCACGATCCTTCTCGGTCATCGCCGCCACCGGAATCACGGTGTCGGGCAGGGACACGCCCTTGCGGTTGGAAATCCTGCCGCCGATGACGACCTCGGTCACCGCACGTCCTTCGGAGACCTCGGTCACGACAAGGCGCAGCTTTCCGTCATCGATGATGACGACGTGCCCCGGCTCCAGCGCGGAGAGAATCTCGGGGTGAGGAAGGTAGACACGATGGATATCGCCCGGCGTCGGATCCGAATCGAGGACGAAGGAGGCCCCGTTCTCGAGGATCGCGCTGCCGTCGGCGAAGGCAGCGACCCGCAGTTTCGGCCCCTGGAGATCCACCAGGACCGCGATGGGCCGGCGCAACTCGCGCTCGATGGTGCGGATCACCTCGATCTTCTCGGGCAATTTCTCGCGCGGAAGGTGGCTCATGTTGAGCCGGAACACGTCCGCACCGGCGCGGAACAGTTTCTCGATCATCTCCGGCGTGTCGGAAGCCGGACCGAGGGTGGCGATGATCTTCGTGCGGCGCGAGCGTTTCACTCCGGTCTCCAGTTTTTCGAGGATACCCGTCGGTTTCGATCGGCCGATTGGGGGTAGGGGGGCAGAAGCACTGCGACGGCACACACGTCAAGCTGCTGAAACTCGTTCTCTCCGGCACCACCGAGGGGGGTGGTGCCGCCTTTGGAGCAACGTGAGTGAAGGGCACGTTCGCCGGCCTCGCAAGCCGCAAGACGATACGCGTGGATCATGGGCTCCACACTCGAACCTTGCCAACCCAAAATCACCTGCTGCGGGAAGGTGTTCGGGTTTACAGAATTGTCCGGCATGCTGTACCCCGCACGTGCGATGCCGGACGCCCAGTCGGGTCTGAGTCGAGATTAGACAGGAGTGAGTTCGATGAGCGAACAACATGCCCCTCCTCGTTCGGAAAAAGCTGAAATGAAGCGTCAGGCCCGCATAAGGGTGCGCAAGGACTCTCACATTGAGACTCGGAAGGCGGAACGTAAACAGAAGCGTATTGCTATCCGCACAGCAGAGGCAGAAAAATTCTGAATCTCCTCAACTAAACTTTCGATTAACAACAGGATTATTGATCAGTGCTATTTGGCGCCCCTTCCACAATTATTATTCGTGCACGAGAAGCAGTAAAGACCTGCCGCGAAGAGGCAGCAGCCAATCGCTGGGATCAAGTAATAGCAATTACTAACAACTCTGAGTTGATTAAACAACAGCCACAGCTGCTTCTTCAACGCTTGCAGGCTGCTTTCATCCTTTCTGACGACGATATTATCGGTTGCATTTTAAAGGATCTTCCCAACGCAGCGCTTCCGCAAGCGGTAAAGTTTGCGACTGTGCGGCAACTTGCTGTTAACAAGCGCGCACATCTGGCGGCCCGCCTACTCATAGATACGCCATCCCTTCACGATACGACACGTTTCCTCAAGTCGACTGGCCTCGTTTTTAAGCACCTGCGCGACACCAAGATCAAACGGGAACTTCTTGATCTGGTCGCGAAGGTGAGTGGAGGCGGATCGTCGATAAAACCAACTGTATCCGAACTGAGCTTTGCTCCTCAGCCTGTTCAGGAAGTTTTCGGTAGCGTCAAGCTCGTTGCTTCATCCAACACTGATGCGCGGCACCTCAAGGGTTTGAAACGCGAAGTTGCAGTATTCAATCGTCTCATTGCACGCCCCCTGAAACCCACAGTTTCCGAGTACAGGAACGTTTTCACCCATCCCTCCGGGCAAATTTGGACCGAGAATAAAGCGATCGTCGTTTCGAAGGGGTTCCCCCTCGATGTCACCGACAGGACCCAGACGGAGAACATACCGCTCGCGCTTGGTCTCAATCGTGGAAGCCGCGGAATATATCATTGGCTCATTGATTATCTTCCGAGACTAGCATGGATCAAAAGCAGTGGTTTGATGGAAAACGAGGGATGCAAAATCCTTCTCAACGCTGCGCGGTCCGGCTTCGAGCAAGATACTCTTGAAATGCTCGATCTTGGAAATGCAGTTCAAAAGCTAGACAGATCGGTCTTCGTCGAACGCCTGTTGGTCGCGCGGGTCGGTTTCCGTGGCATGTCAGGATGGCGTCATCTAGATAGCATCTACGAAGAACTTAGTGAACGCGCGAGCACCTTGGCCGCAAACAACAACGTTGAACTGCCAGATCGCGTCTACGTGACACGACGAGACGCCGTCCGGCGTGTGATGAAGAATGAAGCCGATGTGGAAGCCGTAGCGAGAAAGCTCGGATTCACCGTGATGGAGTTCTCCAAGATCCCTCTCTGGCACCAATTCGCTATCGCCCGGCATGCCTCGGTCATGATGTCTCCTCACGGCGCTGGACTATCTCACATCGTTGTCGCGAAACCTGGCCTTCAAGTGATCGAAATCCTTCCAATCATGGATGGGACGTACCAGCTGCGTTTCAATTACGCTCGCCTTTCAATCGTCAAGGGCCATCGATATTCGGCGTGGCTCGAACCCCAGCATCCTGGTTTCGATGCATGGACAGTCGATTTGCCGGCCTTCACCACTTTCCTCAAGAAGACTCTCAAGGCGCCGCAGGCTGGCTCGGGTCGGTGAGCTGGATCGTCCAGCTTTTCTGCTCACCGGTATCGACCTCGTAGAAGCCGTTGCGGTCGTAGCCTCGCGCGAGACAATCCTCGACGCCGCGAATCGTGAATTCGGTGTCGCGGGTGCACATGAGCGAGCGACCGTTCCACTCGCCGCCGCGGGTATAGTCCACCGCGTAGACGTAATAGAAGCGGGCCGCCAGGGCTCCGCGCAGCAGGATTTCGCACCCTTTGGGGGCCACGTCCCACCACCCTTCCGTCACCCAGCCCTGCGTATCGCGATATCCCAGCGAGACGCCGACCTTGCTTGCGGTCTGGTTGCACATCCGCAGATCGGCGCGGGCGGGCGAGGCGGTGAGAAACAGGGCGGCCAGCGCAGGGGCGAGCCAGAGAACCTTCCCCCTCCCCACACGCAGCGGGGAGGGGGTCGCACGGCGGCGGCTCACGCCGTTAACCGACGAGGATGATGCGGCAATCGTTGACATTGGTGCGCGTGGGACCCGGCTGGACGAGATCGCCGATCGTGGCGAAGAACTTCGTCGAATCATTGTCCGCGAGCATCGCAGCGGGATCGAGGCCGGCGGCACGGGCACGTGCCAGCGTCGTCGGGTCGACGAGACCGCCGGCCGGATCGGTGGCCTCGCCGCGTCCGCCATCGGTGCCGTCGGTATCGGCGGCGATGCCGAGGATCCCGGATTCGCCATCGAGACCGATGGCGAGGGCAAGGGCGTATTCCTGGTTCGGACCGCCATGGCCCTCGCCGACGATGGTCACGGTGAGTTCGCCGCCGGAGATGATCGCCACCTTGCGGCCGGCCGCCTTCATCTCCTTCGCGAGAGCGGCGTGTTCCGCGGCGACCTCGCGGGCCTCGCCCTCCACGTCGGGGCCGAGCATCACGACCTCGTAGCCGGCGCGCTTGGCCGCGTCCGCCGCCGCGTCCAGGGCGTCGATGGGACGGGCTATGATGCGGTACTCGGCTCGGGCGAAGGAGGGGTCGCCCGCCTTCGGGGTCTCGTTGGCCGGGTCGTTGAGGAGGGCCTTGGCGGTCTCGGGCAGGGGGATGTTGCGACGATCGCAGATCTCGCGGGCATCGGCCAGCGTCGAGGGATCGGGCACGGTTGGGCCGGAGGCGATCACCGCCGGATCGTCATGCGGCACGTCGGAGATGGCCAGCGTCAGGATCGAGCGCGCGTTGCGGGCCATCATGGCGAGACGTCCGCCCTTGATCCGGGAGAGGTGCTTGCGCACTGCGTTGATCTCGTTGATCGGCGCGCCCGAGCGCAGCAGCGCCTTGGTGACCGCCTGTTTCTCGGTGAGGGTGAGGTCGCCGGCGGGCGCGATCCAGTTGGCCGACCCGCCGCCCGAGAGCAGCACCAGCACGTCGTCCTCCGGACCGGCATCGGCCGCGATCTTCAGGGCGTCGATGGTGGCGTCGATGCCGGCCTGGTCCGGCACCGGGTGCCCGGCCTCGACCATACGAATCATCGGCGCCTCCTCGCCGTAGCCGTGGCGGGCCACCGCCAAGCCGACGATGCGGCTCTCGTCGACGCCGTGCTGCTCCCGGTAGAATCGGCTCGCCACGGCGGCCATGCTGCCGCCGGCCTTGCCGGCACCGAGGATGATCAGCCGGCCGGGCCCAGGCGCGGGCAGGTGCGGCACCAGGCAGCGGGAGGGATGAGCGGCGGCGATCGCCTGGTCGAGGAAACCGAGAAGCAGGCCGCGGGCGGCATCATGGGACGAAGGAGAGGAAGCGGGCGAGGTGGGTGAAGGCGCGGTCATGGCGTGTCCGTGTCTCATCAAGGTCCGATCGCGCGGGCCGGATTGCTTGTCCGCCGGATTATTGCCGTGGCGGCGCGATCGCCTATACGTGCTGTGCCCGAGCCCTGCCGCCTCGGCAAGCGTACGATGGCGCGACCGGCGGCGTGTTTCCTGCCTGCCCAGGGGGATTTTCTCCCGATCGGCCCCGAAGGACCGTGCCCGCCTCATGTTTCCGCCGCATCCCGTCGAGACGATCCCAGGCAATCCCGCATCCGGCCTCCTTCTCATCTGCGAGCACGCCTCGAATCACGTTCCAGAGGATCTGGCGCAGCTGGGCGTTCCGGAACGGGAATTCGAGCGTCACATTGCCTACGATATCGGCGCGGCCGAAGTGACGCGGCGTCTGGCGGCGCATCTCGGTGCGCCGGCCGTCCTCACACGGTTCTCGCGCCTTGTCATCGACCCCAACCGGGGACGCGAGGACCCGACCCTGGTCATGCGCCTGTCGGATGGTGCCGTGGTGCCGGGCAACGCCCGCATCGACGAGGCCGGCAAGGACGAGCGTATCAGACGATTCTACGTGCCGTTCGACGAAGCGGTGAATGCAGCCGTCGCGCAGGCCACGGAGGCGGGCGCACCGCCCATCATCGTCACCATGCACAGCTTCACCGCGTCCTGGCGCGGCTACCTGCGGCCCTGGCACGTGGGTATCCTGTGGGATGGGGACGACCGGATGAGCGCGCCCCTCATCGCAGGCTTGCGCGCCGATCCCGCCGGTTTGACGGTGGGCGACAACGAGCCTTATGGCGGCGGCCTGCCGGGGGATACGATCGACCGCCACGCCATCGCGCGCGGCCTGCCCAACGCCCTCGTGGAGATCCGACAGGATCTGATCGCCCTGGAGCCGGGCCAGATCGAGTGGGCGGCACGATTCGCCAAGCTTCTGCACCCACTGATGCCGAAAGCCGGCTGACTTTCACCCTGCGGCGACGAGACGAGTGCGCGCACGAAAAAACGGCGGAGCTCACGCCCCGCCGCCTTCGTCATCGCCGTGGTGCCGGGCTCAGCGGGGGCCGCCGGACGTACGGCCATACTGCCAGACCGGGAAGCTGTTCTGCTCGGCATTGCCTTCCCGAGCGGAGTCGCTGTCGCGCCGGCTGACGACGGAGCCCGTGGTCAGATCGTCATCGACGGCGACCTGACGACCGGCATAGCCGGGAGCCACCTGGGCCGAGATACCGGCAGGAGCCGTGTAGCTTTGGGCAAGAGCGGGAGAAGCAACGGCGGCCGCACTCAAAACGACGGCAGCGATGGCGGAAGCAAGACGGGTATTCATGACTGAGTCCTAATAAGTTTCGCGGTCTCCGTCATAGGGCGGTGGGCCGTGATTTCTTGTGTAGGCCTGATGTAGGACGACCACCGTCGCAATGTCGTGCGGTTTGGCACCCCAAGCACGAGGCGACTGGCCAGCACCGATGAGAGGCCTTGTCCTGCACGGGATGCACGAAGCCCGGAGCAGGGACGGCCCCGGCCATCGACAGCACGCGCTTCACGCGGCTGGTGACGCCATGGTGCCGGTTCGAGGGCAAAGATCGCCCCCCCGCACGGAAATAGGACCGCAGGTGAGCGATGGTGTATTCTGCAGCGGACACAGCGGCGCCCGACCGCAATCGCCTTCAGAGGATTTCACGATGACCGAGATCGACCCCGCCACCCGGACCGAACTCGAAGCCGCGGTCTTCCGACGCTTGGTGGCGCATCTCCAGAAGCGCGGCGACGTCCAGAACATCGACCTCATGAACATGGCCGGCTTCTGCCGGAACTGCCTGTCGAACTGGATGAAGGACGCTGCCGACGAGCGCGGCCTCAGCCTCACCAAGGACGAGACCCGTGAGCGCGTCTACGGAATGCCCTATGAGGAATGGAAGCGGCTGAACCAGGCCGAGGCCTCGCCCGAGCAACAGGCGGCCTTCGCGACGGCGCAAGCCGAGCCGCACTAAGCTTCCGGTAAGCGTGATCGCTTAACCAGCCTCCTCCGGCGCATCCGACCCGATGCGCGTCAGATCAGGAATTGAGACGCTCATGGCCGCTTCCGCCGCACCCGCCGTCGATGCCTCCTCGGTTGCCGCCGACCAGCTCAAGAGCTTCATCGAGCGCATCGAGCGCCTGGAGGAGGAGAAGGCCGGCCTCGCCGGCGACATCAAGGACGTCTATGCCGAGGCCAAGGGCACCGGCTTCGACGTGAAGGCCCTGCGCAAGATCATCTCCCTGCGCAAGAAGGACCATGCCGAGCGCCAGGAGGAAGAGGCGATCCTGGAACTCTACATGCAGGCCCTCGGCATGGTGTAGGCCGACATCGCGGCGTGCCGGCCCATCCTCTCGAGCGCAGGGCAGGGCGATAGCGACGATGCCTCAGCTCCTCGACACGCCTTCCCTCGCCGGCACAACTCACATCCTCCTCGTGGAGGATGACGACGGCATGCGGATGCTCGTCACCCGCATGCTGCGGGAGAACGGCTACCGCGTCACCGGGTGCCGCAACGGCAGGGAGATGTGGCGGCTCCTGCCGGAGGGCGGCATCGATCTCGTTCTCCTCGACGTGATGCTGCCCGGCGCCTCCGGCATCGATCTCCTGCGGAACCTGCGCGCGAAGAGCACGGTTCCGGTCATCATGGTCAGCGCCCGCAACGAGGAGGCGGACCGCGTGCTCGGCCTCGAGTTCGGGGCGGACGATTACGTGGCAAAGCCCTTCGGCCGGCCCGAACTGCTTGCCCGGATCCGCGCGGTTCTCCGGCGCTCCGGGATCGCCGCCACCACTCCGGATGCGTCCCGGAGCGAGAGCCTGGGCTTCGACGGCTGGCGTCTCGACCTGCGCAGCCGCTCGCTCCGCGACCCCGAAGGCGCGGGCGTCGACCTGTCCGGGGCGGAATACGACCTGCTCCTTGTGTTCCTCGACCATCCGAACCGCGTCCTCGGCCGCGAGCAGATCCTGGAACTGTCCCGCGCCCGCCTCGGCTCGCCGTCGGACCGCAGCGTCGACACGCTGGTCAGCCGGCTTCGGCGAAAGCTGGAGCCGCCGGATGGCCAGACCGCGATCATCAAGACGGTCCGTGGCTCCGGCTATATCTTCAGCGCGACGGTCGAGCGGGCGTGAGGCGCCTGCTCGCCCTGGCGCGCAGCTTTGAGGCACGCACCATGGCCGTGCTGCTCGTGGCCATCGTCGTCGTCCATGCCGGCGCATTGCTGCTCTATCGTCAATCGGCGGTCGCGGCCGCCGACGAGGCCTTCGCACAGCAGCTCGCCACTCAGCTCGCTCTAGCGCGGGAGGGCCTGATCCGGCGGCCGGTGACGGAGCGCGACACGGAGGCGAGGGCATTGTCCTCGCCGCATTTCGAGATCGGATGGTCGAAAGCCCCTGCGATCCGCCCGCCGGAGCGCGACGATCCCGTCCTCTGGTCGCTCCGGTCCCGTATCCTGACCCTCCAGCCGGGGCTCGGATCCGGGCTCGTCCTCGCCATGGGCGAGGGGGAGGATGCGCTGCACGCACAGGATTTGAGCGGGACGCTCTCCCTGCCGGATGGCGGCACGCTCACCTTCCGATCCGCCCATGCCCCGAACCTGGCCCGCCTGGGGGCCTGGGCTTTCGTCTCGACGGCGGTGGCGATCCTCGTCGGCCTCGCCGCCGTGCTGCTGGTGCACCGGATCGCCAAGCCCTTGCGCCGCCTCACCCGTGCCACGGAAGCGATCGGCAACGGCCCCGTAGTCGCCGTTCCGGAGGCCGGCCCGGACGAAACGCGCGGGATCGCCCGCGCGCTCAATGCCATGCAGCAGCGCATCCATGGTCTGGTCTTCGAACGGACTCAGGCGCTTGCGGCCGTATCGCACGATCTGCGCACGCCCATCGCCCGGCTGCGCCTGCGCATCGAGCGCCTGACTGACGCCGATGAGGGGCAGGCCATGTCCGGGGACCTCGACGAGATGCAGGCCATGATCGACTCGACGCTGGCTTATCTGCGCGGCGATACGGACCCGGAGCCGCGCCGGATCACCAACGTGGCGAGCCTCGCGATGAGCGTCGCCAATGCCGCCGCCGATGCCGGCAGGCCCGTGACGTATGACGGCCCCGGCAGGGCGCTGTCGGAGATCCGACCCGTCTCCCTGCGCCGGGCACTGGAGAACCTCGTCGACAACGCCGTGCGCTATGGCGATCGGGCCGGCATGACCCTGGAGGTCCGCGAGGACGCGATCGTCCTGAGAATCGAGGATGACGGCCCCGGTATCGTCCCCCAGGACGTGGAGGGCGCCTTCGCGCCGTTCACGCGCCTGGAGGCTTCGCGGAATCGTCATACCGGTGGTACCGGCCTCGGCCTCACCATCGCCCGGCGCGCGATCCAGGCCGATTGCGGCAGCCTCACCCTGACCAACAGGGCGGAGGGCGGGTTGCGGGCCGAGCTGATCCTGCCGCGAGCGTAGGCCCGAGACACACTTCGTCACGAACGGGGCGCGCGGGCGTCAAACGGCTTCGCCATCTCCTGGATCGACGCGGCGGAGCAGCCGCGCAACCACGGAGACACCGACCATGACACGCTTCGCGCGCAGCCTCGCCGCCACCGGCATCCTCTTCGGCCTCGCGGCGCCGGCCCTGGCCATCGATGGGCACGGCAACGCCAGCAACCCCTCCGTCTCGGCTCCGAACACCGGTACCGTGTCGGGCGGCCCGGCCCATCGCGACGATCCGCGCGAGCGGGAATCGAAGGAGGTCGGGCGCGATGGGAAGCCGCTGCATTCCGACAAGGATGGCCACGCCCACGGCCACAGCCACGACAAGAAGTGACAACGGGGCGGGAGGTGCGTGGCCGCCTCCCGCCGCTTCACCGCCGGGTCCGCGCCTCGCGCAGGGTGGAACCCGGCTCGACGGTTCCGCCCTTCGAGACGGCGATGCGCTGCGACAGGTAGATGCCGTGATGGCCCGAACAGGCATAGGCGGCAAAGCAAGCGACCGCCATGGCGACGCCGTGCGTCGCCCCGAACAGTTCGATCCCCATCAGCGTGCAGGCGAGCGGCGTATTGGCGGCGCCCGCGAACACCGCCACGAAGCCCAGCGCCGCCATCAGGTCGAGGGGCGCCCCCATCAGACCGCCAAGGATGTTGCCGAGGGCCGCACCGATGAAGAACAGCGGCGTCACCTCGCCGCCCTTGAAGCCCGAGGCCAGGGTGACGACGGTGAAGAGGATCTTCCAGGCCCACGCCCAGGGATGGACCTCCGGGCCGAAGAAGCTCGCGATGCTCAGGCCCGCCGCATCCGGCGCGGTGACGCCGAGGCCGAGATAGTCACGGGTGCCCAGCGCGTAGACGAGGCCGATCACCGCCAGGCCGCCGATGACGGGACGCAGGGGAGCGTAGGGGATCAGGCGCTTCAACCACCCGCCGAGGATGTGGTTCGCCTCGGCGAAGACGAGGGCCACGAGCCCGCAGGCGACGCCCGCAGCGGCGACTTTAGCCAGCAGGATCGGATCGAGGGCGATGGGGCCGGTCGCATCCGCCAGATAGGCGATGCGGAACAGCGAATGGTGGATGCCCCAGGCCTGGCAGGCCCAGTCGCCGATGACGGCCGCGAACAGGCAGGGGATCAGAGCAGCATATTCCACCCGGCCGATGGCCAATACCTCGAGGGCGAAGACGGCCCCGGCGATGGGCGTGCCGAACACCGCGCCGAATCCCGCCGCCACGCCCGCCATGAGCACGATGCGCGTGCCCGCCGGATCGAGCCTGGCCAGCCGTCCGATGGCGCTGGCGAGGCTGGCGCCGAGCTGCACCGCCGTGCCTTCCCGGCCGGCGGACCCGCCGAAGAGATGGGTCACCACGGTCCCGAGAAAGATCAGGGGCGCCATGCGCAGGGGAACGCCGCCACCAGGCTCATGGATCTGATCGACGACGAGGTTGTTGCCGCCCTCCACACCGCGCCCGACGCGGTGGTAGAGCAGGCCGACGGCAAAGCCGCCCACCGGCAGGAGGAACAGCAGCCAGGGATGCGCGAACCGAGCGTTCGTGGCGACGTCGAGGCACCAGAGAAAAGCCGCGCAGAGGGAGCCCACCACGGCGGCCATCGGCACGAGGATCACCGCCCAGCGGGCGAACGCGATCGCCCAGGCTATGCGGACCATCGTGGCGCGCTTGAGGTCGGCTAATCGGTTCCTGAGAGAGACAGGCATGGTTCCACCGTCTTGCTGCGTGGCAAAAGGGTTAGGAATCATCAGCCCTTATGGCGGTTCGGCTTAGCGCCCGGCAGAATCCATTGCCGTTCGGCATTCGTGTCGCGGCGCAGAGGGAACGTCAAGTCGAAGATGGGGCTCCGCGCCGACGATGTAGCAGATCATGATCGCGGAGCTTCAGCGCCCCGCAGCCACCGCGCGGGTGGACGAGCCGGTGAAGCGTGCGGCGGTGAGATCGTCGCCGGGGCTGCGTCCCGAGAAACGGCTGCGCACGCCGCTCTCCGCCTGGGCGACGAGGCCGGCCGGCGCTGCATCGGCGCGGGCACGGGCCGGGGCGACGTGAACGGGCGAGGCCCGGCTGGCCGGCGCGGTCTCCGCAGCGGCCACCTCGAACAGGGCGCGCAGCTGCGTGCGTGCATCGGCATCGGCGGCGACGGGCCGGGCGAAACGGGTGGGCGTCCCGGTGACGGGGGGCGTCGCGGCCATCCCGGTGGGCGCGAGGCTCGCCACCTGAATGACGGGACGCGGCGGCGGCAAAGGCATGGTGAGGGCGGCGGCCACGGCCGCGAATTCCGATGGCCGGCGCGGCGGCAGCGGCACGTCGATCGAACTCGATTCCGCCTCGGCGGCGATCGCCGGCTTGGAGACGTCCTGGGTCAGGAGGCTCTGGGCATCGCGTCCGTCACGGCGCAGGAGAGCACCCTTGAGGGCATCGGACGCGGCCGGAGCGGCATAGGCCAGGGCCTCGCGGGTGCCGGTTTGGTCGTCCGGATCGGCGCTGGCCACGAGGACGCTGGGCTTCGCACGGGCGCGGGCCGGAGCTTCCGCCTGAGCGGCGGGCGCCTTCGCGCCGCCGCCGAAGAGACTGGCGAAGAAGCCCTTGATGCTCGGGCCGTCATCTTCGTCCATCATCGCGACCTGGGTCACTCCGAGCACGGTGCCGCCGCGGGCGAGTACCTCCGCGCGGGCGAGCTCGTAGCCGGGCAGGGGGCGGTTGTCGGCGGGCAGATGCACGGTCTTGCCATCGGGAAACAGGCGGGCCAGCTGGTCGTGGCTCATGCGCGGCCAGGAGCGGACGGAGCCGACGTCGAGATGGACGAAGGGCGAGCCGGCATGGGGATACCAGCCGACACCGCCGCGCTGCATCCGCATGCCGACCGCGCGCAGCTGGTCGATTGAGACATCCGGCAGGTAGAAATCCATCGCCTTGCCGAGCATGTGCTGGCTGTACTCGGCCACCGCGCGCGACCGGCGGCGCAGCATGGCGTTGGTGCCGGGCGAACGATAGGCCGAGACCACGGTGATCGGCTCCTGCGAGCCCACCGACCGGTAGGCCTCCCACACCGTATCGAACAGGCGGGGGTCCATCTTGGTGGGCTCGTCCATGCGCCAGTCGCGCAGCATCCAGTTGAGCTGCTCCAACGCCGCCCGGTCATAGCGCCCGTCACGCTTGAACGTGATCGTGGCGCTCTCCTTCGTATGGGTATGGTAGATCGAGAGAGTGCGGGTATCGCCGTTGGCGACTGCATCCTGCGTCCCTCGCGTGCCCGCGCCGAGCGCCAGGGCGATGCCCGACGCCGCGATGATCGAACGGCGTAGGCGGGGATGGGAGAAGGCGTCGCGTAGATAGCCCCGAAGGCGGGAGATCGGCTGAGTGGATCGGTCGGCCGGCCGGGCCTCTTCACGCAGCGGAATGCCCACGATCGTCCTCACCTCTGCCAGACCACGCGTTGTCGCGTGGATCATGGTGAACGCAAGGTTACCGAAAACCGTAAACGGACAGTTATCGGATCCTCAGCCATTCGCCGGTCGGCAAAACGGCTAGGTTTGAACCGTGGCGAAATCGTGCCGGCCCACCGGCAGGATTGAGCATCGGCAAGAGCGGCGTCGCACATTCCTCGCTGCGTGACATTCGCGCAACGACAATGACTGGGCGCTACCACCAGCCGCGGGAGACCGGCGCCGGGGCCGGGGCCGGCCCCCAAGGATCGACGGGGGCCGCCTCGGCGGACCTGGCGCCCGGCGCCCTGACCGCCCGCGCGGGATTGGCGCCGGAAGGGGCAGGGTGCGACGCGGCGCGGCGAATCTCGGACGAAAGCCCGGCCGCGCTCGGTGCCGGAGCGGTCGGCCGCACCGCGACCTTGGCCGGCGCTTTCACCGGCGCCTTGGCGACGAGCAGGCTGCCCGGTGCGAGGCCGAGGGCGATCTTCATCCGCACATCGTGACCGTAGAGATCCGAAAACGAGCGGAGAGACCCGCGCTCGTCCGCATCGAGGGTGAAATAGGCCAGGTGAACCGGCAGCTTCTCGGGCAGGCGGATGGTGCGCTCGCCCTTGCCGATGAGCTTCTTCAGCCGCTCGCTCGACCACGCTTCGGGCAGGACCGAATCGGCGAACCGGAACGGGTCGTCCACACGTACGCAGCCATGGCTCATCGCCCGCTGTGAGGCGGAGAACAGCGAACGGTTCGGCGTGTCGTGGAGATAGACGGCATGGTTGTTGGGGAACAGGAACTTGATGAATCCGAGCGCATTCCGCTCGCCCGGCGGCTGGCGCACCGAGATGTTGCCGTTGCGATAGACGACCTCGTAGCCGCGACGGGCCGCGTAGTTCGGGTCGCGGGCCAGGGCGGGCAGGAACTCGTTCTTGAGGATCGAAGGCGGTACGTTCCAGGACGGATTGACGACGGCGTATTCCATCATCCCGGAAAAGACCGGCGTCGGCGTCTCGGCCTTGCCGACGATGACACGGGTCTCGTCGCGCTGCGTGCCGTTGCGGACCACCCGCAGGCGGAATTCGGGGATGTTGACCAGGACGTAGTCACGACCGAGATCGCCCGGCAGCCAGCGCCAACGCTCCATGTTGACGAGGACGGTCGCCTCCTCGTCGCCGACGCGCGAGGAAGCCTCGGCCCGGCCCAGGGCGGTGACGGTCTGCGGCGTGAGCGTGCCGGTGGCCGGCAGGCCACGGCCGCGCTGGAACTTCGCCACGGCCGCGGACACGTTCGCATCGAACGCATCCGGCTCACCGGAGGCGGCGTCGAGGGTGCCGGCGGTCCGGGTCGGCAAGCCGAAATGGCGGCGCAGCGCGGGGACGCGGGGGTCGTGCATGCCGACTTTGAGCACCGGCCCGGCGGGAATCGTGAGGGGCGACACCGCCATGGGCGCGCCGTGGAGATTGCGCAGGCTGGCGAGCCGGGCCTTCAGGGCGAGGTAGCCGGCCTGCGCAGGGTTGTAGCCCTGCAGCACGGTGCCGGCTTGAGGCCCGGCGCTGGCGACGCGTGTCAGAACGGCATCCGCTCCGGGAACATCCAGGGTGGGCGTGATCAGGCGGGAAATGGCGGACAGGTTGATGCGCGCCCCGCGTGCGTCCTTGGCGTAGAGCACGATCGCCGCGGAGAGTTTTAGTTCGATCTCGGCGGTCTGGGCCTCGGTCAAACCCTGCGTGCCGATGACGGGCACCGGATAGGCCTGGACGTTGAGGCCGTCCTCGGCCGCGAGGGAAAGACGGGACGCGGCAGCCTTTGCCGCGGGGGTGAAGCCGCCATCGACGACCCAGACCGGCTTGAAGGCCCCGAGCCCATAGAAGGCCTGCATCGCCTCCCGGTCCTTGGTGCTCAGGCGTGCGAGGAGAGGGGCCGGATCGGCAAGGCGGGCAGCGAGGGCTGCCCCCATCGGATCGGTCGGTACCGGAGCGGCCGCCACAGCGCCGGCGGCTTCGGAGCCGACCTCGGCACCGGCCGATGAGCCCTCGGCATTCGTGGTTTCCGCCTTGCCCGTGTCGAGCGGGCTCGCAGGGGCTTGGACGTCCCCTCCCGCCGCACCAGGCTTCGCGAGGTCGGGGGAGGGCAATACCGGCGCGGAGATCGCCCCGGTTGCCACCGTGTCGCCTTGCCCCTGCTCGGGCGAGGCCGACGGTGCGGCAGCGCTCTGCACGACTGAAGGAGCCGGATCGAGCCGGGGCTCGGCCTGTGCCGCGTAGCCGACACAACCCGCCATCAAGGCAGCCAGTGCAACCGATGCGGAGCGCGAAGCGCCCATGATGAAACTCCCGGAACCGGCCGTAACGGCCGTGTTTGAGCTCAAAACAATCGCTGCTTGCGCCACCGCTTGCAACGGCGTGCGGGCAACAGTGGATGTCCGGCATGCGCCGGAGGCTGGAAATGCAGTGCCGTGACGCACATCCCGATCGACAGGATGCGAAGGGGACGCCCCCCGCGTCTCAGGCAGCGGCTTCGTCGCCCTTCTCGTCGCCGTCGAGACCGAGATCCTTCAGCTTGCGGTAGAGGGTCGAGCGACCGATACCGAGGCGCCTCGACACTTCGGACATGCGACCCCGGTAGTATTGCAGGGCGAAGCGGATGATCTCCGCCTCCAGCGCATCCATCGGCTTCATCTCGCCGGATTCCTCGGTGACGAGGGTCATAGCGTGGGGGTCGCGGACCTCCACGCGGACGATCTCGCGCACCGGCTCCGGTGTCCCGGCATGGACGATGGGCTGGACCGGAGCGGCGGGAATGCGCACGTCGAACCCTTCGACCTGGGCGGCGATCTGCGGGAACTCGGCCACGGTGAGCTCGTCGCTATCGGCGAGCACCACCGCGCGGAACAGGGCGTTTTCGAGCTGGCGGACATTGCCGGGCCAGCCGTAGCGGCTGAGCAGGGACATCGCCTCCGGCGTGATCGCACGAACACGCTTGCCCTCCTCAGCCGCGAAGCGCGCACAGAACGAGCGCACCAGATCCGGGATATCCTCGCGGCGCGCCCGGAGGGGGGGCAGGGTCATCGGGAAGACGTTGAGACGGTAATACAGGTCTTCGCGGAAGCGGCCCTGCTTCACGAGGTCGAGGAGCGAACGGTTCGTAGCCGAGATGAGCCGGATGTCGATACGGACACTGCGCTTGGCGCCCACCGGATCGACTTCCCCCTCCTGCAGGGCGCGCAGAAGCTTCACCTGGGCATCGAGGGGCAGTTCACCGATCTCGTCGAGGAACAGCGTACCGCCCGACGCCTCGACGAACTTGCCCACATGTCGCTCGGTGGCGCCGGTGAACGCGCCCTTCTCGTGCCCGAACAGGGTCGATTCGACGAGGTTGTCGGGAATCGCCCCGCAATTGACCGTGACGAAGGCCTTGCCGCGCCGGTCGCCCGACCCTTGGATCGCGCGCGCCAGCACCTCCTTGCCGACACCGGACTCACCCTCGATCAGCACCGGGATGTTGGACTTGGCCGAACGCTCGGCCAGCCGGATCACGCGCTCCATGTCGGGGCTGCGCGAGGACAGGTCCTTGAAGGTGAGCGAGCCGGAGGCGCGCCGCCGCATGCGCCGGACCTCCTCCTCGAGTTGGTCGACCTTGAGGGCGTTCTTGATGGAAACCTGAAGCCGTTCGGCACCGGCGGGCTTCACCACGAAATCGGTGGCACCCGCTCGCATGGCGTTGACCACGGCATCGATGGAGCCATTGGACGTCTGGACGATGACGGGGGTGTCGAGACCCAACTGGCGCATCTGGGCCATGACGGCGAGACCATCGAGGCCGCCGGGCATCACCAGATCGAGGAGTACGACATCGATGGGTTCGCCCGAACGCATCACGGACAACCCGTCCTCACCGCTCTCGGCGACCTTCACTTCGAAGCCGAGACGACGCACCATCGCTTCGGCGAGCCGGCGCTGGACGGGATCGTCGTCGACGATGAGGATCGTTGTCGACATGCGGAGAGCCTCGACCGTGTGCTGAGAAAGGCGATCGTCCCAGGGATATCATCCTGCGAGTCGGCCACCGGTGTTTCGTTTCGATCCGTAGGTTGAGCGAAGAGCGTAAAGCTGCGCTTAACGACGATCCCACTTTCTTCTTTACGGGTCCACTCCCCGGGCGAGGCGGGGCGAGCGAGGACAATGCCGGAGATTCGTTGCGGCCGAATGGGCCGAGTCGGTTGATCGCAGGGCCTTACCGCTCGATATCAGCGGAAACGGCTGGGAAACGCCGCTTCAGGATCAAAGACACCATGTCGAGTCGTGCCGTCGTCCATGCCAGCCTCTCAAGCGCCGCCCGGATGCCGGCCGGGCAACGATCGGAAGGAACGAACGTCGCGCGGGCAGCCGCTCTCGCCCTCGATCTTGGCTCGCTTCCCGAATGGGATCTGAGCGACCTCTATTCCGGGATCGATTCGCCGGACTTTCGCGCCGACCTGGTCCGGGCGGAAGGCGAATGCAGCGCCTTTTCGGAGCGCTATGGCGGCGCCATCGCCGAGATCGCCGGCGGATCCGACGCGTCCGCACGCCTCGCCGAGGCGGTGGCGGCGTATGAGGCGATCGAAGACCGGCTCGGCCGTCTGATGTCCTTCGCCGGCCTGGTTTACTCTGGCGACACCACGGACGAGCGACGCCAGAAGTTCTACGGCGACACCCAGGAACGCCTGACCACGGCCTCTGGCCACCTGCTTTTCTTCGCCCTTGAGATCAATCGGGTCGACGACGCCGTGATGGACGCCGCCATGGCGGATGGGCCCCTTGCGCATTACCGCCCCTGGATCGAGGATCTGCGCCGCGAGAAGCCGTATCAACTCGACGACCGCACCGAGAAGCTTTTCTTGGAAAAGTCGGTGACCGGGCGCTCCGCCTGGAACCGGCTGTTCGACGGCACGATCGCGTCCCTGCGCTTCCCGCTGCAGGGCGAGATGCTCACCCTCGAGCCAACGCTCAACAAGCTGCAGGACCCGGACGGGGCGGTCCGCAAGGAAGCGGCTGGGGCCCTTGGCGACGTGTTCCGTGCCAATCTGCGGACCTTCGCCCTCATCACCAACACCCTGGCCAAGGACAAGGAGATTTCCGACCGCTGGCGCGGCTTCACGGACGTCGCCGACGACCGGCACCTCTCAAACCGGGTGGAGCCCGAGGTGGTGGCGGCCCTGGTGGACGCCGTCCAGGCCGCCTATCCGCGCCTGTCGCACCGCTACTACAGGCTGAAGGCCAAGTGGTTCGGAGTCGATGTCCTGCCCTATTGGGACCGCAACGCGCCGCTGCCGCGGGTCGAGCAGCGCACCATTCCTTGGGCCGAGGCGCGCGACATGGTGCTCGACGCCTATGGCGCGTTCTCGCCGCGCATGGCCGACATCGCCAAGACTTTCTTCGACCGCCGCTGGATCGATGCGCCGACGCGGCCGGGCAAGGCGCCGGGCGCCTTCGCCCATCCCACTGTGCCCTCGGCGCATCCCTATGTGCTGGTGAACTACCAGGGCAAGCCGCGGGACGTGATGACCTTGGCTCACGAGCTCGGCCACGGGGTGCATCAGGTTCTCGCATCACATAACGGTGCGCTGATGGCGCCGACGCCCCTGACGCTGGCCGAGACCGCGAGCGTGTTCGGCGAGATGCTCACGTTCCGGCGCCTGCTCGCCGCCACCACCGATACCGTCCAGCGCCGGGCGATGCTGGCCGCCAAGGTCGAGGACATGATCAACACGGTGGTGCGCCAGATCGCGTTCTACCTGTTCGAGCGGAAGGTCCACCTCGCTCGCGCCGAAGGCGAGCTCACTGCCGAGCAGATCAACGGCCTCTGGATGTCGGTGCAGGCGGAGAGCTTCGGCCCTGCGATCTCGCTCGATGCCGGCTACGAGCCGTTCTGGGCCTATATCCCGCACTTCATCCACTCGCCGTTCTACGTCTACGCCTACGCGTTCGGCGACTGCCTCGTGAACTCGCTCTACGGCGTCTATGCCAATGCCGAAGAGGGTTTCGTGGACCGCTACTTCGCGCTGCTCTCGGCCGGCGGGGCCAAGCCCTACGGCGAACTCCTCGCCCCCTTCGGCCTCAATGCCAGCGACCCCGCCTTCTGGCAGATCGGCCTCAACATGATCGAGGGGATGATCGTCGAACTGGAGGCGATGGAAGGGTAACGCTCCTTTGCGCCGGCAGCCTTTCGTTGTACATAACGTACAACGAAAGGCTGGACCGTCATGAAGCTCGAAGTCAAGAAGATCGGCAATTCCACCGGGCTCATCCTGCCGCGGGAATTGCTGGGTAAGCTGAACCTCTCACAGGGTGATTGGCTTTCTGTGACGGAGAACGCGGATGGCTCAGTGCGGCTTTCGCCCCTCGATCCGACTTTCGAGAAGGGGATGGAAATCGCCGAGAAGGCGATGAAGACCTACCGCAACGCGCTTTCCGAACTCGCGAAATGACGACGGTCGTCTGGCTGACGAGCGATCTCGTCCAGGCCATCCACGCCCGTCAGCTCAAGTTGTTCGGGGGCCCGCCAGGGTTGCGGGACGAAGGAGCGCTCGAATCGGCTCTCGGCCGGCCCATGAACCGGGCAGCCTACGGCGAGGTGGATTTGGCCGAATTGGCCGCTGCCTGTGCCTTCGGCATCGCGAAGAACCATCCCTTCATCGACGGAAACAAGCGTGCGGCACTGCTCGCGCTCGTAACGTTTCTAGGCCTCAACGGGATCGATTTCCTCGCGGACGAGGCAGAGGCCGTCGTCATGATCCGGAACCTCGCCGCAAGCGAGATCGACGAGGACGGCCTCACGCGCTGGATCCGCGACAACTGGCCGGCGGCGTAACCCCTTCCGCGACCCAAGTTCCGAAACCCAACTTCCGCGACCCATGGGCCCATGGCCCTGGTACCCTAGGGGAAGGAGCCTATCTCGTGGTGACACCTCTTCGTCGCGCAGAATGGACCCGATGGCCGATCACGACAACGAAGCCAACCGCTTCTCGGCGCGCGCCAGCCGCTATGCCCGTGTCGGCGCCAACGTCGGGGGTGTCGCCGCGCGGATGGCGGGCGCCAAGCTGTTCGGAAAGGGAGAGACGCCGACAAACGCGGCCGCCCTGGCCCAGGCGCTCGGCGGGCTGAAAGGCCCGATCATGAAGGTGGCGCAGCTCCTAGCCACCGTGCCGGACCTGTTGCCGCCGGAATATGCCACCGAGCTCCAGAAACTCCAGGCCGATGCACCGCCGATGGGCGCGGCCTTCGTCAAGCGCCGGATGATGGCCGAGCTTGGGTCGGACTGGCAGTCCCGCTTTCGAAGCTTCGACCTGAAGCCCGCCGCCGCCGCCTCCCTCGGTCAGGTCCATCGTGCGACCGGCCTCGACGGGACGCTCTTCGCCTGCAAGCTCCAGTATCCCGACATGCAATCGGCCGTAGAGGCCGACCTGAAGCAGCTCGAAGTCGCCTTCGCCCTGCACCGTCGCCTCAGTTCCTGGCTCGACACCCGCGAGATCGCCAAGGAGATCGGTGCCCGCGTGCGCGAGGAGCTGGATTACGAGCGGGAGGCCAAGCACGCCGCCCTCTACGGGGCCGTCCTGCAGGACATCGCCGAGGTGAGGGTGCCCGCGATCCACACGGACCTCTCGACCAAGCGACTCCTCACCCTCGGCTGGCTCGAAGGGGACAGGATCCTCAGCTTCTCGGATCAGCCCCTCGAAATCCGCAACCGTCTGGCGCGGGCGATGTTCAAGGCGTGGTGGCACCCGTTCAGTCGGGCCGCCGTGATCCACGGCGATCCGCATCTCGGCAACTACACGGTCTTCTCCGATGACGGCGAGGCGCGCGGGATCAATCTGCTCGATTACGGCTGCGTCCGCATCTTCCACCCCCGCTTCGTCGGCGGCGTGGTCGATCTCTATCGCGGTCTCCTGGAGAACGACAACGCCCGGATCGTCCACGCTTACGAGGTGTGGGGGTTCAAGAATCTGAACAAGGAGCTGATCGAGATCCTCAACATCTGGGCGCGGTTCATCTACGGGCCGATCCTGGAGGATCGTACCAGGACGGTAGCGGATGGCGTGAAGCCAGGCGAGTATGGCCGGCGCCAGGCCTTCGAGGTGCATCAGGCCCTCAAGCAGCGCGGGCCCGTGACCGTGCCGCAGGAATTCGTCTTCATGGACCGCGCGGCCGTGGGGCTCGGCGCGGTGTTCCTGCACCTGCGCTCCGAGCTGAACTACCATCGCCTGTTCGAGGCCGAGATCGAGCGCTTCTCTCTCGAGACCCTGACCGAACGGCAGGGCGCGGCGCTGGCGGCGGCAGGACTTCCCTCTCCCGAATAATCCGCAGGATTCCCGACCTGCGCATGACAAGCGGGGATCGACTGTCATTCTCCGGGATAAAACCAGCTTTCCATATTTTCGCGAGTCGGTATCTCGATTGCGAGCGACAGAGGCATGCGCTAAATCCGCTTGGAACCAATCAAGATGATACCCAAGGGGACGACGACAAGATGGCCGATGCGAAGACCGTGACCGGCGTACGTTACAGCCCGGCGATGGACGAGAAGACCCATGAACAGACCTACCGTGGGTTTGTCAGGTTCGTGGAAATCGGCACCTTCGTGGTGATCTGCTGGGTGCTCGCTTTGGCCGTGGGTGGCATTCGCGAGGCTTGGCTGACCGCCATCTTCGGCGTCATGCTGTCGGGTGTGGCGGGCACGGTGGGCGCGCTGTCGCCTGTCGTCGGCTGGAAGGCTCCCGCTGCGGTCGCCGTTCTCCTGCTTCTGTACCTCTTCTTCGCGTGACGTAGCCACGGACCGCTGGTATACCAGAGGTCCGGGCTCTATATTCCTGCTAAGCTACGGCGATCACGAACGATCGCCGAGGGGGAACTCCTGAATGCGCATCGCTGTATTGACAGAGTCGGACCCCGCCGAGCCGCGGGTCGCGGCGGTGCCCGAGACGATCAAGAAGTTCAAAGGCCTCGGGGCCGATGTGACGATCCAATCAGGGGCCGGCCTCAAGGCCGGCGTTCCCGATGCGGATTACGAGGCAGCGGGCGCCACCATCGCCGCCTCGGCGGCAGAGACCGCGACGGATGCTGACCTCATCCTCAAGGTTCGCCGTCCGAACGAGGACGAGCTCAAGCTCTTGAAGACCGGCGCCACCGTCGTCGCCATCATGGATCCCTACGGCAACGAGGCCGCACTGAAGACCATGGCGGATGCGGGGATCAGCGCCTTTTCCATGGAGCTGATGCCGCGTATCACCCGCGCGCAGGTGATGGACGTGCTCTCCTCCCAGGCCAACCTCGCCGGCTATCGCGCCGTGATCGATGGCGCCGCCGAGTATGGCCGCGCCATGCCGATGATGATGACGGCCGCGGGCACCGTTCCCGCCGCCCGCGTCTTCGTGATGGGCGTCGGCGTCGCCGGCCTCCAGGCCATCGCCACCGCCCGCCGCATGGGCGCCGTGGTGACCGCCACCGACGTGCGGCCCGCCACCAAGGAACAGGTCGAATCCCTCGGCGCCAAGTTCGTGGCGGTGGAGGACGACGAGTTCAAGCAGGCCGAGACCTCCGGCGGCTATGCCAAGGAGATGTCGGCGGAATACCAGAAGAAACAGGCCGAGCTGGTGGCGACTCACATCGCCAAGCAGGACATCGTCATCACCACGGCGCTCATCCCCGGCCGCCCCGCTCCGAAGCTCGTCTCGGAGGCGATGGTCGCCTCGATGAAGCCCGGCTCGGTGCTCATCGATCTCGCAGTCGAGCGCGGCGGAAACGTCGCCGGTGCCAAGGCCGGTGAGATCGTCACCACCGAGAACGGGGTCAAGATCGTCGGCCACGTCAACGTCGCCGGCCGCCTCGCGGCAACCGCGTCGAGCCTCTACGCCCGCAACCTGTTCGCCTTCGTCGAGACCCTGATCGACAAGGAATCGAAGGCCCTCGCCGTCAAGTGGGACGACGAACTGGTGAAGGCGACGAACCTCACGCGGGACGGACAGGTGGTCCACCCGTCCTTCCAGTCCACAGCAGCCTGATCGCGACGGAGAGACAGATGGCAACCCTTCCTCCCGAACAGGCCGCCGAACAGGCGCGCGCCG
This sequence comes from Methylobacterium sp. 10, assembly GCF_000519085.1. Lineage (GTDB taxonomy): Bacteria > Pseudomonadota > Alphaproteobacteria > Rhizobiales > Beijerinckiaceae > Methylobacterium. The sequence continues at coordinate 3,005,824 of NZ_KI912577.1, forward strand.
CCGCCGTTACCGCCCGCACCGCCGCCGAACAGGCACAGAGCCTCGCCGACAGCCTCGGTCAGGGCATCAGCCACGGCATCGCCGCCGCCACCCACGGCGCGGTCGACCCTACCGTCTTCCAGCTCGCGATCTTCGTGCTCGCGATCTTCGTTGGTTACTACGTGGTGTGGTCGGTGACCCCGGCGCTCCACACCCCCCTGATGTCCGTCACCAACGCGATCTCCTCCGTCATCATCGTCGGCGCCCTTCTCGCCGCTGGCGTTCCGCTGATCGAGAAAGGCACCGGCTGGGCGCGCTTCTTCGGCTTCGTCGGCATCGTGCTCGCCAGCGTCAACATCTTCGGCGGCTTCCTCGTTACCCAGCGCATGCTCGGCATGTACAAGAAGAAGGCCTGAGACGATGTCCCAGAACGTCTCCGCCCTCCTCTATATCGTCTCCGGCGTCCTGTTCATCATGGCGCTGCGGGGGCTCTCGCACCCGACCACGTCGCGGCAGGGCAACCTGTACGGCATGATCGGCATGGGCCTCGCGGTCCTGACGACCCTGGTCGGCCATCCGCCGGCCGGTTTCGGCGCCTGGATCATCGTTCTCCTCGGCCTCGGCATCGGCGGTGGCGCGGGCGCGGTCATCGCCAAGCGAGTGCCGATGACGGCCATGCCGCAGCTCGTGGCCGCCTTCCACTCCCTCGTAGGCCTCGCCGCAGTGGCGGGTGCGGCGGGTACGCTCTACGCTCCACAGGCGGTGGGCATCCTCGAGAACGGCCATATCCATAAGGAATCGCTGTTCGAGATGGCGCTCGGCGTCGCCATCGGCGCCATCACCTTCACCGGCTCGGTCATCGCCTTCGCCAAGCTCGACGGGCGCATGTCCGGCAAGCCGATCATGCTGCCGCAGCGGCATGCGATCAACATTGCTCTCGGCATCGCCCTTATCGGTCTGATCGCGGTGTTCATCGGCACCGAAAGCAAGGCGATCTTCTGGCTGATCGTAGTGCTGTCCTTCGTGCTCGGCGGCCTCCTGATCATCCCGATCGGCGGCGCGGACATGCCCGTCGTCGTTTCGATGCTCAACTCCTATTCGGGTTGGGCGGCGGCCGGCATCGGCTTCACTCTGGGCAACCTCGCGCTCATCATGACCGGCGCCCTCGTCGGCTCCTCGGGCGCGATCCTGTCCTACATCATGTGCAAGGCGATGAACCGGTCCTTCATATCGGTCATCCTCGGCGGCTTCGGCGGCGATGCCGCCGCGGCGGCCGGAGGCGGCGCGGTGGAGACCCGACCGGTCAAGCAGGGCTCCGCGGACGACGCGGCCTACATACTGAAGAACGCCGAGCGCGTCATCATCGTCCCCGGCTACGGCATGGCGGTGGCGCAGGCCCAGCACTCGCTGCGCGAGATGGTGGACATGCTCAAGAAGGAGGGCGTCGACGTTAAGTACGCCATTCACCCGGTCGCCGGACGCATGCCGGGGCACATGAACGTGCTGCTTGCGGAAGCCAACGTGCCCTATGACGAGGTCCACGAGCTCGAGGACATCAACGGCGACTTCCCGCAGGCGGACGTGGCCTTCGTGATCGGCGCGAACGACGTCACCAACCCGGCCGCCAAGACCGACAAGACCTCGCCGATCTACGGCATGCCGATCCTTGACGTGGAGAAGGCGAAGACGGTTCTCTTCATCAAGCGTGGCATGGGCTCCGGCTATGCCGGCGTGGAGAACGAGGTGTTCTTCCGCGACAACACGATGATGCTGTTCGGCGACGCCAAGAAGGTGGTGGACTCGATCGTCAAGAACCTCTGAGTCTCGGGGCTTTCGATCCTCGACGACGTTCACGAGAAAGGGGCCGGCGCATCATACGCCGGCCCCTTTCTCGTTCGGCACGACCGGCACCGGTGTCGACACCTCTCCGGCGGTAAGTGGCACTCACCACGATCTGGCGTCATAAAGGGATGACGCGTCTTCGATGGACACCGTTCGTGCCCGGCGACACGATTCGTAACGGGAGAGGGCAATGACCGAGACCGGCCGTTTCGTTTGGTATGATTTGATGACAACGGATCTTCCCGCAGCCCGGGATTTCTACGGTCATGCCTGCGGATGGACCATCGCAGAGGCCGGTATGCCGGGGACCGACTACTCCCTGGCCCATCTCGGAGAAGTGCCGGTGGGCGGGATGATGACGCTCCCCGACGACGTCCGTGCCCAGGGGGGCCGGGCCGGCTGGATGGGCTACGTAGCCGTCACCGATGTCGATGCCGCCTCGGCCGAAATCCGCGAGGCCGGCGGCAAGATCTACCGGCCGCCTGCCGACATTCCGGGGATCGGCCGCTTCTGCGTTGCCGCCGATCCGCAGGGCGCGGTGTTCGTACCCTTTCGTGGCGACGGGCCCCTGCCGCCGACACCCACACCCGGTACGCCTGGGCATTTCGGCTGGCACGAATTGCACGCGACCGACTGGGAGGAGGCCTTCGCCTTCTATGCGTCACTCTTCGGCTGGGTGAAGACCGAAGCGGTGGATATGGGTCCCTTGGGAATCTACCAGCTCTTCGGCGCCCCTGTCCCCGATTCCGGCTGCGCCGGAATCCATACCGGCGGCATGATGACGAACGCACAGGTGCCGGCCCCGTTCTGGCTTTACTACGTCAATGTCGAGGACATCGACGCCGCGGGATCGAGAATCACCGCGGGCGGCGGCCGGATCGTCGCCGGTCCGCATCAGGTGCCCGGCGGGGCCTGGACCATTCATGCCTTCGATCCGCAAGGAGCGATGTTCGGCCTCGTCGGCCAACGGCCGAACGCGTAACCCAGTGGCGCCGGATGGCCGGGAGCGGGTAGACTGGCAAGGTGTCAGCCGTCTCGATCCTTGCCCCGTCTCGCGCCTTCCTCGGCGTCACCCGCTCCATCATGGGGCGGCCCTGGCGCGACCGCTGCGGCGACCCCGCCGCCCAGGCCTATGCCGCGACGATGGTACAGGCCCATGGCCTGCCCGACCTTCTGGCCCGCGTCCTCGCCTCACGCGGCATCCGACCCGACGAGACGGCGGCCTATCTCGAACCGCGCCTGCGCGACCTGATGCCGGATCCGTCCCGTCTCGTGGATATGGAAACTGCGGCCGAACGGCTCGCCCATGCCGTTGAGGCCGGCGAACGCGTCGCCGTGTTCGGTGATTACGATGTCGACGGCGCCGCCAGCGCGGCGCTGATGGCCGGCTACCTGCGCGCGCTCGGCCTGACGGTGGACATCCACATCCCAGACCGGATCACGGAAGGCTACGGCCCCAACGTGGCCGCGGTCACGGCACTGGCGGAGGGCGGGGCGACGCTCCTCGTCTGCGTCGATTGCGGAACGAGCGGTCACGAGCCCCTGGCGGCTGCGGCCGAACGCGGCCTCGCCGTGATCGTCCTCGACCATCACGGCGCGCCGGAGATCCTGCCGCCGGTCGAGGCGCTGGTGAACCCGAACCGGCTGGACGACATCTCTGGCCTCGGCCATCTCTGCGCGGCGGGTGTCGTCTTCCTCACCCTCGTGGCCCTCAACCGCCGCCTGAGGCGGGGAGGGCGGGAGGATCTGCCGGATCTCGCCGAGGCCCTCGATCTGGTGGCCCTGGCGACGGTCGCCGACGTGGTGCCGCTGACCGGCCTCAACCGCGCCTTCGTGGTCCAGGGACTGAAGGTGATGCGGGGGCGGGGAAGGATCGGTCTCGCCGCCCTGTTCGACGCGGCATCCCTGAGCGAGCCGCCGGAATCCTGGCATCTCGGCTATCTCCTCGGTCCGCGCATCAATGCCGGCGGGCGCATCGGCCATGCTGGGCTCGGCGCGGCCCTTCTCACCAGCGGAGATCCGGCCGAGGCGACCCGCATCGCCACCGAACTCGACCGTCTCAACCGTGAGCGCCAGGGCATCGAAGCGCAGGCGGTGCTCGAAGCCGAAGCCGAGATGGATCGGGCCCTGACACTGGCCCCCGATACGCCGATCCTGGTGACGGCCTCCGCCTCCTGGCATCCGGGAGTGGTCGGCCTCGTGGCGGCGCGGCTGAAGGAGCGTTTCGGGCGGCCGGCTTTCGCCTTCGCCCTGCGCCCGGACGGGACCGCCACAGGGTCGGGCCGCTCCGTCGCAGGGGTGGATCTCGGCCATGCGGTGCGCGAGGCCGTGGATGCCGGCCTCCTCGTCAAGGGCGGCGGGCATGCCATGGCAGCCGGCGCGACGCTGCCGAGCCACGATCCCACGCATTTGAGCGACTTCCTGGCGGCCGCCCTCGCCTCGGCGGTGTCGGAGGCAAGGGCGGTGGAGGCATTACTCGTCGACGGCACCGTGAACGCAGGGGGCGCCACGGCGGAGGTGGTTCGTCTCGTCCAGCGTGCCGGGCCGTTCGGCGCCGGAGCACCGGAACCGGTCTTCGCCCTGCCGTATCACCGGCTGGTCGATGCGGCGATTGTCGGCAACGGCCACGTCCGCGCGCGCTTCCGGAGCCGGGACGGCCAAGCCATCGGCGCCATTGCCTTCCGCTCCGCCCAGGGGCCGCTGGGCCAAGCGCTCCTCGGTGGGATCGGGCAGGAATTCCATGTGGCCGGAACCCTCGCCATCGATACCTGGCGCGGCGGCGAGCGCGTGCAATTGCGCGTCGGCGATCTCGCCGCACCCTGAACTTTGCGCCGGTGCCCGCGCGGGACGTGTTGACACCCGCGCAAGCCCTCACCATAAGGACCCGCGCGCTGCCGAAAGGCGGTGGTTTGGGGGAATGTCCCGAGCGGCAAAGGGGGCGGACTGTAAATCCGCTGCGTAAGCTTCGTAGGTTCGAGTCCTACTTCCCCCACCAATCCATACCGACACGCTGGCAACACGGCCGACGAAGGGATCACCTTCTCAAAACCGCGTCGTCATGCTATCGGGCGCCACATGCGGGTGTAGCTCAATGGTAGAGCAGCAGCCTTCCAAGCTGAATACCCGGGTTCGATTCCCGGTACCCGCTCCACTCCCCCCTTCCCGAAAAGACTAGCAACCTCAGCCCGATAGGGCAGGGGCGCGGTATCCAGTGGCTGTTTGCCTGGGCGGTGGATACCGCATGGATACCGCAGACGAATCGGTATCGGGCGCAAGTTTCCTTGTCGAACTCGGACCCGCTCGCACGAATGATGGTGATCGAAAGAGATCGCCATGCCCCGCTGCACCCACACCCCGGCCCGCCTCTACGACCGCCACCCTGATCCGGTTCACGACCTCATCGCCGTTGGCAGCCTTTCCCGGTTCGTGCGCTGCACGGATTGTGGTGCCAGGGGCATCGTCCGGCGCGGCCGCGTGGGATGGACGCCCCGTAGCGCCGGTGATCCGGTCCGCCCGGAGGTCGAGCGGTGGAACGCCCTGGTGGCCGAGGCTCGTGCAGCGCTCCTGCCTTGATCGAAGAACCCGGGCCCTTTCGCTTTGGGCCGCCCCGAACGTGTAAAACGATTCCACAAACGCGATTTGGGAATCGTTTTACACGTTCGGGGCGGGCCATCAGTTCAGGGTCCCGATCTCGCCGTCGTACCCATCGAGCACCCGGACCTCGCCCCCGGCCGGGTGGAGCGAGACGGCATCGCATCGCGGGCAGTGCAGGCCGCCCGCCGCCATCCGGACCTCCCCCCACCGGAACTTCGCGGAGCACGTGAGGCAGCACCAGGTCTGCTGCATGACTTCGTCAGACTCGGTCATCCCAGCCTCCGCGAATAGCTGCCATCGGGATGGAAGGTGACCTCCTCGGTGTAGGTGGTCACCTCCACGTCATGGCTGCCAGAGATGGAAACTTTCGCGACTGGCTCGCCAAGGTTCACGCCCCAGTCGTCATCGAGGTCCATCTCCTCGCCCAGGGTGAGGTGAACCCTGATGCCGCCGGCGAGCGTGAAGGTGCCTCCCTCGCGGATGGCGCGCTGCCAGTCCTCCTCGGTCGCGAAGTGCTTGCGGGTGAGGGTGATGGTCGGGTTCATCATGCGCTCGATCATGCCCTGTCTCCTTCCGGCGGCCGCCCGTGCCGAGTGGTGCCGTCCGGCCAGTCCCAGCGATGTTCGCAATCAGGTTCGAACTCGATACCGACGATGGTGGCCTTGAGGCGGTAGAGTTTGTCCCGGAGTTCGTTGACGCCGTTCCGTTCCAGACCGATGCACCCGGCCAGGTGGCCGGTGATGGCGTAGATCTGGCGCGCCGCCTCCTTCAGACGGTCGGCCTCGGACATGGTCGTCGGGTCCGGCTCGGGCGAGTGGACCTCCTCAAGCTTCGCCAGCCGGACTATCAGGGCGCTCATGGCGAACCCGACCGATCCCTCCTTGCCCGTGACCTTCCAGTGCCCGGCGGTCTCCCGACCGGCATCTTCCCCAACGCCCTCGGTATAGATCGTGATGACGTCGCCGACGGCGTGGCGGTCGAAAGGTGCCCTGATCAGGACGACGGTCCCCTGTCCGGGCATGCGGCGCCAGTCGGTTGCCTTGACCCGGTAGCTCTGCATGCCCCGACCGTTCACTGCGGCCTCCTCAGGCAATCGGGGCGCCCGTCCGGTCCCACGAGCGGCTGCATGCCAGTCTCGGCTTGGGTGTACCGGCACCCGGTCGCCGGGTCCGTCCAGACCCGGACGCCGCCTTGGTTGGACCACGCGGGATCCGCTGCCTGCGAGAGGGCCTGCAGGATCGTGAGCAGGACGGCCGCGGCGATGGCGATGCCGATGAACAGGAACCAGAGGTCGAACCCGTCGCGAGGCGAGGAGGTCCTGATCATGAGGACCTCCTCGAAACACGGCGCCGGTCATTCCTGACCTCGCGGAGGACGGCGTGCCTGATCCAGTCCGCGAACATGACCTGCACCTTGGCCTGCCGCTGGGGGGCCCCGCCGGGGTGCTCCTCTGCGATGATCCGCTCGACCCCACGAGCAGCCCCGAGGGCGATCTCGTCGATTGTGGACCGCCTCATGACTGGGCCCCCCGAAATGGAGCGGGGTTCGGGGTGCAGCCCGAGTGGTCCTCGCCGGTCAGGAAATCGAGGACCCGATACAGGTCATGGCGGATCCCGGGGACGCCGTAGAGATGATGCCCTGCGGTCGCGAGATCGAACTCCTTGATGACGGTCTTCACACGCGAGACGGCCTCGTGGAGATCTCGCCGGCGGATGAACCCGGCATACTGCAGGACCTGCAGGGCGGGCGCCGGGTCGAAGTCGGCGTCGCTGTAAGCGTTGACGGTCTGCTCGACGACGTCGGCATCGCTCATTGCCCGGAGGGCGTCACGGCGCTCCTGTGCCGCGACCGCTCGCTGCGCAATCTCCTCGGCCATCTCCAGCCGGTACTTGGCGACCCACGTTTCATGGGCCGCCACTTGCTCGGGTGTCATGCCGGCATACAGCCGGGCAAACTCTCGGATCTCGATCTCTGTGGGCATGCTGGTCCGGGTCCCTGTCTCGCGTTCGCGAGATCGCTTCAGAGACGATCGAAGCAGCTCCCGCAGATTCGCCTAGAGGGAAACCGGACGGGCCGTCCGGATGGCCCATCGAGAACGCCATCGCGGTTTACGACGCGCGACACGGCCTCATCGGGCGTAAAGAATTCTCTCGTGGAGGCCTTGCGACTACCGCAAATTGCGGTACATTTAGATCACCGGCGCAAGCCGAGGCCTCCCGGGGCGATCCGGGCCGATGATGGAGCCACCCGATGACCACCACCAAAATCGACCGTTCCGCCCTCCTGAGGAATGCTTGGCGGATCGCCCGCGAAGCCGCGGCCTCCGCCGGCACCGCCGTCCGTGCCGCGCTCGGCGCCGCGTTCCGGCAGGCTTGGGCCGAGGCCCGCATGGTCGCCCAGCCCGTCCAGCAGCAGCAGGCCCAGGCCGTCGCGCCGGCCGACCTCACCACCACCGAGGGCCTCGCCAAGGCCCTCGTCGGCAAGACCGCCTCCCTTGCGCTTGCGGGTGGTGAGGCCCTCTACACCATCGTCTCCGTCGAGCGCTGGACCTCGCCCGACGGCGCGCAGGTCCGCGACTACATCAAGATGGAGACGAGCGGCATGTGGTCTGACGACCGCAAGGGTCCAATCAAACTCTTCATCCTGCGCAAGGGAACCGGACACGGCACGTACACCGAGACGGATGCCGGCGAGGCCTTCTGGGCGTACGGCGGGTTCTGCAACAGCGGCAACAAGCGCTGCAACGCCAACGACATGGTCAAAGACATCCTGGAGAGTATCCGCTCATGACCTGGATGGTCCGACTACGCGCACACGATGGCGGCGAGCTTCTGGAGAGGGCGAGCTACGGCTCGCCCGACGCAGCCATTGACGCCTATCGCCTCCTGCTCGGGCGCGAGGACCTCATCGGGCAACCGGTCGCCGCGGTGTTCAAGCCTCCCCGGGATGCGACCGGCGACGGGAACGCCGCGACGTGGTTCTCGCGGTTCGACAAGCCTCTCGGGGCGGGCCGCATCGGTCCCGACGACCCCCGGCTTGACCCTTGGGCTAACGCATACGATGCGAAAAGCGCAGTGTACTCCCCCGCGCCGGCGTCCAAGCCCAAGGCCGCACCGGACTGGGAAAAGGACGCCCGCCCCCTGTCGGAGTGTCTAAAGGCATGGGCCAAGACACGCGGCGGGCGCGACGCCGCGGCCGACGCCCTGCAGGTCTCACGGTCTACCTTCGACGGCTGGTGCGACGGCCGTGGCGCGGCCCAGGACAGGATGATCCGCAGACTCATGACGCTCACCGACACTACTAGCCGTTGACGACGCGCTACCCTTGAAGAGTAATGATTGTCAGTATAGATAGGACAATACCAGAAGCGGCTTGCCCACAAGCTGCCCGGTACAGCAGGGAACCCCACATGTTGATTATCGACCGAATGGTGGCGATGGTGCGCGCCGGCCCCGGCCCCTCGCCGGAGGAACGGGCTGCGGCCGCTGCCCAGTACCAGGCTGAGGAGAAAGCCAGGCAGGTCCGCCAGGCCGAGGAGCGCCAGGCATTCCTCACGGCCGCCCCCCGGTATGTCCTCCCCGACGGCTCCGCGTGGCGCTCGGCACAGATGCTCGGACGCCTGAGCAACGGCGGTGAGCGCGACCGCGGCCGCCTGTACCATATCGTCTCCGAGGACGGCTGCGGCCCGATGGGCGGGGCCGGGAGCGCGCTGTGCGGTGCCACGCCGGGCCGGCGTTCCGTCGGATGGGGCGACGTCGAAGGCGTCCCTGCGACCTGCCCGCGTTGCCTGAAGCGGGTGGCGTCATGAGGGGCACCACCATCATCATCAGGGGGTACACATGGGGGCAGCGCCTTGGCATGTGGCCCGTCGCGAATGACCATCCCGGCCGGTTCTGCGTTGACGTGATCTACCTGGCCGGCCCCACCCAGGACCTTCTCCCGTGCGCATAACGCTCTACCCCGTCCCGGCTGGGACCCCCGCCGTTGGGCACGCCGTCGGGTACGTCTCGGGCTCGCCGCTCTCCAACCTCGCGGGGGCCGCCCCCCCGGCGGGGCCTTTGCTGTCCTACGATGGCCGGCAGGCCCTGATCGATGGCCAGCCGGTGGATCATGCGGAGATCTCGGAGGCCCTCCACGCCGAGATCGAGCGAGTGGCCAAAAGGGTCTTCGGACCTGATTTCGTGGGGCCCCTGAGCCTGGCCTCGGGCCTAAACGTGCGCTCCCTGGCACGCGGCCGCCTCATCTCCCATGGTCTCCCGGCGCCCCTCCTGGACATGCTCGGCCGGGCGGCCGCAACCGCACACCCGAGGGCCACCGGGTATATGCTCCAAGCAGTCGCGTACCTTTGGGACGAGCACGTCATCTCCCATGGAATGGGCGAGACCGGCCCAGGGCCGCTCTCCGCCCAGGGTCGCGAGGCCCTCGGGCAGCGCTGTGAGGAGATCCTCGACCGTGCGCTCGGGATGGTCGCCACGATGCAGGGGGAGACGGCCGCGGCCCGGGCCCGGACGGCCGCGCTCAAGGCAACGCTCCGTTAACGATTCGTGTGTATGGCTGGCACCCTGAAGCCCTGTCTCTGACAGGGCGTCTGGAGAAACCCGGCCATGACGAAGACCCCCCCTCGGGGTGCGCGCCCCCGTGCGCCTGCCAGCGATCCGTTCGCACCCAATCATCCCCCGTCCGTAGACTGGCTCGATCAGGGCCTGGATTTCCTCGACTGCGACCCGCTCGCGGATACGATCCACTGGTCGACCGGCATCCTGCTCGACCTGCCGGACCTGCCCCCCCCCGTGCGTGCCGCGCTTGAGAAGCTGTCGTCGTGCCGCGTGTCGCTCTCGTCGCTCTCGCATGCTGAGAGCGTGTGCGACGATGCCTCGGAGGACCTCAAGCTGGGGCAGAACGACCGCGACACGTATGCCGATTGGTCGACGAGGTGCGTCTATTACCAAGCTTTTTTGGGCGACCACGTCTGTGCCCTGCGGTGTGCCGTCAGGGTCTGGCAGATCGCCATGGCGGGCGGGCATACCGACCTACGACTGGGAAATCTCCTCCGAACGCATGCCGAGATGATGAGCATCGCCGCGTACTGCGATGGAGAGCAGTGGGCACCCAGGCGCGAGCCCCGGTCGGCCCGCCGCCAGGGGGACGGTTTGACCGCCTTACAGATCATTGCCCGGTCGGTCGTGAAGGTAGAGTGGCCCAACAACGTCAAGCGCGGCCCCGTCCGGGACGACACCGGCTTCGATCCCCGCGATCAAGACGAGGACGATCTGCCGGAGGCAGCGGGCGCCGGGCTCCTCGTCGTGCGCAGCGTCGAGCACCTGCCGGGGTCCGCGAAGGACGGCGCACGTAGCAGCGGCGGGACCACGCCCCGCGCGGAGTGGGCGCCTATCGCGGGGGTGACTCTCCCGCGCCGGCCGGTGCCCGATCTCGCGGCCGCGCGTCGGGATCTCGTCGATCAGTACCCGCACGCGGCATCGCTCATCGAGCGCATCCTGAACCAACTCGTCGGTAGGTCATTCGCCCGGCTTCCACCCATCCTGCTCGTCGGGCCCCCGGGCTCCGGCAAGACGCGACTGGCCACCAGCCTGGCCACCGCGCTGGGCCTCCCAAGCACGGTCTACTCGTGCTCGGGTGTGGCGGACGCCTCGTTCATCGGGACCTCCCGGCAGTGGTCATCCGGCAGGGCCTCGGTGCCGCTTCAGACGATCCGGCAAGAGAGCCTCGCGACGGTGGCGGTGGTCCTCGACGAGATCGAGAAGGCCGGCACCAGCATGACGAACGGCAATCTCCTCGACGGGCTCCTGCCCATGCTGGATCATGCCGAGGACTACAGGGACCCCTACCTGGAGTGCGCGACCGATCTCTCGGGCATCACGTTCCTGGCGACGGCTAACGGGACTAGGGGCATGCCCCGGCCCCTGCTGGACCGCTTCCGAGTTTTCCAGATGCCCGAGCCCACGCTTGCCGACCTACCTGCCCTCGCACGGGGGATCGTGGGGGACGCCCGGCGCGAGAGGGGGACGGATGCGTCGTGGCTCCCGGACCTCGACGGCGACGAGCTCGGGCTCATCGCGGAGCACTGGAGTGGGGGTAGCGTCCGACGTCTCCAGCGTCTCGTCGACACCGTCCTCGCCGGTCGCGAGACCCTCGCGGCCCGGCATTGAAGAGGGTGACGATGACCACGCACGCCCCCGTCTGGGACTACCTCCGCTCGTCCATCCGAGCCCATCGCCTCGCCGGCACGGTCGATCACCGCGTCGGGGTCGTGCTTGATGAGTACGTCGGACATATGGCCCGCTGTGTCGCGACACGCCAGGTCACCTTGTCTGAGGGCCTCGCCGCCGCCAACGCGGCCGTCGTGGCATGCGGCCGCCTCATCCCGATCCCTGAGGATCGCCTTGAAGCGCGATGACAGACGTCTACCGGAATCTGACCCGCGGCTGCTGGTCCGTCCGTGAACGCGGCCGCGTCGTCGCCCACGCCCAAACCGTAACCCTGGCCGACGCCGTGATGGTCGTCCGGCCAGGGTCGCGGGCCCGGGTTATCCCCACCGGCAATCGCGAGGTTCACGCGTGGATCAAGGGCACCCTCGTCCCGCATGCAGGCGTCCCCGCGAGGGCCGTCAGATTCTATTACCGGCCGTTCCTTGCCGGTCATTTCACTGACGAATGCGGTCGGCCCGTCGTGGCAGCCGCCTCAATTTTCTTCGACGAGGACGGCAGGGCATGGCACAGCGAAACCGGTACCCAGGCAGCCGCTTCGACCTGACTGAGCTCGGCGACCGTCCCCTGTTTCACGACTGGATCATACAGCCCGACAACCGGTCCGCGGATGGCACCGTGCTCACCGGGACGGTCTACGGGCATGACAAGTTCCCCGACGGGACGGGCCTAACGACGTCGACCGTCCAGGCTTTCGATGCGGCGGCGGGATGGGCGTACTGCTACTCGACTGGGCTGGTCCGCCTCGGCCGGTGCCAGGACCCGGAGGGATGCGCGAACGTGGACCTTATGTAGCCCAAGCGTTAACGGCCCGGCCGGGGCGGTGGTGGCAAAACGCCTGTCGGGAGGCGGGCGGGCGGCAAAACGCCTGGGCGGACGGCAAATTACCTATTCCGAGGGTCGCTGGCGGCAAAATGCCTGGGCGCCCCCGGGTCGACAGGCCGTTTGGGTCACCTTGATACAGCCCCCCCCGCGCCTCCCGGTTAACGCAAGGCCCGTATCCCGTTCGGGAATTTTTTAGGTCCGGAATGCCGTGACCTGACCGTTATTTTGGACCGAGCCGACTGAGAGGCTACTGTGGCCTGTCCTGGGATCCGTCGAGGGGGCTGGTCAAGGAATGTAATGGGCGACCTCAACAACGAGCCCATGTCTGAACCTGGTTCGCTCATCTGAATGCCCCCTTGCGTTGCAGACCACCCGCGTCCGGCCCACCCGGTAATCGGAGGCATAATGGACATGACCGTGGACCCAGACGTCCGGTCCTTGGTCCAGGATGACGTCAGTCAGGTCGGAAGCATCGCACCACCGTAGGTCCGCGTCGCTCCGTGGAAGGCTCGCCGGGTGCGGGGCGTGATGGGTCACCACCACCGTGGGACCGGGGTGGCTGACGGCCAGGGTGTTCTCGATAAAGCCACGGGTGACCCGGTGCATCGCAAGCACCTCCTCGGGCTTGATGCGATTGCGCGACCTCGGACCCGTGCGGATCCGGCGGTAATCGACCATCCCACCACGCCCCTGGGCGGTCCGGATACCGTGGTTCAGGTTGAACGACCCCAGGCGGAAGTCCGTCCATAGGGTACCGCCGGCGAACCGAACGCCGTCGATGATGACCGCGTCGTCGAGCAGGAGATGGATGCCGAGCGCGTCCGCCCGCTCACGCCCCCGGGTCAACTGGTCGTGAATCGTGTAGCGTTCCTCACCCCGGTCCCACCAAAAATCGTGATTGCCTGGCACGTAGACCACCGGCACGCCGGACAAGTGGTCGCCGAGCCAGTCCAGCGCCCGAACCAGGGGCATGTGCACGTCACCGGCCACGACGGCCACGTCGAAACCACCCGCCGGCGCATGCGCGGCAGGGTCCCAAGCATTCTCCTTCCAGTCCTGATGCAGGTCCGAGAACACCCATAGGCGAAGGCCAGGGGCAGTCATGACCCCGCTCCGTTCGTCGCCAAGCGCGCCAGGATCCGGTCCAACGTCACCGGGGCCCAGTCCCAGCAATCCACGCCGACATCGGCACGCGTCGCCGTGCCCGGGACCGAACCATGGGAATGCCCATGCAGGTGAAGGCCACCCCGGTGGGAGCGAGGGTAGCTCACATGAGGGTAATGGCTCAGCCATATGGAGCGCATCACGCCCGCCGGGTCCGGCAGGGCGATCATCGCCACGTCCCGGACGGGCTCGGCCCAGGGGAGGCGTTCACCGATCCGCTCGTGGTTGCCACGGATCAGGAGCTTGCGACCGTTAAGGCGTAGGAAAATCGCGAGCGCATAAGTCTCGGTGCACCGGTATGCGAAGTCGCCCAGGTGCCAGACCGTGTCATCCGGGTGGACGACGGCGTTCCAACGTTCGACCAGGGTCTCGTCGTGCTCGTGAAGCGAAGCGAACGGTCGCTGGGTCTGCATCCTCGGGCTGAGGATGAGAGCTTGATGGCCAACGTGGCTGTCGGCCGTAAAATGTACCTTTGGCATTTTAGCCTCTCGCAATTGCGGAGGCTTCGCGCGCGGCATCGCTCTCCGGGATTAGTCGGTCGGGGGCGGCGCCATGCGTTTCATCGTTACTATCCTTGAAGCTTCCGCGTGATCGCCTGGCCGGTCCCCGAACGCAAGGGGCGTGAGAAGCTTGTCAGGCCGCGGCGACTATCGGAATCTCGTCGAGGCGGGTCGTGTAACGGGGCGACCGCATCTTGAACTTGGTCGACCATTCGCGGTTCGGGGCGAACCCGGCGGCGCCCGGGACGACGGCGCCTCGTCCGAAGCGGCGATTGCAGGCGTCGAGCGCCTCCATCAGGGCGGCTCCCATCTCGCGGTCGAGTTGGCCCAAGCCCGGCATCGCACGCTGCGATGCGGCCAGCGGCATCAGGTCGGTGGTGACCACCCCGGCCTTGGAATAGCGGAACCCGTCCCGCCTGGTCTTCCGGACGCCGTGGGTGGCGGCCTTCACCAGGGCGAGAGTGTCGCTGGTCGCCTCGGGGAGCGTCACGACGGTCGAGACCGAGCGTTGAGGCCGGTCGCGGTCATGCTCCGAGGTGTGGAAGAAGACCGTCACGTGGTTGGTCGCCAACCCCTCGCGGCGGAGCTTCTCGCCGAGTCTGGAGGCATGGGTGGCGACGGCCTGCTCCATGGTGGCGCGATCCTCGACGCGCTCGGAGAACGACCGGGTGACGGCGCATCCCTTACGGGTGGCGGCTACCGTCTCCAGGTCTAGGCAGGCCATACCCCGCAGCTCGTGGACGAGGCGCTCGCCCACGACTGTCATGGCCTTGCGGGCGACGCGTGGGTCGAAGTCGCGGACATCGGCGGCGCTGTCGCATCCCAGGGCTTCCAGGCGCCGGGCGTTTGCCGGCCCCACACCCCAGATGTCGCCCACCGGGATGCGGATGATCCAGTGGTCGTACTGCTCCGGGTCGGTCAGGTCGCAGACCCCTTCGAGCTCGGGTACCTTCTTGGCGATGTGGTTGGCGAGCTTGGCCAACGTCTTGGTCGACCCGATGCCGACGCAGGTGGGGATGCCCGTCCAGGCCCGTACGGTCGCCCGCATGTCCCTGCATAAGGACGCCCGGTCCTGGTTGCGCACGTCGGAGATGTCGAGAAAACTCTCGTCGATGGAGTAAATCTCGATGCGGGGCGAGAAGTCCCGGTAGACCGCGTTCACCCGGGCCGACATGTCTCCATAAAGGGCGTAGTTCGAGGAGTAGACTTGGACACCCTGCTGCCGGCACATGTCCCGGATCTTGAACCAGGGCTCGCCCATCCGGATGCCGAGCGCCTTGGCCTCGTTGGTCCGGGCAATCGCGCAGCCATCGTTGTTGGACAGCACGATCACCGGCACCTTCGCCAGCCGAGCATCGAAGACCCGCTCGCACGAGCAGTAGAACGAGTTGCCGTCGGAGAGCGCGTAGGCCCGGGCGCTCATTCGCAGCGGCGCTTCGCACAGACGGACCCGGAGACGACGCCCCAGACCTCAATGACAGCGTCGGGGGAGAGTTGGAACTCGGGGAAGCGAGGGTTGGCGAAGTGCAGCGAGATGCGCGGCCCTTGGCGCTTCCAGACCTTGAAGGATCGCTCGCCGTCGATGTCGACAACGACGATGTCGCCGTTGCGCGGGGTGAGCGAGCGGTCGACGACGGCGAGGTCGCCGTCGAACAGGCGGGCTAGGATCATGCTGTCGCCGGCGACCCGGACCAGGAAGGTGGCCGGGCGGTTGACGATCAGTAGGCGCTGGAGGTCGATCTCTTCCTCGATGAAGTCGTCGGCCGGACTCGGGAAGCCGGCCTGGACAGGCTTGGCGAGAAGGGACACCGGCATGGAAAAGCCGATGTTTATGCCAGTGATCTGCATGGTGCTCCTCCAAGAGTCCAGGAACAAAAGCAGAACACGTTTGGCCGGTTCCGTATAGCGGCTACGCTTGGGTGCGAAGCCACAATTCGATGAGGTCCCGCCGATGGTGGAGTGGGGAAAACCCGTCTCCCGCGATAGAGGCGGTTCATGCACCCGCCGTCCGCGAAGGGATGCCACGGACGGTAGGGGTGGACTACGTAGGCAGGGCGCCGTTGATCGCCCGGATCACCTTCTCCGCATTGTCCAGGGTGGCCTCGATGGCGGGGGTCTTTTCGTCCAGAACGGCGGGATTGCGAATAAGCCAGTCCGCCGGCGTGAAGTGATCGAACTCTGGCGTGTCGGGAGGCAGCAGCTTGAAGGCCGCCTCCACCCGCTTGACCAGTCGCACAATACCCCCCGCCTCCTTGTCGAGCTTGGCGGTCGTCAGCACACCGCGGCCCTTCAGGCCGTAGGCTCCGTTGACAATGGCGAGGTAGACTTCCGGGTCGAAGATGTCCTCGACATCCCCCTCTGGCAGGCCGAGCACGTCGGGGTAGTTCATGATGCGGTTCTCGGGGATCGCACCTGCGGCCCGGAGTTGCTCCAGCTTGCGCTTGTCGCCCTGAGCCCTGTCGGACATCACCGCGATGTGCAGCTTCGCGCCCTTGAACAGCGAGACGAACGACTGGATCTTGTCGAGGCCGCCGGCCGGGCAGATCGTCCAGCGCGGATCGAGCGCGATACGCTTGCGGCGCTTCAACTGGGCCGAGAGCGCATTGAGGAAGACGAGGTCGCCGGGCCCCTCGACCAGCAAGGTGTGCTTGCCGATAAACAGGGCCTGGGTCACGTCGTAGCCCAGCGCCGCCTGGAGCGGGAACAGCGTGTCCGGATCGGTCGCCAGGACGTCATCGCGCACCTTGGTGCCCTTCGTCGTCGGGAAGCCGTTCGGCCGCTGTTCGATCTGGTCCTCGACGATGCGCGAGAGCGTCAGGTCGTCGGGTGGAACCATGAACGGCGAATGGGTCGAGAACACCACCTGGTGGTGGGGCACCAGCTTGTCGCCGAAGTACCTCAACAGGTCGGCCTGGGCCTTTCCGTGAAGGGTCAGCCCTGGCTCGTCGAGCAGGAGCACCAGGCTGCCGCCCTGCTTGCTGACCTGGGCGAACTTCACCAGGAACGAGAAGAACCAGATGAAACCGGCGCTCCGCTCCGAGAAGGGGACCGAGACGCGATGCAGGATGTTTTTGACGCGGGCGCGCGCGATCACGCCCTCGTCAAACGGCGCGGGGTCGTTCGGCTCCGCCTTTGTGACCCTGACCTCGATCTCCAGGAACGGGTTCTGGGTCCAGTATTCCCGCAGTTGGTCGGTGATCGCGTTCGACGCGGATTCGCATTTCGCGTTCAGCGACTCGTAGGTCTTCGACTCGCGGATCTCCTCGACCGAGGTCCCGGCGAACTCCAGGAAATCGAGGAAAACCAGCTCGGGGACTTCGAGAGGCTCGCTCGACCTATGCGGGCGGCGACCAAATCGATGGACGCCGCCATCCTCGTCCCTCTCGATGTCGTCGACGCGGATCTGGCCGGCCATGCGGTCGTAGTGCGAGAAGTACATGAAGCTTGGGCAGGCCGAGCGAACGTGGCTCGCAATAGCGTTGAGCACCGATTTGCCTGGCAAGGCTTCCAGGGCATCCAGTAGCGCCTGTTGGGCTGCGGATATTTCCTCCAGGCCCTCCAGGGCCTTCCGGACCGCTGCCGCCGAACCGGAGGCCGCAAAGGCGCGTCGCTCATCCTCGGTTAGCCCATGCCTGTCGGTGAGGAAGGCCATGCAGGCGGCCTCGTCGAGGTGCACGGTCACTCCGATCCCGCCACCGTAGCGCCGGCTGAGGGTCACCTGGGACGACGCGAGGCAGCCGGGCCCGAAAGATGCGGCGAGGTCGTTCATCTCGGCGTCGGACAAGGTCCACCGGGTCGCGATGACCATGGCGTCGTCGTCCGCGTGACGCCTCTCGTATTCGTTCAGGTAACGCCGCGGGTAGTCCCGCTCACGGTCGAACGTGATAGGCGTCGACGCATGAGGTTTCAGGCCGGCGAGCGCGTGAAGCAGTGCCGTCTTGCCTGCCTCGTTCTTGCCGACGAGGCAGGCCATGTCGCCGAGGGTGATCTCGCCGGAATCCTCGACGCTGCGAAAATTCGTGACCCTGAAACTGTCGAGCTTCATCCGAGACCTCGTTGTCCGGTCGGCCTCGGCGGAGGCCTGCATGTGAAAGGATGATGGTTAGGGCGTGCCCGGAGCCGAAGCCTGCGCGGGTGCAGGGGCGGCCGGAGATCCGTCGTTGAAATCCCCGTGGGTGGCCAGCGCCTCCGGTCGGTAGGGGCCCCTGCCGGTGCATTGCGTCACCTCGGCCAACCGGAAGCGCCGGTAGACGGTCTCATGGACAGGCGCCCCGGGCGGCACGTAGCGTGGCTTCACCGCCCAGCCCAGCCTGCCGGCCAATGGCAGGAGCCAGCCGGGGACGATGCCCGCGATGGTGTCGCGCATCCCGGCGACCTCGCAGTGCTGCATGCCGTCGAAGGCCGGGTGCAGGTGCAATCGCCCGGTACCCGTCTTGCCCGGTTCCATCCCGTCGACCAGGAGCGGATACGGAATGGTCGTGGCCTCCTCGACCATCCAGTCCAGCGCGATGTCGGAGAGCCGGCTTTCGACCTCGGGATAACTCCCGCCCACGTCGGAATGGTTGCCTGCGAACCACATCTGGATCAGCGGATCGGGCTCGTCGCCGACCCTTTGGCGAATGGCGTCCTTCTTCGCCCATTCGACACGGGGGAAGTCGGCGCGGGTCTCGTCGATTGCCAGGGCGTGCCGACCGTAGCCGACGTGGCCGCTGAGGAACCTGTCGTAGTTCCCGGACCGCCATTGCGCGAGGTTGAAGCGCGTCTTGCCGTTGACGGGGGAGTTCACGATGAACTTGATGGTGGTAGGAAGCCAGCGCCACAGGACGAAAGCCGCGCCGAGGATCGCGACGACCGCGAACGGCTTCCAGAACCCCGTATGGAATGCAAGGTCGAGCACGACCGACGGCCCGGCGGCGAGCACGGCGGCCAGCGCGAACAGCCCTGCCGCGAGGCCCCAACGCCGTACGCCGACCGATCCGAGGGATGCGACGGTGTCGAACACGCCTACGAAATGAGGAGCCACGTTCGACCTCAGGTCGTCGCCTGACCCGTATCGGTGCCGGAACCGACGCGCCAGCTCCTGGCGCTCCCGGTCGTAGTCGCCCCGAGGGGACCCGGCGCCATACTCGTAGACTCCCATCACCGCCTCGTTGGCGATGTCGCGGGTCGTCTTCCGAAACCGTGGAAGGTAACTGCCGGGGGGTAGTGCCTCGGCCGGCGGCGGGAGCGCGTGCTTCCGGCCTGGAAGCTTCTCCTTCATCCATTGGCCAACCGCCGCCCAAAGGCTTGGGGCCTTGCACTCGCCCCCGGGCGCAATCGTCGGGACGCCACACAGGAAGAGCACGTTTGCCACGCAACGGGCCGTGTAGGCTCCTCGGCTGAAGCCCACGAGGAAGATACGGTCGCCCGGCTCGTAGTGGTCGATGATGAAGGCGTAGCAGTCGGCGATGTTCTTCGTGATGCCGAGGCCCGTCACCGAGGACAGGAGCTTCTGCAGCCTTCGGTAGGCGCTCAGCAACCCGGTGGCTGAGCCGTCGGTCCCCAACCCGGGGTCGTAGAACGCCACCTGATCCTTCGGGTCGATGCCGCTGTCCGGGCCAACCCGGCAGACGCGATAGAGTTTGTAGACGTTGCTGAGGCGCTGCTCCTCGCGCAGCCCGCCCTCCTGGCCGGTCCCGTCCGAAAAGACGACAATGTTCTTCGGCATGCCCATTCCGACCCCACGGGCCGCCCCCCGAATTATATGGTTCAACCGGAAACCCGACTTCGCGTCGGCGGACCGTCCTTGGTCCGCTTCGGGCCCGTGGCCCCCTTCATCCGTCGAGCGCCGGCGGTCTTGGCGTTCCCTGTGGATGCCTTGCTCCTGGCCGCCCTGGCAGGCCTCGCTTTGGCATCCTCGGCCAGCGAGGCGCGCACCGTCCTGACCGCCCCGCGGATGCCCTGGGTCACGTCGTGAAAAGCCTCGTCCGCGGTTCGCCAGTTGCTCACCACCCGGCCGTCTCGCGGCAACACCTTTAGCGCCGAAGCGCCGGTATCCTTCCAGTCGCAATGGCGGAGCACGACGACCACCACACGCATTGCGCCCCTGGCCCGGCGGCCCATCGCACGGCGGTACTCCAGTTGGCACCAGTGGCTGTGGATGTACTCGGGGCTCATCAACGCCACGAAGACGTGGGCCTCCCGAAGCTTACGGGAGATCTTGCTGTTCAGTGCGTCACCGGCTTCCATGTCGCCATCGAACCAGGTCTCGACCTCGTCGCGCTTCAGTTGCGCCAGGTGGACCTGCAGCTTTGCCTGCTGTGCTGAGTTCGCGTGGCTGTAGGACACGAAGATCCGAACCGTTGGCTTCTTCGTCTTCGCCTTTGGTGCGCTCGGCTTTGGCGGACTGGAGGCGCACGCGACCGCCGCCCCTTTCGTCTTGGGTGGTGTAGCCTTCCTGGCCCCTGGCCCGGATTTCGTGCGCAATGAGCCCCCCAGGCGGCGGCCAAGTTCAGGAATAATGTCGTCTGAACACGTTTTGTTCCAGTCGTCCTGCGCTCATCCTGCGCTGTGGATCTCTCCCGCTCCGAGCTTGCGGGATTTGGGCCCGCGATGCGATCACCGCCGCCTCAAGAAGCGCTCACACGATGAAAATCAGGGACCGCCACCCTCGACTCTGACCCCTGGAGCGCCGCGAAAAGCGATATCGAACGCATACTCGTCGAAACCCACCAGGAGTTCGGTACCCGCCAACTCGAAGCTAACGTGGGCTACATAGACCGGGCGATTGGCATGGTCGCCGACGCATCAGATACACCTTCGTCGAAAGCCAGGCCCAACCTCGGTCCCGAAACGCGTTCCCTCCACGTTGCACTCGCGACCGGACGGAAGGGAGGGCCGTCCCATGTCCTGTACTATCGGGTGCAGGGGGACGGGCATGGGCACGCTGAGGTCGTCATCCTCCGAGTGCTGCCCGACAGAATGGAGCCGCGTCTCAGGCTGGCCGTCGATCTCGACCTGACCGATGATGAGGACGACACACCCCAACCGGGGATGTGACGGCCGGAGGCAGCGAGATCATCCGCCGATCTTGCCTTCGGATGCCATCCTGAACCGAATATCGCTGTGACGTCGAAGGGCTGTCTAACGCAACTCGCGGCCACTCGGCTTTGATCCAACACCCCACGGGCAGTGGTTCAGCGCTTGACGAACCCGATGTCGACGGCGACGGCCTTGAGGCGCTCAGGCTCTCGCTCTTTCCGTTCGGAGTAGCGGTCAACGAGATAGGAGGAGCGCTCGCGGGTCAGGAGCGTGAACCTGACCAATTCCTCGCAGACGTCGACCACCCGATCGTAGAGCGGCCCAGGCCTCATCCGGCCGGCCTCGTCAAATTCCTTATAGGCCATCGGGACCGAAGACTGGTTCGGGATGGTGATCATCCGCATCCAGCGCCCGAGCACACGCAGGCCGTTGACCGCGTTGAAGGACTGCGAGCCGCCCGAGACCTGCATCACGGCCAGGGTCCGGCCCTGCGTCGGGCGCACCGACCCTTCCGACAGGGGGAGCCAGTCGATCTGGCTCTTGATCACCCCGGTCATGGCGCCGTGGCGCTCGGGGCTGACCCAGACGTGGCCCTCGGACCAGATCGAGAGGTTCCGGAGTTCCTCGACCTTGGGGTGATCGGCCGTGGCGTCGTCGGGCAGCGGCAGGCCGTGCGCGTCGTAGATCCGCACCTCGCCTCCCATCGCCTCCAGGAGACGCGCGGCCTCGTAGGCCAGGAAGCGGCTGAAGGAACGCTCCCGGAGCGAGCCGTACAGGATCAGGAAGCGTGGGGCGTGGGTGAACGGTGCCTGCACCTGAAGGTCGGTCGCCGCCGGGACCACGAAGTGCTCCTCGCTGAGGTTGGGCAATCCATCGGCGAAAGGCTGTTGGGGCTTGTCCAAGACGCTTCGTTCCTTTACGTTTCAACGATGGTTGAGATATTGACATCATGATGGACGAACGGCAAGCCGTCGCCGCCTTCGCGGCCCTTGGGCAGGAGCATCGCCTACGCATCGTGCGCCAGCTCGTCACCGCCGGCCCTGAAGGCATGGCGGCCGGCATGCTGGCCGAGGCGGTCGGCGTCTCGGGCACCAACCTGTCATTTCACCTGAAGGAGCTCAGCCATGCCGGGCTGGTCACCTCGCGGCGCGAGGGACGCTCGATCATCTACAGCGCCGCCTACCCGGACCTGTCCGAGCTCATCCAATTTCTGATGCGCGATTGCTGCCAAGGGCGACCCGAGGTCTGCGCCCCCGCCGTCGCCGCGCTCGCCGCCTGCTGCCTGCCCACCGGAGACACCGCTCATGCCTGACCGCGTCTACAACGTCCTGTTCCTCTGCACCGGTAACTCCGCTCGCTCGATCCTGGCGGAGGCCATGCTCAACAAGGAGGGCCAGGGTCGTTTCCGGGCCTTTTCCGCCGGCAGCCAGCCGAAGGCGGACGTGAACCCGCTCGCCGTTCAGGTTCTGCGCGAGACGGAGTACCCGACCGAGGGGCTGCGCTCGAAGTCGTGGGACGCGTTCGCCGGCCCCGACGCGCCGGTCATGGATTTCGTCTTCACGGTCTGTGACAACGCCGCCGGCGAGGCTTGCCCCTACTGGCCCGGCCAGCCGGTGACGGCGCACTGGGGCATCGAGGACCCTGCAGCCGTCGAAGGCAGCGACATGCAGCGCAAGGCGGCGTTCATCACCGCCCAACGCTACCTGAAGAACCGGATCGGAGCCTTCGTCGCTCTGCCGCTCGACAGCCTTAGTGGCGTGGCGCTCTCGTCCAAGGTGCGCGAGATCGGCCAGCGGGCCGGCGCCACCTCGCCCCGCCCGGAGGTCGCGTGATGGACGTCGTCATCTACCACAACCCGGATTGCGGCACGTCCCGCAACACCCTGGCCCTGATCCGCAACGCCGGCATCGAGCCGCATGTGGTCGAGTACCTCAAGACGCCACCGAACCGGATCCTGGTGCGCCAACTCGCCGACAGGGCTGGCGTCACCGTCCGCGCTCTGCTCCGCGAGAAGGTCACGCCCTACGCCGAACTCGGGCTCTCGGACCCGAGCCTGACGGACGACCAGCTTCTCGACGCCATCGCCGAGCACCCGATCCTGCTGAACCGCCCCCTGGTGGTGAGCCCGAAGGGCGTTGCCCTGTGCCGGCCCTCCGAGGCGGTCCTCGACCTCCTCCCGGCCCAGCAGGGCGAGTTCGTGAAGGAAGACGGCGAGCGCGTCGTCGACGAGCACGGGCGCCGCGTCGCCACCGCCTGATCCGCTCCACGTACACAAGAACAAGAAACGGTCCCGATGCTCGCCCTTGCCATCTTCGTGGTCACCCTCGTCTTCGTCATCTGGCAGCCGAAGGGGCTCGGCATCGGGTGGAGCGCCCTCATCGGGGCCGCCGTGGCGCTGGCCACCGGGGTCATCAGCCCCGGCGACATCCCGGTGGTCTGGCACATCGTCTGGGACGCGACCTTCACCTTCGTGGCGCTGATCATCATCTCGCTGCTCCTCGACGAAGCCGGCTTCTTCCATTGGGCGGCGCTCCACATCGCCCGCTGGGGCGGCGGCCGGGGACGCCTGCTCTTCCCGCTGCTCATCCTCCTGGGTGCAGCCATCGCGGCGGTGTTCGCCAATGACGGGGCGGCCCTCCTGCTCACCCCCATTGTGCTCGCCATCCTGCTCCGGCTGAACTTCAAGCCGGCGGCCGCGCTGGCCTTCATTGTTGCCTGCGGGTTCGTGGCAGACTCGACGAGCCTGCCGCTGGTGATCTCGAACCTCGTCAACATCGTCTCGGCGAACTTCTTCGACATCTCCTTTAGCCGCTACGCGGCCGTGATGGTGCCGGTGAACCTGGTCTCGTTGGCAGCGACCCTGGTGGTGCTGTGGCTGTTCTACCGGCGCGACCTTCCGGCCACGTACCCGGTAGCCGAGCTCGAAGCGCCGCGCCACGCGATCAAGGACCCGCTGGTCTTCCGGGCGGCCTTCCCGCTCCTCGGTCTGCTTCTGGTCGCCTACTTTGTGACCGCACCGTTCGGCGTGCCGGTCTCGGTGGTCACCTGTGCCGGCGCACTGATCCTCCTGGCGCTGGCCAACCGCAGCCGCGTCATCCCCATTCGCAAGGTCCTGACCGGCGCCCCCTGGCAGATCGTGCTGTTCAGCCTCGGCATGTACCTCGTGGTCTACGGCCTGAAGAATGCCGGGCTGACCGGCTACCTGGCGCAGGGGCTCGTATGGCTCTCGGGCTTTGGCCCGTTCGTCGCCACCATCGGGACCGGGTTCGCCGCCGCCATCCTGTCCTCGGTCATGAACAACATGCCGAGCGTGCTGGTGGGTGCACTCTCAATCCAGCAGGCCCCAAATCTCTCACCCCTGACGCGCGAGCTCATGATCTACGCCAACGTCATCGGCTGCGACCTCGGCCCGAAATTCACCCCCATCGGGAGCCTGGCGACCCTGCTCTGGCTCCACGTCCTCGACACCAAGGGCCAGCACATCACGTGGGGCCAGTACATGCGGGTGGGTCTGGTCATCACGCCGCCGGTGCTCCTCGTCACCCTGGCGGCCCTTACAGTGTGGCTACCCGTTCTTGGGGCGCGGTAGCGAACCGATGACCCCGGCGCGCCGCTGGCCCGTGATCTCGGCCCTGGGCGTGATCCAGATCCTGACCTGGGGCTCCTCGTTTTATCTCCTGTCGGTTCTGGCCGCGCCGATGTCGAAGGATACGGGATGGCCCCTCGGCTGGGTCATCGGAGGGCTGTCCCTCGGCCTCCTCGTCGCGGGCTTGGTCTCGCCACGGGTCGGAGCGTTCATCGGGGAGCACGGCGGTAGGCCCGTTCTGGCCTTCGCGGCCGTGGTCCTTGCCTTGGGCCTCGGCGTCCTCGGCCTCGCGCCGAACCTGCCGACCTACCTGGTGGGCTGGCTCCTCGTCGGGCTCGGCATGGGCACCGGCCTGTACGATCCGGCCTTTGCCACGCTTGGTCGGCTCTACGGCGCCGAGGCAAGACCCGCCATCACGACCCTGACCCTGTGGGGCGGCTTCGCCAGCACGGTGTGCTGGCCGCTCTCGGCCTTCCTGATCGAACGGGTAGGCTGGCGCGGCACCTGCCTCGCCTATGCCGGGCTGCACCTGGCGGTCACGCTTCCCCTCGTCCTGCTCGTCATCCCGCACCCCCCTGCCCACGGGCCAGCACGTTCCGAGGGCCCGGTCTCGGCCGTCCGGCTCGATGCACGCGAGCGGCGTGCCTTCCTCCTCATGGCGGGGGTCCTGACCCTCGGCGGCACCGTAATGGCCATGGTCTCGGTGCACCTCATTACCCTTCTCCAGGCCCGTGGCGTGGCGCTGACCTCGGCCGTCGCATACGGCGCGCTGATCGGCCCGTCACAGGTGGGGGCGCGCATCGTCGAGATGGCCGGGAAGGGCCGGCATCACCCTCTATGGACCCTCACCGCGGCGATGGTCCTCGTCGCCATCGGGGTCGCGATGCTGGCGGCTGGTCTGCCCGTGGTGGGGCTGTCGCTGGTCCTCTACGGCGCCGGCAACGGGATCTATTCCATCGCCCGCGGGACGGTGCCCCTCGCGCTGTTCGGTCCCGAGCGCTACGCCCCGCTCGTTGGCCGGCTCGCCCGTCCGGGGCTGGTGGCGCAGGCGCTTGCGCCCTCCCTCGGGGCGGTCGTGCTGACGCAGGCGGGCGCCGATGCGACCTACGCCCTCTTGACCGTGCTCGCCCTCGCGAACGTCGCGCTCGCCGTATCCCTCTGGCGCGTCCGGTAGTCACCTCCCTTCCTCACCGCTCCGCGATGTGGCATCGTCCGTCCGTGACCTTCTGGCTCGCCCTTCGGCGGCTGCTTCCGCTCCTTGCGGTCCTCAGCCTCGCCCTTGCGCCGGTGACCGCATCCGCGGCCGCCGCGGGCATGCATGCGCCGATGGCCGCTCAGGGCCACGCCATGGCGATGCCCGACGAGGCCATGGACGACATGGCCGGGATGGCCATGGACGAGATGCCGTGCTGCCCCAAGGAGCGGCCGGACATGCCCGACTGCTCGAAGGGCTGCCCCCTGATGGCACTCTGCCTGGCGAAGGTCGCCACCGGCCTGCCCGGCGCCTTAGGGTTGCCGGGACGCGTCGCCGTCGTCGAGGGGACTGCGTGGGCCGTCACCGCCTCCTTCGACAGCGTCTCGCAAGGGCCACCCTCCGAGCCTCCCCGAGCCTGAACCCGATGCCGTCGGCGCCTGCGCCGGCACGGTGACGCGCGTCCGCGCGTGGCCATCCATCGCGTTCAGGAGACCCCACATCGTGACCAAGACATCGTTTTCGCGCGCCCTCACGGTTGCGCTGCTCGGCCTCGCCCTCACCGCCGCGGCCCGGGCCGACACCAAGGACTACGAGTTCCAGCTGGTGAAGGACGAAGCCAAGCAGGGCGAGGCCATCCTCGACGTCCGCCTCGTCGACAAGCGCACGTCCAAGCCCGTGCCGAACGCCGTCATCTTCGCCAAGCGCATCGATATGGCGCCCGACAGCATGGAGGAGATGACCTCCAAGATCGAGCAACTGCCCTCGCCGGAGCCGGGCCTCTACCGGTTCAAGGCGAAGCTGACGATGGCCGGCGGCTGGCGCCTCTCGCTCGGGGCCAAGGTCCAAGGCGAGACCGGCACCGTCGAGAACAAGCTGGTGTTCAAGGCCACCAAGTGAGCCGGACGGCATGGCTGGCCGGGACCCTCGCCGCGCTCGCGGCGGGGGGGCTGGGCTATGGCGCGGGGCATGAGGGCAGCCCCGTGCCGGCGCTCGTCCAGCAGGCGCGGACCGGGTTCGCCCATTGGCTGCCGGGTGCACGGCCGGCCTCCCCGATGCCCGCGCAGGCTCCGATCAAGGCGACGGGTTCGGTGGTCTACTACCGAGACCCGGACGGGAAGCCGGACTACGCCTCCGAACCCAAACAGACGGCGGACGGTCGCGACTACCGCGCCGTCCACGCCAGCGAGGACGTGCGCTTCGACGAACCCGAAGAGGCGGAAGCCATGCCTGACGCCGGCCACGGCGACATGGCCATGGCTCAGGCCAAGACGCCCGCGAGCGCCCGCAAGGTGCGCTTCTACCGCAACCCGATGGGCCTTCCGGACACTTCGCCGATTCCGAAAAAGGACTCGATGGGGATGGACTACCTCCCCGTCTACGAGGGCGAGGACACCGACGACGGCACCGTGACCCTCTCGCCCGGCAAGGTCCAGCGAACCGGCGTCCGGACGGAGGTCGCTGCACGGCGCGTCCTATCCATGCCGGTGCGGGCTCCTGGAACCATCGAGGAGGACGAGCGCCGGATCTCGGTCATCGCGATGCGCACCGACGCCTTCATTGAGAAGGTCGAGGCCGTCACCACCGGCGACCACGTCCACAAGGGCCAGCCGCTCATGCGCCTGTTCTCGCCCGAGATGAACGCGGCCGCCGCGCAGTACCTCACCGGCATCGGCTACGAGGGCGCCCGGCGCCGACTGGAGAACCTCGGCATCCCGCCCGAGGCCATCGACGAGATCGAGCGATCCCGAAAAGTGCCGGCGACCATCACGTGGTCGGCGCCACGCGACGGCGTCGTGGTCGAGCGCAACGTCTCCGACGGCATGCGCGCCAAGTCCGGCGACACCCTGTTCAAGCTCGTCGACCATACCCGGGTATGGGTGCTCGTCGACGTGACCGAACGCGACCTGGCGTCCGTGGCGGAGGGCCAAACGGCGACCGTGCGTGCCCGGACGTTTCCCGACCGGACCTTCACTGGCACGGTGACGCGGATCTATCCGCACCTCGCCATGGGGACCCGGACGGCCCGCCTGCGCATCGAGTTGCCGAACCTCAACGGCGACCTGCGGCCCGGGATGTACGGCGACGTCGAGATCGCGACCGGGAACGCCAAGCCCGTGGTCGCCGTCCCCGACGACGCCGTCATCGACACCGGAACCAGGCAGGTCGTCCTGCTCGACAAGGGCGAGGGCCGCTTCGAGCCGCGCCCGGTCAAGCTCGGTGCCCGCGGCGACGGCTACGTCGAAGTCCGGGAGGGCATCGCGGCAGGCGACCGGGTGGTGACCGCCGCCAACTTCCTCATCGACGCCGAGAGCAACCTCAAGGCGGCGCTGCAGGGTCTCTCCGAGCCGAAGGTAGAACCAGGTCCGCAGGCGGCGGCCGATGGGAGGGCGCCATGATCGCCCGGCTCATCGGCTGGTCGGCCCGGAATCTGGTTCTGGTGTTGATCGGGACGGTGTTCGCGGTGGGGGCCGGGCTCTACGCCCTGAGGACCCTGCCGCTCGACGCGATCCCGGACCTCTCGGACGTCCAGACCATCGTCTACACCGAGTACCCCGGGCAGGCGCCACAGGTCATCGAGGACCAGGTCACCTACCCGCTGACTACCGCCATGCTGACGGTGCCCCGGTCGAAGGTCGTGCGCGGCTTCTCGTTCTTCGGGGTCTCGTTCGTCTACGTCATCTTCGAGGACGGCACCGACCCATACTGGGCCCGGAGCCGGGTGCTCGAATACCTAAACACCGTGGCCAAGCGCCTGCCGGCGGGGGTGACCCCGACGCTGGGACCGGACGCGACCGGGGTCGGCTGGGTCTACCAGTACGTCGTGGTCGCCAAAGAGCGCACGCTGGCCGAGCTCCGCTCGCTCCAGGACTGGGTCGTGCGCTTCGGGGCCTCTCGTGCCGAAGGCGTGGCCGAGGTCGCAGGCGTCGGCGGCTTCGTCAAACAGTACAACGTGGTCGTCGACCCGAGCCGGTTGCGGGCGCAGGGCATCACCCTGGCGAAGCTCCGGGACGCGATCCGGGCGAGCAACGCCGACGTAGGCGGCCGCACCGTCGAGCTCTCCGAGTTCGAGTTCGTCGTCCGTGGCCGCGGGTACCTCAAGAGCATCGCCGACATCGAGAGCATCGTCCTGAAGACAGAGGCGGGCACGCCCCTGCGGGTGAAGGACGTCGCCCGGGTCGAGCTCGGTCCCGACGAGCGCCGCGGCATCACCGAGATGAACGGGGAGGGCGAGGTCGCCGGCGGCATCATCCTCCAGCGCTTCGGGGCCAACGCCCTCGACGTTATCGCGAGTGCCAAGGCGCGCCTCGCCGAGGTCGCCGCGAGCCTGCCCAAGGGCACCGAGATCCTGCCTGTCTACGACCGGTCGCACCTCATCGAGGCGGCCATCGAGACGCTCAAGGGGACCCTGATCGAGGAGAGCGCCATCGTCGCCCTCGTCTGCGTCGTGTTCCTGCTCCACGTCCGCAGTGCGCTGGTCGCGATCCTGATGCTGCCGGTCGGCATCCTAATGGCGTTCGCGGGCATGAAGGCGCTGGGCTTGGGCGCCAACATCATGAGCCTGGGCGGCATCGCCATCGCGGTCGGCGCCATGATCGACGCCGCCATCGTCATGATCGAGAACGCCCACAAGCACCTGGAGCGGGCGGACCCTGGCAAGCCCCGGGTCCAGGTCCTGATAGAGGCCGCCTCCGAGGTCGGTCCCTCGCTGTTCTTCTCGCTCCTCATCATCACGGTCAGCTTCCTGCCCATCTTCACCCTGGAAAGCCAGGAAGGGCGTCTGTTCGGGCCGCTGGCCTTCACCAAGACGTTCGCGATGGCGGCGGCGGCGGTGCTGTCGGTGACGCTGGTTCCGGCGCTGATGGTGCTGTTCGTGCGCGGCCGCATCGTGCCCGAGCACCGCAACCCGGTGAACCGGCTCCTGATCTGGTTCTACCGTCCCATCATCGCAGGGGTCCTGCGGGCGCGGGTGCTGACCATCCTGATCGCGCTGGGCGTTCTCGGCGCCTCGGTCTGGCCGGCCCTGCAACTCGGGTCCGAGTTCATGCCCGATCTCGACGAGGGCACCCTGATGTACATGCCGACCACCCTGCCGGGCATCTCGGTGACCAAGGCCGGCGAGCTTTTAGGGAGACAGGACACCATCCTGAAGAGCTTCCCGGAAGTCCTGTCCGTCTACGGCAAGGCCGGACGGGCCGCGACCGCGACGGACCCGGCGCCCTCCGAGATGTTCGAGACCATCGTCAACCTGAAGCCGAAGGCGGAGTGGCGCCCGGGCGTGACGCTGGCGAGCCTCAAAGCCGAGATGGATGCCGCGCTCCAGTTCCCCGGTGTCTCCAATGCCTGGACCCAGCCGATCCGCGCCCGCATCGACATGCTCGCCACCGGCATCCGGACCCCCGTCGGCATCAAGGTGCTCGGAACCGACCTCGCCGAGATGGAGAAGGTCGCCCGCCGGGTCGAGGCGGTGGTGAAGGCGGTGCCGGGCACGTCGAGCGCCTATGCCGAGCGCGTCCAGGGCGGGTACTTCCTCGACATCACGCCCGACCGGGAGGTTCTGGGCCGCTACGGCCTATCGGTCGGGGACGTGCAGGACGTGATCGCCATGGCGCTCGGCGGCGAGAGCGTCACCAACACGGTCGAGGGCCGCGAGCGCTACACCGTCAACGTGCGCTACCCGCGCGCCTTCCGGTCGAGCCCACAATCCATCGCGACCGAGGTGCAGGTGCCCATCGCGGGCGGAGGCACGGTCCCCTTGGGCGAAGTCGCCAAGGTGGCACTGACCCGGGGGCCGACCCA
The DNA here is from genome assembly GCF_000519085.1 of Methylobacterium sp. 10. Taxonomy (GTDB): domain Bacteria; phylum Pseudomonadota; class Alphaproteobacteria; order Rhizobiales; family Beijerinckiaceae; genus Methylobacterium. The sequence continues at coordinate 3,036,550 of NZ_KI912577.1, forward strand.
GATCCGGACCGAGAACGGGCAACTCGCGGTCTTCATCTACGTCGATGTCTCGGGACGGGACCTTGGCGGCTACGTGGCCGATGCACGGGCGGCTGTTACCGGCGAGGTGAGCCTGCCACCCGGGACCACCCTCCAGTGGAGCGGGCAGGTCGAGTACCTCGACCGCGCCACGGCCCGGCTCAAGATCGTGGTGCCCCTGACCCTCCTGACCGTGTTCCTGCTGCTCTACCTCAACTTTCGCCGGCTGACTGAAACCCTCATCGTGATGCTGTCGCTGCCCTTCGCACTGGTGGGCGGCGTCTGGCTGATGTGGTGGTTGGGCTTCAACCTATCGGTCGCCGTGGCCGTGGGCTTCATCGCGCTCGCCGGGGTCGCCGCCGAGACCGGGGTGATCATGCTGGTCTACCTCGACCATGCGCTGGCCGAGATCCGGACGGAGTGCGAGCGGGATGGGCGCGCCCTATCGCGAAATGACCTGAGGCGGGCGATCATGGTCGGCGCGGTCGAGCGGGTGCGGCCCAAGATGATGACCGTGGTCGCCATCATAGCCGGGCTGTTGCCCATCCTGTGGAGCACCGGCTCGGGCTCCGAGGTCATGCAGCGCATCGCGGTGCCGATGATCGGCGGCATGGTGTCGTCGACCGTCCTGACCCTCGTCGTGATCCCGGCGGTATACGGGCTGGTGAAGGGATGGGGACTGCCGAGATCCGACATGCAGCCGGAACCCGTCGAGGGGCACACGATGCCCTTGGCCGCGGAATGACAACGAGGACGAGACCATGCTGGTGGTCGACGACGAGCCGACGGTTAGGCATGTTGGTCTCCGACATTCTCGAAGACCTCGCCTAACCCGACATCGAGGGTCGCTCGCATCCGGTCGATGATCGAGGAGAGCCGGTAGGAGGCATGGGGCTCCGGCCAACCGATCCCGGGCTTACCTCCGAAGGGGCCCGGGGTGCTTCTCCGACGGCATCGTCTCGCGCACGTGGTGCCGGACCAAGGAGGGGCTGAACGGCTTCCCGATGAACGTCGCCCCATCGGGCAGGTCCCCGGGTTCAGGTCGCACATTGCCGGAGGCGACCACGATGGCGATGTGGGGCCACGTCACGGCCGTCCGCCGCGCCAGGTCGAAGCCGTTGTCCGGCCCGGGCATCTGCACGTCCGTGAACAGCAGCTGCACCTTGCCATGGTGCTCGTCGAGCACCCGCGTCGCCTGGGCGACGTCCATCGCCTCAAGAACCACGAAACCGGCATCCTCCAGGATGTCGGACACATCCATCAGGATGAGGGCGTCGTCGTCGACCACGAGGACATGGGGGGCATCGGCGGGGTCAGGCAGGGGCATGGATACCAAAGGCCGGCCTGGCCGGTAGGTTGCCGCATAACATAGGTTTCTTTTGCGCCATCGGAGCATGGTTGCCTAGCGCCGTTTCCGTAGGTCCCGTGGATGCGGGCCCCTAGTGGTTGAAATCTGACGCTTGGTACCCATTCGCGAGGTCAGCTTGGGGTGGGAAGCAGCTTGGCTGCTTTCAGTCGCGAGACGTTCTTAAGCGGACCTAGGATGACCCGCCGACTCCGGATGAACGGTCCAACCCATCGCATGGTCGAAGTTCGTTGAAGTCGGATGCCGACATCATCAGAGGCGATGCGACCGGCACGAAAGTGCTCTGCCTCGGGAGACAGCGTGATTCACGATTGCAAAGCCCCGGTCACGCGACATCTCGTGCTGGTCCGGCATGGCCAGAGCGTAGCCAACCGATCCGGCCTGTTCACGGGATTGCTGGACTCGCCCTTGACCGAGCAGGGCCGGATGGAAGCCGAGGCAGCCGGGCGGCGTTTGGCCGAGCGCAGCTGGCGCTTTTCCGCAGCCTTCACCTCGACGCTGACGCGGGCGATCGTGAGCGGCCGGCTTATTCTCGATGCGCTCGGGCAACCCGGATTGGTCCCCCAACGCTTCGCCGCGCTCGACGAGCGAGACTACGGCGACCTCAGCGGGCTCGACAAGATCGCCGCCGATGCGCGCTGGGGGGCGGAGCGGATCGAGACCTGGCGCCGCTCCTACGCCGAGGCGCCGCCGAACGGTGAGAGCCTGCGCGATACCGTCGCCCGCATCGTCCCATGCTACCTCCGAACCATCCAGCCGGCGGTTATGGGCGGAGACGTGCTCGTCGTCGCCCACGGCAATTGCCTGCGGGCGCTTGTCATGGCGCTTGAAGACCTGAGCCCCGCGGAGGTCGAGCACCTTGAACTCGCGACGGGCTCCGTCAGGATCTATGAGCTTGCTGCGGACACGACGATCAAGGCCCGCTGGATCGACGGGTGAATCCGCCTGTCGGCCCTCCACAATGGGTCTCCGCAAACTCTGAAGGGGTCCTGCTTTCATCTATTTCAGTGATGGCAAGCATCTAATCATTCCGTTGGAGTGAATGAACGGGCCCTGGGATCCTCCGGCATCACATCGGAGCCATCCATGTCCGCGCCCAGACTTTTCTCCCACCCTCGATCGATGCACGCCTTGGCCGGCACGAGAGCCATCCTTCCGGGACTGGGCCTCTGCGTGGCGGTCACCGCCGCAGCGGTCGGCTTCGAGGCCGTCGAGGCGCATCTGTTCGGTCGCGCTTGGCTCGAAGCCCTGGTACTGGCGATCCTGCTCGGGAGCGCGATTCGCACCGCCTGGACCCCGTCGCAGCGTTTCTTTCCCGGCATCGCCTTCGGGGCCAAGACCGTGCTGGAGATCGCGGTCGTCCTGCTCGGGGCGTCGCTCAGCCTCGCGACGATCCTCGCCGCCGGACCGGGCCTGCTCTTCGGCATTGCGGGCGTCGTCGCGGTGGCGATCCTGTCGAGTTACGGCATCGGCCGAGCGCTCGGGCTGCATCCGCGCATGGCGATCCTCGTGGCCTGCGGGAACTCGATCTGCGGCAACTCGGCGATCGCGGCCACGGCACCGGTGATCGGCGCCGACGGCGAGGACGTCGCCGCCTCCATCGCCTTCACCGCGGTGCTGGGCGTGCTGGTGGTGCTCGGCCTACCGCTGCTGGTGCCGCTGCTCGGTCTGTCGCCGATGCAGTACGGCGTGCTCGCCGGCCTCACCGTCTACGCTGTTCCGCAAGTCCTCGCCGCCACCGCGCCGGTCGCGGCGCTCAGCGTCCAGGTCGGAACCCTGGTGAAGCTCGTCCGGGTGCTGATGCTAGGCCCGGTCGTCCTGATGCTCTCGCTCGGCGCAAGCCGGCTGCGCGAGGAGACCGACGAGGCCGCCCCCGGCGTCACCGCTGGCGACCGCCCTGCTCGCGCCGGCCTCGCGATCCACCGCTTGGTGCCGTGGTTCATCCTCGCCTTCCTGGCGCTCGCGGGCCTTCGCTCGGCCGGGCTGGTTCCGCAGGTCGCGCTCGCGCCGATGTCGGAGACCGCCAATCTGCTCACCGTGGTCTCGATGGCGGCGCTCGGCCTCGGGGTCGATGTGCGCAGCGTCGCCAAGGCCGGGGCGCGGGTGACCCTGGCGGTGGTCGCCTCGCTCGTCGCACTCGGCGCCGTCAGCCTCGGTCTGATCCGCGTGCTGGGCCTCGCTTGAACCGATCGGATGCGCCCGAGGCCCGGTCAGGCCCCGGCGAGGCAGGGCGAGACGAAGAGCTCCCCGCGATAGGCCCCGCGCAACGTGCGCACGGACACGATCAGCCAGAGTAGGGTCAGCAGGCCGACGAGGCCCGCTCCGAGCCAGGCGAACCCGCTGAGTGCCGTCACTTCGCCGATCCGCAGGGTGGCCAGGGCATAGACGCCGAGCGGGAAGATGTAGCCCCACCAGCCGAGGTTGAACGGAACGCCGGCGCGTAGGTAGCGCACGGTGACGGCGAGCGAGAGCAGAAACCACCAGGCGCCGTAGCCCCAGAGGATCAGCGCGCCGATCAGGCCCGTGATCCTGAGGATCTCGGGCGCGCCGGCAAAACCGCCTGCCGCGAGGATCGGGCCACCGGCCTGCCCCAGCACGAGCAGGCCGAGCGCCCCGGTTCCGAGCGGACCGAGGGAGAGCCAGCTCGATGCGGCCATCTCACGCGGTGGCAAGTTGTGCAGCGCCATGCGCAGCACCAGGATCGCCAGGATGCTCAGCGCCAGCGGGACCGAGACGCCCCAGAGCACGAAGCTCGTGACGATGACGGCGAGTTGTTGGCTCTCGCCGCTCAAGGCTGGAGCGAGCAGGCCACCGGAGACGGCGACGACCTCGGCTGTCACCACTGGCAGCAGCCATACGGCCGTCATCTGGTCGATGCGGTGCTCCTGACGGGTGAACATCAGGTAGGGGATCGCGACAGCACAGATCAGAGCGAGCGCCACGTCGAACCACCACAGTGGCAGTGCGATTCGGACGGTCTCTGCGCCGAGATAGGGCGGACCGAATATCAGCAGCCCGTTCAGCAGCGTCGCCAGTGCCATCGGGATCGCCCCGAAGAACATCGACACCGTCGAGTGTCCGAAGATCCGTCGGGCGCCATCGAAGTAGAAGATCCAGCGCGCGCCGTAGACTAGGCAGAAGGTGGCGAAAAGCACGACGGAGGCGAGCCAGAGCCCGAGCGGCACAGGGGCCAGCAGGGCATGCGTCTCCGGCAGACGGTCGAGGGCCAAGGCGACCACGCCAGTGCCCATCACCACGGTGAACCAGTTCGGCGTGAATTGTCGGATCACGTCCCGCGGATGCTGGAGGCGCGAGAGCGGCTTTAGGCCTGTGCTGATCGCCAGCAGACTGGATTCGGACACGGGGCGCTCTTGGGCTTCGGAGGGTCAACGCACCGGCTCTAGCACGACCCCGCATCGCGCGCCGCCGCGATAAACATCAACTCGCAAGCGGCGCTTAATCATCAAAACAATCGATTAAAACTAGCTAATCAAACCATTAGTATGAATGGTTGTCGGCCGCTACCTTCTTGTCATCACGAACCGACGTGACGACCCGACCAGAAGGATATCGACCATGACCCGTACGATCGCTGCCGTCGCCCTCGCCGCCTCCGCCCTCGTCGGCATGACGGGCCTCTCGCAGGCCCAGGGCCTCCGCGCTCCGCAGGTCCGCTTCATCACCAGCCCATCCGCACCGATCTACGGCGACGCCGATGGCGCCAACGCCAAGAACCCGGCACTCCCGGCCTACGCCCGTGGCCGCGGCCAGGAGACCGGCGGCCCGGCGCGGGAACTGATCGGTCGCTGACAGCGCCCCCTTGGCCGCCGGGCATCCGTCCGGCGGCACGTGAAGCCTTCGAACACCCGAATGACAGGGAGATCCATCATGACCCGACCCACCTTCGAGACCACTGACGAGGCCCGGCAGGGCGAGACCAGCGGTCATATGCGCTGGGTCCTGTTCTGGACGGTCGCCCTGACTGTCGCCGCCGTCGGCACCGCCTGGCTGACGATCATCTGATCCGGCCGCCCGCCATTGATCGGAGATCGGAAATCTTCGGATGATCGCAATCGGAGATCGTTCAGATCTCTAACGATCATTGGGTGGAATAATCATCTCGCTGTAGCATCTCGTTCACGGAGAGGACGCCTCTTTGCCGGGATGACATGGATCGACGACCCGAGTTTCCGGCGGCGAGACCGAACCGTCCCGACCGACGCCAATGCCGTCCGCCGACGGCGACACCGAGATCCAGCGACCGGCCGACGCGGCCCAACAAACGATTCCAGGGAGACATCATGCGCCATCTGCACGAACCGTTGAACCGCCGCCTCGTCCTGGGTGGCCTAGGGGTCGGCAGCCTCGCCGCCGCCATGCCGGCCTGGGCCGCGGGCTCGGTGAAGCTTCCGCTGCCCGGCGGCCCGGACGAGCGGGCGCTGACCACCGCCTTTCCGGGCAAGGCCGAGATGATCCTTCAACGCACCCATCCGCCGCTGCTGGAGACGCCGTTCTCGGTGTTCGACGAGGGCGTGTTCACCCCTAACGACCGCTTCTACGTCCGTTGGCACTGGGCCTCGATCCCGACCGAAGTCGATGCCGGCACCTTCCGTCTTAAGGTCCACGGCCACGTCGATAAGGAACTCTCGCTCTCGCTCGACGCCATCGCCGGCCTGCCGCGCTTCGAGATCGCCGCGGTGAACCAGTGCTCGGGCAATTCACGCGGGCTGTTCGAGCCGCGGGTGCCCGGCGCGCAATGGGCCAACGGCTCGATGGGCAACGCCCGCTGGACCGGGGTACGCCTCAAGGACGTGCTCGAACGCGCTGGGGTGAAGTCCGGCGCCGTGCAGGTGCGCTTCAACGGCCTCGACGAGCCCGTGGTCGACGACGCGCCGGACTTCAAGAAGTCGCTCGATCTCGACCACGCCAACAATGGTGAGGTGATGATCGCCTACGCGATGAACGGCGAGCAGCTCCCGCTGCTCAACGGTTTCCCGCTCCGCCTCGTGGTGCCGGGCTGGTATTCGACCTACTGGGTCAAGATGCTGTCCGACATCGAGGTGCTGGACAAGCCCGACGACGGGTACTGGATGAAGACCGCCTACCGCATCCCGGACGTGCCGGGCGCCAACATCAAGCCCGGCCAGACCGGCTTCAAGACGGTGCCGATCAACAGGATGGTGCCGCGCTCCTTCGTCACCAACCTGACCGACGGCGCCAAGGTGGCGGCCGGAACGCCGGTGGCCCTTCGCGGCATCGCTTTCGGCGGCGATTGCGGGGTAAAGGCGGTCGACTTCTCCGGAGACGGCGGGGCGACGTGGTTTCCGGCGCAACTCGGCGCGGACGAGGGCCCCTACAGCTTCCGCCGCTTCGACGGCAGCCTGCCGGCGCTGGCCGCCGGCACCCATGCGGTTAAGGTCCGCTGCACCAATACCAACGGCGTCGCCCAGGGCATGGACCAGGTCTGGAACGCCAACGGCTTCATGCAGAACGGCATAGAGACCGTGTCCTTCCAGGCCGCTTGAGGAGACCAGCCATGAACCCGATCCGCCCTGCGGCCCTCATCGCCGCGCTCGCCTTGTCTCCTCTGGTGGCGCTCGCCGCCCCGGCCCCCGAGCCGATGCGCTTCACCTCGCAATCCATTGCGATGCCGACCTCCGACCGGATCTTCCCCGACGGGCCGGGGGCCGAGGCCGTCAACAACAACTGCCTTGCCTGCCACTCGGCCGGGATGGTGCTGACCCAGCCCAAGCTCACCAAGGCGCAGTGGACCGAGACCGTGAACAAGATGGTTCACGTCTACAAGGCACCGGTCGATCAGGCCGACGTGCAGACCATCATCGATTACCTCACGGCGTTGAAGCCGACGCCCTGAACCCCCGATTCCCGAGGCCGCCGCGCTTTTTTCGCCGGCCTCGGGGAATAGACCGCGCCTTCCGGCGTCTCCTCAGGGCGATGCACGGCCGGCCCGGCCTTGCACGACGGATTTCCGATTTCGAACCAGCCCTCACGGCAGGCCCCGGCCGCCGAACGAGCGCGCATGCCCGAGAGACACGCTTCATGACCCATATCCGCACCAGCCTGCGCGCCCTCGTCGCCGGAGCCGCCTTGCTCCTCGCCCAGGGCCAGCCCGGGTTCGCCGCCGGTTTCGACGGGGCGATCAAGAACAACGCGCTGGCGCTGAACGCCGCCGGTACGGTCGCCGCTGTGTCGAACAGCGAAGAGAGCGCCGTCATCGTCTACGACGTCGCCAAGGGCACGGTGCTGCGCCGCCTCGACGGCTTCGTGACCCCGCGCAACATCGTGTTCGCGCCGGACGGCGCCCGCTTCTACGTCTCCGACAGCGGCACCGGCCGGATCACGGTCTACGAGACCGCCACCGGCAAGGAAGCCGGCGTTCTCGCCGCGGGCCCCGGCGCGTTCGGCACGGTGCTCTCGGCCGACGGGACCAAGCTCTACGTCAATAACGAGGCCGCGAGCACGCTGACCGTGTTCGACACCAGGACCATGCTCGCCGAGGCTGTGATCCCCGGCTTCGCGCAGCCGCGCCAGGGCGTGAAGTTGTCGCCGGACGGCAAGACCGTGTTCGTGACGAACTTCCTCGGCGACAAGATCACGTTGGTCGATACCGCCACCAACAAGATCACCGGCGAGATCGCCGGGTTCGACAAGCTGCGCGCCATCTCGATCACCAAGGACGGTAAGACGCTGTTTGCCGCCAACAGCGGCCGCAACACGATCGGCGTGGTCGATGTCGCCGCCCGTAAGGTCACGTCCGAGGTGGCGGTGGGCAAGGACCCCTACGGCGCCGCGCTGACCCCGGACGGGCGCTTCGTCTATTCGGGCAATCTCAAGGACAACTCCTTGTCGGTGATCGACACCGGCACCCTCAAGGTCGTCGCCACGGTGACCGGCCTGAACGAGCCGCGCCAGGCGATCGCGTTCTCGGCCGACAACGCCCACGCCTACGTCCTCAACCGCGACCTTAGCGTCGCCGTGGTGGACCGGGCGAAGAACGCGGTCATCTCGACCATGAAGCCCTGAGGCGTCGCGCGCCGGGTGCCTTCTCGGCTCCCGGCGCGTTCCCGATGTCGACACGTCACGAACGCAGGACAAAGACCCCATGCTCGGCCTGTTCCAGCGCAAGGACCGCCTCATCGTCCACGGAAAGGCGCCCTACAACGCCGAGCCGCCGCTCGATCGCCTGCGCGCGGCCTTCCTGACTGATCAGGCCGACTTCTACGTCCGCAGCCACGGTGACATCCCGGACCTCGACGCCGACAGCTACCGCCTGATTATCGACGGGATGGTCGCGACGTCGCTCGACCTCTCGCTCGCCGATCTCAAGGAACGCTTCGCGCCCGTCACCGTCACGGCGGTGATGCAATGCGCCGGCAACCGCCGGGCCGACATGCTGGCGGTGGCGCCGGTCTCCGGCGACCCGTGGGCGCCCGGCGCCATCGGCAACGCGGAATGGACCGGCGTGCGCCTCGCCGAGGTGCTGCGCGCGGCCGGCCTCGACGCGGGGGGCGCACGTCACGTCGCCTTCGAGAGCCACGACCGGATCGCCCATACGGACACGCGCTTCGGCGCCTCGATCCCGCTCGCCAAGGCTCTCGCCCCCGAGACGCTGCTCGCCTTCGCGATGAACGGCGAGCTTCTCGCCCCCGAGCACGGTCACCCGCTGCGTGTTGTGGTGCCGGGCTTTGCCGGCATCCGCAGCCCGAAATGGCTCGCCCGCATCACGGTGCAGGATCACCCCTCCAACAACCCGATGCAGGCCGACGACTACAAGCTGTTTCCGCCCGACGTGACCGCCGAGACCGCGGACCCCGCCCACGGCATCACCATCGAGGCGATGCCGCTCAACAGCGCGATCTGCGAGCCCGCCCGCGGCGCGGCGTTGAAGGCCGGCCGGCACGCGATCCGCGGCTACGCCATCGCCAGTGACCGCGCGGTCGCCCGCGTCGATGTCTCGACGGATGGCGGTCGCAGCTGGGCGCAGGCCCGGATCGACCGCGACGCCGACGCACCCTACGCCTGGACGTTCTGGGAGATCGAGCGCGAGCTGACGACCGGCGAGCACGAACTCGCGGTACGGGCCTGGGATTCCGCCGGCCAGACCCAGCCTGCGGCGCCGGACGACACCTGGAACTACAAGGGCTACCTCAGCGCCGCCTGGCACCGGGTGCGGGTAACGGTGGCCTGACCGTCACGCCCAGAGCAGGGCGGTGGCAGCGAGGCCCGAGATCGCGATGAGCAGGGCCGCAACCCCGACGGTGAGGATGCGCGGCATCATCGGGATCTCGGCATGAGCGAGTCGCGCCCGGATCGCTCGGTCCCGCCATGCGGCGCCGGCGAACGAGGCGAGCGCACAGGCGATCAGCGTGAGCGACAGCACCTTCAGTGGCCAGACCGCCAGCACCTCTCGCAGGAAGCGCTGCGCGGCCAGGCCGACGCCGAGGAAGGCGAGCCCGGTGCGAAGCCACGCCACGAAGGTGCGCTCGGCTGCCAGCACCGTGCGGTCCTCGGCGAGCCTGACCCGCGGGTCGTCGGGGGGAACGGGTTTCGCGGGCTCGCTCATTCGGCATCCGCCGTTGCGATCAAATCGAGCAGCGCGTCGGCGGCCCGGCTGCGGTAGCGCTCCTTGTGGCGCAGTACCCGGAACGGCCGGCTCGGCAGGGCGAACGCCGCCCGTACCAGGGTCCCGGCTCGAAGCGCTGCGGCGACCACGGTCTCGGACAGCACGGCGGCCCCGCCCCCGGCCTCGACGGCGGCGCGGACCGCCTCGTTCGAGGGCAATTCGAGTGTGACTTGGAGTTGAGCCGCAGCGAGGCCGGCCGCACCCAGCGCCGCCTCAAAGGCCGAGCGGGTTCCCGATCCCCCCTCGCGCAGCACCCAGTCGGCCCCGGCGAGGTCCTTGGGTTCAAGGGCGGTCGCTCCGGCGAAGGGATGGCCTGGGGCGACCACGAGGACGAGCTGGTCATGAGCAATGGTGATGCTCGCGAGCGTCGGGTCGTCCAGCGCCCCCTCGACGAAGCCGAGTTCGGCCTGCCCGGCGCGGACCGCATCGGCAGCGTCGGTGGTGTTGCCCACCGCCAGCCGGATGGCGATCTCAGGGTAGGCCCGGCGGAAGGCGACAAGGTGGCGCGGCAGCCAGTCGCTGGCGATGGTCTGGCTGGCGTAGAGGGCCAGCGTCCCGCGTCGCATGCCGCTGAGGTCGGCGAGCACCAGCTCGGCGGCCTCGGCCCGGGCGAGCACCGCGCGGGCCTCGACGAGGAACACGCGTCCCGCCTCGGTCAGCTCGATCCCGCGGCCGACCCGATGGAACAGCTTGGTCGCGTGTCGTCCCTCGATATTGGCGATCGCCGTGCTGACCGCCGACTGCACGAGGTTCAGCGCCTCGGCAGCCCGGGTTACGTGCTGCCGCTCGGCCACCGCCACGAAGATGCGGAGTTGGTCGAGGGTCATGGTTGCCGCGGCGGAACCGGCAATCCACGGACCTGCGCGTCAACCGCCTGCGCGACGGTCAAAAGCCGCGCTTCGTCGGTGCGACCGGTGACGACGTAGGACATGCCGCCATCGACCCAGGAGAAGGCGGCGACGTCGCCCTCGCGGGCGAAGCGGAACACCGTGCGGCCATCCGCATCGCCTACGCGGCTGTAGAGCGTCAGCCGGGTGCCGTGATCGTCATCGTACATCAGCATCGCGGCGGATTCGGAACCCGCCGGCAGCAGCCGGCCCCCCATCAGGCGGAAGCCGTAGGCCGTGAGGTCGGGGGTGGTCACCGCCCGGCCGAGGCGCTTCGAGAGCCACGTCACGAGGTGTGGCTTCTCATCGGCGCGCACCTCCACTGGATGCACCGCCTCGACCACGTAGGTGCGGAAGGCCGCCACCGCGTCGTCGGTCGCCGGCTCGGTTCGCGCGAGCGTGACCGTGGGTACCTGCCGCGCGGCATGGCCGAACCAGCCGGCGGCACCGCCAACCGCGAGGCAGAGCACGGCCGCAGCCGCGACCGGAAGCCAGCGCCCGGTTATCGGGCGATGTCGCGAGCGGATGTTGGCCACCCGGAGCCGCGCCGGGATCGCCTCCTCGGCGATCGGCGCGAGGCGGGCACGCAAGCGCTCGCGCAGGGCGCGATCCGCCGAGACCTCGGCCGCCCGCGCGGGGTTTCCCCTGAGCCATGCCTCGACCAGTGCCTGCCGCTCCGGTTCGAGACGACCGTCGATCAGGCCGTGCAGGTCGTCCTCGCCGACCGGGCGTGGATCCCCGCTCATTTCACCCTCCTCAACAAGCCGGTTCGGCCCGTTTCCAGAAAACTTCGCATCCGCTCCCGGGCTCGGCTTAACCGCGACATCACCGTGCCCAGCGGTACTCCGAGCACCTGCGCCGCTTCCGCATAAGACAGATCCTCGACCGCGACGAGCAGTAGCACTGAGCGCTGCTCCTCGGGCAGGGCGTCGAGTCCGGTGAGCACGTCGCGTGCCCCCATAACGGCCTCGGGGTCGGCACCCGGATCGGGCACCTGCTCCAAAGCCTCAGCGCCGACATCGATGCCGCGCCGGCCCCGGCGTCGAACAGTGCCGAGGAACAGGTTGCGCTCGATCGTGAACAGCCAGGCTCGCAGGTCGCCGTCGCGGCGACGTCCGGACCAGCCGGACAACGCCCGCTCCAACGTGTCCTGGACGAGGTCATCCGCCGCTTCGCGGTCCCGCAACAGTGCGACTGCGTAGCGCCGCAACGCTGGGATCTGCGGTTCGATGAGGGCGGCGATCTCGTCCACGAGGCTTTACCGATCAGGGCTTGGCGATGTGCCATGCACCGTTGAGGAATCCGTCGCCGGTGATGTCGCCGGGCTTCGTATCCTTGGCGAAGGTGTAGAGCGGCTTGCCCTTGTAGGCCCACTGCATCGTGCCGTCGTCCCGCGTCACCATCGTCCAGTCGCCACTAGCAGCCGAGCCGGAGGCGGCCATCAGGGCCGGCCAGTTGGCGGCGCAGGGGCCGTTGCACATCGACTTGCCGCCCATGTCCTTGTCGAAGGTGTAGAGGGTCATGCTCTTGGCATCGACGAGCGCCGGCCCCTTGGCAGTCTCGGCCGTCATCGCAGGCGCAGCGGCCTGGGCGGCGGCGGCGGAGAAGGCGAAGGCCGCAAAGGCAGCGCGGATCAGCATGGTGTGCATGAGTGAGGTCTCCCGCGGTCGACCATGACCGCATCGGGAGAGATGCCGAACGGGCGCGTCTATTCCACTGACACACGAAAAAGATTGGTGACGTCAGCGTGACCGCCGACTCGTCCTCAACCACGGCATACGGCCGTCACCCAGGAGCAGTCAGAGGAATGATGCGGCGGCGTCACCACTCTGAAAGGCGGAGATCCGAGATCATGCCCTCGCACGGCGAGATCGACTGCAACGTCTGCTTTCGAGAGATACGTTGGCTTGCTCTTACGGCGTAGTTGGGTCGGAAGCGGACGGTATCAAGCGTCAGGTTTCGACCACTAGGCCTCGGGGTCGATATCCGACGTTTCAGGCCCTCCTCCACAGGGATCTCGGCGTGGATGCGACCATTGCGGGCAACAAAGGTGCGGGTTCTCCTTGGCTCGCCGCTCACCGCGGGGGAACGGGCGAGGATCCGAACGGGTTCTTCGGCTCTGCCGCATGAGGCGGTGAGTGTCCCGAGCCAGCAACCGTCAAGGGACCGATCCAGGAGTTCGGGCGCATGAACCAGTCCTCTCCGTCCGCCCGTGCCGGTATCATGGCGCGCCTCGGCAAGCGGGAGATCGGTCTGCCCGTGACGCTGTTTTGCGTCGCCGCCCTCATCCTCGGGTTTGGTCTCCTGGCCGACAAGGTCATGGAGGGCGGCACGATGGGGTTCGACACCCGCGTCGCCCACTTCTTCCGTCCACCCGGCGCGGCTGGTCCGATTGGACCGGATTGGCTGCACGAGATGGCCCGGGACGTGACCTCCCTGGGCAGCATGGTGGTCCTCTGCTTCCTCATCGCGGCTGTGGCAGGGTACCTGCTCCTGATCCGCAAGCAGGGGGCCGCGGTCCTGGTGGTGGGATCGATCCTGGGCGGGACGGTCATCAGCTTCGGGCTGAAACTCCTCTTCAACCGGCCCCGACCCGAGATCCCCGGCGGCATCCAGGTGTTCACCGCCAGCTTCCCTAGCAGCCACGCCATGCTCTCCGCCGTGACTTACCTGACACTCGGCGCCCTCATGACGCGCGTGGCGGCGGGCGCTCGCCTGAAGGCGTACTTCATGGGGCTGGCCGTCTTCCTCACGGTCGTCGTCGGGCTGAGCCGGGTCTATGTCGGGGTCCACTACGCGACCGACGTGCTGGCAGGCTGGTGCGTGGGGTCGGCCTGGGCGGTCCTGTGCTGGGTCGTGGCCCTCCAGCTTCAGCGACGCGGTCAAGTCGAGAAGCCCGACCATGTCGCGGGCGAGGCCGGCATCGAGGCATAGGACCCCATGCGCCGTTCTTCCTAAACGCATCCTCCGCCTGACTGAAGGGACGGACGCATCCCAGCATTCGTTCAATTAGCAGGACCGCATCGTCCATGCCTGCGGCCAGGCCGTTCGACCATTACGGGCACGACCGAAATGACGCCGTTAAGGGACCCGTAGGGCGGCCCGATCAAGCGGCGCTGGTGGTCTCGGCCCGCCCGGCTTGCCGACTGCCTCCCAAGCTATCAAGGCGGCCCCGAGGCTGATCCAGATATCGGCCATGTTGAAGGTGAACCAATGCACCTCCGCCGGGTGCAGGTCGAGGAAGTCCGTGACGCGGCCGTCCACCCATCGGTCGATGAGGTTTCCCAGTGCACCGCCGGTCATGATGGCGAAACCAACTCCTTCCGACGCTCCGGTCGCGCGGAATGCCAACCGGGCAACGTAGGCCGTCAGCATTCCCTGAAGCGCAAGAAGGACGACCAAGGACGTCGCGTCATGCGCCGGAAGCAGGCTGAAGCTGATGCCATGATTGAACGCGAGCCTGAGGTCGAGCATCGGCAGTACCGCGTGCACGGTTTCGTCGGAAAGCCTGTCGACCGCCAGCGCCTTGGTCCACAGGTCGGTGCCCGCCGCGGTCACAGCGATTACGACGAGGGCGCCGAACCCGGCCCTTTCCCGTATGAGACGCATCGGCTCAAGCCCGGAGCAGGCGAAGGGCGTTGGCCGTCACCAGGACGGTCGCCCCGGTATCCGCCAGGATGGCCGGCCATAGCCCAGTGATGCCTGCGAGCGTCGTCACCAGGAACACGGCCTTGAGCCCCAGCGAGATGGCCACGTTTTGGTGGATGTTGCCGAGCGTCGCCCGGGACAGCGCCACGAGGGCGGCCACGTCCGATACCCGGTCGTTGAGGATGGCCGCGTCAGCCGTCTCCAGTGCCGCGTCTGTGCCGCCGCCCATGGCAATGCCGACGCTGGCGGAGGCGAGCGCGGGGGCGTCGTTGATGCCGTCGCCGACCATAGCGACCGGGCCGACCTCCTTCAACGCGCCGATCTCGGCGAGCTTGTCGGCCGGCAGCAGGTCGGCCCGGACCGATAGTCCCAGGCCCTTGGCGATGGCCTCGCCGGTGCGCCGGTTGTCGCCGGTCAGCATCACGCATTCGACCCCAAGCCGGCGCAGGGCCGCGACGCCGGCGGCCGCATCCTGTCTGGGCTCGTCCCGGACCGCCACGACGCCGAGCGCCTCTCCGTCCCGAACCACGACGACGGCGGTCTTGCCGGCTTCCTCAACGGCCTGCACCGTCGCTTCCGCTTCCGGCGAGAGGCTGGCCAGCGTCGCGGCGTGGCGCGGGGATGCCACCGCGACCGTGCGACCGGCGACCGTGGCCTGGACGGCCTTGCCGGGAACCGCACGGGCATCGCGTACGGGGCGCAGGGGGATGGCGTCGGCCTCCGTACGTTCGAGGATCGCACGAGCGATGGGGTGGCTCGATCCGGCCTCCACCGTCGCCGCGAGCCCGAGCAGGGTGCGATCCGTCATGTCCGGGGCAAATGGGAGGACGTCGGTGACCCTTGGACGCCCTGCCGTGAGCGTCCCCGTCTTGTCGAACGCGACGGTACGCACCCGTCCGATGGTCTCCAGGGCGGCGCCGCCCTTCACCAGCAGTCCCCGCCGCGCTCCGGCGGCAAGACCCGAGGCGATGGCGGCCGGGGTCGAGAGCACGAGGGCGCAGGGGCAGGCGATGAGGAGCAACGCCAGTCCGCGATAGATCCAGGTGCCCCAGTCGGCGCCGAGCAGCAGCGGCGGGCCAAGCGCCGCCAGCGCGGCGACCGCGAAGGCGACCGGGGTGTAGACGGCGCTGAAGCGGTCGATGAACCGGGCGGTCGGCGACTTCGAAGCCTGCGCCTCCTCCACCATGTGCAGAATGCGGGCGACGGTGTTGTCCGACGGCATCCGGGTGACCCTGACCTGCAGGGCCCCGTCCGCATTGACGCTGCCGGCATAGACGGCGTCCCCGACCTCCTTTGGCCGGGGCACCGATTCCCCCGTGATCGGGGACTCGTCAAGGCTCGACGTGCCGTCCGTGACCTCGCCGTCCGCAGGGACGCGGTCACCCGGGCGCACCAGCACGGTTTGGCCGATCACCAGGGAGGCGGCCGGCACCTCGCGCACGACGCCGTCCTCCTCGATCAAACGCGCCGTCTTCGGCACCAGGCCCACGAGCGCCTTGATGCCGGCGCGGGATCGGCCGGCCGCGAAGCCTTCGAGCATCTCGCCGACGGTGAACAGCAGGACCACGACCGCGGCTTCCTCGGCGGCATGGATGGCCAGAGCTCCGACGGTCGCGACCGACATCAGCATCTCGATGGAGAACGGCGAGCCGTTGCGCGCGGCGGCGATGGCCCGGCGTCCGTAGAAGGCGAGCCCAAGGAGCGCGCCGGGCCAGTAGGCGTACTCACCGGCTAGGCCCGGTTGGACCTGATCGAGGAGGAAGCCGGCAGCGAACAGGCCGGCGATGGCCAGAGCCAGCAGGCCCTTGCGACTGCGCCAGACGGACGGCTCCGCCTCCTCGTCCTCAATGGCGGGGATGTCCGCTCCGGTGACGTGCGCACGGGCGAGGTCGGCGGCCGTGGGCAGGGTGGCGACGCCGTAGCCGAGACCAGTGATCCGCTCCTCCAGGTCCGCTCGGGGTGTGGCAGCCTCGTCGAGCACAAGGTCGAGGACCTGGGCCGTGTAGTTAACCCGCACGCCCCCGACGCCGGGCAGGCGCGTCACGGCCGTCTCGATCTTGGTCGCGCAGCTCGGGCAGTCCATGCCCTTAACGCGGTAGCGCAGTGCGGTACCGGCGGGGACCGCACCCATGGTTCCTGGCCCTGACATGGCAAGCTCCGTCGACCTGGGCCTCGTGCCGACGGGTCGGAGAACCTACATGCGCCCTGTAGCAACTACAGGGTCAAGGCCATGGCGCACACATCCTCCATGACCATCGGCGATTTGGCGGCGGCGACGAACACCAGCGTTGAGACAATCCGCTGGTACGAGAAGGTCAACCTTTTGCCGGCGCCGGCGCGGTCGGCGGGCAATTACCGCCTCTACGGTACCGAGCACCTGCGTCGTCTGGGCTTCATCAGACGTGGACGGGACCTTGGCTTCACGCTGGACCAGGTCAGGGAGCTTCTCGCTTTAGCCGACGACCGCAAGCGTTCCTGCACCGAAGTCGATACCATCGCCCGCGCGCACCTGGCGGAGGTCGAGCGCAAACTCTCCGACCTAACCCGGCTTGCCCACGAACTGCGCGACGTTATTGGTCAATGCGGATGCGGGTCGGTCGCCGACTGCCGCATCATCGAGGCGTTGTCCCCCCACGGGGAGCTGTCCTAAGGATGCCTGAGGTTCGTTGGGGTCAGGTGGAAATGCGGCTCCCCACCGATGTGGCAGAGGCAGTAAAGAAGGTACACGCAGGCCGGGACGCCCAGCATCACGAGCCAGAACGTATGCCGGGCCGCTTTACGGACATGCGTCCTGACGTGGCGTCTGCGACGCCCACCCTTAGCGCCCCAGTGAGCCGTGGCTCGACCTAACTTCTTACTCATCCGGCCCTCCTACTCGGCGGCCCGGAGGTGCGGTTGGACCGGCATGGGCCGATCCTTCCTTACGACGATCTTCCCTGCGAACTTGGCGTAGAGGGCCGGCAGGACGACGAGGGTCAGCAGGGTCGCCGAGATAAGGCCGCCGATGACGACGGTCGCCAGCGGACGCTGGATCTCGGCACCGGTCTCGGTCGCCAGCGCCATCGGCACGAACCCGAGGGACGCCACTAGGGCGGTCATTGCCACCGGACGAAGCCGGGTCATGGCGCCCTCCAGGATAGCCTCACGCTGCGGACGCCCATCGGCGATGAGCTGCTTGATGTAGGTCAGCATCACGAGGCCGTTGAGCACCGCCACCCCGGACAGGGCGATAAAGCCAACGGCCGCGGGCACCGAGAACGGCATGCCCCGCAGCCATAGGGCCGCGATGCCACCGGTGAGCGCCAGGGGCACGGCGCTGAACACCAGGAGAGCGTCCCGGGCCGAGTTCAGGGCCGAGAACAGCAGCAGGAAGATCAGGAAGAAGCAGACCGGCACCACCACCATCAGGCGCTGGCGCGCCGAGGCCAGGTTCTCAAACTGGCCACCCCAAGTGACGTAGTAGCCGGCCGGGAGCGAGACCCCAGACGCCACCTTGGCCTGGGCCTCGGCCACGAGCGAGCCGATGTCGCGGCCGCGCACGTTGGCAGTGACTACGACTCGGCGCCGGCCGTTCTCGCGCGAGATCTGGTTGGGGCCCTCTGTTACCGAGAAGCTGGCGACCTGCTTCAGCAGTACGGAGGATGCTCGACCGTTGAGCCCGGGAAGCAGCGGGATCGGGATGTTCTCTAGGGCCTCACGATCCTCTCGCACCTTGTCGTTCAGGCGCACCACGATGGGGAAGCGCCGGTCGCCCTCGAACACCATTCCGGCCTCGCGGCCGCCAATAGCCGCGCCGACGACCTCCTGGATGGCCGATGTGCTCAGGCCGAGGCGTGCGGCCTCGGTCTTGTTGATCTTGATTTCTAGGAACGGCAAGCCAGCAGTCTGCTCGACCTTGACGTCGTCGGCGCCCTCGGTCCCGCGCAGGATCGTAGCGACCTGGTTTGCGGCCTTGAGCATCGGCTCGAACTCCTCGCCGAACACCTTAACCGCAAGGTCGCCGCGGGTGCCGGCCAGCAGCTCATTGAAGCGAAGCTGGATCGGCTGGGAGAACTCGTAGACGTTGCCAGCGAGCGCCCCGAGGGCCTTTTCGATCTGCTCCTGCAACTCGGCCTTGGACAGGTCCGGGTCGGGCCATTCCTCCTGCGGCTTCAGGATGACGAAGGTGTCGGACGAGCTCGGCGGCATCGGGTCAGAGGCGACCTCCGCGGTGCCGGTCTTCGAGAAGACGTAGGCGACCTGGGGGAATCGGCTGATGGCCTGCTCCACCTTCAACTGCATCGCCTGCGACTGCGTCAGGGAGGTCGACGGGATGCGTTGGGCGTTTAGCGCGATGCTCTTCTCGTCAAGTTGCGGAATGAACTCCTGCCCCAGCCCCTTGAACAGGAAGCCGGCGCCGACAAGGAGTACGAGCGCGGCCGCGACGAACAGCATGGGCACGCGTAGGGCGGCCCCGAGGACCGGACGGTAGGCAGCCTTGATCGCCCGGACGAAGAGGTTGTCGGTCTCGGTGACCCGGCCAGTGATGACGATGGCGATCATCGCCGGCACGAAGGTGAGCGACAGGACGAAGGCCGCGACCAGAGCGATGATGACGGTGAGCGCCATCGGCTCGAACATCTTGCCCTCGACCCCGGTGAAAGTCAGGAGCGGCACGTAGACGAGGATGATGATGGCCTGCCCGTAGAGGCTCGGCTTGATCATCTCCTCGGCCGAGGCCCGTACGGTAGCGAGGCGCTCCTCCAGTTCGAGCTTGCGCCCGAGCTCCGCCTGTCTCTCGGCGAGGTGGCGCAGGGCGTTCTCGGTGATGATGACGGCCCCATCGACGATGAGGCCGAAGTCGAGGGCACCGAGGCTCATCAGGTTAGCGCTGATGCGGCCCTGGACCATGCCGGTCATGGTCATCAGCATCGCCACCGGGATGACCAGCGCCGTGACGATGGCTGCGCGGATGTTGCCCAGCAATAGGAACAGGACGACGACGACGAGGGCGGCGCCCTCGGCTAGGTTCTTCGCCACCGTCCGGATGGTGGCCTCGACGAGGACGGTGCGATTGAGGACCGTCTGGACCTCGATACCCGGCGGGAGCGTGCGCCGGATCTCGGTCATGCGTGCATCGACGGCGGCGGCCACGGTGCGGCTGTTCTCGCCGATGAGCATCAGTGCGGTGCCGATGACAACTTCCTGCCCGTCCTCGCTGCCCGAGCCGGTGCGCAGGTCGCGCCCGATACGGACCTCAGCGATGTCGGAGATACGCACCGGCACGCCGCCGCGCGTGGTCACGACGACCGAACCGATGTCCTCCATGGTCTCCAGGCGGCCAGCGGCGCGCACGACGTAGCCCTCGCCGTTGTCCTCCAGGTAGCGCGCACCCTGGTTGGCGTTGTTGGCTTCCAGCGCACGGCCGATGTCGGCGAATGACAGGTCGAGGGCGGTCAGCCTCATTGGATCGGGCTGGACATGGTACTGCTTCTCGAAGCCGCCGATGCCGTCGACGCCGGCCACGCCCCGCACGGTCTTCACCTGGGGACGGATGATCCAGTCCTGGACCGTGCGCAGATAGGCTGTGCGTTCGAGCTCTGTCCTCAGCCTCTGGCCCTCGGGGGTAAGATAGCTTTCGTCCGACTGCCAGCCGGGCTTACCGACGGGCGAGACCTTGCGCTCCCCGGGCTTCGCGTAGTGCACCGACCACATGTAGATCTCGCCGAGCCCGGTCGAGATTGGCCCCATGCGCGGCTCAACCCCGGACGGCATCGCCGCCTCAGCCTCCTGAAGGCGCTCAGCAACCTGTTGGCGGGCGAAGTAGATGTCCGTCGTCTCGGAGAAGACGGCAGTGACCTGGGAGAACCCGTTTCGTGAGAGCGAGCGGGTGTATTCCAGCCCCTTGATGCCCGCGAGTGCCGTCTCGACCTGATACGTGATGATTTTTTCGATATCGACCGGCGACAACGAGGGCGCCGTGGTGTTGATCTGGACTTGGTTGTTGGTGATGTCTGGCACCGCGTCGATGGGGAGCTTGGTCAGCGAGAACACACCGAACCCTGCCGCCAGCAGCGACAGAAGCACCACGAGCCAGCGCTGGTGGACAGAGAAGTCGAGGATCTTCGAGATCATGATGGCCGCCCTCAGTGCGCGTGGTCGGCTTCGGCCTTGCCGAGCTCGGCCTTCAGGACAAAGGAGTTGGCCACAGCGACCTCTTCCCCGGGATTGAGGCCGGTAAGGATCTCGAAGGCGTCATCGTCGGCCCTGCCGAGAGTCACGTCCCGGCGCTCGAAGCCCTCCGGGGTCCGCACGAAGGCGACCTTCTCGCCGCCGATGGTCTGGATGGCGGACTTGGGCAGCCGCACCTTGACCTTGTCCTGGGCGATCTCGACCTCGGTGGTGACGAAGGTGCCGGGCCGCCAGGCCATGTCCTTGTTCGGCAGGGCGACGATGACCCGAGCCGAGCGCGTCTCCGGGTTGAGGATGGGACTGACGAACACCACCTTGCCCTCGCCGCGGGCGGCGGCGTCGCCGACGATGGTCACCTTGGCACCCTCGCGGACCTTCGAGAGTTCGGTGGTCGGAACCGCGAGCTCGATCCACACCGAGGACAGGTCGGCGACCGTGTAGACGTCGGCCGGGTCGCCTTCCTTGCCCACGGCGGTGCCGACGTCGACCTTGCGCTCGACCACCCGCCCGGCGAGGGGTGACTTCAATTCGTAGCGGCGTAGGCTCGACAGGTTCGGCGTGGTCTCGTCCTTCCTGGCGGACGTCGCCACCTCGGCGGCGTTCAGGCCAAGGGCCGACAGCTTCTGGCGCGCGAGATCGACCCTGAGCGTCGCCTCCGAGTAGGCGGCCTTCGCGTTCAGGAATGCCGATTCCGCGGAGATCCGCTTGTCCCAGAGGGCCTGCTGGCGGTCGAAGTTCGTCTTCTCCAGGTCAGCCTTGACCGTCGCGGTGAGGAAGTCGCTCTTGGCCTCGGCGACCTCGCGGCTGTCGAGTACGGCCACGACCTCGCCCTTGGCGACCTCCTCGCCGAGGCGCTTGCGCATTTCGGACACGGTGCCGACGACCCGCACGGGAACGCGTGCGATCCGGTCGGCGTCCTGCGCGATGGTGCCGGGCACCAGCAAATGGCGCGAGAGAATCCCGCCCTCGACCATCGCCAGCTCGATGTCCTGCTCGGCGGCCTGCTCGGCCGTCATCTTGATCTTGCCCTCGCCCTCCTCGTCGTGGCCGTTCGCCTCGCCCTCGGCGTGCTTGTGGCCACCGGCTTCGGGCTTGGCCTCTCCCTCGGAGTGCTTGTGCTCGCCGGAAGGCTTGGGCTCGCCGTCGGCATGCTCGTGGCCATGGTCGCCGTGACCGTGCCCATCGTCGGCTGCGGGTGTCACCGGCCTGGTAACGGCCGCATTGGTTGGGGGCGTCGCCCGGGCGTTCGTGAGGCCGGCGGCCGCGAGGGCGCCCTGCACGACCTCGGACACACGGGGGAAGGCACCGCCGATGACGATGCCGATGGCCAGGAAAGCCACGGAAAGGAATGCACGCATGGGAATGGGCCGGGTTCCGACCGGGACGTCGCACGGCCGCTTAGGCGGCGGGAAACGGTCCCGTACTGGGTATTTCGCGAATTAGAGGCAGCCGTGACCCGTGTGGGGCCGGCCGGGACGCGCCACGGACGTGGCGGCGTCGCCTCAGGCGCGAGGCGGCCTGGGTTGGCGGTCGGGCGAGACCGATCCGATGGGTGTGGTCACGGTCGCGTAGGAGGCACGCCCCGTCCCGCGGGGCGGTAGGGCCGGCGTCCCGTCGACGCTGAGTGCCTGATGGCAGCCGCAGGTGGCATGGCAGGCGGGGCAGGCATCGGAGTGATCGACGGCGGCTGCCAGGGTTGGTGCGGACACGGACAGTTCGTGACCAACGGACCGGTGGGCCTCGGCGGAATGGATCGCGCCCGGGACGACGAGCGCCAGGACCAAGACGAGCGAGAGCACTCGCACGGTGGTCGCCCACCAGCCGCGCATCGTCTCGTAGGCCCTGATCCGAGGTCCCGTGGTCATGGTCGCCTTATGAACGATTCAGGGCCACCCGTACATGCCGGATGGCCCTTTGGCAGGGTCGAACCTTAATAGTCGTCGTGGTGATGGTGGTGGTGCCGGCGCTCGCCGTAGTACCGACGTTCCCCATAGAACGCCCGGTCGCCGTAATCCCGATGCGGACGGTGGATGACGACATCATCGTGGTCGCCATGATGGTAGCGGTCGACGTGGACGTCCCCGCCGCGCCGGTCGAAGTCGCCGCCATAGTATTGGGCGGACGCGGCGGCCGGGGCCAGGATCAGGCCGACGGCGACCAAGGCTGGAATGCGAACTCGCATGGCTCGTTCCTCAAAGGGGTATGCCTCAAGATGGGCGCGCCGAGTTGAACGAAGCCTGAAACAGCCGTTCATGGAAGCGTGGATGAAGATATCCGGGACGCCGTGAAACAGGTTCACGAGATCCCGGATCGGCAGAACTCAGTGACGCTCGATGATCGTCGTGCGACGCTCGCCGCCGTGATGGTCATCGTGGTGGTCGTCATGGTGGTGATGCTCGCGCACGACCTCGCGGTGTTCATGGCGGTCCCCGTGATGCCCCTCGCCGTGGCGCTCACCATGACCGTCGCCATGGACCCTGACGCCGCCCGGGCCGACATCGATGTGCTGCGCAAGGGCCGCGACCGGCGAAAAGGCCAGGGTCACGATGGCGGCGATGGCTCCGAACTTGGTCTTCATGTTGAGGCTCCCTCTCTCGAATACTGCGCAGGAACGTACGGATCGAGAAAACCGATCCGAATGCTCCCGGTGAAATTCGGGAATATTTGGCAAGGGAGTTCGTGCGACGCGGGATCGTGTGCGCGAAACGACGATCCTGCAGGGCGGCACCCACGCGGGTTACGGCATGGAAGCGCAACAGCTCTTCGTGGTCGGGCGGAGACTGGAAGGACCACGGGAGGGGTGCCCGCCCCGGCACGAGGCCGAGGCGGGCGGTTCACGGTACCGAGGAGGGCACTACCGTACCGTGAAGCCGTCGGGCGGGAGCGGACCGGTCATCCCCCGCCAAGGGCGTAGCCTATGCCGACGGCAAGGAAGGCGAAGACGACCAGGAGGGGAAGCGTACGCATCGGTGCATCCTCCCGGCCTTCCGAGGTCAGCGTCGTCCGCTCACTTCTTGCCGTGGGAGTGACCGTGGGCGTGCCCATCCTTGTCGGAATGGACGGGCTTGCCGTCCTTGCCGACCTCGCGGGCCTCGCTCTCGCGCGGGTCGTCGCGATGGGCCGGGCCACCGGCCACGCCGCCGGTGTTCGGCACGGAGCGCTCGGGATTGTTCGCGTTCCCATGCCCGTCCTCGGCGGCGTAGGCGGGAGCCGAGAGGCCTGCTAGTAGGCCGAGGGTGAGAAGGGCGGCGATGGTACGCTTCATAATTCTGATCCCTGGGGTTCGGCAGCCGGTGCGGCCGCTTCGAGACCTGAGATAGCGACCCTGTTTTACACCCGGACGCCTGGTTCGTGACGAAGTGTGTCAGCGACCGGCGCGCGGCAGGGAGATCCGGACCCGAAGGCCGCCTCCCGACCGATTGGATAGGGCGATGCCGCCTCCCTCCGCCTCGACGATCCGGCGCGCGATGGTCAGGCCGAGGCCGGTGCCGCCGGTGTTGCGGTTCCGCGACGCTTCGAGGCGGGTGAACGGCTCGAAGGCGCGGGCGACCTCTTCAGGCGGGATGCCTGGACCATCGTCCTCGACGGTGAGCACCAGCTCTTCCGGCTCCACGTCGAGCGAAATAAAGGCGCGGGTCCCGTAACGCACGGCGTTGTCGACGACGTTGTCGAGCGCGCGTCGCAGCGCAACTGGGCGCACCGTCGCGAGTGCGCGGCCAGGGCCCGCATAGGCGACCTCGCGGCCAGCGTCCGAGGACGTGTCGGCGATGCTCATGAGGACGCTCGCGACGTTGGCAACCTGGCGCGGCTCCGGGTCCGCGTCGCCCCGAAGGTACGCCAGGGTCGAATCGACCATCGCCTGCATGTCGTCGAGGTCCGAGCCCATCGCCCGGATCTCGCCGCCCTCGGGCAGCCCGTCGAGGCGGAGGCGAAGCCGCGCGATGGGGGTGCGCAGGTCGTGGGAGACGGCCGCCAGGGCCTGGGTCCGTTCCGTCACCAGCCGATGGATGCGGTCCTGCATCGCGTTGAGGGCCCGGGCGATATCGCGGGTCTCGTCGGGGCCGGCTTCCCTCACGGGGACCACCTTTCCGTGCCCGATTTCGGCCGTAGCGCGGGTGAGGTCGCGCAACGGTCCCGCGATCCGGTGCATCAGAACGACGGCGGCGACACCGACGAGGATGGCCATCGCCGTCGCGAGGTAGGCCCACGATCCGAGCCGTGCGAGGCCGGGTGCATGGGCCGAGCGGAAGGTCAAAAAACTCCCGTCCGCCAGGGCGAGCGCACCGCCCAGGTCCTCCTGATGAAGGGCCTCGTGGCCACTGTCCATCGCGAGTGCGAGACCGGGTTCGAGGCTCGGCTCCGACGCGATCATCCGGGACCTGAGCGACCACATCGCCGGGTCGCCGGCCCTGTCAGGGAGCAGGGTCGAGGTCGACGACCATCCCAGCTCGAAATGCGCGGACGACAGGGCCTTCGCCTCGGCGTCGCGTTCGGTCTGTGGGCGGCGGAGCACCGCCTCGCGCGCCAGGGTAAGCTGGTTGGCGACCTGCCGCGCGAACGCATCGTCCGCCGCGGCGGTCGCGGATTGCCGATAGAGAAGCAGTGCCCCGCCGTGGACGGCGAGGATGGCCAGGAGCAGGACTGCGACCGTTCGGGCTTCCAGGCTGCGGGCCAAGGGTGCCAGGCGTCTCAAGCGCGCTCAACCTTCGAGGCGAGCATGTAGCCGGCCCCGCGCACGGTCTTGATGACCGGAGGCAGGCCCTCGGGCGGTTCGAGCTTGCGCCGCAGGCGGCTCACCAGGGTGTCGACGCTGCGATCCGTGGGGGACCCGAGCCTGGCACGGGACAGTTCGAGGATCATCTCCCGGCCCAGCACGCGCCCCGGGTGTTCGAGGAAGACGAGGAGGAGGTCGTACTCGGCGCCGGAGAGGTCGACGGCCGCCCCCTCGGGATCGACGAGCGAGCGGCTGCGCATGTCGAGCCTCCAGCCTGAGAAGGAGAGCACCTCGGATACCGGGGACGAGGGCGACGAGGGTGCCATGGAGGCGCGGCGCAAGACGGCACGGACACGGGCCAGGAGCTCGGGCCGGCCGAAGGGCTTGGCCACGTAGTCGTCGGCCCCAAGTTCCAACCCAAGCACCCGGTCGGCCTCCTCGTTGCGGGCGCTGACCATGATCACCGGCACCGTGCTCCTCGCGCGCAACGCCCGGAGCAGGTCAAGGCCCGAGGCCCCGGGCAGCATCACGTCAAGCAGGACGAGGTCGACGCCACCGGCAGGCAGGAGGCGCCAGAATTCAATGGCGCTTCTGCAACCGGTGACACGATAGCCCGCCTCGCGGAGAAGGCGGGTGACCAGCAGACGCAGGCCGTCGTCATCCTCGACGAGGAGGACGTGTTCCGAACCATCGGAACCCGCGTTGCCCCCGTTTTCGTGGATCAACGATTCCTCCGTCCTGCAATGGGCGTCACCGTTCCGTCCGCGGGGGCATTCATACACCCGATGCCGGTCAAACGACGTGGGCGGGTGCGAGGATGCAGGCGGTGTCGCTGCTGGTCTCCACCTGCAGGGTGGTGTGGCCGATGCCGAACCGTTCCTTGATGCCGACGGCCGTTTTCATGAGGAACTCGTCGTCGGGCCGGCCGCCAGGCATTAGGAGATGGGCGGTAAGGCATGTCTCCGTGGTGCTCATCGCCCAGATATGCAGGTCGTGGAGTGACGCGACCCCCGGAAGTCCTTCGAGGTGGCTGCGGACGGCGTCGGGGTCGATGCCCGGCGGGACGGCGGCGAGGGATAGCGTGAGGCTGTCGCGCAGGAGGCCCCAGGTGCTCCAGACGATAATGAAGACGATGGCGAGGCTGACGACGGGATCGAGCCAGGTCCATCCGGTGTAGAGGATCACGAGGCCGGCAATGACCACCCCGGCCGAGACGGCGGCGTCGGCGACCATGTGCAGGAACGCGCCCTTGATGTTGATGTCCCCCTTGGCACCAGAGGCGAACAGCCAGGCGGTGATGCCGTTCACCAGGATGCCGACCGCCGCGACGATCATCACGGTCTTGCCGGCGACCGGGGCGGGCTCGCCGAAGCGCTGGATCGCCTCCCAGGCGATGGCGCCAACGGCCACCAGCAGGAACACCGCGTTGAACAGGGCCGCCAGGATCGAGGAGCCCTTCATCCCGTAGGTGTACCGCGCGCTCGGGGCGCGCTTGGCCAGCACCGTCGCGATCCACGCCACGACGAGACCGAGCACGTCCGAGAGGTTGTGTCCGGCATCGGCCAGCAGGGCCATCGAGTTCGCCAGCACCCCATAAGTGGCCTCGATGGCGACGAAGCCCACATTGAGGGCGATGCCAATTGCGAACGCCTTCCCGAAGCTCGCCGGGGCGTGGGAATGCCCGGGATGGTCATGGGTCGCATGGGCCTCATGGTCATGCGACCCGTGGTCGTGACCGGCGTGTGCGTCGTTCGTCGTCATGGTCGTCCTGTAGCGGTCTTCGACATTCAACGGGTTTGACCGGGGCTCACTTGGCCGGTGCGGGGAGCGTCGCGACGGCGTCTCTCTGGTGCTCGGTCCAGGCCTGCTGAAGAATTTGGATTGAGGAAGTCACGAAGATCTCGGCCATCACCGCCGCCACGATCAGGTCGGGCCACGCCATGACGGCACCCTTTAACCTTAGAGCCGCGACGACGATCATGAGTAAAGGTCCGCCCTCCGCTAGGTAGGCTTGCACTCGATTTGCGCGCCGTGAATTTTGGGGAGGCTCCTACGTGGCGGGCAGGAGGCTCGTTTTTGGAACGTCGGTCGCATCGCCGCAGCCGGCAGTTGGTGATGATGGTGAAGGGGGACGGCGACCGAGGTCTGTAAGTCGTCTGGATGTGCCCGCACGAATGGCGGAAGGGTATGGTGCTGCATCCTCGGCGGGGGCGGTTAAGGGCCAGTTTCAAAGAGCCGTGTGCCCACACTATGGAATCGTCAGAACCGCCTGTCGACGCCAACATACACCCTTTATTGACGTCGGCGGCTGACCTGGGCGCATACTGATGTAGCCAGGGTCATCGATCTCAGCCGCTTGTTCTGCCAGATCGTCCCGAGCCACTGTTTCTAGCAGCCGTCGATAAAATCAGATGTCACAGGGTTCGATCACTGGCTGGATGAAGCGCAAACCTGCGGTGTCTGCATGGCGGAGAGCGTCGCTGCCGGCATCACTTAGCACGGAGACGCCATTCTGTCCGCGCTGATACCGCTTTGGAGCAGCAGGCAGGTTGAAGGCACATCACCTTTCTCACCTGAAGGGATTCGAGATCAACCGCCCTACCGAGCAAGCCAACCGACACCGCCTATATCGAGTTGTTCAACGGCCGCCCACGGGGAGAATGTCTGAACGCCTAGTGGTTCCTGTCGTTGACGGATTAGCGCGAAAGCATCGACGAATGGTGGCGCCAATATAACAAAAATCAACCTCACACGACCTCAGATAGCTTAACGCCAAATAATTCGGTGTCAATCATTTACATCTCGATTAATTTTATCCAGATCAGAAGAGGAACAGAGCTAATCTAAAGTTATGTCGGTCTATAGTTGCACTTTTTCCACCATATTGAGACAAGCCGTTCTAACCCTTGTTTGCCAACCTAACTACGTGCCCCCACCAGGGCGCCGCCGCCTGCGACTAGATGACAAGGTTAGCACCTCATAAAGAAAACAATAGATTTTTACACGTTACCTGACATAAGCTCTTTAGATGCATCTGATACATAGGGCGAAGTTTCATCCAGGTCATGGAGGCGCCGGAAAAGCATAACTAGGCCCAAATTCGGGCCAGGAGGACCCCTGGGCATGGGAAGTGAGCCCGCAGTGCAACGGCCGCGCGACCGCTTTACCGACGACCTGTTCAACCCCGACGGGCTAAGTTACGCCAATGTCGAAGAACAGATCAAAGCCGAGAAAGAGGCAGCCCGGCAGGCCGCAAAGGCTAGGAAGCTTGAGCGTGCACGCGAAGTCTACGCGCGCAATCGTCTGATCCGCCTCGCGGCGGCGGCGGCGGCGGCGGCCGACTGAAAAGAGCAAGCCCGGCAAGCTGTAAAGCTCGCCGGGCTTTTTCCATGCCTGCAGGGCGGCGGCATCGCCTGTCTTGTCACGACTTAGCGACCATCGAACGCTTCAACGGCCGGTTTATGAGCTGTCGAAATCACCCCCCCCTTGGGGTCCCTTCCTTGGGCGGCTTGCTCGATTCGTATTTCCCCGATGGTGTTCATGGGTAAGCCGTGGAGATTGATGGACCTCCCATGGGAGCCCTCAAGGATCATGGCATCATCCCATATTTATTTGCATACCCCGCCAAGGCTCCTGGATGACCGCCAGGGCATACCCGAACACCCTGGGTCTCAGAGTGAAGGCAGACTGAAACTCATGGGCGTGTCATGGGAGAAAACGGACTTCGTATGGGCAAGACATGGGAGGAGGTAGGGTAAGTCTCGCGTTAACCTCAGGCGTTAAGGCTAGGCCCCTGTGAACACTGGTTAAATGCCTAAGCTGGGGGCACGTTTCGAATGTGCGGGCTCGCAGAGGTGCCGGGCCGCGCACGGTCGACACCATGCGGATAAAATGCCCCCCCGAACCAATCGCCCCCCCCAGGGGCATGACTTCCCCTTGGACTTCCATTGGAGGACCAAGCCTGCCTTCATCGCCGCCGCCGGCGTCAGCCTGATAGGCCACCCCCGGGCCCTTGAGGCCCGGAACTCTATAATGACGAGCCTCGTCCGCGCCGCCCTCGCGGGCCAGGGCGGCTGGGTCTCATACTCGCGGTCAAAAAGGTTCTACGAGCCCCTGTCCCGGTACGAAGGGACCGCGTACACGTACGACCGGGTCAAGGCGGCGGTGCAGGAGCTCCTGGACCTCGGCTTGATCGAAGAAGAGCGTGCGCTCCCCGGGCCCGCCTCGCACGGCTGGCAGTCACGCATGCGGGCTACCGACCGGCTCATCGCCGCCTTCAACGACTGCCCTTTCGAGCATGTCGGGCCAAGGGAGGTCATCGAGCTCCGGGACGTCGACGGCGAGCGCATGGCGTACACTGACACGGACAACACCCGGCGCCTGCGCAAGGTCATGGAAGCCCGCAACGAGGCCGCCAGCGCCATCCGCATCGAGATGCCCGAGGGCGACGGATGGCTCCACACGCCGGGGCACGTCCGCGCCCGGTCCGAGAAGACCGGCGGCTGGGTTGGCCTTCGCCCCACGCCAGCGCCCATCATGGTCCGGATCTACGGCCGCGGCCGGTGGGACATGCACGGGCGCCTGTACGGCTGGTGGCAGCAGCTCCCCCAGGCCCGACGCATCGAGCTCCTCATCAATGGCGAGGTGGCGTTCGAGGAAGACTGGAGCGCCTGTCACCCTAGGCTCCTCTACGCCATGGCCGGGAAAGTCCCCGTCGGCGAAATCTACGACGTGGACGGGTACGACCCGAGGCACGTCAAAGCGGCGCTCCTCACCGTCATGAACACGAGGACGACCTACGGCGGCATCCTGTCTCTCATGAAGCGGGAAGAGGACAGCCCAGGCGAGTGGCCGCACTCCCTCGACTACACGAAGGGCTTGATGAAAGCGGTCACGCACCGGCACGAGCCCATCGCCCATTTCCTCGGGGCCGACATGGGGGTCCGCCTGATGCACATCGAGAGCGAGATGTGCGTCGAGGTCCTCAAGAAGTCCGAGAAGGAGAACATACCGGCGCTGCCGGTGCACGATTCTTTCGTGACGCAGGCCTCGAAGGGGCCCCGAGTGACCGCCATCATGGCCGACGTCATGGATGCGACGTGCGCCGAGATAAACCCCTGTCAGACCTCAAGAAAGAGGGGATTCACCCCACATATGGGAGCGCGGGGTGCGCGGGCGGTTGGTTCCGGGTGTTGCGTGGGTTCTTCCGCCTCCGCGTCTCCTGAGGTCGTCAAGACTGAGGCGGTCTCCGTTCCTGTCTCGCCCGTGGCTTCTCCTACCCCTCGGCCCTTGCGCTGGGACCCGGCGGAGAGGCTTGAGGCGATGATCGCGTACCAGATCAAGACCGAGAGGATCTTGATGTCTGAGGAGCGGTGTGAGGGGATTTTCGAGGCATGGGAGCGGCGAGAGGCTAACGCTCGTGCAATCGCGAAATCGGTATGTGCGTACGAGAACGAAGCCGGAATTCGTGCCTTCCCGACGCACATCGTCCCCGACCGTATCGGTCCCAAGACAGCCTCCCTCAAGCGGGGGCGTAGCCCGAGGAAAGCTGGTTCCACGGTCAGGGGCCGGAGGCCTCGGGGATGCCTCAGTGAGGTCAGGGCGTAGCCTTCAGGATAGCCTCAGGGATAGGGGCCGGAGGCCTTAGGAGAGCCTCGTAGGATAGGGGCGTAGCCTCTAGGGTCACCCTATACCTTGCGGGGGCCGGAGGCCTCAGGAGAGCTTCCCAAGCTGTCAGGGGGGTAGCCAACCGAGATGACATTTTCCTTGTCAGGACCGTAGGTTACGTCGCTTCTCCCCTTGTACAATTCGTCTGAATTCGCTATCTTTTAGCTGTCTCCGCATGGGACGGGCGTTGCACCTCAACCCCCGAAACCCCGTCCCCCGCACCACGGAGGACGGGGTTTCTCGTTGTGGCTTGCCAGGGTCGAGCGCACCCTATGAGCATGTCCGCCGGCATCCCCTTGAACCCATCCCTCCCTGCCTCGA
Source organism: Methylobacterium sp. 10 (assembly GCF_000519085.1). Taxonomy (GTDB): domain Bacteria; phylum Pseudomonadota; class Alphaproteobacteria; order Rhizobiales; family Beijerinckiaceae; genus Methylobacterium. The sequence continues at coordinate 3,067,986 of NZ_KI912577.1, forward strand.
AGGCGACCCGTCGTGATGCGGACCGGGCGAGGAAACGCGCCGCCCGTCAGGCCCTTCGCGAGGCAGGCGCGCCTGACCCTCGCCAACTCGATGCGGCTATCGTCGACGCCCTTCGGGACGTTCTCCTGGCCTGCGCCAACTCGGTCGGGAACCGACCGGGGGAGCCCCTGGTGGCTAGCGTCGTGGATGCCAGGGAGGTCCTCCGCCTCGCCCTACGGGGTCTCCGGGGACGCGATAGCGGTGGCGTGCCCCTTCAGACGGAGGCGATACGTGCGGCCTTGGTGGCTCGTCTCGCGCCCCCTCAAGACGGGTCAGGGGCGTAGCCCAAGGGCATCCCTATGCCCAAGGGATGATCCGCACTCCGTCCCTCACCCCTGCACGATTTCATGCAGGGGCATGCCCGTTGGCGGTTTCGATGCCCTGCGTACCCGGAGGCCTCGGAGGGCCTGGGATCGTCCGTTGCACGGCCCCGGGGCAGGATCCCTCCCGTGCGCTGGTCCGTACTGCGTCGCCCTCCCTGACCCCTCCTAGGGGGGCGACGGGAGGGCATCCCCTTCCCGGACAGCCGGTGACAAAGGGCGAGATAGGGGGGGTGGAGTGGGTCCCTCCTGGGGGGAGGCGAAAGCAGGAGTCGCGGGTCCGTAGGCTGGCCCGGCATACACCGGAAATTTTTGGGTACGCACCCCGCATACCGCCTGGATGATCAGAGGGTTACGGGTGCGCACCGACGTCCGTCTTAGGTACGCAGAGATCCAGTCCGCACCCGTGCGTACCTTGCGCGGCTACGACCGCAACGCGCGTACGCACTCGGACAGTCAGATCTCCCAGATCGGAGCCGCAATCGAGCGCTTCGGTTTCACGCAGCCTCTCCTTGTGGACGAGCACGACGTGGTCATCCTCACTGACGGCAGCCAGGACGTCCGGACGCTCATATACCTGGCGCACGACAATCTGTTGGGCATCCCGAATTCCAACAACGCGCTCTATCTGTTCGTGGCCACGCGCGACGAGGGCGAGACGTGGTTCTCGACGTCGGTCAATAATGGGGCCGGGACAGGCCCCCCAGTCAACGTTCAGATGTCCTCTTGGGCGGGGATGCACCCCCTTTTCCCGACCTAGCTCCCCAGTCCATCGAGGCGACGCGAGACGATCCCGGGGGCCCCGGACAGGGCCTCCTCCACGAGGTCGTAGAATGGCAACCGCGGCTTGTACCGGGCCTCCTCGACTATGAGCGCCAGGATCTGCGTCTTGCCGTTGCGCCGTCGGATAAGGGCCGGGGGCTTGTCCGGCCGGAGCTTCACCCATCTCACGCCGGGCTGCTGCATGACGCGCTGGACGTATCCGCGGGGCAGGTTTCCGTACGCATTCCGGGGAGCGTCTTTCCCGGGGATCAACGGTCCGAGCTTGGTCGTCGCGTAATCGCCGGCTTTCCGGACCCCACCGAATATCTCAAGGGCGAGGTACCGCGCCTGAAGCGGGAGGACGTCAACCTCGGCCTCGACGTCCCGGCCCCCCGGGCGGGCCTTCCTCACCCCGATCGCTTTCATCGTGAATGGGGTTGGCTTGTCGAGGTGGATGGGCAGTGCTTCGGTCACGTGAAGCCGGGCGGCCTCCGCCAGGGCGTTCACGCTGTCCACGAGCGCCGCTCGGATGTCCGCCGGACCGAGCTCGTCGCGTTCTGGGGGGTCGATTTTGATGGTTACCTGCAGCATGCCGGCATGCTCGGACCGCCGCGTGAAACCGACGAGCCTGCCGCGAAACCGGGTGCCCGCGTCCACTTGGATTTTCGATGCATTGCCTAGGAGTAACGGGTACGTCGCCCCCCTATTGCCTGAGCAATCCTCGGACACGTCCCAGGCAACCAACGCCCAGGGAAACGGTAACCCTGGCGTGACGATCGTCTTGCCAGGGCGATCTGGAGCTGAATCTATGGGTTCCTGGGCGGACGGGGAGACCACGATGAGCAGGCAGACCGACAACTTCCACAACGGCATGCACAGCGGCATGATGGCGGTCGGCGTGGCTCTCGTCGCGGGCCAGCGTGCGCGTCGTGAGGCGCAGGCTTGGGCGCAGGCAGACGCAGATGCGGAGAGCGCCGTCCACCGCCTGGGCCAGGCCCTCATGGCATCCCGTCGTCGGGAAGCGGAACTCGCACGTGATCTCGCCGCGGCTCAAGCGGAAATCCGCGCCCTGCGTCTCGCCCGCCGTCAGTGAGAAATATTCCGTGGGGGGGGTTGTGCCTTTCCCCTGCGGGCCAGATTCGGCCTATTTGCGGACCATTTGCGGACCACGAAAAAAGGGCCCGCCGGGATGACCGGCGGGCCCTTCGCATTGAGGGGGCAGGGGTCAGGCCACCTTGCGGCGGCGGTCCCTCTCCATCGCGAGATTTACGAGCTCGGCGATGGCGACGTCTTCCGGGTCGTCCGAGAGCGGACGCGTCCACGTCCATTCTGCGGATGTGTCCGCAGCCGGTGCGGATGTATCCGCATTCGCGGCCGGGGCCACTTCACGGGGGGCGGGTCCCGTGAGGGACGGCAGGCCGTCGATCAGGGTGCCCGACACGTGGGCCTCAGCCTCGTGCGGCAGCGATGCCGCGAGCGTCACGAGCTCGGCATGAGACAGGCCCCGGGCCCAGGCCAGGACGGGCTCGGGGAGGGTGGACGTGTCCGCGGCCGGCCCCCCAGCGACGAGGTGCCGGGCGTAGGAAACGAGAGGCACGCCAACCTGGTGGCGGGGAGCGGGGCCCTGATAGGGAGCCGGTGCAACCGCAGGGGCAGGCGCATCGAGGTACGCCGCGGCCGCGTCCGTAGCGGGCAGGACGGGGGTCGTGACACCCGTCGCGGACCGGACCGCACGGAGGACCCAGCGGCCACTCTCGAAGATGAGGGCGAAGACGGTGGCGATGGCGGCTGCGGCGAGGGCGGCGATACGGGCGAGGAAGCTCATGGGCGGTGGTCCTGTGCTGGGGGGTGACGATCTCGATTGTCCGGGTCGCCTCGCAATCGACAAATCAGACCGTGGCGAAGATGCTCTCGACCATCGTCCGGGGCAGTTGCTTGTGGTGCACACGGAGCAGCCGGAGCGCGTGACTCGCCTGAGCGACGTCGAGCTCCGGCAGTGCGTCGAGGACGTGCCCGTCGATTGTTGTCGATTTCGACCATCCAATATCGTTGCGCGTCGTCGCCCAGTCCGCGTCCTCTCGGGTAATGAGACGGACCCCTTCAAGAGCCAGGGACCTCACTTCGGGACGCTCGGCCAGGGCCCGCTCCCCCTCGTGCACGGTTGCTAACTTGACCTCGGACCGCGCGACGTTCTTGCCCGCGCGTTCGACGAGGGACAGCAGTCGCATCGCGTCGGCGACGTCCAGGTCCGGGCGCTGGAGGAGGCCCTGAGCCTCATCGACGTCGACCCGGCGGGCCCAAGACCACCTTCGATCTTTTAGGGACCGCGTCGCCTCGTCCCGTGCCCGGTCGATAAGGTCAGCGATCCTCTGCCGTTCCGCGGCCGCCGCTGCGGCCCGGGTCGCCTCCCTGGCGGCGACCCGGGCCGGGATGCCGTCGATTGCGATTTGGACGGCGTCCAGGTCGTGATCGGGCGCCTGCCAGAACAAAAGGTCACGCCCCTCACACGTGAGGCCGAGAGCTGAGAAATCAGTCACGCCCGCGGCCATCGCCTCCTGGCACTCGGGCGTCCGGACGGCTCGGCTGCGGTACCGCATGCCGCCACGCGTGTAGTGCAGCTGCCCGGACTGCCACTCCAGTCCCCACCAAGCGGGCGGCTGCACATAGGGGTGGGGCGGCGTCGTGTGGGGCATGAGCGATCCTCGAATCTGCGGATCTGAGTAATGTAGCAATCGTATTTCGGATCGCAACAGAAACCGTCGAGGCTCTTTCGACAACACCGCACGACGATTTCGACAACGATTTGAACAACACGGTGTTGTTGAAACTGTTGTTCAAATGGCATCTAGCCTAAAGCTATCGCCCAGGTTGTATAACATCAAAGGCATAATTTACGTGGACCTGGAAATTCTCGTATGGGTTGCGATATAATGTTCTCGGCGGATTCGCGGAGGACAAAATGGATGGTGGAATTAACGGAAGCGGAGGTCAGGCTGTTGCTTCGCGGGGCATGCCGCCGGGCGGGGTCGCAGGACGCCTGGGCACGCCAGACGGGGCTGTCCCCGCAGCACGTTTCGGACGTCCTGCTCGGACGGAGGGAGCCGGCCGGTCAGGTCCTGAGAGCGCTGGGGCTCTCGCGCAGGGTCCGGTACGTCGAGACGGCCGCCGGGGACCCAAGCGCTACTGCAGGATCCCCCGAGCCCGGTGCGAGGAGTACCTCAACGACGGTCTGACCTATCGCGAGATCGCCCGCGTCGAGGGGTGGGACGAGAAGACGATTGCGGTGCACTGCAGGGGGCTCGGGCTCACATCCCAGCCACGCCAGCCAGTTGTCACGCTCTTAGACGTCGAGAGCGCGCGTGAGGGACGGGAGACTGTCCGAGAAGTCGCGGACCGCCTGGGCGTCACGATCCAGGCCGTGCACATCTGCGCGTACCGGAACGGCACCAGGATCCCGCGGCGTCCCTCACGTCTCGACTACGAGACAATGAGAAGGGTAATCCTCGCGCACGCCCCGCTCTCGCAAGCCGCCCTGGAATTGGGCGTCACTCCCGAGACGCTCTACCGGCGCGCCGGCCAACTTGGTCTGCCCGGCGACCGCCGCGGCCGGACGCTGCTCCGCCGCCGGGAGGGGGGGGTCTGATGTGCGATCTCATCGAGAACCTGCAGAACCTCGGGATCGCCCAGGTCCGGGCCCGCCTGACCCAGGCACGGGCCGCCGCGCAGGCCCTGATCGACGACCCGGCGCTCCCGGAGATCCGGCGCGAGCATCTCGCGGTTGCGCTGGATGACGCAGATGCCCGCCTGCTCGACATGGCCCGCAACATCCTGTTCCACCTCGCCGGCGAGATCGAGGCCGCGGGCGAGCCCGTCGAGGAACGCGTTGACCTGGACGCAAACAGGTCACCCGAGGAGCGTGCGGTGGTCGTGGGGATCCTCGACGATCTCCTTGCCGAGGATGGCCCGTCCCCCGATCCGGTCGCGTCCGGGATGCCTCGGCCTCTGCCGCCGCCGCCGCTTCCGCCGGGAGCCCGGGGCGCACCCACCAGAATCTAGACGCCGCATTTCGAGGCCTGGGCGCCCGGCTAGGGGCGCATTTCCCGCAGCCCTTTCACCGACAGGACCACGCATCATGCGTATCAAGACCTTCGACCACCGGCCCGTGCAGGCCATCATTCGCGGCTCGCTCGACCGCTGCTTCGACAACCGCTCGAACGAGTACCGGGCCGCCGTCATCATGGAAGGCTTGTTTGAAGCCGGCTTCGAGATCGTCCCGAAAGCCAGGCCTGCGGCCGCTGCGTTCAATTCTCTTGGGGCGATGCCCGTGAAGGTGGTCGTATTCGAGGAGCCCGACGACGTTTCTGAGGCCCCAACCCTTGCCCCCAGGGATGTCCACACCCTGCCGGGCGGCCGCAAGGCCTCTGTCATGACGCTCAACGAGAAGCGCATCCTCCAGGCTATTGCCCAGGAGAGCTGGGCAAGGCTCTCGACCCGCGAGTTCGAGACGTACAAGCAGTGCCTCAGTGATTGGTCGGAGGGCGAAGCATCGGGTCCCCGCAGCGGCTACCACGAGGCGCTCGCTCTCATCCGTGCCGGTGAGACGTCCGCGGTCGCCATCGCTGCGGCCCTGGGGGGTGACGGGCGGACGGGTGAGGAGGGGGACGTTTGGGCACTCTACGATGCCCGTCACCGCACCCGGGCACGCTACGATTACAAGGCCGACCCCGACCTGCAGCGGCCCATCAACGCCGCCCAGGGTTAGTCATCTATGACCCTGGGCGCTCGCATTTGAGCGCCCAGGGAGCCGCCTTGGTTCAGAGCTTGATCGTAAAACTGGCATGCTCTGAAGCGGAACGCAAACGCACATGCCCAAGACTAATATGTATCCGTATGTTTACGACCCGAGTTACACAAAATACATTTCCAGATATTGGACGCCACCAAGGGTTCAGAAGAAAGCGGAGTGGCAAAACGCTTGCCGAAACGCGTTCTCGGGCCTCGATATCGCGGACCGCGAGTTCGTCCGTGCATCTGCTTTTATATTATCTGATAAAGACGATTCTTGGACCAAGGGTCGCCTGAGACATCGATTCAATCGTCTGCGAGTACGTATAACTACATTGAGAAGTGAATTTGTACGTTTGTATCCTATGACATTCTACCATGGTATACAGAACTGTCCATGGCGGGAGCGGCATTCACTGACACGCCCGCTGGAAGGGCCGGAGCGGCGCCTGAATTTAATTTGCAGGCTCGCACTCCCCGGTTTGTCGAGATGGCTCGGCCGGCCTCTGCGGTACGTCATTGAAAGCGGCAGGCATCACATGCCCGGCGACGCGTGTGTGTGGCCCGACATCATTTGCATCGTCCCCGGCCCGGGGTTCCTTACCGTCATTGTCCGCCGGGGCCTGCATCACCCCCCGCCGTCGAGCACGATCTATCCGATGTCGGCCGTCGGTCCCCAGGAGGGCAGTGACGGCGTATGGCTCGCAAGGGGTTCCTGGATCTCGAAACGACATCGCGACCGGCCGCCGACGGAGGGCTGGTTTGCCTGGTCATACGTGCCCGGTCCGAGCGGTGAAATCGAATTTCTCGTGCAGGGCGGCAGTGCGAAAGTGGCGCTCCGTCGATTTTGGGCGATCTACGATGCGACTGTGGTCGTGCCCACCTGGCATGGCAAGACGCCAGCGGACAGGCACCTGGCCTGGCTCCCTCCCGAGCCAGCCCCCCTCGACCTGACCGCCGAGGACGAGGAGGCCCTGGAGGGGCTAGAGGGCATCTGTGTGTAGCTGTCACCGTGTGAGGACGCGTTCCTCCGGCTGCGTGTCACTCGCGGCCATGCGTTCGAGGATCTGGCTGAGGGTCACCGGGCGGTACGACCACACGTCGACCCCGACATCCTGTGACTGGGTCGTGCCGGGCAAGAGCCCATGCGTGTGCCCGAAGAGGTGGAGCGACCCCCGATAGGCACGCGGCCACGAACGCATGGGGTAGTGGCAGAGCACGACGTGGCGGTCCTCGACGGAGATCTCCCTGATCCCGTCGTGCTGCTCCGCCCAACCGAGCTTGCGATTCTTGCGGTCATGATTCCCGGCGATGAGGATCTTGCGGCCGTTCAATCTCCGGAAAATCTTGCCGGCATACTCGGGCGTCGAGAGCGCGAAATCGCCGAGATGGTAGACCGTGTCCCCGGGCTGGACGGTCGAGTTCCAGGCCTCGATGAGCATCGCATCGTGCTCCTCTATACTGGCGAACCCAGGGCGCAGACCATGAAGAATTGAGGCATGCCCGAAATGGGTGTCCGCAGTGATGAAGTTGGCCATGACGGCCTCCATAAAATGGAGGCCGGCGCGCGCGCTCAGGTCCTCCTCAGGTGACGGGAAGGGGGGCGAATGCCCGGGTTTTTCGCGACATGGGGGAGGCCTCGGGGGCGGGGTGAATCTGGACGATCGCAGCTCGCCGAGAGGTGGGCAAGCGCGACGTTTGCGCAGGGTAAAGAAATCCCTGGCCTCAATTTGGGATCGACTCCCGGCCTCGTTTGTTCTTCATTCGTTCTCATGAGCGAATCGATGGAGACAGTCGTGGACGAGATGGAACGCGCCTATCTGGATGCCTGCGACGGTGACGCGCGGGATGCCCTGCGCCGGGCCCTGGGCGATGCCCTCCAGGAGCTCGCGGCCGTGGACCGACAGGTCAGCCGGGGTTTCGTGCGGGCGGGCAAGCCAGCGGATCTCGCCCGCAAGCTGGGACCTGAACGACGCGCCCGGCAGGGTCAGGGGGCGGTTGGCTGAGCCCTCCCGGGGCCTCGCTTCGTGCGTTCCCTCGTGACCGGTGCCGGCAGCGCGGCCAGCGCGGCCCGCTCGTTCTCGTAGGCCTCCAGCACCGCATCGACCCACAGGGCCATGCCCTCCGACTTGAGGGGTATCCGTTGGCTCCGGTCGTAGTGAAGGCGCGTGACGGCGGAGCGGCGGTCGCGCTCGTCCTCGGTCACTCCGGCCTCGTGGTCCAGGATCGCGGACGCGGCCCCGCCCAGGCGATGGTCCGAGAGGAACGTCGTGATCGCCCGGCGGACGTCATGCAGCGTCCAAGGCCGGATGCCGTGGATCCCGAAATAATCGACCAGCGGCCGCGCGGTGACCGTCGACCCCGTCACCTTCTTCCCCCGCAGCCGGTAGAGGAGCGCGTTCAGGGCACCCTGGCCGACATGGCCGTCCCCCCGGATCGACGGGAAAAGCCAGCGATTCGTCTCACGGTCGGGATCCTCGGCAAGCACCCGGTCGATCACGTACCAGGCGCCCGGGGGGAGGGGGAGCACAAACGGGCGATCTTCCTTCATGACCCCGGCGCTCCATGTCACGGCGCGCCAACCCGGTCCCGGCACGCCGGCGTCCTCGGGGATGGGGGCAACGTCCAACCGTGCGGTCTCCGCGACGGCGCCCGTGCGCTGGCCCGTGAGGACAGTGAACCACAGCATCGCTAGAGTGCCCGGCGCGGTCGCGTGTTCCGTCTGACCGAGTGTCCGGTATCTCTCCGCGACGGCCAGGGTCCGGGCGAGCTCGTCGATCTCGGGCGCGTGCCTGCGCTTGCTCGGCTTGTATCGGATCGTCCACTGGTCTCGCCAGAGCGGCCACTTCTCAGTCGCCTTCGCCATGCCGGACACGCCGCTATGGTTCGACCAGGCCCAGTCGAGCATCTCCCGTCCCTGGCGTACGGCCCGGGCGGCCGCGCTGCGCGAGTTCGCGGCGATGATCTCGTTCCGGATACCCTGCAGGTCGGTGGCCGTGACCTCACGGACGGGGCGGCGGGCGATCCGGTCGAATGCCTTGTGGCGCAGGTACGAAGCGTATGCGGGGAAGTACCCAGGGTCGAGGTCCGGCCGCTTCTCCTCAAGGAACAGATCGACGAGGTCCCGCCATTCCCACGGGCCGTGCCGCCGCCGGTCCTCGTCGCTCTGCCGTTCTACCTCCACCGGCCAAGCCGCGTCCGCCGAGGTCTCGTGGTCGCCGCCGGTCGTGACCATGGCATGCGCGTAGACGGCGACGTCCTGCCGGGGGTCCCGCCCATCCTTCACGTCCAGCCGGGCCCGGGCGGCCGCCTCACGCGCCGCGGCGACCGAGACGGAAGCCATGTCCCCGAGGCGGAGGGTCGACATGCGGAGCTTGAGGATCCAGTTGCCGGCCGCCGGCGTCACGCGGAGCACGAGCCCCGGGAAGGCGTCGTCGCAGAAGTCGATCCCGCGGCCGGGGACGGTCCCGCTATCGATCATCCGGCGCGCCTTCTTCAGGTGCTCCGCCGTCAGCCGCGCCCGCTCCCGTGCGTATGTCCCCCGCGATGCCGCCATGTCCGTCTCCGTGGATACCGCATGGATACCGCACGTCCGAAACGCGGCCGCAAGAGTCCCCGGGAACGGTCCACCGGGAAAAGCCATGCAGGATTAACGGTTTGCGCGGGAAGCGCCGGGGAGGTGGCGAGGCGGAAAGCCCGGGGGATCGTCCTTCCAAGCTGAATACCCGGGTTCGATTCCCGGTACCCGCTCCACTCCCCCATCTTGAAAAGCATCACGGACACAGCCACAGCCCAGTCGGGCACGGGTATGGTATACTCCATGGTTGTTTGCCTGGGCGGTGTATACCAAACAGAGGCCGAGCTGCTGCAGGGCTTCGCCGATCCCGAGGGCACGGCCCTAGCCCTCTCCGGCCTCAGCGTCGATCACCGCACGATCGTGAGCAACGGGGCGGGCGGCTACACCGTCACGCCGACGGCCGACCATAACGAGCTCGCTCACGATCAGCTACAGCGTCGGCGACGGCGCTGCATCGATCCCCGCCACCTTGAGCACGGCGTTCGCGACCCTGAGCGACGCTCGCCGAAGGTACTGAGCCGCGCCGTGTTTCGCGGAGGCCATTTGTTTGGGTCAAGCGGCCAAGGCGCGCACCTCGGGCTTGGCATAGTCTCGCGCTTCGGCTTCAGCGGGAGGGATACTCCCGATCCGTTCGCGCGGGCGGCGGGTGTCGAACCCGTCGACCCTTTCGAGGGTGGCGAACTCGACGGCTATGACAGATCGCCATGGCCCACGCCGATGAATCACCTCGGCCTTGAACAGGCCGTCGCCGGCAATTGGCCATTGCGATCACGACACGGAGAACCTCGCGGCCTGGTATCAACGCCGCCACCTGGATCACGACCAGCCGAACAACTGTCGGCGGCGATATCTCACTCTGTTCCGCCGGCGCGCGCTCGGCGATCTTTTTCATGGGCTTTATCGAGAGGAATGACCGCGTTTTACGACAACCACCGGGTTGTCTTCATTTGACGACGGGTCTGTAGAAGGTGCCGTCGATCTCCGCGATGTCACTCTGGTCGAGGCGGGGAACCTCAAGCACCGTGCGCGGTGGATATGGGCCATCGCCCCAGATGTCTTTCTGCACTTTGTTGACGATCGGACGCAGCCGGGCGACGTCCGTGACGAACACGGTCAGCCGAACGGCGTCGGATTTCGTAGCACCGGCCACCGCGGCGGCGGCGAGCATGTTGTCGAACATCCGGCGGATACGAGCCTCCTCGCCCTCTACGAGCTTTCCGGTAGCCCGGTCGACCCCGCGCATCCCGCCGATGAACACGAAATCTCCCGCCCGTGCGCCGATGCTCCAAGTGCCGCTGGGGGCGATCGTCTCTGCGTTCGGAGCGAGGATCTCGACGCGGCTCGTCTCGTCGGCGGAGGCCGCGACGGGAACGAACACCCCAAAAAGGGAAGTGAGCAGGAAACGGAAACCGGGTCTCATGAAGTCATCCTTGGTTTCAGGGGGAGGCATGACGCCGGGACCAGAAGGAAGCGTCGGTGAAGCGCCGTTCGACAGCGTAGAGGCTCCGCTGCACGGAGAGGTGATGCGCAATACCCTCGAGAAAGGCGCATTCGTAAGCGCGTGCCGGAGCCGGATCGTCGGCGGTCAGGGCCAGCGCGGCTTTGGCGGCCTGGCTGCCGCTCCAGAGCGCCGTAGACAGGCCGTTGGCCCCAAGCGGATCGAGGGAGGCCGCCGCATCGCCGGAGCGCAGGACACGCCCCTCCACCAAGTGTGTCGGCACGATCGAGGCTGCCGGCGCGACCTGGGGAGACAGCGCGTTACAGGCGGCGTCGAGACCGAGGCTGTCCAGGCGGGCGGCGATGGCGATGGTTTTCCTGGCCACATCCGACCAGAGCCCCCCATCCTTCGCCGCCCCTGCAGGCAGAAGATCGGAATCGGTGAACAGGCCGGTCATCATGCGCCGGCCCGGCATCGGCGCCATGTACCACCAGCCCAACTCCACCGCCTCGACCAGGGTCGCCGCGGCAAGCTCGGCATCATCGGGTACGTCGTGCACTTGGTAGGCGCAGACGAGCCGGTCGAGGCGCCGCCGGTCGGCTGCTGGTACACCCGAGAGCGCGGCCCTGCCGCTCGCATCGATCACAGCCGCCGCATCCAGCCATCGCCCATCGGCCAAGCCGATGCGGACGCCGCGGGGAAGATGCTCCAGGCCGACTGCAGCTTCGGCGAAGCGCTCGAGCCCGCTTTCGGCCAGAGAAGCCGCCATCCGTCCTTCGAGCAGAGAGCGGTCGATATGGGCGCCGTGCTCGTGCCCGGTCGCCCTGCGCAAGGCGCTGTCGCCCCAGATCGAGAAGCGCCCTTGACTGGCCATGGCAGTGTCACCGTCGATCAGGGCGGACCAGCCGAGCCCATCCAGAAACGACACTGCCGTCGCGGAGAGCGTTTCCCCCCGGCTGGGCACGACGCGATCCGGCGCGACGAGGACGGGAGAGTGTCCGGCGAGGGCGAGACGCCGGGCGGCGGACAGGCCGGCGACTCCCGCCCCAATGACCACGATACGGTCCACGCGCGTCGCGCTCAGCGGCGGGGGAACGGTGCTGCGATGTCCATGGAGCCGCGCTGGGTCTCCACGTAGATCATCTCCGGCACGCCGGTCAGACCCTTAGGGCCAGGGCGGCGGACGAGGACACCCATGCGGGTCCACAGCTCGATCATGCGGCGCAAACCGTCGGTATAGCCGGCCTCCACGTGAAGGCCGATACCAGCCGCGCCCCGCGCCCACGGTACCCGCGCATGGTAGAAGCGCAGGCGCTCCTCGTCGCTGAGATCGGTACGCATGACCTGCTCGTAGAAAGTCTCCGGCAGGACATCCACCGGCAGCAGCGCTGGCCACCAGACCGGGGTGGGGAAGCCCGAAGCAGTCAGGACAGCCTGACAGCTGAAGGCGTCGCCCTGCCATGGCACACCCATCCAGCGGGTCAGGTCGCCCGGAGCCTGCGGGCCGATGGGAGCTCCTTCACGCGGCTTGGCGGGATTGCCCGCGAACACGTTCGTGGCATTGAGCTGCAGGCCCAGATCCTGGATCAGACCCGGTCGGTCCGAGATCTTGATGCGGAAGGGCAGCCTCGTCTCGTCACGGCCACGATACAGGGCAGCATGACGGATCGGCCAGGTGATCTCGACCCCGGGGTGGAAGGCTCCCCCCGAGCAGGCATCGAGCGCGGCGCGGGTAAGGGCCTCCGGCCGGAGAGCGAGAGGCAGGTCGTCGAGGCGCGTGACGGAGTCGGCGGCTTCGTCTTCGTAATCGTCGGCGAACTGTCCATCCGCCCAGAGTTCGAGCTGACGGTACTGGGTCGGCGTGAGGGTGAGCCAGGTGCGCTGACTTTCCGGATAATTCACCCCGTCGCCCAGCATGATCGGCATGGCGGCGGCTCGCTGGTCCTCGCCTCCCGGACGGCGGAAGGCCTGGAGAACGTTCTGCCGCGTCGCACGACTCTCCTCATGGGGACGAGCCAGCTTGGCGATGACCGCCGGACTGGAGAGATCGCCGATCTGGTTCCAGGCCGCGCCGAGGAACGAGGAGACGGCCACCCATTGCATGGTGCCGGCCCGCCGCAGGATCGGCAGCACGTCGCGTCGGAAGGAGACGGTATCGGAAGGGGCCTTCAGATGGCCGAGCTCGACCATCGCTTCGCGGGCGGCGTCGTAGAGGGTGACGATGGGTTCGAGTTGGGGCGCGAATTTCGGACCGCAGCAGACGATCCAGGCCGGGTCGCAGGGCACGGCGGTGCCGTCGATCTCGACCCTGGCCTGTACCCAGCCGTCGCACCAGTCGTCGTGCCAGCCGTCATTGTTGGTGAAATCGCGCACCGGGTTCTGCGGCAGGGCCGTGCGCGAGATGCCGTTTGCGGCAAAGACCAACAGGCGGCCGTTGTCGTCGGTGCGCAGGTGGCCGAGGTCGACATCGAGGGTATTCCAGAATCGACCCTGCATGCGGCAGGCCGGATCCTTGCCCGCGGCATTGGTGGAGATGCCGCCGATCTCGACGATGCCGGGGTCGATCACCAGGAGATCGTCCCGCCGGTCGGCCAGGACCAGGGGATTGCGCTGGGTGCCGGGAATGCCGGGCGCCGCCGGCCCCTGATCGAGCGCGTTGATGAAACCGTACCAGGCCGCCTTGGTGTTGGCCACGTGGACGCTCCAGCGGACGCCCTTCGCCGCGTCGAGTTCGCGCACCACGCGGCCCTCCTCGTCGTAGCCGTAGAGGCGGAACCGTTGGACCTGCTTCTTGATGCGGCCTTCGGAATCCTTGAAGCCGCCCGCCGGCTCGTCGAGGAGGCCCGGCACCTCGGGCGCGGGAAACCATGAGTCGGAATTGCCGACCCGGGAAAAGCCGATCGCCGGATGTATGGCGACCCGCGTGATCCGGGCTCCTGCGGGCGCAGCCGCCGGCACCTGGAGCGGGGAGACGGCGGCCTTCGCAAAGGATGAGGAGGCCAAGCCAAGGGCAGACGCCCCGATAAGGAAATCCCGACGTTTCAAGGCAGCATCTCGCTCATGCTAAGTTCGAACACACATCGACCGGACTGTGTCCCGGCCGGACATAGCCCGAACGCCGTTAAGATTGAGTTCCCTATGCTTGTCTTTGAGCTCAGCGTGACATGAGGCTACGGAGTCTTAGTTGTGTAGTCCAAGTATCAGGTCGCGCTGCTATTTTTTAAACATGGACCGATGCGCCACCTGTCGAAGATCCTCCTCTAACCCGTTCTTATCCACGTGGAAGTGCTCGGGATCGCGCTGGGAGGGCGCGAGGCGACGGACGCGACCGACGAGGGCCGGATCCACGGTCGATGATTCCTCCGGCGGCCTCCCCGTCTCGCGCGGGTGGCGTGCCCCCCCGCAGAACCGGACGAGGCCCGCGCTCTCATGCCCATCCACGGTGTCGCCGCACCGACCGGCGCCGGCAAGACCCGGTCAACGACCCGGAACGCAATCCAAGCGCGGAAGGCGAACCCGGATGTCACATGACATTCCCGTCACGCCCTTCCGGGAGCGGATGCCTTCGAGACCGAGGGAGTCGTGGGCAGCACTTCGATGACGCCGCGTTCCCGGCAAGGCGACGTCGTTCAGCCTCGACGCACGCGGATAACCCGGTCTCGGGGCCGGTCGACGGGCGGGGCCAAAACACTCTTCACTCCGCCGCGTCGGCCTCCGACGACGTCGTGTGTCCCGCCAATCCGGGTGAGTCGGCGGCGTATTGCCCGGCCGCGATCGTGCGTTTGACCGTTGACCGGGCGGCATCGATGGCGATGGCGGCGGCCGACATGGTCCTCGCCTCGGTCGGCCGCTCCAAGGCGTGCTTGGCGATCTCCCCGGCGAGATCGTCGATTTCGCGGGCAAGATGTTCCAGGCGGGGCGGATCGGCGCTGCCTTGCGCTTCCTGGCGGATCTGCAGGAGACGGTCGGTTGCCTCTTCGATCCGCTCGCGCCGCAGCCGCGACAGCCGCTGGCCGATCCAGGCCACCCCCGAGCCGATGCCGCCGCCGAGGAAGGCGACGAGATAGATCCACGTCTCGTAGCGCTCGATGAAACCCTGCTGCTCACGCTCGTAGAAATCGACGGCACCGGGGTGGATCGGGAGCCGCGCGCTGGTGGCCCCCGCCGTGCTGTCGTAGCTCGGCGCCTGCATGTAATCGGCGGCGGCGGTGACGTTGGCCATGCCGCTGCGCAGCTCGAACAGGTGCTGGGTCACGTCCGCCGCGACGGGGCGGGACAGGCCGGCCCGCGCCATCAGGCGATAGGACGCCCCGACGGTGTGGACGTCTTCGGCCGGGATCTTGGGACTACCGCCGAACGTCTCGGCCGGCATGGTGACGGATTGGAGGCGCGGCATCCTCGCGACGATGGCGTCGGCGTTCTCGACGGTCACGAAGGCGACCTTTCGCATCTTGCTGGCCGCTTGGACGATGCCGACGATGCGCTGCGCCGTGGGGGCGGTCGGTGAAATGACCGAGACAACGGCATCGACCCGTTTCCTGGCAAGGGCTGCCGGAAGCTCGGCTTCGGACATCTCCACGAGGGCGACGTGGCGCGGCGGCAGTGGCCCGTCCGGATCCTTGTCGAGAAGGGTGAGGCCGTAATGCCCGACCATCGCCTTGATCAGCGCCTGATCGGCATCGCGATGCGCGAGGATCGCAAGACGTTTCCGGTCGAGCTCGGGAAAACTCGCCAACCCGGACGGTTCGGGAGAGGCGATGATCATGGCCTGGTCGCGAAGGATCGCCAGGGTCAGTCCATTGTCGGGCAGGTCGACGTCGGGGCGGACCACGGCGAGATCGGCGCGGCCTTCCTGAAGCGCCGCGGCGCTGTCCCGCACATCGTCGAAGGCGATGACCTTGAGGCGGATCTCCTTATGCCGCCGTGCCAGAGCATCGGCGTAGGCCTGGATCAGCGCCGGCTCGGTCCCGTCCTTCGGGGCAACGGCGATCGTCAGAACGGTCGCCCGCGAGATCCAGTAGGCCGTAGCGGCCCCGAGCCCGAGAAAAACGGCAAGCAGGAGGAAGACGAACTCGCGGCGGACGATGAGGCCGGCGAACTTCATGGATCGAACGTCCGCTTTCCGCCATGCCCGACACCGAGCCTATCGGTGTCGGCACGCGGTATCATGCCCTTGCCGAAGTAGGCATGGTCGGCACCGTTCCCATCGATAACGGACACTCCCATGGCAATGGCGCACCGCACAGGGGGTGCGATAGGGTCCGAACGACGGCTGTCAGCGAGGCCGACGCGGTTGGGTCGCAGCCCGGCCGCTGAGACGGCGTCCGACATAGGCGACGATTTTCGGAAGCACGAACAAGGTCAGGAGTTTGCGGATCATCGAAGGTCTCCGGATGACGGGGGATCAGCGCTTGGGACGGGCGAGCCAGCCCACCGCGAAGGCGACGGCGGCAAGGCCGATGAAGGCGGAGGTACGGTTGTCGTCGGCGTAGCGGACGGCCTGGCGGCCATAGGTCGTGCCGCGCTTGGCTGCATGGCGGGCAACGTCTCGACCGTCATCGATCAACGTGCCGGCCCGGTCCCGTACTTCGCCGACGAGATAGCGGCCATCATGGGCCAGTTCCTCGGCACGGTCGCGGGCCCGGCCGTAGGCGTATTGCGCGCCGCCGGCCACCTGGTTGACGGCGCCGCGAACCTGACGCGCCGGATCGCCGGTGACACCGCCGAGGGCGGATTGGGCACGTCCCTTCAGATGTCGGGATGCGCCGCGAAACTGATCGCGATTCATGGAAGTCTCCTACATTTTATAGCTGGAGGGAGAGCCGGGGCTCCCCCTCAGAGGCGAGATCACCGCTTTCCGGTGACCTTGTCGACGACCGACGCCACGCCGTCCTTGGCCTCGCCGACGGTGCGCTGGGCCTCGCCCTTCAGTTCCTGGGCCTTGCCCTCGGCGACGAGCCTGTCGTTGCCGGTGACCTTGCCGACACCTTCCTTGAGATTGCCGACGGCCTCATTTGCGAGACCCTTCAGCTTGTCCGTGGTGCTGCTCATGGGGTGACCCCTTCGTGACGGAAGGAAACTCGGCCGGTCGGGACGATCGGCCGAGGTGACGGCTCAGACGCGGCGAGCGTCGTAGCGATCGGTGAGGGTGGCGAGAGCCGGGGCGCCGAGGCGACCGCCGAAGAACCCGGCAAGGGCGCCGAGGATCAGGGCGAGAGCGCCGTAGAAAGCGCCCTGGGTGGCGGCGGACTTCGCCGCGACGGCAGCGGCCTCGGCCTTCTGCTTGGCGGTGGCGACGGTCTCTTCGTACTGCTTCTTGTAGTCCTGGATCTGGGTCTTGGCCTGATCGACCGGGATGCCCTGGGCCTTGGCAAGGGCATCGGCGGCACGGTTCTCGGCCTGGGCCTTCTGGGCCGGGTCACCGGTGAACAGAGCACGGATGGCAGCCACAGCCGCATCCTTGGCGGCCTGCGGGTCCTGGCCGGCAGCCTGCTGACGGACGCTCTGCTCGATGCCGTCCAGCGGGTTGCTGATCTTGGACAGCGACGGGGCCGCGGCCTGCGCGGCGGTCTGCACGGTACCGCCGACCAGTGAGCCGGCGCCGCCCAGCGTGCTGGTCACGCCCGAGAAGGCGCCCCCGATGAGGCCGCCCGCAGCGGAGGTGATCAGGTACAGGACGACAAGGGTGGTCACCGCCCAGGAGACTAGGCCATGCAGGCCGGCGGCGCCCGTCACGGGCTTGCCCGAAAGGCGCCCGGCGATGAAGCCGCCCACCAGTGCGGCGACGATGCCAGAGACGATGAACCAGACACCGGCGCTGAGCGACAGGGTCGAGGCGGCCGGATTGTCGGCAGCGACGGGACCGACGCTGGACAGGCCGATGCCGACGCCGACCATGTTGAGGATGACCTGGGTCACCAGCGCCGTCACGGCGCCGGCGAAGATGGCGCCCCACGAGACTTGGTTCAGGAGAACGGTACGGGTATCGCCGGCCACGATCGGCGACGTCGGGATGCTAGAAGAAGAAGACACGTGACAAGGCTCCGGGGTCGTCGGCAGTCCGAAGAATTCGGCCGTCCGAGCAGAGAAAAACGAAGGGAAGGGGTTAGGCGCGGCGGACGTTCAGTCGCGGCCGTGGATCAGCAGACCGATGCCGTAGCCGAGGAGGCCGGCCACGAGCAGAGCGGCGACTGGGTGCTCGGCGACCTGGTGGGTCACCTCGCGGCCGCCCTGGCGCAGATAATTGCCACCGTTCTCGTAGGCGTCCTCGGCGTAGTCGTAAGCTTCGCGGCCGGCATTGCGGACGGATCGCTCCGCACGCTCGTAGGTGTCCCCGGCGGCGTCCTGAGCTTGGCGCGCACGGGCCTTGATCTCGCGTCCGTCGGACCCGGCAATATCGTCGGCGGCGTCGCGGACGCGGCCACCGGCGTCGCGGGCAGCGTCAGCGGCGTGCTCTGCGGCCTCGCCGACCGCGTCCTTCGCCTGACCATAGAGGTTCTCGGCAGTGCCCTGGACTTCACGCGCCCGGCCCTCGACCGAGTTGCGGTTCGAACCGGTCAGGTCGCCGACCGCGCCCTGGATCTTGCCGCCGAGTTCCTTCGCGGCCCCGGTGATCCGATTGGTATCGACCATGATCTTCACTCCTATATCTGTAAAATCTCGACTGGACGATGTCAGGCGCCGTCAGGCTCACCCTAAGTCTCGGAACCGTTTTTTGGTTTCACTGCAGACTTCGGTAATTTCTGCTGAGCTCTTCCTTCGTCCACCACATTTTGATCACCGATCAGCTTTCCGATGGCTTCTTTTACCGAGCCCTTGAGCGTTTCAGCCGTGATCGCGGATTTGGGCTCGCTCATCGATCGATCCGAGTACCTGGTTGGCCGGACCCGCATCTCTTGCGGCTCAGCACCCCAATTGGCGCCTGCCGCCGACCGATCAATGATGCATTCGTACCGGTAGAGCGACTTTATTTAACCGGACGAGCCCACGGGAAACCCGTTGTCGCGCCCCCAGACGATGGCTTCGGAACGCTTGTGCACGCCCAGCTTACGGTAGAGGGCAGCGGCATGATTCCGGACCGTGTTGCGCGACAGGGTCAAACGCTTGGCGATGGCATCGTCACCGAGTCCCGAGCAGATGAGATCAAGGATCTGCCGTTCGCGGACCGTCATATTCGGGGCGACAGCGCCCTGGAGCTCGCCGCCCGGCCGACGCAGGTTGGCGAGCTTGTCGATGAGCCCCCGGCTGAACCAGGAGGTGTCGGCCATGACGGTCTCGATGGCCTCGAACAGGTCGCGCTCGCCACTCTTGCGCTCAGTGATGTCCTGCAGGACGAGAAGTGCGTAGATGTCGTCCCCGATCTCGACCCGCTCGGCGGAGACGAGGCAATCGAGGCTGGTCCCGTCCTCGTGCTGCAGGCAGACTTCGAGCCCGAGGACGTAGCCGGTCATGGCCACGGAACTCTCGAACTTCACACGGGCCGCATCGTGGACCCAGAGCCCGAGCTCCGCCGGTGAGCGACCGGCGACCGTCTCGGCGGAATGGCCGAAGACCCGCGTGAAGGCCTCGTTCACCCCGGTGATGGCGAAGGTATTCGCCCGGGCGAGCACCGTCGGCACGGGGGTGAGGCGGAAGGCCTTCGCGAAGCGCTCTTCGCTCTGACGCAAGGCCATCTCGGCCTTCCGGCGCAATTCGAGATCGGCGAAGGTGAAGAGCATGCACGGCTCCTCACCGAGTTCCATCGGCTGGCCGGCGACGATGACGTGGCGCTCGCCCCCGCCGGGCAAGTCGAGACAGGCTTCCATCTGCGGGATGGTACCGCCCTCGTTCAGGCGCGAGATGGCCAGATCCCGGCTCCGGGCGCCTGCCAGGACATCGACCTCGTAGACGCTGCGGCCGATGACGGCATCGCGAGTGTAACCCGTCATCTCGAGGAAGCCGAGATTCACCTTGACGTGTCGCAAGTCCGCGAGCCGGCAGATCACCGCCGGGGCAGGATTTGCGTTGAACGTCTTCTCGAAACGGTCCTCGGCCTCGAACTGATCCGAGACGTCCTTGAGGATCAGCGCCAGGCAACTGGGATTGCCATCGCGATCGGTGGCCACGAGACTGCGCAGGGAATGGACGAAGGTGACGTCCGGCTTGTCGGTGCGCCTCACCTCCACGATCACGTCGTGGAACGTCTCACCGGACACCACGCGCTCGATCGGGTATTGATTGGGCGTGCGGTTGTTGCGGTAGCGCAGGGAGAAACGTTCGCGATAGGCGTCGACGGTCTCTCCGAGCTCGCTCACCGACTCCGCGCCATGCATCGCCAGGGCCGCCTCGTTGGCGTAGGCGATGGTCTGGTCCGGCTCGACCAGGATGACGCCCTCGCTGAGGCCGGCGATGATCTGCCGGAGCTCGTACCTGTCGACGCCGAGTGTCACTGTGGCTCCAATCGCTCTACGGATCGGGCCACGGCCCAGCCTACAACCGATGCATGGGCGGTCAGTTCCAGCGTTCATTCGGGAAGAGCCTGGTATATCTGAGTGATCCACAGAACCGTCATCGGCCGGGAGATGGAAGTACCCAGGCAAGAGGTACCCTTCGCACCCTGTGGGCATGTCTAATCTTGCAAGGATCGACATCCTTGTCCTCGGACCAAAGTATTCTCGTCGAACAAACGCGGCGGCCTATGGGCATCGGAGAACAGGCCGTCCCATCGTCTTTCCCCGACCGGACAAACCCATCGCTTCCGTCGGATTTCAAAGGTGCGCCGGTCGAATGATCGGATTTCGGTCCGAGACGCGTAACCGAGGGCGGGCGATCACCGAAATCCTTCTCAGGGCCACCGCGGACCCCGGTGCCACGACGAAGGACCGCCTCACATGAGCACGCTCCCCCGAACCGTCGCCGTCGTCCCTCGCCGCCAACGCCACGGGCGCGGAGCCGAAGGCGCAGGGCGGTGTGGCCAAGCCCCCGGCGACGAATTAAGGTCTCCTTGGTGAGCCTGGCGCAGGCGGCGCATTCGGGCCGGCTGTCCGTCCTGCAGGCTCGGTCCGTGGAGACCGGAAGCATCGCGACCATGCCCGCCCGATCGATGGCATCGTCCGGCGAGGGATCGCTATCGACGGCGATGCAGGCGGCCCAGAACGGCGATGCCGCAGCCTACCGGACGCTCCTGCGCGACTGCGTTCCCGTCATTTCCGCGATGGCGAGGGCCAAGGGCGTGCAGGGCCCCAGCATCGACGACGTGGTTCAGGATACCCTGCTGACGATCCACCGGGCGCGGGCGAGCTACGATCCCGCCCGGCCCTTCCTCCCCTGGCTCCGCGCCATCGTTCAACGGCGCGCCATCGACGCCATGCGCCACGCCAGCCGTCGTCCGCGAGAGGTCCATGATCGGATCGCCTACGAGGCACGCGCCGACGATGGGCCCCTGCCGGGGCACGATCTGGACGTCCGCGACCGTCGCCGGATGGTCGCGGAGGCCGTCGCCCATCTTCCCCCGGGGCAGCGCGAGGCGATCGAGCACATCGCCCTGCGCGAGCTCTCCCTCGACGAGGCCTCGCTCCTCACCGGGCGGACCAAGACGGCGCTGAAAGTCAATTTCCATCGGGCTCTCAAGGCCCTGCGTGCCTCCCTCTCATCCAGCAAGGAGGGTTCGGATGTCTGATCCCGCCAGCCACGAGCGTCTCGTCGAGGAGCTGGCCCGGTCGCTCGCGCCGATCCGCCGGCTGCCTGGGCCGGGATGGCGGGCCCTGGTCTGGTCATCCGCCGTGCTCGCCCTGGGCCTTCTCCTTCTTCCCCTGTCGGACGCCGCTGCCTTGCAAGCGCGTCTCGGCGTTCCCGATCTTCGTTATGCTGCGCTCGGAGCGATACTGACCAGCCTGGCTGCGGCCTTCGCGGCCTTTCAGAGCAGCGTGCCGGGCCGCAGCCGGGCCTGGGCCCTTCTGCCGATCCCGCCCCTCGTCCTGTGGATCGGAGTCAGTGGGCTCGGCTGCCTGCGGGCCTGGCTCGCTCCGGCCTCCAACCTCGCCGAAACCGGGGAGATGCGCGGCTGCTTCGTCTTTCTGATGGGCGTCTCGCTGCCGCTCTCGGTCCTGCTGGCCATGATGCTGCGGCGAGCCTGCCCTTTGAACCCGAGCCTAACGGCGGCCTTGGGAGGCCTCGCGGTCGCGGCGGCGGCGGCGGCGCTTCTGGTGCCGTTCCATCCTCACGACGCCACCGCGACGGATCTCGCCGTGCATCTCGCGGCCGTCCTCATCGTGGTCGGCCTCAACGGGCTCCTCGGCGGCCGCTTCCTCGAGGGAACGACCGGCCGACGCTCCGTCGCCACGGCGGCGGATACCGATCCGTAGGCAAACGGCCGGCGTCTCGCGCCGGCCGATTAGAAGGGCCTTAATCATGCCGCGCTAGCGTCGCGCAGACCGGACCTTCCGTCCGCCGGCGACACGCATGACCGTGACATCTCCCTCGGCACAGATCGGCACGCCGACCTACAGCCTCGTCGTTCCCGTCTTCAACGAGGAAGCCGTGCTGCCGGTGCTGCTGCACCGTCTCGATCAGCTTCTCGGCAAGCTAGACGGACCGGCGGAGGTGATCATCGTCGATGACGGCAGCACCGACATGACCGGCATCGTCGCCGCCGGCCGCGCCAAGGACGATCCGCGCTACCGCTATCTCGCCCTGTCGCGGAATTTCGGGCATCAGGTCGCCATCACCGCCGGGATGGAGCGCGCCTCCGGCGCCGCCGTCGTGGTGATGGATGCCGACCTTCAGGACCCGCCGGAGGTCGTCCTCGAACTCGCCGCCAAATGGCGCGAGGGCTACGAGATCGTCTATGCGAGGCGTCTGAGCCGGGAGGGCGAGAGCCGCTTCAAGCGCTGGACCGCCGGCCTGTTCTACCGCCTCATCCGGGCGCTCACCGCCATCGACATCCCGGCCGATGTCGGCGATTTCCGCCTCGTCGACCGCAAGGCACTCGACGCCTTCCTCGGCATGCCGGAGCGCGACCGCTTCGTGCGCGGCATGTTCAGCTGGATGGGCTTTCGCCAGACCGCCGTGCCGTTCCACCGTCTCTCGCGGACCCTGGGCCAGACCAAGTACGGCTGGTCGAAGATGCTGCGGCTCGCCTTCGACGGCATCGTCGGCTTCTCGGACATCCCCCTCCGCTTCGCCCTCTGGGCCGGCACGGCGGTGTCCCTCTCCGCGCTGGCATACGGATTCTACATCGCCGTGCGCGCCCTCTACGACCCGGCCCTGGTCAGCGGCTGGGCTTCCATCGTCGTCCTCGTATCGTTCCTCGCAGGCATGAACCTGCTGATGACCGGCATCGTCGGCCTCTATGTCGGGCGCATCCATACCGAGGTGAAGAAGCGCCCGCTCTACGTGGTCGGCCGGGCGGTGGGCTTCCCGGAGGATGGACAGGCCGCACCATCGAGGATCGCGGCATGACCAGCGCCTTCGACGCGTATCGCACGAGCTACGACGCGGTCGTCCAGGATTCGATCGCCTTCTCCGGGCTCGAACACGGCTTCTTCCTCGACGCGAAGGCCGATCTGCTCGCGGACGTGTTCGGCCGGCACTTCGGTACCTCCCGCCCGTCGCTCCTCGATGTCGGCTGCGGCGTCGGCCTGCTTCATCGCCGCCTCGCCGGCATCGTCTCAGGGATGACCGGCACCGACCCGTCGCCCGAATCCGTGGCCCGTGCGGAAAGCGAGAATCCCGGCAACCGCTACCGCCTCCAGGAAGGCGGCACATTGCCGTTCGAAAGCCGGGCATTCGACGCGACGCTGGCGGTCTGCGTCTTCCATCACGTCCCCCTCGACGAGCGTTCCGGCCTCCTTGCGGAGATGCGGCGCGTGACCCGCCCGGGCGGCCTCGTGACGATCATCGAGCACAACCCATGGAACCCGCTGACGCGGCTGGCGGTGTCACGCTGCCCCTTCGATCACGACGCCGTGCTGCTGGGTGCCCGCGAGACCCGCACGCTGCTGGCGGGACACGGGTTGCGGGAGATCCGCAGCCGATACTTCCTGGCTTTTCCGTCCCGGCGGGGATGGGTCCGGAACGTCGAGGCGCGGATCGGCCGGCTGCCCCTCGGCGCACAGTTCCTGGCTTGTGGAACGGTTTGACGATGTTGGCCGCAGCCGATCGCGGGCGGCACAACGAGAGCGAGTAATTTCGGCAACACCGCAATGGAAAACCAATCGGCCTGCGCCAAGTCCGTTGTGAACGTCGCTGGGCGGCTTTAGCGGCACGGGGGTCTCACAAGGATCCCGCCTCCGATGTTGTCCGCTCTTCGCGCTCTCGCCCTGCTCTCCACCCTTCTGCTGAGTGCCTGCGTGACGCCGCCGCATTCGGTCAGCCTCACCACCGTTCAGCAGTTCAATATCGTCGACGTCAGCGTCGAGGGGATCGAGGTCATCCAATCCTGGCCCTCGGAGGAGGGCGTCGTCGTCAAGGCGGAGAATTTCGACGCGGTCGCCATCAACCGGCTGCAGAGCGAGTCGGCCTCGAAGTTCCCCGCAATGCGGGCCCATTTCCAGAAAGTCCTCACGGAACGATTCAAGGCCGAATTCGCAACGCACGTCTCGGCGAAGCTGCTGGGAACACGACCGGTCAAGGCCATCGTCAAGCTGAAGCAGTTCGACGTTCCATCGGTGGCGCGGCGAATCTTCATCGACCAGGACGTCAAGGTCCAGATGGACATCGATCTCGTCGACAAGCGGACCGGAGACATCCTGGTGAGCTACAAGGGTCCGTTCCAATCGATGCCGCTCTTCGGCGGCCTCTCGACGGTGATCGCCGTGGCCGTCGAACCCGTCGATCCCACCATCCGCATGACCGACAGGTACATCGAGGGTTACGGCACGTGGCTCCTGCGAAACTGACGATCCCGCCCGGTCGGCCTGCCTCGCAGCCGCCCTCGATCCTGACTCGATTCGACCCGCGCGGCCATCATCCCTTGATCATCTGACGCCGAGCCTCTATCCGGGCGGCGTCTTTCGCCCGGCTCGACACCTCGAGCGCCGCCCTGGGCGACCGCTCATGTGACTTTGTTTTAGGAATGTGACGATGGCCAAAGAGAAGTTTGCCCGCACCAAGCCGCACTGCAACATCGGCACGATCGGTCACGTCGACCACGGCAAGACGTCGCTGACGGCAGC
>NZ_KI912577.1:3094034-4971534 GCF_000519085.1 Methylobacterium sp. 10
CTCATCGTCCCCGTCGCCATGGAAGAGAAGCTCCGCTTCGCCATCCGTGAAGGCGGACGCACCGTCGGCGCAGGCGTCGTCGCAGCCATCAACGACTGATCCCCGGATCGCCCGGCCGAAGCTGGAACCGGCATATCCGGGCGATCACCGGAATTTCACGATGGCATCCCTCTCGAATGGGCCGGCTCACCGCCGGCCCATTCTCTTTTCCCGACCGTCCGCGGCGTGAAGCGGAAGCCCAGCGGGAGAGCCGAACCATGAGTACTGAAGCCAGCGAATTCTTGAGCTACGTGCACCGGCACGCCCCGGAATCGATCGGAATCACCTTGGATCGGCAGGGCTGGGTCGACGTCGACATCCTGCTGGCTGTGGCCGTTCGGGCCGGAAAAGGCATCGACCGCGCGGCGCTCGATGCGATCGTCGCCACGAGCGACAAGAAGCGCTTCACCCTGTCGCCGGACGGTTCGCGGATCCGGGCCGCTCAAGGGCATTCGGTGAACGTCGCCCTGGGATTCGTCCTGCAGGAGCCGCCCTCGACACTCTTCCACGGCACTGCGCTGCGGACGGTGGCGACCATTATGGCGGAGGGCCTCAAGCCCGGGGCGAGAAACCACGTCCATCTCTCCAGCGACGCGGAAACCGCTCGCCGCGTCGGTGCGCGGCACGGGACGCCGGTTGTTCTCACCGTGGCGGCGGACAGGATGTGGAGGGACGGCATTCCTTTCTACCGTGCGGATAACGGAGTCTGGCTCGTCGGCGAAGTACCGCCCACCTACCTCGGCCGCCCGGAGGAAGAGTGACCCTGCGCCGGCGCAATTTCCACGGCGCCGCCGCATGGGCCCTTGCATCCAGGATGATGATCGGGCATTGAGCGTCCCGCGTAGGAGTGTAGCTCAACTGGTCAGAGCGCCGGTCTCCAAAACCGGAGGTTGCGGGTTCGAGTCCCTCCACTCCTGCCAGTGTTTTCCTTAAGCGCAACACCGGATCGGCCTCCCGTCGGGAATGTCGAACTGGAGCGTGTCCCCGGCTTTCTGTCGACATGACCGCGACGGTCGACAAGACCCTGGACTTGCGCTAGAGCGTTCGCATTCCGAGATCGGTAAATGTGTTCGGTGCGGGCTTCGACCAGAGCCTCCGCACCGGTCCGCTTTCCGGTCAGGGCCGATTTTCCCTGTTGTTGGCATCAATGGCATCGAACGAAGCAACGAAGAAGGCGGACTTGGCGCGCACTCCGCAGCGCGGCTCCGCCACGCCGACGCCGCCTCGTGGCACCCCGCCCGTGCGGCCCGCGCCCAAGCGCGTCGGCCCGGCCGAGTTCCTGTCCCAGGTGCGCGACGAGGGCCGCAAGGTCACGTGGCCGAGCCGCAAGGAGACCACCGTCACGACGATCATGGTGTTCATCATGGTCGTGGCGGCGAGCATCTTCTTCACGGTCGTGGACCAGGCCCTGCGCTACATCGTGACCCTGATCCTCGGGGTCGGCGCCTAGAACAACTGAGTCTTTCTGGGCGCGTCGTCGCGACCGGGCAGACCGACGTCAGGATTTGGTGAGAACCGTGTCGAAACGCTGGTACATCGTCCACGCCTACTCGAATTTCGAGAACAAGGTCGCGCAGTCCATCAAGGATCAGGCGGCGCAGCGCGGGCTGATGGAGCTGTTCGACGAGGTCATGGTTCCGACCGAGAAGGTCGTCGAAGTCCGCCGCGGCCGCAAGGTCGATGCCGAGCGGAAGTTCTTCCCCGGTTATGTCCTGGTGAAGTGCGATCTGACCGACGAGGTCTATCACCTCATCAAGAACACCCCCAAGGTCACCGGCTTTCTCGGCGCCGACAAGTCGAAGCCGGTGCCGATTCCCGATTCCGAAGCCGAGCGCATCAAGGGTCAGGTCGCCGAGGGCGTCGATCGTCCCAAGCCCTCGATCTCCTTCGAGATCGGCGAGACCGTCCGCGTCGCCGACGGTCCCTTCGCCTCCTTCAACGGCACCGTCGAGGAAATCGACGAGAGCCGTTCGCGCCTCAAGGTTGCCGTATCGATCTTCGGTCGCGCCACCCCGGTGGAACTCGAATACGCCCAGGTCGAAAAGATCTGACTTTATTGATGTTCGAGGTCGGTCGCGTCTGACCGGTCTTCACCTTTTCCGCTTGGCGCCAAGCCGAGCGTGAAAATGGCCGTCGGGTTGAGTCCCCGGACGGCGTCACACGCGGGAGGCCCGCCCGGTTTGCCGCCGGGATGCACGGACCGCACCGCGACCTGCAACCGCTCGCCCCGTCCGTGCTCCAGGCAGCCGGGCGGCGAGCCTACATTTGGGAGCAGTCCCTATGGCAAAGAAGATCACGGGCTACGTGAAGCTTCAGGTTCCGGCCGGCGCCGCGAACCCGTCGCCGCCCATCGGCCCCGCGCTCGGTCAGCGTGGCCTCAACATCATGGAATTCTGCAAGGCCTTTAACGCGAAGACCTCTCAGATCGAGAAGGGTACCCCGATCCCGGTCGTCATCACGGCGTACCAGGACCGCTCCTTCACCTTCGAGATGAAGCAGCCGCCGGTCACCTTCTTCCTGAAGAAGGCCGCCGGCCTGAAGATCGGCAAGAAGCCGGCCTCCGGCTCCAAGACCCCGGGCAAGGGCCCGACGGTGGGCAAGGTCACCGAGGCTCAGCTTCGCGAGATCGCCGAGAAGAAGATGCCCGACCTGAACTGCGACTCGGTTGACGCCGCCGTCGCCATGATCCGTGGCTCCGCGCGGGCCATGGGCCTCGACGTCGTCGCTTAAGGGGAGGGCACAATGGCACACGAAGGCAAGCGCATCCGCGCCGCCCGCGAGGGCATCGACGCGCTCAAGCTCTACACCATCGACGAGGCGGTCAAGCTCGTTAAGGAAAAGGCCAGCGCCAAGTTCGACGAGACCGTCGAGGTCTCGATGAATCTCGGCGTCGATCCGCGCCACGCCGACCAGATGGTCCGCGGCGTCTGCAACCTCCCCAACGGCTCCGGCCGGACGGTGCGGGTGGCGGTGTTCGCCCGCGGCGCCAAGGCCGACGAGGCCCGGGCCGCCGGTGCCGACATCGTCGGCGCCGAGGACCTGCTCGAGATCGTCCAGAGCGGCAAGATCGAGTTCGACCGCTGCATCGCGACCCCGGACCTGATGCCCCTCGTCGGCCGTCTCGGCAAGGTGCTCGGCCCCCGCGGCCTGATGCCGAACCCGAAGGTCGGCACCGTCACCATGGACGTGAAGTCCGCGGTCGCCGGCGCAAAGGGCGGTTCGGTTGAGTTCCGTGTCGAGAAGGCGGGCATCGTCCATGCCGGCATCGGCAAGGTCTCGTTCGACGAAGCCAAGCTCGTCGAGAACATCAAGGCGTTCGCCGACGCGGTGGCCAAGGCCAAGCCCGCCGGCGCCAAGGGCACCTACATCCAGCGCGTCGCCGTGACGTCGTCGATGGGTCCGGGCGTCAGGGTCGAGCCCTCGACCGTACTCACCGCCTGATCGGCTCTGCTCACGCGAAGATATGAAAACGCCCGGCTCTCAAGGCCGGGCGTTTTCTTTTGTCCGGACGCTGTGTTTGTCTATGGCAGGAGCGACAGGCGCCGGCCCGCCAGCAGCGTCGCGGTGAGCCCGGCGAACATCGCCACGCCGAAGAGCCAGCCTGATGCGGCACCGGCCATGATCCCGGACAGCAGCGTGCCGACGCTGCAGCCGAGACCCGTCATGGCGCCCCAGCCGAGCAGGATGCCGCCGACGAGGCCGCGCCCGATCTGGCCACGCTTCGGCAGGGCAGGGCGGAACTCGCCCGCCGCCAGGGCCGCGGCCAGGGACGCCGCGACGAGACCGGCGATGAACAAACCGTTCGGTGTCAGGATCGCATCGCGGATCGCGGTGGCGCATCCGCGAAACCCGTCGAGTCCTTCGAGCCGCGCCGGCAGGAGGTCGAGCCCGGCAGCGGCCTGCCTGGATCGACCGCCGATCTCCGCCGTGACGCCGAGGGGACCGACCCGGAGGTAGGCCAAGGTTCCGAGAGCGCCGACGGCGAGCCCACCGAGCCAAGTCGGCCAGCGGTCGACAAAAACCGCGCGCAGAGGTGCGACTCGTTCCGATGGCGATGCATCGGCGGGAGGCAGCCATCGCAGGAGAGGCGCCGCCAAAGCCGCCAGGACCGCGAGAGTGAGGAAGAGGCTGCCGGCATAGCCGAGATGGCGGGGCAGCCAGATGACGGGCGCCTCCGCGATGCTGGCGAGGTAGAGCGTATTCCAAGTGAAGAAGCCGAGAACGAAGCCCAGGGCCGTCCCCACCAGGGCGAAGGGTGCCGTGGGTGAGCCTTCGCCGAGCCTGTAGAGGTGGGCTCCGATACAGGAACCCGAGATCGCCATGCCCGCCCCGAAGGCGACGCCCGCGAGGGCCAGGACCGGCCCGACCGGGCCGATATGCGCGTCAGGGGGTAACCGCACGCCGCTCGGATCGGGCAGCCACGCCCCCAGCACCACGCTATAGCCGACCGTTCCCGCGCCCAGGGCGGCGAGAACGCCGAGGGCGCCGCGCGGATCACGCCGATCGATGAGGTCGCGCCACAGACAGAAGAAGCAGAATCGCGCGCGTTGCAGCACGAAGCCGAACAGGGCTCCGAATGACAGGGACAGCGCGAGCCGGCTGCCGCCGGGATCACCCGACAACCGCAAGGCCGCGATTAGCAATCCAGCGCCGATCAGGGCTGCCGACGCGACCCGCAGCGAGACGGGAAGACGCCCGGTCGAAGGACCGGGCGCGCTGCGTTCGGATAGCGATGAGGCCGTCACTTGCCGGACCACACCGTCCCGGCGAGGTTGACCACCGGCACGCCGACGGCGTTGCCGTATTCCGTCCAGGAGCCGTCGTAGTTCCGCACAGGGTAGCCGAGGACACGGCTGAGCACGAACCAGGAATGGCTGGAGCGCTCACCGATGCGGCAGGAGGTGATGATCGGCTTCGAGCCGTCGATCCCGACATCCGCATAGAGCGTCTTCAGCTCCGCCACGGATTTAAGGGTACCGTCCGGGTTCACGGCCTTGGCCCAGGGCACGTTCACCGAACCGGGGATATGACCCGCCCGGATCGCGAGTTCCTGCACGCCCGCCGGCGCGATGAGCTTGCCCGAGAACTCGTCGGGCGAGCGGATGTCGAGGATCGTCTCGTTCCGCTCCTTGCGCGCCACGGCGAGCACGTCCGCGAGGCGGGCGCGCTGGCCGTTGGAGACCGGAGTCACCGGAAAGGTCGAGGCAGCCACATCGGGGCTGCGGGTATCGAGCTGCCGCTTCTCGGCCTCCCATTTCTTGCGGCCACTGTCGAGGAGCTTCACGTTGTCGACGAGCCCGTACTGGGCGAAGACCCAGGCGCCCCAGGCGGCGAACCAGTTGTTGTTGTCGCCATAGAGGATCACGGTGGTGTCGCGATCGATGCCGAGACGCCGGATGAGCGCCGCGAACTTCTCCGGCCCGGCAATGTCGCGGCTCACGGTCTCCACGAGGTCCGTGTGCCAGAGGACGTTCTGTGCGCCGGGCACATGGCCGCGCTCGTAGACGCCCGGCTCGACGCTGACTTCGACGATCCGGAGCTTCGGCGAGGCAAGGTTGGCCTCGAGCCATTCGGTGGAGACGAGGGGGCTCGTCTGGCTCTGTTTCTGCTCGGTGGCATGAGCCGCCGCAGGCCCGATCATCGGAAAGGCCAGGGCGGCCAGAGCAATACGAGCGGCAAGAAGAGTTCTGAAGGACACGGGCGCGCTCCGGCGAGGAAGAGTCGTCGCATTTCGGATGAGCTCGCACATCTGCAGATCATGCTCCGAAACCTGACCCCGCAATGGTGTTTGTCTTCAAAGATAAAATCAATACAATGTCGTTTCAAGTATATACGCACAAAGAGAATATAGCTTCCGCCGCCAGTACAAAAAGACAGGGATTATCTTGAGCCTCGAATCGTCCGCGAACCCTGAACTAAAGGCGGGAAATTCGGACAAGGCGAGGCAGGGAGGACGAGGGGGACGGTCCGGCGTCACGGATCCGCCCCTGGATCACACCCCTTCGAACTCTGCGGGCGAATGCCCAGCTTTCAGCCCGGGCATTCGCCTCCGTGCTCACGCATGCCAGAACGGCTTGGCGGCCTCTGCACGCAGGGCGACCGGATCGAGATCGAGCGCCTTCACTTGTTCCGAGGTCAATTCGCGAATTGTACGCCGTCCGGCCGCTCTGCTGTACCAGATCGACAGGAGGGCGATTGCCCTCGCGGGAAAGGGTTTGTTAGGGTGACCAAGAGAGTCGAACGGCCTCGCGAGAGCCCGCGAATTGGCGGATGCATTGTCGGATATCGGCATTATCGGGTCCCCTCCATCGAGTCACCCACTCCTATTGATCCGAATTTGAATCGAATCAATTAAATCATTGTACTCGGAGCAATGTGCGCGTGGCAGATTATCGGATGATTGCGGAGGGGATCGCTGCGGATATCGCGCGGGGACACCTGGCATCGGGGAGCCGGATGCCGACGCAACGGCAATTCGCCTTCGAGCGCGGGATCGCCGTCTCCACCGCGAGCCGCGTCTATGCGGAGCTGACGCGGCGTGGACTCATTACCGGAGAGGTCGGACGCGGCACCTTCATCCGCTCTTCGGCCTTCACTGCCGCAGGATCACCGGACGCAGAGACGGGACTGGTCAATCTCGAACACGTCTTCTCGATCCTGCCGCATCAAGCGGCGGAGCTGAGCGCCAGCCTCGGCGACCTCCTCGATCCGGCCAGGCTCCAAGCCACGTTCTCGCCGGTCCGGCCGGGCGCGACGGGGCCGGCCCGAGCCACGGCGGCGGCCTCCTTCGCGCGGGGAGGGTGGTCGGCAGACCCCGAGACCGTGCTGTTCACCGGGGCAGGACGACAGGGCATTGCCGCAGCGATCGCCGCCTTGGCCCAACCCGGCGATCGGATCGGCGTCGAGGCCATGACCTATCCCATCGTCAAGGGCCTGGCGGCGCGGCTCGGCGTCGAACTGGTTCCCCTCGCGATGGATGCGGAGGGCGTGATCCCGGACGCCATCGAGCGGGCTCATCGAGAAGCCCCCCTCCGCGCCCTCTACCTCCAGCCCGTCCTGCAAAGCCCCCTCGGCCAAACCATGAGCGCGGAACGCCGGCGCGTGGTCGCATCGCTCCTCGGCAGGCATGACCTCGTCTGCATCGAGGACGCCGTGTACGGGTTCCTGTGCGACGAGGAGCCCCTGGCCGCCCTGGCACCTGACAGGGTGATCGTCGTCGACAGCCTGTCGAAGCGCCTGGCTCCGGGCCTGGGCCTCGGTTTCATCGCCGGGCCGCCCCCGCTCACACAGCGGCTCGCGGGCTCGATCCGTACGGGAGCCTGGACCGCGAGCGGACTCCCCCTGGCCATCGCGCTTCATCTCATGACCGACGGAACGGCGAGCCGGATCGGCAAGGCGAAGCGGGCGGATGCGGCGGCGCGCCAAAGCGCGGCCCGGGAAGCGCTGAACGGCCTCGACGTTCGGGGCGACCCGAGAGCGTTCCATCTCTGGCTATCGCTTCCCCCTCATTGGAGTGCGGAACGCTACGCGGGCGCCGCGGCGCGCAACGGCGTCGCGGTGTCGCCGGCGAGCGCTTTCGCCATCGACCCCGCGATGCCGGAGAACGGGGTGCGCCTCGCCCTCGGTTCACCGCCCTTCGAGCGGCTGGGACCCGCGCTCCGGACGCTGCGACGCTTGGCTCTCGACGAAGACGATTCCGTGGTGGAGTGAGGTCCATACCATCCGCAGGGGCCTGCCCGACGGACCGGCGGGTCGGACACGCGTCCGCACCTGCGTCAAACGCGCGCGAAGAATCGCCCCCGGCTACGCGGCTAGGCGAGATCCATCCCAGAAAGGGTCAAGAAATCAACACGCGAGGGTGACGCCTCCGCACCTGTCTGTGCTAGGTATGCCGCCATGCGATGCACCCTCTCCGTCACCTCGAATCGACGCATCCTGTGCGTCTTTCCCGCTTACACGCCGTCCTTCGGGACATTCGCCCATGCCTACCCATTAATGGGCGGGGTGAAGGCCTTCATGCCCCCGCAGGGCCTTCTCCTCATCGCGGCCTATATGCCGGAGGAATGGGAATACCGGTTCATCGACGAAAACATCAAACGGGCCGGGCCGGAGGATTTCGCCTGGGCCGATGCGGTGTTCGTGTCCGGCATGCACATTCAGGCCCCCCAGATCCGGGACATCTATGCCAGGGCGCATGCGGCCGGTAAGGTGACGGCGCTCGGGGGCCCTTCGGTCTCCGGATCGCCCGAGCAATATCCGGAATTCGACTATCTCCATATCGGCGAGATCGGCGACGCCACCGATGAACTCGTGTCGATCCTCGACCGCGACGTGTCGATTCCGGCGAGCCAGGTTCGCCTCGAGACCAAGGAGCGACTTCCGCTCTCGGACTTCCCGGCACCTGCCTACGAGGCCGCTCCTCTCAAGCGCTACCTCATCGGCTCCCTGCAATTCTCGTCCGGCTGCCCCTATCGCTGCGAGTTCTGCGATATCCCGCAGCTCTATGGCCGGCAGCCCCGCCTGAAGACTCCGGAGCAGATGCTCGGCGAACTCGATGCGATCGTCTCGCAGACGGGCCATCCGGCCGTCGTGTACTTCGTCGACGACAACTTCATCGGCAACCGCAAGGCCACGAAGGACATGCTGCCCCACCTGGTGGCATGGCAGAAGAAGAACGATTACCCGCTTCAGTTCGCCTGCGAGGCGACCCTGAACATGGCCAAACAGCCCGACATCCTCGAGCTGATGCGTCAGGCCAACTTCATGACCGTCTTCGTCGGCATCGAGACGCCCGAAGAGGACGCGCTGGCGGGCATCGACAAGAAGCACAACGCCGCCGTGCCGATGTACGAGGCGATCGAGACGCTCAACAGCTTCGGCCTCGAAGTGACCTCGGGCATCATCCTCGGCCTCGACACCGAGACGGACGGCTCGGAGCAGAAGCTCATCGACTTCGTCGACAAGTCGGCGGTGCCGGTGCTGACGATGAACCTGCTGCAGGCCCTGCCGAAGACGCCGCTCTGGGACCGTCTGACCCGCGAGGGACGCCTCACCCACGACGCGGCGCTGGAATCCAACGTCCTGTTCAAGCGTCCTCACGACGACGTGGTGGCCAGTTGGCGCCGCGCCATCGCCCATGCCTACGAGCCGGAGAACCTGTTCGCGCGCTTCCGGTATCAGGTCGAGCGGACTTATCCGCACCGGATCAAGACACCCACCAGGGGCAAGCTCACCCGGACGAACCTGCGTCGCGGCCTCGTCCTCGGGTTCAACATCGCCCTGCGCGTGGGAATCCTGTCGGATTATCGCGGGGTGTTCTGGCGCGCGGCGGGGCATGCCCTCAAGCGCGGACAGATCGAGGCGGTGTTCAACATGGGCTTCGTCGCCCACCACTTGATCCGCTTCACCCGCGAAGCCCTGCGCGGCGAACACAATGCGTCCTTCTACGCGGCCAAGGCCGAGCAGAAGCAGGAGGAGGCCCGCGCCCCCTGGTGGCAGGCGGCGCGCAGGTTCCTGCCGACCTAGTCGTTCTCGGACACCTGCCGCGCACCGCCCGCTGCCAAAGCGGGCGGAAATCGCGTCAATCAAAATCGTACGGCCGGGCGAAGATTTTCCGCATGAGGCACTTGGCAGGGCGCTTGCTAGGGCCTATAGACCCCGCTCAACGTTTTTCACACTTTGAAAGGATTCGACCAATCGGTCGACATCCGACATGCGAATTCGTCTGGGTGACCAGACGATAATGGCCGGAAGGCTTTGAGGGGCGAACAGCCTCTTTAAGCCTCGTCCGGCCATGTCCTGTCCGAGACTGCAGGCGCCGGGCGACCGGCTTAATCCCCCAGCCTGCACAGACGGGGAAGACCGAATTCAAGACCCTTTCGACCCCGCGATTCGCGAGGCAGTCAGGTATCGGTTTGAACCATCTCGCCCGTGCCGTCCACCGTTCCGGAGGATGTCAGGGGACAGGGCCGTGAAGCGTCGTCCAGGACGTTCCGGCTTCTCGCTGAGCCGAGTTCCGTTCCGGGCGGCATGTGCAACCGGCGGCCCCTCCTCGAGAGGGACCCGCCAACCGGAGAGAGCCCCAGTGGACAGGACAGCCAAAGCTGATCTCGTCTCGACGCTCAACGGCGTGTTTGCGAACACGTCCGTCGTCGTCGTGGCCCACTACAAAGGCCTCACGGTCGCCGAGATGCAGAAGCTGCGCGCGCAGATGAAGCTGGCCGGTGCCACCGTGAAGGTCACCAAGAACCGCATCGCCAACATCGCTCTCGATGGCACGGACGTCGCCTCCATCAAGCCCCTCCTGAAGGGTCCGACCCTGCTCGCCTATTCGAGCGATCCGGTCGCGGCTGCGAAGGTTGCGGTGGACTTCGCCAAGGGTAACGACAAGCTCGTGATCCTCGGCGGCGCCATGGGAACGACTGCTCTGAACCCGGACGGTGTGAAGGCGCTCGCGTCGCTCCCGTCCCTCGACGAACTCCGCGCCAAGATCGTGGGCCTCATCCAGGCTCCCGCGACCAAGATCGCTCAGGTCGTCAACGCTCCGGCTGCCAAGCTGGCTCGCGTGTTCGGAGCCTATGCCACCAAGGACGCGGCTCAGGACGAAGCGGCCTGACGCCGCCCCGTCCTTCACAAACCATCCGTTCAAACCGATATCCAAAGGAAGAATACAATGGCTGATCTTGCCAAGCTCGTCGACGACCTGTCCTCGCTGACCGTTCTCGAAGCCGCCGACCTCGCCAAGCTCCTCGAAGAGAAGTGGGGCGTCTCCGCCGCCGCTGCCGTCGCCGTCGCCGGTCCGGCCGCCGGCCCGGCCGCCGTCGTCGAGGAGCAGACCGAGTTCACGGTTCTTCTGACCGCCGCTGGCGACAAGAAGATCGAGGTCATCAAGGAGGTCCGCGCGATCACCGGCCTCGGCCT
Organism: Methylobacterium sp. 10; assembly: GCF_000519085.1. Lineage (GTDB taxonomy): Bacteria > Pseudomonadota > Alphaproteobacteria > Rhizobiales > Beijerinckiaceae > Methylobacterium. The sequence goes on from NZ_KI912577.1 coordinate 3,104,994, forward strand.
CAAGGAAGCCAAGGACCTCGTCGAGGGCGCTCCGAAGGCTGTCAAGGAGTCCGTCAACAAGGAAGAGGCCGAGAAGCTCAAGGCCCAGCTCGAGAAGGCCGGCGCCAAGGTCGAGCTCAAGTAAGTTACCGATGGGCCCAATCCGGCCCGTCACTTCCGGTCGGTCCCCTTGGGGCCGGCCGGCACCGACGCCCGCGGGTCTCCGACCCGTGGGCTAAGGTCGCTTCAAGCGACCGATCGGTCCTGGAACGGACCGGCGGCATTTCATTTCGGGTGGGCTCGGTCCGGCGGGACGGGTTCATCGCCTGGTCGCGGGAGGCATAAAGCCTTCCCCGGGCACCCGGTACGCGGGACGTAGGAGCGAGGTCACCCATGGCCAACACGCTGGTCGGTCGCAAGCGCATTCGCAAATTCTTCGGCAAGATCAAGGAAGTCGCCGAGATGCCGAACCTCATTGAGGTTCAAAAGGCATCCTACGACCAATTCCTGATGATGGACGAGCCGGAAGGCGGACGGGGCGATGAAGGCCTGCAGACCGTGTTCAAGTCGGTCTTCCCGATCTCCGACTTCTCGGCGACCGCGCTCCTCGAATTCGTCAAGTACACGTTCGAACAGCCGAAATACGACGTCGACGAGTGCCGCCAGCGCGGCATCACCTTCGCGGCTCCCCTCAAGGTGACGCTGCGCCTCATCGTGTTCGATGTCGACCCGGATACCGGCGCGAAGTCCGTGAAGGACATCAAGGAGCAGGACGTCTACATGGGCGACATGCCCCTGATGACGGAGAACGGCACCTTCATCGTCAACGGCACCGAGCGCGTCATCGTCTCGCAGATGCACCGTTCGCCGGGCGTGTTCTTCGATCACGACAAGGGCAAGACCCATTCGTCGGGCAAGCTCCTGTTCGCCGCTCGCATCATTCCGTATCGCGGCTCCTGGCTCGACGTCGAATTCGACGCCAAGGACATCGTGCACGTGCGTATCGACCGGAAGCGTAAGCTGCCCGCGACCTCGCTGCTGTTCGCTCTCGGCCTCGACGGCGAAGAGATCCTCTCGACCTTCTACAACCGCGTCATCTACGACCGCGACGGCGCCGAATGGCGGGTTCCGTTCGATGCCGACCGCCTCAAGGGCTTCAAGGCGTCCGTCGATCTCGTCGATGCCGATTCCGGCGAGGTCGTGCTCGAGGCTGGTAAGAAGCTCAACGCCCGCAACGCCCGCCAGATCAGCGAGCGCGGCGTGCAGTTCCTTAAGGCCACCGACGAGGATCTGATCGGCCAGTACATCGCCGAGGATCTCGTCAACCCGAAGACCGGCGAGATCTGGGCCGAGGCCGGCGACGAGATCTCCGACAAGCTCCTCAAGAGCCTGGAAGAGGTCGGCGTTTCCGAGCTTCCCGTCCTCGACATCGACCACGTCAATGTCGGTCCCTACATCCGCAACACCCTCGCCGTGGACAAGAACTCGTCCCGCGAAGGCGCGCTGTTCGACATCTACCGCGTCATGCGTCCCGGCGAGCCGCCGACGCTCGACACGGCCGAGGCGATGTTCCACTCGCTGTTCTTCGATTCGGAGCGCTACGATCTCTCGGCCGTCGGCCGCGTGAAGATGAACATGCGCCTCGATCTCGACGCCGAGGACACCGTGCGCACCTTGCGCCGCGAGGACATGCTCGCGGTGGTCAAGGCGCTGGTGGATCTCCGCGACGGCAAGGGCGAGATCGACGACATCGATCACCTCGGCAACCGTCGTGTGCGTTCGGTGGGCGAGCTCATGGAGAACCAGTATCGCCTGGGTCTCCTGCGCATGGAGCGCGCCATCAAGGAGCGCATGTCCTCCGTCGATATCGACACGGTCATGCCGCAGGATCTCATCAACGCGAAGCCCGCCGCGGCCGCGGTGCGTGAGTTCTTCGGCTCGTCGCAGCTGTCGCAGTTCATGGATCAGACCAATCCGCTCTCGGAAGTGACGCATAAGCGTCGCCTCTCGGCGCTTGGCCCGGGCGGTCTCACCCGTGAGCGCGCCGGCTTCGAGGTGCGCGACGTGCACCCGACCCATTACGGCCGCATCTGCCCGATCGAGACGCCGGAAGGCCCGAATATCGGTCTCATCAACTCGCTCGCCACCTTCGCGCGGGTCAACAAGTACGGCTTCATCGAGACTCCGTTCCGTCGCGTGAAGGACGGAGTGGTGACGAAGGAGGTCTCCTACCTCTCGGCAATGGAAGAGGCGAAGTACTACGTCGCCCAGGCCAACGCCCAGATGGACGAGAGCTTCAAGCTGACGGAAGACCTCGTGGTCTGCCGTCGGGCCGGTGACGTCATCGTCGTCCCGCCGGACCGCGTCGATCTCATGGACGTGTCGCCGAAGCAGCTGGTCTCGGTGGCCGCCGCGCTGATCCCGTTCCTCGAGAACGACGACGCGAACCGTGCGCTGATGGGTTCGAACATGCAGCGCCAGGCGGTGCCGCTGGTTCGCGCCGACGCGCCGTTCGTCGGCACCGGCATGGAAGCCGTTGTCGCCCGCGATTCGGGGGCCGCCATCGCGGCGCGCCGCTCCGGCATCGTCGATCAGGTGGACGCGACCCGTATCGTCATCCGCGCCACCGAAGAGGCCGATGCCAACAAGCCCGGCGTCGACATCTACCGCCTGCAGAAGTTCCAGCGTTCCAACCAGTCGACCTGCATCACGCAGAAGCCGCTGGTCCGCGTGGGCGAGCAGGTCAAGAAGGGCGAGATCATCGCCGATGGTCCGTCGACGGAGTTCGGCGAGCTGGCGCTCGGCCGGAACGTGCTCGTCGCGTTCATGCCGTGGAACGGCTACAACTTCGAGGATTCGATCCTGCTCTCCGAGCGGATCGTGAAGGATGACGTGTTCACCTCGATCCATATCGAGGAGTTCGAGGTGATGGCCCGAGACACCAAGCTCGGTCCGGAGGAAATCACCCGCGACATCCCCAACGTTTCGGAAGAAGCGCTGAAGAACCTCGACGAGGCCGGCATCGTCTATATCGGCGCCGAGGTCCATGCGGGCGACATCCTGTGCGGCAAGATCACCCCGAAGGGCGAAAGCCCGATGACGCCGGAAGAAAAGCTTCTGCGCGCCATCTTCGGCGAGAAGGCCTCCGACGTGCGCGACACCTCGCTCCGGGTTCCCCCGGGCGTCACCGGCACCATCGTCGAAGTCCGGGTGTTCAACCGCCACGGCGTCGACAAGGACGAGCGCGCCCAGGCCATCGAACGCGAAGAGATCGAGCGCCTCGCCAAGGATCGTGACGACGAACAGGCGATCCTCGACCGCAACACCTATGCCCGCCTTGCCGGCGTCCTGATCGGCCAGTCGCCGATCGCCGGTCCGAAGGGCTTCAAGAAGGAGACCACGCTTACCCGTGAGCTCCTGAACGAGTACCCGCGCTCGCAATGGTGGCAGTTCGCCGTCGTCGAGGACCGTCTCATGACCGAGATGGAAGCGATGCAGAAGCAGTACGACGAGTCGAAGAAGCGCCTCGAGCAGCGCTTCCTCGACAAGGTCGAGAAGCTGCAGCGCGGCGACGAGCTGCCCCCCGGCGTGATGAAGATGGTCAAGGTCTTCGTCGCCGTGAAGCGCAAGATCCAGCCGGGCGATAAGATGGCCGGCCGCCACGGCAACAAGGGCGTCGTGTCCCGGATCGTGCCGATCGAGGACATGCCGTTCCTGGAAGACGGGACGCATGCCGACATCGTGCTCAACCCGCTCGGCGTGCCCTCGCGCATGAACGTCGGTCAGATCCTCGAGACCCATCTGGGTTGGGCTGCTGCCGGTCTTGGCCGCAAGGTCGGGCTCGCCGTGGACGCCTATCTCCGCAGCAACGACATCGCGCCCCTCAAGGCGGAGATGGAGGCGATCTACTCGCCGTCGGAGCTAGAAGGTCTTTCGGACGATGACATGGCGGAGGCGGCCAACAACGTGCGCCGCGGCGTGCCGATGGCCACTCCGGTGTTCAACGGTGCCAAGGAAGCCGACATCGAGACGATGCTGGAGCTGGCCGGGCTCGACCGCTCGGCGCAGTCGACGCTCTACGACGGGCGTACGGGCGAGCCTTTCGACCGCAAGGTGACGATGGGCTACATCTACATGCTGAAGCTCCACCACCTCGTGGACGACAAGATCCACGCGCGGTCGATCGGTCCGTACTCCCTCGTCACCCAGCAGCCGCTGGGCGGAAAGGCGCAGTTCGGCGGCCAGCGCTTCGGCGAGATGGAGGTCTGGGCTCTGGAGGCCTATGGCGCAGCCTACACGCTGCAGGAGATGCTGACGGTGAAGTCGGACGACGTCGCCGGCCGCACCAAGGTCTACGAGGCCATCGTCCGCGGCGACGATACCTTCGAAGCCGGCATCCCCGAGTCGTTCAACGTGCTCGTCAAGGAAATGCGCTCGCTCGGCCTCAACGTGGAGCTCACCTCCTCGAAGAAGCTCGCGAACGACCAGCTCGACCCGCCCGCCGAGGCGGCCGAGTAGGACCACACTACACGCTCCCGCGCCGGCACTTCGCCGGCGCGGTCCGAGCGGGGAGGGGAAGCGCCTCCCGGGACGACGGCCAGCGGCGACCCGGACGGTCGCTGCGCCGACCTCACGTTTTCAGCACGCGGTAGCCCCTCGGCGGAGGGTGCGCCCCGTCAGCAGGAGTTGATCCATGAACCAAGAGGTCATGAATCTTTTCAACCAACAGGCTCAGCCCCAGAGCTTCGACCAGATCAAGATTTCGATCTCCTCCCCCGAGAAGATCCTCTCGTGGTCGTTTGGCGAGATCAAGAAGCCCGAGACGATCAACTACCGTACGTTCAAGCCCGAGCGCGACGGCCTGTTCTGCGCGCGTATCTTTGGGCCGATCAAGGACTACGAGTGCTTGTGCGGCAAGTACAAGCGCATGAAGTACAAGGGCGTCATCTGTGAAAAGTGCGGCGTCGAAGTCACCCTGGCCCGCGTCCGGCGCGACCGCATGGGCCATATCGAGCTCGCCGCGCCCGTCGCCCATATCTGGTTCCTGAAGTCGCTGCCGAGCCGCATCGGCCTGCTGCTCGACATGGCGCTCAAGGACCTCGAGCGCATCCTCTACTTCGAATCCTACTGCGTCATCGAGCCGGGTCTCACCCCCCTCAAGGAGCGTCAGCTCCTGTCCGAGGAAGAGTATCTGCGCGCGCAGGAGGAGTACGGCGAGGATTCGTTCACGGCGATGATCGGCGCCGAGGCGATCCGGCGCATCCTGCAGGAGCTCGATCTCGACGGGATCGCGAACTCGCTCCGCGAGGAGATCGCCACCACGACCTCCGAGCTGAAGCCGAAGAAGCTTCTCAAGCGCCTGAAGATCATCGAGGCCTTCCAGATGTCGGGCAACAAGCCCGAATGGATGATCCTCACCGTGGTTCCGGTGATCCCGCCGGACCTTCGCCCCCTCGTCCCCCTGGACGGCGGCCGCTTCGCCACGTCCGATCTCAACGACCTCTACCGCCGCGTCATCAACCGCAACAACCGCCTCAAGCGGCTCATTGAGCTGCGCGCGCCCGATATCATCATCCGCAACGAGAAGCGCATGCTTCAGGAGGCGGTGGACGCGCTGTTCGACAACGGCCGTCGCGGCCGTGTCATCACGGGTGCCAACAAGCGTCCGCTGAAGTCCCTCGCCGACATGCTGAAGGGCAAGCAGGGCCGCTTCCGCCAGAACCTGCTCGGCAAGCGCGTCGACTATTCCGGCCGCTCGGTCATCGTGGTGGGCCCGGAGCTGAAGCTGCACCAGTGCGGCCTGCCGAAGAAGATGGCCCTGGAGCTGTTCAAGCCCTTCATCTACGCGCGCCTCGACGCCAAGGGATTCTCGGCCACCGTCAAGCAGGCCAAGAAGCTGGTCGAGAAGGAGAAGCCGGAGGTCTGGGATATCCTCGACGAGGTGATCCGCGAGCACCCGGTGATGCTCAACCGCGCGCCGACGCTCCACCGCCTCGGCATCCAGGCGTTCGAGCCCAAGCTGATCGAGGGTAAGGCGATCCAGCTTCACCCCCTCGTCTGCGCGGCCTTCAACGCCGACTTCGACGGCGACCAGATGGCCGTCCACGTGCCGCTCTCGCTCGAAGCCCAGCTCGAAGCGCGCGTGCTGATGATGTCGACCAACAACATCCTGCATCCGGCCAATGGTCAGCCGATCATCGTGCCGTCGCAGGATATCGTGCTCGGCCTGTACTACCTGTCGATCGTCGCCGAGGGGGCCATTGGCGCCTTCGACCCGACCAACAAGAAGAACCCGATGCAGGGTGTCTTCGGCACCATCGGCGAACTGGAGCACGCCCTGGCAGCCAAGACCGTCAAGCTGCATTCGAAGATCCGCTGGCGGTGGAACGGCATCGGCCCCGATGGCGAGCCGCTGACCCAGACCTACGACACGACACCCGGCCGCGTGATCCTGTCCACGGCCCTGCCGCTGCACAAGAAGGTCCCCTACGACGTCGTCAACAAGCTGATGACGAAGAAGGAGATCTCAGCGATGATCGACACCGTCTACCGCCACTGCGGTCAGAAGGAGTCGGTGATCTTCTGCGACCGGATCATGGCGCTCGGCTTCAACCACGCGTTCAAGGCCGGCATCTCGTTCGGCAAGGACGACATGGTCGTGCCGGACAACAAGTGGCCCATCGTCGACGACACCCGCACGCTGGTGAAGGACTACGAGCAGCAGTACAACGACGGCCTGATCACGCAGGGCGAGAAGTACAACAAGGTGGTGGATGCCTGGGCCAAGTGCTCGGACAAGCTCGCTGCCGAGATGATGCTGCGCATCTCCACCGTGCAGAAGGACGAGAACGGCGCCGACAAGCAGATCAACTCGATCTACATGATGAGCCATTCCGGTGCCCGTGGTTCGCCGGCGCAGATGAAGCAGCTCGCCGCGATGCGCGGACTCATGGCCAAGCCCTCGGGCGAGATCATCGAGACCCCGATCATCTCGAACTTCAAGGAAGGCCTGGACGTTCTCGAGTACTTCAACTCGACGCACGGAGCCCGTAAGGGCCTCGCCGACACCGCCTTGAAAACCGCGAATTCCGGCTACCTGACCCGCCGTCTCGTCGACGTGGCTCAGGATGCGGTCATCCGCGAGGTCGATTGCGGCACCACCAACGGCATCAAGATGCGCGCCATCGTCGATGCGGGCCAGGTCGTGGCTCCGCTCTCGATCCGCATCCTCGGCCGCGCCACGGCCGAAGATCTCGTGGCTCAGGACGGCACGGTCATCGTCAAGACCAACGAGACGATCGAAGAGAAGCACCTGCCCGCCATCCAGGCGGCCGGCATCCAGGAGGTGAAGATCCGCTCGGTGCTCGTCTGCGCCACCAAGAGCGGCGTCTGCGCCACCTGCTACGGGCGCGATCTCGCCCGCGGAACGCCCGTCAATATGGGCGAGGCCGTCGGCGTCATCGCGGCGCAGTCCATCGGCGAGCCGGGCACCCAGCTCACCATGCGTACCTTCCACATCGGCGGTGCGGCGCAGATCGCGGATTCGTCCTTCATCGAGTCGAGCTTCGAAGGCACGATCAAGATCCGCAACCGGGCGCTCGCCCGCAACACCGACGGCGATCTCATCGCCACCGGTCGTAACGTGGCGGTGGTCATCGTCGGCACCGATGGAGCGGAACGTGCGGTCCACCGCCTGCAATACGGCGCACGACTGCGGGTGGACGAGGGAGACAAGGTCAAGCGCGGCCAGCGCATCGCCGAATGGGACCCCTATACCCGTCCGATCATCACCGAGACCGACGGTATCGTGGCCTACGAGGACCTGATCGACGGGCAGTCGATCACCGAGACCACCGACGAGTCGACCGGCATCGCCAAGCGCGTCGTCATCGACTGGCGTGGAACTGCGCGCACGGCCGATCTCAAGCCGGCCATGCTGGTCCTCGACCAGGATGGCAAGCCGATGAAGCTGCCGCGCGGCTCGGATGCCCGCTACTTCCTCCCGGTCGACGCCATCATCGGCTATGACCCGGGCGGCACGGTAAAAGCCGGCGACATCCTCGCCCGCGTCTCCACCGACTCAGCCAAGACCCGCGACATCACCGGCGGTCTGCCGCGGGTGGCGGAGCTGTTCGAGGCCCGTCGTCCCAAGGACGCGGCGATCATCGCGGAGAAGTCTGGCACGATCCAGTTCGGGCGCGACTATAAGAACAAGCGTCGCCTGACGCTGACTCCGCATGACGGGTCGGATGCGGTGGAATACCTGATCCCGAAGGGCAAGCACATCCACCTCCAGGACGGCGACGTCGTGGAACTCGGCGACTACATCGTCGACGGCAACCCGGCGCCGCACGACATCCTGGCGATCAAGGGCGTGGAGGAGCTCGCTGCCTACCTCGTCAACGAGATCCAGGAAGTCTACCGGCTCCAGGGCGTGTCCATCAACGACAAGCACATCGAGGTGATCGTCCGTCAGATGCTGCAGAAGGTGGAAATCACCGATGGCGGCGATTCGGAGATCCTCACGGGCGACCAGATCGACCGGACGGAACTCGCGGACATCAACGAGAAGCTGCTCGCCGAGAACAAGAAGCCCGTGGTGGGCGTGCCGGTGCTGCTCGGCATCACCAAGGCCTCCCTGCAGACGAAGTCGTTCATCTCTGCGGCTTCGTTCCAGGAAACCACCCGCGTCCTCACCGAGGCGGCCGTCAACGGCAAGGTCGACCATCTCGAGGGCCTGAAGGAGAACGTCATCGTCGGCTCGCTCATCCCGGCGGGCACAGGGTCGATGGCAGCCGACATCCGCGCCGTGGCGCGGCGTCGCGACGCCATGATCCTGCAGCAGAAGGCAGCGGAGAGTGGCGCCCAGCCCCTCAGCGAACTGCCGCCTGCCGCCGAGTAACAGCGACGACAGCGTTCCGAGCGAAACCAGGGGGCGGCCGGCAATGGCCGCCCTTTTCTAGTTGCGCAGAACCGTCTTGGCGGTGCGAAGACGTAGCGCCTCCCTGATAGCCAACGCCACCGACACGCCTTGCATCAGTACGGCTTCATCCGTCCCGTCGGGAACGCCGCCTTCTTGCGAAGGCGATTCTTCCGGAAATAACCGTCGCGAATCCCGGTCGATGCTACTCAGTGCACTTGCTGAGCGTGCTCATTCGAGAGTGACACGCTTGCTCCGATCGCCTCGGACCGGCACCGAACTCCGAAACGGAACGATAATCGGGCGTTAACCGCCGGTCGGACCAAACTTTATCGTGCTTCGGGATTGACGTTCCGCCGTCCCCCGCATAGAAGCACGCCACTCCGGCACAACAGCAGGACATAGCGAGTCGCGACCTTCGGGCCGAAAGACAATCGCTAATCCGGTTCCGGCACTCACATCGACTGACGTCTTTGTCAGATCAGTAGGTACGAGCGCGCTGAAAGGCGTGATCCTCTGCCGAACACGCGCCACGGGTCCTCACCGATCCATGGCGCATATTCGTTTTGCGGATCTTCTTATCAAGATCCGCGACAGCCTGGAAACAGGCTGCCTCGTGAAGCCGAACATGGGATCGCGCCTCAGCGGTCCGAATGAAGAGGGCAGAGTATGCCGACGATCAACCAGCTGATCGCGCAGCCGCGTAAAGCGCAGAAGAGCCGCAACAAGGTGCCGGCGCTCGACGCCTGCCCGCAGAAGCGTGGCGTTTGCACCCGCGTCTACACGACGACCCCGAAGAAGCCGAACTCGGCTCTCCGTAAAGTCGCAAAAGTCCGTCTGACCAACGGCTTCGAAGTCATCGGGTACATCCCCGGCGAAGGTCACAACCTTCAGGAGCACTCCGTGGTCATGATCCGCGGCGGCCGCGTGAAGGATCTCCCCGGCGTGCGCTACCACATCCTTCGCGGCGTGCTCGACACGCAGGGCGTCAAGGGTCGTAAGCAGCGCCGCTCCAAGTACGGCGCCAAGCGTCCGAAGTAAGAATTTCGCGCACCCCGTAAGGATGCCGCCGACCTTCATGAGGTTTCAGGTGGCCTGCGCGGGGTGGTTTTAAGACCTTGATTTATAGACGGAGCGAGCGATGTCCCGCCGCCATTCTGCCGAAAAGCGTGAAATCATCCCGGACGCCAAGTACGGCGATATCGTGCTGACCAAGTTCATGAATTCCATCATGTACGAGGGCAAGAAGTCGATCGCCGAAGGTATCGTCTATGGCGCGTTCGACATCGTCGAGAACCGTGCCCGTGCGAACCCGATCGAGGTGTTCCGCGCTGCTCTCGAGAACGTCGCTCCGGCGATCGAAGTCCGCTCCCGCCGCGTCGGCGGCGCGACCTATCAGGTCCCCGTCGAAGTGCGCACGGAGCGTCGTCAGGCTCTGGCGATCCGTTGGCTGATCCAGGCCGCCCGTGGCCGCAACGACCGCACCATGGTCGAGCGCCTCTCGGCCGAACTCCTCGATGCCGCGAACAACCGTGGCAACGCGGTCAAGAAGCGGGAAGACACGCACCGGATGGCTGAAGCCAACCGCGCCTTCTCGCACTACCGCTGGTAAGCGGCCCCGGACCCTTTCAGGAGCAATCCGATGCCCCGCACGCATGCGATCGAGGACTACCGTAATTTCGGCATCATGGCTCACATTGATGCTGGCAAAACCACGACCACTGAGCGGATCCTCTACTACACCGGCAAGTCCCATAAGATCGGCGAAGTCCACGACGGCGCCGCGACGATGGATTGGATGACGCAGGAGCAGGAGCGTGGCATCACGATCACCTCCGCTGCGACCACCTGCTTCTGGCGCGACAAGCGCCTGAACATCATCGACACTCCCGGCCACGTGGATTTCACCATCGAAGTGGAGCGCTCGCTCCGCGTCCTCGACGGTGCCGTGTGCGTGCTCGACGGCAACCAGGGCGTCGAGCCTCAGACCGAGACCGTATGGCGTCAGGCTGACAAGTACGACGTTCCGCGTGTCGTGTTCGTCAACAAGATGGACAAGATCGGCGCCGACTTCTTCAAATGCGTCGCCGACATCATCGACCGCGTCGCCGGCAAGCCCGTCTGCCTACAGCTTCCGATCGGCGCCGAGACGACCTTCAAGGGCGTCATCGACCTGATCAAGATGAAGGCCATCGTCTGGACGTCAGAGAAGCTCGGCGCCGATTTCTCGGAGACCGAGATCCCGGACGACCTCGCCGATCAGGCTGCGGAGTATCGCATCAAGCTCGTCGAAGCCTGCGTCGAGATGGATGACGACGCCATGTCGGCCTATCTCGACGGTGTCGAGCCGGACGCCGAGACGATGCATCGCCTTGTGCGCACAGCCGTCCAGCGTCGCGCCTTCCATCCCGTGCTCTGCGGCTCGGCCTTCAAGAACAAGGGCGTGCAGCCCCTGCTCGACGCCGTCGTCGATTACCTGCCGTCTCCCGCCGACCGCGGCGAGATCAAGGGGCTCGACTTCAAGACCGAGGAAGAGACCGTTCGGCACCCGTCCGATAGCGATCCCTTCTCGATGCTCGCGTTCAAGATCATGGACGACCCCCACGTGGGTACGATCACGTTCTGCCGCGTCTATTCGGGCAAGGTCGAGTCGGGCGCCAACGTCATCAACTCGTCGCGGGACAAGAAGGAGCGTGTCGGTCGCATGCTTCTCATGCACGCCAACAACCGCGAGGACGTGAAGGAAGCCTTCACCGGCGACATCGTCGCCCTGGCCGGCCTTAAGGACACCCGCACGGGCGATACCCTGTGCGATCCCAAGGATGCCGTCATCCTTGAGAAGATGGAGTTTCCGGAGCCCGTCATCGAGATCGCGGTGGAGCCGAAGTCCAAGGCCGATCAGGAGAAGCTCGGCATCGCTCTCGCCAAGCTCGCCGCTGAGGATCCGTCCTTCCGCGTCTCCACCGACCAGGAATCGGGCCAGACCATCCTTCGCGGGATGGGCGAACTCCACCTCGACATCAAGGTCGACATCCTGCGCCGCACCTACATGGTCGACGCGAATATCGGCCAGCCGCAGGTGGCGTATCGTGAGAAGCTCACGAAGCGCACCGAGATCGACTACACCCACAAGAAGCAGACCGGCGGTACCGGTCAGTTCGCCCGGGTGAAGTTCGTCGTGGAGCCGAACGAGCCCGGCAAGGGTTTCGAGTTCTCTTCGAAAATCATCGGCGGCACGGTGCCCAAGGAGTACATCCCAGGCGTCGAAAAGGGCCTCAACTCGGTGCTTGGCGCCGGCATCCTTGCCGGCTTCCCGGTGGTGGACATCAAGGTCGAGCTGATCGACGGCGCCTACCATGACGTCGATTCGTCAGCCCTGGCCTTCGAAATCGCCTCCCGTGCGGCGCTCCGTGAAGCCCTCCAGAAGGGCGGATCGGTCCTGCTCGAGCCGGTGATGAAGGTCGAGGTCGTCTCGCCGGAAGAGTATACCGGTTCGGTCATCGGCGATCTGAATTCCCGCCGTGGCCAGATCCAGGGCCAGGACATGCGTGGCAATGCGAACGTCATCAATGCGATGGTGCCGCTGGCCAATATGTTCGGCTACGTGAACCAGCTGCGCTCCTTCTCCCAGGGCCGCGCGAACTTCACGATGCAATTCGACCATTACGAAGAGGTGCCGCGCGGCGAGGCCGAGAAGGTCGTCGCGAAGTACGCTTAAGGCTTCCCGCCTTTTCCGGACCGCAGCAGCATCACCTGAAACACTGAGATTACGGAGGCTACGATGGCCAAAGAGAAGTTTGCCCGCACCAAGCCGCACTGCAACATCGGCACGATCGGTCACGTCGACCACGGCAAGACGTCGCTGACGGCAGCGATCACGAAGGTCCTTGCGGAGTCGGGCGGGGCGACGTTCACGGCCTACGATCAGATCGACAAGGCCCCCGAGGAGAAGGCCCGCGGCATCACGATCTCGACGGCGCACGTCGAGTACGAGACGGCCAACCGGCACTACGCGCACGTCGACTGCCCCGGCCACGCCGATTACGTGAAGAACATGATCACCGGTGCCGCCCAGATGGACGGCGCGATCCTTGTGGTGTCGGCCGCCGACGGCCCGATGCCGCAGACCCGCGAGCACATCCTGCTCGCCCGCCAGGTCGGCGTGCCGGCGCTGGTGGTGTTCCTCAACAAGGTCGACCTCGTCGACGACGAGGAGCTCCTCGAGCTCGTCGAGATGGAGGTGCGCGAGCTCCTCTCCAAGTACGACTTCCCCGGCGACGACATCCCGATCACCAAGGGTTCGGCCAAGGTGGCCCTCGACAACGGCGACAAGGCCGTCGGCCACGACGCGGTCATCGCCCTGATGGCGAGCGTGGATGCCTACATCCCGCAGCCGGAGCGTCCGATCGACAAGCCGTTCCTGATGCCGATCGAGGACGTGTTCTCGATCTCGGGCCGCGGCACCGTGGTGACGGGTCGCGTTGAGCGCGGCATCGTCAAGGTCGGCGAGACCGTGGAGATCGTCGGCATCCGCGACACCCAGACCACCACGGTCACGGGCGTCGAGATGTTCCGCAAGCTGCTCGACCAGGGCCAGGCCGGCGACAATGTCGGCGTGCTCCTGCGCGGCACCAAGCGCGAGGACGTCGAGCGCGGCCAGGTCGTGTGCAAGCCCGGCTCGGTCAAGCCCCACACCAAGTTCAAGGCCGAAGCCTACATCCTCACCAAGGAGGAGGGCGGCCGCCATACCCCGTTCTTCACCAACTACCGGCCGCAGTTCTACTTCCGCACCACCGACGTCACCGGCGTATGCGAACTGCCCGAGGGCACCGAGATGGTGATGCCCGGTGACAGCGTCACCATGGACGTCACCCTCATCGTCCCCGTCGCCATGGAAGAGAAGCTCCGCTTCGCCATCCGTGAAGGCGGACGCACCGTCGGCGCAGGCGTCGTCGCAGCCATCAACGATTAAGTTCGGTACGCTCAGTCTGCTGGGATCGACAGAGGGGCGGGTCCTCGCGCCCGCCCCTTCTTAAGTCCCGCCAAGGTTTCAGGTCATGAACGGTCAGAATATCCGCATTCGCCTTAAGGCGTTCGATCATCGCATCCTCGATGCCTCGACCCGCGAGATCGTGTCGACGGCCAAGCGCACCGGCGCGACCATCCGTGGTCCGATCCCGCTGCCGACGCATATCGAGAAGTTCACCGTCAACCGCTCGCCGCACATCGACAAGAAGTCGCGCGAGCAGTTCGAGATGCGCACCCATAAGCGCGTCCTGGATATCGTCGATCCGACGCCGCAGACCGTGGACGCGCTGATGAAGCTCGACCTCGCCGCCGGCGTGGACGTGGAGATCAAGCTCTAAGTCCCGCGGGGATTTAGAGCTTACCGTAGAATCGCGCGAGGGAGACACCTATGCGCTCAGGCGTCATTGCACAGAAGGTCGGCATGACCCGCATCTTTACGGATGCAGGCGAACATGTCCCCGTGACAGTGCTTAAAATCGATCAATGCCAGGTGGTTGCCCACCGTACCGTCGAGAAGAACGGCTACGTCGCCCTTCAGGTCGGCGTCGGCAAGGCCAAGGTGAAGAACGTGTCGGCTGCCGAGCGCGGCCGGTTCGCGGTCGCCAAGGTCGAGCCGAAGCAGAAGCTCGCCGAGTTCCGCGTGTCCGAGGATGCGCTGATCCCGGTAGGGGCCGAAATCACTGCCGACCACTTCATCCCCGGTCAGTTCGTCGACGTGACGGGTACGACCACGGGTAAGGGCTTCGCCGGTGGTATGAAGCGCTGGAACTTCGGTGGTCTGCGGGCGACCCACGGCGTGTCCATCTCGCACCGTTCGATCGGTTCGACCGGTGGCCGCCAGGATCCCGGCAAGACCTTCAAGAACAAGAAGATGCCCGGTCACATGGGCGTCGACCGGGTCACGACCCAGAACCTGCGCGTCGTGCGTACGGATCCCGAGCGTGGCCTTATCCTCGTCGAAGGCGCCGTCCCCGGTGTCGCCGGCGGCTGGATCCAAATCCGCGACGCGGTGAAGCGCAAGCTCCCCGCCGACGTGCCGCAGCCGGGCAAGTTCCGTGAGAACGGTTCTTCCGCTGCTCCCGCCACCGAAGCTCCGGCTCCCGAGGCTCCCGCTTCCGAGGAGAACGCGTGATGAAGCTCGATATCACTACTCTCGACGGCGACGGCGCCGGGTCCATCGACCTGGACGAGACCATCTTCGGTCTCGAGCCCCGCGCCGATCTGCTCCAGCGCATGGTGCGCTGGCAGCTTGCCAAGCGTCAGGCCGGCACCCACGCGGTCAAGAACCGTTCGGACGTCAACCGCACGCGCAAGAAGCTGTACAAGCAGAAGGGCACCGGTAACGCTCGTCACGGCGCTGCCTCGGCTCCGCAGTTCCGCGGCGGTGGACGCGCTTTCGGTCCGGTCGTGCGCAGCCACGCCCATGACCTGCCCAAGAAGGTCCGCGCCCTGGCTCTCCGTCACGCCCTGTCCGCCAAGGTGAAGGCCGAGACCCTCATCATCGTGGACGACGTGACGCTCGCAGACGGCAAGACCCGGAACCTGGTCGAGCGGTTCGAGAAGATGGGCCTGTCGAGCGCGCTGATCATCAGTGGAGCCGAGGTCGACGTGAACTTCGGTCGCGCCGCTCGCAACATCCCGCAGATCGATGTCCTGCCGGTTCAGGGCATCAACGTCTACGACATCCTGCGTCGCGACAAGCTCGTGCTGACGCGCGCAGCGATCGATGCGCTGGAGGCGCGATTCAAATGAGTGCCGATCCGCGCCACTACGATATCATCGTCTCCCCGGTCATCACCGAGAAGGCGACGAACCTCACCGAGCAGAACAAGGTCGTCTTCCGGGTCTCCCCGAAGGCTACCAAGCCGCAGATCAAGGAAGCGGTGGAGAAGCTGTTCGACGTCAAGGTGACAGGCGTGAACACGCTCGTCACCAAGGGCAAGAAGAAGATTTTCCGCGGGCTTCGCGGACAGCGTTCGGACGTGAAGAAAGCGATCGTGACCCTCGCCGAGGGTGAAACGATCGACGTCACGACCGGGCTCTGACACGAAAAGCGTTAGGATCAAGCCGATGGCCTTGAAGACATTCAAACCGGTCACGCCGAGCCTTCGCCAGCTCGTGCTCGTCGACCGCCGTGAGCTCTACAAGGGCAAGCCGGTCAAGAAGCTCACCGAGGGCAAGTCGTCCTCGGGCGGCCGTAACAACCTCGGACGTATCACCGTCCGCTTCCGTGGCGGTGGACACAAGCGCACTCTGCGCAACGTCGATTTCAAGCGGCGTGAGCAGCTCGGCGTGGCCGCCACGGTGGAGCGGATCGAGTACGATCCCAACCGCACGGCGTTCATCGCGCTGATCACCTTCCCCGATGGTGTGCAGAGCTACATCCTGGCTCCCCAGCGCCTGTCGCCGGGCGACAAGGTGATTGCCGCCGAGCAGGTCGACATCAAGCCGGGCAATGCCGGCCCAGTCGGCAACATGCCGGTGGGCACCATCGTCCACAACGTCGAGCTGAAGATCGGCAAGGGCGGCGCGATCGCTCGTTCGGCCGGGAACTACGCTCAGATCGTTGGACGCGATCAGGGGTACGTCACGCTGCGCCTCAATTCGGGTGAGCAGCGCCTGGTCCACGGCAACTGCTTTGCCAGTGTCGGTGCGGTGTCGAACCCGGACCACATGAACATCTCCCTCGGCAAGGCCGGCCGAAATCGCTGGCTCGGGAAGCGCCCGCACGTTCGCGGCGTAGCCATGAACCCGGTCGATCACCCGCACGGCGGCGGTGAGGGTCGTACCTCGGGCGGCCGTAACCCGGTCACGCCCTGGGGCGTGCCCACCAAGGGGAAGAAGACCCGCTCCAACAAGCGGACCGACGTCTTCATCCTCGCCAGCCGTCACAACCGCAAGAAGTAACCCTCATGGCACGCTCGCTCTGGAAGGGGCCGTTCATCGACGGCTACCTCCTCAAGAAGGCTGAGACCGCTCGCGGATCCAGCCGCAACGAAGTCATCAAGATCTGGAGCCGTCGCTCCACGATCCTGCCGCAGTTCGTCGGGCTCACCTTCGGTGTGCACAACGGACAGAAGCACATCCCGGTCTACGTGTCCGAGGAGATGGTGGGTCACAAGTTCGGCGAGTTCTCGCCGACCCGTACCTTCCACGGCCACGCAGCCGACAAGAAGGCGAAGAGGCGCTGAGATGGGCAAGCAAGCCACCCCCCGCGCGCTCCCCGAGAACGAGGCGAAGGCCGTCGCGCGCATGCTGCGCGTGAGCCCTCAGAAGCTCAATCTCGTCGCGCAACTCATCCGCGGTAAGAAGGTCGAGTCGGCTTTGGCCGACCTGGAATTCTCCCGCAAGCGGATCGCCCGCGAGGTCAAGAAGTGCCTCGAGAGCGCCATCGCCAATGCCGAGAACAACCATGACCTCGATGTCGACGATCTCGTCGTCTCCGAGGCCTTCGTCGGCAAGGCGCTCGTGCTCAAGCGGTTCCACGCCCGTGCGCGTGGCCGCGGCGCCCGCATCCTGAAGCCCTTCGCGAACCTCACCATCGTGGTGCGCGAAGTCCCGACCGCCGAAGCGGCGTGAGGAGGACCTGATGGGCCAGAAAGTCAATCCGATCGGTCTACGGCTCGGTATCAACCGGACCTGGGACTCCCGCTGGTTCGCCCAGAAGGGCGAATACGCCAAGCTGATGCATGAGGACGTGGCCATTCGCGCCGCCCTCATGAAGCAGCTGAAGCAGGCGGCGGTCTCGAAGATCGTCATCGAGCGTCCGCACCGGAAGTGCCGCGTCACCATCCACTCGGGTCGTCCGGGCGTGGTTATCGGCAAGAAGGGCGCGGATATCGAGAAGCTGCGCAAGCTCGTCGGCACCCTGACCAAGGCTGACGTGACGATCAACATCGTCGAGGTGCGCAAGCCCGAGATCGATGCCACTCTGGTGGCCGATTCGATCGCCCAGCAGCTCGAGCGTCGTGTCGCCTTCCGTCGCGCCATGAAGCGCGCCGTGCAGTCGGCCATGCGTCTCGGAGCCGAGGGCATCCGGATCAATTGCTCCGGTCGTCTCGGCGGCGCCGAGATCGCTCGCCAGGAATGGTACCGCGAAGGTCGCGTCCCGCTGCATACCCTGCGCGCGGATGTCGATTACGGCGTGGCGACTGCCTTCACGACCTACGGGACGTGCGGAATCAAGGTGTGGGTGTTCAAGGGCGAAATCCTCGAGCACGACCCGATGGCGCAGGACAAGCGCGCTCAGGAAGAAGGCGGCCGTTCGGGCGGACGTCGCGAGCGCGATGGCGAGGGTGGCCGCGAACGCGGCCGGCGCGAACACGCCTGAGGCGTGATCGCGTACGCCCGTTAGCCATAGAAGGTGTTGAGAGGCTGCCATGTTGCAACCCAAGAAGACCAGGTTCCGTAAGCAGTTCAAGGGTCGCATCCACGGTGCGGCCAAGGGCGGCTTCGACCTCAATTTCGGGACGTTCGGCCTGAAGGCCATCGAGCCCGAGCGTGTCACCGCACGGCAGATCGAGGCGGCTCGCCGCGCGATCACCCGTGAGATGAAGCGCCAGGGCCGTGTCTGGATCCGGATCTTCCCGGATGTTCCGGTCACGGCGAAGCCCACCGAAGTCCGAATGGGCTCCGGTAAGGGTGCACCCGAGTTCTGGGCTGCCCGCGTGCATCCCGGACGTATCATGTTCGAAGTCGACGGCGTCGCCGAGGACATCGCCAAGGAGGCTTTGCGCCTCGGTGCGGCGAAGCTCCCGATCCGCACGCGCGTCGTTCAGCGCATCGCTGACTAAGGGGAGGGGATCATGAAGTCGTCACAGAGACAGTCGGATCTGGCCGCCCTGTCGCCCGATCAGTTGAACGATGAGCTGCTGAACCTGAAGAAGGAGCAGTTCAACCTGCGCTTCCAGGGCGCCACCGGCCAGCTCGAGAACGTCGCACGGGTCCGTGAGGTCCGCCGCGATATCGCCCGCGTTCGCACTCTCCAGCGTCAGAAGACGCTGAAGTCCGCGCAGGCTTGAGGAGTACACCATGCCGAAGCGCGTATTGCAGGGCGTCGTCGTTAGCGACAAGGGCGAGAAGACCATCGTCGTGAAGGTGGAGCGTCGCTTCACCCACCCGGTGATGAAGAAGACCGTCCGTCGCTCGAAGAACTACCACGCCCACGACGAGACCAACGTCGCCAAGGTCGGTCAGACCGTGTCGATCGAGGAGTGCCGTCCGTTCTCGAAGACGAAGACCTGGCAGCTGGTCTCCGGCGCCACGTCGGATGCTCCCGCCGCCGAGGCGTGAACCGACAGGTCGGACGTATCAAAAAGCGGGCGCAGTCTTCTGCGCCCGCTTTTTCGTGCATGCCGTATCGCTCCGGTTGCAGCGCCGACTTTATTTCGCCGGGGCGGTGTCTTCCCGCGGGTCCCGACCGACAGACTCGATGAGGAGTTTCCTGCGGATCACGGGGCCGCCGGCCCGGCGGAAGCTTCTGCCGAGGCGCGCCGACGATGCGGGAAAACTCCAACACCACCTGGCAGGTTCTGCTCGCCCTGTTCGGCGCCGAGGCGATCAATGGGATCATGAGTTCGCGCCGGCAGTTCGGCGTGCACCTCCTTCCCGACCTTCAAGCAGCCACGATCGACCGCCTCTCCCCGTTCCATCCCACTCTCATGGGCGTGCACCAGCCCCACGAGATGTTGCCGCTCACGATTTCCGCCCTGCTCGTTCGCAATGGCGACCAGGCCATCTCGATCACGCCGCTGCAGTATCGTGACATGGATGTGGGGGAGGAATCGCCCTACGCGACCCTCAACAACGGCCTGTGGCTGTTCAAGGCTGAAGGCCGTCCCGTCGCGGTGCTGCTGTCGCAATATGCGACCTATGCGGACGGCAAGTTCACGCAACTCGAAATCGCCACCTTGGCCGATACGGCATCCCTCCGGTTCGCCGGCGAGTTCCTCGCGGCGGCCCAGACTGCCGCGGCCAACTCGACCCTCTATCGGGGCAAGGTTCTCTCCTTCGAGACCGGCTCTTCGTACTCGGGCATGAGGGCGGCGATGACCGTCCACAAGCTCCCTTACGTTGGACGGGACGCGATCATTCTCGACGATGCAACGATGGCGCGGCTCGACCGACACGTCTTCGAGTTCGACCGCCACAGGGCGGACCTCAAACGGCTCGGACAATCCACCCGCAAGGGGCTGCTCCTCTATGGGCCGCCGGGTACGGGCAAGACGCACGTCATCCGCTTCATCGCGGCGAACATGCCGGACCGCACCACGGTGCTGATCACCGCGGAGCAGGTCGGCAAGCTGTCGGAATACATGACACTCGCCCGCACCCTCCAACCGAGCATCGTCGTCCTGGAGGATGTGGATCTCGTCGGCCGGTCACGTGGGGACATGAACAGTCCCAATACGGAGGTTCTGCTGAACCGCCTGCTCAACGAAATGGATGGCCTGCACGACGACGCCGACGTGCTCTTCCTGTTGACCACGAACCGTCCCGCCGAGATCGAGGAGGCCCTGGCCTCCCGCCCGGGGCGGGTCGACGAAGCGATCGAGATCGCCAATCCCGATGCCGGATGCCGCACACGGCTCATCGCGCTCTACGGTGGGGCCCTCGCGTTCGAGGAAGGCGCCATCGAGGACGCGGTGACGCGTTCGGAGGGGGCCAGCGCCGCCTTTGTGAAGGAGGTGGTACGCCGCCTCGCCCAGGCCGCCCTCGCGGCCGGCAACGGGAACCAGGTCGACCGCGCGACCGTGTCGACGATCCTCGGCGAAGCCACGGGTAACGAGAACCGGATTGGCCGCAGGATCATAGGACTTCCGGACACGGCCCGCAGCATCGGTGGACAGAAGACGCGGGCCTTCGACGAGTGCTGCGGTGGGGCCTGACCAGACACCCTCGGCGGCGGCACATGGCGGGGGACGGCGGCGGGGGAGGGCGGCGGGGCGGGACACCGAACCGGGCGAGAGGATTGCGGGCCGTCCGCCTTCCCAGGGCGGGCAGCCCGCAGGCGGTTGGTGACACCGCCGGCCGCCGGGTCGTCTCAGAGCGCATGGATTCGCCGCCGTGCGGGTCGTGACGGGACTGGTCGCGCGCGTCCCGGCAGCCCTTTCGCGGGCCCGAAAGCGAAGTTCGGTCTTGCACCTGTCCGAGCCATGATGTATCGGGCATTCCTTCGCGACAGTTGAGAAGGGTGTTCGCACCTTTCGGACGCGGTGACCGCGCCGGCGTGGCAAGCGCCGATTGCGCGGTCCTTCTATATGAGCCGGGGACATCAGATCCCCATCAGACGTCGTCCGCCGGACAATACCGTCCGTGTGCGGAAACCCGTCTGAAACAAGGAAAGGTCACTCTCGTGATCCAGATGCAGACGAATCTGGACGTCGCCGACAATTCTGGTGCGCGTCGCGTGATGTGCATCAAGGTTCTCGGCGGGTCGAAGCGCAAGTATGCCGGAGTCGGCGATATCATCGTCGTCTCGGTGAAGGAGGCCATTCCCCGCGGCCGCGTGAAGAAGGGCGACGTCATGAAAGCCGTCGTTGTTCGCACCGCCAAGGAAGTGAAGCGCGCCGACGGATCCGTGATCCGGTTCGACAAGAACGCCGCTGTCCTGATCAACAATCAGAAAGAGCCGATCGGCACCCGCATCTTCGGACCCGTGCCGCGCGAGTTGCGCGCCCGGAACCACATGAAGATCATCTCGCTCGCTCCGGAGGTGCTGTGATGGCTGCCAAGGTCAAGAAGGGCGACAAGGTCGTCATTCTCACCGGACGCGACAAGGGTCGTTCCGGTGAAGTCATCCAGGTGATGCCGAAGGAAGACCGTGCGCTCGTGCGCGGGGTCAATCTGGTCAAGAAGCACCAGAAGCAGACGCAGAACCAGGAAGGCGGCATCATCTCAAAGGAAGCCGCAATTCATCTGTCCAACATCGCGATTGCCGACCCCAAGGACGGTCAGCCCACGCGCGTTGGTTTCCGCATTCTCGACGACGGCCGCAAGGTCCGGTTCGCCAAGCGCTCGGGGGATCTGATCGATGGCTGAGAAGAACAACGACGCGTACACCCCTCGTCTGCGCAAGCATTACGATGAGGTCGTTCGCCAGAAGCTGATCGAAGAGTTCGGCTACAAGAACCCCATGCAGGTTCCGGTCATCGAGAAGATCGTGATCAACATGGGCGTCGGCGAGTCCACCGCCGATTCTAAGAAGGCCTCCGTCGCCGCCGGCGACCTTGCTCTGATCGCCGGCCAGAAGCCGGTCATCACCAAGGCCCGTAAGGCCATCGCGACCTTCAAGGTCCGCGAAGGCATGCCGATCGGCTGCAAGGTCACCCTGCGCAAGCATCGGATGTACGAGTTCATGGACCGTCTGATCACCATCGCGCTCCCGCGCGTTCGTGACTTCCGCGGCCTGAACCCCCGTTCGTTCGACGGCAATGGCAACTACGCGTTGGGCCTCAAGGAGCACCTCGTGTTCCCCGAGATCTCCTACGACAAGGCCGATGCCACCTGGGGCATGGACATCGTGATCCAGACATCGGCTCGCACCGATGCCGAGGCGCGCGCGCTCCTGTCGCAATTCCGATTCCCGTTCCGGCAGTAAGGGCTGAAAAGCGCTTAGACGCGGACACTGGAGAGAGACATGGCAAAGAAAAGCTCAGTCGAGAAGAACAACCACCGCAAGGAACTCGTGAAGCGGTTCGCCGCCAAGCGTAAGGCCCTCCTTGCTACGGCCAATAACGAAGGCCTCGAGATGGAGGAGCGCTTCGAGGCGCGCCTCAAGCTCGCGGAACTGCCCCGCAACTCGTCGGCGACCCGAGTCCGCAATCGTTGCGGCATCACGGGACGTCCCCGCGCTTTCTACCGCAAGATGGGCATCTCGCGTGTGGCGCTTCGGGAACTTGGCAATCGGGGTCTCATCCCCGGTCTGGTCAAGTCCAGCTGGTAAGGAGCAGACACCATGGTCAACGATCCCGTGGGTGATATGCTCACCCGCATCCGCAACGGCCAGATGCGCCGCCGCAACGTCGTTCAGACGCCCGGCTCGCGTCTCCGTGCGAGCGTTCTCGACGTCCTCAAGGCCGAGGGCTACATTCGCGATTATGCCACGACCGATTTCGGCAACGGCCGCACCGAGTTCTCGATCGAGCTCAAGTATTATGACGGCCAGCCCGTCATCCGCTCGATCCAGCGCGTCTCGAAGCCCGGCCGCCGTGTTTATTCGGCCGTGACCGAACTTCCCCGCGTCGCCGATGGCCTCGGCGTCACCATCGTGTCCACCCCGCAGGGCGTCATGGCCGACCACGAGGCGCGTGAGCGCAACGTCGGCGGCGAAGTGCTCTGCAAGGTGTTCTGATCTCGGACTTGGAGGAAAGGCAATGTCTCGCGTAGGCAAGAAGCCCGTTCCCGTCCCGTCCGGTGTGACGGCCACGGTGACCGGTCAGACGGTAACGATGAAGGGCTCCAAGGGTGAGCTCAAATACGTCGTCCCCAATGTGGTGGACGTGAAGTTCGAGGACGGCGCCGTCTCGGTGCTGCCCAAGAACCAGACCAAGGAGGCCCGCTCGCTGTGGGGCACCTCCCGGGCCCAGGTGGCGAACCTCGTCGAGGGCGTCTCCAAGGGGTTCGAGAAGAAGCTCGAGATCACCGGCGTCGGTTATCGTGCCGCCATGGCCGGCAAGGCCCTCAAGCTCTCCCTCGGCTACAGCCACGACATCGAGTACGCGATCCCGGTCGGGATCACGATCGCGGTGCCCAAGCCCACCGAGATCGTCATCTCCGGCATCGACCGGCAGGTGGTGGGACAGGTGGCAGCCGAGATTCGCGATTATCGCGGTCCCGAGCCCTACAAGGGCAAGGGCGTGCGGTACGCGGGTGAGTTCATCTTCCGCAAGGAAGGCAAGAAGAAGTAAGGGCCGGCCATCATGTCACGCAAAATCGATGCACTCGACCGCCGCAAGGCGCGTGTGCGCCGCGCGCTGCGGGCGGCGGCGAATGGACGGCCCCGGCTTTCGGTGTTCCGTTCCTCAAAGCAGATCTACGTCCAGGTCATCGACGACGCCGAGGGCAAGACCCTCGCCGCCGCCTCGACCCTCGACAAGGATCTGCGCCCGGGCCTGAAGACCGGTGCCGATACGGCAGCGGCCGCGGCTGTCGGCAAGCTCGTCGCCGAGCGCGCCAAGGCCGCCGGGGTCACCAAGGTGATCTTCGACCGCTCAGGCTACATCTATCACGGGCGCGTCAAGGCGCTCGCCGATGCCGCCCGTGAGGGTGGCCTCGAATTCTAAGACTAGGCGGGGAGGGGCGGCACAGGCCGTCCCTCGGACAAGCTATCAAGCGAGCGGGCTCCGCCGCCTGCGTTAGTGAGACAGGATTCAAACATGGCACGTGAACGGGAAGGCGGTGGCCGCGGCCGCCGCGATGAGCGCGAGGAGCGCGACAGCGAATTCGTGGACAAGCTCGTCCACATCAACCGTGTCGCCAAGGTGGTGAAGGGCGGCCGTCGCTTCGGTTTCGCTGCCCTCGTCGTCGTCGGCGACCAGAAGGGCCGCGTCGGCTTCGGCCACGGCAAGGCACGCGAAGTGCCGGAAGCCATCCGCAAGGCCACGGAAGCCGCCAAGCGCGGTCTCGTCCGTGTCGCCCTGCGCGAGGGCCGCACCCTCCACCACGACGTCTACGGACGTCACGGTGCGGGCAAGGTCATCCTTCGCGCCGCCCCCCAGGGTACCGGCATCATCGCCGGCGGCCCGATGCGCGCCGTCTTCGAGACGCTGGGCATGCAGGACGTCGTGGCCAAGTCGCTCGGCTCGTCGAACCCCTACAACCTCGTCCGCGCCACCTTCGAGGCGCTGAAGAACGAGGACAGCCCGCGCGCCGTGGCTGCCCGTCGGGGTCTCAAGGTGTCGACGCTTCAGGCTCGCCGTCGCGATGCCGATCCGTCCGACCTGTCCGAAGCCGCAGTCGCTTAAGGGGAGGGTGCAATGGCAACGAAGACTCTCCGCGTCGAGCAGATCGGCTCGCCGATCCGCCGCGAGGGCGACCAGCGTGCGACGCTGATCGGCCTTAAGCTCAACAAGCTGCACCGGGTGGCCACGCTGGAGGATACTCCCTCCGTGCGCGGAATGATCCGCAAGGTGCACCACCTCGTGCGCGTCCTCGACGACGCGGCCTGAGGGAGGGCATCATGAAACTGAACGAAATCCACGATAACGACGGCGCAACCAAGAACCGGATGCGCGTCGGCCGGGGCATCGGCTCCGGCAAGGGAAAGACCGCTGGTCGCGGCGTCAAGGGTCAGAAGGCCCGCACCGGCGTTTCGATCAAGGGCTTCGAGGGCGGCCAGATGCCGCTTCACCGTCGCCTGCCCAAGCGCGGCTTCAACAACCTGTACTCCACGGACCTGAACGAGGTGAACCTCGGTCGCGTCCAGCAGGCTGTGGACGCCGGCCGTCTCGACGCTTCGGCGGTTGTCACGGTGGAATCCCTCGTCACCGCCGGAATCATCGCTCGTCCCCGTGACGGCGTGAAGCTGCTCGGCGTCGGCGAACTGACCGCGAAGCTCTCCTTCGAGGTCACCCGCGCATCGAAGTCGGCGGTCGAGGCTGTCGAGAAGATCGGCGGCACGGTCAACGTCGCTTATGGTGCCGGCATCTCCACCCGCGGCAAGCCTTCCGCGGAATAAGTCTTCCGACGCCGCTGTTGCGTAGCGTCGGGGCAGACTTTAAGTCGAAGCTCTGAGCGGCGGCCCGTGCGACCTGCGCGTGGCCGCCGTTTCAGTTTGTTCGGGGGTGCTTCAACCCCCAATCTGGATCGATTTCAGGAACGGGTGCCATGGCCTCAGCCGCCGAGCAGCTTGCCGCGAACCTCAATTTCGGGGCCATCGCCAAGGCCGACGAGCTCAAGAAGCGCATCTGGTTCACGCTGGGCGCGCTCGTGGTGTTCCGCCTCGGCACCTACATCCCTATCCCCGGCATCGACCCCGAGCAGTTCGCGCGGAACTTCCAGCAGCAGGCGGGCGGCGTCCTCGGGCTGTTCAACATGTTCTCCGGCGGTGCCGTCGAGCGCATGGCGATCTTCGCCCTCAACATCATGCCGTACATCTCGGCCTCCATCATCATCCAGCTTCTCACCTCGGTGATCCCGAGCCTCGAGACGCTGAAGAAGGAGGGCGAATCCGGCCGCAAGGTCATCAACCAGTATACCCGCTATCTCACGGTGGTGCTGGCGCTGGTTCAGAGCTGGGGCATCGCCTTCGGCCTCCAGAGTTCGAGCGCCGCGATCGATCCGGGCCCGTTCTTCATCCTGTCCACCGTCATCACGCTGACCGGCGGAACCCTGTTCCTGATGTGGATCGGCGAGCAGATCACGTCTCGCGGGATCGGCAACGGCTCGTCCCTCATCATCTTCGCCGGCATCGTCGCCCATCTGCCCACCGCCATCGTCGGTGCGCTGGAACTGAGCCGGACCGGTGCGCTGTCCGCCGCCGTCATCCTGGGCGTCGGCCTCGCGGCCATCGTCCTCGTCTACTTCATCGTGTTCATGGAGCGGGCTCAGCGCCGGCTCCTGATCAACTACCCCAAGCGCCAGGTCGGTAACCGCATGTACGAGGGCCAGACCTCGTTCCTGCCACTGAAGCTGAACACCGCCGGCGTGATCCCGCCGATCTTCGCGTCGTCGCTGCTACTGCTGCCCGCCACCGTGGCGAGCTTCTCGGCCAATAATGGCGGTACCGGGGTGCTGGCGACGATCACGACCTATCTCGGCCATGGCCGGCCGCTCTACATGGTTCTCTACGCGGCGCTGATCATCTTCTTCGCGTTCTTCTACACTGCGGTGGTCTTCAATCCGCAGGAGACGGCGGACAACCTGAAGAAGCAGGGCGGCTTCATTCCCGGCATCCGTCCGGGCGAGCGCACCGCCACCTTCATCGACAAGGTGCTGACGCGCATCACCCTCATCGGCGCGCTGTATTTGACTTTCGTCTGTCTTGTGCCGGAGATCCTGGCCTCCTACGCATCGGCAAGCCTCGGATTCGGCGGCACCTCGCTCCTCATCGTCGTCTCCGTGACGATGGATACGGTGGCTCAGGTCCATGGACATCTGATGGCCCACCAGTATGAGGGCCTCGTGAAGAAGGCGAAGCTGCGCGGTGCCACGCGGCGCCGCTGAGCCACCCGTGACGAAGCCGATAGACCAGGGCGATGCCGGAAGGCATCGCCTCCCTGCGCCCTGAACGCCTGAACCATAACGCCCGAAGCGGCTACCGGACGAGGACAACGACGCTATGCGGATCATTCTGCTCGGACCACCTGGAGCCGGCAAGGGAACCCAGTCGGCCCGGATCGTCGAGCGTTTCGGCATTCCGCAGCTTTCCACGGGCGACATGCTGCGCGCGGCCGTGGCTGCGGGAACACCCGTCGGCCTCGAAGCGAAGTCGATCATGGAAAGTGGCGGGCTCGTTCCGGATTCCGTCGTGGTTGGAATCGTCGCCGACCGGATCGAGGAGGCGGATGCCCGCCCCGGCTTCATCCTCGACGGGTTCCCCCGTACGGTGGAGCAGGCCGCGGCCCTGGACAGGATGCTGGCCGAGAAGAACCTGTCGCTCGACACGGTCGTTGAGTTCGCAGTGAACGAAGAGATCCTGGTCGGGCGCATCGCCAAGCGCGCAGCCGAGACCGCGGCACGCGGGGAACCCGTCCGCAAGGATGACACGCCGGAAGTGTTCAAGACTCGCCTCGCCGCTTTCCGCGCGCAGACGGCGCCTCTGTCGGCTTATTATTCGAGCCTCGGCATGCTTCGGACCGTAGACGGCATGAAGCCGGTGGACGACGTGACAAACGAGGTGATGGCTCTCCTCGAGCCTCTGGCCAGCACCACCGCGTCCTGAATTCTTCGTCCCGTTGGACGTTGACAATATCGTCGGCCCGCGCTAGCAGGCCGTTATTCGTCCATGCGTGATGGGTCTGGAGTGCCTTGGTTCAAGAGGCGCTGCGGGCCGATTTGTCGTTATGGGCGGCGCGCAGGGGCCGGCCTCCACCGGACGCGCGTGACACAGCAGGGCCGGACCGCAGCGTCCGAGCGCCCAATGGAGTGAGACCTTGGCCCGTATCGCAGGCGTCAACATCCCGACCAACAAGCGCGTCGTCATCGCGCTGCAGTACATTCACGGCATCGGCGCGAAGAAGGCCGAAGAGATCACCGGCAAGGTCGGCATCCCCGCCGAGCGCCGCGTGAACCAGCTGACCGACGCCGAGGTGCTGTCGATCCGCGAGACGATCGACCGCGACTACATCGTCGAGGGCGATCTGCGCCGTGAAGTGTCGATGAACATCAAGCGTCTGATGGACCTCGGCTGCTACCGCGGCCTGCGTCATCGCCGCAATCTCCCCGTCCGCGGTCAGCGTACGCATACCAATGCGCGCACCCGCAAGGGCAAGTCGAAGCCGATCGCCGGCAAGAAGAAGTAATTTTTCGAGATTGGGAGGCAGCGCTTCGCTCTGCCTCCCTTCTGTCGCGCCGGGTGGCCCGCTAGCGGCAGCCCGTATGGCGGAACGGTCATCCTGAGCCGCGCCGCCGGCACCGCACAAAAATCCCGAGCGCCTGGAATGACGGGCGCGCCTGAAGGACGAGACGAGAGACAATGGCCAAGGAAGCAACCCGCATTCGCCGCCGCGAACGCAAGAACATCGTGTCGGGCGTCGCCCACGTGAACGCCTCGTTCAACAACACGATGATCACCATCACCGACGCGCAGGGCAACACCATCTCCTGGTCGTCCGCCGGCGCCATGGGCTTCAAGGGTTCGCGCAAGTCGACGCCTTACGCCGCCCAGGTCGCCGCCGAGGACGCCGCCCGCAAGGCCTCCGAGCACGGCATGCGCACCCTCGAAGTCGAGGTGTCCGGTCCCGGTTCGGGCCGTGAATCGGCGCTCCGCGCGCTGCAGGCCGCCGGCTTCACCGTGACCTCCATCCGCGACGTGACGTCGATCCCGCATAACGGCTGCCGTCCGCGCAAGCGTCGTCGCGTCTGATACCGGTTCGTTGCTCGGCCCTTTGGTGTGAAAGCGGAGAAACGTGTGCCCGATGCCGTGAAGGCGCTCCCCGGCGTTCTACGTTGGAGCCTTGGCGATCTGACCGTCACCGTTCTGAATGACGGTTACCTTCAAGGCTCCCTCGATCTCGTCACCGGGATCGGGTCGGACGAGGCCGGTTCGCTTCAGGCGGCCGGCTTTCGTGCGCAGGCCCCTCGGATCACGCTCAACGCCTACCTGATCGAGGGGCCCGGCCGGAAGCCGATCCTCATCGATTCGGGCATGGGCCGTTTCGGTGGCGACACGCTCGGTCGGGTTCCGGCCGCGCTCGCTGCGGCGGGGGTCAGCCCGAGCGACATCGAGACGGTGCTGCTCACGCATCTCCATCCCGATCATGCCGGTGGCTTGATCCACGACGACGGTTCGGCGGCCTATCCCAACGCGGAACTCGTCCTGCATCAGGCCGAGAGCGCTCACTGGCTGGCGGACGATGCGATCTCACGGGCTCCCGCGGGAGCCCGGCCGTATTTCGAGAATGCGCAGAAGGCGGTGGCTCCCTATGCCGGCCGCGTGCGGACGATGACCGATGGTGACGTCCTTCCGGGCATCACGGCAGTTCCCTTGCCGGGGCATACGCCGGGTCACACCGGCTTTCGCATCGTCTCGGGCTCCGCGTCCCTCCTGATGTGGGCGGATATCGTCCATTTGCCGGCGATCCAGTTCAAGCGTCCGGAGGCCACGATGGTCTTCGACGTCGATCCGGATCGGGCGAGGGCGGTGCGCAAGCGGATGCTGGACGAGGTCTCGAGCGAGAGAACCTTCGTCACCGGCGGACATCTGGAGTTCCCGGCGCTCGGCTACGTGGCGCGGGAGGGCGGGGCCTACAGCTTCGTCCCGGAACTCTGGGTCGCGGCCCAATAACCGCCCGCTGCGTCGCGGGTACATGATTTTCGAGACCGAGCCGTGCAAGGCGATGCACGGGAAGGGCTCAAGGACCGACCACTGCAGTGGCTCGTGTCGGAAGTGCGAGAGGTAGGACCGTGGTCATACAGAAGAACTGGCAAGAGCTCATCAAGCCGAACAAGCTCCAGGTTTCGACCGGGCATGACCCCAAGCGGGTCGCCACCGTCGTCGCCGAGCCCCTCGAGCGCGGCTTCGGCACCACCCTCGGCAACTCCCTGCGCCGGGTTCTCCTGTCGTCGCTCCAGGGCGCGGCCGTGACCTCGGTCCAGATCGACGGCGTGCTGCACGAATTCTCGTCGATCCCCGGCGTGCGTGAGGACGTCACCGACATCGTCCTCAACATCAAGACCATCGCGATCCGGTCGCAGACCGAAGCGCCCAAGCGCCTGACCCTGCGCAAGACCGGTCCGGGCACCGTCACCGCCGGCGACATCGCCGCCGTCGGGGATATCCAGATCCTCAATCCCGAACTCGTCATCTGCACCCTCGACGATGGCGCCGAGATCCGGATGGAATTCACCGTCGCCACCGGCAAGGGCTACGTCCCGGCCGAGCGCAACCGTCCCGAGGACGCGCCCATCGGTCTGATCCCGGTCGACGCCCTGTTCTCGCCGGTCACCAAGGTGTCCTACCGCATCGAGACCACCCGCGAGGGCCAGGATCTCGACAAGGACAAGCTGACGATGACGATCGAGACCAACGGCGCCGTGTCGCCGGAGGACGCGCTGGCCTATGCCGCGCGCATCCTCCAGGACCAGCTCCAGGTGTTCGTGAACTTCGAGGAGCCCCGCAAGGAGGAGGCGCAGCCGCTCGCGCCGCAGCTCCCCTTCAACCCGGCGCTGCTCAAGAAGGTCGACGAACTCGAGCTGTCGGTCCGTTCGGCGAACTGCCTGAAGAACGACAACATCGTCTATATCGGCGACCTCATCCAGAAGTCCGAGGGCGAGATGCTTCGCACCCCGAACTTCGGTCGCAAGTCGCTCAACGAGATCAAGGAAGTCCTGGCCGCGATGGGTCTCCACCTCGGCATGGACATCCCCGGCTGGCCGCCGGAGAACATCGAAGATCTCGCCAAGCGCTTCGAAGAGCACTACTGAGGCGAGCCGCCTCGGGCATGACTTGGCGGCGCGTCTCGGCGCCGCCGGTTTGGTCGATCCAGCCGGCGTCCAACCTTGTACGCCAGCTCACAAAAAACCCGCCGCGGGGTCATGCGGAATGAACAGCCCCGATCATGGGGCGCTCGGCCGTACCGTGGCACGGCGGCCAGATAAGCAAGGAACAGCCAGATGCGTCATGGATTTCGCGGTCGTCGCTTCAATCGCACCACCGAACACCGCAAGGCGATGTTCGCCAACATGTCGGCCGCGCTGATCAAGCACGAGCAGATCATCACCACCCTGCCGAAGGCCAAGGATCTGCGTCCGGTCATCGAGAAGCTGATCACGCTGGGCAAGATCGACAGCCTGCATACGCGCCGCCTCGCCATGTCGCAGATCCGCGACGAGGCCATGGTCCGCAAGCTCTTCGCGGTTCTCGGCCCGCGCTACAACGCCCGTCCCGGCGGTTACTGCCGCATCATGAAGGCCGGCTTCCGCTACGGCGACAACGCTCCGCTCGCCGTGATCGAGTTCGTCGATCGCGACGTGGATGCCCGCGGCCTTGATTCGGGTCCGTCGCAGGTCTCCGACGCGGCGTAAGCCTCGGCTCCCTCCACCTGACGACGAAAAGGCGGCCGAGAGGCCGCCTTTTTTCTTGACCGCTCCGGGCCCGGACCCTCGGCCCTGTCCCCCCAGCGGGAGCGCACCGAGCGGACGCAGAGGGACTCGTTATGCGGTGACGAGCATCCCCGACACCAAAGCGGCCAAATCGGCCGAGTCGAAGGGCTTGCGCAGAACCGGCAAATCCTCGGGGATCGGGATCGCCTCGGCATGCCCGGTCACGATGAGGATCGGAACGGTCGACCAGCGCCGACGCACGATCTCCGCGAGTTCGACGCCCGTCATTCCCGGCATGGCGAGGTCCGCCACGATGAGGTCGAAGGAGGAGTGCTCCAACAGGGCCACCGCCGCCGCGCCGTCGGCCGCTTCGGTCTCGGTGTAGCCGAAGGTGTTGAGGAATGACGCGGTGACGTGGCGGACCTCGGCATCGTCGTCCACTACGAGGATACGCGCCGAGCTCAGAGCGCGTGGCGCCGTCACGGTGGCGAGGGGCGGTCTCTCCTCGGCCAAGTCCGCGCGAGGGAGAAACACCTCGACCTTCGTGCCCTTCTCGACTTCGCTCGTGATGCGCAGCTTGCCCTGCGACTGCTGGGTGAGGCCGAACACCATGGCGAGGCCGAGACCGGTGCCCTGGCCGACCGACTTCGTGGTGAAGAACGGTTCGCACACCCGCGCCAGGATCTCGGGCGGGATGCCCATGCCCGAATCGGTGATCGTCACCGTGACGTAGTCGCCCGCAGCCAGGTCGGGATCGTCGCTCACCGTCACCGCGCCCGTTGCGATGGCGATCGACCCCCCGTCCGGCATGGCGTCGCGTGCGTTGATACAGAGGTTGAGAATGGCGAGTTCCAGCTGGTCGGGATCGACCCGGGCCGCCGGATGGGCGGCGTCGAGATCGGTGGTCACCGTGACGAGCCCGCCGAGGCTTCCGCCAAGCAGCACGTCCATCCCGGCGACGAGGGCATTCACGTCCACCGACCGGGGGCGCAGGTCACGCGCCCGGCTGAAGCTGAGGAGGCGCTTCGTCAGTGAGGCACCGCGTTGCGCGGCCTGCGTCGCGTTGGTGACCAGGCGCTGGACCCGCGGCTGGTCGACGATCCTGGGGCCGACGAGTTCGAGGCTACCCAGGATCGCGGTGAGAAGGTTGTTGAAGTCGTGGGCGATTCCACCGGCGAGGGTCCCCAGCGCCTGCATCTTGTCCGACTGGCGCAGGCGCGCCTCGAGGTTCTTCTGCTCGGTGACGTCCCGCTCGATGGTGGCGAGGTGGGTGATGGCCCCGGCGGCACCGCGAATCGGCACGCGGGTGACATGGCTCCAGCGCTCCGCCCCCAGCGGCCCCTCGGCGGAGACCGTCTCAGAGATGCTTCCACTCGCGATCGCGGCGCGATCGGCTTCGCGCGCGGTGCTCTCACCGTTCGGCCTGCCTTCTATCTCCTCCCTGGTGCGCCCGAGGCACTCGGCGACGGTGTGCCCGAGCCTGCTAGCCTTGCGCGCGTTGAGGCGGACGAAGCGCCCGTCCTTGTCCTTGAACGCGATGGCGTCTTCCGCATTGTCCAGGAGCCCGAGCAGCAGGGCGCGCTCGGTGGCGAGGTCGCGGGCGAGGCTGTGGCGCTCGAAGGCCTGACGGACGGTGGCGCGCAGCAGGACCGGGTCCCACGGCTTGGTGACGTAGCCGGTGATGCCACCCCGGTTGAGCGCGGCGACGACGGCGCTCATGTCGGCATAGCCGGTGAGCAGGATCGTCTGCGCGTCGTGGAACGCCCGCGCCTCGGCCAGCATGACGTCGCCGGTCATGCCGGGCATCCGCTGATCGGAGAGGATCACGGCGATGTCCGGGCTCGCCCTGAGGATGTCGAGCGCTTCGGACGGCTTCGTCGTGGTGACGACCGTGTAATCGTCCTCGAACAGGTCTTCGAGGGCGATCAGGATGTCCGGCTCGTCATCGACGGCGAGGATCGTGCCTTTGACCATGTCTACGCTGCCTGCCGCGGAATGCCGATCACGAAACAGGCTCCCCCCCCTTCGGCCGTCTCCACGCTGAGCGAGCCGCTATGCGCCTGTACCACGCTGTATGCAATCGCCAGCCCAAGGCCCGTCCCCGCGCCCACGGGCTTCGTGGTGAAGAAGGGCTCGAATATCTTTTCCCGCAGGGTCTCGGGAATGCCGGGACCGGTATCGCTGATACGGATTACGTCCGTCTCGGGCAATTCCTGTGTGACGATGGAGATGGTGCCGGATTCCGGCATGGCATCGGCGGCATTGCCGAGGATGTTCATGACGACCTGATTGAGAAGGGCGGGAGTGCAGTGGATCTCGGGACGGCCCGAGAAGTCGCGTTCGACGGTGATCCGCGTCCCGAGCTTGTGCTGGATCAAGGCAAGCACCGTCTCGATCGATTCGGGAACGTTGACGAGGGTGCGCTCGCCTTCGTCGAGGCGTGAGAACTTGCGCAGGTTGAGGACGAGATCCTGGATGCGCGTGAGCCCCATGCGCATGGAGCCGACGCGGTCGCGGCACTTGGCGAGCGCGCGGTGGGAAGCGAGTTCCGCCTCGGATGCCGCGATCTCGCCGAGCAGGCGCTCGACCGTGCCCTGATGCGCGAGGATGAAGGCGAGGGGATTGTTGATCTCATGGGCGATGCCGGCGACGAGTTCGCCGAGGGACGCCATCTTGGCGGCCTGGACGAGCTTGGCCTGGGCATCCGTGAGCTTGCGGTTGGCGGTGGCGAGGTCGCGGTTCGCCTGTTCGAGGGCGCCGGCCAGGGCGGCACGCGCCTCGGCCGCTTCGGCCTCGGCGCGCGCGCGTTCGAGGGCGCGCTCGCGGGCGCCGAACTCGCCGGCGATGCGGCGGTCGTCCTCCTCAAGGAGCTTGCGCCGGACGAGACCCCTGACACGGATGACGAGGACTTCGCCATCAGCCTTCGAGACCACGTCGTCGGCCCCCGCCGCATAGGCTTCCACCAGGAAGTCCTTGGCCGGGGCGCTGCCGGCGATGCCGACGAGGTGGAAGGTCGGCGCGCCGGCCTCCCGCGCCTCGATCCCGGCCGCCCGGCGCCGGTCGATGGCCCTGCAGAGGGCGAGGCCGTCATAGGCGGGGCCGAGGAGGTCGATGGTCACGCAATCGAACGCGGCGTCGGCCTCATCGAGGGCGGCGAGGGCGGCGTCGTGGGTGGCGGCGGTACGAACCTCGTGCCCCTCATGCGCCAGGAGGCCGGCGAGGAAGGTGCGATAGGTGGCGCTGCCGTCGACCACGAGCACGCGGCCGCGCCGGAAGGCCGACACGCCCGGCCCGTCGCCGGGGGCGCCGCCCCCCTGGCGCTCGCGCAGGAGGGCGCGGATACGCAGGATCAGGATGTCCCGGTCGGCGGATTTCGCCACATAGGCGTCGGCGCCGCTCTCCAGCCCCTGGCGTTCGCCGTCGCGGGCGCCTGTGAGCATCAGCAGGGGCAGTGCGCGGGTACGAAGCGACAGGCGAAGCTGGCGGGTGAACTCGTCGCCGTTCATTCCCGGCAGGTGGTGGTCGGCCACGACAAGGTCGGGGAGGCGGGTGTTGAGGTGGTCGAGGGCCATCTCCGCCGTGGGGCAGCGCTCCACCGAAAAGCCGTGGCCCTCCAGGAGCAGACGCAGTTCCAGCGCCTGCGTCTCCGAATCCTCGACGAGCAGGATCCGGGGCCGGGGGAGGGTACCGTCGGGAGTGCCGGGACCGCTCATGCGAAGGGGTCCGTCGCCGCGAGGCCGGGCAAAGCGAGGCGGACGAGATGGGGAGCGACCCGGTCGAGGGGGAGGATCGCGGAGGCTCCCGAGAGCCGGATCGCGGCGGCCGGCATGCCGAACACGACGGCGGTGCTCTCGTGCTCGGCCACGGTCTGGGCACCGGCCTGGCGCATGGCGAGGAGCCCCGTGGCTCCATCCTCGCCCATGCCGGTGAGAAGGACGCCGATGCCGCGCGCCCCGGCATGGCGGGCCACGGAAGAGAACAGGACAGTGGCGGCCGGGCGCTGGCCGCCCACGGGCGCCGCATCCGAGATGCGGAGGTATCCCCCGGGCGCCCATTCGAGATGTCGATCGCCGGGCGCCACGTAGACATGCCCCGGCTCGGCCCGCTCGCCATCGGCGGCGAGCCTGACCGGCAGGGACACGACACCGTTCAGCCAGGAGGCGAAGCCTTCCATGAAAGCGGGCCCCATGTGCTGGACCACGAGGACGGGAAGCGGGAACCCGTCGGGCAACCCGCCGATGACGCGGGCGAGGGCGGGCGGGCCGCCGGTGGAGGCAGCGATCGCCAGGACGCTGGCGGCGTCCGAGGCAGCCGGCGGAGCGGCGAGGTCCGACGACGAAAGGGGCGCCCACCGGCGCCCGGCCCATTCCGAACCGATCGGCCGACGGCGGATCACCGGCACCGCGGCCATGATCCGCAATTGCGTGCAGATCTCGGCGGAGACGGCATCGTAGCCGGCATGCGTCGTCGCCACCGGCTTCTCCACCACGGACAGCGCACCCGCGCGCAGGGCGTTCATGGAAATGCGCAGGGAGGAATCTTCCACCGAATCGGCGATGACGACGATGGGCGTCGGCCGCTCGGCCATGATCCGGCGCGTCGTTTCCAAACCGTCGATGCCGGGGAGACGGATGTCCATCGAGATGACATCGGGGCGGGCATTGGGAAGCACCGCCAGGGCCTCCTCGCCGGACGCGACGGCGGCCACCACTTCGAGGCGCGGGTCGCGGCCCACGATGTGGCGCAGGAGCTCGCGAACCACGAGGGAATCCTCCACCAGCATCACGCGCACGGGGGTACCCCGTCTCGCCGCCGGAGGGACCTCGATCGGTGTCTGTTCGGCGTCACTCACAATAATTGCCCGATCGTGTCGAGAAGCTGGCGCTGGTCGAACGTCTGTTTCGTCAGATAGGCGTCGGCGCCGAGAGCGAGCCCCCGTGCGACATCGTCTGCATCCCCCCGCGAGGTCATCAGGATCAGGGGAAGGCGGGAGAAGGCCTCGTCCGCCCTCAAGGCCTTCAGCAGCCCGAACCCGTCGAGGCGCGGCATCTCCACATCGGCCACGACCAGATCCACTGTCTCGATGCCGGCGCGGAGGCGGTCGAGGGCGTCCTGCCCGTCGACGCAGACGACGACGCGGTAACCCGCCGATTCCAGAATGCCCTTCTCCAAGGTTCGCGTGGTGATGGAATCGTCGACCACCAGGATCGTCGAACGTCGCGGGGGCGCGGCTGTTCCGGAGGGTTCGCCGGCAGGGTCCGGCGCGGCATGGTTCAGGTCGCCCGCCCGGCCGGCGAGGCCATCGGGATCGAGGACGAGGACCGGCGTATCACCGCCCAGGACGACGGTGCCCGAGATCAGACGCGGGTCCGCGCCGATGGGCGGTGCCGGCAGGACGAGAAGGTTGCGGACATCGCGCAGGGCATCGATCCGCACCGCCCAGGACCGGCCGCACGCGCGCATCAGCACCGCCGTCACCGGGCGGCCCTCGCCCGGACGGTTGTCCTCGCCCGCCACCCCGATGAGGCCCGCCAAGTCCACCAGGGGCAGAGACAGATCCTCGCCGCCCTCCCTCGGCAGACGCACCATGGTCCGGCCCATGACCGAGGAGAGGCTCGATCGGTCGAGGCGCAAGAGGCGCTCCACGCTGGCGCTCGGCAGGGCGAAGATCGAGGCGCCGACATCCACCAGCAGTAGGGTCCGCCGCGCCGCGGACAGCGGCAGGTGCATGATGAGCGACGTCCCCGCCGGGACACGCGGTTCGAGCCGGACGCTGCCGCCGAGACGCCGGACCGTATCGGCGACGACGGACAGGCCGATGCCCCGTCCGGACAGGGTGTCGACGGCGGAAGCGGTGGAGAAGCCGGGTTCGAACACGAGGGCGAGGAAGGAATCCGGATCGCCATCGGCGGCACCGATCAGGCCGCGCGCCCGCGCCGTCGCCTCGATGGCGCGCAGGTCCGGCCCGCCTCCGTCGTCGTGGATGCCGATGACGAGGCGGCCGCCGCGCACGGCGACGTCGAGGGTAATCGAGAGCGCGGGCGGCTTGCCCCGGCGTTCACGCTGCTCGGGCGGCTCCGCGCCATGGCTCAAGGCATTGCGCAGGGCGTGGAGGACCGGGTCCTTCAACGCTTGCAGCATGGCGCGGTCGACGGGGAGGTCGAGGCCGCGCGCCACCACGTCGATCTCCCGGCCGGCCTCGCGAGCCATGTCGCGGAGCGCCCGTGGAAACGCGCCGAACACGGTCTCCGCCGGCACGAGGGCCAGTCGCTCGGCCTCGCGTCCGATCCGGGCGGAGGCGGCGTCCGCCGCGGCGATGGCGCCCGTACGGATCCGGGCGAGCAGCGCGGCATCGCGGGCGAGGGCTAGGAGGGCCGTCTCGAAACCGCGCAACTCCGCCCTGATGGCGTCGAGGCCGGACGCATCCGCCCCGGGCTCGGTTCGGCCCTTGCCGCTACGGGCCTCTGCCCCGCGAAGGATCTCGGCCCCGCGAAGGGTCTCGGCCCGGCGACCGAGGGCGGCGGCGTCCCGCTGGAGCTTCGCCAGTCCCTCCGCCACCACGGATTCCGCGCCGAGCGCACTGGTCAATTCATGCGAGGCCCGTGTCATCGCCTCCACCGCGTCCGCGGGCACGCGCAGCAGCGCTCCCGCATCGGCGGTGGAGTCCGCCAGATTCGGCGCGGGCTTCTGCGGCGGCGATTGCGCCGGGATACCGACCGCAGGCGGATCCGTCCGGACCGGTGGCGTCTCGGCGGGAACCGGGGACGGCCCGGCGAGGCAGCGGTCGAGGGACGCGAGCGCATCGGCCGGCATGGCCGGATCGGCTTCGCCCTTGAGGGCGGCGACATAGGCCTCGATCCGGTCCAGGGCGAGGTGGACGGCGCCCGTCGCCTCGCGGTCGAGGGCGGCGTCGCCGGCGACGATCCGCTCGAACAGGGTCTCGAGGCGATGCGCCACGGCCTCGACCCTGGGCAGGTCCACCGCCCGCGAGGCGCCCTTCAGGCTGTGCGCCCGGCGGAACACGTCGTTCCAGTCGGGAGGGACGTTCCCGGCCGCACCGGCCAAGGCAGCGCGGATCGCATCGATATGCTCGCGATGCTCGACCTCGAAGGCCGCGAGGAGCTGCTGGCGGATATCCATCGGTCGGCTGCGCCCGGCCTCTCCCGTCAGTGCCGGTATCGGTCGGCGAGGGTCAGGAGCGCCTGAGCGAGTTCGGTGAGATTGGCGGAGGCCGCCTCGACCTCACGGGTACCGGCGGCGGTCTGCTGGCTCGCCTGCCGGATGTTCTGGAGGGCCCCCATCACCTGCTCGATGCCGAGCTGCTGCTGGTTGGTGGAGGCGACGATCTGCTGGAAGGTCTGGACGCTCTCCTCGACCTTGGCGGTGATCTCCTCGATGGTCCGCTGGGTCGTGTCCGAGCGGGCCTTGCCGGTCATGGTGCGCTTGACCGCCTCCTCGGTGAGCATGACCGAGGTGTTGATGCCCCGCTGGATCTCCGAGAGGATGGTGCGCACCTGCGCGGTGGCCGCCTTGGCCTGATCGGCCAGCAGTTTCATTTCCGAGGCGACGACGGCGAAGCTCCGGCCGCTCTCGCCCGCCGCCGCCGCCTCGATCGCCGCGTTGAGCGCCAAGAGGTGGGTGCGCTCCGAGATGTCGTTGACGGTGGTGATGATCTCGCCGATCGCCTGGGTCTTCTCACTGAGGGATACGATGTTGCCGGCCACCGCCTCCGCCTGCTCGCGGATGGAATCCATGGCCTTGGCCGTATCCGCCACGGCCCGCAGGCCGGCCCGCGAGATCTGCGCGGTGGATTGGGCGGTGGCGATCACCTCGCTCGCCCGCTTGCCGATCTGGGCGCCGGAATGGGTGATCTCGTCGACCGTGGCGGCGGTCTCCTGCACGGCCGCGAACTGCTCTTCTACGCTGGCCGCCTGTTCCTGGGCGGAGGCGCGGATCTCGGCGGCGGCGGCATTGAGGTCGGAGGTGGCCGCCCGGTTGGTGCGGGCGAGGTCGGCGAGGCCCGAGACCATGGCGTTCAGGGTCGATGCCAGGCGGCCGATCTCGTCGGAGCCGGTGCGCGCGAGCGTCCGCGTCAGGTCGCCCGACCCCACATGCTCGGCGAAGGCCATGACCTCTTCGAGGGGCTTGACCACGCCCCGGCGGATGAGGCCCGTGACCACGATGCTCAGGACGACGCAGAGAGCGAGAATGAGGCCGATGGAGACGAGGCTGCGCTCGTAGATGTCGCTGGAGCGGCGCTGGCCCGCATCGATTCCCTGGTCGAGCAGGTCGCGGGTGCGGTCGAGATCACGCAGGAACTCGTCCTGGATGCGATTGAGATCGTCGTTGCGGGCTTCCACCCCCTCGACGTCCTTGGCCGAGATGGCGGCGAGTTGCACCTCGCTGGCGGTGCGCAGCTTCCGGAAATCCACCGCGGCGGCGCTGGCGGCCTCGCCGAGCCGCTTCCAGATCGCCGCGCGCTCGGGAGAGGGGGCCGTGGCGCCATAGCCGTCGGCGGTGCGGATGGTGTCGACGAGGATCGCTTCCGACTCGGACGCCACGCGGCGCCACGTATCGACGATCGCGGCGATCTCGCCATCGGGGCGGTTGCGCATCAAAGCCGCGATGACGCCGTTGCGGCGAAGGCTGCCGAGGTCGCGCGACTTGTTGCCGAGGTCGTCGAGCTTGCGCGCGATGTTGAGGTCGCGCGTGACGATCGTCGCGGTGTTGTCGCGGACGGCTCCGATCTGGCCCAGCGCGTAGACGCCGAGCCCCACCATCACCAGGGTGATGGCGACAAAGCCGATGAGGATCCGTTTTCCGATCGAGATCGACACGCTGGGCGACGCTCCGAAACCGCTCGACGGGCAGGGCTCGCGGGGAGCCTGACCGTCAGCCTTGAGGCAGGTATCGCCGCAGGAGACGCGGCAGATCGATGACGACGAAGCCGGCCTCTCCGCCCTGGAGGGCGGCCTCCGGGCCGGGAGCCGCTGCATAGCCCGAAACCGCATCCGCACCCAAGCCGCCCATGGGGACAGACTCGGCCGTGAGTGCGCCGTCCACGTCCGCGACGGCGAGAACCCGGTCGACGGCGAGGGCCACGGGGGCGATGCCGCCGCGCAGGACGAGGATGTGGCCCGTCGCCGTCGAGGACTCGGCCCGAGAAGAATCCGCGCGCGAGAGAACCGGACGCGAGAGGGTGCCCGCGAGGCTGAGCACGCTGACGACGCGGCCGGACAGAGCGATGAGGCCGAGGAGTTCCGGCGGCGCCCCCGGAACGGGCGTGTAGGTCCGCGCCGGCACCACCTGGACGACGGAGTCCAGGGGCAGGCCGTAGCGGTCGTCCCCGGCGGCGCAGACCAGGTACGGGCGGGTCACCGCATGGCGGGCGATGTCGCCGCCTCGGCGGGCGAGCGCGGCCGTGCGCTCATCGAGCAGCCTCCGGATACGCGGATCGTCGGAGGTGTCCCCTGCGGCCTGTGCGATCACGTTGCGGAGCTCCTCATGCGCAGGCGGGCGGCGTCCACGCTCTCGACCAATCGTCCTGCGCTCAGCCCGTCGCCTTCGCAGAGCAGGGTGTCGGGCGGCTGGTCGCGGCCGAAGCGGACGGCGTTGTCGAACGCCCGACGGGCCTCGGCCTCGCGTCCCAGGGCGCCCAGCAGCAATCCGAGCTGGTAATGCGCCATCACGAAGGTGCGGTCGAGGTAGAGCGCCCCGCGCAGGGCCCGCTCGGCCTCCGCCTCGCGGCCGAGGTCGTAGGCGAGGAGACCATCGTAATAGTGCAGCCGCGCATCGGTGGGCGTGGCCAGGAGGGCGGCGTGAACCCTGCGCCACCCTTCCGCGATCTGCCCGGAATCGGCAAGCGTCCGGATCGCTGCCAGGACCGCCTCGACATCCTCCGGCTCGACCCCGTCGATCGAGGGGGAGGGGGCGTCGGCGATGGGAGCCGGGATCGAGGCGAAGACCGACGGCGGTTCGGCCTCGGGCGCCGGAGGTCCGGGAACGGATATGGCGACGGCGGTCGCCACGGTCGCGAGCACCGGCGGCGGCTCGACGGGGAGCGCGGTCGTCGGCAGGCGGTAGGCCACCGTACCGGGGAGGTTCACCGGCTGCAGGGTGGCCGCGAAGGCCGGGTTCGGTTCGGCATGCCCGATCAGGAGCCAGCCGTCCGGAACGAGGCGATGACCGAGCCCGCGCACGATGCCGAGCACCGCCTCGGCCTGGAAGTAGATCAGCACGTTGCGGCAGAGGATGAGATCGAACCCTGCGGTGGGCGGGGAAGCGGAACCGTCGATCAGGCTCATCAGGTTCTGGCGCTCGAAGCGTACCATCCGCCGGAATTCCGGCCTCAGGGTGAAACTGCCCTCGCGGGCGATCCCCGGCACCGAGGGGCCGAGGACGAAGTAACGCGCATGTTCCTCGGGCGGCAGGGTGCGCAGGGCCCAGCGGCCGAACACCGCCGCGCGGGCCGTCGCCAGGGCCTCGTGGCTGATGTCGGTGCCGGTGATGGCGATCCGCCAGTGGGGAAGGTCGTCGCCGAGGAGTTCGTGGAGCAGGATCGCGATGGAGTAGGGCTCCGCCCCCGTCGAGCATCCGGCACTCCAGATCCGCAGGGATTTCGTCTCCGCGCGCGCCGCGATCAGGCCGGGCAGGATCGTCCCGCGCAGGGCCGCGAACTGCTCGGCATAGCGGAAGAAGAACGTCTCGCCGATGGTGATCTCGGCCTCGAGGGCGGCCCATTCCGCAGGACCGGTGGCCTCGGCGTCGAGATGGGCGAGATAGGCGGCGGAATCGGCGAGCCGGCATGCCTTGAATCGCTTGCGCAGCCGGTCGAAGAGCAGGTCGTCCTTGTCTGCGTAATAATGGTGCCCGGTCCGGGCGATCACCTTCGCCTTGAGGGCGGCGAAGGTCGGATCGCGTTCGGGACCAGCCTTGGCCGGACGGATCATCGGGCGGCCGATCCGCTCATGGGCGATCCGCTCATGGGCGATCCGCTCATGGGCGATCCGCTCATGGGAAAGTCGCTCATGGGGAAGTCGCTGCGTCGAGCCCGGACAGCCGCTCGGCCGCCGCGCGGGTGAGGGCATCGAGGCGGATGCGCTCTTCTTCTGTAAGAAGGCGGGGCAGGCTCAACACATCGACGCGGCTGCGCCCCCGCTCGAACCCGGCGACCACGCAGCCGTTGAGGCTGCGCTTTTCATCCGCCGGCTGGATCTCGGAATCGGGAACGACGACGAGGGCCTCGGCGCGGTCGACCAGGAAGGCGGTGGAACGCGCCGCGTCGAGGACGAGATGCCGATCCACGTCATCGGGATCGGCCGCCGTCTCACTCAGCCCGAGGAGCCGCGCGAGATCGATCACCGGAACCGCGGCACCGCCGAGGTTGAGGAATCCCGCGAGCATGCCCGCCGTCGCGGATGGCCGGTGCAGCCGGGGAAGCGGCAGGACCTCGCTCACACAGGTCCGGGCCAGGGCGCAGGCGGTGCCCGCCACGTCGAGGATCAGGAAGGCCGTCGTCGCGGTCGGGGGCATCGGTCCCGGAAGGCATGATGGGAGGGTCGCCCAGATAGGCCGATGCCGGAGAGCCACGCAAATGGATTCGATCTCCCCGGACCGGAGTTCTCGCTCCGCCACCGGTGCTGCGGAGCCGGATCAGCCCTCGAAGCGGTATGGCGCGGCCCGCGGATGCGGGGCACCCTCCGGAGCGGCGCAGCAGGTCCTGTTCCGGCCGGCGGCCTTGGCCTCGTAGAGGGCGGCATCGGCCCGCCGGTAGAGGTCGAACGGTTCCAGGGAACCGCCCGCTTCGGGCAGGGCGCTGGCCACGCCGACACTCACGGTGATCGCGCCCGCTTCGATCCCCGCCGCCGGGACCGACAGGGTCGACATGTGCGCATGCACGCGCTCGGCGACGCCAAGGGCGGCGGCCCGATCGGCATGCGGCAGCAGCAGGACGAACTCTTCACCGCCGACGCGGCAGACGATGTCCCCGGGACGACGCAGGCTGGCGGACAGGCGGCCAGCGATGCCCTGGAGCACCCTGTCGCCGACGGCGTGGCCATGGCGGTCGTTGTAGCGCTTGAAGTGGTCCGCATCGACCACGAGGAGAGAGAGCGGCGTTCCCTGATGGCGGGCGCTTGTCCAGAGCCGGGCGACCATCTCCTCGAACGCGCGGCGGTTGGGCAATCCGGTGAGCACGTCGGTCCGGGACAGCCGCTCCAATTCCGCCTGGATCGCGGCACGGCGTTGCAGCTCCCGCCAGAACAGGAGGGAGAGGCCGATGGTCAGGCCGCACAGCAGCACCACGACGAGGCTGATGACGAAGGCCTTCCGGCGCCACTCCGCCTCGATCTCGTCAGCCGACAGGGTGACGTTGAGGATGAAGGGAAGATCGCCGATGCGGGTGAAGGCGAAGTGCCGCTCGCTGCCGTCGCGGGGCGATGTCCCCACGAAGCTGCCGCTGCCCTCCCGCCGGAACCGTTCGAATGTCGGGGTCCCGGCGATGGAACTGCCGATATCACTCTCCAGATAAGGATGGCGAACGATGCGCATGCCGTCGGAGCGATACAGATTGATCGCGCCGTACGGGCCGAGACCGATCCGATCGAACAGCCTGTGGAAGTAGGACAGGCTCAGCGAGCCCAGCACGATGCCGCCGAAGGATCCGTCCGGCTTGTCGATGCGGCGGCTCAGGACCAGCACCGGCGTCCTCAACAGGCGCGAGACGACGGGAGGACTGATGTAGAGGCCGAGATCGGCCCGGGCTTTTTGCGCCTTGAAGTAGTCGCGATCGGAATTGTTGAGCTTACGCGGCGTGACCGATGCGGCGTCGATGACGGTGTCTCCGTTCTCGTCGAGGACTAGCATCACCCCCATGTCCCTGGCGCTGGCAGCGCGGTCGAAGAGGATCAGCTGCCGCAATTCGGGGCTGACGTCTCGTACGCCCGGCACGTTCAAGCCGTCGACGACGCCCTGAATCGACAG
The DNA here is from genome assembly GCF_000519085.1 of Methylobacterium sp. 10. GTDB lineage: Bacteria > Pseudomonadota > Alphaproteobacteria > Rhizobiales > Beijerinckiaceae > Methylobacterium. Next base: position 3,149,605 of record NZ_KI912577.1, read on the forward strand.
GTCGATGATCTCGAAATTGCGGGCGATGTCGCGCTCGATGACCCGAAGCAGGTTTCGCGAGGTCTGCTCGGCCTTGTCCCAAGCGTCGCGCCGCATGTCGAGCAGCATCACCCCGGAGGTGATCAGCATGCCGATCGGCGCGAGAACACCGAGCACGATCCAGGTCCGAGCTGACCATGTGACCCGGCCGAGGCGAAGATTGAGGCCCATCGAAAGCCGCGCTGCAGGATCGTCGTCGGGTAGCCCGGGGTCTCGTGCGGGAGCCCCGGATTCTCGGTCCTTCAGCACCTAGTCCGCTCATCGGAGGCGAGCAAACGCAAATGGAGTGAATCCGGGCGGACTGTCATCGCCGGGATCGACGGCGCGATCTCACTGTGCCAGCGCGAGGCATTATCTTGCCTCGAACGGCGTTGACCGGCTCCTCGGATCTGTTTAAACAACCGGTCACGAGTTTACGATTCGTCAGATCGACGAACGACGAGGTTTCGGTTTTCCCATGCGGGTCATCCTTATCGTAACGGAAGCGCCACCGACCGGACGGCCCTGATACAGGGGTCGTGATCCGGATGGTGGCGCGTGCAGGGTCCTTCGGGGCCCTTTTTTGTTGCCGCGACGAGACGTTTGACACTGGGTTCAATCAGGTTTTGAGGAGCAGGACGATGAGCGGCGAGGTCATGACCGGGGCCGAAATGGTCATCCGGGCGTTCCGGGATCAGGGTGTCGATACGTTGTTCGGGTATCCGGGCGGCGCGGTGCTGCCGATCTACGATGCCCTCTTCCACCAGGAAGAACTGAAGCACGTCCTCGTCCGGCACGAGCAGGGCGCGGTCCATGCGGCCGAGGGCTATGCCCGTTCGTCGGGCAAGGTCGGCTGCGTCCTCGTCACGTCCGGTCCCGGCGCCACCAACATCGTCACCGGGCTCACCGACGCGATGCTGGATTCGATCCCCCTCGTCTGCATCACCGGCCAGGTTCCGACGCACCTGATCGGCACCGATGCGTTCCAGGAATGCGACACGGTGGGCATCACGCGCCACTGCACGAAGCACAATTACCTGGTCAAATCGATCGACGACCTGCCGCGCATCCTGCACGAGGCCTTCTTCGTGGCGTCGAACGGCCGGCCGGGTCCCGTCGTCGTCGATCTGCCCAAGGACATCCAGTTCGCGAGTGGGATCTACGAGCGCCCGACCCATAACGGCCACAAGACCTACCGCCCCGCCTTCAAGGGCGATCCCCAGGCGATCCAGTCGGCCATCGAGCTGATGGCGGGCGCGCGCCGTCCGGTCCTCTATACCGGCGGCGGCGTCATCAATTCCGGCCCGCACGCCTCGGCGCTCCTGCGCCAGCTCGCGGACATCGCCGGCTTCCCGGTCACCTCGACGCTGATGGGGCTCGGTGCCTTCCCGGCCTCCAACCCGCAATTCCTCGGCATGCTCGGCATGCACGGGACCTACGAAGCCAATCTCGCGATGCACGAATGCGACGTGATGATCTGCGTCGGGGCGCGCTTCGACGACCGCATCACCGGCCGTCTCGACGCGTTCTCACCGTTCTCGAAGAAGATCCACATCGACGTCGATGCCTCCTCGATCAACAAGGTGGTCAAGGTCGATATCGGCATCGTCGGCGATTGCGGCTCCGTGCTCGAGGACATGCTCGCGGCCTGGAAGGCCCTGCCCAAGCGCCCCGACACCGGCCGTTTCGACGAGTGGATGGCCAAGATCCGCACGTGGAAGGCGCGCGACTGCCTCGCCTACTGGCCGTCGGGCACGATCATCAAGCCGCAATACGCCGTGCAGCGCCTCTATGAGGCCTGCAAGGACCGGAAAACCTTCGTCACCACCGAGGTCGGCCAGCATCAGATGTGGGCGGCGCAGTACTTCAAGTTCGACGAGCCGAACCGTTGGATGACGTCGGGCGGCCTCGGCACCATGGGCTACGGCCTGCCCGCGGCCATCGGCACCCAGCTCGCCAATCCGGACGGTCTCGTCATCGACATCGCCGGCGAGGCCTCGATCCTGATGAACATCCAGGAGATGTCGACGGCCGTGCAGTATCGCCTGCCGGTCAAGATCTTCATCTTGAACAACGAGTACATGGGCATGGTGCGCCAGTGGCAGGAACTGCTGCACGGCTCGCGCTATTCGCAGAGCTATTCGGAAAGCCTGCCGGACTTCGTCAAGCTGGCGGAGGCCTACGGCGCCAAGGGCATGCGCTGCGACAAGCCCGGCGAACTCGACGGGGCGATCGCCGAGATGCTGGCCCATGACGGGCCGGTCATCTTCGATTGCATCGTGGACAAGAAAGAGAACTGCTTCCCGATGATCCCGTCGGGCAAGGCGCACAATGAGATGCTGCTCTCCGACTACCTCGGCGAGACCGGAATGGACCTCGGCGACGTGATCTCCGAGGAAGGCAAGATGCTGGTCTGACCGACGGCACGGAGGAGAGACGTCATGAACGCCATGAACACGCACTACCCCGATGCCGGCCGGGTCGAGCCCATCAACCGGCACACCCTCGCGGTCATCGTCGACAACGAGCCGGGCGTCCTCGCGCGGATCGCGGGGATGTTCTCGGGACGCGGCTACAACATCGAGAGCCTGACGGTGTCGGAGACCGAGGTGGCGCGCCACATCTCGCGCATCACCATCGTCACCGCCGGCACCGACGCCGTGATCCAGCAGATCAAGGCACAGCTCGACCGGCTCGTGCCGGTCCACCGCGTCGTCGACCTCACCCTCCAGGGCAAGGCCCTCGAGCGCGAGCTTTGCCTCGTCAAGGTGGCGGGCACCGGCGAGCACCGCACCGAGTCGCTGACCCTCGCCGCCGCTTTCGGCGCCAAGACCCTCGACGCAACGCTGAATTCCTTCGTGTTCGAGGTCACCGGCACCACGGAGGAGATCGACCGCTTCATCGGCCTGATGACGGTGATCGGCCTCGTGGAGATTTCCCGCACGGGAATCGCGGCCATGGGGCGTGGCTCCGAGGCGATGTGAAGCTTTTTCGCTGGACCGCGCTATGATGGCGGTGGTCTGAGACGGAGGCGGGGGATGGAAGCCAAGCTGGAGCGGGAAGGGCCGGATTATACGGTTCGACTTTCGGCCGACGATGTCCGGACCCTCGGCCTCGTGGAAGGCCAGGTGGTCGAAGTGCTTCCCAAACCTCTCGCGACGCGGGAGGCGGGAAACGCCGCATCCCCCCCGGCGCGTCGCTTTGTGAATGGCTTTCCGGTCTTCACGATGGCCGAGATGGTTGAGGAGGCGCGGCGCCTCGGCCCCGATTTCGAACCTCCGACGGTGGATTGGGGGCCCGACGTCGGCTCCGAGATCATCAACGACGATGATCCGTACTGAGCGGCCCGCCGGCCGGGAGAGATTCTGCTGGTTGATCTGGAGCCGGTGCGTGGCACGGAACAGAACGGCCGCCGGCCGGCTCTCGTCATCTCAAACGACCAGATGCATCTGCTGGCACCACGGGTGATCGTCTGCCCCATCACCCGCAATCTCAATCCGTGGCCGACCAAGGTCCTGCTGCCGCAGGGCCTGCCGGTCGACGGCGCTGTTCTGGTGGATCAGGTCCGCTCGATCGACCGGGAAACGCGCATCCTTCGCTCCCTGGGTTTCGTCCCAGACGTCATCCTCGCCGAGGTTCGCAGTAGGCTCGCGACCCTGATCGGCTTGACTCCGAATGGTCCCCCCTCTCCATGACCACCCTCTACTACGCCCCCGGCGCCTGTTCGCTCGCCTCCCACATCGCCCTCGAGGAGACGGGCGCGCCCTACGAGACCGTGCGGCTCGACCTCGCCAAGGGCGACCAGCGGGCGGCCGAGTATCTCGCCGTCAACGAGCGCGGCCGCGTCCCGGCGCTGGTCGAGGCCGACTGGGTGCTCACCGAGAACACCGCCATCCTGCGCCACATCGCCCGCACGCACCCGCAGGCCCGGCTCTGGCCCGAGGCGCCGCGCGATCAGGCGCGGGTCGACGAGTGGCTCGGCTGGCTCTCCACCGGTCATCACATCGCCTACGCGCATATCCGCCGGGCGGAGCGCTACACGAACGACGAAACGGCCTTTCCAGGCATCCAGGCCAAGGGGGCAGAGACCTGCGGCGACCTCTTCACGATGACCGAGGTCAAGCTCTCCAACGGCGGATGGGCCGTCGGCGAGGCCTATAGTGTCGCCGATCCCTACCTGCTGCTGTTCTGGACATGGGGCCGCGGCCCGGCGCTCGGCTTCGATATGGCGGGGCGCTTCCCCGCCTGGACGCGCCACGCCCGTGCCATGGCAGAGCGCCCGGCCGTGCGGGCGGTCTTCGCCCGCGAGGGATTGACCCTGCCCGAATAAGCTTCGCCCGAGGGTGCCCCCTTGTCCGTCGAACCGAATCGGCCTACGAGGCCGCGTACCGTACGGTACGGTACTGGTTTTCGGGACGTATGACCGCGACGGCTCCACGCGACGAGACAGTGTACGAGGCACCTTCGGCCCGCCAGCAGGCGGTGCTCGATGCCGTGCTCGCCCTACTCGTCGAGGAGGGCGACCAGCTCACCATGGACGCGGTGGCGCGCCGGGCGAGTTGCTCGAAGGAAACCCTGTACAAATGGTTCGGGGATCGGGACGGTCTCCTGACCGCCACCGTGCGCTGGCAGGCTTCGCGGGTCCACGCGGGACGCGACGCCGTCGGCACCCTCGACGCGGCGACCCTGCGCGAGCGACTGCTCGACTTCGCCGCGAGCTGGCTCGACGTCATCGCGGGCCGAACCTCGGTGGTGCTGAACCGCATCGCCATCGCGCATGCCGGCTCGCGCAAGGGCAACCTCGGCGCCATCGTGCTGGCGAACGGGCGGCTGGCCATCGGCGGGCGGGTCAAGCCCGTGCTGGAGGCGGGCCGTACGGCCGGACTCCTCGCCTTCGAGGACAGCGAGACCGCCTTCCGGACCTTCTTCGGTCTGGTCGGGCGCGACATCCAGATCCGACTTCTCCTCGGCGACGCGCTCGACCTCGACGCCGCCGAGATCCGACGCGACGCGGCCCGCGCCGTCGACCAGTTCCTGGCCCTCTACGGCCAGGCCCGACCCTGACACCCCACGCGAAGAGGACATTCCACCATGCGGGTCTATTACGATCGTGACGCCGACCTCAACTTGATCAAGGGCAAGAAGGTCGTCATCGTCGGCTACGGCAGCCAGGGCCATGCCCACGCGCTCAACCTCCGTGATTCGGGCGTGAAGGGCATCGTCATCGCGCTCCGCGAGGGCTCGGCCACCGCCAAGAAGGCGGAGCACGAGGGCTTCACGGTGATGAACGTCGCCGACGCCGCCAAGCAGGCCGACGTCGTCATGATGCTCACCCCGGACGAGTTGCAGGGCGACATCTACAAAGAGTCGCTGGAGCCGAACATGAAGCAGGGCGCCGCCCTCCTGTTCGCCCACGGCCTCAACGTCCACTTCAACCTCATCGAGCCCCGCAAGGATCTCGACGTGCTCATGGTCGCCCCCAAGGGCCCCGGCCACACCGTGCGCGGCGAGTACCTCAAGGGCGGCGGTGTGCCGACCCTGATCGCCATCGCGCAGGACGCCTCGGGCAATGCCCACGATCTCGGCCTGTCCTACGCCTCGGCCAATGGCGGCGGCCGCGCCGGCATCATCGAGACCACCTTCAAGGAAGAGTGCGAGACCGACCTGTTCGGTGAGCAGGCCGTGCTCTGCGGCGGCCTCGTCGAGCTGATCAAGGCCGGCTTCGAGACCCTGGTCGAGGGCGGCTACGCCCCCGAGATGGCCTATTTCGAGTGCCTCCACGAAGTGAAGCTCATCGTCGACCTCATCTACGAGGGCGGCATCGCCAACATGAACTACTCGATCTCGAACACCGCCGAGTATGGTGAGTACGTCACCGGCCCGCGCATCGTGACGAGCGAGACCAAGGCCGAGATGAAGCGCGTGCTGGACGACATCCAGTCGGGCAAGTTCACCCGCGACTGGATGCTGGAGAACAAGGTCGGCCAGACCTCGTTCAAGGCCACCCGCGCCAAGCTCGCCCGTCACCCGATCGAGGAAGTCGGCGCCAAGCTCCGTGGCATGATGCCGTGGATCTCCGAGAAGGCCCTGGTCGACAAGTCCAAGAATTAATTTGTGATCTAGAGGCCGGCTTCGCTCGGCTGCCCATCGCGGATGAAGCCGGCCTCGTGCGAGCGGGGCCGGCTTTTTGTTTGGGTCGACCCTTCCCCCATTGCGGGGGAGGGTGGTCGCGGAGCGACCGGGAGAGGGGACGACGCTTCCGGAGATGGTGCTCCCCTCATCCGACTTGGCTCGCGGGCCACCTTCTCCCGCAGAGGGGAGAAGGACTCTCCAGCCTGTTGTGCTCGGACAGATTTCCCGCGATCATGCCGGCAACGGTCGCCCATCTGAGAGCGGCCGAAGGTTGGAGGACACCCATGGCTTCGCTCTATTACGACGAGCATCGCGCGCTTCAGGAAGAATACAACACCGTCAAGCTCGCCGAGCGTCTCGATACCGGCTGGGTCCATGACCAGATCGGTCCCGACGAGGCGGCCTTCATCGGCAGCCGGGACATGTTCTTCCTGTCCACCGTCGATCCCGACGGCATGCCCACCGTCTCCTACAAGGGCGGCGCGACCGGATTCGTGAAGGTGCTCGACGCCAACACGCTGGTCTTTCCGGGGCTCGACGGCAACGGCATGTGGTACTCGATGGGCAATATCGAAGGTCAGTCCAAGGTCGGGCTGCTGTTCATCGATTTCGAGACCCCGCACCGGGTCCGCGTCCAGGGACACGCCCGGATGCTGCGCGACGATCCGCTGATGGCCGAGTACACCGAAGCCAAGTATCTGGTGAAGATCGAGGTGACGAAGGCTTGGGTCAACTGCCCGCGCTACATCCACAAGTACCAGAAGGTGTCTCAGAACAAATACGTGCCGCGCCCCGACAAGGAGACGCCACTCGCCCTGTGGAAGCGTCTCGACATGGTCGGTGACGTGATCTCGGACGAGGACAAGGCACGGGTCGAGAAGGAAGGCCAGCTCGCCCTGCCGGAATACGAGGCACGCGTGGCGCGCGGCGAAAGCTGAAGCCCGGCAGAGCACCGTCCCGGCCATCGCATCCGGGGCGGTGCGCTCAGCAGGCTCGCATCGGCAAGCCAACGCTTCACCTCGCTTAGGCCCTTGCAGTACCGCAGGTTTTAGGACGCGAAACCGGCGACCACTTTTGCGAACCTGCTTAGTCCGCCCGGCGGGCGACGATGAAGACCCGCGGGAACGCGAGCAGGCGTCGCCCGTCGCTGCGGGGCGGATAGGCGGCATCGATCGCCGTCGCATAGGCAGCGAGGAACCCGGCCGTGTCCTGGGGGTCCAGCGGATCGAGGAAGGGCCGGAGCCCGGTGGCCCTGACCCATTCGACGATGGCGGCGGCATCCTCCAGCGGGTGGTGATAGGCGGTGCGCCAGACATCGACCTCGGTCGCGAGCGACGCCAGGAGGTCGTAATAGCCGGGCGGCTCCAGCATCCGCCCGAGACGCCCGGCCACGGCCGGGTCGCCGATGGCCCCGGCCCAGGGACCGGCACACGCCACCTCGCGCATCAGGCGGTGCGAGGGCTCGGCGAGGTTGTCGGGCATCTGCACGGCGAGCACGCCGCCGGGTGCCAGGAGGCCGAGGAGGCGGGGCAGGAGCACCGGATGGTCGGGCAGCCATTGCAGCACGGCATTGGCGTAGATCAGGTCCGGCGCCCGCTCGGGGATCCAGGTCGCCGCATCGGCCAGCGCGAAGGCGAGGCCGGGCAGGCGGCTTCTCGCACGCTCCAGCATCGCCGGCGAGGTGTCGAGGCCGATCACCTCCGCCTCGGGAAAGCGTGCGGTGAGGAGCGCGGTGGAATTGCCGGGGCCGCAGCCGAGATCGTAGACGAGGCGCGGGGCTTCGAGCGGCACGCGGGCCAGGAGCTCGGCCGCCGGACGGGTGCGCTCGTCCTCGAAGCGGGCGTAGAGGGCGGGGTTCCAATCGGCCATCGTGGGTTTCCCCTATCCTGGGGGACCGGCGAATGATCGCCCCGGCGTCCTATCAGTCATCCTGGATCCGCACGCGTCTCGCCGACGCGCGCGAAGTCCCTCACGATACCGTCCGCAAACGCGGACCGCGGCGGACGAAGCCGACGATGTCCTTCACCGCATCCAGGGTCGGAGCCGCGATGGCCTCGGCGCGCTCGGAGCCATCGGCGAGGACGGAGTCGATATAGTCGGTATCGGCCACGAGACGCTTCATCTCGGAGGCGATCGGTGCCAGCGTTTCCACCGCGAGCTCCACCAGCGCGCCCTTGAAGGCGGAGAATTGCGCGCCGCCGTAATCGGCCAGCACCTCGTCCCGCGTCACACCCTTCAGCGCCGCGAAGATGCCCACGAGGTTGTCGGCTTCGGGCCGCGTGGCCAGACCGGCAGTCTCGGAGGGAAGGGCCTCGGGGTCGGTCTTGGCCTTGCGCACCTTGGTGGCGATGGCATCCGCCTCGTCGGTGAGGTTGATGCGCGAATTGTCGGACGGGTCCGACTTCGACATCTTCTTGGTGCCGTCCCGCAGGGACATGACGCGGGCGGCCGGGCCGCCGATCAGCGGTTCGGTGATCGGAAAGAAGCCTTCGCCAGAATCGTGCCCGTGGGCGGAGATAGAGTCCGAAAAGTCGTTGTTGAACTTCTGGGCTATGTCGCGGGTCAGTTCGAGGTGCTGCTTCTGGTCCTCGCCCACCGGCACGTGGGTGGCGCGGTAGGCCAGGATGTCGGCGGCCATCAGCACCGGATAGGCGTAGAGCCCGATCGAGGCGTTCTCGCGGTCCTTGCCGGCCTTGTCCTTGAACTGGGTCATGCGGTTGAGCCAGCCGAGGCGTGCGACGCAGTTGAAGATCCAGGCCAGCTCGGCATGAGCCGCCACCTGGCTCTGGTTGAAGACGATGCTGCGCTTCGGATCGATGCCGGCGGCGAGGAAGGCGGCCGTGACCTCGCGGATCTGGCCTTTCAGCGCGGCCGGGTCCTGCCAGAGGGTGATCGCGTGCATGTCGACGACGCAGTAGAGGCACTGCGCGTCGCGCTCCTGCATCTCCACGAAGCGCTTGATGGCGCCGAGGTAATTGCCGAGATGCAGGTTGCCCGTGGGCTGGACGCCCGAGAACACGAGCTCTGTGAACGCGGTCATCGCGCGTGGTTCCTATGGAGTGAGGCGGCAGGCGCAGGCAAACGTTTGCGGATCGCTTGAATTCGCGCAAACGAGAACGCGTTCTGGACGGGTCACCGAGGACGGTCAAGGTTCACGCACGGAAGACCGCTGCGCCTGCCCGGCGGGGCACAGATCGAGCAATACGCACCTCCCGCAAGCCGGATTGCGGTGGTGGCACACGGCCTGTCCGTGGAGCATCAGGATCTCGTGGTTGTCGTAGAGATCCTGGGCGCTCCAATCCGCCGGCAACTGGGCCCGCAGGATCGGGTGCGAGGGACCGACATCGACCTTCGCGCCGATGAGACCGGTGCGGTGGGCCACCCGGTGATGGTGGCTGTCCACCGGCAGGGCGGGCATCCGCAGCAGGCTGAACGAGAGCACCGCCGCACTGGTCTTCGGCCCCACTCCGGGAATCGCCTCGAGCCAGGCGCGGGCCGCCTCCACCTCCATGTCCTCGAGAAAATCGAGTGAGAGGGAGCCGTGACGCTCGGCCACCTCCGCCAGGATGGCACGGATGCGGGGCGCCTTCAGTTCCGGCCAGGTCACGCCGGAGATCGCCGCCTCGATCTCCTCCACCGGCGCCGCCGCGACCTCGGCCCAGTCCGGGTATCGCGCCCGCAGGGCCTTGAAGGCGCGGCCGGAATCGGCGTTCCGGGTGCGATGGGAGAGAAGCGAGGAGACGAGTTCGCTGAGCGGGTCGAGGCTGTGGAAGTAGGGGATCGGGCAGCCGTAGACCGGGCAGAGCCGGCGGTGGATCTCCAGCGCCTTGTCGCTGAGGGTCGCGTCGGCGAGGTCGGCGGAACGCTTGGTCTGCCGGGGGCGGGGGCCGGCGAGGTCGTGCCCGGATGCGATGGCCATGACAGGCGAATCCCCGGCGAGTCCCGGCGGTTCCGCCGGACCCGAATCCTGCCGGGTGCGACACAGAATCCTGCCTTTGAAACCCGCGGCCTTGCGCCGCTTCTGCCAACATGAGAGGTTCGGCCTGTCAGCGAATGACGAAGCGGGAGAGCCCAGGCCGGTACGAACCGGCCATGGCGCCGACGGAGCAACCACCCCCGGAAACTCTCAGGCACAATCACCGCTTCGTTTTGACAATCTGGAGAGAGGCGCCTTCGCGGGCGTCCACCGAAGGAGAAATCCCGGTCCCTCGTGGGTCGGGAGAAGCTCTCAGGTAACCGTGACAGATGGGGGCAACCGGACCACTCGATCGAGTGTCCGGGGACTTTTTGTCATGGGATGACCAGATGCCGCTCGACGCTTCCAGCACGCCGCTTCACGCGCTCCACCTGCGCCACGGCGCCCGCATGGTGCCTTTCGCGGGCTATGCGCTGCCGCTGCATTATCCGGCCGGCCTGATCGCCGAACATCTCCATACCCGCAAGGCGGCCGGTTTGTTCGACGTGTCGCATATGGGCCAGATCCGGCTGAAGCCGGGTCCGGGCGGCATGGCGGACCTCGCCCGCGCCCTCGAAACCCTCCTTCCCATCGACGTGCTGGGCCTGGCGCCCGGCCGGCAGCGCTACGGTTTCCTCACCGGTGAGACCGGCGGCATCCTCGACGACCTCATGGTCGCGCGCCTCGACGACGGCCTGATCCTCGTCGTCAACGCTGCCAACAAACTCGCCGACGAGGCCTATCTCCGCGCTCATCTGACCGGCCAGTGCGAGATCACGGTTCTGCCCCGGGCACTCCTCGCCCTCCAGGGGCCGCTGGCGGAGAGCGCGCTGGCACGGCTCGCCCCCGAGACCGCCGCCATGCGCTTCCTCGACGTGCGGGTCGTCGACATCCTCGGGGCCTCCGCCATCGTCAGCCGCTCGGGCTATACCGGCGAGGACGGGTTCGAGATCTCGCTGCCCGAAGAGGCGGCGGACATGGTCGCCGAAGCCTTGCTGCAAGACAACAACGTGGAGCCGGTGGGCCTCGGCGCCCGCGATTCCCTGCGCCTGGAAGCCGGCCTGTGCCTGCACGGCTCCGATATCGACCCGGCCACCAGCCCGGTGGAGGCCGGCCTGACCTGGGCGATCCAGCCGGTCCGCCGCACGGGCGGGGCGCGGGCGGGCGGGTTTCCCGGCGCCGCGCGCATCCTCCGCGAGATCGCCGACGGTCCGACGTCGCGGCGCGTCGGCCTACGGCCGGAGGGCCCGACCCCGGTGCGGGGAGGGGCCGCGCTCTTCTCCGAAGAGGCCGGCGAGAGCATCGGCCGCGTCACCTCCGGCGGCTTCAGCCCCGTCCTCAAGGCCCCGATCGCCATGGGCTACGTCCCCGCCGCCCTGTCGGCCCCCGGCACCCGCGTCTTCGCGGAGGTGCGTGGTCGGCGCCTGCCGGTCTCGGTCGTGGCGCTTCCCTTCGTGCCCGCACGCTTCAAGCGCAGCTGACACCCGGATTCCGGCCGACTTCCCCCCAACACCACCTCTTCAGGGAGCGAATCATGCTGAAATTCACGGACGAGCACGAGTGGCTGGCCATCGACGGCGATGTGGCCACCATCGGCATCACCACCCATGCGGCCGAGCAGCTGGGAGACCTCGTCTTCGTGGAGCTGCCCAAGGTCGGCGCCAGGCTGGTGAAGGGCGAGGCCGCAGCGGTGGTCGAGTCGGTCAAGGCCGCCTCCGACGTGTTCGCGCCGGTCTCGGGCGAGGTGACGGAGGTCAACGAGGCCGCCGTGGCCGATCCGGCCAGCGTCGGCACCTACCCGCAGGGCGGCGGCTGGCTCTACCGCCTCCGCCTCGACGACGCCTCGGCCCTGGACGGGCTGATGGACGAGGCGGCCTACGCCGAGTTCGCGAAGTAGCGCTTGGAACGACCCAGAACGCGCCCTCCTCCCCCTTGTGGGGAGGAGTTGGAGGTGGGGGTGATTGGGTGACCCGCTGCGGAGTCCGGCGGAACCACCCCCACCCTCGATCCCTCCCCACAAGGGGGGGAGGTGCGTTGCGACATTCTTCAGACTTCGGCACGCGAGGCCCATCATGCCCAACGATCGCTACGACCCCTACGATTTCGCCAACCGCCGCCATATCGGCCCCACCGCCGGAGAGATCGAGGCGATGCTGGCCGTGGTCGGCGCGCCGAGCTTGCACGGCCTCGTGGACGAGACCTTGCCGGCCGACATCCGCCAGGAGGAGCGCATCGATTTCGGCACGTCGCTCACCGAGCGCCGGGTGCTGGAGCACATGCGCGGCATCGCCGACAAGAACCGGCTCCTCGTCTCGCTCATCGGCCAGGGCTATCACGGCACCACGATGCCGCCGGTGATCCAGCGCAACATCTTCGAGAACCCGGCCTGGTACACCGCCTATTCGCCCTATCAGCCCGAGATCAGCCAGGGCCGGCTCGAGGCGCTGCTGAACTTCCAGACCCTGGTCTGCGACCTCACCGGGCTCGACATCGCCAATGCCTCGCTCCTCGACGAGGCCACGGCGGCGGCGGAAGCCATGGGCATGGCCTCGCGCATCGCCGGCAACGGCAAGTCCGCCTTCTTCGTCGATGCCGAGTGCCTGCCCCAGACCATCTCCGTCCTGAAGACCCGTGCCGCGCCGCTGGGCTGGACCATCGTCGTCGGCGACCCGTCGACCGATCTCGACCCGGCGGAGGTCTTCGGCGCGATTCTCCAGTATCCAGGCGTCTGCGGCGCCATCCATGATTTTTCGGACGTCATCGCCCGTCTGCACGAGGCCGGCGCGGTCGCCGTGATGGCCGCCGACCCCCTGGCCCTGACCCTGCTGAAGCCGCCGGGCGAGATGGGCGCCGACATCGCCATCGGCTCGATGCAGCGCTACGGCGTGCCCATGGGCTATGGTGGCCCGCACGCGGCCTACCTCTCCACCCGCGACGCGCACAAGCGCACCCTTCCGGGCCGCCTCGTCGGCGTCTCCGTCGATGCCCGCGGCAACCGCGCCTACCGTCTCGCCCTGCAGACCCGCGAGCAGCATATCCGCCGCGAGAAGGCGACCTCGAACATCTGCACCGCTCAGGTGCTGCTCGCGGTGATCGCCGGGATGTACGCGGTGTTCCACGGCCCGCGCGGGCTGAAGGCGATCGCCGCGCGGGTCCATCGCGACGCGGTGCGCCTCGCGGAGGGGCTCGAAACCCTCGGATTCGCCGTGGAGCCGAAGGCCTTCTTCGACACGATCACCGTGGAGGTCGGCGCCTTCCAGGGGCTGATCCTGCAGAATGCCGTGAAGAACGGCGTCAACCTGCGGAAAGTCGGCTCGGACCGAATCGGCATCACCGTCGACGAGCGCACCCGGCCCGACATCGTCCAGGCGGTGTGGCGCGCCTTCGGCGGCGAGCGTCTCACCTACGACGAGGCCTGGCCGACTCCGCGCCTGCCGGAGGCGAATCTGCGCACCTCCGCCTATCTCACCCACCCGATCTTCCACATGAACCGGGCCGAGAGCGAGATGACGCGCTACATGCGCCGCCTCGCGGACCGCGATCTGGCGCTGGACCGGGCGATGATTCCGCTCGGTTCGTGCACGATGAAGCTGAACGCCACCGCCGAGATGCTGCCGATCTCCTGGCCGGAATTCTCGGAGATCCACCCCTTCGTGCCGGCCGATCAGGCCGAGGGCTACCAGGAACTCCTGCGCGACTTCTCCGAAAAACTCTGCGCCATCACCGGCTACGACGCGATCTCGATGCAGCCGAATTCCGGCGCGCAGGGGGAATATGCCGGCCTGCTCGCCATCCGCGCCTATCACCTGTCGCGGGGGGAGGGGCACCGTAGGGTCTGCCTGATCCCGTCCTCGGCGCATGGCACCAACCCGGCCTCGGCGCAGATGTGCGGCATGAGCGTCGTCGTGGTCGGCGCCGACCAGCACGGCAACATCGACGTGGAGGACTTTTCAAAGAAGGCCGAACTGCATTCGGAAAACCTCGCGGCCTGCATGATCACCTATCCGTCGACCCACGGGGTGTTCGAGGTGCGGGTCCGCGAGATCTGCGACATCGTCCATGCCCATGGCGGACAGGTCTATCTCGACGGGGCCAATCTCAACGCCATGGTGGGTCTCGCCCGCCCCGGCGATATCGGCGCCGATGTGAGCCACCTCAACCTGCACAAGACCTTCTGCATCCCGCATGGCGGCGGCGGCCCCGGCATGGGTCCCATCGGCGTCAAGGCGCATCTGATCCCGTTCCTGCCCTCCGACCCGCGAAGCGGTGAGGAAGGGGCCGTCTCGGCCGCGCCCTACGGCTCGGCCTCGATCCTGCCGATCTCGTGGAGCTACTGCCTGCTGATGGGCGGGCGCGGCCTCACCCAGGCCACCCGCATCGCCATCCTCAACGCCAATTACATCGCCAGCCGCCTGAAGGGCGCCTATCCGGTGCTCTATGCCGGGGCACAGGGCCGCGTGGCGCATGAATGCATCATCGACGTGCGGCCCTTCCAGAAATCGGCCGGGATCGGCGTCGAGGACATCGCCAAGCGTCTGATCGATTGCGGCTTCCACCCGCCGACCATGTCCTGGCCGGTGGCCGGGACCCTGATGATCGAGCCGACCGAATCCGAGACCAAGGGCGAGATCGACCGCTTCTGCGACGCCATGCTGGCGATCCGCGAGGAGATCCGCGCCATCGAGGAGGGGCGGATGGACCGGGTGGACAACCCGCTGAAACACGCGCCGCACACGGTGGCGGACCTGATCGGCCCGTGGGAGCGGCCCTATTCCCGCGAGGCGGCGTGCTTCCCGTCGGGGAGCCTGCGGATGGACAAGTACTGGCCGCCGATCAACCGCGTCGACAACGCCTACGGCGACCGCAACCTCGTCTGCTCCTGCCCGCCGGTGGACGCCTATAGCGAGGCGGCCGAGTAGGGGCGGATTTCTCCGCCTCCTCGCCCACTGGCTTCACACATCGGCTCGTGCAGGCAGACCGCGTCCCTCCGTGTAGGATGGCGGACACCTCCGGGGGCGCTCTCCCGAGGCGCGCACCCGCCGGCCCGAGACGATCCGCCATGCCCGACACCCGCTACACGGTCCTCGACACGCCCATCGGCGCGCTGCTTCTCGCAGGCATGGACCAGCGCCTGCGGTGCATCGGCTTTCCCACCGGCAAGGGCGCGGTGACACCGCAGGCGGACTGGCACCGGGACGACGCGGCCTTCGCCGAGGCCCGACGGCAATTGAGTGCCTATTTCGACGGACGACTCACCCGGTTCGACCTCGACCTCGATCCGCGCGGCACGCCGTTCCAGCTCGCGGTCTGGGAGGAACTCACCCGCATCCCACCGGGCGAGACGATCAGCTACGGCGAGTTGGCCAGACGGATCGGGCGTCCGAGCGCCAGCCGGGCCGTGGGCGCGGCCAACGGCGCCAACCCCCTCCCCATCGTGGTTCCCTGCCATCGCGTCATCGGCGCGGCGGGCAGCCTCACGGGATTTGCCGGCGGCCTCGACACGAAGAGGTGGCTGCTCGCGCTGGAGCGCGGGGCGGCCTCTACGGTCTCGGCGCAGCTCAGCCTGCTCTGAGCCCGGCGCGACGCGGCGCGTTCGATTTGTGGATGTCGCTATTCTCCACATCCTCGCCCCGACGACAAGCCGGCCCGACCGCATACACGCCCTGCGTGTTTCGAATTTCGGCCTATCCCGTTCCTGACGTATCCGCCTCCCCAGTGTCCCGGCAGCGGGGCCGGGCCGGAGGGATCGATGGCGGGATCGGACAATCGTCTGGGAGGACTCGGCAAGGATGCTTTGCGCCTGCTGCGCCCGATCTGGCCGCTCGTGGCCGCCTCCTCGGCGATCGGAGCCTTGAGCGGCCTCGCCACGGCGACGGTCCTGGCCAAGGTCAACACGGCCATCCACGCGGAAGGCGGTCTTGCCGACAATTTCGTTGCGGTCTTCCTCGGCCTCGTTCTCCTCGGCGTGGGCGGGTCTCTCCTCTCCGGGCTGGGCAGCGCCCTGGCGAGCGGGCGCATCAATGCCGGCCTGAACCGGGATCTGGCCGACATGATCCTCACCGCGCCCATCGACCGCATCGAGCAACTCGGCCGCCACAAGGTCCTCGCCTCGCTGAACACGGATGCCGCCACGCTGTCGACGGCGGTCTCGTTGCTGTCCGGGCTGATCATCCACAGCGGCGTGACCCTCGGATGCCTCGTCTACATGCTCACCCTGTCGGCCCCGCTCTTCGCCGTCACCCTGCTGGTCTTCGGCCTCGGCAGCTACGCGGAGAACGTCCTGCGCCGCCGGGCCATGCTCCATTACCGGACGCGCCGCGCCCTCGCCGACACGATGCAGAAGCACTTCCAGAGTCTGACCGAAGGCAGCCGGGAATTGCGGCTCAACCGGCAGCGCCGGATGCGGTTGCGGGACGAGGCCCTGGCCTCCTCCATCGAAGACCTTCGCCGCAACCGGTTCCGAAGCGACACGCTCTTCGAATTCTCCCACCTGACGAAGAAACTCGCCCTGTTCGCGACGATCGCGGCCATCGTGACCTGCAAGGCGACCCTCGGGATCGACAACGCCGTCCTCTCGGGCTTCGTCCTGGTGCTGCTCTATATCGAGGTGCCGGTCAGCTACATCCTCGCCGTCCTGCCCGAGATCGGCCGGGCCCGGATCGCCTACCAGCGCATCGCCGAATTCTCGGCCGACCGCACCGCCTCCGAGCCGAACCTGCTCGCGCCGGACGGGGCGCAAACGCCTCCGTCCATCGAAAAAATCGAGCTTCGCGGCGTCAGCCACACCTTCCCGGCGGCGGAGGGCAGGCCGGGCTTCACCCTCGGGCCCATCGACCTCACCGTGCGGCGGGGCGAGATCGTGTTCATCGTCGGCGAGAACGGCTCGGGCAAGACCACGCTCATCAAGCTGATCCTCGGCCTCTACCCGCCCCGGACCGGCACGCTGCTTCTCGACGGAGCGCCGGTGACGGAAGAGACGCGGGACGCCTATCGTCAGCATTTCTCGGCGGTGTTCTTCGACTATTACCTGTTCGACGATCTCGTCCTGCCCGCCGGGGCGAAGCCGGAGGCGGCGGACGCCTATCTCGAGACCTT
The DNA here is from genome assembly GCF_000519085.1 of Methylobacterium sp. 10. Lineage (GTDB taxonomy): Bacteria > Pseudomonadota > Alphaproteobacteria > Rhizobiales > Beijerinckiaceae > Methylobacterium. The sequence continues at coordinate 3,166,805 of NZ_KI912577.1, forward strand.
GGACCTCGCCCACAAGGTGACGATCCGGGACGGGGCCTTCTCCACGACCGACCTCTCGGCCGGGCAGAGGAAGCGCCTCGCCCTGATCCAGGCCCATCTCGAAGGGCGGCCCGTCCTCGTCCTCGACGAGTGGGCCGCCGAGCAGGACCCGACCTACCGGCGCCTGTTCTACACCGAGCTGCTGCCGGCCCTGCGGCGCGAGGGCCGGACCCTGATCGTCATCAGCCACGACGACCGCTACTTCGACGCCGCCGACCGGGTCGTCCACCTGAAGGACGGCGCGATCCTGGAAGCCTCACCGCCGGCCGGGATGGCCTGAGCGGCAAGGCTTGACCGATCTGCCGCCTATTTCGGCAGGGCGTAGATGTTCACGTCGAGCTTCTCGTCCGCCTTGTCGTTCAGGTCGGTGACGTATTCCTCGATGAACCGGTCCTGGACCACCACGTCCTTGGCGTCGAGATAGGCGGTGAGGGTCTCGTAGGTGCCGTCGATCTCGTCGTAGGAACCCTTGTGCGGGAAGCGCAGGGCCTTGCCGCTGGGGGTCGTGCCGAAGCGCAGGCCGCCGGTCTCGGCGGGCTTCGGGTCCGGCATGGAGGCGATGGGGATCATCGCCTCGAACTGGAAGCCGTCATCGTCGGTCTTGGCGAAGACCGCGAGCGGCCGGCCGGTGGGGGTGATCCCGTCCTTGGCCAGCGCCTCCTCGATCTTCACGAAGGCGGCCTTCAGCGCCGGCACCGCCTCCTCCCAGCTCGCACGCCCCGCCAGGATCGCGGCGGGTTTGGGAGGCAGGGAGACCTCGTCGACGTCGTTGGCGTCGCCGGGGGTCTCCACCAGGGTCGGGCGCGACGGCCCCGGCGTGAGTGCCGGCGCGGCCGGGAGCGCCTGGGTCGGCACCGGACGCGACGGCGCGTCGGGATTGACCGGATCGGGCGCCGTCGTGGTCGGCAGGGGATTGGTGGTCGCGGGCGAGGACGGCTCCTGCGCGAGGGCGGAGGAGACGGCCAAGGCGGCGGCAAAGGCGGCGGCGAGGCTGACGAGCGGCAATGGACGATGGCGGGTCAAGGCAACGCTCCGGAGATCGCACGCCGCGACGAATCGTACGGCTGAATCGCGAAGTCCTAAAATAGGGAGGAAGCCGCCCGCCTGCGAGGCACCAACCCGCACCGCGCGCAGGAACGTGACGGGCGCGTCCCTTGTGCAACGCTCCCCTGACCGGGCCCCGCGTGCGCGGCCCGGCGCTTTGTCCTATATGCGGGAGCCTTCCCGCGGGGACCTTGCCGCGGGATGCCACGTTCGGACACCAAAACCAAAGACGATTATGACGAGGCTCGCCAACCGACGGTTCCTGAAGATGCACGGGGCGGGCAACGCCATCGTGGTGCTGGACCTGCGCGGCACGGAGCTGGTCGTGCGCGCCGAGGAGGCCCGCGCCATCGCCGGCCACCCGCGCTCCGGCTTCGACCAGCTCATGGTCATCCACGACCCGCGCAGTCCCGGCACGGACGCTTATCTGCGGATCTACAACACCGACGGGTCGGAATCCGGTGCCTGCGGCAACGGCACCCGTTGCGTCGCCTACGCCATGCTCGACGACCCGGCCATGGCGCGGCCGGCCGAGAGCGGCCGCCTCACCCTGGAGACCAAGGCCGGGCTCGTCGGCGTGAAGCGCGAGGCGCAGGCCTCCTTCACCGTGGACATGGGCCGCCCCCGCCTGAAGTGGGACGAGATCCCGCTGGCCGAGCCGTTCCCCGACACGCGGCGGATCGAACTGCAGATCGGCCCCATCGACGCGCCCGTCCTGCATTCGCCGGGGGCGGTGAACATGGGCAACCCCCATGCGGTGTTCTTCATCGAGGACGATCCCGACGGCTACGACCTCGGCCGCTTCGGCCCGATGCTGGAGAACCACCCGATCTTTCCCGAACGCGCCAACATCTCCCTCGCGCAGGTGACGGGACCGGAGACGATCAAGCTCCGGGTCTGGGAGCGCGGCGCCGGGCTGACCCTGGCCTGCGGCACCGCCGCCTGCGCCACGCTGGTGGCGGCCTCGCGCCTGCGCATGATCGGCCGCCACGCCACGGTGAGCCTCCCCGGCGGCGACCTCGTCATCGAGTGGCGCGCCGACGACCACATCCTGATGACCGGCCCCGTGGTGCTGGAATGGGAAGGCGTCCTGCCCGCCGAACTCTTCGCGCGGATGGACTGAGTGGCGGTGGAGACCCTGACCTTCGGTTGCCGCCTCAACACGGTGGAATCCGAGGTGATGCGCCGTCACGCCGAGGCGGCGGGAGCGGGCGGCGACCTCGTCCTCGTCAATACCTGCGCCGTCACGGCGGAAGCCGGGCGGCAGGCCCGCAAGGCGATCCGCAGGCTCGCCCGCGAGCGGCCGGGGGCCGAGATCGTCGTCACCGGCTGCGGCGCGCAGGTGGAGACGGACGCCTATTCCGCCATGCCGGAAGTGGCCCGGATCGTCGGTAACGACGCCAAGACCAGGGCCGAGACCTGGATGTCCGCCACTGATCCGAGAGCGCGCCTCGCCATCGACGACATCATGGCGGTGCGCGACGCCGCGCCGACGCGGATCGCCTCGGTGGCCGGGCATACCCGCGCCTTCGTCCCGGTGCAGAACGGCTGCGACCATCGCTGCACCTTCTGCATCATCCCCTTCGGCCGGGGAAACTCCCGCTCCGTCACGCTGGAGGATGCGGTCGATCAGGTCCGCCGCATCGTCGACCATGGCGGGCGCGAGGTCGTGCTCACCGGCGTCGACCTCACCGCCTACGGCCGGGATTGTTCGGAGCCGACGAGCCTCGGCCGATTGGTCCAGGCCATCCTGCGCCACGTGCCGGACCTCGCGCGCCTGCGTCTGTCCTCCATCGATTCCATCGAGGCCGACGCGGCGCTGATGGAGGCGATTGCCGGCGAGACGCGGCTGATGCCGCATCTCCATCTCTCGCTCCAGGCCGGCGACGACCTCATCCTGAAGCGGATGAAGCGCCGGCACGGCCGCGACGACGCGATCCGGTTCTGCGAGGCCGTGCGGCACCTGCGCCCGGACGCCGTCTTCGGGGCCGACCTCATCGCCGGCTTTCCCACCGAGACGGAGGAGCAGTTCACCCGCTCCCTCGATCTCGTGGCCGAATGCGGCCTGACGCATCTCCACGTCTTTCCCTATTCGCCCCGCCCCGGCACGCCCGCCGCGCGGATGCCGCCGGTTCCCGGAGACGTGATCCGCGAACGCGCCGCCCGTCTCCGCGAGGCGGGAGCGGCGGCGCTATCGGCGCATCTCGTCGGAGAGGTCGGCCGGACCCATCGCGTGCTCACCGAGCGCGGCGGGATAGGGCGCACCGAAGGGTTCACGCCGGTCCGGCTGGCAGCCGACACGCCTCCGGGCGCGCTTCGCGACGTGACGATCGCAGGGCATGACGGCCGGGTGCTGATCGGGGCGGAGTAATCCTCCGCCCCTCTGCTCTGCCGGATTGGCGCATCTGCTCGACGGCTGTTCACTCTATCCGTGAGGGTCGGACATGAGCCGCGACGCGCTCCCTCTCCTGGAAGGAGAGGGTTGGGGTGAGGTGTGGTCCATTTCCGGACAAGTCACACACCTCACCCTGTCCCTCTCCTTCCAGGAGAGGGGACCCGCGATACCCGCGAGACGTGTGAATATCGTAGCTCATGCTGCGGGGGAGGGTGGTCGCGGAGCGACCGGGAGAGGGGGCGACCTCTCCCGAGATGGTGCTTCCCTCATCCGACTTGGCTCGCGGGCCACCTTCTCCCGCAGAGGGGAGAAGGAATCGCGCATCATGCGCCGACCCGATACCCACATCCCCATCTGCTCCCGCATATGTCCCGGCGCCAGCGCCTCGACCGTAATGGCCGGTCTTTTCGAATAGAGCGGCAGGGTCAGGCAGCGACCGCCTCTCCCCGCACGCGGGGAGAGGATCGCGGACACCTTGTCGTGTCCGCGATGAGCGAGAGGCGAAGCCGAAGCGAGGGTGAGGGGGCGCGTCCGAACTTGGCTCACCCGGACACGCCGCCTCGCCGCAACGACGACGAGGTCGTCGCGGCCCTCTCCCCGCGTGCGGGGAGAGGGGATGTGCTCCTCAAGCTCAGCCGATCCATTGCGCGCGTCATGCGCCGACCCGATACCCGCACATCTCCATCCGCTCCCGCATATGCCCCGGCGCCGGCGCCTCGACCGTGATGGCCGGCTTCTTCGGATAGAGCGGCAGGGTCAGCGAGCGGGCATGGAGTTGCAGCCCCGGCCCGCCCGCCCGCGGGGCGGTGCCGTAGATCGGATCGCCGAGGATAGGCCAGCCCATGGCGGCGCAATGGACGCGCAGCTGATGCGTGCGGCCGGTGACCGGGCTGAGGGCCAGCCAGGTGAGGGTCTTGTCCGGCGAACGGCCGAGGACGCGCCATGTGGTCAGCGAGGGGTCTCCGGCCGGGTCTGCCTTCATCCACCACGAGCGCGGGTCGTCCGAACGGCGGGCGAGGGGGAGGTCGATGCGGCCCTCGTCCTCTGCGGGACCACCCTCGACGATGGCCCAGTAGGTCTTCCCCACCGTGCCGCTCGCGGAAAACAGCTTGTTCAGGCGGGCCAGGGCCTTGGCGTGACGGCCCAGGGCCAGGCAGCCGGAGGTGTCGCGGTCGAGCCGATGGGCGGCCTCGGGACGGCGCGGCAGGCCGAAGCGCAAGGCATCGAGATGGTCGGTCAGCGTCTCCCCGCCCTTGGGGCCGGGATGGACGGGCAACCCCGCCGGCTTGTCGATGACGAGGACAAGGGCATCGCGGTAGAGGAGGCGCGCGCCTATGTCTGTTATGGGGTGATCCCCGGGAGCGTCGGCTGAAGGCATCGCCCTGCGCTACTGATGCGGGGTCGGGGGAGCAAGTGGGAATGAGCGAAGACAAGAGGCCGGGCTGGTTGCTGCGGCGGATGTTCGGAAAGAAGGAGGAGGCCTGGCCGCCCGAGCCGGTGCCGGTCCAGCCGCCCGATCCGAAGCCGGAGCCGAAACCCGAGCCGAAACCCGAAGCGGCGATCGAGCCGGCATCGCCTCCCCTCGCGTCCCCCGCCTCGGCCTCCGAAGGCCAGCCCGACTTCGCCACGGGTGCCGACGACATCTCGGCCATCCCGCTCCCTCCCAGCGAGCCCGCGACCGCCGACCCGGACAAGAACGCGACGCCCGACGAGATCGAGGGCGCCGACCTCCAGCCCATCGAGGGCGCCGACGAACGCCCGCCCGCCGGGACGGCGGGAGACGATCCCGCACGCGGGGCGGAGCAGGCCGACACCACGACGGTCGCCTTCGCGCCGGTGCCCGCCCCCGTACCCGTCCCGGAACCCGAGCCCGAACCGACTGCCGAGAAGCGCGGCTGGTGGAGCCGCCTCACCGGGGGCATGAAGCGCACCTCCTCGGCCCTGTCCGAACGGGTGACCGGCCTGTTCACCAAGCGCAAGCTCGACGCGGACACCCTGGAGGAACTGGAAGACGCCCTGATCCAGGCCGATTTCGGCATCGACACCGCCATGCGGATCTCGGAAGCGGTGGGCAAGGGCCGCTACGAGAAGGGGATCTCTCCCGACGAGGTCCGGGCGATCCTGGCCGCCGAGGTGGAGCGGGCGCTGACACCCGTCGCCATTCCCCTCACCATCGACACGACGAAGAAGCCGTTCGTGATCCTGATGATCGGCGTCAACGGCGCGGGCAAGACCACCACCATCGGCAAGCTCGCCCTGAAGCTGAAGGGTGAGGGGCACAGCCTCATGCTCGCGGCGGGCGACACGTTCCGGGCCGCGGCCATCGAGCAGCTCAAGGTCTGGGGCACGCGCACCGGGGTTCCGGTGGTGGCGGGGGCTCAAGGGGCGGATGCCGCCGGGCTCGCCTTCGAGGCGTTCCAGCGGGCCAGGACCGAAGGCACCGACGTGCTCCTGATCGACACCGCCGGCCGGCTCCAGAACAAGACGGGGCTGATGGCGGAGCTGGAGAAGATCCTGCGCGTCATTCGCAAGATCGACGCCGAGGCACCCCATGCCGTGCTCCTCGTCCTCGATGCCACCGTGGGCCAGAACGCCCTGAGCCAGGTCGAGCTGTTCTCGAAGGCGGCCAACGTCACCGGCCTGGTGATGACCAAGCTCGACGGTACCGCGCGGGGCGGCATCCTCGTGGCGCTCGCCGCGAAGTTCGGCCTGCCGGTGCATTTCATCGGCGTTGGCGAGGGCGTCGAGGATCTCGAACCCTTCGCCGCACGGGATTTCGCGCGGGCCATCGCGGGGTTGGAGGAAGAGTGATCGCAGCGGGAGATCGGCGTGGGCACCCACGCGACATCCGTTGCCGTCATGGTACCACAAATGGTACTATTCTACTCAAGGCATTGGTTAGAGTACAAGCGGCGCAAGGCGGAGGAGACATCATGACCCTGACGCGCAGCTTCAGAGAGACGGTGAAAGCGCGTGCCGAGCGCGACCCGGCATTCCGGGAAGCACTTCTGACGGAAGCGGTGGATCAGTTCCTGGCCGGAGAGCTTGATACGGGGAAGGCGGTTCTGCGCGACTACATCAACGCAACCATCGGCTTCGAACGATTGGCCATGGAAACAGGCTCTTCGTCCAAGAGCCTGATGCGCATGCTGAGCCCGACCGGCAACCCGACGGCGAGCAACCTGTTCGCCGTGCTCACCACGGTTCAGAGAGCCGCCGGTCTGAAGCTCGCGGTGGCGGCGGGCCGCTGACACCACGGGCAATCTGCCTGCAGAGCCCCCCGGTCGATCTTTGGCGCCCCCTCACGCGCTAGGAAAGCCGGGGCGACTATTCTACATCCAGCCTCCCACCCGGCGCCGCGTCGTGTCCCGGCGCGTCGAAGCACGAGCCGTTCATCGACCATGACCCTGCCTGTCGAATCCGTACCGCCGCGCCGCCATCTCGACCCGGTGCCGAAGCTCGCCCTGGAAATGGGGCCGCTGGTGCTGTTCTTCCTGCTCAATTCCTTCGGTACGCGGTTCGGCCTGAGCGAGGACGGCACCACCTTCATGGCCATCGGGGTCTTCGTGGTGGCGACGGTGGTGGCTCTGGCCATCCACTTCGCGCTGCTGCGGCGGTTGCCGATCATGCCGCTGGTCTCCGGCATCGTCGTCCTCGTCTTCGGCGGCATGGCGCTGGCGCTGCACGACAAGACGTTCTTCGTGATCAAGCCGACGATCGTGAACGCCCTGTTCGGCACCATCCTCCTGGGCGGCCTGCTGTTCGGAAAGTCCCTGCTGTCGGTGGTGCTGGATTCGGTCTTCGACCTCACCGAGGAAGGCTGGCGCAAACTCACCTTCCGCTGGGGATTGTTCTTCTTCGCCCTGGCCGCCATCAACGAGGTGGTCTGGCGGACGCAGACCTACGCGTTCTGGGCCAATTTCAAGGTGGTCGGCATCATGCCCCTGACCATCCTGTTCGCCCTGTCGCAGACCCCGCTCCTCATGCGCTACGATCGCAAGGCCGGGGCGAAGCCCGACGTTTAGGAAAAGCCCGTCGACGGATCATGGTTTCGCGGTGGTCGTCCTCTCCGCCGCCCGGATCTTCTCCAGCACGGCGGCATAGTTCTCGACCGTGACGATGCCCACGAGCTTGTCGCGGATCACGCCATCGGGGCCGATGATGAAGGTTTCCGGCACGCCGTAGACACCGAAATCGATGCCGGTGCGGCCGGTGGAATCCATGCCCACCGCCTGGAACGGCACTCCGCTGCGCGACAGGAAGCGGCGACCGTTCTCCGGCGCGTCCTTGTAGTCGATGCCGACGAGGTTCACGCCCGGCTCACGCGCCAACCGCATCAGTTGCGGATGCTCGATCTGGCACGGCGCGCACCACGAAGCCCAGAAATTGACCACCGTCACCCGGCCCTTGAGATCGGCGCTGGACAAGCCGGGAATGGCCTGGCCTTCCCCGCCGACGAGGTTGGGCAATGGTCCCAGGGCGAAGGCCGGCACCGGCCGCCCGATCAGCGCCGAGGGGATCGCGGCCGGATCGGCGCCGGACCGAAGGCGGATGAAGAAGACCAGCGCCAGCGCCGCGAAGATCACCAGCGGCGCGACGACGAGGAGCGACCGGCGCACCGGGGCCGACGAGGATGCGGCGCTCACGCCCGCTCTCCCGAATCGCCCTGGAGGGCTGCCAGAGCGCGCTTCTGCGCACGGTGATCGTTGAGTGAACGCCAGATCAGAGCCCCGATCACGAGGGCGGTGAAGGCGTAGGCGCCGAGGATGAAACCGGCATGCGGCCCGAGCGAACCCATCGGTCAGAGTCCCTGGATCGCCTGGCCGAGGGGCCGGGCCGGACGGAGATCGGCATCGAGACGCTCGGCCTCGCGGATGGTGAGCGCCCTGACCCGGCGACGCAGGATCTCGGTGCGCATGGCGTAGAGATGGAGGGTGATCCCGAGCAGGGTGAAGGCGAGGATCATCTCGAGCAGGGGATAGAGCATCGAAGGATCGATGCTGGAGCCGCCCATCCGCATGATCGAGGCCGGCTGATGCAGCGTCGACCACCAGTTCACCGAGAACTTGATGATCGGCAGGTTCACCGCCCCCACCAGGGTCAGGATCGCGATGGCGCGCGCGGCCCGGTTCGGATCCTCGATGGTGCGCCACAGGGCGATGATGCCGCAATAGATCAGGAACAGGATCAGCATCGAGGTCAGGCGCGCGTCCCAGACCCAGTAGGTCCCCCACATCGGCTTGCCCCAGAGCGAGCCGGTGACGAGGCAGATCAGGGTGAAGGCCGCACCGATGGGCGCCGCGGCGCGCTGCGCCACGTCCGCGAGGGGGTGGCGCCAGACCAGGGTTCCGATCGCCGAGAGCGCCATCGACCCGTAGAAGAACACTCCGAGCCAGGCCGCCGGCACGTGGATGTACATGATCCGCACGGTCTCGCCCTGCTGGTAGTCGGGCGGGACCACGAACCAGGTGAGGTACAGGCCGACGGCGAGCAGGACGGCCGAGAGCCCCGCGAGCCAGGGCATTACGGGGCCGGTCCAGCGCAGGAAATGACCGGGATGGGCAAGACGTGTCCACATGGTCCGTGGAACTAGCCCAAGGTGCGGTGCAGCATCAATGCGGGCGTTACGCGCAGTCCCAGCCGCGTCGATCATTTCTTCGCGTCTTCCCCGCACGGCCGGATCGGCCTCGATCTCCTCTATGCCGACGCCACTCATTTCACCCGCGCCTTTCCTGGCTGGACCGGCCTGCCGCCGACGGAGCGGAGGCATCTGGCGGCGGGGCTGGATACGGGCTCGCCGATGGCGCGTTGACGCCGCGCCATGTTGGACAAAGCTCTCTACTACGCCCTGACCTTCGCCGAATCGGCCCTGTCGGTGGTCGGCATCCGTGCCACCTACGAACAGCCGCGCTACGAAGTGGTGGAGCGATTGCCCCGCGACGTGGAGATCCGCCGCTACGAACCGCGTGTCGCGGTCGAGACCGACATGGCGGGAGCGGGCGACGCGGAGGCGTTTCGCCGGCTGTTCCGGTACATCACCGGCACCAATGGCGGAGACGACCGAGTCGCGATGACGGTGCCGGTGGAACAGGGAACCCGCATCGCCATGACCGTGCCGGTCGAGCAGGGCGGCGATCTGCGCATCATGCGCTTCTTCCTGCCCGCCGCCGTCGCGAAGGCCGGTCCGCCGGTCCCGACCGAACCGAAGGTCCGCATCGCCCGGCTGCCCGCCGCGACCTACGCCGCACTCCGCTTCTCCGGCACCCTCGACGCCAGGGCACGCGAGAAACGCGAGGCGGTTCTCCGGCAGGTCCTGGCGAAGGTGGCCCGCGAGCCCACCGGCCCGTCGAGCGTGCTGAGCTACGATCCGCCCTTCGCGATCCCTTTCCTGAGACGCAACGAGATCGTCATCCCCGTCGCCGAAGGGCGCTGATCATTCCGACCAGCGCAGGGCCGCGGCCGCCGCGAAGGTCCCGATCACCGCCGCGATCAGACTGAGAGCCGACAGGATCAGCAGGGGTGTCGTGAACGGCACCGTGCCGCCGGACGCCGCCTCGGTCGCCGAGACGCCGAAGATCAGTGTCGGGATCATCAGGGGCAGGACGAGCACGGCGAGGATCAGGCCGCCTCGGCGGATCGAGGCGGTGAGTGCTGCGCCCACCGCGCCGATGAAGGTGAGGGCCGGCGTCCCCACCAGGAGGGTGAGGGCGGTGGCACCCATGGCGGTGCCGTCGAGGGCCACGAGCAGGCCGAAGAGCGGCGAGGCCAGGGCCAGGGGCAGGCCGGTGGTGAGCCAATGCGCCACGACCTTGGCGAGCACCACCATCTCCATGGGGGCGGGCGCTCCCGTCATCAGGTCGAGGGAGCCGTCCTCCTCGTCGGCCTGGAACAGGCGGTCGAGGCCGATCAGGGTGGCGAGGACCGCCGAGAGCCAGAGGATGGCCGGACCGATGCGCGAGAGCAGGTTGAGGTCGGGCCCGAGCGCGAACGGCACCAGGGCGACGATCATCAGGAAGAACACCAGCGACAGGGCGCCCGAACCGCCCACGCGGGCGGCGAGCTGCAGGTCGCGGGCGATGAGGGCGCGCATCACGCGGATCACCACCACACCTCCGATGCGGCCGAACTCGCGTCGGCCGAGGGGGATGCCGGCTTCAGCGCCTCGTCGATGCGCAAGTCCCGGGCATCGTCCAGGCCGAGGGACTGGTGGGTGGCGGCGACGATGAGGCCGCCCTCGGCCCGGTGACGCGCCATCAATCCGGCGAGCACGGCCTGAGAGGCGGTGTCGAGGGCCGCCGTCGGCTCGTCGAGGAGCCAGAGGGGGCGCCGGCAGACGAGAAGCCGGGCCAACGCCACCCGGCGTCGCTGCCCCGCCGACAGATACGCGATAGGGAGCTTCAAGGCGTGCCCGAGGCCGAGCTCCTCCAGCGCCGCGCGCGGGCTCGCGGTGGGCGCGCCGAGAAGGTCGCGGGCGAAGACGAGGTTCTCCTCCGCCGTCAGCGGGCTCTTCAGCCCGTCGCGATGGCCGACCACGTGGAGACATTCGGCCAGTGTCGCCTCGCCCACATCGGCGACCGCAATGGTGCCGGCATCGGGCTTCAGCCGTCCGGCGAGCAAGCTGAGCAGGGTGGATTTTCCCGCGCCGTTACGCCCCGTCACCATCAGCGCCTCGCCGGGGCCGAGGGTGAATGACAGACCCGAAAAGATGCGGCGGCCGGAGCGGCGGGCGGCGAGGTTCGTGGCGGTCAGCCGCACGGAATGTCCTGCCGACCGATGGCAACGGCATGCGTCCAACGGCTCACGGGATCTGCGGCTTTCACGTCTCGCGCGGGCCGCGCGGTTCCCCTCTCCTGGAAGGAGAGGGACAGGGTGAGGTGTGCGACCTTTTCGGAGAGTCCACGCACCTCACCCCAACCCTCCCCTTCCAGGAGAGGGAGCCCGTCGCGCCCCATGCCGACGTGCGCTTCCTCACTCGTTGGCAGTTTCGTAGATGGGCGAAAGGCCTGCCCCGTAGGGGTCAGTGGACCACGCGCGATTGCCGCGCTCACAAGGCGTACCGGGTCAGAAGTTCCGAGAGGGGAACGGAGTCGCTCTTCCCCGCCTTCAGATCGGCAAGACGCCGCTCGGCGATGAGAAGATCCGCACGATCCTCCAAGTAATCCAGGATCGCGTCGCGGGCGTCGTCACGCGCGCTTTGTCCTGTCCGCCGACCTTGCGTGTCCAAGTGCGCTTCGATCTCCGGGGGCAGGCGAAAGGCGATCATGGAATGCTCCGGCATGGCCGCCTGCATATCTCGCGCGCCGCCACGCGTCCACGCGGCGTCCGACACTCCCGCACTCGTGTCACAGCAGGGCGTAGCGGCCAGTTTCGAAGTGTTCTATACGGAGGACAGGCTGCGCCGCGCGAGTCCCGAGCGTCCAAATCGCTCGTCGCGCAACATCCTGTCCGGGCACCCCCGGAGCGGCGCGCGCTTTTTTTAGAAGCGCTCCAGCCGAACACGACTTCGTGGCGCAGGTCATGCCTGCGCGTGTTCGACAACCGCTCGTGAGGAAGAGACCAGCCGTGGCATCACTCGATAGCTTTCACTCCCGCCAGACCCTCACCGTCGGCGACAAGTCCTATACCTATTATTCCATCCCCCATGCCGAGCAGGCCGGCCTCGCCGATGCGACGGCACTGCCCTTCTCGATGAAGGTGATCCTCGAGAACCTGCTGCGGTTCGAGGACGACCGTTCGGTGAAGAAGGACGACATCTCCGCCACCGTCGCGTGGCTCGGCAACCTCGGCAAGGTCGAGACCGAGATCGCGTTCCGCCCCTCGCGCGTGCTGATGCAGGACTTCACCGGCGTGCCCGCCGTCGTCGACTTGGCTGCCATGCGTGATGCGATGGTCGCCCTCGGCGGCGACCCGCAGAAGATCAACCCGCTGGTGCCCGTCGATCTCGTGATCGACCACTCGGTCATCGTCGACGAGTTCGGCACCCCGAAGGCCCTGGCCGACAACGTGGCGCTGGAATATTCGCGCAACGGCGAGCGCTACACCTTCCTGAAATGGGGCCAGTCGGCCTTCGACAACTTCTCCGTCGTGCCGCCCGGCACCGGCATCTGCCATCAGGTGAACCTCGAGTTCCTGTCGCAGACGGTCTGGACCAAGACCGAAGACGGCACCGAGCTCGCTTATCCCGACAGCCTCGTCGGCACCGATTCGCACACCACCATGGTGAACGGCCTCGCCGTGCTCGGCTGGGGCGTCGGTGGGATCGAGGCCGAGGCGGCCATGCTCGGCCAGCCGCTCTCCATGCTGATCCCGGAAGTCGTCGGCTTCAAGCTGTCGGGCAAGCTGCCCGAGGGCACCACCGCCACCGACCTCGTGCTCACCGTGACGCAGATGCTGCGCAAGAAGGGCGTCGTCGGCAAGTTCGTGGAATTCTACGGCCCCGGCCTCGACGACATGGCGGTGGCCGACCGCGCCACGATCTCGAACATGGCCCCCGAATACGGCGCCACCTGCGGCTTCTTCCCCATCGATCAGAAGACCATCGATTTCCTCAAGGTCACCGGCCGCGCCGACGACCGGATCGCCCTGGTGGAGGCCTACGCCAAGGCTCAGGGCATGTGGCGCGACGCGCAGACCCCGGACCCCGTCTTCACCGATTCCCTCGCCCTCGACATGGGCGACGTGCGTCCGTCCCTGGCCGGCCCCAAGCGGCCGCAGGACCGGGTGCTGCTGGACGGCGCCAAGCCGGGCTTCGCCCAGTCCATGGAGACCGAGTTCAAGAAGGCCGCCGACATCGCCAACCGCTACCCCGTCGAGGGCGCGAATTACGATATCGGCCACGGTGACGTGGTGATCGCGGCGATCACGAGCTGCACCAACACCTCGAACCCGAGCGTGATGATCGGCGCCGGGCTGCTGGCCCGCAACGCCGTCGCCAAGGGCCTGCGCTCGAAGCCCTGGGTGAAGACCTCCCTGGCGCCGGGCTCCCAGGTCGTCGCCGAGTATCTGGAGAGCGCGGGCCTGCAGGCTCCCCTCGACGCCCTCGGCTTCAACCTCGTCGGCTTCGGCTGCACCACCTGCATCGGCAATTCCGGCCCGCTGCCGGCGCCGATCTCGAAGGCGATCAACGACAACGACGTGGTGGCGGCGGCCGTGCTCTCCGGCAACCGCAACTTCGAGGGCCGCGTGAACCCCGACGTGCGCGCCAACTACCTCGCCTCGCCGCCGCTGGTGGTCGCCTACGCGCTCGCCGGCTCCATGCAGATCGACATCACCACCGAACCGCTCGGCATCGGCTCCGACGGCCAGCCGGTCTATCTCGCCGACATCTGGCCCTCCACGGCGGAGGTCGCCGAGTTCATCGAGGCCAACATCACCTCGACCCTGTTCAAGTCGCGCTACGCCGACGTGTTCAGCGGCGACCATTACTGGAAGGCCGTCGAGGTCAACGAGGCCGAGACCTTCAAGTGGGATTCGACCTCCACCTACGTGCAGAACCCGCCCTATTTCGAGGGCATGACCAAGACGCCGGCGCCGATCACCGACATCGTCGACGCCCGCATCCTCGGCCTGTTCCAGGATTCGATCACCACCGACCACATCTCTCCGGCCGGCAACATCCGGGCGGCCTCGCCGGCCGGTGCCTACCTGCAGGAGCATCAGGTCCGGGTGCAGGACTTCAACCAGTACGGCACCCGGCGCGGCAACCATCAGGTCATGATGCGCGGCACCTTCGCCAACATCCGCATCAAGAACCAGATGGTCCGGGACGAGAACGGCACCGTGGTCGAGGGCGGCTGGACCCTGTTCCAGCCCTCCGGCGAGCGGATGTACATCTACGACGCCGCCCAGAAATACGCCGAATCCGGCACGCCCCTCGTGGTCTTCGCCGGCAAGGAATACGGCACCGGCTCGTCGCGCGATTGGGCGGCGAAGGGCACCAAGCTCCTCGGCGTCCGCGCCGTGGTGGCGGAGAGCTTCGAGCGCATTCACCGCTCGAATCTCGTGGGCATGGGCATCGTGCCGCTGGTGTTCCAGGGCGACACGTCCTGGGCGTCGCTCGGCCTCAGGGGCGACGAGACCGTCAGCCTTCTCGGCCTCTCGGGCGACATCAAGCCGCGCCAGACCATGATCGCCGAGATCACCTCCGCCGACGGCACCAAGACGGAGGTGCCGCTCACCTGCCGGATCGATACGCTCGACGAGCTGGAATATTTCCGCAACGGCGGGATTCTTCCCTACGTCCTGCGCTCGCTGGCAGCCTAAGGCCACGATGCGAAGAAGGCCCTCCCCGGTTAGGGGAGGACCTTTCGCCCCGGCAATCCTACCGGAATCGGAGCCGGCTTCGTAATTCTCGGAAACACCGTCCGATGGCGGTCGTTTCGGCCGTCCGATGGCGGTTGCGAGCGGGTCGAATTACGGTTCGTGAAGGCCTCGGGATGCGGCCTGCGGCACGTCCCCATCGGTGAATTCCCGCCACAGCAGCATCAGGGCCGCCATCACCGCCGGGCCGAGGAAAAGGCCGAGGAGGCCGAACGTCTCGACCCCGCCGAGGATGCCGAGAAGCACCCAGAGGAAGGGCAGGCGGGTGGTGCCGCCGATGAGCGCCGGCCGGACGAAATGGTCGGCGACGAACGTAACGACGAACCCCGCCGCCACGACCACCACCGCCGGGATCACCGCGCCGCCGGCGAGCAGGATCAGAGCGGCGATGCCGAAGACCAGCGGCGCGCCGAACGGGATCATCGCCGCCACCGCCGTCAGCGCGCCGAGCAGGACCGGATGCGGCACGCCCGCGAAATAGTAAACGATTCCAAGGAGTACGCCTTCGCCGAGGCCGACCAGGACGAGCCCATCGACGGTGCCGTGGACGGAAGCCACCATCTGGCGCGCCACCCGTTCCCCGCGTGGGCCGAAGAGGCGGGCACTTGCCGTCAACGCCTGGGCAATGACAGTTCGCCCGTCGCGAAACAGAAAGAACAGCGTCAGCAGGGTGAACCCGAACAGCACCACCCGGCGAACCACCTGCGCCCCGAGGCTCTTGGTCAGGCCGATCGTGGTCGAGTTGTCGAGCTTGTGCAGGATCTCGGAGCCGGCGGACGGATGACTGAGGTTCTCGTTCCACCAGGAACTGGCCCTGGCCGCGCCGTAGGGCAGGTGGGACAGGAATTCGGGGGCTGGAATCCCGCTCTGCTCCACCGCTTTCACCCAGGCCATCGCGTCATGCGCCTCCCGCGCCGCCTGGACGCCAAGGACCACCAGGGGCGCCAGGAAAACCAGCGCCACCGCCAGGGTGAACAGGCTCGGCAGCAGAATGTTGTGCCCCCCGGGCGGCCAGCGCCGCTCGGCCTTGGCGTAGAGCGGCCAGAGCGCGATGGCGAGGATCACGGCCCAGGCCAGCGCCGGCAGGAATGGATGGAGCACCCACAGGCCGAGGGCGGAGAGCGCCAGGACCAGGGCGATGCGTGCCCCCCCTTGGGCACGGCTGCGATGGTCCGCCGTGTCGACGGGAGAAAAGGGCACTTCCATTCTCGCTACCTCTGACGGCCCTGCGGAGCATGTCCGGCGCCGCACCTCGATGAGGAAGCAATGGGCGCGCAACCCGCTGGGCGTGCGCCTGCATGTAGGTCAGCGGGCGGGAGGACGGAATGGTCCGGCTTCATGCGTGACCGCACGAAGGCGCGAGCGCGGCCAAGGTTGCCCGGCACCACCCCCTCGTGTAAGGGACCGCCTTGGATCGAAAGCGGCGCGACGCCGCTTCGGGGGCATGCTGCGCGACCCGGGGGCGCCGGGTTCACGCGCCAGCCTCGGACCGGCCGTGCCCGCCACAGGATCCGACATCGGACCCGCCAGGGCGCGCCATAGAGAAGAAAACGGCGAGAACGCATGTCTGACCAGCCGACCACCGCTACGTTCGACCGCGTCGCGGACATCATCGCCGACACCGCCGACATCCCGCGCGACACCATCTCGCCCGAGAGCCACGCCATCGAGGATCTCGGCATCGATTCGCTCGCCTTCCTCGACATCGCCTTCGCGGTGGACAAGGCCTTCGGCATCAAGCTGCCGCTGGAGCGTTGGACCCAGGAGGTCAACGAGGGCAAGGTGCCGGCCGAGGAGTATTTCGTCCTGAAGAACCTCTGCGCCCGCATCGACGCGCTGGTGGCCGAGAAGGCCGCCAAGGCTTGAACGGCGAGCCCGGCGGAGCCGTACTCTCGAGAGTCCAGCGGAGCTTCTAGTCCCCAGCGGAGCCTTTGACGCCATGCGCCTCGAATATTTCGAGATGATCGACACGGTGACGATTCTCGACAAGGCCGCCGGCCGGATCGAGGCCCTGGCCCATGTGCCGATGGAGAGCCCGGTCTTCGAGGGGCATTTTCCCGGCCATCCCCTGGTGCCCGGCGTGCTCCTCACCGAGACCATGGCACAGGCCTCGGGATACCTGCTCCTCGCCCATCTCGACTTCGTGCAGATGCCGTTCCTGATGGCGGTGGACAAGGCGCGGTTCCGCTCCTTCGTCGGCCCCGGCGCGACGCTCGTCGTGCAGGCGAGCCTGGAGCATGACGGCTCCGGCTACGCGGTCACCAAGGCCTCGATCCACCACGAGGGCAAGCCGCTGGCCGATGCGGAGCTCCGGTTCCGGACGATGCCATTTCCCGAAGGGCTTGATGCGCCCATGCGCGAGCGCGCTCAGCGGATCGGCCTGATGGATCGCGCCATAGCATCGGGGGCGCCCCCCGGCGGGGCGGTTCCTGCATGAGCAAGACCAGCATGAGCCAGCGTGACGTCGTCGTCACAGGCATCGGCCTCGTCTCCTGCGCCGGCGAGGGGATCGCCGCCCACCTCAAAGCCTTTGCGGCGGGCAGCCCGAAGGCCGTGGATACGGAGCGTTTCGCGCCCTATCCGGTCCATCCGGCCCCCGCGTTGGTCCTCGACGGACAGATCCCCAAGAAGTCGGACCAGCGGCAGATGGAGGCATGGCAGCGCCTCGGCGTCTACGCCGCCGGCCTCGCCCTCGACTCGGCCGGGGTGAAACAGGACGCGGCATTCAAGTCGGCGATGCACCTCGTGGTCGCCTGCGGCGGCGGTGAGCGCGATACGGCGGTGGATGGTGCGATCCTCACTGGCCTGCGGGACGCTGCCGATCCGGGGGCCTATCTCAACGAACACTTGCAGAACGACCTGCGCCCGACCCTCTTCCTGGCCCAGCTCTCGAACTTGCTCGCCGGCAACATCGCCATCGTCCACGGCGTCACCGGCGCCTCGCGCACGTTCATGGGCGAAGAAGCGTCTGGCGTCGACGCCTTGCGCAATGCTCAAAGCCGCATCGCTTCAGGCCAGATCGACACGATGCTGGTGGGCGGTTCCTATAGCGCGGAACGCCCAGACGTTCTGGTCGTCCACCAGATGGGGGGATACCTGCGGAAGGGGGACTACCGGCCGGTCTTCGAGCGTCAGGGTGAAGGCGAGGCCGGCTTCATCCTGGGAAGCACCGCCGCCTTCCTCATGCTGGAAGCCGCCGAAACCGCCACGGCCCGTAACGCGACGATCTTCGCCCGCCTACTCCCGGTGGAGAGTGATCGTCCCCGGCGCGAGGCCCACAGCGTAGGGCGCAGCCTCTCCGCTTTGTGGGACAAGGCCAGCGCCAAGCCGGACCTGGTGATCTCGGGCGCCACCGGCGTCAAGGGCATCACCGACGAGGAGCACGTGGTCCTGAGCGAACTCGCATCCGGCGTGCCCGTCACCGCCCTCGGAGACCTCACCGGCCACTCGCTCGAAGTCACGGCGCCGTTGGGAGCAGCACTCGCCGCCGCGCTCATCTCAGAGGGCAGGGCGCGCGAGGTCGCGATCACCATCGTCGGCCATCGCCGCGGTGAGGGCGTAGTCCGGTTGAGCGCGCTGTCATGACCGGCAGGGATGCGGCTGTCAGCTCACCAAAATTCCGCTAAGATTGGGGCAACCGTGATCGATCGGCCCGAAGGTTCGGGGCGGGGCATCTTCAAGGCCGTTCGGTCGGAACGATAGCAAGACGGCGCGATGACGAACTTCTCTTCCCGCGATGCCCAGAGATTCCGGGATAGCCATGGTAGGCCGCTGGTCGCCGTCACGGGCCTCGGCATCGTCACGTCTCTCGGGCAGGGACAGGCCGACAATTGGGCCGCCCTTACCGCCGGCCGGTCCGGCATCCACAGCATAGCCCGTTTTCCCACCGACGGCCTGCGCACCCGCATCGCCGGCACGGTGGATTTCCTCGACACCGACCCGCTCGTGGCGCCCGCCCTGTCGCAACGCTTCGCCGAGGAAGCGGCGGAGGAGGCGATCACCCAGTCCGGCATCGGCACGAAGGGGAATTTTCCTGGCGCCCTGTTCATCGCTGTACCGCCGGTGGAAATGGAATGGCCCCAGCGTCAGTCCCTGGCACAGGCTTCCGACCAGAACGGGGATATCACCTATTCCGACCTTCAGAGAGCGGCATCGAGTGGACGGTTCGATGCTTGGCACGACCTCTTCATCTTCGCCACCGTGGCTGACAACATCGCCGACCGGTTTGGCACGAAGGGGTCGCCGATCTCGCTCTCCACAGCCTGCTCCTCTGGCGCCACCGCGATCCAGCTCGGCGTCGAAGCGATCCGGCGGGGCGAGATGCAGGCGGCTCTCTGCATCGGCACCGACGGTTCGGTAAATCCGGAATCGCTGATTCGCTTCTCGCTACTTTCCGCACTCTCGACCCAGAACGATCCACCGGAGGGAGCCTCGAAGCCGTTTTCCAAGAATCGCGACGGCTTCGTCATGGGGGAGGGGGCCGCCGCCTTGGTCCTGGAGAATGCCGAGTCCGCACGGGCGCGGGGCGCGACGATCCTCGGCTACGTCCTGGGCTGCGGCGAGAAGGGCGATGGTTTTCACCGCACCCGGTCGAGCCCGAACGGGGCGCCCGGCATTGCCGCCATCCGTGCGGCCTTGGACGATGCGGGCACCGAGCCAGATTCCATCGACACGATCAATGCCCACGGCACATCGACGCCGGAGAACGACAAGATGGAGGCGTTGGGCTGCGCCGCCGTCTTTGGTGAACGGATCCGCGCCCTGCCGATCTCGTCGAACAAATCGATGATCGGCCATACGTTGACCGCAGCAGGCGCAATCGAGGCAGTGATCTCTCTCCTCACCATCGCCCATGGCCGCATCCCGCCAACGATCAACTATGCGGTGCCAGACCCGGCTCTCTCCCTCGACGTGGTCACGAGCGCACGCGACGCCAGGGTCAGCCGCGTTCTGTCGAACTCCTTCGGTTTCGGCGGGCAGAACACCTGCCTCCTCCTTGGGGACGAGCCCGTATGACGACGGAAACCACCCGCCGCGTTCTCGTCACCGGCGGCGCCTCCGGCCTCGGCTCGGCCATAGTGCGGGCGCTGGTATCCGCCGGCTACGACGTCGCCTTCACCTTTCGCTCATCGGGTGAGGCGGCGGAGCGCCTTGTGGTCGAACTTACCCAGGCCCATCCCGGACGGACGATCACCGCCCACCCTCTCGACCTCGCCGACCGCGATACCCTGGAGGCTTTCTGCGAAGCCCAAGAGGGGGAAGCATTCTACGGCCTCGTCCACAATGCCGGCCAATCCTACGACGTGCTGGCTGCAATGATGGCGCAGGATAAGGCCGAGGCGGCGATGCAGGTGAATTTCTGGTCGCTGACCCGCATCGCGAAGGCGCTGGTGCGCGGCATGATCCGCGGACGCGCCGGACGCATCGTCGCCATCGGTTCGGTTGCGGCCCTCCAGGCCAACCCGGGCAATGCCGCCTATGCGGCAACGAAGGGTGCGCTGACCGCCTATTGCCGGACGCTCGCGATCGAATCGGCCAAGCGTGGGGTGACGGTTAACGTCATCGCGCCGGGCTTCATCGACACCGAGATGATGGCCCCCTATGCCGCGCACCGTATCGGCATGGAGAAGCAGATTCCTTCCGGACGCTTCGCCAAGCCAGAGGAAGTGGCGGCGCTGGTAGCCTTCCTCATGGGAGACGGCGCGGCCTACATCACCGGCGCGGTCCTGCCTGTCGATGGCGGGCTAACGGCGATGATGGGCGTCCACCGGACCTGAAACGGACAGTCCATTGCGTTTCCGTCTCATCCTTGCGCTTGCTCTGATGACGGCTCCGGCCGTTGCCGAGACCGGCGCTTTCCGCATCGATGGCCTGCCGCGCGGTGACGCCTTGAGCATACGCGAGACTCCGGACGCCTCGGCGCCCGTGCTCGGCCAAGCGCCGGAAGGGGCACGCCTGCGTAGCTTCGGCTGCACCAACGAGACGCCGAGCGGCCTCACATGGTGCCGGGTCAAGGCCGGCCCGATCCTCGGCTGGGCGCGGCGGCGCTACCTCGCGCCGGATTGAGCCGAACCGGCTTTCAGTCAATAAGCCTGCCTATCCATTCCGATCCCTCATCCCCGAGGCGCCGGAGCATTATGGAGACCTCGAAGGAGGGCTCCAGATGGCACGCGGGCCTTGGAAGCCCTCCTTCGAGGCCCGCTGATGCGGGCACCTCAGCATGAGGTGATACGAAGGAGGTTCGAGGTCCGAAGCACCCGACGAGAGACGAGAACGATGCAAGCCCTTCAACTCTTCGGTGACCGCGACCTTCGCCTCGGCGAGGTCGATCCGCCTGCCGCTCCCGGAGCGGGCGAGGTTCAGATCCGCGTGCGCGCGGTGGGCTTGAACTTCATCGATGTCTGGGGCTTTCGCGGCATGGCCTTCGCCAAGCGCAAGATGCCGCTCACGGTGGGGGCCGAAGCCTCGGGCGAGATCGTCTGCGTCGGTGAGGGCGTGACGGATCTGCGCGAGGGCGACCGCGTGGTGATGTACGGCGCGCAGACCTGCGGCCGCTGCAAGGCCTGCCGCGAAGGTCGCGACAATCTGTGCGAGGACGTCTCCGGCGTTATGGGCTTTCATATCGACGGGTTCGCGCGCGAACGCGTCACCATGCAGGCCCGTCTCGTGGTGAAGGTGCCTGATGGGGTGAGCTTCACCGACGCGGCTTGTGCGCCGATCGCCTTCGGCACCGTTCAGCACATGCTGTTCGACAATGCCGGGCTGGAACCAAGCGAGAGCATCCTCGTCCATGCCGGCGGCTCGGGCATCGGCACCGCCGCGATCAAGATGGCCAAGGCCATCGGCTGCACCGTGTTCACGACAGTGGGCGACGACAGGAAGGGCGAGATGGCGAAAGCCCTAGGCGCCGATCACGTAATCAACTACCGGGACGAGCGCTTCGAGGGCGAGGTCCGCCGCCTGACCAAACGAAAGGGCGTTGATGTGGTGTTCGAGCATGTGGGTCCGGACACCTGGAACGGCTCGCTCCTGTGCCTCAAGCGAGGCGGCCGCCTCGTCACCTGCGGCTCCACCTCCGGCGTTTCCACCACCATGAACCTGATGCAGCTATTCCAGCAGCAATACCGCATTACCGGCTCGTTCGGCTGCTCCATGGCCAACATCCGCCAGTCTCTGGCGAAGATGGCCGACGGGATTACACCGGTGGTGGATACGGTGCTGCCGCTCGCGAACTTTTCACAGGGGCTGGAACGCCTGGAATCGCGCAAGGTGTTCGGGAAAATCCTCGTGGCGATCGACTGACCTATCGTTGGGGCAAGCATGGCTCGCATTCACCTTAGACTGCCCCTTCTCCAAAAAATGTCCTACACGAGCACGATAGCCACTTCCGGATAATCTCGTGCTGCGTCTTGCCCTCGTCCTGAACCGCCATCTGCCCCGGATGGCGGGGATCGCCATGATTCCGTTGGTCCGCTGCCTGTTTTGGCTGGCGCGGATCCTGGGGACCGAGCGGGCGAGCCGGACCGGCGGGGCGATTGCGCGGAGGGTGGGGCCGTTCCTGCCGGCGAACCGCATCGCGTTGGCAAACCTGCGCGCCGCCTACCCAGAGAAGGATGAGGCCGCGATCAGGGCACTGGCTCGCGAGACCTGGGACAATCTCGGCCGGACGGGGGCGGAATACGCCCATCTCGCCACTCTGTTCGATGTCGACCCCGCCAATCCCGGGAGCCAGCGCATGTCCGTTGCCGGGGCGGAGCATTTCGAAGCCTTGCGCGATGACGGCAAGCCAGGGCTGATTTTCGCCGCCCACCTCGCCAATTGGGAGTTACCGGCGATCTGCGCCGCTCGCTACGGGCTCGACGCTACGGCGATCTTCCGGCCGCCCAACGATATCGCCTCGGCCCGCCTCGTTGCCGAGGTGCGCCGCGAGACTATGGGTGGGCTAGCGGCGGCGGGGCAGGGCGCCGTGTTCTCAATGCAAGGCGTCGTGGAGCGCGGCGGCCATCTCGGCCAGCTCATCGATCAGCATTTCACCCGCGGCGTGGTAGTCGAGTTCTTTGGTCGGCCCGTTCTGGTAAACCCACTGCTCGCGAAGCTCGCCAAGCATTACGAGTGCCCCGTCCACGGCGTCCGCGTGGTGCGCAAGGACAATGCCCGCTTCCATCTTGAGCTTACCCCACCCCTTGACCTGCCCCGCGATGCCAAGGGCGAGATCGATGTGCAGGGCGCGATGCAGGCGATGACCCACGTAGTGGAGGAGTGGGTCCGGGAAAATCCCGGCCAATGGCTATGGATGCACAGGCGCTGGCGCCCGAACATGCTGCCAAAACCCAAGGCTGCCCCGTCTAAACAATCGGATCCATCCACGGCCCATCGAGGCAACGTGACTTCCGTTACGAGCCAAGGCGCTATCACATAGGCATATGGGCCGATCCGTTGCACGCCTGCGCCGTTCCGCGCTGAACCTTCTCGCGCTGACACCTTTCCTCTCGCATATGGCGGACCCAGCATGCGCCGAGTCGCCCCGCGCGGTGATCGAGCTCTTCACTAGCCAAGGTTGCAGCGCCTGCCAGCAGGCCTCGCGGATGATGGAGGACTACGCTCAGCAGCCTGACGTCATCGCCCTGACTCTGCCGGTCACCTACTGGGACTATCTCGGCTGGAAGGACGAATTCGCGATCCCGGCCTTCACCGAACGACAGCGCGCCTATGCTCTCAGCCATGGCGATCGCCAGCTTTTCACGCCCCAAGCCATCGTCAACGGCGAGCCGTCCCCAGTCAGGTCGGACCGAGCATTCCTCGATCGCAGCCTTCGCACAGTACGGCAGGCGAGCGGCCTCACCGTATCGGTGAAGGCAACGGACCAGGGAGACCGTATCGCCATCGATATCGGCGCCGGACGCGGCACCGGAGAGGTCTGGCTGCTGCCAATCCTGCGCAGACATAGGACAGCGGTCGCGCACGGCGAGAACAAGGGGCAGGTGGTGGATTACGTCAACGTGGTGCGCGGAATGCACAAGGTCGGAGCCTGGACGGGTCAAGCCACGCATTTCGAGTTCCCACGCAATGTCGCTCGTTCGGGCAATGCCGACGGCTACGTGGTCGTTCTCCAAAGCGGGACGTTGGCCCATCCTGCCCGAATTCTCGGCGCCACGAAGGGATCAGGTTTCTGAGCCACGGCCGCTTGACGCCTTCGATGCCTCAGCCGACCCATTCGCCCGCACGCATCACCGGCACAGCGCGGCCCTCGGCGGTAAGTCCGTCGACATCGATCTCGGCGGAGCCGATCATCCAGTCGATATGGATCAGGCTGCGGTTTGCGCCACGTGCTGCGAGGTCATCCTCACTGAAGCCTTCACCTCCATTGCGGAAGCATTTGCTGTAGGCCTGCCCAAGCGCAATGTGGCTCGCAGCATTCTCGTCGTAGAGAGTGTTATAGAACAGGAGCCCGGAAGCCGAGATGGCGGACGAGGCCGGCACCAGGGCAACCTCGCCGAGACGGCGTGAGCCCTCATCCGTGTCAAGCACGCGTGCAAGGACGTCGCTTCCTGTGCGAGCCGTCGCCTCGACGATGCGCCCTTCCTCGAACCGGACCCGGATGCCATCGATCAGCGTGCCCTGGTAGGAGAGGGGCTTGGTACTGGCTACGTAGCCGTCCACCCGCGACTTGTGCGGCGTTGTGAACACCTCCTCGGTAGGGATGTTGGCATTGCACAGGATTCCGCTGCGCGAAACGGAGGCACCACCGCACCATTCGTGATCGTCGGCCAAGCCCACGGTGAGGTCGATATCCGGTCCTTGAAACCGCAGAGCCGCGAAGCGATGCTCGTTGAGGATTCTGGTACGGGCGTGGAGAGCATCGTTATGCGCCTTCCACTGGCCCACCGGGTCGGCTCCGTCGACGCGCGACGCAGCGAAGATCGCGTCCCATAGGCGTGCCAGGGCTTCGTCCTCGGCGCAATCCGGGAAGACGGTCCGCGCCCACGGGCGGGTCGCCGCCGAGACAATCGTCCAGTTGGTGGCGAAGTTCGCGATGAGTTCGAGGGCCGGCACATAGGCCTTCGAGCGCGAGCGATTGGCGCGGGCGACCTTCTGCGCATCCTGCCCGGCCAGCAACGATGGATCATCACCGGCGATCGCGAGCCTGGCGGCTCCGTCGCGGAAGGCTTCAGCCATGCCGCTGTAGAGCCAGCCGGCCGCCGTATCGAATGCGTCGTCGGGTGCGTGGGCGAAGCGCGCCAAGGTCGCTGCATCGTCGGAATAGAAGGTGGTCACCAGGGACGCACCGGCCTTATAGGCCTCAGTGGTGACTGCGCGGGCGAGAGGTGCGGCGTCGAGCGGCGCCGTCATCACCAATTCCTGGCCGTGCATGAGCCCGAGCCCAATGCGGACCGCCACCTCGGCGAGGCGGCTAATTCGCTCGTCGAAGGAGAGGGCGGTCGTGTCAGCCGCAGTGCTCGTCGTCATCACCTTGTCTCCTCAACTCCACCCCGCATAGGCTGCGGGGACGGCGCTCAGCAAGATCGGAATTCGTGACGGCGATTCAAGCGTGCCCCGGTCAGGCCGCGCGCGACCAAGTGATTTCACCGAGATTCTCGCGGAAGGCGAAACGCATGAGATGGTCGGCCACCACGTTTTCGAGGCGGGTCAGACCGGCAGGGTCAGGAGTCGCGACACGCATCAGCAAGGCATCGGCTTCTGCCTGGAACGTGCACACCCGATCCTCACCGAACGGCACCGTACCGGCCGCATCCGTAGCTTCCACGGGGAATTTGTTGCTCCAATGGCGGCAGAGCTGCTTCAGGTAGCGGCTTGCCTCGGCAGTGGGAACTCTCGCCTGCGAGGTCGGCATCGTCTGATCTCCTTCGGTCCCTGTAATCCATGGGCGCAGCCGATGCACGGTCGTCACTTGGCTGGGCAGTCCGTCATCAAGGGCACAATCCGCCTCTCATGAAGAGGTCAGGACCGTTAACGCCCCCATAAGACGCTGCAGCGCACCCATGAAGCAGTCTCATCGCGATAACGCTTTAGACCGGGATTCGAAGCCGATTTATAGCGCGTCGCAAGAGAGATTGTGATCCTTTCTTGTGCGACGCACAATAGGGCACGTGAACAACGCAGTGAGCACCCGGAGCGCCCCTGAGGCAGAGTCACACGCCCCCGCTCTTACTCGGGCGGAAGCGCCGGCGGAGGGTTTGGCGACAACGCGACGACCTTCCCGGGGTTCAGGAGATCCTGCGGATCGAGCGCGAGCTTGAGCCGGCGCATCAGATCCAGGCCGACCGGATCGCCGTAACGACCGAGTTCATCCCGCTTGATCAGGCCAATGCCGTGCTCGGCGGCGATGGACCCGCCCATGCGATGCACGATGTCGTGAACGATCCTATTGAAACGCTCCCATCGCTTGAGAAAGGCAGCCTTCTCCATGCCGGGTGGCTGGCTGATGTTGAAGTGGATGTTACCGTCGCCGAAATGCCCGAACGCGCAGACGCGCAGGCCCGGCATCTCGGCCTCGCATGCCGCGGTCGCCGTATCCAGGAAATCGGCGAGGCGCGAGAGCGGCACCGAGACGTCGTGCTTGATCGAGCCGCCTTCGAGCGACTGAACTTCGGACAGGTTTTCGCGAAGCGCCCACAAGCTTGCGTTCTGCATCTCGCTCGATCCGATGACCGCATCCTCTACGAGGCCATCCTCGATGGCAGCGGCAAGCACCGTCTCGAGACTGTCCAGGACCTCTGCTCCGGCGCGCGTCGTGGACATCTCGACGAGCGCGTAAGCAGCGTGGTCGCCGGGGAGGGGGCGCTGATATGCAGGCTTGTGTTTCAACACAATGTCGAGGCCGAAGCGCGGAATGTATTCGAATGCCGTAAGGTCCTGTCCAGACGCCCGCTTCAGCCCATCGAGCAAGACCAGAGCGGCCTGCGGGGACGACAGGCCGGCAAAGCCGACTGCCCGTGACGAAGGCTTTGGATGAAGCTTCAGCACCGCTGCGGTAATGATTCCCAGAGTCCCTTCCGATCCGACGAACAGGTGTTTCAGGTCGTACCCCGCATTGTCTTTGCGTAGCGCACTCAACCCGTTCCAGACCCCGCCGTCGGCCAGCACCACTTCGAGGCCGAGCACGAGATCGCGCATGTTGCCATATGCGAGGACGCCGGTCCCGCCGGCATTGGTGGCGAGGTTCCCGCCGATCGTGCACGACCCCTCAGAAGGCAGCGACAGAGGGAACAGCATCCCTTGCTGATCGGCCGCCGCCTGAACCGCGACGAGCAGGGCGCCAGCCTCGACGGTGATACTGGCGCTCAGCGGGTCGATGGCGCGGATGCGTGAGAGACGGACTAGGGACAGGACGATCCCGCCGTAAGGCACTCCGCCCCCAACTAATCCGGTATTGCCGCCCTGGGCGACGATGGCGATTCCGGCTTCGGCGCAGGCTGTGACGACGAAGGCGACCTCGCTAGTATCGGCCGGACGGACGACGGCGAGCGCGCAGCCCTGGAAGAGGCAGCGCCATTCCACCAGGTGAGGTGCGATGTCAGCCGGCGCCGTCAGGACATGCTTCTCTCCCAAGCGCCTGACGAGACGAACGAGGAGATCGGTGGAAGCGGTCACTGGCAGCTCGGGGTGTGAGATCGAGAGGGTAACGCGAAGCAGGCGAGGCCGGACCGTCACGATGGCGGCGGCGGGCTCACCTCCTATGATAAGGATCGTGACCAGCCTTTGCAGGGCACGGAGCCGCCCTGCAACTAATCCATGCAAACCCATAGGAGGCGCCCGACCGATGCTGTCCGTGATCCCGAACCCGCCCCGCATCGCCCTGCCCATCGTGGGCAGCGAAGACCTTTTCCCCGTGCGCCGAGTCTATTGCGTCGGACGCAACTACGCCGCTCATGCCCGCGAAATGGGGAAGGATCCCAACCGCGAGCCACCGTTCTTCTTCATGAAACCGGCGGACGCACTTCAGATCGTCCCGGGGGCGGAGGCGGTGGACCATCCTTATCCGCCCCGCACCGCCAATTACCATTTCGAGGTGGAACTCGTCGCAGCCCTCGGACGCGGCGGGCGGGACATCGCCGCGTCCGAGGCGCTCGATTACGTCTACGGCTATGCCGTTGGTCTCGACATGACCCGGCGCGACGTTCAGGACGAAGCCAAGCGCCTTGCCCGCCCGTGGGATCTAGCCAAGGCGGCCGATGCCTCGGCCCCCATCGGACCTCTCTACCGGGTCGAAGGTTCCGGGCATCCGACGCGCGGCGCCATCGCGCTCTCGGTGGACGACATTCCCCGCCAAGCCGGCGACCTGTCGGATATGATATGGTCCGTCGCCGACCAGATCGCGCTCCTGTCCACCTATTTCGAGCTCCATCCCGGCGACCTCATCTTCACCGGCACCCCTTCGGGCGTCGGCGCAATCGAGCGCGGACAGGTGATGGAGGCGGCCATCGAGGGCTTCGGTGCCATCCGCCTCAACGTCGTATGATTGGCCACCTCCTCGACTGGCCGCTCGTCCAGCGGCTGTTCCAGCTCGGCGCGCTCGCCACCCGTGGGATGACCCTCGGCGTGCGTGGCGTCGCCCTAGACGCACGAGGACGCATCTGCCTCGTGCGCCATACCTATGTAGGGGGATGGCACTTGCCCGGCGGCGGCGTAGAGATTGGCGAGAACGCCATAGATGCCATGGTTCGCGAATTCCGGGAAGAAGCCGAGATCGTGGTGCAGGCAGCGGATACGCTGCGGCTACATGGTTTTTTCCGCAGCACCGCTGCTGCGGGCCGCGACCACATCGCCGTCTATGTCGCCCCCGCCTTCACGCTTCTCGGGCCAAAGGCGCCCGACAGGGAGATCGCGCAGAGCAACTTTTTTGCGCTCGACGCTCTGCCTGAGCAGACCACGCGGGCTACGCTCGAGCGCCTCGACGAGATCGTCCATCGGCGCCCCCCGGCGGCTACGTGGTGAGGACGAGAGAAAGTTGCCCGCCGGCAAAAGAACCGCAAAACAGCCCTTGCCACGCCCGCAGGAATGTTGTTTAGAGACGCCGTCCGGGGCCGCCGGCGGGTCTTCTCCTTCAGCGGTACGGAATAGTGAGCGGGTGTAGCTCAGGGGTAGAGCACAACCTTGCCAAGGTTGGGGTCGAGGGTTCGAATCCCTTCGCCCGCTCCAATTCATCCAACCAGACTAACTTATGCGACAGGCCGCCTTCGGGCGGCCTTCGTCGTTTTTGCGCTTCGCATTGCGTTGCCCAACAGACAGACATGGTGCGCCTTCTCCCGGCATAGCTGGTCGTTAGATGGCCACCCGGGGGTTTTGTCGATGAACCAATGCGCCTCGCTGCATGTTGAGTGAACGACAGCAAGGGATAAATCGTATGACTTCAACATGGATGACCCTCGAGGAACTCGCCCTGAACCGCCAAATCACAGTGGCTGAGGCTCTGCGCATCGTGAACGAGGCCCATTGCCCCAAGGTGTTCCGCGCGACCGCAACGCTCTATCTGGTCTGAGGGCCACGAGCGCATATTAGGGTTTCGGTAACGATTTTTGCTCTTTATGCCCGTCCCGGCCCCGATCCGCTGAATCCAGACCGAAGGAATACGACGCGATGAAATCATTCCGGATTGCCGCTCTCACGGCATTCGTAGCCTGCGCAGGCTTCGCTTCAGCGTCTCAGGCTGCGCCGATGTCGCTCGGCAAGGTGGACATCGCTCCGTCGAGCGCAGTGGAGCATGTCCAGTATGGCTATGGCTACGGCTACGGTCACAGCGCTCGCTATCTGCGTCGCAAGGCCATTCGTCAGGAAATCCGCCGCGAGCGTCGCTGGGATGCGCGTCGCCGCGCTTGGCGCTACGGCTACTAAGTATTACGCCATCATCGTCAATTGACGGAACTGAACAAAAGACAGCCCGGCGCCATCACATGGGGCCGGGCTGTTTTCATATGTGGGCCTAAGTGGCTTCAGCACTCATACGGGATCAGTCGGGCGTAACGAGCCGTATCCAAGCGATAGCGGATCCGGTTCATCTGACGCGGCTGGGCAAGGTCATGCCGATATCGGCAGGATCGGCATCGCTACGAGGTGACTTTGACGCATCCTCGTCGCCGGTCAAAAACGGCCAACCGATGGCTTCGGCTGCTCCTCACAGCATACCGAGTAAGACGAGCGTCTAGGCACCCACCTTCGTTGGCCTTACCCTCGCGAACCCAGGATAAGCCAGTCTTTTATCGCTCAATTAGAGCCCCGAACAGAGTTCCTATCACAGGGCTTGTCCACTGTTCTGACGCATGGGATCGCAGATTTTCGCGGACACCTTATCGAGATGCTCGCAGGCATTCTTGAGATACCAAGCCTTCAGATCCGGCTGGGTTGGTGCGACGAACATCGCCACGAGGACGAAGCCGACGAAGCCGAGGACGACAAGCGTCAGGATATTCCGCATCAACTCACTCCAAAAAAAGCGTTCTCTCCCGGCAACAGGGCGTGAGACCGTAGAAGACAACGCAAAACGGCCAGCCAATCGCCTCAACGGACAATTCAGCTGGCCGGCTCACTTATACCACGGCTTGTAAAAGCCGACATCGGAAAGGTTGTTGAGACCTGACGCTACAACGTTATTGACTGTGCCCCGGTTCCGAATACGGGATCTTATGCCTCTGCGGTCTCAAAGAGCGGGACGATTCGCATGGCGGGCACCAGCACGATGCCTTTGTCGGTGATCCGAATTTCGGGAATGACCGATAGGGGGATCAGGTTGAACCCCATATAGGGGATCGCGCATCCGGCCCGCCCCCAGGCGTTCTTCAGCAAGCGGACCTCCTCGGCGACGAGGCCGACGCGCTTGTCAGAAAGAAGCCCCGCCACAGGCAGCGGAACCATGGCCGTGGCCTGCCCATCCTCGACGACACAGACGCCACCCTGAATCGCCGATAGGGCATCGAGGGCGACGCGCATGTCCTCTTCGTTCAGCCCCGCGACGATCACGTTGTGCGAATCGTGGCCCACACTGCTCGCGACGGCGCCATGTTTCAGCCCAAAGGCGCGCAGCAATCCGTGCGCGACGTTGCCTGCTCCGCCATGGCGCTCAATGACGGTGACGAAGCACAAGTCGTTGTCCCGCAATGTCGTCGCCCAATCCGGGCCAGGCGTCAGGTCGTACCGCTCATGGGTTAGCTCGATGCCGGGAAGCGTGGTACGGATAGCGTTTACGACACAGCGACCTTCAGGGAGCGCTGGGACGAGGGCTGGCAGGGGCTGCGGCAAATGCATCGTCGCATAGGCCGGTGCAGGGTATCGGTAGGCGCGCACGAGCGCCGCATCGAGGAGGGGCGTGATCCTGCGGTTCTCGACCACGCAGCGACCGCCGAACCAAGTGGTCTGCGGAAGGAAATCGTCGTCGAGGAGCACGAGATCGGCCCGGCGTCCCCCACCGAAACCGCCGATCTCGCCGTCGAGGCCATAGCGGGTGGCCGGATGAAGCGAGCCCATCGACCACGCCTGTTCAGACGGGATCCCCATGCGAATGGCCTCTCGCACTACCCAGTCGAGCCCGTAGGCGAGGAGATCCTGTGCATCCCGGTCGTCGGTACACACGCAGACCCGCTTGGCGGCGGCCCCGAGTTCGATGATCGTGCCGATGGCCTTAGGCAGGCTGTGCCAGGGCGTGGTCGGCGGGCCGCCACGCAGGTAGATCCACAGGCCAGCCTCCAGGAGATCGTCGGCGATGTCCCGGTCGATGGCCTCGTGGGTGTCGGTGACGCCGCTCGCCGCATAGGCACTGACGAAGCCGCGTCCGTAAATGTGACCTGAGACTGGCCGCCCACGCTGCAGTGCCGCCGCGATGATGGCATGAGCCCGCTCGTCGCCCTCGGCCACGGCGACAAAATCCATTTTCTCGCCGAGACCGATCGCTTCCGGCCAGGCGTCGAACAGAGCGCCGATCTTTTCCGCCGTGAGATCGCCGCCAGCGGTCTCCAGCTCCGGTGAGGTCGCCGGGACCGTGCTTGGGACCGTAAGGTAGATGTTGAGCGGCGCCGCGCGGGCATCCTCCAGCATCCAGGCGATCCCGTCCGCGTCGAGGACGTTGCCGATCTCGTGGCTGTCGCAGACGATCGTCGTTGTGCCGTTGAGGAGCGCCGCCTCGGCATAGGCACAGGCCGTCACCATACTGCTCTCGATGTGCAGATGCGGATCGACCAAACCGGGAGCCAAAATCCCGCCCTTGGCGTCATAGCGTGACGCGACGCCCCTGTAGGTTCCTGCCGGCTTCACGGCGGCGATACGCCCACCGGTGATCCAGACCTCGCTATCGGGCCGCATCCGCTCGGAATAGGTGGACAGGACGCGAGCGCCGGTGATGACCAGATCCGGCTCTGCCCGTCCGCCTGCGACACTGGCGAGCTGGCGGGTCATCCGGCTCAAGGGGGCGACGGAGAAGCGTGTCAGCGGTGTCGGATCGGTCATCGTACAATCGGCTCCTCGCCTCGCCCGGCCTCCTGCCCGACAGGACGGGTCCCAGTGGACGGTCCGCACGCATCATGCCACAGGTCGGTCCATGCGGCGGGCTGCTTTGCGCCGCACCATGCCGGAGGGGATACGGGTTGCCTTCACGACGGGACGGGACCATGTAGCGCCTGAGCCCGGTCGCGACCCTTCCGATCGATCGGCGACGGCGAAGAAGGCAGGGTGTCGGCGGGACCACGGGGTCGATGGCCAGACATCTGCCTTGAGAGCCGTCGACTGGGCACCCTCCCGGTTTTTATCGTCCGAGCATCCGTCATGGCCAAGCGCACCAAGTCGAAACCGCAGGAGCGTGGCTCCGTCCTGTTCGATGTCCTCTACGAGGACGAGTCCCGCGCCTCGAACCGGCGGGTCCCCATGGAGATCCTCGGAGGCCTCGACGGCGACGAGCCCGCCCGGCACCTCATCGAGGAGCAGGACCGCGCCATCGCCGAGAAGTCCGGCCGCCCCTCCCGTGCCATCCGCAGCCTGAGCCGCTCGCCGATCCGGGCGCCGAGTGCGCTCTCCGGCGACTGATCTCAGGCCTTCTTGAGGAACTGGGTCTTGAGGACGAGACCCTTCACCTTATCGGCGTTGCACTCGATCTCGTCTGGATCGTCCGTGATGCGGATGTTCTTGATCAATGTCCCCCGCTTCAACGTGGTCGAGGTTCCTTTCACCTTGAGGTCCTTGACCAGGGTCACGGAATCTCCGTCCGCCAGCTTCGTGCCATTGGCGTCCTTGGTGTCGGCCATGGCTCAGGCGTCCGCATTGGAGATTGGCGGCATGTAGGGCTGTCCGGCATTGGTCAGCGCCCGGTCGACGGCCTCGATCGCAAGCAGGATGCGCATGAAATCCTCCGCCGCGGAGGCGGCGGCGAGTTCGCTCGAACCGATCCGCTTGGCGAGGGCGCTGCGCTGTCGCGAGAGGCTGGCGCGGGCGCGGTTGAGGTCTGCAATCTCGTCGGGTGTCATGGCGGGGTCTTTCTGCCGATCGACCGTCCAGGCGGTCTCGGGTGGGGAGCGATGCAGTCTTTATCTGCGGGATGCAATGGCGCGTCCCCCGGAGAACGCCTTGCCTGCGTGGAGGGTCACAATTCCGCCGACCGCCCCGACAATTCGGCCCGCAGGAGCCGGGCGGCATCGGTGAGGGCCTTATCCCTGCGCAGGCGCGGGCGGGGAACGTCGATCGTCATGTCGGCGGCGACCCGTCCGGGACTGCCCGCGAGCACCACCACACGGTCGGCGAGGGTCACCGCCTCGTCGATGTCATGGGTGACGAACAGGATGGTCTTGCCCGTCGCGGCCTGGATGCGCTGCAGCTCGTCCTGCAGGCCCTCGCGGGTGAAGCTGTCCAGCGCCGAGAACGGCTCGTCCATGAGGAGCACGTCCGGGTCGACGGCCAGCGCGCGCGCGATGGCGACGCGCTGGCGTTGGCCGCCCGAGAGCTGGTGCGGCCAGCGCTGGCCGAGGTCGCCGAGACCCACGAGAGCGAGCATCTCCTGCGCCTTGGCAAGGCGCAGAGCCTGCGACAGGCCGCTGCCCTCGAGACCGAAGGCGACGTTGGTGATCACCCGGCGCCAGGGGAGCAGGCGGGCGTCCTGGAACACCAGCGCCATGGGCGTGCGGCAGCCCTCGCGCGTGGCGAGGCGCACCGTCCCGCCGCTGGGCTCGGCCAGCCCGATCAGAACCCGCAGGACCGTGGATTTGCCGACGCCGGATTCACCGACGATGACCACGAACTCACCACGCGCGATGGCGAGATCGAGGTCCGACAGGATCACGTTGCGGATGCCGTCGCGCTCGTAGGCGAGGCTCAGGCCGCGGATGTCGATGATCGGGTCCATCAGGCGCGCCACCGCAGGAGCCAGCCCTGGAGGGCGACGAAGCCGGTATCGAACAGGCCGTAGAGCCCGGCCATGGTGAGCATGTAGACCACCACGATGTCGGTGGAGAGGAGGCTGGAGGCCTGCATCATACGGGCACCGACGCCGGGCACGCCGAAGATTTCGGCGGCGACCACCGCCATCCAGGCCTGGCCGAGCGCCGTGCGCAGGCCGACGAGGATGCCCGGTGTCGCGGCGGGCAGCAGGATCTTGGTGAGGCGCGACCAGGCCGAGCGGAAGCCGAAGGCCTGGGCCACCTCGATGAGGTCGCGGTCAACCCCACGCACCGCCCCCTGCGTCGCGAAGAACACGATCCAGAACACGCCGATGGCGATGATGAACACGGCGGCCGAGGGCTGGACGCCGAACCAGATGATGGCGAAGGGCACCCAGGCGAGGCCGGGGATGGGGCGCAGCAGGCGCACGATCCAGGCGGTGAGCGCCTCGAAGCCGCGGAACATCCCCACGACGATGCCCAGCGCGATCCCCGCCCCGGCGCCGACCACGAGGCCGACGAGGTAGTGGCTGAGGCTCGACCACACCGCCTCGCCCCACACCCCGAGACGGATCTCGTTTAGGAAGGCGGCGGGGATCGTGCTCGGCGGCGGCAGGAAGGCCGGGTTGATCAGCCCGAGCCGGGGCATCGCCTCCCAGAACAGGAGGAAGGCGGCGAGCCCGAAAGCGGCGAGGGCGGGGGCGCGAAGGGACTTCATCCGATCAGGGCGCGATGGCCTTCTCGTAGTAGCGGGAGTCGAACAGCCCATCGAGGGGCACGTCCTTCTCCAGGGCGCCGATGGAGACCTGATAGGCCTGCATCGCCTTGGTGGCGACGATGATGGCGCGCGGATCGACGGTGAACTTCGCCGCCGGGGAGGTGAGGGCCTTCTGGATGGTGGCGATGTCGACGATGCCCTTGCCGAGGGCGGCGAGCACGTGCGGCGCTGCCTTGGCCGAGTCGGATTTCAGCAGGGTGTCGGCGCGGATGAGGGAGCGCACCAGGGATTCCACGGCGCCGGGATTCCGGTCGGCATAGGCGCCGTAGACGCCCACCACCGTGCCCGGCTGGTCGGGGAACATCTCGGCCCCGTTGGCGATCAGCGTGATCGCGGGGTTGCGGCCCTGGACGATGGTGAGGGCCGGTTCGCGGATCGAGGCGCCGTCCACGGCGCCGGCGAGGATCGCCTGCTGCGTGGCGTCGATGCCCATGGAGACCACCTCGGCATTGGCCTTGTCGGCCTTGGCCACCTGCCACAGCCAATGTTGCAGGGTGGTGTTGGGCACCGAGCCGAGGGGCTGGGTGGCGAGCCGCGCGGGGCGGCCTTCCTTGGCCTTGAACTGCGCGAAGGCCTCGGCCTTGCTCGCGCCGCCGGCGAAGAAGGGGGCGAGCTTCGGCCCGGCCACGAACACCATCTCCTCCACCGCCGTGGAGGCGACCACGCGGACGTCGATGTTCTTGGTCCGCGCCACGGCCAGCGGCGCGACCCCGGCGACGTAGACGTCGATGGTGCCCGACGCCAGCGCCTGGATCATGTTCGGGCCGGATTCGAAGGTGGTGAAGGTGGGGCTGAGGCCCGCCTCCTTGAGCCAGCCCTCGCCGTTGGCCACGAAGATGGGCGCGGCGCCGATGACCGGGATGACGCCGATCCGCATCGGGATCGGCGCGGTCTGCGCCTGGGAGGGAGCGGCGAGGACGAGCCCGACGAAGGCCGTCAGGAGCGTCGCGAGGACGGGGAGGGGAGAACGCATCGGGAGATCCGGATTCCAGAGCGAAGGGTGGCCCGCCGAGGAGCCTTGAGCCCGGCCATGCCACAGGCGGCGCATTCTTCAAACACCCGTGAGCGAAAGAACGGCCCCTGCGCCTCGATCGGGGAGGGCGTTCCACGCTCACGCTTCGCCGCGCGGTCTTTATTCCCCGGTGCCGGACCGGAACGGGCTCGGCCCGATTCCGTTGAGAGCAGGAGACCGGCTACACGTCGTCGCGGCCGGCCAACGACAAGGACACAACGCCATGAGCTTTCTCGGCAGCATCGTCAGCAAGATCCTGCACCCGTTCGGTGGCGGAAGCACCAGCGCGGAGGCCGCCCCCGCCGACGCACCGGCCGGCACGGCCACGACCGACACGACCGGCGCCGCAGCGGCGAAGCCCGGCGAGCCGGTGGACGTGGAAGCCGTGCTGAACGGCATGGCCTCCAAGAACTCGCAGACCCTCAGCTGGCGGACCTCCATCGTCGACCTGATGAAGCTCCTCGACATCGATTCGAGCCTCAGCGCCCGCAAGTCGCTCGCCGACGAGCTGCACTACACCGGCGACAAGGAAGACTCGGCCACGATGAACGTCTGGTTGCACAAGCAGGTCATCAAGAAGCTCGAGGAGAACGGCGGCAAGGTGCCGGCCGACCTGAAGGATTGAGCAGCCCCTCCCTCCCCCCTGTGGGGAGGGATCGAGGGTGGGGGTGGCTCCGCCAGCCTACGCGGGGAGACGATCTCCCAAGCCGGCGGCGGGTCGCCCAACCACCCCCACCTCCAACTCCTCCCCACAAGGGGGAGGAGGGCGCCGCACACACCTTCACCCCCGCGCGCGACAGCGCCGGGGGCATGGCCCAAAAGAAGCCCCAAAAGGGGGACGCGGGACGCCGCGGAACCCATTGAGCGCTATAAGTATTTGCCGGTCCCCCGGCGTCCCGTCAGGCTCCGGCGTTCCCGCCGGGGCCTGTTTTGTCGTCGCGGTGTCTCCAGCGGTCCTCGCGTTGCGTCGCGCCTGAGGTGGTCGTGTCGCATCCCAGCCCGGCTGTTCGAACGGACTTTGCCCCGCACGCCCTCTCGTATTGGAGGGGCCGCAAACCTCATCATGGCAGCCCAGAACAGGGTCAGTGCCGGGGCATTTAACTCCCGACCTACCGCGCCCCCATCCGAGCCCCCAGACTATCGAGCCGCCGCCCGGGGCGATGGCGACCGACACCACCGACGCAGGCACCGCCCCGCCGCCCCTTTCGGCCCACCCGGTCGGTCACCGGACAGGCCCCCTTCGCTGGGCGGCAGGTGTGGGGATATAGGCATGTAATAGGAATTTTGTCAAGAAATCTCGAATCAAGTCGTGAAAGCTCGAACGACGAGGAGCGCAGCCTTAAGACCCTCCGTGGCTTCGCCCTTTACAAGGTGATCTGCAAATCTTGATCTGCCGATCACAACTTCTTCAAGTCGAACCTCATTCTTGAAACCCCAAATTAAAAATCTAAACTAATATTTAGAAGATTACGCGTTAAATATCTAGCATATTGACATTGAATAACACAATTCTATAAACTCGAAGTCTCGTGTGCCTTCGGCTGTGGAAGACATGAATGACGATCGGGTTTCGACTTTGCATATTAGCAGCAGGATCAACAATCCTAATGACTTGTTATAGCAGCGCAGAGACAAAGCGATGGTTTGATCCACGGCTTCCATTATCCTGCCAGGAAGACCCAGTTTATACGCCGCGATTGCGAGCTCTTGCTGCCTGTAGTGCGGCAAAGCCGGGACTAGAATGGCATATACTGTGTCGTCCGTTCTATTCCATTCATGGTGGAATATTGCAAGACTACGACTGGCAGAACCCACGCACCCCGCGCGACTATGAGTTGCGAGGGACGTGGAATGACCGGATGTCTACATGCCCAATTATAGAGCTTTGAGATACTGTCTTGGCAGTTAAAATCTAGTGATTTTTCATTTTTTACAGCTTTCAAACTGTAACAGCAAAGCAATAGACGGACTCGTCTTAGAGGGACAGCAACGACACAACTCAGACATCACCGCCCCGTCCGTACCCGCGTCCAATTCCGCGTCACGAACCGCTGCGTCCGGTCATCCCAGGCCTGGTTGGTGAACAGCCGCTGCATCGTCGCCTCGTCCGGGTAGATGCCGGCATTCGAAAGAATCTCCGGCTTCACCAGAGGTTTGGCGGCGAGGTTGCCGTTGGCGTAGGACACGAAGTTGGTGTTGGCGGCGGCGACGTCGGGGCGCATCAGGTAGTCGATGAAGCGGTGGGCCTCCTCCGGGTGGGGGGCGTCCTTGGGGATGGCGAGGGCGTCGAACCACATCAGCGCGCCTTCCTTCGGGATGAAATAGGCGATTTCGACGCCGTTCTTCGATTCCTCGGCGCGTTTCTTGGCCTGCATCACGTCGCCGGAATAGCCGACCGCGAGGCAGAGGTCGCCGTTGGCGAGGCCGTTGATGTATTCCGACGAGTGGAATTTGCGGACGGAACCGCGCACCTTGAACAGGGCGTCGGTGACCTGGGAGATGTCGTCCCAGCGCTTGGTGTCGGGCTTGAAGCCGTAGGCCGGCAGCATGCTGGGGATCAGGTCCTCGGGGCTGTCGAGCATCATCACCCCGCAATCCTTGAGCTTGGCCATCAGCGCGGGGTTGAGCACCAGGGTCCAGGTGTTGAGGGGCTGGTTGGCGCCGAGGCGCTCGCGCACGGGGCCGAGATTCACGCCGATGCCGGTGGTGCCCCACATGTAGTCCACCGCATAGGCATTGCCGGGGTCGTAGACCGCCAGACGCTGGGCAATCTCGGGCCAGGCGTGCTTGAGGTTGGGGATCTTTGTCTTGTCGAGGGGACGGAACACACCGGCCTTGATGAGGCGCTGCAGGAACGGGCCGGTGGGCACCACGAGATCGTAGCCGGACTGGCCGGCGAGCAGCTTCGTCTCTAGGATCTCGTTGTTGTCGTAGGTGTCGTAGACGACCTTGATGCCGGTCTCCCTGGTGAAGGCGTCCAGCATCCTGGGGTCGATATAGTCCGACCAGTTGTAGATGTTGACCACGCGCTCGGGGCCCTTGGGCTCCTGGGCCTGGGCCTGGGCCTGGGCCTGGGCCTGCGCCGAATTGAGGAAGGCGAAGGCCAGGAACAGCGACCCGGCGAGGCTGAGCGCCAGCGCGATCAGAAGGATGACGAAAACGATCCGGCGCATCGGCTGGCTCCTCGCTTGTCGGTGCGTCAGGCGGGACGCTTCACCGCGACGACGACGATCTCCACGAGGTATTCGGGTGCTGCGAGCTTGGCCTCCACCGTGGCGCGGGCGGGCGGGTTGTCCTTCGAGACCCAGGAATCCCAGGCGGCGTTCATCTCGGCGAAGGTGGCGATGTCGGCCAGATAGATCGTGGTCGAGAGGATCCGGCTCTTGTCGCTGCCGGCCTGGGCGAGCAGCCGGTCGATCTCGGCGAGGATCTCCTGGGTCTGCGCGGTGACGCCGGCCCCCACCACCGTGCCGGCCACCTGGCCCGCGAGATAGACCATGTCGCCATAGGTGACGGCCTGGCTCATGCGGGCGCCGGATTCGAAACGGGTGATCGTGGTCATGAGGACAAACTCGGAAATGGGGGAGGGTGGCCCCGCGTTGTGCCGTGCGGGAGGGCCGCCCGTAAAGGGGCAGGGGGACGCGCCCCCTCAGGGAATGCGACATTCTCGCCACGTCGGGCGCAACCCATCCCGCGATGCGGCGTTGCTTGACCAATACGGCCAAGTCCGGCGGGGACAATCCCGGCCGCCGCGTATCGGGAATCAGCTCATGGGTATCATCTGGACCATCATCATCGGCTTCCTCGCCGGTGTCGTCGCCAAGTTCATCATGCCGGGCGACAAGGAGCCCGCGGGCTTCATCCTCACCACCATCCTCGGCATCGTCGGCGCCTTCGTCGCCACCTTCCTCGGCCAGGCCCTCGGCTGGTACGGGCCGAACCAGGGTGCGGGCTTCATCGGCGCGGTGGTCGGCGCCATCGTGGTGCTGGCCATCTACGGCTTCATCGCCAGCCGTCGCACCACCACCCTCTGAACGGCCGTTACGGCGCGGGCCTCGGGTCCGCGCCTTTCGCGTTTCATCGGACATGAAAAAAGGGGCGCCCCATCGGAGCGCCCCTTTTTCGTGTCTTGGGTTCAGGAGATTTGGGTTCAGGAGATTTGGGTTCAGGAGATGTAGCCGGCCGACTTGACCGGGCAGTGGCCGGTGGCGCCGCGGATGGCGAGGCCGGCGCCGACCACGAGGGCGGCCAGGCTCAGCCACTTGTTCGGCCGGGGCTGGGCGGCGGCCGCCGCGATGCCGAGGCCGAGCACCACGGACACCGCCCGCTCGGTGGTGGACAGGTTCGCTTCGCCCTCGAAGATGCTCGGAATCATCGGATCTGCCATGGTGGAGTCTACTCCTCGTGTTGCGTCGCGGGGCGAACGCGGTGTGAGGATGGGTGTTCCGCCTCGAGCCGGCTCATTCGGCTCCAGCTCCGGCGCGTCCGACGCCCGGCGGGGCCGGGGTCGGCATCGCGAGGGAGAGGCTTTTCAGGTGCGCCGCGCACATGTCGAGGAAGGCGGTGACCTTGGGCGACCGCGACAGCCGCGTGGGATGGACGGCCCAGACATCGGCCTCCTGGCCGTATTCGGGAAGAATGTGCCTCAGCCGCCCTGTGCGGATGTTCTCGGCCACATCCCATGACGAGCGAAGAATGATGCCGTGCCCGTCGAGGGCCCATCGATGGGCGATCTCGCCGAGGGTGGTGGACAGGGAGCTGCGGACCTTCACCGTTTCAATGCCGGACGGGCCGGTGAGACGCCATGCCCCCATCGGCTGATCCCGCTCGCGGATGACGAGGCAGCGGTGGCTTTCCAGCTCGGCGAGGGTCGCGGGCTGCCCGCTGGCCGCCAGGTAGTCCGGCGAGGCGCACAGGATGCGGCGGTTGGGAGCGAGCAGGTGCGCGAACAGATGGGCCTCGCGCAGGCCGCCGACCCTGATGTCCACGTCGATCCCCTCGGCGGAGGGATCCACCGGACGGTCAAGGGTGTCGAGGCGGACCTCCACATCCGCATAGCGGGCGGCGAAGGCGGACACCACCACGGCGATGTGGTTGCGCGCGAAGCCGGTGCTCGTGCTGACGCGGAGCCTGCCGTGGGGCCGGCTGCCGGCGTTGGACAGGTCCTGCACCATGTCGTCGACGGATCCGAGCAGGCGTTGCGCCCAGGCATAGACGGCGTCCCCGTCCTCGGTGAGCGCGAGCCGCCGCGTCGTCCGATGCATGAGCCGGACGCCGAGATCCGCCTCGAGCACCGTGAGCCGCTTGCTGACCGTCGAGGGCGCGAGCCCCATCTCCGCGGCGGCGCGGGCGAGGCTGCCGGTCTCGACGGCCACGCAGAACAGTTTGAGGTCTGGCAGGGCGGGAAGATTGTGCACGTTTCGTCACGTCCAAAGTGCGATCTTTCGCCATTCTGCATCGAACGTGGAGGACGTACACCCTGGAGGACGCCGAAGATCGCAGCGCCCAGGGAGATACGCCATGCCAAGCCACACCATCGCAGTCATCGCCGGAGACGGGATCGGCAAGGAGGTCGTCCCCGAAGGCATCCGGGTCCTCGAAGCGGCCGGCCGGAAGTTCGGCATCGATTTCCGCTGGGACGAACTGCCCTGGAGCTGCGACTACTACCTCAAGCACGGACGCATGATGCCCGAGGACGGGCTCGCCACCATCCGCCACCACGATGGCATCTTCCTCGGCGCAGTGGGCTACCCGACCGTGCCGGATCACGTGTCCCTGTGGGGGCTGCTCATCGCCATCCGGCGGGGCTTCCAGCAATACGCCAACATCCGGCCGGTGCGGCTGATGCCCGGCATCACCTCGCCCCTGCGCGACCGCCTGCCGGGCGACATCGATTTCATCGTCGTCCGCGAGAACAGCGAGGGAGAATATTCCGCCATCGGCGGCATCAGCTTCGAGGATACCGACGACGAGGTCGTGATGCAGACCAGCGTCTTCAGCCGCCGTGGCGTCGACCGGATCATGCGCTACGCCTTCGAACTGGCCCGGTCCCGCCCGGCCCGGCAGGTGACGTCGGCGACGAAGTCCAACGGGATGTCGATCTCGATGCCCTATTGGGACAAGCGCTTCCAGCTCATGGCCGAGCGATACCCGGACGTGACGCCGAGCCAGTTCCACATCGACATCCTCTCCGCGCATTTCGTGCGCAACCCGGACCGGTTCGACGTGGTGGTGGCCTCGAACCTGTTCGGCGACATCCTCTCCGATCTCGGCCCGGCCTGCACGGGCACCATCGCCATCGCGCCCTCCGCCAACCTTAACCCGGAGCGGGACTTCCCCTCGATGTTCGAGCCGGTCCACGGTTCGGCTCCCGACATCCACGGCCGGAACATCGCCAACCCCATCGGCCAGATCTGGTCCGGCGCGATGATGCTCGACCATCTCGGGCACAGCCAAGCCTCCGACGCCATCGTGCGGGCCATCGAGACCGTGCTGACCGAGGGACCGCGCACGCCCGACATCGGCGGCACCGCCACTACCCAGGAGCTGGGACGGGCCATCGCCGAGGCCGTCTCGAACTGATCCGGGACTTGGGCATCGCCGGACGCTCCGCAGCGCGAGCGATCGGAGGCCCGTTCGCCCGCCCACCATCTCATTCCGAGTGTCCGCTCCGCTTCGGCACCTCGGGATCGAGCGGTGAGGACGGATGGAGGCCCGCGTCGTGGATGGCGAGGCGCGCCTTCGGAGACGTCACCTCCGTCTGAACAAACGAAAAAACGCGGCCCTTCTCAGGACCGCGCTCTTCGTTCTCCCTCAGCCCGGAGGCTAAAGACGGCTTACGCGTCCTGGCGGGGTCCGCGGGCGCGGTCCTGCTCGGCGTTGCGCTCGGCCTTGAGCTTCTCGGTGAGATCCTCGCCGGTCTCCTGGTCGACGACCTTCATGGAGAGGCGGATCTTGCCGCGGTCGTCCGCGCCGAGGAACTTCACCTTCACCTTCTGGCCGTCCTTGACGACGTCCGTCACCTTGGCGACGCGCTGGGCGGCGAGTTCCGAGATGTGGACGAGGCCGTCCTTGGCGCCGAAGAAGTTCACGAAGGCGCCGAACTCCATGCACTTCACGACGGTGCCGTCGTAGATCATGCCGACTTCGGCTTCCGCCACGATCGAACGGATCCAGTTATAGGCGGCCTTGATGGCCTTGCCGTCGCTGGAGGCGATCTTCACCGTGCCGGTGTCGTCGATGTTGATCTTGGCGCCGGTCTTCTCGACGATCTCGCGGATCACCTTGCCGCCGGTGCCGATCACTTCCCGGATCTTGTCGGTGGGGATCTGCATGGTCTCGATGCGGGGCGCGTATTCGCCGAGCTCGGGACGGGCGTCGGTGAGGGCCTTGGCCATCTCGCCGAGGATGTGGACGCGGCCTTCCTGCGCCTGATGCAGGGCGACCTTCATGATCTCCTCGGTGATGCCGGCGATCTTGATGTCCATCTGCAGCGAGGTGATGCCGGCTTCCGTGCCCGCCACCTTGAAGTCCATGTCACCGAGGTGATCCTCGTCGCCGAGGATGTCGGACAGCACGGCGTAGCGCTCACCCTCGAGGATGAGGCCCATGGCGATGCCGGCCACCGGACGGCGCAGGGGCACGCCGGCATCCATCAGCGACAGCGAGGCGCCGCAGACGGAGGCCATGGAGGACGAGCCGTTCGACTCGGTGATCTCGGACACGACGCGGATCGTGTACGGGAATTCGTGGGCCGGCGGCAGGACCGGGTGCACGGCACGCCAGGCGAGCTTGCCGTGGCCGATCTCGCGACGGCCCGGGGAGCCCATGCGGCCGGTCTCGCCCACCGAGTAGGGAGGGAAGTTGTAGTGCAGCAGGAAGGTCTCCTTGTAGGTGCCTTCCAGCGCGTCGATGAACTGCTCGTCCTCGCCGGTGC
This sequence comes from Methylobacterium sp. 10, assembly GCF_000519085.1. Classification (GTDB taxonomy): domain Bacteria; phylum Pseudomonadota; class Alphaproteobacteria; order Rhizobiales; family Beijerinckiaceae; genus Methylobacterium. Next base: position 3,210,698 of record NZ_KI912577.1, read on the forward strand.
CGAGGGTGGCGACCACGAGGGCCTGGGTCTCGCCGCGGGTGAACAGCGACGAGCCGTGGGCGCGCGGCAGCACGCCGACCTGGGAGACGATCGGGCGCACGGTGCGGACGTCACGTCCGTCGATGCGCGAGCCCGTGTCGAGGATGTTCCAGCGCACGACCTTCGACTGCGCTTCCTTGAACGCGGCCTTGACCTTCTCAGGGCTGAACTTCTGCTCGCCCTCGGCCGGACAGAGAGCCGCGATCACCTTCGCCTTCACGGCGTCGACGGCGGCGTAGCGCTCCTGCTTGATCGTGTTCTTGTAGGCGTCGCGGAGTTCCGATTCGCACACGTCGAGGACGGCCTGCTCCACGTCGCCGTTCTCGGGCGCGGAGAAGTTGCGGGGCTCCTTGGCGGCCTTCTCGGCGAGGCGGATGATCGCCTCGATGACCGGCTGGAAATGCTTGTGGCCGAACATCACGGCGCCGAGCATGGTCTCTTCGTCGAGCTCCTTGGCCTCGGATTCCACCATCAGCACGGCGTCCTGCGTGCCGGCGACGACGAGGTCCAGGGTCGAGTTCTCGAGCTCGGGCACCGGCGGGTTCAGGATGTACTGGCCGTTGACGTAGCCGACGCGGGCCGCGCCGATCGGGCCGGTGAAGGGCACGCCCGACAGGGTCAGGGCGGCGGAGGCCGCGACCATGGCGAGGATGTCGGGATCGTTCTCGAGGTCGTGGGTCAGGACGGTGACGACGACCTGGGTGTCATTGCGCCAGCCCTCGACGAAGAGGGGACGGATCGGGCGGTCGATGAGGCGGGAGACCAGGGTCTCCTTCTCGGAAGGGCGGCCTTCGCGCTTGAAATAGCCGCCGGGGATGCGGCCGGCGGCGTAGGCGCGCTCCTGGTAGTTCACGGTGAGCGGCAGGAAGTCGATTCCGGCCTTGGGCTCCTTGCCCGAGACGACGGTGGCCAGCACCGAGGTCTCGCCATACGTCGCCATCACGGCGCCGTCGGCCTGGCGAGCGACCTTGCCCGTTTCGAGGACCAGCTTGCGGTCGCCCCAGATCAGCTCTTCACGTTGTACGTCGAACATATGTCTTGCCTTCCTGCGGTCGGGCGAACCCGGCGCCGCCAGGGGCAAGATGGCGCGGCGCTTCGGCCCGGACTGGGCAAAAGCGCCGCGCGATCCTGTCCCCGGCGCTTCCGCGCCTCCAAGTCGCCCGGTTTTCGGGTGGCCGGACCCATTCCGGCACCCCGACCTGTCAGAACGCGGCCCCGGGCCGGGCCCGGAACCGCGTGAACGCCGTCTTAGCGGCGGATGCCGAGACGCTCGATGAGGCTGCGGTAGCGGGCCTCGTCCTTGCGCTTGACGTAGTCGAGCAGCGAGCGGCGCTGCGAGACCATCTTCAGGAGGCCGCGGCGGGAATGGTTGTCCTTGCCGTGGGTCTTGAAGTGACCGGTGAGGTTGGTGATCCGCTCGGTGAGGATCGCCACCTGGACCTCCGGAGAACCGGTGTCCTTGCCGCCGGTCGCGTATTCCTTGATGAGCGCAGTCTTGCGCTCGGCCGAAATCGACATCGCATTCCCTTTCGATACGGGTTTTCGGATCGAGACGACCCTCCTCGGGAGGGGCCGTCTCAGCCTGGGACGGGGCCTGTGCCGGGATGTCGTCCAGCACGGTCGCGTTCACAAGCAGCTTTAGCCCCGTGCCCGTTTCCGGGTCGAGGCAAGGGGGACACATACACGAATCCGGGCTTCGTGCCACCCCCATCCCGGCGCCCGCCCGGGCGGGCGCCGGGCATTCGCGCCGCGCTGACGGTGGAACCGGACCGGCGCATGGCGGCCTCGGGCCATTTCGTCTCTAACGTCTTGATTTATCGTATTGTCTGTCGACGATTCAGACTCCATTTCGCTACGAAGGTCACACCCTGGCAAATTCCAGCTTCTGTCTTTTGCATTCAAAGACAACCGTGATAAAGGCTCCGACTTGGATTTAGAAGCGCAATTGGATTTTTAGAAACAACTGGGGGCGGAATGGAACGAATTATCATCAAGATCGGAAGACCGATAGCATTTGCGGTTATTACTTTCGTGTCGAGCTATTACTTGTTCGGCTCGCCTTTTATCTCTTCGGCACTCAGCCTCGTCCCCTTGCTGCTCGGGTGGCTCGGCGTGCTCGAAGGCTTTTCCTACATCGTCGCGGCGTTGATCTTCGTCGCCGCAGTGATCTGGGCTGTCGTTCCCGTCGAGACGAAGACCTTCGTCAAGCAACAGTACGATGCCGCCATGAAGGATTTCGTGGCCGGAATGCCGGACACCAAGAAAGCGGACTGAGCCGGTCTCGAAAAAAAGCGGTCGGCGGTTCTGCGGCCGGAACTCCGCGACACTCCGGAAGCCTGAGCGAACCCGGATGGGCGGACGGAGTCAGCCGGAGACGGGCAGGCGATCCCGGACATCTGCGCTCGCAGCGCGGATGTCCTGTATCAGCGCGTCGATCCGCTCAGGCTCGGAATCCCAGGCGAACATGAACCGGGCGCCCCCGCCGATGAAGGTGTAGAAACGCCAGCCCCTGTCCCGCAAGGCATCTAGCCGCTCGGGCGAAGCCGTCAGGAACACGGCGTTGGCCTCCACCGGGAACATGGTGGCAAAGCCTGGACACTCCGCCACCGCCCCGGCGAGGCGTTGCGCGCAGGCATTGGCGTGGGCCGCGTTGCGGAGCCAGGCGCCGCCCTCCAGCATGCCGACCCAAGGCGCGGTCAGGAAGCGCATCTTCGAGGCGAGTTGCCCCGCCTGCTTGCAGCGGTAACCGAAATCCTCGGCGAGGGCGGGATCGAAGAACAGGATCGCCTCGCCCGCCGCCATGCCGTTCTTGGTCCCGCCGAAGCAGAGCAGGTCCACGCCAACCTTCCAGGTCATCTCGGCCGGCTCGCAACCGAGGCTGGCGCAGGCATTGGCGAAGCGCGCGCCGTCCATGTGGAGGCGCAGGGACAGGTCGCGGCAGGTGGCCGAGATCTCGGCGATCTCCCGGAGCGTGTAGAGCTGCCCCGTCTCCGTCGGCTGGGTGATCGTCACGACGCGGGGTTTGGGAAAATGAATGTCGGAGCGCCCCGTCGCGAGCCCCCGGATGAGGGCAGGCGTGAGCTTTCCGTCCGCGCTCGCCGCCACCAGCAGCTTCGAGCCGTTGGAGAAGAATTCCGGCGCGCCGCACTCGTCGGTCTCCACATGCGCCGAGGCCGAGCAGATGACGCTGTGGTAGGACTGGCACAGGGAGGCCAGCGCCAGGGAGTTCGCGGCGGTGCCGTTGAAGGCGAAGAACACCTCCGCATCCGGCTTGTCGAACAGGTCGCGAAATGCGTCCGATGCCCGCTTGGTCCAGGCGTCCTCGCCATAGGCCGGTACCGAACCGCCATTGGCCGCCTCGGTGGCGGCCCAGGCCTCGGGGCAGATGCCGGCGTAATTGTCGCTGGCAAATTGCTGGGGGTCGGGCTTCATCGTCGCTTCGCCTTCCGTCGGTTCCGCATGGGAGCCGAAGCGACGCGTGGCGAAACCCGTTTCGTTGCCGGTTCGGCCACATCCCCTTCTATCGATGAGGGCTCCACCTTGCTCGGGTCAGCAGGTTGGCGTCGGGCGTCACCGCGACTCTTGATGCGGCAACAAGCTTAGCAGGGCGCGGGGCCGGCGACAACGCAACGAGAGCCGCCCGTCCTCCGACGGTTCGGGGACGGGCGGGGGACTACCTTCACGCGGTCGGGCGACCCGAGCGGCCGGCATAACGGCGGCGGAGGTAGGACACGACCTTGGGGAGCAGGAAGGCGAGGATCAGCTTACGCATTTCGAGGACGCTCCGGAGCGGTGAATAAGATGCGGCCCCCATCCGGAGCCGGCTGTCCGAAGAGCAATGATCGGCGGGACGTTGCGTTCCTCGGCCGGATGTACGGATGGGATGCGCCCGCCCGTCAGAGGTCGAGAATCAGCGTCACCGGCACGTGGTCGGAGGGCCGTTCCCAGCCCCGCGCCTCGCGGAACACGTCCACGGAGCGCGCGGTGCCGGCGAGGTCCGGCGAGATCCAGGCATGGTCGAGGCGCCGTCCCTTGTTGGCGGCGGACCAGTCCGGCGAGCGGTAGCTCCACCAGGTGTAGATCTTCTCCGGCTCCGGGGTGAGCACGCGGGCGGCGTCGATCCAGCCCGCTTCCCCGCGCAGCTCTTCCAGGGCTTGCGTCTCCACCGGCGTGTGGCTGACCACGGAGAGGAGCTGCTTGTGCGACCAGACGTCGTGTTCGAGCGGCGCCACGTTGAGGTCGCCCACCAGGATCGCCGGGCCGGCCATGCGCCGGCCTCCCCAGGCGCGCAGGTCCCGCAGGAAGTCGAGCTTGTGCGCGAATTTCGGGTTGAGGCCGACATCCGGAACGTCGCCGCCGGCCGGAACGTAGAAATTGTGGATCACGAGGCCCGCCGCCGCCCCCGCCTCCGGCCCGAGCATCGCCGAGATGTGGCGGGCATCCGGCTTCCCGCAGAAGGCCATGACGTCGCGGGTGAGCAGGGGAAAGCGCGACAGGATCGCCACGCCGTTATAGCCCTTCTGGCCCGCGAAGACGACGTGCTCGTAGCCCGACCCGCGCAGGGCCTTGAGCGGAAAGGCATCGTCCGGGCACTTGGTCTCCTGCAGGCAGAGCACGTCGGGCTTCACCTCTGCGAGGAACCGAAGCACGAGATCGATGCGCAACCGCACCGAATTGATGTTCCAGGTGGTGACGGAGAGGCGCAACGGGTCTAGCTCACAGATGTGATAGGGGAGGGGATCGGCCGCCTCGATAGACCGGATCGGCCCGCCCGTCGCCGCACAAATGCCGCGTTCCATCAGCGAGAAGGACGCGCCGTCGCCGTTTCAGGAAGGATCGCCCGTCGTGTCGCGCACCCGCTCTGCGCTCTTCAACGTCTACTGGGCCGCCTGGACCGCCTGTTTCGCGCTTCCCCTCGTGGTGCTCGCGGCCCTCGGCTGTCCGACGAAGCCGATCCGGGCAGCGACGCGGCTGTGGTCGCGCGGCATCCTGTTCGGCCTGCACCACATCGTCGGCCTGACCTATGTGGAGGAGGGGCGCGCCCGCATCCCCGCGGAGCCGTGCCTCATCGTGGCCAACCACCAATCGGCCTGGGAGACCCTGGCCTTCCTCATCCTGATCCCCAACGTCGCCATCGTGGCCAAGCGCGAACTCGTGGCGATCCCCATCGTCGGCTGGTTCCTGCGCCGCTCGCCGATGATCATCATCGACCGGGCCAACGGCACCCAGGCCCTGCGCACGATGATCGACGAGAGCCGGATGGCCATCGCGGAGGGGCGCTCGATCCTGATGTTTCCGGAGGGCACCCGCAGCACCATCGACGCGCCGGTGCAGTTCAAGCGCGGGGTCGAGTTGCTCTACGCCAAGCTCGGCCTGCCGGTCCTGCCCGTGGCGGTGAATTCCGGCCTGTACTGGCCCCATGGCGGCTCGCGCCACATCCCCGGAACCGTGGTGGTGAGCTACCTCTCCACGCTGAAGCCGGGCCTCTCGGGCAGCGAGTTCATGCGGGGCACGCAGGACGCGATCGACGCGGAATTGAACCGCTGGCGAGGCGGAACGGCAATGGAGCTCCAGGCGTCCTGATCGAAAAACCCTCCCCCCCCCTTTGCGGGGGAGGACGCGCCCCTCACTGCGCCTTGATCTGCTTCTCCATCGCCTTGTCCTCGCTGCGCCCGTAATTGATGAAGAACTGGCTGCCGTCGATGGCCTTGCCCTTCTGCAGGTTCGAGAGCTGCACCGTGGTCTGGTAGCCCTGCGGATCGGTGATCCGCCACTGGCTGAGGGTCTTCATCTCGGCATCGAAGAACAGCTGGATCTTCGAGGTGCCGCCCAGCGTCGCCCGGTCCTCCAGGGAGATGCGGATGCCGCCCGGATCGTTGGAGACGTCCGACACGGTGAGATCGCGGGCGAGGTCGATTTTTTCGCGAAGCAGGAATTTCAGGGGCGTCTGCGAGATGAAGTAGAGGTCCTGGGTCTTGAGCTTGCGGTCCTTCACCGCCACCGAGGTCCCATCGGCCACCACCTCCATGGGGGAGGGCTGGTCGTAGTCGAAGCGCAGGCGGCCGGGCTTGGCCAGGGTCAGCTTGCCGCCGATGCGGCGCCCGTCGCCGGCGATCTGGACGAAGTTGCCGCTGAGCGTGGTCATGCCGTTGAAATAGGCGTTGGCCTGGGCGAGCACGGCGGCGGGCTCGGCATCCAGCATGGACGACGCCGCGGTGGGGGCGCCGACGGCGGCCACCTTGGCGGGCGCGTCCGAAGGTGCCGCCTTCGCGGCGGGCTTCGCGCCGGGAGCCGGCTTGTCCGACCCCGCCTTGGCGTCCTTGGCGGGTTTGGGCGCCTGGGCCGCGGGCTTCTTCGGGGCGGCGGGAGCGGCCGGGGGCGCTTCCGGCTCGGGGGCAGGGGCAGGCACGGGCTGTTCCTTGCGCCCGAACAGGCCGTCGAGGAAGGACGAGACCTGCGCCGAGGCCGGCGCGGGATGGAGGTTGGCTGCCAGCACGAGGAGCGAGCCGGCGGCGAGAAGGTGGCGTCGGCCGGTCATCCTGGGGCGTTCTCCGAAGTCGCGGGGGTTCTGGCTTAGAACCTCACCCTGTGGCGAATATGGGACGTCGATGCGGTGGAGGTGAGGGGCCGGAGACGGCTCGCCTCGTCCGGAGCCCCCCCACCCTCGGTCCCTCCCCACGAGGGGGAGGGAGGAGGAGCTCAATCGTCGTCGTCCATCATGGACGAGGCCATGGCGATCGACCCCATTGAGGAGGGCGCGGTCTCCATCAGGATCTCGCGCTTGCCGGCGTGGTTGGCCTGACCGACGATCCCCTCGACTTCCATCCTCTCCATGATCGAGGCGGCGCGGTTGTAGCCGATCTGCAGGCGGCGCTGGATGTAGCTCGTGGAGGCCTTGCGGTCCCGCATCACCACCTGCACCGCCTGGTCGTAGAGGTCGGCCCCCGCATCGATGCCGCCGCCGGCATAGGCACCGGCATCGAAGATCGGCGCGTCGATCTCCTCGGCTTCGGCAGCCGCCGCCTTCTCGGCCTTGGAGGCCTTGGCCGGCTTCTCCTCGGGCGGGTTCTCGTCCACGGTGACGGCTTCGAGGTAGGACGGCCGGCCCTGGCGCTTGAGATGGGCGACCACGCTCTCGACTTCCGAATCCGAGCAGAACGGGCCGTGGACGCGGGTGGTGCGGCCACCGCCGGCCATGAACAGCATGTCGCCCTGGCCGAGCAGCTGCTCGGCGCCCATCTCGCCGAGGATCGTGCGGCTGTCGATCTTGGACGTGACCTGGAAGCTGATCCGGGTCGGGAAGTTCGCCTTGATCGTGCCGGTGATGACGTCCACCGACGGACGCTGCGTCGCCATGATGAGGTGGATGCCGGCCGCACGCGCCATCTGCGCCAGGCGCTGGATCGCGCCTTCGATGTCCTTGCCCGCCACCATCATCAGGTCGGCCATCTCGTCGACCACGATCACGATGTAGGGCAGCGCAGAGAGATCCATCTCCTCCGTCTCGAACACCGCCTCGCCGGTCTCGCGGTCGAAGCCGGTATGGACCGCCCGGGTCAGGATCTCGCCCCGGCCACGAGCCTCCGCCAGCCGCGCATTGAAACCGTCGATGTTGCGCACACCGACCTTCGACATCTTCTTGTAGCGCTCCTCCATCTCGCGCACGGCCCATTTGAGGGCGATGACCGCCTTCTTCGGGTCGGTGACCACGGGGGAAAGCAGGTGCGGGATGCCGTCATAGACGGAGAGTTCCAGCATCTTCGGGTCCACCATGATCAGGCGGCACTCTTCCGGCTTCATCCGGTAGAGCAGCGACAGGATCATCGTGTTGATCGCCACCGACTTGCCCGAGCCCGTGGTGCCGGCCACCAGCAGGTGGGGCATCTTGGCGAGATCGGCGATGATCGGCTCACCCCCGATGTTCTTGCCGAGGCAGAGGGCCAGCTTGTGCTTGCTGATGCAGAAATCGGCCGAGGCGAGGAGCTCGCGCAGATAGACGGTCTCGCGGGTCTCGTTGGGCAGTTCGATGCCGATGACGTTGCGGCCGGGAACCACCGCCACGCGGGCCGAGACCGCCGACATGGAGCGGGCGATGTCGTCCGACAGGCCGATGACGCGGCTCGACTTGGTACCGGGGGCCGGCTCCAGCTCGTAGAGGGTCACCACCGGGCCGGGACGCACGGCGAGGATGTCGCCACGCACGCCGAAATCCTGCACCGTCTGCTGGAGGTTCAATGCGTTCTGCTCGAGTACGTCGGCATCGACCTCCTCGGTGCCGGTGAGCGGCGGCTCGGCCAGGAGTTCGAGCGAGGGGTGCTCGTAATCCTCGTTCTCCACCAGCGACATCGGCGTGTGCCGGCCGGCCGGGATCAGGGTGGCGCGGGGCTCGGGGAAGATCGCGCGGGACGGAGACGGGGCAGGCGGCGGGGCAGGCAGGGCGAGGACGGGAGCCGGGGCTTCCTCCATCTCGACGGGCGCAGCAGCTTCGGAGACGGCCGGCGCTTCCGCCACAAGAGGCTCGGGCTCCGGAGTCGGGGCGGCGGCCTTTGGATTGCGCAACAGGACCGGGCGCGGCGGCAGCGGCGTGAAGACCGGAGTGGCCCTGGCAGGGGAGGGGGCCTGGATGGGAGAGGTTTGCGCGATGTTGGCGTCCATCACGGGAGCGTCCGCGAGGGGGGGCTGCGTCAGGAGAGTTTGCATCACGGGAGCCTGCGCCACCGGGGCGGCGGGCATGCGGGCCGGACGGATCGCCGCGCGGGCGGCCATGGCAGAGACGGCAACCGAACGCTGGGGGGCCGGCCCGGTCTGCTCGATGACGAGAGCCAGGGTGGCCGCCTCGGCGACTTCGGCGACGCGGTCCTCGTGGCTCGGCTCGTCCCTGACGGGCGCGGACTGGCCGTTATGTTGGCCGTTATCCTGGCCGTTGGCGGGCAGGGGCGCGCCGCCACGGTCGAACCGCATCAGCCGGTCGAGGACGTAGACGGGGCTGGGCGGCAGCGGGCGCAGGAGCGAGATGTCCACGGGCGGCGAGACCGTGAAGCCTGAGGTCTCGTTCTCCTGCGCACTCATCGGGGCCAGATCCGGCACCGGGGCAAGCTCCGACACCGGAGAAACCTCCGGCACGGACGGAGCCGAAGCCTCGGCGGAATCGGCCTGGATCGCCGACCACGTCTCCACGGCCGTCGAATCCTCGCCGTCGAACCAGGCGCGCATGGCGGCCCAGTCCGGGACCTCGGTCCAGTCGCGGTCGACGGGCAGCGGGGCCGGCTCGGCGGCGAGGATCGGCTCGCTCACCGATGCGGGGATGGGCAGCGGCTCCTCGACGATGGCGGCGAGGACGGCTTGCGGCCGGCGGTCGGGCGAGCGGAAGAAGCGCACGCCGGGCGGCGGGGTATAGGGCTGGCGCCACAGGGGCTGGGGCGGCTCGGGGGGGATCGCGGCGAGAAGCGCGGCCTCGGCCGCCTCCTGGGCGGCACGCTCCGCTTCCGCGGCGGCGAGGGCGGCGCGTTCGGCGGCCTGCCGCGCCTCGTCCTCGGCCTGCCGCGCGGCGCGGACCTGCTCCTCCTGCGCCAGGCGCTCGGCATCGAGCGCCCGCTGGCGGCGCTCCTGCAGTACCGGATCGGGGGTGCGGGTGTAGCGCACCGCCGGGGCGTCCGGCTCGGGCGCGGAATGGGCCGGCGCGTCGTAGCCCTCCGGCGTGATCGAAGCGGGGCGGCGCGGCGAGCGGATCAGCACGCGCGGGCTCGATGCGCCGTGGTCGATCCGGCTTTCGCCTGTCGAGTCCAGGGCCGCGATGCCCGAAGAGCGGGCGAGATCGGGAGTGGCGCGGTCGTCGAAGACGTGGTCCGGCCAGGCCTGCGCCTCGGCCCACTCGCCCTGCTCCAGCCAAGGCTGGGGCTGGGGAGCGGGGGCGTCGTGCACCATGTCCCTGGGGGCCGTGAGCCAGGATTGCACGGGGCGCGGCGAGACCAGGCTAGGGCGCTGGGGCGGTCCGGCGAGGCGCCGGGTCAGGCTTGCGCGTAGGCTGATCAGCCTGTGCGCGAGGGCGCCCAAGGTCAGGCCGGGGCGGTCGCCGCCGCGTCCGGGCCGGGAGGGATCACGATGAGAATAGGGAGGCCGTCCCGATGCGCGCATGATGCTCTGGATTGACTCGAAGGGTACGGGTCCGCGTCCTCGACAGGAGCGGTTCTTCCCCACGCTAGGGCCAACGTCGTTAACAGACGCTTGCCCGCATGCCGCGAAGTGTCGGATCTCCGAAGACCGGGAGCGCCCGCCTCCCCCTGGAGCACCGGCGCGTAACGGGTTAGATGAGGGAACCCGATGAAGCGTCTCGGATCACACGGGTTTCCCTCGGCGGACCCTGCCCGCTTAGCCCCGCGCGCTGCGGACGCTGCGTCACCCTTGCGAGAGGCACCCCGCCCCTTGGTCGAAACGACACGAAGTTCCGCCTTCAAGTCCCTCTACCGCCACGGTTTCGCCCGCGTGGCGGCCTGCGCCGGACGCAGCCATCCGGCCGATCCGGAGCGCAATGCCGACGAGATCCTGGCGCTCGCCGGGGAATGCCATCGGGCGGGCGCGGTCCTCGCCGTGTTCCCGGAACTCTGCGTCTCCGCCTACGCCATCGAGGACCTGCTGCTGCAGACGCCCCTCCTCGACGCGGTGGAGACGGCGATCACCCGCATCGTTGCGGCCTCGGCCGAGCTGACGCCCATCCTCGTGGTCGGCGCGCCCCTGCGCTGGCGCCACCGGATCTACAATGGCGCCCTCGCCATCCATCGGGGCCGGGTGCTCGGCGTGGTGCCGAAGAGCTACCTGCCGAATTACCGGGAGTTCTACGAGAAGCGCCATTTCGCCTCCGGGGCCGGCATTCTCGGCGAGGCGATCACCCTCGGTGGGGTCGATGCGCCGTTCGGAACGGACCTGCTCTTCTCGGCGGACGACCTGCCCGGCTTCACCCTCGGGATCGAGGTCTGCGAGGACCTTTGGGTGCCCGCCTCCCCCGGCACCGATGCGGCCCTGGCCGGTGCCACCGTCCTCGCCAACCTGTCGGGCAGCCCGATCACCGTGGGCCGGGCTGAATCCCGGGCGCTGCTCACCCGGTCGGCGTCGATGCGCTGCGCCTGCGCCTATGTCTACGCGGCGGCGGGTCTCGGTGAATCCACCACCGACCTGTCCTGGGACGGCCAGACCAGCATCGACGAGGTCGGCATCCGCCTCGCCGAAGGCGAGCGTTTCGCCGCCGGTCCGGTGGCGACCATGGCCGATATCGACCTCGACCTCCTGGTCCAGGAACGGCTGCAGGCGGGAAGCTTCGACGACAATGCGCGCGGGCGCGGGCTCTCCTACCGCACGATCCGCTTCCGCCTCGATCCGCCATCGGGCGATCTCGGACTGATGCGGCGGGTGGAGCGCTTTCCCTTCGTGCCGGCCGACATCGCCCGCCTCGCCCAGGATTGCTACGAGGCCTACAACATCCAGGTGGCGGGGCTCGCCCAGCGTCTCGCCGCAACCGGCACGAAGAAGGCGGTGATCGGCATCTCGGGCGGCCTCGATTCGACCCACGCCCTCATCGTGGTCGCCAAGGCCTTCGACAAGCTCGGCCTCCCGCGCTCGGACATCCTCGCCTACACGCTGCCGGGCTTTGCCACCTCGGACGGCACCAAGGCCAATGCCCACGCACTGATGGCGGCCCTCGGGACCACCGCCGGGGAGATCGACATCCGGCCGGCGGCGCGGCAGATGCTCGCCGATATGGGCCATCCCTACGGGCGGGGAGAGCCGGTCTACGACGTCACCTTCGAGAACGTACAGGCGGGCCTGCGGACCGATTACCTGTTCCGGCTCGCCAACCAGAGCGGCGCCATCGTCATCGGCACGGGGGACCTGTCGGAACTGGCGCTGGGCTGGTGCACCTACGGCGTCGGCGACCAGATGAGCCATTACGGCGTCAATTCCGGGGTGCCCAAGACCCTGATCCAGCACCTGATCCGCTGGGTCATCGCCAGCGGCCAGATCGGGGACGGCGCCAACGCCACCCTACAGGCGATCCTCGCCACCGAGATCTCGCCCGAACTCGTGCCCACGGAGGAGGGCGGCTCGCCCCAGAGCACGGAGGCCAGGATCGGCCCCTACGCGCTTCAGGATTTCAACCTGTTCTACACCCTGCGCTACGGCTTCCGACCCTCGAAGATCGCTTTCCTCGCCCTGCATGCCTGGAGCGATGCGGAGCGCGGCGCATGGCCGCCGGACTTTCCCGAGGCCAAGCGTCAAACCTACGCCTTGCCGGAAATCCGCTCCTGGCTCGGCGTCTTCCTGCAGCGGTTCTTCGGCTTCAGCCAGTTCAAGCGCTCGGCGATGCCCAACGGCCCGAAAGTGGCGGCCGGGGGCGCCCTCTCCCCGCGCGGCGACTGGCGTGCGCCGTCCGACGGCAACGCGCGGATCTGGCTCGACGAGCTCGCCCGCAACGTTCCGGAAAACTGACCGACACAGTCCCGTCCGATTATGCCACTATGAGCCCGAGTCGGGGTGGCCAGTCGGAGACCGACCGATGCAAAGCTACAACGTGTTCTGCCTGAAGAGCGTCAGCGGCCTGTGCTGCGCGGTGCCCGAGAGCCGCGCCGTGCCGAGCTTCCTCAGCGGACGGAACTGGGCGTTCAGCGGACGCCTGAGCGACGAGGCCGAGGCGCCGGCCGATTTCGATGAGCGGGCCGCGACCACGGCGGTGCGCTTCAACGGCTTCTACCTCTTCGAGACCATGGATCGGCGCTTCAACTGAGCGGACTCGTCCATCGCGGCGATCTTTCCTTAAGAAGCGTCATGCGAGGGTCCGGCCGGTCGCACCAAGCGGAGTCGGAGGCCGACCGTCATGTCGGACAAACGCAAGGAAGCGCGGCAGAGGACGTTCCTCAAGGGCCGCATCATCTTCAACAACGGCGCGTCGAGCATGGATTGCCTCGTGCGCGACCTGTCGTCGGTCGGCGCGCGCCTCGCGCTGACGGAGACCGCGACCCTTCCGGATCTGTTCGACCTGTTCATCCCCCAGAAGGAGCGGACCTATCGAGCGAGTCTTCGCTGGCGCCGCACCGACGGCATCGGCGTCGCCTTCGTGGACGAAACGGCGGCCGCCGCTCCGGTGCCGCTGGCCGAGCCGGGCGCGATGCTGGCCCTGATCCAACGCATCGGCGAACTCGAAGCCGAGAACGCCGTCCTGCGCCGGCTCGTCGCCGCGACGCCGGCCCCCGCCGGTCCCGACTGACTCACGCGCCGTCCAGCGCCGCCCGGATCTGGGCCGCATGGATGCCGAGAAGATCCTGGTCGGCCATCTTGCCCGTGTGCCGGCCCAGGGCCACGCCGTCGAACCGGGGGACGACGTGGACGTGGAGGTGGAACACCGTCTGCCCGCCGGCCGCCTCGTTGTACTGGAAGACCGTGAGACCATCGGCGGAGAAGGCGGTCTTCACCGCGCGGGCCACCCTTTGCACCGTGGCGGCGACGGCGGCCAGGGATGCGGGGTCGGCATCGAGGAGGCCGCGGGCCGGCGCCTTGGGGATCACCAGGGTATGGCCCGGCCCCTGGGGCATCACGTCCATGAAGGCCAGGGTGTGCTCGTCCTCGTAGACCTTATGGGCGGGGATCTCGCCGCGCAGGATCTTGGCGAAGACGTTCTGCGGATCGTACTGCGCAGCTTCGGCGTTTGAGGACATCGGGGCCGGTCTCCATCGCGGATGTTCGTCTGCGGATTTCCGGCCGGACCTTGCACAGACTGGCCCCCGGCGTCCACGGCGCGCGGGCCGTCCCTTTCGAGAGAGCTTCGCCGGCATGGCGCATGAAAGCAACGGCGCGATCTATACCGCCGCGGGAGCCAACCTCGCCATCGCGGCGGCGAAGTTCGTGGGCGCGTTCTTCACCGGATCCTCGGCCATGCTGGCCGAGGGCGTCCATTCCCTGGTGGACACGGCCAACCAGATCCTCCTCCTCGTCGGCCTGTCGCGGGCGAAGAAGCCGGCGGATGCGCGCTTCCCCTTCGGCTACGGCCGGGAGGTCTATTTCTACGCCTTCATCGTCGCGCTGTTCATCTTCCTCGGCGGCGGCGCCTTCGCGGTCTACGAGGGCATCCACAAGATCCACTACCCGGAGGCCTCCGCCGACGCGGTGATCTTCGGCCGCACCATTCCGGGCTTCTGGGTCAACCTCTCGATCCTCGGCTTCGCCGTGCTGGCCGAGGGCTATTCCTGCGCCGTCGCCCTCAAGGCGTTCTGGGCCGAGAAGGGCGACCGGGAGGCGATCACCGCGATCCGCCGGAGCAAGGACCCGGCCCTGTTCACGGTCCTCATCGAGGACGTCGCCGCCCTCCTCGGGCTGATGGTGGCCCTGGCCGGCGTGATCCTCGCCGAATGGCTGAAGATGCCCAGCCTCGACGGCTGGTCGTCCATCGGCATCGGCGCGATCCTGATCGGGATGGCGCTGTTCCTGATGATCGAGACCCACGGCCTCCTGGTCGGCGAGGCGGCGGCCCCAGAGACCGTGGCCGCCATCGAGGAGACGGTGCGGACGGAGCCCGGCGTTAGCCACGTCAATGCGGTGCTGACCCAGCATCTCGGCCCCTCCGACATCCTGGTGAATGTCAGCCTCGACATGGAGGACGACCTCAAGGCCGGGGAGGTCGAGGCCATGGTCGGCCGTCTCGATGCCCGGCTGAAGGCGCAGAACCCGGCGGTGAAGCGGGTCTTTATCGAGATCCAGGCCAGGGACTCCGCCGTCTGACGCTCAGCGTCCGGCCAGGGCTTCCGAGATGTCGCCTTCGAGATCCGCCGGCTTGGCGGTGGGCGGGTAGCGGCCGATGACCCTGCCGTCGCGGCCCACCAGGAACTTGGTGAAGTTCCACTTGATGCCCTTGGTGCCGAGGAGACCGGGCTTCTCCTGTTTCAGATGGGCGAAGACCGGGTCGGTGCCGGCCCCGTTCACCTCCACCTTGGCGAGGACGGGAAAACTGACGTCGTAGGTCAGGCTGCAGAACTGCGCGATCTCCCCGGCATCGCCCGGCTCCTGGGCGCCGAACTGGTTGCAGGGGAAACCAAGCACCACGAGTCCGTCCTCGCGGTGCTTGCGCCAGAGGGCCTCCAGCCCCTCGTATTGCGGGGTGAAGCCGCATTTCGAGGCGGTGTTGACCACGAGCACGACCTGTCCCCGGTGCTGATCCAGGGGATAGGGCGTGCCGTCGGCGGCCTTGGGCGTGAAATCGAACAGGCTGGTCATGCAGCGGTGCGCTTCTCGACGAGGCGGGCGAGGTAGGAGCTGCCCAGGGGGATGATGCTGTCGTCGAAATCGAAGGCGGCGTTGTGCAGGCCCGGCCCCGGCGTCGCGCCGATCCAGGCATAGGCGCCGGGCACCACCCTCAGCATGTCGGCGAAATCCTCGCTGCCCATGCGCGGCACCGTGTCGTCGTCGACGTCCTCGGACCCGAAGATCTCGCGGGCGATCTCGGCCGCCGCGGCGGCATGGGCTGCGCTGTTTTCCAGCACCGAGAACACGTCGCGGATCTCCACGTCGATCTCGACCCCGTGGGCGAGGGCGATGCCCTTGGCCACCTCTCGGATGCGGCGCGAGACGAGCGTGCGCACGCCCGCATCGAAGGTCCGTACCGTGCCGGCGAGATGGGCGCCCTCGGGAATGACGTTATAGGCCGCGCCCGCATGGATCTGGGTCACCGAGAGCACCGCGCTCTTCAGCGGGTCGGCATTGCGCGAGACGATGGATTGCAGCGCCTGGACAAGGGCCGAGGCCGCCACGATGGAATCGAGACCGCGATGCGGTTCGGCCGCGTGGGCGCCGCGCCCGGTGATGCGGATATCGAAGAAGTCCGCCGCCGCCATCATCGGGCCGGGGCGGATCTTGAGCTTGCCGTGCGGGCCGCTGGGGGTGTTGTGGAGCCCGTAGATCTCGTCGCAGGGGAAGCGTGCGAACAGACCGTCGGCGAGCATGGCGCGGGCGCCGCCGAGCCCTTCCTCCGCCGGCTGGAACACGAAGAGGGCAGTCCCGTCGAAATCCCGCGTCTCGGCAAGATAGCGGGCCGCGCCGAGCAGCATGGTGGTGTGGCCGTCATGGCCGCAGGCGTGCATCTTGCCCGGAATGGTGGAGCGGTGGGGGAGGTTGGTCTCCTCCTCGATCGGCAGCGCGTCCATTTCCGCCCGCAGCCCGATACGGCGGCCATTGGCCGTGCGCCCCTGCAACACGCCGACCACGCCGGTTCCCCCGAGCCCTCGATGAACCTCGATACCGTAGCGCTGCAGCTCCTCAGCCACGAGGTTCGAGGTCCGCACCTCCTCGAACCCGATCTCGGGATGGGCATGGATGTCCCGGCGGATCGCCGTGAGGTCGTCGGCGAAGGCCTTGATACGGTCGATCGGGCTCATGGGCGCTCTTCGTCCTCTTGGGTCTCGGGATCGGCTATCATGCAGTCCCGGCGAAACGGCGTCATCTCGCCAAGCACCGAGGCCGCCTCGAGCACGTGGTCGCGCTCGCGGCGGAGATAATCGGCGACCGCCCGGCGCAGGGCGGGATCGGCGATGTCGTGGGCCGAATGCATCAGCACCGGCCGGTAGCCGCGGGTGAGCTTGTGCTCTCCCTGCGCCCCGGCCTCGACGCGCTTCAGCCCATGCCGGATCGCGTAATCGATAGCCTGATAGTAGCAGACCTCGAAATGCAGGAACGGGTGATCCTCGTTGCAACCCCAGTTGCGCCCGTAGAGCGCCACGTCGCCGATGAAGTTGATGGCGCCGGCGACATAGCGGCCCTCGCGCTTGGCCATGATGAGCAGGATGCGCTCCGGCATCCGCTCGCCGATGAGGCCGAAGAACTGGCGGTTGAGGTAGGGCCGGCCCCATTTGCGGGCGCCGGTATCGGCGTAGAACTCGTAGAACGCATCCCAATGGGCCGGCGTCAGGTCGGCGCCGGTGATGTGCTCGATGGTGATGCCCTGGCTCAGGGCGTCGCGGCGCTCGCGCCGGATCGCCTTGCGCTTGCGCGAGGAGAGCGCCCCGAGGAAATCCTCGAACGCGGCATAGCCGGCATTGTCCCAGTGGAACTGCTGGTCGAGCCGCTGGAGAAGCCCCAGCGCGCCGGCCTGCTCCCATTCCCGCTCCTGCATGAAGGTGACGTGGATCGAGGAGGCCTTGGTCTCCGCCCGGAGCGCACGCAATCCGGCGATCAGCGCGGAGGCGGCCTCGGTCACGTCCTGGCCCGGCGCGATGAGGAAGCGCGGGCCGGTGACCGGCGTGAACGGCACGCTGACCTGGAGCTTGGGGTAATACGCCCCGCCCGCGCGCTCGTAGGCATCGGCCCAGCCATGGTCGAACACGTATTCGCCCTGGCTGTGCGACTTGAGATAGCAGGGCGCGACCCCGACGAGCCGCCCCTCGCGCTCCACCGCCACATGCAGGGGCAGCCACCCGGTCCTGCGCGAGACGCAGCCCGAATCCTCCAGGGCCGAGAGGAAGGCGTGCGAGACGAAGGGATTGTGGGTCTCGTCCCCCGCCGCCAGGGTCTCTGGCGACGTGGCGCAGGCATCCCACTCCGCCGCCGGGATCTCGGCGAGGCCGGTGACCGCGCGCACCTGCAGGGTCGGTGCGGGATCCAGCTCTGGCTCGGCTACCGGTCCGGTCTTTTCCATGACCGCAATCTAACCCTGTCGGGCGAGGGGACAAGCGCGCGGTGCGGACGCAGACACCAGTGACCTCCGGAGTCCGATCCCGGCGAACGCCGCCCTTGCGGCTCGAATGGCCTTGGATGAACAATGACGGCAACGATTCCCGAGGAGGGATGAGATAGATGGGACCGACGGCTCTCGATGTCCGCCCCGGCAGCGAAAGGCGGACACCGCCGGATGATTTCGCCGACGATGTCCTGATCGAGATGGCCAATCTCGACGAACAGGACACCAACGTCCCCGGCACGATCTTCGTTTCGACGGCGCTGGGTTCGAACGGCCCTCGGGTGAAATGGTATCCCGACCGTGCCGGTCGCGACCTGCCCTGCCTGATCGTGTCCATCGGAGCCGATCCGAAGGTGCGCGACGATTTCTTGCCCAAGGGCGCTTCCCGCCTGGCGAGACCGCGCGTGATCGCATGGGTGCGGCTCAACCACGTCGCGCTGCTGCGATTCTGGACCGATGGCGCATCCTGGAACCGCCGCGAGGTCACGGCCTTCCTCGACGGACTTGTCCCCATGCCGAAATAGACTGTCGGCCCTCGCATCGTCTTTGCACGGGAAGACAGCCCCCATCAGGCCGATCCTCAGGGCCGAAACCCCTCGAACACCATCTGGTCGGCATGCTCGTGCGCGCGCTTCCGCTGGTCGGGATTGCGCACCGTCCAGGTCATCAGCGGCATCCGGCCGAGATGGCGGCAGAGATAGGTGGCGGCGCAGGGCAGGTCGTCCACCCGCCAGGACAGGAAGTCGGGGCGGCTCGCCCCGAGATGCAGCAGGTCCGAGAGCGAGCGCCGCAGGCTCTCCGGCATCAGCGCATAGGCCGGATCATCCTGGGCGGTCTCGCCGACGATTCCGCGCGGGATGTCCGGCGCGAGACCGGCGAAGGCCTCGATCAGCACCGGGTCGAAGGACTTCACCGCCACCGGGCCGTCATACCCTGAGACGATGGCGGCCACGCGCTCGACCAGGCGCAGGTCGCCGGTGAAGCGCGACTTGACCTCGACCACGAGGGGCACCCGGCCGGCGATGGCGGCGAGGGTGTCGGGCAGGGTGGGGATCGTCTCGGGCGAGCCGGCCACCGCCAGGGATCGCAGGGCGTCCGCCCGCATCTCGGCCACGAGGGCGACGGCGCCGGTGAGGCGCCCCAGGGCCTCGTCGTGGAACACCATGGCCTCGCCGTCGGCGCTGAGCTGCACGTCGCACTCGATGGCATAGCCGTCGGCGATGGCGGCCTTTGCCGACGCCAGGGTGTTCTCGGGGATGCCGGCGGCCCGGTCGTGCAGGCCGCGATGGGCGATGGGCGTCGCGGTAAGCCAGGCGGGGGCGTTCGACCCCATCCTCACTTCACCTCGAACATCGCCTCGACCTCGACGGAGGCGTCGAGGGGCAGTTCGGCGACGCCCACGGTGGAACGGGCGTGCCGGCCGCGATCACCCAGGATCTCGACCATCAGGTCGGAGGCCCCGTTCATGATCCCGGCGAGGCCGGCGAAGGTCGGCACGGCATTGATGAAGCCGCCGAGGCGCAGGCATTGCACCACGCCGCGGTCGAGATCGCCCACGGCCGCCTGCACCTGAGCCAGCACGTTGAGGGCGCAGAGCCGGGCGGCGGCGATGCCGGCCTCCGGGGAGATCTCGGCGCCGAGCTTGCCCTTGTGGGCGTCGGCGAGCGTGCCGTCGGCGCCGAAGCAGATCTGGCCGGAGATGATCACCAGATTGCCGGTGCGGATGAAGGGTACGTAGTTCGCCACCGGCGCCGCGGCTTTCGGCAGTACCAGGCCGAGGGCATCCAGGCGTTCCTTGACCGTGCTCATCCGTCCGTCCTTCCCTGAAGGCATGCGATCCCTGGGGTCATGCCCGACGGGGCGGGACAGAGCACACTTGCTCCGAGCCACGCAAGCTCGAGCCGCGCGAGCCACCCCCGCCGCGCGGGCATCGTGCGACCGACGGATCGTGCCCTGCGGGACAGCTTAATCCTTAGGCATGTCAGGCATATGAACCCGGCCGATCATTGACAGAACCGGTCAATTCTCTAGTAATCGCAGCGGTGCCGCCCGGTTTCGAGGCGGCACTTTCATTTGGTACCGTGGCTCGTCCACGTGTCCGCTTTGACGATGGGAAGTCGGGATCGTGACATCCGCCCTTCTGCCGACCTACGCCCGGGCTCCGATCGCCTTCGAGCGCGGAGAGGGCGCCTGGCTCGTGACGCGCGACGGCGAGCGATATCTCGATTTCGGCGCCGGCATCGCCGTCAACGCCCTGGGCCACGCCCACCCGCACCTGGTGGAGGCCCTGACCACCCAGGCGCAGAAGCTGTGGCACACCTCGAACCTGTTCGAGATCCCCGAGGGCGAGCGCCTCGGCCGGCGGCTCGTGGACGCGACCTTCGCGGACGTGGCGTTCTTCGCCAATTCCGGGGCCGAGGCCAACGAGGCCGCCATCAAGATGGCGCGCAAGTACCACGCGGCGGGCGGCCACCCGGAGCGCTTCCGCATCGTCACCTTCGAGGGTGCGTTCCACGGGCGGACGCTGGCCACCATCGCGGCGGGCGGACAGCAGAAGTATATCGACGGCTTCGGCCCGAAAGTCGACGGGTTCGATCAGGTGCCCTTCGGCGATCACGACGCGCTGGTGGCGGCGATCGGCCCGGAGACGGCGGCCCTGATGATCGAGCCGATCCAGGGGGAGGGCGGCATCCGCACGGTGCCCCCCGAGATGCTGCGCGACCTGCGGGCGCTCTGCGACGAGCACGGCCTGCTCCTCATCATGGACGAGGTCCAGACCGGCGTCGGCCGCACGGGCCGCCTGTTCGCCCATGAATGGGCGGGCGTCACCCCCGACATCATGAGCGCGGCCAAGGGCATCGGCGGCGGGTTCCCCCTCGGCGTCTGCCTCGCCACGGCGGAAGCCGCGCGCGGCATGACGGCGGGAAGCCATGGCACCACCTTCGGCGGCAACCCGCTGGCCATGGCGGTGGGCAACGCCGTCCTCGACGTGGTGCTCGCGGACGGCTTCCTCGACCATGTCCTGCGGATGGGCCTGCTCCTCAAGCAGCGGCTCGGCGCCGTCATCGACCGGCATCCGGGCGTGATCTCGGAAATTCGCGGCACCGGCCTCATCCTCGGGCTCAAGCTCGGCGTGCCCAACACCGCCTTCACCGCAGCGGCGCGCGACGAGCGTCTGCTGGTGATTCCCGCCGGCGACAACGTGGTCCGACTCTTGCCGCCGTTGATCGTCTCCGAGGCGGACGTGGCCGAGGCGGTCGAGCGTCTCGACGCCACGGCCGGACGGCTCGGTGCGCAGATGCGCGGAGCCGCCGAGTAACGCATGGCCGTCCGGGTCCGTCCTCATTGCCGGACCGCGGCGCCCGCACTGCCGATATGCCCAACACGAAGAACGAGCCGATGATTCCCCAGACCAACGGGACCGCCACCGGGCCCCGCCACTTCCTCGACCTGAAGGACTTCTCCGGCGAGGATCTCCGCGCCGTCCTGACCTCCGCGGCCGCCATGAAGGGCCGCCGCCGCAAGGGCGAGATCGCCGCCGAGCGCCCGCTGACGGGCAAGATGCTGGCGATGGTGTTCGACCGGCCCTCCACCCGCACCCGCGTCTCCTTCGACGTCGCCATGCGCGAGCTCGGGGGCGAGACACTGATGCTGACGGGCAGCGAGATGCAGCTCGGCCGGGGCGAGACCGTGGGCGACACCGCCCGCGTGCTGTCGCGCTACATCGACGCGATCATGATCCGCATCCTCGACCACGACACCATGCTGGAACTGGCCGACTATGCCGACGTGCCGGTGATCAACGCTTTGACCAAGGTCTCGCATCCCTGCCAGATCATGGCCGACGTGCTGACCTTCGAGGAGCATCGCGGATCGATCCAGGGGCGCACCATCGCCTGGTCGGGGGACGCCAACAACGTGCTGGCCTCCTGGGTGCACGCGGCGGCACGGTTCGACTTCACCCTGAACATCGCCGCCCCCCTGGAATTGTCGGCCCCGCCGGCCCTCCTCGCCTGGGCCAGGGCTGAGGGCGCGCGCATCAACGTCACTACCGACGCCTTCGAGGCGGTGGACGGGGCGGATGCCGTCGTCACCGATTGCTGGGTCTCCATGGGCGACGAGGACGAGCATTACCGGCACAACCTGCTCTCGCCCTATCAGGTCAACGCCAAGCTGATGGCGGCGGCCAAGGCCGACGCGATCTTCATGCATTGCCTTCCCGCCCATCGCGGCGAGGAGGTGACCGCCGAGATCATGGACGGCCCGCGCTCGGTGGTGTTCGACGAGGCCGAGAACCGGCTCCACGCGCAGAAGGGCATCCTGGCGTGGTGCCTGGGGGCATGAGGCCCAGATCGGACGCACTCGCCTTTACGCGCTGACGTCGATCCCGTCGCGGTCAGGGAAGGCGGAACAGGAGAAGGGCCAGGACGAAAAACGGGCATGGACGAGAAGCGGGCATGAACGACGTTCTCGACGCGCTCGACCGGGGACTTGCCGCATTCGCGGGTGGCGGATGTCGAGTTCGACCGAGGGTGAAGGCCATGCGAAATGGCCGCCTCGTGTCTATATCGGGTTCTGGATGCGCGATCGGCGGTTGAACGTCCGGCTCGTGGATGCCGAGGATCGCGATCCCCGTAGCGTTGCTCGCCCCCCCGCGCGACCTCACCCCGAGGTGCCGCGAAGCGGCCTCGAAGGAGCCCCCCAGTACCCATTGCGCGGACTGGCTGGCTCCCTCGAGGCCTTCTTCGCTCCGGCACCTCAGGATGAGGTCGAGAAGAGAAATATGGAGAGGCCATGACCTCCGGACACGAGATTTCCCCCACGATCATCGAGGGCGCCGATGACGTCGCCCTGCCGTTCTCGGTGGAAGCGCTGGATGTGCGCGGCCGCGTGGTCCGGCTCGGCCCCAGCGTCGACACCATCCTGCGCCGCCACGGCTATCCCGACCCGGTGGCGCGTCTGCTGGGTGAGGCGGCGGCGCTCACCGTACTGCTCGGCTCGTCCCTGAAGTTCGAGGGTCGGTTCCAGCTCCAGACCAAGACCGATGGCCCGGTGGAGATGATCGTGGTGGATTTCGAGGCGCCGGACCGCCTGCGTGCCACGGCACGATTCGACGCCGCGCGGATCGAAGCTCTGGGGAGCGCCCCTCTCGAGGATGCCGACCTGATCGGGCAGGGCCATCTCGCCATGACCATCGACCAGGGCAACGATTTCAGCCGCTACCAGGGCGTCGTAGCCCTGGAGGGCCAGAGTCTGGAAGAGGCGGCCCACCAGTATTTCCGCCAGTCCGAGCAGATCCCCACCCAGGTCCGCCTCGCGGTGGCCGAACAGTTCGCGGGCGGCGACAAGACCTACCGTGCCGGCGGGCTGCTGATCCAGTTCCTGCCGCAATCCATCGACCGCGCCCGCCTCGCCGACCTCCCCCCCGGCGACATCCCCGAGGGCCATGCCCATTTCGATGCGGGTGCGACGCCGGAGGACGATGCCTGGGTCGAGGCACGCAGCCTCGTCAACACGGTGGAGGACCACGAACTGGTCGATCCGGAGGTCTCCTCCGAGCGCCTGCTCTACCGGCTCTTCCACGAGCGCGGTGTGCGGGTGTTCGAGACGCAGGCCATCCACGAGCGCTGCCGCTGCTCGCCCGAGCGCGTCATGGGGATGATCCGCTCGTTCTCGCCGCAGGAACGCCGGGACATGATCGCGGAGGACGGCCGCATCGGCATCACCTGCGAGTTCTGCTCGCGCCGCTACGACATCGACCCGGCCGAGGCCGAGATCGATCCGGCGCAGTAGGGCGCCTTCGACCTCAGGCGAAGTGCTTGGACAGTTTCAGTCCCTGCGCCTGGTAGTTCGACCCGGCATCGGCGCCGTAGAGGGCGGCGGGGCGCTCGGCCATGCGCTCGTAGACGAGGCGGCCGACGATCTGGCCGTCCTCCAGCAGGAACGGGACGTCGCGCGAGCGGACTTCCAGCACCGCCCGCGCGCCGGCTCCCCCTGCCCCGGCAAAGCCGAAGCCGGGATCGAAGAAGCCGGCGTAATGCACGCGGAATTCGCCCACCAGCGGATCGAACGGCACCATCTCGGCGGCGAAATCCGGCGGCACCTGCACCGCTTCCTTGGAAGCGAGGATGTAGAACTGGCCGGGATCGAGGATCAGCGCGCCCGAGCCGTCCGCGGGCAGCGGCTCCCAGAAATCCGCGGTCCGGTGCCGGCCCGGCGCGTCGACATCGACGAGGCCGGTATGGCGCTTGGCGCGGTAACCGATGAGCCCTTCGAAGCCGGCGAGATCCACCGAGACGGCGATGCCGCCCTGGAAGGACGGGGCGGCGGAGGCGACGAGCGGCGAGGCCGCATGCAGGGCGGCGAGTTCGGCGTCGGTGAGGCGCGGCTCGCCCCGGCGGAAGCGGATCTGCGACAGGCGCGACCCGGTGCGGACGCGGACCGGGAAGGTGCGCGGCGAGATCTCGGCATAGAGCCGACCATGGTAGCCCGCCTCCACCTGGTCGAAGGCCTGACCCCGGTCGGTGATGACGCGGGTGAACACGTCGATGCGGCCGGTGGAGCTTTTGGGGTTCGCGCTGGCCGCGACATCCGCCGGAAGGGCCAGGGTTTCCTGTACTTCGGCGATGTAGACGCAGCCGGTCTCCAGCACTGCGCCGGCGGTCAGGTCGATCTCATGGAGGGCGAAGGCCGCGATACAGGCGGAGACCGGCCGTGCACCGGGCAGGAAGCTGGTGCGCACCCGGAAGGCGCGCGAGCCGAGGCGCAGGTCGAGGCTCGCCGGCTGGACCTGATCGGCCGCGAAGGGGCTTTCGGGGAGGATGGCACCGGCCGCATGCAGGGCCTGGATCCCTTGTGCCGCCAGAATGCCCCCGGACCTGTGGCGGAGGGAAGGGGGCGGGCTCGTCGGCGCCGTGTCCTGCTTGGTATCCGGCATGGTCTCGCGTCGCCCGCTCTGCACTGGGCCGCCTTCCCCGGCTGGGGATCGGAATGCCGCATGGTTCGACGCACCATCCTACCGGATCGCTGAAGGCGCGGTTAACCCTCCTCGTCTCTGGCGATCCGCAGCACGATCCAGGCGACGACGAGGCGGGCGATGGCCCCCATGGCGATCAGGCCCGCCAGCGCGCTCGCCACGGGGGGAAACCAGGCGGGCCGAAGCAGGAGCGCCACGGCGAAGAGCACGGCGCCGAGTCCCGCCGCCGGGCCGAAGGCCAGGACCACGGAGGGCAGCCCGGCGATCCGGGGCGCCGGGCCGCGCCGGGCCAGCCATGCGCCCGCCAGGAGCGCGAGGCCGTCGAGCACCAGCGCTCCCCCCAGGGCGAGCGCTGCCCAGCCGTTCCGCTCCGGCGCGTTCCAGGCGAAGGCGGCAGCCAGGACAGCGATGGCGAGGCTGGCGAGGACGGCCCGGCTCGGAAACGGAGCGGGCAGGGGCGAGACGGTCTCCTCGACCACGGGGCACCACCTTCCGATTGGGGCGGGCGGCCCCGCATTCAGCACGATTGACGCGATTTCGCCCGGGACGTACCACGGCGAAAAGGCTATGTCGCTTATCGGTGGGCGACGGCACGGGAGGCTTTGAAGGCGATGTACAAGGCCCAGACGCGCGGCATCAGCGTGACCGTCCAGCCCCGATTCGTCGAGGAGGAGTCCTCGCCCGACGAGAGCCGCTACTTCTTCGCCTACACCGTCGAGATCGTGAACAACGGTTCCGAGCAGGTGCAGCTGCGTTCGCGCCACTGGCGCATCGTCGATGGCCGCGGCGAGACCCAGGAAGTCCGCGGCGCCGGCGTCGTCGGCAAACAGCCGGTGCTCGGCCCCGGCGAGTCGTTCAGCTACACCAGCGGCTGCCCGCTCACCACGCCCGACGGGCTGATGGCCGGCAGCTACACCATGTCGACCACCGCCGGCGAGAGCTTCGAGGCCGAGATCCCCGCCTTCTCCCTCGATTCGCCGCACGTCCGCCGCAGCGTCCACTAAGCAGGTTCGCGTTGGCAGGCCAACGCTTCACCCTGCTTGGGTTTTTGCTCTGACGCAGGTTTCTGCCGCAAAACCGGGGGCCACTTTTGCGAAACCTGCTTAGGCCGATGTCCCGTGCCGGAGAACGGCTGAGCACGCTCGACCTGCTGGCGCGCCTCGTCGCCTTCGATACGGAGAGCTCGCGCTCCAACCTCGCGCTGATCGACAGCGTCTGTGCCTATCTCGATGGCTGGGGCGTGAGCCATGTGCGCATCCCCAACGCCGAGGGCGACAAGGCGGCGATCTTCGCCACGATCGGCCCGATGGTGGATGGCGGCGTCGTCCTCTCCGGTCATACCGACGTGGTGCCGGTCGCGGGACAGGCCTGGACCAGCGACCCCTTTACCCTGCGGATCGCGGACGGGCGCGCCTATGGACGCGGCTCCGTCGACATGAAGGGCTTCTGCGCCCTGGCACTCTCCGCCGTGCCGGACATGCTCGCCGCCGACCTGAAGCGCCCGATCCACATCCTGCTCTCCTATGACGAGGAGACCACCTGCCTCGGCGTCACCGACACCATCGCCCGGTTCGGCGAGGACCTTCCCCGGCCGGGCGCGGTGATCGTGGGCGAACCCACCGATCTCGAGGTGGCGGACGCGCATAAGAGCATCGTCACTTACCTCACCACCGTGCACGGTCACGAGGCGCATTCGGCCAAGCCCATGCTCGGCGCCAACGCGGTCATGGCGGCGGCCGAGCTCGTCTCCGAATTGAATCGCATCGCCGATGCGATGATCGAGCGCGGCGATGCCTCCGGGCGGTTCGATCCACCCGCCACCACGGTGCATGTGGGCACGATCTCCGGCGGCACGGCGCGCAACATCCTGCCCAAGATCTGCACCTTCCACTGGGAGTTCCGCGGCCTGCCCGACCTCGACATGGGCGAGATCCCGGCCCTGTTCGCGGCCAAGGTCGAGACGGTGCTGACGGGGCGGCTCAACCGCTACGGCGATTACGGGCGGATCGAGACCATCGAGGAGGTGGCGGTGCCGGGCCTTGCCCCCGAGCCGGGTTCCGAGGCCGAGCGCCTGACTCTGCGGGTGGCGGAGCGCAACCACACCATCTCCGTGCCCTACGCCACCGAGGCAGGACGCTTCCAGGCGGCGGGCATCCCCACCGTGGTCTGCGGACCGGGCTCCATCGACCAGGCCCACCAGCCCGACGAGTACATCACCCTCGCCGCCCTCGAGGCCGGCGAGGCGTTCATGCGCCGTCTCATCACGGAATGCGTGACCCCATGAGCCTCACCCCATGAGCAAGTTCGCTCCCCGCACCATCGCCGCCGACGGCCCGGTGAAGCTCCGCCCCCTGGAGCGCGAAGACCTGATGTTCGTGCATCAGCTCAACAACAACGACAGCATCATGCGCTACTGGTTCGAGGAGGCCTACGAGTCCTTCGCCGAACTGGCGCAGCTCTACGAGCGCAACATCCACAACCAGACCGAGCGGCGCTTCATCATCGCCAATTCGGAGGGCGCGCCGGCCGGCCTCGTCGAGCTGGTGGAGATCAACCACCTGCACCGGCGCTGCGAGTTCCAGATCGCGATCCATCCGGCTTTCCAGGGCCAGGGCTACGCCCCGCGCGCCACCCGCATCGCCATGGATTACGCCTTCAGTGTCCTCAACATCCACAAGCTCTACCTGCACGTGGACAAGGACAATGCCCGCGCCGTCCGCATCTACGAGCGTTGCGGCTTCGTCCCCGAGGGCATCCTGAAGGACGAGTTCTTCGTCAACGGGAAGTACCGCGACGCGGTGCGCATGTGCCTGTTCCAGCCGGAATACCTGGCGCGGCGCGGCAGCGGCGATATTTCGGAGCCGGTACTGAAGTCGTAGCCGTCGATCCCGAAAGGTCTCTGATCGGCCTCGTGCGATCGCCCCGGCAGCGATCTGCCCTCAGGCAATGGCGAAGAACACAGCCAGCGCCAGCGTTACCGCCAGCATCGTCTCGGCATCGAGATGCCCGATCCGTGCGCCGATCTTCTCACGCTTCACCGACATGGCCTTGTCCACCATGACCTGTGAGCGCTTTTTCAAGCGATTGGCCTCAGTCGGCTCGATGGTCGTGCGGATCAGGGGCACCTCGGCCAGCGTGCCGGATATCAGCAGCACCGTGACCGTACCGGTCTCGACGAACGCGTCCGATTGGATGATGAGCGCTGGACGCGGTTTGCCGGACTCGCCGGCATGGCGATGGTGACGACATCGCCCCGCTTCATGCCTCACGCTCAGGGAGCATATCGAGGAGCGCTGCCTCCATGAAGGCATCCAGTTCCCGATCGGCCGCGTCTGTCGCCGCCACGACCCGAGCCTGTCGCCCGCATTCTTCGGCAAAGCCCGCCCTTCGGGCGGTCGGGCACCCAAATCAAGATGGGCCGCAGGCCGGCCGCCCGGAGCGCATCACGACGCTTGCTGACGCGCTGACCGACAGATGCCGACATGACGAGACCGTTCCCGAGGCGTTACATGTAACGTAGGCTCCGCCTGCGACGATGCCAAGGCACCAGGACATTCACCGACCGCCGGTCCTCGGTCTCAGCCGAGATCCGCCGCCGCGCGGTCGAGGAGCCATGTCAGGGTGCCGACACTTGAGATGTGACGCGCGGGCAGGTCCTCGCCGCCGGCGATGCGAGTGAGGGGCTCGCGCTTGCCCGCCCCCGTCACGAGCACGAGGAGATGGCGCGAGGAGGCGAGCGCCGGGAAGGTCAGGGTGATCCGTGGGACGAACGGCGTGAGCCCGGCCTCCGGCACGGCGACGACCCAGGCCTCGCGCTCGTTCACGGCGGGCTTGCCCGGAAACAGGGAGGCGGT
This sequence comes from Methylobacterium sp. 10, assembly GCF_000519085.1. Lineage (GTDB taxonomy): Bacteria > Pseudomonadota > Alphaproteobacteria > Rhizobiales > Beijerinckiaceae > Methylobacterium. The sequence goes on from NZ_KI912577.1 coordinate 3,239,277, forward strand.
GTGGCCGTCCTCGCCGAGGCCGAGGAGGACGAGGTCGAAGAACGGGCGGGCCGGGTCGAGGCTATCGGCGCCGTAGAAGTCGCGCAGGGTCTCGGAATAGGCGGAGGCTGCCGCGTCCAGCGTCCCGTCGGTGGGAATGCCATGGAGATGGCCTTCCGGGATCGGCGCGTCGCCGAACGCCGTCCGGGCCATGTGCACGTTGCTCGCCTCATCCGTCCAGGGCACGAACCGGTCATCGCCAAAGAACCAGTGCAGGCGCTCCCAGGGGAGGGCGCCGACATGATCCGGCCCGGCGAGCAGCGCGTAGAGCCGCTTCGGGGTGGAGCCGCCCGAGAGGCAGATGGCGATGCGCTCCTGCTTGCTCTCGGCGCAGAGCGCGACCAGCCGGTCGGCCGCGGCGCGGGCGACACTGTCCGCGTCCGGGAAGATTTCGGCGTTGTTGGGCAGTGGGATCATGCTGCGGCTCCCGGCTATTTCGGCTCGACGTGCCCGCCGAATCCCTTGCGCATGGCCGAGAGCAGCTTGTCGGCGTAGGACGCATCCTCGCGGGAGCGAAAGCGGGCGTAGAGGGCGGCCGAGAGGACGTTGGCCGGCACCGATTCCTCGATGGCCGCGTTCAGCGTCCAGCGTCCCTCGCCGGAATCGGCGACGAAGCCGGAGAAGTCGGTGAGGTTCTCGTCGCCCGCCAGCGCTCCCGCCGTGAGGTCGAGGAGCCAGGACGAGACCACGCTGCCCCGCCGCCAGACCTCGGCGATGTCGCCGATGTTGAGGTCGAAGCGCTGCCCCTCGGGCAGGTCCTTCGAATTGGCGTGTTTGAGGATGTCGAACCCTTCGGCATAGGCCTGCATGAGCCCGTATTCGATGCCGTTATGAATCATCTTGACGAAGTGGCCGGCCCCGCTCGGCCCGGCATGGATATAGCCCTGCTCGGCGCGGGAATCGCGGCCCTCGCGGCCGGGCGTCTTGGGGATTGATCCGGTTCCCGGCGCCAGGGTCTTGAAGATCGGGTCGAGGCGGTCGAGGGCGTCGGTATCGCCGCCGATCATCATGCAATAGCCGCGCTCCAGGCCCCAGACGCCGCCGGAGGTGCCGACATCGACGTAGTGGAGGCCCTTGAGCTTGAGTTCGGCGGCCCGGCGGATGTCATCCTTGTAGAAGGAATTGCCGCCGTCGATGATGACGTCGTCGGAGGCCATCAGGTTGCCGAGCTTTGCCACCGTGGCCTCGGTGATGGCCCCCGCCGGCAGCATCACCCAGGCGGCGCGGGGCGCATCGAGCTTGTCGACGAACTCTTCCAGGCTCGCCGCCCCGGTGGCGCCGTCGGCGACGAGGGCCGCCACGGCCTCCGGATTCTGGTCGAACACCACGGCCGTGTGCCCGTCCCGCAGCAGGCGCCGGACGATGTTGCCGCCCATCCGGCCGAGGCCGATCATGCCGAGTTGCATTGGGGATCTCCGTGCTTGGATTTCGGAACGTGCCAACTTGCCGTCGCCGGGCGCGGGTCCCCTCTCCTGGAAGGAGAGGGACAGGGTGAGGAGTGTGACCTTTCCGGACAGTCCACGACCCTCACCCCAACCCTCTCCCAGACGGGAGAGGGGCCCGTCTGAGGTGTTCGGAGGCGGTGCGATTATCCGGCCAGGGCCGCCTTGATCGCCGCTGCGATGCGCTTCAGCCCGGCCTCCACGTCGCCACCCTTGATGTGGACGCGCAGCGCCCGGCGGCCGCGCTCGGCCAGCACCGCGAAATCGCCCCGCGCCTGGGCGGCCACCACGGTGCCGAAGCCCAGCGCCCGGCCGGGGATGGCGAGATCCTCGGACGGATCGGCGGTGATCTGCAGGAACACCCCGGTATCCGGCCCCCCCTTGTAGGCCTGGCCGGTGGAATGGAGGAAGCGCGGCCCGAATTCGAGGCAGGTCGCGACCTTGCGCTTGTCGCGCAGAGCGATGCGCGCCTCCTGCAGGATGGCGTGGTGCGCCTCGTTGCGGGCGACGTAGGCCAGCAGGGCGGCGTAATCGCCGTCCTTGATCCGCGCGAGATGGGCCTTCAGTGCCGCCTCGAAGCCCTCGGCGGTCTGCGGCAGCGCCCCGGCATTGGCCGGGTCGGCATAGAGGGCGATGGTCTCGTCTTCGACGAGCGGCGTCTCGGAGGGCAGCGAACCGCTCTTCTCGGCGGCGTCGAACAGCTTCTTCGTCTCGATCTTGCTCGCTTCCACGTCCGGCTGGTCGAACGGGTTGATGCCGATGAGCGCGCCGGCCACCGCCGTGGCGATCTCGAAGCGGAAGAATTCCTGCGGCAGCTGCTCCTCGTTGGCCATGGTGATGTGGGCGACGGGGTGCCCCTCGCGCTCCAGGCTGCGCACGGCTTCGTCCTGCCGGGCATCCGCCCGGTTGTCGAGACGCAGGTAGACGAAGAAGCGGTCTCGGCCATAGACCGCCGGCACGCCCACCGGCTCGCCATCGACGGGGATGAGGCCCCGGCCGTCCTTGCCGGTGGATTCGGCGATGAGCTGCTCGGCCCAGGCGCCGAACGTGTCGATGCCCGGCGAGGCGATGAACGTCACCTTGTCGCGACCGTCATGGAGTGCCGCCGCCGCCATGGCGGTGCCCAACAGAACGCCGGGATTCTGGGCGGGCGGCACGGCCGGGCCGCAGGAGCGGACCATGGTCCGCGCCGTGTCGAGGAACTGCTTCACGTCGATGCCGGAGGCCGCTGCCGGGACCAGACCGAAGGCAGAGAGCACCGAATAGCGCCCGCCGATCTGCTTCACGCCGTAGAAGATCCGGCGGAAACCGTCGGCCTTGGCCGCTGCCTCCATGGCCGAGCCGGGATCGGTGACGGCGACGAAATGCGCGCCGGCCCGCTCGCCGACCAAAGCCTTCATCCGGCCGAGGAAGTAGTCGCGGAAGACGTTGGGCTCGAGGGTGGAGCCGGATTTCGAGGCGACGATGAACAAGGTCGTCTCGAGGTTCACCGCACTCTCCGTGGCGCGGACCTGATCGGGATCGGTGGAATCGAGGATGCGCAGCGTCGGGAAGCCGTCGCGGGTGCCGTAGGTCTCGGCCAGCACTTCCGGGCCGAGGCTGGAGCCGCCCATGCCGAGGACGACCACGTCGGTGAAGCCGGTCTGGCGGACGTCCTCGGCGAAGGCCTGATACTCGGAGACGTGGGCGAGTTCGTCCTCGACAATGCGAAGCCAGCCGAGCCACTGATCCTCGTCGGCATTCGACCACACGGTCTTGTCATGGGCCCAGAGCCGGCGGATCGAGCCCGAGGCGCGCCACGCTTCCACGGCCTTCTTTGCTTCCGCGCCGATGGCATCGCCGAGGATCAGGGTCTGACCGTCGAGCTTGGCGCCGAGGAAATCGGCGCGCTTGCCCGCCACCGCGCCAAGGAGCTTGTCGGCGGCATCGATGAAGAGCTGGACGCCCTCCTCCACGAGCGTGTCGGCCACCGCACCGATGTCGATGCCGGCCTTGGCGAGGCGCGCCATAACCGCCTCGGCGTCGCCGAGATTCTCCTCGATGGCGGGCTTGACCGTGCCGTGGTCGCGGAACGCGTCCATGGTGGCCGGCGGCATGGTGTTGACGGTATCACGGCCGATCAGCTCCTCGACATAGAGCACGTCGGAATAGGCCTTGTTCTTGGTCCCAGTGGAAGCCCAGAGCAGGCGCTGCGCCTTGGCGCCCCTCGCGGCGAGCGCCTGCCATGTCGGCTCGGCGAAGATGCGCTTGTAGCGCTGGTAGGCGAGCTTGGCATTGGCGATGGCAACCTTGCCCTTGAGGGCTTCCAGCTCCGCCTTCTCGTCGGGATCGTTGGCCTCGGCGATCCTGGCGTCCAGGGCCTTGTCCACGGCGACGTCGATGCGGCTGATGAAGAAGCTCGCGACGCTGGCCACCTTCGAGACGTCGCCGCCCTTGGCGCCGAACTCTTCGAGGCCGGCGATGAAGGCGCGGGCCACCTCCTCGTAGGCATCCTGCCCGAACAGCAGGGTGACGTTGATGCTGATGCCGTCGGCCGTCAGGGCACGGATCGCCGGGATGCCGGCGGGAGTGGCGGGCACCTTCACCATCAGATTGTCGCGGGCGACGGTCTCGTGCAGGCGGCGGGCCTCTTCGAGAGTGTCTTCGGTGGACAGGGCGAGATACGGCGAGACTTCGAGGCTGACATAGCCGTCGGCCCCGTCGCTCGCCTCGTAGACCGGGCGCAGCACGTCGGCGGCGGCCTGGATGTCGGCGATGGCGCAGCCCTCGTAGAGGTCGATGACGCGGGCGTCGCCCGTATCCATGACCTCCTTCAGCGCGGCGTCGTACTCGCTCGAATCGCCGATCGCCTTCTCGAAGATCGACGGGTTCGAGGTGACGCCACGCAGGCCGTCCTCGTCCACCAGCGCCTTGAGGCGTCCATCGGCGATGAAACCGCGGGCGACGAAGTCGAGCCACACGGCCTGGCCCTGTTCCGGGAAGAGAGCCTTGAGCGGGTTCATGCGAAAACTCCTCGTCGTGGTCGTCACGCCGCTCGGGAACAGGCGGCATCATCTCACCAAGTCCGGACCTCATCCTGAGGTGCCCGCGTCAGCGGGCCTCGAAGGAGGCCTCCAGGGACCGATGCGCGAACTGGACGCCTCCTTCGAGGCCTCCGCTACGCTCCGGCGCCTCAGGATGAGGTGGTTCGGGGGGATACCCCGACCGCCTCGTCCCGCAGGGAACCTCCGAACCTTACTTCTTGTGCCGTGCGATCTGGTCGCGGGCGGCCTGCGCCACCTTCTCGGGGGTGAAGCCGAACTTGGTCTGCAGGTCCTTGATCGGCGCCGAGGAGCCGAAGGTGTGCATGCCGATGATCGCGCCCGACGAGCCGGAATAACGGTCCCAGCCGATCACCGAGCCCTGCTCCACGGCGACGCGGGCCAGAACGTCCGGGATCAGGACGCTGTTGCGGTAGGCCTCGTCCTGGCGCTCGAACAGCTCCCAGGACGGCATCGAGACGACACGGACCTTGATGCCCTCGGCCTTCAGGGTGTCGTAGGCGGCAACGCAGAGCTGCACCTCGGAGCCGGTGCCGATGAGGATCACGTCGGGCGTACCCTCGCTGTCGGCGAGCACGTAGGCGCCCTTGGCGGTGCCGGCGGCACTGGCATAGGTCGAGCGGTCGAGGGTCGGCAACGGCTGGCGGGAGAGGGCCAGCACGGCCGGCTGGTCCTTCAGGCCCATGATGACGCGGTAGGCTTCCGCCACTTCGTTGGCATCCGCCGGGCGGAGCGTGACGAGGCCCGGAATGGCGCGGAGCGTCAGGAGCTGCTCCACCGGCTGGTGGGTCGGCCCGTCCTCGCCGACGCCGATGGAATCGTGGGTGAAGACGTGGAAGACCGGCAGCTCCATCAGCGCCGCGAGGCGGATGGGCGGGCGCATGTAGTCGACGAAGACCAGGAACGTCGCGCCGTAGGCGCGCAGGCCGACGAGGCCGAGGCCGTTGACGATCGACCCCATGGCATGTTCGCGCACGCCGAAATGGATGTTGCGCCCGCCCGGCTCGAACGGCGACAGGGTGCCGGCGCCCTCGAATTCGAGCTTCGTCTTGTTGGAGGGCGCGAGATCGGCCGAGCCCCCGAGCATGTGGGGCACGTTCTTGGCGATGGCGTTGAGGACCTTGCCGGAGGATTCCCGCGTGGCCATGCCCTTGGCGTCGGCCGGGAAGACCGGGATATCCTTGTCCCAGCCCTCGGGCAGGCGGCCGGCGAGCAGGGCGTCGATCTCCTCGGCAAGCGCCGGCTCGTCGGCCTTGGCCTCCGCCATGAACCGCTCCCAATCGGCGAAGAGCGCGGCACCGCGCTCGCCGATCCCGGCCTGGAAGTTCTCCTTCACTCCGTCCGGCACCAGGAACTGAGCGTCCTCGGGCCAGCCATAGGCGCGCTTGGCGGCCTTGACCTCGTCCACGCCCAGGGCGTCCGAATGCGCCTTCGAGGTGTTCTGCTTGTTGGGCGCGCCATAGCCAATGATCGAGTTGACGACGATCAGGGTCGGGCGGTCGCCGGACTGGAGGAAGGTCTCCAGGGCGCTGGACACGGCATGGACGTCGTTGGCGTCGGCCACCCGCAGCACCTGCCAGCCATAGGCGAGGAAGCGCGTCGCCACCTCTTCCGAGAAGGCGAGCTCGGTATGGCCCTCGATGGTGATGGTGTTGTTGTCGTAGATCCAGCACAGGTTCGACAGGCGGAGGTGCCCGGCGATGGAGGCGGCCTCCGAGGCCACGCCCTCCATCAGGTCGCCGTCCGAGCAGATGGCGTAGACGTTGAAGTCGAACAGCGGCAGGTCGGGACGGTTCAGGGTCTCGCCGAGGAAGCGCCCGCCCATGGCCATGCCGACGGAGTTCGCGACCCCTTGGCCCAGGGGCCCGGTGGTGGTCTCGACGCCGGTGGTGAAATGGTATTCCGGATGGCCCGGCGTCTTGCTGTCGAGCTGGCGGAAGTTCTTGATGTCCTCGATGCTGACGGCCGGCTCGTTGCCGCCATCCGTCTGAGCGACGCCGGCGAGATGCAGCAGACCGTAGAGCAGCATGGAGGCGTGGCCGGCCGAGAGCACGAAGCGGTCGCGGTTGGGCCAGTGCGGATGGGCCGGGTCGTAGCGGAGATAGCGGTTCCATAGGGTGTAGGCCACGGGCGCCAGCGCCATCGGCGCGCCGGCATGTCCCGAATTCGCCTTCTGCACGGCGTCGATCGCCAGGGTGCGCAGCGTATCGATCGACAGCTTGTCGATCTCGCTCAGGGCCTCGGTCGGCCTGTTGTCGGCTCCGCTCATGGTCTCGTCTTCCCGTCGTTTGTGGCGGCGGCGCTCAGCTGCGCTGCGCCGCGGCATCCGTTAAGTCTGCGCCGCCCTCGCTGGGGGAACTCGCCCGGTTGGGGGCGGTGGCGCGGGCGAGGGCGGATTTCCCGCTCCGCTCCCGCGCCGGCCCGTAGGCGCGGCTGTAGTTCAGAATCGTGTTCACCAGCGTGACATGGCTGAAGGCCTGGGGAAAATTGCCCACCAGACGCTTGGCGTCCACGTCGTATTCCTCCGCGATCAGACCAAGATCGTTGCAGACCCCGATCAGCCGCTCGATCAGGTCACGGGCCTCGTCGCAACGGTCCAGGCCAATGAGATTGTCGGCGTACCAGAAGCTGCAGGGCAGGAAAGCCCCCTCGCCGCCGGGCAGACCATCGGTATTGTCATCCTCGGTGTCGTAGCGCAGCAGGAACCCGCCGCGCATCAGTTTCCGGCCGATGGCCTCCACCGTGCCGACGACGCGCGGGTCGTCCTGGGGCAGGAAGCCCATATGGGCGATGAGGAGCAGGCTCGCGTCGAGGGTCTTCGAGCCGTAATACTGCACGAAGCTGTTCAGCTCCTTGTCGAACCCCTTCTCGCAGACCTCCGCATGGATGTGGTCGCGGATCGCGCGCCACCGATCCACGGGGGCGGGCGGCCCGTCGCCCATCTCGAAGGAGCGGATGGCACGGTCGAAGGCGACCCAGGCCATGACCTTCGAATGGACGAAGTGGCGGCGCCCGCCGCGCACCTCCCAGATGCCCTCGTCAGGCTCGCTCCAGACCTTCTCCAGGTGCTCGAGGAGGGCGAGGCCCACGCGCCAGCCGTCGGCATCGCCGAGCATCCCGCGCTGGCGGGCCTGATAGAGGGCGTCGAAGATCTCGCCGTAGACGTCGAGCTGGAACTGGTCGACGGCCGCGTTGCCGATCCGCACCGGCTTCGATCCCTCGTAGCCAGGCAGCCAATCGAGCTCGATCTCGGGCAGCAGCCGTTCGCCGGCGATGCCGTAGAGGATATGGGCCTGTTCCGGGTTGCCGGCCACCGCCCGCACCAGCCAGTCGCGCCAGGCGCGGGCCTCGTCGAGATAGCCGCCATCCATCAGGGCGATGAGGGTGAAGGTGGAATCGCGCAGCCAGCAGAACCGGTAGTCCCAGTTGCGCACGCCGCCGAGCTCTTCGGGCAGAGAGGTGGTGGGCGCGGCCACGATCCCGCCGGTGGGCTGATAGATCAGTGCCTTCAGGGTGAGGAGGGAGCGCTTGAGGATGGCGTCCCACGGGGTGCCCGAGGCGGCGCGGCTCGACCAGTCGCGCCAGTAGCGGTCGGTCTCGTAGAGGACCTTGCGCGGCTGGATCGGCGGCGGGTCGTCCTCGTGGGAGGGGCCGTAGCTGAGGCTGAAGGCCATGCTCTCGCCCTCGGCCACGCTGAAGGCCGAGACGGTGGTCTGGCCGACCCCGTCGAGGGGGGCCAGGGTGCGCAGCACCACCTTGTGCGGGCCGGAAATAGCGCGCAGGTCGCCGAGCTCGTTGTGCGAGACCCAGGGCACCGCGAGCCCGTAATCGAAGCGCACGGACAACACCATGCGCATGTCCACCGAGCCGGAAAGCCCTTCGACGATGCGGACGAGGTGCGAGCCGTCATTGGCCGGCATGTAGTCGGTGACCCTGGCCTCGCCAGTAGAGGTCACGTAGCGCGTCTCGAGGACGAGGCTGCCCTCGCGATAGCGGCGGGAGATCGTCGCGTCGCCGTCTGCCGGTGACAGCTTCCAGAAGCCGTGCTCCTCCGTGCCGAGCAGAGATGCGAAGCAGGCGGCGGAATCGAAGCGCGGCCAGCAGAGCCAGTCGACGCTGCCGTCCCGCCCGATGAGAGCGGCGGTGCGGCCATCGCCCACCAGCGCGTAATCCTCGATGCGTCCCGCCATGCCCATCCTCGCCGCCGGGACTCCGCGGCATTCCAGTCGTCGCGCCCGTTTACTCGATGAAGGCTCACCTAGTCCCCGGCAGGGAGAGAATCCAGCGGCAACGTTCGGAAAGAGAGGCCGGTCATGGCCAGAACCGCGAGTGATGCGCGGCCCGGCGCGGTCAGCGGCGCAACGGCAGGCGGTCGACGAGTCCGGTCACGACATTGCCGAGGGCCATAGCTTCGGCACCCACCGCCGCGCTCTGGGTACCCACGAAGCTGCCCGCACGGCTGATCGCGGAGATCGCCGGCGCGAAGGGCAGGGCGAGACGAGGAACGAGATCCTCGTCCGCTTCGGCCTCGATCCGGAACGGCTCGGGCGACACGGCGGCGGCCTTCGCTGCGACGACCGATGGGGCTCGGCTGGCGTCGGGGCGTGTGGCTTCGGCCTTCGCCATCTCCGACCGGGCGGAGTCGGACCGCCGTTGAGAGGGTTTCGCGGCGGCGGTGCGGGAGGTCGCGCGGCGTGGCGCGGCGCCGGCGGTCATGGCCACAGGATCGCGCAACGGAAACTGATCGCGGAAAGCGAAGGCGGCGGGGACGAAAGCCGCCCCCAAATCGGCGGTCTCGATCGGCTCCGCCTGCGCCGTGCGGCTCTCCATCTCGACCATCCGCGGGCTGGCGGGCGTCTCGGGAACGGGCGCGGAGGGCGTCTGGCAGAGGAAAGAGGCGGCGGACACGATCATCGCGACGACGATCGTCGGCAGCAGGGGAAGCGCCATGCCGGAACCCGCCTCGGAGGCGAGGGCGTTCTCAACCGGCTGCGATATGCGGCACTCCACCATCCGAATACCCCACCCCGTGCCTCGACCCAGCCATAAGCGCCTGCGTTTGCGGCGGAAGCTGGGCCATTTCCTTTCCCGATCGTATCGAAATAGACCGGAGACGATAAATCGATGACGCTCCTTTTCCGCGCCATCGGGCTTGGGTAGATCCATGCGGTCGAGCGGCCTGTTCGGCGAGCGGCCCGTTCGGTATGCGTCTTGCCCTCTCCCGCCGGCATGCACCGGCCGTCCCGCCGCCCATTGGGCCCCGATGACAGACCCATCCCTCACCGTCGCCGTGATCGATCCGAGCCGGGCCCGCGCTGCGATCCTCGAAGAGGGGCTGCGCGCCGCCGGGATCGCGCATGTGGTGATCATCCCCGATACCGCCGACCTGCCCGCGCAGGTGGCCGCCCTCAACCCGGACGTGGTGGTGATCCATTTGGAGAGCCCGAGCCGGGATATCCTCGAACAGATGTCGGGCCTGTCGCGCCACGTTGAGCGGCCGGTGGCGATGTTCGTCGACCGCTCCGACGCGCCGATGATGCAGGCGGCGGTGGATGCCGGGATCTCGGCCTACGTGGTGGACGGGCTCCACCCCCAGCGCATCCGGTCGATCCTCGACATCGCCATCCTGCGCTTCCAGGCCTTCGCCCGGCTGCAGCGGGAACTCGTCGAGGCGCGAGGCGAGCTCGCCGACCGCAAGATCGTGGAGCGCGCCAAGGGCATCCTCATGGCCGCCCGTTCCATGAGCGAGGAGGAGGCCTACAAGCTGATGCGGCGCAAGGCCATGAACGAGAAGCGCAAGATCGCCGACATCGCCCGCGCGATCGTCACCGCGGCGGACCTGTTCGGATGAGGCTCGCCCTCGGATACGTCCCCCTCGTGGATGCCGCGAGCCTGATCGCGGCGGCGGAACTCGGCTTCGCCAAGGCAGAGGGGCTCACCCTCGATCTCGTGCGCGAGCCATCCTGGGCGACCCTGCGCGACAAGCTGGCGGTGGGCCATCTCGATGGCGCGCATATCCTGGCACCCCTCGCCATCGCCAGCACGCTGGGGCTCAGCGGTCCCCAGACCCGGCTTTGCGTGCCCATGGCGCTGAACCTCAACGGCAACGCCGTCACGGTGTCTCGGCCCCTATGGGACGCGATGGAGGCCGCGGACGACGAGGTGGACACCGTGGCCGCCGCCTTCGCTCGCATCGCCCGGCGGCGGGCGCGGGAGGGACGGCCCCTGACGCTGGGCACGGTGCATCCGTTCTCCAGCCACACCTACCAGCTCAGGATCTTCGCCGAGCGCGGCGGCCTCGATCTCGATGCGGATACCCGCCTCGTGGTGATCCCGCCGCCGCAGATCGCCGAGGCACTGCGGCGCGAACTCATCGACGGGTTCTGTGTCGGCAGCCCCTGGAACAGCGTCGCCGTGGCGGAGGGCTATGGCCGCATCGCCGTGCTGTGCAGCGAGCTCGTGCCCGGGTGCCCGGAAAAGGTCCTCGCCCTGCCCGAATCCGAGGCCCTGCGGTGCGCCCCCCTGGTGCGGGCCCTCGACCGGGCCGGGCGCTGGTGCGCCGATCCCGGCAACAGCGCCGAACTCGCGTCCATCCTCGCGCGTGAGGCCTATCTGGGAACGTCGGCGCCGATCCTCGAACGGGCGATCACGGGGGACGTCGTCGTCGATCTCGACGGGCGCCGGCGGCGGGACCCGCATTTCGCCCTGTTCGGGGAAGCGGCGCACCGGCCGGATCCCGCCCACGCGGATTGGTTCATCGACCAGGCGCAGCGCGCCGGGCAGCTCGAGGCTTCCGACGATCTGCGTGTCGCGGCCCGCGCGGTCTACCGCCCGGACCTGTTCGATGCCGCTCTGAGCGGCTGATCGGGGCCGGACGCCGCTTTTGACGGCAAAATAAGCCTTCCGATTGTGCATCGCACGCCCCGGCCCGGCCCAGAGCCGCGATGGCCCGCGCACCATCGATCCCACCCCCGAACCTAGAGCCGTTACAGGCTGAACGGCGTTTGGCACGGAACCTGCTGAGATCTCTCCGCTCGTCAACGGCGACGGGCACGAATGTCGGCAGAGCCGCTGACCCAAGTAACCCGTTGGCGCGCTTTCGCGGCTGCCTCCGGTTGCGTTTGGGCGGCGGTTTTTTTGTGTGTTCAGGTCGGCGGCTCACGCTTCGAGGGATCGATTTCTCCATGACTGACGGGTTTCAGAACAGCCGACGCAGCCTCCTGAAGGGCGCCGCCGCGACCTTGTCGCTGGCCGCCCTGGCGCGCACCGCGCTGCCCGGCGGCGCCTTCGCACAGGGTGCCGGCCCCGAAGTGAAGGGCGCCAAGCTCGGCTTCATCGCGCTGACCGATGCCGGGCCGCTGTTCGTCGCCAAGGAAAAGGGCTTCTTCGCCAAGCATGGCATGCCCGACGTGGAGGTGCTGAAACAGGCAAGCTGGGGCACCACCCGCGACAACCTGGTGCTCGGCTCCGAGGGCAACGGCATCGACGGCGCCCACATCCTCTCGCCGATGCCCTACCTCATCAGCGCCGGCCGGGTGACGCAGAACAACGTTCCCGTGCCGATGCAGATCCTGGCGCGCCTCAACACCAACGGCCAGTGCGTCTCCGTGGCCAAGGAGTATCTGGACGCCAAGGTCGCCCTCGATTCCAAGGTGTTCAAGACCGCCATCGAGAAGAAGAAGGCCGCCGGCAAGTCGGTGAAGGCGGCCATGACCTTCCCCGGCGGCACCCACGACCTCTGGATCCGCTACTGGCTCGCCGCCGGCGGGATCGACCCCGACAAGGACATCGAGACCATCGTCGTGCCGCCGCCCCAGATGGTGGCGAACATGAAGGTCGGCACGATGGATTGCTTCTGCGTCGGCGAGCCGTGGAACGCGCAGCTCGTGCAGCAGGGCCTCGGCTACACCGCCCTGACCACCGGCGAATTGTGGAAGGACCACCCGGAGAAGGCGTTCGCCATGCGCGCCTCCTGGGTCGAGAAGAATCCCATCGCCGCCAAGGCCCTGACCATGGCGGTGCTGGAAGCGCAGATGTGGTGCGACAAGCCCGAGAACCGGGACGAGTTCTCGGCAATCGTCGCCAAGCGTCAGTGGATCAACATCCCCGTCGGCGATGTCGCCGGCCGCATGAAGGGCACCATCGATTACGGCGACGGCCGCGTGGTCGAGAACAGCCCCTACGTCATGAAGTTCTTCGCCGACAACGCCTCCTACCCCTACCAGAGCCACGACCTCTGGTTCCTCACCGAGGACATCCGCTGGGGCAAGTTCGACGCGCAGACCGACACCAAGGCGCTCATCGCCAAGGTCAACCGCGAGGACATCTGGCGCGACGCGGCCAAGGCGCTGGGCGTCACCGCGATCCCGAGCTCCACGTCGCGCGGCAAGGAGACCTTCTTCGACGGGAAGGTCTTCGATCCCGCCGATCCCGCCGCCTACCTGTCCAGCCTCGGCATCAAGAGGATCGCGTGATGGCCAACACCTCCACCATCGCCGTGCCGGGGGCCGCCGCGAAGCCGGCGGCGGTCAAGGCGCCCCGCAAGCCCCTGGTGACCCTGGCGACGTTCCGCCGGATCGCCGTCAACCTGATCCCACCGGTCGTGGTCCTGATCGCGTTCCTGGTGATCTGGGAGCTGCTGTGCTCGCGGCCCACCGCCGGCCTGCCGCCGCCCTCGCGCGTCGTCACCGAGGCGTGGGACATCATCGCCCACCCGTTCTACGACAATGGCGGCACCGACAAGGGCCTGTTCTGGCACATTTATGCCAGCATCCAGCGCGTCGCCTTCGGCTTCGCCCTGGCCACCGTCGTCGGCATCATGGTCGGCACCCTGATCGGCCAGTCGGACTGGGCCATGCGCGGCCTCGACCCGATCTTCCAAGTGCTGCGCACGATCCCGCCGCTCGCCTGGCTGCCGCTCTCCCTCGCGGCGTTCCGCGACGGCCAGCCCTCGGCCATCTTCGTGATCTTCATCACCTCGATCTGGCCGATCATCATCAACACGGCGGTGGGCATCCGCAACATCCCGCAGGATTACCGCAACGTGGCGGCGGTGCTGCGGCTGAACCCCCTCGAATTCTTCGTGAAGATCATGCTGCCCTCGGCGGCTCCCTACATCTTCACGGGCCTCCGCATCGGCGTCGGCCTGTCATGGCTCGCCATCGTGGCGGCGGAAATGCTCATCGGCGGCGTCGGCATCGGCTTCTTCATCTGGGATGCCTGGAACTCGTCGCACATCTCCGAGATCATCGTCGCCCTCGTCTATGTCGGCGTGATCGGGTTCTTCCTCGACCGGTTCGTGGCCTTCATCGGCACCCTCGTCACCCGCGGCGCCACCGCCTGAACGCCTTCGCGCGGCGCGCCGGGGTCTTCCCGCCGCGCCGTGCCCCGACCGCCTCTCGCAGAGGGACACGAGACCCATGAGCTATCTCAGCATCGAGAATGTCGGCATCAGCTTCACCCGCGCCGGGCGCACCAACGAGGTGCTGCGCGACGTCAGCGTGAAGATCGACAAGGGCGAGTTCGTCTCGCTGATCGGCCATTCCGGCTGCGGCAAGTCGACGGTGCTCAACATCGTCGCCGGCCTGCTCAAGGCCTCCACCGGCGGCGTCCTTCTCGAGGACAAGGAGGTCAACAGCCCCGGCCCCGACCGCGCCGTGGTGTTCCAGAACCACTCCCTGCTGCCCTGGCTCACCGTGCGCGAGAACGTGGCGCTGGCCGTGGAGAAGGTGCTCAAGGGCAAGAAGTCCCGGGCCGAACGCTCCGAGTGGATCGACCACAACCTCGCGCTGGTGAACATGACCCACGCCGCCGACCGGCGCCCCAACGAGATCTCGGGCGGCATGAAGCAGCGCGTGGGCATCGCCCGCGCGCTCGCCATGGAGCCGAAGGTGCTCCTCCTCGACGAGCCGTTCGGGGCGCTGGACGCGCTGACCCGCGCCCATCTCCAGGACTCGCTCATGGACATCCATGCGCGGCTGAAGAACGCCGTGATCATGATCACCCACGACGTCGACGAGGCGGTGCTGCTCTCCGACCGCATCGTGATGATGACCAACGGCCCCTCGGCCACCGTCGGCGAGATCCTGAAGGTCGATCTGGAGCGGCCCCGCCGCCGCCTCGATCTCGTGGAGGACGCCACCTACACCCATGCCCGCGCGGCGGTGCTCGAATTCCTCTATGCCCGCCACGCCAAGCCCGCCATGGCGGCTTGAGTATCGGACCTCCGTGATGAAGGAACGTCTGGTGGTGATCGGCAACGGCATGGCGTCGTTGCGCTTTCTCGAACGGCTCACCGAGCGCGCGCCCGGCGCCTACGACGTCACCGTCGTCGGCGCCGAGCCGCAGGCGGCCTATAACCGCGTCCTGCTCTCGTCGCTGCTCGGCGGCGAGGTGGACGAGGCGGCCTGCGCGTTCCGGGGTCTCGACTGGTACGAGGCGCACGGCATCCGTCTCATCACCGGCGCGCCCGTCACCCAGGTCGACCGGGAGAACGCCCTGGTCATGGTCGGCGAGACCCATGTCCTGCCCTTCGACAAGCTGGTCCTGGCGGTGGGCTCACTGCCGATCCGCCTGCCGAAGCCCGGCATGGACCTGCCCGGCATCATCACGTTCCGCGATCTCGCCGACGTGGCGGCCATCCGCAAGGCGGCGGTCACCGGCGCGCGGGCCATCGTCATCGGCGGCGGCCTGCTCGGGCTGGAGGCTGCCGTCGGCCTCGCCCGTCTCGGGGTCGACACCACGCTGCTTCACGTCATGGACCGCCTGATGGAGCGGCAGCTCGACCACCACGCCGCCGGCCTGGTGAAGCGGGCCATGGAATCCCGCGGCGTCCGCGTACTCCTCAAGGCCGACACTGCCCATGTGGAGGGCGACGGCCGGGTCGAGCGCCTCGTCCTGTCGGACGGCACCGTGCTGCCGGCCGACCTCGTGGTGATGTCGGTGGGGGTGCGCCCCAATGCCGTCCTCGCCCAGGGCGCCGGGCTCGATGTCGGGCGCGGCATCAAGGTCGACGACCGGATGACGAGTTCCGATCCGCGCATCTTTGCGCTGGGCGAATGCGCCGAGCATCGCGGCATGGTCTACGGCCTCGTCGAGCCAGCCTACGAGCAGGCCGAGGTGCTGAGCCGCCATCTCGTCGGCGAGGAGGCCGCCTATCCCGGCACGTCGCTGGCCACCAGCCTGAAAGTGTCCGGCCTGCCGGTCTTCTCCGCCGGGCTGATCGATGCGCCCGACGGCGCCGAGACGATCGTGATGTCCGATCCCGGCCTCGGCCTCTACCGCAAGCTGATCGTCGGCGACGGCAAGCTCCTCGGCGCCGTCTTCGTCGGCGACATCGCCGAACAGGGCTGGTGCAAGACGCTGATCCGCACCGGCGAACCCATCGCCGACCACCGCGACGACCTGATGTTCGGGCGCGTCCACGCCCCCGATTCCCAATCCCTGGCAGCATGATGGAGGCTTCCATGGCCGACGACTTCAACGCCGAGCAGAAGCGCTACCTCGAAGGCTTCGCCTCGGGCATCGCCGCCGCCCGCCTCACCGGCGGCCTCGCCCTCGGGCAGGGTGCCGCCGCTCCCTCCGAGCCCACCGGGCCGGACGCGATCCACATCAAGGCCCAGGACGCCACGGTGAAGGCCGGCGGCAAGCTCTGCGACCAGGAGAAGTGGAAGCGTGCCGAAAATCCGTTCGAAGGGCACAACCGCCTCATCGCCGAGGCCGCCACCGGCAAGGCCCCGAAGCCGGAGGACAATTTCCGCTGGCGCTATCACGGCCTGTTCTGGCTCGCCCCGGCCAGCGGCGACTTCATGTGCCGCCTGCGCATCCCCAACGGCATCCTGCAGCACTGGCAGTTTTCCGGCATCGCCGATCTGGCCGATGCCCATGGCGGCGGTTACAGCCACGTCACCACCCGCGCCAACCTGCAGGTCCGCGAGATCACGGCGGAGCACGGCCAGCCCTTCCTCGACGGGCTGATCGATCTCGGGCTGACCGCGCGCGGTTCCGGCGCCGACAACATCCGCAACGTCACCGGCTCGCCGGTGGCCGGCATCGACGCCCAGGAACTCCTCGACACGCGCCCGCTCGCCAAGTCCTGGCACAACTGGATCATCAACGACCGCTCCCTCTACGGCCTGCCGCGCAAGTTCAACGTCGCCTTCGACGGCGGCGGGGTCATGCCGGTGCTGGAAGAGACCAACGACATCGGCTTCCAGGCGGTGAAGGTGCTCGACGGCGCCGCCGTCGAGCCCGGCATCTGGATGCGCCTCGTGCTCGGCGGCATTTCCGGCCACCGCGATCTCGCCCGCGATACCGGCGTGGTGCTGCGCCCCGAGGCCTGCAACAAGGTCGCCGACGCGATCCTGCGGGTCTTCATCAAGAACGGCGACCGGACCAACCGCAACAAGAGCCGGATGAAGTACGTCCTCGACGCCTGGGGCTTCGACAAGTACCTCGCCGCCGTGGAAGACGAGCTCGGCTACAAGCTCGACCGGGTCGACCCAACGCACATCGCACCGCGCGGGCCGATGGACCGTTTCTCCCATGTGGGCGTCCACAAACAGGTCCAGGTCGGCCTCAACTGGATCGGCGTGATCCTGCCCGTGGGCAAGATGACCTCCGACCAGATGCGGGAATTGGCGAAGATCTCGTCGGAATGCGGCGACGGCGCCATCCGCATGACCGTCTGGCAGAACTTTCTGTTTTCCGGCGTGCCGGACGCCAAGGTCGCCGAGGTCCAGGCGCGCGTCGCCGCCCTCGGCCTCACCACCGAGGCCTCCAGCATCCGCGCCGGCCTCGTGGCCTGCACCGGCAACAAGGGCTGCAAGTTCGCGGCCTCCGACACGAAGGGCCACGCGCTCATCATCGCCGACTACATCGAGGCCAACCTCATCGAACTCGATGTGCCGGTGAACGTCCACGTCACCGGCTGCCACCATTCCTGCGCCCAGCACTACATCGGCGATATCGGCCTCATCGGGGCCAAGGTCGTCGTCTCGGAGGAGGGCGACACGGTGGAGGGCTACGACATCGTCGTGGGCGGCGGCTTC
The DNA here is from genome assembly GCF_000519085.1 of Methylobacterium sp. 10. Classification (GTDB taxonomy): domain Bacteria; phylum Pseudomonadota; class Alphaproteobacteria; order Rhizobiales; family Beijerinckiaceae; genus Methylobacterium. The sequence continues at coordinate 3,256,848 of NZ_KI912577.1, forward strand.
GGCGACAGCCCGAAGATCGGCACCGGGATCTGGAAGGCCGTGAAGGCCGAGGATTGTCCGGCCCGGATCGAGGCGCTGCTGCGCAGCTACCTCACCCGCCGCGAGAGCCGCGAGGAGAGCTTCCAGGCCTTCACCGCCCGCACCGGACCCGAGACCCTCCGCAACCTCGCCGAAGAGCAACCCGTCCTGAAGGCCGCAGCATGAGCGAGCACGTCACGCCCCCGCTCGTTCTCATCCCCGAGAACGCCCCGTTCAACCCCGACCAGCGCTCGTGGCTGTCGGGCTATTTCGCCGCCCTCCTCGGCCCCGCCATCGAGGGCGCCACGGCCCTGGCCCCGGGCGATTCCGGGGGCGGCCCGAAGCTCGCCGACAACGACGACGCGCCCTGGCACGACCCGTCGATGCCTCTTCCCGATCGGATGGAGCTCGCCAAGGAACGACCGGAGCCGCAGAAGCTCATGGCGGCCATGGCGCAGCAGGATTGCGGCCAGTGCGGCTACAATTGCGCGGACTACGCCAACGCGCTGTTCCTGAAGAAGGAAGAGCGCCTGAACCTGTGCCAGCCGGGGGGCAAGGACACCCTCCGGATGCTCAAGAAGCTGGATGAGGAGTTCGGCGCGAGCGGCGGCACCGCCAAGACGGCCAAGACGGCCGAGGCGGGGGAGGGCGCGGCCAAGGCGGAAGCGCCCCTCGGACCACTGGGCTATTGCCGCGAGAACCCTGTGGAGGCCGTGTTCCTGTCCCGCACCCGCCTCAACGAGCCGGGCGGCGAGAAGGAGACGTGGCACATCGAGATTGATCTCACGGGCACGCCCATCGAGTACGTGGTCGGCGATTCCCTCGGCCTTTTCCCATCGAATCCGCCGGCCCTGGTGGATGCGGTGATCGCCGAACTCGGCGCCCGGCCGGAACGGATCATCGGCGGCCAGACCCTGCGCGACCGGCTGCTCAAGGACTACGCGCTGGGCGGTGCGCCGGACGGGCTCTACCAGCTCCTCTCCCTCCTCACCTCAGGCGAGGCGCGCAAGAAGGCGCAGGCCCTGTCGGCCGGCGAGGACCCGGACGGCGATGCCGCCTATCTCGACGTGCTCGGCGCCCTCCACAAGTTCCCCGGTGCGCGGCCTGATGCGGAAGTGTTCCTGGAAGCCCTCGACGAGTTGCAGCCGCGACTCTACTCGATCTCCTCTTCGCCCAAGGCCGATCCGGGCCGGGTGTCGCTCACCGTCGATGCGGTGCGCTACAATCACCGCTCACGGCTACGTCTGGGCGTCGCCTCGACTCATCTCGGCGAACGCATCTCCGAGAAGACCACGGTGAAGGTCTACCTGCAGAAGGCGCACGGATTCGCCCTGCCGGAGGATCTGTCGAAGGACGTGATCATGTGCGGGCCGGGCACCGGCATCGCGCCGTTCCGCGCGTTCCTCCGCGAGCGCGCGGCAACCCAAGCTCCGGGACGCAACTGGCTCTTCTACGGCCACCAGCGCCAAGCCTCCGACTTCTTCTACAAGGACGAGCTGACCAGGCTGAAGGACGACAAGGTGCTGACCCGCCTGTCGCTGGCCTGGTCCCGCGACGGCACCGAGAAGACCTATGTCCAGGACCGCATGCGCGAGAGCGGAGCGGAGCTCTGGGACTGGCTCGAGGGCGGCGCCCATTTCTACGTCTGCGGCGATGCCAAGCGCATGGCCAAGGATGTGGAGCGCGCCATCATCGACGTCGCCGCGAGCCACGGCGGCAAGAACCCGGACGAGGCGGTGGCCTATTTCACCGCCCTGAAGAAGACCGGGCGATACCAGGCCGACGTGTACTGAGCCGCGCGAAGCCCCCCCTTTGCGGGCTATCGGATTCGAATACCCGATCTTGCTGGCAGAACAGGTCCCTCTCCCCCTTGTGGGGAGGAGAGCCACATCGCGCGCCGGCCCGACTCTTGCTGCCCTTCGAACCCTGGAATTCGCCGAGGATCCCGCCATGAATGCGCACGTCCAGGCACCCGCCCCGACCGTGGTGAAAACCACCTGCCCGTATTGCGGCGTCGGCTGCGGCGTGCTCGCCACCCCCGACGGGTTCGGAGGGGCGGGGATTGCCGGCGACACCGAGCATCCGGCGAATTTCGGCCGCCTCTGCTCCAAGGGCTCGGCCCTCGGCGAGACCCTGTCCCTGGACAGCCGCCTGCTGCACCCCTCCGTCGACGGCGTGCGCGCGAGCTGGGAATCGGCGCTCGGCACCGTGGCCGGCGGCCTGCGCAAGGTCGCCGAGCAGCACGGCCCGGATGCGATCGCGTTCTATCTTTCGGGCCAGCTTCTCACCGAGGATTACTACGTCGCCAACAAGCTTGCGAAGGGCTTCCTCGGCACGCCGCATGTGGACACCAACTCGCGCCTCTGCATGTCGAGCGCGGTGGCGGCCCACCGGCGCGCCTTCGGCTCCGACACGGTGCCGGGCTGCTACGAGGATCTCGACGAGGCCGACGTGATCGTGCTGGTGGGGTCCAACACTGCCTGGTGCCATCCGATCCTGTTCCGCCGCATGGTCGATGCCCGCGCCAAGCGCGGTACCAAGCTCGTGGTGATCGACCCGCGCCGGACCCAGACGGGGGAGGAGGCGGACCTCTTCCTCGGGCTCAAGCCCGGCACCGACACGACCCTGTTCTCCGGCCTCCTCGTACATCTCGCGAGCGCGGGCGCCCTCGATTATCGCTTCGTCCTCGACCACACGACGGGCTTCGAGGGGGCGCTCGAACGCGCTCGTTCGATCGCGCCGGACATCGCCGCGACGGCTGCCGCCACCGGCCTCCCGGAAGCGGATGTGGGCGCCTTCTTCGCGCTGTTCACCCGCACGAAGCGCGTCGTCACCGCCTTCTCGCAGGGAGTGAACCAGTCGGCTCAGGGGACCGACAAGGGCAACGCCATCATCAACTGCCATCTGGCCACCGGCCGCATCGGCAAGACGGGCGCGGGGCCGTTCTCCCTCACCGGTCAGCCCAACGCCATGGGCGGGCGCGAGGTTGGCGGCCTCGCCAACATGCTGGCCGCCCACATGCATTTCGCCCCCGAGGAGGTGGACCGGGTCCGCCGCTTCTGGTCGGCGCCCAACATCATCACCGGCGAGGGCATGAAGGCCGTCGCCCTGTTCGAGGCGGTGGAGCGCGGCAAGATCAAGGCCCTGTGGGTGATGGGAACCAATCCCGTCGTGTCGATGCCCCGCGCCGACGCGATCCGCGAGGCGATCAAGGGGCTCGATCTCTACGTCGTTTCGGAGGCCGTGGCCGACAGTGACACCGCCTGCGCCACCGGGAGGAAGACCATCCTCCTACCGGCCCAGGCCTGGGGCGAGAAGGACGGCACCGTCACCAATTCGGAGCGGCGCATCTCGCGCCAGCGCAGCTTCCTCAAGAGCCCCGGCGAGGCGCGGGCCGATTGGGCGATCATCAGCGACGTGGCCAAGCGGCTCGGCCACGGAGAGGCCTTCGCCTATCCGAACGCCGCCGCGATCTTCCGCGAGCATGCCTCGCTCTCGGCCTTCGAGAACAATGGCACCCGCGACTTCGACATTGGCGCGGTGAGCGACATCTCGGACGCGGCCTATGCCGGCGCGAAACCCCTGCAATGGCCGCTGACGAAGCGAGGGGCCAGCAAGGACGGCAAGCAGCGCCTCTTTGCCGATGGGCAGTTCTTCACCTTCGACAAGCGCGCCCGCTTCGTCGCGGTGCAGCCGCCGGCCCTGGCGCAAGCCGTGAGCGAGGACTTCCCCTTCGTGCTCAATACCGGCCGCGTGCGTGACCATTGGCACACCATGACCCGGACCGGAAAGAGCCAGCGCCTCTCGGCTCACCGCGACGTGCCCTTCGTCGAGATCCACCCCGACGACGCGGCGGCGATGGGTGTCACCCATGGCGGTCTTGCCACGGTGTCCACCGCCCACGGCGCTGCGGTCCTCGAAATCATGGTCACCGACGGGATGCGCCGGGGCGACCTCTTCGCCGCCTTTCATTGGAGCGGGGCCACGGCTTCGGAGGGCCGGGTCGGCGCCCTCGCACGCGGCATCCCCGATCCGGTTTCCGGCCAGCCCGAGTTGAAGGCGACGCCGGCCGCCATCGCGCCGGCGGTCTATCGCAGCCGCGGCTTCCTGCTGACCCGCGATCAGAGGTCGCTTCCCGCCGGCTGGTGGTGGGCACGCGCCACGATCCTGGGCGGATCCGGGCTGCACTTCGCCACCCAGGAGAGCTCGCGCGAGGTCGCACTCATGCTGCGGGGGATGTTCCAGGGCCTCGAGATCGCCGAATACGCCGACCACGCCCGTGGCCGCTACCGCTTCGCCGCTTATGACGGCGACCGCCTCGTCGCCTGCCTCGCCCTGGCCCCCGGCGAGGCCAAGCCCGGCTGGGAATCGGAGAAGGCCTATTTCGCCGCCGACGACCTCGAACCCTCCGCCCGCCGCGCGCTCCTCTCCGGCCGGGCCGAGACGGCGTCGGCCGGACCGACGGTCTGCGCCTGCCATGGGGTCGGGCTCGACGTCATCGCCGCCACCATCGCGGCCGGGGCGCACAGCGTCGAGGCGGTGGGCGTAGCCTGCAAGGCCGGCACGAATTGCGGATCGTGCATCCCAGAGATCCGCAAGCTGCTGCCGCAGGCGCTTGCGCGCGACGCCGCATAAGCTCATTTTCATAGGATGAGCACGCCCCGCCAACCCCGGGAAACCCGACCCGCCGGAATCGCCGCCCGTGAGGGCGCCGGACATGCCGGCCTCGAACCGCTTGCGGTGCTGCCGGTCTTCGTGCCGCTGCAGGGCAAGCGCGCAGTGCTTGCCGGCTCCAATGGCGGGGCGCCGTGGAAGGTGAAGCTGCTCGCCGCCGCCGGGGCCGATGTGGACGTCTACGCCCCCGAGCCCAGCGACGAGTTGCGCGCGGTGCCGGGCGAGATCGTCGCTGGAAGCGTCACCCTGCACGAGCGCCAATGGCAGCCCGCCGACCTCCAGGGCGCTGCCTTCTGCATCGGCGCCATGGAGGACGAGGCCGATTGCATCGCCTTCGTGGCGGCGGCGCGGGCGACAGGCGCCATCGTCAACGCCGTCGATCGGCCGCATCTCTGCGACGTGAAGTTCGGCGCCATCGTCAACCGCTCGCCCATGGTGGTGGGCATCTCCACGGAGGGCGCCGCCCCGGTCTTCGGGCAGACCGTGCGCGCCCGGATCGAGGGCATGCTCCCGCGCGGGTTCAAGGCCTGGATCACGGCGGCCCGCGACTGGCGCGAGGAGGTGACGGGCCGCTTCCACGCCTTCTCCGACCGCCGCGCCTTCTGGGAGCGCTTCACGGACCGCGCCTTCGCCGAGCCCGACCGGGCTCCCACCGAGGCGGATCTAGCCGAACTCCTCGGCCAGACCGAGACCGCCCCGAAGGGCGGGGCGGTGACCTTGGTCGGGGCCGGGCCGGGCGATGCCGAGCTCCTGACGCTGAAGGCCCTGCGGGCGCTGCGCAACGCCGACGTGATCCTCTACGACGACCTCGTAGCGCCCGAGATCCTCGACTATGCCCGCCGCGAGGCGCGCACCATGCTGGTGGGCAAGACCGGGCACGGCCCCTCCTGCCGCCAGGACGACATCAACGCGCTGATGGTGCAGCTCGCCAAGTCCGGCAAGCAGGTGGTGCGCCTCAAATCGGGCGATCCCCTCGTCTTCGGCCGGGCCGGCGAAGAGATCGATGCCTGCCATCAGGCCGGCATCCCCGTGAGCGTGGTGCCGGGCATCTCGGCGGCCCAGGGGGCGGCCGCCTCCCTCGGCGTCTCGCTGACCAACCGCGACGCGGCGCGGCGCCTGCAATTCGTCACCGGCCACGACCGCCGCGGCGCCCTGCCGGAAGACCTGAACTGGGGCGCGCTCGCCGATCCGAGCGTCACCACCGTGGTCTACATGCCGAAGAAGACCCTGCGCGTGCTGCTGGACCGCGCCACCGCCGAAGGCCTGGCTCCCGACACAACCGCGCTCCTCGTCTTCAACGCCACCCGGCCGAATCAGGCCGTGGTCACGGGTACCGCCGCCGATCTGGCGGACCGGGTGGAGGCATCCGGCTTCGAGGGGCCGGCCCTGCTGATGGTGGGTGAAGCCCTGCGTCGCATGGGCGCCGAGGCAGCGGTCTCGGCGCTCGAAGACAAGCTTGCGATCTGAAACGCCCGGTTCGAAGGCGCTCCCTTTCCACGGTGGCGTGAAAGGGCGAAGATCGGTGATGTCGCTCTGCTCTCACGTTGACCGAAGGGCTCGCGCTGAAGCCAAAGCGTGTAGAGTTCCGACCAGAATCGGAGCCGCCGTGATCAAGCGATTCGCTGTCCTCGCCCTCGGCCTGTCTTTCCTGGCCGCTACGCCCGCAGCGAGCGCCGACGATCCGGTGATCGCGGCGGCGACGGACCTCACCGGCGAGGTCCTGTTCCTCGAATCCGGCGCGCCCGGCATGATCCTGGTTGTCGTGCGCGGGGATGGGACCCTCATCCGCGGCTACGGCGAGACCGAGAAGGGCAACGGCATCACGCCCGATGGAACGAGCCTGGTGCGGCTCAACTCCATCACCAAAGTCTTCACGACGGAGGTGCTGGCGTCCCTTGCCACGGAGAGAAAGCTCTCCCTCACCGATCCGCTGCAGAGCTTCGCCCCCGGGGCGAAGATTCCCGACTTCAAGGGACGACCGATCACCCTGCTCGATCTGGCGACCTATTCCGGCGCCCTGCCGCGCGAGATGGGACACGCTCCCGAAGGTACGAACCCTCGCGCCTGGCCCACCTGGGACGACCGCTGGTCCTGGCTCGGCAAGTACACGCTGCCATGGGCGCCCGGCACCGTCACGTCCTACTCGAATGTGGGGTTCGACCTTTTGGCCGATGCCGTCGGCGCGGCGGGGGGCGCGGCCTATCCCCAGTTGCTACGCAGCAACGTCACCACGCCGCTGGGAATGGCCGATACGGGGCTGTCGCCGACACCGGACCAATGCGCGCGGCTGATGATCGGCTCGGGCCTCGGCGGCCCGGCCACCTGCGTCGACACCCAGGCGACGGGGGGAAGCGGCGGCCTCTACAGCACCGGCAACGACATGGCGCGCTGGCTCCGGCACAACGTCACCGCCACGAGCGGCGCGCTCGCCCTGAGCCATGCGGTCTATCGTCAGCGCCAATCGATGCCGGCGGCGATCGGCTTCGACGAAGCCTCGCCGATGGCGGGTCTCGCCCTCGGCTGGGTGGCCTTGGCGGCCAAGGGGAACGAACCGGCGCTGCTGACGAAGAGCGGGGGAGGTGCCGGCTTCATGAGCTACATCGCCTTCGCGCCGGGGCGCGATGTCGGGGTCTTCGTCGTGATCAACAGCATCGATTTCGCGGCGTTCTCCGCCTTGACCAGCACGACCCACAAGCTGATCGCCGCCCTCGCGACCCGCTGACCCCGGCGGTGAAGCCTGGCCACCAAGCCCCACGGCGACATATTGACGGTTGCCCGCATCCCCGGCCCATGCTCTTGCCGCGGCATCCCTTCGGAAACGGCCTGAAGACTTCCCATGCGGCGTGCCCTTCCCCTCATCCTCTTCGCCCTCGGACTCGTGGCGCTCGGCGTCGCGGCTACCGTGGTGCTCGTGCCCAACGCCGGTCAGGTGGCGACCAGCAGCGTCGGCGGCCCCTTCACCCTGACGGACCAGAACGGACGGCGCGTCACCGAGCGGGATTTCGCCGGGGCGACCCATCTCGTCTTCTTCGGCTTCACCCATTGCCCCGATGTCTGTCCGACCACGCTGCAGCAGATCGGCGACGTGCTCCAGGCGCTCGGCCCCAAGGGCAAGGACACGAAGGCGCTGTTCATCGCGGTCGATCCGGAGCGCGACACGCCGGAGGCGCTGAAGACCTATCTCGCCAGTTTCGATCCTCGCATCATCGGCCTCACCGGTTCGCCGGAGGAGGTCACCGCAGCGGTGAAGGCCTACCGCGCCTATATCCGCAAGGTGCCGACCAAGGAGGGCGACTACACGATGGAGCACACGGCGCTGGTCTACATCATGGATGGCAGGAACCGCTTCGTGAACGCCCTCAACCTGACGAAGCCCGCCGACCAGGCGGCGGCGGAACTCGCCAAGGCGCTGTGACGGGTCATCGCGGCGGGTGCGGTGTCAGCGCCCCGCTACGCGAGGTGCGGGACAGGCCATGCTCGGTCTTGTTCCAGCGATCGGGCGCGAGGATCAGTTCGATCACCCCGCGCCAGGCCGCGAAGCTGACGAGCAGGAAGTAGGCCGGCAGCAGCGGCACGAAGGGGACGAGGTCGTGCCAGCCCCGGCGCCGGCAGCCGATATAGGCGGGCAGGAGCATCGCCACGAAGCCGGAGACGAGCACCGTGATCGCGGCGCCCATGGGCAGGTTCGTCCAGAAATCGCTCCCCGCCTCGATCCGGCTGGGCCAGAGGGAGACCACGGCCGGAAGCATCAGAAACGGATAGGCCAGAGCCGAGGCCACCGTGCCGGGGATGAGGGCGATGGCGCATAGGCTCGCCAACGGACCGAGCTCGCGGAACGTGACCAGGGGGGTACGGCCATGGGTGAGGCTGGTCTGCAGGAAGCCCTTCATCCAGCGGGTCCGCTGGTTGAGCCAGGCCTTGTAGCGGGCCGGCGCCTCCTCGATCGTGTTGCTCGGCAGGTCGCCGACATCGTAGCCGGCCCGTGCCAGCCGCAGGCCGAGATCGGCATCCTCGGTGACATTCCAGGCATCCCAGCCATGGACGGCGCGCAGGATGTGGGTGCGGAAATGCGGTATTAGGTAGCAAGCTCACCCAGGCCAACGCTTATCGTTGGCGTCCGTTCCGGCTATGATGCGTGGATGACCGAAACGATCCGCCGCTCCCGCACTGACACGTTCGAACATACCATCTCCGGCCTGCTCACCAAGCGAGCCGATTTGTACAATGAGGCTACCCGGCTCCGCGACCGGATGGCCGGGATTAAGAACGACACGGCAGCGATAGACCGCGTGCTCTCCACGCTAGGCTACGAGGGCGATCTAGACGCCGCCATGCCCCGCCAGAAGCGCGAGGTTCTGTTCGGGCGGGGTGAGCTTACGCGCGGCATCCTCGACACGCTGAGGGATGCCACGGTGCCCATGACAAGCCGTGAGGTCGCGCAGAGCGTTCTATCACTGACAGGGCATGACGCGCGCGACCGGGGGCTTATGACGGCACACACGCGGCGCGTATCCAAGGCCCTGCGCTTGCTCAAAGAAGGCGGGACCATAGCGCAATCCAATGATGTACGAGGAAACGTCCTTTGGCGCGTTAGGAGGCAGTGAAGGAGTGATGAGGAGCGCGGTTTTCTCGCCATGCGGAGCTTATCGGTATCGGCTTGACCGCCACATCGACATGCTAGGTGGACCCACAATAGGATTTTGTTTGCATAATCCGAGCACGGCGTGTGCGGACAAGGACGACCCGACATCTCGGCGCGGCGTTGGTTTCGTCACCGCGTGGGGTGGGTCGCGATTGATCTACGTCAACCCTTGGGCTGGTTGTGCGACAAAGCCTTCAGATCTCTGGCTAATGGATGACCCAGTCGGCCCAGAATGTGACGAGCACATTTTGTCTGCGTCAGCGGAATGCGCCGGGAGTGGCGGCTTCATGGTAGCGGCATGGGGAGCTGTGAATCCACCAGTCTCACATCGCTTAATGGCCAAGGAGCGAATCAAACGGGTTGAAACACTGATACGCTCCACCGGCTGCGATCTGCGCGTTTTATCCATCAATCAAAACGGCTCGCCGAAACATCCTCTTTACGTGCGGGCTGACACCGTGCCGGTTGTCTGGGAAGCGTCATCCGGGCAACAGTAGGCCGCGAGTCCCTCTCCATCCCCCGCCTTATCCACACCTCAAAGTCCGCCATAAGGCTCACATAACGATTTGGCGCGTTATGCAGGTGCTCTGTGATGGCGACTCGGCGGGAGGGTTCCGTGCTTTCTTCGGCTGACGTTCTCGAAATGCAAAAAGAGCAATTTCGTCACGATAGACGCAATCACTCCGATATTCTCAGCCTTCACAAAAATGAGCGGCTGAAGCATTACGGGCTGCATTTTTCCAAGTATGTAGGCCGCCTAGCAAGAGGTCCAGACGAAGAAAAATCTGTGAAACGAACCGTTGTTGACACGGTGCTCGTTAGCCTAAGTGCGGCAAATACGCTGCATCAGCGACTTGGCGCAGTTGCGCGATACAACAGTAATGCAAACACACAGATAGATATACTTCGGCCTATCGCCGATGCTGCTGGACGATTTGCCGACGCTTGCGAAAAAATTGACCATTTAGAAGAATTCGTAACCATAGCCAAAGAAGCAAATTTGGATATATTTTATTGGGCGCTTTCATGCTCGGTTGAGTTGAAAATCGATGTTGGCTTAGAGCTCGCTCAGAGACGCATAGAACTTAGTGACCGGCAGTTTTACGTGACGGATCTGTGAGGAGATTATGGCTTTTTGGGCTGATGAAGCTTGGATAGACGCCAGCAAAAATCATACATATGTCACCGGATTTGATAAAAAGAATCTTTCAGATGGAGCATACAAGCTTACTCTAGGCGACGAGGCTATTGTTTCTTCGGGTTACTCTGAGCAGGGTTCTGATAACGCCTATCGAAAGCTAGATGTTGGCGCAGAATTGAAGTTGCTCCCCGGGCAGTTTGCATACCTAATAACTGAGGAGAGCGTTTATCTGACGACTTCTATTATTGGTTTTATTAATGTTGCTACTAAGATAAAGCTCAAAGGTCTTGTAAACATTTCTGGATTTCACGTGGACGCTGGATATGAAGGCAGGTTAATATTTACCGTATTTAATGCCGGTCCAACACCATTGAGTATATTTCGTGGCGATCCACTATTCCGCTTTTGGATCAGCGATTTTCGCGGTGCTGGAAGTGTAGTGAAAAGCGGGATCAAATCTATACCGCGCGATTGGGCCGATAGGTTGCATGGCACCTATCCTTCACCTTTTGCCCTATCTGCAAGGGTAACCGAGCTTGAGAAAGATGTATCCAATCTTAAAAAAGATAAAAATCAATTACTGATTTACGGTTTACTTGCCGCTCTATTTTTATTTCCGTTTGTGGCTGGTCTCTACTCTTCGGTTTTTGCGCCATGGTTTAGTTCAGCGGTCAGTGAAAGGGTGCTCGACAGCCTGTTTAAGCGTACTCCTACCTCTACCTCGTCAGTGGCTAAAGAAACGCAATCCTCGAAGTCTTCAGCGTCTGATGCAGAAGTAGCTAAGAATACGCCGGAACAGTCTCTCAAAGCTAAACCGCCCGCTGCCAGTAACCCTTCCACTGACGTGAAACAGGATGCGCTAGAGAAGACGACACCGCCATAAGGTACTGGACACCGTTGCTCTTGCGGCGGTGATCCTCGCGCCAAGCCATCTCGCCAGCGTAGGCGCCCAGGTAGGTGCCGCTGATCCGGTGATGAACGCCCATCTCCGCCCGACGAAGGCGTGAAAAGAACGACTCGGCTTGGTTGGTGCAGGCCTCGCCGTCGCTGTAGCTCTCGCTGTGATTGATGCGCTTCGTCAGGAAGCGAGCGTGAAGCTTGTCCCAACCGGCGGCTTCGTCGGCATGAACAGTGGAGCCGAGCGCGATGCGGCTAGCGATCACGGAAACGGAAGCCTCTTCGGTCTTGGACACGAACGAGAGGGTGCGGCCACCGCGCTCGCGGGCCACCACGACGACGCTGCGCTTGCCGGTCTGATGCTCGGCCTTGCGGCGGTCGATCCGGTCTTCCTTGCGGTTCTCAGGGCGAATGTGGCCACCGAAATAGGCGCCGTCGACCTCGACCACGCCAGACGCGGTATGGGTGGCAACCTCGGCCGAAATCGCCTCACGCAGCTTGTGCGTGAGAACGAAGGCCGTCTTGTACTGGCAATCAAGATCGCGGGAGAGCTGCAGGGCGCTGTGGCCCTTGGCGCCGTTCACGAAGATCGCCACGGCCATCAGAATGTCGCGGAGGGCCATCTTGCGCGAAGCGAAGATGCTGCCGCTGGTGACGCTGAACTGGTGCTTGCAGGCCTGACACTTCCAGAGCTTGCGGGTCGTCAGGAAGCTATGCGTGAGACAGCCGCAGCGCGGGCAAACCGGATCGCCGCCCGTATCGGCCCAACGGACCATACGGAAGGTCTCGAAGGCCTCTTCGTCGCTCATGCGCGCGACCTTGCTCAGGGAGAGCGTGCGGGCGGCGCGGGAGAGGAGGAAGTGCTGTGACATGAGGCCAACGTTTTCCGTTGGCACTGGTGATAAGCACGGACATCGTTGGCGTCAACGAAATTCGTTGGCGTTGACCTAATCCACGTTCGTCCGTATTTTGTGAGGATGACGCCAGAGCAGAGCAGAGCCGCCCGAGGATGGCTGGATTGGGGGCAGCAGGAGTTGGCTTCGGCCGCTTCCGTTTCCCTGTCCACCGTGCGCGACTACGAGAAGGGGCGACGGACGCCGATTCCGACCACTCTTGCAGCCATGAAAGCTGCCCTTGAAGCTCAAGGGATCGAGTTTGTGAACGACGGCGAAACATTTGGAATTGCCTGCAAATCGACCCAAGTGAAAAATTAGGGCGGCAGCGGTCGCCCTGTTATTCGGCACATCTCTGTGACAAAATCTGTCAGAATAGTAATTGGACTAGCTTCTGTGTAAATCGGGAAATCTGCCGGAATACCCCCTGAGCCTTTTCTGCCTGCATGTACTCTAACAACATTGAGATAGTACCGCGTTTGAGCCCAATCATCAGGGGAGCCTAGCCTGTCTTGTATCCAGGCCCGCTTATATGCCCCACCGCCAATATCCCATTCCACATAGGGCTGGCCTTTGGTGTCATAACTTATTTGCATTTTCTGCGTCTTTATGATTGAAATTTATGGGTGGACCGGGAGGGGATCGGACCCTCGGGGGCTTCCGTGGATAGGGGTGCGCCCGTCGCCAGACCCGGCCCAACTTATTGAGAATGCCCCGGCACAGTGACCGGGGCATTCTTGCGTTAAATGGCCAGCGCCCGTCGCACGTACTCAGGATCGTTATCAATCAGCCTGAGTAGAACCAGTGCCGTCGTTTGCGGCACGCGCTTGTCCTGCTCCCAGTTGCGGAGCGATTCCAGGGGCAGTCCAAAGCATGCGGCGAACTCGCGCTGTGACATGCCGAGCTTGGCTCGGATCGCCTTCACATCCACGCTGGTCGGCGCTTGCCACGGGATAAGCCGCGCCGATCCTTCGTTGCCTTTTGCCCAAGCAATGGCATCGTCGAGGCCATCGACGATCCTTTGGCCGCCATCGGACACCCTGCGCTCGCTCGCCATTGCATCTCTCCTCGGATTCTTTTTCATTTTATGCTCTCCGACCCACTTGAAGGTCGGCCTCGGAGCCGGGACAGGCGAGCTCCCCAACGAGGAACTCAACCTTCCGGTCGATCTCTTTCATGCGGGCCGCGCTGAGTTGAGCGACTTGGCCCTTCGGATATGCCGCCAGCATCAGCAGCGGCATATTGAGGTCTCTGAAGTAGTAAACGACCCTCGCGCCACCCCTTTTGCCTGAGCCCTTGGCTCGCCACCGGATCTTCCTCAAACCCGATGTACCGGGGATGCGGACGCCCGCTTCGGGGTTTGCCGCCACATAGTTCAGAAGGCCGGAGTACTCCTCCATCGTGAAAATCTTATCGGCCTCCCGTTTGAAGCTTCTCACAACAAGAAGCTCGATCGGATGGCCTTCGGCTTGGAACTCGATCACCTCGAAGGGGGCAGGCATGATGGACATCTCTCGGCCAGGGGTTGTGGCAACCCCAGCTTGAGCATGCGCAATCGCCAAGGCCGAGAACGTCAGTAGGCCATTGGCCTACCCTTGTCAACAAAAGTCGGCCAATGGCCTACGGGTGAGCTTGCTACCTAATACCGCGGAAATGGGTGGAGGTTCCGCCCAGCGGCGTCGGCAGCCGCCAGGCGGCCAGCGCCGGGCCGAGCACGTCGAACAGGGCGGTGTATTCGAGGGCGAAGCACCGGGTCAGCCAGGAATCGCGGGCGTTGTCGATGACGAGGCGGCCCTGCAGGCAGGCGGTACGCGGGGAGGCGCGGGCGAAAGCCTCCGCCGCCGCCCGCAACTGGCCGGGATCGGGCACGTCCTCCGCGTCGTAGACGACGAGGCAGCTGCCCCGCGCCAGGGGCAGGGCGGCGTTGAGGGCGCGCGGCTTGGTCCTGGGCAGCCCCGGCGGCACCACGACGACCTCCACATGCGCCGGCAGTGTGAGGCGCGCGAGGGCCGCCGCCGTCGCGGCATCGTCGGCTTCCGTGAGGAGCTTGATGTCGAGCTTCGCCACGGGATAGTCGAATCGCGTCAGCGCCCCGAGCAGACGGGGAACCACTGCCGCCTCCCGGTAGAGCGCAACGAACACCGTGTAGACCGGCAGCTCACTCTCCGGCATCCTTTGCCCGGGCGTGTCCTCCAGCGCGATCCCGCTGGTCGGGCCGATGGCGGCCACGCGAAAGGTGAGCAGGGCGAGGAACCCGACCTGAACCAGGACCCAGGTCGCCGTGACGAGGAGTGCCGGCAGGCAGGCCAGGGCGAGGAGGAACGCGCCGAAGATGAGGCTCGCCAGAGCGAGGAGCGGCGCCACGGGAGCGGCATTGTAGGCCCAGTCCGGCCTCCGCCTGAGGAGGTCGTCCGAGGCATGGGCCGCGACTCCCGCCGGGCGCTGGGCGAAGATCGCATGGCGGAGGGCCGTCGGGGTGGTGATGGCCGGCATCAGCCCGGTGGGGCTGCGTCCCTGCAGCAATTCGACGACGGCCCGTCCCCGCGGCGCGTAGACGAAGGCCGCCCCCGCCCCCGGATCGAGGGGCGCGACACCCGCGACCAGACTGTCGGGAAACCGCGCCCCGGCGCCGAGGGGCAGGGTCTCGCCGAGATAGCGCGCGCCGAGGGTGAGGGCGAGGGCGCGATAGAAGCGCTCCTCCTCCATCAGCCCGGACTGGATCATAGCGGTGGCGGCATCGGTGCCGCTCGCCCGCGCGAGGGCGGCGGCCTTCGCCAGCACCATTGGGGAGGCCGCGTGGCTCAGGAGAAACGCGATCTCCAGCGGCAATGCCACCGTTTCGCCGCGCAGTCTCCTGAAACCGAGGATCGACACCGGAACCGGCTCCCCGAGGCCCGGGAACGTGATAGGGGAGAGCCGTGAGCCAGACGATTCCCGCGCACAACCAATGCGCCACACATGCAACCACACCGTCAAGCTGCCTCGCCTGGTGCGCCGCCGCATTGCTGGTGACGGCGCTGTTCTCGGCTTGTCCGGCGGCGGCGCAAAACACGGCAGCGCCAGACACGACAACGCGGGATACGGCCTCGCCGAAAGTGGCGATCCCGAACTTCTGGAACCCGCGCAGCCGCCTCGAACGCATCGAGGCACCGCAGACGGCGCGCGCCATCCGCTTCCTCACCGACGACGAGTTTCCACCCCTGCATTTCGCCGGCCCCGACGGCGCGCCCACCGGCTTCGTGGTGGAACTCGTCCGGGCGGCATGCGAACGCTTGTCGATCAGCTGCACGATTCAGGCACGGCGGTTCGATACGCTGCTCGATGCCCTGGCCGATCGGCAGGGCGACGTGGTCGCGGCTGCGATCCCGCTCACCCCAACCCTGCGCAGCCGCTTCCTCGCCACCCGCCCGTACTTCCGCTGGCCGGCGCGCTTCGCGGCCCGGACGGACAAGGGCCTGCCCGCCCCCTCGGCCAAGGCCCTGGCCGGCAAGTCCGTGGGCATCGTCACGGGAAGCGCCCATGCAGCCTATCTCAAGGCGTTTTTCCCCACGGCGGAAGCGCGCGACTTCACCGATCTCGCCACGGCCGAAGGCGCGCTCCGGCGCGGCGACGTGGATTACGTCTTCGCCGACGGGCTCAACCTCGCCTTGTGGATCGGCGGCATCGATTCCTCGAATTGCTGCGCGCTGGTGGGCGGCGACTACCTGGAGAACCGCTATTTCGGCGAGGGCATCGGCCTCGTCACCCGGCGCGAGGACACGGCGCTCTCGCGCGCCCTCGACGAAGCCCTCCAACGGCTCTGGGACGAGGGGAAATACGCCGAGCTGTACCTGCGGTTCTTCCCCGTCAGTCCGTTCTGATTCGCCGGCCCATGCCTATCGGGCAGCCAGGCTAGCCGCGGGCCTGCAAGATCCCGCGTGCCTCCTCCGCCAGCCACAGGGTCAGGTCCGCCGCCCCCGTTTCCCGCGCGAGGGACACCGCCTGTCCCGACCAGAGTGGCGAGAAATCGCCTGAGCCTGCCGCTTCCGCGCGCTGGCGCAGAGGCTGAAGCGCCACGGCGGCCGAGGGAAAAGCCGGTGTCTCCGAGCTCAGCGGGCCGAGTTCCGCCAGGGCGCGGTTGACGAGACCTCGGGCGGGGCGGCCCGTGAACACGTTGGTGAGCGCGGTATCCTCGTCGCGGGCCGCCCGCAGGGCGGCGAGATGGACGGGCGAGATGCCGGCCTCCGGGCAGAGGAGGTAGGCGGTGCCGATCTGGACGGCGGACGCGCCGAGCGTGAGCGCCGCGGCGATCCCGCGGGCATCCGCGATGCCGCCCGCCGCGATCACAGGCACGCGCACCGCGTCCACGACCTGCGGCACCAGGGAGAAGGTGCCGACCTGGGATGCCACCGCATCGGTGAGGAACATGCCGCGATGACCGCCGGCATCGGCCCCTTGCGCGATGATCGCGTCCACGCCGCGCGCATCGAGCCAGCGGGCCTCACGCACCGTCGTGGCGGACGAGACGACGAGGCAGCCCGCATCCCTGACGCGGCGAAGCAGCAGGTCGTCCGGGAGCCCGAAATGGAAGCTGACCACCGCCGGGCGCAGATCCTCCACGACGGCGCACATCGTCTCGTCGAAGGGCGCGCGGTTGGCCATGGCGACCGGCGCCGCCGGGTCGAGGCCGAGTTCGCGATAATAGGGCGCCAGCCGCTCCAGCCATGCGACTTCGCGGGCCGGATCGGGGGCGGCCGGCGCGTGGCAGAAGAAATTGAGATTGAACGGACGATCCGTGCCCCGGCGGATCACCGCCACCTCGCCGCGCACCTGTTCGGCGTTGAGCGCGGCGCAGCCCAGCGACCCGAGGGCGCCGGTGCCGGACACGGCCGCCGCGAGCCCGGCCCGAGGCCCGACCATCGGCGCCTGGACAATGGGGTGATCCAGACCGACGAGATCGAGAAAGCGTCTGTCGGGCCACATGATGCGGTTTCCTTGCGGTGAGGAGCCACCTGTCTACACCATCGCAGCAGGACGACGTCCACCCGCTCGGCAATCGGATCCGATCGCGACGACGCCCGGAGAGGCGAGGGACAGGCCGGAATTCGCGGCCCGATCGATCGTCGGGTCACATGCGACACTGGTCCATATATTGCTGGTGGTTCGGCGAGGTTTCATTGGCGCCGATAGTGTGGCTGACCTCGGGGCGATCAATGGCGGCTCAGTCATATCCGGCTCATCGTGCGTCGTCGTCCGGACCACCTCCGGCTCTCGACGCGACCTACCGCCGTATTACATGGCGCCTTCTGCCGTTCCTCATGGCGCTCTGGATCCTGTCCTGGATCGACCGGGTCAATATCGGCTTCGCCAAATTGCAGATGCTGTCCGATCTCACATTCAGCGAGACCGTCTACGGCATCGGCGCAGGCATCTTCTTCATCGGCTACTTCCTGTGCGAGGTGCCGAGCAATCTCCTGCTGGAGTACATCGGCGCCCGCAAGACCATCGCGCGAATCACCTTTCTATGGGGCGTCTGCTGCGTGGCGATGATGTTCGTCACCACGCCGGCCTTCTTCTACGTCCTGCGCTTCCTCCTCGGGGTGTTCGAGGCCGGCTTCTATCCGGGCGTGATCCTGTATCTCACCTACTGGTACCCGAGCGAGCGGCGGGCGAAGGTGTTCGGGCTCTTCATGTCTGCCTCCGCGATCGCCGGGGTGATCGGCGGGCCGCTGGCCGGGGCGATCCTCACCGGCATGGACGGCGTGAACGGCTGGGCCGGCTGGCAATGGGTGTTCCTGCTGGAGGGCATCCCCTCGATCCTCGCGGGATTTGTCACGCTCCTCTACCTCACCGACCGCCCCAGCAAAGCCAACTGGCTGACGCCGGCACAGCGGGCGCTGATCGAGGCCGACCTCGCCCGCGACGCCGAGGCGCTGGGCCCGCGCGAACACCGCATCCTCGCCTCCCTGAAGGATGTCCGGGTCTGGCAGTGCATCGCGATCTTCTTCTGCATCATCATGGCGAACTCGGCCCTGACGTTCTTCGGGCCGAGCGTGGTGCGCGATGCCGGCTTCACCGATCCGCTCACCGTCGGCTGGATCATGTCGGCAGCTTATCTGTGCGGCGGCATCGGGATGATCCTTAACGGGCGCCATTCCGACCGAACCGGCGAGGCGCGCCTGCATTGCGGGATCCCAGCGACGATCGGGGCGCTGGCCATCGCCCTCCTCGGGTTCCTGGTCCCGGCGAGCCCGGTTCTGGCCATGCTGGCGCTCGCCGTGGCGATCGTCGGCACCATGAGCGCGATCCCCGTCTTCTGGCAGATTCCCGGCCGGTTCCTGGCGGGCTCCGCCGCCGCGGCCGGCATCGCCCTGATCAACTCGGTGGCCAACCTCGCGGGCTTCGGCGCCCCCGCCCTCATGGGTTACCTGCGCGAGCATACCGGCTCGGCCTCCGCCGGCCTGTGGCTGGTCGCGGCCTTCGAGCTGGCGACGATCGTCCTGATCCTCGCCTTCGTCCCACCCGCCACCCCGGCGCTGGAACGCCGGGCCGCCGCCCGCGCCGCCCATAAGCCGGCCTGAACCCGCTCCCGGTCGCGCCGGGACCGGCCCTCTGCAGGAGACAACGTTGAACCACCCCCCTGAGCGACCCGTCCTCACGCGCCGCAGCCTCGTTGGAGCCGGCCTCGCCGGGATCGGTCTCGGCGGCACGGTCGCCGCTACCGGCACCGTACTGGCCCAGGGCGCGCCCGCCCCGTCTTCGGCTCCGGCGCAGCCGGGAGCCCTGACCACCGGCCCGACGACGCAATCGGGCCTCGGCCCGCGCCTCACCATGCACGCCATCGACAATTTCCACGGCACACCGGGCGCGGGCATGGTCTGCGACCTCTCCGTCCTCGACGGAGACGCCTACCGGCCGCTCAAGACCATCACCACGGGGGCCAACGGCCGCTCGCCCGAGCCGCTTCTCATCGACGATGCGCTGAAGACCGGGCGCTACGAGTTGCTGATGCATATGGAGGAGTACTTCGCCCGGATCGACGTGACGCTGCCGAGCCCGAACTTCCTCGGCCTCGTGCCGATCCGCTTCCACATCCGCGACGCGAGCCAGCGCTACCACCTGCCGATCCTGTTCACGCCCTGGGGCTACTCGTATTATCGCGGCAGCTGAACGCCCCGACCCTCCGCAACCGCTCCGTCACGACACGATCAGAGAGACCCGATGGCCGGCATCACGACACATATCCTCGACTCGGAGCGCGGGCGTCCCGCGCCCGGCGTGCGCATCGACTTCTCAGTGATGGAGGAGGGGCGCTGGCGCCTCGTGAAGAGCGTCGTCACCAATGCCGACGGGCGCACCGACGCGCCGATCCTGCCGGCGGCCGAGGCGAAGATCGGCCAGTACCAGCTCGAATTCTTTATCGACGGCTACCTGAAGAGCCGGCCGGGCGTGAGCGAGGCGGATATCTTCGTGGACAACCCGGTGGTGCGGTTCGCGGTGTTCGACGCCAAGCAACACTACCATGTGCCGATGCTGTGCACGCCCGGCAATTGCACCACCTATCGTGGGAGCTGAGCCCTTGCCGGATCTGGCCGCTATCCATCGTCTTGAGCAGGACGCCTTCGTCGCCCTGCTCGGCGGGGTGTTCGAACATGCGGCCTGGGTCGCCGAGGCGGTGGCCCCTGCGCGACCCTTCGCCAGTGTCGCCGACCTGCACGCCGCGATGATGGACGCCGTGCGCCATGCGCCCGAGGCGCGGCGCCTCGCCTTCCTCAATGGACACCCGGAACTCGCCGGCCCCGAGGCCCGGGCGCGGGCAATGACCGCGGAGTCCGCGAGCGAGCAGGGCAGCGCCGGCCTCGACCACCTCCCGCCCGAGGATGCGGCGGCCTTCGACCGCCTGAACGCCGCCTACCGGGAAACGTTCGGTTTCCCCTTCATCATCGCCGTGCGCGGCCGCAGCCGAGCCGAGATCCTCGCGGTGTTCGAGGCCCGGCTCCGACGGGGACGGGCCGAGGAGGAGGCGACCGCCCTCGACGAGATCGGCGCGATCACGCGGATGCGCCTGGACATGATGATCTCCGGGCCGGGCGATTGAGAGCGCCTGGGGTTTGCGGCGGAGGAACTCGGTACCGCGTGTGCGGACCGGATCAGATGATGAAGTCCCCTTCGCCGAGCGACGAGGCAGCGACATCGTGCAGGATGATGCGATGCTCGATGCCGGTGTATTTCGCGAAGGTGACGAGGGTGTCGTCGCCGCCGTGGACCGACGTGATGACGACGTCATCGAAATTCGTCGTCAGCGGCACCACGTTCAGCTTGTCCCTGCCGAGCTCGAAATCGTGGATCTCGGTGCGGCCCTTCTCCGACCGGAAGATGAACTGGTCCTTGCCCACACCGCCGAGGACCGTGTTGTCGCCGCTCCAGGCGTCGATCCGGTCGCCGCCGCTCCCCGCCCTGATGCGATCGTCCCCGGCTGTGCCGATGATCTTGCCGTGATCGCCCGCAACGCTCTGTGAGATGATCGACGTTCCGAGCGTGACATCCCTCATATCGATGGACCCGTCGCTGCGGACGGCCACTTTCTCGATGGCCGAGAAGGTCTCGTCGCTGAAGCGAAGCGTATCGAGGTTAGGGTTCACCTCGACGATCAGGACGTCCCGTCCCGCGCCGCCATCGACTTCGACGGGGGTTGCCGAGACGATCAGGCGGTCGTTGCCGTTGTTGCCATAGAGCCTGTCGGCGCCGCCGCTCCCGTCGAGGGTATTGTCCTTGCCGTTGCCCGCGAGCCTGTCGCCGTAGAGGCTGCCCGTCACGTTGGTGATGTCGTAGAGCATGTCCTCGTTCGCATCGCCGCCGCTGACCTGATAAGTGCGGAAGAGGTCGATCGTGACCCCGGACGAGGAATGCTCGTAGCTCGCGGTGTCGATCCCGCCGCCGCCGCGGATGACGTCCGTTCCCGCGCCGCCTTCGATGAGATCGTCGCCGCCGCCGCCATTGATGCTGTCATTCCCGGCGCCACCGTCGAGGGCATCGTTGCCGCCGCCGCCGCCGATGACGTCCTCCCCCGCGCCGCCCTCGATACGGTTGGCGCGGCCGTCTCCCGTGAGCACATCGCCGAAACGTGTGCCGCGGACGTTGGCGATGCTCGACAGGGTGTCCTCATCGCCGGTGGGAGCGGTGTAGGCGCGCGAATCCTCCAGATACACCTCGATGCTGTACTGGGCATGCTCGTAGCTGACGGTATCGGAACCCGTGCCGCCCTTGATGACGTTGTCGCCCTCGCCGCCCTCGAACACGTCGTTGCCGCCGCCGCCGGTGAGCACGTCGTCGCCGCTTCCGCCACGGAGCACATCTCCGAACGTCCCGCCCGTCAGGCTCAGCGATGCCGTGTTGTCGAACATGTCGAGGAAGACCGCGTAACGGTCGCTCGTCAGAGCAGCGTAGCCACCCGGGACGGTTCGCGCGGCATCGGTGAAGGTCGAGCCGCCATCGGCGATGGTGCCGGTGTCGTTCAGGATGAAGCGGCCCTGACCATCGGGGCCGAAGGCGTGGCTGCTGGCCGGCCCGGCATAGGAGGCGAGGGGGTTCCCGTCCAGGCGGACGGTCTTGGTGGAATCGTAGTCGTCATCGACGGTGAAGGAAACGGACGCCATCGGATTTGTCTTTCCGCTCGATACGCCGGGATCGGGCAACGGCATGGTTCCCGCCAGCGTCAGGAATGCCCGATTGCTTACGGCGCCGAGCTTTAAAGTCTGGTTTCAGACAGTCGCCGCTTCAGCCTCGCCGCCATCATCGCCGCCTCCCCGCGTTGACCCTCCCTGACCCGCTCCCTAGGGTGCCGGGCCGCATTCGGCCGGTTCCGGCCTTCCCGTATCTTCTCGCAGAACTGACGCTGACCACATGTCCGCCCCGCCCGTCTCGTCTCCGCTCGCCCTCGACCCCGCTCTGGTGGAGGCCGCCGCCCATGCGGCCGCCTGGCCCTTCGAGGAGGCGCGCAAACTCGTGGCGAGGCTCGAGCGCAAACCCAAGAGCGAAGTGCTGTTCGAGACCGGCTATGGACCGTCGGGATTGCCGCATATCGGCACGTTCGGCGAGGTGGCGCGCACCTCCATGGTGCGCCACGCCTTCCGCGTGCTCACCAACGACAGCGTGCCGACCCGCCTCATCGCCTTCTCGGACGACATGGACGGCCTGCGCAAGGTGCCGGATAACGTGCCGAACAAGGCGATGCTGATCGGCGCGCTCAACCAGCCACTGACCCGCGTGCCCGACCCGTTCGGCACGCACGAGAGCTTCGGCGCCCATAACAACGCGGAACTGCGCCGCTTCCTCGATGCCTTCGGCTTCGAGTACGAGTTCCGTTCGGCCACCGAATGCTACAAGGCCGGCCTGTTCGATACGGCCCTCCTCACGGTGCTGGAGCGCTACGAGGCAGTGATGGCGATCATGCTGCCGTCGCTCCGGGCCGAGCGTTCGGCGAGCTACTCGCCGTTCCTGCCGCTCCACCCGGAGACGGGGGAGGTGATGCAGGTGCCCATCGACGAGGTGAAGGTCTCCGCCGGCACCCTGGTCTGGCGCGACCCGAAGACCGGCACCGCCTATGAGACTCCGGTCACCGGCGGCCACGCCAAGCTGCAATGGAAGCCCGACTGGGCCATGCGCTGGGTGGCGCTCGGCGTCGATTACGAGATGGCCGGCAAGGACCTGATCGATTCGGTGAAGCTCTCGGGCGAGATCGCCCGCGCCCTCGGGGGCGAGCCGCCGGAAGGTTTCAATTACGAGCTCTTCCTCGACAAGGAAGGCAAGAAGATCTCGAAGTCTAAGGGCAATGGCCTGTCCATCGACGACTGGCTCGTCTACGGCACCGCCGACAGTCTCGCCCTGTTCATGTACAACAAGCCCCGCGAGGCCAAGCGCCTGTTCGTGGAGATGATCCCGCGCCAGGTGGACGATTACCTGAACTTCCTCGAGAAGTTCCCCGGGCAGGAACCGGCGCAGCAGCTCGGCAACCCGGTCTGGCACCTGCATGCGGGCCATCCGCCGGCAGCCGAAGCCGTGGGCAAGGGCGGCTCGCTGAACTTCGCCATGCTGCTCAACCTCGCGGCGGTCGCCAATACCGAGGACCCGGCGGTGCTGTGGGGCTTCATCCGCCGCTACGACCCGGAGATCGGGCCGCAGACCCATCCGGTCCTCGACAAGCTGGTGGGCCACGCGCTCGCCTATTTCCGAGATCTGGTGCGTCCGGCGAAAACCTACCGCGCGGCGACGGAGGAGGAGAGGGTGGCGCTCGCCGACCTGTCGCAGACGCTGGACGCCCATGAGGGCTCCACCGATCCGGAGGGGCTGCAGGCCATCGTCTACGAAGTCGGGCGCAGGCACTTCCCCGACCTGTCCGGCAAGGCCAAGAGCCCGGACGGCCGACCCGGCGTGTCGCAGGCCTGGTTCACCACCATCTACAACGTGCTGTTCGGCGAGGCGCGCGGACCGCGCTTCGGCTCGTTCATCGCGCTCTACGGCGTGGCGGAGACGCAAGCGCTGATCGAAAAGGCCCTGTCCGGCGCGTTCGTGCCGACGCCTTGATACTCCCCGGGCTTAAACTCGTCGCAAGATCAAAGCGACATCTTTCCCCCGTCACCCCCTCATCCTGAGGTGCCGGAGCGTAGCGGAGGCCTCGAAGGAGGCCTCCAATGAGAACTGAGATCTCTGGACGTCTCCTTCGAGGCCCGCTTTCGCGGGCGCATCAGGATGAGGCCGCGAATGGGAGAGGCGGACCTTCTGTTTACTACCCTTCGCTCAGAGCCTGGGAGTTCCGTCTCCCTATTCCTCCCGTCCGAGCTGGCGCAGGCTCAACGCCCAGACCCGTTCCTGTAGGTCTCGGTCCCCGCCCGCCGCCGATGTCGGGACGGGGCGGCACTTCGAGAAGTACAGGCCGCTGACGCCGTCCACCTCCGGCGAGGTCGCCAGATGCAGGGAGGTCGCCGCACCGTCTGCGGGATTGCTGAGGAAGGGCCGGATGAGCGACCAGCCGACGCCGAACCATCCCCCGGTGCCGCCGGCAAACCCGCTGGCGATCACGCCGGGATGGAGGGAATTCGCGGTGATCCCGGTGCCGGCGAGGCGCCGGGAAAGGGCGGCGGTGAACAGCACATTGCCGAGCTTGGCCTGGGAATAGGCCTTCAGAGCCCCGTAACGGCGCGCCCCGTCGATATCCCGAGATCGATCCGGCCACGCTTATGCGCCATCGAGGCGACGTTGACGATGCGGGCGGGCGCACTCGCCTTCATCAGGCCGAGGAGTTCCAGGGTCAGCTGCATGTAGGCGAGGTGGTCGAGCGCCCAGGTGCGCTCCAGACCATCCACGGTAAGGTACCGGGCATCGAAGATGGCGCCGGCATTGTTCACGAGCACGTCGAGGCGGGGGTAAAGCGCGCGCACCTCGGCAGCGAGGCGCCGGATCTCCGCCTGCGAGGACAGGTCCGCGAGGAACACGTCGATCACGGCGCCCGGTACGGCGGCGCGGATGCGGGACGCCGTCTCGTCGGTGCGACCGGCATCCCGACCGACAATCCCGATACGGCCCCCCGCCCGTGCCAGACCCAGGGCCGTCTCGTGGCCGATGCCCGAGGTGGCGCCGGTCACGAGACACATCTTGCCGGGGATGGGTGCGGCGTTCGCCATGGACGTCACGAACTCCCCCAGCCCCGGTCAACGATCGGAAGACCGCTCAGAAGACCGCCTGGCCGACCGCCAGGGCGAGCACCACGATCACGATGGCGATCACCAGGAACACACCGAACAGGATGCGCGACAGGGAGCGCGCGCCCGAGGCGATGCCGGTGAAGCCGAGGCCGCCCGCCAGGAGCGAGATGACGAAACAGATGAGGGCCCATTTGAGAAGGGTCATACGCGCAAAACTCCAGCGTGCGGAACGACCGATAACCCTCCTGCCAGGTCAAGCGTTCCGCTCAAGCTTGTGCGGCGTCGCGATGACGGGCGCGGCATCGGTTTCGGCCTTCTCCAGAATGGTGGCGGCCAGGGCGTGGTAGAGCCCTTCGCGGCAGATCAGCTTGGAGACGGCGTCGGCGATGAGGGCGGTGACCATGAGCGGGATCATCATCGCGTGGTCCTGGGTCATCTCGGTGACGATGACGAAAGCGGTGATCGGCGCCTGCAGCGCGCCGGTGAGGTAGGCGGTCATGCCGATCAGCACCAGGGCGCCGATGGGCACGTCCGCGAACAGGCCGTGCAGCCAGACGCCCATGCCCGCCCCGACGCTGAGGGAGGGGGCGAACAGGCCGCCGGGAATGCCGCTGATGGAGGAGAACACCGTCGCCAGGAACTTCAGCGGGGCATAGGCCGGATGCCCGGTATCGGTGCCGTGGAGCATGGCGCGGGCCTCCTCGTAGCCGGTGCCGTAGACCGTGCCGCCGGAGGCGAGACCGCAGAGGGCGACGCCGAGCCCGCAGAGGGCGCCGAAGACGATAGGGTGGCGGCGGATAGCGCCGCCGATCCGCCCCGGCAGCCCCCTGGCGAAGAGGAGGGTGACGCGGCCGAACACGCCGCCCGCGATGCCCCCGAGCACGCCGAGGATCGCCACCGCGAGCCAGCCCGGCCCGAAGGGTAGGGCGGCCTTGGTGGTGCCGAAATAGGTGTAGTCGCCCTGGATCGCCAGCGCGGTCAGCCCGGCCGCGATCACGGTGGCGACGATGAGGCCGCTGGTACGCGCCTCGTAGGTCCGGCTCAGTTCCTCGATGCCGAAGACGATGCCGGCGATGGGAGTATTGAAGGCGGCGGCGACGCCCGCCGCCCCGCCGGCGAGGATGACGCCCGGCAGGCGTTCCGCGTCGAGCCGGCCAACAGCGGCCATGATCGCGGCGCCGACCTGAACGGTCGGCCCCTCCCGCCCCGTCGACGCGCCGCAGACGAGCCCCAGCGTCATGACCAGGATCTTACCGAACGCCGTCCTGAGGGACACCAGGGCATTGCGGATCGCCGGATCCTCCGTATGGCGCGCCGCGATCACCTGGGGGATCCCGGAGCCTTGTGAGTTCGGAAACACCCGGAGGGAGAGCAGGATCGCGATGGCGAAGCCCAGCGGCGTCAGCACCAGGGCGACGAGGGGGGAGGGCGAGACGATCCAGCGGAACACCACATGCGCGAAGTCCGCGAGCTTGGCCATCGCCACGGCGGCAAGCCCGACGCAGAGGCCTCCGAGCAGGAACAGCAAGCGCTGCCGCCACAGCGGCGCTGCATCGGCGGCGGCACCGCGCAGGCGGTCCAGTGGCTTGCGCGGCGGAAAGGAAGTGGGAGCGGGTTCAAGCATGATCGCCGGCCTGCGCGGGCGGTCGATCGTCGGATGGGCGACAAGTCCGTGAACCGACCTCGTCTTTCCGGGCCTGCGGAGCAGAACCCGGAATCCAGAAACAGAGGTCGATGTTCATTCTACTCCACCGGCGGTCCTGGATTCCGGGCTCGCCCCTGGCGCCCCGGAAAGACGGGAAGGATCACGAGAACGTACGGCGCATGTGCCGGCACGACATGAAGGCCCGACGACACTCACCGAGCAAGGACACTTGCCAAACAAGGCCCGTGACGCAAGGCGCGTACCGCCCCTCAGCTCTTCTTGCGCGGCGTCTTTCCCGCCTTCTCCTCGGCTTGGCAGAGTTCGCCGACGGTCTTGAGATAGGCCTTGGCGTCGAATTTCCGGAGCGAGTTCTCGCTCTGGTAGCGTACCGTCCCGAAGATCGGACGGCGCGCCCAGGGGCGGTCGTGCAGGCCGTAGACCCAGGCGACGTTGGTGAAGGAGTTCGCGTCGCGCCCGTCGAGGAAGTAGCGGTTGTTGAGGCGCAGGGTGCGCTTGAACCCTTCCTCCGCGCTCGGGGACCATTCGAGGATCTTCTTGCCCCAGTACATGCGCAGGTGGTTGTGCATGTAGCCGGTCACCCGCATCTCGGCCTGGGCGGCGTTCCAGTATTCGTCGTGGGTCTTGCCCTCGGCGAGTTCGGCCTCGGTGTAGAGGTGCGGGCGTTCGTCATCGGCGTGCTCGGCCAGGGCTTTGCGCGCCCAGTCCGGCACCGCGTGCTGGAAACTGTCGTAGTGCTCGGTGTTGTGGACATGATTCATGGCGAGCTCACGCCGCACGACGAGTTCCTCGAGATAGGAGGCTTTGTCCTCCGAGGCGCCCGCCTTCGACGCCCTCACGGCGAGGGCGATCTCCACGGGGGAGATCTGCCCGAAATGCAGGTAGGGGCTCATATGCGAGGCGGCCCCCGCTTCGGGCCGGTTGCGGTCGCTGCCATAGGAACGGAACGGCCCGGCGAGGTAAGCCTTCAGGCGTCGGCGCGCCTCCGTCTCGCCGCCGGTGAAGCGCGTCACCGGAGCGACCTCGCGGTCGAGGCTCATTCCGACCAACACCGCCTCCGGGTCCGAGACGTCGATCTCGCTCTTCGGCAGCCCGCGCCCGGCCTTGTGCTTCACGGTCCTGGGTTTGAGTTCTTCCACATACTCGTCGAGGAGCTTCAGGATCTTGGGACGCAGAGTGCGGGCCGCGTATTCGTGCTTGGGCGAAGCGGCCTCCACCGGCACCACCACGTCCCCTTCCACCTGGACGACGCGGGTCTTCACCGCCTCGACGATCTCGCCGTACCAGCGCTTCTGGATGGCGAGGTAGCCACGATCGAGGACGAGGAGCGCTGCCTTGTCCGAAAGGTCGATGGCGATCTCGGCCGGCGACGCCTTGCGCATCACGACATGGATCCCGCGCTCCTCAAGTCCCGCCTTTGCATCGGCGAGCCCCTGCAGCAGGAAGGCATAGTGGCGCGCATTGGCCTCGGGAAACCCATTCGCACCATCGAGCAGCCCGAAACACGCCACTACGGGGAGACCGAGCCGGTTCGCCTCCTCGATGGCGAGTTCCAGGGCCGGGTTGAAATGAGCGCGGTTCGCCTGTTGCAGCAGATAGAGGACGTAGGAGCCGCCCGCATCCGGTTCGAGGTCGTTGAGCGACCGAACCCGCTTCGCCTGTATCGCCATCGTGTTAGATCGCCCCGTCGCCGTCGAAGTTTATGCCCCCGCCAGGCGGGAATCAGGAATTATCGATCTCGAAAGCCCGTCGTCAGGGAGACGACTGCACCAGAATTCGCGACCGCTCGGGTAATGCAGATAGGGCGTCTCACGTCGCGGTCATTGCCTCCGGCGGCGCCGGCGAGCCGAAAGACTGAGCTGATCTTGCCCCGCGACATTTACGACACAGACGGATTACGAAGTGCGGCGTCACACGAAAAGACAGGGCGCCGTTGCACGAACGACCTTGCAATTCCATGTGGGACGCTCAGATTGTGCATTGCGGGAACGCGATGGCGTCGCGGTCCTGCTGCCCTTCTTGGGCGTTTCCTCCCTAGACTTCGGGCCGCTCTTCGGAGCGGCCTTTTTTCTGGCCGGAGCCACGCAGTGCCTGTAAGCCACGCGATGCTCATCCGCGGGCGCGCGCTCGGATCATGAAATTGTCGTAGGTGTATTCCGCCACCTGGAACCAGAGATATTCCTCGTTCCTGAACGTCTTCATCGCCTCGTAGATACGCTTGAAATCGGCGTTCTTGGCCGAGATCTCGGCATAGACATCGTTGGAATGCTTCAGGGCCGTCTCCATGACGTCCTGGGGGAAAGGACGAAGCTGTGCGCCGGCAGCCACCAGGCGGCGCAGGGCGCGGGGGTTGCGCGCATCGTATTTCGCCAGAACCTCTGCATGGGCCTGCGCGGCGGCGGCCTGGAGGATGGCGCGATAGGCCTTCGGCAGGGCCTTCCACGCCTCGCCGCCGATCCAGAAATGCAGCATCGCGCTGCCCTCCCAGAAGCCCGGGTAATGGTAGGTCGGCGCCACCTTCTGCAACCCGAGCTTCTCGTCGTCGTAGGGGCCGATCCACTCGGCCGCGTCGAGGGCTTTCGATTCGAGGCCGGCATAGATCTCCGGCCCCGGCGTTCCCTGTGGCACGGCGCCGAACTTCGCAAGGACCTGACCGCCGAGACCGCCGATGCGGATCTTGAGCCCCTGGAGGTCGCCGGCACTCTTCACCTCGCGGCGAAACCAGCCGCCCATCTGCGCCCCGGTATTGCCGCCGGGGAAGCTGACGAGCCCATGCTTGGCGAAGACCTCGGCGAACAGGTCAGCGGCGCCGCCCTGCAGCCACCACGCATTCTGACCGCGGGCATTGAGGCCGAAGGGCAGGGCGGTGGCCAGCGCGAATGTCGGGTCCTTCCCCGCGCCGAGGCTGGCGGGCGCATGCCCCATCTCCACCGTCCCTGCCGATACGGCGTCGATCACGCCCTCGGCAGGCACAGGTTCGCCCGGAGAAAGAACCTGAATCTGGAAACGGCCGTCCGTCGCCTCCGCCACGAGGCGGGCCAGGGTCTCAGGCGCGCCGAACAGGATATCGAGAGATTTCGGGTAGTGGGGGGCCAGCCGCCAACGCGTCTCAGGCATCGTCTCGGCCCGGGCCGTCCCCATCGACAGGGCGGCGGCACCGCCAAATCCGGCGGCGAGCAGGCTGCGGCGCGCAGGGTGTGGGGGCATGGAATCTCGCTTCACCGGTCTCTCGGTTCGTTCACGAACGAGGCAGGAGGCAAATCGATCCGATCATTCCCCCCGCGCACCGTCCCTTCCTCCTCGCCCGCCCGACCGTGTCAGGGAGGAGGAGCATAGGTGAACGTGCCGTCCTTCCAGACATAGAGCACGTAGCCCTGCGCGGTGACATCGCCCTTGCCGTCGAATCCCACCGGGCCGAGGACGAGGTCGAAACGCTCCGTGTGCAGGGCGGAGGCGATGCGCCTCGCATCCGTGCTGCGGGCGAAGTTGCCTGCCTCCACGAGGGCCTGAAGGGCGGCGTAGCCGTAGATCGTCGAGCCCTCCACGTCGCCGCCCTCGGCCTTCAGCGCCTGCACCACGGCAGCCGCCTCGGGCTTGCGGCGCGGATCGAGATAGAAGGTCATCAGCACGCCGTTGCTTGCCGGTCCCGCCGCGGTAGCGAAATCCTGCGTGGCAATGGCGGAAGTGCCGAACCATTGCGGCCGGAAGCCCCGCTCCGCCGAGATCCGCACGAGGCGCCCCATCTCCTGGGCGTCACCACCGTAATAGGCCACGGCGATGCCCACATCCTTCAACCGGTCGGCGAGGGCCGCGTCGTCAGCGTCGCTGGCGACGAAGGCCGTGGCCAGGGCCTCGTTGATGCCGATCCGGTTGAGATTGTCCTTGGTGGCGGCGGCCAGTGCTCGCGAACCGGGACTCTGATCGTTCAGGATGGCGATCTTCCTGTCGCGGAAGCGCTCGGCGAGCACGGTGGCGGAAAGCTTGGCCTGATCGTCGTCGCGCCCGCAGACCCGGAAGACGTTCGGCAGGCCGCGATCGGTGAGCTTCGCGGCGACGGAGGCG
The DNA here is from genome assembly GCF_000519085.1 of Methylobacterium sp. 10. Classification (GTDB taxonomy): domain Bacteria; phylum Pseudomonadota; class Alphaproteobacteria; order Rhizobiales; family Beijerinckiaceae; genus Methylobacterium. Next base: position 3,287,518 of record NZ_KI912577.1, read on the forward strand.
GCGGTGACCATGGTCATGCCGTTGGCGGCATAGACTTCCGAGGCGGCAAGCGAGGCATTGGAGCAGACATGGCCGACGACGAGGCGCACGTCGCTCAGGGCGTAGTGCTTGGCCACCGCCACGGCCTTGTTGGAATCGCAGGCATCGTCCTGCACGTCGAGCTGGATGGTCTGGCCGGCGAGGCCGCCCTTGGCATTGGCGTCCCGCACCGCGGCCCGGACGCCGCGAAGGACCTGCTCGCCGACGGCGACATAGGCGCCCGATTGCGGTACCGCCACGCCGACCGTCACATCGGCTCGAGCGAAGGAAACGACGGAGAAGACGGCCAGAAATCCGGAAGCGACCATGCTCGGTGCGCCGATCGCCCGCCCCAGCAGGGCCTTACGAACGACCCCGCTCGCCGGCCCGAAAAAGCGGGCCACCCGTCTCATCCTCATGTCGCCCCGCCCCAACTCCCGTCCGGCCCACTGAAAGACAAGCGAGCCCCGCGAGTGACCCCAAGGCACCCGTGGCATCGCGGATGCCGTGCGGCAAGGCCGACGAGAACGCAAGTACCCCGACCTGTCCGCCCGAGCCGGCGCCCTCATCGAAGGGCCTATCCCGATCCGTGACGATCGGGGCGGATTCAGTCAAACGCGCTCCCGACGCGCACGCCGGTCGTGATCGGCTGGGCTGCGGCGGCGAAGACGGAAAGGACCTTCTTGATCTCGGTGAACGGCGCGTTCGAGACGTAGATCATGTCGCGGTTGCGCATGCGGAACGCCTGGGTGAGGAACAGGCTGTTGGGGTCGCGCATGTCGACGCGATAGACCACCGGCACCAGCGGCGTGCCGAGAAGCGGACTTCCGGGCTTGAGGCGCCGCACCACAGCCGCCGGCTCGAAGCGGAAGATGAACGTCCCGGTCGGATCGGCATCGGCGTCGCGTTGCCCACGCGCCTTGGCCAGCGCTTGCGCCAGGGTGATGCCCTCGGCCTGGAACGGGATTTCGGTCGCTTGACCCAGTGCGCCCACAGCGAGGAAGGTCTGGGGATCGCGTACCAGGGTGAGATTGTCGTTGGGCCGCAGGTAGATGTTCTCTTTGGGGTTCGACACCACCGTCGTCAGCGGCACCGTCGCCGTCGTGCCGCCGCGCGAGAGGCGCACGAAGGTCTCGTTCACGGGCGTCTTGACGCCGCCGGCGGTGGCGATGACGTCGAGGAGGCGATCCCCCTGGGTTCCGAGCGGGACGCGGGCGCCGCCGATGGATTCACCACCGACCGTCACCGATTGCGAGACCGGTCGGATCACGGTGACGATGACCTGGGGCTGGATCGCCTTGCCGGAGAGTTCGGTCTCGATCAGCGCCTGGACGTCCTGAGTCCGCCGGCCGGCCACTTGGATCCGGCCTGCATAGGGCACCGAGATGGCACCATCGCGCGAGACGACCTGCTCGGGCAGCTGCGCCGCCTTCGAGCCAGGAGAGAACGAATTGACCGTGAGGGGGCCGGAGAACAGGCCGCCCGAACCCGCCTCGAACACCGAAACGGCGACGGCGTCACCGACACCGATGACCGATTCCGCGGGGGCGCGACGGTCGCCGAAGGACGCGAAGAGGCTATCGAGTGAGCGCCCGCGCAGGGCCTCGACCACTGCGGAGTTCATGTCGATGAATTCGTAACGGGCGAAGGTCCCCTCGCTCGTCGCCTGATCCGCGCCGTCTACCACGGCCGAGGTCGACGGACCGGCGGCGGGCAGGAAGGCGCCGCATCCCGACACCGAAAGCGTGGTGATAAGGACGATAGGCAGAGTGCGCATGCAGTTTCGCCTGTCGGTTTCTCTCATCCGCTGCCTAAACCAAAGCCACGTCACTGTCCGTGGCGGGCCGGTCACAGTGCCGACCCGACGGGACGCGCGCAACGGATCATCCCCGATACGCACATGCAGGACTTCCAGATCTTCTTCACCGCTCCAGACCGAACGGCGCACTCGGCTACTTAGCCGCATAAGCCTCGTTTGGCGGCCGAAACCGCTCGACGGTGGACGGATCGCCATGCGAATTTCAGGGTCCCGAGCAGGGGGGCACCTGCGAGGACACCCGAGCCAAAGCAGGACGCCTTTGTCTGACACGATCCCCGAACGCACTTCCGGCATGCTGCCCCAGGATGCCGGCGTCCAGAGGCCCGTCCTGCGGCGGCATGTCTTCTATGTGCCGGGCTACGACCCGGAGGGGCGTACCCGCTACCGCATGCTGTTCGTGCGCGAACTGACACTTCACGCCAAGCGGTTCGGTGAGCCCAAGCGTCGCCCCGGGCGCGCGGTCATGGGCGCGGACGGGCTCTCCCAGCGCTGGACGGTGGCCGCAGAACCGGAGGTCGGCGGAGCGGAGACGAGCTACGACGTGCTGCTGTGGGACGATCTCGTCCTCAAGGATTTTGCCCGCTGGCGCATCGTCAGCGTCGTCCTGCTGCTCATTGGCAGCCTTCAGGCCATCGTCTCCGGCATGATGGTGAAGTTCTACCGTCTGAACTGGAAATACGGCAACGTCATCCTCTATCCGCTCGGCCTGATACTCCTGCTCACCCTCGTGAGCGGCCTGATCGCGCATCAGATCCATGCGCATCTGGGCGATGGGTTCGGACACAGTGCACACTGGCCGGCTTGGGTGACCGTGCCGCTGGGGGTCGCGGCCGGTATCGTCTGGATCAAGTCCCTCGACATCCTGCTCGACCGCGCGTTCTTCTGGCAATTGCTCAACGACTGGGTCTTCAACTGGCAGCATGGCCAGGGCTGGCGGCGCGACTACGAAACCCGTGTCGATGCCTTCGCCGACCTGGTGGTGGAGCGGCTGGCGGCATTCCGTGCGGAGGGAACCGAGATCGACGAGGTGCTCATCCTCGGCCATTCCACGGGCGCGCTCACGGCGGTGGAAGTCGCCGCCCGCGTGCTCGCCGTCGACCCTGAGATCGGCACGGGAACGACGGCGTTCTCCCTGCTGACCCTCGGCTCGGGCCTGCCCATCGTGGCGCTGCAGAGCGGGGCGCGCCGGGTGCACTCGGACATCGCGAGCCTCGTCGTCTCGGACCGGATCGTCTGGGTCGATTACTATGCCCCGCAGGACTGGATGAACTTCCCCGATTTCGATCCGGTGGAGCGTCTGCCCCTCGACCTCGGCGGCCGAGCCCCGCGCAACCCGCTGGTGCGTTCGGCCAAGTTCCGTGAGATCATCGACCCGGAGACATACATTAAGGTACGATGGCGGCCGTTCCGCATGCATTTCCAGTTTCTCTTCGCCAACGACCGTCGCGGCGAGTACGATTTCTTCGCCATGGCGCTCGGCCCGCAGCGCCTGCGGGACCGGGTGACCGGCCCCCGCATCGTCATCAGCCCGGCGGACAAGCCGTGAGGTCGGGACCGGAGCCGAGGGCGGAAGCGGACATGCCCGGAATCATCGTCGTCATGGGTGTCTCGGGCTCGGGCAAGAGCACGGTCGCCGGCCTTCTGGCCGAGCGTCTCGGATGGGATTTCGTCGATGGCGACTCCTTTCACAGCCCGGACCATGTGGCCAAGATGCGGGATGGCCACGGCCTCGACGATTCCGACCGCGCGCCCTGGCTCGCGGCCATGGCGGCCTGGATCGGCACATGCCTCGCGACTGGCCGACCGGGTATCCTTGCCTGCTCGGCCCTGAAGCGGGCCTATCGCGATGCGCTCGTCCAGGGGCGGGCAGGCATCCGCATCGTCTATCTCGACGGCAACAGGGACCTGATCGCGGCCCGCATTGCCCGACGGGCCGGCCACTTCATGCCGGCAGCCCTCCTCGACAGCCAATTTTCCATCCTCGAGCCCCCGGGACCGGAGGAGGGGGCCCTGGCGGTACCGATCGCCGGAAGCGCGGAGGCGATCGTGGCAACGATCCTGACCGAACTGGGTTTGCCCCCGACGATTGAGACGGCACGGGACACAGCATGAAGTCGGGCCACCCCTCCGGCGATCGGCAGATCGCCTCCGTGATCTCGGACGTGGACGGCACCCTCGTCACCTCCGACAAGAGCCTGACACCGCGCAGCCGGGACGCGGTCCGGCGGCTCGACGCGGCCGGCATCGGCTTCACCATCGCGTCCGCCCGACCGCCGATGGGGCTCACATCGCTGATCGCCGAACTCGGCCTGCGCCAGCCGATCGGCGCCTTCAATGGCAGCACCCTGCTCGACCCCGATGGCACAATCATCGCCGAGCATTTCATCCCGGAGGATACGGCCGGCGAGGCCGTGCGGCTCTTCGGTGGGCTCGGCCTCGCGATCTGGGTGTTCGCGCGAGGCAGATGGAATCTGCGCGACCCTCACGGACCCTATACCGATCTCGAGCGCCGGACCCTGCAGGCCGAGCCCACCTGCGTTGAGGATCTCACTCCACTCCTCGCCGTCGCGTCCAAGATCGTCGGCGTCAGCGCCGATACCGATCATCTGGCCGAATGCGAGGAGCGGGTCGCCGAAGCTCTGGGGAACGGCGCCGACGTGCATCGTTCCCAGGCCTATTATCTCGACGTGACGCCGCATGGGCGCGGCAAGGGGACATTCGTCGACGAAATCGCCCACCGCCTCGGGATACCTAACGCACGGATCGCGACACTGGGCGATGCCGCCAACGACATGGCTATGTTCGCGCGCAGCGGGTTCTCGGTCGCCATGGGCAATGCGACGGAGGCCGTGAAGCGGGCCGCTTCGGCGGTGACGACGGGAAACGACGAGGAAGGGTTCGCAAAAGCGGTGGATGAATTTCTCTTGACGCGCTGACGCGCCCATCTCGCCCAAATTTTCCCGGCACCGGCCAGCCCCTTGGCGGCGCTCGCAGAATCGCCGGTTGAGGTGCCAGGGGAAAATCCGGGCCTGTGCCATGTGCGCCACAGCACAGGAAGAAACGGCTGCGCTTCCCCGCAATCATGGCAACGGAGCCGCCTTCCGGCCTCAATTGGCCTCGACCCTGGCCATCAGATCAAGAACGACGCCACCGGGTCTCCGAATGAATCAGCGCCTCCTGCTCCTCGCCGTGGTTGCGGCCGTTCTGCCTGGCCCGGTTTTCGGCCAGGGCACTCCGGCCCGCGACAACATCGATGCGCTGATCGAGGAGCAGGCAAAGGCAAACGGCGTCCCGGCGAGTTTCGTGCATCAGGTGGTCAAGCGCGAAAGCAACTACAATCCAAATGCGCGGGGCGGCAGTGCCCTCGGTCTGATGCAGATCAAGCACGCCACGGCGCGCGGCCTGGGTTATCGTGGCGACGCGGCCGGGCTTTACGATCCGAAGATCAACCTGCGTTACGGGATCGCCTATCTCGCCGGTGCGTATCGCACCGCAAAAGGCAATGTTCACCAAGCCTATAGCTATTATAACCGCGGCTATTACCATGCGGGCAAGCGCCAGGGCACCCTGGTCGCCGGCATCGAAGATACCGCGACCGCCTCACCGCAATCGGGCGCCGCCTTCAGCGACGTGTTCACCCGTGGCTTCGGCGGGCAGCGCAAGGCGCAGCCCGATGCGAACGTCACCGCCGCCGGCACGGCCCTGGCCTACGCTCCGAGCCTGACCACTCCGCCCATGCCGAGCGAACTAGTTGAAGTCCCGCTGCCGCCGCGCCGCCCGGCCGCCTTGTCCGGCCTCGCACCAGCCGTGGCGGAGATCGGTCCCGCCCATGCGCCGGCCACCGCCTCACCGGCCACGGCGCTCGCTTCCCTGTCGGTCCATCCGGCCGTGCCCCAGGCCGCCGCAGCGGTGGTCGCCACCGAGATCACCGTCACGGAGACCGTGGAAGTACCGCTGCCGCCGCGTCGTCCCTCGGCCGTCGTCCTCGCCGCGGTCGGCCGGCCGATCGTGGCAAAGAGGGCGCCGACGCCCGGCACCATCATGGAAGCCTCGGCCCTCCCGCCGAGCCAGTAGGTCTCAACGGTCTTCGGCACCGGACGCGCCCCTCACCGCGCCGGCAATCCTCGCGGCCTGAATCAGCTTCGTGTCGCCGTCTGGGACAAACGAGGATCGCCTCTAAAATCAACCCACGCAGACCCTCCCTCGGCCATGCTGATTGCGGCAGAGACAACAAATGTTTCTCTTGCGTATGAGCGACGTCCACATCACATGGTGCAGTGCGGCATTTCGTGACGACGGACTTGCAGGATCGGGCTTCCAACGCAGGGCGCGAAGTGCAAGTCTTGGACATCAAGCCCAACGCCGACGATAGTGAAGCGTAGTCGCGAGCCTGATCTTGGCCGAACAGCCATGGAACTAAGGACCGCGACCGGCGCTCGGGAGCCCGCTGCAAGCGATTTCGCCGGCACGAATTCGTGCCGAGCATGAATTGCGTGGTGGGATATGGTGAGGCCATCAGCCTCCGGGACGGTCAGGTCCGGGACGCGAACACGGAAGACGGACGACGGCATGGCCGGCGCGGCTGAACAAGAATCGATTTTCCTGGCCGAACTCGGTCGGCGTGTCAGGCACGCGCGGACGGTGCGCGGCCTGTCACGAAAACTCCTCTCCCAGACCTCCGGGTTGTCAGAGCGCTACATCGCCCAGCTCGAGAGCGGGCAGGGCAACGTCTCGATCATCCTGCTGCGCCGCGTGGCGGATGCGATGGGCGTACGGCTCGACGACATGATCACCGTGCAGGACACCCCGCCGGACTGGCATGTGATCCGCGACCTCCTCGCTACGGCATCGGCGGAACAGATCACCCTGGCGAAGGGCATCCTGTCCGGCCATGCCACAGCCAACGGCGAGACCCCGATGCCGCGTGTGGCCCTGGTGGGCCTGCGTGGAGCGGGTAAATCGACCCTCGGCCGCCGGGTGGCCGAGCGCCTGGGCTGGACCTTCATCGAGCTCAATGCGGAGATCGAGCGCGAGAACGCGCTGTCAGTGAAGGAGATCTTCGCCATCTACGGCCAGGAGGGATATCGCCGCCTCGAACAGGCCGCCCTGCGCCGGCTGACCGAACATCCCGGCCCGATGATCCTCGCCACGAGCGGGGGCATCGTGGCCGAGCCCCTGACCTACGACCTCCTCCTCCAGGCCTTCTTCACGGTCTGGCTCCGCGCCAAGCCCGAGGAGCACATGCAGCGCGTGCGCGACCAGGGAAAACTCGCCACCACGGGCGATCACGCCTCGGCCATGCAGGAACTGCGCGCCGTGCTTCTCAGCCGCGAGCCGCTCTATGCCCGCGCCCCGGCGGTGGTGGACACGTCCGACGTCCCCTTGGAAGAGATGATCGATCGGCTCGCCGCCGTGATCGATGCGCGTTTCGGATCGGCTGATTATCGGCGCAGCGCCTGATCTGCCGTCGGCACGGGAGCGATGCCCCTTGATACCGGGGATGCCTTTCCCCACGCTTTGGAGCGGGTCTGAGGGAACGGACTGCCCCGTCCGTCCTTGACCTTCAGGAGAGTGTTCTCCCGTACCGTTGCCCGTCCGAGCCCGGACGACGTGATCCAGCCGTACGGGTCGCACCGCCCGCCTTAGATTCCGCATCGCGGAGGAGTCCATGTCCGCCAGTCCACTCTCGAATCCCGCGATTGGACATGAGTCCATTGCCGGGACCGTCGATCCGGTCTGGTCGCGCCTGCGCGGCGAGGCCGAAGCTGTCGTTCGCGAGGAGCCGCAACTCGCCTCGTTCATCGTCGCGACCATCCTCAACCAATCGACGCTCGAAGCGGCGGTATCGCACCGCGTCGCCGCGCGCCTTGGCCATCCATCGCTGCCAGCGGAACTTGTGGCTCATGGCTTTCACGAGGCCATCGCCGCTGACCCGCGCATTGGCGACAGCTTCCGCGCCGATATCGGGGCGGTGCTGGATCGCGACCCCGCAGCGGCCCGGGCCATCGAACCTGTGCTGTATTTCAAGGGCTTCCACGCCATCCAGGCACATCGGTTGGCGCATTGGTATTGGACCAGCGGTCGCCGCGACCTCGCGCTCTACCTCCAAAGCCGCTCGTCCGAGGTCTTCCAGACCGACATCCATCCGGCCGCCCGCATCGGGCGCGGCATCTTCCTCGACCACGCCACCGGCGTCGTCATCGGCTCCACCGCCGTGATCGAGGACGACGTCTCGATCCTGCATGCCGTGACCCTTGGCGGCACCGGAAAGCAGGGCAGCGACCGGCACCCGAAGATCCGCCGTGGCGTCATGATCGGTGCCGGCGCCAAGATCCTCGGCAATATCGAAGTGGGCGAGTATGCCCGCGTCGCCGCCGGCTCCGTGGTCCTGCGCCCGGTTCCGGCCCATACCACCGTGGTGGGTGTGCCTGCCCGCGTGGTCGGCACCGCCGGCTGCGCAGAACCGGCCCGCGCCATGGACCAGTTCGTCAATATCGACCAGTTCATCCACATGGCCGAGGGCATCTGAACCCGTTCGCCCGCGCTTGCCCGGCGCGAAGCGGCATGGCAAGCGGTGCCCATCCCGAGGCACCGGGCCGCTCGAACCGGCCCCGCCTCCACCGACCACCGATAAAGCAAGAGGCGAAAGCGTGAACAAGACCGACATCACGAAGGTCCAGGATTATATGCGCCGGACGTTCGCCAACACGAATATCCGCCTCGTGGCCCGACCCAAGAAGGACGATTCGGCCGAAGTCTATATCGGCGAGGAATTCCTTGGGGTGGTCTCCGTGGACGACGAGGACGGCGATCGCTCGTTCAATTTCGCCATGGCGATTCTCGACATCGATCTCGAAGACTGAGGTCGCCGGAAGCAGCGAGGCTTCGCATTTCGATCGCGGGCTCACCGGAGCCGTGGTCCGCATGACGCCCCGATCCACGTAGTTCTCCCTGTGCGTCGGTTAATCCTGACGCCGGGAAATCCTTAACAACCCGTAAACGCTCTGGCAGAGTGTGTGCTCAATCCGCTGTCAACGGTCGAGTGCGCCATGGATATGAGCCCTTCCGCTATCGAATCGATCCACACGCTGTGCGTAGGCTTGGCCTTGTCGGGCCTGCTCGCCAGCGCTTTCGAACTGGTCTCTGACCGACGCGCGAGCTTCAGCCTGCTGGAACGCGGCGGTGTCGGGGCGGTGGCCGCCCTGCCGATCCTGGCTTTCGGCGCCCCCTTCATCATTCTGCGCAACACCGTCCGCGGCCGCCGGATCGAGCGCCGGCCGATCCCCTTCGTCATGATCGCGACGATCATCGCCTGCGGCTGGAGCCTGCTCTCTGGCCGCGTCGCCCTCGACCTCGCCCGTATGATCGCCGGCTGAGCGGAACGCGGCGCGCCAAGCGTCACGATCGGAAGGCGCCTAACTCCGAACCAGGCTCCGCTTCGCTTCACCCGCATGGGAAAAGGGGGTGAGAGCGAGCCGATGCCCCCCCTCAACGATTGGCGGTGGCCACCGGCGAGGCGACGCCGTTGAGTGAAACCCAGGCCATGCTGTCCTGGCCCTCGCGTTTGACATAGGTGTAGCCGGTGCGCGGCGCGGACAGGATGGCGGCGGTCTTGTTGTCGAGGATGAGGTCGCCCTTGTCGGTGCGGACCATCAGCACGGCATGCCCTTCGCCAATATCGTCGATGACCACGGTCATCCGCAGGGCGCGACGGGGGAGGCCGCGCTCCACCAGCATCCGGCGCTTGAGAAGCTGGAAATCCTCGCAATCGCCGAAACCGTCATCGGGAAAGTCCCACCGGTCGACGACACCCCAATGGGCCATGTCGGTGATCGGATGGATACGCCCGTTGACGCGGCGGTTCACGCTGGTGAGCGTGCGCCAGATCGCAGGGTTGAGGGTGATTGAGGCCGGCTGCGACGTATCGACGATGCATTCGGCGGGATACTTGGCGCAGAACCCGTTCCAGGCCGCTACCGGCCGGGCGCCGCCATTCTCGCTCACGGCCGGCGCATCGGGAAGGGCTGTGACCGGGCGTGCTTGCGTCGCGGCCCCGCCGAGGAGCAAGATGGAGCCGACCAGGGATACCTTGGCCATGCGGCCGACCCGTTGCCACAGCTCGCTTCCGGAGAAGCTTCCGCCGTCGACGCCTCGCAGAATCGCGTGCCGCATTCCGGTCGCCCTGCCATTCGTTGCCGAAGGCAAGAAACTGGCATGCCCGGGGCCGGGGCTCAATCCAAAAGTTAAACCCGAATTAACTTCCCACGCGACCATGGGTTCCATGGCAGAGAACTGATGTTTTCGGGCAACCCGAGAGAAACCGGTTCAACGGTTCGCGGTGGTCACCGGAGACGTAACGCCGCCCAGTGACACCCAGGCCACGGAGTCCTGGCTCTCGCGTTTGATGAAGACGTATCCCGTCCGGTACCAGGGCAGGATCTCGCTGGTCTTGTTGTCGAGGATGAGTTCACCACGGTCGGTGAGGAGCGTCAGCACGGCATGACCCTCGCCCTTCTCGTCGATGACCACGGTCATCCGCATGGCCCGGCGGGACAGGCCGGCATCGGTGAGACGCTTGCGCTTCAATAGCTGGAAATCCTCGCAATCGCCCATCCCGTCCTCCGCGAGGTCCCAGCGGTCGGCTTCGCCCCAATGGTCCATGTCGGTGACGGCGCGCAGGCCCGTGTTCACCCGGCGATTCACCGAGACGATCAAGCTCCAGGTCGCGGGAGTGAGGGCGATACGCGGTGGCTCATTTGCGTCGACGGCGCATTCGGCCGGATAACGCTGGCAGAACGAGACCCAGCCGACGATCGGGCGGGCGGTACCGAGGACGTCGGCGGATTGGGAGGGCGAGGGCAGGGCCGCCAGCGTCTGAGCCTGCGAGGCCCCGGCGCCGAACAATGCGAGGGCCGCGAGCATCCCGACCAAAAGTGATTTCGTCCGTGACATCGCGACCACCTCGTCCAACGAGGACCACGATGCCGCCACGCTTCCTGTGCTGCGCTGAAACGGATAGGCGCAATTTTATCGATCTGGCCTCGGAGCGGGGCCGCCGGCGGACAGAGCCAACCGGCGCCTGAATCGAAGACTCGCATTTGCGCGACCGAGATCAGGAAACCGTAATCATGAGGGCGCGGGATGGGAGACGGGACGAGTGCTGACAAATCGTGAGACCCCCGTCCGAAGCGGAGATCACGCCATCCAGCCGTACCGTGGGACAGTCCTGGAGGAACGATCGCTCGCGCTGATCGACGCCTCGACCGAGAGCGGATCGACTTTCGAATCGGAGATGCGAGCCGACAGACGTGGGGATTCCGTCGCCGCGCCCCTCCGTCACGTCGCCCTCCCACCCGGCTCGGGGTGGGAGGCCGCTCTCAGAGTGTCAGGCCCTCATGGAACAGGTCCGGCGAGATCGGCAGCATGAAGCCGACGCCGATGCCGCCCTCGAAGTAGCGCACCACGCGCCCCGGCGTCCGCCCGACCATGACGCTTGTTCCGATCGATGGCTGTGCCTGGGTCGAGAGGGCGACGCCGGACAGAGAGACGTCGATGATGCGGGCGGCGACCTCGCGCCCGCCCTCAAGCTTCACCGTCACTCCCGTTTCCTGCGGGGTGAGACGTTCATGGTTGCGCCCTTCGGGCAAGCCGAGGGCCTCGCGGTTGGAGATCCAGGTGAGCTGGGACGCGATCTTGTCGCGCTTGCGCTGAGTCGCGTTCAAGCGAACTGCCATGCCGCCGCTAGGGAACCGGGCGATGGTCCCCTCGATGCGCCCGATGCTCTCGAGATACAGCACGACGCGCTCATCGAGTTCTCCCGGAACCGCGCAGGTCAGGCGCACGCCGCCCGGTGACATGTCCACGGTCTGGCAGGGGAATTCGCGGCGGTCGGCCAGCATGTAGCGACCGAGGAGGGCGACTTTGACCCGTTGATGGCGACGCAGATCCGACGGCCGTAGCAAGCGCAACGGCTTCGCTTCAGTCTGTGCGAGTGCCTCGATCATCGCGGAATCCGCACTCGGGTTAGATCGTCGTCGGCACAATCGTATAGGTCGGCTGGTTACGAAACTCTTTGCCGGGAACAAACAAGTCCGGTTCTTCCTCCAATAGATGGCCGATCAGGACCGTCCGCCGGGATGCACCATGAGGTGACCGCGACGCACCGGCAGGCTGTCATTGGCAGGTTCCGGCAGGTTCCTGAGATTGGCTGCGGCGTCGTTCCTGGCGAGATCGATGACGTCGTAGGTCGGATCGAGGACGCGCAGAGACACGGATTCGAGCCGTTCCACGGGGCGAAGCCCTAGCCATTGTGGAACGACTTTCGGGCTGAGCGCTCCGAGCAGGCGGACCTGGGTCTGCCCACGGTGGCGCAGGGGAAGGAGCAGGAGTTCGAGGTCGATCTGTTCGTCCCGCTGTGTCTTCCCTTGCAGACCCGCGACGATCCCCACCGTATCGACCGCCACCGTCTCCACGAGGCGCCAGGGATCAGCCTGCCCCGCACCCCAGATGTCGGCGAAGGCGCTGCCACGCAGTTCGCGCCCGAACAACGCGCAGACGCGGGTTCCCGCCAGCCGGACCGTCGCGTCGGAACGCGCCATGTCCAGTTCCAGAATGAGGCTCTCGGACAGGAGGTTTCGGATCTCGCCGGGCTCGATCTCGCTCCGCTCCGGCGCGGCCCGTGTTCCACGAAGCCGGTCCCAGTAATGATAGAGCATACGGCTGGTCGGATGCTTCATGGCGTCCCGTCGTGGCACGGTCCCGGGGGACCTGTTCGAAATCGGCCCGATCCGTGGAGCGCTGGACACAGCGTGCGGTTCGGTTAACAAGCCTGCCGCACACCTTATGCCGGTCTAACGCGGCACGCCCGCTTAAGCTTTGATTAGGGTTAACGCTGTTGAGCGTCGACACGGCTGGCGCTGGGGCGTGCCGCCATCCGAGACGCTGAGGAGACGATGCCGGTCACCGCTCGATCGTTCAGGCGACGTCCTTGGGATGAGGCGGCCCTTCGCCGGAATTGCTTGCCGCTCGCCTGAATTTGCATGGCTCGGGGGCTTGCGGCGGCGGCATCCGCCCCGACATGGTGGCGCCATGGATGCCACGCCCGACCTTCCGCGCCAGAGTCGCGTCCCCGTCTTCAACATGCCGAGCGCGGTCACGGCATCGATCGCCCTGCTGCTTGGCCTTCACGCCTTGCGCGAATTCGTCCTGCCTGACGAATGGGACATCACGCTCCTCCTCAACTTGGCCCTGATCCCCGGCCGCTGGCTCGTCTCGGTGGCCCCAGACCGCGCCGCGGAGATCCTGTCGGCTGCCTCGGCGGCCGTGGCCGATCCGGAGACGGGGCAAGCCCGCGCGGCCTTCGCCCAGTATGTCGTGGCGAACCCTTCCGCGAGTCTGTGGACCTTCGGCACCTATGCCCTGCTGCACGGCTCGTGGACGCATGTCATCTTCAACGTGGTCTGGCTTGCCGCTTTCGGCTCCCCCGTGGCGCGGCGATGCGGTCCCTGGCGCTACGGTCTGCTCGGACTCATCGGCGCGGTGTGCGGCGGCATCCTGCACGTGGCGATCGATCCGCTCAGCACCGCCCCGCTGATCGGCGCCTCGGCCGGGGTCTCGGCTCTGATGGCCGCCGCCGCGCGCTTCGTGTTCCAGCCGCCGCCATCCTTCCTCGCCGGCCAGCCCTGGCAGCGCGTGGCGCATCCGCCACTTCAGACTATCCCCGAATTGCTGAGGAACCGCACGGCGGTAATGTTCCTGGGCATCTGGCTCGTCACCAACTTCGTGTTCGGGATCATTTCGCTGCCGTTGGGAGCCGAGTCCTCGACGGTGGCATGGGACGCTCACCTGGGCGGATTCCTGGCAGGATTTTTCCTTTTCCCGATCCTTGACCGCTCATGGAGCACGAAAGCGTAATTTTTCCGCATGTTTTGGCATCGGATGCGGGGGCTCGTGGGTTGTCACGTCAGACCTTGCGTCACACAATTCCGTGATGCGCCGGAATCGACCCGGCCCGCGACAAGCATCATACGGGAGACCACGTCCATGACCGTCGCACGCATTCTAGCTGAGAAGGGCGGCTCCGTCGTCACGGTGGAGCCGCACCGGACCCTCGACGAAGCCATTCACCTCCTTGCGGAGAAGCGGATCGGCGCCATCGTCGTGAGCAACGACGCGGGTGCCGTCCTCGGCATCCTGTCGGAGCGCGACATCATTCGTGCCCTGTCGCGCCAGGGAGCAGGGGCCTTCGATGCCCCGATTTCCGAGCACATGACGACGGCGGTGACCACCTGCGGCCGCTCCAGCACCGTCGAGGACGTGATGCAGTTGATGACCGCCGGGCGCTTCCGCCACGTGCCGGTGGTCGAAGACGGGCGCCTCGCCGGCCTCGTCTCCATCGGAGACGTTGTCAAGCGCCGGATCGCCGCCGTGGAGGCGGAGCATCAGGCCATGCGCGACTACATCACCATGGCCTGAGAACGACTGCTCGACCCGGAAGCCCCATTCGAAGACGGCATCCGGAGGTCGGCACCGACGCGCCTGCTCACACCCGCTCCGCCGCCAGGGCGACCAGTTCCCGGATCCGGGGCAGCGCCGCCTTGGCCGACTCCCTCCCGAGGCGGATTGCCTCCTCGGCGCGATGGAACTCGAACAGGCCCATCTCCGCAAGCCGTGGAGACACCATCAGGTCCGGTGGGTCACGCTCCAGCCTCGCTCGTGAGATGCGGTCCTGCGTGATGTTGAACGCATCGAACATCACCCGCCCCATGCCGGGGGAGCCGGGCTCCCGAAGCGAAGCGGGACGTGGCCCCGCAGCGCGTCGACCAGTGCCACGCATGCGGCGCAGGAGGTTCCACCCCCGGCGCGACGTGCCGAGGGGCATGGCCGGCGAAGCGATTCCGTCACTTTCCGGGCCGATCACCAGACCGGGCTCCGTGCGCGGATCGCCGTTGAGGTTCACGCAGATCACCAGTTCGGCCCCGAGCCCGCGCGCCAGCTTGACCGGAACCGGATTCACCAGCGTTCCGTCCATCATCAGGCGCCCGTCGAGGCGCACGGGGGGAAACAGGCCGGGGAGGGCGTAGGAGGCCCGGATCGCCTCCACGAGGGAGCCGCGGGTCAGCCAGACCTCGTCGCCCGAGCCGAGATCCGTCGCGACGCTGGCAAAGCGGATCGGCAGGTTCTCCACCCGCCGCGTGCCGAGATCGCCTTCGAGGCGGCGCTTCAACCGCTCACCGGCGATGAGGCCAGACCCCAGGCGCAGGTCGAGGAGCCCCATGACCCGCCGCCGCGTCAGCGACAGGGCGAAATCCTTGAGCAGATCGAGCTTGCCGGCGGCGTAGCAGCCGCCGACGACGGCACCGATGGAGCAGCCCGCCACCATGTCGGGGTGGATGCCGGCCTCTTCCAGCACCTCGATGACGCCGATATGCGCCCAACCCCGCGCGGACCCGCCGCCCAGAGCGAGGCCGATTCGCGGTCGCGGCGGCGGCTGTTCGGCCACGGGCTCGACATTGCCCCGTGGAAAGACCGGCTTCTGCGACAGGGTGGACAGCATGCCCTGGCGGTAGAGGGCGACCCCGCGAAAGGACAGCCCATCCCAGGTCACGGCCCGGCGGGTCCGAGCAGGGCCTCGCCGGATACCGGATCGAGGGAGACGGCGCGGTAGAAGCAGGAGCGCCGCCCGGTATGGCAACATCCGCCATCGCCCCCGACCTCCACCGAGATCAAGAGCGCGTCCTGGTCGCAATCCACCCGCATCTCGACGACGCGCTGGACCTGCCCGCTCGTGGCGCCCTTGTGCCAGAGCTCGCTCCGCGAGCGCGACCAGTACCAAGCCTCGCCGGTCTCGAGGGTGAGCCGGAGGGATTCGGCATTCATGTGGGCGAGCATCAGCACCCGGCCGTCATGGGCATCGACGGCGATGCAGGCGACGAGACCATTCGCGTCGAAGCGCGGGGTCAGCGTTGCGCCTTCCTCCACATCCTTGCGCGAACCGGGCGGGGAGAACCCACCGGGTGCGGCGGAAGCTTGGCTCACCGTCATCGCGTGGAATGCCCGCGTCAGTTCTTGTTGTTGCGGACGAGGGTCAGGAACCGGACCTGCTCGTTGGCATCGTCCTTGAACACGCCGCGGAACTGCGTGGTCAGGGTGGAGACACCGGCCTTCTGCACGCCGCGCATGGCCATACAGAGATGCTCGGCCTCCACCATCACGGCGATGCCACGCGGCTTCAGGATGCTCTCGATCACGTCGGCGATCTGGGCCGTCATGGTCTCCTGCGTCTGCAGGCGGCGGGCGAAGGTGTCCACCACGCGGGCGAGCTTCGACAGGCCGACCACGCCCTTGGTGGGGTAGTAGGCGATGTGAGCCAGACCCATGAACGGCACCATGTGGTGCTCGCAATGGGAATAGAACGGGATGTCGCGCACGAGGACGATATCGGAATAGCCCTCGACCTCCTCGAACACGCGCTCGAGCAGGGCGTCGGCATCCTGCTCGTAGCCGCCGAAGAGCTGGCCATAGGCCTTCGCCACACGGGCGGGCGTGTCCTTGAGGCCTTCGCGATTCGGGTCGTCACCGGCCCAGCGCAGCAGGGTGCGCACAGCGGCCTCGGCCTCCTCCCGGCTCGGACGGCCGGTGGCCACAGCATCGGGCACGCGCTTGGCGGAAGACGGCAGAGGAGCGACCTCTACGGGGTCCTCCACGGGACGAGAATTGTCGTTGCGCATCCCGTTCAGTGGTGCGGGCACGGCCTTGGCAGTCGGGTCCATTCCCTGATGATCCGTCTCGGTCAGCCGGTAGGACAGGGATTTGAGCGCGGCATCCATGGCATCTCCCGCACGGGCGACACGTGCGTTCATCGTCGAACTATCTGGTTTTGCGTACATCGTCGAACCATCTCGGTCGCGTTTTCAGCCGCGTTGCCGCAGGCCGGCGCCCGAACGATGAGAATTTCCTTGGCCGTGGGCGCGACCCTGGTCGACGAACCGCCTCCTCGCGAAACGGTACGCTGGCGCCTATATCGTCGTTATCGCGCCGCCGCGCAATGCGGGGAATGCGGATCATACCATCGTGATCGGAAGCCGGCTCGCTGCCGGCGCCCCGACGGGACCTCCCATATGCTCGACGATATCTACAACCGCCGCATTCTCGAACTCGCCGCCGACATCCCGCGTCTTGGCCGGCTCGACGCGCCGGATGCCAGCGCCACCGCACATTCCAAGCTCTGCGGCTCCACCGTCACCGTCGATCTCTCGGTGAAGGACGGCACGGTGACGGACTTCGCCCATGAGGTGAAGGCCTGCGCCCTGGGTCAGGCCTCTTCCTCTTTGATGGCCCGACACGTGGTCGGCGCCAAAGCGGACGAGCTTCGGGAGGTGCGCGACACGGTGCGTCGCATGCTCAAGGAGAACGGGCCGGCACCGCAGGGCGAGTGGGCCGACCTCGCCGTGCTGGAGCCGGTGCGGGACTTCAAGGCGCGCCACGCCTCGACCCTCCTCACCTTCGACGCCGTGGTGAATGCCCTCGATCAGGTCGCCGCCAAGGCCCAGGCCGCCGAATAGAGCCATGGTCCGCCGCGCGGCCCATTGGGCGATCCGGGGCTACCAGCTCTCCCTGTCGGGCCTGATCGGCCGGCAATGCCGACACTGGCCATCCTGTTCGGACTACACCGACGAGGCCATCCGCCGGCACGGCATGTGGCCGGGCGGCTGGATCGGGTTTTCGCGCATCTGCCGCTGCGGCCCGTTCGGCACCCACGGAATCGACCTCGTGCCGGACGTCCTGCCGCCACGCTCGGCCTGGTACGCCCCCTGGACCTATGGGCGCTGGCGAGGGGTGAACGCCCCGCCTTCGCCGTTTGCGTGCGAGGCGGTGGAGGACGAGCGCGGGGGAGGGTAGCATTGACCCGCCACCAGCGATGCAACGGAATAGGCGCCGCATGTCGACCCATATCGCGGATGTCACCTGGGCCCTGAAGCCCGGGGAGGATTTCGCCGCCGGGCGCTACGGCCGGGGGCACACAGTGACGTTCGATGGCGGCGTGACGCTCGCCGGCACCGCATCCGAGCACGTGGTCGGGAAATGGGCTGCTCGCGAGGCCGTCGACCCGGAGGAGATGCTGGTCGCGGCGCTGTCGAGCTGCCACATGCTGACCGTCCTCCACCTCGCGCGCCTCGCGGGTTTTCGCGTCGCCGCCTATCGGGACCATGCCGAAGGCGTGCTGGAGGAGACGCGGCCCGGACGGCGCGCGGTGACGCGGGTCACGCTCCGTCCGGACATCGACTGGGCCGGCGCCGCTCCGGATGCCGAACACCTCGCAGCGCTCCACGAGGCCGCGCATGAGGAGTGCTTCATCGCGAACTCGGTCAGGACGGAGGTCGTCGTGGCCGTCCCCCTCAGCCCCCGCTGACCCACCGCATCACGACCAGCGTCCCCGTCACCGTGAGCGCGCCGCCGATGCGGGTGGCGATCTGGGCGAAGGGCATCAGAGCCATGCGGTTGGCGGCGGTGAGGATCGCCACGTCCCCGGTCCCGCCCTGGCCGCTATGGCAGGCGTTCACGATGGCGGTCTCGATCGGATACATCCCGAGGCGGCGGCCGACGAAGAAGCCCGTCGCCATGAGGGTCACCACCGTCGAGACGATGGTGATGAGGTTCACCAGGGTGAAGGCCGCCACCAGCTTGTCCCAGGGCGTCATCGACACGCCGATGGCGAAGAGCAGCGGATAGGTCATGCTGATCTGCACGAACTTGTAGGCGATGAATCCGCCGGCCTGGAGGCGCGGGGAGACCGCGCTGGCGAGCTTGGCAAGAACCGCCAGGAACAGCATCGCCACGGGGGCGGGGAGTCCGGTGAGGTGGTGCATCATCACGCCGAGGAGGTAGAGCGTTACGGCAGTGAGCGCGGCCGCTCCCACCGTCGCCGCATCCACCGGCGCGTCTTCGACCTTGGCGGCGGTGACGTCGTTGTCCCGGTCCGGTTGCAGGCGGCCCTCGCCGGTGAGATGCGGCATCCGCTTGCCCACGGCGTTGAGGGTGCCGGCCAGCACGATCGCCGTCAGGCTGCCGAGCATGACGGGGGGCAGCACCTGAGCGAACACGTCGCCCTGGCCCTGACCGAGGATGGCCGCGTAGCCGATGGAGAGGGGGATCGCCCCCTCGCCGACTCCGCCGGCCATGATCGGGACGACGATGAAGAAGAAGGTGTTGTAGGCGCCGAGGCCGAGCAGGGTGCCGACCAGCGTGCCCACGCAGGCCGCCGCCACGGAGCCGGCCGCCAGGGGCACGAAAATCTTCAGGAAGCCCTTGATCAGCACCTCCCGGTCCATGCCGAGGATGCTGCCGACGATGATCGTGGCGATATACAGGTAGAGGAAGTTGGTGAATTTGGTGAAATCCGTGATCGCCTTCACGAGCGGCACCGGGATCAGCATGTAATAGACCAAGGCCGACGGGATGAAGGTCGCGAAGATCGCGCCCGCCCCGATCTGCCGCAGGACCGGCAGGCGCTTGCCGATCTCGGCGCAGGTGAATCCGCCGAGCGCCAGCACCGCGATCATCGTCGGCGCATCGGGCTTGATCTCGCCCTCCGACGTCAGGACCGCCAGCAGGATCGCGAGGATGAGATAGACCGGCAGGGGAATGATGCCGATCTTGACATCGACGAGGCGCCACCAGCCCTGCGGCCAGAACCTGCGGGCGGGCGTCTCCGCCGCCGGTCCGGATGCGGCAGCCGAGGCGGAAGCTGGGTTCGCCATCGATACTCTCCCATCGGCCGGTCACCTTTCGGGCCGGCCTCCTTGATCGGACCTTCTCGGCGAACCGGGACGAGCTTCCACCCGCCGCCGGCCCCTCCCGGTTCCGTGATGCGGCCATGGGCGGATGGGGTCGACGGCTTGTCAATCGCAGGTCGTATCAACCCGGTCGGATCGTCTCGGAAGGCCGTTCACGTCCCCGAGAGCCGAGCAAATGGCCGGCTGAGGCACCGCGCGGATTTCTTCCTCCTGCGAAACGGTCTAAACCGCGCCCGTCGCGCCGAGCGCGCGCCGTCCGAACATGAGCCGCTTACCTGCCTCGTTCGCAGGAGTGAGCGCGAGGAGACCCGATCTGATGCCCATCCTGACATTTCCCGACGGCAATACCCGCAGCTACGACGCCGCGGTGACCGGCCGTACCGTGGTCGAGGGCATCGCCAAGAGTTTGGCCAAGCGCACCGTCGCCATGGCGCTGGACGGGCGGGTCCGCGACCTCGACGACCTGATCGAGGCGGATATGCGCATCGAGTTCCTCGATCGCGCCGACCCGCGCAGCCTGGAATTGATCCGGCACGATTGCGCCCACGTCCTGGCGGAGGCCGTGCAATCCCTGTGGCCGGAGACCCAGGTCACCATCGGCCCGGTGATCGAGAACGGGTTCTACTACGATTTCGCCCGCGACCAGCCGTTCACCCCTGAGGACTTCCCCATGATCGAGGCGAAGATGCGCGAGCTCATCGCCCGCGACGCCCCCTTCACCAAGGAGGTGTGGAAGCGCGACGACGTGCGGGCCCTGTTCGAGGCCAAGAGCGAACAATACAAGGTCGAGCTCGTCGACGCGATTCCGCCCGGCGAGGACCTGAACATCTACCGCCAGGGCGAGTGGTTCGACCTGTGCCGCGGCCCGCACATGACCTCCACGGGCAAGGTCGGCACCGCCTTCAAGCTGATGAAGGTGGCGGGCGCCTATTGGCGCGGCGATTCCAACAACCCGATGCTGACCCGCATCTACGGCACCGCCTGGGCCACGAAGGAAGACCTCGACGCCTATCTCCACCGGCTGGAGGAGGCCGAGCGCCGCGACCATCGCCGCCTCGGCCGCGAGATGGACCTGTTCCACTTCCAGGAGGAGGGGCCGGGCGTGGTGTTCTGGCACGCCAAGGGCTGGACCATCTTCCAGGAGCTCATCGCCTACATGCGCCGCCGCCTAAAGGGCGACTACGCCGAGGTGAACGCGCCGCAGATCCTCGACAAGTCCCTCTGGGAGACCTCCGGCCACTGGGACTGGTACCGCGAGAACATGTTCGCCGCGCAGTCCGCCGGCGACGAGGCCGAGGACAAGCGCTGGTTCGCGTTGAAGCCGATGAACTGCCCCGGGCACGTGATGATCTTCAAGCACGGCCTGAAATCCTACCGCGACCTGCCCCTGCGCATGGCCGAGTTCGGCATCGTCCATCGCTACGAGGCATCGGGCGCCATGCACGGGCTGATGCGCGTGCGCGGCTTCACGCAGGACGACGCCCACGTCTTCTGCACCGAGGATCAGCTCGCCGACGAGTGCCTCAAGATCAACGATCTGATCCTCTCGACCTACGACGATTTCGGCTTCGGCGACATCGTTGTGAAGCTCTCCACCCGGCCCGAAAAGCGGGTCGGTTCGGATGCCCTCTGGGACCATGCCGAGGAGGTGATGACCCGCGTCCTGGCGCAGATCGAGGAGCAGTCGGCCGGGCGGATCAAGACCGAGATCAATCCGGGCGAGGGCGCCTTCTACGGGCCGAAATTCGAATACGTGCTCCGCGACGCCATCGGCCGCGATTGGCAATGCGGCACGACCCAGGTCGATTTCAATCTGCCGGAGCGCTTCGGGGCGTTCTACGTCGATGGCGACAGCCAGAAGAAGGCGCCGGTGATGGTCCACCGAGCGATCTGCGGCTCACTGGAGCGCTTCACCGGCATCCTGATCGAGCATTTCGCCGGCCATTTCCCGCTCTGGCTGGCACCGGTTCAGGTGGTGGTGGCGACGATCACCCAGGACGCCGATCCCTATGCCCGCGAAGTGGTGGCCGCCCTCGACCGTGCAGGACTGCGAGTCGAGTCGGATCTGCGCAACGAGAAGATCAACTACAAGGTCCGCGAGCATTCGCTGGCCAAGGTGCCGGTGATGCTCGTCGTCGGCCGCAAGGAAGGCGAGGAGCGCACCGTCTCGATCCGCCGTCTCGGCAGCCAGCAGACCCGCACCGCCGCCCTTGACATCGCCCTGGCGGATCTCGTCGCGGAGGCGACCTCACCGGATCTGCGCCGCAAGCAGGCGGTGGAAGAGAGCGTGCCGAGCGCCGACGTGGCGCTCGACGGCCAGCACGGGGAAAGCCCGACGCCTTGAGGCAGTCTCGGTGAGCACTGCCTCTCCCCGCATGTGTACGGCATTCACACATCTCGTGGGATGCGCGGGCTCCCTCTCCTGAAAGGAGAGGGAGCCCGTCGCGCCTCATGTCGAACCCGCCTGGATCGAGTGAACAGCGTTCGAGCAGATCTATGAATCCGGTAGCCCCGCATGCGGGGAGAGGCGTTGGCGCGGCCTTACGGCACCTCGTTGCCGGCGTAGTTGATGGAACCGTCGGCGCCCTTCTTCCACACGTACATGACGTAGTCGGGCCGGGTGATGTCGCCCTTCTTGTCATAGGAAATGTCGCCGATAACCGTGTCGAACGGCTTGCCCTGATGCAGGTAGGTGGCGAGCTTCTGCCCGTCGCTGGACTTCGTCGCCTCCATCGCCTGTTTCAGGATCTGAACGGCGGCGTAGGAATAGAGGGTGTAGCCCTCGGGATCGAAGTTCATGGCCTTGAAGGCGTCGATGGTCGTCTTGGCCTTCGGGTTCTTGCGAGCGTCGGGCGAGAAGGTCATGAGGGTGCCGTCGGAGCCGGGACCGGCCACCTGCGAGAACTCGCGGTCGGCGATGCCGTCGCCGCCCATGAGCGGAGCGGCGAGGCCCTGGTCGCGCATCTGGCGGATCAGCAGGCCGGCCTCGGTGTAGAGGCCGCCGAAATAGACGACATCGACGCCCGCCTGCTTCAGCTTCGAGACGAGAGACGAGAAGTCCTTCTCGCCGGGATTGATGCCCTCGAACATCACGTTGGTGCCGCCCTTGGCCTTGAGCGCCTTCAGGGTCTCGTCGGCGAGGCCGCGTCCGTAGGGGGTCTTGTCGTGGACGAAGGCGATCTTCTTGCCCTTGAACTTGTCGGCGAGGTAGTTCCCGGCCACGGCGCCCTGCTGGTCGTCGCGTCCACAGGTGCGGAATGTGTTCCAGTTGCCGCGCTCGGTATACTTGATCGCCGTCGAGCCGGGGCTGATCTCGATGATGCCGGCTTCCTGCAGCACGTCGGAGACCGGGATCGAGACGCCGGAATTGAACGCGCCCACCACGGCCTTCACGCCCTCGGAGGCGAACTTGTTGGCCACCGACACGCCCTGCTTGGGATCGGACGCGTCGTCGCCCACCGTCATGACGAGCTTTTCGCCGTTGACGCCGCCGGCCTTGTTGATGTCGGCGATCGCCTGGGTCGCGCCGGTCTTGATCTGCGCGCCGAAGGCCGCGTTGGGGCCGGTGACGGGGACGACCACCCCGATCTTGATCTCGGCCTGCGCCGCGCCCGCCAGCATCAGGGCGCCCAGCGCCACGCTCATCGCCATCAGTTTTTTCATGGTCATTTCCCTTGGATCGGCGCTGCGGCCCGAAGCCCTGACCGCATGCGCAGGATTGCACGAAGATGTGTCGGGCTCACGTCCCTGACCGTTCTCGCCATGTCAGCGGGCCGGTCCGTTCGTAGAGCCAGCGGTACTGCGTGGTCATCTGCCGAGCGCGGGTAATGCGGTAGCCAAGCGCGCCGATGGCGAGGATCACCACCGCGTCGAGGGCGTAGCCGGCCGGCGAGAGCAGCGTGCCCGAGAACAGGGCGTAGTGGAGGAAGCGGGACACCGCCGCGATGGCGAGCCCCGCCAGCACGCAATGCCAGAATGGACGCCACCCCCTGGCGAAGCCGCTGCCCGCCATCCAGGCGGCGCCCCCGCCCATCGCCACCGTGACGAGGAGGAAGATGCCGAGATTGGGCGTGTCGAGGGACAGGGTCTCGGTCAATGCTGGCCTCCTTCGAGATAGGCCGCCTTCACCTGCGGGTCGTCGAGGAGTTCGCGGCCCGTGCCGCTCATGGTCACAGCACCCGTCACCATGACGTAGCCCCGATGCGCCAGCTTGAGGGCGTGATAGGCGTTCTGCTCGACGATGAAGACGGTGAGCCCCTCGCGCTCGTTGAGATCCTTCACGGCGGAGAAGATCTGCTTGACGATGAGGGGCGCGAGGCCGAGCGACGGCTCGTCGAGCATGAGCAGGCGCGGGCGGCTCATCAGGGCACGGGCAATGGCGAGCATCTGCTGCTCGCCCCCCGACATGGTGCCACCGCGCTGGTCGAGCCGCTCCTTCAGGCGCGGGAACAGGACGCACATGCGCTCCAGGTCCTCTGCGAAATGCCGCCCGCCATGCACGGCCGCGCCCATCTGCAGGTTCTCGCGCACGGTCATGCGGGAGAAGATGCGCCGGCCTTCCGGCGACTGGGCGATGTTGAGCCGCGCGATCTCGTGGGTCGCCATGCGGGTGATGTCGCGGCCCGCATAGGTGATGCCGCCGGTGCGGGCCTGCGGCTGGCCAAAGATCGTCATCATCAGGGTCGACTTGCCGGCCCCGTTGGCGCCGATCAGGGCGACGATCTCGCCCTCGTTCACGTGCAGATCGACGCCTTTCAAAGCCTGGATGCTGCCGTAATAAGCAGAGACGCCACGCACATCGAGGAGAGGCGCCTGCAGAGCGCGGGTCTCCTCCACGAGGACGTTGATGCCGGCGACACTCAAGCTTGCGTTCCCGTCAGGCCGACCTCGGCCTCCACCGCCGCCACCTCCTCGTCGTCGACGCCCAGATAGGCGGCGATGACACGCGTGTCGGTGCGGATGTCGTCGGGCGTGCCGTCGGCGATCTTGATGCCGTAATCGAGCACGACGATCCGGTCGGAGATCTGCATCACCACCGACATGTCGTGCTCGATGAGAAGGACGGAAGTATCGTACTCGTCCCGGATCAGGCGCAGCAGGGTGTTCAGCTCCGAGGATTCACGCGGGTTGAGGCCAGCGGCGGGCTCGTCGAGGCAGAGCAGCACCGGATCGGTGCACATGGCCCTGGCGATTTCCAAGCGACGCTGATCGCCATACGGCAGGTCGCCGGCGGCATCGTCGGCCCGCGCCGTGAGGCCGATCCGATCGAGCCAGGCGGCGGCCTTATCGATCCCGGCCTTCTCGGCGCTGCGATAGGCCGGCAGGCCGAGGATGCCGAGAATGCTGAAGCCGGATGCCCGCATCAGCGGCTTGTGCATGGCCACCAGCAGGTTCTCCAGCACGGTCATGCGTGGGAACAGACGGATGTTCTGGAAGGTGCGGGCAACGCGGGCGAGGCGGTTGACGTCGTGGCCGGGCAGGCGCTCCAGCATGTAAGTCTCGCCGCCCTTCTGCACCAAGCGGATCATGCCCTCCGTCGGCTTGTAGAAGCCGGTGATGCAGTTGAAGACCGTGGTCTTGCCGGCACCGTTGGGGCCGATCAGGGCGGTGATGTCACCACGCCCGACCTTGAACGAGAGATCGTTGACGGCGGTCAGTCCGCCGAAGCGCATGGTCAGGTGGTCGACGATCAGCACCGGGTCCGCCGGGCCGCCGGGCATCGCGGCGAGGGGCTCGTCCTTCACGGTGGCGAGCCGGGTGGGGCCTGCGGCGAGGGTCATCGGCCGCGCTCCGCGATGGTGACCGAGGGCGTTCGCTCGGAGATGAGGCCGCGGGGGCGGAACACCATCATCGCCACCATGGCGAGACCGAACAGCAGCAGGCGGTATTCGTTGGGGTCGAAGCCTTCCCCGAACACCGCCTTGAGGAAGCCGAGATTGCGCAGGAGTTCGGGGCCGCCGACCATGACGATGGCGGCGATGGCAACCCCGATCTGGCTGCCCATGCCTCCGAGCACGACGATGGCGAGGATGATTGCGCTCTCGAGGAAGTTGAAGCTCTCCGGCGACACGAAGGCCTGCCGTACGGCGAAGAACGAGCCGGCGAACCCAGCGAACATCGCCCCCAGCGCGAAGGCGGTGAGCTTGGTGATGGTGGTGTCGATGCCCAGCGACCGGCAGGCGATCTCGTCCTCGCGCAGGGCCTCCCAGGCCCGCCCGAGCGGCAGGCGGCGCATGCGCAGGGTCACGAGGTTGGTGACCAGCGCCAGCACGAGGATCAGGTAATAGAGGAAGACCAGGCGGTGCATCGGGTTGAAGGCGAGCCCGAACGTCGCGGCGAACCCGCTTTCGCCGGCGGTGAAGGGCAGGCCGAAGAAGCTGACTCGGGGAATCGACGAGATGCCCGCCGAGCCGCCCGAAAAGTCGGTCCAGTTGATGAGGACGAGACGGATGATCTCGCCGAAGGCCAGCGTCACGATGGCCAGATAATCGCCGCGCAGCCGCAGAACGGGAAAGCCCAGCAGCACGCCGAAGGCGGCGGCGAACAGGCCGGCCATGGGCAGACAGACCCAGAAGGACAGGCCGAACACCGTGGAGAGCAAGGCGTAGGAATAGGCCCCCACGGCGTAGAAGGCGACGTAGCCGAGATCGAGAAGGCCTGCGAGGCCGACCACGATATTGAGGCCCCAGCCGAGCATGACGTAGGTCAGGATCAGGATGCCAAGATCGATCCAGTAGCGGCCTTCCCCCAGGGACCCGGCGCCGAGGGCGGCGAGGAGGGGCAGCGTGAGGGCGATTCCGAGGGTGATCGGCGCGAGGATGGCACCGAGCCTGCTCGCTCCTTCCACCACTGCTATGGGAGCGCGGGCAGCGCGCCGTCTGTCACGGCCGCCGAGATAAAGCTGCTGCAGGAAGCGTAGGACAAAGATGGCCGCACAGAGGGCGAAGACGGTGCCCCAGCGGCTGGTGATGACGAGGCCGATGCCCTGGCCGAGGTCGGTGCGGTAGCTGACGATGGGCACGCAGAGGCCGAGCGTCACCAGGGCGAACAGCCCCGCATCCTTGATCAGGCCGGGCAGGGGAGAGGCCTCGGCGCGGGCGGTCGCGGCGATGGGGGTGGTCGAACCGGATGCCACGTCAGACCTTCTCCACTTCGGGCCGGCCGAGAATGCCCGAAGGCTTGAAGATGAGCACGACGATGAGGATCAGGAAAGCGGCCACGTCCTTGTACTCGATGGAGAAATAGGCAGACCAGAAGGTCTCGATCAGGCCGATGATGATGCCGCCGATCACCGCGCCGGGAAGCGAGCCGATGCCGCCGAGCACGGCCGCCGTGAAGGCCTTCACACCTGGCACGAACCCGTCCGAGAATGAGACCACGCCGTAGTAGAGCAGGTAGAGCGTGCCCGCGACGGCGGCCAGCGCGGCGCCAAGGACGAAAGTCAGGGAGATTGTGCGGTCGACGTTGATGCCAAGCAGGGCCGCCATGCGCCGGTCCTGCTCCACGGCGCGCTGGGCGCGGCCGAAGGGCGTCTTCTGCACGAGGTACCAGAAGCCCGCGAGCAGCACGGCCGTGGTGACCATGATGATCGCCTGCTTGTAGGACAGGGTCACCGTGTATTGCTCGTTCTGGTAGAGCACGATGACGTCGCGCACGAGGGGCGGCACCGGCTTGTTGCGGGCGCCCTGCACCACCTGGACGAAGTTCGACAGGAAGATCGACACGCCGATCGCTGAAATCAGCGGCGCGAGGCGGAACGAGCCGCGCAAGGGCCGATAGGCCACCCGCTCGATCGCCCAGCCCCACAGGGCGGTCAGCACCATGGCGACCACCAGCACGATCAGGAAGACCAGGGCCACCGAGGACAGGCCAAGCCAAGTCGTGAGGATGAGGAAGGCGATGAGGGCGATGAAGGCCGAGACCATGAACACGTCGCCGTGGGCAAAATTCACCATGCCGATGATGCCGAACACCATGGTGTAGCCGATGGCGATCAGGCCGTAGATCGACCCGAGGGTCAGGCCGTTGATGAACTGCTGGGCGAAGAATTCCATCGATGGGCTTTCGCGAATGGCATGCCAGATGGCCGCCCGGGGCTGTCCCGAGCCTGCCCACCGCCAGGATCGAGCGTGTTCCGGCGCGGGCGAGTGTCTGCAAGAACGCTTCGGGGTCAATGCGGAAATCGCCACGGTCCGTAGGGATTGTCAGGCCTCGTCACGAAGCCGCCCCCGGAACACGGCGGCGAGAGGAGACGAATACGCTCCCCGAGCACGCCGGCGTGGAACATCTGGCCATCGACCCTACGGTTTCCCGTAGTACGCAGCTTCCCCCGGCACTGCCAGACAGGATCCGAAGACGGAGAGGCTGGCATGATCCACATCGTTACCCCCGCAAACGAGACCATGTATCGCGACGAGATGGAACAGGTTTGGCGCCTGCGCCACGACATCTTCGTAACTGAGAAAGGCTGGACGGATCTCGCCAAGCCGGATCGTCGCGAGATCGACCAATTCGATACGCCGCATGCCATCCATTTTCTGGCGATCGAGGATAGCAGGGTCATCGGCTATAGCCGGCTTCTCCCCACGACACGCCCACACCTGCTATCGGACATCATGCCTCAACTGTGCGAAGGCGAACTCCCGCGCGGCAGCGATTGCTGGGAATGGACGCGGCAGGCGGTGGCGCGCTCGCACCGCGCGCGGGGCAAGGCCGTCAACCCGGTCTCCCTCGCACTCCTCACCGGCATCGTCGAATGGGGGATGCACCACGGTGTGAACCGGCTCGTGCTGCAGATGCCGACCCTCTACCTGCTGCATGTGGTGCAGTTGCACTTCCGCGCCCGACCGCTCGGCCTGCCCCACGCGATCAGCGGCGAGGACATTATCGCGGCGACCGCGGAATTCGACGAGCGCACCCTGGCGCGGCTGCGCAACGTCAGCGGCAATCCGGACTCGGTGCTCGCGCCGTCCTCCTACGCTTACCTCGCCGCCTGAGCGTAGGCCGCTTGCCGGACCATCCAGGACGTTTCGAAGACGGGCTCTTCGACAAGAGAACAACAAGGGCTGACATCATGTACGCATCGGTAATCGAGAGAGACGAAAGTCTCGACTCGTTGGCAGAACATTGCATCGCGGCACGAGACATCATCGAGGCATCGGGCACATCGGTGATGCGTCAATTGATCGACCTTCTACTGTTCGAGATCGGCGTGGCCATGGCAAAGGCAACGGAGACCGAGCGGCAGGCGATACGCAGCAACTGACGCGGCGGCGGGTGCGATCCCCACTCGAGTCCGCGCCGTCTCGGTCCTGCCTGCTCGAACCTGCCCCCTCGAACGAGGCGGGGGACGCATCGCCTTCAAAGCCTGCGCGACGCGTCGGCATGCGGCCAGGGACCGAAACTCGGGCCGCGATCGTCATCGGATTCACCTCGTTGGACCGGGCGCAGACTGGCTCTCTCAACGAAGCATCGCTCGCCGCTTCGCGTGCCGAGCCGCCCACGCCGCCACACCATCGGCGGCGACGGGCACGGCCCGTGCATCGACACGGGTACGTGCGCACGGGCAGGCCGCTCTCGTGGCGGAGCGATGAACGACCGCATCCCTGCCAGCGAGGGCGAGGACGCCATCGTCGGGGAGCAAGGGCAGGGGGCATGACAGGGATGAACCAGTATCCGTCCGCGCGTGTTGAGACTTGGTAGATCGCTCCCGATCGCACGGAAGAACCCACATGCCGACATTGGCCCGGACCCTCGCGCTCATCCTCGCCGTCTCCGCGGCGCCGGCACTCGCGCAGGACGGGCAGGCGGGCAAGCCCGCCTTCAGCACGCAGGCTCCGCTGGGCAGCTTCAAGGTTTCCAGAATCATCGGCCTGCGCGTGGTCGGCCAGGATCACGTCAAGGTCGGCACGATCGAGGACGTGATGGTGGACGGCAGCGGTCGCATTCAGGCCGTGGTGATCGATGTCGGCGGCTTCCTCGGGGTTGGAGGCAAGAAGGTCGCGGTGTCCTTCGATCAATTGGTGTGGAACACCCACGCGAAGGCGGGGCATGCCCCGGACCCCTCCATTGTCAAGCCGAAGGACGCCCCATCCGAGGCCCGGGCGGCCGAGGTGACGCCGGAGACCATGCCCGGCGCAAAGGCCGGCAACGCCGTCCTCAATGCGGAGACCACCGGCGACACCAATGAGGCCACCGGCTCGGCGGGCGCCGCCACGACGACCGATGCTACGAAGGACCGGGCGACCGTCCAGATCGGAGAACCCGTCGAGGCAGAGATCCGCCGGACGAAGGCGGAGTTGGAGGCAGCACCAGCCTTCACTTACCCGACGCAGACGGTACCGTGACTCATGGTTCGGAAATGGTCTCGATGATGTGGACCGTCCGTGGAGGCATGCACTCGATGCTCCACGGAAGCCTCCGGTGCATCGCGCCGGGCTCATGCGGATTCAGCGATCTGGACCATCCGCGTAAAGCGCGACGCGCATCACCGGCTCAGGGCCAGGATGCAGGCAAGACAGCAATGTTCCGTAAGATCTCGTTTGACGATCCCGGTGGCCCCTCAGCCTTCTTCGAGATCAGACGCTTTGGGGTACATCAACTCAAAAGAGTTGGTGCGGCCAAGAGGACTCGAACCTCCACCCCTTGCAGGACTAGCACCTCAAGCTAGCGCGTCTACCAATTCCGCCATGGCCGCATCGGTACCACCCGTTCCGCCGCGCTCTCCGCCGGAAGGCGGTGCGGGACGTTTCGTGTGGCGCGGCGCAGCGGATAACAGATCGAATCTGCCACGACAAGCGCCGTCATGCGACTCAGATGAGATCCACCGGCCCGTCAAGGATCTGAACCGCCCCGTCGCCGATGGTGACGCCGGGGGTGCGCACGACTTCCGCCTTGCGGATCAGCTCGGTGATCTCCACCGAAATCCGGTTTCCGGTCACCACGATCTGCCCGCGTGCGATTGGGTGGTCGTTGGCGAGAATCTCGACCATATCCGTTTCCGTGGATTCGAGCTCGATCACGGCGCCGCGTCCCATGCGCAGCAGCATGTGGAGCGGCATGTGACTGCGCCCGAGCACCACTGAGAGATTGACCTTGAGGTCTTCGAGAACTGCCACGCGCCACGAACTCCATCGGCCCGCTCCGGGCCACGATCGGCGGAGTGTTCCTGAGATATGGTGAAGCCTTGGTAAACGACGTCTCCCGCAGCGCCCGGCTTTCCGCCTCCACGGCCGATTTCCGACCGCGATCCGGCCTGAGGCCGGTCCTGTGGCGGATCAGCGACACCCTCGTCCCCTACGACGAGGCGGTAGCGGCGATGGAAGCGCATGCCGGGCGGATCGCGAGCGGGGAGGCGCCTGAAATGGTCTGGCTGCTCGAACACCCGCCGCTCTACACCGCAGGAACCTCGGCGAAAGAAACAGACCTCGTCGAACCCGACCGTTTCCCGGTCCACGTCACGGGGCGAGGCGGTCAGTATACGTATCACGGACCAGGGCAGAGGGTGGCCTATGTGATGCTCGACCTCAACCGGCGCAGACCGGACCTGCGTGCCTACGTGTCCGCCCTGGAAGCCTGGATCATCACCACCCTCGGCGCCTTCAATGTACGCGGCGAACGACGCGAGGACCGCGTCGGCGTCTGGGTGCGCCGGCCCGAGAAAGGGGAGGGGGTGGAGGACAAGATCGCGGCGATCGGCATCCGCGTGCGGCGCTGGGTGAGTTTCCACGGCATCAGCCTCAACGTGGAACCCGACCTCTCCCATTTCTCCGGCATCGTGCCCTGCGGCATCTCTAGACATGGGGTGACGAGTCTCGTCGATCTCGGCCAGATCGTCACCCTGCCGGAAGTGGACATGGCGCTGCGTGCCGCGTTCGAAGCGATCTTCGGTGAGACGCAAGACGGATGAGAATGGGTGCAAGACGCTCACAGTGCCCGTAACTGTATCGACAACGATAGCGCCATACTGCTTCGCCCCCGGCTTGATTCAACGACCATCCATCGGCAAAGCAGAATTATAAATCATTCTATTAAATCTGTACTGACAGTCTTGACATGGATTTCCCAGGGATAGCTGAAGCAACTAACAGCAATCATTCTCAATCAAGCATCGATCCGCATTAAATTCTCACCCGGCAATTGACAGGCTCGTGGTCACCTTTGTAGCTCAAGGCCGAGCGCGTTCCGCGCCGATCAGCGTACCGTCTCGCACAGTAGCGCACGCCTTCAGAAACGACTCGTATGCCGAAAACCCTGAAGGCGACGGAGTTTCGCGAGGCCCTCCACCTCATGTGCCTGAGCTTCAACGGCAGCGGGATCGAACTCGACCAGATCGGGCCGATCAAGGAGACCGACATCGCCTACCCGTGTGACGGGGGACCCGGCCATCGCCACCGATCTCGGCGTCGCGGTGGGCGATCCCTTTCAGGCGATCGTGACCGCACGATTGTACTATAGGCGCCCGCCCATGACGATCCGCACCGTTCTGTTTCGCCTGCATTGGCTGCTCGGCCTCACGGCCGGGCTGGTCCTCGCCCTCGTCGGTGTAACCGGCGCGATGCTGAGCTATGAGGAAGCAGTGACGGAATGGGTGAACGGCGACCGCGCCTCCGTCGTCGCGAGCGCTGCGCCCCGCCTCTCGCCCGCCGCCCTCAAGGCAAGGGTCGAGGCGCAGCGGCCGGGCCTCATGGTGAGTTCCCTGACCCTCTGGGGCGAGCCGGAGCGAAGCCCGCGCATCCGGTTCGCCAACGACGCCAAGCTGGGCGTGCGACCGCCGACACTCTATCTCGACCCCGTCGATGGCCGGGAACTCGGCGAGATGCGGCTGGAGAGCGCCTTCGTCACCATCCGCAAACTACATCGCTGGCTGCTCCTGCCGGGTGACGGCAAGGGCTGGGGCCGTAGCATAACCGGCATCTGTACCATCGCCCTGCTCGTATTCCTGGGCACGGGGCTCTACTTGCGCTGGCCCAGGATCCATTCTTGGAGAATCTGGCTGAAGCCCTCCCTCAAGCGGCCCGGTCGGCCGCGCTGGTGGTCGCTGCACAGCATTGTCGGGACCTGGCTCATTCCGGTCTACGCCGCCATCGCCCTGACCGGGCTATGGTGGTCCTACGACGCCTATAGAAACGCCGCGACTTGGCTGCTCACCGGCGAGACCCGAGTCGCGCGGGCGCCGCGCAGCCCGAGCGCGCCCCCGCAGGTATCCGCCTCGGCCCTGGATACGGCCTGGGCGACCTTCAGCGCCGGGGAGGGGGCGGGCGCCCATATGGTTCTCATCGCACTTCCTGGGCCGGAACTGGCGACGATCCGCATCCGCTTCCTCGCCAACCCCTCGGATCTGCCGAAGGCGCGGGACGAAACGACGTTCGATCCCGTCACCGGGGCCCGCCTCTCGCAGACCCGGTTTTCCGACAAGCCCATCGGCCGACAGATGGCCGAGAACATGCTAGAGGTGCATCGCGGACGCTTTTTCGGCGGTATAGTCGCTTTCCTGTTCTTCGTCGCGGCCCTGGTAGTGCCGCTCTTCGCGGTTACCGGCCTCGTCCTCTACGTCCTACGACGCGGCGCCCGGCGGCGCAGATCAATGGCCGCAGTACCTGCCGGCGCAACAACGAGTCGGGCCTGAGCGAACGGCTAGTCCCAACGCAGTGGCCTGCCGCCAGTTTCGTGGACATCGAGATCGGGTGCTTCAGAAAGCCAGAGGTGGCCTGTGCAGGGAGAACGATCTGAGCGTGAGTTCAAGATCGAGGCGGTCCGACTGGCTCGTGAGCGTGGGGTGAGCACCGCGCAGGCGGCGCGGGATCTCGACGTTCACGAGACGGTGTCGAGCCGCTGGGTCGAGCAGGCTGCTGCTGATCCGCAGCACGCCTTTCCCGGCCAAGGGCAGATGAAGCCCGAGCAAGTCGAGATCGATCGGCTGCGCAAGGAGGTCGCCCGTCTGAAGGCGGAGCGTGACATCCTAAAAAAGGCCGCCGCATATTTTGCGAGGGATGCGATATGAAGTTCGCTTTCATCGCAAAACATCGCGCCCCGTCTGGCCGGTGGTATGGATGTGCTCGGCGTTGGGTGTCTCGCGCTCCGGTTTCCACGCGTGGCTCAGCCTGCGCACCCGCGAGGAGTGAGTCGATCCTGGCCCAGGTGCGCACGAGCTTCGTGGATAGCGGCCGCACCTACGGTGCGCGGCGTGTCTGGCACGACGTGCTGGCCGAGGGCGTAGCGTGCGGCCTGCTCCGGATCGAGCGGATCATGCGCGAGAACGCCCTGCGCGCACGACCACGCCGACGTGGGCTGCCAAAGGACGACGGTGAGCGGGCCGTCGCCTCGCCCAATCTTCTGGAACTGTGCTTCGCGGCGGAGGCTCCAAACCGGAAATGGATCGCGGACTTCACCTATATCGGGACCGCCGAGGGCTGGCTCTACGTGGCAGCCGTCATCCACCTGTTCTCACGCCGTGTCATTGGCTGGTCGATGCAAGCGAGCATGACCACTCAGCTTGTTGCGGACGCCCTGATCATGGCCATCTGGCGCAGAGGAAAGCCGGATGCTTTGCTGCATCACTCGGATCAGGGTTCGCAATACACGCGTGAAGCCTTCCAGCGACTGATGACAGAGAACGGCGTGACTTGTTCGATGAGCCGATCGGGCAACGTGTGGGATACCGCGGCGATGGAGAGCTTCTTCTCGTCGTTGAAGACCGAGCGCACGGCACGACGGACCTACCGCACGCGAGACGAGACGCGGTCGGACGTATTCGACGACATCGAGCGCTTCTACAACACGGCACGACGGCATTCGACCCTGGGCTACGTCAGCCCGGTCGACTTCGAAAACCAAGCCCAGTTAGCTTAGGACGCTGTCCACCACACCGGCAGCAGGCCAAACCCCGGGGCTCATGTGTGGGGTCCCAGGCCCTCAAATCGAGACTTAGTTTGCAGAGATGCCTTTGGGCGATAACGCCCGAAGCGGACATTTGCACCCGGTCAAGCGGACACATGGCGCGCGGGTCCGCGGTAGGGTCTTGTGCATAGAACCGCGACGGAGCCTTCTCATGTAGGCAGGGCCGTCGTCCTCGTCCGGTGACGGAGGATCCCCCGCGTTAAAACGGCCTTCCGCCCGCACCGCACTGAGAACGCGACCGATGCCGAACCCTTTCGAATCCAGCCTGCGTGCCGCCGCCGAGGGCCTCGTCGCGCTGGTGGCGGCCTGCAACCGGCTACGCCTGCCGCGGACGCCACACCCCTTCGTGGTCGGCGTGCACGCGCCGATGCGCGAGGAGCTGACCCTGTGGGACCTGCCCGCGACCGGGACGATCCCGGCGGAGCTCGACGGGCGCTACCTCAAGATGGGTGCCAACCCCGCTGGTGCGACGACGCGTGGCCACGACTGGTTCTTGGGCGACGGCATGGTGCACGGCCTCTGCATCGAGGGCGGCAAGGCCTTGTGGTACCGCAACCGCTGGATCGGCTCGCGGGCGGCCTCCGCAGCGCTCGGCCAACCCGCCGCCCCTGGGCCCCGCCGCGGCGACGACACTGTCAACACCAACGTCGTCGAGATCGGCGGCCGCCCCTTCGCCGTGGTCGAGGCCGGCAGCTACCCAGTCGCACTGTCCGAGGATTTGGAGACGCAGCGCTACGATCCGTTCGACGGCACGCTCGCCGGCTCCTTCAGCGGGCACCCGCACCGCGACCCGGAGACCGGGGAGACACATGCCATCGCCTATGACGGCCGCGTCTGGGACAGCGTGCGCCACGTTGTCGTCTCGACCGCGGGCCGGGTCGTGCGCGACGTGCCGATCCCGGTCGAGCACGGTCCCTGCATCCACGACTGCGCGATCACGGCGCGTTTCGTGGTTGTGCTGGACCTGCCCGTCACCTTCTCGATGAGGGCAGTGCTGGCCGGCCACCGTTTCCCGTTCCGTTGGAACCCCGCCCACCGCGCGCGCGTCGGCCTGCTCCCCCGGCACGGCACGGCCGCGGACATCGCGTGGTGTGCGGTCGAGCCGTGCTTCGTCTTCCACGTGGCCAATGCCTACGACGACGCGGACGGGCGGGTGGTCCTCGACGTCGTCGCCTACGAGAGGGTGTTCGCCTCGGCCGGTGGCGGCCTCGATACGCCGGGCCGGCTGGAGCGCTGGACCGCCGACCCCGCGACGGGGCGGGTCGACCGGCGCGTGATCGACCCCGCGGCCCAGGAGTTCCCCCGGATCGACGAGCGCCGTTTCGGGCGGCCCCACCGCTACGTCTACACGGGCTCAGTCCCCGCTGACGGCAACACGCAGCTCGCCGGCGCGACGCAGATCTACAAGCACGACTTGGCGACAGGCGGGCGACGCGTGCACGAATTCGGCGCCGACCGCGTCCCGGGGGAATTCGTGTTCGTACCGACGGGGCCGGAGGCCGGCGAGGACGAGGGGTGGCTCGTCGGGCTCGTCATCGACACGGCGAGCGACACGACGGACTTCACCGTCCTCGACGCGCGCGCGTTCGAGGCGCCGCCCGTCGCCACGGTCCGTCTCGGGCACCGGATCCCGCCGGGCTTCCACGGAAACTGGTTTCCGAATCATGGGGCCGAATGACGATCTCCAGTGACGCGAACGCCGACGCGCGCGTTCACGTGCCGCAGAACGTGCGGTAGTCCGCCCCGCCGCCCTCAGGCGCCTCGGCGTAGCGGGCATGGGCGGGCTGGTCGTCGTAGGGCCGCGACAGCACCGCCAACAGCTCGTCGAACGGGCCGAAGTCGCCTTGCTCGACCG
This sequence comes from Methylobacterium sp. 10, assembly GCF_000519085.1. Classification (GTDB taxonomy): domain Bacteria; phylum Pseudomonadota; class Alphaproteobacteria; order Rhizobiales; family Beijerinckiaceae; genus Methylobacterium. The sequence continues at coordinate 3,323,903 of NZ_KI912577.1, forward strand.
CCGCCGCGATCATCGCCTCGACATGGTGGTTGCGCGGGATGAAGGCCGGGTTGACCGCGCGCATCGCTGACGCCGTCGCCGCGGGGTTCCGTCCCTCTTCATCCAACAGCTTCCGCCAGCGTACGTCCCAGGCGTCGTACTCGGTCGGGTCGATGAACAGGTCGCGCACCCCGACGTCCGCCTCCGGCCGCTCGGCCGCAACGCAAAGGCGGCGGAAGGTCAGGGTAAAATCCGCCCGGTTCTCCGCCATCCGCGCCAGCAAGTCGTCCGCGAGCGCGACGGCTCCGTCCCGATCCGCGGCCAGCCCGAGCTTGTGCGCAAGGCCATCGTGATACGCTTTCTCGAAGCGCGGGCCGAACCCGGCGAGCGCCGCCTCGGCCGCTTCGACCGCCGCCGCCTCGTCCTCGGCCAGCAGCGGCAGCAAGGTCTCGGCGAGACGGGTGAGGTTCCAAAGGGCGATCCCGGGCTGCTGGCCGTAGGCGTAGCGCCCGTGCGCATCGATCGAGCTGAAGCTCGTGCGCGGGTCGTAGGCGTCGAGGAAGGCGCAGGGACCGTAGTCGATCGTCTCGCCGGCCACCGACATGTTGTCGGTGTTCATCACCCCGTGGACGAAGCCGACCAGCAGCCAGGCCGCCACGAGGTCGGCTTGGCGGGCGACGACGCCGTCGAGCAGCGCCCGGTAGGGATGTTCCGCGGAGGATGCCGCGGGATAGTGCCGGGCGAGGGCGTGATCGGCGAGCGCCCGCACTGCTTCGGCATCGCCCCGGGCGGCGAAGTACTGGAAGGTGCCAACCCGGATGTGGCTAGCCGCCACGCGGGCGAGCACCGCCCCGGGCAGCCGGGTCTCACGCACGACCACCTCGCCCGTGGTAACCGCCGCCAGCGCGCGGGTTGTCGGGATGCCGAGCGCGGCCATGGCCTCACTTACGAGGTACTCGCGCAGCACCGGCCCGAGCGCCGCCCGGCCGTCGCCGCGGCGGGAGAATGGGGTCGGGCCCGCGCCCTTGAGCTGGATGTCGCGGCGCTGTCCATTACGATCGACGACCTCGCCGAGTAGTACAGCGCGTCCGTCACCGAGTTGCGGCACGAAGTTGCCGAACTGGTGCCCGGCGTAAGCCGTCGCGATCGGATCGGCGCCTTCTGGGACGCTGTTCCCCGCGAGCATCCCCACCCCAGCGGGGCCAGCGAGCCAATCCGGGTCAATTCCGAGGTTCGCCGCTAGCGCGCGGTTCAAACGGATCAGGCGCGGGCCTGCGACGGGTGTCGGAGCGCGGCGGGCATAGAAGCGGTCCGGCAAGCGGACGTAGCTGTTATCGAACGGGATCGTGGTCATGGTCGAGAGCTATGAGCGATTGCGCCGGCGGACAAGCGCCTTCTGGGGACCGGTCGGCCATCCGGGTGATGTCGGTTGGTTGGGGCATATGGAGCCGCGTTACTCGGTTACGCGCTACCCCGCCCGGCCTACGGGGCGCCCCCTTTCCCTCGCCACCGGAGGCGGCTGCAGGCGTCGAGAGCCCCCATCGGCGGTGTTGGGGCCCCGCCTTTGGGCCGAGATGGCTGGCCTGGGCCGTTGATGACGCTCTCAGGGGTATCGTTCTGATACCGGTGCCACCGAACCCTCGGGCTTCGGTCGCATCGGCTTCTCCCGGACGCGCGCTAGCTCACGGTCATGGATCGCATTTTCCCCATGATCCGCGCCGCCGGACTTGAACGTCTCGCCGCCTTCCTCAGAGATGTGAGGGCTGAGTATGCCGAGTCCCGCAATTTCGACCTGGGGCTCCAAGGGAGGTCCACGACCTCTACGCTCTCACCCTACTCCCGGCACCGTTGTCAGCTTGATGACATTCGTGCGGATGACCCGACCGAATGCTCCTTCATCGAGCGCGGAGCCCAACCGTTCCGCCAGTGGGCTGTTCGGGCGGGAACACGGTGCGAGGTAGAGGGCATCAATCGTGACCGTTCTGCCGTCGGTGAGCCGCCCCCCGACAAAGTATCGCCGCCGCCCGTGAGACCGACCAGCGGAGCGGGCTCGATCTCGATGCCCTATTGGACGAGCCGGGCACACGTTGCCTTGTCGGGTATGTCCCCGCCGTTCAGGTAGAGGGTCGTCGGTCCCCCCTCGGCGATCAGTAATGCTTGGTGAGCGGACAGTTTGCACGAAGCTTGCAGTCTGTCGGGGCCTTGAATGCGAAAATGAGGCTCACTGAGTGACCGATGGACGTGCAGGCAAGGTTGAATCGAGCACGCACTGGCGGACGCAGGAGATGTTCCTCCTTCAGGAGGTCATGAACCTGATCGGTAAAGGCATTCGCCTCGATCAGGTGGCCCGCGAGATGCTGCATCTGCTTTCCGAGATCGTCGGGCTCAACCGCGGACGCATCGTCCTGCAAGACCCAAACGGGGACGGCTATCGTATCGCGCACTCCTATGGCCTGACCCGCAAAGAGGTTGACCGAGGCAGATACACACTGGGCGAAGGCATTACCGGGCGCGTCATCCAGGATGGCCATCTCATCATCGTCCAGGACATCGACAAGGACCCGACCTTCCTCGGGCGGGCCGTCCAACGCACCACGCTTCCGCAAGGTGTCGTCTCGTTCCTGGCGCTTCCTATCCGGGTCGAGCAAAGAACGGTTGGTGCCATCGCCTGCCACCGAATCCGCCACCGTGAGAGGGCGCTCTCCGACGATCTCACCATCCTGCGCATCATCGCCACGTTGATCGGTCAGCTGCTGACCTTGAACGAGCGCGTCGAGGAGAAGACGCGCGCGCTCGAGGAACATAACGACATGCTTGCGCGTGAGCTTCGCATCAAGCGGGCTCGCTACGGCATCATCGGCACGTCGCCATCACTCCTGCGTGCCCTCGCTCAGGTCGAGAAGGTCGCGAACGCAACGGCGAGCGTCCTGCTGCTCGGCGATTCGGGAACCGGCAAGGAACTGTTCGCCCGGGCGCTCCATCTCGCCAGCCCGCGGCGGGGCAAGCCCTTCATTAAGGTCAATTGTGCGGCCATTCCCGAAACCCTCTTCGAATCCGAGCTGTTCGGCCATGAGCGTGGCGCGTTCACCGGCGCGGTCGACGCACGCGCGGGTTGGTTCGAGCAGGCGAGCGGCGGCACCATCTTTCTCGATGAGATCGGCGAGATGCCGGCGATCCTTCAGACCAAGCTGTTGCGAACCCTTCAGGAGGGCACCGTCGTGCGCCTCGGGGGCAAGCGCGAGATCCGGGTCGACATGCGCCTCGTGGCCGCGACGAACCGGGATCTCGCGGGAGACGTCGCACAGGGTCGCTTCCGCGAAGACTTGTTCTACCGCCTCAACGTCATCCCGATCACACTGCCGCCGCTCGCGGAGCGACGGGGCGATATTCCCGATCTCGTGCTGCATTTCCTGACGCGAGCGAACCAGGATAACCAGCGGAACGTCAACCTGACACAGGCCGCGATCGCGCATCTCGCTCGCCAGCAATGGCCGGGCAACATCCGGCAGCTCGCGAATTTCATCGAGCGAACGGTGCTGCTGTCAAGTGAGGGCGTCCTCGATGTGGACGACCTGCGGCCGATGCTCGGAGACGCCGCCCGGACGTCGATTGCCTTCCCCGGCTCCATGGAAAGGGACTCCCCGGCAGCACCAATGGCGACGATCCGCCCCTATCTGTCGGCCGACTCGCACGGACACGAACAATTGCGCCTCGCGCTCGCCCAGGCCGGAGGGAACAAGACCCGGGCCGCGCAGAGACTCGGCCTCACCGGGCGCCAGTTCTCCTACCGATGGAGGAAGCTCCAGCCCATGCCCTAAGCCCGATCGACAAAGTTCGACAATGTCGACACATTGTCGACATTAGCGGGGCGCGAACCCGGACGACTGATCCGAGCCCCCTACTAAGATACTGTCATATAAGGATTTTCGAAAAACTTGAGCGTGCGGTCGCCTTGGCACTGGCCTTGCTCATCTCTCCTCGATCCGGCCCCATAAACGCGTGGGGCACGTGCAGCAAGAGGAGCTACCCATGAGCGCCAGCGCCGCCCCGACAACCCTCAAGACCTACCTGCGTCCGATCGATCGCGACGGCCTCGCCAAGTTCGCCGAAAAGGGCCGCGCCAATCCCGGTTCACGCGGGACCAACAAGGTGCACACCGTCGTCGACGGCCAGTATCGAACCCTCAGCTATGTCGGCAATCACCAGCCGGTCGTCGTCGACGAGCCGTTGCACCTGTTCGGTGAGGATACCGCCCCGGCACCCGGCGAGATCGTGCTGTCGGCCCTCGGCGGCTGTCTTGCCGTCGGCATCACCGCCGTGGCGACGTGGAGGCAGGTGCGCCTGTCGCGCCTCGAACTCCACATCGAGGGCGACATCGGAAACCCGGCCGCCTGGGGCGCGGGCGGTGCCGAGAAGAAGCCGGAGGAGATGGGGTTCCAGGCGATCCGCGTCGCAGTGACCATCGAAGGCGACGCAACACGCGAGGAACTCGACGAGATCGTGCGCCACGCGAACGTCTATTCGCCGGTCGCCAACTCCATGCGCAACCCGATCCCCTTCGACATCGGCTTGGCCGACTGAAGCCGGAGGCGGGACCGGTCGGTCCCGCCCCGTCCGATCCCTTCTGAGGAGATTGCACGATGTCGAGCGCCCCCGCTCTTCGGCTGGCCGATGCCCCCATCGCGGTGGCGCCACGCTTCACGCGCTCCGCTTCCGATTGGACGGATGAGACCGTCCTCGTCGGAACGACGGCCATTGCGGAAGGTCCCTTGAGCGCGGCAGCGGCCAAGATCGACCATGGAGCCTACCCGCTCGACATCATGGCCGGGCTCGGTGGCGCGGGCGCTCTCGGCGTCCACCTCGACCGGCACGGCACCCGCATCGGCCTCTCCATCGCCGCCATGCAGGCGGCGAGCCGTGCCTGCGGTGCCACCGGCTTCCTGATGTGGTGCCAGAACGTCTGCGGCCTCTACGTGGAACAGTCAGGCAATCCCGCCCTGACGGGGACCATTCTCGACGACCATGCCGCGGGTCGCACCTTTGGCGGCACGGCCCTCTCCAACCCGATGAAGGCCTTTGCCGGAATCGAACCGATCCTGCTGCGCGCACGGCGCGTGCCCGGCGGTTACTGGGTCAACGGCATGCTGCCATGGGTCAGCCACATCGGACCGGGGCAGTATTGCGGCGCCATCGCGGGTGTCGTCGGCGCCGGCGACACGATCAGCCACGAGATCATGTTCCTGCTGCGCTGCGACCGCGCTGAGCTGCGGCCCTGTCCGCAATTCTCCGGCATGGAGGGCACCAGCACCTGGGGCTTGCGCCTGGACGAGTACTTCGTCAGCCAGGACGAGTTGATCGCCGATCCCGCCCGCCCCTTCATCGGCCGCATCCGAGCCGCCTTCATCCTACTTCAATGTGGCATGGGCCTCGGCGTCGCGGAGGGAAGCCTCGATTCCATGATCGCGGTCGAGGAGCCCCTCGGACACGTCAACCAGTTCCTCGACGACCGCCCCGGACAGATTGCGGCCGAACTCGCCGAACTCCGCACCCGAATCCTCGGGCTCGCCGAATCCCCCTATGACGGCTCGAACGACTACCTGATCGACGTGCTCGACGCCCGCGCGCAGACCTCCGAGCTCGCTCTCCGCGCCTCGCAATCCGCCCTGCTCCACCAGGGCGCACGCGGCTACCTGATGTCGGCCGCGCCCCAACGGCGTATCCGAGAAGCGCATTTCGTCGCCATCGTCACGCCCGCCATCAAGCATCTGCGCTGGGAGATGGCGCGCCTGTCGCGGGAGATCCTTCCGGCCGATACCCGCGAGGGAGGCCGGGCATGACCGCTCTCGCGCCGACCGACGGGCTCGGCCCCTGGAGACAGTTCCTCTGCCGGGCCTGCGGCCTGATCTACGACGAGGGCGAAGGCGATCCCGACAGTGGGCTGGCTCCCGGCACCCGCTTCGAGGACATCGCGGAGGATTGGGCCTGCCCGATCTGCGGCGTCACCAAATCGGATTTCGAGCCCTATCAACGGCGGGCATCCGTCGCGCCCGCGCCCGTTCCCCTCGTCCGGCAGCGTCGGCCGGGCGTGGTGATCGTCGGGGCCGGCGTGGCGGGCTGGAGCGTCGCCGCGGCGATCCGCGCCGAGGATGCGCAGGTTCCGATCACCCTGGTGACAGCCTGCAGCGGCGACGTCTACCACAAGCCGGAACTCTCGGTTGCGCTCGGACGCGGCATGTCACCGGACACCCTGCGCCGGGAGAGCGGCGCGACCGCGGCGGCCCGCCTCGGCCTGCATCTGATGCCCGACACGGTGGCGGTGGGCCTCTCGCCGGATCGGCATCGGCTGCGTACGACCCGTGGCACCCTGACCTACACGCAGCTCGTTCTCGCCCACGGCGCCAGAGCGGCGTTGCCGGCATGCCTCGATCCCACACTGTGCTGGCGCGTCAACGACCTCGCGGCATGGTCCGCCCTGCATGCCGAACTCGGGCGCGGCCCACGCACCGTGGCGGTAATCGGCGCCGGCATGGTCGGCTGCGAGCTTGCCGAGGATCTCACACGTGCCGGTCATGGCGTCACGCTCATCGGCACCGGAAGGCTTCCGCTGCCCGAACTCCTGCCCGCGATGGCCGGTCTTCGCCTCCTGGCGGGCCTGGAGCGCCTGGGCGTACGCTACCGTGCCAGCACCCTGGTAACTGGCCTGAGCCGCAGGCCGGACGGCCATGTCACACTCGCCCTCTCGGACGGCGGGGTCCTGGACGCCGCCACCGTGGTCGCGGCGACGGGCCTCGCCACGCCCTCGCGGCTCGTCCGTGGAGCCGGCCTCGCCTTCGAGCGTGGCATCGTCGTCGATCCGACGACGATGCGGACGAGCCAACCCGACATCTTCGCGCTCGGCGACTGCATCAGCATCGACGGCCAGCCCTGCCGCTTCATCGAGCCGGTCGCACGGCAAGCCGAGGCGATCGCGCATGCCATCGTCGGCCGGGCGCATCCGGGCTACGCGCACGCTACGCCCGTCATCCGCCTGAAGACGCGCTCCGCGCCGGTCGAACTGCACGGCATTCCGGTTCCGGGCGCCCCCTGGCATGTCGTTGAGGACACGGAACGCCGTCTCGCGATGGAGCAGCGGCACGATGGCGACATCATCGCCTGGCTCGCAGCCTGAGGAATCGGCGATGACGAGCGCCGTGCCCGCAACCGATCCCGTTCTCTCACAGGAGCACGAACAGGTGGCGGCGACCCTCTCGGGCACCGTTCCCCGACCTGTCGTGCAAGGCTTCTTCGACGAGCCAACGAACACGGCGATGCTCGCGGCGGCGGGCCTGATGTTCAAGCGGCGTTTCGTACCGGCCGCCGCGCGGATGGAGGTCACTCGGGAGAGTGTGCCCAAACTCGTCGGCTACGGGAGCGCCACGGGTCTGCTGTCGGGCTTCCTCGGCATCGGCGGCGGCTTCCTCATCGTTCCCGGGCTCGTCGCTGCCACCGGAATGCCGCTGGTGAGTGCCGTCGGCTGTTCCCTCGTGGTCATCACGGCCTTCGGAGTGACGACCGGGCTGAGCTACGCGCTGTCCCACCTCGTGGATTGGGCCCTCGTCCTGGCTTTCGTGGCCGGGGGAGCGGGAGGCGGCATCATCGGCCTTCGTCTTCGCTCCGCCTGTGTCGCCCGCAAGGGCGCGCTGGACACGGTGCTGGCCGCCATCATCGGAGGCGCGGGGCTGGTGATGCTGATGCGGTAGATCCGAGCGTAATGGGGGTGTTCGCCACCGGCCGACACCGCGAATGAAGACGATCCGCTCGCAGATCCGAACGAGTACTGGCCTTCGGCCGCTCTCCGGAAACAGACCTGCCGGCTCAGTTCTTGCTGAAAATTTCAGAGACGATCATCACCGGAGTTCGCGATGGCCCTGTTCGACAAGTATTACGGCTCACGACCTCGCCTGAACCGCCGTGGCTGCAGCTGCGGGGTGCATATGAGCCAGGTCGAGCACGAGGCGGCGCTCCCGACGGGCGACGCCGCTGTCCAGCGGATCGTCGAGGCGTCGATGATGCGTGCCGTATTCCCACGGGAAGCCGAGCGCCGCGCTTTCCTCCGGAGCGTCGGCGCAGCAACCGCCGCGGCGGCGATCAGCCAGTTCCTGCCGACGCGGTTCGTGGCCGAGGCCTTCGCGGAGGCCGGTAAGCCGGAGAAGACCGATCTCAAGGTCGGTTTCATTCCGATCACCTGCGCCACGCCGATCATCATGGCGAAACCCATGGGCTTCTACGAGAAGCAGGGCTTGAACGTGGAGGTCGTGAAGACCGCTGGCTGGGCGGTGATCCGCGACAAGACCCTGAACAAGGAATACGACGCTGCCCACATGCTGGCGCCGATGCCCATCGCGATGAGTTTGGGGCTAGGCTCGGCCCCGGTGCCCTTCGCGGTGCCGGCCATCGAGAACGTCAACGGCCAGGCGATCTGCCTGGCGATGAAGCACAGGGACAACCGCGACCCGAAGAACTGGAAAGGCATGAAGTTCGCCATTCCATTCGACTACTCGAACCACAATTACCTGCTGCGCTACTATCTGGCCGAGCACGGCATCGATCCCGACGTGGATGTGCAGCTGCGTTCGGTACCGCCGCCCGACATGGTCGCCAACCTGCGCGCCGACAATATTGACGGGTTCCTGGCACCCGACAACGTGGTCCAGCGCGCGGTCTATGACGGCGTCGGCTTCATCCATATCCTGTCGAAGGAGATCTGGGACGGGCATCCCTGCTGCGCCTTTTCGATCGCGCAGGATACGATCCAGCAGATGCCGAACACGACGGCGGCGTTGCTGCGGGCCATCATGGAAGCGACGGCGCACGCCTCCAAGCCCGAGAACCGCAAGGACATCGCCGCCGCCATCGCTCCGGCGAATTACCTGAACCAGCCCCAGACCGTCATCGAGCAGGTCCTCACCGGTACCTACGCGGATGGGCTCGGCGGCGTGAAGAAGGATCCGAAGCGCGTCGCCTTCGATCCCTTCCCGTACGAGAGCTTCGCGGTCTGGACGCTGACCCAGATGCAGCGCTGGGGTCAGATCAAGGGCGACGTCAACTACGCGGCCATCGCGAAGCAGGTCTACCTGGCCACCGACGCCATGCGCCTGATGCGGGAGGCTGGCCTCACGCCTCCGGAGGGCACCACGAAGACATTCGTGGTCATGGGCAAGACCTTTGACCCGGCCAAGCCCAAGGAATACCTCGACTCCTTCAAGATCAAGCGGGCGGGCTGAGCCAGTCCCACCCACAACTTAGCGCAAGCCATGAGGCAACCCAAGCTTGATATTAGGACTATAATCTTATAAAGTGAGTTTTGCTGCGGGCTGTTTCGCAGCTGACCGGATGCCCCCGATAACCCTGCTTTTGCGACCCCTACCGCCACCCGAGCCACATCGGCAGCAGGCGGGTGCATCCTTCCCCTCACACTCAACGCAAGGCGGCCTCCGGGCCGCCTTCGTCGTTTCCGGAGCCCTTCGATGACCCCGAACATCGCAACCAGCACCGCCACCGGCAAACCGCCCGGCCTGATCCTGTTCGGCCGCGACGAACGACACCGCCCTCACGCCTCTCGCTTTGCCGCCGGTGACAAGGTCGAGGCCGAGCGAGCCGCCGGGCTGATGGGCATGCATGTGCTCGAGATCAGCGACGACATCATGTACACCAAGGCCGCCGACGCGTTCGAGCTTCAATGGCGCGACTGGCCGGACGATGGGCTGATCACCCGGCATCGCAGCGAGCTGGGCTTGCTGCCACCCGGCGCGGTTCAGGGCGCGAAGCCAGGGGCATGAGCCGCTGGGCCCCCATCAGTGTCGAGGCGGATCTCGCATCGACCACCCGCACCGACCGCGTGCGTGTCCTCAACGATGCCTTCCGCCGGAGCTTTGCCGGGGGCCATGTGATGCTGTCGCGAGGGATCGCTACCCCGCCCGAGGAGCGCCGGCGCGAGGCGCTAGCGGCAGTGCAGTCGTTCGAAGCGTTCAGCGCCGCCGATGATCCGTATAGCGAGCACGATTTCGGCTCCTCGATCTCGCCGGGCAGCGGTGCTTTTGGAAGATAGACACCTACGACCGCGCCATGGTCGGGAACTCGCCTGACCAGGCCGACCCAGCGGTGACGGTGCGCGTGCTCACCATCATGCTGGCTCAGGAATCGCGGCCACCGTTTGCGCTGTGATCTATGGCCTACCGTCGATCATCGCCTTCCATCGGCTCCATCCCAACCGCCGGGTCATTCTGGCGGTCAACGGCCTGTTCGGCGGAACGCTCGTCGGCTGGGTCGTGGCACTGGTGTGAGCGCTTCACGCGGTGCATCGGCCGGATCAGCCCGACGCTTCGCAGGGCGGTGAGTCAGGGCTGAACCTGTTCGTCAACGACACTTATCGGGTCGCCCTCGTGGCGGCCCCTCACGTGGACGAGGGCGGGCTCGTGCGGCCCCTATCGACGGCCGATGCGGTGCGGGAGCTCGAACGCCTCGCCGATCTCCGCACCGCCGGCCACATGGACGACACCGAACACCGCACCCTGAAAAGCGCGGTGCTTCGAAAGATGTAGGGCGGATGGCTCCTATCGACCCAACCGCGCCGTTGCGAGCGCTTATCGTCAGTTTCGAAACGGACCTTTGCGTCTCTCGCCGTGAGCAAAACAGTGCCGCTCTCGGCTCACACAACACTCGGGCGAGGCACATCGACCGAGTTGAGCCGATTTGCGCTGGACGGCGCCCTGAAGCGAGCCATGTCGCGAACCGGGGGCATGCCGTACATGCGCGCGTATTCCCGGCTGAACTGGGATGCGCTCTCGTAGCCCACGGAGAAAGCGATGGCCGCAGCATCGCGGGGCTCGAACAGCAACAGCCGGCGCGCCTTCAAGAGGCGAAGCCGCTTCTGGTACTGGATCGGCGTCATTGCGGTGATCGCCTTGAAGTGGCGATAGAATGCCGCCACGCTCATCCCCGCCATCGTCGCAAGGACTTCGACGCGAAATGGCTCGGCATAGTGTGCCTGGATCCATTCGAGGGTCCGTCCGACCTGGGATAGTCGACTGTCCGGCCGACCGATTTGCCGGAGCAGGTCTCCCTGCGGCCCTTGAAGCACGCGAAACAGGATTTCGCGCTCGATCATTGGTGCCAACATGCCGATCTCGTTCGGTCGATCAACGAGGCGCATCAGCCGGAGCCAAGCGTCGATGAGTTCCGGCTCGGAGGCGGTGACCAAGAAGCAAGGACCGCATTTCGGCGACCGGGCATCGCCAAGGTCGTCGAGCATGTTCGCAATGATGCCCGGGTCCAAGGTTAGGCTGAGCGCGAGATACGGCTCCCCTGGTCTGTCAGACTCGATCTGCCCGATTGCGGGCACATCGACGGGGATCAGAAAGTACGTCGCCCGTTCGAAGCGTAGGATCTGATCCCCGACCGAGAGGCTCTTCGTCCCCTGCAGGACCATGTGGAGCATCGGCTCGTAGACCTGGTTCGAACAGGCCTCCGACCTGACCATCGACACACGGGGAAGCCCCGTTGGCGTCCACTTGTCCCCGGCGCGCATCACGATGGCGCGTAGTTCGTCCATCCCGTCCATCATGCCTCGTGAGCTAGCATCGGGTGATAGCCACCACAAGCGACTGAGAAGAATGGGCAAGGATGAGCGAGTAAACGGCACGCGGAAAATGGACCAACGACTTAGGTTCCGGTCGTCGACGGGGCCCCTTGGTTCCGGTGACGAAAGTCGTGAACCGTAGGAACAACCCATGAAGCTCGATGGAAAGATCGCCGTTGTCACCGGCGCCTCCAGTGGCATCGGCGCCGGCATCGCCAAGGCATTCGGTGCCGAGGGTGCAACCGTCGTCGTGAACTATGCGACCAGCCGGAAAGGGGCGGATGCTGTCGTCGCGGCCATTGAGGCGGGCGGCGGGAGGGCGGTCGCGATCCAGGCAGACATGAGCCAGTCCGCAGACGTCGCCCGCCTGTTCGACGCCGTGAAGGCCGACCACGGCCGGGTCGACATCCTCGTCAACAACGCCGGCATCGCTGTCTTCGAAATGGTCGCGGACATGACCGAGGAAGCCTTCCACCGGCAGTTCAATGTCAACGTGCTGGGCTACTTTTTGGCGATCCGGGAAGCGGTGAAGCACTTCGGCGAGACCGGCGGCAGCATCATCAACGTCAGCTCGATCCTCAGCTCCGACCCGTATCTCGCCTCCAGCGTCTATTCGGCGACGAAGGGCGCCGTCGACACGATGACGTTCGCCCTGGCCCGTGAGCTCGGACCGCGCGGGATCAGGGTCAACTCGATCCTGCCGGGCCATACGAACACGCCGGCCACCGTAGGGCATTTCGACGGTGCGTTCGGAGAAAAGCTCGTCGCCGGCACGCCGCTTGGTCGCTTCGGCGAGCCCGAAGACATCGCCCCGGTCGCGATTTTCCTGGCCTCGAACGATTCCCACTGGGTGACCGGAGAGGCCATCAGGGCCGCGGGCGGCGTACGCGGCGTCGGATATTAGCCGGCGCAATCCAGCCGATCCGACCTGAGTAGCGGCGTCCGGGGGGGAGCCCGACGCCGCGGATCATCAATCCCTCATCGAAGGATGCCGTCATGGCTATCTCGGACCGCGGGAGCGCACCTCCCACGTCGGGGCGGCGCTCGCTCGCCCTGCTCACGATCCTTTCGGCGCAGTTCATGCTCGCCATGGACTTGCTCATCGTCGTTGTGGCCTTGCCACGCATACAGGTGGACCTCGACTTCTCTCCTGCGGCCCTGACCTGGGTCCTCAACGCGTTCGGCCTCTCGTTCGGTGGCTTGCTGCTGCTGGGTGGCAGACTGGGTGACATGCTCGGACAGGTCCGAACCTTTCGGGCAGGCATCGCGGTGTTCGTGCTGGCCTCGCTGGTCGGAGGGCTCGCCGAGACCTCGGGCATCCTCGTCGCCGCACGCGTTTTCCAGGGGATCGGCGCCGCAATGGCAGGCCCGAGCGTTCTTGCCCTGGTCCTGGCGATGTCGCGCAATGCGACCGAGCAGGCGCGCGGAATGTCCCTTTTCATCGCCGTCTCGTCCGTCGGAGCCTCGGCGGGACTGATCCTTGGCGGCGTTTTGACCGAGTACGTTTCCTGGCGGTGGTCGCTGCTGATCAACGTACCGGTGGGTGCGATGGTCGTTGCGGTGATCGGGCGGCTGGTCGCCGAGACCCATCCCAAGGAGGCCAAGCTAGACATCGTCGGCGCCATCACGGCAACGTTGGGTTCCGTCGCCATTGTCTACGGCTTCATCAGCGCCGCCGAGAACGGCTGGTCATCGGCGGCCACGATCCTGTCCTTCGCGGCGGGGGCGCTCCTGTTCGTCGCCTTCGTTCGGTCGGCGGGCCGACATCCGCAGCCGTTGCTCGACCTCGACCTGCTGCGGGACCGTCCTCGGCTCGGGGGGCTGGCGGTGATGGCCCTCATCGTCGGTATGCACTTCTCCGTCCTGTTCACGCTGGCGCAGTACCTCCAGCAGGTCCTTGGCTACACGCCGCTCATCGCGGGGCTCGCCTGCCTGCCCCTGACGGCGACGGTGTTCGGCATCAGCCAGGTGGTACCGCGATTGATTGGGCAGTTCGGCACCCGTGCCCTGCTCATCAGCGGTAGCCTGCTGGTCTCGGCGAGCCTGCTCGGCTTCGCGCTGCTCGGAGATGCCGGGGCCTATTTCCCGGCCGTTCTGATCCCCCTCCTGGTCCACGCCGTCGGCATCGCCCTCGTCTTCGCGCCGGGCACCGTGGCGATCATGGAGGGCGTACCGGTCGATCACGCTGGGGCCGCGTCCGGCCTCCTGCAGATGGACCAACAGATCGGAGGGGCGCTCGGCATCGCGGTCATCACCGCGATCTACACCCTCGCCGTCGAGCCGGGGCGGTACGTCTCGGGCTTGCCGGCGGCCTTTGGAGCCGGGGCCGCGATTGCCTTCGTGGCGGCGATCATCGCATGGCGCGCTTTCCGTCCGAGGACGGCGACGAGGCCGGTGGCCGGATACCCCATCGCCAAGACCTCATAGGTCGGTGATGGAGGTATCGGCGATGCCCTGGGCGAACGCAGGCCCGAACACGGTGACTGGAGTCTGGAAGCCGGGACGATGATCGCCCGCCAGGACCCGCCGGGACGCCTCGACCGCGGCCTGCGGGGTATAGGAATAGCCGTTCGGGGTCTCGATCATCGAGCGAACCGTGCGGCCGTCGGCGCCGGTGACCTCGGCGACCGCACGGGCCCGGTTGGCGTCCCTCTCCTCCGCACTCGGACCGTCGGGCAGCGATACGAGATCACCCTGGGGGAACGCATCGCCCGGGACGTGGACGAACATCTCGATGTTGGGGATGCCGGTCGAGCGCCAAGCCGTCACCAGGTCGCCGAACGATAGCGGGACGCAATCCACCGGGCCGTCACCGAAGTCGAAGCTCCTGATCGCAGCATCTGCTTTCGGCATCAGGACACCATCGACGCGGGCCATCAGCCCCGCGCCGATGATCTCGCCCGCGCTCATCGCTGAGCCGCGCGACAGCGAGCCGGCCACCTGAAGCGCGATCCGCAAGCTCCGGGGCGTATCGACCCGCCCTGCCACGTGGGCTGCGAGGCAATCCGTGGTGACGACGTCCCATCCCACGCCGGGAAGCAGCATCGAACCGGCTCGTTCCGCGGAGTCGCCGAGCGCCTCGGCCAACCGGTAGACGTTGATCTCGGCCGTGATGTCGAGGTAGTGCACCCCGACCGCCATGCAGGCATGCATCAAGGGCTCGGCCGTCCTGGCGAAGGGGCCGGCGCAGTTCAGGAGCACGGTGAAACCGTGGAGGTGCGCTGGCAGGCTGGCCGGGTCGTCGAGCGTGAAGATGCGGCGCCCTACGCCTAGCTCGACCGAGGCCCTGGCCAGCTTCTCGGCATCGCGCCCGGCGATCTCGAAGTCGAGCCCGATGGCCTTCGCCCGCTCGGCGACGAGCTGGCCGGTGTATCCCGTAGCGCCATAGATCAGCAGCTTGGTCATGGGTGCGTTCCTATTCGCGGCCACCGACCGAGGTCGGCGCGTATGTCGGATCGACGGAGTCTTCAGGGCGAGATCCGCTGCCAGGCCTTGTGGACGAACTCCAGGCCGTAGCCGTCCGGGTCGAACACGTTGGCGGCGTAGTAGCGGGGGTCGTAGTGGAGGCGTGCCGCCGGCGCGCCATTGTCGGTCGCCCCCGCCGCCATCGCGGCGGCATAGGCTGCGTCGACCTCCGCGTGGGACTTGGCGACAAGGCCGATGTGCGCGGCTCGGCCTTCGACGATGCCGGGACGCAGCCAGAGGAAGATCCGGCCGTTGCAGCCAAAACCCTTGAGGTCGGGATGCCCTGGTGGGCCGTCCGCACCGTCGTAGTCGACGCGGTCGTTGATCCCCAGAGGAGCAAGGGCCGCCGTGTAGAAGGCAATCGACCGATCCAGGTCGCTAACCGATAGGAAGACGTGATCGAGCATGGGGTTTCCCGGCGATACGAGGTGAGGCGGATCAGATGACGTATCCGCCGGCGACCTCGATTGTCTGGGCGTTCACCCAGGCATTGTCGTCGGAGAGCAGGCTGGCGATCATCCGGCCGATGTCATCGGGCTCCCCAACGCGGCCGAGTGCGGTCTGCCCGGCGAGCAGAGCCTCGAACTCATCGTTCAGCCCGCCGCCGAGGTCGGTGCGGATGGCACCGGGCGACACGGCATTGGCGCGCAGGCCGCGGTGGCCGAACTCCTTGGCCATGTAGCGCGTCAACACCTCAAGCCCGCCCTTGAAGGCGGCGTAGGGTGCCACGCCGACTGTCGCGACGCGGCTTGTCGCGCTGGTCACGTTGACGATGTGCCCACCCCTGGCGAACAGCGGCAGCAGTGCCTGGGTGAGGAAGAACGGCCCCTTCATGTGGACGTTGAACAATCCGTCGAATTCAGCTTCCGTGACCGATTCAATCGGATTGTAGACGCCGTAGCCGGCATTGTTGACGAGATGGTCGAATTCGGTACGCCCCCATGTCGTCGCGAGCGCTGCCGTGACATCGTCCCGGAAGGCGGCGAAGCTTGCGATGTCCGCGACGTCGAGCTTCATCGCGATGGCCTTGCCGCCATCGGCCTCGATCATGCGCACCACTTCCTGCGCGCTGTCCGGATGGGTGTTGTAGGTCAGGATGACACCTGTACCGCGCTTGGCGCAGTGAAGGGCTGCACTTCGGCCGAGGCCGCGGCTTGCGCCAGTGATGACTGCGATCTTCATGGTCTGGTCCCGTGTTTTTCCCGTGGCTCCTTTCTACCGCCGACCCGCCTGTCGGATCGCGCCCGATCCTGTCGGGCTCTTGCCTGTTCCTGCTTTCCGCCTTGCGCGTGGAGGTGGCGCCTGCGAGCTCTCCCCTATGGATAATCGCCTTGTCGAACTACGCGCCTTGGCATCGGGCGCGGGGAAAACCCGGACGGAGACTGGGATACCGCGGGTGGCGATGGTGCAGGGGAAGGTCCCCGAACACGAGTTGGCCGCCGTCTACGACCCGATGGTCAACCTCATCCTCCAGGGTCGCAAATTGATGACAATCGGTGACCGGACCCTGGAGTACGACCCGGCGAGCTACTTCGTGATGTCCATCGACCTGCCGGCCGTCGGGGCGATCCATGCGGCCGAGACGGGCGAGGCCTACCTTGCCGTGAGCCTGACGATAGATCCGTCAGTCGTGGCCGACGTTCTGGCGTGCGCGCCCCCGATGACTGCCCCGCCCGTCGCGACCCATGCTTTTTCGGTCGCCTCGGTGACGCCCGAGTTGCTCGACGCCTTCGTGCGGATGCTGCGCCTGATGCACGCCCCTTCCGACATTCCGGTCCTCGCGCCTGCCTACGAGCGCGAGATCCTCTACCGTGTCCTCCAGGGGCCGCATGGCGGCATGCTGCGCGACATCGCCATGCCAGACACAGCCCTGTCCCGCATGCGCCAGGCGATCCAATGGATACGCGCCAACTTCCGTGGGCCGATGCGCGTCGAGACCCTTGCTGAAATGGCGGCGATGAGCGCGTCGGCCTTCCATCGGCATTTCAAAGCGGCGACCGCAATGAGCCCGCTACAGTTCCAGAAGCGTATCCGCCTGCTTCAGGCGCGTACGCTCTTGATCGCGGGCGCGGGGAGCACCGCCGCGGTCGCGTTCGAGGTGGGGTACGAGAGCGCCTCTCAGTTCAGCCGCGAATACGCCCGCTTTTTCGGCCTGCCGCCGACGCGGGATGCCCTGAAAGTTCAAGGCGATCTGGGGCGCCTGACCTGACACCCGGCACGTCGCAATACGGAACGGACAAGTGGCGGCGGCGCCTAGATGCCCGCCCCCCCAGTCCCTCAAGCCCCCAGGATCGTATCAATGGACCAACTCCTTGCCATGCGGGTCTTCGTTCGAATCGCGGACGCCCGGTCCTTTGCGAAGGCCGCCGATACCTCGACCTGCCGCGCTCCTCGGTCAGTAAGCTCCTCCAGGACCTCGAGCAGCACCTCGGCACGAAACTCGTAGAACGCAGCACGCGCGCCCTGACCATCACCCCGGAGGGCGAGGCCTACCGGGATCTTGCCCTTGGCCTTCTCGCCGATCTCGACGCGATGGATGCGGCCGCGGGGCAGGCACGATCCAGCCCGCGCGGCAGGTTGCGCGTCGATGTTGGTTCATCGCTGGCCAACCTCGTCATCATTTATCTTGGCGAGGGGGGGCTCGATGTGGGGCGATGGTCGACCGAGCTTCATGGTGACCCAGCCGCGCGACGGTAAACCCGCCAGCGTCGGAAACGGCGTGACCATCAGCTTCGAGGCGCCGGATCATCACGCCGTTCACGCTTTCCATGAGGCCGCCCTCGCGTTGGGGTCGCCGGATGAAGGTGCCGCCGGGCCGCGTGCATGGGCGCCCAGATCAGTCGCCGCCTATACGCGTGATCCCGATGGCAACGAGCTGGCGGTCTACGGCTATCAGGCCGAAAGCCTGGGCATGAGCGGCTAGTCGATAAATTCGTCCGATGCCTGTAGTTCGTCCTCGTATGCGTACACGAATGGTCGGAGCGTTGGAGCTCAACGCTCAGGGGCGAGAGGGGCGGGATGACTGTGTCTGCTTTACTGACTTGCCTCCACAAAGCAGACCAGCAGAAATCCACCCATGAGGGACATGGCGATGGCCTTGATACATCCGGTCGGTTAGGACCCGCGTAGCACCCGATAAAGATGCGGGCCATAGTTTGTAACCTCAAGCTTTAGGCCCGAGGCTACCTTGTCACAAATAGCCGGTGTCAGCCCAGATGTTACGATAGCCTGTGCCCGCAATGTTACGTTACGCCAGGGTATGCCTTAGTGTGACAGCCTTAAGCATACTGCCAGCGTACGCTTTGCGCCACGACGAGCACGGTCTCGCCCTGCTCGGATCGCCTGAGGGTGGGGCGCTTCGCATCAGGGCCGTCAATGTCCACTTCGCCATAGCGGCGCGGGAGGTAGAGGCACACCGTCGTGCCTTGCCCGACTTCGGAAGAGATCCTGACCTGCCCACCCGACTGCTGCGCGAACCCGTAGATCATCGACAGCCCGAAGCCCGTACCTTCCCCGATGGGCTTGGTCGTGAAGAACGGCTCGAACACCCGCGCGATGACCTCCGGCGTCATGCCGGTGCCGGTATCACTCACGCAGAGCGACAGGCACTGGCCCTCCGGGATCTCGTGCTTGCGCGCGGCCCGATCACCGGACAGGTTGGGGGAACGTTGAGGCACGACTACGCGACCAAAGGAGTCATCTGCGTGGTCGAGGCGCCGTTGCGGGGATTCCAGAAAAGTATCTGAGCAGATCGACGAGGGGCGATCTGGCTGAGCGCGCATCACTTCGCATGATGTATGGCGTCTCGCCCGAAGTCCTCGCGCGCAACACAATCCCACGCTAACCCGGCAGGCATGCAACCCGTGATCCTTCCGGAACCCGAAACCCTGTCCCGCGACCAACTTGAAGCTGAGGTGCGCAACCTGCGCGCCCAGTCGGCCTCGCTCGCCCAGATGTTCGAGCAAGCCCCGAGCTTTATTGCCCTGCTGACCGGACCGGAGCATCGTTTCGCGCTGACAAACGCCGCCTACCAAAGGGCCATCGACCACCGCGACGTGGGCGGGTGCACCGCTGCCGAGGCTCTGCCGGACGCGGCCGCCCAAGGCTACGTCGACCTGCTCGACGAAGTATTCCGCTCGGGCAATGCACATCGGGCAACGGGTGCCAGGTACGACGTCCAGGCCGTGCCGGGCGGTCCGATCAACGAGCGCTACCTCGATTTCATCTACCAACCGATCACCGACGCGTTCGGGGGCATCAGCGGCATCTTCGTGGAAGGGCACGACGTCACGGAGCGTACCCTCGCTGAGATCGCTCTGCGGGAGAATGACGCGCGCTACCGAACCCTGTTCGAGAGCATCGAAGTCGGGTTCTGCATTGTCGAGATGAAATTCGAGGGTGCCCGGGCCGTCGATTACCGTATCCTTGAGGCCAACCCCGCCTTCGTGCGGCAGACGGGCGCTGACGTCGCCGGCAGGTGGGTGAGCGAGTTCGCGCCCAACCTTGAGCGGTACTGGTTCGACACCTATGGGGGTGTCGCGCTGACCGGCGAGCCGGCGCATTTCGAGCACTACGCCGACGTATTCGGGCGTTGGTTTGACGTGCGCGCCTTACGGATGGGCGATCCCGCCGCGAACCACGTTGCCATCTTTTTCTCCGACATCACCGAGCGGCGCACCGTCGAGAAGCGCGCCGAGGCGGGCGAGCGCGAACTCCGCTTGATTACGGATGCGTTGCCGGTCCTGATCTCCTTCATTGGCGCCGACCACGTCTATCGCTTTGCCAACAGGGCCTATGACGATTGGTTCTCGATGCCCGCAGCGGAAATCGTCGGGCGGGACGTAAGGGACCTTCTTGGGCCGGACGCATACGCGGCGCGCAAGCCGCACATGGATCGCGCCCTGGCAGGCGAGGCGGTCACCTTCGAACTCGATTGGCCGCGCCGCGACGGGGAGCCCCGCATCGCCGAAATCCGCTACTTGCCGCGCTGCACCGCGGACGGGACCGTCGACGGCTTCCACGTGTTCGTTCACGACGTCACCGCCCGAAAGCGGACCGAGGCCGACCTCGCGCGTCAGGTTGCTGCCCGTACGGCGGAGCGGGATCAGGTCTGGCAGGCGTCGTCGGACATGCTCTGCGTGGCCAACCTCGACGGCTACTTCGTCAGCCTGAACCCGGCCTGGCCGGCGACGCTCGGCTGGAGCGAGGAGGAGATGCGGGCACGGCCCTTCATCGATTTCGTGCACCCCGACGACGTCGCTTCCACCCTGGCCGCCGCGACCGGCCTTGCGGACGGCGAGCCGCAGATCACCTTCGAGAACCGCTATCGACACAAGGACGGCGGCGACGTCTGGCTGTCCTGGAACGCGGTACCGCGCGATGGGCTGATCTACGCCTCCGTCCGGAACGTGACCGAGATCAAACGCCAGGCCGAGGCGCTCCGCCTAACCGAGGAGGCCCTGCGCCAGAGCCAGAAGATGGAAGCGGTAGGGCAGCTCACGGGAGGGCTAGCGCATGACTTCAACAACCTGCTCGCCGGCATCTCGGGATCGCTGGAACTGATGCAGACCAGGATGGCGCAGGGCCGCCTCACGGAGATCGACCGATACATGACGGTGGCACAGGGGGCGGCCAAGCGCGCCGCCGCCCTGACACACCGCCTCCTGGCCTTCTCGCGCCGCCAGACCCTCGATCCCAAGCCCACCAACGTGAACCGTCTCGTCACGGACATGGAGGAGTTGATCCGCCGCACGGTCGGGCCGGCCATCCACCTGGAGGTCGTCGGCCTGTCGGGAATCTGGCCGGCATTGATCGACCCGGGCCAGCTTGAGAACGCGTTGCTGAACCTGTGCATCAACGCCCGGGACGCCATGCCTGATGGCGGTCGCATCACCATCGAGACGGCCAACAAGTGGATGGACGAAACCGGAGCCCGCCGACACGACATGCCGCCCGGCCAGTACCTCAGCCTGTCCGTCAGCGACACCGGCACGGGCATGTCGACTGACCTGCTGGCTAAGGTGTTCGAGCCGTTCTTCACCACCAAGCCGCTTGGCGAGGGCACGGGACTCGGCCTTTCGATGGTCTACGGATTCGCGCGCCAATCCGGTGGTCAGGTCCGCATTTACTCCGAGGTCGGAGAGGGCACCACGGTCTGCCTCTACCTGCCGCGCCACTACGGCGAAGCCGACGAGGCCGACGTCGCCCGACGGCTTGCCGAGGTCGGGCGTGCCGGCCAGGGCGAGACGGTGCTGATCGTCGACGACGAGCCCTCGGTGCGGATGCTGGTCACTGAGGTGCTGGAGGATCTGGGTTACACGGCCATCGAGGCCGCCGACAGCGTTTCCGGACTGAAAGTGCTGCTGTCAGACGTCCGCATCGACCTGCTGGTCACGGATGTCGGCCTGCCGGGCGGGATGAACGGGCGCCAGATGGCCGACGCGGCGCGCGAGCGTCGGCCTGACCTGAAGGTGCTGTTCATTACCGGCTACGCCGAGAACGCCGTTCTCGGAAACGGACACCTCCGGCCCGGGATGCAGGTGCTGACCAAGCCTTTCGTGCTGGAAACCCTTGCCACGCGGATCAAGGATCTCATTACCTTACGTTGAGCGGCTTCTACGACGCAGCCTTAGGCACGGCCTCGTATCCAAAGAGGTCCATCCCTCTAAATAAAGGCGGCAATGAACGCCTGCTTTTCGGAACGGGAAAGATAAGCGTCTACGGCAAGGTTGGGTCGAGACCAGCCGGTCCCCTCTACGACCGGGTCGGGTGGAATGTGGTCTGGCTGCTTCCGAATTTGAGGTATCAGTAAGCGGAAGGTCCATTCAATTGGTTCGCTTGCATAATGCGCTCGTCTTGTCGTTCTACAGCGCCCACCGATGGCGAGCGTTGTCGTGATGCAGCGGATATTCAGCGGCCCTCCCCGACGAAGGCGCGCGCCGTCGCGGTCATGCCGACCTCGAACGGCATTGCCTCCAAGCCGAAGCAACGGATGAGCTTGCCTCCAACGACGAGATGAGGGCGGTCCCAGCTGAAGCGGTCATCGACCACCTCCCGCGCCATACGGCATCGACCTCGCCCACGCGATCCGTCATCACCATACCGGCATTGCATCCGCCCGGGAAACATCATGCGACCGTACAAACGCCAGCCCTGTTCCGGACGTGGCGGTCGTCAACGCCCCTCGACCGACGGCACTTCTTTTGGGTCGGAAAGGCGACTGGCGAGGTTCTTTAGCTCCCGACGAAGGTCGACGAGGTCGCTGCCGTCAAGCCCGAGGCGGCAGGCGACGACCTGCTGCGCATCCGAGACATCGTTCTCCAACCGCCGACCTGCTTCGGTGAGGGCCACGAACACGACGCGGCGGTCGGTGCCGCGGGCACGGGTGACGAAACCGGCCGTCTCAAGCTTGTCGACGAGCGGGGTGACGGCATTGGACCCGAGGTGTAGGCGCTCGGCCAGGACGTGGACGGAAGAGGTGCCATCCTGCCAGAGCGCCAGCATCACCAGGTACTGCGGGTACGTCAGCCCCAGTTCGCCGAGCAGGGGTCTGTAAGCACGCACCACGGCATTAGTGGCAGCGTAGAGCGCGAAACAGATCTGGTCGTCCAACCGCAGTCTGGACCTCTTAGATACCATCCCTAAAACTCCGCTCAGGTCTGCCCAAAACTCCGCTCAGGTCTGGATGACACACGCGTGATGAACCCTGCCGAGGCGCGTCGGATTCGCATTATATCTCGGGCCGACCAGGGTGCCCGAACCATTGCCCACTCGGCGATACCCGACTCTAAGGTCCGTCAGCACGAAGATCCGATAAGGAGGAGCGCCGCTATGGCCGCGCCCGTGCCGAGGTTTCGCATCGTCATCTCCTCTATCAGCGCCCGGCACCGGGCTCGTGGATGGGGCATCTATTGAACTGCTGCCGGAACTCCGCGGAGTGCTTGTAGGGTGCGTTGCGGGCGCGGTTGATGTTGCCGAGCGGACGGTGCGCGGCGAGCCCGGTCCAGACGCCGAAGCGCATCTCCTCGTCGACTGCCTGGACGCGACCCGCCTCCCAACTGTCCTGAGGGCGGACGGTGATCAGGCCGACTCGCTGGAACGGCGCTTCCTCCTCGTCCCATTCGACCGTGGGATCCTCGACTGGCTGGCGTTCGAGGTCGCGGCAGAGCTGGACGCGGAACTCCCAGACGCCCTCGATCCCCTCCATCTCGGACTGGACCGTCTCACGGATTGCATTCGGCCGGCCCGAAGCGTCGATCTCGGTCCCGGTCAGCGCGGTCAGTCCCGGCGCAACGGGCGCCACCGAGAACTTGGCGATGTAATCGCCGTACCGGAACGGGGTGACGCTGTAGTAGGTCTCGCCGAGCGGATTGACATTCGGCGCACCACCGAGCGAGCCGAGGGTTGGGCTTTCGATCCCTACCGCCGTGAGCGCCTTGTTGACGCCGCGCAGGACAGTCGAGGCGACGACTTTCAGGCCTTCCGCCCTGTCGGTGGTGCCGGCGAGTAACTTGAGGCTTCCGAGAAATTTCTCTGCGGTCGGCGCCTGGAAGACCTTGCCGTTAACCATGATGAAGTTCTGGGTCGTGCCCTCGGCATCGGGCAAGCGCTCGCCATCGACGTTGAGGACCTTCAGCGCGAGCCCGCGCGGCAGAGACACGGCATCGGGGAGGATGTCGCCGGCGTTCGTCGAAAGCCGCATGATGACCTTGTGCTCGCCCGCCTTGGCGAAAAGCCCCTGCGCCAGCTCAAACGGCAGGCTTTCGTCGATCCTGAGGACACCCTCCAGGATGCCATGCGCCTTGGCGTGTACGGAGCGAACGGCGTGGCCGGAGTCCTGGGCGACCGTCTTCAGAATCGTGTCGAAGGTCTCGTTCAGCCCCTCGATGGTCCTACCCTCGTCGGGCTTCACGTCCTCGACGTCGGGGGTGTAGCGGACAGGTGCTCGCAAAGCGCAGACTCCAACTTTTTCCAATTCCGGATTGAACCTCCCCGGCCTTCCTCCGTTCCATCACGCGTGAACGAATTTTGGCGTGGCCGCCCGTCACGAGGGCATCTCGGCATCGTCCGCGAACCATTCGTGATTGGCCCGACCCGCCCGAAGCAAGGAGACAGGGACATGAACCTACAGGGACGGAAGATCGCCATCCTGATCGCTCCGCGGGGGACGGAGGAGCCGGAGTTCGTCAAGCCGCGAGACGCGGTAACGGAAGCCGGTGCCACGGTGACGGTGATCGGGATTGAGGCTGGGGAGGCCGAGACGGTCAATAACGACCTCGACCCGGCCGGGCGCTACGGCGTCGACACAACCATCGAGGGAGCCTCGGCCTCCGATTACGACGGGCTCGTCATTCCTGGCGGCACTGTCGGCGCCGACAAGCTTCGTGCGAACAAGGATGTGGTCGCGTTCGTCCGGGACTTCTTCGCCCAGGGCAAGCCGGTCGGCGTGATCTGCCACGGCCCGTGGACGCTGATCGAGGCGGATGTCGTGAAGGGTCGCAGGCTGACCTCGTTTGCGACGGTCGCGACGGACATCCGGAACGCCGGCGGCGAGTGGGTCGACGAGGAGGTCGTCACCGACCAGGGACTCGTCACGAGCCGTACCCCGAAGGACCTCCCCGCCTTCTGCGCGAAGATCGTCGAGGAGTTCGCCGAGGGCCGCCATCCGGACCAGGCCCGGAGCGTCTGAGCGGGTCACGCCCCATCCAGGAGACATCACATGGGACGCTTCTCGAACAAGGTGGTGCTGGTCACCGGCGCCGCATCCGGCATCGGCGAGGCCGCGGCGCGACGCTTCGGACAGGAAGGCGCCAGCCTGGTCCTCATCGATAAGAACGAGGAGGGCCTTCGGAAGGTAGCAGACGGGATCGAGGCGGTCGCCGTCCTGGCAGAGGTCGCCGATCTCTCGAATGCCAGCCAATGCGAAGCCTCGGTAAAAGCCGCCATTGACCGGTTCGGCCGCCTCGACGTGCTCGTGAACAATGCCGGCAAGGACCATCTCGGCAGGGTCGACGAGGGCGACATTGCCGACTTCTCGACGGTGATCGAGACCGACCTGTACGGCGTCTTCTACATGACCCGCTTCGCGCTGCCGCACCTCCGCGAGAGCCGCGGATGCATCGTCAACATTTCCTCGGTTTCTGGGCTCGGCGGCGACTGGAACCACAGTTTCTACTGTGCGGCCAAGGGCGCCGTGACCAACTTCACACGTGCCGTGGCGCTCGATGAGGCGAGGAACGGGGTACGCGTGAACGCGGTCAACCCGTCGCTCGTCTACACGCCGTTCACCGCCGGCATGCAGGACCAGCCCGAGCTCGTCGCGAAGTTCAACGAGCGCATCCCGATGGGGCGCGGCGCCAAGCCCGAGGACATCTCTGGCGTCATCGCGTTCCTGGCAAGCGAGGACGCCCATTTCGTGACCGGCGTTAATCTGCCAGTCGACGGTGGCCTGATGGCCTCGAACGGACAGCCGCCCCTGAGTTGATCTTGTGTCGTGTCGGTGGCCGGGAGTGAATCCCAAGCCCGTTGCGCTTTTCCACTCCTTACCCCCTTGCGAGGCAAACCATGACCTACCTGCGATACGCCCCCGACATCGAGACGCCCGGCCCGGATGAGCAGGAGACCATCGATGGCATCATCAAGGGGATGACCGAGCAATCGGAGACGGTCGAGGCCCGCGAGCACCATGCGGTGCGCGCCAGCCACGCAAAGAGTTCGGCCTGCGTCACCGGCGAGTTGACGATTGCCGCCGGCCTTCCCGCCGAACTGGCTCAAGGGCTCTTCGCCACTCCCGGCACCCATCCCGTGGCGGTCCGTTTCGCGCAGGGGCCAGGTGAGACCTTGGGCGACCGCGTATCGACCCACCGCGGCATGTCCATCAAGGTGTTCGACGTCCCCGGCGAGAAGCTGCCCGGTCATGCCGTCGACACCCAGGACTTCGTGCTCGCGACCGGCACAACGTTTCCCTCGGGCACAGCAGCCGGGTTCCTCCGGGACGGCACCGTCATCGGCAAGTCCACGGGACTGCCTGAAGGCATCAAGAGCGCCGTCTCATCGACGATGCGCAACCTCAACAAAGCGCTGCACGCCTTTGGGACGGAGAGCGCCCTCGCCGACTTCTTCGGCCATCCCTACAGCCATCCGCTGGCCGACAGTTACTTCAGCCAGGCTCCGGTCCGCTACGGCGACTATGTCGCCAAGCTCGGGGCCGTACCGGCGACGGAAGGCCAGCGTGCCCTGTCGGAGTGGCGCCTCGACCCGCATCAGGACGAGAACGGCTTCCGCCATGCTACGGTCGCCTTCTTCCGCGAGCATGAGGTGGTGTTCGAGGTGCGGGCCCAGCTCTGGGCGGATGCCGAGCGGCAGCCCATCGAGGACGCCTCGGTCGACTGGCCCGTCTCGATCAGCCCCTATCGCACGGTGGCGACGCTGCGCCTGCCGCGTCAGGACGCCTACACGCCGGACCGCGTTCGCTACTTCGACGAGGTGATGACCTTCCGTCCCGCCCACAGCCTCGCGGCTCACCGGCCGCTCGGCTCCGTGATGCGCGCCCGGCTCCAGGTATACCGAGCCTTGAGCGCCTTCCGCCACCGTGAGAACGGCGTGGCAGCGGAGGATACGGCGAGCATCGACCAGGTTCCGGCCTAGGCCCACCGGATCAACACGCCCTCCCGCACGGGCGACCAGACAGTTGTCGTCAACGCGGACAAGGATCGCCCAGAGGCGGATCGCGACGCGCTCGTGGCCCAACCGGTAAGGCACCCAACGTCGTCATGCACTCGAAGAGGCGGACATGAAGCATTCACTATCGCGCGCCGTCGTCGTCCAGCCCGGAGGCGGCTTCGAAAGGGTCGGGTTCGGGGAACGGGCGGTCCCGAAGCCGGGACCCGGCGAGATCACCGTCCGCCTACGCGCCAGCTCACTCAACTATCACGACTATGCCGTGGTCAGCGGCATGTGGGGCCCCTCGGAGGCCCGCGTGCCGATGTCCGACGGCGCCGGCGAGGTCGAGGCGGTGGGGCCGGGGACCAACGAGTTCGAGGTCGGCGACCGGGTGGTCAGCACGTTCTTCCCCACTTGGCTGGAGGGGGCGCCCGAGGTCGAGGGCTTCGCGACCGTGCCGGGCGACGGCATAGACGGCTATGCCCGTGAACGCGTCACCGCGCTGGCGACCGCGTTCACCCGGGCGCCCAGCGGCTGGGATCACGCCGAGGCGGCGACCCTAACTACGGCGGCGCTGACCGCGTGGCGGGCCCTGCACGCCGATGCCGGATTGAAGGGGGGTGACGTGGTCCTGGTACAGGGCACCGGCGGCGTCTCCCTGTTCGCGCTGCAGTTCGCGAAGGCCGCCGGCGCGACGGTGATCGCGACCTCGTCGAGCGGCGCAAAGCTAGAACGCCTGCGCGGGCTCGGGGCCGACCATGTCGTCAACTACCGGGAGGACGCGGCCTGGGGCGAGACGGCACGCCGCTTGACCGGCGGCCGGGGCGTAGACCACGTCCTCGACGTCGGCGGACCAGCGACGTTGGAACAGTCGATGGCGGCCGTGCGGGTCGGGGGCCATGTCTCCGTCATCGGCATCCTCACGGGCGTCGAGGGCCCGCTTCCGCTGGTCCCGGCGCTGGTCCGCCAAATCCGCCTGCAGGGCGTGCTCGTGGGCAGCCGGCGCCACCAGATCGAGATGATCCGCGCCATCAACGCCTGCGGCCTGAGGCCGGTGGTCGACAGCCGCTACCCGCTCGACGGGTTGGTCGATGCGTTCCGGTACCAAGAGAGCAACCGGCACTTCGGTAAGATCTGCATCGAGATCTGAACGCATCGGCGCAGGACCCGGCATGCCCAGGCAATTCCTTCGCGAACCGGAATCACCTGCATGCTGCTGTACGACCACCCGCTTTCGTCCTACGCCCAGAAGGTCAAGATCGCCCTGCGCGAGAAGGGCGTCCCGTTCGTTGCGCAGCTGCCGGACGGCTTCGGCACCGGCAGGGGCGACGGACCCTTCGCCGCCGTGAACCCGCGCACCGAGGTACCGGTGCTGATCGACGGCGACGCGTCGATCTTCGATTCGACAGTAATCCTGGAATACGTCGAGGAGCGCTGGCCGGAGCCACCGCTCCTGCCGCGCGAACCGGCCGCCCGGGCCCGTGCTCGGATGACCGAGGACGTGTGCGACACGCAGTACGAAGCGGTGAACTGGGGCTTCGGCGAAGTGCTTTGGTTCGGACGCGCCACCGGCGATCTCGCGGCACACTTGGGGGACGAGGCCGAACGGCAGACGCGCACGCTCCAGGCATGGCTGACCGGCCGCCTCGGCGGCGGCGACTGGTTCGGCGGGACGCGTTTCGGGTGGGCGGACGCTGCCGCCGCGCCGATGGTCAACCGCTCGGTCCATTACGGTCTCGGGCCGGAGGCGGGCAGCCCGCTCGCGGCCTGGCACGGCCGCTTGCGGGAACGCGCCTCGGTGGCTGAGACCTTCGCCGAGTTCGACGCAGCCGCCGCTGAGATGGTGAAGGCCTCCGACCTGTACACTACCGGTGGACGACGCCGTGAATACCGTGACCACCGTCTCGAATGGATGGTCAAGTCGGGCGGGGTAGAGGTCGTACTTGCGGGCCTTCGCGAAGGTAACATCCGCTTTCCCTGGCCATAGAACGAGCAGCGTCACCGGGTCGAACCACGGCATGGCTGGGGACGAGACACGTTAGCTCCCGGCCAGATCGGCCACTGCCGCAGAAATGGCGTGGAAACGCCTTCGCGAGCAGGCTGCTTCCGTCCGGGCGATGTACCGCAGCTTGCCACCCCCGGGCGGCCACGCCTCAGGCGTGCCGCCACGACAGGGATGCACTAGGCATCGGCCGCCCTAAGAAGAGCCCTATGCCCGACGTCCTGTCCTCGCCGACCGCGGCCCGCAACGCCGCCCCGATCGCCGAAATCCTCAAGCGCGTCCTCTCGCCCAGCGACCTCGCCCTCGAGATCGCGAGCGGATCGGACGAGCACGCCGTCCGATCCGCTCGTGCATTGCCCACAGTCCGCTCGGCATCGACTACGACGCAAGCCGGGAAATGACAGCATCACCGTGGTAACTATGTGGTTGCCAGCCGTTCTTCGAAAGCTAACAACCGGCGGCTAAGTCACTGTGATTGTTGTAGCGCGACACATAAATTTGAACAAGATTCCTTGGTTGCGGTCTGCGGTGACAGCCGAACCGCCAATCGATCTTGAACCTCTTGTCAGCTAATCCTGAACATAGGTTCGAATGCGCCAGCTAATCTTGAACATGCGCAGCCGTTGGATACGGCCCGTTGCAGGTTAGCGCAATCGCTTTGGGGGCTTTCCCTGGTTTTGCTGAGATTTGGGATGTGTCCAAGGCTCTAAGCTTGGTTCTTAAAAACAATTCTCAAATATAAAGATTTTCAATGTATCTGTTGAATGATTTTATATGTTAAACCTGTGCTCGTCACTTGTTGCTCGGGTCATTGCACCTTTGTTGCCTAAATGATCGCGCAATAACGATCACCTCAAGTGTCGTGTCGTCAAGTATCACTTGATCTCGATCTCGTTCGGGATGATGGCAGCGTTGCGCATAGGCAAGATTTTCAATCGATCGGTGGATTTCAGACCAAGCCACGCTGGGTGGGGCCATTGCGGATCGGCCGTGCATGGTGACGTGTTGAGACGCAGATGCGGTCTGAACAATCAACATCGTGCACGACGTGCGACGGTCTCCGGTGATGAGCCGAGCAGATGGTCTGTCGTTGGCTTTAAAAAGGCGGAAGATTGATTTGTGGGCCGATAGCCGGTCGCCCAGGGCGGTCCAGAACCGCGCCCATTCAGTTTGCTTCGTGATCGGATCCTCCCTGAGACCAAGCATACGAGTGACGTCTGCCTTGCGGACGAAGGCGGTGAGGCCTTTAACGTACTGAGAATCGATGCCATGGATGGCGACACCCAACGTGCGAAGGGTCCGTGTCGCAGAATAGGGAGAACAGCCGAGAGCGGTCGCATAAGCCGACGCGAGGGCGTACTCATCGGCAAAGGCTTGAAGAGAGGGTCGATCAACGCATTCTCTGGTGCTTCCTTTTTTGGATCGTATTGTTTGGATATATCCCCCATTGTTCAATGCATTCAAAGATGTCGGGCTGATACCGAGGACGGCGCGTGCATCGGCTCGCGTTAGACCGATATTTTTTTGGCTCAGCCTTTCGCGTCCTCCCTCCTGAAGAGCGCAGATTTTTTGGGTTCTTAGGTGTTCGACGACATCCTTACTGAAGATGAGATTGCGAAAACCTTGAGCGTAACAGCTGCGGCCAATGGGTTTGATCTGGCCTCGTTCTATTTTTGCTGCCAGGTCTCCACCGCTCAGTCCGGTTGCGCGTGAAAGAGCGGTGAATTCGACGTGACCGTGATCTTTGGCGTCTTTGATCTGAGGTAGATGGGCTGGAGCCAGCGTCGCGATGTCTGACGCTCGGAACCGGTCATATCGGTTTGTGGCTCCTCCATACCGGAAGAAGGGCCTCAGCACTCCTGTGCGTTCAAGGCTTCGGAGATCTTTCGCGGAAAGGCCGAGTTGCGCAGCGGTACTCTTGCGATCAAGCGCGGCATCGAATTCGCGCTGCATCGTTTCAACGTCGGAGCGCTGATACAGGAAGAAGCATCCACCGCCGACAGATCGTTCGATATGAAGGTAACGCGCAATGGTATCTATGACCTTTGGGCTGATGCCAAAACGCCGCCCGATCTCCTCGCGATGAAGGCAGGCGACATCGGTTCCAGTCACATCGAGCCGTTTCGTCTTCCTGCCGAATGTGCCCCGACGTTTGGCAACTGCGATGGCGGCGTCTTGGACGGCACTCATGATCCGTGATGTGCGCTCCCCGTCTACGAGCGCATTAAAGAGCCACCCGAACGATTGATGCAGCCCCCAGGCAACATTGGCGGGGCCGAGCCTTTCGCCGGCCTGCGCCGCGATGGACTCAAGAAGCGCCTCAACAGCCTCTGGACCGCCGAGAAGCGTCTGGAAGCCCTTCTCGACGACGGCACGACGCGTGACGCTGGCGCGACCAATTCGTGGAGCTTTTCGCGACCATCCGCCAACGGCCACGCGCCCGAGGAGGTCGACTGTCTCAATTGCGATACGGACTGGCACGCCTTCAAGCAAAGGAACCGTCCAGACGTCTATGACGCCGAGTTGACCGAGTAGCCAGGTTTCGAAGCTCTGCGACGGCTGATCGCGCCGCGGAAGTCGGCGTCCAATCGGCGTTCCGTCCGGGGTCTCCGCGAGGCTGGGATGTCGCCACGACAGACTGTCGTTGCCACCGCGGGCAGTCTCAATATCACAGCCGTGAAATGGGCAAACCGTGAAGGCCGTAAGGCCATGGTAGGTCCGGTAATGCGCACTCTCGGCGACACAGGCCGGGCAGTAGCGTGGATAGTCGCCGGACCAGTGCTTCCGTCGGACGGTGACGCTGAGAAGCTGCACGGTCTGCGGAGTGACGACTGGCGTCGCCGCCACCAAGTGGGCCATGCCTTTGATGGGTAGATGTCGGACGGCCTCCAGGCATTCTGCGGGGCGAAGCTCGCGTCCGTCGATCCCCATTTCCTGAGCGAATACGCGCGCGCTCGTCTGCAGATTCATGCCAACGAGCCTGGAGAAAAAGGCTGTCGCAGGTTCATGCGGCAGTGGCTCGGCCCAGCGCTGGAAGAAGTCCCGCTGTAGCGGCATATATGCGGCATCGACGGTCATGCCGATCTCCGGGGGCGTTTCTTCGTGAAGGTGTCTCGGGTGACCTGCGGTGGATGATGTTCGTCGTCTTCTTCGGGATTGTAGTCATTCGCCGTCAGGCGTGTGGCGGCGAGCCGATCTTGGAATGGAACGAAGCTCGATCCCGGCCGCATGCGCAGTTTGGCTGCGTAGACGAGGTGTGACTGCTCGATCCGGTCGGCCCGATCGTTCATGGCTTCGAAAGCAGCGGCTTTGACGTAGTTCATCACCCGGCCGACCAAGCCGCCTGAGATGTAATAGAAGTGCGCGGCCATTTCAGAATGGTTAAGGTCCGATTTCAGTTTGAATGGCAGGCGATTGTCGATCCCGTCCAGCAGAAGGCGAAAATGGTCTCGCTCTTCTGCCATAGACCAGTCATAGGCCTTCAAGATCATATACGGGAGGCTGCCTCGGCCTTCGATTTGCACGACGGCATTGAGGGTGTTCCATAGTTCGGCTCGCCCACCGCACAAAACGTTACAATGGGCGCTATCGATCATCTCTTGTACGAAGCTAAGTATCTTTTCAGCGTTGTGCTTGGTTGCTGAACTCAGCGCGTTATCAATGTCATCCATAATCACCAGTTCGACTTTGTGGTGAATCAAAGCGAGAACGATCCGGTCGATGTAAGCTGATGTTTTGATCTTCGGCGTCGATCGATAGCCGACATTCTTGCCGACGGTGTCGATCAGATCGAATGCGCCCATGCCCTTGCGGGCTTGGATGTAAATGACAGGCCGAATGGTTTCGTAGTCGCCCATGCTTGGTGGGTGCTCATCTGTGTAGTTTTTGAGGATCCATGTTTTCCCAGATCGCGAGGCTCCGAGAAGCGCCCCGAGTTGACCGGTCGCATGAGAAGCATCATCGACCGGGCGATGAAATCGCCGCACGAATGTGCTGAGGTCGTTGAACCTCGGATAGGGAACGAGCAGGCGGTCGATCATAGCCTTGCGCTCGTTGACCGGCAGCGCTGCAGCACGTCGACGGCTGATGTCATCGAGTTTCTTGTCGTGGAACGGCATAGGATCCGACATCAGATGTCCTCCCAGCCCTGATGACGCTCCTTGAGGGAATCAATGTCCGGTGCTTGATCCGGATCATCATTCACGATGATTGGTTCGCGGAACGTCGGTCGCTCGCTGGCTTTCGGGATGCCATCTGTAGACATCTGCATGCTGCTCACGCGCTCAGGATCTGCGGCCCGGCGGCGGCGGTTTGATTGCGTGGCCCGCTTGCTGCGTGTTTCGGCCTGGACGACACCGATAGGATTTTCGATATCCAACGGGGTCGAACTGACGACAGCACTTTCGATCTTCGTCTGAACTGTGCTCCGCACGCGCTTCGAGGCTTGACCGTTGAGAAAGCGCGCCATTTTCCGCGCGATATCGAGCTTGACGCGTTCTTCGCGTAGGGCCTCCACGGCTTTGACCATTTCGGCCCGCGTACGAAGCAAGCCGTCGATATCGGTGAACTGGCCCACCATCCGCGTATGCTGAGCTTGGATGACGCGGTGCTGGTGGAGCGTCAGTCCAGCCGCGTAATCCTGGCGGACGGCCGGCACGGGGATCCGCTGCTGCTGGTAGGGATCCAAGACCCAGATCATGCCGAGATTCTGGGGATCACGTGTGACGCGGTACTTCGACCCTCGGTGTGGCCTACGGCCTTTTTTGTGCTCGCCGTGCGCTCGGATCGCGAACAGCGCCTCGGACTGATACGTGATGCGATCCCACTCGATGCCGTATTGCTGGATGGTGCGTTCGTCGATGTCGCCGGCGAGTGCTGTAAAGGTGTCGGGATCTGGGAGTTGCTGGATTTTCACCGCCCCGATTTCGGCATTCCAAATCCGGGCTGGGATGTCCTTCATCGTCCGGAGAGGGCCAAGGCCTTCATGCGGACGCTGATGATAATCATCGACGATGTAGGCGACGAGGAACGCCTCGAACTCTCGGAGCGTTAAGGCGGGTTTGAGAAGGGCCTCCTCGTGGTCTTTGCGCTCCACAGGGTTCGACAGCGTGGTGCCTGGCATGATGTGGGCAACCTTGCGATTGAGGATTCCCAGAAGGCGCTCCTCAGCCCCTTTCATCCAGGGCGTGGCCGGCGGCAATTCGGCGGTCTCGAATTTCAGCTCCGCAGCCGCGTTGGCGATGTTCACCCCGAGAAAGTGCAACGCATTGTCGACGAACAGTCGCTTCCAGCGACCGTAGGCTGGCCAGTCATGCTTCAAGTTGGGAAAGGCTGACAAATCCTTGGGATACATCGCGTGCCGGACGCCTTCGAGGAAGGACGTGTAGCTCGGAGCCTCCCAGCCGATGCCATATCCCAAACAGTATCCAGTCCGGCGGCAGCGGAAGGCGATTACGTCAGGCCGACCGAAGACGAGATCGGATTCATCGTCAATAATTGGAAGGTCGAACGTCGTATGATCGGTCTCGACGTCTTCAAGAGGCAAATCCGGTCGAATAGTTTCGTAATATGAGGCATGCTTCCGATTGGCGTACCCCTCACCCTTCCGCCAAGCGTCTTTTGTCCAGGCGTCGATCTTGCGCATTTCGCGCTGGATTGTCCGAAGTGACGGAAGTTTGAAGTTGGTGTTGGGATAGGTCTCGTCTGCCCAAGCGTGCATTAGGCTCAAGACGTCTTCCGCTCCGCCTTTCGGGAGTTTGAGAACACGCGGTATGGTGTTTTTCAGTTCCTGCATCATCACGTCAGGCCAAGGCCTGATGCGGTTCCCACGACCGCGTTTTGGAATGATTGCCGCACGGCCAAGCCGGCCACCGTGCTCCAGCCAGAGTTTGTGAAGGCGGATGACGGTGGAGGTGCTGATCGGCTTGCCACTCGATCGCGCATTGACCTCAGCGACGATTGGATCGAGCTTTTGGCGGTTGATCTTGAGATGACCACCCTGGGCAATCAAAGCTTCGATGTAAGGCCAATGTCGCTCGACGTAGGCCCGTTCGGTCTCGGTAAGATCGAGATTGGTGGGCAGCGGCCCGCGTCGTTGGCCCGTGCTCTCGTCGATCACGTCCAGCCGGAACTCGCCTTCCATCGCGAGGAAGGCAATCTGCTGATCCGTCAGCATCACAATCGATCCGCTCGGGATCTCGTGGAAGACAAGCTGGCGCTGCGTAACGCCGTGGACCGAGTCTGCCGACGTGCCCGGGATCGCGCGTTCGTAGACGAGACGCCGCAAGGTATGCCCGAGAGGTGCGCCGATACTGACAAGATCGCCCTTGGCGAAGTCCCAACGAGGACCGGGCGCTCCAGGCGCGACGACAGAATGATGGTTGTGATGGAGCGTCATCAGCGGATCCCCCGATGAACGACGCTGCCGTCGTAAAATCGCTCGCTCATGTCGATTTCGACTTCACCGGCCATGGCGAGCTCCATCAGGGCTGAGAACGCGCGGTCCTCTGGAGGCTGCGGGATCAGGCCGGAGGCTGACCGCAGGCGTCCGATCGTGCTCGGCAGACCCAGCATGTCGATGGCGACGCGAACCGCGGTGATCGCGGGCCCATCCGTGACCATGGGCCGATGCATCATCATGATCGTCACGTTCGTGCGTCGCGGCTCGACGTGGATGTGCTCCTCGGTCAGAACCCGGAACGTTGCGCCGTGATCGCGGCGGTAGGCTTCACGGATGACGGGCTCGAGCTTGGCCCAAGCCGGATCCCTGCGCAGGAAGCTCCATTTGAAATCGACGATGACGACGGTGCGATCGATCGTGAGTACGGCGAGGTCCGGCACGTAGGTCCGGACGAGGACGCCGTCGTTTCCGGTGTCGAGGTGATACGTCAGGCGGTGGGGCTGCGGCGCGATACGCACATATCGCGGGTTCGTCTCGATGTGCGCGAGACCATCCTGCTCGAACAGAGATTCTGCGCGGATGGCGTCCCGGCTCCAGGTCTTACGAGATGAGAAAAACCCCGGACGCGAAATCCGCTTGGATTTACGCGCGATCTTCCGGACGGGTTTGCAGCCCGGAGCCAGGCCTAGGGAGGCGGGTTCGACATAGGAGCGCTCGCTCCACGACAACCTGGCTTCCTGTGGGAAACCCGCGTCAGGTTCGCGACCCTCTGAAGCCACGGATCGATTATCCAGCATGACAACATCATCCTCCGACCGGCCCGGTGTCGGGGCGGCGCGATTGATCGGGGTTGCTGCCGACATGTGTCGGCAGCAACGGCGTTGAGGATGAAGGCTGAGGATGCTGTGCAGAGAGCCGAGCCGGTCCAAATGGACAGAGCTCCGCCGTCGCGAGAGTGCCCTTGATCGAGCGCTCCAACTGTGAGAATCTGCATCAGCATTGGTGCGACATCACCGTTGTGACCACCGCTGGTGGTCACAACGGCTTGTCGATCGCTTGTTGTGCAGTTCGAACGGGCGTCCTCGACAGAAGACCGTTCGAACTGGTTCCGAACACCTTGCCTTCAGGAGCGCGTGTCTTCGGTCACGCGCTCCTTTTCGTTTTTGTCGGCTTTTGCTTGGTCCGGGTCACTACATGGACCGCTTCCTTGTGGCTTGAGGTGGGGCCTTGCGTCCCCTTACCTATTAGCTTGTCGGCCCGTCCCCCGGAGTCAATGGGTCGCAGGCAGTTTCAGTGATATTGCTAGATACGGCAAGGCTAAAACCCGGGAATACGTTTTGTGAAACCTAGGTTTTTTGTGAAATCGGCAAAAACATTTACTGCGTAACCTGATGGCTATAAAAGCCTGATCCGTAGGATTTGACTAGGGGTATTCTATAAATATAGAGGCGCTGATTGATCTTATTTATTTTTTCGTCTTTCACTTTACAAGAATAAAAATTTAGCATCATAGAGATCTTATTAAAAAATATTTGATTCTGCACCTTTGTCGCAGCGGGTCGTCTGCTAAGCACCTACATGCGGCGGTCAGAGAAGCGAATGAGCGCATCCATCTCTATGACCAGCGGCTCGATGAGGTCGGGGAAGCCGAGGCCATCCAGGAATTTGAGTTCCGCCTCAACCTGATCGCCAGGAACGTCACGGTGCCAGGCCCGGGGTTGCCCATCCTCGCCGACGTTCCAGCGGTATCCCCGTGCCTTCAAGCGGTCCTTCACCTCAAACGGTGCGCCCAGCGCCCAGATGCGTAAGGTCGGCTCGCGAGCGACTTCCAGAAGCTTCTGAAGCGTACCCTGTCCCGAGACCAGGAGCGGCCTCTCGAGGATTTCCAGGAGGGCGTAGCAGTCGTCCAAGGCGCGATGCCCTTCGAACCAAAAACCTTGTTGGACGCCGATGTAGAAAAGCTTCGTGCCTTCAACACCTTCAGCACTCCACGGGATTTGTGTTTGAGAGCATGCCCAAGGCTTGGTGACGAAGACGGGGCAGAGCCGCTCACAGAAACGTCGATCAAATCCCGCATTGTGGGCGATCACAATGTCCGCGGATGCGACGAAGCTGCGGATCTGATCATCCCTGATGCGCCGCCCAGCGACCATTTTGTTGGTAATCCCGGTCATGCGCGAAATCTCATGCGGGATCGGACGCGACGGCTCGCGAAAGCCGCTGAAGTCAGCCAACAGTCCCAGCACGGTACCACCTGGGGTGTAGGCAAACCGTACCATCCCGATCTCGATGATCTCATCGGTGTTGGGATTGAGGCCTGTCGTCTCGACGTCGACAATCAGGCCCGTCTTGATTTTGGACGGCAAGGGTCGGTCGTAAATCATTCTTCGTGCGAGCTTCCGGAGGACCCGGAATTCGGACGAGGAGCGCAGTGCGATGGCGTGTAATTCAGCCTCGAAGCGGTCCATAGGGCGCTCCACGAATCAGGACGGCCCGTAGCTCCACTAGGAATGTGTGGATCGCCTTCGGGCTTATGGTCCTAATGTATTATATGGAACAGACAGAGAACAAGCTCTTTTTTGACTTCGCCTGCAAAACGGATCGTTCGGAATTCGTGTGACAGGACAAAAGTCTCAGTCAACCGATTCTGCGGACTCGCTTTTTATGTGCGTGAGCGCGGCGTAAAAAATTTGTGAGGGCCAGCTTCGACCGGGTTGTGAACAGGCTGTGGATACACTGGTGACCCGGAAAGAAGCGGCGTCCGGTCGGAACACTGTCCCGAGTGACAGCGCTACAGATCCTTCATCCAGGAGAGTAGCCGGGAGGTGTGCTCTTCATTCGCGGCCGCTCCCGCTGTCCCGTCTACGGCGCTGGGATTCACTCCGTACTTTCGTCGAAACGCCCGGCTGAACACCCGCTCGTTCTGGAAGCCAGCGCTGAAGGCGAGTTGGGCGATCGTTGGCCGCCGGCTGCCTTGGGTGCTCGAGAGCACTTGCATCGCAAGGGCGAGCCGCTGGTTACGAATGTAGGCGTAAACGCCTCCCTCGGCCTCGAACAGCTTGTAGAGCGGGCTCCGCGACATGCCGAACCGGGCCATCAGCATCCCTACATCGACCTTCGACAGGTTCTCGTCGATGAACTGACGGATGGCGATGCCGGTGATCGCCGGGCCGTTGTAGGCGCTGTCGGTCTCAGACAGGAACAGCGCGTTGCACAGCGCGGTGGTCGCCGGAACGATGTGGTCCATCTGCGCGGTCGTCGCCGTCTTCAGGCAGGCGCTGATATTGCGTAAATGGTCGGCGAGCAGCTTCGTGATCGGACTGCTCGCGGAGGGGAGGATCTGCCCGTGCCAGGCCGAGAGATCGCCGCCGCCCTCGATCAGGCGACGGGGTACTGCGAGATTGAGGCCCGTCATTCCCTTGGTCTCCGATCGGATCGGCTGCGACAGGTCGAAGAGGACGAACGATTCCTGGGCGATCTCTCGTTCGTCACCGCCGGTCGAGATGTTGGTGCGGCCGGAGGTATAGAGGCGCAGCACGACGTGATCGATGTTCTGGGCCGCCACCAGGGTCGGCGTCCGTTGAATCGTCTGCGGCGACGCTTCGATCTCTCCGAACACCAAATGGTTCATGTGGTGGTAGCGGTGGAACGCGCTCGTAGGCACGACCGCGTCCGGATCAATCTCCGTGACGAAGAAGGAAGCGAGGCTGTCGATCCAAGCCCGGCGGCGCGCCTCGTCGTCCGCGATATGGTCGAAGCGGTGATCGATGATCATCGGCCCATCCACGCGGGGCTCGAGGCGGGACGTCGCTTTTGGTGTGGTCGAATGGGGACCGTCTCTGGTCCCAACTTCGATCCATTCAGATGGTGGGGGACCACATCCGGGCTGCGATCGCGCGTTCCTCGGGGCCCATCGCATCGGCATAGATCGCGGTCGTCGCGATGTCCGCGTGGCCGAGCCAGCGCTGCAGGAGATTGAGGGGCACGCCAGAACGCAGGGCGTGGACGCCGAAGCCGTGGCGCAGGCCCTTGGGCGACGCGGCAGTCGCGCCTACCCGTGCGGCGATCATCACGTCCTTCACCTGCCGCCAGGCTGTGCAGCGTGCGATCGGCCAGAGCCGGTCCTCTAGCAGTCCGTCGCTGTGGACCTGTCGGACGTGGGCCAGGAACGCGAGGGGCACCGGAACCTCGCGTACGATCCCGGGACGGCGCTTCTTCAGGCAATGCACCGAGACCATGCCACCCTCGACGTCGAGATCGGCCATG
The DNA here is from genome assembly GCF_000519085.1 of Methylobacterium sp. 10. Classification (GTDB taxonomy): domain Bacteria; phylum Pseudomonadota; class Alphaproteobacteria; order Rhizobiales; family Beijerinckiaceae; genus Methylobacterium. The sequence continues at coordinate 3,363,293 of NZ_KI912577.1, forward strand.
GTCAGGGTCAACGCCTCGGAGATCCGGCATCCTGTCCAGACCAGCATCAGGCAGAGCGTCTCGATCTCGGGGACGCTGGAGGCGGCCGAAGCGACGAAGCGCTCTCGCTCCTGCGCCGTGAGGTATTTCCGTCGTCCTCCGCCGGTGTAGAGCGAGGGAGGTGCGGTCGGCATCGCTCGAACCATCACGACGAATCCTGGAGCCGGCCAGAGGGCCGGAGCCGCTGGCGTGCTGAAACGCTGTTTCTGATTGTGTTGCATGCCCTGCCCAAGGCGATTTTCGCCTCCGGCCGGGCCAGCAACATTCCGGCAGGTAGGCAGCGCCCGTCCAATGATCAAGTCTGATACCGTATGTAAATCAGCGTCTTATACACAATCAGAAATTCTGTTTCACGAATCGCTGCTTATTGAGCGATTCGCAACACAATAATTCCCGCCCACCGATCTTTCGCGACTCTCGACCGCTTCGCTAGAAAGCCTCACAGTTACAACCCCGACGATAGGCCTCACTGCTCACCGGCACTATAAAGGACGCATCGTCCGTTGATCCATCGGATACGGCCGAGCTAATTAGTAAATTGTACAGGCGATTCGCTGAGTATCGCCATCAAGAAAAGACGCGGCGATCATACACCGAAGGCCGGGGCTTCGTCGCGCTCAACCCAGGCGTCCTCGACGGCTTTCGGAAGTCGCGTGAGCAGACTGGCTTCGTCGTCGGAAGGCAGATCGGCTACAATTATCAGGTCGGGGGCATCATCCTCGACGCAGACTTTGGCGATGCAATCGTGCTCATCAAATCGTAGACAGGCCGTCCAGCGGTCCTGTTGCGTTGTCCAGTGAGCATCCCCCAAACCGGTGATGGTTCATTCCTTTAGCTCTTCCTCGGCCAGCGAGATTCTTCCGTCGCAAATCATTGATCGTTTCGGCCCGCTGGTGCTTAACCGCTCCAGGTAAGACCCCGCTATAGTCTCGTCTGGCCTCCCTGTGCGGTTTCGTATGCCAAGCTGACTGCCTCCCGCCCAAGAAGGCCGCAAGTTGTACGACCATGTCGATCAATGCTTATCTCGTTGCCAATCCTGCAACCTCACTCCAAATCTCACGATCTTCCTGTGATGTCCGCTCCAGTAAGCCGGCAGGATTGATGATGTGGATGAACTCTCCACGTTTCCCCGAAGCATCCTTTCTATCAGTTCGGCGCAATCTACCAGATGCGGCAAGCTTCTCTTCAATACCAGGCCAAAGATCCGTCGAAAGATATCGTCCTGCAGGGTCTAATGGATCAATCTTGATATAGAACTGCCGCAGGAATACGCGGGTAATTCTTTCCAGAAGCTTTGTTGCCTCGTTTTCCAATGTGGATCCGTCTGAGACGACCCGATGTTTCGTAATCCAGTCCCCAATGCAATCGGGATCATACAGAACTGTTGCTTTCCCTGATTCATCAACCATCAAACTACTGGCCGCGGGGACGGTAGTCCCGAATACTGTCTGTTCGTTGACGACTAAAACCGATGCGGAGCACCTCTCGAACTTTAGCTCTGACAAATCTGTGTCTCGGCAATCAAATCGATTTATATCCACTTCAATCAAGCGATTACTGCTTGGAGTCCCGAAGAGGACCGCATCGCCAGCCTTGATTTGCTCAATTGTCAACTCTGATGAACTGACTGCGAGCGAGGTCAAAAGGATACTGGCTGCGTTTTCGCTGAGCCGCTCTGCTCCGACATCATTGCGCATCAAACTCAATAATCTCGATTGGAGCTTCTGAAGTTCCTTCTCAGGGAGGTCCAACATCTGCTCTCCAAATATCAGCAGAAGATCAGTTCCAAAATAACCTCGGCGAAGGAAGCGAGGTACTTTCCCAATTAAGATCTCTTTACTTAGCGCTCTTGCTAAAAAATGGTTCGATATCTCAGTATGGGGAAACCGACGAAATCCTTGTCGCGCATCGACATCCATCAAGGCAAAAGAGCCAGCTTTATGCCGAAGCTTTGCCAGATCTGCGGGGTCTTTCAAAGCGCGTTCGAATGTAACGTCGACAGCCAGCTGTAAGAATAGCAAGTCAACAGACTCTGTCTCCGCTTCGGCCATTTCGAGCGCTATGAGCTCAAACAATTCCCAAAGAAGATCAGCTGCGGTAGACTCATCCATGTTAATACGTTGGGTGATAAGCTTCGCTTCTCGTTGCAGAAAGCTTCTTACAAGGAAGTCACGCGGGCTTACGAGTTCTCCCAAGACAGAATTGATTCCACCCAGAGGCGCGACTGTGCTCAGGAAATACGGTCTTAAAGCGTATGAACCGGGCTTGAGAAGCTCGGACGCCTCGCTCGAATTTAAATCGTCCGCGGACCAGCCAACTTGCGTAAGCCAATTTTTAGCAGTAGCCGGCGAAATAGGCGCTAAGCTAGCGTGCTTAAGCCCTACCTTTCCGCTAAGGTCATGCAGTCGTTCGGAAAATTTGGTCAAATCAAAGAAGGTGTCGCGCCCAGCTAGAATTATTGGACCACCAGCATCCACCTCGATTAGGAAATCGCGTAGCACTGACCATGTGTCTGCATAGCCATCCGCGTCGACAAGCTCGTCGAACCCGTCAATAGCAATTTGTAAGACGCCATGGCGAACCAACGCAGGCACTTGATCATAGGAGAATTTACCGCGCACGAGCTGAATGGAGAGTGCAATTAGCTCATCTAGGCTGGCAAGTCGTCGCCCTCGGTTTGCAACATGCAAAACCGGTGGGTCATTGCTATCCCTGCCGTACTTATCAGCTCGCGACAAAACAAGATGAGATATTAAGCTTGTTTTTCCGACCCCGGCCGAACCGTCTAAAAGCAGTAATTGTATAGGTTTCCCGTTTGCGTCACTCTCTCGCAGGCTTGCCGCTTGCCGAAACTTGCTGATTGTTAAGCGATCGCCATCGATAAATCCTTCCGGCTCGATAAATACCCCGACAATTTGTGAGTTTAGCATTCGCCGTTGATTATCGGCGATGACTTGGATATTTGAGAAATTTTTTGAGGCTAGCAGCGACCTCATATTAGGAAATTCGCTGACGATTGGATCTCCGGCTTGCAAAATCTGTAGTCGTACGCGGCCGGACTCGGTATTATAGGTAATCGTGTTGCCTTCTCCATCACGGGTCAGTAACACGCGGATGATTTGTTCGTTCGCTAGAACCTCAACGTCCGTCGCGGGATCTGCAAACGGACGAAGGTCGCGCTCGAGTGATTCAGGCGAAATCATCTAAGAAATCTCCAATTTAGAGACGATCCGACTCGTATCCAGATAGCTGCTTCCGTGATCAGGACGGTACATATGAATGCTGGTGCCCCAAGCCTCTGCCACAAATATCCCAGGAAGGAGGTCGTCGTCGTTACCATAAATAATGTGTATGTCGTCGCGTGCACTTCGTGCCGATTGAAGAAGGTCGCAGACAAGGCTTGTGTCGACCATTTTCTGCTCAATGAACTTGCTGCCTTCTGGGTCCTCTCGATACCTCAGGCTGTCGTACAACGGCATTCGTTTGCCTCCGATGAGCATCGACGTCGCAATTTCTACGTCAATGCCGAAGGAAACGTTCTTTATAGCGTTCGTACTTGCTCCTCCAAGGTACTCAGAGACGGCTCGATAGTCGAAGGTCCGTGTCTTCCCGCTGTACCAACCATGGTAGAGTCGCCAACGCACCCGGAAGAGAGATTTGGCGTCCAAGGCAGTTAGGTGACGCGCTACGATCTCCTGAAGCACAGAGAAAACCTGCTCAATTTCCCGTGCAGCACGTTTAAGATCGGGTGTTTGCATGCGGCGTGCCGGAGCAACGCGACGTGCGGTATCCCAGTCGAGAAAAACGATGGCTCTACGGACAGAGACCATTTTCAGCCTCCAACCCTAGTTGTGCACCATCTGATAGGGTGATGCGAACGCTGGCTTAACCACATTCCATCGTCTCCTGCTGGAGGCTAAGGCGTGCGGGAGAAATCACCCCCCGTCTAGTCTCAACGAGACGCTTTTACGGCGTGGCCGCTTTTTCGCCAGTTGCCACCGCGGGTCTCGGAGGCAAATCGGACTTGTGGGCTGGCGCGCGCCTTTCGTGCATGGGCGTCCGATTGTGCCGGGGGCCGCGACGGGGCACGATCGTAAAGGGCCGCGTCCAGCCGCAGGCGGGGTAATAGGCTGCGGCGCACCGCGTCGAGGAACCTGCGGGCCGAGAAGCCGCCTTCGCCTACCAGCACGTCGTCGCGCTCCGACACCTAGCGGCGCGCTGAAGAGCGAGTTAGCGGCAGACGTCGACCAGGGGCTTCTGTCGACGACTCTGCTCGCGGCAGGCGCGCTCGGATGGCACCAGCGCGGTCAGGAACGGCAGCGCTCAGACCCACCCGCCATGGGATCGGCTTAAGCAGCATCATGCTCATCCGGCGCAGACCGCTGGCCTTGACGAAGTGGCCGTCTGAGGACCACACCGGATCGCGGCAGATGCCGCTCGCCCGAATGCGCCGCCCCGAGCGCCGCTCGATCGTGTCATTGAGCCCGTGTACTGCGGAGCCGCGTGGGGCGCGGTTGAGGATGCGGCGGACGTTCCCCAACCGACGCACGTGCGCTCGGCCCATGATCCGCAGCACACTGGCCACCGTGCGGGGGTGAGGATCGCACCGACCAGCAGCACCTACGCGTGCCGCCAGGAACGGTGAACGAACAGCAACGCGAGGATGAGCCCGGAAGCCGGTCGGCTAAGTGGACATGGTGGTGGTGTCTTTTGGCGGGGACACCACCAACCTAACTAGCACGCCGGCTTCGGCACCCCGCCCCGACCAACAGTCCACTCAAATGGCCAAGGTTGACTGTCGACGAACGTCAAGCTGCAACTGGTGTTGATCGGCCAAAGCGACTGTCAAACGCGGCTACACTCTTTTCGAGCAACTCGCGATCCTGTCGTTCAAGTACGGCTATTAATCGACGCCCGACCCATTCAGCCACTGGAGGTGAAACAGAATTGCCCACCGCATGGTATCGCAAGCTATCGATCCGCTCGGAGTCTGCCATGCTTCTGTTTGCTGGAAGCGTCCAATCGGCAGGAAAGCCTTGAACTCGCTCGACCTCGTTCGCCGTAAATCGACGGACGCGACCGTCCGGGTACCAGACGTAGTTGCGGCTCCAATCCGTCCCTGTATGCCGCGCGCTTTCAGCGTAAATGCAGTGTGCGATAGATTTTACGAGGGGACCTTTGCTAGGATCTCCAAGGATTTTCTGAAAGAGGGAGGTAGGTTCCTCCCCATCCGGTCTACCCTTCGAAGAATTCCAACCGCCGCATTGTGGCTCAAAAAGTACTTCTCCGGGACCTCTTGGGTCTCGATGCATGGCAACAATGTAGACGCGACGACGCTGCTGGGGGATTCCGAAGTCTTTACTGTTAAGCACACGCCACGCCACGCCGTACCCGAGTTCATCCAGCGCCTGGAGTACGACGGTGAAGTCACGTCCTCCGTGACTAGAGAGAAGGCCGTGCACGTTTTCGAGGATAATTGCTCGTGGAGTACGTGCTCCAACGAGGCGCATGAAGTCGTGAAAGAGTCCAGATTGGACCCCTCGAAGCCCTGATCTCGGCCCCATGCGCGCAAGCGAGAGGTCCTGACAGGGGAATCCTGCTGCCCAAACGTCAGCTTCAGGGATTTTTGTGTCATCGAGGGTACGAATGTCCTCGTCTAGCGGGATGCCAGGCCAATGCTGCCTGAGAAGCTCTCTGCAGAACGGCTTCGCCTCGCATTGGAACCGCACGTCGAAGCCGGCAAGTTCCAAACCAAGGTCCAGCCCGCCGATGCCCGAGAAGAATGAAGCCACAGCGTGCAAGTGGGGCGGCTCCGATGTGCGGCCAAAAGGTGAACAAGAAGCCTGGACCGTATGCGGTCCGAGATTGGTTCGTCAATCCTTCGAGGGGCATCGCAATGCGGAAAACGGTTGGTAAGATACCTACGCGAATCAAATGAGAGGTTTCTGGTAAATGCCAACCTGTTCGGTACGGTGGCGACCATCGGGCGGTCGCGGAGAATTTGAGTATGTTCCCGGCGACAGCCTGACTGACCGCGATGTGAGAGTCTATTTCGAGGCGCTGGGCCTTACCATTGACGCCGAAGTTGTTGGGCGAAAAGAGGAAGCGCAGGGCAAGCCCCGCCTTCGCAAGCACGAGCCGAACAACAGGAAGAAGTTCCATCTCCCCCAGCTTGTTCTCGCGGTTGCCCGCTTTCCCGAATTCGCCCGTCAGGATCTGGCACATAGTGTAGAGTTTCCCCTGGAGAATAAAGCGTTCGTAATGGACGCTATGGAATTTGATATTATCGAGGAGGATGAGGAGACGGTGATTCTTGCTCCCCTCTACATGTCCATTTTACATTCCGACGTTCGGCTTAACCTCAATGATCGACTACGTGCCGTCGCGGAGGATTTCAAATCCGTTGCGAGCATCCGCGCACGGCATCCAGATCTTGCCGACGCCGTTGAGGAGCACGAGCGATGCGTCCGGGCTGGCGTCAATGATGTTAGCATCAGGACATCTGCCGATATCGTTATCGCGCTGCAGGCCGATATCTTCGGTAAGACAAACGCCGGATCCACCGTCGAAGTTGAAAAGTTCGAGGCGCTTCCGCCGTCTGAGTTCGAAGATATCCTTGCCGGCAAAGAAGGCAGGCTTCTCACTCGGATGCACTCGTACAAAGAGCGGGATCGAGAGCTAACTTTGAAAGCTAAGCAGTACTACAAAAGCAAAGCCGGAGGCAGGCTTAAATGCGTTGCCTGCAGCCTCGATCCGATTGCGGTTTATGGTCCCGAGGGAGAGCGTTGTATTCATGCTCACCACACGACTCCTATTGAAGAACTTCAGCCCGACAGCATCACAACTGTTCACCAATTGGCTATGGTGTGTGCCTCCTGTCATATGATTATCCATAGCAGGAAACCATGCTTGAGCATTGAAGAGATTCAATCGCTTCTGGAATCCGCCAAGGCAGCATGACTGACCATTTGTCCCAAGAGCGGCGCAGCGAGAACATGCGCCGCATCAGATCGAAGGACACGCGGCCGGAAATGTTAGTTCGGCGGACGGCCCATGGGCTCGGCTACCGATTCAAGCTTCACGACGAGAGCCTGCCCGGAAAGCCGGACCTCGTATTTCCCAAGCGTAAAGCCGTCATATTCGTGCATGGGTGCTTTTGGCACGCTCACGATTGCAAGAAAGGCAGGCGGGTTCCAAAGTCGAATTTGGAATATTGGAATAAGAAGAGGGATCGGAATAAAATACGAGATGACTGTGCATCCGCAGATCTGAAGAATTGGGGATGGCGTGTCATGCAAATCTGGGAGTGCGAAACTAAAGACGTGACGCTTATGATTGACAGGATCAGGAATTTTCTGAACTTCGGTGAGGCCAAAGACGTAAATGCGTACGAGCCAAATTTCGAAGTATCCAGCATCCCATAAATTCGATATAATTTGATTTTTCAAGAGTATCGTCTGATTGATTTGGATCGGCGGTATCCGGATGCCCAGCGATGGTGATGAGACTTCGCAGGCCGGCAATTATCGCATAGTTGATCCACGGCCCGAGCGTTGCCTCTGACCGGCAGAGGAACTGCGCTAGCAGTTGCGTCCGGAGCCGTACCACGGCGTCCGGCACCGCCGGCGCGACACGATCAATCACGATCCGATTGCAGGCCTGTCAGGCATTCAAGGGCCAAATCGGCGCGCATTCAGAACCCCGCGGACAGATCTGAACCCTAATCCCGTTCGCTTCCGATGAAAGATCCCCACCACCAGGATCAGCGGCGTCGTACCCCCGGCCAAGCCAAATTGGTGATGTGGTTCTGTCACGGTAGCCCCCACGACCAGATCCAGGTCGAGGCCGGCGGTCTCGGCGATCCGCGCGAGACACCGCGTGTCCTCGCCACGATCTAGATCGCGGTTTCAGATCGCCAGCTCCGGCCACTAAAGAGCCGCGAACACGGTCAGTCTGAAGCGGGGCTGCATCCCGTGTCGCTTGGGATGGGGATTTAACGATTCGTCATCATGCAGGACGAAGCGCGGGGGGCCAGCGTACCACGGCCCTACGGATCCAAGCGCGGCGCTATTTTTCGCGCGGCAGATTGGCGACCAACAGGATCATGTTGACGTCGATCTGCTCGTTACCAGTACGGAATGCGACCTTTGCAGCGCGTTGGAGCAGTTTCACCACCTGGCCGACGGGTCCCGTCTCCGACCGTGGGCAACGGGATCAGCAGTTCGCATTCGGACAGACTCCGGAGGTCTTGGCCAACGATAATAGGCGCTCATAGGCGGCGACAAAGCCCCGGAAGTCGCGATCAACGTTTCAGCGAGGTATGCAGAGGCTGTCATGGACCTGGGTGGGCAAGCTAAGATCGAAAGTACGATCTTAGCTTGCCTTTTCCAAATAAATTCATTGGGAATTTACAGGTTGATGGATAGATAAAATGCCGAATTAGATCGAAGCTGTCCATCTCTTCCCTACTCTAGAACGTATTTATGGAGTGGATGATGGACGTAAAAACTCAAAAAGGATCCACGCTTGTCGTCATCAGAGAACCAACCTCATGAAATCCGAAACCCTTGGATACCTGAGCAAGGGTACGTGCTCGCAATCAGTTCCGAACGACTAGAAGAGTTGGAGGAGGTTCTTTCCCGTAAAATGTTTAGCAGCCAAAGTATTTCAGAAATACCGACGGCTCTTCGCCGGCGCGGAATGATGTGCTTCATTAGTTGCAAAAGGAATTATTTTACGCACGTCGCGCGCAGTGTCGTCTTCCATGAATCGGAGTCTGGACGTCACAAACTCGACATTTGGAATATAATAGCCTTCTCTAAACCCGTTCGGATACTAGCAATCAAAGCCAAACTCAGCGGACCGCAATCCTGGCGCGCAAGGAAGGCGCTAGACGGTGGCCATATTTCAGCGGGCGCTTTCAAATTGGTTCTGGACGCATTGCGTCGTGTCGATGCCAAAGCGTTCGCTGCAGCCGATGGTTTGACCGATCGTAGGCGGCAACCACCTGATCCAACGTCAACACGCGCTAAGATAAACTATGCTTATCAACGCGATGCAAGTTTGACAGCCCTGGAAATTGCTCGAATTCCAAGAGAGAGGCTAAGGATCAGACCCCAGATCTCTGAAGACGCAGCAGCTGACTTAACATCGATCTTTGATAGCGACTCTGATTTTGTTACGGTCGAAGATATTCTTGTCCTCAAAGATCTTGATGACGCGGGAGAGGAATGGAAACAATTCAAGAGCCAGCTATACCCTGCGAAATCTTTCAAGAACGGCGATACCAAACTCACGATTATCCTAGCAAACAAATTACCACTGGAACATCAGCTGGGAACAGATCTAATATATGTAAACGAAACCTTGAAATCTGTAACTTTCGTACAGTACAAGATGTTTAAAGGGCTCGATGGAGAGGGTGGCTATCGGCCAGACGCCCAATTAGGTGAAGAAATCGCCCGCATGGACGCCGCTCTTGCGACGATTAACGGAGTTGCCACCGACGAGACGTGCGATGGGTATCGCTTCAGTTTCGATCCCTTCTTTTTCAAATTTTGCAAAAAGCTTTTGACATATGACGAAAACGGTCATGTTCCTGGTATTTATATCCCTTTAAGCTATTGGAAGCGATTTACCGAAACGCCAACTGTAAAGGGAAAGCGAGGGGGTAAAGTTATCTATAAAGAGACTTTCGGTCGTCGTTATTTTACTCCTACGCATTTCATCGATATGGTTGGCCGCGGTTGGATAGGCACAAATACGTTGCAGACCGATTTATTAATCCCATATTTAAAATCAATGATTGAAGGAAAGAAAGGAATTGTGCTTGCCGTGGAGAATTTAATAGTTAGCGACGATAAAGGGCTCGATGAAGATGGTCACGACACATCGTATAGGACAATGTCTCCGCCGAAATCGCGTTATCCAAGAAAGAAGCGTCGCATTATACAGATGTAAGCTAGAGATGCGCATCACCGAAATGAGACGAAATAAAATCGACATTCTGCTCTCGAAATCGCTCAGCGACATGATCATCTGACGCCCCGATAAGATAGCGGTTCGCCAAATAGTCGTGACGCCAGACTTTATGACGTGATAAGCGATTGGGCTGATAGGAGTTCCGTCCTGAACGCTACCTCCGTTGGTGCATAGGTTCGACACATGGAAAAATTTGTTCGATGACGACGTTTCTCATCGGCATTGTATAGATAGTAATACGTCATGAAAAAAATTGCGTCGATCGTTGTTGTGATCGATCCAATCTGATTCCGTGCGGGATGCCGCCGGGGATTAACGCAGTTACCTTCCGATTGTATTCGCGCAAATGCCAAACACTTGAGCCAGCTTGGCGAAAAAGTCTTCCACTGACGGCCACCGGCCCTTACGCTGTCGTGCAACTGTCTCAACCACTGGCGGTATGTCCGTCGAGGGCGGCAGCAGTCATGTTGCCAGGTGATGCTCGCGCTGAGCCGATTTTGTCATATGCCGTCCATCCTGAAAAATTTTTACTGTCGTGCGATGCCGTTGAATAACGACTTTTCGCCGATCCGCCGATTTTCACTCTTGGTGAGTCCTGCCTTGGCCGTACGCACTTCCCATAGTGAGACGGTCGGCCGCGTTACGTTCCGGTAGGGAATCGGAAAACAGCGACCGAAGTCGAGCTCGAAAAAATAGCTCTGAATGATATCGCGCGGATCGCACCGGAATATGAATTGCCGCGTGGCCTTGCCACTCCCCGCGGATTTGACTCCGATCCATCGGTTCAGAACCCAGTCGTAGTGGTGCACGTCGTCGAGGACCATCGGATTAATGATGCCGCCCTGAGCGATCTGGCTACGGATGCAGCGTTGGCCAAGCCCATTGCTCAGGTCAGCCGTGGTACCGTGCAGCGCGCCACCGCGATCCCCTCGCGGGAGAGCTGACATCAGACCTCGCGAAATCCTAAGAAACCAAAGTTGGCCGGGTGAACGCGCCGGATCTCGGCCATGAGTGCGGCGTCCCACTTAACTCGGGCCGGCAACCGTTACGGCTCGCCGACGTGCTCGTGCGAGTGTCCGCCCCCCGCACGGCGTCATTGACGAACTCGCGTCTCGGATCTGCCTCCAGCCGCAGACCCAAAAGGTCGCTCCATAAAATTATTGTTGAGGCAATGAACGCGGCATTAACGAGAGCGTAAATTTACATGTCGGCTGATAGCAGCGAGACATTGCGGAATGAGTGAACGGGGATCTCGTGTTCGCTGCGGAGTCCCCGCGGTCTAGTCAGATCTCTTCGCTCCGGTGGCTCTGCGCTCCGCCAGAGGCGGCAAGCGCAGATGGAAAGTCTGGCATTTTCCGCTGCGACACATTGTCCACCGTGTTCCACTTAAGTGGCGGCAGTTCCAAATTATGTGTCGCGCTACAATTGTTGGTGAGCGCGCTGGGACTCGAACCCAGGACCTACAGATTAAAAGTCCGTTGCTCTACCAGCTGAGCTACGCGCTCGCTTGCTCTGACGCGCCGGGCCCGACGGGATGGTCCGGCCTGCTGTCGTGAGAAGCGTGGCTCGCAATAGGGGGTTGGGCCGAAGGGGTCAACCGGCCAGATTAACGCTGGCGCGTTCGGCCTCAGCGCGCGCCCAGGCCTCGCGGGTCGCGCCGGAGAAATCCGCGAGGCGGCCCGCGGCGATCGCCCCCCGCAGTCCGGCCATCAGGTCTTGGTAGTAGGACAAATTGTTCCAAGTCAGCAGCATCATGCCCAGGATCTCCTCGGTGCGGACGAGATGGTGGAGGTAGGCGCGGGAGTAGTCGCGCGCCGCCGGGCAGGTAGAGGTCTCGTCGAGGGGGCGGGTATCCTCGGCGAACCGGGCATTGCGCAGGTTGATGCGTCCAAAGCGGGTATAGGCGAGGCCGTGGCGGCCGGCGCGTGTCGGCATCACGCAGTCGAACATGTCGATGCCGCGCGCCACCGACCGCATCAGGTCGTCGGGCGTGCCGACTCCCATGAGGTAGCGCGGCTTGTCCCTGGGCAGATGCGGCTCCACCGTCTCGATCATCGCCAGCATCACCGCCTGCGGCTCGCCCACAGCGAGGCCGCCTATGGCGTAGCCCTTGAGATCGAGATCGACGAGGCCCCTGGCGCTCTCGACCCGCAGGTCCGGCAAGTCGCCGCCCTGGACGATGCCGAACATCGCCTTGCCCGGCTGCTCGCCGAACTGGAGCCGGCAGCGCTCCGCCCAGCGCAGGGACAGCCGCATGGCGCTCTCGATGGCCGGCCGCTCGGCGGGGAGCCGCACGCATTCATCGAGTTGCATCTGGATGTCCGAGCCGAGGAGCCCCTGGATTTCGATGCTGCGCTCCGGGCTCATGTGGTGGGCGGAGCCGTCCACATGCGAGCGAAAGGTGACGCCCTGCTCGTCGAGTTTCCTCAGGGCGGAGAGAGACATCACCTGGAAACCGCCGGAATCGGTGAGGATCGGGTGCGGCCAGTTCATGAACTGGTGGAGGCCGCCGAGGCGCTCCATGCGCTCGGGGCCGGGACGCAGCATCAGATGGTAGGTGTTGCCGAGCACCACGTCGGCGCCGAGATCCCAAACCTGGCCCGGATACATCGCCTTGACGGTGGCCGCGGTCCCCACCGGCATGAAGGCCGGCGTGCGGATCGTCCCGCGCGGCATCGAGATCGCCCCGGTGCGGGCCTGCCCATCGGTGGCGTCGACGCGGAAGGTGAAATGCTCGGAAGCGTTACTGCGGAGGGAGGGGGTCTCGGACATGGGCATGGTGTTTAGAGCATCGGCCGAAAAAGTGGATGCCGGTTCTCGGCAAAAGCCGATACGGGAGGACGTGCGCTCGCAAACGGAACTGTCGGCGCCAGACAGGTCGACCCATGCCGGGGCGGTCGTCGTCGATCCGGGCTACTGGTCCATAGCGCACACAAGATGTATCGGAAATCCGCCAACCACCCGGACATTCAGACTAGGATTCCTTAAAGCAAGGGCTCCTCCAGACGAGGACTCTTCCGCGCGGCCGGCTCACCATATGATCGCGAGGTTTATCGATGCTCCTGGGACTCTGGCTCGATCAGCCGATATGGCTGATGATCGTCATCCTCGCCTCTCTGTTTGCGACAGTCTCGATCGTCCTGGTCGTCCTGACGAACGTCCCCTACACTCGGACCCATCTGCTCAACAATGTCGGCGGCATCGTCGCTTCGTTCTTCAGCTCGATCGGCATTCTGCTCGCCCTGTTGACCGGCTTCGTGGCGAACGATGCCTGGGAGCGGCAGGGCAAGGCGTCTCGCATCGTTCAGACGGAGCGGGCCAACCTGATCGCCGCCTACGATCTCAGCGAGGCCACGGTCTCGGACATGTCGGACATTCAGAAGGCGCTGCTCGCCTATGCGGATGCGGTGATCTCCGACGAGTTCCCGAAGATGGGAACCAAGACGCCCTATTCCAGCGAGGCGGGCGCAGCCCTCAGCAAGCTCATGAAGATGGTGGCCGACCCGATTCAGACCAGCGCATCCGGTATCGTCGCTCATACCGCCCTGATGACCACGATCATGAACCTGCGGGAGGCTCGCGGTGAGCGGCTGGCCCTAAGCGCCAGCGAAAGCGACGATTCGAAGTGGATGACGTTGCTGTTCCTATGCACCCTGACGCTGATCTCCATCGGCATCGTCCATGTGGACAAGCCGCGCGCTCAGGTCATCACGCTCGTCATCTTCTCCACGGCGATGGTCGGAACGCTGTCGGTCATCGCGCTCCACGAGCGGCCCTTCGACGGCCCCTTCGCCCTCGGTCCCGCGGCCTTCGAGCGCGCCAAAAGCATGATGACGACCCATCTGGAATGATCCTCCATTCGGAGGTGGCCGGGTCTCCGCCAGGGAGGTTCACTTGGATGGCGCGGGAAACAGCAAGCTCGAATCCCCATACGAGTAGAACCGATAGCCGCCCTCGACGGCGTGCGCGTAGGCCGCCCGCATCGTCTCCAGGCCCGAGAACGCCGAGACCAGCATGAACAGGGTCGAGCGCGGCAGGTGGAAGTTGGTCATCAGCGCATCCACCGCGCGGATCCGGGTGCCCGGCGTGATAAAGATGTCGGTGGGGCCGGCGAAGGCATGGAGCCGGCCGTCTCCGTCCGCAGCGCTCTCGAGCAGGCGCAAGGCCGTGGTCCCGACCGCGACGATGCGGCCGCCTGCCGCGCGCACGGCATTGAGCGCCTCGGCCGTCGCCTGATCGAGGTAGCCGATCTCAGCATGCATCCGGTGGTCGTCGGTATCGTCGGCCTTGACGGGGAGGAAGGTACCCGCGCCCACATGCAGGGTCACGCTGTGTCGTGCGATCCCGGCGGCGTCGATCCGGGCGAGGAGGTCGTCGGAAAAGTGCAGGCCCGCGGTGGGGGCGGCCACGGCTCCCGCCTCGCGGGCGTAGACCGTTTGGTAATCCACCACGTCCCGTGCGTCGGTGCTGCGCTTGCCCGCGATGTAGGGCGGCAGCGGCAGTTCGCCGGCGAGCGCGATGGCCTCGTCGAGGGCGGGACCGGAGAGGTCGAAGCGCAGCACGATCTCGCCTCCCGCCCCCTTTTCCGCGATGGTGGCGTCGAGGACGCCGAGAGCGCAGGCTTCGCTGTCGCCATCCCGTGCGAAACGGACCCTGTCGCCAACGGCGAGGCGCTTGCCCGGCCGGGCGAAGGCGCGCCAGCATTCGGGCGCTTCGCGCAGGTGGAGCATCGCCTCCATGCGCAGGCCCGGCGAGCCGTGGCGATGGCGGACGCCGCGGAGACGGGCCGCGATCACGCGGGTGTCATTGAAGACGAGGGCATCGCCCGGTCTCAGCAGGTCGGCGAGATCGCGCACGGCGCGATCCTCCAGCGCCTCGCCGGGCCTGACCACCAGCAGTCGCCCGGCATCTCGGGGCTGGGGCGGCCTGAGAGCGATGCTCGCTTCGGGCAGATCGAAATCGAAGAGGTCGACGCGCATCGCGCGCCAACAGCACGGTTCCTGGCCCGGGATCAATGGCCAATGACGGCCTTCCAGTTCGATGCCGGTTCGGGGGGACGTCGTGGTGCAGGTGGAAGCGACGCGACGGATAAAGGCCGACAATGCACGGCTTGCATGGCTCGCGATTCTTCGCGTGCCTACAACCTTCACATGCATCGCATTGTTACAGATCTGCGTTGAAAACAACCTTGACCGCTCCGAAGCAAAGCGGCGTGGTATCCAAACAATCTTGCTCACATGCGGTTCGTATAATGACTGAAAACATCAAGGTTCAGCGCCGCCGGGTCACGTTGGATTCGCAGTTGGTGTCCTATTGGGAGCGCGAAGCCCGGCGTCTCGACATGATGGCGGCCAATGCCCGTTGGGGGTGGATGGCCCGGACCTATGTGCGCAAGGCCGAGCGGGCACGAGCCCAGGGGGCACGCAGCGCCGCGCGTGAAGCGGAGCGTCGGGCGGGCGCAGTGCCCGGACCACAGGAGGGCGAGCCCCAGACATAGCCGCGACTAAACCCTTCACCAGTGGGTTCAACCTTTGCCGTGGCCTTCTCGGCGGGGATGATCGTATGGGCGGGGCCGCCTAGCACCACGCCCTGCTCCTTCACCCGGCGGGCCCGTCACGGATCGGCACCGGAAATGGACCGCACCCAGAAAGCCGCTCTCGCGAGCGCCGGAATCGGCGCTTTCGTGATGGCGCTCAAATTCGCAGCCTATTGGCTCACCGGCAGTCTCGCGCTCTATTCCGACGCGCTGGAGAGCATCATCAACGTGGCGGCGGCGGCCTTCGCCTTCGTCGCCCTCCGGGTGGCCGCGGCACCGGCCGACGACGACCACCCCTACGGCCATCACAAGGCCGAGTACTTTTCGGCGGTGATCGAGGGCGCCCTCATCATCGTGGCCGCGATCCTCATTCTCCGCGAATCGTATTACGGCCTCCTCGACCCGAAGCCACTGGACGCGCCGATGCTGGGGCTCGCCGTGAACGGTCTCGCCACGGCCGTCAACGGCGTCTGGGCCGTGGCGCTTCTGAGTCGCGGCAGGGCGTGGCGGTCGCCCGCCCTGGTCGCCGATGCGCGTCATGTGATGGCGGACGTGGTCACCTCGGGCGGGGTCCTGATCGGCGTCGCCCTTGTGGCCGTCACCGGGACCCTGATCCTCGACCCGCTCATCGCCGGGCTCGTCGCCCTGAACATCCTGTGGTCGGGCTGGACCATGGTGCGCGATTCCGTGAGCGGCCTCCTCGACAAGGCGGCTCCCGCCGAAATGGTGAACCAGATCCGCACTTTGATCTCGGATCACGGGGAGGGCGCGCTGGAGGCGCATGACGTGCGCACGCGCCATGCCGGGCAGGCGACCTTCATCGACTTCCACCTCGTGGTGCCCGGCGAGATGACCGTGAAGGACTCCCACGACATCTGCGACCGCCTGGAGAGCGCCATCGAGAGCGCCGTCGAGGGGGCCGTCGTGGTCATCCACGTGGAGCCGGCCGAGCATGCCAAGGGGCGCGGCGTGCCGGTGGTGTAGGGTCGAGCGCCCTCCGGAATCCGGGAGAATCCACCGCCACGCGCACCGTCGTTCGAGCGTCATCCGACCCCCCTAATGTCCGCCACGCCCGATGATTTGGACGTCCGCCCCCAACCGGACGCGTCCGGGCGAGGATGAGACCGCATGACCGCCTATTCCGTCGCGACCGGCACGACGCAGACCGCTCGCCTCGACCTGGCGGGCGGCGACATCCTGCAGGTGGACGGAGCCCTCTCGGTCTCCGAAAGAAGCCAGTCCGTGCGCTTCACGGCCGCCCCGGACGGCGCCGAGATCCGCAATGACGGCCTGATCGAGAACACCGCGTCCGGCGGCCGGGCGATCCGCTTCGAGACCGCCATCGGCCCCACTCTCACCGCGACCATCGACAATGGCGGTGACATCCGCGCCGTGGACGACGCCGTGCAGATCCAGGCCGGCACCGTCGCCGCCGGAACGCTCACCATCACCACGGAGATCGGCTCGACCATCGTCTCCGCCGAAGGCCAGGCCCTCGACCTCGCCGCGACCTCGGGCGCGTTCCTCGCCGAGATCGACAATGCCGGATCGCTGCTGGCGCTGGCAGCCGACGGCGTGCGAATCGGCGCGACCCTCGATCTCGTGAACAGCGGTACCATCCGGGGCGGTTCCGCCTCCGGCTACGTCCAGGGCGCCGACGGGATCCAGTTCGAGGACGGGGCGGGCGGGACGATCCGCAACGCGGCCGGCGGCGCCATCCTCGGCGACCGCCACGGCATCACCATGGGCGAGGACAGCCTGGTCACGGTGACGAACGAGGCCGGCGCCCGCATCCTCGGCGGCAACGGCTCCGGAATCGGCTCCGACGGCACGGCGACCGTGATCAACCACGGCGTGATCACGGGCTCCTTCGCCGATGCGGCGGGCTCCGACGTCAACGGCGCGACGCCCGGCTCCGAGGACGGCGGCGGCCCGGACGGCATCAAGGACGGCGACGGCGACGGGATCGACATCGATTTCCGGGCAACAATCGAGAATCACGGCACCATCCGCGGCCTCGGCGCCGGCGGCACGGGGTCGGACGGCCTGCCCAACACCGCGGAGGGCATCGCGGCGGGCGGCGGCGACATCGTCAACCTCGCCGGCGCGCGGATCTACGGCGCCGGCCTCGGAATCCTGATCGACGACTCGTCGCAGGGGGACGCGCCCTTCGTGACCAGCATCGACAATGCGGGGCTCATCCAGGGCGGATCGGGCATCGCCATCAGGATCGTCAGTGCGCTGGACGACGTGATCGTCAATGCGGGCCGCATCCTCGGCGGGGGCGGCACCGCGATCCAGTTCGGCTCCGGCGACAACACGCTCGGCATCGAGACGGGGTCGGCCATCCGTGGCCTGAGCCTGGGCGGCGACGGCACCGACACCCTCGATTATTCGGAGTTCGGCGCGTCGGCGCGCGTGCTGATCGAGAGCGGCCGGGCCACCGGCACCGGCGGCGTCTCCGGCTTCGAGACCGTGACAGGCTCGGCCTTCGCCGATTCCCTGCGGGGCGATGCCGGGTCCAACCGGTTCCTCGGCGGCGCGGGCGACGACCGCCTGTTCGGCGGCGACGGCGACGACATCCTGACCGGCGGCGCGGGGACGGATGTCCTGCGCGGCGATGCCGGGGCCGACACCTTCGTGTTCGATGTCCTCGCCGCGCCCGGCACGAAGGACCGGATCGTCGATTTCAGCCATGGCGAGGACACACTCGCCCTCGATGCAGGCGTCTTCACGGCCCTGACCGCCGGCCGGCTGCCGGACGAGGCCTTCGCCCTCGGCGCCGCGACCACGGCAGACCACCGCATCGTCTACGATGCGGAGAGGGGCCATCTCTTCTACGACGCGGACGGCTCCGGCAGCGCCCACGATGCGATCCTGCTCGCAACGCTCCTGGGCAAGCCGGCGCTCACCGCCTCGGACGTGCTGGTGGTCTGACACGGGAATCGGGGGCGGGGTTCGAGAGACCTTCCCCCCCTCGGAACCGGACGTGGCCCCCGGCCCGACGGTCTCTGCGTCCGGTGCGAGCCTGCGGCTCCGCCGGTCGGCAGGGTCGACCGGGCGTGGTCGGGCGTTCGAGCAGGGTCGGCCTCGCCGGTGCGCCGGGCATCGGCACGAGACTCGATACGGTCTGGCATAATACCAGACCTCGATGAGCCCGACTCATCGAGGTCTGCCCGCACGACGGCGCGGCGGCGGTCGTCCGCCGGACCTCACTGACCCTGACCTATGTGTCAGGGTCAGTGAGGCCTGGTATAAGTCCTCGATAGATGCCGGCGCTTCAGCGCCATGGCGCAGGCTCCGGTGCGGGGGCCGGTTTGACCTGAACTACGAGACGACTGCGCTTTTCAGGTTGGATGGTGTCGCTCGACGGCTGCAATTCCACGTCGAGCCTCTCGACTTCGGCAGAGCTCGGAGGCCCGATCTTGCAAGTTAAGATCGAGACTATGTAATAACGCCACGATCATTGCTAGGTTCAATAGACCTACGCATGCAGCAACCCTAGCAGAGCCACTAACCCGCGTCCGAAATCTGATACTTGGTACCTACCCCGGAACGTCCGAGAAGGGTGGGGAGCGGACCCTGACCTCTCAACCTGAAGCGGACGTTTCGCCTCCGACCCGACCTCGCCGTATCGCGAAGCTGCTGCCGTTTCTGGAAGCGGACGCCGGATTGCGGTGCAGAATGGCATCGTGGGGTAGGGCATGGCATTAGGGCATCCGCCCGCGGGTTGGATTGAGACGCCGTCACATCCAGAAAACTTACGCCGAATAGCTATCCACTAACTGGAAGTATTTTTGCCGATTTGATCCGGGGGCGTTGCTAAATTATTTGGGAAGGTCCAAGCCAAGCTTGCGGTGTATCCATAGCTTCTTCCAGCCGTATCAACGCTGCTTGACACCCCGACCCAGAGTGTCGCGCAGGGCGTTCTGATATGCGGACGGAGGCAATGCCGTGAAGCCGTCCGATGCCAACACGGCCCCAGGCGTGGCAACGCCCGACCTCACATCCTGTGACCGGGAGCCGATCCATATCCTCGGGTCGGTTCAGCCGTTCGGCTTCCTCCTCGTGGTCTCACCTGACTGGATCGTCGTCCGGGTCTCCGACAACATTGCGGACTGGCTGGGGCAACCGGCGGAGGCCCTACTCGGCCTGCCATTTGTCGAGGTCTTCGAGATCGAGGCGGTCCATGCGATCCGCGGCAAGCTGCAATCCATCCGGGGCGTCGGTCAGGTCGAACGGATCTTCGGCCTCAGACTCCTGAAGGATGGTGCCGGCTTCGACGTCGCCCTGCACATCAGCGACGAGAGCATCGTCATCGAGGCTGAGCCGAGCGTGGCGGGGCGGGGCGACGCGATCGATCTCGTGCGCACCCTCGTTGGCCGCCTCCAGCAGACGGTCGGGTTCGACGCCCTGTGCCGGGAAGCGGTCCGTCAGATGCGGGCGCTGACCGGCTTCGAGCGGGTGATGGTCTATCGTTTCGATCCCGACGGCGCGGGTGAGGTCGTCGCCGAGGCCGCACGTGCCGGCCTCGAACCCTATCTCGGCCTGCGCTACCCGGCCTCCGACATCCCCCGGCAGGCCCGGGCGCTTTACGAGCGGAACTGGCTTCGCCTCATCGCCGACGTCGACGCCAAGCCGTCCGCCATCGTCCCGCAGCTCAGCCCCGAGGGACGGCCGCTCGACCTAACGATGAGCGTGCTGCGCTCGGTCTCGCCCATCCACCTCGAATACCTCCGCAACATGGGCGTGGCCGCCTCGTTGTCGGTCTCGATCCTGCGCGGCGGTAAGCTCTGGGGCCTGTTCGCCTGCCATCATCGCGTGCCGAACCACCTCTCCTTTGAACGGCGGAGCGGCATCGAGCTGTTCGGGCAGATGTTCTCCTGGATCATGGAGGGCCGGGAGCGCGAGGTCGAGGTCGCCTACGAGGCCCATGCGCGGGTCATGCACAATCGGCTGATGAGCCTGCTCTCCCCCGACCGCACGGGCTTCGACGGCCTCAAGGGCCTGCTTGACGAACTCCGGGCCATCGTCCCCTGCGACGGCATCGGGTTGTCGGTGGAAGGGCAGCTCACCCTTAAGGGGATTGCCCCGACGCAGGAGGAGATGGTGGGCGTCGTCCGGTACCTCAACCGGATTGCGTCGAGCCGTCCCTTCGCGTCGAATGAGTTTGGGCTCCTGCATGAGCCGGCCAAGGACTTCGCCGACAGCGCGGCCGGCCTCCTCGTCATCCCGATCTCGCGCACCCCGCGGGATTACCTGATCTTCTTCCGACGCGAGGTCGCACGCACCGTCACCTGGGCCGGCAATCCGCACAAGGCAGTCACGGCGGCTCCCGGCGGCCTGCGGCTGAACCCGAGGACAAGCTTCGCGGCTTGGCGCGAGATCGTCCGTGGGCAATCAACCCCGTGGAGCGACGCGGACCTTCGCATCGCCGAGTCCCTGCGGGTCACCCTGCTGGAGATGATGCTGCGCCTGTCCGATACCGCGGACAAGGAGCGGAAGGGCGCGCACGAGCACCAGGAACTCCTGATCGCCGAGCTGAACCACCGGGTGCGCAACATCCTCAACCTGATCCGCGCCCTGATGACCCAAAGCCGGTCCGAGTTCGCCACGGTCGAGGACTTCACCAACGTGGTCGGCGGTCGCATCCAGGCCCTGGCCAGAGCGCACGACCAGATCACCGCGACGAGTTGGGGACCAGGCTCGCTGCACGACCTCATTCGCCTGGAGGCCGGTGCCTATCTCGGCGTGAAGGCGGACCGGGTGCGCATCGATGGCGGCGACGTGCTGCTCGAACCCCAGGCCTTCTCGACGATGGCGCTCGTCGTCCACGAGATGATGACGAACTCGGCCAAGTACGGCGCGCTCGCCGACAGCCGTGGCACGATCACGGTCGATCTAACCGTCGATGATGCCCACCTCCTCGTCGATTGGAGCGAGATGGGGGGACCGGCTGTCAAAGCGCCGACGCGTCGCGGCTTCGGGACCACGATCATCGAGCGCTCTATTCCCTACGAACTGAAGGGCGAGGCTGAGATCCGATACGAACTCACTGGCGTCCAGGCCCGCTTCACCGTCCCGCTGCGCTTCGTCAGCCCGGCCCCAAAAATGGAGGCTCGTTCCGTCGCCCCGGCGGACGACTGCCCCGCACCGTCGTGTGCTCTGTCCGGTATGGTGCTCTTAGTCGAGGACAACATCATCATCGCCCTAGAAGGCGAGGAGATGCTGCTGCGACTCGGAGCGGAGGCGGTCGAGATGGCGTCGTCGGTCAAGGAGGCGTTTCGCATCATATCGGCGAGGCCCCCGGACTTCGCGGTGCTGGACGTCAACCTTGGCACCGAGACAAGCCTGCCCGTTGCGGAGCGGCTGCGGGCGCTGAACGTGCCGTTCGTCTTCGCCACCGGCTACGGCGAGGGCTTCATCATCCCGCCGGCCTTGGGCGCGGTTCCGGTCGTGAAGAAGCCCTTCGACATCGAGGCGCTGCGTTCGGCGTTCTCGCCCTGACGCGCCGACAAACGCCCCGGGTGACACCGCAGTCCGCTTGGATACCGCTCCATTCCGAAGCGGACAATCGGAACTCCACCCGTTCCAATCGTTGATCCTCGTTAATCAGACTACCTGGAAGCGGACCTTCTCGGAGTCCGAGAAGGGTCGGAAGCGGAGGTTGTCTCATCGCCCAGAAGCCGACGTCCGGCCATGGACACATTCGGGCCGTCCATCGATTTGAGAGATCGCTGGCGTAGCGGCGGGATGGGGACGTTCGGACCGGCCTCACCGTCTCACGTCGCGGTGTTCGCATGGGCCGGCGCGATCACCAGGGCGGTCAGGACGACGAGCACGACGACCGGCAGCGCGATGCAGCCGAAAGCCAGATGGGCGATCCCGAAGGCTCCGCACAAGGCGCCCGCCGCGAAGGCCACGATGGCCGGCAGGACGCGCAGCAACCGCGCGCGCGTCTGCGCGGGGTTCCCGGCCGTTCTCAGGGCGAGATCCGTCGCGTCGATGACGGCCTGGCTCACACTCACGGTCATCACCGTGGTCGGGGCGAGATGACCGAGGGAGAGACGGCCGATCGCGTTCTGCACGCCCATGGCCGCAACGGCGAGCATGCCGACGGCCAGGGCCGGGGCGCCGTCCGGCGCATCGAGGGGCGACAACACTGCCCCGCACAGGCCGAAGCCCGCGAGGAGGGCCGCCTCGACGGCGAGCAGCCAGGGCAATGGATCGGCATCCCGTCGCTCCAGGAGCAGCCCGAGGATGCGGGCCCCCGCCACAGCCCCCATGAAGACGGGCAGCGCCAAAAGTTTCGCCAGGACGCCGGTCGAACTGGAGACCAGTTCGGCGCCGATCAGGACGAAGTTTCCGGTGACGTGAGCCGTGAACAGGCCGGTCAATGCGATGAAGGCCGCCGCATCGACGAAGCCGGCGACGAAGGCGAGGGCGGTTCCGGCGGACGCGCCGCCACCGGTGATCTGCGGTTTCACGAGAATATCCCTGGTTTGCGGACGATCATGGCGCTGCGCCGCACTCATTGCCGAAGGGCGCGGCGGGAGGTCCGTGAGAGACGGTTAGCCCGCCGAACTCCAGGGCGGTAAGAATATCGGCTATCATGAACCGTGATGAGCAACCTCAACGTCGACCAGATCCGCTCCTTCCTGACCGTGCTCGAAAGCGGCAGCTTCACGGCCGCCGCGCAGGCGCTCGGCGTGCGGCAATCCACGGTCAGCGGGCATATCGCGCGGCTGGAAAAGGCGCTGGACCGATCTCTCCTCATGCGGGACACGCATCGGGTCGCCCCGACGCCGGACGGCCAGGCCCTGATCGGCTTCGCCCGCGAGATGCTGGAGGCGCACGACCGGCTTCGCGCCTTCTTCTCACCGGGCGGCCTGCGCGGCCGGATCCGCCTCGGCGTCTCCGAAGACTACACCCTGTCGGCCCTGGCCCAGGTTCTGGCGCGCTTCGCCGACCGCCACCCCTCCGTCGATCTGCAGCTGACGGTCGGGCTGAGTCGGGCCCTCTATCAGGGCTACGATGCGGGCGAACTGGACGTGATCTTCTGCAAGCGCCGGCGCGGTGATCCGCGCGGCGAGCTGGCCTGGGCGGAGGCGCTGATCTGGGCGGGCAGACCGGGCTTCATGCCCGATCCTGCGCTGCCGCTGCCCCTGGTCCTGTATCCGCCGCCTTCGATGACGCGCACCCTGGCCCTCGATGCCCTCGAAGCGGCGGGCCGTCCGTGGCGGATCGCCTGCACCAGCGGCAGCCTGATGGGGGTGCGCGCCGCCGTCGAAGCGGGCTTGGGCATCGCGCCGCACTCGGCCAGGGTCATGCCGCCGGGACTTGCCCCGATCCCGACCATGGCCGGGTTGCCACAGATCGGCGACGTCGAGTTCGTGGTGCTCGGCCCGGGCCGCCAGCACGCCGTCGCGACGGCGTTGCAGGAGACGATCCTGGCAAGTTCGGCGGAGCTACAGGCCGTCTCCGAGGTCTGAGTGGGGTGGGGATCAGTCACCGTCCCCCCAACCCTCGAACCAAGCGGCGCGATTGTCCACGGGGAGGTCTCCCGTGGCCTGCCCCCATGCGGTGACCCGGCTGCGACAGGGGTGCATCGCCGGCGTGAAGGCCGCCCGGCGCGCGGGGCCGCCTCAGGCCGGCAATCGGGCCTGGTCCGGCTGGATGCCGAGGGACAGGGGCGCGCCGTCGTCCATGGCGGCGAGGCGCGATACCGCCATGTGGTGGAACCGGGTCAGGCCCTTGTACTCCACGAGTTCGGGCGGGAGGGTCGCCAGGACGCGGTGAAGGCGCTTGCGCCACTTCTCCACCCGCTCGATGTCCTGCAGGCTGATCAGGTAGCAGCGGATCCCGAACAGGATCGCGTTGGAGCGCGGCAGGCGGAACAGGGTCTGCAACTCCACGCGCAGGTGGAGCTTGCCCGCGATGTTCTCCGCCGTCACGGTGGTGCGGTCGGGCCCCCAATCGGGGTAGTTCTCGGGCGACGTGTCGAGGCGCGGGTTGATCGTCATCGTCCAGTTCAGCCGGCGGACGGGATGCCCGTACTGGAGACGCAGGAGATATTGCAGCGCCCGGTCGAACACCCCGATCTCGTGCGCCAGCGGCACCGGCCCGTGCCACTCGTGGAAGCTCATGCCGATATCGAATTCCAGCGACCAATCCGCCTGCGTGGTGACCATGCCGCCATCGACGTAGAGGTTGTCGTCCCGGTGATCCTGCAGGGTGAAGTCCCCTTGAGCCTGCCGGGTGATGTACTCGAACGGGCCGCAGGGGAGGGTGGACGCGTCGCCGAAGACGAAACGCTGGTCGAGGCCCAGGGGACGGTTGATCCAGTGCCACGCGGTGCCGTCCCGCGTCAGGCCGAAATGCTCGGGGTAGTCCGTGGACAGGCTCTCCATCAGGAGCTCGAGCGTGTCCCATTGCGCCGGCATCATGTGCGGCAGCACCTGGCATCGCTTCGGATCGTGATCGAGGACGATCGCGCGCTCCCTGCATTCGGCGACGTAATGTTCGTCCACATCGAACGCGTGATCGAAGACCGGCGACGTGCCCGCTTTCCCATGAGGCTCGATGTTCACCGAGTACATGTATGTGTCTTCGCCGAACGGGAACGGAAAGCGGAGCACCGCCGCGTCGCTGTTCCGGTAGGAGAAGTCGTCCCGGAAGGTTTCGTCGGTCTTGAACTGAATACCCATCTCAGCTTCCTTTTACCCAGCGGTGCCGATCCCGACCGATGGCCCGGATCGGCGCGTTCGGCGACGTCCCGCCGCCGCGCGGTCGTCCGGTCTCAGAAATCGAGCACGAGGGTCCCGGATCTGGCCCGGGAGACGCAGGTCGCGATGAGGCGCCCCTCCGCCTTCTCGGCCTCGGACAGGACGTGATCCCGGTGATCGGGGATGCCCTCCACGAGGGGCAGGAGGCAGACGCCGCAGGCGCCCCCCCGGCAGAGGCAGGGAGCCTCGATGCCTTCGCCCTCCAGCGCTTCGAGCAGGGTCTGCGACGCCCCGACCGCGATCGACCGGCCGGACCGCGCCAGGGTGACCATGAACGGCTCGCCGCCCTTGTCCCCGCCGAAACTCTCGCGGTGGATCGCGTGCGGCGTCCAGCCGAGGCCGCGCGCCGTCTCCTCGACCGCATCCATCAGGCCCTGCGGCCCGCAGGTATAGACATGGGTTCCCAGAGGCTGGTCGGCGAGGAGGGCGGCGAGGTCCGGCCGCTCCCCCCGTCCGACGCCATGGACGTGAACGCCCGCCGCATCGGTACCGAGCAGGGCCCGGAAGGTCTCGACCTCGTCGGGGGCGCAGAACTGATGCAACTCGTAGGCGGCGCCGCGCAACGCCAGGACCGGCCGGTAGGACAGGAACGGCGTCAGCCCGATGCCGCCGGCGATCAGGATGTGCTTGCGGGCCAGGGATGCGATCGGGAACAGGCTGGCCGGCGCACTCAGCTCGACGGCGTCGCCGGTCTTCAGCCTATCGTGCAGGAAGTGGGAGCCGCCGCGTGATTCCGGAACACGGCGGACGATGATCGCGTAGTGATCGCGCTGATCGGGCGGCGTCACCAGGGAATAGGCGTTCTGCCAGACCCGGTCCGGCCCCCGCAGGGTGACGAGGACATGGGCACCCGGCGGCGACGTGGGAAACGCCCCGCCGTTCTCGGGAACGAAGCGGAACCGTTTCAGCGTCGGGTTCAGGAGGTCGATCTCGGCGACGCGCGCCGACAGCTTGCCGTCGAGGATCATGAATAGGCCTGCTCTGCCGGAGGGACTTCGCCGGCGACCTCGGCATCGATCTTGACCCCCATGAAGGCCGACAGGCGCCGGGAAAAATGATCCCGCACGAACAGGTTGGCGCCGCAGCCGTCACATCGGACGATGGTGGTCGTCACGCCGTGATTGAACGTCCGGCAATGGACGCAGGCGACGCGCCGCGCCTGCGTGCCGGACTGGCACTGGAAGATCTCCTGCTTGGTCATTCCGGCGCGCTGCGCCGTATTGAAGACATCCCACAGGAAGCCCTCCGTCCCGCTCACATAGAGCCGCAGCCCCATGCGCTCCTGCGCAAGGCGATGGTCGAGGCGGTCGATGAGGTGTCGCGGCGAACGGAAGCCCCGTTCGTGGACAGTCCCGGAGGGTGGGATCCGGCCCTCCTGGTCGGCGGCCGCGACGAACCAGACCTCCACCTCCCTGCCGGGCAGGGCCTCGAAGCCGTAGGAGGGCGAGTCGGACACCAGCAAATGACGGAGCCCGGACGCATCCATTTTCAAGGATTGATAAACCGGCCGACTCTTGATGGACTGATCTGACATCGACCTCGTCTCGACAATGGGCGGTACGGCGACCGGCCCGAGAACCGGTTGAAAGGCCGGTTGAAGGACCGGATCGACGACCGATAATGGCCCGATCCATGCGGGCGGCGGCCTGAGCGGACCGCGCCGACCCTCAGGGGCGACCTCGGTGGAGCCTCGAAAGCCCGACCCGTCTTGCTTGCGCAGCGAATTGCTTCTCTAAGAGAATTTCATTTTCTCCAAGAGAACAACAATGTCAATCACCGTTTTTGACTGGAGCCCGAGCCAATAGGTCGAATGCCGGTTCGATGAGCGGCGGGCGATCCTTTCATCACCCGCCCCCCCTCATGGGCCGCACATCCCGTTCAGGACATGCAGGGGCGCGGGGGACGCGAGCAGGCGGGAGGCCGCGGTGACCCGCTCGAATCGGGAAGGCTCGGCCCGATCTCTCGTCATGCCCGCAATCGACAAGCACCCATGCCTATTTACTGGTCATAACTGGTCGAAAATCAAATCTCCTGGAAAATTTCGATGCAATTCCGCTGTTCGCTCAGTGGAGAGCCACGATAGCGCTTGACAGCGGCTCAACCGAAGAGAAATGAATGTTCCTATAGAGAATTTGAGGAGTTCGACCGGCAGCCTTCTGCTCACGTGGTGCGCCGGACCCGCATGACCGGTGCCCCCCGGCATGACCCGACGCCATGGTTATATGAAAACACTTCGCGTGACGATCTCCGTAAAGATGGGAGATTTCCATGCTGTCGACGACATCTCGACAATCAAGCCCCTAGCTTAGGGCTTCTCATGAACCTCCCGGTCGGCACCGTTTCTCGCTCGTGACACGACGGGACGGTGGGAGTTTCGTGAGAGACACTTGAAACGTCCTTCGGAAATTCTTGTGCGGCGCCCCTGCACCTGCGGGAATGGCGCCCTGACAAAGACGACGCTCCGAGTGCTTCTCGACCCTGCCGATCCCGCGCGGACATCGATCGCCCCGGGATCACAGCCTCGACGAGGGCACGAGCCCGAACCCTCGACACGACGAATGGAGAGCTGAATCATGAGCACCGGACTGGCATCCTCGGCAAAGCCCGTGGCGGGCTTGATGTCCCCCGCCACCGGGACGGCCGAAGACGGCAAGCTGCATCGCAGCATCAACTGGACGGGCGCGTTCTGGGTCGCGAGCGGTGTTCCCGCCCTCGTCCTGTTCTCGGTCGGCGGCATTGCCGGCAATACGGGCAAGCTCGCCTTCCTGATCTGGACGCTCTCCATGATCATGGGCTTCATCCAGTCCTTCACCTATGCGGAGATCGCCGGCCTGTTTCCGAACAAGTCGGGAGGCGCGTCGGTCTACGGGGCCGCGGCCTGGGTCCGCTACACCAAGCTGGTGGCGCCCCTCTCGGTCTGGTGCAACTGGTTCGCCTGGTCGCCGGTCCTGTCCCTCGGCTGTTCCATCGCGGCCTCCTACATCATCAACGCCGTGGCGCCGCAGCCGACGGCCACGTCGCCGGCCGTGGTGCAATGGCTCGCCACCAACGGCGCCAGCCTGCAGATGGCCGATGCCGACAAGGTGACGGCGGCCATCGCCGCCGTGGCGCCCGGCATCCGCACCTGGACCCTGTTCACGACCACCCTCGGCCCGGTCTCGCTCTCCCTCAACCTGGCCTTCTTCATCGGCGCCGCCCTGATGCTCGGGGTCTTCGCCGTGCAGCACCGCGGTATTCTCGGAACGGCGAACGTCCAGAAGTATATCGGCCTCCTCGTCATCATCCCGATGTTCATCGTCGGCGTGGTCCCGCTGCTGATCCACGGCGTGAACTGGGAGAACTTCTCCCCCCTGGTCCCCCTGGCGGCACCGGCCGCTCCCGCGCCGGGCGCCTGGAACATCACGGGCTGGACACTGGTCCTCGGCAGCATGTTCATCGCGGCCTGGTCGACCTACGGGTTCGAGACGGCGATCTGCTACACCAGCGAGTTCCGTGACCCCGCCAAGGATACGTTCAAGGCGATCTTCTACTCGGGCGTGCTCTGCCTCGTCCTGTTCACCCTCGTGCCCTTCACCTTCCAGAGCATGCTCGGCGTCGAGGGGATGCTGGAGGCCTCCATCGTGGACGGGTCCGGCGTCGCGGCGGCATTGGCTCACATGGTCGGCGGCGGTCCCATCGTCGAGAACTTCCTCGTCATGCTGATGATCCTGGCCCTCGTGCTCTGCATCATGACGGCCATGGCGGGATCCTCGCGTACCCTCTACCAGGGCTCGGCCGACGGCTGGCTGCCGCGCTACCTCAGCCACGTCAACGAGCACGGCGCGCCGACGCGGGCGATGTGGACCGATCTCGTCTTCAACCTCGCGATCCTGGCGATCGCCTGTGCCGATGCGACGAGCTTCTTCTTCATCCTGGCCGTGTCGAATTGCGGCTACATCATCTTCAACTTCCTCAACCTCAACTCGGCCTGGATCCACCGCATCGACTCGGCGCATATCCCGCGCCCCTACCGCGCACCGACCTTCATCCTGGTGCTCGGCGGCGTCTTCGCCTTCGTGAACGTGATCTTCATGGGGGCGGGCGCGAAGGTCTGGAACCCGATCGCCCTCTGGGCCGGCCTCGTCACGGCGGCCCTGATCATCCCGGTCTTCTGCTACCGCCACTATGTCCAGGACGGCGGCAAGTTCCCGGCCGAGATGTACGAGGATCTGCATGTCGGCCCCGAGGGGATGGTGAGCCGCCGGCGGGCGGGAATCCTGCCCTACCTGACGCTGGCCGCCGGCGTCGTGGTGCTCCTCCTCTCGAACTGGTTCTTCCAGCTCTGATCGAACCGGGCTGCCGGGCGGTTCGCCCCCGGCCGCCCGCCCGCGGGACGAGACGGGGTCCCGCCCAATCAAAAAACGGAACGCTAAGGGATAGCCGCCATGAGCTACACAGACCTCCCCCGCCAGTCGGCCCTCAACGAGCGCCACCTGGCCCTGGGCTCGACACTCGATGCCGAGTGGAACGGGATGCCCATCCCGCAATCCTACAGTACGGACCGCTACGAGGAGACGACCATCGTCCGCTCGCGGGCGGGCCTGTTCGACGTCTCCGGCCTTCGCATCGTCAACGTCTCCGGCCCGGACGCGGAAGCGATGCTGAACGCGATGCTCACCAGCGACGTCGGCAAGATCGGGCAGGGCCGATCGGCCATCAGCAACATCGTCGACGCGAACGGCTCCCTGATCGACGACGTGCTGGTCTACCGCGACGGGCCGCAGGCCTTCCGCGTCTCGCATGGCGGCGGCAGCCTCGAAGACGTCCTTCCCGAATTCACCGAAGGCCGCGCCGTGGAGGCGGCCCGCGACGACGACGTCCACATCCTGTCGCTGCAGGGACCGCTGGCCCTCGCCATCCTCGCGCCGCACACGCCGTTCGACCTGCCGACGCTGAAGTATTTCGAGCATGTCCGCACGATGCTGTTCGGCCGCGACGTGTCCCTGGCGCGGGGCGGCTACTCGGCCGAGCGCGGCTACGAGGTGTTCTGCGCCGCCAAGGACGCCGTCGCCATCTGGGACGCGATCATGCAGGCCGGCGAGCCCTTCGGCATCGTGGCGGCCTCCTGGGACTGCCTCGACATCGTGCGCGTGGAAGGCGGCCTGCTGTTCTTCCCGTTCGACATGCCGAAATCCGACACCACGCCGTGGGAAATGGGCCTCGCCTGGACCGTCGACCTCGACAAGCCGGATTTCCGCGGCAAGGCCGCCCTGCTGGCGAGGAGGGGCACCGAGCGTTTCAGCCAGGTCGGCCTCGAGATCCTGCACCATGAGGCGGTGACGCCGGGCGCCATGATCGTCAAGGACGGCCGCGAAATCGGGACCGTCAACAGCACCACCTACAGCCGGCACCTGATGAAGTCCCTCGGCCTCGCCCACCTGCCGCCGGAGCTCTCGGCCCTCGGCACGGAGGTGGAGGTCCAAACCGAGACCGGCCCGCTGGTGGCCCATGTGGTGCGGACGCCGTTCTACGATCCGATGCGCCTGCGCACCCATCCGGCAGACGAACGGACCGCTTGAGCGGAGCGGCGACTCCCCGCTACCGTGCGGTTGAGTGGGCAGGCGGCGTCCCTCTCCCCAATGTGACGACGTTGTTCACACATCTCGCGGGATGCGGGGGTCCCCTCTCCTGGAAGGAGAGGGACAGGGTGAGGTGTGCGAGCTTTCCGGAGATGGACCACACCTCACCCCAGCCCTCTCCTTCCAGGAGAGGGAGCCTGTCGCGGCTCATGTCGATGTCTTCGACTGGATAAAATAGCCGTCGAGGAGATGTGTGAGTCCGACAGCCCCCTTGTGGGGAGAGGTTAGGAGCGGGGGTGATTCCACCAGCCTCCGCAGCAGCAGGAGGGTCGCCCAACCACCACACCTCCAACTCCTCCCCGCAAGGGGGAGGAGTTGGAGGTGTGCATCCCGCGAACGAGATGAATGCCGTAAGCCCTCAGGCCGAGGGAAAGAACGGGCTGAATCTCTTGATGAGATCGCGCTCGGACGTGACCTCCGCCTTCCGGTAGATGCGGATCTTGCAGTTCTTGATGGTCCCCTTGCCGATCCCCAGGCTCTGCGCGATCTGGCCCGTGGCCTGGCCCTTCATCGTGAGGGTCAGGATGTCCCGCTCCCGCGGGGTCAACGCCACCAGCACCTCCGCCGCCGCCCGATAGCCCACCGACTCGTCCGGCATCGCGGGTTTCGGACCGAGCATGAAGATCCGGCCGCCCGGCGCCAGGGCGAAGTCGCGGTCGAAGACCTCCGATGTGATCACGTGATCCCGCGCATGGACCGTCCGGATGGCGTCCGACGGCGCCAGGGTCTCGAGCATCGGCAGGATCGAGGCATCCGACTGGACCGCCCGCGTCCAGGATTCATTGGCGAACACCTCCACGTCGTGGCGGTCGCGGATCAGGGTCGGGCGGTTGACCAACCCGTCCGCCTGCGTCCCGTCGGTGTAGCGCAGGTTGCTGAAGAGATGGCCGAGATGGCTCCTGTGGCACCCCTCCAGGGCGGGAAAGACGAGCTTCGCCCGCCGGATATCCTCTTGTGAGAAGACGCCGCGCTCCCGTTCGAGGAACAACCCGAAGCAGCAATGCCCCACCGTCGAGAAGAACATGCCGAGCTCATCGGAAATGTTCGCGGCCGGCCTGAAGATCTTGCTGTAGAGGATCGATTCCGGGCTGGTGTTCCCGATCTCCGACAGGGTCAGGATGCCCGGCTTGCCGCCGTTCTTCCAGTAGAGGGAGAAGGGATCGATGCGCAGACACTTCTTGTTGTAGAACTCCACGATCTCGCTCGGAACCCCGGTCGTGTAGAGCACGTCGGGCGGGGCCACGCGCGAGTACCGGATGATCCATCCCGAGTCGCTTTTCACGCAGAGAGCGAACAGGGACAGCAGGTTCCGGTGAAAGCGCTCGGTTCCGATGGAGGCGGCGACGTCGCCGAAGCGATCGTACCATTCGGCGGTGGCCAGCGGATCGGGTCCGCTCCGGATCGGTTCGTCGTTCATCCTGAAACGGTGCCATTCCCCATGAAGCGGGCGCGTCGTCGAGGCGCCCGGCCTCGGGCACGTTAAGCCGACCCGCGCCCCGCCCCAAGCTCACTCACGTTAGACGAGGACGATCCCTCGCTCCGCAAGCGACTGGGTCCACATATCTGCTCAACGGCTGTTCGCTCTATCCAGCGGGTTCGACATGAGGCGCACCGGAACTCCCTCTCCTGAAAGGAGAGGGGACCCGCGCATCCCGCGAGATGTGTGAATACTTAGCCCCGCCGGGAAAGGGATAGGCCCGCGCCGGACGTCCGAGAAGTGCCGCCCGGTTCGACTGGGATGCCTGGCATGGTTCTCGCTTAACAGTAACCCCCTTCTGGTTTGCAATGCACACCTGAACGACGACAGTAGTGCCAACAGTCACTATTGCACCGCCCTTTCTCCCACGCGTATGAATTTTCTCGACAGGAATGTTTCGACGAGGTTTCGCCCTCGCCGGCTCTATCCTGGGGGGAGAATGGTCTTTGGCGGAGGTCCGGCACCGATCGGGAACCCGCCATCGGGAGGCCCGGCCCGCCCGGCTCACGAGACATGGAACGGGGATCTGATCATGAAGAAACGGGTTGCGATCATCGGCGCGGGTCCGAGCGGCCTCGCCCAGCTGCGCGCCTTCGAGGCGGCGCGGCGCGCGGGGGAGGAGATTCCCGAGCTCGTCTGTTTTGAGAAGCAGTCCGATTGGGGCGGCCAATGGAACTACTCGTGGCGGACCGGCCTCGACGAGAACGGGGAGCCGGTCCACAGCAGCATGTATCGCTACCTCTGGTCGAACGGCCCGAAGGAGTGCCTCGAATTCGCGGATTACTCGTTCGAGGAGCATTTCGGCCGGCCGATCCCGTCCTATCCGCCCCGCGCCGTGCTGCACGACTACATCGCCGGGCGGGTCGCGCGCAGCGACGTGCGCAAGTACATCCGCTTCTGCACCCCCGTCCGCTGGGTGAGCTATTCGGAGGAGACCGGCCGGTTCACCGTGACGGCGAAAGACCTGATCAAGGACGAGCATCAGGTCGAGGACTTCGACTACGTCGTGGTGGCGAACGGTCACTTCTCGGTCCCCAACGTCCCGAGCTTCGAGGGGCTGGAATTCTTCCCCGGCCGCGTGATGCATGCGCACGATTTCCGCGTCGCCGACGAATTTTCCGGCAAGCGCCTGCTGATGATCGGCGCGAGCTATTCGGCGGAGGATATCGGCACGCAATGCATCAAGTACGGCGCCACATCGATCACCTTCAGCTACCGCACCAAGCCGATGGGCTTCGACTGGCCGGCGGGTTTCGAGGAGAGGCCGCTTCTGGAAAAGCTCGTCGGCAACACGGCCTATTTCAAGGACGGCACCGACACCGAGGTCGACGCGATCATCTTCTGCACGGGCTACAAGCACACCTATCCGTTCCTGCCGGACGAGCTGCGGCTGAAATCCCATAACTGCCTCTACCCGGCGGGAATCTACAAGGGCATCTTCTGGCAGTCCAACCCGAAGCTGATCTATCTCGGGATGCAGGACCAGTATTATACCTTTAACATGTTCGACGCCCAGGCCTGGTATGCCCGCGACTACATGATGGGCAAGCTCGCGCTGCCGGGTCCGGACGAGCAGGCGGCCGACATCGCCAAGTGGCTGGCCCATCAGGACACGCTCACCAACCCGTTCGAGGCGATCGACTTCCAGACGGAGTATGTCCGCGAACTTTTGGCAGCGACGGACTATCCGCCCCTCGACGTCGACAAGGTCGCCGACCTGTTCAAGGAATGGGAGCACCACAAGATGGAGGGCATCCTCACCTACCGCGACCGGTCCTACCGCTCCACCATCACCGGAACGGTCTCGCCCCCGCACCACACCACCTGGATGAAGGCCATGGACGATTCGCTCCAGGCCTTCATGGGCCTGCCCCAGGCCGCGGAGTGAGCGCGTCGACCTCTTGGACTCATGCCGTTCCCCGGCTGCCATCACCGGGGAGCGGCATCCGATGGCGATGACGGCCCCGTGCGGGGCGCGTCGGCCCGCATCCGTTGCGACCCGTTCACACTGGATAGCCGAATGAACCAGATCTGGATGCAGCCCGAGGGCGCGTTGGGAGCGGCGGCGGCGCGCACGCTCTCGTTCTCGGCGAGGGGAGGGGCCTGTGCCGTCTTCGAGGTCGAGGCCGGGGATCGCCTGCGCATCGTCGACCCGGAGGGGCGCCAGCCCGCCCGGCTCTACGCCAGCCCCGGCGCGTTCGGACCGGTGGCACCGGAAGAGCCGGGCATCCCGACCCTTTCGGAGACCCTGCGCGAGGTAGGAGACGGGGCCGGCGGCAGGTCGGTGGAGGCCGCCCTCGCTTCACGCGGCATCGCGCCGTCCGGCCTCGAAACCCATGCGCTGTTCCATGCGGAATCCCCGCCGGGATCGACCTTCCACGCCACGGCGGCGGCAAGCTCCGTCTGCGTTCTCGTGATTCCCGGCGGCCCGATGGCGCCGGATGCGCAGGACCCGCCAACCGACCTGCGGGTGGAGATCGAGCCCGCCACATCCCTGGAGGGGAGGGCGCCGCCGCCGCTGGCTCCCCCGCTCCTCGACCTGCGCGTGAAGGCCGCGACGGCGGAGGCTTTCTCCGTCAAGGCCGGCCAGTACATCCAGATCATCGACGTGGACGGGCGCCAATGCGCGGATTTCCTCGCCTTCGATGCCGTCGCCCTCGAAGCGGGTGACGAATACGGCCTCGACGCCACCACCACGCATACCCTGATGGGATCGACGGCGCCGAAGCCCGGCCTGCTGTCGAAGTATTTCGACGCGCGCATGATCCCCCTGGTGGAGATCGTCCAGGACACGGTCGGGCGCCACGACACGTTCATGCTCGCCTGCTCGGCCAAGTATTACGAGGATATGGGATATCCCGGCCACTCGAACTGCACCGACAACTTCAACGCGGTGCTGCGCCCGCATGGAGTCCGGCCCAAGAAAGGCTGGCCGGCGATCAACTTCTTCTACAACACCGTCGCCGGGCCGGACGATACGATCACCATGGACGAGCCCTGGTCACGCCCGGGCGATTACGTCCTCCTGCGGGCGCTGACCGACCTCGTCTGCGCCACCTCGTCCTGCGCCGACGACATCGATCCCGCCAATGGCTGGTGCCCCACCGACATCCACGTCCGGGTCTACGATGCCGACAGCGCCTTCTCCAAGGGTATGAGCCACCGCATGACCCCCGACGCCGAACCGCGCCTCACCCGCGAATCCGGGTTTCACCCGCGCACCGCCGCCCTGACCCGGAAGATGGAGGATTATCGCGGGTTCTGGGTGCCGACCTGCTTCAACGCCGCCGGCCCGCTGGAGGAATACTGGGCCTGCCGTGAGCGGGCCACGATCATGGATCTCTCGGTGCTGCGCAAGTTCGAGGTGATCGGACCCGATGCCGAGGATCTGATGCAGCTCGCGGTGACGCGCAACGTGCGCAAGCTCGCCGTCAACCAGATCGTCTACACGGCGATGTGCAACCCGCATGGCGGAATGATCGACGACGGCACGCTGTTTCGCCTCGGCCAGAACAACTTCCGCTGGATCTGCGGGGACGAGTATTCCGGCCTCTGGCTGCGCAAGCTCGCCGAAGACCACAAGCTGAAGGTCTGGGTGAAGAGCTCCACCGACCAGCTCCACAACGTCTCCGTCCAGGGGCCGAGATCGCGGGCGATCCTGTCCGGCCTCGTGGTCAGCCCGCCCCAGGAACCCGCCATCGACGAGCTGAAATGGTTCCGGTTCACGGTCGGGCGCATCGACGGCGTACCGATCCTGGTGTCGCGGACCGGCTATACCGGCGAACTCGGCTACGAGGTCTGGTGCCACCCAAGCCAGGCGACCGCGATCTGGGACTCGATCATGACGGCCGGCGAGCCGCAGGGGCTCACGCCGATGGGGCTCGCCGCCCTCGACATGCTGCGGATCGAGGCCGGCCTCGTCTTCGCCGGATACGATTTCTGCGACCAGACCGACCCGTTCGAGGCAGGCATCGGCTTCACCGTGCCCAAGGACAAGCCCGACGCCTCTATCGGATCGGAGGCCGTGGCGCGGCGGCGGGACAACCCGCACAAGCGGATGGTCGGCCTCGACGTCACGGGCAACGAGCCCGTCGGGCATGGCGATCCCGTCTATGACGGCCGGACCCAGGTCGGGATCGTCACCAGCGCCACGAAGTCGCCGATCCTCGGCAAGACCATCGCCCTGGCGCGCCTGGACGTCTCCGCGGCGGCCCTCGGCCGGTCGGTGGAGATCGGCAAGCTCGACGGCCATCAGAAGCGGCTTACCGCCACGATCGTGGCGTTTCCCCATTTCGATCCCAAGAAGGCGCGCGTCCGGGCGGAACCGCCTGCCAAGGGTGATCAGGGACAGGGCGATCAGGGGAAGGGCGATCAGGGGAAGGCCAGCCTCGCCAGGCCCTCGGCGGAGACCGTCGCAACGGCCGGAATCCCCGCTTGACGCACCTCAGACACCTCCCGGTCACGGTCGATTCTCCCTCGGAGCACGACGGCGCAGCGGGAGGCGTCTGAGAGACACGAGAGCTGCGCCCGAGCGGGTTGGGGCGGGCACAGCTCTCGGCCTTTGTCGTGCCGCGCTCTTTTTCGCCGAACCGGCATCCACTTCGGCGAAGAGCGCTCTGGATCTACGCCCGACCTCGTTGGGTCGGGCGTAGATCCAGAACCGACCGTGAGCGGCAATTTCGTGAGGCACCGTTACCTTTCTCGCCTGCACCTGCGATGTCAACGAATAGCATCGACAATCGTTACTTCAGCACACCATCGCCGTCCGGGCCTAGACTGAATAAGCATCCATCGCCCCATCCCGTCATCGATATTTATCAATCGGCACGCTGCAGCCTCATGGAGAGTGTCATCGCTTTTTCAGATCAACCAGGCTAAGCCCGAGCCACGTCATCTCCTTTTCATATTTTTGGTACATTCGCCCGGTACGATGCTACGCTCGCTCAGGTGCCACCTTATGCGAATCAACACTTAGTCATAGAGCATTGCAATGGCCGTTATTAGATTTTCTCCTGCAGATCCATACGACGGGAATAACAGTATCGATTTGGGGCTGGGAATTATCAACTATGCTGGAAACAATGTTTCCTATCAGACGGTGTTCGACCAAAATACAGGAGATATGATTTTCTATAGAAATAACTCAAGGGCGAGCACTTTAGTTGGAGACATAGATCCTCCGGTAAGTTTTTACATCGATTTTTTCGACAATGTCGCTTCCGTGAGCTTCAATGGGGGAAGGAGTGGCGACATCCTTCGCGGTGGGTCGGACGGTGACATCCTGAATGGCGGCGACGGCAACGATGTGCTCGAGGGCGGCGCCGGCGGCGACACTTTCGATGGCGGCGCCGGGATCGACACGGTCAGCTACGAGCACTCGACTGTGGGGGTGCAGATTGGGCTTTTCGGTCAGACCGATGGGTACGGCGTGGGCGGCGATGCGAATGGCGATACTTGGATCGGCATCGAGAACGCCAGGGGCGGCTCTGGGGACGATAGGATTTCTGCAAATTCGGATATCGGCCGCAACGTGATCGAAGGTGGGCGCGGTGCGGACTATATCACCGCCGATCCCAGCGACGTCGTGATCTACGAGCATTCAGACGACGCCGTCTTCATCAACCTTCTGACGGGCATCAATAGCGGCGGCGATGCAGCCGGCGACACTCTTTCCGGTGTCCAGAACGTTCGGGGCAGCTCCCACGACGATACCCTCATCGGCAACGACGGCGCCAATACCTTGCGCGGCGGAGGCGGAATCGACACCCTCAAGGGTGGCCTCGGCAATGATCGGCTGGCGATCACGGAGACGCCGGCCGATATCGATGGCGGAGCGGACAAGGACTTCCTATTCGTCGAGGGCGGTGGGGCCGTCGCGCTGAGCGACGGCGCATTCGCCGCCATCGAAGCCGTCTACGTCCGTAACGACACGCATCTGGACATGTCCGCCGTCAGCACCGGCTCCACGATCGTGTCGCAGTCCACGGTCGGCCACGCCGTCGAGATCGTCGGCAGTACGGGATCCGACCGCATCAAGGCCGGCAAAGGCGGGGACGCGATCGAGGGTGGGGCAGGCGGCGACAAGCTGTTCGCCGGCTCGGGCGCCGACACCTTCCAGTTCCAGGCGGGCTTCGGTCGCGACAACCTCTACGGCTTCGACGCCGCGACCGATCACCTCCATATCGCCATCGAGGGCATCGACGCCCTCGACATCGTGCTCACGCCGTTCCATGGCGGCGGCCGGGACACCCTCGTGACGTTCACGGGGGTCGAGGGCACCAACAAGCTCATCCTGCACGACGTGACGGTGGCCGAGATTCAGGCCGAACTTCAGGCGGGTCCGAGCGACCTGTTCACGTTCGGCGCCTGACCCGCGGCTCGCGTCGCGGGAGCGTTGTGTTCGCCGTCAAACCCGCGTCGATCGCGCCTACTGGTACCCTTTGGGGAAGGGGTCCGGCTTGATCAGCTCCGGGCTCGTATAGACGATCTCGAACTGGCCGCTCGGCAGGGCCTTGGCGACGCGGGTCTTGGACCAGAGGTGGTGGTTGGGATCGACGCGCACGTAGCCTTCCGGCGCGGCCTTGAATTCCAGGCCCGGCGAGGCCGCGACGACCTTGTCCACATCGAAGGAGCCAGCCTTTTCGCAGGCCATCTTCCACAGGAAGGGGCCGAGATAGGCGGCCTGGGTCACGTCGCCGATGACGGTCTTCTCGCCCCACATCTTGTGGAAGGCCGCGACGAAAGCCTTGTTGTTGTCGTTCTCGATGGACTGGAAGTATTTCATGCAGGAATAGGCCCCGGCGATGTTGTCGCCGCCGATGCCTTCGACCTCGTCCTCCGTGACGGACAGGGTGAGCAGGGTCTGTTTCGACAGGTCGATGCCGGAGGCCTTGAGCTGCTTGTAGAACGCCACGTTCGAGCCGCCGACGACGGTGACGAAAATCACCTTCGGCTTGGTGAGCTTGATCTTGTTGATCACCGAGTTGAACTGGGTGTGGCCGAACGGGAAATACTCTTCGCCGACGACCTTGCCCTTGAGCACGCTCTCGATATGCTTGCGGGCGATCTTGTTCGAGGTGCGCGGCCAGATGTAATCCGAGCCGATGAAGAAGAACGTGTCGCCGCCCTTCTCCTTGTGGACCCAATCGAGGCTGGCGAGGATCTGCTGCGTCGCCTCCTGGCCGGTATAGATGACGTTCTTGGACTGCTCCAGACCCTCGTAGAAGGTCGGGTAGTACAGGAGCCCGTTATACTGCTCGATCACCGGCAGCGCCGCCTTGCGCGAGGCCGAGGTGAAGCAGCCGAAGATCGCCGCGCAATGGTCGTTGACGAGGAGCTTCTTCGCCTTCTCGGCGAAGGTCGGCCAGTCGGAGGCACCGTCCTCCTGGATCACCTTGATCTTGCGGCCGAGGATGCCGCCGGCGGCGTTGATCTCTTCGAAGGCGAGCTTCTCGGCCTGCGTGGCGCCGGTCTCGGAGATCGCCATCGTGCCGGTGACGGAGTGGAGGATGCCGACGGTCACCTCGCTGTCGGTGACGGCGAGGCCCGTGGTGTTCACGGCATCGGCTGCGAGAACGGGCGAGCTTCGCGTGGCGGCGATGAAGGGTGCGGCGGCGAGCCCGAGCAGCAACCGGCGACGGAGTTGACGATAAGCGGTGTCTTCGTCTTTCGACGCCATCGGTTCATTCCCCACTCGTCATTGTGGAGGACACGCCCGTGTCCATCCACGGTTGCTCTCCTCGAGCAGGATCACTCCAGCTCGACCGGGGCACACTGTCGGGAAGAAACTTCGTTTCTTAAAGGGCAAATTGGCTGCACGCTGCCTCATTGCTGGGCAGGTACGACGTCCGTCCTCACTTGCGGCGGCGCGCGGGGACGACACCGAACAGCGCCGCGAAGGCGACCGCGAAGACCCCATCCATCCCCGCCGACAGGGCGCCCCCGCTGGGCGCGAGGACCCGCACGGCCAGTCCGGCTCCGTTGGGCAGCGGGCTCGCTCCGCATAGGCACCCCGTCGCATCGGCGGCCTCTTGCAGCGCGGCGATGTCGGGATGGCCATCGCGCCCCCCGAGGATCGCCATCGACCCATAGGCCGCATACGTGCCGAGGGGGGAGGCGGGGCCTGCCAGGCTCGCGCCGTCGAGGGTGGAGCGCTCGTTGACGAGGATGCGTCCATCCTCGGCGTCGACCCGCAGCGACAGGGCGATCCGGGCGAACGGCCGGCCCATGCCGCTCGGATCGTGGCTGGCGAAGCCTTCGCTGACGATGACGCTCGCATCACGGCCGACGACGATGCGGGTGTCGAGATCCAGTGCCGCGCCGGGAAACAGGATCATCGGATCGGGATGCAGCGCCAGGCTCGCACCGCTGGCGACGGCGAGACGCGTGTCCTGGCGCGCGGCGTAGGCGCCGGTGTCATGGACGACGGTGGCCGATTGGGTGGTGACATGAGCCCGGCTTCCGGCCTTCGCCGTGATGTCGAGGCCCAGGCGGTCGGCGCGGTAGAGCCCGCCGGAGGCCGATTGGAGATACAGCGTCGCGATGTCGGGACATTCGGGATACATCCGGAACGGTCGCGTGATGTGGAACGGATAGGGCACGACCTGCCGCGACAGCACCGTGGTCCCGCCGCCGCGCACGAAGACGAGGCGGGCTTGGCGATGCCGGGAGCGGCCCGCTCCCTCCGGCGTCGCGCCCCGGATCTCCTCTCCCACGTCGCTCAAGGCGCGAACAGCACGGCGCGGCAGATCGCATCCGCCACGGCCTCGATCCCGTCGCCCGAGCGGGCATTGGTGGCGATCATCGCCTTGCCGCCGCGGACAGCGGTGGCCTCGCCGAGCATGGCGGGCAGGTCGATCCCCACATGGGGAGCGAGGTCCGTCTTGTTCACCACGAGAAGGTCGCAGCGCAGCACGCCGGGGCCGCGCTTCCTCGGGATGTCGTCGCCCCCCGCCACGTCGATGACGAAGATCCACCAATCCACCAGATCGAGGGAGAAGGTGGAGGCGAGGTTGTCGCCGCCGGATTCGAAGATGAGGAGATCGAGGCCGGGAAAGGCCGCCTCCAGGGCGTCGCCCGCCGCGATGTTGAGGGTCGGGTCCTCGCGGATCACCGTGTGCGGGCAGGCGCCGGCCTCCACCGCCGAGACCCGGGCCGGGTCGATCAGCCCGGACCGGCGCAGGCGCTCCGCGTCCTCCTTGGTGACGAGGTCGTTGGTGACGATGGCGAGATCGACGCCGCGCCCCGCCAGAACCGGGATCAGACGCTCGATCAGCGCCGTCTTCCCCGACCCGACGGGTCCGCCGATGCCGATCCGCGCGGCGCTGGCACGTTTAGGTGACGGGGTGAGAATCATCGCGGTGTCGGGCATCAGCGCAGCATGTAGCGTTGGGCGAGGGGAAGGACCTTGGCCGGTTCGCAGGTGGCGATGGCCCCGTCGACGAAGACGTCGAAGGTCTGGGGATCGACGCGGATATGGGGGCAGGCGTCGTTCCAGAGCATGTCGGCCTTGCTGAGCGTCCGGGTGCCATGGGCCGGCAGCAGCGCCTTGCGCAGGCCGAGCTCGTCGCGCAGGCCCCGCTCGATCGCCAGCGGATGGACGAAACAGGCCGAGAGCCCCTGCTTGGCTAGGCCGAACGCGCCCCATTGGGGGCGCAGCAGCATCGGTTCGCAGGTCATCAGCGAGGCGGCGGAATCGCCCATGGCGCCCCAGGCGATGAAGCCGCCCTTGATGACCAGTTCGGGCTTGATGCCGAAGAAGGCGGGGCGCCACAGCACGATATCGGCCATCTTGCCCTCTTCGAGGGAGCCGATGTGCTCGGCGATGCCGAAGGTGCGGGCCGCATTGATGGTGTATTTGGCGATGTAGCGCTTGATCCGGGCATTGTCGCCGAAGCCGGCCCGGTCCTCGGGCAGGCTGCCGCGCTGGTCCTTCATCTTGGAGGCGAGCTGCCAGGTCCGGCAGATCACCTCGTGGATGCGGCCCATGCCCTGGCTGTCGGAACCGAGCATCGAGATCGCGCCGATATCGTGCAGCACGTCCTCGGCGGCGATGGTCTGGGCGCGGATGCGGCTCTCGGCGAAGGCCACGTCCTCCGGCAGGGCCGGGTTGAGGTGGTGGCACACCATCGTCATGTCGAGGTGCTCGTCGAAGGTGTTCACCGTGTAGGGGTTGGTCGGGTTCGTCGAGGAGGGCAGGCAATGGGGCAGGCCGGCGACGCGGATGATGTCCGGCGCGTGCCCGCCCCCGGCGCCTTCCGTGTGATACATGTGGATCACACGGCCGCCGATGGCGGCGAGCGTGTCCTCGACGAAGCCGGATTCGTTGAGCGTGTCGGTGTGGAGCTGGACCTGGAAGTCGTGCTCGTCGGCGAATCCCAGGCAGGCATCGATGGCCGAGGGCATCGCCCCCCAATCCTCGTGGATCTTCAGGCCGAGCACGCCGGTCTCGAGCTGCTCCTTCAGGGCTGCCGGCTTGTGGGTGTTGCCACGGCCGAGGAACCCGAAATTCACCGGCCAATGCTCGGCCGCCTGGAGCATCTTGCCCGTGTTGAACGGGCCTCCGGAATCGATGCCCACGGTGATCGGCCCCAATGAGCCGCCCAGCAGCGTGGTGATGCCCGAGGCGATGGCGTGGTCGGGCAGGCCCGCGGAATCGAAGTGGACATGGACGTCGATGGCGCCCGGCGTCGCGATCAGCCCCTCGCAATCGCGCACCGTGGTGCCGGCGGACACGATGAGCCGTGGATCGACCCCGTCCATGATCGCCGGGTTGCCGGCCTTGCCGATGCCGACGATCTTGCCGTGGCGGATGCCGAGATCGCCCTTCACGATGCCGAGCACCGGATCGATGACGAGGACGTTGCAGAGCAGGAAATCGAGGGCGCCCTCGGCCGAGGTGACGCCGGGCGCCATGCCGATGCCGTCGCGCAGGGTCTTGCCGCCGCCATGCAGGCATTCGTCGCCGTAGACGGCGTAGTCCTTCTCCACGACGGCGACGAGGGAGGTGTCGGCGAGGCGCACGCCGTCCCCCGTGGTGGGGCCGTAGAGGGCGGCGTAGTCGCGGCGGGGGATCGTCACCATGATGGTCTCCTTGACACCAAGCGGCACCGGTCCCGACCGATGGCCGCAATCAGTGCGTTCGGCGGACGCCCGCCGCCGCGCGGTCGCGCGGGCGGACGACGATGAGGTCTCCTCATCGTCGTCCGGTATGACGCGCCCGGACTTCTATGCACCCTTGAAGCCGCCGGCTTTGGCACGGGCCAGGGCGGCGGCGCGGTCCGCCGGCGTGTCGATCGTCCCCTGGGTCAGGTCGTTCAGGCCGGTGAGCCGGCGCTCGCCGCCGAACCCCACAAGGGTCACGGTCTTGCGCTGGCCCGGCTCGAACCGCACCGCCGTGCCGGCCGGGATGTCGAGGCGCAGGCCCAGCGCCGCCTCGCGGTCGAAGTCGAGGGCGCGGTTGACCTCGAAGAAGTGGTAATGCGATCCGATCTGCACCGGCCGGTCGCCGGTATTGACCACCTCGATGGTGGTGCGCGGGCGTCCCGCGGACAGTTCAATCTCCCCCTCGGCGGGCAGGATCGCGCCGGGCTCCAGCGTATCGGCCGGCGCCCCCTCGGCGGGCCGGATCGGCTCGTGCACGGTGACGAGCTTGGTGCCGTCGGGGAACACGCCCTCGACCTGCAGGATCGGCAGCATGGCGGCGATGCCGGGCATGACGTCCCCGGTGGTGAGGATGGTCGAGCCCCATCCGATCAGGTCGGCGACGCTGCGCCCGTCGCGCGCGCCCTCCAGGATCTCGTCGGAGATGATG
Source organism: Methylobacterium sp. 10 (assembly GCF_000519085.1). Taxonomy (GTDB): domain Bacteria; phylum Pseudomonadota; class Alphaproteobacteria; order Rhizobiales; family Beijerinckiaceae; genus Methylobacterium. Next base: position 3,407,541 of record NZ_KI912577.1, read on the forward strand.
GCGACGGCCTCCGGGTAATTCAGCCTGAGGCCGCGCGCGCGGCGCTTTCGCGCCAGTTCCGCCGCCGTGAAGATGGTCAGCCGTTCGAGTTCGGTCGGTGTCAGCAGCATTGGTGATCCCTACGGCCTCGTCCGTTCCCGGAACCGTGTTTCACCGTCCGGCGACGGTTTCAATTCGCGAACAGGCGCAGATCGGCGCGGGCGTGACGCATGGTGGCGATCTCGATGAGCGGTGTGAAGGCGACGAGCATGATGTCCGCGCTGTCGGTGTCGTCCTCGCCCCACGTCTCGCTCCCCTCTTCGGCCTCTTGCTCGGCCTCTTGCTCGGCCTCTTGCTGGGCCTCTTGCCCGCCCCCTTGCACAGGCCGGGCCGCGATCTCCGCCAGCACCGGCATCAGGGCAGAGAGGATGCGCTGCGCCTCGATGGCGCCGACCCGCCCGAGCCTCACGGCGGCGGTGACGAGGGCGGCCGCACATTGGTAGCCGGCGATCTCGGTGACCGTGGTCTCGTCGAGGCCGAGGGATCTCCACAGGGCGCCCTGCATCACCGCCAGATGCCCGAGGAGCGGGCCGTCGCGCACCGCCATGCGCAAGCCTTCGGCCCCCGGCGTCCCGATGCGGGTATGGGCGGCGAGCAGTGCCCCGCCGTTGCGTCGGCTGCCCGTGCGCATCGGCTCGGGCAGGCAGGCCGCTTCAACGGCGGCGTCGATCCGGGCGAGGCGCGCCAGGTCCCCCGCCGACCGATGCGCCAGAACCAGGGCGACCCGGTCGCTGCCGGCCCAGCGATGGCGCAGGATGACCTCGACCGCATGGCCGAGCTCCGCCCCGCCGAGACCGTCCGGAAGCGCCGCAAGCCCCTCGATCCCGTTCGAGAAGGCGAAGCTCCCGCTGGGGAAGGCCGAATCCGCCTGTTGGAGGGCGATGAGCCGCTGCAGCATCAGGCGGCTTCCGTCCGCCCGTCGAGCCCATGCGCCACGCGGCCGGACGCCGTCAGATCGCCGAGGCGCGCGAGGTAATCCTCCGGCGGGCCTTCGAGGGCCACGAGCAGGTCGTCACCGTCGAAGCGCACGCGCCAATGCAGGTTGCCGGCATGGTAGCCGAGTTCGAGGGCGGCGGCCTTGTCCCCGGGCACCAGCCGAAGCCAGCGCTCCGCCCCGACCCGCACCACCAAGGCGCGGTCCGTCTCGAGGATCAGGACGGCGCCGTCGAACAGGGTTTCCTCGCGGGGCAGGGCGATGGCGATGTCCTCGCCGCCCTCCGTGGTCGCCCGCAATCGCCGCCGGGCCGTGTCGGCGCTGTCGATGGCCAGGATGTCGACGGCGTGGTGGTGATCGAGATGATGCAGGCGGTGTGCGATCTCGGGATCGAGCCTGCTGCCCACGATACGGTCGATGACGCGCATTCGGTCTCCACTCACCCGGCGAGGTCCAGGAGAGGAAACTAACCGGGTTCGCATCGGCACGCCAATGCTTCCCCACGCTCGGCCCTTCCGGCGCGAACGGGAGGCCGTTGTCGACCGATGCATCGGCTCGGGACAGCGCCCGGGGCGCTACGCCGTCGCCGTCCTGGCGGTCAGCGGAGGGCGATAGAAGGCCCCGATCTCGCGGATCAGGTCGCGCCGCTGCTCCTCCACCAGAGCGGAGAGAATGTCATCGCGACTCTGGTTGATGACCGACAGAAGGCGAATATTGGGATATCGGCCTTCGAAAACCACGAACACCTCCGATTCCCCATGGGGATCCAAAGGATCCAGGCAGTAATGGTTCGCCATGCCAGACCTCCGAATCATTACGACGGGCGAGAAATACTCATCGGCATCCTTCCGATCCACCGATCCCATGGGATAATGCCTTGCTGCATCACGCATCTTCGACGGCTTGTCAGACCGACATCAAAGGATGAAATCCGCCGTCTGGAGGGCAAAGGTGCCGCTCAGGAGAATGGCGAAATCGGCCTTCGCATCGCCGTTCACATCGCCGCTCACCAGGGTATTCCCGCCCGAGACGATGGAGCGAAGCTCGCCCGCCCTGCTGGTGAACGCATCGTCCTCGATGAAGCGGAAGGCCTGGTTCACCACGCCGCCGGCGACCGCATCGATGACATGAAGGTCGATCCGGTCTCCCTGGGACGTGCTGAAATCCTTGAGCGTGTCCCGTCCGCCAGCGGACACGGTGCTGTCGCCGAGGCGGTCGAAGACGAAGGTGTCGGCGCCTCCTCTGCCATAGAGCAGATCCGCCCCATCGCCGCCGGACAGGATGTTGAGTCCGTCGTTTCCGAGGATCTTGTTGGCGACGTCGTTGCCCGTCAGGTCGATGGCGACGGTGCCGGTATCCCGCACCGTCCGCAAGGTCTCGATGGATTCGCCCGCGGCGAGCACGTAATCGACGGCGGCCCTCACCGTGTCGGCACCGTCGCCCACCGCCTCGAATACCCTGTCGGTCGCCGCCGAGACGATGAACGTGTCGTTGCCGGCCCGACCGTACAGGCTGTCGGCCCCGGCGCCGCCGTCGAGGACATTGGCCCCGTCATTGCCCACCAGCTTGTTGACGAGTTCGTTGCCGGTGAGGTCGATGGCGGTTGTGGCGGTGTCGAGGATCGTCCGCAAGGTCTCGATGGATTGGCCGGCGGCGAGCACGTAATCGACCGCCGCCCTCACCGTGTCGGCGCCGTCGCCGACAGCCTCGAACACCTTGTCGGTCGCCGCAGAGACGATGAACGTGTCGTTGCCGGCCCGACCGTACAGGCTGTCGGCGCCGGCGCCGCCGTCGAGGAGGTTGGCCCCGTCATTGCCCACGAGCTTGTTGACGAGTTCGTTGCCGGTCAGGTCGATGGCGGTTGTGGCGGTGTCGAGGATCGTCCGCAAGGTCTCGATGGATTGGCCGGCGGCGAGCCCATAGCTCACGGCGGCCCTCACCGTGTCGGTGCCGTCTCCGGCGGACTCGAACACCTTGTCGGCCGCCGCCGAGACGATGAAGATGTCGTTGCCGTCCCGCCCATAGAGGGTATCGGCACCCGCCCCGCCATCGAGGAGGTTGGCCCCGTCATTGCCCACGAGCTTGTTGGCGGTTTCGTTGCCGGTCAGGTCGATGGCGACGGTGCCGGTGTCGAGGATCGTCCGCAGGGTCTCGATGGATTGGCCGGCGGCGAGCCGATAGCTCACGGCGGCGAGCACCGTATCGGCCCCGCCCCCCGCGACCTCGAAGACGAGATCGCCGCTGTCGTCGATGGAGTAGACATCGTCGCCGCCAAGCCCCTGCAAGCTGTCGGCCCCGGCCCGCCCGTCGAGGAGATCGACCCCGAGCGTCCCGACCAGGGTATCGGCGAAGCGCGATCCCGCCACCCGCTCGATTCCGACGAGGACATCCCCCGCCGCGTCGCCGCCGCTCACGGCTCCGGTGCTGAGGTTGACCGACACGCCGGCGGCGGAGGCACCGTAATCCAGGACGTCGAAGCCGGTGCCGCCGTCGAGCCTGTCCGCGCCCGCGCCGCCCAGCAGGGTATCGGCGCCGTCATAGCCGTAGAGCGAATCGTTCCCGGCGGCGCCGCTGAGGATGTTGGCGAATCCGTTGCCGTAGAGCTTGTCGTCGAAGGCCGAGCCGAGGATGTTCTCGAAATCCACCAGGGCGTCGCCCTCGGCGCTGCCGCCGATGCCGGCGACCTTGCCGGCGCTGATGTCCACGGTCACGCCCGCGCTCGAGTCGTTGTAATAGGCCCAGTCGACACCGTCGCCGGCCGTCATGTAATCGGCTCCGGCCCCGCCCGTCAGATAGTCGTTGCCGTCACCGCCCCCGAGGAAATCGGCCCCGCCGCCGCCGGACAGGGTGTCGCTCCCGGCCAGGCCGCTCAGCGTGTTGGCGGCGGCGTCACCGACGAGGTTGTCGTCGTAGCCCGAGCCTTCCAGGTTCTCGATGCTGACGAGGGTGTCGTCGTTCGCATCGCCGTAGAGCACCTTGCCGAGGGACAGGTCGATATAGACGCCGGCGCTCGACCCCGCGTAGCTCGCCGTATCGATCCCGTCGCCGCCGTCGATCCTGTCGGCGCCCGCGCCGCCCTCCAGCTTGTCCGCGCCGCCGTTTCCGCTGAGGCTGTCATTGCCGCCGCGGCCCACGAAATCGTCGGCCGCTGCCGCACCGACGAAGGTGTCGTCGAAGTTGCTGCCGGTATAGCGTTCGATCGAGGAGAAGAGATCCCCCGCGGCGTCGCCCGCATGGTTTCCGGTGATCAGGTTCACCGTGACGCCGGCGCTGCCGTCGAACCCCGCGATGTCGAACCCGTCGCCGCCGAACACGATATCCGCGCCGGCGCCCCCCACCAGGGTGTCGTTGCCGGCCTCGCCATAGAGGACGTCGTTCGCCCCCAGGCCCCGGAGCCGGTCGTCGCCGCCGCCGCCATAGAGGCTCGATGCCGTGGATGCGCCGCTCAGCGTATCGGCATAGGCCGATCCGTAGACGCCCTCGATCCCCGTGATCGTATCGCCGTTGGCGTAGCCGCCGAGCACCTTGCCGACCGACAGGTCGACCGTGACGGCCGCCGTCGAAGTGGCATAGCTGGCATAGTCGAACCCGGCCCCGCCATCGAGCACGTCCTTGTTGAGGCCGGATCGGAGCGTATCGCTGCCGTCCTCGCCGTAGAGGGCGTTGTCGCCCGGACCGCCGTCGAGGGTATCGCCCCCCAATCCACCGTAGAGCGTGTCGGTGCCGAACCCGCCATAGAGAACGTCGCTGCCGCCGGAACCGTAGATCCGGTCGTTCCCGCCATTCCCCGTCAGGGTGTTGTTGCTGGCATTGCCATAGATCGTGTCGTTGCCCGACCCGCCGACCGCCGCTTCGATCACCGTGTTCCGGGCGATGGCGACGTTGTCGGTCATGCTGCCGATGTCGGAGAAGGTGCCCGCGCCGAGGTCGATCAACTGGTTCGTCGTGAAGCCCGACACGTCCAGGGTGTCGTATCCCCCGGCATCGTAGATCGCCATGACGGGGTCGGTGTTCAGGGTGAAATCGAAGGCGCCGCGGCCCGCATTGGAGTTGAACCCATAGGTCGTGTTGCCCACCCGGGTGTTGGGATCGGCCCCGTACTTGGCCTGGATCGCCGCGATGTCGTCGAGGAGCGGCGTCGCGCCGTAGGTCACGTTCAGAGTGCGGCCGACATGATCGACGCCGGACCCATCTTCATCCGCATCGAAATAGGACATGACGGTGTATTTCCGCGTGTCCTGAGCGTATTCGGCATTGCCGTTATAAGTGATCGGACCGCCGGCCCCGGCATCGTACTTGCCGGGATGCGAGAGGCCGAGGGTGTGTCCGACCTCGTGGACGTAGGTCTGGACCCCGTAGCCGCCATAGAACATGTCGGCATCGGCATCGTGGGTCGTCCAGCTCGAATTCAACCAGATCCGCTGCTGGGTGATCGTGTCGACGCCGTTGTTCCCCTGAGTCAGGGTGGGGGCGGCATAGCTGCCGCCTTTGTCGGTGACCGAGCTGTAGGCGAAGCTGATGTCGTTGTCGGTCGCGGACGTGGTCTCGACGAGGTCGATGGCGATCAGATCGTCCCAGAGCTCGAAGGCTTCGCGGGCCCGGTCGACCATCAGCGTGGTCATCGCCCGGAATCCGGTGGATTCCGTGGTGACGCTGTCCGGCGGCGAGGTCGAGGGAATCGCGTAGGTGAGCTGCGTCCCCGCCCAGGTCCGGGCGTCGTCCTCGGGCGGTTGGCCGGGGCGGACGGGCCACGAGGTGGTCAGCTGGTCGATGACCCTGGCGAGATCGCCGGAGGGCGGGGCCGAGACCACGGTCGCCGCGAACGACGCGCTCCCCGCCGATGATCCGGACATCCAATGCCGGGACACGTAGCCCGGCTCATCGCTGCACAGGATGCACATCGCCCGATTTCCCCCGTGAGTCTCCTAGCCCGCGAACCGATCCGACGGTTGGCGGGGGGAAGACCTTTGCGTGGACGCGCCTTGAGGCAAGGCCCTCGAATCGGCTCGCCCGATCGACTCAAGCGCTACCATGCAACAGTAATGGACGCTACCAAAATGGATCCAAAGTAGTCATCGCGACAGTATCCGCGTGTTATATTCAGCTAATGGTATCCTTCGATGGTACCAAAAACAGGACATGCTGCCGTGACTTCCGCAACGGCTGGGCCGTCGTCAAACAGCGCCGCCACGACATCCTCACGGACATCGCAACCGTGACGATGCGGTGAGATATCGGCGTCGCATCGTCTTGTCCGGGATCAGGCCCTATGCCCGCAGGCGCAGGCGGTAGGCGTAGGCGTCGCCGCGAAAGAGCCCTTCGACATACTCGATCATCCGGCCATCGGCGCCGTAGGAGCGGCGCTTGATCAGCAGGCAGGGCAGCGGTTCGGAAAAGCCGAAGATCGCGCATTCCTGCGGCTCGGGAGAGGCCGCCTCGATGGTCTGCTCGCAATCGACGAGAGGCGCTCCGCATTCCACGAGGCGGGCATAGATGGAGCCCGACAGGTCCGCCTCGGCGAGGCCGGGCGCGAGGCCGACATCGTACCAGGCCTTCTCCACCGACAGGGGGATGCCGTCGCCGAGACGGACGCGCACGAGCCGGAGGAACCGGGCCGTGGAGGAGAGGCCGAAGATCGAGGCGATGGACCGGTCCTCGCCCACCGCCCGCTCGAGGATGCGGGTGGAAGGGACGCGCCCCAGTTCCTGCATCTCCTCGGTGAAGCCCTTGAGGCGCTCCATGCCGGGCTTGATGCGGCGGAAGCCGTCCTCGACGATGTAGCCGTTGCGGCCATGTGCGCTCACCAGCCGCTGCTGGCGCAGGGCATCGTAGCATTGCTGGACGGTCTTCCTGCTGATGCCGAGGTCGAGGGCCAGCTTTCGCTCGGCGGGCAGGGTGGCCCCGGCGGCAAGAAGACCATCCGTGATCATGGCCCGGAACTGGTGCTCCAGTTGCCGATACATCGGGAGAGCCGTGTCGTTCTGGATGCGGAGGCTCGCGAAAACGTTTGGTGTTTTGGTCAATGCGGCGGCATCGTAAGAAGGGCGTCCGGGCGGCGCGTCACACTCCCTCCCTTACATGACCTCGCGGCGGACTGGCCACATGGGAAGCGCCTTCGTGCTCGGCAGTTTCGTCGCGGCGGGCACGTTCCGGGTCGACCGGCTTCCCCGTCCCGGCGAATCGCTGCTGGCCTCCGCCGTGGCCTGGGAACCGGGCGGCAAGGGGTTCAACGTCGCCGCCGGCCTCCGCCGCCTCGGCGTGACGGTGGACGGCCTGATCCCGGTGGGGAATGACCATCTCGCGGCGCTGGCCGAGCCCGCGCTTTTGCGGATGGGCCTGCCGGCCTCGATGATACGGGTCCATCCCGGCTCCACCGGCATCGGCGTCGGCTTCGTCGGGGCCGATGGCGAGAACTGCCTCGCGGTCCATCCCGGAGCCAACCTGCTCCTGTCGCGGGAGACCGTGCGCGCGGCGGCGACGCGCATCGCCTCGGCCGCGATGGTGCTCGCGCAGTTCGAGATCGGCGACGGCCCCATCGCCGAAGCCTTCGCGATCGCCCGCGGCGCCGGCGTTCCGACCCTTCTCAACCCCTCGCCGTTCCGGATGCCGGCGCCCGAGACCCTGGCCGGAATTCTGGCCTCCACCACGATCCTCGTGGTGAACGAGACCGAGGCGGAGGCCCTTCTCGGATTCCTGTGCCCCGGACAGGCCGGCACCGGTCCTCTGCGCGCGGCGGCGGAGGGGCTCGGGAGGGCGCTTCACGAACGCGGCGTCGAGGCGCTGGCGATCACCTTCGGCGCGTCCGGGGCGCGGATCGTCCTCGGCGGTTCGACGATCCTCGATCAGCCGGCCTACCCGGTGGCCGCCATCGACACGATGGGTGCCGGCGACGCCTTCACGGCGGGCCTCGCGGCCGGGCTCGTGGCGGGCACTCCCTGGGATGCGAGCTGCCGGATGGCGGCGGCCTGCGGCGCCTTCATGGTGACCCGCGCCGGCGTCCTCGACGGCCTACCCGATCCGGGGGAGGTCAGGGCCTTCCTCAGCGCCCAGGCGCCCGGGACGGCGGCTCCATGAGCCGCGCAGCGCACAAGACCATGAGCCGCGCAGCGCACAAGACCGCGAGCCGCGCCGCCTTCGCGCGCGCAAGACGAGGAGCACACCCCCATGGCTGTGACGATCCGTGCCCTGGATCCTTCCTATGCGACGCTGGGGATCGCCCTGCACTTCCTCGCCCGCCGCGCGCCCTTCTCCGGTTTCCGGTTCGGCGACCTGACCCAGACCGTGGACGACCAGATCCGGCGCGGCCACGCGCTCTTCGCCTTCGACGACAGGCGGGTCGTCGGCTATCTCGGATGGCATCTCTACAGCCACGCGGAGGCCCGCGATTTCGCCCGGACGGGCAAGCCGCCGCCCCTCGACCGGCCCGACGGCGCCGACGTGGCCTGGGTGATGACGGCGGCCGCGGCCGTGCCCCAGACGCTGATGGCCCTGGTGGAGGCCGGCAAGGCCCGCAATATCGGCCGCCGGGCGATGGGCGTGCGCTACAGGAAGACCGGCAAGCGCGTGATCTTCGATCAGTTGATCGCGCCGCGCCGCGCGACGACGGGCGCCGGATAGGACGAGGGATGCCGCCGGCGTCAGCGATTGGCACCTCTTTCCGCGGCGGATTCTCCTGGTCTCTATCCCCGTTCGGACTCTGATCCTCGGAACCGTCCTGGCAGGCTGCGTCCGGCTGGCTGACGGGGGACGACCGGCGTCCGCCGCGCGGGCCGTTACGCGGCGGACTGGTCTACGAGGCGCAAGCCGCGACGCAGGCTCTGCGGTCCCTGGCCGAACGTGCGCAGGAAGGCGCGCCGCATCCGGTTGCGATCGGCGAAGCCGGTGTCGCGGGCGACGACATCCATCGAATGGCGGCCGTCCTCGAGCATGAGCTGGGCGGCTTCCAGCCGAAGGCGCTCGACCGCCTTCGCCGGGGATTGTCCGGTCTCCTCCCGGAAGATCCGGCTGAACTGGCGCGGGCTCACGCTCGCGGCGTCGGCCAGCTCCTCGACGGTGAGAGGATTGCGCAAGTGCTCCCTGGCATAGACCAGGGCGCGACGGACACGGTCCGACCGGGGCTCCAGTTCGAGGAGCGCGGAGAACTGGGACTGGCCGCCCGGCCGGCGGTGATAGACCACGAGCTTCCGCGCGATCATCCGCGACAGGTCCACCCCGTGATCGTCCTCGATCAGGGCCAGAGTCAGATCGATGGCCGCGCTCATCCCCGCCGACGTCCAGATATGTCCGTCGCCCACGAAGATGCGATCGTCGTCGACGCGGATCAGGGGAAACCTCTCCTGCAGGTCGCGGGCATGGGCCCAATGGGTGGTGGCGGTGCGGCCATCGAGCAGACCGGCCTCGGCCAGGGCGAACGCCCCCGTGCACAGGCCCGCCACCCGGCGGGAGGTCCGGCCGGCCTCGGCGATGTACCCGCGCAAGGCGGGCGTGAGCGGACGGGGCACCAATTCCCCCACGACCATCAGGGTGTCCGGCGCGAGGGTGAGCGGGACGGTCTCGATCCGGATCCCCAACGAGGAGCGGATCGTCGCCCCGTGCTCGGACATCACCGTGAGACGGTAGGCCTCCGATCCGAGCTCCACATTGGCGAATTCGAAGGCCGACAACGCGGCCAATCCCATGACCTGGAACCCGTCCTCCAGGATGAAACCGACATGGCGCATGGTCATTCTCCTGGCGGCGTCCTGAATTGACGTTTTTACGTCATTTCGGACATCGCCGTCCAGGGCTAGGTTCGTGACATCGGCACTGGCTGCCCACGCATCTCGAAAGAACGAAGACCATGACCACAGCAAAGGGAACCGTGCTCATCACAGGGGCCTCCTCGGGCATCGGCGCCGTCTACGCCGACCGCTTCGCCGCGCGGGGCCACGATCTCATCCTGGTGGCCCGCAACAAGGACAGGCTCGATGCGGTCGCCGACGCGCTCGCCCGCCGCCATGGCGTCACGGTTCGCGCGGTCGAGGCCGATCTGACGGACCGGACGGGCCTCGCCGAGGTCGAAGACATCCTGAAGACCGACGCGCGCATCACGCATCTCGTCAACAATGCCGGGTTCGGCAGCGCCGCGCCGCTGGCCTCCGCCTCGGTTGACGAGATGGAACGGATGATCGCCATCAACGTCACCGCGCCGACGCGGCTGACCTACGCCGCCGTGCCGTCATTCATGGCGCGCGGCACGGGCACGATCATCAACATCGCCTCCATCGTCGCCATCGGGCCGGAAGTGCTCAACGGCGTCTATGGCGGCTCGAAATCCTTCGTGCTGGCGTTCAGCCACTCGCTCGCCAAGGAACTCGCCGGCACCGGCGTGTCGGTGCAGGTGGTCCTGCCCGGCGCCACCGGCACGGAGTTCTGGGACATCGCCGGCCTGCCCGCGAGCAACCTGCCGGAGGGATGGGTCATGTCCGCCGCCGACCTTGTCGATGCGGCCCTGGTCGGCCTCGACCGGGGCGAGTTCGCCACCATCCCATCCCTGATGGATCTCGGCGAATGGGAGGCCTGGGAGACGGCACGCCAGACCATGCTGCCGCATCTGTCGAGCGCCGTGGCGGCCGAGCGGTATCGGGCCGCGTAGGCACGGGAAGGGCCAGTAGTCCGAACGCTTCGATTCTGCGCTAAGCTCGCTACATCCTTCCATGACTTCGGGTGCAGGGAGAAAGCCATGCTGACGATCGGCGTTCTGGCGATTCCCGATCTCAAGCTGATGTCGCTCTCGGCCATGGCCGTGTTCCAGGTCGCGAACAACGCGGCAGGCGAGCCCGTCTACGACCTGCGCCTGATCTCCGAATCCGGCGGTCTCGTTCAGACGAATGCGGGCTTCTCCGTCATGACCGAGCCGCCCGGCGAGGCTGCGTTCGATACCCTGATCGTGAGCGCCTTCACCGGCGCGAGCGCGGGCTCGCCCGCGCTCCTCGCATTCGTGCGCCGGGCGGCGGGACAGGCCCGGCGGGTCGCCTCCTTCTGCAGGGGGAGCTTCGTCCTGGCGGAAGCGGGCCTTCTCGCGGGCCGTCAGGTGACCGCCCATTGGCGCGACAATGCGGAGCTCGGATCCCGCTTTCCCGACCTGCGCGTGGAGACCGACCAGCTCTACGTCAGGGACGGATCGGTCTGGACCTCGGCCGGCATGACCGCCTCGATCGACATGGCCCTGGCGCTCGTGGAGGACGATCTCGGACCGACGGTGGCCCGGGATGTCGCCCGCCGGATGCTGCTGGAACGCCGCCGGTTCGGCGGACAGCAGCAGGCCTCGACCCTGCTCGACCTGCAGCCGAAATCCGACCGCATCCAGCGGGCCTTCGAGTTCGTGCGCGCCAATCTGCGCGAGACGTTGAGCGTGGCGCGCCTCGCCGATGTCGCCCGCCTATCCCCCAGACAGTTCAGCCGGGCGGTCCAGGCGGAGTTCGGCCTGTCACCCGCCAAGGTGATCGAACGTCTTCGCGCCGACGCCGCTCGCGTCCTGCTGCTGCGGAGCCGGCACTCCCTGGACATCGTCGCAGCCGAATCCGGCTTCACCGACAGGGAACGGATGCGCCGCGCCTTCGTGCGGATCTACGGCCGGACCCCGCAGGAGATCCGGCAAGGCGCCCTGCGTGACAGGCACGCCGCCTGAACGGAGGCATGTCCGAAAACGCTGCGTTTATGGCATTTGCGATAGCCGACATCGTCTTTATTCACAATACTGCGCTTTGCGAACGGTATCGAGGAGACGGTCATGGTCGATCTGACGGTCAATAGCCGCCAATATGCTGTCGATGCCGAACCGGATACTCCGCTCCTGTTCGTTCTGCGCGATACGCTGGGCCTGAGCGGCACCAAGTATGGCTGTGGCATCGGTCAATGCGGCGCCTGTACCATCCTGCTCGACGGGCAGGCGACGCGGTCCTGCCAGATCCCGCTGGAGAGCGTCGGCACGCAGGCCGTCACCACCATCGAGGCGATCGAGCGGGATTCGGTGGGAGCCAGGGTCGTGGCCACCTGGATCGGCATCGAGGTCCCGCAATGCGGCTATTGTCAGTCGGGCCAGGTCATGGCCGCCACCGGCCTCCTCAAGAACACCCCGAAGCCGACCGAAGACGACATCGCCGCGGCGATGACCAATCTCTGCCGCTGCGGCACCTACAACGCGATTGCCGCCGCCGTGCGGCAGGCCGCGGCCTGAGGGGAACGGCACCATGAACGACCTCTCTCCCCCGCTGCCGCTCGCCGGCGGCCGCGAGCCCATCCGCAACCTGTCGCGCCGCGGCTTTCTCGGCGCCGCCACCGGCGCCCTCGTGCTCGGCGTCCATCTCGGTCCCGACCCCGCCGCGGCCCAGGAGCGGGCCGAGGGCGCGGCCGCCATCGCGCCCAAGCCCGGAACCCGCGTCGCGGCGTTCCTGGAGATGAGGCCCGACGGCACGGTGCGGCTGCTCAGCCCCTTCGTCGAGGGAGGGCAGGGCATCAATACCGGCCTCGCCCAGACCATCGGCGAGGAATTCGACCTCGACCCCGCGCGTTTCGCCGTGGAATGCGCGCCACCCGGGCCCGACTACGCCGTGGTCAACGGCCTGCGCATGACCGGCGGAAGCTTCTCGACCCGCTCCAGCTACGCCGCCATGCGGCGACTCGGCGCCACGGCCCGCGAGATGATGCTGCGCGCCGCAGCCGCCAAGCTCGGTGTCGCGCAGGACCAGCTGACCAGCGATGACGGCCGGGTGATCCACGCCGCCTCCGGTCGCTCCCTCGGCTATGGCGAGCTCGCCGCCGCCGCCCTCGCGCTCCCGCCGCGGGACGACGTGCCGCTGAAGGACCCGAAGACGTTCCGCTGGATCGGCAAGCCCGTCGCGCGGCTCGACATGCATGAGAAGTCCACGGGCCGGGCCGTCTATGCCATCGACATCACGGTCGACGGCATGCTGCACGCGGCGGTGCTGCATGCGCCGCACCTCGGCACCGAGCCGCAGGCCGTCGCCAATGAGAGCGACATCCGCGCCATGCCGGGCATCCATTCGGTGCATCGGCTGCCGGGCGCCGTGGCGGTGATCGCGGACAGCTGGTGGCGTGCGCGCAAGGGCGCGGAAGCCCTGCAGGTGAGTTGGACGAACCCCGCAGCGGACGGGGTCGCCACGGTTTCCAAAACCTTCTCGTCGGCGGCGATGCTCGCGGCTCTCAAGGGATCGACGGAGCCCGGCATCCCGGCCGAGCAGGAGGGCGACGTCGCGGCCGCCTTCGCGGGTGCGGCCAAGATCGTGGAGGCGGAGTACGACGCGCCCTACCTCGCCCATGCGCAGCTCGAACCGCCCTCGGCAGTGGCCCGGTTCGAGGCGGACGGCACCCTCGACCTGTGGCTGCCCAACCAGATGCCGGAGCTGTTCCAGCAGGTCGCCGCCGGCGTCGCCGGGCTCCAGCCGATGCAGGTGCGCATCCACTCGCCGATGCTCGGCGGCTTCTTCGGGCGGCACTTCTCCTATGGTCCCGCCAACCCGTTTCCGCAGGCGATCCTGCTCGCCAAGGCGACCGGTCGGCCGGTGCGGGTGCTGTGGTCGCGCGAGGAGGAATTCGGCATGGACGCGGTGCGTCCCCTGAGCTTCGCCCGGTTCCGCGCCGCCCTCGGGAGCGACGGGATGCCGGTCGCCCTGCAGACCACGGCCGTGGGGGAGGGACCCATCGGGCGCTGGTTCGGCGCCCTGTTCAAGTCGCCGGTGGATTCCTCCGTGGTGGAGGGCCTCGACAAGAAGCCCTACGCGATCCCGAACCGCAGGCTCGACTACGTGAAGGTGCCCCATCCGGTGACGATCGCCTTCTGGCGCTCGGTCGGGCACTCGATGAACGACTTCTTCTACGAGAGCTTCCTCGACGAGATCGCTCAGGCCGGGGCGAAGGACCCGTTCGCCCTGCGCATGACGCTCCTGAAGGACAGCCCGCGGCATCGGACGCTGCTGCAGGCGGTGGCCGATCTCTCCGGAGGATGGAAGCGCGGGCCGTTCGAGGCGGCCGACGGCACCCGCCGCGCGCGCGGCGTTTCGATGGCCTCGCCCTTCGGCTCGGAGACGGCGACCATCGCGGAGGTCTCCCTGAAGGACGGCGAGGCGCGGGTGCACGACCTCTGGATCGCGATCGATCCGGGCAGCGTGGTCAACCCGGCCATCGTCAAGCGGCAGGTGGAGAGCGCGGCCGCCCTCGGCCTGTCCTCGACGCTGCTGGAGCAGGTCGTCTACGAGGGCGGGCAGCGGCAGGCACGGAACTTCGACACCTATCCGATCCTCGACCGGGAGCGCATGCCGCGGGTCCACGTCACCATCGTCGAGAGCGGGGCGCCCATGGGCGGCATCGGGGAACCGGGCCTGCCCGGAGTGCCCCCGGCCGTGGTCAACGCGGTCGCCGCCCTCACGGGCCGCCGGGTGCGCAGCCTTCCGCTCGCGAACACCCGGCTCTCCGACGCCTGATCCCGACGGTATCCCCGCGATGCCGCCATGGCCGGGCGCCCTCGGGATCGGACACGATCCGCCCCCACGCGGATACCTCCATCGGCCATCAGGACAGGACGTGCGATGCCCCGCGACGGAGAAACCCTGGCGTTGACGACACCGATCGTCGCGGACGGCACGGCGCAGGCTATCCCCCTGCGCAGGCCGCTGTTCGACGACCTGCCGGTGGGCCTCTTCGGCTCCGTGATGGGGCTGATGGGACTCGCCGTCGGGTGGCGGCTCGCGGGCGCACGCCATGGCTTCACCCCCCTCATCGCCGACATGATCGGCTGGACGGCGCTCGCCGCCTTCGTCGCGCTGGCGCTGGCCTACGGCGCGAAGGCGGTGACGGCCCGGCAGGCCGTGCTCTCCGAGTTCCGGCACCCGATCGCCGGCAACCTGTTCGGAACGGTGCCGATCAGCCTGCTGCTGCTGCCGTTCACGCTCCAGGGGCTCAGCCCCCGTCTCGCCGCCACGGCCTGGATCCTCGGCGCGGCCGGGATGCTGGTCTTCGCCTTTCTCATCGTGAGCCGGTGGATGGGCAGCCGGCACCAGCTCGCCCATGCGACGCCGGCCTGGATCGTGCCGGTCGTCGGGCTCCTCGACGTGCCCCTGGCCGCGCCCTCGCTGGGTCTGCCGCATATGCAGGCGGTGGTGATGTTCTCCCTCAGCGTCGGGCTGTTCTTCGCCGTCCCGCTCTTCACCCTGATCTTCGCCCGCCTCGTCTTCGAGGAGCCCCTCGCCCCGGCGCAACGGCCGACCCTGATGATCCTGGTGGCGCCCTTCGCCGTCGGCGTCTCCAGCTACGTCGCGACGTTCGGCCGGGTCGATGCGTTCGCGGAGGCCCTGTTCTTCGTCGCCCTCTTCGTCTTCGCCGTCCTGGCCGGACGCCTGCGCGACCTGCCGCGATGCTGCCCGTTCCGGGTCTCGTGGTGGGCCGTGAGCTTTCCCATGGCCGCGATGGCGGTGGCGGCCTTGCGCTATGCCGAGCATGCCGGGACCATGGCGGCCGATATCCTGGCCCTGCTCCTCCTCGGCCTCGCCACGGTGACCATCGCCGGTCTCGCGCTGCGCACGATCCTCGGCATCAGCCGGGGCGAGCTGCGTGAGCTCGCGAGCTGATCAGAATCGTCCAGAAGAAAAACCGATCCCTCCGATCAGAACTATGCGCTTATCGGATCGCTCGCCCCGCAGCATGCTGCCTGGGCTCGGGCGATCACGGCGCGCTCCACGGACGCTCCGCTTCGGACCACGGGCACCCCCTCAGCGCGTGACACCGACGAGACCAGCCATGTCCGCCTCAGCGATCGCCGCCGCCCATGTCGTCCCCCGAACCCCGACGGGGCTCGCCCCCGCGCGCCGCCTCGCGGGCCTCGTCAGGAAGCGGCGGGGCGCCGAGGCATGGGGCGCCTCTCCCCTCCTTCTCGGCGGCGCGATCCTGCTCTGGGGCGCGAACTGGCCGGTGATGAAACTGGGCCTGGGCCACGTCTCGCCGCTCTGGTTCTCGGCCTCGCGGTTTGCCACCGGTGCGATCTGCCTGTTCGCCTGGCAGGCCGCCCGTGGCGACATCCGCCTGCCCCGGCGCGGGGATCTGCCCGTCGTCGCCTCCATCGGCCTCCTGCAGATGATGCTGTTCACGGCGCTGGGCGCCCTGGCGATGACGCAGCTTCCCGCCGGCCGCTCGGCGATCCTGAGCTACACGACCCCGATCTGGGTCATCCCGGCGGCGCTCCTCGTCTTCGGCGAGCGCATCGAGCGGCGGCGCTGGATCGGAATAGTCCTCGCGGGCATCGGCGTCCTGGTCCTGCTCAATCCCTACGCCATCGACTGGCACGACAGGGACGTGGTCGGCGCCAACGCGATGCTGCTCGCGGCATCCGCCGCCTGGGCCGCGTGCCTCCTGCACCTGCGCTACGGGCGCGGACCGTCCTCGGCCATCCAGCTCGCGCCCTGGCAGATGCTGCTCGCCGCCTCCGTTCTGGCTCCGGTGGCGCTCGCGGTCGAGGGGCCGTTCAGCGGGGACGGCACGGGGGCGTTCTGGGCCTGCCTCGTCTTCGTCGGGCCCGTCGCCACCGCCTTCTGCTTCTGCGCCGTCAACGCCGCGAGCGCTCGGCTTTCGGCGAGCACGATGTCGACCACGATGCTGGCGGTGCCGGTGACCGGCCTCCTGACCTCCGTCGCAATCCTGCACGAGGCGCCCGGCCCCGACCTGATCCTCGGCTCCCTCGCGATCGTCCTCGGCGTCGCGGCGAGCGCCGTCCCGTCACGCAAATCCGGCTCCTGACGTTCCATTCACGAGGACCACCCTGATGAAAGCCGTCGGTTTCTACACGTCTCTGCCCATCGAGGACGACCAGGCCCTCCTCGACCTCGATCTCCCCACCCCGATCCCGGGCCCGAGCGATCTCCTCGTCCGGGTGAGGGCGGTCTCGGTCAATCCGGTCGATACCAAGGTCCGCGCCCGGGCCGTGCCCGCCGACGGACAGCCGCACGTTCTCGGCTACGATGCCGCCGGGATCGTCGAGGCGGTGGGCGCGGAGGCCGGCCTGTTCAAACCTGGCGACGCGGTGTTCTATGCCGGAGCCCTCGGCCGGCAGGGCACGAACGCCGAGTTCCATTGCGTCGACGAGCGGATCGTCGGCGCCAAGCCGGCCACGCTCTCCTTCGCCGAAGCCGCGGCCCTGCCGCTCACCGCGATCACCGCCTGGGAAACCCTGTTCGACCGGCTCGACGTGAGGACGCCCGTTCCGGGCGCCGGGAACGCCGTGCTGATCGTCGGCGGGGCGGGAGGCGTCGGATCCATCGCGACGCAGCTCGCCCGCCGGCTCACCGACCTCACCGTGGTCACCACCGCCTCCCGTCCCGAGACAGCCGCCTGGAGCCGCGACCTCGGCGCCCACCACGTGATCGACCATACCCGGCCGCTCGGCGCCGAGTTCGCCGCGCTCGGGCTCGGTGCGCCGGCCTTCGTGTTCTCGACGACCAACACCGACCAGCACGTGGCGGAGATCGCCGCGTTGATCGCCCCGCAGGGCCGCTTCGCCCTCATCGACGACCCGGCGGTCCTCGACGTGGTGCCGTTCAAGCGCAAGAGCGTGTCGACGCATTGGGAGTTCATGTTCACGCGCTCGATGTTCGAGACCGCCGACATGGCTGCGCAGGGCCATCTCCTCGGGGAGGTGTCGCGCCTCGTGGATTCCGGCACGCTGAAGACCACCTTCGCCGACAGCTTCGGCCCGATCTCGGCCGCCAACCTGAGGCGCGCCCATGCCCTGATCGAGAGCGGCCGGGCCAAGGGCAAGATCGTCCTGGAGGGCTGGGCATGACAGCCCGGGCTACGCCTCGCGGCGCTCGCCGCGAAGGCCGGGTCAGGCCGCGAGGGTGAGCGCGTCGTGACTGGCGAGGCTCTGGGTCAGGAAGGTGATCAGCGGGGCGACGAGGTCCGGCGCGCGGTCCTCCCCCAGAACGGTGACGTCGGTCATCGGCAGGGCCGGCCACAGGTCCGGCGCGCGCAGGATCTGCATGCCCTCCTGCATGAAGGAACGCCCCAGCAGCGTCACCCCGAGGCCGCCCGCCACGGCGGCCTGCACGCCCATGAGGCTGCTCGCCGTGCAGGCGGCGATCCAGTCCCGGCGCACGGAATCGAGGGCGGCGATCATCGACTCGCGGTAGGTGCATGGGGGCGACAGCATCACCAGGCGGGCCGGCTTGTCGAAGTCGAGCCGGTAGTCGACGGAGGCCAGCCAGACCAGCGGCTCGCGCCAGATCACGCGCCCCCTGGCCTGCGCGCCGCTGCGCTTGGCGATGACCGCGTCGAGCTGGTCCGCGTTGTAGGCCGCCAGAAGGTTGCAGCTGAGCCCCGTCATCAGGTCGATATGCACGTCCGGATAGAGGCGCCCGAACCGGGCGAGGAGCTTGGGCAGCTGGCCCGGAATGAAATCCTCGGCGACCCCGAGGCGCAGCGTGCCGCTGGCGGGCGGATCGCGCCAGGTACGCATCAGCCGATCGTTGAGTTCGAGCATCTGGCGCGCCGCCACGAGCAGCCGCTCGCCGTCGAGGGTCAGGCCGAGCGTGCGGCTCGTCCTGTCGAAGACGCGCCGTCCCAGGATCTCCTCGAGCCGGAGGACCTTCTGGCTCACGGCCGATTGCGAGCGGTGCACCACGTCGGCGGCGGCCGTGAAGCTGCCGGTCTCGGCCACGGCGACGAAGGCCCTCAGCAGGTCGAGTTCGAGATCGGGAGAGCGCATCGTTCCGTCGATGTCCTGTCTGGTTCGCGCCGGTCCCCTCGACATCCCGCCGTCCTGCGCCCGGGGGCGGCGGCGAGCGGCCTCGCGACGACAATGACCGCATTCCGGAGAAACGAACATCGTAGAGTTCCGATCGCATCCAGAAGCCGATCGAATGGAAGCGGCCGATCACGCAAAGCGGCCCCCGCGCCGGGGCCGATCAGGGCGGCATCGGCAATGGCGCATTCGTCCAAGCGGTGACGCGAATCGTCAAGCCGGCTCGGCGCCGAGCTTCCTAAGCTCGGACCAGCTCCCTACGGAATCGGACATCCTCCCATGCCCTTCGTCACCACCCAGGACGGCGTCGAGATCTACTTCAAGGATTGGGGTCCAAAGAGCGCCCAGCCGATCGTGTTCCACCACGGCTGGCCGCTCTCGTCGGACGACTGGGACACGCAGATGCTGTTCTTCCTGCATCACGGCTACCGGGTCGTGGCGCATGACCGGCGCGGCCATGGCCGCTCGGCCCAGGTCGATGCCGGCCACGACATGGATCACTACGCCGCCGACGCCTTCGCCGTGACGGAGGCGCTGGACCTGCGGAACGCCGTGCATATCGGTCATTCCACCGGCGGCGGCGAGGTCGCCCGCTACGTGGCGAGGCACGGAGAGCCGGCCGGCCGCGTGGCCAAGGCCGTGCTGGTCTCGGCGGTGCCGCCGCTGATGCTCAAGACGGAGGCCAATCCCGAAGGTCTGCCGATCGCGGTCTTCGACGGGTTCCGCGCGGCCACCGCCGCGAACCGCGCGCAGTTCTTCCTCGACGTGGCGAGCGGCCCCTTCTACGGCTTCAACCGCGACGGCGCGAACGTGCAGCAGGGCGTGATCCGGAATTGGTGGCGCCAGGGTATGATGGGCAGCACGAAGGCCCATTACGACGGCATCAAAGCGTTCTCCGAGACCGACCAGACCGACGACCTGAAAGCCATCACCGTGCCGACCCTGGTCCTGCATGGCGAGGACGACCAGATCGTGCCGATCGCGGATGCCGCGCTGAAATCGGTCACGCTCCTGGCCAACGGCACGCTCAAGACCTATCCGGGCTTTCCGCACGGGATGCTCACCACCCACCATGACGTCGTCAACCCCGACCTCCTCGCTTTCGTGAAGGGCTGAGCCGGGTCTTTCGCGACGGCGATCACGCCGTCGCGTCCCTCGCCGACCCGCCCGTCAGGGCCTGCTCCAGGGAGCGGATGATCGTCGCGCCGTCGCAGGGCTTGCCCAGGAAGTCGCTGGCGCCCGCCGCCAGGACGGTGTTGCGCAAGGCCTCGGTGGGGAACGCCGTCACGAAGATCACCGGCACCCGCGATCCCAGGGCGAGCAGGCCCCGGTGCATCTCCACGCCGGTCATGCCGGGCATCTGCACGTCGGTGATGACGCAATCGGGCGCGTCCACCGGACAGGTCTCCAGGAAATCCCGAGCCGAAGCGTAGATGCGGGCCGTGTAGCCGAGGGAGCGGACGAGGCTTCCGGTCGCCACGCGCACGTCCTCGTCGTCGTCGACGATCGCGATCACAGGCAGAGCTGCCATTCCATTGACCTAAGGGGTTCGCCGCCCGGTCCCTGTGACCGGCGCATCTTGGACCGGGAAGCGTTGGCCCAAGCCGAGATATGGTCCCACGCACCGTGGGTTGGAATCATACGGAGGTTTGCCGGCCTCCACCTTTCGGCGAAAGCCGGCGGATCGGTCACCGCGTCGGCGCGCCACCGGCATGGGAGATGCCGAGGGCCTCGGCGCTGCGAACCAGATCGGCCAGGGATCGCGCCCTCATCTTGCGCATGACGTGGCCCCGGTGGATCTTCACCGTGATCTCGCTGAGGCCGAGATTGCCGGCCACCTGCTTGTTCATCAGGCCGGCGGTGACCTGCGCCATCACCTCGCGCTCCCGCGCGGTGAGGGTCTCGTAATCGGCCCTGAGATCGTCGAGGGCCGCATGCGCGCTGCGCTGCTGCGCGTCGCGCGCCAGGGCGGTGCCGATGGCATCGAGGAGGTCCTGCTCGCGGAACGGCTTGGCGAGGAAATCGACCGCTCCGGCCTTCATCGCCTTCACCGTCATCGGAATATCGCCGTGCCCGGTCATCAGGATCATCGGCAGGTCGATCCCGAGGGCGCTGAGCTGGCTTTGGAACTCGAGGCCGCTCACGCCCGGCAGGCGGACGTCGACCACCAGGCATCCGGCGCCCAGGGGGCGCGGCGCGGCCAGGAACTCCGCCACCGACGCGAAGGCGGCAGAGGCGAGATCGATGGAGCGGAGCAGACCGGACAGAGCCTCCCGGATATCCGGATCGTCATCCACGACGAAGACGGTCTGCTTCGCGGCCGATGCGCGTGCCGGCCCCGCCGCGTTGCTTCGGATCATGCTGCCCTCTCGGCCGTCGTCGGTATGGTGAAGTGGAAGGCGGCGCCCGGATCATCATGGCCGGTGATCCAGAGGCGCCCGCCATGCGCCTCGATGATCGACCGGCAGATCGCCAGCCCCATGCCCATCCCGTCCGCCTTGGTGGTGAAGAACGGCTGGAAGACCCGCTCGACGGCCTCCGCCGCGATCCCCCCGCCGCTATCGACGACGGTGACGCGGACATGCTCCGCCCCGTCGGGCACGACGCGGACGGTGAGGAGGCGGGGCCGTTCGGTGACCGTCGCCATGGCCTGGATCGCATTCACCATCAGGTTGATGAGCACCTGCTGCAGCTGCACCCGGTCCCCGTGGACAAGGGTCACGTCGGACGCGACGTCGCGGATCAGGCGCACGCCGCCGCGGGCCATCTCGCGCTCCACCAGAAGCACGGATTCTCCGATCATCTCCCGCAGGTCGAGCCAGTCGCGCGGGGGCGGCGTCTTGGCGAGGAAGGTCCGGATCCGGGACACGATCTCGCCGGCCCGGGTGCCGCTCGCCACCACCCGGGTCACCGCGGCCGAGACCTCGCCGAGGTCCGGCGGGGTCCGCCTCAGCCAGCGCAGGGCCGCCTCGCCATTGGTGACGATGGCCGCGAGGGGCTGGTTCACCTCATGGGCGATGGAGGCGGTGAGTTCGCCGAGCGTCGTCACCCGCGCCGTATGGGCGAGCTCGGCCTGGACCGCCAGCAGCGCCTCCTGCGCCTGCTTGCGCTCGGTGATGTCGACGGCAAAGACCAGCACGCCCTCGAACCCGTCCGCATGGGACGGGAACGTGATGCCGAAGAGGATCGGCACCGACTCGCCCGAGAGCGAGCGGATCGCGGTCTCGCCCTCGAAGAAGGTCTCGCCCCGCGCCAGCGCCAGCAGCGACTCGATGAAGGTCGGCTCGTCCTCGAACAGGAACGCGTCGAGGGATTGCGGCGCCCAGGCGCCCGCATCGGCGCCGATCAGCCGCCGCAATTCGGCATTGGCGTCGACGATGGTGACGCTGCGGCGCAGGTCGCGGACGACCTCCGGATGGTCGTGGAGATGGGTGCGAAGGGTCGTGGCCGCCTCGCGCGGGACCGCGTCGAGGACCGCCTTCACCCCGCGCCAATCCTGCTGCAGGA
The DNA here is from genome assembly GCF_000519085.1 of Methylobacterium sp. 10. Classification (GTDB taxonomy): domain Bacteria; phylum Pseudomonadota; class Alphaproteobacteria; order Rhizobiales; family Beijerinckiaceae; genus Methylobacterium. The sequence goes on from NZ_KI912577.1 coordinate 3,429,806, forward strand.
TCGCGACGCGGGCCGTGTCGAAGATGGTACGGTAGCGCCTCTCGCTCTCCGCCAGGGCGGCATGGGCGCGCTTGCGCTCGGTGATGTCGGTGTTCGTCTCGAGGACCGCGAGGGGCTGGCCGCCGGCGTCGCGCTGGAGCGACCAGCGGCTCTCGACGACGACCCTGGCGCCCGACCGCACCGTCTGGACCAGTTCGCCCTCCCACCGCCCGTTCCGCATCAGCGCGGCCCGGATCGCCGCCTCGCCGTCGGGGAAGACCGTGCGGAGGAGGACGTGCACGTTGCGCCCCCGGACCTCGTCCCGGCGCCAACCGTAGAGATCCTCCGCGGCGCGGTTCCAGAATGTCACCGTGTCGGTGGGCGTACGGACGAAGATCGGATCGTGGGTGAGTTCGAGCAGTTCGGCCTGCTCCGCGAGGATGCGGGCCGCGGATTGATTGCGCAGCACCAGGAGCGCGCTGATCGCGATGGCGGCGAGGCTGACCAGGGCGCGCAGCAGCGCCGAATCGCTGTCGAAGAAACGGTGCGAGAGGAAATAGGCCACGGCGGTGAGGAGCAGGCAGCCGGCAGCGGTCAGGATCACCCCGTTCCGCCGGAACGCCCGCGCGGCGATGAGCACCACGACCACGTAGAGGACGGCCACCGCCCCTTCGAGGGGCGTGAACGCGTCCACGAGGAAGATCGCCAGGGCGAAGCCGAGGGCGAGAACGCCCAGGAAACGGCCCGTCCGGCGGGTGTCCGGGGCGAACCCGGAACGGAGAGGCGAGGGGGCGGCTACGACAGGCGCGTCCATCGCCCCTCCCTGGCCTCGACGCGGCGCCGGGGCGTCCCGTCGTCCGGCCGGTCGGCACACGGTACCGTGACGGAGAACCGGGAGCCGACGCCCTCCACCGACCGGACCGTGATCCTGTGATCCAGGGCCTGCGCGGTCTGGCGCACGATCGCCAGGCCGAGGCCAGGCTGAGTGTGCTTCCGTCCCGCCGAGCCCGGTGCATGAACGGCCTGACGCATCGCCATCTCCCCATTTCCGGTGGCCTGGACGGCGGATGAAGGCCTCGGCCGTTCGAGCGAACCATGAAGCGTGGCCGGGTGCCTGTGAACTATACCGTCGTTTATTGGCGTGGGCGCGCGGCGTTCGCGCGGATGATAACGGGACTACGGCCCTGGCGCATGCCGGCCCCTCATGCCCTGCACCGCCGATCCGGCCGCCATCAAGTCATCATAGGTCCGACCGCTCGTCTTGCACGGACGATCCATGATTTGAACGATCCGCGTTAAGGAGGGTGAAGCGTCAGCGAGCCGACGCTTCACCCTCCTTAGCTCTCTGGTGTGTCGCAGGTTTTTATCGCAGAACCGGGGGCCACTTCTGCGAAACCTGCTTCGCCGGAAGACCATCGCTCTTCTCAAGCGCGTCACCCCGGTCGATCGAGCGGCGGCCGGGAATTGGCGCCGGACCGTGCAAAACAACGCGTGATCGGACAAGCCAGGAGGCATCCTGTCCTTGCAGTGACAGTGGTGATTGCGGGACGGGACGCCATCCGGGGCAGGGGTGGCACTGTCGCATTCCACGACAGGGAGTGATTCGAGATGACCGACACCATCCTCCCGGCGGAGTCCGACGGCGACGACCGGGCGGCGCAGACCTTTCCCCGCCTCGGCGCGGAGATGGGGGACCGGGTCGCCGGCTACGGCAGGGAGGAGACCCTGCCGGCGGGCACGCTCATCTTCGCCAGAGGCCAGCGGCGGGTGGATTTCTTCCTCGTCCTCGCCGGCCGGATCGAGATGTTCGAGACCGACCACGAGGGGGCCGCAAGGGTCATCGTCGTCCACACCGAGGGTCAGTTCACGGGCGAGCTCGACCTGTTCAACGACCGTGAGATCCTGGTCTCCGGCCGTACCGTGGTGGAGACGCGGGTGGCGCGGATCGATCGCCTCGCCTTCCGCCGCCTGGTCACCGCCGAACCGGATATCGGCGAGATCATCATGCGGGCCTTCATCCTGCGCCGGGTCGGCCTGATCCGCCACGGGCGGGGCGGCGTCGTCCTGATCGGCCCCGGCCATCAGCGGGAGACCCTCCGCCTGGAGCGCTTCCTCGTCCGGAACGCCTACCCGCACCGCATCCTCGATACCGCGAGCGACCCCGCGTCCCGCAACGCCCTCGAGGGATTCGGCCTGACCGAAGACGACCTGCCGGTGGTGATCGCGCCGGGCGCGGCGGTGATGCGCGCTCCGACCAACGCGGCGCTGGCGGACGCCCTCGGGCTGACGGAAGCGATCGACCCCGGCCGCGTCTACGACGTCGCGGTGATCGGCGCCGGACCGGCGGGCCTGGCGGCGGCCGTCTATGCCGCCTCGGAGGGGCTCGACACCATCGTCATCGAAGGGCTCGCGCCCGGCGGCCAGGCCGGCACCTCGTCGAAGATCGAGAACTATCTCGGCTTTCCCACCGGGATCTCAGGCCAGGCCCTGGCCGGCCGCGCCCAGGTCCAGGCCCAGAAGTTCGGGGCGCGGCTCGCGATCTCCCGCATGGCGACGGGACTCGATTGCGGCGGGTCGCCCTTCCGCGTGATCCTCGAGGACGGCACCGCCGTTCCGGCGCGCGCCATCATCGCCGCCACCGGCGCCCGCTATCGCCGGCTCGACCTGCCGCGCTACGCGCATTTCGAGGGTCAGGGCATCCATTACGCCGCCACCGCCATGGAAGCGCAGCTCTGCGCCGGCGAGGGAGTGATCGTGGTGGGGGGCGGCAACTCGGCCGGTCAGGCCGCGATGTTCCTGTCCCGCACGGTGGCGCATGTCCACCTTCTCGTGCGGGCCACCGGCCTCGCCGCGACGATGTCCGACTACCTCGTGCAGCGGATCGCGTCGTCGCCGCGCATCACCCTGCATACGCAGACCGAGATCACCGCGCTCGTCGGCGACGACACCCTGACATCGGTGACCTGGATCGACCGGGCGAGCGGGGTCAGCGAAACGAAGGCGATCGGCAACGTCTTCGTCATGATCGGAGCGGTGCCGAACACCGGATGGCTCGCCGACTGCCTCGGCCTCGATGCGAAGGGGTTCGTTCCCACCGGCCTGCGGAGCGACGGCATGCCGGCTCCGTCTCCCTACGCCACGGTGGTCCCGGGTCTCTATGCCGTCGGCGATGTCCGCGCGGGCTCGGTGAAGCGGGTCGCCTCCGGAGTGGGGGAGGGATCGGTGGTGGTCCAGGCCGTCCACGGCTTCCTGCATCCGGAACCGTGAGCCCCGCATCCCGTCGCCGCCGGCCCAAACGCAGGACGCTTACTGAGGGTGCCGATCCATGCGCCGATGGGCGTAGCGGCGATCGACCTTTGCGACGATGGGCGCCGACGCCATCCAGGAGGACACGATCCGCCCCGCCCGAGGCGTGGAGGATTGCGCGAAGGGCATCGTCGACACCAGCGCCAGAATGGCCGCGAGACAGGGTCTGATGAGGAGGTTCATGGCCGCTCTCCCGGATACGTCGACCGCACCGGCGCGGTGGGTCGAAGGGTCGGAGGGCCTCACGAAACTCCCGGTCACGGTCGGTTCTCGCTCGGAGCACGACGACGCAGCGGAAGCTTCGTGAGAGACGCTCAGTCGGCGGGACCGCCCGAGGTGGTGCCGAAGTTCGGAACCGCGTGGTTGGTCTCGTCGGCGTTGCCGCCCTTGGCCGAACTGTCGATGGTCCGGGATGCCTGCGGCTCTCCGAAGGATCGCGGGGTGCTCTCCAGGTCGACCCGCTCGACGACGGTGTGGGACGGGCGATGCTCGGGCATCGCCAGGGCCGGGGCCATCAGGCCAAGCTGAAGAAGAGCGATGGAAGCGAGATGCTTGATCATGGTGCGTCTCCTGATATCGGACTGGTTTCAAGTACAGAACCGAGCCGCTCGAAATCTCTGCTGCAGCCCTGAGTTCATATCCAGATCTTATTCCGTTGGAGGATCCTGAATATTATACGGCGGATCACCGGATCGATGCTTTGGTTATCCCTCCTCATACGAAGGTTTCGGCCCGCGCCTTCTCTCAGCGCTGGCGGGTCGCGGCGATGCCGAGTTGGTCCGCCATGCGGACGAGGTCGGCGAGGGATCGCGCCTGCATCTTCTCCATGACGCGCCGCTTGTGGACCTTGGCGGTGATCTCCGTGATGCCGAGATCGGCGGCGATCTGCTTGTTCATCAGCCCTCCGATGGCGCAGCGCAGCACGTCGCGCTCCCGGGGCGTCAGGGTGGCGAGCTTGGCCGACAGGTCGTGCCGGGCGCGACGGTCGGCGAGCGCGACGGCATCGGCCGCCAGCGCCTTGCGGATGGCCGCGAGCAGAACGTCGGCGATGAAGGGCTTGGTCAGGAACTCGACGGCGCCCCCCCGCATGGCGCGGACGGACATGGGGATCGTGCCGTAGCCGGTCAGGAAGATGATCGGCACCGTGTTGCCGTTTGCGCGCAACGTGTCCTGGACGGCCAGTCCGCTCTGTTCGGCGAGGCGCACGTCGAGAAGGACGCATTCGGGGGATTGGCGCAGGAGGGACTGCGCCAGCCCGCCGGGATCTCCGTGCCCGACCGCCGCCAATCCCTCGGACAGGCAGAGGCGGACCAGCGCTTCGCGCAGCACCGGATCATCGTCGACGATGTGAACGGTCGCCTCGGGCATGGTTCTCGCGAACTTCTCGGCGTGCACCTCGCCGATGCGAATACCTTCACCTGATACACGATTTGGATCGCATGGCGATTGCAAGCTTGACGATTGCCTCGTCTCATCAAAAACTTCTGGGTCTTCCGACGGCCCATGCCCGGCGAACCGCCCGGGGCGAGGCGGGGACTCGGCTCGGCCACCGCGAAAAAACCTGCCGCATTCGCTCGTCTGGTCTCCGATACACCTGTATAATTGCCGTCTTCGCGCACGGCTTGCACGGTATCGGCATGGATCTTCACCGGCACGGCGCGCACAAGTTCCCGAAGGCCGGTCTCCTCGCCTCGTCGGCGGGGCGGCAATGGAGGGGCGTCGCCGCGGAAGTACGGTCCCACCCGGCAGGCGACCTGCCCGCCATCGTCCCGGCCCAGATGGAGATCACCCTGGCGATCCGGCGCAGCCCGGATGCGTATGTCAGCCGCAAGGGAGCCGGGATCCGGCAGCGGACGCCGGTGGAGGAGGGGACGATCTGGCTCTGTCCCGTCGGGGTCGGCGAGGACGACATCAACATCTCCGCGCCACTCGACGAGATCCTCCACATCTACCTGCCGACCGAGCGCTTCGAGACTCTCGCGGAGTTGTACGGCGATACGCGCATCCGTGCCGATACGGTGCGCTATCTCGCCGGCCTCGAGGATCCGTTGCTCGCCCAGATCGGGTTCTCGATCCATCAGGAACTGGTCCGGGAAAGCTCGGCGGGACGCATGATGGTCGAGGCCGCGGCCCTCGCCCTGACGGCGCGGGTCGCGCAGGCCTACGGCCACGACCGACCGGACACGCGCGTGCGCCCCGCCACGGATGCCCCTTGCCCCGACCGGATCGACCGCGCCGTCGCGTTCATCCGCGACAATCTCGAACGGGACCTGTCCGTGGCCGAGATCGCCGCCGTGGCGTGCCTCAGCCCCTTCCACTTCAGCCGCATGTTCAAGCGCGTCACGGGCAGGACGCCCTATGCTTTCGTCAGCGAGGAACGACTGTCTCGCGCACGACGGTTGCTGAACGACCGCAAGATCCCCCTGATCGACGTCGCCTTGTCGTCCGGTTTTTCGAGCCAGGGCGCGTTCAACACGGCGTTCAAGCGCGTCATCGGCAAGACGCCGGGAGAGTACAGGCAGCATGTCTCATGAGTGCTGATCCCGTGAACAGCAGGATATGGACACGCCACCGCAGCCTCGCGAAATACGGGCCCTAGCTTGGCCGTTTAGCATCTCCCCATCGTACAATGGGGAGACAGACATGCTCCGAACGCTTGTCCACGAAGGGGATGCGCCGATTGCCGTGCCGCCGGCGCCGGCCTCTCTCCACCCCACCCCGACGCACGACGTCCGGTTCGGCGGCCCCATCCATGACCCCGTCCGCCAGGCGAGAATCCGGCCCGACGATTGGTCGGACGGCGCCATCGTCCTTGGCTGGCGGGACGGCATGGCCGGCAGCCTCCGGGTCGACCGGCTCGATGCGCTCATCATCCAGGTCCGACTCGGCGAGACGGAAGGGCGATTCCCGCGCCGGGAGAGTGCCGAGGGCGGAGGCCGGGACGGTGGCCAGGCCCCGATGCTCCTGCGCGCGGGGGAGGCGATCCTCCATGATCTGCGCCAGACCTGCGTGCTGCGGACACAGAAGCGAACCCTCCAGATCGGGCTCGACAATCGACTTCTGAAGCAGGTGGCCGAGGATCTGAGCATCATCGACGCCGATCCCCTCGATGAACTCGTACCGATCTTCGGCGAGATCCTGGCGGACCCCGCCTTGCACAACCTCGCCGTCAGTGTCGGGGAAACGCTGGATCGGCAGGATCGCTGGGCCGATGTCATCCGCCGCCAATTGACCCGCGCCGTCGCGGCTCATCTGCTCGGGACCTACACGCCGCTCCAGCCCGCGCCCGAGACGGTTCGCGGCGGATTGGCTCCCTGGCAGCTCCGTCGCGCCCAGGACCACATCCGCGCCGATCTCGCCCGGGCGATCCACCTCCGGGCGGTCTCGGAAGCCTGCGGCCTTTCCATAAGCCACTTCGCGCGCGCCTTTCGCCAATCCACCGGCGTCGCCCCTCATTCTTGGCTGACGCGGGAGCGCATCGCCCAGGCCAAGACCATGATGCGGAGGGGAGATCGGACGCTCGCCGACATCGCGCTCGCCTGCGGCTTCGCCGATCAAAGCCACTTCACCCGCGCCTTCGCCAAGGATCAGGGCACGACCCCGGGACGCTGGCGGCGTCGGGTGGAACCGGACTCGCAGTACGCGTAGCGCGATCGTGGCCGGGTGGCTCGCTCGTGGGTGGTCAGCGGCGGTGGCCGGGCTGAGATGACCGACCCGGCCCTCTGATGACCGGTGTGACGATGAACCTCCGAGGACGTATCGGGGTTCGGGTGGTTGAATGCTGACGTTTGGCGCCAATCGAGGCAGGCAGCATCCAATCGGTTGCGGTCCTTGCCGAAGACCTGTGTCGGATGCTCCTCGATCACCACATGGTTTGCTTGGCCTTTTCAGCCCACGTCGAATCGTAGACCTCGCCTCCAACTCGACCATTACTAAGGTCGGCTAGAATCTGCCCGGGAGACGGAAGCGTCTTTGGGTCTACGTGATTGGTTTGCTGCCACAAGCCTGATCGGATGAGGGCGCGAGCACACTGGAAGTAGACTTCCCTCACGGTGATGACCATCACGGTGCGGGGCGCTTTGCCATCGACGGCAAACGACGCGCACAACGTTCGATCATCGTCGATGACCGCCTGGCCATTGACCCGAAGGGCATTGCCAATGCCGGGGATCAGAAACATCAGGCCGACCCTTGGATCACGCACGACGTTGCGGAGGCTGTCGATCCGATTGTTCCCCCGGCGATCGGGCAAGAGGAGCGTGCGGGGATCGGCGACGCGGACGAAGCCTGGACGATCCCCACGGGGAGAGCAGTCCAGGCCTTCGGGACCAGCAGTGGCAAGGGTCGCGAAGGGCGCAGCCTCGATGAAGCGTCGATAATGCGGGGTGATGTGGTCTGCGACCTTGACGGTGGACGCTGCAGCGACGGCGCCCCACTCGCCGTAGATGCGCTCAAGTCCCGCCACCGTTTCTACCACTGCCATCGTTCGTACACCTCTTGCCGGATGGATGGGCTTTACCCCTTGCACGAAGCGGGGCGGCTGAAACAAAACGACAGCATTCCGCCGGCGACTCGGCCCTTGGGCCTACGGCCTCGATAGAATGCGAGCCGGGAGCCTGGGTCGGACCTCAGGCCGCCCGCTTGCGCAGATGCGCGATCAGTTCGGCCGCCGCGATGCCAGGGTCGGCATCGTTCCGGATCGTGCACTCGGCCTCGATCGGTACGACGCGGTCCAGGCGGGCGCGCAAATCCCCATCCTCCGGCCGGCCCCGCGCAGCGAGGCGGCGGGCGAGGATATCGGGCGAGGCCGTGATGGATACGACACTGACGCACGGATGGGCGCGGCGGGCCGCCTGGACGATGCGGCGCGAGACGTTGCAGACCACCACGCGCCCGGCTCGCGCGTGATCCAGGGTCTCGCCGGGGATCGCGTAGCCGAGGCCGTGCGCACGCCAATGCAGGGCGAAGGCACCGGAGGCCGCTCCGTCGGCGAACGCATCCTCCGAGATCGCGATATTGTCCTCGTGCGCCGAGGGCGCGCGGGTCACGAGGCGGCGCGGGAAGACGAAGCGGGACTCGTGGGCGAGGGCTTCCCGTGCCAGCCGCAGCAGGGTGTCCTTTCCGGCCCCGCTCGGGCCCACGACGAGAACGAAGCCGCCGGGCATCACACCACCCGCGTGCCGGCGCGCCAGACCTGGCGCACCACCGGCACGCCCCGGGCGAGACGGACCCGGACGAGGTCCGCGCGGAGATCCGGCTCCAGACGGCCGCGATCGGTCAGCCCGGTGGCGTGAGCGGGATTGGCCGTCACCGTGGCGATGGCGTCCGGCAGGGAAATGCCGGGCACGCGCTCGGGCAATCCGAACGCCGCCATCAGCAGGCTCGCCGGCACGTAGTCCGAGGACAGGATGCTGAGATAGCCGGCCTCCGCCAGGGTCTGGGCCGCGACGTTGCCCGAATGGGAACCGCCCCGAATGAGGTTCGGCGCCCCCATCATCACGGTGATGCCGGCCGCATGCGAGGCTTCCGCCGCCTCGAGGGTGGTGGGGAACTCGGCGATCGCCACCGATTCATCGCGGGAGAGGCTCACGTCGGCCAACGTGGTGTCGTCGTGGCTGGCGAGCGGAATGCCGAGCTCCCGCGCCAGGGCGACGAGGGCCGGGCGGTTGACGGCATTGAGGGCGTGGCCGTCGCGCATCTTGCGTTCGGTGCTGAGCTTGATCTCCTCGAGGGAGCGGCCGCCGCGCCCGGCATAGACGTAGTATTTGGCCACATCCCGGAACTGGCGCTGGCCCGGCGTATGGTCCATCAGCGACAGGAGGCCGATGGCGTAGCGCCCGGCGAAGGCGCGCACGGTCTCGACCACGTCGGTGGAGGGGATCTCGCAGCGCAGATGCGTGCGGTGCTCGGCCCGGAACAGGTCCGCCCCTCGCGCCTCCGCCAGGGCGGCCGCCAGGAGCTCGAGCTCGGTGCCGAGGCCGCTGCCATCCGGGTCGGTGCCGGCGCGCAGCGAATCGAACACCGTGGTGATGCCGGATGCCGCGATCTGGGCGTCGTAGGCGAGCACCGCCCCGAGGGGGTGCCAGCGCACGCCGGGGCGCGGGGCGTAGTGGCTCTCCAGGTGGTCGGTGTGGAGCTCGACGAGGCCCGGGATGATCGTGTCGCCGGCGCAGTCGAGGCCGCGCTCCGGGGCGCGTCCCGTGCCGATCTCGGCGATGCGCCCGTCGACCATGGCGAGCCAGCCGGTCTCGACCCGGTCGGGCAGGACGAGGCGCGCGTTTTCGAGGATCTCGACCCGATCCGTCATGCTTGCGTACTCCCGATTCATGCGGCCATCGCCCCGCGGAAGGCGGCGACGTCGACGATGCGCGTCGCCACCGCCTCGCGGACATCCGCGTCGTGGAAGATGCCGAGGATACCGGCGCCCGCCGCGCGCTTCTCGGCGATGAGCTCCACCACCACGGCCCGGTTCTCGGCATCGAGGGAGGCGGTGGGCTCGTCGAGGAGCAGGATGGGCCGGTCGGCGATGAGACCGCGCGCGATATTGACCCGCTGCTGCTCGCCCCCCGAGAAGGTCGCGGGCGGCAGCTCCCACAGGCGCTCGGGCAGGTTGAGACGGGTGAGCAGGTCGCCCGCGCGGGACCGGGCCGCCTCGGGTGCCAATCCCCCTTCGATTCCGGCGGCCTCCACCACGGCGCGGGCGCCGACCCGCGGGATCACCCGCAGGAACTGGGAGACGTAGGCCAGCGTCGTGCGGCGCAAGGCCAGGATCTCGCGCGGCGCGGCGGTGGCGAGGTCGATGACGCGGGCCCCGTCACGGACCCGGATCGCGCCGGCGGCGCAGCGGTAATTGCCGTAGGCCATCTTGAGGAGGGAGGACTTGCCCGCGCCCGAAGCGCCGCCGAGCACGACGCATTCGCCGGGATGGACCGCGAGGGTGGCGCCGGCGATCACCGGCAGCACGGCGCCGCCACGCAGGTGCAGGGTGAAGCTCTTGGCCACGTCGTCGAAGGCGAGGAGGGGTGGAAGGGACGTCATGCGGCGAGCACCGAGGAGACGAGGAGCTGGGTGTAGGCGGCCTGGGGGTCGTCGAGGACCTGGTCGGTCAGCCCGGTCTCGATCACCCGGCCGCCACGCATGACGAGGACGCGGTGCGAGAGCAGGCGCGCCACGGCGAGGTCGTGGGTCACGATGATCACCGCGAGGCCGAGTTCGGCCACCAGCCCCCGGATCATGTCGAGGAGGCGGGCCTGGACCGAGACGTCGAGGCCCGAGGTCGGCTCGTCCATGAGCACGAGGCGGGGCGCGGTGACGAGGTTGCGGGCGATCTGCAGGCGCTGGCGCATGCCGCCGGAGAAGCGCGTCGGCGGGTCGTCGACCCGGTCGGGGGCGATCTCGACGCGGGCGAGCCAGTCGAGGGCTGTGGCGCGGATGCGTCCGTAATGGCGGTCCCCCACGCCCATCAGGCGCTCGCCGACATTGCCGCCGGCCGAGACCGCCATGCGCAGCCCCTGCGTGGCGTCCTGGCGCACGAAGCCCCAGTCGGTGCGCATCAGGGCGCGGCGATCGACGACGCTCAGGGCGGCGAGGTCACGGGTCGCCCCGTCCCGCATGCGGTAGGAGACCGTTCCGGCATCGGCCGCGACCTCGCCCGCGATCAGCGAGAGAAGGGTCGACTTGCCGGAGCCCGATTCACCGACCACCGCGAGGACCTCGCCGGGATCGAGGGTGAAGCCGATGCCGTCGCAGGCGAGGCGCCGGCCGTAGCGCTTCGTCAGGCCGTCGACGTTAAGCAAAGGTTCGGTGAGCAGGGGTTCCATCAGGCGGCCTCTCCCGTGTGGCCGTCGGCGCGGCGGGTCTCGCAATGGTCGGTGTCCGAGCAGACGAACATCCGCCCGCCGGCATCGTCGAGGACGACCTCGTCGAGGTAGACGTCCTCCGCCCCACAGAGGGCGCAAGGGCGGTCGAAGCTCTGGACCCGGAACGGATGGTCCTCGAAATCGAGGCTGCGCACCCGTGTGTAGGGGGGAATCGCATAGATTCGCTTCTCGCGGCCCGCGCCGAAGAGCTGGAGCGCGGGGCAATCGTCCATCTTCGGGTTGTCGAACTTCGGAGTCGGGGAGGGGTCCATCACGTAGCGGCCGGCCACCTCCACCGGATAGGCGTAGGTGGTGGCGATGTGGCCGTGGCGGGCGATGTCCTCGTAGAGCTTCACGTGCATGAGGCCGTATTCGGCCAGGGCGTGAAGCTGGCGCGTCTCGGTCTCGCGCGGCTCGAGGAAGCGCAGCGGCTCGGGAATCGGCACCTGGTAGACGAGCACCTGCCCCTCGGCCAGCGGCGCTTCCGGGATGCGGTGGCGGGTCTGGATCACCGTGGCCTCGGCCGTACGCGTAGTCGTGGCGATCCCGGCGGTGGCCGTGAAGAAGCGGCGGATCGAGACCGCGTTGGTGGTGTCGTCCGCGCCCTGGTCGATCACCTTGAGCACGTCGGATGCGCCCAGGATCGCGGCGGTGACCTGCACCCCGCCCGTGCCCCAGCCATAGGGCATCGGCATCTCGCGGGCGGCGAAGGGCACCTGGTAGCCGGGGATCGCGATGGCCTTGAGGATGGCCCGGCGGATCATCCGCTTCGTGCCCTCGTCGAGATAGGCGAAGTTGTAGCCGGTGCCCGGCGACGTGGTAATCTGCGGGTTCATTCGGCGGCCTCCCGCAGGGTGGGTTCGTCCGGCTCGGCCGTCCGGGCGGCGTGCTCGGCGCGCAGGCGCCGGACTAGGTCGAGCTCGGCCTGGAAGTCGACGTAGTGCGGCAGCTTCATGTGCTCGACGAAGCCCGTCGCCTGCAGGCTGTCGCAATGGGCCAGCACGAATTCCTGGTCCTGGGCCGGCACCACCACGGCCTCGCCGAGTTCGGCCGCCCGCAGGGAGCGGTCCACCAGCGCCATGGCCATGGCCTTGCGCTCGCCCTGGCCGAAGACGAGGCCGTAGCCGCGGGTGAATTGCGGCGGCACCGCCCCGTGGCCGTGGAACTGGTTGATCATCTGGCACTCGGTCATGTCCACCGTGCCGAGGCTGACGGGGAAGCCGAGCTCTTCCGGCGTGAAGTCGAGCTCCACGGTCCCGACCCGGATCTCGCCGACGAAGGGGTGGTTGCGGCCGTAGCCGCGCTGCGTCGAGTAGCCCAGCGCCAGGATGAAACCCTCGTCGCCCCGCGCCAGCCCCTGCAGCCGGACCGCGCGGTCGGCGGGGTAGTCCACCGGCTCGCGGGTGAGGTCGCCCACGGGCGCGCCGTCGTCCGGCGGCGAGGGTTCGAGCAGGCCGGCCTGCCCCAGGAGATCGGTCACACGCGGGCAGGCGGCGGCATCGGCCTCCGGCTCGGCCTCGGCGGCGGGTCCGGGGACGGCGCCGGCGGCCAGGGCGAAATCGACGAGGCGGTGGGTGTAGTCGAAGGTCGGGCCGAGGACCTGACCGCCGGGCAAGTCCTTGAAGGTGGCGGAGATGCGCCGCGCCAGGGTCATCGCGCCGGTGTCGAGGGCCTCCGTGGCGCCGAAGCGCGGGAGGGTGGTGCGGTAGGCACGCACCAGGAACACCGCCTCCACCACGTCGCCGCGGGCCTGTTTCAGGGCGAGGGCGGCGAGATCGGGATCGTAGAGGGACCCCTCGGTCATCACCCGGTCGACGAGGAGGCGCATCTGCTCGCGGATTTGCGCCACGGTGAGGTCGGGCACGGCCGGGTCGCCGCGCCGGATTTCCGCCAGCAGCCGGTGGGCATTGTCGATGGCGGCCTCGCCGCCCTTCACCGCTACGTACATGGGGTTGCCTCCGGGGTGACGGGGCGGGCCGAGCGCGGGAGCCCGGCGAGGCGCCCGGGCGCGACGAGGAGACAGTCGATACCCAGCGGGAAGGAGGCCTGGTTCGCGGCCCAGCGCGACGCCCAATCGGCGGGCAGGGGGCCGGCATCGAGGCGCACGGTGCCGCGGATGCCCGGCCCCGCGAAGGCCGGGCCGGCGGCGTCGGACAGGGTCTCGACGGCGAGGATCAGGGTGGCGGAGGCATCCGGGTAGGCAGGGGTCCCCTGCGCGAAATCCGCGAAGGCCGGGCAGCGGGCGGGATCGGCGATCAGCGCGAAGGCGGCCTGTCCAGGTGAGGCGACGATCGGCGCTCCGGTGTGGAAGCGCAGGAAGCCGGCCACCGCCGGCTCGGCCCGCAGCGGAGCATCGAGCCAGACCGGCGTGTCGGCGTCGGTGAGCGCCAGCGCCAGGGCCGCGAGTTCCGGCGTGAGCGGGGCAGGGGGCATCAGGGGGGTGTCCAGGGGACGGATGCGGCCGGGCCGGCTCAGGGCCTCCATCGCGGCGCGGAACACCGCCTGCCCCTCATGGACGGGATCGGCGAAGCCATGGGCGAACTGTCGAGCGAGGTCGTGCGGCATCAATCCTCTCCCCGCGCCAGGGTGAAGAAATTCACCCGGGTCGCCGCCGCCTTGCGGGCGGCCTGCCGTGCCGCCTCCGCCCGGCGCGCGGCGATGGCGGCCAATGCCGAATCGAGGGCCGGGCGCGCCTCCGGGCGCTGCCAATGCGCGTCGAGGATGGCCGCGAGGCGGGCGCGATCCCGGTCGCGCCCGAGATGGTAAGCGAAGCCGGTCTCGCCGCCGGGCAGGCGCACCGCCGCCCTCGTCACCGTCGCCTCGCCGGCGTTGAACGGCCGGCCATCGCCGCCGATTCGCCCCCGGACCATCACCAGACCGGTCTCCGCCGGGCGCAGATCCTCCGCCTCGGGGGTGATTCCGGCCTGCGCCAGGGCGGCCCGCAACTCGGCCGGGCTGGCCTGGCCGGCCTGGGCCATCGCAAGACGGCGGGCAGCGGGGTCTGGCATCCCCGGCTCAGGTGGTGTTTGGCTGGCACTCGGCATCGATCGGTCTCCAGACATGTCTAGATGTATAGACAAGAGGATGATCAGGCGCAAGGATTTTCGGGCGGGCTATGCGAGCGATCCATGAATGAGGCGGGCGACAGCCCCGTGACAGCGCTCCGGCGCGGGGGCGGTCTCGCGGCATGGCGGCAGATCGCGGATGCGCTGGCGGGCGAGATCCGCGGCGGGGCGCTCGCCGCCGGGGCGCAGCTGCCGGCCGAATCGGCGCTCGCCGCGCGCTTCGGCGTGAACCGGCACACGGTGCGCCGGGCGCTCGGCGTGCTTGCCGAGGACGGGCTGGTGCGCACGACGCAGGGCAAGGGCAGCTTCGTGGAGCAGGGTCCGATCCCCTATCCGATCGGGCCCCGGACCCGATTCTCCGAGATCGTCACGCGCACGGGCCGCGAGGCCTGGGGCGACCTGATCGCGGCCGCGACGGTGCCGGCCGATGTGGGCTGGGCCGAGGCCCTGGGGATCGCCCCCGGCGCACCGATCCTCGAACTCCACACCGTGCACCGGGCCGACGGCGCCCCGATCTCGACGGCCCGGACCTGCCTGCCCCTGCCGCGCTTCTCCGGCTTCGACGCGGCCTACGCCGCCAGCGGCTCGATCACCCGCGCCTATGCGGGCTACGGGGTCGCCGACTACACCCGACTCTCGACCCGGATCGGCGCCCGCCCCGCAGACGCCGAGGAGGCGGCCCGCCTCGACATCGCCCCCGGCCGCAGCCTGATCGTCCTGTCGAGCGTGAACGTGGACAGCGACGGCCAGCGCATCCAGGCCACCCGCAGCCTGTTCGCCGCCGACCGGGTGGAGCTGGTGGTGGAGTGATCGCCCGTCTCGGTGAGGACGACACCATCGACTGAAGCGACCGGGCGCGTGAAACCCGCGATCCAGTCGTCGGCGGAACGGCGCGACTACGGTTCAGGTGGAGAAGCGTGGGATACCTGCGGGCGTCCTCTGTCTCGGGAGGCTAACGGACTCACACGGCTGCTCGACGGCTGTGCCCTCTATCCTAGGGGGTTCGGCATGAGGCGCGACGGGCCCCCTCTCCCGTTTGGGAGAGGGACAGGGTGAGGGGCGTGGCCCCTCCGGAGTGGTCACACACCTCACCCTGTCCCTCTCCTTCCAGGAGAGGGGACCCGCTCGCCCCGCGAGATGTGTGAACATCGTAGCCTTGTGGGGAGGAGGTGGGGGTTGGGGGTGGAGGGGTGCCCCTCATGGCCCAGAGTCTGGCGGAACAACCCCAACTCCTGACCTCTCCCCATAGGGGAAGAGGGACGCGTCGAGCTTCCGAGGCGATCAGCCCGATCGCGCCTCAGGCGGACGGCTCGGGCGCCCCCTTGCCCCAGCCCGGCAGGGGGAAGGCCCGGTCGTAGGTCAGGTTGAAGACGAAGGCGTAGACCACGTAGAAGGCCGCGATCGCAAGATCCATGAAGAAGGCCTGCGCGAGGCCGATGCCGAGATACCAGGCGATCGGCGGCAGCAGGATCATGAGCAGGCCCGCCTCGAACAGCACGGCGTGCCCCACCCGCAGGAGGAGGCTCTTGCGCGTGTGCCCGATGAACCGCTGCATCGCCCGGTCGAAGCCGAGGTTGTAGACATAGTTCCAGGCCGTCGCGATCAGGGCGCTGCCGGTGCCGATCACCCCCATGTCGGAGGCGTGCAGCCCGAACAGCACGGTGCCGAACGGAACGATGAGTGCCAGCCCGAACAGCTCGAACAGGAGGGCGTGGCGGATACGGTCACGGGTGCTGCGCATGGTCTCGTCTCAAAAAGCCTCGTTGGTTCGCGGTCTTCTATCTGCCATACCCCCTTCGGCAAGTTAGGACATATCTGAGGATCAGATAGATGGCGGTCTCGCTCGATCAGCTCCAGGCTTTCGTGGCGGCCGCCGAAGCCGGCTCCTTCTCCGGTGCCGCCCGCGTGCTGCGCAAGGCACAGTCGGCCGTCAGCACCCAAGTGGCGAATCTCGAGGCCGATCTCGGGGTCACGCTGTTCAGCCGGGCCGGCCGGAACCCGGTGCTCACCCCGGCGGGGGAACGGCTGCTGCTGGAGGCGCGCGTGGTGCTGGACCGGCGCGAGCACCTGATCGGCGTGGCGACCAGCCTGGAGCAGCGGGTGGAGAACCGGCTGGTGGTGGCCATCGACGAACTCTATCCCGAGCATGCGCTCGGCGCCCTCTTCGCCGACTTCGCCCGGCACTTCCCCTTCGTCGAGCTGGAACTGCTCTTCCCGCTGATGGAGGATGTCAGCCGCATGGTGCAGTCCGGCGCCGCCGACCTCGGCGTGATGTGGCGCCAGGAGGTACTGCCCACGGAACTCGGCTTCCAGACCATCGGCTGGGTGCCCCTCAAGCTCGTCTGCGGGCGGGACCATCCGCTCGCCAAGGCACGGGTGGAGTGGGAGGAACTGAAGCGCCACCGCCAGATCCTGGTCGCCGCGCGCAGCGACGGGCCGGAGAAGCGCCGCCTGCGCGTGGCCGCCGAGGTGTGGTGGGTAGAGAGCCACTGGGTGATCCTGGAACTGGTGAAGCACGGGATCGGCTGGGCCTTCGTCACCGACCACGTCATCGCCTCGTCGCTCACGGCGCCGCACCTGGTCACGCCGGACCTGCAGTTCGACGCGGGCGACTGGCCGATCGCCCTGGAGCTGGTCTGGCACAAGCAGCGGCCCTGCGGCCCCGCCGCGGCCTGGCTGCGCGAGCGCTTCGCGGCGGAGCGGATCGGCCCCGTCTCACGGGATGGACAGACGGGCTGACGGAGAGGGCCGGGCAGACCTCCCGCTCAGGTCGTCGCGCCGCCGATCAGGGCCCGGCGCAGGCGCCCGGAGACGGCGTCGATGATCGCCACGGTGATGAGGATCATCAGGATCAGGAAGGCGACCTGGCGCAGTTCGAGGACGCGGATCAACTCGGTCAGGTACTGGCCGATTCCGCCTGCGCCGACGATGCCGATGATGGTGGCCGAGCGGGTGTTCGACTCGAAGAAGTACAGCACCTGGCTGCCGAGCACCGGCAGCACCGCCGGGACGAGGCCGAAGCGGATACGGTGCAACTCGGCGCCACCGGAGGCGGAGACGCCCTCGCCGGCCCTGCCATCGACGGTCTCGACCGCTTCCGAGAACAGTTTGCCCAGCGCCCCGACATCCGCGCAGGCGATGGCGAGCGCCCCGGCAAAGGGGCCGAGTCCGACCACGTTGATCCAGATCAGCGCCCAGATCAGCACGTCGACGGAGCGCACCACGTCGAGGCCGCGCCGGACGGTGAAATGCACGAAGGGATTGGGCACGACGTTGCGGGCGGCCAGGAACGCCACGGGAAACGCCAGGATCGCCGCCGTCAGCGTCCCGATGAAGGCGATGCCGAGGGTCTCGGCGAGCGCCTGCAGGAAGGCCCAGGCCCGCCCGCCGGTCTCCGGCGGCAGCATCATGAGGCTGAACTCGCCGAGGCGGCCGAGGCCATTGAGAAGGCGGGCGGCGGAGAAATCGAGGCGCACCAGCGCGTAGCCCGACACAGCGACGAGGGCGGCGAGGGCGAGCCCCGCGAGCAAGCGGGCGCGCCAGGCCGGGCGGAAGCTTTCGGGAAAGCGCCGGCGCAGGGCGGCGATCTCCGCCGGATCGATCTCGGGACCGGTCATCGCAGGCTCCCGAGGAGGTGGTGGCGCACGCGCTCGGTGCCGAGGTCGATCGCCATCACGGTGAGGATGATCAGGACCAGGATCGCGCTGACGTCGGCGTAGTAGAAATTGCGGATCGCCACGAGGAGCTCCTGCCCGATGCCGCCGGCGCCGACGAAGCCCATGACGCCCGCGCCCCGCACGTTGATCTCGAAGCGCAGCAGCCCGTAGGAGACGAAGTTCGACAGCACCTGCGGCAGCACGGCGAAGCGCAGGGTCTCGATCCGCCCCGCCCCGGCGGCGGTGAGGCTCTCCACCGGCTTCATGTCGATATTCTCGACGACCTCCGAGAACAGCTTGCCCAGCGCCCCCGTGGTGTGGATCGCCAGCGCCAGCACGCCCACCATCGGACCTAAGCCGAAGGCGATGACGAAGAGCAGCGCGAACACGATCTCGGGCACCGTGCGGCAGAATTCGAGCCCGCGCCGCACCAGGAAACAGGCCGTCCGGCTGCCGGTCACGTTGGCGGCGGCGGAGAAACACAGAAGGACGCCGCCGATGGCCCCCAGCAAGGTGCCGAGATAGGCCATCAGCAAGGTCTCGCCCAGGAGAGCCAGCCATTTCGGCCAGCCCCAGTACCATTCGGCGAGATCCCCCGGCAGGTTCGCCAGGCTGAGATGAGGCAGGATCTGGGCGATGTAGTCGGTGAACCGGCCGATATTGGCCGCGAGCACCAGGGGACGCACCTCCGCGGCGTGGGCGGCGAGCCCCGCGAGGACGACGATCACGGCGAGGCCGGCCCAGGTCCGGCGCCGGGTCGCGGCGACGGCCGCGTCGTAGGCCCCCGCCAGGGCGACGGCCCGGTCCGGGGGCAGGGGCGTGATCCGCTCAGGCATCGGTCGTTACCGGCGGTGCCGCGTGGATCGGGACAGGTCGGGTCAAGATTTGCGGCGCTGGTCGTCGTTGAACTTCAGCATCTCGATGATCGGCTGGTAGTCCTTCAGGGTCACGGCGGTGAAGCCCTGGTCCTTGCCGTCCGAGAGCCGGTCGAACGCCGCCTTGTCGGCCGTCGGCATCGCCACGAGGGCGTCGCGGATCTTCGCCTTGAGGTCGTCGGGGAGGCTCGCCAGCATGGCGAAGGGTCCCTCGGGCAGGAAGTCGGACTTGAACACGACACGGAAATCGGCCTGCGTCAGGGGCGTCCCGTCGGGCTTCTTCAGCATGCCCTTGGCGGCCATGCGGGTGACCATGGTGTCGGTGTCGGTATTGTAGAGGTTGGCGGCCGCATCCACCGTGCCCTGGACGAGGGCGAGGACGGCGTTCTCGTGGCTGCCGGCATAGACGGTCTTGCCGAAGAGCGCGTCGACCGGGTGGCCGGCCTTGTGCAGGAAGAAGCGCGGCGCCTGGTTGCCGGATGTGGAGTTGGGGTCGACCAGGGCGAGGTTCTTGCCCTTCAGGTCTTCGATCGTCCTGTAGGGGCTGTCGGCCCGCACGTAGATCACCGAGTAGTAGCCCGAGGCGCCGGTGTCGTGCGTCTGGTTGACGATGGGCTCGATCTTGACGCCGGTCATCACCGCGCGGGCGAAGGAGGCGGGGCCGTAGAAGGCGAGCTGGGCGTTGCCGGCGCGCTGGCTCTCGATCACGGCGGCGTAGTCGTTGGCGATGCGCAGCTTCACCGGCACCCCGAGGGCCTTCGACAGATAGGCGGTCATCGGCGCGTACCGATCGGTGGTGCCCGACGCGTTCTCGGCCGGAATCACCGCCAGGGTCAGCTCCGGATAGGCCGCTTTCCAATCCTGTGCGGCAGCAGGGACGGCGAGGAGGGCGAGCGCGAGGGCTCCGGCGAGGGATCGGCGGGTCAGCATGGGTATCTTCCGGATGGGATGGTGAAAAATCAGGCGACGAGGGCGGTGGGATAGGCTCGGGGCCGCGCCGGAGCGGCGGGCGTGTCGAGGACCTCGCCGGCCTCCAGCCCGTAGAGCCGGCGGGCGACATCCTCGGTGAGGTCGGCGGGCGCGCCGTCGAACACGAGGCGGCCGTCGGCGAGGCCGACGAGGCGGTCGCAATAGCCGCGGGCGAGATCGAGGGAATGCAGGTTGCATAGCACCGTGATGCCGTGGCGCCGGTTGGCCTCGGCGAGCGCGTCCATGACGATGCGGGTGTTGCGCGGGTCGAGGGAGGCTACGGGCTCGTCGGCCAGGATCAGGTCCGGGGCCTGAATCATCGCCCGCGCGATGGCGACGCGCTGCTGCTGGCCGCCTGAGAGCTGATCGGCCCGGTGGCAGGCGAAATCGCCCATCCCGAACTCGTCGAGGGCGGCCAGCGCGAGGGCGCGCTCGCGCTCGGACCAGAGCTTGAACAGGGAGCGGTGCCTGGGAACCTCCGAGAGCCGGCCCATCAGCACGTTGCTCAGCACGTCGAGGCGACCGACGAGATGGAACTGCTGGAAGATCATCGCGCAGCGCGCCCGCCAGCGCCGCAGGTCGCTGCCGCGCAGGGCCGTGACGTCGAGACCGTCGAACAGGATGCGTCCGCCCGTCGGCTCGGCGAGGCGGTTGATCATCCGCAGCAGGCTCGACTTGCCGGCGCCCGAGCGCCCGATCACACCGACGAACTGGCCGCGGGGAATGGCGAGAGAAACGCCGTCCACCGCGCGGCGGTCGCCGTAATGGCGGGCAAGACCTTCGAGGATCAGCATGCTTGTGTCCGGCAATTCACGTTGAACGCCGGTAGACCCGCCCCATACGACAGGAGAATGACTATTCCCCGGCTAAGGAATTGCCGGGATTATTGTGCCTCACCCTCGTGACGCTCCAGGAAACCTTCGATCGGCAGAGCGCGGAAGTCCGGCAGTGCACGGCGAAGGCGCGCATGGTCCCAGTCCCACCAGGCCAGCGCCTGCAGGCGATCGGCGATTGCCTCGGGGAACCGGCGACGGACGACGCGACCGGGGTTGCCGACCACGATGGTGTAGGGCGCGACATCCCGGGTCAGGATCGTGCCCGCGCCGACCACCGCCCCGGTGCCGATGCTGCGCCCGGGCAGGATGACGGCCCCGTGCCCGATCCAGACATCGTGGCCGATGGTGACGGGCAGGGCCCGGCGCCGGGCGAAGAAGGCGGGCTCGTCCTCCTCGCCCGGCCAGTAGGCGCTGGCCCGGTAGGTGAAATGGGCTTGGGAGGCCCGCTCCATCGGGTGGTTGCCGGGATTGATCCGCACATGCGAGGCGATGGAGCAGAACTTGCCGATGGTCGTGTAGTTCGCCTGCCCGTCCTCGACGATGTAGGAATAGTCGTCGAGGCTCGTTTCGCTGAGGCGCGTGCGTGCGCCGACCTCGATGTAGCGGCCGAGGCGGCACCGGGAGAGTTCGGCGGTCGGGTGGACGGCCGGTTCGAGGCCGAGGCGATCGGAGACCATCGCGGTGTCCTTCAGGCGGAGAAGGGGAGGCGGCGCAGGAGGCGGAACGCCGCCGCGCCGTCCTGGACGACGACACTCACCGCATCGATCACCAGGTCGGGCAGGCCCGCGGCGGCCTCGGCCAACAGGGGCAGGGCCGTCGTGCGGTCCTCCTGCCCGAGGCGGCCGGTGAGGGTCATGTGGAAACGGAACGTCTCGAAGACGTGCGGGTAGCCCCAGCGCTCCAGCAGCGCCCTTCCGCGGGGATCCAGGCGCTCGGGGCGGCGGCGGGCGCGCTCGGTTGGGGTGAGGGGCGCACGCAACGGATCGAGGGCGCAAACGCACTCGGCGGCGAGGAGACCGAGAGAGGGCGGGGGCGCCTCCGGCACCAGGGCCATGAAATCCCCGAGGGCGGCGACCCGCAGGGGGCCGACGGGGAGGGGGCTCCGGTGCGCCGCCAGGGCCTCGGCCGCATGGAGGAGATCGGCTTCGGTCGCACCCGGAGCGAGGCGCATCGGCGCCTTCAGGGTGGCGTGGAACCCGTAGACGCGCGGCTCGGCCGTGTTGGCCGCGAGGATGGCCCGGAGCGCGTCCGGACCGGGCGCCGGGCCAGCCCCGAGGATTGCGTCGCCGAGAACGGCGAGCGCAGAACCCGGAGCGGGGGTGAAATACAGGGCGTATCGGGCAAGGTCGTCCAAAGAAGCACTTCCTCGACTGCGCGCGACGGGCCGAAGCGCTCATAATCCGTAGCCCGGACGGCAATATGACAGGTCGGGCGCCGAAGAAGCGAGGATTGCCCGGTCCCGATCCCAAGTGCGGATTTCCCAAGGGCTGATCGCCAGTGCCTCCTGAAGCTCCCGCGCACGGGCCGCATCGTGATGGCGCGATCCGTTCTCCCTCGTAGTCCTCCGAGACTGATACTTCGTCACATGGGCGATCGGGTAGCCAAGAAGGACAACCTGTGCTGGTCTACCCCCTGACCGACCACAGGAGATCGAGGACGCCGCGACGCGCGATGCACAGTCTCAGCGTAAGTCTCTCATCGTGTCCTTGAGTAGGGCATCTGTTGTCGCGTCGCTGAAACGAAGCCTCACTTCTCGACGAAAGCCTTCTCGATGACGTAGTGGCCGGCCTCGCCGTGGTTGCCTTCCACGTAACCGCCGCCGGTCAGCATCTCGCGGGTATCGCGGATCATGTCGGGCGAGCCGCAGAGCATGAACCGGTCGTTCTCCACCGACATCGGCGGCAGGCCGATATCGTCGAACAGCTTGCCCGAGGTCATCAGGTCGGTGATCCGGCCGCGGTTGCGGAAGGGCTCGCGGGTGACGGTGGGATAATAGATCAGGCCGGCGGTGATGACCTCGCCAAGGAACTCGTGGTTGGGCAGCTCCCGCGTGATCGTCTCACCATAGGCGAGCTCGGAGACCTGGCGGCAGCCATGGACGAGGACGACCTTCTCGAAACGCTCGTAGGTCTCCGGGTCCTTGATGATCGACATGAAGGGGGCCAGGCCCGTACCGGTGCCGAGAAGGTAGAGGTTCTTGCCCGGCATCAGGTTGTCGAGCACCAGGGTGCCGGTGGGCTTCTTGCCGACCATGATCGGATCACCGACCTTCAGGTGCTGCAGCCGCGAGGTGAGCGGGCCGTTCTCGACCTTGATCGAGAAGAACTCCAGTTCCTCCTCGTAATTGGCCGAGACCACGCTGTAGGCGCGAAGGAGGGGGCGCCCCTCGACCTCGATGCCCATCATCACGAACTCGCCGTTGCGGAAGCGGAACGCGGGATCGCGGGTCGTGCGGAAGGAGAACAGCGTGTCGGTCCAGTGGTGGACGCTGAGAACTCGTTCTTCGAGATACTTGCTCATGACATCCCCTGCAGCGTCTCAATGAAATCACGCGGCGGCCGGATCGGAGACGCCGAAGACGGCTTCGAGCTTGCCGCTGCGTCCGTCCCACTCGGCCGCGTCGGCGAGCGGGTCGAGCTTTTCGCTGATATTCGGCCAGAGAGCGGAATACTTGGCGTTGAGGGCAAGCCAGCCGTCGAGGGCCGGCTCGGTATCGGCTTTGATCGCCTCGGCGGGACATTCCGGCTCGCAGACGCCGCAATCGATACACTCGTCGGGATTGATCACGAGCATGGTGTCACCGACATAGAAGCAGTCGACCGGACAGACCTCGACGCAGTCGGTGTATCTGCAGCGGATGCAGTTGTCGGTGACGACGTAGGCCATGACGGAACCTTGCTGGCTTCTTCGGGATCCCGGTGCGATCAGAGGACGGCCGAGAGATCCTGTCCTTCGAGATTGATCGCGAGCCCCTTGAGCGAATCGAGGCTGACCTCGCCGCCCATGGCGCGGATGCTTTCCTCGCGGATGAGCGACATCAGCCCGCGGCGCAGGCCCAGAAATTCCGATGACAGGGTCATCGAAGGTTCGCGCGGCCTGGGCAACGGCACCACGACCTCGGCCTTGATGCTGCCGGGGCGGGCCGTCATCACGTAGATGCGGTCCGACAGGAAGATCGCCTCGTCGATGTCGTGCGTCACGAACAGGACCGAGATCTTCAACCGCTGCCACATGTTGGTGAGGATCTGCTGCATGATCAGCCGGGTCTGCGCGTCGAGCGCCCCGAACGGCTCGTCGAGGAGCAGGATGCGCGGTCCGGTGGCCAGCGCCCGCACGATGCCGACGCGCTGCTTCATGCCGCCGGACAGGCGATCGGGATAGTGGTTCTCGAACTGGGTGAGACCTGCGAGACCGAGTAGGGTGCGGGCGCGGCGCTCGCGCTCGCTGCGGGAGACGCCCTTCATCTTGAGGCCGAACTCGACATTCTCGCGGACGGTCTTCCAGGGGAACAACGAGTATTGTTGAAAGATCATCCCCCGATCCGCGCTGGGGCCGGAGATCGCCTCGCCATCCACGGTCACGGTTCCGCCCGATGGCGTCAGGAAGCCCGCAAGCGCGTTCAGAAGCGTCGACTTCCCGCACCCAGAGGGGCCGACGATCGAGACGAACTCGCCGGGCTGGACGTTGAGAGAGACGTCGGAGACCGCATCGACGGCGCCCTCCATGGTCTCGTAGCGCAGGCAGAAGTCGTGGACCTCGATCAGGCCTCGAGCCGTTCCGGCCATGGCGTGTCCCCTTTGTCCAGTGAAACAGGAGGTCGAGTCGGAGGAGGCCTCAGCGGGCCGTCCCGCCCGGCATCACGATGCGGCCGAGCACGCGGATGGCGAAGCTCGATCCGAGCCCGAGGACGCCGATCGTGATCATGCCGAGTGCGATGTCGGAATACTGGACCAGGGAGTACGCCTCCCAGGTGAAGTAGCCGATACCGAATTGGCCGGAGATCATTTCGGCGGCGATGAGCGAGACCCAGGCGACGCCCATGCCGACAGTCAGGCCAGTGAAAATCTGCGGGAGAGACGCCGGAAGGTAGACCTCGCGGAAGAGAGAGGCCTCCCGAGCACCAAGGCAGCGCGCGGCTCGCACCAGCACCGGATCGACGGTCGCCATACCCTGGAGGGTGTTGATGAGGATCGGGAAGAACGACCCCAGGAAAGTGATGAAGACGATCGATTCCTCGTTCGTCGGCCACAGCATGATCGCTATCGGTACCCAAGCGATGGCCGGGATCGGCCGGGTGACCTCGCAGATCGGAAACACGATCTCGCGAAGGATCTGGAAACGGCCCATCAGCAGACCGAGGGGGATCGCGAGTGCGCTGGCGAGCGTGAAACCGTAGATGATCCTCCGGCAGCTCATCCAGATATGGTCGCCGAATATGGGATTGTGGAACGCGAGGATCGCACGGTCCAGCACGTCGGCAGGGCTCGGGACGTTGGTGAAACGGACGTAGAACGTCGCGCGGTTGACGGTCAGAAGCTGCCAGATTGCGACGAAGACGGCGATAGACACGAGACCGAGCACCATGGCCCGCAGCTGTCCACGATGAAGCCGGAGCCAGCGTGCCACACGATCCGTCGGGACCGCCGGGAGGCGCGCCGGTCCAGCTTTGGCTTTGGCGGGTGCCCCGGAGGGAGGCGTCAACGCTGGCATGGGCTCGGGGAGTTGGCGAAGTGCGGCTTCCATGGGATCAACCTCCCGACACGGCGGCCTTGATGGCCTCGTCGTAGGGCATCACCTTTGCCCCGGATTTCCCAGCCGCAGCCTCGGCATCCCGCTTCAGCAGGTAGGGGGAAATTTCTCCCTTGCCGCCGACCGCGTAGAACGCCTCCTTAGCGAAGAGCTTGATGCCGCGCGTTGTATCGAAGACGTAGGCGACGTTGATCTCCTTGCCCTTGGCCTTGAGATCGTTGAGAGCACCCAGCGTGCAGGCGGCACTCGAATAGGGATAGATATTTCCGCCCTTGACCCAGATTTCGCCAGCTTTGCGCGGATCAGAGATCGGCTTCTTGCAATAACTGTCCTCGCCTGAGACCTCGTAATTCGAGGTGCTGACGAGCTGCTTGTCGTAGTCGAGCCCGCTCTCTGCGAAGACCTTGCGCAGCGGCTTGTCGTTGACCCAGGACGTGACGTCGAACTCCTTCACGCGGTCGAGCTTCTGCAGCACCTTCACGTCTTCCTTGGCCGCGTCGACGAGTTGCGGCTTGATGGTCGGATCGATCGTCATGATCCCACCCGGGCCGAGGAAGATGTAGACGACTTCCTTGTCGGTGCCGGTCCAGGCCGAGATCTGCTCGGCGGCGCGCTTCGGGTCAGCTTTCACCCAGGTCTGTGCATCGAGAATCGCTTTGAGATAGGCGTCGACGATCTCCGGATATTGTTTGGCGAAGTCGGTGCGGACCACAATGCCGTGCCAGGTGGGGAGGTTGGTCTCGACGCCGTCGAAGACCTTGCGGGCAAAGCCCCGGAACGGCAGCAATTCAGCGAACGGCACGAAATCGGCGTGCGCGTCGATCTTCTTCTCCTGGAGGTTGGTCGAACCGACTTCGGGGCTCTGGTTGACCAGACGGAACCAGGTCTGCGGATAACCCTTGTCCTGCAATGCCTTGAGCACCATGCCGTGCGCGGCCGAGCCGAATGGGACGCTGACGACCTTCCCCTTCAGGTCGTCGAAAGAGAATGCGTCGGTCTCCTTGTTGACGACGATGCCATTGCCGGAGCCGTAGAGATTGTAGGCTGCGACGGCAATGAGCTCGGACTGGCTCTCGGGGTTGTTCCTGAAGGTGTAGCCGTTCACGACCAGCGGATAATCCCCCATCGCCCCGAACTGCAGCTTGCCGGCCATCATGCCGTTGGTGACCGGCGGCCCGGAGGTGAAATTCTGCCAGTCGAGAGTGATCTTGACATCGGCATACTTGCCGGTCTTCGGCAGGTACTTCTCGAACAACTTGAGCTGGCGGATTATGACGCCGACCGTGGCGGTGTTCGTCGTGGTGTCCTGCGTACCGATGCCGACCGTCAAAACGGTTTCGGCGCAGGCGGGGGTCGCCAGCGTCGCGCCGGCTGCCACGAGCAGCGCAACAGCAGAGACCGCGCTTCGTCCAACCCAAGTCGAGGTCATCATGCGCTCCGTTTTCTGAAATGCCGTCTCGACATCCAGGGAATGATCGGGCGCTTGATGGATCGCGATCAAATGGAGAGGTCGAAGTCGAGTTGATTAGTTGCTCAAAAAGTTTGGCCGGCCGCGGAGATGATGCAAGTTTGGGCGAGAAGCATTCTAATTAAGCGTCCTTCCTGGCTCCTGGCATGCGCACGAGGACATCGGGACGCTGGATCAGGATCTGGGAGCGGCGGGTGGAGACTATGCCCTGCTCCGTCAACCGCTTGAGGCTGATCGTGACCCATTGCCGGGTAGCGCCGACCATGTGCGCGAGATCGGCATGTGTGAAATCGGCGGCAATCAGGATGCCGCCCTCCTCCTCCACGCCGTAGAGCCCCGAGAGGTGCATCAGCAGGAAGGCGAGGCGATCCGTGATGGAACGTGTGCCGAGCATCTGAGCGAGCGCCGAATAGCAGCGGCCCTTGAAGGTGAGGCCGTCGATGATTCCGAAAGCCAGTGCGGGGATCTTCGTCACGAGTTGGCGAAGCGCCGCGCCCGGGAGATGGAGAACGGTCGAGTTGCTCGCCGCCATGCCCGACCAGCTATGGGTGCCGGTTCCGAACACCTCGGGCCCGCCGACGAAATTCCCGGGATACCAATAGGCCAGGGTGATCTCTCGGCCGGTCGGCGCTGCGTAGAACACGCGGATGCGTCCGGTCTCGACCAGCCAAATGCCATCGTTCGGCGCCTCCTGGGTGAACAGCGTCGCGCCTCGGTAAAGGACCCTGCGACGTCCCTGCTCCATCACCAGGCTACGCTCGAGTTCGCTGAGCCCATAGAGCAGCGGCCGAGGGCCGACCGGCTGCGGAAACGCCTCCATGGGGTTCGGGCCTCCGGAGCATGTCAGAAGCGAAAGGCCCGAAGAGAAATGGGCCGTCTCCGTCCGAACGGGTGTAGGCTGCATCGCTGAACCTCGCAGGTGACCAAGTGCGATGCAGCAAAGCCTATACCAGCTCTAAACTATGAAGCTGCCCGCAACCCGCCGCATGCGGGGCCCAGAACAGACGGCCAATGCTGAAAAAAAAGCAGCGCAGGACCGTGTGGGTCCTGCGCTGCTTTGGCGGCGTCATATGCGAAGGTCGGCGTTCAAACCTCCGCCCGACACCGGCCGATGGCCCAGCGGATCAACTTGCGAACGTCCGGATCGGGGTCCTCGGACGCGCGTTCGAGGGAGCTGAGCGCCTCTGGATGGGCGATCTCGCCGAGAGCCGCAGCGGCTTCCTTGCGCAGGTTACTGATGTCGGAATCCAGGGCACGGCCGAGCACGGCGATGGCCGCAGTCGACTTGATCCGCCCAAGGGCATTGGCCGCCTTGGTCTTCACCTGCCAGACTTGGTCAGCCATAGCCGCGATCAGCGGCTCGACGGCCTCTGGAAGCCGGCTCTTCGCGATGGAAACGGCGGCCTCCTCTCGCACCTGCCAGTTCTCATCCTGCAGGCCGGCCAGCAGCGTCGAGACGCCGGGTCCACCCGAACGCAGGAAGACGAGGGCCGCCATCGTGGCGCGGCGCACACTCGCATCGCTGTCGCGTGCCGTCGCCAGCAGGGCTGGAAGCGCCTCCTCGGCCTTGAGGTAGCCAATCACCCCGAGACCCTCTCGGCGCACTTCGGGTGAGCCGCTGCGCAGGGCTTTCAGCGCGGCGGAGAGGGCGTCCGGGATAATCAACTCTCGGAGCGCCCGGAGGGCCGCGGCCTGGACGAAAGGATCGCTGTGCTCTGCCCGCTCGATGAGCAGTGGTCCACAGGTCGGCTCCTTCTTCTCGGAGAGAGTCTCGGCTGCGGTGCGGCGCACGTCCTCGTCCGCATCCTCGAGCGAAGCCACCAGACCCTCGACCACATCGGGGCCGTCATGTTCGTCGAGAGCCTTGGCGGCGGCGGCGCGGACCGTGGCATCGTCGTCGCCGAGCCCCTTGAGAAGAAGGACCTTAGCGTCGGATCCGACCGCCTCAGCGAGTTCCATCATCGCCACACGGCGAATGCCGGCATCGGGGCTGGCTGCGCGCTCGGCGAGATCGTCCAGATCATCGTCGAAGGTTTCGAATACGGGGCTCATTTTGACCTCTTGGATCACGACGTGGTGGCCTGGCCGCGGCCAATGCTCAGCGGAGCAAGTAGGGAATATTGACCTTCACAGCATTCGTGGGGCAGTCGACTTCGCATGGCATGCAATACCAGCATTCGTCGTACTTCATGTAAGCTTTCTGCCGCGTCTCATCGATCGCAAGGATGTCGAGCGGGCAGACGTCGACACAGACGCGGCAGCCCTTCTCGGCGATGCATTTCTCGTCGTCGATGACGACCGCTGCGCTCTTGGCCTGGGTGATGATGGGCATGGAGGTCTCCGTGTCTCTGGGAAGAAGGCCGTCGCGGCGCGCTACTCGGCGGCGACCGGCGTCTTGATGCGGAGTTGGTGGTAGGCGTTCATTTCTTCGTCAGCGACGGGGACGATGAAAGGGTCGACGTCGCGCTTGGCACTCGCCATGCGGCCGTACTCGTCCTTGAACAGGACCGTATGGCAGGCCCAGTTCGGATCGGTTTCCGGGTGGTCGACACGCAGGTGGTAGAAGCCCCAGCGGCTCTCGGTGCGATACAGCGAGGCGTGCGCCGCCATGTCGGCGCAATCGAGAATGGTCTGCGTCTCCAAAGCCCGCAGCAATTCGTGCGGGTCGCGCGCGACGAGGTGGCCGAGATCCTCACGGATCTCGGCAAACCGGCGCTGGCCGAGCTCCATCTTGGCCGTGACCTTCGGCGGCTCGAGATAGTCGTTCACGAAGCGCCGGGTCTTGAACTCCATCTCGTTGGGGGTGATGCCATCCTCGCGCCGCGTGGGCGCCAGCACCCGCTCCTGCTCGGCCAGGACGTCGCCGTCGTCGTAGCCGGCGAGGGTCGTCGAGGCGCAATAGGCGGCCGCATGCGCGCCGGCGATGCCGCCGTTCACGAAGGCGCCGAGCATGTAGTTGTGCGGCACGGCCGCCATGTCGCCGACAGCGTAGAGGCCGGGAATGGTGGTGCGGGCATACTCGTCGACCCAGACGCCCGAGGCGGAGTGGCCGGAGCAGAAGCCGATCTCCGAGATGTGCATCTCGACGGCGCGCTGGCGGTAATTGGTGCCGCGGCGCTCGTGGAAGCGGCCGCGCGAGGGGCGCTCGTTCGAGTGCAAGATCGTCTCGATCTCCGAGATCGTCTCCTCGCGCAGGTGGTCCATCTTGAGGAAGACCGGGCCATTGCCGCCCTGCAGTTCCCGCCAGAACTCAAGCATCATCTGGCCCGACCAGTAATCGCACTCGATGAAGCGCTCGCCCTTGTTGTTGGCGGTGAAGCCGCCGAACGGGCCTGTCACGTAGGCACAGGACGGGCCGTTATAATCCTTGATCAGCGGGTTGATCTGATAGCATTCGAGGTTCGCGAGCTGAGCGCCGGCATGGTAGGCCATCGCATAGCCGTCGCCGCAATTGGCCGCGTTCTCGTAGGTGCCGAACAGGTAGCCGGACGCCGGCAGGCCGAGCCGCCCGGCGGCGCCGCAGGCCAGCACCACCGCCTTGGCCTTGACCACGAGGAATTCGGACGTGCGCGTGTTGACGCCGATCGCCCCCGCAATGCGGCCGTCCGGCCCCTTCAGCAGCCGGGTCGCCATGTAGCGATTGGTGACCGCGACCTGGAGGCGGCGCAGCTGCCGGTAAAGCACCTTCTTGACGTTATGTCCTTCTGGCATGGGCAGCACATAGGTCCCCATGTGGTGGACCTTGCGCATGTTGTATTCGCCCGAGCCGTCCTTCTCGAACTTGACCCCAAGCTTGTCGAGATACTGGATCATCGGGAAGGAGCCTTGGGCGTAGGCCATCACCGCCTTTTGATTGACGATGCCGTCATTGGCGACGGTGATTTCCTTCACGTATTGCTCGGGCGTGGCATAGCCCGGCACGACGGCGTTGTTCAGCCCGTCCATGCCCATGCTGATTGCGCCTGAGCGCTTCACATTCGCCTTCTCCATCAGCAGCACCCGCAGCTTCGGATCGGCCTCCTTGGCCTTGATCGCGGCCATCGGACCGCCGGTGCCGCCGCCGATGACGAGGAGATCGGTCTCGATGATTTCGACCTTGGGGCTGGTGACGCTCATGATGTGCACTCGCATGTCGGGCGCAGATGCAGACCGCGCGCTCGGAAAAGGAAAGACGGCTCAGCGATCAGGCCGCCTGGGGCGTCCGGTCATCGGCCGCGCCGATTTGCAGCTCTGCGGTCTCGCGAGCCAGGTCGCGGAGATAGACCCACGGGAAGATTCCACGCGCGTGTCCGTCGGAGAAGCCGAGGTTCACGGCATATCCGCCCATCGGGTCGATCTTGGTAACGGCGACGGCCTCGAAGGAGAGAGGAAACTTGCCCTGTAACCGGTCCCGCGTGCACCAGGCGCAGCGGCAGCGCAGCCGCAGCGTCTCGGCCTGCAGTACAGCTTCCTCACCATTGGCCCAGACAAGGCGCATGTCGCGACCACCGCGGGAGACCACGGCATCGGTCGGAATCGCTTCCGGATCAAATGGCGGCTGTTCGGGCAATCTCATCGGCGTGTCCGTCATCCACTGGCGCCAGAAGGCAGACGGATTAGACCCGGCGAAGCGGATGCCAGCGAGCAATTAGTTGCCGAAAGCAGTCGAAAGAGTTCCGCAAGATAGAAGCGTGTGCCCTGCGGGACGTTTTGATCAGAGGAGAGCACAAGCCCGCCATCTATGGCACATCAATGCACGTCCATCGTTAAGCTATCACCAGCCGATAGCTTAACGTAGTGGCGACGCTGCGATCATTGCCCATGAAGCAGAGCCTTAGCAAGTAACGGAATATATACTATGAATATTTAAATATGAAAATAATAACGATCTAATTACCGATCATACGCCACCGTTAAGGGGGATGATTCTATGCCTAACTTTGCCATTCATGAAAACGCAGACATGATGCAGTATGTAAGCGGAGCACCTTTTTCGGATCGAAAGCCGCATGCTTGGTCTCGACAGCTCATCTGAAGGAATGGACGCTGTGAGGGTCCCCCGGATTTTGGTCCGGTCGAAAGGTGAGCCTCCGGGTCTCATTCGGCGGCCTGCTGGGCCGCCGCCAAGGCGAATTCCTGGGGCGTCAGCCACCCCAGGGCTGTGTGAGGACGGCTCTCGTTGTACTGCCGCCGCCACGGCTCGATCTTGCTCCTCGCGTCGGCCAACGCCAAGAACCAGTTCGCGTTCAGGCGCTCGTCGCGCAGACGGCCGTTGAACGACTCGACCAGCGCGTTGTCGGTCGGCTTGCCCGGTCGGGAGAAGTCCAGCGTGACGCCGTTCTCGTAGGCCCAGCGGTCGAGCGCCTTCGAGACGAACTCGCTACGCGGTCCTTCGGTTCAGGCCCGTTATCGACCTGTATCGCGCGCGGCGCTCCGCGCAGCAGTGCAAAGCGGGCGACGACAGCCACGACCTGCTCGCCATTGATGCCTTGGTCGACCTCGATCGCCAGAGCCTCGCGCGTGAAGGTGTCGACGATCGTCGGGGCCCGCGGCCGGCGGCCGTCGAACAGCGCGTCGGAGACGAAGTCCATCGACCAGCGCTCGTTTGGCCGGAGCGCAGCAGGCTGGCGCTCCCGGTGGGCCCCGCTGACGTGCCGGCGCGGCCGCTTGAGCCGCAGGCTGAGACCCTCGTCCCTGTAGAGGCGGTGGCCCCTCTTATAGTTCACTCGCCAACCTTCCCGGGGCGCAGGATGTAGATCCGGTAGTAGCCGTAGCGCACCCGGCTCTTGGCCAGATCACAGATGCGCATCCGCAGCGGTGCCTGATCGGGCTTGGTCGAGCGGTAGCGGATGTTCGACCGGCCGACGCCGAGCGCGACGCAGCCGCGCCGCTCACTCACCCCGTGCGCCTCCTGAACCTGATGCACGAGTTCGCGTTGCCGATTGCCGGCCGGGAACTTTATAAGTATCTCATAGCTCAACGCAATTGTTTATAATATGATACACAGTTAGCCGGCCGCAAGTTAATTTACAATACATACAACAATACTTATCAATGAGACAGTTGAGGAACGCATCCAATTTATAGCTGCGTACGCCCCCGCCCGAAATTGAATTTAGCATTTAATTGTACTAATTCTAATATTCGCAACATCACGGCTCTGCGTGGATTACCTCTTGTGTGTGCAACGGAATTTTGCAATCCGATCCTTTACGCGCATCTGTTCCAGGATGCTTCAACTCGGCACTCGAAATGCTCCGCGTTTCCCGAACGCAGTCCGAACAGGAGTCCCGGCTAGGCATACTTTATCGCACCCATCGCGAGGCACTTTTGCGGTTTCTCGGTCGGAAGGTGGGCGTTCACGAAGCCTCCGATCTCGCGCACGAGACGTTTCTTCGGGTGGCCCACGTCGCCCTGGACGATCCCCCGCTGCAGAACGAACGCGCATTCTTGTTCAAGGTCGCGGCGAACTTGGCGATCGATCATCGGCGAGCCGAGGCACGTCGGGCACGCCTGCTCACCGCGGAGGACATTGCCGCCCATCTTTCGGTGCCGGATGACGCACCGGGACCGGACCGGGATGCCAAGGCACGTGCCGATCTCCGCTGTCTGACGCAGGCGCTGTCCGAGTTGCCGCCTCGCCGGGCGACCGCATTCCGCCTCAGCCGGATCGAGGGCATGAGCCATGCGGCCATAGCCACGCATCTCGGTGTTTCACTGCGCACGGTCGAATCGGAGGTTCGGATGGCACTGGACCATTGCGCCGAGCGTCTACGGATCGATCACCATGGACGCTGATTGCGGGGCAGCACCGGCGGAGGCGTCTTCCAACGTATCGGCCCGCAACCGGGGGGCTGTGTTGCAGGGCCATGCCGATGCCGAGCGAAGGCTCCGAGCATCCGGTCTGAGAAGTTGTCCACGCCGTCGTCCCGGGAGAGTGGCCCTTGCACGCAGCAGTCTCGAAATGCTCTTGCGGCGTGTCCACGAGGAAAAGGCGCGAAGGCTATGATCGCCGGGGATCACGATCGCGAAGATGGGTCCGGCGACCTAGCGACCGTCGAACACGAGGCTCGTGCCTGGATCGTCAGATTGACGTCCGGGACGGCAACGCACGCAGATGCCGAGGCCCTCACCGCGTGGCGCGCGCGGCCCGAGCACGATGCCGCCTTCCTTGCCGCGTCGAAGCTGTGGCGCCAAGCCGGTATCGCGCTCCCGGAGCAGGTCGCCCCCGCCCTTGTCCGTGTGGCACCGCGTGACATCTCCCGCCGCCGGGTTCTCCGGAGTGCGGGTCTGGGTATTGCCTCGGCCTCCATCGCCGCGAGCGGAGCTGCCTTCCTTGTGAACTGGCCCGAACTGAGCGCGGATTTCCGAACCGGCACTGGAGAGGTGCGGACGATTGATCTGCCGGGAGGGGTGCGGATCGAGCTCGATGCCGAAACCGCCCTCGATGCCCGAACGGCCGAAGCCGGCACCCTCGTCCTGCATGCGGGGGGCGTCGCCGTCACGGTCCCAGCCGATGCGCGTCCGATCCTCCTGACGGTCGGTCCGGCGCATGTGGCTACGCGCCCCGGGATGGCCACGGAGTTCGTCGTTCGATGCCGTCCGGCCGAGGGGCTCACCGGTTGGACAGGCGGGACGGATGCCGAGCTCTCCTGCCTCTCAGGCTCCGTCAAGGTGGTCGCGGAGCCGGGCGCACCGCCGATGGTGCTGGCCGCCGGCCAGGGGGTCGATACGAAGCGCGGGGCACGGGGCGTTCATTCCATCGACACGGCGTCGACAGCGGCGTGGCGGCGCGGCCTTCTCGTCTTCCGCGACACCCCGTTGTCTCAGGTCGTCGACGATCTCAACCGCTATCGCCCCGGTCGGATCGTGCTGGGCAGTTCGGCAATTTCCGCCCGGCGGGTGACGGGCATCTTCCACCTGTCCCGTCCGGAGGAGGCTCTCACGGGCATCCGCACCGCCCTCGCCCTCTCCGAATTCAGGCTCAGCGATCGGCTCGTCATCCTGCGCTGACCCGTCACGGACTTTTCTTGCGGGGTGACAGGCTCCGCAGCGTCTCAGGAATCAGACGGGCGATCACGACCCGTTGCACAGCGGTGGCAAACCGCCTTGAGACGATGGGGCTGATGACGGTGCGGCGTAGCAGACAAGACCGGGGACGGGACCAGTACCGGATGGCCATTGGATTGAGCGGTCTCGCGACATTGGTCGCCGCCATGCCGGCTCCAGCGTCGGCGGCGGTCGAGCATGCCGGCCCGGCCGCAGCGATGGGTCGACCACACCTCGTCCAGGCATCGGCGCTCATGCCGGTCCAGGACGGGGCGATCGACTTCGCTCTTCCCGCCATACCCCTCGACGAAGCGCTCGCAGCCTATGGCGCGGCCAGCGGCGTTCAGCTGATCTATGACAGCAGCGCCACCCGACATCTGCGCTCGGTCGCGGTCGTCGGACGCTACGACCGTGCGGAAGGGTTGCGGCGGCTCCTGGCCGGCACGGGATTGACACCCCAGTTCACCGCTGAGCGCTCCGCCACCCTCCTGCGCGTGGTGGCACAGGCCGATATCGTCGCCCCGGATCAGGCCGGGGCCGTCGCCCTCGACGTGCTGGAGGTGACGGGCGAGAACGCCATCGGTCCCGTCCACGGCTATGTCGCCCGCCGCAGCGCCACCGCGACTAAGACCGGAACGCCTATCCTCGAGACCCCTCAGGCCATCAACGTGGTCGGGCGTAAGGAGATCGAGGACCGTCAGGCCCAGAGCGTCAGTCAGGCCCTGCTCTACACGCCCGGCGTGATGAACCAGTACGGTACGGATGTGCGCTATGATTGGCTATATGTCCGCGGCTTCGTGCCGGGCCGCTACCTCGATGGATTGCGGCTACCCTTCGGAGCCCGAGGCTACTCGCAACCGCGGGTCGAATCCTATGGTCTCGAGCGTGTCGAGTTGCTGAAGGGGCCGTCATCGGGACTGTATGGTCAGAATTCCCCAGGGGGCCTGCTCAACCTCGTGAGCAAGCGCCCGACGGCGACGCCGCTGCGTGAAATCCAACTCCAGACCGGCAGTTTCGGGCGTGCGCAGGCCGCCTTCGACCTGTCTGGGCCGATCGATCCGGATGGCAAGATCCTCTATCGGCTGACCGGTCTGGCCCGCACCACGGGGACGCAGCTCGATTATCTGGAGGAAGACCGCGTCTTCATCGCGCCGAGCCTCACCCTGAGGCCGGATACCGATACGTCCCTGACGATCCTGTCGCAGTATCTCAACATCGACTCGCCCGGAGGCGGAGCGCCGCAGGGCCTGCCCGCCCTCGGCACCCTCTACGCGAACCCGAAGGGCCGCATCCCTACGAACCGCTTTATCGGAGAACCGAATTACGACCGGTTCAAGCTGCAGCAGGGCTTCATTGGATACGCGTTCGAGCATCGCTTCAACGACGTCTGGACCGTCCGGCAGAATCTGCGTTACTCGCATGTCGACGCCAATACCCAGCGTGTGCAGGCGATCGGCCTCGGCGCCGATAACAGCACGCTCTCCCGCTACGCCTGGGCCTTCCCGGAGCGGTCGGACCTGTTCAACATCGACAACCAGGCCGAAGCCCGCTTCTCCACCGGTCCCTTCGCGCATACGCTTCTCCTCGGCGCGGACTACCTGCGCGAGGACGCCCGGTACGATGAGTCCCAGCTCCGGATCGTGCCATCTGTCGACGTGTTCGCCCCGGTCTATGCCGGCACGGTCACGCGTCCCCCGCTCGGTACGCGGATCACCCAGGGACGAAACCAGACCGGACTCTACGCGCAGGACGAGATCCGCTTCGGCGGCTTCCGCCTGACCGTCAGCGGGCGTCAGGACTGGGCCGACGCGGTGACCCGCACGACGAATGCTGCGACCGGCGCGCTCACACGAGTGAAACAGGATGACGCCGCCTTCACGGGCCGCGTCGGACTGAGCTATCTGCTGGATGGCGGATTGGCCCCTTACATCAGCTACGCGACCTCGTTCCAACCCACGGCCGGGACGGATCGAGCCGGTCAGCCCTTCGCACCGACGGAGGGTGAGCAGATCGAAGGCGGCATCAAGTTTCAGCCGCCCGGCACGAACCTCCTCATGACGGGAACGGTGTTCGATCTGACGCAGAAGAACGTTCTGACACCGGACCAGTCGGATTTCCGGTTCAATACGCAGACCGGTGAGGCCCGCGTCCGCGGCGTGGAACTGGAGGTCAAGGCCAGCCTGACCGAGAGCCTCGACCTGATCGCCTCCTACGCCACCATGAACAGCGAGATCACCAAGGCGAATGCGAATGCGGCCGGGGCAAGCATCATCGGGAACGAACTCCCCTTCGTGCCCCAGCACCAGGCATCGGCTTGGCTCGACTACACGTTCCGAACGGGCGATTGGGCTGGGCTCGGCCTCGGGGCGGGCGTGCGCTACATCGGCGCGTCGGTCGGGGACAACGCCAACCTCTATCATATCCCGGTCGTTACCTTGGTCGACGCGGCCATTCGGTATGATTTCGGTTACCGCTATCCAGCGCTCAAAGGCGTGGATCTCGCCGTCAATGCGACGAACTTGTTCGATAAGACCTACGTATCGACCTGCATCGCTGCGACCGGCTGCTTCTACGGCAATCGTCAAACTGTGCTGGCGACGTTGCGCTACCGTTGGTGAATAGCTGAAGACAACTTCTTTCCACGCCTCCGGCTCTCTCGACCGGGTAAACCGACCGACAACGCCTATATCGAGTCGTTCAACGGTCGCCTCCGAGCGGAATGCTTGAACGCCTCGTGGTTCCTGTCGCTGGCGGATGCTCGCGAGCGCATTGCGGAATGGAGGTGCCACTACAAGGAAGATCGACCCCACACGGCCCTGGGCGGCTTAACGCCCCGAGGCTTCGCCAACCAGGCTGTCAAAGCTCGAGAACTTGCATAGGCCGTGGATCACAAAGCGAGTCAACTTCAAACCGACGATGCACTAACTTCGAACCTGGGCCACCAAATGGTGGCAGGTCACAACTGCGCAAGCGCTGACGTCAGGCCTACCGGACGGCAGCAGCGGCGTCGGCCAATGCGCCTCATCCCGCGCGGTCGCAGCACATGCGGAGCATCAAGTCCCTGTAGATGGCCTGCGCCTCCTCGATCCGGTCGACAAGGCAGTACTCGTCCGTCTTATGACACTGCGCCGCCTCGCCGGGCCCTACGATCACCGTGGCGACTCCGTCGAATGCCGGCACGAGAGCCGATGCATCGGTGAAGTAGGGTGCCCCAGCTGGTTCCACCGACGCCCCGGTCCGCTCGCGCAGCAGCGACAGGAGCAGGGTGGCGGACGGATTTTCCGGCTCGGTAGCGAATCCAGGGAAGCTCGTAACAACCCGGATATCAGCCTCCGGTCCGAACAGGCGGCGGAGTTCGGCGATCAGCGCTTCGTGCTTCTGCTCCGGCAGGGTCCGGATATCCACGGTGAACTCGGCGAAGTCAGGGACGGAGTTGATGTTTTCTCCGCCGCGGATGGTGGTGACGGAGGCGGTGACGCTGCCGAGCAGTGGGTGGCGGGCGCCGAAGTCGTGGTCCTCAAGCCTCTGGATCCACTCCGCAGCCTTGCTGATAGCGTTTTCGCCCTCGTGCGGCATTGAGGAATGCGCCGTCCTCCCGCGCGCGGTTACGATGACGCGGAGAGAGCCCTTATGGGCGAATATGGGGGCATTAGACGTCGGCTCGGCCACGATCAGGAGTTCGGCCGGCCCGAGGACTTTCTCGCGGCCGACATGGAATGCGCCTTCACATCCCGTTTCTTCTCCGGCGGTGATCACGAGCGTGACACCGCGGTGGAAGCTAAGCCCGTCCCCGATCAGGTTGCATGCAGCCGCGATGAACGCGGCTACGCCGGCCTTCATGTCGCTGGAACCGCGGCCGTACAGCCGGCCATCTTGCACGACCCCTTCGAAGGGTGGAAATTGCCACTCGTTCGACCCAAGTGGCACGACGTCGATGTGTCCAGTGAAGCAGAGCGGCTTGCCACCGGCCGTCCCAGGAATGCGCGCGACCAGTGTTGGTCGGTCCTTGGCAAATTCGTAGCTAGCGACGTCGAACCCGTGTTCGGTCAGCAGCCGGGCAATGAACTCGGAACATTCCTTCTCTTCGCCCGGAGGATTGATCGATCGGAACCGGATGAGCTGCTTCGAGAGTTCGAGACCGTTCAGGGGCATTGGTGCTTCCACGTGAAATTTCGCGTCGTTGTCGGCCGCAAGTTCCAGGTATCCATGTTAGACGATGAAGATCCTGCGTCTTCATCAAGACTGGCCGCTATCGGGAAGGACCCAAGGCTGGTGGGACGACCGGCAAGGGACGGCAAGGAACGATGGCAGTACGTCCGCTTCCGAGTGATCAATTGGTGAAGCGGATCTTGTTGATCGGCTGAAGCTGACCCATTCCGGGCATTGGGAATGTCCGCTTGTGGGCGGCCAGCCCGCGGCTATGGACCTTCGGCGGGGTTGACTGGGGGTGTTGTGCTCCACCGCGGTTTGTCGCCCTTTTGGCGCATTACGAGGCGTTTGCTCGAGTGTCCTTTTTAGACCGTTGCCGTTTCTGCTCGTCAGGGACTCTAGCGATCCGCTCGCATTGGGCGAACAGCTTTTGCGCGTAACGCCGCCTGGGGCCGGGGTTCTGTCGTACCCGCCCGCGCCGCGTCGCGATCATTGGGACGGACAAACGCCGCGAGAAGCTCCGGCGCGCTCCTGCCGCCACCCCAATGCGATGGCGGCAGGACCCGAAGCTCTTCAAGATGGCGGGCCTTCTTGCCAGTTGCATCCTCGACGGTGGCCGTCAGTCCCACGCAGTCCGACACTTCGAAACGTGCTGTATGCAAAACCCTAGAGCGGTGTCCGACCGATTTGAATCGTCTGGGGTTTCGAGAGCGGCGCAGATGTGATTCGATGCCTGGCTTTCCAGGAGGAGAGCCGAATGCCCTCAGCCGTGTCAGCCGATCTGCGTGAACGCGTCGTGGCAGCGATCGAGGCAGGAGCCTCGCGCCGGGAAGCCGCCAGACGGTTCGAGGTCAGTCCCGCCAGCGCCGTGCGCTGGCACGAAGCCTTCGTTCGGGAAGGACGCACACGGGCCAAGCGGATGGGCGGCGATCAGCGCTCGCACGCCATCGAGGCCCAGGCCGCCCTGATCCGGCAGACCTATGAGGCCAAGCCTGAACTGTTCCTGCATGAGATGCGCGCCCGCCTGGCCGACAACGGGCTGCGGGTCGGGGTGAGCAGCCTATCCCGCTTCTTCAAGCGCCACGGCATCACGCGTAAAAAAACACCGGGCACGCCGCCGAGCAGGATCGGGAAGACGTGAAGGCGGCCCGCCTGGCCTGGTTCGAGGGCCAGCCTGAGCTTGATCCAGACAAGCTCGTGTTCCTCGACGAGACCGCGACCAACACGAAGATGACGCGTCGCTACGGGTGGGCTCCACGGGGCGAACGCTGCCGGGTGGCCGTGCCGTTCGGGCACTGGAAGACCATCACGGTTACGGCGGGCCTGCGGGCCAGCGGCTTGACGGCGACCGCGCTCTTCGACGGACCGATGACCGGCGCTCGCTTCCGCAGCTATGTCGAGGAGACCCTGATCCCGACCTTGAAGCCCGGTGACACGGTCGTGCTCGACAACCTGCCCGCCCACAAGGTCAGCGGCATCCGAGAGCGCATCCAGGCAGCCGGAGCCCAGCTTCTTTACCTGCCCGCCTACTCCCCCGACTTCAACCCGATCGAACTGGCCTTTGCCAAGCTCAAGGCGGCGCTGCGTGCCGAGGCCGCCCGCACGATCGCGGACCTCTGCGACACCATCAAACAGGCTTTCAAGCGCTTCACACCGAATGAATGCCGCAACTACCTCGTGGCCGCAGGATACGATGCTTTTGACCCTACTTGATCGGATGTAGCCCTAGTTCGCATACATCGGCACAGGTTCTATGCGCTTTGGCGTAGCGAGCACGCCGCTGCCAACCCATGCTTGTTCTTGTTTCGTTCACAATGTAAAACTGCGGGGTCAGCGCTCTGCACGGTCCAACTCACCCCGAAAGGAGCTCGGGACAGGGGGCGGCGGTCGTATCGTCTGGGTTGTCAGCGTCCTTGCGCCAAGCCAGTCTCGGCCGCAGTGAACGACACCTGAGGTCGTTGCATTCGCCGCTGGGAGGGCAGGTGACAAACACCATTATCCGCGTCGCGATCCACGACCTGACCAAAACCCAGGGGGCCTTCGTCGTTAAGCACGGAAAAAGCGATCTGAAAGTTACTCAGACGATGCAACGCGTGATCGACGACCTCACCGCTCTCTACGCCAAGCGGACCTCGAAATCTTACGGGAAATTCGCGGTCGATGAAGATCGATTTCCGACCGAGAAGCACCTCCGCGCCTACCTCAACGTCCAGCCCAGTGACTTCACGACGCTGACGCACAAGATGATGGAAACGCTGAAAGCCCAGGCGGGCTACAAGGGCGCTGCCACGGGCGGCCACGTCTTCTTCGCTCACTTCGCGCGCGAAGAACGGCAGTACCTCCTCATCGCGATCGTCAACGAGAAGCTCGGCGCGTCGATGACGAGCGACCTCGATGTCCAGGATGTCCGCCATCTCGACATGGACGGTTTTCGGTTCGCGGGCCGCATCAACATGACCGGCTGGGCCAACGGCGAGGAGCGCTACATCGGCTTCTTGAAGGGCAAGCGGGAGGTCTCCGAGTACTTCAAGGAATTCCTCGGCTGTGACACCACGGTCCAGAACCGCCGCGACACGGCCGAGCTCGTCCAGGCGCTGATGGCATTCGCCACCGATGAAGGCATGGACACCCCGAGCAAGGACGATTTCCTCGCCCGAGCGAAAACCATCTGCGAGCGTTCGGCCAAGGCTCAGGAGGAACTCAGCTTTGAGGCGCTGGCCAACGAACTGAGCCCGCAGGATCCCGAGAGGCTGATGACCGTTCTGGCCGATCCCGATCTGCGCCTCAACGACGGCTTCGTGCCTGATCGCCGCGCCCTCGGACCGCTGATCAAATTCAAGGGCAAGACCCCGACCTGGAGCATCGAGTTCAACCGCGACGCGATCACCCGCGGAAATGTGCGGTTCAACGCTGAGGACAACACCCTCACGTTGACCGGCCTGCCCGAGGATCTCACAGCGCAGCTGCGCGCTGAGTACAGCCAAGATGGCTAGAATCACATTCGACCAGCTGGCCCTGCTGTATCGTCATATCGCCTTCGATCAGAACGGCGATCAGGGAAGGCTGTCGATTGCGACCCCAGAAGTCCTGGAGGTCATCCAACTCATCGAAGATGACCAGGATGTCGCTGTTGACGCAGACATCGCGGTGCTCGTCGACGACGCGCTTCAAGTCGGTCAGATCGTATCAGTCCGCGTCGGCCCACCCCGGACTGCGCTCGGCTCCCTCGTTCGCGACTTCGACGGGTTGCTCGATACCCCGGAAGCGCGGGTCAAAGAACCGCGCGCCTACTTCGTCATCGACGGCGGTATCACACCGGACATCGATCCCTGTCCCGAGCGCTTAGCGACCTATCGCAAGGTCCTCGAGTTCACGAAGCTCGTCGGCGAAGCAGCTGCCTATGTCGATCAATCCAAAAGAGAATTGATCTTCATCAAGGATGGCAAGTTCAGCGTTCCGCTGGCGTATAAGGCCGCCGACTTGGACCGTGTGAGCGTCTCCGACGCCGACGCCATTCTCAGCGCGTGCGCCGACGAGATTCACCGAGACCAGAAGCTCGCGATCCTCGCCGAAGCCGTCATCGGGATCTGCGCGTCTCAGCCGGTCGCAGTCCGGTTTCGCCACCTCATCGCAAACCTCGGTTCGGTGAACGAAGAAGTTCGCAACGGCTACCAGCTGTTCGCGTCCAGCTTCTCTTACTCAAAGATCCGCAACGAGATCGAAGCCGCACGCATCGATTATCTCAACAAGATCCATAAAACGATTATCGATATCCAGACGCAGTTGCTCGGTATCCCTGTCGCGACGGTCATCGTCGCCTCGCAGCTGAAAGTCACATTCGCCTGCGGCGTCGAGTTCTGGACCAACTTCGCCGTCGTCGTGGGAGCGTGGATCTTCGTCGCGCTCTTGGCGATCGCCATCGGAAACCAATGGGCGACGCTGGCGTCCATATCCGACGATATCGCGCGCCAAAAAACCAAGTTTCAGCAGGACTTTGCGGCGCTCAGCGATCAGTTCGATACGATTTTCGTCACCCTCGCCGGTCGGATCAAATGGCAGCGAAGGTTTCTGGGGTTTGTTGGCGTGCTCGCAGTCGTCGGGGCAGCGGTGGCCACGTTCGTCGCGTATCGAGTGACCAACGTCCCGTACATGAGCTGTTGGTCGGGTGAGGTCTCGGCGTCGGCACCAACACCGATCCCGCCGGCTGAGACGCCTGTCGCACCGGCTCCGACGCCTCCGTCGCCTGTCTCGCCAACCAACACACCGACGAACGCGTCGCCGCCTAAGCCAAGCCCGCCACCCGATCCGGCTCCGCCAACGCCCGCCAAGCCGAAAATGGCTCCCACGCCACAGGCCCACCCGCAGCCGTAAGTGGTTTGCGCTGTCAGAAGCGCCAGGGGAGGAGAGGACACTCCGTGTCTCCGCAGTTCGGCTGATAGCTCGGTAGAACTGATCGCATAGGAGCGGCCCGCTCCAGGGGCCGACACGGCGACGGTCATCCGACACTGAATGTCCGCTACCGGGCGGTCAGCTGATGTCCGTTCATGGCGCATTGCCGCCGTAGCACGATGGCGGCGAGCGTCCATCTGATAGGACTGCATGGATAGTCGGCGAAGCGTAGCAATTGCTCTTTCACTTTGAGTTGCCGCCGCAAGCATCGGGATGTTCGCTCCAAACCATTGGCGCGCT
Source organism: Methylobacterium sp. 10 (assembly GCF_000519085.1). Classification (GTDB taxonomy): domain Bacteria; phylum Pseudomonadota; class Alphaproteobacteria; order Rhizobiales; family Beijerinckiaceae; genus Methylobacterium. The sequence goes on from NZ_KI912577.1 coordinate 3,473,434, forward strand.
CATGAGTGCGGGGATGCCGGACCCTTCCGGCAATGTACCAGCGATCGCCGCCTGTATGACGGATGGAGCCAGAAAGGCGAGGTTGAGGGTCATGCGCAGTGAGCGCTCGCTGCAACCTTCCGCTACGGCGATGGCATGGGTGTCGGCTACACGGCCGCTGACAAGATCATTGAGCCAGAAGCGAGCCTTGGCGATCCCGTCGACGAGGCGTGCCCGGGTCTCGACCCGCATCGGCCGCGGTGGGATTGCCTGCTCATCGCCCTTAACGCAGATGACCTCGCTCCGACGACGGTTCGGTCGGGCTGACCACGGCACACGGAGTAGCGACCACTCAACCGATCCTGCTTCGCTCACCCTTTGGTCGTGCTCTGTCCCATCCGGCTCTCGGCTTTGTCCCGGCACTGTCCGGTCCGGCATCCGCAACCGGCATCGAGGCGATGGAGCTGCCTACGTCAGGCTCGAAGCCAAGACTTTCCCGACCAGCGGTCGTGAGACGCAGCCCGATCGAACCGCGCTCGTCGCTGTGCCAGTGTGGTTCGTCGTCGTTCACGACGACCTCGACCGACAGCACGGTATTGAGGAGCTTGGCGAACAGCGCCTTGGCGGCTCTGGTGTTCAGCCCTGCGGGCCGGGCGATTAGCTGGTCGTGTGACTCGGCGGCTGTCTTCAGCAGCGCCTGGTGCGTCTCGTCAATCATGAAGGTGGACCTTGCGATGGTTCAGCAGCGGGTCTGCTGCCACCAGCGCAACCCCGCGGATCGCGAGGGATCGGCAGGGGGGTCGAGGGCGCACCGCGTCGACGGCCTTACGAACGCGGACAGTTCCGTTCCATTCGCAGCTCAAATCCAGTCCGAAGTGGCAGTAATCGCTCACACACCAGTGCACGGCCGCCAGCGAACCACGGCTCCGCTGGCCTGCGAACCAGTCTCCAGCCAAGCCGCCTACAATGCTGCGGAAGCTGCACTGGCGACCGGCGAGAAACAGGCCGAAATCGCCCAGAATCAGGCCCTCAGCACCGCCCCGGAGAAGGGACCGCCAAACAGCAACTCTTCGCTAAGTTCTTGAGATTGCCCACGTCTCCCACGAAATGCGAATTCCCGTCGTTCGCTGGGAGTGAGTGGTGGGCCCGGCAGGACTCGAATTTCTACCAGACAACCACATTTAATTCAGGTACTTAGCCGTTCGTCGGCAGATCGATGTTATGCACTTCTGTCTACGCGCACAAGCCACTTTAAATCCACAACTCTCGCGTGCAGTCGGCGCCATTCTGCCTTTCATTTCAATTGGACACCTCGAAATCCCCCCTTCAATGCGGGTCGGTATCGTGATTCCCTGATGCTGTCGGTGTTTGGGAGGCTCAGATGGCTCAGCCCGGGTTCTTCGATGGCGAACTCCTGGATCTGGCTCTTCTCATCGACCGAAAGCACGACGGCATTGGGGGGCAGGACGACGTAGAGCCAGACGGCGTCACGCAACTTGGCAGCGAAGACCAACCTGCTGGAGAGCTTAAATTGCGGGACCCGATGGGGCTGCAGATCGCCTGGCCTGCCCCTGAAAAGTGGCTCTTCGCCAAGTTTGGTGGATCAGGCTGCGAGGAGGAACCGTCGTCGGAGGAGATCGAGATTGGCGCGGCCGTACATGGCGCGCTTCAAGAGCTTGAGACGCGTGATCTACCCCTCGGCCTGCCCACTGCTCCAAGGCAATGTCAGCGCGGACCGAACGGCGTCTCCGTCTTGACCGATGCTGGCGGCAAAGCTCTCCACGATGCGGACACCGCAGGTTTCCGCTTCACAGAGCCATACATCGAACGCCATGACATCCGATTTTCCCAACGGTTGCGGGCCACAACGGCTCCGGACAATCTGGGAGAATCGCCGGCCGTGATCCACGACCGCGGCTGCCTCGGGATCGAGGTCTTCTGGCTCCCGCAGGAGATACCAGGATAGCTGCTTGGATGAAGCCAGGGGTGATGCGGTCGAGGTCGCAACACGGATGAGCGAGCCGGAAAAGGCAGCAGGGTGATGTTGTCTGGGACAAGCAGCTTCTTCGTGGTGTGCCAGCCGGCCCGATCGAGCAGGAGCACGGCATGGGAGCCGGGCGCCACGGTCGCGGAGATATCTTTGAGGTAGCGGGCCACTGGGAGGAGACGTGCAGGAACCCGTGGGCGGCGGACTCGCACATTGGGGCGACGTTGGTACGCGCTGTCCGAAACATTTCGTTTAGCGAAGAAACGCTTACCCGTCAAATTGCACGGTCTATAATAAAACCAGACTCAATCCGAGATGTAAATATTAGCGTTTTCCATAATTCTATCATCTCGGGGTGATATGCCAAATTTCTGTCTATACTTTACAGAAAAGTAGGATTGCGTAGAAAATCCACATATGAAAGCAATCTGTCCGATATTTAGCGTATTCGATTTTCCAACTGCCCGGATAAGCTCTCGCGCCTCCCGGAGCCTGATATTCGTCAATTCTTCAATAAAAGTTTCACCAAAGCGCTGCATGGTTTTATAGATCAAGCGCTCTGAAACGCCGAAGAATCTTGCTGCGTCAGATATTGAAATCTTGGGATTCCTAGAATTTCGAATTAAAAAAACTTTTATGCTTTCGTGTAATGTTCGGCCCATCGAGTCGGGTATCGTTTCCCCGCAATAACTTTTATTTGCGGTATCTACCATAAGAGTTACGAGATCGATGCATGCCTCCTGTACGCGAAAAGAATTATGCAAATTATTTTTCCCTGTAAGATGTAGACATAGTTGACTTATTGCAGGGACGAGTGTCACTTCGCCGAAGTCGTGACGCGAACAAAATCGTTCAATCCAGCTAATTCTGTTTCTCAAATTATCGGCGGATATTTTTAAAGTTACATTTTCCGCGCGATCACTGACATCCACCTGATAGCCTTCGGCGGAATTTAGGAGTACGACACTTCCTGTATCGACTAGACCGGAGTTTCTTCTCTGCTGAAATTTAAAATTTCCGCGTGTTGGAAGAATGAAAACGTAGTCCTCGGACTCATCGTTTGACGCGGCCGCCCGCCGGCGATTCACTCTTTGAGCCGTCGCGCCGAAATGCGAGATGCATAGATCTGGAAGTCGGGTTTCATGCAAAAACCCCTCGACCTCCTTTGAGCGGTCGACCTCGATGTCGAGGCGGTAATAGACCTCGGACATGTATTTCTGCCAAGCGTCGGCAGGCGCGCCGTCGGAAAGGCTGTGCGTGGTGAAACTGCGTTGTATATCGTTCATCGGCCTAACCTTACGCGCATCGCCGGGCGGTACGCCCGTCGGCACGAGCACGTTTTATGCCATGACCATCCCATTCGAGCTACTTTCCCGAATCTAGCCTTGGTTACTTTGCCTGTCGTGCAGTGATTTTGAATTGATAAGAGCACTCACCAAATCAAACGCAGAGATTTTAGGGGGCCTTACAGCACGCGTGCAACGACCCATTTTCGGCCGGATGCCTCGACCGAGGCGCAGCTCATTATAATACTGATCGAGCGGCCGGCACTGAAGCATCATCGGGGCCGTGCATTGTCAGAAAAAATGTTGTGCGGTTCCGGGAAAGACGTCTTCGCAAACGCGCCCTAGCGTCAGATTTGAGCCGGACGGCAAGTCCGACGCTCTCTGAACGATCAGGGGCCCAAAGATGACGACAGATCTAACCCGTCGTATCCTTCTGCAGACGCTGTCGGCGGGGACGGCCTCGGTGGCGATGCCATTCATAGGGCAGGCGCGGGCGGCCACCACGGGTCCGATCCTGATCGGTGTACCGACAGCGCAGACGGCACAGACCGGCGTTGCCGATCACCAAGACTACCTTAACGGCACCACGTTGGCCCTGGAAGAGATCAATGCGGCCGGCGGAATTCTGGGCCGCCCCCTCAAGGCGGTCGTCGTCGATATCGACCCACTGTCGCCCGAGAGCGGCCAGATCGCGATCAATAAGCTCATCGATGCCAAGGTTCACGCGATCTCTTGCGCCTTCTCGTTGACGCCGGTGCCCGCCGCCGACGCGTCCGCGAAGTATCGTGCGCCGTTCCTGTGGGGGGCCACCCAGCGCAACCTGACCGAACTCGTCGCCAAGAATCCAAAAAAATACAGTCACCTTTTCCAGACCGACCCGTCCGAAGTGCACTATGGCTATACATTCCCTATGTTCCTCAAGGCGATGAAGGAACAGGGGACTTGGAAGCCGTTGAACAATGGCGTCCACATCATCCAAGAGCAGATCGCTTATTGTCAGACGATCTCGAAATCCCTCCAGGAAGTTCTGCCGAAGAGCGAATTCCAACTCGCCCATGTCACTGACATCCAGTACCCGGTCCAAGATTGGGGGCCTGTGATCCAGGAGATCAAGCAGGTCGGTGCCGGAGCGGTCATGGTCGATCATTGGGTCGCGGCCGAATACGCAGCCTTCGTCAAGCAGTATCAGTCAGACCCCCTGAAGGGAGCGCTGATCTATCTCCAATACGGCCCATCTCAGCCCGAATTCCTCGAACTCGCCGGAGCGGCGGCGAATGGGTTCGTCTGGAGTTCGGTGCTGGGCGTCTATGCCGACAAGAAGGGTCAGGAATTCCGAGCCAAATATAGGAAGCGTTTCCCTGGCGTCATGGGCATGTGCTATACCGGTAACGGTTACGATGTCGCCTATTACTTGAAGGCCGCCTGGGAGGCGATCGGGGATCCGAGCAAGTTCGATGCGGTGAACGACTGGGTCCGCACCCATGCGTTCCGCGGCGTCAACGGGATGATGGATCTCAACAACCGCTATCAGGAGGCGGCTCACTACCCCGACAACGGCCACGACGTGACGGCGACGGATATCGAGAAGGGCATGGCCCAGCTCTATTATCAAGTTCAGAATGCCGAGCACAAGATCATCTATCCGGACGTCCTGAGCGAAGGTAAGCTCCAGACAGCGCCGTGGTGGTGAGGCCATGCCAGGCTCTCAGTCATCCCATGCCTCACTCTTCTCCGCCCGGGACATCACCCTCGATCTGGGGGGGCGCTCGATCCTCAGAGGAATCTCCCTCGACGTCGCCGAGGGAGAGGTGCTCGGCATCATCGGTCCAAACGGTGCCGGAAAGACCAGCTTGTTCGAAGTGCTCTCGGGACGGGTGTCGCCGAAATCCGGCGTCATCCGCTTCAAGGACCACGACGTAACGCGCCTGGCCTTGCAGCAACGGGCGCGCCTGGGGATCGGGCGCACCTTCCAGACACCCGTGGTCCCAGAAGGCTTGACGGTGGCCGAGGTCTTCAAGGCCGCGCGGCAAGCCTACAAGCCGTACCTCACCCCGGACGATTCGGAGTGGGGGTCGGAGCTGGTGACGTTCCGGGTTCCCGGCAATGTCCTGGCCGAGCGCCTCGACACCCTGCATCGGCGCAAGCTCCTGCTCGCCTGTCTCCTCATGCGGCGGCCCTCCATGCTGCTGATGGACGAGCCGGCGGCCGGCCTCATCAATTCCGAGATCGACGAACTCGACGAAATCATGCGGGTGCTCGCCAAGGAATTGAACATCGCCATCATCCTCATCGAGCACCGGATCGAACTTCTCGAGACGACGGCCGACCGGGTGATGGTGATGGATGCGGGCGAAGTCATCGCCACGGGCGATCTCGCGTCCATTCTGCACGATCCCAAAGTCAACGCAGCCTACTTCGATATGGCGGAAGACGAGCCCGAGGAGGCGTCGCGATGACAGTGCAATCCGAGCGCCGCGAGGTCTTGCATGTCGACGGCCTGTCCGCCGGCTGGGGGCCGATGCGGGTGATCCACGACCTCGACCTCAACGTCTATGCCGGCGAACGGGTCGGACTGGTCGGCTTGAATGGGCACGGCAAGTCGACACTCTTCCTCGCCATCGCCGGCTTGTCCGGTTGGCAGCGCGGCTCGATCCTCCTCGACGGCCACGAGGTCGGCCGGACGCGAAGCCAGGGACCCGGCCGCTACACCCACCTCGTCGTGCGGCACGGCCTCGCCCTGATGCCGCAGGGCGACGAGATCTTCAATGGCCTGACCGTCGAGGAGCACCTCGACAGCGGAGCCTTCACGCCAAGGGCCTGGAAGGAACGGGGCGAGCGCAAGAAGCGCATCCTCAAGATCTTTCCGCCCCTGGAAGCGCTGATGAAGACCCCCGTCGGGCGGCTTTCGGGCGGCGAGCGGCGGATGGTGTCGCTCGGCCGTGGACTGATGGCCGATGCCAGCCTCTTCCTCGTGGACGAACCCTCCCTCGGGCTCGCCCCGAAGATCGGGAAGTCGGTCATCGCCGCGCTCATGGCGGTCGAGCTCGGTGGATCGGCGATGGTGATCGCCGAGCAGAACGTCGGCCTCCTCGAAGGCCGTGTCGATCGGATGATCGGCATGCATGCCGGCAAACTCAAGGGCGAGGCCTCCGTCGCATCGCCGCTTTCCTCGAAAGGCCTTGGCGCATGAACTGGAGTTTTGTGATCGCCAACGCGATCACGCTCGCCTGCATCTACGGAACGCTCGCGATCGGCATCTCGCTGACGTGGTCGAGCCTCGGCCTCATCAACATGGCCTATGGCTTCATCTTCGCCCTGTCCGGCTACGGCGCCTGGCTCGCGAGCCAGCATATCGGCCCCTACACCCCGGTCGTCATGATGGCGGGAATCCTGACCGGGGTCCTCGGGGGCGTCTTCGTCAACGCGTTGGCGTTCATCCCCATCCACGACAAGCCAAACTATCAGTTGCGCGGCCTCATCGCCACGCTCGCGATCAGCCTCGTCGGCAATCAGGTGCTGCTGTGGAGTTTCGGGCCGCGCGCCAAGTCCCTACCGCAGCTCTTCGGGGCGGGAAGCGTCAACATCCTGGGCGTCGTGATGACGGCCGACAAGATCGGTGCCTCGATCTCGGCGGTCGTGCTCCTGACGCTCGTCCTGATGTGGATGCGGTCGAGCCGGCGCGGGCTGGAGATCCGCGCGATGATGATGAATCCGCACGCCGCTTCCATCGTCGGCATCGGCGTGCGGCAGACGAGCTTCTCGGTGATGGCTCTCACCGGCGGCCTTGCCGGTCTGGCCTCCGTCCTTCTGGCCCAGACCTACTACGTCGCCCCTTTCAGCGGCATCACGCCGATGGTGAAAGGGCTCAGCATCGCTCTGATGGGGGGCCTCGGTAGCGTCCCGGGCGCGGTCATCGGCGCGGTCATCCTCGGCACCAACGAGGCCTTCACTTCGACGCTACTGGGCGGCCAGTACGTCCTCATCACCCAGTTCCTGCTCATCATCCTGATCCTGCTGATCCGCCCCCGGGGCATCGCCGGCATCCTCGACAAGGCACGGGAGGCCTGAACCCATGAGCCGAACCTGGATCGATCCGCTCTCGGGCTTCGAGCCCGAGAAAGCGCCCCGCGAGGTCGCGACCAACGATTACCTCTCGCCGCAGACGACCTGGAACGAGACCACCCGATTCAAGCCGAAGATGTACAAGGTCGGGCGGTTGAACTTCTTCTACAAATGGCCCGGCCACGGTGGCCATCTGTGGTCGCGTACGCGCTACTGGCCGACCCGGCGCCGGGTCCTCAATATCGGCGGCACGTACAACCAGAAAACCATGCGGCGCGAGAAGACCATTCTCGACAAGCGCCCGATCTGGTGGACGATAGCGTTCGCGGCGTTCCTGCTGATGCCCTTCGCGGTTCCGGGCGATCTCTGGAACACCGTCATGACGGCCGCCGCCGTGTTCGGTATCTACGCCGCGGTCAACCTGTGCTGGATGCTCATCATCGGCACGGCCGGCATTTACTCGTTGGCGAGCTACGCGGTGGTCGGCGCTGCGGCCTACGGGGCGACGTACATTGCGATCCTGACGGGCATCCCCTGGTGGATGCTGCCCCTCGCGGGAGCGGCCATCGGCTTGGTCTTCGGCGTCATCATCGCGCTGCCGGCCATGCGCCTCGATGGCTTCTACTACGCCCTGCTCACCCTCGGCGTCGTCGAGCTCGGTCGGGTCTATGTGATCCAGTCCCGCGTCTTCGGCTCAGCGACCGGTGGTCTCTATGGAGCGCCAAGCTACCTCCCGGACGACCTGTCCCAACAGGATCAGCTTCTCTACGGATACTACGCCTCCCTCCTCGTGATGGTCGCGGCGCTCTTCCTCTACCGCTTCGTCAACGGCAAGCGTCTCGGCCGGGTGCTGCGCATGGCGCCGGAGAAGAAGGAGGCCTTCGCCGAGGCCTGCGGTGTGGATTACCGGCGCGCCCGCGTCTCGGTGTTCCTGCTCTCCTCGACGGCGATCGGCGCCATTGGCGGGTTCTATGCCAGCCATTTCGGCGGCGCCTCGCCCAACCTCTTCTCCTTCGACACGCTCCTCCTCGCCTTGGCCATGCTGGTCATCGGCGGAATCGGACGCTCGGAGGGGGCCGTCGCCGGAACGGCGATCGTGGTCTTCATCGACCGCGTGCTCATCGACTGGGGCCCGCTCCGGTTCGTCCTCATCGGACTGATCATGCTCCTCGTCGTTCTTTTCCTGCGCGACGGATTGTTCGGAATCAAACCTCAGTTTCGCGCTTGGCGAGACAAAAAGAAGAGCGAACGTCGCGCAACACGAGCCGAAAAAGGTGGTGAAATGCTCCCTGAAGAAGCAACGGAAACCGAGAATAAGGATGAGATCTACTATCGTCGTTTCGACAAGATGCAGCGTGACTTCATCAAACGCCTCGTCACAAACGAGATCATCGAGGAGCACCGGTCGCGCCCTCTGGGGCAGCACAGCGAGGCACTCGACCGGCTCCTGATCTACTTCCGTCGCCAGGGCCAGGTCGACAAATACGCGATCCTCGTGACGGAAGAGTTCAAGGCCTATCGGATCGTCGCCCTCTCCGGTCATCGCGGCACCGCGCCCCGCGTCGTCGAGGACAAAGTCTACCTGAACCCGAACGAGGCCTATCACGCACTGTTCCTGCGCCGCGTTCAGGATCTGCTCGAAACCTGATCGACGACGCCACACTTTGCGGATTCCAAAGGCTCGGAATCCTACCTCGTAACCCTATCATCGACATTCGGAAGCAGACGATGGCCGAACTGAAAATATTCGGATACGCCAACAAGATATCCGTCAAACCCGGCGACGCGATCACCTTTCACGTCAACGCTGACGGTACCTCGACGGCACAGGCGCAACTGGTCCGCCTGATCCATGGCGATACCCATCCCGCCGGTCCCGGCTACAAGGAGGAGGAGATTCTCTCTCCGCTAAATGGGGCCTGGGACGTCAGGAAGCAGTTCACGCAGGTGGGATCCTACTGCACGGTCGAGGATCCGGAGGGGCGGCTCGCGGTCGACGGCAGCTTCAGCCTCTGTGCCTTCGTCTATCCCAACCATCCGGGTGACGGCTTGCGCCAATGCCTGCTGGGGCGTTGGGACGCCTTCGGCAACCGCGGCTACGGGCTATGGCTCAATCCGGCCGGTCTGCTCGAATTCGGCTACGGCAACGGGCAGGAGGTCGACTATATCGACGGCGAAGTGCCTTTGCTGAAGCAACACTGGTATTTCGTCGCCGCGACGTACGATGCGAAGACCGGTGTCGCCACACTCTATCAAGAGAGCGCGGCCAACCGGTACAACAGCCGGCTGGGCAAGGTCGCCGGGATCGATTACCGGTCCCACGTACGTGAGACGTTGCGCTTCAAGCCCGTGAACCCGCCAGAGGTTCCCTTTCTCCTCGCCGGCGCGCAGGATTTCCACACCCTGCGCGGCACCTTCGTCACCCAGGGTCTGAACGGTAAGCTCGACCGGCCGAGCGTGTACGATCGGGTGCTGACCCGCGAGGACCTCGACGCCTACCGCAAGTCCGGCCAAGGCCCGGCCGACGGGATCGTCGCCTTCTGGGATACCAGCAGCGGCTACACGGCCGAGGGGATCGGCGATACGGTCGTCGATATCGGACCGCATCGCTTGCACGCCGTCGGCTACAATCGCCCGGTGCGCGCCCAGACCGGCTTCAACTGGAACGGCAAAAGCCACAGTTTCCAGGTCGCCCCTCATGAATTCGGAGGAATCGAGTTCCACGACGATGCGATCATCGACTGCAACTGGGCGGTGACACGGAGTTGGACCGTCCCCGAACTGCGCAGCGGAGCCTACGGAATCCGCCTGCGGATCGGCGACGGCACCGGGATTCGCGAAGAATACATCGTCTTCTTCGTTCGCGCTCGCCAGCCGAAGGCGCCCATCGCCTTCCTCGTTCCGACCGCGAGCTATCTGGCCTACGCCAACGAACATCTCAGCTTCGATGCGGAGATTATGCAGCCGCTCGCCGGCCAGTCGCCGATCCTTTCCGAGCTCGACATCGAGATGTATCAGACCGAAAGCTTCGGTCTATCCCTCTACGACACCCATTCGGACGGCGCCGGCTGCTGCTACAGTTCCTATCGCCGACCGATCCTGAACATGCGCCCGAAGGCCCGCATGTCGTCGATGGGGGTCACTTGGCAGCTTCCGGCCGATCTCTCGGTGATCGCATGGCTGGAACACGCAGGCTACGATTACGAGGTTCTCACCGACGAGGACCTCCACCTCGAAGGACTCGACGCGCTCAAACCCTATCGTCTGGTTCTCACGGGCACGCATCCGGAATACGTCTCCGAGGCGATGCTGGATGCCACCGAGGACTATGTCGAGCAGGGTGGCCGGCTGATCTACATGGGCGGCAACGGCTATTACTGGAATATCGGTATGCGCACCGACGAACCGTGGTGCGTCGAGGTGCGAAAATTGAATTCCGGCATGCGGGCTTGGCAGGCGCGGCCGGGTGAGTACCATATGGCCACCAACGGCCAGAAGAGCGGTATCTGGAAAGACCTCGGGCGCCCGCCGCAGAAGCTCACCGGGGTCGGATTCATCTCCGAGGGCTTCGATTCCGCCCGCCCGTTCCGGCGCATGCCCGACAGTTGGCACCGGCGGGTGGATTGGATGTTCGAAGGCATCGAGGGCGAGATGCTGGGCGATTTCGGCCTCGCGCACGAGGCGGCCGGCGGCCTGGAGATCGACCGCTACGATCTCGCCCTCGGCACGCCTCCGCATTCGCTCATCGTCGCCTCCTCGGGCGGACATAGCGACAACTACGTCACCGTGACGGAGGAGGTCCTCTACCCGTACCCCGGCCTGTCCGGCTCGCACGATTACCGCATCCGGGCCGACATGGTCTTCTTCACCGCTCCCAATGACGGAGCCGTCTTCTCGACGGGCTCGATCGCCTTCGGACAGTCGCTGCCGTTCAATAATTTCGACAACAACATCGCCAAGTTATTGTCGAATATCGTCAATTCCTTTCAGAGCCAGAAAAAGGTTCCGGGCTGGTCTTGGACACTCGAAGAAAAACAAATTCGCTAGTCTCGTTTTATAAGCCTCGATAAAATCCATCGATCGATGATGCCGGCGAAGCTTTGTCGAAATCACAGCTCCAAATCAAAGGATCTATGCATGTCGTTGCTATCCGAATCCGAGTTCCAGATCCGCTCCGTGATCGCCAAATGGTTGGATGCCGTGGCCGCGGGCGATACCGCAACCATCGCGGGGATCTACGCCGAGGACGGCCGTATTCTCCTGGCGGGTTCGCCGGTCATCAGCGGCCGAGCGGCCATCGAAGGCTTCTGGCAAGGCCTGCTCACCGCCAGCGCCAGTTCACTGGTCTTCGGTCCAACGACGATCGAGGTCGATGCCGCCGGAACCATGGCGTTCGAGGTCGGCACCTACAGCTTCAAAACCATGTCGGACGACGTATCGACCCACAATTCCGGAAACTATGTCGTAGTTTGGAAGAATATCGACAATTTTTGGAATGTAAGCATCGACGCTCTCATTTCAAATTAGGAGAAAAACTGGCGGATGATGGCCGGTAATATTTAGACTTTCACTTGAAATAGGGGATCACCATGTCATGCCGTCTCGCCCATCCAGGGCAACTCACACGGACGCCCGTCGCACTCGGACTCGCGCTCTCCCTCATCGCCTCGAGTTCGCTCGCGCAGACAGCGAGTCCGGTCGGTGCCCTCGTCGACCAGACACAGCCCCGCACGTCGCCGGAGGTCGTCATCAAGCCGGCTGCGCCCGGAGTTCGATCCGGGCCCCTCGCGCCTTGGGCGACCGAAATGGCTAATCGTGGTCTGACCTTCGGCGTCAACGTCTACAATTTCTATCAAGCCAATCCCAGCGCCGGCTTGCGGACAGGCGAACAATCCAACGGGACCTATTTCGTCCTTAGCATGAGCGCCGACATGCAGAAGCTCGCCGGCATCAGCGGCGGCTCGATCAACTTCACGCAGTCCTTCTTCGGTTTCGTCCGCAACACCAACCATGCCGGCGACATCGGCGACAGCACGATCGGCTATCAGCCGCCGTACAACATCAACAACAACCGCCTTTCGCTCCTGACCTATCAGCAGAAGCTTATCGACGATCGTCTCGTCGTCGAGATCGGGCGGACCCATCCCGACCGCTATTACGGCCTGCCGCCCTGTGGTTCGATCAACTCCTGCTTTCAGGACCTGTTCTATCTGAACGCCGGGTTCACCTCGCCGCTCTACGGCGTCTGGGGCGCGAACGCCGCCTACAAGCTGTCGCCGACGACTTATATCCAGGCCGGTGCCTTCAGCGTCAATCCGGGCACCAATGCCCTATCGGGCTACGACTTCGGTTACGAGACACTGTCGGGCGCGCTCGTCATGACAGAGATCGGGCGCAAGACGGACTTCACCCAGGACGCCTATCCGGGCCGGGTCTCGCTGACGGGCTTCTACAACACATCGGATCATGCCGATAATCTAAGGACCATCGCCGGCACATCCCGCGGTCTGAACCCCGGAACGCCGGCCATCCAACGCGAGGGCACCTCCGGCATCGTTCTCACCGCCAGCCAGACGGTGTGGCGGGCCGATCAGGGGCGCGAAGCCAACCCGAGCCCGACCGCGATTTCGCTCTATACCGGCACCGGCTACGCTTTCGACAGCACGATCCCGATCCGCTTCAACAGCTTCGTCGGCGCGACCCTCTCGGCACCTGATCAAAGCCGGCCCGGTGACAGCTATGGCATCAAGATGAACTGGCAGCGTATCAACGACAGCTATGCGATCTTCCTCGCTGATGCGAATCGTTTTTCAGGCGGGACGGGCGCATCGTTCTCGCGCGACAAGCTCATCTTCGAGGCCAACGCGAATTTTGCGCTGGGACACGGCATAGCCTTCCAATCGGTGGTTCAATACCTCGTCAACGGGACGTCTTTCTATAATCCCTATACCGCACGCCGCCCGAAGGACGGTTTCTACGTCGGTACCGTTTTAGTCGTTCCGCTGGGGGCGCTCTTCGGCCTGTCGGCGATCTGAGTGCCTTTCTGATTGGGGTTCGTGAGGCACGCTTCTCCTGATTGTGGATCGGCTTCGAAGCAGGATTTGGTTGATTCAATCCTGACCCCATAAAGGTTCGACCAAATTGGAGTTCCAGGTGGGGTCAGATCGCCGCCGATCATGACCCCACCTGCCAGGGTTTTTCATAAAATTTTTAAAGACTTAAGCGAAGTTAGGGGAGGGGTCGTCATTCGGGTTCTTCCGCACTTTCCGGGCTGAAGATTTGGCATCCGATCAAGCTTTGCCGATCCCGGCTCATGCAGCATGCAGGACGCGTTGGCGCAGGAGATCGAAACCGGCGCGACCGTACATGCTCCGCTTGATCAGCTTGAGGCGGTTGACCTGCCCCTCGACGGGGCCGTTGCTCCAGGGCTCGACGATAGCGGCGCGCACGGCTGGCTCGTCCTGCCGGAGCCCGGTGACGAAGCCGCCGAGATCGGTCGCGGCTGCAGCTTCTAGCCAGGGCGTCAGTCCGGTGGGATCGTTCTGGCGCAGGAGGTCGGCGATGGCGCGTATATCCTTGGCGGCCTGCGTCAGCTTCGGCGCGGCGCTGCAGAGCGTTTCGGTGAAGGCGCGATCCTCCCGCGACAGTGCGGCCGGGTCGGCGGTGAGCCAACGGGTGATGCGGCGCGTCGAGGGGACCCGGGCGGACGGTGATCGCGCAGGCGCAGCTGCAGCGCGACAATCAGGATGATGGGGGTCTCCGAGCCGACATTTTACCGCTGGAAGAAGCAGTTCGTCGGCATGCGTGTCCCGGAGATCCGACGGCTCAAGCGGCTGGTCGCCGACCTGACGCTGGACCGCTCCATGCTGCAGGACGTGCTCAAGCGAAAGTGGTGAGGCCCGCTGTTCGCCGTGAAGTCGCCGGTCGGCTGCAGGTGGCCTACGGTGTCCGACGTCAGCACCTGTGGGACAGATTGAGGGTCTTCACGAACGGAGGATGGCTGGTTCATCGTAGCCCCTAAGGAGCGAAGATGAAGCAGACATCCGGACCGGCCAAGAAGCCGGCAGAAGCGGTGATCAAGGACATCCGTCGGGCCACACGTCGGCAGTTCTCGTCCGAGGAGAAGATTCGTGTGGTGCTGGAAGGCTTGAGTGGCGAGGACAGCATCGCCGAGTTGTGCCGACGTGAGGGGATCGCCGCCTCGATGTATTACGGCTGGTCCAAGGAGTTCCTGGAGGCTGGTAAGAAGCGCCTGTCGGGAGACACGGCTCGTGCGGCCACCACGGATGAGGTGCGGGATCTCCGTCGCGAAGCGGGGGCGCTGAAGGAGGTCGTAGCCGATCTCGTCCTGGAGAACCGTCTGCTAAAAAAAACTAGGACGGCAAAGCTGGCTGTCTGGTAGGTTTGTTTCTGGGGGCGCCTTTTTGGAGGCGGGGGATGTCGCGAAGGCAATCGCGGACACCGGATGTGGAGCGGGTGCTTCAGCCGGCTCGGCGACTGTGCCCAGCTTGCGGTCGGAGCATGCGGATCCGCTACGAGATCCGACGCACGCTGGTGACGCTTTCGGGCACGCAACGTTTGCGTTTGAAGATCCGCCGCTGCGAGGCGGAGGGCTGCGCCCGCTTCCGCAAGCCCTACCGCCCGGAGGCCGAAGGCGCCCTGGCGCTGCCTCAGCAGGAGTTCGGCCTCGACGTGATGGCACTGGTCGGCGCCTTGCGCCACCGCGATCATCGCTCTGTGCCGGAGATCCACGCGATCCTGCGGGATCGCGGCGTGCCCATCGCCGAACGCAGCGTGACCAACCTGCTCGATCGCTACGACGAAGTTCTGGCCGCCCGGCTCGGCGATCCGCAGCACCTGCGCCGGCAGTTGGGCGGACAGGACCGGATCGTCCTGGCCCTCGACGGCCTGCAGCCGGATGTCGGTCACGAGGTGCTCTGGGTGCTGCGCGACTGTCTCTCCGGGACGGTGCTCCTGGCGCGCAGCCTGCTGTCGGGCACGGCCGAGGATCTGGCCGCGCTGCTGCGCGAGGTGGTCGAGGCCGTGGGTGTGCCGGTGGCGGGCGTGATCAGCGACGGGCAGCACTCGATCCGCAAGGCGGTGGCCACGGTCCTTCCGGAGGTTCCGCATCAGCTCTGCCACTTCCATTTTCTGCGAGAGGCGGCGCTGCCGATCTTCGAGGCCGACCGGCACGCCAAGAAGGAACTGAAGAAGGCGATGCGCGGCGAGCGGGCGGTGGAGGGACGCCGCGACGCCGAGGCGGACCTGGTGCGCAGCTATGCCGGCGCCGTGCACAGCGCGATCACCGACGACGGGCGCGCACCGCTCGATGCGGCAGGGCTGCGGTTGAAGGAGCAATTGGAGAAGGTCGCCGGCAGCCTGGAACGGGTGCGCTCAAAAGGGGGGCCTCGCGGCCGCTCGCGCGGCTCGCGCTCCTGATCGGGCGGGCGCTCGCCGGCACCGCCGCGCTCTGGCCGGCGGTCCGCCAAGGCTTCGTCTTCGTGCATGCCGCCGCCCGCCTGCTGGCCAATCCCGCCGCGGAGACAGGCGCCAAGGTCCGGCGGCGCTTCGACGGCCTGCTCGCCGCGATGCAGCGCCACCGTCGCCGCGTCGTCGATCTCGGCGCGGCCCTCGACCACTTCCGCAAGGTCGCGCGGAGTTATCGGCCCGGGCTGTTCCATGCCGCCGACGTCCCCGGTCTGCCCCGCACCAACAATGCCCTGGAGCAACTGTTCGGCTCGCAGCGCTATCACGAGCGCCGCGCCACCGGACGCAAGACGGCCTCGCCCGGAGCGGGGCTGCGCGGGTCCGTCCGACTCGTGGCCGGCATCGGCACCCGGGCGCACGTCCTGTCCGGACGCGATCTCGGCCGGGTCGATCGGACCCGCTGGCGCGACCTGCGCCGATCCCTCGACGCCAAGCGTCAAGCCCGGGTCGCACGAACCCGCTTCCGACGCGATCCCGACGCCTACCTCACCGCCCTCGAACGCCTCGCCCAAAAGCCAGCTTTGCCGTCCTAGAAAAAAAGCATGAGCGGGGCTGGGGGCGACGAGGCATGAGGTACCCGGCCCCCGAGAAGCTGGAGATCATCCGGCTGGTCGAGCAATCCCACCTGCCGGTGCGTGCCACCCTGGACAAGCTCGGCATCACGCGCTCGACGTTTTACCGCTTGTACGACGCCTACCAGCGCGGCGGCCCCGAGGCGTTCGATGACCATCCCGCGCGGCCGAGTTGGGTGTGTACCGCCTGCCTGCAGATATCCGGAAGCAGATCGCTGCCCTGGACTTGGAGCAGCCTAAACTCAACCCGCGTGAACTGGCGGTGCGCTTCACCGACGAGCGAAGCTACGTCGTCTCAGAAGCGACCGTCAGACGAAGCCGCTCCAGGTTTCGACGTAGGTGAAGTCGGCGACCCACAGCCTGTTCGGGTGGACGGCCTTGAACTGCCGGTTGACCCGGCCGAGTGAGCACGCTGCAGCTGGATCGGGGATCGTCGTCCGGACTGTCTTGCCTCTCACGACGCCTTGTAGACCCATCGCTCGCATCAGCCGTGCGACGATGCAACGAGCCGCCGTCATCCCCCCTCGGTCGAGTTGCCGCCAGATCTTAAGCAGCTGAGATCTCGCTGCCCACTGTTTGGTGGGGCAGGCGGTGACGTCTGACATTCTGTTGGTGATTCAGGAACGACAAACGACTTACTGGATCACCATCACACGGCCTTTGAAGCAATGGAGCCGCCAATCGCGAATTGAATCGCGTGATTCCAACCCACACCCATCCGCTACTGAGCTAAACGGTAAGGCAAATTTTGCTAGAACTATTTTCTCCAGGGAACACAAACCCTTAGCTATCAGCATTCTAAAATGAAAACGCTCACAGGATTCACAATTTATAACACGCCTCAAAGGCCAATTTATGTTGTCCAGTAAATTCAGCCCCCTCCCGAGCAGTCAAATCGAGAAAGGATCCACTCTGCCTCCTAAAAAATATATCATACAAATTGCTCTAATATTATCATTAGGCAGTATGGCATTATTGAGCTCGTTGCTTTATTGGCGCTACAACAGAGAGTTTTTTGAAGCGCAGGCAAATAGCAAGATTATTTCAGAGTTATTGGCTTCCCAAGCAGGCCGCGTAATGCAAGCCTTAAACTTGTCTCACAGGAGCGTGTCTGACTACATCGATCGCGCTGGAGTAAGATCTACAGTCGAACTACAAAGGCTAACTGGGGAAAGACCTACTTACGAATATCTAAGACTTGTAGAGCTCGCCGTTAGTCCTTTGCAAGGCGTGCTAATCGCTGATGCTGAGGGAAAAGTTAGAGCAATTTCTAAATCTTATGTCACAACCGACTATCCGCATAGCAGCATTCAGGGCCGGGATTATTACGAATATTACGCAAATGGGGGCAATGAGGAAAGCTATATAGGTAAATCTATTCAAAATCGACATGATGGCGAGTGGACAATTCCGATTTCATATAAAATATCTGGCCCTGACGATAGATTTATTGGATTAGTGATATGCGCCATCCCGCTAAAATACTTTGAAAACTATTATCAAAGCATAAAGTCCAATAGCAACGTCACGGTGAGCTTGCATCGAATTGACGGAACACTGCTAGCGTCCAGTCTGACTGAAGAAGATAGAAGCGCCGTTACTTCAGGAAATTCGCCTCTGAATCCCGCGGGATATGTTGTTCTTCCGTCAGGAAATCAGATCGTATCGACCAGTTTAGTTGATGACGCTCCATTATTTGTCCGTGTAACGTCACCGGTTTCACAAGCTTTATCGTCTTGGTTTCGAGAATTAATCATTGGCATAATTATCGCCCTTATTTTGAATTTGAGCATACTGATCGCCGTATTCCTGGCGCTGAAGCAGCTGCAGACAGCTAAAAACCTCGTTCTCGTCGAAAGATTTGCTGCTCGTCACGATGTGTTAACGGGACTTCCAAACCGGTTTTACTTTCAGGAGCAAATCGAAATTTTCTACACACAAGCAATACAAGCTGGTAAATCTTTTGCTCTCATATTGTTCGATGTCGACCATTTCAAAGAGGTCAACGACACATTTGGGCACAAGGCCGGCGATGACTTGCTGAGAATCATTGCTCTGCGACTAATAGAGTGGAACGACCAAGGCAAGTTCCTGGCTCGACTAGGAGGCGACGAATTCGCAGTTATTGATGTTGGTGGGACTACGGTGGGAATATGCAATGACGTAGGTGCTAGTCTTGTGCATGCCTTGAGGCAACCCTTTATTGTCAAAGGAAGGCACGTTATGACGAGTGCCAGTATTGGCGTTGCAATGGCCTCGCCTCACGAAAAAAGTTCAGAGGTTTTATTTGATAATGCAGATTTAGCGCTCTACCACGCGAAAGCTAGCGGACGTGGAAAGCATATATTGTTCTCAGATCAACTTAGAGATGATGAATTAGAAAATCGTGCGCTCGCTTTGGATTTACAAGAAGCATTTGAGGCAAAATCTCTATTGCTAGTTTATCAACCTATTGTCGATCTGCGATTAAAGAAAGTCGTAGGATTTGAGGCATTATTGCGCTGGAATGATCCCAAGCGTGGAATGGTACCGCCGGCAAAGTTCATTCCTGTAGCAGAGGACACGCGCTTGATAATTCCCTTGGGAGAGTGGGTTCTAGTGCAGGCGTGCCGTGAAGCGATGGCATGGCCCTCTGAGATTTATGTTGCCGTTAATTTATCGCCTGTCCAATTGCGCTTCAGTGATGTGC
Organism: Methylobacterium sp. 10; assembly: GCF_000519085.1. Lineage (GTDB taxonomy): Bacteria > Pseudomonadota > Alphaproteobacteria > Rhizobiales > Beijerinckiaceae > Methylobacterium. Next base: position 3,492,496 of record NZ_KI912577.1, read on the forward strand.
GGGTTCAGGTCGAAGCGGCTCTTGCAAATACAAAATTACAAGCAACTCGATTGGAAGTCGAGATTACAGAATCTGTACAACTAGATAGTGGCGGATCCGGTCAAACATTACACGATCTTAGGGCAATGGGAGTTGGAGTTTCACTTGATGATTTTGGAACGGGATATGCATCACTGAGTTACCTGCGCAGCTTCCCATTTGATCGAATTAAAATTGATCAATCCTTTGTGAGAGAAATGCTTATATCAAAAAACTCGGCAGCCATCGTAGATACCGCAGTATATTTAGCGGATCGTATGGATATTGTGGTGACAGGTGAAGGCGTGGAAACAGTCGAGCAAATTGAGAGACTTCGGAAAATAGGCTGCACCAAAGCACAGGGCTTTCTTATCGGACGGCCAATGCCCGCCGAGGATGTGCAGGTATTTTTGCGCTCTTGGCAATATCCAGTCTCCACAGAGGAGCCTTGTCTGTCTTCTCTGGTAACAGGTTGAACACAACGGAGGCGGCGGCATGATAGATGGGAGCTATAAGCTCATCCTAATCGAGATCGAGTCAACTGCCATTCGCCCCCCCCCACATGGCACTATCTCGATTCTACCGTTGAGCCGGCAGGCCTCTCGGAAACTGCGCTCGCGGCCGACCTGGGCATTGAGTCTGGCCTTGAGCTGCGAATTCAGCCGCCTGTTGGCGGCGTGAACCTAGGGCCAGCGCTGAACTCAGACGTCGCCGCGTGTCGAGCCGGCCTGAGCGTCGGCCTCCCTATGCCCCACCCAAGCACCGATGAGCCAGAGTCGGGCAAGGGTTGTCGGGTACTGCTGGGGCGGGTTGGGACCGTCGCGAGGCGAAACGGCACGTGGTTGATGTGTCATGATATCAGGATGTTGTGGCTGCCCGGATCTGCCATTCCATGCTGATAGCACCTCTTGGAGGCTAAGCGGCCATCCCAGCGGCTCTGTTCGAATGGCCGCTAATGGCGCAAAGCGGCGATGATGAACGACTCGATTGGGTGGTTTACAGAATTTCTGCTTCCGGTGTGTAGAACGCGAAAAGCTGACGTTCGGCCATGAACGCTCGGTCAATCCGCTGTAGAATTTTGACCGTGTTGAACTCGACGACGATGGAGTCGGCGATCCGATGAGCGGATGTCCTCGTCGCTCTCAGTCCCATTCCAACATGAGCCAGCCAGCTCCGCCGTCGCCGCCGGCGACGCCCCACTGGGTTCGCCGGGAAAAGAAGCCATCTTGTGTTCCCGCACGCCCGGGCCCTACGTCTTGTCTACGTTCGGCCTATGCCGTCCCTGGGAGGGGACCCCGATCACGCTGACGTTCGCGCTTAGATAGCAGGGCCGATACAGAGCTTTCAGTCATCGGGCGCGCGAAATAGTAACCTTGGACATGCGAGCAGCCCATGTCAGAAAGTATCTTGGCCTCCTCCGCCCTTTCGATGCCCTCGGCAACAATGGACACATTCAGCGCCGCCCCCAGCTTCACCAGAAGGTCGACGATCGCCAGGGTTCGCTTGTCACTATCTAGTCCGGAGATGAAAGAACGGTCGATCTTGATCGTGTCGACCGGGAACCGATTGATGTAGCTCAAGCTCGAATAGCCGGTGCCGAAATCATCAAGTGCGATACGGACACCGAGGGCCCGGATGTTCTCAAGCGCGGAAGCCACGCTTGAGGATGGAAGTAAAAAAATACCTTCGGTGATCTCGATCTGAAGCGACCGGGGATCTAAGTTGAATTCGGTTAGGACCGCTTTCAGCCTATCGACGAAACTTGGGTCATTTAACTTAGTTGCCGAAATATTGACGCTCATGTGCAGTGAGTCGTCGAGAAAGCGGTCTTTCCATGCCCGCAACTGTGCACAAGCTTCCCTTAGAACCCAAAGGTCGATGTGACGGATGAGGCCGATTTCTTCAGCAGCCGGGATGAATTGGGCGGGGGAGACCAAGCCGCGCTCGGGGTGCTGCCAGCGGATCAGGGCCTCGAAGCCGTCGATGACGCCGCTCGCCAAGTCAAAGATGGGTTGGTAGTGAAGGAGGAACTCGCTGCGTTCGAACGCCAACCGGACATCGGTCTGCAGGGCTAGGGCAGCTTTCGCCTCAGCCCGCATCGACTCACTGAAGATAGCGTAATCGCCTTGTCCGGCGCGCTTTGCCTGGTACATCGCGACGTCAGCGTCGCCGATGAGATCCTCCGGGCTCCGGTACGATGCGGTCGCCTGCACGATGCCGATGCTGCAGGATGGGAAGATATCCTGCCTACCCAGCCGTATCGGTATGCGCATGGCGGAAATGATAGCCTCGGCGACCTCCACGGAAGTCGCGAGGTTCGCGGGGGCCTCGATCAGCAGCGCGAACTCGTCGCCACCTATCCTGGCGAGCGTGTCCTGCGGGCGCGCGCACCGTTTCAGCCGTCGCCCGATCTCCTTGAGCAAGGCATCCCCGGCGCCGTGACCCATGCTGTCGTTCACGACCTTGAACCGATCCAGGTCGAGGAAGATCACCGCGCATCTGTCCGCCTGCCCAGCGTCTGGGCTCGCGATGGCGAGGGTCAGGCGATCCATGAAGAAGGCGCGGTTGCGCAGGCCCGTTAGGCTGTCATGGAAGGCGGTGTAGAGAAGCTCCGCCTCGATTCGCTTGCGCTCTTGGAGCTCGCTTGCGAAAACTTCGTTCTTGATCTCGGCGACGCGGACACGGGTCGCGAGTTCCTCGGTTTCCTTACGTTCCGTGATGTCACGCTGAACGGACACCCAGTGCGTGAACCATCCGGCTTCGTTCGCCACCGGCACGATGCTGAGTTCGACCCAGAACTCCGTCCCATCCTTTCGGTAGTTGATCAGCTCGATCTCGATAGGCTTCCAGCGCGCGAACGCATCACGCAGTTTCGCACGAGATGCAGGGTCCGTTTTCGGGCCTTGCAGGATGCGGGGCGTCTGGCCGAGCACATCCACCTCGCTATAGCCGGTGGTACGGGTGAAGGCCGCGTTGCAGTAGAGGATGCGTGGACCGGGCAGATGGGTCGGCTCCGCCTCGGTGATGAGGATCGAGTCGCGGGCATGGATCGCTACGGATTCGAGCAGCCGAAGGCGTTCGCTCTGGAGCCTGTAGCGCGCGTCCGGCTCCGTGGATGGAGCGCGGTGAACCAGGTTGAGGTCGAGCAGGGTGGCGAGATGGGCGGCTTGGGCGCGCAGCACGTAGATTTGTGCGGGGCTGAGATCGGTTCGAAAATCGCCGCCGGCGACCAGAAGCATGCCTTGAACACGGTCCGAGCTTCGAACGATGGCGCCCGATACGAAGCCCTCGAAAGTGATGCCGTCGATCCGCAGGCGGAGTTGCGAGGCATCGTAAGGGGCCTCGGCGATATCAGAGACGATCTTGATCTTATGGGCGATGCCGTTCTTGTCGGGTGAGGGTTGGGCCATGACAAGTTCAATGCCCCCTCGACCGAACGTCCCTACGCTTCCAAGCAACCTAAAACCGTTAGGCTCCCAGACGTAGAACATCGCGGAGGTGCAGACCGTCGCTTTCACCGTGACGTTGAGGATTTGCCTGCACAATTGCATGTCTTGCAGTGCAAGGCACAGACAAGCGGGGTCCGGATGTGGCGGCGTATACATATCTGTCGAGGTATCGACGAGCATACGACATCACCTTGATGGTCTTACGTCTGATTATTTCAAGCGCGAAAGATTGTGGTTTTGGCAAAAAACTAGAGGTACATTCAGGGATTTGGGCCAATCAAATTCCATGGACCGGATAACCTAATAATGACTGAATTGCCAAGTTGCTATCTGTCCCTGCGACCTTGGGTCAGAACAGGGGCCCTCACGGATCGGCGCCCAAGGAAACCAGCGGGCAATGGGGGGACGGGAACGCTGCCTCGGTAAAGGGTCCGCCCGGGTCAGCACGCTGATCCGGAAGAACCTGATAGCTGCTACGGCGCGGAACACAGACCGATTGTCGCGTGGACTATCGGCAGGCTTACAAGAGAGCGCGACTCCGAGCGTAGCGCGTGGCAGGTAGTGACGTCCGTGATCCGGTACGTTTTCTCGGTCTTGCAGCTTGCCGGGCATATCGTCCGATCCAGAGCGGCTTAGGCGGCCGCAACCATCCGAAGCCCGTCGTTCCACGGCAAGTAGCTGTGTGCGCCTCCGAAGTTCGAAGAAGGTGACAGATGCGCCAGCAAGGCATCGCGAGTAATCTGTCCATCCCTCAGCCGGCATTGGTGGCAAGCAGACCGACCGGTCTCCGAGAGTTTTATTCACAAACGGACGTTCAACGGGTTAATCCGGTCGATCGCTCGCCACCTATGCTTTGACGCGAGACGCAGCACGGCGGAAATGGAATCGTGAGTGGTCAATCAGTCTTTTAACGCAGCGGCCTGTCGCTCGAAGCTGGCGAGATCAAAGTAATCGCGCCATTCCGTGATCACTCCATCGTTAACGCGCATGCTGCCCATGGTGGGAAGAATGATGCGGCCGCCGTTCCGGTCGGTGAAGAGATCGAGTCTTTCGGTCAGAACGGTATCGCCATCTTGTGCGATGTGCAGGAGCTGCCATTCGACGCGAATACGGCTACCGACCCCGAAGGTCTCATGGAAGCTTCGCGCGTTCTCCCGCCCCCTGATCTCGGGCAACGGGATGTTGTGGTAGACGACGTCCTCGGCCAGGAGATCGATTGCGTCATCGAAGCGATCTGCGTTGATGCGTTCGAAGAACAGACGCACAAGGGCGATATCGGGGGTGTCCTCGGTCATGGCGTGGCTTGTTTCTCCTGAATTGCACCAATCGTCGTTATTAGATCATAGAATGAGCCCGCCATGGTGCTGGTAGTCGGGCGGGCAGGCCATGATGGCTGGCGGACTACGTCGTGGGGGCCCGCCAGCACCAAGAGACCTACCCTCGGATGAAGGCGAGTATGTCGGCGTTGAGCGTGTCGGCGTTTACGGTGAGCATGCCGTGGCTGAAGCCCGGATAGGTCTTCAGTGCACCATTGCGGAGAAGCTTGATCGTCTCGCGCGCCGCGGCATCAATCGGTACGATCTGGTCGTCCTCGCCGTGCAGGACGAGAGTCGGGACGCTAATCGCCTTCAGGTCCTCGCGCTGGTCGGTTTCCGAGAAGGCTGCAATGCCGTCGTAGTGCGCCTGGGCGCTTCCCATCATGCCCTGGCGCCACCAATTCGTAATTACGCCTTGGTGCACCGTCGCGCCGTCACGGTTGAAGCCGTAGAAGGGGCCCGACGGCACGTCGAGGAAGAACTGCGCTCGGTTAGCGGCGAGCCCTTGGCGGAATCCGTCGAAGACCGACAGTGGCAAGCCGCCCGGATTGTCGGGTGTCTGAAGCATGAGCGGTGTCACGGCGCTGACGAGCACGACCTTGGCGACACGGCCGTCCGGTTGACCGTGCCGGGCGACATAGCGGGCGACCTCACCGCCACCGGTGGAATGGCCGACATGGACGGCGTCGCGGAGGTCGAGGTGCCGAACGACGGCGGCCGCATCCGCGGCGTAAGCGTCCATCGTGTGCCCATCCGAAACTTGCGCCGAACGACCGTGACCGCGCCGGTCATGCGCGACGACGCGGAAGCCTGCTGCCAGGAAGAACAGCATCTGCGTGTCCCAATCGTCGGAGGAGAGAGGCCAGCCATGGTGGAAGACGATGGTCTGTGCATCCCTAGGACCCGAGTCCTTGAAAAAGATCTCGACACCGTCGGAGGTGGAGACGAAGGGCATAGATGTTCTCCTGCTGTTTGCTAAGTAATGTAAATCGGTCTTGGGCGTAAGGCTGATCGACTTCAGAGCGAATACGATGCGACTGCGCTTGGCTGCCCCGTGATCAAGCGAATTTGACGAGGTTGATGGCTGCCAGCGGTCCTCCCGGAAATTGGATGAGACGACCACCACTCGCGAGAGGACCAAGATCGATGCCAAGGAAGCCAAGTCGGTCGATAAGGATGTGTACCGCCGCCTTCGCTTCGGTATCGTCTCCTGCGTAGAAGAGCACCCGTCGACCGCCTTCGCTGGTTGGATCGTCCGATAGAAGTTGTGGCCGGAGATGGTTGAACGCCTTTACCACCCGAGCCCCGGGGACGAGCCTGGCGAGGACTTCAGAGGACGAAGCTCCGCCGAGTTCCACTGGCTTGAACAGCGGTGCCTCAATCGGGTTGTTGGCGTCGACCACGATGCGACCGCCGAAGTCGGGAAGCCCAGCGAGCGCTGCAGGTAGCTTCGACCAGTTTACCGCAACGAAGACGATCTCGCGCGACGCGGCCTCCTCGCGCGTTCCGGCCGTGATTGTCGGGCTCAGCGTTCCGACAGCGTCAGCGAGGCTTTCAGGACCACGGCTGTTGGCAAGTATCGCCGGGATGCCGTGTTTGGCCAAGGTGCTGGCAATGGCCCGCCCGATTTGGCCTGCACCGATGATGCCGATGGAGGGCATGAGAGTGTCCTTGCTCGGGGGATCGCTTTGGGCAGTCAGGCGGATTGCCCGCCGTCGACATTCAGCGTGGCACCGGTGATGTACCCGGCATCAGGGCCGACAAGGAACGCGACCGCTCCGGCGATGTCTTCGGGTCGGCCGTAGCGGCCGAGGGCTGCGAGACCCTTCAGCGTCGCTGCAAATGGGCCATCCTCGGGGTTCATCTCGGTGTTAATCGCACCCGGCTGGACGATGTTGACGGTGATGTTGCGGGGACCGAGATCCCGCGCCCATCCTCGCGTGTAGGCCGCGACGGCAGCCTTGGTCGCGACGGAGTCCGCTGCGCCGGCGAACGGTACGTGCACGGCACCTGTCGTACCGATCGAGACGATGCGTCCGCCGCTTGTCATCAGGGGAGCGGCGGCACGGGCTGCGGCAGCGACACCCTTCACATTGATGTCGAGTTGCCGATCGAAAGTAGCGCGATCACCGTCCGGATCGTCCACCATCCCGGTGACGAAGACGCCGGCTGAATTCACCAGGACGTCGAGCCGCCCATACGTCTCATGCACATGCCGAACCAAGCCGGAGACTTCCGCTGCGTCTGCTTGGTCAGCTCGGATGGCAAGGGCACGGAGACTGGCGGCTTCCAGTTCGGCCACAAGATCATCGGCCCTCTCCCGCGACGCGGCGTAGCTGAAGGCCACATCAGCGCCGTCACGTGCCAAGCGGCGAACGATGGCAGCACCGATGCCACGTGATCCACCGGTGACAAGGGCTACCTTGCCTGCAAGGGGGGACAAATCTTGGACCATGGCACTGCTCCTATCCGATCGACGAAGCGTATATGGCCGAGGCATTCCAAATGGTTTAGCCGGTTCATGCTTGCTATACCTTCAACGATCCCTTGAAGACGTGATGATGGAAACACTGGCCAACCTGGAATCCTTCATCCGCAGTGCTGAGTACGGCAGCTTCTCCGAAGCTGCCCGACGCTTGTCACTGACACCAGCTGCGGTCAGCCGGAACGTGGCCATGCTGGAGCGGAACCTCGGAGTTCGTCTCTTCCACCGCTCGACGCGCAAGCTGAGCTTGACCGAAGCCGGCGAAACCTTCCGCCTCGCGATCGCCGACAACCTGGAAGGCATCCAGGCTGCAATCGCTGGGATCGGCGGTGCAGGCAGCGCGCCGGGTGGCACCCTTAAGGTCAGTATGGCCCTAACGTTTGGTACGATGCACATCCTGCCGCTGCTACCAGGCTTTCTCGAACGCTATCCCCTGATCCGCCCAGAATGGCACTTCGAGAACCGTCGGGTCGATCTCGTAACAGAGGGCTACGATGCCGCGATCGGTGCGGGGTTCGATCTGGGGACCGGCCTCGTTGCCCATACTTTGGCTCCAGCGCATGTCATTGCAGTTGCTTCACCGGCCTACCTGAAAGGCCGACCGCTGCCCGAGGATCCAACCGGCCTTCAGGGATTCCAGGGCATCGTGCAGCGCTCGCTTCGGACCGGCCGGCTGCAGCAATGGGCCATGCGTAACGCTGCAGGCGGAGAGCAGCCGGGGCATCTGCCCGTATCCCTTGCCGTCAACGACCCGGCCGCGATGCAGGAAGCAGCGCTGCTTGGGCTTGGCGTCACCATGCTCGCGGTACCTGACGTGCTGCCTGCGCTGGAAACTGGCCGCCTGATCCAACTCCTTCCAGATTGGTACGCCGATGCCGGAGTGATCTCGCTCTATTATACCACGCGAACGTTGCAGCCTGCCAAGACACGCGCGTTCGTCGAGTGGGTCACCGAGGCTTTCAAGAACCAGCGTCTCGCTGAACGCTTCGCAGGAGGCCGCCGCAAATTCTGATCATTTCAGGTCCGCAAGCCGCTGATCTGCCTTATGGCTGGAGCGGGTGGTTTGCAGTCGATTCGCTGACGGTCGTAAACGGTTCGACGCGGACATTGCGAATGTCTGGCGGAGGAGAACGTGATGCCGAACGAGTACGTCACGATCCGGACGCGCGACGGAGATTGCGCTTCGCACGTTATGACTCCCGCCAGTGGCGGACCGTGGCCTGCGGTGATCTTCTACATGGATGCTGGAGGTATCAGGCCAGCCATGCTCGACATGGCGCAGCAACTCGCCGACGCCGGCTACCTCGTCCTGCTGCCGGATCTCTTCTATCGATACGGACCCTACGGACCGTTCGTACCCAAGGAGGTGTTTGCGGGCGACTTCCGCGTCATTCTCGGCCCGCTGATGGCTACAACGGGGAATGACAAGGCCGCCCAAGATACGGAAGCCTTTCTTGCCTACCTCGACACGCGCGACGATGTTGCGAGTAGCAAGGTCGGTGCGGTCGGCTTCTGCATGGGCGGCGGCATGGCCTTGGTTTCCGCTGGCACTTACCCTCACCGGCTTACGGTTGCCGCCAGCTTCCATGGCGGCAACCTCGCGACCGACGCGCCGACGAGCCCTCACCTGCTCGTGCCGAAGCTGAGGGCGGAGATCTACATTGCGGCGGCCGAGAACGACGGCAGCTACCCGCCCGCGATGGCCGAGCGGTTGGAGAGATCTCTTACGCAGGCTGGCGTGCGATATGAAACGCAAACCTATCCAGCAGCGCACGGATGGATGATGCAAGACTTTCCCGTCTACGATCCCGACGCCGCCAAGCGTGGCTGGGGCGAGCTGCTAGCCCTCTTCGGCCGCACCCTGCATGGTGGCGACTAATTGTCCGCAACGCTGATCTAGCGTCCGCTTACGGGCAGACAGTGGAGTGGACCGAACAGCTAGGTTGGGTCGATCGCAATCCGTCCGCTTCCGGGCGTCCGATTGGTGAAGCGGACGTTGATGGCCAGCCGATGTTGACCCTTGTCGGACCTTCGGAGCGTCCGCTTCTGGGCAGCCTGATAGACGGACGCGTATGACCGGGATGGGTGGATTTCCGCCGGTCCGTTCCGGGCGACAATTTATGAGAGCGGACATGGTCGCCGCGCCCGGTCACGACCCCTTCTGGACCTCGAGCCCAAACTCTTTGAAGGTCCGCTTCGAAACAGGTGCAGAAGTTCAGCTCTCTCGAAGCCGTCCGCCAAACAGGGGGCAGCCTGCACCAAGCGAGTTCTGGCAAGTGTTTAGAACTTGTAGCCGAACTCTACCGTTGGGCCCAGCTCCCACTGCCGATAGTTCATCCGCCTGAGTGTCGAGATATTGCGGTAATAAGCGATCCCGAAGCCGATTTCAGACCGGGGCACGACCTTCTGAAGCCACTCCGGTGACCATGCCGTTCGCAGCAGGATACCTGCCAGGACATCCTGCCTCGGGTTGCCGTCATAGGAATCGTAGCGCCGCACGAGGAAGTTCGGTGCGAGTGTAGCCGTCAGAGTTTCGCTCACATTGTAGCTGACATCGATCGACGCAATCAGGAAGACGTTCTGAAACTTGCGTGGATCCGCGATCCGGCGCCCGATCCGCAAGTCGAGTGAGAGAGAACTCTGGCCCGGCTCGGTCGAGGCAAGATAGTCGATGCGGCGGCCGTCTGCATCGAAGCCAATGCCACTCGTAAAACCGATCGCAAAGTCATTCAGGGCATCATCGCGGGATCGAAAGCCGGCCGAGTAGTCCAGCGTGCCAAGATAGCTGACGTAAGGCACGAAGGATCCCGACTTTCCGTCGGTCAGGGCCAGTTTGAAGCGGCCTTGCAATGTCTCGTAATTGGCCGCGACGACTTCGCTGTAACGGTCCACCCTCACACCGAAAGACGCTGCCGCCCGGAAGAAATCATACTGGTGACGCCACCGTAGTAGGAGATCTGGATCGCTGTGAAAGTCGGGCCTAGATGCCACCGCAGTACCTGTTGTCTCGCGGACGGCATAGGTCGTGTAGAGGGCCGGCATCGTAACGATGAGTTCATAATCCCGGCTTCGTTCTGCTGTGCCGCCGGACAGTTCGCTCGCGGCCCCAGCCTTCTCCAGCCGCGAGCCCGGTGCAATTTCCGCTCCGGTCTCGATGGCATAGGCGCGCAAGGTCAGCCCAAATAGAGCGAGGCACACGAACCATGGTCGAAGCGTAAAGCTCGGCACGACGCTTCCGGCCTTCATCTCATAGCGTGCGTCACACCGACGACGAGCGTTCGGCGTCGGCCTTGCGGAAGCGCGTGATCCTCACGGGGCCGATAGCGGCGACCCGCGAGGATCTGGTCAAGCGGAAATCGACTGCAGAGCGAACCGCTCAGAGATGACCGGGACGCTCCGGCTTCTCCGGCTTCTCGGCTTTCTCGACCTTTTCCTTCTTTTCCGGCTTCTCGGCCTTCTCGACCTTCTCCTTCTTCTCCGGCTTCTCCGGCTTCTCGACACCCTGTTTAGCCTGCGCGGTGATGGTCGCGCTGCCGAGGCCGAGGGCGATTGCAAGAGCCGCGACTGTGATCTGACGAAGTGAAAGGTATTGCATGACCATCCCCAATTTTTGTAAATTCGCTCTCTGCGAAAGACAAAGAGGCATAGCCCGAACGTTGTTCGGAGCCAGCGCCTCAAGTGCACTGTCGGCAACGCGTCTGACGATGCGCTCCGACAGGGCTTCTCCTTTTTGCCTCCCACCAGTGAACAGATACCGAGCCTGTCGATTTATTCCCGTAGCCGGGAGAAATTTGTACGAAAAAATGTGAATGCTATCTTTCCTGTCATGGGGAATAAAACGTGAGCGTGCTGTATCTCTCTCGATACGCTCATGCTCGGCTACCGGGGTCGAAGGAGTGTGCGTGGACGAGATCGCCGCGATGATCGAGCCGCAAATCCCGGCACTGAGACGCTATGCCTTCGCGCTTCTGCGCGAGCGAGAGGCGGCTGATGATCTCGTTCAAGATACCCTAGAGCGTGCGATTGCGAGTTGGGCTGGGCGACAGCGTGATGGTGATGTTCGAGCGTGGCTTTTCACGATCGAACGGAACCTGTTCCTTCGCCTAGTTGAGCGGCGTGGTCGGAGGGGAAGTTATGTCTAGCCTGAGATATTGGAGCAGGTTCCCGATCCGACTGCGAACCCCGAGGCCGACCTTGGCGCGCGAGACGTGCTTGCAGGAATCGATGGACTTCCCGAAGAACAGCGCTCGGTACTGCTCCTCGTGGCGGTCGAGGACATGTCTTATGCGGAGGCCGCCGGCATACTTGGCATTCCGCTTGGCACCGTGATGTCGCGCCTGAGCCGAGCGCGTGAGCGCATGCGCAGCTTCATGGAGACGGGACAGTTCGGGCTTCTAAGGAGAGTAAAATGAGCCGCGCGCCCCCGCGCGAGTTGGACGAGGACGATCTGCACCGCCTTGTCGATGGCCTGCTCGATCCCCCACGACAAGCTCTCGTCGAGCAATGGCTCCTCGAACATCCTGAGGATGCGGCGCGTGTCGCGGCAGATCGCGACGTGCATCAGCTCTTGCGCAAACGGCTTGAACCGATTGCCAACGAGCCGATCCCCGAGCGCTTGCGAGTCGCCAATCTCATGCCTCGCCAGCGCGCCGCGGTTGCCCGCTGGTGGCCCATGGCAACGGCGGCCGTGATTTGCTTGGCCATCGGTGGAGTTGGTGGCTGGTCCGGTCGCGCAATCCTGCAGAGAGAGCCCGTGCTTGCCTTTCATGCAGCCGAGGCGACGACACAGAGTGCGGTAGCCGCCTTTCGGACCTTCGTTCCTGAAGTCGGCCATCCTGTTGAGGTCAAGGCAGATCAGCAAGCTCACCTTGTCCAGTGGCTGACGAAGCGCATTGGTGAGCCGGTTATCGTTCCCGACCTAAAAGCGCAGGGCTTCCGTCTCATGGGCGGCCGGGTGGTGCCAACGAACGGCACGCCTGCCTCGTTGCTCATGTACGACGACGAACAGGGCGTTCGCCTCACTCTCTACAGTAGGGTGGACGACGCAGACCGCCGTACGAGCTTCCGCTACGCCCGCGAGGGTGATGTTGCGGCCTTTTCGTGGGCGGAAGGAGATTTCAGCTACGTCGTTACGGCGCGCATTGATGAGGGGCGTCTGCTCGCGGTCGCCGAAGCTGTCGATGCACAGATACGGAATGCTGCGGCGGTTAAGCGGTAGACGCGGAAGATTTGGAGTTACCCCTGTCTGTTTCCAGGGGGAGGCCAGTCCACTATGGCCGCCTGACTGAATGCTAGCTAACCGCCCCGAGCCGAAGTCACTTGCGGCCGACGAACGACCGCTTTGGAGAACCGCAAATGGCGTTCCCGGCGGCTCGGTTGGATCGGAGGCGGAACGTCCGCTTCAGGGCCGGGGGTCAGGGTCCGCTCATCACCCAACTCGATCATTCCCGGTGTGTTCGATAGACGATCGGCGAACGGTCGTTACCGCATCCGACCCTATGCGGGCTCCAGGAATGTCCGCTTTCAGGCCGCCTAGCGGGACAAAGAGTACGACCGGGTTGGGTGGATTTATGCAAGGCTGATTTTGAAATAGTATGCCGTTTAATCAGATAACGAGCTTGCGGACCATTCGGAGCTTATTAGTTAGGTTTTGGTTTTGGACAATTATATATCAGCCGATAAGGGCGTGCAGGCTCTTATTAATCTCCGACACGCCTTGAGAGGCCGTCTGCATGTTCGCTGAGATCTCGCCCGTGACCGCATTCTGCGCTTCCACCGAGGTCGCTACCCCGGTCACAGCATCACGAACCTACGTGATCGCCCGTGCGATCGTCGACAACGAGCCCGTGACGACCCGGGAGGTGTCCTGCATGGCCAGGATGTCGTGGCCGATCTGCCCAGTAGCCCGGGTCACCTGAGCCGACAGACCCTTGACCTCCCCCGCCACCACCGCAAACCCGCGGCCGGCCTCGCCGGCGCGCGCTGCCTCGATCGTCGCGTTGAGCGCCAAAAGGTTGATCTGCTCACCCACACCCTGGATCAACTGCACCACACCGGTCATCGAAGCCGTCGCGGCATTGAGCTGTGCCGTCGCGCCATCGGCCGCCTGGGCTTGGGCATGGATGGCGTTCACGCCTGCCTGGGAGGACAGCAGGCGCTGCGAGATCTCGCCGATCGAGGCACTCAGCTCCTCGCACGAGGTGGCCGCGACCTCTACGCTTGTGCGTGTTTGTCCCGAAGCGTTTGTGGCAGAGATCTGGGCTGCCATCTTGGCGCTGATGTCGGTGGCATACTTCACCACCTTGAATGGCTTGCCATCCATGTCGAAGATCGGGTTTTAACTTGCCTGGATCCACACCGCACGGCCGCCTTTGCCGACCCGCTTGAACACGTCCGTACGGTATTGTCCCGCCCGCAGACTGTCCCAGAACTGCTGGTAATCCGTGCTGTTCGCCTCAGCCGGTTCGACGAACATTCGGTGGTCCCTGCCGCGAATCTCGTCCAAACGGTAGCCGGTGGCACACTGGAAGTTCTCGTTGGCGTCCAGGACCGTGCCATCGAGCGCAAAATGGATCACGCCCTGCGAGCGGTTGATGGCGGCGATCTGGCCCGTAATGTCGGCCATATGCAGCTTCTCAGCCGTGACGGCGCTGGCGAACTTTACGACCTTGTACAGCTTGCCGTCGTGGTCGAGGATCGAGTTGTAAATGGCCTGCAGCCAGATCTCGTGGCCATCCTTCGTGAACCGTTTGAACTCGGCGCTTTGATACTCGCCCTGGGCCAGTGCAGCCCAGAACGCACGGTAGGGCCCGCCGGCGCGCTCGGCCGGATCAACGAACATGCCGTGATGGCGACCCTGTACCTCGGCAAGGGTGTAGCCGACGACCTTCAGGAAATTCGGATTAGCCGTCAGGATGGTGCCATCGAGAGCGAACTCGATCATGCCGCGGGAGCGGTCGATAGCTTCGATCTTCCCTTGATAGTCAAGCGTCCGGCGCACCTCTTCGGTGATATCGGTGGCGACCTTGACGACCATGAGCGAACGTCCCTTACGGTCGAGGATAGGGTTGTAGCTAGCCTGCAGCCAAATTTCGCGGCCGCCCTTGGCGACCCGCTTGAACTCGCCGCGCTGGAACTCGCCTTGTGCCAGGGCGGCTCAGAAGGCTCGGTATTTTGGTCCGTCCTGAACCGCCGGATCGACGAACATGCGGTGATGCCGACCCACGATCTCGGCAAGCTCGTAGCCGACGGCGGCGAGAAAGTTGCCGTTGGCGGTCAGGATGGTGCCGTCTAGGCCGAGCTCGATTACCGCCAGGGACCGGTCCAGCGCTTCGACCAGCGCTGCGTTTCTGCGACCGAAGATGATCATGGCGCTATTGGTGCTCGTCTGGAAATTCTGCGGCAAGGTTGGCCAGACGCTCGATGGCGTCGGCGAGGTCGAGGAGGATCTCCTCGGCCGCCGTGTCGAGGAGCTTGTGGTTAGGGTTAGTCAGGTTCGGCTCCTGCGTGGCCCGGCGCAGTTCCTGGGCCATGTTGCGGCATATCGGAGCCGCCGCACGGATGTGCGGCGCCCGCGGGCCAAGATCGGCACCGGCTTCGTGGGCCTGCCGCAGCTGCTCCGTCAGACGGCGCATGCCGAGCCCAGAGAGGTTTTCAGTGGACAGGAGGTGTAAGTCCGCCATGGTGCTCTCACGCCGCGCGTACGGTCGAGAGGAACCGGCTCACCTCGGACGCGAGATGTTCGGATTGGCGGGACAGCTCGGAAGCCGAGTCGAGGACCTGAGAGGCCGCAGCACCTGTCTCTTCCGAGGCTCTCGCCACGCCCGAGATGTTGCTCGTCACCTCACTCGTGCCCTGGGCGGCCTGGGCGACATTGCGCACGATCTCCTGGGTGGCCGCCCCCTGCTGCTCAACGGCGGCGGCGATGCACGTTGCCATCCCGTCGATCTCGCGGATGCGGTCGGTGATGCCGCCGATGGCCGAGACCGCTTGGTCGGTGACACCCTGGATCTCGCCGATCTGCTTGGCGATCTCGTCGGTCGCCCGGGCAGTCTGACCGGCTAGCTCTTTCACCTCTGTGGCGACCACCGCGAAGCCCCGGCCCGCCTCGCCGGCCCGCGCCGCCTCGATGGTGGCGTTCAGCGCGAGCAGGTTGGTCTGGCTGGCGATGTTCGAGATCAGCCCGACCATGTCGCCGATCCGGGCGGAGGTGGCGCGCAGGGCCTGGACGAGCTGACCGGTCTGGTTTGCCTCCCCGACGGCCGCCTGTGCGATTCCCGCCGAGTCCTGCACCTGCCGACCGATTTCCTGGACGGAACTGCCTAGTTCCTCGGCGGCCGCCGCCACGGTACCGACGTTCGAGGCGGCCTCCTCGGCGGCTGCCGCGACCTGAGTGGACTGGGCCGCTGTTTCCTGCGCCGTCGCGGTCATCTGCTGGGCGGTGGCCTGCAACTCCGTCGCGGAGGACGAGACCAGGCCGACGATGCCGCCCACGGCCCGCTCGAAGCCGTCGGCGAGTTCGATCATCGTGCGCTTGCGCTCCAATACGGCGGCCGCGTCGGCAACGCGGCCGATCTCGGCCTGCTCGGCTGCCTTCTGGGCGACCATGGCCTTGATGCACTCGACAGCGCGACCGACGGCGCCGACCTCGTCACCGCGAGCGGCTTCCTTGATTTCAGCGCTGATCTCGCCCTGAGCCATCCGCTGCAGGACACCGACCAGGCTGCCGAGGGGCCGGGTAATTCCAAAAATGGCGACGAGCGCGGCAGCCACGAGCCCGGCCAGCATGCCAAGGACGCTGAACAGGATGAGGCTGTGGCGCGTGGCTTTGGTCTGGTCCGTCAGATCGTCCGAAGCCTTCTCCATGTACGCGTCGATGTCGTCGCCAAGTTTCGTGGCTCCCTGCACCAAGGCCGTGAAAGTCGGGTCGATCTTGCTATGAACGAGTGCGATGGCCTCGGCGTTCTGATTGGACGTTCCAAGCCGACGGACTTCTGTGACGTCCTGCACAAAACGGCTTACCCGCGCGCTCTGTTCATCGACGCTGCTCCTGAAAGTGGGGGCCTGCTCATGCAGATCGGCGAACACCTTCTTCATGTGTGGGATGACGGCCTCGAACCCCTCGCTGGCTGCCTTCATCTGAGCGTCCTCGGTCTCAGCGATGCCGCGGTAGACCCAGTAATTCATCTCAAAGACGAGGCGATTCATGCGGCGCGCGTTCCCGAACGCTTTGACTTCACGATGGATGAATAGGTTGTACGCGTCATCGATCTGGGTCATGCGAGATTGAGCGAACCAGACGCAGCCTCCGACGATCACGGCAACCAGAGCTATAACAGCTGTCAACTTCGGTAATATCTTGATGTTGGACAGCGAAATCATCGGCATGATCCTATTATTTGACGCCAAATTAGACTGATCTATATGAAAATTACGTCAAATTTTTTCATTTTTGCCGAGAGTCATATGAGGCAAAAATTGCCTTTTCCGCCGTCATATTAGCCATAAGTTTGAATGTTCGTGTCTCCAAGGCGAGAATGGCAGGTTTTCATTCTTCGATGTCGTTCTGCCGTCCACACACGTAGCTTGGTGCGGAGGTGCTTCTGAGCCATCACATGTCCAGCAACTCTTCGCTCGTACAGAGGCCTGGCAAATGGCCCAAGGGAACTCAATCGAAGGTCATTGAGGGCTCAGTGGCAACGATAGCTGCGAGCAAGCTGAACCGAGCAGCGCGACAACAAACGGGATCTAGCCGTGAGCGTCAGCTTACGAGCACGCCGAATGTAAGAGTGAACAGCAAGTTCGGGTTGGAGGCGGAACGTCCGCTCCGAGGCGAAAGGCGACGGTCCGATCTCCACCCATCACGTGCGTTTGATGTAGGTAGCAAGGGTTGATTTGCCATCGCTAAATCTATGGGCAGATGGCGCTGTTCTAGGTTGTAGAACAGCGCCATCTGACACAGCCCTGTGATTTCTCATCACCCTGGTGGCACTATCTGTCGTCCTTTGGTCATGGCGTTCGACCGATCACTGCCCATAGTGGATCGCTGAGGTCGCCCTCCGGCACTACGGCATAGGCCTCTACGGTGGGGAATCCGGCGTGCCGCAAATAGAGGTCGATGAGCCGCGCTTGATCGTCCCCGCCTAGCGCCCGCCAGATGGCCACCGCCTTGGATGCGAAACACCGATTCGAGAAGGTGATGATCACGGGGGCATCCGGTACCAGCACCCGCGCGACCTCGCTGAGGACCGCCACAGGGTCTTGGAGGTACTGAACCCCGACGCAAATGAGGGCGGCGTCGATGCTGGCGGTTTCGAGGGGCAGGGTCGGATCGGCGTTGAGATCCTGCACGAAATGCTGCGTCAGGCGCGGGTTGGCGGCAAGCTCGCGTTCGTTCAATCCATGCCCGATCACAGTGGCGTAAGCGGCCTCCCCAGGCAGGTGGCTGACCCAACTCGACATCAAGTCGAGGATGCGACCACCGGGCGGCAGGTGCGAGCGATAGAAGTCGGTGACGGCTTCGATGGCTGTGTCGTCGATATGGGTGACGAAGCGGGGCTGCGCGTAGAACAGGGTATCCGGCGTATGATCCTGCTTGGCAAAGGCTTCGGGGGGCAATCCGGGAAGGCTGGTCATGATGGTCCTCGTTTGCCTTTCTTACCGTCCGACGAGACTCCGCGAGTCAGGCGAAGCCCGCTCAGCCGCACCCCCTTATTTTGGTGACGATCCTCGACTTTGTCCTGGCGGCGATCGTCGCGCACTGCTGGTAGGCAACGGTGGAAAACTGACGCTCGGCACCCACCCTGAACGTCTGAGAAGGTGGCAATCGGAACCTCGCCTTTCGCCGTGAAGCGGACGTTCCGCCTCCGACCCGACCTTGCCGTTCAAGCTACCCTACGCCATCCGCCGAAAGCGGTCGTTCGTCGATCCGTGATGTCGGCAGCAGCGCCACGTCTGCGGGCCTTCGCCTGCAAGCGGGAGATGGGCTGCCTCCGGTGCAGCCGTGAGCCCTGATGCGAATGGCCTCGATGGCGTCTGGTCGAAGTCGCCCACTCGTCCAAGGTCGAGATCCGGCTCGGCGGCTTCCTGCCGGGGGGCTGAAACTTCTCGGGGACCGACTCCGTATCAATAGCCGAGGATAGGATCGCGCCCAGGCCAAAAGCCTTGATTTGAGCGCGGAATATCTATTGCTAAATTATCATAGTATAGGAAAGCCATTCTTTATTTGTGAGGAACAACGATACAATCATGCTGTTGTAGTGTGGGTTGGATAAGATGTTCACCTCTACAGGAGATCCTACATGAAGAAGTTCACTCTTGCGCTGACCGCCTTGACCGCTCTCGGCGGCATCGCCCTCGCCGCCGGTTCGGCCACGGCCGCCCCGATGTTCGTCAACGGCATGCAGTCCGAGAGCGGCGTCACCCAGGTCCGCATGGACCGCGGCGAGCGGATGATGATGAAGAAGCGCATGATGCGGAAGAACATGATGAAGCGCCGCATGATGAAGAAGCGGATGATGAACCGCGGGATGTGATCCTAAGCGCCATGCGCTTTCGGAGGCCCCGGCATGGGGCCTCCACCCCGATGGCCATGACTTCAAGGAAGACCGTTTGGCCAGCACCTACCTGACCCGTTCCGCGCCCGAGACCGGCGAGGTCGAGCGCCGTCGTTGGATGTTCCGGCACCCCGCCGTCATCCGCGTCACGCACTGGGTCAACGCCGTCTGCCTGCTGGTCCTGCTGATGAGCGGCCTGCAGATTTTCAACGCCCATCCGGCTCTGTACTGGGGCAACGTCTCGACCTTCGATACGCCGCTGATGGCGATGTCCTCCACCGAGGACGACCGGCCCAAGGGCGTCACCACGATCTTCGGAACGACCTTCGACACCACCGGCTGGCTCGGCTCCTCGGTCGGTGCGAACGGCGAGCCGGCCGACCGTGGCTTCCCGGCCTGGACGACCCTGCCGAGCGACCAGGACCTCACCGGCGGTCGTAGCTGGCACTTCTTCTTCGCCTGGGCCTTCGTCCTGAACGGGCTCGCCTACCTCCTCTACGGGTTGGTCAGCGGACAGCTTCGGTTCCGGGTGATCCCGTCGCGCGACCAAGTCCGGCACTTCGGCGCGTCGGTGTGGGAGCACCTGACGCTGCGCTTCCCCCAGGGCGACGAGGCCAAGCGCTACAACGTCATCCAGAAGCTCACCTACCTCGTCGTGTTATTCGTGCTCCTGCCGGTTCAGGTGCTGGCCGGGCTCGCGATGTCGCCGGCGATGAACGCGGCCTTCCCGTTCCTGCTGACCCTGTTCGACGGGCGCCAGTCTGCCCGTACGATCCACTTCGTCGTGGCGGCGCTGCTGGTCCTGTTCGTCGTCGTGCACGTCGCACTCGTCCTGCTCTCCGGGTTCTGGAACAACATGCGCGGCATGCTCACCGGCTGGTTCGTGATCGAGCGCAAGGTCGAGCCGGTCGCCGTCGCCGCGGAGCCCCGGTCATGAACTCCCTTCCGAGCCGACGTGCCCTCCTAACGGGAGCGTCCGCCACGGCCGCGGCGGCCATGCTCCGCGGGTGCGACCGCCTAGGCAACGCGGACTGGTTCCAGCGCACGCTCAAGACCGGCGAGGACGCCAACCTGTTCGTCCAACGCCTGCTCCTGACCGACCGGACGCTGGCGCCGGAATACGCCGAGTCCGACATCTCGCCGTGGTTCAAGCCGAACGGCACCGAGGATCCGCCGGACAAAGACTACAAGGCACTGGCGAAGGGCAAGTTCGCCAAGTACCACCTTGAGGTCGGCGGCCTCGTGGAGGTACCCTTCCGGCTGTCCCTGGCCGAGCTTCGCACGCTTCCCGCCCGCACCCAGGTCACCCGGCACGATTGCGTCGAGGGCTGGAGCGCCATCGGCAAATGGACCGGCGTGCCGCTCGCCGACCTCCTGTCCCGCGCCAAGCTGAAGCCCGAGGCGCGCTACGTGGTGTTTCATTGCGCGGACACCATGGACCAGGGCAGTGCGCTCGAAGGCGGCGGAGACGGTGAGGATACCGACGAGGCGCCCCCCGCCGGCAATACCAACCCGGCCATGACCAAGCAGTCGGGCGGAGGGGAGAGTAGGAAGGATTCCGGCGGCCAGCAGGCGCCGAAGGACACCGCGGCCAGCGGCGGGACGCCCGTCCGGTACTACGAAAGTATCGACCTCGTGGACGCGTTCCACCCGCAGACGATCCTCGCCTACGACATGAACGGCAAGGCGCTTCCCATCGCGAACGGCGCCCCGCTGCGCCTACGGGTCGAACGCAACCTCGGCTACAAGCAGGCCAAGTACGTAATGCGCATCGAGGTGGTCGAGAGCTTCGCCCATTTTGGCGAGGGCAAGGGTGGCTACTGGGAGGACCAGGGCTACGCTTGGTATGCGGGCATCTGAGCCGCTCGCGTGCAGCCGGCTTCGAAAGGTGAACTCGATCAACATCTTACGGGCGGCGGCGGACAATGAAAACTTGGCCGATCAGAATGGCTGTTAGCCCCATTCTCCGTCCAGAAGCGGACGGGCGGAACCCCACCCGACCCGGTCGTAGAGTGGACGGACGTATCCCTATCCATCACTGCCTTTCAAGACCGGGTGGGCCAGATCCCATAGCGGACGTATCCAACGTTGGCATCGGACCGTAGGATCACTGTCGCGACCCTGCCCCTCGCGCCGACGGAGCCCTGTTTGTGGACCTGATGAACCTCCTGAAGTCCATCGAGGAGCTTCTCTACGAAATTGTCTCCTGGTTCCTGTTCTATCCGCTAACGTTCTGGAAGTGCGTTCGCCATCCCATCAGCATGATGGCCTACGCCGAGACCGAACTTGCCGCGGACCCGAAGTCACGGTTCTCGGCCGCCCTCAGTCCGCCGATCTTCCTGTTCCTCACGCTGATCATCGCGCATGTCGTTGAACTACGATTCACAGTGCCGGGGCCTGAGCTGACCGGGCCGCTAGCGGACCAGCGCAACCTTCTTCTCTTGCGGGCCGTCATGTTCAGCTTGTTCCCGCTTATGATGGCGGTCCAGCGCGTCCGCAGGGATGCCCAGACGATAACGCGGGAGACGCTGCGCCCGCCCTTCTACAGCCAATGCTACGTCGCAGCGCCCTTCGCACTTGCGTTCGACCTCGCCATGACGAGCGTGCGCTACGCGACGCCGACAGCCTTGATCGTCACAATCGTCACCCTCGCCGTCGGGTTTGCCTGGTACATCGCGGTCGAGACACGTTGGTTCGCGCTTCGTGCGAGCGTCGGGCATGCGGCGGCGTTCGCACGGGTGCTTGCTACCGTGCTGGTCGGTGCTTTCCTCTTCGTCCTTATCACCCTGGCGGCCGCGTCGTTCGTCTCTCAGGTGTGAAGGCGATGCGGGGCATGACGTGGGTTCGCATCAAGGAGCTCAAGAGCGGCGACTCGGCCATTGGCAGCCGAGCTCTCAAGACTGGGGCGGTGCGCCAGATGGCAGCCGAATAAGTACGCTTGATCGTCCCGTCTCAACTGATCTAGCCTAACGCGCACAGGCATTGAGTGCCCCGCGCCCTCATCGCGGGGCACTCGATTCAACAGCCCCAGGGCAGCATCAACGCAACCGAACGACAGCTTCCCTACCAAGCAGTTCGATACCGGAACGACTGCTAACCACCCAACCCAGCCGTAGGTCATCCTCCACCAAGTCGCCCCTAAGCGGACCTTGCGAGGGTCTGTGAAGGGTCGACAACGGACGGTCGCTTATCGAAAACTGAATTTCCGCTGCCGGGCGGTGGGCTGAGATTCGCTCTTGGCGCAGAGCTGTGGCACGTTCGGATTGCGGTTGGGGTGAGATGCTGATGGCTCCTCGAAAACGGAGTCCCATCATGCCTTCAACCAGCGACACCACCCGCCGACCGTGGAACCTTGGCCGCCTCATCGGTCCCAAACCGCCGTTCAAGCCAAAGCACATCTGGGCGATCCGCACCCGGCTGCAGCACGAGTGTGAAAAAGCGTCCGCCGATGCCCCCTCTATTATCTATCGCTAAGTCTTTGCTTTCATCGCGCAATCTTCACCGTAGGTGAGGTCACGATCGGCGCCGATCGTGACCTCACCTTCGATGCAAATTTCCTATTTTTCATAAGGGATTACGTCCTGTTTTGCCCAGGGTTATAGTTCGATGCCGATCCACACTTACGTCGTGCAGTCGTTGGGCTGGGATACGATTGACCCTATCCTGGGCCGAGGCGTCACCCACAAGCTCGTTTACGTGCTGTCCAAGGCTCACAAGCGCGGACGGATACGGTCGGTCGGGTATGAGCGGGGCGTGCGGGTTTGGGCGCTTTTTAAGGAATGCTAGGCCTAGAACCAAACTAGAACTGACTTGAGTTCCGCCAGGATGGCCGCAGGGCAGCGATTCGCTTGTTGACCCTACAATGGCGGCTTTCGTTCCTAAAAGCCGCTGGCGGTGCCTCAAAACCCCACAAAATGACTGGCAATTTGACTCTCTAGTTGAGCCAGCGGATATTTTGATTAGGACGAAGTGTTCGTCCTGATACGACAAAGGCCAGGGCTTCAGACCCCGGCCTATGCATCGTAACGGCAAAGGCCTTGGGGGACTTGCGGCTGCTAGTTATAAGCACGCGCATTTTATGCGCGCCTAGCGCCGTGTCAAGTTTTCCAAGGCCTCCAATGGAGGCCGCGCATGGCCAAAGCCCGAAACCATCCCCCCAGTCATCGCCTCACGTTTGATGAGGCTGTGCAGGTTCATCTTCGATTGATGGATAGCGACATCTACAGCCGGATTGCCGCGACTTACGACGTCAACCAAGCGCGTATTGCCGACGTCAAGTTCGGCAGACTTCATCCCGGCAGTAAGGAGGAAGCGGTTCGCCGCTCTGCCATCTAGCTAGCTACGAACGGCGGCATCTCAGGTGCCGCCGCTTCTGTTTGGGAAGAGCACCAAGTCCCCAGAAGGCCGCTGGCCGAAACCTGAGCCGAACTTAAGGCGGTGGTTCGTCGTTCGCCATCTGATGAGGCAAGGCCTCGGCGGCATTGGATGGGCTTCGATAGAAGGCGGCTATCTCGCGCTTCAAATCGCGCCTCTGCTCAACCATTAGTCTGGGTAGAATGTCGTCTTTGTGCCGGTTCGTTACCGACATCAATTTGATGTCGGGGTAACCGCCCTCGAAAACGACAAGGACTCTCGACAGTAAAAGGGTATCATTCGGGTCTAGGCAATAATGGCTAGCCATCGCGCGCCCCTCTCAAAGCTCCGCTTGGAAGCACTTATCTTTATGGTGATTCGGAGACAGTAGAAAGCGGAAAACTGTGCAAAAGGCTGCAAGCGAATATTTTTAGATGTAAATATTCGCTCAAATGGTTTAAAGACAGTCGCCATTCCACCAAGGCGGGAAAACGCCTTGGTGCATTTGCTCCATAAGGCCGCATAATTTTGTCTCTTGCAACGAAGGATCGAAGGTTCAGGCGGACTGGCCGCCGTCGACGTTCAGCGTGGCGCCGGTGACGTACCCGGCGTCCGGACCGGCCAGGAACGAGACCGCCGCCGCGATGTCCTCCGGCTGGCCGTAGCGGCCGAGCGCGGCGAGGCCTCTCAGGGTCTCGGCGAAGGGGCCGTCCTGCGGGTTCATGTCGGTGTTGATCGCGTCGGGCTGGACTACGTTGACCGTGATGTTGCGGGGCCCGAAGTCGCGGGCCCAGCCGCGGATGTAGGCCGCCACCGCCGCCATGGTGGCGACGTAGTCGGCGGCGCCGGCAAAGGGGAAGTGGACCGTGCCGATGGACACAATGCGGCCGCCATCCGTCATCAGCGGCACGGTGGCCCTGACCGCCGCGGCCACGCCCTTGACGTTGACGTCGAGCTGCCGGTCGAACGCGGCGCGGTCGGACTTCGCATCGTCAACCATGCCGGTGACGAACACGCCCGCGGAGTTGACCAGTATGAAGAGGCGTCTAAGGGCGACGTGTGCCTCCCGCACGAGGGACTCGACCTCGCGGACGATGTCCTCGGCACTCTCGCGCGAGGCGGCGTAGCTTAAGGCGACGTCGGCGCCGTCGCGGGCGAGGCGTCGAACGGTGGCCGCCCCGATGCCGCGCGATCCGCCGGTCACGAGCGCCGCCTTGCCGGCGAGGGGGGGGGGTACCTGGATCAGGGTCAGGTCCCCTGGCCGCGTCCGTGCAGCGGACGTTACGTGATAGATTCCTCGATGCCGCCGATTCGAGCTTCCTCACGCCGAGGAGCGAGAGGAAGCGGATCGTGTCACGACAGGTGGAAGTCGGCCTGCGTGACGGCGGCGGCGGTGACGCCGAGGAGCAGGATCGTGTCGGCCCCGATCGCGACGGCGGTGTTGGCACCGGCCTGATTGATCGAGACCTCGCTGGCGAAGTCAGCCGCCGTGATCCCAAGGCCCGACAGGTCCATGACATCCTGGCCACCGGCCAGGTCGGCATCGAAGCCGACGATCCGGTCCGATCCGAACCCGAGCGCGAACACGAACGTGTCGTTTCCGGCGCCCCCTTTCAGAGTATCGTTCCCCAGGCCGCCGTTCAGACGATCGGCGCCGCTACTCCCGAAGAGCGTGTTGGCGAGCTCATTGCCGGTGAGGCTGAGACCGCCGACTTTGGCAATGAGGTTCTCGATCGATTCACCCGCCCGCAGGGTGAAGTCGCCGCTCGCATAGATCTTGTCCGTCCCGGCCCCGGCCGCCTCGTGCACGATGTCGTTCGGACCGTTGACGTAGTAGATGTCGTTGCCGCCAAAGCCGCTGAGCGTATCGGCACCGGCCCCGCTATAGAGCGTATTGGCGAGGTCGTTGCCGCCGAGGCTGATGCCGAGATTGCCTGCCTTGGCGATCAGGGTCTCCACCGCTTCGCCGGTCCCCAGGGTGAAACCGGCGCTCGCGTAGATCTTGTCGGTTCCGCCACCCGCCACCTCGTGGACGACGTCGCTCGCGCCGTTGACGTAGTAGATGTCATGGCCGCCAAAGCCGCTGAGCGTATCGGCCCCGGCACCGCTGTAGAACCTGTTGGCGAGGTCGTTGCCGCCGAGGCTGATGCCGAGGTTTCCGGCCTTGGCGATCAGGGTCTCCACCGCCTCCCCGGTCCCCAGGGTGAAACTGGCAATCGCGTAGATCTTGTCGGTTCCGCCACCGGCCATTTCATGGACGACGTCGCCCGGTTGATCGACGTAGTAAATGTCGTTCCCCTCTCCCCCGGAGAGCGTGTCCGCTCCCCCGAGCCCGTCGAGGATGTCGTTGCCGAGGCCCGAGGTGATCGTGTTCGCCAGATTGGTTCCCGTGAGCCGGTCGGCATAGTCGCTGCCGAAGAGGTTTTCGAAACCGTGGATTTGGTCGCCTTGCGCATGGCCGCCGCTGGCAGTCAGTGTGAGAAGATTGACCGAGACGCCCGCGTTGGAGCGGTCGTAGCTCAGGGTATCGATGCCGCCCCCACCTTCCAGGTTGTCGCCAGCCCCCCCGCCCTCGATCATGTTGGCGAGGTTGTCGCCGGCAATCTGATCCGCGAGCGCGGAGCCGACCACGTTCTCGACATTGACGATCACATCCCGTTCGGCGTCGCCTCCCGATGCCTCGTCGGGCAACAAGCGCCCGCTGCGGACCTGCATGTTGATCCTCACACCCGCCGCGGAGGCGCTATAATCCACCGTATCGATGCCGTCACCGCCATCCACCGCATCGCGACCCGCTCCCGGCGTGAGCCAGTCGTCTCCGGCGCCCCCCTTTAGAAAGTCCTTGCCGGCTCCGCCGCGGAGCGTATCGGCGCCTTCGCCGCCATCCAGCACGTCATCGCCGCGACTGCCGTTCAGCGTATCGTCTCCGTCCTCCCCGTAGAGGAAATCGTCCCTCGTATCGGGCCCTGAACTCAGCGTGTCGTTTCCACCCTCGCCGTGGAGGGCGTCGCTGCCTCCCGTGCCTCCGCTCAGGATGTCGTTCCCGGCACCGCCATAGAGCGAATTGTCGCCCGACGTTCCGGTAATACGATTGTCGAGATCGTTGCCGACGAGGACGAGGGCGACACCCGCCGCCACGCTCGCTCCGGTGAAGTCGCGGTTTGCCTCGCCGGCCGCCAAGTTCCGCTGCTCGGACACCTTGAACGTGTCCCAGTGGCCATGCGTGATGCCGGAATTCCGGGCGATCAAGTCCGAGAAATGCTGGGCGTTGATATCGTTGACGAGCATCGTGCCGTCGAGCTGTTCCAGGTAGTAGAAGCGGTCGCCTTCCTGCAGCCGGTCCAGTTGCTCCTGGAAGATCCACGTGAAGGTGGCCCCCATCTGACTGCCGCCGCTGGGCGCTTCGGCGAGACCGCCGATCCATAAATCGACGTCGTTCACATGGCTGATGCCGGTACCGTTGATCTTGCCGCTGGTGGGATCGATCACGTCCTCACCGTAGACGGCCTTGAACTGCGCCAAGAGCTGGGCTCTTTGCGTGGCGTTGCCGCGGAGGTGGGCGCCGAAATCGTTCCAGTCCTGGTAGGCCGCGAGGCTTGGCACGCCCGCTCCCGCCGCATAGTCGGACGCCTGGCCGAGATCGTCGAGACTCGTGCCTGCGGTGCTCACCTCGGCCCTGAACTCGTTCAGCGAGGAGAGCCCGAGTTCGCGTCCGCGCATGATGTTGGCCGCACCGAGATCGAGCGGAAGCCCGAGAAGCTGACTGCGGACGGCCTCGACCAGCTTCTCGTCGATCTGGTCGTGCGCCACCTGCATCGTCCCGGCCAGGAACGCCGCCGTCCCTCCCGTTACGCCCGGATGGGCCGGATCCTGGCCGGCGAACATCGCCGGGTTCAGAAATGCCTGGATGAGGGGCACTTCCTTCAGTACGCCGTCGCCATCGACGTAGGGAATCGTTTCGTTGATCATCGAGTGACCGACGCGGTACATCGCACCGGCGAATTCCTCGGAGATCGCGGCATTGACGTTCGCACGATAGCCGCTGAACCCGTGGTCGCCGGCACCGGGGATCTCGCCGGACATCGCGGTGGCGAACTCGTCGAAGACGATTCTCTGATACTCCGCCGACGTGATGACCTTCGCGGCCTGGAAAACCTCCTCCGCGCTCCATTCGGGATGAAGCGCGCGGATTTGGTCGGCCTGATAATTGTGCTCCCGATGAAACACGGTATGGACGGAGGTCAGAGCGACGTTCTCGTTCGCCCGATGGTCGCCGGCGATGTAATAGGACAGCAGCTTTTCCAAGCTGAAGTTCGGATCGGGCTGGCCGTTCCGGTCGAGCGGGGACGTGTCGAAATCGTTCTTGTCGCCGAGCAGGATCGTGTGCTTGCCGTCGCCGATATCGGCGAAGTCCACGAAATTGGCCGCGTTCTTCAGGTAGGTCCAGGCGGCGAAGTCTCCCCCAGACGCGCTCGCTAGATCGAAGGCATGGGCCATATCGGCGTCGGTGACTCCGTTGTTGAGCAGAACGTCCTTGTAGGTCGCGAGGGTACCGCGGCCGACGCCGTCCGGGCCGACCTCCTCCACGCCGTCGAGGAGATGATGCGTCTTGACGAGATGGCCGCCCGTATCGCGGATGACGGCGCCGTTGGCATCTCTAGCGGTTTCGCGAAGCAGCCAGGTCATGCCGGGCTCCGACCCATAGGTCTGGTTCTGGTCCACGAAAGGCGAGACCTTGTTCAGGTGCTCGGTTCCATCCACGTTGTCCAGGATGGGGTTGCCGTTCGTGTCGACCGTGTATCGCGCCGCGCGACCGCCGATGAGGAACTGCAGCTGCGGCGGAACACCCTGAGCGATGATGTTGTCCGTCGTATCAATGGTCAGGCCGGGATTGGCGGCCGCGATCTGCGCGAGCTTCGCATCGACGCCGCTCATATCGACGAACTGCGATCCGCCGCCACGGTCGTAGAAATCGAGGCCGTGATCGAAGAACTGACCGAATGACATCAAGAGGAGATTGGTGCCGTAGCTATTCGGCATCTCGACGGATTGGCCGTACTGGTCGATGGCTTCGGAGACGACGTTGCTGATCACCCGCTCGTTGGGGAGCAGGGCTCCGCTGGCTCCGGTCACCCGAACGCCGTTGATGCTCCCCAATTCGTAATGAGCGTCCGTCAGGCGAACGAAGGGCTGGTCCGCGTTGCCCCAGAAGGGGTGCGCGAGGTTGTTGCCCTCACCGTTGATCGCCCTGAAATCACCCTCGTCGAACAGCGTGTCGAGGAAGGATAGATCTTGTGATCGAAGCGCGATTGCCATCGGAATACTCCATATCAATTGGGCAGCCGGGGATACTTGCCAGCTTTCGCCAGCGACAATCAGTCAAAATAAGCAACCGATACTTATTGTGTGCGCAGAAGGTTCGACTGGCCGTGACTACGCCAGGTGGAAGTCAGTCTGCGTGACAGTGGCGGCGTTGACGCCGAGGAGCAGGATCGTGTCGGCCCCGATCACGACGGCGGTGTTGGCACCGGCCTGAGTGATCGAGACTTCGCCGGCGAAGTCGGCCGCCGTGATCCCGAGGCCCGTCAGGTCCATGATGTCCTGGCCACCGGCCAAGTCGGCATCGAAACCGACGATCCGGTCCGATCCGAAACCGGATGCGAACACGAACGTGTCGTTTCCGGCGCCCCCTTTCAGGGTATCGTTCCCGAGGCCGCCGTTCAGACGATCAGCGCCGCTACTCCCATAGAGCGTGTTGGCGAGCTCGTTGCCGTTGAGGCTGAGGCCGCCGACCTTGGCGATGAGGTTTTCGATCGCTTCGCCCGTCCCCAGGGTGAAGTTGCTGCTGGCGTAGATCTTGTCCGTTCCGCCACCCGCCACCTCGTGGACGACGTCGCTTGCGCCGTTGACGTAGTAGATGTCGTTGCCGCCATTGCCGCTGAGGGTATCGCCGCCGGCACCGCTGTAAAGCGTATTGGCGAGCTCGTTGCCACCGAGGCTGATGCCGAGGTTTCCCGCCTTGGCGATCAGGGTCTCGACCGCTTCCCCAGTCCCCAGGGTGAAGTTGCTGCTGGCGTAGATCTTGTCGGTTCCGCCACCCGCCGCCTCGTGAACGACGTCGGTTGCACCGTTGACGTAGTAGATGTCGTTGCCGCCAAAGCCGCTGAGCGTATCGGCACCGGCACCGCTGTAGAGCGTGTTGGCGAGTTGGTTGCCGCCGAGGCTGATGCCAAGGTTTCCCGCCTTGGCGATCAGGGTCTCGACCGCTTCCCCGGTCCCCAGGGTGAGATTACCGCTCGCGTAGATCTTGTCCGTCCCGCCTCCGGCCACCTCATGCACCGTGTCGCTGGGGCCGTTGACGTAGTAGATGTCATTGCCGCCAAAGCCGCTCAGACTGTCGTTGCCGGCACCGCTGTAGAGCGTATTGGCGAGATTGTTGCCACCGAGGCTGATGCCGAGGTTTCCCGCCTTGGCGATCAGGGTCTCGACCGCCTCACCCGCCCCCAGGGTAAAGTTGCCACTTGCGTAGATCTTGTCAGTTCCGCCGCCGGCCACTTCGTGTACGACGTCGCCCAATTGATCGACGTAGTAGACGTCGTTCCCCGATCCCCCAGAAAGGATGTCCGCCCCCCCAAGGCCGTCGAGGACGTCGTTGCCCGCGCCCGACCGGATAATGTTGGCCCGGCCATCGCCCGTCACCGATTCCGGGGCGACGTCGTTGATCGTGATCGTGAAGGTCTTTGTGATGGAGAACGATCCATCGCTGACGGAGACGACGATGTCATGGCTCGGCGCCTGCTCAAAATCGATCATCGTCCGGTCCGCGATGACGATCTTCCCCGTGCTGTCGATCGCGAAGCGGCCGCCGGCATTGTCGAGCAGGGAATAGGTCAGCACGGTCGTGTCGACGTCGACGCCGACGACACTTCCGATGGCCGATCCGTTGACCCAGTTCTCGTCGGATGACAGCGGTCCCCCGACGATATCGGTCGGAGCATCGTTGACGGGGATGACGGCGGCCGTCGGTTCCGACGTGAGCCGTTCGGGAACGCCGAGACCGTCTAGGAAAGTCGCGACGACGCGGAGCGGTTGACCTGCCTGAAGGTCACCGGGCGTGAAGGTCGTGCCGGTCGCGCCGGGGATGTCCCGCCAGTCGGTCCCGTCGAAGGACTGCCATATCAGCACCAGGGTGCCCGGCCTGATCCCGTTGAGATCGTTAAGGCTCAGAACCGCCGCAGTAAGAACCTGTTTCTCGGTGGGCGTCGCATCGTTGATCGTGACCGTCCCGGTCGCGATCGCGTTGGTTCCGCTGATCGTGATGGTTTGATCGGCGAATTGGAGCCGCTCGATGTTGCGAATCGTGTCGGTGCCATCCGTACCGACGGTATCGGTCACGGTGCGACGCCCGCCGCCGTCGGGTCCACTAATCGTGTAGTCATTGAAGTCGCCCGAGAAGACGGCCGTGTCGACGTCATTGACGCCAACCCCGGTTGTGACGATCTCGCGGACGATGGCGAGCTGACCGGGGTTGATCGCCCCCGACAACATCTGGGCCTTAATCTCATTGAGGCTGTCCGCGTAGCGGAGGATCGCTCCACTGCCGTCCTTGTTCGCGTGAACGGCGATCCGGACGTTGAGCCAGACATCACCGTCGATGAAGTCGTTGCCGAGATTGCCGCGGATCAGGTCGCTGCCTGCGCCGCCGAGAAGGATCTCGCCGCCCGTCGTACCGATCCCGGCTCCTCCGCTCGGGTCGAAGACCACGGCGTTCGGCAGGCCCGGCGCCGCGTCGAGGAGGCCGCGCAGGCCGGTGATCCTGTCGACGCCCGCCTGAGTGAGCACGTTGACAAAATTCTCACCGATCACGAGCTTGGAGGCACCGGTCAGGATGTCGTTGAATTTCCACCCCGATAAGCCTTCGACGGAGTCGAAGCGGTCGCGCAGGATGATGTTCTCTCGGTTGTCAAAAACGCGGATGCCGAGATCGGAATCCGCCCCAGTCGGATCGCCCTTGTGGATCGACCAGTCGAACCCCTCCATCCCGTTATTACGCTGGATGCCTGGCCCTTCGACCATGATGTCATCGCCGTTCTCGCCGTCGTAGTCCGTATCGTTGCCCTGACCATTGAGGACGTCGTGGCCCACGATGGTGCTGTTGAAGAAGAGCTGCGAATTTTCACCCGAAAGTCCGTCGAAGCCTTCGCCGCCCTCGATCCAATCGTCGCCTTCGTTACCCATCAATCCGTCTGGGGCGCTGCCGCCAAGAATGAAGTCGTTGCCCAGCCCGGCGAATACCTCCTTGGTGTCGGTGGTACCCATGATGAAATCTTGACCGGCATCGCCGAACAGCAGATCGAGGCCCGAGCCGCCGTTGATGACGTCGTTGCCAAGGTTGCCCCGCAGCACGTCGTCACCGAAGGGATCCTCGATGATGTCGTCGCCATCGCCACCGAAGACATTGTCGGATTCCATGCCGGCATTGAGGTAGTCGTCGCCGCCATCCCCCCAGAGCGTGTCGATGCCTTTGTCGCCGTAGAGCCTATCGTTGCCCTCGGTCCCTCCGAGGACGAAATGCTCGCCGCCACTCACCTTCAGGGTACCGCCGACGTCATGTACCTTACCGTCGACGGTGATCGTGGTGCCGGTGTAGCTGCGCACGACCTTGGGATCGATCGCCTGTTGCGATGCTCTGTCCCAGGTCGGATCCAGACCATCCTGAGCGATACCGCGGTCGAGTTCGAGGATGTGGTCCGGCGTGGTGAACAGCGAGCCGTTGAGGTGGGTCGAATAGAGCTCACCGAGATCGGTGTTGCGCATCACCAGATCGGTGAAGGTGTTCGGCTCGAGGTTGTTGAGCAGGTTCAGTCCCTGAGTGCGGCTCAGATAATAAAGCCGGTCACCGTTCTGCAGATGCTCCATCTGGTATTCGAAGACGAAGTTGAAGGTGGACCCCAGCATGCCGCCGAACTCGTTCAGCTCCTCGGCCAGGCCGCCGATCCAGAGATCGATTGTGTTGAGACCACCGAGGCTGCCGCCGGCATAAACGCCGGACGCGTTCAGGAAATCGAGCCTATCGGCCGCGACACCTCCTCCGTTCTCGTCCACCCCCAGGACCAGTTCCATGGCTGCAACGCGCTTGTCATCGACGGTGGTAGCGCCGGTGATGGTCGCATGGGTTCCGTAGGCGGCGATGAAGTTGATCATCGAGGTGGGATTCTTGATGTGCTGGGCGAAATCTGCCCAGCTCGTATAGGGCTTGAGATCGGGGTCGCCGAAATCCGTGTAGAGTTGCCTACGGGTTTCGTTGAGCGAGGGGACCCCGGTATCACGAGCGCGAGCGATGTTCAGCGCTGCCAGATCGAGCGGCAGGCCGAGCAGCTTGCTGCGCACGTCCTGGACGATGAACTCGTCCATCTCGTTGCCGATGTCACGGGTCAGGCCTCGGATGATGGCGCCGTTCGTGGCGGCGAGGTCGTGGCCCGTGCCCACATACATCTGGGGGTTAAGGAATGCCTCGATCAAGGTCGCCTGGGCGTCGTCTCCGTTGACGGTGGACAGGTCGTTCTCGAGCCGGTCCACCGTGCCGGTGAGCATCGAATGGCCGAAGCGATAGACCACGTGCGCGAACTCGGCCACGATCGACGGGTCGATGTCGGCACTGTTGGTGAAGACGAACGGATCGACGTTGGGCTGAACACGGCGAGCGAATTCCTCGAAGACGAGATGCTGGTACTGCATCTCGGTGACGAAGCGCGCGGACTGGAAGAGGCGCTCGCCGTCCCATTCGAGTCCCGCCGTGGATGCCGGGATCTGCGTGATGTCCGTCGTCAGCCATTCGTTAATGAAGTTGATGTCGCCGGTGGCGAGGATCGTGGCCTTGTTTTCCTCCACCAGCCGATTGTGCTCAGAATGGAAGATGGAGTGCACCGCCGTGAGGGCGACGTTCTCGTTGCCGCGACCGTCGCCGGTGACGAAATGCGCGTCGAGCATCTCGTTGTCGTAGGTCAGCGGATTCCGGTCGTCGGCCACGAGATCGGCCGCATCGATCCCGCCGTCGAGATTGAGATCCGCGAGGTCGCCCAGATCGATGCCGCCGCTCTGGTTCGCATCCCTGATGACGCTCGCCCCGGCAGCGAGGTCGGCCGCGTTGCTGACGCCGTCGCCATTGAAATCGAGGCGGTCGTCGTCGGCGACCTGCCGGAGCTTTGCCGTTGTCGGATTGTGGTCGTGATCGACGAAGACCGGCTCGGCGTGATGCGCGATGTCGTTGAGGAAGGCGTGGTTAGTGCCGATGGCCCCCGCCGTGGTGATGCCTGAGGCGATTCCTTCCTTAAACCAGTTGGTGTCGTGCAGAGCGTCGGGCGCCATGACCATCTGCGCATAGCCGTTTTCGCCCGGAATGAAGCGGCCGTATTGGTCGGTCTTGAGCAACGGGACGTTGTGGACATCGAAGTCGCTGAGCCGGATGCCCAGCATCTCGAGCGCCTGGGCCTTGACCTCGGCCCAGTTGCCGATCGCA
Organism: Methylobacterium sp. 10; assembly: GCF_000519085.1. Classification (GTDB taxonomy): domain Bacteria; phylum Pseudomonadota; class Alphaproteobacteria; order Rhizobiales; family Beijerinckiaceae; genus Methylobacterium. The sequence continues at coordinate 3,526,191 of NZ_KI912577.1, forward strand.
CCGTCGAGCGATCCGTCAGCCGCCTTCCCGTCGAGGAGGCGTCCGGTCGAGACCGCATGGCCGAGAGCGTTCTTCTCGTATTCGCGCAAGAAGACCTGATGGGAAGCATGTGACGTATAGGTCTGGTTCTGATCGACGAACGATGTCGTCGTGTTCTCATGCTGCGGGACGCCGTTCGCATCGCGCGTCACGGTCGCGCGTGTCAGGGCCATGAAGTTCGTCGGGCTGCCGGGCACGTAGAGCGGGTCGTCGGGCTGCAGCGGGATGTAGACCGTGCCGTTATTGCCCTTGGTGACGAGGTCCAGCCCATGATCGAAGAACTGGCCGAAGAAGGTCATCCAGGAGTTGAAGCCGGGGGACAGGCCGATATCGGGCGACTGGTTCGGGATCGTCGCGAGGTCCGCGTTGGTGACGACCAACTCGTTCCCCGTCGGTGACACTCCCGGGCGGACCGGAACCTTTCCAGGATGATCCGCTTCGAAGGCCGCGAGCGACAGGGGATTGTTGAACCAAGCATCGACGGCCGCCGGGTTGTCGACTGTCATGTTGACGATGAGGTTGGAGATTATGCGCGGATCCGCGTCGGCGACATCACCCGTTTCCCCGTAATCGGTGTTGGTGATGACGGGCGCGCCCGGACCGAAGGGCATCGTGTCCCCGTCGTCGTCGTTCACGAAGACCGGGTCGAGCAGAAGTGGGAACGGATTGTCGGCGGCACCATATTCGCGCTGGAGGAGATTGTTGTCTCGCCCGTCGACCGTACGCAGGCCGTACGGCGTCAGGGCGGCGTCCGCATTCGACAGGCCGACATACACCGATTGAATCGCGGTCGTCATAGTCATGCCGCCAGCATGCGCCTCGGCGATCTTAATCTGCTTGAGTATGAAGCTGAGATCATCTTGATTGACAATGAAACTCGTAGTCATTGCTCCCTCCCCGAGTCGAAAACATCCGGTTTTGATGCAATAAATCTTCGATCTACGATTTTTCCTCCGCCTAAAATTGTAAAATATCCTGGCCCACATGCTATCGTGAGCGATTAAACATACGGAGATAAATAATGAAAAGCGCGCAAATACATTCCTATACATTAGGATTGTAAACGAAGTTAAAAAATATAAATGCACTAATTATGCTGCGACAGATGTCTATGTCAGTATTAATTCGTCTTTTTACAAAAATAAGCTAGCTCATATTTTGGTATATAGCCCTAAATAGATGGGAGACAGAGCATTGTGCTTAATGCCGAGCATATTGAAGGGGCGGCATTGGCCTGCTCCCTCGAGAGTATCGCTGGCGCTTCCCATGCGCGAGCCGGCCACTCGCGCGGCTATGCATGTAGTGCGGTCGGCCACTAATACCGAATTGATCTAACGGCTGAGCCCGCACGCAAGCATCATCGTAGAGGTGCCGAAAGAGGTGGTTTCCAGACATCGCCGACGGCTGACAGATCGAGGGTAACCAAAGATGGACAGGACAATAGGCTACTGGCAACCGATCGACACAGCCAGACCTAAGACAGGTGAGGATTTCCTTGTTTCCTGCCCAAATGGATTGGTTACCTTGGCGTGGCTGGCAGACGATGGATGGAACGACTCCACTATGCCAGACAACCTTGATCCACGGCTGGATCCTCAGCCAACGCATTGGATGCCGTTGCCGCAGCCCTTTCAGACTGGAGATGCCACGCCTCGTCTGCGCCGGAAAAGGGAGAAGGATGGACGAAGGTGAGAAATCAAAAATCGATTCTTTGTGCTCATTATGGCATCAACAGTTATCGATTGTATTGGTCTTCTATTTTTGAATTTTGTTATCATTCGAAAACGATGATTATATTATAGCGAATGCAGAGTGTATGTTAATTCGAAACTGGAAAATAATTTTAACGGCATTCTAAATCGACAATAATCAACAGATCTATTGCATAGAAATATATTTAATAGGAACTTGTTACCGACGATTTTTATTCCATTTGAGGTGCTTTGGCGCGATTCGGCGGCGGGCAAGACTGTGCGATTAGTTTGCGGAAGGGTGAGCGCTTTCTGCCGTCAGCACTGCTTTTTGAAACAGCTTGCCCTGGCTATCATCATTCTTAAAAGTGACACCGAACGTCCGTTTGTGCGTAGCCGACCTACTTCCGTTCACGGCACGATCCGGATCCAAAGCCCTCACTCCTGCAGTGTCCGCTATCGAGGTGCTGCCAGCGTCGGCTGGACAGCGGCAATGTGCGCAAAGCTGTCGATTCGCGGCCCTCGTTCGAACGTCCGTTTCTTCGATCTCGTCGCTCAAAACCGGACCGTCGCAAACTCACCCAACCCGGTCATACTCGCAGTCCCGCTGGGTGGCCTGAAAGCGGAACTTCCCAAGGCCTGCTAAGGGTCCAGGCCGTGTCAAAACCCTGGGATTGCGGCTTTTGCGGTCGGGTGACGTTCGGGTCTCGCGAGAATGCGCGGTTCATCGCGTCGAACGTGCTCTTGCGGTCGGGAGACGGCCAGTTTTCGTTGAGGGCGCCTCCTGGACGGTTTCCCGGCCTCTTCGGCGAGCGATCCATGCTCCCGCTCAGGTGGGAATCGCCGCCAGAAGCATCCGGCTTCCCAGGATGTTGAGAACCCGCGTCAGATTGTAGGCGAGGACCTGGAGCGCCATCTCGGTCGAGACGCGCGGCAGGGTCTTGGTCAGGAAGTGCGTGGCCCCCATCCGCGCCTTCAGCGTGCCGAAGGGATGCTCGACCGTCTCGCGCCGGACCCGCATGGCCAGCGGATCGCCGTCCAATCGGCGCTGCACCGTCGCCAGCACGTCCTCGTGCTCCCAGCGGGTCACCCGGCGCTCCTTGCCCGTCGTGCAGGCCGCTTTCATCGGGCAGGCCGAGCAAGCATTCGTCCAGTAACGATGCAACGTCAGACCCTTCTCCACCGTGGTGCAACGGTGGGGCAGCGTCTCGCCCGCCGGGCACAGGTAGACGTTCTCCTTTGGGCGATAGAGAAAATCCTCCTTGCCGAAACGGCCGGCGGCCTTGGCGCCCGAGGTCATCGGCCGGGGCAGCGTGACCGAGATGCCGGCGCGTTCGCAGGCCAGAATCTGTTCACCGGAATAATAGCCCCGGTCGGCCACCGCATCGAGCGTATCCGTCTCCAGAGCCTGCTTGGCCCGTACTGCCATGCCACTGAGCTGTGCCCGGTCCGAACCGGCATTGGTCACCTCGTGCGCCACGATCAGATGATGCTCGGTCTCGACCGCCACTTGGACGTTGTAGCCCACCATGCCCGACCCGCGCCCGCTGGTTGCCATCGATCGTGCGTCGGGATCGGTCAGTGAGATCTGCTGGTCGGGCGCCGCCTTCATCTGCTCCTCCAGACCGGCCAACCGCTCCATCTCCTGCCCGAGGCGGGCGATCTTCTCCTTCAGCCGCACCACCTTGGCAGCCAGTTCGGGTATGGGATCTTGACGATCGGCCGTGTCGAGCTGCGAGAGGTAGCGCGACACGCTCTCCTCGATCTGCTGGCGGCGCCGGTCGAGCTTCCCTTGTGTGAAGTTGCGGTCACGGTTGTTGACCGCCTTGAACTTCGAGCCGTCGATCGCGACGCGTGTCCCCGTCAGAAGGCCCATCTCGCGGCACAAGGCGACGAAGCGGGCACAGACGCGCCCGATGGCCGGTCCGTTCTGACGGCGGAACTCGGCAATGGTCTTGTGATCGGGCGACAGCTGGCCCGTCAGCCACATGACCTCGACGTTGCGGCCCGCTTCGCGCTCCAGACGTCGGCTCGACGGGACCCGGTTGAGGTATCCGTAGACGTAGAGCTTCAGGAGAGCGGCCGGATGGTAGCCCGGTCGTCCCGTCCGTGCCGCATCGACGCCCGCGAAGCCGAGCGCGCCAAGATCCAGCGCATCCACGAAGGCTTCGACCACGCGGACCGGGTTGTCCTCGGCGATCCAGTCTTCAAGACACGGCGGAAACAGCGTCGTCTGATCACGCTCGGCACCGACAATAAACCGTCCCATGCCAGCCTCCGGTCGACCCGAAGAAAGATACCATCATGGGAGTTTTGACACAGCCAGGGTCGACACCGGACGGTCGCATACCTGCAACTGAATGTCTGCTTCCGGGCCGGAGGCCAACTTCCGCTTATGGCGCATTGCTGATGAAGCAACATGGCGACGTGCGTCCGTCTGATAGGACGGCATGGATAGTCGGGAAAGCAAAGCAAGCGCGCTTTCACGCTCCGTTACTGCTGCGGGCATCAGCGTGTTCGCCCCAGACCATTGGCGCGTTCATGAGCGTGGAGATGCCAGAACCCTCGGGCAATGTGCCGGCGATTGCCGCCCGGATGAGGGACGGGGCGAGGAAGGCGAGGCTGAGGGTTATTCGTACCGATCGCTCGCTGCAGCCTTCCACTACGGCGATGGCATGCGTGTCCGCCACGCGGCCGGCGATAAGTTCGTCGAGCCAGAAGCGCGCCTTGGCGATCCCGTCGACGAGGCGCGCTCGGGTCTCGACCCGCATCGGCCGCAGCGATGCCGTCCCTTCATCACTTCCAGCGCGGATGATCTGGCGCCGACGACGGCCCGGTCGGGCTGACCAGGGCACGTTCAGCAGGGAGGGCTCTAGGCTTCCTGCTCCGCTAGCTCTTTCATCGTGCTCCGCCTCGTCCGGCTTGACGAAGCTGATCGCAAGATGGCTCGGGTGAACGACGATCCGGCTGACGTGAGCGATCAGGGGCATCTCTTCGGATGGTGAAGGTTTGTCAGGGGAGGGCGGTGTAAGCGCCTCCCGCACCGCCTGCTCGATCTCGGGTGCCGACACCCGCGGGACCGACCCGGCATCGCAGCGCTGTCCCGTCTCGAGCGCGCGTGAGACGTAGTAGCGGTAGTGGAGAGCCCCCTTCCTGGCCGAGTTCGGCGTCATCCGGTTGCCGCGGTCATCGTAGAGCAGCCCCGTCAGCCACGAGCCGGTGTTGCCCCGGGCGGAACCTTGCGCCTGCGCCTTGTCGCTCAGCGCCGCCTGGACCGCATCGAACAGTTCGTGTGGGACGATGCCCTCGTGCTCACCGGGATAATGACGGTCCTTATGGATCACCTCGCCGATATAGACCCGGTTGCGCAGGAGATAGGCCAGCGGTCCTTTGGTGAAGGCAATGCCGCCGCGGATCGTGCCATCTCGGCGGGGTGATCGCTTTGTCAGGATGCCCTCGCCCTGCAGATCAACCGCGAGCCCGTTCAAGCAGCCAAGCGCGAGGTAGCGTTCAAAGATTGCCCTGATCTGGGCCGCCTCATCGGGGCAGGGGACCAGCTTCTTGTCATGGACGCGGTAGCCCAGTGGCACGGGTCCGCCCATGCGCATGCCTTTGCGCTTCGAGGCCGCGATCTTGTCGCGGATGCGCTCGGCCGTGACCTCGCGCTCGAACTGGGCAAACGACAGCAGGACGTTGAGCGTCAGCCGTCCCATGCTGTTGGTGGTGTTGAAGGCCTGAGTCACCGAGACGAAAGAGACGCCGTGCGCGTCGAACAGTTCGACGAGCTTGGCAAAGTCCGAGAGAGAGCGGGTGAGCCGATCGACCTTATAGACCACCACCACATCGACGCGTCCCGCCTCGACCTCGGCTAGCAGCCGCTGCAGGGCCGGACGCTCGAGGCTGCCGCCCGAGACGCCGCCATCGTCGTAGGCCTCGGGCAGCAGGCGCCAGCCCTCATGCCCCTGGCTCTTGATGTAGGCTTCAGCGGCCTCGCGCTAGTTGTCGAGGGAGGTGAAGGCCTGATCGAGCCCGTGCTCGGTGGATTTGCGGGTGTAGATCGCACAGCGCAGGGACTTGGGGGCGTGGGTCTTGGAAGGTTGGGCCTTCGAAGGCGAGGTCTTGGGATGCGGCGGCTTGGAAATGGATGCGATCACGCGATCCCTCCCAATGTCAGAGCTATCGATGCCTCGCCAGCGCCGCTTGGTGCTCTGGAGGCTACCTTGTCCCGCAGCCCGAAGAAGCGGGGACCGTTCCAGCGAGTGCCGGTGATCGCGCGGGCAACCTCCGACAGGCTGGCATAGGTCGTCTCCTTCCAGGCGAAGCCACCCGCCACCACGGTGACGGTGTGAACCTCGCCGCCGAACTCCCGCACCAGCAGCGTGCCGGGCCGAAGCCCTGGGCTTGGGATCGGCGGGACGATGGGCGGCGCCTTCGGCTTGGCCGCGCGTTCGGCGGCGGCGCGGCGGCGCAGCCTCTCCTTCGCGATCCGATCGAGCAGTCGGGCACTGTCGCGATCGAGATCGCCCAGTGCCTTGGCCTGGATGCGGTAGGCCAGGAGCCGCACCATTAGGGTGCGGGACAGATGCGGGGGAGGGGCCGTTCGCAAATGCTGCCGCCAGCGGATGCGCAGGTCGCCCAGATCGAGGGAGGCGAGTCCTTCGATCTTACGCTTGAGCTCTGGGCTGATCACGGCGGCCATCACCGGGCCTCCGTCGTGGTATCGTCGGTCAGGCGATAGACGGTCCGACCCTCGGCATCGCATCCCTTCGTGAGGATCATCCCTCGCTTGCGCAAGCCGGTCAGGGCGGCGCGCGTCGAGTGGGCGAGCCAGCCGATGGCAGCCATCAGGTCGCCGACCGTGGCGCCCTCGTCACGCCGCAGCATCGCGATGATCAGCGCCTGCTTCGTCCCGGATCGCGGTTTTGTCCCGGCGCTGTCCGGTCCGGCATCCGCAACCGGCATCGAGGCGACGGAGCCGCCTACGTCGGGCCCGAAGCCAAGACTTTCCCGACCAGCGGTCGTGAGGCGCAGCCCGATCGGACCGCGCTCATCGCTGTGCCAGTGTGGCTCGTCCTCGATGACAACGACCTCGACCGCCAACGCGGTCTTGCGGAGCTTGGCGAACAGCGCCTTGGCGGCTCTGGTGTTCAGCCCGACCGGACGGGCGATCAGTTGGTCAGGGGATTCGGCGGCTGTCTTCAGCAGCGCCTGGTGCATCTCGTCGATCATGAAGGTGGGCCTTGCGATGGTGAGGCAGCGGGTCTGCTGCCACCAGCGCAACCCCGCGGATCGCGAAGGATCGGCAGGGGGTCGAGGGCGCACCGCGTCGGCGGCCTTACGAACGCGGACAGTTCCGCTCCATTCGCAGCGCAAGTCCAGTCCGAAATGACGGGGATCGCTCACATACCAGTGCACGGCCGCCAGCGAACTTATGCTCCGCTGGCCTGCGAACTGGTCTCCAGCACGGCGAGCCGAAATGCTGCGGAAGATGCATCGACGACCGGCGAGAAACCGGTCGAAATCGCCCAGAATCAGGCCCTCAGCACCGCCCCGGAGAAGGGACCGCCAAACAGCAACTCTTCGCTAAGTTCTTGAGATTGCCCACGTCTCCCGCGAAATGCGAATTCCCGTCATTCGCGGGGAGTGAGTGGTGGGCCCGGCAGGACTCGAACCTGCAACCAGACCGTTATGAGCGGTCGGCTCTAACCATTGAGCTACAGGCCCAGCGCCTATTCCCGTAGAGGGAAAGGGGGGGCCTCGTCCAGCGGTCGCGCGTTCGAACCTCGCAGATTGTCGCTGACTTTCCTCACCCCGGCCTTGCGGATGCGAGGCGTCCGAAGCCCGTTCCAGACCGTTCTGTGTAGTGGGCAAGCCGCGCACCCATCGATGGCGACCCACAGCGGTGGCGGGTTGGATCGGAAGCGCCCCGGGGGCAAGGTCGTCTTTGCGTTAAGGTCATGTTAACTCTGCGCCGACGATCGTTCCGCCGAGGGACTTGGTGTCTGCCGACCCGATTGAGGAGCCGATGGGCCGCACGATCCTCGCTTGCCGGCTCGCCGCTTCATCTCTCGCCTGCGCTCTTGCGGGATCGCCGGTTCTGGCCCAGGAACCGCTCTTCCTGAGAGTCAGGCCGCCAGGCGCCGCTCCGGCCGAGATCGGCGTGGGCGGCGGAATGCCGTCGGCGGAGGAGGTGGCACGGGCCCGGGCCGCTCGCGAAGCGGTATGGGAGCGGGCAGACCGCCGCGCCCGCATCGCGATCGCCTCCGTCTGCAGCGGCTGTCTGCAGCCGGAGCATCCGGCCGCACGGCTCCCTTCTCAACCGCGCCCGGAGGACGCCATCGTCCGGGCGCAGACGACACCGCCCGAGCCGCCCGCCGCCCGTGACACGGCTCCGGCAGACACCCTCGCCCAGACCTCAACCAGCCAGACAGGTACTCCATGACCCAGTCGCACCCCACCAGCGGCGCCGAGCCGGATCCGGCCTGCCCGGTCTCCCTCGATCTCCTCGGGGCGGTCTATCGCGCCGAGCTCGAGGACCTGCCCGAGATCCTCGCTGAGATCCCTCCCACCACCCGCGCCAAGCTCGCCGTCTACCTCTACGGCAAGAGCCACATGCATCAGCTCGGCCTGTCGGTGGCCCGGGCCTGCGATCGGGACGATCTCGTCCGGGTCGCCGGCGAGATCGGCTCGGTGGTCCACGGACAGGCGCAGATGAAGTCCGCGCGGCCCGCTTCCCCGAATCCCGCGGCCGCCCCGCCGCCCCGCAAGATCAGCCTCGGCGGCGGTTCTGCGCCGAAGAAGATCAGCCTCGGCGGATCGTCGGCGAAGTCGCGCTCCTTCGACTGAGCACCCGCGACCGAGCACTCGTTCGCGAGATCGTGAGGCGGTGACGACCTTTCGGCCAAGGTTGCCCTTACGGCGAAGACGGGCTGCGTGGCATAAGCGCGGCCGGTGCGTCCAGCGGCGCAGAGAGGACTGACATGTTCGGTGCGTGGTGGAAGCTCGGCATGGATGCGACCCTGCTCGCGATGGAGTCGCAGCAGGTGATCGGTCTTCGCCTCGCCAAGCTGTCCCTCGGCGGACCGGCCGCGCAGGTCGAGGCTCAACGCATGGTGAGCGAGAAGATCATGGCTGCCGGCGAGGCGGCCATGCTGATGGCGACCGGGGGCTCGACCCAGAGCATGGTGGCCGGATACCGCCGGAAGGTCCGCGCCAATGCAAGGCGGCTCTCGCAGGGCTGACACGGGCTCGTTGCGGCGCGGCATTAACCGAGGATTAACCAACCTCCGCTTCCATCGGGGTGACCACCCACGAGGAGAGCGCGGATGATCCCTTTCGAACAGCAGGTGCGCGAGCGCGCCTATTACATCTGGGAAGGCGAGGGCCGGGTGTTCGGTCGCGCCGATGAGCATTGGCTGATGGCCGAGGCCGAGCTACGTGCGGTGAGCCTCTCCGCACCGGTCTACGTTCAGCCCGTGACCGCCGACCTCAGCCTGGCACCGAGCCCGGCCAAGACCCTGAAGCCCCGCGCCTCGCGCAGTGCCGGCACCGCCGCCAAGGCCGTTGCCGAGAAGGCCGCCGCCCAGCCGTCCGAGACCGCGTCGCGCCGGACCAGGACGGCCAGCGCCAAATCCGCATCGGCCAAGCCTGCTTCCGCAAAGCCTGCCTCCACCAAGGCGCCCGCCGCTTCCAAGGCGGCCAAGACAGCGTCGAGCACCACCACGGCCGCCAAGCCGCTCAGGGTCGCCAAGCCGCGCGCTGCCGCCCCGATGGAATCCGCCGCGACCGTCCACTGACGCCGAGCGGCACCGTTCAAGCCCGTCGCCCCTCGCAGGGCGTCGGGCTTCTTTTTGCGCAATGACGTTCCGGCGCCGCGCCCTCTCCTGCGACACTTCCAAGCCTGAGCGAGCCGAAGCGCTGGCTTGCCAACGCGAACCCGCTCAGGGAGAGGCAGCCCGCGGGGAACGGCGCGACAACCTTTGCCGTTATACGGTGGTAGCATCGACGCGCGCCGACTCCCGGCCCACCCTTCCGAGGCCCGCCATGAAGACAGCCCTCTCCGCCCTGTTCGCTGTGTCGATGATGGCCGCGCCCCTGGTCGCCGCCCCCTCGGCTGCCGAGGCCGGGGCAGGCCCCTATCGGGAGCGGCCGGTGGTGCGGGAGGTCGATTCCACTGGCGGCATCGGCGTGGGTGGTCGCGCGCCGTGGAACCAGGCCTGGGAATACGATTCGGGCAGCGACAACGACCGCCGGCCGGAACTGCCCTATTACCAGCAGGGGCGCGGACAGCAGACCGGTGGGCCGGCGCGCAACCTGCTCCCCGATGACGGGCTCCAGATCTTTCCTCGCTGAGGGCCCTGTCTGGAACCGCTCTGCAAGCCACACATGACACAAATGCGTCAGAACCGGTCGTCGGCTATGAATAGTCGACGAAAGGGACTGGCGGAGGCGAACGTCTTCGCGTAGCCAACCGCCCGGGGAAAATGATCCCGAGCGACGGAACGCAGACCATGGCGCAGCAGGCCCAGTCGAGCTTCGATTCTCAGCGTCCTTACGAGCGGATGGCGCTTCAGGACCAGGTCGAGGCCGCAGTCGAGGATGGCACGACCCCGATCAGCCGGCTGCTCCGGCTGATGTTCGCGGTGGATGCGGACGCCACGGCCAACGAAAACTTGCGCCTGCGCCTGCGGGCGCGCATCGGCGCTCCGCGCAGCGTCTGATCCCCAGCTTAGCGTCTGTCACAAAACTCCCGCTCCGCCGTCATGCTCGGAGCGAGAACCGACCGTGATCGGGAGTTTCGTGAGGCACATTTAGCGCCGCCGACGAGCGGTGCGGGGCTGCGAGCGCGCCATGCAGGCCGAGTAGATCTGGCGGCCGATGGCGTAGAGCCCAATACCACCCGGGTCGGGCGTGACGAACACCTTCGCGCGAGCCTCGTTGCGACAGGCCGCATCCTGAGGGCTCTTGATCGGGGCCTCGGCATCGGCCGGCATCGCGATTCCCAAGAATCCCACAGTGGCCATGCCGGCGATCCAGCCCCGTCGGCGCGCCGCCGCATTCCTACCGCACGATCCGGCCGTTCCACCCATGATTTCCGCCCCCCCGTCGTTACGGCTCAGGTAGGGCGGATCGGCAGAAAAGCGTATCGGTATTATCCACCGAATCGCCGTTCCGGCCGGAATCCCTGCCTAGGGCATGATCCAAAGGCAGGAAGCCTCCTCCGTCACCGCAAGGCATTCGAACGGGGTTCCGCCGATCATGGCGCGATGCTCGGGAGCGCCGACGCGATCACGGGCGATTCGGCGGCATCCCGGATGACCGGAGAGATCGGCCGTTGCCGCGGCAGAATCGGACGGCGTCCGTCCCATCAGAACGCGCAGATGAACCAACGTATCGCAGGCGACGACGTCGCGCGGCGGGGCATCGCCGGCTGAGGCCGCCTTTATCGACGCCATGACGAGCAGGATGACGAGTCCCCAGCACTTCTGCGGCATCATGGCGTGACCTCTTCCAGCGTTGCTTTACCGACGCGAATATAGGGCGCACCGGGCTCCGGCGGCCGCGACCGATGAGCCATCTGCTGCCTGTGTAGCCAGCGGGATCGGCTCTCAGCGCTTGGCTTTGGCGGGAGGCGCTTTCTTGGCCGCGCGCGCAGGATCTGCCGGAACCACCGTTCCCGCGATGGTCCAGGAACAGATGCTGGTCCCGGTGACGCCGACGCAATCGTACTCGTTGCCGTTGAGCGCCGCGTGGTCGGTGATGGCATTGACCGTGTCGCGGCCGAGGAGGTTGCAGCTCAGGTGATCGGCCTTGGGATCGGCCAGGGTCGCCGCCGCCATCTTCGCGTCGCCGCCCGATTGCCGCAGGAGAAGGCGCAGATTGGCGAGCGACGGACAGCCGATCGCAGGCGCCGAGGCGGATGCGGAAACCGGGGGCGCGGGAGTCTTGACCGGCTGCGCTTTCACGGGCGGGCATCCGATCGCGACCGCGAGGAACACGGTTGCCGGAAGGCGGTGGCAAGCCCTGTTCTTCATGCCGCCCGCCTCGCCTTGGCATAGCGCTTCACGGCCCGCTCCCGCCGAAGACGCGACAGGCGCTCGATCCAGAAGATGCCGTCGAGCTGGTCGATCTCGTGCTGGAGGCAGGCCGCCTCGAACCCCTCCGCCTCGACCTCGTGACCGGTCCCGTCGAGGTCCGCGTAGCGCAGCCGCACCGTCACCGCCCGCTCCACGACGTCCGAGACGCCCGGCATGGAGACGCTGCCCTCGGTCTGGGGGGCGGTCTCCTCCGACGCGAAGGTGATCTCCGGATTGACGTAGATCGAAGCCGGCGTGCCCGGCTCCAGGCGCAGGGCCACCACGCGGGCGAGCCAACCCACATGCGGCCCGGCGAGACCGATGGCGGAGACGCGGGAGAGAGCCTCCACCAGTTCCGCAGCATCCCGCCGCAAGGCGTCGTCGAACACGGTGACCGGCTCGGCCCGCAAGCGCAGCCTTGGATCGGGATAAAGGATCAGCGACTGGACCGGCACGGGGCAGGGCACCTCACGGAATGGGCTGGGGCGTGGATACGCGATCGTTCGGGCGGTGTCCAAACGCGACGCAGGGTGGCGGGAGTGCCCGCCTTCCGCTTCCGCGCTCCATGACGTAAGGCCCGCGGGACACATCTCAGGACACCGACGCGCGCATGATCCGCCTCGAGAAAATCGGCAAGCAGAACGGACGGCAGATCGTCTTCATCGAGGCGTCCGCCGCACTCCAGAAGGGCGAGAAGGTCGGCCTCGTGGGGCCGAACGGCGCCGGCAAGACCACCCTTTTCCGGATGATCACCGGCGAGGAGGAGCCCGACGAGGGCCAGGTCGCCACAGACCGGGGCATCACCATCGGCTATTTCAGCCAGGATGTCGGCGAGATGGCCGGCTGCTCCGTCGTCTCCGCCGTGATGGACGGGGCCGGCCCGGTGAGCGTGGTCGCCACCGAGCTGAAGCAGATCGAAGCCGGCCTCGCCGATCCCGACCGGATGGACGAGATGGACGCGCTCGTGGAGCGCTACGGCGAGGTCCAGGCCCGGTTCGAGGAGCTCGACGGTTACGCCCTCGAAGGCCGGGCCTACGAGGTGCTGGCGGGGCTGAGCTTTTCCCAGGAGATGATGGACGGCGACGTCGGCAAGCTCTCGGGCGGCTGGAAGATGCGCGTGGCGCTCGCCCGCATCCTCCTGATGAACCCGGACGTGATGCTCCTCGACGAGCCCTCCAACCATCTCGATCTCGAAAGCCTGATCTGGCTCGAGGCCTTCCTCAAGAACTACGAGGGCGCCCTGCTGATGACCTCGCACGACCGCGAGTTCATGAACCGCATCGTCTCCAAGGTCATCGAGATCGACGGCGGCACTCTCACCACCTATTCGGGCGACTACGGCTTCTACGAACAGCAGCGGGCTCTCAACGAGACGCACCAGCAGGCGCAGTTCGAGCGCCAGCAGGCGATGCTCGCCAAGGAGATCAAGTTCATCGAGCGGTTCAAGGCGCGCGCGTCCCATGCCGCCCAGGTCCAGAGCCGGGTTAAGAAGCTCGACAAGATCGAGCGGGTGGAGCCTCCCAAGCGCCGGCAATCGGTGGCGTTCGAGTTCCAGCCGGCACCGCGCTCCGGCGACGACGTCGTCATCATCAAGAACGTGCACAAGCGCTACGGCAGCCGCACCATCTACGAGGGGCTCGACTTCTCCATCCGCCGCCGGGAGCGCTGGTGCGTGATGGGCATCAACGGCGCCGGCAAGTCGACCCTGCTCAAGCTCGTGACCGGCTCGACCCCGCCCGACGACGGCAGCATCGCGGTGGGGGGAAGCGTCAAGCTCGGCTACTTCGCCCAGCACGCCATGGATCTCCTCGACGGCGACCTGACGGTGTTCCAGGATCTGGAGCGCTCGTTCCCGCAGGCAGGCCAGGGCAGCTTGCGGGCGCTGGCCGGCTGCTTCGGCTTCTCGGGCGACGACGTGGAGAAGCGCTGCCGGGTGCTTTCTGGTGGCGAGAAGGCCCGTCTCGTGATGGCGAAGATGCTGTTCGACCCGCCGAACTTCCTCGTCCTCGACGAGCCCACCAACCACCTCGACATGGGCACCAAGGAGATGCTTATCACCGCCCTCGCCAATTACGAGGGCACGATGCTGTTCGTGAGCCACGACCGGCATTTCCTCGCCGCCCTGTCGAACCGCGTCCTCGAACTCACCGCCGACGGCATCCATCAATATGGCGGCGGCTACACCGAATACGTCGCGCGCACCGGCCAGGAAGCGCCGGGGTTGAGGAGCTGAGCGGCTGGTTTTTCCCCTCTTCCCGCGAGCGGGGAGAGGACGCCGGACACCTCGTCGTGTCCGGCGTGAGCCCGAAGGGCGAGGGTGAGGGGGTCTCGCAGGATGAGGCTCCGTCCGATCGCGCCCCCTCACCCTCGGCTGCCGCCTCGCTCCGCCGACGACAAGGTCGGCAGAGCCCGCTCCCCGCAGGCGGAGCGAGGGGATGCACGCCAACGAAAGCGCCTCGAACCCGATCACCCCAGGAGCCCCACCATGGATGCCAAACTCGCGGACATCGTCAGGGCGGCGGCGGCGCAGGCCCGGCGCCGGGCCCGCGCGTTCAATGCATCGTCGTCGAAGGACGCGCTGCCCTGGGCGATGGTCGAGGCCTTCGATGCCGACGTGCGCGGGCACGTGGAGCGCGACCGCCGCATCGAGGAGGAGCGTGACCGTGTCCTCATCGCCGCCGTCAATTTCGCCGAGACGCCGCCCGAGGACGGCGAGGAGGCGGTCGGGGCCGCGCGGGATGCGCTCATCGACGCGATCGACTACCTGGAACAGGCCGTCCTGCGCTTCGGCTGCGTCAACCGCCAGGGAGCCAGGCTCGGCTACGGCGAGACGGGACAGAGGGTGACCGACGGCCGGTGAGAGCTTCGTCCTCCGGGGGGAGGTGAGCCCGGACGGGGGCATGAAAGCGGGCCGTCTCGGCGGTCTCGTCTCGGCAGCCCATGGACGGCACGACACTCGTCTCGTCACCGCTGGAGAGGCACCGCATCGCCTGGGTCAGGCGCGGAGGTTCGCGGCGTCATGGCTCCCGGTGGGCCGGGCGGAAGCGTTCAGGCGAGCCAGCCCGTCAGGACATAGCAGCACGCGGCGATGAGGGCGGCGGCGGGCAGGGTCAGCACCCAGGCGACGACGATGTTGCCGGCGATGCCCCAGCGCACGGCCGATGTCCGGCGGGCCGCGCCGACGCCGACGATGGCGCCGGTGATGGTGTGCGTGGTCGAGACCGGCACCCCGAGCCAGGTCGCCAGGAACAGGGTGATGGCGCCCCCGGTCTCGGCGCAGAAGCCCTGCGTCGGGTTGAGGCGGGTAATCTTCGAGCCCATCGTATGGACGATGCGCCAGCCGCCGAAGAGGGTGCCGAGCGCCATCGCCGACTGGCAGGCCAGGACCACCCAGAGCGGGACGTGGAAGCTGCTCCCCAGATGCCCCTGCGAGTAGAGCAGCACCGCGATGATCCCCATGGTCTTCTGGGCGTCGTTGCCGCCATGGCCGAGGGAATAGAGCGAGGCCGAGACGAATTGCAGGAGCCGAAAGCTTCGGTCGACCCCGAAGGGCGTGGCACGCCGGCAGGTCCAGGACACGATCAGGACGAGGAGGAGGGCGAGCAGGAACCCTACGAGCGGCGAGAGCACGATGGCAGCGATCGTCTTCGACAGGCCGGACCAGACCACGACGTCGAGCCCGGCCTTGGTGATGCCAGCCCCGACGAGGCCGCCGACCAGGGCGTGCGAACTGCTCGACGGGATACCGAGCACCCAGGTGGCGATGTTCCAGGCGATGGCGCCGACCAGGGCACTCAGGATCACGCGCGGATCGACGATCCCGGCATCGACGATCCCGGTCCCCAGGGTCTGTGCCACGTGAAGGCCGAAGAACAGGAACGCGATGAAGTTGAAGAACGCCGCCCACAGCACCGCGTATTGCGGGCGCAGCACCCGGGTCGAGACGATGGTGGCGATGGAATTGGCCGCGTCGTGCAGGCCGTTGAGGAAGTCGAAGAACAGGGCGACGGCGATGAGGCCGGCCAGCGCCGGTAGCGCGAGGGAGGCGGCGTCCATGCCCGTCACACGTTCTCGATCACGATGCCGCTGATCTCGTTGGCGACGTCCTCGAACCGGTCGACCACATCCTCCAGGTGCCCGTAGATCTCGGCGCCGATGATGTAGGCCATGGTGTCGCCGTCGCCGCCATCCTTGCGATGGGCCCGATAGAGAGCCTTGAGGCCGCGCTCCTGCAACTCGTCCGAGCGCCCCTCGACGCGGGTGATCCGCTCGGTGAGGGAGTTGATCCGCGCCGCATGGGTGCCGACCGCGTTGAGAAGGGGGATCGTCTCGGCCGTGAGCCGCGCCGCCTCGATCACGGTGTCGCCCATCTCTCGCATGAGAGGCTCGAAGGAGCGAATCTCGTAGAGGGCGATGGTCTTCACGGTCTTGTTCATCTGGTCGATGGCATCGTCCATCGACTGGATCAGGTCCTTGATGTCGCCGCGGTCGAACGGGGTGATGAAGCTGCGCCGGACCGCCAGCAGAACCTCGGCCGTGATCGCGTCAGCCTCATGCTCGCGGTCGACGATCACTTGGCAGTAGCCGGGCACGCCGTCGCCGCCCCTCAAGACGCCCTGGAGCGCCTCCGCCCCGGCCACGAGGGTCTGGGAATGGCGCTCGAACAGGTCGAAGAAGCGATCCTCCCGCGGCATCAAGGCCCGAAACCAGCCCATCATTCGGCGCGCCCCTTCCCATCGTGGCAGGCATTCCCCGTATCGGGCCGGAGGCTACCTCAGCCGTCGCTCCGCCATGACCGTGTGGACGCTGCCGGACTGTAACGTTTTCGTGTCCGGTCTCGTGCCCGGTGATCGTCCCGGAACCGTCAATATTCCCATTCGGCGCCCACCCCCACGGCGGTGCGGCCGTCACTGCCGGCCTCGCCCTGGATCTTGATGCGGCGGGTCACGTCGTAATCCACCGTGGCGGCAGTATCCTGGGGCTTGGCGCCGGCCTTCACACCGACGCTGAGACGGTCGCTGAGGTAGCGCGAGGCCCCTAGCGCCGGGCCGCCACTGGCGCCGGTGGAGACATCGAGGCTGTCGAGCCCGAGCCCCTTGCGGGCCTGTTCGAACACGTCGGGGCCGCCGGCCCCGCCTGAGAGCTGCGACACAGCCTGGGCGAGTTGCAGCGCCTGAAACGGCGAGAGCCCGCCGGCCGCCTTCTTGAACAGCAGCCGGGATAGCACCTCGTCCTGCGGCAGGGACGGGTCGGAGGTGAGGACGAAGTCGGGCTGGTTGGCCGGGCCGGTCACGGCGACGCGGGCGGTGACCTCGGCAGCCTTGGTCTCGGCCTGGAAGTCGAGATCGGGGATCGCGAGCTCGCCGTTGAAGGCGAGGCGGCCACGGGTGAAGTCGAGGCGCTGGCCGATGATGCTCAGGCGGCCGCGACGCATGGCGAAGTCGCCCACCGCCACCGGGTCGCGGGAGGTGCCGGTGAGGCGCAGGTCGCCGCCGAGTTCCGCGTCGATGCCCCGCCCGCGTACGAAGATGCGGTTCGGCGCATGGACGGCCACGTCCAGCGTCGCGTCGAAGGGCGGAGGCGTCTTCCTGCGCTTGCCCAGAGCCGCGACCTTCGCCGTGCGGTCGGCCTTCGCATCGACGCGCGCCCGCACGTCCGCGGGCGTATTGACCCGGCGCACGCCGGGCAGGGGCTGTACCGTGGCAGGCAGGCGATCGGGGACGGTCACGTCGACGGATGCGAGGTCGACCCGGCCGGAGATCTTGGGCGTCCGCGCCAACGGACCGCTCAAGGCGAGGTTGAGGCTCGCGGTGGCGGTGACGATGGGGCTGGAGACGAGTTCGGCCCGCTCGGCGGTGATCTTGAACGTGCCGGGGAACCCGCCATTCGGGTCCAGGGCCACGCGGCCGCTGGCCTGCAGGCCGCCGCCGTTCCGGGTCTGCGCGGTGAGGCGCTCCACCACCAGGGTATCGCCGCGCCCGGTGACGCGGCCCTCGATCTGCTTGAGGGCGATGCCCTGGAGCGGATCGATGAAGCTGCCGCCGGAGAGGGTGGCGCCCCCCTCGGCACGGGGCGCATCGAGGGTGCCCGACACGCCCCCGTCGAGGGCGATGCGGCCGGCGACCCGCTGGCCGCCGACGCTGAGCAGGCTGTTGGCCATGGCCGCGTCGAGGGTGCCGCGCAGTTTCAGGGCGATGGGCCCGCCCGCCGAGACGGGCAGGAAGCCGGCGAGGGTCAGCTCTGCTCCGCGACCGGCGGAGACACGGCCCTCGATCCCGGCGCGGCCGTCGCTCAGGGTGCCGCTGGCCTTGGCGTCGATGGGCGGGAGGCCGGCCTTACGCGTCTCCGGCGTCACGACCTTCGCCACCGAGAGGGCATAGCGCCCTTCCGGCCGCGAGGACGTACCGCGGATATCGGCGTCTCCGTCGAGGGTGCCGGTGAGGGCGAGACTCGGCGAGGCGATGCGGGCAAGCGCCAGGGGCAGCGCCCGGATGCCGAGCTTCAGGTCGAGATTCGACCCGGCCCTGCCGGCGAGACTGACCCGCCCGGTACCGGCGGCGATGACGAGGCCGTCGATGACGGCCGACCCCTTGTCGAGGGTGACGGTCGCCGGACCGGCCAGCGCCAGACGGTCCTTGCCGCGTGACGCGGAGAATCGCGACAGCTCGATCCGCGTGGCCTCGGCCGGAACCAGCCGCGCGGCCCCGTCGAGATCGAAGCCGCGCGCCTTGGCGGTGAGGGTGATGTCGCTGGCATTGGGCGACCCCACGGCGAGGAGCCGCACGGTGTCGATGGACTCGCCGGCGGCGATGACCCGGTCGGCATTGACCCGCCCGTCCACGACGGGATGGGCGAGGAGATCGCGGCCGGTGAGGTCGGCGTCGAGCTGCGCGAGGCCGATCTCGCCCGAGCGCAGGGAGACGCCCTTGGCCTTGACCGAAGCGTCCTGGCGTCCTCCTCCGCGCGAGAGGGCGACGGTCGCGTCGAGGCTCCCGGCCAGCGGCGTGAGGGCAAGCGGCGACAGGTCGTCGAGATTGGCGGCCGAGAGCGTGACGCTGCCCTGCGTCAGGAGGGTCGCCGCATCGACGACCGCCTTGCCGGCGAGGGTGGCGGAGCCGAGATTCACGGCGAGCCGGTCGAGGGACCAATCCGCGCCCGTGCGAGCGAGATGCACGTCCCCGCGCAGGGTTTTGCCGCCGATCTCGCCGCCCAGCGCCAGCGTCCCGTCGAGCGCCCCGGTGAGGTCCTTCAGCGCGGCGGCCACGCGCACGTCCCGGATCGGGCGGCCGAGTGCCCGTCCGTCGGCGGCGGTGAGGGTGGCGGTGAGGTCCGGCTTCTCCAGGGTTCCGGAGAGCCGCCCGTCGAGGAGGGCGCGGCCGGCAAGGCGTGGATCGACGGCCGAGAGGCTCTTCACGTCGACCAGAAGCTTGGCGTCGGCGAGACGTGCCGTGGCCTTGCCCTCCAGCCGGGCCACCATTTCGGCGCCGTCGAGCTTGACGCCGTCGAAGCTGTAGCCGTCGAAGACCTGCGAGAGCCTGCCCGAAAAACGCGGTTCACGGCCGAGAAGCCGGTCGAGGGCCGGCAGGCCGAGGACGAGCCCCCGCGTCGTCGCATCCACATCGGCGGTCACCGCCTTGCGGGCGGGATCGCCGCTCAAGGCGGCTTTCAATGCAACGCTGCCGGCAAGGGTCCGGTCGGCCACATCGGAGAAGGCGGAGAGATCGGCGAGCCCCGCCTTCAGCGTTCCGGTGAGCGTGTTCTGGCCGACGCGGCCGGCATAGGACAGCGTGGCGGTGGGCGCGTCGAGATCGAACGCCGCCACATCGACCACGCCGTCGGGCTGGAGCGTACCGCGGAAGGTGAAGGCACCGCGCGATCCGACCGCACGGCGCAGGGCCGGGTCGGCGAGCTTCAGACCCTCCACATTGGCATCGGCACGGAGCGCGAAGCGGGTGGCGTTGGGATCGCCGCCCGTGGGTTCCATGGCGAGGCTGGCGGCGATCCGCTCGAGGACGTTGCCGTCCGCGCGCAGGCCCGCCGCCTTGAGGTCGCCGTTCACCCGTGGCCGGGCGATCGGCCCCTGCACCGTCCCGTCGAAGACGAGGGTGTCGAGCTCGGCATTGGCCGCCTTGGTGACGCTGCCATCGGTGGGGACGGCGCGGGCGGAGATCGTGAAATCGGCGACCCGTTCCGGCGTGAGGCTGCCCGAGGCATCGAGGCGGGCGGTGCGGGAGGCGAGGGCGAGGCGGTCGATGCCGAAGGCGCCGTTATCGGCAAAGCGCAGGGCGCCGTCGAGCTTGGTGGTGCCGGAGAAGATCGCCGCCGCCGGGCCGGGCAGCAGCCCTTCGATCCGCGAGGACAGGTCGAGGGTGAGGGAGCGGTCGGCGCCGGCGCGGGCGATGCGGGCCGTGCCCTTCGCGCCGAGATCGGGACCGGCATCGAAATCGAGCCGGGCGTTCCAGGCGTCGAGGGTGCCGCGTCCGTCGAGATCGAGGTTGATCGGCGGCTCGCCGGGGAGGTTGGCGAACTTGGACAGCAGGCCGCCGGCGGCCTCCACCAGAGTGGTCTTCACCTCGAGCTTCTCGCCCTTGGGCACGAAGAGCAGGCGGGCGACGAATTGCCCGGTGGCATCGAGGCGGCGCACGGACAGGTCGAGGTCGAGCCCTTCGGACGGGGCGCCGAGCTTAGCCTTGCCCTCGGCGGAGAGGCGTGCCGGCTGACCGGCGACGGTCTCGCCGAGGACGAGTTCGGCGAGCTTGAAGGCGGTGATCTCCACCTTCACGGGCAACTCGGGCAGCAGCGAACCATCGGGCTCCGGCGTCGCCGAGACCGGGGCGGGGAGGGGACGGCGCAGAACTTCGAGACGGCCGATCTCCAGGCTGTCCACCTGCAACCGGCCGGAGAGGAGGGCAAGGCGGCTCCAGACGAGACGCGCCTTGTCGAGCTTCAGCCAGGCACCGTTGCGATCGCTGATCACCACGTCGCGGATCGTGGCATTGGACGAGAGCGCCCCATCGACGGCGCCGATGGAGACCTGCGAGCCGGGAGTGGAGAGCGCCTTCGACAGGAGGCCGCCGAGGACGGTCTTTTCGCCGTCGTCGGCGCGCGGCGGTGCCGGCACGGCGACAAGTACGGCAAGACCGAAGACCGCCGCGAGGGGGAGGGTCGATGCGCGCCGACCGGAAACCCGTTCAAAAAACTCCATCAGAACGACTGCCCCAGGCTGATGTACAGGGCCACGGGACGCTCGCGGTTCCCCTTGATGCGATCGAGGGGGAACGCCACGTCGACGCGGATCGGGCCGATGCCGGTATAGTAACGAAGGCCCAGTCCCGCCGCGTAGCGGATGCGCTCCTCGAAATCCGGCAGGCTGCCCTCGAAGGCGGTGCCTGCGTCGAAGAACGGCACGATCCCGATCGTGTCGGTGATCTTCACGCGGGCCTCCACCGAGGCTTCGAGCAGGCTGCGCCCGCCCACCGGCAGGTTGAACGGCCCGCGCGGGCCCAGTGTCCGGTAGGGGAAGCCGCGCACCGAACCACCACCGCCGGCGAAGAAGCGGATGTTGGCCGGGATGTCCTCCAGGCTCGCGCCGGAGATCGAGCCGAAGCCGATGCGGCCGGCGAGGATGTAGCGGGCCTCGTCGTCGATGGCGTAGTAGGTCGAGCCCTGCGCCTTGGCCACGAAGATCGACGGATCCGAACCGAGGAATCCGGCATAGGGGGTCACCGAGGCGGTCGCCCTGAACCCCTGCGTCGGGTCGAGCAGATTGTCGGTGGAATCGTAGGCTACCGACAGCGGCACGCCGACGAGTCGATAGTCGACCTTGCCGAGCGCGTCCTGCGAGCGGCCGGCCTGACCGTCGACGCCGATCTGCGCGTAGAACGTGTCGGAGAACCGGTGCCGGATGCCGATCGTGCCGCCGGCCGCGTCCGAGACGTAGGATTGCTGGGCCTCGCGGCCCGCGAAGACATTGGCGACGAGGTCGTTGCGCGTACCCCACAGAGCCGGCTTGACGAAGGTCGCCGAGATCCGGCCGCCCAGCCCGTTCGAGTCGATCCCGGCGGCCTTGCGCTGCGCAGCGTAGAGGTCGTTGCCGAGATAGTAGATGTCGGCGTCGAGCCGCAGGGTCTCGCCGCCGCCGAACAGGTTGCGGTTGGCGTAGTAGGCGCGGATGCCCGGGCCATCGACCGTGGAGAAGCGGGCCGCGACCCCGATCAGGTTGCGGTCGCGCTCGGTCACGTCCACGAAGATCGGCAGGTTGCCCTGCGCGTCGAGGGCCTCGCCCTCGCGCACCCGGACGGAGCCCAGGGCCTCGACCTTGGCGACGGACCGGCGAATGTCGGCCACGGCCTTGGGCGAATAGGGATCCCCCGGTTCGCTGTAGATGAAAGAGCGCACCACAGCGGGGTCGATGCCGGTGGTGCCGCGCACGGCGACCTCGCCGAGCCCCGCGATGGGGCCCGGATCGATGGTGAAGCGCACGTCCATGACATGGGCCGCATCATCCACCACCGGATCGCGGGAGACCGCCTTGGCGAAGGGATGGCCCAACGCCCGGAAGCGGTCGACGATCTTCGCCTCGCGGGCGAGCACAGTGGCCGAGCGGGCTGGGATATCGTCGCCCACCCGGATGAAACGCTCAGGCAACACCTCGGACGGGAAATCGTTGCCGCGGGGATCGGAGGCCGCCACGGTGCGGAGCTTGTAGAGCGGGCCGGCATCGACGACGATCTTCACGGGCACCAGAGCGCGGTTCCGGCCGCCCTCGGCAGCCCGCGCCGCGGCCGCGACCGAGGCCTCACCCGTCAGTTCGACCCCGTCGATGCGGATGCCGACCTTGCCCTGATAGTAACCGTAGCCGGAGAGCACGTCGGACAGGCGGCGAAGGTCCGCCTCCGCCCTCCGCACGATGCCCTCGCCATCGGGCGGCGCGTCCTGACGCAGGCGATAGAGCGTCGAGGTGTCCTGCAGGGCCTGCAGGACGTCGTCGTCCTCGATTCCCTGGAACTTGACCGAATAGGGCACCGCCTCGCGGCTCGGCGCCGGGGGCTCCTCCTCGGAACCGAACAGGCCGAACAGATCGAAGGCGACGGCCGGAGAGCAGGAGAGGGCGGTCATCGACACGCCGCCGAGGACGGCCATGGCCACGCCAGCACAGCCGTGTCTGATGCCTCTGCCCTTGGAATTCCGTGTGCTCGACGTCACGAAGCGCGACCCGCCCGCGATCCCGGCCGGCCCGCTCTCAGCACCCGCGGCGACGCAACCCCGGAGGTTCGTCCGCCCACATTCAACTCCGTCATCCCGCCCCCGCTTCGATGCCGGTCAACCTTCCGTGACGACCCCTCACCGGGTCGTTAAGGTCGTTCCTCGCCTCATGTCGCAGAGTGGCAAGCCTAGCCGTCGCCCCCGGCGGGGGCAACCTCGGGCAGTGCCGCAGCCCGGCCCGTACTGTCCTCGGCACGGGAACCGCCCGTCATTCAGTCGGCTTGCTTTGTCGGCGGAAATCGCAGGCTATGTCGGGAACCCGGAACGGTCGGGAGCCTTGTCTGAGCATCGCAGGCACCCTAACTTTCACCTATCGGACCTTGTCTTCCACGATCCCCTGCCGGTTCATTCCGGGTCGCACGCCCAGCAGTCGCTGCAGAACTGCCGCGGGCCGTCGCTTCGATCCTATCGCATCTCCGAGATCCTGCGCCCTGTCGGCCGCGCGTAGCGTTACCGTGGCCCGAGAGGCCCCTCCACACTTTATTCGAGACGAGAGCGCGACCCCTGCAATCGCGTTTCTCCCGACGGCGAGAAGGACATTTCCATGAGCACGGGCACCGTGAAATGGTTCAACGAGACCAAGGGCTACGGCTTCATTCAACCGGATGACGGCGGAAAGGACGTGTTCGTCCATATCTCGGCCGTGGAACGCGCCGGCATGCGCAATCTCATCGAGGGGCAGAAGCTCTCCTACGAGATCGAGAACGACCGCCGCACCGGCAAGCAATCCGCCGGGAACCTCCAGGCGGCCTGAGGCCTGGACGAGCGAAGGTTGTCCCGGTGAGGCCTTCGTTCAACACATGTGTAAGAAGCCGCCCTGCCATGGGCGGCTTCTGTTGATTCCGACCGAATCGTGAGGCATTGGGCTTTGCGATTCGATCCCGTCTTTCGATGATTCACAGCAAGGCTCAGCGCCGCGCGCTTCCGCTCGCGGAACGGGCCGAGACGCACCACCCGAGAAAGGTCAGATGAGCGCCTTCGACTACAGGAATTTCGACGACCGCCGTAAGAACTCCGCCAGCGCCAAGCAGATGCTGCTGGAAAAATTCAAGGCCCGTCCCCCGGCGGATGATCCGGACATGATTGCCAAGGCCCAGGCCCGCGCCGCGGTTGCCCGCGCCCGGGACGAAAGGGCTCGTGAACGCGAGGCCGCCCGTATCGCGGCCGAAAAGAAGGCCGCTGAAGAAAAGCGCGCTCGCGAAGAGGCAGAGCTCGCCGCTCAGATCGCCCGCGAAGAGGAAGAGGCTCGTCTCGCCGCCGAACGCAAGGCGATCGACCTGGCCGAGAAGAAGGCCCAGCGCGATGCACGCTATGCTGCCCGCAAGGCCAAGGCCCGTCGCTGAGGGCCTGAATGGACCGTCCCTCGTGAGGGAGGCCTCGGTTGTCCCAATGACTGCAAGGGCTCGGATCGTGGCACCGGATTTCGTATCCGGTGCTTCTATCCGGGCCCTTTCGCGTCGTCGCCTCGACTCACGTCGAAGCCGAACGAGAGCGTCGGCTTCAGGCCTCGTTCTCGGCTTCGCCCTCGTCCTTCTCGGACGTCGTCTCGACCTCGCCCTTCGGCTCGGTATCCGCCTCGGGACGGGGGCCGGCCTTGAACGAACGACGCGGAGCGTTGCCACGCTTCATCTGCGCCGGCTTCTCGATGGCGCCAAGACGCTCGGAGAGCTGCTTGGCCCGTTCGTTGAAATCGTTGGTGGTGCGCGACTGGGACGCACCACTCTTGAACGCATTCGCCACTTGGGCCTCATGGAGTTGCCCAGGGCACGGGTTCGTGCGGGGTTGGCCGTGTTCTAGCACGGTTTGCCGCCGAGCGGGCAGTTAACTGTCCGACACGGCATGCGACGGTCCGGCGCCGGACCGTTCCGGTCTCCTGCGAGACCGGGTCCGGCTTCAGAACCGGGCCGTCAGGAACAGCCGGACGTTGCGGCCGGGCAGCAGGATTTCGTCCTTCTTGAACGAGGCCGAATTGCGGATGTCATCGTCGAGGAGGTTGCGTCCCTGGAGCCCCACCGTCACCTCGCTGGCACCGTGGATCGCCGGATCGAGGGACTGCGTATACGCCAGTTCGGCGCGCAGATCGTTCCAGCCCCGCGTGAGTGTCTCGAACGGAGCGATCTCCGTATGGTCGAAGGCGTGGAGCAGGTTCACGCGGCCGAACCAGCCGTTCGCCCGTAGGAAGGCGCCGCCGCCCAGGCGATGGGGAGGAATGCGCGGAACGTAGGAACCGTCGTCGAACTGCGCCCGCACGAAATCGTACTGTGCCTCGATCCCGGCCCAGCCGTCGCCGACGGGAAGGATGTCGAGCTGTGCGCCGATCTCGGCGCCGTAGAAGGTCGTGTTGGCCTGCGAGTAGACGATCTGGCGCAACTCGTCCCCGCTGCCGCAGGAGGCGAAATCGTCGTCGCAGCGGTTGCCGGTATCCCGGCGGTAGATGAAGCCGGTATAGCGCGTGACATATCCGGTGGCATCCAGGCGCAGGGGGCCTTCGGTCCGGCGCAAGCTGAGCTCCACCGTGCGGGCACGCTCCAGTTTCAGGGTCGGATCACCGATCTCGAAGGTCGCGGAGGCGTGGTGCGGCCCCTGCGAGAACAGCTCGTAACTGGTCGGCGCGCGCTCCACATAGGAGCCGTTGACGCTCGCCACGAACCCGTAGGGCAGGTCCTGCAGCGCTCCGACGCTCAGGCTCCTGGGAGCGAAGCGGCGCGTCAGCGCGAAGCTCGTCGGATCGATGCCGCCGGGCAGGTAGTCGGCGGGGAATAGCGTGGCGACGCTGTTGAGCCGGTCGTTCCCGATCCGGCCCGCCGCCTGGAAGCGCAGGCCGCCTCCCACCGCCAGTTCCTCGAACAGATAGCCGGCCAGAGAGCGCGATTCCGTGGGCGGCAGGAAGCTTTCGAGCTGCGAATTGAGGACGCGCCGGCTGGTCTGCAGGCCAACCGCGCCGGTCAGGGTGCCGAGCGCGGTGACGACCGGCACGTGCTGCGCCTCGAACCGGGCCTCGACCTCGCGGTTCTTGAAGATCGCCTGCACGCCCTCGGGACCGGCCACCTCCGCATGGTCGTGATCATGCTCATGGTCGTGATGGGCGAGACCGATCTCCTCGTGGCGGTAGACCGAGCCGCCGGCCCAGAACCGCAGCACCTCGAACGGCCCCTGGAGCGGGCGGTACTCGCCACGGGCGAGCACGCGGTCCTGGTTCGGGTTCAGGCGCGAGCGGGTCTCCTCCGACTCGCCTCCGGGGATCTGATACATCGCCTCGTAATGGCTGAACGACACGCCGAAAAAGCCGCGATCGCCGATGGCCGAGATCCCGATGGAGCCGCCCTGCGTCTCGGTGGCCGAGTTGCGCTGGATACCGCCGGGAATGGCGTAGGAATCGGTGGCCGTCTTGAAACCGTCGGCATGGACCGCGATGCCGTTGGCCCCGGCATCGACGCTCGCCGCGCCGAGCCGTCCGTTATCGACACTGGAATAGCCGGTGGTGACCTGGCCGGAGACGCCCCGGGCCGGGATGAAGGTGGGTACCTGGTTGTTCTCGGACGAGACCACGCCGCCGATGGCGCCCGAGCCGTAGCGCAGGGTCGCGGGGCCCCGGATCACCTCGATCCGGTCGGCGGTGAGCGGGTTGACCGGCACCGCATGGTCCTCGCCGAGATCGGACACGCCGCCATTGACGATGCCGTTCTCCTGGATCCGCACCCGAGCATTGTCGAGGCCACGAATGATCGGCCGCGAAGCCGCTCCGGGCGCATAGGTCGAGGACGAGATGCCGGGGCGGTCGGAGAGGGCATCGCCGAGGGTGCGGGGCTGGTTGCGCTGGATCTCTGAGCGGGTGACCACCGTGACGGGCGAGAGGCTGTCGCCGACGACCGGCAGCACACCGGTGGGAAAGCCCCCGACGGCGGAAGGGCCGGGGGCGGGGAGGATCGGGCTCGCGGAAGTCACGCTCAGTTCAGAGAGCGTCGCCTCGGCCTGCTGAGCCGCCGCGGGGGCGATCATCGCGCCGGACAGCATCGTCCCGGCCAGCCAGATCCTCGATCGTCTCATCCGCATCACGCCCCGAAATCAGTATGTTATAATGTTTCATTACTGAGTGCGTTTCATGCGGCAAGGGGGGGATATGGGCCGCGTCGCCGTTGAGACCCTACTGTGGCCGATGCGCATCATCGCCGAAACGGCCGGCGGCGGGCGATGATTGTGGATGCGACGAAGGCGGCGCTTGCGCGAGGCCTCGCGCAGGCAAAGATCCCCGTCGTGATCTCCCTCTCCCTCCTCGGCGCGAGTCTTCGCGTGCTCGGCCTCCTCCTGCTCGGTCTGTTCCTTCTGCCACTCGGCAGCCATGCCCTGTGGTGGATGGCGCGGGGCGGTGGCGCGGCGGATTGGGCGATGGCCGACTGGTCGAGCGCCGGGCTGTTGCGCCCGCCCAGAGCGTCGGACCCGGCCCTCGTCCGGGTCTATGCGGCCCGGGTCGGGCGCTGGCGGGGGATCTTCGCTCATCACAGCTGGATCGTGGTGAAGCCGGACGGTGCCGCCCGCTACACCCGCTACGACGTGGTCGGCTGGGGGATGCCGGTCCGCACGGACGGCTGGGCCGCGGATGGACGCTGGTTCGGCAACGATCCGCAGACCGTCCTCGCCCTCGACGGGGACGACGCGGCCCGCGCCATCCCGGCGATCCGCGCGGCGGTGGCCGATTATCCCTACCGGGCGCTCGGCACCTATCAGGCCTGGCCCGGCCCGAACTCGAACAGCTTCACCGCCCATGTCCTCGCCCGCCTGCCCGAGCCACGGGTGACCCTGCCACCGACGGCCCTGGGCAAGGATTGGGCGCCGCCGGGCCGCATCGTCGAGCGCACGCCGAGCGGCACCGGCATCCGGTTGACCCTGGGCGGATATGCCGGGCTCACCATCGGCTGGGTGGAGGGAATCGAGCTCAACCTGCTCGGTCTCGTCGCGGGGCTCGACCTGCGCCGCCCGGCGATCAAGCTTCCGGGCTGGGGCAGGATCGGAACGGCATGACGACACCCCTCCTCATCCGCCCGGCGGAACCCGGCGACGCCGATGCGATCTGGTCCATCCTCGAGCCGGTGATCAGGGCCGGCGAGACCTATGCGCTGCCCCGCAACGGCTCGCGCGAGGCCATGCTGGCCTACTGGTTCGCTCCGGCAAACCAGGTCTTCGTCGCCGTGGATAGGGACAGGGTGCTCGGCACCTACATGCTGAAGGCGAACCAGCAGGGCGGCGGAGCCCATGTGGCCAATGCCGGGTTCATGACCCATCCCGATGCGGTCGGACGCGGCATCGCCCGCGCCATGGGACGGCACGCGATTGACGGCGCCACCCGCCAGGGCTTCCTCGCCATGCAGTTCAACTTCGTGGTCGCCAGCAACACCCGCGCGGTGGCCCTGTGGGAGAGCCTCGGCTTCTTGCGGATCGCCTGCCTGCCCGGGGCGTTCCGGCACCCCAGCCTTGGACTGATCGATGCCCTGGTGATGCATCGGACACTCGGGGCGCACCGAGATTCGTAGAGGTCGAACGCCGCGTCACGGTGCCCCGGACGGAACATCGGCAGCCCGAGCGCCTTGTCGCGCAACGTCTTCAGCGAGCCCCATGCCCGATCTCCCACCGCCGCCGGACGGCTCGCCCCTGCGCGTCACCGTCGATCTCAACCGATGCCAGGCCTACGCCCAGTGCTGCTACGCGGCGCCGGAGCACTTCGTGCTGCATGGGCGCGAGGCGCTGTTCTACGACCCCGCGCCCTCCGCGTCCGACCGTCTCTCCATCGAGCGGGCACGGGTATCCTGCCCGGTCCAGGCGATCCGCGTCGAGGATCCGGAGCGGCAAGGCCGATGAAGAACATCAATGCCGAAGGGCATGCGGTGGTGGTCGGCGCGTCCCTCGCCGGCTTGCGCGGAGCAGAAGCCCTGCGTCGCGCGGGCTTTGCGGGCCGCCTCACCCTGATCGGCGATGAGCCAGATCGTCCCTACGACCGGCCGCCGCTCTCGAAGGCTGTCTTGACCGGCGACATCGCGCCTGAAGCGACAACGCTGCCGAACCTCCATGCCCTGGATGCCGAATGGCGGCTCGGCGTCGCCGCCATCGGTCTCGACAGGGAGGCCCGCGAGGTCCGCCTCGCCGATGGCGCCACCCTGTCCTACGACCGGCTCCTCATCGCCACCGGATCGCGCGCCCGACCCTGGTCGAATCCGACTGAGGCGGGTCTTGCCGGGGTCCATACCCTGCGTGGGCGCGGCGATGCCGCCGCCCTCCGGCGGGCGCTCGCCGCCGGCCCGAAGCGCGTCCTCATCATCGGCGCGGGTTTCATCGGCTGCGAGGTCGCGGCCTCCTGCCGGGCCCTCGAATGCGCCGTCACCCTGATCGATCCGGGACCGGCGCCCCTCGCCCGGATCCTCGGACAGCCGGTGGGCGAGATCGTCGCCGCCCTGCACCGAGCTCTCGGCGTCGACCTGCGCAGCCGGACCAAGGTCGCGCGGCTCATAGGCAATGAGACAGGCCAGGTGGTCCGGGCCAATCTCGATGACGGCAGTGAGGTGGAAACCGACCTCGTGGTGGTGGCGTTGGGCGCCGTGCGCAACACCGAATGGCTGAGTGGATCGGGGCTCGATGCCGGCCCCGGCGGCGTCGTCTGCGACGAGGCCGGCTACGCCCTCGACACGGAGGGACGCCCCGACGGGGCTATCGCCGCCGCCGGCGACGTGGCGCGCTTTCCCCATCCGCTCTACGACGGTCGCCCGGTCTCCCTCGAACATTGGGGCCACGCGGTGGCCCAGGGCGAGCATGCCGGGCGCCTCCTGGCCGGAGCGGCCACGGGCGCGGCCTATGCCGAGATGCCCGCCTTCTGGTCCTCGCAGGGCGGCGTCACCATCAAGTCGGTGGGCCTGACCGAAGGGGCGGATGCCATGGTCTTCGCGCAGGGGAGCCCGAAGGAGGGCCGCTTCGTCGTGGTCTATGGCGCCAAGGGACGCTGCATCGCCGCATTGTCCTTCGATTCAGGGCGCTGGCTCCCTGCCTATGCCGAGCTTATCGCAGCCCATGCCCCGTTCCCGCCGATCCGCGTCGGGGTCGACCTACACGGTCTCGCGGTGCTGCAGCCAGGCTTTCCCGAGGAATGGACATCGTCATGAAGGCCGGACGCCTGTTCGAGGCGGTCAAGGACGAGGCCAACCGGGCCGATCCCTATCCGCTCTATGCCCGTCTGCGCGAGACGCCGGTCTCGCGCCAGGACGACGGCACCTATGTGGTCTCGACCCATGCGGCGATCACGAGCCTCCTGCACGATCCGCGGATCAGTTCGGAGACTCTTCCGCCGAGCGAGCGTCCACGGACCGGCAACCCGCTCTCGGACTGGATCGTCAACCCGGTCAAGGACCACCTCACCAACACCCATCGCCCGTTCATCTTCCGTGATCCGCCGGACCATGACCGGCTGCGGATGGCCGTGATGGGGCAGTTCACCCATCAGCGGGTCCACGCCATGCGCGGTCGCTCGCATGACCTCGTGGCCGATCTCTTGGATAAACAGAGCGATGCGACGAGCCTCGACCTCGTCTGCGACGTCGCCTACCCGCTTCCAGTCACGGTGATCTGCGAGATGCTCGGCGTGCCGCCGGAGGACGAACCGCAATTCCACGGCTGGGCGACGCAGCTCGCCTCGGCCCTCGAGCCGGACAATCTCGGCAACCGAGAGGCACGCGCCAAGAACATCACTACCTTCGACGAGATCTCCACCTACATGCGCGGCCTGATCAAGGAGAAGCGCCGGCATCCGCAGGACGACATGCTGTCGGGCATGAGCGGCGGATCGGGCAAGGACGGCGGAGCGGGGATGGGCGAGGTCGACCTCATCGCCACCGCCATCCTGCTGCTGGTGGCCGGGCACGAGACCACCGTGAACCTCATCGCCAACAGCATGCTGGCACTGGTGCGGCACCCCGACATCCTCGCGCGGCTCGCATACGAGCCGGGCCTCGCCCCGCGTCTCGTCGAGGAGATGCTGCGCTATGACCCACCGGTGCATTTCCGGACGCGGAAAGCACTGAGCGCCATCGACATCGCCGGCACCACCATCCCGGAGGGCGCCGATATCGTGCTCCTCCTCGCCTCCGGCAATCGCGACCCGGCGGTGTTCCGCGATCCCCACCGGTTCGACCCGGACCGACCCGACATCCGCCATTTCGGCTTCGGCGGCGGGCTCCATTACTGCGCGGGCGCCCCGCTCGCCCGGTTCGAAGCCGAAGCGGCCCTGGTGGCGCTGGCGCAGCGCCTCGTCCATCCGCGTCTCATCGACGACCCGCCGCCCTATCGCTCGGGCGCGGCCCTGCGCGGCCCCATGCATCTCCGGCTCGCCATCGACGGAGTAGCACCCCGCCGCTGAGGTCGCTCGGGCACGATTGCGGCCTTGCCGCCACACCGTGTCCGAAAAGCCGGGGTGACGTGCCTTTCCCTTCTTCGGCCTGCGGCATTGCCTTGCCGTCAGCGCAATTGGCGGTGACGCACCAGTCCATTGCCAAAGTCCCCGCCGGGAAGAGAGATCGATGCCGCGTCAGTTCCTGTCGACCGTTGCCCTCGTCGCCCTTGCCGCAGGCCTCGGGGCCTGCAGCTCGTCGCGCCTCGACGGGCCGAGCCGCGGCAGCCGCGCCGGCCTCGGTGCCCAGGCCGCCCTCGAACCGGTTGCTCCCGCCATGCCCGCCGGCCCGGTGACCTCCGCTCCCCTCGCGCCTCCGCCCGGCGCCAGCGCCGCCCCCGTCGATGCCCCGCCTCCGGTGGGTGCGGACGTGGCTCTCGCGCCCGCCCCGGTCGTCGCCGAACCGGTCTACGTTCCGCCGCCGGCTCCGCCGATCGTGTCGAGTGGCCGCTCCTCGGTAGTGGGAAGCTGGAACGCCAAGGACGCCACGGGCGCGACCTGCAAGGTCTCCCTGTCGAGCGCCCCCGCCCTCGACCTCTACAAGGCGAACGCCTCCGGCTGCGCCAACAAGGATCTCGCCAAGGTCACCGCCTGGGATTACCGGGACGGCGAAGTCTATCTCTACCAGCCCGGCGGCACCGTGACGGCTCGCCTGCGCCAGGGCGGCGGGGCGCTGGACGGGGCGCTGTCCAAATCCGGCGCGTCGCTGGCCCTGGCGCGGTAGGGGCCGCAGCTCCCCTCGATACCCATCGCCGAAACGGTCGCGGACGGCGCGCCGTCCAATCGCCTACGGGCACGATGACGGTGCGCTGTCGCAGATCCGGCGGAGGGACCGGCCCGCTACCAGGCCGTGAAGGTCAGTTCGCCAAACTGGCGATGGTCCGCCCCGCTTGCGAACGCAAGCTCGATCAATTGTTGGACGTCGCCGATCGCCACTCGCCTTCCATAGGACCCGTTCAGTTCCGGCTGCGGAAATTCCATCAGGACGATCCGAAGATGCCTCGCATCGTCGACACCGTCCGGAATCCCCATCTCGAACAAGAACTGGATTGTCCTCTCGAGATCGTCGATCAGCCCGAAGAAGTTGCCTTGCACGCCGCGAACCTCGTCGGACCAGATCTTCCCGGCCTCTCGAAGATCGACATTCCTCGCACGATCAGAGGTGACGCCGCTTCCGCAATCGTCCCAGAACGCTCTCATCAGCACATCCCCAACCCTGCTTCGATGGGGATTCTAGGGTCCATCGCCTCGCGGGCGAAGATCCGCAACGGATGGGACGCGCACCGTATCGTCAGGATGGTCGAGGACGCTTCCCGCGCCGAAATGATGCCGCCAGAGGTCCGCTCCCAAAGCTGCCGATCGATCCAGCGATGACCCTACGGTCAGCCACTTGAGCAGGGTCGGCCGTAGCCCCGCGTCGAAGAGCATGAAGCCCGCAGCAAGGCAGCAAGTGTCAGCCTGGAGGCCGCAGACCATGACACGCTCGATGTGCAGCCCCTTCGCGTATCCGATGAGTTCGACGGGTGGGAGGTCGCCGTGCTTCACGAACATCTTGTCGGCGTGCACGAGTGGATCATCGTTGGGGGACGGTTTCCAGCCAAGCTGTTGCCAGAATGGCGTCACCGCCTCGTCGTGTCGCTCGACCGTCGCTATGGCGTGCATGGTCGATGCCAGATGACCGAATCCGCTCGACCTGCCAGTCAGGTGGATTGAAGCAGGGCTGCACGTCGATGATCAGGAGGGCCTGTTTCATGCGATATGGTAGCGAACGCGCCGACTGGCTGCAAAGGGTTGGGATCGGCCCCAGAGCATGGTCGACATCCGTTCGGCCCTGACCGTCTGGGACTGGTCTCGCCACATGACGAAGCCTGCAGTTTCTCGGAATGTTCGGGATACGCCCGATCAGGGCGTGACCCGCAGCCCCAGCAACCAAGTGTTGGCGCTGAAGCTCGACCCGGCGGAGCTGCTGTCGATCTGCTGGTAGATGTAGCTGCCGCGCAGGGAGAGCCAGCGATTGAAGCGGTAATCGAGTCGGGCGGTGGCGGAGAAGCCGCGTTCGGTGATGTCGACCCTGTCGTAGTCGCTGGCGAGGTAACCGCCGCCGAGGGTGATCGACAGGTTGCGCAAGAGGTCGTGCTGCACCTCCAGCGTCACCGCCTTTGTCAGCACGCCGCTCGATCCCGGAACGGCGGTCTCGATGATGCCGGTGGCCGCGTTGAGCCGCACCGTGGTGAGCGGACTCGCCGTCCAGATCAGGGCCGCGTTGACGATCGGGGCGGTGAGGTCCTTCAGGCCCGGATCGACATAGGTCCGGTGCTGGAGGCCCGCCGAGACCTCACCGTTGACGAAACGGGTGAGCGCCACACGGGCGCCGCCCGTGACCGTGATGCCGTCGGAATTCCGGCGGATCCCGTTGGAATCGGTGCGCAGGTCGTAGACGCGGGTATCGGCCAGGACATCGACGAAGGGCGAGATGACCGGCGAGATCTCGTAGGAGGCGCGCAGCCGCAGGCCGTACTGGTTCAGGTTGCGGTCGCTTTGGTTCAGGATCGCCCCGTTCGACAGCGTCGCGTTCTCGAACTCCGATCGGTCGATGAGGCCGCGCAGGGAGACCTGCAGCCGGTTGAACGTCTCGGTGACGCCGATCGTCGTGCCGTAGCTGGCCACGATCGGGCGGTTCGAGAGCGTGGCGTTGATGTCCGGCGAGCCCGGCCGCTGCGTCTCGACGAGGAAGCGGGTCTCCACGTCGACGGTGGTGCTGCGGTTGGCGTCGAGGCGCAGGCGAACGGTGCCCGCGCCATTGGGCCTGCTGGCGGCCTGGTTGTCGGGAAAGTCGAGATAGCCGCCGCGGAGTTCGCCCGCGAGTTCATGCGAGGACCAGTCGCTGCGGAAGGCGAGCTCGCCCTCGGTGCGCAGGGCGAGCGACGCCTTGGCGCGGTTGGCGGTGATCTGGTCCGGATTGGTGTCGTAGCCGACGCTCTGCTGGAAAACCGGCAGGAAGGTGAAGGTCCCGAGCTTGATGCCGAGGGGGGCATAGGCCTCGTCCACAGCGAGCGGCCTGCGCAGGGCCGCGCCGAGGAAGGAGCCCGGCGTGCCGATCCCGGCCAATGGCAACAGGGTCAGGGACGGCGCCGGGGACGGGACGGGCGAGGGGGTCGGCAGCGGCGCGCCGACGACAGCGTTGCGGATCACAGGTGTGAGGCGCAGGTCGGGTGGCGGCGTCTGCACGATGGAGCGGACCGGTCGCGCCGTCGACACGCCGAAGCGGCGCGGCGGGATCGCGCGCAGGCGCAGGAGATCGGTGGGATTGCGGTTGTTGCCGGCGCTCGTGGCCGGACGCGCGACAGGAGCGAGGGAGCGCCGTCGGGCGGGGGTGCCGGCCGAGCCGTCATCGGTCTGCGAGACAGCGCCGTCGCTCGGGGAGGCGGCGCCGGTGGATACGTCGCCGGAGGCCCCGCTGCCCCGCAAAGTCGGGCCTCCGGTACTACCGGCACCCGTGGCCGAGGACGGATTCGTGCTGCCGAAGGTCGATGCGGCGGGCCGCGGCGCCTGGCTCGACTGAGACTCGGCCTGCGTCCCCGGCAGGGCGACGGCGGCCGTCAGGATCAGGCCGTGAAGCCCCCTCCTGCGCCATCCTGCGATCGGCCCTGCACGCATCACGGACGAGTGTCTCTCCGCGGGTCCCCGCCTCGAGCGGTGCGCGCGACAGGACCGCTGCCCGGGATGTTTCACGGACGTCCCTTCGCGCATCCCGGACCGGCGCGACGGACGCGGCAGCCGAGGTTCGTCCCGGGGGATCGCGCACGTTCAAGGCGCACGGCCACCATATCGGGACGGCTCCTCGCCGACCCCAACGTGGTAAAAGAACAGGGTTAGCGTTGTCTTAAGGCCGCACCATCGAGAGGGCGGAGGCCGGGCCAAGCGACCGACGGCGCGGAGAGGACGGCGCCAAGTGATGGCCATGATGGCGGCCAGCCTCCGCCCAGGCCGGACCGTGACCGGGCCTGACGGGAGCGGCCGGTGGACTCAGCCGACGGCTAAGCCGGAACCGGCACGGTGGGACGAGCGGATCACACGGGGGCGAGGAGCGGCCCACTCAAACGTTCCGACCAGGTCACCGACGATCCCGGTGCCGCGCGTTCCATGGCGTTCAATGTGTCGACGAGTGCGTCGGCCTCGGCGAAGGCAAGCCCGACCTGCCGCAGACCCTTCACCCATGCCGGCCGACCGGTCTTGGTGTCGAAGACGGTCCACCTATCGAGGCTCCGGTCATCGGAACGGAGATCGTAGGTGATACGGCAATCGATGAACATCGCTGTTCCCCATGGTACTAGGCGAGATCGCGCCCCTGGATCACGGAAACACTACCGTCCCGCTCAGTCCTGCCATCCCCCATATGGGGGATGGCGACTGTCCCGCCGGAGGATCGGTACCTTGGACAGAAGCCGGCCGCCTGGGTCGCGTCACCCGAGCCGGTGATAGGCCTTGAACCAGTGCACGAAGGCCGGGATGCCGACCTCGATCGGCGTCGTCGGGGCATAGCCGAGGTCGCGGGCGATGGCGCCGAGATCGGCGTAGGTCTCCCTCACGTCGCCGGGCTGCATCGGCTCGGACCGGCGGATCGCCGGGCGCCCACAGGCCTCCTCCAGCACGTCGATCATCCGCAGGAGCGGCACGGACGTGCTGTTGCCGATATTGTAGAGCCGGTGCGGCGCATGGCTGCCGCCGGCCTTCTCCGCCCAGTCATCGGGGGGCGGATTGTCGAGGCAGGCGAGGATGCCAACGACGATGTCGTCGATATAGGTGAAGTCGCGGCGCATCGCGCCGTCGTTGAACACGCGGATCGGCTCGCCCGCGAAGATCGCCTTGGCGAACAGCCACAAGGCCATGTCGGGCCGTCCCCAGGGCCCGTAGACAGTGAAGAAGCGCAGGCCCGTCTGGGGCAGTCGATAGAGATGGGCGTAGGTCTCGCTCATCAGCTCGTCCGCCTTCTTGGTGGCGGCATAGAGCGAGACCGGATGGTCGACGCGGTCCTCGACCCGGAAGGGCAGGGAGGTATTGCCGCCATAGACCGAGGAGGACGAGGCATAGGCGAGATGCGCCACGCCCCGGTGGCGCGCGAATTCCAGGATGTTGAGGTGACCGACCACGTTGGCCTGGACGTAGGCGCGCGGGTTCTCGATGGAGTAGCGCACCCCGGCCTGCGCGCCGAGATGGACGATCCTGTCGATCCCCTGCCCCTTGAGCCCCCTGTCCAGGGCCTCGTGATCGGAGAAATCGATGGGCAGGAAGCGGAACGCCTCGCCCCGGCGCGTCGCGAGATCCTCGATCCGGTCCCGCTTGAGCGCGACGGAATAGTAATCGTTGAGATTGTCGATGCCGATGACCGTCTCGCCACGCGCGAGCAGGTGATCGGCCACATGGTAGCCGATGAAGCCCGCGGCTCCGGTCACGAGAATCGCCATTGTCGGGTCGAGGCCTCACCGTCGCCCGGATCGCCGCCGACGAGGCCGGCGGCGATCCGGAAAGGTCCGTTCAGAGTCGCTCGTAGAGTTCCTTGAGGCGCCCGCGATAGATCTCGGGGCTGTACTTCGCCGCCTGGACCTTGCCCATCTCGGAGAGGCGCCCGCGCAGGTCCGCATCCGAATCCACCGCGCGGATCGCGTCGGCGATGTCGCGGGTGTCGTAGGGGTTGATCAGCAGGGCCGCGTCGCCCGCCACTTCCGGCGTCGAGCCCTCCTTGGAGGTGATGACCGGGGTGCCGAGCAGCATGGCCTCCAGCACGGGAAGGCCGAAGCCCTCGTAGAGGGAGGGGAACACGACGCCCTTGGCACCGCGGATGAGGCTGACGAGGAGCGAGAACGGCGCGTAATCGAACCGCCGGATGCGGTCGCGCTGGTAGGTCATGTTGTCGATCTGCTCGAGATACGAGTTCGTCGTCGGATTGATGAACTTGAACTCGACATCCGATTTCCAAGCCGCACCGCCGACGATGACGAGGGGCGCCGAGACCTGGCTCGCGAGATAGGCCTCGACGAGGCGGCCGACGTTCTTTTTCGGCTCGATGGCACCGAAGAACAGGAAATAGCCCTTGTAGGGAAGGCCGAAGGCGCCCTCGATCTCGCGGCGGACCACGTCGTCGGGCTTCTCGGAGAACTTCTTGGGGATTTCCACCGACTGGTAGGTGTTGGTGATGCGGTGCTCGGGGCAGCCGAGCAGGTTGATGATGTCACGGCGCGAGGTCTCGGACACGGTGACGATGTGATCGGCATCCTTCACGATGCGCCGCATCAGGCGCAGGTAGCGCCGCTTGATGTCGCCGGTGGTGAAGGGCAGGCGCAGGGGAACGAGGTCGTGCAGGGTGTAGATGTTCTTGGCGCCCGGGATCCGGATCGGCAGAGGATAGGTCCAGTGCATGATGTCGGGCGTGCGCAGGCCGCTGACGCGCAGGGTCCGGTTGTAGGTCTTGAAATAGGCGAGCGCGACGTCGAACAGGTTCACGCTGTTCCAGATCTGGTCGAAATACGGCATCCGCGATTCGAACGTCTTGCTGATGACGGTGCCGGTGATCGGCACCTTCACCGCACGCCGCCCGAGGGGCGAGGTGAGCTGATCGCGAAGATAGCGCAGGATCACCAGCCATTGCGGCGGGACGCCCACCGCCGGATCGAAGAACGATATCTCACGCAAAAGCGGATCGATGCCCGGCGAGGCGCGGGTTCCATAGAGGACGTCGGTCCGGTAGCCGAGCTCGTGCAACTCGTAGCTCAGGTTGCGGGCGTAGGTGGCGACGCCGGTCCCCTTCTCCAGGCCGAGATTGTACCCATCCAACATCACACTTTTAGGCATTCCGGACTTCCTCGGATGGTTCTGCGATGGGTCGTTGGCGACAGGAATAGAAGACTCGGACCACATGCGGTCTCACCCGCCGGTGGCTCGGCCTCGTGCCGTCCGAACCCCGTTCCTCCTCCTCGGGCGCTGACGCCTCCGGGAGGACGGAGTTCGGCTCTTCTCGATCGCCGCGTGGCCTCGACGATACGACGCGTCCCGTAGGGCCGGACGCCTAGAACTTCAGCGCTTTGAGCACCTTCGGCTCCACCGGCCAGGGGGTCGCCTCGAACTCGACCGCCTTCGGCAGCGGGAAGGCGTCGAACAATGCCTGGGGCGAGTAGGTCAGGGGCCGCCATGTGGCCTTGATCCAGTCGACGGCCTTGTCCCACTCGGGCTTGGCGCGCCGCTCCAGGCAGAATGCGTTGAGGCGGGTCACACCGGCGCCGAGATAGAAATCCCGCACCCGGTGATCGACCTTCTCCTCATCGTCGTCGAGCTTGAGCTCACGGCCCTCGCCCTGGCCATAGGTGGCGAACCAGGCACTGGGAATGCCGTAGCATTCCGCGATCACGAGGCCGTGGAGCGAGGTGGAGAGGATGTGCCGGCAGGATACGATCTCCTCGACCTTGGCACGCAGGGACGACGCATCGCGTTCGGTGATCGTATTGATGATCCGGATATCGCCCTTGCGCTCGGGCGGGATGCCGTACCGCGTCATCACGTCGAGAACGGTGGCGGCGGGATCCTGGGAAGCGAGCTCGGTCAGGTGAACGATGACGCCGATCTCATGGGTCTTTGCCACATGGTCCATGGGCCAGAACTTGGGCAGCAGGTAGACCGGATCGCCGTAGATCTCCGGCACCGCGATGCCCTGCGCCCTCAGTACGGCGCCGGTCTTGGGGCCGCGCACGGCATGGACGTGGAACTCGGTTCCCGCCGGGCGCTGATAGGGCGCCGGATTTGGATTACCCGGACAGCGCTGGGCATCGAGACCGGTGCCCCACATGTGCACCTTGCCGTTGCTGATGGCATGGCCGATGGTTCCGACCGCGACGAGGCGCTCGGAATTGCTGTCGAAGGCCGCATGCCGCACGACGCGCCCAGAGATGGCGGCGACCATGACGGCGCTCAGCGCGTCACCGAAATTGGCGTAGGGAAACTTCTGCGAACTGGCCGCCCAGGCCAGGGGCACCGAACCGGGCGGCAGGGTCGATTTAATGCGCTTCAGGAGAGCGACGGAGCTCTTTTTTTTTTCTAGCTTCGCCGCAGCATCTTCGCCAGCCGGCTCGGAGACAGTCTTTTCAGCCACAGCTCTTGCAGCGGCTTTGGAAGCGCCTTGGGGAGATTCGTCAGGAAATCGGGCAGCGGCCACCTTGGCACCTCCCGGGAATTCCTTGCGGTCGAGGCGGTTCAGCTCGCCGACATCGTGGCGGAGTTTAAGGTCGGTGAGCGCCTTGTGCTCCCAGATCGTCTCGCCGGGCGCGGCGGAGATCGGGCTCAGATCGACCGGGAAGGCGTTGATCAGGGCATCGCCATCGAAGGTCTTCGGGGACCAGCTCTTGTCGATGGCCTTCATGATCGCGGGCCAGTCGCTCGGCTTGGGCCGCGGCTGGTTGTAGACGTCGATCTTCGGCAGGCCGAGGCCGGTATAGAGATCGACGATGCGCAGGTCGACGTCGCCACCGGGGGTGAGCTCCACCGATTGCAGCCCGTCCTTGCTCAGGCTCGGCGCGAAATACAGGCAGGGAATACCGTAGGATTCCGCGATCACCATGCCGTGGAGGCTCGTGGAGACGATGCGCTCGCAGGACAGGATCTCGTCGATCTTCGACTGAAGCGCGCCGACATGCAGTTCGGTGACGGTCGTGATGAGATGGATGTCATCGGCGAGTTCGGCCGGGATCCTGAAGCGCGCGATCTCCTTGCGGGGCACCGCCTCCATCTCGCGGTTGGCGAGTTCCGACAGGTGAAGGATGACGCCGAGCTTGTAGCGCTTCTTGACGGTCGGCTTGTAGAAACGGGGCAGCAGCCAGACCGGGTCGCCGTAGGGAACGGCGTGCGAGAGAGTCTTGGCCGAAAGAAGCGATTCCGAGACCGGGCCGCGAGTGGCGGTCACGGTGAATTGCGACTCCGCGGACGGGACGAAGGGTTTCTTTTCAGCCGCGGGCGCGGAGGGGTTGGCCCAATTCGAGCAGCCCGTGCCCCAGAACCAGACCTCGCCGTTGGCGAAGCCATGCCCGATCGTACCGACGCAGGACAGGCGAGGCGCGAACGACTTCATCGGTGCTCTGCGGATCGGCTTACCCGAGAGCAGAGCGATCATCACCGGGCTCAGAGCGTCGCCGAAGTTGAGATAGTTCATGTCCAGGGTCGAACCGGCCCAGGCCAGCGGAATCTCGCCTTTCTCACGCACGTACCGGGTGATGGATGTCGCCATAGATCGCGTCCTTGGTTCTCGGATTTTCTAGAACAAAAACAATGATCGTATCGTGATGGTGTGTTTCAGATCCGCTAGCATCGACACGATTGACGCTCTCGGACTCGCCCCACCGCAACCAGTAACAAGGGCTGCGCAAAAAATGCCATCGACGCTCGAGTGACTATATTTTCGGTAGTTCGACGCAATCGCCAAACTCGTCCTGCTGGCGGACACCGAGGTCATCCTGCATTTGATTGCCTGAATGCCAAGTCCGCCGCCCCTCCCAAGTCATTGGTGCGCCTGATTAAGGCTGATTCCGTGGGGTGTCCAGGGCGGGATGTCGCGGTATCGGCAAAACCGTAGGATGCCATCGGTCTCGCTCCGGACGGCGACAAGGCGGGGAGGGTACGGCCGTCATCACGGCGTGGTCTGTGGGACGCGCGGCTTCGCTGCGCCCGACGTCGGGACAACGCGTCGGGGCGGGTCTGGGCGTTTGGCGACCCGCGTGGTCTTGGCCCCTTCGTCGACGCGATTCAAGGCCGCGATGATCTGCCGGCCGGTCTCCGTCCAGGTGGCGGGCCGATAATTCCTGTCGATCTCGCGCTCCTTTTCCCGAAGCAATTCGGGGTCGGTGGCGTAGGTCTTGATTTTGGCGGCCCATTCGCTCGGCTTATGGGCAGGAGCATAGTCGACGAAATGCTGGCCGACCTCGGGCAGAGAGGTGGTGTTCGAGACGATGCCGAACTTGCCGAAGCTCAGGGCTTCGGCCACCGGCAGGCCCCATCCCTCGTAGCGGGAGGGAAACACGAACATCTGGCAGTTCTTGTAGAGGGTCCGCAGCGCCAGATCGTCGACCTTGGCGAGAAAGTGGAGCTTCCGCGCCAGCGGCGTCCGCCTGACGATGGCGCGCAGCATCATGCGCTTCTTGCGCTTGCTGTGCCCGACGCAGACGAGGCTCGGAGCGGC
The DNA here is from genome assembly GCF_000519085.1 of Methylobacterium sp. 10. Taxonomy (GTDB): domain Bacteria; phylum Pseudomonadota; class Alphaproteobacteria; order Rhizobiales; family Beijerinckiaceae; genus Methylobacterium. The sequence continues at coordinate 3,567,903 of NZ_KI912577.1, forward strand.
CTGTTCGTTGCCCTTGAAGGCCAGTGACCAGGCCTTGATGGCGACGCGATGGTTCTTCCGCGGGTGCACCGACGAGACGTAGAGGATGAAGGGTTCCTTGACCTTCAGCGGCTTCGGCGGGGTGTTGTCGCCGATCTGAGACACACCGAAGGTGAGCGTCACGATCCGCCCGCAATCGAACCCCTGATAGGCGATGAGCGCGTCCGCCGTGGCGCGGGACGGCGTGAAGATCACATCCGCGGTCTCGAGTACGAGGTCGATCCAGCGCTTGAACGTGGCATGGGCTGAGCGGAAGGTGAGCTTCGGCCGCTCGATCGGCAGCATGTCGTGGACGAGGATCGCCTTGCGGCATGAGATGTCGGCGGATTTCAGCGCGCTGACGATGCCCGCATAGTTCGAGCGCGACCAGCTCGCCCCGAGCATGACCAGCCACGGAGCCGACCGGGGCATGGAACGGTCGGCGGCCGCCGCCGGCTGGTTCTTGAAGATGCGGACGTAGCTCAGCTCCTCCACCGCCTTGGCGACGAGGGAGCGGCCCTGGACGGTGTTGGTCCGGCCATACGCCTCGATCAGCTCCAGCATCGGAGCGCTGATGGGTGCGAGCCGCCGCTTGAACGGCGTGATGCCGATGGGAGTGATGACGCAGTCGAGATCGTCCGCCTGGATCGCGCTGGTGATTTCGTAGACGACCCGCTGGATCCCCGTGATCGGCAGCCCTCTTTTGAAGAAGGAGACCAGATCCGTGTAGTCCATCAGAATGTTCGAAGCTGTCATGGAACCTGCATTTTGGTTCCAACGATGGCCAAGCATCGCCGCATGACATGCATCCTTCTCTGACCGCCCCCTGAGTCAGCGATTCTTTCCATCGTTCGGAACGCCCCGCCCATTCAAAAACGCAGCGGCCAAGTGCGTGCACGACGCGTCGAAAATATGACGTCACCCCACTGCCGGACGAGGCTAATGCATCGGACCAACCGCGCATAGCCGGTCAGGCGAAATCAGAGCCCCCATCGATCCCGATGGCTGGCATTACAATGGTAGCAGTGATGCTTGAGACGGACAGGTCCACGCCCCTCATCCCACGTCTCATCCAGCGCAGCCAGGACCGGAGAAGGTCTTTGGCTCCCCGAGCAGGTCTGAAATAACTCAATGATTTCAAATCTATGACTCCCGCACCTGCTCCCAGAGTGCCTATTGACCCATAAGGAGAATTTTCGCTGCCCCCCCCGCACCCTGCGCGGCGCCGAATCAGGGTCGTCAGCGATTTGTCTGGACGCGAAAAAGCCCGGCGCGCCATGACGGCGGCCGGGCTCGAATGACGTAGTCCGCCCGTCCCTCTCCACAGGCCATTGCGTCGGGCGTGGTACTGGTAATGGACCGTGAACCACGACTCGGGAAGGTTGGCGTCCCAAAACGAGAAAGGCCACCACCGATCCGGCAATGGCCTCTCGTTTAGGGGTCGGCCAGGGCCGGACCATTCGGTGAAAGCGGATCAAAAGCTTTGATCCGGCGGATGAGTCCAGACCCTGGTCGGCGATTTTCGCAGCGAACCGGAATTGGTCACAGCTTTGCAACAGCATTTCGAACTGATCCCTCACGTCGTCGAGCGTGAGATCGTCTAGCAGCGCGTCAAGGACGGCTACATCAACGCAACCGCTATGTGCCAAGCGGTTGGTCGCCCATGGAGCCGGTATTGGGAAGCTCGCAGCTTTAAGGAGTATACCCAGGCCTTATCGGCCGCCCTCGGTGTACCGATAGCGGAACTAATTCAGTCACTTGTCGGGGGTGAGCCTCACCTGCAGGGCACCTGGGCTCATCCTCAGGTTGCGATTCATCATCTGGTGAACAGCGAGCGTGTTCCAGCCGGCTACTTCTCCGTTCTGGCAGAGTTGTCGATCCTGCTCATCGCTCCGTTGGAACGGCTTGGTTACCGGTTGCCCCCTGAGATGGTCCCCGACATTTCTTACGGACGGATCTACTGCAAGGAGCTTCGGGCAAAAGGTGTCGATACCGATGCTCTACCGACTTACTGGCACAGCTACGAGGACGGGCGCCGCGTGCCGGCGAAGCTTTATCCGGAATAGCACCTGGCGGACTTCCGCCGCCATGTGCGCCAGGTCTGGATCCCGAAGTATGCCTATGACTACTTCCGCAAGCGTGATGCGGAGGCTCTCCAGTATCTTCCGAGACCGCTGGCGAAGCCGAAGGCTGCCTGAGGCATAGGACCCTTAAACGAAAAACCCGCCGCGGCGTGAGCCGGGCGGATGAAGGATGCTAGGATCTGGCGGGGCGAATGCCGCGGCTCAGTACCCGTAGCGATAGGCGCGACGATAATGCTGATCCTGTCGGCGCAGGTGGGCATCGTAGCGGCGCTCATGGAGCATCTGACGCCGAACGTGTTGCCGGTAGCGGTGCTCGGGCGAGTGGCCGTAGCCATAGCCGCCGCCGTAGCCCCCTCCATAGCCATAGCCACCGCCGTAGTACTGCACGGCCTCGATCGTTTCATGCGAGGCGTGACTGGCCCCAGCGATAGGCATAGGCGCCGCTTCGGCAATTGAGGCTAAGCCGACACAGGCCGCGATCGTCAAAAGGATCTTGCTTGAACGTATGCGCACGATTGCCTCCCTGAAGTTCCAACGGCGCAGTGATGGGCTCCACAGAATGAACGGGGGATTGCTGAGGCTGCCGCGCTCAACCACGTTCTCGTGAGACGGAAAACGGAGAAATCCCGCCCAGCCTAAGCCGGGCAGGTCATGGCCGCTCACGCAGAGTGTTGGCACCCAAGCGAAAGCCATCATTTGGGCTTGTCGCCAGGCCCCCACCCCTTCGCTTTGATGACCTGCACGATCTTCGTCTGCATCTCGGGCATCAGGCCCTGCATCCACTGTGTCGTGCCGGTCATCTGGGCCTGAACGAGTTGAGGTTGTGCAGCGGCCAGACGTCGGCCCGCCGGAGAAGCATAGAACGTTCCTACCGCTTGCAGATCCTCTTTGCTCAGGACACCGGCGAAGCTGCGGGCCTGGATGTCAAGGAGTTCGTCGTAATGAGCCGTCATCATTGGCAGTACGGCTTCTTGGACGATGACCTGCGCCCGGCCTGCCTCCTTGATTCCCATCTGTTGCATCATACCAGCCATGGGGGCGGCCATTGAGGACAACGTAGTCTCGCGATCCCCCTGCATCTGCGCCACAACCTCACGCGCCACCTTCAGCGTCGCCGGATCTTGTACTGCCGTTGCAGTAGGCTTTACCGTTGGCGCTGCGGCTTGGGCAAACGCTTCCGATGCGAGGGGAATACACAGGGAAAGGCCTGCAATGAGGGGGGCTAAGCGGCCGATACGATTCAGCAAGAGGGTTCCTCCAGTTGTGGAACTGGAGAGGTAGGGCAATTCAAATGAAAAACCCGCCTCGGCATGAGCCAGGCGGGGCAGGAGCAGTTACACGGGGCTGTGGATAGCGGGGGCAGCTACCTCGGCGGGCGGTCGAGGAACGCCTTCAGCGTGGCTCCCAGGTTTGCGCGCATCTTCTCCCGCACCGAGGATAACGTCGCGTCAACCCGCTCCTTAAGTTTTGGAGGTCGGTCGCGCACCCTGCTGCCGGCGAGACGGCCTGGCCCGCAGTGAAGTGCTGGCCGTTCTCGACGATGCCAGGACGCGCGGATTGGCTAGAACATGGGAGTGCCACCTGTCACCGGCACCAACGCGCCGGCCATGTAGCTGCCCTCGCGCGACGCCAGAAGAACATAAGCCGGCGCGAGTTCGGCGGGCTGGCCAGCTCTCCCAAGGGGGGTATCATCGCCAAGCTTCTCGATCTGCTCGGGGCTTTTCACGATCGGCTGGATGGGTGTCCAGATCGGGCCGGGCGCCACACAGTTCACGCGAATGCCCTTAGGTGCGAGCAAGTTCGATAGACCAATGGTGAGGCTCGCGATCGCGCCCTTGGTCGCTGCATAGATCAGCATCGTCTTGTCGGCGATCTTGGCCTGCTGGCTGGTCGAATTGACGATCGCCGAGCCCGGCTTCATGTGAGGCACCGCCGCCTGGCAGAGATAGTACATGGCGAAGACGTTGGCTCTGAACGACCCTTCGAGATCCTCGGCCGTCACATCGTCGAGATCCTCGTTGACCGTCTGCGCGGCAGCGTTGTTCACCAGGATATCGATGCCACCGAGGGCTTCGACGGTCTGAGCGACAAGATCGCGGCAATGCGCTTCATCCCGCAGGTCGCCCGGCAACAATACAACGCGTCGCCCGGCTTTCTCGATCCACCGAGCGGTCTCCTCCGCATCGGACTGCTCGACTGCCAGATAGGAGATCGCGACATCCGCTCCTTCACGGGCATAGGCAATCGCTACTGCGCGCCCAATTCCACTGTCGCCACCCGTGATCAAGGCGACCTTGCCGATCAGCAGTCCCTTGCCGACATAGCTGTCCTCGCCGTGGTCCGGCACTGGTGTCATCTTCGACGTTAAGCCAGGCCGTTCCTGCTGCTGGTCTCCCGGAAAGGGTGGTCGAGGGCCGGCGGTGCGCGGGTCTGAGGTCATCGTCTGTCCTTCCGAAGGTCTCGGCTAACGTGACAGACGGCGGATCGTAGCTGCGGCAGAATGGTGCTGGAATGTGCAACCTCTACAGCCTCATCACCTCGCAGGCAGAGATCCGTAAGGCATTCGGGGTCGAGGAGGATCGCGGCGGCAACCTGCCGAGGATGCCCGGCATCTTCCCCGATCAGATGGCGCCGATCATCCGGGTCGAAGACGGCAGGCCCACGCTCGATATGTTCCGATGGGGCATCCCGGGGCCGAAGCAGTACGGCGAGCATCCCGTCACCAACGTGCGGAACGTAAAGAGCCCGCATTGGCGGCCGTGGCTCAAGCCGGAATACCGCTGCCTAGTCCCGGTCTCGTCGTTCAGCGAGTACGCGGACACCAAGCCGAAGAAGACGCCGACATGGTTCGCCCTCGATGACGACCGCCCGCTCTTCGCATTCGCTGGGATCTGGCGCCCCTGGACCGGCGTGCGCGGCACCAAGGCCGAGAACCCCGACCGGGAGGAGGCCGGGCATCGACTGTTCTCGTTCCTCACCTGTGACGCGAATGGAATCGTCGGCCCGGTCCACCCTAAGGCAATGCCCGTCCTGCTAACGACGCCAGAGGAGTGGCGGACGTGGTTGGAGGCGCCGACAGAGGTCGCCCTTGAGCTACAGCGCCCGCTGCCTGACGCCATGATGAAGGTGGTGGCGGCCGGAGCGCGGAAGGACCCTGCAGAATGATCCTGCCCTACTGGGCAACTCCGACCGCCTCAACCCATTCGCATCGCCCGTCTGTATCCGCAGCCTTCACGCACACGAAAGGGCCGCTTCGCTCTTTGATGTCGACACGGGCCTGATCCGGCATTGGACGGCAGCTTTTGCTCTTAACGGCTCTCCGCAACTCTTGCTCATACGCATCCCCTTCACCGAGACGGGTACGCAGGCGCAGGCTTTGCTGTGTTGACAGTTCCCGGCACCCAAGGACCATCTCCAGTGTCGATCCATGCTGCTTGCGAGGGAAATGGTATGAGAAGGCATAGAATCATAAGTCGCATCATGCCTTTAAACTGGAACCAATAGCGCGGCTGGTCCATCCCATTCGCGCTTCTGAAATCTTCGCCTGGTCGACGGAGACACCCTCGACATCGGCGGCACCCGCATTCGCCTCCATGGGATCGATGCGCCCGAGAGCGGACAGTTCTGCCAGGATAGGGCAACCGACCGACGAGGAGCACGACGATGGCGATCAAGACGACGTTCCTGGTGCAGACCTTCACCATCAAGCGGAAGCACCTCGTTCCCGGCGACCGCGAGCTCGCACCGACCGAGTTCGGAGCACTGAAAAAGGCCGAGGCGATGGCCGGCCGGATGCCGGGCACGGCAGCGATCAAGGTCATGGCCGACGACGAGACCGGCGAGCTGGAGAGCGCGACGATCCTCGGCCAGTTCGGCGAGATCCCGGACGATTTCGACGAGAGCCTTCAGGGCGGGTAGGCTCGCCACCGGATCAGGGAGACCACATGGCGTTCAAAGCAAAATCGGCCACGGAAACGAAGGCCGCCGATCTGGCATCGGCCCTCGTCAGGATCGCGGATCGCGAGGGCACGCCGGTCAGTATCGGTGTCGATCAGCTGCGGCGGGGCAATCCGCGACTGACGCCCCTGGCAATCGGCCAGATGTACCGGAAACACCGCGACATCCTCGAAGCCGACCTCGCAGAGCGTGGGTATGCGCTGATCGACTATGCCGACCAGGGCCCGGGCAGGGGCATGGAATTCGAGATCGGGGCTGCCTGAACGTTCTTGCCACGACGGGGCTCGCGCGGCCATTGCAACGATCCAGGCCAGTGGCACCAGGCGGACGGGCCTACTTCGCCGACCAGATCGGCACGGCCCCCTTCGGCCGGCCTGGCACGTTCCGAAAGTACCGCGTCCGCTTGAGCGGGATGGCATTCGCCTCGACGGCGGACACCACCTCACCACTCAGCACCATGGCCCCGCAAAAGTCGGAACGGATCACGCCGAGGTCGGGATGCGCGTCGAAGAGTTGCAACGTCGTCCACCCGAGCCGGACGGCCTCGTCGGCGTGCTTGTCGAGGAAGTCGAGAGTCGCAGGGTGGACGGCCTGCCAGCTCTGCGCCTTCAGGCCGGCACAAGGAACCACACTGGGCTTCATGCCGAGGAAGGCTTCACGCCGCGCCTGCGGGCTACCGGGTTCGATCTTGAAGGCTGGTGACGCTGACATGAGGCCCGGCGGCTGTGATGGGCAGGACGGGATAGAGGGTGAGGATCGACCACGCTAGGACATGCGGCACTGCGCCTGCCGGTTTTAGACGTCCGACACTGAATAGCCGTCCCTTTGGTCAAAGGCAGGCGTCCTGTGCAACCTCGAGCCTGCCAGCAGAGATCGCGGACAGAAATGCATGATAGTCCGCTTCGTTCTGATCCCCGTAAGCGTGTGCCCAATCCGCGAACGCTTCGCGCAGATCCGCGCGTCCGTCATGACCACAATAGCCAGCAATCGCCGCCGCATCGCCCGTGCGGGCATGTGCGCGGGCCAGGAGCGCTCCATAGGCGTGGGAAAAGTACAGCAGGGGTTGCCCTGCCATCCTGGCAATGGGGATCTCCCCCTTCATGTTCTTCATCTGACGGACATAAAAGGGCCGGTCGTCGATCGACGTCCAACCAAGCAGGGGGTCTCCCACCGCCTGCAGGAGCTTCTGTCCGTAGATGACGCGCTCGCCCTCGTGGCTCGCATAAGGTTCGGGCATGCCAACGAGATAGGGCGCATGGGCCGGTCGAACGGCCTCCTTGACCTGAAGGAAGAGCGCATCCTGATCGGAATTGCCGCAGAGCAGGGCCACGTATGCCCGGGTTCCAACACTTCCGACCCCGACCACCCGATGGGCCACGTCCACCACATGATAGCGGTTGAGCATGAATCGGCGCTCGCGCGGTAAGGTCTCGGCATAGCGTTCGAGGCCCGAGGTTACGTTCTGGCGCGTGGCTTCGTCGACGCGCATTAGGATTGGCGGTTCCTCGCGAAACCGCCAGCTGCCATCCGTGCGCCGCTCGCCAACCCGGTCGAGCAGGCTCTTGTTGTTCTTGCGGCGCGCCTTCTCGACGGCCTTGCGCACCACCGTCTGGGATTGCGCGTCGATCTCGATACCCGAAAATTCGAGCTGGTCGGCTCGCGCCGCTCGCTGCCACACATCAAGGGAGCCGCGGGGCGCCAGATCGTCCATGGTATGCTGATACCCGGCCACGGCCGCGAGCACGGCCTCCCGCCGTTCCAAGCCCCGTACACCATCGTCACGCGCCGCCACTTCGACACTGGCGCAGAGCCGTTTCAGATCCCATTCCCAAGGTCCGATCGTCACCTCGTCGAAATCGTTGAGATCGAACACCACTTCGCCCTGCGGAGTCCCGAACAACCCAAAATTCGAGATGTGCGCGTCACCGTTCATGACAACGTCGATCGCACCGCGTGCGCCCTGTGCCAAGTCCCAGGCCATCACATGCGCTGCACCGCGTAGGAATGCGAAAGGAGAACTCGCCATCCGGGCGATCCTCAGCGGGATCAGATGGGTTTGCCTGCCCTCATGCGCGCCCTCGATCAGCGAGACCGGATCGGGGCGGTCAGAGCCCGTGTTGAGAGCGGCATGGACTGCATGAGGCACTTTCGCCCGCAGGGTCTTGCCGGCGGCCCGGCGTTTTTCCCAGGGCTCTACGCCGGTGCGAAGATCAATATGAGGGAAGTCCGCCAGCGGCTCGAGGACTGCGTCCGGCGCAGTCTTGACGGTCTCGCTCGGCTCGACATGCGTGACATCCGAGATATCCGTCGATCGATCCAAGTCGCAGATCCTTCTCAAAGCGGTGGATTAGAACGGGAGACGGACCGCGATTAACGCAATGCCGGCGGCGGGCGCAGAAATTCGGCGATTGGCGAAACACATCATCGAGAACAGACTTCAAGATCCTTGAGGGCAGACGCATCGCTCGTCAGCGCACCGGCGCTGGAGCCCTGATTTTCCCGTGATCGAAAGCCGTCGCCATATCGGGCTACCGTGGAACACCGATCATGAACGAAATGCATCAAGGGGGAGGGCGACCGCTCGGTGGCGCCTGCCTTCGCGCCCGTCGATGGAATCGACAGATCGAAAGAATGGAAAGGGCATTGTGCGCCCTAATAAAGAGCTTTCAGGCCCTATCAAAGCTAACGGCCACAGACGCTGGGCCAAGGTGCGCGTACATCCGGCGTCACCCTAATCCGGCATCGTGGCCGTTCCCGATCAAGCGACGTGGGTCGCAATCGGCATGACTCCCATATGGGGATCATATGGTTATCGATCAATGAGGAGCCCTAATCTGCTACTCCGCAGCCTCGGCCTTGGCGTCGTCCTCGTCGAGGATGCCTTCCAGATCGCCGGTGAGAGCGTCGAGCTGCTCGGCGGTCGCCACGATCTTGAACTTGGTACCGTCCTTGGCTTCCACAGCGATCTCGACGTGGTCGCCAACCTTCGCCGCGAGAGCCTGTTTCAGGGTGTAAGTCGTGGCCTTGTCGTTCGCTGCCATGAAGGTCTCCTTGTTCGGCAGCAGCCAACGCATCGGCGCTGAAAAGGGTCACGACGCCTATCGAGTTTTAGGGCTTTCTGGGTGCGACTTCTTCGTGGAGGAACAGGCACCTCCCCACATGGTTGGTCGCCTGGACAACGATCCGGGAGGAAACATGACGATCATCCGTTCGCTCGCCGCTGCCACTGCCATACTGACGCTCACGGCCGCCACCACGATCGCAGCCCCTTGCGCCGTCGGCACGACGTCCAACAGTCAGGACAAGCAAAGCGCAGCTGATAAGAGCTCCAAGGTAGACGGCGGCTCCGACGCCAAGGTGACCCCCGGCGCGAAGGCCGAGTCGCCCGGCACGGTCGGTGCCATGAACAATGTCGGCTCGAACACCCAGCCCGCCGCCGGCGAGAAGAAGCCGGCCGAAGGGCAGGTCGTGAAGCCCGGCAGCGACGACTGCTGATGATCTAGTCGGTCCAACCAAGGTGACAGACGAAGCCCCGCGACGTCTATGGCCGCGGGGCTACATCTGAGACAGAGTGGAGGAACAGGATTAACCCGCGCCGTAGCCACCCTTTTCGTTGGTTGAGTGGTTGCTCGGTGAATGGTTGTCATACCCCCCTGTCGAAGGCCCCTTATCCGTCGAAGGCTCTACAGAGCGCGGCCCTGTTGGACCGGCGTCGGTAAGGCCATCGGGGACTTTAGCCTTTTCGGCGGGGTCGAGCGGTGACGGGGTTTTAGGTTCACCTGACGCGACGTCATCGACCATTGGTTCACTCCCTGTTTCCACTTCAACGGGAGCGGGATTGAGGTGTTCCTCCTTGGCGGGACTAGATTGCGAAAGTCAGCAGCAGCCTGATGCAATCCAGCTCGGGGCCGACTGTGGAGAGTAAGGTCTCACTCTTGCGAATTGGCTCGTAGGGTGAACCGGAACTGGTGCGGCGTGTCGAAGTACAGAGACCGGCCGGAAGCCAGTGCTGATGCCGGCCTTTTCCTCCACGATGTGCTTGATGCTCCAGCGGGCAGGGCCGAGCTTCGGTCACGCTTTGGAACGCTTCCGATCATGGAGGGCTTTGCTTCTTGCAACGATGAGGGAACGAACCCGTGACCGCAGCCGATACACCGCAGCCAGGCGCCGATTTGCAGCCCATCGACAATCCGCCAGCCACGTCCCAACCGCCTGAGCGGAAGCCGCCCTCGATGCCGGAAGAAGACGATCCAGAGATCGAAAAGACCGAGGAGCAGCCAAGCTAGCTCGGCATCAGTCCCACTCATGCACGATGTAAGAAGTATCCAGCCGTCAAAACGCTCAGCCCCGCCGCCCCCGATCTGCTCACGGGGTCGGCGGGGTGGGTCGTCCATCTCACGCGAACCGATACGCAACTTGGCTCGACAAGGAGGATGGGCCAGGGCGGTTAGCAGAAAGAGAACCCGCCAAGCGGCTGGCGACCCGCAATGGGACGGGGCGGATGGATGTCGGTTTTTGCCCCTTCCGATGAGGTCGAGAAAACCGCCATGGCGCCCGCGCCTGTGCAGAAGCTATAGGCCGCCATGGATGAGCATAGCCAAGTGAAAAATGGGCAAGACGCTTGGTGTTGCTTAATTATGATTCGTTCATAGGCGCGTCTTAGCGTCTGATCTTCAGATTTTCTTGCCTCTGCTATCGAATCCAAGCTTTAACATAACCATTTCTCCTGCATTGGCACGAGCCGAGACACGCACCAGCGGCAACGATCCCCTGGACAGGAACGACGCTGCCGGATGGTCGGGACAGGTGGGGACCTGGAACGGGCATTCAGATCGGAAGCGGGCCTCATCTCATGGTGATGCTCCATCGGCCTTCGGCTCCCTCTGGACAGGGAAGCGCCTCATTGCAGCCCTGGACAGCTGCGGCAGAGCTTCACGAGGGATCGGCGAACCTGCCTGACGGCAACGGCATCGAGGGAATGCCGCTGCCTGTGTGCGGCACGGAAGGCCTGGGAAGGCGTCCGTGCCGGGCGATCAGGCCTCCGCATCATGGGACTGCTGCCAGCCAGGGACCGCTTCGGCCCTTTCATGATCGGCCATGGCGGTGCGCTGGGCGAGTGCGGTCTCCGTTACGCTCTCGGGCGTGGCGTTGGCGAAATCCCTCCAAGCGTCGCGATGGACGGCGATGGCCGCGAGGATCGGATCGGCGGCGGCGGGAACGAGGGTGAGCAGGGGCGTTGCCATCGGACTGGACTCCAGGCTCGATGAGAATGGGGCAGGGCGGGGGATGGTCTGGCCGCGAGGGGATCGAGGCCGGGAAGGGCGCCTCGGGGAGAGGCGCGGTCGTGGTCGGATCGGCGGGGCTGTTCGAGTCGGCTTCTCCTCAGGCTCGGGCGGACAAGCGGGTGATCTCGGCCCGGTATTCGCGGCAGCACGACAGAGCCCACGTATGGGTCTGGCGCTGCCAGAACTCGCCTCGGGCGATCCGCTGGCGCGCGGCTGCTGCGACTGTCAGCGATCGAGCATGGCCGCCGCCTCCACTCGACAGGCATAGGAATCGCCGCGTGCGCCTTCGCCAGAGCTTCGAGCCACTCGGCCACAGGCTCGGGCACGGACCCGTCTCCGGACGGCCAGCGGCGCACGAGACGGCCATCGCAGTCCAGAGCCTCGGCCAAGCTCCGCTGAGACCAGCGGAGCAAGGCAAGGATGTCGCGGAGACGTTGGGCTGTCATGAACCGAGGAGCTTGATGAAGGCGGCGCCCGCACCGAAGAAGGCGGCTCCGGCAGCGAGGCAGGACAGCGCGACCTGCCAGACAGCGCGACCTGCCAGACGGAGACCGCGCGATCGCGATCCCGCTTGGCGGCTTCGGCGCGGAGCTTGGCCTACTCTTCAACGAACTTCTGCGTCTCTGCGTTGGAACGCAGGACGCGAGCGACCTGTTCGGCGATGTCGAGACGACGGGCAGAGCAGAGGCCCGTCCCGAAGTCCAGAGCAATCCGAAGCTTGCCGGAGAGGGCAGGGTGGTGGTCCTATGACGCCCGACATGCTGCGCCGCCGCCCCCCTCACCTTGTCCGCGAGACAACCCGCCATGGCACCGTCGTCTGGTACGTCCGACGAGGAGCGGGCCCGCGCGTTCGGCCGCGGGCCGAATACGACACGCAGGCATTCTGGCAATAGTATCGCGCGGCGGTCGAAGGGCGCCCGAACAAGCCGGCTCCGGCTATAGCGACCGGGACCGTTGCCTGGGTGGTCGACCGCTACGTGAACAGCGCGCAGTGGAGCGAGGGGCTGTCAGGGGCCACGCGCGCCCAACGACACGGCCTGCTCCAGGCCATGGTGGCGATCGCGGGGAACGAGCGCCTCGCCGACATCAACCGGCGCTCGATCCAGGAAGGTATGGATCGGCGCAAGGAAAAGCCGCACGGCGCGAACGACTGGCTCAAGACGATGCGGGGGCTCTTCGGCTGGGCCGTCGACCGCGAGTTCATCCCGGCGGATCCGACGCGCGGCGTGACGCTCCTTGCCGGCGTCAACGACCGAAACGGATTCCACACATGGACCGATGAGGAAGTTGCCCGTTTCGAGGCTCGGTGGAAGCTCGGCACACGCGAGCGCTTGGCTCTCGATCTCCTCCTCTACACTGGCCTGCGTCGCGGTGACGCCGCGCGGGTCGGGCGTCCGCATGTCCGCAACGGTGTCCTGCGGGTCACGACCGAGAAGACGGGCAGGACGTTTCCGTCCGCATCATGCCGCCGCTGGCCGCCTCGATCGCGGCCGCACCGATCGGCGACCTCACGTTCATCACCGGCGAGCGCGGCCGACCGATGACGAAGGAGAGCTTCGGGAACTGGTTCAGGGAGGCGTGTCGGGCCGCCGGCGTCCCAGGGGCGGCACATGGTCTGCGCAAGGCGGGCGCGACCGAGGCCGAGTTGAACGCCTGGTTCGGCTGGACGAAGGGAAGCCGGGAGAGCGCGACCTACGTGCGGGGCGCCAATCGCGTGAAGCTGGCCGACCGTCTGGCGACCCATATGGCGGAGAGGGAAATCCCCGCACCTTCCAATCCGGTGCAGGAATCGGGCCGGAAAAGCGAGGAAAATCAATCGCTTGAAAAGAGGCTGGCTCCCCGAGTAGGACTCGAACCTACGACAAAGCGATTAACAGTCGCTTGCTCTACCAACTGAGCTATCGGGGACCACGGCGGGGTCTCTACACACGGCTTTGGCGGGACGCAAGGCCTCTTCGCATATTTGTCGGCTTTGTTTACGGCCTCGCCCCGCTTTGGCCTCGTGGCGCGGAATCCCCGTTGCGAACGAGGCCCAGGCTCTGTAAGAGACCCGTCACCTTGGATCGACCGCCCGATCCGGAGGCGCCATTCCCTCCTCGATGGGATGTGGCAGAGGCCTCGTGGCGGAGTGGTTACGCAGAGGACTGCAAATCCTTGCACCCCGGTTCGATTCCGGGCGAGGCCTCCAAATCTTTCTCGATCCCCGACTTTGTGGAGAGAGTACTCGGTCATGGCCCGGGCGCTCATCCCGTTGGCTCGATCCATCCGAACGAGCGGGTCACGGCCCTGCCCCAGGCGGCGTAGAGCCGGTTGCGCCGGCCCTCGTCCATTCGCGGGTGCCAGCGATGGTCGACGCCCCAATTGGCCACGAGGTCGCCGGTGCCGGCCCAGTACCCCGTGGCGAGGCCGGCCGCATAGGCGGCACCCAGCGCCGTGGTCTCCGTCACCTTCGGTCGCAGCACCGGCACGGCGAGAAGGTCCGCCTGGAACTGCATCAGGAGGTCGTTGCCGACCATGCCGCCATCGGCCCTCAATTCCGCGATCGCAATTCTCGAATCCGTCTCCATCGCCTCGATGACCTCCCGGGTCTGGTAGGCGGTGGCCTCCAGGGCGGCACGGGCGATGTGGCCCTTGTTGGCGTAGCGGGTGAGGCCGGCGATGATGCCGCGCGCGCTCTCCCGCCAATGCGGCGCGTAGAGCCCCGAGAAGGCCGGCACGAAATACACGTCGCCATTGTCCTCCACCGTGCGGGCGAGGGACTCGATCTCTGCGCTGTCCCGGATGAGACCGAGATTGTCGCGCAGCCACTGCACCAAGGCGCCGGTGATGGCGATGGAGCCTTCGAGGGCATAGACCGGCGCCTCGTCGCCGAGCCGATAGGCGAGGGTGGTGACGAGGCCGCAGGTGGAGGGCACCGGAACTGTCCCGGTATTCATCAGCACGAAGCAGCCGGTGCCGTAGGTGTTCTTGGCCTCGCCGGGCGAGAAGCAGGCCTGACCGAACAGGGCCGCCTGCTGGTCCCCGAGGATGCCGGCGATAGGCACGCCGGGGAGGGCGCCCCGCGTCTCGCCGTAGACCGCGCTCGACGAAACGATCCTCGGCAGCATCGCCCGTGGGATGCCGAAGGCCGAGATCATGCCGGCATCCCAGTCGAGGGTGTCGAGGGCCATGAGCTGGGTGCGGCTGGCATTGGTCGCGTCGGTGACGTGGAGACCGCCCTGCGGGCCGCCGGTGAGGTTCCAGACGAGCCAAGTGTCGATAGTGCCGAACAGGACATCCCCTGCCTCGGCCGCCGCGCGGGCACCGGGCACCCGGTCGAGGAGCCAGGCGAGCTTGAGACCGGCAAAGTAGCTCGCGAGCGGCAGCCCGGTGACCGCGCGGAAACGATCCTTGCCACCGTCGCGGGCGAACTCGGCCACGAGCCCGTCCACCCGCGTATCCTGCCAGACCAGGGCGTTGTGGAGCGGGCGCCCAGTGGCGCGATCCCAGATCAGCGTGGTCTCGCGCTGATTGGTGATGCCGATGGAGACGAGGTCCGAAGGCTGCAGCCCCGCCGTCTGCAGGGCCTCGCGCATCACGGTCCGGGTGTTGCGCCAGATCTCGTTGGCGTCGTGCTCCACATGGCCGGGACGGGGGTAGATCTGCTCGTGCTCGCGCTGGGCCAAGGCGATGATCGCGCCGCCGCGATCGAAAACGATGAAGCGCGTGCTGGTCGTGCCCTGATCGATCGCCCCGACATAGCGCGACATGGCCGTCTCCCCCCTTCGATGGTGCGCGTCCCCGGTCAGGCCGCCTCCGCCCCGGCTTCCATATAGGCTTCGAGCCGCGCCCGTCCCTCGGGCGGCAGGTGCAGGCCGAGCTTCGAGCGGCGCCAGAGGATGTCGGGCGCGCTGCGCGCCCATTCCCGCTCGATCAGATACTCCACCTCGGCCTCGGTGAGCCCCTCCCCGAAAGCCGTCCCGAGATCGGCGAGAGTCCGCGCCGTGCCGAGCAGCTCGTCCGTCCGCGTGCCGTAGGCACGGGCGAGGCGACGCGCCATCCCCGGCGGCAGGAAGGGCCGCTGCGCCATGAGGTCGGCGAGGAACCGCTCGAAATCGGCGCCCGGCATGTCGCCGCCAGGCAGAACCGCATCGCCGGTCCAGGCGGGCTTCATCCCGGGGCGATAGGGGGCGAGCTTGCCCAACGCGTGTTCGGCCAGGCGCCGGTAGGTGGTGATCTTGCCGCCGAAGACCGAGAGCACCGGCAGGCGGCCATCCCGGTCGGAGACGTCGAGGACGTAGTCCCGGGTGACCGCGGAGGCATTCGCAGCGGCATCGTCGAAGAGCGGGCGCACGCCCGAGAAACTCCAGACCACGTCGTCGGGGCCGATCCGGGCCCGGAACGACCGGTTGATGCAGTCGCAGAGATAGAGGGTCTCGTCCTCGGAGATGCGGACCGGGCCCGGTTCCCCGACATGGGGCACGTCGGTGGTGCCGATGAGGGTGAAGGCGCCCTCGTAGGGAATCGCAAAGACGATGCGCCCGTCGGGCTGCTGCAGGATGTACGCGTGCGCGCCGTCGTAGAGCTTGCCGACGACGATGTGGCTGCCCTTGACGAGCCGGACCGCCGCCCGGCTGGCGAGGCCGAGGGTGTGCCCCAGGGTCTCGCTCACCCAGGGGCCCGCCGCGTTGACGATCATCCCAGCCCGCACGGTCTCGCGGCGGCCGGTCGCGGCGTCGCGGATCGTCGCGGCCCAGGATGTCCCGTCGCGATGAGCCGATTCGACCGCGGTACGCGTCCGGATGACGGCGCCGCGCTCGCGCGCATCCATGGCGTTGAGCACCACGAGGCGGCTGTCCTCGACCCAGCAATCCGAATAGGCGAAGCCCCGCGTCAGACGCGACTGCAGCGGCAGGCCGAAATCCGAGTGTCGCAGAGCCACCGACGCAGAGCCGGGCAGGGCGCGCAGACGGGCGAGGTGGTCGTAGAGGACCAGCCCGAGCCGCAGCATCCAGGCGGGGCGCAGGCCCTCGTCATGCGGCAGGACGAAACGCAGCGGCCAGATGATGTGGGGCGCCAGCCGCAGCAGGCGCCCGCGCTCGGCCAAAGCCTCCCGCACCAGCCGGAACTCGTAATGTTCGAGGTAGCGCAGGCCGCCATGGATCAGCTTGGTGGAGGAGGACGAGGTGAACTCGCCAAGATCCCCGCGCTCGCAAAGCATGACCCGAAGACTGCGCCCCGCCGCATCCCGCGCGATGCCCGCGCCGTTGATGCCGCCGCCGATGACGAGGAGATCGTAATCGTTCGCGTCCAACCCTTTGACCTCTCTCATTCGTCCCCAAAAGCCATTCTGACGAAAGGAGAGGACAGGCCGAGCCGGCACGGCCGCCTCCGTCAGGATGCTGGCGCCGGAGATCGCGGGATCGGAGATGTCCGGCGACCGGCCCGGATCGAGACGACACGAGAAGTCATCGGGCCTCAAGATGTTTTCGCTACAGGCGGAACGGCATGCGCGTTTCGCCGGGTCAACGTTCCGGCACGATCCTTTCCCGCCGACCAGCAGCCGATCGGCCGCCATGCGTCCGGTTCATTCGCGCGCGCCGGATGCCTCGCACGTTTGTCTCGGCCTCGATCTCGCGCTTCGACGCGCCGCTGTGCCGCAGCGTGCGGACGAGTGGCCCGGACGCGCAGACCGCATGCCGCTACGACGTGACAGGCACTCCATGAATCCTGTCAAACGCAACAGCAGGACTCCCCTCCCTTCGAGCGATCGCTCTGTTTGGCATCATCCGGGTGGTTGACCGGACAGGAACAGTGCCTTATGCGAACAACCTCGTTCGGAAGCGCTCACGAAGCTTCCGGCCCAGCTCGAAGAACGGCGGCAAAAAACGCCGTGTCTTTTTTGGGTTCGTTGGGGGATAGTTTAACGGTAGAACAGTGGACTCTGACTCCTCTAGTCGAGGTTCGAATCCTCGTCCCCCAGCCACTGATTTAACTACGCTTTTTCCACTTCAGTACAAGAACAGCTAGGCCCGGTCGGGTACCCGGTCGGGAAACTGCGTTCTTGTTTCGAGCTTCCTGATGGCCGCGATGGCGAGTGCCGGATCACGGTTCAGGTAGTGAGCATCCAAGATCGAGCGCACATCGTTCAGCGAGTGCCCGGTCAGGGTCGCAATCTCAGCTTCAGAGCATCCAGCGAGCGCCAGACGGCTCACCGCCGTGCCGCGCAGGTCGTGGAACGTCACACCGCTCACCGCGGCAGCTTGGCAGGCTTTCCGCCACGACGAACGGAAGCCATCACTGGTCCAGGGGCGACCCTCAGAGTTCACGAGGACGATCGGGCTCTTGCGCACCGTGGCCGTCAGGGCCTCGCGCAGTGGTCCGCTGACCGGGATGACGACGCGCGCGCCGGTCTTGCTCTGCTGCAGGCGAATCGTCTCGCCGTCATAGGCCGACCAGGTGAGGCGGAGCAGGTCGCCCTGCCGCTGACCAGTCCAGAGGGCCAGGATAAGGGGCAGGCGCATGTGCACGGGCGCCTTTGCCAGGAACGCGGCCTCGTCCGTCGCCGTCCACACCTTGTCAGTGCGCTGGGCGCGGTAGAGGCGACCGCCCCTCTCACAGGGGTTCACCAGCACAAGGCCACGATCGAGGGCCCAGGACAGGACGCGGGCGAGAACGCTCCAGGCATAATCGGCCTGCCGACGAGACCGCACAGCAAGACGATCCCGCCACGCCATGAACTCGCCGCGCACCCGCCGGTCGGTGAGGGCGCCAAGGGGGAGGTCACCGAACTCGGCCTCGATCGCTTTGATGTGCCGGATGTAGTCTTTCCTGGTGATGTCGCTGCGCCCCAAGAACTCGGCGCTGGCCTGATAGCCTTTCAGGATTGAGAACATGACGCCAGCTGCCGGCTTCCGCTGTTCGGACACCGCATCATTGTAGCTCGCCATGAACTCGGGGCTGCCAGGCTCGCCCTCGATCCTCGGACCGCCCTTCCAAGCGTACCAGTAGGTGCGCTTGGTGCCGTCGCTCAGCACCTTCGTTTTGGAATTGAGACCCTTTAGCCTAACGCGCATCGCGCTTTGCCCTCCATGCATCGAAGTCGGACGCCGGCTCCTGCCGGACGTCCTCGCTGGAGTAGACTACGATCTTGCCGCCTTCGATCTCGACCCGGCCGATCTTGAGACCGGCAGCTTGCGCGCCCTTCACGGCACGGGAGATGGCAGCTTGGGTGACCGTCTGGCGGCGAGCCATGTTCAGGCCCCAGCCTCATCAGGCACTTCGGATGCGTTGCCTGGACGCGCACACGCCTCCGTGAGCAAACGAAGCGTAGGCTCCTGGATGGTAACCTCCACGAGTCGGCCCTTTGCGTCCGAGCGAAACGGTGGCTGAAGTTCCTTCTCCCCATTCCAAGCGAAGACGCATGTGAATCGGAGACCTTGCCCCTCTCGAGTGACGCGGTCCGACTCCTCGAAGTCAGCTAAATTCGAGATGTGCAGGGTGATCGTTGCCCGTGGCTCAGGACGTGAGAACGTGACACTTCGGTAGAGGTGAACCGCGTCATGCGTAGGCATGTAGGTAGTAAAATCGCGAAGAAGTTCGTCCCGTTCGTCGCCGCTCAGGCTGATCAGGTGCTGCAGAGCTTCGCCGAAGGTCGAAGCCGCCTTGATCTGCGTCCACCAGCTTGAACGGTCGAGATCAAAATCTCTCTGCCGTCGGCCGTGGAATCGACTGAGGCTCTGGTACTGCTCGACAGCTGCGGCAGCATTGGCGGGGATATCGCTTCCGCTCGCCCCCATCAGCAGGTTGGCGGCTTCCCTAACCCCCATATCGGATGCGCCAGGCCCACGCTTTGTCGTGGGCAGATGGCCAGCCTCACGGATCACGCGAGCGATGTGGTTCAGCGTGGCTTCGCCGCGCTCGTCACCCTCGGCCAGCACCTTCACCAAGCCAGGAAGCTTCATACCCGATCCCCGCGTTCGAACTCTGTGTATCGAACAGAATTCGTGCGTGCAAGGGATTCTGCGCGATAGTCGGAATTAGGCTCCGCTGGGCGGCTCTCCTCGTCAAGGATCGCAACGATGCGGTCCACGACGTCGAGAGCGAGCTCGGCCAGGCGCTCGAACTCCTCGCGCGGGATGGTAGTCGCCTGGATCCGGCGAGAAGCCGGGAAGCGTACGACGTTGGTCATCGGGCCACCTTCGGAGAGAGGAAGGCTAACTTGTCATTCTTGCTGGACATGTAGCGGCCTCCGCAGGAGCCATCTCGATCGATTCCAGTCATTCCGCATAGCGCGGCCGCAATCGAATGAAGACAGCGCTCTGCCCGGCTTGCTGCTGCTTCGCGAACTACTTTTTCGGATCCCGTTGTAGCTAAATCGACCGCATGAAACGTGACGGCCAGCTGCGTGAGCATGCCACTGGGTGATGCGGCTCGCGTGTAACTGACCGCCAACTCCAACTCATCGATAAGACGCACACAGTGCTGGTCTAGCGGTTCAAGCAACGCCGCGTTTTCGACCGTCATCACATCCTGAAGGCGGTTATACTCAACCCAGGCCTCCTCCAAGATCTCGCCCAGCTTTGCAGCTGCACAGGTCGTTGGCACCGGCTCGCAGGCCGGGGCTGCTGCCGGCTGCATCGCGCGCTCAACCGATCGCCGTGAAGCTTTGACGCGCTGCTTAAGGCTCGCCTGATGGTCCACAGGGGCAGTTTTGTGTGCTGTGGTCATCGTTGCCCCCTCAACCGAGTTGCAGGAAGCCGTAGGCGAGCACGCCCCCGGCAATGATCAGGACGGCCGAAACGAGATCCCCGGCCATATCGAGGAAGCGAGGTGCGCGCACATGGTCCGTATCGGGACGCACAGGCGCCGTGACACGCCAATCCTCCCCGGCATCGGGGCCGTGCTCATCGGGCTCCAGAATAGGCGCTTGCCGAGCGTAGAGGCCATCGGTCGGTCGGCGTTTCAGATGCAAAGGGGCGAGCGAAGGCGTTGCCATAACCGGTGTGCTCCGGGGCTGCAGGGACTGAACTGTGCGGAATGCCGCGCTTTCGCGCAGGCGTCAGGTTACGAGCGCGTTGCTTATGTCGCCCACCCCTGATACAAAAGGATCATACAGAATGATCTAAAGGGGTCAAGCGAAATGATCTGTTCGGATCAGCTTCGAGCTGGCAGGGCGCTCGCCGATCTCTCACAGGCCGAAGTCGCGGCACGTGCCGGCTTATCGCTTCCGACGATCAAGCGAGCGGAAGCAAACGGCGCCATAGCGGTCTCGGACAGTGCTCGGGCAGCGATTGCGAAGGTCCTCGAGGCCGCCGGCGTCATCTTTATTGAGCAGAATGGCGAGGGGCCTGGAGTTCGGCTCCGTAAATAGGATCAAAGCTAATGGCATCTAAAATCTCTCGTGTGAAAAAATTTAATATAACAGCCCGATTAATCGAGCCAATTTATCACAATGTAACTGTAGTATTTGAAAAAGATGGAATTGAAATAGAGTTCATCGTTCCGGTCAAAGGTCCAGGGGGTGATTTGTCGGCACCGTACCAGGAAGTCGAAGATTTTCTCAGAGCTTCTGCTGAATAGATTAGAGAGTTGAAGGAAAGTATCCGAAACAGAAGCTAGATCTTTTTCATAGCATCTGACCTGCGGCTGCTATACCGGCGGCGGTTTCATCGGAAGCGGGCTTCCGATGACGGATGGACGCTGGCTTTTGGCGGTCGACCGCCTATGTCACGTTAAGCGAGGGACGTAGCGAGCCGCTCCCTTGGTATAAGTTCGCCATGCGCAAGCCACTGAAGGGGTCACGATGAGCGACGATAAGAAGGAAACAAAGGTCAATCGTACCTTTGCCCAGGACACTCAAATTCCGAAGGTTCCGGGGATACTCGAAAAATCTAATCAGCCAAAGTCAGGCGGCCCCGATGCCTCGACCCAGCCAAAGCCTGCGCCCTCACCTTTGACGACCAGTCAAGGTGGCTCATCAGAGCCAAGAAAGCCTCCGCCCGCGCACCATGACTAGCCATTGATGTGTCTAAAATTTATCATTTTAATCTTAGATGCGGGCACGAAAGTAATACGATCTCCGTAGTCCGCATCTTTGACATTTTTTACTTCACGCTCCACGCCATCCTTCGATATAGTATGCGTCAAATAAATTGCCATATCGCCATCTTGACCTATCAGGCATGGCCCAAATGGAGACTTCTTAAAGCTTTGCAGATCGTTGCAAATTAGCCAAGAACCATCTTCAAGCTGAATAGATATTTGCGATAAGGAAGAATGAGTTTCGCTAAGCATAAGCGCTAAAGTAGTTGGACTATCGTCGCTCCAGCTTACATTCCATTTACGAAGCAGTTTTCTCAGTAGGGATCGGAAGAAGCGACGCCATAGCAGACCGCACCCGCATGTTAAAAAGAAAGCGGTCGCCCCAGCCGCCACCACGTTCATGTGCTGTTGTGCGATGTACAGCGATGCGCTGGCTATCAAGCCAAATATGAGTGATAGAAATGTGACATCAACCGTGCTGTGCTTTGCACGAATACCGACGTAGCAGAGTAAGTACGCCGCGTAACCGCTCGCTACGGCCAGCTGTATTTGCCATGACAACCCCAGAAGTGCGTCAGCCACGGCAATCTCTCAAATGGCTATGGAAACTCGCCTCTGGTTTATGCGGCGCGGGCAACAACCGCAAATTCCGCCGCCGAGACTTTGCTCACGGCTTCCCCGTCGCCTTCTGGATGCAGCGGATTTCAGGGGGCGGGGCAAACATCGGGCGTGCCGTCCCATCGCCGCCCTCATTCACACGGACCAGCATCCCGCCCAATTCCTTTCGCCCGGCCTCGCAGGCTTCCTTCGTCGGAAACTCTGCGGAGCCGGACGTGAGGCCACCGGTCGTCGACATGAATAGCCAGAGCATGATCCACATGCCTCGACCCTGCCGCGTCAAGCGCCCCTGGGCAAGTCCCGACATTTGAGTCTGCAGGGGCGAGCTATTCCTTGTCGGGACGCGTTATGCTGAACGCAGTAAGCGAGCGGAGACAGGCATGGCCGACGACTCAGTCACCACGGGCAAAGTTGAAGGAATCGACCCCTTTTCGCCAGGCATGGAACGGCGATATCGCTCCGAAAACAAAATCTGCCTCATTGAAATTACGACGAGCGATGGAACTTTGATCCGCATGGTGCTCGACCGAAATCAAAAGATGTCCATCACAGACGGCAGTGCGCCATACACCTTCGTGATCAAAGAGTTCGTCAGCATGGATGAGCATTTCCCGGAGTATTAGCGTGTCGCAAGCGTCCGCTGATTGAGGGCTTGTTTGGTTCGTGAGCCATCCCGACTGACCGCAGCCGCCGCCATTTCATCGAACGTGATCTCGAGACGCTTTCCGCCACGCCCGTCTGGTGCTTGTGTCACGGTCGGCTGCGATGGGGCATTGTTCACCGTCACCTGCAGGTTCATCGGCTGTGCGCTTGCGCCACCCTGAAACTGCACGGGGATTCGGCCGCCGCTCGGTAACGGCACAACGGCCTCGCGCTGCCCAGGCACTTCGCCCGCGATAGACGGGCCGTCCGTAATGCCGCCCAAGGCGAACTTCGGCATGCTACTGAAGAGGCTGCCGATGAGGCCGCCGGCGGCGTTTGTGCCCGGCGCCGCCGCGGTGCCGAATAGACCAGCGAGGGGACCGGTGCCCATGACGCTCGCTTGCAGCGCCGCCCGGGTTAGGCTCGCCGTCATATTGCTGAAGATGCTAGAGACGGTCGCCCCTCTCGTCGCCATGCCGTCCAGGGCGTTGACGATCTCGTTTCCGGCGAAGCCTTGGAGCGCAAAAGACTGCTGCGCGGATTGCCGGGTCTGCTCAAGAGCCGTCGCTGCCGCCGCCGACTTTGTCGCGTAGTCCGTGATCTGCGCAGTGAGTTGCGGGGTGATGTCCCGATCCGCGCGCTTGGCCGCAGTCAGAAGCTCTTGCTCGGCGCGGTATTTCGCGACGACACCGGCGCCCATGCCGAACGTCGTGTTCTGCTCCTCCATGCGCCGCGTCTGGTCCTCGATCCGCTTCGTTGCGCGGTCGTAATCGTCCAGCGCATCCGCCGACCCGCCACCGCTTTTTCCGCCGCCCTTGCTCGCGCTTTCCAGCGTCGACATGGCGCCGGCCCGGGCAATCTGCCCCCGCGCGTCGCCAGGCGTGATGGTCTTGCCGATAAGGTCGAAGGCCTTCTGCCGCTCGGCCACGTTCCGCTTCTCGGCTTCGGTCTTCGCGTTCGTACTGTCGATCTTAAGCTGATCCGACCGGCGGCTGATCTCCTCGGCCGAGATCATCTTGCCGGTCGCGTCGGTCATCGTCGTGATGGCGCGGGTGGTCGCCGTATAGGCTTCCTCGGTCTGCGCTTGATCGGCGAGGCGATTCCGGGCCAGCGGGTCGGCCAGACCATCCCGAAGAGCCGTCTGCTGCTCGCGTAGCTGCGACAGGCGGGAGAAATTCGGGTCGATCTGCCGGGCAACCGCACCCGCGGCGGACGATGCTTTGTCGGCTCGCGCCTCGGCCGCCCTTCCCTCGGCGATCATGCGTTCTTGATCGGCGATGACCCTGGCGACTTCGAGCTGGTTTGCATCCTTGCTGTCCCGCGGGTTCAGCGGCTCCATGCCCATCGCCGTGCGGGTCTTGTTCGTGTTGTCCACGATCGTCTGAAGCCGCGTCACGGCCTCCTGCGCTCCTTCAGGCGCCACACCTAGCTTAATGCCGGCGATGCGCTTGGCGGCCTCCCAGTAGCCGTTCGCGGCTGCCGTGGCCGTGTTCCAGGCCGAGGCCCAGCCGGTTGTGCTCGCCGCGTTGGCGTCGATGGATGCCTTCAGGCTGTCGGCGAGGGTCTGTTGGGCGGCCGAGCGGTCGCCCTGCTCGATCTGCGTCTGGATCAACTGCCGCGTGCGATCATCTAGGCCGCCGATCCGGCTTGCCACCGCGTCGGCTCCACTGCCGATGTCCGCGAACGTGCGGGTAAGCTCTTGGGTCGCGCTCGCGGCGTCCTGACCGGTTAGCTGCGCATATCGCTCCGTGACCTGAATGAGGGTGCCGAAGACGCTCGTCCCGATTTCGCCGGTCGAATTGTACGCCGCCACCATCTCGCGAGCGGTCGAGGTCGAGACCCTGCCCGCCTCAGCGTTGGCACGGGCTACCGTGTCGAGCTGCTCGGCGGTGTTGCCACTCGCCCGGCCGAGCCCCTGCGTAGCGTTCTGCAGCGCGGTCTGGTCCGACCGGGCCTGCGCAGCGGCAACACCGAAGGCGATGCCGAGGCCGGCCACAGCCGTCGTCGCGACGGTTACGGGCGTGACGAGGGCCATCGCGCTCTGGCCTAGGGCAGCGAGGCCACCCTTGAGGCCGCCTTCACCCCCAGCAAGGCCCTGCAAGATCTGCGGACCCTGCTGGAATGCGACGGTGCCGAGGCCCGCGCCGGAACCAAGGGAAGCGACGACATCGCCGCCCTGGTACATCAAATCGCGCTTCTGGTTAGAGTC
Source organism: Methylobacterium sp. 10 (assembly GCF_000519085.1). Taxonomy (GTDB): domain Bacteria; phylum Pseudomonadota; class Alphaproteobacteria; order Rhizobiales; family Beijerinckiaceae; genus Methylobacterium. The sequence goes on from NZ_KI912577.1 coordinate 3,592,739, forward strand.
GAGACCGCGTCGTGCGGCCGGGTTGTCATTCGCGGACGGGAGGGCCGGGAGCGCCGACGGTGTATTCTGCGGATTGGCGGCGGCACCCCGCGCAAGTGCCTGCTCATAGGCCGTGGCCGACTTGGTTGCCCGATCCCAGTCCTTCGCCATCTTGTCGATGACGCTGGATGTAGAGGTAAATCGGCCGGAGGCGTCGCGCACCCTATCAATGGCCGACGCGGTGTCGCTCGCGGCGCGGGAAACGGTGGCAAGAGCGGCCCCCGTCTTCATGGTGGCTTGGGTGAAGGCGGCCGAAGCGGTGTCGGCCTTGGTGGCCGATCCCGCGAGCCGGTCGAGCACCGTCGAGGCGTCCGCCGCTGGGCGGCTGTCTATTTCGAGGCCAAGTATCGCGAGATCCGCCATCGCCATCTCCCCTATGCGTCTGCGGCGGCTTCGAGAGGCGCCATGGCCTGCTCGAAACCGTCACGCGAGAGACCGGAGGCTTCAAAGAGTTCGTTGCGAACCACTGCAACGGCCTGTTCGGCGAGCTGGTAGTCCTCTTCCACTCCTGCGATTTCCTCAAGGCGCTGGCCGTGGATGGTTTCGGCCCGCTCCACCTTCAGGCGCTCCTGCAGCCCATACTGTGGGCGCTGCATAGCCTCGTCATCGAGTCCGGACATGAATGCCGGAACGCCGAGCACTGCGGCCGAACCCTCGGGCGATTGACACAACTCCCTCGCGAGCCGTTCGCGCTGCGCCGGAGGGAGCGACCGAAGGAATGTCCGGGTCTCCTGTGCCCGCATCTCGCCGACCGCATCGGGGCGTTCGATTTTGCCGTTGAGGAGAGCCTCCCGCTCGGATCGGGCGTAGGCCAGTGCGCGCCGTACGGGCCGCGAGGCCGCCGCAAGCTCTTTCATCTTCACACTCTTGACCAGTTCGGCGACGCCCGTCCTCCGACCAAAATCAGACAGCGTGCTGTCATTCTTGAGCTTGCCCCGAATTGCCTCGATGCTGCTTCCAATGTTTTCGGTGCCCTCAATCACGGCAAGCACATCCTGCGCGTGACGACGGGTTACCGAAACATTCTGGCGAAGTGTGTTGAAGAGATGGGGGTTCATCATTCGGTGCTCCAATTGCAAGACAGTCATCGTTTGATCCAGCCCATGCGGATCGCTCGTTCTTCCGAACAAAGCCCAAGGCGAACGGCCTCGGCTGGCGGGATGTGGTCGTATGGGCCGCGGTCGCCGCCACGTGAGAAGGTGCCGGAGGCTGCCACGGGCACCGTCCGCTTCACCGCAAGAGCGGTGACAGCCCAGACCAGCGCGTCGAACCGATCGGGCGACGGGCCGCCTGCCACATAGCTCGTCATCTGCTGTTCGAGTTCGGGGAAGCCGTCGCCGACGTGGTGGACTTTCCCGGCCTCGTAGAGGGCCGAGACGGGTTCAGCGCGGGTGATCTTGCCCCGGCTCGCGTGGACGCCCTTGTAGGAAACCATGGGGTCAACAGCCCTGATCGTGGCCTCCACCATCGCGCCGCCCTGGTTCGTCTCGGCGACGATCCTGTCGGCATCGTGCGCCCGGTAGAGGTTGATCGCGCGAGCGGCCCACTCGGTCGGGCTATATCGTCCGGTGCCGTCCGTGAGCACGTAGACGTGGCCGTCGGTGCCAAGCGCGGCCACGATGATGCCGGTCTCGTTCGATGTCTGGCCGGTCGACACCGCCGGGTCGATCGCGACGACGACCCGCACAAAGTCGGGCACCTCCTTACGGTCGACGCGGCTCCGTTCGATCACATCGACCGTCCAGAGTGCGCCTTCCAATTCGTCCACGTACTTGCCGAGGTAAAACCGATCGCGCTGGCGCGGCGGCATGGCTTCCAGGGATGCCAGGTACTCGGCCGATAGGTTCGCCTGGTTGTCGACGGGGTTGAGGAAGGCTCGAGCGTAGGCTTCCGGGTTCTTCAGCGGCAGCTTCGTGATCGGATCGCGCTTCTCGCCGAACAGGCGGTTCGTCCAGTGCGATTTCTCGGTCGGATTGAGGTCGACGCGGATGCGCTGCCGGAGCCCGGGAACGACCTGAGCCACGCGGGTGAAGGCCGTGAGGGCCGAGAGGTACGGGATCTGCGACGCCTCGTTGAGGAAGAGGGTCGCGTACTCCTGGCCCAGGATCTTCTCGACGCGATCCTTGTCGTCCAAGCCGCCGATCCAGATTTGCGAGCCGTTTGGCAGTTCGAAGAACCCGTCCCGGCTGTGCTCCTCAAGGAGCAGATGCGGGAAACATTTGCGCCGGACGTTCGGCAGGGTGTCGAGGGCAATCGAGGCGCGGGCGGCGTTGCCGCGGTAACGCAAGATTGCGTGGCGCGTGCCTGGGAAACGGTTGGCTTCATCCACGATTTCGCGAACGATTAGGAAGGTTTTGCCGGAGCGCGTGCCGCCGACGAGGCAGGAGTGCCGGGCCTCGCCCGTGATGGTGTCCTGTGCCACCTGCTGACCGGGGCTGAGGGAAATCATCCCCTCCAGGGACGCTTCCAGGCGGGCGAAGGCTTCACGCATTGGCGCGGCCCTCGATCATCGGCCCGGCCGGCTCCGGCATGTGCTTCAGGCGCCGGACGAGGCTCACGATGTCGTCCTTCGCGTCCGGGTGCTGCCGGGCGATGGCGATCAGTCCTGATTCTAGCTCGTGGAAGACCGGGCTGTTCATGATCGCGACCGTCGTGTTGATCGTGACGCCAGGGTTCAGGCGCTGGATCTCACCCGAGAGCTTGCCGATCTCGCGCGAGACCTCCGTGGCCGCCCTGGCGAGCGCCGCCGTGGCGTGCCGGTCGTTGCAGGTGGCCGCCGCGAGCATCTGCTGCATCAGCGTCATGCGGATGATGGCGAAGTGGTCGAGGAGAGAGCCTTCCTCGTCCCGTGCGCGCTGCGCCAGCTCCTCAATCGGCACGTCGGCCACGAGTTGCCCGCGGTACTCCGGCGACAGGCTCTCCATGTGCCGGGCGATCGCGTCCCGGTGCACACCGAACCGCTTGGCGATCTTGTCGAGGCTGACGCCAGCCGTACGGGCAAGTTCGATCCGGACCCGGTCGGGGTGGCGGGTGATCTGGCTGCGGCGTTCGGGATTGGTGGCGCGAGGCATGGCTAGAACCACGCTGCTCCACGTTCCTTCGCCAGTCTGGCGGAAGCGACGATGCCCTTCACTTCATCGGGCGGGGCACCGGTCAGACGGCACCACTCTGCGATGGCCTGAGCGTCCCACTGGCATGCCTGCGCCGTCATGGCGACGAGCATCCGCATGGCAGCAGAGGTTGAGGCGGCAGCGGTGTTGATCTGGGATGCGGCGGCTGCGGGATCGGCCGACACGCTGGCCGAGGTAGCAGCGGGCGCAGATGGGGTCAGGGTTTGATAGATCGATGGCATAGGGCGATGCTCCGGTGACAAGGTGTCAGTCCGTGAGCCATCCAGCCCGTACGCCTAGCCCCATCCAGGGCGTTGGCGGTGATATTAGTGATGCGAAAATCTATCGCGGTCAAGTCTTCGACTGTGTAACCCTATCGAGAATGCGTGCAACCGTCTTCATGTCTTTGCCTACAGCCGCGCCGATACGGGCATAGGACTGGCCCTCACGCCTCATGCTGACCATGACATCCAGTACACGATGCTCATCAGCGTTGGGGACAAGCCGGCCGTCCACCCGGTCGAAACCGAAGGGCACCTTGCCGCCGTTGTAGACGCCTTGAGCAGCGAGATTGCGCTTCACGTCGCGGATGCGCTCGCGGATGCGATCGCGCTCGTTCTCAGCCACTGCCGACAGGATCGTGAAAACCAGCTTCGAGATGCCGTTGCCACACACGTCCCCGCCCAAGTCGATCATGTGAAGGGCGATGCCGTCCTCCTTCATTTCTTCCAGCGTGCCGAGTGCATCGGCAGCTGACCGAAACATGCGATCCAGCTTCGGGGTGATGACCACATCGCCCTTGTTCAGTCGGGCCAAGAGCTTCCGGCCAGCAGGGCGCTCGTTGAGGGGGACTGATCCAGAGACGCCGGCCTCGACGTAGAAGTCCGCAACAGCCCAGCCCTTCAGCATGGCCCAGGCCTCGACTTGCCGCCGCTGAGTGTCGAGGGAATCGCCGCTCTTGGCCTGCTCAGCCGTCGAAACGCGGATGTACCCGTAGACCATCATGGCGCGCTCCTTATGTCTTTGCTTTAGCAAAGCCATAAGATCGCAATGCCATAAGCTCGTCAAGGGCAATCGGCCACGCCTCCTCCCGGCCCTTGTCGCAGGTGCTCTTTCGTAGGTGTGCGATTGATGACGATCGCACCCTCGTAGTGCGAACAGCCTGTTTTGACGCAACCTCGGATGCCTAAGCGCGTTTGCCCGGCACTACCGTCGAACCTACAACGAAGTAAGGGCAAATACTATGGCGACAATTCTTGGCGAAAAACAGTACTTCGGCAACACAATGGACGACATACTTGCGCACGCTCACGGAGATGCAAGAGAATTGGCCCCAGGTAATACTGGCAAGATCTCCACGCGAGTGGAATCCTGGGGTTCAGGTGAGGATGAGAAGGGCATCCTTCGCTTCTGGGCTCGCGTATCGTTCCATCTAAGTAACTGACCTCTCACGCCTCCCACAGGCGCGTGTAGCGTAGCAAAACCGTAGCATCTTCGTAGCAACCGCTACGGCGTAGCACTGTAGCGTAGCGTAGCCCCCTCTCTTAAAGAGGGGCTACTCGCTACGGCTGCTACAGGCTGCCGACAGGCCATCGTTGCATATCAAGTGGGCGATGTTGAGTGCCCACGCTTTTTAGAAAGACGGGCTGTGTCAAAAATTAACTTCACAAATTACGTGTATTTCATGCTGGACGAAACTGACGAGCCATATCTACTTGACCTAGCGCTGCATTTCTGCGTTGGTCAAAGCTTGCCATCCTACGTCAATACGCATGTTATCGGCAAAACTACTTATATGTGTGCCGTGGTAACCGCCGCCGGGCATAAGACGCTTATAGAATATTTACATCTTCTGGGATGGGATCGATTCATCACTAAAGACATTTTGATATAGCGCCATATAAAACACACTTACGCGGCGCTTTCCGTTTATTATTGCTCTAGATCCTCTGCATTCAATCCAGGCTACCCATAAGGACTACCGCTTCCACCTTCGCCCGTACCCCCACAAGCCGCTCCGCCAGCCTCTGGACTGCGCCGTACGACTTCTGCTTCTCCCGGCAGGCCGCAATCACCTCAGCAATCTCCGGGGTAAACACCTGCTCCCGGCGCAGCTTCTGGCACGCAGCGACCACAACGGCCGGCGGGAAGCCTTCGTCGAGAAGATCGTGGACCAGGGCCCCCAGGTAGACCTCGGGATTCTGAGGGCCGCGTACGCGCGAATCAAACAGGATGGCCACGGTGGCCTGGACAACCTTGCGGCTGGGCTTTGTCGCAAGAGCGTCGGCCACCGCTCCTGCGATGCTCTCCAATTCCGAGGCGGGCGGGCATTCAGCAAGCTCCCGTGTTAGCCGCTCGCGCTGCCCGGCGCCGGCATAAAGGAAGCTCGAATCCATCCAGGCCAAAGCACTCTTGATGATGGCATCGCCGCAGCTTTTCACTAACCGCTCAGGCTCGAGGTGTTGTCCCAAATCGGGCGAACCTCGAGAAGGCGCGTGTACGGGAACTGCTGTGTTTGCTTTCGTGATCTCGCTACTCATCAACGTCCATCCTCGCGGGGAGCCAGTCACGAGTCGCACTGAAGCCGCCACGGCGCGGTAAGGTGGCGGGAGTTGGCCTGTCTCGCCACCGCCCGTCCTTCAGCCATCGCCCGGGGCTTGTGGTGTACTGAGCGGGTTCGCCCTCGCGGGCCGCAGCGTAGGCTGTGACGCCTTCCATAATTTGATGATGAGTGGCACGCTGATCCTTCAGCACCCGATCATATTCCCGACGAGCGGCGTCCTCGCCCTCTTGCTTGGGATAGGCATCCCAGAACTCGGCGAAGGGTGAGGGGGTAGGGGGAGACTCCCGGTTTCCTTTCCCGGTTTCTCCTTTCTCTTGTTTGGGTGTCTGGCTGGACACTCCGGGGGGTGTCTGGCTGGACACCGGGGTAGTGTCTGGCTGGGCACTCCCCCCAGTGTCTGGCTGGACACCGGGGGGGAGTGTCTGGCTGGACACTGGGGGGTGGCCTGATTCGAGCCGTGAAAAGCAGGGCATGAACGAGTTGGTTACGAATCCTTTAGCCGCATTAGAGGCTCCACCATTCACCCGGGAGACCCGAATCCAGCCTGACTTCTCAAGTTCCTCGACCGCCCGAATGGCGGAACGACGCTCGAAGCCAGCACCGCGTGCAAGCGTGTCATAGGAGGGTGTGCACTGGCTGGTCTGGGTGTTGTGGTGATGAAGCAGACGGGCAGCGACCACCTTCGCCTTGAGCGACAGCGCATCGTCCTCGATGATGGCCTGAAGCAGCTGCCATTTCTGTATGAGGGTAACCGCGCCCAATGAGTTACCCCGCCGGAACGAGCTGATCGACCGTGAAGATCTCGGCAGCGATCAGAAACGCGCGTTCAGCCTCGGCCCGTGTGGCACCGAAGTAGGGTTCCATAGCCCAACAGATCAGATCATCGCGGTGGCGCCACTGAAGGCGTCTTGTTTCGATGATGACGCAGGCGAGCACGGCGGCGATATCGCTCATGCGTAGCCTCCCCGTAGGAAGGCGCGCACCTGGTTGCGGCAGTGGAAGACGCCGGAGACCGTACCATCCTGCTCGATCAGTGCGACGAAGCAGCTTGCCAGGGCAGGGCGCTGAACTGTAGCCTCTGCGCCGAAGTCTTTACCCGAGACCTTCTGTTTCGCGCCGTTGCGGGCTCCAACCCCCGCGACGGCGTTCTTTGTTTCTGGGCCATTTTCCCGCTCGATATCGGTCGGGATTCCGCTTCTAACCCTTTGATATTGCATTACCGCTTTTCTCCTCGTTCGGAGAAAAAGCGTTGTTATTTCAATGGGGCAGGGGGGACTCTGACTCCTCTAGTCGAGGTTCGAATCCTCGTCCCCCAGCCACTGTCACACCTAAGTCATTCAGATCATTGAGCTCCTCGCGCAGTCGCCCTGCGGAGTGAGCCTGTTGCTACACACCGCTGCTACACAAGGTACCCAGCCAGGTGCCGAAGGAGCGGAGTGGCACCGATCGCGAATGTCGTCCTGCGTGGACGAACCTTTCATTTCCGCCGACGCGTACCGACCGGCCTGCGAGCGACCTTGCGCCTCAACGAAATGGTGCGCAGCCTCGGGACATCGGACGCGCGGACTGCCAAGCTAAGGGCCTGTCAGCTATACGTCGCGTCAAAGAGTATCTTCTCGACCCTGAACGCGACGCCGATGCTGACCGACGCCCAACTCGCCCGCCTCGTACAGGATTTTTACGGGCTGATTCTCGATCGAGTGATCCTCCCCCGGTTTCACGGACACCTCTGATACGCTCCTTGCGGGCGGGGAAGGTGTTTGATGGCAAAGACGAGACGCGAGTTCACCCCGGAGTTCAAACGCGAGGCGGTGGCGCTGCTGGAAAGCAGCGGCCGGCCGCAGATGCAGATCGCCGCCGAACTCGGGATCCAACCGTCGATGCTGAGGCAATGGCGCACGGCGCTGATGGGCGGCTGCCCGCCACCGCGGCCAGCGGGATTGCCAGGAACCGCGCCGATGAGCCCGGTGTCATCGCCGTCCGATCAGGCGGTCGCGATCGCCCGTCTGCGGCGTGAACTCGACCGGACGCGCATGGAGCGCGACGTCCTAAAAGCGGACCGAGCTGACATCGGTCGCCCTGATGATGGCGACCCAACGGCAGCGACCGGCCGCTGGGCTCATCTGTCACTCGGATCGCGGCAGCCCATACGCCGCCGAGGCCTACAGAGCGCAGCTTGCCGACATGAAGGCGACACCCTCCATGAGCCGAACCGGCTGCTGCTACGACAACGCCCCGATGGAAAGCCTCTTCCACACCCTTAAGGTCGAACTCGTCCACCAGCGACGATGGGCGACCCGGGACGAGGCCAGACGGGACGTGTTCGCCTACATCGAAGGCTATTACAATCGACAGCGCATCCACTCGGCCCTCGGCTGCATCACGCCCGAGCAGGCCGAACGGAACGCGAGCCAACCCCCGTGTCCGTGAAACCGGGGGGGGGAGGATCAGTCAGTCGATCTGCAGGCCGCCGTACTCCTTGCGCCAGCGATAGTCACGTTGCTTGGAGATATCCGCCTCTAGGCACGCTATTGCCAAACTCTTGCCCTGCGCCTTCTGAACCTCGATCTGCCGCAGCTTCAGAACCACCTGCTCCGCACCCGTCTTCTGACCTCGCTTCATGTCCAGCTCCTTCGGTCCTGGCTGATCCTCTCAATCAGCCCAGTCCAAAGCTAGCCGGTCAGGTCACATGCACAAGAATTCATCGCATGTCATTTTCTTAATGTTCCGCTCACCTTGGCGTCAATCGAGCTGCGGCATTCAATTGTTTATCAAGGTCTGGCTGCGACGTTGCCTCGTCGCTTCAGGAACGGGCTTTAAAGGTGGCCCGCATCCCCAGACGTGACGACGAAAGGTTCGAGCATGTCTGGCGTGACTATCAACAATCAGGCAAATCCTGAGGGCGGGACTGTACAGGAGGCCGTCAATACGACCGCCGGCGGCACAGAAGTCAGCATCCTTTTGCAGGGACTCCGGAGGGCAGTCGGGCCTAACGGCGCCCCATCGACCGTCCCGTCTCGCACTGTTTCCGAGAGTAGTGTCGGGGAGGCAGGCGAAGACAGCGTGCTCGACGACTCGAGCGGCTATGGCTCCATGATCCTGAGGGATGCGGAGGCTTTCGGGACTAGATCGGCGTTCGCTCAAGGCTTCAATGACTGGGCAGCCAACTTCGCGAGCTCATTGTCACCAGAGGGAGCCGCAACTTTCATTAGAGCACTTGGGTACCTTGGAGACGTGGTGAGGATCGGTGGCGATGCCGGGCCGTTTGCTGCCGCAGTCGGGGCGGGCATCCTGCTCTATCCGATCGCCAAGGGGTTACCGGATGAGCAGGTGTCGACGCTGCAACCTGGCACCACCTGGAACCCGGACGGCACGCCCACGGCGCCTTCGATCCTCCCCACCCATGAGGCAGTGCAAGTCCTCTCGGTCGCGAATCAAGCCCAGCTCGCCGCCGCCATTGAGACGGTCAATACTTCTCCCGGCAACTACGCGATTCATGTCACGGCCGACATCACCCTCAATTCGGATCTTCCGGCGCTGAACCAGCCCCTCGGCGTGGTTCGGATCGACGGCGAAGGACATGTGCTCGACGGTGCCGATACTTACCGCGGCCTGATGGTGGACGATACACAAGCTCTCCTGAAAGACCTTACTATTCAGGACGCCGTGGCACAGGGGGGCGCCGGCGGCATTGGCAAGTCTGGCGGCGGTGGTGGCGCGGGTCTTGGTGGCGGCGTACTTGCGGTGAACCATGCGGCGATCGCCCTCGATGACGTCTCGTTCACGAACGACGCCGCCGCTGGCGGACAAGGCGGTGCGAGGGAGGCTGGCGCCCTGCTGGGGAGCGCGGGATATGGCGGCGGCGGTGGCATGGGCGGCGTTGGGGGAGCGGGAAGCGCCTGGCATTCGAGCGTCGGCGGTGTGCTCGGCGATCTCGGCCAGCACCTCGACCTCGCAGTTCCGGCCGACGAGGACGATGGGCGGGACGGCAGCAGCGGCGGTGGCGGTGGCCTCGGCACTGCGGCGATGGGGAGTGCGAGCGGACCTGGTGGGCACAGTTCCATCCTCACCGGCGCAGATGGCGGCATGGGCTTGGACGATGGCACATCCGCCAACAATGACGCAGCAGGCTTCGGTGGAGGCCTCGGCGCCAATGGCGTTCAGGGCGGCTGGGGAGGTGGTGGCGCCGGAAGCGCCGGGGGTGGCGACAGCGACGACGTCGGCGGCAGTGGCGGGTATGGCGGCGGCGGCGGTGGTGGTGGTGGTGGCGCCGGCTACGGCGGTGGCGGTGGCGGGGGTGGTGGCGCCGTAGGCATCATGGGCGTCGACCCAGGCCAGGGCGGTTTCGGTGGCGGTGCCGGTGCCACGGAAGGCGGTGGTGGCGGCGCGGGCCTTGGCGGCGGTGCATTCGCTGACGGCACCAGCAAGATCAGTATCGAAGGCGGCAGCTTCACCGGTGACACGGCGACCGGTGGCCAGGGTGCGAGCGGTGGAGGGAGTGGCCAGGGATACGGAGATTCGATCTTTCTTTCGGGCAATCAGGTCCTGACGGCCTTCGCCAAGCCAGGTGAGACGACAGCCCTCAACGGGGGAATTTCCGATCAGTCCAGCACCGGTGATCCGAGCGGTCAGGGCGGGGCGGCAGTGGTGGCGGCCACGGGCGGCGGTACCGTCGCGATTACGGGGGATGAAGACCTCTCGGGCGGCATCGTCATCGATGACGGCACCACGCTAGAGCTCACGGTAAAGCAGGCCGCAGGCGCCACCGGTACCATCGCCTTCGGAGATGCGGGCGACGGCGCGACCTTACGCGTGGATGATTCTGCCCTAACTGGCAGCGGCCTTCTCGACACCGGCCTGCGCGGTATGCAAACCGGCGACCGAATAGACTTCGCAGGTCTCGCCGGTGCGACCCAGGTCACGGTCGGAACGGTCGGCGGAGCGATGGCCACGGACGGGCAGACCGCGACACAGGTCACGGTCTCGAACGGCACGCAGGCGGAGTCGGTCCAGATCGAAGGCCTGAATGCAGGGGCTACTTTTGCCGTGGCGAGCGATGGCCAGGGCGGCTCTACATTGACCATGACCCAGGCGATGCCGGCACCGACCGGGTTGGCCGAGACAACCGGTGCGGATGGCTCGCTGATCTTGTCCGGGCAGACTCAGGCCGGCAGCTCCGTCACCCTCTATCAACTACAGCCGCAAGCCGGCATCCTACTTCAGCTCGGCACTGCCACCGCCACCTCGAATGGTACGTTCACCCTGACACCCGATACCCCGCCGGATGCCGGCACCGGCCCCGTCGTGGCCATGGCTGCCGACGCCTCGGGCAACCAGTCGGTGCTGTCCGCTGCACTCGCCCTTCCGGCCGGGAGCGGCGGTACGGCGCCTGCCACCGATGCGAATTTTGGCACGCCGGCCCCGGGAAGCATCGTCCTGCGCGTCGGCACCGAGGCGCAACTCACGGCGGCCATCGATCAGGCCAACGCTGGCACAACGCCGGGGCCTCTGGCGATCGAGTTCACCAATGACATCACCCTCATGGGTGGGAACGACCTGCCCGTGCTGCAGGCTGCCAGCCCCGTCACGATCCTGGGCCAAGGGCATACTCTCGACGGTGACGACTTCACCCGCGGGTTGGTGGTGTTCGGCGGCACCGCTGCCATCGAGGATCTGACCATCGCGGATACCGTCGCCTCCGGTGGGATGGGAGGCATTGGCGCATCTGGCGGCGGCGGTGGCGCGGGCCTTGGCGGCGGGCTGATGGTAGCTGGCAGTGCGAGCGTGGTGCTCGCCGACGTCCACTTCTCCAACGACGCCGCGCAGGGCGGAGCGGGGGGGATCTCCGGCGCCTACGGCGAGGGCTACGGCGGCGGCGGCGGCCTCGGCGGGAGTGGTGGCAACACCGCCTCCAGTCTGGTCGGGCTTTCCGGCGGAGGCGGTGGCATCGGAGCCCAGGCGGTCGGGGGCAACGGCATTGATGCCGCGACGGGATCGCAGGGGACGGCGGGTCCGATCGCAGGTGCTCCGTCGGATGCCGGCACCGGCGCTCATGGAAGTGTCGCGGGCGGCGGCGGCGATGGTGGTAGCACCATCTGGCAAGGCGGCGCAGGGGCCGGCGGTGGGATCTACGGCTTGAGCGGCGCCGACACGAGTGAGGGCGGCGATGGAAGTACTGGTGGCTGGGGCGGCGGCGGCGGTGGCAACAACACCTATGGCGGCAATGGTGGCTTCGGCGGCGGCGGCGGCGGGTCTCAGACCCAGGGAGGCTATGGCGGCTTCGGCGGCGGCGGCGGTGGCGGTGCACCGCTTTTCTCAGGCACAGGCGCCCCGGGGGGCTTCGGTGGCGGTGCGGGAGGGGACGGCACGAACAGCACTCAGAGTGACGGCGGCGGCGGCGGTCTGGGTGCGGGAGGCGCTGTCTTCGTCGAGGAGGGATCGAGCCTGACAGTCGTCAATTCCGGCAGCACGGGCGATACTGTCGCCGGCGGCCAGGGGCAGAATGGTGGTGACAACGGTCAGGCCTATGGCTCGGGCTGGTTCATCCAGGGCGATCAAGCGATCACACTCGGGGCTCTCTCCGGTCAGACCACGACCATCAACGACGTTATTTCCGACGAAGCCGGATCACATGACGCAAGCGGTGCTACCGGTGCTGGAACCGTGATCGCCGCAGGGCCGGGCACGATCGCGCTCGAGGTGCAGAATACCTACACCGGCGGTACCGTTATCGACGGCGGCACCCTCGAACTCGGCGCGGCCGGTGCGGCAGGCACCGGCGACATCACGTTTGCCGCGGACAGTGCGGGCACGCTGAAGCTAGACGCGGCGGTCACGAGAAGCAGTGCTCTCCTCAACGGCATCTCCGGACTGGCGGCTGGGGACGCGATTGACCTCGCCGGCGTCGCGTACCAGCAGGGGGCGATGACCCAGGATATCGGTGCGCCCGGTAGCCTACCAACCGCCGCCGGAGGTACGGCAGCCTCACAGGTACTGATCGGTAACGGCACCGACCATGCCGTTCTGGCGATCGAGGGACTGGCGCCGCAGGCTGCCTTGACCCTGGCGAGCGACGGCCAAGGGGGAACTCTGGTGAGCCTCGCTCAGCCGGCCGGGGCTGCCGCAGCCGATCCCTCGGCCATGGCGGCACCCGCACCGGGGGGCGCCGATGCGCTGCCTGCGACGGAGCTGTTCACCCTGCCGCTAGGGCAGATCAGCAGCCTCGGAACCGGCGATCCCCGGAATGCGGTCAACAGCATGCTGTTTCAGGCCTCGTCTCCTCCCGGAGTTGCGGTCCCGTCTCCTGGGCCAGCCGGTGGAGTCGCGGCGGCGATCCACGATCCGGAGGCTCAGGCCGGCCTCTTGCCGATGCCCGGAGAGGACGACCGTCACGGTGTAGCGGGGCTCGCCCACGAGTCCGGTCAAGCCACCACGAGCCTCCATCACCGCTAAAGCGAGTCGTGCGGCCTCTTTCGGGAGGCCGGACACCCCCATATCTGCCAGGATCCCAACGATGCCGGACTTCCCTTCCACCGGCGGCCCGCCTCCTGGCGGGCCGGACGGCTCCGATCCGGCTGAACTGCGCATCGCCGCCGTCGCGGCCGCGGCCCGTTTTCACGGCATCGACCTCGATCGCACCCGGTTGCGGGAGGAGGGTGTGCCCCCCTCACCCGCTGCTTTGGCGGCTTGGCTATCGGAAGCGGGGCTCTGGGCGCGGGCGGTCAAGCTCTCCTGGCGCCAACTCGCCCAGGCTGCCCCCGATCGCCCGGTTGTCGTGCTCTTCACCGATGGAAGCGCCGGCTTGGTCGTCGCGGCCGATACGATGCGCGACCTCGCCTGGCTGCGGGATCCGGCCAATCCACGGGGCGAGCCGGTCGTGATGGACGCCCTGCGGCTTTCACAATGGTGGTCGGGCGAGGCGCTGTTGGTTCGGAAGGGACGCGGTGTTGCGCAGGCTGAGGCACCGTTCGGCTTCGCCTCCGTGGCCCGCCTGGTTTTCGGCCAGCGCGAGATCCTTCACCACGTGGTGCTGGCTTCCCTGGTCCTCAGCGTCCTGGCCATCGTTCCCGCGCTGCTGACTTCCATCGTGCTCGATCGGGTGCTGGTCTATCAAAGCTGGTCCACCCTGACCCTGGTAGGCGTCATGGTCGGCATCACCGTGCTGTTCGAGGCACTGCTGACCCATGCCCGAGGCGAGGCGCTACAGGTTCTGTCTACCCGGATCGACGCACGTCTCAATCTTGCGGTATTCGAGCGCCTCCTGATGTTGCCGCTCGATCATTTCGAGCGGCATCCCACCGGCGAGACCAACCACCGCATCGGCCAGATCTTCCGGATTCGCGCGTTTCTGACCGGAAAGTTGATGAGTACCGTCCTCGACGGCACCACGCTACTAGTGCTGCTGCCGGTGGTGTTCTGGCTTCAACCCATCCTCGCCGCGATGGTGTTGGCAGCGTCCGGCGTCGTCGCCCTCGTGATCATAGCCTTCATGCCGGCGATGCGCCGCGCCTATGGTCGGGCGATCGCCGCCGAGGTGCGCAAGAGTGCGCTGCTCGTCGAGACGGTGCAGGGCATCCGGACGGTCAAGTCGCTGGTGCTCGAGCCGCAACGGCGGGAGGCATGGGACGCCGCCGTCGCCGAAGCTGGCCTCGCGCAGGTTGCGGCGGGCCGGCTCGGCCGCTGGCCGCGCACCCTGACCCTCCCGGCGGAGCGCTTCATCGATCGCGGGGTCCTCCTGGTTGCCGCCTACCTCGTTCTCGACGGAGTCTCCGGCGTCCAGGTGGGGGCGCTCGTCGCCTTCGTCATGCTGAGCGGCCGACTCGCGGCGCCCCTCATCGGTTTCGCCCGGCTGCTCGAAGACGTGGAGGAGGTTCGCACATCCGTGCAGCAGGTCGCGCTGGTGCTGAACAACCCGACCGAGGCCGCGGCGATGCAGAGCGGCGTCTCGCCGCGAATCGCCGGCGCCCTGCGCTTCGACAGCGTGAGCTTCACCTATCCCGGAGCCCGTGGACCGGCCCTCGACGGCGTGTCATTCGGTATCCCGGCCGGAACGATGCTCGGTATCGTCGGTCGCTCCGGCTCCGGCAAGAGTACCATTACGCGGCTCCTCCAGGGGATCAGCCGGGACTATTCCGGAACGGTGCGGGTCGATGGGACCGACCTGCGCGAGATCAACTTGGCGCATCTGCGCCGTTCGTTCGGCATCGTCCTGCAAGACAATGTGCTGTTCCGCGGCACGGTCGCCGACAATATCCTGGCCGGACGTCCCAATCTCACCCATGAAGACGCCATGGAGGCGGCCCGTCTCGCGGGAGCGGACGAGTTCATCGAGCGCCTGCCGCAGGGCTACGGCACGTGGATCGAGGAGGGCTCGTCCAACCTGTCCGGGGGTCAGCGTCAGCGTCTCGCCATCGCGCGAGCCTTGGTCGCCGATCCGCCCGTGCTGATCCTCGACGAAGCCACGAGCGCCCTCGATCCGGAAAGCGAAGCTGTGGTGAACGCCAACCTGCAGCGGATCGCCCGCGGTCGCACGATGGTAATCGTGTCGCACCGCTTGTCCTCGCTTCTCGATTGCGATCTCATTGCGGTTCTGGACCAGGGGCGTCTCGTCGATATCGCGCCCCATGACGTGCTGGTCGAGGGTTGCGCGATCTACCAGAAGCTGTGGCACCAGCAGAATCGCTACCTCGACCGTGCACCAAGGGAACGCACCGTCCGGGCACCGGCCGATGTACCCAGCCTGGCCGTGGCGGAGATCTGACATGCGTGGATTTCGTCACCAGCACGACGATGGCGCGGCCGCCCTCCTCGACTTCGCCGGGCCCAGCCGAGCCCTGGTTACGCTGCCAATGCAGCCGCTGGCGCGCAGCACCACTCTGGTAATCAGTACGCTGATGCTGAGCAGTCTCGCGGCGCTCGCGTTCATCCCGATCGACAAGGTGGTCACCGGACGCGGCATCGTGGCGGCCCCCAACGGTACCCTCGTGGTGCAGCCGCTGGACATCAGCATCGTGCGCGCCATCCACGTCGAACCCGGGCAACTGGTTCGGAGGGGCGACGTGCTCGCCCAGCTCGATCCCACCTTCACTGGCTCGGACCAGTCGAGCCGGCAGGAACAGGTCGCGAGCCTGACGGCCCAGATCGACCGACTCCAGGCGGAGATCGCCGGTCGGCCCTACGCCCCTTCGTTGCAGGATCCCGTGCACGTGCAGCAAGCCGCCCTCTTCGAGGAACGGATGGCCGAACACCGTGCGACCCTCGCGCGCTTCGACGCCGAGACCGGCGCGCTTCAGGCGCAATTGCTGCGGGCGCAGACCGACGTCGCGATCGGCACCAAGCGCCTCGACATCGCCACCGATCTGGCGAGCCGCCGGGCCGAGTTGCAGCGACTGCAGGTCGGCAGCCTGATGAACACGCTGGCGGCCAACGACACGCAGGCGCAGATGCAACAATCCCTCGAGGAGGCACAGAGTGCCGTCACGGCGGGACAGAGTGCCCTGGAAGCCAAAGCCAGCGAACGCGAGGCCTATGCCCGCGGCCGGATCGCCCACAGCGAGGCGGACCTGACGGTGCTACAAAGCCGGCTCTCAGGCGCCCAGGCGGCTCTGGCCAAGGCGAACCTGCGCCAGGGACTGGTTTCCTTGAGGGCACAGGCCGATGCGGTCGTGCTGAGTGTCGCCCGTGTTTCCGTCGGATCGGTGCTGCAATCCGGCGCTGAACTGATCACCCTCGTGCCGAACGATGCTCATCTCGAAGTGGAAGCGGCGGTGTCGGGTCGCGACGTCGGTTGGGTCCGGCCCGGACAGCCGGTGACGGTGAAGTTCGATACCCTGCCGTTCTCCCGCTATGGAACGGCGCAGGGAACCGTTCGGGCGATCAGCCCGGCAAGCTTCACCGAACGCTCGGATCCGTCTGCGGCTTCCCTGCCGCGGCAGGATGGCACCGAGCCTTACTATCGGGTCAGGGTTTCCCTCGACCGGACCGCGCTGCACGACGTGCCGGAGGGGTTCCGCGTCTTATCGGGCATGCCGGTAGCGGCGGACGTCATGGTTGGCCGCCGCACGGTCATGGAATACTTGCTGATGCGCGTGCTCACTCCATTGCAGGATGGTATGCGTGAGCCGTGAACCGTATTTCCTGCCGTGGTGGCTGGTAAGGTGGCCCTGTGCGGTCCTGCGGCGGCACGGTCTGTCACGGCTCGCCCGTAATGATCCCCGCGGGCTGCGCAGCCTCGCTCACGCGGCCCGCGCCGGGGATGCCGAGGCCTGTTTCCAACTTGGCCGAGTCTATTGCTCGGATATGACGGTTCCGCGGTGCCACGCGGAGGCGATCCGATGGCTGCGCAGGGCCGCCGAGACCGGTCATGCTGGTGCGCAATGCCGCCTCGCCGGCCTGCTCACACGTGGCGATACCGTACCTGCTCTCGTCGGCGGCCCCTTTGCCGCCGGTTATGGGCACGATCTTGGCGAGGCCGCAGGGTGGGCGCGGTGCGCTGCCGAGGCGGGCCTCGTGGAAGCGCAGGCACTCTACGCCTGGATCCTGAGGGATGGTCCATCACAGCTGAGGGATCCGGACGCTTCGGTGACTTGGTACCGCCGCGCGGCCGAAGGTGGATGCCCGGACGGCTGGCTAGGCACCGGGATCGCTCTGCTTCGGATTGCCCGCGACCCCACCGAGGAGGCCAACGGCGCGGCGGCGGTGGCTAAGGCCGCCGCCGCCGGCTTGCCCGCAGCCATCCATCTCCTGGGTATGTTGACCGAGGCTGGCATGGGTGTTCCCCTCGACCCTGCGGCAGCACTTCGCCTGTTCCGTGCCTCAGCTGCGGCCGGCTCCCCCGCTGCCCAAGCCCGCTGGGGGGAGGCTCTGATCCACGGTCGCAGCGGCGTTCAACGAGACGTCAAGATCGGGCTGCAGTGGTTGCGCCGCGCTGCGAGTGGGGGCAATGCGGACGCGGCGGCGCTCTTGGGGGATGTATGCTTTCGCGGCGACGGCGTGCCAGTCGATGTCGTCGCAGCCCAGGCTTGGTACCGCCGGGCCGCCGAGCTCGGCCATGACGCGGCCCGGCGGATCGGGCCTGCAGGCGCCGCAACAGTATAGATTTTGCCTTTATCAAGGCGGGGCTGGCCGACGATTGGACTGGGGAGCGTCCGGTCCGCGTCTTAACGGAGATGCTGGACAATACCCCGTCACACCGGATTTTCACTCACGTCCGGACGCGGTGCCGCCGGACGTGAGATCTTTAGGCTCGGTCTCGACGGCCTTCCAGGCTTGGACGGGTTCAGGCTTACTCCGTGCCGGCAGATAGGTGTCCTCCAGGCTGCCTAGAACGCCGCAGAACGGAGAGGTTGAGGCTTCACTGGCGTTGCGGAGTTGTTCCAGCCGAAGCACATGACCCGACCGACGAAGCCGAAGCGTCCACCCTTCAGCATCATCCCCATCTGAACTGGATATGTCCCAAGCCACATCGAGGATGTCTCGGTTCACTCGACCAACGCCGATAAAGTTACAGGTGAACTCGCCTCGAATGGGTTCGTCGGCATGAGCGAGGACGGTGTAGGTGCCTTCGCCCCGTGGCAAGACTTGGAGGCTGCCGGTAGCACTTATCCAAGTCCCCGCGAAACCCTGTCGTGGCGAGTCGACGGCGTCGAGCCAGTTCAGCCACGTCTGTAGGTAGCGCAGGAGACTGCCTTCACCAGCCGCGAGGGCATTCGCACGATCTGCAATTAGTGCGGTCTGCTTGTCCTGAAGAGCCTTGGATAGGGATAGGTCGCCATGAAGTCGTGCCGTGGCTTGTTTGTAGGCGGCAGCGATCCCTGAATCGAGGCGGCCTAGAGCGGGATTCGTGCAGTTTATAGCACCGCCGCTCGTAGAATCCCTACTACATGGGGGCAGGGCAACTAGAGGCTTTTCTTCCGCTGCACAAATAATGGGGAATGTGGCGATGCTCCCAAGGATGCAGTATAGCACAGCAGCGGCCATGTTATGATTCCGGGGGCGGCGGTACTCAGAAAATCGTCTCAATGGCCCAATCCGTGAATGAAGATAGTTTCAGGAACGACTCACTTTCAGGTTAAATAAGGCCGATCAAGTTTTTCTATAAATCAAATTATAGAGCATCAGTGCAAGCACAGCAGATATTAATCCTGTTAAACTACTTGCATAGAAACTATGCGGAATGTTCATCAGATTCATACCGATATGAATCGTAATGCTAATGGCTCCCATAGATAATCCTATAAACGAATTTCCAAGTCCTGTGTTATGTTTATAATTATGCACAATCAGCTCGAATGATGCGTGGCGATATCTCTAGTGAAGAGGATAACGGCTTAAAATCTCGTTAGTGCGCTGAACTGTCTTGTCATATCGACAAGCATAGACCGCTGGAAGCACTCCGTGACCGTTGTCCCACTCGCTGAAGATGAGGTCGCCGCAATCCGCATCCCGGAACGCCATCCAAGCTCGTTGAGCTGCGGCGAGTTGTGCCGTCCATGTAGCCTTTGCCTTAGCAACCTCCCCGGGATCATCCTGACCACGGTCATCCTGCTCAATCACAGATTGAGCCTTCCTGTACGCGAGGTTCAGTCTCTTATCCGCTTCGTTGAGGGCGTTCATTATGCACCCCCCTGTCGCGGCAGTGGTGGGCTCGTTCGTACATAACTTGGCCGAAGGCTGATCTGCCAGTGCCACGCCCACAGTGAACAAACTTATACATAAAAAACTAATAAAAATCGCAACCACTCGAAGGAGGAATACATAGCTTGACGAATCAATGCTGTTTACAGATTTATTCTTCACTTTGATTGATCCGCACAAGGCATGCCGCAGATGGGCTTTATACAATCACTTTTGCGAGTGCGCATCTATCCGCGCAGGCGTATCTCCCGCTATGGTATACCGATGCGGGCGGCAGCAAGGGCACCAGCTTGGTGCGCTCGTCCCTCGCGACGCAGTACAACCAGATCCTGCAGCAGATCACCCAGCAGGCTCAGGATTCCGGCTATAACGGCGTCAACCTGCTGTTCCGCAACGGCAACAGCGCCGCCGACAACACCCTGCATATTGCCTTCAACGAGAGGAACACCTCGGCGCTGGACATCCAGGGCGTGAAGTTCGATGCCACTGGCCTCGGCCTCGAAGCCGTCGAAGGCGGGTTCCAGTCGGACACCGACATCACCGCCGCCGTCGAGAAGCCGATCTCTGCCACCACCCAGCCGCGGAGACAGTCCTTCACCTTCGGTGCCAACCTCTCGGTGGTGCAGAACCGCCAGGACTTCTCGAAGAACCTGATCAACATCCTCGATACCGGCTCGGCCAACCTCGTGAACGCGGACCTCAATGAGGAAGCCGCCAACTCGCAGGCCCTGTCGACCCGCAACGCCATCGCCACCTCGGCCCTCTCGCTGGCCAACCAGGCCCAGCAGGGGATCCTTCAGCTCCTCCGCTAAGCGCACGCCACGCGCGGGGACCGGCCGTCAGGGCCGGTCCCCGCGCCATCCGACGATCGACCCAGGCCCGTTTCCAGAAGGGATGCACCACCATGGCCCTGCGCCTCGACCTCAAGCCATACGAGGGCCTCCTCATCAACGGCGCGCTCATCCGCAACGGTTCGCGGCGCTCCGACTTCCTCATCGAGACCCACTGCAAGTTCCTGCGCGAATCCGAGGTCATCAAGGAGAGCGAAGCCGACACCCCCGGGAAGGTGCTCTGCGTCACCCTGCAGATGCCCTACCTCGCCGACGACCCGGCCGAGGCCGAGGACCTCTTCGCCCGCCAGGCCACCGAGATCATGCGGGCGCATCCGGCGCTCGCCCCCCACCTTCTCGCGATCCACGACGCGATCGCGGATCGCCGCTACCACGGGGCGATCAAGCTGGGCCGCGCCCTCGTGGCCGCCGAGAGGAGCCTCGCCGAGGCCGCGTGATCGACCAGGGCGCTCTTTCTCTTACGAATGCGGCTTTGGAAGGCGTCGATGGGCCAGGATCGTCGGCTGGCGCCTTGGCTTGATGAGATCGAGGGGGCCCGGCGGCCCCAGAAGCAGCCCACGCGCCGACGGTCCTGCTTCGCGGGGCGTCGCGACCTTCCACAATGCGATGTCGACCCCGCCCAACGAGGGGCGCCTATCGATCGACCTGCGCTCGGGAAGAACCCACAGGATGCCGAAGGCGACGAGGCACGCAATGCCAATCAGGGTCGCATTCCAGTTCGGGGCATCCTGGATCATCAGCACGACGAGGCCGCCTACGGCCATGACCGCAGCGTATGCCCTATTCGTGTGCCGGTCCCAGGTCATCCCTCATGTGCTCCGATACAAATCGCCATCGGGTGAAGGCATTCCGTCAAATTTTCTCTGCCGCCGGTTAGATCGAGAGCTTACATGTCGTATTCGAATACGTGGGTCGGTCTTCCTGAAACGATGTCGCGGTGGAACATAGCGCTCTGGTTTCTGACCTTCGCCACGGATGTCTCCATCCAAACGAGGGTGCGGCCCGGACAGTTCCAGGCGTCATCGCCCTGTCGACGGGGCCGCGCGGCGGGGGTGACCCCGCCATGCCGTGAGTGCGCCGCCTACCTGCCGGAGCGAAGAAAGCGCGTGCGTTCGACGAAGGAAGTTTGCATACGACGCCGATGGGCAGGCTCGAGCGTTGCTGCTTCGCGGCCCTTCGCCCGGACCGCTCCATGGAGTCCGTAATGGGCATCTTTCAGAACCTTCTCGAACACGTCACCGCCTATGTCGGCGACAAGACGCTCATGCAGGCGGCCGTGTCGGCGGCCTCGAACGTGATCGTGGCCGACAGCGAGGTGGACGAAGGCGAGGTCGAGGTCGCCCTCGCGGCCATGCGCGCCAATCCGATCATCGAGAAAGGCTACGACACGCTGATGCTGGAGGCGGAACTGTTCGACGGAATCGCACGGGCTCGGACCCGCGTCGGACGGGCGGACAATCTGAGCCGCGTG
Organism: Methylobacterium sp. 10; assembly: GCF_000519085.1. GTDB lineage: Bacteria > Pseudomonadota > Alphaproteobacteria > Rhizobiales > Beijerinckiaceae > Methylobacterium. The sequence continues at coordinate 3,614,408 of NZ_KI912577.1, forward strand.
GCCGCCATCGCGGACCGATCCCTCGAACAGCGAAACGGGGTGTTTCTGATCGCCGCCGACGCCGCCGACCATGAGGGGATCAGCGATGTCGAGCATAAGGCGCTCGAGGAGATCGCCGGCGCCCTTGCCGTCGACAAGGAGACGCTACTCCGGCTGGCTCCGGTGAAGCCATCCACCGCATCGTGATCCGGCTAAAGACCAGCGTGCGTCCACTCCTCCGGCTCGTCGCTTCGGTCGGGTGTGCCCCGAGGGCGACACCAAATGGTTAAAATCACATTAACCATTCATAACGACCCCACGTTAGAGATCCTTCGATTATAGAGCCGGCATCGAACCCCTGCCGGTCATCGCCATGATCCTCGCTTCCCGCAACATCGTCAACGAACACCGTGAAATCGCGGCCATCGCGATCACTTATGGAATCTTTCTGAGTGGGATCATGCTCCTCACTTGGACGATGGCCTGACACAGCCTCCCGAGCAGCCCGAGGCCCTGTCCGGCCGCCTGTGCGGCGTTGACGGACAGGTTCGAGAATCGTGGCGGCGAAGAAATCAGGCTGAGCATCCCCCTGGTTTGGGGATGCCCCGAAGCCGTCGGACGAGACGGCAGGCCGAATGCCCGTCTCCGGCAAGGAACTGATGCGCCTTCACGGATGTTCGTCCATCCAAATCGGAGGACATGAATGTCTGACAGTGCCTTAGCTTCGGTCGTCGTCCCCTCTCTCCGGGCTGCCCGCTCGGCGAGGGAACGGCTGGCTCGCGCCGGGTTTGCCCGCAACAGCGTCGACATCGAACGTCACGACGACGAGTTCCAAGTATCCATCAGCACCAAGGTGGAGAATCTGGATCGCGCGCAGAACATCCTTCGGGGCAATCCCGTCGTCGATGACCTTCGCGATGCAGGCTCGCGCGCGCTCGGCGCCTTCCACGACAACCGGCCCCTGGCGCTGGGCCTTGCAGCCTTGGCGGGCTTTGCCATCTTCCATGTCTCGAAGAAACGGTGAAGCCGAGGCCGACGAGCGCGCGAGGGCGAGCCCCGCAGTCCCAGATTGAGTAGCGTGCGCCGTTTTGCACCAAGCCGAGGTGGCGCTTAGACTGTCGTCCATGAGTCATGAAACGATCCGCCGGTTTATCATCGCGCGCCGCTTCGGCGTGGCGACGCTCGGCGGATTGTCCATGACGATGACGGCTTCTGTCTTCGCGCAGTCTCCCTCGCCGCCGGCCACCGTGAACAACTGGGCGGACCTTCGCGCGACGCTCGCCTCCTGCTGGTCGGTCCCTCCGGATGCCAGAGGATCACAGATCGCATTTCTGTTCGGCATCGGAAAAACGGGTGAACTGCGCGGTGCGCCTCTCGTCACGGCGCGCCGCCTCGAAGGCGATCAGGAAGCCCGCAAACACTACGAGGAGGCAGCGAGAGATGCCGTGTCCCGGTGCTTTCCCATCACGGTGACCCCGTCCTTCGGCGCCATCCTCGGCGAGAGCCCCATCCGTCTGCGCTTCGTCAATACGCCGCCGACGGCCGCCTACCAGATCAATGGCAACATCACGATCTTCGCGCCACACTGATCCAGAGGCGACGGCGACGCGCCGACGAAAAAAGGGCCGCCTCGCGGCGACCCCCTTCTTGTCGACATCCCATTCCGGCTCAGTAACCGTCGTAACCACCGTAGCCGTAGCCATAGGCCGGCGCGGGGGCGTAGCCGCCGTAATAGCCGACCGGGCGGCCATAGCCGTAACCGTTGTAGCCGTAGCCGCCATTATAGGCCCCGGCCGCGATGGCTCCGGCCGCCAAGCCGGCGACGCCTAGACCGATGGCAGCGCCCGGACCGATGCCGCGACGGCCATATCCGTAACCCCGGCCGTAGCCGCCACCATAACGACCGTAACCACCGCTGTAGCGGCCATAGCCGCCGCGATGACCGTATCCGCCATGGCCGCCGAAGCCACCACCATGGCCGTAGCCGCCGCCGTGGCCCCAGCCGCGGGCTTCCGCAGGTGCCGCCGCGAGGAGGGCACCGAGGCTGACGGCCGCGGCCGATAGAAGTGCGAGCTTGCGCATTCGAGATATCCTGTTGTGAGGTATGTCCATCAACGGACCGGGCGCCGGGCCGTTCCCATCGGCCCCCGGGGCGCTGGCGACGCAGGCCGGCGAGCAACCTCCGAGACCAGGAGGATCGGCCCCGTCCCGTTCGCCCGAAATTCCAAGGAGAACCGTCATGAAAGTCGTCGCGGATCTATGCATCGTGCCCATGGGCGTCGGCCCTTCGGTCTCCTCCTACGTGAAGGAGATCAAGGTCATTCTCGAGGCCAGCCACCTCAACGCCGAGATGCATGCCAACGGCACCAATATCGAGGGCGAGCTCGCCGACATCTGCCGGCTCATCGAATTGTGCGAGGAGAAGCTGAGCCAACTCGGCGTTCAGCGGGTCTTCTTCACCATGGCTTTCTCCTCTCGGCGGGACAAGGAACAGTCCATGGCCGACAAGCTGACGGCCGTTTCCTGATCCGCCGGCACCATGCGCGTGCCCATGCGTTGAAGCGGTCCGATCCCCGCATGAGGACCGAGCCCGCATGCATCCGTCCCGACGCGCGTTCCTGGCCGGTACCGGCCTCGCTCCCCTGATGGTGCCGCTGCTGGAGCGCGCCGCGTCTCCGGCCCGAGCGGAGGAGGGCGGTTTGATCCGTCGGACCATCCCATCCTCCGGCGAGACGCTCCCCGCCATGGGGATCGGCACGTCGCGCCGATACGAGGTCGAGCCGGTTCCCGAGAAGATCGCGCCCCTGCTCGAGGCGGTGCAACGGTTCGTAGCGCTCGGCGGCTCGGTCATCGACACGGCGCCGAGCTACGGCACCGCCGAGGACGTCCTCGGCCGGATCCTATCCCAGGACGGTCTGCGCGAGAAGGTGTTCCTGTGCAGCAAGGTCGGGACACCGGGTCGGGAAGGAGGAGCGGCCGAGATCGCGCGCTCCTTCCGCCGCATGACGACCAACAGGATCGATCTCGTCGCGGTCCACAACCTCATTGATACGGCGACAAATCTGGCCACGTTGCGGGATCTGAAGGCCGACAAGAAAATCCGCTACATCGGCGTCACGGTCTGGCGCGACAGCCAGTTCGCGGATCTCGAGGCCGTGATGCGGCGCGAGACGATGGATTTCATCCAGGTCAATTACGCCCTCGACGATCGCCGCGCCGCCGAGCGCATCCTGCCGCTGGCAAAAGAGCGCGGCATGGCGGTGATGGTGAACGTGCCCTTCGGGCGCGACCGCCTGTTCAAGGCCGTTCAGGGACGCGACCTGCCTCCCTGGACGGCCGAGTTCGGCTGCGCGAGCTGGCCGCAATTCTTCCTGAAATACGTCCTCGCCCACGAGGCCGTCACCTGCCCGATCCCCGGCATGGCCAAGGCGGCCTATGTCGAGGACAATCTCGGCGCGGCACGCGGCCGTTTGCCCGATGCCGCCCAGCGAACCCGAATGGAGGCCTATGTCGACGCGCTCTGACTCCCTCAACCGCCGTTCCGCCCTCTTGCTCGGAGGGTGCCTCGTCGCCGCTTCGGGCCTGCTCGCAGCACGTATTCCCGCCTCGGCCCAGCCTGCGTCGCAACCGGCACGCATCGGCATCGTCGGAGCCGGCAATATCGGCAGCACCATCGGCGGCCTCTGGGCCAAAGCCGGCCACGAGGTGATGATGTCCTCGCGCCACCCGGAGGAGCTGAAGGGCCTCGTCGAGGGACTCGGGCCCAAGGCGAAGGCGGGCAGCCCGGCCGAGGCCATCGCCTTCGGCGACGTCGTGCTCATCGCGGTGCCCTACAAGGCCTATCCGCAGCTGGCGCAGGACCATGCCGCCGCGCTCAAGGGCAAGGTGGTGATCGATGCCGGCAATGCGACGCAGGCCCGTGACGGAGAGGTCTATGGCGAGGTCCAAGCCAACGGCATCGCAGCGGTCTCGGCCAAGTACCTGAATGGGGCGAAGGTCGTCCGCGCCTTCAACGCGGCGAATTACAAGGTCTTTGCCAAGAACGCCCATCGCGAGGGCGGACGCATGGCGATCCCCATCGCCGGCGACGATCCCGCGGCGCTCGCGATCGCGGCCCAACTCGTCAAGGATGCGGGGTTCGAGCCGGTGGAGGTCGGGCCGCTGGCCAAGGCGGACGGCTTCGCCATGGGCTCCCCCGGCTTCGGCCTCGACCTGACGGCGGAGGAATCGCGGGCGCGCTTCGGGGTCGCCCGTTGAGCGACGGGCCAAGGGACCAACCGAGGGACGAGCCAAGGGTGGCGAACCCGCTTGCCGCCGGGAGCGGCAGCTCCATCCCGCCCTGGCTGCGGCGGCTCATCGACGTGCGGGCGGAAGAGGTGCCCGCACTCGCATGGTCCTGGGCCTACATCTTCTCGATCCTGGCCGCCTACTACGTCCTGAGGCCGATCCGCGATCAGATGGGGGTCGCCGGCGGGATCGAGAACCTGCCCTGGCTGTTCACCGGCACCCTCGTCGGCATGCTGGCCCTCAACGTCCCCTTCGCCTGGCTGGTGAAGACCTTGCCGCGCGCCCGGTTCGTGCCGCTGACCTATCGGTTCTTCGCCGCTAACATCGTGCTGTTCGCAGGCGCCCTCTATCTCGCCGGGCCGGAGGGCGACATCTGGATCGGCCGGGCCTTCTTCATCTGGCTCTCGATCTTCAACCTTTTCGTGGTCTCGGTGTTCTGGGCCACCATCGTCGACGTGTTCTCCACCGAGCAGGGCAAGCGCCTGTTCGGCTTCATCGCCGCCGGCGCGACCCTCGGGGCGATCGCCGGCTCGGCGACGACGGCGATCCTCGCCCGCGACGTCCCGACATGGGCACTCCTCATCGGCGCGGCCCTGCTCCTGGAGGCGGCGGTGTTCAGCATGCGCGGCCTCGCGCGCCTGTCCGACCGCCTGAACCAGGCTCCCGCCACCGGCGACGCCGCCCCGTCGGAGGCTATCGGCGGCAGCGCGTTCGCGGGCATCACCCGCACGTTCCAATCGCCCTACCTGCTCAATATCGGGCTGTTCCTGCTGCTGTTCTCGGTGACCTCGACCTTCCTGTATTTCGAGCAGGCCGGTATCGCCAAGCGCAGCTTCCCCGATCGCGGCGCGCAGACCGCCTTCTTCGCCAGCGTCGATCTGCTGGTGAACCTGCTCACCCTCGGCGTCCAGTTCTTCCTCACCGGCCGGATCGTGCGCCGCATCGGGGTCGGCCCCGCCCTGGCGCTCCTGCCGGCGGCGAGCATCCTCGGATTCGCGGCGCTCGCCGTCTCGCCCACGATTACGGCCATCGTCGCGTTTCAGGTCTTCCGCCGGGCCGGGAACTTCGCCATCGCCCGGCCGATCCGCGAGGTGCTGTTCACGGTGGTGCCGCGTGAGGATCGCTACAAGGCGAAGAACTTCATCGACACCGTCGTCTACCGCACCGGCGATCAGATCGGCGCGTGGTCCTTCGCGGGGATCGCAGCCCTCGGACTCGGTTCGACGGCCGTGGCCATCACGGCGGTGCCGCTCTCGGCGGCATGGCTCCTGAACAGCCTTTGGCTCGGGCGCCGACAGGAGGCGAGGCGGGTCGCGATGGAGAAGGAGAGCGGCCCGAACGCTTTGCCGTAAGGCCGATGAGCCCTACGGGTATCGGGCACCCGGACGGATGCGCTACCTCATGGCGCCGACATTCGAGGAGGCCTCATGCCCGCAGACAAGCCAGCCATCCTGTTCGTGTGCCTGGGCAACATCTGCCGTTCGCCCCTGGCGGAGGCCGCATTCCGCATCGAGGCCGAGCGGGCGGGCCTCGAGGCGGAAGTCGATTCGGCCGGAACCGGCGCCTGGCATGCGGGCGAGTCCCCCGATCGGCGCGCCCAGGCCGTCGCCCGGCGCAACGGCGTCGACATCTCCGACTACCGCGCCCGTCGGGTCGATCCCGCCGACTTCCATCGCTTCAGCCATATCGTCGCCCTCGACGGCGACAATCTCGCCGTGCTGCGCCGGCTGCGCCCTCAGGAGGGCGCCGCGTTGTCGCTTCTCCTCGACCATGTGCCGGGGCGGAGGGGCGAGGCGGTCGCCGACCCTTATTACGGCGCGGATGCGGGGTTCGACGCCACCTGGGCCGACGTGACCCTGGGCGCCCGTCACCTCGTGCGCGCGCTCAAGGCATGACGCGTCTGGCAGAACCATGATGACTCTGGCAGAGCGTGGAGCGGCCCTGCTCGGGCGCCGGCTCGCGCGGGCCGAGCCCGTGAGCGGCGGTAGCCTGTCCGGCCTCGTGCGGATCGTGCTCGACGACGGCAGCGCGTCGATCGTCAAGGACGGCCCCGATCCGCTGGCGGAAGCCGGGATGCTTCGCGCGATCCACGCCGCCGGGATCCCCGCACCGGAGGTGTTCGCGGCCGATGCGCGGACCCTGGTGATCGAGCCTCTGCCGGCCGCCGGCGGCAATGCGGATACGGATCTCGGCCGCGTGGTGGGGCGCCTCCATGCCGTGACCGGCGACCGTTACGGCTGGCATGGCGATTACGCCTTCGGGGCGGTGCGGATCGACAATAACGGAAGCGAGGATTGGCCCGGCTTCTGGGCCGAGCGGCGCCTCCTTTGCCATGCTCCCCATCTCGACGCCGCGCTCCGGCGGAGAATCGAGGACTTGGCGGCCAGACTCCCCGGTCGCCTCCCGGCTCGCCCCCGCCCTGCCTTGCTGCATGGCGACCTGTGGAGCGGCAACATCCTCACCGACGGCGGCCGCGTCTCCGGGCTCATCGACCCCGCCTGCTATCACGGCCATGCCGAGGTGGACCTCGCCATGCTGTCCCTGTTCGGTGCTGCCGGCCCCGCTTTCCGCGAGGCGTATGGCGAGGCTGAACCGGGCTTGGCCGAGCGCAGGGCGATCTACCAGTTGTGGCCGGCGCTGGTGCATCTGCGCCTGTTCGGGTCGGGATACCGCTCCATGGTCGAGGCGCTGCTCGACGCCACAGACTGCTGAGACCTCCGCACGTCCCATCGGAGCGGAAGGGCGGCGGTTTTCGGGCGACACGAACCGCGCCTGAAACCTTGCGTTTTGAGGGCCGATCCACGACAACCCGACAAGCTTCGGCGCTGGCGTCCGGCTCCTTCCGAATGTCCGGATGAGCGGAGGGGCGCCGGCGGTCGATGCGGCGAGGGAAGACGAGACCCATGCTCGATTACGCGCAGGCGCGACGCCTCATGGTGGATTGTCAGTTGCGGACCTTCGACGTCAACGACATCCCGGTCCTCGATGCTTTCGAAGCCGTGCCGCGCGAGCGCTTCGTCCCCTCGGGTCGTGAAGACTTCGCCTATATCGACCAGTCCCTGCGCATTACCGGGCAGGACTCGACGACGAATCGCGCCATCCCGGCGCCGATGCTTCTCGCCCGCATGATCCAGGCGCTGCAACTCGCGCCGGGGCAGGTCGCCCTCGACGTCGCCACCGGCTATGGCTACGCTGCCGCCATTATGCGGCAGCTCGGCGTGCGGGTGATCGCCCTCGAATCCGACGACGCCCTCGCCGCCGAAGCGGAAAGCCGCCTGTCGGCAACGGACGGAATCGAGATCGTTCGCGGCCCCCTGCAGGCGGGCGCGGGAAAGGCGGGGCCGTTCGACGCCATCCTCGTCAACGGCCGTGTCGAGACGCGGCCCCAAACCCTCCTCGACCAACTGAAGGATGGCGGACGTCTCGCCTGCGTGATGGGTCGCGACAAGGCCGCGAAGGCCACGCTGTTCATCCGGACCGGGGACGCGTTCGGTGCGCGTCCGCTCTTCGATGCGTCGCTGCCCGCCCTGTCGGCCTTCAGCCCGGAATCCAGCTTTTCCTTCTGAGCGGGTTCGGCAAAAGCGGTCGCCGGTTTCGCGTCCCGAAACCCGCAACTCTTCAAAGGCCTGAGCGAGGGGAAGCGTTGGCCCGCCCATGCGAACCAGCTCGGCAGCGAGGATCAGGTGTCGCTTTTATGCGGCACTGCGCCATCAATCTCCTGCCTAATCCCTCTCCGCCGATGCCCTGAAGCACAACCTCCGCTAAGCTGACCTGTGAGGCGGGCAATCCGGATGGCACCCTAGGCGCTATGGCTGTGATGAACAGCCGACCGGTTCATCGAGAAACCGCAAGGGCAGATGGACGTGAGACAACGCAAACTTGCGAAAAGCTTCCGGCTACGGCTGGGTGGCTTCGCCGCGCTGACGCTCGCCGCCGCCTCTCCGGCCGTGGCCGAGACGCTGGATAGTGCGCTGGCCCGTGCCTATGGCGCCAACCCGGCGCTGAACGCATCGCGTGCGGGACTGCGCGCCACCGACGAGAACGTCGCGCAGGCCAAGGCCGGCTACCGTCCCACCGTGAGCCTCGACGCCGATATCGGCCTCACCCAAAGTCAGGGCCGCGTGAGCGGCATCTCCCTCAATCAGGTGACGAAGCCCGGCGGCGCCGGGCTGACGATCAACCAGACCCTGTTCAACGGCTTCCAGACCGACAACCAGACCCGCCGCGCCGAATCGGACGTGCTCGGAACGCGCGAATCGCTGCGTTCCACCGAGATGACGACCCTGTTCAACGCCGCCCAGATCTACATGTCGGTCCTGAGCGACACGGCGACCCTGGAGCTTCGCCGCAACAACGTCGAGGTGCTGGAAGAGCAGCTGCGCCAGACCCGCGACCGCTTCAATGTCGGCGAGGTCACCCGGACCGACGTGGCCCAGGCCGAGGCCCGCCTCGCCGGCGCGCGCTCCGACGTCAGCGGCGCGGAGGCCAATCTGCGCGCCAGCATCGGCACCTATCGGCGCATCATCGGCGTCGAGCCGCGCCAGCTCGCACCGGGACGGCCCCTTGACCGGTTCGTGCCGCCCAACCTCGACAACGCCATCTCCATCGGCCTGAAGGAGCACCCGCAGATCCTGTCATCGATGCACTCGGTGGACGTGGCCGAGGCGCAGGTGAAGATCTTCGAGGGCCAGCTTGCTCCGAGCGCCGCCCTTCAGGGCAGCGTCCAGCAGCGCTACGACACGCAGTTCCCGGGCGATAACGGCGTGACCGCCTCCATCGTCGGCCGCATCTCGGTTCCGCTCTACGAGGGCGGCCAGACCTATTCGCAGATCCGTCAGGCCAAGGAGCTGGTCGGCCAGGCCCGCATCAACGTCGAGGACATCCGCGACCAGGTCCGTTCGGCCATCGTCACCGCCTGGGGCCGGCTGGAAGCGGCCAAGGCGCAGGTCATCGCATCGCAGGCCCAGGTTCAGGCCAACGAGGTGGCGTTGAACGGCGTGCGCGAAGAAGCCCGCGTCGGCCAACGTACCACCCTCGACGTCCTGAACGCCCAGCAGGAACTCCTGAACTCGCGCGTGAACCTCATTCTCGCCCAGCGCGACCGGGTGGTGAACTCCTATGGCGTGGTCCAGACCGTGGGCCGCCTGACCGTGCGCTTCACCGCGATCCCGGTTGTAGCCTACAGCCCGAAGGAGCATTTCGACCAGATCAAGGACCTCTGGTACGGCGTGCGCACGCCCGACGGGCGCTGACGGTCGCGAGGAACTCGCAGGGCACCGGTGTTATCCTGTGCCTTGCGTCCGACCGGTGCTTGTTTCCGGTACCCGTGGTGAAATACTCAGAGTGACCGAAATACTTCTTTAACCATGTGACCCGAGCGGCGTCCGGATGAGTGCAGCGAGCCCCAAGGCGCCGGACAAGGCCCCGGAACCCTCCATGGAGGAGATCCTGGCGTCCATTCGCCGGATCATCGCCGACGACCAGAACGCCAAGGCGGAGGTGGTCACGCCGGTGCGTTCCCCTCCGCCGCAGCCGGAGAACGACGATGTGCTCGACCTCGCCGAGGTGGCACAGCCGCGCAAGCCCCAGCCCGCCCCCATCGAAGAACCGGAGATCGACTTCGCCGAGAGCGGCCAGATCGACTTCGACTCGATTTCCTTCGACGACGACGAGCCCGAACTGGAGCCCCTGCCGCCACCACCGGTGGTGCGCCAGCCCGAGCCGCCCCGCGCCGCCCCCCGCCCGGAACCGGTGGAGGCCCCGCGCGAAAGCCTGCAGCAGCGCCTCGTTTCCGACATTACCGATGCCAGTGTCGGCCATGCGTTCCAGCTTCTCGCCGGGACGAGGGTGAGCCAGAATGCCCGGACCATCGAGGACATGGTGCAGGACATGCTCCGACCGATGCTGCAATCCTGGCTCGACGACAACCTGCCGGGCATGGTCGAACGCCTCGTCCGCGCCGAGATCGAGCGCGTGGCGCGGGGCCGCTGACCGCCCCGCGATGTTGACGCGGGGGGCGTGACGGGGTGAAAGCGGGCCAACACGCGGGCTGACACCCGCCCCGCACGAACTGGCCCGACGCAAGCCCATGATGGACAAGACCTTCGATCCCGCCGCCGTCGAGGCGCGCATCGCGTCCGCCTGGGAGGCGGGTGACGCATTCAAGGCCGGCAGGCCGGAGCGCGCGGACGCCCGGCCCTTCACCATGGTGATCCCGCCGCCGAACGTCACCGGCAGTCTTCACATGGGCCATGCCCTCAACAACACCCTGCAGGACATCCTCTGCCGGTTCGAGCGCATGCGCGGACGCGACGTGCTATGGCAGCCGGGCACGGATCACGCCGGCATCGCCACCCAGATGGTGGTGGAACGCCGCCTCGCCGAGGCGAAGGAGCCGGGCCGGCGCGAGCTCGGCCGCGAGGCCTTCGTCGAGAAGGTCTGGGCCTGGAAGGCAGAGTCCGGCGGGGCCATCGTCAACCAGTTGAAGCGGCTGGGTGCTTCCTGCGACTGGTCGCGCGAGCGCTTCACCATGGGCCTCTCCGGCCAGCCCGACGACCAGATGGTCCGCGCGGTCACCAAGACCTTCGTCGATCTCCACGCGCAGGGGCTGATCTACCGCGACAAGCGCCTCGTGAACTGGGACCCGAAGTTCCAGACCGCGATTTCCGACCTCGAAGTGCTGCAGGTCGAGGTGAAGGGCCATCTCTGGCACTTCGACTATCCCATCGTCGACGAGGCCGGCGCCGAGACCGGCGAGGTCATCACCGTAGCCACCACCCGGCCCGAGACCATGCTTGGCGACACGGCGGTCGCGGTCCATCCCGACGACGAGCGCTACACCCATCTCGTCGGCAAGCACGTGCGCCTGCCCCTCGTCGGTCGCCTCATCCCCATCGTCGCCGACACCTATTCGGATCCGGAGAAGGGCACCGGCGCGGTCAAGATCACGCCGGCGCACGACTTTAACGATTTCGAGGTGGGCAAGCGGGCCGGCTGCACGCCAATCAACGTCCTGGATCCGGAAGCGCGCATAACCCTCGATGGCAACGCGGCTTTCCTGAAGGACTCGAATCCGGAGCCGGAGGCCCTGGCCCTGCACGGCCTCGACCGGTTCGAGGCGCGGAAGCGCGTCGTCGCTCTGATGGAGGCACGCGAGCGGCTGCGGCTCACCGAGCCCAACGCCCATGCGGTTCCGCATGGCGACCGCTCCAACGTGGTCATCGAGCCCTACCTCACGGACCAATGGTACGTGAACGTGAAGCCGCTGGCCGAGCGTGCCCTCCAGGCGGTGCGCGACGGGCGGACGAAGTTCGTGCCGGAGAACTACGAGCGGACCTACTTCCAGTGGCTGGAGAACATCGAGCCGTGGTGCATCTCGCGCCAGCTCTGGTGGGGCCACCAGATCCCGGTCTGGTACGATGACGAGGGCGGCATCTTCGTGGCCTCCAGCGAGGCGGAGGCTCAAGGCCAGGCCGATGCGAAGCACGATCGCGCCGTCGCTTTGCGCCGCGACGAGGACGTCCTCGACACGTGGTTCTCCTCCGCCCTGTGGCCGTTCTCGACGCTCGGCTGGCCCGACGCGACACCGGAACTCGACCGCTACTATCCGACCGACACCCTGGTCACCGGCAAGGACATCATCTTCTTCTGGGTCGCCCGGATGATGATGCTCGGCCTCCACGTCACCGGCCGGGTGCCGTTCGCTACGGTCTATCTCCACACCCTGGTCCGCGACGCCTCGGGTGCCAAGATGTCGAAGTCGAAGGGCAACGTCGTCGACCCGCTGGGGCTCATCGATCAATACGGCGCCGACGCCCTCCGTTTCACCCTGGCCGCCATGGCCGCGCAGGGCAGGGACATCAAGCTCGCGGTGAACCGCGTCGAAGGCTACCGCAACTTCGCGACCAAGCTCTGGAACGCTTCGCGCTTCGCCGAGATGAACGGCTGCGTCCTCCGCACCGATTACCGCCCGGAGGCCGCCACCGAGACCCTGAACCGCTGGGCGCTGGGCGAGGCCGCGCGCGCCGTGGCCGAGGTGGCGGCGGCGCTCGACGCCTACCGCTTCAACGATGCGGCGGCGGCCGCCTACCGCTTCGTCTGGAATATTTTTTGTGATTGGTATCTCGAACTGGCCAAGCCGGTGCTTCAAGGCGAGAGCGTCGATGCCGGCCTCAAGGCCGAGACGCAGGCCACGGTGGCGTTCCTGATCGACCAGATCGCCAAGCTGCTGCACCCGTTCATGCCGTTCCTCACCGAGGAACTCTGGGCGATCAAGGGCGAGGGCATCGCCGAGCGTGGGCTCCTGGCGCTGGCGCCCTGGCCCGACCTGTCGGGTCTGGCTGATCCGGACGCCGAATCCGAGATCGGCTGGGTGGTGGACCTCGTGTCCGAGATCCGCTCCGCCCGCTCGGAAACCAGCGTGCCGGCCGGCGCCCAGATTCCCCTGGTCATCGTCGGCGCCGACGCGGCCCTGCGCGCACGTGCTACCCAGTGGCAGGACACGCTCCTGCGCCTTGCCCGCCTGTCGGACATTTCCTTCGCCGAGACAGCGCCGAAGAACGCGGTCCAGCTGCTGGTGCGCGGCTCGGTGGCGGCGCTGCCCCTGGAGGGCATCGTCGACCTCAAGGCCGAGGTCGCCCGCCTGAACAAGGAGGCGGTGAAGGCGGCCTCCGAGATCGGCAAGATCGAGGCCAAGCTCGGCAATGCCGACTTCCTCGCCCGCGCCCCGGACGAGGTGGTGGACGAGCAGCGCGAGCGCCGCGACGCGGAAGCGGCACGTCTGGAGAAGATCCGGGAAGCGCTGGCGCGGTTGTCCGACGCGTGATCCTGCGCCGGCTGGGCCAGGGCCTCGCCGGCCTGTTGGTCCTTCTCGTCCTCGCCGCGATCGTCACGGCGAGGCCCGGCGACCCCGCTCTCTATCCCGCTCCCGACGACGACTCAGAAAACATCGAACTCGTCAGCCACGGCTGGCATTCGGGCCTCGTGATCCCGCGCGAGGCCCTCACCGGGGAGGGCGCCGGCACGGCTTTGCGGAGCATCGCCACCCGCTTCCGGGCCTATCCGGGGATCGAGTTCGGCTGGGGCGAGGCCCGCTTCTACCGGGCGACGCCGACCCTGGCGCAGTTCGACCTGCGCCTCGCCCTCGAAGCCCTGTTCACCCCCGGCGGCCGCGAGGGCGTCGTCCAGGTGGTGGGCCTCGAAGACGACACGCGGACGAGCTTCCCGCATTCGGACATCGTCCCCATCCGGGTCTCGAAGGCCGGCCTCACCCGCCTGCTCGCCCGCCTCGACGCGAGCTTCCGCCTCATCGACAACGTCCCCGTCGAGGGCGGTCCCGGTCTCTACGGGCCGAGCCTGTTCTACGAAGGGCAGGGCCGCTTCAGCGCCGCCAACGTCTGCAACCACTGGGCTGCCCGCCTCCTCAATGCCGCCGGCCTCCCGATCACGCCCGTGCTCGACACGCACCCGGCGGGATTGCTGCTGGATCTGAAGTGGAGGGCAGGGGTGAGGGCACTTCCTTTGCCCAACCTGTCCAAACCGTAATCTCGGCGACACGGGCGAGTCAGGCTGGGGTCTCTACACGAAGGGGCATGGCCCCGCTCCACGGCGGGGACACGACCTTTCCGGAGAGCCCAGTCCATGATCTCGTCCACCTCCCGCCTGCGCCGCAACGCCCTCGCCTCCGTCGCCGCCATCGCCATCGCGGCGACGGGAGCCGCGGGCATCGGCCTGACCCAGCCCTCCACCCCGGCCTATGCCCAGGCCCTGTCGAAGAACCCCATCGACGTGCCGGACCATCCGCCGGGGTCCTTCGCCAGCGTGGTCGACAAGGTGAAGCCCGGCGTCGTCGCGGTGAAGGTGAAGCTCGACGACAGCGCCGGCCTGGACGACGACGATGGTCCTGGCCAGGGCCAGGGTCAGCAGGTGCCGCCGCAGCTGCGCGAGTTCTTCAAGCGCTTCGGCCAGGGCGGCCCGGGGCAGGGTGGTCCAGGGCAAGGCCAGGGCTTCGGCGGCCCCTCGCCCAAGCGCCAGGGCCAGCGCGGCGCCATGGGCTCGGGCTTCATCATCTCGGCCGACGGCTACGTCGTCACCAACAACCACGTGGTCGACAAGGCCAAGACCGTGCAGGTGACCCTGGACGACAACCGCACCCTCGACGCGAAGGTCATCGGCAAGGACCCGAAGACCGATCTCGCGCTGCTCAAGATCACCGAAGGCGGCCCCTTTCCCTACGTCTCCCTGGGCAAGACTGCACCCCGCGTCGGCGATTGGGTGGTGGCCATCGGCAACCCGTTCGGCCTCGGCGGTACGGTCACCGCCGGCATCGTCTCGGCCCGTGGCCGCGACATCGGCGCCGGCCCGTATGATGACTTCCTCCAGATCGACGCGCCCATCAACAAGGGCAATTCCGGCGGCCCGACCTTTAATGTCGGCGGCGAAGTGGTGGGCGTGAACACCGCCATCGCCTCTCCCTCCGGCGGTAGCGTGGGCCTGGCCTTCGCGATTCCCGCCGAGACCGTGCAGGCGGTGGTCGATCAGCTTCGCGCCGACGGCAAGGTGGCCCGCGGCTATCTCGGCGTGCAGGTCCAGCCGGTGACGAAGGACATCGCCGACGGCCTCGGCCTCGACAAGGCCAAGGGCGCCCTCGTGGACCACGCCGAACCCGGCACCCCGGCGGCCAAGGCCGGCCTCAAATCCGGCGACGTGATCGAATCGGTCAACGGCGCGTCGGTGAACGATGCCCGCGAACTGTCCCGCCGCATCGCCGGCCTGAAGCCCGGAGCCAAGGTGGAACTCGCCTATCTGCGCGGCGGCAAGTCCGACACCGCCACGGTTGAGCTCGGCGCCCTGCCGAACGACCCGAAGGCGGGTAACGACAACCGGAGCAGCTCGACGAGCGACGGCCAGCCGCGCCTCGGCCTCAGCCTCGCCCCGGCCTCCCAGGTCGGTGCCGGTGACGAAGGCGTCGCGGTGATGGATGTCGATCCCGACGGCCCCGCCGCCGCCAAGGGGATCGAGCAGGGCGACATCATCCTCGATGTGGCCGGCTCCAGCGTCTCGAAGCCCTCGGAGATCGCCGACCGCATCAAGGCGGCCGAGGCCAGCGGTCGCAAGGCGGTGCTGATGCGGGTCAAGAGCACCAAGGGCGTGACCCGCTTCGTCGCCGTGGCCCTGAACAAGGCCGGCTGAACGATCGCGCGAAACCTCGTCCGAAACGCGAGCATCGAGGATGAAACCAACGCCGGCCCGTTCGTTCGGGCCGGCGTTGCTGCAGGCGAGCCCACTCCCAACGCATACATTTCTGCAACACCGCATGCCCCACTGAACCGAACCACAACCTTAGGCAGCATCGACGGTTGACCATGCTTCTTACCTGAAGTTTACGATCATACTTGAAGTTGATTTCAGGGGTCGTGGTCGTGGATCGGGACTGGAGCGGCGCAGCGATGGAGGCCTTGGCCACCTCGCTCATCGGCATGACGTTTCTGGCACTGCCCGTGGCACCGGTTAACGCCCGGGACATCATCCTGCCCTGGCAGGACACCGTGCAGCTGGAGCATCAGGATCGCACCGCTCGCCTGAAGCGGCTGGCGGACAAGTCCTTGCGGGCGAGCCCGCGCTTCTATGAGGAGCGCGTTCCGCAATCGGAGCTGCCATCGAGCTTCCGCACCGACATCCCGGTCCTGCGGGTGGTGTTTCCCCAGCGCGTCTTCTTCGACACCGACCAGTCCGATCTGCGGCCCGAGGCCGAGGCGGTGATCGACGTCGTCGCGGAAGCCCTGCGGCGCGAGGCGTCGGACACGGCGGTCTTCATCGCCGGCCATACCGACGACCGGAGCGACGACGCCTACAATTACGCCCTCTCGGTGCGACGCGCCGAGAGCGTGGCCCGCGCCCTCGACCGGCGTGGCGTACGCCAGGCCAGCATCTGGCGCGTCGGTTTCGGCGAGGCGATCCCGCTCGTGCCCAACAGCACGGACGAGGCGATGGCGCGCAACCGCCGCGTGGAGTTCCTGTTCGGCCGCAAGGCCGAAGCGGTGGGCGTGTGGCTATCGAAGCAGGAGGCCATCGTCTGCGCCAGCGCCCTGGCGGAGCAGCGCGAGGAGTGCCTCAAGGCCTTCGCCCGGCTGCCCCGGGTCGAGGCCGCGCCCGTGGTGACGGGCTCGATTTCCCGAACCCTCGTCCAGCCGCCGCAATCGGGGGCTGCCGTCACCGTTCCCGCCATCGAATCCCCGCGCCTCGTGGTCGTCGGACCTCCGGTGCCGCCCGTCTCCGTCGGGCCTGAACCGCTCGCCCGGACGGCGGTCGTCGTCGTCCCGCAGGAGAGGACCGTGGTGACCATCGCCAAGGACGAGCCCGTGATCATCGATCTGCGCGAGCGGCGCATCCTCGTGGAAAGGCTCGATCGATGAGCATCGCCGAATATCAGGCCCTGGATCTCCGTCCGGGCAGCCCCATCGCCACCGACCTCTCGGCACGCCTGACCGAGGAGGCCGGGCGGCCGACCCTCACGCTTTCGGCTCCACAGGGAGCCAATGCGGAGAGCCCGGCCTTCTTCACCCCGGTCATGCTGGCCTGGTACCAGTCGCACATCGTCTTTGCCCGCCGCACCGCCCTCGCCGAGGTGAAGCGTGGATTCGAGCAGGAGAGTCTGGCCTCGGGCAACCACGGCTTCCTCTTGGAAGCGAAGCGCGACGAGACAGAGCAGACGAAGCAGGAACACCTGCGCACCGATCGGCAGAGCTTCTACTCGCGGGTGGATGTCCGCGACCGCGAAGAAGAGATCCGGCGCCTGCGCTCGGATTACGACAACAGACGAGCGGCATACGGGCGGGATGCCGGCAGTTGGAACCCCTGGCTCAAGCATGGCGGCGTCGCCGCGATCATGATGCTGGAATTTCCCCTCAACCTGTCCTCCTTCCTGAAGATCGACTTCCTGACGCCGGCGCTCGCCACCGCCTCCGTCACCCTCATCGCGATCCTGTTCGCATTCTCGAGCCACCTCATCGGCCGCCTCATCCGGCAATGGGGAGAGCGCTTCGGCGGCAACGTCACCGCACGGATGCGAGCAGACAGCTATCGCCACCTCGCTTTCGGCCTGGTGCTGTTTCTCATCGGTGCCGCCGCCATCGTCTTCAGCCGCTCCTACCTCGTGGCCGAGGCGCTGAGCCGACAGACCGCCCTGGGGGAAGACGGCAGCAGCACCATCGCGATCTACGGCGTCGCCTTCATCGGCAACCTCGCGGTCTACGCGTCCGCCGTGGCCTGGGTCCTGTTCACCGAGGACCCGGTTCCCGATTTCGCCGAAGAGCGGCGGCGGCTCGATCGGCTCAAGCGCGACTCGCAGAAGGCCTATCGCAAGGGAATCGAGCGCCAGCAGCAGCAGCGCATCCTCCAGGCTCAGCGCGAGAACGAGCAATGGGCCCGGCGCGACGCCGAGCAGGCGAGAAGCCTGCGCAATTACGGCACCTGCCGCTCCCGTTTCGACGAAGTCTGACGCCACGACGCGCGCGTGCTCGGCCTGCTCGACGGCTATCGCAATCAGCTGGCCATCGAGGCGCGCAAGCGCGGCGTGAACACCCGCTTCACCTATGACGACCTCGCCTCCGGCGAGACCGAGACACGCCGCGACATCGACGGCGACGCCTATCTGAGCCGGCGCCTCGCGCTCGGCTACGCCTGAGCGGGAGCCCGCCATGATCCGCCCGCACGGCGTCGCCGGACGTCTCCTTCTCGCCCTCGCGGCCGGCGCCTCGTCCGCGCCCGCCAGCGCCGCGGGCTACGAGGTGATCCGCCAGGAGCAGACCTGCCCCAAGGATGGAGAGCCGCGCTCGCTGCGCCAGACCGTGATCATCCTCGACGAGGCCATCGCCGCCGCGCAGGCAGAAGCCAACCAGCGCTGGACCCGGATCGTCGTCGAGGCGGCGGAGGCGAAGGAGACGGCCCTCGGTACCCTCGGCACCCGCGAGCGACTGTCCCTGTTCGTCGCGCGCCGCGACGGCAGCGAACTCGTACCGCTGTTCTTCGGCTGCTCACCCAACCTCCCGGCAGCCGAGACCGAGAAGGCCAAGGCCGGCGACAGCATGGTGGACCGCTTCCTCGGCAACGACAGCGGCGCCCGGCGAAAATCCGCTCAGGACGCCTTCGGTGGCGGCATTGCCCGTGCCCTGGCACAAGTGCAGAAGCGTGCGGCCGACATCGCCGCCCAGCCGGCCCCGGCGGGCAGCCTCCTGCGTGCGCTGCAGAATGCCGGGCGGCTCGCCGACCCCAATCTCGGCCTGCCGCGCTTCATCCTGGTGAGCCCGTTCCGGGTCGCCGACAAGGCCGGCCTCCCGGACGTCGCAGCGGCCCGCGAGCGCGGCTTCCAGCTGGCCGAGAAGAGCGCCATCGATTTCGGCCGGGCCGAGATCTACCTCGCCGGTGCGTCCCTCGGCGATACCGCCGCGCTCGAATTCGCGCGGGCCTTCTTCCTTGGTTCGAAGGGCGTGCTCGCGGGGATCCGCTCCGACGGCCTCCCGCGCCTCCTGCCCGAGCCGACGACCCTCCGCGTCCATGCCGGCTTCATCGACTATGTCGGCCAGCGCATTCCCCTGCAGATGCGGCTCGCGGCCGCCGCCAATGGTGATCTCGTCAATGCCTGGGTCGAGACCACCGTCTCGCGCACCACGGCGACGCCGCTCTCCGGCAAGATGTTGTGCCGGGGTGAGACCTGCGAGGTCCATGGCGACGGACGCTTCGCGCAGGTGTGGTTCCTCGACCCGCAGGCCGAGCCGAAGGAGCGCGGAAAGCTGCCCTTCGGCGGTGCCCGCAACATCGAGCTCACGCTCCAGGGAGCGACCGCGTCCGGTAGGATCTTCGACCCGAAGGTGATCTTCAGCGGCGAGAACGGCCAGCGCCGCGAGGACCTGCGCTTCGATGTCCAGAGGGTCGAGGGCACGCCGTTCTGAGCCCGGCCGACCGTCCGACGATCACGCATTTCCAAGGCGCCGCTCCTCAAGGCCGGGGAGGGTGCTGCCGTCCGCACGCTTGCGGCCGGTTCAATCAGGCCGGGGGCAGGACGACGATGATTTCGACCAGGGTGATGCGGGCGGCGGGGCTGGCTCTGAGCCTGTCGGCGGTGTTGGGCGGGTGCGTCGGCACGCGGAGCGGCTCGCCGGCCGCCTCGGGGGGCGCAGGCTCGGTGGAGGCCGCCATCGGACGTTGCATCGCCTCGACGCTGGTGGGAGCCGGCATCGGCGCCCTCATCGGTGCCGCTGCCGGTGGCGGCCAGAGGACGGGCGTCGGGGCGGCCGTCGGCGCCGGCGTCGGCGGCCTCGCCTGCGCGGTCCTCACCGCACTCGACGCCCAGGACAAGGAGCGGATCCGCAACGCCCAGATCGCGGCAGCGGCGACCAACCGGCCACAATATCTCGCCTACCAGGGCTCCGACGGCCGCCAGCGCGAGATCACGGTGCGGCCGACGGCGCCCGTGACGGCACCGGCGCCGGTTGCCAACCGCATCTGCCGCGCCACCGACACCTCGGCCACCATCGCCGGGACCGGCAGCACCGAACTGCCGCAGCAGCTGGTCTGCCGCACCGGCAACGGCGATTGGCTGCCCGCCTGACGGGGGCGGGTGACAGGGGAGAGGACCGAAACTTGCTTCACCGTCGGTGTGCCTTCGCGCACGCCGGCGCCGGATCCAGTCGCAATCCAGAGACATTGGAGAGCGAGGCTGAGCGTCATCCGATGCGAAGCACCGAGAGGTGGAGATGCCGATGCCGGTCCTCAATCCGACGATGATGATCGGCCTGCCGCTGCTCGGCCTCGTCCTTGCGGCTCCCGCGGTCGCCAGGTCGGTTCCTGCAAAGCCGGTCTGGGCCACCGGCACCTTCGTCTATGCCGACCTCTGCACCGATACGGAGAGCGGCGAGCGGGCAGGGCGGCGGATCGTCCTCAAGCGTTCCCCCACCGGCGACGTGCTGTCCTACGAAACCCCGTCGCGGTCGGCGCGGGCCGAGGCCGTGACCGTCGAAGACGCGACCAGGGAGCTGTCGTTCCGGGTCGGCGGCGAGGAGGGAGGCTTCGCCTTCCGCGGCACCCTGGCGACGGACGCCCTGGTCGGCACGGTGGAGGACGAGGCCGGAACCCGGCCGCTGCGCCTGCGGAGAATCCTGCGGTCCCATGCCCACGAGGCCTGCCCCGGCGAGGTCACGGGGTCGATCGGGACGAGGCCCTGATCCGTCTGGGCCGGAACGGCCGCCCTGGTCTAAGGTCGGCTCCATGAAGACCTTCCCCGTCCTGTTCCTCGCCGCCCTTGTCCTGTCGCCGCCGGCGGAGGCCCGTTCGACGAGGCGGGCCGAATCCTGCGACGGGCTCACCGCACGGATGATCCGCGCCACTGGCGCCTCTCTGGCCGGACGCGAAGGGTCATTGTCGGTGTTCCGCGCCTGGGATGCCGACCGCATGACCCTCGCATGCCGGGCTCCCGCACGGATGACGTTCTGGTCGCAGAATCGCGAGCCCGCCGGAGCGTATTTCGTCCTGATCGGGCTGGCCGCCGAAGGGTTGGTCGGCGCCCGGGCAGAGGAGGTCGAAGCCCTGGCCCGCACGCTCCATCACCGCGCTCTGGTCACGGGGATGCCCCAGGCGGGGCGGGCGGGGCGGGCGGCGCTCCGCTGCGAGACCGGCGGCTCGGCGACGGCGGAGCCGGCCGGGGTCCACTGCGTACTCGTCTCGCACCGCACTCCGGTTCTGCGCCGCCGCGCCGGACTTTTCCCCGGGCGTGAGCCGGTCTAGACCAACCTCCATGTCAGATCTCGCTCGCTCCCCCGCCGGCCCCGTCGTGATGGCGGGGGCCACCGCTTTCGCCAACCACCTGCCCTTCGCCCTCATCGCCGGCCCGTGCCAGCTCGAGAGCCGCGACCACGCCATCGAGATCGCCGACGCCCTCAAGGGCATGACCGACCGTCTCGGGATCGGCCTCGTGTTCAAGGGCTCGTTCGACAAGGCCAATCGGACCTCCGGCTCCACCGCGCGCGGCCTCGGCCTCGCCGGGGCGCTGCCGATCTTCGCCGAGATCAAGGAGCGGTTCGGCCTGCCCGTCCTCACCGACGTCCATGAGGCCGGTCAGTGCGCGCCGGCGGCGGAGGTCATCGACGTCCTCCAGATCCCGGCCTTCCTGTGCCGGCAGACCGACCTGCTCCTGGCGGCCGCCGCCACGGGCCGGGTGGTGAACGTGAAGAAGGGCCAGTTCCTGGCTCCCTGGGACATGGCCCACGTGGCCGCCAAGGTGACGAAGGCCGGCAATCCCAACGTCCTCGTCACCGAGCGCGGCGCCTCGTTCGGCTACAACACGCTGGTCTCCGACATGCGCAGCCTGCCGATCATGGCGCAGGTCACGCACGGCGCCCCCGTCGTGTTCGACGCGACCCACTCGGTGCAGCAGCCGGGCGGGCAGGGCGCCACCTCCGGCGGGCAGCGCGAGTTCGTGGCGGTTCTGGCCCGTGCCGCCGTGGCGGTGGGGGTCGCCGGCCTGTTCATCGAGACCCATCCCGATCCGGACCATGCCCCGTCGGACGGCCCCAACATGGTTCCTCTAAAGGCGATGCCGGCGTTACTGGAAACCCTGCAGGCTTTCGATCGGCTTGCAAAGTCGAGCACCTGATCGGAACTCTCCGCTCAGAATCGTTGGAGCGGCCGTGACAATGGAACCAACTCGTCTTCATCTCGTTGTTCTCGCTTGAGCGTGACAACGATTTGAGGAGCCCCATGCGCAAGTTCGCACTGATCACGGCCGTTACCCTTTCCCTCGGCGCCATGGCTGCCGGAACGGCGGCAGAAGCCCGCCCCGGACATGGTCACGGCTACGGTCGCGGCGGCCATGGTGGTTATGCCCATGGCGGGTATGGTCATCGCGGTTATGGCAATCGCGGCTACGCCTATGGCGGCGGGCGTCGCCGTGGCATCGGAACCGGCGCTGCAGTCGGCCTCGGCATTGCCGGCTTGGCAGCCGGCGCCATCGCGGCCGGAGCCGCGCGGGATTCCTACAACAACAACGGTTATGGCCGGCCTGCCTACGGTCGACCCGCCTACGGTTACGGCTACTAGGCCGACATACCCGAAACCTTGTGCGCGAAGGACGGCCGGTTTTCACCGGCCGTCTTTTTTTGTGTTCCGATCCCGGCCGCATGGCGGGATGGGCTGCACGGTTGCACGGAGTCCCCGTTTCGAACGGGTGGGGACCTCGCACAATGCCGATCATCGCAGCCGTCTTCGGCGCCTTCATCGCCGGACTGATCTACTGGATCAAGTACGGCAACGGGATGGAGCATATCGACAACGCGGTGCGAGACTGGCGCGGCACCCGCCGCCGGATGGCGAGCGAGCGGCAGATCCGCTCCGCACCCCTGCGCTCCCTCCGCCATCCCGCCGATGCAGCCGGCGTCCTGATGGACATGGTCGCCCGTCTCCGTGGCGTACCGACGCCCGAGCAGGAGGCCGTCATCACGGCACGGATGCGCGGCATCGTGGAGGCCGGGGACGACCTCGATACCCGGATGGTGTTCGTCCGCGACGCCGCCGCGCAGGCTCCCGATACGAGGCTGGCAATCAAGGTCCTGGCCCCGGTCCTGCACGATGCCCTGAGTTTCGCGGAGCGAGACCATTTCGCCGACATGCTCCGGACGGTCGCGGAGGTCCATCAAGGTCCCACCGAGGCACAGGAACGCCTGATCGACGAGATCGTCCGCGCCATCGCCGAAGATCGGTGAGGCACGATGCGGCTTCGCCGATGCTCAGCCGCGGCCGCGATAGGGTGCGATGCCCTGATCCGGGAGCCAGATGGCTTTCGGCGGCTCGCCGGTCTGCCAGAACACGTCGATGGGTATGCCACCGCGCGCGTTCCAGTACCCGCCGATGCGGAAGTACCGGGGCTTGAGCAGGTCGACGAGGGTGAGGCCGATGCCGACGGTGCAATCCTCGTGGAAGGCACCGTGGTTGCGGAACGCGCCGAGATAGAGTTTCAGCGACTTCGATTCCACGAGCCAGAGGTCGGGCACGTAGTCGATCATCAGGATGCCGAAATCGGGCTGGCCGGTCACCGGGCAGATCGAGGTGAATTCCGGCGCGGTGAAACGCGCCAGGTAATCGGTCTTGGGGTGCGGATTCGGCACCCGGTCCAGGCGCGCCGCCTCCGGAGAGGCGGGCAGGGGGGTGGCCTGGCCGAGCTGCAGGCCGTCGGAGGAGGGGGGCGGGCTGGTCATGTCCGCCGCTATAGCGCACCGGTCGCGGCAAGGGAACTCGCCGCCTCGAATCAGCGTATGAAATCAAGGGTGTAGGCCCAGCCGATAAAGTCCGGCGCACGGCCTTGTAGGATGGCCCGAACCGGCCGCTTCAGAAATTCTCGCACGCTCCACAAAGATTTGTCACCGCCCGAAGCTCTCCGCGCACAGGGGGACGCTTGCCGGAGGCGGCATGTTGACGGATAAGCCTGCCCTGGATCAGACCGGTTCCGTTGGCCCATCCCTCTCGGATGAGGGGCGAGCGCGGGATCATGACGGCTCGGGCGAGCGCCCGCCGCACCACATCTTGAGAGCTAGGGGCACGCATGACCGCGATCACCAACATCGCCGCCCGCGAGATCCTCGACAGCCGGGGCAACCCGACCATTGAGGTGGACGTCCTGCTGGAGGACGGCTCCTTCGGCCGCGCCGCCGTACCCTCCGGCGCCTCCACAGGCGCCCACGAAGCGATGGAGCTGCGCGACGGAGACAAGGGCCGTTACGGCGGCAAAGGTGTGCGCAAGGCGGTGGCCGCGGTACGCGGCGACATCCTCGACGCCATCGGCGGAATGGATGCCGAGGACCAGATCGCCGTCGACGAGGCGATGATCGAACTCGACGGTACCCCCAACAAGGCGCGGCTCGGTGCCAACGCCATCCTCGGCGTATCGCTCGCCGTGGCCAAGGCCGCCGCCGAGACCGCCGGCTTGCCGCTCTACCGCTACGTCGGTGGAACCCAGGGGCGGGTGCTGCCGGTGCCGATGATGAACATCATCAATGGCGGCGCGCATGCCGACAACCCGATCGACTTCCAGGAATTCATGATCATGCCGGTGGGCGCCTCCTCGCTCGCCGAGGCGGTGCGCATGGGCGCCGAGGTGTTCCACACCCTCAAGGGCGCGCTCAAGAAGGCCGGGCACAATACCAATGTCGGCGACGAGGGCGGTTTCGCCCCCAACCTGCCCTCGGCCGAGGCCGGGCTCGACTTCGTGATGGAATCAATCCAGGCGGCGGGCTTCAAGCCCGGCACCGACATCGTTCTGGCGCTGGACTGCGCCGCCACGGAGTTCTTCAAGGACGGCGCCTACCATTACGAGGGCGAGGGCCAGACCCGCTCGATCGAGGCTCAGGTCGATTACCTCGCCAAGCTCGTGGATTCCTACCCGATCCTCTCCATCGAGGACGGCATGTCCGAGGACGATTGGGCCGGCTGGAAGCTCCTGACCGAGAAGGTCGGCAACCGCTGCCAGCTCGTCGGCGACGACCTGTTCGTTACCAACGTCACCCGCCTGTCGCGCGGCATCGCCGAGAACACCGCCAACTCGATCCTGGTGAAGGTCAACCAGATCGGGACCCTCACCGAGACGCTCGCCGCCGTCGATATGGCGCAGCGCGCCGGCTACACCGCCGTGATGTCCCACCGCTCGGGCGAGACCGAGGATTCGACCATCGCGGATCTGGCCGTCGCCACCAATTGCGGACAGATCAAGACCGGCTCCCTCGCCCGCTCGGACAGATTGGCCAAATACAACCAGCTCATCCGCATCGAGGAAGGTCTCGGCGCACAGGGCCGCTACGCCGGCAAGGCCGCACTCAAAGCCTTCGCCGCCCGCTGACGCGCGGGGCGCGCATCCGAAATACGGGTGGCCCTCCTTCATCGCATTGACAGACGGCCACACCTTCGCGTGCATCGAGGGTGTGGCCGTTTCGCCTGCATATGCGTTGTCCCCGGACACGGCCTCCCTCTCTGGAGCCGATGAAGAGGGACGTAACCGCCCACCATGACTCCACCCGACGCATTGACCGTCTACTACGACGGGGCCTGTCCGCTCTGTTCCGCCGAGATCCGGACCTACCGGCGCAGCCGCGGGGCCGAACGCCTCGCCTTCGTCGATGTCAGCGGCGACGATGCCCCCGCTACGCTCGGTCCCGATCTCAGTCGGGAAGCCGCGCGGGCGCGTTTCCATGTCCGGGACGAACAGGGCCGTCTCGCCTCCGGGGCGTCGGGCTTCATCCGGCTCTGGCGCGAGCTGCCCGGTTGGAACTGGCTCGCGTCCCTGGCGAGTCTGCCCGGGATGCCGATCCTGGCCGAGGCCGCCTATCGCCGGTTCCTGCCCCTGCGCCCTCATCTCGCCAGGCTGTTCTCCCGGTTCTCGGGGACCTCCTGCGACACCGCCTGCCGCCCACCGAAGGCGTGATACCAGGCCTTCCGCCGGATCGTGACAGCGCGGACGATCCACGCCTATCGTTCAACACCGGCGTCCTGGCACTGGCGGTGAACATGGCCGCAGGCTTCGCGCAGCATTGAGCGCGGAGGAGGGATCAGGCTCCCTTCGCCCGTCTCCCGACGAGATCGCTGTCCTCAGGCTCCGTCAGCGCCATCGCCTCGCCGGTCTTGTCAGCGCCTTGCCGCGTGCGCCGACGGTCGCCGCTGCGCGTGAGCATGAGATAGAGGGAGTGGGGATTGGTGAGGAGGTATCGCCAGAACAGGCGCCGGGGCTCCTGCACCAGCCGCCAGAGCCATTCGAACCCGACCCGCTGAACCCAGGCCGGTGCCCTGCTGCGGCTTCCGGAGAGGAAGTTGAACAGGCCGCCGGAGGTCTTGATCAGGGCGACGTTCCGCAAGACCGGCCCATAATCCCGCACGAAGGCCTGCTCGCGCGGAACCCCCAGGGCGATCCAGAGAATGTCCGGCGCCAGGGCGTCGATCTCCATGATCTTGTCCGTCAGCGCGTCGCCCGTGAGGTAACCGTGGTGATGACCGACGATGCGCAGCGCCGGATACAGGCGCCGCGTCGTCGCCACCGCCGCGCTATTCTCGTCCTCGGTGGCGCCGTAGAGATAGAAGGTCAGGCCCTCCGCAGCGGCCTTGCGGGCGATCTCGTGATAGAGGTCGGTGGTGGCGACCCGGACGGGCAGGGCACGGTCGCCGACGAAGCGTGACACCGTCACCATCGGCTGTCCGTCGGCACTGATGAGATCGGCCGTGTCCACCAGTCTGGCGAACTCGGCATCCCGTGCGTGTCGCGACATCACCTCGCCGTTGGCCGAGGTGACGTAGAGGGGCGTTCCAGGTCGTGAATGGACGCGCACGGCCTCGGCCATCCTATCTACGGTCTCCTGCATTCCCAGAGCCGCGATCGGCATCCCGCCGAGAAACGTGACGGGAACCTGCCCGAGGACGGCCCGGGACGGCGTCGTCATCGCCTCCCTCCGACCAGAGCGGCAGCGCCCGAAACGCTGAACGATGCGGTCGAGGCGCGCTTCCCCCCGGCACGCTTAGCCGAGGCGGGTGTGTCGAACGACGGTGTCACGGCCTGTTCCGGTTCGAGGGGCGGCTTTGGTTTGGGATAAGATTCGGGTTTGGGACGGGTATGGGATCTCGCCGGAGGTGCCGGCTCCACGGTGCGTGTCGGCTCGGCTCGCGCTACGGGTTCGACGGCCGGCTTGCTATCCGCCTCCTTCGCTCCGTTCCGAAAGAAAGCCATGGGCGATCGCCGGGGTGCGGGGAGATCGGCCGCCCGGAAGGCGCGAGGGGTCGCGGGGATCCGGCTGTCCCTGGTGGCGCGCGGCGGGACCGGCGCCTCGACCGAACGGGATGGCGGGGTCGGCTCGGGAGGTTGCTTGGCCAGCGGGGCTTCTTTGACTAGCGGGGCTTCTTTGACTAGCGGGGCTTCTTTGACTAGCGGGGCTTGCGTCTGCTCGGACGCCTGCGCTGCCACGAAAACCTGGGACGGCCTCGACACGCGGCCCGGCCGCCCGAAACGCGCCCAGTCATCGAGCAGGGCGAGGAGAGCGCCGAGGCCGAGCCCCGCGAGGAGGCCCATCATCATCAGCGTGCGCGCCGGCGGCGGGAAGCTGCGCATGATCGGCTTCGTCGCCGGGGAGACGACACGGGCATTGCCCATGTCGAGATAGGCCTGCTGGCCGGTCTCGCGCGAGCGGGTGAGGAAGGCCTCGTAGACCGAGCGGCTGGCCTCGGCCTCCCGCTCGAGTTCGCGCAGGCGGATCGAGGCCTGGGCGAGACCGACCGTGCGGCCCTTGGCCTGGTCGAAGTTCTTCTCGAGGGCGGATGCCGTGGCCCGCGCCTTGGCGAGGTCGGTCTGCGCCGCCTGGGCGAAGCGGGCGACCTCCTGATCGATGGAGCGCCGCGCCTGGGCGACCTGCTTGGCCATGGAGGAGACGGAAGGGTGGCGCGGCCCGAGTTCGTTGGTGAGCTCGGCCTGGCGCCGGGTGAGTTCCGCGTACTGGCCGCGCAAGCCAGCCACGGTCTGCGAGGCGAGGACATCGTCCGTCGCCCCGGCATCCAGGCCGGCGCGGGCGATGCGCTGGCTCTGCTCGACGCGGGCCTGCGCCTCCACGACGCGCGCGCGGGCGGCGGCGAGTTGCGCGTTGATCTGGGTCAGTTGCTGGTCGCTGACGAGGGCGTCGCGGGTGCCCACGAGGCCGGTCTCGGCCCGGTAAGCCTGAACCCGGTTCTCAGCGGCGTTGAGCGCGTTGCGCAATTCGCCGAGGCGCGCGGTGAGGCCGGAATTGGCGCGGTTGGCGGCGTCCGTCCGGGTGGCGGCATCCTCGGCGAGGTAGGCCGCCACGACCGCGTTGGCGAGGCGGGCAGCCTTCGCCGCCTCCCGAGACCAGACCGAGACGTCGATCACATAGGTCCGGCCCGTCCGGCGCACGGAGAGGCGCTGCTGCAGCAGGGCGATCGCCGCATTCGCGTCGCCCTCGGCATCCGGCGGCGCGTCCGGGCTCCCGAGGCCCAGGGCGGCGCCGATCTTCGAAAGCATCCCACCGCCGGACGCGGCCGCGAACTCGTCGTCCTTGGTAAGACCCGTGGCATCGACGGCCCGGCGCAGCACGCTGCTTGAGGTGATGAGTCGGGTCTGGCTCTCCACCACGCTCTGATAGGCGTTGGAATCCTGGCCGCCGGTGGTCAACTCGCGGGAGACCAGATTCAGGTCGCGCGGGTCGATATAGATCTGCGCCTCGGCGGTGTAGCGCGGGGTCAGCATCTTCCCCACGATGAGGCCGATCCCGGCCAGGATGAAGGCGCAGGCCAGAATCCAGACGATGCGCCGGCGCAGTGCGGAGAAGACGCCCCCCACGGACAGGCGATATGCGCTCCGCTCCGGATCGGCCGCGCCGGGCCTGCCGGATGCCGGGGGATCGTCGTAGACCAACATCAATCGCCTCCCAACATCACTGCGTTTCGAGGATACACGGGCCCCGGCGAGCACCGGGATTGCTGGCGTGACGATCCCGCTTCCATCCGTCCCTGTCCCGAGCCGGCACACTTCGTGGAGCACACGACCGAATGCACGAGGGGATAGCAACTGCGAGTCCAAATTAGATTAAATTCTCAGTCGATCATCAATGAATGCGTCACAACGCGAAACGATGATGAATCTCGTCTTTACGCGGTCCACCGGAGACGGATGGGACGTCTGACGACATGCTGTCGTCACCACGCCGGACGGGACGAAAAGCCCCCGGATGCGGTCGGGATCACGGGTCGCGCGGGCCGCCCTCCGCGAGACGCACCGAGGTCTCGCTCGACTGGCGGGATGCCTCCTCAATGGGGCACCGCTCCCCGGCGATACCACGAGCCCGCGCCATCCCCTCCGCGATCGAGACGACCGGTATGCCCCGCCGGCCGGCGGCCGAGAGGGTGGCCTCCAGCAGGCCGGGGGAGCAGCCGTAGGGGCTCGCTCCCTCGGCGACATCGTGACCGAAGAAGACGACCCAGCCGTTACGCGCCACCGCCTCGTCCATCAGGCGCGCGAGAAGGCCGGCGTCGAGGCAGCGGTCGAAGAGCGGGTTCGCGCGCAGGAAATAACGGTCGATGCGGCCGGTATTCAGGCCCGGCACGATGCTGCGGCCCGACCCGTAGGTCCGGCTGAGTACGCGCTTTGCGGCCAGCGATGCATACCCGTAGGGAAAGGCGAAATTTTCCAGCGTCAGTCCGGGCACGAGGGCGGCGAATGCGTCCCGGTTGCGCCCGATATCTGCGGCGAAGTCCCCTGCGTCGAGGGTGGGAACCAAGCTGTGGTCATGGGTATGGCAGCCGATTTCGTGCCCGCGGCGATGGATATCCGCCAGGGCCTCGACCCCGGCGACCCGCCAATGCTCGGTGGCGGTGCCGAGGAGGGTGCGGGAGACGTAGAACGTGCCCTTGGCGCCATGGGCGTCGAGGAGGGCGGCCCCTGTGCTGCAGGCCGTGTCAGGCACGTCGTCGAAGGTGATGCTCACCATCGGGCCATGCAGATGGGGGAGCGCGGGCGCGGTCGGGACATGCCGCGACAGACGATGCGAGAGCCGGGCCCGCAGCGAGAGCCGGGCCTTGAGTTCGGTCGCATCGCGATCGAGGAGGGCGTCGGGGGTCATTGCGACGTCGGATGCCCGGCCCGCTTGCGCAGCACGAGATGATAGTCTCCGTGCCGCAGGTTGATGCGCCGTCCCGCCGCCAGGTTCGCCAGATCCGTGACGCCGTCGACGAGAGCGGCCAGCCGAGGACGGCGCACCCGCATCTCCGCGTAGCGCGGGCTCTCGTAGACGCGCTCGTAGACGGGTTCGAGCCCGACGCGATCGAGGAACGGCTTCAGCCGGGCCGGCAGGACGAGCGGGTGGTAATGCACCGGGAACGGAGGCTCGCCCGGTTCGCCCGCCCGCTGGTGACCGCGGATATGGCGGTAGAACCAGACGTGGAACCAGTGCGGCGAATACTTCGTCACGAGGCCGGAGAGCGAGCGCGGATGCGGTGCCCCGATGAGCAGGAGGCCACCGGGCTTCAGGCATTCGGCGAAGCGCTCCATCGCCGCCCCGACATCCGGAAGATGCTCGATGACGTTGTAGCTCGTCACCAAGTCGAAGGTCCGGGGCGTGAAGCGGTGGACCTGCACATCGCCGCAGACCACCGTCTCGGCGTAGGCGTTGTTGCTCACCTGGGTCGGGTCGATATCGACCACGGTCACGCGGGAGCGGCGCAGCAC
The DNA here is from genome assembly GCF_000519085.1 of Methylobacterium sp. 10. Lineage (GTDB taxonomy): Bacteria > Pseudomonadota > Alphaproteobacteria > Rhizobiales > Beijerinckiaceae > Methylobacterium. The sequence continues at coordinate 3,644,925 of NZ_KI912577.1, forward strand.
CGAGACCGGAAGATAGGAGGACGCCCCGCCGCCGGCCTCATAGACCGAGACCTCGCCCGCCGGAAGCAGCGCCTCCAGGATTTCGTGGACCTTCGCGAGGCTGAACCCGGCCTCGCCGGCCGGCATCTCCGTGTCGTGGTGGAGATCCTCCAGCGCGACCTGCCGCGCCATCGTGGCGGTGTCGTCCTGTGCCATGGCCTGCATGCTCCGTCTCTATTCCGTCGTGATGGGGCAAGACGGGATCGAGGACTTCTGCGAGGGCATGGGAGGGGATCCGCCTTCCGGAAAGCGCGTCGACCGTGCTCTCGCACATGACACGGCAAATCTTACTTTTCCAAGTACCGGGCTCGCGGAAACGTATTCGTACTCATGTCGATCGCCGTCGTCCTTAATCACCCACGAGCGATTTGCCTCGGCACGTCCGTGGGCAGGGGGAAGGCCGCCTCATGCCGCTTCCGTCCGCTCCGGACGCTCCGCTCCATCCCCGGCAGGGAACGCGTCCAGACTCGCGCGGATGGTGGAAAGCGGCGTCGATCCGAAGGACTGGATGCAGAAGGCCCGCTCCGTCGGCGTGGCGGCGTCCAGCATCGCGAGGATGTCGGCCCCGCTCAGGGCGTCGTCGTCCCAATGGGTCCGGCAGAAGCTCTGAATCGTCACCGCGTGCCGCTCCATGGCCGAGGGCGTATGGGCGACGAAGGTGCCGTAGATCATGTATTCCGAGAAGTTGCGGTCCCGGCACAGGGCGGCGACCCAACCGTGGCCCGTCACCGCCTCGATCCGCTCTGTCATTGCCCGTGCGGTCGCCTGGTCCCAGATGATGATCTGATCGATGTAATCGTCGGCGGGCACGCTCTGCGGACTGGTGCCGAGGAGGCGGCTCGCGGTGCCGATCCAGAGGATGTGCCGGGGCCGGTCGGCCACGACACCGCCGGGATGGACGTGGAACGGCGTCGGGTTGGGCTCGGCCAGGGCGGCGAGGTCGAAGTCCCGGAAGAAGTAGATGTCGGAATCGATCAGGCAGTAGCGCGCCTCCGGCAGCCGGCGCGTGGCCTCGATCTTGACGATCTGCTGGACGTGCCAGCCGCTGACCGGCTTGCCGAAGGGCGTGAGCCAGTAGCGGCGCCCGCGCCAGCGCAGGACGGGAATCGGCCGCATCCACCAGGGCAGGAACTGCGACAGCGGCAGGATGCGGCGATCGGGGCGGGCAAAGCGCGCGAACAACGCCACGTCCTTGTCGTCGACGATGACGTAATGGCAGCCGCGCGGCGTCGCGTGCCGGTCGATGGTCTCGAACAACAGGGCGCACCGCTCCAGGTCGCCCCGGTGGCTGAGCGTGATCAGGCCCACCGTCTCGGCCCGATCCTGCCCCGCGGATGCGGAGGCAGGATCTCCGGTCTCGGCCTTCATGCGTACCTCCTTCGATCCGCCGCCCTTCATCGAAGGGACCCTGCGCCGGGAAGGGTGAAGGATTCCGTCATCGGACCGCGCCTGTCTCGGGGTGTGGCGATCACGGTGCCGTGTTCCGCCACAAAAGACCGTAGAGGGTGAAGAAGGAGAACGCGTAGATCGCGACATAGATCGCGTTCAGCCACAGACTCCACTGCGCCGGATCGGGAAAAGCCGTGAGGAGCAGGATGAAGGCCGCCGCCTTGAAGGCGATGAGCGCGGCGGTGACGCCCGCGCGCAGCCCCATCCGGCCGAATGCGAAGAACAGTTCGCCCTGGAACTCCAGGAGGTTGCGCACCGCCGGCACGGCGACGATGACGGTGAGCATGCCGTAGGCCGCCGACACGTTCGGGCCGAGAAGATCGGGCCGGATGTGCAGGACGGCCACCATGAAGACGAGGGCGCCCGTCGAGACGGACGCCACCATCGCCTCCACCTTCAGGCATTCGCGCAAGGACGCCCGGGTGGCGCGGCCGGCCTGGATGAGCTTGCGCGAATACATCATGAACATCGGTCGCAGCGGCACGCCGGTGAGGTCGATGAGCCGCATGGAGATCGCGTAGATGCCCGCCATGCGCTCGCCGGCCAGCGTCAGGACGATGAGCTTGTCGATCTCGCCCTGGGCGAGGAACATGAAGTAGGAGGCGGCATAGAGCAGTCCGTCGCGCAGCCGGCCCTTGAGCAGCACCGCGCGGAACCGCATCCGCGTGCGCGGGTGGAAGAAAAAGGCGAGGACGGTCACCGAGACCGCGTTGCCGACGAGATAATAGACGGCCCAGGTCTCGGCATCGCCGCCGCCCGCGGCCCAGAACGCCACGGCGGCGGCGGCGCGAAAGCCCACGGGAAGCGACACCACCGTGGCGGCGGCGGCGTAGCGGCCGAGCCCGTTGTTGACTTGGACGAGGAGCTCGATCTGGCGCCAGAGCGCCACCTCGACCACGATGATCGCGAGATAGCCTGGCAGGGCGATCACGTCGCGGAACAGCAGGACGTAGAGGGCCAGCGAGAGGCCGAGCATGATCGGCAAGGCGAGCCCGAAACAGGCATAGTAGACGGCGAGATATCCGCCCATCGACGAGCGCCGGCTGGCGGCCGAGCGCATCACGAAGGATTGGAAGCCGAAACCCGCCAGACAGCCGATCATCACGCCCGCCGCCGAGACGGAGGCGAAGACGCCCATCTCCGCCAGGCTCAGCGTGTTGGCGAGAACCAGGAAATAGACCATCTGGAGCGCGAGGCGCCCACCGGCGCCGGCCAGGAGCTGGCCATAGCCGATCAGCACGGTGCGGTGGGTCGACCATGCGCCGGCGACGAGACGCAGGGGCGCGAGGCGCCGGCTCCCGATGCGGCGTCCCCCGCCGGGTGTCGGATTTCGGGACGAGTGGGCGGTCATGGCCGATGCATCCGCAGAGCCCGTGCCACGAAACGGGTCAGGAGGAGGGCCGGCCCCGCCCGAAGCGGGCGGGCCGGGACGAGGGGCCGTCGAGTCCTGTCGCAGGAAGCACGTCTCGTTCGCCGGGCGGCGTGCCACACCAATCGGGTGTATCTGGACGTCTGTCATCTCATGTACGGACCTGAACTTGCAAAACCATTCGCCATGACCCAGCGAAGTGTGCCGTTTTGGACGATCCCCACCCCTCGCGAGGTTTCGGCATGAAACAGGGTTTTCCCCATCGCCGGGCCATCCTCGAGGGGGCCCTGGGCGGCGTGCTCGGCGCGGGAGGCATCCTGAACGACCGTCCGGCCCTCGCCTCTCCGCGAAAAAAGATCCCGTTCGGAGCCGCTGTCCGGGGGGACGCGCTCATGGCGGATGCCGGCTACGGCGCCGCGCTCGTGGAGAGGTGCCGGCTGCTGGTGCCGGAGGGCGGCCTGAAATGGCCGGTCCTGCGGCCGAACCGGGAGACGTTCGATTTCGGCGAAGCCGACCGGATCGCCGCCTTCGCTCGCCGCAACGGGCTCGGCCTGCGCGGCCACACCCTGGCCTGGTATGGCGGAATGCCGGCCTGGGCCGAGGCGATCACCAGCCGGGTCGAGGCGGAATGGGTGCTGACCGGCCATATCGAGACGGTGGTGTCCCGCTATCGCGGCTTCATCGGTTCGTGGGACGTGGTGAACGAGCCGATGCCCGACAATCCGGCCTCGCCGCAGGACCTGCGTCCCTTCGTCTGGACGAGGATTCTCGGGGCCGAGTACATCCCGATCGCCTTCAAGGCCGCCCACGCGGCCGATCCCGCGGCCCGGCTCGTCCTCAACGAATACGACATCGAGTATGTCGGGCCGCGCTTTGCCATGCGGCGGGCCGGCATCCTCGCCATCGCGCGCTCCCTACTCGACCGGGGCATTCCGATCCACGCCATTGGCCTGCAGGCTCACCTGTTCGCCGACCGGGAGATCGACCGGGACGGCCTCCAGGGCTTCCTGCGGGAGATCGCGGCAATGAAGCTCGACGTTCTGATCACCGAGCTCGACGTGATCGATGTCGGTCTGCCGACGGACGTCGCCATCCGCGACGAGATCATCGCGCGCAGGGCGGCCGACTTCCTCCGGATTGTGGAGGAGGTGACGCCGCCGAGCGAGGTTCTTACCTGGGGCATCACGGATCGTTATACTTGGGTGCCGATATACTTCACCCGTCCCGACGGGACGGCGAACCGTCCGCTTCCCCTGGATTCCGACCTGAGGCCCAAGCCGCTCATGAGTGTGATCGAGCGCTTCACCGGACGCGCGTCGTGAGGGCGCGCGCCAACCCTTTCGACGCGGTGGTCTGCATCCCGACCTTCAAGCGGCCGGAGCACCTCGTCCAGACCCTCGCCTCCCTGGCGCGCCAGCGGACCGGCCTGCACTTCGCCGTGGTGGTGGTGGACAACGACGCCGCGGCGCAGGCCGGATCGGCGGCGGCCGAGGCGGTCTTCGCGAAGGGCCCGCTCCAGGGTCAATGCGTGGTGGAACGGCGTCAGGGCAATTGCTCGGCGATCAACCGTGCCTTCACGACGGCGCTCAGCGCCTATCCCGAGACCCGCTATTTCCTGATGATCGACGACGACGAGCTCGCGCGGCCGGATTGGCTGGAGCGCATGGTGGCCACGGCCCAGCGCACCGGGGTCGGCATCGTCGGCGGCCCGGTGATCCCGCGCTTCGAGCCGGGCACCCGATCCGGCCTCGACGGCCATCCCGCCTTCGCCCCCGCCTACGACAAGAGCGGGCCGGTGCCGGTGATCTACGGCAGCGGCAATTGCCTGATCACGCGGCGCACCTTCGCGCTGATGGGCGCGCCGCCCTTCGACACGGGCTATAACTTCCTCGGCGGCGGCGACACCGACTTCTTCGTCCGCGCCCGCCGGGCCGGCGTGACCTTCTATTGGGAGGCGGAGGCCGTCATCACCGAGACGGTGCCCCTTGCCCGCACGCGGACGGGATGGCTCGCCGCGCGGGGCCTGCGGATCGGCGCCGTCAATTACCGGATCGAGCGCAAGCACGTGCGCGGCAGCCTCGGCCTCGTGACCCTGGCCGGCAAGTCCTTCGCGGTCCTCGGGGTCTCGTTCGGACGCGCCATCCTCGATCTGGCGCGGACGCGGGAGCCGACCATCGCCCTGCACCCGATCCTCGTGGCCCTCGGACGCTGCCTCGCGGCCCTGGGCGTCGAGCCGCAGCCCTACCGCGCCAGCACGCCGCGCCTGCGGACGCGCGGGAGATGAGGGCGGGAAACCGATGAGGACGGGCGCGTCCGGATTGCCGGCATCGGGGACCGCCGCCGGGGGATGGCAGCGCGTGCGGACGGCGCTCTCCGAGACGCCGGCCAGCCTCATCGGGCGCAAGGCCGCCTTCCTCGCCTTCCTGCTGCTGACCTGGATCTCCCTCAGACCCTTCCAGGACCTGAGCAATCCGGACGTTTCGGAACTCGCCACGGGCCGCGAGGGCCTGACCTATGCGAGTTTCGGCCTTCTCGCGCTGCTGTGCCTCGCCCTGACGCTCCCGACGCATGCCAGGGCCCTGCGCACGTTCCTAACGCCCTCGTTCCTGGGCCTGGGGGCCTGGTTCGCCTTGAGCGTCGTGCTGTCGCAGGATCCCGTCACCTCGGCCAAGCGCCTGACCCTGGCAGGGTCGGTGATGCTGGCGGCGGCCTGCCTGCCGCTGCTGGCGCGCTCGCGCGACGATCTGCGCAACCTCCTGGCGATCGCGTCCTTGGTGCTGCTCGGCGCCTGCTATCTCGGCATGATACTGGCGCCGGACCTCGCCATCCACCAGGCGAAGGACGTGGTCGAACCCATGCTCGCGGGCAATTGGCGCGGCGTATTCGGCCATAAGAACGGCGCCGCGGCGGTCATGGCCATGCTGGTCTTCATCGGCATCGCGGTGGCGCGTTCGGGGCTCGTGACGGCGGGCAGCGCCATCGTCATCCTGTCCGGGCTGTTCCTCATCGGCTCGGAGGGCAAGAGCGCGACGGCGCTCCTGCTGGCCGCGCTGGCGATCACGGGGCTCTTCACCGTCATCCGCTCGTTTGCGGGCCGCGTCCTCCTCACTCTGGTTCCGCTCTTCGCGATCAACCTGTTCAGCGTCGGCACCGTGGTGAGCGAGCCCGTGGCCGCCCTCGTGCGGCTGCTGCCGGTGGATTCCACCTTCACCGGCCGGACCGACGTCTGGCAGTTCGCCATCGAGGCCCTTGGGGCGCGCCCGCTCACCGGCTACGGCTTCTCCGCGTTCTGGAACAACGTCACCGTGCGCGCGGCCTCCGATGACGGGTCGAATTGGGCCGGATACGCCTCGCACAGCCACAACAGCTACCTCGATACCGCCGTCACCCTCGGCCTGCCAGGGCTCGTCCTGGTGCTCGCGATCGTCGTCGTCGCTCCCTTGCGCGACGTGATGAAGATCGAGGCGCGGGGCCGGGCCGACCCGCTGGCGACGATGTTCGTGCAGATCTGGCTGTTCGGACTCCTTCTTTCCTGCATGGAGAGCTTCTTCTTCGATGGCGGAGACCCGGTCTGGGTCACCTTCCTTATCTCCGTCTTCGGCCTGCATTACCTCGCCCGGTTCCGCAGCGCCTGACCCGCCCCGCTCCTCGGGATGGTGCCTGTCAGAATTCGATGATCCCGACGGCCCAGCCGCCGAGGGTCATCAGCAGGCCGCACCAGAGCAGGGTCGCGACACAGCCGGCGACCAGCCCGCCGACCGCCCAGTGTCCGGACCGGTCGGACTTGCTCATTTCCGGAACGTCGCTTGGGTCAGATTGGGTCATGGCGCGTCTCCTTGCCTTTCGATCACTGCGAAAGGGCAAGGTTCGCACCTTCGGTCCGTCAGCCGAGAGCGTCCCTCAAGCTGCGGGCAGCATCAGCGAACCAGACCCTGCGGTCGATGGCGGGGGGCAGCGTCGGCCGTGCCGAGGCGGCCAGGGCGAGATCGGCATAGGTCTCCGGTCCGGCCCCGCCCGGGGCGAGGACGATGGCCCCGCCGGACAGGAGAGCACGGAAGCGCGGATGGTGGTCGAACTCGTCCGCGCGCGCCGGCTCTGTGACGATGACCGGGCGTCCGGCCTGGACGCAGGCCAGGATGCTGGCGCGCCGCGCGGTGAGGCCCTCGGGGAGCACGTAGACGAAGGCGTCGACCTCGTCGAACAGGCCGAACAGCTCCTCGGGCGAGGCGACGTAGCCGGAAACCACCACGGTCTCGGCGAGGCCGAGCGCCGCGACCTTGGCCCGGAAGATCTCCTCGATCCCGTCCGAGGCACGGATGAACGAACCGATGAAAACGACGAGTGGGTCGGCGCCGCGCGCCTTCAGGCCGGCCGCGATGTCGAGGATCGCCTCCGGCTGCTTGCCCGGATAGATCGAGCCGAAATGACCGAGGACGAGGCGCCCCTCCTCGCGGGCGGCGCGCATCCGTTCGGACAGGGCGCTCGGCACGGTGGCCTCGGGCCGCGTGATGTTCGGGGGCAGGGGCATCATCACCGCCCGCCGGGCGAGACGGCCGATCACAGGATCGGCGGCGAGCTCGTCCCGGACCTGGGGCGACAGCAGGACGACGGTGTCCGCGAGGAGCAGGAGCGGCCGCAGGACGAGGCGGCGCAGGCGGTGCATTCCGCCCCATTCGTGCAAGATCGCGACCCGCCGCCGACCTCGCAGCAGCGCCACGGCAAAGGCGGCAGGCGGCCCGGAAAGGGCCCGCTTCCAGGCCACCACGGGCAGGTTGGCGATGACCGCGCGGCTCTTCCCCACGGCGCGCCAGATCTCGCCGAGCGGCATGCGGCCCGGCGCGAGGACGAGGGTCTCCTGAGGCTGTTCCTGAAGCCTGAGCGCCTCCACCAGCTGGCCCGCAAAATCGCCGACGCCGCAGGGCGGATGCCCCGTTCCCATGAGATGGAGGCAGAGGGAGGGCGCCTTCGTGTCTCCCGGTCCAGGGCGTTGCGTCATGCGGCGAGGTTCCGGAAGAGGATGTGACCCGCCGATCCTACCCCGCCGTCGCTTGCGAAAGACTTTCGCACACGCATCCCGGCACATACTTTCTCGACAAGTGGGTCTTCAGCAAGTGCTTCCCGGCAAGCGCCTTTCTCGTGCAGGCCCTTTCCTGCCGGCACCATGGATGCAAGGCTCACGACATCATCGGACATCGTGTCCGGAAATGGATCGATCCTATCCCGCAGGGGGACGATCCGCCTCCTTATGGCGCGGCGGGACACGATACGGATTGGCCGTCATCATGAACGACCCGATCTTCACCTCCTGGGACGAGACCCACAGCGCCCTCTGGGGCCACCGGCCCCTGCGGCTCGAGCATCGGCTGCACCAATCCCCCCTGTTCTCGCGGGAGGCCCTGGCAGACCTGATCGATACCTATCCCCGCGACCAGTACAGCCTCGTCCATATGGGCGCGGCCGGCCAGCGCAAGTTCTGGCGTGAGGGCGAGACCGGGGGGCTTCCCGGCGCACAGGTGATCGAGTCCATCGCCCAGGGGCGGATGTGGCTCAACCTGCGCAATGTCGAGACCGTCGACAGGCGCTACCGCGCCACGCTCGACGCCATGTTCGAGGAATTGGCCCGGCGCGTTCCCGGCTTCTCCCCGGCGAAATCCACCTGCGGCATCCTGATCTCGTCGCCCAACGCCCAGGTCTATTATCATGCCGACCTGCCGGGGCAGCACCTGTGGCAGATCATCGGCGCCAAGCGGGTCTACGTCTATCCCTCGACCCCGCCCTTCGTGACGCCGCGTCATCTCGAAGACATCGCCCTCTTCGATGTGGAGGTCGATATGCCCTACGCGCCCTGGTACGACGCCCATGCGCAGGTGATGGAGCTGTCGCCCGGCCAGATGCTGAGCTGGCCGCTCAACGCGCCGCACCGGGTCGAGAATCTCGACTGCCTCAACGTGTCGATGACGGTCTCCTTCGTGGACGAGCCGATCCGCCGCAAGCAGATCGTCAACCTCGCCAACGGCATGCTGCGCCACCGCTTCGGGCGCGAGCCGGCGAGCCACGCCATCACCGGGCCGGGCTACTGGTCGAAGGCGGTGATGCAGAAGCTGCTGCGCGACAGCGCCTGGGTGAAGAGGGAGCGCGCGGCCCGCCGCGCCGTCGATTTCCGCCTCGATGCGGCCCGTCCGGGCCAGATCCTCGAACTCCCCGCTCCGGCGTGAGGAATACGGCGCCGGCGGCAGATCGCCGGGGCATCGCGAGTCCGGACACGTCCGTCTTCGGCACCCGGGGCTATGCGGTGGCGATCGCCTCGGATTGGACGGAACACGTCCCCGGATGGACGGGCGCGCCGACGCCCTTCCAGGATCCGGCCTGGATCGAGACCTGGTACGAAGCGCTTCGAGGCCGGGTGGGGCTGACGCCGCTCCCGGTGACGGTGCGGGACGAGGCGACGGGCGCGCTCGCACTGCATCTCCCCCTGGTGATCGACGAGACCGGGCGGCGCCGCGTCATCGCCTTCGCCGATCTCGGCCTCACCGATTACAACGCGCCGCTCCTCGGCCCCGCGGCCCCGCGGGACCATGCCGGCGCCCTGCGGCTGTGGCGGGCGATCCGCCATGCGCTGCCCCGCGCCGACCTTCTCTCCCTGCGCAAGATGCCGGCGGCCTTCGCCGACGGGCCCAATCCGCTGTCCCTGATCAGGGGAGCGTGCCCGTGCCCTCTGAGCGGCAACGAGGTCAGGACGGGCGAGGATTGGGACGCCTATCATCGCGGCCTCGCCAAGACCGTGCGCAAGGAACTGGAGCGAAGCTGGCGGGTGTTCTCCCGCGAGCCGGAGACGACCTTCCGCATCGTCACCGACCAGGACGAGGCCCAGCGGGTATTGGAGGTGATGGCGCGCCAGCAGGAGGCGCGCATGCGCAGCATCGGCGCCGATTACCGCCTCGACGAGACCGAGTTCGACGCCTTCTACCGTCGTCTCGTGGAACGAGGCCTCGGCCGCGGCTACGCCGTCGTCAGCGCCCTGATGGCGGGAGACGAGGTCGTCGCCGCGCTGCTCGGCATCCGCGATGCCGACACCTACGTCATGATCCGCATCAGCAATGCCGGGGAGGGGTGGTCGAACTGCTCGCCGGGCCGCCTCGTGATCGACAAGACCATGGAGGCACTCCATCGAGAGGGCTGCCGCTCGTTCGATTTCAGCGTCGGCGACTACGATTACAAACGCCGTTTCGGGGTCGAGCCCCTACCGCTTGTGGATCTCATCGTGCCCCTCGGCTGGCGCGGCCTGAAGGGCGCGGCCCGGGCAAGGCTGGTCGCGACACTGCGCCGTTATCCCGCCCTCGACCGGCGGGTGCGGGACGCCGCCTGCCGGGCCATCCTGCTCTGGCGGAAGCGCCGTTCGTGAAGGGGTGGCTTCCCAGCGCGTTCGTTGCCTGTCCTGGCAAAAAAACCAGATCCCTATCCTCCCGCTGCTGCGGTATGCCAACGCCGTGCTTTCACCTGCCGGACGGAGATAGCCCCGCATGAGCCAACCTCGTCGCCTGCATCTCGGCGCCTTCATGCGGCCGATCGGCATCCACACCGCCTGGTGGCGCTATCCCGGCGGATATCCGGACGCGAATTTCAGCTTTCCCCATCTCAAGCGTTTCGCCCAGCGCCTGGAAGCGGCCAAGTTCGACGCGTTCTTCATGGCCGACCATCTGGCGGTGATGAACATGCCCATGGCCGCGCTGAAGCGCAGCGCCACCGTGACCTCCTTCGACCCGATGACCCTGCTGCCGGCGCTGGCCGCCGTCACCGAGCGGATCGGGCTCATCGCCACGGCCTCCACGACCTATAACGAGCCCTATCATGTGGCCCGGAAGTTCGCCTCCCTCGACCATATCTCGAACGGCCGCGCCGGCTGGAACCTCGTCACCTCCGGCAACCCGGACGAGGCCCTGAATTTCGGCCGCGACGCCCATCTCGACCACGCGGTCCGCTATGCCCGCGCCCGCGAGTTCTTCGACGTGGTCACCGGCCTGTGGGATTCCTGGGCCGACGACGCCTTCGTCCGCGACGTGGAGGAGGGAGTCTATTTCGACCCCGACAAGCTCCACGTCCTCGACCATGCCGGCGAGTTCCTGAAGGTGAAGGGGCCGCTCAACATCGCACGCCCAGTCCAGGGCTGGCCGGTGATCGTCCAGGCCGGCGCATCGGAGGCCGGGCGCCAGATCGCCGCCGCGACCGCCGAGGTGGTGTTCGGCTCCGCCTCGAAACTCGCCGCCGCCCAGGACTTCTACGCCGACGTGAAAGGCAGGATGCCGGCCCTCGGCCGCGACCCCGACCATCTTAAGATCCTGCCAGGCGCCTTCATCGTCCTCGGCGCGACGCGGGAGGAAGCCGAGGCCAAGAAGGCGCGGCTCGACGCCCTGGTGCCCACCGACAGCGGGATCGCCAACCTCTCCGTGCGCCTCGGCGTCGATGCCTCGGGCTTCGACCTCGACGCGCCCCTGCCCGAGATCCCCGAGACCAACGCCAGCAAGAGCTCCCAGGCCCAGATCGTCGGCTATGCCCGCAAGACCGGGGCGACGGTGCGGGAACTCGCCCAGCGGGTAGGCGGCTATGGCGGGCTCACCATGGTGGGCACGCCCGGGCAGGTGGCGGACGAGATGGAGGAATGGCTCCACGGCCGCGCTTGCGACGGCTTCAACGTCATGTTCCCGTTCGTTCCGGAAGGGCTCCACGACGTAGTCGACACCCTGGTGCCCGAACTCCGGCGCCGGGGCCTGTTCCGCACCGAATACGAGGGGACGACCCTACGCGACCATCTCGGCCTGCCGCGCCCGGCCAACCGGTTCTTCCCGGCCTGACGGACAGGCCGCCCTCCGAGCGGGTAGGGCGGCCTCATCGGATCAGGCGGCGCGGCGGTTGACCTGCCCCTCGGCCAGGCGCGTCAGGCGCTCGTCGGTGGCACGCTCCTCGTCCAGGGTCTGCTGCAGTACGCCGGCGCAATCGTCCCGGCCGAGCTGCTTGGCCCAGGCCACGAGGGTGCCGTAGCGCGTGATCTCGTAATGCTCCACCGCCTGGGCGCAGGCGATGAGGGCGGCATCGAGCACAGTCTTGTCGCCGATCTCACCGGAGACTTCGTTGGTCTCCTTGATGATGCCGTCGATGGCCGGACAGGTCACCGCCTTCGGGGTATGGCCATGCATCTCGAAGACCCTCTCCAGGCGCTGGATCTGGCCTTCGGTTTCCGCGAGGTGCTTCTCGAACCCGCTCTTGAGTTCCGGATCGGTTGCCTTGGCGATCATCTTCGGCAGCGCCTTGGTGATCTGGTTCTCGGCGTAATAGATGTCCTGCAGGGTGTGCACGAACAGGTCGTCGAGGGTCTGGATGTCCTTGGTGAAAAGGCCCATGATTCGTTGCTCCGTAAATGAGTTCGTGACGCATCGAACAGAATCAGCGCGCTTTCATCGCCAATAACCTGGATCATTCCCCCGCAACTATTCGTAAACGGCAAAGTTCGATCCAGGTGAAATCATGATTTCGGCGCGCGCTTGCTAGGCCGGATCAAGAGATTCACGCCGCGATGGTTCCAAGCGACATGAGGCGGCAGAGGTTGAGATTCGTCTCGGCGCCGCCATGGACAGCGCCCCTCTCACGGACGTGCGGGCGTCGTGCCGGAGAATCGGATCGGCATAGAGCAGGGGATCCCCTGAGGAGCTTGGCTACGGCAGCACACCGTCATTCGAAGGCATGAAACAAATTAAGGCATGCTCGAATTACCGGCATGTACTGTTTTTCGCACGTTTAGCCGGTGCAAATATCAGACACCGCTCATATCATCACGAGACGTCGGGGGCATGAACGCCCAGCAGCCATCGGAGACGTCGGATCATGACTTTGAGCTCACCTCGGAATTCGGCCGAAATCTTTGCTTTCGTGCCCAGAAAGAACGCATCACCCGCACGTGCCTATTCGACAGGCACGCGCAAGAGCGTCAATGCCGTGGTGGACCTCGCAGGGCGCATTGCACAGCCGATGGCGTTGCCGAGGATGGATTTCGGCGACAGCTGGTATCATGCCCAGGCGATCCTGGACGACGGGCGGAACCGGAAGGTCTGACGGGCGCGGCGCATCACGGGACATGGTATCGCTCCGGTGCCGGAACGCGGGACGAACCGCGCCTCCGGCCAGCCGGAGACCGCGATGAAGCCGCCGATCGGACGCGAGACCACGTTGTGCATGTCCCTGTCGGGACGACCGGGCCATTTCGGGTCGCGCTTCCACAACCGGCTCTACGAGCTCATGGGGCTCGACTACGTCTACAAGGCCTTCACCACCACCGACCTACCCGCCGCGATCGGTGGCATACGGGCCTTGGGCATTCGCGGTTGCGCGATCTCCATGCCGTTCAAGGAGGCCGTGATCCCGCTTCTCGACGAGCTCGAAGCCTCGGCGGCGGCCATCGACAGCGTCAATACGGTGGTAAACGAGGCCGGGCGCCTCACCGGCTACAATACCGACTACATCGCCATCCGCCTCCTCATCGAGAAGCACGGCGTCGATCCGCGAACACCGTTCCTCCTGCGCGGGTCCGGCGGCATGGCCAAGGCCGTCGTCGCAGCCCTGCGTGATGCGGGTTTCCCGAACGGTACGCTCGTCGCACGCAACGAGCCGGCCGGACGAGCCCTGGCGGAGAGTCATGGCTATGGCTGGCGCCCCGAGATCGGCGAGGCGCAGGCCCCACTCCTCATCAACGTCACGCCCCTGGGCATGGAAGGACCGGAGGCCGATGCCCTCGCCTTCCCCGCCCCTCAGATCGCTGCCAGCACCATCGCCTTCGACGTGGTTGCACTGCCCTCGACGACGCCCTTCCTGCGCGCTGCCGAAGGCCTGGGAAAGCGCCTCATCACCGGCCACGAGGTGGTGGTGCTGCAGGCCTTGGAGCAGTTCGTCCTGTATACCGGTCGGATTCCGGGTGAGGATCAGGTCGCCGACGCCGCGGCCTTCGCCCAAACCTGATGCGTTCTCTACTCATGAGGGCTCATGCCCCGTTCCATGAGAGAAAACTAAGGGAATCCTGCAGGATATTTCCGTCTTTCGGCTTGCTTTGGCGGGGGGCGGGCAATAGGTATCTCTCAAGCGCAGCGATCACGCGCAACCGAGATGTCTTCCAAAGAAGACTTGCAACGCAGGAGAAACATTATGGCTTGGACTGCCCCCGTCGTTCAGGAAGTGTGTGTCGGCATGGAAGTCACCAGCTACGAGTCGGCTGAGATCGACACCTTCAACTAAGGTGGCGGGAAGCTATCGAGCTTCCAGTGCATGACATGAGACTCACCTCTCCGCGACGAGCCGCCTCCGGGCGGCTTTTTGCGTTTCAGACACCATCCGACGCCCGCGCCGCTCAGCGGTGCATGTCGGCCTCGCGCTCCCGCCGCCGGCTCAGGATGGCATTCAGGCACGCGACGATGATGGCGAGCTCGCTCTGACGCCTGAGGCCGAGCCGGCCGAAGATCGCCTTCAGGTGAACCCGAACGGTGCCCTCCCGGATCGCGAGCGATTCCGCCGCCTCCCGGGGCGAGCTTTCCCGGCCGGTGGCCATCGCCACCAGATCCTGCATCTGCGTCAGGCCCGGTTGCTCGAGCTGCGGAGCAATGGAGACCAGGGCCGGCGGCGGTCCATCGCGCTCGGGGTCTCGGCATGGTGGCACCGCCGCTGACGCCGATGCCGTGACAGGGAGGTCGAGCCGATGTGCGCGCCGGCACAGCGAAACGGATCGCGGCCAGCCATGAACCATTCAGCCGCCACAGGCGCATGATCTCAAGGTGACGATCCGACCGCGACCCAGCCCAGGAACCCGACATGACCGTTGCACGTCCCTTCCGCTGGCTCCTCGCCCTCGTCACGCTGGTCATGCCGGCATCCCTGATCCAGACCCGCCCTACGGTGGACGGATGCGAGCGTGACAAGACGAAGGAACCCCAGAGTCAGGTCGTCTTCCGGCACTACATCTGATCCCGATGTAGGATCGCGGTATCGCGTGTCCCGTCCCCGTGAGGTCCGGGATCATCGAACTTCCGGGGCGACGTCCTCTCGTTTTCCGCTCTGCCGGGTCACCGGCACTCACCGCCGATGGGGCGGCCGAACGGTGATGGATCGGCACGGGCGGCGGCACGGGCGGCGGTCGCCCTTCAGCTACGGTTCAACCGGTACGGTCTAGCTTGGGCGGCCTTACGGGAGAGGCCGCCGCGAATGCCCGGCGGCGGGATCGCGCAAGGCGCGTCGCGCACCTCCGTGGAAGCCATGCTCGCTCTGCCCACAACCACCCTCGGCACGCCTGTCCTGCACATCCCGTCATCGCCGCCGCCCCGTCCCGGCGCGGAGGCGTCCCACGCTTTCCTGCGCAGCACGATGCCCGCCCTCGACCTCGCCTTCGGCCTCGAATGCGCCGCCGACCTGCCCGAGGACATGGCACGACTGATCGCCCGGCTTCATGCCGGCCCCTTGGGTGCCCCCTCGCAGGACACGGCTTCGGACACCACCCGCCTGTCTGCAACGGCCTACGAGCCGGCCTGATCGCGGGACAGGACCGCAAGACGAGGCATGGCCCCCCGCCCCGATCCCCTCGAAGACGGCGGAGCGGGCGGCATGGATAGGGGCGGATGGATTCCGTTCGACGCGTTCGCCCGTGCTGTGGCGCGCATCGATCGTCGATCGCTCATGAGATCTTACCGAACGACGATCCGGCAGCCGATCCGGACATGGTCCCGGCTCAATAATGAACGCCGGACGACCGTTGCAGCCAATCGACTTATACTGCATTTGCGGATCATATCTGCCTCTTCATGCGGATAGAACACGTCGGGCTTTCAAATCCGATCCGGTCAGGTTAGTCCTGCCTATCGTCGATAGTGTGCGGCGCTGCGCGGGAGCGTTCCGTATCGCTGAAGGGTTGAGATGTTTCTCGCCGACGAGACTCTGCAGGACATCGAAGACTCGCTCGTTACGTCCGCGCTTCAATCTCATGACTGGGACAACGCGGTCTCCAGGATCGCGACCGCGACAGGCGCGAGGGGGGTCGTCGCGATCCCGCTGAAGGGGCGCGTGCCCGGCCTGCCGATGAGCGCCAGTCTCGACGGCTTGGCCGACGGATATTTTCGCGATGGCTGGTCGAAGAACGACTACCGCGTGAGAGGCGTCCCCAAGCTTCTCAGGACCGGCATGTTCGTCGACCAGGACTATGCCACGCCGGACGCGATGCGATCCGAGCCGTTCTATGCCGATTACTTGCACAGCCACGGCTTTCAGTGGTCCGCCGGACTGATGGTCCAGGCGGGCGATGATGCCTGGGTGATGATGATGCAGCGGACCATCCAGCAGGGGCCCTATACGTTGGACGACCAGATCGCCTTGCGGCGCCTCATCGCCCCCCTCAACCGAGCCGCGCAACTGGCCCATAGCCTCGGCGAGGCGCGCCTCACGGGCATCGCCGACGCCCTGGAAACGGTCCGCAGTCCGAGCCTGCTCCTCGACAGGACGGGACGGGTGCTGCAGGCGAGCAGCAGCGCGGAGCGACTGTTCGGACCCGATCTGAACGTGCGGCTGGGGGAACTCGTCGTTCCTTCCGATGCGCAGGCCACGGCCCGGCTTCGCGCGCATGTCGCCGCCGCCATCTGGTCGGATCCGAAGGGTGTCTCACTGTCCCGGGCGCCGGTCGTCGTCCGCAGGGTGGGCAAGCGGCCCCTCACCCTTCGTGCCCAGCCGCTCCGCAAGGCAGGCCTGGAGTATTTCGACGGCTGCCGGGCCATTCTGACGATCACGGATCTCAACGAAAGCGGGGACCTCGACGGCGATGTCCTCAAGACGTCGTACGGGCTCACGCCACGGGAAGCCGAGCTGTGCCACAGCCTGCTCGCCGGCCACAGCACCAAGGAATGCGCCGACAGGCTCGGCATGTCGATCCATACGACACGGACGCATCTGAAGAAGATCTTCGTCAAAACCGACACGGACAGTCAGACAGAACTGATGATCGTCCTGAGCCGGCATTTCGGGCTCTAGCCTCAAGACAAACCACCCCTGATCTTGGCGGGCGAGATCCTTTGGCCGATGGGGGATCTTGCGAGGCTGCGATGACATCCCGCGACCCGTTCGCCCTATCGCGCACCCCGTGCGGAGGGGGGCGTATTACCAGGCCGATCACGAGGTTCTACACTCCCGCCCCTCACACAGGAGCGAGATGCATGACCGATATCGCACGAGCCGGGACCTATGCCCTCGGAGACCGCACGGTGAAGCGCCTGGGCTACGGCGCGATGCAATTGGCGGGTCCCGGTGTCTTCGGCCCACCGAAGGATCGGGCCGGGGCCATCGCGGTGCTGCGCGAAGCGGTCGCGCGCGGCGTCGACCATATCGACACCAGCGACTTCTATGGACCGCACATCACCAACCAGATCATCCGCGAAGCACTCCACCCCTATCCCGACGACCTCGTGATCGTCACCAAGATCGGAGCCAGGCGTGGTGCCGACGCCTCCTGGAACCCGGCCTTCTCCGCTGCGGACCTCACGGGTGCTGTCCATGACAACCTGCGCAACCTCGGCGTCGAGGCTCTCGACGTCGTCAATCTCAGGATCATGCTCGACGTGCATGGACCGGCCGAGGGCTCCATCGAAGCGCCGCTCTCCGTCCTCGCCGATCTCCAGCGCCAGGGACTCGTCCGCCGGATCGGGCTCAGCAACGTGACGGCACGGCAGGTGGCGGAGAGCCGATCCATCGCGACGATCGTCTGCGTCCAGAACCAGTACAATCTGGCGCATCGGGCCGACGACGCGCTGATCGACGATCTGGCGGCATCCGGCACCGCCTATGTCCCGTTCTTCCCCCTAGGCGGCTTCAGCCCGATCCAATCGACGACCCTGAGCACGGTCGCCGAAGGGCTCGGCGCGACACCGATGCAGGTGGCCCTGGCCTGGCTGCTGCGCCGCTCTCCCAACATCCTGCTGATCCCCGGCACGTCGTCGGTCGAGCACCTGCGCGAGAACCTGGCCGCGACGGAGCTCGACCTGTCGGACGACACGATGGCGGCGCTAGACCGCATCGCCCCCCGGTCCGAGGAAGGCTGACGCGGCGACGAAGCGTCCTCGGCCGGGTGACGAAAGGATCATCGGGGGCAAAGCTCGTCCCCGATGATCGCGCCTGGGCATATCGAACGGCGGGGGACGTCGCGGCAGGGAAGGGGAGGCGCTCCACGCCCCGGAATCCGATGTCCCGGATCGAAGCGACCGGAACGGCCTGTCTCGATATCAGGCTGTCGGCACAAGCACTTCCGTCACGGATGACCCTGCGACACTCATTCCCGAGACAGGGAGGGATTATAACAACAACACCCTTCACTGTGCTTGTTGCGCCAAAGCACAAAGCGATGGTATTTGTTATATCAATCAATCTTACCTGTTCGGCATCTTTAATCCACGGCGTCATGTGCGTGCCGACACGCCACAGAGGAGATTATTACTTCATATTGGCTTCATGCAGAAGAAGCAGCCAAGACGCGGCGGCTTCACAAGACAAGAAAGCTGTTGCTCACATGAAGACTTACATTGCCGCCCTCTCGACCGCCCTCGTCATGGGACTGGCCTCGATCTCGCCCACGACGGCGATGGAGCGCCCTTCGCGTTACACCACGTTCAACCCCTATGACGTCGACACCACCCATTCGATCCAGGCCGATCGTCGGGCTCCCTCGTCGTTCGGTTGTCCGATGAGTTCGGCAGCCGAGGGCAACGCCAACCAGCAGACCCGCGAGGTCATGCAATATGGCCAGACGTCCGGCGGAAGCCGCTGCTGATCTCAAGCCTCGATGAGCCGGACCATAGATCTGGCTCACCGAGGCCCGGCACAAACCAGTCAGGACAGTTCTTTGGCATCAATGCTGAAAGTGTTTTCATACTTCATGGTCGGCGTCGCATCGGTGATGTTCGCAGCAACCATCGTTGGCTCCGCCAATATCCTGATGAGTTCGTAGCTCATCGTTCTAAATCCGCGGTACGGATCGGCTCCTTCCCATGCGGCGACATCCGCTATGGGAGGGAGCCGATTCCTCATTCGCCCGATTGAACCGCGCGAGAATTCGGATACGGCAGACCTTCGCCGTCCGGCCTCAGGGCCGGCGCATCTGCTTGCCGGCGTAGGCAACGAGCTGGGAAAAGGCCAGGGCCGCCGCCGAGGCCTGGACCCGGCTCGGATACGGCATCGGAGAACGAGCGACCTCCTGGCCGTAGGCGTCGCGCAGGGACCAGCCCCAGCGCCCGACCCGCTCCTCCAGCACGTCGAAATGCATGGTCCGGTCTCCGCTCGTGCGGGGCGACGGCGCGCTTGCCGCCGAACCGGCACTCGCCCGCCTCGACATGCCCGAGGGCAGGCCGGCAGGAGCGAGATTCCCCGATATCCACAGGTCGGCCGTCTGCATCTTGACCTCCGCGCTTGAACTCTATGTTCACTATATGTTCTTACTCGCGGAGTGTCCACCATGCTGTCGACCCCTATGGCGCGGATCGCCTGCGGCCCTCTCGCCTGTGCCGTCGAGGCCTGCCCGACAGGAGAGGCTACTGGATTCACACCTCTGCTCGACGGCTGTTCGCTCTATCCAAGAGGGTTCGACTCGAGGCGCGACAAGCCCCCTCTCCTGGAAGGAAAGGGGACCCGCGCATCCCGCGAGATCTGTGAATGCCGTAGCAGGAGAGGAATGGATGGCGAGGGCCATGGCCGCCCCGTCATCGAGGGGCGCGCGGGGCGCATCGCCCCTGTCGGAGGCCTGACATGGAGCGCCTCTGCGACGTGAGGGCCTCGCATCTGGTCATAGCCTGCGGTCCCTGCGGGCGCCGTGGCGTCTATCGTGTCGCCCGCCTGCGCGAGCGTTTCGGCGATCACGCCTCGACCCTGGATGTCTATCTGAGTCTGACGCAAACCTGCCGCTGGCAGCGCGAGGTCGGCAGCCGGCCGCACAATGTCTACGCGGCAGGGTGCCGGGCCAAGCTCGACACGTCGGGCGGGGCCGTCGCGAACGGCCTGCCCTCGCGGACATAGGCGTAGGACGATTCCCCGACGCCACTGGGTCCGGTGCGAAAAGATTCAGGCATCGTCTTCGCGGCCGAACACCTCGCCCTCTTCGGCAAGCCGGGCATCCGCCTCGTCCGTCCGCAACTCCAGCAGGGCGCGGTACTCCCGCAGCCGCTGCCGGAGCGGCGTGCCCGCCTCCTTGCCATCGGCCGGCGCATCCGTCTCGAGGGCGCAGCCCTCGATCGCCTCCGAGGTCTGCCGGCCGACGGCCGCGCGGTCCGCCTCGCTCAATCCGGCCGGGTCGCCGAGGCCGAGCTCCGCCGCGATCAGGGCCGCGATCTCCTCGCGTTTCTCATCCAGCTTCGACATCGCCTCACCCATCCCCTCGAATCCGGTACGGCGATGATCGGGCACCTTGCCGCCGGGGAGCAAGAGGACCGGCGCCGGAAGACAGGTGGGGCGCTGGTCAATCCGCCAAGGCCCTGTCATGGCTGGCCGGTGACCGATGATCTCAGCAACTCCCATCCCCTGCGGCCCTCCCGTCTCGGATGGTCCGATTTCTTCGAGGAGCAACGTGAACCGGCCGAGGCCGGTCTCGTGCCCATGCGGATCGCGACGGTTCACCGCTCCCGCCTGACCGCCCTGTCCCTCACGGGGCCGGTGGGGCTCGTGCTCCCGGTCCATACCCAGACCGGCGATTTCGCCGTGGGGGATTGGGTCCTGGTCGAGGCCGAGACCGGAACGATGCGCCGCCGACTGTCGCGCAGGAGCGTGCTGCAACGACGCAACGAAGGCGGAGGCCCGCTGCAGCTGGCCGCGGCCAATGTCGATACCCTCTTCGTCGTCACGTCGTGCAACGCCGATTTCAACATCGCCCGGCTGGAGCGCTACCTGGCGCTCGCCAACCAGGGGGGCACGAATCCCGTCATCGTCCTCACCAAGGCCGACATGGCGCCCGATGCCGAGGCCTACCGGCGGCAGGCCGCGGGCCTGCAGCGCGACCTCGCCGTCGTGACGGTCAATCCGCGTCTCCCCGCCGCCGTGACGCTCCTCGCCCCCTGGTGCGGCGAGGGTCTCACCGTGGCGGTCGTCGGCTCCTCGGGGGTGGGGAAATCGACCCTGGTCAACACGCTCGCCGGCCCGGACCAGGACCTCCCCCAGGAAACCGGCGGAATCCGCGAACACGACGCCAAGGGTCGTCACACCACCACGTCACGCTCCCTCCATGCCATCGCGGGCGGCGGCTGGGTCATCGATACGCCGGGGATGCGCACGCTGCATGTGAGCGACGCTGCGGAGGGTATCGACACGCTGTTCGCCGAGATCGTCGAGCTGGCTCCCTCCTGCCGGTTCCGCGACTGCACTCATGCCCACGAGCCCGGCTGCGCGGTTCAGGCCGCCGTCGCGGAGGGCGCGCTCGATCCCGAACGCCTGACCCGGTGGCGCAAGCTCCTCGACGAGAACCGGACCAACACCCCGGTTGTCACCGGATCGCGCGGCAGCCGTCGGCGCTGACCCGCAGTCTGACCTCGCCCAGCCTCCCTGCGGACACAGCGACCCGAATGCCCCTCATCGACCGAACCCTCGTCATCGTCCGTCACGGTCAAAGCCTCGACAACGAGCGCGACCTCTTCTCCGGCATCCGCGATCCCGATCTGACGGAACGGGGCGTCGGCGAGGCACGGAACTGCGGGCGCCGAATGAAAGAGGTCGGGCTCTCCTTCGACCTCGCCTTCACCAGCGAGCTGACGCGAGCGCGGCGCACCCTGAGCCTCATCCTGTCGGAACTCGGACAGCCCGGCTTGGCGGTCCACCGGAGCGCGGCGCTGAACGAGCGCGATTACGGCGAGCTCGCCGGGCTGAACAAGCGGGAATCCCAGGAGCGCTGGGGGGTCGCGCAGGTTCGCGCCTGGCGAAAATCCTTCGATGCGGTGCCGCCGGGCGGCGAGAGCCTGGCGATGACCGCCGACCGGCTTCTTCCCTACTATCGGGACGAGATCGAATCCCGAGTTCGCGGGGGCCAGCGGGTTCTGCTGGTGGCGCACGGCAATTCGTTGCGGGCGCTGATCATGCATCTCGACCGGATCAGTGCCGATGCGGTCGCCGACGTGCACCTCGCCACGGCCCAGACCCTGGCCTATCGCCTCGACGAACGGGGCAGGGTGGTCGACAAACAGGCGTTCCCCGCCTGAACCAGAAGGTCGACCGGGAAGGAAGACCGGAAGGCGCGCCCCCGAACCAGCGTCAGCGGGTCCTCAAGGCCTCCCGGTCCCGCGCGAGCTGGCGCCGCGTCCGCATGGGCTCCATGTTCGAGAGGGACATCAGCCGATACCCGACGACGAAGAGGGCGAGCGTCATCGCGGCGAAGGCGCCGCCGACGATCAGCGACGCGATCGCCTCAGAACCGAGGAGGAGCCCCAGCCCTTTGACGATCGCCACCAGGAGCACGAACAATCCGATCAGGACGAAGAGGGCCGCCATCAGGAACAGGATCAGCGGACGTGCCACCTGCCCGACCGCCGATCCGACCTCGGCCTGGAACAGGGCGAGCTGCTTCGAGAGGAGGGTCTGGGTTTGCCCGATCGCGTCACCGACGAGGAGCAGGAGGCTCTTGTCATCCCGGCGGCTCATGCATCCCCTCTCATCGACTTGATCCGATCAGACCCGGCCGGTCCATGCGCAGACAAGCCAGATAGGGCACCGCGGTTGCGCGGCAATCGCCGCCCGCGCGACGCGTCCGGGCTCGCTCTCCCGCCGTCGCCACCGCTGCCGGCATCAGATCGCGAGCCCGAGCTGGCGCGGTCCCTCCGTCTCACCCTGCTGCAGGCCCGACAGCGAGACACCGAGCAGGCGAACGCTGCGACGGAGGGGGAACACCATGCGGAGCAGTCCCAGCACCGACTGCATCATCGCATCGCGACCGGCGACCGGAGCTTCGAAGGACTGCGCCCGGGTGATCTGGACGAAATCCGAGAACTTCACCTTCAGCGTGACGGTGCGTCCCGAGACGCCCTTGGCGGTGCAGGAGGTCCAGACCTTGTCGATCAGCGGCGTCAATCGCGCCGCCATGGCGTCGAACTCGGTGAGATCCTCCGAGAATGTGGTCTCGGCCCCCACCGACTTGCGGATGCGGTGGGCGCGCACCTGCCGCTCGTCGATGCCACGCGCCACCGAATGATAATAGGCCGCCGAGCTGCCGAAGGCCGCCTGCAGCTCTTCCAGCGAGCGGGCCTTCAAGTCGCGGCCGGTGAGGATGCCGAGGCGCTTCATCTTCGCCTCTGTGACGGGGCCGACGCCGTGGAACCGGCCGATGGCCAGATCCTCGACGAAGCCCGGCCCCATCACGGGCGTGATCACGAACAGTGCGTCGGGCTTGCGGAAGTCCGACGCGACCTTGGCGAGGAACTTGTTGTAGGAGACGCCGGCCGAAGCCACGAGGCCGGTCCGTGCGAGGATCTCGGCCCGGATCACTCGCGCCACCTCGGTGGCGGTGGCCAGCCCCTGCAGGTTCTCGGTGACGTCGAGATAGGCCTCATCGAGGGCCACCGGCTCGATGATCGCGGTATGCTCGGCAAACACCGCGCGGATCTCCTCGGAGATCCCCCGGTAGACCTCGAAGCGCGGCTTGACGAAGAGGAGGTCGGGGCACAGGCGCCGGGCGGTGACCGAGGGCATGGCCGAGCGGACCCCGAAGACCCGCGCCTCGTAGCTGGCGGCGGCCACCACGCCGCGCTCGCGCGACCCGCCGACCGCGAGGGGCCGCCCCCGCAGGGCAGGATCGTCCCGCTGCTCCACGGACGCGTAGAACGCATCCATGTCGATATGGATGATCTTGCGGACGGGGCTATCGTCGCCGGGACTCGACATCGGATCGGGCTGTCACATCGGTGCGCGGGCAATGAGCGGGCGTCGTTGAGCAGTCATGGTGAGGAAGGCACTGTGTTCAGTTTTTGTTCCTCGCGGTTTCAGCGGCCCGGGTCAACCGGCTGCGGCTGGCGCCGTGGTCTGGACTCTCCCATGATGGGGTGCACGATGATCCTCTCCCGGTTTGCCGGTTCTCCCGTATTGTGCGGGAAACGGCCGGATCCGGACTGTCGTCCCCGGCGGCATGTCGAGCGCGATCCGACCGGCTCGGCGCCGGAACGATCTTCATGATGGAGGAGGGCGGCATTCCCCCGGACCATGGCGCTGCACCTCTCGAACCGGGCACCGGAGAACGACGATGCCAATCGTCTCGCAAAATGTCTCTCGCAAAGCTCCCGCTGCGCCGCCGTGCTGTGAGCGAGACCCGACCGTGACCGGGAGTTTCGTGAGGCATTCCAGGCGGGCTCTCCGGGGACGGCGCATCCTGGTGGTGGAAGACGAGTACTTCCTGGCCGATGAACTGGCGCGGGGGTTGGCCGAGGCCGAAGCCGAGGTGGTCGGTCCCATCGCCACCGCGCAAGGCGCCCTCGATCTCCTCAAAGGCCCGGCTCCGCTCGATGCGGCCATCCTGGATGTGAATCTCGGAGGCGAGGACGTGCACTCGGTGGCCGATGCGCTCCTCGCCCTTGGCGTCCCGTTCCTGTTCACCACCGGCTACGATCAGGCGACGATCCTCGGCCGCTACGCGTCGGTCCGGCTGCTGGAGAAGCCGATGGATACCGCGACGGTGCTGCGCGAGCTCGCCCTCATCCTCGACGACCGGGCATGATGGATAGGCGCGGCCGGGTGGAGTTCGCACGGCCCACGGTCCCGGAATGCGGGACATGCGGCATCGGCGGGAATTTGATCGAATCCTGACACGAGAGTAGGCTTC
This sequence comes from Methylobacterium sp. 10, assembly GCF_000519085.1. Lineage (GTDB taxonomy): Bacteria > Pseudomonadota > Alphaproteobacteria > Rhizobiales > Beijerinckiaceae > Methylobacterium. Next base: position 3,669,626 of record NZ_KI912577.1, read on the forward strand.
GAGATGCCGTCGGTACGCCTGACTGCCGCGACTTCAAGCGAACGATGAGCACCGAGAGCCATGACACCGACGGTGTTGCCGGATGTGTTCGCGGGCCGGGACGAGGTCCTGATCACCGAAGCGCTGGCAACGCGTCCCGTACGTCCTCCCGACTACGAGGCGGAAGCCAGCGCGCTGGCCGAACTGGTCCAGGCATTCGCCGTCAGCCCGGCCACGGTCCTGCAACGCCTCGTGGACCTCCTCGTCGGGATGGGCATGGCCGGATCGGCAGGCATCAACATCCTGACATCGGGGGAGGAGGGGAAGGGCTTCCGCTGCCAGGCGATCGCCGGATCGTGGGCCTCGCATCTCGGCGGCGTCATCCCCTTCGATGAGAGCCCCTGCAGCCTCGTGGTGACCCGCGACACCCACCTGCTGTTCTCGCGTCCGCACGTTCACTTCCCGGCTGTCAATGTCGAGCCGCTCATCCAAGAAGCGCTGCTGGTACCGTTTCATGCCGGCGATGAGCCGGTCGGCACGCTCTGGGCGATCGCGCATGACCGCGATCGCGCCTTCGACGGCGAAGACCTCCGCCTGCTCACGCGGCTGGCGCGCTTTGCCTCCGCCGCCCATGTCACGGCTGGCGCCCTCGATGAGGCGCGGGCCGCCAGGATGGAGCTGGAGCGGCGGGTCGCGGATGGCGCACGCGCCCTCGCCGAAGCCCACGAGACGCTCCGCGAAACCGAGGCACGGCATCGGACCGAACTGGAACGGGAGGTGGCGGAGCGCACGGCCGAGCTGCGGAGGAGTCGGGACCTGGTCCAGGCCACGCTGGACAGTTCAACGGACATGATCCAGGTCTTCGAGGCTGTCCGGGACGCCTCGGGCAAGATCGTCGATTTCCGCTGCCGGCTGAACAACCACACCTTCGAGCGCCGCTTCGGCGAGATGCGCGGACAAAGCCTTCTCGCATGTGATTCGGACGTGGTCCGGGACGGCATCTTAGAGGCCTTCCGGCAGGTCGTGCAGACGGGCCGGCCCTCGGTGGCCGAGCGCCGCCATGCCCACGAGCCGTTCAACGGCTGGTTCCATCAGTCGGTGGTGAAGCTCGGCGACGGCGTTGCGACCACCACCAGGGAGATAACCGCCTGGAAGGAGGCGCAGGAGGAGATCCTGCGTTTGCGCGACGAAGTCGCTCGAACGCAACTGGAGGAGAGCGAGGCGAAGTACCGCCATCTGTTCAACTCCATCGACGAGGGCTTCTGCATCGTCGAGCTGATCTTCGACGACCGGCAGCGGCCGGTCGACTACCGGTTCCTCTCGGTCAACCCTGCCTTCGATCAGCAGACCGGGCTCGGCGACGTCACCGGCCGGACGATGCGGGACCTGCTCCCCGGGCTGGAGGCGAACTGGTTCGAGACGTTCGGCCGGATCGCGCGGAACGGCGTGGCGGAACGGTTCGAACGCCGGGCGATCGCCCTCGGGCGCTGGTACGAGGTCTATGCCTTCCGCATCGGCACCGCCGAACAGCGGCAGGTCGCCCTCCTGTTCAAGGACATCCAGCCTCGCAAGAGCGCCGAGGCGGCGCTACGCGAGAGCGAGGAGCGATTCCGGGCCTTCGTCACGGCCAGTTCGGAGGTGGTCTACCGGATGACCCCGGACTGGTCCGAGATGCAGCGGCTGGAGGGGCGCGCCTTCCGGAACGTCCCGGACCAGCCGAGCGGGACCTGGCTCGACCGCTACATCCGTCCCGACGACCAGGCGGAGGTCCGCGCCGCCATCGACCGGGCGATCGCGACCAAGTCGATCTTCGAGCTGGAGCATGCGGTGATCCGCAGCGACGGTTCGCTGGGCTGGAGCCTGTCACGGGCGGTCCCGACCCTCACCGACACGGGCGAGATCAGGGAATGGCTGGGAGCGGCCAGCGACGTGACGGCGCGCAGGAAGGCCGAGGCGGCGTTGCGCGAGAGCGAGGAGCGCCTCAGCCAGTTCGGCGAGGCCTCGTCCGACGTCCTCTGGATGCGCGACGCCGCGACCTACCAGTGGATCTATCTCACCCCGGCCTTCGAGACGATCTACGGCCTCGACCGCGCGACGGCCCTCTCCGGCGACCACCTGGTGAGCTGGGCCGAGCTGATCGTGCCGGACGATCGCGAACGGGCGGTGGAGAGCCTGCATCGCGTCCGTGCGGGCGGGAGCGTCACCTTCGAGTATCGCGTCAGGCGGCCCGGCGACGGCGGCATCCGCTGGATACGGGACACCGGCTTCCCCATGCGCGACGCCGCCGGCGCGGTGTGCTGGATCGGCGGCGTGGGCCGGGACATCACCGAGGAGAGGGAGACCGCCGAGCATATGAGCGTGCTCGTGGCGGAGTTGCAGCACCGCACCCGCAACCTCATGGGCGTGGTGCGCGCCACCGCCGACAAGACCCTGCGGAACAGCAGCGACCTCGCCGACTTCCGGGAGCGCTACGGCACGCGTCTGGCGGCCCTCGCCCGCGTGCAGGGATTGCTGTCCCGCCTCGCGGAGGGCGAACGGGTCAGCTTCGACGAACTGATCCGAAGCGAGGTGGCGGCCCTCGACGGCGAGGCGTCGCGGGTCAGCCTGAGCGGACCGAAGGCGGTGGCGCTGCGCTCGTCGACGGTCCAGATCTTCGCGCTGGCCCTGCACGAACTGGCGACGAACGCGCTGAAATACGGCGCCCTGGCACAACCGCAGGCGCATCTCGAGATCCGCTGGCACGTGGAGCTCGCGGAACCGGAGCGGGCTCCCTGGCTGCATGTGGATTGGCGTGAGCGCGGCGTGCGGATGCCGGCGCGGGATGGCCTGCCGCAGGGGAGCGGCTCGGGGCGCGAACTGATCGAGCGGGCGCTGCCCTACCAGCTCGGCGCCAGAACGACCTTCGTGATGGAACCCGACGGCGTTCACTGCACCATTGCACTGCCCGTGTCGGGACATACGATGCGGGAGAGAGCCAAAGCCGCCTCACGGCGGAGTCCGGGGCCAGCCGGTCGCGATCGCGGAGGATGAGGACGCCTGCCCGTTCGCGGATGCCGCCAGGAGAAACCCCGAAGAGAAACCCCGAAGAGAAGCCGGCGAAGCCCCGGACAGGGCAGCGGCGATCGAGACACCTTGCGACGGCTGACGCCGGCCCCGCAAGGTATTACTCTTGCATTCACTGATATTAACCGGCGACGATCAATGCTTTAATTCAGGTGAATGACCGGGCAGTGGCAATTCCCTATTCGCGCCGTATGTGCAAAGAATACAGCATGCCGTCCTACTTCATCTGCAAGCTTGAGCAGTTCACGAAGCTCTCGCGCGACGACCGGCAGGCCTTGGAAAGCGTGACTGGCAAGCAGCTCGACGTCTACATCCTGCGCGACATGGACCATTCCCGCCTTCAATGCCCTGCAGAGGACATCGCTGTTCAACCCGAACTCCCTTCACCTCGACCACGAAGGTGGTCACTTCGATGCCGACGGATCGGTGTGATGCCGATCCGGTCTTCCCTCAAGCGCGCCGTGGAGCTGCGATGACGATGGGATCCGACCCGATGGGCGCCACGGAACAAGTGGTGCTCCTGGCCGAGTTGCAGCACCGGGTGCGCAACACTCTGGCGACGATGCGGTTGATCGCGCGTCGCTCGGCGGAATTCAGCGAGAGCCTGGAGGACTACACCGCGCATCTCGATGGACGGCTGGCCGCCATGGCACGGGTGCAGAACGTCATCATCCAGAACCCCACGGCCGGCGTCGATCTCGACCGCCTCGTTACCGACGAACTCACGAGCGCGCTCGCCTACCAGGATGGGCGCACGCATGTGGACGGACCGGATCTGAGGCTGCATCTGCGTGCCGCCGAGCCCCTCGCGCTCGCCCTGCACGAACTCTCGACGAACGCTCTCAAGTTCGGAGCCCTGGCCACGCCGACGGGCCGCCTGGCGGTGACATGGCGGATCGAGGACCGGGACGGCGGCCCCCGCCTCATTCTCGACTGGGTGGAAAGTGGCGTGCCCCTGGACGAGCATGAGGCTCGGCGCAGGGGGTTCGGCACGGTCGTGCTGGAGGAGATGCTGGCCTACAACCTGAAGGCCGCGACGAGCCTCACCTTCGCCTCCGACGGCTTGCACTATCGCCTGACGCTGCCCCTCACCAGCCGGACCCTGCAGGGCGGGACCGGCGATTCCTCGCGGCTCATCCACCCGCTGGACGGTCAACTCTAAGACCCCATCTCAAAACTGCGATTTTACCGGGTTCTCGATAGCGTAAGCTCGGATTTGGGCGGGGTCATACGTCGAGGCAGATCCAAAGTCCGGGACGGGTGTCGTTCAGTCCGCGGGAATCGCCTGGTGCAGGGTGAGACGAAGCTCGGCGCACCCGAGGGGCAGCCTGGATGAGCGCCCCGGGGGCATCCGGTCTACCGAGTCGAACGGTCGGCCCGGACGACGCCACGGGCTCTGATGCGGATGCGTGACCCTGTCGAGATGGACATCGCCGATCAACGGCCCGTGTCCTGCGCCGCCTCCATCACGAGGCGGGTCGCGAGGTAGAGCCGCGGCGTGATGCTGGCGAGGACCGCGAACTCCTCGGTGCTGTGATAGTGGCCGCCGACGATGCCGAGCGACTCGAGGATGGCGGGTCTTGCCGGGCTGTCGGGCTGGAAGGCGTAGCCCGCATCGGTGCCGCCTCCGATTTCGGCGAGGGCGAGGTCCGCGCCCACCTCGGCGTAGATCGCCTTCGCGCGGTCGCCGAGCGACGTCGTTGCCGGATTGCGCGGCAGCGGCGGACGGCCTCTGGCAAGATCGAAAGTCACCTGCGTGTCGGGAACGCGATGCGCACCGACGATCCTGCGGGCCTCCGTCAGGATGCGGTCGTACTCGCTCGGCAAGAAGTAGCGCATGTCGCCCTCCGCCTTGGCGGTCTCGGGGATGATGTTCGGCTTGGTGCCACCCTGGATCATGGTCCAATGCAGGCTGGTCCCTTTGCTCGGGTCACCGAGGTCTTGCAGTTGGAGAATCTGGTGGGCGAGTTCGACCACCGCGTTGCGGCCGGCTTCCGGCGCACCTCCGGCATGGGAAGCGCGTCCCTTCACCGTCAGGCTCGCGTAGTTGATGCCCTTGGTCGCCACCGTGACGGCGTCGACGCCGGCCTCGGCGAACGAAGGCTCGAAGGACAGGACCACGTTCTGCTCGCGGGCGACCCTGGCGATCTCATCGCGCGACCCGCGCGAGCCGCGCTCCTCGTCCGGATTGAACACCACCGTAAGGGTGCCGTAGCCGTCGAACCGCAATGTCTCCAACGCACTGAGGACATGCAGGATCATCGCCACGCCGCCCTTGGCATCGGCAACGCCCGGTCCGTAGGCGCGGCCGTCGCGCTCTGTATAGGGGCGCTTGGCCGCGTCCCCTGTGCCGAACACGGTGTCGTAATGCACCAGGAGCAGGATTTTGCGCGTGCCCTTGCCGGATCGCGTGCCGATCAGGGTGTTGCCGCCGAAGGCGGGGGCGGCCCGGGTCTCGACTGCAAGGCCCAGTGCTTCGAGACGTGACTTTAGCATCACCTCGACCTTGGAAAGGCCGGGAAGGTCGCCGGTTCCGGTATCGACGTCGACGAGCCCCTTCAGGGTCTGGCGATATGGGCCATTCTGGGCCTCCGCCGCTGCCAGCACGGCCTCGTCCGGCGCGGACAGCGCTGGAAGCGGCGCCAGGGCCGCGAGCAGCGTGAGGGCGAGCGAGGAGGCGATCGTGCGCATGGAGATCCTGGTCGTCGGCGGCAGACGCGGCGCGTCATGCCGCACGCGCCGGGTCCGCGTTCCTCGGAGGTCGCGTATCAATGCTCGCAAAACGCCGACGCATCAATTCTACGTGCAGGATCGATCCGCTCGCCCTCGCTGGGGAACCGAGCATCGGGCGCTCTACCTCTCATTCCTCGCCCGCGGACAGCGTCACCACGAAGACGGCGCCCCCCTGCGTCGCGGGCTCGCACCGCACCGCGGCACCCATGCGGTCGGCGAGGGTTGCGACGATGAACAGCCCCATGCCCGTGCTCGGCGCTCCTTCGGATCGCGCCCCGGCAGCCTGATGGAATTTCTTGAACAGGAGATCGTACCCGGCGGGATCGATGCCCGGTCCGCGGTCCCGGACCTCGATCGCCACGGATCCGCCTTCCGGGGCGGCGCCGATCGTCAGGATGCCGCCCGTCGGGCTGAACCGGACGCCGTTGCTGAGCAGGTTGTCGAGGATTTGTGAGAGGGCGCCCGAATCGAGGGTGGCGATCAACGGCCGGTCCGGCAGATCCACCTCGATCCGGACGTCGGCGGATTGGGCGAGCGGCTTGATCCGGTCGACGGCGGCCAGCACATGCCTGCGCACATCCTCATTCGCGAGGCGCGCGAGGGGCCGGTGCTCGGCGGCGTGCGCCTCGAGCAGACGCGTCGCGAGACCGAGCATCGCGTCGATGCTCCCCTTCGCCTCTCGCAGCACCACGAGCGGCAATTCGGGCTCCTGCGGCGCGCGCCGGACGGCGAGGTCGAACAGGTTGCGCAGGCCGTAAAGGGGACTGCGCAGGTCATGCGCGGTGATCGCCATGAGAGTGTCGAGCTCGCTGTTCCTTTCGATCAGCCGGTCGTTCTGGAGCCGGATCGTCCGCTTCTGCTCGTAATCGCTGCGCCGTCCGGCATGGATCAGCGCCGCGGCGACGACGGCGATCACCGAGACGATGGCGGCATTGACGATGGCGATGACCTGCTCGGCGGGAAACGTCGCCGTGGCGAGCACGATCCAGCCATAGGCGAGCAGCAGCGGGATCAAGGTCAGCGCGAAGGCGAGGGGCGGCAGCACGAACAGCAGGGTCAGCGACAGCAGCATCATGGGATATCCGCTGGTCAGCCGTCCCTTGGCGCCCATCGCGGCGATCGCCCATTGGGTGTCGAGCAGGGTCAGAACCAGAAAAACCGCGACGAAGCCGCTCCGGAGCCATGGTCCGCCGCCGCGCCGCAACGCCAGCGAGGCGATGAGGAAGGCGAGCGCCAGCGCCATTTCCACGACGATCTGAACGGTCCTGAGTCCGGTGGCGAACTCGATCGCCTTGGTGAACAGCCCCAGCATGCAGGCGATCTCGACCCGTCGGATGTTGACGAGGGTCAGCACCTCTCCGAACGTCATGCCGGCCTGTTCGGCAGGGGTCACATCCCAGCGTGCCAGCCAGCTTTTCATGATGGCCTGTCCTTCATGACGGATCGAGACGCCCCGCGACGTGATCCGCCGCATGGCGCTCGAGCATCCTCACGCTGTCCAGCCCGAGCTTGATCTTCAGGCGCTCCCGATAAGTGCCGACCGTCTTGACGCTCAATCCCAGTTCCTTGGCCAGCGATTGCAGCGTCGCCCCGCTGCCGATCAGCCGGAGAACCTGAAGCTCGCGGCCGGACAGGTCGCCGATATCCGTCCGACGGTCGCGCCGCCGCGCGAGATCGCCCATCAACAGCTGCTTCACCGGCTCGCTGACATGGATGGCGCCCGCCATCACCCGGTCGAGGGCCACGGCGACGGTTTCGAGCGGCTCGGATTTCGCGACATAGCCATGCGCGCCGGCATAGATCACATGCGGCCCCCAGACGGTCTCGTCGCGGCTGGAATAGACGATGATCCGGGCCGCCGGCAGCATGGCGCGCAGATCCTCGATCAGCGCGAGGCCGTCGCCGTCGCCCATGATCAGATCGGTGATGATGACGTCGGGCTGCAGCCGCTCGGCCTCGATGCAGGCCGCCTGCGCCGAGCGGGCTTCCCCGCTCACGTCGAAACGGCCGTCGCCATGGAGCAGCAGCTTCAGGCCCGCCAGCACGATCGGGTGGTCGTCGACGATCAGCAGCCGAAAGAAGGACATGTCTACCCCGAGCGAGCCGGCCAACCAGGGTAGTGTCCCCTAAAATCCCTGCCGACCCTGTAGGTCATCGACCTACAGGGGATCAACGACATGCGGTCATGACCCATCCTGGATATCCCGGAGGCGATCGGGCTCGGGCCGTGCGGCCAGGGAGCGGCGATCGGTCGTCCACACCGATCTCGCACATCCGGTCAGTGCCCATCGCTCGCGGTCTTGAACAGCGAACCACCGAATAATCAACGAACCGCGCCAAATGGCCGGACAAGTCGGCATTGATTGCTGGCAAGCCGTTTACCATCACTGCGATCAGGCCCGTCTCGACATCACATCAGAACCGGCACGGCGCATTCTGTTTACAGCTGTCGGCGCAACTGACGATGTGCCTTCTAAAGAGGCGCAAGGATCGAGCCCTTGTAGGTCATCGACCTACAGCTCGGCATCGCGGGTCGCGTATTCTGGAAGCGTGCCAATGGAAGGGCTTCGTTGACGATGTACGAACCGGGTGCCATCGAGGTCCCGAATGCGGGCGAAGCTCCAGGCTCCCGCCAGGATTCGTCACGCTCGACGAGAGTCGGGGCGACGAAAGCCGTCGCGACGAAGCTCACCGTGCCGCCCGGCATGGAGGTGCGCTTCGCCGCGTGGCAGGCCGAGTTCACGCGGGTCGTCTCGGCAGCTCACGACTTCGTCAGCCTGGAGATCATCCCCGCCTTCTCCGGCTCGTCCGAATGGCAGATCATCCAACGGTTCCGCTCGCCCGAAGCGCTGATCCGATGGATCGAGGACGAGGGGCGCACCGCGCTCCTCGCCGACCTCTCGGCCTTGGAGGGCGACGGCAAGACGTCCCGTGTCGACGAGGCGGCGCCGGATTACCATTCCACGACCACCGTCACGGAGGTCATCACGACGATCGTGAAGGCGGGACAGGAGGAGGCTTTCCGGCGTTGGGCCGAGCGCATCCAGCAGGTCCAGGCCCGCTTTCCCGGATACATGGGCACCCTCGTCCAGGCGCCCCTGTCGTCGGACGTCCCGTACTGGACCACGCTGGTTCGCTTCGAAGGCCCGGCCTTCCTCGATGCCTGGCTGCAATCGGCGGAGCGAAAGGCCATCCTGGCCGAGGCGACGCCTCAGGTGTCGACCTGGCAGAGCCACCGGATGAGCAACCCGTTCGCCGGGTGGTTCGCCAATGAACAGCGTCTCGCTCCGCCGCCGGCCTGGAAGCAGACCTGCCTCGTCCTGCTCGTCCTGTTTCCCGTCGTCATGCTGGAAATCCGCTTTCTCAGTCCTCTGCTGAACGGGTTGCCGCTGGCCGTGTCCACCTTCATCGGCAATGCCATCAGCGTCTCGCTGGTGTCGTGGCCCTTGATGGCAGCTGCGATCCTCGGGCTGGGCTGGTGGCTGAGACCGGATCCGCAGAAGCGCTGGCGTACGGAGGTGCTGGGTCTGACGGCCCTGGCCGCCTTGTATGCCGTCGAGCTGCTCGTATTCTCCCGCTTCATGTGATCGCAGATTACCAACCATGACAGCGAAAGCTGATCATCATCATCGAGGAAGACTGGAAATGGCTCACGACCACAATGATTTCATGGCTCGGGCGATCGCTTTGTCCGAGAAGACCTCACTGGTCGAGAGTGCCGGCGGTGTGTTCGGATGCGTGATCGTTCAGGATGGCGAGATCATCGCCGAGGGAGCCAATCGCGTCGTCGCGGAAAACGATCCGACATGGCACGGTGAGATCGAGGCCATTCGCAAGGCCTGCAAGTCACAAGGGACGTTCAAGCTCCGTGACGCGACGCTCTACACCAGCGCCGAGCCCTGCCCGATGTGTATGGCGGCAGCGTACTGGGCCGGCATCAAGCGGGTCTATTATGCTGCCCAGGTCGAAGACGCGCTGGAATACGGCGGCTTCGATGACAGCATGATCTATGCCGAGCTCAAGAAGGACGTCACCGAGCGGTCCATCCCGACCACGCAGATGATGCGTACGGAAGCCGTCGAGATCTGGAAGAAATACGCCCAGAAGGCGGACCGGGTCCCTTACTGAAACAGCCGCTCGGACCTTATCATCAGCCAATCTCCGTCCGGGCAGTTCTTGCCCGGGCGGTCTCCTCCTCTCGTGTCTTTCACAAAGCCCCCTCTTCGCCGTCGTGCTCCGAGCGCGAACGGGCCGTGACCGGGAGTTTTCGTGAGCCACCCTCAAGACTGCGTGACGCCATGAACATCGATGGTCTGAGGGCAGCCTGCAAAGGCGAGGTCTTCACTGCGGAGGATGAGCGGTTTCTCGACACGATCCACGGGAATCTCTGGAACAGGCTGATCCCGGACCGTGCTCCGCAGGCCGTCGTGAAGGCTTTGGACGAGGATGACGTCATTGCGGCGGTGCGGTTCGCCCGCGCGAGCGGACTGAAGGTCGTCGTGCGCGGAGGCGGCCATAACTGGTGCCAGCCGACATTGCGTCACGGCGGTATTCTCATCGATCTCGCGAATTTCACCGACATCATCTCCATCGATACTGACAACCGCAGGGCGATCATCCAGCCGATCGTCAGCAACCGCGACATCCAGAAGGCTCTCAATCCCCTCGGGCTGGCCTTCCCGACCGGCCATTGCCCTCAGGTGAAAGCCAGCGGCTATCTGCTCGGTGGCGGCATGGCCTGGAACCCCACCGTCTGGGGCTCCGGCGCGGAGAGCGTCGAGGCCATCGAACTCGTCACCGCTCGGGGCGAACTGATCACGGCGAGCGCGACGGAAAACGCGGAGTTCTTCTGGGCCGCCAGAGGGGCGGGGTCTGGATTCTTCGGTATCGTGACGAAGTACCATCTCAAGCTTCATCCACTGCCGAAAGCCATGCATGGCAGCACGTATTACTATCGCCTCGCTGACGCTCCGGCGATCGGGACCTGGCTCGGCACGTTGGCCCCCGGCATCTCCCCCGCGGTCGAGCTGACCCAGTTCATCGTCCAGGCTCCGCCGGAGTTGAGAGGACAGGTCGCCGCTGAGAACGGCTGGCTTTGCATGGTGACGGCAACGGTGTTCGAGGACACGCCGGACGCCGCGAAGACCGCCTTGCAGGTGCTGGAGCCCTCTCCGATCCCACCGATGTCGTCGTCCTTCGCGACGCCGCTCACGTTCGAGCAGCTCTTCGATGCGTCAGGATCCTTCTGGCCGGAGGGCGCCCGCTCTCGCGTGGAAGCGACCTATTCCGATCACAGTCCAGGAGAATTGGTCCAGGCCATCCTGCCCCTGCTGCCCGATGCGCCCTCCGCCACCTCCGTCTTCCTGCTGACCATCTTCTGCGGCCCGGATGTCCCGGCCGCGCAGAAAGACATGGCCTATTCCGTTTCCGCCAAGGTTTACGGGGGTCCATGGACCATGTGGTGGAAGGCCGAGGATGACGAGGCCAATACCGAGTGGCATCGCCGGATCACGACGACATTGCGCCCCTATAATACGGGTTACTATATCGGCGAGACGAATACAGTCGAGCAGCCCACAAACGTTCCGCAGGCCTTTACGCCCGAAAAATGGGAACGGCTCTGCGCATTGAAGCGCAAGCACGATCCGGAGCGTGTGTTTTTCGATTACGATGACGGATTTGTTGATCAATAAAATATCCGGCGAGCAATGCAGGCCAGGGCGTCCAGTTGCGAGCCCTGCGCGTCGGTCGGAAGCAGCACGAGCAAGACGCGGTCGACCGGCCGTTCGTCGGTGATCATGCGGAAAGGCTCGGTCGCGGGACTGCGGGATGGGGCAAGGCGTACGCTTCGTCGCTCGGGGATGTTCGGGAGATTCCGGCAAGGGCCGTGCGCATCCGCGGGGGAGGGGGCTGTCAGGCTCGGGCCTCGTCCTCGGGCGCGCGCAGGCGGTAACCGACGCCGGTCTCGGTGAGGAGGATGCGGGGCCGCTCCGGGTCGGCCTCCAGTTTGAGGCGGAGCTGACGCATGTAGACGCGCAGATACTGTGGATCGGAGGACGTGGAGACCTCGCTCATGAGTTGGGCGTGGGTCAGGGCCTTTCCGGCATGCTGAATCAGGACGCGCAGGAAGTCGTACTCGCGCGGCGTGAGCTTCACCTCGGCTCCACGCACACGGACGAGGCGGCGCACAAGGTCTACGCTGAGCCCGTCGACCTCGAACAGGGCACGCTCACCCTGGACGGCCAGCTGATGGCGCAGGGCCGCGCGAATGCGGGCCAGGAGCTCGCCCATGCCGAAGGGCTTGGTGACGTAGTCGTCGGCGCCGAGGTCGAGGGCCTCGACCTTGCCCGCCTCGTCGTCCCGGCTCGATAGGACCACCACGGGCAGATCACGAAAATCCTTGCGGATGGTGCTGAGCAGGTCGTGCCCGCGCATGTCCGGCAGCCCGAGGTCGAGGATGATCAGGTCGACCGTCTCGCGCGACAGGATATCGAGGGCTGTGCGCGCGTTCGGTGCCTCGAATGTCTTGTAGCCCTGGGTCGCCAGGCCCATGCGCAGGAGCTTGCGGATCGGCGGCTCGTCGTCGATGACGAGGATATGCATGCTCATGCCGCCAGATCCGAGTGAACGTGTCCCGCCGGGGGGACGGGCAGGAGGATGGTGAAGACCGCGCCCAGGCGGTCGCGGCGGTTGCCCGCCGTCAGGGTACCGCCCATGGCCTCGACGAAGCCGCGGGCGATGGCGAGGCCGAGGCCGGTCCCGGCCCGGACGCTGTCGGACTTCCGGACGCGGTAGAACTTGTCGAACACCCGCTCGACGTCGGCCTCCGGCAGCCCGTCGCCCTCGTCGAGGACCTGGAGCCGGACCCGCCCACGCTCGGCCACGCCACTGACGGTCACCGTCGAGCCTTCCGGAGCGTACTTGGCGGCGTTGTCGAGAAGGTTGACCAGCACCTGCTCGAACAGGACCGGATCGAGACGCAGGGCCGGCAGAGTGGTCGGGAGGGCGAGGTGTACCCGGTGGCCGGCGAGGATCGGCCCCAGGCGACGGAGCGCGGTGTCGACGCTTTCGCCGACGTCCTGCGGGGTGAGGCTCGCAGCGACCGCCCCCGCCTCCAGCCGGGTCATGTCGAGGAGGTTGACGATGAACCGGTTCAATCGCTCGGATTCTTCGATGATGGTGGCGAGAAGGTCCACCTTGGCGTCGCGTGGTAGCGCCTCGTCGAGGTCGCGCAGGGTGGTGGCCGCCCCGAGCACCGAGGACAGCGGCGTACGCAGGTCGTGCGAGATCGAGGTGAGCAGGGCCTGGCGCAAGCGGTCGGTCTCGGCGGCGCGCTCCGCCCGGTCGAGGTCCTCGACCAGACGGACGCGCTCGATGGCCAGCGCCGCCATGTCGGCCAGGGCGTCGAACAGGCGGCGGTTCTCGGGCGAGAGGATCGGCCCTGTGCCGTCGGTGTCGAGGCCGATCACCCCGACGATGCCACGGCCCGTGCGCATCGGCAGGAACAGCCGCCTGGCCCCCGGCAGGGTGTCGGCTCCCCGCCCCGCCGGGCGCTCGTTGTCGAAGGCCCAGGTCGCGGCCCCGAGATCGGCCGCGTCGAGCGTATCCTCCGGGGGGAAGCCGGCGCGGACCGAGACGGTCCCCTGCTCCGGCAGCAGCACGACCACCCGGACCCTCAGCATGGCGGCGACCTGGGCCGAGGTCGCCCAGAGCACGTCGTCGAGGGTGGCACATCCGGCGAGCTTGCGGCTGAAGCCGTAGAGCCGCTCCGTGGCCCTGGCGCGGTCATGCGAGACCATGGCCTCCCGGCGAGAGCGCGAAGCGAGGTTGGAGACCACCACCGCCACCACCGTGAACAGCAGGAAGGCGGCGATGTTGGTCGGGTCCGCGATGGTGAGGGTATAGATCGGGGGCAGGAAGAAGAAATTGTAGGAGAGCGAGGCCGCCAGGACGGCGACGAGGGACGGCCCGAGGCCGGATCGCACCGCGACCGCGACGATGGCGGTCAGCAGGATCAGGTCGGCGTTTTCCACGCCGAGGTAAGGCTCGACAAGGAGGGCGAGCCCGAGAGCCGCTCCCGTGGCCAGGACGCCGACGACATAGGGCAGGATCTCGAACGGTGACCTATCGGGGGCCGTGGCGACCGTCTTCGGCGGGACGGGTTCAGCCTTCGCCGCCTCGCCGGCGATGACGTGGATGCTGATGTTGCCGGACCGCCGGACGATGTCGTGCACCACTGAACCGTTGAGGAGCTCGAACAGCGCGGACCGGTCGGCCTTGCCGAGGATGATGTGATTGACGTTGGTGGAGCGGGCATAGGCGAGGATGTCGTCGGCGACGCGGCGGCCGCCCGGGAGCGTGACGGCATCACCGCCGAGGCGGTCGGCGAGGCGCAGGGTGTCGGCGATGCGGTCGCGCGCGTTCTCGTCGAGGGACAGGCTTCGGGGGCCCTCGACCGTGATGGCGGTCCAGGGCGCGTGCAGCCGGTCGGCGAGGCGCTTGGCATGGCGCACGAGGCCGGCGGAGCGCGGATCCTCGCTGATGCAGACGAGGACCCGCTCGCCCGCACCCCATGGGCCCGCGATGGCGTTGGCCCGCATGTGGCTCAGGAGCTCGTCGTCGACGCGGTCGGCGGTGCGGCGCAGGGCGAGTTCGCGCAGCGCCGTCAGGTTGCCCCGCGAAAAGTAGTGCTTGAGGGCGCGCTCGGCGTTGCCCTTCACGTAGACCTTTCCGTCCCTCAGGCGCTGGATCAGGTCGTCGGGGTTGAGATCGACCACCTCGATGTCGTCGGCCCGGTCGAGGATGCCGTCCGGCACCGTCTCGCGCACCCGGATGCGGGTGATCTGCGCGACGACGTCGTTCAGGCTCTCGACGTGCTGGATGTTGAGGGTGGAGTAGACGTCGATGCCGGCATCGAGCAGTTCCTCCACGTCCTGGAAGCGCTTCGGGTGGCGCGATCCCGGCGCGTTGGTGTGGGCGAGTTCGTCCACGAGGGCGAGCGCCGGCTGGCGCGCCAGGAGCGCGTCGAGGTCCATCTCCTCCAGCACCGCGCCGTGATACGCGACCGCGCGGCGCCCCACGACCTCGAAGCCCTCCACCAGGGCCTCGGTCTCGGCGCGCCCGTGCGTCTCGACCACACCGACGACCACGTCCGCCCCGGCCTTGAGCCGGGCACGGCCGACGGTGAGCATCTCGTAGGTCTTGCCGACCCCTGGGGCCGCCCCGAGGAAAATCTTGAGGCGGCCGCGCCCGCCCTCCTCGCGCCGTGCCGCCTGGAGCAGCGCGTCGGGCGAGGGGCGGTCGGGATCGTGGCGCGGGGTCGTCGTGGTCGGGATGCTCATGCGGCGATGTTACTTCGGGCTCAAGCCGTCCAGGGCGAGGTTGAGGGCGAGCATATTCACACGGGGTTCGCCGAGGATGCCGAGGAGACGACCCTGGACCTGGGCCTCCACGAGGGAGCGCACCCGGTTCTCGGAGAGGTTACGCGCCTTGGCCACGCGTGGCACCTGGAACAGGGCGGCGTCGGGCGAGACGTCCGGATCGAGGCCCGATCCGCTCGTGGTGACGAGGTCGACCGGGACTGGCCGACCGGGGTTCTCGGCCTGGCGGGCTGCGACGTCCGCCTTCACCCGTTCGGCCAGGGCGGCGCTGGTCGGACCGAGGTTGGAGCCCGAGGAATTGGCCGCGTTGTAGGGCGCCGGGACGGTCTTCGTGGCGTCCGTCGGGTCGGCGGCGCTCGTGGCGGACGGGCGGCCCTGGAAGTAGCGCTCGCTGGTGAAGGACTGCCCGATGAGGCTGGAGCCGACCACCCTGCCGTCACGCTCGATCAGGCTGCCGCCGGCCTTGGCCGGGAAGATGACCCCCGCGATACCGGTCATCGCGAGAGGATAGGCAAGCCCCGTGATGGCCGTCAGGGCGATCAGCAGGACGAGGGCAGGGCGAAGCTGGTTCAACATGATGATGGTCCCGAAGTAGCAGGCGGAGGCGGCTCAGACGAGGTGCAGGGCGGTGATGGCGAGGTCGATGGCCTTGATGCCGACGAAGGGCACCAGGATGCCGCCGAGGCCGTAGATGAGCAGGTTGCGGCGCAGGAGGGCGCCGGCGCCAACCGCCCGGTAGGACACGCCCTTCAGCGCCAGCGGGATCAACACGACGATGATCAGGGCGTTGAAGATGATGGCCGAGAGGATCGCGCTCTCGGGCGAGGCGAGGCCCATGACGTTGAGGGCCTGGAGCTGCGGGTAGAGCACCAGGAACATCGCCGGGATGATGGCAAAATATTTGGCCACGTCGTTGGCGATGGAGAAGGTGGTCAGGGCGCCACGGGTCATCAGCAACTGCTTGCCAATGCCGACGATCTCGATGAGCTTGGTCGGGTCGCTGTCGAGGTCGACCATGTTGCCGGCCTCGCGGGCCGCCACCGTGCCGGTGTTCATGGCCACGCCGACATCGGCCTGGGCGAGCGCGGGGGCGTCATTGGTGCCGTCGCCGCACATGGCGACGAGCTTGCCTTCCGCCTGCTCCTTGCGGATGAGCGCGAGCTTGTCCTCGGGTGTCGCCTGGGCGAGGAAGTCGTCGACGCCGGCCTCGGCCGCGATGGCGGCCGCGGTCATAGGGTTGTCGCCGGTGATCATGACCGTGCGGATGCCCATCTGGCGGAGTTCGGCAAATCGCTCGCGGATGCCACCCTTCACGATGTCCTTGAGGTAAATCACGCCGAGCAGGCGACCATCGCGGGTCACGGCGAGCGGGGTGCCGCCGGCCTTCGCTACGTCCTCGGCGATGGACTGGATCTCACGCACGGTCTCGCCGGCGACGCCCGGGCTGTATGCCAGGGCCGCGCTCGATCCGCGCGTAGCCATCGGCTGCTGACTCACCGAGGCGATGATGGACTCGACGGCCCCCTTGCGGATGGAGGAGCCGTCGAGATCGACGCCGCTCATCCGGGTCTGGGCGGTGAACGGCACGAAGGTGGCGTTGAGGCTTGCCATGTCCCGGGCGCGGATGCCGTACTTGTCCTTGGCGAGCACCACGATGGAGCGACCCTCGGGGGTCTCGTCGGCGAGGGAGGCGAGCTGCGCCGCGTCGGCGAGCTCCTGCTCGGAGACGCCGCGGACGGGACGGAACTCGGTGGCCTGGCGGTTGCCCAGCGTGATGGTACCGGTCTTGTCCAGCAGCAGCGTATCGACGTCGCCGGCGGCCTCAACGGCGCGGCCCGACATGGCCAGCACGTTGAAGCGCACCAGCCTGTCCATGCCGGCGATGCCGATGGCCGAGAGCAGGGCGCCGATGGTGGTCGGGATCAGGGTGACGAACAGGGCGACGAGCACGATGAGCGGGATCGATCCGCCGGCATAGGAGGCGAAGCTCGGGATGGAGGCCACGGCGAAGACGAAGATGATGGTCAGGCCGGCGAGCAGGATGTTCAGGGCGATCTCGTTCGGGGTCTTCTGGCGCGAGGCGCCCTCCACCAGGGCGATCATCCGGTCGACGAAGGTCGAGCCGGCGGCGGCGGTGATCCGGACCCGGATCTCGTCGGAGAGCACCTGGGTGCCGCCGGTCACCGCCGAGCGGTCACCACCTGATTCCCGGATGACGGGGGCGGATTCGCCCGTGATGGCGGCCTCGTTCACGGAGGCGACGCCGAGGATCACCTCGCCGTCCGAGGGGATGATGTCGCCGGCCTCGACGAGGACCACGTCGCCGACCTTGAGGTCGTTGCCGGGCACGGACTCGAAGTCCCGGCCAGCGCCGGTGAGGCGCTTGGCCATCGTCTCGGTCCGGGTGCGCCGGAGACTGTCGGCCTGGGCTTTTCCGCGACCTTCGGCGATGGCCTCGGCGAAATTGGCGAAGAGCACGGTGAACCAGAGCCAGAGGATGATCTGGCCGGAGAAGGCGAGGTTGGCGCTGCCGGTCGCGACGTCACGGACGAACAGGACGGTGGTCAGCGCGGCGACGACCTCGACCACGAACATGACCGGGTTCTTGATCATCTTTCGCGGGTCGAGCTTTGTCAGAGCCCCGACCAGTGCCGGCCCGACGAGGGCGGCGCTGAACAGGCGGGTTGAGTTTGGGCGGGCCATTGCGGTTGTCCGATCGGGAGACGTCTTCAGGGTCGGCGCGGTCCCGCGCCGTGGAGCGGGGTTCAAGGTGCGAGTGCACTGCCGAGGAGGGTGGCCCCGGCCATCAGGCCAAGCGCGCCGAGCATGGTCAGGCCGAGCATGGCGAGGATGACGTCCGAGAGCCGGACGTCCTTCCGGTCGTGCTCGATCCGGCTCCGGGACTGAGACCGCGGCCGGTGTCGGGCCAGGGCGCGCCGCATGGCGGCGCGGTTGCGGGACGGCATCATGGCGTGCTGCATCTCAGCCCCCCACCGGATAAGTCTGGCCGAGGCCGCCGGCGAGGTGTTCGACGATGGGTCCGAGCGCCAGGGCCGGGAAGAAGGTCAGCCCGCCGACGATGAGGATCACGCCGACGAGCAGGCCGACGAACAGGCCGCCATGGGTCGGGAACGTCCCGGCCGAGGCCGGCACGGTCTTCTTGGCGGCGAGCGAGCCGGCGATGGCGAGCGCCGGGACGATGACGAAGAACCGCCCGAACAGCATGCCGATACCCAGCGTCGTGTTGTAGAAGGCCGTGTTCGCCGTGAGCCCGCCGAAGGCCGAGCCGTTGTTCGCCGCAGCCGAGGTGAAGGCGTAGAGGATCTCCGAGAAGCCGTGCGGGCCGGCATTGGCCGGACCGGCGAGGCCGGCGGCGACCACGGTGGCGAGCGCCGTGAAGCCGAGCATCATCAGCGGCAGGCACAGGATGGCGAGCATCGCCATCTTGACCTCGCGACCCTCGATCTTCTTGCCGAGGTATTCCGGCGTGCGCCCGACCATGAGGCCGGCGACGAAGATCGTCACGATGACGAAGACGAGGATGCCGTAGAGCCCGGCGCCGACGCCGCCGACGATGATCTCGCCGAGCTGCATGTTGATCATCGGGATCATGCCGCCGAGCGCCGTGAAGCTGTCGTGCATGGCGTTGACCGCGCCGCAGGACGCCGCCGTGGTCACCGCCGCGAACAGGGCGGACGCGACGATGCCGAAGCGGACCTCCTTGCCCTCCATGTTTCCCCCGGTGAGGCCGAAGGAGTTGAGGACGGGACTGCCTGCGCTCTCAGCCCAGTAGACCACCGCCGTGCCGGCGAGGAACAGCACGCCCATGGCGGACAGGATGGCCCAGCCCTGACGCTCGTCGCCGACCATGCGGCCGAAGACGTTGGTCATCGCCGCGCCGATGGCGAAGATCGACAGGATCTGAACGAAGTTCGAGAGCGCGGTCGGGTTTTCGAAGGGATGCGCGGCGTTGACGTTGAAGAAGCCACCGCCGTTGGTACCGAGCATCTTGATCGCGACCTGGCTCGCCACCGGGCCGACCGCGATGGTCTGCTTGGCGCCTTCCAGGGTCGTCGCCTCGACGGCACCGCCGAGCGTCTGCGGAATGCCCTGCCAGACGTAGAATAGGGTCAGCACCATGCAGAGCGGCAGCAGCACGTAGAGGGTGGTCCGGGTCAGATCGACCCAGAACGAGCCCACGGTCTTGGCCGAGGCCCGGGAGAAGCCGCGCACGAGGGCGACGGCGAGCGCGATGCCGGTGGCCGCCGACAGGAAGTTCTGGTGGGTCAGCCCCAGCATCTGGGTGAGGTACGACATCGTCGTCTCGCCGCCGTAGGACTGCCAGTTCGTATTGGTGACGAAGCTCGTCGAAGTATTGAAGGCGAGGTCCGGCGCGACCGCGGACTGCCCGTCCGGGTTGAACGGCAGCACCGCCTGGACACGCAGCAGCGCGTACAGGGCCAGGAAGCCCAGCACGTGGAAGGCCAACATGGACAGGGCGTAGGCCAGCCAGTGCTGCTCCTGAGCGGAGTTGATGCCGGCGACGCGGTAGAGCCCGCGCTCGACGGGGGCGAGCACCGGGGACAGGAAGGTTCGCTCGCCCGTGAAGACGCGGGTCATGTAGCCGCCAAGGGGACGGGCGAGCGCGAGGACGACCGCGCAGAACAGCGCGATCTGGATCCAGCCGTTGATGGTCATGGCAAGTCTTCCTTGGGGGGCGTTCCTTCAGAACCGCTCGGGGCGGACGAGGGCGTAGGTGAGGTATCCGAGCAGCCCCAGGGTCACGAGGGCGCCGAGCGTCAGGTCGAGAGTCATGGAGGTCAGGGTCATGGAGGTCAGGGTCATGGCGGGCCTCAGAGGCGTTCGCAGAAGACGGCGTAGCCTGCGGCCAGGCCGAAGAAGGCGAGCCCCGTCGCGATGAAGACGATGTCGAGCATGGTCGGTCCGTTTCGGTTCGGGGGGCCGATGCATGACCGGCCTCGCCCGCGTCCAATGTGGACGCGAACCGCATTAGGGTTCGAGACGGAAGCGGGGACGATTCTATAAGGATCGCATGAGGATCGCAGGGGTCGCCACCTGTCCCCGGGACGGGGCGATTCAGTCCGCGGGCAGGGTCATGCGCAGGACGATGCGCTGCCCGCCGGGATTCGGCTCTGTGCGGCAGGCGTCTCCCCCACAGCAAGGAGGAACGGGAGAAGGATGGCGGTGAACGCCTCCGGATGCGAGTAGTTGATCCCGTGGGCCGCTCCCGGAATGACCGCGAGACGGCCCTGGGGCAGGGAGCCTGCGAGCCTCACGACGAACGCATGGGGGACGATGTAGTCACGCGTGCCCCAAACCACGAGCGTTGGCTGGCTGACCCGCAGCGCCTTCTCGCCGATGCGGTTGTCGACCATGCTCCGCAAGGTCAGGACGTAGCGGCCGATCCCACCGCGGGCATAGTCGGCGAGCGCCACCCAGGCGAGGGACCAGCGCTCGAACGGCGCGATGGCGAAGAAGCCGACGATCTGCCGGACCAGGTTACGCGCCTCCGGGTCCGGCGTGGGCCCCTGCAACACGAGGCGGTCCACGAGTTGGGGGTGAACGAGGGCCAGTTCGACCAACACCTCGCAGCCGAGCGAATTGCCGATAAAGGCTGCGCGCGTCACCCCGACCGCTTGCATGCAGGTCGCCAATGCATCCGCGAGTTCGCGAACCGTGAGCGCTCGGCGAGGCTTCTCGCTCAAGCCGAAGCCGGGCAGGTCCGGAGCATAGACCTCGAAATGAGGGGCGAGATGCCTCGCGAGCGGGATCATGTAGCGGCTCGACATCCCGAGCCCGTGGACGAGGATCACGGGGAGGCGGTCATCCGGTACAGCATCGACCGAGACGCGGGCATGCATCGTCCTGCCATCGACGCGGATCCGCCTCGCTGCGAGCCGGCCCAGATGTGCGCTCCGGTCCCGGCTGACACGCCGCCGAACCAGGGATTTCACCAGAGCCAGACCGGCCAGGATGCCGCCCGCCGTCACGAGGATCCACCGCAGGGACACACGCGTCTTCCCGTTTCCGCCAGTTTCAGCAATGGGCGCTTTCTAAGCAGGTTCGCATTGGCCAGCCAACGCTTCACCTCGCTCAGGTCTTTGACGTGTCGCAGGTTTTGGGACGCAAAACCGGTGATTCCTTTTGCTGACCTGCTCAGCGGCAACGAAATCATCTCGTGCGGCCGGTTTGAGTCGAATGCCGCCAGTCTACTTTCGAGGCCCGTCCGTTGCAGAGCGGATCGTCGATCTCCGCAGGGCGCTGCACCGCTCGCGCTCACGATCCCCTTCATCTGAACGCTGGACGGTGGCAGCGACGCATTGTAGGCGTCCGCGGCGGAGGCAGGGTTGCCGCACCAGACGAGGTCAGCCTCTTGAACAAGCATGGAGGCGCGGCACCGCTGACGGTCTACCTCGACGTCGACGGCGTCGTAACGACGGTCGGCTATCAACGGCAGGCCGGCAAGGACAGACTCAATCCGGCCCAGGTCGCCCTCGTCGCCGGCTTGGTCAGAGACTTCGATGCAAAGGTGGTCGTCTCATCGACATGGCGCGTCGACGATTGCCGTCCGACCCTGGTCGAAGCCGGCCTTCCCGAGGACTGCTTTCACCCCGACTGGTGTACGGCCATCCTGCCGACGAGTCGGGATGCCGAGAGGGGCGGGATGCTCCCCGCCGAGCGGGCCAGGCGCGGCGACGAGATCGCCGAGCACGCCACCCGGAACCACATCACGCACTATCTCATTCTCGACGATGTCGAAGTTGGACCCGTCCATACAGGTCGGCACGTCCGTCCCGTCGCCGAGCACGGACTCCGCGAAGCGGATGATCTCCTGGCCCGGACGCTGCTGGCTGGGATGGAGGATGCGCGACGGATGATGGGTCAGACTGGCTCATTCCACGTACCCGCCGATTTACGCTCCAGCAGGTATTGAACTTTTTGAGGGCTCGGGTCATTCCATGACAGTGGAGTGACACCCGCGTCACGCTGCCCCCGACATCGACAAGGTCTCTCGACCTTTGCTGGACACGCCCGTCCGGCTCCTCCCTGACGCTGCACATGTGCGGCGTCCGAGAGCGCGTCGCGTCGGATCGTCGAATGGCAGGAAGGAGTGGCTGCAATGTTTGGGTTCGGAAATCGGGGCGATACGTCCAGTCCTTCGCTTGCCGCCCTGGGCATCGTCGAATTGTCGGCCGCCAAGGCCTATGCTGCGCTCGTTGCCTCCGGCTGGTCCGAAATCGGTTTCGGGTACCACGGCACCGTCCATGCGCATCCGGACCACCCGGACGTGGTCGTGCGCTTCGCGCGCAAGGCCGACGGGTTCGGCGACTATGCGGCCCTGCTTCGCAGAGGGTTCTCGGGCTCGGACGGACCGCACGCTCCCCGTGTCCACGACCTGCATGTCAGCCGCTGCGGTGCGCTGATGACCGTGGGCGCGCGGCTGACCGACCCCGCGCGCGACGTGTGGTGGCTGGCCTATGCCCACGCCGTCATCGCGGACTATCCTGGCCTCGCGATGGACGAGGGCGTCCGCGACCGGTTCAAGGTGGAATGGCCGGCGCACGAACCCCGAATCGATCATTCGAGCTTCGACGGCATCCGAGAGGCCTTCCGGGCCGCTTGGCCCGGATACGAAGCCTATGTCGCTCAACTCCGCTCTGTGTCGCCACAGCAGCTCGACCCGAATATCGGCAACGTTCTTGTCGGCAGCGACGGCAGCCCTGTGGTGAACGATCCGCTGTGTGACGACGGATACGGCCTGTGGCGCTCGCCGAGCGCGCGCATGCTGGGCCGCTGCATGGATATCCTGCGTCGGCTGGCGGGCAACGCATTCAACAGAGCACCCATTCCAGCCTGATCGCGGGGGCGACTTTCATAGGGCGGCACCGGTGCGTCGGACCGGGAGCGGGGACATCGACAACGATGTCATCCTGAGAGACCCTCATTCGAGGATGCACGACACCGCGGCATCATCAATCGCCCCTCCCGGGGAGGGACGAGGATCGTTCGCCACGATAGGACCGAGCCGGACACGGCAAATTCGAACCGCTCCGGATTTCTTGGAGGCTCCAACTCTCGGGAGGATGGAGTCCCGCGCAGCGAACAGCCCCCTTTTCGCCTGAAGACCGCGAGCGCGCGATCCCGATGGTGGTTCGACACCTTCCGCCTGCTCGAACCCATCGGCAAGATCCCTCCCGCCGAAGCCGACGCGCGCGACCATACTCAGAACACGGTGCAAGCCTTGGCCGCCCGACCCAAACCAGATCGCCGCCGGGAAACCCTGAGCGGTTCATCCCATGGGGAAGGCCAGCTGTGCGATGAGCCACCGGCCCGCCGGACCCGGTGGGCGCTCGATGGGGTAGACCGCCCACATCGGCAGGAACAAACCGCTCTTGGGGAGGGCGGCGATGTCCAGCCGCACGAGGCGGCCGTTAGCCAAGTCATCCGCGACGACGTCCAGGGGCATTCCACCCCAGCCGAGGCCCGAGCGCAGGAAGGCGTGCTTCGCCCCGAGATCCGCCAGCCGCCAGGTCCTCGGCGAGAACACGCCGAACTCGCGCCCCTTGGTCAGCTCACTCCGGTCGGTCAACACCAGCTGGACATGCTCGGCGAGGTCGGCCGTGGGGATCGTCCCGGTCCGGCGGGCCAGCGGATGCGTGGGTGAGGCGACCATCACCAACTCGATCTGGCACAAGGGCTCGCGCGCCAGTTCGGGGGGCAGCAGGGGCGTGGCCCCCGCGACCGCGAAGGCGCAGCGTCCGTCGAGAACCGGCGCGATCACCGCACCGAGGGTCTCGACCTGAATGCGCAGGGGGGTCGATGGGAATGCCGGTTGGAACGCGACCACGGCGGCCGTGAGCACCTGGATCGGGAACAGGACGTCGAGCACGATGCTGACCTCCGGCTCCAGGCCACCGGCGAGATCCCTGGCCCGCGCCTTGAAGGTTTCGGCGGCCGCCACCGTCGCACGGGCATGGGCAAGCAACACGCTGCCGGCCTCGGTCAGGACCGGATAGCGGCTGGAGCGATCGAACAGCTTGATGCCGGACTGGGCCTCGAGGTTGGCCATCGATTGGCTGACGAGGGACTGCGCGCGCCCGAGCTTGCGCCCGGCCGCCGAAAAGCTTCCGCTGTCGACGGCGGCGACGAAGGTTCGCAACTGGTCGAGGGTGAGTTGATCGAGCATCCATCAGTCCAGATGATGGGACGCATCGAAAGATAGAGGCTTCGGTGGGAGATGGAAGAAGCCTAGGACTTCCGCTCACAGCCAAGCCGCATCCGCGGTCGGCCACCTCGAACCGGATGTCCATCATGTCCCAGACCCTTACGGATTCGCCTGCTCCGTCGCGCAAGCTCACCATCGTCGCCTGGTCGCTGCAGGTGCTGCTCGCCCTGGTGTTCCTCGCCGCAGGCGGTGCCAAGCTCGCCGGAGTGCCGATGATGGTGCAGGTCTATGATCTCATCGGCATGGGCCAATGGTTCCGCATCGTCACCGGTCTCGTGGAAGTCGCCGGTGCCATCGCCCTGCTGATCCCCGGATACGCCGCCTTCGCTGCGCTATGGCTGACCTGCACCATGGCCGGTGCCATCGTGGCCCACCTCACCGTCCTGCCCACGCCCGCCGCCCCGGCTGCCGTGCTGCTCGCCCTGACGGCGACCTTGGCCTGGCTGCGCCGGGATCAGATCCTGACGGTTGTCGGCCGCCGCTGAGCGCTTGCCTGTCGGGAGATCCGCCGGCGGGCATCGACTTCCCCTTTCGACGATGAATGATGCAGGGCCTGCGCGGTGGGTCGGACATGACCCACCGCGCCTCTTCTTTCCGCAGTCAAGCACGACAGGTCATCCGTCATGGAACTCGGTATCGACAGCTTCGCCGTCACGCTCCCCGACCCGAAGACGGGCCGCACCGTCACGGGGACGGAACGGATGGAACGCCTGCTTGCCGAGGTCGAGGTCGCCGACCGGGCCGGGCTCGACGTGTTCGGCATCGGCGAACATCATCGGGGGGAATTCCTCGACTCCGCACCCGCCATCATCCTCGCCGCGGCGGCGGCGCGCACCAGCCGCATCCGCCTGACGAGCGCCGTCACCGTGCTCAGTGCGGCCGATCCGGTCCGCGTCTTCCAGGAATTCGCCACCCTCGACCTGATCGCCAAGGGGCGGGCCGAGATCGTGGTCGGACGCGGCTCTTTCGGCGAGGCCTACCCCCTCTTCGGCTTCGCCGCAGAGGATTACGACGCGCTGTTCGTCGAGAAGCTGGACCTGCTCCTGGCACTGCGCGAACGGACCCACGTCACCTGGCGCGGCCGTTTCCGGCCGCCGCTGACCGGTCAGGGTGTCTACCCGCGCCCCCACCAGGAGACGCTTCCGGTCTGGATCGGTGTGGGCGGGACCCCGGCCTCCTTCGCCCGCGCGGGCACCCTCGGCCTGCCGCTGATGGTGGCCATCATCGGCGGCAGCTTCCAGCGTTTCCGTCCCCTGGTCGACCTCTACCGCGAGGCCGGCCGCCAAGCGGGCCATGCACCGGACGTATTGAAGGTCGGCGTGCATGCCATCGGTTTCGTCGCCGACACCGACCGGGCCGCGCAGGAGGCGTTCTATCCCGGCTGGGCCCAGCTCTTCGGGAAGATCGGGGCGGAACGGGGATGGCCGAACACGAATCAACGTGAGCAATTCGAAGCCCTGTGCGGTCCCTACGGCGCCTACCTGATCGGCGCCCCGGATACGGTTGCGGCGAAGGCTCTGGCGGCCAGCGCAGCTTTGGGCGGCATCTCCCGCCTGACCTTCCAGATGAGCTCGGCGATGCAGGAGCCGGACGCCATGCAGCGCTCGATCACCCTGCTAGGCACCGAAGTGATGCCGCGGATCAAGGCGGAACGCGCGGAGACGGCGTGACCGAGAAGGTCGCCTTCGGCATCGCCTGACATCTCTGGCCTTTCGACAGCCGCCAGCAGAGGGCAGCCCACCCATCGAAGCACGACCATGACCGACGCCATGGTCAGGCCGACGATCTACCTCAAGGCTGGCCGCCCGTTCTGCCTGAAGGTCCGCCTGTTCCTGCTCGAATCCGGCCAACTGGTTCATGTCGACCTGCGCGCGTTCGTCCCCAGGGGCGAGGAGAGAAAGAGACAGCGATCCGCAATCTCCTCGCGCCCGCGGTCGAGACGGTGACGTTCCCGACGGCCGAACTCACGCCTGGCCGGTTCACGACCGAGTCCGATGCGATCGTTGCCCATCTCGCCAAGCGCGCCTGCGTCGAACCCGATGCCCTTCCGACCGACCGGTCCTATCTCGACGGGCTCTACCAATCCCTGCAGACGCCCTAACGCGAGAACCTGCAACTCGAGAAGCAGTCGCCGATCTGGTCGCGGACATCGCGAAAGTGCCGCGCGAGAAGTACGACCCCTATCTCACGCCCGATCTACTTGGCCGTGTGATCGCGAACAATCGCATCGATGCTCCGGCGCTTCCGACGCTGGCGACATCGCTCGTAGCCGCCCATCGGTAGCGGCCCTTGCCGGTGCCTTGGGTGTCCGGGAAATGGAAGGACGACGTTTGGGCGATCGCCGAGATCTTTGGTCGGGATGACCGCCCTTCAATCGAACAGGTGCGTGCGACCCGCGAGTTCGCCTAAAACGCAACCGCGGCGGAAATCGCGAATCGGATTGACAGCCTGACGGCCCATGCGAACGATCACCTACGTCCGCCGGCATCGTTAGGGCCGATAGCGTCACGTCATAAAAATGCTAGCAATAACAATCTTTTATCGGCACAGCTGGCGGAAGGGGTGGGATTCGAACCCACGGTGGAGTTGCCCCCACGGCGGTTTTCAAGACCGCTGCCTTAAACCACTCGGCCACCCTTCCAAGCCATTGCAAAGACTAGATAATCTACCTTTGCCGATGCCTGGGCTCTTCGTCAGTTGCTACCGGATTGCTACCCAATCATCCGGCCGCCTTGTCTATGGCGGCGCGCATGGCAGCGTCAACCTTCGCGGCGGCATCCTTCAGTCCCATCGCCCGCATCAGCCGCGCGACGGTACAACGGGCCACCACGATCCTGTCCCGGCCGAGCTGCCGCCAGACTTTCCGTACGCCGTAGACGTGGAAGTTCGCCTCGAACACGCGCCGTATCTCGACCATCAGCGCCGCGTCGCTCCTGGCTCGTGCCGGTCGCCTGCCGGGATTGGCACGCCGCGCGGCATGGGCATGGTACGTCGACGGGGCGGTCGGCAGCACCCTGCAGATCGGCTCGACCCCGTAGACGGCCCGATGGTCGTCGATGAACGCGATCATGTCCGCGACCGGCGGTCGAGCTCGGCAAACGCAAAATACGCCGACGCCTTCCTCAGGATCTCGCTGCGCGGTCCTTCGGTTCGTTGGCTTGGCGCAGTTCACGGTTCTCGCGCTCCAACGCTTTGATCCGCTCGCGCTCGTCCGTGGTCGGGCCGCCTCGCATGCCCTGATCACGCTCGGACTGCCGGATCCAGTTCCGGAGCGTCTCCCCCGAACCGCCGATCTTGGCCGCGATCGAATTGATCGCCGCCCATTGTGAGGCATGCTCGCCTTGATGATCCAGGACCATCCGCACCGCGCGGGCACGGACCTCAGGGGAATACGGTGGGGTTCGCTTCGTCATGGCTCCATCCTCTCAAGAGTTGGAGCCTCCGGGAAACCCGGTGCGGTTCACCCTGCCAAGGCAAGCTTTTCCATGGGATCTGGCCACCGCGGGCCTCGTACTCCTCCAGTGGCAGTTTTAGTTCCGCCTGCTCAGCGTCCTGGACCTGAACGTGAGTCGGACGGGGTTCCTTCGGCGGGCAGGGATCGGGCAGAGATAGAGCCCCTTGAACGAGGTCGCCATGAGATCGTCTTTTTGGTGAGAGGTGGGGTTTGAGCGCTGCTCAGCGGCTGCTCTCGCCGGACGGCATATCCGGCCCATCCTCGCGCGGCGTACCGTCATAGCCCTCCATCCAGGAAGTCCGTTCCTCGGTATCGCGAGGGTAGGGGCATGCATCCTTGGGGTGACCGTGGATCCGGGCTTGAGCGCCCTGTTCGATCGGATCGGGACGGGAGTGACGGATATCGGCCATGGGATTGGCTCCGAGGTGCGGCTGTCACCAATTAACCCGAACGCTTGGCCTATGATCCCGCGGCTAAAGGGTTCAGTCAGATCCTAGCGCTCACTCACTTCGACCGCTTGGTGGGGGGCTTTTCTGCAGCGGCGTCCGCGGCATCTCGCTCAAGGCGCTGCGCCTTCAGGCGAACGATTTGATCGTCACGGGCCGTCTCTCGGCCTCTGACCTCTTCCCAGACCTGACCAGCGACGTCAGCGCGCTCTGCAGCCTTGGCCGCCTTGGTGTCCTTGCGATCCTGATGGCCGCCTTTGTCATCCGTCACTTGGATTCCTCCGATTGGCGCGGCGCCGCGCCGCGTGGCTACCGTCTACACCACTGCGCTCGACGAGCAGGCGTAGTAAAAATTGTCTCCGAAAGGTGAGTCAAAGCTGCGTTGGGAGAAGCATCAGCTCGTCCGACTCCAAATTGACGGGCACCTCAGACATGAGGGCACGCCGTTGGTGCGCCCTTTCACCTGCCTCCGTACTGCATTTCTCCACGTGAATAACGCGGTTGACGACCTGAAGGTTCGGCGCTCCCCAGTAGGCCAGGAGGGTAGGCCAGGGGGCATCGCGGTGCTCGCGCCAGACGCGATAGAGCGGCGTGCGGTGATCGACCTCGGCGGTCTTCAGCAGGCGCTTCACCGAGGCCGCACAGCGATGGCGCTGATGCGCCTTCAAAACCTTCGCCTGATCGCTCGGCGCGACCCAGAACTTCCAAGCCGTGACGCAGGCCGAATGCCAGCGGGCGTTCCTGTTCGGCGTGCCGGTGCCCCACAGATCCTTGTGCCAGCCGAAGCGGAAGACCGGCTGTCCGCAGATGCAGCAATGGCCGGGGCCGCGCGCGTGCGCGGGCTCGCGATAGGGGGACGGCGGCATCCGGAAGGTGGCGGCGAGGCCTGAACCTTTCTCCGAGCCCAGACGCCACGTCCAGCCCTCCGGCTGGCCCGAGCGTGCGGCCAGTGCCCGCGCCAAGCGATCGGCCCGGAGGACGTGGTTGCGCCAGTAGCTCTCGACTGCGAGCCGTGGTGTGGGCGGCATCAGCGGACGGGATAGCGCGTGCTGCAGGACAGGCGCGGGGAAGACGGCCGGGAGCGCCCGTTCAAGCCGGGCGCGGGAGCGTGCATTGCGCTCCGCACGCCACTCCGATGCCGCGGTCACGCCGGGTCAAGGACGCGATCGCGGGAGACCGCAGGCGTCAGCGCTGGGGCCGGTACGCCGGCGATCGCATCAGCGAGTTGATTCAAGCGTAGCGCGAGGTCGCTCACCTCGTTCAAGGCGATGGCTTTGTCGCCGCTCTTCACGGCCCGGGTGATATCGCTGATCTGCATCTTCGCCATACGCGACAGTTCGGCGGAAAGCTGGTCCCTGGTCATCGGTATCCGTCTCGGTTCGGCGGTTTCGTGCCTAACGAGGCCTAAAGCCGGAGGGTTACCGAGCGGTTTCAGCCGGCGAACTGAAGGCGTGCAGGCGCCCCATCCGCTGCCTTCACTGCCGAGGTGCGGGCGTGGGGGTCTGCTGCGTCGGCGCTTGCTGATTAGGGTTCTGAGGCGCAGGGGCTGGCTGCTGAGGAGCCGTGCCGGGGGCGGCCTGATCGTCCGATAGCGTCTGGTTCGCCTTGGTCTGCAGCTGATCCGCCGTCTGCTGGTTGATGAGCCCGTAGGACACGGCAGCGGCGAGAGCGACGGCGATGACAGCGCCGATGATCGTCTTCGTGAGCTTGCTCTGCATGGACATGCCTCCTGCGGTCTCCTCACTCGAGGCGGCCTCGAAAGAGCAAAGGTGGTGGCTCTCAGCCTGGTTCCACTCCGGTCTTTCGTCCCCTCGAACGGGCGGAGCAGCTACGTTAAGCGCCTGGCGCCTGCTTCCTCAGTCTCACCCCCGGCCCCTCACCGTTCTGCTCGATGAAGATGACGCCAGCGGCTTCGAGGGCGGAGAGGATCTTGTCCCGTGTGTCAGCGTAGCCGCCTAGATCGCCTTCACCGGTTTCAAGCCGGGCCACGGTAGGCTTCGAGACGCCTGAACGCTCAGCTAGATCGCCCTGCGACCAGCCCAGGAGCGCGCGGGCTGCTTTGACCTGTCTGATCGATGCCATGCCAACCTGATATTTTTGATATTGACTTCAGACCGATCTGACCTGATATCTAAATTATCAGGTTCGGAGCTGAAGAGCAACGCAGCCAAGGCCTGACGCCTGCGCGAAGGCGCAGATCCAAACACATCCTGACACCTTCAGCCCCGGAGCAACCCGGTTCTGGCAATGCCCCCGCTCGCCCCTTTAAATCTGAAACGCCGACCGACCGACGGCCTGTACGCTCGCCAGGCGCCGATCCTCGAGCCCGACGAGCATGGCCCGTCATTCGCGCTGACCGGCCCGACACGTACCACGTCCGGGCACCTCGCTTCCTCGACATGGCGGGCGACCTTGTCTCGGCCGTGATCTGGAGATGGCCATAAGCTTTGCGCGGACAACCACTCCCGCAGGCATGCTAGCGCAGCTCGCTGTAGCTGCTTCGGCTGTCGACGCGGCGTCCAATGGTTCGAACCACGCGGTCTGCTCGGCAGCCGGCGAACAAGCAGAACGATGCCTGTTCTCGATCGCGGCGGCCCTCTGCACGATGTTTGACCTGGACCGCGTACGCTTTGGAGCCAGTCGCTATCTCTCAGAGAATTGCGACAAGCTCGCCATCCTCACACCTGAGGTGGCCTGACATGACCAACGTCGTTCGCTTCCCGGCCTCTCGCCGGATCCAGGCCACCACCATCCCACGGGAGGAGTTCGAGCGCCTGGCCGAGCTCGCCCTCGATATCGTCGACCGCATCGTGGCGCTTCTCGATGAGGCTGACGGTGATCCCGAGCTCGAACCCGATGCGGATGGAGAGCCGTCGCTGGCGGCTCCTATCGGCGGCCCGTGCCAGTTCGTTTGGGCGCGGGGTGGCGATCGCGACCTTGAGCTACCGTGACGAGACCGCTCGGTTCAATCGTCCCGCGATCGAAGGCCGAGAAGCAGCACCGTCACCACGACCGATCCGGCGATGATCAGAGACAGAACGATCTGATCCGTCGGATCGCTGGCAAAGGCGCGGGCGACCGCCGGTCCGACCAGGGCGCATCCAGCACCCGCGAGGACCGCAACCGTTCGTGACGTCATCAGGTCACCTCGTCTGAGCCAATCGGGGCTCATGAAGAGGCAACGGGTGGATGGATCGCTGGTGCGCTTGAGGTGACTTCGTGCCTCACGCCGGGGCAGGGCGGTTGCTACCGCTTTTGCTACCCAACTCATGGATACGGGCAGGGATAGAGAACGATGGGTGAACGCTGCGAACTCGAAATACCGAGCCCAAACAACACTTTAGCTGATCGCATGGGATCGAACGGGATGGCCGGGAGCGAAGCTCAAGACCGCTGCCTTAAACCACTCGGCCACCCTTCCGAACCGTTGCGAAGGCTGGAGCATTTGCCTTCGCTCGTGGGCATGGGTCGTCGTTGACGAGAGGTGCGCGCGGGGGAGGGTCGGTCTACGCATGAGGAAACGGCCGGGGTTTCCCCCGGCCGCTCATTGTCATGACGGCTGACCCGCTTAGCGGAGGAGCTGCAGGATGCCCTGCTGCGCCGTGTTGGCCAGCGAGAGGGCCGAGATGCCGATCGACTGGCGGGTCGACAGGGCCTGGGAGTTGGCGGCTTCCTCGTTGAGGTCCGCGTTCGTCAGGTTGGCCGAGCCGGTGTCGAGGATGTTGATCAGGTTCTTCGAGAAGTCCTGACGGTTCTGCACCACCGAGAGGTTGGAGCCGAAGGTCGAGGACTGGGCGCGAAGCTGGCTGGTGGCCGCCGTGATGGCCGTCAGAGCCTTGTTGATCTCGTCGTCGGACTGGAACCCGCCGGTGATCGAGGTCAGGCCAAGGCCATCCGAATCGAGCTTGGCGCCTTCGATGTTCAGGTTCGACGAACCCGTCTCGTTGAAGGTGACCTTCAAGGAGTTTTCCTTGGCATCGGAGCCCGAGCGGTACAGCAGGTTGATGCCGTTGTAGCTCGAATCCTTCGCCTGTTGGGTGATCTGGTCGAGCAGGGTGTTGAACTGCTTGGCGAGCGAGGTGCGGGTGGCGTTGGTTCCGCTGGCAGAACCGGCACCGCTCGCCACAACCGGCTTTGCAGTGGCACCCGCACCAAAACCGATATCCGTATCGGTCGCAGCGGAAGAGGCGTCGATCGTGATCTTTTGATCTGACCCCGTCGCCGTCGAGGTAAAGGTCACCTTACCCGTCGTATCATCACCAACAGCCGTGACCTTACCCTTGAAACCGGTATCGGCATTCAGCTGCTTGTTGATCGCGGTGGCAAGGTCCGTAGCTTTCGCGTCCGTCAGAGCGCCGAGGGTTGCATCCGCAGCAGTGTTCAGCTCGATCTTTTTGGCCGGGCCATCGCCGAGCTTGATGGTGAACGACGCATCGGCTGCGCCAGTGAAGTCAGGGCCGGTACCACCGGTGGCCAGACCAGCAACGGCTGCACCTTCTGCAGCTGCAGCTGTCGCGCCGTTCTTAGCATCGGCGCCTTTCGCTGTCAGAGCTGTCGTCGCAGTACCAAAACCGAGGTCGACTTCGTTGTTGGCTGCATTGGTGACCGTTGCCGTTGCGTCCTTACCGGTCGCAGTCGACGTGAAAACAATCCGACCATCGGTCGTCTTCGAAGCGGAGACCGCCGCCGGGTTCGAGGTATCGTTGGCAAGCTGGTTGTTGATTGCCTTGACTACGTCGTCCGCAGTGGCCTTGCCGACATTGCTCGTCACGCCGCTAAGGGTGGACGCATCGAGAGTGATGGTGGTGGTGTTGGTGCCATCGTTCACCGTGAACACAGCATTGCGGCTAGCTGAAAAGTCCTGCGTGCCGTCGGTGGCGGCCGTGGTGGTACCCTGGAAAGACGTACCTGCCGAGAGGATCGCGGACGTTGCCGGTGTGCCGCTCGTTACGGCGCTCTTGTCGGCCAGCGCCTGGTTGGCGGTGGACTTGGCCGAGTCGACCAGCTTCTGGATCGAGGTGATGCCCTGGTTGGCGGCCTGGATCGTCTGAACGCCGTTCGAGATACCGTTGAGGAGCGAGCCGAGATCGCCCGAGCGGCCGGACAGCGACTGCGAGGTGAAGAAGCTGGTCGGATCGTCGAGGGCCGAGTTGACCTTCTTGCCGGTCGACAGACGGTTCTGGGTCTGGGTCAGGAGATCGGCCGTGCCCTGCAGCGAGAGCAGGTTCTGGCGGGTTGCAGCAGTAAGGGTGATGCCTGAAGACATGAGGTTCGATCCATTCTGATCTGAAAGCACCCTTTTTTGGGTGCGACGTCACAGAACCACGAGGACGTTGCGAACGTCTTAAGACGAACGGTCAACGAACCCTGTGGGAGATCCGACGTATTCTCCGTATCTTCGCGGCCTCCGAGGGAGATGCCGGATTCCGCAAGCAACTCTCGCCTTGGCAGTGACGTGTTGTTAACCGTCCGGATCGATGATCCCTCCCGAGCCCAAAGGACCGGTCATGCCCCTGAAGATCGAACTCAAGCCGTTCGAGCGGCTGCTGATCGGCGGGGCCGCGATCCGCAACGGGTCCCGGCGCTCGAGTTTCGTCATCGAGACGATGACGAAGTTCCTGCGCGAATCCGACATCATCACGGAGAGCGAGGCCGATACGGCCTGCAAGCGCCTCTACCTGACCCTCACGGTGCTCTATCTCTCCGACGACGTCTCGGAGATCGAGAACCTGTTCGTGGCCCAGGCGAGCGAATTGCTCGAGGCGGTACCGAGCACCGCGCCCTATGTCCGGGACATCAACGCCTCCGTCGCGGCGCGGGACTTCTACCGGGCGATGAAGCGGGGCAAGGATCTCATCCAGTACGAGGCCTCCCTGGCCGACCGCTTGGCCAAGGCGCCCGATTCGGGAAGCGCCGACTGACCGTCCGGACGGCCGCGGAGCGGGCAGGGGGCCGGCTTTTGCTGACCCGATGCGGCGGACTCTCGCGGAGCCCGGCTCCGGGCAGGCTATTGGATTCCCGCATCTGCTTTTGCAGACAGAGCGCGTCCCTTTCCCCCCTTGTGGCTACGCGATGCTCACACATCTCGCGGGCAGCACGGGCTCCCTCTCCTGGAAGGAGAGGGAGCCCGTCGCGCCTCATATCGATGCCTTCGGCTCGATAAAACAGCCGTCGAGGAGATGTGCGAATCCAGTAGCCCTTGTGGGGAGGAAGGGCAGGGCCGCTCATCCCGCGACATGCGTGACTATCGTAGCTCAGGCGGGTGCGAGGCGGGTGAGGCGGTCGAGGAGGGCGCGGTCGTGGAGGAGGGCCATGCGCTCCTTGGGGCTAAGCCACTCGGCGGCCTCGGCGATGGTCTCGGCCTCCACCACCTTGGCCTGGGCGAGGGCGCGGTCGGTGTCGATCACGCCGCGGGGGCGTTTGGGCATCTCGGGCAGCATCAAGGCATGGGCCTCGGCGAAGCCCGCATCGGCGTGGAGGGCGCGGATCGCATCGGCATCGTCGAGGCCGGCCTCGGCGTTGCGGGCGGCGATCGCTCCGGCGCTCGACGCGATGGCGGGCGGGTCGCGCTCCTCCGGTGTCATCAGCAGGCCGAGGCGCTTGAGGGCGAGGCCCCAGGAGAGCTGGCCGCTCGCCCAGGAGATCGGGATCGCCAGGACGAGACCCAGGATGGTGGGCGACATCCACAGGAACAGCGAGGTGGCGATGGCGAAGGCGGCGATGCCGGTCACCAGCCCCAGCACCATGTGCCAGCGGTGGCGGCGGACGATGTCGCGGAAGGGAATTGAGCCGTCGTCGCGCCGCTGCGGGTTCCAGCCGGTGTCGCGCCCCACCAGGATCTCGAACACCGAGCCGGACTGGATCAGCATGGCGATGGGGGCGATGAGGGCCGAGAGGATCGTCTCGATCAGGCTCGACAGGACGAGGCGGATGGCGCCGCCCGAGGCCCGGCGCACCGGCCCGTCGACGAGGGCGAGGATCAGCCCCAGCAGCTTCGGGGCCAGCAGGATGCCCATGGTGAGGCCGAACAGCTGGAGCGCGCGCACGGGGTCGAAGCGCGGCCAGACCGGGTAGAGCCCGAACTCGGAGGTGAAGTATTCCGGCCGCACATAGGCGGTCTGCAGCACCAGGGCGATACCGACCACGAGCTGGCCGAGCCAGAGCGGGGAGGCGACGTAGCCGGCGATGCCGGTGGCGAAATGCTGGCGCGAGGCCAGCGTCAGGCCCGCCGCCCCGATGACGCGGCTGTGCTGGAGGTTGCCCTGGGCCCAGCGGCGGTCGCGGACAGCCACGTCGATGAGGGAGGGCGGGCTCTCCTCGTAGGAGCCGGGCAGGGCGGGCAGCATGGTCACGCTCCAGCCGGCCCGCCGGATCAGCGCCGCCTCGACGAAATCGTGGCTGAGGATGTGGCCGCCGAAGGGCGGTTTTCCCTTGAGGTCGGGCAGGCCGCAGGCCTCCGCGAAGGCGCGGGTGCGGATGATGGCGTTGTGGCCCCAGTAATTGCCGTCGCGGCCCGACCAGACCGAGAGGCCGGTGGCGATGACCGGGCCGTAGATGCGGGCGGCGAATTGCTGGACGCGGGCGAACAGGGTGTTGCGGTTGATGATGAGCGGCAGCGACTGGATGATGCCGGAATCGGGGTCGGCCTCCATGGCGGCGGCGAGATGCACCACGCAAGGACCCGTCATCAGGCTGTCGGCGTCGAGCACCAGCATGTGGTCGTAGGCCCCGCCCCAGCGGGAGACGAAGTCGCCGATATTGCCGGCCTTGCGGTGGTGGTTCTTCGCCCGGTGCCGGTAATACAGCCGCGCATCCTCGCCCCAGCGCGCCCGCAGGGCCAGGAAGGCGCGCTCCTCGGCGATCCAGGCATCGCCGACCGTCGAGTCCGACAGGACGAAATAGTCGAAGGCCTCGCCGTGGCCCGTGGCATCGATCTCCGCCCGCATGGCGTCCACGGCAGCGAAGGTGCGGGCGGTGGCCTCGTTATAGACCGGCATGACGATGGCGGTGCGGGCGGCGAGCCGGTTCGGCGCAAGCGGCGCCTTCGGACGGCGCAGGAGGGTGGCGAATCCGAGGATCGCGCTCATGAAGGAGAGGGCGATCCAGGAGAAGTTCAGGGTGAAGAGCACGAGCAGCACGTATTGCAGCGCCGTCGTCCCGCCCGAGACCGCGACGACTTCGTACATCTCCAGCGCACCGTAGGCGGTCAGCAGCGCCGCCCCGCCGAAGACGAGGGCGCGGGCGGCCCAGGGCCGCCGCAGGGGCTTGGCCGGCCGGTGGCCCGAAGCAGGGTCCCAGCAGTCGAGGTCCTGCACCGGCATGGGCAGCCGCACTTCGGGGGGCATCGCCGGCCGGAAGGAATCCGGAGCGTTGGGGGAAAGCGTGTGCGTGTTCAGGGTGTCCACCGGTAGAGCCAGGTTTCGGTGACGGGGGCATCCCCGCGCTTGAGCAGGAGGCGCAGTTCGCAGGTCTTCTCGCCGCCCGGATCGAGCTCGAAGGAGACGCGCACCGTCTTACGGTCGGGATAGCGGTAGAGGGTCGGGGGCGCCACCGTTCCGGGCGAGGTCAGGAGCGTCGGCTGCAGGTCGGGATCGGCGAACAGGCCCTCGCCGGTGAAATCGACGAGGAACAGGCGGCGGTTGCCCTCGCCCTTCGCCTTGCCGCTGCGCGTCCCGGAGACGAGGGCCACGGGGGGCGCCTCGGGGGGCTGCCAGCACCAGTGCTGGCGATAGCCGAAGGGAAACTCGGCGCCCGCCTCCAGCTTGGCCTTCGGCCGCCAATAGGCGAGCACGTTCTCGTTGAACTCGGAATCGCTCGGGATCTCCAGCAGGGTCACCGCGCCCGGCCCCCAAGTGCCGAACGGTTCGAGCCAGAGCGAGGGGCGCCACTCCCAATGCTGCAGGTCGTCCTCGAAGTCGGCGTAGCTGCGCGCCCGCTGCATCAGTCCGAACCCTTTCGGGTTCTCGTCGACGAAGGACGAGACCTGCAGGGTCTCCGGGTTGCGGGCCGGGCGCCAGATCGCCTCGTTGGCGCCGGTGCGGATCTGAAGGCCGGTGGAGGCATAGGCGCCGGCCCGGGCGTCATCGGCGCCGCGCCGGTCGTAGGGGCCGAAGAAGTAGCTCGTGGTCATGCCGCCGAGCCCCAGATGGTCGATGGCGGCGCGGGCGAACACCGTGCCCTCGACGTCGCAGAGCGAGGCGCCGCCCGGCCGCAGGCTCATCCTGAGCGCGGCGGTGGCCGAGGGGGAATCCACGAGGCAGTGCAGCACCAGCGGGCCGCCGGGACCGGGACGCTCGACCCAGATGGCGCGGAGCTCGGGGAATTCCTCGCCGCGGGAATCGGCCGGGCGCAGGGTGAGGGCGCGGGCGGTGACGCCGAAACCCTGGCCGGTGGCCACGAGGCGGAAGAACGACGCCCCCTGGAAGGTGGCGAAATCGGTGAGTTCGCCGCCATCGAACCGGGCGCGGATGCGCAGGCCCGAATAGCCGGGATCGTCCTTGAACTCGGGCAGGGCGATGCCCTCCGCCTCGAACCGGGAGCG
The DNA here is from genome assembly GCF_000519085.1 of Methylobacterium sp. 10. Classification (GTDB taxonomy): domain Bacteria; phylum Pseudomonadota; class Alphaproteobacteria; order Rhizobiales; family Beijerinckiaceae; genus Methylobacterium. The sequence goes on from NZ_KI912577.1 coordinate 3,707,469, forward strand.
ATCGTAGGCCAGCGGCCGTACCGCGCCGTCCTCCACCAGCGCCAGGGCCACCCGGCCGGTGAAGACCGAGCCGCGATGCAGGGGCTCGAGGGTGAATCCGAAGGCGTCGTTCGACCAGATCGCGCTCCCCGGCACGGTCCGGATGGCGCTGTACTGCTCCCGGTTGAGGCCGGTCAGGGCACCGGGTAGGTCGTCGGTGCGGGGGGCGATGAAGGGGCGTTTGGCCAGCGCGCGGGCGAGGTCGGGCACCGTATGGCCGAGGAACGGCGCGCCTGCGGCGGGGAGGGCGGGGGCGTCCTCCGCCAAGGCGGCGGTGCCGGGGAGAGAGAGGGCCAGCGCGGCGGCGCCCGCCTGCCAAAGAAGCTCCCGGCGGCTCCGGTCCTGCGGCCCCGTCACCAGGGAATCATCGGAGGAGGGCTCTGTCACGGCGCAGCGAAGTCCCGGAATCGTCGGCGTCATTGGACCTGTGATGTCGGCGCGGGAAGGCGCGGGGTGCGATGCGGTAGGCCCCGGCTTTACCACGGTGCGGCCTGAACCCAACCTTAAGCCGGAAACGACCGAAACCGTTCACGGGACCGCGAAATTTCGGACAAGCGAGGGGCCGGACGGTGCCGGGCGCGGGTGGCGGGAGGAGCTCGGACTGGCCGAACGGCCGCGCTTATGACAGATTTCCTGGGTCGTTCACCTCACACGAGGCACCTCATTGGCTCTGATTCCATGCCCTGCCTGCTCGCGACAGGTCTCCGCGCAAGCCTTGGCCTGCCCGGGCTGCGGCCATCCCGGCGAGGCCGTTTCCCCCGCGGGAGGCGGCGTCGCGCGCATGCTGGGAACCGTCGCAGGCACCTACATCTCCACCACCACGCTGGCGAGCCTGGTCCTCGGGGTCGTCATGTTCGTGTGCGTGGCCGCCGTGCTGATCACCCTGATCCTCAAGAGCCAGTGACCGGGACGAGGCGGGCCGGACCTCCGTCGGCCAATCCCGTTCACCGGCCGGGCGGACTTGCTAGCGGGCAAGCCGCGCAGTAGCGCAGCCGGACAGGACGCGAACCGGCCCCCGGCCCGACAGCGGTGGAGCGACGATGACGGCGCAGACCAGCATTTCGAGCGAGACCGCCAGGACGGGCGGGCGCAGCCTCACCGCCATCGTGCTGGCTGCCGGCAAGGGCACGCGGATGCGCTCCGACCTGCCCAAGGTGCTGCATGCGGTGGCCGGACGGACCATGCTCGGCCACGTACTCGCCGCCGCGAGCGAGGCCGGGGCGACCCGCATCGCCGTGGTGGTGGAGCCGGGGCAGGAGGCGGTGGCCGCCGAGATCGCGCGGGCGGCGCCCGGCGCCTCGGTCCATCCACAGGTGGAGCGCCTCGGCACGGCCCATGCGGTGCTCGCCGCCCGCGAGGCCCTGGACGCGGGCTCCGACGACGTGGTCATCGCCTTCGGCGACACCCCCCTCGTCACCGGGACCACCCTCACCCGTCTCCGCGCCCCCCTGGCCGAGGGGGCGGCGGTGGCGGTCCTGGCTTTCACGTCGGAGAATCCCGCCGGCTACGGGCGGGTGCTCACCCAAGGCGGTCGCGTGCTCGCCATCCGCGAGGAGAAGGATGCGAGCGCGGAGGAGCGCGCCGTCACCCTGTGCAATGCCGGCCTCATGGCGCTCTCCGGTCCCCATGCCCTCGCCCTGCTCACGCGGATCGGCAACGCCAACGCGGCGGGCGAGTATTACCTGCCCGACGCGGTCGCCCTCGCGGTGGCGGACGGACTCGACGTGGCGGTGGTGCCCGTGGACGAGGCCGAGGCGCAGGGCGTCAACGACCGGGTTCAGCTCAGCGTCGCCGAGGCGACGATCCAGGCCCGCCTGCGCCGCGCGGCGCAGATCGGGGGAGCCACGCTGGTCGCGCCGGAAACGGTTTTTCTGAGCGTCGACACGGTGTTGGGCCGGGACGTTCTCGTGGAACCTCATGTGGTGTTCGGCCCCAAAGTCACCGTGGGCGACCGTTGCGTGATCCATGCCTTCTCGCATCTCGAAGGTGCGACCCTGGCGCGGGGCGTCCATATCGGCCCCTATGCGCGGCTCCGGCCGGGGGCCGTGCTGGAGACCGGCTCGCGCATCGGCAATTTCGTCGAGATGAAGAACGCGCGCCTCGGCGAGGGCGCCAAGGCCAATCACCTCACCTATCTCGGCGATGCCGAGATCGGGCCGGGCGCGAATGTCGGGGCGGGCACCATCACCTGCAACTATGATGGGGTGAACAAGCACCGCACCGAGATCGGGGCCGGCGCCTTCATCGGCTCGAACACCGCCCTGGTGGCGCCCGTGAGCGTCGGAGCCGGCGCCATCGTCGGCGCGGGTTCGGTCATCACCACCCCGGTGCCGGCCAATGCCCTCGCCATCGCCCGAAGCCGCCAGCGCATCATCGAGGGCGTGGCCGGCGGAATGCGCGCGGGGCTGCAGGCGCTCAAGGAAACCCGATCCAAGAAAGACTAGTATTTCTGGTGTTTTATCGGCAAGCGTGAATGTATGCGTTGAGCCAAATCCGGCCCCGGATACGGCGTGACGGCAGGAACCACGGCAGGAACCCTGGCCGGATCGTGTTCCGATCCGGTACAAGGCCCCCCAGAAGGCTTGGGCCGCTCCTTGCGTGGGCCACCGCCAAAATCCCGGTCGGAGACGTCGGAGGCCCGTCCTGCTTCCGCCATTCCGGCCCAGCCCCTTCGTGTGAGAAGAAACGACCATGTGCGGAATCGTTGGCATCGTCGGGCATGAGGCGGTGGCGGGACAGGTGGTCGAAGCCCTGCGGCGCCTCGAATATCGCGGCTACGATTCGGCGGGCGTCGCCACGCTGGCGAACGGCCGGCTGGATCGCCGCCGCGCCGAAGGCAAGCTCTCCAACCTGGAGCTCAGACTGCGCGACGAGCCGCTGCCCGGCGCGATCGGCATCGGCCATACCCGCTGGGCGACCCATGGCCGGCCGAACGAGACCAATGCCCACCCCCATGCCACGGCGCGGCTGGCCGTCGTCCATAACGGCATCATCGAGAATTTCCGCGAGCTGAAGGCCGAGCTGCAGGCGAAGGGCGTGCGGTTCGAGAGCGAGACCGACACCGAGGTCGTAGCCCAGCTCGTCAGCGCCGAGATGGACAAGGGCCTGGGCCCGGTGGACGCGGTGGCCGCCGCCCTGCCGCGCCTGCGCGGCGCGTTCGCGCTGGGCTTCATCTTCGCCGGCCACGACGACCTCCTCATCGGCGCCCGCCACGGTGCGCCCCTGGCCATCGGCTTCGGCGAGGGCGAGACCTATCTCGGCTCGGATGCCCTCGCCCTCGCGCCCTTCACCGAGGAGATCACCTATCTGGAGGAGGGCGACTGGGCGGTGCTGACCCGCGAGGGCGCCACCATCCGCGACATCGACGGCAACCCGGTCTCGCGCCAGCGCCAGCGCATCGTCGCCCAGGCCTACCGGGTGGAGAAGGGCAACCACCGCCACTTCATGGCCAAGGAAATCCACGAGCAGCCCGAGGTGGTCGGCCGCACGCTGGCCCATTACGTCGATCTCGCCAATGGCCGGGTCACCCTGCCCGAGGCGCTGCCGTTCGATTTCAAGGACCTCTCGCGGCTCTCGATCACCGCCTGCGGCACCGCCTATTATGCCGGGCTGGTGGCGAAATACTGGTTCGAATCCCTGGCGCGGCTGCCCGTGGAGATCGACGTCGCCTCCGAGGCGCGCTACCGCGAGCCGCCCCTCGACAGGGCCGGCCTGACTCTCGTCATCTCGCAATCGGGCGAGACCGCCGACACCCTGGCCTCCCTGCGCTACGCCAAGGACCAGGGCCAGCACACCCTGGCGGTGGTCAACGTGCCGACCTCCACCATCGCCCGCGAGGCCTCGGCCGTGGTGCCGACGCTCGCCGGCCCCGAAATCGGCGTGGCCTCCACCAAGGCCTTCTCCTGCCAGCTCACGGTGCTCCTGTGCCTCGCCATCGCGGCCGGCCGGGCGCGGGGCACCCTCAGCGCAGAGCGCGAGCGCGAACTCGTCGACGCGCTCATCACCGTGCCGGGCCTGATGGCGGACGCGACCAAGCTGGAGGGTGAGATCGAACTCCTCGCCCGCGAGGTCTCGAAGGCCCGCGACGTCCTCTATCTCGGCCGCGGCACCAGCTACCCGATGGCCTTGGAGGGAGCGCTGAAGCTCAAGGAGATCAGCTACATCCATGCCGAGGGCTATGCCGCCGGCGAGCTCAAGCACGGTCCCATCGCCCTCATCGACGAGAGCGTGCCGGTCATCGTCATCGCGCCCCACGACGCGATCTTCGAGAAGACGGTGTCGAACATGCAGGAGGTGGCCGCGCGCGGCGGCCGCATCATCCTCATCGGCGACGCCAAGGGCGCGGCGGCCGCCGGCCTCGACACCATGGCGACGGTGACCATGCCCGACCTCGACCCGGTCGTGGCCCCCATCGTCTACGCCGTGCCGATCCAGCTCATCGCCTACCACACGGCCGTGTTCATGGGGAAAGACGTGGACCAGCCGCGCAACCTCGCCAAATCGGTCACGGTGGAATAGGCCGGAACCGCCACCGGAATCCGACGATTGTCAGGCGCTCCTCGAAACCGGGTCGCGTGGCGGTCGAAGCGGGGGTCGCATGGCGGTCGATCGGGACGACGCGGCATGGCCCATTGAACGGCCCGGTTGGGTGGCACCCGGACGGGTGCGCGGCGGCGGAGACCAGGTTTGACGTATCTCACGCTCGCCCTGCAGGGCATCGCCGGTCTGCTGGTGGCAGCGACGGCGCTGCCCCTGATCGAGACCAATCTCGGCTTCATCCGCAGCCTGGACTTCCCCCGGCTCCAGATCGCGGTGGCGTTGGCGGCCTGCCTCGTCGGCCTCCTGCTGGTCTCCAGGGACCTTCCCTCGCTGATCCTCGCCCTCGCCATGGCGGCGGCGCTGGTCACGCAGGTGCGCTATATCCTGCCCTTCACGCCCCTCGCCGCCACCCAGGCGAAGGCGGCCACGGCTTGCGAGCCGGGAGCCCGGCTCAGCCTCGTGGTGCTCAACGTCCTGCAGACGAACAGGAATTACGGCGCGGCCCTCGATCTCGTCACGCGCCGGTCCCCCGATCTCGTCCTGCTGCTGGAGACCGATTCCGGCTGGCAGGAGGCCATGGCTCCGTTGCGCGCGCTCTACCCGAACCGGGTCGAGCAGCCGCAGGACAACACCTACGGCCTGCTGTTCTACTCGCGCCTGCCCCTGCGCGGCCCCGAAATCCGCTTCCTGCTGCAGGACGACGTGCCGTCGCTGCGCACGCAGGTGGTGCTGCCGGACGGCGAGGCGGCGACGCTCTACGGCCTGCACCCACGCCCCCCGCATCCCGGCCATAGCAGTGCGCCCCGCGACGCCGAACTCGTGATCGTCGCCCGCGAGGTCGCGGAAGCGCCGGGACCGACCATCGTCGCCGGCGACCTCAACGACGTGGCCTGGTCCCGCACGACCCAATTGTTCCAGAGTATCAGCGGCTTGCTCGATCCGCGCCAGGGCCGCGGCCTGTTCGCGACCTTCCACGCGCAATGGCCGGTGATGCGCTGGCCCCTCGACCACGTCTTCTTCAGCGAGCATTTCCTGCTCGGCCACATGGAGCGGCTGCCCGATGTCGGCTCCGATCATTTCCCGATCACGGTCAGCCTCTGCGCCGCGCCGCAGGCCCCTACACGGCAGGAGAAGCCCGAGGCCACCGCGGAGGATCATCGCGATGCCCAGGAGGCCATCGAGGCCGTGCGCTGACATGTTCGGAGTGGTGTCGACACGGCCCCTCTCCGGTAGCAGACTGGCCACCGCACATCGCCCGGCGCGCCTTGTGCTTGCCGGCCTTCGGGCCGGACAACCGACGCGAAGACCGTTCCGAGCTCAGGACGAGACGCCATGGCGCACGATCACGATCATCACCACGACCATCCGGACCATGCGCATGGCAGCAGCCTCACCCCCATCGAGGCGCGGGTGAGGGCGCTGGAATCGCTGCTTCTCGAGAAAGGCTACGTCGAGGCCGACGCTCTCGATGCGCTCGTCGAGATGTACGAGACCCGCATCGGCCCCCATAACGGCGCCCGTGTCGTCGCCCGCGCCTGGACCGATCCGGCCTATCGCGAACGGCTCCTCGCCGACGGGACGCCGGCCATCGCGGAACTCGGCATCGGCGGGCGCGGCGGCGAGCACATGGTGGTGGTCGAGAATACGGCCGACGGCCACAACCTCGTCGTCTGCACCCTGTGCTCCTGCTATCCCTGGCCCGTGCTCGGCCTGCCGCCGGTCTGGTACAAGGCGCCGCCCTACCGCGCCCGCGCCGTCATCGACCCGCGCGGCGTCCTCGCCGAGTTCGGCCTGACCCTGCCCGAAACAACCCGCATCACCGTATGGGATTCCACGGCCGAGACCCGTTTCATGGTCCTGCCCCTGCGGCCCGCCGGCACCGAATCCCTGACCGAGGCCGAACTCGCCGCCCTGGTCACACGCGATTCCATGATCGGCACCGGGCTGCCGCTCGCCCCGGAGGCGGTCCGATGAACGGGGCGCAGGATCTCGGCGGCGCCCACGGCTTCGGCCCCGTCATGCCGGAGGCGAACGAGCCGGTGTTTCATGGGGGGTGGGAGCGGCGGGTCTTCGCCCTTGCGCTGGCGATGGGCTATACCGGTAGCTGGACCCTGGATGGTAGCCGCGCAGCGCGGGAATCGCTGCCGCCGGCGGAGTACCTCGCGTCGAGCTATTACGAGATCTGGCTCGCCGCCCTCGAAGCGCAGATCGTCGCCCATGGCCTTGCCACGCAAGAGGAAATCGCCGACGGCGCGAGCCGGGAACCGGCGCGGCCGGTCAAACGCGTGCTGGGCGCGGAGGAGATCGCGCCCCGCTTTTCGGCGGGATTCCCCAGCGACCGGCCAGCGGATGCGCCGGCCTTATATGCGGTACGCGACCCCGTCTTGATGCGCAACGACCACCCCACCGGCCACACCCGCCTGCCCCGTTACGTCCGCGGACGGCGTGGCGTCATCGAGCGGGTCCATGGCGCCTTCGTCCTGCCCGATGCCAGCGCGGAGGGCCGGGATGCCCCGCCGCAATGGCTCTACACGGTGGGGTTCGAGGCTACCGAGCTGTGGGGGGCGAACGCCGACCCGGGCGGGCGCGTCACCGTAGCCGCCTTCGAGGGATATCTCCTGCCGGGGACGCCGCGATGACCGCCGAGATGACCGCCGAGATGACCGCCACTTGCCGGCCCGACGATCCGGGACCATTCGCGGAACCCTGGGAGGCGCAGGTCTTCGCCCTCGTGGTCGCCCTGCAGGAGCGGGGCCTGTTCACGCAGGAGGAGTGGGCGTGCGCCCTCGGGCGCACCATCCGGCCGGAGGGGAAGCCGGAAGCGGCGGCCGATTACGGACGCTGGCTCACGACCCTGGAAGCCCTGCTCGCCGAACGCGGTGTCACCGACTCCGCGAGCGTTCGGGCCCGCAGCGACGCATTCCTGCGCGCCGCCACCGCGACCCCGCACGGCGAACCGATCCGGCTGGCCAACGACCCGCATCCGTCGCCCTGAGACGATCGTGTCGCCCTGCGGGGCCGTCTCTCCGCGCGTCGCGTCACGTCATGGATCTGGCGGAGCGGGCGCCGGCGGGGCATCCTGTGGGCTTATGCTCACCGACGAGAACGGACACGACCATGGCAACGCCGCGCGACCTCAAGGTCCAGATGGCCGGCGAGACCCGCGCCCGTGAACGGGCGCAGGCCCTGGCCTCGGCCAGCGCCGTGCGGGCTCAGCGGGCCGAACTCGCCCTCAAGGACGCCCTGGCGGAGCGGGATGCGTGGAAGGAGAGGGCGCTCGCGGCGGAGGCGGCGCTCGGCGAGACCAAGCCATGATTCTCGGCGTCGGACCATCCGGGCAGGGCCTCGGCGCGCTTGAGGTGACACGCCCGACCCGCTAACCCTTGTCATGCAGGCTGACGATCGGCCTCCCACGAGACAGGCCGCCCGTGCGCGAAACGCTCACCCCGTTGCCGGAACCAGACCCCGCCGGAGCACGGCCGCCGCCTCGGGTGAGCAAGAAGAGCCGCCTGCGGACCTATTTCCTCACCGGCATCATCGTCGCCGGACCGCTGGCGATCACGATCTACATCACGTGGTGGTTCATCAGCCTCATCGACGGCTGGGTGAAGCCCCTGGTGCCGGCGAGCTACCTGCCGGACCATTACCTGCCCTTCTCGATTCCGGGCCTCGGCCTCGTCATCGCCTTCATCGCCGTGACACTACTCGGCTTCCTCACCGCCAACCTCGTCGGCCGCAGCGTGGTGGAGTTCGGCGAGGTGCTGCTGGCGCGTACCCCGGTGATCTCGGGCCTCTACAAGGGTCTGCGGCAGATCTTCGAGACGCTGTTCTCGGCCAACGGTACGTCGTTCCGCACCGTCGGGCTGGTGGAGTTCCCGGTGAAGGGGACGTGGTCGGTAGTGTTCGTCTCGGCGCCGGCCGGTCCCGACGTGCAGACCGCGCTCGGCGAGGAGAACGACCATGTGGGCGTATTCCTGCCCTGCGCGCCCAACCCTACCACGGGGTTTTTCTTCTACCTGCCGAGGGCGGACATTATCGAAGTTTCCATGAGCATCGACGACGCCGCCAAGCTCGTCATGTCGGCGGGGGTGATCCAGCCGGAGGACCCACAGGTCAGACTGCAGGCCATGGCGGCCTCGATCCGCTCGGCTCAGGCCGGAGCCGTCCAGGCGACCGAGGGCGATCCCATCCTGGAAGCGTCGTCCCATCGCCAGGAACAACTCGTCAGAACCCGGAAGGTGGTCGAGAGGTCGATCTGACGCATCACCGGTGAGACGTGAAATCCGCGCCTCACCGGTGATTAAGAAAGGATCTAGTTGTGAACCGTCATCGACGCCTTTTCGACGGGAAGCGTCGGAGGCGAGGCGTCGGCGACGTGGCTGGTGGCGCGGTGAGGGGCGGTGGAGCTACCCCAGCCGATCGCGACCTGAGCGGTGACGGCCACGAAGAGCAGCGCCATCAGCGCGTTCGCGGCGATCCGGAAGGGGCGGGCGGATTGACGGACCGCGAGAAGGACATCGTCGGTCGTCTTGAGCGCGGGCTCCTTGCCATCCGAAATCGGAAGCAGCCAGGGCTCGCTCGGAAGTGCATAGGCACTTCCCATTTCGTGGGCACCCGGCAGGTTTTGGAACAGTCCGGCAGACATATCCATCCTCCTGAAAACTGTGTGGCAGCCCAGTCTGGCGGGCCGTTCGTTCATGTTCAGTTAAGGGGAGAATACGTTCATTTCAAGTTCAGGAAGTCCGTGCGGCATCGCACCATCCGCCCGCCAGGCAGTGATGCAATCTTCCTCAAGCCGCTGATTCGTGACGGAAATTCCCTCGTCACGGCTGCGACGCCATGACCGACCGAAGGCAGACTGCGCAGGCTCCATCCCTTCCGATCGTCCCAATTGTCCGTGAAACCTTCATCCTCCGTTCAGCCGGCGAATCACCTCAACCGGCTCCGAGGAGCCGGATCGCCGCGTCCCGCTCGAACAGGTAGAGCAGCACCCGAAGCGCCTGTCCGCGCTCGGATCTGAGGCCGGAATCGCGCTCGACGATGAGCCGGGCGTCGTCGCGGGCGACTTCCAGCAGGGCGGCATCACTCTCGAGACTGGCGAGCCGGAAGGCGGCCACCCCCGATTGGCGGGTGCCCAGCACCTCCCCCTCGCCGCGCAGGCGCAGATCCTCCTCGGCGATGCGGAAGCCGTCCTCGGTCTCGCGCATCATCTCGAGGCGTGCCCGCGAGACCTGCCCCAGGGGCCCGCGATAGAGCAGCAGGCAGGTGGAGGCCTTGGCGCCGCGCCCCACCCGTCCGCGCAGCTGGTGCAGCTGGGCGAGGCCGAAGCGCTCGGCATGCTCGATCACCATGATCGTCGCCTCGGGCACGTCGACGCCCACCTCCACCACCGTGGTGGAAACGAGGATCTTCGTCTCGCCGGCGGCGAACCGCTCCATGGCGGCATCCTTGTCCGGCCCCGGCATCTTGCCGTGGATCAGGCCGACGGTGTCGCCGAATTCCTGCCGCAGGTCGGCAAAGCGGTCCTCGGCGGCGGCGAGATCGACATATTCGGATTCCGCCACCAGCGGGCAGATCCAGTAGACCCTGTCCCCGGCGGCAAGCGCCCGGCCCAATCCCGCCACCACCTCGTCGAGGCGATCGGTGGAGACGAGGCGGGTGGCGATGGGCTGGCGCCCCGCCGGCTTCTCGTCGAGGACCGAGACGTCCATGTCGCCGAAGCAGGTGAGCGCCAGGGTGCGCGGGATCGGGGTCGCGGTCATCACCAGGATGTCCACCGCCGCCCCTTTGGCGCCGAGCGCGAGGCGCTGGTGGACGCCGAACCGGTGCTGCTCGTCCACCACGGCGACGCCGAGATCCTTGAAGACCACGCTGTCCTGAAACAGGGCGTGAGTGCCGACCACGATGTCGATATGGCCGTCGGCGAGGTCGGCGAGCGTCGCTCGGCGCTCGGAGACCTTGTCGCGCCCGGTGAGGAGGCGCAGGCGTAAGGGTCCGACGAGCCCGGTCAGGCGGTCGAAATGCTGGCGGGCCAGGATCTCGGTGGGTGCCATCAGCGCGGCCTGACGGCCCACCTCCACCGCCGAGGCCATGGCCAGCAGCGCCACCGCCGTCTTGCCCGAGCCGACATCGCCCTGGAGCAGGCGCAGCATGCGCCGGTCGGAGGCGAGGTCTGCGAGAATCTCGGCGACGGCGCGGGCCTGGGCGCCGGTGAGCGCGAAGGGCAGGGCGGCTTCGATCCGGTCCTTGAGGTGCCCGTCCCCGGCATTGGCCCGGCCGGGCGCACGGCGGTTGCGAGCGCGCATCAGGGCCAGGGCCAGCTGCGAGGCGAGGAGTTCGTCATAGGCGAGACGCCGCCGCGCCGGGGTGCGGGGCGTGACGCCATCGCTCGCGGGCGCGGGCGGGGCGCTCTCGGGCCGGTGCTCGGCCCTGAGCGCATCGGCGAAGCCCGGCAGCCCCTCCCGCGCGAGCCAGGCCGGATCCTGCCATTCCGGCAATGTCGGCAGACGGTCGAGGGCGGAATGGGCGAGTTTCGAAATCGCCCGCGAAGTCAGCCCCTCGGTGGCGCCGTAGACGAGTTCCACCGCGGGGAGGGCGGCGAGCCCGGCCTCGTCGACGATCCGCGACGGATGCACCATCTGCCGGTGCCCATCCCACAGGTCGATGCGTCCGGAGATGTAGCGGTGGGCGCCGAGCGGCAGCATCTTCTCCACGCGGGCCTGGGGCATGCCGAAGAAGACGAGGGTGATGTCCCCGGTGCCGTCCTCCACCAGGACCCGGAAGGGCCGCCGCCCCGTCCCGGCCTGGGGCGGGCGATAGCCGGTGACCGTGACGCCCAGCGTAACCGGCTCGCCCGGCGGCGCCTCGGCGATGGAGCCCATCATCGTGCGCGCCACCCCGCCCTGGGGCAGGTGGAACAGGAGATCGACGATCCGCGCGGGCTGCTCCGGGGTGCCGAGCAGCCGCTCGATCAGCGGCGCCATCTTCGGGCCGACGCCGGGCAGGGTCCGGGCCTCTGCGAAGAGCGGGTCGAGGATGCTGGGGCGGAGAAGTTGCGGGCGGGGTTCGTCTGTCATGGGCGAAGCGACCATCCCTCGTATGGATGCGGGACGGAAGACACCCGAAGGGAGGATGACAGTGCCGGAGCTCGCGTATCCGTCATGCCGGGAGGAGAGAGCATAAGATCGGCATAGAATGCGGGGACCGAGCCGGGCAACGATCTCTTTGCCGCTGCCGCCGCGCGTGACGATATGGTCCGGCGACGTTGCAACTCTGTCGGGATCGGCCATATTCGGGAAGCCGGTCCCTTTGCGGACATTGCGGCATGGAATTCCAGCGCACGCACCATGGCCACGATCGCCCTCGATACTCTCGCCATCGCCCGGAAGCTGAAAGCCGCCGGGTTCTCGGACGACCAGGCGGAGGCCGTGACCGGCGTCCTTCGCGAGACGCAAGAAACCGATCTGTCGACGCTGGTGACGAAATCCGACCTCAAGACCGAGATCGCGGAATCGAAATACGACATTCTCAAATGGGTCCTGTCGGCTATCGGATTCCAGACCATCGTCATCGTGGGTGCGATCGTCACGCTTGCGCGAGGGCTGCGCTGAAAAGGCCTGCGCTGAACCTCGCGCGATCCGACACTCCACCGATCCGGGAATCCTAGGATCGCAGCATCACAGGCTGACCCCATGTCCGGAACCACACGTACCAGCGCCGACCTCGATCCACGCCGCCGCCGCACCCTCTTCCGCGCCTGGCACCGCGGCATGCGCGAGATGGACCTGATCATGGGTCGCTTCGCCGATGCCGAGATCGGCACGCTGAGCGAGGAGGAGCTGACCACCTTCGAGGCCTTGATCGAGGTGCCCGACCGCGACCTGTTCCGCTGGCTCACCGGCGAGGACGAGACGCCGCAGAACTACGATACGCCGGTATACCGCCGCCTCCAGGCGTTCCATAAGCACGACGCGCCGATTCACTAGATTCTGGCGCCGCCCTGCGGGCGTCACATCCGGTCACCGTCTCGTCCAACCCATTCACCTCATCCTGAGGTGAATGGGTTGGACGAGACGGTCCGATCGACGCATTCCCATGAGTTCGAAACCCCGACCCGATGGCCAAGCCCCAGCCTAAAGCGCCCGCCCCTGCCCCGAAGCCGCAGACGGCGCGGTTCGCCCTGCCGAAATCCGGTGCGCTCGCCCGGGCGCTGGAGGCGCTGAAGCGCGGCGACAGCCCGACGCTCGCCAACGTGCCCGAAGGGTTCGACGCGGTGGTGGTGGCCGATCTCGCCCGCGCCCTGTCCCGGAGCTTCGAGGGGCCGGCGGTGCTGGTGCATGTGGCCCGTGATTCCGGGCGTTCGAACGCCTTCCAGACCGGGCTGAAGTTCGTCGCCCCCGAAATCGAGGTGATGAGCATCCCGGCCTGGGATTGCCAACCCTACGATCGAGTCTCGCCGAATTCCGCCATTGCCGCCCAGCGGATGACCGCCCTGTCGCGGCTCTCGCGCTCGCGCTCTTCTGAAGAACAGCCGCGCATCCTCTGCACCACGGTCAATGCGCTGATCCAGCGGGTGCCCCCCCGAGAGAAGATCGCGGTCGAAACCTTTTCGGCGGCGATCGGCAATGTCGTGCCGATGGACACCGTCACCGCCTGGGTCGAGGCCAACGGGTTTTTACGCACGGGGACGGTGCGGGACACGGGCGAATACGCCGTGCGCGGCGGCATCCTCGACCTGTCACCGCCGGGGCTGCCGAACCCGATCCGCCTCGACTTCTTCGGCGACACCCTCGAATCGATCCGCGCCTTCGACCCGGAGACCCAGCGCACGGTCGGGTCGCTGCGCTCCCTCGACCTCGTTCCCATGAGCGAGGTGCAATTGACCACGGAGACGATCCGGCGCTTCCGCCAGGGCTACGTCTCCACCTTCGGCGCGGCGACCCGCGACGACCGTCTCTACGAGACGATCAGCGAGGGACGGCGCTATGCCGGCCTCGAGCACTGGATGCCGCTGTTCCACGACCGTCTCGACACCCTGTTCGACTACGTGCCCGGCGTGCCCCTGGTCTTCGACGCGCAGGCGGAGGACGCGGTCGCCGAGCGTCTCACCCTGATCCGCGATTATTACGACGCCCGCGCCGAGGCGATGAAGGCGCCGTCCACGGGCGTCGCGCCCTACAAGCCGCTCAGGCCCTCGTCGCTCTACCTGACGCAGAACGACTGGAAGGAGCGGGTGGCCGCCTCCTCCGTGGCGCGGCTCTCGCCCTTCGCGGTGCCGGAGAGCCCGGACCGCCTGACCATCGATTGCGAGGGCAAGGCGGGACGCAGCTTCGCCGCCGAACGCGCCGACGAGACGGCCAGCGTGTTCGACGCCGCCGTCGCCCACGTGAAGGAGCTCCAGGGATCCGGTCATCACGTGATCCTGGCATCCTGGTCGGACGGCTCCCGCGACCGCCTCTGCGGCGTGCTCGCCGATCACGGCCTGAAGAAGCCGGTCGCCATCAACACGCTCACGGCGGTGAACGCTCTGAAGCGCGGCACCGACGTCGCCGTGGCGGTCTGGGGCCTGGAATCCGGCTTTACCGTCGACAAGCTCGCGGTGATCTCGGAGGGCGACATCCTCGGCGACCGGCTGGTGCGCCAGAAACGCAAGTCGAAGCGGCCGCAGGACATCATCCTGGAGGTGCAGGCGCTCCAGGCGGGCGACCTCGTGGTCCATGCCGATCACGGCATCGGCCGCTTCGTCGGCCTGAAGACGGTGACGGCGGCGGGCGCGCCCCACGATTGCCTGGAGATCCAGTATGCCGGCGGCCTGCTGCTGCTGCCGGTGGAGAATATCGAGCTTCTGACCCGCTACGGCTCCGAGGATGCCGAGGTCTCCCTCGATCGCCTCGGCGGCGGTGCCTGGCAGGCCCGCAAGGCCAAGATGAAGAAGCGCATCCTCGAGATGGCCGGCCAGCTCATCAAGATCGCGGCCGAGCGCTTCGTGCGTCAGGCCCCCCGCCTCCAGGCGCCGGACGGGCTCTACGGCGAGTTCGCCGCCCGCTTCGTCTTCGAGGAGACCGAGGACCAGGCCACCGCCATCGACGCCGTCCTCTCCGACCTCAATGCCGGCCGTCCCATGGACCGCCTCGTCTGCGGCGATGTCGGCTTCGGCAAGACCGAGGTGGCGCTGCGCGCCGCCTTCGCCGGCGCCATGGGCGGCAAGCAGGTGGCGGTGGTGGTGCCCACCACCCTGCTGGCGCGCCAGCATTTTCGGACGTTCGCCGAGCGCTTCAAGGGGTTGCCGGTGCAGGTGGCGCAGCTGTCGCGCTTCGTCTCCGCCGCCGAGATGAAGCAGAACCGCGCGGGGTTGGCTGCCGGCACCGTCGACATCGTGGTCGGCACCCATGCCCTGCTCGCCAAGAACGTGGCGTTCAAGGATCTCGGCCTCATCATCGTCGACGAGGAGCAGCATTTCGGCGTGGCCCACAAGGAGCGCCTCAAGGCGCTCCAGGCCGATGTCCACGTGCTCACCCTGTCGGCGACCCCGATCCCCCGCACCCTCCAACTCGCCATGACGGGGGTGCGCGAGCTCTCGATCATCGCGACGCCGCCGGTGGACCGCCTCGCCGTGCGTACCTTCGTGATCCCGTTCGACGCGCTGATGATCCGCGAGGCCCTGTTGCGCGAGCGCTATCGCGGCGGCCAGTCGTTCTACGTGGTGCCGCGGATCGAGGATCTGGCGGAGGTGAAGCGCTTCCTCGACCAGGAGATGCCCGAGACCAAGGTGGCGGTGGCCCACGGCCAGATGGCGGCGGGTCAGTTGGAGGACGTGATGACGGCCTTCTACGAGGGCAAGTTCGACGTGCTGCTCTCGACAACCATCGTCGAATCCGGCCTCGACATCCCCACCGCCAACACCCTCATCGTGCACCGGGCCGACATGTTCGGCCTCGCCCAGCTCTACCAGCTGCGCGGACGCGTCGGGCGCGCCAAGGCCCGCGCCTACGCCCTCTTCACGACGCCCGCTAACAAGCAGCTCACCGTGCAGGCGGAGAAGCGCCTGCAGGTGCTCCAGACCCTTGACACCCTGGGCGCGGGCTTCCAGCTGGCCTCTCACGATCTCGATATCCGCGGGGCCGGCAACCTCTTGGGCGACGCCCAGTCCGGCCATATCAAGGAGGTCGGCTACGAGCTCTACCAGCAGATGCTGGAGGATGCCGTCACCGCCCTCAAGGCCGGCATCGACGAGCCGGTGGAGGAGGCGTGGTCGCCCACCATCGCGCTGGGTGCCCCGGTCACGATCCCGGAGGATTACGTGGAGGATCTCACCGTCCGACTCGGCCTCTATCGCCGGCTCTCGACTCTGGAGAACGACGCCGAGATGGAGAGCTTCGGCGCCGAGCTCATCGACCGGTTCGGGCCGCTGCCCCCGGAGGTGGAGCAGCTCCTCAAGATCGTCACGATCAAGATCCTGTGCCGCGACACCAACGTGGAGAAGGTCGAGGCCGGGCCTAAGGGGGTCGTCGTCCATTTCCGCGACAAGTCCTTCGCCAATCCGCAGGGACTGGTCGCCTTCGTCGGCGGTCAGGCCTCCTTCGCCAAGGTGCGCCCGGACATGAGCATCGTGTTCATCCGCGAACTCGATTCCATCCCCGAGCGCCTGAAGATCACGACCTCGATCCTGCGCGAACTGTCGAAGATCGCCCGCGCCACGAAGAAGAAGGCGGCCTGAACGGCATCACGCCGGACCATGAAAAAAGGCGGGCCCAACGGCCCGCCTTGCAGATGAAGTCTCGTTCTCGATCAGACGCTTACAACGACCTGCTCATCGTCGATGTCAGAGATCCGGCTCGTTCAGGACATAGGGCCCGATGCGGCTCTGAAGGTCGATCGCGGAACCGCCACCACGACCCGTCACCCCATCGATGACGATGACGGGGATGCCCGCCTGCTGCATCTGCTCGCGCAAGCGCTCCGAGAGCATGGCATAGGCCGGATCGAGGCGGGACGAGGTCTGAAGGAGGATGGCCGCGGGGCGGGCGATGACGGCAAGAACGTCGTCGGCGGCCTCGAGGGATGCGGTAACGCTCGCATAACCCAGCTCGGCAAGCTCGGCGGCGAGGGAGTGATCGATGGCGCGGTGACCATCATCGACGACCAACACTTGTTGCAGCGCACTCATGACTGTCAGGGTTAGCCCATCAATCGCCCCTTGGGAAGGGACCTGTGCGATAACACACGTCAACCCTGATGGTTCGCCGGCTGTAGGGTGAAAATACTCTTGCCACCCGGTCGATGGCCCGGGGTTTGACGGCGACGTCGTGCCCTTGCCACCCTTCGCATCGCACGTCAGCAGATCATTACAAGGTACTGTTATGAAAAATGAATTCTATTCTTCAGATGTCCTGAATCTTGGCCGTTCGCGCTGGCCGCGCACCATTCATCGAAAGCGGTGGATTTCGGGCACGACCCGATGCTGAGACGCTCAGCAGCGCACGATCTCGATTGCTCGGCCGGCAAATATTTTCGCCGCGAAAGGCACGGCATTCCAGAGATCGGCGGCTTTATCCGGCGGAATTCCGCGGTGCAATGGGCTTGCCTTGGAGGCGCGCCCCCGGAAAGCGAATCGCCCATCCTCGTCCCGAGCGATATCGAGCAGGGCTGGAAACGGCGCCAGCGGGTGAGCGTCCGCGAGGAAATGAGCGAGATCCCCGTCGGCCCGCGAGGCGGTGAGGAGGGCCGACTCGTCGAAGGCGAGGACATCGACCACCCGTCTCGGACCATGGCCGGAGACCGGCGCCAGCAGCCGGGCCTGAAGGCGGGTCGGCAACCGATGGGCGAGGACGATGGAGTCGAGCCCGGCCGGGCTGCGGCTCGCGGCCAGATTGCGTTCGAGGGCGGCCGGCGCGACGAGATGAGTGGGCCCCGGTCGGGCCAGCGCTTCGGCGAAGCGGCCGGCATCGAACGGCCCGAACATCTCCATGCCAGCCCCTGCCACGAGGGCGGCACCGAGACCGGTGACGAGCCCCCTCAGGTCCACCGGAGCGAGGAGGGTCAGGATGCGCTCGCGCGGCGCGATCCGGGCCGTGGCGAGATGGACGGCGATGGTGGCGATCAGCGCGTCGGCGGGACGATAGACCGGCTGTGCGGGATCGGCGACGGCGAAGGTGACGAGCCCGGCGCTCTCCGGTGCGAACGGGCCGCCCCGTCCGTCGAGGACCATGCCGTCGAGGCTGATGACGCCGTCGGGCACGTCTGGCCCGAAGGCGGCGAGGTAGCGCAGGCCGAAATAGCGTACGGCCGCTTGGCGCAGGCACTCAGCCGGCAGCTTTCCCGCGACGCGGGACTGGGTGAGCACTGCCTGAATGCCGGCGGCCTGGATGCCGGTGACCAGGGCATCCTCGTCCCATGCGAGGGGCAGGAGGCAGGGAATGTGGCCCGCGGCTTCGATGGCGAGGTAGGACAGCAGAGTCTCGGACCCGGGGGCGGCGACGAGGCCGATGCGGCTCGCCGGAGCCAGACGCCATTGTCGCATGCCGTTGGCGAGGCGCGCGACGATCTCGGCGGCAGCCCCATAGGTCCAGGTGATGGGGCCGCGCCCGGACCACCCGGCCTTGTCCTTCGGATCGACGAAGGCGACGCGGCCGGGATCGGCATGGGCGGTCGCCGCCAGCAAGGTGCACAGGCCGGGCCTGACGGTCTCCGCCCGCTGGCTCGGCGCGGCGGGCCTGTCAGCCGGTATGGCGACGGGGAGGGCGTCACGAAAGGACATGATCGCTGGCTGCGCCGACACCTCCGCTCAACTCCCCGCGCGCATCGACTCCTCGTGCCCTTCGGTCATGAACGATTAGGGTTAAGTCTTGTTTAAGCCGACCTCGTATCGAAGAGGCCGAACACGAACGATCGCGCATCGTCGGACGAGAGAGGTGTCATGTCTTCGCCGCATTCCGCAGGGAAGCAGGCCGCCCGGTCGTTCGAGCGGGTTCGAGGCGTTGAGCGCCCCGTCCGGCACTTCGGCGGGCCAGTTGGCCATCCAAGCTCCGGCAACGGGCAATTTGCGCGCGCCGAGGGCTTGACCGCGCGGACCAGGGCGGCGAGGGCTCGACCGAACACCGTCCGCGGGTTTCGATCCGTACCATCGAGTTCAGGAAACGCCTTGCTGGGCTCCAGAGCCGCAGCATTCCTTCGTCATTCGCGATATCCAAGGGGTCAGAGCTGATGTTCTTTGCCAACCGTCCCGCGCGCCCGATGCGCGCCGCCGCGATTCTCGCCCTGGCCGGCATGATGGGCAATGCGGGCCTGGCGGCACCGGCCTTCGCCCAGGCTCCGAAGGGCAAGGCCCCCGCTCCGGCTGCCCCGGCCCCGGCGGCTCCGGCCACCCAGACCCCGGCCGCCCAGCAGCCGGCCGGCCCGCAGATCGTCGCGGTGAAGTCCGAGCCGTCCCAGGCCGACTGGACCAAGGTCTGCGGCAAGGATCAGAACACCAGCACCGACGTCTGCTACACCACCCGCGACTTCGTCTCCGACCAGGGCCAGCCGGTTCTTGCCGTGGCGGTCTACGACATGAAGAATGCCCAGCAGAGCGTGCGCGTGGTGCGCTACCTGCTGCCGCTCGGCCTGCTCCTCGGCCCCGGCATCCGCTTCACCGTCGATGGCCAGCAGGCGACCCCGGGCAAGTTCGCGGTGTGCTTCCCCAACGGCTGCTTCGCCGAGGCCGGCAATGTCGGCGCCGATCTCGTGAATGCGCTCAAGAAGGGCACCACCCTCAACATCAGCGTCCAGAACCAGGCCCAGCGCGAGGTGACCTTCGCCGTGCCGCTGGCCGGCTTCGGCAAGGCCTTCGACGGCCCGGCCGTGGACCCGAAGGTGCTGGAAGAGCAGCAGAAGAAGCTCCAGGCCGAGCTCGAGAAGCGCAGCGAAGACATGCGCAAGAACCTCGAGAAGCAGAACGCCGCCGGCGCCGCCCCCGCGGGTACCGCTCCCAAGCCCTGAGACCGGACCTCGGACCCGATTCACAGACGAGAAAAGGCCGGGCTCACCGCCCGGCTTTTTCATGCGCGCCTTGGACGACGGAGCCCCGTGCCGACGGGCTGTCCGGCGCTTAGTTCGCGTGCGCGCTCCGTAGGCGGTAGGCACCGTCCGAATCCCGCTCGAACACCTCCGGAATGCCGGCATGGCGCAGGGCCTCGCCGGACGTGTCGGGAACGAGGTTCTGCTCGGACACGTAGGCCACGTACTCGCTCTCCGCGTTCTCGGCGAGAAGGTGGTAGAACGGCTGGTCCTTGCGCGGCCGGACCTCCTCGGGGATCGCCAGCCACCATTCCTCGGTGTTGTCGAAGATCGGATCCACGTCGAAGACGACGCCGCGAAACGGGTAAATCCGGTGGCGCACCACGGCGCCGAGGCCGAACTTGGCGGTGCGCGTCTGGGTTCCGGTGGGGGAAAGATCGGTCATGACGCCAAAATAGGATGCGTCGGACAGGTTGTCATCGGCGGCGTTGCCACGCCGCATCGCCAGGAGCCGTCTCAGTCTGCAGATCTCAGACGGAATCCGGCCGATTGCTTTGGGAGCCGCGCTCAGGGCTCGAACGAACGAGGCTGTGCCTGAGCCGCCCCCTCACCTTCAGCTGCCGCCTCGCTTCATCCCCCGACGAGGGGCATGGAGCCCTCTCCCCACGTGCGGGGAGAGGGGGAGCCAGTGGAAACCGTCTCAGTTCAGGCCGCAGGTCACTTCAAGGCGTAGGTCTTGGCCAGCTCCGGGTCCTTCTCGGCCACCAGCCGGGCGAGATCGACGATGACCTTGGCCTGTTTCCAGGTGGCGTCGTCCTGCATCTTGCCGTCGAGCATCACCGCGCCGGTGCCGTCCGGCATCGCCTCGACGATCCGCACCGCGAAGGCAACTTCCGCCGGATCGGGAGCGAAGACGCGCTTGGCGATGGCGACCTGGTTCGGGTGCAGGGTCCAGGCGCCGGCACAGCCCATGAGGAAGGCGTTGCGGAACTGGGCCTCGCAGGCATCCCCGTCGGAGAAGTCGCCGAAGGGGCCGTAGAAGGCCTTGAGGCCGTTGGCCATGCAGGCATCGACCATTTTCGCGATGGTGTAGTGCCAGAGGTCTTGCTGGGCCGAGGCGCGGGCGGCGCCGTCGCTCGTCGGATCAGCGATGACCCGATAATCCGGGTGGCCGCCGCCAACGCGGGTGGTCTTCATGCCGCGCGAGGCCGCGAGATCGGCGGGACCAAGGCTCATGCCGTGCATGCGCGGGGAGGCGGAGGCGATAGCGTCCACGTTGGCGACGCCCTCGGCGGTCTCGAGGATAGCGTGGACGAGGATCGGTTTCGAGACGCCGTGTTTCGCTTCCAGCTGGGCCAGCAGCTGATCGATGTAGTGGATGTCCCACGGACCCTCGACCTTGGGCACCATCACCACGTCGAGCTTGTCGCCGACCTGGGACACGATCTCGAACAGATCGTCGAGAATCCAGGGGCTGTTGAGGGCGTTGATGCGGGTCCACAATCCGGTGCCGGACGCGGCGAAATCGGTCGCCTGCGCCATGGCGACGAAGCCCTTGCGCGCCGCCTCCTTCTGGTCGACCGGCACAGCGTCCTCAAGGTTGCCGAGCACCACGTCCACGGTGGCGGCGAGGTCCGGCACGCGGGCGCGGACCTTGTCATTGTGGGGCGGCACGAAGTGGATCATCCGCTCGAGCTTCACCGGCAGGTCACGGAACGGAGTCGGGGCGCCAGTGGCGAGGGGCTGGAAGAAGCGGCGCGGCAATTTCATGGGGTCTCGGGCTCCGTGTGTCGATCAATCGTCGGACTGGGTTCATCGCTCTGGATATCGTATTCAGGACGATGCCGTAGGGTGTTGGAGGCGCATCATCTTTGCCGAAAGCTCGGGTCGGACTTTTCGGGGTGAGGCTCTAGCCTCGAAGCGGTTAGTCAAGGTTACCCCCCACGTAAAGGCGGGTTCTCGAAGAAGACCACTTTCCCAACGAGGTGCGCTGGCGCATGTTCAACGCAAGGGCCCGTACAGCGGGCCGGAACCGGTCGGTACAGGCCGGGTTCTCGCAGCAGAGGCGGGCGTTTCGAGACTAACCAAGGACACTCTCTCATGTCCGGATCATCGACCCGACACAGTCTCCTCTACGCAGCCGGCCTCATCGCGATGCTGAGCGTCGCCGCGCCGGGCGAAGCCGCTCCGGTGCATGCGGGCACCCCGGCGAGATCCGCTTCCCCCAAGGATTCCTTCAAGGCATCGCCCGCCAGAGTGTCCGAGCGCGTGCCGTTCACGGCCGGCGACGCCGCCGAGGCCCGGCCCGATGGCCTGAAGGGCCAGCTACGCATCGCGGCCGACGACACCAAGGCATTCCAGGGCCTCATCGACGGGGCGAGCGCGGCGGCTGATCCGTGGCTGGTCCTGTCGGGTGGCGGCGAGAACGGGGCCTTCGCCGCCGGCCTCCTCAACGGCTGGTCGAAGGCCGGCGACCGGCCTGATTTCGGCATCATCACCGGGGTGAGCACGGGGGCGATGATCGCGCCCTTCGCCTTCCTCGGCTCCAGCGCCGATGCGACGCTGGCGCGCGCCTATACCGAGATCTCCGCCGCCGACGTGTTCGAGTTCGGCGGCACTAGCGAGGCCCTCACCGATACCTGGCCGCTCAAGCGCCGGATCGAGCGGATGGTGACGGGCAAGCTCCTCGCCGACATCGCCGCCGAGCACGCCAAGGGACGGCGCCTGCTGGTGGCGACCACGGCGGTGGACAGCGAGCGCCCGGTCCTGTGGGACATGGGCGCCATCGCCGCAGAGGGCGGCCCCAAGGCGCTCGACCTGTTCCGCTCCATCATCCTCGCCTCCTCGGCGGTGCCGGGCGTGTTCCCCCCGGTGATGATCGACGTGGTCGGTACGGACGGGAAACGCTTCCAGGAGATGCATGCCGATGGCGGCACCACCGCGCCGTTCTATTTGGCGCCGGAAGCCGCGATCCTCGGCAAGGCCAAGGTGAGGCTTCCCACGAGCACGGTCTACCTCGTCGTCAATAACACGGTGACACCGGACTTCCAGATGGCCACCCGCACGACCCTGAGCGTGCTGGGGCGGTCGATGTCCGCCGCGATCAAGGCGCAGACCCGCGCATCGCTCGCCCTCACGGAGCGTTTCGCCGAGCGCAACGGCCTCGATCTTGAGGTGGCCGAGATCGACAACCGGTTCACGCGCACCACGTCCGCGCCCTTCGACCAGGATTACATGAAGGCCCTGTTCGCCCATGGCGAACGCCTCGGACGCGACGGCACCGCATTCAGCCGCGGAACCCCCGCCATTTCGATCCCCACCGGATCGACGGGCGACCGCCTCGGATCAGCGGAAACACCGACGAGTCTCGCCCGGCGCTGATCGTCACCGCATCAACGAAGGTGCGCCGAGGCGCGGCAGCACCCCCTCGCGCATGACGATGCGGCGCAAGGGGCCGATCGTTGTCATGGCCAGGAGGCCGAGGCCGCGCAGGGCGTCGACGGGGATCAGGGAACTGAGCAGGCTGCGGTTGAGGGTGTCCACCGCCGCCGTGCGCAGGCGGGCATCCAGCGACCGGGACCGGGCGAAGCCGGACAGCGCATGGCGCGAACCCGGATCGCGCCCGTCTGAGATCGCGGCCAAGACGCTGTCGCGCAGCGCCGCCGCATCGCGCAGGCCGAGATTGAGCCCCTGCGCGCCGATGGGCGGGAAGGCGTGCGCCGCCTCGCCGATAAGGGCAATGCGAGGCCCGACGGGGGAGGCGACGGAAAGGCCGCGCATGGGAACGAGGCCGCGCGGTCCGTCGATGCGCATAGCCCCGAGCATGGCCTGGGCCTGGTCCTCGATGGACCGAGCCAGATCGGCATCGTCCAGTTCGGAGAGGCGACGCGCCGGTCCCGCGCCCGTGACCCAGACGAGGCTGGAGCGGTGTCCGCCGGGGAGGGGGACCAGGGTGAACGGCCCCTGCCGGGTATGGAATTCGGTGGAGACGTCCCGGTGCGGTCGCTCGTGGGCCAGCAGGGTGGTGATGGCGGCCTGCGGGTAGGACCAGTCCTTGGTGGCGATGCCGGCCTGCTCCCGCATGCGCGAGCGAGCTCCGTCCGCGCCGACGACGAGGCGGGCGGCGACGGACGCGTCCTCCTCCAGGATGATCCGGGCCTCGTCGGCATCCCGTTCCAGCCCCACCGCGTCGCTCTCGAACAGGGTCAGGCCGGGGGTCGAGCGCGCCCGTGCCCGCAGGGATTCCACGAGGCGCGCGCTCTCCACGTTCCAGCCGAAGGCGGGCAGACCGATCTCGGTGGAGACGAACCGAGCCGGCGGCGGGCGGAACAGGCTGCCCGTGTCATCGACGATATGGAGTTCGGCCAGGGGCGCTGCGTGGCCCGCCACCTCCGCCCAGGCCCCCAGCGCGTCGAGGAAGCGCACCGATCCGTCGAGGAGGGCGACCGTGCGTCCATCGGCAACGGGGGCGTGGCGGCCGACGAGGGCCGTGGAGATGCCCTCGCGGGCCAGGGCCAGGGCCAGGCCGAGCCCGGCGGCACCTGCGCCGACGACGGCCACGTCGAAACGGGGAGGGGACGAACCCATGCATCGCTCCTCGGCGAGGGACGCCCTCACCATACCAGTCGAAGCGGCACCGACCGGACCGCTGCCGTTTCAAATAGGTGCCGTCCGTCTCGGGTCACCACGCTGTGGCATTGCCACGCTGCGGCTTCTAGCATCAGCTGCGCGTCCCGACAGGGGCAGAGTGCCTTGGAGGTTGCCCCATCATGAGTGCGTCGTCATGAGCTTCGCCATCGCGCTGCTGGCGCTCGGATTCCTGATGCTCGTCGCCTATCGCGGCTTCAGCGTCATCCTGTTCGCCCCGGTGGCGGCGCTCCTGGCCGTGCTCCTCACTGATCCCTCCGCCGTGCTGCCAGTCTTCTCCGGCCTGTTCATGGAGAAGATGGTCGGCTTCGTGAAGCTGTACCTGCCAGTCTTCCTCCTCGGCGCGGTGTTCGGCAAGGTCATCGAGCTGTCGGGTTTCTCGCGGTCGATCGTCACGGCGGTGATCGATCTCGTGGGCGCGCGCCGGGCGGTGCTCTCCATCGTGCTGGTGTGCAACCTGCTCACCTATGGCGGCGTCTCGCTCTTCGTCGTGGTGTTCGCGGTCTATCCGTTCGCGGCGGAAGCCTTCCGGCTGAGCGAGATCCCCAAGCGGCTCATCCCCGGCACCATCGCGCTCGGCGCCTTCTCCTACACGATGGACGCGCTTCCGGGCACACCGCAGATCCAGAACATCATCCCCACCACCTTCTTCGGCACCAACACCTGGGCGGCGCCCTGGCTCGGGCTGATCGCCGCCGCCTTCATCCTCGTCGTCGGCGTCGCCTATCTCGACCGGCGCATCGCCTCGGCCAAGGCCAGGGGAGAGGGCTACGGCAGCGGCCATACCAACGAGCCGACACCCGTCTCCGACGAAGCCCTGGCGCATCCCCTGGTGGCGCTGCTGCCGCTCGTGGTGGTCGGCCTCTCGAACCTCGCCTTCACGGCGCTCATCCCGCGCCTCTACGGGGCGAAGACCGAGACCATGCTGGCGGGGCTCGACAAGCCCATCGTCACCACGGTCTCGTCGGTCACCGCGATCTGGGCGGTGGAGCTGGCGCTGCTGGCCGGCATCTTCACGGTCTTCGTCTTCGCCTGGAAGCCGGTCTCGAAGAGCTTCGCCGAGGGCAGCCGCGCGGCGGTGGCGGGCTCGCTGCTGGCGGCCATGAACACCGCCTCCGAATACGGGTTCGGCGCCGTCATCGCGGCCCTGCCGGGATTCATCGTCATCCGCGAGGCCCTGTCGGCCATCCCCGACCCGCTGGTGAACGAGGCGGTGACGGTGACGGCGCTGGCCGGCATCACCGGCTCGGCCTCCGGGGGGCTGAGCATCGCCCTCGCCGCCATGTCCTCCACCTTCATCGCGGCGGCTCAGGCGGCCCATATCCCCATGGAGGTGCTGCATCGGGTGGCCGCCATGGCGAGCGGCGGCATGGATACCCTGCCCCATAACGGCGCCGTCATCACCCTGCTCTCGGTCACCGGCCTCACCCACCGGCAGGCCTATGCCGACATCTTCGCGATCACCGTGCTCAAGACCAGCGCGGTCTTCCTCGTCATCGGGATCTACTACCTGACCGGGCTGGTCTGAGGCTCGGCCAGCGGCATCGCGGCCACCGATGGTCTGGACTTTCTCAGGGCGCGGGCGGCCAATGCCGCGACATCCGATACGACGGGAGTCTTCCGATGGATCGTCGAACCTTCCTGACACTCGCGGCCGCCGGTGCCGCATTCCCGCTTGGCGGAGACCCGGCCAAGTCGGGCTCAGCAAAGGCGGCTCCTCCGCCGGCGCGGAACGTGGTCCTCGTCCACGGCCTCTTCGCAGACGGGTCGTGCTGGTCCGAGGTCATCGGGCGATTGCAGATGGCGGGGCTCGACGTCACCTCGGTGCAGAACCCGCTGACCACCCTCGACGAGGCGGTCGCCTCGGTGCAGCGGGTGCTGGCGCGGCAAGACGGGCCGACCGTGCTCGTCGGCCATTCCTTCGCCGGCATGATCGTCTCCGAAGCCGGCATCGCCCCGAACGTATCCGCCCTCGTCTACGTGGCGGCCCGCGCGCCGGATGCGGGCGAGGATTACGCGGCCCTGGCGAAGACCTTTCCAACGCCCCCCGCCAGCGCCGGTATCGTCTTCGACGGAGAATACGGGCGCCTCGGCGAGGCGGCGTTCCTGCGCGACTTCGCCGGCGACCTTCCAGAGGCAAAGGCGAAGGTGCTCTACGCGGTGCAGCAGCCCTTCGCGAAGGCGCTGCTCGCGGGCAGGACCACCCAGGCGGCTTGGCGATCGAAGCCGAGCTTCTATGCCGTCTCCACGGAGGACCGGACGATCGATCCCGATCTCGAACGCTTCATGGCGAAGAGAATGGGCGCTACGATGATCGAGGTGAAGGCGAGCCACCTGTCGCTGATCTCTCAGCCCGACACGATTGCCAAGCTGATCCTGGACGCCGCCGGACGGCCCTGAGGCACCTCGCGGGGCCAGAGCGATGCGATAGGCCCGAACTCCCGTTTGCCGACTGCCGGGACCTGTCCTATCGTCCGACCCGGCGATGCCGGACCGTCGCCGGGAGAGGAGAGCTCACCATGGCATTCTTCATCGGGATCGCAGGACCCTGGCTCGTTCTTGCGGTTCTGGATCTTCTGGCGATTCGCCGCGACCGGGAATTGTCCCGCATCCCGTGAAAGGCCTTACCCTGCCGGATCCTCGACGATCTTCAGGGTGAGTTGCGTGAACGGCCTGATCTCCCAGGCGGACCCGGCCTTGAACATCATCACCACCCGGCAGCGGTCCATGACCTCGAACGCGGGAAGGCCTGGCTCCGGCTGGAACACGAGCCCCGCGATGACGTCAGGGTCGTAATCGGCGGGCCTGATCCAGACGATCTCTTCCATGGGACGCTGCCACCCTCCTCGCGGTTGCCGGGTAGCGCCGCCGCCCGGCCTGTCTAAGCAGGTTTCGCAGACGTGCCCCCCGATTCTGCGATAAAAACCTGCGACACATCAAAGAGCTAAGCAGGGTGAAGCGTTGGCTTGCCAACGCGAACCCGCTTAGCGCGAGCCGAGCGATGGTTTGCAATGGCCATGCCGCCCGCGCGAGCCTCCGGCCAAGCAGGTTTCGAAAAAGTGGTCACTGGTTTTGCGCCGTGAAACCTGCGACGCGCCAAAGGCCTGAAACAGGTTCGGCAGCACCGGGCTTGTCCCTCACGGCCGGCAGCTTATGTCGCGTCCATCGAACAGACGAGGAGTATCGACGATGCCCAAGGCGATCCGGGTCTACGAATACGGCGAGCCCGAGGTGATGCGCTACGAGGAGGTGACCGTCGGCGAGCCCGGCCCCGGTCAAATCCGCGTCCGCCAGACGGCCATCGGCGTCAACTTCATCGACATCTACTTCCGCTCGGGCGCCTACAAGGCGGCGCAGCTGCCCTTCACCCCCGGCAAGGAGGGCGCGGGCGTGGTCACCGCCATCGGCGAGGGTGTCACCGGCTTCCGGATCGGCGAGCGGGTGGCCTACGGTTCGGCCGAAGGCACCTATGCCGAGGAGGTGGTGATCGGCGCGAGTGCGGCGGTGCATCTCGCCGACGGGGTCGACGACGCCACCGCCGCGGCGATGATGCTCAAGGGCCTCACCGCCGAATATCTCCTGCACCGGACCTGCCCGGTGAAGCCGGGCGACACGATCCTGTTCCACGCCGCCGCCGGGGGCGTCGGCCTCATCGCATGCCAATGGGCCAAGCATATCGGCGCCACCGTCATCGGCACGGTGGGCTCGGCCGAGAAGGCGGAACTGGCGCGGGCCAATGGCTGCGACCACGTCATCCTCTACCGCGACGAGGATTTCGCCGCGCGGGTGAAGGAGATCACCGGCGGCAAGGGCGTGCGCGTCGTTTATGACGGCGTCGGCAAGGACACGTACCCGACCTCCCTCGACTGCATCGCCCCGCTGGGGATGTTCGTGAGCTTCGGCTCCGCCTCCGGCCCAATCGAGAACTTCAATCTGGCCCTACTCGCCCAGAAGGGCTCGCTCTTCGCCACGAGGCCCACGCTGTTCACCCATGCGGGGACACGGGCCACCCTCGATTCCATGGCCGAGAACCTGTTCGGCGTAGTGGCGAGCGGGGCGGTGAAGATCCCCGTCCATGCGCGGGCGAAACTCGCCGACGCGGTGCAGGTGCACAAGGATCTGGCCGGACGCCAGACCACGGGCGCCACGATCATGACCCCGTGATCCGGGTATCCCGTGATCTCGGGATCACCTGACGACAGGACGAGGCGGATGATGCCCCCAGGCGATCGCGACCTTCTCCTCGTGGTCGACGTCCAGAACGACTTCCTGCCCGGCGGGGCGCTCGCCGTGCCGGACGGCCATGAGGTCATCGACCCGATCAACCGCCTCGCCGCCCTGTTCCCGCACGTGGTCCTGACCCAGGACTGGCACCCGGCCGGCCATGTCTCCTTCGCCTCGAGCCATGCCGGAAAACGCGCCTTCGAGAGCGTGGACCTGCCCTACGGCCCGCAGGTCCTGTGGCCGGACCACTGCATCCAGGGCTCGCCCGGCGCACGCTTCTCCGCCGAGCTTCACGCCGATTGGGCCGAGCTGGTGATGCGCAAGGGCTATCATGCCCATACCGACAGCTATTCGGCCTTCGTCGAGGCCGACCGGAGCACGAGCACGGGCCTCACGGGCTACCTGCGCGAGCGACGCTTCACGCATCTCTACCTCGCCGGTCTCGCCACCGATTACTGCGTCCTCTGGACGGCCCTCGACGCGGCCCGAGCGGGTTTCGCCGTCACGGTCATCGAGGATGCGGTGCGGGGAATCGATATGGACGGATCGGTGGAGCGGGCCTGGGGGACCATGCGCGAGGCTAGCGTCGGGCGGATCGTCAGTGGGGCGATCGAGGGCGGGTAGAGCCTGAACACGCCGATGCGCCTGCATCCCCTATCCCCGCTTGCACTACGGCGGGGTCGTCCGATCTTACACCGCGCTGCCGTAGAGGTCGTAGGCGTCGGCCCGCTCGATCTTCACGGTGACGATGTCGCCGACCCGCAGCGGCCGGCGCGAGGTGACGTGGACGTTGCCGTCGATCTCTGGCGCGTCGTATTTCGAGCGGCCCTTGGCGATGCCGCCATTGGCCTCGTCGATGATGACAGGCAGGCGCTTGCCGACGCGGGCCTTCTGCAGACGGATCGAGACACCCTGCTGCGCCTCCATGAAGCGGCGCTTGCGCTCGGCCTTGATCTCGGGTGGGACGGGATCGCCGAGCTCGTTGGCCACTGCGCCGCCCACGGGCTCGTACTCGAAACAGCCGACGCGCTCGAGCTTGGCTTCCCGGATCCAGGTCAGCAGCTCCTCGAACTCGGCCTCGGTCTCGCCGGGAAAGCCGACGATGAAGGTCGAGCGAATGGCGAGATCGGGACAGGTCTCGCGCCAGCGCCGGATGCGCTCCAACTGCTTCTCCTGGTTGCCCGGCCGGCGCATGCGCTTGAGCACGGAGGGCGAGGCATGCTGGAGCGGCATGTCGAGATAGGGCAGGATCTTACCCTCGGCCATCAGCGGGATGACGTCGTCCACGTGCGGGTAGGGGTAGACGTAGTGCATCCGCACCCAAGCGCCGAGTTCGCCGAGTTCGGCGGAAAGATCGTAGAATTTCGCCCGCACCTCGCGGTCGCGCCAGGGACTCGTGGCGTAGCGGATGTCGACGCCGTAGGCGGAGGTGTCCTGCGAGACTACGAGCAATTCCTTGACGCCGGCCCTCACCAGCTTCTCGGCCTCGCGCAGCACGTCGCCGGCGGGCCGGCTGACGAGATCGCCGCGCAGGGACGGGATGATGCAAAAGGTGCAGCGGTTGTTGCAGCCCTCGGAGATCTTCAGATAGGCGTAGTGGCGCGGGGTGAGCTTCACCCCCTGCGGCGGCACCAGATCGAGGAACGGGTCGTGGGCCGGGGGCACTGCCTCGTGCACCGCTGCCACCACCGATTCGTAGGCCTGAGGCCCGGTCACCGCGAGCAGGTTCGGATACTTTTCCCGAATTTCCTCGGGCTGGGCGCCCATGCAGCCCGTCACGATGACGCGGCCGTTCTCGGCCATGGCCTCGCCGATGGCGGAGAGGGACTCGGCCTTGGCCGAATCGAGGAAGCCGCAGGTATTGACGATGACCACGTCCGCCCCGTCGTGCCGGCGGGCGAGTTCGTAGCCTTCCGCCCGCAGATGCGTGAGGATGCGCTCGGAATCCACCAGCGCCTTGGGGCAGCCGAGGGAGACGAACGAGATTTTGGGCGCGGCTTTCGCCGGAGTCGGAACGGAGGCGGGTACGGTCATGGTCGCTCGTCGGTCGCGGCCGAGGAAAACTCGACCGGCCGTGATTCTCGGGGCGGAGGGTGCCGGGTTGCAGACTTCCTATACGCTCATCCTCGCGCGGTTGCGAGGGTGGCGGTTCCGGGCACCATGCCGCCAGCCTCCACGGCCCATGCAGCCTGCGCGGCTTCCGTCGAACCGCGACCCGTGTCACCTGTGGCGCACAATCAGGAAACCATGCCGCAGGAGGGGCCCGTGTCCCAGCCCGCGCGAAGCTCTTAAGTCCGACAGCATCATGTGGACCCGCGAGATCCCCTTCATCGATCCCGTCGCGGCGGCGGAGGCGTTCTCGTCCCTGCCGGGGCTGGCCTTCCTCGATAGCGCCATGCGCCACGAGACCCTGGGACGCGTCTCGATCGTGGCCGCCGATCCGTTCGGGCGGTTCCGCTACGCGAGCGGCCGCGCGACGCTGGACGGGCGCCCCCTTGATGGATCTGGGCTGGAGGCCCTGCGTGCCTGCCTCGCGCCCTACCGGCTGGCGGGGGACGAGGGAACCGGCTTTCCCGGTGGGGCCATCGGCTATTTCGCCTACGATCTCGGCGCCAGCCTGGAACGGGTGACGCCGCCGGCCCGCCGCGCCGGCCTCACCGACGACATCGCCTTCAATCTCTACGACACGGTCCTCTCCATCGACCATGACAGCCGGACCTGCCGGCTCATCGCCACCGGCTTTCCAGAGCTGGCGAATTCCGCAAGGGCGGTGAGGGCGCACGCGCGGCTCGACCGTTTCGCGGAGCTGCTCGGATCGGCACGTCGCGCTCCGCCGGCGCGGAACTCCGTCACGCCGCTTACCTGGCGCTCCAACTTCACCAGGGCCTCCTACGAGGCGGCGGTGGAGAAGGTGCGCGACTACATCCGGGCCGGCGACATCTACCAGGCCAACATCGCACAGCGCTTCGAGGCGGCGCTACCGGCGGGATACGATCCCTTCGCGCTCTATCACCGCCTGCGCGAGACCAACCCGGCGACCTTCGGCGCCTATCTGTCCTTCGACGCTCTCACCATCGCCTCGAGCAGCCCCGAGCGCTTCATGAAGCTGCAGGGCAGGGCGGTGGAGACCCGGCCGATCAAGGGCACCGTGCGCCGGGTGGAGAATCCCGCCGAGGACCGGGCTCTCGGCGAGGCGCTCCAGGCCAACGTCAAGGAGCGGGCCGAGAACATCATGATCGTCGACCTCCTGCGCAACGATCTCTCGCGCCTCTGCGAGCCGCACAGCGTCAAGGTGCCGGTTCTGTGCGGGCTCGAATCCTACGCCTCGGTCCACCACCTCGTCTCGGTGGTGACCGGGACCTTGAGGGAGGGCCATGACGCCATCGACCTGATCGCCGCCACCTTCCCCGGCGGCTCGATCACCGGGGCGCCGAAACTGCGGGCCATGGACATCATCACCGAGATCGAGGGCGACGCCCGCGAGCTCTATTGCGGCGCCATCGGTGCCCTCGGATTCGATGGATCCCTCGACACCTCCATCGCCATCCGCACCGTGTTCATGGACGAGACCCGCGCCGTGCTCCAAGCGGGAGGAGGGGTGACGCTCCTCTCCGATCCGGCCGCCGAATACGAGGAGACCCTGACCAAGGCGGCACGGGTCTTCGCCGCCTTCGAGCCGGGACAGGATCGCAACCGGGACGAGGCGTCATGATCCTCGTCGTCGACAATTACGATTCCTTCGTCTTCAACGTGGTGCGCTACGTGGAGGAACTCAGCCAGGAGGTGAAGGTCCTGCGCAACGACGCGGTCGACGTCGCCGGCATCCGCGCACTCCGGCCCGATGCGCTGATCCTCTCGCCGGGCCCCTGCACCCCCAACGAAGCCGGCGTGACCCTGCCCGCCATCGAGGCCCTGTCCGGCGAGATCCCGATCCTCGGGGTCTGCCTCGGGCATCAGGCCATCGGCGCGGCCTTCGGCGGAAGGGTCGAGCGGGCGGCGCGGCCGCTCCACGGCCAGGCGACGGCGATCCGCCACGACGGAGCGCGCTTGTTCGCGGGCCTGCCCGACCCGATGCAAGTGGGCCGCTACCATTCCCTCATCGTCACGGCACAGCCGGGGATGGACGAATCCCTCGTCGTCGACGCCGTATCGGGGGAGGGCGAGGTGATGGCCCTGTCGCATCGCCACCACCCGACGATGGGCGTGCAGTTCCACCCGGAATCGGTGCTGACCGAGAACGGCCACGCGGTGTTCGGCAACTTCCTCGATCTCGCGCGCCGGTGGCGGGAGACCCGCGATGCTGTGGTTTGACGGCGCCCTCCACGAGGGGACGCGCCACGGTTTCGACCTCGTCGACCGGGGCCTGACCCTCGGAGACGGAATCTTTGACACCGCCCTCTGCCTCGGCGGCCGCATCGCTTTCCATGAGGCGCATCTTGCCCGTCTCGCCGCCTCGGCCGACATCCTCGGTTTCGCCATCGACATAGAGGCCGTGGGGGATGCGATGGGAACCGTCGCCGCCGCCATCGGCGACGGCTCGGTCCGCACCACGGTGACGCGGGGCTCCGGCCCACGTGGCCTCGCCCCGCCGGAGCTGGCCCGACCGGTCTGGTGGATCACCGCCGCGCCGCGCCGACCCGGATCGGGGTTCGCGCCGGTCTCACTCCATGCGAGCGGGATCCGCCGCAACGAGACCTCGCCGGGTTCCGGCCTCAAGACGCTGGGCTATCTCGACGCCATCCTCGCCGCCCGAGAGGCGAGGGCGCGGGGATTCGACGAGGCCCTGTTCCTCAACACGAAAGGCCACCTCGCCTGCGCCGGGACCGGCAACTTGTTCGCGATCCTGGACGGGCGTCTCGTCACCCCGCCCCTCTCGGACGGCGTGCTGCCCGGCATCGTCCGGGCGCGGGTTCTCGGCTTGGCGAAATCCCTCGGTATCGGGACCGCGGAGCGCTCCCTCGCCCTCGACGACGTCCTGGCTGCCGAGGCGGTCGTCATGACGAATTCCCTGCGCGGTCTCTCCACCGTCACGGCGATCGGGACGACGGCGTTCCCCGATGCGCACGAGACCGTCGCCGCGTTGAGCCATGCGCTCCGCCTCCTCATCGCCGAGGAATGCGGCGTCCCGTCGGAGGTGGCGTGAGGCCGGGCACCATCATGCGAAACCGCCTGTTCTCGCGGTTCGGCCTCGCCGCCCTCTACGGCGGCATCGGCCTCCTCCACCTCGTCGCCGCCGACAAGTTCCTCCCGATCATGCCCGATTGGGTACCCTGGCCGAGGCAGGTCGTGATCCTGACGGGCCTCTACGAACTCGCCTGCGTGGCGGGCCTGTTCTTCGCGCGCACCCGCCGCACCGCCGGCTACGCCCTGGCCGCCTACGCGATCTGCGTGGTTCCGGCCAATATCAAGCACGCGGTCGAGGGGATCTCCGTTCCCGGCCTGCCCAACAGCTGGTGGTATCACGGCCCCCGCCTCGCCCTGCAGCCGGTTCTGGTCTGGTGGGCGCTCCACGCCACGCGGATCGTCGATTGGCCGTTCGGGCGGCGGTAGAGCGCGGGCAGCAGAACGGACCGAAGCGAGCCGATGATCAGGCTTCCGAACGCTTCACCCGCTGCCAGGCGGCCTCCATGGCGGGAAGATCCGCCTCTTCCAGGCTTGCCCCACCCTCGGCGATCAAAGCCGCCATGGCGTGGAAGCGCCGCTCGAACTTGATATTCCCTTTTTTCAAGGAATATTCCGGGTCTATCCCGGAATGCCGGGCGAGATTCACCACCGCGAAGAGCAGGTCGCCGATCTCCTCGGCGAGGTGATCCGGGTCGTCCCGCCCGAGCGCGTCGGCCACCTCGTCCACCTCCTCGCGGATCTTGGCGATGACCGATGCCGCATCCGGCCAGTCGAATCCATGCCGCGCCGCGTTGCGGCTGATCTTCTCGGCCCGGGTGAGGGCGGGCAGGGCCTTGGCGACGGAGCCGAGGAGGTCGCTCCCGGCTTGTTCGGGTCGCGCGGTCTTCTCCGACCTTTCCGCCGCTTTCGACGCGGTCCAGTTGGCGTCGAGTTGCGCCAAGCTCAGGCGCTCGGGACCGTCCGCCAGCAGCGACCCATCCGCCTGGAACACATGCGGATGCCGCCGGATCAGCTTGGCGCAGATCGTCCGGACCACGTCGTCGAAGGCGAAGCTCCCGGCCTCCTCGGCGACCCGTGCCTGGAACACGACTTGGAGCAGGAGATCGCCGAGTTCGCCTTTCAGCTTGTCGAGATCACCGCGCTCAATGGCGTCCACCACCTCGTAGGCTTCCTCCAGCGTGTAAGGCGCGAGGGTTTCCAGGGTTTGGGCCTGATCCCAGGCGCAGCCCCGTTCGGGATCGCGCAGGGCCGCCATGACATGCAGCAGGGTCTCGATCGGGGCTTCGGATGTCACGGGCTCACCATGCTGGAGAAAGTCAGGGAGGGGGAACGGCGCAGGTCCATGCTCGGCCAGGGTTAGGCCAAGCGGCGGGGTCCCCTCAAGCCGGTGTCGCAGTAGGCGCGATCCACCTTCGTCTGTGCCGAACCTGTGGACCGGGAGAGGAGGAATTCTGGAAATTCCAAGATATCGATCAAAAACCCGTGCCGTCCGGTAAAGCGAACGACCTGCCGGCCCTTTAGGAAAGATATCAGTAACCTCTTTTTAGAGAGTCAGTTCAGCAAGTTATATGAGGCGGCGAATTCGCTTGTTCTTTCCGTAGGTTGAGACCCTTTTGCGTATCGAATTCTGCGCGGGGCCGTATCGAGGTCTGCGTGGCTGCGTATCGAATTCTGCGCTGGCGTGGCCCCGATCCGTATGGGATTCTGCGCCGATCCGTATGGAATTCTGCGGGGAGAACGGGGTTTGCCGGTGAAGTATGGGGATAGAACGGAATTCCGGCCCGTATTGAACTCTGCGTAGACTCCCGAACGGCCAAGGACCGGTCTCTTCCGACGGCGGGAACCCCGCACGTGTGCGGCCCCATTCCGGTTGCCGGATTTCGTGGCCGGACCCGTGGATTGTTGGGATAAGATCCGGCCCCGGCGACTCCTGGCTCTGGAATCGTGCGATGGCGGGAGTTCAGTGACGAGAGCCGCCGGTATCGATGACAGCCATGGGGATCGAGGAGAAGCTCGCCCAGATCCGTGATCCCGACCTCCTGGAGGAGGTCGAGGCCGGCCGCGGCAGCTTCCTGTTCGGAAGCATCGTCGAGCATATCCTCCACCGGCAGCGTGCCCGCGAGGCCGAGGCGTCGAGCCTGCGCGAGGCCGCCGACATGCGCGGCGCCATGCCCCGCGACCGGCGCCGGCGCGATATGGTGCGCGAGGTCATCGAGAACGAACCGACCCTGCCGGAGAACCTGCAGCACATCCACAGCGTGCTGGCCCTGTGCGGCCTTCCCTACCGCGATCCCGGCGACGACCGCGAGTTCTTCCGGGAATACGGACGGAATTCCCTCAGTCTGCTGGCCGGTCGACTCAAGAACCCGGTCAATGGCGAGATGGAGTTCCAGGGCCTCCCCTATGGCCCCAAGGCCCGACTCGTCCTCCTGCATCTCTGCACCGAGGCCGTGCGCCAGCGCAGCCCCACCATCACGGTGGCCGACAGCTTGTCGGGCTTCATGAAGGAGATGGGATTTTCCGTCACCGGCGGCGAGCGCGGCACGATCCGGCAGTTCAAGGAACAGCTCAACCGGCTCGCCGCCTGCACCCTGCAGATCGGCCTCTGGGACGGCAGCGACAAGGCCAGCACCCTTAACGTGCCGCCTTTCCGCCAACTCGACCTCTGGCTCTCGCACGGATCGGGGGAGGGGCAGGTCTGGTCGAAGACCGTGCAGTTCCACCAGGATTTCTACGACAACCTGATCCAGCACGCCCTGCCGGTGGATATCCGCGCGGCCCGCGCCTTCGCCGGCTCGGCCCGCAAGCTCGATCTCCTGTTCTGGCTCGGCTACCGCCTGCGGGTGCTGCAGCGCCCTCTACGGCTCACCTGGTCTAACCTGCACAGCCAATTCGGCGCCGACAATGCCAGCATCCGCAGTTTCCGGCAGGCCTTCAAGGCCGATCTCGCCCATATGCAGGAGGTGTTCCCGAAGCTGCCTGTCTCCCTCGACGAGGCCGGCATGATCCTCCAGCCCGCCCATCCCAGTGCCCTGCTGGTGCCGCCCAGACTCGGCGGGGTGAAAGCAGGACCATCAAAGCGCGCCCTCGCGAGCTGAGACGTCTTCCAAATTCCAACATGGAATATTCCATTCCGACGCACCATCTGCTAGATAATCCATAATTGGAATATTCTATAGGTGCGACCATGTTCCTGACGGAAGCCGAGGCCGAAGCACGCCTCTCCGATCTCCATCGCGAGCGGGCCCGGATCGAGCGAGCCATCGCCGACCTCACACTCTTCCTCGCTATCGGCCGCCAGATGTCCGGACCTGCCGGAGCGGCAGGGGACGGGCGGCGCGATCCGGCTCCGATCGCCCCGCGACCGGATTTTTCTGGATACGAGGAGCCCGCCCCCGAATCCGGCAGTGACCGGTCGCAGGCCCGGCGCGAAGGCCGTCTCCTCATGGAGGCGGCCTCCGAGATCCTCGACGAGGCGGGTCGCCCCCTCCACGCCGCCGAGATCCTGGAAGGCCTGACCCTGCGCGGCCTGTCGGTCCCCGGCATCGATCCGGTGGCGGCCCTCAACACCCGGCTGTGGAAGCGCTCGGGGCCCGACGGTCCGTTCCAGCGCCTGGGTGACGCGGTCTATGCCCTCGCCTCCGGGCCCGACGACGATTGAGGCTCAGAACCGCTCGTTCCGGGTGATCTCCGCGATGATGGCTTCGCGGGCGGCGCGCGAGGCGGCGAATCGTGAGCGTGCGGCGGTGACCACCTCCGGCGAGGCCGTGCCGGGATGGCCCGCCGAGAAGGGCGGCGCCGGGGCGTATTCGAGCGCCAGCTGGATCGTCTCGGCCTCCGTCCGGCCGGCGAGTTCCGCCACCGCGGCAAGAGCGAAGTCGAGGCCGGCCGTGACGCCGCCCCCGGTGATGATCCGCCCGTCGCGCACGATCCGCTCGTCCACGGGAATCGCCCCGAACGCCGCCAGCAGGTCGAGGGCGCCCCAATGGGTCGTCGCGCGCTTGCCCCGCAGCAGGCCCGCCGCTCCGAGGATGAGGGCGCCGGTACAGACCGAGGTGACGAGGATCGGCCGCTCGGCTTGGGCGCGCACGAAATCGAGCACGGCTTCGTTCGTCATCAGGGCGTTCACGCCGACCCCGCCCGGAATGCAGAGGAGGTCGAGGGGCGGGCAGGCGGCGAGGTCCGTCGTCGGGGTCAGCGGCAGGCCGGTGGCGCTGGTGACGGTGGCGCGGTCGAGGCCGACGAGATGGACGCGCGCGCCGGGCAGCGAGGCGAAGACCTCGTAGGGCGCGGTGAGGTCGAGCTGCTGCACGCCCTCGAAGGTGAGGAGGCCGATCTCGAAGCGGGTTTCGGTCTGCGGCATGGCGGTCGTCTCCGTGAGGGCAGCGAAAGAAGGGGCTACGACTGGACAGATCCGAGGATACGGGCGCAGGCTGCCGGCCGATATGACCGAAAACCCTCGTATCCTGCCAAACCCTTCGCTCCGAAAACCGCCCCTTGCCGTGGCGATCCTGGCCTATCCGGGGGTGCAGCTCCTCGATGTGGCCGGTCCGCTCCAGGTCTTTTCCACCGCCAACGACCTCTCCGCCGATGCCGGCCGGCCGCCCCCTTATCGGGTCGGCGTCGTTGCCGAACGCGCCGGCTCCGTCGCCACCTCGTCCGGTCTCGTGCTGACGGCCGAGGGGCTGATCCCGGATTCCGGCTCCCTCGACACGCTGATCGTCGCCGGTGGGCGAGGGGTCGATGCCCATCTCGACAATGCCGGGCTGCTCTCCTGGCTGTCGGGCCGGGCCGCCCTGTCGCGTCGGATCGCCTCGGTCTGCACCGGCGCCTTCCTCCTCGGGGCGGCGGGGCTCCTCGACGGCCGCCGCGTCGTCACCCACTGGACCCGGTGCGACGCCCTGCGGGCCCGCTATCCGAAGGCCTTGGTCGAGGCCGACCCGATCT
Source organism: Methylobacterium sp. 10 (assembly GCF_000519085.1). GTDB lineage: Bacteria > Pseudomonadota > Alphaproteobacteria > Rhizobiales > Beijerinckiaceae > Methylobacterium. Next base: position 3,745,983 of record NZ_KI912577.1, read on the forward strand.
TCATTCGCGACGGTTCCCTCTGGACCTCGGCCGGGGTCACCGCCGGCATCGATCTCGCCCTGGCCCTGGTGGAGGCCGATCTCGGGCGGGAGATGTCCCTGGCCGTGGCGCGGCACCTCGTGGTGTTCCTCAAGCGCCCCGGGGGGCAGGCCCAGTTCAGCGCCGCTCTCTCGCTCCAGGGCGGCGACGACCGGTTCGGTCGCCTCCACGCCTGGATCACCGACAATCTCTGCGCCGACCTGACGATCCCCGCCCTCGCCGATCGGGCCGGGATGAGTCCCCGCAGCTTCGCCCGGCATTACCGCGCCGATACCGGCCGCAGCCCGGCCGAGGCGATCGAAGGCATCCGCTTCGAGGCCGCCCGCCGGCTCCTGGAAGACACCGCCCTGCCGGTGAAGCGCATCGCCGAACGCTGCGGCTTTGGCGCGGAGGAGACCCTGCGGCGGGTCTTCCTGCGCCGGATCGCGGCGACGCCCGGCGATTACCGCCGTCGTTTCGCTGCTTTTGCATGATCCTGGCAGCGCTCGCCCGATGCGGACGCGTTTGACTTTCCCGCCCGCATCATCGACACCGCCGACCGTCGCGGCATCGACCGATCGTCAGGGGCTGACCGTCGGCCCGGAGCCGCCTCATGTCCGCCCCCACGCGTCCCGTCTCATGAGAACCGCCGATGCCGTCCCGCCCGGTGCCGAAGCGGGCTTCCTCGACGGGCTGATCGAAGCGGCCTCGGCGAGCCATGCGCGCGCCTGCGCCCTGCTCTTGGCTCTCTGCCTCATCTGCTTCCTGCCGGGCTTCGTCTCGCTCCAGCCGATGGACCGTGACGAGCCGCGCTTCGCCCAGGCCTCGAAGCAGATGATCGAGACCGGCGACATGGTCGATATCCGCTTCCAGGGCGAGGCGCGGCACAAGAAGCCGGTGGGGATCTACTGGGCGCAGGCCGTGGTGGTGAAGGGGGCCGAGGCTCTGGGGGTCGACCACGCCCGCACCACCATCGCGCTCTATCGCGTGCCCTCGCTCATCGGCGCACTGCTGGCGAGCCTGCTGACCTACTGGGCGGCCCTTGCCTTCCTGCCGCGCCGGGGGGCTCTGGTCGCCGCCCTCCTGTTCTCCGCCTGCATCATGATCTCGGCCGAGGCGCGTCTCGCCAAGACCGACGCCCTCCTCACCGCCTGCTCTGTCGCCGCGATGGGGGCGCTGGCGCGGGTCTGGCTCGGGCGGATCACGCCTGGACGGACGCGGGGCCGGCCCGATCGCACGATCCTGCTGGTGTTCTGGCTGGCCATGGCGATCGGCATCCTGGTGAAGGGGCCGATGGTACCGCTCTTCGTCGCACTCGCCGCCGTCGTTTTGTCGGTGAAGGAGCGGTCCGGCCGCTGGCTCATGGACTTGCGTCCCGGCCTCGGCCTCGTCCTGATTCTGGCCATCGTCGCCCCCTGGTTCGTTGCCATCGCCTGGAAGAGCGGCGGCGCATTCTTCGGCGAGGCGGTGGGCCACGACATGCTGGGAAAGGTGGGGGGAGCCGCCGAGAAGCACGGCGCGCCGCCCGGCACCTATCTCGTGGTGTTCTTCGCCACCTTCTGGCCGGGGGCCGCCTTCGCGGCCCTGAGCGCGCCCTTCGCCTTCGCCAACCGGCGCGACGACGCAACCGCCTTCCTCATCGTCTGGATCGTGCCCGCCTGGATCCTGTTCGAGGTGGTCCCGACCAAGCTGCCGCATTACGTCCTGCCGCTGATGCCGGCGGTGGCGATCCTCACCGTCCTCGCCGTGGCGCGCGGCGCCCTCGATCCGGACAGGCGGGGAGCCAAGGCCGTGGCCGCCCTGGTGGTGCTGATCCCGGTCGGGCTGACCCTCGGCCTCGTCGGCGTGGCGTGGACCTTCGACCACGTGATCCCCGTCGCCGGGCTACCACTGCTGCTGGCCTCCTGCGCGGCCGCGATCCTCGCCTTCATCCTGTTCACGCGGCGCCTGCCCGAACGGGCCCTGGTCGCGGCCATCCTCGCCTCGGCCCTGCTCTCACCGGCGGTGTTCGGCCTGACCCAGCCGGTACTCGCGGCGCTGAAGGTCTCGCCGCGTCTCGCCGCCCTCCGCGACGGGCTGCCCTGCGCCGCGCCGAAGGTCGCCAGCCTCGGCTACCGCGAGCCGAGCCTCGTCTTCCTCATCGGGACCGATCTTACCATGATGAACACTGGTGCCGAGGCGGCGGAGTTCCTCGCCCGGGGTGGCTGCCGCCTCGTCTTCGTCACCGGGCCGTTCCTGGACGAGTTCCGGCGGGCGGAAACAGGCGTTAAGGCTGCCCCGGTCGGCCGGGTCTCCGGCTTCAACATCAACAGCGGCCGGCGGATCGATCTCTCGGCCTATGCGGTGACCCCGTGACCCAAACCGACACAGCCTCCTCCATCCGCCTGTCCATCGTCGTTCCGGTGAAGAACGAGGCGGGCAATGTCGAGAGCCTCGTCACCGAGATAGAGCGCGCCTGTTCGGGCCTCGGCCCGTTCGAAGTGATCTACGTCGATGACGGCTCCACCGACGCCACCGGGGCGATCCTCGCCGACCTGCGCCGCAGCCGGCCCTGGCTGCGCGTGGTCCGCCATGCCCGCAGCGGCGGGCAGTCGGCGGCGATCCGCTCGGGCGTCGCCGTGGCGGGGGGCGCCCTCGTCGCCACCCTCGACGGTGACGGCCAGAACGATCCGGCCTTCATCCCCGCTCTGGTAGCGGCCTTGGAGGAGGGCGGCCGAGGCACGGGCCTCGCCCAGGGCCAGCGGGTCGGCCGCAAGGACGGGCGCCTGAAAACCCTGCAATCGCGCATCGCCAACGGCGTGCGCGGCCGCATCCTCAAGGATTCCACCCGCGATACCGGCTGCGGCATGAAGGTATTCCGCCGCGACGTGTATCGAGCGCTGCCCTATTTCGATGCGCTGCATCGCTTCATGCCGGCCCTCGTCGCCCGCGAGGGCTACCGGGTGGTTCATGCCGACGTGGTCGACCGGCCGCGCTTCACCGGGCGCTCCAATTACGGCCTGTTCGACCGGCTCTGGGTCGGCCTCCTCGATCTCGCGGGAGTGTGGTGGCTGATCCGCCGCAAGCGGCCTTCTCCCGAGGCGGTGGAGGTCGCGCCAGAGCTGCGCCCGACCACGTTGGGCCGGGCCCAGCTCTAGATGTCTGTTTTGCCGCGCTCTTTTTCGCCGAACCGGCATCCACTTCGGCGCAGAGCGCTCTCGTGACCGGTGGGAGGCCTGACCCATGCTGATGCAGCTTTCGGAAGACCTGGGCGGCTACGCCTACGACATCTTCGTCACCAAGTTCGACGGCTGGCTCGTCTTCGGCATCCTGGCCCAGGTAGTATTCGGCGCCCGCTTCATCCTGCAATGGCTGGCGAGCGAGAAGGCCGGCCGCAGCGTCATGCCGCTCTCGTTCTGGTTCCTCTCCATCGCCGGGGGGCTGATGACCCTGGTCTACGGGCTGGTGCGGCGCGAGCCGGTCATCATCTTCGGGCAGGCCCTTTCGACGGGCATCTATCTCCGCAACGTCGCGCTGATCCTGAACGAGAAGCGGCGAAAGTCCGGGGCGGACGCGGTTTCATGACGCCCCTGCCGGCGTTCTACGACGATCTCGATGCGAGCCTGGCCCATCTCTGGCAGCTCCTCCAGGATGGGCCTGCCCTTCGCCGCAACGCCTTTCACATGCCGGCTCTCGCCACGGTGGACGAGGCGGGCGCGCCGCAGGTGCGCACCATCGTCCTGCGCGAGGCGGATTCCGGGTCGGGGAGCGTGCGCTTCCATTGCGACCGCCGCTCGCGCAAAGCCGTCGAGATCGCCGCCTCCGGCCGGGCCGCGCTGCACGGCTACGATTCGGCGAGCAAGGTCCAGATCCGGGTCTCGGGCACGGCCGTGCTCCATACAGATGATGCGCTGGCGGATGCCGCCTGGGCAGGATCGCTGGCCATGAGCCTCGTCTGCTACGGTGTGGCGCCGGAGCCTGGGGCCGAGCTCTCTTCGGGGGACGCCTATTCCCTGCCGGAGACCGATGCCAGCATCGCCGCCGGCCGCCCGAATTTTTGTGCGGTGGTGGTGATGGCGACCCGCCTCGAGTTCCTGTTCCTTGATCGGCGTGGGCATCGCCGTGCCGCCTGGACGCGGAATGGCGACCGGTGGGCGGGGACCTGGCTGGCACCTTGAATAAAATCCTCCTCCTCCTTGTGGGGGAGAGTGGTCGCGGAGCGACCGGAAGAGGGGGGGCGACGCTTCCGGAGATGGTGCTCCCCTCATCCGACCCGCTTCGCGGGCCACCTTCTCCCGCAGAGGGGAAAAGGACGGCGGTGCTCACATCGCCGCGCGCAGCCGCGCGAAACCGGCATCGAGATCGGCCTGCAGGTCAGAAATCTCCTCGAGGCCGATATGGAAGCGTAGGCCCGGCCCGCCCGGCTCCCAGCGCGTGGCGGTGCGGTAGGTGCGGCAATCGAAGGGAATGACCAAGCTCTCGAAGCCGCCCCAGGAAAAGCCCATCCCGAACAATTCGAGCCCGTCGAGCATTGCCGCCACGGCGTTCGCCGGAGCCGGCTTCAGGACCACTCCGAACAGGCCGGACGACCCTGAGAAGTCTCGCTTCCAGATGGCATGGCCGGGATCCTCCGGCAGGGCCGGGTGAAGCACCCGCAGCACCTCCGGCCGCCCCTGCAGCCAGCGCGCCATGGCGAGGCCCTGGCGCTCGTGCTCGCGCAGGCGCAGGTTCATGGTGCGCAGGCCGCGCAGCGCCAGGAACGCATCCTCCGGCCCGGCGCACATGGCGAAATGCTCGAAGGTGCGGTGGAGCGCCGGCCAGTAACGCTCGTTCGCCGAGGTGAGGCCGAGGAGCAGGTCGGAGCCGCCGCTGAGATACTTGGTGCCCGCCTCCACGGCGATGTCGACGCCGCGTTCATGCGGGGGGAAGAACAGCGGCGTCGCCCAGGTATTGTCCATGACGACCGCGACCCCGTGCGCATGGGCGACCTCCGCGATGGCCGGCACGTCCTGCATCTCGAAGCTCTGCGAACCCGGCGCCTCCACCAGCACGGCCTTGGTGTTCGCCTGCATCAGGTCGCCGATACCGGCGCCGACGAGGGGATCGTAATAGGTCACGTCCACCCCGAAGCGCTTCAGCACCCCGTCGCAGAAGATGCGGGTGGGGCGGTAGGCGCTGTCGGTGACGAGGAGATGGTCGCCCGCGCTCACCACGCTCATCAGAGCGACGGTGAGGGCGGCCAGACCCGAGGGGGTGAGCACCGTGCCCTTCGCGCCCGCGAGCTCGCTCCAGGCCTGGGTCAGCGAATCCATCGTCGGCGAGCCGCTGGTGCCGTAATCGTAGCGCCCGCGCCGGTGCTGCAGGTCGTCGTAGGTCGGGAACAGCACCGTCGAGCCGCGATAGATCGGCGTGTTGACGAAGCCATGCTGCGCGGAGGGATCGCGCCCCGCATGGACGAGGCGTGTGGCCGGGCCGAAACGGGCGGGATCGCGGGGAGGGGTGTTCGACATGGAAACCGGTATGGGGGGAAGGGCGGTTGCGCCGCAACCTGAGCCCGGCCTGTGCGGTGGCGTCAAGCCGATGCTCCGCCGCTGAGTCCAAGCACCCCGTCATTCCGGGTCGCCGGAAGGCGAGCCCGGGATCCAGAGTCGCGACGGATATTGGAATCAGCGCTGACGCAGCCGCATGATCGCGATCCACCCTCGCAACGTATGTGCGTCTGGATCCCGGGCTCCGCTATGCGGCCCCGGGATGACGGCGGTGAGGGCGGCGGCTTGACCGCGGCGGCCGATCCTCTGCAATGCGCACATGCGCACTCGTTTCGCGCGGCTCCTCGGCGCCGCCCTTGTCCTCTGTGCCGGCCCTGCCCTTGCCCAAGGCACCCTCGCTCAGGTGAAGGCGCGCGGGCACCTCGTCTGCGGCGTCAGCGGCGGGGTCGCGGGGTTCAGCATTCCCGACAGCCAGGGCCAGTGGCGCGGGCTCGACGTGGATTTCTGCCGGGCGCTTGCCGCGGCGATCTTCGACGATCCCGCGAAGGTTCGGTTCATCCCGCAATCCTCGGCCGCGCGCTTCACCGCCCTGCAATCGGGGGAGATCGACGTCCTCTCGCGCAACACCACCTGGACCCTGTCGCGCGACACCGCCGCCATGAACTTTCCCGTCATCACCTTCTATGACGGGCAGGGGTTCCTGGTGCGAAAATCCCTCACCATCGCATCGGTGAAACAGCTCGACCGGGCGACAATCTGCCTGCAGCAGGGCACCACCACCGAGCTCAACCTCGCCGACTGGTTCCGCACGCGGGGGCTGGCCTACAAGGTCGTCACCTTCGCCAACAGCGAGCAGACGCTGGGCGCCTACGAATCCGGCCGCTGCGACGCCTATTCCACCGACAAGTCCTCTCTCTACGGCGAGCGCCTGAAGACGGCGCATCCGGACGAGCACGTCATCCTCGACGAGGCGATCTCGAAGGAGCCCTTCGCGCCGGGCGTGCGCCAGGGCGACGACACATGGCGAGACCTCGTCGCCTGGACCCACTACGCCATGATCGATGCCGAGGAGGCGGGGATCAGCCAAGCCAATGTCGAGGAGATGCGGAAGACCGCCCTCAGCCCCGACGTGCGGCGCATCCTCGGCCTCGAGGGCAAGTACGGCGAGGGCCTCGGCCTCACCACCGACTGGGCCTACCGGATTGTCCGCCATGTGGGCAATTACGCCGATTCCTTCGAGCGCAATGTCGGTGCGCAGACCCCCCTGAAGATCCCGCGCGGTCTCAACGCCCTCTGGAACCAGGGCGGCCTGCAATACGGGCCTCCGATCCGGTGAGGGGCGTGTGGGAGCAAGACCCTCCCCCCTTCGCGGGGGAGGGTGCCCGCGGAGCGGGCGGGAAAGGGGCTACGCGCGGAGGAGTCCGTCATGGCTGAATCCCGACAGACCTCCCTTCGCGCCGTGGCGCTCCAGATCCTCCTGGCGCTCGCCGTCGCCGGCCTCGTCTACGTCGCCTCCACCAACGCCGCGCAGAAACTCGCCAAACAGGGCATCGTCGCCGGGTTCGGCTTCCTGTCGCGCAATGCCGGGTTCGACATCAGCCAGCGGCTGATCCCCTATGCCGCGGCGACCTCGACCTATTTCGATGCGTTTCTCGTCGGGCTCTGCAACACGCTGTTGGCCGCAGCCCTCGCCATCGTTCTCGCCACATTGATCGGCTTCGTGGTGGGCATCGCCCGGCTGTCGCCGAACCTCCTCGCGCGGGGGCTGGCCTCCGCCTATGTGGAGGCGATCCGCAACGTGCCGCTGCTACTGCAACTCCTCGTCTGGTACGTGGCCGTGCGGGTGGCCCTGCCCTCGGCCGAGGCTCCCGCGAGTCTTGGGGGGGCCTTCGTCTCGCAGCGCGGCCTCGTCCTGCCGAGCCCGGAATTCTCAGGCGCCGCCTGGCTGGTGCCGATCGCTTTCCTGTCCGGCATCGCCGCCCTTCTGGCCTTGCGAAGGCGGGCGCGCCGCGCGGCCGAGACCGGCCTGCCCCCGGTCCGGGTCTGGCCGCCGGGGCTCGTCCTGCTGGTCCTCCTGCCGGGTCTCGCCTGGATCGGGCTGGGGCTCGCCGGCCATCCGATCGCGGTCGATTGGCCGGCGCGCGGCCCCTACGATGTCGAGGGCGGGTTGCCGATCCTGCCGGAATTCGCCGCCCTGGTCCTCGGGCTCTCCACCTACACCGCCGCCTTCATCGGCGAGATCGTGCGGGCCGGCCTCTCCAGCGTCGCGCGCGGGCAGGGGGAGGCCGCCTCCGCCCTGGGGCTGAGCCGGGGCCAGGCCCTGCGCCTCGTGGTGGTCCCCCAGGCCATGCGGGCGATCGTGCCGCCACTCACCAGCCAGTATCTCAACGTCACCAAGAACTCGTCGCTGGCCGTGTTGATCGGCTATCCCGACCTCGTCCACGTCTTCATGGGCACCGTGCTCAACCAGACCAACCAGGCGGTGGAGGTGGTGGCGATCACCATGGCGGTCTACCTCACGCTCAGCCTCGCCACGGCCTTCCTGATGAACCTCTACAATCGCCGCGTGACCATGGTGGAGCGCTGAGGATGACGAGATTTGTCCGCGCCGATCTCGTCGCCTCCCGCGCGCCGCCCGCCGCTATCGGCGGCCCGCTCGGATGGCTGCGTCGGAACCTGTTCTCGAGCCGCGGCAACACCCTGACGACGCTCGCCATCCTCGGGCTCCTCGCCTGGGCGCTGCCCATCGCCCTCCGCTTCCTCGTCCTCGACGCGGTCTGGACCGGCGCGTCGGGGGATGCCTGCCGGCCGGAGGTGGCCGGGCGGCCGGTGGGGGCCTGCTGGGCCTTCATCGCCGACAAGATCAACTACCTCGCCTACGGCTCCTACCCCGCCGCCGAGCGCTGGCGCCCCAACCTCGCCCTCGCGCTGCTCGCCCTCGCCGCCGGATGGATGCTCTGGCTCGGGGCGCCCCGGCGCGATCTCGGCGCGCTCTTCGCCTTCGTCGCCTTCCCGGTCTCCGCCTACCTGCTGCTTGCCGGCGCGCCCTCGCTTGGCCTCCCGTCGGTGGCGACGGGCCTGTGGGGCGGCTTCCTCGTCACCATGGTGGTGGCCACGGTGGGAATCGTATTCTCCCTGCCGCTGGGCATCCTCCTGGCGCTGGGGCGTCGCTCGCGGATGCCGGTGGTGCGCGTGCTCAGCGTCGGCTTCATCGAGTTCTGGCGCGGGGTGCCGCTGATCACGGTGCTGTTCATGGCCAACGTGATGCTGCCGCTGTTCCTGCCCGGCGACATCACCGTCGACCGCCTGCTGCGGCCCCTCGTCGGCATCGCCCTCTTCGCCTCCGCCTACATGGCGGAGGTGGTGCGCGGCGGGTTGCAGACGGTGCCGAAGGGGCAGGAAGAGGCGGCGGCGGCGCTGGGCCTCAGCCACGCGCAAAGCCTGCGCCTCGTCGTGCTGCCCCAGGCCCTGAAGGTGGCGCTGCCCGGCATCGTCAACACCATCATCGGCTTGTTCAAGGATACGACCCTGGTCTCCATCGTCGGCATCAGCGATTTCATCCGCGTGCTCGAAACCTCCCGCGCCGATCCGCGCTGGTCGGCCGCCACCATCCCGGCCACCGCCTACGCCTTCGCCGCCCTGGTCTATTTCGCGGTCTGCTTCAGCATGGCGCGCAATGCCGGGTTCATCGAACGCCGCCTCGCAGCGGGAGAGAGACGATGACCGAGATCTCCCCCGCCGTCGCGCTCTCCGGCGTCAACAAGTGGTTCGGCGCCCACCACGTCCTGCGCGACGTCGACCTCACGGTGGAGAAGGCCGAGAAGATCGTGATCTGCGGCCCCTCGGGCTCGGGCAAATCGACCCTGATCCGCTGCGTCAACGGCCTCGAGGCGCATCAGCAGGGCACGATCCATGTGGACGGGATCGAACTCACCGGGGCGCAGGCCAGCGTGGACGCCGTGCGCCGCGAGGTCGGCATGGTGTTCCAGCACTTCAACCTGTTCGCCCATCTCACCGTGCTGGAGAATTGCACGCTCGCCCCCATCCACGTGAAGCGGATGGGCCGGGCGGCGGCCGAGGACCTGGCGATGGGCTATCTCGATCGCGTCCGCATCCCGCAGCTGGCGGCCAAGTTTCCGGGCCAGCTCTCGGGCGGGCAGCAGCAGCGGGTGGCGATCGCCCGCGCTTTGTGCATGAGCCCGAAGGTGATGCTGTTCGACGAGCCGACCTCGGCTCTGGACCCGGAAATGGTCAAGGAGGTCCTCGACACCATGGCCGAGCTGGCGCGCGGCGGCATGACCATGCTCTGCGTCACCCACGAGATGGGCTTTGCCCGCGAGGTCGCCGACCGCGTGGTCTTCATGGACGAGGGCCAGGTCATCGAGGTGGCGCCGCCGGCCGAGTTCTTCGACAGGCCGCGCCACGCCCGCACGAAGGCCTTTCTCAGCCAGATCCTGTGACCGCCTCCCGCCGACGACGGCAGGAAGGGTCAGAAAATGGCACGGTCCGGCCGGACGGCGATGCTCGGGTTCGTTAACGGCCTTGGTTTAAAAGCGGTATTCAAGGTGTTGAGTATTTGTAGAAAGCGTATCGCGTGCGTATCTTGCGCTTCCTCGTCGTCGGCAGCGTCTTCGGTTTGAGCGTCCTGGCGATCGGCTTCGTCAGCGCCGACCGGCTGGCCCATCTCCCCGCCCCGCCGCCGCCACAGGTGGTGCGGGCGTCCGTTCCCAGCGAACCGCAGGATACCGGGTCGATCCCGTCCCCGTCCTTGCCCCTCGGCGGCACGGCCGGCCTCTCGACCACCGGCCCCGCCGCACCCCGCCCGACGGGAGCCAGGCCCACCGGATCGAAGCCTTCCCCATCGTCCGCCGCCAAGCCCGCGGTGACGAAGACGGCTTCCCTCAAGCCCGCGCCGGCCAAGCAAAAGGGCATGGACGGGTTCGACACGGAGCGCCTGAACGCGCTCTTGCGCGGCGACCCGATCACCCCGCCGCGCCGCTGATCGACCTTCCCCCTTCCCCGGACGGGGAGAGCGAAGGGGGCCCTCGACGCATTGCCTCCCCCCATCCCGCGCCCGAGCCTCCCTTCGGATCTTGGTGTAAAACGCGTCCTATCCCCGAGGCGGGACGGGAGGAACGTCGTGGGGCTGATCTACGCGCTCGGAGCCTACCTGAGCTGGGGCATCGTTGTGCCGGTACATTTCCGGCTGCTCGATGCCGTGCCGGCCGGCAGCATTCTCGCCCACCGCATCGTCTGGTCGAGCGTGCTCGTGGTCGGCCTGCTGGCGATCCTGCGCCGGCGGGTGCGCACCCCGTTTCCCCTGAGACGGCACCATGCGCTCCTCGTCGCTTCGGCCGGGCTCATCGCCGTCAACTGGCTGCTCTACCTCGTGGCGGTCCAGTCCGGGCACATGCTGGATGCGAGTCTGGGTTATTTCATCAATCCGCTGATGAGCGTGGCGCTCGGCGCCCTCGTCCTCGGCGAACGGCTGCGGCCGGTTCAGGCCGTGGCGGTGGGGCTCGCCGCCGCCGGCGTGGTCCTGGCGGTGGTGCTGGCCGGGCACCTGCCCTGGCTGTCCCTGACTCTCGCCGCGAGTTTTTCGCTCTACGGGCTGGTGCGCAAGGTGGTGGGCGTCGACGCCATGGTGGGCTTTGCCGCCGAGACCTTCCTGCTCCTGCCCGCCGCCGGCCTCTATCTCGTCTTCGCCGCCCCCTCCGTGGTGAACGGCGATCCCGTCCGCCTCGGCCTCCTGCTCCTCACCGGCGCCACCACCGCCCTGCCGCTGATCTGGTTCGCCGCCGCCGCCCAGCGCCTCACCCTCTCCACCCTCGGGCTGATGCAATACCTCGCCCCCTCGTGCCTGTTGGGCCTCAGCGTCCTCGTCTACGGCGAGCGGCTGGAGCCGCATCGACTGGTCCTGTTCGTCCTGATCTGGCTGGCGCTGGCGCTCTATGCCGGCGATTCCTTCCGCGCGGCGCGCAAGGCGAAGGCGCCGCCGGAGCCCGCCGGCGCTGGCCCCGAACGCCCCGGTATGCGATCGTTCTGAGGGAGATTCGGAGGGCCAGGATGCACAACCTGATCACCGATATTGCCGGGATCACCGTGGGCCACGCCCAGGACGCGCGCGTGGCGAGCGGCACCACCGCGATCCTGTTCGACCCGGCCGTGGTGGCGGGCGTCGATGTGCGCGGCGGCGGGCCGGGCACCCGCGAGACCGACCTCCTCGACCCCGAGCGCACGGTGGAGCGCATCGACGCCCTGGTCCTGTCCGGTGGCTCGACCTTCGGTCTCGACGCGGGGGCGGGTGTCGTCGCATGGCTCGCCGAGACGGGGAGGGGGTTTTCCATAGGTGATGTCCGCGTTCCCATCGTCCCCGGAGCGATCCTGTTCGATCTCCTCAACGGCGGCGACAAGAACTGGGGCCGCTTCTCGCCCTATCGCGACCTCGGCTACGAGGCCGCCGCCGCAGCGAGGCAGGATTTCTCCCTTGGCACCGTGGGGGCGGGCTACGGCGCGCGTACGGCCAACCTCAAGGGCGGCCTCGGCTCGGCCTCGTCCCTCGTGGACGGTACGCCCGCGCGGGTCGGCGCGCTGGTGGCGGTGAACGCCTTCGGCCGGGTCACGGTGGGGGAGGGGCGGCGCTTCTGGGCGGCGCCGTTCGAGCGGGAGGGGGAGTTCGGCGGCCTCGGCTTCCCCGATCCGATGCCGGCGGACGCCTTCACCTGGCCGCGCGAGGCCCCGCCCGGCACCAGCACCACCCTGGCCGTCATCGGTACCGACGCGATCCTCACCAAGGCTCAGTGCCGCCGCCTCGCGGTGATGGCGCAAGACGGCCTGTCGCGGGCGATCCACCCCGTTCACACGCCGCTCGACGGCGACGTGGTCTTCGCGGTCTCCACCGGGCGGGTTCCCCTTTCCGACCCCATCACCGATCTCGCCCGTATCGGCGCGGCGGCGGCCGATACCCTCGCCCGCGCGGTCGCCATCGGGATCTACGCGGCGACCTCGCTGCCCGGCTCGGCTACGCCGCCGGCCTGGCGGGATCTGTGGGAAGGGTAGGGGGAAGATATCGGTCAGATTCTCGTCGAGTCCGGCATCGCAGGCCGCACCTTTTCCGGACGCCCTCAGCGAAGCGCAGGTTGATCCGGAACCTCACGCGAATACGCGCCACGTCAACAGCTCGTGCGCTCCACCCGTCCGGGGGAAGGGGGAGGGAACCGAGAGGGTCACTCCCCCTTGGCATCCTCCACCAGCTGCGCCAATCCCGCATCCACCTCGGCGCCGAGCATCGCTCGCTCCGCCTCGGTGAGGTCGCGTGCCCAGGTCGGGCCGGCGAACCCGGCGGCGCATTTGGCGCGCTCGGCCGCGATATAGGCTTCCGTTTCCTCCGGCTGCCGGCGCATGGCCTCGGCGAAGCCGAACCAAGCCGCGCGCTCCACCACCGCAAGGCGGGCGCGCAGGCGGATCATCACCGCCCGGTCCGGGCTGACGTCGTCGCTCATGGGGGTTTCGTTCCTGGGGTATCCGCTCCCGGCCGGGTCAGCGCCGCGGCTCGCAGCGGGTCTTCACGTAGGTGTCCGGATTGTTGCCGTGGCCGGCATTGGCCGCCAGGACCGGTCCCTGCATCATGCATTCCTGCAGTGTGTGAGCAGGCCCCGTGATCACGTCGAGGGCCGTCTCGCGGGAGCAGTCGGGGGCCTGGACCGTCGAGGCGCAGACCAGGGCAACGATGAGGACTGGGTTCATGCGACCGGAATCTAGATGCGCGGGGCAGGGCGGCAAGGGTGGCCTGCAGGAAAATGCAGCGCTCCGCTCAATGGTCGATGAGCGGTCCCGAGCGCGTCGCAAGGCCGTGGGTGCGGAGTGACCTGGGAGGTTTGTCCTTTGCTTAAAAACCTAGGGAATAGAGCCTAGGCCTTTATGTCTACGGGCGAAGCTCGTGCCTGTGGATGCACCGCCCTCATGCTCCGCACCCTGGGCCTATCCGTGCTAGCATTGGTCTCGTCGCGGGCGCGATACGGGACAGCGGAGCGGGAATGACGGTGGGGATCGAGATGGGTTTGAGCATGGGTCCGGGCGAAGAGCCCGCCCGGCTCGATCTCGAGGAACTCTTGGCCACCCGACTCCTGGTCCAGGGCAATTCCGGCTCCGGCAAGTCGCATCTCCTGCGCCGCCTGCTCGAGCAGAGCGCGGGCTCGGTCCAGCAGGTGATCATCGATCCCGAGGGCGATTTCGTCACCCTGGCCGAGGCCTATGGCCATGTGGTCGTGGACGGCGCCCATGGCGAGGGCGATCTCCAGGCCATCGCGGCGCGGGTGCGCGCGCACCGGGTCTCCGTCGTCCTCACCCTGGAGAGCCTCGACATGGAGGCGCAGATGCGCGCCGCCGCCGCCTTCCTCGGCGGCCTGTTCGAGGCCGAGCGCAGCCATTGGCACCCCGTCCTCGTGGTCGTCGACGAGGCGCAGATCTTTGCCCCCGCCGCTGCCGGCGACGTCTCCGACGAGGCGCGCAAGGCCTCTCTCGGGGCCATGACCAACCTGATGTGCCGCGGCCGCAAGCGCGGGCTCGCCGGCATCATCGCCACGCAGCGCCTCGCCAAGCTCGCCAAGAACGTGGCGGCCGAGGCCACCAACTTCCTCATGGGCCGCACCTTCCTCGACATCGACATGGCGCGGGCCGCCGACCTCCTCGGCCTCGACCGCCGGGGCGCCGAGCGGTTCCGCGATCTCGCGCGCGGCGAGTTCGTGGCCCTCGGCCCCGCGTTGAGCCGCCGGCCGCTGGCCCTGCGCATCGGTCCGGTCTCCACCTCGGCGCGCTCGGGTTCGCCCAAGCTCGTGCCGCTTCCCGCCCCCGCCGACGCGGATCTGCGCGCCCTCATCCTCACCCGTTCGTCCGAGGACGGCCCGGCCTCCTGGGCCCCGGCGCCGCGCACCCCCCCGACGCCCCGCGCGAGCCCGGCCGACCTTCTGCGCGAACTCAGCGCCTACCGGCCCGAGCCCGTCGAGGCCCCCGCTCCCCTGAGCGAGGAGGATCTGCGCGCCGGCCTCGACGAGGTGCTGCGCGGCATCGCCGTCGATCCCGATGCAGGGCGCCAGCCCGTGGCCGTGATCTACCAGGACTTCCTCGTCCGCTGCCGCATGCGCGGGCTCGACGGCGAATCCCTCTCCCTCGCCGCCTTCCGCCGCCGCCTCGGCGTGGCGCGGGCCGGGTTCGACGGACAGGCCTCCCCGGCCGATGGGGACGGGCGCTGGGATGAGGCGCAGGCCGCCGCCGCCAACCTGCCCGACGAGGTTCAGGGCCTGTTCCTGCTGCTCGCCCGCGCAGCCCTGGCCGGAGAGCCCTGCCCCGGCGACGAGGCCCTGGCGCGGGCCATCGGCAGCCGCTCCCCGGGCCGGGCCCGACGGCTCCTCGCCTATGTGGAGACGCGGGGCACCATCGTCTGCCGCACGGATTTTCGCGGCAACCGCGTCATCGCCCTGCCCATCCTCGGCTGCGAGACCGGGCCGGGCGACCCCAAGGCGATCCTGCCGGGAAGCGTCGAGCCGGAGATGCCGGGCCTGTTCGCGGCCGAATAGGCCGCGCCCCTCCTGTGAAGGGGCGCGCCGTCGTCACACCCGCGCGCGCCCGATCCTCGTCATGCCGAGGAGGTGATAGATCAGGATGGCGCCGAAGGTGGCGGTGCCGATGCCGCCGAAGGCGAAGGAGCCGAACTTCAGGGTGAGGTCGCCCGCGCCCAGCACCACGGCGACGCCCACGGTGAGGAGGTTGCGGGCATTGGCGAAGTCCACCCGGTTCTCCACCCAGATCCGCCCGGCGGTGGCCGCGATCAGCCCGAACACCACCACCGAGAGACCGCCGATCACCGGCACCGGCAGGGTCAGGATCAGCGCCCCGAATTTCGGGCACAGGCCGAACAGGATCGCGGTGAAGCCGGCCACCACGAAGACCAGGGTCGAGTAGATCCGGGTCATGGCCATGACCCCCATATTCTCCGCATAGGTCGTCACCCCCGTGCCGCCGAGCCCACCCGACAGCATGGTGGCGAGGCCGTCGCCGAGGAAGGCGCGGGCGATGTAGGGGTCGAGGTTGCGGCTCGTCATCGCGCCGATGGCTTTGATATGGCCGAGATTCTCGGCGATCAGCACCACGAAGACCGGGGCGATGAGGGCGATCGCCTTGGGGTCGAAGACCGGCGCCACGAAGCCCGGCACGCCGATCCAGGGGGCGGCCATGACGGCGGAGAAATCGATGGGCTTGGCGAGACCGAACCCGTTGGCGAGGAGGAGATAGAGCAGGTAGGCAACGGCCGCCCCGATCAGGATCGGCAGGCGCCGGGCGAGACCGGGCGCGTAGATGGTGATGACGCTGACGATGACCACCGTCAGAAGGCCGAACCAGGTGTCGAAGGCGGAGGCCGAGATGATCCGCGTGGCGATCGGCGCGAGGTTGAGGCCGATGGCGGCCACCACCGCGCCGGTCACCACCGGGGGCATCACCCGCTCCACCCAGGCATAGCCGACGAGGCCGATGACGGCGCCGACGAGGCCGTAGAGCAGGCCCGCCGCGACGATGCCGCCGAGCGCCACGGCGATGTTGGGGTTCGGCCCCGCCCCGGCATAGCCCGTGGCCGCGATCACCACCCCGACGAAGGCCGCCGACGAGCCGAGATAGCTCGGCACCCGGCCTCCCGTGGCGAGGAAGAAGATCAGCGTTCCGATGCCGGAGAAGAAGATCGCCAGGTTGGGGTCGAACCCCATCAGGATCGGCATCAGGGCGGTGGCGCCGAACATCGCCACCACGTGCTGGAAGCCGAGGAGCACGGTCTGGCCCGCGGGCAGGCGCTCGTCGGGCATGACGTCCGTGGCCTCGGACGTCGCATCCTTGGCGCGCCAGACGGGGAAATAGGGTTCGGCTGCCATGATCGCGTCGTCTCCGGACGGTGGGGGGCGCGTAATGCACATCGCGTGATGCAAGGAGCGTGGCAGCCGCATCCCATGGAGCGGCGCGGCGCTTCGGGACAATGTCCTGAGCAGGTTCGCATTGGCGAGCCAACGCTTTACCTCGCTTAGGTCTTTGGCGTGTCGCAGGTTTGAGGACGCAAAACCGGCAACCACTTTTGCGAAACCTGCTTGGAGCGCTCTCCGCCGAAGTGGATGCGGTTCGGCGAAAAAGAGTGCGGCAAGACAAGGCCTAGAGATGTGTCCCGACCCAATTTGGTCGGGCGCAGCTTTAGGCCGACCCGGTCGCGGCCTCCTCCGACCGCCCCGCCAAGGCGAAGGCGATGGGCAGCCAGAGGAAGAAGAAATGCATGTTCACGAACGAGAACGGGTTGGGAAGGTCCGATCCCATATAGCCGAAGCTGAAGATCAGCGCGGCGGCGCAGAACGTCGAGAGCCCTCCGTCGACGGTCGCGAGGTGACGGCAATAGACGAAGCTCATCGCCAGAACAGCCACCAATGCCGGAACGCCGAAATACATCGCCGTGCCGAACAGGCCGTTATGGGCGTGGTTGAAGAGCGAATCGGCAAAGCGGAAGACGGGTGTGAAACCGAGCAGCGGCCGCTGCGAGATATGCTCGAACACCCAGTTCCAGATCTGCTGGCGGCTGGAGGGGCGGCAGAAATTCGACTGGTCGACGCAGAGCATCGCTCTCAGCCAGGGCTCGATCACGATCAGCGCCGTGGTGAGACTCCAGGCCAGGAGGGCCACCGCCAAGAGGCGCCCGCCGGTGAGACGCCAACCGCCCGGACGCCATGGCAGCCGCATCGCCGCCAGGGCGACGATTGTCGCGAGGATGGGTCCGCGGCTCTGGGTCATGGCCACGGCCGCGACGATCGGCAGCGCGGCCAGGGCGACGAGCCCGATCGTCGCGCGGGTCGCCGGGCGTGACCGGTCGCCGAGGAGGGCGACGATGCCGATCAGGGCGATGCAGAGGCCGCCGGCTCCCGGGATGGAGTTGGACGGCCGGCCCAGCGGCACGAGCCTGTCCGCGAAGGAGAGGCCCCCGCCGAAATGCAGGACGAGCGTCAGGAGGGCGCTGAGGCTGGCGACGGCGAAGAGCGCGCTCAGGATGAAGCGGAGGCCGCAGCAGGCGAGCAGGCGTCGTCCCGCCAGGAGGGCGACGGCCAGGAGTGCGAAATTCGCCACCGCATCGCTCGCCGGTCCCAGGGGGACGCGGTTGACGAGAAGGCCGAGCACCGTCCAGGCGGCAAAACCCGCGAGCGCGGCGAGCCCCCATTCCAGGGCGCGCGGCAGGCGTTCGCGCAGAAGCGTCGGGTCGCTCACGGCGATGGCGGCGAGCCCCGCGATCATCAGCTTGGCCGAGAGGTTCTTGGCGATGAAATAGGCGGAGACCAGCAGCAGAAGGTAGCCGGCCACGCAGAGGGCGTTCCGCCCCGCGAGGCCGCGTGCCGAGGTGTCCGGGATCGTCATGCGTCAGGCCCCGGCATGGAGTCTCGGTGCAGGCTCCACGGCGCGGAAGATGGCCTCCGCCGTTGCCGCGGGATTGATCGCGAAGGATTGCCGGGTGCCCTCCGGGCCGCCCAGGATCGGCACGTAGCCGGCCCCGCCCTCACTCGCCCAGTGAAGCACGGTGCTCTTGCGGGAGGTCGAGGCCATCAACTCGACGACGGTGGCGCCGGGCTTGCAGAAGATCGTGTTGGCCAGGGCGGCGCCATGCACGGCGGCCACGACGTCGGCCCCCGATATCGCCGCCATCTGTTCGGCATGGTTGCCCCATCCCGGCTCGAAGATGCGGAAGCCCGCGCGTTCCAGCCGCTCGACCAGCGCGTCCTCGCCCTCCACGACACGCAGGCGCTGGTTGCGGCGCCGGAGATAGAGCTTCGAGGCCGGCGGCGTGACCGGATGCCCCCGATAGGCCGCGCGGAAGATGGCCCGTGCCGTATCCAGCGCCTGGGGAACGCCGAAGATCCGTTCGATATTGGGGCAATGGCTCCGGGCATAGACATAGCGCTCCGCGACCACATGGTCCGTCGCCTTGAGCACGAGCTGCCGGATCGGATAGCCGAGCGCCTTCAGCCCATTGAGGAAGGCGGTGACGAGGGGCGGATGCGAGGCGGTGACGAACACCGTCTCCTCCCGCTTGTCGAGGGCGCCGACGCGCACCGCCTCGCAGATCGGCATCAGCACGTCGGTGAGGAGATGGCCGTAATGGAAGACGGGCGGGATCGCCAGGCAGCGCTCCCTCAGGACGACCTTTCTGAAGCCGATCGGGGCGGGATGGCAGAAAGCCCAGCGCGCCTGGCCCCGCTGGCCGAGGGAGACCTGGCGGCCCGTGTCGAAATCGGCGGGGATCACGGTGTGGCCGGGAATCAGGACGCCGCCGATCCCGGCGATCATCGTGCGGGTGGTGTCCTCCGTGCAGGCCGTCTCCAGCCCGTTCATCACATCGGCGTTGTGGCGCATGACGATGGCCCGTGCCGCGTCGTACCCCGGGGCGTAGAGGCGATGCCTCCGGGTCTCGTCGCTGATCACCTGTGCGCGGTCGGCTGGCCAGGCGAAATCCGGGAAGTAACCCGTGCTCCGCCGCAGGGCCGGATGCCAGCCCAGCAGGGCGGTGCTGAAGGCCGAGGCATAGGGCTTCAGATCGAACAGGCGTTCGAGGAAGGTATGGTGCCGAGCCAAGCAGGTCCCCCACGAAATCGCACGCTCGACCCTACGGCACCATCGGTGAAGAACGCCGAAACGACACAACCGCTTCTACGGTCTCGCCCCGTATCTGGGTCGGAACGTGTATTTCGAATGCCCGATGCAAATGGAGAGCTTGGCGCACCCGGTCGAACCCGGTTCTCCGGTCCGATGCCGTGGAGCGGGACAAGTCCGCCGCCGTTCAATGGCTCTGCGGTAAGCAGCCCCGGTGGATAAATCAACAGCCGCCTGCTCATCGAACTCGCGCCCGCGAACGGCCGGAAGGGCCGCATCGTTCGGTGCGCGGCGTCAGAGCGCCCCCAGCAGGCCGTCCGCCTTCCGGGCGGACGCGGGTGACACCGGCGATGACACGGGCACGGTGTGATAGCGCCGGCCGGCATAGACGAGGCCCTGTCCGATACCGAGCTCCGCCAGATCCACCACCTCACAGAACAGCACGTCGTGGCTGCCGACGGCGTGGCGCGCGACGATGCGGCAATCGAAGGCGGCGAGCGCTCCCTCCAGCACCGGCGCCCCGGTGGTGAGTTCGCCCCACGCCCCGGCGGCGAAGCGCTCGTCCATGGGGGTGCGGCCCCCGAACGCGCCCGCGATGCCGGCCTGCTCGCCCGACAGGGTGTTCACGCACAGGACCGCGTTGGCGCTCACCGCCGCATAGGCCGACGAGGTGCGGTTGATGCAGACGAGAAGAGTCGGCGGCGCGTCGCTGACGCTGCAGACGGAGGAGGCGGTGAAGCCCGCCCGTCCCCCCGGTCCATCGGTGGTGACGAGATGGACCGAGCTGGCCAGATGCGACATCGCCTCGCGGAAGGCACCGGCTTCGACCGGGGGCATCGTCGTCTCGGTCATGGCCGGGGCTTTCCTCTCAGCAGGTCTAGCAAAAGTGGTCACCGATTTTGCGCCTCAAAACCTGCGACGCTTCAGAGGCCTCAGCGAGGTGAAGCGTTGGCTTGCCAATGCGAACCTGCTCAGGGTCGGTCGAGAAAGGCGAGGAGGGCGCGGTTGAACGCCTCCGCCCGTGTCACGCTATGGGCGTGGCCGCCGCTCTTGGCCAGATCAAGCCTGGCATCGGCCAGGCCCGCAGCGAGGCGTTCAGAACACAGATAGGGCACCAGCACGTCGTCTTCCGCCGCCATCACCAGAGTTTCGTGCGGAATGTCGGCAAGATGATCGCTGAGATCGAAGGCCTCAAGCGCCGCGATCCGCCGGAACGTGTTCTCGGGCCCGGGGAAATGCGCCAGGGCATGGGCCTCGTCCGCCGCGACGCGCTCCGCATTGAGCGACAGCCAGGGGGCGGGGTAGAGGAAGATGGCCTGCGCTGCCACGTAGGCCTCCGGTCCGGCATGGGTCAGCAGCGCCTTGCGGGTGGCAAAGCAGCGCTTCGTCGCCGAGTCGGCCCTGTCCCAGCCGTTGACGACCACGAGGCGCCCGACCCGGTCGGGATTGGTACGGGCGAGCTCGAGGCCGACCAGGCCGCCCAGCGCATGCCCGACGATGTCGGCGGTGGCGATGCCGAGCTCGTCCAGCACTCCGAGCGCGTCGCGGGCCATCGCCGCGATGTCGTGGCCCTCCTCCAGGGCATCGGGCGAGCGCCCGGTGCCGCGATGGTCGTACCCCACCACCCGGAAGCGCTCGGCCAAAGCCGGGATCTGCGGCGCGAAATAGCCGCAGGAGCCGCCGAGACCCGGCGAGAGCAGGATGGTGTGCGCTCCGGCCCCGTGGACCTCGTGGTGGATGGCAGCGCTCACGGCTTGCCCACATGCGCGATGGAGGCGATCTCCACGAGGGCGTCGGGCTTCACCAGGCCGCACTGGATGCAGTAGCGCGCTGGCTTCTCGCCGGGGAAGTAGGTGGCATAGACCGCGTTGATCGCGGCGTAATCGGCCCAGTCCTTCAGGAAGATGTGATTGAAGGTGACGTCGTCCATGGTGCCGCCGGCCGCCGTGACGACGCCCTCGATCGTCTCCAGTACGTGGCGGGTCTGGGCGCCCGCATCGCCCACATGGACGACGTTGGCATCGGCATCCAGCGGCAGGGTGCCGGAGACGTAGAGTACGCCGTCGGCGAGGGCGCCCGGCACGTAGGGGGCGAGCGGCTTGCCGGTGCCGGGAGGAATGATCACGGTCTTGGGCATGGTTCGCAGTGCTCCCGTTCGTTCGATCGTCGAAATGGCTGTCTTCGTTGTTTTTGTCGTCTTGCCCGCCCGTGACCTCATCCTGAGGTGCCGCAGCGTAGCGGAGGCCTCCTTCGAGGCCCGCTGACGCGGGCACCTCAGGATGAGGTCGCGAGGGGGGATGTCACTCCGCCGCCGCGGCGTCCCGCTCGCCCAAGGCTGCTTCGAAACTCGCCACGTCCGAGACCCAGCCGAAGAAGGTCTCGATATTGGCGAGCGCTCCCACCTGGAGGCTGTCCGGTCCCGCCTGATGCGTCGCGTCGGCGAGGACGATGCCGAAATATTCGAGGAAGAATCCGTCGCGCAGGGTCGATTCCACGCAGACGTTGGTGGCGATGCCGGCGAAGACCAGGGTGCGGATGCCGGCCGAGCGCAGCAGGCTGTCGAGCTGGGTGTTGTAGAAGCCGCTGTAGCGCGGTTTGGGCAGCACGATGTCGTCGGGCTCGGGCTTCAGCGCATCCACCAGGGCGTAGTCCCAGGTTCCCTTGGCGAGCAGCCGCTCGTTCATCTCGGGGCGGCTGCGCATGGTCTTGAGGGCGTTGGACTTGTGCCAGTTCGGTGAGCCCGGCCCTCCGGCCTCGACATAGTCCGGGTCCCAGCCGTTCTGGAACCAGACGATCCTGATCCCGGCCTTGCGCGCGGCGGCGACGGCCATCGCGATCTTCTCGATCACCGGCCCGGTCGCCGAGACGTCGAACCCGGCGAGATCGAGGTAGCCGCCCTTCGTGGCATAGGCGTTCTGCATGTCGACGACGATGAGGGCCGTGGCCTCGGCATCGAAGGCGATGGGCTCGGGCCGGGCGGGGAGGGTGATGCCGCCATGGCGCCCGGCCGGATCGTGATAGCCGGCGACCATCACGCCACCTTCGCCATCGGCACGGCATCGGCGGTGACATGCGCCCGCGAGCGCATCAGCGGCTGGATGCGGGTGCCGTAGGCGTCGAGGCCTTCGAGGAAATCGTCGAACACCAGGAGCACGCCTTCGGTGCCGGGCACGGTGGCGACCTCGTCGAGCATCCGCGCCACCTCCGCGTAGGAGCCCACGAGAGTGCCCATGTTGATGTTCACCGCCGAGGTCGGGTCGGCCATCTGGCGCACGTTGGTGTCGGCCCCGGATTTGGTGTCGGCCGCGCCCTGGACCCCGAGCCAGGCGATGGCCTCGGCATCGGCCCCCGCCTTGTAATGCTCCCAGGTGGCGCGGGCCTCCTCGTCGGTCTCGGCGGCGATGATCATGAACAGCACGTAGGACGAGACGTCCCGGCCCGTCTCGGCCTTGGCGAGTTCCAGCCGCTCCACCGTGGGGGCGAAGGCGGTCGGCGTGTTCACGCCCTTGCCGAAGCAGAAATTGTAGTCCGCATATTTCGCCGTGAACGCCATGCCGGCGGTGGATTGGCCGGCGCAGATGATCTTCATCTCCGCCTGCGGCCGGGGGGAGAGCCGGCAATCGTCCATCTGGAAGAACTCGCCCTTGAGGTCGCAGGACCCCGTCTCCCACAGATCGCGCAGCACCTGGGCGTATTCGGAGAGGTATTCGTAGCGCCGAGAAAAGTACTCGTCGCCGGGCCACAGGCCCATCTGCGAGTATTCCGGCCGCTGCCATCCGGTGACGAGGTTGAGGCCGAAGCGGCCGCCGGAGATGGAATCGATGGTAGAGGCCATCCGCGCGGTGATGGCGGGGGGCATGCACAGGGTGGCGGCGGTGGCGAAGAGCTTGATCCGGCTCGTCACCGCGGCGAGGCCCGCCATCAGCGTGAAGGATTCGAGGTTGTGGTCCCAGAACTCGGTCTTGCCGCCAAAGCCCCGCAGCTTGATCATCGACAGGGCGAAATCGAGCCCGTAGCCCTCGGCCTTCAGCACCACCTGCTTGTTGAGCTCGAAGCTCGGCCTGTATTGCGGCGCGTTCTCCGACAGGAGCCAGCCGTTATTGCCGATGGGGATGAAGACGCCGACATTCATGACCGCCTCGCTATGCTGGCGGAGATTGGACGATGGGATCCAATCCCGGTCAAGGTTGCGAACGGATCGTGCCATGATCGCCCCGTTCGATGATGAACGGTAGCTGTTTGGACCATATGGTCAAACTCGAAATCGGTCATTTCTGCCGTTTGCTCAAACTCTCTTCGATCTGCCCGGCCGGGAGGCGGCTTCTGCTGAAACGCGCGGCGGATACGCGACCTGCTCGCGCCCTGACACGTTCTCGTGAGTCCTCGCCCTCGGACATTGCCTTCGGGGAACATGCGGTAAGTAATCTGGAGGTATTCAAAACAACCACGGAGAGGAAAACTCATGCGCTACCCGATGCTCGGTGCTCTCGTCGCGATGCTGATTCCGATGGCGGCCCACGCCGAAGGCGATGCCGCAGCCGGCGAGAAGGCGTTCGCGCCCTGCAAGGCCTGCCATGCCTTCGGCAAGAACGGCGTCGGCCCGGACCTGACGGGGGTCGTCGGGCGCAAGGCGGCCTCCCTCGACGGGTATTCCTATTCGGCCCCGCTCAAGGCATCGGGCATCACCTGGGACGAGGCGAACCTGCACGAATGGCTGAAGAATCCGAAGGCCAAGGTGCCGGGGACGAAGATGGTGTTCGCCGGCTATCCCGACGACAAGAAGATCGACGACGTGATCGCGTATCTCGCCTCGAAGAAGTAGGCCATTTCGCGAGCCTCGCCGACGGAACCGGCTTCCGCCGGCGGGGCTCGCTTCCTATTCGGCTATTCGGGTTCCGGCCCGCGAAGCCGGCGACCGTTCCTGCGAAATCCGCCGAGCGCCTATCGCAGGCCGAGCCCGGTGAGGATCAGGGCCTGTGTGCTCGCCACGGTGCTCTCGAAGAAGTCGGATTCGTCGAGGCTCCGGCCCGTGACCGCATCCACCTGGACCGCGAAATCGGCGTAGTGCTGGGTGATCGCCCAGATCGAGAAGATGAGGTGGTGGGGGTCGTGGGCACCGATGCGGCCCTGGTCGATCCAGCCGCGTAGGATCGCCGCCTTGCTCTCCACCAGCCCGCGCAGGGGGCCTTCGAGTTCGGCCCGCAGGAGCGGCGCGCCCTGGACGATCTCCAGGCAGAACAGCCGCGAGGCCTGCGGCGCGTCCCGCGACAGGGTGAGCTTGGCGCGGATATAGGCCCGGATCGCCTCGGCCGGATCGCTGTCGGCGTCGAGTTCCTGCAGCGGATCGAGCCAGACGTCGAGGACGCGGCGAAGCACCGCCAGATACAGTTCCTCCTTCGAGGGGAAGTAATAGAGCAGGTTGGCTTTCGACAGCCCGGCCCGCTCGGCGAGCCGGTCCAGGCTCGCCCCGTGCAGGCCGAGCCCCGAAAAGATCTCCAGCCCCGCATCGAGGATCGCCTCGCGCCGCGCCTCGCCATCCTTGCGGCGGCGGCGGGCGGGGGGCTTGTCTGCGAGGCTCGTTCTCACGTCGATCTTTCCCTCCCGCTGCCTGAAACCGGACGACCGCGCGGCGGCGGGCGTCCGCCGAACCCGCCGAGGAGGATCATCGGTCGGGATCAGCGCCGCTCGGGATGAGATCGAGAGACACGACGAACCCTCCTCGTCGATGTCGGGTTCTATGCCCCCGCCGGGTGATGGTCGATCCAGTGCCGCGCGATGTCGATCCGCCGTGCCACCCAAACGTCCTCATGGGCGGCGATATGGTCGAGGAAGCGGGCCAGCGCCCCGATCCGTCCCGGCCGTCCGACGAGGCGGCAATGCAGCCCCACCGACATCATCTTCGGCGCCGTCCCGCCCTCTTCGTAGAGGGCATCGAACGTGTCGCGCAGGTAGGTGAAGAAGTGGTCGCCGGTGTTGAACCCCTGAAGCGCGACGCAGCGCATGTCGTTGGCGTCGAGGGTGTAGGGCACCACGAGGCCCCGCCCGCTCGGCGCCTCGATCCAGTAGGGCAGGTCGTCGGCGTAGGAATCGGCGAGCCAGGTGAAGCCGGCCTCCACCGCGAGATCGAGGGTATGGACCGAGGAGCGTCCGGTGTACCAGCCGAGCGGCCGCTCCCCCGTGATCTCCGTATGGATGCGGATCGCGTCCGTCATATGTGCCTTCTCCTCCTCGCGGGTGAAGTCGCGGTAGTCGATCCATTTCAAGCCGTGGCAGGCGATCTCCCAATCGGCCTCCTTCATGGCGGCGGCGATGTCGGGATGGCGGGCCAGCGCCGTGGCGACGCCGAACACGGTGACGGGGATGTTCCGCGCGCGGAGCAACCGCCAGATCCGCCAGAACCCGGCGCGCGACCCGTACTCGAACATCGATTCCATGTTCATGTGCCGCTGGCCCGGCCACGCCTGGGCGCCGACGATCTCCGACAGGAACGCCTCCGAGGCCGCGTCCCCATGCAGGATGCAGTTCTCGCCGCCCTCCTCGTAGTTGAGCACGATCTGCACCGCGATCCGCGCGCCGTTCGGCCAGCGCGGGTGCGGCGGGTTGCGGCCGTAGCCGACGAGGTCGCGGGGATAGGTCACGGGGCCTGCCGTTCGGATAGAGATGTAGGCGTTCGACGCACAGTCCTGCCACGACCTGTCCCCTCGATCCAGATCGCGCCTGCTCCATCGATTGTAGAAACGTAGTCCATGAGCTACAATTTTGAACCATGGACATGCGGCGCACCGACGTGTTCGACGGTTGGCTCAGGGGCCTTCGCGACGCGCGCGCCAAGGCACGCGTCGCGCTGCGCCTCGACCGTCTGGCCCACGGCAATGCTGGGGACATGAAGTCTGTCGGAGAGGGCGTGAGCGAACTGAGGATCGATTATGGGCCCGGCTACCGGATCTATTT
This sequence comes from Methylobacterium sp. 10, assembly GCF_000519085.1. Taxonomy (GTDB): domain Bacteria; phylum Pseudomonadota; class Alphaproteobacteria; order Rhizobiales; family Beijerinckiaceae; genus Methylobacterium. The sequence continues at coordinate 3,772,082 of NZ_KI912577.1, forward strand.
CGTTCGTCGGGGCGAGGCTCTCGTCATTCTCCTATGTGGCGGTGACAAAGGAAGCCAGGATCGCGACATCGCTCGGGCGAAGGCGATCGCGCGGACCGTGTGAGGTGAGACCCCGTAAGGCGAGAACTCTGCAAGGAACGAGCGATGACTTCGACCCAGGCCTATGATTCCGCCGATTATCTCGACACCGATGAAGCTGTGGCCGAGTATCTGGCCGCCGCTTTCGAGGAGGGAGACGCCGCCCTCCTGCGGCATGCGCTCGGCGTTGCCGCGCGCGCTCATGGCATGACCCAGATCGCCAGAGAGACGGGTCTCTCCCGCGAGAGCCTGTACCGAGCCCTGTCCGACGAGGGCAATCCGAGCCTCGATACGACCATGCGCGTCCTGAAAGCCCTCAACCTGCGCTTGACGACGACGGTGGTCCCGGCTCCCTAGGAAGCGACCCGCGCATGGTCCTTGCCTGCCGACCGTCGCACCCCGCGACCAACACCCGAGGTTTCCCGTGCTCCTGACCCCGCGCGAAAAGGACAAGCTCCTCGTCGCCATGGCCGCCCAGGTCGCCCGTAACCGGCTCGCCCGAGGCGTCAAGCTGAACTATCCGGAGGCGATCGCGCTCATCACCGATGTCGTGGTGGAGGGCGCGCGGGACGGCCGCTCCGTCTCGGAACTGATGCAGGCGGGCGCCCATGTCCTCACCGCCGACCAGGTGATGGAGGGCATCGCCGAGATGATCCACGACATCCAGGTAGAGGCGACCTTCCCGGACGGGACCAAGCTCGTCACCGTCCACCATCCGATTCGCGGCGCGCCCTCATCGGACGTGCCGGGCACGGTCACGACCCTGCCGGGCGAGATCGTCTTCAACGACGGCGCGCCCCGCACCCTGCTCACCGTGTCCAATGTCGGCGACCGGCCGATCCAGGTCGGCTCGCACTACCATTTCTACGAGGTGAATCCGGGCCTGACCTTCGAGCGCGAGAAGGCGAGGGGCCAGCGCCTCGACATCGCGCCGGGCACGGCGGTGCGGTTCGAGCCGGGCGCCACGCGGGAGGTCGCCCTGGTGCCGCTGCTCGGCGCGCGGACGGTCTACGGGTTCCGCGGCGACGTGATGGGTTCCCTATGACCGACGAGACGTCCCGCCTGCGCGATGGCATCCTCCTCGTCACCCGTGCCGCCGAGTTCGCCGCGCGGCGTCACGTGGGGCAGACCCGGAAGGGCGCGGCGCGCGAGCCTTACGTGAACCACCTCGCCGAGGTGGCCTCGCTCCTGGCCGCGACCGCCGAAGCGCCCGATGCCGATCTGGTGGCGGCGGGCTGGCTCCACGACACGGTGGAGGATACCGGGACGAGCAGCGAGGAGATCGAGCAATTGTTCGGTCGGCGCGTCGCCGAACTCGTGGCCGAAGTGACCGACGACAGGTCGCTGCCCAAGGCCGAGCGCAAGCGGCTCCAGGTCGAGAGGGCGCCGCACAAGTCGCCTGGTGCCCGCGCCCTCAAGATCGCCGACAAGATCAGCAACCTGCATTCGCTGGTGGCGAGCCCTCCGGACGATTGGAGCGCGGAGCGCGTAGCGAACTACATTGATTGGGCGAAAGAGGTCGTCGCCGGCTGTCGCGGCGTCAACGCGGCGCTGGATGCTCTTTTCGACCGCGCCGTCGCAGAGGCACGAGAGGCCGCCTGATGTCCAACACACCCCGCCCCGCGAGCCTGCCACGCTCGGCCTATGCCGACATGTTCGGCCCCACCACCGGCGATAGAATTCGCCTCGCCGACACCTCCCTCGTCATCGAGGTGGAGCGCGACCACACCACCTATGGCGAGGAGGTGAAGTTCGGCGGCGGCAAGGTCATCCGCGACGGGATGGGGCAGTCACAGGTGACGAATGCCGATGGCGCGGTGGACACCGTCATCACCAACGCCGTGGTCCTCGACCATTGGGGCGTGGTGAAATGCGATGTCGGCATCGTGAAGGGGCGGATCTTCAAGCTCGGCAAGGCCGGCAACCCGGACATCCAGCCTTGCGTCGACATCATCGTCGGCCCCGGCACCGAAGTGATCGCCGGCGAAGGCAAGATCCTCACGGCCGGCGGGTTCGACAGCCACATCCACTACATCTGCCCGCAGCAGATCGAGGAGGCCCTGTGCTCGGGCGTCACCACGATGCTCGGCGGCGGCACCGGCCCGGCCCACGGCACCTTCGCCACCACCTGCACCCCCGGCCCCTGGCATCTCGCCCGGATGATCGAGGCGGCGGACAGCTTCCCGATGAACCTCGCCTTCGCCGGCAAGGGCAACGCCTCGCGGCCCGAGAGCCTCGTCGAGATGGTCCGCGCCGGCGCCTGCGCCCTGAAGCTCCACGAGGATTGGGGCACGACGCCCCAGGCCATCGACACCTGCCTCACGGTCGCCGACCTGCACGACGTGCAGGTGATGATCCATTCCGACACGCTCAACGAGTCCGGCTTCGTCGAGGACACGATCCGCGCCTTCGCGGGGCGGACCATCCACGCGTTCCACACGGAAGGGGCGGGGGGCGGGCACGCGCCGGACATCATGAAGGTGGCGGGGCTGATGAACGTGCTCCCGTCCTCCACCAACCCGACGCGCCCCTACACGAAGAACACCATCGACGAGCATCTCGACATGCTCATGGTGTGCCACCACCTCGACCCGGCGATTCCCGAGGATCTGGCGTTTGCCGAGAGCCGGATCCGCAAGGAGACCATCGCTGCCGAAGACATCCTGCACGATATCGGCGCGCTCTCGATGATGTCCTCGGACAGCCAGGCCATGGGCCGGGTCGGCGAGGTCGTCATCCGCACCTGGCAGACGGCGGACAAGATGAAGCGCCAGCGCGGGAGCCTGCCGGGCGACACCTCCGGCAACGACAACCTGCGCGCCCGCCGCTACATCGCGAAATACACGATCAACCCGGCCATCGCGCATGGCGTCTCGGCCCATGTCGGCTCGGTGGAGGCGGGCAAGCTCGCCGATCTCGTCCTGTGGACCCCGGCCTTCTTCGGGGTGAAGCCGGACCTCGTCATCAAGGGCGGCATGATCGCCACGGCGCCCATGGGCGACCCCAACGCCTCGATCCCCACGCCCCAGCCGGTGCATTACCGCCCGATGTTCGGGGCGATCGGGCGGTCGCCCTTCGCCACCGCGCTCACCTTCGTCTCGAAGGCCGCCATCGAGGACGGCCTTCGCGAACGGCTCGGCGCGCAGAAGCAGTTCGTCGCCGTGGAGAACGTGCGCGGCGGGATCTCGAAGAAGAGCATGATCCTCAACGACGCAACGCCGAATATCGAGATCGACGCGGAGACCTACGACGTCCGCGCAGATGGCGAATTGCTGGTCTGCGAGCCGGCCGAGGTGCTGCCGATGGCGCAGCGGTATTTCCTGTTTTGAGGTAGGATGGCGGCGCTGACAGGAGACATGCCATGGCAAAGGCTGCTGTGAGGCCGCCCCCGGGGCAGGATCTCCACGAGACCGATCTGTATCTCTGGACACAGGCGCAGGCAGCGCTCCTGCGCGCGGGCCGCTGGCAGGATGTCGACCTGAACAACCTTGCCGAGGAAATCGAGAGCTTGGGTGGGTCGCAGAAATCCGAGATCTGCAACCGGCTCGCCATCCTGATTCAGCATCTGCTGAAGTGGGAGTTTCAGCCGCAGAAGCGTAGATACGGCTGGCGCGCCTCCATCGTCGAGCAACGGCTCCAGATCGACGGCCTTCTCGATGTCAGTCCCAGCCTCAAGGCATGGCCCGAGGTGGTGCTCGCCAAGTCCTATCGCCTGGCATGCGTCCGCGCGGCAGCGGAGACGGGCTTGAGCGAGCGCGGTTTTCCTGAAACCTGTCCCTACTCGCTGCAGCAGATCATGGACGATGGCTTCTATCCGGGTCCGGTAGAGCCGGAGGTTCTCTGATGCCGAGGATCGGTATGACCGAGCTGCCCAAGGAAGCGATCCCCAGCCCCATGATCCGCGCCACCCGCGTCCTGCGCCGCGCCTCGCTCTCCGGTGAGATCGTCGACCGCATCGTCCTCGACCATGGCGACCGCCACCGCCGGCGCATGGCCATGCGCGGGGTTGGCGGCCTGTCCTTTCTGCTCGACCTGCCCGAACCGGCGGTTCTCGACGACGGCGACGCCCTGGTGCTGCAGGACGGGCGCCTCGTCTGGGTCGAGGCCGCGCCCGAACGCCTCCTCGAGATCCGGGCCGACGACGATCTCGCCTTCAAGCGCCTGATCTGGCACATCGGCAACCGGCACATCCCGGCCGAGATCGGCGCGGACGCGGTCCATATCGCCTACGACCACGTGCTGGCCGAGATGGTGCGGGGCCTAGGGGGGACGGCCGAGCCGGTGGAGCGTCCGTTCCGGCCCGAGGGCGGCGCCTATGCCGGCGAGGCCGCCGGGCACCACCACGGGCATGACCATGCCCACGAACATGCCCATGGGCACGACCACCATCATCCGCACAGCCACGGCGCGGTGTCCGGTTGAGCCTCGTCCTATGCCCCCATCCTCTGCCGGTTCGGGCTTCCAGGGAAGGGCGCCCGGCGCGATGAGGGGCGAACCCTCGATGGTCGACACCGTCCGGCTCATGGCCTGGCTCTCGCCGGGCTATCCCGTCGGGGCCTATGCCTATTCGCACGGGCTCGAATGGGCGGTGGAATGCGGCGATGTCGGCGGCGAGGCCTCGCTGCTGGCGTGGCTCGGCGACATGCTCGAACGGGGCGCGGTGCGCACCGACCTGATTCTTCTGGCCCATGCCCATGCCGCCGCGGAGGCGGGGGACGTCCCGGCCCTGGTGGAGATCAACGACCTCGCCGTCGCCCTGGCGCCCACGCGCGAACTCCACCTCGAGACGACGCAGCAGGGCCGCAGCTTCGTTGATGCCACCCGCGCCGCCTGGAACATCCCGGACCTCGATCGGTTGAGCGAGGCGTTGCCCGGCGAGGTGGCCTATCCGGTGGCGGTGGGGCTCTCGGGCGGCGCCCACCGCATGGCGCTCGCCCCGGTGCTCGCCGGGTTCGGCCTGGCCTTCCTGCAGAACCTCGTCTCGGCGGCGCTGCGCTGCGCGCCCATCGGCCAGAGCGCCGGAACCCGGGTGATCGCGTCCCTCACCCCCCGGGTGACGGCGCTGGCCGCCACCATCCCGCCCCTGAGCCTCGAGGAGATCGGCACCGCGACCCTGCGCCTCGATCTCGGCTCGGCCCGGCACGAGACCCAGTACTCTCGGATTTTCCGCTCGTGAAAGACTCCGTCATGACCTCACTGAACGGCCCCTCACTGAACGGCCCTTTGCGCGTCGGCATCGGCGGCCCCGTCGGCTCCGGGAAGACCGCCCTGATGGAGCAGCTCTGCAAGCGCTTCCGCGACCGCTTCGAGATCTGCGCCATCACCAACGACATCTACACCAAGGAGGATGCCCGCATCCTCACCGTGGCGGGCGCCTTGCCCGAGGAGCGGATCATGGGGGTCGAGACCGGCGGCTGCCCGCATACGGCGATCCGCGAGGATGCCTCGATCAATCTCGCGGCGGTGGCCGAGATGCGCCGCCGGTTTCCGAAGCTCGACCTGATCCTGATCGAATCCGGCGGCGACAACCTCGCCGCGACCTTCTCGCCGGAACTCGCCGACCTCACCCTCTACGTCATCGACGTCGCCGGCGGCGAAAAGATCCCGCGCAAGGGTGGCCCGGGCATTACCCGCTCCGATCTCCTCATCGTCAACAAGACCGACCTCGCCCCCATGGTCGGCGCCGATCTCGGGGTGATGGAGGCCGATACCCGGCGCATGCGGGGCACGCGACCCTACGTGTTCTCGTCCCTGCGCGAGGGACACGGCGCCGACACGGTGGCCCGCTTCATCGTCGAGGCCGGCGGGCTGGGATAGTTCCGGGAGCCATCCCACTCATCCGCCCCCTCAAGGTTCCCCGACGTGTCGACACCCCTGTCCGCCCGCGAGGGTTCCGTGCGGGAAGTCTTTCTCGCTTTCCTCAAGCTCGGCTTCACCGCCTTCGGCGGCCCGATCGCCCATCTCGGCTACTTTCGCGCCGAGTTCGTGCATCGCCGGCGCTGGCTCGACGAGGCGGCCTATGCCGACCTCGTGGCCCTGTGCCAGTTCCTGCCGGGGCCGGCCTCCAGCCAGGTCGGGTTCTCCCTCGGGGTGATGCGGGGCGGGGGCCTCGCCGGCGGGCTCGCCGCCTGGGCCGCCTTCACCCTGCCCTCGGCGCTCCTCCTCGTGGCCTTCGCCTATGGGGCGGACGCACTCGGCGGCCCGGTCGGATCGGGCATCGTCCACGGGCTGAAGCTCGTCGCCGTGGCGGTGGTGGCGCAGGCGGTCTGGGGCATGGGCCGCACCCTCGCGCCCGATGTCACCCGCGCGGCCATCGCCTTTGCCGCCCTCGCCTTGACCACGGTGCTGACCGGATCGACCGGTCAGATCGCCGGCATCGGTCTCGGAGCCGTGGCCGGGTTGGTGGTCTGCCGCCGGTTATCCGGGGCGGCGGGCGGTCATCTCGGCATCCCGGTCTCGCGCCGGGCGGGCGCGGTGGCCCTCCTCCTGTTCGGCCTGCTCCTGGCTGTCCCGCCCATCCTCGCGAAATCCCTGTCCTCACAGGGGCTCGCCCTGTTCGATGCGTTCTACCGCTCCGGCGCCCTCGTCTTCGGCGGCGGCCACGTGATGCTTCCGCTCCTGCGCACGGCCCTGGTCGAGACCGGCTGGATCGGACCGGACGCGTTCCTCGCCGGCTACGGCGCGGCGCAGGCGGTGCCGGGACCGCTCTTCACCTTCGCGGCCTATCTCGGCGCGGCCCTCGGACCGCCGCCGAACGGTCTGGCCGGGGCCGCCATCGCCCTGGTCGCGGTGTTCCTGCCGGGATTGCTCCTGGTCTACGGGGCAATGCCTTTCTGGGAGGCTGTCCGCGAAAGACCCCTGGCGCAGGCGGCCATGCGCGGCGCCAATGCGGCGGTGGTGGGGATTCTCGCCGCCGCGCTCTACGACCCCCTCTGGACCGGCGCCGTCCTCGGCCCGCGCGACTTTGCCGTGGCGGCCGGCGCGTTCCTGCTCCTGACGATCGGGGCGGCCCCGCCCTGGATCGTCGTCGTGTTCACGGCCGTCGCGGGGGCGGGCCTGGCGGTGGTGGGCTGATGCTCGAGCACCATCGATTCACCGTCACAGGATTGAACCAGGAAACGATCAGTCGTCGCAATTCGCCGACAGCAGCGTCAGCGTGCGCTGGAAACTCTGGTACTGCGCCATGCTCGACGGGTGCCGGATCTCGGCGGCGTCGGGCATGATGCCGGCGAAGCCCGATTCCGGATCGGCGACGAAGGGGCGCGGACCGACATGGGCGCCCATCCTGTTGGTCACGTCGACGTCGCCGCAGATGGCGCTCGCCTTGCCCCGGCGCAGCCGGCCGTAGCGCGCCTCGGCCGGGCTCTTGAGCCCCCGGCCGACCAGCGCCATCACGGACGCCGACATCTCGGCCCCGAGCGTGGCGTCGGACCCGTCGATGACGGTCTGCGCCGTGGCGGGCGCGACGGCGAGAAGGGCCAGGGCGAGGGAGACGGCGAGCATCACGAGGCCTTCGCCACCACTTCGATGTCCCGGTCCATCCCGCTTTCCACCTTGAACTCCCGCGTGAAGACCTGGCCGTCGTGGCGGGCGATGAGGACGTAGTCGCCCTCTGCCAGCGTCACCTGCGGGAAGGCGCCGATCGCCTCGCGGATCGTGTCGCCGCCTGGCGTCAGCACGCTGAAGGCGGTGCCGGCGAATGCCTCGGCGCCGGGGGCGGCCACGAGCTTGAGGGTGACGGTGGCGGCCCGGTGGTTGAGGGTGGCGTCGGTGACCTTGCCGTTCTCCACCTTGAGGTCGGCGCGCTGGATCGCGTTCGATTCCCCGTAATTCGAGACCACGTGGTAGGTCCCCTCCGGAAGGCGGATCAGCTCGCCCGCCTTGACGCCGCTGCGCACGAGGCGCCCTTCCGAATTGGTGCCGATGGGCACGAAGACCGAGAAGGCGAGGTCGGCGGGGGTGATCTTCATGTCGCCGATGGCACCCGAGAGCTTGAGCGCCCCCGCGGTGATCGTCAGGCGGTCGCTGAGTGCCGCGCCCGCCATGGTGATGCGCTTCGAGGCGCTGGCGAAGCCGTAGGTGACGGTGGCGACATAGGCGCCGGGTGCCAGGGTGAAGCTCGGATCCGCCGCCTCGGAGCGCGCGACGATGTTCGGCCGCACCCCGTCGGAGCGATCCTCGTAGATGCGCCAGGCGAGGCCGGAGCGCACCGGCTGGTTGCTGCCCGCGAACAGGGCGGTGAGGGTGAGCGGCGCCTCGCCCTCGACGGGGGGGCTCGGCAATTGCGGCCCCGTGATCGAGGGGGAGGGCAGGGCCGGGCCGTTGCGGCCGCCGAACGGGTCGCGCTCCTGCGCCTGCGCCGGCAACGCCGCCATCGCCATGGCTCCCGTCACTGCGAGCGCGCGCATCACCGGTCCCATCCGCTGTCTCCTTCGCAGGTCCACCCTGCACGGGTCCGCCATGCATGTCGGCGATTGCCAAGCTGCGGGCCGCACGGCATGTTTTCGCTTGTCGGCCGTCCCCGTGCCGAACGCGACATCCCGCTTTGGATCCGGACCGTGGCGGCTCCAAGGCCGATGCTTCTTATCGATCGCCGATGCGGCTCGCCTCTGACCGGCCGCCCGTCCCGGCGGTGCCCCCCACGTCCCTCATTCGCGCCGAACAGGTTCCATGGACACCACATCTGACATGTCGCGGAACGACACAATCGATCTCCTGCGCGTTCGCCGCTCCGTCCCGCCGGTCAATCTCGACGGCCCTGGTCCGAGTGCCAGCGAGCTTGATGCGATCCTCACCATCGCCTCGCGCGTACCCGACCACGGCAAGCTCAGCCCCTGGCGCTTCCTGGTGATCGAGGGCGACGCCCGCCTGCGCGTGGGTGGCACCATTGCGGAGGCCTATGCCGCTGATCATCCCGAGGGCGATGCCAAACGCTTGGATCTGGAGCGCCACCGCCTCGCGCACGCCCCCCTGGTGGTCGCCGTGGTCTCCAGCGCCGCCCCCCACGTCAAGATCCCGGAATGGGAGCAGGTGCTGTCGGCGGGCGCCGTCTGCATGAACCTCGTCGTCGCGGCCAATGCCGCGGGCTTCGCCACGGCTTGGTTGACCGAGTGGTTCGCCTACGACCGCCGCATCCTCGACGCGCTGGGCCTCGACCCGCGCGAGAAACTGGCCGGCTTCATCCATGTCGGCCGTGCCCGCGACGTCCCGAGCGACCGCCCGAGACCCGTCCTGTCCGACATCGTCACACGAATCTGAGCGGCGCCATGCATTACGATTCCGAGAACCGCACCCTGCCGCACAACCCGCTGAAGGCCCTGGTGGCACCCCGGCCCATCGGCTGGATCAGCGCGATGAACAAGCAGGGCCACGTCAACCTCTCCCCCTATTCCTACTTCAACGCCGTCGCCACCGGCCCCGACATGGTGATGTTCTCCTCCTTCGGCCGCAAGGACGCGATGACCTTCGCGGAGGAGGGCGGGGAGTTCGTCTGCAACTTCGCCACCTACGGTCTGCGCGAGGCCATGAATGCCACCTCGGCCCCCCTCGCCCGGGGCGACAGCGAGTTCGTCGCGGCCGGGCTGACGCCGGTGCCGTCGCGCAAGGTACGTCCGCCGCGGGTGGCGGAATCCCCCGCCGCCCTGGAGTGCCGGTGGCTCCAGACCGTGCCGCTGACGCCTCTCGATGGCAGCGAGGCCAGTCACTTCCTGGTGATCGGCCAGGTCGTGTCGATCTATGTCGACGATGCCTTCGTCAAGGATGGCCGGGTCGATACCGGCGCGATGCACCCGCTTCTGCGCGGTGGCTATTTCGACTATTTCAGTGTCACCGACGAGGCACGTTTCGAGTTGAAGCGCCCTCCCGGAGCGGGTCAATAGCCTCGGCTCGGCCTCTATTCCGCAAGCGATGCAAGCTCAGCCTTGGACGGGGGCGGCCGGGGCGCGCTTCGTGCCGAAGAGGGAACCAAGGCCAGGGTCGAAACCTTAATGGGCCGAGCCGCCGTTGAGCGGCTCCTTTCCGCGAACCGCCTGAGGGGGCGCTCGCAGAGGTCTGCATCGTATGATCGTCAAGTTGACTGCACCGCTCCTTCTCGTCGCCAGCATCGTGACCCCCGCCCTGGCGCAGACGACGAGCCGCCCGCCGGCCATGTTGATCCATGGAAATTACTGCGGGCCCGGCAACAACTCCCCACTTCCGCCCATCGACGCCCTCGACGCGGCCTGCGCCCGGCACGATGCCTGCACGCCGGATGGCGGCCTGCCGACCAAGGCCTGCAACCTGCGCCTCCAGCGCGAGGCCGCGCTGGTCTCGCGGGATGCGCGTCAGCCGGACGATCTTCGCTCGCTCGCCGGCCTGATATCAGTGAGCGCCTCGATGATGCTGGCGGATGCGGCACCAGGCTCCGCCCCCGCCGCGACGGCGGTCCCGGTCAGTCACGACGTCGCCGCGCGGGAGACGCGTTGGTCGCCCGTCTCGACGGGGACGCCGGCCCTGACGACGGACCAGGATAGCGAAGACGCCGAGTAGGCCGGCCTCGTTTGGGGGAGAACCTTTTCCCCCCGAGCGGTTCCACTATGCACTACGGACCGAGATCTGACCCCGCGCGAGAGGACACGGCATCCCCGGCGCGTGGCGTCTTGGACCATTTTCGCAGAGCGGCCCGCAGGCCTTCTCAGCCGCTTGGGGCAGTAAAGTCGGTCATGGCGACGATCCGGGCCTGAACCGGGTCGAGGACGAGCTTTCCCGCGAACCCATCGCGGCTTGCCTCTTCGATCTCCCCCGCAAGGTCGCCGCCGGGTTCGCAGGCGGAATCGATGGCGTCCACCCCGGCGGCCGTGGCGGCGAGGCGAACCAGCGCGCGCGTCTCGGCGAGGGGCGGAATCAGTGCGCCGTCCCGGCCGCGAAAGGCGGATGCGCCGATCTCGGTCCTCAAGGCGCGGGCATCCCAGGCGATGCCGTCGAGGCGATCGCTCGAGTCCGCGAGGGTCGGCAGGACGAGTGCCCCCCGCGCCGTCGTGACGAGGGCCAGAATGCGTGTCGCTCCATCGCGAAGACTCTGTATCGCTTCCCCGACGGCGAGCCGTGCGCCAAGCTCCATGACATCCCGCGCGCCCTCGCAGCGGGGCAGGACGATGCCATGCGGCGCGGCTGCCATCATCGCCGGGAGATCGCGCTCCAGATCGTGCGAGCGCAGGTAGAGCAGGGGGGCGCCTTCCGTTCGCTCGGAGGGGAGAACCGGCGATGCGAGGCCAGTGACATCCACGATCAGCGCATGCGCGCCGCTCGCCGAGGCTGCTGCGACGGCTTGCGCCTCTCCGGGGACGATCAGGACTGCGCGCATGACGGCCTCCCCGATGGTCCGACGCGGGACGCCCGATCGCCGAGCACGGTCATGGAACCGGTCCTTGGCTGCGACCCATTCTTTCGGCGAGGAAATCCACCAGGACGCGGATGCGGGCGGGCATGGCAGGGCCACCGACGAACACCGCATGGATCGCCTCGCGGTCCTGGGGATTGTACACCTCCAGAAGCGGGACGAGCCGGCCCGCCGCGAGATCCTCCGAGATGTGGAATGTGCCGACGCGGGTGATGCCGATGCCCTGCAGGGCGAGCTGCACCAGGGTCTCGCCGTTGTTGGCCGCGATGTTGCCCCGCACTGCGAGGAGGTGGTCGCCCCCGTCCTCGCGGAACGGCCAGCCCGGCTCGATCCGGCGGAAGTTGAAGTCGAGGCAGTTATGTTCGGCGAGGTCGGCCGGGACCCGCGGCGTGCCGGCGCGGGCGAGATAGGCGGGCGAGGCCACGACCATCCGCCCGGTCTCGCCGAGGCGCCGGGCGGTGAGGGGGCTGTCGGCGAGGGGGCCGAACCGGATCGCGAGATCGGTCCGCCCGCCGATCACGTCCGCGACCTCGTCGCTGAGGTCGATCTCAACCACGATCCCCGGATGGCGGGCGACGAAATCGCCGATGAGGGGAACCACCACCTGTCGTCCATGGGCCATCGAGGCGCTGACGCGGACCCGGCCGCGCGGGCAGCCCTGATCGGCGATCTGCGCTTCGGTCTCGTCGAGATCGGCCAGGATGCGCCGCGCCGCCCGTCCGTAGGTCTCGCCCTCGGCGGTGAGGCGCAGGGAGCGCGTGGTGCGCACGAGGAGGCGGACCCCGAGCCGGGCTTCGATCCGCGCCACCACCCGGCTCACGGCCGAGGGCGTCAGGCCGAACCGGCGCGCGGCCGCCGACAAGCTGCCCTCCTGGGCTACGGCGAGGAAGAGGGCCATGTCACCGGCCCGGTCGACCCTATCGCGCAGCATTGATGCCTCCGGCGCACGGATGTTGGTCCCGTCACGGTACTACCAGGGAGATCCGGCCTCCGCCATGTGCTGGTCTGGAACAGACGGAAAGCACTCATCATGAGACTCAACCTTCCCCTGCTGGCGCTGTCGGCCGGTGCCTTCGGCATCGGCGTCACCGAGTTCACACCGATGGGCATGCTGCCCCTGATCGCGAACGACCTGCAGGTCTCGATCCCGGCGGCGGGCCTCGTCGTCAGCGCCTATGCGATGGGCGTGCTCATCGGCGCACCGCTGATGACGCTGGCCTTCGCCCGGATGCAGCGCCGCCGCCTGCTGGTGGGGCTGATGGGCATCTTCACCCTCGGCAATCTCCTCGCGGCGATGGCCGACAGCTACGCGATGCTGGTCGTCGCCCGCCTCGTCACGTCCCTGAACCATGGTGCGTTCTTCGGGGTCGGCGCGGTGGTGGCGGCGGGCATCGTGCCGCCCGAGCGCCGCGCCGCGGCCGTCGCCGCGATGTTCTCGGGGCTCACCATCGCCACCATCGGCGGCGTGCCGCTGGCGGCCTGGATCGGGGAGATGCTCGGTTGGCGCGCGGCCTTCTGGGGCATCGCCGCGGTGGGGGCCGTGGCCATGCTGTCGCTGCGCCTGGCCCTGCCGCCCCTCGAAGCCGAGGCCGGCGGCGACATGCGGGCCGAACTCCGCGTCCTCATGCGCGGGTCGGTGCTCGCCGCCCTCGCCCTCACCGTGCTCGGGGCGAGCGCGATGTTCACGGTGTTCACCTACATCGTGCCGATCCTGCGGATCGAGACCGGGGCCGCGACGCCGTTCGTGACGGCCATGCTGGTGCTCTACGGAATCGGTCTCACCGTGGGCAACTGGGCCGGCGGGCGCTTCGCCGACCGCTCGGTGGACGGCACGCTCTTCGCCTCCCTCGGCGGGCTTGTTGCGGTGCTGGCCCTGTTCGCTTGGGGCGTGCGCTGGGAGGTTCCGGCCGCCATCCTGATCTTCCTCTGGGGCGTCGCCAGCTTCGCCCTGGTACCGCCCCTGCAGATGCGGGTGATGGAGCAGGCGCAAGGGGCGCCCAACCTCGCCTCGGCCATGAATATCGGTGCGTTCAACTTCGGCAACGCCATCGGTGCCGCCGTCGGCGGGGGCGTGATCGATGCGGGGCTCGGCTACCCGGCCGTCCCCCTCGCCGGTGCCGCCATGGCCGCTGCCGGCCTCGCCATGCTGGTGGCTCTGCGCCGGGGGCGGCGCGGAGTGGCGGAACCTGTATCGTCCTGAACTTATTCAGGTTCGGGACGGCGTCGCCTGCACGTCCTTCAATCTTTATTTACCATGATCGGAACAGATTGAGGCTCAGGCCGACAGCGTCAGGTCCGCCTGCAGCCGGACGGCCATGTTCCTCTTCACCACGCCCCCCGCCAGCACGCGTGAGACCGGCCTCGGCCGGGACGCGGGCACGCGGGGTGGGGCGGCCGCCGGATCCGCGCCGGCGGGCGTGGTCGATGCGATCCGCAGCGGCGCGCGCAGCACCGGCACCGAGTTCGACTACCTCCTCGCCACGGCCAAGCGCGAATCCTCCCTCGATCCCTCGGCCAAGGCCGCGACGTCCTCGGCCACCGGCCTGTTCCAATTCATCGAGCAGACCTGGCTCGGGACGATGAAGAATGCGGGGCCCAAGCTCGGCCTCTCGGCCTATGCCGACGCCATCACCGCCAGACCCAACGGCACCTACACGGTGGAGGACGCCTCCGCCCGCCAGACCATCCTCGACCTCCGCCGGGACCCGGCGGTGGCCGCCACCATGGCCGGCGCCCTGACCCAGCGCAACGGCGAAGCGCTCACCGCCGCCCTCGGGCGCGAACCCACCGGCGGCGACCTCTACGCCGCCCACGTGCTCGGTGCGCGCGGGGCGGCGACCCTGATCGGCACCGCGCAGGCGAGCCCGGCGCGTGCCGCCGCCCTCGACATGCCGGAGGCGGCCGCCGCCAACCGGAGCCTGTTCTACGACAAGACCGGCCGACCCCGCGGCGCCGCCGAACTCTACGCGCTCCTGTCCGCGAGCCAATCCGCCTCGCGGCCCGCCCCCACGGCCCTCACGGGCGCCGCCATCGAGCCGGCCTCCACGACCGATCCCGTCTCCGCCTATGCGGCCATCGACGGCGGCGGATTGCGGGCCCTGTTCCAGACCGACAAGCGCCAGGGGGCGATGTCCGAGGGGGTCGCCCGCCTGTGGCAGGGCAGGGCCACGTCGTCGCCGGCCTCCTCACCGGAGCCGGCGCGCCGCGCGCCCACCTATTTCCCGCGCTCGGACGGGACGGGCGAGGCGGCGTCGGTCAGCGCCGCCATCCTCGCGGAGCCGGCGAAGGTCGAGGCCACGCCGCCGCCCGCCACCGCCACGGCTACCGCCCTCGTCGGCGCACCGCTGCCCCCGCGCCGGCCCGCCGAACTCACCGCTGCTGCTGCCCGGCAGGCCGGCACCGTCGCGTCCAAACCTCTCGATCTCTCACTCTTCACGACCCGGAGCGGTCAATGATCATCCGCCAATTCCTGTCCTGGACCCGTGATGCCTCCATCGACCGCCGCGCGGAGGCCGCGGCGGCGCTGACCCGGGCCTATCTCTATGGCGGGCTCGATGCCGGCGCGGCACGCGAGGCGCGCTCGGCAATCCTGGCGCTCCTCGACGACCCGGCCCCCGCCGTGCGCCGGGCCCTGGCGCAGGCCTGCGCCGGTTGCGCCACCGCGCCCCGGCCGCTGGTCGTGGCCCTGGCCGGCGACCAGCCCGACATCGCCGCCCTGGTCCTGCGGCGCTCGTCCGTCCTGACCGATGCCGATCTCGTCGACGGCATCGCGGTCGGCTGCGAGTCCATCCGCACCGCCATCGCCGGCCGGCTCGGCCTCTCCCACGCAGTATCCGGGGCCATGGCCGAGATCGGCGGCGTTCCCTCTCTCACCGCCCTGGTGCGCAACCGGGGTGCCCGCATCACCACCGGCAGCCTAATGCGGATGGTGGAGCGGCACGGCGACGATGCCGACCTCAGGAACGCGCTGACGACACGGGCCGGCCTGCCCCTCGAAGTGCGGCAGGCCGTCACCACTCGCGTGGCGGCATCGCTCTCGGCTTTCGCCATCGCCTCGGGCTGGCTCACCCCTGCCCGCGGCGAACGGGCGAGCCGCGAGGCCCTGGAGCGCAGCACCCTGGAGGTGAGCGCGAGCGCGACCGGGGCGGACCTCGCCCGCCTCGTGAGCCATCTCCGCATCCGGGGCCAGCTCAATGCCGGCCTGATCCTGCGGGCGATCCTGTCGGGCCGCATGGCCTTCG
Source organism: Methylobacterium sp. 10 (assembly GCF_000519085.1). Lineage (GTDB taxonomy): Bacteria > Pseudomonadota > Alphaproteobacteria > Rhizobiales > Beijerinckiaceae > Methylobacterium. Next base: position 3,787,778 of record NZ_KI912577.1, read on the forward strand.
CGGAGGCGGCCTTGTCCGATCTCACCGGCTTGAAGGCCGACCGCGTGGCCGGGCTGATGCTCGACCCTTCCGCCTCGGGTTTCGCCGCCCTCCACCGCCGCGCCGGATTGCCGCCCGTCCTGCTGCCCGCCTTCGTCGCCGCGCTCTCGGCCTGGCGCGAGGCCGGTCTCCAGGCCGAGCCCGGCAATGCCACCCTGTCGCGGCAGATGATCGAGCGGGCGCTCACCGCCTGCGAGACCATGCCCCTCGCCGAGGCGCAGAGCGTCATGGCGCTTCTCGCCCGCTACGAGGCCGAGGCCGCCCGTGAGGAGGCCCGAATTGCCGCCACGGCCATGGAGGACAAGGCGAGGCAGGAGACCCGGACGCGGATGCAGGTTCTCGACGCCGAATGGCGTTTGGCGCAGCAGCTCGTCTCCCACCGGCCGGCGGCGCCCGCCATCGAGTTCGTCGGCATCGATGCCATCGCCGCCGCGGAAAGAGAGGAGGGAAGGGAATCGATGGAATCCGTGCTCGATTCCCTGTCCGAGGGGCTCAGGGCGAGTGTTCGGGAGGCCAGGGCCCAGCTCCGCCCGCTCGCCGACGCGCCCATCGACCTGACCGGCCACGACCTCGTGACGATCGACGTGCAGCCCATCATCGTATCCCAGCCGGAATTCGGCGCCGCGCCCGATCCGGTGCAGATCGACACCGGCCCGTCGCTGACCCGCGAGGCCGATGCGGTCCTGGACGCGATTCCCGACGCCCTCATCGCCAGCTACCGCGCCGACCGCGACAGGATGCGCCTCGCCGCCTGACCCGAGCGTCCATCCGGCGCCATGATCGTCGCCCCTTCGCCCTCATCCGGCTATCAGGGCGGCATGACAGGCAACGACACCAGGACCGTCCTCGCCGGCCTCGCTCCCGTGGCCGCCCTGGTGGGCTCGATCCTCTCCCTCGTGGTCGGCACTTCCTTCGCCAAGCAGCTGTTCCCGGTGATCGGCGCGGAGGGCACCTCGGCCTACCGCGTCACCCTGGCGGCGGTGCTGCTGCTCGCCGTGTGGCGGCCCTGGCGCCGACCGCTCGGCCGGCGGGATGCCGGTGTGGTGGTTCTCTACGGGCTCGTGCTCGGCGGCATGAACCTGCTGTTCTACCTCTCTCTGCGGACGATCCCGCTGGGGCTCGCCATTGCCATCGAGTTCGTCGGGCCGCTCCTCGTGGCGGTGGCCTCGTCGCGGCGCGCCGTCGATCTCGTCTGGGTGGCGCTTGCCATGCTCGGGCTGTGCCTGCTGCTGCCCCTGGATCGGGCGAGCGCCGGCCTCGATCCCGTCGGCGTCGCCTGCGCCCTGGGCGCGGCCCTGTGCTGGGCGCTCTACATCCTCGTCGGCCAGAGGGCGGGGCACCTGCCCGGCGGGCAGGCGGTGGCCCTCGGCATGAGCGTGGCGACCCTGGTGATCCTGCCCTTCGGCATCGCTCAGGCGGGCGTGGCGCTGCTCTCGCCCTCCCTCATCGTGGCCGGCCTCGCCGTGGCGATCCTGTCGAGCGCGATCCCCTATTCCCTGGAGATGGTGGCCCTGCGGGGACTGCCGCGCCAGACCTTCGGCATCCTGCTGAGCCTCGAGCCGGTCTGCGGCGCGCTCGCCGGCTTCCTGATCCTCGGGGAACGCCTGACCCCCCTGCAGGGCGCCGCCATCGCCTGCATCATGGCGGCCTCGGTGGGCAGCACGGTCGGTGCATATCGGGCGAAGCGAAAGGACCGGGGTCGATCCGGATGAACGAGGAAAATCCAGTTTTTACAGGTTGTTGCAGGCGTTCGTTCTTGCCGTCGATGAGGGGATGAGCCGCTGACTCGGCACGTCCTGCGCTGGCTCCCGGATCGCCTTGCGTTGACGCTCCGGTCGCCCGGGAAGGGTGTCGGCACTGATGGGTCCGGAAAAGCCAAGCCCCTTACCCGGACGGGTGGAGCGCCGGCGGAACCCGATCCGGGGTCCAGCGCGAGACGGCGCGTAGCGTCAAGTCAGCCGAACTGTTCGCGCAGAATCCGCTCGTCGAGGCTGTGGCCGGGATCGTGGAGAAGGGTGAGGTCGGTCTTGAGGTCGAGCCAGGTCTCCACGGTGCAGACCCGGCGGAACTCGGTGTGGTCGGCCACCGCCGCCACCGGGCGATGCGCCGCGTCGAGCACCTCCACCTGGATGCGGGCGTGATCCGGCAGCAGGGCGCCGTGCCAGCGCCGGGGGCGGAAGGCCGAGATCGGGGTCAGCGCCAGGAGCCGCGAGTTCAGGGGCAGAATCGGGCCGCCCACCGAGAGGTTGTAGGCGGTGGAGCCGGCGGGCGTCGCGCAGAGCACGCCGTCGGCGATGAGCTCGGGCAGGCGCACATGCCCGTCCACCGAGATCTTCAGCTTGGCGGTCTGGTGCGTCTGGCGCAGCATGTAGACTTCGTTGATGGCGCGCGCCGTGTGCCGGCGCCCCTCCACGTCCACCGCCTCCATCATCAGCGGGTGGATGGTGCTGCGCTTGGTGCTCTCGAGCCGTTCGAGGAGGTTGTCCTCGCGGTATTCGTTCATCAGGAAGCCGACGGTGCCGCGATTCATGCCGTAGATCGGCGTACCGGCCAGCATGAAGCGGTGGAGCGCCTGAAGCATCAGTCCGTCGCCGCCGAGCGCCACGATCACGTCGGCCTCCTCGGGGGCGACGCTGTCGTAGCGCCGCATCAGCGTGTCCGCCGCGCCGCGCGCATCGGCGGTGGGGCTCGCGATGAAGGCGATCCTCTGGAAGCGCCGCGCCATGGATGATCGTCCGCTCGTGTTGACGCCGGGCTTCGCCGCGCGCCTCATTCCCCTCGGAACAGGCCGCTGACCCGGAGACCCATAGCATGGAGCGTCCGCTTCTCGTCTACACCACCTTTCCCGATGCCGAGACGGCGCTCGCCATCGGCGAGGAACTGGTGCGCGCGCGGCTCGCCGCCTGCGTCAACGTCCTGCCGGGAATGCGGTCGGTCTATGCCTGGAAGGGGGCGGTGGAGCGGGGCGAGGAGGTCGTTGCCATCCTCAAAACGCGGGAGGGGCTCGCCGATTCCCTCGCCGCCGCGCTGAAGCAGCGCCATCCCTACGAGACGCCGCTCATCCTGCATCTGACCACATCCGGGGCCGATGCCGATACCGCCTCGTGGATTCTCGCCGAGACCGGCGGATGAAGCGTGTTCAATCGCCCTCCCGCCGGACCATGTAAACCCCCGCCGCGGCGGGACCTGGCGGGGAGAATCCGTGGGGGAGGGGCCCGGTCGACCGGTCTCGGCTCAGGCGGCCAGACGGTAGGAGGCCTGGGCGTTGTCGTTGATGGCGACGAACATGCCGGCGGAGGTGGTCCCGGTGACCGGCGGGGCCGATTCTGCGCGGTCCGTGAGCAGGGCCAGAGCAGGGCCGACGGCGACGGCGGCGAGACCAAGGATGAACAGAGCGATCATGGAACAAGCCTGTCTTGCACTTGCAATGAAGCCTGTATCGCACTGCACCATGATCTTTGGTATATCACATTCCGTATGACGGCCATGTTTCCGGCGCGGAGCTGCTGGGTCGTCCCGGCGGGCAGGGCGCGCATCGCCGCACACCGCCTTGTCCACCGCCGTGAAAGGGCGCTTCAGCGATGGTTGCCGCCGGACATGCCGGGCATCAGCGGCAGCGTATGGTGACCGTCGCCGAAGATGATGATGGATAGGGTCAGGCCCAGGGCCGCGACATACAGCACCGCGAAGAGATCGCGGTTGGCGCCGGCCGTGGCGAGCACCAGGGCCGCGAACGGAATGCTCTGCAGGGCGAGGATGGCTGCGATGTTCATCTCGGGCACTCCGGCGGTCGCCGAGCAGGGTCGGACATGACGGCGCGTGGCAACACGGGACGGGCGGAGATGGCGCTCCTCGAAGGGGGCGCGATAAAAAGAAGTGGCGTAGGCCCGGCGGTCATCGCGGGCCGGCACGCAGGCGGGGCGGGATGCCGCGTCCGTGGCAGGCGGCCCGCTCCGGGGTCGGTCGCTGAAGGGCCGATTGGCCGGCCCTTCAGCCGAACTGGGCTCGCCCCGCCGGTCGGGCGGGGCGAGCGATTGATCAGGCGTGGGCCAGGGCGCCGGCCGGAGTGACCGAGCCGTTGGCGACGTGGTGGCGCTTGAGCATCGGCCGGAGGACGGCCACGGCCAGGAACGCGGCGAAGAGGTCCATGATCGCCACAGTATACAGCACCGTCGCCCAGGTGCCCGTGGCCTGCATCAGGATGTTGCCGAGCGGGACGAACAGGGCGGCGAAACCCTTGGCGCAGTAGAGCACGCCGTAGATCTTGCCGATGTGCTTGGAGCCGAACGTGTCGGCGGCCGTGGCGCTGAACAGCGAGTAGACCTCGCCCCAGGCCAGGAACACGATGCCGGACAGGATCACGAAGGCCCAGGGGTTCGAGCCGAAGTAACCGAGAGCGACGATGCCGATGCCCTCCATGGTGAAGGCGATGAACATCGTCTTCTCACGCCCGATCCGGTCCGAGATGTAGCCGAAGAGCGGCCGCGAGATGCCGTTCATGATCCGGTCGAGCATCAGCGCGAAGGGCAGGGCCGCCATGGCGAAGAAGTACAGGTTGACCTGGAACTCCTTCACGCCGAGATCCTGCGCAATGACGCCGAGCTGGGCCACGGCCATCAGGCCGCCGGTGACCGTGCAGGTGAACATGAGCAGCATGACGTAGAAGACCGGCGTGCGCAGGGCTTCCCCGAGGGTGTAGTCGCGCCGGCTCTGCAGGACCTTGGTCGAGAAGATGACCTGGTCCTTGGCCGGGGAGCGCAGGCCGATGGCGGCCAGCATGATGACCGCGCCCTGGATCAGGCCGAAGATGAAGAAGGCCTGGGCGTAGCTGCCGTGCGAGATCATGCTGGCGATCGGCAGGATCGTGAGGGCCGAGCCCGCGCCGTAGCCGCCCGCCGTCAGGCCGACCGCGAGGCCGCGCTTGTCCGGGAACCATTTCAGGGCGTTGTTGATGCAGGTGGCATAGACGCAACCCACCCCGATGCCGCCGGCCACGGAGCCGAGATAGAAGCCCGTGAGCGAGGTGGCGTAGGAGTTGATGACCCAGGCGAGGCCGGTCATCAGACCGCCGAACATCACCACCCGGCTCGGGCCGTACTTGTCGATGAAGTAGCCTTCAATCGGGGTCAGCCATGTCTGCACCACGACGAAGATCGTGAAGGCCACCTGGATCGCGGCACGGTCCCAGCCGAAGGTCTTCTGAATTTCCGGGACGAACAGCGTCCAGGCGTACTGGATGTTCGCCGCCGCGACCATACAGGCCACGCCGAGGATGAGTTGGAGCCATCGCTTTGAAGGTTGCACCGTTATGGGTGCGGTCACGGACGTCGCCATGAGCTTTCTCCCTGATCATGGACATGGATACTTGAGGGCTTGGAGATCGAGGCACCCCAGCGGATCGGCTCCCTCGGCCGCGGCAAGTGATCGTCGGGATCAGAAGTCGTCGGCTGGTATTCAGTATTTGGCATATCAGATGTGCTGGCAAGCACCATAATGCATGCATCGACCAGGATTTCTTAGGTTTTCGCGAAATCTTGCCCTATAATGCCCCACGGATGAGCAGGATGTTTCATCCGCCATAGCAGGGAAAAATAATCGGGACGGGGCGGTCCTTGTGGTGACGAGAAAGCGGACCATCGAAGCCATCGCATTCCGAGCTGTTTGGCTGGCACGGGCAGGCTATGATCGGATCCCTCAGAGGGTAGACAATGTCGCGCTGCGTAGACCCGAGTATTCGATCTGCATAAATTATAAAACTAAGAGTTTTTGACATTTACGTCAAAAAAAACAAACACTTGGTATACTTCGTTCCACGCTCCTGCGGTCTTCGGTTCGGTCGACGCTTCATCGTGCTGACACCGGACCGACGCTCGCGTCGCGGGGAGGAGAATCGTGCGTGCTGCGGTCACCCGGAAAAGCGGACGGGAAACGACGGTGCTTGCCGGAAGCCCAGCCTTACCTATGGCCGGGAAGAGGGCGTCTTAAGCTCTCTTCACCGGATAGCTCCGCCCCTTCCACACCGCCGCTCCGGCGCGCTTGGGTCCTAGCAGGACGTTCCACTGGATCGCCAGCGCCACCACCACCCCGAGCGGGTGGAGGAGGATGGTCGAAGCCGGCTCGTGGGCGATGAGGGTGATCGCCGCGCGGGTGGCGAGGGACACGACGAGGGCGGCCAGCGCCACCAGCCCCGCATGGGGTGTCGCAAGGCCGAAGGCGGCCGCGAGGACGAGGACGAGCGGCAGGACATGGCCCGCGAGCAGCAGCAGCGTCCAGACCGGGAGGGCGCGCGGCGTGGCCATGCCCTCATGGGCGTTCTTCGAGAACCCAGCCCAGGATTCGGCGAGGTTGCGGTACATTCGGCAGGTGGCGAGCGCGTGCCCGGCCACGAGGTCTGTGCGATGACCGGCATGGCGCAGGATCCGCGGCAGGAACACGCCGTCGTGCAGCCGCCCGCGGATGGCGCCGTGGCCGCCAGTCCGCGCGTAGACGGAGCGATCGACGAGGACGAGTTGGCCGCAGGCGGCGCCGAGAGCCGGGCGGAGCGAGGCGCGCATCATCGGCACGGGGAGGTAGCCGACGAGGAGGAAGTTGATCATCGGCACGGTGAGCCGTTCGCCGAGGCTGCGCATGATCTGACGCGGCACCGCGCTCACGAGGGCGGCACCCGACGCGCGGGCATGGGCGGCGAGCCCGACCGCGGCACTCGGCGCGAGTGAGACGTCCGCGTCGATGAAGAGGAGGTGCTCGCCCGCCGCCTTGGCGGCGAGGGTGGCGCAGGCGTGGTTCTTCCCTGTCCAGCCCTCGGGCAGGGCGGGAACCGGGACGAGCCGAAGCCGTGGATCGGTCTCCGCCAGGGCACGGACGAGGCCGGCCGTGGCATCGGTGGAATGGTCGTCCCCCACCAGCACCTCCACGGCGGTGCCGGTGCTTGCCAGCGCGGCCCGGACCGTCTCGACGATGGTGCCCTCCTCGTCGCGGGCGGGGATCAGGATCGAGACCAGCCCGTCCTGCGCCGCCTCTGGCTCGGGCGTGCGCAGGGCGATCAGGTTCATGCAGGCCAGGATGGCGGGGAGGAGAGCGAAAGCAAGGGCGACGAGCGCCAGGACGAAGGTCATGGGGCTCTGTCTCCCTCGGAGCGGTGGGCCGGGTCGAAGCGGCGGCCGGTGAGGGCGGAGCGTATCCGGCGCCAGCCGTCATAGATGCCGCCGATGCCCTTGCCGCCGGAGGTCAGAATCGTGAAGCGGTCGGGCTCGCGGGCGACGACGTCGACGGAGAGTCGGTCGAGGGTGGTGGTCAGGTCGGCTTCCATCCGCGCCAGCCGCTCCAGCCGTGGCAGGGCGAGGAGGTCGGTGCCCCGCACCGGTGGGCCGAAGGCGGCGAATGCTTCGGCGCCGCGCTCTTCCCAGAAGGCGTATTCCAGCGCCAGGGGCACGAACAGAGCGTCGGGGGCGAGCTCGGGCAGGCGCGCCACGCCGCCGCGCAGGCCCAGCGGCCGGGTGCGGATGTCGGCGAAACGTCCCTGCGCCGTCACCCAGAGCATCTGCCCCGGAGCCCCGAGGATGGCGCGGGACTGTTTCAGGAACTGCGCCGCGCCGCGGGCCGAATCGAGATCCACCGGAAACGCACCGATGCGGGAGAAGACGGCGTATTTCTCCAGCGCCGCCGCGTCGAACGGGGCATGGCTAGTCCGGTCCGGGAAGAGGCGGCCGGCGAGAAGGATCACCACGGCCGCATCCCACCAGGCGGGGTGGTTCAGATAGACGACGATGGGACCGGCATGGCCGGCGATTCCGGGCACGCCCCAGCGGGCGAGCCGGAGCGCGTTCATGTGGCGGCGCAGGAACCGGCCGAAGTACCAGACCATGAACCGCCAGATCGGTGGCGAATGGTGCGGCGTGGAGGTAGCCGGCGGGCTCACGCGCTCTGCCGCACCTCGCCGCGGGTGTCTCCGCCCTGCGCGTCGGAATCGAGCGCGTCGGCGGCGATCCAGCCCGACATCATCACCATCGGCATACCGGGGCCGGGATGGGCCGCGCCGCCGGCGAGATAGAGGCCGCGCACCTGCCGCGAGCGGTTGCCGGGCTTGAACGCGCCCATGAACTTGCCGTGCGAGGCGAGGCCGTAGATCGCGCCGTTGAGCACCTTGTAGCGCTCATGGATGTCCTGCGGCGTCAGGTGGCGCTCGACGACGATGCGCTCCTCGATGTCGGGCATATGGCCGGTGCGCTTGAGCTTGTCGAGGATCACCTGCCGGTAGGCCGGAAACATCTTCGACCAGTCGTGATGTGGGCGCAGATACGGCGTGTGGACGAGGACGTAGAGGGCCTCGCCGCCCTCCGGTGCCACGCTCGGATCGGTGGAGGAGGGGGCGGCGAGATAGGCAGTCGGGTCCGGGGCCGGCTCGCCTTTGCGGTAGATGTAGTCGAACTCCTCCTCCGGATCGCGGGAGAAGACGAAGTCGTGATGGTTGAGGTGGTCGTAGCGCTTGTTCAGGCCGAGATAGAGCACCACGCCCGAGCAGGCCGGCTCGAAGCTCTTCTTCTCGTAGGCCTTGCCGACGTCGCCGCCGACGAGTTCGCGGTAGGTGCGCACCGAATCCATGTTGGAGATCACCGCATCGAACGGGGTGATGCCGGCGGCGGTCTTCACGCCCTTCACCGTGCCCTTCTCGATGGCGAGACCGGTGACCTCGTCGCCCGGCCGCAGGGTGGCGCCGAGTTCGGAAGCGAGCTTCGTCAGCGCCTCGGCCACCGCGCGGGTGCCGCCCATCGGGTACCAGACGCCTTCCGCCGTCTGCATGTGGGCGATGGCGCAGAGCACGGCCGGCGCGCCGTAGGGGGACGAACCGACATACTGCACGAAGTGGTCGAGCATCTGCGCGAGCCGCGCATCCTTGACCTTCGAGCGGATGGTGCCGGCCACCGACGACCCCATGCGCAGGGAGAGCACGTCGCGCAGGGTGCCGGGGTTCATGTTGGCGCGGATGTTGATCGTGTCGAACAGGTCCTCCACCGGCTTCCAGAAGAAGAACTTGTTCGAGACGTCGTGCAGGTGCTCGGAAATCTCGAGGAATTTCTTGTAGCCCTCGCCGGCCCCGGTATTGGGCGCGAAACGCTCCATGTCGGCGGCCATGGTGGGCACGTCGGCCATCAGGTCGAGATGGGTGTCGTCGTCGAAGAAGCAGCGCCACTGAGGGTCGAGGCGGCGGAGATCGAGATAGTCGTGGATGTTACGGCCGGCCTCCTGGAAGATCCGCTCCAGCACCTTCGGCACGGTGAGGATGGTCGGACCCATGTCGAAGCGGAAGCCGCCCTCGTGGAGCACCGCCGCCTTGCCGCCGAGCCAGTCGTTCTTGTCGTAGAGGGTGACTGTGTGGCCGCGCGCCGCGCTGACGCAGGCCGCCGCGAGGCCGCCCAACCCTGCGCCGACTACGGCGACCGAAGACCCGACCCGCATGTTCATCGTCACTCCCCGGGCCCGGCCGATGCCGCGCCTCTCGGATGAAGCTAGACCGGATCGCCGCGCGGTCAACGCGCTAACCGGTCGCGCCGCCTGACTTCTTCCCTGTTTCGGGGCCGGAAGCCGCGATATGACGGCCGCGTCGGCGACTGATCGGGTCCGCGGCGGACAGTGCAGCCTCACACCACCCGCCGTGCCACCAATCCCACGGCCGCCACCAACCCCAAGGCCGCCACCGTGATCATCACGCCCCAGGCCGGCATGGCCGCGGCCATGCCTTCGCCGAGCGCCGTCTGATAGGCCTCGATCGCCCAGGCGTTGGGGGTGAGCCAGCCAACCTGCTGCAGCCAGGGCGGCATCAGGAAGCGCGGCACCATGCTGCCGCCCACCGCCGAGAGCAGCAGAACGCCGAAGGTGGAGGCGAGATGCGCCTGCTGGCGGGTGTTGGCGGCGGCGCAGGCGGCCAGCGCCAGCCCCGCCGCCATGGCCGAGACCAGGACCGAGGTGACGATCCAGGCCGGCCAGTGCGGGCCGATCTCGACCCCGTAGACGAGGGCGGCGGCGGCGAAGATCAGCCCGGCCTGGACCACGCCCTGTATCACCAGGAACAGGAACTTCCCCACCACCACCACGGCGAGCCCTCCGGGGCCGGCCATGAGCCTGTCGGCGAGGCCCGATTGGCGCTCCTCCACCAGGGACATCGCCCCCTGCATAGCCGCAAACAGCAGGAACACGGCGGTGATGGCACCCGCATAGTAGCTCACCCGCTCGTTGGTGCGGCCCGAGGCGGTGCTCTGGCGCTCCACCAGGGAGGCGAAGGAGAACGGCTCCTTGCGGGCGCGCTGCTCGGCGAAGGCCGAGTTGAGGAAAGCGCGCTCGTCCGGTCCGATCTTGCCCGACCGTTCCACGTCGGCGACGATCCGGGCGAGGACGACGTCGGGCAGGGCCTCGTTGAGGATGCGCTGCAACTGGCCCAGCGCGATCGGCGTGGCCAGGGCCCTGGCGGGGTTCTCAATGAGGACCACGGGCTGGGCGGCCTCCGGCGGGGCTCCGGCCACGGGTGCGTCGAGATCGCCGCGCAGGACCAGGGCGGCATCGACCTCCCCGCGCCGGACCGCGCTCGTCGCCTCGACGAGATCGGTGGCCTTCAGGCGCTCGATGCGCAGGGACGTGTCGGCCTCCAGGGCCGTCATCAGCCGCTCGGTGGTCGCCGTGCGGGCAAGGTCGACGAGACCGAGATGGATGCGGATCCGGTCGCCGATGGCGCCCGAGAAGATCGCCGCGAAGATCATGAAGATCACGGTCGGCAGGACGAAAGCCATGACCAGGGCGGCGCGGTCGCGCCGCAGGCTGATCAGCATCACCCGAAAGGCGGCGGTGATCATGCCTCGTTTCCCGTGCGGCGGAGGGGGATGGGCCGGTTCGGTTCGGCACGGTCCAGGGCCTCGCGATAGACCGCCTCCAGGCCCGGCGCACGGATGCGGATCTCGGCCACCGGAACGCCCTCCGCCCGCAAGGTGCCGAGGAGGGCGGTCCCGTCGAGCCCGGCCCGGTGGCTGGCCCGCCAGGTCAGGCCGGTATCGACGGGAGCGAATCCCGCCCGGCGCAGGGCCGCCTCGGCGGCGGGATCGGCGGGGCTCGCCAGCGCCACCTCGTGCTCGGGCACCTCCGTGCGGATGCGCTCCAGCAGGATTGCGAGGCGGCCCTCATGGACGAGCTGACCGTCCGCCAGGATGGCGACCCGGTCGGCGAGGCGTTCGGCCTCGGCGAAATCGTGGGTGGCGATGAGGATGGCGGCGCCTTGGGCCCGCAGGCGCGCGAGCACCGCATGGATCGCCGCGCGGGCGTGCAGGTCCACCCCCTGGGTCGGCTCGTCGAGGAGGACGAGGCTCGGCCGCGCCATCAGGCTTGCGGCGATGTTGGCCCGGCGCTGGTAGCCGCCGGACAGGTGGCCCACCGGGCGCCGCGCCACTTCTCCGAGATCGGCCAGATCCAGGGCGGACTGGACCGCCGCCTTGCGCTCGCGCCGGGCGATCCCCGAGAGTTGGGCGAAGACCGAGAGGTTTTCGGCCACGGTGAGGCGCGGATATAGGGCGATCTCCTGGGGCACCCAGCCGATGACGCGCCGCGCCTCGCGTTCGCGGAACGGGTCGGCCCCGGCGATCCGCACGGTGCCGCTCCCAGGGGGCAGGCGTCCGGCTACGAGGCGCATGAGCGAGCTCTTGCCGGCGCCGTTGGGGCCGAGCAGGGCCAAGGTCTGGCCCGCCTCGATCCGGCAATCGACGCCGCGCAGGACGAGATGCCCGCGATAGGCGAGGGTGGCGCCCTGGACTACGACCAAGGGCTCCTGTCCCGGATTCATGAGCGGCGGGGTCAGCGGGGTGGCAGGGCGCGGACGAGGCGCACCCGTACCGCCACCCCGGGCTCGCGCAGGGTGAAGCGCGCACGGCTGAAATCCGGCCGGGCACGGCCCATCTCGCCGGAGAAACCATAGGGTTCGAGCGGCAGGCCGAGGCCGGTGCGGTCGAGGCGGCGGTTGCCGTCGAGATCCTGGTAGGCAGCGACCGCATAAGTGCCGGGCTCGATCCCGGCGAGGATCACCCGCCGGCTGCGGCCATCTGCCGGGACGTCCTGCCCGTTGCGGCATTCGGCCTCCGACAGGCCGCCCTGACACAGGGCGACGTAGACCGTGCCGGCGCCGGGCTCGATCCCCTCCACCAGCACCTCCACCGTGGCTGCCCGAGCGCCACCGCAGGACAGGGCGGCGGCGAGGGCCAATGCGAAAACGCCCCTCACGAGGTCTCGCCCGAGGTGGCAAGCGGCGAGGTGGTGGGGATGCCGGCGGCCTCCGCCCCCACGCGCCCGGCGGAGAGCTCCTCAATGAGGAGGCGGGCGGTGATGCGGGCACCCTCGTAGATCACCGGCAGGCCCGAACCCGGATGGGTGCCGCCGCCGACGAGATACAGCCCCGGCCCGAAGCGGTTGTGGGGGCGGAAATACAGCATCTGCATCAGGTCGTGGGCGAGGTTGAAGGTGGCGCCCTCGTGCACGAAGAAATCGTCCCGCCATTGCGATGGGTCGACGATGCGCTCGTAGCGGATGCGCTCCTCGATGTCGGTCAGGCCCAGCAGCTTCAGCCGGTCGAGGACGAGGCGGCGGTAGCTTTGGCGGGTGGCGGGCCAGTCGATCCCCGCCTTCAGGTTCGGCACCGGAACGAGGACGTAGAGGCTGGTATGGCCCGCCGGCGCCATGCCGCCGTCGGTGTAGCCCGCGTGCTGGACGTAGAGCGAGGGCTGCATCGGCAGGGTACCCTCGGTGATCTCGCGGATGTTGCGGGCGTACTCCTCCGACAGGAAGATGGTGTGGTGGCCGAGCCCCGCCGGGACTTTCCCCTCGATCCCGAGATACATCATGAAGGTCGAGCAGGAGAGGCGGGCCTTGTCGATCTTGGCGTCGCGCCAGCGCGGGCGGTGCGTCTGAGGCACCAGATCCTTGATCACCTTGGCGAAATCGCCGTTGATGACCACGGCGTCGGCCTTCAGCGTCTCGGCTCCGCACACCACGCCGATCGCTTTCTTGCCCTCGAAGAGCACCCTGTCCACCGACGTGCCGAGGCGGATGTCCACGCCCATGCGGCGGGCGAGGCCCGCCATCGCCTCCGACACCGCGCCGCAGCCTCCGACCGGATGGTAGACCCCGTGCTCGTATTCGAGGAACGACAGGATCGTGAACAGGCTCGGGCAGCGGAACGGCGACATGCCGAGGTACTTGGTCTGGAACGCGAAGGCGAGACGGACCCGCGGGTCCTTGAAGTAGCGCTGCAGGTCCTTGTCGACGCTGCGGCCGGGATGAAGGTGGGGCAGGGCGGCGATCATGGCCGGGGAGGCCATGCTGCGCAGGGTGTGGAAAGCCTGTTCCAGCACCGGCTTGAAGAACTTCAGCTTCACCCGGTTGTCGGCAAAGAATTTCCGGACGTTCCTGGCGTCGTCCGGGGCGATGCGGGCGACCTCGGCCTCCAGCCGCTCCATGTCGTTGGTGGCACGGATCTCGCCGCCCGCCTCGAAGACGAGGTGATATTGCGGATCGAGCCGTTCGAGCTTGACGTGATCCTCGAGCCGCTCGCCGCAGGTCTCGAAGATGTCCGCGAGAATCTGTGGATAGAGGAAGAAGGTCGGGCCGATGTCGAACCGGTAGCCGCCGGGGGCCTCCACGGTCTTCGTTCGGCCTCCCACGGCCGGGTCCTTCTCGACCAGGGTGACGTGAACGCCGGCGCGGGCGAGAAGGAGCGCCGTCGCCAATCCCCCCGGACCGGCGCCGACGACGATGACGCGGCGTCCTGAAAGGGTCCGCAGGCCATCCCGTGACTGAAGCAACGCGATCAACTCCCTGGTCGACGACCTCCGATGGGAAACCTCCCATGCGCAGGCGTATCGGCATCCGTGCCAAGCTCAAAGCCCGGAGTCGGGGATGCCACCCGTACCGGTCTAGCTTGCCGCCTAATCTCGACCGGCGGCAGGGGCGGGACAATTGCCACGGATTGTCGCGTGCTCGCAGGACGGATGCCGCATGGCCAGGTGATGGAGCGCCACCGCCCCGGCGGTGGCCACGTTCAGGGAATCGAAGTCGGGGGCCATGGGGATCCGCACGGTGCGGGTCCGCGCCATCAGACCGTGCGACAGGCCCGGCCCCTCGGTGCCGAGGAGCAGGAGCGTGCGTGGCAGCGGCGGCAGCTCGGCGAGCACGTCGTCTCCCCGCGGGCTCAGGGCGAGGGGAACGAGGGCGTTGGCTTGCGCGAAGTCCAGCATGGCCTCCGCGTCGAGGCGGGCGAAGGGCACGATCAGCGCCGCGCCGGCCGAGACCCTGATGGCCTTGCGGTAGAGCGGGTCGCAGGTGGCGGGGTCGAGGAGAACCCCGTCGGCCCCGAAGGCCGCGGCGTTGCGGAACAGGCCGCCCACATTGTCGTGGTTGGTCAGCCCGACGAGCCCCACCACGAGGGCGGGGGCCGGAGGCGGGGGAAGGGCGAGGGGAGCCTCCGCTCCGCGCAGCCCCACCGCCATCACGCCCCGGTGGATCGGGAAGCCGGCGATGGCGCTCATCACCGCCTTCGAGGCCGTATAGACCGGCACTGAACCGGGCAGGGCGGTGAGCACATCGGAGAGGGGGGCCACCCGCTCATGGCTCAGCAGCAGCGACTCGGGCGCGAACAGCGCGTCCCCCGAGAGCAGCACCCGCAGGGTTACGTCTCCCTCGACGATGAACCGGCCCTCGCGCCCAACGAGGTCGCGCTCGCGCATGGCGGCATAGGCGACGATGCGCGGATCGGCGGGGTCGTCGATGGGGATGGGTGTCACCGGTGGCCGCATCCTGTGCCCTGGCGGATGATGCGCATGGCCCGAGAGCCCCCTCTCCTTGCATGCGGGGAGAGGGGGAATGCGCGCTACGCGTTCGCGGGACGTCCGCCCATGCGGATGGCGAGCGGGTCCGCCTCCTCCCGGGTGGGCACTTTCACCAGGGCTTCACCGTCGAGCACGACCTCTCCGGCGACGGAGCAGGTGCATTTGAGCCGGGCGCGGCGGCGCTCGGGGACGAGTTCGGCCACTTCGACGGTGACCTGAACCGTATCGCCGATGCGGACCGGCGCACGAAAGTTCAGGGTCTGGCTGATATAGATGGCGCCGGGGCCGGGCAGGCGGGTGCCGAGCACCGCCGAGATCAGGCCGGCGGTGTAGAGGCCGTGGGCGATACGGGTGCCGAAGGGCGTGCGCGCCGCGAAATGCTCGGAGAGGTGGATCGGGTTGCGGTCGCCGGTGATCTCGGCGAAGCCCACTACGTCGGAGGAGGAGATCTCCTTGTTCAAGGTCTCGGACAACCCGACCTCGAGATCCTCGAAATACAGGACGCGTAGTTCTGGCATCATCGGTCGGTCTCCCCCGTCTCACGTCGATGTCGCGGGCATGATCCCGCGTCTGACGTGTCGCGTCGCACAAGCGCTTCGGCAAATCCAGCGCGAGAACGATGAAAATCTCGCCTCGACAGCCGCCTCACCGCCGGTCCAAGAGGCGCAACATTGCGAAAAGCCCGTTCTTGAGAGCCGATGACCGACGCTCCCTCGCCCGCCCCCGTGGTCCCGCCGTCCCTGCGCTCGGTCGTCCTGCGCGTGGCGGGGCTGAACCTGGCCTATTTCGGCGTCGAGATCGCGGTGGCCCTGGCGATCGGCTCCCTCGCCCTCATCGCCGACAGCCTGGATTTCCTGGAGGACGCCGCCCTCAACCTGCTGATTTTCGCCGGGATCGGCTGGAGCCTGCGCAACCGCGCCCGCCTCGGCATGGCCCTGGCCGGTATCCTGCTGCTACCGGCCCTCGCCACCGCCTACGCCGCCTGGCAAAAGGTGGCGGACATGGCGCCTCCCGCGCCCCTGCCGCTGACGCTCGCGGGCCTCGGGGCGCTCGCCGTGAACCTCACCTGCGCCGTGATGCTGGCCCGCCACCGGGACGGAGGAGGAAGCCTGACGCGGGCGGCCTATCTCTCCGCCCGTAACGACGCCTATGCCAATCTCGCCATCATCGGTGCCGGCCTCGTCACGGCGCTGACGCTCTCGCCCTGGCCCGATCTCGTGGTGGCGGCCGGCATCGCTATGCTCAACGCCGATTCGGCGATGGACATCCTCAAGGCCGCCCGCGCCGAGTGGCGCGCGGCCCATCCGACGGCCTGAGAGGTCTCGCTTGCGCCTGTTCCCGATCTCCGACCTGCATCTCGAACGCCGCCGTCCGGAAACGATTGCGCGGCCGGACGAACCGTTCGACGTCCTGATCTGCCCGGGCGACCTCTACGAGGGGCGACCGGAGGCCGGCCTCGCGGCGCTCCGCCAGATCGCACAGGGACGGCCCATCGTGCTCGTGCCGGGCAACCACGAGCATTATGCGCCGACCGGCGATTCGCGCACCGCGCCCCAGCTCATCGCCGCCCTGGAGGCCGAGGTGGCGCGGATCAACGGTGCAGGGGAGGGTGGTCCGGTCCACCTCCTCAACCACGGGGCATGCGTCGTCCTCGACGGAGTGCGCTTCGTCGGCACCACCCTGTGGAGCGACTGGGCTCTCGCCGGGCGCTGGCTTGACGAGACCGTGCCCGACCGCCCGGCCGATCCCATCGCCTACGCCGCCGCGCGGATGACCGACCCGGTGACGGGCTCGCGCGAGTTCCGCGGCTCGATCCGCAAGGGGGATGGCAGCGTCTGGTCGCCGGCCGACGCCATGGCGGCGCATCTGGCGCAGAAGGCCGAACTCACCGCCGCCCTCGCCGCGCCGCATACCGGCCCCACCGTGGTCGTGACTCACCATCCGGCGAGCCCGCTCGCGGCCGATGCGTTCCGGACCATCCCCGGCGTGCCCTGGTGGGTGCCGGCCTTCTATGCCACCACCGCCCTCGACGACCTGCCGGAGGCAAGCCGCCCGGACCTCTGGGTCTCCGGCCATTTCCACGCCGGCCACGATCTCCGCATCGGCCGCACGCGCTGGATCGCCAACCCGGTGGAGGGGGGGACGTATTCGGCCGAGCGGTTCGTGGCGGTGGGGTGAGGGGCGAGCGCGGCAGGCCTCGGCTCTCAGATCATCTCCAAAAGAGCGCGTCCCGCGAAACCTCCTCCCTCCGCCCTACGTAGAAGTGGGGAGGGCGCCGCCACGCGCCCGGATCGGAGCCGTCCATGAACACCTTCATCGCCGTCGTGCTCGTCTGCGCCAACGCGATTCCGATCGAATCCTGCTCCGACGACAGGGCGAGCGAGGTGCGAAAGGTCCGTGTCTCGAACGAACTCGGCTGCACCAACGGCTGGCAGGAGATCATCTCCCGCACCGACATCGGCGAGGAGATCGGCAAGACCGCCTACCTCAAGACCGAGTGCCGGCGGGTGAAGGAGCCGCAGTGAGCCTCTGTCTCTGACAAAACTCCTGCTGCGCCATCGTGCTCCGAGCGAGAAACGACCATGAGCGGGAGTTCTGCGAGGCACTCCTATCTGTCGTATTTGATGTAGGCGAAGCGCGCGTCGGTGGGTGTGCCTTCGAGGCCTTGCCCTTCGGTGCCCGGCTGCCAGCCCACAACCTCCTCGATCTTCTTCGCCAGGGCGAAGTCCTTGTCGGTGATGCCCTTGGCGGCATGGTTCATCAGCCGCACCTCGACCCAGGCATAGGAGGCAGTGAGGTCCGGGTGGTGCCAGGCGGCCTCCGCGAGGTGGCCCACCGTGTTGATGACCATGAGCGTGCTCTTCCAGCCCGCCGTCTTGTAGGTCCGCCGGATCCAGCCGTCCTCGTAGGTCCAGGCCGGCAATTCGGCGGCCAGGCGCTCCGAGATGGTGGCGTCGTCGATGACGTCTTCGCGCGATCCGGCCATAGCTGCACGTCCTTTGATGATCGTGGTGGTGGTCGAGGGATTCTGCGACGCGCCGCGTGTCCGGGCAAGACCGGCGGCAACGATCGCCGGGTCCGCGAATGCCGCGGTCGCCTGCGACGTGGTGGCCCTGCCCCCAACGACGGCTGATCGGATCTGTGGACGCCGGGGGGGCGAGACCCTATTAAGAAAGAATAATAGTTCGTCGGTCCCGACTGCCGGGACCGGATGCGGGCCGGTTCCAGGGAGACGACGTTCATGCTGTCACGGCGCGGAGTGCTCGCGACGGCTGCGCTGTGGCCCCTGGCCGGGTCGGTGACGGCAGCGGCCGCCGGTCCCGCAATCCGTATCGGAAGCCTGCCCTTCGGCACCGTGGCCTGGGAGGCGGCGGTGATCAAGGCGCGCGGGCTCGATGCCGCCAACGGCTTCACCCTCGACGTGGTCAAGCTCGCCGGTAACGATGCCGCCCGCATCGCCTTCCTCGGCGGACAGGTCGACACCATCGTCGGCGACCTGCTCTGGGCCGGGCGCCTCGGCAACGAGGGCAGGGCGATGCGCTTCATCCCCTACTCCACCACCGAGGGCTCGCTGATGGTGCCGGCGGGCAGCGCCATCGCCGGCCTCAAGGATCTCGTCGGCAAGCGGCTTGGTGTGGCGGGCGGACCGCTGGACAAGAACTGGCTCCTGCTCAAGGCCCAGGCCAAAGACGCCGCCGGCATCGATCTTGAATCGCAGGCGCAGGTCGCCTACGGCGCGCCGCCGCTCCTGGCGCTCAAGCTCGAACAGGGCGAGCTCGACGCGGCCTTGCTCTACTGGACCTATTGCGCCCGCCTCGAGCCGAAGGGCTTCACCCGCCTCATCGGGTCGGACGACATCATGCGCGCGTTCGGCGCCACCGGCTCTATCGCCCTCATCGGCTACCTGTTCGAGGGCGCCACCGTGTCGGACAAGGCAGAGGCCATCGCCGGCTTCGCCCGCGCCTCCCGTACCGCCAAGGAGATGCTGGCCAACGATCCCACCACCTGGGACGTGGTGCGGCCGCTGATGTCGGCCGAGGACGAGCCGACCTTCGAGGCCCTGAAGCGCGATTTCCTCGCGGGCATCCCGCGCCGGCCGCTTGCCACCGAGCGCACCGACGGCGAACGCCTGTTCGGCGTGCTGGCCAAGCTCGGCGGCGAGCGGCTGGTGGGGGCGGGCAAGACCCTGCCTGCCGGCCTGTATTTCGACGGGGCCGGAAACGGTTGATCCGCGTCACGCCCTCCCCCGCGGTGCGCTGAATCGTGGCCCGGACCGGCGCGAACGCCATGGGAGTGGCAACTCGACTCGTCTCCGTGCTGGTGCTGCTGGCGGCATGGCAGGCGGCGGCGACGCTGGCGGAATCGCGGCTCCTGCCCGCGCCCCTCGCCATCCTCGATTTCATCGGGAAGGAATCCGCCACCGGCGACCTATGGAGCAACGTCGGCATCACCCTGACACGGGTGGGCGTGTCGTTCTTCTTTGCCATGGGGCTCGGGGTGCTGCTCGGCATCGCGCTTGGCCGCTGGAAGGCGCTCAACCTCGTTCTCGACACGCCGCTCCTCATCCTCCTCAATACGCCCGCCCTGGTGATCACGGTGCTGGCCTACATCTGGGTCGGCCTCAATGAGGGCGCGGCGGTGCTGGCAGTGGTGCTCAACAAGTTGCCCAACGTGGCGGTGATCGTGCGCGAGGGCGCGCGCGGCCTCGATCCGGGGCTGGAGGAGATGGCGCGGAGCTACCGTTTCGACCGCCGCACCTGGATCGCCCACGTCCTGGTGCCCCAGCTCCAGCCCTTCGTAGTGGCCGCCGCCCGCTCCGGCCTGTCCCTCGCCTGGAAGATCGTGCTGGTGATCGAGCTGCTCGGGCGTCCGAACGGGGTGGGCTTCGCCATCAACTTCTACTTTGTCCAGAGCCTGAACGTGGCGGCCATCATCGGCTATAGCGTCGTCTTCATGAGTGTGATGATCGCCATCGATATCCTCATCCTCCAGCGCCTCGAGGCCCATGTCCGACGCTGGCGCTGAGAGGGCGGACGCGCTCTCCGTCTCCATCCGCAGCAAGGTCTATGGAGCCGGCGGGCCGGAGCCGGTGGAGGCGGTGCGCGATCTCTCCTTCGTCATTCGCCGGTCGGAGATCGCCTGCCTCATCGGCCCCTCGGGCGCCGGCAAGACCACGACCCTGCGCATCCTGCTCGGGCTCGACGACGCTTATGACGGCGCGGTGACCCCGGACCCGCGCGAGGCCGGCATCGCCATGGTCTTCCAGGAGCCGCGCCTCCTCCCCTGGCGCAGCGTCGAACAGAATGTCCGCCTCGGCCTGCCCCGTTCCGAGCGGGCACGCGATCTCGACGCCTTGTTCGAGTCCCTCGGGCTGACGCCCTGGCGTGGCCGCTATCCGGGGAAGCTTTCCCTCGGAATGGCACGCCGTGTCGCGCTCGCCCGTGCCCTGGCCCTCCGTCCCCGCATCCTGGTGCTCGACGAACCCTTCGTGTCCCTGGACGACCGAGCCGCGGCGTCCCTGCGCGAGATCGTGGTGGCGACCGTCGCGCGTGAAGGAATGAGCGTGCTCATGGTCACGCATAACGTGGCCGAGGCCATCGAGATTGCGGACCGGCTCCTCCTCGTCTCGGCGCGCCCGGCGAGCCTGCTCGCCGCCGTCGCCCTCGACCGGCCCAGAAGCGAACGCGATCGGGCTTGGGCGGAGGCGATGCGGGAAGATCTCGCGAATCGCTTTCCGGGCGTCATCGCCGCCTGAACGCTCTTTCCCGATCATGGGAGAGCGGCACGATATCGCCGACGCGACATTATGCACATGTGCTCAACGCCTAAGGCCCTCCTCAGTAGCCGCTACGCAGTCATGCGGCGAGACAACGCAGCGCTCGATCGAATGGTGCCCAACCGATGACGTGGCGCGAACTGTCGATGTAGGATCTATCGTACAGAGTTGCATGATAATTCATCGCGACACGGTTTTGATGTGATCGCGCATCGGACGAAACGACCGTTTTTTCCGCCATTTCCGGTCCTCCTGCGGGGAGACTGGCATACCAAAGGTCCTGTATGCGCGTGACGCATAAGAAACGTATCGGTCCTCCAAATACTTTTGCCGTGGAGATTATCGATTTTGCAGCGCAACATTCTAGGGTGCGACCGCTCAGATCGCGGTTAACGAAGACGTTCGTTCACCAGGACTTGATGCAGCCCGAGCTCAAGCTTGCTCAATCGAGTTGACGCCGCCGCGATTTTTCTTAGAGTTCATTCAAGCTTCGGTTCGAAGGGGCGCCGCAAAGGGGTAGCGGCGACCGGGAGAGCAGGTGGTGGTCTCGGCGAATATCTCGTGGAGACAGCCGCTTAGGAGACTCTATCGAAGTGAACTATCCCTGTCGCAAATAACAGGTCGCACAAGTGGGAGCAGGTTTCGCTGTTCTCCAGGCGTGTCAAAGACCTGTCGGAGGAATGCATGAGAGCGGTCCATCTTCTCGCACTCGGCGCTGGTCTGGTGGCTTCGGCCCCCGCCTTCGCCAATGACGACGTCCTGAAGCGCTCGGCCGATCCGGCCCAGCAGGTTCTGCAGACGGTCGATTACGCCAACACGCGCTATTCGAAGCTCGACCAGATCAACGCCAGCAACGTGAAGCAGCTGCAGGTGGCCTGGACGTTCTCGACGGGCGTCCTGCGCGGCCACGAGGGTTCGCCTCTCGTCGTCGGCAACATGATGTACGTCCACACTCCCTTCCCGAACATCGTCTACGCCCTCGACCTCGACAAGGACGGCGTGATCGTCTGGAAGTACGAGCCCAAGCAGGACCCGAGCGTCATCCCGGTGATGTGCTGTGACACGGTCAACCGTGGTCTGGCCTATGCCGACGGCGCCATCATCCTCCACCAGGCCGACACCACCGTCGTCTCGCTCGACGCCAAGTCCGGCAAGGTGAACTGGTCCGTCGTCAACGGCGACCCCAAGAAGGGTGAGACCAACACCGCGACGGTTCTGCCGGTGAAGGACAAGATCATCGTCGGCATCTCCGGCGGCGAGTTCGGCGTGCAGTGCCACGTCACCGCCTACGATTCTAAGACGGGCAAGAAGGTGTGGCGCGGCTATTCCGTTGGCACTGACGAGCAGATGATCATGGATGGCGAGAAGACCACGTCTCTCGGCAAGCCGGTCGGCAAGGATTCCTCGCTGAAGACCTGGGAAGGCGATCAGTGGAAGACGGGCGGCGGCTGCACCTGGGGCTGGTTCTCCTACGACCCCAAGCTCGACCTGATGTATTACGGCTCGGGCAACCCCTCGACCTGGAACCCCAAGCAGCGTCCGGGCGACAACAAGTGGTCGATGACCATCTGGGCGCGTAACCCCGATACGGGTGCGACCAAGTGGGTCTACCAGATGACCCCGCACGACGAGTGGGATTACGACGGCATCAACGAGATGATCCTCACGGATCAGAAGGTTGACGGCAAGGATCGTCCGCTTCTCACCCACTTCGACCGTAACGGCTTCGGCTACACCCTCGATCGCGCCACCGGCGAACTCCTGGTCGCCGAGAAGTTCGATCCGGTGGTGAACTGGGCTTCCAAGGTCGACATGGACAAGGGCTCGAAGACCTACGGTCGTCCGCTCGTCCAGGCCAAGTACTCCACCGAGCAGAACGGTGAAGATACCAACTCCAAGGGTATCTGCCCCGCGGCCCTCGGCACCAAGGACCAGCAGCCTGCTGCGTTCTCGCCGAAGACCAACCTGTTCTACGTGCCCACCAACCATGTCTGCATGGACTACGAGCCGTTCCGGGTGTCCTACACCCCCGGTCAGCCCTACGTCGGTGCGACCCTGGCCATGTACCCGGCTCCCAACAGCCACGGCGGCATGGGTAACTTCATCGCCTGGGACGGCGTCGCTGGTAAGATCAAGTGGTCGAACCAGGAGCAGTTCTCGGTGTGGTCCGGTGCTCTCGCCACCGCCGGTGACGTGGTGTTCTACGGCACGCTCGAAGGCTACCTGAAGGCCGTCGACTCGAAGACCGGTAAGGAACTCTATAAGTTCAAGACCCCGTCGGGCATCATCGGCAACGTGATGACCTACCAGCACAAGGGCAAGCAGTTCGTCGGCATCCTGTCGGGTGTCGGTGGCTGGGCTGGCATCGGCCTCGCGGCCGGCCTGACCGACCCGAATGCCGGTCTTGGCGCGGTGGGTGGCTATGCCGCTCTCTCGAACTACACCAACCTCGGTGGTCAGCTGACCGTCTTCGCGCTCCCGAACTAATCGGTCGCACGAAGTCTGAGACGATAGGGTGCCGGCGCGGGTTTCCGCGCCGGCACCTTTATGATTAGATCGTTATTAAGAACACTTCGAACGTCGGCCGAACGGGTCGACGGTTGCTCCTGGGAGAAACGTCGTTGCAGTACCAAAGCAAAGCCGCCATCCGTCCGCTCGTGGCCGCCCTCGTTTTCGCATTCGCCTCCGCCGGTGCCGTTCAGGCCCAGGACGCCAAGCCCGCCGCCGATCCCGCCGTGGCGAACCAGCTTGATCCCAATGCTCCTGAGAAGGACGACAAGCTGATCGACAAGTATCAGGCGGTGAAGGTCGAAGACGGCAAGTATTTCGACAAGGACGGCGCCCCGACCTACCACATCACCAACGACGGCAAGAAGTTCGACTGGTACGCGTATTCCGGCTACCGCCGCTATCACGCCGAGTGCCACGTGTGTCACGGTCCCGATGCGATGGGTTCGACCTACGCACCCGCCCTCAAGGATTCGCTCAAGCGCCTGTCCTACGAGGAGTTCGTCGGCATCATCGCTGGCGGCAAGCAGGACATCAGCTCGAGCGGCACCAACGTGATGCCCGCCTTCGGCGATAACAAGAACGTGATGTGCTACGCCGACGACCTCTACACCTACCTGAAGGCCCGCGCCTCCGGTGCGATGCCGCGCGTGCGTCCGACCGACAAGGAAGACAAGCCGGAAGCCGCCAAGAAGGCCGAGAAGGAGTGCCTGGGCGGCTAATGGCTCGCTTTGGCTCCTTCACAACGACGGTTTGCGCGCTCCTGCTGATCTCGGCAGGGGGGCGCCCCGCATTGGCGCAGTCGCTTCCCGATCTCGTCACCACCGATGTCCTGCGCGTCTGCGGAGATCCCGGCAACATGCCGTTCTCCCAGCGCAAGGAGGACGGGTTCGAGAACAAGATCGCGGCGATCCTCGCCGACGAACTGAAGGTCAAGCTCCGCTATTACTGGCTGACGCAGGGGCCTGGATTCGTCCGCAATACGCTGGGCACCGGCCTGTGCGACCTGATCATCGGTTCGGCCGCCGGCGGTGAGCTCGTCCAGCACACCAATCCTTACTATCGCTCCAGCTATGCCCTAGTCACCCGCGAGGGTGATTTCGAGGGCGTGACGAAACTCGACGACCCGAAGCTCAAGGGTAAGGCCATTGGCGTCATCGGCGGTACACCGCCCGTGAACCGGATGGGCGAGGTCGGCCTCATCGCCTCGATGAAGGCCTACGCTCCCTACCAGCTCGATCCCGCGCGTAAATACCAGACGGTCTCCGCAGAAGTCATAGGCGACCTCGCGGAGAAGAGGATCGACGCGGCGATCCTGTGGGGGCCGGCCGCCGGCTGGCTCGCCAAGCAGAGCGGCGTCGCCATGAAGGTCGTGCCGCTGTTGCAGGAGCCGGATCGTCCCGCTCTCACCTTCCGCATCGCCATGGGCGTGCGGATGGAGGAGAACGATTGGAAGCGCAGCCTCAACACGATCCTGCGCAAACGCCGCGCCGATATCGAGAAGGTCCTGCGCGACTACGACGTTCCGCTGCTGGAGGACGAAGGCAACAAGCTCCTCGAGCCGGCGGCGCCCTGAGATCAGGCCCTGCCGGTCGTCACGATCGGTGGGGTTTGCTATGAGCCTCCCGGATCAATGGGGGTAGGGCGGCGATGGGACGATTGCGTATCGGTCTGGCGGCCTCGGCTTTCGTCGCCGTCGTCGCGGTGGGCATCGTCGCAACCGATCGCGCGCAGATCGGCCGTGTCGCTCCGGACCTCGTCGCCGAGACCGATCGCGCTGACCGCGTTCTCGTGGAGAAATCCGCCCGTCGCCTGACCCTGTTTCGAGACGGGAGAGTCCTCGCGACCTATCCTGTCTCCCTCGGCTTTTCCCCCATCGGCCACAAGCAGCGGGAGGGCGACGGGCGCACTCCGGAGGGGCTCTATTCCATCGCCTATCGCAACCCGCTCAGCGTCGCCTACCTCTCCCTGAAGGTGTCCTATCCGAACGAGGCCGATACGCTGGCTGCCCGTGACGGCGGCTACGAGCCGGGCGGGGACATCATGATCCACGGGATCATGAACGGCTTTTCCTGGCTCGGTCGGATGCACCGGTTCAGGGACTGGACCAGTGGCTGCGTCGGTCTGGCCAACGACGAGATGGCAGCCATCTATGCGCGGGTGGATGTGGGTACGCCGGTGGAACTGCGGCCCTAAGCGAGGGGCTTTCGGTCCCGCACGATGCCGGCGGTGTCGAGTTTCGACAGCGCTTGGCTCACGGTCTCGGGGCCGATCACCAGGTCCGGCGCGATCTCGGCGAGGGGAACGAGGACGAAGGCGCGCTCGCGCACGAAACGATGCGGCAGGACAAGGCGTTCGTCGGAGATCGCCGCCCCTTCATACGAGAGCACGTCGATGTCGATGACGCGCGGTCCCCAGCGCCGCTCGCGCACCCGGCCCATGGCTGTCTCGATGGCGAGGCCCGTCTCCAGCAGGTCGTGCGGGGTCAGGTCGGTCTCGATGGCGACCGCCGCGTTGAGGAACCAGTCCTGGTCCGTATCGCCCCAGGGAGGCGTACGGTAGTCGCCGGAACGGGCCGTGAGGCGGATGCCCGGGCTGGCTTCGAGCCGCCGGATTGCCTCGGCGATGGTTGCAGCCTTGTCGCCGATATTGCTGCCGAGACCGAGATAGGCGGCCGTCATCGCACGAGTCCCGCGCGGCTGCGCAGGATCGAGATGGCGACGCCGTCGATCACCGCCGGGACCGGCGCGCTCGGCTTGTCGACGCGCACGACGATGCTGTCCACACCCTCGAACCGGTCGAGGATCTCGGCGGCGATGGCCTCGGCCAGCGCCTCGATGAGGGCGAAGCGCCGAGTGGTGGCGATGCGCACGACGATCTCGGTGAGGTCGGCATAGCTCACGGTCTTCGCCATGTCGTCCGACAGGCCCGCCGGCTGCAGGTCCGTCCGGCAATCGAGGGAGATGTAGAAGCGCTGGCCGATCCGCGCTTCCTCCTCGAGGAGGCCGTGATAGGCGAAGACGGCGATGCGTTCGACGAGGATGCGGTCGGTCATGGGGCTGTCCGCATCACGGCGTCGACCACGCGAAGGGCGTCGATATGGGGCGCCACGTCGTGGACGCGGACGATGTCGGCTCCCAAGGTCGCGGCGAGGACATGGCTCGACAGCGAGCCGGTGAGGCGATCAACCGGCTTTGTCTCGGCATCGTGCAGGCGCCCGAGCATCGACTTGCGTGAGACGCCGACGAGGATCGGGAAGCCCAGCGCCTTGAGTTCGGGCAGGCGCCGCAGGGCTTCGAGATGCTGGGCCCAGCTCTTGCCGAAACCGATTCCCGGATCGAGCACGATATCCGCGTCCGGGATTCCAGCGCGGCGGGCGATATCAAGGGAGCGCTCGAAGAAGCGCAGCATGTCGGCGACGATGTCGATGGCGGGATCGATGGTCTCGCGATTGTGCATCACCATGACCGGCGCACCATGGGCGGCGGCCACACGAGCGATGTCGGGCTCACGTTGCAGGCCCCAGACGTCGTTGACGATGCGGGCTCCTGCCGCCAGCGCCACGTCGGCGGTGGAGGCCTTGTAGGTGTCCACCGAGATAGGGACGGTGAGGCGCGGGGCGAGATCCCGGATGATGGGCAGGATGCGGGCCTTCTCCTCCTCTGCCGACACGGGCGTATGGCCTGGCCGCGTCGATTCCCCGCCGATGTCGACGAGGGCCGCCCCTTCCGCCACGAGGGCGTCGGCCTGGGAGCGTGCCGCTTCGACACCCTCGAAACGGCCCCCGTCCGAGAAGGAATCCGGGGTGACGTTGAGAATGCCCATGACGAGCACGCGCTCTCCGAGACCGGGCAGGAGAGTTTTCAGGGCAGAAGCGGGAGAGGACGTCACGGGGGCTCTTCGACGAGGGATCACTTACTATGCTGTAGACCAGGATGATCCCATTCATCCACCTCATCCTGAGGTGCCGAAGCAAAGCGAAGGCCTCGAAGAAGGCCTCCAGATCGCGCCGCGAGCATTGGAGGGCTCCTTCGAGGCCGCTTCGTAGCGCCCCGGGATGAGGTGGATGGATGGGATCACCGTATCTGGGGTGGATCCCGCCGGTCACACCCCTCCGCGATAGCAGCGAATCTCGGCCTCGGCCTGTGCGCGACGGAGATCGGCCACCTTGTCGTCGAACACCTTGGTCGAGCGGAACTCGTTCGAACGGGCGCCGATGCCCTGGCGCATGGACAGGACGGTGCTCGCCTGGACATATTTGTCGTAGGTGAGGATCGAGGCGAGGGCGTCGATGGAGCAGGAGCAGCGCGAGAGCGATTCCCGCGATTGCCCGTTGGCCGCCATGCATCCGAAAACGTAATCTGCCCGCGCCTCGGTGGGGTAGTCGTTCTCGCTGTCCTCCGCATGGGCGGGAGCGCCGGCGAGGCCGAGCATGAGGGCGACGAGGCCGCCTTTAGCCAGCGTTCGGATCATAGGTCAGGTTCTCCTGGAGAAGTTCGCCGCCATCCGCCGTCTTCGACTGCGCCTCGATGGAGAGCAGTTCGCCGGGCACGGCGGCCGACGTCACGAAGGTGTATTTCAGGTTTTCGAGACCACGCATCCGGTCCTTCATCTTGTCGTCGAGGAAGGGCTGCACCTCCACCCGCCAGGCATCCACGGTCTGCCCCTTCACGGTGGCCGTCGTCGCGGTCACCGTCGCGTTGTCGCGCAGGGCCTTGCGGATGCCGTTCTTGATGTAGCGCGGGTTGGCCGAGAGCACCTTGGCGAGGTCGATGAGGTGATGTTCGAGGAAGAGCGTCATCACCGGGTTGCCGGGCATGTCGTTGAACGGGCCGGCTGGGAAGCGGTTCGCGCCCGAGAACATCTGCACGCGGATCGTCCGGTTCTCCGGCGCCCCACCCGGTTCGATGGTGAGCTTGATCTGGTCGTCCATGGTCGGGCCGAACGGCCCCTTGGAGATGCCGCTGCGCCGGAGATACGCGTAGGTGAGCGTCGAGCCCGGCGCCACGTTCTTCATCTGCGGCTCTTCGAACAGCAGGTCCGAGGCGTTGGGCGGGGTGGCGGTGTTGGCCTTGGTCACGGCGGGGGCGTCGGCCGGGGGCGTGCCCTGCGCCAGGGCGGGCAGACCGGCAAACGACAGGGCGAACGCGACGAGAACGGGCTTCACAGGGGAGCATCCTCTTTCAGGGGCGGCGGCGCAGCGCGGTCCACGTTGCTGCCGATCGTCCGGTAGACATAGTCGGGCGGCGTCTCGGCTGCCTCTTCCGTGGCAAGTTCCCGCACCTTCGTATGGAGCGGGGAGAGCGAGCAGGCCGGGTCGGTGGCGGCGGCATCGCCGGCCAGAGCCAGGGCCTGACAGCGGCAGCCGCCCCAATCCTTCTCGCGCCGGTCGCAGGAGCGGCACGGCTCCTTCATCCAGTCCGTGCCGCGATAGGCGGTGAAGGCCGGGGAGTTCGCCCAGATGTCGGCGAGCGAATGGTCGGAGACGTACCAGAATTCGAGATGCTTGATGGTCTCGGCGGCGTGGCAGGGCAGCACTTTGCCGGCCGGCGTCACGTTCATCAGCTTGCGGCCCCAGCCACCGGCGCAGGCCTTGGGGTATTTCGCATAGTAGTCGGGCACGACGAGATCGATGACGAGCTGGCCCTTCAGCCGCTCGCGCGCCGCCTCGACGATGCGGATCGACTGATCGACCTGGGCCTTGTCCGGCATCAACGCGGCGCGGTTCACGTAGGCCCAGCCGTAATACTGGGTGTGGGCGACTTCCAGGCGCTTGGCGCCGAGCTTCACCGCCAAGTCGATGAAACCTTCGACCTCGTGGATGTTGCCCCGGTGGATCACGGAATTCAGGGTCAGCGGCAGACCGAGCTGCGTCACCCGCTCGGCGAAGGCGAGTTTCTGCGGCTGGGCATTCTTGAGTCCGCCGATCTTCTCAGCATTGGCTGCGTCCACGCCTTGCACCGAGAGCTGCACGTGATCGAGGCCCGCGTCGTAGAGAGCGTCGAGCTTGGCCAGGGCGCCGCCGACGCCCGAGGTGATGAGGTTGGAGTACAGGCCCAACCTGGCGCAGGTCTGGGTGATCTCGACGATGTCGTTGCGGGCGGTGGGCTCGCCGCCGGAGAGGTGGACATGCAGCACACCGAGACCCGCCGCCTCCGTCAGCACCCGCTGCCATGTCGCCGTGTCGAGCTCGCCCGAGCGCCGGTCGAGTTCGAGCGGGTTCGAGCAATAGGGACAGCGCAGGGGGCAGCGATGGGTCAGCTCCGCGAGGAGCCCGACCGGCGCCGGCAGGGAAGGGGTGTTCGGCGTGATGGCGTTCATCGCTCCAGAACCCGTTTGGTGGCGAGGTCGTTGAGCATCACCAGGACGTCGGCCTCGATCACGTCCGGGTCGGCCACGAAGGTCTCCGCGAGTTTAACCGCGATGTCGCGCACGCTGCTCTGGCCGTCGACCAGCGACAGAACCGCCACGGCATTGGCGTCGAGGTCGAAGGTGCGCTCCGGCGCCAGCAGCACATGCTGACCACGGACCTCGTCGTGGCGCAGGCGCACGCCGCGGGGCAGGCGCGGCACGTCAGCCGACCGGACCGTGCCGGTGCCGGCCGCCTGCGCCACCTCGGCCACCTCGGCCACGAGGCCGGTTCCCGGAACCCAAGCATCCGGCGGGGTCATGCCCGGCGCCACATAGGAGAAGTAGAGGGCATCGAGCTGCGTCCAGAGCACCGTGCACTTGAAAGTCAGCGCGGCCATGGCCTGGCGCTGCAGCTCCGGCGTGGTGGCATGCTGCTTGACGTAGTCGATGGCGAATTCGGCGTCGCGCGGGGCCTGGGTCAGGCGCTTGTCGAAATAGGCCAGCGTGTCCTTAGTGATGAAATCGTAGTTCTTCAGCATCCCGGCCACACGCTCGGAGATGATGGTCGGCGAGAACATCTCGGTGAGCGAGGAGGCGATGGCTTCCAGCAGCGAGCGCTCCTTCACGAAATGCACGTAGGCATCCACCGAGAAGCGGGTCGCCGACAGGATCCCTTGCGTCGATTCCACGTAGTCGCGACGGAAGCCGACGCCCTCGGCGAGCTTGAGCCAGCGCTCGATGCCGCCGTCCCCGGGCGCGTCGCCGTCATGGTCGACGATGCGCTGGCGCCAGACGCGGCGCAGGCTCGCATCCTCCATCCGGGCGAGGACGGCTGCGTCCTTCACCGGGATCATCGCCTGGTAATAGTAGCGGTTGAGGGCCCAGGCCCGGACCTGATCTTTGTCCAGCTTGCCGTCGTGCAGCAGGCGGTGGAACGGATGCAGGTTGTGGTAGCGCCGCGTGCCGATGTCGCGCAGCGCCGCCTCGAGGTCCTCGGGGCTGAGCAGGCGCTGGGACGCGTCGGTCATGGGTGTGGGGAAGGGCGCGGTCATGGCGTGGCTCGGCGTTTCAGCGATGGGCGGCGGTCGGAACTTTTCTTACAGATGGCGCTGGCAGTCGTGAAGACCACGGACTTCAAGCGCGCAATCCCATTGGACACAATATAAGTCGCCGGCATTAAAATGCCAGCCGGGCATCCGGCTAGAGTGACAGGGTCAACCCGTCATGGGCCACTGTCCAGCCCTCGGCTTCCACCGACATCCGTTCGGCGGAGCCTTCCACCAGCACCGGGTTGGTGTTGTTGATGTGGACGAAGACCCGACGGCTGATCTCCACGTCGGCGAGGGCCGCGATCGATCCTCCCTCGCCGGTCATCGGAACGTGGCCCATGCGCCATCCGGTCTTCACGCCGACCCCGGCGCGAATCATGTCGTCGTCGAGGAGCACCGTTCCATCGAACAGAAGCGCGTCGACGCCCGAGATGCGTTGCTTCAGCCCGTCCGTCACGCGGGCGCAGCCGGGGATGTAGGCGAGGCGGCGCCCGCCGGCCTCGATCATCGCACCGACCGTGGTCTCGGTCTCGGCGCCGATCTCCATGGTCTCGTCCTCGAGCCAGAGCGGCACCTTGCCCGGCACCGAGAACAGCGTGACGGTGAGGCCGGGAACAGGTTCGAAGGTGTGATTGAGGGCGATTTTCTCGCGCCGGACCACGTCGGCCGCCATCACGTCGAAGACACGGTTGGCGTTGACGGAATCCAGGATGCCGGAGGTGGCGTAGAGCGTATAGGCTTGGCCCTCGCGCAGGGTCAGCAGCCCCGCCACGTGGTCCACATCGCCGTTGGTGAGAAGCACGGCATGGATCGGAGAGTGGCGCAGGCCTTCCTGCGGATGCATCGCCGGATTGTCGAAGAGTTGCTGCCGGATGTCCGGGGAGGCGTTCACCAGGAGCCAGCGCTCGCCATCGGGCGACACGGCGATGCTCGACTGAGTTCGTGGCCGCACCCTGGAGGAATCCTCGCGGGCGAGGGAGCAGATGGGGCAGCGGCAATTCCACTGGGGAAGGCCGCCGCCCGCGGCCGAGCCGAGGATCACGACATGCATGGCTGAACCGGCGCTGCCTCGATCCTCACGCGCGACGCGATATTTCAGTTGAAGGTATCGATCTCAGCCGACTCGTAGCTGGTGACTTCCATGCCGACACAGATCTCGGAAACGACGGGGGCAGCCCAGGTCATGGTGTTTCTCCTCGGTATGTTTCTTGGACGTCATATGCATCCGGATCTCGTATTAAGGAGATCCTAAGACACTGACGGCGCAGTCATTTCTGTCGCGGGAGCTATATCGACAATTCCGCCGGACTCTTCAAGCGATAAATTGCCGGATCGTCCCAGGACGCGCCGAGAATGCACATCGCGCTCAATGGCGGAAATCTTGGCCCCGCAGGTCGAGCATGAAGCCCCGTCCCCGGACGGTGACGATGACCGGGCCGCCGAAGCGGACGAAATCCGACAGCTTGGTGCGCAGGTAACCCACGTAGACGTCAACGACATTCAGCGACAGGCCGCCCTGGCCTGCCCAGAGCTTGTCGAAGATATCGCCGCGGGACACCGGCTGGTTGGCCTTGTCCATCAGCAGGGCGAGCAGCTCCGATTCGCGGGGCGTGAGGCGCGCCGTCGCATCCCCCAGGGAGACCTGCCGGATGTTGAGATCGAGGACGAGCTTGCCAGCGGTGACGATGGTGCGCGGCTGGTCGGATTCCTTGCGGCGCAGGAGATGCGTCTGCAGGCGGGCCAGCAGCTCGTCGAAGACGAAGGGCTTCACGATGTAGTCGTCGGCCCCGAGCGCCAGCCCTTCGGCCCGGTCGCGGACTTCGTCACGGGCGGAGAGGAACAGGATCGGGCCGGGATAGCCGCCCTCGCGCAGGGAGCGGCAGACATCGTGGCCGGACCCGTCGGGCAAGGTGATGTCGAGGACGACGGCACCGGGCGCGTCCTCGCGGGCGGCAGTCAGCGCGTCATCGACGCAGCCAGCCACCCCCACCGAAAATCCTTCCGCTTCGAGGCCCCGGGCCAGCATGGCCTGGATGTCGCTGTCGTCCTCTACGATGAGCACTCGCGTCATGCGACGCCTTCCTTCCGCTTGGTCTCGTCCTGGTCCCCGGAAACGAGGTCGAGGACAGGCAGCACCAGGGTCACGCATGCCCCCCTGCCGTCCGCGCCCGTCCCGAGGCCGATCGTGCCATCATGGCGCTCCGTGACCCAGCGCGCCAGTGCCAGGCCGATGCCGAAGCCGGTTTCGCCCGAACCACCTTCGCGCCGAAACCGCTCGAACAGGTCTCCGGCGGTATCGGGAAAGCCCGGCCCGTCATCGGTGATGGTGATCGCGGCCGATCGTCCGTCGTCGAGGCGAAGGGCGACCACGACCCCAGTCAGCCCCGTGGCGTGCCGCAGTGCGTTGTCGATCAGGCTCTCCACCACCTGCCGCAGCCATTCCCGGTCGGCGAGAAGCGTCGCGTCGCGGGGGGCGGGGTCGAGGGTGAGGCTCACCCGCCGGCGCACCGCCTCGGAAGCGGCGCTGTCCACGGCGTCGGTGAGGATGGCCACGGCGCTGGCAGCACGCCGGTCGAGCTCGATCTGGCCGGATTCGGAGCGGGCGACCCGCAGCAGATCCTCGACGCGGCGCTGGAGGCGCAGGGCCCGCTTGCGGATGGTAGCAAAGACCGGGGCGTAATCGACTCCCGACCGGCCGGCAGAGCGGGCGGCGATGTCGCATTCGCCGAGGATCACGGTGAGCGGCGTGCGCAACTCGTGGCTGACATCGGCGAAGAAGCGTCGGCGCGAGCGGTCCACCGCCTCCAGGCGCTCGTTGGCGGCGCGCAGGTCGGTGGTCCTCGCCTCCACCGTGTCCTCGAGGGCGGCGCGGTCGGCAGCGAGCCGCCCTTCCCGCCGGGCGAGGCGCGCGGCCATGCGGTTGAAATTCGCCACCAGTAGGCCGAGTTCGTCCCGCGTCGCCACCGAGAGCCGCGTGTCGAGCTCACCGCGCCCGACGGCCCCCGCCGCCCGCCGCACCGCCTCGATCCGCGCCAAGGTCGGCCGGGTCACCGCCCGGTACAGGACGAAGACCAGGGCCAGCGCCAGGACGACGGCGGCGAGCGACGCGATCCGCAGGGTCGATGAGAGCTGGCGCGCCTCGTCCGAGCCCGCGATCATCGAGCGGCGCTCGACCTCGATGAGGAAGGAGAGCGGCTGGCCGGTCATGGCGCCGAACCCGTTCAGGGCGCCGCGTATGGAGTTGCGCCGCTGATCCTCCTCGGATTGGCGCAGGACCTGGGAGACCTGCCGGTCGAGGATGGCGCGGGCGGAGCGGAGCTGGGCCAGCGGCCGCGTGCGCGCGGCGTACTGCATCCGGTCGAGGGGATTGTCGCTGACGGCGATGCTCTTGCCCAGAGCCTCGTCCACGGCGACGAGCGCCCGGTCGACATTGGTGCGGGCAATGGCAAGCCCTTCGGGCTGAGCGTCCGGGTTGCTCACGGTCTCTAGCGCGGCGAGGCCGTACTGGGTCATGCGGCCGGACAGTTCCACCAGGAGTTCGAGCCGCGCTTGCGCCGCGAGCGTCCGGTCGATGGTGCGCTCGGCCGCGCCGATGGAGCCCAGCACCCCGAGCGCCGCCAGGATCACCAGCAACGCGGCGCCGCCGAGCAGCAGCGCGAACCGGACCTTCAGAGAGCGCATCGCGTATGGCCGCCCGTGTCTCGCCGTTCCCTCGATGGCGAGCGATAGCGCAATCCGACCCGGCGTCCAGGCCCATCACGGCCTGGGGCGGTTCAAAGGTCTTTCGGCAGGCTCTCCCGCGCCGCGCAGCGCCACCGCGTCACGTGCCATTCGGAGTGGCTCTCCTGCCAGGTGGCGAGCGCGCTCTGCGCGGTGCGCAGGCAGATGAACGGGTTCGTCGCCTCGTAGGACAAGGATATCCTGTCCTCCTTGCACTGGGAGGGCTGCGCCGCGAGGCAGATGGAGAGCAGGATCAGCATGGGGCGAAAGCCTCGGGCCGGGAAGGACAATCCGGCAATTCTCCGTCAGGCCGGCGGCTGGACGCAAGAGCGGAGTAGGGCCCCTTGTGCGAAGGGTTGTCGCGGAGGCGGGGCCGTCGAGCGCATCCCCGCTCGCGGGGAGAGGGCCGCGACGACCCCGTCGTCGGCGCGGCGAGGCGGCAGCCGAGGGTAGAGGGGGCGATACAGGACGAGCCTCTACCGGAAGCGCCCCCTCACCGTCGCTCCGGCTTCGCCTGCGCTCACCGAAGGCATGGCAGGGCGCATCTCCCTCTCCCCGCTTGCGGGGAGAGGGAGATGCGCCCTGCCATTGCGCCGGTCTCGACCCCAGGGGAGGAGAGGCGCGTCGACAGATCAAGCCTTCTTGCGCGCGGCCGGCTTCTTTGCCGTGGTGGTCTTCGCAGCAGTCGCCGTGCTCTTCGCCGCCGTCCCGGCTGCCGCCTTGGTCCCCGCCGCCTTCTTGGCGGGAGCCTTTGCCGTCCCCGCCTTGGCGGTCGTCTTCGACGCAGTCTTGCGGGCCGGGGCCTTCTTCTTGCCGCCGCCCGCCGCTTCGCGGGCGGCGATCAGTTCGAGGGCCTGGGGCAGGGCGATGTCCTCGGCCGCCAGGGTCTTGGGCAGCGTTGCGTTGGTGGTGCCGTCGGTGACGTAGGGGCCGTACTTGCCCGACTTCACCACGATGGCCTTGCCGGTCTCGGGATGGTCGCCGAGCGACCGGCCGGGGTCGGAGGCCGGGCCGCGACGTCCGCCGCCCTGCTCCTTGGCGACGATGAGGTCGATGGCGCGGTTGGCGCCGATCTCCAGCACGTCGTCGTCGCGGCCGAGATTGGCGTACATCTTCCCGTGCTGCACGTAAGGACCGAACCGGCCGAGATTGGCCAGGATCGGTTCA
Organism: Methylobacterium sp. 10; assembly: GCF_000519085.1. Taxonomy (GTDB): domain Bacteria; phylum Pseudomonadota; class Alphaproteobacteria; order Rhizobiales; family Beijerinckiaceae; genus Methylobacterium. The sequence goes on from NZ_KI912577.1 coordinate 3,823,243, forward strand.
CCGCTCTCGGGGTGCCTCGCCACTTCGCGGGGGAGGGCGAGGAGACGCAGCGCCTTCTCCAGATCGACGTCGGAGGGGCTCAATCCCTTCGGCAGGGACGAACGCTTGGGCTTGGGAGCCTCCTTGTCGGTGGAGGCTTCACCAAGCTGGACGAAGGGACCGAAGCGTCCGTCGCGCAAGGTAACAGGCATGCCGGTGACCGGATCGTCGCCGAGCACCCGCGTGCCGGGCTGGCCGCCGCCGGAGGTGCCGTCGCCCTCGCCCTCCACGGCGTTGGCCGCGAGTTGGCGGGTGTACTTGCACTCGGGGTAGTTCGAGCAGCCGACGAAGGCGCCGAACTTGCCGAGCTTCAGCGAGAGCTGACCGCTGCCGCAGGTCGGGCAGGTGCGGGGGTTCGAGCCATCCGCTTTCTCGGGGAAGATATGAGCGCCGAGGAGGTCGTTCAGGGCATCGAGCACCTCGGTGACGCGGAGCTCCTTGGTGCCGGAGATCGCAGCCGAGAAGTCCCGCCAGAAGTCGCGCAGCACCTCGCGCCAGTCGATTTCGGCGTTGGAGACCCGGTCGAGCTGGGTCTCGAGGTCGGCGGTGAAATCGTACTCCACATAGCGCTTGAAGAAGCTCTCCAGGAAGCCGGTGACGAGGCGGCCCTTGTCCTCAGCCACCAGGCGCTTCTTCTCGATCCGTACGTATTCACGGTCGCGCAGGGTCTGCAGCACGGCGGCATAGGTCGAGGGCCGGCCGATGCCGAGTTCCTCCATTCGCTTCACGAGGCTGGCCTCGGAGAAGCGCGGCGGCGGTTCGGTGAAATGCTGGGTCGAGACGATGCGCTCGCGCTTGAGCGCGTCGCCCGCCTTCATGGGCGGCAGGCGCTTGCCGTCCTCGTCTTCCTCGTCATCCTTGCCTTCCTGGTAGAGGGTGAGGAAGCCGTCGAACTTCACCACCTGGCCGGTGGCGCGCAACTCGATCCTGCGAGGGCCAACGGAGGCGACGATGTCGACGGTGGTGCGCTCCAGCTCGGCCGATTCCATCTGGCTCGCCACCGTGCGGGTCCAGATCAGGTCGTAGAGCTTGGCCTGCTCCGCATCCACATAGCGGGCTACGGACTTCGGTAGCCGGCTCATATCCGTGGGACGCACCGCCTCATGGGCCTCCTGCGCGTTCTTGGCCTTGGCGCTGTAACGGCGCGGAACGTTGGGGAGATAGCGCTCGCCGTATTCCTTGCCGATGACGCGGCGCGCGTCGGCGATGGCCTCGGGGGCCATGTCGACGCCGTCGGTCCGCATGTAGGTGATGAGGCCTACGGTCTCGCCGCCGATCTCGACGCCCTCGTAGAGTTTCTGCGCCGCCCGCATGGTCTGGGCCGGCGCCATCCCGAGCTTGCGCGAGGCCTCCTGCTGGAGCGTGGACGTGGTGAAGGGCGGGGCGGGGTGACGCTTGGCGGGCTTCGCCTCAACGCTGCCGACCTGGAACGTGGCCAGTTCGAGGTCGCGCTTGAACGCGGCGGCGTCCTCGCCGTTGCCGACGTCGAGACGCTGGATGCGCTTGCCGTCGGCACCCACGAGACGCGCCTCGAACACGGCGCCGTCCTGGGTCACCAGGGTCGCCACCAGCGACCAGTACTCGCGGGGCTTGAACGTCTCAATTTCGCGCTCGCGCTCGCAGACGAGGCGAAGCGCCACGGACTGGACGCGGCCGGCCGAACGGGCGCCCGGCAGCTTGCGCCACAGGACCGGCGAGAGGTTGAAGCCGACGAGATAGTCCAGCGCTCGGCGCGCCAGATAGGCGTCCACCAGGGCTTGGTCGATCTGGCGCGGGTTGCGCATGGCGGTGTCCACCGCCGCCTTGGTGATGGCGTTAAAGGTCACGCGCTCGATCGGCATGCCCTTGATCGCCTTGCGGGCGTTAAGGGCCTCGACCACGTGCCAGGAGATGGCCTCGCCCTCGCGATCCGGATCGGTGGCGAGGATCAGGCCGTCGGCGCCCTTGAGTGCCCTGACGATCTCCGAGACGCGCTTCGAGCCGCGGTCGTCGAGCTCCCACAGCATGCGGAAATCGGCCTCCGGGTCGACGGAGCCGTCCTTGGCGGGAAGGTCGCGGATATGGCCGAACGAGGCGAGCACCTCATAGTCGCGGCCGAGATACTTGTTGATCGTCTTGGCCTTGGCCGGCGACTCGACGACGACGACTTTCATGTGCGGATCAGCCTCTCGTCAGCGCCCGAGCTGCCGCCGGGACTCGCAGCCGGCGGGGTTTCTCCCACCGGGACTCACAGATTGTGTGCAAGACTTCGAACGTGGCCTGGCACCATGGCCGGCCCGGCGCTTTGCGGGGGACAAGTGGGTCAAGGGCGCGGGGTTGTCAAATCGGGAGGAGGCGGTGCCGTTGCAAGATGCGGTACCCGTCAGATCCCCGCATACCATTCGTAGCCGCGATCCTCCCAATAGCCGCCCTGGCCGTCGCCGATCCCGGACAGGCCGTCCGCCACCTCGATCCGCATGACGTATTTGGCGTGCTTGTAGCCGAGCTGGCGCTCGACCCGCAGGCGCAAGGGGGCGCCGTTCGAGACGGGCAGGGGCTTACCGTTCATGTCGTAGGCCAGGATCGTCTGCGGGTGGAAGGCGTCGGTCAGGTCGATGCTCTCGTAGTACCGGATCGGACGGCCGTTCGGAGCGCCATCGCCGGCCTCTATCTCCGCCACGTCCCCACCCTCGAGACCGCCACCCGCCATCTCCATCGTGTCGGCGCAATGGAACACGACGTAGCGCGCATTCGGCTTCAGCCTCGCCCGGGTCAGGACTTCGCCGAGCGGGACGCCCGTCCACTTGCCGATGGCGCTCCATCCCTCGACGCAATCGTGCCGCGTGATCTGGGTCCGGGAGGGCAGGGCACGCAGGTCCGCGAGGGACAGCTCCTGCGGCTGTTCGACGAGGCCGTCGATCCTCAGTCTGAAGTCCGCGAACCCGGCCTGCGCCAGGGCCTTGTAGCCTTCGTCCGGAGGGTCGATCGTGCCGTTCGGCTTGAACCAGGGCGAGATGTCGCCCTCGTTGAACTCGTGGGCGAGGGACGTCGGCGTCAGCAGCAAGCGCTGCACGAACAGGTTGGCATCCTCCCCGAGCGTCAGCGTCCGCCTTCCCCAATCGCTGCCGGCGATGCGGTCGCAGCCGCCGAGGAGGGCGGAACCCAGCAGGCCGGCCGCGCCGGTGAGGATGCCGCGACGGTCGAATCCGCGCCTCATCGGATCGTCCCCGGATCGAAGGTCTTGCCCGGATCGGAGGTTCGCGTCGTCTCGATCACGAACCAGCCGGTGACCATGCCCCGCATGTTGTTCCAGGCGCCGGAGACCAGCACGAGCGCCACATGGACGAGGGTGAACAGCACGAGCAGGTTCGTGACGATGAAATGGATGGTCCGCGCCGATTGCCGCCCGCCGAACAGGGTGGGCAGGGGCAGCACGGCGTTGAAACCCGGCGACATGGCGAGGCCCGTGAGCAGCATCATTGGCAGGAGGAGGACGATGACGACAAGATAGGTCAGCGTCTGCAGCACGTTGTAGCGCTTGGCCTCATCGCCCTTGGGGAAGGTCAGGGTGAGGTGCTCCCGAATCGAAGCGCCCAGGTGCCGGACCTCGTCTCTCCGAGGCACGATCCGGCGGCGCAGCTGGCCGCTCTCGATGCCGTAGATGAGGTAGATCAATCCGTTGATGACGAAGGCCCAGGCGAACAGGAAGTGCCAGCGCCGCCCGGTGGCGAGGTCCTGGTTCGCCGGCAGGGTGATCCAGGCAGGAAAGGCCCGGCCCGTACTCTGGCCCTGCGCGGTGGAGAGGCCGAGCCAGCCGGTGGTGTCGATCGCGTGATCGCCGACCCTGACGATCCCCCGCGCCGCGCCCTCCGCCGTCTCGTCGTTCGTGATGGCGAGGAGCGGCGCGTCGAAGGTCGAGGCCGAGCCCCAGTACAGGGCGGGATGGGCGTTGAAGATCTGCAGCCCGCTCATCAGCAGCACCGCGAGGCAGGCGAGATTGATCCAATGGGCAGCCCGGATCACCAGGGGGTGACGGAAATGCCAGCGGCGGCGGACCGTATCGATCCGCTCGTCGGACCGTCTCGTCGTGCTGGCTGCCAAGGGGTGGACTCCGGCCTCGATCACGAATCGCGCCCATCCGGACCCGCCGGAAGGACGCATTCTATGAGGAGACTACGAGCCAGGGGGTAGAAAGGTTACACGCCCCCGTCGCGCGGCAGCGAGCGACCGGTCCCCGGCCCATGTCTCCCCCCGGCCCATGTCTCCCCCCGGCCCATGTCTCCCCCCGGCCCATGTCTCCCCCCGGCCCATGGCTCCTTGCCGCTCCCCATCCACCTCCCTATAGCCATGGTCCCAGAATGACCGCCGCACCCGCCTCCTTCCCCCATCGGCACCTCCTCGGCATCGAGGGGCTGACCCGCCCCGACATCGAGGCCCTCCTCGACCGGGCGGAGGATGCCGTGGCGCTCTCCCGCCAGGTGGAGAAGAAGCGCACCACCCTGCGCGGCCGCACCCAGATCAACCTGTTCTTCGAGCCCTCGACCCGGACCCAGAGTTCGTTCGAACTCGCGGGCAAGCGTCTCGGCGCCGACGTGATGAACATGTCGGTGGCCTCCTCCTCGGTGAAGAAGGGCGAGACCCTCATCGACACGGCCGCCACCCTCAACGCCATGCGGCCCGACATCATCGTCGTGCGCCACCACGCGGCCGGCGCCGTGCATCTCCTGGCCCGCAAGGTCGATTGTTCAGTGGTCAATGCCGGCGACGGCGCCCACGAGCACCCGACCCAGGCCCTCCTCGACGCGCTGACCATCCGCCGCAACAAGGGGCGGATCGAAGGGCTGCGGGTCGCAATCTGCGGCGACGTCCTGCATTCCCGCGTCGCCCGCTCCAACATCATCCTCCTTCAGGCGCTCGGCGCCCGCGTGCGGGTCATCGGCCCCTCGACGCTGCTGCCCACCGGGATCGAGCGCTTCGGCGTCGAGGTCTTCACCGACATGCGCAAGGGCCTCGAGGGCTGCGACATCGTGATGATGCTGCGGCTCCAGCGCGAGCGCATGAACGGCTCCTTCGTGCCCTCGGTGAAGGAGTACTTCCGCTATTTCGGCCTCGACGCCGAGAAGCTGGCCCTGGCGAGCCCCGACGCCCTGGTGATGCATCCCGGCCCCATGAACCGCGGTGTCGAGATCTCGTCCGAGATCGCCGACGGGGCGCAATCCCTGATCCGCGAGCAGGTGGAGATGGGGGTCGCCGTCCGCATGGCGGTTCTCGAAGCCCTCGCGACGCATTTGCCGAACGCGTGAGCTGGGGCGTCCCATGCCGCCACGCACCTTCGACTTGGACATCCGGGCCATCCGGAAACGTCTCGAGGGAGAGGGCTGGACCGTGCGGGTAGCGACCGGAGACCACGACGTCTACAAACATCCGCAGAAGCCAGGGCGTATTCCGGTGCCGCGTGGACGGGGAGACCTGCCGCTCGGCGCGGCCCGAAACATCGCCCGCTCGGCTGGCTGGCTTGTCTGAGAGGGATGGAGCGATGATCCGGTATCTCGGCATCCTTGAGAAGGACCCAGGGTCCTTGTGGGGAATCTGGTTTCCCGACCTGCCCGGCTGCGGTACCGCAGGCGAGACGGCGGACATCGCTCTTGATCGGGCGCCGGAGGCCTTGCGGCTCTGGATCGAAGACGCCCAGGCCGACAACGAGGCGCTGCCGCCGTCGCGGTCTATCGAAGACCTGCGGAGCGATGCGGACGTACAGCAGGCATTGTCGCTGGGGCATGCGGTCATCGTCGTCCAAGTCCCAGAACTCGAACGATTAGCAGGTTAGTGGTGCTTCGAATGTATCCTGACGGCGACCCGGGTTCAGAGTCTGCCTGCGACGGCCCAATCTCCGCGGAAGGGGGAGGGTTTTGACCATTCGCCCACTCCTGCTCGCCAATGCCAGCCTCCTCGATCCGGCCACGAGCCGCGAGGGGCCGGGGCATATCCTCGTCCGCGACGGCCGCATCGCAGACATCGCCTGGGGCGCGTCACCCGCCGCCCCCGAGGGCGCCGAGATCGTCGATTGCGGCGGGCATGTCCTGAGCCCCGGCCTCATGGATCTCCGCGCCTTCGTCGGCGAGCCGGGGGCCGAGCACCGCGAGACCCTGGCCAGCGCCAGCGCGGCGGCGGCGGCCGGCGGGGTCACCACCCTCGTCTGCATGCCGGACACCAACCCAGTCATCGACGGGCCGGCCATCGTCGATTTCGTCCTGCGCCGCGCCCGTGACACGGCCTGTGTCACCGTCCTGCCCGCCGCCGCCATCACCAAGGGGCTGGCGGGCCAGGAGATGACCGAGTTCGGCCTCCTGCAGGAGGCGGGAGCCGTCGTCTTCACCGACGGCCTCAAGGCCGTGCGCAACGCCCAGGTGATGCGCCGCGCCCTCACCTATGCCCGCGATTTCGGCGCCCTGCTGATGCAGCACGTGGAGGAACCCGACCTCGTCGGCGAGGGCGTGATGAACGAGGGCGAGATGGCCTCGCGACTCGGCCTCGTCGGCATCCCGCGGGAGGCCGAGACGGTGATGCTGGAGCGCGACATCCGCCTCGTGCGTCTCACCGGCGGCCGCTACCACGCCGCCATGATCTCCTGTGCCGATTCGGTGGAGATCGTGCGGCGGGCCAAGCACGACGGCCTGCCCGTCACCTGCGGCGCCTCGGTGAACAACCTCGTCCTCAACGAGGGGGATATCGGCCATTACCGTACCTTCTGCCGGCTCTCGCCCCCGCTGCGGCACGAGACCGACCGCCTCGCCCTGGTGGAGGCCCTGAACGAGGGGGTGATCGACGTCATCGTCTCCGACCACAACCCGCAGGACGTCGAGACCAAGCGCCTGCCCTTCGCCGAGGCCGCCGACGGGGCGCTCGGCATCGAGACCCTGCTCGGCGCGGCGCTCCGCCTCGTCCATACCGGCGACGTGGCGCTGCCGCGCCTGCTGGAGGCCCTCACCGTCACCCCGGCCGCGATCCTGCGGCGTGAGGCCGGACGTCTCGCCGTCGGCGCGCCGGCCGATCTGGTGCTGATCGATCCCGACCTGCCCTACGTGCTCGACAAGCGGCGCCTGAAGTCGCGCTCGAAGAACTCGCCCTTCGACGAGGCGCGGCTGCAGGGCGCGGCCGTGCTGACCCTGGTCGGCGGGCGCATCGTTTTTCGAGCCGTGCAGGATGCGGAGACGGCGGCGTGACCCTTCTCCTCGATGCCGGCTGGCCTCTCCTGCTCGCGAGCCTGGCCGGCGGCTACCTCGCCGGCTCGATCCCGTTCGGCCTGATCGTCACCCGCCTCGCCGGCCTCGGCGATGTGCGGGCCATCGGCTCGGGTAATATCGGCGCCACCAACGTGCTGCGCACCGGCCGGAAAAGCCTCGCCGCCGCGACCCTGCTCGGCGACGCGCTGAAGGGCACCCTCGCCGTGCTGGTCATGAAACAGTTCGGCGAGGGCGCCGCCCTGGCGGCCGGGCTCGGCGCCTTCCTCGGCCACCTCTTCCCGGTCTGGCTCGGGTTCAGGGGCGGCAAGGGCGTCGCCACCTTCCTCGGCGTGCTCCTCGCCTTCAGCCCCATCGGGCTCGCCGCCTTCGCGGCGATCTGGCTCGGCCTCGCCTTTACCCTGAAATACTCCTCCCTGGCGGCGCTCGCCGCCTCCGCCGCGACGCCCATCGTCCTGTGGGCGGCGGGACAGCCTGCGGTTGCGTTGCTCTTCCTCGTGCTCGCGATCCTGCTATGGTGGAAGCACGCTCCCAACATCCGCCGACTGCGCGACGGCTCCGAGGGGCGGATCGGACAGAAGGGCTGACCTTCCGTCAAGGGAGGTCCGGGGCATGGGCATGCAACTCAACCCCGCCCAGCGCCTCGACTGGCTCCGCCTGATCCGCACCGAGGGCGTCGGCCCGCGCACTTTCCGGACCCTGATCAACCGCTTCGGTGGCGCCGGCGCGGCGTTGGAAGCCCTGCCGGAGCTTGCCAAACGCGGGGTCAAGCGCGTCGTGCCGGTAACGCGGGCGCAGGCGGAGGCCGAATTGGAGGCCGCGGCCAGGATCGGGGCCCGCCTCGTGGCCATGGGCGAGGACGATTACCCCAAGCTGCTCCAGGCCGCCGATTCGGCGCCGCCCCTGATCGCGATCCGAGGGCAGGCGGCGATTCTCTCCCGGCCGGCCATCGCCATCGTCGGCTCCCGCAACGCCTCCGCCGCCGGCCTCGCCTTCACGGAGCGGCTGGCGCGGGGTCTCGGGGAGGCCGGCCTCGTCGTGGTCTCGGGGCTGGCGCGTGGCATCGACGCCCGCGCGCACAAGGTGTCCCTTAGCTCGGGGACGGTGGCGGTGCTCGCCGGCGGCCATGACCGGATCTACCCCGCCAACCATCAGGCCCTGGTGGAGGGCATTCTCGATGCCGGCGGCGCGGTGCTCGCCGAGATGCCCATGGGCTGGGAGCCGCGCGGCCGGGATTTTCCTCGGCGCAACCGCATCATCTCCGGCCTTGCCTACGGCACCGTGGTGGTGGAGGCCGCGCGGCGCTCGGGCTCGCTCATCACCGCGCGCTTTGCCCTCGAACAGGGCAGGGAGGTCTTCGCCGTGCCGGGCTCGCCCCTCGACCCGCGCGCCGAGGGCACCAACGACCTCATCCGCCAGGGCGCGACGTTGATCTCGGACGTGGACCACGTCACCTCCGCCATTGCGCCGCTGATCGGGCGGGGGGATTTCGAGCAGGAGAGCGGGCAGCTCGCCCTCGACCGGCCCGACCTAGCCGACGCGCCGATCTTCTGGGACGAGCTCGACGGGATCGGTGGCCCGGTCCCCGAGCCGCAGGAGGAGCTCGAGGAGCCGGAACCGGAACAGCCGGAACCCGCCGACGACCGCGCCCGCCTCATCGCCTATCTCAGCCCGACCCCCATCGGCACCGACGACCTCGCCCGCGCGGCGGGGCTCAGCGTGCGCATCGTCCAGACGACGCTTCTGGAACTCGAACTCGACGGCCGGATCGAGCGGCACGGAAGCGGAGCGGTGTCGCTGGTGTCGTAGGGAGGACGGGTGTCCGTCTCTCTCGCGTCCCTCTCCCCACAAGGGCTACGATGTTCACACATCGCTCGCGGGCTCCCTCTCCTTTCAGGAGAGGGAGCCCGTCTCGCCTCATGTCGAACCCTCTTGGTTGGAGGGAATAGCCGTAGAGCAAAGGTGTGTATGCAGTAGCGCCACCCGCGGGGATGTGCGCCCTACCGCAAAAAGTCCCCGAACGAGCGCGGGCCGTCCGGCACCGGGATGTCCTTGATCACCTTGAGCGTCGTCGCGTCGATGACGCCGAGGGTGTTGGAGCCCCAGTTCGTCACGTAGAGGCGGCTGCCGTCGCGGGAGGCGGCGATACCCTCCGGGTGGTCGCCCACCTCGATGGCCGCGACGTTGGTGAGGGTCTTCAAGTTGAACACCGTGACGGTGTTCGAATACTGGTCGGTGACGAAGCCCCGCGTGTCGGTGAGCGCCACCACGTAGGGCCGCTCGCCGGTGGTGACCCGGCCGAACTCGCGCCGGCCGGCAACGTCGATAACGGAGACGTCGTTCGAGGTGACGTTGGCGGTGTAGGCGCGCGTCCCGGTGGCATCGAGGGTGATCCCGAACGGGTGCTCGCCCACGGGGATCTTCACCGTCTCGGTGGCGGTGGCGGTATCGACCACGGAGACGGAATTGCCCTCGCGGTTGGCCACCAGGATCGTGGCGCCGTCGGGCGTCACCGCGATGCCCGAGGGCGAAGCGCCCACCTGGATCTCGGTCTCGATCTTCGAACCGTCGGCCGAGACCACGAAGATCCGGCTGCCGTACCAGTCGGCCACGTAGACCGCGCCGGATTTCGGATTGACGGCGATTCCGAGCGGGCCGCCGGGCAGATCGAGGGTGCCCGTCACCGCGCGGGTGTCGAGATCGACGATGGCGAGGCCGTGGCCCTCGGGGCGGGTGACGTAGGCGGTCTTGCGATCGGGCGACAGGGCGATGCCGGCGGGCGCGCCGTCCACCGGGATCTGCGCGGTGACGACCTGCGTGTCGAGATCGACCACCGCGAGGATGTTGGCCCCCTGCGCCGTGATTAGGGCCTCGTCGGCGCGGGCGGACGCGGTGTGCAGGGTGAGGAGCAGAGCGATGACCTGCGCCACCCTCCTCCCCCTTGTGGGGAGGAGTTGGAGGTGGGGGTGGTTGAGAGACCCTCCTGCAGCGGAGGCTGGCGGAAGCACCCCCACCCTCGGTCCCTCCCCACAAGGGGGAGGGAGGAGCGCGTCACCACTCGGTCCGGTGCGAGCCGCCGGATCCGAGGCTCTAGGGTAAAACAGGCTCAAGAGCCCTTCTCGGCCTTGGCCTTCACGTTATCCAGGCCGGCCTTGTAGAGGCCGAGGACCGCCGCCTTGGAGGCATCGTCGTTCAGGTCCGGCGGCGGATCGTTGTTCATGTAGCCACGGTAGAACGCACCGCGCCAGGTCACCTTGGACTTGGCGCCGTCGCCCTCGACCTCAATGGTCGAGGAATAGTCGTTCACCGGCAGCGTCTTCACGTCCACCTTGGTGATCCGGTACATGTAGGTCTTCTTCTCGGCGTCGTATTTGGCGAGCTCTTCCTCGACCGTGGCGCCGCCCTTGAGGGTCAGGACGCGGCTGGCCTTGACCTCGTTGCCGCCCTTGCCCTCGGTCTTCTCGACGACCGGGATCCAGCTGCCATCCTGGAAATTGCCGAGCACGGCCCAGACCTTGTCGGCCGGGGCGTTGATCTCGATGGTCTGGGAGACCTTCTGGCGGGTCGGGCCATGGGCCTGCGCCGCGTAGGATACCGTGGCGAGCGCCGCCACGGCGGCCAGCGTCTTGAATCTCATCAACCCTGTCTCCTCGGGAACGCACCTTCTAGGGTGCTTGGGGGGCTCGTGCGAGAACCGGCTCGTCGCGCCCGAGGGCTGCGGCGACCTTGTCCTCGATCCAGTCCCAGGCCTCGCGCTCGGCGGGCCCGGCTGTCTTGGATATCGCGATGGCGTGGTAGCGCATCTCCGTCAGGATCTTGTCCGGCTCCAGCATGTGCAGGCGCGTCGACAGGATCGCCGCCTCCAGCACCGCAGCTTGAGCGCGGTTGTAGCCGAAGAACGGCATATGGCTGGCGCTGTGTACCATGCGGGCACGGTAGCGCGGGCGCGTCGCATCGTCCTCCACAGCGATCACCTCGAACTCGGCATGGCCGAAGCTCTCGGCGAGACGCCGGCCCGGGATGCGGTCGCAGGGCAGGGTCGCCCAGTCGCGCCGCCCGGTAACCGCCCCGGCGATCACCCGCACGTCGCTCGGGCTCGACGCGGCGAAGACCGGGTTGGCATCGAGGTTGAGGATGGTGGGGGAGGGCCGGAACGGGGCGAGCACCCAGTCCTCGCCCTCGCGGATCAGGCCGAAGGGCACGAGATGCAGGTCGCCCGCGGGCGAGGTGGTGGTAACGATGGTCTCGAGGATCAGCGGCATCGGATCAAGACTCGCCGGCGGGAACGAGCTTGCCGCAGACAATGCGCACGCCCCTGTCGCCCGTGGCCTCGGTCTCGATGGAGCCGGCCTCGCCGGATTCCACCACTTCGGGCTTGCCGGCATCGGCCTCCACGGGCGTCGCGTCGCGGGCGGCGCGCTCCGCGCCGCCGGGGCCGGAATGCTTGGTATGCCCCGCCTTCTTGAAGGCGGTGGTGTCCTCGACCTCCTCGTCGGCGGCGACGCCCCAGCGCAGGGGCTCGTCCTGGACGTAGCGCTTGCCGAGGCGCCAGGCCGTCTCGGCCTTGGTCAATTCGCCGCCGAGATAGAAGGCGTGAGCCCCGTCGGCGGCGACGTCGAGATCGGGAAAGAACGCCATCGCATCGGTGCCGATCGTGTGGACGTCGCGGTTGAAGGCGTGGATGCCGTCCTCGGCCACCGCGATGCGGTAGTTCGGGTCGCGCACCTCCGCCGCCTGGGCCGCGATCTCCTCCGGGGTCTGCACGAAGGGGCGCTTGTCGTGCAAGGCCAGCAACTGGCGTCCGTAGCCCTTGGGCAGGGCGGACTCGGCCTTTGCCGCGAACATCACCCGGCGGGCGGCGTCGTGCTCCTCCACCGTGCGCCGGGTGTGGTTGGAGACCTGCACGATGAGGACGTTGCGGATCGACAGTTCCGAGCACATGCCCACGAGGAGGGTGGTGACGCCGAGGCTGTCGGCCTCGGTGAGTTCGGTGAGGTTGCCGGTGCCCATCATCATCTCGATGCCGGGCCAGCGCTTGCGCGTCTCGTGATAGCGCGTGATCGATTCGACGAAGCCGAAATGGATCGGCTCGAGGATCGGGTCGGCCATGTAGGGCCGGCCGGCCTTTTCCATGCGCTCGATGGCCCGGTCGAGGGAGGGCAGGTCATCCGGCCGCACCGGCACCAGGATCGGCACCGCATCGGTCTCGAAGGCGAGGTCCAGGGTCTCCTCATTGAGGCTGAGGAGATAATCGGCCCCGGCCTTCGCCCCGCGGGTCAGCTCGTCGAGGGAGAAGGAATCGACGCTGACCTTCAGCCCCGCCCCCTTCAGGAGGCGCACGCACTCTTCGAGATGCGGGAACTCGGTGTCGGGCAGGCCGCCGAGGTCGATCACGTCCGCGCCGCGCCGGGCGAGGTCGAGGCCCTTCGCCAGGATCTGGTCAGGAGTCATCTTGGAGGCGTCGACGATCTCGGAGAAGATGCGCAGATCATGCCGCGAGAGATCGACCTTGCGTCCCGCGAGGCCGAGATAGGCCGGCAGGTCCACCACCTCGTCCGGCCCGCGTTCCACCGGCAGACCGAAATGCTCGGCGAGCGCCTCCGGATTGGCGCGGCAGCGGCCCGGCAGGACGATGCGGGTGGCACCCTCGGGGATCGTCACCCGGCGGCGGATGATCTCCTCGGTCATGAGCGCTGCGACCTTCACCCCGGCATCGGCGATGCTCCAGGCGAAGCGCTCGGTGGGCAGCGTGGACGCGACCTTCTCCAGGCGCGCCTTCGCCATCCGGCCGGTGATGAAGACGAGATGCTCGGGCGCGCTCACGCGGCAGCCCTTACGATGTCCGCGTCCGGCCCCCGGATCACGATCTCGCCAGCGTAGGACGCGGCGAAACCGGGGAAGGCCGCATCGACCATCCCCATCCGGGCGAGATCGGACAGACTCGCACCCGTCGGGCGATCGATGGATTTCACCAGGATGCAGCGGGGCGCCTCGAGTTCGGTGGCGAGCCAGAGGGCGAGGCTGTCGGAGGTGACGTCCCAGGACTCGCGGATAGAAGGGTGCCCGTCTTTCAGCGCGACAGGGTCCCAGATGATGGGCGCCTCGGCCGAGCGGGCTTCCATCACGCTGCGCACGATGGCGAGGCGCGGCTCGCACTCCGAAAGCACCTCCGCCATCCGGCCCATGCAATCGAGGGCGAGGCGGTGGGCGAGGGCGTCCGAGAAGCCCAGTTGCCCCTGGGCCTGACGCACCGCGTCGGCGAACGGGCCGCCGCCCGGCACGACGACGCAGCGGCCCTCGCCGCCATCCGCCAGTGCCGCGAGAAGGCGTCCGAGCCGCGCCGCGTCCGAGACGAGGCTGCCGCCGAGCTTCACGATGGTGGGAGGCGCGCCCGTCACGCCGCGTTCCGCCGGTCGAGCCCGCGAAGGGTCTGCACGGCCAGGGCCACGCGCTCCGCGTCGAGGCCGCGCGTCCGGTCGCTCCCGAAGCAGAGGCCGCCGCGAAAGCCGAGATAATCCGGCCGGTACGCGGCGAGGACGGCAATGTCGGCGATCGCCAGCGATCCCGCGAGGCCGGAGAGCAGGCCGTGGCTGCGGGCGTCGGCGGTGAAGGCCGAAAGGCGAGGGGCGGGCAGGAGGTCGGTGAGGCGCCGGCCGTCCTTGGCGGCGGTGTCGATCATCACCCCGGCGAAGCCCGCCCCGGCGAGGCGGCCGACGAGGTCGTCCGGCATCGGTGCTCCGGCGAAGAGGACCGCGATCAGGCGGCCGGGGGCTGCCTGCGCCGCAGCCGCGAGGGCGTCGTCGTCGAAGTCCGGCCGCACGGCGACCTTGACGTAGCCGATGCCGGTCCCGGCCATCGCCGCCACCGATCCGGGTAGGGAAGCGGCGTCCTGCGGTTCGCCGGCCACCGCGCTGCTGACGGCCTCGTCCGCGATGGCCTCCACGATCGCCCGGACCGTCTCGACGGGGAGCGCTCCGAGCGCGCCCCGGACAGGATCCTTGGCATCGACGAGGTCGGCGCCCGCCCGCGTCGCCATCACGGCTTCGTCCGCGTCGCGGACGCTGACGAGGAGGCGGGGACGCGCGCGCAGATCGGATGACATCGGCTTCGACACGGAATGATGGGGCAACGGGAGACTCAGGATCGGTTGGGCAAGGGTTCGGCCAGGAGACGGTTCTTGACCACCCATCGCATGGCATGGGCCCATGTGTCGTCGGTATCGGCCCGGATCACCACCTGTCCAGCCCGCACGACCTTGCCGGAGGCAGCGTCCGAGATGATGACGTAGAGGTTGAAGATCTGGTTGGAGCCCTTCTCCACGAAGCCGTTCACGGCGAGATCGGCCCCGAGGCTCTTGGCGATGGTGGCGGCGCAGCCCTCGCATTTGAAGAGGGGCGCCTGCTTGGCGATCTCGGCGGCCTGGGGCGCCACGTCCACGACCTCCACCGCATTGCCGGCGGTGAGCGCCTTGCGGAGCTCCTCCGTGACCAGGGCGAGGCGTCGGGCTTCGTCCGGCCGGGCCTTGCGGCCGCCGACCACGCCCGGATCGTTGAGCTCGATCCCGAAGATCGCCGCCTTGTCGGGGGCGGCGAGGGCCGGAAGGACCATCCCCGAGACCAGCGCCAGACCGGTCAGGCCGGCGCGTCCAATGGCGACAAGGAAGGAGGCGATGGGGGCCATGGCGAACCTGCGTCACGATCGATACGGCGATGGACCTCCATGCGCCGCTTCCTTCCAAGTCGAGCAGTGCCCGGATTTGGCAAGACGCGCAAACCATCAAGACGCGCAAACCCGTCCCATCACGTCTCGCAATCCGGTCGAGGCCGATCCGGATATCGCGGGAGACCCCGCCGCACCGGCGGAAGCGCTTAGAATATCCTTATGAATCCGGGGATTGAGCGCCCGCGCAATGGTGTTAGCGTGCCGCTCCCATGACAGCATCGCTCCCGATCTCCTCCGCCGCCCTCGCCCTCATGTTGGGGATGTCCGGCGCCTCCCTCACCGCGACCGGTCTCCGGGCGCAGGAACCGGCAGCCTCCGCGCAAGCCGCCGAGGGCTCCTCGGGCGACACCCATATCGGCCTGATCTACCGGCCCGAGATCGCGCCGTCCTCCTACGACGCGGAGGCCGCGCCGGAGGATGAGGGCGTCGCCGGCGCCCGCATGGCGGTGAAGGACAACAACACGACCGGCCGCTTCACCAAGCAGACCTACGCCCTCGACGAGGTCGCCCTCACGGAGGGCAAGAGTGCCGTCGACGCCGCCCGCGACCTCGTGGGCAAGGGGATCCGCTACATCGTCCTGGCACTGCCGGCGAACGACGTCCTGGCGGTCGCCGACGCGGTGAAGGGGGAGGGCAAGGGGAACGAGGTGACGATCTTCAACACCGCCGCCCCCGACGACCGCCTGCGCGGCGCCGATTGCCGCAGGAACGTCTTCCACGTGATCCCGAGCCGGGCGATGCAGACCGATGCGCTGGCGCAGTTCTTCACGCTGATGCGCTGGCGCAAGATGTTCCTGATCACCGGCCCCAACGACAGCGACAAGCTCTATGCCGACGCGTTCCGGACCTCGGCGAAGAAGTTCTCCCTGAAGATCACCGCCGAGAAGCCCTGGACCTTCGGCCCTCTGGCCAAGGCGCGGGGCGACACGCCGACCCGCTCGGAGGCGATGGTCTTCACCCGCGGCGTCGACTACGACTTCGCCATCGTCGCCGACGAGGCCAACGATTGGGGCGACTACGTCCCTTTCCGCACCGTGGATCCCCGCCCGGTCGGGGGCACGCAGGGTCTCATCGCCACCACCTGGCACCCGACCCTGGAGACCTGGGGGGCGGCGCAGGCGCAGAACCGCTTCCGGCGCCTCGCCGGCCGGCTGATGCGGCCCCTCGATTACCAGGTCTGGGCGGCGGTGCGCTCGGTGGGGGAGGCGGCAACGCAGAAGAAGACCGCCGACCCGGCCGTGCTCGCACCCTACTTCGCCGACCCGGCCTTCAGCCTGCCCGCCTACAAGGGCGTGTCCCTCACCTACCGGCCGTGGGACCATCAGCTGCGCCAGCCGATCATCGTGGTGCAGCCCAAAGCCATGGTCACCGTGGCGCCCGAACAGGGTTTCACCCACCAGCGCACCCCGCTGGACACCCTCGGCACCGACCTTCCCGAGACGGCCTGCAAATTTTCTTGAACGGACCTGCGGCAACGCGCTTGCGTTCCGCAGGCACTCGTGCGCTCCCCGTGGGGACAAACTGCACTATAATCACGGACAATCGCGCATAGAAGCGATGCCCCAGGGAGACAACGGAATGAGCCGCGGCTTCAAGGCAGGCGTGAGTGTCGCCGCCATCGTCGGTGCGACGATGGCGCTGGGCGCCTCCGCGCAGGCCTACACGGTCTACGTGACCAACGAGAAGGGCAACTCCGTCAGCGTCATCGACACGGCGACGATGGCCGTCACCGGCACCTGGAAGGTCGGCCGGCGCCCGCGCGGGGTGACGACGAGCAAGGACGGCAAGGAGCTGTTCGTCTGCGCCAGCGACGACGACCGCATCGACGTGCTCGACACCGCCACCGGAAAGGTGGTGCGGTCTCTCCGCTCCGGCCCCGATCCGGAGCAGTTCATCCTGGGACCGGGCGGCAACCCGCTCTACGTCGCCAACGAGGACGACAGTCAGGTCACGGTCATCGACATCGAGAAGAACAAGGTGTTGGCCGAGGTGCCCGTGGGCGTGGAGCCGGAGGGGATGGGCCTGTCGCCGGACGGCAAGATCCTGGTGAACACCTCCGAGACCACCAACATGGCGCATTTCATCGACACCACCACGTTCCAGGTGATCGACAACGTGCTGGTGGATGCCCGTCCGCGCTTCGCCGAGTTCACCTCGGACGGCAAGTTCCTCTGGGTCTCGGCCGAGGTCGGCGGTACGATCAGCATCATCGACGTCGCCGCGCGGCGGGTGGTCAAGAAGATCACCTTCAAGATTCCCGGCGTGAACGACGAGGCGATCCAGCCCGTGGGCATCCGCATCACCAAGGACGGCACCAAGGCCTTCGCGGCGCTCGGCCCCGCCAACCGCATCGCGGTGATCGACGCCAAAACCTACGAGGTTCAGAAGTATCTGCCCGTGGGACAGCGGGTCTGGCAGCTCGCCTTCACCCCGGACCAGAAGTTCCTGTTCTCCACCAACGGCTCGTCCAACGACGTCTCGGTGGTGGATGTGGAGGCGGACAAGGTGATCAAGAGCATCCCGGTGGGATTGCTGCCGTGGGGCGTGGCGGTGTCGCCGAATTGAGGAGCATTGTCCCTCCCCCTTGTGGGGAGGGCCAGGGTGGGGGTGGTTCCGCCTGCCTCCGCAGAGGGTCATTCAGCCACCCCTACCTCCTAACTCCTCGCCACAAGTGGGGAGGAGAGACGCGCGGATATGCCGAAGGACGGACCGCCTCGAGGCGGCGAACGGGAGGAAGACCACATGAAGCGGACGATGCGGCTCGCTGCCCTCGCCCTGGCGGCCCTGCTCGCCACCGGGCCGGCCTCGGCCCTCGATCTCACCAAGAAGCGCTCCAACCTCCCCGATCTCGTCCTCGGCAACGAGGAAGGCAACGATTTCGTGGTCGAGAACCGGGAGATCGAGCTCGAATCCGGCAAGGCCTACCGCCTGCGCATCGTCGCCAAGGGCCGGCAGGAATATAAGTTCTATGCCACCGAGTTCTTCCGCAACATCTGGTTCAACCAGATCGTGATCCAGCATCTCGAGATCCACGGCAGCGGCCCGCCGGACCACCTCGAATTCGACGATCCGGGCGAGATCGCCATCGAGTTCGTCACGATCAAGCCGGGCGAATACCCCTGGTCGATCCATGGGCTCGAGTCCAAGGGCATGACCGGCAAGTTCATCGTCAAGTAAGTCCGTCTCGCAACAGGGCAGGGCCTCCGCATGCGTCTCCTCATCCCCACCTTCGCCCTCCTACTCGCCGCCGGCCCGGCGCTCGCCGACGACAAGGCCGCCTGTGCCGAGGGCATCGCCATGATCAAGGACGCCCTCGCCAAGGGGCCGTCCGAGGCGGCGGCGCCGAAGCTGAAGAAGGCTCTGCGCGTGGCCGAGCGCGAGCAGGGCGAGGGCGAGTTCGACGAATGCCTCGACGCGGTCGGCGACGCCAAGCGGGCGATGAAGCCGTGAGCGACGGGGCAGGGGGGAGCGCGGCCCTCGACGTGGCGGGCGTGAGCCACCGCTTCGGCGTGCGCGCGGCCCTGTCCGACGTCTCGATCCGGGTGGAGCGGGGCCGCTTCATGGCCCTGCTCGGTCCCAACGGCGCCGGCAAGACCACCCTGTTCTCGGTGATCACCCGGCTCTACGCCAGCCAGGACGGGCGGGTCTCGATCTTCGGCCATGGCCTCGACCGCGAGCCGTCCCGGGCGCTCGCCCGCCTCGGCGTGGTGTTCCAGGCCCGCACCCTCGACACCGACCTCACCGTCGAGCAGAACCTCCTCTACCATGCCAGCCTGCACGGCATCGCGCGCCGGGCCGCGAAGGCCCGCATCGCGGTGCTGCTCGCCCGCGTGGGCCTGAGCGACCGGCGCGACGACAAGGTCCGCACCCTCTCCGGCGGGCAGTCGCGGCGCATCGAGATCGCCCGCTCCCTGGTGCATGGGCCCAGGCTCCTGCTGCTCGACGAGCCCACCGTCGGCCTCGATCTCGAATCGCGGGCCGACATCGTCGCCATCGTCCGCGCCCTGGTGCGGGAGGAGGGGCTGTCGGTCCTGTGGGCGACCCACATCTTCGAGGAGATCGACGGGGCCGACGACGCGGTCGTCCTTCACAAGGGCCGCATCGTCGCGCGCGGGACGGCCGCCTCCATCGCGCAGGGCGACGAGACCCTGGAGGCCGCCTTCCGGCGCCTCGTCGCCGAACCGCCGAGGCAGGCCGCATGATGCCTCGCATCGGTGTGACACCAGCTTCATCCGGTCATCGCGCCTCTTCCCTCCCCCCTCTGCGGGGGAGGGCGGCCCACGAAGTGGGTCGGGAGAGGGGAGCGCCGCGTCCGGAGAGGTCGTCCCCTCTCCCGACTGCTCCGCAGGCACCCTCCCCCGCAGAGGGGGGAGGGTCGTTCGCGATCAGGTCAAACGAGCGGTTACCGTCATGACGAAGACCGTCGCCACCGCCGCACCGGTCTTGGCCGAAAAACCCGTGCCCCATCTCGGCCGTCTCGACGCGGTCGGTTACCTCATCTGCCTCGGCGGCATTGTGCGCCGCGAATTGCTGCGCTTCTTCAACCAGAAGGAGCGGTTCTTATCCGCGCTCGTGCGGCCGCTCGTCTGGCTGTTCATCTTCGCGGCGGGCTTCCGCAACACGCTCGGGGTCTCGATCGAGCCGCCCTACCAGACCTATGTCCTCTACGAGGTCTACGTGGTGCCGGGGCTGGCCGTGATGATCCAGCTGTTCAACGGCATGCAATCCTCGCTCTCCATGGTCTACGACCGCGAGGTCGGCTCGATGAAGGTGCTGCTCACGAGCCCGTATCCGCGTTGGCTGCTGCTGCTGGCCAAGCTGATCGCCGGCGTCACCGTCTCGGTGGTGCAGGCCTACGCGTTCCTGGCCATCGCCTGGTTCTGGGAGCTCGACATCCCGGCCATCGGCTACGTGGCGGCGCTGCCGGCCTTCATCGCCTCGGGGCTGATGCTCGGCGCCATCGGCCTGCTCCTGTCCTCGATGGTCAAGCAGCTCGAGAATTTCGCCAGCGTGATGAACTTCGTGATCTTCCCGATGTTCTTTGCCTCGTCGGCCCTCTACCCGCTCTGGCGCATCCGCGAGTCGAGCGAGACGCTCTACATGATCTGCATGGCCAACCCGTTCAGCCATGCCGTCCAACTCGTGCGCTTTGCCCTCTACGGGCAGTTCGAGCCCATCGCCTGCGCCGTCGTCGTGGGCACCACCCTCGCCTTCTTCACCCTCGCCGTCATCGCCTACGATCCCGGTCGCGGCATCATGGCCCGGCGCGGCGGACCGGCCGGAGACACTGCATGATCTTTTCGCGCACACTCGTGCTGGCCATGGCGGCCGGCAGCCTCCTCTGCGGGCCGGCCCTGGCCCAGCCCAAGGCGGACCCGGACTGGCCCTGCGTCCAGCGCAAGGTCTCGACCTTGAGCCCGGGCACGGTCTGGACCGGGCCGGACCTCGAAGCCGCCGGCCCGTGGGGCGACGATTACGAGGCGGCCTCGCTCGCCCAGAAGATCGCCTCGCGCCGCACCGAGCTCGGCGAGGTCGATCCCCTCCTCGACGAGTTCGTCGCCAAGGCCGGCGACGAGAAGGCCAAGCGCCTGACCCGCGTCTTCGCCGGCGTGTTCGAAGTGGTGAACAACGAGCGCAACCGGGTGATCGGGGGTATCACGCGCTACGCGCAGGGGCAGCGGCGCATGGCCGAGCGCATTCGCCAGGAGGCCGATCAGATCAGTTCGGTGAAGGACGGTCCCAGCGCCAACGACGCCCGCGAGATGCCCAAGGAAGCCTCGGAACTGGAGACGAAATTCGCCTGGGATCGCCGCATCTTCCAAGAGCGCAGCCAGTCCCTCAGCTATGTCTGCGAAGTGCCGACCCTGCTGGAGCAGCGTCTCGGCGAGGTCGCTCGCAAGATCCAGGCTCGCCTCTGACCCGACGTTTCCATCGGGCTTTCGTAAGTGGAGTGTCCTCTTCAGGCCCGCCGGATCCTCCGGCGGGCCTTTTACTTGCGCCGGAGGCGGAAGATCGGACGCGTTCGATTCGCTCGATCTTCGAGAAAGTCCGACACGTCTGAAGCGGCCCATCCCATCCCTCATTCGTGGAAAACATTCCGGCAGCGCTGGTTGCCTAATTGTCCCGTCATCGGTTCCTATTGATCCCGAAGTCTTTGTATTCTCACGTGAATTATGTTGCCCGGAGATCACGCGAGGACGCCATCTCTGTGGTGTCCTTATTAGAATCGTCGAA
This sequence comes from Methylobacterium sp. 10, assembly GCF_000519085.1. Taxonomy (GTDB): domain Bacteria; phylum Pseudomonadota; class Alphaproteobacteria; order Rhizobiales; family Beijerinckiaceae; genus Methylobacterium. Next base: position 3,844,458 of record NZ_KI912577.1, read on the forward strand.
TCTCCCCGCGCCCGCATTGTCCAAGCCGGATAGGCCCCGCAACATCCAGCAACGAGCCGGGACGAACCGGCCACGCCATTTTGAATCGAAGGGTCTTGGGACATGAAGAAGCGGACGCTGCGGAGCAGCCTCCTCGTCTCGGTAGCTCTGCTGCCGGGCGTCGCGTATGCGCAGACGACGGTCATCGGCGGCCAGCAGGCCGTGACGTTGCAGGAACTCGACGTGGTCGCCACCACGCCGACGCCCACCCTGCGCAACGCCCAAGGCGTCCTGCTCGGCCAGGACCGTGACAAGCTCCCCCAGAACACCAGCGTCCTGACCTCCGCGGACGTGAACCGGGTCGGCACCCCGAGCGTGCTGCGCGCCCTCGACGAGCGGATCGGCTCGATCAGCATCAACAACGCGCAGGGCAACCCCTTCCAGCCGACCATCACCTATCGCGGCTTCGAAGCCTCGCCCCTGGGCGGAAGCCCCCAGGGTGTGGCCGTCTACGTCAACGGCAACCGCTTCAACACCTCCTTCGGCGACACGGTGCAGTGGGATCTCATCCCCGACATCGCCGTCGACCGTATCGAGCTCGAAGGCTCGAACCCGGCCTACGGCCTCAACGCGCTCGGCGGCGCGCTCAGCGTTCAGCTCAAGAACGGCTTCACCTATCAGGGCACCGAGCTGAACCTCTCGGGCGGCTCGTTCGGGCGCTTCGGCGGTTCGTTCCAGCACGGGCAGCGCTCGGACAATGTCGGCCTCTACGTCGCCGGCACGGCCCTCTCCGAGAACGGATGGCGCCAGCACTCGCCCTCGCGCCTGCGCCAGTTCTACGGCGATCTCGGCGTGCAGGCGGAGAAGGGTGAATTCCACCTCAACTTCATGGGCGCGATCAACAGCCTGACCGGCAACGGGACCCTGCCCGTGGATCTGCTGGACTTCAAGCGCAACGAGGTCTTCACCTATCCCGACAAGACCCTGAACGCATTCGGACGCATCGGGCTCTCCGGTACCTACGACATCACCCCCACCGTGACGATCCAGGGCAACGCCTATTACGGACGGTTCGAGCAGAACACCGCCAATGGCGACGCCGCCGAGGTGGAGCGTTGCGAGCAGAACGAGCGGTACCTCTGCTCGGAAGGCGCCAACGAAGAGCAGTTCTTCCTGCGCGACCGGATGAACCGGCGCGTCCAGGCGAGCAGCGTCAGGACGGCGAATTTCGGCCGGCTCCCGGCCTTCGCGGAGCGCTTTGAAGAGGGCGGCCCCTACGCCTTCCTCAACTCGACCCGCACCAACACCGAGAATTTCGGCGTCTCGGTCCAGACCAACGTGCGCGAGACGCTGTTCGGGCTACCGAACCGCTTCGTCCTCGGCGGCTCTTACGATGGCGGCCGCACGGCCTTCACCGCCGACAACGCGGTGGGCGGCTTGACCTTCGACCGCGGCTTCTTCGGCCCCGGCATTGTGGTGCGCAGCGACGACAACTCGATCACGCCGGTAAGCGTGAAGTCGAGCAACGATTACGGCGGCATCTACCTGCAGAACAACACCGACCTGACCGACCGCCTGACCCTGACCCTGCAGGGCCGGTTCAACATGGCCAAGATCGTGCTGGAGGATCAGCTCGGCACGGCCTTGAACGGCAACCACTACTTCCAGCGGTTCAATCCGGGCGTCGGCGCGACCTACAAGATCGTGCCCGACCTCCTCACCGTCTATGGCGGCTATGTCGAGGCGAACCGTGCGCCCACCCCGGCCGAGCTCTCCTGCGCCGATCCGCTCGCCCCGTGCTCGCTCACCAACTTCTTTGTCGGCGATCCGCCGTTGAAGCAGGTCATTTCCCGCACGGTGGAGGCGGGTTTCCGCGGCAAGCTGCCTTCGCCGATCGAACTCGGGGTGCTCAGCTGGAAGGCCGGCGTGTTCCGGGCCCGCAACGAGGATGACATCACCTTCGTGCCCTCCGACATCACAATCGGCCGGGCCTATTTCCAGAATGTCGGCTCCACCCGCCGCCAGGGCGTCGAGGCGAGCCTCGCCATCACCACCCCGGTCTGGAACGCCTTCATCGACTACGCCTTCGTCGATGCGACCTTCCAGTCGCCGCTGACCCTGGCCTCCGGCGGCAACCCGTTCGCCACGCCGAACCCGGCCCAGCCGGACAACTCGGAAGCCAACCAGATCTTCGTGAGACGCGGCGACAAGCTCCCCGGCGTCGCGCCGCATCAGGTCAAGGTCGGCGTGCAGTACAACGTCACGCCGGAATGGCGGGTGGGCGTCCTCGGCCGTGTCGCCACCGGCAAGTTCCTCGTGGGCGACGAATCGAACCTCAACAAGACCACCGGCAATTACGCGGTCATCGGGTTCAACACGAGCTACCGGGTGAACGAGAATATCGAGGTCTACGGCTATGTGGAGAACGCGCTGAACGCGAAATACGCGACCTTCGGCACCTTCTCGCCGGTCGGCGAGGTTCCGATCCTGGCGCTGCCCAATGCCAGCTCCAACCGGAGCCTGGCCCCCGGCGCGCCGATCGCGGCCTATGGCGGTATGCGCATCTTCTGGTAGCCGCCCCTCGATACCGGACCTCGATGAGCCCGACTCATCGGGGTCTGCCCGCGCCACTGCGCGGCGGCGGTCGTCCGCCGGACCTCAATACCCTGACTATGGGTCAGGGTCACTGAGACGTGGTATGAGCACCTGCGATGGGCCGCCGCTCCGGCAATGGGGCGGTGGCCTTTTCTCGTTGGTCCCTGCGTGCGGCGGAGTGCCTCGTCCGGGGACGATCCGCCCCAAGTTCGACGATGTCGCAGCAACGTGCCGGGCGATTCGAGCGTTGGCGTGCCATGTTCGACATCACCGGAAAGCATCGCATGACCAAGGCCCTCAGCGAGACCAGGACGTCCTCGGCCAAGGCGCATTCGCCGACCACGGCCTCGACTCTGATCCGCGTGCTCGTTCCCGCTCTCGTCTTCACCGCCATTGCCGGTCCGGCCTTCGCCTCGGCCTGCTCCGACCAGATCGCCACGATCGAGCGGCGCCTCAACAGCTCCGGCGCCGTGTCGGTCACCGGCACCGCCTCGGCCGACGGCAAGGTCGCGTCCAATCCGTCGATGGGGCTCGACGCGCCTCCCGGTGGTAAGCCCACCGATCCCTCGACCACCCCCAATGCCAAGAGCGTCGACCACGCCCGTCACCTGATCGAGCAGGCGCGCAAGCAGGAAGCGGCCGGGGATGCCAAGGGCTGCGAGGACACGATGACCGAGGCCAAGAAGGCGGCGGGCTCCCTGCCGTAGCAGGACAGCCCCGACGCACCGGCTTTCGGTGCAAGAACGGAAAGAGGCCGCTCTTCGCAATGCGAGGGGCGGCCTCTTTCGTGGTTGGGCCTCAATAGGCGTTCTTGGTGGTGACGAGGGAAAGAGGGGTCGCCAGCATGATCTGCACGTCGAACAGGATCGACCAGTTCTCGATGTAGTAGAGGTCGTGATCGACGCGGCGCTGGATCTTCTCGTCGGTATCGGTCTCGCCGCGCCAGCCATTGATCTGAGCCCAGCCGGTGATGCCGGGCTTGACCTTGTGGCGGGCGAAATACCCATCGACCACCTGATCGTAGAGAGTGGTGCTCGTCTTGGCCTGAACGGCATGGGGGCGCGGCCCGACAAGGGAGAGTTCTCCCTTCAGGACGTTGAACAGCTGCGGAAGCTCGTCCAGCGACGTCCTGCGGATGAACCGGCCGAGGGGCGTAACGCGGGGGTCGCCGCGCGTGACCTGCTTGGAGGCCGTGAAATCGGACTGGTCCGCATACATCGACCGGAACTTGTAGACCTCGATCGTCTCGTTGTTGAAGCCGAGGCGCTTCTGCCGGAACAGGATTGGACCCGGCGAGGTCAGGCGGACCGCGATGGCCAGGCCGAGCATGACCGGGGCCAGCACGATCAGCATGGCCGTGCCGACGACGCGATCGAAGATGGCCTTGGCGACGATGTCCCAATCGGCCATCGGCTTGTCGAACACGTCGAGGACGGGAACGGAGCCGAGATAGGAATAGGCCCTCGGGCGCAGTTTGAGCTTCGTCGCCTTGGCGGAGAGGCGGATGTCGATGGGCAGCACCCAGAGCTTGGCCAGCATCTGGAGCAGGCGATCCTCGGCCGCGATCGGCAGCGTGAAGACCACGAGGTCGAGGCGGGTGGAGCGCGCGTAATCCACGAGATCGCTCACCGTGCCGAGCTTCGGGTAGCCGGCCACCACCGAGGAGGACCGGTTGTCCCCGCGATCGTCGAACACGCCGACGATGCGGATGCCCGATTCGGATTCCGCTTCGAGGGCCCGGATGAGCTCTTCCGCCAATGGCCCGCCCCCGACGATGGCCGTGCGGCGGTCGAACTGTCCGCGCAGCATGCGGGCGGTGACGAAACGGAGCAGGACGAGGCGTTCGGCGAGGAGCAGGGCCAGCCCCAGGGCGTAGAACAGCGCGAGCCAGATGCGGGAATAATGGTCGGCGACCTTGGCGAAGACCATGACCGTGGCGACGACGAGGAAGGTCAGCGACCAGGCGGCGGTGAGGCGCAGGGCGGGTTTGAAGAAAGTTCGAAAGGCGGCGATCCGGTAACTGCCGAAGATCTGGAACAACGCCACCGCGAGCCCGGCCACGGACAGGATCGCCGTAGGATAGCTCCATCCCAGTGCGACGACGCCGCGGAACTGTACGAAGTGGGTGGTAAACCCGAGGATGACGATGAGCGCCAGATCCGCCAGCCGCACGCTGCCCGACAGCACGACCGGAGACAGGACACCGCCATGATCGCGGGGCGCCCCGACCTCGGCGGGAGGAAGCGTGGATTCGGCGGGGCCGTTCCGGGCCGTATCGACCGCGCTCGGCTGGCCGGGATGCCCCGCCGCCTTCAGAAGGTCGCGAACGTCGAAGGCGCTCATCGTCTGCTTTCGTTCGAACTTTTTGTCGGTGAGATGGGGCACGATGCCAAGCCGGCATCACGGAACGTTTAACGAAGGCCCGTCCGCCGCAAGCATGGCAAAGAGTACGTTAGCGTGACTTCGGCAGTTCCTTCATCGGCGGCAGCGCTGTTGCTACGGTCAACGTTCCTCGAAGCCGCAGGGCGGCCGCGTAGCCGGATAGCACATCCGCCCCCATCCGTTTCATCGAGAACCGTGTCCGCACGGATTCGCTGAGAGCGCGGGATCGCGCGAGCCCCCGGGCGGGGTCTCCGTCGAGCAGACGGACGATGGCATCCTTGAGGGCAACGGGGTCGTTGGGTCCGACGAGATCGTCCGCTGCCGCCCCGAAGATCTCCGGGATGCCGCCCACATTGGTCGAAACGAGGGGCTGCCGTGCCGCTGCGGCTTCCAGCACCACGTAGGGCAGGGATTCGGCGAGGGACGGAACCACCATGATCCGTCCCTTCGCCAATGCTGTACGGATCGGCTGGGGCGGCTCGAACGCTACGGAAGCAGACAGGCCGAGCCGCTGCGCCCGCTCCGCCAATAGGTCGGCGTCCGGGCCCGAGCCCACCATGAGGAGGCGGCTGGGGCGCCCCTCGGCCCGCAGCGCCGCCAGGGCGTCGAGCAGGACCGTGATCCCCTTCGCTTCGCGCAACTCGCCCACATAGACGAGGTCGTAGGCGTCCGCCCGGTGCGGCACCGGCGCGAATTCCGCCTCGTCGATGCCGTTATGGACGATCCGCATGGTGCGGGGCTTGCCCCCCACGAAGCGCCGGTGCCGGCCGGCCACGTACTCGCTTTCGAACAGGAACACGTCGGTGCGCCCCGCGAGCAGTCGCTCGACCCCCATGTAGAGCCGGTGGCGCAGGGAGCCGGGTTTGTAATTGTAGCTGCCGCCATGCGGCGTATAGGCCCGGATCGGCGAGGGCGAACCCTGGGGCAGGCGGGCGATGCGGGCATAGGCCCCCCCCTTGGCGCCGTGGCCGTGCAGGATCGTGGCGCGGACCTCCCGCGCCCGCTCGGCGACGGCGCGCACCGCGGCGAGGTCCGATCCATGCGGGTTGCGCCGCATGGGGAGCCGGACGACGCCGAGTGCGAGGTGTGGCAGGAGGTCGTCCAGGGCCCGCGCCGCGTTTTCGCCGCCCGTGGACGCATCGCAGACGATGCCGATCTCGTGCCCGGCGGCCGCCTGGATCCTGATGAGGTCGCAGACGTGGCGGAACAGCCCTCCTACCGGCGCCCGGAAGACGTGAAGGATGCGGTAGACGCTTCCGCCCTCGCCGGGGGAGGGGCAAATGGACGGGATGGAGGCGGACGCACTCACGACGGACAGGCTCCACGCGACGACCATTCGAACCGGGCGACGGTACGACTTTAGCAGAGACTGGTCTCCAGAGATGGTGCGACCGTTAAGGGCTGTAGGCCGCAGGATCGTTTCAGGTGGGTGGAAAGTCGAAAATCTTTCGCTCGGTTAGGCAGGCCCTAACGCACGACGATAACGACAGCCCCTCCGGCGGCGAGAGAACGGACACTCTACTGGGTAGCGTCGGCGCGGATACTCTGACTTCAGCGATGGACTGAAGAACGCCGATACAACGTACCTCTTCCCGTACACTGGCTCCGCGAAGTCCGGATGCCTCTTCGAGCTGCCTGGACGTCGTCTGACCGGGCCAGGAACGACGAAGGCCCGGATCAGGCGGATCCGGGCCGACATCGATCGACGACGAGACGTCCTCAGAAGAAGCGCTCCTTGATGACGATCGTGTCGCCGGGCCTCACCAGGTAGGTCATCGGGACGATGCCCGAGACGAGGCCGTTCGGTCCCTCGCGGGTGAGGACGGCGTAGTCGCGGGCCGCCCGCGGCCCGAAGCCCGCCGCGATCGCCACCGCCGTCTCGACGGCCATGCCGTTCACGTAAGGGTACTGCCCCGAGGTCGTGACCTCGCCGAGGATGTAGAACGGCCGATAGGCGTCCACCTCCACGGTCACGTGCGGCTCTCGCACGAAGCCCGCCGCCAGCTTGGCCTCGATGGTTCGGGCGGCCTGGGCGGTCGATTGCCCTCCCACCTTCACGAGCCCGATGAGCGGCATGGCGATGCCTCCCGCCCCGTCGATGGCATAGATGTTGGAGAGGTTGTCCTGACCGAAGACGATGACGCGCAGCCGGTCACCGGTGGCGAGCGTATAGCGTCCGCCGATCGATCCGGTGGCAGTGGCGTCGAGCTGCGCGGTCCGGAAGTCGGGACGCAGGCATCCGCCCAGTGCCAGAGTGGAGGAGAGAGCGAGGAGAAGGGAGCGCCGGTTCATCATCCAAGCCGCTAAGAGCAAGTTTCTGCCTCTATTGGTAGGTTCATATGGTTAACAAAAACTGATGCTCCGCCGGGAATGCGCTGCGTTGCAGTCGATCTTAACTGACGATCAATCTTAACGAGCTCTACTCTTCCGGGAGGCGTCCGTTGCGCCGTCCTGCCTTGCGTAAAGATCGCCTCATGCCCCGCTCGCAGCAGACCGTTTCCTCGATCGAACCGATCCCGCAGCGGGACGAGGGGCTTGGCCTGTCCCAGCTGTTCGGGGTGCTGGCGCGATCCTGGCGCTGGATCGTCCTTCCCACGGTGGCGGCGGGGATCGGGGCCATCGTCTTCGTACAGGTCGTTCCGCCCCGCTACACCGGCGAGGCCAAGATCCTGCTGGAGAGCCGCGATGCGAGCTTCGCCCGGACCGCGCAGGAGCGCGGCGAACAGCCCCTGGCCATCGACGAACAGGCGGTGGCGAGCCAGGTCCAGGTGGTGATGTCCCGGGATATCGCGCGCGAGGCGATCCGCCGCCTGAAGCTCGTGGGCAATGCCGAATTCGATCCCGAAGTCGACGGCATCGGTCCGGTCCAGCGCGTCCTGATGATGATCGGGCTCGGCAGGAACCCGATGGAGCGAGCGCCCGAGGACCGGGTGCTCGAGACCTATTTCGACCGGCTCCTGGTCTACCCGGCCGGCAAGTCCCGCATCCTGACGGTCGAGTTCCGCTCGCGCGATCCGGACCTCGCGGCCAAGGCCGCCAACACCATCGCGGAACTCTACATCGCCTCCCTGGAATCGGCGAAGGTGGACACCGCCCGCTACGCGTCGACCTGGCTCGGCGGCAACATCGACACCCTGCGCACCCGCGTGTCCGAGGCCGAGGCGAAGGTGGAGACCTTTCGCGCCCGCAACGGCCTGATCAGCGGCGGTGGCGGCACCACCAGCCAACCTCTGGGCACCCAGCAGCTCAGCGAATTGTCGACCCAGCTGTCCCAGGCTCGCACGGTCAAGGCCGATCTCACGAGCCGGGCCAAGCTCATCCGCGAGATGATCAAGGACGGCCGCGCCTTCGAAATCCCGGATGTCGCCAATAACGAGGTCATCCGCCGCACGGTGGAGCAGCGCATCACCCTGCGCGGGCAGCTCGCCCTCGAATCTCGGACGCTGATGCCGGCCCATCCCCGCATCAAGGAGCTGACCGCTCAGATCGGCGACCTGGACGCGCAGATCAAGGCCACCGCCGACCGGGTGGTGCGGACGATGGAGAACGACGCCCGTATCGCTGAGGCCCGGGTCGAGAGCCTGAACGCCGCCGTCGACGCGCAGCGCGAGGTCGTCTCGAAGGGCAATTCCAGCGAGGTCCAGTTGCGCGCCCTCGAGCGCGAGGCCAAGGCCCAACGCGACCAGCTCGAATCCTACCTCTCGCGCTATCGCGAGGCTTCGGCCCGCGATGCCGAGAGCGCGGCCCCCGCCGATGCCCGCGTGGTCTCCCGCGCCGTGGTGCCCCAGATCCCGTCCTTCCCGAAGAAGCTGCCCATCGTCGCCCTCGCTCTCGTGATGGCGATGCTGCTGTCCAGCGGCGGGGTGGCGGCGCGTCATCTCCTCCGCGATCCCGACGAGACCCGCCGCCGCGGGACCGGACCGGACGATCGGGCCCCCGAACCCGCCCCCTTCGCCTTCCCGGAAGCCTCCGTGGCCCTGTCGCGCACCGGCACCGCCGCCGCCCTCTACGAGGCGCCGTTGATCGCCCGCGTCGTCGTCCCCCTCGTCGCCGCTGCTCCCGTCTCCGTCCCGGAGGCCGCACCGCTTACGGTGCGGGAGGATACGGAAGGGGCGGCCGGGGAAGCGGGCCCGACGGCGGTCCCGAGCTACGATCTCCACGCCCTCACCCGTCGCCTCCGCGAGCGCATCGGCCGCAATGGTGGAAGCCTCCTCATTGCGGAGACCGACACGGACGCCGACCGGCAACTTGCCCGGATCCTGGCGGAGGCATTGGCCGCGAGCGGGCGCGTCCTTCTGGTGGACGTCAACGGCCCGGCCTCTCCCTCGGACGATGCCGGCCTCACCGACCTCGTGGCGGGCGAAGCGGCCTTCCTCGACGTGATCCGGTCGGTGCCCTCGGTGCGCAGGCTTCACGCCATCCCGCGCGGCTTCGTCGATTGCGACATCCTCACGGATGAGCCGGAGGCCCTGGCCATCGCCCTCGATGCCCTAGCCCAGAGCTACGACTGGGTCGTCTATCAGTTGGGTGGGGCCCAGTCCGATGCGGCACGCGACCTGCTGGCGGCCATGGCGGGCCGGATGAACGCCATCGTCATCGCCTCCGACAAGTCGCCCGAGGATCCCGAACTCGTCTCGCTCTACGGCCTGGCCGACCAGGAGGGATCCGGCTCGGTCCTCGTCGCCGGGGAGCAGACCGCGAACGAACACGACGATGCGGGAAAGCCGGGGGCCGGCGCAAGACTTTCGGCGGCCTAAAGGCTTTCGGCGGCCTAAGCGAGGGGCCTCCGCCTCGACCCGTTGCCTCAGGTATGCCCCTCGCCGGCGGGCCGGCCATGGCGGGCCGAGCGTCGGATCGCCCTCTGAACCGTCTTCGCCCAGCGCGCCAGTCGCTCGCTCCGCTTGATCCGGCGCTTGAGGCGGGTGGCGGCCATGGCCGGAACGGCGAAGAAATGGCCGCGCAGGGTGACGGCGATGGTCACCTCGCCGAGCTGAATCGTCTCGTCGCAGATATTGGCCTTGTAGCGGGCCTCCCCGACGCCGAGATCGAAGCTGCGACGACCGCGCTCGGTCTGATCGCGGATGAGGTGCTGCAGCAGGATGTCGCCGGGGCTCGACCGTCCGACGACGGGATCCTGGTCGAAGGAGGTCATCATGCCGCTGTAGCGCGCGTCGCTGACCGCACCGGCGAAGGTCGCGAAGACTCGCCCATCGTTGCACGCCACCAGGGCGGAGACCTCGATCGCGGCGCCCCGGACTTCGTTCTGATCGTCCTGCCGGCAGGCGCCGGTGGCGATGAAGCGGCGGATCCCCTCGTCGGCATAGGGATTGGCGATGTCCATGGCGGCGAAGCGCGAGGCCTTCTGCGCGAAGAAGGCGGAGAGGTAGGTCTTCACCTCCTCGGCATTCGAGGCCACGCGATACTCCACGGGGCCGAAGGCCTCGATCAGCTTCCTCTCCTTCGAGCGCACCTTCTTGCGCGCATCGGCGCTGAAGACGCGCTTGGCGGTGGTCTCGGGGTCGGGACCGAGGATCAGGCCGTAGGCGTCGCTCACCGCCGGCGCGGCGTGAAGGCTCAACGGATTGGCGGCGCCGTCCCAGAAGCGGGGCTGATGTCCGAGCAGATAGACGTCGATCCCGGCCTCGTGTCCGACGAGGCGCAGCAGGCCGACGAGATCCTCCGCGCGCATGGCCGCCGCCTCGCGGGAGGCGAACATCGGCATGTGGTAGTTCGCGTGCTTGCAGCCGATCACCCGCGCCACGCGAACGCCGCGCTCGCGCGCCACTTGCAGCGGCAGGATCACGCGGGGCCGTCCGCCGGGATCGCGCAGCACGATGACCCGCAGGGAGGCGTCCTGCTCCGCCGGGGTGCAGCCGAGCTTGGCCGAGACGAAGGCCGAGACCCAGTCGAATCTCTGATAGGGGGTCGACAGCGCGGCGGGGTCGCTCTCCACGCTCCGCCACAGAGCCTCGACGCTGGCCAGGTCGCGAAACACCTCCGGAACCAGCTGCCCTCGGACGCGCTCCTGAATCATACCCGCTCCGGTGAGATCGTGAACAAGAACCGCCATCACCGCTCCCTGGCACGGCTCCGCGAGCGCGGCGCACGAGCATCCATCGTCGAGTACCTATCCCTCCGGCGTCTTAAGCGCCGGTGACGATGGGAAACGGCAGGGCATCATCTCGCGATGTGGGTAACGAAACCTTGCGGGTTGGTGTTCGAGTGTACGCCTGTTCCGCTCCTCTCCGGTGACGCCCATGCCCGCGCCCGAGTTCCGTCACCGCCTGTTCGATGCGGGTTTTCGCGCCATCGCCGCTTCGGGGGCCGACCGTTGGCTGAAGCGCGTTGCGCAAGGGCGCGGCCTGATCCTGACCTTCCACCACGTCGACCCGGCCCCCGCGAGGGCCTACGCCCCCAACGGTATTCTCTCGATCACGCCCGACTTCCTCGACGCGGTGCTGGTCACGCTGGACGCGAAGGGGTTCGACGTGATCGGCCTCGATTCCGTGCCCGAGCGGCTCGCCCGGCCCGGCGGAGACAGGCCCTTCGCCGTCCTGACCTTCGACGACGGCTACCGGGACAACGCCCGCCACGCCGCTCCCATTCTGATGCGGCATCGCGTTCCCTGGACACTGTTCGTCACGAGCGATTTCGCCGAGGGGAGGGGCCGCCTGTGGTGGATCGAGCTCGAACGCGCGATCGCTCGCCTCGACCGGGTGAGGGTGCGTCTGGACGAGGCCCCGCCCCTCGATCTGCCCGCCACCACGGCTGAGGAAAAGATGGCGGCCTTCGCCGCACTCTACCGGCACCTGCGCACCGGTTCGGAGGAGCGCCTGCTCGCCACCATCGCCGATCTCTGCGGCGAGGCCGGCATCGGAATCGGGCGGGTGGCGGAGGAACTCTGCCTGTCCTGGGGGGAGTTGCGCGATCTGGCGGCTGATCCCGCATTGTCGATCGGAGCCCATACCATCGGCCATCCCATGCTGGCGAAACACGGGGAGGCGCGGGTACGCCGGGAGATCGGGGAGGGCAGGGCGCGGATCGCGCGGGAGATCGGACGGCCGGTGCGACACCTGTCCTATCCGGTGGGCGATCCGACCTCGGCCGGGGGGCGGGAATTCGGAATCGCCCGCGAGGCCGGGTTCGACACGGCCGTGACGACCCGCCCCGGCCATCTCTTCCCCGGCCATGCCGGCCATCTCCATGCCCTGCCGCGGGTCTCGGTGAATGGGCTGCATCAATCGAAGCCGGCGCTCTCCGCGCTGCTGTCGGGCGTTCCGTTCCTCGCCTGGAATCGCGGGCGGCGGCTCAATGTCGAGTGAGCCCGGCCCAGCAGGTTCGCGTAGGCAAGCCGACGCTTCACCCTGCTTGGCTCTTTGATGTGTCGCAGGTTTTCATCTCAGAACCGGAGGCCACGTCTGCGAAACCTGCTTAGTGCCGGCGGCGGCGGCGGTAGGACGAGCGGCCCTCGCTTCCACCGACGGTGAAGCTGGCGCTCTGGCGGCCGTGGCGGGTGTAGCGCCCGCGCCTGCCGCGCTGGCCCTTGCCAGCCTCCTGCACAGGCTCGTCGGCCATGGGCAGGGATTCGGTGCTGACCGGTGGCACGGCGGCGAGTGCGGTGGCCACGGAAGAGGAGGCCGATCCGCCGTCGCTGCCCCCGCCTCCGACATTCCTCGCGGCCGGTCCGAACATCGCGAGGCACTGGTTGTAGGCGAGGTCGTTCTTGAGGCGCTCGCATTCCGCCATCGAGCGGGGCGCACTCTGCGCCGAAGCCTGGGTGGCGAGAACCGGGAGTGCGGCGCAGCCGAAGCCTACGAGCAGGAAGGACACGAGGAATCGGTTCATGAAGCGGCGGATCTCGGCCTGGGGCTGGCGGAACATTCAAGCGTGCCCAAGCCTGTGACGGCCGAGTGCGGCGAAATCCCGGCGTCGGGCGAAATCTTGGTTCTCAGCTCTCGCCGTCGACGTCCTTTCGCTCCATCCAGCGGATCAGCGGCATCAGCGGAAAGATCCAGGCGATGCCGAGGAAGGCGTAGAGGACCGCCTGCACGGCCGGGGGCGTCTGCGAGATGCGGCTATCGGCCAAGGCCATGGCAAGGGGCGCGTAGAGCGCCACGAAGGCGAGCATGCCGATCGTGCCGAGCAGCGTGCGGGTGCGGCGGCGCATGGGCGCTCTCCTGTACATGGGCCTTTGGCAAGGGCCTTCTCCCCGGCGGCAGGTCCGCCGGGGTTAGGCCGACCGCCCCGGCAAGGCAATTGCCGCTCGCGCCGCATCCAAGCCCTCTGCGGCCCTGGGCGACGTTGCCCCCGTGGCCGCGCATGCGTAACGCAGGGTGGCAAGGCACGGGAAACCCGCGCCGATCCCGACACCACGCGAGCTCCACACCGCGATGCCTTCACGCGATACCACCCCGACCGCGCCGGTCCGTTCCATGAACCCGGTGCGCATCTGGCTCTACACGCTGGCCATCCTCGTCGTGGCCATGGTCGCCGTCGGCGGTGCCACCCGCCTGACGGGATCGGGATTGTCGATCACCGAATGGCGGCCGGTGACGGGCGTGGTCCCCCCGGTTTCCGAACAGGCCTGGGCCGCCGAGTTCGACAAGTACAAGGACACGCCGCAATACCGTATCCTCAACCAGGGTATGGGGTTGTCGGACTTCAAGGTCATCTATGCCTGGGAATGGGGCCACCGCCTGCTCGGGCGAATCCTCGGGCTCGCCTTCTTCGTACCGCTCCTGATGTTCTGGTGGCGCGGCCTCGTCGACCGGCGCCTCGGATACGGGCTCCTCGCCCTCGGCGCCCTCGGCGGTCTTCAAGGCGCCATCGGCTGGATCATGGTCGCTTCCGGGCTCCAGCCGGGGATGACGGCGGTGGCGCCCCTCAAGCTCGCCCTCCACCTCACCACGGCAAGCTTGATCCTGGCTGGGCTCGTCTGGCTGGCGGCCGGGCTGCGGTCCGGCCCGTCCGAGCCCGCACCGGAGCGCCTGCGGATCACGGCGGCCCTGCTGCCGATCCTCGTCCTGATCCAGATCGGTCTCGGCGGCCTCGTCGCCGGATCGAAGGCCGGGCTCGTGCACAACACCTGGCCCGACATGGACGGCGTCCTCGTGCCGGGGGCGTCCGAATTGTTCGCCGTCAGCCCGTGGATCGAGAACTTCGTCGACAATGTCACTCTGGTTCAGTTCAACCACCGCCTGATGGCTTATCTCCTCCTCGCGGCAGCGCTGTTCCATGCTGTCGATGCGAGCAGGCGGCTTCCCGCGAGCGGCACGGCCCGCCGCGCCGTGGGCATCGCGGGCCTGACCCTGGCGCAGGCAGGGTTGGGCATCGTGACGCTCCTGCTGGCGGTGCCCCTCTGGGCGGGCCTCGCCCATCAGGTCTTCGCGATGGCGGTTCTGATGATGGCGACCGTTCATGCCCGGCTCAGCCGCGGGGCAGCCCAGCGCACCCTGGCATCTCCCGCCGGTGCCACGGCCGCCTTCGGTTTCGAAGACATGATGGGCCGACGCGCCTAATCCCCTTCGGGATAGGCGTATTGGAGGACGTCCGAGGGGGGCATTTCCCGCCCCTGATTTCCGGATCTCGTCGGCGTGTCAGCTGTTGCATCGCACAGACCGCTTCGCCGCGATGCCCGATAGCGAGTGCGGATTGGCCGGATGCTTGCACCCTGTCGGTCGACATCGGCGAGCGTGCCCCTCGGCCATATTTTGTTGCGTTGCAGCGAAACTAAGCTGGGGGTCGTGCCGTTAGCCGATGTGTCGATGTCGCCGCGAGAGCGGCGTCCGGCAATGTCTCGCCACAACCGAAAGGCCGTCCAGCATGCACGACCAACGCCTCGTGTCGGAAGAGCAGGTACTCGTTGAGCGCGACCAGACGGCACGCGAAGGCGCCGTCGCGGAGGGGACGCGCCATGCGCGAACCCGGAAGGTCGTCGTCGGTCTCACGGGACTCCTCGGAGCGGCCTGGGCCGTCGTCCTCGCGAGCCGCTTTACGACGTTCTCTTTCTGAGGATCCCCTTACCGGGAAAATGCGCAGGAATCCTGTAGGCGGCGGTTCACGATGCGCGCCGCCTGCGCAGTTCGAACAGGGAACGAGTCCGGCCCTTCGGCGCTTAAGCTTGGGTCATGATAGTTCGGAGTCAGCGATGTTTCTGGCTGAGGACGGTAGACCCATCGGACTGAGCTGGAACTACACGCGCAAGGAATTGATGGCGGATGCCGCCATCCATATCGCCGGCATCGTCTTCGGCGTCGCGGGCGCCATCGCCATCGTCATCCTCGCGGCGATGGCGCCGCTGGATTTGACAGAACGCGCGGGAGTGGTGGTCTACGCCGCCGCCCTGGTCTCGATGCTCGGTGTCTCGGCCACCTACAACATGTGGCCGGTCGGCCGCCGGAAGTGGATCCTGCGCCGGGCCGACCACGCCATCATCTACCTCATGATCGCGGGCACCTATACGCCTCTCGTCGCCCTGGTCGGACGCGGATCGACGGCCTGGATCCTGCTCGCCTTCATCTGGGTTCTGGCGGGAATCGGCATCGCCCTGAAGCTTCTCCTGCCCGGCCGTTTCGACCGGGCCGCCATCGGCCTCTACCTGCTCCTCGGATGGAGCGGCGTGGCCACCTACGAATCGGTGATCGGAGCGCTCAAGCCGGACGCTCTCTGGCTCCTAGCCGTTGGCGGCGTGCTGTACTCGCTAGGAATCATCTTCCACGTCTGGCGCAGCCTGCCGTACCAGAACGCCATCTGGCACGCCTTCGTCCTCGCCGCGACGGCCTGCCATTACGGCACCGTCCTCACCAGCGTCATCGATACGGGCCTGTAGCGGCGGCCTCCACGCCCCGCTCACTTCCCGCTGCAGAGCCCCTGTCCGGCGAGCCGGACATGGTCGCGGGGGTCGCAATCCGTGGACAGAAACGAGGCCCATTCCGCCGTCGAGCCGTAGAACGCGTTGCGGTCGACGTCGCCGCGCACGCCCGGAACCCGGCCCGTGGAGGTGAACTGCCACAGCATCCACTTGCGCTTGGCGTAGCGCTGCTCGGGCTCTGCCGCCGTGGAGCGGACCCAGTGCGGATAGTCGGGCAGCTCGTCCTCGAGCACGTCCTTGTGGAAGGTGATGTCGGTATAGATGATCGGACGCTTGCCGGTGTAGCGCTCCATCTCGTCGAGCATGTAGCGCATCATCGCCAGCGCCTGGGCTTTCGGCAGCTTCTTGGGGCAGAGCTGCGAATGGCCGTTCCACTCCACGTCGAGGACGGGGGGCAGGGCGGTCGGATCGTTGGGCACGTTCTTCTTGAACCACTCCATCTGGTCCTGGGCCGAGCGGCACCAGAACACGAAATGGTAGGCTCCACGGGGCACGCCCGCCTTGGCGGCACCGTCCCAATTGGCGCGGAACCGCTCGTCCACGTGGTCGCCACCTTCCGTCGCCTTGATGAAGGCGAACTGCGTACCGGCCCCGCGCACCGAAGCCCAATCGATCGGGCCCTGCCATTTCGAGATGTCGATGCCCTGGATCGGGTGCTGCTTGGCGCGCGCGACCCCCGGATGGGGCTTCACGTCGCCCTTGGTCGGGTAGAAGTCGCTGTGGTTTCCGGCGCAGGCCGCCACGCTCGCGAGCAGGGCGGCGGTCAAAGAGCGTTTGGCCCAGCGCAGCGCGACGCCGCGTGGCATCCCGGCCAGGATTGTCGGGGCGATCCCGTTCTTAAGCGACATCGATGCCCGGCCCACCGTTCTCACGCGCTAAACTCATCGCTAAGGGATGGCCCCTGCGCGGTTAACAGAGCTTTGACGGTAATGCGGCGGAATTCCGGAAGTCGTTGCCTGCGAGCCACATAGGGTGCATTCCGGCGCTTTGGCCGCAGGCCGGCACCCGACGCTAAGTCACGAGCCGGTCTGACGTTTCGAGGGGAGGGGAGACTGGACAAGGTTTTGTTCACCATCGGCTACGAAGGGCTCGATTCCGAGCGTTTCGTTGCGACTCTGAAGGATGCCGGCGTCACGACCCTGGCCGACGTTCGCGCGGTGGCGAACTCACGCAAGCGAGGCTTCTCCAAGAACGCCCTGAGGACGAGCCTGGAGGAGGCGGGTCTCGTCTATGCGCATGCGCGGGAGCTCGGCACGCCCAAGGCCGGGCGGGAGGCCGCCCGGGCCCATGATCCGGCGCTGATGCGCCGGATCTACTGCGAGGAGGTGCTCGATACCGCCGATGGCGGCCTCGCCCTCGATGCCCTGTGCGAGCTCGCCGCGCGGGCGCCTACCTGTCTCCTCTGCTTCGAGCGCGATCCGGAACGGTGCCATCGCCGAGTCCTGGCCGAGCGGCTGGAAGCGGCCGGTTTCAGGACCGTCGACCTGTTCGGCTGACGACCCCCCTCAGGATACCCGTGCGCGCAAAATCGATCCTACCCAAGGGAATGCGTTGACAATCTAGAGTTAGGTCGTTCTCATGCCCATGATCATGAAAACGTGATCGGACTCGCCTGGCAGTATGCGTGTGACGCGCAAATCCCTCGATCAGACCCTCGGCTTCCTCCGCTCCCTCGACCGGACGGCCAGCGGCGAGGACGTTGCCCGGCTTCTGATGGCGGAACTGGCGGATCTCGGCGTCGCCCACATCATGGCGGCCACCGTGCCTGCCCGTGGTGCGCCCGTCCGACAGCAGCGCGGCCACGTTCTCCTCAATACCTTCCCGATGGAATGGGGCCGGCGTTACCTGACGCGCGGCTATGCCTTCCACGACCCCACGGTGCGGCGCCTCGGCCACTCCACCGCGCCCTTCGCATGGAGCGACGCCACCGATGAGCATGCCGACGATCCGCTGGCGCGCAGGGTAATGGACGAGGCGACGGATTTCGGCCTGCGCGACGGTCTGACCATTCCTTTGATGACTCTCGACGGCGAGACCGCCGGGTTCAGTGTTTCGGGCGAGCGTCTCGCCATCGATCCGGCGGACAGGGGCATGCTCCAGCTGGCCGCCACCTACGCATTCGGCCACCTGCTGCTGTTGAACGGCCAGAGCCCGGCGGCCACGGCGCGCCTCGCCCCGCGCGAGCGCGAGGCGCTGCAATGGGCGGCCGAAGGCAAGACCGACTGGGAGATCGGCGAGGTCATGGGCATCTCGACCCACGGCGTCGATTTCCACCTGCGCTCCGCCCGCGCCAAGCTCGGCACCGCCAACCGCACCCAGGCCGTCGCCATCGCCCTGCGGCGGGGGCTCATCATCTGATGGGATCGGGACCGGATCGTTGATATCCTCAGCCGAGTCAGGTCTCGCGGGAGGAGTCGACGATGCCCAAGGTCAGCACTTGCCTGTGGTTGGGTAAGGACATCGAGGCGGCCGTCGGCCTCTACGTCTCCCTCGTCCCCGATTCGCGGATCGACCACGTCCAGCACTCGCCGGGGCCCTGGCCGGGCGGGGAGGCGGGCGATGCGCTCCTGGTGGCCTTCACCCTCGGCGGACAGGGCTTTCAGGCCCTGAACGGAGGCGGACGGGCCGATTACGGAATGGCCGCTTCCATCTCGGTGGCCTGCGCCGACCAGGACGAGGTCGACCGGTTGTGGGCGGCGCTCATCGCGGATGGAGGGGCCGAGATCATGTGCGGCTGGCTCCGGGACAGGTGGGGCGTGCCCTGGCAGATCGTGCCCACGATCCTCCCCCGGCTGCTCGCCGATCCCGATCCGGCCGTGTCGCGCCGCGTCTTCTCCGCCATGCAGGACATGATCAAGCTCGACATCGCCGCGCTCGAACGCGCGGCCGCCGGCTGAACCGGCCGTCCCGTCTCAGCCGCCGCCCGGGCGTGCGCGGCGGCCGAAGCGCTCGGCGATGACGATGCCACCGAGCACGAGGGCCAAAGCCGCGGCCTGGTACCATTGGAAGGGCTCGCCGACGACGAGGATGGCGAGGCCCGAGCCGAAGATCGGCACGAGGTTCACGAACACCCCCGCCCGGTTCGGGCCGATCAGTTCGACGCCCCGCATGAACGAGAGCTGGGCGATGAGGGACGGTCCGAGCGCCACGAAGGCGACGATGGCCCAGCCCTGCGGCGTCGGCCAGATCAGGCGTCCGGCGGCCTGCTCGAGGGCGAGGGCGGGCAGGGAGGTCACGAGGGCCGCCAGCGCCATCGCCGAGAAGAAGGTCAGGCCGGACATTTTCGGCCGGTCGGCGAGGGCGACGGTGTAGCCGGCATAGAGCAGGCAGGCCCCGAGCATCAGCATGTCGCCGACATTGAAGGACAGCGTCGACAGGATGTGCCAGTCGCCGTGGGTCGCCGCGACGCCCGCGCCGCCAAGGGTGATGACGACGCCGAGGACCTGCGCCCCGGTGACGGCGACACGGTGCACGACGTAGTTCAGCAGGATGACGAGGACCGGGATCGCCCCCTGGAACAGGGCAACGTTCACGCCGGTGGTGTAGATGCCCGCGGCGTAGAACAGGCTCGCATAGGCGGTGTAGCCGCAGGCTCCCATCAGCAGGATGTAGCGCCAGTGGCGCGCGATCAGGTGGCGCTCGGCCACGATCCCGCGCCAGGCCGGCCAGGCCAGCGCGAGGCAGGCGAAGGCCCATCGCAGGCAGGTGAGCACCTGGGGCGAGACCTCGCCCACGGCCCATTTGCCGGCGACCACGTTGCCGCCCCACAGCAGGGTCGTGAACAGGAGGAGCGGGTAGGCGGCCGTGGCGCCGCGGGTCTCGACGGCCGGGCCGGGGGAGGCGGACGGAGAGGTCATGATCCCTTCGGGGGCTTTGCTCGGAGATGTGTCTTCGCTTGCGGCGCCGCCGCCCCTTCTGTCCCGCCCATGACGGGCTGAGCAAGCCCGTCGGAAGCAGGGCTGCACTCACGGGCCGTGTCCCGACGCGGGCCGGGGAAGGCGGAGCTTTGCGGCGGGCTTTGCGGCAGGCGGGACGGCCGCGATCCGCGCCGCAT
Organism: Methylobacterium sp. 10; assembly: GCF_000519085.1. Classification (GTDB taxonomy): domain Bacteria; phylum Pseudomonadota; class Alphaproteobacteria; order Rhizobiales; family Beijerinckiaceae; genus Methylobacterium. Next base: position 3,864,338 of record NZ_KI912577.1, read on the forward strand.
CGCTCGTCCAGAGATGCACCGCGGCATAGGCCCGCCACGGGCGCCAGGCCTCGGCCCGCACCAGCAGTTGCGCCGGTGTCGGACGGCCGGCGCCGGTATCGAGAGACCGGAGCAGGGCAAGGTCGGCTGCCGGAAGTGCATCCGGTTCGCGAAGCGCCCTGAGGGCGACGTACTGCGCCGTCCACTCGCCGATTCCGCGCATCGCCCTGAGGGCGGCCACCGCCGGATCGAGGCCGCGTCCTCTGGCGAACAGATCGGGATTCGCATGCGCCTCCGCGGCGAGGGTGCCGATCGCCCTGCCGCGTGCCCCCGGCATGCCCAGCGTCGCGGCGATGTCGGCGTCGAGCAGGCGATCCGGCGTTGGGAACAGATGGGTGAGCCCCACCGCGCCGCGTTCCGGCAGTACCGGTTCGCCGAAGGCGGAGACCAGACGGCCGGCGAGGCGGGTCGCCGCATTCACCGAGACCTGTTGTCCGAGAATGGCGCGCACCGCGATCTCGAATCCGTCCCAGGCGCCCGGAACCCGCAGGCCCGGCCGTTCGGCCACAAGGGGGGCGAGGTCGGGGTCGCGCGAGAGCGCCGCCGCGATGACGGCCGGGTCGGCATCGCAATCGAACATCGGCCTCAGCCGGGCGGGAACGTCTGGCAGAATCGCCGGATCGGGATGATCGACCGTGGCGACGAGGGCGTCGCCCTGCCCCGGCGCTACCGCGATCGTGCCGGGACGGCCGCCGAGGAAGACGGTCCGGGCATAGGCATCCGTCGTCACCACCTCGACACCAGGAATGGCCCGGCCGCCGAGATAGGCCAGGATCGCGGGCCAATCGTAGGGCGGCCTGTAGGGCAGCGGGATGATGTGGGTCACGACGTTCTCCGGCCGCCTCACCATCCCATGGCCGCGAGAATCGCGAAACCACGCGCGGGCCGGCGCAACGTTGCGAGGCAGGACGGGAGGCAAGACAGGAGGCAGGGAGGGAGGGCGGGATAATCCGGCATCGCCCGTATCGGGCTGCCGGGCGACGCTGTATCCGTTCACAGGGTACGACGCGGTGCATCGACCGCGAGGCCGGGGAGGGCGGTTCTGGTGTCGTGGGTGCGTGTTCTCCTCCTCGCGGGCGCAGTGGCCGGCCTCGCCGCCTTCGCGCTGAGCGAGGCCGGCACGGCCCTCATCGCCGAACTGCGCGAGCGGGTCGCACCCGGGCCCCCGGCCCCGCGCCATCTTCCAGCCCAGCGCACCGCAATCGAGGACGGCCGCACCGTCGTCCGGCTCAAGCCGGAAGAGCGCGAGCGTCTCGGCATCGCGACACAGGTGCTGCCCTTCGCCCCCCACCGCGAGGAACTCCAGGCCTATGGCAGCGTCCTCGACGTCGCCAGGGTCACCGACCTCACCAATTCCTACGCCAGCGCCAAGGCGCAGCTCCAGACCGCCCAGGCCCGCGTCGAGGTCTCGCGCAACGCGTTCCAGCGCGCCAGGAATCTTGGTCCCTACGCCACCACGGTTCAGGTCGAGACCACCGAGGGCACGTTCCAGACCGACCAGGCCTCGCTGGCGGCGGCGGAATCCCAGGTCCGCACCCTGTCCGCCACCGCGCAGCAGGAATGGGGGCCGGTGATCGGCCGGGCCATCGTCGAGCGCTCGCCCGCCATCACCCGGCTGATCGAACGCGTCGACTTTCTGGTTCAGGTGACCCTGCCGCCGGGCGAGAGCATCAAGGGCCAACCCGCTGCCGCCTTCGCCGAAGTGCCGCCGCAGAGCGCGCGGATCGCGTTGCGCTACGTCTCGCCGGCCACCCGCACCGACCAGCGCATCCAGGGCCTCAGCTACTTCTACACCGTGCCGGGCGATAGCGGCTTCCTGCCCGGCATGAGCATGCTCGCCTTCCTCGCCTCCGACCGGACCGTCACCGGCATCAGCGTGCCCGAGGATGCGGTGGTGCATTGGCAGGGGGGCACCTGGATCTACCGTGCCGTGGCGCCCAACGCCTATGCCCGCCACGCGCTCAAGGCCGACCCGCCGATGTCGGCGGATGCCTATGTGGTGGAGGACCTGCCCGACGGGACCGAGATCGTGCTGACGGGCGCGCAGGCGCTGCTGTCCGAGGAGATGAAGAGCCTGCTCTCCGTCTCCGGCGGCGTGGACGACGATTGACGTGAGCGACGTTCCGAACGCCCCTCCGAGCGGCCCCCAGGCGGCGCTCGTCGCCTTCGCGGTGCGCTTTCGCGGCATCGTCCTGGCGCTCAGTCTCGCGCTCGCCGGCTACGGCGTCTTCGTGCTGGCGGATGCCAAATACGACGTGTTCCCCGAATTCGCGCCGCCCTCCGTGGTCGTCCAGACCGAGGCGCCGGGCCTCAACCCCGAACAGGTGGAGGTGCTGGTTACCCAGCCGATCGAGGTGGCGGTGAACGGCTTGCCGGGGATCGAATCCCTGCGCTCGAGCTCGATCCAGGGCCTGTCGGTCATCACCGTCACCTTCGGCACCGGCAGCGACGTCTACCGCGTCCGGCAACTCGTCACCGAGCGGCTCACGGCCCTCGCCGGCCGCCTGCCCCAGGGCGTGCTGCCTCCGGCGATGACGGCGCTCACCTCGGCCACCAGCACCGTGCTCCTCGTCGGATTGACCTCGGGACGGCGCTCCGACCTCGACCTGCGTACCGTCGCCGACTGGACCGTGCGCCTCCGGCTGCTGGCCGTGCCGGGCGTCGCCCAAGTCTCGGTCTATGGCGGCGCCGTGCGCTCGCTCCAGGTCCAGATCCGCCCGGCGGATCTGATCCGCTACAATATCGGCATGAACGACGTGCTCGCCGCCGCCCGCAAGGCCACCGGCGTGCGCGGGGCCGGCTTCGTCGACACGATCAACCAGCGCGTCACCCTCCAGACGGCGGGACAGTCGCTCACCCCGGAGGAACTGGCCCGCACGGTCCTCATCAACGAGGGTGGGGCGAGCGTGACCCTCGGCGATGTCGCCACCGTGGTCGCCGCCGGCGAGCCGCCGATCAGCGCCGCCCTGGTGGATGGCAAGCGCGGCGTGCTCCTCATGGTCGGCGCGCAATACGGCGCCAACACCCGCGAGGTCACCGCCCGCGCGGAAGCGGCCCTGGAAGACCTGCGCCCCGCCCTCGACCGGGAAGGCGTCGCGTTGCGCGCGGACCTGTTCCGGCCGGCGAACTTCATCACCATCGCCAATGCCAACGTGCTCCAGGCGCTGGGACTCGGCGGCATCCTCGTGGTCGTGGTGCTGTTCGCCTTCCTCTACGATTGGCGCACCTGCGTGATTTCGTCGGTGGCGATCCCGCTCTCGCTCATCGCCGCCGTGGTGGCGCTCCAGGCCATGGGCGAGAGCCTCAACACCATGACGCTGGGCGGCCTCGCCATCGCCATCGGCGAGGTGGTGGACGACGCGGTCATCGGCGTCGAGAACGTGGTGCGGCGCCTGCGCGAGAACCGGCGCCTGACTGTGCCCGTCCCGGAGGGGAGGGTGGTCTTCGACGCCATCCTGGAAGTCCGCACCGCGGTCGCCTACGCGACCTTCGCCGTGCTGCTGGTGTTCCTGCCGGTGCTGGTCCTGTCGGGCATCGCCGGCAAGCTGTTCGCCCCCCTCGCCCTCGCCTACATCCTCGCCGTGGTGGCCTCGCTCGCCGTGGCGCTCACCGTCACCCCCGCTCTGTCGATGATGCTCCTCACCGGGCGGCGCGAGACGGATATGCGCGATCCGCCGGTGATGCGCTGGTCGCGGGGCGGCTACACCCGCCTCCTTCAGCGGATCAACCGCGCACCGCGCATCGTCATCGCCTGCGGCATCCTGGTGACCCTGGCGGGCGCCGCCGCGACGCCGTTCTTCGGCAGTACCTTCCTGCCCGACCTCAAGGAGGGCCACCTGATCCTGCACATGGCTGCGGCTCCGGGAACGTCGCTTGGGGAATCCATGCGGCTCGGCGGCCGCATCACCGCCGAACTCCTGAAGATCCCCGGCATCCGCGCCGTCGCCTCGCAGATCGGCCGCGCCGAGGCCGGCCAGGACACCGCCGGCACCCATTACAGCGAGATCCATATCGACCTCGACCAGGGGCTGGACGGTGCCGGGCAGGGCAGGGCCGAGGCCGATATCCGCGCCCTGATGGCAGGGTTTCCCGGTGCCGCCTTCTCGCTCAAGACCTTCCTCACCGAGCGCATTGAGGAGACTGTCTCGGGCTACACCGCACCCGTCGTCGTCAACGTCTTCGGCAACGACCTCGCCCGGATCGAGGCGGCGGCCCGCGACATCGCTCGCGAACTCGCCGAAGTGCGCGGCGCGACCGACATCCAGCAGGCGTCGCCCGCAGGATTGCCGCAGATCAACGTCGGTCTCCGGCCCAACGACCTGCGCCATTGGGGCCTCTCGGCGGTGGAGGTGATGGAGGTGGTGCGCACCGCCTATCAGGGCGACGTGGTGGGCCAGACCTATGAGGGCAATGCAGTCTTCAACGTCCTCGTCATCCTCGATTCCGGGGCGAGGGGGCGCCTCAGTGCTGTAGGCGACCTCCCCTTGCGCTCCTCGAACGGCCGTTTCATCCGCCTCGCCCAGGTGGCGGACATCTACGAGACCTCGGGGCGCTACCAGGTCCAGCATCAGGGCGCCCAGCGCGTCCAGGTCATCACCGCTAACGTCACGGGGCGCGATGTCGCCTCCTTCGTCGAAGCCGCCCGGCGCAAGATCGCCAAGGAGGTGGCGTTGCCAACGGGCGTCTATGTGAGCTTTGCAGGATCGGCCGAGGCCCAGGCGCGGGCTAAGCGCGACCTGCTGCTGTTCTCCGGGCTCGCGGGCCTCGGCATCGTGCTGCTGCTCGCCGTGGTCACCGGCAGCGCGCGCAACCTCATGCTGGTCCTGGTCAACCTGCCCTTCGCCTTCGTCGGCGGCGTGCTCGCGGTCTTCGCCACCGGCGCCGTGCTGTCGTTGGGCTCCATCGTCGGCTTCGTCACCCTGTTCGGCATCTCGCTCCGCAACACCATCATGATGATCTCGCATTACGAGCATCTCGTCGCCGCCGAGGGCCGGGCATGGGATCGCGACACGGCGGTGGAGGGCGCCGCCGACCGCCTTGTGCCGATCTTGATGACCTCCCTCGTCACCGGCCTCGGCCTGCTGCCCCTGGCGCTGGGAGCCGGCGAGCCCGGCCGCGAGATCGAGGGCCCGATGGCCATCGTCATCCTCGGCGGCCTTGTGACCTCGACGGTCCTGAACCTCCTGATCCTGCCGACCCTGGCCCTGCGCTACGGCCGGTTCTCCACCGGCGAGGGCAGGGCGCCGGATACGTTGCGGGCACCCTAGGCAAGGGCCGGATCCCGTCGTCGGCCGGCGCTGCCCAGGATGGCGATCGAGGCCCGTTCCGCACCCAAATCTGCCATTCGCATAAGATATATTATGGAACATTCGGTTGGAGCGGCCGCGATATGGTTAATGGCGTTAACCATATCGGCGCGCCCGATCTACCAAGCGAATCGGTGTTCGACCCTGCCCTGTCCAGGCTTCGCTCCGATGGAGTGACGCTCCTCCGAGCGAAGCGCAGGGTCGTCGGTCATGCGCTTGGAATTCACCATTCCATCAAGTATCCCCGATGGATGCGACGGTTCATGCCTCGCTCACCACCTTCCTTAAGCGATCCGCCAGTTTCGGGGGCGATCGTCACAATCCGATCTCAAACCACGTGTCTACGTCATCCCGACGCGGAAGCGGTCCCGATAACCGCGCGATCCGGTCCATTCGAAGCGGATACGATGCTGACCCTGCTGAAGCCCTATGCCGCCCCGATCCTAGGCCTAGCCCTCGCGGCCCTCGGCCTCGGCGGCCCGGCATGGGCGGATCCCGTGCTGATGAAGCCCGCGATTCCCGCCCGGGCGATGGCCAAGCTCTCCCACGTCGCGGCCCTGGTGAAGACGGGGTCGGATATCCGTATCGTCGCCTTCGGCTCCTCCTCCACGGAGGGGTCGGGCGCCTCCTCGCCCTCCGCCGCCTACCCGGCCCAGCTCCAGGATGACCTGCAGCGACGCCTGGACCACGCCGGCGCGAAACACTCCACGGTGACGGTGCTCAACCGGGGCAAGGGCGGCGACGATGCCGAGGCCATGGCCCGGCGCCTCGATCGCGACGTGCTCAACGCGCGGCCCGACCTCGTGATCTGGCAGACCGGTAGCAACGACCCGATGACGGGCGTCACGGTGGAACGCTTCACCGAACTCACGCGCCAGGGCATCGTCGCCATGCGGGCCGCCGGCTCGGACGTGATCCTGATGGATCAGCAATGGTGCCGCCGCCTGAGCACCACCAACGGCGCCGAGCGCTACGGCGAGGCACTCCATGCCCTGGCCGCCGAGCTCGATGTGCCGGTGATCCGGCGCAATGCCCTGATGCGGAACTGGGCCGCCAGCGGATTGCTTTCGCTGAACCAGATGATCGGCCCCGACGGGCTGCACATGACCGATGCGGGCTACGACCGCCTCGCGGAGGCCGCCACGGCGCAGATCCTGGTCAATGCCGGCCTCATCCCGGCCGACCCCTTGCGCAACAACTGAAGACGGTTCTGCGGGGGCTCGCGGGCTGCCCTCCCCGACAAAGGGCCGGCGTCGCCCCGGCTCTCGTTCGAAACCCGCTTCCCGGTCTTCGGGACGATGCGTCAGAGATCCACGCTCACCGACAGCCCGTCATAGGCCGGCACCACCCCCGGCGGCAGCTTGGCCGCGAGCGTGGTGTAGTCGAGATCGGTGTGGAGATTGGTGAGGATCGCGCGGCGCGGGCGCACCTCCTCGATGAGCGCGAGCGCATCCGAGACCGAGTAATGGGTCGGGTGAGGGGTGTCGCGCAGGGCGTCGATGATGAGGAGATCGAGGCCGTTGAGCCGCGCTTTGGCCGCCTCCGGCATCAGGCTCACGTCGGGCGCATAGGCTGCCGGCCCGAAGCGGAAGCCGTGGGCGGACTCGGCACCGTGCTCCATGCCGAAGGCAACCGCCTCGATCGTACCGCCCTCGCCCGGGATCGTGACCGGCTCGCCCGCCACGAGATCGTTCATGTCGAGGATCGGCGGGTAGGCGCTGCCGGGCGGCGTCTCGAAGCAATAGCCGAAGCGCATCGTGAGCAGAGCCCGCGTCTCGGCGTCGGCATAGACCGGGATGCGCCGGTGCATGTGGATCACGAGCGGCCGCACGTCGTCGATGCCGTGGGTGTGGTCGGCATGGGCATGGGTGTACAGTACCGCGTCGAGGCGGCTCACCCCCGCCGACAGCAATTGCTCGCGCAGATCGGGCGAGGTGTCCACGAGGAGGCTGGTGTCGCCCGCCTCCCCTCGCCGCTCCACGAGGATCGAGCAGCGCCGCCGCCGGTTCCTGGCATCGGCCGGATCGCAGGCGCCCCAGCCGTAGCCCACGCGGGGAACGCCGCCGGACGAGCCGCAGCCGAGAATCGTCAGCGTCAGAGAACCCATCCGCACCTCCCGGTTCGTTGGTATCGAAAGGGGCGGGCGCCTGTCACGCCCCCTGGCCGCCGGATGGAGTCGCCTTGTCGAACAGGCGGTGGAAATTGGCCGTCGTCAGGCTCGCGAAGGCCTCGAACTCCATGTCCAGGGTCTTGGCCAGTGAGCGGGCGGTGTCGGCGGTATAGGCCGGCTCGTTGCTGCGTCCGCGATGCGGCTCGGGCGCCAGGAACGGCGCGTCGGTCTCCACCAGGATGCGGTCGCGGGGCACGGCGAGGGCGATGTCGCGCAACTCGTGCGAGCGCCGGAAGGTGACGATGCCCGAGAACGAGATGGACAGGCCGAGTTCGATTCCGACCTCGGCCAGGCGCCGGCCCGAGGAGAAGCAGTGCAGGACCGCCTTGAAGGCCCCGCGCTTCATCTCGTCGACGAGCACCGATTCCATCTCCGCGTCGGCATCGCGGGCATGGATGACGAGGGGAAGGCCGGTCTCGCGGGCGGCCGCGATATGCCGGCGGAACACCCGATCCTGCACCGCTTCCGGGGCGGCGTCCTCGTAATGGTAGTCGAGCCCCGCCTCGCCGATGCCGATGCAGCGCGGATGGCGGGTGAGGGCGACGATCTCCTCCGTGGGCACGTCGGGCTCGTCCCCTGCCCCGTTCGGATGGGTCCCCACCGTGTGCCAGATCTGCGGATGAGCCTCGGACAGGGCCTCGTAGACCCGTGCCTTGGCTACCCGCGTCGAGATGGTCAGCATCCCCGTCACGCCCGCCGCCTGGGCGCGGGCGATCACGCCGGGAAGATCCTCGGCGAAGTTGGGGAAGTCGAGATGGCAGTGGCTGTCGACCAGCATGGACAAAACTCGGGATTCTCGGTGACGCTGCGGACCCCGCCTCAGGCGGCGGGAGTCTCCGGCTCGACGAAGCGCGGGAACAGCCCGCTCGGCGCGGGGAGCGCGGTGCCCGGCACCAGCCTGTCCCCCTCCCCGATATTGGCGAGGTTCCGCCGGTCGGCGGGCACGGCCAGGAGGTCGAGGAGCTTGGCCCCCGCTTCCGGCATGAAGGGCTGCACCAGGATGCCGATGGCGCGCAGGGTCTCGGCCACCACGTAGAGGGAGGCGGCCATGCGGGCCGGGTCGGTCTTGCGCAGGACCCAGGGCTTCTGCGCGTCGAAATAGCGGTCGGAGGCCGTCACCACGGCCCAGATGTCGGCGAGCGCCGTGTGAAGGGCGAGCTTGTCCATCGCTACCCGCACCGAGCCCGGCAGGGCGTCGGCGAGCGCCAGGAGTGCCCGGTCATCCTCCGTGAAATCGCCGTGCTCGGGGACGAGGCCGCCGCAATTCTTGGCGATCATCGAGAGCGAGCGCTGGGCGAGGTTGCCGAGCCCGTTGGAGAGATCCGCCGTGTAGCGGGTGATGATGGCCTCGTGGCTGTAATTGCCGTCGCCGCCGAAGGGCACTTCGCGCAGGACGAACTGGCGCAGCGCATCGACCCCGTAGGTCGCAATGAGGTCCATCGGATCGACGACGTTGCCGAGCGATTTCGACATCTTCTCGCCCTTGGAGAGCAGGAAGCCATGGCCGAAGACGCGCTTCGGGAGTGGCAGGCCCGCCGACATCAGGAAGGCCGGCCAGTAGACCGCGTGGAAGCGCACGATGTCCTTGCCGATGACGTGCAGGTCCATCGGCCAGAATTTTTTGCGAGGATCGGCCTCGTCGGGGAAGCCCGTCACCGTGAGGTAGTTCGTCAGCGCGTCGACCCACACATACATGACGTGGTCGGGATGGCCCGGCACCGGCACGCCCCAGTCGAAATTGGTCCGGCTGACGGAGAGGTCCTTGAGGCCGGAGCGGACGAAGCTCGCCACCTCGTTGCGCCGTGTCTCGGGGCCGATGAAGTCGGGCTGGGCCTCGTAGAGAGCGAGCAGCCGATCCTGATAGGCGGAGAGACGGAAGAGAAAATTCTCCTCCTCCATCCAGGTCACGGCCGTGCCGGTCTCCCGCGCGCGGCGCGTCCCGTCGGGGGCGGTCTCGGTTTCGTCCTCGTTATAATAGGCTTCGTCGCGCACCGAGTACCAACCTGCGTATTTCGACAGGTAGATGTCGCCGTTGGCCTCCATGCGCCGCCAGAGTTCCTGGGCGGCGGCGTAATGGTCCGGCTCCGTGGTGCGGATGAAGCGGTCGTGGGAACAGTTCAAAGCCTCGGCCATGGCCTTGAAGCGCGCCGCCATGTCGTCGACCAGCGCCTTCGGGCCGATGCCGGCCTTGGATGCGGTCTGCTGGATCTTGAGCCCGTGCTCGTCGGTGCCGGTGGAGAACAGCACCTCGTAGCCGTCGAGGCGCTTGAAGCGCGCGATCGCGTCCGTGGCGATCACCTCGTAGGCGTGGCCGATATGCGGCGCGCCGTTGGGATAGGAGATCGCCGTGCTGATGCCGAAGGTCTTGGCATCGGAACCGGTAGTCTCGATTTCGGAACCGGAAGTCTTGGCAATGGATGGGCTGGGCCCTGACTCGTTGGCCATCGCGTCGAAATACCCTCGGATACGCGGTTCATCGGATCACAGGACGAGCCTGCTCATGCCCCGGCGCGCACGGCCCCCGCGAGGTCGCCGAACAGCGAGAGGATCAGCGGCCGCCTGTCGAGATTGTAGGTCGCGGCCTCCCGGGCGGCGCGGGCGATCTTGTCACACACCTCCACCAGGGCCGCAAGGCGAGCCGGCGGCTCGTGGCGGCGGCGGTTCAGCTCCGACGAGACGAAGCGGAACACCGTGTCGAGGCTCGCGGCGAAATGCTCGTCCGCGTCCCGGCCCGAGAGCTTTTCGGCGAGCGCCAGGATGCGGCGCCAGTCTGGATGGTCGAGGCGCGACAGCAGGGTCTCCATCTCGCCGACGAGGCCGGACGTAGCCGGGTCGAGCATGGCGAAGCCCTGCGCCACCGAACCCTCGGAGAGGGCGGCGGCGCGGGCCAAGGCCTCCGGTTCGGGCCGCACGAAGGGGGGAGGGAAGCCCTCCAGCACCCGAGCCACCTCCCCCTCCCCCAGGGGGCGCAGGTTGAGGGCGCGGCAGCGCGAGCGGATCGTCGGGAGCAGCCGGCCCGGCGCGTGGCTGACGATGAGGAACAGGCAGCGCGGCGGGGGCTCCTCCACCATCTTGAGGAGGGCATTGGCGCTGTTGGCGTTGAGGTCCTCTGCGCTGTCGACGATGCAGATGCGATAGCCGTCGTTGCCCGCCGTCGAGCCGAACAGGTCGAGGGCGTGGCGGGCGGCATCCACGGAGATCTTGGTCGCGAGCGTCTTGGCATTGTGCGGCCGGGTCCGGCGCAGGGCCACGAGGTTGGGATGCGACAGGGCCGCCACCTGCCGGGCCGCCGAATGTGTGGGATCGACGGCCAGGGTGTCCGGGACGCGTCCGGTGCGCGGGTTGGCGATAAGCCAGCGCGCTACCCGGTAGGCCAGGGTCGCCTTGCCGATGCCGCGCGGGCCGCCGATGAGCCAGGCATGGTGCAGGCGGCCAGAGGCGATCCCCTCGATGAAGGCGGCCTCCGCCTCCGCATGGCCGACGAGGCCGGCCTGCTCGCGCGGGCGGGGGATGTCGGCGAGATCGCCGGGCTCGACGTCTTCGGGAGCGCGTTCAGGCCGCATCGTCGGCGGCCTCCGGGCCGGAGAGAAGGCCGGGCAGGCGGGCAGCGAGGACGGCTGCGATCGCCTCTTCCACCGCATCGAGGGAGAGGCCGGCATCGATGACGACACAGCGCTCCGGTTCCGCCGCCGCGATGGCGAGAAAGGCCTGCCGCAGGCGGGTGTGGAAGCCGAGCGCCTCGGCCTCGAACCGGTCGGCCGCCTCCCCCTCCCCGGCACGGGCCTTCGCTCTGGCAAGGCCGACGGCGGGGTCGAGGTCGAGGATCAGGGTGAGGTCGGGCTTCGTGTCCCCGACGACGACCCGCTCCAGGGTCGAGAGCAGAGCGGGGTCGAGGCCGCCCGCCGCCCCCTGATAGGCACGGGTCGAATCCGAGAAGCGGTCGCACAGGACGGTCTCGCCGCGGGCGAGGGCCGGGCGGATCAGCGTGTCGAGATGGTCGATGCGGGCGGCGGAGAACAGCAGCGCCTCGGCGAAGGGACCGTGCCGCTTCACCGTGCCGGCCAGCAGCGCCTCACGGATCGCCTCGGCCTTGGCCGAGCCGCCGGGCTCGCGCGTCGTCACCACCGGGGCGGAGGGCGCGCCGCGCAGGCGCGCTGCAAGACGGGCGATCTGGGTCGATTTCCCGGCCCCCTCCCCGCCCTCGAACGTGATGAACGCTCCGCCCTGCCCGACCCGCTTCCCACTTCGGCCGATCACGATTTGGCGCCGTCCTTGTCACCCGCGCCAACCTTGTCGAAGGCGCGCCGGAACAGGCCGGTCCCGACCTCCCAGGCCCCGTCGAGGGCGCGCTGCGGGATCGTGCCGGCCGGTACGTCCTCCCCGGCATAGACCGGCAGGTCGAGGGCCTGGGTGTCGCCACGGGTGATGCGCAGGCGGCCGACCTCCCGGCCCTGCTCCACCGGCGCGGTCAGCGGACCCTGATAGACGACGCGGGCGCTGATGCGGTCGCCATTGCCCCGGGGCAGGAGCACCCGGACCGGCTTCTTGGCCACCAGGGGAACGCTGCCCTGCGCCCCGCCGAAGACGGAGGCGTCGGCCACGGTCTCGCCGCTGGCGAAGATCTGGCGCGGCTCGAAGGCGCGAAAACCCCATTCCACCAGCTTGCGCGATTCGGCAGCGCGGTCGCGCGCCGTCTTGAGGCCGCTCACCACCATGATGAGGCGCTGGCCGTTCTGCACCGCCGAGCCGGTGAGGCCGTAGCCCGACTCCTCGAGATATCCCGTCTTGAGCCCATCGGCGCCGATATCGAGGGTGAGGAGCGGATTACGGTTCTGCTGCTTGATCTTGTTCCAGGTGAACTCGCGCTCGGCGAAGATCTTGTACAGGTCGGGATAGGTGTCGATGATGTGGATCGCCAGCTTGGCGAGGTCGCGCGCGGTGACCTTCTGGTCCGGCGCGGAATAGCCGGTGGCGTTGCGGAAGGTGGAGCGCGTCAGGCCGATTTCCTTGGCCCGCGCCGTCATCATCCGGCCGAAATTCTCCTCCGAGCCGGCGATGCCCTCGCCGATGGCGATGGCCGCGTCGTTGCCCGATTGCACGATCAGGCCGCGCAGCAGATCCGACAGCTTGATGCGGCTGTTGAGCTGGGCGAACATCGAGGAGCCGCCTCCCCCGGCGCCGCCCCGGCGCCAGGCGTCCTCTGTGATCTGGAATTCGCTGTCCATGCTGAGCCGGCCCTGCCGGATCTCGTTGAACACGATCTCCGTGGTCATCAGCTTGGCCATGCTGGCCGGCGAGAACGGCTCGTCGGCCGCCTTCTCGAACAGGACGGAGCCCGAATCCGCGTCGATCAGGATGGCGTGGGGGGCGGCCGTCTGGAAGCTCTGGGCAAGGGCGGGGATGGCGGCGAACCAACCGATCGCCGACAGGCTCAAGCCGGCCAGTCCGGCCCGAAATCCCGCAGCCAGATTCGTCCGGTTCGTCGTCGCACGCATCGTTCGCCTCATGCCCATCGGCCCCGAGGCTTGGCTGAAGAGCCCGGTCCGTTCTCGCCCGTGCGAGATGATACAGGGGATTCCCAACGAAATCGAACGCAACTTTGGCGATGATATCGCAGCGCGGTGGACGACATGACGCCGCGGGACCGTCAGCTTCGTCGAGACACAGTCGCCGGTCTCCACCAACCGCGATCAGTTCACCTCGGCGATGCGCGAGCGGCGCGCCTGGACGGGCTTCGCCGCAGCGGCGGTGGCGACCGGGGCGGGCGACTTGCCGCGCCCGGCCTGGGCGCCGGCGACCTGGGAACCGGCCGGGGGCACGGAGAGCTTGGCGACGCTGGCCTTGGCCGTTCCCAGCGGGCCCGAGGGCAGCGGGGCCGGGCGCAGGTTCGCCACCGCGGCATGGCCCGTCGCCGAGCGTGCCGGGGCCGTGGCGCTCGCGGTCTTCACGATCTGGCCGCGCGAGGAAGCGGGGGCGGCGGTCGTCTTCTGCGGTACCGCCGGAGCCGGCGACTGGGCGAGTTTCATCCCGGGAGCGGAGGTGCCCAGCTTGGCCTGGAGTGTCTTCGCCTCCTTGGGCGACGGGGCACCATGCTTCGATGCCTGGGCATGGGCGGGGCCGGCGCTCGAGGCGAGGCGCGTCGGTGCCGGGGGCGGCGGTACGGACCCCTTCGTCTTCGGCCCGGCATTCGGTCCGGCATGGGCCATCTGCATGGCAGGAGCCGGGCGATCCGGCATGGTCGGCCGGAACCCGTGCGACCGGGACGCGGTGGGCTGCAGGGCCGCCGGCACGGCAACGCTGGAGCCGCCCGCCACCAGGACCGGCGCGGGCCGGACGGGACGCGGCGCGGGGGCGGCATCGTCCTCGTCGGCCGCAGGCTTGAAGGCCAAAGCGGGACGTTGCGCGCGGGACAGACGCTCCGGCTCGGCATCGGGACCGAGATCGGCCATCATCACCGGCGAGCTGCCGCCGACGCGGGCGGGTGCGCCGTCGGTGCGCAGGGTCGCCATCAGCTTGCGGTCGTCACTGCCCGCGGTGGACGCCTTGCCGACATACTCCACCCGCACCTTCGCGGTGCCGCTGCGGTGGAATTCGAGGGCCTGGGCCACCTCCTCCGAGACGTCCATGAGGCGGTTGGCGTGATAGGGGCCGCGATCGTTGACGCGCACAATCATCGAATGGCGGTTGGCGAGGTTGGTCACCCGCACATAGCTCGGCAGCGGCAGGGTCGGGTGAGCGGCTGCGATGGAATGGCGGTCGAACACCTCGCCATTAGCCGTCATCCGGCCGTGGAACGCACTGCCGTACCAGGATGCCAAGCCATCGCGGACATAGCCCTTGGCGTCGTCGCGGGGCACGTAGGTACGGCCCGCTACCACGTAGGGCTTTCCCGAGAAGCGGCGGCCGCCGCCCTTCGGAATCGTGTCGCCCTCGTTATAGAGGCGCGGGCTGGCCTTCACGCCGTATTTCGGATCGTAGGACGATCCGGAAGAGCCGGCCGGGCCGGCGAGTTTCTGGGTGTTCTGCGCGCAATTTGCGGTGGTCAGTGCCACCACGGACACGGCGAGGAGGCGCAGCAGCGGTACGCCCGCCGTTGGAGCCGATCCGGCCTTCGTCGAACGCGCCATACCGAACCGCCCAGCACTCTACGCTCTCGAAACGCCATACAGGGCCGAGGAACGGAAGAGCGATCCGGCCCGGCTGTCGAAGACCGTCCCGAAAGAACGGGCTTCGATTGCACAGACAATTGTCGGGTTGACGTAAAGGAAACCTGAACGCCGCGGATGGGGCCTTGATTCGCCGCCCATCTCTCATCCATTGAATGAGAGGCCATCTCTATCCAATTGTGAAGCTGGTAGAAATCATGGTTTAGGGGATGTGGATATCCTGCTCCGGATGCATCCTTTGACCCATCGGGCGACGATGTCGCGGGCGGATACGTCAAGTAAGAAACAACCTGCAAGTCGCTGCTCGGGCGTGGTTTTCTCCTGTCGACGATCAATATCGACAGGAGAGAGGCCTCAGCGGTGGTTCGTCTCGTTCAGCCGCTCAATCGGCATGGTGCCCCGCTGTTTGAACAGGAGGTCGAGGGCTTCGAGCATGAGCGCGTGCATCTTGGTGCGCTCGGTATGAGCGAGGTCGCGGAGCTGGTCGTAGACCGGCGGCTCCAGGTAGACCGACATCTGTCGGGCGCGCTCCTTCAGGGTGCTCGGGGTCTTGCGGACCGGTACGTGGCCCGTATCGAGCTGGACGATGTCGGCGCTCCTGGCTGGGGAAGCGGCTCCCGCAACGATGGAGGCGAGGCTCGGCCTAGGCGGCTTTGGCATGCTTGACGACCTGCATCCTCTTCTCGATCCACGTCCAGAGCCTGCGCACTTCGCCGGCGGCCTGGCCCTTGGGGTTGAATTCGGTGACGCCCTGACCGACACCGATCGCGTCCTGGTGATCGGTGCGCGCGACGATATTGACGTCCGGCAGGATGCCCAGCACGGCGAGGCCGTCGGCCGCGTCGCGGATCCGGTAGGAGCGCGGCGGGGTCTGGTTCAGCACGAAGGCGAACTTCTTCTCCAGGCGGTAAATGGCGGCCAGGGTCGGCTTGAACGCGCGCAGGTCGGCCGGGGTGGGTCGGCAGGGGATGATGCAGAGATCGGCCGCACGGATCGCCGAGAGCGTGCCGGTGGAATCCACGCCCGGGGTATCGATGAAGACGTAATCGTAGGAGGATTCGCGCAGCTGGGCCATGACGGCCTCGATCTGCGACGCATCGATCTGCGCGACTTCCGGACCGTCCGCCGTGCGGTGGTCGAGCCAGTCGCTGATCGTCGCCTGACGATCCATTTCCAAAATGCAGACCGACAGGCCGCGCTCCTGCGCCGCGACGGCCAGGGAGATGCACAGCGTGCTCTTCCCACTCCCCCCCTTCTGGGTGACGAAGGTGATGGCTTTCATACGGGAGCCCTTCTCGCGTCCTAAAGATGTCGCGTCCTGCCGTGCCGGGGTAATCCTTCGGCTCGGAAGCCGACGGAATTCCCTGCCTCGGATCGTCACCGGTCGGGCTCGCAGCCGTCGTCCCGTGACACCAGGATGCCCTGATCCCGGTTTTCGCCCGTCATGGTTAACCAGTGGTTAAGAGCGCGGCCTGGTATCGGCGGGTGCCGTGAACCGCGGATCGGGGCCACGATGGATGATCCCGCACGCGTTCAACCCCAGGGCCTTCCATCAATCTGAGGTTGCCCAAACTTCCCGCAGGGCGTGTCTTACCCTTCCAATCGTGCAATTCAGCGGTTAAGTTGCGTCTGCTTCCGTGGTCCGACGGCGAATTATCAACTTCAGGTAAATTCGATGCAAGTGCGATCCCCGCCTCGTGTCGATCCGCGGTGACACCTTTCATCCTCAGCGATCCGCCCCGGCGGCCCAGGAGATCCATGCCTGCGCGCACGAGCCTTCTCACCGGCGACACGGACGGCATCCTGGCCGCGCTTGATGCGTCTGGCGTCGTGGGCGTCTGGTCCCACGACGTCTGGGCCGGCCGGATCGCCGTCTCGGACTCTTTCGCGGACGTGCTCGGTCTCGCTCCGGAAGCGTCGGGCGTGGGTCTCGACGCCTTCCTTGCGACGATCCTCGCCGAGGACCGGCTTCGCGTGGAGAACGCCCTGCATGCCGCCAGCGAAGCGGGCGGCCTGTTCGAGATCGCGTTCCGAACGGTTCGAGGCGAACGCCGGCTCGGCCTGCGCGGACGGATCGACCGGGGCGAATCCGCCGGGCGGACGAGAGGCCTCGGCATCGCCATCGATCGCACCGAGGACGGGGTGCCCCTCCACCGGCCCGGGCAACGGGCCGAGCAGGCAGCCAACCGCATGGCCGAACACGCCATCGCCCTATACGACCTCGCGTCCGACCTCCACCAGCCGAGACTCACGGCCCTTCTCAATGACTTGATGCAGGAAATCGCCTTCACCCTGGCCGGCCATCTCGAGAAGGGCGAGCGACCGCGCAATCACTGAGGGCGAGGATCTGGCCTAATCAGCTGGCCTGCGCAGGAGGTAGGTGTCCATGATCCAGCCGTGGCGTGCCCTCGCCTCGGCTCGCACGCGTCGGATCTCGCCGGCGACGTCGGCGAGGCGGCCCGAGAGGATGATCTCGTCGCCGCTCCCGAGATAGGCACCCCAATAGATCGTCAGGTCCGGGTCGAGATGGGCGAAGGTCGGGTCGCCGTCGAGCATCACCACGGTGGTGTCGGCCTCCGCAGACAGTCCCCCGGCGATCTGGCGTCCGGTGGTGATCTCAACGGGCGCACCGATGCGGTTGAGGGCGATGCGGTGGCTCGCCGCCAGGGCCTGGACGCTGGTGATGCCGGGAATCACCCGATGGTCGAAGGCGAGGCGCCCCCGCGCCACGATCCGGTCGATGATCCGCAGGGTGCTGTCGTAGAGCGAGGGATCGCCCCAGACCAGGAAGGCGCCGGTGCCGTCCTCGGGGAGTTCTCGCGCGATCATCGCCTCGTAGAGGGCCGCGCGGGCACCGTGCCAATCGTCCACGGCGACGCCGTAATTCGCCGGATTGCGGTCGCGCTCCGGGTCCTGCGCCTCGACGATGCGGTAAGGGCGGTCCTCGATGTAGCGCTCGCAGATCTCCCGGCGCAGGGCGACGAGGTCGGCTTTCTCCCCTCCCTTGTCGAGGACGAAGACCACATCCACCGTGTTCAAGGCGCGGATCGCCTGGATCGTGACGTGCTCCGGATTGCCGGTGCCTATGCCGATCACGAGGATCTGTCTCACGCGTTTAGCCTCCCGAGTTACGATCGCCGGCGATCGGCCCTGTCGCGGGCGCATGCCCTATGCTACGCTCGGCACCGACATGAAACCCATCCGGCGCAATCTGGACCGGAGCCTCGCGCTCTGGCTGATGACGGTGATCCTCGCGATCGCCGGCTTCGGCATGTCGTCGCCCGCGAGCGCCCATACGGGCCATGGGCACGATGGCGGCGCTCCTGTCGAGCGGGTTGAGGCTTCGGTCTCCTTCGACGCGCTGGCGGTCCGGGCGGATGTCGTCGCTCCCGGCATTCATGCGGTGGTGTCCGTCCTGCGGGCCGAGCCCCATTTCGGCTGTGCCGGTCCCTGCTGCACCGGCCCCTGCAGTGCCGCCTGCTGCTGCGCGATCGGCTTGGCGCCGGCCGATGGTGATGCTGCATCCGCACCCGGCTTGACCGGTCCCATTCCCGTGGGCGCCATGTCCGCCCGCACGGACGTCGCCCCGGATTCTCCGTCCGAACCACCGAGACCCTTCGCCTGATGTAACGACGGCGTTCCACGCCCGGCTGCCTGCCGGCGCCGTGTGAAAAGCCGTCCCTGCTTCATCGGCGTCGAGGTTCTCCCATCATGTCCATCGTTTTTCCGGCAGCCCTGCGCCTCGTCGCGGCGTGCGCCATCGCCTGGGCGGCCTTGTCCGGCACGGCCCTGTCCCATGAGGGACATTCCCACGGCGACGAGGCGCCGCTCCTGCCCGTCACCGCGGCCGCTCCGCGGGCGGAAGCGAAGTCGGAGCGCTACGAACTCGTCGCCACCGTGCAGGGGCACGACCTCGTCTTCTATCTCGACGCATTCGAGACCAACGCGCCGGTCGCCGACGCCACCCTCGCCCTCTCGACGCCGGACGGGCGCAGGAAGGCCGAAATCCAGGCCGATGGCACCTACCGGCTTTCGGCGCCCTGGCTGGAGGACGCGGAGCACCACGATCTCCTCGTCGCGGTGACGGCGGAGGGCAGTACCGACATCCTCTCCCTCGATCTCGACCTGCCGGCCGCCAAAGCCGTCGCGGCGACGCCCGAGGCATCGGTGGGCGCCTCCCTGGCCGATCGCTTGAAGCACCAGCCGCCCTCCGTCACCGCCGCCGGGGGGTTCCTCCTCGGCCTCGGCGTCGTCGTCCTGTTCCGGCGTCGGCGGACGATTCCCATCGTCGTCGTCTTGGCGGTCACGGCGACGATTGTGCTGGGCAGCGCCGCCCTCGCCCATGAAGGCCACGATGCCGCGCCGGCCGAGGGTGGGATGGTGGCGAGCCCGCCCGCTGGTGGCGCCGACCGGGCGAGGCGTCTGGGCGACGGGTCCATCTTCGTGCCCAAATCCCTGCAGCGGCTCCTCGTCCTGCGCACCGCCGTGACGGCGACGGAGAGTGTGGCCCGCACCGTGACCCTGCCCGGCCGGGTCATCGCCGATCCCAATGCCAGCGGCGTGGTGCAATCCTCCGTGGGCGGCCGTCTGGCCCCTCCGGCGAACGGCTTCCCGCGCCTTGGAACGCGCGTGACGCGCGGCGAGGTGCTCGCCACCGTCACCCCTCCGGTCCAGGCGGTGGACGTCTCCGACATGCGCCAGCGCCAGGGCGAGCTCGACCAGCAGATCGCGATCCTCGACCGGCGGGTGGTCCGGTTCGAGCGGCTGGCGGGGACCGGCGCCGTGGCCCAGACCCAGCTCGACGATGCCCGCTCCGAGCGCGACGGGCTGAAGGACCGCCGCGCCGCCCTCGACGCGGTCCGCGGCTCGCCGGAGTCCCTGGTCGCACCCGTGGACGGGGTCATCGCCGAGACGAGCGCCACGGCGGGCGCCATGGCCGCCCCCGGCACCGTCGTCTTCCGCATCGTCGATCCGGCGAAACTCTGGGTCGAGGCTCTGAGCTTCGAGGCCCTGGCGCCCGAGGGCGCGGCGACCGCCCGCCTCGGCGACGGACGCAGCATGGCGCTGACCTATCGCGGCGCCGGTCTCGCCGACCGCAACCAGGCTGTGCCGGTGCAATTCGCGGTGGCGGGCGATCCGGCCGGCCTGCGGCTCGGCCAGTTCGTCACTGTCCACGCCCCCCTGACGGGGGAGCGGACCGGCCTCGCGGTGCCGCGCTCCGGCATCCTGCGGGCGGAGGGCGGCAGCGTCGTCTACGAGCATGTCGGCGCGGAGCGCTTCGTGGCGCGCGCCGTCCGAACCGATCCCCTCGACGCCGACCGCACGCTCATTGCCGGTGGCCTGGAGCCGGGACGGCGCGTGGTCGTCCAGGGCGCCGAACTCCTCGACCAGATCCGTTGAGGAGAGAGCCCCATGTTCGGCCTCATCGTCGCGCAATCCCTGCGCAACCGCCTGCTCGTCCTGGCACTCGCCTTCGCACTGGTCCTCACCGGCGCGCTGTCCCTCGCGCGCCTGCCCGTCGACGTACTTCCCGACCTCAACCGGCCCACGGTCACGATCCTGACCGAGGCCGAAGGCTTCGCTCCCACGGAGGTGGAGCAGCGGGTGACCTACCCGATCGAGACCCGCATGAACGGCCTGCCCGGCGTCAGCCGGGTGCGCTCGGTCTCCGGCATCGGCCTGTCCATCGTCACGGTGGAGTTCGAATGGGACACGGACCTGTTCCGGGACCGGCAGTTCGTCAACGAGAGGCTGGCGCTCGCGCGCTCGGAACTGCCGCCCAACGTGGTGCCGCAGATGGGGCCGGTCTCCTCGATCATGGGCGGCATCCTGCTGGTCGCCGTCACCTCGAAGACCGCGACCCCGATGCAGGTCCGCGAGACCGCCGACTTCACCTTGCGCCCGCGCCTGCTCTCGATCCCGGGCGTGGCGCAGGTCATCCCCATCGGCGGCGAGGTGCGCCAGTTCCGGGTCGCACCCAATCCCGCCGCCATGCGGGCGCTCGGCGTCACCGACGAGGCTCTGGCCCGCGCCTTGCAGAATTACGGCGGCAATGCCGGCGGCGGCTATTCCGAAGCCGGCGGTCGCGAGGTCCTGATCCGGGCGCTCGGCCGCACCACCGATCTCGACGATTTGCGCCATCTCGTCGTCACGACGCCAAGCGGTCCGGTCTACCTGCGGCAGGTCGCCGACATCGCCTTCGGGGCGCGGCCCAAGCGCGGTGACGGCGGCTTCATGGGCCAGCCCGCCGTGGTGGTCTCCATCGAGAAGCAGCCGGGCATCGACACCGTGCGCCTGACCCGCGAGGTCGAGGCGGCGCTCAAGGAGATCGGCCCCTCCCTGCCCCACGGGATCGAGGCCGGCAGCGTCCTGTTCCGGCAGGCGGATTTCATCGAGACGTCGCTTCGCAACGTGATCACTGTCCTGATCGAGGCCGTGGCCGTGGTGGCCGTGGTGCTGTTCGCCTTCCTGATGAACGTGCGGACCACGCTGATCTCGCTCGCCGCCATCCCCGTCTCGATCCTCGCCACCGCCACGGTGTTTTCGCTGCTCGGACTCTCCATCAACACGATGACGCTGGGCGGCCTCGCCATCGCCATCGGAGAGCTGGTGGACGACGCCGTCGTCGATGTTGAGAACATCCTGCGGCGCCTGCGCGACAACCGGGCGGAGGGCTCGCCCCGCTCGTCCTTCGCGGTAATCGTGGACGCCTCGAACGAGGTGCGCTCCGGTATCGTCTACGCCACCATCATCATCTGCCTCGTCTTCGTGCCGCTCTTCGCCCTGTCGGGCATCGAGGGCCGGCTCTTCGCGCCCCTGGGCCAAGCCTACATCATCGCCATCCTGTCGAGCCTCGTGGTCTCGCTGACCCTGACGCCCGCCCTCTCCTCCTGGCTGCTTCCCGGCCTCAGGAGCCTCGACCATCCCGAGAGCCGGCTGATCCGCGGCCTCAAGCGCGCCAACGGACGCCTCGTGGAGACGGCCTTCGCCCATCAGCGCCTCGCCATCGTCTGTGCGATCGTCGCGGTGGCCGCCGCCGGCTACGGCGCTGGACGCTTGCCCCGCGCCTTCCTGCCGACCTTCAACGAGGGATCGTTCACGGTCACCACCACCTTCACCCCCGGCATCTCGCTCGCCGAATCCGCCCGCGTCGGCGCCATCGCGGAGCGTCTGCTCCTCGACATCCCCGAGGTGGACAAGGTCGGGCGTCGGACCGGGCGCGCCGAACTCGACGAGCATGCCGAGGGCGTCCATTCCACCGATCTGGAGATTCGCCTGAAGCCCGGCGGGCGTGAACGCTCGGCCATCGTCGCCGACATCAGGGGGCGCCTCTCTGTCCTTCCGGTCACGGTGAATGTCGGCCAGCCGATCTCGCACCGGCTCGACCACATGCTCTCCGGCGTCCGGGCCGAGATCGCTCTCAAGCTGTTCGGAGAGGATCTCGACGCCTTGCGCCGCACCGCCGAATCCCTGCGCGAGACCTTGTCGGGCATTCCCGGCGTCGCCGACCTCCAGGTGGAGCGGCAGGTGCGCGTGCCCCAGATCGAGATACGGGTCGATCCGGCCAAGGCAGCGCTCTACGGCGTCTCCCCCGCCACGGTGGTGGAGACGGTGGGGAACCTCGCCAACGGCCGCGTGGTCTCGACTCTGGTGGACGGCCTGCGCCGCTTCGACGTGGTCCTGCGCCTGCCCGAGAGCGGCCGGTCCATGGCCGCCCTGCGCGACCTCCTCATCGAGACGCCGTCGGGCTGGGTGCCCGCCCATGCCCTGGCCGACATCGCCGAGCGGGACGGGCCCAACCAGATCCTGCGCGAGAACGGCCGCCGCCGCATCGTGGTCCAGGCCAACACCGTACCGGGCTCCGACGGCTCGAAGGTCGCCGCCGACATCGCGCAGGCCCTGGCGCGGACGACGCTGCCGGAGGGGATCAGCGCGCGCCTCGAAGGTGCGTTCGAGGCGCAAGGGGAGGCCACCCGCCGGATCGGGCTCCTCGGCCTCGTCTCCTTCGCCCTGGTCTTCGCCCTGCTGGCGAGCCGCTACCGCTCCGGCGTGCTGGCCCTCATCGTCATGGGCAACGTGCCGCTTGCCCTCATCGGCAGCGTCGTCGCCCTCACCATCGCCGGCCTACCGCTCTCGGTGGCCTCGATGATCGGCTTCGTGACGCTCACTGGCATCGTTGCCCGCAACGGCATCCTGAAGATCAGCCACGTGCTGAATCTCGGCCTCAGCGAGGGTCTCCCCTTCGGGCCCGCCCTGGTCCTGCGGGCGAGCAACGAGCGCCTCGTGCCGGTGCTGATGACGGCGCTGGCCGCCGGCATCGCCCTGGTGCCGCTGCTCCTCGACGGAACTGCGCCGGGCAAGGAGATCCTGCACCCCGTGGCCGTGACGATCTTCGGCGGCCTCATCAGCGCGACGCTCCTCGATGCCGTGCTGACGCCGGTCCTGATGCTGCGTTTCGGCCGCCCCGCCTTCGCCCGCCTGCGCGAGGCGCAGGGCGATGAAGCCCACTCCCCGGTGGCGGGGGCCATGCCGTCCCCGCCCGCAACCTTCTGACGACAGGGAACTCCCATGACGAAGACAGCCCTCACCGCGATCCTGGCCGCGATCCTGGCTCTGCCCCTCGCCTCCCCGGTCCTCGCCGCCGAGCACCGCCACGAGGACGGCACTACCCATTCCGACAGCCATGACCACGGGACGAAGGCCCCCGCGAAGGGCAAGGTGGCCGACACCCCGGCGACCCGCGCCTTCAAGGAGGCGAGCATGCGCATGCACGGCGACATGGAGATCCGCTATTCCGGCGACGTCGACCGCGACTTCGCCGCCGGCATGATCCCGCACCACAAGGGCGCCCTCGCCATGGCCAAGGTCGCGCTTCAGTATTCGAAGGATCCGGAGGTCCGCTCCCTGGCCGAGGCCATCGTCAAGGCACAGGAAGCCGAAATCGCCCAGATGGAGGCGATCCTGAAGCGGACCGATCCCGCCAAAAAGTGAGGTCCGCCCCGTGCGCCGTCAGGCGCGGCGGCTCTTCCGCCTGTCGCGCTCGTCGTCCAGGGCCGCCGGAACGCCGCTGAGCACGCGCAACGGATGCGTGTGGACCAGGCGAAACGTCCGGGGCATCGGGCCGCAACCGATACAGACCGCATAGGTCCAGCGCAGCCAGAGATTGGTGTTCTCCCGGTCGATCTTGTCCTGCCGCTTTCGCGCCTCTGCGATGGCGGCCCTGACCTCGGCCGCCCGCTCCTCGCTGACGGCCTCGCGCTGACGGGCCGTGACGCTCGGCTGGTTCTGCCCCGGCTGAGCGCCGCAGGGCGAAGAAAGGATGCTCAAACCCGCAAATAATCCCAAGATCAATCGCATGCGTGCCTCCAAAATCGCAGAAGGCATTCCCCGTTTTCGCAAAGCTACGGACAGGACGGTTGGAAAGTTTCGGGCTCCTCCGCCCGGTGTAAGGCAGGGACGATCGCCTCGTCTTCCGGACAGCGCCTTGGGATGAGGTGACGGGAGGCGATCAAGCGGTCCCGTTCGTCATCGTCAGGTCGCGCATCGGATCGACGCGTCACATGGGTGTCTCAGCAGATTTCGCCAAAGTGGTCACCGGTTACGCGTACCAAAACCTGCGACACTTCAAAGGCCCAAGCAAGGTGAGGCATTGGCTCGCCAACGCAAACTTGCTTAGACCACAAGCACATCCGCGAAGGTCAGCGCCGCCTTCGTGTCGATCACCGCGACGGCGAGGGCCGTACCGGCCCCGCTCCCATCGGCATCGTAGGAGAGGAGGCCCGTGTCGCGGTCGTAGAGCACGCGGTCATCCGCATCGAGCGATCCCGATGCGACATCCTTGAACGACGCCTCCGAGAGCGGACCGGCCGTCAGCCCGGCGAAGACCCTGGCCGAGAGTGCGACCACGTCGTCGGCGAGGGAGAAGTCGCGGATATGGTCGGTATTGCCGGGGCCGGCCTTGGTCCGGAACAGGAACGTGTCCTCGCCCGCCCCGCCCGTCAGCACGTCGTTTCCCGCTCCGCCCGTCAGCATGTTGGCGCCGCCATTGCCGGTGATGACGTTGGCGCGGGCATTGCCGACGCCGTCCAGCGCCTCCGTGCCGAGAAGCTTCAGGTTCTCGACATGGGTTCCGAGGCGATGGCTGGCCGAACTCAGCACCCGGTCCGTCCCGCTCCCGGCCGCCTCCTCGATCGTGTCGAGGCCGTCCGTGACGTAGGTGTCGTTCCCGAGGCCGCCGCTCATGCGGTCTGCCCCCCGTCCGCCGTCGAGCCGGTTGGCGCCGTCGTTGCCGATGAGGATGTCGTCGCCCGCCCCGCCCATCGCCTTCTCGATGAAGACGCCATTGGCGATGGTCACGCCGCCGGTCAGGGTTTCCGAGGTGGAGAGCCAGCCGCCTCCCCCGATCTCCGCCTTCAGCGTCGCCGCGCGCAGGTCGATCTTGGCGGCGCTGGTTCCTTCATAGACGATCGTATCGGAGCCGCCGGTATCCCAGATCGTGGTGTAGCCGCGATTGGCGTCGACATCGTCGCTGAAGCGGTAGACGTCGTTGCCGGAGTTGTGGGCGCGGGCGCCGTAGAGATGCTGCAAAGCCGCGATGTCGATGGCGCCGAAGGAGCCCGGCTGGGCGTCGAGTGGTGTATTCTCGTCCCGCCCGGGGGTGAACGGATTGTCCTCGCCCCAGAACGGGAAGGTGTAGCCCATCGCCGTGTAGATCTGGGAGTTGAGGTTGCCGGTGCCGAAATCACCCGGCTCGACGACGCCCGGCAGCTTGCCGTTCTCCCCGTCATGGGGGTGGCCGAGGCCCAGGCTGTGGCCGATCTCGTGAATCCAGGTCTCCGAATAGGTGCCGAGACGGACCACGTCGGCAGCCCCTTTCACACTGTCCGGGTCGATGCCCACTGCGGTTTCCAGCGAGGTCACGCCCGGGGAGGGCGTACCGGATTCGCCGCCTCCGCCCACATCGAGCCGCTGGATCAGCTGAGCCTGCTCCACCGTCCCTTCGGCGAAATCGACCGCCGCAAAGCTGCTGACGTTGTCGTAGATCTCCTTGTAGAACGCCTTCCAGTCGCCCTCGTCGAAATCGTCGATTCCGTTCGCATCGATGTCTTGCGCCTTGAAACCGTAGGTCAGGGTCGCGGCGTTCCAGGCGCCGCCGAGGATGAGGCTGTCCACGACGGCGTTCCCCGTCAGGGTGACAGGTTTGAAGAGGTCGGCCATGGATAGATCTGTCCCGTGAGGGGAAAAGCTGGGCCGCTCAATCCGGCCGGGCCAGTCCCTAACCACGATGCCGTGTCATAAACAATTGATGGTCCGGTCTGTCCGTGTCGAACCGACCGTTGCGGGAGGCGTGTGCTTTACAGGGTCTGAGAGGGAACCGGCGCAAGTGCGCTCAGCGTGCTCGCAAAACTCATGGGCACGGTTGGTTCTCGCTTGGAGCACGACGGCGCAGCGGGAGTTTAGTGAGAGATACTAACTCTGAGTTCGTCCGTCCGGATGAGCGTCCAGCCAGCCGAGCCCGTCCTCCGTCCGCCTACGCGGATTGTACTCGCACCCGACCGAGCCCGAATAACCGAGGCGGTCGAGCTCGGCGAAGACGAAGGTGTCGTTCATTTCGCCGGTCCCCGGCTCTTGGCGGGCCGGCACGCTGGCGACTTGGACATGGCCGATGATCGGCAGCAGGCGGGCCAGCCGCGTGGTCACGTCGCCGTGCAGGATCTGGCAGTGGAAGATATCGAACTGGAGCTTGATGTTGATGAGACCCTCCGCGCGCAGGTCCGCCACGAGACCGCCGGCGGCATCGACATCGTCGAGGAAGTAGCCGGGCATGGAGCGGCGGTTGATCGGCTCGATCAGGAGGTCGATGCCATGCCGGGCAAGGCGTCCGGCTGCGTGGCGCAGGGAGCGGCGATAAGCCTGCCCGGCGCGGCTGTCGCGCCCATCGGCCAGGCCCGCCATCATGTGCAGGCGCGGGCAACCGGTCGCCAGCGCATAAGCGAGCGCCGTCTCGACCCCGGCGGCCGTCTCGTCGAAGCGGTCGGGCAGAGCGGCGAGACCGCGCTCGCCGGCCGTCCAATCGCCCGGCGGCATGTTGAACAGGACGAGGTCGAGCCCGTGCGCGGCGAGGCGCCCGGCGATGTCGTCTGGAGAATGCTCGTAGGGGAACAGGAACTCCACCGCCGTGAACCCGGCACGGGACGCGGCCTCGAATCGGTCGAGGAAGGCGTGCTCCGTGAAAAGCAGCGTCAGGTTGGCGGCAAAGCGCGGCATGGGAGGGCTTCCATCGTGGCGGGGCCCATCCGGGCGGCCCTCAATCGCGGATGAGCTTGCCCGTATAGACGACGGGGCCGGTGGGCAGGCCGGTGGCCGAGCCGTTCGGCGGCTCCACCGAGACGGCGAAGACGCCCTCCCCGCGCCGCGCCGCATCGGACCCGGCGGGCAGGGCTAAGCGTGCGGCATCCTTGCCGATCAGTCCGAGGGATTTCGGCGTCTTGTCGGCTCCCACATACCACAATTCGAGGCTGCGGCCCGCCGGCGCCTCGGCGCCGACCGGGCGCACTCGCGCGGTTCCCGCCGCCGTATCGATGCTGACGATGAGGGCCGGTGCCTCGCCGCCGCTGCTGACCACGGCGACGTAGCGGGTCTCGCCCTCCGCACCGGGGCGGGGGCCGACGGCGATGAACAAAGCGAGCCCGGCCGCCAGGGCCCCGGCTCCCGCCGCGGCGGCCCGCCACAGGCCGAGCTTGCGCGACAGGGCGGCCACGCGGTTGTCGTTCGCCGCCGGAGACGACGATGTCCGATGGGGCAGCGCGCGCAGGATCGCCGGCCACACGCCCTCGCCCGGCTCGATCTCGGGGATGGCGGCGGCGAGGGGCGCCAGGCGACGTTCCCAATCCTGCACGGCGGCGCGTGCGGCGGGATCGACGGCGAGTTCGAGATCCATGGCGGCGCGCTCGTTGGCGTCGAGCGTGCCGATGACGTATTCGGCGGCGCGCAAGTCGCGCTCAGCGGGGTCCTCGGTCATGCCGGCCCCTCCAGGCAGCCGCGCAGGGCGGACAGCCCGCGATGCAGCCAGGTCTTGATGGTGTTGACCGGCCGCTCGAACCGGGCCGCGAGCTCCTCGCGGGAATGTCCTTCGCAATAGGCCAGCACGATGCAGTCGCGCTGCGTCTCGTCGAGGCGGGACAGGCAGGTGCGCAGGGCGTCGCGCCCGAGAATCGCACCTTCGCTGTCATGGGGATCGGCCAACCGTTCCACCCAGTCCTCTCCGTCCTCGCTCACCGGCCCCTGGACCTCGCCCTTCCGGCGTACCCCGTCGATCGCCCGGTTGCGGGCGATGGTACAGAGCCACGACAAAGGGCGGCCCGCCTCCGGAGAGAACGAACCGGCACTCTGCCAGATACGCAGGTAGACGTCCTGGAGCACGTCTTCAGCCATGCCGCGATCCCGTTGGATACGGAGCACGATGCCGAAAAGTTTCGGAGCGGTGAGATCGTAGAGAGCCCGAAGGGCCTGCTCGTTGCCGGATGCCACGGCCGCGATCAGCCGCGCCAGTGCCGCGTCGTCACGCAAGGCTAGGAGCGTCCTCTCTGCGCGACATGATTCGACCGTTCGATCTGGCGGGAACGTTGCAAACGACTCTTAATGGAGCGGAGGCGCGCCGGCTACTGCGTGGCGCGCAATCGATGTGGATCGGCGCACCTCTCCATCGGAGCCGAGATGCGCAAGGGTGATGGCAAGGGTGATGGCAAGGCTGAAGGGATGGGTGTTCGACGGGGAGCCGGCGACCTATCTCCATCGTCTGACATCGGGTGCAGGATAAGGACACGGGATTCATGACGTCGCACGGAGACTGGAAAATTCCCGCCGCCGTGCAGCCCAAGGCCGGCGATTACGCGTATGACCTCGACAGGGCCCTGTCGGCGATCGTGTCGCTCTCAACGCGCATCCCGCCGGAGGCGTTCACCGCCGAGACCCTGGGCACGGAGCGGGCCGGCAACGGCGTGGTGATCCGCGAAGACGGCCTCGTCCTCACCATCGGCTACCTCGTCACCGAGGCGGACAGCGTCTGGATGACGACACATGACGGTCGCTCGGTCCCCGGCCACGTGGTCGGCTTCGACGCCGTCACCGGGTTCGGCCTCGTCCAGGCCCTGGGTGACCTGGCGCTGCCGCCGCTACCGATCGGGCGCTCGGCCAGCCTGAAGATCGGCGACAAGGCAGTGGTGGCCGGAGCCGGCGGGCGCACCCGCTGCGTTGCCGCGGAGCTGATCGCGCGGCAGGAATTCGCGGGCTACTGGGAATACGTCCTCGACGAGGCCCTGTTCACCGCGCCCTCGCACCCCCATTGGGGCGGTACGGCCCTGATCGGTCCGGCCGGCGATCTCCTCGGCATCGGCTCCCTGCAACTGCAGCAGGGCGGCGCGGAAGGCCCCAAGGCGATCAACCTCGTGGTGCCCATCGATCTCCTGCCGCCGATCCTCGAGGATCTGACCACCCGCGGACGGGCGGACCGCCCGACCCGGCCCTGGCTCGGCCTCTATGCCAGCGACAGCGACGGCGCGGTGGTGGTGATGGGGCTCGCCGACGATGGCCCCGCCGAGAGCGCGGACCTGCGCGTCGGCGACGTGCTCGCGGCGGTGGCGGGGGAGCCGGTGGAGGATCTCGCCGGCTTCTTCCGTCAGGTCTGGGCCCTCGGAGAGGCGGGGGTGCGGGTGCCGCTCACGATCGAGCGCGACGGACGCCCGATCAAGCTCGTCGTGACGTCGAGCGACCGCGAGCGCTTCCTGGTCTCGCCGCAGCTGCATTGATCGGGACGGAGCGCGGGTCTATCCCGTGCCCATGACGGACCGAGCATACACTTCCCCCATCCACATCGTCGGCGGCGGCCTCGCCGGGTCGGAGGCCGCTTGGCAGATCGCCGAGCGCGGCCATGCTGTGGTGCTCCACGAGATGCGCCCGGTTCGCGCCACCGAGGCGCATCACGGTCAGGATCTGGCCGAGCTCGTCTGCTCGAACTCGTTCCGCTCGGACGACGCCAACGGCAACGCCGTCGGCCTGCTGCATCAGGAGATGCGGACCCTCGGCTCGCTGATCCTCCACGCGGCCGACGCCAATCAGGTGCCGGCCGGCGGCGCGCTCGCCGTGGACCGGAACGGGTTCGCCGCCGCCGTCACCGCCGCCCTGGAGGCGCATCCCCTCGTCACCATCGCACGTGAAGAGGTCGAGGGCCTGCCGCCTGAGGAATGGGGCCGGACCATCATCGCCACCGGTCCCCTCACCTCGCCGGCCCTGGCGGAAGCGATCCGCAGCCTCACCGGGGCCGAGGCCCTCGCCTTCTTCGATGCCATCGCGCCCATCGTCCACCGCGACTCCATCGACATGGACAAGGCCTGGTTCCAGTCGCGCTACGACAAGGTCGGGCCGGGCGGGACGGGGGCCGATTACATCAACTGCCCGATGAATCGCGAGCAGTACGACGCCTTCATCCAGGCGCTGATCGCGGGCGACAAGATCGGGTTCAAGGAATGGGAGGCGACCACCCCCTATTTCGACGGCTGCCTGCCGATCGAGGTGATGGCCGAGCGAGGGCCCGAGACCCTGCGTCACGGTCCGATGAAGCCCGTCGGTCTCACCAACCCGCACGATCCCACCGTGAAGGCCTGCGCCATCGTCCAGCTGCGCCAGGACAATGCGCTCGGCACCCTGTACAACATGGTCGGCTTCCAGACGAAGCTGACCTATTCCGAACAGGTCCGGGTCTTCCGCACGATCCCCGGCCTGGAGAACGCCGAATTCGCGCGTCTCGGCGGCCTCCACCGCAACACATACCTCGATTCACCCCGCCTCCTCGACG
The DNA here is from genome assembly GCF_000519085.1 of Methylobacterium sp. 10. Taxonomy (GTDB): domain Bacteria; phylum Pseudomonadota; class Alphaproteobacteria; order Rhizobiales; family Beijerinckiaceae; genus Methylobacterium. The sequence goes on from NZ_KI912577.1 coordinate 3,894,872, forward strand.
CGACTCTGCGCCTGAAGGCCCGGCCGAGCCTACGCTTCGCCGGCCAGATCACGGGCTGCGAGGGCTATGTCGAGAGCGCCGCCATCGGCCTGATGGCGGGCCGTTTCGCCCTGGCCGAGGCACGCGGCGAGACCCTGGCGCCGCTCCCCGCCACCACGGCGCTCGGCGCCCTCATCGGTCACATCACCGGCGGCCACATCGCGGCCGAGGAGGCCGGGAGCCCCCGCTCGTTCCAGCCGATGAACGTCAATTTCGGCCTGTTCCCACCTCTCGATCATTCCCCGAAGGGCGAGGGCGGCAAGCGCCTGAAGGGGCCGGAAAAGGCGGTTGCGAAGAAGCGCGCCTACACCGACCGGGCGCGGGCGGATCTGGCGGCGTGGATCGGAAGCGAGGCGGTGCCGATCGCGGCGGAGTGACGAACACGCCAGATCGCATGACGGCGTCGCCGGTCATGCTCGTCATGGTGGCCGAACCTCGTCCTTCGACGCGTTGCATGTCTCGCAGGGGGGCTCGTTCTTAAAGCAACGTCAGCCTGGTTTGTCCGAAAACAAGCTGGGGTGGTGCTTTCATTCCTTGTCCATCATAACGATAAAGTCAGTGTTAGCCCGTCCTGCTGCAATCATACGTGGTCAATCCATCTTTCGTTTCCGGATGCCATGTCTTACGAAGCCTCACTCCGTCCCGTCACGCCGGTTCACGCAACGGATCGAACGGACCCGCGACCCGATACCGGCCGCCCTCGGGCGATCACGCGTCGCTTGAGTCGGCTCGGCCGTCGCGCGGCCCTGCTTGCCGTCTGTACGATCGGCCTTTCCGGCTGCATGTCGGCCGAGGAGCAGCGGAAAGCTGATCTCGGTCGATGCTCCGGCTACGGATATGCGCCGGGCTCCGAGGGGTTCGCGACCTGCATGATGGACATCGATCAGAATCGCGAGCGCATCCGTGCGGAAAGGAGCCTTCAACTCCAGGCTGACCTCGCCGCCCAGAATCGCCAACGCGAGGCGCAGGCTGACCTTTACCGGTCCCTCAGCCAGCAGCGCATCGGCGACAAGAGCCTGCCTGTTTGCGGCGCGGCCTCCGGCGGCGGGCTCGATGGTCGGACGGGGTACTGGTACGGCAAGGATTGCCGGAGCCGCTGAACCTCTGGTCCGGCGCGGTCGGCGAGCGGCCGTGGATCCATTCAGACCGGATCCAGCGAAAAGATGCGCCGGCCCGGCCGGTGGCCCTCGTCACCGGTGTCGCGAAAACCGGTCTTGAGAAGGAGGCCGCGTGAGGCTTCGTTCTCGGGTCGGCACTCGGCGACGATGAAGCGGTGGGGGAAGCGCTTGCGCAGGATCGCGATGGCCCCCGTCACCGCCTCGCTGCCGTAGCCCTGGCCTCGGGCCGCGCCGCCGACCCAGTAGCCGAGCTCCACCGCGTGCTCGCCGCGCAGGTGGAGGCCGACCACCGCCACGAGAACGCCGTCGGCCTTGGCCCCGAGGAAGCAATCCTTCGTCGGCTTCCCCCTGCCGATCAGGCGGCGGGCATGATCGAGGGTGAAGGGATCGGGCAGAAAATCGACCGCCCCCGTGATCGCCTGATCGTCGGTGAGGGCCTGGACCGCCTCCGCATCCGCCTGGACCAGCGGCGCAAGACGCAGGCGTGTGGTCGCCTGCGCAGGCAGGTTCGACAGGGAGTAGCGCGAGGCGAGCGTGCGGAAGAACATGGATTCCGTGGTGGAGCCGCGCGGCCACGAGGGCAAGATCCCTCTTCGCCGGAGGGCGCCTTCCTCGCGCGGCGCGACAAAAATGAAACCCGCCCCGGCATCGCCGGGACGGGTCATGGATTCAGCCTATCGGTTCGCCCTTACGGATGGATGACCATCGCGCTGAACGGATAGACGTAGGCCTGGAGCATCACGAGCACGCCGACGAGGCAGGCCAGCACGATGGAGTGCCAGAACACGAACCGCAGGATCTTGCTCTCCTGGCCGAAATAGCCGGTGGCGGTGGAGGCGACGACGATCGACTGGGCGTCGATCATCTTGCCCATGACGCCGCCCGACGAATTCGCCGAGGCCATGAGGACGCCCGACAGGCCAAGCTGCTCCGAGGTGATTTTCTGCAGGCCGCCGAACAGGACGTTCGACGCGGTGTCGGAGCCGGTGAGCGCGACGCCGAGCCAGCCCAGCAGTGTGCCGAAGAACGGGTAGAGGATGCCCGTGCCCGCAAAGGCGAGACCCAACGTGGCATCGACGCCCGCGTAGCGGGTGAGGACGCCCAGCGCCAGCATCGCCGAGATGGTGATGAGCGAGTAGCGCAGCACCCAGATCGTCTCGATGTAGGCGGTCACGAGGCGCCACGGCGAGAACCGCATCAGGAGGCCGGAGATGATGGCCGCGAACAGCACGCCGGTGCCGGTGTAGGACATGTAGGCGAACTTGAAGATGGCGGCTTCCGGATGGGCGGTGGCCACCACGGGCGGCACCTTCATGATGACGTTGTGCAGGCCCGGCACCGGATAGTTCCAGATGAAGATCGGGTCGACGATGTCCTTGAAGAACTTGGTGCCCCAGATCGCCACGATCACCGAGAGGATGATCCATGGCACCCAGGCCAGCAGGATCTCGGAAGAGGTGGCGGTGCGGGTGGCGGCGGCGGCCTTGGGGCCGTCGACGGTGGTGACGTAGCCGATGGACGGATCGTTGCCGCGCAGGGCCGGCGAGGTCCAGATCACGGCCGGGCGCCAGAAGCGCAGGAACAGCACCAGAGCGCCCATGGAGACGAGGGCGGCGCCGATGTCGACGATCCACGGATTGACGTAGTTCGAAATGCCGAACTGGGCCAGCGCGAACGAGCCGCCGCAGACGAGGATGGCGGGCCAGATCTGCAGCATCCCGCGGAAACCCGCGAACACGCAGATCAGCCAGAACGGTACCAGCACCGAGAAGAACGGCAGCTGGCGGCCGATCATGGCGCCGAGGACGTAGGGGTCATAACCGGTCACCGAGGCGAGGCCGGCGATGGGCGCTCCGAGCGCGCCATAGGCCACCGGGGCGGTGTTGGCGATGAGCGAGAGGCCCGAGGCGGCCAGTGGTGAGAAGCCGAGGCCGATCAGGATGGCACCGGTGACCGCCACCGGGGTGCCAAAGCCGCCTGCGCCCTCGAAGAACGCGCCGAAGGCGAAGGCGACCAGCAGCAACTGGAGCCGCCTGTCTGTGGTGATGCCGGCCACCGATTGCTGCAGGGTGGCGAACCATCCCTTCTCCACCGTCAGGCGGTAGAGGAAGATGACGTTGAGGATGATCCAGCCGATGGGGAACAGCCCGAGCGCGATGCCGTAGCCGGAGGCGCGGGTGGCGAGGTCGGCGGGCATGCCGAACAGGAACACCGCGACGCAGAATGCCAGGACCAGGGAGAGGACGGCCGCGATATGAGCCTTCACCTTGCCGCTGGCGATCATGCCGAGCAGGGCGATGACCGGCAGGGAGGCGGCCAGCGTCGAGAGCCAGGGGCTCCCGAACGGGTCGTAGACTTGATTCCAAGTGTTCACGGGCGTCGCACTCCTCGATGGCCCCGATCTCATGTCGAGGTCTTGACATCGTTGCTAGCAGAGCAGTGAGACCGGCTCAACGCGGGGAATCTTGTATTCAAAAGCTGTTGCGCGAAGGCAGCGGTTCTCGGCCGTGGCTTTCCGGGCTGGCCCGAACCCGCGCAACCAAGTGCCGTGGCGGCGGAACATGCCGACCGGGCGACCGTTCCCAATCGTATTCATTACGTGGCGAGACGGAGAATCATCCATGTTCATGCGCGTCGACAAACTACAAGCCGAGCTTCCTGCCCCGAAAAGAAAAGATCCCAATGCCGCCGCGGCCCTGCAGGAATTGCTGGGCGGTAAGTATGGGGAGATGTCGACGCTGGGGAACTACATGTTCCAGAGCTTCAATTTTCGAAGCAAGTCTAAGCTCCGCCCGTTCTATAGCCTTGTTGCCGCGATCACCGCCGAAGAACTGGGTCACGTGGAGCTGGTGAGCAACGGCGTCGCCATGCTCAATAACGGCCCCGACAACGACGGCGACGAGAAGGATGGCGGCGACATCTCGGGCGCACCGTTCGAGGACATGAAGGATATTCGCCTCGCGGCCGCCTTCCTGTCGAATGGCGGCGGCGTCACCCCGGTGAACAGCAACGGCGCCTCCTGGAACAACGATTTCATCACCACCACCGGCAATGTGGTCGTCGACCTGCTCCACAACTTCCATCTCGAATGCGGCGCCCGCCTGCACAAGTTGCGCGTCTACGAGACCCTGACCGACCCGACCGGGCGCGAGGTCTGCGGCTACCTGCTCGTGCGCGGCTCGGTCCACGCCCACGCCTACGCCCTGGCATTGAAGAAGATCACCGGCGTCGAGCTCGAGAAGTTCCTGCCGACGCCGAACATCAACCTCGACAAGATCCCCGAATGCCAGAAGTACCTGCAGGAGGGCTCGCACCGCCGGCTCTACACTTTCAGCCCTGACGATTACAAAGAGATGTCCGGCATTTGGGGCAACGGCGAAGTCGCCCTGCCGGGTGATCCGCCCGGCGAATTGTCCGTGGTCGAAGGCATGCCCGACGGCGGCAAGATCCACCAACTCACCGGCGTCCCCTCGGCCTTCACACCGGACTATGCGCCGGAGGAGATGTTCGAAATCGCGCAGAAGCTGACGAAGAAGGCGCGCTGAAGCCTTGGCCTCCCGACGGGATACCGTCGGGAGGCCTTTTCTTTTATCGAGCAGTCATGATTGCAGCCCAAGGCGTACGTCTTCAAACTGTGACCTCATCGCTGAGGCGCCCGCGCCAAGCAGGCCTCAAAGGAGATCTCCAGCCGGCTCTGTGCTTCTTGAAGCTCCCTTCAAGGCCGCTGCGCGACGCCTCAGGTGATTGGGTTAGGAGGAAGCTTCAGGCTTTCCGCGATCCACGCCAGAGCCGCCACAGCCGCCGCCAGCGCGGAAGCGTGATGACGGTGTTCAACGGGTCGTAGCCCGGGCGCTCCATCATCGCGAGACTCGGCTCCACCAAGGCGGTGGGTAGGAAGGCGGGCAGAGCGGCAGGCGCGATGGTGGCTCGCGCGTCCTCGAAGGCCTTCAGATGGCGCCGGGCCAGAGACCGCAGGTCCGCCGTTGCGCCGAGAAGGCCGGGGCCGCCACGTCCCGTGATGATGTCTTCGCGGGTGACGCCGTGATCCTTGAGGATATCGGCCGGCAGGTAGACCTGCCCGTTGCGGGCATGCCACGGCAGCGCTCTCAGCAATCCGACAACGCCATAGGCGACACCGGCATGGCCGGCGGCGGCAGCGCCTCCCGGCTCCACACCGTCGCAGAGGACGAGCCCACCGAGGCGGATGAGCGAGGAAGCGGTCTCCCCGCAATAGCCCTCGAGATCGTTCACCCGCGGCATCGGATCGTCGTAGAGGTCGAAGACGCGGGCGTCGATCAGATCGACGAAGGGCTGACGCCCGAGCTTGCGCCTGACGATGGCGTCATCCAACGCGGCGGCCACCGGGTTGGCCTTCACGTCCCCCCTCGCCTCGCCCTGCAATGCGTCGCGCCACCATTGCAGGCGGATCTCCCCCGCGACCGGGTTGGTCACGGCGTCGCGCACGCGGGCGATGGTGAGGCTGAAGGCGGAGAGCGCGAAGAGATGCGGCCGGAAAGCTGCCGGCGCGAAAAGCGTGGCGAAGTAGCGGTCCGGGTCGCCCTCGCGGACCAGGGCCTCGCAATGCGCGAAGGCGAAGGCAAGGGGTTCGGCCGTTCCGGGGCTGGTAACGGTTCTGGTCACGCGACCGCGATCATCGCGGCGGCGACCTTGCGGTTCTCCGCCATCAGGATGTTGTAGGTCCGCGCCGCGGCCCCCGTCTGCATCACGTCGAGGCCGATTCCGTTGTCCTTGAGCCAGCGCCGCAGACTGTCGGGAAACGGCGCGATGTCGAGGCCGGTGCCGATGAGGAGGAGTTCCACCACACCCGCCTCGGCCACGACCGGGCGCAGGGCGTTGCGGTCGATGGCCTTGGCCTCCAGGACATCCCAGGCCCTGATGCCCCCCGGCGTCACCAGGATCGAACCGCGATGCGACATGTCGGCGAAGCGAAAGCCGCCGTTGCCGTAGGCGTCGATGAGGTGGCGCCCGGGAACGAACCCGTCGTGCAGGCTGCCCTCCGCCATCTCTACTCCGCCGCCTGGGGCACACGGCCGCCGGTGGGCCGGCTCTGAGACTTCACGCCCGACAGCATCAGGCCAAGATAGATCAGGACCGGGGTCGACACGAAGATCGCCGAATAGGTGCAGATCACCACACCCGCGAGCATCACCACGGCAAAGCCCTGGATCGCCTCACCGCCGAACAGCACCAGGGCGAGCAGCGAGAGGAAGGCGGAGGTCGCCGTCATCACCGTGCGCGACATGGTGGAGTTGATCGACAGGTTGAGCAGCTCCACCGTGGGGATGGTCTTGTAGCGCCGCATCAACTCGCGGGTCCGGTCGAACACCACCACCGTCTCGTTCAGCGAGTAGCCGACGATGGTAAGGATGGCCGCGATCGAGGTCATGTTGAACTCGATCCGGCTGATGACGAAGATGCCGATGGTGAGCACGATGTCGTGCAGGGTGCCGACGATGGCGCCGAGCGCCAGTTCCCGCTCGAAGCGGAACCACAGGTAGAGGAGCACCGCGAGTACCGACAGGACGACGCCGAGCGTGCCCGACTGAACGAGCTCGCCCGAGACGCGCGGCCCCACCGTCTCGGTACGGCGGAACTCGTATTCGGCGTCGAAGGCGCCGTGCGCCTTCTGCATCACCGCCGTCTGGCCCTGCTCGCCGGGCTGAAGCGGGAAGCGGACGAGGATCTGTCCGTCGCCACCGAGCTCCTGCACCTCGGTCTCGCCGAAGCCGAAGCTGTTGGCGGTGTGACGCACGGAAGCCACGTCGGCCGTCTTCGATTTCGCCTGCAGCTCCACAAGGGTGCCCCCCTTGAAGTCGATGCCGAAATTCAGGCCGACCGTCAGGAACAGGATCACCGTCCCCACCGACAGCAACGCCGACAGGGGGAAGGTGAAGCGCCGGAAGCGCATGAAGTCGACGTGCGACTCATCGGGCCAGAGGCGGAGCAGACGCATGTTCGGTCTCGGTCTCTCGTGGACGATACCCGGTCTCGGACGATCGCATCGGTGCCGCCGTCATCCCGTCATTCAGGGGCGCTGCAGGCGGGCCTGGAATGACAGGATGGTGGGCCAATCGATCGTATGAGAAGCGAAGCGTCCTTGTCTTGAACTCAGGGAAACGGGGCTCGGATCAGAACGGCTGGGGTCTTCAGAACGGCAAGGCCTTGGGTCGGGCGTAGTTGTACCACAGGGCGATCATCATGCGGGTGAGCGTCACCGCCGTGATGACGGTGGTGAGGATGCCGAGGATGAAGACCACGGCAAAGCCCTTCACCGGGCCGGAACCGAGGAAGAACAGGATCAGGGCGGCGATGGCCATGGTCGAGTTCGAATCGATGATGGTGGCGAACGCTTTGTCGAAGCCCGCCTGCAGGGCCGAGACGATGGAGCGCCCCGCCCTCACCTCTTCCCGCACGCGCTCGTAAATCAGCACGTTGGAATCCACCGCCGTGCCGATGGTGAGCACGATGCCGGCGATGCCCGGCAGGGTCATGGTCGCCTCCAGCACCGACATCAGGCCGAGGATGAGGCCCACATGGACGAGGAGGGCGATGTTGGCGAAGAAGCCGAACACGCCGTAGGTGGCGAACATGAAGACGATGACGAGGGCGCCGGCGACCAGGGTCGCCTTCTTGCCGGCCTCGATCGAATCGTTGCCGAGACCGGGGCCGACGACGCGGCGCTCCACCACGGTGAGCTTGGCCGGCAGGGCGCCGGCGCGCAGCAGGATCGAGAGGTCGTTGGCCTGCTTGACGGTGAAGTTGCCGGTGATCTGGCCCGAGCCGCCGGTGATCGGCGTGTTGATGCGCGGCGCCGAGACGACCTCGTTGTCGAGTACGATGGCCATGCGGCGGCCGACATTCTCAGAGGTCGCCTGGCCGAAGCGCTGGGCGCCTTTCAGGTTGAACTTGAAGCTCACCATGGGTTCGTGGCTCTGCTGGTCGAAGGCCGGCTGTGCGTCTGTGAGATCGCCGCCATCGGCCATGACCCGGCGCTCCACCGGCACCTTGCCGCCGCCTTCGTCCTTGTTGGTGAGCATGTCGACGTCGCCGGAGGGCGAATCGGCCAGCATGCGGAATTCTAGCTTGGCGGTCTTGCCGAGCTGATCCTCGAGCTGCTGCGGGTCCTGCAAGCCCGGGACCTGGACCAGAACGCGGTCGGCACCTTGCTGCTGGATCGAAGGCTCCTTGGTACCGCCGAAATCGATGCGGCGGCGGATGACTTCGATGGCCTGGGTCACGGCCCGGCGGGTACGGTCGGTAAGGCCGGCATCGGTGAGCAGGAGCTGGATCGTGCCGTCGGGCCGGTCGGTGACGTCGAGGGTCTGGCCGCCGGCCTGGGCCACCATGGCGTTGGAGATCGGCTGGGACAGTTCCCGCAGCTTCGGCATGGCCTTGGCGCGGTTGGCCGGATCGGAGATGCGGATCTGGACGCCGCGCGGGATCAGCTGGATTCCGCCTTCGGGGGTGATGCCGGCCTCGCGCAGGGTGCGGCGCACATCGTCGCGCAGCCCCGTTGTCTGCGAGCGGATCAGGTCGTTCCGGTCGATCTCGAGGAGGATCTGCGAGCCGCCCTGGAGATCGAGCCCCAGGACGATGGCGCGCTGGGGCACGATCCAGCTCGGGAACCAGCCCGGCAGGGAGGCCATGAAGCCCTTGCGCTGCTCGGCCGAGAAGAAGCTCGGCACGGCGAGGCTGAGGCCGATGAGGATGACGGCCAGCGTCGCGACGATCTTGGTTCTCGAAAAGCGCAGCATCCGCCCGTTCCGTTTCTTCTTACGATGCCGATGTTTGCACCGGCATCTTCAAGCGGTGCACGAGGCCGCCGCGCGTGACGGCCCCGGGATCTCAGACCGCCTTGACCGTGCCGCCCTTGACGCGGACTTCCGAAATCATGGTGCGGACGATCTTCACCCGGACGTTCGGGGCGATCTCGACCTCGATCTCGGAAGCCTCGTCGGCCACCTTGGTGACGCGGCCGACCAGCCCGCCGGTGGTGACGATGGTGTCGTCCCGGCGCACGTTCTTCACGAGAGCCTGATGCTCCTTCACGCGGCGCTGCTGCGGGCGGAGGATCAGGAAGTACATGATGACGAAGATGAGGACGAACGGCACCACCTGCAAGGCGATGTCCGCTCCGCCAGCGGCCGACGTGGCCCCTTGCGCGAAGGCGGGGGTAATCAAGCGGGTGACTCCTTAGGCTGAGCCGGTCCTGGGGAGTCGCGCGAAGGCGGGTGAGGGCGCGTCAGGACAGGTCTAAAAGCGCGCGGACTATAGCCATGCACTTGGTGAAAGCAACGGCGCGTCCGCCGGATGCGCGGATCGGATCGTCCGCACCCGATGCCGCACCCGTGATTTTCGGCCGCATTGTTCGTATGGACGCGCTCGACAGCATATCCAAGGAGCTTCGAGACGCCATGACCGCGACCCAACCTGCCGACCGGGCGATGCTCGACGCGATCCTGCCCGTCCTCGAGCGGATCGCCGCCGCCCTGGAGCGTTCCGCCCCGGTGGCGAAGCTTGCCCCGGACCTAAACTCGGCCGATGCCTTCCTCTGGGGATCGGACCGTCGCCTAATCCCAGTGCCGAAGGTCAACCGGGTAGAGATCGATCTCCTCACCGGCATCGACCGGGCCCGCGACATTCTCGTGGAGAATACCACGCGCTTCGCCCGTGGATTGCCCGCCAACAACGCCCTGCTCTGGGGCGCCCGCGGCATGGGCAAGTCGTCCCTGGTGAAGGCGGCCCATGCCCGGATCAACACGGTGCGGGCGGAAGGCGAGCTACCGATGAAGCTCGTGGAGATTCATCGCGAGGATATCGAGGCCCTGCCCGACCTGATGGCGACCCTGCGCGGCGACGCACACCGCTGGATCGTATTCTGCGACGACCTGTCCTTCGACGGCGACGACACCTCGTACAAGTCTCTCAAGACGGCCCTCGACGGCGGCATCGAGGGCCGACCCGACAACGTTCTGTTCTACGCCACCTCCAACCGCCGCCACCTGCTCGCCCGCGAGATGGTGGAGAACGAGCGCTCCACCGCGATCAATCCCGGTGAGGCGGTGGAGGAGAAAGTCTCGCTCTCCGACCGGTTCGGCCTCTGGCTCGGCTTCCACAAATGCAGCCAGGACGAGTACCTCGCCATGATCCGCGCTTATGTGGAGCGCCACGGGCTGACGGCCGACCCGGATACGGTGCGGGCGGAGGCCCTGGAATGGGCCACCACCCGCGGCTCGCGCTCCGGCCGCACGGCCTTCCAGTTCATCCAGGACTTGGCAGGGCGTCTGGGGCAGCGGCTGGATTGAGGTTTTTTCCGTTCCCGATCTAGTTGTCCGGGACGCCTTTACCGGACGCCTGGAGCGCCAGCGGAAGGTGATCCGGGACCCCGCGTGACAAGCGCCGCGACACGGCTCGACAGGGTGGCGCTACGGTTCGGACGCTGCGCGGCTCTTCGCGCTGGACCCCGGATCGGGTTCCACTTCGCTTTAGCCGTCCAGGGAAGGGGTCGCGGCGGCCGAGGCTACCGGCCCTGAAACGAAAACGGCGGCTCCTGGGAGCCGCCGTCGGTCGTGTCGAGGGTCGAAACGCTCAGTTGCTGGCCAGATGCGGCATCGGGTCGACCGGGGTTGCGCCCTTGCGGATCTCGAAATGGAGCTGGGGCGAGGTCACATTGCCCGAAGCACCGGACTTGGCGATGGTCTGGCCGCGCTTGACCTTCTCACCGGGGCGGACGTCGAGTTCGCCGTTATGGGCGTAGGCCGAGACGTAGCCGTTGGTGTGGCGAACCAGCACCAGCTTGCCGTAGCCCTTCACGTCCGAGCCGGCATAGGCGACCGTGCCGTCCTCGGCGGCCTTCACCGCCGTACCCTCGGGCACCGCGATGTTGATGCCCTCGTTGCCGCTGGTGCCGTAGCCCGAGATCACCCGGCCCTTGGCGGGCCAGCGGAACGACTGGTCGGGTTCGGCGGCGGGAGGCGCGACGGAGCCGGTGCTGGCGGGCTCGGCCTTCTCGGGCACGGGCGTCAGCGAGGCGACCTTGACCGGCGCGGCCTTGGCCTTGGCGGCTGCCAATTCGGCGGCCTTGGATTCGGCAACCTTCTTGGCCGCATCCTTGGCGGCTTCGGCCTTGGCGAGCTTGGCCTCGGCTTCCGCGGCCTTGCGGGCGGCTTCGGCCTTCGCTTTGGCGGGATCGACCTTCGGAGCCTCGGCCTTGGCGACCTCGACGGGCTTCTTCGCCTCGGCAGCCTTCTTCACGTCAGCAAGTTTCTTGGCCTCCGCGAGTTTCTTGGCTTCGGCCGCATGCTTGGCATCGGCCGCGAGCTTGGCCTCTGCGAGCTTCTTCGATTCCACGGCCCGCTTGGCCTCCGAGGCCTTGTTCGCCTCGGCGATCTTCCGGGCCTCGGCGGCCGTCTTGGCCGCAGCCAGCGTCCGGGCTTCGGATTCCTTGCGGGCGGCTTCCTGACGGACGCTGTCCTGACGGGCGGCCTCGGCACGGGCAGCCTCCGCGCGGGCGTTCGCTTCCGCCGCCTTGGCGCCGGCATTGAGCGGGAGACGGGCCGGGGGCGCCGCAGGAACGGTGCGTGGCGTTGCAACCATGCCGCGGCCGGCATCCGGATTCATGCCCGCAGGATTCATCCCCGAGGGATTCATGCCGGAGACCATCCCGGAGGATGGCGCAGTGGAGGCGACGCGGCCAGTGGCCATGGGAGGCGTTGCGGCCAGCGGACGTGGCGACATCGGCGCACCGAGGGCCTGCGACTGGATCCTGGGGGTCCGCACCGCCGGAGCCGGAGCCATGTCGCCGTCCTCGGGCAGGCTGCCCGTGGCGCTCGGCTCACTTGAAACATTGGAGGCGAAGGGGTTCCCGAAGGGGTCGCCCAACCGCGACGCATCGGTTGAGCATCCGGCGGCACTGCCGCCGATCACACCGATGAGCGCGAAACGCGACAGCGTCCTCAACCCTAGACCAGTCCCGCGAACCCGCATCGACGCACCTGTTTGCCTGACGCAACTTGATGACGTCATTCAAACGGGATTCAGGTTAAACAACCGTTCCCGTTCACCACGTTTTCGGGGCGGAAGGAACTTTCCTCGCAGGTGCGCTCGGGCTCCATCCAAGTCGATCGCGATCTTGCCATGGAGAAAGATCGTGAGGGATCAAGGATTTGAAGTGCCTGGGGCACGGCCGGTGCCTGTCTTCTAGCGAACGAAAGCTCGGCCGGGCGTGAGGGGCGCCAGCCTTAATTGAACGCCAAGATTTTTAACGACGGTCCCCTCCCCGCCCCGATCGGCGAGGACGAGGCGCGCCACGCCCGCCTGCGCGAGAGCGCCCACCAGCCTGCCGCCGGGCGCCAGGAGTGAGTCGAGATGGGCGGGCATGGCCGGCAGGGTACCGTTGATCAGGATGCGGTCGAACGCCCCCTCCCCCGCGACACCCGGATCGAGGCCGTCGCCGACCTCCACACGGGCGATCACCCGGTCCTCCGGGTCGAGGGCTGAGACGGCATCCTCCGCCAGGGTGGCGTAGCGCTCGATGCTCAGGATGGAGGCGCCGCCGAGGCGGATCAGCAGGGCTGTGACGTAGCCCGAGCCGGTGCCGATCTCGAGGATGCGGGCGCCGGGCTTCACCTTCAGGGCGGTGAGCATGGTGGCCACGACGGTGGGCGCCGACATGGTCTGGCCGCAGGCGAGCGGCAGGGCGATGTCCCGCCGGGCAAGATCCCGGTGCTCGCGGGGCGCGAAACGGGCGCGGGGCACCCGTTCCATGGCCCGCAGCGTATCGGTGTCACGCACGCCGAGGCCGCGCAGGGCCATGACGAAGGCGGCATCCTCGACCGAGCCTTCCATCGTCATGGGCGTCGTCTCACCGCTGTGTGCGGACGTTCCGATTGCCGGAACGTCCGCGATCGGGCGCATGCGTGCCGACGCGCGGTCGCGCTTGCACCGCTCGAAGGCCGGAGCGTCTCACTCGGCGAAGGCTTGCGCGAAGCGCGTCAGGGTCGGCTCGTCGGTGAGATCGAGGCGGAGCGGGGTCACCGAGATGCGCTTCTCGGCGATGGCCTTCAGGTCGGTGCCGTGGCCGGGCTCGAACCGCGCCTTGGCGAAGGCCAGCCAGAAATACGGGTTGCCGCGCCCGTCATGGCGCGCGTCGATGGCCAGCAGCGCCTGGTTGCGCATGCCCTGCGCGGCCACGGCGGTGCCCGCGACATCCTCGGGCTCGCAATCGGGGAAGTTGACGTTGACGACGATGCCGGGCTCGATCCCGATCTCCAGGATCTTCTTGACGACGCCAGGCCCGTGATGGGCGGCACAGGCCCACTTGATCGCCCCGCGTCCGCCCGCACCGTAGGCCTGGCTCAGGGCGATGGAGCGCACGTTGAGGATGGTGCCCTCCATCGCCGCCGCGATGGTGCCCGAATAGGTCACGTCCTCGGCGACGTTCTGGCCGCGATTGACGCCGGACAGGACGAGGTCAGGCCCGTGGTCCTTGAGGATGTGGCGCACCCCCATGATCACGCAGTCGGAGGGCGTGCCCTTCACGGCGAAGCGCTTCTCGGAGATCTGGCGCAGGCGCAGGGGATCGTTGAGCGACAGCGAGTGCGAGACGCCGGACTGATCGCTCTCGGGCGCCACGACCCAGACGTCGTCGGACAGGGTCCGGGCGATGCCCTCCAGGGTCTCGAGGCCCGGTGCGTGGATGCCGTCGTCGTTGGTGACCAGGATGCGCATCAGCTCTTGAGCCCTTCGATCTTCTCGATGCCGCCCATGTAGGGCTTGAGAACCGACGGGATGGTGACGCTGCCGTCCGGGTTCTGGTAGTTTTCCATCACGGCGATGAGGGCGCGGCCGACCGCGACGCCCGATCCGTTGAGGGTATGCACGAATTGTGCGCCCTTGCCTTCCCTGGGGCGATAGCGCGCGTTCATCCGCCGCGCCTGGAAGTCGCCGCAGACCGAGCAGGACGAGATCTCGCGAAACGTCTCCTGCCCCGGCATCCAGACCTCGATGTCGTAGGTCTTTTGGGATGCAAAGCCCATGTCGCCGGTGCAGAGCGTCATCACCCGGTAGGTCAGATCGAGCTTCTTCAGGATCGCCTCGGCCGAGCCGAGCATCCGTTCGTGCTCGGAGGCGGACTGATCCGGCGTTGTGATCGAGACGAGCTCGACCTTGTTGAACTGGTGCTGGCGCAGCATGCCGCGGGTGTCCCGCCCGGCCGAGCCGGCCTCGGCGCGGAAGCACGGGGTCAGCGCGGTGAAGCGTAACGGCAGTTCGTTCTCGGAGAGGATCGATTCACGCACGAGGTTGGTGAGGGGGACTTCCGCCGTGGGGATGAGCCAATGCTCCTCTCCGGCCCGGAATTGATCGTCGCGGAACTTCGGCAGCTGCGCGGTGCCGAACATCGCCTCGTCGCGCACCAGGATCGGCGGTGCCACTTCGGTATAGCCGTGCTCGCCGGTATGAAGATCGAGCATGAACTGGCCGAGCGCGCGTTCGAGCCGGGCGAGCTGGCCCTTGAGCACCACGAAGCGGGCGCCGGACATGCGCGAGGCCGCCTCGAAATCCATCAGGCCGAAGGCTTCGCCAAGCTCGAAATGCTGGCGGCCCGTGGCGAGCTTCGTCCGGCTGCCGGAAGAGGCGCGGTGCTCGACATTGCCGTGCTCGTCGGCGCCTTCGGGTACGTCCAGATTCGGGCGGTTCGGGATGGAAGCGAGGCGCTCGTCGAGGATCCTGCCGGCTTCCCCTTGAGCCGCCTCCAGGGCGGGCCCCTCCTCCTTCAGCCGCGCCACCTCGGCCATCAGCTCGGTGGCACGCGCCTCGTCCTTCGCCTTCTTCGCACCGCCGATTTCCTTGGCCAGCGCGTTGCGCCGCTCCTGATTGGCCTGCGCCGCCGAGGTGGCGGATTTCCGCGCGTCGTCGAGGGCGATCAGCTCGACCGAGAGCGCACCGAGGCCGCGACGGCGCAGGGCCTCGTCGAAGGCGTCCGGATTCTCGCGGATGGCGCGGATGTCGTGCATGGGCGGCTCGATTCGCTGTGAGTCGCCGACGCTTTGCAGCATCGAGGCGACCCCGACAAGGCCGGGCAGATGTGGCGTCCGCCCATTCCACGACCGCATCCTGAAGCACCGAAGCGCCACCGAAGGCCTCGAAGGAGGCCTTAAGACACCACAGCGCGAACTGGAGGCCTCCTTCGCGGCGTCTCAGGATGAAATAGAGGGTGGGGGGCGGGTCCTACGGCTCCAGACCTTCCGCAACCCGCTTGGCCTTGCGGCGACGCTCGACGCGGGCCACCGAGAAGATCGAGGCCTCGTAGAGGAGGAGCATCGGCAGGGCCAGCGACAGCTGCGAAATCACGTCGGGCGGGGTCAGGATCGCGGCCGCCACGAAGACGAGGACAATGGCGTAGCGGCGCTTCTCGCGCAGGAAGACGGTGTCGATTACCCCGATCTGGCCGAGAAGGGTGAGGATCACCGGCAATTGGAATGCCAGCCCGAAGGCGAAGATCAGCGTCATGATGAGCGAGAGATACTCGTCCACCTTCGGCAGCAGTGAGATCGTCGCCTCTCCCGGCTGCCCGACCTGCTGCAGGCTCACCGAGAACTGGATCAGCAGCGGCATCGCCAGGAAGAACACCACCAGTGCGCCGAGCACGAAGAAGATCGGCGTGGCGACGAGGTAGGGCAGGAAGGCCTGGCGCTCGTTGCGGTAGAGGCCCGGCGCCACGAAAGCATAGATCTGCGTCGCGATGACCGGGAAGGCGAGGAACCCTGCGCCGAACACGCTGAGCTTGATGTTGGTGAACACCTGTTCGAGGAAGTGCGTCGCGATGAGCTGCGCCTTCTCCGGGCCGACGATGGAGACGTAGGGGTGGAGCAGGATGTTGTAGATGTGCCGCGAGACGAAGAAGCACGCAAAGAACATCACGACGAACGCCGCCAGCGACTTGATCAGCCGCGAGCGCAACTCGATCAGGTGGTCGAGGAGCGGCGCGCGTGACGCCTCGACCTCGGATTCGTCGACCGGATCGATCATGAGGTGGCGCCGGGCTCGGTAGGCTTGGTGGAGGGTTCGGTCGGGGCCACGGCAGTCCGGGGCGGGAGATCGGGCAGCGCGTAGTCCGGCGGGGGCGGTGGCTCGACGTTCGCCGGCTCGGTCGATGCGGGAGCGTGGATCGAAGGCGCGGAGGGCGCGGGCGGGTCGTTCTCGGCGAGCTTGGCGGCCACGTTGGCCAGGGGCTGCGTGCTCGATTGCGAGCGCCCGTCCACGGCGCCACGGATCTCGTCGCGGATGGTTTGGACCGGATTGAAGCCCGGCCCCATCGTGCTGGCGGAGCGCTTGATACCGTCGACCTCGCGGCGGACTTCGTCGAACTCGGCCTCGCGGATGGCCTCGTTGAACTGGGCGTGGAACTCGCCGGCCATGCGGCGCATCTTGCCCGTCACCTGGCCAACGGTGCGCAGGGCCTTGGGCAGGTCCTTGGGCCCGATGACGATGAGGGCGACGCCGCCGATCAGCATCACCTCGCCCCAACTCATGTCGAACATGGTGTCGCTCGTCCCGCGGCCGATGGCCTGTGCCTCGTCACGACCGACGGCCTAGCATGGTTCACGCAAGGCCGATCTCCGTCCGGGCGATTTCGCTCACACGAACTCCGGGCGGTCCCGTCCAGGACCGCCGATGTCGCCTAAGGGGTCTCAGACGACCTTGCGGTCGGCCGAGACGTGGCTGGCGGTGGCCGGCTCGCCCTGGTGAGGCAGGGTGCGCACGGGCTCGCCGTTGCTCGGCGGCGGCACGGCGGGCGCCTGTCCGGCAGGCGTCTCGTCCTCGGCCATCCCCTTCTTGAAAGCCTTGATGCCCTTGGCGACGTCGCCCATCAGATCAGAGATCTTGCCGCGCCCGAACAACAGCATCACGATGCCCGCGACGATGATCCAGTGCCAGATACTCATGCTGCCCATGGCAAACTCCTGCGCCCATGCGGTCGCCTGCCCAGCGACGCCCTCTCACGACGGATTGTCGGGAAACTAGGGATGGGAGGAAGCGAACACAAGAACCACGGGGGCTCTCGCCGAGGCATTCGCGGCATCTGAGGCAATTGTGCAGCGCGTCATGGACGCGCGGGAAGCACCGAGTTCATGCCTGGGCGGAAAGGCCCGCTTCGAAACGCGAGCGCGCCTCGGCGACATCGAACTCCGAATGCGGTGCGAGCCGGGCCAGGGCGGCCTCGGCACGGCGCAGGGCTTCGCCGGAGAGGATCGGCGTGCCGTCCAAGACGGCGCGCATCTCCTTCTGATCGCCGTTGCAATGGAGCGCGACGTCGATTCCGGCGGCGAAGGCTTTCTCGGCCTTCTCGCGAAAGGTGCCGTCCAGCGCCTTCATCGAGAGGTCGTCGGTCATGAGCAGGCCGTCGAACCCGATCAGGCCGCGGATCACCTGTCCGATCACCACACTGGACTGCGTCGCGGGATGATGCGGGTCGAGGGCGGCGTAGACCACGTGCGCGCTCATCGCCATCGGCAGGTCCGCCAGGGCGCGGAAGGGGACGAAGTCGTGGGCGGCCAGGCTCACGCCCTCGGCCTCGACAACGGGCAGATCCTTGTGGCTGTCGCATGCGGCACGGCCATGCCCGGGAATGTGCTTGATCACGGGGAGGACGCCGCCCTCCATCAGCCCCTCGGCCACCGCGCGTCCCAGGGCGATGACGGCGTGCGGATCGGTGCCGTAGGCGCGGTCGCCGATGATGTCGTGGGCGCCGGCAACCGGTACGTCGAGGACTGGCGCGCAATCGACGTTGATCCCCACCGAGGCGAGGTCGTGCGCCATCAGCCGTGCGCCGAGACGCGCCATGGCGGTGCCCGACCCGTTGAGCCGGCCGAAGCGGGCGCCGGCCGGATAGGAAGGCCAGTGCGGCGGCCCCATGCGCTGTACCCGTCCGCCCTCCTGGTCGATCAGGATCGGCGTGTCGGCCCGGCCCGATGTGGCCCGCAGCGCATCGGTCAGCGCCCTTACCTCGTCCGGCGAGCCGATGTTGCGCTTGAACAGGATGAAGCCCCAGGGCTGCGCATCGCGGAAGAACGCGGCCTCCTCGTCCGAGAGGGTCCGGCCGGCACAGCCGAGGATCAGGGCGCGAGTGGTCATGGGGTATGCTGCTCGGCTTGAATGGACAGACGATCCGAGGGACGTCCGTCCCTGCTCGTCCCGGTCGCGGCGGTCCTCGCATGGGCGGGTCCCGCACGGAGCGCCACCGAGATGCGAGGCGTCGACGGTCGCCTTCGAGATCTTCGCTTCGGCTTCGTCGGTCTCGAGTTCTCAGGCCCGGATCGCGGGCGCTTGGCTCACGAGACCAGGTTCCCGGAACTCAGCTTCGACGCTCAGTTCCCGTGGCTCAGTTCTTGGCGACGAAGCACTGGCCGCCCGCGCCCTGCAATTCGGTGCAGAGGGTCGTCGCCTCCGCCTTGGCCAAGGGGCCGACGCGGACGCGGTAGATCGTCTTGCCGCTGACCTCGGCCTGACGGATCAGGGCCGGCTTGCCGGAGAGCTGGCTGAACTTGCCCTGCATCTGCTTGAACGCGGCCTGAGCCTCGGCCTCGCTGGTGCGCACCCCGAGCTGGACCGAGTACCCGCTGACCGGGGCGGTCGAAGCCGCCGAGGCGGGGGCGGGCGTCGGCAGGGCGGACGTCGCATCGGGGGCGACGGCGGTGACACGCTGCGGGGCCTTCACGCGGGGAGCGGGTGCGGCCTGCTCGGGGGCCGCAGCTTCGTCGGATGCTGCGGGAGTCGCCGTCGGCAGCTTTCCGACGCGCGGATGCATCGATCCACTGGTGGAGCCGCCGCTATCACCCGGAAGGGTCATGGTAGGGATCACGGATTGGGCGGCGGAAGCCTCGCGCTGGGGCGGCGGGGGAGGCGTGTCCGGCTTCACCGAAACGGTCCGCACCCGGCGGGGCTCGCCGAGGGTTTCGGTGAGGGGGGCGGTATTGCCGCCCTGCCCGGTTGACGGCGTGGCTCCGCCCTCCCCGGCGCGCTGGGCGGAACGGGCGGCCTGCGCGACGTCGACCGGCTGCTCTTCGCGGTTGACGATGCGGATCTGGCCATCCTTGGCGTTACGGTCGTAGATCTGCTTGTTCTGGTCGGGAATCTCGACGCCGTCCGCCTTCTGCGGGGCGATCTTCAGCGGCGCCTTGTCGGCTAGGATCGTCGGCACGGTGCCGTCGCCCTGGCTCGAATGCAGGCCGCGCCAAGTGAGCGCGCCGGTGACGCAGACCACCAGCACGCCGAGGCCGGCCCCCACGGAGACGAGGCGGCTGCGCTGGCGGGGCCGCTCGGCCGCACGGTTGAGGCGATCGTCCTGCTCCGGCGCATAGGCCTCCGATCCGCGGGGATCGTGGATCCCATCGGCATAGGCGCTGTGATCGACGGAGGCGAGATACTGGTCGAAGGCATCGGCCGGATGAGCCAAGAGCGTGGCCTCCGACTCGGGCGCCGTCTGGTACTGGGGATGCTGGGCGTAGGCCGCCGACGCCCCGGCATGGGCCGAAGGAGCGGCTGCCGGAGCCTCGTCGTGGAAGCTGGGCTCCCTCCGCCCGCCCTGGCCCTGCGGCTGGGGAGCGGTACGGGAATCGCGGGCCTCGAGGAGGGCGCGGAAGGGGTCGTCCTGGCCGACGATGCGGGCGAGTTCCGCCAACGGGTCGGGCTTTGCCGCAGGCTGAGCCTGCGGCTGGGGCAGTGTCGTGGGCTGCAAGTCACGCGCGAAGGCGTCGAAATCGACAGGCGCTCGCGAAGCGTTCGTCGTCATGGCAGCATTCCTCTTCACGCCGAGATCACCTCACCGCATTTCATCCGGCGCGGTGACACCCAAGACCGCGAGGCCGGAGGCGACGACGCCTCTCAAAGCCTCCACGAGGGCCAGTCTTGCCCGTGTCGAGTTTCGGTCGTTTAGATTAATAAACCGTAATTGCGGCAAGTCTTTGCCTTTGTTCCAGAAACCATGCAGGGAACTTGCGAGTTCGTAGAGGTAGAATGCCACACGATGTGGCTCGTGTGCCGCCGCCGCCGCTTCGATCACCCGCGGGTATTGGGCGATGAGCCGCATGATCTCGACTTCCGCGGAATCGGCGAGGAGCGTCAGATCCGCATCCGCGAGGCCGGCGACGGAAAAGTCCTCGCCGGGCATGGTTTCGCGCGCCTGCCGGAACACCGAGGCGCAGCGGGCATGGGCGTACTGCACGTAGAAGACCGGGTTGTCCTTGGATTGCTCCACCACCTTGGCGAGGTCGAAATCCAGGGTCGCGTCGTTCTTGCGGTAGAGCATCATGAAGCGGATCGCATCGCGGCCGACCTCGTCGACCACCTCGGCGAGGGTGATGAACTCGCCCGCGCGCTTGGACATCTTCACCGGCTCGCCGGCCCGAAGGAGGCGCACCAGCTGGCACAGCTTCACGTCGAGGGTGGCCTCGCCGTCGCTCACCGCTCTTACCGCCGCCTGCATGCGCTTGACGTAGCCGCCGTGATCCGCGCCGAGCACGTCGATGAGGTCGGTGGCGCCGCGACTGATCTTGTCGCGATGATAGGCGATGTCGGAGGCGAAGTAGGTGAACGAGCCGTCCGACTTCAGGAGCGGCCGGTCGACGTCGTCGCCGAACTCCACGGTACGGAACAGGGTCTGCTCACGGTCCTCCCAATCCTCGGGCAACTGGCCCTTCGGCGGCGGCAGCCGGCCCTCGTAGACGAGGCCCTTCTCGCGAAGCTCCGCCAGGAGGACGGGCACCGCCTCCTTCAGGGTAGCTTCCGAGAAGAACACGTCGTGATGGATGCCGAGTCGGGCGAGGTCGCCCCGGATCAGCTCCATCATCGCGGCGATGGCGTCCGCCCGCACCAGCGGCAGCCACTCGGATTCCGGCGCGTCGAGGAGCGCGCGGCCGTGCTTCTCGGCGAGAGCCTTGCCCACCGGCACGAGGTAGTCGCCGGGATAGAGGCCTTCGGGCACCGGGCCGACCTCTTCGCCCAGCGCCTCGCGGTAACGCAGGAACGCGGAGCGGGCGAGCACGTCCACCTGCGCACCGGCATCGTTGATGTAGTACTCGCGCGTCACGTCGCGGCCGGCCGCCACGAGCAGGTTGGCCAGCGCGTCGCCGAACACCGCCCCGCGACCATGGCCCACATGCATCGGCCCGGTGGGGTTGGCCGAGACGTATTCGATGTTGACCTTGCCGCCGGGCATGTGGGCTCGACCGAAGTCCGTGCCCTCGCCAAGCGCGGCACGCACGACCTCGTAATAGGTCTCGGGCGTCAGCCGCAGGTTGATGAAGCCCGGTCCGGCCACGCTCGCCTCGACGACGCGGGGATCCTGCCGGAGCTCCGCCGCCAGCGCTTCGCCCAGCGCCTTAGGATTGGTCCGGGCCTCCTTGGCGAGGACCAGGGCGGCATTGGTGGCGAGGTCGCCGTGAGTGGCATCGCGCGGCGGCTCGACCACCACGCGGGAGAGATCGAGCCCCTCGGGCAGCGTCCCGGACCGGATCAGGCTCTCGAGCGCCTCGCGCACGCGCGCCTCGAAGGTGGCGAAGATGTTCATGGGATATCTATTCCGCTCGCGCCAAGCCGCATCGTCACGACGGCCTGCGCCTCAAGGCGGCGGCATACCAATGCGGGGGGCACGTGTCACGGGAGACCGCCCATCGCCCTTTGCTGCTCCCATCAGACCGGCGCTTCAGAACCAGGCCCGCCAAGCCTCCCATTCGGCTACGGCGCCGGCCAGGGCCGCGTAGCCGCCGGCATTGGGGTGGGTTCCGTCCCCCGCCGCGGCTTCGCCGGTCCATGCATCGGATCCCGTAGCCACGCCGAAGATCGGCAGGAACGGAACGCCCAGTCGGGCGCAGAGGGGAGCGATGTCCTGCGACAGAGCCAGGATTCGTGCATCCGCCGAGGGATCGTCGCAGACGGGAAGCGGGCCGATCATCAGGGCTTTTCGGCAACCGGCGGCGTCCGCGAGAATCGCCCCGGTTGCGTCGAGGGAGCGGTCATGAGGAACGCGGGTTCGGCCATCCATGAGGGTGCAATCGTTTGCGCCGAACGCGAAAACGAGCCGGCCGTCCAGCTCCTCGGGCAGGCGGGCTTCCGCCTCGCCGCGCCAGCGGCCCTGAATGTCGAGGCTGGTGTCGCGGCGAATGCCCAGATTGTAATGCGTGACGTCCCAGCCCGCTCGACGGGCCTCGGCACAGAGACGGCCCGTCCATCCGAGACAGGTGTCGTCACCGACCCCGTTCACGAAACTGTCGCCGATGAAACAAATGCGCATGGATCGTCCCGAAATCCCGGCCCCTACCCCTCCGCCAGCGGCAGGCCCCGGCTCTCGGGGCTCCAGTGCAGGTCCGGCGTTGTCGGAAACAGGCGCTTGTGGGCGAGCACCGCATAGGTGTCGGTCATGCCGGCGATATAGTCGGCCACCCGGCGGGCAATGCGCCCCTCCCCCGCCGCATCGAGCCCGGCCCGCCATTCCTCCGGCATGGAAGCAGGGTTCGTGCTGAAGGCATCGAACAGGTCCGCGACGATGATGTCCGCCTTCGCTCGCACTGCCAGCACGCTCGGGTGGCGGTACATCCGCGCGTAGAGGAAGCGCTTGATCGTTGCATCCGCCTCCTCCAGGGCCGGCGAGAAGGCGACGACAGCCTCCTCGGCTCCACGGATATCGGCGACGGAACCCGGTGCCAGGACCTCGATCCGGCGGGTGCTCTCGGCGATCACGTCCTCCACGAAGCGGGTGATCACGCGCCGCGCCAGTTCGTGAATCTTTCGCGATTCCTCGAGATTCGGGTGCAGCGCGTCGATCTCGTCGAGGATGTCCCGGAGGAACGGGACGCCGTCGAGATCCGACAGTTCGAACAGGCCCGCCCGCAGACCGTCGTCGAGGTCGTGGCTGTCATAGGCGATGTCGTCGGCCAGAGCCGCCGCCTGCGCCTCCGGCCCGGCGAAACGGGCGAGATCGAGATCGTTCTGCGCGTTGTATTCGAGGATGGCGGCGGGAATGCCCCGTCCCGCCCAGCGCGGGGTCGGGTCGCCCTCCTTCGTGAGGAGAGGGCCATTGTGCTTGACGAGGCCCTCCAGGGTCTCCCAGGCGAGGTTCAACCCGTCGAACCCGGCATAGCGCCGCTCGAGCCGGGTCACGATCCGCAGGGCCTGGGCATTGTGGTCGAACCCGCCGTGAGCGGCCATCAGAGCATCGAGCGCATCCTCGCCGGTATGGCCGAAACAGGTGTGGCCGAGGTCGTGGGAGAGCGCCAGCGCCTCCGCGAGATCCTCGTCGAGGCCGAGCGCCCGGGCCAGCGCGCGGGCGATCTGGCTGACTTCGAGGGTATGGGTCAGACGGGTGCGGTAATGATCGCCCTCGTGGTGGACGAAGACCTGGGTCTTGTGCTTGAGGCGGCGGAAGGCGGCCGAATGGATGATCCGGTCACGGTCGCGCTGGAAGTCGCTGCGCGTGGGCGAGATCGCCTCCGGAATCAGCCGCCCGCGCGTGGCCGCCGGATCGGTGGCGTAGCGCGCCCGCCAGCGTTCGCCCCTGTGCCGCACGTCACCTCCTGAATGCGCCATCGCGCGCAACGACCATCCCGCGTTGCAGCGCGTCTCTACGGCGCATATCTTGTGTGGGCTAGCGCTTCTGGCAATCGACGAGAACCCAAGAGCATCACGATGGCCGACATCATCACCCTGACCCCCCGCGCGGCCAAGCGCATCAACGAGATCATGGGAGCCGAGCCTCCCGGCGCATCCCTGCGGATCAGCGTGAACGGCGGCGGATGCTCGGGCTTTTCCTACGCCTTCGACATCGAGCGGGCGCGTGCCGAGGACGACGTGGTGATCGAGCGGGACGGAGCCACCGTCCTCGTCGATCCGGTCTCCTTGGAATACATGAGCGGATCAACCATCGATTTCGCCAACGACCTGATCGGCCAAGCCTTCAAGATCGAGAATCCGCAGGTCACCTCCTCTTGCGGCTGCGGTACGTCGTTCTCGCTCTGAGCCTTCGTCATTCCGTCACGGCACGGCGTGCGGCAGCGCGATTGCCTCGCCGTGGAAAAAGCGGCACGGATGCGGTTCGGCGCGGCACCGTTGCACGAAGCGCCTTTTTTCGCAGCGCCCCGGATCCGCTCATGATCGTCCCACAAGGTCGTCCCTTTTTCATGCGGACGGCTGGCCTTCCGGTCTGCGCCCTCCTCATCTTCGGCGGCGGCGGCCCGATCGGCCTCTTGCTTGGCCCCTTGCCGGTCTCGGCCCAGGAAGCCGCGTCCGCCGTGCAGGACGTGACGCTCCAGAACGTGACGATGACCTTCGGCGGCACGGTCCTCACCGCGCCGCAAGTCATCGTCAGCGGGACGCGCCTGACGAAGGACGACCTCCTTGGTCTGCTGAGATCCGGCCCCGAGCCCCTGGCCGCGCGTCTCGCGAAGTTCGATGCCGCGAGCATCGTGATCCCGGAGCTTCGCTCCGACACCAGGATCGGGACCAAGACCCAGACCGCGACCTATCGCGACGTAACGGCCAAGGACGTGCGTGGCGGCCGCATAGCCCAGGCAAGTGCGGCCGGGTTGACGGCCGCGGAGGCCGGGGGCGAGGCGAAACACAGTGCCAGTTACGGTCGCATCGAGATGAAGGATGTCGATCTCGCCGCGATGGCGCGTCTTTACGGTGAAGCGGGCGACGCCAAGAGCCCGATGCTGCGGATCTATGGCGGCTTCTCGGCAGCCGACATTTCGATGGAGGCCGAGGGCACGGTGGTGAAGATCGCCCGTCTCGAGGGCGCCGACGTTAGCGGACGCCAGATCCCCGCGACATGGACCGGCGCGCTGGATGCGATGGCCCGCGTAGACCCCACCCAGCCCGCCTCCGCCGACAAGGCGCGGATCCTGGGAACCGTGGCCGACCTCATCGACGGGTTCTCCGTCGGCTCGTTCCAGGCCAGCGGCCTCACGATCAATCAGACCCGTGAGGGCGAGCCCGTGGCGATGACCATGGGACGCATGGCCTTCACCTCGGGAAACCTGACCTTCGAGGATCTCGGCTTCACGGTGGGCGAAGCCAGCGGCAAGCTCTCGCGCCTGTCCTTTGCGGGCTTCTCCTTCGCCCCGACCGTGGCGGCCATGCGCAAGCTCTCGACCCAGGCCGGGGAGCCCACCGAAGCGGATTTGCGGCAGATGACGCCGGTGCTCGGCACGCTGGCGTTCAAGGATCTGCGCCTCGACCTGCCGCCGGACGAGGTGCCCGCTTCGCCGAAGCCTCCCGCAAAGTCCCCTGGCGCCGCCTCGCCCGTGCTCCCTCCGGCAGCGACGGCGGCCACGCATATCGGCCTGCGCGACGGCGCCTTCGCCTTCGGCCCGCTGCGCGACGGCGTGCCCACCACCGGCCGGGCCAACCTCTCGGGCCTCACCCTCCCCGCCTCGGCGGTGGCCGGAATCCCGGGGCTCGGCTCCCTCGGCGCCTATGGCTACCGCGACCTCGACCTGAACGTCGTCGCCGACACGGCCTGGAACGAGGCCGCAAAGGAACTCTCCTTCAGCGAGGTGTCCGTGTCGGGCAAGGACATGGGCCGCGTGACAATCAACGGCACCCTCGGCGGCATCGGCCCGGCGGTGTTCGACCCCGATCCGAGCGTCTCGACCTTCGCCATGCTGGGCGCGACCGCAAAGACCTTCGACCTGCGGATCGAGAATACCGGCCTGTTCGAGCGCTTCATCGCCTCGCAGTCGAAGAGCCTGAGCCTCAAGCCCGAGGAACTGACCCAGGAATACGTCACCGCTACTACGTTCGGCGTGCCGGCCATCCTCGGCAATTCGGCCGGGGCCAAGGCCATCGGCGCGGCCCTGGGCCAGTTCGTGACAAAGCCGGGCACGTTCCTCCTCAGCGCCAAGACGAAGAATGCCGGAGGCATCGGCATGCTCGAATTCAGCACCGCCCCGACGCCGGGCGCCGTGCTCGACAGGCTGGATGTGAGCGCGAAGGCGAACTGACGACGGGCGAGGATCGCCTACGTCTCCCCTCCCCCGTTGCGGGGTGGAGAAGCGCCTGAACCTGGATCACTCCAGCGTGCGCACCACGATCCGCCCGCCCTCGGCCGACAGGGCGAGGCGGCCGGCCTTGAGGGCCAGCGCCTTCTCGCCGAACAGTGTCCGGCGCCAGCCGTGCAGGACGGCGATATCGGCCTCGTCGTCTTCGGCGATGGCTTCGAGGTCATCTATCGTGGCGACGATCTTGGGCGCCACGTCCTCGGCCTCGCAGACCGCTTTAAGCAGCACCTTCAGCAATTCCACCACGGCGCCGTTGCCGCCCCGGCCCCGGCTGCGCTCGGGCAGGACGATATCGGACAGGTCGCGCTGGAAGCCGCGCTCCACGGCGGCGAGGATATCAGCTCCGGTCCGCGAGCGCTCGAAGCCCGCCGGGATCGAGCGCAGGCGCCCCAGGGCCTCGACGCCGCGCGGAGCGGAGGTGGCGATGTCGATCACCGCCTCGTCCTTCAGGATGCGCCCGCGCGGGACGTTGCGTGTCTGCGCTTCGCGCTCGCGCCAGGCGGCGACCTCGGCCAGCACCGCGATCTCGCGCGGCTTGCGCATGCGGCCGGACAACCGGCGCCAGGCCTGGGCCGGGTCGGCCTTGTAGGTCTCCGGCGAGGTGAGGACGCTCATCTCCTCGTCGAGCCACTCGCCGCGATCGGTGGAGAGGAGCTGCCCCGCAAGTACCTCGTAGACCTTCACCAGGTGGGTCACGTCGGAGAGGGCGTAGCTCGACTGGGCGTCGGAGAGCGGGCGGCGCGACCAGTCGGTGAAGCGGGAGGATTTGTCGATCTTGGCCTTGGCCACGTCGTTGACGAGTTGCTCGTAGGAGACTGAGTCGCCGTAGCCGCAGACCATGGCGGCGACCTGCGTATCGAAGAAGGGCTGCGGTAGCAGCCCGCCGAGCAGCCAGATGATCTCGAGATCCTGGCGCGCCGAGTGGAACACCTTGACCACGCCCTCGTCGGCCATCAGCGCGAAGAACGGGCCGAGGTCTATGTCGGGGGACAGCGGGTCGACGAGCACCCCAGACCCGTCCGGCCCCGCCATCTGGATGAGGCAGAGTTTGGGGTAGTAGGTCGTCTCTCGCATGAACTCCGTGTCGACGGTGACGAACGGCTGTCCGGCGAAACGGCTGCAGGCCTCGGCGAGGGCCGGCGTGGTGGCGATGAGATCCATGAGAGCCGGCTATATCGGAGGTTGACGCGCGAGGCGAGATCGTATCTCGCGCCGCGCGCGGCTATCCCCGACATCCCTGCCTGGATCCTTTGCCCCGGATCCCTCCTCAGGCGGCGTGCTTGCGGGACCGGACCAGGCGGGCGAGGCTACGCACCAGTTCGGCACGCTCGCGCTTCTGCGCCTCGGCACGGGTCAAAAGCCAGTCGAGGATGCCGGCATTCATCCGCGGTCCGCCCTCCTCGGTCAGGCGCCGGATGCGATCCACCCGGAAGCCGCGATAACCGCCGCGTGCGCGGTCGATGCCGCCCAGGAGCGTCCGGCCGGGTCCAAGCCTCAACTCGCGCGCGTCGAGGGCACGCGTGCTCCAGAGACCACGGGAATCCTCGTAGACGATCTCGAACCGGCCTTCGAGCGGCAGGACTTGCCACGCGGCGTGCTTGTGCTTGCCCCGTTCCGCGGCCTTCCCGCGTGCGGAAGGAGCCGCAGCGGCCTCGTTCAAAATGTCGAAAAACGCGTTCGCAATCATGGACATGATATGGGGATTCTCCCTCGTTTTCGGAAGGTCCCTCCCCCTTCGCCCCCCCCGGCGGTACCCGTTCCGGGCTCATCCCGGCTCCCGCTCGGGGGCTTCGCTGCGCGATCTCGCGAGATCGCCTTCGCCTTGACTTGCCCGCCCTCGCGTGAATGGTGCGCCGCTCAATCTGAAGAGCCCGTCATGCACCGTTATCGTACCCATACCTGCGGGGCCCTCCGCCCGTCCGACGTCGGCGAGACCGTTCGCCTTTCCGGCTGGTGCCACCGCATCCGCGACCATGGCGGCGTGCTCTTCATCGACCTGCGCGACCATTACGGCCGCACCCAATGTGTGGTCGATTCCGATTCGAAGGCGTTCAAGACGGCGAACCTCGCCCGCTCCGAATGGGTGATCCGCATCGACGGGCGCGTGCGCACCCGCCCCGCCGGTACCGAGAATGCCGACCTGCCCACCGGCACGGTGGAGGTCTACATCGACGACATCGAGGTTCTCGGCCCCGCCGGCGAACTGCCGGTGCCGGTCTTCGGCGACCAGGACTACCCGGAGGAGACGCGGCTCAAGTACCGTTTCCTCGACCTGCGCCGCGACAAGCTCCACGCCAACATCATGAAGCGCGGCGCGATTATCGATTCGCTCCGCCGCCGCATGCGTGAGGGCGGCTTCTTCGAGTTCCAGACGCCGATCCTCACCGCCTCGAGCCCGGAAGGGGCGCGCGACTACCTGGTGCCCTCCCGCGTGCACCCCGGAAAATTCTACGCGCTGCCGCAGGCGCCCCAGCAGTTCAAACAGCTGACGATGATCGCGGGCTTCGACCGCTACTTCCAGATCGCCCCGTGTTTTCGCGACGAGGATGCCCGCGCCGACCGGTCGCCGGGCGAGTTCTACCAGCTCGATATCGAGATGAGCTTCGTCACCCAGGAGGACGTGTTCCAGTCGGTGGAGCCTGTCCTGCGCAGCGTCTTCGAGGAATTCGCGGACGGCAAGCGCGTCACGGGGGAATTCCCACGCATTCCCTATGCCGAGGCGATGCTGAAATACGGCGTCGACAAGCCGGACCTGCGCAACCCGCTGATCATCGCCGACGTGACGGGCGAATTCGCCCGCGACGAGGTCGAGTTCAAGGCGTTCAAGGGCGTGATCAAGTCCGGCGGCGTGGTCCGCGCGATCCCCGCCACGGGGGCCGCGACGCAACCGCGCTCCTTCTTCGACAAGCTCAACGACTTTGCCCGCGCCGAGGGCGCGCCGGGCCTCGGCTACATCATCTTCGAGGACGACAACGGCACGGTCACCGGCAAGGGCCCGATCGCCAAATTCATCCCTTCGGAGATCCAGGCCCTCATCCGCGAAAAGACCGGCACGAAGGCCGGCGACGCGGTGTTCTTCTCCGCCGGCACCGAGGCGAAGGCCGCAGCGTTGGCCGGCAAGGCCCGCATCCGCATCGGCGACGAATTGAACCTGTCCGACAAGGACCAGTTCGCATTCTGCTGGATCACCGACTTCCCGATGTACGAGTGGAACGAGGACGAGAAGCGGATCGATTTCTCCCACAACCCGTTCTCGATGCCGAACTTCGACCGCGAGGAGTTCCTCGCCCTCGATCCGACCGAGTCCGAGACGATCCTCGGCATCAAGGCGTTCCAGTACGACATCGTCTGCAACGGCACGGAGTTGTCCTCCGGCGCGATCCGGAACCATCGCCCCGACGTGATGGAGAAGGCCTTCGGCATCGCCGGCTACGGCGTCGAGGTGCTCGAGGAAAAGTTCGGCGGCATGCTCAACGCGCTGAAGCTCGGCGCCCCGCCGCACGGTGGCATCGCACCGGGAATCGACCGCATCGTCATGCTGCTCTGCGGCGAGCAGAACCTGCGCGAGGTGGTGCTGTTCCCGATGAACCAGCGCGCCGAGGACCTGATGATGGGCGCCCCTGCCGAGGCGACTCCGAAGCAGCTGCGCGAGCTGCACATCCGCCTCAACCTGCCCGAAAAGCAGGGCTGAGGAACGTCCGCCGGGCCGGCTGCGATGCCCTCCCTCGTCGCCGTCGTCGTCAGCCATGACAGCGCCCACGCGCTGCCGGCCTGTCTCACGGCGCTCGCCGCCGAGCACGTGCCGGCCATCGTCGTGGACAATGCGAGCCGCGACGAGTCGGCGGCGGTGGCCGAGGCGGCCGGCGCCAGGGTGGTGCGTAATGCCCGCAACGAGGGCTACGGCCGCGCCAACACCCTTGGAATCCGCGCCGCCGAGCGGGCCGAGCGCGTGCTCATCCTCAACCCCGACATCGTGCTGCAGGCGGGCGCGGTCGATGCGTTGCTGCGCGCGGCTGCCGCCTATCCCGAGGCCGGCCTGCTGGCGCCGCGCCTGATGGAGCCGGACGGGCGCTTCTTCTACCAGCCCCGTTCGCTGCTGGCGCCCTACCTGACCAATCCAGCCGGCAACCGCGCCTCGCCAGAGGGGGACGCCTGCGCGCCGTTCCTTTCGGGCGCCTGCCTGATGATCCGGCGGGACCTGTTTCTTGCCCTTGGCGGGTTCGATCCGAACATCTTCCTGTTCTACGAGGACGACGACCTCTGCCGCCGGGTCGCCGATTCCGGCCGCTCCCTGGTCCATGTCCACGGCGCAGTCGCCCTGCACGGGCGCGGGCGCTCGTCGGCGCCGGAGCCCGGCCGGGTGTTCCGCACCCGCTGGCACCAGGCCTGGTCGCGGGCCTATGTCTCGCGCAAGTACGGGCTTCCCGATCCGAGCCCCTGGATGCTCGCCGTGAACGCCCCGAAGGCGGCGTTGGCATCCCTGAGCTTCCGCCGTCCACTGATCGAGCGCTATGCCGGCTCTGCGGCGGGCGCTCTCGCGTCCCTGCAAGGCCGCACCGCGCTCGCTTGGGAAGGGCTGGCATGAGCCTGCTCAATCCGACGGCCGCCCTGACCCGCGCCGTCGCCGGTATCGCAGCACAGGGCTTCGCCGTCGTCGCCAGAAACACGCGCGGCGACAGTGTCTATCTCAAGCCGGAGGGCAGCGCCTTCGCGTTGCGCGTCTCGAACCATGCGCGAACCCCGAAGCAGCGGGCGAACCACCCGGATTCGGTGACGAGCCTCGTCATCCGACAGCCGAAGACGGCGGCCCAGGTGGATGCCCTGGTGGCGGAGGCCCTGCGGAATTTCGCGGGCGAGTGCCGCAAGCGGGAGGGTTGAAGCCGGACGGTTTCGACCCCGCGCCCTGAGCCATCGTTCGCCCGCACCTCATGCCGAACTTGCCGGAGCGGTCTTATAGGACGGCCATCGCACCATCGAAAAATAGGTTTTTATTGCTATTAACGGATTTATGTGCTAAACAATGGACCCTGCCACGTGCGCTGGGAACGTCACCGATGTCGCGACTCGACACCCGCAGACAGCGTCTCGCTGCGATCCGCTCCGATCTGGCTGAGCTTGCCGTCGAGGTCGAACTGATCCGCGTCGAGCGCGTCCTTGCCCGCAAGTACAGCCCCGATCAGCCACGCGAGCCAGCCGGCCAGCCCGGTGGCGGACGTTGGGCATCGGGACATGGCGGATCGGACGGTCCGGCAACGATGGGTTCCCCTGGTTCACACGATTCGCCGGCCACCGAAGAGGTCGTCGCCGAGGACGGATCGCGCGTTCTCTCGCTCCGCATCCGGAGCCATCCCTCCCAGGACTGGGACGAGCAGCACACCGTCACAGCGCCGGACGGCACGCGGACCGTCTTCGAAATGTCGGGCCGCACTCAGACGGTCCGCGATGGCGAGACCGGCGAGATCCTCTCCCGCAGCACCCTGAGCGGCAATCGGGTGGAGCCGGAAGCGTTCGTACAGGATGCGAGGGCTCCCCATCCTCCGGGAAAGGCGAAGCTCGCGGAGCTGGCTGAAGCCGCCAGAACATTGCTGTCCGTTCTGGCCGGCCGCAGTGGTTCCGGTGACACTGCGGTCTTCGTGGCACCAGCCAGCGAATATATTTCCGGCGATGGACCGAACGACCCCGTCATATGGGTTGGCGGGGTCGATCAGGATGAACTCGACAACGCCTGTCCCCGCAACGGAGAAGTACAGGCGATCCTGGATCAGTCGGCTGCGGAGGTGAAGGCATGGGGCCACTTCACGGGCCCGCAGGATTACGGGAACAAAGTCCATGCCCTCGCAGCCGCCAAGATCCGTGCTTTGCAAGACCCGAACTTGGTGGCGGAAACATCGTACCTAGCGAATCCGATGCCCGATGTACCTTACGGCACGTTAGGATCCTATCGTCTTGATGCGTTGGAAAACACGATCCCCACTACCGTCTGTGTCTATGATCACAAGACGGGCGACAGGGGATTGAGGCCAAGGCGCGCAGTCGACATTGGATACATGGTCAAGAAGAATTTTCCTCACGCAAAGAATATCATCTTGATAGAGGTAAGACCCAGGTGATGACCACAGCGCGTCAGATAGAAAGGATTTTCGCTCCCCTGATCAAGAGAAACGAAGGCTTGGTTGTGTCGAGCGCAGGATTCATCTGGCTGACGCCGGTTCACCACGTGGCATGCCGTGTGTTGATCGAGCGCAGTTCTGACGCCGACATTTGCTGGCCTCAATGGGCACTGCTGCACACGTTCATTCCCGGCTGGAACCTTTCGATCAGCATAGGAGAGCGTGGGCAACTCCAGCGGCCGGCCTCCTCGAAGGAGCGCTTCTGGCGTTGGTCCGACCCGTCGATGATCGACGATGCAGTGTCCGTCATTGAGACGGAAGCACTCCCCCTCCTGCACTCAATGAGGAAACTCGAAGCGTTCGCGGACCTCTTCGAGGATGGCGACTATCGCCGCCGTCGTGAATGGCCGGTGGATCGAATGATCTTCGAGATCGCACTAGGTAACCTCGATGCGGCGCGGGCAATCTGGCACGGTCTGGCGCCGGACAATCGCGAGAACAGGCATCCGGATTCCGACTCTTTTCAGCAGACCCGCAACAAGATCCTCGCCGTTGCCGACCCGCTCCTCGCCGGAGACCGGGCTGCCCTCGCCACGATCCTTCACGGCTGGGAAGCCGCCAACATCCGTGGCACGAAGATCGAGCCCTATTGGGAGCCGACGCCGTTCCCGCTGGAGACGGCGCCGGGCTGAGCTGTCTCAGCCTTCGCTGGAATCGTCGCGAAAATACGGCTCGACCGGGCCCTTCAGCTTCACCGTCATCGGGTTGCCGGCGCGGTCGAGGGTCTTGCCGGCCGACAGGCGGACCCAGCCTTCGCTGACGCAATATTCCTCGACATTGGTCTTCTCGACGCCCTTGAAGCGGATGCCGATGCCGCGTTCCAGGATGGCCTCGTTGTAGAACGGGCTGGTCGGGTTCACCGCGAGGCGGTCGGGAGGCGTGTCGGACATCGGCGTTGCCTTGGGAATCGATGATCGGGGTCGAGCGATCGTTGACGCGTCGGGACGAAGGGTCCGGGTAAGCGATTCACGCCCCGCCCGCAACGCCGCCGGCCCTGGCCGCCCGCGCCGCCGCGATGAGATCGACGATGCGGTCGCTCTGGAGTAGGGGTATCAGGTTGCGCACCGCCTCGGGGGGCAGGTCCCACCATGCAGTCTCCAGCAGGCCCGCCACGTGCTCCGGATCGAAGCGGTGGCGTATCACCCGTGCGGGGTTGCCGGCGACGATCGCGTAGGGCGGCACATCCCGGCTGACGACGGCATGAGCCCCCACCACGGCACCGTGTCCGATGGTGACGCCGGACAGGATCATGCAGCCGGAGCCGAGCCAGACATCGCTGCCGATGGTCACGCCGCCGCGCGAGGCATGATAATCGGCTGGCGCCTCCACTCCCGGCCAGAGCCCCGTCATGGCCGCGAAGGGATAGGTGGTCACCCAGTCGAGGCGGTGTCCGCCGCCGAGAAGGATCTCGACCCTGTCGGCGATGGAACAATACCGGCCGATCGTAAGGTGCCGCCCAGCTTCCGGGAACCGCACTTTCGGACGGCCATAGGAGTACGACCCGATGGAGAAACCATGGGTTTTCGCCATTCTGGCGAGATGCAGGCGGGTTTCGTTGTGCGGGTTGCGCCCACTCCGCAAGCGGTGCAACAGAGTTTTCAATCAATGCATCCCGAAGACCGGCGGGAAAGCTCCGCGGCGCCGTCAGAGCCCGCGATGAAGGGAGTGAGGCTCATGGGCGACAACATGTCCGACGATCTCAAATCCGGAGCCCTCGTCTACCACCGCCTGCCCCGGCCCGGAAAGCTCGAGATCCAGGCGACGAAGCCGCTGGGCAACCAGCGCGACCTGGCGCTCGCCTATTCCCCTGGTGTCGCCGCCGCCTGCATGGCGATCTACGAAGACCCCCAGGAGGCCGCCACCCTCACCATCCGCCAGAACCTCGTGGCCGTGCTCACCAACGGCACCGCCGTGCTCGGCCTCGGCAATATCGGCCCCCTCGCCTCGAAGCCGGTAATGGAGGGCAAGGCGGTCCTGTTCAAGAAGTTCGCCGGAATCGATGTGTTCGACATCGAGGTGGACCAGAACGACGTCGGCAAGCTCGTGGACGTGGTCTGCTCCCTGGAGCCCACCTTCGGCGGCATCAACCTCGAGGACATCAAGGCACCCGAGTGCTTCGAGGTCGAGGAGCAGTGTCGGGCGCGGATGAACATCCCGGTCTTCCACGACGACCAGCACGGCACCGCGATCATCGTGGCGGCGGCCGTCCTCAACGCCCTCGAACTCGCCGGCAAGCAGCTCTCCGACGTCCGCATCGTCACCTCTGGCGCGGGCGCCGCGGCGCTCGCCTGCCTCAACCTGCTGGTGTCGCTCGGCGCCCGGGTCGACAACATCACCGTCACCGACATCAAGGGCGTGGTCTTCAAGGGCCGCACCGAACTGATGGATCGCTGGAAGGACATCTACGCCAAGGAGACCGAGGCCCGGACGCTGGCCGAGGTCATTCCGGGCGCCGACGTGTTCATCGGCCTCTCGGCCGGTGGCGTCCTGAAGCCGGAATACCTGGAGAAGATGGCCGAGAATCCGCTGATCATGGCGCTCGCCAACCCCTATCCGGAGATCATGCCGGATCTCGCGCAGGCGAAGCGCCCCGACGCGATGATCTGCACCGGGCGCTCGGATTTTCCGAACCAGGTCAACAACGTCCTGTGCTTCCCCTACATCTTCCGCGGCGCCCTCGATGTCGGCGCCACCTCGATCAACGAGGAGATGAAGAAGGCCGCCGTGAAGGCCATCGCGGCGCTGGCCCGCGAGAGCCCCTCCGACGTGGTCGCCCGCGCCTATGGCGGCGAGGCCCGGCCCTTCGGCCCGCACTCGCTGATCCCGAGCCCGTTCGATCCGCGCCTGATCCTGCGCATCGCCCCCGCCGTAGCGCAGGCCGCAATGGATTCGGGCGTCGCCGGCCGGCCGCTGGAGAACATCCAGGCCTACGCCGACAGTCTCGACCGCTTCGTCCACCGCTCCGGCTTCATCATGAAGCCGATCTTCACCAAGGCGAAGGAGAATCCCAAGCGCGTCCTTTACGCGGAGGGCGAGGACGAGCGCGTGCTGCGTGCCGCCCAGGCCATCGTCGAGGATCATGTGGCCAGGCCCATCCTGGTGGGGCGCCCGCGCGTGATCGAGACCCGGATCAAGCGCTTCGGCCTGTCGATCCGGCAGGGTACCGATTTCGACCTGATCGATCCCGAGGACGATCCGCGCTACCGCGACTATGTCGCGACCTATCTCGAAGTCGCCGGCCGTCGCGGCATCACGCCGGATGCCGCGCGCACGCTGGTGCGCACCAACAACACGGTGATCGGCGCCATCGCCGTGCGCCGGGGCGAGGCGGACGCGCTGATCTGTGGCCTGGAGGGTCGTTTCGAGACGCGCCTGCGGGTGATCCGCGATGTGATCGGCCTCGCGCCGGGCGTGCTCGACTTCGCCGCCATGAGTCTCATCGTCACCAAGGAAGGCGCTTACTTCCTCGCCGACACTCATGTCCGGCCTGATCCCAGCGCCGAGGAGATTGCCGACGTGGCGGTGGCCTGCGCCGGCCACGTGGCTCGCTTCGGCCTCACTCCGAAGATCGCTCTCCTCAGCCATTCGGATTTCGGCCAGTCCGATTCTCGCTCGGCCCAGAAGATGCGCGCGGCGCTGGGTCTGATCCAGGGCCGCCGGCCGGACCTCCAGGTAGATGGCGAGATGCAGGCCGACACCGCCCTGTCCGGTCTGATCCGCGACCGGGTACTGCCGGGCTCGCCCCTCAAGGGCTCCGCCAACGTCCTGATCTTCCCCAATCTCGACGCGGCCAACATCGCCTTCCAGTTCTCGAAGGTTCTGGCCGACGCCCTGCCCGTGGGGCCGCTACTGATCGGCCCGGCTCGGCCCGCCCACATCCTGTCGCCGTCGGTGACGGCGCGCGGCATCGTCAACGTCACCGCCGCGGCGGTGGTGGAAGCGCAGGCGAGCGTCGTCGAGCCGACGATCGCGTCGGTGGAGCCTGGTCTGACGCCCCTCTCCGAATAGAAAGGCAGCCGGGACTTCGCTTGTCCTCCACGGCTGACGCCATGAAAAAGGCCCCCGATTCCTCGGGGGCCTTTGTCGTTCATGTGCCCGGAAGGGGTGGGGTCAGACGCGGCGGTCGCCGTAGGCGACGGCCGGAGCCACGGCGCCGAAGCGGCCGCCGAGGAAGGCGGCCAGGCCTCCGAGGATCAGGGCGAGGGCGGCGTAGAGGGCGCCCTGCGCCGCGGCGCTGCGGGTCGCTTCGGCGGCGACCTTGGCCTTCTGCTTGGCGTCGGCCACCGTCTGCTCGTACTGCTTGCGGTACTCCTGGATCTGGGTCTTGGCCTGATCCGGCGAGATCCCCCGCGCCTTTGCCAGGGCATCGGCAGCCTTGGTCTCGGCCTGGGCCTGCTGGGCGGCATCGCCGGTCAGGTAGGCACGCACGGCCTGGGACGCGGCATCACGCAGGGCTGCGGGATCCTGGCCGCCCGTGGACTGACGGACCTGGTTCTCGATGCCGTCGAGGGGGTTGGTCAGCTTGGTGAGCGAGGGAGCCGCGGCCTGGGCCGCCGTCTGGGTTGCGCCGCCGATGGCCGAACCCGCGCCGCCGATGACGCTCGAAATGCCGCCGAACGCTCCGCCGATGAGACCGCCGGCCGCCGAGGTGAGCAGGTAGACGATGACCAGGGTGGTGACGGCCCAGGAGACGAGGCCATGATAACCGCTGGTGCTGGCCAGAGGCTTGCCCGAGAGACGCCCGGCGAGGAAGCCGCCGGCGAGCGAGGCCACGATGCCGGAGACGACCCACCACAGGCCGGCGCCGGTGGACAGGCTGGCGGCGGTCGGGGTGTCGTTGCCGGCGGGATCCAGGGTCGACAAGCCGATGCCGAGGCCGATCATGTTGAGGATCATCTGCACTACGAGGGCCGCCACGGCGCCGGCGAAGATCGCGCCCCAGGAGACCTGATTGTACAGGGCCGGGCGGGCGTCGACGGCCGATGGCGTCGCGAGGGTAGGCTTCAGAGCGGGGGATTGAGCCAAGGAGGAACTCCTGAGGACGGATGTGAAGGATGAGGATCACGCACACGGAAAACCTCGCCCCGGCGAATTCCTGCCGGGAACGTGGAGCCGTTCGTGTCTCCGATATCCAAGGACGCGTTCCAGCTTCCCAGACATGCTCGGGGATTCTGGAAATCAGCGCCGGTCAACGTGCCTCGTCGGAGAATGTTCGCTCGGTTAGGCGGAAATCGATCCAAGATCCCGTCTTTAACTTCACCTGCCGGCAAGCGGATTAGGCCGGGACTTTGTTTCGAGACCGGGCGCTCGGAAAAACTGGCCACCGGATTGCATACAGGATTCGGATCAAGGGCCGGTCGGGAGATTCCAATGTGCCGTGGTGACGATCCGAACTGCACGCATTTCGCCGAGCATCGCCGCCGGTTCCTCGGCGACCTCGCGCCCGAGCGGCGGGCCTTCCTCAAGAGCGGCTTCGTCGCCACCGGCGGGGCGGCGGCGATGGCGGCCGGCGGCCTGACCCTCGTCGGACCCGCCCTGGCGCAGACGAGCGCCAAGGGTATCCGGCAGACGGCGCATTACCACCTGCCGGCCACCGCGGAGACCGTCCATTGGGGCTACTTCTCGAAGCTGCTGAAGCCCCAGGTCGAAATCGCGTCCGGTGACTACGTCACCATCGAGACCTTGACCCACCACGCCAACGACGATGCCGAGCGCATGGTGACTGGCGATCCCGGCGCCGAGAGCGTGTTCCTCTGGACCAAGGAGAAGAAGGGCGTCGCCCGACGCGGTGCCGGGCCGGAGACCGGCCCCCTCGGACCGGGCGGGGGGCTCGGCGTCCACATCTGTACCGGCCCGGTGGCGATCCGCGGTGCGGAGCCCGGCGACGTGCTGGAGGTGCGCATCCTCAACGTGGCGCCCCGCCCCTGCGCCAATCCCGCCTTCAAGGGTCGCAGCTTTGGCAGTAACGCCGCCGCCTGGTGGGGCTATCACTACAAGGACATGATCACCGGCGACCGGGCGCGCGAGGTCATCACCATATACGAAGTCGATGCGAGCGGCGCCCGCGACTGGGCGAAGGCGGTGTACAATTTCCGCTGGCCGGGAGTCACTGATCCGTTCGGCGTGGCGCATCCCACCATCGATTATCCGGGCATTCCCGTCGACCACACCAAGACGCAGCGCAATTTCGACGTGCTCAAGGGCGTGCGCGTGCCGATCCGACCGCATTTCGGTACGATGGGCCTCGCGCCCAAGGAGGCCGACATGG
Organism: Methylobacterium sp. 10; assembly: GCF_000519085.1. Lineage (GTDB taxonomy): Bacteria > Pseudomonadota > Alphaproteobacteria > Rhizobiales > Beijerinckiaceae > Methylobacterium. The sequence goes on from NZ_KI912577.1 coordinate 3,933,543, forward strand.
TGAACTCGATTCCCCCGAGCTACACCGGCGGAAACATCGACAACTGGCGCATCGGCAAGGGCGCGACGATGTACTATCCCGTCGCGGTGCCCGGCGCCCTGTTCTCGGTGGGCGATCCGCACGCGAGCCAGGGCGATTCCGAATTGTGCGGCACCGCCATCGAGTGCTCGCTCACGGGCACCTTTCAGTTCATTCTGCACAAGAAGGCGGATCTCGCCGGCACGGCCCTGGAGACCCTCGATTTCCCGATGATCGAGACGTCTGAGGATTGGGTGCTCTCGGGCTTCAGCTATCCGAACTACCTCGCCGATCTCGGCCCCGACGCGCAGAGCGAGATCTTCTCCAAATCCTCCATCGACCTCGCCATGCGCGACGCCTTCCGCAAGATGCGGTCCTTCCTGATGCAGGCAAAGGGGCTGACGGAGGACGAGGCGATCTCGCTCATGTCCATCGCCGTCGATTTCGGCATCACCCAGGTGGTGGACGGCAATTGGGGCGTCCATGCCATCGTCAAGAAAGCGATCTTCGCGGACAGACCGGCGTGACGCGCCGCGTCGTCGGTCAGCCGATGAGGTGCCTTCGCAGCATGAAGAGATAGACGATCTCGGCGGCGATGAGGATTGCTCCGACCGCCGCCATGTTTCGGGCGACACCGGACCCGTCGCCGCCAGGAACGGAGCTCACAGCTACCGTCGCCATGACGATCACGCCGATCACCGGGATGAATCCGAGAGCGATCCATTTGGGCGCGTACCATGTCGGCTGCCCGTTCAGACCCCATTGCATCGGAAGCCGGTCGAGATCACCCACCCAAAAGCCCGCAAGCGCCGACAGGCATGAAAGGATGGCGAGAGTCAGAACGGCGAAGACGTAGACAGTCGGCATCGACAATCCTCCGAACGGCCGAGGCTTAGACCCGCGACCGTATCAGGCGGTAACGATCCGCCCCTCCAGCCCCAGCACCCGGCCGAGGCCGCGGACGCGGTTGAGGAGGCGATCGCCCGGCAATGCGGCCAGATCCGCAGGCAGGGTCAGGGTCACCCGACGATCTGCGACGAGGAGGGGCATGCGGGACAGCGCCCCCTCCATACCCGCAGAGATCGGGAACGCGACACGCAGGAGGGCGCCGAGGAGGCGGGCCCGCTCGAACAGGCGCGGCCCGGCGAGGCTGCGCAGCATCGGGCTCGCCTTGTCCGCGGCAACGCCCTCGTGGCGGAAATACACCGCCAGGGCGAGATAGGCCCGCCCGGGATGGTCGATCCCGACGAAGGCGGCATGAGTGATGACGTTGATGCTCTGTTCGCCCCGGTAATCGGGATGCGCGCGCCAGCCGATATCCGAGAGGAGGCATGCTGCGTGGCGCAGGCGGCGCTCGTCGGCCGTCTCCGGCCCGTCGAGGGTGGTGACGAAGCGGTCGGTCCAGGCGATGAGATCACTGCCGTGGCCCGGAGACCGGGCGCGGAGGCGGTTCAGTTCCGCCGCCGCCGCGAGAAGCGGATCGGTCAGGCGGGTGTCGCGGTCGAGCTGCTCGTAGAGCAGCCCCTCGCGTACGCCGGAGGCCGAGATGGCGAGTTCGCGGGGGCGCCCGACACGAATGATCTCCTCCAGCACCACGGCGCCGTAGGCGAGGAGGGGCCGGCGCGCCTCCGAGACGGCCTCCACGTCCTGCAGCAGGGCGGCGTCCGTGCGTTCCACCACTTCGAGGAAACTGAGTTCGTCGGAAGGCTCGATGCTGTAGCCGTGCATGACGTGGAGCGGGTAGCCCCGCGCGGCCTGATGCAAGCGGGCCAGCGCCCGCCAAGTGCCGCCCACCGCGTAGAAGCTGCGCCCGCGCAGGGTCTCCAACTGGGGCGCTGCCTTCGCGAGGTTCTCGCGGGCGATCTTGAGGGCCTTTTTTACCGACCCGCCGGAGAGATCCTGGAGGGCGAGACCGCCGAGCGGCATCGTCACCCCCTGCCCCACCGTGGCGCCGCGCACATCCACCAGTTCCAGGGAGCCGCCGCCGAGATCGCCGACGACCCCGTCAGGCGTATGGAAACCGGAGATGACACCGAGGGCCGAAAGCTCCGCCTCCCGCCGCCCCGACAGGAGTTCGATCCGGTGGCCGCAGGCGGCTTCCGCCGCGGCGAGGAATTCCGGACCGTTCTGCGCGTCGCGCGCGGCCGCCGTAGCCAGCACGAACACCCGGCCGACGCGCATGGTCTCGCAGAGGATGCGGAAGCGCGCGAGCGCGCTGAGAGCGCGCCGAACCGCCTCCTCGTTGAGCCGCCCCGTGCTGAACACGTTGCGGCCGAGGCCGCACAGGACTTTCTCGTTGTAGAGCGGCGTCGGCGCGCGGTTCAGACCGTCATAGGCCACGAGCCGTACGGAATTCGAGCCGATGTCGATGATCGCCACCGGCTCCACGCAATCCTGCACGCGGCGGTCTTCCTGAAGCGCGAAGCCGCTCTGCGCAAGACTGGTACGAGGGAGGCCCATGACCGGCTCCTAGTGGGGTCGTCCGCTCAGGAGCGCTGGGCTCTGCGGCTCAGCGCACGCGGACTCGACTTCTTTGAGGACTTTCCCCGGCCGGACAGGCTCGGGTTCGTCATGAAGTACTTGTGCGCATTGAACGGCTCCTCGCCCTCGGAGGGCTGGACCCGCTCGCTCGCACCAGACGCCAGTACACGCCAGCTCTGTTGGTTGTCGAGGAGATTGGCGAGCATGATCTGGTCCAGCACCTGCTGATGCACCGTTTGGTTAGTGATCGGCAACAGCGCCTCGACACGCCGTTCGAGGTTGCGGGTCATCAGGTCCGCCGACGAGATCGACACCGTCGCCTTCGGGTGCGGCAGGCCGAACCCGTTGCCGAAGGCGTAGATCCGCTCGTGTTCGAGGAAGCGCCCGACGATGGATTTCACCCGGATCGTATCCGACAGACCGGGAATGCCCGGCCGAAGGCAGCAGATGCCGCGCACGATGCAGTCGATCTGCACCCCGGCCTGGGACGCGTCGTAGAGAGCGTCGATGATCTGCCCGTCCACCAGGGAGTTGCACTTGATCCAGATCGCCGCCGGCCTTCCGGCCTTGGCATGGGCCACCTCGGCCGCGATGTTCTCCATCAGCCGGGGCTTGAGGGTGAGCGGCGAGACCGCCATGCGCTCGAGTTCGGCAGGCTCCGCGTAGCCGGTGATGTAGTTGAAGATGCGACTGACGTCGCGGGCCACCGCCGGGTCGGCGGTGAAGAACGACAGGTCGGTGTACACCCGCGCCGTGATCGGGTGATAGTTGCCGGTGCCGACATGGCAGTAGCTCACGAGCTTGTCGCCCTCGCGTCGCACCACCATCGACAGCTTGGCGTGGGTCTTGAGCTCGATGAAGCCGAACACCACCTGCGCGCCGGCCTTCTCCAGGTCGCGGGCCCAGCGGATATTGGCCTCCTCGTCGAAGCGCGCCTTCAGCTCCACCAGCGCCGTCACGGACTTGCCGAGTTCGGCGGCTTCCGCCAGCGCCGCCACGATCGGCGAGTTCGAGGAGGTGCGGTAGAGCGTCTGCTTGATCGCCACCACGTTGGGGTCGCGGGCGGCCTGTGCCAGGAACTGCACCACCGCGTCGAAGGATTCGTAGGGGTGGTGGACGATGAAGTCCTTCTGCCGGATGGCGGCGAAGACGTCGCCGCCGCTCTCGCGGATGCGCTCGGGGAAACGCGGGTTGTACGACTTGAACTTCAGGTCCGGCCGGTCGATCCCGACGATCTGAGACAGTTCGTTGAGGGCGAGCATGCCCTCGACCACAAAGATCGCGTCGTAGCCGATCTCGAGTTCGTCGGCGACGAAGGCGCGCAGATCCTCCGGCATTCCCGCCTCGACTTCGAGCCTGATGACGACGCCGCGGCGGCGCTGCTTCAGGGCGCTCTCGAAATGCAGGACGAGGTCCTCGGCCTCCTCCTCGATCTCGAGGTCGGAATCGCGGATCACGCGGAACGCCCCCTGCCCCTTCACGAAGTAGCCAGGAAACAGGCGGCCGGTGAAGAGGACGATGACCTGCTCGATGGCGATGAAGCGGGCGGTGGATTCTCCCGTGACCTCCGGAAGCCGCACGAAGCGGTCGAGGACGGCGGGCAGGCGGATCAGTGCGCGCAGGGTCCGCCCGTCGCGGGGCCGCACCATCATCAGGGCGATGCTGGAGCCGAGGTTCGACAGGAACGGGAACGGATGGGCCGGGTCGATGGCGAGCGGCGTCAGCACCGGGAAGACATGGCTGAGGAAGTACTCCTCCAGCCAAGCCTTGTGATCGGGGGTGAGATCGCCGGGCTCCACGAGATCGATGCCGACACCGTGCAGGTCGTCGCGCAACTCGCGCCAGCGCCGCTGCTGGTCGAGGGCGAGGCGCGAGACTTCGGAGCCGATTCGGGTGAGCTGCTCGGACGGGCTCAGCCCGTCCTGCGACGGCTGGATCAGGCCGGCGCGGACCTGATCGTGCAGGCCCGCCACGCGGACCATGAAGAACTCGTCGAGATTGTTGGCCGAGATCGAGAGGAAGCGCAGCTGCTCCAGCAGCGGGTGGCTGGCATTGGACGCCTCCTCCAGTACCCGACGGTTGAACTGCAACCAGGACAGCTCCCGGTTCACGAAGCGCTCGGGCGAATGGCGCAGGGCGCGGCCGGCGGCGAGCACGGTTTCCCGGGCCACGGGTTCGGCTGTCGCTCGTTCGGTCGCCGTGTCGGCCATGATCGTCTCCGCCAGAATCGAGCCTGATTCCGTCTCTGCCTTGGGGGCCTCGCCGATCGAGGTCGATTCTGCCGGGAGGGTCGCTCCGGGGCCGGGCTTCGGCGCTGTCTTCGAGCCGGACTTCGCCGCCTGTGGCCGGACGGCAGCGGGGCTTGCCGGACCGGCATCCGCCGGACGGCGCCGGGCAGCGGGGCGCTTGGGCAACACGGATTCGGGCGCCACGGGGCCGCTGCCGCTGTCACCGGAGCGGGTCTCGTCGGTCGAGTCGTCGGCCTCTGGAGCGATCTTCCGCTCCTCGACATCCATCCTCTCCGTGTCCGACCCCTTGGAGATCGCGTCCGAATCCATTTCCGGCAACGGGTCTTCTCCTCACTCTAATGGAACGAGCGGCCTCGTAGCATGCTGCCGGGCCGTCGCGTCTGACAATTCCATGACAATCGGGATGAGCGGGCGATCAGACCGGCGCATCGTCGTCGTCGGCCTCGCCGTCCGACACGCCGAGCTCCGCCAGGACCGACATGGCCAACGGCCTCGTGATGCGGCGGCCACGTCTCAGGGCGTCGCGGTCGAGTTCGGCCACCACGGCCCTGGCCCTGGCGAGGGAGCGGTCGATCCGCAGGGCGATGGCCTCGACGACGCTGAGGTCGACCACGAGCTGGCGGTCGACGAAGAGCTTGACCAGCACCGCCCGCATCAGGGCGTCGTCGGGAGGCAGGATCGTGGCGCCCGGCGCCAGTCTCAGGCGTGAGCGCAGATCGGCGGTGACGAGGCCGAGCGCCTCCACCGGTGCAGCCGCCGTGATGAGGACAGGGCTGCCATTCTCGCGGGCGAGGTTGAGGAGGTGAAACAGGGCCGCCTCCTCGCGGCCCTCGGGGCGGTCGATATCTTCGATGACCAGCGCACCGTTGGAGACGAGATGCGTCACCGAATCGGCGGTGACCTCGGAGGCCGGGACGGTCCAGGCATGGGAACGCGTCGCCCAGATCGAAGCGAGATGGCTCTTGCCGCTGCCCGACGGCCCGGTGATGAGGCAGACCGTATCCGGCCAGCGCGGCCAAGCTTCGATCAGCCCGTAGGCCGCCTCGTTGGCCGGTCCCACCAGGAAGTCCTCGCGGCCATAGCGCGGATCGAGGGGCAGGTCGAAGGCGAGCTGCTTCGGGGGGGCGGCCTCGCGCATCGGCGATCTCATCCCTCGCGCTTCTGAATCAGGATCGGCTCTTCGGCATAGTAGAGCGGACTCTGGAGATAACGCGCAATCGCGAACCGGACGATGACGCCGATGGAGGCCGCGACGGGGACGGCGAGCAGCAGGCCGAGGAACCCGAACAGCGAGCCGAAGGCCAGGAGCGCGAACATCAGCCAGACCGGATGCAGACCGACCGAATCGCCCACGAGCTTGGGCGAGATGACGTTGCCTTCGAAGAACTGGCCGACCACGAACACGGCGACGGTCAGTCCGATATGGAGCCAGTCGGAGGTCGGCCAGAACTGGACCAGGGCGACGCCAACCGAGAGAAGGAACCCAACGAGGGTGCCGACATAGGGGATGAAGGTGAGGAAGCCCGCGATCATCCCGATCAGCACGCCGAAATTCACGCCGACGAAGAACAGGCCGACGGCGTAGAACGTCCCCAGGATGAGGCAGACCAGGGTCTGCCCGCGGACGAAGCCGATGATTGCGCGGTCGATCTCCCCGGCCAGCCGCCGCACGGTGGTGCGGTGGCGTGGCGGCGTCCAGCCGTCGACGGTGGCGACCATCCGGTCCCAGTCGACCAGCAGGTAGAAGGCCACGACCGGGGTCACGACAAGGAGGGAGGCGATGGAGACCAGCGCCTGGCTGCCGGACCACAGCGACTTGAGGAAGGCCAGGAACCAGGTCCCGCCCTGCCCGACCAGGGTTCCGACGGAGGATTGCAGATCGTTGAGGACGTCCGCGCCGCCGACCCGTGTCATGAGCGGCCCGACCCGCTCGACGATGATACCCTGCAGTCGCGAGATCATGCCGGGCAGGGTCGTCACAAGCGCTGAAATCTGGTTGGCGGCCAGCGGCACCACGATCAGCAGCAGGACCACGAGTCCGACGACGAACATGGCCAGGATCAGGAGCGAGGCGGAGAGCCGGCCGAGGCCGAAGCGCTGCAGCCTGTCGGCCATGGGATCGAGCAGGTATGCGAGCGCCAGACCCGCCACGAAGGGCAGCATCACCCCCGAGAGCAGGTAGAGCAGCAGCGCAACGACGCAGAGGCCCACCAGTCCGATCACCGCTCTGCCGCGCATCGGCCGTACCCCCTCGTCATGTCCGCCGTTGGGGAGAGTGGGAACGGGAGTGCCTACGGTCAAGGCATGGCGGTCGTCGCTCATGCCCCGCATGGCGTTCTCCATGGAGGGCCGGATCGGCGCGATTCTCTAATTTCCCGATGACGACTCGCCGAGATTGGCGCAAGCGGCTAGAGGAGCGAAAGGACTTTGGCCGGTATTCCAATGCCGGCCATGCAGGACGTGGATTGCAAGACGGGGCGCCGATGACGGCCGAGAGCAAGAACGGCGAGAGCCGGAACGGAATGACCTACGCGGATGCGGGCGTCGACATCGATGCGGGCAACGCCATGGTCGAGACGATCAAGCCGCTGGTGCGCTCCACCCGCCGGCCCGGGGCGGATGCCGAGATCGGCGGATTCGGTGGGCTGTTCGACCTCAAGGCGGCCGGCTTCTCCGATCCGATCCTGGTGGCTGCCAATGACGGCGTCGGCACCAAGGTGAAGATCGCCATCGAGACCGGCCGCCACGATACGATCGGCGTCGATCTCGTGGCGATGTGCGTGAACGATATCATCGTCCAGGGCGCTGAGCCGCTGTTCTTCCTCGACTATTACGCCACCGGCAAATTGGTGCCGGGGGTCGGCACCGACATCGTGCGCGGAATCGCGGCGGGCTGCCGGATCGCGGGCTGCGCGCTCATCGGTGGCGAGACCGCCGAGATGCCCGGCCTCTACGACGGTTCGGATTACGACCTCGCCGGGTTCAGCGTCGGCGCCGCCGAGCGTGGAAAGCTCCTGCCACGCCCCGGCATCGCACCCGGCGACGTCGTCCTCGGCCTGCCGTCCTCCGGTGTACATTCCAACGGTTTCTCGCTGGTCCGACGGATCGTCGAGGCGAGCGGCCTCTCCTACGACGACCCGGCCCCGTTCGAGCCGTCGCGCTCGCTGGGCGACGCGCTGCTGGAGCCGACCCGAATCTACGTGAAGCCGCTCCTCGCCGCGCTGAAGGCCACCGACGGGATCAAGGCCCTCGCCCACATCACCGGCGGCGGTTTTCCCGATAATCTGCCCCGCGTCCTGCCCGACGGCGTCGGCATCAGCATCGATCTCGACGCGATCATTCCGCCGCCCGTCTTCGGATGGATCTCGAAGGTCGGGGGAGTCGCCGAATCCGAAATGCTGCGCACCTTCAATTGCGGCATCGGCATGGTGGCGGTGGTCTCGCCGGAGAGCGTGTCGGCCGTCACCCGGGCGCTCGACACAGCCGGTGCCTCGCCGATCCGCCTCGGGCTCATCACCGAGCGCGGATCGGAAGCGGTGACGTTCCAGGGCCGGCTCGCTCTGTGACGGCCCCGCGCGCCAGGACGCGGGTGGCGATCCTGATCTCGGGACGCGGCTCGAACATGGTCTCGCTGATTGAGGCCGCAAAGGCGCCGGATTATCCCGCCGAGATCGTTCTCGTCGCCTCCAACCGGCCTGAGGCGGGCGGGCTCGCCCATGCCGCAAGCGCCGGGATCGCTACGAAGGCCCTCGATCACCGCGCCTATCCCGACAGGGCAGGCTTCGATGCTGCCCTGAACGCGGAACTCGAAGCGGCCGGAATCGAGCTGGTGGTGCTCGCCGGCTTCATGCGGATCCTCTCCGCGGGCTTCGTCGAGGCTTGGGCCGGCCGGATGATCAACATCCATCCTTCGCTGCTGCCGCTGTTTCGCGGCGTCCATACCCACGAGCAGGCCCTGGCGGCGGGCGTGCGCCTGCACGGCTGCACGGTGCACTACGTCGTGCCGGAACTCGATGCGGGTCCGATCGTGGCCCAGGCCGCCGTTCCGGTTCTGCCTGGCGACGATGCCGACAGCCTCGCGGCGCGCATCCTCGTCCAGGAGCATCTGCTCTATCCGCGCGCCCTGGCGCTGATCGCCGGCGGACTGGCGAGGCTAGTGGACGGGCGTGTGGTCTTCGCTGGGGACCTTGCGGTGGCGGACGGAGTGTTGATCAGCCTGTCCGCGCAAGGCTGAAGCCCGAGCCGCCGATCCCGAAGCATCGGGATCGGCGATGAAGTCGGCTTACGCCGGGCGCGGCAGCTGGCAGCTGTCGAGGGCCGAGAGCGCCTTGGCTCGGGCGGAATCGTTGAAGTAGCCGGTGGTGCGATAAGATTCGAGCTCGGCCGGGCTGAGGCTCGCCAGGGTCTGCTTGGCGTAGCAGCCGCACGGGCGGACGAGCGACGCCTCGGGAACGCTCTGCAGGCGGGACTGGGTCACCGTGCAGGCGTGGCGCACGCGTCCGGTGAGGTTGCCGGCGGAGGCCGTCTTCAGCGCCGGATCGGGCGTGTAGCCTTCGAGGGAGGCCGTGGGCGTGCCCTTGTTCGCGTTACACGCGGCGAGCAGGGAGATGAGGCCGGCGGCGAGCAGGATCCGGCCGGTGCGCGGAGCGATGGAGCGCATGGAATGTGGGGTCCGTGAAAGGGATTCGGTTAAGGGAATTCCTTTCACGCCCGGCACGACTCGCACGCAAGGGCGTTCGCGCCACACCAAGCATCGTTCCGCGCCACGGTCCCGGTTCAGGGAACAACGATGCGATCACGAACCCGTTGGCGATGCGAACGCCGGGCGGGCTCAGCCGACGATGTCGGAATCCTGGAAGAACTGCGCGATCTCGATCTTCGCGTTCTCTGCGCTGTCCGAACCGTGCACGGTGTTCTCGCCGACCGACTCGGAGAAGGTCTTGCGGATGGTGCCCTCGTCGGCATTGGCCGGGTTGGTGGCGCCCATCACGGTGCGGTAGGCGGCGACGGCGTTCTCGCCCTCGAGTACCTGCACGACGACGGGACCCGAGGTCATGAAGGAGACGAGCTCCCCGAAGAACGGGCGCTCCTTGTGAATCTCATAGAACTTTTCGGCTTGGACCTGGGTCATCTGGATGCGACGCTGGCCGACGATGCGCAGGCCCGCCTTCTCAATCACGGCATTCACCGCTCCGGTGAGGTTCCGCTTGGTCGCGTCGGGCTTCAGGATGGAGAAAGTGCGCTCGGTGGCCATGATCAGTCCGGTTGATGTCGCTCGGCCGAAAACGGCTTCGGCGGGCGGCTTATAGCGGGCACGCCCCGTTGCCTCAACCCGAAGGACGAAAGGCGGGCATCCACAGCGGAATTCGTTTGGCCATGGCTCCGGCGCAACACTGCCGGAAAATCGCCTGATTGCGGGGGTGTTGTCGCCTCAGACGAATTCGACACCAAGGCTCACGACCCTACGCGACGCTTCCGCCGGTGCGCCGCGGCCCTTCACAGGCACCAGGAGACCAAAAGCCATGCGCGTTGCCCTGACCTCCGCCTTCCTGCTCTCCGGACTTGTCGCCGCTTCGGCGGCCCCTTCGAAAGACCCCTCTGGCACCTGGCTCACGAAGGACGGCCGCGCCAAGATCCGCATCGATCATTGCGGCGCGAACAACGCGAATGTCTGCGGCAAGGTCGTCTGGCTCAAGACTCCGACCACGGAGACGGGCGCTCCGCGCACCGACGCCAAGAACCCCGATCCGAAGAAGCGCCTGCGCCCGGTCATCGGCCTGCAACTCATCGAGGGGCTCGCCCCCGACGAGGAAAAGTTCTCGGGCGACATCTACAACATCGACGAGGGCAAGATCTATCAGGTTAGCCTGGAGCGCGAATCCGGCTCAGAACTCAGCGTATCTGGATGCCTCCTCAAGGTTCTATGCGGCTCGGAGACCTGGACTCGCGTGCCGGACGTGAACCAGCAGGCTGCCGTCGCTCCGGCTGCCGAGGTGGCCCCCAAGCCGGCGCCGAAGCCCGTGGCCAAAGCCACTGCGCCTCAGGTCGAAGCCAAGAAGTAACGCTTCAGATCGCGGCGAGGCCCCGTTTCACGGCGGGCCTCGCCAGGACAGTGTCGAGCCAGCGCCGGACATTCGGCAGGGTCGCCAGATCGATCCCCTGCTTCGTGTGATGCTTGGCCCAGGTCAGGACCGCGATGTCGGCGATGGAATACGTATCGGCGATGTAGTCGCGATCCGCGAGGCGCCGGTCGAGCACGCCGTAGAGGCGGTGCGATTCTGCCGAGAACCGCTCGATGGCGTAGGGAATCTTCTCCTCCGCGTAGATACGGAAATGGTGCATCTGGCCGAGCATCGGCCCGAACCCCCCTACCTGCCAGAACAGCCACTCGTCCACCATCGTCCGGGCGCGCTCGTCGGAGGGATAGAGGCAGCCGGTCTTGCGCCCGAGATATTGTAGGATTGCCCCCGATTCGAAGACCGTGATCGGCCTTGCCCCCGGACCTTCCGGGTCGACGATGGCCGGGATCTTGTTGTTGGGCGAGATCGCCAGGAAGTCCGGCGCCATCTGGTCGCCCTTGCCGATGTTCACCGGCACCACGCGGTAGGGCAGTCCACACTCCTCAAGCATGATGGGGATCTTCCAACCGTTGGGCGTGCCCCAGGTATGGAGGTCGATGGGCTTCTGGGTGGCGGCGGCCATGGGAAACGTTCCGCTCCTGTCAGGGTCGCGTCATATAGCCGGATCAAACCGGGCGCAGGGCGGATGGTTGCAGGATCCACGCCGTCATCCAACGGTGGACGGTGCGCCGCGGCACGGCGAAGGACCTTGCCCTTTGCGCGACTTCTGGCTGTGATGATGCCGGTTCCGGCGCCTCACCGTGAGCGCAGGACAACGACCTGGGGTTGCAATCATGCAGTTTCGTTCTTTTCCAGCCGCGGTGGTCGCGGCATCGATGGTGCTGGGTTTCGCGGTCACTGCCTCCGCCAAGGAGCCCGTGGTCGCCTCCCCCGAGTCCGGCGCGAAGGAACTCACTGTTGGGCAGAGTGCTGCTCGGGAGCGGCAGAAGAAGTGCGGTGCCGAATGGCGCGCCCTCTCGGTTGCCGACAAGGCGGCGCAGGGGCCGAAATGGCCGCAATATTTCAGCAAATGCGTCAAGCGCTTGAAGGAGATCAAGGCCTGATCTAGTTCCGCTGGGAACCGGCTCGCGGGGGCAGAATCTGCCGGGCCGTAACAGGGGAACGGACGGATGCGGGAGCGCGAGGCGCTGCAGCGGGTCGTGGCGGTGGCCGCGATCATACCGGTCGCGTCGGGGCTCTTCGGAATCCTGTTCGGGCTCGGAGGAGTCGGCGGCGACAGCCTGTCCCAGATCTCCGCCGACAGCCATTTCCGCTACCTGTCGGGCCTGCTGACGGGCATCGGCATCCTGTTCTGGAGCTGCGTGCCTGCCATCGAGGCGAAATCGCGCCTGTTCCGTTTCCTGACCCTCGTCGTCGTGCTCGGTGGACTGGCGCGGTTGCTGGGCCTCTACCTCACCGGCCTGCCCTCGGCGGTGATGCTGGGTGCCCTGGCGATGGAGCTGGTGGTGACGCCCCTTCTCTGCCTCTGGCAGATGCGGGTTGCGGCCAAGGCCGCAGATGCGGCGGCGGCCGGGCCCTCTCTGTGAGCGGGGTTTTCGCCGGATCACGCCCCTCCCCGGCCGACCGTTCGCTCTCGCTTCTAGAGCGCATCGTCCCCGCGCCCTCCGCCTGGGCCTTCGCCCTGCGGATCTGGCTCGCCATGGTGCTGGCGCTCTACGCCGCTTTCTGGCTCCAGCTCTCCGGCGCCTCTTCGGCCGCCGTCTGCGTGGCGATCCTGGCCCAGCCCAAACGCGGCCAGGCCCTGTCCAAGGCGCTGTACCGCTTTCTCGGCACCCTGGCGGGGGGCGCGATATCGATCCTGCTGATCGGTGCGTTCGGACAGGACAGGGTTCTCCTCCTGGTCTCCGTGGCGACCTGGCTCGGCCTCTGCGTCTTCGTCGCCCACTTCCTGCAGGACACGCGGGCCTATGGCGCCATGCTCGCGGGCTACACCGTCGCCATCGTCGCCGTCGCGCATATCGACACGCCGCAGGCGGTCTTCGAGGCCGCCATCGATCGCGTCGCGGCGATCACCATCGGCATCGTGGCCATCACCTTCATCAACGACGCCCTTGCTTCGCCGAGCACGTGGCGCACCCTGCGCAAGTCGCTCTCGGAGGTCCTGTCGGCCACCCGGGCCTTCGCCCGCGAGACCCTGTCCCAGGCGGATCCCGGCTCGGAGCGGGCGGCGGCCCTGATTCGGCAGATCGCGGTGATGCGCGCAGATGCCAGCGCCATCGGCGGCGAGCTCGACGACGGCGCCCGCCGGGCCGCCGGCGCACGCAGCGCCATCGCCGCGCTCTACGCCATGGCGGCGGCGAGCCGCGCCTTCACCGCCGCCGGCAGGATGCTGGGCCGCGACAGCGAGGCCGTCACCGAGGCCCGCCGGATCTGCCTCGGCCTGACAGAGGCAGGTTCCGATGCCGACGCGGCCTCGGACCGCCTCTGCGCCCTGGTGGATGAGGCGATCCAGGGCGGGACGAGCGAGCCTTTGGAGATCGAGCCGTTGGAGATCCTGGCGCTTCAGCGCGGCCTCGATTTTGCACGCGCCGTCTCCTTCGCCGAAGACGGTCTGAACGCCCTTTCCACGGGCTGTCGGCCGAGGCGCGATGTCGCCCTGCCGACGCATCGCGACCTGCCCGTGGCCCTTCGCGGGGCGGCACGGGTGGGGATCGCCTTTGGCGCCACCGCTCTCCTCCTCATCGCCGCCGGCTGGCCCGCCACCTCCTTTGCCCTGGTGCAGGTCGCGGCGACCTGTTCGCTCTCGGCCATCGCGCCGGATTCGAAGGCCTTCGCCCGTGGCGTCCTCGTCGGTATGCCGCTCGCGGCCCTCTGCGCCGGGATCGTGCTCTTCGGCGTTCTAGGGGGCGAACAGGGTTTCCCGCTCCTCGCCATCGCCATCGCGCCGGTGATTTTCGTGGCATGCTTTCTCAGCCTGAATCCGCCGACCTTCGGAATCGGCTTCATCCTGCTCGTGTTCTTCATGGTCCTCCTGTCGCCGTCCAACCCGCAGACCTACGACGCGCAGACCTTCCTCGCGAACGCGTTCCTTGTGACCATGGCGGCGGGTATCCTGTTCGTCGCGGTGCGGATCGTGCTGCCGATCTCGCGCGCGCAGCGCCGCGCCTTCGCCCTCGATTCGGCCCGGGATTCGGTGCTGGACGCGCTGGCCGGCGATGGCGGCGACGCCACCACCCGCACCAGCCTCAACAGCGACCGGCTGCTGCAATTCTCTCAGTGGAGTTCGGGCAGCGGCGCCGTCCGCGCGGCGAGCCTGGACCGCGCCTTCGACCTGGCCCGCCTCGAATCCGCCGCTGCCCGCGCCCATGCCCAGCTGTGCCGCCTCCCCGACGACCCCGCCCTGAACGATGCCTCAAGGCAGGCGCGGGACGGACTGGAGGCCGCGGACGCGGCCACGCTCGCCCGGTCCGTTCGCGCGTTCCTCCGGCACGGCCGATCCACGAGCGCCCCGACGCGGCTCGACATCGCCCGTCTCGTCAGCGACCTCGTGACGGCGGGTGGCGTCATGGAGAGCCAGCACCGCCTCCTGCGCCGCCTCGGCATCCTGCGGCCGGCCTGATGGAGGCGCCCCATGCGGCATGACATCGATCTCGGCGGCGTCCTGATCTCGCCCTTCGTCGCCTATGTACTGGCGGCCCTGGCCATCATGGTGCTCCTGCGGTTCGGCTTCAGCCGCATCCGCTTCAGCCGCTACGTCGCCAACCCGCCGCTGGCCGAAGCGGGGATCTTCGTCTGCATCCTCGCGCTTCTCATCGTTCTCTTCTGAGCAATGTGTACCGCCGACATGGGTCTTGCCTGACGATGGCCGACGACGATCTCTCCGACGCTCCCCCCTCCCGCGAGCACGCGCCGGGCTTCGCCCGGCGCCGGCGTTGGCGGGTGGTGCGGCTCCTGGCGACTGTGGTGATCCTAACCTGTGCCTGCGTGGCCGCCGCACTGGTCTGGCAGTTCTACGTCACCGCGCCCTGGACCCGCGACGGGCGCGTCCGCGTGCAGGTGGCCAGCGTGGCGCCACAGGTCTCGGGCCAGATCACCGAACTGCGGGTCACCGACAATCAGAACGTCGCCAGGGGCGACGTGCTCTACGTCATCGACCCGGTGGATTTCGACATTTCCATCGCCACCGCCCAGGCCGAGCTGGAGAACCGCGAGGCCGACCTACAGGTGAAGCGGACCCAGGCGGCCCGGCGCGAGGCCCTGACCACCCTCTCCACCTCGGTGGAGGAGAAGCAGCAATATGCGGGCACCGCCAAGATCGCGGAGGCGGCGCTGGCCTCCGCGAAAGCGCAGTTGCATCAGGCTCGGGTCAACCGAGGGCGCACGGAAGTGCGCTCGCCGGTGAACGGGCGCGTCACCAATCTCCTCCTCCGCGCGGGCGACTACGCCACCGCCGGCACCGTCAACGTCGCGGTGATCGACACCGATTCGTTCTGGATCGACGGCTATTTCGAGGAGACGAAGCTGGCCCATATCCATGTGGGTGACGGAGCGAAGGCCGAGCTTCTCGGCTATTCGGCCCTCATCGACGGCAGGGTGGAGAGCATCACCCTCGGCATCAGCAACGCCAACGCCTCGCCGAGCACACAGGGCCTGCCCAATGTCGACCCGGTCTATACCTGGGTGCGCCTCGCCCAGCGCGTCCCCGTACGCATCCGCATCGAGAGGGTTCCCGACGGCGTCACCTTGGTGGCCGGCATGAACGCCACCGTCTCCGTGGGGGAGCCCGGCGCCCATGGCGGAAAACTCTGGAAGACCTTGCGCGATCGTTTCACCGGACCATCCGCCTCCGGGCGGGAGCGGGATCCGGCGGCGGCGGATCGCTGAAAGCCTGACCCCGCCCGCTCTGCCTCCCGCGCGGAAGACCGAGCCATCGGATGCGCGGCAACGGCCCTGCCCGGCTCGAGAAGCGCGCCGAGTGACGATGACAGAGAGACGTCCCGCTTCGGCGAATGCCTCGGCAGAGCATGTCCCGGCGGTGGCACGATGAAAAATTCCCTTGCATTGGCGCGAAGTTGAGCACGGATCGCGAAAAGGTATCAGTCACGCTTAAGGGCAATGAGCGATTGTGCCGGCATCTTCTCGACTGGGTCAGGGCACGTGCTGAAATCCATCGACGCCACTGAGAACGACCCGACCGCGATGTCCGAAAGCGGGGGCGCCACCGAGGCCGTGGCCGGCATGGCGACGCTCATGCGCCATGCTTCCCGTGCCAACGCGCAGGCCGCCAGCTTCACCCGCGAGATCCGCCGCCAGAGCACCGGCGTCGACCGCTCGCTGGCGGCGACTCTCGGCAGCGTCGGCCGCGACACCGCGGCGGGGACGGCCGAACGCCTTCGCGGCGAACTCGTGGATGCAGTCGGGCAGGCCATGCGCGAGATCACCGCCGAAATCGCCCGCATTGGTGAGCGCATCGACACCAAGGCCGCCGAGGCGAGCCGGATCGTCGCCGCCATCGACGGGATCGGCGCGACGATCCGGATGCTGTCGTTGAACGCGACGATCGAGGCGGCCAGGGCCGGCGAGCACGGACGCGGCTTCGCCGTCGTCGCTGCCGAGGTCCGCGCCCTGGCCGACCAGACCCGGGAAAGCGCGCGCAACGCGGCCGGCATCATCGATTTTTCCGATGTCCGCGCCGATCTCACCGCCCTTCGCGCCTCGACGGACCATGCCCTGGACGGGCTCGCCGGTGCCGTGCGAGCCACCGCCGACCGAATCGAGACCCTCCTCGGCGGTGTCGGCGTCGAACTGTCCGCGATCAGTGCCAGCAACGCCTCCATCGGCGAGGCTCTCGGCGCCATGCAGAGCAGCATCGACCGGACGGAGGCCAAGGCCGTCCGCGCCCTGGCACTGGCCGATGCCACGCTGCAGGCGGCCGCCTCGGGCATGCCCGCGCCGGACATGGCCCGGCACGGCCTCGCCCGTCGTCCTAGGGGCTTCGATCTCCTCGACGACGTCCGGGCGCGCGGCACCCTGCGGATCGCCGTGGAACCCGATTTCAAGGGGTTGTCCTTCCGCAAAGCTGCCGGGGGCGCCCTCCTCGGTCTCGACATCGCCTATGCTACGGCCTTCGCGAGATCCCTCGGCGTCGCTCCGGTCTTCGTCGAGTGCCCCTGGGACCAGTGCACGGAACTGCTCGATGCGGGCCGGACCGCCGCCGAGGCGCCCGCCGACATCGTCTGGTCGGCCCTGCCGCCGAGCCCAGGATTCGGCGCCATCGCCTATTCCCAGGCCTATACCCATCTCCACTACGTGCTGGCGCGCCGGACCGGCGACACGCGCATCCGCAGCCTGTCCGACCTCGACGGCCGGACGCTCGGCGTCATCAACGATCCAAGCGCCTACGCCACCCTTGAATCCGCCGGACTGCGCTGGGCGGAGAACCTCCAGGCGAAGGGAAGGCGAGTGGCGACCCTCGGCAGCCTCGTGCCGATCACCGATCAGAGCCGCATTCACGACGCTCTGGCCGAGGGCGTGGTCGATGCCTTCGCCGTGGACGCGCCGATCATGCACTGGGCCTGCAGCGGCGCCGACAGTCCGTGGCGCGGCCGCATCGAGATCGTGCCCGGCAACATCGCGCCCGCGCCCTGGTACTACACCGCCGCCGTCGCCGACCATCCGAGTGCCTGCCGCCTGCTCATGGCGGCGGATGCCTTCATCGACGCCTTCGCCGGCACGTCCGAGCGTGCCGCGATCGAGCGGCAATGGCAGGGCGGCGCCATCGCCGGCACGGGCGGCTACCGTGACGAGCCGGGAGGCTTGCGCGGTGCGGCGGAACTGGCGGCCGATTACGCTGAGGCGATGGGAAGGATGCCCACCCTCGCTCCTTCGCACGGCGGCGTGGCGCTTCGGAGCGTTGCCTGAACTCGGCCCCGGAAGCGGACGATCCTTTGCCGGCCATTTGGCCAACCACCTGAAAGGGCAGGCCTTTTTTGCAAGCGACGGGATGGGAAAGAATACAGTTGCCGGAAAGATGAGATAAGGGCTTGACGCAGGGACGATCCAGTCGCACCTTGATCATGTGCTCTTGAACAAAGCACAGCTCAAGCAACGAGGAGGCGTAGATCGGTTGTCGATCGCGACCAACTTAGAGGCAGGAGACGGGAATGACTCCACCCCAGCAGGATGCTGCGACGATCATCCGGGACTAATTCGGCCCGGACGTTGAGCAGCACAGACGCGAATCACGGGACGGAAGCGGTCTCCGGGGCGCAGAAGCGGCCTGCACGGCACGACTTCGAATGCGCAGAATGCCCCAACTCGACCGCTTCCGCCGCCGGCCGGCTCAGGCTGTCCGATGCTTTTTCAAGTATTCGTAGGCAATCTAGAGGGCTTTGCCGACTCGCGCATCGGCAAGTATCGTTTCGATGAAACGTGCCTTGGCGGCACGATACGCATCCATCGGCTGCCCGTCGAACCGCGCCTTGAGCGTGTTGTAGCGGGTCACGAGCTCCGGGTCCGCCCGCAGCGCATCGACAAGTCCATGAAAGACGTCGAAACGCCCTTCCCTCACCGTCAGCTGGATGCCGAGCGACGGCGATTGCGTTTCGTCCGCGAAGGCGGCGAAATCTACCGTCCGGATCGAACCGCTGTTGCGCGGGAACAAGGCGGCGGGTTCCGCCTCGGCGGCGTCGAAGTCGCAGGCCGCCACCCGAACTACGACATCGAGATCCCCCTTCGTCGCACAGCCTGGAACGGCCGTGGCGCCGACATGGCGGATATCCGCCGATGCGGGCATGCGTGGCGCGATCTGATCCCGGATACGGACGAACAGGACTTCCGCTGCGAGACGAGCGTCCTCGTCATCCGCCGCAAGGCGAAATCTCTCCTCGACGATCACCGCCGATCTCCTCGGTCGCCGTAGCGAGCGGCCCGGCGTTACTCGATTCCGAGCTTCGCCTTCAGCAGCGCGTTCACCGCCGCCGGGTTGGCCTTGCCGCCGGTGGCCTTCATGGTCTGGCCGACGAACCAGCCGAGCAGGGTCGGCTTCTCGCGGGCCTGCTGCACCTTGTCGGGGTTCTTCGCGATGATCTCGTCCACCGCCGCCTCGATGGCGCCGGTATCGGTGACTTGGCGCATGCCGCGCGATTCGACCAGTGCGCGCGGGTCGCCACCCTCGGACCAGACGACTTCGAACAGGTCCTTGGCGATCTTGCCGGAGATCACGCCTTCGCCGATGAGGTCGACGATGGCGCCGAGCTGGTCTGCCGAGACCGGGCTCGTCTCGATGCTGTGGCCTTCCTTGTTGAGGCGGCCGAACAGCTCGTTGATCACCCAGTTCGCCGCGGCTTTGCCGTCGCGACCCTTGGCCACCGCCTCGAAATAATCGGCCGAGGCGCGTTCGGCGATGAGCACGCCGGCGTCGTAGGGCGACAGGCCGTAGGACTCGATGAAGCGCGCCTTCTTGGCGTCCGGCAGTTCCGGCAGGCCCTCGGCCAGGGCATCGACATAGGCCTGGTCGAATTCCAGCGGCAGCAGGTCCGGGTCGGGGAAATAGCGGTAATCGTGCGCCTCTTCCTTCGAGCGCATGGAGCGAGTCTCGCCCTTGCCCGGATCGAACAGTCGGGTCTCCTGGGATATCGTGCCGCCATCCTCGATGATCGCGATCTGGCGCCTTGCCTCGACTTCGATGGCCTGCCCGATGAAGCGGATCGAGTTGACGTTCTTGATCTCGCAGCGGGTGCCGAGCGGGTCGCCGGGCTTCCTCACCGAGACGTTGACGTCGGCCCGGAGCGAGCCCTTCTCCATGTCGCCGTCGCAGGTGCCGAGATAGCGCAGGATGGTGCGCAGCTTGGTCACGTAGGCGCGTGCCTCCTCCGACGAGCGCAGGTCCGGCCGCGAGACGATCTCCATCAGGGCGACGCCCGAACGGTTGAGGTCGACGAAGCTCTGGGTCGGGTTCTGGTCGTGCAGGGACTTGCCGGCATCCTGCTCGAGATGCAGGCGCTCGATGCCCACCGTGATCGACTCGCCGTCGACGAGGTCCACCAGCACCTCGCCCTCACCGACGATGGGGTCCTTGAACTGGCTGATCTGGTAGCCCTGCGGCAGGTCCGGGTAGAAGTAGTTCTTCCGGTCGAACACCGAGCGATGATTGATTCGCGCCTTCAGGCCGAGGCCGGTGCGGACGGCCTGAGCCACGCATTCCTCGTTGATGACGGGGAGCATGCCGGGCATCGCGGCGTCCACCAGGGAGACGTGGTCGTTCGGCTCGCCGCCGAATTCCGTCGAGGCGCCGGAGAACAGCTTCGAGCGGCTCGTGACCTGGGCATGGATCTCCATGCCGATCACGACCTCCCAATCGTGCAGGCCGCCCTTGATGAGCTTTTTGGGGTTCACGGGTACGGTCATGATGGCCCGGATTCAGTGTTGCGCGGCGCGAAGGCGAGCCGGAAAGGTGGAAGGACCGGCCGGCGCGGTCAAGCGCGCAGGCGATAGAGCTGGTGGGCCATGAAGCCCAGTGTGCCCCACAGAAAGCCCGCCATCCAGCGGATGGGGAAGAAGGTCGGTCCGTCGTGGCTCACCGGCGCCGGCCAGGGAATGCCGATGGCCGTGACGGCCCAGGACACCAGTACCGAGATCGCGAAGGCCATCAGCGACACGAGGATGACCTTCACGAACTGGTCCGACTTCCAGCCCATGACCAGCGCGATAGCGATCAGGACGGGATCGAATGCGGCCCAGATCCAGACGTCGAAGGGATAGACCGGGACGGTCATCGGGCGCGTCTCATGCCCACCACGCGGCGGGCAGCTTGGTCCGTCCGGCCGCCGTCTCGATCACCTGAGCGGCGGCGAACAGCGTCTCCTCGTCGAAGGGCCGGCCGATGAGCTGGAGCCCGAGGGGCAGCCCCTGCGCGTCGAGGCCGGCTGGTACGGAGATGCCGGGGAGCCCTGCCATGTTGACGGTGATGGTGAACACGTCCTGCAGGTACATCTCGACGGGATCGCTCGAGCCCTTCTCGCCGATGCCGAAGGCGGCGGACGGGGTGGCGGGGGTCAGGATCGCATCGATGCCTGAGGCATAGGCCTCCTCGAAGTCGCGCTTGATCAGGGTGCGGATCTTCTGGGCGCGCACGTAATAGGCGTCGTAATAGCCGGCCGAGAGCACGTAGGTGCCGATCATGATGCGGCGCTTCACCTCGCGACCGAAGCCCGCCGCGCGGGTGTTCTCGTACATCCCGGCGATGTCCTTGCCGGGGACGCGCAAGCCGTAGCGCACGCCGTCGTAGCGTGCCAGATTCGAGGAGGCTTCAGCGGGCGCCACGATGTAATAGGCCGGGAGCGCGTAGCGGGTATGCGGCAGCGAGATCTCGCGGACCGTGGCGCCGGCATCCTTCAGCATCGCGGCGCCCTTGTCCCAGAGCGCCTGGATCTCGGCGGACATGCCCTCGACCCGGTATTCCTTCGGGATGCCGATGGTGAGGCCCTTCACGCCCCGCGCCACCGCCGCCTCGAAATCCGGGACGGGCAGGTCGGCACAGGTGGTGTCGCGGGCATCCGGGCCAGACATGGAGCCGAGCAGGATCGCGCAATCGCGCACCGTGCGGGCGATGGGGCCGGCCTGATCGAGGGACGAGGCATAGGCCACCGTACCCCAGCGCGAGCAGCGCCCGTAGGTCGGCTTGATGCCCACCGTGCCGGTGAAGGCGGCGGGCTGGCGGATCGAGCCGCCGGTATCGGTGGCGGTGGCGCCCAGACACAGATGTGCGGCCACGGCAGCGGCCGAACCGCCGGAGGAACCGCCCGGCACCAGCTTCGTGTCGGAGAGTGCTCCATTCTCCTGACGACGCCAGGGCGAGACCACGTCGCCATAGGCGGAGGTCTCGTTGGACGAGCCCATGGCGAATTCGTCGAGATTGAGCTTGCCCAGCATCACCGCCCCGTCGCGCCACAGATTGTGGGTGACGGCCGATTCGTAATGCGGCTGGAATCCTTCGAGGATCCTCGAGCCGGCCGTGGTGGTCACACCGTGGGTGCAGAACAGGTCCTTGACGCCCAACGGCAGGCCTTCGAGGGGCCGGGCCTCGCCGGAGGCGATCTTGGTGTCGGCCACCTCCGCCATCTGCAGGGCGCGCTCGGGCGTCTCCAGCAGGTAGGCGTTGAGCCCCCGCGCCGCCTCGATCGCCGAGAGATGGGCCTTGGCGAGGTCGGTCGCCGAGAAATCCTTGGCTTTCAGCCCGTCGCGGGCCTCGGCCAGGGTGAGTTCGTTGAGATGGGTCATGCCGCCTGCTGTCCTCAAAGCCCGCCGGACCCTGTCGCCATTCTCAGGCGCCGCGCGGTCCGAGCCGGGCACGCATCACGAAATCGAGCGTGCTACTCGACCACCTTCGGGACGAGGAAGTAATGGTCCTCGGTCTCGGGGGCGTTGAAGACGATGTCGCGGGCATGTCCGCCGTCGGTCACCACGTCGGTGCGCTTCTTCATCGCCATCGGCGTGACCGAGGTCATCGGCTCGATGCCCTCGACATCGACTTCGGAGAGTTGCTCGACGAAGGCGAGGATGGCGTTGAGCTCGCCCTGGAGCGGCGCGACCTCCTCGTCGTTCACCGCGATACGCGCCAGATGCGCGATGCGCCTCACTGTGGTTGCGTCGACCGACATGCTGCCTTCGGACCTCGGGACCTGCGCCGGAACGCGCGTCAGGGGCCGGGCTATAGCACCGCGCTTCGCGGCCCCGCAACGCCGGGGCGGGCGGAAGCGTCGTCTCAGACGATGGCGTTGCCGGGATGAGAGGGGGCTTCGACCACGATTCCCTTGTCCTGGCGGAGCGTTTCCGACTGCCGGAAGCCGAGGACGAGGATCTCGAGGGCCAAAGCGAGCATGAGCTTGTGCCGGAACGGCATCTCGCGCGTGGCATCGACGTTCCAGGCGCTGCCGCCTTTGCCGGGCGGCCGCAGCATGCCGAGAACCTGGGAGAGGCGGCCGAGCCGATTCATGCTGTCTCCGTATCGTCAACAAATCCTTAACGAGCTTATGGCGCATTGGCTCCCGGTGCGGCTATCCCCCTTCGGACGTAGGATCGGGTCGCGTTGGGGATAGACATCATGTGGCAGACGGTGTTCGCCGAATTCACCGCCGGGCCGAAGGCCGTTCCGGCCGATCTCGACCGCGCGGAGGCGGAACTGGGGTTTCCGCTGCCGGAGAGCTACCGCGGCTTCTGCCTCGACTGCGGAGTCGGCCTCGCCTGCGGTTCCCTCCGCATCGCGATCCCGAGCGCCACGGAGAGCGCGGACCTCGTCACCCGTTCGGAGCTGATTGCGCACAGCATCGCCTCCGTGCTGGAGACGCGGGAGGGGCATCGCTTCGAGGTGGAGGGCGACGACCCGAGCGTGGTCGAACGCGCCTGTTTCTTCGGCGAGACCGAGGCGGGCGAGTTCCTGTTCTGGGACGTGATCGTCGGGGCGGACGAGGCCGAGCGCCGGGAATACGAGATCTGGGTGATGGGTGCCGATCTCGAATCGGTGAGGTTCGGGGGCGCCGACCTCCCCGATCTCATGCGCCGGCTTCAGGGTCCCGCCGTGCGCGGCATCCTCGGCATGGGCGCCGAGCCCCTGCCCTCCAGCTTCCTGGGTCAGGTCTCGTGACGGAAGACGAGGTCCGGGCGTTCGTCGTGGCGTCCGCGGGCGGTCGGCGCCTCATCGGAATCGATCTCGGCACCAAGACGATCGGCCTCGCTCTGTCGGATGTGGGCCGGCAGATCGCCTCGCCCCTCGAGACCATCCGCCGGGTGAAGTTCACCCCCGACGTCGCGCGCCTGCGCCTCCTGTGCGAGACGCACCAGGTCGGCGGCCTCGTCATGGGCCTGCCCCTCAACATGGATGGCAGCGAAGGGCCGCGCGTCCAGGCCACACGTTCCTTCGTGCGCAACATGAAGCCTCTGCTCGACCTGCCGGTGCTGTTCTGCGACGAACGCCTATCCACGGCGGCGGTGACGCGGGCCCTGATCGCGGCGGACGCCTCACGGGCCAAGCGCGGCGAGGTCGTGGACATGCTGGCGGCGGCCTACATCCTCCAGGGATGCCTCGATCAGATCCGGGGTCTGCTAGGGGACGAGGAGCGCGAGGAGCGCGACGTCTTCTGAGAGAAAACGCGCGTCACGCCGCAGCCGGCGGCTCGTCGTCGCCGGGCTCGACGGGTGAGTTGAGGATGTCCTCCAACTCGTCCACCAGCATGTCGATCTGGTCCTGGCTCGCCAGCACCTTGAGGGTCTGGCCGCTCTCGGTGGCGAGGGCGAGCTCGATCCCAGTGCCGGAGCGCGTGGCGAGGATGCGGGCGAGTATGTGCGTGGCGCTCATGCGGGTCTTCCGTTCGGGTTTCAGGATTGGATCGGGCAGGCGGGCAAGGAGGTCCCTGCCAGCAGGGCCACCGCCACCGCCGGGCCGCAGGTGGAGGCCCAATCAGCGCCCTCCTCCGCGAGCGACGGCGCGATGAGGTCGCTGAGCGCCACGGCCGAACGGCCCAGGCGCCGGGCCAGACGCTCGGCCAGGAACCGCCCCGCCCCGCAGACGACGAGGGGCGCATCGGCCGCGATGTCGGGTCGCGAGAGCAGGATCGCCGCCGCGTCGTGCAGGGGCCGCAACTGACACTCGGCGAAATGCGCCGCGAGGGCGCGCCAGTCGGCCGAGGTTCCCTCCGCATGGTCGCGGCCGATCATCCGGGCGAGGCGGATCTCGGTCTCGGGGATCGATTTGCCCTTCATGTCGGCGCTGTGCTGCTGGTCGGCCCCCTCGGGCAGGTCACCGGTGAGGCGGTAGACGTCGGCCGTTGTGGCGAAGGTCTCCGCCATCAGACCCGTGCGCCGGCCCTTGAACGGCGCGGAGGCGGTGAAGGCGAGGACGGGCGTCCGGACCACGCCGGAATAGACGAGTTCGCCCGTCTCCAGGCGCTCGGCGTCGCTGTAGCCGGTGGCGGCCGGGCGGCCGTCCACGATGGGGATCAGGTCGGCGGTGGTGGAGCCGATATCGACGAGGAGCGCCTTCGCCGCGTGGCGGCCGACCAGGGCCGCCGTGGCGTGCCAGTTGGCCGAGGCCACGTCGATCGCGGCGCCGGTCGCCTCGCCGGGTGAGAGGAGCCCGGCCCGGCCGCCGTAGATCCGCACCGTACCGGGGAGATTCGTTGCCGCCCAGGCGGAGAGCTGTGCCACGCCGTCGGTGCGGTCGGAGAAGCAATCGGTGAGTTCGCCGGTCATGGTGACCACATGGTCGGCCTCTCCGCGCGCCCAATCGGGCAGCTGCGAAAACGTCTCGTCGAGGGCGGGCAGGCCGCGCCATAGACGGCAGGGCGCCTGTACCACCGCCTCGACGCGGCCCTTGCGAACCAGGGCCGCCTTGACATGGACCCCCCCGAGATCCCAGCCGATCACCGGGTTGTGCGTGGATGCGGCAGGCGTCACGGGCAGGTCCGTACAGGGAGGAACGGGATGAAGGACGGGTTTCGGATCGTTCCGGTGATCGATCTGCGCCACGGAGAGGTGGTGCGGGCGAGGGCCGGGGATCGCGCCTCCTATGCCCCGATCGTGACGCCCTTGGCAAAGGGATCGTCACCTGGGGATGTCGCGCAGGGGCTCGTGGCCGCGATCGCCGCGCGCATCCTCTACGTCGCCGATCTCGATGCGATCATCGACGGCAAGCCTCCCGATCTCGGCAGTCTCACGCGGGTCTCTCTCGCCTGTCCCGGCGTCCAGCTCTGGGTCGACGCGGGATTCTCAGGGGCCGCCGGCGTCGATGCGTTCCTGGCGGAGGGGTTGGGCCGCCCGGTGATCGGCAGCGAGAGCCAGCACGATGCCGCCCTGGTGCGGGCGCTGGGAGATCGAGCAGTCTTCTCCCTCGACAGCCGGGGCGCGGACCGGATGGGGCCGGCGGAGCTCCATGACGAGCCGGCGTACTGGCCCGCCGAGGTCATCGTGATGACCCTGAGCCGGGTCGGCGCCGGGACCGGGCCGGACCTCGACCGCCTGTCCGAGATCCGCAGGGCCAGTCCAGCGACACGGCTCTACGCGGCGGGCGGGGTGCGTGGAATGGCGGATGTCGCCGCGCTGGAGGATATCGGCGTCACGGGTGCTTTGGTGGCGTCCGCGATCCACGACGGGACATTACGGACGTAGCAGGCCGGGGACACAAAAAAACGAGGCGGCCGGAGCCGCCTCGTTTCATGTCTCATCGTCCGAGGAAGATGGAAGCCAGTCGCTGGAGCAGGCCCCGCGGTGCGGGCGGAGGCACGCTCTGCCCAGGACTGTCCCCGATCTAAGCGTTCGACGCGAAGGGGTGCGAAGCAGAGTTGCGCTGCTCGGTGGCCTGAGCGGCGGTGGGCTCGCCCTTGACGGCGCGCTGGATCGACAGCTTCACGGCGTCGTAGTTGTACTTCTGGATCTTGGCGTCGTCGGCCGCTTCCCAGTGGATGAACACGCCGACCAGGATGAACAGGTCGTCGGCTTCGTCAGCGGGGATGATGCCTTCGGCAACGGCGTCCTGCACGGCCTTGGCAACGCCGTACTGGGCGGGGCCGAACATCTGGACGGCCTGACGGGCGTCGTTGATGGTGACCTTGTTGAACATCAGGGTGTTCGGCTTGCAGGGCAGGTTCGGCGCGATGACCGCGAGCAGGCTGGTGAAGCCGTGCTTGTTGTTCACGAGGCCGTTGCAGAAAGCCGTCTCGGCCGGCGAACCGCGCGGTCCGATGATGAGATCGATGTGGGCGACCTCGTTGCCATCGCCGACGAGAGCCTCGCCGACCAGAACTTTGTTGATCTTCGCCATGTGGGGTTTCTCCCAGGAGTCTTGAAAAAGCATGACCGCCCCGTAGTTTGGCGCGGCCGAAAGCCATCCTTGTTCACGGCGTCCAGCCCCAAAGGGACCGGACCGGTTTGCCCGGATCGCGGCGCGGACCCTACTCTGGGGTCTCAACCGGAACAACCCTGCAGGGGGGCCGTATTCGAGCAAAATCTTTGCCTAACGGGGGGTTGAACCCGCCGCGTCACGAATTATGACGCGGCCCGCCACCGCCGGGACCATCGGAGTCACGGGATTCCCGCCCCGCCCGCCAGTAACCGATCGGCGAAGAGGGTAGCCACCGTCATGTCCGCGCTGGTGCCTGGATTGAGATTCTCGCCTTTCCACGAGCGGTCCCGCGCCACGAGTTCGGCGACGGGGCGGGTGGCGAGATCGAGGGAGAGGAGCCCCTCCGCCTCGGCGCGCAGGGCGTCGGCACGGTCCGCCCCGTGCTTGCGCGCCACATGGCTGTCGGGAACGGCAGCGAGGTAGCCGAGGAACACCGCCGTCGTGCTCCAGGGGGGCGTGAGGCCCTTGCCGCGCGCCGCCGAAAGAGCGGGCAGGCCGATGCCGAAGATGTCGGCGAAGCCGGTGACGTAGGCGCGGGCGATCCGGTCGCGCGGGGCCGCTTCCGCCATGGCCGCGACGAGGCTGGCCGGCGCTTCCGATCCGGTCACGTCGTGGCGTGCGGCCCGTCCGAGGCCGCCGGGATTGGCGGCGCGAATCGCGGCGAAGACGTCGGCCGCATCGGCGGCGTCGAGGGTATCCAGAACGTGGCCCAACGCCCCGCGCAGAGGGCCGCCGCGCTCGGCGGCGAGGGCCAGGGGCGCGCAGAGGAGGAGAATGCCGAGATTGGTGTTCTGGCCCACTGCGCCGAGGGTCGCCTCCATGGCGGTGCGGACGCGCCGGCCGACCCGCGCGCCGGGTTCCGCCAGATGGGGGGCGGAGACCTCGGCGCTCGTGACGAAATCCGCCACCGCCATGCGGTGCCCGTCACCGAAGACATGGACGTTGCCGGGTTTCAGGGCATCGAGTTCGGCAAGACAGCACGCCCGGTAGGCCGTGGCGATCGCCTCGGGCGAAAGCCCGCTCATCCCAATGCCGCCAGGAGCCGGGGGGGCCTTGCGGCACGTACGGCGTTGAGGAAGCCCCGGGCCACGGCGGCCGCGACGTCGACCTCGGTGACCTGCTGCAGGCCCGACCAGGCCGGCATGGAATTGACTTCGAGGACGAGGTAGCCGCCCTCCCCGTCCTCCACGAGGTCGATGCCGGTATAATCGACGCCGATGGCGGCGGCGGCCCGCTCGGCGAGCTCGGCGGCCTGCGCCGGCATCGCCCAGGGCAAGGGCCGGCCTCCGCGATGGACGTTGGTGATCCAGCCGTCGCCCTCGCGGATCATGGCGGCGACGGCCCGGCCCTCGCAGACGAAGACCCGGTAATCGCGCCATAGGCCGTCGTTCCGGGCGATGTAGCGCTGGAGATAGTAGACCCGCGACACGGCGTCCTCGTCGGGCAGGTCTTCCGGCCGCGTGATGAGCTGCAGGCCCTCGCCCTGCGAGCCGAAGAGCGGCTTGAGCACCAGCGGCCGGCCCGGTCCCGCCTCGCGGGCGACGCAGGCGGCGGCGGCCTCGCGGCTGGAGAAGACGAAGGTGTCGGGGGTGGGGAGGCCGGCCCTGGCGACGAGGAGGCTCGTCATCGCCTTGTCCACCGAGCGCTCGATGGCGCCGGGGGAGTTCCACACCGTGACCCCGGAGGCGACGAGGGCGTGGAGCACGCCGAGCCGCATGGTGGTGGCTTCGAACGTGCCTCCGGCGATGGTGCGCAGGAGGACGCCGTCGGGCAGCCCGCTCTCGAAGCCCGGCACCCGCAGCGGTTCGCCCGCGCCGGTGACCACCGCCACGTCGGCGAGGGAGAACAGCACCGGCTCGGCGCCGAGATGTTCCAGGGCGGCCTTCAGGCGTGCCTTGTGCCAGTTGCCGTTATCGGCCGCGAGCCCGATGCGCATGGATGTGGTCTCACACGGTGATCCGGTCCCGGCCCGGCCGGGATGACAGGCGTTCCCCTCGCCCCGCTTGCGGGGAGAGGGCCGTGACGACCATGTCGTCGGCACGGCGAGGCGGCAGCCGAGGGTGAGGGGGCGTTCCCGGAGGAGTCTCGTTCGGAGAGCCCCCTCACCCCCGTTCCGGCTTCGCCTCCACTCATCGCAGGCACGACAAGGTGCCCGCGATCCTCTCCCCGCCCGGCGGGGAGAGGGGCTGGCGCTCCGTCTTCTCCGGTCAGCTCAGCTGAAGGAGGCGTCCACAAGTTCCGGCATCAGCCGGCCACCGCGGAAACTCTTGCCGGTGGTCACCGAGGTGACGATGACCTCGGCCGGGCTGAAGAGCGCGCCGTCGATCTTGTAGAAATCGCCGTTCACCCGCCCGAAGATGTCGGCGAAGGGGGCGCCGTGGTCGGCGGAGGTGGTGGAGGGCAACTGCTCG
The DNA here is from genome assembly GCF_000519085.1 of Methylobacterium sp. 10. Classification (GTDB taxonomy): domain Bacteria; phylum Pseudomonadota; class Alphaproteobacteria; order Rhizobiales; family Beijerinckiaceae; genus Methylobacterium. The sequence goes on from NZ_KI912577.1 coordinate 3,962,677, forward strand.
GCCAGCTGCTTGGCATCCGCCTCGTCGGCCTCGACGAAGAGCTGCACCCGGCCGCCGTAGATGATGGCGTCGTTGGTGCGGCCCATGGCCTGGATGAAGTCGGGATGCTGCGGCGAGAGCGGTGCCGAGCCGATGCCGTCCACGATCTTGTGCAGGTCGAAGCCCACGGTGTGGGCCTTGTGCAGGGCGACTTCGAGGACGCGGGCGACGACCTGTGTCGAGCCGGCCAGCGACTGGGTCGGTGCGTAGATGAAGGTCAGCGCGTCCGCCGACAGGCCGCAGGCCTCGGCGACCTTGGCGATGACGGAGGCGGGCGGTCCGCCGGCGGCTTCGAGCACCAGGGCGGTCTGGCTGGCGGAATCGCGGTAGCCGAGTTCGGTGTAGAGGTCTTCCACCACCGAGACGGCACGGCCGGGGCCGGAACCGAGGGCGAAGAAGCCGGAATCACCGGTTTCGTCGGCCAGCGACCAGCCGGCATACTGGCTGCCGAGGCAGGCGAGCACCGGGTCGGCGGAATGCACCACCACGGAATAAGGCCAAGCCGCGATCGGCCCGGTGGGGACGATCGACACGGTGCCGAGGCCTCCGAGGCAGATCTCGGCGATGCGCCGGCCGGCCTCGATGGAGCCGCGCACGGTGGCGCCGGCATCGACCATGCGTGCGCCGTTCTCCGTGGTGACGGCAAGGCGCAGGGCCTCGGCATCGGCCACCAGCTTCTCCACGAGGGGATTGGCGAGGGCGTTCAGGCTCGGCGTGGTCCGGAGCGTGGCGGGGGGATGGGTGGTCATCGGGCTTCCTCCGTCGTGGCGAGCAGGGTCCGCAGAGTGGCGGCCCGGACGCGCAATAGGTCTCGGGTGGCGGCCGAGTCCGGGCCTGCGGCGAACACGGTGCAGAGGGGAGCATCGCGTGGCACGCAGGTGCCGGATTGTGGGCGGTCGCGAACGAAATCCGGCCAGTCCAGGGGCGGCATCGGCGCGTAGCCGGCTGCCGCGTAACAGATTTCCGTGGCCGCCGCATCCACCGGTGCGGGTTCGATTCGCGGCAAAACGCCGAGGCTCGCGTCGATATGCGCGGCCAGGAGCGGCGTGTCGCGGCGGTCGAGGACGTCGAGGGTGGCTCCCGGGCGCGGGTTGATCTCGGTGAGCCACCACTCCTGCTCCGACACGAGGAGGTCGGCGCTGGCGAGCCCGACGAGCCCGGTCTCCGCGACGAGTCCGGCGATGGCTGTCGTCACTTGGGAGAGGGTCGCGGCCGACAGGACCGGCGCCTCGTGGGCGGCGCGTTCCAGCGCCCCGGCATAGCGGAAGGGGCGTAAGGGAGACGGCGCGCTCCATTGCTCGGTCACTCCGAGGATCGCCGCCTCGCGCCCGTCGGCGAGGAAGGCGACGGCGTGCGCCGTGCCGGCGACCCGCCTTTGAAAATAGGCGCCCGGTGGTGCCCTCCCCGCGCCGGCGGGACGGATATGGCTGCCGCCGGACCCGCCGGAGCGCTTGAGGAGCCAGTCCGACCGTTCCGTCACGGCCTCCCGCGTCACCGCCGGATGAGGGATCGCAAGACGGGCGCAGAGGGCGGCGAAGGCGAGCGGATCCTTCAGCACCCGGACCGTATCGGGCCCGGCACCCAGAAGCCTGTGGCGCCGGCCGAATCTCGCCATCATGTCGGGCGCATTCTCGAAGCCGCTGCCGAGCACGATCCCGATCGGTGGCTTGTCCGCCATGGCGGCCAGGGCATCGAGTCCGGCGAGCGCGCCCTCCCCCGTCAGCCCGTCGCCGAAACGCCCTTCGGCGGGGCGATAGCCTTCGGCGAGGGCGCGGGTGTCGGCATCGCCGAAGAGGTCGAGGACATAGGGGCGCAGGCCGGCCCGGCGCGCGGCCTGAGCCAGGGCGCGCCCGGACTGGGCGGCGATGAGGATCGCGTCGCCCCGGGACGAAGGCCGTTCGAATGATGCTGCCATCGCGGCGATCGCTTCGGATCACGCCCGTGCTGCTCCCACCACCCTCCCTCATCCTGAGGTGACGAGCGAAGCGAAGGCCTCGAAGAAGACTTCCAGTTCGCTCAGTGGGGGCTGGAGACCTCCTTCGAGGCCCGCTGGCGCGGGCACCTCAGGATGAGGTCGAGGGTTGGATCCGATATCGACGACCAGCGTCAGCCGGCCACCTCGACGGCGACCTTGTAGGCGTCGCGGAAGTCGAGGCAGAGGGGCTCGCCGGCGGCGAGGATCTGCCGGAACAGACGGGACTGGGTCTGGTACTTGACGTTGCCGACCGCCAGTGCGCCGATGCCGATGCCCTTACCGGTGGGCAGGGCGACGTCCTTGGCGTTGACGTCGATCCCGGCGATGCCGGCGGGCGGCACCGCGTTCACGTCGGAGGCGACGAGAAGCTTCGGGGCCGATTCGAGATCGGACGCCGACAGGATCGGTATGCCGGCCGGGCCGGCTGAGAGGATCACGTCGGCTTCGGCGATGGCGGCGCGGCGCGCCTCGGGGGTCGAGCCGTCCACGGCACCGACATCAATGCCGAAGCGCCATTTCATGGTGAAGGCGATCTTTGAGACGCGCTCTTCACCGTCATGCCCGACGAGGACGGACTTGGCGCCTTCCAGCGCGCCGATCACCGCCGCCACGTAGGCGACGACGCCGGCCCCGCCGAAGATGACGATGCGCTTGCCCTTCAGGTCGGTGCCGAACTTGGCCTTCAGGGCGCGGGTCACTTCGGCGACCATGGCGGCACCGGTGGTGAAGGACCCCGCCGGGTCGGCGACGATGTGGTTGGCGAACGGAGGGACCAGGGCCTTCTTCGCCCGGTCCATCATGTCGAGGGCGTCCTCGGCGTTCTTGCCGCCGATGAAGATGGTCGTGCGGGCGCCATCCTGGGGCGAACGGGAGAAGATCGAATCCTGCACCAGGGAGGTCACGTCCGGCAGGGTCACGTCTGTATAGGTCGCAATCGTCTCGAAACCCGCATCCACGGCCATGTTCACGTCGAACGGGCTCATGTGCTTGAGGGGCGTCAGCATATGCAGAATCGAGCGGGCCATCGTGTCTCTCCCTCCGCAAGTGTCCGGCGCCATCGCGGCGCCGCCTCTCGCATGTGTACTGTCGAAACCGGACGGGCCGGCTGGGTCAAGCGTCGCTGATGCGCTTGGTGTCTTAAAGTGTCGTGACCGAGGCGCCCGTATTGCGACCGCGTGCGATCACGAAACGCAAGGGGCCGGGCCGGTCTAGGGACGCCACCAGGGCGCGCGCCTCGGCCTCGGACGGCAACAGGGCGAAGCCCGTCGGCCCCCACGAGCTCTGGCCGTAGCCGGCGATCCCCCGGGCGGCGATGGCGGCGAGCGCCTCGGCCACGGCGGGGCTGGCGTAGCGCCCGCCCTGGTGAGGCGCGAAGTGATCGCCGATGAGACGCTGGATGGTGGTGATGCCGGCGCCGAAACCATCCGGTTCGGCGGTGGCCGCCGCCGGCAGGACCTGCATCAGCACGATCCGGCAGATCGCGGCGGCCTGCTCCTCGGGAAAGCGCGGCAGATCGCGAAATGCCTCGACCTCGCGGGTGCCGTGCACGCCGGTCATACTCTCGTCGAGGATCAGCACGATCCGCCACGCCTCCGGATAGGCGAGGCGCGCGATCAGCGGCGGCGGGCCGTTGCTGGCGTCGCGGCCGCCATCCACGATGAGGCCGCCCTGGGTGAAGGCGGCGAGGCCCACGCCCGAGCGATTGCCGCGATCGAGGGCGTCGGCGAAGGCGTCGGGCGAGAAGGGGCGGCCGTCGAGGGCGGCGAGCGCCGCCGCCACGCTGAGGGCGAGCTGCGTGCCCGAGCCGAATCCGGCATGGGCCGGAATCGCCTCGTCAACCTGGATGGCGGCCGCTCCCCGAAGGCCGAGATGGCGTGACGCGGCCTCGGCATAGGTGCGGGCGCGGGCCGCCTCGGGCCCGACGACGTCGAGGGCGGGGGCCGCCCGTGCGGTAAGGTCGATGGAGGGGGCATCGACGGCGAGCCCGATGCTGCCGAAGCGCCGGCCGAGCCCTCCGTGCAGATCGAGGAAACCGAAGTGAAGCCGCGCCGGCGCGTGCACCCGCACCGCACGGGCCTGTCCCGCCGTCTCGGCCGGCCGTTGATCCGGGATCTGGTCCACGTCGATCCCTTTCATCGCGATAAGCCTTCATCCGTGCGCCGCGCCGGCCATGAGCCCGTCCGCCCCCGGCGAGACCGGATCGGAATGGCGACCGCATGGCGCTCGCCGGCGCGGGCTTCTCCCACGGAGGGCGGATCGGTCGCAAGCGTCGCCATACCATCAATCGTCGGGCTTCCGCAGGGCGGGGATCCGCCGGACCCAGGGGAGGCGTGGCGTGGCAGCACGGCAGAAGGGAGCCGGCGGCGGTCGTTGGGGGGTTGCTTGCGGCGCCTCCGCGATGCAAACGTGCCGGCCCACTAGGAATGGACTGGCGCAGTCCCGCCGTGTGCGACGCTGAACACAGCGCGTGCCGGGCCCTCGTTCTCCAAGGTGTAGGCATGGCTGCCTGGGTAAAGGGTGGTGCGGCGGACGTGAGCGCAGCGGTGGAGGCCGCAGCCACGCTCCTCGCTGCAGCGAAGACTCCGATCGTCACGGGATTGAGTGCGGATACGAGCGCGGTGCGGGCGGCCTATCATCTGGCCGGACTCATCGGTGCATCCGTCGATCCCGTCGGCGGCGACGGCCTCTATGCGGAGCTCGGCCCCCTCAGCCAGTTCGGCAATCTCAACACCACGCCGGCCGAGGTGATCGGCCGGGCCGATGCGGTGCTGATCGTCGGCCTGCGCCCGTGGGACCGGCCGATCGTGCAGGAGATCGCCGCCTCCGTGCCGACGCGCGGCCGCGCCGCCGGTTCCGAGCGCACGCTGCTCTCCCTCGGCGGTCCCGGCGACGGCGCCACCCGGCATGTCTCCTATCCGGCCGCCGCCGGCGGTCTCGCCGTCTCGGTGGCGCATCTGCGTGCCTACGTGAAGGGCAACCTCTCCGGTGAGGCGGCCTATGCCGATCTCGGCCGGCGCCTGACGACGGCCCAGTACGGCGTCGTCCTCTACGATGCAGCCGAACTCGGCGATCTCGGCGTCGAGATGCTGCAGGGGCTGGTGCGCGATCTCAACGATCTGACGCGCTTCTTCGCGCTCTCCGTCTCGGACGGATTCCAGGGGCGCGCCGTGACCCAGCTCGCCTCCTGGACCACCGGGCAACCCCCGCGGGTGGGCTTTGGCCGCGCCCTGCCCGAACACGATCCGTGGCGTTTCGACAGCGCCCGGCAGGTGGCCGCTGGCGAGGCCGATGCCGCCCTGTGGCTCGCCCCCCTCCCCGCCCCGCGCCCCGACTGGCTCGGCACCCTGCCCGCCATCGCCATCGTCGGCGAGGGCAGCGCCGACGCCACGGGGGACGTCGCCGAGATCGTCATCGCGGTGGGCGTACCCGGCGAGACGGCCGGCGGCGCCCTGTGGAACGAGCGCCGCGCCGCGATCACCTATGTGCCTCCAGCCGGCCAGCCGGCCGACCTGACGGCGGCCGGCGTGCTCGCTGCCATCCAGAATCGCCTCACGCAGAAGAAGGGCGCCTCATGCTGATCCTGATCCAGGGCGGCCGGGTCGTCGATCCTACCGCCGGCCGCGACGGCGTCGGCGACGTCTGGATCGAGGACGGCCGGGTCGTCGCCGCCTCGGAGCGCGCGCCCGACAAGACCATCGACGCCTCCGGCTGCGTCGTGATGGCGGGCGGTGTCGAGGTCCATTCGCACATCGCCGGCGGCAACGTGGTGATGAGCCGCCTGCTCCTGCCCGACCTCTATGTCAGCGAAGCTGCGCCCGAGGGCCATCCCTTCGCCCATGCCGGCGGCTCGGCTGCCTGGATCGGCGCGAACTACGCGCGGATGGGCTACACCATCGCCGTCGAGCCGGCGATGCCGCCGACCAACGCGCTCGCGACCCAGCTCGAACTCGCCGACATCCCCCTGCTCGACCGCGGTGCGCTCACCGTGATGGGCAACGACGACCAACTCCTCGACTTGCTGCGCCAGCGCGAAGGCAAGGCGGCGGTGCGGGACCTCGTCGCCCTGTCGGTGGCCACCTCGCGCGGCCTCGGCGTCAAGTGCATCAACGCGGGCGGCGCCTCGGCCTTCAAGGACGGGATGCTCAATCTCAGCCTCGACGAGGAGATCCCGGTCTACGGGCTCACCACTCGCAAGATCATGAATTCTCTCCTCGACGCGGTGGAGGAGATCGGCGTGCCGCATCCGCTGCACGTCCATGCCAACAACCTCGGCATTCCGGGCGCCGACGATTCCTTCGTGGCGACGATGGAGGCGGCGGAAGGGCGCCGCATCCACTTCGCCCATGCGCAGTTCTATGCCTACGGCGCGGTCGATCCGGCCAATCCCGGCACCGGCGGCTTCCGTTCGGCGGCCGAGCGCATCACGGAGGCGATGGAGAAACATCCGAACGCCACCTTCGATGTGGGGCAGGTCGCCTTCGGCCAGACGGTGACGATCTCCCTCGACGTGATCCGCCAGTTCGCCGGCCGCAAAGGTGCGAACCCGAAGAAGTGGATCATCACGGCGGGCGACGCGGAAGGCGGCGGCATCGTGCCGTTCCTGTACAAGCCGCGCGGCCCGGTCAGCTCGCTGCAATGGGCGATCGGCCTCGAGTTGATGCTGCTCTCGGGCGACCCCGAGCGCACCATCCTCACGACCGACCATCCCAATGGCGGCCCCTTCACCGAATATCCGCGGATCATCCATCTGCTGATGGACAAGGAGGAGCGCGACCGCGAGATATCCTCCCTGCACAAGGTCATCGCCGAGCGCTCCGGCCTCTGCGGCATCGAGCGGGAATATACCTTCTCCGAGATCGCCCAGCTGACGCGCTCCGGCCCGGCCAAGCTCCTCGGCCTGACCGATCGCGGCCATTTGCGCGAGGGCGCACGCGCCGACGTCGCGATCTACCGCGACGACAAGAACCGGACCGCAATGTTCGCCCGCGCCAGACTGGTGCTCAAGGACGGCCACGTCATCGTCGAGGACGGCGAGATCGTCGATTGGCGCGCCGGCCATACCCTGGAACTGACGGTGGAATCCGACAAGGCGATGGAGACGCGCACCGACGCCTATCTCGATGCCCGCTTCGGCGCCGGCCTCGACAGCTTCACCGTGCCGGACGAGGCTTTCCCCGTGAGCGATGTGTTCGAGGACGTGGCATGTCGCGTTTGAAGATCCGGCCGGACTTGATGACGATGCGTCGCGTGAGGACGGATGACCGAGCATGACTGACCTCACCCTCAACGGCATCCCGGTGATCGACACCTTCGCCGAGGCGTTCGACGTCGCCGGCACGGCGCTGATCATTACCAACGACACCGCCAAATGGGCGATGATCGCCGCCGTCACGATGACCGGATTCGCCACCTCGGTGATCGGCTGCGGCGCCGAGGCCGGGATCGATTGCGAGCTTTCTCCGGAGGAGACGCCCGACGGCCGCCCCGGCGTGCGTGTGCTTCTATTCGGATTCGAGCCGAACGGTCTCAAGGACCAGCTCCTGAAGCGCGTCGGCCAGTGCATCCTCACCTGCCCCGGCACCGCCTGCTACGCGGGCGTCGAGGGGCCGCACAAGATCAAGCTCGGTGGCGCGATCCGCTATTTCGGTGACGGATTCGCGGTGGCCAAGCGTCTGACCGACCCCGTTTCCGGCAAGGCACGGCGCTATTGGCGCGTGCCGGTGATGGACGGCGAGTTCCTGTGCGAGGATTTCGTCCGCGCGGTGGACGGTGCGGTGGGCGGCGGCAACCTGCTGTTCCTCGGGCGTAACCATGCAGAGACCCTCAAGGTCGCCGAGATCGCGGTGGATGCCGCCCGTTCGGTGGCCGACGTGATCCTGCCCTTCCCCGGCGGTATCGTCCGCTCCGGCTCGAAGGTCGGCGCGCGTACCAAAGGCATGATGGCCTCCACCAACGACGCCTATTGCCCGACCCTCAAGGGCCGGGCCGGCTCGGAACTCGCAGCCGAGGTCGGCGTGGTGCTCGAGATCGTCATTGACGGGCTCACATCGCGCTCGGTCTCCGAATCCATGCGCGCGGCGCTCCACGCTTCCACCGAAGCCGGTGCCGCGCACGGGCTCGTGGCGGTGACGGCGGGCAATTACGGCGGCAATCTCGGCCGCCACCATTATCACCTGAAGGACCTGCTCTCGAAGGAGCCGGCGAGCGAGGCTGGAGCGGCATGAGCACCCTCACCCTGCGCCAGGAGCCGCCGGAGCGGCTCGATTTCCTCCACGTGAATCCGCTCTCCCTGAGTGGTCTGACCGAGACCGACGCGGCCAAGCTCCCCATCGGCACAAGCCGACGCGGCCTGACCCTCGGCGACGTCTTCACGATCAGCCTCGACGGCTCTGACAGCCTGACCATCGAAGGCGGCTCCTCCCGCTTCGACAGCGTCGGCGCCTCGCTCAGCGGCGGTTCGATCCGCGTCGTCGGCGACGTAGGCCAGCGCCTCGGCGCCGGCATGGCATCGGGATCCGTCACGGTCACGGGATCGGCCGGCCCCTATGCCGGATCCGGCGCCAAGGGCGGGACGATCACCATCGAGGGCGATGCCGGCGATCATGCCGGCGGGGCGGTCTATGCCGCCAAGGCGGGGCTCGATGGCGCCACGCTGGTGATCCGCGGATCGGCCGGCGATTACCTCGGCGACCGCATGCGGCGCGGGCTGATCCTGGTCGGTGCCGCAGGCGCCCATGCCGGATCGCGGATGATCGCGGGCACGATCGCGGCCCTTTCGGTGGGTGACCATCCGGGCTACGGCATGCGGCGCGGGACGATCCTCGCCGGCGGGCACGGAGCCCTGAGCCCGAGCTTCGTCGAGACGGGAACACACGATCTCGTGTTCCTGCGGCTGCTCGCCCGGTCCCTGCGTGCCCTCAGCCCCACCCATGCCGACCTCGCCGCCGGGGCGCTCAAGCGCTATTCCGGCGATCTCGCGACCCTTGGCAAGGGTGAACTCTGGGTCACGGCCGGGCGATAGGCCCTTCGATTCCTCCCCGGCGGCGGTACGACGCCGTCGGCGAGACGATCAGCGAAGCCATCAGGGTCATGGCTCCGATCGAGAGTGCCCGTCGGGCATCGCTGGAAGACCCTCCGCCTCTCGCGTGGTGCCCGTCGCGGTCGGCTCAATGGGTGGTCCCGCCTACCCTGCGGCTACCGTCACGACGAAGAAGATCCTGATCGCCCATGGCAGAGCGACCGTCCCGTAGCGGTGCGCCACTCGTCGAATGGCTTGGTCTCGCCTTGAGCGAACGGCCGGATCACCAGAATTGATTCTGCCCCGACAGGTCCGGCGAATGCCGCAGCTGGCTGAATGCCGGCTTAAGACGCGCGACCTCAGGATCACCGGACGCAATCAACCTCCCGTTACCTGCATTTGCGTGCCGGATCGTGCCGATGGGCCGGCGCCTTCGCAGCGCTCGCCAAACGGGCAATCTTCGCATCGCAACCCAGGACAAAAGGTTGTTCCTAACTCCAATGATGCAGAATTGTTCCGCTTAATAAATGCTTGCGGGAAGTGAAAACCGGTCGTCACGGTGATGTATCTGGATCGTGACCGAGATGGAGCGGGAAAGGCACCGAAAGTGCGCCAAAGCACGTCGCTGGCCCCTCGTTCCTCACCTGCGCCTAACCTTTACCCTTCGTTGACGGCTGCCGTTGTATTCGGTGGATGTTGTTGCAGGAATGCGACAGACCTCACGCCCGTCCGAGCCTACAAGCACCTAGGCTTAATGCCCATCAGGACCAGACACACAATGAAAAGACTGCTTCTCGCTACGACCGTTCTCGCCGGCCTGACTGCTGTCGCTTCGGCCGCCGACCTTCCCCGTCGCGCCGCCCCGCCGGTCTTCATCCCGGTCCCGGTCTTCACGTGGACGGGCTTCTACGCCGGTATCAACGCCGGTTACGCTTTCGACACCGGCAAGGAAGGCCCGAACTCCTTCGCCGTGCCGAGCCGCTTCACCGCCGCTGGCACCCCGCAGATCGCTACGTTCAGCAAGGATAGCCAGGACGGCTTCTCCGGCGGCGCGCAGATCGGCTACAACTACCAGTTCACCCCGGGTTCGGGCGTGGTCGTCGGTATCGAAGCCGACGCCCAGTACCTCGATTTCGGCTCCAAGCGTCGTGACTCGGGCATCGTTGCCGCTCCCGGCTTCGCCATCAACGACCCGCGCGGCCTCTCCAGCCTCGACTTCTTCGGCACCGTCCGCGGTCGCCTCGGCTACGCCTTCGACCGCACCCTCGTGTACGGCACCGGCGGCTTCGCCTACGGCGCCGGCAGCACCGAGCGTAGCTTCGGCGGCTTCAAGGGCAACGACGACTTCCGCACCGGCTACGCTGTCGGTGGTGGTATCGAATACGCTCTCCCCACCGAGTCGTTCTTCAACTTCTTCCGCGCTTCCGCTGTGACGCTGAAGGTCGAAGGCCTGTACGTGAACCTCGATCGCGGCACCCGCAACCAGGGCGCCTTCATCATCGACACCACCGACAACTCGGTTGTGCGCTCGATCAGCACCGGTCGTCGCGACGACGAGTTCGCCGTCGTCCGCGCCGGCCTGAACTACAAGTTCGGCACCTACTAGGATCATCCATGATCGCCGCGCGCTCCTTTAGGGGATCGCGCGGCATCGGGATCGTCGACGTGAAAAACCCGGCCTCGCGGCCGGGTTTTTTGCGTTGATGGAGACTCACTCGCAATTCACCCTATTCCGGACGTCCGGAGCGCGAGCGAAGGGTGATCCGGGATTTGTCGCGGGATGTGGTGGACGCGTCTTCGGCTTGGGGGTGGCGCGGCGCGGCTCTTCGCCTCTGGCTCCCTTGGCTCTCCACCCCTCCGGGAAGGAGGCGAGCCCGGATCGATCGAACTCGCGCCCTGCCTGTCCTCAGATATCGAGTGTCGCCTCGTCGGCGAAGGCGGCACGCTCGGAGATGAAGGCGAAGCGGGCTTCGGGCTTGTTGCCCATCAATCGCTCCACGGCATCGCCGGTGGAGTCCCGCGCCTCGTCGAGGACGGCCACGCGCAGGAGTGTGCGCTTCTTGGGGTCCATCGTGGTCTCCTTCAGCTGCGCCGGCATCATCTCGCCCAAGCCCTTGAAGCGGCTGATCTCCACCTTGCCGCCCTTGAAGACGGTCTTGATCACCCGCTCCTTGTCGGCGTCGTCACGGGCATAGACCGTCTTTGCGCCGTGGGTCAGCCGGTAGAGCGGCGGGATCGCGAGGTAGAGATGACCCTTGTCGATGAGCTTGGGCATCTGCCGGTAGAAGAAGGTGATCAGCAGCGAGGCGATGTGGGCGCCGTCGACATCCGCGTCGGTCATGATGATGACCTTCTCGTAGCGAAGGTCCTCGCCCTTGTAGCCGTTGCCGGTGCCGCAGCCGAGGGCCTGGGTCAGGTCGGAGATGAGCTGGTTGGCCCCCATCTTGTCGCGGCTGGCCGAGGCCACGTTGAGGATCTTGCCGCGTAGGGGCAGGATCGCTTGGCTGGCGCGGTCCCGCGCCTGCTTCGCCGAACCGCCGGCGGAATCGCCCTCGACGATGAAGATTTCCGAACCGGCCGTACCGGCCTTGGAGCAGTCGGCGAGCTTGCCCGGCAGCCGCAGCTTGCGGGTGGCCGATTTGCGGGCGACCTCCTTCTCCTGACGCCGGCGCAGGCGCTCCTCGGCCCGGTCGATCACCCAGTCGAGGAGCTTGTTGGCTTGAGCCGGGGAGGCAGCGAGCCAGTGGTCGAAGGCATCGCGGATCGCCGTCTCGACGATGCGCGAGGCTTCCACCGTGGCGAGCTTGTCCTTGGTCTGGCCCTGGAACTCCGGCTCGCGGATGAAGACAGAGAGCATCGAGGCGCAGGTCGCCATCACGTCGTCGGTGGTGACGGAGGTCATCCGCTTGGCCTGGCCGACGCGCTCGGCATGCTCGCGCAGGGCCCGCAGCAGGGCGACGCGCAGGCCGCTCTCGTGGGTGCCGCCCTCGGCGGTGGGAATGGTGTTGCAGTAGGAGTGCGAGACCCCGTCCTCCACCACCATCCAGGCGACGGCCCATTCGAGGGAGCCGTGGCCGCCGGGCTTCGTCACCTTGCCGGCGAAGACCGCATCGGTGACGAGCTCCTTGCCGTCGAGGTCGCGGGCGAGATAGTCGCGCAGGCCACCGGGGAAGCGATGCACGGTCTCGGCCGGCACGTCGGCGATGCCCTCCAGCAGGGCGGGCGCACAGCGCCAGCGGATCTCGACGCCGCCGAACAGGTAGGCCTTGGAGCGCGCCATCTTGAACAGCCGGCGCGGATCGAACTTCAGCGCGCCGAAGATCTGCGCATCGGGGTGGAATCGCACCCGCGTGCCGCGCCGGTTCTGCACCCGGCCCACCGTCTCCAGGGGCCCCTGGACATGGCCCCGCGAAAAGGTCTGGCGGTAGAGAACCTGGCTTCGGGCCACCTCGACTTCGAGGATGTCGGACAGGGCGTTGACCACGGAAATACCGACACCGTGCAGGCCGCCGGAGGTCTCGTAGACCTTCGAGTCGAACTTGCCGCCCGCATGCAGCGTGGTCATGATCACTTCGAGGGCGGATTTGCCCGGAAATTTCGGATGCGGGTCCACCGGGATGCCGCGGCCATTGTCGGTGATGACGAGGTGGCCGGTCTCCTCCAGCTCCACCTCGATGTAGCTGGCATGGCCCGCCACCGCCTCGTCCATGGAATTGTCGATCACCTCCGCGAAGAGGTGATGCAGGGCGCGCTCGTCGGTGCCGCCGATATACATGCCCGGCCGGCGCCGGACCGGCTCCAGGCCTTCCAGCACCTCGATCGACGATGCGTCGTAGCCGGCTTCCGCGGCATCGACCGGCGCTCGGTCGAGAGGAGCACGCGCGGCCGAAGCGGCCTTCGCGCCGCGCACGGGCGCCTGACCGCCCGCGAACAGGTCGCTCGGCCGGCCGCCGGCTGGGGCCGGTACGGCCTGACGTGAGGTCTCGCGCTGAGTCATGGTCCAACCATACAGGAACGAAACGGAAACGTGAAGCGATGCCGCCTTCCCCGGCGGCCGCTCTCCCGGTGTTCCTGCATAGCTTGCGCCGATTCCGTTAACGCTGTGTCGCCGGGGTATCGGAGGTGCCGTCGCCTTCGTTACGCTCCGCCCCCGGCCACGGATGTTGGAGCCCGATCCGGGCTCGGCGGAGGACGCCGCGAAGCGCCGTGGGCCGGTGGTAGACGTCAGCTTCCCACCCGGCCGCCCCCACGCCTGGTGATCGCGACGATGGCAGGGCGGGGCGGCATTCCGTCGATGAAATCCGGCCAGCGGGTGGAGGGCGCCTCGAAGGTGGCGGGGGCGGCCTTCGGATCCTCCTCGTCGGCCTCGCCGGGATGCTGCACGGCGACGAAGAAGGTGGTGTCGTCGGGGGTGAAATAGGGGCCGCACATCTCGGCGCCGTTGGGCACCCGGAAGAAGTGCTTGCCGGTGCCCCGTCCCTGCCCGTCCGTCTCCATGGCCCAGATGCCGTCGTTGCGGCCCGTCTTCGACGGCGAGTTCCCGTCGGTGGCGACCCAGAGCCGGCCCTGCCCGTCCACCGAGCAATTGTCCGGCATGCCGAACCAGCCGTCCCTCGTCGTCGCCGAGGAGAAGGTGGCGCCCACCGCTGCGATGGAGGGATCGCCACATTTGACGAGGATCTCCCAGGCGAAGCCCGAGGCCGCATGGTCGCCCCCGTCGGGGGTCAGTTCCACGATGTGGCCGAAGCGGTTGTCGGGCCGCGGATTGGCGGCGTTCACGTCGTCGACTTTGCGCTTCCCGTTATTGGTGAGCATGACATAGACCTTGCCGGTCTTCGGATTGGCCTCGACGTCTTCCGGACGGTCCATCTTGGTGGCACCGAGGAGATCGGCGGCACGCCGCGCCTCGATGACCACGTCGGCCTGGGAGAGGAATCCGTTCTCCGGCGTCAGGAGGGCCTGTCCGAAGACCAGCGGCATCCAGGCGCCGCGCCCGTCCGCATCGAACCGGGCGACGTGCAGCGTGCCGGAATCGAGGATGTCACGGTTGGCCCGCCGGTCGGTGAGGTTCACGGCCGCGTCCGTCACGAACTTGTAGACGTAGTCGAAACGCTCGTCGTCGCCTTGGTAGACGACGTAAGCCCCACTCTTCGCAACGATACCGGCGGCGCCTTCGTGCTTGAACCGGCCCATGGCGGTGCGCTTGACCGGGACTGAGGCAGGATCGAACGGGTCGATCTCCACCACCCAGCCGAAGCGGTTGGGCTCGTTCGGCTCCTTGGAGAGGTCGAAGCGATCGTGGAAGCGGCCCCAGGCATAGGCGTTGCCGGGCAGGCCGAGGCGCCTGTGGTTGCGCGCCTCGGCGGAACCCTCGGCCAGGGCACCCGAGAAGTAGTAGTTGGTGTTCTCCTCGCAGGTGAGCCACGTCCCCCAGGGCGTGGTGCCGCCGGCGCAATTGTTGATCATGCCCTTCACGGCACGGCCGGACGGGTCGTCGGTGGTCTTCAGCCGATCAGACCCGGCGGCCGGTCCGGAGAGGGCCATCGCCGTCTCGACGGTAATGCGTCGGGCGTATCGCGACCCCGGTACCACGGCCCACTTGCCGTCCATGCGCTTCACCTCGATCACCGAGCCGCCATGGGCGGCCATCTCGATATCGACGAGGTCTTGGTTCATGCCCCTGAAGGCCACGGTCTTGATGTCCTGGCGGCCGAGGCCGGGGAACATCAGTTCCTCGTTGGTGTATTCGTGGTTGACTACGAGAAGGCCGTGCGCGGCCGGGTCGGCGGCGCCGGGCATCGGGAAGTAGCCGACGAAGTCATTGTTGTAGCCAAATTGCCGGGCCTGCGCCGCGGCACTCTGGTTCAGTGGATCGAAGGCGGGCGCGCCGGGCAGGACCGGATCGCCCCAGCGGATCAGGATGTCGGCATCGTGCCCTTCGGCCACGTGATGGTGCGCGTCCGATCCCGCCTCGATCTCCCTGAATGGGAACGGTGTCGCCCGCGCCGCGACTGGGCCGGCGGCGAGCGCGCGAGGCGTCACCACCGCCGCGATGGCGCCAACCCCGAGGAGACCGCGCAGCAGGTCACGCCGGTCGAACCGGGCCGCGACCACATCGCCGAAGGTGGCGTTGCCGCTCGTATTCGTGCC
Organism: Methylobacterium sp. 10; assembly: GCF_000519085.1. Classification (GTDB taxonomy): domain Bacteria; phylum Pseudomonadota; class Alphaproteobacteria; order Rhizobiales; family Beijerinckiaceae; genus Methylobacterium. The sequence goes on from NZ_KI912577.1 coordinate 3,977,859, forward strand.
GGCATCCTCACCGTCCTCGGCGGCCTGCGAGCGGGTGCGCAGCGGCTCAGTCATGTGAACGCGTTCCTTGGAATGAATCGAGTTCGAGTTAGGCGCGCCACATGGCGGGCGGATGACGCCGGCGTTCCGGAACCAACCCTGAGTTGGTGCGTTGGCGCACATAGAACCAGTCTATGGGAGAGCGACATGGCGCCGTCCGCAGCCTTGAGCATGGTGCGCCACGACGATCTCATTCGCGCGTCGCAGGCGGCAGGCCGCGCCTTCTCGCCGATCGAGGATGGGCTGGACGACGGCGCTGTCGCATCATCCAGGTTCCTGGCTCTCTCTGCCCTATCGCTGGCGGGGTTCATCGCCAGCTTCGGTATCTTCTTCGTCTTCATCTGAGGTCGACCGTCACGCCGCATCGGCGCGGAGACTCGCGGGCCTAGGGCGCCGTTCCGCGCGGCTGGCCGCCATGGATTCCTCCTCGCTTTCCTGTGGCTCCCCCCAGAATTCTGCGACGCTCGGCCCGTTCTCCACCAATGGGTCGCGCAGGAAGTTCCTGATCTCATAGGGCCACACCCGACGCCCCATCCGCGTGTACCAGCGCATGGCGTGGCGCAGTCCCGCGTCGCGATGGAACAGGACACGTGCGAGCGCACGCGGGCGAGCCTGGACCGCCACCTCGATGAACTTGAACCACAGCAGCACCCGCCACGGCGCCATGTGCCGGGTCGCCAGCACCTGATGCTTGTAGTCCCAGCGGCGGCGGTCGGTCTGGATCACCCGCCGGTCGGCAGCGAAGCTGAAATACGGCGTCCAGCGATGGGGCGTCACGTAGAGCATCTGGATCTGGTCGGGATCGTAGGACAGCAGTTGGCGCAGGCCGCGCCAGTAATCCCGATCCGTCTCTTCCTCGAACCCGATGACCCAGGTCGCCATGGAGAGGATACCGTGGCGGCGCAGCAGACGGATCGCCTCGCGGTCCGTGGTGGTGGCGCCGCCTTTCCTGATGCGCGCCAGCGTCGCCTCGTCGGTGCTTTCCAACCCGAGGAGGAAGCGCGTCCAGCCGGCTTGCTTGTAGAGATGCAGGATGTCGGCGTCGCGCACGATGTCGTCGGCACGGGTCGAGCCCACCAGGATGAGGTCGACATCCTCCGCGATCAGCGCCTCCAGGAAGACCCGCCACGCCTTCTTCGAGACGGTGGGGTTCTCGTCGGCGAAGTTGATGACCCGCACCCCGTGGTCGCGATGGAGCCGGGCCAGTTCCTTGGCGAACGTCACCGGGTCCTTGTGGCGCCAGCGGGTCCAGAAGCCACGCTGGCCGCAGTAATTGCAGAGATGCGGACAGCCGCGTGAGAACTGCACGACGACGGCTCGCAGGCCGCCCCAATAGCTGTAGCGAGCATGGTCGATCAGCTCCCAGCCGACGCGGTATGCGTCGAGATCGCAGATCACGGGCGCGGCCTGCGTCGCATGGGGCCCGTCGCCGCTGCGAAAGGCAATGCCCGGCACGGAGGCGAGGGGCGATCCCGCTGAGAGCGCAGCCATCAGGCGTCGCGCCGTCTCCTCGCCCTCCCCGCGCACGATGGCGGTGACGTAGGGCTCGTCCTTCAGGATCTCGCGCCAATGATAGGTCGGGAACACCCCGCCATAGACGATGGTCAGACCCGGCCGGGCGCTCGCCGATCGTGATGCGATGTCGGCGATGACCGGATGGCCCGAGGTCGAGCCGGAATGCCCGAACAGGACGGCATCGGGACGGAAGGCCAGCACCTCCGCGACGATGGCGTCCGGATCCATCGGGCCGAACTCTCCATCGATCAGGTGCACCTCATGCCCGTCGTCGATGAGGGGGCCGCCGATGGCGAGAAGCCCCAGCGGTGGGAGATGGTCGTCGGGAATGCGGCTGCCGATGGCCGGGTGTGGCACGTTGACGAGGACGATGCACATGGCTTTCCCTATCCTGAGTCGATCCCTTCAGGCGGCGGCGCACGGGGCATCCAGCCCGCCGAAACGGCGGTCGCGACACCGGTAGGCGGCGAGTGCTTCTTCGAGGTCGCCGGCGTCGAAATCCGGCCAATGGCGGCGCGTGAAGTGGAGTTCGGCGTAGGCGCTCTCCCAGAGCAGGAAGTCGGAGAGCCGCTGCTCGCCGCTGGTGCGGACCACGAGATCCACGTCGGGAACGCAGGCATCGCCGGTCACCAGGGTCGAGAAGGCGGCGCGGGTCATGCCGGGATCGCCGGCGCTGGTGAGCGCGGCGGCGAGGATGGCGTCGCGCGCCGAGTAATCGACGGCGATCCGCAGATGCAGGGCCTTCCCGGCGAGGGTCGCTGATTCCGCGCGGCCGATGGCGGCGGCGAGACCCTCGGGCAGACGGTCGCGCCGGCCGATCACGCTGAGCCGCACGCCGTTCTCAACCAATCGGGAAACCTCGTTGCGGAGATAGAGCCGGAGCAGCCCCATCAGGGCGGAGACCTCTGCTTCCGGGCGTCGCCAGTTGTCGCAGGAGAAGGCGTAGAGGGTGAGGGTGCCAATCCTCTGCTTCGGCGCTGCCTCGACGACCCGGCGAATCGCCTCGACACCTTCCTTGTGGCCGAGCGCGCGGGGCAGGCCGCGCGCCGAGGCCCAGCGCCCGTTGCCGTCCATGATGATTCCGACATGCAGGCCGCGTGTCTGTTCACTTTGCATCACAAAGTTCCTTGGCAAAAAAGGACGGATCTCGGGCGTCAGGCCGGTCGGGCGACGAGGGGGAGGCTCGCAGTTTCGGCGGCCTTGGCGGCGTCCCGGACCACCTGTTCGAGGACGGCGAGGTAATCGAGGAAGCGCGTGCGCCCGGCCTGCGTCAGGTGGCAGGTGGTGAGCGGCCGCGTGCCGCCCTGACCCGTGCCATGACCTTTGCGGATCTCCACGAGGCCGGCCTCCTGCAGCACCTGGAGGTGGCGGCTGAGATTGCCGTCGGTGAGGCCGCAGAGTTGCTTCAGGTCGCCGAAGGCGAGGCCCTTCGGGGTCGCCATCAGCGAGGTGAGAAGGCCGAGCCGGGCCTTCTCGTGGATGACCCGGTCGAGACCGTCATAAGCGAAGGGCGCCTCAGACATCGGTCTCCCCCCGGGCACGGTAGAGGATCGCGGCCATGAGACACTGGCCGATGGCGAAGGGCAGGCCCATGGTCCAGGGCGAGAGGGCATGGTCTGCGCTCGCCAGCATCAGCACGGCGAGGCCCGCCACCATGTACCAGGCGCCGGGCAGCGCGACGCCCTTCGGCAGGGACCGCACCGAAGCGAAGAGCCCGAGGCTGACGAGCACCTGCCACAGGCCGGGCAGCATCCAGAGGTTTTCCGGACTGAAGCGGACCAGCACCAGGGCCAGCAGGGCGCCCGCCGCGCCCGCGGGCAGGAATTGCTCCACCGCGTTCACGATCGCCGTGTCGGTGAGCCCCGCATGGTCGCGCCGCGAACGGGCTCGCATCTCGGCGCCGATGAGGCCGGCGGAGGCCAGGGCGGCGGCGATCCAGCCGCCGAGGAACAGCAGTGGCTGCCTGGTCGGGTCATCGAGCCAGACATGCTGCGCCAGGGCGGTGCCGAGGGCGAGGATGCCCGTCGCGGCGATGGCAGAGGGTCCGAGCCCGCAGAAGGCGTCGCCGCGGGCGAGCTGCGCGCGGATCGCCACGATATCGGCCAGGGCCTTGTCGAGATCGGACATCCGATGCTCCCGGATCAACTTTGTATCGCAAAGTAAGCTGATCAGGTGTCCGTCCGCAAGTGCCTCCCGGCACGCGAGGTCATCGGCTGCGGGTCTCCGTCAGTCCTGCGCCAGCCGCTCGGCCAGGGCCGGCGACAGGCCGATGCTCTCGATGGACGGTGCCGGCTGGCCCGGCGGCAAGCCGCAGATCGCGGCGGCGAGGACCGCTCGGGTGCCAACTTCCACCGAGCACAGGACAGGCACCGGCACCTGCGGCTGGATGCGTTCGGCGAGGCCGGCGAGCGCTGCTCCGCCGAGGATCACCACATCCGCCCCGTCCCGGAGGGCGCAGGTCGTGCAGGCGGCGGCCAGATCCGCCAGGGCCGCCTCGGGATCCCGGGCGATGCGGTCTCCGGTGGGGGCGATGGTACGGATGGCGGCGAGTTTGTCGGTCAGGCCGATGCCCGCCACGAATTCCTCCAGCATCGGCCCCCACAGGGCGCCTCCGGTGACGATGGCGAAGCGCCCTCCCCGTGCCGTGGCAGCGAGGCACGAGGCTTCCGCCATCCCCACCACCGGAAGGGGGGAAATCTCGCGGAGCGCTCCGAGCCCAGGATCGCCGAAACAGGCGAGATAGACCGCGTCGCAGCCCTCCGCATGCTCGGCCAGCGCGTCGAGGGCGGCATGGGCCGCGATCGCGGAGGCCGCACGGCTGGCGATGTAGCGGGCGCCGAAACGCCCGGTGATCGGCACGAACTCGGCGGCGTCGCCCGCCACCCGCCGTGCGTGCCCGGCGACGAGGTCGGTGACGGAGGCGGTCGTGTTGGGATTGATGAGGAGGATGCGCAACGGGGATCGATCTCCGGTCAGGCCTTGGCCGCGACCGCCGTCTTACGCATCAGGACGAGATAGATCGAGAAACCCAGGGCCACGCCGATGAACCAGCTGAAGTTCGCCAGACTTCCCAGTGCCGGGATGACGGCGCAGAGCACCGGCACCAGGGCGGAGGGGATGACGCTGAAGATGGCGGCGCGGTTGTAGCCGCCATCGTACCAATACGTGCCCGTCGGGCTCATCGTGTAGAGGTCGTCCACGACCACGTGCTGTTTCCGCACCACGAAGAAGTCGGCGATCAGAATGCCGAAGAGCGGGCCGATGAATGCGCCGAGGATGTCGAGCGTGTAATGGATCACGGCCGGGTTGTTGTAGAGGTTCCAGGGGGTGATGAAGATCGAGGCAACGGCCGCGATCATGCCGCCCATGCGCCAGCTGATGTGCTGTGGCGCCACGTTCGAGAAATCGAAGGCCGGCGAGACGAAGTTGGCCACGATGTTGATGCCGATCGTCGCCGTCATGAAGGTGAAGGCGCCGAGCACCACGGCGTAGGTGTTGTCGATTCTGCTCACCGTCTCCACCGGATCGATGATGAGGTGGCCGAAGACCGGGAGCGTCGACGAGGTGGTGATGACGGTGAGCAGCGAGAAGCCGATGAAGTTCACCGGCAGGCCCCAGAAATTGCCGGCCTTCACCGCGGGGAACGACTTTCCGTAGCGTGAGAAGTCGCCGAAATTCAGCATCGGCCCGGAAAAGTACGAGACGACCAGGGCGACCGCGTTGATCATCACCGGCAGGGCGTCCCAGCCCTGGTACTTCACCTCGCTGAGGGTGAGCCCGACATTCGAGACGCCGGCCTTTGCCACGAGGTAGACCGCCAGTGCGATCATCACCACGTAGACGGCGGGGCCGGCCCAATCGATGAACTTGCGGATGGCCTCCATGCCGCGCCAGAACACCAGGGCCTGGATCACCCACAGGGCCATGAAGGCAGCCCAGCCGAGGCTCGACAGGCCGGCGAAGCCGAACTGGGTCACGTCGGCATAGGGTTTCAGCTCCGGATAGAAGCGCAAGGCGACAATCATGAAGGCGCTGGAGGCGAGGTAGGTCTGGATGCCGTACCAGGCGACCGCGATGAGCCCCCGGATGATGGCCGGGATGTTGGCGCCCTTCACGCCGAAGGAGGCCCGGCAGATCACCGGATAGGGCGTGCCCGTGACCTGGCTCGGCTTGGCCACGAGGTTGCAGAAGAATTGCACGATGAGGATGCCGACGAGCAGCGAGACCAGCACCTGCCAGCTCACGAGGCCGAGGGAGAACAGGCTGCCCGCCGTGATGTAGCCGCCGACGCTGTGGACGTCCGACATCCAGAAGGCGAAGAAATTGTAGGTGCCCCAGGTCTGCTTCCTGAGAGGGGCCAGATCCTCGTTGGTGAGGCGGTCGTCGTAGCCGGCCTTGATCACAACGTCGGCATGGGATGCGGGGACGGCACCTCCGGACGCGGCCGGCTCGGTGATCGACGCACTGTGTGACATGGGCCCGGTCCTCCTTCATCGAGAGGGCCAAAGCCCATGTCCGAGGAGCTTCGGCCCAAGCAGGGCATGTGCCAGCACGGAGGCACGCACACCCTCGGCCGGTAGCCCATCAGGTTGTGGTATGCACCGGATAAGCGAAGGTGCTCGGCCAGTGGTCGATTGACAAGACACCTCAAGGCTCTAAGTGTCCCGCAACGCGTGCGCGCGGCTGGTCTAGTGTTCGAACGATCCTTTTCGAACGGACCTCGCAGCTTGGCTCACGACGATCTTCTCCGCGCGGACCGGTATGAGTTCCCGCGCGCAACGGTTCACATCAGCATATGTCTTTTGCCGACCTCGGATTGAGCGACAAGGTCCTCCAGGCCGTCACGGCCGCGGGCTACACGGACCCGACGCCGATCCAGGCTCAAGCCATCCCGCACGTTCTGGCACGCCGCGACGTGCTCGGCATCGCCCAGACCGGGACCGGCAAGACCGCCGCCTTCACCCTTCCGATGCTCACCCTGCTGGAGAACGGCCGGGCGCGAGCCCGCATGCCGCGCACCCTGATCCTGGAGCCGACCCGAGAACTCGCGGCCCAGGTGGTCGAGAATTTCGACCGCTACGGCCTGAACCACAAGCTCAACGTGGCCCTGATCATCGGCGGTGTCTCCTTCGCCGAGCAGGATGCCAAGCTGATGCGGGGCGCCGACGTGCTGATCGCGACGCCCGGCCGCCTGCTCGACCATTTCGAGCGCGGCAAGCTCCTGCTCACCGGTGTCGAACTCCTCGTCATCGACGAGGCCGACCGGATGCTCGACATGGGCTTCATCCCCGATATCGAGCGCATCGTGAAGATGGTGCCCTTCACCCGCCAGACCCTGTTCTTCTCCGCGACCATGCCGCCGGAGATCGAGCGGCTGGCCGACGTGTTCCTGCACAATCCGCAGCGGATCGAGGTGGCCCGCCCCGCCTCCACCGCGACGACGATCGTGCAGAAACTGGTAGCCGTGGGCTCGGAAGGCCACGAGAAGCGCGACCTCCTGCGCCGGCTCATCCGTGGCGAGGCCGAACTCAACAACGGCATCATCTTCTGCAACCGCAAGCGCGACGTCGCGCTGCTGCAGAAGTCGCTGGCGAGCCACGGCTTCAACGTCGCGGCCCTGCACGGCGACATGGACCAGCGCGCCCGCACGATCGCCCTCGACGGCTTCCGCTCCGGCGAGGTGCCGCTGCTCGTGGCCAGCGACGTCGCGGCCCGTGGCCTCGACATCCCGGCAGTGAGCCACGTCTTCAACTTCGACGTGCCGCATCATCCTGAGGATTACGTCCACCGTATCGGTCGCACCGGCCGTGCGGGTCGCGCCGGCCATGCCTTTACCCTGGTGACCCGCTCCGACGAGCGCTCGGTGACCGCCATCGAGAGCCTGATCGGCCAGCCGATCCCCTGGGCCGAGGGCGACCTCGGCACCGTGGCCGAGCCGTCGGCGGATGTCGAAGAGGGGGAGACCCGGACCCGCCATCGTGGACGCAGCGGGGATGCCGCACGGCGCTCGCGCGGTAGCGAAGGCGGCCGCTCCGAAGCGGCCAGGCCCGAGGGGCGGCGCTCGTCGTCTCGCGAGCGCTCGCCCGCCCGGCGTTCCGAGCCGGCACGGGCCGAGGCCGCCGTCGCGGAGCCTGTCGCCCACGAGGAGGTGGCCGAAACGCCGCGTGAGGCACCGCGTCGGCGCGAGCCTTCGCGTCCTCCTCAGGACCATCGTGCCGCGGAGCAACGCAAGCCCGCTCCCGACCGTGGCCGCGACGATCGCCGTCCCGCACCCCGCCGCCGGGACGACGAAGAGGGTGACACGCCGCTGGGACTGGGCGAGCATGTGCCCGCCTTCCTGCTGCGTCCGGCCGTAATCAAAAAGGCGAAGTAACGCGCGGAACCGCAAACTGTTCCCGCTCCTTTAACGGCATCTCCACCATCCGCCTGCTACCTTGCGCTCCCCGGCCATTGGTGCCGGGTCGAGGGGCGTGCGGGTTGATGAGTCACGGAAGCTACGGTGACAGGGAGAGAACCTTCGCTTTGGCCGACCGCGCCAACGTCCTGATGCGTGACTACGGCTCCTCGGCGACGCCCCAGGCTTATGCCGTCTGGTACACCTACGTGTCGGGCGCGCAGCCGCTGATGAACGACGCGATCAAGAAGCTGACCACCGAGAACGGCAGCCTTTCGGATAGCGATATCGATTCCCTCTACGAGACCTTCATCGACAGCCGCCGCCTCGTGGCCGCCACCGAACGGATGAACGCGAACATGCTGGCCGAGATCGAGGGCATCATGGAGGTGATGGACCTTTCCCTCGGATCGACGGCGCAGTACGGGGCCTCGCTGCAGGCGCTGTCGCACGACCTCGACGTGTCCGACCAGAACCGCGCCCGCGTCCGTGAGATCATCACGACCCTGGTCTCGACCACCCGGGAGATCACTGCCAGCAACCGGACCCTCGAGGCGCGCATGCGGGAAAGCCGCAGCGAGATCGAGACCTTGCGCGAGACCCTGGAAGCGACGCGGCTGGAAAGCCTCACCGATCCCCTCACCGGACTGTCCAACCGCAAGCATTTCGAGGAGAGTCTGCGCAAGATGGTCGATGGCGCCGCGAGCCAAGCGATCCCTTCCAGCCTGATCGTCATCGACGTCGATTTCTTCAAACGTTTCAACGACGTCTACGGCCACCTCACGGGCGATCAGGTGCTGCGTCTCGTGGCCATCGTCATGCGCGAGCATCTCAAGGCCCGCGTCACCCTCGCCCGTTTCGGCGGTGAGGAATTCGGGATCCTCCTGCCAGAGACCAACCGTGCCACGGCCGTCGCCATCGGCGAGAAGGTCCGTGCCAGCGTGATGGGCCGCGAATTGGTGAAGCGGACCACGGGAGAGTCCCTCGGCAAGGTGACGATCTCCCTCGGTGTCGCCACGTCGCGCCCGGGAGACACCGCTGTGTCGCTTCTCGAACGCGCCGACCAGTGCATGTTCATGGCCAAGCGCGACGGCCGCAACCGGACCGTGGACGATTCCCGTGTCGCGTTGGAGACGCTCACGGCCGTCGCGTGAGCGTCTCGATCAGTCAAGGCCGCTCTGAGCGTCAGGCGGAGGCGCGGAGCGCCTCGGGATTAGCCGGCGTGATCGCGACGGATTCACCGCAGCCGCAGGACGAGGTCTGGTTCGGGTTGTTGAACACGAACTGCGACGACAGCTTCGTCGTCTTGAAGTCCATCTCCGTGCCGAGGAGGAACAGAAGCGCCTTCGGGTCGACGAACACCGTCACCCCGCGATCCTCCACCATGTCCTCACCGGGATTGCGCCCCTCGGCATATTCCATCGTGTAAGACATGCCGGCGCAGCCGCCGTTCTTCACGCCGACCCTCAGGCCTGCGATGGGCTTGTCCGCATCGGCGATGATGGCCTTGATCCGATCCGCCGCTGCGTCGGTCAGTGACAGGACCTTGAAACTCTTGAGCATGGGTCTCTCCGTCAGCCGGGTTCAAGGCCCGGGCGGTTGAGGATGATGGTACGTCGTTAAGATAAGGACGGCGGAGGCCGCGGTCCACTCTCATGCGTTGCACCAAGCCTCGCTTGGCTATGATATTCTGCGCGCGGCGAGACGGAGGGAGCGATGGCGGACGCGGCGCGCAGGAGCATGACCCCGGAAGAGTTCTTCGATTGGCAACTTGGCCAGGACGAGCTCTACGAACTCGTAGATGGGCATCCGGTCCCCCGCCACCGCATGATGACCGGAGCGAGCATGCAGCACGACCGAGCGACGGTGAACATCATCGTCAGTCTCGGAAGTCAGCTACGTGGCACGCCATGTCGTCCGATGACGGCCGACATCGCCATCCGTACCAGCATCAAGGGATTGCGCCGTCCCGACGTCATGGTCGAATGCGCACCGCTGGTTCCCGACACCTATGAAGTTCGGGAGCCGAAGCTGGTCGTAGAGGTCGCTTCGCCTTCCACCACGTCGATCGATCAGACGCGCAAGGTGGAGGAGTACAAGCGCCATCCGACACTGGCCTACATCCTCCTCGTCGAGACGTTGAAGCCGCAGGCATTGCTCTACCTGCGAGCCGGTGACGCCTGGGAGATCGAGACCTTCGAAGGCCTCGAAGCCGTCGTCGCCCTGCCGGCAATTGGTGCCGAACTGGCGCTGACGGATATCTATGATGGACTGATCTTCCCGGTGCGCAGGGATCTCGCGGCCGAAGAACCGAACGCTTAGGTCGATGCGGCTACCACATGTCGAGGGCGACGCGGGCCTCGTCCGACATCCGGCTCTGGTCCCACGGCGGATCGAACACCATCGTCACGGTGCAGGACTGGATGCCCGGTACGGCGGCCACCGCCGTCTCGACCCAGCCCGGCATCTCGCCGGCCACGGGACAGCCCGGCGCCGTCAGCGTCATGTCGATGGCGACCGTGCGGTCGTCGGCGATGTCGACTTTGTAGATCAGGCCGAGCTCGTAGATGTCGGCCGGGATCTCGGGATCGTAGACGCTCTTCAGCGCCGCGACGATGGCGTCGGTCAGCCGGTCGAGCTCTTCGGGCGGGATCGCCGAATTGCTGGCGATGGCGGGGGTATTGGCTCCGCCGGTGATGGTCGAGTCGCTCATGGTGTGATCCTCAGGCGAACATCATCTCGGCCTTGGCCAAGGCCTCGGCGAGGGCGTCCACTTCCGCATGGGTATTATACAGGCCGAACGAGGCGCGACAGGTGGAGGTCGCACCGAATCGTGTGAGCAGCGGCATCGCGCAATGGGTGCCGGCCCGGATCGCGACACCGTAGCGGTCGATCACGGTGGCGATGTCGTGGGCATGGGCGCCCTTCATCTCGAAGGCGATGACCCCGCCCTTGCCCTTGGCGGTGCCGATCATCCGCACGGAATTCATGGCCCCGAGCCGCTCCTGCGCATAGGCGAGCAGCGAGGCTTCGTGCGCCGCGATCGTCTCGCGGCCGAGCGTCATCATGAATTCAAGCGCCGCGCCGAGGCCCACGGCCTCGATGATCGCCGGGGTTCCGGCCTCGAACCGGTGCGGCGGTTCGTTGTAGGTGATCGTGTCCTGAGAGACGGTGCGGATCATCTCTCCGCCGCCCTGGTAGGGGGGCAGGCGCTCGAGCCATTCCTTCTTACCGTAGAGCACGCCGATCCCGGTGGGACCGTAGACCTTGTGACCTGTGAAGACGAAGAAGTCGCAATCGAGCGCCTTCACGTCGATGGGCTGGTGGACCGCGCTCTGAGCGCCATCCAGCAGCACCGGCACGCCGTGAGCGTGGGCGATGCGGACGATCTCGGCCGCAGGCGTCACCGTGCCGAGCACGTTCGACATGTGGGTGATCGCCACCATCTTCGTGCGCGGCGTGAAGAGCTTCTCGTATTCGTCGACGAGGAAGTTGCCTTCGTCGTCCACCGGCGCCCATTTGATCACCGCGCCGCGCCGCTCGCGCAGAAAATGCCAGGGCACGATGTTGGAATGGTGCTCCATGATCGAGAGGATGATCTCGTCACCCTCCCCGATCTGGCCGAGCAGCCCCATGGACGAGGCCACGAGGTTGTAGGCCTCGGTGGCGTTGCGGGTGAAGATGATCTCGTCGGTGGACTCGGCGTTGAGGAATTGCCGCGTGGTCTCGCGCGCGCCTTCGAACCCCTCGGTCGCTGCATTCGCCATGAAATGCAGGCCGCGATGGACGTTGGCGTATCCGGTCTCCATGCAGTTCACCATCGCGTCGATCACCGCGCGCGGTTTCTGCGACGAGGCCGCGTTGTCGAGATAGACCAGTGGCCGGCCGTAGACCTTCTGAGCCAGGATCGGGAACTCGGCCCGGATCGCCTCGACGTCGTAGGGGGTGTTGGGGACGGGTGCGTTCATGTCTCGACTTTCCAAGGAGGAGTCGGGTGACGAACCCACCCAGTTCCTCATCCTGAGGTGCTGCGAAGCAGCCTCGAAGGAGGGCCCCACAACCCACTGCGCGAATGGGAAGCCTCATTTGAGGTTTCCGCTGCGCTCCCGCACATCAGGATGAGGTCGCGGGGTGGGGCGGGCATTCGGGTATCGGCCTGGTTTTCGAGGCCGATACCCCCGTTCTTTTATCCCCGCGCCTTAAGCCATGCCTCGATCGTGCCGATCAGCGCCTCGCGTGCGCCCTCATGGCTCACCGACTCGATGGCGGCACCCAGGAAGGCCTGGACCAGCAGACTCTCGGCTTCCGGCTTCGGCAGGCCGCGCTGCATCAGGTAGAACAGCAGATCGTCGTCCAGCGCGCCGCAGGTAGCGCCGTGGCCGCAGGCCACGTCGTCGGCGAAGATCTCGAGCTCCGGCTTGTTCATCATCTGCCCCTCGTCGGAGAGGATGAGACAGGCCGACATCATCTTGCCGTCGGTCTGCTGGGCCGCCTGCTGGACGATGATCTTGCCCTGGAACACGCCGGTGGCCTGTCCGTCGACCACGGTCTTGAACAGCTCGCGGCTCACACCGCCCGTGCCGGCATGGTCGGCCAGGAACGTCGTGTCGGCGAGCTGCTTGCCGTTGAGCATCGCGGCACCGTTGACGATGGCGTTGCCGTCGGCGCCAGCGAAATTCAGGTAGACCTGATGGCGCGAGAGGACGCCGCCGACGACCACGTTGACGGTCTCCACTGCGGATTTGGCGCCGAGCTTGACCGACAGCGTCGACAGCGCCACGGCCTCGCGCCCTTCGGCGTTCAGGCGCGCATGGCGGAAGGTGGCGTCGTCGCCTACCACCACGTCCACCGCGTCGTTGGGCTGGTAGGCGATGCCGTCCGGCCCCTCGTGGCTTTCCAGCACGAACGCTTCCGCACCCTCCCCCAGCGTGACCAGCACGCGGGTGGCCGTGGAATAAGCCTCCGTGCCGGTGCCGACGAAGCGCAGGTGAAGCGGCGTCTCGACCTTGGCGCCGGCCCCTACCGCGATCAAGGCGCCATCGGCCAGGAACGCGGTGTTGAGCTGGTAGATCGCGTTCTCGGAGGCCTGACGCACGGGCGTCAACTGATCGAGGAGCACGTTGCCCTCGGCGAGTGCCTGGGTCAGCGGAGTCACGGTGATGCCGGCCGGGATGCGGCCGAGGTCGGATTCCTCGGCGATGAAGTGGCCGTTGACGAAAGTCAGGCGCACGGCCTCGATCCCGGCAAAGCCCTTGGCCTCGGCGGATGCCGCCTTCGCAGTCTCGGCCGAGGGCATCTCTGCCGGATTGGCGGCGTCGCGAAACGCCGAGCGCAGGTCGGTGTATTTGAACGCCTCGACGCGGCGGGTCGGTAGACCAACCGCCTCGAAATAGCGGAACGCCTCCTCGCGGGCGATCGATACGCCCGTGGGGTACTTCATCTTCGTGGCTTCGAAGAGCTTCGACAGGCCGGACTCGGCTGCCGTGCGCAAGGGGGTGATGTCGGCCATATCAAGCGGCCTCGTTCGTGCGGTACTCGGCGTAGCCCGACGCTTCGAGGGCTTTGGCGAGGTCCTTGTCGCCCGACTTCACGATGCGCCCCTGCGACATCACGTGGACCACGTCCGGCACGATGTAGTCGAGCAGGCGCTGGTAGTGGGTGATGACGAGGAACGAGCGGCCCTGCGCGCGAAGTGCGTTCACGCCCCCTGAGACGATGCGGAGGGCATCGATGTCGAGGCCGGAATCGGTCTCATCAAGGACGCAGAATTTCGGCTCCAGCAGCGCCATCTGGAGGATCTCCATGCGCTTCTTCTCGCCGCCGGAGAACCCGACGTTGAGGGCGCGCTTGAGCATCTCCTTATTGATCTCGAGCTTCTCGGCCGCGCCGTTCACCTTGCGGATGAAGTCGGGGGTGGAGAGCTCGCCCTCGCCGCGTGCCCGGCGCTGGGCGTTCAGCGTCGCCTTGAGGAAGGTCATGGTGCCGACGCCCGGGATCTCGAGCGGATACTGGAAGGCGAGGAACACGCCCGAGGCGGCGCGCTCGTCCGGCGACATTTCGAGGATGTTCACGCCGTCCAGCAAAATCTCGCCGTCGGTGACCTCGTAATCCTCCTTGCCGGCGATGACGTAGGACAGGGTCGACTTGCCAGAGCCGTTCGGGCCCATGATGGCGGCGACTTCGCCGTCGTTCACCGTGAGGTTGAGGCCGTTGAGGATCTGCTTGTCCTCGATGGCGACGGTGAGGTTCTTGATTTCGATCATTGCAGTGTCGTCCGATCTAGAATTTGAAACGCGGAGCGACCCTCCCCCCTTCGCGGGGGAGGGTGCCTGCGGAGCAGGCGGGAGAGGGGAGCGACCTCGCCGAATAGCGCGCTCCCCTCCACCAACCCGCTTTGCGGGCCCCCTCCTCCCGGAGGGGGGAGAAGGGGTGCGCGCTCGATGTGGTTTAAGGCGCCTACCCCACCGAGCCTTCGAGGCTGATCGAGATCAGCTTCTGAGCCTCGACGGCGAACTCCATCGGCAGCTGCTGCAGCACGTCGCGGACGAAGCCGTTGACGATGAGCGCGGTCGCCTCCTCGTTGGAAAGGCCACGCTGCTGGCAGTAGAACATCTGGTCCTCGGAGATCTTCGAGGTGGTGGCCTCGTGCTCGAACTGGGCGGACGAGTTTTTGGACTCGATGTACGGCACGGTGTGCGCGCCGCACTGGTCGCCGATGAGCAGCGAATCGCAATTGGTGAAGTTGCGCGCGCCCGTCGCCTTCCGGTGCGCCGAGACGAGGCCCCGGTAGGTGTTCTGCGAGCGGCCCGCGGAAATCCCCTTCGAGATGATCCGGCTCGTCGTGTTTTTGCCGAGATGGATCATCTTGGTGCCGGAATCGACCTGCTGCATGCCGTTCGACACCGCGATCGAGTAGAACTCGCCCCGGGAATTGTCGCCGCGCAGGATGCAGGACGGGTATTTCCAGGTGATGGCCGAGCCGGTCTCCACCTGTGTCCACGAGATCTTCGAGTTCGCGCCCCGGCAATCGCCGCGCTTGGTCACGAAGTTATAGATGCCGCCCTTGCCCTCGTTGTCGCCGGGGTACCAGTTCTGGACCGTCGAGTACTTGATCTCGGCGTCATCGAGCGCCACGAGCTCGACCACGGCGGCGTGGAGCTGGTTGTCGTCGCGCTTCGGGGCGGTGCAGCCCTCGAGATACGAAACGTAGGAGCCCTTGTCGGCGATGATCAGAGTCCGCTCGAACTGGCCGGTATCGCGCTCGTTGATGCGGAAGTAGGTCGACAGCTCCATCGGGCAGCGCACGCCCGGCGGGATATAGACGAACGAGCCGTCGGAGAAGACCGCCGAGTTCAGGGTTGCGAAGAAGTTGTCGGTCACGGGCACGACTGAGCCGAGATACTTCCGCACCAAATCGGGGTACTCGCGGATCGCCTCGGAGATCGGCATGAAGATCACGCCGGCCTTCGACAGTTCCGCCTTAAAGGTGGTGGCCACAGAGACCGAATCGAACACCGCATCCACGGCGACCCGGCGCTCGGGGGCGATGCCCTCCAGCACTTCGACCTCGCGAAGCGGAATGCCCAGCTTCTCGTATGTCTTGAGGATCTCCGGATCGATCTCGTCCAGAGACATGGCGGCCGGGCGCTTCGGGGCCGCATAATAGTAGATATCGCTATAATCGACCTTGTCGTACTCGACACGGGCCCATTCGGGCTCCTTCATGGTCTGCCAGCGCTTGTAGGCGTCAAGGCGCCAGGCCAGCATCCATTCGGGCTCGTCCTTCTTGGCCGAGATGAAGCGCACGACATCCTCGGAGATGCCCTTTGCGGACTTCTCCATCTCGATCGTGGTCTCGAACCCGTACTTGTACTGGTCGAGGTCGATGGAGCGGACCCGGTCGATGGTTTCCTGCACTGCAGGCATTGCACGTCTCCTG
This sequence comes from Methylobacterium sp. 10, assembly GCF_000519085.1. Taxonomy (GTDB): domain Bacteria; phylum Pseudomonadota; class Alphaproteobacteria; order Rhizobiales; family Beijerinckiaceae; genus Methylobacterium. The sequence goes on from NZ_KI912577.1 coordinate 3,993,746, forward strand.
ACCTACACCGGCGTCAAGGGCCGGGGGTTTTCGCGAGAGGATGGCTTGGGATGGGCGGCGCGTCAGGCCGCCTGCCCTCGCCGTTGATATAGGGTCTCCACAAGCCGTTCGAAGGCCGTGAGGAAGCTTGAGCCGTCACTTTCCGTGCTGTTCCAGCCGAAACTGACGCGGAGCGCCCCCGCGGCCAGCGCGGGGCTCACGCCCATCGCAGCCAGAACGGTCGAGCGGGCGACCTTGCCCGACGAGCAGGCCGAACCGGACGAGATCGCGATGCCGGCGAGATCCAGCGCCATGAGCGCCGTCGCCGCATCGAGGCCGGGGACGGACAAGCACAGGGTGTTGGGAAGGCGCGGCGCGCCGCTCCCGAAGATGACGGCATCCGGGGCAATCCGAAGCAGGGCGGCTTCCACGGAATCCCGAAGGCCGGCATCGATCCCCGAGAGACCTGCCCGGGCGATCCGCGCCGCCTCCCCCAGCCCGGCGAGGCCGGGCAGGTTCTCCGTGCCGCAGCGCTGCCGCGACTCCTGGCCGCCACCACGTAAGAAAGCCTGATCGAGGGTGACGCCTTCGGCCAGGACGATGGCACCCGTGCCCTTCGGAGCGGCGAACTTGTGCCCGGACAGGGTCAAGGCATCGAGGCCGAGGCCCGCGACATCCAGGGGCACCTTGCCCACCGCCTGCACCGCGTCGCTATGGACGAGGGCGTGGCCATGCGCCTTGGCCAAGGCGACGATCTCGGTGAGGGGCTGGATCACACCGGTTTCGTTGTTGGCTGCATGGATGGAGACCAGCACGGCCTCGGCGCGCGCTTGCTCCAAACTCCGCTTCAGAGCGGAGAGGTCGATCAGCCCTGACGGCAGCACCGGCACGATCTCCGCCGATCCCGGCGCAAAGCGGTGCCCCGCTGCGACGCAGGCATGCTCCGTGGCGCTCATCAGGAGACGCGTGGGTGTAGGACTGCCGACACGCGTCAATGCTCCCGACAGGACCGCATTGGCCGCCTCGGTGCCGCCGCTGGTGAAGACGACGCGGCCACGGCCGGCGCCGACCAGGGCGGCGACATGCTCGCGTGCCGCTTCCAGCGCGGCCTTGGCCGCACGGCCCTCGCGATGGATCGACGAGGGGTTGCCCGGCATTTCCAGCGCCCGCGCGACCGCCACCGCCACCTCCGGACGAACCGGTGATGTCGCGTTGTGGTCGATATAGGTGCGTGAAACACTCATGCGTTGGTCAAGGTCCGAACCGACATTTCCTTGCTTTTGCCCCCCGTCATCATGCTAAGGCGCCGGAACGACACGTCTTCGCCAAGCGCCGAGCTTCGGGAGGCGACCGATCCGAGCTCTCTCGAAACGATCTAGTTTAGAATGATTCTAATAACCTAGAATTATTCTAAGAGCGTTTTTAAGAGTGCGGCGCAGCGAGTCAAGGCACGTTGGCCGACAAGGATGGGTTGCCCTCGCACTGCGGCGCCAGGAGTTTTGGAAAGACCATGCCCGAAGTCATCTTCACCGGACCCGCCGGCCGTCTCGAGGGGCGCTACCAGGCGCCCAAGAAGAAGGGCGCGCCGATCGCGATCGTGCTGCATCCGCACCCCCAGTTCGGGGGCACGATGAACAATCAGATCGTGTACAATCTTTTCTACACCTTCGCCAATCGCGGCTTTGCAGCGCTCCGCTTCAATTTCCGCGGCGTCGGCCGCAGCCAGGGCAATTTCGACCATGGCACCGGCGAATTGTCCGATGCGGCCTCGGCCCTCGATTGGGTGCAGTCGGTCAACCCCGAAGCGCGGGCCTGCTGGATCGCCGGAGTCTCGTTCGGCTCCTGGATCGGCATGCAGCTGCTGATGCGCCGCCCCGAGATCGAGGGCTTCATCTCCATCGCGGCCATGGCCAACCGCTACGATTTCACCTTCCTCGCCCCCTGCCCCTCCTCCGGCCTGTTCGTGCATGGCTCCGAGGACCGGGTGGCCCCGGCCCGCGAGGTGATGCCGGTCATCGAGAAGGTGAAGGTGCAGAAGGGCGTCATCATCGAGCATCAGGTGGTCGAAGGCGCCAACCACTTCTTCGACGGCAAGGTCGACGAACTGACCCAGACGGTCGACACCTATCTCGACAAGCGGCTCGGCCCGAAGGATCAGGTGGGCTGATCGCGTTGCTACTTTAAGTTGCGCAAAAGGTGAATACTTCCTCAAAGTGCAACATGAGGAAGCGCCATGAACGATGACCTTGAACGCCGTGGTCCCGAGGATCCGAGCAAGATCAGCCTGACCGAGGCTTGGGAAGTCCGCTACTGACGAAGCGGTTTGACGTCACGGAAGCCCAACTCCGTGATTGTGTCCGTCAGGTCGGAAATGGAACCGCCAAGGTCGCGCAGTGCCTCGGAAAGAAATGGCCTTGACGAGGCATAGCGAAGTGGAACCGGCCATCGGCTAGGTTGACGAGCGGCGGCGCTCCCCACGGGAGCGCCGCCGCTCGTCTGTCAGTTCCCGGCTTTCACGCCTTTGCGTGAATCACCGGCACCGCTGGCGCCCCCTCCCATTCCGAATGGCTCGGGATCGACTCGCCCTTCATCACGATGGTGAGCGGGCGAAGCCGCGCATAGTCGCCGACCTTGGTGTCGTAGAGGACCGTCGAGAAAGCCCCCACCGACACGCCCTCGCCCACCACCACGCGGCCGACCTTCATGATCCGGTCCTCGTAGAGATGGGTCTGGAGCGCCGAGGTCCGGTTGATCACCGAATAGTCGCCGATGGTGACGCAATCGAACTCGGTGATGTCTGTGGTGAGCATGCAGACGCCCTTGCCGACCTTGACCCCGAGGAGGCGCAGCATCCAGGGCAGGAACGGGGTGCCGACGAGGTGTTCGAGGAGAACCTTGCCGGCCAAGCCCCAGTACAGCACGGCCACAGCTTCCGTGCGCATGGCCCACCACGACCACATCGGCCGCATGCCGGGCTGGTAGACCCCCATCAGCAGCCATTTCACCCCGATCACGGTGAAGGACTGGATGAAAGCGATGGCGACGCTGACGACGACGAAGCTGACGGCGAGGCCGGTCCAGTCCTGCGCCAGGATGGCGGGGTAGAAATAGAAGTCGATGGCCGAGATCGCCAGCGTGATGAACAGCATCGGCGAGAACGAGGTCGAGAACGCCTCGAAGATGCCGCGCCGGAGCTTGGGCCCCATGCCCGGCTCGTAGGTCTGCGCGTTGGACCCGAGATCGACCTTCTGGCGCGAGGGCAGCTTGATCGGCGGCGAGCCGAACCAGGTGTCGCCCGGCGCCATCATGTCGTTGGCGGGCGGCTTCGACTTGATGCCCACCAGCATGTCGTCGGGGATCACGGCGCCCGGCGGCACCACGGCGTCGTTGCCGACGAAGACGCGGGCGCCGGTGCTGACGGGATGCATGTGCATCCAGCCCCGACGGATCTCCTCCTCGCCGAACACGACCTCGTCGGCGATGAAGTTGCGCGCGCCCACATCCGCCAGATCGTAGCGCCCGGCGAGGTTGGTGGAGATCTCCGCCCCCTGCCCCATCCGCGCGCCCATCATCCGGTACCAGGCCCGCATATAGACCGTGGCGAACAGCGAGGAGAGCGTCTCCAGGGTCACTTCGGCGGCCAGCGCCACCGCCCATTTGCGGAGGTAGAAGCCGCTATGGATCGAGTAGGTGCCCGACGAGACCCGCGGCAGGACGAGCCAGCGGATGCCCGCGATGAGGAGCACCGTACCCGCGGTCATCAGCATGGCTGTGGGCCAGGTCAGCAGCGGCAGGTACCAGTGGTAATCGATGTCGGTGATGTTGCTGAGGGAATCGCTGAGCTGGTCGAAGATGTAGAAGGCTGGGAAGATCGGCAGCAGGCCGACGGCGGGGATCGCCGCGAGCAGGAAAGCGTAGACGGCGAGGAACCCGGCGCGCCGGCGGGGCGAGGCCTGGGCGGCCTTGGGGAGGTCGGCGGGGTCGGCCGTGCCGACCTTGCGTCCAGGCGAGCCGTCCCATTGCTCTGCACGTCCAACCACGGTGCCGGTGGGGATGGTGGTGAGGTCGGCGATCTCGGCGAAATCGCCGATCGTGGTCTCGGGGCCGATGACGCAGGAGGTGCCGATGGCGACATCCGCGCCGATGTTGACGGGTCCGATGACGAGTTCGTTGCCCACCACCTCGGCATTGGCGATGACGAGGCGGCCGCCGAGCGAAGCCCCCGCCCCGACGCTGAGGAGGTCGGGCGCCCCGACCTCGATGTCCGAGATGAGCGCGTCCTCGCCGATCTTCGCGCCCAGCAGGCGCAGGTAGATGGCGATGGCCGGCGAGCCCTGGAGCCACTTGACGTGGACCAGTGGGGTCAGCCGCTGCGTCAGCCACCAGCGGTAGTAGTACACGCCCCAGAGCGGGTAGCGGCCGGGCCGGGTGCGCCCGAGGATCAGCCACTTGGCGGCGACCGCGATGGAGGCGGTGACGGCGTTGATGCCGATATAGACGAGGAGCAGCACCGCCATCTCGCCGAAGAACCCGAGCGAGCCGCCGGTGAGCAGCAGGTAGGTGACGAAGATACCGAGCCATTGCGAAGTGGCCAGCGCGATCACGAAGGGCAGGGCCGCCGCCTGGGCCGCGCCGCACAGGATCCGGCGCAGGAGCGGCGGGGCCGCGAATCCGAGGTCTCGCACCGCCATCTGCGTGCCGACGCCGCCGGTGCGCTCGATCAGCGCCTCCGACATGGCCCGGAGGGTGCGCCTCGTATAGACGTCCTGCAGGGTGATGGCGGCCAGAGCCGGGGCTTCGCGCACCGCGCCGACGAAGCGGGCGGCGAGCAGCGAGTGCCCGCCGAGATCGGTGAAGAAGTCGGCCTCGAACGGAATCGGCTGGTTGCCGAACACCTGCTTGGCCGCGGCCAGCATCGCCGCCTCGGTCTCGTTGTCGGGCAATTCCTGCTCGCCCGACAGGTCGGCGACCGTGAGGGTCGCGATGCGCAGGGCCTTGCGGTCGACCTTGCCGGAGGTGAGGCGGGGCAGCACCTCTACCACCTCGAAATGGCCCGGTACCATGTAGGGCGGCATCTGTTCGGCGAGGGTGTGGCGGAGCGCTGCCTTGTCGAATTCCATTCCCCGCTCCGGGATCAGGAAGGCGACGAGCCGGTCGACGCCGTCGTCCTGGCGCAGGACCACCGCCGCCTGGTTGATCCCGGCCTGCGCCTGGATGCGGGATTCGATCTCGCCGAGTTCCACCCGGAATCCGCGGATCTTGACCTGATCGTCGATGCGGCCGTGGAAGACGATCCGCCCCTGCGCATCGAGGGAGACCGCGTCGCCCGAGCGGTAGAGCACGGGGTCTGTGCCGTCGGAGGCGAACGGGTTGGTGACGAATTTCTCCGCGCTCAGCTCCGGACGCTGGAGGTAGCCCTTGGCGACGCCCGGGCCGCCGATGAGGAGTTCCCCCTGCTGGCCGGGTCCGAGCAGCTCCAGGCTCTCGCTGGCGACGTAGACGGAATAGTTCGGGATCGGGCCGCCGATCGTGACGGGCTCGCCCGGCCGCATCTCGGCGGCGGTGGCCACCACCGTGGCCTCGGTCGGCCCGTAGGTGTTGAACAACTGTCGAGAGGCCGTGGCCCAGCGGGCCACCAGGGGCTCCGGCAGGGCCTCGCCGCCCAGCAGCACGAGGCGAACGCTCGGCAGCGTTTGCGACAGCATGGCCAGGAGCGTCGGCACCGTGTCGAGGACGGTGACGCGGTTCTGCGTCAGGATGTCGGGCAGTGCCTCGACATCGCCCATCATCGCGGGGCTCGCCACGAACAGCGTCGCTCCGACGAGGTAGGGAACCCAGATCTCCTCCATGGAGAGATCGAACGCCACCGAGGCGCCCTGGAACACTACGTCGTCGGGCCGCATGCCGTAGAGGGCGTTCCCGGAGCGCAGAAAGTGGCAGATGTTGGCGTGGCTGATGACGATGCCCTTGGGCAATCCCGTCGAGCCAGAGGTGTAGATCAGATAGGCCGGATGCGCGGGCGTGAGGCCGGCGCCGCGCGGGTCGGGGCGCGGCGCATCCGCCGGCACCGCGGCGAGGAGCGCCTCCGTCGTCAGGGCCGGGGTTCCCGTGGGCGCCTGGGGCGCGAGGGCGGGCGAGACCAGGAGCAGCTTTGCTTCTGCATCGTCGAGGCACACCGCCACGCGGTCGGCTGGAGCCTCGGCATCGAAGGGGAGCCAGGCAGCTCCCGACATCGTGATGCCGATCTGGGAGACCAGGAGGTCTGGGCCGCGCGTCATCCAGAGGCCGACGACATCACCGGGGCCGATTCCGCGATGGCTAAGGCCACGGGCGATGGCGACGGCGCGGGCTTCGACCTCCGCATAGGTGAGTTTCGGATGACGGCCAGCCGCGTCCCGGCTCGCACCGTCGATGATGGCCGGATGGTCGGGGCGCAGGCGGGCGCTGTCGGAAAAGATCTCTCCCAGAACCTCGTCCCGGATCAGCTCCGGGCGGCTCTCGCCGCGCAGCATGGCCTTGCGCTCCGGCGCTCCGGCGCCCAACCCGGTCCCGTCCCGTTCGGCCTTGTCCACAAGCGACTCCGCCCGAGGCCGGGTCGTCTCGGCGAGACTGCTCATCCGATGCTCCGCTGCCGGTTCCGCCGCTGCGAGACCGTCCTTTTGGCCGGGTTAGGCGCCCGGATCGTGCCGAAATCGCGGCGCCACGCCGTGGTCGCGCCGTCTAAGCAGGTTTCGCAAAAGCGGTCACCGGTTTCGTGTCAGAAACCCTGCGACACTCCAAAAACCTGAGCGAGGGCAAAAACCTGAGCGAGGGGAAGCCATGGCTTGCCGATGCGAGCCCGCTTAGCACGTTTGCCGAGCTGTCTAGAACCGGTCTCCGCAGAGAAAGCGCGTCACGCCCAGCGCCAGCGGGACTGGTCGAGGACGAGGACGCTGCCCTGGCGGATGCCCATCCGGGGGGCCTCGCGGATGCTGGTATAGCCGAGGATCACCAGGATGGCGCGGGCGACCCCGCCATGAGCGACGATGACCGCCGGCCGCTGCAGGTCCGCGATCGCTGGCCTGACCCGTTCCACCAGCATGGCGTAGCTTTCGCCATGCTCGCCGGGCGGACGGTAGCCCCAGCGGTCCCGGTCGCGCGCGAGAGCGCCACGACTGTCGCGCCGGCGGATCTCGGCCCAGGTCGAACCCTCCCAGGTGCCGAAGTTGATCTCCATCAGGCGAGTGTCGACGGCGTAGTCCTGCGGCGCGAGATCGAGGCCGGCCCGGAGCACCTCCATCGTCTGTCGCGTGCGCGTGAGCGGGCTCGCGACGAACGCGGCATCGGCGAGGCTCGCTCCCGCCACGGCCTTCAGCCGCTCGGCCACGCTTTCGGCCTGGCCCAGGCCCGTGGCATTGAGGGGCACGTCGCGCTGGCCCTGGAGGCGGCCCTCCGCGTTCCAGTCTGTCTGACCGTGCCGGATGAAATACACCGTCATGCGCGCCGGCCGTTCATGGCGGCGCGCCGCGCTTTCCCGGAACGGCCAAGGCCGCGGATCGTTGTCGCGCTCAAGGTTGCTCCATGCGTTACAGGCATCGGCACACCGCTTTCCCGGAAGGGCGGTGCGCTGGTGCGGTGCCCGCGGCATCGATTGAATATCGTATAAGGCGAAATGTGATCATGGCGAAGAAGCGCGGCAAGCGGCATTCGGGCCAATCGAACGACGTGAGGACGCGCAAGCCCAAACCGCTTGGCCCACGTCCGGAATCGGACAAGCCGCCCTCCTCTGCCGCCTGGGCCCGTTCGGCGATGCGCCATGCCAAGCGCGAAAGCCCGGTCGATACGGCCGCCCTCGCCTCTTGCGCTGCGGCCGGCATCGTCACGGTGCAGCCGGGCGAGACGTTGAATTTGGCCGTGATCGACGCCGATTCCGATGGCGGGCTCGACAAGGAGGCGTCCAAACAGGCGCTCCTCGTGGAGCATGGCCGCATCCAGGCACTGCAGGAGCGGCTCTATGCCGAGCATCGGCGCAGCCTCCTCGTGGTGCTTCAGGCCATCGATACCGGCGGCAAGGACGGCACCATCCGATCGGTTTTCGAGGGGGTGAACCCGCAAGGGTGCCGGGTGTGGTCGTTCAAGGTCCCGAGCGCGGAGGAGCGCGATCACGACTTCCTCTGGCGCTATCACGCCAAGGTGCCGGGGCGCGGCATGATCGGCGTGTTCAACCGCAGCCATTACGAGGACGTGCTGGTGGTGCGGGTGAAATCCCTGGAGCCGGAGGGCGTGTGGCGGCCTCGCTACGACCTCATCAACGATTTCGAGCGGATGCTGACCCTGTCGGGCGTCACCGTGCTGAAGTTCTTCCTGCACATCTCGAAAGACGAGCAGAAGGAGCGCCTGGAGGCGCGGATCGCCGATCCCGAGAAGCATTGGAAGTTCGATGCGGCCGACCTCGTCGAGCGCGAATCCTGGGACGCCTATCAGGGCGCCTTCACCGACGCCCTGAGCCGCTGCTCCACTCCACATGCGCCCTGGCACGTGGTGCCTGCCAACCGTAAATGGTACCGCAACCTCCTCGTCGCTCGCACCATCGCCAACACCCTGGAGGCGATGGATCCGCGCTATCCGGACGCTCAGCCAGGCATCGCCAAGCTGACGGTGCCGGATTGAGGGGGGACGACGCCCCTGCGCCGCGTCATCCGGTGATGATGACGAGCACCGATGCCGGTCCGCCTCCGAGGCGGCGCAGTCGATGCGGCAGGCCGCCATCGTAGGCGGCACAATCGCCGACGCCGAGGACGACGCTGCGGTCTGCGACGACGAGTTCGACCTCCCCCGCCAGGACATAGGCGATCTCCTGGCCGCCATGGGTAGGACGATCCTCGGTGAGGAACGTCTCACCCGGTTCGACCATGTACAGGGCGGCGGCCCGTCCCGCCTCGGCCGGCAGCAGAGCATGGACCGCATAATCGGCGTCACGGGTCGTGACCCTGGCGCCCGCGCGCGCGACGATCACGTCGGCGGCAGCGGCCTTCTCCCCGAACAGTTCGGACATGCTCGCCCCGAGCCCCTTCGCGATGGCTTCCAGCGTGGCCAGCGAGGGAGCCTTCTGGCCGCGCTCGATGCGCGACAGGTGGCCCTTGTGGACCCCGACGCGGGCGGCGAGGGCATCGAGGGTAAGATGGCTGCGGCGTCGAAGCGCCCGGATGCGTTGTGCGACGGACATGCCCACACATGACCGGCTTTCACCGGGTCGGCAACGCGATGCGCCGTTGACAAATCGAAGACCACAGGACAACGAAGAAACCATCAGACAACAAGTTGTCTTATGGTTTGACGTCAGTGAAGACGGTGGGGGCCGACCATGCGTGTGACGATCGATGCCGTGTTGATGGGGCGGGTCGCGCCTCTCGGGCCGACCGGCAAGCCCAGCGGCATCGATAAGTCGGCCTCGTCCGGCCCTGTGCGGATCGGGTTCGAGGGGCTGGACGGCGACGAGCGGGCGGACCGTCGTCACCACGGCGGCCCGGAGAAGGCCGTCCATCACTATCCGCTCGATCACGCGCCGGCCTGGCGAGCCGACCTTCCCGGAGCGCCGGCACTGGTGGAGCGGCCGGGTGCTTTCGGCGAGAACCTCTCGACCCACGGACTCACCGAGGCCGACATCTGCGTCGGTGATCTCTGGCGCGCCGGTACCGCCCTGCTTCAAGTGAGCCAGGCTCGTCAGCCGTGCTGGAAGCTGAACGCCCGGTTCGGCGTGCCCGACATGGCCGTGCGCGTACAAAAGACCGGGCGGACCGGCTGGTATTACCGCATCATCGAGACTGGCACGGTCGGGGCGGGAGACGATCTCGTGCTGGTGGAACGGGCGCACCCGGACTGGCCGCTGTCGCGGCTGCTGCGGGTCTTCTATGTCGACCGGCTCGATCGGGCGGCGCTGGCGGAGATCGCCGCCCTGCCGTCCCTGTCGACGTCCTGGCGAACCCTTGCCGCACGACGCCTCGACAAGGGGCTGGTGGAGGATTGGAAACCCCGGCTGCAGGGGAATGCGAGCTCCGCCTGACCCTCCCGAGCGCTTGCTCGCGATGGCCGCATGCGATTCGACTGGCTCCGCATCTTCGACGAAGGCGGCCCCATGCTCACCGTCCGTAACATCTCCTCCACCGGGTATCGGTCCCTCAGGCGTATCGGCTTCCCGGTGGATGCCCTGTCCGTGTTCATCGGGGCCAACGGCGTCGGCAAGACCAACCTCTACCGGGCGCTCGAACGCCTGCAGGCGGCCGCCGCCGGTACGCTGGTGCGTGATCTCGCGGCGGAAGGCGGAATGGACTCGGTCATCTGGGCTGGATCGCGCAGCGGCAAGGGCCCGGTGCGGGTGGGATGGACCGTCGAACTCGGCGACGAAGCGACGGCCTTCGTCTACAAGTACGAGACCGAGGTCGGTCTGGTCCCTCGGACGGGAGACGGCCCAAGCGGGGCGGCCTTCCTCCTCGAGCCGCAGATCAAGCGGGAGCGGCTCACCGTCCTCTCGGACCGGCGGCCGGCGATCATGCTCAAGCGCGACGGACCCGCCGGCTTCGCGCGCGGCGATGACGGCCGCAAGCGTGCCTTCGGCACGAGCCTCCTCGCCACCGCAACCGCGCTCGCGGCACTTCAGGACGCAGTGGCGTTTCCGGAACTGCATCTCGTCCGGCGCGCGCTGCTGGATTGGCGCTTCCATCACGATTTCCGCACCGACGCGGCCTCGGCTCTGCGCCGGCCGTGCCTCGCGGTCACCACGCCGACCCTGTCGTCGGACGGATCCGACCTCGCCGCCGTGTTCGCCACCCTCCGGCATATCCGCCAGGACACCGTCGATCTCGACGAGGCAGTGGCCGACGCCTTTCCCGGCGCGCACCTCGTGATCCCGTCGCCGGGCCGCGAGGCGAGCTTCGGGATGGTCTTTCCCGACTATCCCAAGCGCGTATTCGAGGCCGCCGAACTGTCGGACGGCACGCTTCGCTACCTCGCCCTCGCCGGAGCTCTCCTCGCCTACCGGCTTCCGCCCTTCATCGCCCTGAACGAACCGGAGACGAGCCTCCACCCTGACCTGCTCGATCCCCTGGCGCGAATGATCGTCAAGGCCTCGCAGCGAAGCCAGGTCTGGCTGGTGACCCATTCGGAGCGCCTCGCCGACGCGATTGCGGCTCACGGCGGCGTGTCGCCCCGCCGGGTGGTCAAGCGGGAGGTGGCGACCTGGATCGACGGGCTCAAGCTGTCGGGAGAGTTCGCGGAAATCGAGGACGCCTGAAGCTGGCGCTCATGCCCCGTCAGCGTGGTCGGGCCGCCAGCGGCGGAGCTGCTCCGGCAGCCACCGCATCATCGCCCCACCGATCCTGTCGGCATGGCGCTGGTAGAGGATGCCGAGGCCGATCAGGCCGAGACCGATGAGCGACAGGGCGAAGGGGAAGAGCAGCGAGTCCTGGAAGACACGGTTCGCCAGATCGCCGAGATAGAGCGCCACGCCGATGGCGCCGAACACTGCGTAGATCCGCCGCGAGAGGAAGATGGCGAAGCCGATGAGGGCGACGTTCAACAGGGCATAGAGCGCCTTCGCCACCTCGCTGTCGGAGGATTGCCACGTCAGGGCGCCCCAGAAGGTGAGGATGCCGGACAGATGGAGCCAGAACGCGTAATCCGTCCGCTTCTGGCACAGGTCCACCGCCCAGGCGAAAGCGATGAGGCCGAGGCCGAACCAGAGCGAGATCGTCCGGCGGGTCTCCCAGTCGAGATCCGGCCGCGTGGCCCAGACGCCGATATCCATGGACAGGAACCACAGGGCCACCGCCGCGATCAGGGTGATGAAGCCAAAGCGCGTGGCGCGCAGGGCGATGGCCGACGCCACGAGGGTTGCCGCTTCCATGGGCACCCAGCCGCCCTTGATCCAGGTGAAGACGTCGCGATAGGCGCCCGGCCGGCCCTGCGCGCCCCAACCCCAGCTCTCCTGCAGGCCGTAGACGGCGAGCGGCGTCATGGCCACGGAGCAGGCGATGAGGAGGCCGCCGGGGATCGGCAGGTCGTGCGTGGTGCGGAGGTGCCGCCCGGCGGCGACGAAGGCGCCCGCGTAGATCAGGGCAGTGGCGGTGAGGGCCGGTCCGCCCATCAGCCCGAAGGCAAGGGTCGAGAACAGGCCCATGGCGCCGATGACCACCAGGGCACCGGCATACCAGAGCACGTGGGCGAGATCGAAGGAGACGGCCCGTCCCGGTCGTGTGGCGTAGAAGGCAGCGAGCGCGCGTGCCTGTTCGGCGGTGATGATCCCGGCGGACGCCGCATCATCGAAAGCGAAGCGGGTCTTCATGGTGACAGGGCCTCGGCCGGACGCGGCCCCGGAGCGGGTCGGCCCTTCGCCTTATCCGCCGGGGCCCGCCGGCGCGGAGCGCTCCCGCACGCGGCCCGCCTCACTCCTTGCTGTCGAGCCTCAGATCCGGCGCGTCCGGGTTCTTCATGCCGACCACGTGGTAGCCGGCATCCACATGGAGGATTTCGCCGGTCATGCCGCGAGACATGTCGGAGATGAGATAGGAGGCGGTCTCGCCGACCTCCTCGATGGTCACGGTCCGGCGCAGGGGCGCGTTGTACTCGTTCCACTTGAGGATGTAGCGGAAGTCGCCGATGCCGGAGGCGGCCAGGGTCTTGATCGGGCCGGCAGAGATCGCGTTGACGCGGATCTTCGAGGGGCCAAGATCGGCGGCGAGATAGCGCACGGAGGCTTCCAGCGCCGCCTTGGCGACGCCCATGACGTTGTAGTGCGGCATCCATTTCTCGGCGCCGTAATAGGTCAGCGTGAGGAGCGAGCCACCATTGGGCATCAGCTTCTCGGCGCGCTGGGCCACCGCCGTGAACGAGTAGCACGAGATCATCAGCGACTTGGTGAAGTTCGCCTCAGAGGTCTCCACGTAGCGGCCCGTCAGCTCGTCCTTGTCGGAGAAGGCGATGCAATGGACGACGAAGTCGATCCCCTGCGGGAAGACGCGGCCGGCTTCGGCGAAGACGGCGTCGATGGAGGCGCCGTCGGTGACGTCGCAATGGCCCACCACATGGGCGTCGAGCTCGCGCGCCAGGGGCTCCACCCGCTTCTTCAAGGCGTCGCCCTGGTAGCTGAAGGCGAGCTTGGCGCCGTGGGCATGGGCGCTTTTGGCGATGCCCCAGGCGATGGACCGGTTGTTGGCGACACCGAGCACCAGACCGCATTTCCCGGCGAGCAAGCCGCCGACGTGATCGTGTACCGGGTTCGTGTCCGCCATGAGTCACCTGAGCCAGAGGCCGTCGCGCGCCGGAGCGGACCCGTCCGGACCTGGGGGGAAGCACTCGCGCCGAGGCATCCTTAGCGGAGGTGCGCCGGGGACGGAAGTCCGCGCCTACGGCTGTCCAGAGGCGGCGCGCGACGCCCGGCGCCCGTTGGCATAGGCGAGAAGGGCCTCGTCCTCGCTGGCGGGAAGGGAAATCGCCGTGGTGGCAAACAGGTCTCCGCGGCTGCCGTCCTTCTTTGGCAGGCCCTTGCCCTTGAGGCGGAAGGTCCGGCCCGAGCTCGTCATGGGGGGCACGCGCATTTCAACCGGGCCGGTGAGCGTCGGCACCCGGATCGGGCCGCCGAGGATGGCATCTTCGAGGGGGAGGTCCATGGAGGTGCGCAAGTCCGCTCCGTCCAGGGTGAAGCGCGGATGCGGCAGGATGCGGATGGTCAGGAGGGCGTCGCCCGGCGAGGAGCGCGGGCCGCCGGGGTTCCCGAGGCCGCGCAGGCGGATGGTCTGCCCATCCACGACGCCCTTGGGGATCACCACGTCCACGTCGCGCGAACCCAGCGAGATCCGCAGCTTCTCCTCGCTCGCCACCTGCTCCAGGGTCACGGACAGCTCGGCCGCGAGATCCTCGCCCTTCATCGGTCCCCTGGCGCCCGGTCCGGCACCGCCCCGGAACGTGTCGCCGAACAGGTGAGAGAAGATGTCCTCGCCGATCCCGCCGCCGCCCGCCCGGTTGCGCGCCGCGCCCTCGAAGTCGAAGCCCGCGGAGCGGGCGCCGCCCTGGCCGCCGCCGAAACCACCGAACCCATCGAAGCCGGCCGGTGCGCGGGGCTTGCCGTCGGCATCGATCTCGCCACGGTCGAACTGGCCGCGCTTGCCCGCATCGCCGAGGATCTCGTAGGCGCTGTTGGCCTCCGAGAAACGGTCCTTGGCCTTGGCGTCGTTCTTGTTGGTGTCGGGGTGGTAGGCCTTGGCGAGCTTGCGATAGGCCTTCTTGATGTCGGCCTCGCTGGCGCCCTTGGCCACACCCAGCACGTCGTAGGGATTGCGCATCGTCTGATATCGGTCTCGGTGCCGCACTGGGCCGGGCTCATGCCCGCCCCTGTCGAAGTCTTCCGCTATGTGGAATGGCTGTTGCTTCTCTGCAACGGTCGTCCGCCAGGATTCGACGGTTCGGTCCACGCGTCAACCCGCCGCCCCGCCGGACGATCCCACATGTCAGGACGATCTTGGCGTCAGGCCTTCGCTTTGGCCATGCGGATGCGGGTCAGTTCCCATTCGCCCCCCGAAGGCTTGCAGCCGGTGCCGCGCACGAAACGACTGCGCGCGGGCGCGATGACCGAGGCGAGGAAGTCCCGGCAGATGAGGTCGTTAGCGACATAGGGAAGGCCCGTCGGGCTGATCGATCCGCGCAGGGACGAATCCGGGTTGTCCCATTTCACCGGGCGGCCGTTGCCCTGCGGATCGAGGGCCACCGCCAGGGCCGCGTGCGCCCGGCGCCAATCCTCGTCGGACATCTCGCCGCCGAAGCTCCTGGGGCGCTTGTCGATGCTGCCCGTGACCAGGGGCTCGGGGACCGTCACGTCCGGCTCCGTCTTGCTCTCGCTCTGGAAGGTGAGGATCGGAATTCCGCAGCCGGCCAGCGACAAGGCCAGGGCCACGCTGCCCGACGCCAGCACCGCCGCGCACCGGGCGCGGGCGGGACGGGGTGCGACGACGGCACGGCTTGAGACGGGTTGGGCTTTACTCTCGCTCCGACGCATTACACCTGTTCTCACGACGTGACTCGAACGACGACAAATCGTGTCCCACGTCGGTGCCCCCGACCCGGATCTCACCAGCAGGATTACGCCTTGGATCGGTTAAGGATCGATGAGCCGGCCCCGTCCGGCAGTGTCTCACCCGCTGCCTCCCCCCTCGGGGCCGGTGGAGACTTCACGTTGTCCACAGACCCCTGGGGGTTGTTCGCCGCCTGGATGGGCGAGGCCGAGGGCACGGAGCCCGAGGATCCCAACGCCATGGCGCTTGCCACGGCCGGCTCCGACGGTCTGCCCGATGTGCGCATGGTTCTGCTCAAAGGCGCCGACGAGCGCGGCTTCGTCTTCTACACCAATGTCGATTCGGCCAAGGGCGAGGAACTGGCGCAGAACCCGCAGGCCGCCCTCGTCCTGCATTGGAAGAGCCTGCGCCGGCAAGTCCGCGCGCGCGGACCCGTGAGCCACGTGTCGATCGAGGAGGCCGACGCCTATTTCGCGAGCCGCCGCCGCGAGAGCCGCATCGGCGCCCATGCCAGCCGCCAGTCGCGGCCGCTGGCCGACCGGGCCACTCTGGAAGCGGAGGTCGCCGCCCTGTCAGCCCGCTACGAGGACCAGCCGGTGCCGCGCCCGGAGAACTGGACGGGGTTCCGCATCGCCCCGGTCTCGATCGAGTTCTGGCAGGACGGCCCCTACCGCCTCCACGACCGCGTCCGCTTCACCAGGGCCGGCGGTGGCTGGAGCGGGGCGAGACTTTATCCGTGAATGGACGGGACATGCCGCCCCGTCCGGCAAGAGGTGGGCCTCCGGCCGGGCGGGGCATTGTGACAACGAAGCCGGGCATTTGCCCCAGGTCTGCACCGATCGATGCTCGTTCGTTACTTTGGGGCGTTGGCGGACATGGAGGCTACGTATGCCCGGGACCGAGTGAGCGACCCAAGGCTTTCTCAGGGCACCTCGCCCGCGGCCCGAACCTGCGCGCCGCCGAACACGGCTGCCTGCCGCAACGGCGGTCGCGATAAACCATAGATCAGACGCGGCTCCGCCGGTGCGCTGAGCGCATCGAGCGCGGTGCGATGCTCCGGGGAGAGCACGAGATCAAGCGAAGCGATGTTGTCGGTGACTTGCGCCGACCGGCTGACGCCCATCAGGGTTGAGACTACGCCCGGTCGGCCCACGACCCAAGCGAGCGCGACGCGCGCTGGCGATTGGCCGATGGCCTCCGCCACCCGGCGCACCCCTTCGACGATGTCCCAGTTGCGTGGCGTAAACAGGCTGTCGCCAAACGGATTGGCCCCATCGAGCCGCTTGTCGTCGGCGGGACGCGCCTCGCCCGACTGCGCCGCGTCCTTCGGCAGGCCGCCCGCACGCGGCCCCGCCGCCTCCACCGTCTCGCGGTCGTACTTGCCACTCAGCAGCCCGTAGGCAAGCGGCGACCACGGCACCACGCCTAAGCCGAACTCGGTGGCGAGCGGGATGTGCTCGTCCTCCAACTCCCGGTTCACGAGCGCATAGAAGTATTGCAGCGCGATCGGCCCCGGCAGGCCACGCAGTGCCGCCAGCGTCGCTATCTTGGCGACGTACCAAGCAGGGGTGTTCGACATGCCCCAATAGCGAATCTTCCCAGCTCGCACGAGACCGGCCATGGTCTCCAGCATCTCCTCGGCCGGCGTGATCCCGTCCCAGACGTGCACCCAGTAGAGATCGACGTAGTCGGTCCGCAGGCGGCGCAGCGAGCCTTCCAGCGCCGCGTGGACGTGCTTGGCACCGTTACCGCCCCGGTGCGGCCCCTTGCCAGTGGCGAACCCCGACTTGGTCGCGAGGACGATCCGGTCGCGCAAGCCACGCTCGCTGATAAAGCGCCCGAGCATCGCCTCGCCCTCGCCACCCGCGTACACGTCGGCCGTGTCCACGAAGTTGCCGCCACGGTCCAGATAGGCGTCGAGCACGGCGCAGCTGCCGGCCTCGTCCAGCCCCCAGCGCGCCGTGCTGAAGGTCATGGTGCCGAGCGCGAGCGGACTGACCGCAAGGCCGGAGCGCCCGAGCGTGCGATAATGCGTGAGATCCATTGTTGCATATCCTTGCTGATACCAGACAGGATAGCGCTGCCATCCGCAGGGGATTAGCCTGAATCATCGGAAGGGGTTTATGAGCAGAGCTCAAGAATGCGACGGGGCACACTCGATGATCTCGCGGCCTTCGCTGCGGTCGCGCGCACCTGCAGCTTCACGCGTGCGGCGGCTGAACTCGGCCTGTCGCCCTCGGCGCTGAGCCACGCCGTACGGGGGCTGGAGGAACGGCTCGGGGTTCGGCTGCTTGCGCGCACGACGCGCAGCGTCGCTCCTACGCCGGCGGGCGAGCGGCTTGTGCGCTCACTGGCCCCTGCTCTGGCGGAAATAGAGTGCGGGCTTGCGGCGCTCGCCGACTGGCGCGGCGCGCCGTCCGGTGCCCTACGGCTGACGACCTTCTCATCGGCCGCGCGGCGGGTGCTCGACCCGGCCTTGCCGCGCTTCCTCCTCGATCATCCAGCCGTCTCGGTCGAGGTCGTCATCGACGATCGCCTGACCGACATCGTCGCGGCACGGTTCGATGCCGGCATCCGCTTCGGTGAGACGGTGGAGCGTGACATGGTAGCAGTGCGCCTGGGGCCGGACCTGCGTACGGTCGTGGTCGGCACTCCCGCCTACTTCGCGCACCATCCGCGGCCAGAGACACCGGCCGACCTGGAGACGCACAATTGCGTCAATTACCGGCTGGTCGGCGGGGGTGGATTGCTGCCGTGGGAGTTCACGCACAAGGGTCAGGACATGGGCCAGGACGTGCGGATGCGCGTAGGCGGCCAGCTCACCGTCAACGATGCGGTCCTTGCAGGGGCGGCCGTGCGGGCCGGTGCTGGACTCGGCTACATGCTTGAGGACGATGTGGCCGCCGACATCGCGGCGGGCGACCTCGTGCAGGTTCTGACGGACTGGTGCACGCCTTTTCCAGGCTACCACCTCTATCATCCGAGTCACCAGGCGACACCGGCGCTTCGTGCCCTGATCGACGCCGTGCGTTGGGTCGAGGCATGACCCGTTCCGTTCCGACGCAGGCGAATTCTTTTACGAGCGGTTCGTGGTCGTTTCGCCCCGCAGAGCAGTCCGGCTGCTTTGCGGCAGCTGAGAAGATGGGTCAAACGACGAGCTGGCTCGGGATCAGGCACTCGATCGGGCTGACATGTCGAACTGAGACACGACCCCGACGTCTTTGTCTCCAATCGACGGCGGGTGAGGGTTCGCGAAACGAGCGACGGCGATTGTATCGCAGTCCCCCTCTCGAAGAGCGCCGACCAGGACTTGCTGCGACGCGGGATCGACCCTGGATTTCCCGGCCGGCGCGGCTTAGACCTGGGCATGGCACGGCGGGATGATCTCGGCTGTCCACCGCCTCCGGATCCTGAGGAACGGCCTTGGCCATATCGAGCAATGAACGCCGCCGCGTCATGCTGCTGACGGGCGCAAGCCGCGGAATCGGCCACGCCACGGTCAAGCGCTTCTCCGCTGCGGGGTGGCGGGTGATCACCTGTTCCCGCCATGCCTTCCCGGAGAATTGCCCCTGGGAGATGGGTCCGGAGGACCACCTCCAGGTCGATCTCTCGGACCCGGAGGATACGATGCGCGGCGTGGCGGAAGTCGCCGGGCGCCTCGCCGACGAGGGCGGCCTGCTCCATGCCCTGGTCAACAATGCCGGCATCTCGCCCAAGGGCTCCAACGGCGAGCGCCTCGGCGCCATCGCCACGGAGTTCGGCGACTGGCGCAAGGTGTTCCAGGTCAACGTCTTCGCACCCCTGCTCCTGGCGCGCGGTCTGTGCCAGGAACTCACCCGTGCCAAGGGCTCCATCGTCAACGTCACCTCGATCGCGGGCTCCCGCGTGCATCCTTTCGCGGGCGCGGCCTATGGCACGTCGAAGGCGGCGCTCGCCGGCCTCACCCGCGAGATGGCCAGCGATTTCGGCCCCCTCGGGGTGAGGGTGAATGCGATCTCGCCGGGCGAGATCGATACGGCGATCCTCTCGCCCGGCACCGACAAGATCGTGGCCGGCATCCCGCAGCGGCGCCTCGGCACGCCCGACGAGGTGGCCAAGGCGATCTATTTCCTCTGCACCGAGGCCTCGTCCTACGTGAACGGCGCCGAGTTGCACATCAACGGCGGCCAGCATGTCTGAACGAGGTGCGTTCTCGGCGCTCCTCGCGATCTCCGTTCTCGTCGTCTCGCTCCTGGGCGCGCAGCCCGTCCGGGCAGATCCGGTCGTCACGATCCTCGACCTGCCGTTCAGGGCGCGCGCCATGCGCGGCCCCGGCAGCGAAGTGTCCCTGGCGGTGGCGACCTCGGGCCTCCTTCCGCTCGCCCGTCCCAAGGGGTTGAAGGGTGAGGTGGTGGAGGATGTGTCCCTGGCCGTCCTGTGGGGCGACGAGGGCGGCGCCGCTCTGACCCTCGCCGACGGCAAGGTCGCCACCACCCTGCTCGGTGTCGAGGCCATCGACGGACTCGCGGTCTCCGAGACCCCGCGCGGCGCCGTTCCCGGCACCCGGCGCGCGACTCTCGGCCCGCTCAGTGCCCACCTGTCCGACCCCGTCCGCCCCAATGCCAGCGAGTTCGGGCGCGCGGGGACGCTCACCATCCGCGAGCGCCAGCCGGTGGGGATGAGCGCCGATCCGAAACCCGTCCCCATCGTGACCACCGCCGTCACCGCCGGTCACGGCGCCGCCTTCGCCCTGCGCCGCCCCATCGCGATCCTCATCGACGGCCGGCCGGTCATCGTGGCGGTGACGGCGCAGGATGGCGGATCGGCCCTTGTCGTCGTCGGCAAACCTTCGGCGGAGTTGAACAAGCCCTCGGCGGAGCCGGACAAGGCTTGGTCCGTCCTCGCCCGGAGTCCCGTCCAGGCGGCGGGGCCGGGTGGGCATTCGCTGACACTCGCGGCGATCGGCGATGTCTCGAAAGCCGGACAACCCCGGATCGCTGCGGTGGCGGCGCCTGACGGGGCCGGCATCCTCCAACTCTGGGCCTATGAGGCCGGAGCCCTGCGACTGGTCGGCGAGGCCACCGGCTACACCACCCTGTCCCCGGGCGAGGACGGGGCCGATTTGTCGGCCGTCCTCGACGCCGACGGGGACGGCGTTGCCGAACTCGCTGTGCCGGTGGTGGATCGGAGCGCCCTGGCCATCCTGTCCCTGAAGGACGGCATCCGCGAGGTGAAGCGCATCCCCCTTCCCGGCCTTGCCGCCTTCGGCGTCGCCGCCATCGGCCACGGCCCTCGCACGCGTCTTCTCGTCGGCCTCGCCGACGGGCGGGTGGCGCTCATCTCTCCGTAACCGAGAAACGTCGCGCCCATGAGCGAAGCAGCGAGCGAGGACGGCTCCGACGTCCGGCTCTTCCCGGTGCGCCCTTTCCTCGGCGCGTCCATCGCCGTCATCCGCGACGGGCGGGTGCTGCTGGCCGCCAGGGCCAACGAGCCCCTGCGCGGGGTCTGGACGCTTCCCGGCGGGCTGGTGGAGTCCGGCGAGACCTTGGCGCAGGCGGCCTTGCGCGAGTTGGGGGAGGAGGTCGGCGTCTCGGCCGTGGTCGTCCGCTCGCTGACCCCGACGGAAATCATCCTGCGGGCCGAGGACGGCCGCGTGCGCCATCATTACGTCGTCCATCCCCACGCCGCACTCTGGACCGCCGGCGAGCCGGCCCCCGGCCCCGAGGCCCTGGACGTGCGCTGGGCGCGTCCGGAGGAGCTTGCGGACCTCGCCACCACGCCGGGATTGCAGGCCACGGTGGAAGAGGCCTTCGCGCAGGTCGCTGGCCTGAGTGGCGATACGGGATCCCGATGAGACCCACGCGCGCCTCGCCCCGGCCGGGGAACGGTGTAAACCTGCAGGATGAGGTTCGCGGCGGTGGAGGACGGGGCGTGGCTGTGTCGAGGGTGAGATATCGCCTGTCGCCCGTGCTGCTGCTCGCCGCCCTTGCGGTGGGCATGCCCGACCTGGCTTCGGCTCAGCAGCGTGCCACCCCGGCGCGGCCGGCGCAGAAAGCCCCGGAGAAGGACAAGGAGCCCCCTGCTCCCGCCGAGCCGCCACCGGCTCCCTATGACCGGGACCTGATGCGGCTCTCCGAGATCATCGGCTCCCTCTCCTTCCTGCGCAGCCTGTGCGCGGCGCCGGACGCCGCCGAATGGCCGATCCGGATGAAGGCGTTGATGGAGGCCGAGGGGGTGACGCCGGGGCGGCGGGACCGTCTCGCCGGGGCGTATAACCGCGGCTATCGCGGATACTCCCTCACCTACCGGGCCTGCACGCCGTCAGCGACGGAGGCGGCGTCCCGCTACGTCGCGGAGGGGGAGCGGCTGTCCCACGCCCTGGCCAGCCGTTTCGGGGGCTGAGGCGGCGATGTGTCTTTCGGGAGACAGGGCACAAGGCTGAAGGAAATTCGTCGTATTCGACCGCCGGCGTTAACCGCTTCGCAATTCTTGGCTTCCCGAGGCGCGGGCCTCGGCATATGTTTCGGTCATCCGCCGAGCCATTCTTCGGCGCAACCGATGTTATCGCCATGCAGATCGACACCGCCCCCGCGCCCTTCGAGGCCGATCTCGACGACAAGCGTGCCGCCCTCGGCTACGTGTCGGAAGCGTTCGCGGAAGGCTGTCTCGACGGTCTCGACGGCGATTGCATGGCCCAGGCCGCCCTGTTTGCCGCCTTCCAAGAGCTGGTGATGACCTATGGCGAGGATGCCACTGCGCGCTACGCCGAAGGCTTTCCCGACCGCATCCGCGGGGGCGCCTTCACCACCGCTCCGCAGCATTGAGGCGCGGGACCGGGCCGCGCTCGACCCGTCGACGATGAGCGTTTGATCGATCGAGCCGCCCGGATAGAACTGGGCGGCTCGATGCGTTTCGGGGCCGTGATCGCCCCGGCGGGCGGAGCCTCAACCCTGGGGCAGCGCCTCGTCGAACACCACCGCCTCACCCCAGGACGGGCCGATGAGGTCGCCCTGCCACATCACGCGCCTGCCGCGCACGATGGTGCCCACCGGCCAGCCGGTGACGGTGACGCCGTCATAGGGGGTCCAGCCGCATTTCGACGCGATCCACGCGTTGCGGATGGTCTCGCGGCGCGTCAGGTCCACCACCGTCACATCGGCGTCGTAGCCCACCGAGAGCCGGCCCTTGCGGCTGATGCCGAACAGGCGCTTCGGCCCGGCGCTGGTCATGTCGACGAAGCGGGCGAGGGACAGCCGTCCATTGGCGACGTGGTCGAGCATGATCGGCACCAGCGTCTGGACGCCGGTCATGCCGGAGGGGGAATCCGGATAGGGCTTGGCCTTCTCCTCCATCAGGTGCGGCGCGTGGTCCGAGCCGAGGATGTCGGCGACGCCCTGCGTCAGCCCGTGCCAGATCCCGTCGCGATGGGCCGCGTCGCGCACGGGCGGGTTCATCTGCACCAGAGTGCCGAGGCGGGCATAGGCCTCGGTCCCGTCGAGGGTGAGGTGATGGGGCGTCACCTCGACGCTTGCCACGTCCTTGTGCTCGGCGAGAAAGACCATCTCCTCAGCCGTGGAGATGTGCAGGATGTGGATGCGGGCACCCGTCTCCTGCGCGATCCGCACCAGGCGCTGCGTCGCCTTCAGCGCGGCCTCGGGCGAACGCCAGACCGGGTGCGAAGACGGATCGCCCGGCACCCGCAGGTCCTTGCGCTGGCGCAGCATGGGCTCGTCCTCGGCATGGAAGGCGGCCCGGCGCCGGGTGCGCTTCAGGATCTCGGCGACGCCCGCATCGTCCTCCACGAGGAGCGCGCCGGTGGAGGAACCGACGAACACCTTGATCCCCGCAGCGCCCGGCAGGCGCTCGAGGGTGGCGACCTCATGCGCGTTCTCGTGGGTGCCGCCGACCCAGAAGGCGAAGTCGCAATGCATGCGGTGGTGCCCGCGCGCCACCTTGTCGGCCAGGGTCTCTGCGCTGGTGGTCAGCGGATTGGTGTTGGGCATCTCGAACACGGCGGTGACGCCGCCCATCACCGCCGCACGAGAGCCCGATTCGAGATCTTCCTTGTGGTCGAGGCCCGGCTCGCGGAAATGGACCTGGGTGTCGATGACACCCGGCAGCAGGTGCAGGCCGGTGCAATCCTGGCGCTCGCCCTCGGCTCGCGAGAGATCGCCGAGGGCGGCGATGCGACCGTTCCTGATGCCGAGATCGGCGGCGTGCTCGCCGTCGTGATTGACGATCCTGCCGCCGGTGAGGAGGAGATCGAAGGGTTGGTCCATCGGGGTCGCTCCTGAACGGCGTTGAGACGCGGATGGCGGCGGCTTATGTCAGCCTCGCACGGCGTGCAACGCCGTGCCCTGCCGACAGGCCCGCCGGCGCATCACTACGATGCGCGCCGGATGGGCTTTGCAGGATGACCTTCGAGGAGTTGCCATGCCGATCGCCCTGTTGCCGGACCGCGCCGTCATCGTCATCGCGGGCGAGGAGGCCACGAGTTTCCTCCAGGGCGTGGTGACGTGCAACATCGAGACTCTCGAACCGGGTGAGGCGCGGCTCGGCGGCCTGCTGACCCCGCAGGGCAAGATCCTGTTCGATTTCCTGATCTGGCGCTCCGGCGAGGGCTTTCGCCTGGATTGCCCGGCCGAGCAGGCTCCGGCCCTGGCCAAGCGCCTCACGCTCTACCGCCTGCGCGCCAAGGTGACGATCGCCGTCGACCCGACCCTGGGACTCGCCGCCGCCTGGGACGGGGCCGAAACCGCCGCCGGTACCGAGCGCCTTGGGGACGGGCGCCTCCCGGCGTTGGGCGAGCGCCTCGTCTTTGCAGAGGGCGCGTTCTCGGCCGATGCAACGGAGGCGGATTACCACGCCCACCGCATCGCCCTCGGCATCCCCGAGGGGGGACGCGACTTCGCCTATGGCGATGCCTTCCCGCACGAGGCGCTGATGGACCAGCTCGCCGGCGTCGATTTCAGGAAGGGCTGCTATGTCGGCCAGGAAGTCGTGTCGCGCATGCAGCATCGCGGCACTGCCCGTACCCGCATCGTCCCGGTGGTCTCCAGCGACGGAGAGGCCCTGACCTCCGGCGCGGAGGTGACCGCAGGACCGCGCGGGCTCGGCACGGTCGGTAGCGTGTCGGGCGCGCGCGGCCTCGCCATGCTCCGCCTCGACCGCCTCGCCGATGCGGTCGCCGCCGGTGAGCCGGTGCGGACCGGCGCGACGATCCTCGGCGTCGAGAAGCCCTCCTTCGCCACCTTCGCATTCCCGGAGGTGGCGCCGGCCGGGTGATCGGGGGTGGCCCTGACGCTCTGGCAGCGGCCGCCTTCCCCCGCGTGCGGGGAGAAGGGATGCGCACCTGAGCGCTCCTGGCGTTCTTGATCCGTTCCGATTATTCTCGGTCCCATGTCCGACGATTCCACAGGCCTGATCCATCATCCCGACGGTTGCCCGCGCTGCTGGTGGGCCGGGCTCGACCCGGTCTACGTCGCCTATCACGACACCGAATGGGGCGTACCCGAGCGTGACGGCCGGGCGTTGTACGAGAAACTGATCCTCGACGGGTTCCAGGCCGGCCTGTCGTGGATCACCATCCTGCGGCGGCGCGAGGGGTTCCGCCGGGCGTTCGCCGGGTTCGAGCCGGAGGCCATCGCGCGGTTCACGCAAGCCGATGTCGAGCGGCTGATGCAGGATACCGGCATCATCCGGAACCGCGCCAAGATCGTCGGGACCATCGCGGGCGCCCGCGCCTTCTTGGCCATCGAGGAGCGCGGACCCGGCTTCTCGCGCTTCCTGTGGGACTTCGTCGAGGGCCAGCCGATCCAGGGCCGAGCGACGGACCGGGCCGGCATCGCCACCGAGACGGAGATCTCGCGGACCATCTCGCGGGCTCTCAAGACAGAAGGGTTCAGCTTCTGCGGCCCCACCATCGTCCATGCCTTCATGCAGGCGGTGGGCATGGTGAACGACCATCTTGCCGGTTGCCATCGGCATGCCGCCTGCGCCGCCCTGGGCACGAGCCGATGAGCGCCGCCCCACGCGCCTGGCAGCGGATGCTGTCGGGCCGGCGTCTCGATCTCCTCGACCCTTCGCCGCAGGACATCGAGATCGCCGACATCGCCCATGGTCTCGCTCGCGTCGCTCGCTGGAACGGCCAGACCGCCGGGCCGCACGTCTTCTCCGTGGCCCAGCACGCGCTCCTGGTGGAGGTCATCGGCGCGGATCTGGCCCCCGGCCGGACCCGGATGCAGCGCCTCGAACTTCTGCTGCACGATGCGCCGGAATACGTGATCGGTGACATCATCTCGCCCTTCAAGGCGGCGATCGGCCCCTCTTACAAGAGTGTGGAACTGCGCCTGATGGCGGCGATCCGCCAGCGCTTCGGCCTACCGGAGCCGAATGAGGACGAGGCTCGCCTCGTCAAGCGCGCCGACGCGGTGGCGGCCCATTTCGAAGCCACAAGGCTCGCCGGCTTTTCCGAGGACGAGGCCGGCGCAGTTTTCGGGCCTCTCCACTTGGCAGCCCCGGCGGCGCTGGCGCTGATCGAGCCTTGGCCGACGGCCGAGGCTCAGTCGAGGTTCCTCTATCGTTTTCAGATTCTTACGAGCAATTCCTGATGTCGGATATTCACGTTTGCCCCCTGTCGCAATTACCCCGGACCCTGGAACGCACCGGTGCGAGCCACCTGATGACGCTGATGAAGGTCGGCACCGCCATCGCCCGCCCCGACAGCATCGCCGACGGGCGCCATTGCGTGGTCGAAGTCAGCGACATCGTCGCTCCCCTCGACGGGCATGTCCTGCCGGGCGAGGATCACGTGCGGTGCATCCTCGATTTCGCGGCCGTCTGGGACCGGGACCGGCCGCTGCTGATCCATTGCTATGCCGGGATCAGCCGCTCCACGGCGGCGGCCTATATCGCCGCTTGCGCCCTCGATCCGGAGCGGGACGAGGCCGAGATCGCCCTCGCCTTGCGCGCCGCATCGCCGTCGGCGACGCCTAATGCCCTGTTCGTGGAGATCGCCGACCGCCTGCTGGGACGCGAGGGGCGGATGTCCGCCGCCATCGCCGAAATCGGGCGGGGCGCCGACGCGTTCGAGGGTAATCCCTTCGCGCTTACGCTGGGGTGACAGCCAAGGCTCCGATCCAGCTTGGCATTATGATGAATCGAGTGTGGCCGAAACGACGCCAACCTTGACGAAGTGCTCGCCGATGGAGCAGCCAACGCCCCCCTGGGCTTGTCGGGCAGGCAGCCGCAGGCTTAGACCGGCACAATGAGGGGTACCCTGGGATGACCACAGCGCGATCCGCCGTGGCGGCGACAACCGATTCGAAAGCGTCCGACGAGGGACTCGACCTGCCGTTCGAGAAGGCGCTCGAACAGCTCGAAGAGATCGTGCGCCGCCTGGAGAAGGGGGATGTGCCCCTCGACGAATCGGTGGCGATCTACGAGCGCGGCGAGATCTTGAAGCGGCATTGCGAAGGCCTGCTGCGCAAGGCCGAGGCGCGGATTCAGACGATCACGCTGGGGCCCGACGGGCGCGCGGCGGGTGTCGCTCCCCTCGATGTCGGCTAGTCCACGAGGTCGCGATGATCCGTGGGTTTCTAAGAATTATTCATCTGCCGCAACAGGTTGCGCGCATGTCTTCCCTCCGGGCGTGAGGTTGATTCGGTGTCACGGATAGAAACCTCGATCCTCGACGGGCTTGACGAGACGTCTGCTCTTCGGGCGCTTCCCGAGAGCCGGCTTCAGGCGGTGGCGGACGCGGTGCGTCAGGAGATGATCGACGCGGTGTCGGTGACGGGCGGTCACCTCGGGTCGGGCCTGGGCGTGGTCGAGCTGACGGTGGCCCTGCATCACGTGTTCGAGACGCCCGACGACCGGATCGTGTGGGATGTCGGGCATCAGGCCTATCCGCACAAGATCCTGACCGGGCGGCGCGACCGGATCCGGACCCTGCGCCAGCCGGGCGGGCTGTCGGGCTTCACCAAGCGCTCGGAGAGCGTCTACGACCCGTTCGGGGCGGCGCATTCCTCGACCTCGATCTCGGCGGCTTTGGGCATGGCGGTGGCGCGCGACCTCGACGAGGCGTCGGCCAAGGCCAAGGGGGCGCCCGCGCCCAGGCGCCGCAACATGATCGCGGTGATCGGCGACGGCTCGATGTCGGCGGGCATGGCCTACGAGGCGATGAACAATGCCGGCGCGCTGCATTCGCGGCTGATCGTGATCCTGAACGACAACGACATGTCGATCGCCCCGCCGGTGGGGGCGATGTCGGCCTATTTCGCGCGTCTGGCCTCGGGCGGCACGTATCGCGGCCTGCGCGAGACCGCCAAGCAGCTCGGCAAGCTCCTTCCGAAGGCGATCTACCAGCGCGCGGCGGCGGCCGAGGAATATGCCCGCTCCCTGGTGGTGGGCGGCGGCACGATGTTCGAGGAGATGGGGTTCCATTACGTCGGCCCGGTCGACGGCCATAACCTCGACCACCTGCTGCCGATCCTGAAGAACGTGCGCGACTCGGACCAGGGCCCGATCCTGCTCCACGTGGTGACGCAGAAGGGCAAGGGCTACGCCCCGGCCGAGGCCTCCGCCGACCGCTACCACGGGGTGGTGAAGTTCGACGTGCTGTCGGGGGTG
Organism: Methylobacterium sp. 10; assembly: GCF_000519085.1. Lineage (GTDB taxonomy): Bacteria > Pseudomonadota > Alphaproteobacteria > Rhizobiales > Beijerinckiaceae > Methylobacterium. The sequence continues at coordinate 4,021,375 of NZ_KI912577.1, forward strand.
CAGGCCAAGGCCAAGCCGAACGCGCCGGCCTATACCCGCGTCTTCGGCGAGAGCCTGATCAAGGCGGCGGATGCCGACGACAAGGTCGTGGCGATCACCGCCGCGATGCCGGGCGGCACCGGGATCGACCTGTTCGGCAAGGCGCATCCGGACCGGACCTTCGATGTGGGCATCGCCGAGCAGCATGCGGTGACGTTCGCGGGCGGTCTGGCGACGGAGGGCTACAAGCCGTTCGTGGCGATCTACTCGACCTTCCTTCAGCGGGCCTACGACCAGGTCGTTCACGACGTGGCGTTGCAGAACCTGCCCGTGCGGTTCTGCCTCGACCGGGCGGGACTGGTGGGCGCGGACGGGGCGACCCATGCCGGCGCCTTCGATCTCGCCTATCTGTGCTGCCTGCCGAACATGGTCGTGATGGCGGCCTCCGACGAGGCCGAACTGGTGCACATGGTGGCGACCCAGCATGCCCACGATACCGGCCCGATCGCCCTGCGCTACCCGCGCGGCGAGGGGGTGGGCGTGGATCTGCCCGAGCGCGGCGAGGCCCTGCCCATCGGCAAGGGCCGGATCGTCAAGCGCCCCGAGAATGCACGGGTGGCGCTGCTGAGCCTGGGCACGCGCCTGTCGGAGGCTCTGAAGGCCGCCGACCTGCTCGAGAGCGCCGGGGTCGCCGTGAGCGTGGCGGATGCGCGCTTCGCCAAGCCCCTGGACGAGGCGATGATCCTCGATCTGGCGGCGAGCCACGAGGTCCTGGTCACCCTGGAAGAGGGGTCGGTGGGCGGCTTCGGCGCCATGGTGCTGCATCTCCTGTCGGAGAAGGGCGCTCTCGACACGGGCCGGGTGCGGGTGCGGACGCTGACGCTGCCGGACACCTACCAGGACCACAACAGCCCGGAGGCGATGTACGCCGAGGCCGGCCTCGACGCCGACGGCATCGTCAGGACCGTCCAGGCAGCGCTGCCCGAGCAGAAGGCACGGAGCGGTGCCAAGCTCGTGAGCGTCGGCAAGGGTCAGCGCTGACCGGCCGACATTCATGACAACCCGGCATCACGGCTCCGCTTCCAAGGCGGCCGTGATGCCGTTCAAGGCATTCGCATCCGCCGGCGGCCCTGCGCCGAGGATGCGATGGCCGGCTACTTGATGACCGAGCAGGCGAGGCGGGCGCCCGCCCCACCGATGGGCTGGCTGGTATGGTCGTCCTCGTTGGCGTGGATGATGAGGGCCGAGCCGTCGGCATCCTTCAGCCCGCCCTCGCCCGTCAGTGGCGTCTCGCTCGACACCTCCGCATTCACCGAGCCATCGGCATTGGCATAGACGTTGGGCAGGTCGCCCTCGTCAGGCCCTTCCGGGTTGAGCAAGCCGTGCTTGCTCTGGTCGTGATTCACGTGAGCCTTCGATTTCTCGAATTTCTCCATGTCCGAGCAATCGGCCACGGCGTGGAAGTGAATGCCGTGCCAGCCGGGAGGCAGGCCGCCGGGCTGGATCGCCAGACGCAGCACCAGGGCACTCGCTCCATCGCGGATGGTGACCGTTCCGATCGGTTCGCCCTTCGTGTTGACGACCTTGCTCTCGTAGGTCTGCGGCGTGGCATTCGCCGCCGGCGCAGGTGCCTGCGCGAGGGCGGGCGCGACGCCGCCCACCAGGGCGAGGACCGACAGGAATCGTCTCATGGCGTTTCTCCTCTCCACGCCGGGGCGATTGTGGAGCTCTGCAAGAAAAATCCCGGCCGCGACCGTGTCCGATGACGATGGCCCGGGCAAGGCTGCCGTCGCGGTCGGGTCGGGTGCCATGTGTGTCGGCCGACCCCGGACGGCAACCGCATCCCCACGCCGATGCAGGTGCGGCGCGGAGCAGCCCCTCGGGTCGTCCTCGCAAACGGAACGCCGGTTAACATAGCATCGTGGACGTCATCGTAAGCTTTCGTTAAGCTGCGTCGTCGGTCCGACGCAACTTGCCGGGCGGCGCGTGCAGAGGTGGATCGCCGATACGCGTCCGATCTCTCTGCACCAGCCTGGAGAGAGTCGATGCCAGTGCGTCTTCATCGGTTTTCGACCATCGTTTCGGTGCTCGGCCTGTCGGCGCTCTGCGCCATGCCGATGATCGATCCCGTTTTCGCCCAGGACGCGACTTTCACCCAGGACGCGACGCCCGCTCCCGCCGGCCGGGCATGGATCGATCCGCCCGATCGGAAGACCGCCCCCTCGCCCGTCCCCGGACGCGAGGAGACCAAGCGGCAGGATGTCCGGAAGGCTAACGCGACGGCCCGCGCCGGGAAGGCGGCGCGAAACCACCGTGACGTGGCTGCCGGCCCTAGGCGCGCCATGGGCATCCGGCATGCGAGCCCGAAGGCGCCCGCCCAGAAAGTCGCCCGACGCACGGTCCCCGCCGGACGCGAGACCATCCGTCCCATTGCCGTCAGGGCACCCGCCAGCCGGAATCCGAGAGACGGAGCCTGGACCGTCCGTGCGTTTCAGCCGAATTACGAGGACACTCCCGGCTATCGCTACGGCTACCTCCCGGAAGAGGTTCCGGCCTATCGTCGCCGGGATGACGAGGGCCGAGATTATCAGGCGGCCCGTCTGCGGCAGGCCCGCGAGGCGGGGTATCTCGTCGTCCGTACCGATGATCCCCGCACGATGCGCGGACGCCCCTTCGAGGCCCTCCGCGAGCCCGAGGATCGAGGCGATTCCGAAGAATGATCGGGTGCCCATCGGGTTTTGGCCTCGACGGTCCCGGAACGGACTTGCGCATGATTCCGTCCATGCGAAAGCCCTCGCAGGCGAGAGCCGGCAAGGGATATCGTGATCGCGGGTGAAGCGGAGGCTGCTTTAGCGAAGGCGGCCGGGGCGTGCCGGTTCGAATACGATGCGGCGGTGAAACGCGCACCAGCTCTTGCCATCCGGCGCAGGCGCACCACAACAGACTGCACGATCGTTCGGCTCGCCGATGATGAACTTGCAGACGAAGGCACCCGACTGTGCGAAAGGGACGCGCAGTTCGGCCGACGGTTCGGCAATGGCGTCAGCATCGCCGATCTGTGACAGGCGAACGAGTTGATTCATGTAAAACGTACTCGCAGGATCTGCGTCTCTGGCGGGCGCGCGCCCGGTGGGACCGTGGATTGAAATCCGCCGTATGAACGGTCCTTCGGCCCCGAGGCACGACCGTGCCCCTGCTGCTTCCGATCCGCCCCGCGACTTCATGGGAAGCCACGATACGACGCTGTCATGATGTTACTGTATCTAGGGATCCTTCGCCCTTAAACAAGTCTCCACGCATCAACGTGCTGCAGCGCACAGAATCTGGCGTCTTTTGGCGTGGTTCGAGGTGAAGTTCGCCGCTTCTAGCGCCGAATCTCTTTCTTTTTTGAGAATGCCGGCTACCCAAATCGCCCGTCGCTGGTTGACGCCGCGCAGTGATTCGCTGGCCGCACGGGCCTACGAGCGTCTCGGGCTCCCCCGCTCGCGCTGACACGACAAAAAACCCCACGCGCCGGCCGGCGCATGGGGTCTGTTTTTGTTCGAAACCGTGTTCCGGCCCGCTCGCGGCGAGGGCGGTCCCTGCCGGCTTACTTGATCAGCTTGACCAGGGCCTTGCCGGCCGGGGTCTTCAGCTCGGCGGCATCGAGGGTGCCGTCGTTGTCCGGATCGGCCGCCTTGAAGCGGGACTCGACCAGGGCGAGGTACTCTTTCTTGTCGAGGGTGCCGTCCTTGTCCGGATCGGCTTCCGCGATCACCTTCTTGCCGCCACGACCCTTGAGCTCCTTGGCGTCGAGGGTGCCGTCCTTGTCACCTTCGAGGGCGTCGAACTTGGCGCTCGCGACGGCCTGGACTTCCTTCAGGTCGATCGTGCCGTCATTGTCGGTGTCGATCATCGAAATGATCTTGTTGCCCTTGGCGGAAGCCGGGGTGGCGACGGCGAAGGGCACGGCCAGGGCGGCGATGGCAAGGAAAAGGGGGAGCTTTGACCGGTTGAACATGCGTAAACCTCCTAGTTGCGTCAGCGTTGTGGAACTATCACACGCTTTTGCAGATGCGAAGGTGCCCTGTTGCAGGGCAGTCGCCCGCCTTTGTGTCATCTGTGGATGACAAACCTCCCGATACCGGCACATCGGAGCCCCATCGGCCCGTGCGCGCGACAAACCCCACTGACGAGGGATTGGTTTTTCCCATCTCCTCCATGAAGGGGCGATGTCATTGTAAGCGACGAAGGACATGACCTATCACGATGTTTCAGCCCGTCATGGAAACCGGCCGTCGTCTTCTGAGGCGCATCTGGCGTTGGGCCGTCTTCCGGGGGACGGGATTCAAGTACCGGGATTTCGAATCGGCCTTCGAGCGAGGCGATTGGCCGACGATCCTGACGCGGGCTCGTGATGGCGAGCGGCTCAAGAAGAGCCCGTCGATGATGGGCATGTTCATCCGCGCCGCCGGCGAGATGCGCGACGTCGAGGCGCTGGCCTGGGCCGAAAGCCAGTGCCTGAGCGCGCGATGGTCGCCGCGGGATCGATACGCGGTGAGCCAGAGGTTCCTGATGCTCGGAGAAGCGGCTGCCGCATGGGCGGTCTTCACCGTCGATGCCGCGGTGATGGCTCAGGCGAGATTCGCCCATCAGGCGAAATCGTTCCTCCCCCATACCAAGGATGCCGCCCTCCGGTCGGAAATCAAGGCGGCCATGGCGAAGGCCGTCCTCGCCGGGCCGGCCGCCGCGGCGGGCGTCGTCAAGGCCGCGGCCACAACGATTCGCTTTCCGTTCTCCGGCTCCGGAAAGCGAGCTCAAGGGACCGTCGAGATCCGGTCGAGCGAGCGCACCCCGCCGCGTCATGCCGTCAAGGTCGCCGCTGACATCGAGAGCTTTCGAAATAAGGCCACCCGGGCGAAGCCGCCCGAAATCATCGAGCACCGGGAGGTGTTCGTGGACCGGAACGGCCAGATCTGGAAGGAGGACGGCAGCGTCATCGTCTCGAAGGGAACGCCCATCTCCCGCCTGTCGCGCACGGAGGCGCCCGGCATCGCGACGGGCTTCTTCGCCATCAAGAGCACGCGCGGCATCTATCACTGGCTGGTGGATCGCCTGCCGCTCTTCGCCTGGATGCTGGAGGACGGGGCGCCGGATGCGGCGATCCTCCTCAGCGACGAGGCCCCCTCCTTCGAGAAGGATACCCTGCGTCTGGCCGGCCTGGCCCAGACGGTGGTGGATGTCGGCGACGCGGTCTTCGTCCAGCGCCTGCTGATCGCCCGCAGCGGCATGCAGGGATTCAGCTATTGGGACCAGGTGGCACCCGTCATCGAGCGGGTGAAGCAGGCCGCCCGGGCCATCGCCGCGCAGGAGAAGGTGAGCTCTGGCGATGCGATCTACATTTCCCGCCGCGATTCGAGCCGGCGGGTCATGAGGAACGAGGCCGAACTCGAGGCGCAGATCACGGCGAGGGGCTATGCAGGCGTCGCCCTCGGGACCATGCCCCTCTGGCAGCAGGTCTTCGTCGTCTCATCGGCGAAGCGCATCGTCGCTCCTCACGGGGCGGGGTTGGCGCATCTCGTCTTCTCGGAGCCCGGAACCCACATCACCGAGATTGTGCCGGTCCAGGACGGGACCTACTTCCTGCGTCTGAACTATGCCCGGCTCAGCCTCGTGATGGGGCATCGCTATCGGGGCTGGCTGGAACCTCACCTCGGTGCCATGGACAGTTGGTCCGTGGATGCCCCGGCCTTCCTCGATTGTCTCGACGAATGGACCGGCGATGCGGGGGTTCCCGTCCGAGCGGAGGATGCCGGCGACGGGTCCCGGATGGGATGACGGGGTCCCTGTCCGGCGGCGGATCACGCGATTGTTGGAGGTGCCCCGACGATTGGACGCCCTCATTCCGGCCACGTCGTTGCAGCAAGGGCTTCGTTCATGAGAGACACCCGCCACCGGCGTGGGGGCCGGGCTCGATCCGCCGGGTCGATGCGTTCGACTGAGTGTCGCTGACAGAACTCCCGCTGCGCCGTCGTGCTCGGATTGAAAACCGACCGTGGCCAGGAGTTCTGTGAGGCACTCTAAGCCGTTCTCGAGGCGCGATTTATCGATGCGGGCTGTTGCGTCCTCGCGTGACGCGGCATTAGATTTCGGGCTGGGAGATCGGGATTGGGCGTTCGACCGGGAAGACGTGCAGTGAGGGGCTGTCCACCGGTCTCCGGGCGAGATGGTTCATGCTGATCTTGGAGAACGTCTGGGTCCGGTCGCTCCAGTCGCGGTCGCATGCGGTCCTGTGCGGCCTCACCGGGGTCATCCCTACGAACCGTCGCGTCGGCATCCTCTGCGCCTCGAAGATCGAGCGCCGTGCTTTCAGCGACCTCATCATGGGGGTACGGCAGCCCGCCATCGGCAAGGTGCGGCGCGAGGCGGACATATCCAGCCCCGTCGGCCGCATGGCCGGCATCGTCGCGCTCCATACTCTGAGACGCAACTGCGTGTTCGCGGCCAAGATGCACCGCATCGAGCCGGCGAGCCTGATCAAGTTCGTCGCGTTCGTGGCCAACATCGATGCCTTCATGGACGTGCCCTACAAGCACGTACCCGCCGATATCGCCGTGGCGTTTCGGTACGCCCTGTCCTACGGGTTGCCCTACGAGACTTACTTCGTCGACGGTGACATCCTTCCACCGACGGCCGAGTTCACCGACCGTTTCACCAGCGTGATCAAGCAACGCTCGGCCACGAGCGGCTTCATCGTCATTTCGTCGAACATCGCCCTGGTGCGGGAGTTCTGCGACGTCGTCGGCGTGGTCCAGGCCGACAAGATCGCCCTCTATTCCAATGCCCAGCGGGCCATCCACGAATACATGAGGCTGGTCGACCTCAACAAGCCCGACGTCGATGCCACCGAGACCTTGCTGGCACGGATCCGTCGCGCCCTGAAGCTCGAGGATTGGCCGATGGTGGCCGCCATCGCCACGTCCGAGATGCAGGACGATCCCGATAGCCCAACGGCGATCTGGCTGTATGGGGAACTCGCCCTGTCGCGGGGTGACCGTCGACGCGGCATCGACCTGATCATACGCGCCTGTCAGGCCAACCCCTCCTTCGAGGAGCCGTGGAAAGCGCTGGCGCGCGTCGCCGAGGACGAGCAGGACGAGGAGAGGCTCAAGCTCCTGGCCTCCGTGCTGATCACCAACGGCCAGGGCCGGATCATGCGCATGGCCGCCAAGATCATCGAGCAGACCGGCACCGATGAGGCGGCCGTCGAGGCATGGCGCCGGGTCGCGGCCGCGGCCCGGACGGATGTGGGCGTCCTGATCGAGGCCGGCGACCGTCTGCTCCGCGCGGGTGCGGGGGAGGATTCGGCGCGGATCTTCGAGGCCGCCTATGCGGCCGATCCGACCAATGGCCGCCTCCTGGTGATGCTCTACCGCAGCGAGCTGCTGTTCTCCGACAACGAGCGGTTGGCCGAGTTGGCGGCTCTCATCGTGCGGCTTTACCCGGAGGAGGCCGAACGGGCCGTGCGCCTCGCCCAGCGCGCGCGTCGTCCGGAGGTGAAGGCGATCGAGGATGGCGGCTCACCCGCCCTCCTCGATTCCGCGGCCGAGGAAGCTCTTCCGGTTCGGATCCGGCGCGCCCTGAAACAGCAGGATGTCGCCGCCCTGGCCGACATCGCCGAGGCCGAGATCCAGCGGGAGGCGGACGGCGCCACCGGCATCTGGCTTCTCGGTGAGATCGCCCTCATCAAGGGAGACCGCGAGCGCGGCGGGGAACTGATCCTGCGCGCGTGCCAGGCGGATGCCGAGCTGGAGGATCCCTGGAAGACCCTGGGTCGTCTCGCGGAGGAGGAAAAGAGCGAGGAGCGCCTCAGCTATTACGTCTCCGCGCTGATGACCAACGGTCAGGGCCGAATTCGCCGGCTGGCCGCCAAGGCGCTCGAGCCCACGGGCGACGAGGAATCCATCCTCGCGGCGTGGCGTGCCGTCGCCCATGTGGCCGGCGCGGATCTCGGCCTGGTGCTGGAGGCGGGTGATCGACTGTTCCGCTATGGCGCCGCCGGCGAGGGGGCTCAGGTCTTGTCACGGGCGCTTCAGGTCGATCCCCGGAACGGACGCGTGCTGATGCTGCTCTACCGCTGCGAACTGACCTTCTCCGACGACGAGCGCCTGATGGCATTGGCGGGCCAGATCAACGAGGTCTCCCCGGCCGAGATCGACCGCGCGATCCGTCTTACCCTGAATGCGCGCAAGGCGGACCTCGGCAAGCGGATGAAGGAGCGGTTCAAGCAGCCCGCTATCAGCGACGCGAGCGCCTGAGCGGAGGCGGCCTCACGCCTCCCGCACGCCGGGCTTGTGTCCCGGATCGAAGGTGAAGACGACGCCCGCCTGTTCGAGAACCTGGCGCACCGCCTGCACCGTGTCGCGCCGCGGACGGATGGTCGCGTCCGGATCTTCGATCCGCACGATGGTCGAGACCGATACGCTCGCCCGCCGTGCCAGCTCGTCCTTCGATAGGCCGGTCATCCCGCGCGCCGCCCGGACCTGTGCCGATGTGAGGTCCCCGCCGCCGCGGCCGATATCGGTCGCGGGTCCGCGGGCGTCCGTGCTCGACGAGGCCGCCTGAAAGCGGCTCTGTCCGGGGACGCTCAGGCACACGCCGACCCATTCCTTCACCGAACCGTCCCGGTTCATGATCGGCACACCACGGGCGTTGAACCAGCGATAGACCCCATCGGCGCAGAGGATTCTGTAGTCGGTGTTGTAGGCCGTGTCGTGGCTGAGGGCCGTGCGCCAGGCGAAGTTCGTGCGTTCCCTGTCGTCGGAATGCAGGACGTCGATCCAGCCCAGGCCCTGGAACTGCTCGTGGCGCTGCCCGGTGAGCGCTTCCCAGAGGGGCATGTCGATCGACTTCCCATCGGGGCTGACGATCCAGACCACCGCAGCTGTGGCCGAGAGCAGGGCCTTGAAGCGATCGGGGCCCTGTTTGGTGGAATGCTTCGCATCGTAGCGGTCGGTCACGTCCTCGACGACGCCGATCGCCTGGCTTGGGCGGTTGCCGGGGCCGAGCACCACTTCGGCATGGCTGGCGATCCAGCGCAGCGTCTGATCCGGCCGGATGATGCGGAACTCGCGCCTGAGCGGCTGGCCCTCGCGCAGCAGGGTCAGCATATCCGTATGCGCGGCACGGTCGTCGGGATGCATCATGGCCTCCACGACGCCGAAGCTCAGGGCGACCGAGGGGGAGAGACCGAGAACCCGATGGAGGCCGATCGATCCGTAGATGTCGAGTTCTTCGAGGTCCGCCGACCAAAAGCCGACATCCGTGGCGTGTTCCATGAGCTTCAGAAGGCGGCGGGAGGGCAACCGGCGCGATGCGCCATCCGACCGTCCGGATGGATCCATCGGCAACCGTGGCGGCATGGTTCTTTCTCCTTGGCTCACGTGCCGCCCAACATGAACGATTTTATGCCAGGATGTTCCAAAACACTATGTCGTTGCGTGTTTTCCTCTTGTCGCACAACCCGCCGCGTGGCGAATCGAGAGCGATTTCAGCGGTTGCCTTTTCGGGGCCCGTCGCCACTCCACGGATGGGCGACGTCATGCCTCTTCCCCCCGCCAATCCGACCTCCAACTCCTCCCCACGAGCGCGACGGATCTCGGGCATGCCCGAGAGCTGCTAGGAAGGAGGGCCGCGCATCTCGCGAACGATGTGAATGCCTTGGCCCTCCTGCGGGATCCTGCTCGCAGGTCACGTGCCGATGACGGGAACCGACGGGGGCGTCGTGGCGGTCTCGCGGTGAAACGGCCGGAGCGGTGCGGGGTCGGCGTCGCCCAGCCGACATGGCGTCCCGCTCAGCCGGCCCGAACAGGTGCGCTGGCGAGGATGAGGAGGGTCTGGAGCAGGACATCGGCGCCGGCGGTGCAATCGCCCTGCGTCGCCGATTCCGCCTCATTGTGGCTGATCCCGTCGCGGCAGGGCACGAAAATCATGGCCGTCGGGGCGAGCGCGGCGATGTTGCAGGCATCGTGGCCGGCGCCCGAGACCATGCGGCGATGGCTGAGGCCCAATCCCCTGGTCGCCGCCTCGACGGCACCCACGACCCCGGCATCGAAGGGCACCGGCTCCTTGCGCCAGATCCGGGTCAGCTCGATCTCGAGTCCGCGCCGGCCGGCGATGGCGCCAAGTTCCTCCCGGAGTTCGCCCTCGACCGCGTCGAGGGTCGCGGCTTTCGGGTCGCGCACATCGAGGGTGAAGCGGATGCGGCCGGGGATGACGTTGCGCGACGGCGCGCCGATCACCGCCTCGCCGATCGTCGCCACCGCCGTGGGGCCGTGGGCATGGGCGATCCGCTCGACGGCCAACGCGATCTCGGCGAGGCCGTTGAGGGCGTCGCGCCGGCGCGGCATCGGCGTCGTGCCGGCATGGCTCTCGAAACCCGTCACCACGCCGTCGAACCAGGCGATCCCCTGCCCGCCTTCGACCACGCCGATGGTGGTCTCCTCGGCCTCCAGGATCGGCCCCTGCTCGATATGCAGCTCTACGAAAGCGCCGATCCTGCGCTCGCCCACCGGCTCGTCCCCGAGATAGCCGATGGCCTCCAGTGCCTGCTTCACCGCGATGCCGGCGGCATCGCGCCGGGAATGGATGTCCTCCACCGTGAACTCTCCGGCATAGGCGGCAGACGCCATCATGGCGGGGGCGTAGCGCGAGCCTTCCTCGTTGGTCCAGTTGACCAGAAGCAGGGGCGCCTCGGTCTCGATGCCGGCATCGTTGAGGGCGCGCATGACCTCCAGCCCCGCCAGGGTGCCGAGGATGCCATCGAACTTGCCCCCCGTGGGCTGCGTGTCGAGATGCGATCCGCAGGCGACGGGCAAGCGCGTCATGTCGCGCCCGCGCCGCAGAGCGAACTGGGTACCCAGCGCATCGACGCGCACCTCCAGCCCCGCCGCCTCGCAGGCAACCCGGAACCAGTCCCGGACCTGACCATCCTCCTCCGAAAGGGTCAGCCGGTTGATTCCGCCGGCCGGGGTGGCGCCGAACCGGGCGGTCTCCATGATCGTGGACCACAGGCGCGCGCCGTCGACGCGGAGATTGTGGGTCGTGCTCATTTGTGTGTCCGTTGTCTCGGTTCGGTCTTCTTGGGAATGGGGTCGGTTCTTCCGCTCTCGGCCTAGGGAGAGCTATGCGTCAGACAACTCCGCCCGCTGAGCCTGGAAGCTGCGCGCCGCCTCGTCGGTCTTCCAGCAGGCGGCGCGATGCCCCGGTCCGGCATCGACCACCGGCGGGTCGCCCGCGCGGCAGCGATCCTCGGCGAGGAAGCAGCGTGGCGCGAAGGGGCAGCCCGGCGGGCGGTTGGCGAGGTCGGGCGGGCTTCCCGGAATGGTCTGCAGCCGGGAGCCCTTGGCGAGCGCCCCGTCGGCGCGGCTGCGCAGAAGGCCGATCGTGTAGGGATGATGCGGGTTCAGCACCACCTGCCGGGCGGAGCCCTCCTCGACGATGCGGCCGGCATACATCACCGCGATCCGGTCGGCGACCTCGACGGCGGCACCGAGATCGTGGGTGACGAAGAGGGTGGAGAGCCCGAGTTCGGTTTGCAGGTCGCGCAGGAGCAGCAGGATCTGGATTTGCACCGTGGCGTCGAGGGCCGTGGTGGGTTCGTCGGCGAGCAGGACCTTCGGGTTGCAGGCGAGGGCGAGGGCGATCATCGCGCGCTGGCGCATGCCCCCCGACATCTCGTGCGGATAGGCGTCGAGGCGCCGCTCCGGGCTCGGGATGCGGACCCGTTCGAATTGCTGCAGCGCGCGGGCGCGCGCCTCGGCCGCGCCGATCCCCTCGTGCTGGCGGATCGCCTCGATGATCTGGCGGCCCACCGTATAGACCGGGTCGAGGGCGAGCAGCGGCTCCTGGAAGATCATCGCCACTTCGCGGCCGCGTAGCGCCGTCAGCTCGCGCCTGCCCATGGCCATCACGTCGCGGCCGGAGACGAGGATGCGGCCCTCGATCGTCGACTTGCGCTCGGGGTTGAGGCGCATGATCGCGCGCAGGGTCACGCTCTTGCCCGAGCCCGACTCCCCGATGAGGGCGATGGCCTGGCCCCGGCCGAGGGTGAGATCGACCCCATCCACGGCGCGGACCCTGCCGCCGAAGGTGACCTTCAGCCCTTGGATGGCGACGGCGGGGCCGGCCGGGGTCTTCGTCCTGGGCTCGTTCATGCTGCGACCGCCTCCGCGGACGGCGCCGCCGAATGGCCGGAGCCAGGCTGGCGGGCGAGGCAGGCGACGCGGTGGATGGGGTCGACCGGAGCGAGGGGCGGAACATGGCTCCTGCAGATATCCTCCACGAGGCTGCAGCGCGGGTTGAAGCGGCAGCCCGGCGGCGGGTCGATGGGGTTGGGCGGGTCTCCGGCGAGGGGCGCCACGGTGGTGCGGTTATCGGGGTCCATGGAGGGCATCGAGGACAGGAGCGCCCTGGTATAGGGATGGGCGGGGTCGGCCAGCACGGTGTCGGCCGGGCCGATCTCCACCACTTGCCCGAGATACATCACCGCCACCCGGTCGCAGATGAAGCGGACGACGTTGAGGTCGTGGCTGATGAACAGATAGGTGAGGTCGAATTCCTGCTTGAGGTCCATCAGCAGGTTGAGCACCTGCGCCTCCACGGATTTGTCGAGGGCCGAGACAGCCTCGTCGAGGACCACGAGGCGCGGCTCCAGCGCCAGGGCGCGGGCGATGTTCACGCGCTGGCGCTGGCCGCCGGAGAGCTCGTGCGGATAGCGGGCGGCGAAACGCGCCGGTTCCAGGCCGACGCGCGCAAGCAGGCTGCGCGCCCGCTCGATGGCCTGGCGCCTGGGCACGCCGTGGACCCGTGGTCCGAAGGCGATGGACCCCTCGATGGTCATGCGCGGGTTGAGCGACGAGTAGCTGTCCTGGAACACCATCTGAGCCTGGGCGCGGAACTCGCGCAGGGGCAGTGCCCGACTGCCGATGCGCTCGCCGTCGAACAGCATCTCGCCCTTGTCGTGCTGGGTCAGGCCCATGATGAGACGGGCGGTGCTGGACTTGCCGCAGCCGGATTCGCCGACGACCCCCAGGGTCTCGCCCTTCTTGATGTCGAAATCGACGCCGTCCACAGCGCGCACGACGGCCTTTTTGCCGCCGATCCCCTTCTTGACCGGAAAGTGCTTCACCAGCCCCTCGACGGTGAGGAGCGGCTGGCCCGGCCCGCCCCGGTCGCGGGAGGAGGTCGGGCTCGACGCGATGGGCGTGCTCATGACTTCACTTCCATTGCCGAACGCAGGCCGTCCGAGAACAGGTTGAACGAGATCGAGACGATGAAGATGGCAAGGCCCGGAAGTGCCGCGACCATGGGGTTCACGTAGATCGCGGTACGCAGGGTGTTGAGCATCAGGCCCCATTCCGGCTCCGGCGGCTTCACGCCGAGGCCGAGGAAGGAGAGGCCCGAGGCCAGGATCATCGACACGCTGATGAGGCTGGTGGAATAGACGAAGATCGGTCCGAGCACGTTGCCGAGCACCTGCGCGCGCAGGATCGTCAGCGTCGAGGCGCCGGACAAGCGGGCGGCGTCGACATAGTCGCGTGAGCGGATCTGCGTCGTCACGCTCTCGGCCACCCGAGCAATCTGGGGCGTGAACACGCAGGTCAGCGAGACGATGGAGTTGAACACGCCCGCCCCCAGCGCGCCCGAGAGCGCGATGGCCAGAAGCACCGAGGGGAAGGCGAAGAACACGTCGACGGTGCGCATGAGCACGGTATTGAGCCAGCCGCCCACGTAGCCGGCGAGGATGCCGATGCTGGAGCCGAGGAGGAAGGCGAGGATCACCGGCGTGACGCCGATGAACAGGGAGAGGCGCCCGCCCACCATCAGGCGGCTCAGCATGTCGCGCCCGAGCTCGTCCGAGCCGAGAAGGTAGGTGGCGTCGCCCACGGGCTTGAGCCGCCGCACCATCGAGCCGCGATACGGGTCCATGGGCGTGATCCACGGCGACAGCAGCGCGATGGCGACGATGGCGAGGATCACGAAGGCCGCGGTCATCGCCACCGGATCGCGCAGGAGCTTGGCCAGCACGTTGCCCCAGAAGCCGCGCGAGGCGATGAAGGCCTCCGGCGTCGAGGTGAGCGGCGGCGCCCCCCCGGCGATGTCGATGGCCGATACGGCCGGACTGGTCCCGAGTGCCATCAGCCCCTCTCGATGCGCGGGTCGAGCGCCGTCTGCACGACGTCGACGATGAGGTTGAGGGCGACGAAGAACATCGCCAGCACGAGGATGGCCCCCTGCAGCAGCGGCAGGTCGCGCTGGAAGATCGCGGCGTTGAGGAGGAATCCGGTGCCGGGCCAGGCGAACACCGTCTCGATCAGGATCGAGCCGCCGAGCAGGTAGCCGAGCTGCAATCCCATGATCGCGAGAGCGGTGGGGGCGGCGTTCTTCACGACGTGCTTGAACACGCCGAACTCGGAGAGGCCTTTGGCCCTGAGCGCGCCGACGAAATCCTGCGAGAGGATGTCGCCCACCAGCGCCCGGACGGTGCGGGCGATGACGCCCATCGGGATTACCGACATCGTGATGGCGGGCAGGATGATGTAGCGCAGGTGCTCGAGGTCCGGCTTCCAGTTGCCCGACCCGTCGGGGCCGGCGCCGGTGGAGGGCAGCCAGCCGAGCTGGGCCGAGAACACGATCACCAGGACCATGCCGAGCCAGTAATGCGGCACGCTCACCCCGAAGACCGAGATGGCGGAGGCCGCTCGGTCGAGGGCGGAATCGCGGAAGTAGCCGGCGACGAAGCCGAACAGGCAGCCGAAGGTGAAGCCGATCAGGGTCGCCACGGAGGCCAGGATCAGGCTGTTCACGACGGCGCGCCCGACTTCGCTCAGCACCGGCCTGCCGGTGGCGATGGACGTGCCGAGATCGCCGTGGAGCACCTTCCACAACCACAGGGCGTACTGGACCGGCATCGGCTTGTCGTAGCCGTATGCGATCCGCATGGCGTCGATGGTTTCCTGGGTGGCGTCCACCGGCAGGATGGCGCTGAGGGGATCGCCGGGGGCCAGATGCACCAGCAGGAAGCAGACGATGCTCACCCCGAGCGCCACCGGGGTGACGGTGAGGAGGCGTTGGAGGATGAAGCTCAGCATGGGAGCATCCGGAGGACCTCAATCGAGTGTGGCGGCTCTCCTCCCCCTTGTGGGAAGGAGTGGTAGGTGGGGGTGGTCGGGCGACCCTCCTGCCGGGGAGGTTGGCGGGGCCACCCCCACCCTCGGTCCCTCCCCACAAGGGGGAGGGAGGATGCGTCTCACTTACCGACCGTGATGGGCGAGAAGTCCTGATACCAATTCTGGGCCTGGACGAAGCCCTTCACCTTTGGGCTCATGGCGCGGGGGTTGGTGTCGTGGGCGACCATGAGGAACAGCGCCTCGTCGACGTATTTCTCGTGGACCTTCTGCAGCACCTTGATCTGCTCGGCCGGATCGAAGGTCGTGCGGATCTGGTCGAACAGCTTGTCCATCTCGGGGTCGCAGTAATGGCCCCAGTTCGTGCCGTTGGGGGCCGCGAGATTGCACTGGAGGTGGCGGATGAAGCCGGTGAAGGGGTCCTGGATGAAGTAGGAGAAGTTCATCCCCGTGGCGCCGCGCGACACGTCGGCCTTCGAGCCGGCCCGCCACAGGTTGATGAGCGCGTTCCACTCGACGACTTCGAAATTCACCTTGATCCCGATATCGGCGAGGTTCTGCTGGATCAGCTCGTTCATCGGCAGGGGCTGCATCTGGCCCGAGCCCGAGGGCGCGATGAGGATCTTCGTGACGATGGGCTTGTTCGGGCCGTACCCGGCCTCGGCCAGGAGCTTCTTGGCCGCGTCGGGGTCGTAGGTCGGCTTGAAGGTCGGCGAGCCGAACCAGGCCGAGCCCGGCGGCATGAAGCCCTGCGCCGGGATCATCAGGCCGCTGAGCATCTCCTTCATGCCCTCGCGGTCGACAGCAAGGTTGGCGGCCTTGCGCACGCGGATGTCGTTCCACGGCGAACCCTCGGCCCGCGACAGGTGCCAGGTCCAGTTATGCGGATAGGCATTGGTGACGATGTTGAACCCGGCCCCCTTGAGGGAGGCGATGGCGTCCGGCGGCGGGGCCTCGATCCAGTCGACCTGGCCCGAGCGCAGGGCCGCGACGCGGGCATTGGCCTCCGGCAGGGGCACCAACACCAGCTTATCGAGCTTGGGCACCCGCGCCTTGTCCCAATACTCGGCGTTGGGCGCCATCTCGGCGCGCTCGCGCGGGGCGAACAGGGTCAACTTCCAGGGGCCGGTCCCGGACGGGGTCTTGGCGAAAGCGTCCCAGCTCTTGCCCAGCTTCTCCCACTGCGCCGGCGAGGACATCATGATCCAGGCGATCTGGTAGGGCAGCGTCGCGTCCGGCGCCTTGGTGGTGATCTCCACCGTCATCGGATCGACCACGCGGTAGCTGGCGACGCCGGGGATGCGCGACCGCCCCTGCGCCGATTGGCGCGGATCGAATTGCGGCGCGTCGTTCTTGAGGAGCTTGTCGAAGTTCCACACCACCGACTCGGCGGTGAAGGCCGACCCGTCGTGGAAGGTGACGCCGGGGCGCAGCTTGAAGATCCACTTGGTCTTGTCGGCGGCATCCACCTCCCAGGAAGTGGCGAGGCCCGGGGTCAGGTCGGAGGGCTTGGTCGCGCTCGACAGGTCCCAGTTGATGAGCCCGTCGTAGACCGTGTAGCCGGTGAAGCGCATGCCCTCGCCGCCATTGTCCGCCTGTCCCGTGGTGAGCGGGATGTCCGACGCGGTCATGCCGATCCGCAGCGTTCCCTGTGCCCAGGCGGATGGCGCCAGGCTGCCGGCGACCAGCGCCGCGGCCACGAGTCCGACGCGAAGATTTTGTGCCAAGCCTCTCATCGTGTTGTGCTTTTCCTCAGTCGACCGATGATCGGCAAAATTGCCGGTGTCCGGACCTCCTATGCAAGGCGCCGGCCAGACTGGACTGTTTCCAACCCCGACCGGTGAAAATGCATACGAAATCCAGCGCGGCCGGGCGGGTCGCCATGCGCTGGGGGCCGGCCCGCCCGGCGGGGGCGACGTCATGGGTTTTGCGCTGGGGCGATCGGCTTTAAACCGCCTTACACCGGGCATGCCGCCCGGCGGAGCGTCTCGGTTGCCCCTCCCTCCGAACCCAAGGGCCAAGGCGAGCGGCGCCGTCTCCGACGCCGTCCGGCGCGGGCGCGTGGCCGGCTTCCTCATGGGGCGGGGTTCCCTCTCCACGCCGGGATCGAACCTCGCGCGCCTGCCGATCGCCCTCGACCCGCGCGGGCTCAGCATCATCGAAGGCATCCGGGCGGCCTGCGCCTTCGGCACCGTCATCCTTCTCCACGAGTTCGTGGCGTGGCCCCCGCTCCTGATCATGGCGCTTGCGGCCAACCTCACCTGCTTTGCCGATATCGGCGGACCGATGCGCTCCCGCCTGATGGTGCTCGCCGTGTTCTCGGTGCTCGGCAGTCTGATCTGGAGCCTGTTCGGGCTCCTCCAGCCCCATGGCCCGGCCATCGTGGTGCCGCTCGCCACCCTCGTCATCTTCTGCTGCAGCTATGCGCGGGTCTGGGGCGTGCAGGAGCAGACCGCCGGCAATGTCCTCGTCCTCGTCCTGGCCTTTGCCCTCGACCGCCCCCTCACCGGCGGCGAGGCCGTCGTCGCCGGAGCGATGGTGCTGGCCGGCGGCCTGTGGGCGACGGTGCTGGCCCTCGCTTTGTGGCGGCTCAACCCCTATCGCCCGACCCAGAGGGCCGTGGCCGAGGTCTGGCGCCGGCTCGCCCTGCTCAGCGGCGACCTCGAAGACCTCGCAGCCTCGCACGAGGCCGACGCGGCGGGGTTCGACGACCATGCCCGCGCCCATCGCCGCGGCGTGCGCGAGGCGATCGAGCTCGCCCGCGGCCTCATCGTCGACCTCGCCCGCAGCCGCGAGCGCGTCTCCGACCGCACCGCCCAGGCGCTGATCCGGCTGGAAAGCGCCGAGCAGATCTTCGCCGCCCTCATCGCCCTGTCCGACCGGATCGAGGCCGACCGCAACCCCAACCGTCAGGTCCGGACCCGACGCCTGCTGCGCCGCCTGCGGCCGCTCCTCCTCGTGGTCGCGCGGGCGATCCGCGACGACACCGTCCTCGACCTGCCGCGCATCGAGCGCTCGATCGCGCGGGCGGGACGCGGCTTCTCGTCCGACCCAGCCCTCAAATCCCTGGCCGAGCGGATCCTCGACCGCGTCCGCATCGGGGCCAAGCTTTCGACCCCGGAAGGCTATCGCCCCGGCGGGACGCTGCTGGGGAGCGCCAGCCTGCCCCTGCGCCAGCGGCTGCTCGGCCCTTTGAAGGCGAACTTCACCCTCGCCTCGCCGAACCTGCGGCACGCGATCCGCGCCAGCACCGTCACCGCCCCGGTCCTCGGCCTCACCCTGCTCTGGCCGGGGCCGTTCACCCACTGGCTCACCATCACGGTGGTGCTGACCATGCAGCCCTTCTACGCCGCCACCTGGCAGCGGGCGCTGGAACGGATCGGCGGCACGGTGCTCGGCGGGTTGTTCGGCGCCCTCCTCGCCAGCGTGGCCACGACGACCCTGGCGCTCGCGGCGCTGATCTTTCCGTTGAGCATCATTGGCTTCGCCGCCCGGCAGGTGAGCTACGCCTTCTTCATCGCCTGCCTGACGCCCCTCGTGGTGCTGCTGGTGGAGGTGATGGAGCCCGGCCATGCCTCCTGGGAGGTCGCCGGCATGCGCGCCCTCTTCACCCTGCTCGGAGGTCTCATCGCCGTGGCGAGCAGCCTGCTGCTCTGGCCGGTCTGGGAGCCCGATCAGGTCCGCCTCGAACTCAGGAAGGCCGTGAAGGCCCATGCCGATTTCGCGCGCACCGTGCTCTCGAACCGGGTGGAGGCCGAACGGAGCGGGGCAGCGGAAGCCGCGGCGCGGGCCAGCGGCCTCGCCCTCAACACCCTGGAGGCCGCCCTCTCCCGCGCCCTCCAGCAGCCCCGCGCCGGGCGCCACCCCCAGGTCGAGACCGCCATGGTCGCCGATGCGACCCTGCGCCGGATCGGTGCGCGCCTCTCGGCCCTGCGCCATGCCGAGCCCAAGCCTGCCGCCGAGCCCAAGCCTGCCGCCGAGCCCAAGCCTGCCGCCGAGCCCAAGCCGACAGAAGAGCCCGCAGTCGATGCCGGGGACGAGGCGGAGGCGTGCCGCGCCTGGACCCTGTGGATCACCACCACCCTCGCCCGCCTCGCCGAGGATGGCGGGGCCCTGCCCGCCCATCCCGACCTGCCCCGCGCCGAGTCTCTCGTGCGTCTCGTGACGCAGGTGGAACTGCTGGCCGAGACCCTGCGCCCGCAGCGGTCGCGCGAGGAGGTGCTTCCTGCAGAGGCCATTCCCGGAACGGCCGGCCGCTAGGTCTTTCCGACGGCTCGGGGCTAAAGGGGGGGCGTGTCTCGCGATCCCCTTCTCAGGCTGGGCTGATTCTTGGAAGACCTCCTCCACAGATGGCTGCAGGCGACCGTATCGATCCGGGCCGACGTCCTGGCTCTCCTCGGCATCGTGCTGGCGCTCCTCGTCACGGTCCATGCCCTGCTGCGCAAGCGCGAGATCGGCACCGCCATCGGCTGGATCGGCCTCGCCTGGCTGTCGCCGATCTTCGGGACGGCCCTCTACGCGATCTTCGGCGTGAACCGGGTCTCGCGCCGGGCGCGCCAGTTGCGGGTGCGGCCGTCGCAGCAGGCGGGCTCCCCCGTCATCCCCGATGCCAGCGTGCCCGAGGACCTGCGGCCCCTCGACCGCGCCGTCCGCCGGATCACGCGGCTCGTCCTCCTGGGTGGCAACAACCTCGCCATCCTGCGCAACGGCGACGAGGCCTATCCGGCAATGCTGGACGCGATCGGGGGAGCGACGCACAGCGTCGCCCTGTCGAGCTACATCTTCCGCAACGACGGCGCCGGGTCGCGTTTCTTCGAGGCGCTGGTGGCCGCACGCTCGCGCGGCGTCGAAGTCCGGGTGCTCATCGACGGGATCGGCAGCGGCTACTTCTTCCCCGCCATGGCGCGGCGCCTGCGCCGGGCCGGGGTGCCGGTCGGCCTGTTCATGCACTCCGCCCTCCCCTGGCGCATGCCGTTCCTGAACCTGCGCACCCACAAGAAGATCCTCATCGTCGACGGGCGCATCGCCTTTACCGGCGGCATCAACATCGCCGACGAGAACCTCGTCGCCGCCTCTCCCCCGGACCCGGTGCGCGACACCCATTTCCGCATCGAGGGGCCGGTGGTGGAGCAGCTGTCGCAGGCCTTCGCCTCCGACTGGGCCTTCGTCATGGGTGAGGAACTCGACGGTCCGCGCTGGTTCCCCCCGCCCGACGCCGCGGGCGAGATCGAGGCCCGTGTCGTCACCTCCGGGCCGGATGCGGATATCGAGAAGATCGAGTTCGCGGTGATGTCGGCGATCACCTGCGCGCAGCACAGCATCCGCCTGGTGACGCCCTATTTCCTTCCGAGCGAGATCCTGTCCACGACGCTGGCGCTCGCCGCGACGCGCGGCGTGCGCGTGGACGTCATCATCCCGCGGGCGAGCAACCACAGCTACGTGGATTGGGCGACGCGGGCGCATGTGGCGCCCCTGCTCGAGGCGGGCGTGCGGATCTGGCTCGACGAGCCACCCTTCGACCATTCGAAGCTCCTCGTCGTCGACGGGGAATGGAGCTTCGTCGGCAGTGCGAACTGGGACATGCGCAGCTTCCGCCTGAACTTCGAGCTCAACGTCGAGGTCTACGACCGCACCTTCGCCGAACGCCTCGACGCTTTCATGCGGACGAAGATGGATGCCCGCCTGACGGCCGAGGAGCTCGCGCGGCGGCCCTTGCCCGTGCGGTTGCGCGACGCAGCCGTACGACTAATGCTGCCATACCTCTGACGGCCCGTTCGCTCGTCTGCGCCGGCGCGGGGCCGAGATGCACCACGATGGGCCGGTGGTCGGAGGCGCCGCGCGGCAGCACCGTGCGGCCGAGGCAGGCGAGCCCGCGCACGAGGCAGCGGTCGATGCGCAGGGGCACGAGATCGACCATGGCATGGGTCGGGATGCGCGGCCCGGCATCGCGGAACCCCGGCAGCAGGGCGGGGCCCACGAGGTTGTAGTCGCCGATCACCGCGGCGCGCGCCGGCAGGCTCTGCTCGATCCGCCGCAACTGCCGCCGGTTGAGCACCTGTCCATGGGAAAGATGGACGTTGGCCACGCCGAAATCGCCGAGATCGAGGATCTGACAGACTCGGTCGACGACGGCGCCCGACGGCAGGGCGATGACCACGGGCGGGGAGGCCCAGGGATGCGGGCTCCACATGGCGAGCCCATGGATGCGCCCGGGCAGCGGAGCCCAGGCATAGACGCCGCCGAGCCGCTCCTCGATCACTGCGATGTCCTTGGTCGCCTCCTGCATGAGCAGCAGGTCGGGCCGCTCGCGCTCCACCAGGGCGACGATGGCGTCGACCTTGGCTCCCGTGCGCCGCAGCAGGTTCCAGCTCACGATCTTGCGGAAGTGCCCTCGGTCCAGGGCATCGAGGGCATGCAGGTCCGGGAAGCGGGCGGGATCCTGGGACGCGTAGCGGCGGTCGTTGAGCGGGCCGCGCCAAGGCAGCGAGAAGTGTTTCTTGTCCGCCACCTGCCCGCCCCCGCCTCGTCCAGCTTAATGCTTCCTGCCTCTAACGCTTCTTGCCCAGTTCGGCTGCGATATCCTTGATCATATGTCCGACCTTGCGGTGGGCGCTCGTCAGCTGGTCGCGGGTGACGCCCCAGCGCTTCATCCAATGCTCGACGGCCTGCCGCTCGGACAGGTCTAGCCTGTCCTTGTCGATGAAGCCGCGCTTGTCCTTCAGGCCTGCCATCTGTCCCGTCCACCTCGATCCGCATCCCCGGTGATGCGCGTCTCCGCACGGCTCTTAACCCATGGACCGGTGATGTGCCGAACACGAAGAGCCCCCCGTCGTTGCCGGCGGGGAGGTCCTTCGGGTTCTGAGAGCCCGGTCACGCCGGGCTCTCCCTTAATTCTGCGCCGTCGCTTCGCGGGTGACGCCCGGGCGCGGCCGGTTGACGGCGACGGTGTCGCCGGTGCGGCTGATCTCGATGGCATCGGCGGTGCCGCCGAGTTCCTGCGGGGTCGAGAGGGTTACGCTCTGGCCGTTGGTCAGCACCGCCTCGAACCGCATTGCGCGGCTGGTGTCGGTGCGGGCCAGGGTGACGACCACCCGGTAGCCCTTGGGCTCGGCGGTGTAATAGGCGACGCCCTTGAGTTCGCCCAGCGAGACGCTGCCGCCGTCGAGGGGCTTGATCGTCTCAGCGGAGGCAGGGGGGGTGGCGGCGGCCACGGTGACGGTGGCAAGAGCGGCGGCGGTGATGAGAGTACGGAGTGTCATGGTGTCGGGTCTCGCTGTCTTTGCAGGGGCGGTGCGCCCTTGCCGATGACGCGAAGATGTTGTGCGGTGCATCATGAATCAAACAGATTGGATCGATAATGACTATTGACCATGTCGATCTGTCCCGCATCGACCTGAACCTTCTGGTGGCCCTCGACGCCCTGCTGGCCGAGCGTAGCGTCACCCGCGCGGCCGCCCGGATCGGCATCGGCCAGTCGGCCATGAGCAGCAGCCTCGCGCGCCTGCGCACCACCTTCGGCGACGAACTCCTCACCCGCGCCCCCGAGGGGATGCGCGCCACCCCCCGCGCGCTGGCGCTCGCCACGCCCGTCCGCACCCTCCTGCGCCAGATCCAGTCCCTGGTGCGGCGCGACGAGGCATTCGATCCGCGCAGCGTCACGCGGACCTTCACCATCGGCTTGCCCGATTCCACCGAGGTCCTGCTCGGGCCGCGTCTTCTGGCCTACCTGAGCGAACACGCGCCGGGGATCAGCCTGCTCCTGCGCTCCATCGATCGCATCCGTATCCTGCAGGAGCTCGACGCGGACCGCGTCGATCTCGGGATCGGCACGTTCAGCCACGGCCAGACCCACCACAAGCAGCGGCTGCTCTACCGGGATCGCTACGTCTGCCTGTTCAATGCCGACCTCGTCGGCCTCGAGCCCCCGATCTCGCTGGACGATTACCTGCGCTTTCCCCACGTGCTCACCAGCCTGAAGGAAACGGCGCACGGGGTGGTGGACGACGCCCTCGCCCTCCTCGGCCTGCGCCGCGACCTCGCGGTGACGACGCCGCGCTTCCTCGCCGTGCCCTTCCTGGTGCGCAGCGCCCCCGTCCTCACCACGATGCAGGAGCGCCTCGCCACCCTCTTTGCCGGAACCCTCGGCCTCACCGTCAGCCCCGCGCCGGTGGCCCTCGACGAGGTGGCGATCTCGATGCTGTGGCACGCCTCCTACGATAACGACCCGGCCCATCGCTGGCTGCGCCAGACGTTGCTCGCCCTTGCCGACGACGCGGCGCAGGTCGGTTGAGGCGCTTCGATGCGCGGCCCGGCACCACGTCCGGTCCGGATCCCCTGCCCCCGGCGACCCGAAACTTGCCAATGCGCGCAGGCGCGTGCTTTGGGAGGGCCGGCATCGGCTGCTCCGCAGGAGCAGGGCACCGGGAAAGAGGCCGCATGGGTTTGGTAGCAGGAGGGGTCGCCGACGTCGTCGGAGGCTTCGGCGCGTGGCGCATGTGGTGGATGCTGGCCAAGAACGACGTGATCCGTCGGTATCGCCGCTCGCGCGTCGGCCAGCTGTGGCTGACCCTCAGCATGGCGGTGATGATCTTCGGCATGGGCGGGATCTACGCGTCGCTGTTCGGCACCTCGATTGCCGATTACCTGCCGCATCTCGGCACCGGGCTCGTGCTCTGGGGATTGATGTCGCAGACCATCAACGAAAGCTGCTCGAGCTTCACCGACAACGACAGCATCATCCGGCAGGTCGCGCTGCCGCGCTTCACCTACCTGCTGCGGACGATCGCCCGGAACCTCTTCATCTTCGCCCACAACCTGATCATTCTGCCGGTCCTATTCCTCGTCACCGGCACGGTGATCGACTGGCACATCCTGCTGTTCGTTCCCGGCCTGCTGCTCGTGCTCGCCAACCTGGCCTGGATCGGCTACCTCCTGGCCATCCTGTCGGCGCGGTTCCGCGACATTCCGCAGATCGTCGCGAGCATCGTCCAGGTCGCGTTCTTCGTCTCGCCGGTCGTGTTCAAGCCCTCGCAATTGCGGGTCGACCATCCCGTTCTCATCCTGAACCCCTTCGCCAGCATGCTGGACGTGATGCGCGAGCCGTTGCTCGGCCATCTGCCGAGCGCGACGTCCTATCTCATCCTGCTCGGCCTGCTGGTCGTCGGGTGGCTCGTCGCCCTGGCCTTCTCGGGGAAATATTCGCACCGCGTCGTGTACTGGCTCTGAGGGCAGGATGGCTCATATCGTCCTCGACAATGCGAGCGTCGCGCTTGCCGTCTACAATTCCCGCGGTCGTGCCCTGAAGAGCGAGATCCTGCGGCGCACGGTGGGGGGCGGCCTGCAGAACGACCGCGACAGCAGCGTCCAAGTGATCAAGGCGCTGAACGCCGTCAGTTTCGAGGCCCGTGACGGCGACCGGATCGGCCTCGTCGGCGGCAACGGCGCCGGCAAGACGACGCTCCTGCGGGTGCTCAGCCGCGTCTATCCGCCGACCTCGGGCACCGCCACCATCGAGGGGCGCATCTCATCCCTGATCGACCTGTCCATGGGCATGGATACGGATGCCACGGGCTACGACAATATCGAGATGCGCAGCATCATGCTGGGGCTCAGCCACAAGCAGGCCCAGGCGATCGTGCCCGACGTGGAGGAGTTCAGCCAGCTCGGCGAGTTCCTGTCCCTTCCGATCCGCACCTATTCCAGCGGCATGATGCTGCGGCTCGCCTTCGCCGTCAGCACGGCCGTCCATCCCGACATCCTGATCCTTGACGAGGTAATCGGCGTCGGCGACGCCGCCTTCGCGGAACGCGCCGAGAAGCGGCTGCACGGCATGATTCAGAAGGCCAGCATCATGTTCCTCGCCTCCCACGACAACGCCTCGATCAAGCGCTTCTGCAACCGCACTCTCTGGATGAAGGGCGGTACGCTGATGATGGACGGAGCGCCGGAGGAGGTGTTGGCGGCTTATGCGGCGGACGGGCAAGCTTGAGCCTTAAGCTTTTTTCACCAATTATTTGTAAATATCAACATGCTCGAATAAAACAATGAGGTGTATTTATTGATAGCGCAAGTTTGTGAATTTATAGTCAGCCTAGGTCATGAACTCATAATGGGTTTCGGATCAGGATTAAGGTCATCGGGTTTTCCCTTCGTAGAAGGAGAGGCGGATGGCACGCTTTGATCTAACAGATGCTGAATGGGCGGTGATCAAGTCCGTCCTGCCGACGGATACACGCGGAGTATAGCGGGTTGACGATCGCCGTGTGCTAAACGGGATCTTCTGGCGTTTGCGCCTAGGAGCACCCTGGGCCGACATCCCAGAGCGTTATGGCCCTCACACCACGTGCGGCAGTCGTTTCCGGCGCTGGCGCAAGGCCGGGGTGTGGGATCGCTTTCTCGACGCGGTGTCAAAGGCTTACGATGGCGACATTCGGATGATCGAAGCCACCAGCGTGCGGGTGCATCAGCACGCCGCCAGCGCAAAAAGAAGACGACCGATCCCGTTGCATGGGTCGCTGGCGCGGCGGCCTAACAACCAAGATCCATGCCCTGGTGGATGCCGAGGATCGCCCTTTCGCCCTCAAGCTGACCGAGGGGCAGGCCCATGATGGCCACTCCTCGGAAGACTATGCTGGATGCGCTCGGTTCGGGTCAGACCCTGCTCAGCGGCCGAACAGGAGCTGCCGGATGTGAAGGCTGCGCGCAATGACTGGTCCGAGCGCCAACCCGACCTCGATCCGGATCGCCCGGTCTTCCTCGACAAAACGGCCTCCACGACGAAGATGGCCCGCCGCTATGGTAGTGCTCCGCGTGGCAAGCGCTGCCGGATCGGCGTGCCGCATGGGCATTACAAGACCACCACCATCACCGCCGCCCTGCGGGCCACGGGCCTGATCGCCGAAAACGTCTTCGACGGAGCGACGAACGGTATGCGCTTCCGAACCTACGTCACCGACACCCAGGCTCCGGTGCTCAGGCCCGGCGACACTGTCATCCTCGACAATCTGAACGCCCACAAGGTCGCCGAAGTGCTCGAAGCCATTTAGACGGTCGGTGCACGGATTTTCTACCTCCCGCCCTACTCGTCTGACTTCAATCCTATCGAGCAGATCTTCGCCAAGTTGAAAGCCCTCCTCCGGACCGCCGCAGCGCGAACTGCTGACGATCTGCCAGGTCGTGTCCCTTGCCGTGGTGTAGCCCGCTGAAGGCAACCACGATCACCGGCTCGGGCCGGGAGGATCAGGCTACCAGGGTCGGCAGGCTGACCAGGGGATCATCGCCGATTAGGGCGATGCTTTCCAGGGTCGTATTGCGTGAGCGCCGGACGGCCCATTCGTCGTTCTGTTTGAGCAGGATCGCACCGACGAGGCGGGTGATGGCAACCTCGTTGGGGAAGATGCCCACGACATCGGTCCGGCGCTCGATCTAGCCATTCAAGCGCTCCAGCGGATTTGTGCTGTGGAGCTTGAGCCGATGGGCGGCCGGGAATCCCATGTAGGCCAGCACGTCGAGTTCGGCCGCGTCCATCAGGGCGGCGAGCTTGGGGACCTTGGGCCTCAATTGATCGGCGACCTTGCGCCACTGCACCCTGGCCGCCTCGGCGTCGTCCTGAGCGAACGCGGTGGCGATGAAGGGCGACACGACGTGGCGGCCCGAGTTGCCGACATGGGCGGGCACGTTCCTCATGAAGTGGACGCGGCAGCGTTGCCAGGTGGCGTTAATCACCTTGGCCACCGAGGCCTTGCTGCCCTCGTGGCCGTCCGAGATCACGAGCTTGCGCAGGAAGGCAGTCCAAAACGTCTCGGCTTCCGACGGGCCGACGTCCCGGCCGAGAACCTCGCGCCGGCCATCGGTGTTCACGCCGATCGCCACGATCACCGCCACCGAGACAATCCGGCCGTCCTGGCGAACCTTCACGTAGGTCGTACCGATCCAGAGATACGGCCACTCGCCCTCAATGGAGCCCTCGAGGAACGCACCGATCCGTTCGTCGATCTCCTCGCACAGCCGGCTGACCTGGCTTTTCGACACGCCCGTGCCGCCCTTCGCAGGGCCCCATCGCGGCCTGCCGCGATGGGGCCCTCCCTGGACCAGATTATTCACCGAGCGAATCGAGATGCTCTGGATGTAGGCCTCCTGGATCACCGCCGTGAGCGCCCCTCATCCTGAGCTTGTCGAAGGGCTCAGCCATGTGCCGCGGCTCCAGAAAGCCGGGGAAGTAGCTGCCTTTGCGCAGCTTTGGGATGCTCCGTTCGACCGTTCTGGCCCGCGTTTGCTAGTCCCCATCGCGATAGCCGTTGCGCCGGACCAGCCGCTCCGCATTCTTCTCGCCGTGGGCCGCACCAGTCAGGCCGCCCACTTCCAACTCCATTAGCCGCTCGGCGGCAAAGCCAATCATCTCGCGCAGCAGATCGGCGTCGGCACTCTTCTCCATCAGCCCGCGAACCGCCATCATCTCGTCGTTCATCGGGGGGCTCTTGGGTTCGGGGTTGGCTGCCGCAACCCAACCCCACCCGGCAATCGCCGATGACCACCTCTCAGCTGCACCACCGCGTCGGACACGACCTTTTTAGAGCAAAGTGAACGCGACAACCGGTAACGACAAACTTGAAGTTCCATACCGGAGTACACAATCGCGGAAAGGACACTCTTGCACGCAAGCCAGCTTGACTAATAATTGGTGGGCTTAGAAAAATCACGCTTTACTTTCTCGCATACAAGATTACGAGTAAGTAATATCTACGTCTCGATAATTATACAGAGCAGGCGTATCCGCCGACAAACGGGGGCCGGGAGAAAGCTGTTTGATCGTTTGACAGCGCAGTGGCGGCACCGTAACTTTGGTCTAAGATGCTGAGATTGTGGGAACGTAAGATCGAGGCGGATTGATTTGAAGCGGCCCCTTAACGTTCACCGGACTACTTCGAGCGCACAGATGGAAAAAACGCGATTCACCCCTGATCAAATAGATTATTATCCCGAATATGATTCCGAATTTTATAGATCGAATAACCCAGATCTCGGGTCAC
The DNA here is from genome assembly GCF_000519085.1 of Methylobacterium sp. 10. GTDB lineage: Bacteria > Pseudomonadota > Alphaproteobacteria > Rhizobiales > Beijerinckiaceae > Methylobacterium. The sequence goes on from NZ_KI912577.1 coordinate 4,049,549, forward strand.
TTGGCCACGAGGCGCTTTATATCCACTGGCGGCAGCATGGAATTCGCGAGGGACGAAGCGCCTCGTCGATCGCTTTCCGTGAAAGCTTTGTTAACGTCATCAAGACGTATGGAACAGTGCTGGAGATCGGTCCTTTCTATCGACCTCTGCTCACCGGTCCTCACATCTCTTATTTCGACGTTTTGGATACATTGGCACTAATAGAGCGCGCGGGAAAAATTGGCCTTCCTGTAGACAGCGTCCCAAAAATTGACTGGGTATCGCCTAACGGTGATCTGTCGATAGTGAATCGCATTTTCGACGCAGCTGCGAGTGCACATTGCATCGAGCACCAGCCTGACCTCGTAAAGCATTTGCAGGATGTAGCCAACTTGCTAACCGCAAATGGTATATACTTCTTGGTCATCCCCGACAAAAGATATTGTTTCGACCATTATATTCCTGAAAGTAAGGTTTCGTCTATTTTACAAGCGCGTGGCTCCCAAAGACATTCTTTAGAAAGCGTTATTGAGCACCGATCGCTTGTCACGCATAATTGTGCGGGAAGGCATTGGGCCGGTGATCATCATGATTATGGATTGTTATACACAATACATTCAAAGATAATGGCAGCTATTAGCGAGTACAAGAGTAGTGATAGGTATATTGATGTTCATGCGTGGCAATTTACGCCTGATAGTTTTGGCGATGTAATATTGCAATTATCTAACGCGGGTATTATCCCATTCACAGCTGTTCGAATCTATCAGACTCCGCTGAATCGACAAGAGTTTTGCGCTATACTAGTTAAGGCTAACTAATCACCCCCCTCCGTAGAGAACTATGATGCTGGTCCATCTCAACTGCGTGTTTGGTGAAAGCCATTTGAGTCACATCCAGAACGTGCTAATCCCATCGATCGCAAGCGCGACAAACGCTTCAGTCATCTTTAACGTAATTGACTACCGAGCAGACGGACTTTCGGAAAAGATGCTTACGTCAGAAAACCCAAAAATTGAGATTAATTGGATACCAAATACTACTGGAAATAACCTTGGATTTGCAGAAGGCCATAACCTTTTATTTCAGGCGGTGAGTGAGCCATCTTTTATCATAATTAATCCGGATTGCATATTGCAAGAAGGCGCTATCGACGCGCTCTTAGCGACCTTTAAGAGCGCCAAGAATCATGTCGGAATTGTTGAGGGCCGGCAGTGGCCATTTGAACACCCGAAAGAATATGACCGCCTCACGCATCGCACCCCTTGGGCAAGCGGAGCTTTTGCTCTAATAAACTCTGAAATGTACCGACGCGTTTCGGGCATGGACACTCGATATTTTCTTTATCTTGAAGATGTTGATTTAAGCTGGAGAAGTTGGCTCGCTGGCTTTGATGTTGTGTACGAGCCTGCGGCTATCGTGACACATTTTAGCGGAGGCTCATTTTATCGGGATGATCTCGTCGAGAATGAGAAATACTACTCGATCCGGAATTTTGTTCTTTTGATGAGGAAATTTTTTGGGATAAATGGCGAGATCAGGGCTCGTTCATTATTAAGAGAAAGTGCAGACCAAGAAGTAGTGCTCGCTTCCCTGCGAGACATTGAAACTAATTTTCTGTCATTTCAGCATGTCCACTATGAAAACATTGATGGCTGCCGGCACATCAAAGTACTCGGTATCAATCGCTTCCACGAGATCAAGCAATGAAATTTCATGTCGCCGCTAGAAGTCAGAGTGCAGCAGACAAATTCAGGCAAGTAAACCCAGCACTCATTGATGCCGAATTCCATGTAGGGAGTGAATCTCTCTTTAATCTTCTAAATGAGATAATTGCAGGGCCCCACAGCTTTGCCATGTTTTTGCATGACGATGCATTTTATCCTTCTGATTTTCCCGAGAGGGTTAACAAAGCTATATCCGACCTGAATCATGAATGGCCGAATTGGGGAATCTGCGGCAACGCTGGTATTGGTTCCATAGGCTATGGTCTCGATACAACACAGTACGTGCGATTTCTGTTTGACCCCCATGGCGGACCCACACAGATAGGTGACGTTAGGCCGGTCGAGTCCATCGATGGCAATACGATGCTTATCAATTGCGATGCGCTCAAGCGGAACGGCGTGACGCTGCCGACCTTTTTCGGCTACCAACTTTACGATCTTTGCCTATCTATCGAGACACTATTTGCCGGGTTGGCTGTACTGACCTCACCTCTTCTTGCCTGTTACCACTCAAGTTCGGGCAATCAAAGTGACTTTACCAAAGCTGCGGCATCAAAAGGCTTTTTAGAATTCGTTGGCGGCCGATTATCCAATAGAAAATTTCTTACCATGAATGGAGTTTTAAAAATTCCGTTCAGTGGACTATCTTCAAAGAATCTGATCGACATTGAACTCTCGGCTCTAAGGAATGCTTCCAAAAGCAGGCCGCCTCGACGGTTAGCTATAATTGTCCGGAGTCAATTTCGAGAAAAGGTTCTGCTGCTTAGAACTTTACAGTCTATAAAATCGTTTGCCGCTTCGGCAGGAGATCATATTGAGATAACGCCAGTAATTATTACGGATAGGGGCGATCGAATTCCAGATTTCGCGTGTTCGTACGCTGAGGTTATTGCCGTCTCCCCCTTTGAGAAGAGCGACTCTAGAAGCTTAATATTACGAGCGGCGCTGCAGAAAATTACAGCCGATTTCTACTGTTTCGTTGACGATGACGATTGGCTTTTTCCCAACGAGGCAGAGCGCTTGGCTTGCATTATTTCGACCGCCTCGTCAGGGAATATAATATTTTGTGACACAATGCATTTCCATGAAACGATGTCTACAACGGACACCTTTGGCAGTCGCAGCTATAATACTGTTGTCGGATCCCGATTTAAAGCCTCAAATTGGGGCAAATCTCTAGGTGGCTTCAACCATATCCCCTTCTGTGGAGTTATACTGCCGCGCGATGTCCTGAAGGCGATGCCTTCTAGCGTCTTTGAGCGCGTCACTTATTACGAGGACTACGCAATTCAGCTTTTTAGCATATTGCAAGCTCGGCCGATGCCCATAATATATGACAAGCTATTTGCTGGTATATCGGTAAGAACGACATCGACAAATAGTCGATGGCAGAATTCTATAACGGAAGTTGACAGGTCTAAGTGGCACATGTCAAATGCCGAATTGGCTTCAATTATTTGTAATAGCGATTTGGGAAATTTACCCTTTAGCTTTTCGCCGGTTGTCAATCGTCTGACTGTTGCGAATGTTCCAGCGTTTAGCCGGATCGAGCGATATGGTTTGGTGTCGGCACGATTTTTGATCGGTGGGTACTGCTATATTAAATCGCCCACTCGGTGGGGAGCGGGAGCAAAACACTTCCTTTCAAATTTCAAGGAAGGAGGCTTCCGGCGCCTTGTGATGAGTGTCTGCACATTCAGATAGGGTGACCTAGGATCCTTGCGAGTACTGGGTTTCATATTTGTGATGTTGTCCCCAGTTCCTATCCGATGCCGAGTTCGTTTCCGTCGTTTGGTAAGTCCGTTTGGACTTGTTAAAAGATTTGCCCTGGAGCTGTGCTTGTCGCATAGCACAGTCCCAGGGCCTTGTGCGGTATCAAGGTCGAGGTGAAAGTTGCGGGCGTTTGCCAGTTAGGGTGGGAAGGGCGTTGGGTGTTGTGGTTGGCGCACCAGTCGTCCAGCACGGTTCGTGCGTGTATTAGATGTTTGGTCCCGGGATTTGGTGGAGCGGGTTTGACCTGAAGCGACCGGGCTCGGCAGACCATGCTTTGTAGATCGCCTCGTAGAGTGTGAGGCCACGCAGGCTCTTCAGGCGGCGGCCAAAGTTGTAGGCGCTGACGAAGTCGGTCAGGTGGGCACGGAGTTGCGCGTGGCTGTCATAGTGGTAGCGCTTGACCGGCGCGTCCTTGATCGTGCGGTTCATTCGCTCGACCTGCCCATTCGTCCAGGGTGCCGCGGCTTGGTCAGGCGATGGTCGATATCGTTGCGGGCACAGGCAAGCTCGAAGCTGTGAGCTCGGAAGGTCTCGCCGGCTGCAATCGCCTCCTTGATGATGGAGGCGGCCGAGGCAACGTTGCCGGGTGTCGTGAAATGGGTGCCGTTGTCGGTGAGCACCGTGTTCACCTTGTAGGGCACGGCCTCGATAAGATGCCGGAACAAGTCACCCGCAACCCTTCGCGTTGCTCGTCCATGGACTTCAACGAAGGCGAATTTGGTCGTGCGGTCGATGGCGACGAGCAGGTAGAGCCGCCCTTCCGCCGTGTGGACCTCGGCCAGATCGATGTGGAAGTAGCCGAGCGGGTAGGCCTTGAAACGTTTGCGAGGCATGGCATCCACCCTCCTTCAAGGTTCAGGATGCCCGAAAAAACTTGCACGCAGCGCGGACCAGTTTGATGGGTCAGGGTCACGAGGATGGCCGCACTCGGTTCAGGCTAACGTCCGACGGCCAAGCGCAGCTGGGCGCGCAGATCGTCGGCCAGTTGCTCGAAGCAGCCTGCCGCCAGCCAGCGCTGCGCCTGCTGGTAGACCGCTTCCCAAGGTGGCAGATCGTTAGGCATCCAACGTCATGGTGCCCCCGTCTCTAAGACGTAGCGCAGGCCGTTGAACACCTCGTGCAATCCGTGCTCGCGCTGCCCCGCCTCCTCCCGCAGCAGTGTCAGGTAAGGGGCGACCAACGCCCATTCTTTATCGGAGACGTCGGACGGGTAGGTTTTGCCTGAAAAGGTCATGCCCCTTCATCCGGAATCCAGCCGTCACAGGTCCATAACAGCCTCTAGGCACCCTTTGGAGCTTTCTCGACGTGCGCGAGTTCACCTACACGAAAGAAAATTATGCCGTTGTGCAATATCGTCTCGACGTCAACTGATGAAATATAATAAAACCGAGGCTGCCCCAATAGATTTGGCCCCTTGATTGATCGTTGATTGAAATTATACCGTCAATTTTTTGGCATAGAATTTGGTATAGAAATGGAGTTAGAAGCTAGAGCATGCACAGAATCAAAGAAGGCCATCGGCCGGTGGCGCTCGCCCGTGCGGATGGGACAATGCCACGCCGGCGGTGAGAGTACCAAGTGATCACCGGTAGTGGCTGGCGGGCCACGTCCTCTGTGCGAATTCCGTGTATGGATTTCTGCGCCGACGGCGATGTGTCCTCGGCGATGAGGACGAGCATGAACGGCCGTCGGCGATACGGATTCCTACTTTGCACAACGCTCGGCACATGGCCTTGCCGGCGCGCTTGACGGCCATCGGCCGTCTCGGGCTTCGGTCTCGCGCCTACCGCCGCCATGTCTATCAGAAGATCGCGGCGCTGACTGTCGGGGCCGTGTTCGTATCGGCGGCCGGGCAGCGGATGCGGCAGAGGCTGGCGCGTTGGAGACAACCGGCACCTCGGCCGCACGTCCGGACGGCCGTTGTGGCGCATCTGTACTACCTCGATCTGCTGCCCGAGATCCTGGCCTGCCGCGCGACGTTGCCCGATGCCGCTCCGCTTCATCTCACGGTTCCCACCGATCGCGTGGATCAGGCGCGGCATTTGGTGCAGGGCCTCCCGGGGGTCGTCCTCCACCCGTGCGAAAATCGCGGCCGCGACATCGCCCCCTTCGTCGCCCTCCTCAATGCGGGGACATTCGACGGGTACGATGCCGTCCTGAAGCTGCATACCAAACGCAGCCCGCATCTGCGGGACGGCGAGATCAGGCGCAAGCTGCTTTTCACCATGCTGGCGGGCGAGCGCAACGCCACGTGGCGGACACTGGCGGCCTTCGAGGCGCCCGACGTCGGCATCGTCGGCTGGTCGGACTGCTTTCGGGCGACGCCCTCCTACTGGATGGCCAACGAGACGCGCGTCAGGGCGATCGTTCAGCAGATGGATCTGCCGGACGACGCCGCCCGTCTGGGCTTCTTCGAGGGCTCGATGTTCTGGTTCCGGCCCGCGGCCCTTGCGCGCCTGCGGCGGCTCCAGCTGCCCCTGGTGGCTTTCGAGCCTGAGGAGCGGCAGCTCGACGGAACGCTCCACCACGCCCTCGAGCGCTGCTTCACCATCGCCGCGTGGGCGGATGGCTTCAGCGTGCGCGGTCTCGATGGACGGCCCCTGACGTAACGGGGCGGTCAACGAGGCGGTTTGCAGTCCGGTGCCGTGCCTTGACGGGCGGCGATCGAACGGGGGTCGCTCCAACTGCGAGCCTCACTCGGCCCGTTCGACCGCCTCCGCGGCCCGGTCCCGTCGGCGCGCCGGCGTTCCGAGCACGGTCGCCGGCGGCCCGAGCCGGGCGCGGGCGCCGTCGATCACGCCGTGCCAGAGCGCGCTGCGGATCTCCCGCGAGAACCGGTTGTGAGCGAGATACACGGCGATGCGCAGGGGGAGCGCGAGCAGGGTCTTCGCCTTGTGGGCGAGTGGCACGTGGCCCATGCGCAGCATGGCGAGCTGGTTGCGCAGGAAGGTGTAGAGCCGCCGCGGCGGCTGGTCGGTGGGGAACAGGCCGAAGAGCAGCCGGATCCGGCCGCGCCCGAGCTCATGGGCCATGGGTACGTCCTGCGCGATCCAGATCGAGTAGCCCCGGTGGTTGGCCCGCATGCACCATTCCACGTCGATGGCGTCGATGAAGAAATCCGCCCGGAACGGACCCACCGCGGCCGCCGCCTCGCACTCCACGAGGGAGCCCGAGGAGATCACGAATTGGACTCGGGAGACATGGGCCTCGTCCCGGTCGCTCGCCCGTCCCGGGGGTGCTTTCAGGACCTTGCCGGCCCAGTCCGTCGGACGCGGGCCGACGATGGCGGGGCGCGCTCCCTCCGCCTTCAGGCGCCCGTGCAGGACGGCCAGCCGCGGGATCGCGCCGGGGGGCGGCAGGCTGTCCTGGTCGAGGAGGAAGAGGAAGCTGTCGCCCTGCCCGCGGGCATGGGCCAGCAGGTCGTTGTAGGCGACGCCGAGGCCGAGATTGCCGGCCGGACGCATCACGGTGAGGAGGGTGCCGCCCGCCGCGGCGCGGAGGCGCTCCTCCTCCTCCGGCGCCAGAGGGGAGTTGGCGTAAATGACGATCTCCCGGACGTCGGGGGCCAGCGCCCCCACCAGCCGGACCAGGTTCGCCTCGTCGGGGTGATAGATGACGATCCCTGCGGTCGTCTGCGGCTGCGCGGACAAGGCGGCTTCCCGTTGATGCGGCTGCCTGCGGGACTGCCATCCCGGCGGCGGCGGCGCAAGCTGCGGAGGGGCGGCCATTCCCCAAGCCATTCCCCTCGCCGTGAACGCCGGACCGCCGCCTGTCCCGCCAATGTCACTGGGCGCGCAGGGAACCGGCGGCGGCCGAGGCCGTTTCACCTCGGCTACGAGACTCCCCCTTCCCCCGCCCGGCTCGCGCCGCGGCGGGTTTTTCGTCGCAGGGGCGGCCCCGATCCTCACGCCCGCTGACGCGTTCCCTCCCGCATCCGCACCAACGGGAGACGATCATGAGCGACGGCGCCACTGCGAGCGACAGCCCCTTCATCAAGGGCCGGAACGCCCGCCTCTACGGCAAGACACGGGACAGCTGTCCCTATTCCGAGGGAAGCGACGATTACGCTGCCTGGATACAGGCCTTCGGCGAGGCCGCCGGCGACGAGAGCACGACCGAAGCCGGAACCGTCGATCCGCAGAAGGCGACCTGACCGCATGCCGCCCGGCCGGTGCCGTCCGGCCGGCGGTTCCAGTCCGCTTTCGTCGTGCCCCAGCCCGGGCAGGAAGAGGTCTCGAAGAGGGAGCGTCCATCATGCGATAGTCGATCCGGCCTGAATTTTTCCAGGCGCCGGAGCCACGCACGAACGGACGAAGCCCGAAGGGCGGGCAAGGCGCCCGTGCCCTGTCCCAGCACATCCTGCCCGCCGCGGGAACGATGATCGGGGTCTGCACGACGCTGGTGGGGTTGGTGAAGATCGTCGAGGTCCAGATCGGCCCGAGTCACGTGGACGAGGCCATTTCCCTCACGGCGATCCTGTTCCTCGTCAGTGCGGCGGCCTCGTATCTCTCCATGCGCCTCGACAACGACCGTCCCCTCGCCCTTCGGCTGGAGCGTGTCGCCGATATCTGCTTCGTCATCGGCCTCCTCGGCCTGTCCACGATCACCATTCTCTTCGCCTACGAAGCGATCTGAGCCGACGCGAACCTTTTCCCCGTTGGGGACGTGCGCCGGTGCTCGACGGGGAACGCGCACGACGTGTGAACGCGCCCCGTCCGCCTACGACGTGACCAGGGAGCGGAGGGCGTCGGCGAGGTCGGACAGGCTGAGCTGGCCCTTCTGCAGCACTCGGTCGGCCTGGCCGGCGAGACGCCGGCGGTCGTCGGCGGTGACGTCCTTGGCGGTGAGCACCACCACGGGGATGTCGCGCCATTCGGGCTTCGCCCGCAGGACGCGGAGGAAGCCGAACCCGTCCATCTCCGGCATCATCAGGTCGAGGAGGATGAGGCAGGGCTTCTTCACCGCCACCGCCTCCAGCCCGGCCCGACCGTGCTCGGCGGAGGTCACGCGCCAGCCCTCGCGGGTGAGCATCGCGGTCATCCGCTCGCGCACGTCGGCATCGTCATCCACCACGAGGACCGGGCCATCGGAGCCCGTGGCCCGGAAGCGCTCCATCGCTTCCTTCAGGTGTCCCCATTCGATGGGTTTGTGCAGGTAGTCGGTGGCGCCAAGGGAGAAGGCGAGGCTCTGCTCGTCGAGCACCGTGACCATGATCACCGGCGTCGCCCCGAGATCGGGGTCGGCGCGCAGCGCCCGCAGCACCGACCAGCCGTCCATGCGCGGCATGGTCACGTCGAGGAGGATCACCCGCGGGCGCAAGGCGCGGGCGCGTTCCAGGCCCTCGCGCCCGTCCGCCGCGCTGGCCACGCGAAAGCCGTCCTTCTCGAGGTAACGGGTGAGGAGATCGCGGGTCGCGGGATCGTCGTCGATGATGAGGACCTGATCCCCCTTGGCAGCGCCGGAGGGCGCCGTTGCGGGGCCGTCATGGGCGATCGCGGAGGCGGGCTGCACCTCGACGTAGCGGGCGGGAATCCGGATCGTGAAGGTGGTACCCTCCCCTTCGCGGCTCGCCACGTCGATTTGCCCGCCGAGCATGGTGGAGAAGGCGCGGGTGATGGCGAGGCCGAGGCCGGTGCCACCGAAGCGGCGCGTGGTCGAGGCATCGGCCTGGGTGAAACGCTCGAACAGCTTGGCCTGCTGCTCCGGGCTCATCCCGATGCCGGTATCGGCGACGCGGAAGACGAGCCAGCCGTCCTCGTGATCGCCCTCACGCACGGCCGAGAGGGTGATCCGCCCGTTCTCGGTGAACTTCGCCGCGTTGCTGAGGAGGTTGATCAGGCACTGGCGCAGCTTGGTCTGGTCGGTATGGGCGAGCCCGAGATCCTCGGCGAGGTCGAGGGCGAGGGCGTTGCCCTTCTTCCCGATGAGGGCGTCCACGGTGGAGGCGACCTCGCGCACCATTTCGGCGACGGGAAAGTCCTCGGCATAGATCTCCATGCGCTCGGCCTCGATCTTCGAGAGGTCGAGGACGTCGTTGATGAGACCGAGGAGATGGCGGGCATTCGCCTCGATCTTGCGCATGTCGGCGAGCAGGCTCTCCTGGCCGAGATCCTCCATCTCTTCCTGCAGCATCTCGGAATAGCCGATCACCGCCGAGAGCGGCGTGCGCAGCTCGTGGCTCATGTTGGCCAGGAACTGGCTTTTCGCGCGGTTGGCCTCCTCCGCCGCTTCTTTAGCGGCTTCCAGGGCCTGCTCGGCCTCCTTGCGCGCGGTGATGTCGGTATGGGCGCCGACCCATTCGCGGACCGTCCCCGCCTCGTCGAGAATGGGGACGCCGCGCACGGCCATGTGGCGCCACACGCCGTCGTGGCGGCGGATCCGGTGCTCGATCTCGTAGAGCGTGACGTTCGAGACCGCGTGGTCCCAGGCGGCTTGCGTCTTGTCGCGGTCGTCGGGGTGGATCGCGCCGAGGAAGCCGTGGCCGGCGGCCTCCGTCGGGCTCTGGCCGGTGAAGCGGGTCCATTCGGACGGGGCGACGGTAAAGCCGCCATCCGGCGGGGTCGCCCAGACGATGGAGGAGGTGGCCTCGGTCAGGGAGCGGAACCGCTGCTCGCTCTGGCGCGTGCGCTCCTCGGTGAGCTTGCGCAGGGTCTCGTCGGTGACGACGAAGCCGACGCCGTCCACCCTCCCGTCGGAGAGACCCGCCGAGCCCGGCAGCGGATAGACGCTCATCTGGAGGTGGCGAACGCCGCCCGGCGCACTCGGGGTCGGCACGGCGACGTCGATATCGGGTGTGATCAGGCCCTTGTCGCGCGCCGCCTCGAATTTCGGACGGAGCAGGTCCTCGAGCTCCGGGATCGCGGCCCATATCGGGCCGCCGAGGGACGCCTGGAAGCCGCGCGCGTTCATCGTCTCCAGGGCGCGGTTCATGTGGCGGATCGACAGGGTGTGGTCGAGGAAGCCGAGGCCCACCGGGGCGTTGGCGAGGACCCCATCGAGGAGTGCCGTCATGCGCTGGCTGTCGCGCCGGCGCAGCAGGGCGATGCGACCGAGGAGGCCCATTGCCGCCAGGGCCGAGGCCGCGCAGACGAGGGAGAGGATCAATCCCCGCCAGAACTCCGTCGTCTCGGAGCGGGCGAGGCTGTCGCGGGCATGGTCCTGTCCGACCCGGGTGGCTTCGCGGATGCCGTCCATCATGCGCTTGCCCTCCCCGGTCCGAACGAGGGTCACGGCCGCGTCGAAGCCGCTGGCATCCCGGGCTTCCACCACCCGGCGGGCGAAATCGCGCTCACCCGTGATGAGGGTCCGCAACTCCTGGCGCCGGGCGGTTCCGGGATCGGCGGATTCCGATTCCAGCCGGTCGAGCTCGCCGATCTGGCCGTCGAGGGTCTCGACCGCGCGCTTGTAGGGCGTGAGGTAGTTCGGCATCCCCGTGAGGGTGTAGCCGCGCATGCCCGTCTCGAGATCCTTCATGGTCGAGAGCAGGCGCTCGTTCAGCGTGATAATGTCGTGCTGGCGGGAGGCTTCCGTGCGGCTGCTCTCGGCGAACACATAATTGGCGAGGCCGGCGACCACGGCGACGGCGAACAGCCCGAAGGCCACCGGAGAGCCGGGGATCCCCTGCAGGGCGGTGGGAACGGTCTTGGGGCCGCGCCAGCGCCAAAGGCGGCGGGAAGAGGTCGGGGTGTCCATCGGTGCGGCTCGCGGTAATGTCGATGACGGATCGGTGGTGTGCGGGGACGGCGTTTCCGGCAGGTGCCTATCGTCGCAGCCGGTTGCCCAGGACGAAGCCGAACAGGCCCATCAGGATGATGCCGGCGGCGCCCTCGATCCCGACGAGGAGGTTGGTGAAGCGCCCGACCGGCTTGACGCCGATCTCGGGCGGGTTCGCCGTCATCATGTTGAGGGCGCTGTAGCTCAGAAGGTCGAGGGGATTGTACGTCGCGCTTCCGCCGCCGCCCTCGGGGATCAGCCCGCCGGCGATGCCGAACAGGGCACCGAAGACGAAGATCAGGATCACGAAGGCGCGGGCGATGCGCGACAGGCTCTCGCCGTAATCGCACAGCCATTCCACGAACCGGTCGGCGACCCAGCGATAGCCCGATTGCAGGACGGGCTTCCAGGTTCTGGGTGACCGGGTCCGCCGGGCCCAGGCCGCCCGCGCCTCGGCGCCGGCATGGAGCCGGCCCATGCGACGGCCGCGCTTGTAGGCCCAACTCGCCTCGTCATGGCTGCCGATGCTCTTCATGTTGTGCTCGATGGCGAGGTAGCTCGCCTGCGCGGCCTCGTATTCGCCCGCGATCTCCTCGCCCACGGCGCCGCCGAGCTGGTCAACCCGGAAGCGGACGCCGGTGAGGAGCGCGCCCGAGAACCGCGCATGGCGCAGGCGGCAGGACATCAGGTTGAGGCGCACGAGGTTCGTCTCGGACAGGTCGGCCCCGGAGAGGTCGGCCCCGTCGAGGGCGGCACCGGAGAGGCTGGCGCCGCGCAGGCGCGAGCCGGTGAGACGTGCCTTCTTGAGGCTCGCCCCGTCGAAATTGGCGAAGGTGAGGTTCATGTCGGAGAGGTTCGCCTCGTCGAGGCGGCCGCCGTCGAACCGGCTGTAATCGGCATCCGCCCCGGTGAAGTCGGCACCCCAGAGATCGGCGCGGGCGAAGGTCGCCCCGTCGAGGAGGGCGCGCTGCATCCGGGCAAAGCGCATCGTCGCGCCGGTGAAGTCGGCGTCCTCGAGCATCGCGTCGGAGAAATGCGCCTCGCCGCCGACGATGCCGGTGAAGTTCGCGCCGCTGCAATCGGCCTCGCTGAAATTCGCCTCCTCCAGGATCGCGCCCTCGAACCGGGCGGAGCGGGCCAGCGCCCCGACCAGGGAAGCGCCGGACAGGTTGGCACCGGAGAGGTCGGCCTCGACGAGGTCGGCTCCGTCGAGATGCGCGCGGGACAGACCGAGGCCGCGATGCCTGGCGTCCCACCATGGGGGGGCGGCTTCGCCGCGAGGGATGCGGGCCAGCAGAGCCTCGCGCCCGGCCCGGAGGCCGGACAGGGCGAGCCGCTCGTCATCGGCGCGGAAGGGATGCCCCTCCGCGGCCGCGATACGGGCCAGGAGCCCTTCGGTGGCGGCGTGGGCGGGGGTCGGATCGCGATCGGCCATGTCTCAGCCGCGTCCCGCCCGCCCCGGCGCGGCATAGCGCAGGGCTGCGTCGAGGGCATCGTTGAGGGAGGTCACCAGCACGTCGGCGGAGGTGGTCCGGCGCAGGCGGTCGAGGGTCGAAGGATCGCGCTCGCGCCAGAACCCGACGAGCACCTTCACGCCGGGAAGCTCCTTGCGGGCCTGCCGGACGGTGAGACGGATCTGCGAGAGGCTGACAGGTTCGAGATAGGAGAAGCAGATCATCGCGATCTCGTCCGCGCGCTCGGGCCGCTTGTCGGCGCGCAGGTCGGCAAGCGAGGTCATCTGAGCGGCGAGGCCGTGACGGCCGAGGATCTGACTCAGCATCAGGGTCGCCGCCTCGTCGAACGGCCCCCGGCTCGAGACACAGAGGATCGGGGTGGTGCCGCGCCAGTTCGCGGCGAGGTCGTCCCGCGCCAGGACGATGCCGGCGCTGCTGCGATCCGGACCGGCGGCGGCGATGGCGGCGGCGGCCTCGGCGCTGCCGGCCGAACCCGAGCGCTTGATCGGCGCGAGCTTGAGCCTGTCGACCACGGTGCGGATCGCCGCGCCGACCTCGCTCTGGCGCGACCGGTCGAGGGCACCGCGGGCGAGGTCGTCCTGGGCGAGGCGAAGGCCCGCGAGAACGACCTCGTCGTAATAGGTCACCAGCGCCCGCGCCTTCAGCACCTGCCGGCCCTGTTCGATCGCCTCGGCCGGGTCTCCGGCGAGCATGCGCTGGTAGAAGATCTCCGGGGGCGCCAGGGCAGGCTGGTCGCCGAGGATGACGTCGAGGAACCAGAGCCGGTCCACGTGGCGGCCGAGGACGACGAGACAGACCGTGATCGGCGTCGCGAGGACGAGGCCGATCGGTCCCCACAGGAAGGTCCAGACGGTGGCCGCCAGGATGACCGCCAGCGGCGAGAGACCGGTGGAATGGCCATAGAGCAACGGCTCGACCACGTGGCCGGCGATGGGCTCGACGATGAGGAACAGGAGCGCGGTGGCGATGACCATCGACCAGCCGGGATCCACCGCCGCCGCCAGGATCAGGGGCAGCAGGGCACTGATGGCGCCGCCGATATAGGGCACGAAGCGCAGGATCGCCGCGAGCACGCCGAACAGGATCGGGCTCGGCACGCCGATGACCCAGAGGCCGGTGCCGATGACCGCGCCGAAGGCAATGTTCAGGGCAAGCTGCGCGAGGAAGAACCGGCTCAGCCGGCTGGTGGCGTCGTCGATGGCCGCCGTGGTGCGGCGCAGGTCGCCCGAGCCGGCGAGCCGGATGGCGCGGTTCCGCAGGTCCTCCCGCTGCAGCAGGATGAAGATCGTGAAGAGGAGGATCAGGCCTGCGGTGGCGAGCGGGTGCAGGATCGGGCCGACGAAGGCGCCGAGTGTCGTGGCGAGGGCGGCCTGCGGGGTCGCGACCACCACGTGGAGCGGGTTGGCGCGGCTGCCCGACCGGCCCGGAAGGTCTTCGTCCTTGGGGGGCGCGGGCTGCAGCTCCTCGCCGAGATCCTGCACCATGTCGACGATGCGCGACAGGGTTCCGCTCCCCGACGTGGCCTCCTTCACCGAGGCGATCTTCTCGCGGATGGTGATCTGATAGCGCGGCAGGTCGGAGGCGAGCTGGCCAGCCTCGGTGGTGATGAGCAGCCCCACCCCGATGATCGCCGCGAAGGCCGCCACCACGACGAGAGGCGCCGCGGCGGCGCGAGGCACCATCGCCCGTCTCAGGACGCGCACGGCGGGCACCAGGACGAAGCTCAGGAGGATCGCCAGGACGACGGGCACGATGATGTCGCGGCCGAAATACAGCATCGACGCGATGGTGACGACCAGCAGGCACGAGGCCAGGATCGTGAACACCGGCATCGCCTGCCGCATCAGGCGCGCGGTGATGGGATCGTCACTCATGGGAAATGGGTCTTCTCGTCTCGACGCGTGTCAGTGGAAGCCCCGTCCCGACGGGAGGTGCGAAGTCTTGGACCAGACCGACGGTCAGACCTGGGGTTCCGCGCCGCCCAAAGCCGCGCCGATCTGGGTGAGGAGCTTCGAGAAGTCGATGGGCTTGGGGTGATAGTCGTCGCAGCCGGCCTGGATCGCCTTGTCGCGGTCGCCGAGCATGGCATGGGCGGTGAGGGCGATGATCGGGATGCCCCGCGTGTCGCCGCTGGACTTCAGGGCGCGGGCCGCGGACCAGCCATCAAGGATGGGCAGGTTCATATCGAGGAGGATCACGTCCGGCCGTCCGGCGCGCGCCTGCTGCACGCCGGCCTCGCCGTCATGGGCCAGGATGACGTCGTAGCCGCGTCGCTTGAGACGGCGGGAGAGGAAGTCCCAGATCTCTTCGTGATCTTCCACCAGCAGGATCTTGGCCATCAATGGAACTCCGGCATCATGTCGACCCGACGCGTCGGGGCTGCGTTTTGATTGAGCGGTCGTGCGGGAGGCCGGGATTCCTCACGTCCGATCGCTCGTGTTCTGACCGTCGGTGTCCGTGCCTGACGGCCCGGTCACGGCGTCCTTGTCACAACGTCCTTCCCCCGCCTCCGCCGAAGGCCGGCGCCGGATAGGTCCGGGCACTTGGCGGATGGGGGCAGGTTGGCATCGTCCCCTCCCCGCCCGGCCCCGCACGGGTCGCTCCCGAAGGCGGAGCGCCCTGGTGTCAGGCGTGGTGACGAAGTGCAACGCACCAATCGTGTTTCCGGTCCTCGACCACGACAATTCTGTCCCTCGTCACGGAGAGGGCGCGAGGAAACCGGATCGGGGGGGCGAGCCCCGGAGGCAGCGCCAAGCAGGTTTCGCGGAAGCGGCCCGCGGTTCTGCGATGAAGACCTGCTTAGAGCGCGCTCGTGATGAGGATCGCGGCGATGACGGCGATGGCATCCTCGGTGAAGGCCGCCGGCTTGTCCGAACCGAAGGAGGCGGCCATCCATGCCCTCGCCCGGGCGCCGCTCAGCGTCCCGATGACGGCGCCGGTCGCGCCCGCCAGGCTTCCGGCGACAGGCTGTCCCAGGCCGATCCCGATCGCGCCGCCGCAGAGGGTGCCGCTCACGATCCGCGCGGCGAATTGCACGGGCACGGTGCGGCTCGGCGTGGCGGGAAGCATGTCCGTCACGAACTCGGCGAGCGCGAGAAGGGTGAGGATGACGGCCGTCGAGCGGTAGCCGAGAAAGGCGAGCCAGCTGCCGTCGAGGGAGATCCAGCCGAGATGCGCCGCCCAGGCGATGGCCGCCGGCGCGGTCATGGTCCGCAGGCCCGCCACCATTCCGATCAATCCCGCGAGAACGATCCCGGCCATGGAGTATGTCCCGCTGCGACGCCATCGTCGAAGCCGGAAGATCGATCAGGGAGGGGCTAAGTCAAGGTGGGCCTATGGCAGCGGCGAGCGAGCCCCCCGGCGCCATGAGCACGGCCCGACGAGAACGGGACCCCGAAGGGCCCCGTGATCCGTCACTCGCCGTCGATCTGGCGGCCGAGCTGGGCGATCGCCTTCTGGTAGACGGTGGCCGCGTTCCATCCCTGGATCGCCGCGAAGTTCGGCTCGCCCGGCTGGTAGCCCGCTCCGGCCCTCCAGCCGTGGCCCTTGAGGAAGTTGGCGGTGGCGTTCAGCGCATTGGGAGCGCTGTCGAGGCTTCCGCCGGTGCTGTAGGTCAGCACGTTCTTGGGCAGGAACTGGGTATGTCCGACCTCGCCATGGGCGGCGCCGCGGGTCGCGGAATTGAGGATGCCGCGATCGACGAGGGTGAGAGCCGCGTAGAGCTGGTCCGTGAAGAAGTCCGAGCGGCGGCAATCATAGGCGAGGGTCGCCACGGCGGACAGCGTGTTGATGTTGCCGCGGACCGCGCCGAAGCCCGTCTCCATGCCCCAGATCGCCAGGAGTGGACCGGCCGGTACGCCGTAGCGCTGCTCGATCGAGGCGAACAACGCCGCGTTGGTCTGTTTCAGCTTGCGGCCGCGAGCGACGATGGTGGGGCCGCCGCGCTTGGCCAGGAACTGGTCGAGGGTCAGGCGGAAGCTCTTCTGGCCCCGGTCGGCCGAGATGGTGGCGCCGGAATAGGAAGTTTCCATCAGGGCGGCGAGGCTCGCGGCGCTGGCGCGTCCCTTCGCCTCTTGCGCGAACTGGGTCTTCCAGTTTTCGAAGCCGCTCGCCGTGTTGCCGCACTGGGCCGCCTGCGCCGTGCCGGCCATGCAGGCCAGGGCACCGAGGCCGGCGGCGATGATGGCCCCCTTGTAGCCGCGTCTGGTCATCCGAAACTCCTCCATCGCGGCAGCTCTCAGGAGACCGCCAGCTTTGCCGATCGCCCTAAGCCGTTCCGCATGGGAAGGCTACAACCTTGCCGAGGTGTCGGGGCGCCCCGTACCAGTTCCCGCCAAGATGTGATCTTACGGTTACCACCCTGATCTTCCGCGAATCCGCTGCCCGCGCTCGATCCCGCGTGGCTCCTCGCGGAAGCTCGCCGGTTGCGGGGTGAATTCGCCCGGCTTCCTCCGGTTGCCAGCATCGCGATGCGTCCGATCCTCCGTGCTGCTCGGGGTGGCCCGTTGGTTTCCACGCATTGCCTCATTCTTTCGTTTGTCAGGCTATTGTGCAGTTATGTCGAGGCGGTGGAATTTTACCGATTGATGAAATATTCTTTCACATGAAAAATAACGCATATAAAAAGACCACTAAACTTCACTATTAGAATATCTACAATCTTTATACTCGATATTGTCAGGGCATGACTTTAGCCATACTCGTGATCTTGGAGTTTTCCAGGAGTAGACGATGTCAGACCAGACCGGATGCCTGTCTCAGGCGACGAGGCTCGATCGCCGATCCGCCAACCGCTTGCCCTGGTTGCTGGCGAGCGGAGCCGCACTCGTCCTCGCTGACACGGCCTGGGCGCAGAACAGCCCGGCGGCGGTGCAGGCCGCGTCCCCGACCGCCGTGTTCCTCGATCAGATCACCGTCGACGGCGATGGCAGCGGCACCGTCGGGTACCAGCCCCGTCGCACCAGTTTCGGGGCCGGGTCGGACACCTCGCTCCTCGACACGCCCGCCAACATCGCCGTGGTGCCCGCCACGGTCCTGCGCGACCAGCGCGTCCTGTCCCTCGACGAGGCCTTGCGCAACGTCAGCGGCACCGCCCAGGCCAACAGCCTCGGGGGCACGCAGGAAGGCGTGATCCGGCGTGGATTCGGGACCACGCGGGACAGCTCGATCCTGCGGGACGGCCGCCGCACGGTCCTGCAGCAGAACTTCAACTACGCCATCGAGCAGGTGGAGGTGCTGAAAGGCCCCGCCTCACTCCTCTACGGCATCTCGGAGCCCGGCGGCCTCATCAACCTCGTCTCGAAGCGTCCTGAATTCACCCCGCATGGCGCACTCAGCATCACGGGGACGAGTTTCGGCGGCGGCCTCGTTCAGGCCGACGTGACCGGGCCGGTAGAGGGCACCAACCTCGCCTACAGGGTAGTCGGCGACTTTCAGGATTACCAATACTGGCGTAATTTCGGAGCGATCGAACGGCAGGTCGTGGCCCCGTCGCTCACCTGGAAGGGCGACGACACCAAGGTGACGGTGGCCTACGAGTTCTCGCACTACAATATCCCGTTCGACCGCGGCACCATCTTCGATCCGCGCAACGGCCGGCCTCTGCGGGTCCCGCGCGACCGCCGCTTCGACGAGCGCTTCAGCCGCGTCGACGCCACGAGCCATCTCGCCAGCCTCGACATCGAGCATCGCTTCAATGACGATTGGCGGCTGCATTTCGGCTACAGCTTCAGCCATCTCGGCTACGACGACAATCAGGTCCGCGCGGTCTCGTACAATGCCGAGACGGGCTTCCTGACCCGACGGGCCGATTCCACGCAGGGCGGCGACTTCAACGCCCATGTGGCACGCCTCGACCTGACCGGACGGGTCGATACCTTCGGCCTGAGGCACGACATCCTGGCCGGCGCGATGTACGAACGGGTGGACTACTTCCGCAAGACCACCATTCGCGGAGCGAACCAGGGCGGCTTCAACGTCTTCGACCCAACCTACGGCCTCCTCGGCCCGTCGGACCGGGTTTCGCTCACGGGCAGCGACGTCCGCGACCGGCTCAACAACACCAGCCTCTACCTCCAGGATTCGTTCCACCTCACCGACCAGCTCATCCTGGTGGCCGGTGTCAGCGCCCAGATCTACGATCAGCTCGCCTATGCCGGGCGGCCTTCCGTGGTCACCACCGACATCAACGGCGTGCAGCCGGTCCCGCGTGCCGGGATCGTCTACAAGCTGACGCCCGATCTCTCGCTCTATGGCAGCTTCAGCCGCTCGTTCCGGCCCAACGTCACCGATCTGGAGACCAGCGGCTCCCTCGCCCCCGAGGAGGGCGAGGCCTACGAGGTCGGCGTGAAGGCGGATCTCGGCCCCGGCCTGACGGTGACGGGAGCGATGTTCGATGTCGAGAAGGCGAACGTGCTGGTCACTCAGGTGGTGGACGGAGCGCGGATCGCCACCACCGCCGGCAAGGCCCGCTCGCGCGGGTTCGAACTGGATTTCGCCGGCCAGATCCTGCCCGATTGGGCGGTGATCGGCAGCTACGGCTTCACCCAGGCCCTCGTGACCGAGGATCCCATCCTCGCGGGCAAGGAGCTTCAGAACACGCCGCGCGTGACGGCGTCCGCCTTCCTCACCCACCAGTTCGGCGCGGTAACGCGGGAGGCCGAGCTCGGCTCGCTGCGCCTCGGCCCCGGTTTCCTCGAGGCCGGCTTCGGCACCCGCTATATCGGTGAGCGGCCGGGCGATGCCGCCAACACATTCACCATGCCCCACTACCTCGTCTGCGATGCCTTCCTCGCCTATCGCACTGCGGTGAACGGTCGGGCGACGACGATCCAGCTCAACCTCAAGAACCTGTTCGACGAAACCTATTACGCGTCGTCGGCGGCCAGCCCCCTGCTGGTGGCCGTGGGCGAGCCGTTCCAGGCCCTGGTGACCGCGCGGGTGTCGTGGTGACGGCAATCCGCCGATAGCCGATCTCACGATCCGCCCCGATGGCGACAGGCCGGATGTGGCATCCGGCCTGTCGCCATCGTCAGAAGGACAGCCTCATCCCCGCGACCACGTTGCGCGGCGCCCCGGCGAAGACCGAGCCCGGGGTGGAGGCGAGCACGCCCGCACCGTTCTGCGAGCCGTTCGTGGCGCTGAGGGTGTTGGCGAGGTTCTGGGCCGAGGAGACGTAGGTCTCGTCGAAGACGTTGCGGACTTCCGCATAGAGGCTGATGCGCTTGGCGTAGCCGCCGGCGAGGTCGGCCGCGTAATGCACGTTGGCATTGACGACGGTGTAGCCCGGCGCCTTCAACTGGTTGGCGTTGTCGATGAAGAACCCGTCCTGGACGACCGCTTCCACATAGGCGCCGAGGCCGGCGAGCGGCCCGGTCTGCTGGTCGTAGCCGATGCGGGCGAGGAGCTGGTGGGCGGGCACGCCGGGAATGGCGTTGCCGGCCCGGTCGAACCGGGTGGTGACCGAGCTCATTCCTGAACATGGGGGGCTGAGCGGAGGGGTGAGCAGGCAGACGCTGAGTTGCTCAGTATACTTCGTGTAGATCTGGTCGTCGAACGTGTAGGCGGCCACCGCCCGCCATCCGGGTGAGAAGGCCCAGTCGGCCGCGAATTCGATGCCGCGATGCTCCGAGGCCGGGGCGTTGAACGTGTAGCTCAGGAACCCGGCGCCGGGGGATTGCGAAACGAGCTCGTTGCGGAAGAACTCGTAGAACCCGGTCAGGCTGAGGCGCAGGTTCTCCGTCGGCGTCCAGTCGGCGCCGAGATCGAAGCCGAGATTCTCCTGGGTCTGGAGCTGGGTGTTGCTACCCGGAAGGCCGGCGGGGGTGATGAACAGGTTGCTCGCCGCCGGCGTGGTGTAGCCCGTGGCGACCCGTCCCCGGAACGCCCAGGCGGCGTTCGGCCGGTAGACCAGGGCGAGTTCGGGGGCGACGTTGAGGAAGCTGCGGTCGGTCGTCGCCAAAGTCGTCGTCCGCCCCGCCGCCGAATAGCCGTAGGCGAGGTTGCGCCCGGTGATGGTGGTGTTCTCCGCCGCGATGCCGAGGACACCCGTCCATTGGTCCGAGAGCGCCACCTCCGTCCGGGCGCGGCCGCCGAGATTCGATTGCACCGCCTCCTGCTCGCCGATGAGCGCGCCGAGCGTCGGCCCTCCGTAGGGCGCGCGGTTGTAGGTGGTGATGTGGTTGTCGATGGTGTTGTAGGCGAGCGCCACGTAGCCCACCGCCGGGAGACCGAACAGGTCGCCTCGCCGGGTCAGGTCGGTGAGGAAGTTCCAGGACGGATAGGAGCCCCGTGACGAGGTCGTATAGAATGGCTGGTTGAAGTTGCGCTCGTCGAAGCCGAGCTGCGTGCGCCACGTGGTCTGCGCGTCGATATCGTGCTCCCAGCGCGCCGCCACGATGGTGCGGCGGTCCTTGCGGCCGAAGCCGCCTTCATCCGCCGTGACGGGGATCCTCGTGCCGTAAGCCCCATTGGCGAAGAGCCCGGTGAGGGTGCAGCCCGGGGCCGCGGTGGCCGCCGCCGCGCAGCCGCGCTGGTAGGGGTTTATGCCGAACTGGTCGAGGGAGGAGCGGGCGGGAAGGTCCGCGTTCACCTGGTTGTTGATCACCTTCAGGGTGAAGCGGTTGTCCGGGGTCGGGGTGTAGCTCGCCAGCAGGTTGATGGTCTGGGTGTCGTAGGAGGAATGGTCCTGGTAGCCGTTCCCGCGCGCATCGCTGGCGAACAGGCTGATCTCCACCGGTCCGCTGGCGCCGCCGACAGTGAAGTAATTGCTGAGATAGCCGAAGCTGCCCGCATCGGTGCCGATCTCGTAGCCATTGATCTCGCGGCCGGTCCGCGTCCGGAAGGCCAGCGCCCCGCCGGTGGCGTAATTGCCGAACAGGGCCGATTGCGGCCCGCGGAACACGTCGATGCGGGAATAGGCGCGCGGATCGACGAGGTCGAAGCGGGAGGCGCCGTCCGGCTGCGTCAGGATGAACCCGTCTTCCAGAACCACCATGTTCTTGGTGACGCCGGTGGAGCGGGCGTTGTTGCCCCGGATCGAGATGACGACGTCGCGCGCGCCGTTGCCCTGGCGCACGGTGACGCCTGGGCTGTTGACGAGGACCGAGCCGATATCGGTGGCGGGCCGGTCGCCGATCGTGCCGCTGCGCCCGACCTGGGTCACCACCTGCCCCACGGGCTGTTCGATGACGCTGGGGGCCGAGCCCTGGGACGAGGCGACGCCGAAGCCGCTCCGGCCGGCTTCTCCGACGACGGAGAGCTCCGGCAGGGTGACGCCGTCCTCGGCGGCCTGCGCCAGGGCGTCGGCGCCCGAAAGCGGGAGGACGGCGAGGGCGAGGATGGCGCGCCGGGCGCCTGTGCGGCGTGGGGCGTGAGGGGGACGTGAGCTGGGCATCGAGGGGGTTCGTTCCGGATCGCGGCAGAGGGGATGCACCGTGGGGGGACGGCGCGCGCTGGATCAGGACGCGGTCGGCGGCGCGCGCGGCTGGCCGGACGGGCGCTGCGGACGGGCCGGCGCGGATGGCGGCGGGATCGGCCAGGCCAGCGCGTACCATCCCTGGCGCCGCGCCACCGATGGCGCTTGCGGAACCAGAGGACTCGACAGCCCGACCGCGCAGAGCGGGCAGGCCTTGCATGCCGGCGTGGCGGGAGCCTGATCTCCGATGGCGGGGAAGCCCTCCGCATGGCCGCAGATCGCCGAGAGACCGAGCGGGTCGGCCGAGGATCCCACCACGGCGACGGGGTCCGCCACCATCCGCAAGGCGGCCACCGGCACGATCGCCTGTCCCCACAGGGCGAGCAGGATCAATCCGCCGCCGAGGCAGAGGCGCAGGGCGCGCAGGGCGCACAAAAGGCGGATGAGGTCGGTCACGGGGGCTGCTCCCGCGTCGCTCGGATCAGGCCGCCGCCGGTCGCCGCGCTCCGCGCCGGAGGGCCTGGATGCCGAGGTCGATCCCGATCATGGCGAGGATCGCGAGGCCGGTGAGGGGAAACAGCGCGCCCAGACCGAGGACGAGGGCGGTGACCGTGGCCGCGATCCGGCGGTCGCGCGGCCAGGGCGGGACGCCGAGACCGCCGGCGGGCCGGCGCTTCCACCACATCACCGCGGCGGTGACGCTCAGCAGGATCGTGGCGAGGCAGAAGGCGAGCATGGTCAGCTGGTTGAGCCGACCCCAATACTCGCCCTTGTGCAGGCCGATCCCATATTGGATCGCCTGCCCCACCCCGCCGAGATCGGCGAAGGCCACGTCCAGCAGGCGCGCGCCGGTATATTGGTCGAGGGAGATCAGCCGCTGGCGGTTCACGTCGCGGGGATAGATCGCGGCGGCGTAGATTCCGGTCGGACCGACCGGTAGCGCGACCTCGTAGCCGTGCGGCATGCCGAGACCGTCCAGGATGGCGGTTGCCCGGTCGAGGCCGATGGCCGGCGCCTCCGCCGCCTGCGAGACCGGCATCGGCGCGTCCTCCATGGTCCAGCCGGTGTCGGTCAGCCGGTCCTTCATCGGCACCGTGGACACCGCCTTGTCCGCCCACAGGGCGCGCGGCTGGCCGAGCCCCGCTTCGTTGGACAGGGTGCGGACCTGCTGGCCCCACCAGACCGACCAGGGCAGCCCGGTGATCGCGAGGAAGAACAGACCGGCGCCGGCCGCGAGGCCGGTCACCGCATGCAGGTCCCGCCACCAGACGCGCTTGGACGGCGTTGCCCGGACGGTGACGACACCGCCCCTTGTCCCGCCCCCCTGCCCGCGCGGCCACCACAGATAGGTTCCGGTGACGACGAGGATGATGGCGAACCCCGCCACGACCTCGACGATGCCGTTGGCGATGGTGCCGAAATAGCTGAGGCTGTGCAGGCGCCGCACCACCATCATCGGGTCGCTGTCGGCGGCCACCGTGTCGAGCACGTCGCCGTTATAGGGGTTGAGGTAGACCTGAATCCGGGCGGCGCCCTCCCTCATGGTCACGATCGCCGAGGCGGTCGCGGAGGCCGGATCGGTGAAGGTCGTCGGCACGCCGCCCGGAACGGCTTCCGAGGCGGTGTAGACGAGACGGCTCGGGCTCAGGGGCGCCCGAGCCTGCGCCGCCACCTCGGTGCGGTGGGCGAAGAGCGTGGCGTTGATCTCATCCTTGAACAGATAGATCGCGCCGGTGGCCGAGAGCAGGATGAGGAACGGCAGGCACAGCAGTCCGGCATAGAAATGCCAGCGCCAGACGGCGCGATAGACGCCGTCGCGGGATACGCGCATGGCGGCCTGCGCCGGGGAGGCGCCCTGTCGGGAAGAAGTCATCGGGAAAGGTCCGGGTCGGAGCGATCGAAGACGTTTGATCTCTCAGGCGGACGGCGGACCTCGCGATCCGATGGATTGGTCGGGCGGTGCTCGGGCGCGTGGGAGCGCCACGTCCGGACGTGGCGGAAGCGGGGCCGGTGAGACCTCCCAGACCACCGTTGCGAAGGCCGTGTCCTGGCCCGGCGCCTGCGGTCCCGCATGGGCCGCCGTGCAGCACGCATGCCCGCAGGCCGGGCTCGCATCGGCGGGATCGTCCGGCGCGTCATGCCCGCACAGGGCGCTTTCCCATCCCGCCGGGGCCGGTGGCGCCATCGTGCCGAGGAAGGCCTGGAGGCACAGGCCGTAGAGCGCGATCATGGCGATGATCGCGCGCAGGCCGGCCGTCCCTGGCGAGAGCTTCCGCATGACTTGGCCTTACGGCACGGGTTCTCGCGCCGTCAATCTGGTTCCTCCCGGGTTCGCAGGCTCTTCCCCGATAGCGGGAGCCCTCCGGCAGGTCCATGTCCGAGAGATCGCGGACCTCACGCACCGGCATGTTCGGCGATGTAATGGCCGATGGCGCTGGCGGCGTTGAGCATGTGCGCGCGCATCCGCCGGGCGGCGGCGTCGCCGTCGCCCTCTGCGATGGCGGCCAGGATCTCGCCGTGCTCGGCGCGGGAGGTCCGGATCCGCTCGCCGTGGCGCAGCTGCGTGCGGCGAAACCCCGAGAGGCGGGTGCGCAAGGCGAGGGCCTGTTCCAGGAGGAAGCCGTTATGGGTGGCGGCGTAGAGCGCCTCGTGGAAGCCGCGGTTCAGCGTGTCGTAGGCGTCGACGTCGCCCGCCTCCACCATCGCTTCCGATCGGGCATGCAGATCCAGGAGGCGACTGCGCTCGAGCGGCGTCATCCGGTAGGTGGCGAGGCGCACGCACATCGCCTCGAACTCGGCGGTTGCCTCGAACATGTCCATGATCCGCTCCGGCGTCATCCGGGTGACGACGACGCCCCGGCGTGGCCGCAGCTCCACGAGACCGTTGAAGGCGAGCTGGCGCAAAGCCTCCCGCACCGGCGTCCGGGAGGCGCCGAAGCGGTCGGCGAGATCCTGTTCGTCGAGGGCCGTGCCGGCGCTCAGGGTGCCGGCCGCGATCTCGTCGGTCAGGGCATTGCGGATCAGGTCGGAGAGAAGCCCCCGCTCCTCGGCGATGCCGTCCATCGTCGTCGTCCCCTCCGCGCAGCCGATCCGCGGCTGCGGACCATTGGGTATCCGAGAATGCCCGTAAACCATTGTTCAGTATACACCTCGTTGACTTTCACGGGCTATGGGGTACGCCTTGCGTGAGATGCGGCGGTTCACGGATATCGGAAGCCCTGTACCGGGAGCATCGCGTCTCCATGGCCGTCCGCCGATGCGGGGCCGGATGTCGAGAGGCGGGTCGGATGGCCGATTGGCGGGTGCAGCGGAAGGCGAGGGACGCGCGGATCGAGCGCGGTCGCGCGCTTGCGGAGGGCAAGGTCGTGGCCGCTTCGGCGGTGGTCGACCTGCTGGAGGCCGTGCTGCTGCCCGGCGACCGGGTCTGTCTCGAAGGCGACAACCAGAAACAGGCGGATTGCCTCGCAAGGGGATTGAGCGCTTGCGACCCGGCGCGGGTGCACGACCTGCACATGGTCCAGTCCGGCATCGTGCTCCCTGAGCATCTCGACATCTTCGAGCAGGGCATCGCCCGGCGCCTCGACTATTCCTATTCCGGGCCGCAGGGCGCCCGCATCGCCCGGATGCTCTATGGCGGGCAGATCGCGCTCGGCGCGGTGCACACCTATCTCGAACTCTTCGCGCGCTACTTCATCGACCTGACGCCCAACGTCGCCCTCATCGCCGGCGTCTCGGCGGACCGCGACGGCAACCTCTATACCGGCCCCAACACGGAGGACACGCCCACCGTCGTGGAGGCGACCGCCTTCAAGAACGGTGTCGTGATCGCGCAGGTGAACGAGATCGTCGACCGGGTGCCCCGGGTCGACATCCCCGGCGACCGGGTGGATTTCGTGGTCGAGGCCGACAGGCCGTTCTACGTGGAACCGCTCTTCACCCGCGACCCGGCCGCGGTCACCGAGACGCAGATCCTGATGGCCATGATGGCGATCAAGGGGATCTATGCCGAATACGGCATCCGCCGGCTCAACCACGGCATCGGCTTCGGCACCGCCGCCATCGAGCTCCTGCTGCCGACCTTTGCCGAGCGGCTCGGTCTCAAGGGCAGGATCGCCACCCATTGGGCGCTCAACCCGCATCCGAGCCTGATCCCGGCCATCGAATCGGGGTGGGTCGAGCAGATCCACTGCTTCGGCTCTGAAGTCGGGATGGACCGCTACATCCGCGAGCGGCCGGACGTGTTCTTCACCGGCGCCGACGGCTCGTTGCGCTCCAACCGCGCCTTCTGCCAGACGGCGGGGCTCTATGCCTGCGACCTCTTCATCGGCTCGACCCTGCAGATCGACCTTCAGGGCAATTCCTCCACCGTCACCACCAACCGGGTGGCGGGGTTCGGCGGCGCGCCGAACATGGGCTCAGATCCGCACGGACGGCGCCACCCCTCCGACCCGTGGATGAAGGCCGGCGAGGAAGCCGGCGGCACCGGCGATCCCGCCCTGCGCCGGGGGCGCAAGCTCGTGGTTCAGCTGGTCGAGACCTTCGGCGACAAGCTGGTCCCGGCCTTCGTGGAGCGGCTCGACGCCCTCGAACTGGCGCGCAAGCTCGATCTCGAACTCGCCCCCGTCATGGTCTACGCCGACGACGTGACCCACATCGTCACGGAAGAGGGCATCGCCAACCTGCTCCTGTGCCGGACGCTCGACGAGCGCGAGCAGGCGATCCGCGGTGTCGCCGGCTACACCGATGTCGGGCGCGGGCGCGACCACGCCATGGTCGAGGCGCTTCGGGCGCGAAAGATCATTCGCCGGCCGGAGGATCTCGGCATCGATCCCCTCGATGCCGACCGCTCGCTGCTGGCGGCGCGGTCGATCAAGGACCTCGTGCACTGGTCGGGCGGCCTCTATGAGCCGCCGGCCAAGTTCCGGAACTGGTGAGGGAGCGCCCCCATGGAAAAGCTGACCTTCCGGCATCGGACGTCGAAGCCCCTGCCCGGCACGAAGGCCCAGGCGATCACCGGCGTGGTCGCCTCGGGCAACCTCGAAGTGCTGATGGAGCGCAGCCTCGCGGCCGACGAATGCACCATCGAGATCGATACCGCGATCAACGGCTACGGTCCGGTCTGGGAGGCCGTGGTCACCGACTTCGTGGCCCGCCGCCAGCCCGGCGGCCTGCGCATCACCATCAACGACGGCGGGGCACGGCCCGATACCGTGACCCTGCGCCTGCTCCAGGGCGCCCGGCTGATGGAGGCCGTGTGATGGCGCTGAGCCCCGTCTCCCTCTCCGCCGATCCCCTCGACCAGAGCTGGTACGAGGCCAGCGCCCGCGCCCGCATCGACGCCCTCGTCGATCCCGGCACGTTCGAGGAGTTCCTCGGCCCCGAACAGCGGGTGATGAGTCCGCACCTGCCCGCCTTCGACCTGCCGCGCGCCTT
Organism: Methylobacterium sp. 10; assembly: GCF_000519085.1. GTDB lineage: Bacteria > Pseudomonadota > Alphaproteobacteria > Rhizobiales > Beijerinckiaceae > Methylobacterium. The sequence goes on from NZ_KI912577.1 coordinate 4,077,064, forward strand.
CGACGACGGTATCGTGGTGGGACGTGGGGGCCTCGACGGTTCGCTCGTCTTCCTTGCCGCGCAGGAGGGCCGGTTCATGGGCGGGGCCTTCGGTGAGATCCATGGCGCCAAGCTCGTCGGCCTGCTGCGGGCGGCCCTCCAGGTGAGGCCGGCGGCGGTGCTGATCCTGTTCGATACCGGCGGCGTCCGGCTGCAGGAGGCCAATGCCGGTGAGACCGCCATCGCCGAGATCATGCGCGCCATCGCCGATCTGCGCAGGGCCGGCGTGCCGGTGGTCGGGCTGATCGGCGGGCGCGCTGGCTGCTACGGCGGCGGCGGCCTCATCGCCGGCACCTGCTCGCGCCTCGTGGTCTCGGAGGGCGGACGCATCAGCGTCTCCGGCCCGGAGGTGATCGAGACCAACAAGGGGGCGGAGGAGTTCGATTCCCGCGACCGGGCACTGGTCTGGCGCACCATGGGCGGCAAGCACCGCCGCCTCATCGGCGGGGCGGACGCCTTCGCGGACGATACGATCCGCGCGTTTCGCGATGCCGCCCGCGAACAGATCGGCAGAGCGGCGCCCTTCGACCTCGCCACCCTGGAGGCCGAACAGGCCCGCCTCGAAGCCCGTCTCGATCGGTTCGGCGATGCCCGGGACGCCACCGAGATCTGGGGCCGCCTCGGCGTAAACGATCCGGCGGCCGTGCCGGGCCTGGATACGGACCGGTTCGACGCCCTTCTCGCCCGCCTGCCGGAGGCGCCCCATGACGCTCGCTGAAATCCTTGCCTCGCTGTTTCCCGCGGGGCACGGCGTCGAGGTCGAGGATGGCCTCATCGGCGGCGACGGGCCTTTCGGGGCAGGCCGCCTCGCTGTGGTCGGGATCGACGGGAACACGCCGCTCGGGATCGAGGGGGCCTGTCTCCTTGCCGGGCGCGTCCTCGATGTGGTGCGCCGGGGGGGCGAGACCCCGATTCTCGTCGCCATCGATTCCGACAGCCAGCGCATGAGCCGCCGCGACGAGCTGCTCGGCCTCAACGAGTATCTCGCCCATCTCGCCAAGGCGCTGCTCCTTGCCGATGCCAGCGGCCACCCCACTATCGGCCTCGTCTACGGGCACACGGCGGCAGGCGCCTTCATCGCCACGGCCCTGGCGACGCGGGTGCTCGCCGCCCTGCCCGGCGCCCATCCGAGCGTGATGGACTTGGCCTCGGTGGCCCGCGTCACCAAGCTCCCCCTCGACCGGCTGGAGGAGATGGCGACATCCACCTCCGTCTTCGCGCCCGGCCTCGACAACATGGTGAAGGCGGGGGCGGTCCATGCCGTGCTCGACCCGTCGACGCCCCTCGGCCCCCAGATCGAGTCCCTCATCGCCGGGAGCTCCACGGCTGATTGCCGCGACGCCCTCGGCGAGGTGCGCGGCGGGCGGCTCATGGCGCGCGACATTGCCGGGCAAGTGGTGCTGGCGGCGACGGGCAATGCTGCGCCCCATGACTGAGGACGAGGCGTCGGGGCTCGCCCGCCACGACCTCCTGCGCGTCGACCCGGAATGCTGGGGCCGCCTCCTCGCCGGGCGCCGGGATCTCGACGGCGTGTCCCATGTCGCCGACTGGGCCCGTCGCGGCCGGCCGGTCATCGTCCGCCGCCGCGATCCCGGCCAGCCGACGGATCACATCCCCGTCGGCCTGCCGCTGCCGCCATCGGCCGGCAAGCGCCGGATCGGCCTCGCCCTGCCGCCCTCTGCCGCGAGCCTGTATCCGCCGGTCACCCTGGTGAGCGCGTGCGAGACCGCGCCGCCGGCATGGCGGCCGGTCGTCGATGACGTGCTGGCCCTCGGGAGCGAGCACGGCCTCGCGCCGACGGTGTTCGGAAGCCTCCTGTGGCAGGCGCTGACCGGTCTTCCCTATCTCGGGGCCGGCTCCGATCTCGACCTGCTCTGGCCGGTGTCGGGCCGGGTCGATCCCCGCTTCCTGCAGGCCCTCGCGCGGATCGAGGGGCGCGCGCCGATGCGCCTCGACGGCGAGATCGTCCTGCCCGACGGGGCCGGCATCCACTGGCGCGAATTGCTCGCCGCGCCCGAGGGCGGAACCGTCCTGTGGAAGGGGCGGGAGAGCCTCGCCCTGCGCCCCGCCGCGTCGTTCCTCGGCAAGGCGGCGTCATGAGCGCCCTCGCCCGCTCTCCGACCTGGGACGCCCGGGCTACGCTCGGCCCCGGCGACATCGCGGGACGTGCGGTGGAGGCCCTGCGCCTCGAAATCGAGACCTATCCCAAGCCCGGCCTCGTCAGCCATGTGGATCGCGGCAGCCATGCCGACATGGATGCCGGCACCTTTCGCGCCAGTGCCACGGCTCTGGCCCCCCACTTCGCCGACCTCGCCCGTGCCGGTGCCGCAGGCGCCGGCATGTCCACCCTTCGGCGGATCGGCATCGAGGCCGAAGCCGCCATGCGCGAGGCGACGGGCGGGGTGAACACCCATCGCGGCGCCATCTTCGGCCTCGGTCTTCTCGCCGCCGCCGCGGGCGCCCTCGGCACCTCCCGCCTTCGGCCGGGAGCGCTCGGGCGCCACGTGAGCGAGCGTCACGGCGAGGCGATCCTCGCCGGACCCGTCCTACTCCATGCGCCGGGCGCGGTGGCGCGACGCCGCTACGGAATCGGCGGCGCGCCCGCCGAGGCCGCCGCCGGCTTCTCCACCCTCTACGGGGTCGGGCTTCCCGCCCTGCGCCGGGCGCGGGGGCTCCGGCCCGGCGACGAGGAGGCTGCCCGCGTCGAGGCCTGCTTCGCCCTGATCGCCCATCTCGAAGACACCAACCTGCTCCATCGCGGCGGCGAGGCGGGCTATGCCTTCGCCCGCGCCTCGGCCAGGGCTTTCCTTGCCGGAGGAGGCATTGCGCGGGGCGATTGGCGGGCGCGGGCGGTGGCGATCCACCATGCCTTCGTCGCGCGCAATCTCAGCCCCGGCGGCAGCGCCGACCTCCTCGCCATGACCCTGTTCGTCGACGGGCTGGAGGCGGCGGCATGAGTCTCGCGGTCCTGCTCTCGGGCCAGGGCGGCCAGGATCCCGCCATGTTCGATCTCACGGCCGATCATCCCGCCGCGCAGGACATCTTCGCAGCGGCGACGCCCCTCCTCGGCGCCGATCCGCGCGATCTCGCCCGGACGGGCGGCCCGGCCCTGCACGGCAACCGCACCGGTCAGATCCTGTGCTGCGTCGCCGGCCTCGCCGCCTGGACCGTCTTGCGGGACAGGTATCCCGGCCCTGTGGTCCTTGCCGGCTACAGCATCGGCGATCTCGCCGCCTGGGGCTGTGCCGGGCGGCTCTCGCCCGCCCCGGTCCTGCATCTGGCCGCCGCGCGAGCCGAGGCGATGGATGAGGCCAGCGGGCCGGGCTACGGGCTCGCCGGCCTGCGCGGCCTGCCGCGCGCGCGCGTCGCGGCCCTGGTCGAGGAGCATGGCTGTCATCTCGCCATCCTCAACGCCGCCGACAGCGTGGTCGCGGGCGGGGCGGTGGCCGCTCTCGAATCCCTGTGCGTTCGGGCTCTCGCCTCGGGGGCTGCGCGGGCGGTGGTGCTGCCGGTGCATACCCCCTCGCACACGCCGCTCCTGGCAGCGGCCAGCGCGCGGTTTGCCGAGGACCTGGCGCGGACCGAGATCCTGACGCCGCCTCGCCTCGGCCCATCGCCGCCTCGCCTCCTCAGCGGTCTCGACGGTGCCCCGGTCTTCGACGCGGCGAAGGGGCTCGACAAGCTCGCTGCGGCGATCTCGCGGACCATCGATTGGTCGGCCTGCCTCGACGGTATCCGCGAGGCCGGGGCGCGGGCCGTCCTCGAACTCGGCCCCGGCCATGCCCTGGCGACCATGGCGCGGGAGGCGATGCCGCACGCGGCCGTCCATGCCGTCTCCGATTTCCGCTCCCTGTCCGGGCTCACGGACTGGCTCGCGGCGAAGGCCGGCGCTAACTGAGCCGCTTGGGTATCCGCCGTGAACCCTATGCCCCGCCGGCGCGTTGAGGGATCGGGCGGAGACTTGGCCATGTCGAGACGGATCTACGGGGCGGGTACTTTGGTCGTTGCCCTCGCATCGGCGAGCCCCTGCTTTGCCCAGAACATGGCGCTCACGCCGCCGGCACCTCCGCCGAGCACCGTCCCGAGCGAGCCCGTCCGATATCCCGGACCGCCTCCGCGTCCACAGCTCCACGCCTTCGGGGGCGAGCTTCCGAACCAGCGGACCGGCCCGATGCGCAACCGCGTGGTGCGCGACATCTGCATCGGCTGCGACCGCTGAATCAGAGGCTCCCGCGGGGCTCGGACATCATCCAGAAACGTAAGCGCGCGAAACGCACGTGCTGCGCCCCGATTGCCCCCAAGCGAGGCGCAGCGGACGGACGGAGCGGCGTGCCGATGGCACGCTGCCCCGTCCGTCTTCAGGCCCGCCCGGACGGGTCGCGCGCGAGGGGATGTCCCGAGTTTTCCGCCGGTGGTCTATGGATGTCCGCGTGACTTCCATCGGAGACGCGTTTGGCTAGCCGCTATGGGCTTGAGATCCGGGCTGCAACGGCTGCCGACGCGGCGGGCCTCGCCGCCCTGTTCCGGGCGTCGGGACAGACCAACGCGGTGAGCGACCTGGCCGAGCGGCTGGAGGCCTTGCGCCTGGGGAGCGGGACGGCCCTGATCGCCGTCGAATGGGGGCCGCCGAGCGGCCTCGTCGTCCTGCACTGGTATCGCTCGCTGATGGCGGCTCAACCGGTCGCCCAGATCACCGGCCTCCTGGTCGGGCCGGAGGAGCGTCGGCGCGGGATCGGCCGCCTGCTGCTGAAGGCCGCGTCGCAGGCCGCGCGCACGGCCGGATGCGCCACCCTCGAACTGACCGCCTTGCCCGATGACGATACTCTGCGCGTCTTCTGCGAGAGCACGGGGTTCGAGCGCGCCGGATCGCTGTTCACCCGGCCGCTGCGCAAGAAGAGCTGAGGCCGCGGGCGAAGGGAACCGGGAGATTCACCGCGCTGTTCCTTCCTTGGATCGTTTCGATCCGATCAAGGAGACCGGCATGACACGGACTCTCATCCGCACGGCGCTCGCCTCGGCACTGATCCTCGGCCTCGCCGGTGCGGCCCAGGCGCGCGGCGGCAGCGGCGGCGGTGGCGACGGGCTCTCGCCCTATTCTGCGCTCAGCGGCAACGACCGTTCGGCCGGCGTGAACAACGGCAACTACCGCGATCCCCGCCTCGACCCCTATCTGCAGACCTACGGCCGGCGCTACGTCGCGCCCCGCCCCTATGGCGGCGCCGGCGAGTACGGTTATCGGCCCTCGCGTCGTGGCTATGACGGGTACGGATACTGACGAGGTAACTCTCCGCTGTCAGACAGGAGTCTTGCGGGCGGTGGCGGTGTCGTCGCCCGGCTCGATGATGATCGGCTCCACCGTCTCGGGCATGTCCTGGGACCGGCATTCCGCCAGGATCGCCTCTGCTCCCTCCTTGCCGATGAGGCCCAGGGAGAGAGCATGGTCGGCCATGATGGTCGTGTCGCCGGCCAGCACCAGGCTGCTGCCGGCCTCGAGGATCGCCTGCGACAGGCGCTCGATCTCGACGGCGCGGCACGGGTCGCGTGAGACGTTGCGGATATAGACGGCGAGAACCCGGCCCGGATTCTCCGAGACGATCTTGGCATAGACTTCCGGGTCGTGCTGGCCGCTGTCTCCGATGAGCACGAAGGGCAGGTCGCCGTAGAGTGCCAGCATGTGGCGGATCAGGTCGCGCTTGTGGTCCTCGGCGCGACGCGGCAGCGGATGGCGCCAGGACAGGCCCCATTCCCGCAGGAACAGCACGGGCCCCGCCGGAATCCCGTGCTGCCGGAAGAACTCGCTGAGCATGTCGTAGATGCCCCAGGGGGCGCGGGAGACGTAGAGCATCGGGTTTGCCTGGTCGCCGGTGGCGCCCGCATGCAGCGCCCGGCTCAGGGACGCCGCGCCGGGGAAGGCGACGCGGTCCTCCGCATCGGCCACGAACAGCCGCCACAGCATCTTGAGCTTGTTGGCCACGCCCGTATGCATGATCGTGTCGTCGATATCGCTGATGACGACGAAACGGCACTTCTCCGGCGGAATGAACACCTGCCCCTGCGCCCGCACCGGCGGATCGGCCGCGAGTTCGAGATCCACGAGGTGCCAATGGCCCTCGCCGGCGGGCACGCTCGGCGGCTTGAGGCTCACCCGGAAATAGCCGTCGCGGTCGGTGACGGCGGTCGTCTCGGCCCCGCCGAAACGCGCGACGATGGACGCATCGGCGACCTTGCGCCGGCGGATGCGCCGGGCGATGTCGCGCAGGTCGGCGGCGATGTCGTCGGCCTCGGGGTCCGGCTCGCGGCGTGCCTGCCGGAAGACCCGGCCGATCAGGAAGATTTCCCTCGTCGAGCCGTAGCCGCGATAGGCCTCGATCACGGTCCCGCCCGTCCCCTGCGCCCGGCGCACCGGGCGGGCGGCCAGCGCCAGCAGGCGCCCGCCCGCCTTGCGCCAACGCGGCGTCGCCCGTTCGAGGGTCGGAGGGGGTGAGGTCATGGGCCGGTCCGAAGCGATACGATCGTGATCGCGGTCAAGCCGTCGTCAGGGCCGAAGGTTGCGCGGGACGGCTCGGTTCGAGCGTCGTCACAGCCGCTCGATCTCCGCCAGCAGCGTCTCGGAGAGGGTGATCCCCTCCTCGGCGGCGCGGAGGCGGGCGGCGAAGCGGCGTGTTCCGGGCAGCCGCGCGCCGTCCTGTTCCGCCACCGAGCGGGCCATCACCGCGAAGCGCTCCAGGGCATTGCCGGCGAAGGCCGTGGCATCGATGGCGAGGATGAGCTGTCCGGTGGACGGAGGCTCGCCCTCGGCATCGAGAAAGGACGTGGCTTCGCTGGCGAAGCGCGCCCCGGTGAGGCCGGCGGCGAGCAGCTCCACCATCAGGGCGAGGGCCGTGCCCTTGGCATCGCCCAACGGCACCATGGTGCCGGCCAGCGCCGCCACGGGGTCCGTGGTCGGGTTGCCCTCGGCATCGAGGGCCCAGCCCTCGGGGATCGTCTCGCCGCGCTGTTTGGCGGTGATGATGTTGCCGCGTGCCACCTTCGACAGGGAGAGATCGACGATGATCGGCTCCGCCCCCGGCAGCGGGCAGGCGAAGGCGATCGGGTTGGTGCCGAAGACCGGCCGGGTTCCGCCCCAGGGCGCCATGGAGGCGGGGGCGTTGGCGAAGAGGATGGCGACGAGACCGTGTTCGGCCAGGGCCTCCACCGGCCGGCCCGCGGCCCCGCAATGGTGCGAGCGGCGGATGGCGGCCGCAGCGATCCCCTGTTCGCGGGCGATCTCCGGCAGGAGGGCGATGGCCGTGTCGAGGGCCGGATAGGCGAAGCCGTGGGCGGCATCGATGGCGAGCAGTCCCGGTCTCGGCCGCGTGCTCGACACGACGGCATCGCCGACGACCTTGCCCGCCCGTACCTGCTCGCCATAGGCCAGCAGCCGCATGAGTCCGTGGGTCCGCAGCCCGTCGGCCTCCGCCGCGACGAGGGCGCGGGCGACGCTCTCGGCATTGGCTGGCGCGGTTCCGCAGCGGATCAGGGTGTCCGTGGCGAGGCGATGGGCGGCGTCGAGGCGAAGGATCGGCATGGCGTGGCCTTAAGGCAGCTCTCCGTGGCCTGTCGAGGGAGAAGTCCGGTTCCGCACCGGGCGTCGCCGGAGCCAGCTTCAGCTGAACGTTCCCGATGGTATGGTTTAAGACAAAACGTTGAGCGAATGAGCTGAACCGTGGTTGTCAACCGGCATGCTTCGTATTGTAAAATGAAAATTTTCGGGACGTTATTTTAGTGAACCATGTGGGCGGTGCGACGTTATTAGGCCAAGTCCGTATGACACGAGGAAATAGACTATGCAGATCAGGACATTCGCTATCGCTGCCGCCTTCGCCGTTTCGTTGAGCGGCGCGGCCTTCGCCCAGACGGCCGCTGGCGGCGGAAGCGCCGAGGGCAACATGAACAATCCCGGCAGCGTGAAGAGCAACGGCGAGAAGGGTGCGGAGCGTATGGGCGGCGCCAACACCACCGGCTCCACCATGGCTCCGGGCATGGCGACCGACGTCCCCTCCAATGCGACGCCGGGCGCGCCGGCCGGCTCGAATGGTGGCAACGCCGCCACCGGCAGCGGTGCTGCTCCCAGCGGCAAGTAAGGTTCCGGGGCGCCCGCCACGAAGGTGGAGTGCCGGATATATGAAGATGCCGCCCCGTCCGCCGAAAGGTAGGCGGGGCGCCTTCATGTGGGGGCCGGAAGTTACTCGGCCGGCCAGTACATTCTGTCGAAAAACGTGCTCGCGATTTATCGGTGATTAACCAACTTCGCGCTGAATGGGGGGCATCAAGGTTGATGGTTCCCTAAAACGACATGGACGATCGATGTGACCTTCGCGAGGCTCTTGCGGGAGCTTGGTGAGGTCGTTCGAGGTCCATGCGGGCAGGGTACGCGTATCCGAGTACAGCCCGCATGATCGACGATGCGTCCACCTATCGCCGCCGCCCACGCCGTTCCCGGCCGCGCAGCCGCGTCCTTCTGAAGACCGCCGTCGTCGCGCTGTTCGTCGCGACCTTTCCCCGATTGACCGGATCGGACGCGCCCGTGCCCGCCGGGACGGCGCCCCTCGCCAGCCGGCAGGTCTTCCCCGAGGCGACGCCCACCGCTGTCGCCCGCAGCTATGCCTGGATGCTCGACCCCTCCGCGGCTTTGGGTGCACGGACGCCGGACTGGCGCGCCTCGGAGCCGATGCAGGTGGCCGGGTTCGCGGCACCGAAAGCCTCGCCCGTCGAGATCGCCCCCGGGATCGCGCTCGCTGCCGTGGCGCCGGCCTCTTCAGAACTCGCACCCGCAGCACGGCCGCTTCAGCAGACCGCCCGCCTCGTCCAGCCGATGCCAGCACCGGTGCCGCGCCCCTTCGACCTGAAGCCTCTCTCCCGCGAGCCTCGCGTCGCCACCCGCCGCCCGCCGTCGCGTACGGTGGTGGCGGCCCGCCAGGACGTGGAGGCCGAGCGCTCGTTCTTCGAGACGGTGTTCGGCCGGCGTGATCCGGATCGGAGCCCTGCTCCTGCCCTCGCCTATGCCTCAGCCGATACGGGGACCATCGATCTGAGCCAGCGCCGTGTCCTCGACCGCGTACCCGCGACGGCGGCCGGCGGAACCGCGATCTACGACATCAGCGCCAGTACGGTGACGCTGCCGAGCGGCGAGCAGCTGGAAGCCCATTCCGGTCTCGGCCAGCACATGGATAACCCGCGCCTCGTCCATGTCCGCATGCGCGGTGCGACGCCGCCCGGCACCTACGATCTGACCGAGCGCGAGGCCCTGTTCCACGGGGTGCGCGCCATCCGCCTCAACCCCGTCGGCGGCAGCGCCGCCATCCACGGCCGCGACGGCATCCTCGCCCATACCTACATGCTCGGCCCGAGCGGCGCGTCCAATGGCTGCGTGGTGTTCAAGGACTACAATCGCTTCCTGCAGGCCTATCTGCGCGGCGACATCCGCCGCCTCGTGGTGGTGGCCGGTCACAAGGGCGATGCACCGGCCTCGTTCACGGCGAAGCTGTTCGGCCGTTGATCCCCGGTCGTTTCCCATCCGGCCGATACCAGTCCAAAATACTCCGGCACGCCACGAGGTTAGTCTGCGACGCGTCCTGCACGTCGCAGACTAACCTCGTGGCGTGCCGTCGCTGGGCGGCGGTACTTCCTGCCGAAGCGACGAAGAACCTACGTTTGGCGATGGTATTTTTCGAATTGAATCGTTTGTCTTAATTCATACGGGCCAGATCGCGATATGCTCAAGCTCGAATTTGCTTGATATGGCGCCATCGACATTTCGGAACTCATGGACTCGGCTAGGGTTTTCCTCTGGAGCCATCGGCGACGGGGTTCGGCCCCGCGGCGTCCAGGCCGCCAGGGCGTTCCCCGCGATTGTCCTGACATTCCGGTTTCGAGAGAGCGCGATGAAAGCACTGTGTTGGCACGGCAAGGGCGACATCCGCTGCGATACGGTGCCCGATCCCCGGATCGAGGATGCGCGCGACGTCATCATCAAGGTGACGTCCTGCGCCATCTGCGGCTCCGATCTCCACCTGATGGACGGCCAGATGCCGACCATGGAGAGTGGCGACGTCCTCGGCCATGAATTCATGGGCGAGGTGGTCGAGGTCGGCCAGGGCTTCACCAAGTTCAAGAAGGGTGACCGCATCGTCGTGCCCTTCAACATCAATTGCGGCGAGTGCCGCCAGTGCAAGCTCGGCAACTGGTCGGTCTGCCAGCGTTCGAACCGCAATGCCGAGATGGCGGCCGCCCAGTTCGGCTACACCACCGCCGGCCTGTTCGGATATTCGCACCTCACCGGAGGCTATTCCGGCGGTCAGGCGGAATACGTGCGCGTGCCGATGGCCGATGTGGGACCGATGCTGGCGCCCGAAGGCGTCGATGACGAGTCCCTGCTGTTCCTCACCGATATCCTGCCCACCGGCTGGCAGGGTGCCGAGCATTGCGAGATCAAGGGCGGCGAGATCATCGCGGTCTGGGGCGCGGGCCCGGTGGGATTGTTCGCGATCCAATCCGCCAAGATCATGGGCGCCGAGCGCATCATCGCCATCGACACGGTGCCGGAGCGCCTCGCCCTCGCCCGCAGATACGGCGCCACGGACATCATCGATTTCATGAACGAGGACGTGTTCGAGCGGATCAAGGAGATCAGCAAGGGCGAAGGCGCCGACGGCGTGATCGACTGCGTCGGCATGGAGGCCAGCGCCGGGCACGGCATCGCCGGCATCGTCAATACGATCCAGGAGAAGCTCACCTCGACCCAGCGCCCCTACGCGCTCATGGAGGCGATCAAAGCGGTCCGTCCCTGCGGGATCGTCTCGGTCCCCGGTGTCTATGGCGGCCCGATCCCGGTGAACATGGGCTCGATCGTACAGAAGGGCCTGACCATGAAGAGCGGTCAGACTCATGTGAAGCGCTACCTCGAGCCGCTGACGAAGCTGATCCAGGAGGGCAAGATCGACATGACTTCGATGATCACCCACCGCTCCACCAACCTCGCGGACGGCCCCGACCTCTACAAGACGTTCCGCGACAAGAAGGACGGCTGCGTGAAGGTCGTGTTCCACCCGAACTGATCGCATCGATCCGGATGTGGCCCGGAGCGGGGCCACATCCGAATGATGAGTCCGTCCTTCACCTCTACCCCCGTGACAGGGCGGCCTGGAATTCCGCCTCCGGCAACAGCGCGCCGCCGGTGGTCCAGACCACATGCGTCGCCTGTCCGGCCCCAGTGGCGTCGAGATAGGGTCGGACCGCGGCGAACCCCGCCGCCGCCGAGGGTTCGAGGCGCAGGCCCGGATCGGACCAGAGGCGCTTCACCCAGGCGAACAGCTCGGCATCCGCGATCGTGACCACCGCCTCGATGAGCGGGCCGACCGTGCCCGCTACCAGCATGGAGGCACCGGCCACGGCGAGCCCGTCGGCGGCGGTACGGTTGTCGAGGCCGATCTCGTAGACGTCGACCGGGCGCGACAGGCCGGCGGCGAGCTGCACCAGCATGCAGGGCGAGGCCACCGGCTCCACGAAGACGCAACGGACCGCGTCGCCGAACAGCAGCTTGAGGCCGAGGGTGACGCCGCCGGGCGCGCCGCCGACGCCGCAAGGGAGATAGACGCAGAGCGGGTGGGCCGGATCGACCCGGATCCCGGCTTCATCCAGCTGGCGCCGCAGGTCGAAAGCCGCTGCCGCATAGCCGAGGAACAGGTCGACCGAACTCTCGTCGTCGACGAAATGTGCGTCGGCCCTGCCCTCGAAGGTCGACCGTGCCGCAGCGACGGCGCTGCCGTAATCGCCTTGGTGCTCGACCACCTTGGCGCCGATGTCCCGCAAACGCTGCTTCTTCCACGCCTTGGCGTCGTGGGACATATGGACCTCAACCGCGAAACCCAGCGCCCGCGCCATCACGCCGACGCTGAAGCCGAGATTGCCGGTGCTGCCGACCGCGACCGTATGGGCACCGAACGCGTCGCGGGCTGCCGCCTCCGCGAGCCGGGCATAGGAATCCCCCGGCCGCAGCAGGCCCTTCTCGAGCCCGAGCCGCTCGGCATAGACCAGCACCTCGTAGACGCCGCCCCGCGCCTTGATGCAGCCGGTGACCGGCAGGTCGTGATCGGCCTTCACCCAGACCGCGCCGCCGGCCGGACCCGCGATGGCCTGCGTCATAGGGTCGGCGAGAGGAATCAGGGGCGAGTCGATGCGCCCCGTGTCCAGATCGTCGAAGAGGTGGCGCAGCAGCGGATCGAAGCGGCGCCAGCGCGCCTCGGCCGCCTCCACATCGGCCAGGGAGAAAGCCAGGGTCGGCAGGAATTCGGCGGCCGGCCTGAGATGGGGATTGAGCCAGATGGTGGGACGGGCCTGCCGCACGCTGGCCGGGATGGCATCGAGGGAATAAGCGGGCGGGGTTTCGGCATCCATGCTCATGCGCTCCATTCTCCTGCGTATGTGGTGCTCGGGGCGGCGTCGCGGCGCTCGATGAACCGGCGGGAGGGCGTCACGCAAGCCTCGCCGTCAGAGATCCATCGGCGCATTGTCCACTACCTCCTTCATCACGAAGAACGTCCGCGTCTGCCGCACGCCCGGCAGGGCGATCAGGGTGTTGCTGTGGAGGCGGTTGAAATCCGCCATGTCGGAGACGCGGATCTTGAGGAAATAGTCGAAATCGCCGGCCACCAGATGGCAATCGAGCATGGTCGGCATCGCCTGGGCGGCGGCCTCGAAAGCGGCGAAGCTCTCCGGCGTCGAGCGGTCGAGCACGACGCCCACGATGACGAGGGACCCCCGCCCGACCTTCTCCGGCGCGATCTGCGCATGGACGCCGCGGATGTAGCCTTCGTCGAACAGGCGTTGCGTACGGCGGTGGCAGGTGGCGGCGCTGGTATTCACCCGCTTGGCGACCTCGGCATTGTTCATGCGCCCATCGGCCTGGAGCAGGCGCAAGATCTTGAGGTCGATCCGGTCGAGCGCAGCCGACATGGAAGATTCTTTCGCGATAGCTAGTATCTGTGGACAGTATGGGCGGTATTGCGGCGTCGATGCAAGCCGGGGCCGCTGAAATCGTCCGATCTTCGAGAGCACCTTCCGGTCGTCTTTTGCTAGCGTTCGACCGTCGCCACATCGAGGACGCGTCACACCATGCTGTCGAAATTCGAGCGCTATCCCCTCACCTTCGGTCCGAGCCCGATCGAGAAGCTGTCGCGCCTCACGGACCATCTCGGCGGTGATGTCGAGATCTACGCCAAGCGCGAGGATTGCAATTCCGGCCTCGCCTATGGCGGCAACAAGCTGCGCAAGCTCGAATACATCGTGCCCGACGCCATCGCGAGCGGGGCCGATACGCTGGTCTCCATCGGCGGCGTGCAGTCCAACCACACCCGCATGGTCGCGGCGGTGGCCGCCAAGATCGGCATGAAATGCCGGCTGATCCAGGAAGCCTGGGTGCCGCACGAGGATGCGGTCTACGACCGGGTCGGCAACATCCTGCTGTCGCGCATCATGGGCGCGGAGACGCAGCTCGTGGATGACGGGTTCGACATCGGCATCCGCGAGAGCTGGAAGGCGGCCCTGGAGGACGTCAAGGCCAAGGGTGGCAAGCCCTACGCGATTCCCGCCGGCGCCTCGGTGCACAAGTTCGGCGGCCTCGGCTATGTCGGCTTCGCCGAGGAGGTCCGCGCCCAGGAAGCCGAGATGGGCCTGAAGTTCGACTACATCGTCGTCTGTACCGTCACCGGCTCGACCCATGCCGGCATGGTGGTGGGCTTCGCCGCCGATGGCCGCGCCCGCAACGTCATCGGCATCGACGCCTCCTGCACCCCGGCCCAGACCAAGGCGCAGGTGCTCGACATCGCGCAGAAGACGGCCGCCCTCATCGGCGCCCCCGAGATCACGGCCGACGACGTGGTCCTCAACGAGGATTACGCCTATCCGGTCTACGGCGTGCCCTCGAAGGAGACGGTCGAGGCGATCCGCCTCTCGGCGCGGCTCGAAGCCATGATCACCGACCCGGTCTACGAGGGGAAATCGATGCAGGGCATGATCGACCTCACCCGGAAGGGGTTCTTCCCCAAGGGCTCGAAGGTGCTCTACGCCCATCTCGGCGGCGCGCCGGCCCTGAACGGCTACAGCTACACGTTCCGGAACGGCTGATCGGGACGGTTCACGCCCCGCCGGCTTCCGCCGGCGGCAGGGCGGCCACGAGCTGGCGCAGGAACGCTTCGGCCGCGTGCGGCAGCTTGCGGTCCCGCATCAGTTGGACCTGGATGCCGCGCCGCAAGCTCGCCTGTGACTGGACCGGGATGCAGACCAGTTCGCCGAGCCGCACCGGCGTCTGCACCGAGAGGGCCGACATCAGCGCGATCCCCTTCGTCCGACGCACGAAGGGGAGGAGCGCCGTGAGGATGTTGGAGGTCAGCGTGGGCTCGATGGCGATGCCCTCCGCCCGGCAGGCCGTATCGAAGACGAGACGCGCCGTGGTGTCGAGGGGCGGCATCGCGATCGGATAGGCCTGGAGCTCGTCGATCCGGATCGACGCCCGGCCGGCCAGTGGATGGTCGGGGGCCGCCAGCGCCACCATCTCCACCGTCGCGTCGTAGATCACCGTGACGAGGTTCGTTGGCGCCAGCGCGAAGGTGATGCCGATATCGGCGTCGCCGGCCGCCACCACCTGTGTCACCTGTGCCGGCGGCAGGACCTGGATCTCGAACCGGATGCCGGGATAGCGGGCGTGGAACTCGGCGATGGCGTTCGGCAAGAGGTCGAGGGCGAATCCCTCCGCCGTGGCAACCCGGATGAAGCCGCGCGCAAGCCCCTGTAGTTCCTGGATCTCGGCCGCGACCTGCTCGGCCCGCACCAGGGTCTGGCGCGCATGCCGGGCCAGCAGCTCGCCCGCCGGGCTCAGGACCATCCCGCGCGGACGGCGCTCGAACAGGACGCAATCGAGTTCGGTCTCCAGATTGGCGATCTGCCGGCTGATCGCCGAGGCCGCGACGTTGAGCTGGGCGGACGCCGCCGCGATGGAGCCCGTGCGGGCGACGGCGAGGAAGTAGCGCAGGCCTGACATCTGCATGGTCGCTGTCCCATCCCTCGCCGGCTCCATGACCATTGCCGAAACGGCACGGCAAGCTTCGACAAATTCTACTTGTTGCGATGCAAAATGCACAACATCATGGCACGAGGAAAAAAGCGGCAGGATGGGACTCGAGAGTGTCCGTCGAGATGTCGCGGAGCTGAAGGGATGCAGATCATGGCGAGATACCTTCCCGCGGCAGGCGCCACACTCGCTCTCCTGCTAACGACGTTCAGCGTTCCGGCGCTCGCCGGCAAGGCCAACGATACCCTGGTCTATGCCTCGGATACCGAGCCGGAGAACGTCAGCCCGTATCACAACAGCGCCCGCGAGGGCGTCGTGCTCGCCCGCAACGTCTGGGACACCCTGCTCTACCGCGACCCGAAGACCGGCGCGTATCAGCCGATGCTGGCCACCGCCTGGAAATGGGTCGACCCGACTACCCTCGAACTGACCCTGCGCGAGGGCGTGACCTTCCATAACGGCGACGCGTTCAGTGCCGAGGACGTGGCCTTCACCTTCAATTACGTGCTGACGCCGGAAGCCCGCACGGTGACGAAGCAGAACGTCGACTGGATGAAGTCGACGGAGGTGGTGGACGCCAAGACCGTCCGAATCCACCTCAAGACCGCCTTTCCGGCCGCCCTCGAATACCTCGCCGGACCGACGCCGATCTTCCCGGCCGCTTACTTCAAAAAGGTCGGCCTCGACGGGTTCGCCAAGGCTCCCATCGGCACCGGCCCCTACCGCATCAACAGCGTGGAGAACGGACGCGGGGTGAAGATGGAGCGGAACGCCAAGTATTGGCCCGGCAGCCCCATCGGGATGCCCAAGATCGGCAAGCTCGAATTCCGCGTCATCCCCGATGCCGACAGCCGCATGGCCGAACTCGTCACCGGCGGCATCGACTGGATCTGGCGCGTGCCGAGCGATCAGGCCGACCAGCTGAAGGGCGCTCCCAACGTCTCCGTGCTCAGCGCCGAGACCATGCGGGTCGGCTTCCTGCAATTCGATACGCTCGGCCGCGCGAAGGAGAACTCGCCCCTGAAGGATCCCCGCGTCCGCCAGGCAATCTCCTACGCCATCGACCGCAAGGCGATGGTGGACAACCTCGTCCGTGGCGGCAGCCGCGTCATGAACGCGGCCTGCTTCATCGACCAGTTCGGCTGTACCGACGAGGGCGTGCCGCGCTACGCTTACGATCCGGCCAAGGCCAAGGCGCTCCTCAAGGAGGCCGGCTATCCCGACGGGTTCGAGATCGATCTCGGCGCCTATCGCGAGCGCGACTACGCCGAGGCCGTGATCGGCTACCTGCGCGCCGTCGGCATCACCGCCCGGCTCAACTATCTGCGCTACGCGGCTCTGCGCGACATGATCCGGGGCGGCAAGGTCTCCATCGCCTTCCAGACCTGGGGCTCGTTCTCGGTCCTCGACGTCTCGGCCTTCACCGGCGTCTACCTCAAGGGCGGTGACGAGGACCTGACCAAGGATCCCGAGACCATCGCGGCGCTCCAGGCCGGCGACGGCGCCACCGATCCGGCCGCGCGCAAGGTGAAATATGCCGAGGCGCTCAAGCGCATCGCGGCCCAGGCCTATATCCTGCCGTTGTTCTCCTACTCGACGAATTACGCCTTCACCTCGGACCTCGTCTTCACCGCGCAGCCCGACGAGTTGCCGCGCTTCTACGCGGCGAGCTGGAAGTAACGGTTCCAAAGGCGCCGGCTCTGTCCGCAGACCGCGTCCCTCTCCCCCTTGTGGGGAGAGGCTAGGAGTGGGGGTGGTTGGGCGACCCTCAGTCGGCTGAGGCCGGCGGAGCCACCCCCCACCTCCAACTCCTCCCACGAGGGGGAGGAGGGCCGCGTCGCGACTGGAGCGAACGAGGCAATCCATCAGGATTGGTACGACACGACCCGTAACGAAGGAACCGGCCCATGCTCAGGTTCATGCTGCAACGCATCCTCGTCGCCATGGCGGTCGCCGTGACGGTGTCGGTGGCGAGCTTCATGCTACTGCACCTCTCCGGCGATCTCGCTGCCGCCATCGCCGGCCCCGAGGCCACCTCCGCCCAGGTGGAGGCGATCCGGGTCCAGTACGGGCTGAACCAGCCGATGCTGGCGCAGTTCACCGCCTGGGCCTGGAAGGCGCTGCATTTCGATTTCGGCAATTCGTTCTACTTCCGGGAAAGCGTGGTCGATCTCCTCGCCTCCCGCATGCCGATCACCCTGTTCCTCGGCGTGGTAGCGCTCACCGTCGCCCTGTTCGTGGCGATCCCGCTCGGCGTCCTGGCGGCGGTGAAGCGCGATACCTGGATCGACCGGCTCGCTCTGTCCGTCTCGGTGCTGGGCCAGGCGATGCCGAGCTTCTGGTTCGGCCTGACGCTCATCATGGTGTTCTCGGTGAACCTGCGCTGGCTGCCGGTCTCGGGCAACACGACCTGGAAGCACTTCGTGCTGCCGGCCGTCGCGCTCGGTTACTACGCCATGCCGGCCGTGATGCGGCTCACCCGCAACGGCATGTTGGAGGTGCTGGCCTCGGACTATGTCCGCACCGCCCGCGCCAAGGGCCTGCCCCCGCGAAAAATCCTGATCCGGCATGCGCTCCGCAACGCCGTGATCCCGGTGATCGCGCTCGCCGCCGTGCAGTTCGGCTTCATGCTCGGCGGCTCCATCGTGATCGAGGCGGTGTTCTCGCTCCAGGGGCTCGGGCAGCTCGCCTGGGAGAGCATCGCCCGCAACGACTTCCCCGTGGTCCAGGCGATCGTGCTGGTCCTGGCGATGATCTACATCGCCCTGACGCTGGCCGCCGACCTCCTCAACGCCTTCCTCGATCCCCGGCTGCGCCAATGACCCGTCAGCCGTCCTCCTCCCCGGTGGCTCCCGCCCTCCCCTCCGCCGACCTTCTGGTCCAGGCCGCTCCCCTGCCCGAGGCGAACGCGCCGCTTGCCGCGTCGCGCTCGCCCACCGCGCTGGCCCTCCGGCGCGGTCTGCATCACGGCGGCTTCATGATCGGCGCGGTGATCCTCGGCGGGATCGTCCTCGCGGCTCTGGCCGCGCCCCTGATCGCCCCGCACGACCCCTATGCCCAGGACGTCTCGCGCCGCCTGATCCCGCCGATCTGGAACGCGAAGGGGACGTGGGACCACGTGCTCGGTACCGACAAGCTCGGGCGCGATTATCTCAGCCGCCTGATCTACGGCAGCCAGATCTCCCTCCTCATCGGCATCGCGGCGGCCTGCATCTCCGGCCTGATCGGCACCGTGCTCGGCATCTGCGCGGGCTATTTCGGCGGCAAGGTCGATGCGGTTGTGAGCTACATCGTCACCACGCGCCTCGCCATGCCGGTGGTGCTGGTGGCGCTGGCCATGGCCTCCCTGGTGGGCGGCTCGCTCAAGGTGGTGGTGCTCGTCCTCGGCTTCCTGCTGTGGGACCGGTTCGCCGTGGTCACCCGCGCCGCCACCCGTCAGATCCGCGACCAGGACTTCATCGCGGCGGCCCGCGCCTCGGGCTTCTCGAATGCCCGGATCCTGTTCCAGGAGATCCTGCCCAACATCTTCAATGCCCTCATCGTCGTGGCGACCCTGGAGATGGCCCACGCGATCCTGCTGGAGGCGGCCCTGTCGTTCCTCGGCCTCGGCGTCCAGCCGCCCCTGCCCTCCTGGGGGCTGATGATCGCCGAGGGCAAGCCGTACATGTTCTTCCAGCCCTGGGTCATCACCATCCCGGGCGTCGCCCTCCTCGTCCTCGTGCTGGCCATCAACCTCCTCGGCGACGGATTGCGCGACGTCACGGCCCCCGAGGGGCGGCGCTGAGCGCCCCCTTCCCTCCCATTCCCACCCGACACCGAGCGGATCCATGTCCCGACACGATGCGATCGCGCGCGCCGCGCGCCACTACGACGAGGGCGACTTCCTCAGCGTCCTGCATGATGCCGTCGCCCGCCCCACCGAGAGCCAGACCACCGGGCAATTGCCGGCGCTCCGTGCCTACCTCACCGACTTCCTCATGCCCGCCATCGCGCCGCTGGGCTTTGCCGGCCGCATCCTCGACAATCCCGACGGCGAGCACGGCCCCTTCCTCATCGCCGAGCGGCACGAGGGCGACGACCTGCCCACCGTACTGATCTACGGCCATGGCGACACCGTGCGCGGCTATCCCGAACAGTGGCGCGCCGGCCTCGACCCGTGGGCGATCGTCGTCGAGGGCGACCGCTGGTACGGCCGCGGCACCGCCGACAACAAGGGCCAGCACATCATCAATCTCGGGGCGCTCGAGGCGGTGATGGCGGCCCGGGACGGGCGCCTCGGCTTCAACACCAAGCTCCTCATCGAGATGGGCGAGGAATCCGGCTCGCCGGGCCTGCGCGATCTCTGCCGGGCCGAAGCGCGGGCGCTCGCCGCCGACGTGCTCATCGCCTCGGACGGGCCACGGGTGAGCGCGGAACGCCCCACGCTCTTCCTCGGCTCGCGCGGCGGCTACACGTTCGAGCTCGTCGTGAACCTGCGCGAGGGCAGCCATCATTCCGGCAATTGGGGCGGCCTGCTGCGCAATCCCGGCACGGTGCTTGCCAACGCCATCGCCACCCTTGTCGACGGGCGCGGCACGATCCTCCTCGATGCCCTGCGGCCGCCCGCGATCCCCGAGGGCGTGCGCGCGGCGCTCGCCGACATCGCGGTGGGGACCGATCCCACCGCGCCGACGATCGACGAGGAATGGGGCGAGCCCGGACTCAGTGCGGCCGAGCGCGTCTTCGGCTGGAACACCCTCGAAGTGCTGGCCTTCAAGACCGGCGACCCGGACGGCCCCCTCAACGCCGTGCCGCCCCACGCCAAGGCGACGCTGCAGCTGCGCTTCGTCGTCGGCACCGACTGGGAGAGCCTGATCCCGGCCGTGCGCGCCCATCTCGATGCGAAGGGCTTCCCCATGGTCGAGGTACGCGCTACCCGCTCCGAGGTGTTCCGCGCCACCCGGCTTCCCGTGGAGGATCCCTGGGTCGGCTGGGCGCTGGCCTCCATCGAGGCCAGCACGGGCAAGCGCCCGGCCCTGCTCCCCAATCTCGGCGGTTCGCTGCCCAACGACGCCTTCTCCGAGATCCTCTGCCTGCCGACCCTGTGGGTGCCGCATTCCTACCCGGCCTGCCTCCAGCACGGGCCGGACGAGCACCTGCTCGGGCCGATGAGCCGCGAGGCGCTGATGCTGATGGCCGGCCTGTTCTGGGATCTCGGGGAGACCGGGCCCGGCATCCTGGCCGAGCGCGACGCGAAACGGGAGACCTGAACCATGAGCCAGCCTGTCGTCAGCATCCGCAACCTCACCTTGGCCCTGCCCAAGGGAGCGGACCGGCCGCATGCGGTGGAGGACCTCTCCCTCGACCTGATGCCGGGCAAGATCCTCTGCGTCGTCGGCGAATCGGGCTCAGGCAAATCCATGAGCGCCTACGCGCTCACCGGCCTGCTGCCGCGCGCCCTCACGCCCGTCGCCGGCAGCATCGTCTTCGAGGGCCGCGACCTCCTCACCCTCGGCGAGCGCGACTGGCGGAGCTTGCGCGGGCGCCGCATCGCCATGGTGTTCCAGGAGCCGATGACGGCGCTCAACCCGGTCATGCGGATCGGCGACCAGATTGCCGAGATGTTCGAGGCGCACGGGCTCCTGACGCCGGCCGAGCGAAGGGCCAAGGCCATCGCGCTCGCCACCGAGGTCGGCCTGCCCGATCCGGCCCAGATCGTACGCGCCTATCCGCATCAACTGTCGGGTGGCCAGCGCCAGCGCGCGATGATCGCCATGGCATTGGCGCTGGAGCCGTCGATCCTCGTCGCCGACGAGCCGACCACGGCGCTGGACGTCACGACCCAGGCGCAGATCCTGAAGCTCATCCGCGACTTGCAGCGGCGGCGGGGCATGAGCGTCCTGTTCATCACCCACGATTTCGGCGTCGTCGCGGACATCGCCGATCATGTGGCGGTGCTCCAGCGCGGCAAGCTGGTGGAATCGGGCTCCGCCGACGAGGTCCTGAGGAACCCGCGGCATCCCTACACCAAGGCGCTGCTGGCGGCGGTGCCCAGCATCGTGCCCCCGGAGCGCGACTCACGGGAGGGCGCGCCCATCGCCCTCTCGGCCATCGGCCTGACGAAAACCTACACCTCGCGCCGGGGGCTGTTCGGGCCGCCGCGCATCGTCCACGCGGTCAAGGAGGTGGCCTTCGACGTCCGGCGCGGCGAGACCCTGGGGCTGGTCGGGGAATCGGGCTCGGGCAAATCCACCACGGCGCGCCTCGCCATCCGGCTCATCGACCCCGACCGGGGCACCGTCCGCCTCGGTGCGCTGGATTACACGGCGCTGGGGCCGCGGGCGCTCCGCACCGAGCGCAAGCGTATCCAGATGATCTTCCAGGACCCCTTCGCCTCCCTCAACCCGCGCCGGACGGTGGAGCAGATCATCACCGCCGGCCCGATCGCTCATGGCGTTCCGGCCCGCGAGGCCAGGGCGCGGGCGCGGGAACTGCTCGATCTCGTGGGCCTGTCGTCCAGCGCCGCCGAGCGCTATCCCAACGCCTTCTCCGGCGGCCAGCGCCAGCGCATCGGCATCGCCCGGGCGCTCGCAATGGAGCCCGACGTGCTGGTGGCCGACGAGGCCGTCTCGGCCCTCGACGTGTCGGTCCAGGCCCAGGTGCTCGACCTTCTCGAGGATCTGAAGCAGCGCCTGAACCTCGCGATGCTGTTCATCACCCACGACCTGCGCGTCGCGGCCAAGATCTGCGACCGGATCGCGGTGATGCATCGCGGGGAGATCGTGGAACAGCGGCGGACCGCCGACCTGTTCCGCCGGCCGGACCATCCCTACACGCGCGATCTGCTCTCGGCCGTGCCCGGATTGCAGATGGACGTGGCCTGAAGCGCGAGAGACGTCACTTGCGCCAGGCGTCGATCCAGGAGGTCACCGGCTCGACCACGTAGGAGAGAAGCGAGGTGGCCCAGCCCCTCGCCCTCGCGCCGATCGATGGCTTGCCCTGCCGACGGGCCTCCGCCTCGGCCGCCTGGGCCACCAGCATCGCCGAGACGTACTGGTTCTCCAGGGATTTGCACTCGGCCAAGGCCGCCTTCTGCGCGGCATGGGTCGCCAAGCCGGCGGGTTGCCCGGAGAAGGCCTGCCGCACGCATTTGTGCCAGCGCCGTTCGAGGAGATCGAGATCGACCCCGGCAGCCGGCGCCTCCTGCGCCATAGCCTCTTGAGCCATGCCGCTCGTCGATGCCGCGATGCCCGCCATGAATGCAGCCGCCATCAGGGCGTGAGGTTTCGCCCGGCGCCCAGGTCGCGGATATGTGGCCGGCCGGGGCTGGCTAGCGGGCAAGCGCCCGCGTCTCGTCGAGGACGGCTTCCACCGCAGCGATCGCATTTTCCAGCTCCGCGATGCGGCGCAACGTGCTGTCGGCCGGCATCGTTTCATGCTCCGCCGCTTCCAGGATCAGGGCGCGCTGGCGAGCTTTGAGACGGTCCAGGAGAGATTCGAGCTTAGGCATGAGCCGCACTTAACCGCACGTTGCGCGATCGACAACATTTGTTTGCAAGGAAATTGACGTGCTGTTGGTGGAAACAGACCCTGAAACACAAGATTCCATCGGAGTGTGGCCAAGATGAACTAACGGCTGCGTATTTCACCTCCGCCATCGGGCGTCCGGCGCGGGCGGCTCCGATCCGGCGCTGAACCTTTCCCACGGCCGCGGGTTCACAAAGCCTCGAGGCAACCCCCGGAACCCGTGATCATGTCGAAGACGATGTCCGCCGATTTCAAGAGCCGCCGCGATGCCGAGACCGCAGTCGAGCACATCGTCCAGGAACACGGGATCGACCAGAGCGCCGTGACCATCGCTCCCGTCGGCGACGACAACACCGCCGGGACCGAGGCGGCACGGGCCGATATCGAGGATGGCCGCCTGAAGGAGGGTACCGAGGGCGAACCCGCTCTGGAAGGCGAGATCCGCGTCACCGTCGCGTTCGATGACGGACTGACGGAGAAGGTGATGACCTCTTTCGAGACCTATGGCGGACGCGCGATCGACGCCGCCTGATCCGCCTCGACGATCAGTGCTGTGACGGTCCAGTCTGGCTGGAATCCGGCGGGAGGCCGGTGGTGAGCCAGAGCTTGAGGGCGTCGAAGGTCCAACGGGCGCCCTCGATCACGTGGCGGGGTTCGCCTTCCTTGCCGGATCGGTCGAGGAAGGCTCGGAACGAGGCCCACATCGCCCCCGTGTCCCGCTTGCCGTAGCCCTCGTAATAGGCGCAGCCGCCCGCGGCGATCTCCGCCCCGAGGCTGCGGCGGATGTGATGGGCGATGACTTGGCCGCCAAGGGTCGAGCCTTCCGTGACGTAGAGCGCGCCGAGAAGGCCGGGGCGGGTATGGAAGCCGGTGCCCGCCGCAAAGCGCGGCAGCGCCTCGATCATGTCCTGCGTCAGTCCGAAATGGACGAGGTCGCGTTCCAGCAGGTGCAGCTTGCCGCGCGGCTGCGCGAAGGCAGGCCCGAAGCTTGCGGCGACGGCGGGCTCGAAGACCCGATGGAACCCCCACCAGCGGGTGAGGAGAGCAAGGTATCCCTCCCGCGTCGCCATCCGCCGCCGCCAGTCGAGCCGGTGTTCCAGATCCTCGTGACTGTCGCGTGTTTCCTCGCGGAGCCGTTCGCTCAATGCCGGATGCGCGAGGTCGGTGGGGGTCTGCGCCGCAGGAATCACGGCAGGCCGGCCGGCTCGGGTGCGCCGATCGAGGCTGTCATGATCACCCTCAAACCGGGTTGGTTGCTGGTGTTCTCGATGCTGCCGCCGAGGCGGTCGACCATGGCGTTGAGCATCCGCGTTCCGAAACCGCTCCGCGTGCCGGTCTTGCCCCGGCCCTGATCGGCGACGATCAGCCGGAAACGGTTGCGGTGCTGTTCGAGGCTGATGGCGATCGGCCCGACGGCACCGGCATAGGCATATTTATTGGCGTTGATGACGAGCTCGGTCAGGATCAGGCCGATGCTCACCGCGGAGTCCGTGGGTATGGTCACCGGGGCGAAATCGGTGCTGAACTGATCCGCCCATTCGGGCCCCATCGACGACTTCATCTCCGTGACGAGATCCTCGAGGTAGCGCGCGAGATCGATCATCTCGACATTGTCGTCGCTGTAGAGCCGCCGATGGACCAGGGCCACGGCGGACAGGCGGCGCTGAGCTTCGCCCAGGGAATTGCTGAGATCCGCATTGCCCTCCGCCCTCGCCTGCAGGGACAGGAAGGCCGAGACGAGCTGAAGGCTGTTCTGGACGCGGTGGTTCACTTCCTTGATGAGGTAATCCTTCTGGACCAGCAGGCTCTCCTTGTCCGCCACGGTGGCGGCGAGTTCGCGGTTGAGCTCGCGGATGCGCCGGGTCTGGCGCGCCTCGTACAATTCACGCACGATGCGCTGCGCCGCCTCGATCTCGGGCAGGGTCCAGGGCTTGGCATGGCCACGGACCTCCTCGGTCCAAGCCTCGAAAGAGGCGCGGGGGCTCAGGGTGTCGCCGACGGTGACGGCGGCCTTGTGCGGGTTGCCCGCCCAGTTCACGAGCTCGATCTGCTCGGCCCGGAACCACATCAGGATGATCGGCTCCTCTCCCGACAGGACCACGGCGAGGAGTCCGCTCGCCAGGGCGCGATAGGCGGCCGCGCGCGGGAATCGCTTGCTGAGGGCGTGGGTGTGGAAGGCCTGCGCCCCGCCCACCGTCCGGACCCAGGACGCGATCTCGCGCAGGTCGGCCTCCTCGGCGCAGCGTCCGGTATGGTGGAGATCCCTCGCCTGCAGGATGGCGAAGCCGTCGGCCCCGAGCATGCGGCGCAGATCCTCGCTCGTCTCGATGAGGATGTCGGAGAGCGGCGCTTCGCCCAGGACCTTTCCGGAGACCACGTCCTCGGCGCTACGCAGCTGGAGCCGCTCGCGGTAATTCTCGGCTTCCTCCCGCGACCTGATCTGGCGCGCGACGCTCCCCGCGAGAGCCTGGCAGGCCATCCGCTGTCCGAAGGCGAGGGTGCGGGGCGTGCGGTGGTGGCAGGCCACGAGCCCCCACAGGATGCCGTCCTTGACGATGGAGATCGAGGCCGAGGCCGCCACATCCATGTTGCGCAGATATTGAAGGTGGATCGGCGAGACGCTGCGCAAGTCGATGTCGCTGAGGTCGAGCCGGGACAGCTCCTTCGGCCGGATCGGCTGCGGCGCATAGGCGACGTCGGGGATCACGCGGACACGGTTGCGGATGTAGAGCGCCCGCGCCTGTTTCGGGATGTCGGAGGCTGGGAAATGATGGTGCAGGAAGCTGCCGAGCTCGGGGACGCGACTCTCCGCGATGACCACACCCGCATCGTCGTCGAGGAAGCGATAGACCATCACCCGGTCGAACCCGGTGACCTCGCGGAACGACGCCGCCGCCCGCTCACACAACGTCTTGAGGTCGGCGGCTCGCTCAAGGGCGCTCCCCGCACGGTCGAGCCAACCGAGCAGACTGGCGGCATCGGCCCATTGGGCGGATTGCGGTTCGAGCTGGATCAGCCATTGGCCGTCCTGGAAGCGGGCGGTGGCATCCATCGCCGCGCGCAGGCCCTCGACCCGACCGATCACGATGGTCTCGTCCTGCGGCGCCTCGAGGAGGAGAGCGGCGTGGGACGCCCCGAGGAGTTCGGTTAGCGTCCGGCCGGTCCATTCTGCGGCCAGCATTCCCTCGATGTCGCCCGCGCCACCGACCACCCTCTGGTCGTCGGCATCCACGACCAGCAGAAGCCCGTGCGGCTGGATCGCCCCCGGAATATGGATCGGCTCGCGGTCGCAGACGGTCAGATCGGGACCGAGATCCGAGACGTCGGCATTCCGGCGAGGATCTTGAGCAGGGTCGGCCGTCCGGGTGGCACTCAGTTGCGTCATTCGTTCATTCGGTAACGTAGGTTGATCCTCGACAGCAGCGAGGCCGCTGGGCGATCCCCGCGAGTCTGTCGGCATCGCGGAAGAACGTCCTTCCGCACCACCCGGCTCGCACCTCCTGGAAGAAATCACTCCCCCGGTCCATCGGAGAAGAGGGCGGTTCGCATTGTCCCGCAACCCCCATGGCAGCGTTACGTAACGAAAAGCCGGTGCCCCTCAGGAGGTGGGCTGAGTGTTATTTAGGAACGATCGGCAGCTTTGCCATATCCAACGAGATCGTAGTTTTCCGACAATCAATGTATGTATTCATACAGAGGAGATTGGTTTACCACATGGCACATTGATCTAGGATGAACAACGTTCTGGAATGACTTGCCTAGTCTTTGCCGTGCCGATAGCCGGCGTCGATCAGGCGCCCATGAGCACCGACACGTGGGCGGCGACCGAATCGCCGAGCCCCTTGAGGTCGTAGCCGCCCTCCAGCACCGACACGATCCGACCGTCACAGGTGCGGTCGGCGATCTCCATCACCTGGGCCGTGGCCCAGGCGAAATCCTCGGCCTCCAGCATCAGGTTGGCCAGCGGGTCGCGCCAATGGGCGTCGAACCCGGCGGAGATGACGATCAGGTCGGGCTTGAACGCCTCGAGACGGGTGAGGATGCGGCTTCGCATCGCCTCCTTGAAGGCGTCGCCGTCGGCGAAGGGCTTGAGCGGCGCGTTGACGATCGTGCCGTGCTCCCCCTCCTCGGAGACCGCGCCGCTGCCGGGATAGAGGGGCATCTGATGGGTCGAGCAGAACAGCACCGATGGGTCGGACCAGACGATATCCTGCGTGCCGTTGCCGTGATGCACGTCCCAATCGACGATGGCCACGCGCTCCGCCCCGTGGACCGTCCTGGCGTGAAGGGCGGCGATCGCCGCGTTGTTGAAGACGCAGAAGCCCATTGCCTTGGTGCGTTCCGCGTGATGCCCCGGTGGACGCATGGCCGAGAACGCGTTGCGCGCCGCGCCCGTCATCACGAGGTCGACGCCCTGCACCGCGGCGCCTACGCCGCGCAGGACGCATTCCATGGTGCCGGGCGAGAGCACGGTATCCGAATCGAGATGGGCAAGGCCCTCGCTCGGCACCGAGCGGAGGATGGTGCGCACCCATTCCTCGGGATGGGCGAGAAACACCGATTCGAGGGCGGCCACCTCGGGCGAGCGACGGTCGAGGCCGGAAAAGTCCTCCGTGGCGAGGGCCTCCCGAACCGCCTTCATGCGTTCCGGCCGCTCGGGATGCCCGTGCGGCGTGCGGTGCTCCAGCGAAGCCGCGTGATGGAACAGAACGGTCATCGGACATCTCCCCTCGTCAATCTGGCATCAGGTATACCAGCTTAGTCGAGGGATGACAGGAGCGGGAATCAGGTCCGCAAGTAACGGAGGGCGTCGGCGTGGAGCCCGGCATTGGCCGCAGCCACGACCCGTCCGTCGAAGGTAGGCGTCAGGGGCCGTCCGTCCCAATCGGTCATCACCCCGCCCGCCCCTTCCACCACCGGCACGAGGGCCATCACGTCGTAGACCTGGAGCCCCGCTTCCACGACGAGATCGCAATGACCGCTGGCGAGGAGGCCGTAGGCGTAGCAATCGCCGCCGAAGCGGCGCAGGCCCACCGCTCCGCTGAGCCGTGCGAACGCCTCCGCATCCGCTCCCTCGAAGATATCCGGGGAGGTGGCGAACAGGCGGGCCTCGGCCAGCGGCCTGTCGCTCGTCAGGGCGGGACGACCGCCAAACCATGCGGCCTCGCCGGTGCCGCACCAGCGTTCACCCAGTGCCGGCATGTCGATGACACTGACGATCGGCCGGCCATCTGAGACCAGGGCAATGAGCGTGCCGAACAGCGGCATGCCGGTGATGAAGCTCTTGGTGCCGTCGATCGGGTCGATGACCCAGGTGAGCGGCCGCTCGAAATCGCCGCCCTCTTCCTCGCCGAGGATGCCGTGCTCGGGATAGACGCTGCGGATCTCGGCGCGCAGCAGGGATTCGATGGCGCGGTCGGCGGCGGTGACCGGGCTCGCATCGGCCTTGGCTTCCACCGGCAGTTCGGTGCGGAAATAGTGCCGGGCGAGCGGCGCGGCGAAATCGGCGAGGCGATGGGCGAAGGCGAGGAAACCCGCCTTCGTCGCCGTGTCTCCGATGGGGGGCGACTCTGCGTCCATGCTCATCACAGGCGCTTCAGCCAGAGCGGCCAGTCGGGATGGTGGAACAGGGTTCGGGCCCGCATGTGCTTCCAGGTTCCGTATTTGTAATAGTCGAAATCGAGGGTGGAGACGGCCTCCTGGATCATCGCCCAGGTCGCCCATTTGAGATCGCCGAGCGCTTTCAGCACCGCGACCCGCGCCTCGATCCCGGGGGTCCAGCGGCCGAAATAGGCCTCGATCATCTCGCGCTCGATGCTGTCGGGGAACGCCATCTCGTCGAACCAGAGGGCGAGCTCGTAGGCGCGCTCGTTGTTGGAGGCGTATTCGAAGTCGACCAGCAGGACATTGTCGGCCGCGTCGATCATGAAGTTGCCGGCCAGCGTATCGTTCATGCACGGCACGAGATCGAGACCCGAGGCCGTCATGGCCGCCTTCGCCTCGGCGACGCAGCGCATCAGATGGGCCTGATCGGCGGGAAGCCGGCCGCCCACCTCCGCCACCTGGATCACATGCTCCTCGATCATCTCGAAGATCGTCTTCGTCAGCCCGAGCGGCGTGGAATCGTTGAACGCCTTCAGGGCGCGCACGGCGTTGTGGCGCAATGCGGGGCGAAGGAAGTCGAGGTTCGAGGAGGCACGATAGCCCTCGACGAAGGCGAAGATCTCGACGCCGGCATCGGGCAGGTAGTCGATCACCTCGACGCCGTAGCCGCAGGCATGGGCCCGGCGGCTGGCTTCGTTGGCATGGTCGCGGGTGATGAACATCTCCGTGCCGCGACCGGGCATCTTCACGAAGACATCCCGCGCGTCCCCGATGGCGACGTGCCAGTTGGTGTTGCTGATTCCGCCTGCCACCGGCCTGTAGCGCATCGTCCGGCCCTGCCAGGCGGCGATGCCGGCGAGCACCCCCTCCAAAGCGCGCTCGCCCTCGCTGATGCCGTCGCCCAAGCCTGTCCAGCTCATCGCCGTTCGGTGCCTCCCGTTCCGGATTGAGGTGTCATACCAAGTGGCGCTGATCCCGACCGATGGTCGTCCTCAGCGCGTTCGGCGGACGTCCGCCGCCGCGCGGTCGCGCGGGCGGACGACGATGAGTTCTCCTCATCGTCGTCTGGTATCACAGCCGGCGCAGCCAGCTTTCGAAGTCCCGCGTGCCGATGGTCGTGCGCGCATGCAGAAGCCGCCAGGTTCCGTATTTGTAGAACTCGATCCCGCTCCGCGCCGAGGTGACCGCGCGGGTGACGCCCCAGAGCCCACCCATCACGTCGTCGACGGCGCCGTAGAGGCGGCAGCGGTTGTAGAGGCGCTCGTCGAACCGGCCGGCATAATGCTCCATCGCCTCGCGCCGCTCGGGCTCGAAGGCGCAGGCCTCGTTGAGGAGGGCGCCGACGTCGAACCAGGGGTCGTTGTCGCCGGCGAGGTCGAAATCGACGAGGCGGACCTCACCCGCCCCGATCATGACGTTCGAGGCGATGCCGTCGTTGTGGCAGAAGGCGAGGTCGATCCCCGACGCATGGATCGCCTCGCGCACGAGCGCCATCGTCGCCACGAGGCGGTCGGTCCCGTCGGGAAGCGGCGCGCCGGCGGCACGGGCTTCGGCGGTGAGGCTCTCGATCCGTGCGAAGGGGCAGACGCGATGGCCGAGAAGGCCGTCGCCATGGAGGCGCGCCTTGGCGTCCAGCACCCTGCCCAGGATCGTCCCGTCCTGAAGGTCGCCGACGCGGGCATAGCGCCAGGGCTCGGGCAGGTCTTCGAGGCCGAGCGCCCCGTCCGCCTCGAAGACCACCTCCGGGGCGATGCCGAGGCGCGCGGCCTTGCGGGCCGCCTGCCCGGCCATGGGCGTCACATCACCCGCCATGTCGGCGTGGCGGATCTTGAGGAAGACCGGCTCGCCCTCGCGGAACGCGACCCGGACGCAATCCGAGGCCACGGCGCGGTGGGTCGGGGATGCCACGGGCGCTGCAGCCAGCCCATAGCGAGGCTGGCGCGGGACCCAGTCGGCCCGCGTGGCGATGACGGCCTCGACGCGGTGGTCGAAAGCGGTACCGGCCTCGCCGTAGGATATCATCGCTCCCCTCCGAGCCCTTCGTTCGGCCGCCTGACCAGCAAGGCCCGTTCCGGAGATCCGCCGCTGCGGCAGAGGCGCCATGCGGCGCGCAAGGCCACCGCCAGCCCGGCTTCGAGATCGGCCGGCCGCGTCAGCTCGGCCTCGTTATGCGCGATGCCGTCGACACTGGGCACGAAGACGATGCCGGTCGGGCACAGGCCGAGCAGGCTGATCGCGTCGTGGCCGGCCACGGTATCCATGCGCAGCGATCGCAGGGACGCCTCTTCGGCGCAGGTCGAGACGAGATCGCACACGGCCTCCGGCAGGCTGCGGATCGGCCGCAGGGTCCGGCCGGTGATCGCCGCCGAGACGCCGGCGCGCTCCGCCGCCTCCGTGATCGCCGCCTCCGCCATGAGACTCGCATCGGTGAGGAGGGCATTGTCGGCCGAGCGCAATTCCACGCTGAGCTCCACCCGCGCAGGCACCACGTTGGGGGAATTCGGCTCCACCAGGAGGCGGCCGACGGAGGAATGGAAGCGGCCGGGCCAGCGCTCGGCGATCTCCCTCACCTCGGCGATGAGATAGGCGGCGGCGAGCAGCGCGTCGCGCCGGCGCGGCATCGGGGTCGGGCCGGTATGGGCCTGCTCGCCGGTGAAGACCACGTCGATCTTCGCCGCTCCCCAGTTGCGGGTGACGATGCCGATGCTCGCCTTCGCCCTCTCCAGGACGAGCCCCTGCTCCACATGGAGTTCGAGGTAGCAGGACGGGAGCGGCGGCGGCCGGTCCGTCCCGAGGAACCCGATCCCGCCCAGGGCCTCGCGCAGGGTGATGCCGGCATCGTCGCGGGAGGAGAGCGCTTCCTCGACCCGGCGCGCCCCGGCATAGGCGCCGCTGCCGAGGAGGCTCGGCCGGAAGCGCGCGCCCTCCTCGCCGGTCCAGTTCACCGCGCAGAAATCCGCCCCGAAGGTCTCGCCCGCCCGCCTCGCCCGCATCAGGGCGGCGCCGATGCCGGCGGCCGCGACCACACCGTAGGTCCCGTCGAAGCGGCCGGCCTTCGGCTGGCTGTCGAGATGGGAGCCCATCATCACCAGGGGCGCGCCGGGACCGTTTGCGAGGCGGAACATGGCGAACTGGTTGCCGACCTCGTCGACGAGGATCTCGGCGCCGGCCTCCCGGGCGGCCTCGGCGAAGAGGCGACGGGCCTGCCCGTCCTCGGCCGAGGCGCAAAGCCGGGTGATGCCGCCGCCCGGCGTCGCCCCGCAGGCGGAGATGCCGGCAAAGAGCGCGTGGAACGCGCGGGCTGCCGCTGCCGTGTCAGGAACTGATGAGGTCGATGTCATGCTGCGTGAAATGATCCAGGAACGGCTGCGGCGGCGGCCGGTCGGTGACGAGGGTGAGCCGTTCCGAGAGTCCGAAGGTGCAGAGGTTCGCCTGACGCCCGAACTTGCGGGAATCGGCCAGAAGCACGCTCTGGCGCGCCTGGCCCCGGAGCACCTTCCGCAGGGCGGATTCGTGCTCCTCGTAATCCATCCAGCCATGGGTGAGATCGCAGGCCGCGATGCCCATGAAGGCGAGGTCGAAATAGAAGCGCTGCGCGTAGGCGACCGTCTCGTAGCCGACGAGGGCGTTGTCCCGCGCCCGCAGCATTCCCGGCGTCAGGTTCACCCGCGCGGGGCCGCTGCCGAGATGGAGCGCCACGTCGATGGAATTCGTCGTCACCGTGAGGTTGCGGCCGCTGAGGCGCCGGGCGAAGGCGAGGGTCGTGGTGCCGGTATCGACGAAGATCGACATCCCGTCGCGGATGAGCACCTCGGCATTGGCGGCCACCTTCGCCTTCTCGCGCGGGTTGGTCTTGCCCCGCTCCTGGAGCGGCCGGTCCTGATCCAGGCGGGGCGGCACCGCGCCCCCGTGGATACGCCGCAGGACGCCGCGCTCCTCCAGCACCTTGAGGTCGCGCCGGATGGTCTCCTCGGAGACCCGCAGATAAGCGGCCACGTCGGAGACGCCGACCCGTCCCGTCCCGTTCAGACGGGACAGGATCTCCTGATAGCGGTGGTCGGTCAGCATCGGCGTCGGCGTCTCCCCAATCCGCCGGAGCGTAGCGATTTTGGTGAGCCGAGGCCGCAGGAAAACACGTGTCCCTCACAGTGTTTCCCACGGAGATTGCAATCGCGTCGCTCGTGCCAGGGTAAGCCGCCATCGATGGCGGTTTCCCGAACCCTCCGGCGATAGAGAGCCGCACGGGAGCCGGATGGGCAGGATCGGGCAGATCCAACGCGCCGGCCTGTCCTGTCCGATTGATCATGCCGCCAGAATCACGCTGCCTGAGCCCAGATGACGAGGGATGCCGATGTCGCTTTCCATGAGGAAACGTGACGGCCGGACATCGACGAAAAGGTCCCCGGCGCAGGCCGGCTGTCAATCTGATTCTGACCGAATTGTGGGATTTATGCTTATTTGCCTGAATTTTCTGCCTTCTGCCATCTGTGGGACCACGCATGCCCGTTTCGGTGCCCCTCCTGTCCCTCCGGCACCGGCAGGCTCGCCGCGGCAGGTTTGGCGGGTCTGCTTCTTCTGATTGAACCTCAAGGATTTAGCGTCAAAAACACAATCTGGCGGTGTCATCCAAAGAATTCGGGTGAGAAATGGAACTTTTATGAGTTCCGCCTTTCGCTGTGGCATTGGCCTTGCTGATCCCTCCCAATCTCACAATTCCCTGCGCCTCGGCTCCTTCGACGAGCCCGAGATCGAGAGGCGCGGGGAACAGCAGAATGGGGACGTTCGACGATGCCGACAGACGCGACAGAAAGATCCGGAAGCGCCGCCTTCGCGCGCCGGGCTCGCCGCACCGGGCTTCCGGTTCTGCTGGGCGGTACGTTCCTCGCCGCGGGCATGCTGTCCGCCGAGGCTCAGACCGCCTCGCCCGTCGGCGAACTCAACGCCCAGACGCAGCCGCGCACCGATCGCGACATCGCCTCGAAACCCGCCGATCCCGTCCGCACCGGCCCCCTCGCGCCCTGGGCCACCGATATGGCGGCGCGGGGACTGACCTTCGACGTCAACATCTACGACTTCTACCAGGCCAACCCGAGCGCCGGCCTGCGCACCGGCGAACAATCGAACGCCGCCTATTTCGTGCTCAGCATGACGGCCGACATGCAGAAGCTTGCCGGCATCGCCGGCGGCTCGATCAACTTCACCCAGACCTTCTTCGGCCTCGTGCGCAACCTGAACATGGCCGGTGACATCGGCGACACCACGGTGGGCTACCAGCCGCCCTACACGCCCAACAGCACCCGCCTCTCGCTGCTGACCTACCAGCAGAAGCTCCTCGACGACCGCCTCGTGGTCGAGGTCGGCCGCACGCATCCCGACCGCTATTACGGCCTGCCGCCGTGCAACTCGATCAATTCCTGCTTCCAGGACATGTTCTACTTCAATGCCGGCTTCACCTCGCCGCTCTTCGGCGTCTGGGGCGCCAACATCGCCTACAAGCTCTCGCCGACCACGTACATCCAGGCCGGCGCCTTCAGCGTGAACCCCAACACCAACGTCCTGTCGGGCTATGATTTCGGCTACGAGCGCCTGTCCGGCGCCGTCGTGATGACCGAGATCGGGCGCAAGACCGACTACACGATGGAGGCCTATCCCGGTCGCGTCTCGCTCACCGGCTTCTACAACACCGCCGACCACGACGATAACTTCAAGACCATTGCCGGCACCTCGAAGGGCCTCAACCCGGGCACCCCGTCGTTGCAGAAATCCGGCACCTCGGGCGTCGTCCTCACCGGCACGCAGACCCTGTGGCGGGCCGATGGCGGGGCCGATGCGAGCAACCCGCATCCCACCGCGATCTCGGCCTATACCGGCACCGGCTACGCCTTCGACCCGACGATCCCGATCCGCTTCAACTCCTTCGCCGGCCTGCTGCTGTCGGCGCCCGACCAGGGCCGGCCCAACGACACCTACGGCATCAAGGCCAACTGGCAGCGGCTGAACCAGAACTATGCCGACTTCCTGTCGGATGCGAACTTCATCTCCGGCGGCACCGGCGAGCCCTATTCGCGGGACAAGTTCGTGTTCGAGGTCAACGCCCATTTCGATCTCGGCGCGGGCGTCGTCCTCGAGCCGGTGGTCCAGTACGTCGTCAACCCGAATTCCTTCTACAACCCCTACACGGCCCGCCGCGCCAAGGACGGGTTCTACGGCGGCTTCACCCTCGTCGTCCCCCTCGGCACCCTGCTCGGCCTCGCGCCGGGCTGAAGCACCCGGAGGGGCTTCGGCTCCGACATCGTCCGACAGCCGGTTCCGTTCGCGCGGAGCCGGCTTCTTTCGTCTCCGGCGCCTCGCCGATACGGGTCCGATCCCTTGCGCAAAACAGCGTATGGCGGATCGCGCCGTCTCCCGGCATCGAGGGGGGCACCCTCTCCAGGAATCCGCCATGCCCGCCGTCGACGCTCTCTACCGCTATCCGATCAAGGGTCTGTCGGCCGAGGCGCTGATGCGCATGAGCGTCACTCCGCAAGACGGCCTCGCCCATGACCGGGAATACGCCCTGGCGCTGGGCACGACCCGGTTCGATCCGGAGAAGCCGGAGCCCCTGGACAAGGGCTTCTTCCTGATGCTGCGCAACAACACGGCGCTGGCGGCCCTTTCGACGCGACTCGACCCCGGTAGCCATCGCCTGACGATCTGCCGTGACGGGAAGGAGCTGTTCGCCGCCGACCTGTCCACGGAGGTCGGGCGGGCCGCGACGGAGGCGTTCTTCGCCGATTATCTCGGCGAGGAGACGCGCGGGCGGCCCCGCCTCGTGCGGGCCGAGAACCACAAGTTCACCGATGCCAGCGTGCTGTCGCCGGTGATGATGCGCGCGATCTCGGTGGTGAACCTCGCCTCGGTGCGGGCGCTCTCGGAGGCGACGGGGCGGGAGCTCGATCCCCTGCGCTTCCGCGCCAACATCCATCTCGACGGGCTGGAGCCGTGGCAGGAACTCGATTGGGTGGGGCGCGAGGTAAGCATCGGCCCGGTGCGCCTGCGCGGCCTCGCCCGCACGCCGCGCTGCGGCGCGGTCAACGTCAACCCGAAGACCGCCGAGCGGGACGCCAACCTGCCCAAGGCCATCAAGCAACATTTCGGGCATGTGGACCTCGGGATCTATCTCGAGGTGGTCGAGGGCGGGACGATCGCCACGGCGGACGGCGTCACCCTCGGCTGAGGGGGTTGCCCCACCCCCTCGGGGCTACACTATTCACCCATTTCGCGGACACCGCGGGTCCCCTCTCCTGGAAGGAGAGGGAGCCCGTCGCGCCTCATATCGATGTCTTCGGCGAGAAAAATAGCCGTCAAGTAGATGCGTTAAGCCAGTAGCTTGTGAGGAGGGGGTGGCTCCGCCAGCCTCCGCGGTGGACATCTTGCGCGGGCGGCTGATCTTGGCGGGTGCTCCCTCGTGACCGGCGGAGGGTCGCGCAACCACCCCACCTCCAACTCCTCCCCACAAGGAGGAGGAGGGCTTCGAGTCGTGGCTTCGTCCGTCCTCAGCTTGGCCTCACCAGGCTCGGCGCCTTGCGGTAGCCGGTGGCCGCCTCGAAGGCGTAGGCGTAGCCCAGGAGCTCGGCCTCGCTCCACATCCGGCCCACGAAGATCAGGTTGAACGGCGAGCCGCTCGCATAGGCTCCGGCCGGCAGCGTCACGCCCGGAAGGCCGGCGATGTTGATCTCGCAGACCGTGGTCTCGTTGATGGCGAGGCCGCCATGCAGGGGCGGCAGTTCATCGCGCATCTGCGGGAAGACCAGCCCGTCGAGCCCGTTCTCGTCCATGACCCGGTTGAAGATGTCGAGGTAAGCCTCTCTGAGGGCGAGGAAGTCCGACAGGTCGGGCGGTCGCGTCGGGTCGGCCAGGATCGCCTCGAAGGCCGGATACTGGTGCAGGTAGCGCAGCACGCCCTCGGGGCCGAACGCATCCTCGTCGGCGGTCGCCTCGGCGAAGGCCGCGACGCTCCGGAGCGCCGCGCTCGATCCGAGCCGCTGCAGGTAGAGATGCAGGTCGTAGGGAACGGATTCCATGCCGCGGGCATCGAAATAGTTCAGGCCGTCGGTGGGCTCGGCGAGTGCTGCGAAGCCCGTGCCGGCGAAGGGATCGGCGACGAGCGTGGCGCCGCAGGCGGTGATCTCGCTTTGTGCCCGCCCATAGAGCTCCGTCGCCTCCGGCGAGAGCGGCAGGTCGCGCCAGCCGGGTCCGAACAGGCCGAGGCGCTTGCCCTGGAGCCCGTTCCTATCGAGCTTCGAGGTGTAGCCGCCCTTGGGCCGCTTGCCGATGCCCGCCACGGTCTTCGGATCGGCGGCGGTGTAGCCGGCCAGCACGTCGAGAGTCAGGGCCGCGTCGCGCACACAGCGGGCGATGGGTCCGACCACGTCGCGGGTACTGCCGGCCAGGGGCACGACGCCGGCATTGGGGACGAGGGCGAAGGTCGGCTTGATGCCGACGAGCCCCTGCGCCGAGGCCGGGTTCTGGATCGAGCCACCGGTCTCCTCGGCAAGGCCGAGCACCGCGAGGCTGGCGCCCACCGCCGTGGCCGTTCCGGCGCTGCTGCCGCCGGGCAGGCAATCGGGCGCCGCCGAATTCAGGGTCGGTCCGGCCCAGCTGTCGTTGGCGTGGCTGCCGGTGGCGCTGAGGACGGGGACGTTGGTCTTGCCGAGCATGACGCAGCCGGCCGCCCGCATCCGCGCCACGACGGGCGAGTCGGTCTCGGGGATCAGGTCGACGCCGCCGGCCTTGGCGCTGAGGAAGCGCCAGCCCGCGGTGGTCGGCAGACCGGCCATGTCCATCGGGTCCTTGATGACCACGGGGACACCGGCCAGCGGTCCCAGCGCCTCGCCGGCGCCGCGACGCGCGTCGATGGCGCGGGCATCGTCCAGCGCCTGCGGGTTCATCACGATGATGGCGTTGTAATGCGGGTTGTAGGCGGCGATCCGGTCGAGGAAGGCCAGGGTCAGCGCCTCCGAGGTGACGCCGCTGGCGAAGGCGTCGGCCACGTCGGCCAGGGTCATCTCGACGATGTCGAGGTCGGGGATGGGGGTCGGGGCGGCGGCCATCGCGGGACGTCTCCTTGGTGGGAAGGGAAAATGGCGTGTGGGACGGGATGGGGCCGGCGGCCTCATTCCATGCCGACGAATTCCTCGATCATCGCCCGGTCGCGGGCGATCTCGGGCGGGATCTCGCGGGTGACGACGCCCTTCTGCAGGATCAGTACCCGCTCCGAGAGACCGGCGATGAAGGTGAGGTTCTGCTCCACGAGGAGGATCGTCAGGCCGCGCGCCCGGCCGATGGCCTGCAGCGTCTCGATGATCTCCTCGATGATCGAGGGCTGGATCCCCTCCGTCGGCTCGTCGAGGAGGAGGATGCGGGGATTGCCGCAGAGACAGCGGGCCAGCGCCAGCAATTGCTGCTCGCCCCCCGAGAGCGCCCCGCCCGGCCGGTCGAGATAGGCCTTCAACCGGGGGAAGACACTGAGGCTATCCGCGATGGTCTCGTCCTCGTCCCTGTCGGAGAGGAGGCAGCCCATGCGCAGGTTCTCGCGCACGCTCAAGGTCGCGAAGATCTCCCGTCCCTGGGGCACGAAACCCATGCCGAGCCGCGCCCGCGCCGTGGGCGAGCGCCGGGCGATGTCCTCGTCCCCGAGGCGGATGCGGCCGGCGGTGACGGGCAGGTAGCCCATCAGGGTCCGCAGCAGGGTCGTCTTGCCCATGCCGTTATGGCCGAGGATGCCCACGAACTCGCCCTCCCCCACGGTGAGCGAGACGCCGCCGAGGATCGGGATGCGGCCGTAGCCGGAATGCAGCCCCTCGACGGCGAGGAGCGTGGGCCGTGCCGCCGTCGCCACGGCGTTCGGGCAGGTGGAGAGCGGGATGGGGTCTATCGCAATCATCGGGCGGCTCATGCGGCCTGCTTGCCGAGATAGACGTCGCGGACGCGCTGGTCGGCCAGCACGCGCTCCACGCTGTCCTCCATCAGGATGCGGCCCTGGTTGAAGACGGTGACTTTCCTGGCGATCATCCGGATGAAGGGCATGTCGTGCTCCACCACGATGAGGGCATGGGTGCGGTTGATCTCGCGGATGAGCTCGGCGGTGCGGTGGACCTCTTCATGGGTCATGCCGGCGGCGGGCTCGTCGAGAAGGATGAGTTCCGGTTCCTGGGCGAGGACGGTGGCGATCTCGACCCATTGGCGCTGGCCGTGGGCGAGCTGGCCGACATTGCGCTCGGCGATGGTCGTGAGCTGGAGCCGGGTCAGGGTCTCGTCGACGATGGAACGCGTCCGGGCGATGGACTTGCGCCGCCCGGCCGCCACGAACACGTTCTCGCGCACCGACAGGCCGTTGAAGACGTTGGGCACCTGGGTCTTGATGCCGACCCCGAGCCTCGCGATCCGGTGCGGCTCCGCCCCGGTGATGTCCGTGTCGCGGAAGCGGATAACGCCTTCGGTGGGGGTCAACTGCCCGGTGAGCATCTTGAAGAAGGTGCTCTTGCCCGCGCCGTTGGGGCCGATGAGGCAGCGCAGCTCCACCTCGCCGAGGGTGAAGTCGACATTGCCCACCGCCGTCACCCCGCCGAAGCGCATGGTGACGCCCTTGGCCTCGACGAGGGGGCGAAGCGGAGCCTTCGCGGTGGCTGCCGGATGCGTCGCGGTCATCGTCGCGGTCATCGTCGCGGTCATGGGCGGACCTCCGCGGGCCGTGCGTCCCGGACGGGATCGGACACCCCGTCCCGGGCCGGGCGTGCTTTCGCCACGAAGTCGGGGATCCGCATCAGCAGGGTCCTCACGACGGGCAGGAGCCCCTGCGGGATCAGCAGGACGAAGGCGACCAGCACGATGCCGAGGCCGAGATTGGAATCGACGACGTTCTGCGAGCCGGCCTCGATGATGAGCCACTGGATCAGCACCGCGCCGAGCATCGGGCCGACGAGGGTGCCGAGGCCGCCGACGAGCACGAAGATGATCACCTGCGCCGACATCGACAGGCCGAACACGGTGGGGCTGATGAAGCCGCCCCAATTGGCGTAGAGGCAGCCCGCGAGGCCGGCGACGGCGCCCGAGATCATGAAGGCGAGGAGCTTGTAGAGGCGCGGGTCGTAGCCGATCAGCTGGGCCCTGGTCTCGTTCTCGCGGATCGCCACCACGACGCGGCCGAAGCGGCTGGCCAGCACCCAGCGCAAGGTGGCGTAGACCAGGATCAGCGCTCCCATGGCGGCGTACCAGATGCCGTCATTGTCCAGCGGGTTGCCCGCATCCCCGAGCTTGTTCAGCGCCGGGATCGCCGGGATGCCGTTGAAGCCGCCGAGTTCCGCCTCGCCGATCCGGTACTGGCTGCCGGAGGTGGTGTTCACGAGCTGGAACAGGATCACCGAAACGGTCAGCGTGATGACGCCGATATAGGCGTCCGAGATCCGGCCGTAGAACATGAAATAGCCGAGCAGCCCCGCGAACAGGGTCGGCACCAGGATGGCGATGAGGATCGGCAGCGTGCTGTCGCCCATGTTGATGACGGAGACGGCGTAGGCGTAGCCGCCGAGCCCGAGGAAGGCGGCCTGCCCGAAGGACATCACCCCGCCATAGCCCCAGATGAAGCCCTGGCTCAGGGCGAACATGGCCAGAGCCGCAAAGCCCGTGGCCTGGACGAGGCCGAACGTGTCGAGGGCGTGCGGCGCCCCGAACAGGATGGTGAGCATGACGCCGAGCGTGACGAGGAACCCCATGGCGGAGCGACGGGCGACGGGGTTCATAGGCTGCGCCTCAGGTAGCGGCCGGTGATGCCCTGCGGCAGCACGCGGATCAGCAGGATGGCTGCGACGAGGAGGGCGACGTCGCCGATCACGGGCGTGGTCCTGAACGAGACCAGTTCGTTGATGACGCCGAACACCGACGAGGCGAGGCCGGTCCCGGTGACGATGGCCGGCCCGCCGCCGAGCACGGTGATGAAGGCGCGGGAGATGTAGGCCGCGCCCATGGAGGGGGAGACGCCGGAGATCGGGGCGAGCACGCCGCCGGCGAGGCCGGCCAGAGCCGCGCCGAGACCGAAGGTCGCCATGTAGATGCGGTCGGGCGAGACGCCCATGGCGGCGGCCATGCGCGGGTTCTGCATGGTGGCGCGCAGGATCAGCCCGAACTTCGTCATGCGCAGCAGGAGGAACATGCCCGTGAGCGCGGCGAGAGCCGTGGCGACGATGACGAGGCTGTAGAGACTGGCGCCGTAGCGGCCGATCTCGAAGCTCCCGACCGGGGTCGAGACCCCGCGCACGACGTTGCCGTAGAGCGTGGTGATGAGGCCGATCAGCCCGAGGCTGATGCCCCAGGTCGCCAGCATCGTGTCCATCATCCGCCCGTAGAGGAAGCGGATGACGGTGCGTTCGAGGATCAGCCCCACCGCCCCCACCACCAGGGGCGGCAGGACGAGCATGGCGACCCAGATGTTCACCCCGGCGCCGTTCGCCATCAC
Source organism: Methylobacterium sp. 10 (assembly GCF_000519085.1). Lineage (GTDB taxonomy): Bacteria > Pseudomonadota > Alphaproteobacteria > Rhizobiales > Beijerinckiaceae > Methylobacterium. Next base: position 4,117,812 of record NZ_KI912577.1, read on the forward strand.
GGCGGTGTAGGCGCCGAGCATCATGAACTCGCCGTGCGCCAGGTTGATGATGCGCATCATGCCGTAGATCACCCCCAGACCGAGGGTGATCAGCACCAGGGTGGCGATACCGGTGAGGACGTTGAAGGTCAGGAGCCCCGCGAGATCCATGGAGAGGCGCCTCAGCCCTTCAGGTCGGGCGTGAACTGCTTGTTCATGCGCGGGTTCTTGACGAGGTCGCAGGCGCCGCCGGTATCGGCCGGGAACGAATCCGGGAAGGTCGCCAGCTGCTCCCATTTCCGGTCCTTGGGCCGGGCGAGGTAGGTGTTGCGGATGGTGTGGTGGGTGCCCGGATCCATCGTCACCTTGCCCGTTGGCGAGTCGATGCTGATACCGCTCTCCAGCGCCGCGATGACGGCGTCGCGCTCGATCGAGCCGGCCTTCTTCACCGCCTCCGCCCAGAACATGATGCCCTCGTAGGTGGCGGTGTCGAGCTCGCTGAGATCGGTGACGTCGGCGCCGAACTTGGCCTGCATGCCGGCGACGAAGGCCTTGCTCGCGGGGGTGTCGAGGTCGTTGTACCAGCCGTAGCAGGTGAGGATGCCGTTGGTGGTGGAGGTGTCCATGGTGGTCAGCTCGTCGCCGAGGCCGAACACCGTGGCACCCATGGGGATCTTCCCCTTCATGCCGGCGGCGTCCCACTGCCGGTAGAAGCCCGAATGGTTGGCGCCGACGAGGGCCGAGAGGACGATCTCGGGCTGGGCCTGCTGGATGCGGCTGATGGCGGAGGAGAAGTTCGTGACGTCGAGGGGGAAGAAGTCGGTGCCGGCCACGGAGCCGCCGCCATCCTTCATGAACTTCGTCATCCAGCTCGCGGTGATGTGGCCGTAATTGTAGTCCGCGGCGACGATGTAGGCTTTCTTGCCCCAGTTCTTGAGGGCGTAGTCGACGATGTGGTTGACGGTCTGGGCCGGGGTCGAGCCGGTGCAGAAGACGTTGCGGTCGCAGACGCCGCCCTCGTACTGGGTGTTGTAGAAGTAGAGGGTCTTGGAGCGGCCGAAGATGGGCCGGATCGCCTCGCGGGAGGCCGAGGTGATGCCGCCCTGGATGACGTCGACCTTGTCCTTCAGGGCGAGGGTCTGGGCGTATTGCGTGTAGAGCTGCATGTTGGACTGGGTGTCGTAGGCGATCAGCTTGATCGGCCGTCCGAGCAATCCGCCGGCCTTGTTGAGCAGTTCCACCGTGTATTCGGTGGTCTCGATCATCCGCTTGCCTTCGAGGCCCAGCGCCCCCGTCCCGTCGAGGAGGCTGCCGAGCTTGATCGGCTCCGCCGCCAATCCGCTCCGGGCGAAGAACGGCATCGCCACCGCGCCGCCCGCCCCTGCCAAACCGAGCTTGAGCGCATGGCGACGGTTCATCGTGCCCTTGGTCATCAACATCACTCCGCTTCGTGCCGTCTGCACGGACGATCGCCGCCGGCCGCGCGGGAGTGACGTAACAAGATCGATGCCAACAAAACTCACATTACGGGCAAGGTCGGGCGAGCGCGCCGGATGCCTCCTCCATAGGCAGGCCGAGGGCCGTTTCGCCTCGCCTCAAGGCACGAAAGCCACAGATCACGCACGTCCCGCATCGGCGCGGAGAGCGTCCCGCTTGGCCGGTCAGGCGGCGCGCACGGTGGCGAGGAAACGGGCCACCTCCGCGCTGAGATGCTCGGATTGCCGCGACAGCGCGGAGGCCGAGGCGAGGACCTCGCTCGCGGCGGCGCCCGTCTCCTCGGCCGCGTTCGCGACACTGGCGACGTTGGCAGTGACCTGTCCCGTCCCCAGGGCGGCCTGGGACACGTTGCGGACGATCTCCTGGGTCGCCGCGCCCTGCTGCTCCACGGCGGCGGCGATGGAGGTGGCGACGGTACTGATCTCGCCGATCCGCGAGGTGATGGTTCCGATCGCCGAGACCGCCTGTCCGGTCGAGGCCTGGATCCGGCCGATCTGGTCGCCGATCTCCTGGGTCGCGCGCGTGGTCTGGCTGGCGAGCTGTTTCACCTCGGCGGCGACCACGGCGAAGCCCCGGCCCGCTTCACCGGCCCGCGCCGCCTCGATGGTGGCGTTCAGCGCCAGGAGGTTGGTCTGCCCGGCGATGTCCGAAATGATCGAGACAACGTCGCCGATCCGGCCCGCCGCCCTGCTGAGTTCCTCGACGAGGGTGGCGGTCCGTGCCGCCTCGTTCACCGCGAGGGTGGCGAGATCGGCCGATCCGTCGACCTGACGTCCGATTTCCTGGACCGAGGAGCCGAGCTGTTCGGCGGCCGCCGCCACGGTGTTGACGTTGGAGGCCGCCTCTTCCGCCGCCGCCGCCACATTCAGGGATTGCGAGGCGGTGTGCGTGGCCGTCGCCGTCATGGAACGCGCGGTGCCCTGGAGTTGGCTCGCCGCCGCCGCCACGGTGCCGATGATGCCGCCCACGGCCTGCTCGAAATCCACCGCCATCGTGTGCATGGCGGCCTGCCGCTGGGCTTCGGCACCGGCGCGCGCGAGCACGGTCTCTTTCTCCAATGCGCGCATCTCGACGAGGCGCGTCTTGAACACCTGCACCGCATCCGCGATCGTGCCGATCTCGGTCCCCTCCCCCTGGCGCGGGATCGCCACGGACAGGTCGCCGGAGGCCAGCGCCTGCATCGGCCGCACCACCGAGGCGATGCCTCCGGTGACGCCTCGGATGATCCAGAACGCGAGCAGGGCCGACAGGACGAGGCCGCCGAGGCCCGCTCCGAGGACGAGGGTCTCGGTGCGGTCGAAGGCCTGCCGGCTCGCGAGCCGGGACGTCTCCGCCACCTCGTTGTTGATGGCCACGAGCCGGTCCGCCAGCGAGCTACACAGGCGCTGGAGTTCGGTTGACTTCCCCTGCAGCCGCTCGAGCCCATCCTCGTTCATCCCGCTGCGCGAGAGATCGAGGATCGCCTTGTTCTCCTTCTGGTAATCGAGCCAGGTCGTGTTGAGCGTGCCGTAGACGGACTTCTCGCTCGGGGAGGTGGCGAGGCTCGCATACTCGGCCAGCATGCGCGTGACCTTGCCCTGACGGTCGATGATCTCGGCATCGTAGCGCTTCTTCGAATCCGGATCGATCGCGCCGAGATGGCGATAGATGCTGATCGCGTAGCGCCCGATCCAGCCGGAGATCTCACCGGCCTTGGCGACGCTCGGCAGAGCGTCCGATTGCACCGTCACCAGATGTCCGTTGATCGTTCGGGTGGCGGTCAACGCCACGGCCCCCATGCTCGCGAGAAGCAGCGTCGTGATCGAAAAGGCGCCGATGAGGCGCGCTCGCAGGGAAAGGCGGCTCAGCATGAAAAGCGTTCCGATGACGGGAGGTCATCCCTTGATGGTATCCGCCTCCAATATACGCAAAAAACCTAAATAATTCCTAAAACCATGAGGCGACCTGTTGCGAACTTTATCTCCAAGAACTGGCGCGAATGCTCACTGGTTATGCAGTTTTATTATAATCGATCATCAATTTTCTGGAGGTAGTCATGCGCTGATGCGCTTTCGATATGAGCGATATGTGCCGCTGGCCAAATCGCGGGGGAATTCGTCTTACGGCCCGCTCGAGCCTCGCGAAAGCGGGAGGGTGTCGCCGGATTCCGTCGCCTCGGCCTTCGCCGCACGGTCCCGCTCGGCCCGCAACTCCTTCTCGGCCATGAGCCAGAACTCGATCTCGAACCCCATCGGCTGGTGATTGCGCTCCCAGAGTTCATAGGCGCGCCGACGGATCTGGTCGAATGTGGGTGCGGCGGCACGGCCCGCGGCATGTCGTTTGTTACGAGCCGCACTATCCGCGGATCCTGCCTCGTCCGAATCCTGTTTCAGCATCGCCCGCCGGCCTCGTTTCGCGTTTGTCGCGTATCGTGTGGATGGGGCCATGGCATGGTCCCGGCGGCGGGACATTCACACATGGCAAGAGCAAGCCGATTTTGGGCCATTCCCTGCGACGGCTCCCGAAGCGCCCTGCGACGACTCCCGAAGCGACAACGATCCACCTCGAACCAGGGCGCCTACGCGCCGTTGTCGCACATGCAAAAGTCGGGCGCGCGCTCCCAGCGCTTCCTCCACCGGGTCGGGTCGCTCGACGAGAACAGGCTTTCGCAGGCGAAACCCCTTGGGGTTTTCCTGCCGCGGTGCGAGATGCGATGGATGGCTCGGCCGATGAAACAGAGGGGTCCGTGACCGACAGCGACATCCGATACTGGAGCGTGACTGCCCTCGCCCTTGTGGGATTGGCGGGCGCCTGGTGGTGGCTGCCCATGGACGAGTGGCTGCGCGGCTTTGCCGAATGGACGGCGGGCCTCGGCGTCCTCGGTCCCCTCGCCTTCGGCGCGATCTTCTTCCTGGCGACCCTGGCGGTGGTCCCGTGCACCCCGCTCACGATCGCCGGGGCGGTGGCCTTCGGCTGGTGGGCCATGCCCATCGCCCTGGTCTCGGCCGCGGCGGGCTCCGTCCTGGCCTTCGTCGCCAGCCGGTACCTGTTTCGCGAACGCCTGCGCGGGCTCATCGCGCGGCGGCCGACCATGGTCGCCACCATGGAGGCGGTGGGGGATGGCGGATGGCGCCTTCTCACCCTGATGCGGCTGAGCCCCTTCGTCCCCTTCAACGCCCAGAACTACGCCCTGGGTCTCACCGATGTGGGCATGGGCGCCTATCTCGTGTCGACGATCCTCGGGATGCTGCCGGGTACGGTCGTCTGCGTCTATCTTGGAATCATCGGGCGCGCGGCCGGCAGCGATACGACCGAGCATTGGCTCTTTCTCGGTCTCGGCTTTGCCGCCACGGTCGCGGCCGTCGCCCTCACACGGCGCCGGGTGAGGCACAAGCTGAACGCCCGTCACGCGGGGACGCCGGCGTGAGAGCGGTGACGTCGAAAGGTTGATATGAGCGGTTCGTCCCCCCCGACATCCTGGCTGGTGCCCGGTTCGACCTGCTGGCGCCAGGAGCGGGCGGCCCGCGTGGCGATCCTGCACGATGGGGCCGCCTATTTCGCCGCGGCGCGTGAAGCGATCCTCAAGGCGCGATCCTCCGTGCTGCTGGTCGGCTGGAGCTTCGACCCGCGCGTGCGGCTGATGCCCCAGGGCGAGGCGGACCGCGAGACCATGGCCGATCTGCTGCGGCGCCTGAAAGCGACGCGGCCCGAGGTCGAGATCCGCCTCCTGATCTGGGACATGCCCTGGCCGATCTCCGCCGGCACCGATCTCAAGCCCGACGACATCCGCGCCCGGCTCGGACCCGGAATCGACTACGTCGTCGATTCCCGCCTCTCCTTCGGGGCCTGCCAGCACCAGAAGGTGCTGGTGGTGGACGACCGGATCGCCTTCTGCGGCGGCAGTGATTTCGAGGTGAACCGCTGGGACACGCCGGCCCATCGGGACCGCGACCCTCGCCGGCGCCTACCGACCGGCGAGGATTACCCGCCGCGCCACGACGTCATGATGCTCGTCGACGGCCTGGCCGCTTCGGCCCTCTCCGACCTCGCTCGCCTGCGCTGGCAGGAGGCGACGGGCGCGCGTCTCGCGCCGGCCGTGCCAGAGGCGGGCAGTCGGAACGCGAGCGATCCTCGCCCCGACGATCCTTCATTCTCCGATCCTTCATTCTCCGATCCTTCATTCTCCGATCCTTGGCCGGATTCGGTGACGCCGCTCTTCGAGGACGTGGCCGTGGGGCTCGCCCGCACGATACCGGGGCGGGAATCAGGGGATGCGATCCGCGAGAACGAGGCCCTCTATCTGCTGGCGATCCGCCGCGCGTCCCGCCACATCTATCTCGAGAACCAGTACTTCACCTCTCCCCTCATCGGCGAGGCCCTGGCCGCGCGCCTCGCCGAACCGGAGGGACCCGACATCGTGGTGGTACTTGCCGAACAGAGCCCGAACGGTTTCGACCGGATCACCATGGACGGGGCGCGGCGGGGCCTGATCGCGCGGCTCCGCGCAGCCGACCCGTATCGTCGCTTGCGCATCCTGGCCCCACACACGGTCCAGGGTCGCCCGATCCTCGTCCATTCCAAGGTCGCGATCTTCGACGACCGGATGCTTCGGGTCGGGTCGACCAACCTGAACAACCGCTCCATGGGCTACGACACCGAATGCGACCTCGCCCTCGAAGCGCTCGACGTGCAGGCGGACGATGCGCGGCGCATCGCCATCGCCCGGGTGAGGAACGGCCTGATCGCCCATCATGCCGGCTGCCCGCGCGACGCCTTCGAGGAGGCGGTGCGGAACAAGGGGCTGCTCGCGGCGATCGACGATCCCGCCCTCGTCCCGTCGCGGCGGTTATGCTCCCTCGTGGCCTCCCGGCGCGGACCCGTCGCGCGCCTCGTCGAAGCGTTCCACCTCGGCGATCCCGTCGGTCTCGCCGATGCCTGGCGGCCCTGGCGCCGCCATCGCGCCCTTTGCCGGCGCCGCGAGGGGGCCGACGCGGTCGCGGATCCCGGGCCGGCGCCGGCCGGAGCGGCAGAGCCCGCCGAGGCCTCATAGAGGTCGAGATCCAACGGACGGGACCTTTCGAGGACAGTGGGTGTGCTCGAAAGCACGTGATGGTGCGGGCGAGGTGGATCGCCGCGTCCCACGTCGCGCGGTCGGTGATATGGCCTCATTCCATGCGGGAGCAGGATCGGCTCCGTGCCGACCGTCCACCGTCGCCGATACGAGAGCATGTTCCACCTGATTTTCGGTCTGCCCTGCCTGTACGTCATCACGAGAGTACTCTGGCCTCTGCCATGGCCGTTCGCCGTGAAGGCCGGCATCGCTCTCCTCCTGCTCGTCGCGTCGCAGTACCATCTGTGGAGCCGCCTCTCGTCCGGCTCGGTCTTCGCGCCCGAGTTTCCCCGGTTGCTGATCGTGCTGTTCAACTGGGCCTTCGGAGCGATCTTCCTCCTGGCGGCGATGCAGCTGGCCCTCGACGTCGTGGCGCTGGTCTCCAGGCTCGTGCCCGGCGGAGGCTGGATGATCCCGGCCGGCTGGCGCTACGCCGAGGCGGCGCTGGCCATGCTTCTGTCGGCGGTGGCGGTGCAGCAGGCGGTGCGGGTGCCACCGCTCAAGGACGTCACCGTCGAGATCGAGAACCTTCCGGCCGGCTTCGACGGCTTCACCCTGCTCCAGCTGACGGACCTGCATCTCAGCCGCCTATTCCCGGCGGCGTGGGCGCGGGAGGTGGTGACGCGGTCCAACGCGCTCGGCGTCGATCTCGTGGTGGTCACCGGCGACCTGATCGACGGAGCCCTCGCATCGCGCCGCGCCGACGTCGAACCGTTGCATGGTCTCCATGCCGCGGACGGGGTCTGGGTGATCCCCGGCAACCACGAGTATTTCTTCGACTATGCAGGGTGGATGCGTCGCTATGCCGAGCTGGGGATGGGCGTGCTCGAGAACCAGCATACGGTCCTGCGGCGCGGTGCCGATGCCTTGGTCCTCGCGGGCGTGACCGACTTGTCGGCGTCGCATTCGGGTCGGCCGGTGCACGACCTCGACGCTGCGCTGGCCGGTGCGCCGCCCGATGCCCCCATCGTCCTGCTCGACCATCAGCCGAAGGATGCGGCGCGGGCGGCCGCGAAGGGGGTGGCCCTGCAACTTTCCGGGCATACGCATGGCGGGATGGTCTGGGGCCTCGACCGGCTGGTCGCGCGCGCCAATGCCGGCTTCGTCTCCGGCGCATACGCGGTCGGAGGCATGACGCTCTACGTCAATAACGGCACGGGGCTGTGGCCGGGCTTCGCCTTGCGGCTCGGGCCACCGTCCGAGCTGACGCGCATCACGCTGCGGGGTAAGCCCCGATCCTAGAGTTGCGCCCGATCGAGTCGGGTCGAGCGCAACTCTAGTGATGAAAGTCTGACGTTTGGTACACGCTGTCGGACTGCTTTCGACCCTTGGCAAGCATTGGGAAGGTCCGCTTTCAAGCTACCTAACAGGACGGAGGGGTCGACCGGATCGAACAGTGAGCGGACCGGCTCCCTTCGGTCGCTTGATGTTCGCAATGCGGACATAGGTCTTAGCCTCGATCGTGCGGTAGCCCATCCGCATGAGCAACTGGGCCAGGTGATCGCATAGGCGAATGCCGGGGATGCCTTCCGCATCCCCGGTGAACACGAGGGCTACGCTGCCCTGGCGGTGACCTTGGCGAAGGTGCCCGTCGCGATCTGGTCTTCGAGCTGCGCCTTGAAGTCCGCGATGCCGAGGACCTGGACGGGATTGCCCGCCTCGTCGAGGAACTCGTACAGCGCGTCCTCGATGTTGCGGTTGCTGAAGAACACGATCGCGTCCTCGTCGCCACCACCCTCCATGTGTGGGTCGCCGTTCGCCACGCCCGAGACGTAGCTGCCGGTCGGGCGGATCTCCTTCAGGGTCCCGTTCTCGCGATAGAACCTGAGCTCACCCTGCATCACAAGCGTCACGTAGGGGCTCTTATGCCGATGGAGCATCACCTTCTGGTTCGCCGCGAACTTGAATACGACGTCGACGATGCGGTTTTCCTCGTCGACCTTGTAGACGAAGAACGCGATGTGAGGGAGCCAATCGAGCGTCCGCCACGTGATGTTGGTCTCGTCGAACATATGGTTCGGCATGTCGTTTCCTCCGGGTTCCACATCCGACCGTTCTCGGCCGGCGCACGGCTTTCCGCCTGACACATGAACGTTGGTCTCAACCCATGAGGTCCACAACGGAGAGACAGGTATCCGACCAGCTTTGGGACGCACCCTTGGGAAAGCGGCCAAAGATCGGTAGCGACAGCGCTTTGATATGCCTCAGATTTTCATCGCAGAGCCGGGTATCGCTTTGCGAAACCTGCCTAGCCGATGAGCACGACGGCCTTGCGTTCGTAGGATCGCCCGTCGATCTCCCCGGCGATGAAATGCGCCACGTCGGCCCGGGAGATCAGGCCGTTCCGCCAGGATGAGGGCTCCGTCAGGATCCTGTAGCGTCCCGTGGCCGAGCCGGGCGTGAGGACGCCTGGCCGGACGAAGGTCCAGTCCAGGCCGCTTCGGCGGATCCGCATCTCCTGGGCGTCCTTGTCGTCGTAGGCCCGCCCGAACACGAGGCGGAAGGGGATGCGCTGGAAGAGGCCGATGGCGTCACGGCTGTCGCCGGTGCCGAAGCCGGTCACGGAGAGGATGCGCCGGATGCCGGCTTTCTCCATGGCCGGCACCAGCACGTTGGTCGCGTCCGAGAACAGGGTCACCGGCCCGAGCAGGTTCTTCGCCGGGACGCCCAGGGCCTGCACCACGACGTCGATGCCCTCCAGGGCGGACGCGACGTCGGTGGCGTTCAGGGCGTCGCCGGGGAAGCGTTCCAGCCCCTGGCCCGACAGCGACATGGTCGCGGCAGACCGGGCGAAGGCCCGCACGCGATGGCCGGCCGCCAGGGCCGCCTTCACCGTTTCCAGGCCAATGCCCTGGCTGGCGCCTATGACGAGGACGTGGGCCATGTCCGGTTTCCTGGTCGGTGACGTGAAGAGGGACGGATGGTCGTTCAGACGGCCGGGACGTGCATCTTGAAGCCCAGACCGGCCTCGTTGATCCGGCGGGTGAAGCGGCCGCCGAGGCTGCGCTCGATCGTCTGTTTCAACAGCCGGGATCCGAACCCGCCACCATCGGACGCGGCCGTCCCCGAGGCTACCGAGGTCTCCTCCCAATCGAGCGTCAGCGTGCCGTCCGAAACGCGACCCGTCACCGTCAGCGTGCCACCTCCCGACAGGGCGCCATACTTGGCGGAGTTGGTGGCGAGCTCGTGCAGGATCATGGCGTAGTCGTTGACCTTGTCGGGGGGCGCCACGGCGCCGTCCTCGACGTCGATCTCGATGTTGCCGCCGTCGAGATAGGGGGACAGGATCCGCTCGGCGAGGGTCCGCAGCCTGACTTTACCCTGGTCTCCGGCCTGTGCTCGCGTCGCGAGGGTGGTGGCTTCGTGCAGCACGCCGAAGCGTTGCGACAGGTCCTCGGCGAAGTGCGGGGTCGATGTGGCGCTCCGGGCGACGATGGCGGTCAGCGCCCGGGCGACGGAGAACATGTTCGAGACACGATGGGCGAGCTCCGCCGTCAGGAGGTGCTCGGCCTCTTCGGCGCGCTTCTGCCGGGTGACGTCGAGAAAGATGGCCTGGACCCACTCGCCGACCTTGCCGGCCTCCCCACCGACCCCGCGGGCGGAGACCCAGCGTGCGTGAGGGCCGTCGCCGATGCGAAAGTCGAAGCTGTAGGGATGGGACTCCGCCTCGCTCGCTGCCCAGTCGCGCATCATTGCGCGGCGGTCCTCGGCGTTCACACGCTCGAAGAGGTCGTCGATGGGGACGACGGACTCGGACGTACCCCAGAACTCGCGGCAGAGCCCGTCGAGCTGGGCCAGCCTACGCGTCGGTGACCAGGCCCATAGGGCGACACCGCCACGATGGATGGTGTCGGTAAAGCTCGCCAGCGTCCACTCGTAGCCCGTCGACGTCACATCCTCGGCCATGCACTTCCTGATCGATCCCTGAACATGGTCGATGCCCGTCGCACCGCCGGGGGGACAAGCCGCGCGGAAGCGGTTTGCTCCCTCACGCCCTCGTCATCATCCGACCCACGGCGGTCACTTCGCCTTCTCCGTTCCTGGCTCGGCAAAGCGGGTGCGCAGCGGTCCATAGAGGGCGGTTCGGGTCGTTCCCTGCGGGCGGCATCGTCTTGACGACATCCCGCGACCGAAAGCGGTCGGACCGCCCCATCCTCCCCGGCGTTCGAGGCCTCCGATATTCACATATCTCGCGGGATGCGCGGGTCCCCTCTCATGAAAGGAGAGGGACAGCGTGAGGTGTATGAGCTTTCCGCAGATGGACCACACCTCACGCCAGCCCTCTTCTTTCGGGAGACGGAGCCCGTCGCGCCTCATGTCGAACGCTCTGGCGTAGGGGCACCGCTGTCCAGCGGATGTGCGAATCCGGTAGCGTTCGAGGCTCCGGGTCAGACCGAGGGCGGCGCGATCTCCAATTCGACGAGGAGGGGCAGGTGGTCCGAGGCCCGGCGGGCGAGCCCCGTGCGTACCACCTCCATGCGCCGGACCCGCATCCCCGGCCCGACGAAGACATGGTCGATCCGCAGCAGCGGCCAGCGGCTCGGGAAGGTGGCGGAGCCGGACCTTCGCCCGGCGATCCGCCTCGCATCGGCGAGGTGCGCGGCAAGGCGCCGGTAGGCGGCCGATTGCGGGATCGCGTTGAAATCTCCCATCAGGACGAAGGGGGAGGCGCAGGCCGGCGATCCGGTCCAGTCGGGACCGAGCAGGGCCTGCGCCTGGGCCATCCGCTCCCGCGCCGACAGGCCGAGATGGGTGTTGAAGACCTGCAGCGTTTGCCGGTTCGCCGTCACCTCCACCCACAGGGCTCCGCGCGGCTCCAGGCCCGGCCTGTTCGCGAGACCGGGCAGGATGCCCGCCTGGATCAGCCGCGACGGAAGGCGGGTCAGGATGGCGTCGCCATAGCGCTCCTCGCCCAGATGCAGGGCCGGCTGGAAGTGGTGATCCATGCCGAGGCGCCGGGCGATGGTCTCGGCCTGGTCGAGGCCGCCGGTCCGGCCGCGTCCGACATCGACTTCCTGGAGCGCGACGAGATCGACCTCGCAAGCCGAGATGACCTCGGCCACCCGCTCCGGCGACACGCGCCCGTCCATGCCGCGGCAATGACGGATGTTGTAGGACAGGAGGCGGACGCTGATCAAACCGGAAGGCACAGGCCGTAACTAGGGCGCGTCCCCGCGAAAGGGGATGCCGCCGCGATGCTCAATCGTCGTCGTCGTCCACCGGGGATCCGGAGGGGATCGGGCTGCCGTTCTCGACACCGTTCTCGAACATGCCGGGCGGGCCGTCGAAGCCGACGACGCCGTCCGGATTGTCCGGCGACACGTTGGGGTCCACCGGCGGCGGCATGTTCCGGTCGAGGCGGCGCTCGATGCGCTCCTCGCGGCGCAGGTCCTGGGTGATCGGCACGTCGCGCGGGCTCTGGGCCAGCGCCTCGGCGGCCGGGGACGCCGCGAAGAGTCCCATCAGGATAGCGGATCCGAACTTCATCTCATGCCTCCAGGCGCCGCGTCGGCTCCGTCGCCAGACATTATCGAGCCGGGGGCGATAAACGACAGTAAATTTCTATGCTGAAGACCGATTAAGGCCGATTCCGCGTGGCGGAAACCTGCGCACGCCGCCGGAGAGCGCTCCCCGAATCCCTCGGGCACCCTGCATGGTCGTCCCCGTATCGGGGGAGACAATGCCGGCCCGCCCATTGCTAGCCTCCGTCGATCGGCGTCGGATGGGGGCGCGGAACACTCGATTCCCTCGATGCCCAAAGGCTCGCCGTGTCCCGATCGTTATCCTCGTTCGAAGAAGGCACCCGAGACATCAGGACGAAACAGAGCCCTGGGACGTTGTCCTAATCGGTAACGGGAGATTCGAATGGACACCAGCCTCATTGCGATGAACGATGAAGCCAACCGGATCGGGTCCGAGCGGCTTCTGACGCAGTTGCGCGAGGAGGGTCTGGTCTATCGTCTCTGGGTGACGGGCACGGCGAAGGGGAGCCGCCTGCACATGCAGGTGAATGGGCTCGATGACGAACTCGAAGACCGCCTCGTCCGCGTCCTGAGGGGCCGGGGCATGCATCTCGATATCCAGCCCCTGACCCCCTGAGTCGGCTCGGCCCGCCGCTCACTCTCTCCGGAGTGCGGACGAGGGGGCGCGCGGCCGCTCCAGCGAGGCGGAGACCCCCCACAGCGCCAGCCCGCCGAGCGCCAGGGCCACCCCGACCCAGCCGGTGGAGGGCAGGCCGAAGCCGGCGGTAAGGGCGAGGCCGGCGAGCCAGGGACCCAGCGCGTTGGCGAAGTTGAAGGCCGAGTGGTTGAGCGCGGCCGCGAGGGTCTGCGCATCCTCGGCCACATCCATCAGCCGGGTCTGCAGGATGGTGGCGAGGCCGCCGCCGCAGCCGATGAGGAACACCACCGGCGCGAGGGTCCAGACGCTGCCCACCGCAAACGGGTAGAGGGCGAGAGCCGCCGTCGTCCAGACCAGGGTCAGCCCGGCCGCCCGCATCAGGGCGCGGTCGGCGGCCCAGGCGCAGACGAGGTTGCCGACGGTCAAGCCGAGGCCGAACACGGCGAGGACCAGCGGGATCGCCGCCGGCGCGGCATGGGTGACCTCGATCAGCGTCGAGGCGAGGTAGGTGTAGACCGAGAACAGGCCGCCGAAGCCGATGGCGCCGATGGCGAGGGTGAGCCAGACCTGTCCGCTCCGCAGGGCCCCGAGTTCGCGTAGCGCGCTGGCGCCCGAGGCCGGTCGTCCGAGGGGCGCCAGGATCCGTACGCACACCGCCGTCAGGAGCGCCAGGACGGCGACGAGCCCGAAGCTCCAGCGCCAGCCCACGAGCTGGCCGATCACGTTGGCGAGGGGCACGCCCGCCACCGTCGCGAGGGTGAGGCCCAGGATCACCCGCGAGACCGCCTGGGTCCGCCGCTCCCGTGGGACGAGGGAGGCGGCGACGAGGGCGGCGACACCGAAATAGGCGCCGTGCGGCAGGCCCGCCAGGAACCGGAACAGCAGCATCCCGTGATAGTTCGGTGCCAGGGCCGACAGGACGTTGCCCAGTGCGAACAGCACCATCAGCCCGACGAGGAGCGTCCTGCGAGCCATGGTCGCCGCGAGCACGGCGATGACCGGCGCCCCGACCACGACGCCGAGGGCGTAGGCGCTGATGACATGTCCGGCCGTCGGCGCGTCGATGCCGAGATCGGGCGCGAAGGCCGGAAGCAGGCTCATCGTCGCGAATTCGGTGGTACCGATGGCAAAGCCGCCCATGGCCAGGGCGGTGAGGACGAGGCCGGGATGCCGGCTGGGTGCCGCGTCCGGCAGGCTGAGAGCGCCGGAACGGGTGTCGAGGGTGGTGCCGGTCATCGGGCCGCTTTCAGATCTCGTTCGCGGTCGCCACGCAGGGAGCAGGCCGCGTGAAGCAGGGCGAGATGGCTCAGGCCCTGCGGTGTGTTGCCAAGATGGTCGCCGGTGTCGGGATCGACCATCTCGCTCATCACGCCGACGCCTCTCGTGACGGCGTGCAGCATGCCGGTGAAGACCGCTTCGGCCTCGTCCAGCCGACCGAGTTCGGCCAGGGCCTCCACGAGCCAGAACGAGCAGGCGATGAAGGCGCCCTCCTCCCTCTCGGCCCCCGAATAGCGATAGAGAAGCGGACCGCGCCCGAGTTCCTCGCGGATCGCATTGAGGGTGGAGGACAGGCGGTCGCGTCCGTCGAAGCCGAAACGGACCGCCAGGGTCAGGGAGGCGTCGAGGCGGTCGGTGCCAGGGTAGAACGTATAGGCTTGGCGCGTCTCCGACCAGCAATGCTCCTCGATCCAGGCCTGGATCCGATCCCGCTCCCGCGACCAGCGCGGCACGCAGGTCTCCGCGATATGACCGGCCTCCGCCAGTTCGACGGCGCGGGCAAGCGCCTGCCAGGCGCTGATCTTCGACATCGTGTAATGCTGCGGGACCTCCAGTTCCCAGATCCCGGCATCCTTCTGCCGCCAGCGGTCGGCGCATTCGTCGGCGAGGTCCGCCAGGACTTTCGCGCTCTTCTGATCGAGGATGTTGCCGTCGGCGACGAACAGGGTCGCGGTCTCGAAGATGTCGCCGTAGATCCCGTGCTGGTGCTGGCGGGCCGCCGCGTTGCCCACCCGGACCGGGCGCGACCCGCGATAGCCGGCAAGGCCGAGGGAGGTCTCCTCCGGCACCTGACCCCCGCGCAGGGTGTAGAAGACCTGCGCCCCATGCGTGCCGAGATGCTTCATCAGCCAGGAGAAGGCGGCCTTCGCCTCCGGCATCGCGCCGACGCGCAGGAAGGCGTTGACGGTGTAACCGGCGTCGCGAATCCAGGCATAGCGGTAATCGTAGTTCTTCGGCCCGCCGATCCGCTCGGGCAGGGAGGTGGTGGCCGCCGCGGCGATGGCGCCGGTCGGCGAGTAGAGCAGCAGCTTGAGGGCAAGGCCGCTGCGCCGCACCTCGGAGCGATGTGGGCCGTCGTAATGCAGCCCCTCCGCCCAGTGCCGCCAGGCGTCGTCGCTGACATCGATGCGCTCGTCGATTTCCGCGATGGTGGGGATGCCCATGGGCTCGTCCTCGCCGGCGAGAAGCGCCACCAGCGCGCGCTCCCCCTCCCCCAGCGTCACCGTCGCGGAGATGGTGCGATCCTCCTCCTCGAGGACGCGGATGTTGTCGCTGAAGCGGACTACCCCGAGGACCGGTCCCACATGGAAGACGCAGCCGTTGGGGGTCGGCTGGAGCCAGGGCGAGAGAGAATCGCCGCGCGTGCCGAACACGGCGCGGATCCGGAACGTAACCGTGCCCGATACGCCCTCCAACCGGCGCGCCAGTTCGCACCAGGGCAGGCGCCCGGCGCGGCTGCTGTTGAGGGATTCGGTCATCCGCGCCGTCCCGGTCCCGGTAACGACGATCGTCTCCAGCACGTTGCTGTCGGTGCGGTAGCGCCGCTCCATCGTGAACGCGCCCTCGGGGCGAACCTGGAAATAGCCGCCGCTGTCCGGCTCCAGGAGCCGGTCGAACAGGGGCGGCGAATCCATCTCGGGGACGCACCACCACGCCACCGCGCCGTCCGGGCCGACGAGGACGACGGAGCGGCCGTCGCCCAGCGGAGCGTAATCCTGGATCGGATACTCCGTGCCGCCCGGGTCGATGCACGCGGCATCGACGGAGAGGTCGGTGCCCGCCTGGGCTCGGTCATTCATCTTGAAAACTTGTAGAGCGAGGGACGGATATGGTCTCGATGCGGCCGGGCTAAGCAGAGTGTGATCTCAGGACCGGGGACCAGTTCTGCGAAACCTGTTTAGTTCAGCGGAACCTTGTCCTTGCCCTTGCCGGGATTCGACGTGTTGATGAGTTCCGGCGACTTTTGTGCCGAGAGCGTCTGCTCCTGGGCCTTCGTGTCGATGCGCCTGGTTCGGGTGAAGGGTTCGAGACTCTGCGACGTCCCGGTCTCGAGGGCGCGGACGATGCCTTCGATCACGCGGAGATCCGCGAGGCCTTCCTCGCCATCCGGTTCGGGTTCCCGGTCATGAAGGATGCAATCGGAGAAGTATTTCAGTTCGCCGCCGAAATGGTCGGTGTTCTTGAAGCTGGCGTGGCTCTTGTCCTCACCGATGGTGACCGTGTGCTCCAGGGGCTTACCGTACATATAGGCCGGGTTGACCTCGACGCTGCCCTCGGTGCCGACGACCGAATAGCTGTCGAGGGTATTGCCGTAATAGGACAGCACGAACTGCGCGATGCGGTCCTGCGGGAACCGGAGCGTGACCGCGACGGTATCGTCGAAATCGCCCAGCCCGGCTCCGGGGTGGCGGATGCCCACCGCCGAGACCACCTCCGTCGGCTCGTCGCCGAAGATATAGCGGGCGGCGTTGATCGGATACGGACCCATGTCGAAGATCGGGCCCGCCTGGATGCCGCTCGTCGCCCGGTGGTTCTCGGGCGAGACCATCTGGGTGAAGGTCGAGGAGAAGGTCAGCAGCTCGCCGAGCTGGCCGGATCGGATCAGGTCGATGGTCGCCAGGGTGCAGGGCTCGAAATGCAGCCGGTAGGCCACCATGAGCTTGGCGCCGGAGGCCTTCTGCGCCGCGATGATCTCCCTGGACTTCTCCGCCGAGATCTCCAGCGGCTTCTCGACGAGGACGTGGATACCGGCCTTCAGGGCGGGAACCGCGAATTCGGCGTGGCGCCAGTTCGGCGTGGCGAGATAGATCGCATCGATCGTGCCCGAGGCCAGCAAGGCGTCGAACTCCTCGTAGCCGTAGGTATCGGTGACGCCGTATTGCGCGCCGACGCCGCGCGCCTTCACCGGATCGCCGGTGACGAAGGCGACGATCTCCGAATTGCCGGTGTGCTTCACGCCGGGCAGCATGGCTTCCTGCGTGATGTCGCCGAGGGCGACGAAGGCGTAGCGGACCTTTTTCGAGGATGTCAGGCCGAGGGCCGAGGCGATGCTCATGGAATATCCGTATCGGGCGGGCTTCGTTCGGGGCCGGCCCGCACTGCCCGGGTGCCCGGGCGAGGCGGCGATGACGGGCCGCGGGGCGGCGACAGGCATGGCCCGTCGTCCCGGTGACCGCGCGCCGGTTTTCATGAGGAGAGAACGTTGCACTGCAACAGAGGTTGCCGCGTCGCCCGGTCGCGCCCGCAGGCCGGGCCGCTTCAGCGTGAGACGGCGAGCCGCAGGATGCGCGACAGGTCGGCCACCGAATAGGGTTTGCGCAGAAGCTCGAACCCGTGGCTGCCCTCCTCGGCGAGGACGTGGCTGTAGCCGGAGGTCAGCACGACGGGCAGATCGGGCCATCTGCGGCCGATGGCGTGGCCGAGATCGATGCCGTTCATGCCTGGCATCACCACGTCGGAGAAGACCACCTCGAAACCGGCGGGAGCGCGGGCCAGCGCGTCGAGGGCCTGCTGCGCATCCGTCACCCAATGGGTGACGTAGCCGAGTTCCTGCAGGGCCTGGGTGGCGAAGGCACCGACTTCCGCGTTGTCCTCCACGACGAGGACACGGGTGCCGTGCCGCTCGGCCAAGGGCGCGGGCTCCTGCACCGGCTCGGCCGCCACGGCCTCCCCCGCCGCGCGCGGGAGATAGAGGGTGAAGGTCGTGCCCTGGCCGAGGCGGCTTTCCACCACCACCTCGCCGCCCGATTGCTTGGCGAAACCGAAGACTTGGCTGAGGCCGAGGCCGGTGCCCTGCCCCACGCCCTTGGTGGTGAAGAACGGCTCGAAGATCCGGTCGAGCACCTCCGGCGCGATGCCGGAGCCGGTATCGGTGACCGAGACGGCGACGAAATCCCCCCGGATGCGGGGATGCGCCCGGACGGCCGGGATGATCGAGGCGCGGCGGACCCGGATGGTCAGCCGGCCCTCGCCGTCCATGGCGTCACGGGCGTTGACGACCATGTTGACGAGGGCGGTGTCGAACTGGCTCGGATCGGCGTCTATGAGGCAGGCCAGCGGCTGCCCCGCTGCGTCCTGGCCGGTCTCGATCTGGGTCACCACCTGGATGCGCGCACCGGTGAGGGTGCCGACCATGTCGGCCACGGAGGCTACGCCCTTGGCGACGTCGAAGACCTCGGGCGTCAGGGATTGCCGCCGGGCGAAGGCCAGGAGCTGGCCCGTGAGCTTGGCCGCGCGCGTCACCGTGTCGGAGATGGCATCGACGTAGCGCCGCCGGCGCTCCTCGGGCAGGTCGGGACGGCGCAGGAGGTCGGTGGAGGACCGGATCACGGTCAGCAGGTTGTTGAAGTCGTGCGCCACGCCGCCGGTGAGCTGGCCCACGGCTTCGAGCTTCTGCGACTGGCGGAGCTGATCCTCCAGGGCCTTGCGCTCGGTCACGTCGCGGCCGGCGGCGTAGAAATGGTCGCCCTGCGGGATCGCGTTCCAGGAGATCCAGCGCTCGCCGCCATCCGCCGCCCTCTGCCGGATGTCGAGGTTGTCGAGGACGGCGCCGCTCCGCAGCCGGTCCATGGCCTGCTCGACCGCCTTGCGGTCCTCGGGATGCACGAAAGCGTCGAACCGCGCGCCCACCAGGGCCTCGGCGGGCCAGCCCAGCATCTCGCTCCAGGCCGGATTGACCGAGCGGTAGATGCCGTCGAAGCCGCAGATCACGAGGAGGTCGCGGCTCGCGCGCCAGACGAGGTCGCGCTCCGTGGTCCGCTCGCGGGCCGTCGTCCTCAGCACGGTCTCGGCCTCGCGCCGGTCGGTGATGTCGTTGAACAGGATGGCCACGCGCCGCTGGACCGGCACCCCGATGCGCAGGGCGTGCACATCGAACCAGCGCCCCAGCGTCACCGCCCCGCTCTCGAACCGGACGGGTTCGCCGGACAGGGCGACCTCGCCGTAGATGTCGAGCCAGCGCGGCTCGATGCCGGGAATGACCTCGCTGACCCAGCGGCCCTCGACATTGCCGAGGCCGGCCTGACGCTCGAAGGCCGGATTGACCTCGATGAAGCGGTAGTCGATGGCGCGGCCGGTGGCGTCGAACCGCATCTCGACGATGCAGAACCCGGCATCGATGGCGTCGAACAGCGTCCGGTACCGGGCCTCGCTCTCGGCGAGCTTGCCCTCCTCGGTGCGAAAGCGGGTGACGTCGAGCTGGCTGGCGAAGAAGTAGCGCAGGCGCCCGTCCCGGTCGAAGACGGGGCTGATATAGAGCTCGTTGCGGAACGGCGTCCCGTCGCGATGGTAGTTGACGATCTCGACCACCACGTCGCGCCGCGCCGCGATGGCGTCGCGCAGGCGCGCCACGTCGGCAAGGTCGGTTCCCGGCCCCTGCAGGAACCGGCAATTGCGCCCGACGAGTTCCTCCGCCGAGTAGCCGCACAGGTCCTGGAAGGCGCGGTTGGCGAAGACGATGGGATTGTCGGGCAGGTTCGGGTCGGTGATGATCTGCGGCATGCGGGTCTTCTCCGCCGCCGTGAACAGCAGTTCCGGCCCCGCCGCCGAGGTCTTCTGGTCCTTGTCCGGCGCATGGATGCCGGACGCGATCTCCGCCTTCAGACGCGCGACCTCGGCTTCGAGATCGGCCTCGCGTCGCCGCAACCGGTCGATGTCGTCCCCCATACCGCCCGTTCCCATCCGGCCGCCGCGTTCATTCGGGCTCGAGGGAGCCCAACGATCGACACGCCGGACGGCTCCCTAACCCATATGGGGGGCGGCTGTCGCGTCTCCGATGGGTCCTGGTCCGCCCATAAATCGGGCGCCGTTCGCGACGGAGTGCTGCCTCAGCCTGTCCAGTGACGCCATCGCGCGGAACGACGCAGAGGTGCGGGGCGGGGCCGCGATCAGCCGATGACGTCGTCGTCCCATTCCACCCGCGGATAGGAGACCGGCGGTTCGCGCAAAGCCCAGAGCCCCAGGCATCCCACGGTACAGACCGAAGCGCTGATGTAGAGGATGAGGTCGAGCACGAACGAGGCCCTCGCAGCAGGGTGGTAAGCCCGCATTCTCCGGTGCTGTGGCTAAGAAAGCCTGAACGCCCGCGAGACGACGGCCCATGCCGCCCGCTCGTCATGTCGAAGCGCCCACCAGGGCACGTCCGCGTGGATGTGCGCCAGCGCAACCCGTCGGCTCGCTTGCCGGCGTAGAGCCCTCCCCTCTCCCCCGAGAAGGAAAAGGGCGATGGCCGCCAAATGGGTCCTTGCGTTGACGGTCCTGGTCTTCTTGACCACCGGCCGGGCGCCGGGAATGCGCGAGTTGAGAAATCCCGACGCCGAATCCGGCCATTCCCGCATCGTCCACATGGTCAAACGCGTATCCGAGTGAGGATGGGCGGCCTGCCGTCCGCCACCCCATGCCGGTGCGGGTCGGTTCCAGGATCGCCGCGCTACGGGGCAGTGGTCCGCCTAGTGGCGGCGAGCGCCGCCGCCTTGCCCCCGGCCGCGTAGAGGTCGAGGCGGGAATACAGGCCGAAGACCGAGCCGTCGTCGAGAAAACCGCCGGCCGGGCCGAGGGTGGCGGTGAGGATGTCGTTGGCCTCGGCGAGTGTCAGGGCCGGAAAGGCGGCGGTGAGGAGATACCCCGCCTCCGGCGCGGCTTTGCCGACGTCCACTGCCTGGTCCGACCGGCCCTGATGCACCACCGGAAGGCCGTAGGTCTGGGTCGAGGCGTAGAGGGCCGCGTTGGCGGCGGCATCCTTGAACCGGCTCCGGTCGGCGGCGGCGCAGGCGGCCACCGCGTCGCCGCAGCGCTCGCGAAGGAACGCCTGGAGTTCCGCGCGTGCCGCCGTCAGGGCCTCCGGATAGTCGGTGATGGTCACCGCGCCGTCGGTGGCGCGGCTCATTTCATTGATGATCGCCGGGTTCGCGCGGGTCTGTCCGACATAGGCGGGGTCGTTGGCCAGCAGATGGGCGACGGCGTGGAGGGCCACCGCCCTGCCCCCGAGCACGTCCATGGCGTAATGGGCGCCGACGACGATGCGGTTGTTGCCGTACTCGGCCCCGCGCGCGACCATCTGCTGGTAGCGCTCCGGGACGAGCAGGGCGAGGAGGAGCGATTCCGTGTAGCCGTAGGTGGTGTGGCCGCTCGGATAGGACGGGCTGTCCGTCAGGTTCTGTTTCGGGCCGCGCAGCCAGTCCATGCTGTGGGAGGCGGCGCCAAAGTAATCCTTGCCCCGATACGAGAGGAAATTCGGCTCGGTCTGGAACGGGCGTGAATTGCCGAAGGCGTCGGCACCCGGCGTTCCGGCCGGACGGTCGTAGGCCTTGCCGAAGACATCCGTCGTGCCGCCGATCTTGGTGAGGATGGCGCGGGCGGGGTCGGAGACGGGTGCTTCGCCATTGGTCGTCGCATTGGCGAAGAAGTACTTCCCCGCATTCGAATCCGACTTGGTGATGTTGTTGGTGTAGCCGATCAGCCGGGCGAGGCTGCCGGAGACGCTGGTGAAGGTCTTGAAGTCCTCGTAGCGCGCTTTCGCCTGATAGGCTTCCCCGAGGGACGTGCCGAGGCCGTCGGCGAGTTGCGCGGCGTTGCCGTCGGTGATGAAGCAGTCGCGCAGGGCGAGCTGCTGCTGCTCGGCGAAGGACAGCAGCAGCAGCTGGTCATGCCGCCCCATCTGGATGTCACCGGTGACCTTGAGGTTCGCCGCCAGCGCGGCCTTGCCTTCCGGCGTCGTCGCCAGGGCACTCACCGGCGCCAGTCCGCGCAGGGCTTCGAGATTCGTCGCCGATTGCGCCAGGGCGTGAACGGGGGCGAGGGCGAGGAATGCGACGAGCCCGAGCGTGCGGGCACTATGCGAGCGTGATCTGATCATGGCACCGGAACCAGGCTGCTGTGGCGGTGGTGCAGGCTAAGCAGGTTCGCGTTGGCAAGCCAACGCGAACCTGCTTAGCTCTTTGCTGTGCCGCAGGTTTTTATCGCAGAACAGGCGGCCACTTCTGCGAAACCTGCTTGGCAGAGTGCTCGGCCCGCCGCCGCCGGTTTTCGCGGCGTACCACGCGCACCATTCCGTGACGCCCCCGTGACCGGTTCTCTGGCGGCCGGTCGAAGACCGCCCGTGGCGGAACGTTCCTCGCAGACCTATCCGTGCTTGGCGCCAATGGTGCATCTCCGCTCCCACCGAGCCAAAGCCCATCGGGACCGATGACCGCCCAAGAGCCGCTTTCCATGTGTTGCCGCACGATTCCCTGCCGCACGATCTCCCACCCTTGCCGGCCGCCGTCCGCCGCCCACCGGTCCTGTCCGCGCGGCGGGTCCCTCCGGCCCGGTCTCGGACGCGGGGGCCGGGCGTGAGCGAGCTCGACGCCTGGGCCGAGCGCCGCCGGATCGCGGAGCAGGCGCGCGGCGAGCGCGCATGGTCCCTGTGGGGGCCGTATCTCGCCGAGCGCCAATGGGGGACGGTGCGGGAGGATTACAGCCGCGACGGCAATGCCTGGCGCTCGCTGACGCATGAGGAGGCACGCTCGCGCGCCTATCGCTGGGGCGAGGACGGGCTCGCCGGCATCTGCGACGAGCGTGGGCAGCTGTGCCTGTCCCTCGCCCTGTGGAACGGCCGCGACTACATCCTCAAGGAACGGCTCTTCGGCCTGACCAACGAGGAAGGCAACCACGGCGAGGACGTCAAGGAGGTCTATCACTACCTCGATGCGACGCCGAGCCATGCCTACCTGAAATTCCTCTATCGCTATCCGCAGGCGGCCTATCCCTACGACGAACTCGTCCGCGAGGGGCTGCGCCGGGGCCGCGACCAGCCGGAATACGAGATCGAGGAGACGGGCGCCTTCGCCGAGGACCGCTTCTTCGACGTCACCGTGGAATACGCCAAGGAGGAGATCGACGACATCCATGCGGTGATCACGGCGACCAACCGTGGTCCGGAGGCGGCCGATCTGCGCCTCGTGCCGCAGCTCTGGTTCCGTAACATCTGGTCGTGGCGCGAGGGACCGGCGGAATCGCGCCCCAGGATGGCGGTCCAGTCCGATGGAAGCATCGCCTGCGAGCATCCGCGCCTCGGCCGATACCGGCTCTCCTATGACGGCGAACCGGAGGTCCTGTTCTGCGAGAACGACACCAACCTGCGTCTGCACGGCTGCCAGCCCGACGCCCCCGGCCCGTTCAAGGACGGACTCCACGCGGCCATCGTCGGGGGCGATGAATCCGCCGTGCGCCGTGACGGCGGGACCAAGCTCGGGCTGCACTACGGGCTTCGCCTCGAGCCGGGTGAATCGAAGCGGGTCACCCTGCGGTTGTCGGCCGGCGCGCGGCCCCGTCCCGTCGACCGCGAGGGCGCCATCCTGCTGCGCCGGATCGCCGAGGCGGACGCGTTCTACGACGCCCTTCAGGACGGGATCGCAGACGCGGATTCACGCGCGATCTTCCGCCAGGCCGCCGCCGGGCTGATCTGGTCGAAGCAGCTCTATTGCTACGACGTGCGGCTCTGGCTGAAGGGCGACCCGCTCCAGCCGGCCCCGCCGCGCGAGCGCGACGGCGGACGCAACGTCCACTGGCGCCACTTCGCCGGGGCCGACGTGCTCTCCATGCCCGATAAATGGGAATATCCCTGGTTCGCGGCCTGGGACCTGGCCTTCCACTGCATCCCGTTGGCGCTGCTCGACCCGGATTTCGCCAAGAAGCAGCTGCTGCTCCTCACCCGCGAATGGTACATGCACCCCAACGGCCAGCTTCCAGCCTATGAATGGGAGTTCGGCGACGCCAACCCGCCGGTCCATGCCTGGGCGACCTATCGGGTGTTCGAGATCGACCGCGACCGGCGCGGCGGGCGCGGCGACCTCGCCTTCCTCGAAGGCGTCTTCCACAAGCTCCTCATCAACTTCACCTGGTGGGTGAACCGCAAGGATGCGGAGGGCCGCAACGTCTTCCAGGGGGGCTTCCTCGGCCTCGACAATGTCGGCGTGTTCGACCGGTCGCGCCCGCCCCCCGGCTTCGGCCGCATCCATCAGGCCGACGGCACCGCCTGGATGGCGATGTATTCGCTCAACATGATGCGCATCGCCCTCGAACTCGCGCTCCACAACGACGTCTACGAAAGCACCGCCTCGAAGTTCTTCGAGCATTTCCTGCTCATCGCCGAGGCGATGACCGACATGGGCGGCGAGGGCTTCGGCCTGTGGGACGAGGAGGACGAGTTCTATTACGACGAGGTCGACATTCCCGGCGGCGGCATGCTCCCCTTGCGCGTCCGCTCCGTCGTGGGGCTGGTGCCGCTCTTCGCGGTCGAGGTGATCGAGCCCTCGGTGCTGCAGCGGCTGCCGGATTTCGCCCGCCGTCTGAACTGGCTCCTCGAGAACCGGCCCCACCTCGCCTGCCTCGTCTCGCGCTGGGACGAAGGCGGCGTCGGCGACCGCAAGCTCCTGTCGCTCCTGCGCGGGCACCGGATGAAGGCGCTGCTGCGGCGCATGCTCGACGAGGCCGAGTTCCTTTCGGACCACGGTGTGCGCTCCCTGTCGAAGGCGCATCTCGACCGGCCCTATTCCCTGAACGGGTTCGGCGATGCGTTCACCGTGCGCTACGACCCGGCGGATTCCACGTCGAACATGTTCGGCGGCAATTCGAACTGGCGCGGCCCGATCTGGATGCCGGTCAACTACCTCGTCGTCGAGGCGCTGCGGCGGTTCCATTCCTATTACGGCGACGACTTCCTGGTGGAGTATCCGACGGGATCGGGCACGTTCCTCACCCTGAACGCCATCGCCGACGCCCTCACCGACCGCCTGATCGCCCTCTTCGCCAAGGGCGAGGACGGGCGCCGGCCGGCCTTCGGGGACCGCCCGCCCATCGCCTCGGCCCCCGGCGCCGAAGACGCCCTGCTGTTCCACGAGTTCTTCGACGGCGATACCGGCCGCGGCCTCGGCGCCTCACATCAGACCGGCTGGACGGCGCTGATCCTCAACCTCCTGCACCAGAAAGCGCAGAGACCCGAGAAGGCGCAGGAAACCGAAGGTGCCGGCCCCGCACAGCTCTGAGCGACGCGGGGGGGGCGTACCTCGGGTGCCGCCCCGGCCCGGACGGGCCGCTATGCGCCCTGCGGCGAGATCGAGATCGTCAGCCACAGGTTCCATCCCGCCGGACGGTTCTCCGCGGCGAACTCGCGGTAGAATTTCAGGTTCAGATAGCCCTGGGCGCCGCCGGCCGGGAAGAGGTAGCCGGCCTGGGGCCCCAGGGCGGCGACCCGGCCCTTGAACGGACCGAGGGTGGCGCCTCGCCCATCATCGCCGGTCACCTGCTGGTAGACGTAGCCGGCCAGACCGAGCTGATACTGCGTCCCGATGAACTTTGAGGCGGAGAAGTCGATATGGGCATCGATGCCGTTCTGGTACTTCGTCGTCGGATTCTGGAAATTATAGGTCATTCCGGCGACGGCCGAGAGTTCGTAGCCCAGGTCCTTGTCGTAATAGGTGTAGCCGAACCCTCCGTCCTGGCCCCAGTGCCCGATGCCGAAATTGGCCAGGCGCGACGCGTTGTAGGTGCCTGACGGGGCGTTGGTGAGGGTATAGACGAGGTAGTTGTGATTGCCGGCGCTCCAGCGCAGCGACGCGGCCGGCGTCAAGTCCATGATTCCCAGCCGGGTATCGTTCCTGACGTCGGCGATCCCGACATCCATTCTGCCCACCGCGCCGAACAGGCTCAGCGCCAGCTGCCCGTCGAGCACCGGCGTGGCGAAGGAATAGGTCACGCCCGCATAGGCGAGATCCGCCTTCTCGGTGACGGCCTGCACCTTCGCCGTCGCATGGTAATAGGTCAGGCTCGTCGACCACCCCGCCACGCCCGGCACCGCCGCCATGCTGGCGAAGGAGCCGGCCAGATACAGGTTCGCGCCGCCCTCGTCGGCCCGCGCCGGACCGGACAGGGACGTCGCCAGGGCGACACCCAGCAATCCCGCCAGGGCCCGCGAGGTGATGAACCCGGTGGCTGAATCTGTCACGGCGATTACTTTCCGGTCGTCACCAAGCGAAGGTCTTGCGTCACCAAGCGAAGGTCTTGCCGGCCGGGTGCCCCGGCCGCATTCCTGTGTCATCGCGACGTGACGGGAGACGCGGCGGACGGTTCGATCTCGAGGGCCGCGCGATCGAACGTCAGCAGGTAGAGGAAATAGACGCCGCCCGTCAGGAGGAGGCCCATCACGATCAGGACGGGAACCAGGGCGGCGGCGGGGGTGACGAGGACGAACAAGGCACCGATCAGCCAGACGAGGGCGATGACGGCGACCGGGATCTCGAAGGCGCCCAGATCGAAGGCGCCGACTTTCCGGTCGAGTTTCTTCCTCACGGCCAGGTACAGGATGACCGTGACCCCGTAGCTGAGGATCGGCAGGATCGTCGATGCCGTGATCAGCTGCAGCAGGGCTTCGCCCGGCAGTGCGAGCATCAGCAGGACGCCCCCGACGAAGACCAGGATGGTTGCCGGAATCGGCGTCTGCGTGCGCGGATGGACCTGGCTCATCAGGCGCGAGGCCGGAAAGCGACCGTCGCGCGACATCGCATAGACGAGCCGCGCGGCGGTGGCCATCACCACCATCCCGCAGGCGAAGAACGCGAAGGTCACCGCAGCCATCATGACCGCCTTCATCGCGGGACCGAACTGGTCGTTCAGGATCTCGGCGACGGGAGAGTCGCTCAGCGTGATCCGCTCCACATCCGGGATGGCGACGGTGAGGGCGATGAGGAAGAGGAGGCCCAGCACGCCCGCGGCGATCACCGATCCGACGATGGCGCGCGGGACGCTGCGAAACGGGTCCTTGGCCTCCTCGGCGACGTTGGCCGCGGCGTCGAAGCCGACGAGGGTGGAGAGGCCCATGAGCATGGCGAGCATCAGGCCGCCGCCGACCTTGAAATAATCGGCATCGGCGACGGCCGTCCCACGGGAGGTCAGGTTGGAGAAGGAGCCCGTCCCGTTCATCGCGATGGCGATCGGCAGAAGGATCACGAGCAGGACGACGATGACCACCTCGACGCCGACGGCGGTCCCGTTGATCAGTCCGACGACGCGGGTCGAGACGATGGTCAGCACGGCCTGGACCAGCAGGATCGCCAGGGTGATCCACCGGGCCGTCTGTTCGTTCGGCTCCATGCCGAGCAAGGGCATGAGCGCCTGGCTCGCGAGGGCATTGTCCACCGCCACCACGCCGATGCCGAGGTAGCAGAAGCTCAACAGGCCGAACCACCAGCCGATCGCCGGATTGGCCAGCCGCGAGGCCCATTGATAGGACGAGCCCGTCAGCGGAATGCGGGCCGCGAACTGGGCGATGACGAGGGCCACGAAGGTCTGCCCGACGGCGACGATGGCCCAGAGCCAAATTCCGACGGGACCCGCAGTACGGAGGACGTCGTCGAAGGTGCCGAATATACCAACGGCCACCGAAATGAAGGCGAAGGAGACGGCAAAGACTTGAAACGAACCCAGGGTTCGTTTCAGTTCCTGTCTGTAGCCCCCGATTTCGGCCGAAGAATCCTGACTTCGCGCATCACCTGGAAGTCCCGCCATACGACACCTTCATCTTCGATGCGCGTCGACGTCGATCGGCTCCGCTTGATCGGAGTTAAGCCAGTCACCATTCGTTTGCAACTATAAGTCTTCTCGCAGACAATGGAATTTGTTGCATTTTTAACACGAGAATGGTTTATCTTTTCTATCAATCGGGGCATGGTTTCTTCGCACAACAATGCGGCCCCTGTCCCGATTTGCTCCGGCGAGGGATCAGCCCGAGGCTCCTCTCGTCCCGCACAGCCGGAAGAGCCGGTTCTTCTGGGTCGGTCCGGTTGTCGCTGCCACCGATGTGGAGCGGGCGAGCGGCGGGCAACGCGGGAGCCGGCCTGTCGTTCTCAAGCGAGACGGGATCCCGTTCGAACGTTGCCTGGAATGATCGCGGACGGCCGGCAAGGACCCATGGCGAAGCCGGGCTGAGCCGGACGCCCTCATCGTCGCTCATGGCTGCGCTTCGAGGATGGGAACCGTTCGCCCGGACTCGGTACCCGGACAGTCAGGAGGTCCCATGCGAGGCAACCGGACTCCCATGCCGCGGCCATGAACCTCGATCCCGTCTTGTTGTGGCGCTGCAACACCACGGGGAATTGATGGCAACCTGGAACCGGGTTGTAGTTTGGATATGTCCTGAACGAGATTTTTTATCCCGGGAATACAAATATTTGCTGAGGGGAAAGGCCGATAGTTTAGAGATCATACAAAATGCAGCGGGGCTTGCATAATCGAGGCGCGAACTCCTTTGCTCGAAGTCACGGTCATCGAGCGGTGCTGTCATGATCCAAAGTGGGTGGGGCTGGTGTCATGCCAACGGTTTCAGTCGATGCACTGCATCGTAGCCAGGGCCTGAAGCTTCAACGCTTTCTGCTTCGGCTGCTCGACAATCCCGCCGACGCTGCCGATGCGATGCAGGAAACCTATCTCCGCCTCATCAAGGCGCTCAACCGGACCGAGATCGAGCACCCGCCGATCTTCCTGTTTTTCGTGGCCCGCAACGTCGCCAACAGCTTGGGAAAACGTCGCCGGTTCGAAGCCGATCTGTTCCGGCAGGTGACGGACGTACATCTCGCGAACGGCATCGATGAGACGGTCCGCACGGAGGAGCAGGTCGTCGCGCGCCAGCAGCTCCGCTTGGTCGCGGCCGCCATCGATGAGCTGCCGCCACGTTGCCGGGAGGTCTTTCTGCTCAGTACCTTCGATGGACTTGCGAACGGGGAGATCGCAGGGCGTCTCGGTATCAGCCGCAACATGGTCGAGAAGCACCTCATGAAGGCGCTCCTCCATACACGCCGTCGCTGCGCCGACTTCTTCTAGCGTTGCGATGCTCTGACCCCGTATGTCGTGAGCTTGCGATCCGGCGCGTCGTCCGTGAAGGAACCGGATCGGCTTATCCCCCTTCGGCACACCGGTAGAGCGGCATGAACCAACGCATCTCACCGGATGCATCGCACGGGGCGGAGGACGATCCCGTCTATGAGGCCGCGGCCCTTTGGGTCGTACGGCTCGCCTCGGCCGATTCGAGCAGCGCCGATCGAAAGGCTTTCGAGGTCTGGCGCAGGGCCGATCCGGCCCATGCCGAAGCCTATGCGGAGATGGAGACATGGCGTCGAACCATGGGCCAAGTGCCCGATCCGCGCGAGCGTAAGTCCAGGCGGGCTGTGGGGCTGAACGCCGTCGTGGCGATCGCCCTTTCCGGACTGGCGGGGGCTCAGCTCGGTTGGATCGATCGCCTGCGAGCCGATGCGTGGACGGGAGTGGGCGAGATCGAAACGCGGACCTTGGTCGATGGGAGCCGGATCGACCTCAACACCGACACGGCCATCGCGCTGCGTTTCACGGCCGAAGAGCGCGCCGTCGATCTCCTCCGAGGCGAGGCGGTGTTCGATGTCGTGCCGGATCCGCAGCGTCCCTTCATCGTTCGCGGGAACGGTGTCAGTGCCCGCGCCGTCGGAACCCGCTTCTACGTGCGGGTCGACGGAGCCGCCGATCCCGTCGGCGTCGCCGAGGGGCGTGTCGATGTCTCGACGGCCGTCGGTCGCACGCTGCTCCATCCGGGTGAGGTCGCGTTCCGGGACGCCGCCGACCGCCCCGTCGCCCGGCAGGGCAATGTCGCCCAGGCGATGTCGTGGCGGGACGGCAAGCTCTCGTTCTCCGGCCAGACCCTTCGGCAGGTCATCGCCGAACTCGAGCGCTATCGGCGCGGACGGATCTTGCTGATGGATTCCGCCGTCGGCGAGCGGCGCTTCAGCGGCACGCTCGATCCGCGCGATACCGACGAGGCGCTCGACGTGCTGGTCGCCACAATGGGAATCCGCGTCACCCGCCTGACATCGTTCGTGATCCTGGTTCGTTAGCCGCCCTTGTCCGACGCGCGAAAGAAGTTCCGGGGAGGACGTCAGGAGTTTCGCCGGTCGACGGTCTATCTCCGCAGGGACGAAGAAGCGCGAAGCGCACCGCCCGGTTTTGGACGGATGGGGCCGATGATGGTGATGCAGGGTCGAGATGTCGGGGCGCGCTGGCTCGCGCGCGGAGCGTTGATCGGGGTGTCGGTCATCACGATGAGTCACGCTGCGGCGGCCCAGCAGCATGTCTCCGCACGCCGGCTCTTTCAAACCCCGCCCCGGTTCGACCTCGTCCCGGGCTCGACACAGATGGCAGAACACTCCGCCGAACAGACCACGATCCGCGTCAGGGTCTCCATCCAGGCAGGCCCCCTCGAGCCGGCACTGGCGGCATTGTCCAAACAGGTGCAGCTCAAGCTGGCCTACAAGACGTCGCTGACCGAACATCTCTTCACGGCGGGCATCGACGGCGATTTCCTGCCCCTCGAGGCATTGGCCAAGCTGCTGGAAAACACCGGACTGACGTATCGTTCGGCCGGAACGTCGACCATCACGCTCGTCAACCCGCGCTTCGTCCAGCTCGAAGCGCCGCCGGGAGGCGTCTTCCTCGATGAGCTTTCGGTCGAGGCGCAGCGCGCGAGCATTGCGGACTCGATGTCGGCCGCCTCGGCGTTGTCCGCCCCCTATGCCGGAGGCCAGGTGGCACGGGGGGGACGGATCGGTTTGCTCGGCAACGTCGACACGGCGAAAACGCCGTTCAATGTGACGAGCTATACGGACCGCTTCATCCGGGACCGGCAGGCGAGTACCGTGTCCGAGGCACTCATCCTCGATCCCTCCGTCCGGGCCACGCAGACGACGGGCGCGCCCTTCGACTCGTTCTACATCCGCGGCTTTCCCATCAATGAGGGGACCAGCGGCGAGATCGCCTTCGACGGGATCTACGGCGTCGCGCCGAGCCTGCGTGTCCTCACCGACTATGCCGAGCGCATCGAAGTCCTGAAGGGGCCCTCGGCGGCACTCTCGGGGATCGCGCCGAACGGGGGAATCGGGGGCGTCATCAACGTGGTTCCCAAGCGTGCGGGCGAGGATCTGACACGTGTCACCCTGGATTACGGTTCGATCGCACGGGGTGGCGGCCAACTGGACGTCGCGCGGCGATACGGTGCGAACCGGGAATGGGGGGCGCGCTTCGTCGGCAGCCTGCGGGGCGGCGATACGCCCATCGACCGTCAATCCGAGACGACGGGGGTCGCGTCGCTCGCCCTCGATTACCAGGGGGACCGGTTCCGGGCATGGCTCTACCTGCTGGCGCAGGACGATCGCTTCACCGCACCCCTGCGTCCTTTCCTTCTCAGGGCCGGCGTGCCCGTACCGAGGGCAGCCGGCGGTCGTCTGAATCTCAGCCAACCCTGGGAGTACTCGAAGGTGGACGATCGCGGCGGTCTGCTGCGCATGGAGTACGACCTGAGCGACCAGATCACCCTCTTCGCCGACATCGGCGGTTCGCAAACGGGCGTCGAGCGTTACTTCGCTTCCGCACCGACCATCACCAACGTCCTCGGCGACACCACGACGGCCCCGCAATACTACAACCTCGGCGTCGACCGGCTTACCTATGACGCGGGCATCCGGACCAAGTTCGAGACCGGGTTCATCCGCCACGCCTTCGCCGTGCAGGCCTCGGTGTACAGCGAGGATACGGGGCGGGAGCTTTCCGCCGTGCGCGGCAGCTATCTGTCGAACATCTACGATCCCGTCCTCGCCCCCTACATCGCTCCCGTCATCTCGTCCTTTCGGCCGCGCCTGTCCGACGGTACGCTGACGGGAGTCTCGGTGGCGGACACGATGTCCGTCCTCGATGAGCGCATTCTCCTCACCGTGGGCATGCGTCAGCAGCGTATCGAGGCCCGCAACTACGTCTCGAACGTCGGCACCCTGGCCTCGTCCTACGATCAGAGCGCGACCAGTCCCCTCGTCGGTCTCGTCGTACGACCCTGGGAGACCGTCTCGCTCTACGGCAACTATATCGAGGGCCTGAGCCGTGGCGACATCGCTCCGGCCACCGCGACCAACTTCGGGGAGGTGTTGGCGCCCTACGTCGCGCGACAGGTCGAGGCCGGCGTGAAGGTGGATTTCGGCCGGATCGGCACCTCCTTCAGCGCCTTCCAGATCACGCGGCCCATCGGCGAGCTGAGCCCGGAAAGCCGTTATGCCCAAACCGGCGAACAGACCGTGAGCGGCCTCGAGTTCAACGTCTATGGCGAGATCGCACCGGACATGCGTGTCCTCGGCGGCCTCACCTTGCTCGACGGCGTGCGCACGCGATCCGCGCTGGCCGCCAATGTGGGCAATCGGCCGATCGGCGTCCCCGATGTGCAACTCAATCTCGGAGCGGAGTGGGATCTGCCCTGGGTCTCGGGTCTGACCCTGAATGGCGCGGTCATCTACACGGGGCGGCAATTCGTCGACACGGCGAACGCTCAAGCCCTGCCGGATTGGGCGCGTCTCGATCTCGGACTTCGCTATTCGACCCTGTTGGAAGGGCGCCGGACGACGTTTCGCGCCAATGTGCTGAACGTGACGGGGGCGGATTACTGGACCGGCGTGGCGTCGTTCGGCACGTTCTTCCAGGGGGCGCCGCGCACCTATCTGTTGTCGATGTCGATCGACCTTTGATCGGCGACGGTGCGACCCGCGCGAGTTCCCGGTCGGTACAGGAACGCATGCCCGTTCCAACGCCTTGACGGCTTGCCGCCGCGCTCGAGCGCTGTCAGGCGTATCCCATGCTGGAAACCACGCCCGCCCGTCGCCCCCTCTCCGCCCTGCGCAACGCCCTCCGGAGCGAGGCCAGCGGCGGGTTGATCCTGATGGCGAGCGCCGTGCTCGCCCTGATCGTCGCCAATTCGCCCCTCGCACCGGGCTATTTCGCGTTGCTGGGGGCTTATGTCGGCGGCCTCTCCGTGTTGCATTGGGTCAATGACGGCCTGATGGCCCTGTTCTTCCTGCTCGTCGGCCTGGAGATCAAGCGCGAGGTGCTCGACGGGCGCCTGCGCACCTGGCCGGACCGTGTCCTGCCGGGGGTGGCGGCGTTGGGGGGCATGGTCGCGCCGGCGCTGATCTACGTCCTCGTCAACCGGTCCTCGCCCGAGACCCTGCGGGGCTGGGCGATCCCCACCGCCACCGACATCGCCTTCGCGCTCGGCGTCCTCGCCCTGCTCGGATCGCGCGTTCCCGTCTCGCTGAAGGTGTTCCTCACGGCGCTCGCCATCATCGACGATCTCGGCGCGGTGCTGATCATCGCCGCCTTCTACACCGCCGACCTGTCGCTGCCGAGCCTGGCCGGCGCGGGCGTCGTCGTCGCGATCCTGTTCGGGCTCAACCGCGCGGGCGTGAGCCGCCTCTCGCCCTACCTCGTCCTCGGCGCGGTCCTGTGGGTCCTCGTGCTGAGATCGGGCATCCACGCCACCATCGCCGGGGTGCTCCTGGCGCTGACCATTCCCCTGCGCCCGAGCCCCGCCAGACCCGACGATCCGGCCTCGCCGCTCCACCAGCTGGAACATGCGCTCCATCCCTGGTCGGCCTATCTCGTCCTTCCGGTCTTCGGATTCGCCAATGCCGGGGTCTCGTTCAGCGGCATGTCGCCGGCGATGCTGTCCGATCCGGTAACCCTGGGCGTGGCGCTCGGCCTGTTCGCCGGCAAGCAGATCGGCGTGTTCGGCGCCGTGTTCGCCGCCGTGAAGCTCGGCCTCGCCCAGCGCCCGGCCCATGCCGGCTGGTGGCAGATCTACGGCCTGTCGCTGCTCTGCGGCGTCGGCTTCACCATGAGCCTGTTCATCGGCCTCCTCGCCTTCGCCGACAGCCCCGATCTCGAGGCCAAGACCAAGATCGGCGTGCTCCTCGGATCAGTGTCTTGCATGATCGCCGGTGCTACCGTTCTGTTTCTCGCACCGCGTCCTGTTCGCCAGACGGGCTCCGCGGCGTGAGGACGCGCCCCCGGTCAAAAACCCGTGACGCAAGACAATCTTAAATGAAGCATCCTACGCTGCGCAGTCGGAGAGCGGGATGAATCGAAAGGCAGGCTCGGCGTTCGTCAAAGCGGCACTGATGGGTTCGGTCGCGGCCGTGATCGGCGCCAGCCTGTTCGCCACCCATGGCATGACCGACCATGGCAGGACCGACCATGGCATGACCGACGACCCCACCGCCTGGCGCATCGCCTTCGCGCGCCCGTCCGAACTGGCCGCGCCCGAGGGCGGTCCCGATACGGCGGCGCAGGTCGATCTCGGCCGGACGCTGTTCTTCGATCCGGTTCTCTCGCGCTCCCGCACCATCGCCTGCGCCACCTGCCACGAGCCGTCGCGCCATTGGGGCGACGGGCGCATGCGCGGCATCGGCGAGCCCGGGATCGAATTGAAGCTGCGCACGCCCACCCTGCTCAACACCGGCTGGACCGCGCCGCTCGGCTGGGACGGCAAGTTCCCGGATCTCGAATCCGTCGCCTTCACGCCGATCACCGGCCCCAACCTGATGAATCTGTCGGAGGAGGAGCTCATCGCCCGCCTGCGCGCCGATCCCGATTACGTCGCCGCCTTCGCCTCGACCTTCGAGGATCGTGAGATCACGCGCGGCGGGATCGAGCGGGCGCTGGCGGCGTTCCAGCGCACCATCGTCTCGGAAAGCGCGCCGTTCGACCGCTGGCGCGACGGCGATGCCTCGGCGGTGGGAGCCTCCGCGAAGGCGGGGTTCGCGCTCTTCAACGGCAAGGCCGGGTGCCACGAATGCCATGGCGGCTGGGCGTTCACCGACGGGTCGTTCCACGATATCGGCGTCGGCCGGGGCGACGATATCGGGCGGGGACGTCTGTTCCCCTCATCGAAGGGCCTGCAATACGCCTTCAAGACCCCGACCCTGCGCGACGTCGCGCAGCGCGGCCCCTACATGCATGACGGTTCGGTGGCGACCCTGCGCGACGTGATCGATCTCTACGATCGCGGCGGCATCGAACGCCCGAGCCGGTCGCCCAAGATCAGGCCGCTCCACCTCTCCGAGACCGAGAAGGCCGATCTCCTGGCATTCCTCGACACGCTGACGGCCGCGGAGCCCAAGCGGAAGGCCGCATCGAAGTAAGTCTTCGGCGCGGGCTTCGCAGTCTCGAAGCCCGCCGCACATATCACGGCACGCTGCGCTGACAGGTTACCGTCCGGTCCCGCCTCGGTTTTATCGGAACAACGTCAAGCCGACGCCGGCGAGCGACAGGCCCACGATCATCAGGGATCCGCCCCAGGTCTCGTAGATGGCGGCACGCGCCGCGACCCGCGTCGACGCGTAAGCGAAGCTGCCGCCTGCGATCAGGGTGGACAGGCTGAGTGTTGTAATCACGCAAGAGCCTTTCTGCTTGATGCGATGTGAGGGCTTAGGCGCCCACCCTCCATGAAGACCAGCGTTTGCCGAATGATCCCGTCGCCACTCTCGACGAACGGCTACGTTGTTGCTCGGGGGTGACGCGATGGGTCCCTCATCCTCCACAACGCATACGCCGACCGCCCCTCATCCGCGAGCGTCCACGGACGGCGGGCGCCGGAATCATGGGAGGGGCGCCGAATCGCCGACCGTGTTAACGATGCTTAAAAATCATTAACGAAATCCTTCCAGGATCACTCAAAACTACGTAGAACGGTGCTGCTGCCGCCGGCCGTCGGCGTTTCAGCTTTCGCCAAGGCTTCACCACATGAGTCTGCGTTGTCGGTTGCCCGGCCCCAGTGCATTGTCCGCCGCCCTGTTTGTGCTCCTCGCGGGCTCCACTGGTGCCAGTGCTCACGTTAAATGGTTCTGTGCTTTCGACGTCGCTGGTTCACCGGTCGGCCTTGCCGAGGTACTGTGTGATAGCTTCGAGCAGCTCGTCGTCGTCTCGTTCCTCGCTCTGTTCGTCGGTGCGTTGCTCGAGCGGACGATCCTCGGCGAGGCGATGATGCGCTCCCTCGACCGGGTCACGGCCTGGGCGCGGGAGAACACCGAGCTGATGTTCCGGGCCGTCTGCGGCGGCTTCTTCGTGTCGCTCTGGACGCTCGGCGGCATCATCCTCACGCCCGAACTCACCACCACCAGCACCGCCCTGCCCTGGTTCCAGCTCGCCATCGCCGCCGGATTCCTGTGGCGGCAGACGATGCCGCTCTCGGCTCTGGGCATCGTCGTCCTGTTCGGGATCGCGGTGGCGAATTACGGCGTGTTCCACCTGGCCGATTATCCCGTCTTCCTCGGTGTCGCCGCCTATCTCGCCCTGACGGGCCTCCGGCGCGACCTGTTCGGGATCCGTCCCCTCGACATCGTCCGTTACTCGGCCGCGGTGACGCTGATGTGGGCCTCGGTGGAGAAATGGGCCTATCCGCAATGGTCGTTCCCGCTCTTCATCGACCGTCCGGAACTGACGATGGGGTTCGACGGCGCCTTCTTCATGAAGGCCGCCGGGGCGGTGGAATTCGCCCTCGCCTTCGCGCTCATCTGCACGCCGCTGGTGCGCCGCGTGGCGGCGATCATGCTCGCGGCGGCCTTCGTCTCGGCGATCTTCGAGTTCGGCAAGGTCGACGCGATCGGCCATTCCCCGATCATCGTGGCGATGGTCGCCATCGCCGCCGACGATGTCAGGGTTCCCCTGCGGGTGCGACAGCTGGCGGCGCTTCCCCTGGGCTACGGGGCCGCCCTCGCGAGCTTCATCGGGCTCTATTACGGCGCCCATTCCGTGCTGTCCGCGGCCGGGGCCCTGTAGCCCGGGCCGCCGTCCCGAAGCGTCGCGGTCAGTTGCCGTCGACGCGCACCGCCAGCTTCATCTTGGGGTGGATGCCGCACAGGACGGCGAAGGTCCCGCTCACGGGGAAGACGATCTCGGCCTTGCCGTCCGGCTCCTGATCGCCCGAATCGTAGTGGAACGTCGGCGAGTCGACATAGGCGTGATGCAGGAGATCGCCGTCGTCGTTGACGATCTGCACGGTCTCCCCTTTCTTGATCACCAGCGCGCTCGGCTGGAACGCCCGGCCCTTCTGCGAGATTCGGTAGACCTGTCCCGCCGCCGATGCATGGAGGGCGAAGGCGGCCACACCGGTGGAGACGAGGGCGAACGCAAGACCGAGTGAAGTGATGCGTCTCATGCAGCCCGCCGATACGATTTCGTCCTTTTGCATCCTTGCCGGTGCAAGTAAACAGGTTGTTAATTGGCCAAAATTTACAAAGATTTCAAGCCCGACTTAACTATTGCGGGCGAAGAATTTACGATAGGCCGGATGAGACGAACTGGATGAAATCTATCTACGGTTGGAAATCTGCCAAGGCAGGCGAGAGGAACTGGCCGAGGCCCATCACCGCGGTCGCCTCTTTCGCGGGCACCATCCGCGGCCGGATCCTGGTCGCCTTTCTCATCATGAGCGCCATCACGGGCATCCTCGGATTATCGGCGGCTTCGGGGATTCGCCGGGCCGACGAACTCGTGAGCCGGACTTTCGATCAGTCTCTCATGTCGATCAACTATGCGCGGGCCGCCGCCGCCGATTTCGCCAACATGCGCTCCCTGGAGGCCCGGCGGCGGATGATCGCCGATCCCGGCGTCAAGGCGGAGCTCGACGGCCGGCTCGACACCCTGCGCCGCGTCTTCGCCGAGGATCTCGCCGTGGCGGTGGAGCGCGCCCAGTCGGGCCGTGCGACCCAGGCGGCCGAGGCCGTGGAGCGGGCGGTGAAGGATTGGGACGCGGCCCGCTCCGTCCTCGCCGGCCGCGAGACCAGGGATTCCGATTGGGACGCCGTCGACCGGCATGCCGCCGCCGCCGAGGAGCATCTCGACCTCTTCATCAACCATACCGCCGGCGACGGTTTCATCTACCGGCAGCAGGCCAGGGCCATCGTCGCCCGCGAGACCCAGATCAACCTCTTCGGCACCCTGCTCGCCCTGCTCATGTCGGCCTCCGTCGCCTTCCTGCTGGCCCGGCGCATCATGCGGCCGGTGGCGGACGCCTCCATGGTCGCCTCGCGGATCGCGGCGGGCGACCTCAGCGTGACGATCCCGTCCGGCAGTGCGGACGAACTCGGCGCCCTCCTCGCCTCCATGGGCGTCATGCGCGACAACATCCGCCGGGCGATGGAGCAGGAGGTCGCCCAGCGCATCTCGGCGGAGGCCCATCTCGCCGACGCCCTCGAGACCTCCCTCGAAGGCATCGTCGTGGTCGACGAATCCGGCCGGATCGCGCTCATCAACGGGCAGGCGGAGGATTTCCTCGGGTTCGGTCACGAGCCGCTGCCGCGGGACACGTCGATGGCCCGCGTGGCCTTCGAGGGCAACGCGCTCGCCCGCATCCTCCTCTCCGAGGACGACGATTGGACGATGCCGCGCGAGACGCAGCTCTTCGACGGGCGCTGGCTCCGGATCAGCCGCAGCCGCACGCGCACCGGCGGTTTCATCGCGGTCTGCAGCGACATCACCCTGCTCAAGGTCCAGGAGGCGCATCTCCAGGCCACCAACCTTCGCCTCGACACCGCCCTCGACAACATGTCCCAGGGCCTGTGCCTGTTCGACGCCGAGGGGCACCTCATCGTCGTCAACCGGCGCTATTGCGAGCTGTTCGACCTCGCGCCGGGAGACCTGCCGCTCGGCACCCCGTATGAAGACGTCGCGGCGCTCTACCTGGCCTCGGCGGAGGAGGGCACGGTCTTCGAGATCGAGGGCCGGCAGATCTCGGCCGCCGGTTCCGGCTTCCGCCAGATGGGCAACGGACGCGTCCTCGCCGTCACGCACAAGCCCGTGGCCGGGGGCGGCATGGTCTCCACCTACGAGGACGTCACCGACCGGCGCCAGGCCGATGCCCGGATCGCCTACATGGCCCGTCACGACGTCCTCACCAGCCTGCCCAATCGCGCCATGTTCGGCGAGCGGATCGAGGAGGCCCTGGCCCATCTCGGGCGCGGCGGCATGTTCGCCGTGCTCTGCCTCGATCTCGACCGGTTCAAGGAGGTCAACGACACCCTCGGCCACCCTGTGGGAGACGAACTCCTGAAAGCGGTGGGCAACCGCCTCACCGCCTGCCTGCGCGAGGTCGACACCGTGGCCCGGCTCGGCGGCGACGAATTCGCCATCATCCTCGCGGGCGTGACCTACCCGGAAGAGGCCACCATCCTGGCGCGGCGGATCGTGGACGTGATCAGCAACCCCTACGAGCTCGACGGCCAGCAGGTCGCCGTCGGCGTCAGCATCGGCATCTGCCTCGCCCCCGGCGACGGCACGAGCTGCGACAAGCTCCTCAAGAACGCCGACGTCGCCCTCTACCGCGCCAAGGCCGACGGGCGCGGCACCTGGCGCTTCTTCGAGGTGGAGATGGACATCCGGCTCCAGGCCCGCCGCGCCCTCGAACTCGACCTGCGCGAGGCGGTGGCCCAGGGTGCGTTCGAGATGTTCTACCAGCCGATCTACGATTTTCGCGGCCGGCGCGTCGGCGGGTTCGAGGCGCTGATGCGGTGGCGCCACCCGGAGCGCGGGCTCGTCTCGCCCGCGGAATTCATCACGGTCGCCGAGGAGATCGGCCTGATCGTGCCGCTCGGCGACTGGGCCCTGCGCACGGCCTGCAGCGAGGCCATGCGCTGGCCCGACGGGATCAGGGTCGCGGTCAACGTCTCGGTGGCCCAGTTCCGGGACGGCATCGTCATCCAGTCCGTCAAGGACGCGCTCGGCGTCAGTCGACTCCCCGCCGCGCGCCTGGAGCTCGAGATCACGGAATCGGTCCTGCTCAAGGACAACGCCGCGACCCTCGCCACCCTCCACGCCCTGCGTCGCCTCGGCGTCCGGATCGCCATGGACGATTTCGGCACGGGCTACTCGTCGCTGAGCTACCTGCGCAGCTTCCCCTTCGACAAGATCAAGATCGACCAGTCCTTCGTCCGGGACATCACCGCGGCCGACGAATCCGCCTTCATCGTCCGCGCCGTCATCGGCCTCGGATCGAGCCTGCACATGCGCACCACCGGCGAGGGGATCGAGAACGAGATCCAGTTCGAGCGCCTGCGCCAGGAAGGCTGCGACGAGGGCCAGGGCTACTATATCGGCCGCCCCGAGGGCGCCGGGAGCATCCCCGAGGTGCTGCAGCGCTGGTCGGGACGGCGCGGCCGCGCCAAGCACGCCGTCGCCTGAGGAGAACCGCGCCTCCCCCTCTCCCCGCCGGGCGACGGCATTCACACATTTCGCGGGCTGCGCCGACGAGCCCTCCTCCCCCTTGTGGGGAGGAGTTGGAGGTGGGGGTGGTTGGGCGACCCTCAAGCTGCGGAGGCTGGCGCCACCACCCCCACTCCTGACCTCTCCCCACAAGGGGGAGAGGGACGCGCTCTGCCTGAAACAGCTGCTGTGTGAATCCGGGAGGCGTGCCGAGTGAGGGGATGCTCGACCGTGCGCGCTGGGACGGGCTCGCTTGGGACTTGGTGTGATGCCCGTTCGCTCAAGCAAAAGGGGCGGATTCCAAAGAACCCACCCCCCTTTGTCTATCTCCGAAACCCTATTGTGGTGCGGGGGGCGGCGCAGGGGCGGCTGGCGCCGGCTCCGCTGGCACGGGGTCCGCCGCGCTCGCCGTCTCGGTGGATTTGGCCAATTCCGGATAGGCCTCGATCATCGATGCGCCGTTGAGGGGCTTGCTCTGTCCGTTGTGGCAGGTGGTGCAGTTCACCTTGGGCACGTCGCCGAGCACGCCGAGGCGGGCGGTGGGGAAGGTCGAGGTCAGCGGCTCGAGGAAGTTGCCGTTGATGTCCCGCACCATGCGGATGCCGTGCCAGGCGGTGGTGCGCTGGGGCGTGCTCTGCGACCAGTTCGAGATCGCCCTCGTGTTGTGGCAGAAGGTGCAATTGACCCCGAGACCCTCCGACATGTGGATCATCAGGCCGTAGGTCTTCTCGGCATCCTGGATCGGCTTGCCCTTGGTGGTGGGGAGCGCCGTGGTGGCGTTCACCCGGATGGCGTTGTTGTCGATGTTTTTATCGGCGAGGTATTCGGTCAGGGTGTCGTAGGGCAGCGAGGCGAGCCCCACCGAGGCTTTGGCCAGGTTCTGCCCGTTGTTGCGGGCGGTGAAGCCGCCGGGCCGGTTCGGGCCGGGATCGGTGAACCAGACATGGGCCGGCACCGGCTGGCCGCGGTGGCAGGTGAAGCAGGTGACGCCCGTGCCCCCCACATGGTTGTCCTTCCAGCTCTCGTTGATGTGCTGGGTCATCTGCAGCATCCGGCGGGCGACTTTCTTCTGGTAGAGGCTGTCGTCGGCCATGTTCTCGGTGTTGTGGCAATAGGTGCAACCCTGTTCCGGGCTGACCCATTCGGTCATCGAGACCATCAGGCGGTTGAACTCGTTGACGCTGACGTTCTTGAGGACCTGGACGTTCTCGTAGGTGGCGCCGGCGAGCTCCTCGCCGGGCTCGGCCGGGTCGGCCGGCGCCGGGGCGACGTTGGCCGCCTTCGTCTCGGCCACCCCGTCGCGAGTATGGATCTGGTCCATCCCCGTTCCGCGAAAGCCGTTCTGGGTGGTCTGGAGCGGCGGCCGGTCCCAGCCGGACGTACCGAACATCGCGATGGTGAGGAAGAAGGCGATCGAGGCGCCGAGAACTGTGACGAACGTCTTCATGGGACCGCCCCCGGCATGCTCAAGGGATCGACGACCGGCGCATAGACCTGCGGATAGGACGGGGCGACGCCATGCTTGACCGCCCAGAGGTACCAGTTGTCGACCACCGTGCCGGTGAGCAGGATGCCGATGCCGCCGGTGAGGGTGGTCAGCACCGCGAACCACCAGGCCCAGCGGTGGACCGATTCCATCGTGGCGTTGAAGCCCATGGTCCAGCGCCAGAACAGGGCGGCGCGCTCGGTGGCGGTGCCGCGATCGACGATCTGGTCGATCTCGCGCTCGCCGCCGAAGCGGCTCACCGCCAGGATCGTGGCGCCATGCATCGCGAAGAGGAGCGTCGACCCGTAGAGGAAGACGATCGAGAGCATGTGGAACGGGTTGTAGAAGAGGTTGCCGTAGCGCAGCGAGAAGGCGGCGGTCCAGTCGAGATGCGGGAAGATGCCGAAGGGCACCGCCTCGCTCCACGACCCCATCAGGACCGGCCGGATGAAGCCGAGGACCAGGAACAGCCAGATGGCGGAGGCGAAGGCCCAGGGCACATGGGTGCCGAGGCCGAGCGCCCGGGCGCGGCGATAGAGCCGGACCCACCACAGCAGGATCGAGGCGGTGAGGAAGAAGCCGGCGATCAGCCACCATCCGCCTTCCTGCAGCGGCGGCAGGATCTTGAGCCCGTATTGCGGTCGCGGCGGCTCAAGGGCGAGCCAGGGCAATTGGCGCACGAACTGGACCGGGTCCCAGTTCACGCTCGCCCACATGTTGAGGCCGACGATCTCGAAGGCGATGAGGAAGCACACGCCCGAGAGGGCGCCGAGATAGCCGATGTAGATCGGGCCGACCTGGGCGTTGCCGAACAGGCCGAACAGGTAGCTGTGGAACGGCGTGCCCCAGCGCCGGTCGACATCGACGGGAACGCCGAGTTCCGGAATGGTGGAGCGGACTTGGACCTCGGTGAAGATGTTCTGATAGTAGGCCATGGTCGTGCCCCCCTCTAGCGCCAGACCGGGAGATTGAGCCACCAGCCCCACCATTCCGGCCAGCCACGGGTCCAGAACGGGCCGCTGATGATGATGCAGACGGCGCTCCAGAAGCCCGCCGAGAGGGCGAGGAACAGGCCGAGCCGGTGGATGCCGAGCGTGCCGATCGAGTAGCCGATCGTGTCGCGGAAGAAGGTGTCCTCGTGCTCGGGGGTCTTCACCACCTGGCCCTTGCCGGGATTGGTGGCCGAGAGGATCAGTGCGCCGTGCAGGGACAGGGCGAAGGTCGTCGTGAAGAAGAACGACACCGCCAGCATGTGCGCCGGATTGTAGTGGAAGTGCAGGTACTGGTAGCCGGTGTTCGAGACCCAATCGAGATGGCTGAGGATGCCGTAGGGGAAGCCGTGGCCCCAGGCGCCCATCAGGAACGGCCGGATCACCACCAGCGACACATAGGCGAAGATCGCCACCGAGAAGGCGAAGGGCACGTGGTAGCCGATGCCGAGCTTGCGGCAGATCTCGACCTCGCGCAGGGCCCAGGAGACGAACGACCCGACCGCGCAGAAGGTGATGATCTGCCAGAGGCCGCCCTCCTTGAGGGGGGCGAGCGCCAGCCCGTATTTGAGATCGGGCGGCGCGATGTTGATCTGCCAGATGTTCCAGGTCGGCCCGAGCGCCGCGCCGTAGATGATCAGCGCGGTGCCGAGCACCGAGAAGAACAGCGTCGTGACGCCGAAGAACCCGACATAGAACGGCCCGACCCAGAAATCGAACAGGTCTCCGCCAAGCAGCGTGCCGCCGCGGACGCGGTATTTTCGTTCGAAACTCAGCATCGCCATCGCGAATACCTCCCGGCTTCACAGGTCACGATTCTTGATGGATTCGCGCATCCGTCAGGCTGCGCGTCGTCCCCTCCCCCTTGCGGGGAGAGGTGAGGAGTGGGGGTGGCGCCGCTGGCCTCCGCAAGCCGAGGGTCGCCCAGCCACCCCCACCTCCAACTCCTCCCCGCACCCATCTCGGGCTTGCCCGATAGGGGCACCGGAGATGCGGGTCTCGGGCGAGCCCGAGACCCGGAGGGGGAGGAGGATGGTCCGCATCCCGCCGGTCAGGCGGGCATCGTCGGCAGGACCAGCGTCTGCGCATTGGCGGCGCGCGGGGCCTTGGGGCCTTCCAGCCAGTTGAACCGGTCGGTGCTGAGCAAGATGAAGTGGATCAGCAGCGCCAGGATGAACAGGAAGGTGAAGAGCGCCACCAGCGTGCGGCGCGGATCGAAGAGAAGCCAGACCTTGTGCATGGGTGCGTTCCTCCTCAGGAGATCATCGAGACGAGGCCGTGCGCGGCGCTCGTGACGGTGTCGAGGGCGGCGTAGCCCTTGGGGCCGGGCAGCCACGGGCGCCACATCCAGACGAGGATATGCGCGACCACGGCGATGGCCGTGAAGATGATGAAGCTCGTCAGGAAGATCGCGTGGAACTCCTTGGCTTCCGGTTCCGTCAGCCCGGACAGGCTGCTGGCTTTCTCGATTCCGCTGGACATGGTGTGAGCCTCCGCTTTCGTCTGGCCGTGCGTGGTCCACGCGCGGCGGGTGAGGTCGCGGGGGCCGGCAACGGCGCTCGCGACGGTCGTTCCCCCCTCGTCGGACGGGAGGTCGTTCGGGTTCCGGATCGGGCGGGCATCGGCCCGGGGCGATCCGGCTCCGGAAAGCGTCAGCCCATGAAGACGAAGGGGATCGCCGACACGGCCATGGCCTTGGCCTCGCCGAAGACCGAGCGCCGGGCGATGAGTCCGTGGCCCACCGGAGCCCGTGCCGGGACGAGGCGCTGGAGTGCGGCCGCCGCGAGGAAGAAGGGGTAGGTCGCCACCAGGAGGAGGCGGAACTGCAGCTCGTGCCGCTGCAGGCGCGACGGGGCGGGACGCGACAGAGCCTGGCGGGAGGGCATGGTCATCGACTGCATGGCGGAAATCTCCTGTCCG
This sequence comes from Methylobacterium sp. 10, assembly GCF_000519085.1. GTDB lineage: Bacteria > Pseudomonadota > Alphaproteobacteria > Rhizobiales > Beijerinckiaceae > Methylobacterium. The sequence continues at coordinate 4,162,234 of NZ_KI912577.1, forward strand.
CAATCCGCGGCGGTCGGCCTCGCGGGGAGGCCGGTTCTCGACGGAAACGGCGCCGCGCCGCTCCAGCCGGAAAGAGGGTGCGGGGCGGAGGCGCTCATGCCGCCGCTCCGAGGGTCAGGTCCGCATGGGCGCGCTCGACCTCGGCCGGGCCGACCCGCTCCTGTCCGGCATTCCGGGTCGCCCGTTCGGCCGCGTCGCGCAGGCGCTTGGCCACCGAGATCCGCACCAGCACCGGATGGGCCTCGACGAGGTCGTCGAGGAGGGTGCGGGCGGCCTCGTCCCAGGGCAGTTCGCGATGGATCCGCGCCGGCGTCGCCTCGACCCGGTCCATGTCGCGGGCCAGCGGCAGGATGTGGAAGAGCATGTCGAACAGGGCGTTGCAGACCTCCTGGATGAGGTAGGTCGCGCCCGAGAAGCCCATGAAGGGCGTGCCGGTATGGCGCCGGATGATGGCGCCCGGAAAGGAAGCCGGCACGAACACCGCCCGCGATCCGCATTCGGCCGCGTACATGCGCTCGTTGAACGAGCCGAACAGGACGAGGGGCGGATTGGCCTTGATCGCTTCACGGACCGCCGCGTTGTCGGTCTTGGCGCCGGGCCGACGCGAGATCGCGAAGGTGCAGGGCAGGCCCATCTCGTCTTCGAGAAAGCGGCGGACGCCCCGCGCATAAGTGTCCGAGGCGACGATGCCGAAACTCGCGGTGCCGAAGAAGTCCTGGGTCACCGAGCGCCACAGGTCCCAGACCGGCTTGATCGTGGTGTGGCGCTCGCGCTCGATGAAGGGCTCCGGATCGAGGCCGAGGATCTCACCGAGCTTGCGCAGGAACTTGGTGGTGGCGTGCAGGCCGATCGGCGCCTGCAGGTAGGGCCGCTCGAGGGCTTCGCAGAGGAGGCGGCCGAACTCGCGGTAGAGGCAGATGTTGGCGTCCGCGTTCACGAGTTTCGGCACGTCGGCGAGATGCGAGCCGAGCGGAAAGGCGAGGTTCACCTCGGCGCCGATCCCCTCCACGAGGCGGCGGATCTCGGCCAGATCGGAGGGCATGTTGAAGGTGCCGTAGGCCGGGCCGATGATGTTGACGCGGGGGCGCTCGCCCTCCTTGCGGGGAGGCCTTGCCGGGATGCCCTTCTTGGCGAACTTGCGGGCGCCGTATTCCTGCCAGAGCCAGGACATCGCCCGGTCGGCGGTCTGCCACTGGTCCTCGTCGATGGTGCGCGGCAGGAAGCGCTGGAGGTTGGTGCCCTCGGGCGTCACGCCGCCGCCGATCATCTCGGCGATGGAGCCGGTGACGACCACGCTCGGCATCCCCGGATCGAGGGTGGCATGGGCCCGCTTCATCGCGGCCTCGGTGCCGTGGCGGCCGAGTTCCTCCTCGGCAAGGCCCGTGACCACGATGGGCAATTCATGCGGCGGCAGGGCGTCGGTGTAGTGGAGCACCGAGGTGACCGGCAGGTTCTCGCAGCCCACGGGTCCGTCGATGACGACCTGCAATCCCTTGATGGCGGTGAAGACGTAGACGGCGCCCCAGTAGCCGCCGGCCCGGTCGTGATCGAGGACGAGCATCAGGCCATCTCCCCGATCGGGTTGTGGGAAGGTTTTCCGCGCGTCGCCGAGGCGACGTTCTGGCGGATTGTCGGCACCTCTTCCCAGATGCCGGCGGCATGGCCCTCGCCGACCCCGTCGAAGAAGTCCCGCATGGCGTCGAACCGGTGCCGGTTGCCGAGGGCGGTGTTGATGACCTTGGCGAGCGACCCGGCTCCGGCGACGCCCATGAGCGGGCGGGCCGAGATCAGGTTGGTGAAGTAGAGGGCGGGGATCGCCCGCTCCTTTGCCGCCTGCACCACCGGCGTGGTGCCGATGGCGAGGTCAGGGCGGAACTCGCGCATGGCGGAGAGGTCGTCCTCCAGCGAGGCGCGGAAGCGGACCATGACGCCGCGTGACTCGAGCCAGTCGCGGTCGGCTTCCGAATAGGGCGTGCGCGGGCAGGCGGTGCCAACATAGGCGAGGTCCGCGCCGCTCTCGACGAGGAGCCGGCCCACCAGCAGTTCCGAACCCTCGTAGCCCGAGAGCGTGATCCGGCCCTTGATCGGTGTGGCGGCCAGCGCCCCCCGGATCATCGGGAGGAGCCGGTTCTTGGCGGCCTCCACCGTGGCGCGGGGCACGGCGCAGGCCTCGCCGATCCGGTCGAGCCAGTCGGCGGTGCCGTCATGGCCCACGGGGGCGGAGCCGACGATGGGGCGGCCGGCGAGTTCGAACTCGCGGATCGAGGCGGTGTAGAACGGGTGGATCGCCGCCACCGCCGCGCAGTCGAGGGCCGCGTAGAGCTCGCGCCATTCGCGGGTCGGCACCACGGGGCCGGCGCTGAGGCCCAGGGGCTCCAGCAGGCCGCCGATCACCACCGGGTCGGCCGGGAACATCTCGCCGAGCAGCGTGACGCTGGGGCGCTCGGAGCGGCCGAGGCGCGGCGCCTGGACCGGACCCTGCTCGGCTTCCGAACGGGCGAATTTCAGCATCGCCCCGGCGAGCACGTCCTTGGCTTCCGCATGGGTCGGCACGCCGAAGCCGGGCACGTCGATGCCGATGATGCGGACCCCGTCGATCTCCTTGGGCAAGAGCCGCAGGGGCACGCCGGAGGCGGTGGGGACGCAGAGGTTGATGACGACGACCGCGTCGTAATCGGCGGGCTTGGCCACGTCGAATACCGCCTCGCGGATATCCTCGAACAGCTTGCCGGTAACCAGGGTCTCGGAATTGAACGGGACGTAGCCGACGCTGCGCTTGGCCCCGTAGAAATGCGAGGTGAAGGTGAGTCCGTAGACGCAGCAGGCGGAGCCCGACAGGATCGTCGCCGTGCGGCGCATGCGCAGGCCGACGCGCAAGCTGCCGAAGGCCGGGCACATGCTCTGGGGCTGGTCGTGCGGCCCTTGGGGATAGTCTTTTTTGAGCTGCTCCAGCGTCTCCGACATCCCGGCGGCTTCGGCGGCCGCCCGCATCGCGTCCTTGCCGGAATGGCAGCCGAGCCCGTCGGACTTTGTGGCGGCGAGGTTCATCGCCTCCGCGGGCAAGGCGGCGGGAGCCAGGGTCGAGGCGGGGCGCTCTTGACGAGCGCGCAGATCGGCGATGTCGAGGGAGACGGCCATGCGCGTCAGACCTCGTCGTAGACGACTTCGAGGGACGGCTTCACGACCTGGACCGTGCCGCACATATCCTCGAAGGTGGCGGGGACCAGGGTGACGCCCCGGCCGACGGCCTCGCCCTTGAACAGGCCGAGCAGCCCGTCCTGGGAGAGCGGCGTGGGGTGGTTGGCCGCCGCGTCGTGGACGTTCTGGGCCAGATCCGCGAAGAGCGAGCCCCATTGGCTCTCGGGCCGGCCGATGATCTCGTAATTCGCGCTCTTCTTGCGGATGTCGTCGTCGGCCGGGATCGAGGCCAGGACCGGGATGCCCACGGCGGCGGCGAAGGCCTGGGCCTCGCCGGTGCCGTCATCCTTGTTGATGACGAGGCCGCCGACACCGACATTGCCGCCGAGCTTGCGGAAGTATTCCACCGCCGAGCAGACGTTGTTGGCCACATACAACGATTGAAGATCGTTCGAGCCGACGACGATGACCTTCTGGCACATGTCGCGGGCGATCGGCAGACCGAAGCCGCCGCAGACCACATCGCCGAGGAAGTCGAGCAGGACGTAGTCGAAGCCCCATTCGTGGAAACCGAGTTTTTCGAGAAGTTCGAAACCGTGGATGATGCCGCGCCCGCCGCAGCCGCGCCCGACTTCCGGCCCGCCGAGCTCCATGGCGTAGACGCCGTCGCGCTTGAAGCAGACATCGCCGATGGCGACCTGCTCGCCGGCGAGTTTCTTCTTCGTGGAGGTTTCGATGATGGTCGGGCAGGCGCGGCCGCCGAAGAGCAGGGACGTCGTGTCGCTCTTCGGGTCGCAGCCGATGAGCAGGACCTTCTTGCCCTGCTGGGCCATCATGTAGCTGAGATTGGCCAGGGTGAACGACTTGCCGATGCCGCCCTTGCCGTAGATCGCGATGATCTGCGTCTCCTTGGTGGCGGAGACGGGGGCCGGATCCGGTTCGATGGCGGCTTCGGCGCGCAGGAGTGCGGCTCCGTTCAGCTGCATGTTCATGACGCGGCTCTCCAATCGAGGATCATCTTCAGGCATTCGGGCTCGCCGAACGCCGTGCGATAGGCGGACGGCGCGTGCGCCGCCGGTTCACGATGGGTGATCAGGCCGTCGAGGGAGAGACGCCCCCCCTCGATCAGGGTCAGGACCGCAGCGAGATCCTCCGGCCGCCACTGGGCGGCGACGCGGATGCGGGCCTCGCGCAGGAAGGCCGGCGGGAAGGCGAAGGAGAGCGGCGCCTCGTAGAAACCGGCGAGCACGATCTCGCCGCCGGGCCTGAGCCGCCCGATCAGCGTGTCGAGGATCGCGGCGTCGCCGCTGACATCGGTGATGGAGCCGTAATCGCGGGTCTCGTCCGCATCGGGATGCAGGACCTCGTAGCCATGCGCGCCCGTGGCCCGGACCGCGTTCGTCTCCCACACCACCGGCTCGCCGCCGGCGATCCGTGTCAGGCGGGCGAGAAGCCGCCCGAGCACCCCGTGGCCGACGATGAGCGAGCGGCCTTCGGGACGCGCGTTGAGCGCATGATAGGCGGTGGCCGCCAGGGCGATGAGGATGCCGTGTTCGCGCAAGGCCGCATCGATGGGAACGAGGCGCGCGCCTTCGCTCACCAGGCGCGAGGCCGCGCCGCCGAACAGGCCGCGCACCGGGCCGAAGCAGCGTGCGCCGGGCACGAAGACCCTCTGCCCAACGGCGAGACCGGAGGCGGGGCCGGCTTCCACCACCTCTCCCACCGATTCGTAGCCGGGGACCAGGGGATAGCCCATGCCCGGGAAGGGCGGCATCCGGCCCGACCAGAGCAGGCGCTCGGTGCCGGTGCTGATGCCGCTCCACAGGGTCTCGACCACCGCGTCGGCGGCGCCCGGAGCATCGATGGCGAGCTCGGCGAGCGACAGGTGTTCGGGGCGTTCGAGGAGGACGGCGAGCGCGTGCATCTTGGTCGACCCTCCCCTGTCCCTTGCTCCGACCCGATGGCGACGGGTTCGGCGCTTGTTCGATGTGTCATCCTAGATTGACACTTTTATTCGTCAAGCCCTACTTACGCTTCGGAGTGTCAATTCGTCGGCACACCAGCAGCCGGGTCAGCAGCGGACGCCGGGTCGGGATCTCGCGGCAATCGCCGAAGCCGGCTTCGTGGAGGAGCGCGGTGAGCTCGGCCGGGCTGCGGCAGCGTCCGCTCCCCATCGCCAGCAGGTAGAAGCCGAAATAGGCGTCGGTGACCGGCTCGGCCCCCGCCGTCCCCGCCATCGGCTCGGCGATCAGGAGCGTGCCGCCGTCGCGAAGCGCCTCGTGGGCGGCGCGCAGGAGCAGGCGGACGGTGTCGTCGTCGTGGTCGTGAATGACCCGGACGAGGGAGATGACGTCGGCGCCCTTCGGCAGGGGCGCGGTGCGGAAATTGCCGCCGCGGGCTTGCGCGCGGTGGGACAGGCCCTCGGCGGCGAAACGCCCGGCGGCACGGGCGGCCACCGCCGGCAGGTCGAACAGCCGGACGGCGAGGCCGGGCGTCGCCCGCATGACCGCGCGCAGAAAAGCCCCCTCGCCCCCGCCCACATCCATGAGCAGGCGGTGGCGGTGCATGGGATAGGCGTCGAGGATGTCCTCGGCGATGAGGGATTGGGAGGCGGCCATGAGGGCCGAGTACTCCGCCACCGCCTCGGCCGGGATCGCCGTGTCGCCGGCCGATCCGGCATAGGGCCAGTAGGCGGCGAGGCGGCTCGTGCCGCCCTCCCCGCGCAGGAGCGCCACCGGGTCGCGCAGGTCCTCGTAGAGGAGCGCATGGTGCTCGATCATCGCGGCGATCGAGGGATTGCCGATCAGGGCCGCGCCGAGATCGGCCAGGGCAAAGCGCCCGTCGGGCAGGCGCCGCAGCAGGTTCAGCGAGACGGCGGCGTCCAGCAGGCGCAGCGCCCGCTCCGGCCTCAGACAGGTCCGCGCGGCCAGGGCCTCGAGCCCGAGCGGGCCGGACGCGAGGATCACGAACAGGTCGAGCCTGATGCAGGCGAACAGGGTCTGCGAATAGACGAAGCCGGCGCAGAGATCGAACAGGGCGCGGGTGTTCCGCCGCGCGATGCCCCGCGTCAGCGGAAACGCGGCGGCCCAGCGCTGGAAGGCCGGATTGGCGATGGTGCGGTTGCGGAAGGACAGCCAGCGCTCGCGCCAGGAGAGGGCGTGCGTCCCTTCTCCGCGCAAAGTGTTCAGCCCGCTCACGATAGGCGCGGGCCTCTCCTCCCCCTTGTGGGGAGGAGTTGGAGGTGGGGGTGGTTGGGCGGCCCTTTGTTGCTGCAAGACGACCACCTTCGCCAGGTTCGGCTGGGCGGAGTCATCCTCCCCATCCCTGCTCCCTTCCCGCAGCGAGCGACTGGATTCGCTCCTCTGCTCGACGGCCGTTCGGTCTCTCGAAGAGGGTTCGGCATGAGGCGCGACGGGCTCCCTCTCCTGGAAGGAGAGGCCTGGGGTGAGGTGTAGTTCCTCTCCGGAGAGGTCACTCACCTCACCCTGTCCCTCTCCTTCCAGGAGAGGAGACCCGAGCGGCCCGCGAGATGTGGGGCTATCGTAGCTGCAGGCAGGAGAGGACAACGCCCTCCCCTCACGCCAATTCCCGCGCGAGGCTCGCCGGCAGGAACAGGCGCGTCTGCGCCTCGATCTCGGCGCGGAGTTCATCGGCGCCGGGGCAGGCCGGGATCACCTCCACGGCTTCGCGCACGAGGCGCTTGAGGCGGGAGAGCGCGCCGGCCATGCCGAGCAGGGCGGCGGCGTTGGGCCGGCCCAACGTGGCGTCGCGGCCCACCGGCTTGCCGACCTCCTCCTGGCGGCAGGCCACGTCGCGCAGGTCGTCGGCGACCTGATAGGCCTCGCCGAGGCATTCCCCCAGCAGCCGCCACGGCAGGGCCTGGGCGCCCGCCGCCGCCGCCCCGGTGACCGTGGCCGCGGCGAACAGCGCGCCGGTCTTGGCCTGCTGGTACTCGGTGAGCCCTACATGGCGCTCCGATTCCCAGGCCTGCCCGGCGGCGATGCCGTTGGGCGAACCGGCCGCGCGGGCGACGAGGCCGACGAGGGAGGCGAGCCGGGCCGGCGAGCGCGCCGCGCCGCGCGCCAGGGTCTCGAAGGCCGAGACGATGAGCGCGTCCCCGGTGAGCACCGCCAGGGGCTGGCCGAAGGCGGCATGGACCGAGGGTTTCTGCCGCCGCATCGGCGCATCGTCGAAACAGGGCAGGTCGTCATGGACCAGGGAGGCGCAGTGCAGGAGTTCGATCGCCGCCGCCGCCGCGTCGGAGGCCGCCGGATCGTCGTCGCCGCAGGCCTTGGCCACCGAGAGGCAGAGGCGGGGCCGGATGCGGTGGCCGCCGGGAAAGACCGCGTAGCGGATCGCCTCGGCCAGGAGCGGCGGGGCGCCGGGCGCCTCCGCATGGGCGACGGCAGCGTCGAGAGCCTGCTCGATCCGGCGGTTGGCATCCATGGCGCCACTCCCTGGTGTCTTTTGATATTGCCATTGCAAAGTGTCAGATAATATTGACACTCGTCAAGGCAGAAATGGGTGACACAGTGGCGGCGCAGCGGGTTGCGGTGATCGGGGCGGGGATCGGCGGGCTGGTGGCGGCCCTGCGCCTCGCCCATGCGGGGCTCGACGTCACCGTGCTCGAGCGGGGCTCGACGCCCGGCGGCAAGATGCGCAGCGTTCCGGCGGACGGGGCGCGGGTGGAGGCCGGCCCCACCGTCTTCACCATGCGCTGGGTCTTCGAGGAGATCTTTTCGGAATGCGGCGCCGACCTGTCGGACCGCGTGGCGCTCCGCCCGGCCTCCATCCTCGCCCGCCATGCCTGGGGGGCGGACCAGCGCCTCGACCTGTTCGCCGATCCCGAGGCCTCGGCGGCGGCGATCCGCACCTTCGCCGGGGCCCGCGAGGAGGACGGCTACCGCCGCTTCCGCGCCCGCGCGGCGGAGGTCTACGGCACGCTGGAGGGGCCGTTCATCCGGGGCGACCGGCCGAGCCCCATCGATCTCGGCCGCCGCGTCGGCCTGTCCGGGCTCGGCGGGTTGCTGCGCATCCAGCCCTTCACCACCCTTTGGAGCGCGCTCGGCGAGTACTTCCGCGATCCCCGCCTGCGCCAATTGTTCGGGCGCTACGCCACCTATTGCGGCTCCTCGCCCTTCGAGGCCCCGGCGACGCTGATGCTGGTCGCCCATGTGGAGAGCCAGGGCGTCTGGCACGTGGACGGCGGTCTCAGCCGCCTCGCCGCCATCATCGCCGATCTCGCGGAGGAGCGTGGTGCCCGCATCCGCTATCACGCGCAGGTGGCCGCCATCGCGGTGGAGAACGGGCGCGGCATCGTCGGCCTCGACCTCGCCGACGGCGAGCGGATCGCGGCCGATCTCGTGGTGGCCAATGCCGATGCGGCGGCTCTGGGCGCGGGCCTGTTCGGATCGCGCGCCGCGCGGGCCGTGGAGGCGGTGCCGCCGGGCGCGCGCTCCCTCTCGGCGGTGACGCTCTGCGCCAGGGCCCGGACCTCGGGCTTCCCCCTGGTGCGGCACAACGTGTTCTTCTCTCGGGACTACGCGAACGAATTCGCCGGGCTCCGCTCCGGCCGGCTGCCGGATGACCCCACGATCTATGTCTGCGCGCAGGACCGCGCCGACGACGATTCGGCCCTCGATACGCCGGAGCGCCTGCTCTGCCTCGTCAACGCCCCGGCTCTGGGCCGGGCCCGCCCCCTCGCCCCCACGGAGATCGCCACATGCGAGACCAACCTGCGTCGCAAGCTGACGGAATGCGGGCTGACGATCGAGGCGACACCCGGGACGGTGACCACCGATCCGGCGGGGTTCGAGCGGCTGTTTCCGGCGACGGGGGGCGCCCTCTACGGCCGGGCCTCGCACGGCTGGATGGCCTCGTTCCAGCGTCCGGGCGCGAGGACGGCCCTGCCGGGGCTGTATCTCGCGGGGGGCAGCGTCCATCCGGGGCCGGGGGTGCCGATGGCGGCGCAATCGGGGCGGATCGCGGCGGACAGCCTGCTGGCCGATCTCGGCGCGAAGGGCCGCGCTTCGACACGCCGGTGGCACGGGACGGTTACGTCTGGTGGTATGTCGACGCCCTGAGCGAGGACGGACGCCAGGGGCTCACCCTCATCGCCTTCATCGGCAGCGTGTTCTCGCCCTATTACGCCCTGGATCTCAGCCGCGACCCGTTCAACCACTGCACCATGAACGTCGTGCTCTACGGCGAGCGTGCCAGCCGCTTCTGCATGACCGAACGCGGCCGGGATTCGCTGAGGCGGGACGCGTCGCAGATCCGGATCGGCCCGAGCGGCCTGCGCTGGGACGGCACCACCCTCACCGTCACCCTCGACGAGGTGACGGCGCCGATCCCCTCGCGGGTGCGCGGCACGATCCGCCTGCGCCCCAACGGCTTCACGCGGGACACCTTCACCCTCGACGCGACAGGCCGGCACCGCTGGTGGCCGATGGCGCCCTCCTCCCCCGTGGAGGTGACCCTCGACGCCCCTGCCCTGTCCTGGCGCGGCACCGCCTATTTCGACACCAACCACGGCGACGCCGCTTTGGGCCGGGACTTCAGCGACTGGACCTGGTGCCGGGCCGATCTCAGGGACGGATCGGCGATCCTCTACGACGTGCGCCGCCGCGACGGCAGTCTCCAGAACCTCTCCCTGCGCTTTGCCGCCGACGGCACGCGCCGCGACATCCGCCCGCCGCTCCCCGCCGCTTTGCCGCCGACGCGGTTCTGGCGCATGCCCCGCTCCACGCGCAGCGACGACGGGGCCTCCCGCGTCGTCCGCACCTTCGAGGACACGCCGTTCTACGCCCGCTCGCTCCTGGCCTCGACCCTCGACGGCGAGCCCGTGCGCCCGGTCCACGAAAGCCTGTCGCTCGACCGATTCCGCAACCCGCTGGTGCAGTTCATGCTGCCGTTCCGGATGCCGCGGCGGGTGGGGTGATGGGGGCTGTGGCCCTTCCGCGTTGGGGAGGCCTCGAACCACGAGGCTCACGTTTTGAGCGGGGTCGATATCCGTGACGACGGAATGCAGATGTTGGCTTCGACACCGCAGGCGCGAACGCGATTGCAGTCATGAAACGAAAATTCAAATCGACCGATGTCCGCATGGCTCAGTGCGGCAAACTCATCTCTTGGTGTCTCGAGGTAAGATCTGACGCTTGGTCCCGCCCCGAACGTTTGTGTCGGGTGGGAAGCAGAAATTCGCTGATCTCGCGTGGAAAGTCTGGATCAGTGGGGCGACGCGGACGAGACGTTGAGATGGGCTACCCGGTGCCGAGCAGCGGCAGCCAAGCGGCGAGCGCGAGCAATGTCATCAGCAGCACGGGCGGGGTGATGACCAGGCCGACCTTCATGTACTGCCCCCAGGTGATCGTCTGACCCTTGCTGGCGAGCACGTGCAGCCAGAGCAGCGTTGCCAGGCTGCCGATCGGTGTGAACTTCGGCCCAAGGTCGCAGCCGATCACGTTGGCGTAGATCATCAGCTCGCGGGTGAGTGGCGACAGGTCCGGGGCCTGTTGGATCGAGAGCGCCCCAATCAGCACGCTTGGCATGTTGTTCATGACCGACGACAGGATCGCGGCGGCAAAGCCGGTGCCGACCGTTGCCACCCACGGCCCCTGCCCGCCCAGCCAGACCAGGCCCTTGGCCAGCTCGTCGGTGAGGCCGGCGTTTCGGAGGCCGTAGACCACCAGGTACATACCGAGGCTGAACAGCACGATCTGCCAGGGCGCACCGGCCAAGACCTTACGGATCGCGATGACCCGGCTGCGGCCCGCGAGCAGCAGGAGCGCCGCCGCGCCGGCACAGGTGACGGCCGACACCGGCACGGCCAAGGGCGCGGTGATGAAGTAGGCGGCGAGCAGCACGCCGAGCAGCGGGAACGCGGCCCGGAACACCAGCGGGTCGCGAATCGCGTCGGCCGGGCGTTCCAGCGCTTCGACCGGGTAGGCCGCCGGCACCACCCGCCGGAAATACCACCACAGCACTGCCAGCGTGGCCGCCAGCGAGACCAGATCTACCGGCACCATCACGGCGGCGTACCGGCCAAACGTCACGTCGAAGAAGTTGGCCGAGACGATGTTGACCAGGTTGGAGATGACCAGCGGCAGGGAGGTGCTGTCGGCCACGAAACCGCAGGCGACGATGAACGCCAACGCTTCCGCTGGCTTGAATTCAAGGCGGAGCAGGATCGCCAGCACAATCGGCGTCAGCAGCAGCGCCGCGCCGTCATTGGCGAACACCGCCGCGATCGCCGCTCCGAGCAGGATCACCAGTGGGAAGAGGCGCCGGCCCTGGCCGCCGCCCCAGCGGGCGATGTGCAGAGCGGCCCAATGGAAGAATCCGGCTTCATCGAGCAGCAGGGAGATGATGATCAGCGCTACGAACGTGAACGTAGCGTCCCAAACGATATGCCAGACGACCGGAATGTCGCCGGGGTGGATCACGCCCGTGGCGAGCGCCACGGCGGCCCCGGCCAGGGCGCTCCACCCGATTCCAAGTCCTTTGGGCTGCCAGATGACGAAGACGAGGGTGACGAGGAAGATGGCAAGCGCCAGCATAGGGGACGTTTCTTGTTGTCGGTTGACGTGAAGCTCAGGCGGTGGCGACGCGCCGGCCGTGCTCGTCCACGACCCGTTCGCCGTCTTCTTTCACGAACTCGCCCTGTTGCGCCGGCAGCAGATCCAGCACGGCCTCGGACGGCCGGCACAGGCGCACACCCTTGGGCGTGACCACCAGCGGGCGGTTGAGCAGGATCGGGTGCGCTGCGATGGCGTCGAGGCGCTGCGCATCGGTCAGCGCTGGATCAGCAAGCCCCAACTCGGCGTAGGGCGTACCCTTCTCGCGCAGTACGTCACGCACCGAGAGGCCGGCTCGGTCGAGCAGCGCGCCCAGCAAGGCTCTCGATGGCGGGGTTTTCAGGTACTCGATCACGTGCGGCTCGATGCCGGCGTTGCGGATCATCGACAGGGTGTTGCGGGACGTGCCGCAGGCCGGGTTGTGGTAGATGATCACGTCGAACGGCTCAGGCATGGGCGGTGTCTCCCGGGGTGCAAAGGCAAGCCGCCAGAGCCTCGATGGCCGGCGTCCAGACTTCCGGGCGGCCCTGGCAGCAATCGCGCATCAGAAATTGGATCAGGTCGGACAGACCCTGGAAGGCGGCGCTGTAGATCACCGAGCGACCCTCTCGCCGGGACTGGATCAGCCCGGCGTGGCTCAGTTCCTTCAAGTGAAACGAGAGGTTGGTGCCGGACACGCCGATCTCGCCGGCCAGCACGCCGGCCGCCAGGCCGTCCGGTCCGGCGGTGACGAGCGCCCGCACGATGCGCAGGCGATGATCTTGGCCGAGGGCCGCGAAGGCGGCGACGGCTTGCCGTTCGCCCATCATTGCTGCAATATCTCAATCATTGTTGAAATATAGATGAAAGCCACCCCTTGGACAAGCTCGCGCGACCGTTCACCGATGGCCTGCCGAACCTGAGTGCCGCGCACTTCGAGACACCCACCGCCGCGCACCTGCAGGTGGCGCAGCCGTTCGTCCACGCCCCGCGCTTCCTGATCCTCTATGGCTCACTGCGGGAGCGGTCGTTCAGCCGGTTCCTGGCCTACGAGGCGGCCCGCCTGCTGGAAGCCATGGGCGGCGAGGTGCGGATCTTCCATGCGGACGGCCTGCCCCTTCCCGACGACACCACCGCCGACCACCCGAAGGTGCAGGAATTGCGCAACCTCTCGCTCTGGTCTGAGGGGCATGTGTGGGTGTCGCCGGAGCGGCACGGCAACCTGACCGGCGTGATCAAGAGCCAGATCGACTGGCTACCGCTCTCCGAGGGCAGCGTGCGCCCGACCCAGGGCCGTACCTTGGCCGTGATGCAGGTATCCGGCGGCTCGCAGAGCTTCAACGCCGTGAACGGCCTGCGCCTCCTTGGCCGTTGGATGCGGATGATCACCATCCCCAACCAGTCAAGCGTGCCGATGGCCTACAAGGAGTTTGACGACGCCGGCCGGATGAAGCCGGGCCCGCTCTACGACCGTGTGGTGGACGTGTGCGAGGAACTGATGAAGTTCACGCTGCTGACGCGCGAGCGCTCCGACTACCTCGTGGATCGCTACAGCGAACGTCAGGAACGCGAGCCGGAGCGGCTCCGGGCGGTGGCCGCCGACATCGGGTTCGTGAAGCGCTAGATCGTCTGCTCCCAAGCTCGTTCGGACGTTCGACTTCATCATTTCGAAGGTCCGCGTGGGGTCGGAAGGCGAGTCAGCAAAGGCTCCAGAAAGCCCCGGCTCGAATCACGACCGGCTCAAAGCACTCACTATGATCACGGATGGACGCTCAGGGTGAAGCGAGCCGCCGAACTACATGCCATCGAACCGCGCCCGCGCCGCCTCGATCTCCGCATGGCTCCGTTCCGCCCAGCGGATGAGCACCGCAAGCGGTTCCATGAGCGTGCCGCCGAGATCCGTCAGGCGATAGTCCACGCTGGGCGGCTTGGTGGGGTAGACCGTGCGGGCGATGTAGCCGTCGCGTTCGAGGTCGCGCAGGGTCTGGGTCAGCATGCGCTTCGAGATGTCGGGGACGAGGCGGAGGATCGCGCTGAACCGGTGCGGGCCGCCGGCCAGAGCGGTGAGGATCAGGATCGACCATTTGTCGCCGGTCCGGTCCAGCACATTGCGGACGGGACAGCGGGCGGCGTCGAACCGCTCGGCCTGCCAGCCCACGAAGGTCCGCGCCAGTTCGGCCTGAGCCGGTGCGGGGGTGGTTCCCCCGGCGTCACCTTGTCCCAAAATCCTGCCTCCTTCACAGCCGACGCGGTCTCACTTAGTTCCCTTGTACCGAAAATGAACCACAGGGAAGCCCGCCATGTCCGACACCACTCATCCGACGATCTTCGTCACCGGCACATCCGGTCAATTGGGCCGCCTCGTCATCGCGGCGCTGCTGGAACGGGTGCCGGCCTCCACCGTCGCCGCCGGTGTGCGGTCCCTGGAGAGCGAGGCCGCCCAGGGCCTGCGAGACCGGGGCGTCGCCGTGCGGGTGGCCGATTACGCACGGCCCGAGACCCTGGCCGAGGCCTTCCTGGGCATCGAGCGCCTGCTGCTGATCTCCTCGAGCGAAATCGGCCAGCGCGTCCCCCAGCACGGGAACGTCATCGCGGCGGCGAAGGCGGCCGGGATCGGCCGGCTCGTCTATACCAGCCTCCTGCATGCCGACACTTCGCCGATCAATCTGGCCGGGGAGCATCGCGCCACCGAGGCCGCCATCGCGGGCTCAAACCTGCCGGCGACGATCCTCCGGAACGGCTGGTACACGGAGAACTACACCGCCGCGATCCCCGGCGCGCTGGCGGGCGGCGCGTTCCTGGGCAGCGCCGGCGCGGGCCGCATCGCCTCGGCCGCGCGGGCCGACTACGCCGAGGCGGCCGCCCTGGTGCTGACCGGCGAGGGCCATGAGGGGCGGACCTACGAACTGGCGGGGGACGAGGCCTACACCCTGGCCGATCTCGCCGCCGAACTCTCGCGGCAGACGGGCCGCGACATCCCCTACAGGGACCTGCCGCAGGCGGAGTATGCGGCGCTGCTCACGGGATTCGGCCTGCCGGACGTCCTGGCCGAGGGGCTCGCCGCGTGGGATGTGGACGCCGCGCAGGGCGCCCTGTTCGACGAGGGCCGCCAGCTCTCGACCCTGCTCGGCCGCCCGACCACGCCGTTGTCGGCCGGCATCGCCGCCGCGCTCGGGTGAGGCCGGAGCGTCAGTTCAGATCGTCTTGGGATGATCCCTGCGGTTTCGGGGCGAGCGCGGGTCCCCTCTCCTTCCAGGAGAGGGAGCCCGTCGCGCCTCACGTCGAACCCTTTTGCATAGAGCGAACGGCCGTCGAGCGGATGGGTGAATTCAGGAGCCCTTGTGGGGAGGAACGCCCTCAGCCGGCGGGATCGTCCGGCGGGCGGCGGGCGGCGGCGTCGCGGTCCTTGGCGATGCTGCGCCGGACGACGATCAGCTGCCAGAGGGCCAGCCCCAGCGCCAGGGCGAAGACGAGGCCGATGTCGAAGGCGGCGAAGAGCCGGTCGCTCACGAGGGGGCGGTCGCGCGGCCGAGCGCCTCGCGTTCGCGCAGGGTCTCCACCAGGTCGAGCACCTGCGCCACCTGCGCCGGCACGTTCCACCAGGGCGGGACCCGGGGGGCCATCGACGGCCGGGCGGCCACCGCCTCGATCAGGAACAGGATCTCCGGCAGGGGTGGTTCCGCCAAGGCCGTCTTGTCGTCCGTCGAGACGAGGGCGCGGGCGAGGAGCGCGAGCTTCCGGCGCCCGTCCACGCGGGCGCGCCTCGAGACCGAATCGTAGCCGGCCCGCTCCACCTCGCGGCCGATTTCGGCATAGATCAGCCGCGCCGCGCGGATCGCCGGGCGGCAGGCGGGGGGCAGGCCGACGATGCCGGATTCCGAGCGCGCATAGAGCAGCTCCGCCGCCGCCAGCAGGCGCGCCACGACGACGCCGAGGGCGGGGGTGAAACTGGGCGCGCGCAGGAAGTCGTCCGGGTCGATCCCCGCCTCCCTCAGCCAGGCGCGCGGCAGGTAGAGCCGGCCGGCCCGCGCATCCTCGCCGACGTCGCGGGCGATGTTGGTGAGCTGCATGGCGATGCCGAGGTCGCAGGCGCGGGCCAGCACGTCGGGATCGCGCACGCCCATGACCAGGGTCATCATCGCGCCCACCGAGGCGGCCACCCGCGCCGCATAGGCGGTGAGGTCGGAAAGCGTCTCGTAGCCATGCCCGGCCGCGTCCCAGGCCAGCCCCTCGATCAAAGCGGCGGGCAGCGCCTGGGGAATGGCGTGGTCGGCGACGATGTCGGCGAGCGCCCGGTCCGCCGGGGCGTCGACGGGCTGTCCGTCATAGGCGCGGGCGAGGCGCATCCGCAGCCGCGCCACGGCGGGAGGGCGGCCGCTCGCGGCGACGTCGTCCACCGCGTCGTCGGAGAGGCGGCAGAAGGCGTAGAGCCCGTAGGCCGGCCGGCGGATGGAGGGCGGCAGCAGGGCGGAGGCGGCAAAGAAGCTGCGCGACCCGGTGCGGATCGCCGCCCGGCAGGCGGCATGGTCGGCCGCATCCGCATGGGGGATCGCCCAGAGGGGCGGCCGAAGTAAGTCAAGCGAAGACGCGCGCATCCGGCACCACGGTATCGAGAATTCGGGCGGAGGAGAGGACGCCGGGCAGCCCGGCGCCGGGATGGGTGCCGGCCCCCACGAGGTAGAGCCGCGCCACGTCCTCGGAGGCGTTGTGGGGCCGGAACCAGGCCGATTGCGTGAGCACCGGTTCGAGGCCGAAGCCCGAGCCGCGAAAGCTCAGGAAATCCGCTGCGAAATCCCCCGGATGCGTCACCTTGGAGGTGACGATGCTCTGCGACAGGCCCGGCATCACGGTGGCGTCGAGATGGCGCTCGATGGCGCGGCGATAGGGCTCCGCCTCCGCCGTCCAATCCTGGCCGCCGGCGAGGTTGGGCACCGGGGAGAGCACGTAGAACGCGTCGCACCCGGGAGGCGCCAGCAGCGGATCGGTGGCGGTGGGGCGGTGCAGGTAGAGGCTGAAATCCTTCGACAGCACCTTGCGCCGGAAGATGTCGTCGATGAGCCCGCGATAGCGCGGCCCCATCAGGATGGTGTGGTGGGCGATGTTCGGAAACGTGCGGTTCGTGCCGAAATACCAGACGAACAGCCCCATGGAGGAGTGCGACCGGTCGAGGCGGCGGTCGGTCCAGCGCCGCCGCACCCCGTCGGGCAGGAGGGTGCGGTGGGTGAAGGCGGAATCGGCGTTGGAGACGACGATGTCGGCGGCGATGCGCTCGCCCGAGGCGAGGGCGACGCCGGTGGCGGCCCCGTTCTCCACGAGGATGCGCGAGACCTCCGCGCTGCAGCGGAGCGACCCGCCCTGCCCCCGGATCAGCCCGGCGAGCCCGTCCACCAGGCGGCCGGTGCCGCCCAGCGCGAAATGCACGCCCCAGCGCCGTTCGAGATGGGCGATGAGGCAGTAGATCGCGCTCGCCCGGAACGGGCTGCCGCCGATGAGGAGCGGGTGGAAGCTGAAGATCGTCCGCAGGCGCTCGTCGCGGATGTAACTCGCCACCACGTCGTAGACGCTGCGGTGCCCGCCCAGACGCACCAGATCGGGCATGATCCGCAGCATGTCCGAGACCGACGTGAAGGGCACGTGGCCGAGCCGCTCGAACCCAACCTCGCAGATCGCCCGCGAGCGCTCCATGAAGCGCTCGTAGCCGGCGACATCCCCGGGCGAGAACCGCGCCACCTCCTCGCGCATGGCGTCGAGATCGCCGCTGTAATCGAAGGTCGCGCCGTCCTCGAAGCGGATGCGGTAGAACGGCAGCATCGGCGCCAGGACGACGTCGTCCTCCATGCGCCGCCCGCACAGGGTCCAGAGTTCCTCGAACAGGAACGGCGCGGTGACGATGGTCGGCCCGGCATCGAAGGTGAAGCCGTCCTGGCGATGCACCCGCGCCCGCCCGCCGGGCTGGTCCAGCCGCTCCAGCACCGTGACCCGGTAGCCCCGCGCCCCGAGCCGGATCGCGGCGGCCAGACCCCCGAAACCGCTGCCGATCACCACCGCGTGGGGGCGACTGGCCGGCCGGGACGAGGAGGTCGGCACATCGCTGAGTGTCAACATAGGGTGACACTATCAGGGGTAAAATCTCGGAGGCAAGCGTTGATTTGGGACCGGCATGGCGAAGTTTTTTGGTCGGGTCTCGGTTTGAGGTTCGATCTCGGTCGTCGGCCGGTTTCGACCTGTCGCAGAAGATCTGAAGGTCAGCTGCGAGGCATCTTCTGCAATCGAGACGTACGCCAGGATGGCTGCCGGTTCGCGACTGGGCAAGGAACGCCTTTGGCGGCCACCATCCAGGACTTCCGTCGGTGCGTTCTCGAAGGCCCGGTTCGATGCGTGTGAGATGCGGCCGCCGTCTTACGGCATCGATCTACGAGGCACGCCCTGACGAGGTGATCACGCTTCGCGCAGCCACTTCCAGACGTTTTGCGGCG
Source organism: Methylobacterium sp. 10 (assembly GCF_000519085.1). Classification (GTDB taxonomy): domain Bacteria; phylum Pseudomonadota; class Alphaproteobacteria; order Rhizobiales; family Beijerinckiaceae; genus Methylobacterium. Next base: position 4,180,403 of record NZ_KI912577.1, read on the forward strand.
ATCCCTGACCGCTGACCCGCTGGACCACCCGACGCTCGGCACGCCAAGCTTGGGGTGGGACGCCGTAGCGGTCGCGGAAGCTGCGGCTGAGTTGCGAGCTGCTGCTGAAGGCAAACACCTCGGACAATCGGTTGAGGGTACGCGTCTCCATGGGATCGGCGAGAGCGTCGCGCACCGCCCTCAGGCGCTCGCCCCGCACGAAGTGCATCACGCCCCCCTCCGGCTCGAACAGCCGGTAGAGGGTGGCCCGCGAGACCTGCATCTGCCCGGCGATGAACTCGGGCGAAAGATCGGGCCGCGACAGGTTCGCTTGCACGATCATCCTGGCCAGCGCCATCAGGCCGCCGTCGAGTTCGCGGCCGTCCAGCACGTCGATGGCCCGCGAGCCATCGAGCAGGCGGTGCAGAAAGGCGACGAACTCATCGGCGAGAGCCGGGGCCTCGTCGGCGCGTATGGTCGGCAATCGGCGGTAGATGTCCGAAATGCGCGCAGCCAGCAGCCGGTTGCGGGCCGCATCGAAGAGCAGGCCGCGCTCCTTGAGCGGCAGCCCGTGGAGGCGGGCACAGGGTACGGCGATGCCGACCACGTCGGCTCGGTCGAGCATGCCGTCGAGCAGGTTGCGGCGGCCGATGAGGGTCACGGTGCCAGCCGAGGCAGAGACCCCCTTGCCGGCGACAGTGCCCTGGAAGCGGCCGGATCGGTAGAGTTGGACCATGTAGTGGTCGGGACCGGCCTCGACGCGCTTGCGGTCACGCTGGAGTCGCTGGGTCGAGAGCAGCGAGCGCTGGGTAACGAGATCGCCGATCTGGTATGTGATGTTGGCGCCGAAAGGCAGGGGGGCGGAGGGCGTTGTCGGACTGACCGCGTACATCGGTGCCAGGAGGGTGCGCCATCGCTCGAAAGCCTCATCGAGCGACAGGCCGGACGTCGTGAGATAGGAGTAAGGAACGCCCTCGCCAGCCGTCATGTCGTCTGCACCCAACCGGCCAAGTCGTCCGCCATCTGGTGTGTGCGGCAGATGACGATAGGCATGCTGCCCTAAGCGAAACAAGCCGATTGACGGATCGCAGTCACCGTTGCGAAAATATGCCGCGAACACGACAAAGAAGCGCACGACGCTGTCGTGCACCCGTGATCTTGCCCATGCCGACCAGTGGCGAATGCGAGCAAGGACTTTGAGCGACGTGGGAGCCTTGGCCGAACAAGGAGCGTTCGGCCAAGGGGTATTATGGGCTTACGCAACCAGGAAATCGAGGTGAGTCAGCGTCACCTTGTCGTGGTTGTCGATCACGGCGAACTGGATGGCTTTTGCGGCGGTGCCGCTGCCATCGGCATCGAAGGACAGGGCACCGGTTTCGTGATCGTAGATGATGCGGTCGTTCCCATCGATCTTGGCGCCGGTCACGCCCAGGTCCTTGAACGCCGTCACCGCGAGATCGCCGGCCGAGAGCGCCGCGAAGACGCTCTTCGAGAGCTGGATCGTGTCGTCCATGGCCGAAAAATCGGTGATGTGGTCGATATTGGTCGCGCCGAGCTTCGTGCTGAACACGAACGTATCCTGACCAGCCAGACCCGTCAGCTTATCCGCCCCGAGGCCACCGTCGAGATGGTTGGCGCCGGCGTTGCCCTTGAGCACGTTGGCGAGCGTGTTGCCGGTGGCACTGAGATTGCCGGTGCCGGTCAGCGTCAAGTTCTCCACGTAGGAGCCGCCCAGCGAGAAGGACACAGAGGCCTTGACGAGATCGGTACCGACGGAGGCGCTGAGTTCCACGGCTTTGTCGCCGGTATTGTCGACGATGTAGATGTCCGAGCCGGCCCCGCCGATCATGGTATCCGCGCCCGTCTTACCGTCGAGGACGTTGGCGCCGGCATTGCCCCTGAGGACGTTGTCCAGCGAGTTGCCGGTGGCGCCGAGATTGCCGGTGCCGATCAGTGTCAGGTTCTCCACGTAGGAGCCCCCCAGCGAGAACGACACGGAGGCCTTGACGAGGTCTGTGCCGGCGGCGCCGCTCAGTTCGACGGCCTTGTCGCCGATGGTGTCGACGATGTACGTGTCCGACCCCGCGCCGCCGACCATGGTATCGGCACCGCCTCTGCCGTCGAGGACGTTGTTGCCGCTGTTGCCGGTCAGCACATTGGCAAGATCGTTACCCGTACCCTTCAGATCACCCGTGCCGGTGAGCGTCAGGTTCTCGACTGCAACACCGAGAGAATAGGAGACGGATGCGAAAACGCGGTCCGTATCGGTGTAAAAATCTTCTTCAATGATTTTGTCGCCGACATTATCGACGTAGTAGGTGTCAGACCCGTCCGACCCTTCCATCGTATCCGCTCCGGCCTTGCCGTCGAGGATATTGTTAGCCGAGTTGCCTCTTAGGTGGTTAGCACTAGCGTTGCCTGTTGCCTTGATTGCATCATCTGACAGGTATAAGTTTTCAATATTTGCAGCTATCGTATAGTTTACGCTGCTGTTTACTATATCAACGCCTTCGCCGGCGAGCTCAACGACAGTATCTTTCACGTTGTCGACGATATAGATATCGTCGCCCGTCCCGCCGATCATGCGATCGGCACCAAGGCCTCCCTTGATGAAATCGTTGCCGGCGAGCCCGCTGATCGTATTGTTCCCGGCGTCACCCCTCAGCTGATCGTTGAAGTTGCTGCCTTCCAGGTTCTCGATACTGATAAGTCGGTCCTTGCCGAAGCCGGTGTCTTGCCAGTTTGTCAGGTCCAAGGAGACGAGCACACGCGAGGTCGCCGACGCGTAGCTTGCCGTGTCGCTGCCAGCGCCCCCATCCAGGCGATCATCGCCGGCGCCCCCGTCGAGCCAATCGTTGCCGGCGCCGCCCAGGATGATGTCGTCGCCGCCATTGCCGTGGTGGCGATCATTGCCGTCGCCGCCCCGGAGCGTGTCGTTGCCTTCGTTGCCGATGAGCTGATCGTCGCCGGCCCTGCCTTCGAGGGTGTTGGGCGCCGTGGATCCGGGCAGCACACCGGATGCTTGAATGATCCCGTTATACGTGCCGTCCCGATCGATCACGTGCTGACCGCTGATGACATTCCGCAAGGCGTTGACGGCCGACTCCATATCGGCGACGCCAGATCTTTCGTTGAGAAACTCGTTGAATACATAATTCTTTTGCTGATCAAACCAGCCTGGAGGGCTTTTGATAATGTGATCTTTGTCCATGAAAGTATCTTCGCCATGTGCGTAGAAATTTCTGAGCACATCCATATTCAAAATATCGAGATTATCTATACGCGCACCTGCGCCAACAGAGGTGAGGCCAACGGCCTGCAGCATCTGCTTCACTTCTTCGGACCCATTTTGTCCAATATACAAAGTGTATTGACTCGTTAAATCCCTATTAACGACAGGACCTTCATTTATATCTAATAAGTCATTATATCTAATCTGCACATAGACATCGCTGTCGTTGCGAACGGATACCCTAGCGTATGTTCGGATCGTATCGTTCGCCTGTTCCCGGTAGGGAGTAATTTCTGCATCCAGGGCGACGATGGCCCGCCGGAGTTCATCCACGAACTCTCCCGACGTCGCGCCATCGCCGATATCGCGGATCACGTTGATGCGGGTGGTGAGTGCGGAAAGGAGTGCAGGCACGACGATGCGGATGTCTGCATTCTGGTCTTCGGCGTATACGACGGCCCGGGTTAGCGCCAAACCCGAGGAGTTCAGTGCAGCATCACGGTAGGTGCTGATACTGTTGTTGTGGTTATACAGACTGAGATTGTTGTTGGCATTTACAGATTCTGTCTTGATGTCGAGGATGACATTTTTGTTAAGTTCCTCATTGATATCCCCGAGTTCAGCGAGTACTTGGCGATTTTGCGCTTCGATCACGTCCAGCTTTGAATCCATCCCCTTGATGAGTTCCAAGCTTGGATCGTTATTCGATCCTCCAAAAACGGCTAGCAATTCTTCAGGTATTTCAACGCCCGGTATCAGCCCGATCAAGTTGAGGGCCGAACCAGCGACCTCCTTGATGTCATTAAAATAGCCGAGACCTTTGAGTGCCGATGCCATAATACGAACCCACCTCTAGTAAGTGCCCGTTGGTAGATCGCAATTCGATTGGAAAACAGGGGCGGACGCTACCTACTAGGCCGAATCCCTTGTCACAGCGTCTCATCGCCCCGTTCGGTGCGCGTATGTCGCATATCAGCCTGCCTCAGGATCGGCGGAGCCAGGATTTAATGTCGGTGCTGAAAGTCTGTTGCCAATCGGATGAAGTAACGTTGTTCGGTAAGGGGGGCACAACGTCCGATTCCAGGGGCGGGGCCAAGGTCCGGTGACCACTCACCGCAGACCTCATCCTCGAATTCAGAACCGAGACACCACCGACCCATCGTCAAGGCGACGCGATAGCTCCGACATCTTCCCCCACCGCCGGGACCACCGCCCCAAAAATCACCTCCGCCACCTTCTCCGGCGCCTCCTCATGGGCGAGGTGGCCGAGGCCGCGCAGCAGCTCCACGCGGGCGTTGGCTAAGCGTTGGCGCAGGGCGAAGGCGGTGTCGGGGGAGATGGCCTTGTCCTCGCTGCCGACCACGAGGAGCGTCGGGGTGGCGAGGCGGGTAATGGCGCGGTCGAGGGTGGCGAGGTCCCAGTTCGCCATCATGCCCAGCGCCCCGGCCACGTGGCCGGGTGTGCGGAACAGGCGTCGGTAGAGATCGAGCCCCTGCGGGTCGAGGCGGGAGCCGGTGCCGCGAATCAGGCGCTCCACCGCCGGGCGGTCGGCGGTCCAGGCGAAGAGCTTGGGGGTGACGGGGTTGAGGAAGAGCAGCCGCGCCATGCTCGGGAACAGCACCGAGGCGAGGCCCGGAAACGGGGTCAGCGCGCCGTTGAGCGCCACCAGGAGGTCGGGGGTGATCCGCCCGTCGAGGCAGAGCCGGACCAGGAGCGCCGCCCCCGCCGAATGGCCGACGACCAGAGTCGGGCGGAGGGCGAGCCCGTCGAGGAGGTCGCCTACGGCGCCAGCCATCCCCGGCAGAGAGAGTTTTGCGGCGGGGAGCGGGTCGGTGAAGCCGTGGCCCGGCAGGTCCGGGGCGACGATCCGGAAGCGCTTGGCCAGGAGCGGCATCAGCCCCCGCCAGGAATGGGTGGCGGCGCCCGTGCCGTGGAGGAGCAGCACGGTCGGAGCCCCTTCCTCCCCCATCTCCTGGATGTGCCAGTTGAGGCCGGAGGCCGTGACGAAGCGGCTCGCCTCCCGGTGCGGCCAGTCGGCGCCCTCGCGCTCCCAGCGGGGTCGTTCGGCGGGCGCGCGCATGCTGGTGACCTTATTCCCTCGCCGACCGGATCGCGGCGCTCATCGCCCCGGCATCGGCATGGGGCAGGGGCAGATAGCGCGCCCCCATGGCGGCGGCGAGGCGGCGCGCCGAATCCTGCGGCCTCTGGGCGGTGTCGATCAGGATGGCGCGGAAGGCCGCCTCGCGGAAGAGGCGGGCGGCTTTGAGCGAATCCTCGCCCGCCCGCTCCCGCCCGGCGATCCCCGACCGGGCGACGTTGGCCCTTCCGTCGGTGAGCATCACCACCACCGGCGTCCCGCCGCCGCGCCTGACCCCGAGGGCGACCTCTCCGGCGGCGTCGATGCCGGCGGCGAGCGGCGTCCCGCCGCCTCCGGGCAGGGCGGCGAGGCCGCGCCGCGCCCGCACCAGGGAGCGCGTCGGCGCCAGGACCAGCTCCGCGCCGGCGCCGCGAAACGCCACGAGGGCGACCTTGTCCCGCCGCGTATAGGCCTCGGCCAGAAGCAGCTCGACGGCCCCCTTGGCCTCTGCCAGCCGCTCCAGGGCGGAGGAGCCGGAGGCGTCCACCGTGAAGATCGTCGTGGTCTCGGTCCGCTGCCGGAACCGGGTGATTCGGATGTCGTCGGGGCGGATCGCCAGGAAGGCGGCGCTCCCGTCCGGCGACCGGCGGATGCCCTGCCAGGGGGCTGCGGCGCTCAGGGTCGCGATGAGATCGAGCCGGCCCCGGCGCGGATCGCCCGGCCGCGCCCCCATGGGGCGGCCGGAACGGGCGGAGACGGCCTTCGCCCCGGCCTTGCCGGCGCGGGGCATCCGCAGGCGCGGGCCGTCCCGCATCAGCATCGCCAGGAGCCCGGCCGGAATCGCGGCACGGGCGGCCTCGACGATGCGGTCGTCGGGGGCGGACGCGGTGCCCTCCTCCGGGTCGGGGCCGGGGGCCGCCCCGTCCGGGGGCGGCGGCCTGTCCGGCGCGGCCTCGTCCCGCCCCTCCCCCTCCTCGGGGGGAGACTCGCGCTCCGGGAGGCGGGTGGCGCGGTGGCCGAGGACGAGGCGCGCGGCCTCCCGCGCATCCGCCTCGGCGATCTCGGCGCGCCCGTCGAGGCGGGCGAGGAGGCGGGCGACCCGGAGGGCGAGGAGCGGCGCACGTAGGGAGTCGATGCCGAGCCGGGCCGCGACCTCGCTCAGGTCGGCGACGGGATCGTGGCCGCTCTGCCCACCGCCATCCGACGGCGTTTCGGATTCCGGCGAAAGGCCGTCCGATGGCGGTGGAAGCACGGGTCGCGTGGCGCTCGGCGGCACGTCCGTGAGGTCGAGATGGAAGGCCAACCGATCGGCCAGGGCGGCCGGGGCGGCCTCGTCCTCGCCGATCCCCTCGTCGAGGAGGATGAGCCCGAACCGCGCCGGCCGGGTCTCCGCCAGCCCGTCCCGCTCCACCCTAAGACGCCCGGTATCGAGGGCGGCGGCGAGATGCGCGGCGGTGCCCTGCCCCATCCGCTCGGCCATCGCGGCGACGAGAAGTCCCCCATGGGCCTCGGCCAGCAGCCCGGCCTGGGCCACCGGCCGCCCGGCGGCGAGCGTCGCCGCGAGGTCGAGCCCGCCCACGAGCCGGTCCTCGGCGATCCCCGCCGGCATCCGCCGTAACGGCTTGCCGGCGCTCATGTTTTCGAAAATGGCGTCGAGCCAGCGGTCGCGCACCGGCCCGGCCCCGGCGCGCACCACCACGCCGCCGCAGCCGTGAGGGTCGGCGGCCACGAGCCGGGCGATGCGCAGGGCGTCGGCCCAGATCGCCGGCCCCTCGCTCACGACCCCAGCACCTCCGTCACCGCCCGCGCGACGCGGGCGGTGGAGCCAGATTCGTCGAGCGGGTTGCGGCGCAGGCGGTGCCGTAAAGCCGACGGCGCGACCTGCCGGAGATGGTCGATTCCCACGGTGTCGGCCCCCTCATAGGCGGCCAGCGCCCGGGCGGTGCGCATCAGGGTCAGCTCGCCGCGCAGGCCGTCGGTGCCGAGCGCGAGGCAGAGCCGGGCGGCGGCCTCCAGGGTCGCGTCGGGCATGTCGAGGGTGGGCAAGCGCGCCCTGGCGGCGGTGAGGCGCTTCTGCAGCGCCCTGTCGGCCTTGGCATAGGCGGCGCAGAACCCCGCAGGGTCGCGCTCATAGGCGTCGCGCCGGCGCACCACGTCGATGCGGGTGGGCAGGTCCGTGGGCGTGGTCACCTCCACGGCGAGGCCGAACCGGTCGAGAAGCTGGGGCCGCAGCTCGCCCTCCTCCGGGTTGCCGCTGCCCACCAGCACGAACTTCGCCGGGTGCCGGATGCTCAACCCCTCGCGCTCCACGGTGTTGATCCCGGAGGCCGCCACATCGAGGAGGAGGTCGACGAGGTGGTCGTCGAGGAGGTTGACCTCGTCGATGTAGAGGAAGCCGCGATTGGCGCGGGCCAGCAGGCCCGGCTCGAACGCCTTCTCGCCGCGCGTCAGGGCGCGTTCGAGGTCGAGGGCGCCCACCACCCGGTCCTCGGTGGCGCCCAGGGGCAGGTCCACCACCGGCACCGGCGCGAGGTGGCTTCGTCTGCCTTCGGCGCGGCCGGAACAATGCGGGCACTCGCCGGCGGGCTTGGCGGGATCGCAGGAATAGGGGCAGCCGATCACCGCCTTCATCGGCGGCAGCAGGGCCGCGAGGCCCCGGATCGCCGTGGACTTGCCGGTACCCCGGTCGCCGAAGACGAGGACGCCGCCCACGGAGGGGTCCACCGCCGCGATCATCAGGGCGCGCCGCATCTCGTCCTGGCCGACGATGGCGGAGAAGGGGAAGGTGATGGGCGGGGCCGGGGCCATGATGGACGGTTCGGGGTCGCCTCGGGGCCTCCGGAGGATTCCTTGGCTCGCGCCGCGCTCCGGCGATTCGGGACGAGGGTGGGCGTGTGACGGAAGGGATGCGGTTCGGGTCGTTCCGTTGACGATCATCGACAGTCTCCCGGGGGCCCGATTCAGGCTCTGGATGGTCCCCCCTCCCCGCCTGCGGGGAGAGGGTTTCGGCCCCCTCGTCGGGTCCGAAACGAGGCGGCAGCCGAGGGTGAGGGGACGCCGTCGAAGGAGCCTTTTCCGGAGGGCCCCCCTCACCTTCGCCCTGCCGGGCTCACCTCGCCTCCCGACGGAGGGAGGACGAGGCCCTCTCCCCGCCCGTGCGGAGAGGGGAATGCTACTCCGCCGCCGCCTGCTCCACGCCCATCCGCGTCCAGATCGCCGCCAGCGCCCCGACGAGATAGTCGATGTCGGCGTCCGAATGCAGCGGCGACGGGGTGATGCGCAGGCGCTCGGTTCCGCGCGGCACGGTGGGGTAGTTGATCGGCTGGACGTAGATGCCGAACTCGTCGAGGAGCGTGTCGCTGATCGCCTTACACAGGACCGGGTCGCCGACCATCACCGGGACGATGTGGCTGTCGTTGGGGAGATAGGGGATGCCGGCGGCGTCGAGCCGGGCGCGGACCTGGGCGACGCGCTCCTGATGTCGGGCGCGCTCGGTGCCGCTGGCCTTCAGGTGCTTGATGCTCGCCGCGGCCCCCGCCGCCACGGCGGGCGGCAGCGAGGTCGTGAAGATGAAGCCGGATGCGAAGCTGCGGACGAAGTCGCAGAGCTTCGCCGAGCCGGTGATGTAGCCCCCATGCACCGCGAAGGCCTTGCCGAGCGTGCCCTCGATGACGTCGAGGCGATGGGCGAGGCCCTCGCGCTCGGAAATGCCGCCGCCGCGCGGGCCGTAGAGGCCGACCGCGTGGACCTCGTCGAGATAGGTGAGCGCGCCGTGTGCTTCGGCGACGTCGCAGATCTCGGCGATGGGGGCGATGTCGCCGTCCATGGAATAGACCGACTCGAAGGCCACCAGCTTCGGCCGTGCCGGGTCGATCAACCTCAGCTTGCGATCGAGGTCTTCCGGGTCGTTGTGGCGGAAGATGTGGCGTTCGGCGCGGGACGCCTTGATGCCCTCGATCATCGAGGCGTGGTTCTCGGCATCCGACAGCACGACGCAGCCCGGCAGCTTGCCGGCGAGAGTGCCCAAAGCCGCCCAGTTCGAGACGTAGCCGGAGGTGAAGAGGAGGGCCGCCTCCTTGCGGTGGAGGTCGGCGAGCTCGCGCTCGAGGAGTACGTGATAATGGTTGGTGCCGGAGATGTTGCGGGTGCCGCCGGCCCCGGCGCCGCAGCGGTCCAGCGCCTCGTGCATGGCCTCGAGCACGACGGGGTTCTGACCCATGCCGAGATAGTCGTTGGAGCACCACACCGTCACCGGGCGTTCGCCGCCGGGGCTGTGATGGGTGGCGTGGGGGAAGCGACCGTTCTGGCGCTCGAGATCGGTGAAGACGCGGTAGCGGCCTTCGCGGTGGAGACCGGACAAGGCATCGCCGAAGAAGTCTTCGTAGTTCATGGCCGTCCCCTTCCCTATGGATCGCGATGTTTCGCGTTGGCTGCTTGAGACTCGTCTTGCTGGAGCGTCAGAGAGCGGTCCCTCCCCCCTCTGCGGGGGAGGGTGGCCCTCGCGTGAGCGAGGGTCGGGAGAGGGGAACCGCCTCTCCGGAAAAGCCTGTGCCGCCCTCCCTCACGCCTGCACTGCAGGCACCCTCCCCCGCATAGACGGGAGGGTTCGGGGTGCCCGCAGCCTTCGGCAGGCTCCAGGCCCACAGGGCCGCCGAGGGCAGGGGCAGCATCAGGAAGCCGTGTTCCAGGGTCGCCAGCGCCATCAGCGTGGTGACGATGGTGAAGCCGGCGACCTCGTGGGTGCCGATCCCCTCCCCCATCGCGGCGCGCGCGAGCAGGATCGTCACCAGGGCGGCGATGGCCACGGAGAACGGGAAGAGCGCGTTCATGCGCCGGTTCCTGAGGAAGCAGGCGAGGTAGCCGAGGCGCTCGGGCAGGAACTCGGCGTTGAGATTGCGCACGCCGAGGAACATGTTGAGCCGAGCGGAGAGGTTCATTCCCCAGAGGATCAGGTAGGTCCACAGGGCGAATTTGTTGGGCTCGCCCCAGGTCAGGGCGAGGATGCCGGCCATCCCGGCGACGATTGCCGCCTCGTGCCACAGGCTCGTGGCCGCTGCCGCCCGGAACAGGGCGAACCCCGTCGTCGTGGGAGGGCAGCCGGTTTTGCGCGGCCCCGCGACGTAGCCCATGTAGTAGCTCATCTCCTGCCAGCCCCAGACCAGGAGTGCCGCCGTGAACGCCGTGTAGGCGCCCGCCTCGCTGGTGTCCCCGGCGCTCGCACCGATGGCGTAGAGCGCGGCCATCAGCACCAGGGTGCCGGCCGCCATGCTCCAGGGATGGGTGTGGCGGGGGCGGTGATCGAGCAGGATGATGAGTCCGGTGGAGAACCACCAGATCAACACCGCGTAGAGCGCGGGAACGGCGTGGGCGGCCATCCTCCCGCGTCCTACCAGACCGGCTCGAGGCGGATCTCGGCGGGCATCGGGTTATCGATGGTGGGTAGCGCGTAGAGCCGGGCGAAGTTCACCGCCGATGCCGCGATCCAGGCACCCTGTTTCAGCCTCCCCACGATCCCGCCCTGCGCCTTGGCGTCGGCGAGCTTGTTGGAGCAGACGAGGAGCCGGTCGAGGGCTGCCTTGAACTTCGGGTTGTCGAGGTCGAGGGTGAGCGGGAAGGTCTGTTTCGAGATGTCGGAGGTGATCCGGAACACCTTGAAGTCGTAATCGGTCGGATCGACCCCGAGCGCCTTGTGGAAATGCGGTCGGCAATGGTCGCGCACATACATGGTCGCGAAGACGGCGAGCAGGAAAAACTTGATCCAGTAGCGGTTGATCCCCGTGGTCAGCTTGGGGTTGGCCCGCATCAGCAGCGCGAAGGCCTCGCCGTGGCGGAACTCGTCGTTGCACCACTTCTCGAACCACTTGAAAATCGGGTGGAAGCGCCGGTCCGGATTGCGTTCCAGCTCCCTGAAAATCGTGATGTAGCGGGCGTAGCCGATCTTCTCGGAAAGATAGGTGGCGTAGAAGATGAACTTCGGCCGGAAGAAGGTGTATTTCTTGGACTTAGTCAGGAAGCCCAGGTCGACGCCGATGCCGAAATCCTTGAGCACGTCGTTGATGAAGCCGGCGTGCCGCGCCTCGTCGCGGCTCATGAAGCCGAACAGCTCGCGAATATCGGGGTTCTTGGCGCGCTTCCTCATCTCCGCGTAGAGCACGCAGCCGGAGAACTCGGCGGTGATCGACGAGACGAGGAAATCCATGAACTCCTTGCGCAGGTCCGGATCGAGGCCGGACATGTCGAGGTCGAACTCCTCGTTGCGGGTGAAGTGGCGCTTGTTCGGGTCGGCGCGCAGCTCCGCGATCAGGATGTCCCATTGCTTGCGCACGGGCTCCACATCGGTGCGGTCGAGTTCCTCGAAATCCGTGGTGTAGAAGCGGGGCGAGAGGAAGGTCGTCTCCTGGGCGGCCTTGGTGCCCTCGTTCATGGGCAGCTTCGGCGTGACGGCCTTCGGGGCCTGGTGCTGGATCGAGACGTTCACAGGCGCCTCCTCTCTGAGAAGCTGACTTCGTAGAGTTCGGTGAGCTCGAAATGGCCGGCGAACTTGGTCCAGAACCGCTCCAGGATGCCGGCACGGGTGACCGTGGCGGTACGGCGGACCACGAGGCGCTCGCCATAGGGGACGGAGGTCGGCGCGTCGTGGACCTGGACTTCGTCGCCCGGCTCGATCTCGAACGTGGCGTCCAGGGTCACGTGGGCGTGGAGCGTCTCGGGGGTCTGCTCGATCTCGACGGTGCAGGGTACCTCGACGGTACGACGTCCGAACGACGCGATCATCGGGCGGCTCCGCTGTCGGCGAGCCTCGTCTCGGGGAGGAGCCTCGTGAAGGCGACGAAGTTCGACGGGCCGAAGGCACCGAGATTGACGGCGCGACCCGTCGACGGGTCGGAGAGTTCGAGGCCGCCGTCGGCAAAGCGCGTCAGGCGGAAGGGTTGCTCCCGGCCGAGGCCGGCTCGCAGGCGGGCCTGGCCGAAGCCGCGCAGGGTGGCGCGGACGAAATTGTCCTGACCGGGCTCGATCGTGGCGATGACGTCCTGTGAGCGCGCATCCCGGATGACGATGGCGCCGTCGGCGCGGTCCTCCGGGTTCAGGTCGACGGAGCGGACGATCCGGGCCGGCGGCATGTGCGAGAGGCCGATCCCCTCGCTGCGGCCGACCCCGACCACGACGGTCACGAACCCCATGAGCCCGAGTGCCCCGATGACCAGCGGTCGCGGAATCCGGGCGGCATCAGCCTTCGCCGTCATCGCGTCTCCTCCCTGATTTCAACTCGCGTTGGCGAGGCGCGGCGGGCGGACGGGCCGCTGCCGCGCGACCACCATAGGAGTCGCAGTTTCCTCCGTTGTGTCAAGTGCGCTTGACAGTGCGCGAGCGAGGATTTCCGCGGCGAGCTTTGCATCCGGTACCGATCGCATCATCGGTTCGGGGTTCGTGACGGCCCAGGGACGGGCATGCGGCCAGAGATGGAGGTAGGCTACGCGGTTGCCCCGACGCAGCCGTAAAGGCAGGTCGCCACTCCCGTCCGTAAAGACCTTGCAACCCGCGCCCTCGATCAGGCCGAACGGCAGGTTGAGGGTCATCGGCAGGGCGATGCCGAGGCGCATCACCACCCGGCGGTTGGTGATGGTGTAGGTGGTCGAGCGCGCCGAGAGCCAGCCGAGGAGGCCGAGGAGCGCGACTGCGCCGGCGCCGACGAGGAGGGTCGGCCCGGCGAGAAGCAGGGCCTGTCCAAAGGCACCCTCGCCGAGGGGCGGGATCGCCGCCCACAGGGCCAGTCCGACGAACCAGAGGCCGACGAGGCGGGCATGCAGCGCCCGCGCGGCGATGCCGAAGGCGCAGGGACGACCCTGCCAGAGGATGTGCTCTCCGGGCGGCAGGGGCGCGGGCAGGCCCGGCGGCGCGTCGAAGGCGTTGGCGGGCACGCCGAGGGGGGATTTCGCGGCGCGGCTCACAGGAACGGCTCCTGGCGCCCGGCCGTGGCGTAGAGGGTGCCGGCGCCGAAGAAGGCCATGATCCGCTCCTCCTCGTAGAGGGTCACCGAGTCGGGGTCCTTCTGGCCGGGAATGTCGGCGAACTGGTGGGCGAGCAGGGCCTCGGTCTTCACCGTGCGCGAGAACCGCCCGGTCCGGCAGAAGGTGTTGGGCATCAGCACCCGGCGCCCGCCCGAGCCGAGCTCGACCTCGATGTAGCGGACCATGGATTCGCCGCGGTCGATCCAGAGGTCGGTGACGGTGCCGGCCACCTGCCGGTCGGCGCCGAACACGGTCATGCCGATCGGGTTCGGGCCGTCCTCATGGACCACGAAATGCTCGGCGACCCGCAGGGGGACGATCCGCTTCTCGTCGTCCCAGGTGCGGTCGTGGTGGTCGTCGCGATCGGCATAGGAGCCAGGGCCGATGTGGTCGTGCAGGCCGTCGCCGTCCGGCTCCAGGGGCGAGCCGGGCCAGACCTCGCGCTTGTGGCCCTTGTAGTTCCAGGCCGGCTGCATGTCGGTCTGGGGTGCGGTCTTCACCAGGCCGTTGGAGAGCAGGAACTGCTTCGGGCTCGGGATCAGGATCGGGTCGGGGCGCTTGAGGCGGCCGGCCGCCTCGCTCTCCAGGGGATAGCCTTCGCGGCGATCCTCCTGGCGCAGGTAGAAGACGAGGCCGGCGAAGAAGATCCAGAACGCGTAGAGCACGACCTGGGCGACATCGACATAGCCCGTGATTTCACCTCTTGGCATGATCAGGCTCCTTGACCGGGAACGGAGGACGGCAGGAGGGCGCGTGCCTCCCTGTCGCGGGTGGCGGTGTCACGACCGGTGGTGTCGCGGACCAGGGGGCCGATGGCGACGAGGGTCGCGAACAGCAGGGCGATCTCGATGTGGTAGACGATGAGGTAGCCCACGGACGGATCGCTCATGGCCTCGCCGAGCGCGCCGGATGCCGAGAGGCTGGAGCCCACGTCCCGCAGGATGCCGCTCGCGGCGATGGCGATGCCGGCCGCACTGGCCTGGACCGCGCCCCAGGCGCCGAGCGCCAGGCCGGTATCCTCGGGCCCCGCCTTCGCCATGGAGGCGGTGAGCGTGCCGTGGGCGAACAGCCCGCCGCCGAGGCCGATCAGCGTGACGCCCGTGGTGAAGAGCTGGGCTGAGGCGAGGGGGGCCGCGAAGATCACCGCCGAGAAGGCCATGATGCCGACCCCGCTGCCGGCGGCCGCCACCCGGAACGGATCGCCGCCTCGGTTGAGCCAGCGCGCGGCCAGCATCAGCCCGACCCCGCCGCCGGCCGCGAGCATGGCGGTGAGCGCAGTGGTGGCGGCCACCGGCAGGTGCAGGATCTGTCCGCCATAGGGCTCGAGCAGGATGTCCTGCATCGAGAAGGCCGCGGTACCGAGCCCCGTGGCCACGAGGCGCCGGCGGGCGAGGCCGCTGTCGGCATAGGTGGCCCAGGATTGCGAGAAGCTCGGGCGCGGCAGGTCCGTCGCCGTGCGTCCGGGCTGTCGCGCCTCCTGCTTCCACAGGGCGATGCCGTTGAGCACGATGGTCACGACGGCCGCGCCCTGGATCACCTGGATCAGCCGCAGGGCCGAGAAATTCGCCAGAGCCAAGCCGAAGGCGATGGCGCTGACCATCATGCCGGCGAGCAGCATGGCGCAGAGGAGCGCCACCACCCTCGGCCGGGCATGGGCGGGGGCGAGATCGGTGGCCAGAGCCAGCCCCACGGTCTGGGTGGTATGGAGGCCGGCCCCCACCATGACGAAGGCCAAAGCCGCGGCCACATGGCCGGGCCAGACCGGGCCGGTGGTGTCGCCGGACAGGATCAGCAGGGAGAACGGCATGATGGCGAGCCCGCCGAACTGCAGCAGCGTGCCGAACCAGATGTAGGGGACGCGGCGCCAGCCGAGCACCGAACGGTGGGTGTCCGAGCGGAAGCCGACCAGGGCCCGCAAGGGTGCGAAGACCAGGGGCAGCGACAGCATCACCGCCACGATCCAGGCCGGGACTTCGAGCTCGACGATCATCACCCGGTTCAGCGTGCCGATGAGGAGCACGGCGGCCATGCCCACCGTCACCTGGAACAGCGACAGCCGCAGCAGCCTCCCCAGCGGCAGCTCCGGCGTCGCCGCATCGGCGAAGGGCAGGAACGGCATCAGGCCGGGGCCGAGGCGCGTGAGCAGGCGTGCGGTGAGGTCGGCGGGTTTCATGACAGGCCCCCTCCCCCTTGCGGGAAGAGGTGGGGAAGAGAGGTGCGCGCCAGCTCGACGGCGTTCGAGAGATAGAACCCGCTGTTGACCCGCCGCGTCCGCCCCACGGCGAACCCGGCAAGCGCGGCCTCCCTGCCGATCCGGCGGCGCAGGCCGCTTTCGGTGATCGGCACGATGGCGGGCGCCCGGTCGCCGCGCGGGAAGAGCCGGCCGGCGGCGTGCATCACGGTCAGAAGCGCCGTACGCGGGGCCACGGTGAAGACCAGGGATCCGTCGGTACGCGGGCCGAGTTCGGCGAGCGCGCGGACGATGTCGCCGGCGCCGTAATGGATCAGCGAATCCATGGCGACGACATGGTCGAAGCAGCCGAGCCGGGGGTCGAGCATGTCGCCGACGCGGAAGTCGATATGGTGGCCGCCGAGAAGCTCGGCGCTGCGCTCGCGGGCGAGGCCCACCAGCGTCGGCGACACGTCGATGGCGACCACCTCCGCTCCCCGCCGGGCGGCCTCGACGCTGAGGGCTCCCGTCCCGCAGCCGGCATCGAGGACACGCCGGCCGGTGAGGTCGTCGGGGAGCCAGGAGAGCAGGTTCGCCCGCATGGCGTCCCGCCCCGCCCGCACCGTGGCGCGGATCTTCGAGACCGGGGCGTCCGTGGTGAGACGGGCCCAGGCCTCCACCGCCGTGCGGTCGAAATAGGTGGTCAGCTGCGTGCGGCGCGCCGCGTAGCTGGTGCTCGTCATGGCGCCCACCCTCAATCGAACCCGAGGAACTCGAACAGGTCGCGGTCCTTCATCGGCATCGCCGAGAGCGGCTTGCCGCCGGCCCAGAGATGGGCGGCGAGGCGCATGTACTCGTCGGTCACCGCGATCAGTTCCGGCGTCGGCTCCATCTCGAACAGGGTCGATTTCTTGAGGCGCGAGCGCCGGACCACGTCGAGGTCGGGGAAATGCGCGATGCGCTCCAGGCCGACGGCGGCGTTGAAGCGGTCGATCTCGTCGGTCTTGGCCGAGCGGTTGGCGATGACGCCGCCGAGGCGTACCGGATAGTTCTTCGACTTCGAGTGGATCGCGGCGACGATCCGGTTCATGGCGAAGATCGAATCGAAGTCGTTGGCGGTGACGATCAGCGCCTGGTCGGCATGCTGGAGCGGTGAGGCGAAGCCGCCGCAGACCACGTCGCCGAGCACGTCGAAGATGACGACGTCGGTGTCCTCCAGGAGATGATGCTCTTTCAGGAGCTTTACCGTCTGGCCGACCACGTAGCCGCCGCAGCCGGTGCCCGCGGGGGGGCCGCCAGCCTCCACGCACATCACGCCGTTGTAGCCCTCGGCCACGAAATCCTCGATCCGCAATTCCTCGGAATGGAACTGCACGGCCTCCAGGGCATCGATCACCGTGGGGGCGAGGCGCTTGGTCAGGGTGAAGGTCGAATCGTGCTTCGGATCGCAGCCGATCTGCAGCACGCGCTTGCCGAGCTTGGAGAAGGCCACCGACAGGTTCGACGAAGTGGTCGACTTGCCGATGCCGCCCTTGCCGTAGACGGCGAAGACCTTCGCCGTGCCGATCTTCAGGCCTGGGTCGAGCTCGACCTGGAGGCTGCCTTCCTCGCGGCGCGTGGCCACTGGGTTTCGGATGGCGATGTTCATGCGGCGACCCCTGCGGTGATGCCTTCGAGACGGTCTTCGAGCTCCTCCTCGGCACGGTCGAGCGCGTCGCGCGTGGCCGCGTCGGGAGTCCAGAAGCCGCGTTGGTGCGCCTCGATCAGCCGGTGCGCGACCTTGGCCGACGCGGTCGGGTTGAGGGCGGCGAGGCGCTCGCGCATCGCCGGATCGAGGAGGTAGGTCTCGGTGATGCGCTGGTAGATCCAGGGCGCGACGGCGTTGGAAGTGGCCGACCAGCCCATGGTGTTGGTGAGATGCGCCTCGATCTGGCGCACGCCCTCGTAGCCGTGACCGAGCATGCCCTCCGTCCATTTCGGGTTGAGCATGCGGGTCCGGGTCTCCAGGGAGACCTGCTCCGAGAGGGAGCGCACGACGCCCTCCCCTCTGGTCTGGTCGCTGATGAAGATCGGCACGGCCTCGCCCTTGGCGCGGGCCACCGCCCGGCCCATCCCGCCGAGACCGTCGAAGTAATGGTCGACGGAGGTCACCCCGACCTCCACCGAATCGAGGTTCTGGTAGGCGAGATCGACCTTGGCGAGCACGCTGCCCATCAGGGCGCGCTGGGCGGTGGGCCGGCCGTTGCGGCCATAGGCGAAGGACTTTCGCCGCGAGAAGGTCTCGCTGATCTCGTCCTCGTCCTCCCAGCGGCCGGACTCGACGAGGTTGTTGACGTTGGCGCCGTAGGTGCCCTCGGCGTTGGAGAACACCCGCAGGGCGGCGGTCTCAATGTCGATGCCGTGCTCCTCCATGTGGGCGAGGGCATGCTTGCGCACGAAGTTCCGCTCCGCCGGCTCGTCGGCGGTGGCCGCGAGATAGGAGGCTTCCGCCAGCAGCTTGGTCTGGAGAGGGAGCAGATCGCGAAAAATGCCCGACAGGGTCACCATCACGTCGATGCGCGGGCGGCCGAGGTCATCGAGGGGGATCAGCGTCGCGCCGCAGAGGCGGCCATAGCCGTCGAAGCGCGGGCTCGCGCCGATCAGGGCCAGGGCCTGGGCGATGGGGCCGCCCTCGCTCTTCAGGTTGTCGGTGCCCCACAGGACCAGGGCGATGCTCTCCGGCAGGGGCGCGCCCTCGTCGCGGTAGCGGGCGAGGATGCGGGCGACCTGCCGCGTGCCGTCGGCCACCGCGAAGGCGGAGGGCAGGCGGTAGGGGTCGAAACCGTGGATGTTGCGTCCCGTGGGCAGCACGGAGGGATTGCGCAGGAGGTCGCCGCCGGCGACCGGCGCGATGAAGCGGCCGTCCAGCGCCCGCAGCAAAGCGGGAAGCTCGTGGTCTTGCGCCAGCAGGGCGTCGGTCTCGCGCAGGGCGGCGAAGGCGGCGCGGTGCTCCTCGTCGAGGGGCAGGTTTGCTGCGGCCAGCGCCCGGTCGAGGGGTGCCCCCGCCACCAGGGCCTCGATGCCGGCGCGGTCGGGCTTCAGCCCGCCCGACGCGTCCGCCAGGGCGAGCAGCAGGTCGATCCGTTCCTCGGCGGGCGTGCCCTCGCCGACCACGTGCATTCCGTGCGGGATCAAGGTGTGTTCGAGTTCGCTGAGGGCGAGGCCGAGGGCCAGGACCCTGCCGGACATGTCCCCGAACCAGGCCGGCTCGGCCGGGGTCAGGTCGAGGGCGGAGCCCTGGGCCTGGATCATCTGGCCGAGATCGCGGCGCTCGGCTTCCGCCTCCGGCTCCAGGCCGCGCCAGCGCTCGATGGAGGCCTTGAGGTCGATGAGTCCCCGGTAGAGCCCGGCCTGGGTGAGGCTCGGGGTGAGGTAGCTCACCATGGTGGCGGCCGAGCGGCGCTTGGCGATCATGCCCTCGGACGGGTTGTTGGCGGCATAGAGGTAGACGTTGGGCAGCGGACCGATCAGGCGCTCGGGCCAGCACGAATCCGACAGGCCGGTCTGCTTGCCGGGCATGAATTCGAGCGCCCCGTGGGTGCCGAAATGCAGCACGGCATCGGCGCGGAAATCCTCGCGCAGGTAGCGGTAGAAGGCGGAGAAGGCGTGGGTCGGGGCAAAGCCGCGCTCGAACAGCAGCCGCATCGGGTCGCCCTCGTAGCCGAAGCCCGGCTGCACGCCGACGAAGACGTTGCCGAACTGCGCCCCAAGCACGAAGATCTGCGACCCGTTGCTGTTCTGGCGGCCCGGAGCCGGACCCCATTGCGCCTCGATCTCGGAGAGATGCCGCTCGCGCCGGACATGGTCGTCGGCCGGGATGCGGTGATGGACGTTGGCGCTGGTGCCGAAGCGGGCGGCGTTGCCCGCCAGCACCGCGTTGCGCAGGTCGTCGACGCTGTCGGGCACGGCGACGTCGTAACCGTCGGCCTTCAGGCCCGTCAGCGTGTTGTGAAGGGACTGGTAGACCGAGAGGAAGGCGGCGGTGCCGATGCTCCCGGCATTGGGCGGGAAGCCGAACAGGACGATGGCCACCTTGCGCGCGGCCCTATCCTTCCGGCGCAGGGAGACGAGGCGCTCGACGCGGGCGGCGAGCATGTCGGCCCGCTCGAGGTGGACGCTCATGTCGCGGGCATTGGCGCCGGTCGAGCGGCTGGAGCGGCCGCCGAACACCATCGGCGCGGTGGCCCCGTCGAGTTCGGGGATCGCCACCATCATCGTGGCCTCCACGGGGGAGAGGCCGCGGTCCGATGCCTCCCATTGCTCCACGGTCTGGAATTCGAGGGCGTGAGCGGCGAGGTAGGGGACGTCGAGGTCGCGCAGGGTGGTCTCGGCGGCGGCCGCATCGTTGTAGGCGGGGCCGCCCACCAAAGAGAACCCGGTGAGCGAGACGAGGGCGTCGATGGCGGGCCGGCCGTTGCTCCGGAAGAAGGCCTCCACCGCCGGACGGTTGTCGAGGCCGCTGGCGAAGGCCGGCACGACACTGAGCCCGCGCGCTTCGAGGGCGGCGATGACGCCGTCGTAATGGGCGGTGTTCCCGGCGAGCACGTAGGAGCGCATCACCAGCAGGCCGACGCGGCCCTTCACCCCCGCTGACGGGACCGGCAGCCGCGAGGGATCCTCGCCGATCCGGCCCTTCATGCGCGGATGGTAGAGACCGGTCTCGGGGTAGCTCAGGGGCGCCGGCGCGGCGGCGATCCGGCGCCAGCTCTCGCGCGGCCCGGCGGCGTAGCGGCCGACGAGGAAGCGCACGAGGTTGGCGATGTTCTCGTCCGAGCCCGAGAGCCAGTATTGCAGGGTGAGGAAATAGGCCCTGACATCCTGGGCCGAGCCGGGGATGAAGCGCAGGATCTTGGGCAGCCGGCGGATCATCGCCATCTGTCGGGCGCCGTTGCCCTGGGCGCCGGTCTTGCCGCGCAGCTTCTTCAGGAATTCGAGGGCGCCGTTTTTGGTGCCGTCCATGTCGAAGCGGTTGAGGCGGGTGGTCTTGACGATCTCGCTGGCCGAGAGGCAGCCGATCATCGCGTCGCAATGCGGGCGGCGGGCGAGCAGCGCCGGGTGGATGGCGCGGACGTGCTCGTCCATGAACAGCATGGTCGAGACTACGATGTCGGCGCGGGCGATGTCGGCCTTGCAGGCCGCGAGAGCTCCCGGATCGGTGTCCCATTCCGCCGCCGCGTGGAAGCAGAGCGTGAGCCCCGGCATCTCGTCGCGCAACTGGTGACGGGCGCGCTCCAGGGCGCTCGCCATGTGATTGTCCATCGTCACGACGACGAGGCTGAGGGCAGGACGCTCAGCGTCCGAAATGCGCTTTGGCATCGTACAGCGTCTCGACGGTGATGAGGGGGAGCGCCCGCTCGCGGGCGAAGCGTTCGGTGTTGGCGCGGGCTTTGCCCCGCACGAAGAACGGGATTTTTTTCAGCTCTTTCTCGGCATCTGCGGCCCAAGCGGCGGAACTAGAACCCCTTTCTTCGCCCGCATTGGCGACCGGATTCGCACCTCTACTCGACGGCTGTTCGTCCATCCGAGAGGGTTCGACATGAGGCGCGACGGGCTCCCTCTCCTGGAAGGAGAGGGTTGGGGTGAGGTGTGGTCCATCTCCGGAGAGGCCACACACCTCACCCTGTCCCTCTCCTTCCAGGAGAGGGGACCCGTGCTGCCCGCCAGATGCATGAGTATCGTAGCGCGCAGGGGGGGGAGGGACGGCCTGGTGGCCGGGGCCGAGATGCGAGGGCGCGGCGTCGGCGTGGAACTCGGAATCCTCGCGGAACATGCCGAGCAGATGCTCTTCGAGTCCCATCATCAGGGGGTGGACCCAGGTGTCGAACAGGACGTTGGCGCCCTCGAACCCCATTTGCGGCGAGTGCCGGGCGGGGAAATCCTGGACGTGGATCGGGGCCGAGATCACCGCGCAGGGCAGGCCCAGACGCTTGGCGATGTGACGCTCCATCTGCGTGCCCAGCACCAGTTCGGCGGCGCTGGCCTGGATCGCCGCCTCCACGTCGAGGTAATCGTCGGTGATCGTCGCCTCGATGCCGTGGAGCGCCGCCTCGGCCCGGATCTCGCGGGCGAATTCGCGGGCATAGCTGCCGAGACCCACCACCTTGAAGCCGAGTTCGGTGGCGGCGACCCGGGCGGCGGCGAGGGCGTGGGTTGCGTCGCCGAAGATGAAGACGCGTTTGCCCGTGAGATAGGTCGAATCGACCGAGCGCGAGTACCAGGGCAGTCGCGAGGGCGCGCCGGACAGGACCGGGGCCGGATCGACGCCGGCGATCGTCGCCACCTCCTCCACGAAGCGGATCGTGGCGGCGACGCCGATCGGAACGGTCTCGACCATCGGCTGGCCGAAGGTTTTTTTTAGGTGCTGCCCGGCGGCGCGCGCGATCTCGGGATAGAGCACCACGTTGAAATCGGCCTCGCCGAGGCGGCCGAGATCGGCGGGGCTCGCACCGAGGGGCGCCACCACGTTCACGTCGATGCCGAGGGCGTCGAGTAGCTTCCGGATCTCCACGAGATCGTCGCGATGGCGGAAGCCGAGAGCGGTCGGGCCGAGGATGTTGCAGAGCGGACGCCGGGTCTCGCGCGGCGTGGCGGGCTTGACCGCAGCGGCGAGGGTCCGCACCAGCCGATAGAAGGTCTCCGAGGCGCCCCAGTTCTCCTTCTTCTGATAGGCGGGCAGGTCCAGCGGAATCACCGGGATCGGCAGGGCCAGGGCCTTGGCGAGACCGCCCGGATCGTCCTGGATCAGCTCCGCCGTGCAGGAGGCGCCGACGATCATCGCCTCGGGGCGGAAGCGCTCGTAGGCGGCCGCGACCGCGTCCTTGAAGATCGCGGCGGTGTCGGAGCCGAGGTCGCGCGCCTGGAAGGTGGTGTAGGTCACCGGCGGGCGGGCATCGCGCCGCTCGATCATGGTGAACAGCAGGTCGGCATAGGTGTCGCCCTGGGGGGCGTGCAGCACGTAGTGCAGACCCTTCATTGCGGTGGCGACGCGCATGGCGCCGATATGGGGCGGTCCCTCGTAGGTCCAGACGGTGAGCTGCATCGGGCTACACCTCCAGCCGGGTACGGCGGACGAGGGGGCGCGCGAACAGCTCGGCGAGGTCGCCGGCCTGGTCGTAGCCCTGGATCGGGGTGAACAGCAGCTCGATCGACCATTTGGTCGCGAGCCCTTCCGCCTCCAGCGGGTTGGCGAGGCCGAGCCCGCAGACGGTGAGGTCGGGGCGGGCCTGCCGGCAGCGGTCCATCTGGTCGTCGAGGCTCTGCCCCTCCACGATCCGGGTGCCGCGCGGCAGCAGGGCCATTTCGCGATCGAGATGCCCGCGATGGAGGTAGGGGGTGCCGACTTCCACCAGTTCGGCGCCCATCTCCCGCGAGAGGAAGCGCGCCAGGGGGATCTCCAGCTGCGAATCGGGGAAGAAGAAGATCCGGCGCTGCGCCAGCATCGCCCGGTAGGGGGCGAGCGCCTGCTCGGCCCGGCGCAGTCCCGGCGCCGTGGCGGTCGCGAACCGCTCGGCCCCCACGCCGAACGCATCCGCCGCCGCCCTGAGCCAGCCCGTGGTGCCCTCCGCGCCGAGGGGGAACGGCGCGGAAAGGCGCGTGGCGCCGCGCTCGTCCAGGACCCGCGCCGCCTCCGTCAGGAAGGGCTGGGCCAGGAGGTAGCGGGTGTTCGGTCCCACCGGGGGCATCGCGCCGGCCCGGCGCGCGGGCAGGAACCGCACGGGGCCGATTCCCATCTCCGAGAAGATCCGGGCGAACTGGTCCTCGACCACGTCGGCGAGGGCCCCGACCACGAGGAGCGCGGGCTCGGCCTGCGCCGCCTCGGCCGGCATCTCGGGCACGAGGGAGGCGAGGCAGGCATCCTCCCCTTGCGTGAAGGTGGTCTCGATGCCGCTGCCGGAATAGCTCAGCACCCGCACGTCGGGCGCGAGGCTGCGCGACAGCCTCTGGGCGGCGCGCGACAGGTCGAGCTTGATCACTTCCGAGGGGCACGACCCCACCAGGAACAGGAGCTTGATCTCGGGCCGGCGCGCCACGAGGCGGCCCACCACCGCGTCGAGTTCGTCGTTCATGTCGGCGAGGCCGGCGAGGTCGCGCTCGTCCATGATGGCGGTGGCGAAGCGCGGCTCGGCGAAGATCATCACCCCGGCCGCCGATTGGATGAGATGCGCGCAGGTG
Source organism: Methylobacterium sp. 10 (assembly GCF_000519085.1). Taxonomy (GTDB): domain Bacteria; phylum Pseudomonadota; class Alphaproteobacteria; order Rhizobiales; family Beijerinckiaceae; genus Methylobacterium. Next base: position 4,204,081 of record NZ_KI912577.1, read on the forward strand.
CGGGAACCCACCACGAGGAAGAAGGCGTCCTGGATCTTGCGGTGAAGCCAGACGATGCCGGTGAGCCCGCAGAACACCGCCCGCTGGCCGCGTTCCTGCCGGATCTCAAGTCCGCGTTCGCTCTCGAACGCGGTGAGGGGAGCGTGGGCATTCATCGTGCGCCCTCCGTGGAGAGGGTCCCGCGGGGCGACGCCTGCAGCCGCGCGGCCCGCAGCTTCAGCAGGAACTGCGCGGCGTTGACGGCGTAGGAGGCGTAGGCCGCCAGGGCCAGGAGCATCAGCCCCGTCGTGTCGAGGGCGCTTGTGGCGAGCGCCGCGAGATAGGCGGTGTGGAGGGCCAGCACGAGCATGCTGACCATGTCCTCCCAATAGAAGGACGGGGCGAACAGGTAGCGCCCGAAGACGTCCTTCTCCCAGATCGAGCCCGTGACCATGATCGCGTAGAGGACGAGGGTCTTGACCACGATGGAGGCGTTGGCAGCCGACGCGCCCTCCCCCGTCGCCAATGTCCGCAGGACGAGGCCGAGGCTGACGAGGAAGACCAGGAACTGCAGCGGCGCGAGGATGCCCTGCACCAGGGTCCAGGCGGAGGCGTCGCGCCGGGCGCGCTCGGCCGGCGAATAGAGAGGTCGTCTCGGCTGGCCTCCTCTTGCAGGCATCGGCTCCACCCCGTCTCGACCCGGCCCCGCATGGTCGGTGGCCCGTTGAGAGGGAGGTTAGGAACCCGCCGGAAGAGTGTCAAGCTAGCTTTACGTCGTTTTCATTTTACAGATTTGATGCATAATAATGTGAGTGATAGGATTGCCAAATCGTTGGTAAGCGGTATCGTCGTCGTCAAGGCCCGCTTGTAACAATTTTCGCGTCACAAGCAGCGTCAAAGGCATTCGCAAGTCGATGATGCGAAGTTCGACACTCAAGATCGAGCTGGATCAAGAAGCCGTCAGCAACATTGGGAGGTTCCAATGGATGACGTCAGTTCGCTTCGGGCGGCCTCGATGTTTGAGAGGTCGTCCAGCGAAGTCCATCTGCGACGTAATAATGCATTATATCCCGATCGACCGTTTCAGGATCGGGGCCGGACCTGGGACCGCGATCTCGCCAGCGTGGTCGAAGCCGAGATCATTCCGCGGTTGATGCTGGCCCATCGGGCCGACCCGCGCTCGGAGCGCCCCGGCATCCTGCCGACGCCGGACCAGATCGCCGAATTCGCCGCCCTGGTGCTCGCGCCCGATTGCGAGGATGTGGAGAGCCGGATCGTCGTCCTTATCGAGGACGGCCTCGCCCTCGACAGCCTGCTCCTCGACCTCCTCGCCCCCACGGCACGCCATCTCGGCCACCTGTGGGAGGAGGATCTCTGCGATTTCGCGGAGCTCACCATCGCCATGGGGCGCCTCCAGCGCATCATGCACGACCTCACCGCCCGGTTCCGCTCGGAGCCGGCACCGGATCCGCACGGGCGCAGCATCTTCCTGATGGCCTGCCCGGGCGAGACGCACAGCTTCGGCCTCTCCCTCATCGAGCGCTTCTTTCTCGATGCCGGATGGGACGTCACGAGCGCGGCGCACGAGCTCCATCCCGACCCGATCCGGACCGCCCGCACGGGCTGGTTCGACGTGATCGGGGTGTCGCTCGGGTCCGAAACCCTCCTTCCGGCCCTCGCGCGCATGGTGGCCGAGCTTCGGCGCGCCTCGCGCAATCCGTCGGTCCGTGTCATGGTCGGCGGGCCGATCTTCACCGAAAACCCCGATCATTCGGTTCTCGTCGGCGCTGACGCGACGGCGAGCGATGCCCGTGTCGCCATTTCCATCGCCGAGAGCTTGCTTGATCCGCGGGCCAGACCCTGCTGAAAGACCGGCTCGACGTCGTCACATCGTGGTGATCCTTGACCAGTCTGGCACTCCCTGCAGCGGCGGAAACGTTCGCAGCGCTTCGCAAAACCCTCGGTCCCCTTGATGCGGAGGCGGCCGGGCTCCTCGTCGCCGCGGCGACGGACCTCGCGTTGATCATCGACGCGGACGGGGTCATCCGCGACGCGGCCTTCGGCAATGCCGACTTCACCGACGAGGGCTGCGAGACCTGGCTCGGCCAGCTCTGGGTGGACACCGTCACCGTCGAGAGCCGGCCCAAGATCGCCGCCCTCCTGCGTGACGCGGCCCCCGGCGCGGTCACGCGCTGGCGCCAGGTGAACCATCCCTCCGCCACCGGCATCGACTTGCCGGTGCGCTACTCGGCCCTGCGCCTGGAGACCGGCGGCCCGGTCATCGTCATCGGCCGCAATCTGCGCGCGATGGCGGCGCTGCAGCGCAAGCTCGCCGAGACCCAGCAGGCGCTGGAGCGCGACTACCTGCGCCTGCGCGGCGCCGAGACCCGCTACCGCCTGCTGTTCCAGCTCGCCGGCGAGCCGGTCCTGGTGGTGGATGCCGCCACGCGCCGGGTCACCGAGGTGAACCCGGCCGCCGCCCGCCTTATCGGCCGCGTGGAGAAGCGCATCATCGGTCAGGACGTGGTGGACCTGTTCGATGCGGGCAGTACCCGCGAGCTCGAATCGCTCTTCGCCGGCCTGCGCGTGACCGGACAGGCGGGCGACCTCGTCGCCCGTCTCGGCAACGGGCGCGGCGAGACCCGCGTCGCCGCCTCGCTGTTCCGGCAGGAGAACGCCACCAGCGCCCTGCTGCGGCTGTCGGCGGAGCCAACCGACGCGGTTCCCCCGAGCCGGGCGGGGGCCTCGGCCCTCGACGTGATCCAGAGCCTGCCGGAGGGCTTCGTCGTCACCGATCCGCAGCGGCGCATCCTCGCGGCCAACGCCGCCTTCCTCGATCTTGTGCAGCTCGCCACCGAGGAGCAGGTGCGCGGTGAACCCCTCGACCGCTGGCTCGGCCGCGACGAGACCGAGGCCGCCGCCCTGTTCTCGACCCTCGGCCACCACGGCTCCGTGCGCCACTACGCTACGAGCCTGCGCGGCGAGTACGGGGTGGTGGAAGAGGTCGAGGTCGCCGCCGTCTCGGTCCCCGGCGGCGGTCAGCCCTGCCTCGGCTTCACCGTCCGCTCGACCCCCCGCCGCACCGCCGCCGCCCCCGGCGGCCGGGAGCTGCCGCGGTCCGTCGAGCAGATGACCGAGCTGGTCGGACGGGTCTCCATGAAGAACCTGGTGCGCGAATCGACGGACCTGATCGAGCGCCTCTGTATCGAGGCCGCCCTGCGCATCACCCGCGATAACCGCGCCTCGGCCGCCGAGATGCTGGGCCTCAGCCGGCAGGGGCTTTACGCCAAGCTGCGCCGCTACGGGATCGGCGACCTCGACGGGCCGGATGTGGCCGACGAATGAGTCTCGACCGCGGGCAGCCTGCGTCCGACTGTCGCCTTTGTTTGTCGGTCTACGTGTAAATCAAACTTGACACGTGGCGGCGTCGGAACCTAGCTTCGACGTCATGGCAACGTCGGTTTCCCCCGCTCCTTCCGCCATTCGCGGACTGCCCGCCCCCAGCGCCTTGCTGGAGCTGTTGAAGCCGATCACCTGGTTCGCGCCGATGTGGGCCTTCGCCTGCGGGGTGGTGTCCTCCGGGGTGCCGGCGAGCGGGCACTGGCCGGTCATCGTCGCCGGGATCGTCCTGGCCGGCCCTCTGGTCTGCGCCACCTCCCAAGCGGCCAACGATTGGTATGACCGCCATGTCGACGCGATCAACGAGCCGAATCGGCCAATTCCGTCCGGCCGCATGCCGGGGCGCTCCGGCCTCTACGTCGCCCTGGCCTGGACCGGGCTTTCGCTCCTCGTGGCGGCGGTCCTCGGCCCCTGGATCCTCGGGGCGGCCATGTTCGGGCTCATCCTCGCCTGGGTCTACAGCGCGCCGCCCCTGCGGCTGAAGCAGAACGGCTGGTGGGGCAACGCCGCGGTGGGGCTCTGCTACGAAGGCCTGCCGTGGTTCACCGGTGCTGCCGTGATGGCCGGGGCGCTGCCGGACGGCCGCGTCCTGATCCTGGCCCTGCTCTATTCCCTCGGCGCCCACGGCATCATGACCCTCAACGACTTCAAGTCGGTGGAGGGGGACCGGCGCATGGGCCTCGCCTCGCTGCCGGTTCAGTTGGGGACGGATTGGGCGGCCCGCCTCGCCTGCCTGGTGATGGCGCTGCCGCAGGTGGTCGTCATCCTCTGTCTCTCCGCCTGGGACCGGCCCTGGCACGCGACCATGATCGGGCTCCTCCTCATGGTGCAGCTCGTCCTGATGGTGCCCCTGCTCCAGAGCCCCCGCGAGAAGGCCGCCTGGTACAACGGCACCGGCACCACCCTCTACGTGCTGGGCATGCTGGTGGCGGCCTTTGCCGTGAGGGCCCTCGCGCACCAGGGAGCCGTGTGATGGCGTCGACCATGGGCTGGATCGCCATCGTCCGCCTCGGCCTCGTGCAGACGGCGCTCGGCGCCGTGGTCGTCCTCATGACCTCGACCCTCAACCGGATCATGGTGGTGGAACTCGCTCTGCCGGCGATGATTCCCGGCGCCCTCGTGACCCTCCATTACGCCGTGCAGGTCCTGCGCCCGCGCTGGGGCTACGGCTCGGATGTGGGCGGGCGGCGCACACCCTGGATCGTCGGCGGCATGGCCGCGCTCTGCCTCGGCGGCTTCGGCGCGGCGGCGGCCACCGCCCTCATGGAAACCCATCTCTCCGCCGGCATCGCCCTCGCGATCCTGTCCTTCCTCACCGTGGGCATGGGGGCGGGTGCTGCGGGCACCTCCCTCCTCGTGCTCCTGGCGGGCGGCGTCGAGGCACGCCGCCGGGGGGCTGCGGCCACCATCGTCTGGGTGATGATGATCGCGGGCTTCGCCATCACCGCGCCGATCGCCGGACATTTCCTCGATCCGTTCTCCGGCGCCCGGCTGGTGGCCGTGTCGGGGACGGTCTCGCTCCTCGCCTTCCTCCTGGCCGTGCTCGCGGTCAGCGGCATCGAGCCGGAGCGGGCGCCTTCTGGCCATGCGGAGGGCGCCCCGAAGCGGCCGTTCCGCGAGGTGCTGGCTCGGGTCTGGTCCGAGCCGGCCTCGCGCCGCTTCACCGTCTTCATCTTCGTGGCGATGCTGGCCTACAGCGCGCAGGAGCTCATCCTCGAACCCTTCGCCGGCCTCGTCTTCGCGATGACGCCCGGCGTCACCACCAAGCTTTCGGGCCTGCAGCATGGCGGCGTGCTCGCCGGCATGCTCACGGTGGCCGGCCTCACCATGGGGATCGGCGGCCCGTATCTCGGTTCGCTGAAGTTGTGGACCGCCACCGGTTGCGCCGGTTCGGCCCTGGCGCTGGCGGCGATCGCCGGCGGCGGACTCGTCGGGCCGGACTTCCCCCTGCGCGTCGCGGTCTTCGCCCTCGGCCTGTTCAACGGCATGTTCGCCGTGGCCGCCATCGGCTCGATGATGGGCCTGGCGGGGGCCGGCGGCGAGGCCGAGCGCGGCACCCGGATGGGGGTCTGGGGCGCGGCCCAGGGCGTCGCCTTCGGGGCTGGCGGCTTCCTCGGCACCATGGCAGTGGACCTCGCCCGCCTCGTCAGCCCCGAGCCGGTCCATGCCTATGCCGCTGTGTTCCTGGCCGAGGCGGCCCTGTTCCTCGTGGGAGCCCTCCTCGCTCTCAGGATCGAGCACGCGAGCGCCACGCTGCTGCGCCGTGCTGTCCGCCCGCGACGGCCCGTGCTTCAACCCCGTTATCGCTGAGGTAAGTCCCATGCCGGAGCCGGAGACCTTCGACGTCGTGGTGGTAGGGGGCGGCCCGGCCGGGGCCACCGCCGCCACCGATCTCGCCCGGATGGGGCGCCGCGTCCTGCTCCTCGACAAGCCGGGCCGGATCAAGCCCTGCGGCGGCGCGATACCCCCGCGCCTGATCCGCGACTTCGCGATTCCCGACCATCTGCTCGTCGCCCGCGTGCGCTCGGCGCGGATGGTCTCGCCCAAGGACAAGCGGGTGGACATGCCAATCGGCGACGGTTTCGTCGGCATGGTCGACCGCGAGCATTTCGACCCCTGGCTGCGCGACCGCGCGGCCCTGGCCGGAGCCGACCATCGCCCCGGCAGCTTCACCCGCATCGTCCGCGACGATGACGGCGGGGCGGTGGTGCATTACCGCGCCGGCGACGCGGAGTACCGGGTCCGGACGCGCCTCGTCATCGGCGCGGACGGCGCGAGTTCCGTGGTCGGGCGGGCCGAGATTCCCGGCCACGCGGCGATGAAACAGGTCTTCGCCTATCATGAGATCGTTCGGCGGCCGTCGGATGGGAGCGGCGACGTCGAGGGGACGCGCTGCGACGTCTACTACCAGGGCAAGCTCTCGCCGGATTTCTACGCCTGGGTCTTCCCCCACGGCGACACGATCAGCATCGGCACCGGCAGCGCCCGCAAGGGCTTTTCCCTGCGTGGGGCGATCCGCTCCCTGCGCGCCTCCACTGGCCTCGATGCCGGGGAGACCCTGCGCCGCGAAGGCGCGCCGCTGCCGCTGAAACCCCTGAGGCGCTGGGACAATGGCCGCGACGTGCTCCTCACCGGCGACGCCGCCGGCATCGTCGCCCCGGCCTCGGGCGAGGGCATCTACTATGCCATGCTCGGCGGTCGGCTGGCGGCGGAGGCGGCCGACACCTTCCTCGCCACCGGCAAGGCCGCCTCCCTGGCCCTTGCCCGGCGCCGTTTCATGCGCCTGCACGGCCGGGTCTTCCTGATCCTGCGGATGATGCAGTGGGTCTGGTACCGCAACGATGCCCTGCGCGAGCGTTTCGTCTCGATCTGCAAGGACAAGGACGTCCAGCAGCTCACCTGGGATTCCTACATGAACAAGGAGCTGGTCCGGGCAAAGCCCGCCGCCCATGTGCGGATCTTCTTCAAGGATCTGGCGCACCTGTTCCGTTGGGTCTCCCCGTGATCGCCGGGTTCGAGACCGGCCCGGTGGTGGTCGCGGCGGGGGCGGCCCTCGTCACCGCCCTGGCCGGCGGGCTCCTGACGACGACCGGCCCTTGGTATCAATCCCTGCGACGTCCGTCCTGGAAGCCGCCGGACTGGGCCTTCGGCCCGGTGTGGACCACGATCTTCACCCTCACGGCGATCTCCGCCGTGATCGCCTGGCACGCGGATGCCGGAACCTCGGCGCGCGGCGCATTGCTGGCCGCCTACGGCGTCAACCTCGTCCTCAACATCGCCTGGAGCGGCATCTTCTTCCGCCTGCGCCGTCCGGACTGGGCCTATCTCGAGGTGATAGCCCTATGGCTCTCCATCGTGGCGCTGATCGCGGTGACGGCCCAGGTCTCGGGGATCGCGGCGCTCCTGCTCGCGCCCTACCTCGCCTGGGTCAGCGTGGCGACGCTGCTCAACCGGGCGATCGTGCGGCTGAACGGGCCGTTCGGTGAGGCCCGCCCCGCTCGCAGTATCGGGAGCCGGGCATGATTCCGGATGGGGCGACCATGGCGGCCTTGTTCGCCTCCGGGCGGATCATCGACGTGATCCTCGGTCTCGTGGCCCTGGAGGCCGCCGCCCTCGTGGCATGGCGTCTTCATGGTGGAGATCGCCCGCTCCTTCCGCCCCTTTTCTGCAACCTCGCCTCGGGCGCGGCGCTGATGCTGGCGGTCCGCGCCGCGCTGATCGGCTCGGATTGGACGGTGGTGGCGCTCTGCCTTTTCGCCTCGCTGATGGCGCATCTAGGGGAGGTCGCGTGGCGCTTGTTCGGGGGGTCGCGTGGCGCATCCGATCCGGCCATGCCCGACCTTCGCCAACCGGGCAGACCGGTCACGAAGCGTGCCTGAACGACAGCTGTCCCATCTTGGGTTTCATGAGTGGAGAACCGGCTTCATGCGTCGCATATCTGCCCTCCTGCTCGGTTCGGCCGGTCTCATCGCCGCCGCGACCGGTATCTCCTCCCAAGCCTCGGCCCAAGATGCGGAACAGATCAAGCGGGGGGAATACTTGGCGACGGCGGGCGATTGCGTCGCCTGCCATTCCGCGCCGGGCGGCAAACCGTTCGCGGGGAACTACGTCCTGAACACGCCGATCGGGAAGATCCGCACCCCGAATCTCACACCGGACGACGAGACCGGGCTCGGCAAATGGACCGCCGACGACTTCTACCGCGCCCTGCACGAGGGCATCGACAACGAGGGCAGCTACCTCTACCCGGCCTTTCCCTTTGCCTGGTACACCAAAGTCACCCGTGACGATTCCGACGCGATCTTTGCTTATCTGCGCTCCCTCGAACCGGTGAAGGAGCCGCGCAAGCCTTCCGAGATCCCGTTCCCGTTCAATATTCGCACTGCGCTCATCACCTGGCGCACCGCGTTCTTCACCGCCGGCGAATTCAAGCCGGATCCGAATGCCAGCGCCGAGGTCAATCGCGGCGGCTACCTCGTGGAGGGGCTCGGCCATTGCGGCATGTGCCACAACGCCAACAAGATCGTCGGAAACAGCGGACTCGCCGGAAAACTCGGCGGCGGCGTCATCGACGGTTGGTACGCCCCCAATATCACCCCCGACGACCACACCGGCATCGGCGCCTGGACCGACGATCAAGTGGTCGAATACCTCAAAACCGGCACAGCACCGGGCAACCGACCGGGCGTCGCCGCCGGGCCGATGCGCCAGACCATCGAGGAATCCCTCTCCAAGCTGACCGATGCCGACCTGAGGGCGATGGTCGCCTATCTGCGGACGCAGAAGGCAAAAGAGAGCTATAAAGTCAAGGATATTCAGGCGTTTAACCAGGCCGATGCGCCGGGAGCGGCGACCTATCTCAGCTACTGCTCCTCCTGCCACAAGCCGGACGGCAAGGGCGTCGAGGGGGCGATCCCGGCGCTCGCCGGCAACACTTCCGTCCAGGCGGAAGGCCCGGAGACGGTGATCCGCGTCATCCTCGGCGGGCTCGCCGCCCAGAACGGCTACGCGCCGATGCCGGCGGTGGGGGCGGGCATGACCGATCAGGAGGTCGCCGACGTGACCGATTACATCCGCAACGCCTGGGGCAACAACGCCCCCGTCATCGCCCAGCGCGGCATCGTCGGCACCGCCCGCGCCGCCACCCAGACCATGCTGGCGGGAACGGCATCCTGCGCCGTGATCGCACAACCGGACGTGGCCAAAGCCATCGCCGACGCAGGCGCCGCGACGAGCCTGAAGGGGTTGGCGCAGGAGAACTTTATTCCGGTCGTCGACGCTCTGCTTCCCAAGGTGAAGGCCGCGGCCGGTGGCGCTAAGGACGATGACATCGTCAACGGACTGACCACAGCGTTCTGCCAAGCCGCCCGCGATGACCCGGCCTACGGCAAGCCCGGCTGGCACGCAGTGATCGGAAGCTTTTCCAGCGTCGTCTACAGCCAAATCAGGAACCCTGAGAAGCGAGCCGCACTGCCGGCCCCCGCCAGCGCCGCGCCGACGCCGTAATTGATACGGGACGACGTTGCCCGCATCGGCCAGGTGGAGACTGCAGGCCTGCCGTCGATAATTTTCATTGACACATAAGTTTAAGTCGCCGCAGACGATAATACAAACAGTGATATTGAAATATCAAATAGTGGCTGACAGTTTTATACTTCATTGACTTGGTCGGCGAAACACGAGCTATACTAATGTGACCTTTGGGTGACAGCGCCGCTTCGATTGAAGGACGGAGGGAATGGGATCAGGTGCTGGTGCGTCGATGAAGGAGAGCTTGCTCGAATGCGGCGCTTTCCCTGTCGCGCTCTCGGAAGAGGCACTGGATGATTTACGGTTTCCGACACGCAACCTCCATGCTCGGTGTCACCCTCTGCGTCGGCCTCGGCCTCGGCCTGACGACCATCGCCTCCGGGCCGGCCCAGGCCGGTTCGGCGGCGCAGCCTGGGCAGACGGTCGGCCTTCCCGTCGGCGCCCAGCTTCCCGTCGGCCTCTACTTCGTCAACACGTCGAGCTTCGGCGTCCGCGACACCCGGCCGCTCGATTCCGAATCGAACATCAACCTTCCCACTTTCCTTTGGGCGACACCGTGGAACCTGCTGGGCGCGCGGCTCAACTTCGCGGCGATCCAGCCGGTCGTGGCCTCGAGCCCGCGCGGCGCGCCCTACCAGAGCGGCATCGGCCAGCCCCTGCTCGCCGCCCAGCTTGCCTGGAATCTCGGCAACGATGTAGGGGTGAGCTATCTCTTCGGCGGATACCTGCCAATCGAGACGGGCTTCCTGACCCAGAACGCGTCACTGAGCCACCGTTTCGCCGCGACCTATAGCGGCAACGGCTTCAACCTGACCGCCAACCTTCTCTATGGGATCTTCGTCGATCCGGTGACGGCGCAGGGCGTGGTTTATCCCGACTATATCAACCTCGATCTCACTGCGACGAAGAAGTTCGGCAAATGGGAGGTCGGTCCGGTGGCCTTTGCCTCTACCGATCTGCCCACGCGTTTCCCCGGCTATCAACGCCAGGGCCAGATCGCGGTGGGTGGCCTTGTCGGCTACAATTTCGGGCCGGTGAACGTGCAGGCCTACGTCACGCGGGACGTGGCCGAGCGCAGTTACGGTGGCCGCGAGACCCGCGGCTGGCTGCGATTGATCCTGCCGATCTACAAGGAGAGCACCAACTCGGCGGCGCCCTCGATCCCACTGAGCGGGCGGCAATCCCTGCGGTAGGGCATCGTCACGAGGGGCGGGAAGATGGAGTGGCTCTCGTCGCCCCGCGCCGCGGGAAGAGAGGTACCTTCGAGACAGGTCCGGGGGTTACCGTAAACTGCCCATTAATCCGACTCGTCGAAACCTAGCGGTCGTCGGGGCCGCAGCGGCGTCCGCTGGTCCCCACGCGTGGTTTCAAGGGTAACGGTGTATGCGTAGCGTTCACACGGCGATCGACAACGTGGTTCCCTTCCGGCGTCCCGGCAGACCCCAGCCCAAGGCTCTGGTCGTCTCGCCCTCCCTTGCCGCGAGACGGGTGGACCAGCGCGCGCTCATGGATGCGGTCTACGCCAGCGGGACGCTCGCGGTCGCGGCCGGCGACCGCGAGACCAAGCTGATCGCCGCCCGCCTGCAGGTCTACGGCTTTCTCACCGTGGAGGAACTTGGAGAGGACGGGGCATTGCGGCGCCTGCGTCCGTCCGAGGCCATCCGTGCCCAGGTCGATCGCCCGTGGCGCCTGTCGAAGGCCGCCTACGGCTCGGGCCTGTCCGTCACGGTCCCGGCCGCCGACGATTTCCTGTTCGATTCCTCCGCAGGTGTCTCGGCCTGATTTCTCACCGCGAAACCGGGGTTCTCACAACCCGCGGAGGCAGGCTCGTCGGCGCGCTCCCGCCGGGGCCGGAACGACGAGCGGGCCAGCGAGAGCGCTCGCGCTAAATGATCCGATAAAGCATCGTTCTCGATCGGCGATGATCCCCCGTCAGCCTGCCGACCCTGGCAGGCTGATCCTCCCGGCCCGAGCCGGTGATCGTGGTGGTCTTTACCAAGCTACACCGCGCCTAGGGACACAAACTGGGCTCGCGCTGAGGCGGATCTTTCGTTCAAGTTTTTCGAAGGCTCGACCCTGTCGAAGCACCGAGCCAGGGGCATGGATCGATCGGGGGCATGGAGTTGGCGTGAGCCCGGCATCGACGCGCCGGCATCCCCTCCGGCCAGGGCGGGGCTCTCTCAGCGGTCCCGCTTGTCCACCACGGCGCAGCCGGTCATTGGTCCGCGGCTTCCGTTGATCACCGAGCAGGTGACGAGGGCTGTCGCCGCGTCGGCATGACTGTGACGGGTAACGACTGCCTGCTCGCGGGCGCGGCGCGCGGCAGCCTCGATTAAATCGGCTCCGATGCCGGTGGCAATCCGCCCGGCCCGGCCGAACAGACCATAATAGGCATCACCCGGCGTCTCGCCCTTGAACTGTACCCCCACCGCGGAGGGATCGCCGCAGGCGAGGGTCAGAGTCATACCATCTGTAGCCGACATCTCGGCGAAATCGACGGTGCGGTTGACGAGGGTAGCCTTCGTCCCGGCCACGATGCTGTCGATGAGATCACCGCAGGAATCTGCGCGGGCAGACAGGACTGAGAGTGAGAGTACGGTAGCGGTCAGGATGAAGAAATGCATGGCCAGTAAAGTAGGCGCATCGCCTTTCCTGTCGAGGTGGTCCATCGCACACGCCGCCAGAGCCATTGAACGGTCGTTCATTGACAGATGAATGAACGTTCAATAGACATGCGGGATAGGAGGTCGCGATGGGCGAATTCGGTTGGTATGACGATGTCGATGCGCCGCGCGGCTGGGATGCCGGGCGCGTTCTGAGGTCAGTCCGCTTCGCCTGCCGGCCGTCCACCTTATTTCCGGGACTGCTGATACTGGCCGGTTGGCTCGCCTTCCTGGGGTGGACCGGTGCGGGCTCCGACGGCTGGCAGGCGCGGGTCTGCGCCGATCACGCCGAGCAGTCCAGGTCCTGGCAGGCACGGTCCTGCGGGACGACCCATCTAGACGGCGCGGACGGCAGGTCGGCGTCGTGAGCGTCGGTGCCGCCATTGAAGGCAGGTCCGGCCCCTCGGCCCGGCGCCAGGACATCCTCGATGCCGCCGAGACCTGCTTCGTACGGAATGGCTTCCATCGCACGACGATGCAGGACCTCGCGCGTCAGGCCGGCATGACGGCTGGCAATATCTATCACTACTTCAAGTCGAAGGAGGCTGTGGTGCTCGGGCTCGCCGAGCGTGAGCGTGGGCATGGCATGACCCTCGTCGAGGAGATGGAGCGGGTCGGCGATCGCCGCGGCGCCCTGATGAGCATCCTCGAACGCTACTTCGCCCGGGCGACCCGCGAGAGCGCGGTCCTACGCGTCGATCTCTGGTCCGAGGCCACCCGCAATCCCGACATCGCCGCCATGATCGATCGGGGGGAGACCGAGGCCCGCCTCTGGTTCGTCGAGACCCTCTCGTCCCTGGCCACCTCGCGGGCCTGCGATGCTGCTACCCTCTACGACGAGACGCTGAACCCGCTGATGAAGGGCATTCTCGTCAACCTAGCCCTGCGGCCGGCCTTCGATCCGGCCCCGGCCGTGGCACATCTGTGCGCCTTGATCGAGGCAGGGTTGGCGGGACGGCCGCCGGCGGTCTCGCTCGAATCAGGATCCGGTACCCTTCCCACCTCTCTCTGTCTTCCATCCCGCCCCGTCCTGGAGAGCAGCTGATGAGTGCCGTCCTCAAGGTCGTCCGTCCCGCGATCCTCGTCTTCGTCCTCGGCCTGCCGTCGGGGACGTCCTTCGCCGAGGTCGCGCCGGCCCCGGTCAGGTTGGCGCCGGCGGTGAGCACCGTCGAGGCCCGGCGCCGCGAGATCGTCGAGCAGGTCGTCGTCACTGGAACCCTCGTCCCCCGCGATGAAATCCTGGTGACCCCCGAGATCGAAGGCTATCGGGTCACCGAAGTCCTGGTCGAAGAGGGGATGCGCGTGGAGAGCGGTCAGGTTCTGGCACGACTCTCGCGCGACCTGATCGACCGCCAGATCGCCCAGCAGAACGCCCTCGTCGCCAAGGCCGCCGCCGTCGTGCCTCAGGCTCAGAGCAGCATCGAGCAGGCGGAAGCCGCCGAGATGGAGGCGCGCCTCTCCCACGACCGGGCAAAGCAGCTCATGCAGAGCGGCAATGGCACGGCGGTGATCATGGAGGGGCGGACCTCCACCCTGCGCCAAGCCGAAGGCAAGCTTGCCTTCGCCCGCAACGGCCTCGTCATCGCCAGGGCCGAACTCGCCCAGGCGAAGGCCTTGCGCGACGAACTCGACCTGCGTCTCGCCCGCACCGACATCCGCGCGCCGGAGGCCGGGATCGTCAGCCGCCGCGTCGCCCGTGTGGGCATGGCCGCCACGTCCTCCGCCGAGCCCCTGTTCCGGCTGATTGCCCGCGGGGAGATCGAGCTAGAAGGCGAGGTCATCGAAACCAAGCTGCCTCTGCTGCGCGAGGGCACGCCCGCCTCGATGGAGCTCCCCAATGGCGAGCGGGTGCGGGGCAGCGTGCGCGCGGTCTATCCGGAAGTCGACAAAGCGAGCCGCCTCGGCAAGGTCCGGGTCCGGCTCGACCCCGATCCGCTCCTGCGCATCGGCACTTTCGCCCGCGGCGCTATCGAGATCGCCCGGACGCGCGGCGTGACCGTGCCCCAGGCCTCCGTCCTCTACGGCGGGCCGAAGCGCAGCAGCGTCCTCGTGGTGACGGATGGGGTGGTGGAGGCGCGCGAGGTCCGCGCCGGCCTCTCCGACGATAACGACATCGAGATCCGGGCCGGTCTCGCCGAGGGCGAGGCCGTGGTCGCGCGCGCCGGCAGCTTCCTGCGCGACGGCGACCGGGTCCGCGCCGTCCCCGTCGCGTTACCGGCACCGGCCATGGTGACCGTTCCCTCACCCAAGGAGACCGCGGAGGCGGGCCAGCCCTAGGGCTTATCCCGCCTTCCTCCCCTTCCGCACCATCAGAACGGGTTGCCGCGATGCGCCTCAACATCTCCGCCTGGGCGATACGCAAGCCGATCGGCCCGCTGGTCCTGTTCCTCGTCCTGATCGTGCTCGGCCTCGTCAGCTTCCGTGGGCTACCGGTCACGCGGATGCCCAATATCGACGTTCCCATCGTCTCCGTTGCGATCACCCAGTCGGGGGCGGCGCCCTCCGAGCTGCAGACCCAGGTGACGAAGTGGGTCGAGGACTCGATCGCCGGCGTGCGCGGGGTGAAGCACATCACCTCCGCCATCACCGAGGGCTCGTCCGTCACCACGGTGGAGTTCCGCCTCGAGGTGAACACCGACCGCGCCGTCAATGACGTGAAGGACGCGGTTTCCAAGATCCGCATCAACCTGCCCCGCACCATCGACGAGCCGGTGATCAGCCGCGTGGAGATCGCCGGCTTGCCGATCCTGATCTACGGTGTGAAGGCGCCGGCTATGACCCCCGCCGAGCTGTCCTGGCTGGTGGAGGACAAGATCGCCCGCACCCTCCAGGGGGTGAAAGGCGTCGGCGGCGTCGAGCGGGTGGGCGGTGTCGCCCGCGAGATGCGGGTGGTGCTTCAGCCAGACCGCCTCCTGGCCCTGGGCATCACCGCTGCGGAGGTCAACCGCCAGCTGCGCCTCACCTCCGCCGACATGGCGGGCGGGCGCGGCGAGGTCGGCGGGCGCGAGCAGTCGATCCGGACGCTCGCTGCTTCGCGCACCGTGCGCGATCTCAAGGCGACCTCCATCGTCCTCGCCGGCGGCCGCAAGGTCCGCCTTGACGATCTGGCTCTGGTACAGGACGCGATCGAGGAGCCGCGCACCTTCGCTCGCTTCAACGGCGAGCCGGTGGTGGCCTTCGCGGTGTCGCGCGGTTCGGGTGCCAGCGACGCCGAGGTGGCGGCGGCCGTCGAGAAGCGGATCGCGGAGTTCCGCCAGACCTATCCCGACCTCGACTTCGAAACGATCGATTCCTCGGTCTCGGCCACTATCGGCAGCTACGATTCCGCCATGCACACGCTGATCGAGGGCGCCGTGCTCGCCGTCATCGTGGTGTTCCTGTTCCTGCGCGACTGGCGCGCCACCCTCATCGCCGCCGTCGCCCTGCCGCTCTCGGTCTTCCCGACCTTCTGGGCCATGGACGCGATGGGTTTCACCCTCAATGGTATCAGCCTTCTCGCCATCACCCTCGTCACCGGCATTCTGGTGGACGACGCCATCGTCGAGATCGAGAACATCGTCCGCCACATGCGGATGGGGAAATCCGCCTACCGCGCCGCCCTCGAAGGCGCCGACGAGATCGGGCTCGCCGTCATCGCCATCACCGCGACCCTCATCGCGGTCTTCGCTCCGGTTTCATTCATGGGCGGCATCGCTGGCCGTTACTTCATGCAGTTCGGGCTCACCATCGCCGTCTCGGTGTTCATGTCCCTGCTGGTGGCGCGGCTGATCACGCCGATGCTCGCCGCCTACTTCCTGCGCGACCACGGCCACCACGATGAGCGTGAGGGATGGGTGATGCGCGCCTATGGCCGGTTGGTGGGCTGGTCCGTGCGCCACCGGGTGATCACGCTGATCGTCGGTCTCGCGCTCTTCGCCGCGTCGTTGGCCTCCACCGGCCTGTTGCCTTCGGGCTTCGTGCCGAAGCAGGACAATGCCCGCACCCTGTTCATGGTTGAACTCGCCCCCGGCGCCCGGCTCCCCGACACGATCGCCGTGGCCGACCGCCTCGTCGCCCGCATCCGCTCCCTGCCGGAAGTCACCTCGGTCTTCGTCGATGGCGGACGCCAGGTCGGCGGCAAGAAGGAGACGCGGCTCGCCACCCTCATCGTCAACCTCACCCCAAAGAACAGCCGCGCGAAAAAGCAAGCGACCGTGGAGACCGACATTTCCGCCCTTATCGCCGAGGAGCCCGACATCCGCTCTTGGTTTCTGCGGGATTCCGGCCAGCGCGATCTCGCTCTTGTGGTCGGCGGCGCCGATGCCGAGGTGGTAGCTGAGGTGGCCGCTCGCCTCCAGCGCGACATGGCGGCGATCCCCCACCTCGTCTCGGTGATGTCCACCGCTCCCCTCAACCGTACGGAGGTTCGTATACGCCCCAAGGAGGGCTCGGCCGCCGATCTCGGCGTCTCCACCGACACCATCGCCGAGACGGTGCGGGTCGGCACCATCGGCGACATCGGCCTGAATCTCGCCAAGTTCAACGCCGCCGACCGCCAGATACCGATCCGGGTGCAGTTGCCCGAGAGCGCAAGGGGCGCGGTCTCGCGCCTGGAGAACCTCAAGGTTCCGGCCAAGAACGGCACCGCCGTGCCGCTCGCCGCCGTGGCCGATATCGAGCTCGACCAGGGCCCTGGCGCCATCGAGCGCTACGACCGCGTGATCCGCGTGGCGGTGGAGGCCAACATGGAGGGCTCCGACGCTTTGGGCTCCCTCATCGCGCAGGCTCTGGAGACGCCGACCGCGAAGTCGCTGCCGCCGGGCGTCACAATCCGCCAGACCGGGGACGCCGAGATCATGGGTGAGGTCTTCTCGGGCTTCCTCCTCGCCATGGGCGCCGGGATCATGATGGTCTATGCCGTGCTGGTGCTGCTGTTCGGCAACTTCCTGCAGCCGCTCACCATCCTGTTCTCCCTGCCCCTCTCCATCGGCGGGGCGATCCTCGGTCTCCTCATCCTCAACATGCCGATCTCTATGCCCGTGGTCATCGGCATCCTCATGCTGATGGGGCTGGTGACGAAGAACGCGATCATGCTGGTGGACTTCGCAGTCGAGGAGATGGCGCGGGGCGTCGACCGGGTCACCGCCATCGTCGATGCCGGCCGCAAGCGGGCGCGCCCCATCGTGATGACCACCATCGCCATGGCGGCCGGCATGGTCCCCTCGGCACTGGCGCTCGGTGTCGGCGGCGAGTTCCGCGCGCCGATGGCGGTGGCGGTGATCTCCGGCCTCATCGTCTCGACCCTGCTGTCCCTGGTCTTCGTACCGGCCGTATTCCTGCTGATCGACAGCCTCGGCAAGTTCATTAGGCGCCTGTTCGGCCGCTTCGTCGGCGCCCGCGACGAGGCGGTACCCGGCCCCACCCCGAGCGCCGCCCGCTGACGTGGCGGCGGAGCCGGGATCAGGAACTTTCCCCAACCATGCGTCGGGCGAGGTCTCCGGCCTGCCGATCGCGGGACATTTGGAAGCACATTTCGCACGCCCTCGCCTATAGTCCGGCTTGTCAACACGTCTATCGGCCCGTTGCCGACGCGAGGGCGAAATGAAGAGCCTCAACCTCAAGCACAGTCGTTGCCGTCATGCGTGTCTCGCCGATTTCGGCGGAGCTCATCATGGGACGATTATGACGAATAGGGTTGATGGTCATGGGTTATCACGACACGCGATTTGAGGCGGTTGGGGCCGGCCCCGCATGGGCTTTAGGCGGCGCCATCGCGCCGAGGCACTTTCGCCGCGCCTATGGCAGGGCGGCGGTGGAGGCTGCCATTGAGAACGGGCTGATGCCCGAGGAGCTGTCCGAAGTGCTGGGCGGCCGCCGCGTTGTCGAGGCCTTCCCGGTCGATGGCGGCGAGAGCGTCTCCGACTACGCCCATCGCGCGGTGGCCGAGATGATGGTCGCCTATCTCAGCTACGCCCCGGCCTGACCCGCCGCCGGGCCTCCCCGACCTTCCATTGATCCATGAAGGCGGGCCGCTCGCGGCCCTGGAGACGACCATGACCGACGACCTGCTGTCCCGACGCCGCCTGCTGAGAGCGGGCGCAACCGTCGCGGCCGCTCTGCCCCTCGGCCTTACCGCGACGGCGGGGCGTGCCTGGGTTCCCGGCCCTGCCGCGCCCTTCGATCCCGGTCCTCTCTGCGCGCCGGCGGCGGCCACCGAGGCGTGGAGCGGTCCGCTCCGGCCCATCAAGCTCGCCTGGAACGCCAACGCCGTCTGCACGGCCGCCGCCCCCGTTGCCAAGGAGCGCGGAATTTTCGCCGCTCACGGGCTCGACGTGGAGTTCATCAATTTCGGTGGGTCCACGGAAGCCCTGCTGGAGGCCATCGCCACCGGCAAGGCCGATGCCGGGATCGGCATGGCCCTGCGCTGGCTGAAGCCTCTCGAACAAGGCTTCGACGTCAAGATCACCGCCGGCCTCCATGGCGGCTGCCTGAGGCTGCTCGGCGCGAAATCTGCCGGCATCAGCGACATCGCCTCCCTGAAGGGCAAGACCATCGCCATCAGCGACCATGCCAGCCCGGCCAAGAACTTCTTCGCCCTGTTGCTGTCCGATGCCGGCATCGATCCCGACCGGGAGGTGGAGTGGCGGCAGTACCCGGCCGATCTCCTCAACCTCGCCGTGGAGAAGGGCGAGGCCCAGGCCCTGGCCGATGCCGACCCGCGTACCTTCATCTGGCTCAGGGACCCGCGCTTCACGGAAGTCGCTACCAATCTGACGGGCATCTTCGCCACGCGCTCCTGCTGCGTCGTGGCCCTGCGCGGCAGCCTGATCCGCAACGACCGGGCGGTGGCCACCGCCCTCACCCGCGCCATCCTCCAGGGCGGGCACCGCGTCGCCACCGATCCGCTGGACGCCGCCGGCATCTTCTCGACTTACGGCGGCAAGGGCTCGGTGGAGGATCTGGCGGCGATGCTGCGCAGCCATACCCACGATCACCGACCCGTGGGCGTCACCCTCAAGCAGGAAATCGCCCTCTACGGCGACGAACTGAAGCGCGTGAACGTGATCCGCCGCTCCACCGACACGGCGAAATTCGCCGACCGGGTCTATGCCGACGTGCTGAGCTGAGGGGCAACTATGTCGAGTTCATTGACGGGGGCGTTCGGCGGCGGCTTCCGCCGGGCGCCCGATGCGAATGCCACGGTTTCGAACGACTCCGCGTGGCGGACCCGTCTCGCCGCCCTGTGGTGGGTCGGCCTCTTCGCCGGTTCCCTCTGGCTCGCCCTCGCGGGCCTGACCCTCGTTCTGCCGGAGAACGGTGACTTTCCCTATTCCGCCACGTTCGGCCATGGCTCCGGACTGATCGGGGCCGTCCTCCTCCTGGCGAGCCCCCTCCTCCCGGTCCTTGGCCGGGTCGGACCCCGCCTGCGCCATTGGGGGCCGTGGATCGTCGCCCTCGCCTTCGCCTTCATTGCCTGGGAGTTGGTGACGGCCAAGCTCGAATGGCTGCCGATGCCGTTCTTCCCGCCGCCCCAGGCGATCCTCGAAGTCTTCGCCGAGGATTGGCCGAAGCTCGGGGGCAGCATCGTCAATTCGCTGATCCTGCTGTCGGGCGGCTACCTGATCGGGGCCGCCGTCGGCTTCGTCCTCGGAGTCGCTGTGGGCTGGTCGCGGACGGCCGGCTACTGGGTCCATCCGGTCTTGCGCTTCGTCGGGCCGCTGCCGGCCACCGCCTGGCTGCCGCTGGCCTTCTTCGTGTTCCCCTCTTCCTGGTCGGCGAGCACGTTCCTCGTGGCTCTGGCCACGGGCTTTCCCGTGACGGTGCTGACCTGGTCCGGGATCGCGGCGGCCAACAAATCCTACTACGACGTCGCCCGGACGCTCGGCGCCTCGCAGAGCTTCCTCATCCGTAAGGTCGCGATCCCGGCGGCCTTGCCCTACGTCTTCGTCGGCCTGTTCATGGGGCTCGGCGCCTCCTTCGCGGTCCTCGTCGTGGCCGAGATGCTGGGCGTGAAATCCGGCCTCGGCTGGTATCTGCAATGGGCGCAAGGGTGGGCGGCCTATGCCAACATGTACGCCGCCCTCATCGCTATGGCGCTGATGTGCTCGACCCTGATCACCCTGCTGTTCCGCCTGCGCGACCGCGTGCTGTCCTGGCAGAAGGGGCTCGTCCAATGGTAGCGGCCACCCTCGAAGCGCCGGCCGGCGCCTCCGCAAACGACCGGGGCGGGGCCCTCACCATAAGGAGCGTCTCCCACGCCTTCGACATCGGCGGCACGCGCCTGCCCGTCCTCGACGACATCGACCTCTCCATCGCGCCGGGCTCCTTCGTCGCCTTGCTCGGTCCGTCGGGCTGCGGGAAGTCGACCCTGCTGCGCCTCGCCGCCGGTCTCGAACCGCCGGAATCCGGTACCCTCGCCCTCGACGGGGAGACGATCACCGGGCCCGATCCCGAGCGGCTCCTCGTGTTCCAGGATCCGACGCTCTATCCCTGGCGCACGGTGCGGGGGAATGTTTCGCTGGGCCTGGAGGCGCGCGGCCTGCTCCGGCGGCATCGCCGCCGGATCGACGAGGCCCTGGACCTCGTCGGGCTCTCCGACTTTGCCGAGGCCTATCCGCATCAGCTCTCAGGCGGCATGGCCCAGCGCACGGCGCTCGCCCGGGCCCTGGTCAACGACCCGCGCCTGCTGCTCCTCGACGAGCCCCTGGGCAAGCTCGACGCCCTCACCCGCCTCGCGATGCAGGGCGAACTCGTCCGGCTCTGGCAGGAGAGCCGCTTCACGGCGCTCCTCGTCACCCACGACGTCGAGGAGGCCCTCATCCTCGCCCAGCGGGTGATCGTGCTGAGCGACCGGCCGGCCCGGATCAGGACCGAGATCGTGGTGGACGCCCCCTATCCCCGCCGCCGCGACGACCCGAAGCTCCTGAACCTGCGCACCGAAATCCTCGGCATCCTCGGGGAGAAATGACCGCCATCCGAGGGGGTAAACCACCGCCATCGGAGGGGGCAAACATGCGTCATCCGGCGGATTTACTCTACCGCGGGCGATCCGCATGATTCCCTATGTCCCGCGCTCGTAACCGGCGGGGATTCACGCGGGCGGAGGGTGGTATGGGCGACAGGTCGAGCACGGGTCGGCGGCGGTTCCCTCCCCTCTTTCTCTCGTCCCTGCTGATAGGGGCCATCCTCCTGCCGGGCGGTGAGGCCGAGGCGGGGTCCTGCGCTCGCGGCATTGGCCGGATGCAGGCGCGGTTAGACCGCGCCTTGGAGAACCGTGCGGCGGCCGGACCCTTCGCTCCCGAAAGCGCCCTCGCCACGCGTAGCCGGCAACCGACCCCCGCCACCATCGCGGCGGTCGAGAGCCGGTACGACGGCTGGCCGGCCGGTGGACGCGCCGTCGCCGCGCTCGCATGGGCACGCCGGGCGGATGCCTCCGGCGATGCCCGCGCCTGCCGGGCCGCGCTTCGCAGAGTGGAGCGGACCATCGCGCGGCCCGGGAACTGACACGGCGTCGATGCGGCCGACCCGGCGGAATGCCCCCTCCGCCCGGCCATGGCTGACGCCCTCGTCCACCCCATCATGCCGCGCTCGGTACAGTCTGCGACAAACTGGGGACAGGCCGGGAATCGACGGAGCCGAGTCGCGTCGGCCCACGTTTGCCGACTCCCGACACCAGTGATGGGCAGCGAACTTCCCGATGGCAAAACGCCGGACCCGGACGTCTCCCGACAGCGCCTCCGAGGAGCCGGTCGCTCCCCTCGTTCCCACCGGCGCCCTGGCCGTGGCGCTTCTCGACCTCGTGGCCCTGAACAAGCCTCTGATCCACATGGTGCGCGAGACGCACCGGCAGGATGCCATCGCCGCAATCCTCCGTGCCCTGGCCCCGGATCGCAGCGTGGCGATCTACCCGGAATGGGATTGCCTGCCCTTCGACCGGACCTCGCCGTCGCGCGGCGTCATGGGGCAGCGCACGGGCGTGTTGCGCTGGCTGACGGATGCCGCCGCCCTGCCCGACATCGTCCTGACGACCGCCCCTGCCCTGATCCAGCGGGTTCCGCCGCCCGGGACCTGGGCGGAGGCGCATCTCGAGATCCATGTCGGCGACGTCTTCGATCCGGCTGCGATCACCGCGACGTTGCAGCGCCTGGGCTACATCCTCGATGACCGGGTCGACGAGCCGGGCGAGGTGGCGGTCTGGGGGCGCACGGTCGACGTGTTCCCCGCCGCGGCACCGCGCCCCTGCCGGATCGAGCACGAGGGCGGCCGCGTCACCGCCATCCGGTCCTACGATCCGGTGTCCCAGCGCTCCCTGGCGGAAGCCGCGTGTCTGGTCGTCGATCCGGCTACGGAAATCCTCCTCCCCGAAGGATCGGAGACCCGGCTCCGGCCCTTCACCGGCCAGGAGCATCAGCTTCCCCGCTTCTATCCCGCCCTGACGACGGTACTCGACTACGTCCCCGATGCCCGCCTCGTGGTGGAGACCGGCGCCGAGGAGCGTGCCGCCGCCTTCTTCGAACAGATCGCTGAGGGGCAGGACACCGGCGGTCGCAATGACGGCAGTCGTAACGGCGGCAGTGGGAAGGGCGACTTCGGCGAGCTCTACCTCGATCCCCGCAGCTGGGCCTCGCTTCAGGAGGCGCGCCGCGTCGCCACCGCGACGGCGGAGGAATCCGAGGATCTGGCGATCCCCGCCTTCGTGCGGAAGGCCCGTCCCAACGCGGCCCTGGCCGAGACCCTGCGCCGGCACCTGGAGGCGGGCGAGCGCATCCTGCTGACGGGGCCGGAGGAACCCCTCGGTCGCCTGATCCGCGTCGCCGAACGGTCGCTGGGGCGCAAGGCCCGGCGCGTGGCGGACTGGACCGCGGTGGCCCGCGCCAGGCCCGGCGCGATCCTGGCGCTGGCCGCGCCCATTGAGGCGGGGTTCAGGGTGCCGGGACAGGGTGTCTGCGTCATCGCCGCCGCCGACCTGTTCGGGAGCCGGGCCGCCGTCGAGGAGGGCGAGCCCGTCGCGAGCCTTCCCATCGGCGAGGTGGAGCTGCGCGTCGGCGATGTGGCGGTGGATCGCGACAACGGTCTCTGCGTCTTCGAAGGCCTGGAGCGCGTCGAGACCGGAGAGGATGGCGGCGAGGACGCCCTCCGGCTGCGCTTTGCCGGGAATGCGATCCTGATGGTCCCGGTCTCCCAGGCCGACCGGATCTGGCGCTACGGCTCGGAGGTCGAGGCGGTCACCCTCGACAAGCTCGAAGGCGGGTCCTGGGGCCGTCGGCGCCTCGAAGCCGAGGCGTGCATGGCAAAAGCCGCCCGCATGATGCTCGCCGCCGCCGAGGCGCGCCGGGCGATCGAGGCGCCGGTCCTGTCGCCGCCGCTGCGGGAGATGGAGCGCTTCGCCGCCGGGTTCGGGTTCAACCTCACCGCCGATCAGGCCAGGGCGGTGAACGGTGTCTTGGGCGATCTCGCTTCGGGGCGGCCGATGGACCGCCTCGTCTGCGGCGATGTCGGCTTCGGCAAGACCGAGGTGGCCCTGCGCGCCGCCGCCGCGGCGATCTTCGCCGGCCGCCAGGTGGCGGTGGTGGCGCCCACCACCGTTCTGGCCCGCCAGCATGTGCGGACCTTCACCCGGCGCTTCGCCCGCTTCGGCATCGAGGTCGCCCATCTCTCCCGCCTCGTCTCCCCGGCCGAAGCGAAGCGCGTGAAGGCGGGGCTCGCCGACGGCAGCATCCGCCTCGTCGTCGGCACCCATTGCCTCACCGCCAAGGGCGTCGCTTTCGCAGATCTCGGCCTCGTGGTCATCGACGAGGAGCAGCGCTTCGGAGCGAAGATGAAGGAGGCCCTGCGAAAGACGGCGGGAGACGGCCACGTCCTGACGCTTACGGCGACGCCGATCCCCCGGACCCTGCAATCCGCCCTGGTCGGCCTGCAATCCCTGAGCGTCATCGCGACGCCGCCCGCGGTGCGCCAGCCCATCCGCACGGTGATCGCGCCGTTCGAGGCTGAATCCCTCCGCGACGCGCTCATGCGCGAGCATCGCCGGGGCGGTCAGAGCTTCGTCGTGTGTCCGCGCATCGAGGATATCGGCCCCATGGCGGAGCGACTGGCCAAGCTCGTCCCCGGCTTGCACACGATGATCGCCCATGGCGACCTCAAGCCGGCGGAGATGGACGATGTGATGGTGCGCTTCGCCGATGGCGAGGGCGACGTGCTTCTGGCGACCAGCATCATCGAGAGCGGCCTCGACGTGCCGCGTGCCAACACCATGCTGGTCTGGGACGCCGAGCGCTTCGGCCTGTCCCAGCTGCACCAGCTGCGGGGCCGGGTCGGGCGTGGCCAGCGCCGGGGCGTCGTTCACCTGCTCCACCAGCCGGAGAAGCCGCTGAGTCCGGCGACGGAAAAGCGCCTTCGCACCCTGGAGGCCCTGGACCGGCTCGGCGCGGGCTTCGCCATCAGCGCCCGCGACCTCGACCTGCGCGGAGCGGGCGACCTCGTGGGCGAGAACCAGGCCGGCCACGTCAAGCTGATCGGGCTCGGACTCTATCAGCACCTCCTGCACCTCGCCTTGCGGGCCGCGAAGGGGGAGGTCGCGGAGGATTGGACGCCCGAGATCCGGATCGGCCTGTCCGGTGGCGTGCCGGCCGATTACGTGCCGGAGCCGGACGTGCGGCTGAGCCTCTACACCCGCCTATTGCGCCTCACGACCCCGGACGAGGTCGAGGCGCTCCGCCACGAGGTGACCGACCGGTTCGGTCCGCCACCGGAGGCGTTCGAGGCCCTCGTCACCCTGGCCCGCCTCCGGGTCGGGTGCCTCGAACTCGGGATCGCGCGGTTGAGCGGCGGCCCGCAGGGGCTGGCGGCGGATTTTCGTGCCAATGCCCCGCCGATCCTGCTGCCGGTCAACGCGCATATCGAGCGTCGCGACCGCCGCGTGCTGTTGCGCGCCGGCTGCGAGGATCCGGTCGAGCGCGGTTGCCTCGCAGCTCGGTTCCTCGAACGCCTGCGGGAGGCCAGGACGCGGCGCCCGGCGGGGTGAGATCGCCGGTCGGGTCTCCACCGGGCGGCGCCGGTTGAGATGGGGCTACGGGGTCCGGGCGGATGCGTGGCGGCGGTGACGGGGGCGGGCGAGGCCGAGATTCTCGCGCAGGGTGGTGCCCTCGTATTGCGTGCGGAACAGGCCACGCCGCTGCAATTCGGGGATCACCAGGGTGGCGAAATCGTCGAGCCCGCCCGGAAGCGTCGGGGGCATGATGTTGAACCCGTCGGCGCCATAAGCCTCGAAACGCTCCTGAAGGGCGTCGGCGATCCGGGCGGGTGTCCCGATCAGGGTCCAGTGCCCGCGCGCTCCGGCGATGCGCAGGTAGAGGTCGCGGATGGTCAGGCCTTCGCGCCGGGCGATGGTGACGAGGAGGTCCTGCCGGCTCTTGCCGCCCTCCGTCCCGCTGGCCTCCGGAACGGGGGCATCGTCAGGGTAGCCGGAGAGGTCGAGCCCGGCGAGCTGCTCCAGGAGCGAGCGGCCGACGACGGGGTGGATCAGCTCCTGCAACGCGCCGTACTTGTCCTCGGCCTCGCCCATCGTGCGGCCGACCACCGGGAAGGCGCCCGGCAGGATCTTGAGCGCGTCGGGTTCGCGGCCGTGGCGGGCGAGCCGGCCCTTCACGTCGGCATAGAAGGCGGTCGCGTCCTCCAGGGTGGCCTGGGCGGTGAACACGACCTCGGCGGTGCGCGCCGCCAGGGCCTTGCCGGCCTCCGACGAGCCCGCCTGCACCACCACCGGGTGGCCCTGCGGCGGCCGGGGCACGTTGAGCGGCCCGCGCACGGAGAAATGCTCGCCCTCGTGCCCGAGCACGTGCAGCTTGGCCGGATCGAAGAAGCGCCCCTCACCGCGGTCGCGGACGAAGGCGTCATCCTCGAACGTGTCCCAGAGCCCGGCGACCACGTCCACGAATTCCTCGGCGCGGGCGTAGCGGTTCGCATGGGCGAGGTGGCTGTGGCGGCTGAAATTGTAGGCCTCGCGCGGGTCCGCCGAGGTCACGAGGTTCCAGCCCGCCCGGCCGCCGCTGAGATGGTCGAGGGAGGCGAACTTGCGCGCCACGTGGAACGGCTCGTTGTAGGTGGTTGAGGCGGTGGCCACGAGGCCGATGCGCTCCGTCACCGCCGAGAGATGCGAGAGCAGGGTCAGCGGTTCGAACTGCCCGACATAGCGGATCGCCGTGCGGCTCAGGGCGTCGATGTCGTCGCCGCGGATGCTGACCCCGTCGGCGAGAAAGATCAGGTCGAACTTCGCCGCCTCGGCCACCCTGGCGAGGCGCCGGTAATGGGCGGGATCGATCCCCGCATCCGCCTGCGACGAGGGATGCCGCCATGCCGCGACGTGGTGCCCGCCCGGATAGAGGAAGGCACCGAGGCGCATCGTGTCCCGGCGACGTGACATGGGTCTGTCCTTGATCTCTCATTCCAGCGGGCCTGCCAGCGGGCCTGCCAGCGGGCCTGCCAGCGGGCCTGCCAGCGGGCTTGCCAGCGGGCTTGTTTGGCAGGGGGCGCGTCAGGCCGAGCCGACCCGGTATTGGCGCGGCGGGGCGGTGCCGTTCACCGCGAAATCGCCCACCGCCCGGTCGCGGTAGATCCGGGGATTGTGCGAGGCGATGGTGCGGGCGTTGCGCCAGTGCCGGTCGAGGCCGAGACCGCTTTTCACGGCCGAGGCGCCGAGCGCATCGAACAGGGTCGTGGTGGCCTCCAGAACGAGGTCGGTGACCACGGTCACCGCCTGGTTCACCTCGATGTCGGCGATAGAAGCAGCATGGTCCGCCGCTTCTCCCGTGCGATGGATCTCGTAGGTCCGCTGCAGGGACTCCGCCGCCTTGAGGACGATGGCGCCGGCCGCATAGGCCGCGCCGCGCACGCGCCCGACCACTTGTTGGATCTGGGGATCGTCGCCGGCCCGGCTGCCGTTGCCGTGGCTGTAGACCCGCTTGCGCTCGGCCACGAGCCGCGACACGTCGATGGCGGCCGAACGGCCGATGCCGGCCAGCGTCGCCAGATGGACGAGCTGGAAGAACCCCATCGCGTAGGGGAAACGCTCCGGATCGGGCTTGATGAGCTCCGGCCCGATGAGGACGTCCGTGAAGATCGCCGTGCCGCTGGCGGTGAGCGACTGGCCGAAACCGTCCCAATCGTCGACGATCTCGACGCCCGGCGCCCGCACCGGCACGGCCGCCACCAGGGACGCGCCCGCCTCGTCCTGGGCCGAGACGTGGATCCAGTCGGCGAAGAGCGAGCCGGTGGTGTAGAATTTCCGGCCGTTGAGCAGCCAGTGCCCGCCCTGCGGCCGCAGGACCGTATCGAACTGCCCGACCTTGGCCTCGCCGGTCTCGGACACGCCGCTGCCGACGGTCTGGCGATCGCCGATCCGGCCTGTCCAGCACGCCCGCCATTCCGGCGAGGACGAGCACAGCATGTCCTCTGTGAAGCCGAAATGGGCGCGCAGGGCGTTGGTGACGTTGGGGTCGGCCTGGGACAACTCGATCAGCAGGTTGAACAGTTCGGGCAGGCTCGCGCCGTGGCCACCCTCTTCGCGGGCGAGGCGCAGGGTGGTGAAGCCCGCCTCTCTCAGCCAGCCGATCTCGTCATGGGGCAGCGTGTGCGCGAGATCGCGGGCGATGGCGGTGGCGCGGATGCGCGCGAAGACCGGCCGGAAACCGGCCGCGAGCGCCTCATAGCCCGCGCTCGGCCCCGCGCCCCATCCCGCTTCCGTCTGAGACATTCCGTCGATCCCGTGCCCGTGATGCCGTGACGCCGAGGGTGGTCGCGCTCGATGGCCCCCGGCATCGTGGTCGTCCTGATCGTCAATCCGGGCAGGGCAGACAAGTATAAATTATGGTCAGATGTGCGATTTGGAGATGTTATGCTCTAAGCCATCGTAAAATAGACGATGTATGCTTGAAAGGGATGATCGTTGAAAGATCATTCTTGTTGACCGGGTCCGGTCACCGGCTAGGCTCATGCGCATGAATGCCTCGCGCATCGCGGGAACGAGGCCTCTCTCTCCATCGCACCATACCGTCGCCCCGGATTGCCTGGATCTGCCATGAGCGCACGCCGCGAATTGAGGCTGAACGCCTTCGAGATGGGAGCGCCGGGCCATACCTGGGCCGGGCTGTGGCGGCATCCGCGCGATACGGCGGCGCGCTACAATACCCTCGATTACTGGGTGTCGCTGGCCCGCACCGCCGAGCGTGGCCTGTTCGACGGGATCTTCCTCGCCGACGTGGTCGGGGTCTACGACGTCTACGGGGCTTCGCCCGCCACCGCCGTCGCCCGGGCGGCGCAGGCGCCGAACCTCGATCCGTTCCTGCTGGTGCCGGCGATGGCCCATGCCACGACGCATCTCGGCTTCGGGGTCACGGCGAACCTCACCTACGAGCATCCCTACACCTTCACCCGCCGGCTCTCGACCCTCGATCACCTCACCAACGGCCGGATCGGCTGGAACGTGGTCACCGGCTATCTGGAGAGCGGCGCGCGCGGCATGGGCCTGCCCCAAGCCCGCGAACACGATGCGCGCTACGATGCCGGCGAGGATTTCCTCGAGGCCGCCTACAAGCTCTGGGAGGGAAGCTGGGAGGACGGCGCGGCCCTGCGCGACCGGGCGGCCGGCCTGTTCACGCAGCCGGGCCGGGTCCACCGCGTCATCCATGACGGGCCGAGCTACCGGGTCGACGGACAGCATCTCAGCGAGCCGTCGCCGCAGCGGACGCCCGTGCTCTACCAGGCCGGGGCCTCGTCGCGCGGACGTCTCTTCGCCGCCCGCCATGCCGAGAGCATCTTCCTCAATGGCCAGACCAAGGCCATCGCCGGCAAGGCGGTGCGCGCAACGCGACAGGCGGCCAAGGAGGCGGGCCGGGATCCCTACGACATCCGGATGTTCCTCGGGGCCACCGTGATCGTGGCGCCCACCCGCGCCGAGGCGCTCGATCTGCGCGAGGAGTACGCCCAGTATCTCGACGTGGAAGGCCAGCTCGCCCTCGTCTCCGGCTGGACCGGGATCGACCTGTCCGGGCTCGATGCGCATGAGGGGCTCGCCTACGTCAAGACCAATGCCATGCAGTCGTTGCTCGAGAACCTGACGCTGCCCGGCGAACGCCCCTTCACCCGCGCCGACTTCGCCGAGTTCGGCCCGCGCGGGGCACGGGCTCCTTTCATCGTCGGATCGCCCTCCGAGGTGGCCGACGCGCTGCTCTCCTGGGCCGACGAGGCCGATATCGACGGCTTCAATCTCACCCGCGCCGTCGCGCCCGAGACCATCGAGGCCTTCGTCGACCTCGTCGTGCCCGCGTTGCAGGACCGGGGCGCGTTCAAGACGCGGTATCGCGAGGGCACGCTCCGTCAAAAGCTGTTTCCGGAGGGCGGCGCCCACTTGAAGGCGACCCATCCCGGCGCACGCTTGCGCCGGGCCGGCGGCGAGGCCCGCGCCTCCGCCGCCTGACCGGCACCCTCTTCCCCTCCCCGATCACAGGTGTCCACGATGCCCCCGCTCCGTACCCGCCGCAGCCTCCTCGGCTTCGCGGCCGCCCTGTTCGCTCTGGGGGCCGGCCCCGCCTTCGCGGAAAAACCCCTGCGCATCGGCGCGACGCCGGGACCGGTGGGGCAGACCCTGGCCTTCGCCGCCGATCTCGCCCGCAAGCAGGGGCAGAATGTCGAGATCGTCGAGTTCACCGATTGGGTGACGCCCAACGAGGCCGTGGCCTCGGGCGATATCGACGCCAACCTGTTCCAGCACGTGCCCTACCTCCAGAGCGCCATCCGCTCGCGGGGCTACAAGCTGGTGGCCGTGGAGGGCGCGATCGTCCTGCCCGTGGGCCTGTTCTCGAAGACGGTGACCAGCCTCGACAAGGTCCCCGACGGCGCCTCGGTGGCCATCGCCAACGACCCCGTCAACGCGGCGCGGGGATTGCGCCTGCTGGAGACCGCCAAGCTGCTCACCCTGAAACCGGGCGTCGGCGACGAGGCCTCCGTCGGAGACATCGTCGCCAATCCGAAGCACCTGCGGATCCTCGAACTCGAAGCGGCGCAACTGCCGCGCGCGATGGACGACGTGACCCTGGCGCAGGTGAGCTTCACCTACCTGATCGCCGCGGGCGGCGACCCCAAGACCTCCCTCATCACCGACGGGGTCGGGGATCGGCGCTACACGCTGAGCTTCGTCGCCCGCCCGGACAACCGCGACGATCCGCGTCTGGCCGCCTTCATCCGCAGCTTCCGCTCGGCGCCGGTGCGGGACTACATCGAGCGGACCTACAAGGGCTTCCTCGAGCCGGTCTGGTAGCGCGGCGTCGGATTTCAGCTTCGGTCCCGACCCGTTGTCGCAGGCGTGAGCCCGCCGTCCGGACGAGCCCCGCACGACGCCCGAATGAGGTCGCTCAGGCGCACCCGAACAGAGAGACCCTC
This sequence comes from Methylobacterium sp. 10, assembly GCF_000519085.1. Lineage (GTDB taxonomy): Bacteria > Pseudomonadota > Alphaproteobacteria > Rhizobiales > Beijerinckiaceae > Methylobacterium. The sequence goes on from NZ_KI912577.1 coordinate 4,234,566, forward strand.
CATGCCCCTGAACCGTCGCGCCCTGCTGGGCGGCACCCTTCCCCTGCTGGGCGGCACCCTCGCCCTCCTCACGGCCTCCACGGCCCGGGCCGCGGCACCCCTCAAGGTGGTCGCCTCCTCGGTGCCTCATGCCGAGATCCTGACCTATGTGCAGGACACGCTCGCTCCGGACCTGCCCCTGCGGATCATCGAGATCAGCGGGGACATCCGCCCCAACCGCCTCGTCATCGACGGCGACGCCGACGCCAACTTCTTCCAGCACGTGCCCTATCTGCGCAGCGAGGAGGCCGAGCTCGGCGTCCGCTTCGCCGTGACGGCGCGCGTGCATGTGGAGCCCCTCGGGCTCTATTCGCGCCGCGTCCGCAGCCTCGCCGACCTGCCGAAGGGGGCGACCGTCGCCCTCTCGAACAACGTCACCAATTTCAGCCGGGGGCTGAAGCTTCTGCAGGAGAACGGCCTCATCCGTCTCAGGCCCGGCGGCGACGGCACCTTCGCCACGGCCGGTGACATCGCCGAGAACCCGAAATCCCTGAGCTTCGTCGAGGTGGCGCCGCCGCAATTGCCGCGCTCCCTCGACGACGTCGCCCTCGCGGTCATCAACGGCAACTATGCCCTCGAATCCGGGCTCGATCCGGCCAAGGATGCCCTCGGGCTGGAGCGGGCGGAGGGTAACCCCTACGCCAACGTGCTGGTGACGACAGAGGCCCTGGCCCAGGATGCGCGCATCCTGACGCTCTCCGCCCTCCTGCAATCGGCGGAGGTCGCCGGCTTCATCCGCGAGCGCTATCGCGGCGCCGTGATCCCCGTGAGAGGGGCCTGACCGGCACGCACCGGCACGTCGGGGCGGCCGTCCGTGGTGAAACCGTCCCGGTTCGGCATCCGCACCTTCGGCAGCGAGGCGGCATCGAGTTCGGCTCCCTCCGGCAGGATGCCGTTGAGATGCAGCACATAGGCGCTGAGGGCGTAGGTCTCGTCGGCGCTGAGGGATTGCGGCGCGTCGTAGGGCATGGCGCGGCGGATATAGTCGAACAGGGTGGTGGCATGGGGCCAGAAGCTGCCCACCGTCCGCACCGGCTTGCCCGTCGCGAGGCTGCCGAGGCCGCCCGCGAGTCTGTCGGCCGCCGACCCTTCCCCCTGCGCCCCGTGGCAGCCGGCGCAGCGTGCCCCGAACAGGGCCTCGCCCTGGCGCACGCTGCCATGGCCGGCGGGCAGGCCCTGCCCGTCGGCCCGCACCTCGATGTCCCAGGGGGCCAGGATCTGAGGGGTCGCGGGGCGGCCGATCCCGGACAGGGAGACGGGCCCGGACGGGTCCGCCAGGGCGGCGCCCGTCGTCGTCAGGCAGGCGAGTAGGCCGAGGCCGCTAAACCGCATGGCTCACGCCCCCCTCGGCGGCGATGTGCCAGCCGGCGATTCCGTTGTTGTGGTAGAAGGATTGGGTGCCCCGGACCGAGACCAGCGCCGCGCGCGGCGGCTGGACGTAGCCCGTCTCGTCGGTGGCCCGGCTGAGGAGATGAGCCGGGCCGCCCTCCCATCGCCAGGGGAGCCGGAACCGGGTGAGGCATCTGGGCAGGATCGGACCCTCCAGACTGGCCGCCTGCCAGCGCGCGCCGCCATCGGTGGAGACCTCGACACCCGCGATGCGGCCGCGCCCCGTCCAGGCGAGGCCGCGGATCTCGCGGAATCCGGGCGCGCGCAGCTGCTCGCCGCCCGACGGCGTGGTGATGACGGACTTGGCCTCCATCACGAAGGTGAACTGGCGCGCCGACCCGTCCGGCATCAGGTCGGTGTATTTCGAGGTCTCCTCGCGGGTCTGGAACGGCTGGTCCCCGACCTTGAGCCGGCGCAGCCACTTGATGCTGAGATTGCCCTCGACCCCCGGCACGAACAGGCGCAGCGGGTAGCCCTGTTCCGGGCGGAGCCGTTCCCCGTTCTGGGCATAGGCCAGGATCGCGCCGTCGCGTGCGAGGTCGAGGGGGATGCTCCGGGTCATCCCGGCCGCGTCCGCGCCCTCCGCCAGGATCCAGGCGGCGCCGGGCTTCACCCCGACCTCGTCGAGGAGCGTGCTCAACTCCACGCCGGTCCATTCGGCACAGGAGAGGAGACCGTGGCTGTCCTGGATGGTCCAGCCCGGCTTGGCCCCGAGCCACGGCGTGTTGCCCGAGCATTCGAGGAAATGGATGCGCGAGACCGACGGCATCCGCACGAGATCGTCCATGGTGAGGACGAGGGGCCGTTCCACGAGGCCGTGGATCGCCAGCCGGTGGCGCTCCGGGTCGATGGCCGGCACCCCGGCATGGTGGCGCTCGAAATGCAGCCCATTGGGCGTGATGATGCCGTGCAGGTGCTGGAGCGGCGTGCCGGTGGAGGAGGCGCCGGGAAAGGCCGGCGGCGTCCGCGATCGGCGGCCCAGATTCTCGTAGGGCGAGGGACGGCCATAGGGGGGAGAGGCCGAGGGCGCTCCGGGCGTACGGCTCCATTCGGGGATGGCAAGGGGATCGCCCGTCTCCAGGGCGTGAGCGGCGGTGGCGATCCCGCCCGCCGCGCCGCCGGCCAGCCGAAGGAAGCCGCGCCGGCTCGAAGACCGGCGCGGTGCGCGCGATGTGTCAGACGGCATGACAACGGGGTCCGAATGGGCGTTCGGAGGAGAACGCGAAGCGAGATGTCGGGGCTGATGGCGAAAGAGAAACGTGGCTGCGTCTCTATCTATGACCTACATTGGACCGTATTTAGTCTTCGCAATCAACGGCATGGATTTTTCATTTCTTGCGGAGACGCGAACAGGTCTTCCCTCGAACCGGGATGCCGAGAGGCGAATTTTCCGGATCGCGTGGTGTCGCTTGGGCGAGACCGAGATTGCCCGCCCGACGCCGCGCATGCGGCCGGCCCGAATGCCGGGGCGACGTGAATGCCGGTCGACTTGGAGGATTGTTCTCTCGCGGTAGGGCTGCGGGGATCGATCTTGCTTGACGAACGAAGGATTCGACAGCCGATTTCATTGAATGCGCTAAGTATAGCTCATAGAATTGCACGATAGACGATCATCGTTCCGTTCCACCGCCCGGCGCCTGCGCGTGCCGGGCGCATGAGGTTTGGCGAGTGCCTGGAATTCACATCGACCGCGGCGGCGATGCCGTCCCGCCGCCGGATGCGCTGATCCGTTTCGAGCAGGTGGCGAAGACCTACTCCACCCGCGACGGCGCCGGCGTCTCGGCGCTGAGCGGGATCGACCTGTCGGTGACGGCCGGTTCGGTGCTGGGGGTGATCGGCCGCTCGGGCGCGGGGAAATCGAGCCTGATCCGGCTCATCAACGGGCTGGAACGCCCGAGCTCCGGTCGTGTCCTTGTCGGGGATGCGGAGGTCTCGTCCCTCGACGAGCGCGCGCTGCGCCGGATACGCCGCGGCATCGGCATGATCTTCCAGCATTTCAACCTGCTCTCCTCGCGCACCGCCTTCGGCAACATCGCCCTGCCCCTGGAGATCGAGGGCCGGGGCAAGGCCGCGATCCGCGCCCGCGTCGAGGAATTGCTGGCCCTGACCGGGTTGGAGGAGCAGCGCGACCGCTATCCCGCCGAGCTCTCTGGGGGACAGAAGCAGCGGGTCGGCATCGCCCGGGCCCTGGCCACGGGGCCGAGCGTCCTCCTCTCCGACGAGGCCACCTCCGCCCTCGACCCCGAGACCACGCGGTCGATCCTGGCGCTCCTGCGCCGCATCAACCGCGACCTCGGCCTCACCATCGTGCTCATCACCCATGAGATGTCGGTGATCCGCGCCGTGGCGGACCGCGTCGCCGTGCTGGAAGCGGGCCGCATCGTCGAACAGGGCGACGTGTTCGAGGTCTTCACCCGGCCCCAGGCGGAGATGACGTGCACGCTCCTCGCCGGGGAGATGGGGCTGACCCTGCCGGCAGCACTCCGCGCCGGGATCGAGACCCGACCGATCGCGGGTGGCCGGGCGGTCCTGCGCATCGCCTTCCGCGGGCCTCACGCCAACGACCCGATCGTCGCGCGGCTCGCGCGCGAGACCGGCATCGAGGCCAACATCCTGTCCGGCACCGTCGACGAGATCGCCGGCCAGCCCTTCGGCTCCCTCACGGTGGGCCTGCCCGCTGGGCCGGACGTCGTCGGCCGGGCCCGCGCCTTCCTCGACGCTCACGGCCTCGTTTCCGATCTTCTCGGCTATCTGCCGGCCCACAGCGCGGAGGATCGCCGTGTCGCCTGAAATGATCCGCCTGCTGCTGCAAGCCACCGGCGACACCCTGTCCATGGTGGCCGTGGCGGCCATTCTGGGCACGCTGTTCGGCCTTCCGCTGGGCGTCTTCCTGGCGACGAGCCGGCGTGGGGAATTGCTCGCCGCGCCCTGGCTCAACGGCGTGCTGGGCCTCATCGTCAACGCCACCCGCTCGACTCCCTTCATCATCCTGGTCGTGGCCATCATCCCCTTCACCCGGCTCATCGCCGGCACCTCCATCGGGATGTGGGCCGCCACGGTGCCGCTGACGGTGGCGGCGACGCCCTTCATCGCCCGCCTCGTGGAGGCGGCGATCCGCGAGGTCGATGCCGGGCTGGTGGAGGCGGCGCGCGCCTTCGGCGCCGGCCCGCTCACCATCATCCGCAAGGTGCTGATCCCGGAGGCTCTGCCCGGCATCCTCCTCGGCCTGACCCTCGCGGTGGTGTCGCTGCTCGGCTACTCGGCCATGGTCGGCGCCGTCGGCGGCGGGGGCCTGGGCGATCTCGGCATCCGCTACGGCTACCAGCGCTTCCGGCCCGAGATGATGCTGGCCGTCGTCGTCGTGCTGATCGTCCTGGTCCAGGCGGTGCAGACCATCGGCGAGCGTCTGGCCAGCCGGCTCAACCGGCGCATCCGCCGGGCGTGATCCCGCCCCGGCAGGTTTCGTGAGGGCACACACCGGTTAACCCACCCGGCATGTCCCGTAAAACGAACGGCGGGCGTGATGAGGTAAATCGATGGTCTCCGACATTCCATTGCTCGGCTGGAAACATTCTTAGAGTTGCTGTCATGGGATCGATTATGACTACGGATTGACCGTCAGAGAGACGGATCATCTCCCTTGTTTGTTCTATAAAGAGAACGATTTCATTGACGCCGGGGGCTCCGCCGAGCAGATTCGCAGGACACTTTCTCTTCCCGGCGCCGCGTCCCGCGTCCGAGTTCGACAGCAGGTTTTCCCATGACGACCCGACGCCCTTCCCTCTCGCGCCGGACCGCGGCGGCTCTTCTGGGTGGAGTCGCCCTCACCCTCGCTGGTCTCGTCCCGGCCGCCGCCAACGAGGGTCAGCTGCGCATCGCCAAGCAATTCGGCGTGGTCTACCTGCTTCTTAACGTCGTCGAGGACCAGAAGCTCATCGAGAAGCACGGCAAGCAGGCGGGCCTCGACATCAAGGTGGACTACGTCCAGCTCTCCGGTGGTTCGGCCGTCAACGATGCGCTGCTGTCCGGCAACATCGAGATCGCCGGTGCCGGCGTCGGCCCGCTCTTCACCCTCTGGGACCGCACCAGGGGACGGCAGAACGTCAAGGGCGTCGCGTCGCTCGGCAACTTCCCCTACTACCTCGTGACCAACAATCCCGACGTGAAGACCATCGCCGACTTCACCGAGAAGGACCGCATCGCGGTCCCCGCCGTCGGCGTTTCGGTTCAGTCGCGCATTCTGCAGCTGGCATCGGCGAAGCTTTGGGGTGACAAGGACTTCGCCAAGCTCGACAAGATCAGTGTCGCGGTCCCGCATCCGGAGGCCGCCGCCGCGATCATCAAGGGCGGCACCGAGATCTCCGGCCATTTCGGCAACCCGCCCTTCCAGGAGCAGGAACTCGCCGACAATCCGAAAGCCCGGATCGTGCTCAATTCCTATGACGTGCAGGGCGGGCCGGCCTCCTCCACCGTGCTCTACGCCACGGAGAAGTTCTACAAGGACAGCCCGAAGACCTACACGGCCTTCCTCGGTGCCCTCGACGACGCCGCGAAGTTCATCACCGCGAATCCGGAGAAGGCGGCCGAGATCTACGTTCGGATCAACGGCAGCAAGATCGACCCGGCCTTCCTGACGACGATCATCAAGAACCCCGCCGTATCCTTCAAGGTGACGCCCGAGAACACGCTCGGTCTCGGCACGTTCATGCACCGGGTCGGCGCCATCAAGGCGGACCCGAAGACGATCGGCGACTACTTCTTCGATGACCCGCGCATCAGCAACGGCAGCTGAGCGGCGCGCCATGATCTCCACGGCCCCCCGCTCCGAGTTTTCCATCACAGGGCTTCCCGATCCCCGCGCATGGGGATCGGCGCGGCGTGAGGAGGCGAGCGTCCATGCCCCGGTCGCGGCCGACGCATCGCCGCTGCTGCGGATCAAGGGCGTGACCCTCGAATACCGCACGCCGGAGCGGGTGGTGCGCGCCACCCATCGCATCGACCTCGATATCCATCAGGGGGATCGGTTCGTCCTGCTCGGGCCCTCCGGCTGCGGCAAGTCCACCCTGCTCAAGGCGGCGGCCGGTTTCCTCCGCCCCGTGGAGGGGGAGATCACCCTCGGCGGCGTACCGGTTCGCGAGCCCGGTCCCGACCGCATCGTCGTGTTCCAGGAATTCGACCAGCTGCCGCCCTGGAAGACGGTCGCCCAGAACGTCGCCTTCCCCCTGCGCGCGGCCCGTGCCCTCGGCCGGCGCGAGGCCGCCGAGCGGGCGCGGCACTACATCGACAAGGTTGGGCTGACCCGCTTTGCCGACAGCTACCCGCACCAGCTCTCGGGAGGCATGAAGCAGCGCGTGGCGATCGCCCGGGCGCTGGCGATGCAGCCGAAGGTCCTGATGATGGACGAGCCCTTCGCGGCCCTCGACGCCCTGACCCGGCGCCGGATGCAGGAGGAATTGCTGTCCCTCTGGGACGAGGCCCGCTTCACCCTGCTCTTCGTCACCCATTCCATCGAGGAGGCCCTCGTGGTCGGCAACCGGGTGGCGCTGCTCTCGCCCCATCCGGGCCGCGTGCGGGCCGAGATCAACAGCCATGCCTTCGATCTGACCAGCATCGGAAGCCGCGATTTTCAGGACGCGGTGCAGCGTCTGCATAGCCGCCTGTTCGAGGCCGCTCCCGAACCCGCAGGATCCACGGGGGGGTCCGCATGAGCGAGGCCAGTCTCGCGGGCCGGCCCCTCGTGCCGCCGATCCGCCCGGAATACGACCACGTGCTCGCCCCCTTCGTGGAAGCCCCGGTGGAACGGGTACTGCCGTTCTCGACCCGGCTCTGGCAGCAGGATTGGCTGCGCAAGGGCCTGATCATCGTCGCCCTCGTCCTCGTCTGGGAGGGGCTGGCGCGCTGGCAGGACAACGACCTGCTGCTGCCCGGCTTCGGCGCCACGATGGCGGCCCTGGTCGAAGGCCTCGTGAACGGCGAGTTGCTGGACCGGGTGCGGATCTCCCTCGTCGTGCTGCTGCAGGGCTATGTCTGCGGTATCGTCCTGGCCTTCCTGCTGACCACGCTGGCCGTCTCGACCCAGTTCGGCCGCGACCTGCTCTCGACCCTGACGGCGATGTTCAACCCGCTACCGGCGATCGCCCTGCTGCCGCTGGCCCTGCTCTGGTTCGGCCTCGGTTCCGGCAGCCTGATCTTCGTCCTCATCCATTCGGTGCTGTGGCCGATGGCGCTCAACACCTATGCGGGCTTTCAGGGCGTGCCCGAAACCTTGCGCATGGCCGGGCGCAACTATGGACTGCGCGGCCCGTCCTACGTGATCCAGATCCTCATCCCCGCCGCGCTGCCGGCGATCCTGTCCGGCCTCAAGATCGGATGGGCTTTCGCCTGGCGCACGCTGATCGCGGCCGAACTCGTCTTCGGCGCGTCTTCGGGGCGCGGCGGTCTCGGCTGGTACATCTTCCAGAACCGCAACGAACTCTACACGGACCGCGTCTTCGCCGGTCTCGTCCTCGTCGTCGTCATCGGCCTCGTCATCGAGAACGTGGTGTTCGCGGCGTTCGAGCGGCTCACCGTGCGGCGCTGGGGCATGGCGCGATAGTCCCGATCGACGTCGGAGGCTCGACGCGCAACCGTCAGGGATGAGCGAGATGGGGGCGGATGATCGTCAGCATTCGCTCGGCCGAGGTGCCCGGCGGGAAGAAGCCGAGATAGGCCCCCGACCGGTCCATCAGGTAGATGAAGGCCGAGTGGTCGATCGTCCTGTCTCCGTTCGGCCCCACGCCCCTCTCGAAGAAGACCCGGTAGGCATCGGCGGCCCGGCGGATCGCCCCCGGTTCGCCCGTCAGGCCGACGAGCCGGGGCGAGAAGTTCGGGACGTATTCGGCGAGATGCGCGACGGTGTCCCGCTCCGGATCGAGGGTGACGAACAGCGGCTGGACCGAATCGGCCTCCGTGCCAAGCAGGGTGAGCGCGCGGGCGATCTCCATGAGGTCGGTCGGGCAGATGTCGGGGCACGAGGTGTAGCCGAAATAGACGAGGAGGAGCTTGCCGCGAAAGTCGGCCTCCGTGCGCCCGCGCCCCTGGTGATCGACCAGGGTGAAGGGTCCGCCCACCGGCTCGCGGTTCCACATCAGCACGTCCATCAGCTCCGCCGCCGAGCGTCGCGCCGGCTCCGCGCCCTTGACCGGCATCATGGGGTGCGAGGCCAGGAGCGACAGGAGCAGCGCCGCGGGTTTGGACCTACGCACCGAAGGTGAGACGGCTGCCCGTGGTCGGCACGATCACGTTGGCGGGCATCTGCGCCTGGGCTTCCAGGGCGAAGTTCAGGCCGCTGCAATGCATCGGGATCACCACGTCGGGGTCGAGCTTCCGGATCTCGGCGACGATCTGGGTAAGATAATCCTTCGGCGCCGGCCCGAGGTGGAAACCGCCGACGATGGCGTGGACCTTCTCGACGCCCGAGACGGCCTGCGCCTGCCGCACCGAATTGACGATCCCCACATGGCCGCAGGAGCTGATGACGACGAGACCCTTGCCCTTCACGTTGAAGCAGGTGGCGTGTTCGTGGACATGCTCGTCGGGGATGATCTGCCCCTGCAGTTCGGCCGGCGAATAATGGGTGGCATCGCAGCCGAGACCGTCCTTGATCCCGCGTTCCACGAAGGTGTTGGGCAGGATACGCTCGATGGAGGAGCGCTTGATCTGGCCCGTGGTGAAGGCGTGCCCCGCCACCACGGTCGGCGTCTCGCACAGGACGGTCCTGATCTTCTGCGCCGTCAGTTCGCGCCGGTCGAGCTGACCGAAATCCGTGAACTGCCCCTGCACCTTGCTCGGGCTGACGCGGTGACAGAAATTGTCCTCGCCACCGGCATAGAGCGTCAGGTCGGCGGGCAGCGAAGCGCGATACTTGTCCAGGAACCCGTTGAGGCCGCCGTAATGGTCGTGATGGCCGTGGCTGACGATGAGGGCGTCGATCTTGGACGGGTCGACCTGCAGGATCTCGATGTTGTTCAGGAGCGCGTCGGGGCTGTAGCCGAAATCGAGCAGGATCGTGCGCTCCTCGTCCGCGCGCCGCGATTCCACGAAGAGCGACAGGCCCCATTGGTTGTGGAGAACCTTGCGGTAGTCGCTGCCGCGCCCGTTGCCGGGCGGCTGGTGGACGACGCCCTGCACCGTCGCGGGCTTGAGGAACTGGTCGTGAGAGGAATCGATCAGCACGCGCAGGCTGAGCCTGTCCACCGTCGGCACCTCGATCGCCGCGGCATTCGCGATCTCGATGCAGGAGAACCCCGCGGTCGCGCTCGCGGCGAAGGCCGCTGACGCCCTCAGAAAGCCGCGCCTGTCGATCTCTCCGGCCATGCCATCCTCCCCGACGCCCTCGCGCCGCATGTCTCACGCTGTCTTCTTTTATAGCCGAGCTCGCCCTGACTGGTATGCTGTATTTCTAGGGAGGCGAAGGTATTCGTTCTGTATTCGGCGACGTCGCTGGAATTCCATTCTTCGGGATGCCGGTCCCGCTGCATGGTCGGCTCTCGGCCCCCACAGGGTCTCTGATCGTCACGTGGCCTGCGTATCGGCCGCCCTCAGGTGGGACGGGTCCCCGCTCCCGCCCGTGAAAGGAGAGCCTTGTGCCCCGATGCGGCGCGGGTCCGGGGCGAATGCAAGGAAAAGCCATGACACAGGCATGAGTCAGAAGAGCGTTCCCACCTTTGCTAGAACAACGGAAGCTCATTCTGTCGCCACCGGACTATACAAGCGTCTTCACAAGACGAAGCCGGGGTTGTCCGGTCCGTCATCGACGAGGCGGCGGGCCGATGGGCGACATAGACTCGTATCTCCACGCGAAGCGTCGTGCGCTCGATCTCCGGACGACGCGAATTCGCGAAGGCCAGGTCTCCGCATCGTCCCTTGCGGCGCGCGCGACGGTGGAGGGCGGCAGCGGCGTGCGCCGGATCGGAATCCGCCGGCACGCGATCGTCAGCGATAGCGGTCCCGATCTCGCGGGCTTCGATCTCGGGCCGAGTTCGCCCGAACTGCAACTCGGGGTCCTCGGGTCGTGCCTCGCGCATACGGTGCTGATCCAGGCCGCTCTGCAGGACGTGCCGACCACGTCCCTGGAGGTGGAGGTCTCCGGCACCTTCGATCCCCGTGCCGGCGCGGAGGGGTACGAGGACGTCCCCGTCCATCCGCATGACCTCGCCTACGAGGTGCGTCTCGATTCACCGGCCGATCCGGCCCGGATCGCGGCGCTCCACGCCCGGGTCGAGAAGGCCTGCCCCATCCTCAACCTCTTGCGCCTGCCACAGGGCGTGAGCGGCCGCTTCACCGATGCCGCACCGGTTCGCCGGGCGGATGCATGACCTGAGGGAGATCAATCCGTGACGATCACCAGACGCCGCGTGCCGAGCCTGCTCTTCGCGCTCGGAGCCAGCCTCGCCGCCCTCACCGGCGCCGCCGCCGAGGAGGCGGCGCCGAAGGAGTTCCGGATCGGCTACCAGAAGATCGGTCTCATCGTCATCGCGCGGCAACAGGGGGTGATCGAGAAGCGCCTGGCCGCGCAGGGGACCAAGGTGCAGTGGGTCGAGTTCCAGGCCGGCCCTCCCCTGCTCGAAGCCCTGAGCGCCGGCAGCATCGATTTCGGCTATACCGGAGACGCGCCGCCGATCTTCTCGCAGGCGGCGGGCGGCAACCTCGTCTATGTCAGCGCCGCGGCGCCCTCCGGCGACGGCGAGGCGATCCTGGTCAAGGAGGCTTCGCCGATCCGGTCGGTCGCCGACCTGAAGGGCAGGAAGGTCGCGTTCGGTCGCGGCACGAGCGCGCACAACCTCCTCATCGCCGCCCTGGAGAAGGCCGGCCTGACCTTCGCGGACATCACGCCCGCCTACCTCACGCCTGCGGATGCCGGCTCGGCCTTCGCCAACGACAGCGTCGACGCGTGGTCGATCTGGGACCCCTATTTCGCCGTGGGGCAGGCGCGGAGCAAGACCAGGGTCCTGGCGACCTCCGGCCAGACCCTCGACGTGTCGGCCTATTTCCTGGCCAACAGAACCTTCGCCGACAAGCATCCGGACGTCATCGTCCATAGCCTGGCGGGCCTCTCCGAGGCGGCCGCCTGGGCCGACGGGCACCGCGACGAGGTGGCCAAGGCGCTGAACGCCGTGACGGGTATCCCCTACGAGATCCAGAAGGTCGCGGCGGACCGCACCCAGTTCGGGGTCCGGCCCCTCACCGACGCGATCCTGTCGGGGCAGCAGGCGACGGCGGACCGCTTCCACCGTCTCGGACTCATCCCCCGCGCCATCCAGGTGCGTGACGCCGTCTGGACCCCGCCGCGCACCTGATCCCGGCCCGCCCCGTCGACCCGCAAGCCCCGGAGCCCCACCATCGTGACCACCCTCGACCCCATCGCGAGTCTGTCCCTGCCGGGAGCGGGCGTCCCGCCCCGGCGGGTGCTGCCCAAGGCCGTTTCCCCCTCCCCCTCGCGCCAAACGGCCCGGTCCGGCTTGGGCCCCTACGGTCTCTTCGTGATCTCGTGGCTCGCCCCCGTCGCCCTCGTGGCGGTCTGGGAAGTCCTCGCCCGTGCCGGCTGGATCTCGCCGCAGGTGCTTCCGGCGCCGAGCAAGGTCCTGACGACCGCCTGGAAGCTGACGCTGAACGGGTCGCTGCTCCTCGATCTCGGCACCAGCCTGCTGCGCGCGGCGGTGGGCTTCGCCATCGGCGGCGGCATCGGTTTCGCGCTCGGCACCCTGGTCGGGTTCTCCCGTCTCGCGGAGGCGGCCATCGACCGCAGCGTCCAGATGATCCGCGCCATCCCGTTCCTCGCCCTGCTGCCCCTGGTCATCGTGTGGTTCGGCGTCGGCGAGAGCCAGAAGATCTTCCTCGTCGCGCTGGGGGTCGCCTTTCCGATCTACATCAACACCGTGCTCGGCATCCGGCAGGTGGATCCGAAGCTCGTCGAACTCGGCCGTGTTCGGAACCTCGGTCCGATCCAGCTGATCCGGCGCATCATCCTGCCCGGCGCCCTGCCCTCGATCCTCACCGGCGTCCGCTACGCTCTGGCGACGGCTTGGCTGGCCCTGGTGGTGGCCGAGACGATCGGCGCGCAATCCGGCCTGGGTTTCCTCGCGATGGATGCCCGCGAATTCCTGCGCACCGACGTGATCGTGCTGGCCATCGTGCTCTATGCGCTCATCGGGATCGCCGCCGATTCCATCGCCCGGCACCTGGAGCGCTCGCTCCTCGCCTGGCACCCGAATTACGGCGACCGCCGATGAGCCGCGCGCCTGCCGGGAGCGCTGTCGCCGTGCCCGCCTTCTCGCGTCCCGCCGTCGTCGTCACCGACCTCACCCGCGCCTATGGCACGCGCGTCGTCATCGACGGCCTGAACCTCGTCATCGAGCGCGGTGAGTTCGTCGCCCTGCTGGGCGAAAGCGGTTGCGGCAAGACGACTTTGCTGCGGGCCCTGGCGGGCCTCGATCCCGTCGATCACGGCCGCATCGACGCGCCGGGAGAGGCCGCCGTCGTCTTCCAGGAGCATCGGCTGCTGCCGTGGGACAGCCTCTGGCGGAACGTGGCGCTGGGCCTGCCGGACCAGGGGGCTCGGGAGCGCGCCGCCGCCGCGCTCTCCGAGGTCGGGCTCGGGCACCGCCTCGACGATTGGCCGCGCAATCTCTCCGGCGGTCAGGCGCAGCGTGTGGCCCTGGCCCGCGCGCTCGTGCAGGAGCCGGAACTGCTGCTGCTCGACGAGCCTTTCGCGGCGCTCGACGCCCTGACCCGCATCCGCATGCACGGGCTGGTCAAGGAACTCGTGGCCCGCCACCGGCCGGGCGTTCTCCTCGTCACCCACGATGTCGACGAGGCCATCTCCCTCGCCGACCGCGTGCTGGTGATGCGGGCGGGGATCATCGCCGCCGAGCATCGGCTCGACGGCTCCGGCGATCGGGCGGCCCTCCGCCTCCGCCTCCTCGCTGAACTCGGCGTTCACGCCGAATCCGAGCCAGCCTGAACTCTCCCTCGTAGTCGATCGGCCAGAGACTCCCATGACGACCTCATTCCGCTCCCCGTCCTCCGGCCCCTCCCGCCGCCGTTTCCTCGAGACGTCCCTCATCGGTGCAGGTGCCCTCGCCGGTGGTCTCGCGGGCCATTCGGCCGCTGCCGCCACCGGCCGCGCGACCGACACGCTGCGCCTGACCTGGGGCTATACCGGCCTCACCTTCATCGCCAAGGAGCGCGGCGAACTGGTGAAGACCCTCGCCAAGGACGGGATCAAGGTGGAATGGGTCGGCCCGTTCCCCAACCACGCGCCGACCCTTCAGGCGGTCACCGGCGGCACCGCCGATTTCAGCTTCGGCGGCAGCACGACGCCGGCGCTCGCCGCCATCTCCGCCGGCTCGCCGCTGGTCTTCACCCAGTTCCTCATCTACAGCCCGCGCACCACCGCCATCATCGCCAAGGACGGGTCCGGCATCGACAAGGTGGAGGATCTGGTCGGGAAGTCGGTGGCCGTGAACCGGTCGGGTCTCGGCGAGTTCCTGGTGGTGGCGGCGCTGGAGAAGCACGGCATCGACCGGTCCAAGGTCAAGTTCGTCTATCTCAACCCGCCGGATGCCGCCCCGGCCCTCGCCGCCGGCAAGGTCGATGCGTGGTCGATGTGGAGCCCCGGCGTGGACATCGCCCGCTTCGACTACAAGGCCCACGACATCTTTCTCGAAGAGCGCGACCTGCCCTTCCAGATCGATTTCACCTCCTACCTGACACGCCGGGATTTCGTCGCGAAGAACCCCGATCTCGTCCGGGCCTTCCATGCGGCTCTGAAGAACGACGCCGACTGGGCGTCCGCGAACACGGAAGAGGCCGAGCGCCTCACACAGGCCAAGGCAGGCTACAGCGACCGGGTGCGCGACCACTTCATCGGCCTGCGCAAGCAATACAAGCTCTACGCGACGGACGACCGGGCCTTCCTGTCGGAGTTCCAGAAGGCGGCCGAGTGGCTGGTCACGCGCAAGGTCCTGCCCGAGCCGGTGACCGTCACCGATCACCTCGTCCGGGTCTGACGCGATGTCCGTCTGAATTCTTCAGGATCGATGCCGCGCGAACGTGCCCGCCGTGGATCGGGCTACGATACTCACATATCTGGCGGGCAGCACGGGTCCCCTCTCCTTCCAGGAGAGGGGACCCGTCGCGCCTCAGGTCGAACCCTCTCAGATAAAGCGCACAGCCGTCGAGCAGATGTGTGAATCGAGTAGGTGGATCGGGGGCGGTTCAGACTATGCCCGTGGGAACGCCGATCGGCGTGAGGCGCGGCAGGGGCAGGCTGTTCCGGTCGGAATGCAGCAGCGTCAGGCAGTGATGCCTGAGTTTCGTGAAACGCTCATCGGCGATCAGTTCGCGCTGGCGCGGCCGCGCGAAGTCGATGGTGAGATCGTCGAGGATGCGCCCCGGCCGTGGCGTCATCACCAGGATGCGGTCGGCGAGGAAGATCGCCTCGTCGATGTCGTGGGTGACGAAGACGATCGTCGTGCGATGCTGGCTCCAGACCTTGAGGAGCAGTTCCTGCATCGTCATGCGGGTCTGGGCGTCCAGCGCGCCGAAGGGCTCGTCCATCAGGAGGACGCGGGGGCGGGTGATGAGCGCGCGGGCGATCTCGACGCGCTGCTGCATGCCCCCTGAGAGTTCCGCCGGATAACGGTCCTCGAAACCGGCGAGCCCGACCTCGGCGATGAAATCGCGGGCCCGGTCCAGGCGTGCGCGTTTCGGGACGCCCTTCATCTTGAGGCCGAAGGCGACGTTGTCGATGACGCTGCACCAGGGGAACAGCGTATGCTGCTGGAAGACGATGCCGCGGTCGGGATGAGGGCCGGTGATGGCCGCCCCGTCGAGGCTGACGCGACCGCGATGCAGGGTGAGATGCCCGGCGACGGCACCGAGCAGGGTCGACTTCCCGCAGCCCGAGGGACCGAGGAGACAGACGAACTGCTCGGGCGCGATGTCGAGGTCGATGTTCTCGACCACATCGAAGGCGGCGGCCCCCCGGCCGAGGCGGATGACGCCGCCCTCCATGGCGACATGGCCGCCCGACGAGGCCGTCGGCGCAATGCGCGAGGGCGGCACCCGTGTCTCCAGTGGGATCGCCCCGGTCATCGTTGCGCCCCCGCACTGACCCAGGGCGTCATCCGCGCACCGGCCTGTCGCACCAGCAGGCTGGACCCCATCCCGAGCAGACCGATCAGCAGCATGCCGACGACGATGTCGTCGTAGTTCTGCAGCGTATAGGATTCCCATGTGAAGTAACCGATCCCGTACTGGCCCGAGATCATCTCCGCCGTCACGAGGCAGAACCATGCGGTTCCCATGCCGATGGCGGCCCCCGTGACGATGCTCGGCGTGGCACCCGGCAGGATCACCTCGCGCAGGATCGCGGCCTTGCCGGCGCCGAGGCTGCGGGCGGACGCGACGAGGCGCGGGTTGACGGTCTCGACGCCGTGAATGGTGTTGAGGAGGATGGGGAACAGCGCGCCCGTGAAGGTGATGAACGCCATCGACAGCTCGGATGAGGGAAACATCAGGATCGCCAGGGGAATCCAGGCGACGGCGGGTATCGGGCGCAGCACCTCGAGGGGTGCCAGGAGGAGGTCGCTCGCCAGACGGGAGCGGCCGATGGCGAGGCCGAGGCCGATCCCGGCGGTGAGTGCCGCCAGGAAGCCGAGGAGGACCCGTGTCAGGCTGGCGGCCAGATGCGGCCAGAGCGTCGGCGATCGGACGAGGGCGAGGGCCGCGCGCGCGGCCTCGGCCGGGCTCGGCACGTTGCGGAAGCTGATGAAGCCGAGATCGACCTTGCCGCTCGCGGCGAGATGCCAGAGGGCGAGGCTCGCCAGGAGGGACGTGGCCCGCAGGGCGATGCGCCGCCCGGGAAGGAGGCGCAGGGCCGCGAGCCGGGCCGGACCGCCTGCCCGCGCGGCCACCGGCGCGAGGGATGCCGCCGCGGAGGCGCTCATCGGGCGCTCAACCGGGCGCCGCCGCTGCGGGCGGCCGCGAAGTCGATGACCTCGCCGCCCTGGCGCGCGGCATGGGCTTCCGCGTCGCCCTTGAGTAGGAAGGCGTCGAGGTGCTTGTCCGCGTCGCGCACGAACCAGGCCTGGGTCGCCAGGAGCTTGATCCCCGATTGCCGGTCCTGGGCATAGAAGGCGCGGGCCTCGCGCCCCTCGCGGGTCAGGGTGGCCAGACCGGCGAAGGCCGCCTCCGGCGAGGCGTAGTGCCGGACCTTGGGCTCGCCCCGGACCCAGATCTGGGCGACGCGGGTCGGGTCGGTGATCGACAGCCCGGTCCCGGCATCGTCGGCCACTAGGGGCGCCTGCGCGTAGTCCTTGAGGCGGACCTCGTAGTCCAGGCCGGCCTGGGCCGAGGCGGCACGGATGAAGCGGTCATCGACGAACCGGTCGAGATCGATGTCGGAATCGGCTTTCTTCAGGAGCTTCAGGGTCTCGAAGGAGGTCTTCACCGCCTGACGGTATTCCGGCTTCCAGGTCACGTCCCGGGTCTGGAGGCCGAGGGGGCCGTGGAACAGATAGGCGACTTCGGCCTCGATCCCGGTGATCGTCTCGATCAGCTCCGCATATGTCTCGGGCTCGGCGGCGACGAGACGGTCCGCCTCGATGCCGGCGCGGAGATAGGCCGTGACGATCTCCGGGTATTTCTCCGCGTAATCCGCATCGGCGAGGGCGCCGTGGAAGGTCGGGGCACCGGCCTGCGAGCCGTCGTAGATCTTGCGGGCGAAGCCGCGCCAGGGGAACAGCTCGGCGAAGGGCACGAAGTCGGCATGGGCATCGATCTTGTTGGCGAGCAGCGCCGAGCCGGCGACTTCGGGTGCCTGGGTGATGATCGTGACGTCCCGCGCCGGATCCCACCCTTGCGCTTGCACGGCGCGGAGCAGGAGCCCGTGCGCCGTGGAGGCGAAGGGCACGGAGATGGTCTTGCCCTTCAGGTCGGCGAGGGACTGGACGGCGGATTCCTTGGGCACCACGATGCCGTTGCCGCTGCCCTTCACGCTGCCCGACAGCACGCTGACGAACAGGCTCCGGCGCCCGGCCTTGGCGAAGGCATAGCCGTTGAGGGAGCCGGGAAAGTCGGCCATGGCCCCGAGATCGAGCTTGCCCGCGACCATCTCGTTGGTCAGCGGCGCACCGCTGGTGAAGTTGCGCCATTCGATCGCGTAGGTCGCATCCTTGTACTTGCCGTCACGGGGCAGGAACTTCTCGAGAAGCTTCAGCTCGCGGATCAGCAGGCCGCCGGTGGCGCAGTTGATCGTGGTGTCCTGGGTGCCCACCGCGATGCGGATCGTCTCCGCCCGCACCGCACTGCCGGCCGTGACGGTGAGAAGAAGCGCCGTCACCGCAAGGGCGAGGGTTCGGGCAAGGGGGCGGGCAAGCGGGCTGGACTGGATCACGCGACGGTCTCCATCGGACGGAACGGTCGCCACGATGCGGCGCCGGGGGCGGCTTCCGGTCGGCGTCTCGAGGCTTTGGCGACGCACCCATTAAGCGGCGGCCGGCCGCATCGCGGCGAGCAATTAATTTCATCCCGGCTGGATGTAGTGTGGAGTAACAAAGCTTTTCCGGCGTGACGGAAACAATATCTCTTTCCACATCAAGAATGAGGAGTTTCTGTTGTTGCGGAACCTTTCTTTGGAATTGCTCCAGGCGAAGACGGGGCGATAATCGCGGTGCGGCGTAATCCAATGCGTCGCGGCCGATTCCCCGTCGTATCGATCGTTCGAGAGCGGTTCCCATCATGTCTTCGGCGGCTCTCGTACAGTCCGAAACCCGCAGGCCAGCCCCACTGATCGCCAGCGCGCTCTTCCTCAGCGAGACCGTCGACGGTCTCGATGACGGCGCGGGCTTCCTCGACGGCTTGTCCGCGAGCGAGATCGCCCGTGTCCGGGCGGCGGGGCGTTCGCTGACCCTCGCCCCCGGCGACAGCGTGTTCACGCAAGGAGCCCCCCATGCCGGCATCTTCCTCATCGAGGAGGGGCGGGTCCGGATCTTCTATTCCGGCCCGTCCGGGCGGCAGGTAACCCTCGCCTATTGGACGCCGGGGCATTTCATCGGCGGACCGAGCATCTATGGCGGCGGCTCCCACCAATGGTCCGGCATTGCCATCGAACCGGTGCGCGTCACCGTGCTGTCGAGCGCGACCCTGCGCAGCCTGATCCGCCAGATGCCCGACTTCGCCCTCTGCCTGATCGCGGCGCTGGAGGCCAAGGGGCGCTGCTACACGGCGATGGCGCAGATGCTCGGCACCCGCTCGGTGATCGAGCGACTGGCGCAACTCCTGCTCAATCTCGGCGATCTGTACGGGACAAGCGAGGGCGGCACGGTGGTGATCCACCGCCGCATCACCCATGACGAGATCGCCGCACTGGTCGGCTCCACCCGGCAATGGGTGACGATGATGCTCAAGCGCTTCCAGCAGGATGGGATCGTGGCGGTCGACAAGGCGCATATCCGCCTGCTGCGGCCGGGCCGGCTGCAGGAGATCGTGCTGACCGAGGGCTGACGCTGCGGCCCGGAGGGGACGATGCGTTCGCTAGGCGGGTGCGCATTGGCAAGCCAATGCTTCACCTCGCTTGGACCTTAGAAGTGTCGCAGGTTTCGGTAAGCGGAACCGGCGCCCGCTTCTGCTGAACCTGCTCAGACCCGTCCGGCTCCGTCCTTCATGGCCGCTGCCGCCGCGGCCAGTCCCCAGCGGACCATGTCCTCGGCTTCCGCGGCGGTTCCCGCCTCGGCGTAGCAACGCAGCTCGGGCGCATTGCCGGACGCACGGAAGTGGATCGTTCGTCCCCCGTCGAGTTCGACCCTGGCACCGTCCTGTTCATCCACGGCCTGCGGCGTGCCGAGCGGGCGGAAGAAGACCGCGCGGAACGGCTCCTGGCCGAGCTGGCGCAGCAGCGCGCCGCTCCGCTCCGCGGGCGTTTCGGGCAGGCGGTCGCTGGCGGTCTCGCCGACATTCAGGGAGACGACGAGTTCGGCGAGCGTCATGCCGGCGTCCCGTGCCGCCGCCAGGGTCGCCACGATCGGGAGGATCGCATCGCGCGTGGGCAAGGCCGAGAGGATCTTGTCGCCGACGGCAATGTCCGAACCGAGGAGGAATCCGCCATTGGCCTCGAAACCGACGACGGTCGTGGCTCCGTCGCTCTCCGCTCGGCCCATCCCGGCAATGACGAATGGCGAGCCGACCCTGGTGCGCAGGACGCGCCGGAAACCGCCCGCATGCTCGATGGCCGAACCCGCCGTGACGGGAACGACGACCGTGTCGACGCCGAGATAGCGGGCGGTGATCAGCCCGAGCACATCCCCCCGGACGATCCGACCGGCGGCGTCCGCGAGCAGCGGCCGGTCCGCGTCGCCATCGGTCGTCACCAGGGCGTCGAAGCCGCCCGATGCCATCGCGTCGCGGATGAACGCGATATCTTCGGGACGGTGGGCTTCCGTGTCGATCGGCACGAAACTGTCGGAGCGGCCGATGGCCACGATATCGGCCCCGAGGGCGGCCAGCACGTCGGCGAGGAGATCGCGCGCCACGGAACTCTGCTGATAGACCGCGATCCTCTGGCCGGCCAGGATGGTGGACGGGAAGGCATCGGTGTAGCGCTGGCGGTAGCGGTCGATCGCCCCCGGTTCCTGCGTGGCGGCATCGGCGGGCGGCATGTCGCCGACCCGAGAGATGTCGCCGAGGGCGGCGAGGATCGCGACCTCGTCGGTCTTCGTGATCTCGCCATCGGGCCGATAGAATTTCAGGCCGTTGCGATCCGAGGGAATGTGGCTGCCGGTGACCATGACGGCGCAGGCCCCGCGCCGGATGCCTTCGAGCGCGAGGGCCGGTGTCGGCAAGGCGCCGCAATCGAACACGGTGAAGCCGGCCGCCGCCGCGGCGGCGGCCACCGTCGCTGCGATCCCCTCGCTGCTGTCGCGCAGGTCCCGCCCGATCACGACGTCGCGGCTGCCGCCGGTCGTCGCGGCGATCGAACGGAAGAACGCGCTGGCATAGGCGTAGCTCGGCCAACCCACGAGATCGGTCACCAATCCGCGCAGGCCACTGGTCCCGAATTTCAGACTGCTCATGAGCTTTCCACTTGCGATGGGCGCGACGGCACGCCGAGCGGTGAGACAAGCTCCGCTTTTAGGTGGAGTGTGCCGCCGCCTCAATCGGTCCCGGGACGATCATTCCACCGGGTTCAAGCGCGGGCTCGGACCGCCCTGCGACGATCGGGTGTGCAAAGAGCCTCCCCAAATTCCCGGTCGCCACCGGCTCCCGCTCTCAGCGCGACGTCAGGTGGTTCGGCGGCGGGGTGGACGCCGCTTCACGCAATCGCGGTGATGCGGTGCAGGAGCGACATCAGATCGGATTGGCGGCGTGTCTGGGTCTTCGAGAAGATCGACGCCAGATGTGTCCGCACAGTCCACAACGTGATGCGCTTGTCGGATGCGATTTCCGCGAGTGTCTTTCCGAAGCAAATCTGCTTGGCGATGCTGGACTCGGTCTGCGTGAGGCCGAACATCTTCTGCATGACTTCGCTGCTGGGGTCCGGGTTCTCGTTCAGATCGACAATCGTCACGAGCGTTTGGCCGTAAGCATCCGTCTCATCGCCGGCGGGCATGGCGTGAATCGCCAGAGGGCGCTTTCCGTGGCGCGGCACCATGATCCACGACTCGGACTTGTGCCGAAACCGTGTTCCACCCGCTTCGAGAACGTTCTTGAAGCCAGCCCTCAGGTCCACGGATTTCGGCGTTTCGTCGTCGTTGAATTCCTGGATGGCCCGGATGGCCGCCTGGTTGGATTCCACTACGTCCCCGTCGGAATCGAGAAGCAGCGCGCCACAGCCCATGCGATCCAAAACGCCGAAGAAACGGCTGTTGATCGACACGATGTGCACCCCAATACTATTTTGTTCATTGTTGTTGTGTCCGAAGAACTGCCAATTCTTCGGCCCTACGGGGCAAGGCCGGACTGGCCTGTCCCGAGAGCGAGAGGGCATGAAACGCGACGTGAAATCTCCAAGGTCCGCATCCCCTCATCCAACTACTGAAGTAGAAATCACGACAGCTCGCCAAAAACTTTCAGAGCCGTGAACTCATGCAACCATGCCTTACAACGATCGTTTCCACAACGGAACGAGCATATCCATGATTCTCACTCTTTCCGCTGGTTGCTCGTCCAGATTACGGGGCGGGCCGATATTTTTCGTTCGCCTTGATAACTGATTGACCGACGTAGGAAATTTTAGATTTTCAGCAGATTTGGGATCAGTACTCTATCCCTGCTCAAGAGATAATTCCGGTTTGTCATCACTCATATGAGGGAGGCGGGCGGGATTTTATTTGCGGGTCGCTTCCTCGAACGCGCGATGTGAAGCGCTTCCCCGTCTGCTGGCCTCGAGTTGCATTTTTTGAGGTTGCGATCTGTGATCACCCGCTCCCTTTGGCGTGACGATTCCGTCGGTCGAGCGCGCACGCTCATCCCGCGTGATGCAACCCCTCCGGTGCGAGGGTGCGGAGGCAGGGAAGGGACGGTGACGGCATCCCGACCTGAAGCGAGGGATCGGTGCGGAACAGCCGCTTGAGGAATCCCGTGACCGCCTGGATGCGAGGGGAGAAGCGCAGGTCAGTATGGACGTTGAGCCAGAGATCGCGGCTGGTCGATGCGGTCTCACGGAGCACGGGGACGAGGTCGTCGCGCCCGTTCACGGCGAAACTCGGCAGAAGCACGAGGCCGAGACCGCCCGCGGCGGCATTCTTCTGTGCGATCATGCTGTTGGAATGGAACACGATGTGACGGTCGAGCACGACGTCGTCTAGCCAGCGGACGCAATCCACCTGGATGAGATCGCTGATGTAGGAGACGAAGGCGTGATGGCGCAGATCGTCGACGCTCCGTGGCATGCCGGCCCGGGCGAGGTAGGCAGGGGCGCCGTAGAGGCCGAGCCGGAAGCGCCCCACCTGTTCTGAGACCAGCCCCTGGCCCGGCGGTTTGAAGAAGCTCAGGAAGAGGTCGGCCTCGCGCCGGTTGACATAGACGGTCTGGGACGAGGTGACGAGTTCCACCGCGAGATCCGGGTGGGTCTCACGCAAGCGCACGAAGCGCTCGGCGAGGTAGAGCGAGGCGATGCCCTCCATCGTCGCGAGCCGCACCCGCCCGCTGGCCTGCGCTGCCGAGGGAGAAACCTCCTCGCCCATGGCGATGACCGCACTCTCGACCCGCTCGGCATGCCCGAGGAGGCGCTGGCCCGGTTCACTCAGGCGAAGGCCTGACGGCACGCGCTCGAAGAGCGCGATGCCCAGCGCACTCTCCAGATGGGCGAGGCGGCGGCTCACCGTTGATTGATCGATCTTCAGGCGCTTGGCCGCCCCGGCGAGGCTGCCGCCCCTGGCGGCGTTGAGGAAGACCTTCAGGTCGTCCCAGTCGAGCAGATCGAGCGCAGCCATGGGGATCGTGTGGCAAGACTCGCGCCAAGCTCGGCCATTTGGTCGCCGCCCCCGGCGAGCCCCTTCCGCAAGGCGCCTTGCAGATTTGCCCACTTCGCGCCGGCCGGACGGCGGCTAGGCTGGTTCACGAAAGGGTTAAGTCCATGCTTCCACGCTTCAAGGCCGCGGCGATCCACGCCGCCCCCGTCTTCCTCGACGCCGCCGCCACCACCGACAAGGCGGTCTCGTTGATCCACGAGGCGGCGCGGGCGGGGGCGGGCCTCGTCGCCTTCCCGGAGACCTTCATCCCGGCCTTTCCGGTCTGGGCGGCGCTCTCGGCTCCCATCGACAACCACGACCTCTTCGCCCTCATGGTCGAGCAATCAATCCTGGTCGATGGACCGGAGATCGGGCGCATCCGTCAGGCGGCGCAGAAGGCGGGCATCGTCGTGTCCCTGGGTATCAGCGAGCGCTCGCCCGTGAGTGTCGGCTGCCTGTGGAACGCCAACCTCATCATCGGCGCGGATGGCGCGATCCTGAACCATCATCGCAAGCTGATGCCGACCTATTACGAGAAGCTCATCTGGGCCCCGGGCGACGGCGCCGGGCTCAGGGTGGTGGAGACCGGGATCGGGCGCATCGGCCAGCTCATCTGCGGCGAGAACACCAACCCGCTGGCGCGCTATGCCCTGATGGCGCAGGGCGAGCAGTTCCACATCTCGTCCTGGCCCCCGGTCTGGCCGACGCGGCGACCGAAGGGGGGCGGCAATTACGACAACCTGGCGGCCAACCGCCTGCGGGCCAGCGCCCATTGCTTCGAGGCCAAGTGCTTCGGCCTCGTGACGGCGGGCATGCTGGACGACAAGGCCTACG
Organism: Methylobacterium sp. 10; assembly: GCF_000519085.1. GTDB lineage: Bacteria > Pseudomonadota > Alphaproteobacteria > Rhizobiales > Beijerinckiaceae > Methylobacterium. Next base: position 4,258,319 of record NZ_KI912577.1, read on the forward strand.
ACTTCCTCGCGTCCCGCGATCCCGGAGCCGCCGCCGTGCTCGACGCAACACCGCGCGCCGCCTCGTTCTTCGTCGATCCCACCGGGACGCAGATCGGCGAGGCGCTGCAGGACGAGGGGATCCTCTATGCGGAGATCGACCTCAATGCCTGCGTAGAGCCCAAGCAGTTCCACGACGTGGTCGGCTACTACAACCGCTTCGATGTGTTCGACCTCGGCGTGAATCGTCAGCGGCTCGTCCCCGCCCGGTTCCGCGACGGCCCGGAGCTTGCTGCCGCGTCCGAGCCCCCGGCCCCGCCAGCGAACGGCGTGTAAGCGACCGAACCCGCGGAAGTCCGCTCCTCTTCCTTTCGTCCGATCCTCCGCGTCGAACCTTTCGCCTCAACGACCCAGAATGGAGATGTGCCATGACCATCGATCGTCGCAAGCTCATCCTCGGAGGTGCCGCCGGACTGATGCTGCCGGATCTTCGCGCAGCCTTCGCCCAGAGTCCGGCCCAGATCGGAACGTTTCCCGGGGGCGTCGGCGCGGATTCGGTCTTCGTCGGCCTCAACATGCCGCTCACCGGCGTCTTTTCCGGCGATGGAAACGACCTGAAGCTCGGCTATGAACTCGCGATCGCGCAGATCAACGCGGGCGGCGAGATCCCCGCCGCCTGGGGGCTCAAGGGGAAGGGCGTCCTCGGCCGTCAGATCCGCCACAAGATCGCCGATACGGAGGGCAAGCCCAACGTGGCGGTCCAGGCCGCGACGCAGTTCATCCAGCGCGACAAGGCCATCATGTTCCAGGGCTCCGTGAGCAGCGCCGAGGCCATCGCCCTTGAGGAGCTCGCGAGTCGCGACAAGGTCCTCTACATGGTGGGCATCGCCGGCTCGAACGACGTCACCGGGAAGAACTGCCAGCGCTACGGCTTCCGCTCGCAGCAGAACGCCTACATGGCCGCCAAGGCCCTCGCCCCCGTCGTCGCCAAGGCGCTCGGCAAGAAGCTCAAGGCCGCCTTCCTCGTCCCCGACTACACCTACGGCCAGACGGTCTACGATTCCTTCGCCAAGTTCTCGAAGGAGCAGGGCTGGACGCAGGTCCTGAAGGAGACGGTCCCCCTGGGGACGGCCGATTACAGCTCGGCGCTCCTCAACATCGCCAACAGCGGCGCCGACGTCTTCGTCAACATCTGCTTCGGCTCGGATGCCGTGGCCTCCACGAAGCAGGCCGAGCAGTTCGGTGTCCTGTCCAGCATGAAGCTCGTGGTGCCGAACCTGTCCTCGTTCCAGGACAAGGAGGTCGGCCCGGAACTGATGCAGGGCGTCTACGGCTCCTGCGACTTCTGGTGGACGCTGGAGGACCTCTTCCCCCTCGCCAAGACGTTCGTGGACGCCTTCCTCGCCCGAAACGCCTATCGCCCGCGCTGGGGCGCCCACATCGCCTACATGCAGACCTATCTCTGGGCGCTCTCGGTGGAGAGGGCGGGTGGTTTCAACCCGGTCGACATCATCAAGGTGATGGAGGGCTCGAAGGCCCAGCCCTACGAGACCACGATCGGTCGCGTCTATTTCCGCGCCGAGGACCACCAGATGGTCCGCCCGATCCCGATCCTGCGCGGCAAGGCGCCCTCGGCCATGAAGGGGCCGGAGGATTTCTACGAGGTCGTCGACCTCGTGGACGGCGAGACCGTGATGAACCCGCCCGACCTGTTCGGGTGCAAGCTCGGCCCCTACAGCTGAGGCGCACCATCATGCCCAGCACCGCCGTTCTCCTCTCCCAGGCCTTCAACGGCCTCGCCCTCGGCAGCCTCCTGGCTCTCGTCTCCAGCGGGCTCACCATCATTCTCGGGACGCTCGGCGTCCTGAACTTCGCCCATGGCGCGCTGTTCGCCGTGGGCGCCTACACGGCCTTCGTGATGATGCAGGCCACGCACTCCTTCGTGCTCGCCATGCTCGGCGGCTGCGCCATCATGCTCATCATCGGTTTCACGATGGAGCGGCTCGTGATCCGCCACTTCTATGCCCGGCCGGACGAGGACCAGATCCTCGTCACCTACGGGATCGGCATCGTCCTGGTGGAGGGGTTGCGGGCCGGTTTCGGCGGCAACAGCCAGCGCGTTCCGGTGCCCTCCTGGGGCACCGGCGCGACGAAGCTCGGGTTCATGGTCTACCCGACCTATCGCCTGCAGCTCATCGGCATCGTCGCGGCGCTCCTCGTGGGTCTCTACCTCGTGCTCTACCGGACCTCGGTCGGCCTCGTGGTGCGGGCCGGCATCGAGAATGCCGGCATGGTCGGCATCCTCGGCATCGACGTGCGGCGGACCTTCCTGCTCGTGTTCGCGGTCGGCATCGTCGCCGTCGGGCTCGCCGGCATGCTCTACGCCCCCGTGGTGGCGGTGACGCCCGACATGGGCGCGAGCTTCATGGTCCAGTCCTTCGTGGTCATCGTGCTCGGCGGCCTCGGATCCTTTCCCGGCGCCATCGTCGGCGGTCTCATCGCGGGCGAGATCATCAGCCTCACCAGCGCCTTCGATTCCGCCTACTCGGAAGTCATGCTCTACGGTCTGATGGCCCTCGTCCTCGTGGCGCGGCCGCAGGGCCTGTTCGGCACGGAGGGACGCGTCTGATGACACGCGGCCCCCTCCGGGCGTTGTTGCCCGAGCTCGCTCTCTTCGTGGTTCTCCTCGCCGCCCCCTTTCTCCTGCCCCCGCTCGGCTTCTCCCACGACCTGCTGTCGCGGGCGCTGAACTGGGCCCTGTTCGGCCTCGGCTTCGACATCCTCTTCGGGCTCGCCGGTCTGCTCTCCTTCGGGCAGGCGGCCTTCTACGGGGCCGGGGGGTTCGTCGCCGCCTACCTGCTGGTCTCGGGGACGATCCAGAGCGTCTGGCTCGCGTTCCTCATCGGCACGCTGGCCGCCGGCCTGTTCGGCATCGCCGTCGGCTGGCTCGCCGTGCGGCGGATCGGCATCTACTTCGCCATGATCACCCTGGCCTTCGGCCAGATGGCCTACTTCATCCAGAACTCGTCGCTGTCGGATTACACGGGCGGCGAGAACGGTATCGCCGGGGTGCCCGTGCCGGTGATCGGCTTCGGCGACGGCGCCATCCGGGTTACGGCGGGCCTGCCGATGTATGCGCTTCTCGCCGCGACCTTCTTCCTCGGCTTCGTGCTGGCCCGGCGCATCGTGCGGTCGCCGGTGGGCCTGATCCTGAAGGCCATCAAGGAGAACACGCCCCGCGTGGCCATGCTCGGACACGACGTCCCCGCCTACAAGCTCGCGGCCTTCACCATCGCGGCGCTGTATGCGGGCCTCGCCGGAGCGATGCTCGGCTCCTTCCAGAGCTACATGCCGCCGGACGCCTTCGCACTCGAGACGTCGGGCCAGCTCGTGGTGCAGACGATCGTCGGCGGGGTCGGCACCCTCGTCGGCCCCCTGGTGGGGGCGGCGCTCTGGCTGTGGCTGCGCGACAACCTTCAGCTCATCCCCGGCCTGGGTCCGCTTTGGAAGCTCATTCTCGGAATCGCCTTCATCGGTCTCGTGATGGGCCTGCGCCGCGGCATCTGCGGCGAGATCCTGCACCGCTGGGAGCGTCGTCGCGACGCGGCGCACCTGCGCGCCGCCGAGGCCCGCACCGAGGCGATCGAGGCGACGACCGGCGCCCTCACCCCCGAAATCCCGGCCGAGGTCGCGCTCCCCATGCCCCGGCCGGCCATCGACGGCCGCGCGTCGGACGCGGAGATCGCCTTGGAGGCTCAGGATCTCGCCCGGCATTACGGAGGCCTGAAGGCCGTGGACGGGGTCAGCTTCCGGGTCCGGCGAGGATCGATCCATGCGGTGATCGGCCCGAACGGTGCCGGTAAGAGCACTCTCTTCAAGATGCTCTCCGACGAGGTGAGTCCGAGCGCCGGCTCGGTCCTGCTGTTCGGTGAGCGGCTCACGGGGGCGGGGGTGACCCGTGCCACCCAGCTCGGCGTCGCCAAGAGCAACCAGCTCAACCAGCTCTTCCTCAACCTGACGGTGCGGGAGAACCTGCGGGTGGCCGCCCTCGCGCGCGCGCGCGGCAGGTTCCGCCTCGATCTCCTCGCCCCCTCGGTCGGTCGGGCGGAGGTGGAGGAGCAGGTGGAGACCATGCTGGCCATCCTCGATCTCGGCCTGCGGGCGGAGACTCGCGCCAGCATCCTGGCCTACGGCGAGAAGCGTCGCCTCGAGATCGGGATGGCGCTGGCGACCAGCCCCAATGTCCTCCTCCTCGACGAACCGCTCGCCGGGATGAGTCCTTCCGAGCGGGTCGCGACCTGCGCATTGATCCGGCGGATCGGACGGTCCTGCACGATCCTCATCGTCGAACACGATCTCGATGCCGTCTTCGACCTCGCCGAGCAGGTGACCGTCCTGAGCGACGGGCACCTGCTCGCGGATGGACCGGCCGAGGACGTGCGCCGCGATCCCGCCGTGCGGAAAGCCTATCTGGGCACGGGTCCGGACGAGGACGAGACCGGCGAGCCCACTCGCATACGGGGAGCCATGGATGAGCCTGCTTGAGGTCGAGACCATCAATACGCTCTACGGGGATTCGCACGTCCTGTTCGACGTGTCGCTCCGGGTCGAGGAGAACGAGGTCGTGGCGCTGCTCGGCCGAAACGGCGCGGGCAAGACGACCACGCTCCGGACGCTGATGGGCGCCCTGTCTCCCCGCAGCGGGACCATCCGCCTCGACGGCAAGCCGATCCACGGCTTGCGGCCCGAGAAGATCGCCCGCGTGGGGATGCAGCTCGTTCCGGAGGAGCGCGCCATCTTCGGCACCCTCACGGTGGAGGAGAACCTGCGCGTCGCCCGCCTGACCGCGCAGAAGCCATGGTCCCTCGACCGGATCTGGGAGGTTTTTCCGCGATTGAAGGAACGCCGCACCTCACGGGGGCGGACCTTGTCCGGCGGTGAGCAGCAGATGCTGTCGATCGCCCGTGCCCTGATCCGCGATCCCCGGATCATCCTCCTCGACGAGCCGTTCGAGGGCCTGGCACCCCTCATCGTCCAGGACCTGATCGCCCTCACGCGCCGCCTCGCGCAGGAAGGCCGGACGATCGTCGTGGTGGAACAGAACGTGGCGGCGGTGCTGAGCTTCGCCCAGCGGGTCTACGGCTTCAACAACGGCCACGTCGTCTACGAGGGGCAGGCCGCCGATCTCCGCGCCGATGCCGCGCCGATGCGGGCCTTCATGGGGCTCGCCGCATAGAGCGCCTGTCCCGGATTGCGGCCTACGCGTCGGACGACGCGGCATCCGCCTGCACCCGTGACCCGACACGCCGCCGCTCGGGTGGAGAGCACGATGAATCGCCTCGACAGGGGCTTTGCGCCCTGAGATAAGCCTCCCGCGATCGCTGGATGACGAGGCATTTAAGTCTTTGTCACCGCTCCGCATTTTCCGAGAAGCGGTTCCGAATCCGGGGCCGGCTCTGTAGGGAGAGACGAACATTGGCGAATGATGAAGAGGCTCTTGCCGAGCGGACGTTCCTAACCTTCCTCAGGAATGGCGAGCGGGACGCCTTCCTCCAGCTGGAAGCCGAGTTGCTGGGCCAGTCCGTCGAGAAATGGGGAGCCCTCGTGTCGGCCTATCGCTCCCTGCTCACCCTCGACGACATTGCGGCGGAGGCCGGGCTCGATGAGCGGTTTCGTCCGAAGATCTGGTGGATGCGCAGTCCGTTCCCCGGGAATTTCGGCGATATCCTGACACCTTATGTGCTCTGGCATTCCTTCGGCGTCATGCCCCGCTGGTACAATTCGAAACAGGCGGACGGTCTCTGCATCGGCAGCATCGCCAAGTTCGCCCGTCCCGGCATGTATCTGTGGGGAACCGGCATGCCCCGCAGCACCGATGACATCTGCCCGACCGCGATCTATTCGGCGGTTCGCGGGCCGCTGTCGCGCGACGCCGTTCTGGCCGCCGGCGGGCAATGCCCCGAAATCTACGGCGACGCGGCCATCCTGCTCCCCGAACTCTATGCGCCCGTAGTGGAGAAAACCCACAAGGTCGGCATCATCGCGCATGTCCTGCAGGAAGCGCGGATCCGCAAGGCCGTCGAGGCGGTGGGCGCCGACCACGTCAAGGTCATCTCGCTCCTCGCCGTGTCGTTCGAGGATATCGAGCGGGTGATCCGCGAGATCCTCTCCTGCGACGAGATCGTCACCACCTCGCTGCACGGCCTCATCGTGGCGCATGCCTATGGTGTCCCTGCCCAATCGGCGCGGCTGTCGGAGGGCGAGAAAGAGGCGAAGGATTCCTTCAAGATGCGGGACTACAAGCGATCCGTTGGCCTCTCCGACGAAGCCCTCGAGCTTCCCCGCAGTTTCGGCGACCTGGCCTGGCTCGAGCGCCGGGCCTGCGTGCTCCCGCCCTCGCCCCTCGACACGAAGCCCCTGCGGGCCGCCTTCCCATTCCCGGTCCGGTTTCCGGAACCGCCGGCCACACGGGCGTAGGGCACACGCGAAAGATCGGGCCCGTCAGGCAAAGGGCTCCCGATGCGGTTGCATCGGGAGCCCTTTCGTTGCCGATCGTCGGTTTCGGGCCGCGGCGATTGAGAGGGCCTCAGACAACGCCCGGCCGCCACCGGTTCTCGTTCTGGGCACGGCGGCGGGCGGGAGTTGTGAGAGAGACACTCAGTTCAGCGCCACGGTGAAGGCGCCCTGGGTCTTCGAGCGGATCTCTTCCTCGGTCACGCCATCGGCGAGTTCGACCAGGACCATGCCGCCATCGCCCTTCTTGTCGATGGTGAAGACGCCCAGATCCGTGATCACCATGTCGACCACGGCGGTGCCGGTCAGCGGCAGGTCACAGGCTGTGAGGAGCTTGGGCGCCTCGGACCCGTCCTTGCCCTTGGCGGTGTGCTCCATCACCACCACCACCTTCTTCACGCCGGCGACGAGGTCCATGGCGCCGCCCATGCCCTTCACCATCTTGCCGGGGATCATCCAATTGGCGAGGTCGCCGTTCTCCGCCACCTGCATGGCACCGAGGATCGACAGGTTGATGTGCCCGCCCCTGACCATGCCGAAGGAATCGGAGGACGAGAAATAGCTCGTGGTCGCCAATTCGGTGATCGTCTGCTTGCCGGCATTGATGAGGTCGGGGTCTTCCTCACCCTCGAACGGAAACGGCCCCATCCCGAGCATGCCGTTCTCGGATTGCAGCTGAACCGACATGCCCTCGGGAATGTAGTTCGAAACCAGGGTCGGAATGCCGATGCCGAGGTTCACGTAGTAGCCGTCGCGCAGCTCCTTGGCGGCGCGCGCAGCCATCTGTTCGCGGGTCCAGGCCATGGTGGTGTCTCCCTAGGATGTCAGACGGCGGCGGAGGAGGCGGCGGTCTCGCCACGCTTGCGCGTGGTGCGCTGCTCGATCCTCTTCTCGCGGATCGCCACGTGGATGATGCGCTTGACGAAGATGCCCGGCGTATGGATCGCGTCTCCGTCGATCTCGCCGGGCTGGACCAGATGCTCCACCTGGGCGACCGTCACCCTGGCGGCGGTGGCCATCATCGGATTGAAGTTGCGGGCGGTCTTCCGGTAGACGAGATTGCCTTCGGTATCGCCCTTCCAGGCATGGACGATGGCGAGATCCGCGAACAGGCCCCGCTCCATCACGTAATCCTCGCCGTCGAACTCGCGCACCTCCTTGCCCTCGGCGATGAGGGTGCCGACGCCGGTCTTGGTGAAGAAGGCGGGGATGCCCGCCCCGCCCGCGCGGATGCGCTCGGCGAGCGTGCCTTGCGGGTTGAACTCTATGGCGAGTTCGCCGCCGAGATACTGGCGGGCGAATTCCTTGTTCTCACCCACATAGGACGAGATCATCTTTCCGATCTGGCGGGTCTGCAGCAGCTTGCCGAGGCCGACATTGTCGATGCCGGCATTGTTGGAGATGACGGTGAGATCCTTGACCCCCGACGCCTGGATCGCGTCGATCAGCTCGTCGGGGATGCCGCAAAGGCCGAAGCCGCCGGCCATGATCGTCATGCCGTCCTTGAGCAAGCCGGCAACCGCCTGCGTGGCGTCGGAATATACCTTCTTCATCTCAAGCCTTCCTCCCGAAATCCGGTCCCTGGCGCCGTTTCGGGCCGCCCTGCGAAACGCGAGCCAATCCAGCCTCCCCGGCCCGGCTCGCGCGGGGCTTGAGACCTACCGGGGAGGGCCGCGTCCGTCCGTCCTGTCTCTGCGCCAGGACATGGCGTTTCGGCAAGATCCTGCGGGAGAACATCGTGATGGAAAGGATAAGGGTGGCGAGACCTGTAGCAGAATGAGCCGTCTGGGGGAGATGGCGGCCGCGAGGACGGGAGCCCGCTTCCGAATGCTCCACTGTGGAGAAATGATGCATGGCAGACAAACCCCGTCCGGCTCGCTATGGAATGGAACGGGGGGCAGGTTCTTGAAGATCGACCGCAGCGGCTAGGCGAGGCCGTGCGCGGGACCGCGCGTCGCGGTTTTGCTCCGATAGGGAGAGATATGCCGCTCCGCCGCCTTCTGCCGGCCGTCTGTCTCGGCAGCCTCGTCCTCGCCCTGATCGCTGCCTGCCTGCCCTGGTCCGTGGCCTCCGCGCGCCTGATACGGGGCGTCGGCAAGTCGCTGGCGACCGGTTACGGAATCGCGATGACGGCCGAGGGGCCGGCGGGCATCGCCCTGCTTCCCATTCCCCGGCTGGATTTCGAGGGCGTCCGGCTCAACGCCGGGACGGTGGACGGGCCGCTTCTCGCCGAGGGCGGATCGCTCACTCTCAAGCTCGGAATCCGCGCCCTCATTGCCGGCCGCATCGAGATCGATACCCTCTCCCTCGAACGCACCACGATCACTCTCCCCGCCGATGACGGGGATCGGCGCTGGGTCGAGCCGTTCCGTCGCCTGAAGGCGCGCCTGACCGAGGGCGGTGCGTCGCGTCCCCGTCGCATCAGCCTCACGGATGCGATTCTGGTGGGGCGCGATCCCCGCGACGGCAGTGCTCAGACCGCCAGCGACGTCGATCTGGTTCTCGCCTGGCCGTTCTGGAGTTCGCAGACCAACGTCGCGGGAAGCTTCGTCTGGAACGAGACTCCCACCCGGTTCTCGCTGTCCGGGGTTCGCCTGGACGAGCTGTTCTCGGGCCGCGAATCCCCGTTCTCGGCCAGCGCGACCTGGCCCGCGGGCCAGATGACGGCGGAGGGAAGCGGCAGCCTCGCCGATGGGGTGTCGCTTCGCGGCCAGGGCAGCCTGCAGACCCGCTCCCTGCGCGAGACCTTAGCCTGGGCGGGGACCGACATCGCCCTGTCGCCCTTCCTCGACACGCTCGCCATCGACGGGACCTTCGAGAGTTCGGGCCGCAACCTGCTTCTGCCCTCCATGCGTCTGCGGCTCGGCGACAACAGCCTCGAAGGTGCCGGTTCGATCAGCTTCGGCGAGGGGCGCCCGGCCCTGCAGGCGACCCTGGCGGCGGAGAGCCTCAACCTCGCCCCCGTTCTGGCCACGCTGGTCCGGGTCTTCGGCTCGGACGACACGTTGAACGCCAACGGCTGGAGCCGGCAGAGTCTGGCCCTGCGGCCCTTCACCGGAGGCGACCTCGACCTGCGCCTCTCGGCGGGCAGTGCCCGCCTCGGCCCGGTGGTGATGGAGGATCTCGCATCGAGCCTCCTGGTGCGCGAAGGCAGCGTGGAGGGCTCCCTCGTCCGCGCCATGGTGAGGGGCGGTCTTGTCAAGGGACGGTTCGGCCTCACCACCTCGGCCACCGATCGCGGCGAGACGGAATTGCGTGCGCAGGGGGCTTTCGACCAGCTCGATGTCGGCGCCCTCCTGGTCGATGTCGGACAGGAGGGCTGGATCCTGGGCAACGCCCAGGGACAGTTCACCTTGGAGGGCTCGGGCCGCACCGCCGCCGGGCTGATCGCTCACCTCAACGGCCGCTCGTCCCTGGCCATGGAAAACGGCACCCTCGCCGGGCTCGACCTCGCCGACGTGGTCCACCGCAACGGCGTTGCCGCCGATGGCGCCCTGGTCCGCCGGAATGGCCGTACGCCCTTCGAGCGCGCGGGGGTGATCCTTCGCTTCGTCGACGGGATCGGCGACATCACTGACGGAATGCTGAAGACGACGTCGTTGTCCGCGTCCCTGCACGGAACCCTGTCGCTGCCGGAGCGGACCCTCGCCGCCAGGGCCGAGCTGATACCGCGCGCATCCGCCGACACCGTCCTGCGGCCGGTCGCGCCCCAGAGCCTGCCGCCGGCCGTGGCGCAGGGGCCGCTCTTCGATATCGATGGCCCTTGGGACGCCGTCGCCGTTCGCCTCATCCCGCGCGAGGGCGGTTCCGATCTCGATTCCCGGGGCGGCTCGATCCTCGCTCCCGATGCCATGCGGGGGCCGCGGACGGGGGCGCTCGACCTGCCCACACGGGTGCGGGCCTACGTGCCCTGAACCCCGGCGGAGGGGCGGCCTGCGAGGAACGACGCCGTCAGCACGACGAGGGTGACGCCGCCGACCAGAAGCGTCGAAGCGGCGTTGATTTCCGGGTTCACCCCGAGACGGACCTGGCTGTAGAGCCGCATCGGCAGCGTCGTCGCCCCCGGTCCCGAGACGAAGCTCGCGATGACGAGGTCGTCGAGGGAGAGGGTGAAGGCGAGGAGGAACGCCGCTGCCAGGGACGGTGCGATCAGCGGCAGGGTAACCGTGGCGAAGACGCGGAGCGGTCCCGCCCCCAGATCCGCCGCCGCCTCCTCCAGCGAGCGGTCGAGCCCCTTCAAGCGGGCGCCCACCACCACGGCGACGAAGCCGAGGCCGAGGGTGGCGTGGGCGATGATCAGGGTCGCGAGGCCGCGGTCGAGGCCGAGCCCGACGAAGAGCAGCAGCAGCGAAAGGCCGGTGATCACCTCCGGCATCACCATCGGCGCGTAGACGAGGCCGGTGAAGGCGCCCCGTCCGCCGAAGCGGCCGCTGCGGTTCAGGGCCAGGGCCGCCAGCGTGCCGAGGATCGTCGCCACCAGGGCGGCGAGCGACGCCACTTTCAGGGAGACCAGGGCGGCGGCGATGAGCGGGCCGTCGTTGAGGAGTACCCCGTACCAGCGTGTGGAGAACCCGCCCCAGACCGTGACGAGGGACGAGGCATTGAACGAGAAGACGACGAGGACGGCGATCGGTGCGTAGAGGAAGGCGAGTCCGAGCCCGAGGCTGAGGCGGTTGAGCGGACTCATCGGCCGACCTCCCCGCGCTGGCGCTCGGCATCGCGGAACAGCACGATCGGTCCGACGATGAGGACGAGGAGCAGCACCGCCACCGCCGAGGCGAGCGGCCAGTCGCGGTTGGAGAAGAACTCGCTCCACAGGACGCGGCCGAGCATCAGCGTGTCGGAGCCGCCGAGGAGATCCGGGATGATGAACTCGCCCACCATCGGAATGAAGCACAGGAGCGCGCCCGCGACGATGCCGGGCCGTGCCAGCGGCAGTGTCACGGTCCAGAACGCCCGCGCCGGTGAGGCGCCGAGATCGGCGGCGGCCTCCGTCAGGGTCGGGTCGAGGCGGGAAAGCACCGCGTAGAGCGGCAGCACCATGAAGGGCAGATAGGCATAGGTCAGGCCGATCATCACCGCGGCCGGCGTGTTCAGGATGTCGAGGGGGCGGGCGATGAGCCCGGTCCAGATGAGGCCGGCATTGAGCAGGCCTTCGGGCTTCAGGATCGCGATCCAGGCATAGATGCGGATGAGGAAGCTCGTCCAGAACGGCACGATCACGAGGGCCACGAAGAGCGGCTGGAGTCGGGCCGGCGAGCGGGCCAGCGCATGGGCGACGGGTGTGCCGAGGATCACCAGGATCGCCGTCGCTGTGGCCGCATAAAGCAGGGAGGACAGGGCTGCGTCGCGATACAGGCTGTCGCCGGCCAGGGTCTCGAAATTGGCGAAGTCCAGGGCTTCGAGGAACGCGCCCCATCCGTCGATCCCGGCGCTCCAGTCGAGCACCGGCAGGTAGGGCGGCTGTGCCGTTGCCGGCGAGGACAGGCTGATCTTGAGGGTGATGAGGCAGGGCAGCAGCACGAAGGCGGCGAGCCACAGATACGGCGCAACCGGGAGGAACCGCTTCATCACGCCGCCATGACCGTCGCGGCGTCGGGGGCGAAGGACAGGCGCACCGGGGCGCCACTGGCGAGCCCGGCTCCGGCGGGCAGGGTCGCGCGGATCGTGCTGCCGTCCACCATGCGGATCTGGAGGCGGATGCGGTCGCCGAGATAGGTCGAGGCCTCGACTTGCCCGTCGAGGGCATTGCGACCTTCGGCGGCCTTCGGATCGACGGGTGAAGCTCCTACGCGTTCGGGGCGCAGGGCGATCAGCGCGGGAGCGCCGGCGGCCGGGGCTCCCTCCCCGAGGGCGAGGACCGGACCGAGGGCGGTCTCGACCCGTACCAGCGCCCCGTCACTGTCCCGGACCGTCCCCGGAATGAGGTTCACGTCGCCGAGGAGGCCGGCGACGAAGCGGTTCACCGGCCGTTCGTAGAGCGTCTCGGATCGGCCGATCTGGACGAGACGGCCCTTGTCCATCACGCCGATCCGGTCCGCGAGCGCCATGGCCTCCGAGGGGTCGTGGGTGACGATGATGAAGGCGGTGCCGAGGCGGCGCTGGATCGCGCGCAGCTCGCCCTGGGTCTCCTCGCGAAGACCCCGGTCGAGGGCGCCGAGGGGCTCGTCGAGGAGGAGGACCTTCGGTTCCCGCGCCAGGGCGCGTGCGAGGGCGACGCGCTGGCGCTGGCCTCCGGACAGGGTCTCGGGACGCCGGTTCCCGAAATCCTCCAGCCGCACCAGGCGCAGCAACTCGTCCACGCGGGCGGAGGCGGCCGCGCGACCGAGGCCGTTCAGCCCGTAGGCGATGTTGCGCGCGACGCTGAGATGGGGAAACAGCGCGTAGGACTGGAACATCATGTTCACCGGCCGCCTGTGCGGGGCGAGGCCGGTGAGATCCGTCCCGTCGAGGTGGATCGTTCCGCCCGTGGGCGCGTCGAACCCGGCGATGAGGCGAAGCAGGGTGCTCTTGCCGCAACCGGAGGGGCCGAGCAGGCAGAGAATTTCGCCGGCTGGCATGTCGAGCGAGAGATCCGCCACCGCGTCATGGGTACCGAACGTCTTCGTCAACCGTTGGAGGGTGAGGAACGGAGCCACGGCGTTCCGCGCCGTCAATTGTCCTCGCGCAAGGCTTCGGCCACCCGCGCCTCCAGCAGATCGGGCCGGCGGATGACGAGGGCGCCCCGGGTCCGGTCGATCAGACCATCGGCCGCCATCACGGTGAACTCGCGGGTCACCTGCTCGCGCCGGCAACCGATGCGGGCGGCCAGCACGTGGTGATAGGGCGGCGGTGTCACCACCCGTTCGCCATCGCCGCCCGCGCGAGGCACCGACAGGCGCAGCAGCTCGGCATAGAGGCGGTGGCGCAGGTCGAGGAGCGCGTGTTCCATCAGCCGCGTGTTGAGTTCGCGCACGCGTTTGGCCAGCAGCCGGAACAGACGGTCGGCGATGGCCTCGGAGGCGAAGATCATCTGCCGGAAGGTCGGGGCCGGGACGACACAGACCTCGCCGCGGGTCAGGGCGGTGACGTTGGCCGAGCGGCCGATCCCGTCGAGCGCCGCGAGCTCGCCGAAGAACGCGCCGCCCCGCATCTCGCCCAGGATGACTTCCTTGCCGGATTGCGAGCGGTTGAGGATGCGGACCTCGCCCGAGGCGAGGAAATACACATCGGTGGAGATGTCGTCGTAATCGACCAGGACTTCGTTCTCGTCGAACCGACGCCAATGACAGCGGGTCTCGTAGGCAGACAGCTCGATTCCCGGCTCCTTGAAGAAGGGGATTGTCGCCAGCCGTCCTGCAGTCACGGGTATCGTCTCCTAAAGCGGGTGATCGTTAAGCTGCCGGTCCCGTGGGTCAACCCATTCCGACAAACCATCCCTACCAAAAGTCGAGCCGCCAGATTTTCGGCTCCGGTGCGGCATTGCGATCGTGTGAGAAAGACGTTGCTCATCGCGCGTAGTTTACCCGCCTCTGCGATTGATCCGGGTTACGCTGGGCGTACGCCGAGAATGAACCGCCTGTCTTAAGACAATCCCGGTTGATCGCGCCGGGAGCCGGGAAGTGTTGGTAGAGCCAGCGTCATCGAGAGACGTCACAGGCGCGACCCTTCCGTCAGAGCCATCGAGGATCGAACCGGGATTGCTCTCCCCGCCATCGATCCAGGCTGCGCGCGAGGTGGCGCTGCCGAGTTCGCGCCGCCGGCAGGCGACCCTGTCGGCGAGCTTCCGTCTGACGGGCTACGGCCTGCATACCGGGCGCAGCGTCGCAGTCACCGTCGCGCCCGCCCACGACGACCATGGTATCGTGTTCCGACGCACCCTCGGCCGTGGCCGTATGGTGGATGTGCCGGCCCTCTGGACCTTTCGCGAGACGCAGCCGCTCTGCACCGCCCTGCGCTCGCCCCAAGGCCCCCTGGTCCGGACCGTGGAGCATCTTCTGGCCGCGCTCTACGCCCATGGTATCGACAACGCGCTCATCTCCCTCGACGCGGAGGAATTGCCGATCTTCAATGGAGGCGCCCTGCCCTGGTGCGAGGGCCTTCGCGCGAGCGGCCGGACCGAGAGCGGCGCGCCGCTGCGCAGCATCCGGGTGCTGCGGTCGGTCGAAGTCCGTCAGGACCACCGGACATTGAGGATCGAGCCGGCGGACGCGCTCCACCTCTCCGGTCGCCTCGAACTCTCCCATTTCGCCCCCATGCACTGGTCCGGCACGATCACCCCGAAGGTGTTCACCGAGCAACTGGCTCCCTCGCGCAGCTTCGGGCGTGCCAAATGGGCGATTCCGGCCAAGATCTACGGTACGCTCATGGGCAAGCCGCTGCTGCGGGGGGCGAACCTGTCCTCGACCGCCTGCATCGTGGGCGGCCGCATCCTCGGCGGGATGACGGTGCCGGACGAGCCGGCGCGCCATCGCATGCTGGATCTGATCGGCGATCTGGCGCTGGCGGGAGTCCCGATCCTTGGCCGGATCGAGGCCGCGCATACGGGGCACGAACTGAACCACGCCCTGGTCGCGGCGCTGATGAACGATCCCGCCGCCTGGGAACTGGCCTGATGCAGACCCAGCCGGGGTGTTTCAGCCGATTCCCGCCAAAGCGAGCACGATGGCCAGGACGAGAGGGAGCGCCACCCCTGCGATTACGGTCTGGGTCGCCGTGATCCCTGCCATCAGCGGTGCGTCCCCGCCGAGCTGGCGTGACATGATGTAGGACGACGACGCGGTCGGCAAAGTCTGGAACAGCAGGGCCGTCACCGCAGCCGGACCCTTGAGTCCCAAGGCGAGGCAGGCCAGCACGGTGGCGGCCGGCATGAGCCCGAACTTGATCAAGGACGCCACGGCGACCGGCCGGATCCAGCTTCGCGCTGCCCCGAAATCGAGGGCGGCGCCGACGCAGAGCAGGCCCAGTGGAAGGGACGCCTGCCCCAGGGCCCGCAACATCGGTTCGAGTCCCGGTGGCAGGCCGAGCCCCGAGGCCTGGAGCGCGATGCCGCCGAGGCTGCCGACGACGAGGGGATTGAGGGCGATCTGACGCGCGAGGCCGAGGGCCGAGGGCCTCCCCGCCGTGCCGAAACGGGCGAAGACCAGCACGCAAAGGACGTTGACCGTCGGCACGATGGCGGCGTTCGCCACCGCCGCCAGTGCGACGCCCTGGGCGCCGTAGAGACCCGCCGCCGCCGAGACCCCCACATAGTTGTTGAACCGGATCCCTCCCTGGAACACCGAGGTGAAGGCCGGTCCCTCGAAGCCGAGGCGCGGCCGGGCTGCCAGTGCGAGCCCCGCCACCGCGAGGGTGGAGAAAACCAGGACCAGGGCGAGCGCACCCACCGGGACGTCGGCAAGGCGGGCGGTGGCGAGGCTGTCCAGGAGCAGGCTCGGCAGCAGCACGTAATAAGCGAGGCGTTCGGCCTGCGGCCAGAAGCCCTCGGCGAGGAAGCCGAGGCGGCGCAGGGCCGCGCCGAGGCCTATCAGAAGCGCGATCGGCACGAGGGCGGCGAGAAGCGTCAGGGTCATGGCGGCCGGATTACAGCGCTCCGCCCGCGCCGGATACGGTCGACAGCCGCCCTCCTCCTATTGTCCTTCCCCTTGCAACCCTTGCCGCGCGCCGCCAGAAGCCTGTCATGCTCCGCGTCAACGACCTCACCTACCGCATCGGCGAACGCCTGATCCTCGACGGCGCCACCTTCGTCATTCCGGACCGGGCCCGCGTCGGGCTCGTGGGGCGCAACGGCGCGGGCAAGACGACGCTGTTCAAGGCGATCCTCGGCGAATTGCCCACCGAGGGCGGCACCGTGTCGATGCCCAAAGGCATGCGCATCGGCGCCGTGGCGCAGGAAGCTCCGGCCGGGCCGGAGACGCTGCATGCCGTGGTGCTCGCCGCCGATACCGAGCGGGCGCGCCTGATGGCGGAAGCGGAGCATGCCGACGGCCTGCGCCGGGCGGAGATCGAGACCCGACTCGTCGATATCGAGGCGCATTCGGCCCCGGCCCGCGCGGCGGCGATCCTGCACGGCCTCGGCTTCGATGCGGAGGCGCAGGGGCGGCCCTGTTCCGACTTCTCCGGCGGCTGGCGCATGCGCGTGGCCCTGGCCGCCGTGCTGTTCTCCGAACCCGACCTGCTCCTCCTCGACGAGCCCACCAACTACCTCGACATCGAGGGGACGATCTGGCTCTACGACTACCTCGAACGCTACCCGCGCACCGCCGTCATCATCTCCCACGACCGCGACCTGCTCGACGAATGCGTCGACCACATCCTCCATCTCGATCGCGGCAAGCTCAGCATCTACCGGGGCGGCTACACGAGCTTCGCCCGGCAGGTGGCCGAGAAGCGCGTGCTCCAGTCCAAGGCGAAGGCCAAGCAGGATGCGGAGCGGGCGCATCTCCAGAGCTTCGTCGACCGATTCAAGGCGAAGGCCACGAAGGCGCGCCAGGCCCAGTCCCGGGTCAAGCGTCTCGCCAAGATGGAGATCATCGCCTCGGTGATCGAGGACGACGTGCCGGCCTTCCGCCTGCCGAGCCCGGAGCGGCCGCTGTCCCCGCCCATCGTCGCCATGGAGCGGGTGCAGGCGGGCTATCCTGACCGGATCGTGCTGTCGGGGCTCAACCTCAGCCTCGCCCCCGACGACCGGGTCGCGCTGCTGGGCGCCAACGGCAACGGCAAGTCGACCTTCTGCAAGCTCATCGGCGGGCGCCTGCCCCCCTTGAGCGGCGAGATGCGGCGTTCGGGCAAGATGGAGGTGGCCTACTTCGCCCAGCACCAGCTCGACGAGTTGCGCCCGGCCGAGAGCGCCTACGCCCATGTCCGCGACCTGATGCCGGACGTGCCGGAATCGAAGGCCCGCGCCGCCGCCGCCCGGCTCGGCTTCTCGGGGACCAAGTCGGAGACGCCGGTCTCGCAGCTCTCGGGCGGCGAGAAGGCGCGCCTGCTGATGGGCCTCGCGGCCTTCAAGGGGCCGCATCTCCTCATCCTTGACGAGCCCACCAACCACCTCGACATCGAGAGCCGGCAGGCCCTGGTGGAGGCGATCAACGAGTACGAGGGCGCGGTCATCCTGGTGAGCCACGACCGCTTCCTGGTGGAGGCCTGCGCCGACCGGCTCTGGCTCGTGGCGAACGGCAGCGTCAAGGCCTTCGACGGGGACATGGACGATTACCGTCGCTTCGTCCTCGCCGGCCCCGAACGCGAGGCCGAGAAGGGCACGTCCGAGGCGACCGGCGGGGTGAAGGCGCTGGAACGCCGCTCCAGCGCCGACCGTCGCGTGGCCTTGGCCCCCCTGCGCAAGAAGCTGGAGGGGGTCGAGGCGCGGATGAAGAAGCTCACCGATGCCATGACGAAGATCGACGCGGCGCTCGCCGACGGCACCGCCTTCCAGACCAACGCCGCCAAGGCCGGCGAGCTCGCCAAGATGCGTTCGGACGCGGCCGCCGCCCTGGAAGCGGCCGAGGAGGAATGGCTGGAACTCAGCGGCGAGATCGAGGGCGCGACGGCGTAGCGAGGGGAAGGCCTGGATCAACCCAGGACGCTTCGCGTTTCCCGCAACCGACTCCCTAGTTGGACGACACGATGCCCGCACCGATCCACCGCGACAGGCCCGCATCCCGCGTGAGCCTCGCCGCCAAGCTCGCCCTCCTGCCCCTCGGCGCGGCGGGCGCATGGATCGCATGGAGCCGGTTGGCGATCGACCACGATCGGACGCTGCATCCCGCCCTGCCGGGCCGGCACGAGCGCCTGGAAACGCCGGCCGGGGATATCGGCCTCTACGGCGACGCAACCGCGCCGGGCGTTCCGCTTCTGCTGATCCACTCCGTCAACGCGGCCGCGAATGCCTACGAGATCCGTCCCCTCTACCGGCATTATGCGGGGAGCCGCCCGGTCTATGCCCTCGACCTGCCCGGTTTCGGTTTCTCGGAGCGCAGCGACCGGGTCTACACGCCCCGCTTGATGACCGATGCGATCCAGGCCGTCACCGCCGAGATCCGTGCTCGACACGGCGGCGGGGAGATCGATGCCGTCGCCCTGTCCCTGTCCTGCGAGTACCTCGCCGCCGCCGCTCTCGAGGCGCCCGGCGATTATCGCAGCCTCGGCCTCGTCAGCCCCACCGGCTTCGATTCCCGCTTCGTCGGCCGGCATCGCGACCGGACACGGCATGGCGGCGCCGTCGCCCGCGCCATGCTGAACGCGCCGCTCTGGGGAGAGCCGCTGTTCGATCTCCTCGCAAGCCGGCCGAGCATGCGCTTCTTCTTGGAGAAGACCTGGGGCTCGAAGGACATCGACGAGGGCCTGCTCGCCTACGACCACGCCTCGGCGCATCGCCCGGGCGCGCGGCATGCGCCGTTCTCGTTCCTGTCCGGCTCCCTGTTTCCCGATGCGCCGGGGCGGTTCTACGAGGCGCTCGTCCTCCCGGTCTGGATGATCCACGGGGTGCGCGGGGATTTCGTCGACTATCGCCATGCCGACCGTGTCGCCGGCCGCCCGAACTGGACCGTCGATGTCCTGCCCACCGGAGCCTTCCCGCATTTCGAGGACGTGGCGGCGGTGACGCGGCACTACGATGCGTTCCAGTCCGCCCTTGACGGGTGAAGCCGGGGCTGGTCCGGCATCGACGGCCGGGCTACGTCCGGTATGACCCGTGAACTCATCCCCCGGTAAGCCGATGCCCGACCTCACCCTCGCCTCTGCCCAGACCATCGTCGCCACCGCTCTCGAGACGGCGCGCGGGCACAGCCTGAAGCCCCTCGCGGTGGTGGTCTACGATGCGCGCGGCGCGCTCAAGGCCATGGCCGCGGAGGATGGTACGTCCCTGCGCCGGGCGGAGGTCGCCATGGGCAAGGCCAATGGCTGCCTGGCGCTGGGCCTCGGCGGCCGAGCGATCCAAAAGCGGGCCGAGGAGCAGGCCTATTTCGTGGCGGCCGTCAGCCATCTCGTCGGTCCCGCCGCGCTCGTGCCGGTGCCGGGCGGCGTCCTGATCCGCGACGGAGATGCGGTCATCGGCGCCGTCGGCATCTCCGGCGATACCTCCGACAACGACGAGCTTTGTGCCCTGGCTGGCATCGAGGCGGCCGGCTTCACCGCGCAGACCGGCGCCTGAGCGCCGCCATGCGCATGGACCGGCGCGCCTGCCTTCTCGGTGGCGGCGCCCTGCTCGTGGCAGGAACCGGTCCGGCGCGTGCGGCGGCGTCTCCCGTCTACCGGCGCGGCAACGATGCCGACCCCGAGACCCTCGACCCGCACAAGTCCTCCACCGTGGCGGAGGCGCACATCCTGCGCGACCTCTACGAGGGCCTGCTCACCTACGACAATCACGGCGCCCTCATTCCCGGCGCCGCGACGCACTGGTCCGTCTCCGACGACGCCCTGACCTACACGTTCCACATGCGCGAGAACGGGCGCTGGTCGAACGGCGATCCCGTGGTGGCGGCCGACTTCGTCTTCGGATTGCGCCGGATCATGGCCCCGGAGACGGCGGCGAAATACGCCGAGGTGCTGTATCCGCTGAAGAACGCCCGCGCGGTGAACCAGGGCGAGGCGGCGCCCGAGATGCTGGGCGTGACGGCACCGGATGCACGGACCCTCGTCGTCACCCTGGACCGGCCGACGCCCTATCTCCTCGAACTCCTGACCCACCAGACCTCCCTGCCGGTACACCCGCCCTCGATCGCGCGCTTCGGCGATGCTTTCACCCGGCCGGGCAACCTCGTGAGCAACGGCGCCTACGCCCTCGTCGACATGGTGCCGAACGACCGCATCACCTTGCGGCGCAACCCGCATTTCCATGCGGCGGACGGGATCTCCATCGAGACCGTGGCCTTCCTGCCGACGCCCGACCTGTCCAGCGCGGTCCGCCGCTATGCCGCCGGGGAGATCGATTCCCTGGCCGACCTGCCCGGCGACCAGATTTCCTCCCTCAAGGCGAGGTTCGGCGGTCAGGTCGTCCTCGGCCCGTCGCTCGGGCTCTATGCCCTGGCCGTCAACACCCGCAAGCCCCCCTTCGACGACGCCCGCCTGCGCCGGGCGCTGTCCCTGGTGATCGACCGCGAGTTCCTGGCCGAGAGGCTGTGGGGCGAGACCATGGCGCCGGCCTGGTCCCTGTGCCCGCCGGGCCTCGACAATTACCGCGCGCCGCCGGAGCTCGCCGGGCGGAACGCCATGCCCATCGACCGCGAGGAGGAGGCGAGGTCACTGCTCGCCGAGGCCGGGTTCGGCCCGGGCGGCAAGCCCCTCCACATCGAGTATCGCTTCAACACCACCGACAACAACCGCAATACGGCGGTGGCCATCGCCGACATGTGGCGCGCCATCGGCATCGAGACCCGCCTCGTCTATACCGACGCCAAGACCCACTTCGCCCATCTGCGCGACGGCGGCGATTTCGACGTCGCCCGCATGTCCTGGTTCGCCGATTACTCCGATCCGCAGAACTTCCTGTTCCTGCTGGAGACCGGCAATGACGGGCTCAACCCCGGCCGTTACAGCAATCCGGCCTATGACGGCTTGATGCGCGAGGCGGCCGCCGAGCGGGATCTCGGCAGGCGGGCCGACCTCCTGTTCCGGGCCGAGACGATCATCCTCGACGAGTTGCCGTGGATCCCGGTGCTCCACACCCGTTCGAAGGCGCTGATCTCAAGCCGTCTCACGGGTTATCACCCGAACCTGCGCAACGCGTCGCCGACGCGCTTCCTGAGACTCGAACCGTGAGGCCGGCGGCGGCATGATCGGCCTCATCCTGCGCCGCATCGCCCAGGCGGTCCCGACCCTGTTCCTCGTGGTCACCGGCAGCTTCTTCCTGATCCGCCTCGCCCCCGGAGGTCCGTTCGACCTGGAACGTCCGCTGCCGCCGGCGGCGATGCGCAACCTCGCTGCCGTCTACGGCCTCGATCAGCCGCTTCTCGTCCAGTACGGGCGCTATCTCGGCGCATTGATGCGGGGCGATCTCGGCCCCTCCTTCTCGTTCCGCGACCTCACCGTCGCGGATCTCTTCGCGCGCGGCCTGCCCGTCTCCATGACCCTGGGCGGCCTCGCCCTCGTCCTGGCGCTGGCCTGCGGGATCGGCCTGGGAGGCTGGGCCGCTCACCGTCGCGGCGGATGGATCGACCGGGCCATCGGCCTCCTCGCGGGGCTGACCCTGGCGCTGCCCAACTTCGTCGTGGCGCCACTGCTCCAGATCGTGTTCGGGCTGACCCTGCGCTGGCTCCCCGTGGGAGGCTGGGAGGGCGGAGCGCCGTCGCATCTCATGCTTCCCGTCCTCACCCTCGCCCTGCCGCAGGTCGGCGCCATCGCCCGCCTGACGCGGGCCTCGCTCAACGAGGCGCTGAACGCCCAGCCGGTCCGCACCATGCGCGCCATGGGCCTGCCGCCCCATCGCATCGCCCGCCACGCCCTGCGCGGTGCGCTGCTGCCGGTGGTGTCCGTCCTCGGACCGACCGCCGCCGCGTTGCTAACCGGCTCCGTCGTGGTGGAGACGATCTTCGGCCTGCCCGGCATCGGCCGCGCCTTCGTCGACGGGGCGCTCAACCGCGACTACACCCTGGTGATGGGGACCGTGGTGCTGGTGGCCGTGTTCGTCACCCTCCTCAACATCGTCGCCGACATCGTCTGCGCCCTCCTCGATCCGCGCTTGAGGACAGCCCGATGAGGCGCGCATGGACCCGGTTCGCGCGCAACCGCGGTGCCCTTGCCGCCTTCCTGATTCTCGTGGCGATGACGCTCGCTTGCCTCGTCGGGCCACTTCTCACCGGCCACGAGCCGGGGCGGATCTACCCCGACCTCGTGCGCACCGCGCCGGGCCTCGCCGCCCATCCCGAGCCCGACGAGATCGCCCCCGCCCTCACGCGCCTCGCCTTCCGCATGCGGCTCTCGGTCTCGGACATCGCGGTCACCGGCGATACGGTCCGCATGGTGTTTTCGGGTGTCTCCAAGCCTAACGATACCGGTCCCATCGACGAACGGGTCCTGGTCTATCTGCCCCGCTCGGACCTGTTCGGCCCCGCCTCCATCGTCGAGCGCCGGGACGGGGGGCGCCGCCTCGTGGTCGAGGCACCTCTGCGCCGCCTGCGGTTCCTCATGGGCACCGACATGCTGGGGCGGGACATTCTCACCCGGAGTCTCGTCGCCGGGCGCGTCTCCCTCCTCATCGGGGCCGTCGCCACCGCTGTGGCGCTCTTCATCGGGATCGCCTACGGCGCGCTTGCCGGCTATCTCGGCGGCGCGGCCGACGCGGTGATGATGCGCGTCGTCGACATGCTCTACGCGCTGCCCTTCGTCTTCTTCGTGATCATGCTGCTGGTGTTCTTCCGCTCCGGGCTGGGGCTGATCCTGGTCGCCATCGGCGCGGTGGAATGGCTCGACATGGCCCGCCTCGTCCGCGCCCAGACCCTCTCCCTGCGGCATCGCGATTTCGTCCGCGCCGCCGAGGCCCTCGGCTTGTCCACGGCGGCGATCCTGCGCCGGCACATCGTCCCGAACACGCTCGGTCCCGTCACGGTGGCGGCGACCCTCCTCGTGCCCAAGGTGATCCTGCTGGAGAGCTTCCTGTCGTTCCTCGGCCTCGGGGTACAGGAACCGGCCACGAGCTGGGGCGCGCTCATCGCGGAGGGCGCGCGCGCCCTCGAATCCGCCCCGTGGATGCTCGCCGGCCCCGCCGCCTTCCTCGTCTCCACCCTGGTGGCCCTCAACGTCCTCGGTGACGGCCTCGGCGACGCCCTCGATCCGCGGATCGCCGAGAGATGACGGCCTCGAGGCCGTGGCCCGATCGGACCGGCATGGACCTCGGCGGCCTCGAATTGAGGTCGATCATAGGATCCTGAGGATTGGCTATGCCACCGATTTCAGGTCGGCGATGTCCGTCGTGAAAGTGTGGATGCAATTGCGTCCCCGCGATTTCGCCTCGTAGAGGGCACGGTCCGCGCGCTCGATGGTGCGGTCGATGTCCCTGTCGGATGGCTCCGCCTCGGCGATGCCGATGCTGATCGTCGCCAGGAGGCGATTGTTGTCCGGCTCGAACACGGTGCTCGCCACGGTCTGGCGAATGCGCTCCGCGATCAACGCCGCGCCGACGGAGCTGCTGTCGACGAGCAGGACGACGAACTCCTCGCCGCCGAAGCGCGCGACCTTGTCCGTCGTCCTGATGGTGTCGTTGATGATGGAGCCGACCTTGCGGATGACCACATCGCCCGCCGGGTGGCCGTAACGGTCGTTGACCCGCTTGAAATGGTCGATGTCGATCATCAGCACCGCGATGGGGCGGCGTTGGAGCTTGAAGTCGTTCAACGCCGCCTTCGCGAGGGGAAGGAACGCGCGCCGGTTGAGAAGGCCCGTGAGCGCGTCCTTGTTGGCGATGAGCTGCATGGCCTGGAGGTCGGCTCCGATGCGCTTGACCCGGTCCTGCGCGGCCTGGACCGCCCGTGACGCTTCGGTCTCGACGTCTCGCGCATCGGCCTCGGCGGTGCCGATCCGTCTCAGCAGGGATCTGACGGCGGCGGACAGGCGCAGCACCTCGGGCGAGCCATGGACCCGCTCCGTCATCGTCGCATTCGGCTCACGGCCGATCCGGTCCACCGCATCCGTGAGGTGGGTAAGCGGGCGGCTCAGGCGTGTCACCACCAGGAAGATGCCGAGTACGCCGACCGCAGCGGCACCGAGGCCGATCAGAGTGATGAGGAATGTCAGGCGGTGGGCACCCGCGAGCGCCGTATCCACCGGTTGGAGGGCGACCACGATCCAGCCGAGACCGGTATAGTCGCCCCGGCCGCGGGTAGCCGAGACGGCGGCAAGCCGTTGGCCATCCGGTCCGCTCGCGATGAAATGGCCCGCCGCGAGATCGGCTGGCGAATAGGGTGTGGTCCCGAGCCCCGGTCCGAGGAGCACGCGGCCGGTCCGGTCGAGGACGACGATCTCCTCCTTCAGTTCCGACCTGCGCGAGGACAGGACTTCCCGACGCACCACGTCCGCCCAACTCCAGCTGAGATGGCTTCCCAGGACGCCGATGATCCGGCCCGATGCATCGGTGACGGGAGATGCGAAATCGACGAACCGGAACGGAGTCTTGTCCGTACTGGGCTTGAGCAGGCTCTGCAGCAAGGCCGCGACGTGAACGTCCTCGGCGACCGCGCCCTTCATCCCGTCGATGAACCAGGGACGCTGCCCGACATTCGCGCCTTCCAGGATGCCGCCGGTCGCCGCGCGCACCTTTCCGGTCTCGTCGGCAAAGCCGATCCAGGCATAGTCGGGAAGGGTTTTCTGCATCGTCTGCAGGACTTTGCGCAGACTTCCGGTCTCTTCCATCCAGTGGGATTGCAGCGGATCGAGTGCGGCCACGTTGCGAATTTCGCGCAGGCGCTCCGCCATGTCCTGGTCCAGGCGATCGGCGACGGATCGGGCCACCTGCAGCAGGGCGTTCTGCGCCATCTCGGTGGCTTGCTCGCGCGCCAGCAGCGCGGAGCTCAATGTGCTCGCGGCTACGATGGACAGGCCGACTGCCCCGGCGAACAGGCTGATCTGGTGCCGCAGGGATATCTTGTCGGCCAGCCGTCCCAGCATCGTCTCTGACCCTTCATCGGAACCGACCCTGCAGCTCTTGGGCTTGAGAGAGCGTCAACCCGCAGAGTCAATTTTTCATTTAAATCAAAAGTGTCACATATGGGAATCGATGAATAGTATGCCACGGGGCGGGGGGCAGCTCTGGAAAAATCTCGCTACCATGTGTCAAATTATTGATTTTATTATCATCGTTATAATTCAAGAATACATTGGTAATTACCAACTAAAATTACCAACACAATAGTTAAATATTTATAATAGGATAATTTCAATAATATCTTAATAGAGTGAGAATATTCATGAACTTTCTTACAGTGTTTATAGTAGCATGCAGTCAAAATAACTGGATCATATTTTTATATATTATTGGGCGCTAATCTGTCGCTCTGTTCATGTCGGTGTGGATTGTCACGCCGTCATGTGCCTGCCGCGTCCGGAAGCCGCCCATCGCCCTTGCCGGGCGCCGAGCGGAACGACCGTCGACGGGTCGACCCGAGGTAGACGCTCGTATCCGCGTCCTCGAAGCGCGTCCGCGCCGCTGTGACGGATGCTTACCGGTCGGCAAGGAGCCCGGGATAGACCACCCGCACGGTGCGCCGCTCCGCCGGAATGTCGGCGGTCGGGCGGTCCTTGACCGCGGCGACGGTGCTTCCCGTCGTCGTCACGTCGGCGGGGCGCAGACGCCAGCCTTCGGCTCCGCGCGGTGGCCTGTGCGAGGCCTCGTTGGCGCGAAGTGGCGATGGCGTGAGCACGGCACCCGCAAGCGCGGTGGTGGCGAGGATGGCGGAGAGAAGGCGGGGATTCATCGGTCGAGACACCCGGAGACGAGCGCCATGATTGGAGCGTGAATAGGTAAAGACGCCGACGGAACCCCGAGGCTTGGCCGTTCATTGCCAACAGCAATCGTGTTCGAGAGTTAACGAGGCGTCGATGACGAGTACGGTCGAGGCAAAGCCGGGCTCCGCCCCGCCCGAGCGGGTTCCGATGGGCACGGTGATCGACACCGATATTTCCGCTCGTCTCGACCGGCTGCCCTGGGGACGCTTCCACATCCTCGTCATCGTCGCGCTCGGCATCACCTGGGTGCTCGACGGGCTGGAAGTCACCCTCGCCGGCTCCCTGGTCGGCGCCCTGAGGGCCGAGCCCATGAGCTTCACCGAGTTCGATATCGGATTGGCGGCGAGCTCCTATCTCGTCGGCGCGGTGGTCGGGGCGCTCGGCTTCGGCTGGCTCACCGACCGGATCGGCCGCAAGAAGCTGTTCTTCATCACGCTGGCCCTCTACCTCGCTGCCACCGCGGCCACCGGCCTGTCATGGAACATCTACAGCTTCTGCCTCTTCCGCTTCCTCACCGGCGCCGGCATCGGCGGCGAGTATACCGCCATCAACTCCACCATCCAGGAACTCGTCCCGGCCCGCGTGCGCGGCTGGACCGACCTCGTTATCAACGGATCGTTCTGGATCGGGGCGGCTCTCGGCTCCTTCCTCTCCATCGCCGTGCTGCGTCCCGGCATGATCGACCCGGCCTGGGGTTGGCGCATCGCCTTCTTCGTCGGCGGCGGCATCGGCCTCGTGATCCTGCTGCTGCGGACCTGGATTCCCGAGAGCCCTCGCTGGCTCGCAACCCACGGCTACGTCGCCGAGGCGGACAGGGTCGTCACCGGCATCGAGAAGCGCTTCACCGACGAAGGCATCACCCTGCCGCCGGTGGACGAATCCAAGCGGATGAAGCTGAAGACGCGCAGCCATACGCCGCTCAAGGAAGTCTTCGGCACCATGCTGGTCGGCTACCGCAAGCAGACCCTGGTGGGGCTCGCACTGATGATCGCGCAGGCGTTCTTCTACAACGCGCTGTTCTTCACCTACGCCCTCGTGCTCCAGCGCTTCTACGGGGTGCCGGGGGACCATGTCGGCTGGTACCTGCTGCCCTTCGCGCTGGGATCGTTCCTCGGCCCGCTGCTGCTCGGCCACCTGTTCGACACGATCGGCCGCCGCCAGATGATCGCCTTCACCTACGGCATCTCGGCGGTGCTGCTCACCATCACCGGCTACCTGTTCAAGATCGAGGTGTTCGGCCCCGTCGGTCAGACGGCGGCCTGGATGGTGGTGTTCTTCTTCGCCTCCGCCGCGGCCTCCGCCGCCTACCTCACCGTGGCCGAGACCTTTCCCCTCGAGATCCGGGCGCTCGCCATCGCGGTGTTCTATGCGCTCGGCACCGGCATCGGCGGCGTCTCCGGCCCGCTCCTGTTCGGCGCCCTGGTGGAGACAGGATCCCGCGACAACGTGCTGATCGGCTACGGCATCGGTGCCGTGCTGATGCTGATCGCCGCCATCGTCGGCGGGATCTGGGGCACGGCCGCCGAGGGCAAATCCCTGGAGGATGTCTCGAAGCCGCTGGCGGCGGCCTGAACGCCGGCCAGGACCGGGGCGCCTTCCGGATGCCTCAAAACCGCTCCACCCACGGACGCAGCGCGATCTCCGAGGTCCAGGCGCTGCGGTCCTGGCGCAGGACGTCCCAATAGGCCGAGGCGATGGCGTCGGGATCGAGCAGGCTGTCGGGGGCATCCGCGGTCTCGGGGCGGGCGCTGCTGCGGATCCCGCCGTCGATGACGAAATGGGCGACATGAATGCCCTTCGGCTGGAGCTCCCGTGACAGGCTCTGCGACAGGCCGCGCAGGGCGAACTTGCCCATGGCGAAGGCTGCGGATTCGGCATAGCCCTTCACGCTCGCCGACGCCCCCGTGAACAGGATCGCGCCATGGCGCCCCGGCAGCATGCGTCGTGCGGCGGCCTGGGCCACGAGGAATCCGCCATAGGCCGAGACCATCAGGGAGTGACGCACTGCGTCCGGGTCGAGATCGGCGACGGGTCCGCGCAACCGGCCGCTGGCATTGTAGATCACGACGTCGGGCTGGCCCCCGAGCGCCGGTTCCATCCGGGCGAACAGCGCCTCCACGTCCGACGAGTCGACGGCATCGCAGGAATGCAAGGCGGCTCCGGTCTCGGCCGCCAGCCCTTCGAGCTTGCCGATCGAGCGCGCGGCGAGACCGAGGCGAAGGCCCTCGCGGGACAGGCGCCGCGCCAGCGAGGCGCTCAGGCCTTCTCCGGCGCCGACGATGAGGGCACGCTGGTAGGTCGGGACCATGGGGTATCTCCGGATGTAGAGGTTCTGTTGCCGAACGTCCCAATGCCTGGGAAGGCTCCTGGCCTCAGCCCTCCCGCCGATCGCGAAAAAAATCGCGCAGGAGCGTGGCGGCCTCCGCCTCGCGCAAGCCGCCATAGACGTCTGGCACATGGTGGCAGGTGGGCTGGTTGAAGACCCGGGGTCCGTGCTCCACCCCGCCGCCCTTCGGATCGAGGGCCGCGAAATAAAGGCGGCGGATGCGCGCGAACGAGATGGCGCCGGCGCACATCGGACAGGGCTCCAGGGTGACGTAGAGGTCGCAGCCGATCAGGCGCTCGTCATCGATGGCGGCGCAGGCGGCGCGGATCGCCAGGATCTCTGCATGAGCGGTGGGATCGCACAGTGCGCGGGGGCGATTATGGGCGACGCTGAGGATCGCTCCGTTCCGCACGATCACGGCTCCCACCGGCACCTCTCCCTCGTAGGCCGCGCGGCGGGCGGCATCGAAGGCGAGGCTCAGCGGGTCCGTCGCGGCCTTCGGGGAGACGGGCGCAGTCATGATCGTCGGCCCCAAACTTATGTCGTCGTTGAGGAAATGTCCGAGTCGCGACCCCGTGATCCGCCCCGGCAGGAACCTCGCGGCGACGGAGCCGTTTCCATTCCGACGCGGCAAGGCCGCAGGATCTTTTCAGGAGCAGACGATGAGCAGCACCACCGACAAGATCAAGGGTCTCGCCAACGAAGCGGTCGGCAACGTGAAGCAGGGCATCGGCAATGCCACGGACAACGACAAGCTCAAGGCCGAGGGTAAGGCCCAGGAACTGAAGGGCGAAGCCCAGAAGACCGTCGGTGACGCCAAGGACGGCGTCAAGAATGCCGCCGACACGGTGAAGAGCAAGCTCTGAGCCTCGGCACCGAACATTAGAAAATACGCACGAGAAGGTGGCCGGGAGGCCGCCTTTTCCGTGTGCGGCCGCAACGCCCCCTTGCGCGGAGGGCGGGCCGCTCCACGCGCAATCGCTCGCAACCGCGCCTCCGCTCTGTTATGGGGCTCGGATGAGCGACAAGACAGACGAACAGACGGGCGGGTCCGAGGACGCGCCCGAGACCAATAACGTTTCCGGCGAAGCGTGGTCCCCGGCGACTGATGCGGGCGTGCCCGGACCTTCCGCCGAAGAGCAGCCGGCCCCGCGCCGGGCCGCGCCCGCCAGGGGCGGCGACGCTCCCCTGCGCCGCAAGGCGGCGTTGCCGCGGCCGGCGGCCAAGGCCGCGGAGACGGCCGCCGCCGGTGATTCCGATGCGGCGACGCCCGAGGGCGACCGTATCGCCAAGGCCATCGCGCGCGCCGGCATCGCGTCCCGCCGCGACGTCGAGGCGATGATCGCCGAGGGCCGCGTCACCCTCAACGGCAAGGTCCTTACCTCGCCTGCGATCAACGTGACGGATGCGGACGAGATCACCGTCGACGGCGAGCCCCTGCCCGCCCGCGAGCGGACCAGGCTGTGGATCTATCACAAGCCGCGGGGTCTGGTGACCACGGCCCGCGACCCGGAAGGGCGCCAGACCGTCTTCGAGGCCCTGCCCGAGGACCTGCCGCGCGTCGTGGCCATCGGCCGTCTCGACATCAACACCGAGGGCCTGCTGCTGCTCACCAACGACGGCGGCCTCGCCAAGGTGATCGCGCATCCGGATACCGGCTGGCTCCGGCGCTACCGCGTCCGCGCGCACGGCGACACGAACCAGGCCGAGCTCGACAAGCTGCGCAAGGGCGTCACCATCGACGGCATGGATTACGGCCCGGTGGACGCGGTCCTCGACCGGGCCTCGGGCGACAACCTCTGGCTGACGCTCGGCCTGCGCGAGGGCAAGAACCGCGAGGTCAAACGCATCCTCGAACATCTGGGTCTGGCCGTGAACCGGCTGATCCGCCTGTCCTTCGGCCCGTTCCAGCTCGGCGACCTCGAAGTGGGCCTCGTCGAGGAGATCCGCACCAAGGTGCTCAAGGAGCAGCTGGGCCCAACCCTCGCCGACCAGGCCGGCGTCGATTTCACCAGCCCCAACCGCGAGCCCATCGCCCCGTTCGGTTCGCCGAAAGCGGCTCAGCAACAGACCAAGCAGCCCGCCCGCAGCGCCTCGGCGGCCGCGGCGAGGAGTGCTGGCCGGAGCTACGACGACGCCCCGCGCGGCGGTGAGCGTGGTGGCGACCGCGACCGTGGCGGCGACCGCCCCCTGCGCAGGCCCGCCGAACCCGCACGGGTTCCCACCGGCGGCAACAGCGCCGGCCCCCGCCGCTCGGTCTGGCGCGCCGAAGAGGCCGTGCCGCAGGAGGATGGTCCGCGCCGGGTCAAGATCCCCCGTCGTGGCGCCGATCCCAAGGCCGAGCGTGAGGCCTCCGCTGCCCGAGGCCGCGAGCGCGTGGGCGCGATCAATACCGGCGAGCGTCGGGTTCTGGTGGAGCGCCTGAAGGCGAGCCCGCAGGAGCCGGCCCCCGAGCCGCATCGCCGCGACCGCGGCGCCCGGCGCGACGAGACGGGCGCCGCCGAGCGCCCGGTCCGGACGCTGCGCCAATCCGATGCCAAGGCGGCCCGCCGCGAGGAGACCGATGCCCGGCCGCCGCAGCGCCGGTTCGACGGAGATTCCAGGCCCCCGCGCAGCGATGCCAGGCCCCCGCGCAGCGATGCGAGGCCCCCGCGCCGGGACGATGCTCCGCGCGGCGGTTTTGGACGGCAGGACGGTGCCGAGCGGCGGGGTCCGCCTCGTGGCGGCGACGAGCGCCCCCGCAGCTTCAAGCCTCGCGACGGCGGCGGCTTCAACGACCGGGCAGAGCGGCCGGCCTTCAATCGCGGCGAGCCGCGCGGGGACAAGCCGGCGGGATTCCGCAGCGAGAAGCCGGCCTTCAATCGTGGCGGCGACGATCGTCCCGGTGGCGGGCGGCCGGGCGGGTTCAAGCCGGGCGGTTTCAAGGGAGCGGGCTTCAAGGGCCGCTCCGACGACCGCCAGGGCGGCGACCGTGACATCGGCGCCGAACGCTCGGGCGCCGATCGTGGCGGCTTCCGCCCGGGTGGCAAGCCCGGTGGGTTCGGAAAGCCGGGTGGGTTTGGCAAGCCCGGCGGATCGGGCAAACCCGCTGGGGCCGGAAGGCCGGGCGGCTTCAAGGCCGGTGGTTCGTCCCGTCCCGGCGGTTCGGCCAAGCCTGGTGGGTTCGGCAATCGCGGCGGTGGCGCGGGCGGTAAGCCCGGTGGCGGCGGCGGACGTCCGCCCCGCGGCGGCTCACGGTGAGGATCGTCGGCGGCGACCTGCGTGGCCGCCGCCTCGCCACCCCGAAATCGGACGCGATCCGGCCCACGTCGGACCGCCTGCGCGAGGCGCTCTTCAACGTCCTCGCCCATGCCTATGACGACGCGGTGGCGGGCGCGCGGGTTCTCGATCTCTTCGCCGGAACCGGGGCTCTGAGCTTCGAGGCCCTGTCCCGCGAGGCGAGCTACGCCCTCCTCGTGGACGAGGGGGCGGAAGCACGCGGTCTGATCCGCGAAAACATCGACGCGTTGGGCTGCGCCGGCAAGACCCGGCTGTTCCGCCGCGATGCGACCAGGCTCGGCCCCGCCGGCACCAGCGGGACCTTCACCCTCGTCTTCTGCGATCCCCCCTACAACCGGGATCTCGCGCCGGCCGCTCTCGCCAGCGCGTCCCAGGGGGGGTGGCTCGCCCCCGGCGCCCTGGTGGTGGTGGAGGAGGCGGCCGGCGCCAATGTCGCGCTGCCGCCCGGTTTCACCGAGCTCGAACGGCGAGTCTACGGCGACACCGCCCTGGCTTTCGCGCGCTTCCAGGCCTGATCCTTCGGCCCTGCGGCTCCGGCGCGCGCCGGGAACCCTGGGGCATCGCCGCCGCGTTGCCCCGGCATGGTCCTCGATGACACCACGCGCGATCCCGTCACGGCCGAACCGGCGAGGGCCGAGACGGTGGATGCTCCGCGCGATTCCCGCCTCTGGCGCCCCCGCCGTGTCCTGGTGACGCCGGCGGCCCTGGACTACGCCCATGGCCGCGCGATGCTGGCTCGGGCCGAGGCGCTCGGTCTCCCGGTGGAGCGCCTGAAGAACAACCGCCTCACGGGCCTGCGCGGCGACGATCCGCGCCGCGCCTATCGCGAGGCGAAGGCGACCCTCGCCATCGTGGTGGCGCCCCCGAGCAAGCTGCGGCTGCAGCCGATCCCACCCAGTGCCGACTGGCGCTTCGATCTCGCCGAGGGCTGCCCGGCCCATTGCCAATACTGCTACCTCGCGGGCTCCCTGTCCGGCCCGCCGGTGACGCGGGCCTACGCCAATCTCGACGCGATCCTTCAGAACCTGCCGGCCTATCTCGGCCAGGGCGGCGTCACCTCGGCCCAGGCCGGCCGGATCGAGGAAGGCACCACGTTCGAGGCCTCATGCTATACCGATCCCCTCGGCATCGAGCACCTGACCGGCTCCCTCTCGGCGGCGATCACGCATTTCGGCGCCTGGGACGCGGCGGTGCAATTGCGGTTCACCACGAAATTCGCTGCCGTAGAACCCCTTCTGGCTTTGCCCCATCGGGGCCGGACCCGCGTGCGCTTCTCCCTCAACGCCCGTGCCGCCGCGCGCTACGAGGGCGGTACCGCCAGTCTCGACGCCCGCCTGCAGGCGCTCGGCGCCATGGCCCGCGCCGGCTACCCGGTCGGGCTCACCATCGCGCCGATCATCGCCGTTGCCGATTGGCCGGACGCCTATGGCGGCCTCCTGCGGGAGGTGGCCGATGCGCTGTCCGGCGTATCCAGCCCCGATCTCACCGTGGAACTCATCACGCACCGGTTCACCCCGGGGTCGAAGGACGTGCTCTAGGGCTGGTATCCCGGCTCCGACCTGCCGATGCGGGAGGACGAGCGCAGTCGCAAGCTCACCAAGTTCGGCTCTGTGAAGTATGTCTATCCGCGCGATCTCATGCGGACCATGCGCGAGACGATCACCGCCGCCGTCGCGCGCGAACTCCCCTTCGCCCGGATCCTCTACTGGACCTGATCGGCCGATCGGCCCGATGTCGCGCCCGTCGAATGTTCCGGATTCAGGCCGAGTCCGTCTCGCCGCCCGCGTCGAAGCGGCTTCGCGCGGCATGGATCGCGGGCAGGTTCGCGAAGGCCCAGCTGCCGAGCGCCTGGACCGGTACCTGGAGGGAGCGGCCGAGGTCGGTGAGTTCGTAATCCACCCGGGGCGGGATCGTCGGCGTCACCGTGCGCGAGACGAGGCCGTCGCGCTCCAGGCCGCGCAGGGTGAAGGTGAGCATCCGCTGCGAGACGCCGCCGATGATCCGCTTCAACTCGTTGAAGCGCCGGGGGCCGTCCGTGAGCGTCATCACCACGAGGATGCTCCACTTGTCGCCCACCCGCGCCAGCACGGTACCGACCACCCGGCAATCGCCGGGGCGGTGAGATGGCTGTGCCTCGGTTACCTCGCTGTGTCCGGGTTCCACGAATGTGCCTCCTTGCGCGTGTGCCGCGCCGGTTATCTATAGCGCCTCGGTATCATTCTGATACCGAGGATCGAACATGAACCTTCTGCACATCGACAGCAGCATCCTGGGCGAGCATTCAGTCAGCCGCGCCGTCTCGGCCGCCATCGTCGCCCGCCTCCAGGCGGGGGCACCGGACCTCAAGACGACCTATCGCGATCTGGCCGCCACGCCGATCCCCCATCTCTCCGGCGCCTATCTCGCGGGCCATCAGCCGAACGCCACCAACACTCCCGACATCCAGAACGACGTCGCGCTCGGCCGCGCGGTGCTGGCGGAGTTCCTGGCCGCCGACATCGTGGTGATCGGCGCACCGCTCTACAATTTCACGATCTCGACCCAGCTCAAGGCCTGGATCGACCGTATTCTCGTGGCTGGCCAGACCTTCAAATACACCGAGAGCGGCGCCGTTGGTCTGGTGCCCGAGAAGCGCGTCATCGTCGCCGTGGCGCGCGGCGGCCTCTACGGTACGGGCTCACCCGCCGCCTCGGCGGAGCATGCCGAGACCTATCTGCGGGTCGTCCTCGGCTTCATCGGCATCACCAACCCGGAATTTATCATCGCCGAGGGGATCGCCCTCGGTCCGGAAGCCCGCGAGAAGGCCCTCGCTGCGGCGCTCGACGCCGCCTCCGCGCTGCCGACTGCCTGAGGACCGACGAGCCGGCGCCACCCTCTAGCGCCGGCCGAACAGCCGCTCGATGTCGTGGAGCTTCAATTCCACGAAGGTCGGGCGGCCGTGGTTGCAGGTGCCGGCAAAGGGGGTCGCCTCCATCTCGCGCAGGAGCGCATTCATCTCCTCGGGGCGCAGGCGGCGTCCGGCGCGGATCGAGCCATGGCAGCTCATGCGCGAGAGGATCGCGTCGAGGCGCCTTCCGAGCGGGCCGCCCTCGGTGCCGTCCGCACTCCCCTCCTCCAGCCCGCTCTCGTCGAGGGCGTCGAGGATGTCCTCCAGGAGATTGCGGGTGGACGAATCGGCCAGCGCCACGGGAACCTCGCGCACGAGCACCGCGCCGGTGCCGAAGGCCTCGAGGGTGAGGCCGAGACGGTCGAGGTCGGGGGCGGCCGCGATCAGGCGCTCGGCATCCTGGGGCGCCATCTCCACCACGTCGGGGATCAGGAGGCCCTGGCGCGCGATACCGCCGGCGGTCCGCTCGCGCTTCAACCGCTCGTAGACGAGGCGCTCATGGGCCGCGTGCTGGTCGACGAGGACGATCCCATCGCGGGTTTGTGCGACGATGTAGGTCTCGTGAAGCTGCGCGCGGGCGGCCCCCAGGGGATGCTCGCTCTCGGGCGGTTCGATCTCCGGCTGGCGCAGGTCGGCCCCAGGCGGCGCGAGATCGCCGGAGAACAGCGCTTGCGCCGTGTCCCCGAACCCTGCTTCCGCTCGATCGAACGTCGCTTGCGGGGCCTCGAACAGCCCCCCGCCCGCCCTGAAGGACGATGCCGGCGCATGGCCGGCGGGCGCGCCGAACGAGGGCAGCCCCGGCGGGAGCGCCGCCCTGCCCGACCAGGCCCCGCGTCCCGAATGCGCCGTCATTTCCGGCCGCGTCGTTGGTGAGGGATGGCCCGGACGCAGGGCGTCCAGGGTCCGGGCCGCGCCCGTGCTGGCGTTGCGCGCTCCGACTTGCCGCAGGGTCTCGTGAATGGCGCTGACGATGAGGGCGCGCACGAGGCCCGGCTCGCGGAAGCGCACCTCGGTCTTGGCGGGATGGACGTTCACGTCGACGAGGGCCGGGTCGCAGGTGATGGCGAGGCCGAGCACCGGATGACGGTCGGAGCTCATCGTGTCGGCATAGGCGCCGCGCACGGCACCCAGCAGCAGGCGGTCCCGTACGGGTCGGCCGTTGACGGTGAAATGGATCTGGTTGCCCGCGCCGCGATGGTAGCTCGGCAGGCCGATATGGCCGGACAGGGCGAAGCCTTCCCGCGCCATGTGGAGCGGGGCCGAACTGGCGCCGAAATCCGGCCCCAGCACCGCCGTGAGCCGTCGCAGGGCCGCATCGTCGCCGGTCTCGGCGGAAAAGACGAGAGGGCTGCCGCTCTCGGAGCGGAGAGCGAAGCGGATCCGCGGCTGCGCCACGGCGAGGCGCCGCAACCCATCGGCGATGGCCAGGGCCTCGGCGCGGTCGGACTTGAGAAATTTCAGTCGCGCCGGCGTCGCCGAGAACAGGTCAGTGACCTCGATCCGCGTGCCGCGCGGGCTCGGTGCAGGGCGGACCTCGCCCTTGATGCCGGCATCGACCACCAGGGTCGATCCGGTTTCGGCCTCGGCGGTGCGGCTGGTGAGGGAGAGACGTGCCACCGCCCCGATGGAGGGCAGCGCCTCCCCGCGGAAGCCGAGGGAATCGATGCGGGTCAGGTCGCCGCCGGGGAGTTTCGAGGTGGCGTGACGCTCCACCGCCAGGGCGAGATCGTCGGCGCTCATGCCGGCGCCGTCATCCACCACGCGGATCAGCCGGCGGCCCCCCGCCTCGATGGTCACCTCGATGCTGGCGGCGCCCGCATCGATGGCGTTCTCCACCAGTTCCTTCACGGCGGAGGCCGGACGCTCCACCACCTCGCCCGCGGCGATGCGGTCCACGAGGATCGGGTCGAGGCGGCGGACGGGGCGGAGCACGGGCGGCATTCCCCTGACCATAGGCGAGGGCGCCGCCGCCTCAAAGCGCCGCCCGCGTCATCGCGGTGGGAAGGGCGCGGTCAACCGAAGGGAAAGGCGAGGCCCCGTCCGGCCTGGATCCAGGCGGTTGCGATGAGGCCACACAGGAGGCAGGCCGCCAGCGTCACGAGCACCCGTCGCCGGGGCAAGCCGAGGGCGATGAAGGAGGCGGCGGCAAGCGGCACGATCTGTTCCCCGTGCATCCCGAGGAAATGCGCGATCCTCAGATCGCCGCCCGCCCGGTTCCAGCCGAGCAGGGGCCATGCCGTACCGGTCGGGCCGACCGCATGGCCGTGGTTGGCGCTGAGGGCGATGCCGGTGGCAGCCCCGAGGATCACCGTCATGGCGAGGCCGAGAACCACCGCCAGACGCAGGCTTGGTTCGAGGCCGGGAAGCGGCCGGACCATCACCGCGATGGCCAGGGGAATCTTGGCAGCGAGCAGGGCCAGGGCCATGACCCCCATCAGGGCGTAAAGGACGGCGTGCAAGGGATCGCCGTCGTTGAAATGCGACGCCTGGGCCTGGGCGGCCTGCAGGGTGATGTAGCCGAGCTCGAACCCGCCGGCCGTGACGAGGAGAAACCGGCCGGTGCGCAAGGAGCGGGAACGGCGATGGTCCGGGCGGACGTAGCCGGTGAACCAGGCGAAGGTCAGCGCGTATAGGCCGACCGAGACGAAGAACTTCGCCGGTTTCATCCAGACGAACGCGCCGTCGATGAGCCGGCCGTCGATGAGGGGCAGTGCCAGGATCACTGCGCCAGTCAGCAGACAAGCGAGGCCAAAGGCGGTGAGGGCGGGATCGTTCGCGCGAAGCCGGGTGAGCGCCGTGTGGCGGCGGTCTTGTGCGGTGAGGGCGGACGCGCTCATGCCCGGGCCTCCAGGCCGAGCCTGCCGGTGCTGAATCCAATGACGAGGGCGAGGAGCAGCCCGGCCGGGCCGACCAGGAAAGTGAGGACGAGGCAGGGCAGGATCAGCAGCGGCGAGAGCCCCGCTCCGGTGCCGGCTCTGGCGATCCAGGCGCCCACGAAGAGATCGAAGGCGAGATAATGGATCCAGCCGGCGGTGAGCGCATGGTCGTCGGCGAACAGGGAACGCACCGCCTCGATGGAGTCGAATCCGCCCGTCGCGCCGCCGGCCAGCCCCACCACCAGGGCGCCGATATAGGCCACCGCCAGAAGCGCCGGCAGGACGAGGCCGACGCCGATCCAGGTCGCCCGTCGGAGTCGAGGAACGAACAGCGCGACGGCAAGGGCGATCCAGCCAAGAAAGGCGATCGAGTTGCAAAAGGAGAACAGACCGGCTGCGGAGATCACGTCTTGTCCAACCTTATCTTAACACTGTATAGATCGAGCATGAGTGAGCATCTTGACACTGTCAATCCCTCGAAGGGCGTCAAAGCGGCAGGGGTCGCCGCTTACCATCACGGCGACTTGCGGGCCGCTCTGATCCAGGCGGCGACGGCCCTCGTGCGGGAACGCGGGATCGACGGGTTCTCCTTGAGGGAAGCGGCACGGCGCGCGGGCGTTTCGCCGGCGGCCCCGCAGCATCATTTCGGCGATGCGCGCGGGCTCCTCACCGCATTGGCGACGGAGGGGTTCCTGATGCTGGGCGACGCGCTGGCGGCGGCCGATTCCGATGCGACCGACCGCGACGGGCGCATCCGCGCGCAAGGCCGGGCCTATGTCGCCTTCGCCCTCGACCACCCGGCCGAGTTCGACACGATGTGGCGCTGTGCGCGGATCGATACGGGCGATGCGGCCTATGTGGCAGCGGCCGGCCGCGCGTTCGGGCTCCTGAAAGCGGCGGTGGCCGGAACCCATTTCGAGGATGGCGAGCTACCGGCTGCATCCCATCACACCGCACCGGACCCGAAGGCCATCGCCTGCTGGTCCCTGGTCCATGGTCTCGCGCGGCTCGCCCTCGACGGGGCGCTAGGGCCGGCAGAGGCGGCGCGCGGAGCCATCGACGGGATGCTGGAGCCGGTCCTCGACTGCCTGACGGTGTGATGCCGGGACGACGCGGCCCAATGCCCGCTCTCATCGCGAGGCCGGGGGGATCCGCTCCGGTCTTCGCGGGATAGGGCCCGTCGTCAGGCGACCCCCGCCCGCAGCAGGTCGTGATAATGCACGAGGCCCACGGGCCGCTCGTTCTCCACGACGATCAGCGAGGTGATCTTCATCGATTCCTGGATTTCCAGGGCCTTGGCGAGAAGGGTCTCGGGGCTCACCGTGCGTGGCCTGACGCTCATCAGGGCTTCGACGACGAGACTGTCGAGGTCGGCCCTGAAGACGTTGCGACGCAGGTCGCCGTCGGTGAGGATGCCGGCGAGGCGGCCGTCCTCTTCCACCACCACCACCGATCCGAACCCCTTGGCGTCGATCTCGGCGATGGCGGCCCGCATGCCCGTGCCGCGCTGGACCACCGGCAGCTGTTCGCCCGCATGCATCACTTCGCGGACCTGCCGGAGCGAGGCTCCCAGGCGTCCGCCGGGATGGTAGATGCCGAATTCACGGGCGGAGAAACCGCGGGCCTCGAGCAGGGCAATGGCAAGCGCGTCGCCCAGGGCGAGCTGCATCGCCGTGGAGGTGGTGGGCGCGAGCCCGTTGGGACAGGCTTCGCGGGCCTTGGGCAGAGTCAGGCAGACATCGGCCTCCCGCCCGAGGGTCGAGCCGGCATTCGCCGTGATGGCGATGAGGCCGACCCGGTAGCGCCGCGCATAGCCGATGATGTTGGCGAGTTCCGTGGTCTCGCCCGACCAGGACAGGGCGACGACGACGTCCTCCGGCTGGATCATGCCGAGATCGCCATGGCTCGCCTCTGCCGGATGGACATAGAGGGCAGGCGTGCCGGTGGAGGCCATGGTCGCCGCGATCTTGCGGCCGACATGGCCGGACTTGCCCATGCCGGTGAGGATGGCGCGGCCCTTGGCGGTGGAGATGCGGGCGACGGCGTCCGAGAAGGCCGTGCCGAGACCGTTGCCGATGGCCTCCATCAGGCAGCGCAGGCCCTCGCACTCGGTCTCGATGGTGCGCAGGGCCGAGGCGATGGCGGGCGCATGGCCGGCATCGGGGGGCGACATCCGCTTCTCCGCTGCAGCACCGCCCATGACAATCCCCGCCTTCGCCGGCGCGCGCGGCGCCATGACGTGCCGCCTATGCAAGGCGAATGTGGTCGGATGGGGGCTTGGGCGCGTGGGACGCCGCGCACCGGTATTTGCGGCGGGGTGGCGGAGACGAGGGTATCGGGGGCGGGCGGCAGGAGTTCCAGGCTGCCCGGTGGATGGAACTATACTGTGCCGATGTTGAAAAATTTCCGATCGCAACAAGTGATCGTTAACCGTTCGGCTGGAATGTCAAATTTCAAGTAAAGGCTGATCGTTGCGATCCGCGGTCAGGAAGAGGTTTTCATGTCGATCCAGACTCGCTCGATTCGTGCCAAGCTCATCACGGCATTTTCCCTGCTTACTTTGTTTGTCATTGGCCTGGGGGTGCTTGGGATCGTCAGTACGCAGCGCATGCGCGAGCAAGCTCTCGATATCGAAAACAATTGGCTTCCGAGCGTTCGTATCCTCGGCGAGATCGATACTCTGACGGCTCGCAACAACGGCGTCATGCTGCGTCACACGCAGGAGACCGACCCCCAGAGGCTGGCGACCATCGAGGGCGACCTCGTGCGGTTCGGAAAGAGGATCGACGAGAAGAAGATCGCCTATGAGCGGATGATCGCCTCTCCCGAAGAGCGCGAACTCTACGACACGTTCACGCGCGAGGCCGCGAAATTCGCCGCGATCCGCCAGACCATCCTGGAGATGTCCCGCAGCGGGGAGAAGGCGCAGGCCTTCTCGTTCTACGAGACCAAGGGGATCACCATCCGCCGGGGCATGTCGGACGCCCTCGAAAAGCTGGTGAGCCTGAACAATGTCGGGGCGGATCAGGCGCAGGCGCGGAGCAAGTCGGTCTTCGAAGAGGCCCGGACCCTGGGCATCGCCGCCATCGTCGTCGCCGTCCTCCTCTCCGTCCTGTCCGCCTTCCTGATCATCCGCGGCGTGAGCCGGGGCATCGATTCCGTGGTGCAGCCGATGCAGGCGCTCGCCGCCGGCGACCTGTCGGTGACCATTCCGCACCAGAACGTCAGGACCGAGATCGGGCGCATCGCCGACGCCGTGCAGGTGTTCAAGGACGGATTGCACCGGATGAAGGCTCTGGAAGACGAGACCGCCCTGGCCCGTGCCGGCGCGGAAGCACAGCGCAAGGCCGCCATGCGGTCCATGGCCGACGGCTTCGAGTCCGCCGTGGGCGGGATCATCCAGAGCGTGTCCAGTTCGGCGACGGAGTTGCAGGCCACCGCGCAGAGCATGGCCGGCACCGCGACGGAGACCGCCGCGCAATCCACCAGCGTTGCCGCCGCCGCGGAACAGGCCGCCTCGAACGTCACCACCGTGGCGGCCGCGGCCGAGGAACTCGGCTCGTCGGTGCAGGAAATCGGCCGTCAGGTCAGCGCCTCGGCCGGCTTGGCCCATGTCGCCGTCGAGGAAACCGCGCGGACCGCGCTGCTCGTGAAGGACCTGAACAGCGCCGTGGCGAAGATCGGCGACGTGGTGACGATGATCAGCGCCATCGCTGGCCAGACCAACCTCCTGGCCCTGAACGCAACCATTGAGGCGGCCCGTGCCGGTGAGTCGGGGCGCGGCTTCGCCGTCGTGGCCGCCGAGGTGAAGGAACTCGCCAACCAGACCGCCAGGGCGACCGAGGAGATCGGCGGCCACATCGCCTCGATCCAAGGCTCCACCGATCAGGCGGTCTCGGCGATCGGCGGCATCACCACCCGCATCCAGGAGATCAGCGCCGTCGCCACCACGATCGCGGCCGCGGTGGAGGAGCAGGGTGCCGCCACGCAGGAGATCGTCCGCAACGTGTCCCAGGCCGCCACTGGCACGGGGGAGGTCACGGTGAACATCGCGGGCGTGGCGGGCGCCGCCGAGGAGACCGGCGCTGCCGCCAGCCAGGTGCTCGGTGCGGCCTCGGAGCTGTCGCGGCAGTCCGAACATCTCAACTCCGAGCTGGGCCGCTTCCTCGCCACGATCCGCGCGGCCTGACCGGGGTCGGGCTCCTGCGCGGGGGAGCGCCGTCTCCCTCCGCGACAGGTCAGGTCGCCTCAATGGGGTCGCCACCAGCGGCACGTGGCGATTGCCTTCCGGGTCGCCCGCCCCGACGCGAAAGGCGAAGACGCGGCGCCGAATGCCCCTTGGTCAACTGGTGAAATCGTCCCCCGGCGCGGTATGCGTTTCGGATGCAGCGCGTCATCGTCATGGGGCCGCCCGGAAGCGGAAAATCGACACTGGCGCGGCGTCTCGGCGCCGTGCATGACCTGCCCGTCTTCCACCTCGACCAAGCCTATTTCCGCCCCGGGTGGGAGCCCGTGCCGGCCACCGAGTTCCGTGCCGAGGTCGAGCGTCTCGCGGCCCTCCCCCACTGGATCATCGACGGGAACTACACGGACGTGATCGGGCCGCGCTTCGCGGCGGCGGACATCCTGGTCTATCTCGATCTTCCGGCCTGGCTGACGATGGCGCGCGTGATCCGGCGCCTGGTGGCGAGCTATGGCAGGGTCCGGCCGGATGCAGCGCGCGGATGCCCGGAACGGCTCGATGCCGAGTTCCTGCGCTACGTCTGGACCTGGAACCGCAAGAGGCGGGCCCGGAACCTCGCCCTGATCGAGCGGTTTCCCGGCAGGGTCGTCATTTTGGCGAGCCGGGCGGAGCAGCGCCGGTTCGAAGGGACGTGACCCTTCCCCAATAGGCGCTCGCATCGATCGGGGACCGGTGTCATCTCCGGCCCGCCCTCGCTAGAGTCCGGCGCATCGTAGGAACCCGCGCCAGCCCATGCCATCACCCCGCACCGCCGCGAAGCACGCCGAACTCGGCCC
Organism: Methylobacterium sp. 10; assembly: GCF_000519085.1. GTDB lineage: Bacteria > Pseudomonadota > Alphaproteobacteria > Rhizobiales > Beijerinckiaceae > Methylobacterium. The sequence goes on from NZ_KI912577.1 coordinate 4,300,610, forward strand.
CGATTTCTACGACGTCGTCGCTGCCGCCGATTTCCCGAAGACGATCCTGCGCTATCGGAACCGGCCCTGGTCGGCACGGGTAGGATTCGACGGCCTTTCCGACGAATCGTGGCTCGCGCATTTCGGCCGGTTCCAGCCCCTCGCCGGCAGCCTGCCCCAGCCTCTGGCGCTGCGCTATCACGGCCACCAGTTCCGCTCCTACAACCCCGAACTCGGCGATGGGCGCGGCTTCCTGTTCGCCCAGCTTTACGACCTCGCTGACGGTCGTCTTCTCGATCTCGCCACCAAGGGCAGCGGCACCACGCCGTGGTCGCGCACGGCCGATGGCCGCCTCACCCTCAAGGGCGGCATGCGCGAGATCCTCGCCACCTCCATGCTCGAGGCGCTGGGCGTCGACACGTCGAAGACGTTCAGCCTGATCGAGACCGGCGAAGAGCTGGAGCGGGGCGACGAGCCCTCGCCCGCCCGGTCCAGCGTTCTGGTGCGCCTCAGCCATTCCCATATCCGCATCGGCAGCTTCCAGCGCCCGCTGGCGCTGGACGAGCCACACAACATCGAGAAGCTCCTCGATTATGCGGTGCGCACCTACCTGCCGGAGGCCTGGCGCGAGGAGACCGCCCCCCGTGCCGTCGCCTTCCTGGAGCAGGTCTGCCGGCGGGTCGCCCGCACGGGTGCCCAGTGGATGGCGGCGGGCTTCGTCCACGGGGTGCTCAACACCGACAACATCAACATCACGGGCGAGAGCTTCGATTACGGCCCCTGGCGCTTCGCGCCGACCAGTGACCCGAGCTTCACCGCCGCCTATTTCGACGTCCATGGACTCTACAGTTTCGGCCGCCAGCCCGAGGCCCTGTTCTGGAATCTCAGCCGGCTCGCGGAATGCCTGATGCCGCTCGCCGACCGCGACGCCCTCGAAGGCGCCCTCAAAGTCTTCGGATCGAGCCTGCAGGACGCCTTCGCCGATGCGCTCCTGGCCCGGCTCGGTCTCGCCAAGCCCGCCGATGAGGCAGACCTGCACCGCTTCGTCGCCGCGTTCTGGGGGTTTCTCGCGAAGAGCCGGGCGCCGTTCGAGCAGACCTTCTTCGACTGGTACGGCGGTCTCGCCAGTTCCGATCGCGCGGCGGCGAGCCCCTCTGCCGCCTTCTACGAGCGCGAGGATTTCGCCGCCGTCCGGGCCAGCCTTGCATCCTTGTCCCCGGTCGAGAACATCCGTCTCGATCATCCGTATTTTGCCGGGACCACGCCCTGCACGATGCTGATCGAGGAGGTCGAGAGCCTGTGGGATCCCATCGCCGAGCGGGACGACTGGTCGGCGCTCCATGCCAAGCTCGATGCGATCGCCCAGATGGCGGAGGCCTACGGTACGGCGCCTTCACCCGTCGCCTGAGACGGCGCCCTGTTTCGGACACATGGCTGCGTAGGTTCAGGCGATGGCGGCGGTCGACGTCCGCCTGGACGGCACGATGACGGATATTCGGATCACGGCGGGCTCCTTCGGCGAGGGAGTGGCCACTTACGACAACGGCGTGTTCCGCTTTCCCAACGGCGATATCCGTGGCGTGGAGGATCTCTCCGACCTCGGCCTGCCGACCGAAGCGGCGCCGGAGCCCCATTGGAGCGGAGACATCGTGCGTGGTCTCCAGGGCGCTCTTGCCACCTCGACCAAGGGATTGCCGTCGCCCTTCGGTTTTGCCGCCTCCTTCGTGGGGCTCGGGCTCGACGTCCTCGAATCCACGGCCACTACCGCCGCGACCCTGCCGATCACGTTCACCGACGGCGCCAGCGCGACGATGGCCGCCGACGGCGCCGTGGCGGCTCTGATCCTGCGCGACCGCGAGGTGGTGCGCCTCGCGCTCGAACGGAGGGCACCCGCCCCGGCGGTCCAGTCGGTACCCGAGCCGGAGCCGACGGTCCCGGCACCGGATCCGACCGATCCGACCCTGACGTCGATGTTCCAGTACGAAAAGCGCAAGGGACGCCTGCGTCGTGTCGTGACCGAGAAAACATCTCAGGAGCCCTGAGCAGACGCCGCGGATTTCCCATTCGCTGAAGCTTGGCCGCTTCCTTTCTGGGCAAAGAGCGGGGGCTTAGGGGGGCTGCGCCCTACCCGTCGATGACGCTCACATGCGCCGCCACGACCTTCCAGCCGTCGGGGAAGCGGATCCAGGTCTGGCTTTGCCGGCCGACCTTGCCGGGCGAGCCGTCGCGGCGGAACAGGGTCATCGCCACCGCCGTATCGCGCCCGTAGGCCGTGATCACCGTATCCGACAGAGTCCGTTCCAGCCCGGCCGGCGAGCGGGCACGGCGGAAGGCACGGATCGCGTCCATGCCGTAGAGGTTCTCACCCCCGCCATAGCGGATGGTGCGGGGATCGTCGTGGAACAGGGCTTCCAGGGTCGCCACGTCGTTGCCGGTGAGCGCCGCCTCATAGGCCGCGAAGGCGGCCTCGACCTCGGCGATCACGTCGGGCGCATCGATCTCCATCGGCTCACTCACAGGATCGCATGCGGCGCGGAGACCACGCCTTCCCGTTCCAGATGCCGCGCGACTCGAAGCGCCAGATCCTCGCGCCACGGGGCGGCGATCACCTGGACGCCGAGGGGCAGACCGTCGTCGAGCCGCACAGGCACCGCCACCACGGGCAGGCCGATGAACGAGATCGGCTGGGTGAAGACGCCGATATTCGCCCGCACCGGCAGGGTCACCCCGTCGAGTTCGAAGGTGACCTGGCCCGATCTCGGAGCCCGGCACGGTGTCGAGGGGGCCAGGATGATGTCGACCTCGCGGAACAGGTCGAGCATCGCCGCCCGGTACCAGCGGCGGAAGCGTTGCGCGCGCTCGACGAAGGGGGCCGGGATCATCGCCCCCGCGATCAGACGGTCGCGCACGGCTGGGTCGAAATCGGCGGCCCGGGTCCGCAGCCGGTCGAGATGGAGGGCGGCGCCCTCGGCGGCTGTGATGAGGTAGGCGGCAGCCCGCGCCCGCGCGGCTTCGGGGATCTCGACCCGGCGCCCGGAGCCCAGGGATGCGGCGATGGTTTCCACCGCCACGAAGGCCTCGTTATCACCGCCACGCGCGAAGTATCCGCCCGCCATGGCGATCCGCAGATCGCCGATGCCGACATCGAGGCTCGGCATGGCGGGATCGGGGGGCCGGGTGGTCGCCACCGGGTCGTCCGGATCGGGTCCCTGCATGGCATCGTAGGACAGGGCGAGATCGGTGACGCTGCGGGCCATCGGCCCGAGATGGTCGAGGCTGCCGACGAAGGGGAAGCTGCCCGCCCGCGTCAGCCGGCCATAGGTGGGCTTCAGCCCGAAACAGCCGCAGAAGGCGGACGGGACGCGGATCGAGCCGTTGGTGTCCGAGCCGAGGGCCAGGGGAACGAGGCCCGCGCCGATGGCGCCACCCGAGCCCCCGGACGAGCCGCCGGACATGTGCCCGAGATCGTGCGGGTTGCGGGTCGCGCCGTCATGGACGTTCTCGCCGGTGAAATCATAGGCATACTCGCCCATGTTGAGGCCGCCCACGAGGATGGCCCCGGCGGCTTCGAGCCGTCGCACCAGGGCACCGTCCCGTTCGGCGGGAGCGAGATCGCGGTTGATCTTCGAGCCCGCCCGCGTCGGCAGGCCCGCGATGTCGATGAGGTTCTTCACCGCGAAGGGCACGCCCGCCAACGGCCCCAACGCCTCCCCACGGGCTCGCGCCGCATCCAGGGCGTCGGCCCTGCCCAGCGCGCGCTCGGGCAGCACGTCGGTGAAGGCGTTGACCGACGCGTCCACCCGCGCGATGCGCGCCAGCACGGCCTCGGTCACCAGGCGGGCGCTGATCACCCCGTCCCTGACGGACCCGGCGAGGTCGGCCGCGTGCATCGTGCTCGGATCGTTCATCTCTCCGCTCATGCCGCAAAGACCGGAGCCGGCTCCGCCTCGTCGGGCAGGGGAAACCCGGCGACGAGGCCGGCGGCGCCGTGGAGCACGGTGAGGTTCGCCCCCACAGCCGCGACCCAGGCGGGATCGAGGGGAATGCCGAGGAGGGCGGAGGCGGCGTCGATATAGGCATCGAGCCCACCCGATGCGGGCTCGGTCTTCGGCATCTCGGCCATGGCTTCCTCCTCAAACCCCGATCCGGCGGAACCGCCGCATCCCGGGGAGCAAGGGTCGGGCCGGACCCGATGACGATCTCACGGAAGTACCCCGGGCGTCACGGCCCTCTCTAGGAGGTCAGGCGTCTTCCCCCCATCCGCCGTCAGGAGATCGTGAGAGCGGGCGAAACGGGTCCGTCGGACCCGATGGCATCCGATCCTCGCCATCGTTCCGGATGACGTCGAACTCGGCCCTTGTCTTATACGCAAATCGCATCTAACTAAGATGCAGAACGAATATAAGAGTTGTCCCGTGACTGAATCCGAATTCCTGGCCGAGTATGATCCTGCCGTCTACGAGCGCCCTGCCCTCGCCGTCGATCTCGTCCTGCTGGGTTTGCGCGAGGGCCGCCCGGCGGCGCTGCTGCTGAAGCGCGCCCAGCATCCGCATGCCGGCCGCTGGGCGCTGCCCGGCGGCTTCGTCGGGATCGACCAGACCCTCGACGCGGCCGCCCTGCATGTCCTGCATGAGAAGGCGGGCATCGCCGGGGTGCATCTGGAGCAACTCTACACGTTCGGCGCGCTCGCCCGCGATCCGCGCATGCGGATCATCAGCGTGGCCTATCTCGCCCTCCTGCCGGAGGCGGCCCTCGCCGAGGCCTTGGAACGCGCACCCTCCCTGGTCGCGGCCAGGATCGAGGTGCCCTGGTCGGGCGAGGCCGGGGGTGACGTGGCGGCGCTGTCGGCGAAGGGGGAGGTTCTACCCCTCGCCTTCGACCATGCCGACATCCTGGCGATGGCGATGCTGCGTCTGCGCGGCAAGCTCGACTATTCGGATGTGGGCTTTGCCCTCCTGCCCGAGCATTTCACCCTGCGGCAGCTGCAGGACGTGCACGAGGCGGTGCTCGGCACCACGCTCAACAAGCCGGCCTTCCGACGCCGGATGCTCGACCGGGGCTGGCTGATGCCGACCGGATCGCGCGAGGCCGGAACGTCGTTTCGCCCCGCCGAACTCTACCGATTTCAACCGTCCCGCTGACCCGACAGGAGGTTTCCATGGCGTCGATCCGCAACATCGGCCTGATCGCGCAATTGCGGAGCGAGGCGAGCAGCCACGTCATCCGCTATCGTAAGGGGCGCATCCGCCAGAGTGGCCGGGGCCTCGTCTTCTGGTTCCGCCCGGAGACGTCGAGCATCGCCGAGATGCCGATGGACGACCGCGAGATGACGCTGTTCGTCCGCGGCCGCAGCCAGGATTTCCAGGCCGTCGCCGTGCAGGGGACGATCGGCTGGCACGTGGTCGATCCGGAGCGTCTCGCCAGCCGCATCGATTTTTCCATTGGCCTTCGCACCGGCAAACTCCAGGGCGAGCCGATCGAGAAGATCGAGGCGCGCATGGCCGGCATCGCCAGCCAGGCGGTGCTGCAATATCTCGGCGGCAAGCCGGTGCGCACCATCCTCGATGCCGGGCCCGAACCCCTGCGTGGGGGGCTGGAGGCCGTACTGGCGGCGGACCAGTCCCTGGCCGAGATCGGCGTCGCCGCCGTGTCGGTGCGGCTCACCAACCTCGCGCCGACCAGTGAACTCGAACGCGCCTTGCAGACTCCGACCTTCGAGGCGCTGCAGCAGAAGGCCGATGAGGCCACCTTCTCCCGTCGCGCCCTCGCCGTGGAGAAGGAGCGCGCCATCGCCGAGAACGAGCTCGCCACGCGGACGGAACTGGCGCGCCGGGAGAAGCTCCTCATCGCCGAGGAGGCGGAGAACGCGCGAAGCCGTGCGGCGGGCCGCGCCGAGGCCCAGGGCGTCGAGTCGATGGCGGAAGCCGAGCGCATCCGCCTCGTCGAGGGAGCCAGGGTCCTGGCCGAGGGGCAGCGCGTCGCGATCTACCGTGACCTGTCGCCTGCGATCCTGCTCGGGCTCGCCGCGCAGCAACTGGCGGGCAAGCTCGATACGATCGAGCATGTCAACGTGACGCCCGATCTGCTGGCCGCCGTGATGGGCGAGTTCCACAAGGCCCGTCCCATGGTAGGAGGGCGCTAGGCATGGTCGCCCTCACCCACCGCGCGGTCTTCGTCATCCGCGAGACGGATTACGAGGCGCTGATCGCCCGGCACGCGACGAGTGGGCAGGCACGCTTCTTCCTCGAGAGCCGTGGGCAGAAGCTGGAAGATGTGGTCGAGCGGCACGAACGGTTCCACGCCGTGCTTAGCCAGGCACGGGCCTCGGTGCCGGGTGAGTGGCGCCAGGCCCTGGTGCGGCGCGCCGACCTCGACCGTTTCCTGTTCGCCTCGGACGACGTCGTCGTCGCCGTGGGCCAGGACGGGCTCGTGGCCAATGTCGCGAAGTATCTCGGTGCGCAGCCGGTGATCGGCGTCAACCCGGCGCCCGACCTCTATGACGGGGTCCTCGTCCGGGTCGCCGTCGAGCGGCTCGGGCAGGTGCTCACCGCCAGCGTCCACGGCGCGGCGCAGGTGGAGCGGCGCACCATGGTCCAGGCCGTGCTCGACCAGGGCGAGACGCTGTTCGCGCTGAACGAGATCTTCGTCGGGCACCGCAGCCACCAATCCGCGCGCTACAGGGTCGAGGTGGCGGGCGAGGCCGAGGATCAATCCTCCAGCGGTCTCATCGTCGCGTCCGGTACGGGAGTGACCGGCTGGGCGCGGTCCATCGCCGAGGCGACGCATCTCGCCGTTCCCCTCGGCACGGAGGAGGCGGCGGTGGGCTACTGGGTGCGCGAGCCGTTCCCGAGCATCGCCAGCGGCACGCGGCTGCGCGCGGGCAAGCTGATCGATGCCGGGCTCCTCGTCACCTCGCGGATGAACGACGGTGGCGTCGTCTTCGCCGACGGGATCGAGCAGGATTTCCTGGCCTTCGAATGGGGCCGGCAGGTCAGGCTCTCGCCGGCGGATCGCACGCTTAATTTAGCGGTGGCCTAACCACGTTCGCCGGCAAGCTGGCCGCACTCACCTTGGTCCTTCATCGGCGCAAGACGAGTATCCGCTTCACGAAAGCGAAGACATAGCGCTTCCCTACGGATGATCCGCCAAGCGATCCCGAGGCTTACGCCGCCGATTGAAGGTCGCGTGCGGCCTTGCGCAAGACGTCGTTCATGCGGCTTTGCCAGCCGGAGCCAGTGGCCTTGAAGGCCTCCACGATCTCGGGATCGAGCCGGATCGTCACCGGCACCTTGGGATTCGCGGCGATAGGCCGGCCTCTGGCGGCCTTGCGCACCGACGTGACAGCCGCGAACTCGTCGGCGGTGAGAACCTCGCGTGCGGGGCGCATCTCGGAAAGCTCTGTATCCGTCAGAGCCGGGGCGTCGTCATCGGTCAGATTTGGCTTGCGAGCCATAGCGCACGCTCCTTACGGTTGGTGGGGCGAAGGGAGATCACCCTGAAGCCATCGGCGGTCGGGGTGAATACGAGCATCACGGTGCGGTTGCCGATCCTGCCGAGGGCCTGGAAGCGGCGCTCGGGATAGGCGAACCGTGTATCCCGCCGGATCACTGCAGTCTCAAAGGCAAAGCCCTCTGCATGGGAGAACGGCAAGCCGCGCTCCTCGGCGTTTTTCTCGCTCTTGGCGGGGTCGAACGTGATCGGTATAAATTTATTGTACGCACATCAAATACCGTTCGCAAACATTTTTGTGCGTACAAAAATGGCTGCTGTTTCGCGGATCTGTGGAGCGTCGGTCCGACGTTCGATCGGCGTGACCGAGGGCTCACACCGGAGGCGCTGAAAACGACCATCGGTCGGGATCAGCGTCGCTTGATGCTGCTTGAGCATCGTTTGCCGTGGTGTTTCGGCCGGCTGTCGAAGGCCTTAACTGCCGCGATGTGCTGCTAGACGATCCAATACCGGATCAGGCAGAAAAATACCCGCTAAGTCAGAGACTTAGCGGGCGAAAACTTTGGTAGCGAGGGAGAGATTTGAACTCCCGACACAAGGATTATGATTCCTCTGCTCTAACCAACTGAGCTACCCCGCCATAACAAAGGAACCCGCGCGGTGCGGGCGCCCCTGAAGAGATCGGCGGTATAAAGAAATCCGCCTTCGGGTGTCAACGGGGAGTTTGCGACTTGGCCACTCCCCGTCGCGGTTTTCTCAGAGGCGGGTGCCCAGGATCTCGGCCACCTGCGGAATGTCCTTGTCGCCACGGCCCGAGAGATTGAGCACCATCAGATGCTCGGCGGGCTTCGTCGGAGCGATCTCGAACACCTTGGCGAGGGCGTGGGCCGGCTCGAGGGCCGGGATGATGCCCTCCAGCATCGAGCACAGCTTGAACGCCTCCAGCGTCTCGGAATCCGTCGCCGAGAGGTAGGTGACGCGCTTGGCCTCGTGCAGCCAGGCGTGTTCGGGGCCGATGCCGGGATAGTCGAGGCCGGCCGAGATCGAGTGGGCGTCGGCGATCTGGCCGTCCTCGTTCTGCAGCAGGTAGGTCCGGTTGCCGTGGAGAACGCCCGGCTTTCCACCCGACAGGGAAGCGGCGTGGAGGCCCGAGGAGATGCCGTGGCCGGCGGCCTCGACGCCGTAGATCTCCACCTCGCGGTCGTCGAGGAACGGATGGAACAGGCCCATGGCGTTGGATCCGCCGCCGATGCAGGCAATGAGGGAGTCGGGCAGTCGCCCTTCCATCTCCAGCATCTGCTCCCTGGTCTCGCGACCTATGATCGACTGGAAATCGCGCACCATCGCCGGATACGGGTGAGGTCCGGCCACGGTGCCGATGCAGTAGAACGTGTCGGCGACGTTGGTAACCCAGTCGCGCAGCGCCTCGTTCATGGCGTCCTTGAGGGTCTTGGTGCCGGATTCCACCGGGATCACCTCGGCCCCGAGCATCTTCATGCGGAAGACGTTGGGCGCCTGGCGCGCCACGTCGACGGCGCCCATGTAGACGACGCATTTCAGGCCGAACCGGGCGCAGAGGGTGGCGGTGGCGACACCGTGCTGACCGGCGCCGGTCTCGGCGATGATCCGCGGCTTGCCCATGCGGCGGGCCAGCATGATCTGGCCGAGCACGTTGTTCACCTTGTGCGAGCCGGTATGGTTCAGCTCCTCGCGCTTGAAGAAGACCTTGGCGCCATGGCCCGGGGCCGATGTCGCGCGCAGGTGCTCGGTGATTCGCTCGGCGTAGTAGAGCGGGCTCGGGCGACCGACGTAATGGGTCAGGTGGCCGTTCATCTCCTCCTGGTAGGACGGATCGGCCTTGGCCTCCGTATAGGCCTTCTCAAGGTCGAGGATGAGCGGCATCAGCGTCTCGGCGACGAAGCGACCGCCGAAGATGCCGAAGCGGCCGCGCTCGTCCGGTCCGTTGCGGAACGAGTTCGGAGAGGGGGCGATGGTCACGGTTGTCGTCCTTCGCGTCTTCGGCCGGCGAATCTCCGCCGGGCCTGTGCGTTCGGTATTGGGTTGCGCCAATGCCTAGACCCGCGTGGGGGGCGTCTACAATGCGGCGAACGCGTCGATTTGTGAAATCGGACCCTATTCGTAGGTCCGAACCGCCGCGATGAAGGCGGCGATGCGCTCAGGGCTCTTCTCTCCCGGCCGGGTCTCGACGCCCGAGGAGACGTCGACGGCGCGCAGGCCCGTCCGGACGAGGGCCTCGGCGATGTTTCCGGGCGTGAGACCGCCGGACAGCATGGTCCCCGCCGGCAGGTCCAGACCTGCCAGCAAGTCCCAATCGAAGGCGAGGCCGTTGCCGCCGGGAAGAGCTGCATCCGGCGGCGGTTTCGCGTCGAGAAGGATGCGGTCGGCCGCTCCATACCCGGCGATGGCGGCGAGGTCCGAGCGCGTCGAGACGCCGACCGCCTTCATCACGGGGCGGCCGCTGCGATCGCGGATGGCCGCGACACGCTCGGGTGTCTCGTGCCCGTGGAGCTGTATCCAGTCCGGATCGACGGCGCCGAGGGCCGCATCGATCAATGCATCGTCCGGGTCCACGAGGAGGACGACCCGCTCCGCCCTGCCTTTCGCCCGTTCCGACAACAGGCACGCCGTCTCCAGAGGGACATGGCGCGGGCTCTTGGGAAAATGCACGAAGCCGACGAGGTCGGCCCCGGCCGAGATCGCCGCGTCGAGAGTGTCGGGCGTGCTCAGCCCGCAGATCTTGACGCGGATCGACGGCATGACGGTGCCCGGTCTAACGCGGCGCGGGGAGCGCGACGCGGCTGTCGAGACCGGGATAGCGCTGGGCGGGTTCGGCTTCGGTGGCCGCGACTCGCGACTTCAGACGCTCGGTCTCGCCCTCCAGGCGACGGATCTCGCGGCGGCGGGCGGCGCTCGTCTGCCGCGTGCCCGACTGGCCCAGCCACGTTCCGATGCCGCCGCAGAGAATGCCGATGGCGACGGAGGCGAAGATCAGGACGTAGAGCGGCAGCGGCAGGCTGAAGGCCGGCGTGTCCGTCGTGAACGGATCGAAGGACAGGCGGACGACCTCCCGATTGGCGACGGCCAGGGCGACGACCACGATCGCAACGGGAAGCAGGACCAAACCCTTGAAGAAGCGGATCATCGAGACACTCCGATCGATGGGACGAGGCTGTGCATGGCGTTCAGGATTCCTCATTCTCGGAGGGCTCCTCCGCGCCGATCCCGGCTTCATTGAGTCGCTGGCGCATCTCCTTGCCCGTTTTGAACACGGGGATGGCCTTCTCGGAGACGGCAACGGGTTCACCGGTGCGCGGGTTGCGCCCCCGGCGCGCATCGCGGCGCTTGACCGAGAACGCGCCGAAGCCACGCAGTTCCACACGGTCGCCGCGCGCCAAAGCCTCGGCGATCGTGTCGAGGATCGCCTTCACCAGGGTTTCCACGTCGCGCTGGTAGAGATGCGGGTTCTGCTCTGCGATCCTGAGCACGAGCTCCGACTTGATCATGCGGCGGTCTTCCCTGAATTCATGCGGTTCCGGCACCCCTGCGGACGTGATCCAGGCAGGCGTGGTTCGGCGTCGCCCTCAAGGCACATCGGCGGAGCCCGGACGCCAAAGGGCGAGGAGGCCCCCCTGCGCGAGACCTGCCGTCTCGTCGCCGACCTGCCGCAGGCGCGTGGCAAGTCCGCCTAGCCCCAGGAGGTCGGCACCCATGCCGAGGGCCGACCAGAGTTTGAAATCGCTCTCGGATTTCGCCTTCCAGTCACGCACGGGCAGGCCTTTGGTGACGTTGCGCTCGGTCTCGAGCCAGGCCACTGCCTGACGCTCGCCGCCGACCCCGTCGACCAGCTTCAGCGGAACGCTCTGGCGGCCGCTGAACACGCGCCCGTCGGACACGGTTGCGAGTTCCTTCTCGGAGAGTTTGCGCCGCTCGGAGACGAGGCCCTTGAACCAGGCATAGGTATCGCCGACGACGGAGGCCAGGGCGGCGCGGGCCTCGGGCGAGGTCGGGGTGAAGCCCGACGGCTCGGCCTTCAGCGGAGACGACTTCACCGACTCGACCTTGACGCCGACCTTGTCGAGCAGGCCGGACAGATCGGGATACTGGAACAGTACGCCGATGGAACCGACGAGGGCGGTTTCCCGCGCAATGATATGATCGGCCGCGATGGCGGCGATATAGGCGCCGGAGGCCGCCGTACCGTCGACGAAGGCCACCATCGGCTTCTTCTCGGACAGCGCGCGCAGGTTGCGGTAGAGTTCTTCCGAGCCGGTGGTGGTGCCGCCCGGCGACGAGATCGAGACGATGACGCCCTGCACGGCGCTGGCGTCGCGGACCCGTTCGATGAGCTTGGTCGTCGATTCGCTGCCGGCGATAAAGCCACCGATGGAGATGCGGGCGATCTGCGGCTTCACGGCAGGGAAACCGAAGCCGTCATTGCCCCGAACCCGGTAGCCCACCGCACCGACGGCGACGATCAACCCGCCGATCCCGACGACGCGCCACAACGAGAGTTTGCGGCGCAAGCGCCGGCGATCGATCAGTAGTTCGGCGTCTGCAGCCATGCGATCGTCCCGCTCCCTTGACTCGTCCGACCGTTGTGGCCGGCTGTTCGCTCACGGTACGTATGGATGTACCGGTAAAGGTGCCTCCAAACGTCCCCTTGAGATGTGTTCCACACCCGCCGCCGGATTGCATCAAGCCTTTGGCAGCTCTCGTGTCCTTCCGCCGGAATACCGATGGAGTTCGGGGTACGCGAAAGCAGGGCCGTGTTCTAGCGCCCCCTCCGGTGGACCGGCAAGAGGACTCGTCGACTGCACGCGAGGCTTCGGCGCAAAGCCACGCGGGATGCGGGGGCTTGGGTGTGGCGCCCGGTCATTCCTTCGATCGCCCGACTCATGCGGAATCCCCCGATGCCGAACTCGCGGCATCGGGGAATTCGGCGTCCTCATTCGCCCGTTCAGGGAGCGAGGTCGTGGACCGGCTGCGTTGTGGTGGTGCGGTTGCTGTTGAGGACGGTGTTGCCGACCGGCGTCTGCTTCAGGGCCTCCACGTCGATCTGTGGGGGCGACGGGAGCTGCAGCTGCTCGCTCGTATAGGCCCAGGCCTGAGCGACCCGCTCCGGATCGTCGTTCAGCTTCAGACCGTAGCTCGGGACGATCTGCCGGAGCTTCGCCTGCCATTCAGGGGAAGAGACCTTCGAGGCGAACACCTTCTCCAGCACCTTCAGCATGATCGGGGCAGCGGTGGACGCGCCTGGCGAGGCGCCGAGTAGGGCCGCGATGCTGCCGTCCTTCGCGCTGACGATTTCCGTGCCGAGTTTCAGGACGCCGCCCTTCTCCTTGTCGCGCTTGATGATCTGCACGCGCTGGCCTGCCTGCCACAAGCGCCATTCGTCCTTCTTGGCCTTGGGGAAATACTCGCGCAGGGCGGCGATGCGGTCATCGTCCGAAAGCATCAGCTGACCGGCCAGATACTCCACCAACGGATATTCATCCACGCCCACGCGAACCATCGGCCAGACGTTGCTGGTGGTCGTCGAGGACAGGAGGTCGAAATAGGAGCCCTCCTTCAGGAACTTGGTTGAGAAGGTCGCGAAGGGACCGAACAGAAGGACGCGCTTGCCGTCGAGAACGCGTGTGTCCAGATGCGGAACGGACATCGGCGGCGACCCGACCGAGGCCTTGCCGTAGGCCTTCGCCAGATGTTGCGTCGTCACATCGGGATTCTCGTTGACGAGGAACGAGCCGCCTACGGGGAAGCCCGCGTAATCGTCGCCTTCCGGAATGCCGGATTTCTGCAGGAGATGCAGGGATCCGCCGCCCGCGCCGATGAACACGAACTTGGCGTCGAAACTCTGCTCGGACCCGTCCTTGAGGTTCCGCGAGACCACGCGCCATGAGCCGTCGGGGTTCTTGTCGATGGTCCGGACCTCGGTCGAGGCCTTTAGCTCGAAATTCGGCTGGCTCTGCAGATGGGCGACGAACTGGCGGGTGATCTCGCCGAACTCCACGTCGGTGCCCAGCGACGTCCAGGTGGCTGCGATCTTCTGTTTGGGATCGCGCCCCTCCATCATGAGGGGAACCCATTTCCGGATCTGCTCGGGATCGGTCGAATAGTCCATGCCGGCAAAGAGCGGGCTTGCCTTGAGCGCGGCATGACGCTTCTTGAGAAAGGCGACGTTCTCGTCACCCCACACGAAGCTCATATGCGGGGTATAGTTGATGAAGGAGCGCGGGTTCTTCAGGACGCCGTTACGAACCTGCCACGACAGGAACTGGCGAGTGACCTGGAAGGCCTCGTTGATCTCGACGGCCTTGGCGATCTCGATCTGCCCGTCCTTCTTCTCGGGCGTGTAGTTGAGCTCAGCGAGGGCGGAATGGCCGGTGCCGGCGTTGTTCCAGCCGTTGGAACTCTCCTTCGCCACGCCGTCGAGCCGCTCGACCATCTGAATTGACCAGTTGGGTTCGAGTTCACGCAGCCAGACACCGAGCGTTGCGCTCATGATGCCGCCGCCGATCAGGAGGACATCGACCTTCTTCGCCGCGGGGGCGGCGAGGACAAGGGAGCCGGGCATGGCCACGGCCGCCATCCCGGTCAAGGCCGTGCCGAGGATCTGCCTGCGGTTCAAGGCAGGTGCCGTGGAGGAAATGTCCTTGGACGGGCGGGTATCGTTGTCATCGGCGCTCATCGCCATACCTCGTTTTGTGGAACACGTCCGGAGGACCCTCATCGGACGTCTGTCCGTCCAGGGCATCGGATCGAGAGGATCGGAGGAGCGCTTCTTCCCAAAGGGCATTCTTGCCCGGTGTGCTGGCTAGACCAGTCTACCGGATCGATGCCTTGCTGATCTCGACAGGTAACGGGATCGGCAATGGTCTTCCAGCTATTATTTGTCAGTCCCAAGATACGTTTGGTTGTTCTGATTTTCTCTCTGGAATATTTATAGACGAGGTATCCGTTCGACGCCTCATGACGCCGGTTATGTTTCCATAGCCTAACGAATTCAGCAGGACGGCCCGGCCATGATCGACGGCGAGCCGGCGCGAAGGGCATCAGCTAACCGCCAAGCGTCGGGGCTGTTTCGGCAGGTGGTCGTGCGGCCCGAATGTCCCATCCGGGCTGCCGTTCCGGAATCCCGTCCGGCACAGACGGTGTCTCGAACAGTGGCGTTTGCAGTTCGAGCCGATCCCTTGTTTGCCCGTCTCCTAGACGATGGACCGGCGGCCAACAATCTGCCGGCAGCCGCAATCCGTTCAAATGCCGGGTTTTGAAACTGCCGTGTCATGGCGCGTATGCCCGTAAGGGGCCATGTCGAGACAAAGAAAAACCCGCGCGGGAGGCGATCCCACGCGGGCTTTCAGGATGCGATCACCGGCTCGCGAGAGCCGGCGACCGTTCTGTCGGCGCCGGACTTAGTCCTGCGCGTCGTCCTTGTCGTCGCTGGTGCGGGCCTTCTTGAAGGCGGCACCGAGGATCTCGCCGAGGGAGGCGCCGGAATCGGCGGAGCCGAACTGAGCCATCGCCTCTTTCTCCTCGGCCATTTCCAGGGCCTTGATCGAGAGCTGGACCCGACGCGCCTTGCGATCGAACTGGATCACGCGGGCATCGAACTTTTCCCCGGCGGCGAAGCGCTCGGGACGCTGATCGCCACGGTCGCGGGCGAGCTCGGCCCGGCGGATGAAGGTGGAGAGGTCGGTGTCGACGATCTTCACCTCGACGCCCGAATCCTTCACTTCCAGCACTTCGCAGGTCACGATCTGACCCTTCTTGAACTCGCCGGCCTCCGTGAAGGGGTCGCCGCCAAGCTGCTTCACGCCGAGCGAGATACGCTCCTTCTCGACGTCGACGTCGAGAACCTGGGCGCGCAGCATGTCGCCCTTCTTGAACTCTTCGATGACCTGTTCGCCGGGACGGTTCCAGTCGAGATCCGACAGGTGGACCATGCCGTCGACGTCGCCGTCGAGACCGATGAACAGACCGAACTCGGTCTTGTTCTTGACCTCACCCTCGACCTCGGAGCCGACCGGATGCTGCTCGGCAAAGGCCTCCCAGGGGTTCTGGAGGGTCTGCTTGAGGCCGAGCGAGATGCGGCGCTTGACGGGATCGACTTCGAGGATCTGCACTTCCACTTCCTGCGAGGTGGAAACGATCTTGCCCGGATGGACGTTTTTCTTCGTCCAGGACATCTCGGAGACGTGGATCAGGCCTTCGATGCCCGGCTCCAGCTCCACGAAGGCGCCGTAATCGGTGATGTTGGTGACACGGCCCTTGAGCTTGGCGTCGACCGGGTAGCGCTGGGCGATACCCTCCCACGGATCGGCGAGCAGCTGCTTGATGCCGAGCGAGATGCGGTGGGTCTCGTGATTGATCTTGATGATCTTGACCTTGACCGTCTGGCCGATGGTCACGACTTCGGACGGATGGTTCACGCGGCGCCACGCCATGTCGGTGACGTGGAGCAGGCCGTCGATCCCGCCGAGATCGACGAAGGCGCCGTACTCGGTGATGTTCTTGACGACGCCGTCGATGACCTGACCCTCTTCGAGGTTGGCCACGAGCTCGGAGCGCTGCTCGGCGCGGCTCTCTTCGAGGACGGTGCGGCGCGACACGACGATGTTGCCGCGGCGGCGATCCATCTTGAGGATCTGGAACGGCTGCGGGGTGCCCAGCAGCGGGGTGACGTCGCGGACGGGACGGATGTCCACCTGCGAGCGCGGCAGGAACGCCACGGCGCCGTCGAGGTCGACGGTGTAGCCGCCCTTGACCTGGTTGAAGATCGCGCCGGTGACGCGCTCGTTGGCCTCGAAGGCCTTCTCGAGCTTGACCCAGCTCTCCTCGCGGCGCGCCTTGTCGCGCGAGATGACGGCCTCGCCGAGCGCGTTCTCGATGCGGTCGACATAGACCTCGACCTCGTCGCCGACGACGAGTTCGCCTTCGCGGCCGGGGCCGTTGAATTCCTTGAGGGCGACACGGCCTTCCGTCTTGGCGCCGATGTCGATGACGGCCACGTCCTTCTCGATCGCGACGACGCGACCCTTGACGACGGAACCTTCGGTGATCTCGTGCTCGAGGAAGCTCTCCTCGAGGAGAGCCGCGAAGTCGTCGCGGCTCGGGTTACGCTGCAGGGCGTTACCAGCGGTCATTCTGTCTCCTGACAGGCCTCATGGTCGAGGCCGGCGTCGGCGGTTCGTGTGACGGGGCACCCTCGGCGATCGCCGCCTACGAGGCCCCTGGAGGACCCAACAGGCTCACCCCCCGCAGGAGGGCCGACGCAATCTGGAACAATGGTCGAGGGCCATTCCCCAACGGGCCGATGGCGGGACGAAAAGCCCGCGCACAGTCGAATCCGAAGGGAGGACGGCGCTCCCATAACCGATCGCGTCCGTTTCGGCAACAGAACGCTTACGATCCCCGGCGAGGGACGCGTTCAAGCGAGCATCCACCGCGGCGTATCGGCGTGGCGCAGCCAGATCGCGGAGGCGACCGAGAGCGCCTCGAGCGGCATCTCCACGTCCCCGCGGCCCTTGTCCCAGAGTTCGATTCCGGAAAAGCCGATCTTGCGGATCGTCAGCCACGCGCCGAAGGGGAATGTCGCGTCAGTACCCTGACCGGGGCCGAAACACTCCTCGAAAGCCAGGGGATCGATCATCATCTGATCGTATTTCCGGAGGTGCTCCGCGATCGAGACCTTGGACCGGAACAGGATGCGGTCGCGGATGTGGGACGAGAAACAGGGCTCGTATTCCGTGAGCGTCATCCGGAGCTTGCCTCCGATGCGCAGATAGGGCGGGTTCGGCCCGGCCTCGCTGAAGTTGAGCGGGCTCCAGCCTTCTTCGTTCATCAGCGACTCGGCCAACGTCACCGGTTCTGATGCCACCAGTCGCGGATCGGCGTCGGCAGCCGCCGTGTCGGGACCGGATCCCGCGGCCAGGATGTCGGACCCGATCGCGTGGCCGCCCGGCTCGTACTCCGCCACGTCGTGTGCCGTTTCGTGAGAGGCCATCATTCGCCCCGTAAAAGTGTCCCCGGCAATCGAGGGCGATCAATATTGCGCATTTTCTTATGTTTGGCGATCATGCAGCGCACCAAGACGACAAAGGCGCCGCAACAGCGGCGCCTTTGGTCTGATGTCTGTTGGTTGGCGGACGTTCGACGCGACGACTACTCCTCGTCTTCGTCCTCGGGGCTGCGCATGCCCTTGAGCTTGGCGAAGACCGAATCCGCGTTGAGCTTCTCGTCGCGCTCGTTGCGGTGATGCTCGTCGGCTTCCTCGAAATTGCCGGCGGTGGAGACTTCGGTCGGCAGCAGGGTCGCGCCGGCATCGGTGGGCAAGACAGCCGGGCGGTCCTTGGCGGCGCGCTGGACTTCGAAATCGAGGTCGATCTGCGTGCAGAGGCCGAGGGTCACCGGGTCCATCGGCTGCAGCGAGCCGGAATTCCAGTGGGTGCGCTCCCGGATCTGCTGGATCGTCGACTTGGTGGTGCCGACGAGTCGGATGACCTGCGCGTCCTTGAGCTCGGGGTGGTTGCGCAGCAGCCAGAGGATGGCGTTCGGCCGATCCTGGCGGCGCGACAGCGGTGTGTAGCGCGGCCCCTTGGTGGTGCGCTTGACCTCGGGCAGCTTCACCTTCGAGATGGCGACCTTGAGCTTGTAGTTGGGGGCGTTCTGCGCCTTCTCGATCTCGTCGCGGGTGAGCTGCCCGGTGGTGATCGGGTCGAGGCCCTTGATCCCGGCGGCGACTTCGCCATCGGCGATGCCCTTCACTTCGAGGGGATGCAGCTTGCAGAAATCGGCGATCTGCTCGAAGGCGAGGGACGTGTTCTCGACCAGCCAGACGGCGGTCGCCTTCGGCATCAGCGGACCTTGGGACATGCTCTATGGCTCCGACGTTAGCGGGGGAACGGGCGGCGCCGGGCATCGGTCCGCAGGCTCCGGATGAATCGATCCGGAAGTCCCGTCTCACGCTCTCAAAAGGGGATCAGCGTATATAGGCGGCGGCCGAAGGGCGCGCAATTGCCTTCACGTCCGGTCATCGCCAATCGATGGCCTGATACGCGCGATCTCCCCTGGCGATTCGCAACCGTGCGGCGGAGTCTCGATGCCGCCCAACGACCGGCTCCAGCGCATCGGCGCGGTGGGGCGCCCGCGATACGCGGCGCCGACCGTCAGACGAACAGGCTCGAAACGCTCGATTCCGTCGCCGTTCGGCCGATGGCCTCACCCAAGAGCGGGGCGATGGTGGCCACGCGGATGTTGCGAGCGAGCTTGACCGCCTGCGTCGGCTGAATGGAATCGGTGATCACCAATTCCTTCATCCGCGATGCGGCGATGCGGGAGACCGCACCGCCCGAGAGCACCCCATGGGTGATGTAGGCCGACACATCCTTGGCGCCGGCGTTCAGGAGGGCCTCGGCGGCGTTCACCAGGGTGCCGCCGGAATCGACGATGTCGTCGACGAGGATGCAGGACCGACCCTCGACCTCGCCGATGATGTTCATGACCTCCGATTCGCCCGGGCGCTCCCGGCGCTTGTCGACGATGGCCAGCGTCGCGTCGATGCGCTTGGCGATGGCGCGGGCGCGGACCACGCCGCCGACATCGGGGGAGACGACCATCCATTCCTTCGGGTCTAGACGCTCCTTGATGTCGCGCACGATCACCGGGGCGGCGAAGAGGTTGTCGGTGGGAATGTCGAAGAAGCCCTGGATCTGTCCCGCATGGAGATCGAGGGTCATCACCCGGTCGGCACCTGCCTCGGTAATGAGGTTGGCCACGAGCTTGGCCGAGATTGGGGTGCGCCCGGAGGTGCGCCGGTCCTGCCGGGCATAGCCGAAATAGGGGATCACCGCCGTGATGCGCCGCGCCGAGGAGCGCCGTGCCGCGTCGATCATGATGAGCAGTTCCATCAGGTGATCGTTGGCGGGGAAGGAGGTCGACTGCACAATGAAGACGTCCTCGCCGCGGACATTCTCCTGCAGTTCGACGAAGATCTCCATGTCCGCGAATCGGCGGACCATGCACTTGGCCAGGGGAAGCTCGAGATAGGCGGAGATCGCCTCCGCCAGCGGACGGCTGGCATTTCCAGCGATGATCTTGATCGAGGACTTCATGCCGCCGTCTTCATCTCACGATTCCTGTGCCGCGCCGGATACCGGCCCCCTCGGCGCGGCACCCCTTACAGGCCCCGACCCGGTGTCACAATGCCTTCACCGATCATGGCGGGCTGCCCTGCACAGATCATGGCTCCAGCAGGCGGTGGAGATGGACGATGAAATAGCGAGTCTGAGCGCTGTCGACGGTGGCCTGCGCCTTGGATTTCCAGGCGCTCTGCGCGGAGGCATAGTCTGGAAAGATTCCGACGATGTCGAGCCCCTTCACATCGCGGAAATTGATGCCTTCGAGGTTCTCGAGCTCGCCGCCGAAGACGAGGTGCAGCTTCTGTCCGCTATCGATCGTGGTGGTCATCGTTTCTCCTTGGCAGGCTGTGGGGCCGCTGGCACGGGGTAGGATCGAGGGTGCGGGGCCGACATGCGGCGCCGCGCTTTAGCGGTGTTCGAGACGCGAAGCGAGATACCGCGCGTCGTCAAGCATCCGCCGCGCCAGTTGTCTCAGGGCCGCCATGCGCCGGCCGCGGGACTCACACTTCGAACAGGGATTGCTGAGGCGGGGCCCCCGCCGGCTTTCGCGGTGGCCGCTTGCGCTTCGGCGGTCCCTTCCCGCCGGGCGCCGCATCGTCCTGAGGTTCGGAGCGGACGAACCGGGTCCCATCCGCGAACTCTATGCCGAGGCGCTGTCCCGGCGTCACCGAGGCGGCGGCACGCACCGGGGCCCCGTCCTCGTCGCGGACCAGGGCGAAGCCGCGGGCGAGGACGGCGCGGTAGCTCAGCGTGCCGAGGAGCGCTGCGAAATTGCCGAGCCTGTCGCTTCGGCGCTCGATCAGGCGACGGACCGCCTGGCCGAGCCGCGTATCGAGGGCGCCGAGGCGTTCGGAGCGGCGGGCGGTCTCCGTGCGGGCGCGAACGAGGGTCTGTTCGCGGGCGACGACGAGGCGCCGGCCGAGATAGGCCAGCGCCTCGCTCTTGCGCGTCGCGTAGTTCTGCAGGGCGGAACGAGGACGGTCGGCGACGAGGGCGAGGCGGCCGCGCGCCTGGGCCAGCCGCAATTCCGGCGGGTGCCGCCCGAGCCGATCGAGCAGGCGGCCGAACCGCGCCCGGTGGTCGCGCGCATTTCCGGCCAGCGCCGGCATGAGCCGGGCCTCGGCGAGGTCGAGCCGTTGGCGTTTTCCCGCGAGGAAGGCATCCGCCCCCGGCATGGCGCGCAGGAGCGCCCGTAGGTCGGAGCCTTCGCGGTCGAGCTTGCGCCGGACGGCTTCGCCTTGGCGGTGGCCGAGGTCGCGGATCTCGGCGACGAGATCCGCGCGAACGGGAACGGCCATCTCGGCGGCGCCCGTCGGCGTCGGCGCGCGGCGATCCGAGACGAAATCAATCAGGGTGGTGTCGGTCTCGTGGCCCACCGCCGAAATCAGGGGGATGGTGCTCTCCGAGGCGGCGCGGACCACGATCTCTTCGTTGAACGCCCACAGATCCTCGATCGAGCCGCCGCCCCGCGCGACGATGAGCACGTCCGGCCGTGGGATCGCACCGTCCGGCACGAGCGCATTGAAGCCACGGATAGCGGCGGCGATCTCCTCGGCCGCCCCCTCCCCCTGGACACGCACCGGCCAGACCAGGACCGGTCGCGGGAAGCGATCTTCCAACCGGTGAAGAATGTCCCGGATGACGGCGCCGGTGGGTGAGGTCACCACGCCGACGACCCGGGGAAGATAGGGGATCGCACGCTTGCGCTCGGTGGCGAACAGGCCTTCCGCCGCGAGGACACGCTTGCGCTCCTCCAGTAAAGCCATCCAGGCGCCGATCCCAGCGGGCTCGAGGGTCTCGACGACGATCTGATAAGACGACTTGCCGGCGAAGGTGGTGATGCGCCCGGTGGCAACCACCTCCAGCCCCTCCTGGGGTCGCTGGCGCAGGCGGTTGAACGTTCCCTTCCAAACCACCGCGTCGATGCGGGCAGTGCCATCCTTCAGCGAGAAATAGGCGTGTCCGGAGCCATGCTGGCCGCGATAGCCTGAAATCTCGCCGCGCAATCGGACATGGCCGAACGCATCTTCCAACGTCCGTTTCAGAGCCGAAGCGAGATCTCCCACGGACCATTCAGGTGCGTTGGAGACCGCCGGAGTCGAAGCGGTGGGATTTGAAGAGGCAGGATTTGAGGCGGGGGGAGGAACGAGGGCCATGGTGCGGCGGACGCTAGGCCGGGCCGGCAATGGGGTAAACCCCGGCGCCGTCCGCTAGAACATGAAGGCCAGCAGGAGAATGCCCGACAGGACGGGAGCGACTCCGATGGCGAGCGCCCAGGGCCAGAACCCCGGGACGTGCGGCGGTCTGTTGTCGTTGACGGGTCGGACCGAGGGTCGGCCACTCACGAGGAACTGCGACAAACGAAGTCCGGACCCGGTTTGCGGGACCATCGGCGGGGCAGCGGAGTGGCGACATCCTGGCATGACTTTATCCAACCCGCGGAGGGCTCGCATCGTTCCTGCGATAATCATCAATTGCGCGAGGTCGGAGAAGGAATTTTGGGCATCGATACGATCGGTGTGCCGGGGCCTTCGCGAGCGCATGCCTAGCGGGAAGGCTTTCCATCTTTCGCTTTTCGGGGGAAACCCTGTTCGGGAATGCCCGCCGCCCGGCGCTGTAGGCCTTCGACGATGCTATATTTCGGACCGACCGTTCGCCACTCGACCCGTTGCCACTTGGCCATTCGCTCCGGCTCCAGTTCATGCCGGCTCCGGCATCCCGGCATGCCTTCCGCGTCCTTCGAAGCGTGACTTATGAACATCCTCCTCATCGGCTCCGGCGGACGCGAACATGCCCTGGCTTATGCCATCGCCAAAAGCCCGCTCTGCTCCCGTTTGTTCACGGCCCCGGGCAATCCGGGCACGGCCGAGTACGGCGAGAACCGTCCCGATCTCGCGGTCACAGACCATGAGGCGGTGAGGCGGTTCTGCGAGACCGCCGGGATCGGTCTCGTGGTGGTCGGGCCGGAGGCCCCCCTCGTGGCGGGCCTCGTGGACGATCTCCTGGTGGCGGGCATCCGAGCCTTCGGGCCCACCAGGGCGGCGGCGCAGCTCGAAGGCTCGAAGGGCTTCACCAAGGATCTCTGCGCCGAGCGTGGCATCCCCACCGCCGCCTTCGCCCGCTTCACCGAGCGGGACGCCGCCCTCGCCTATCTGGCGCAATCCGGTGCGCCCATCGTGGTGAAGGCCGACGGCCTCGCCGCCGGCAAGGGCGTCGTGGTCGCGGAGACCCTGGAACAGGCCGAGAGCGCGGTCCGGTCCATGCTCGGGGAGCCAGGCGCCGAGATCGTCATCGAGGAATGCCTGTTCGGCGAGGAGGCGAGCTTCTTCGCCCTCTGCGACGGCACGAACGCGGTGCCGATCGGGACGGCGCAGGACCATAAGCGTGTGTTCGACGGGGATCGCGGCCCCAATACCGGCGGCATGGGCGCCTATTCCCCGGCCACCATCCTCACGCCCGCCCTCGAACGTGAGGTGATGGACACGATCATCGCCCCGACCCTGGCGGGAATGCGCGAGCGCGGGACGCCCTTCACCGGCATTCTCTATGCCGGCCTGATGCTGACCGCCGAAGGGCCCAAGCTCATCGAGTACAACACCCGCTTCGGCGACCCCGAGGCGCAGGTGCTGATGCCCCGTCTCGCCTCGGATCTGGTGCCGGCCCTGCTCGCCGCCTGCGAGGGCGACGTCACCGGCATCGCGCTGCAATTCGACGCCCATCGCGCCGCGCTGACCGTGGTGATGGCGGCGGCCGGTTATCCCGGCGCGGTGATGCGGGGTTCGACCATCCGGGGGATCGCGGAGGCCGGCGCCAACAACGCGGTCATCGTGTTCCAGGCCGGCACGCGGGCGGAGAATGGCCGCATCGTCGCCGATGGCGGCCGGGTTCTGGCGGTGACGGCGACCGGCGACAGCATGATGGAGGCCCAGGCCCGCGCTTATGCGGCGGTGTCGCGGATCGACTGGCCCGAGGGCTTCTGCCGCCGGGACATCGGCCGACGGGCCGTGGCCCGCGAAGTGGCCGGGGACGGCATCTGACGGGACGGTGCCCTTGAAATCCCGGGCGCCCGCTCATCTTGCACGGTGACGGCCGGTATCGCGCCGGCGCGGAGGAATCGACCGATGGGCTACGTCTCGAAGACCGTGATGGAAGAGGGCAAGGCCGCCAAGATCGCGGGCCAGCCGGATGCGTCCAACCCCTACCCCGCCGGATCGCAGAATAGCGCCGACTGGCTCGAAGGCTACACCTATGACGAGGCCGAGCAGAACGTCGACGACGACTCGGACGAGTAGCCGCCCGGCTCAGTCCTTGGTCCAGATCTGTCCGTGATAGACGAACACGTCGTACCGGTTCGCCAGGGCGGCGAGGCCTGAAAAGGCGGGGTCCTGGACGGAGATCACGCTGGTGGGGATCGCCTCCATCTGCGTGACGAAGGGCGGCTTGTGCTCGAAGGACCGCCGGAAATCGCCCTTTTCCAGGATGGGCAGGATCCGCGGCGCGATGCCGCCGCCGATATAGACGCCACCCGTGGCGAGGAACGTCAGGGCAAGGTCACCGCAGACCCGGCCGAGAAGCTTGGTGAAGAGGGCGACGGATTCGACCGCATGAGGATCGCTCCCGTCGACCCCCCGCGTGGTTACCATGGCAGGCTCGGCCTCCGCCGCGTCCCGACCGGTTCGGGCGCGATGGACCGCCTTGTAGAGGCGCGCGAGCCCAGGCCCCGAGAGCAGCGCCTCGACCGTCACCCGCCCCTCGATCCGCTCCACATGCCGCCAGATCTCCTCTTCGGCCGCATCGGCGGGCCCGAAATCCACGTGTCCCGCTTCGGTGGAGACGATGGTGAGCCGGTCCGCGTAGGGGATGACCGCTGCGGCGCCGAACCCGGTTCCGGGACCAAGGACGAGCCTGGTCCCCTGGTCGCCCTTCAGCCCGCCGTCGCGATAGGGGCCGATCGGCGTCAGGTCGGTGGGTGCGATATCCACGGCGCCGGCGGCGACAGGCACGTAATCGTTGACGACGACCGCACGCGAAAGGCCGAAATCCCGCCCGATCCGCGCACCCTCGATGACCCAGTCCGCATTGGTGAGGCGGACGGCGGGCCCATCGATCCGGGCGGCGACGGCCAGGATCGTCGAGCGCGGCGCCGGTCCGGCATGCGTATCGAGAACGGACCTGATCGCGGCACTCGGGTCGGGGAAGGCGTTCGTCTGGACATGCCCGACGATCTCCGCCTCGGCGCCCGGCTCCGGCACGAGTGCGAAACGGGCATTGGTGCCGCCGATATCGCCGACGAGGACCGGGAACTCGAACATGCGTACGGTTGTCCTTCGCGCTGGAATCCGGAGTTTGACATCTCTCCTGCCCTCGAATCGAGGGCGGAGCGTCACGATCGGGTCTGCGGCACCGGCCCGGATACGGGACCGCGGCCGGTCGCGCCCTCAGGCGGGCGGCAGGGCGTCGGGGTCGATCGGCGCTCCATCGGCCCAGGCATAGATGAGTGCGCGCACGGCATCGGGATCCGTGAGACGCCGCGTGGCGATGGTGTCGCTGCCGCCGATGCGGACGCTGACCCCGCCCGTCTCGTTCACCACGGCGAAGGCCTTCTCGTCGGTGAGATCGTCGCCGAGGAACATCGCGCGACGGCCGGCATAGGGCGGCGCTTCCGACAAGGCGCGGATGGCATGGCCCTTGGTGGCCGAGGCCGGGACGATCTCACCAACCGCCTTGCCCAGCTGCAGCCGGTAATCGGCGCCGAGATCGGCCGCCGCCGCCTTCACCGCCTCCTCCGCCTGCGCAGCGTCGGTGGGCGTGGCGAGGCGCCAATGCACGGCGACGGAGGCACCCTTGTCCTCGATCAGCACGGATTCGAGGTCGCGCACGGCGTCCTTCAAACCGGCGATGCGGGCGCGCAGGGCGGGATGATCCTCGGCGCTTCCGCCGGATACGATCCCGTCGACCCGCCGCTCGACCCCGTGAAGTCCGGCGACGTCGAACCTGGCGGGCGAGAGAAAGTCGTCGATCACCGCGATGGGGCGGCCGGTGACGATGGCGAGCGCTCCGCCGAGGCGGTCCCGCAAGCGCAGGAGCGCGGGCGCGAGCTCCGGGGCGACCACCACCTGGTCCGGCCGCGGAGCGATCTCCACGAGGGTGCCGTCGAAATCGAGAAAGAGGGCGAAATCCGTCACAGGCATTGTCCCAGGGTGTCTCGCTCGGGATGGCCGGCTCACCGAGACGGCCGATCCACCAAAGCGGCCGAATACCTATCATCCGCGTCGCGAGCGGGGCTAGCATGGCCCGCGCCACGCGCAAACGCCGTGTCTCGAATATCGCCTCCGCGCCGGCCCCGTCGCGACAGCGGTCTCCCGTTTCCGGGAGGACGCTCGACCGACACCCCCCTGACAGTCCTTCGAATCGAGGATGACGCCGATGCACCCGACACCCCTGCCCTGCGGTCCCGGCCAGGAAAGCGTGTGGGATTATCCGCGCCCGCCGCGGCTGGAGCGCGTGGCCCGGCGCCTGCGTGTGGTCTTCGCCGGCACGATCGTCGCCGAGACGGCGGCGGGTTACCGCGTGCTCGAAACGAGCCATCCGCCGACCTACTACCTGCCCCCCGGCGACGTGGCCGACGGCGTGCTCGGACCGGCCAAGACGGCGGGGATCTGCGAATGGAAGGGCCGCGCCGTCCTCTACGATGTCGTGGCCGGGGGGCATCGGGCTCCGGGCGCGGCCTGGGCCTACCCGGCGCCCAAACCGGATTTCGCGGCCATCGCCGGTTATGTCTCCTTCTATGCCGGGGCGATGGAGGCCTGTTTCGTCGGCGACGTGAAGGTCGAGCCGCAGCCCGGCGGTTTCTATGGCGGCTGGATCACCCCGGAGGTCGTCGGCCCGTTCAAGGGCGGGCCGGGGAGCATGGGCTGGTGAGCGCCACGGCCGGCGGTTTCCCTGCGCCACGCGACGGGCCTTCGATGCGCCATGCGACGGCCCTTCGGCGTGTCACCGAAAGCCGGCAGATACCGGTACCCATGGCGCCGAACGATGCTCTAAAGCCCGGGATCAGGTTCGACGAGACGGCCGCCCGAGGGCGGTGAAGACGGAGTGGCGCGCATGCAGGACATCCCGGTGCAGGAGATGCCCATAACCGACCCGAAGGCCCTCGGCCTCTGCCCCGAGCGGCTCGAGCGGGTCGATGGCTGGATGCGAAGGCTGGTGGCCGAGGGCAAGCTCGCCGGCCTCTCGGTGATGCTGTCGCGGCGCGGGGAGACCGCGTTCTTCCGCGCCCATGGTCTGGCCGACATCGCCCGCGCGACGCCGTTCGCCGCCGATACGATCACCCGCATCTACTCGATGACGAAGCCGCTGACCTCGGTGGCCGTGATGATGCTCTACGAGGAAGGGCGCTTCCAGCTCGACGACCCGATCACCCGCTTCCTGCCCGAATTCGCCGAGATGCGGGTCTTCACCGGCGGCAACCGGGTCAAGGCCGAGACCGTGCCGGCGGAGCGCCCGATCACCATCCGGGACCTCCTCACCCATACGGCGGGCTTCACCTACGGCTTCATGGAAGCGACCCTCGTCGACGCGCTCTACCGGCAGAACGGTGTCGATTTCGGCGAGAACCAGGACGCGAGCCTCGCCGAGGTGGTCGCCCGGCTGGCGCGTCAGCCCCTCCTCGCCCAGCCCGGCGCGGAATGGAACTACAGCGTCGCCACCGACCTCCTCGGCCACCTCGTCGCGGTGGTCTCGGGCCAGGATTTCGGCGATTTCCTCAAAACGAGGGTGATCGATCCGCTGGGCATGGTCGATACGGATTTCTTCGTGCCAGCCGACAAGGTCTCGCGGCTGGCGGCCAATTACAGCCTGTTCCGCGACCGCAGCCTCAAGCTCTACGACGACGCGGTGGGAAGCCGCTTCGCCGCCAGGCCCGCGATCGCCTCGGGCGGGGGCGGTCTCGTCTCGACGGCGTCGGACTACATGCGCTTCTGCCGCTTCATCCTCGGGCGCGGCGCCCTCGACGGCGTGCGGCTCCTCGGCCGCAAGACGGTGGACCTGATGCTGATGAACCATCTCGGCGGCGACCTCGCCTCGATGGGCCAGCCGCGCTTCTCGGAATCGTCCTATACCGGAATCGGCTTCGGGCTCGGATTCTCGGTCATGCTCGACCCCGCGCGGGCGCAGATCGTCGGCACGCCCGGCGAAGTCGCCTGGGGCGGCCTGGCCAGTACCTCGTTCTGGATCGACCCGGCAGAGGATCTCGCGGTGGTGATGCTGGCCCAGCTCATCCCGTCCTCGGCCCTGCCGATCAGACGGGAATTGCGGGTGCTGACCTACGCCGCCCTCGTGGAGTGACGGAGCTTCCAGGCATCGTCCCGGATCCGGGACGATGCCGCTTTCATGGATCGTCGGTCGGCGCGTCCGGCCGGTAGCCTACTCGGCGGGCTTGGTCGCCGGCTTCGGGGCCGTCGCGGCCGGTTTCGTGGCGGGCGCGGCCGGCGCACCGGCCCCCGTCGCGGCCGGCGCGGGCTTGGGCGCCCATTCCGGATCGGAGCGGGGACCACCCGGGCCGTTGGTGGGTCCGGTGATCTGTCCCGGCAAAGTGTCGGTGACCTTGGTCCAGGCCTGCGACATGCACATGAAGCGCAGCATGCAGCCGCGCACGGTGAGTTCGCCGGGCTTCTCGCTCCAGATCGTCACGTCGTAGAACGAACCGTCCTCGGCGTTGTAGATCTTGCCTTCGTAATGGTTCTCGGCGTTGGGCTTGATGCCCATGATGAGCTGATGGCCGAGGGAGGGGCGGGCCTGCTTCTTCGGGTCGGGGTTCTTGAAGTCGATCCGGGGCTGGCCCTTGTCGTTCAGCGGCACCTTCAGCCAGACGACGTAGCCGCAGACGTGATCGTTCTTCGCACCGCATTTCTCGAGGCGGACGCGAGCCCGGCCATCCTCGGTGAGCCAGGTTCCGCTCGGATCGTTGGGAGCAGCCATGGCGAGACCGGATATCGCACTGAGTGCGAGACCGGCCGCCGGCGCCAGGAGGCGCCCGGCCATGACCGAAATGGGTCGATACGTCATCAAGAACATCCTTAACCCGACCCGAAACGCGACCGTCCGTGCCCATGCCGTCCGCCCGTCCGGGGCGCGTGGTCGAGCACGCGGTGGCGGGAGCCGCCCTCGTCTGAAGGCCCCGGCTTCGGATGTGAACGTGACCGGATCATGGCCGGCCCACGGCGTCCTAACGGATTTCGCGGGGGCAACGAGAGAATTCTTCGTGAGGTCATAGGCATCTCGCCTCGGACGATGCCGCATGAAAAAGGGCCGGTGCTCACGCACCGACCCTGATCCCGCCATTGACGAGGAACGCGGCCTTACTCGGCCGCCGTCATCTCGGAGGTGAAGTGGCCGCACCAATCCTTGGACGCCACCACCGGCCACAGGCCCGGCGACTTCGGCTCGGGCTGGCTCACCGGCGGGTTGTAGCGGCAGAGACCTTCGTCACCGGCCGAGAGGCCGCCATTGATCTTGTGATCGTCGAAGAAACGGCAGCTCTCGCAGGCCGCGCTGGTGCTGTGTGCCATGTGTATCTCCCAATGGTCCGGTCCAGGCAGAGGAGGCATATCGAGCCTCGCCGCCGCATAGTTATTAATTAGAATAACTCCAGACTGAGGTCAAGGGCTGGTTCCTCCTCCTTGAAGCGGTCCGCCCTTTGGTATGGCTGCCGGGCCCCGAGTGTCGCGATCATAATGGCAAAGCACCCGAAGCCTGAGGAGGTTGCTGCCACGCTGCGCAGGCAGTTGTGCCGATCTCACGGGGCGAGAGCGTCGCAGATGCCATCCACGCGCTCGGCGTGAGTTCAGTGACGGGCTACCGGTGGCGGCGTGAGTGCGGCGGCCTGTCGTCGGACCGAGTTCGACAGATGATGGTTCCGGAGACCGAGACTGCTCGACCGGACCAGGCTCAACGGCGCGCCCGCCTCGTCCGTGCCGATATTCTCGCCCAGGATGTCGCGCACCCGCCGGAAGGCGCCACTCGTCGCCGGCGCGCCGGCAGGAATCGCCGTCTGCAAGAGCCGCGCCTGCAAGTCGTGGAGATCGACGCCGTTGTCGAGTGCCGGGCAAATGTGGAGCTTGAACTCCTCCCCCCGCATCAGCGCCAGGGTGACCAGGGAGCGCGTCCGGCAGGCGGGGGTCGCCCTAGACCTCGCTTCTTGACCGGCCGAGGAAGGCGCCGAGATGGGCGGCCACCATGCCCGGATGCTCGACGGCGAGAAGGTGAGCCGCCCGCGGCAGGAGGACGAGTTCCGCTTGAGGGATGCCGGCGCAGATCTCTTCGGCCATGGGCGGGGGGGTGGACGGGTCGTCGCGCCCGGCGATGACCAGGGTCGGCGCCCGGATGCGCCCCAGCATGGGCCTGAGATCCATCTCGCCGATGGCCTCGCAGGCACGTGCGTAGCCGGTTCGATCGCAGGCGACGAAGTCATCCCTGATCGTCGTGAGGACAGCGGGTGATGCCTCGCGGAAGCCGGCGGTGAATCACCGCCCGAGAGTGGCCTCCACGATCGCGGCCGTCCCCTGCATCCGCACCGTCGCGGCCCGCTCGCCCCAGGTCTCGCGGCTGGGGAGATGGGCGGCGGTCGCCATCAGGCCGAGGCTGAGAACCCGCTCGGGGGCCTGCGCCGCCACGGCCTGGACGGTCATGCCGCCGAGGGAAAGCCCCGCGAGATGCGCCTTCTCGATATCGAGGGCGTCGAGAAGGCCGATGAAGTCGGCCGCCAGATCCTCGATACGGGTCTCGGTATCAAGGGCCGGAGAAGCGCCGTGGCCGCGCGTGTCGTAGCGCAGGATCCGATAGAGGCCGCGCAGGCGCGTCTCCATGCCGTCCCACATCGCGAGCGTGGTGCCCAGGGAGTTCGACAGGGCGAGGACCGGCGCGCCCGCCGGTCCGGACAGGTCGACATTGAGGTCGACGCCGTTGGCTCGGATCAGGGGCATGCGCGGTCAGGCTCCATCTTGGGAAAATGTGTCGCCTTCCACGCTGCTGGCGCGCATCGCCGAGGTCGCGAAGAGCGGCCCGAGCTGGTCCGAATCGAGGGCCGGGACGCTCATCCGTCAGGTTCCCAGCCCGAGGGCGGAGCGAGCCTCGGCCGGGTTGGCGACCCGCCTGCCATGGCGGGTCACCGCGTCCACGGCGAGGCCGACGAGTTCGGCGTTGCTGGCCGCCAGGCGGTCCTTCGTGATGCGGATGTTGTCCTCCAGGCCGGTGCGCACCGCGTCGGCCCCGCGAGCCAGGGCCCATTCCATGACCACCGCCTGATTGCGGCCGATGCCGGCCGCCGTCCAGGTCGCCTTGGGCAGGATGCGCCGCATCTCGCCGAGCAGAATGTCGAGCAGGTGCTCGTCCGCCGGCATGGCGTTCTGGACGCCCATGACGAACTGCACATGGGGGCGCGCGTCCATGAGGCCCGATTCCACGAGGCGCTTGGCGCCGTGCAGATGCGAGAGGTCGAAAATCTCGATCTCCGGCCGTACGCCGTACGCCTTCATCTGGCTGGCGAGGGCGCTCACGAGACTGGCGGAGTTCTCGTAGACGATGGTGGGGAAGTTCACCGAGCCCGTGGACAGCGACGCCATGTCGGGCCGATGCTTCAGCGACAGGCCGCGCGCGGCCGGGTCGCGCCCGCGTCCTCCGGTGGAGAATTGCACGACCATCCCGGGGCAATGCCTGCGCAGGCCCTCCTGCACGGCGGCGAATTTGTCCGGGTCGGAAGACGGGCTCTCGTCGTCGTTGCGGACGTGGATATGGGCGAGCGTCGCGCCGGCCTCGTAGGCCTGATGCGTGGATTCGATCTGCTCGGCGATCGTCACCGGCACGGCCGGGTTGTCCGTCTTGCGCGGCACCGAGCCGGTGATCGCCACGGCGACGACGACGGGGTTGCTGCTCATGGCTCCATCCTTCCGCTACAGGTCGAAGAACACGGTTTCGGCCTTGGCGCACAGCACGATGTCGAAAAGGTATACGAGGGCGCAGTGGCGTCGTCTCGATGCCGCGGCGCGCGACCGGTCCGTCACGGCAGGGGCATCGGCCCGGCATCGGCCCGGCATCGGCCATTGGATCGATCTCGATCAGCCTGTCGCCGGGGAAGGAAAGCCGCGTCCCTGAGCAGGTTGTGCATCCTGAAACCCGCGACACTCGAACGACCCGAGTGAGGGGAGTCGCCGACTTGCCGATGCGAACCCGCTTCGGCGTCAGGCGCTGTCGGGATCCTCGTCGTCCTCTTCGATCAAGCTCAGCGTGCGCAGGATCGCCAGGGCGACCATCTCGGCATCGATCTCCCCCTCGGGGGTCGCCGGGAGGATCGCCACTGTGCTGACCTCCTGCCCCGCGAGGCGGCCGACCACGACCTTGTAGACGTCCCCTTCCGGGGCCTCGTCGTCGCGCACGAGGCAGACGCGATGGTCGCCGGCCTCGCCGTAGACGCGCTCGGTCGTCACCTCGATCCGGTCGTCGTCGGCGCGCGCCGGCTTGCGGGGCTGACCGAAGGTCGGACGGATGATGTTGCTCATGTCGACCCTCCCGGCCGCATTCGTTCAGACGTCGAGATTGGCGACGCTGAGGGCGTTTTCCTGGATGAACTCGCGGCGCGGTTCCACCACGTCGCCCATCAGCTTCACGAACAGGTCGTCGGCATCCTGGGTGTCCTTGATCCGAACCTGGAGGAGCGAGCGGACCTCGCTGTCGAGGGTCGTTTCCCAGAGCTGCTGCGGGTTCATTTCGCCCAGGCCCTTGTAGCGCTGGAGCTGGAGGCCCTTGCGGCCGAAGGCCATCACCGCCTCGAACAGGCCGACGGGCCCGTGCAGCACGGTCTCCTCGCCCTTGCGGGCGTAGGTCACCGGCTCGCCGTAGATCTCGCGCAGGGCCTCGGCCCGGTCGGCGAGGCGGCGAGCTTCCTGCGAGGCGATGAGCGAAGCGTCGAGGGTCACCACCTGACGCACCCCGCGCAGGGTCCGGCTGAGGATGTAGCTGCCTTCGCTGACGGAGCCTTCCCAGCCCTGCTCGATATCGTCGGCGATGACGTCCATGCGCCGGGCGATCTCGGTGGCGAGCCGGGTCGCCTCGGCGTGGTTCTCGTCCACGTTGGTGCGGAAGCCTCCGGCGATCATCGCCTGTTCCACCGTGGCGCGGTCGTAGCGGGTGTGGAGCGCCTGCATCAGGCCGCGGAACTGGCGCGCCTCCTCCACCAGGACCTTCAATTGCGGGCCGCCGAACTCGGCGCCGGAGGCAAGGCGCAGCACCGCCCCGTCGACGCCGGCATCGATGAGGTAATCCTCCAGGGCCCGCTCGTCCTTGAGGTAGATCGCGGTCTTGCCCTTGGCGGCCTTATAGAGGGGCGGCTGGGCGATATAGACGTAGCCGCGCTCGATCAGCTCCGGCATCTGCCGGAAGAAGAAGGTCAGGAGCAGGGTGCGGATGTGGGAGCCGTCCACGTCCGCGTCGGTCATGATGATGATGCGGTGATAGCGCAGCTTGTCCGGGTTGAAGCCTTCGCGGTCGGTGGAGGACCGGCCGATGCCGGCGCCGAGCGCCGTGATCAGCGTTCCGATCTCGGCCGAGGACAGCATGCGGTCGGCGCGGACGCGCTCGACATTGAGGATCTTTCCGCGCAGCGGAAGCACCGCCTGGAAGTGGCGGTCGCGGCCCTGCTTGGCCGAGCCGCCGGCGGAATCGCCCTCCACCAGCAGGATCTCGCATTTCGACGGGTCGCGCTCCTGGCAATCGGCGAGCTTGCCCGGTAGGGACGCGATGTCGAGGACGCCCTTGCGGGTCACGGTCTCGCGGGCCTTGCGCGCCGCCTCGCGGGCGGAGGCCGCCAGGATGACCTTGCCCATTACGGATTTCGCCTGGGACGGGTTCTCCTCGAGCCAGTTGGAGAGGCCCTCGTTGAGGACGTTCTCCACGGCCGGACGGACTTCCGACGAGACCAGCTTGTCCTTGGTCTGGGACGAGAATTTCGGGTCGGGCACCTGCACCGAGATCACGGCGGTGAGGCCCTCGCGGCAATCCTCGCCGGTGAGGGTGATCTTCTCGCGCTTGGTGATGCCGGTGGATTCGGCATAGCCGGTGATCTGCCGGGTCATGGCGGCGCGGAAGCCCGCCATGTGGGTACCGCCGTCGCGCTGCGGGATGTTGTTGGTGAAGGGCAGCACGGTTTCGTTGAACGAGTCGTTCCACCACAGCGCCACCTCGACGCGGATGTTGTCGCGCTCGGCCCGCACGAAGACCGGCTTCGTCATGCCCTCGATGGGTTTGCGCGAGCGGTCGAGGTAGCGCACGAAGGCCTCGATCCCGCCCTCGTAGAACAGCTCCTCGCGCTTGTGCTCGGCATGGCGCGCATCGGTGAGCACGATGCGCACGCCCGAATTGAGGAAGGCGAGTTCGCGCAGGCGCTTCTCCAGCGTGGCGTAGTCGAACTCGATCATCGTGAACGTGTCGGTGGAGGGCAGGAACGACACCTCCGTGCCGCGCCGGCCGTTGCCGTCGCCGACGATCACCAGCGGCGAGACCGCGTCACCGTGGCGGAACTCCATGGCGTGCTCCTTGCCGCCGCGCCAGATGCGCAGGCGCAGCCATTGCGACAGGGCGTTGACGACGGACACGCCGACGCCGTGCAGGCCGCCGGAGACCTTGTAGGAATTCTGGTCGAACTTACCGCCGGCATGGAGCTGGGTCATGATGACCTCGGCCGCCGAGACCCCCTCCTCCTTGTGGATGTCGGTGGGGATGCCGCGGCCGTTATCGGACACCGTCACCGAGCCGTCGGCGTTGAGGGTACAGGTGACGATGTCGGCGTGGCCTGCCAGCGCCTCGTCGATGGCGTTGTCCACCACCTCGTAGACCATGTGATGAAGGCCCGACCCGTCGTCGGTGTCGCCGATATACATGCCGGGCCGCTTGCGCACGGCATCCAGGCCCTTGAGCACACGGATCGATTCCGCGCCATAGGCCGTAGCCGCCAGGTTGCGGGAGGTGTCGTCGTCGGTCATGTCGGACATCAAGTTCCCCAGGCAGGCGGGTCTTTGCTTGATTTTCGTGCCACGGCTCGAGCCCCGGGCGCGCCTGCGATTCGTTCAGTGAGCCATATATAAGCGGTGCGTCTTGAAAATGCACCGCATGAGCATAGGCGGTCCCCGTGTCTTCCCGACGACTCGGAGGCTTGCCGCCAAGCTTGACATCGCCGCAATCTCACTCTGCATCGAGGGTCGTGCCGACCCTTTCGAAAACATACCATGCAGGGTATGAAGAATGGGCTGGCAGGTCGAGCTTCACCATGAATTCCGGCGCGAGTTCGATGAGCTGCAGGAGGCGGTTCAGGACGAGTTGTTAGCCATGATCGAGCTTCTGAAGGTCGCGGGCCCTGGATTGAGACGGCCCGGGGCGGATACGCTCAATGGTTCGAAGCATGCCAACATGAAAGAGCTTCGCTTCGAGGCGGACGATGGTGTCTGGCGGGTGGCCTTTGCCTTCGATCCTGTTCGAACAGGCATTCTCCTCGTTGCCGGTGACAAGTCCGGTGTTTCGGGGAAACGTTTCTACACCGCGTTGATCAAGCGGGCCGACGCTCGTTTCGACCGGCATCTCAAGGCCATGAGCAGGGATGGGAGCTCCCGGTGACCGATGACCATCACCCTGTTTCGGCGGACGACATCCTCGCGACGCTCACGCCGGAGCGACAGGCACGGATCAGAGCGCGCGGCGCCGAACTGATCGCCGAGGAGTTCGCGTTGAGAGACCTGCGACGCGCCGAGGAGATCACCCAGGCAACCGTCGCCGAACGGCTGGGTGGCCGTCAGGTCTATGTCTCGCGCCTCGAGAAGCGCGCGGACATGAAGCTCTCGACCTTGCGTGCCTATGTGCGGGCGATAGGCGGCGATCTCCAGCTCTTGGTGACGTTTCCGGAAGGCCGCACCGTACGTCTGAACGACATCGGTGCGGCCGTTCCCCGTGTCCGCAAAAGCCCGGCCCGAAAAATCAAGACCGCCGAATGACATCACCGGCCGGTCTTCGGCTTCACTCCTGCAGGAACGGGTTCGTCATCCGCTCCTCGCCCAGCGTGCTCGTGGGGCCGTGGCCGGGGATGAAGGCGATGTCGTCGCCCAGCGGCAGGACCTTCTCCTTGATGGCGCGGATGAGCTGGTCGTGGTTGCCCCCGGGCAGGTCGGTGCGGCCCACCGAGCCCTTGAACACCACGTCCCCCACCAGGGCGAAGCGCGCGTCGCGGCTGACGAAGACGACGCTGCCGGGCGAGTGGCCGGGCGCATGCAGGATGTCGAAGGCGAGATCGCCGACGCTCACCGCGTCGCCCTCGGCGAGCCAGCGGTCAGGCGTCACCGCGCGAGCCCCGTCGATGCCGTAATTCGCGCCCGTCTCGGGCAGGCTGTCGAGGAGGTAGCGGTCGGCCTCGTGCGGGCCCTCGATGGGGACGCCGAGGCGCTCGCGCAGCTCGTCGGCGCCGCCGGCATGGTCGATATGGCCGTGGGTGAGCAGGATCTTCTCGATGGTGATACCCTGGTCGCGGATCGCGGCCTCGATCCGGTCGAGGTCGCCGCCGGGATCGACCACGGCGCCGACCTTGGTCTCGTCGGACCAGATCAGGGTGCAGTTCTGCTGGAAGGGCGTCACCGGGATGATTCCGGCGCGGGGCGTGCCTGCCATCGGGACCGTCTCTCCGTCGATTGGGCGCGCGAGGATCGCGCGGGAACCGCCTGTCTAAGCGGGTTCGCGCCGGCAAGCCAACGCTTCCCCTCGCTCGGGCCCTCGGAGCTTGGGCCATCGGAGTGTCGCAGGTTTCAGGCCGCAGGACCGGTCGTCGGTGCGGCGTGCCGACGATTGCCGCTGCGCCGCCAAAATTCGGCCTCGCCGGCTTCCTAGACGTGGCCTATCTGGACACCGGCACCGTCCAGGACAGGCCCGCCGGCCTGAGACGACGACGCGGCCACCCTCACGCCAGCCGGGGCAGTCCCTTGAGCACATGCTGAAAACCGCTTTCGTCGCCGCACGCGACCGGCAGCGCCTGAGCGAGATCGCCGCCGTCCTGATCGGCTACGGCGTCACCAAGGTGGTGGAACGTCTCGGCCTCGGCCATCTGGCGCGGTTCGCCAAGCGCCGCCGGCCTCAGGTGGACGTGGCGC
This sequence comes from Methylobacterium sp. 10, assembly GCF_000519085.1. Taxonomy (GTDB): domain Bacteria; phylum Pseudomonadota; class Alphaproteobacteria; order Rhizobiales; family Beijerinckiaceae; genus Methylobacterium. The sequence goes on from NZ_KI912577.1 coordinate 4,337,373, forward strand.
GCCTGTCCCAGCCGCAGCGCGTGCGCCGGGCGATCGAGGCTCTGGGGCCGACCTTCATCAAGCTCGGCCAGATCCTCGCGAGCCGGCCGGACCTACTGACGCCGGAATGGACCGAGGAGCTGGAGAAACTCCACAGCCAGGTCCGGCCCATCGCCTGGGACAAGATCCGCCCGCAACTGGAGGCCGATCTCGGCGCGCCGCCCTCGGAGATCTTCGCCGAGTTCGACGTCGTTCCCCTGGCCGCGGCCTCCATCGCCCAGGTCTACCGGGCGCGGCTGATGTCGGGCGAAGAGGTGGTGGTGAAGGTCCTTCGTCCGGGCCTGCGCAAGATCATCGAGGCGGATCTGCGCCTCCTCGCCCATGCCACCCGCATCGTGGTGGACGAGTGGCCGGAATTCGGCCGCTACCAGCCCCACGAGCAGATGCGCCATCTGGCCAGCGGCCTCTACGGCGAGCTCGACCTCGTCAACGAGGCACGCAACTGCGAGACCATCGCGGCGATCTTCGCCGACCGGGACGACATCGTCATCCCCAAGATCCACTGGGAGTTCACCTCCGAGCGCGTCCTCGTCCAGGAATTCATCCACGGCATCCCGCCCAACGACCATGCCCGCCTGGACGCGGCCGGGATCGACAAGGTCAAGGTCGCCCAGAAGGGCACCGACGCCTTCCTCAACATGGCGCTGATCGAGGGCGTGTTCCACGCCGACCCGCATCCCGGCAACATGCTGGTGATGCCCGGCAACCGCATCGGCTTCATCGATTTCGGCATCATCGGCCGTCTGTCCGAGCGTCGCCGCACGCAGCTCCTGATGCTCATCGGCGCGATGCTGAAGGAGGATTCCGACGGGCTGATGGCCGTGCTGCTGGACTGGACCGGATCGAGCAACCCCGATCTCACCAAGCTCGAATCCTCGTCGCAGGCCTTCATCAACCGCCATGCCGGGTCGGTGCTGAATTTCGGCGACCTCCTCACCGATTTCATGACCATGGCCCGCGAGAACGACCTCGCCATGCCCACCGACCTCGCCATCCTGTTCAAGGGTCTGGTGACGGCGGACGGGGTGATGCGCCACCTCGACCCGAAATTCGACCTCTTCACCGCCGCCGGACCCACGGTGAAGAGCAAGCTCGCCTCGCAATTCTCGATCAAGGGCATCACGCGCAAGGTCGAGGCGGTGGGCGCCGGATTGTTCGGCGCGGCCTCCGAACTGCCGACCCTGATCCATCTCATGCTGGTGCGCCTGAAGCAGGGCCGCGTCACCGTCGAGATCGAGCTGAAGGGGATCGAGAAGCTCACCCGCGGCATCGAGCGCGCCGCCGCCCGCATCGCCGTGGCGCTCATCGTCGCCGCCTTCGCGACGCAGCTCGCCCCCCGCTTCATGGACCTCGGCACCCCGGCCTTCGTGACGGTGGGCGCGATGGTCTGCGTGATCGGAATCGGCTGGCTCGTGCTGCTGGGGCGCAACAAGTAGGGGAGCCTCGGCTCCCCTCTACGGCACCGGAACGGTCTGGGGTTCGCAGGAGCGGATGGCGGAGTAGTCCATCGTCGCGCGTGCCTTGGACAGATCGTGCGCGTTCTGGAGGTTGAGCCAGAACTGGGGCGATGTGCCGAAGCGGACACCGAGCCGGATCGCCGTGTCGGCACTCACGCCACGTCGTTCGCGGATGATCTCGGACAGGCGGTTGGGGGGAACACCGATCTCGGCCGCGACCTGCCGGGCGGAAAGCCCGAGTGGGGCGAGGTATTCTTCGGCCAGAACTTCACCCGGATGCGTGCGAATGCGAGACATGTTCGCTCTCCTTCGTGTCTCAATGGTAATCGACGATGTCGACCTGCTCCGGTCCTTGTGCTGTCCACCGGAAGCAAAGGCGCCACTGGTCGTTGATGCGGATGCTGTACTGCCCGGCACGATCGCCCCTGAGACGTTCGAGCCGGTTCCCGGGGGGTGATCGTAGATCGTCCAGGGTCGTTGCGGCATCGAGAATATCGAGCTTGCGTTTGGCCGCGGCCTCGAAAGCACGCCAGGGCCTGTAGCCCGTTCCATCGTAGAACAAGGCTTCGAGGCGTTTGTCTGCAAAGCTCTGAATCATGCGCGCACTACGTGATACGTTACGTGTATCATCATCGATGCGATTGGACAAGTTATGGGTATCAAATCCCCATCGACCTTGTGCTTTTACGAAGGAGCAAAGCGCCACCGGCTCGATGGGACTCGACGCTGGATATCTCCCTCCGATCGGTAGTCCGACGTCGCGGGATATCGAGGGCGTCCTTAAATCAGCCGCGTTGTGCATCGCATTTCGACCGCGGGATGGCGCCCTTCCCTGCCCACGAGGGCGAGGAGAGCGCTCCAGCCGACCCTACGTGATCGAATCTCCGGTGCCCTCCCTGCGATGAACATCATCCTGATCAAGCTGTTCGCCACGGCGTTGACGCTCAGTCAGGTGACGACGCGGCCGGATGCGGTAAAGACGCAGTTCGATCCGGTGGCCGACAGGGGGCAGGTGGTGCAGATCCTGCGCGACGGCTGCGCCCATATGCGGAAAGCCTTCGACATCGAGGACATCAACCTCGACGAGCTGATCTCCACCGCGATGGAGGACCCCTCGGCCATCGCCGGTGCCTCCGCGCCCAAGCTCCTGCACGGGCTCGATATCGGCGAGCTCAACACCAGCTACCGCCAGTTCTGCAAGGGCGAGAACCCGGCGAACTCGCCCTTCGACGCGGCCGAGGTCATCGCCTTCTACAACAAGGCCGTGGCCGACCTGCCCTCGGCCCAGGACCTGAAGGACCGCAAGCTGCCCGGCGCCAGCCTGATCCTCGACGGGGCCGGCAAGCGCTACGCCGAGGCGTTCGAGGCCAACGGGCGCCGTCTCAGCGTGCCGATCTCCGACGTGCCGGTGATGGTGCAAAAGGCGTTCGTGGCGGCCGAGGACAAGCGCTTCGAGACCCACAAGGGCATCGACGAGCGCGGCGTCATCCGCGCCTTCATCGGCAATCTCGCCTCGCCCGGTCGTCCGGCCGGCGGCTCCACTATCACTCAGCAGGTGGTCAAGAACCTCTCGGTGGGCGACGACGTCACCTACGAGCGCAAGATCCGCGAGATGATCGTGGCCTCGCGCCTGGAGCGGATCCTGGGGAAACCGCAGATCCTCGAACTCTACCTCAACGGCATCTATCTCGGCCGCGGTTCCTACGGGATCGAGATGGCCGCGAGGAGCTATTTCGGCAAATCCGTGGGCCAGCTCACGGTGCCCGAGGCGGCGCTTCTCGGCGGCATGCCGAAGGGGCCGAACTTCTACAACCCGGACAGGTACCCCGACCGCGCCAAGGAGCGCCGTGCCTACGTCCTGGCGCGGATGAAGGACGAGGGCGTCATCACCGAGGCGCAGCTGACCGAGGCCGCCAACGCCCCCCTCGGGCTGAGGCCCATCGAGACGACGCGGCGGGATTCGGGGTTCTACTTCGTCGATCACCTCACCCGCGAGGCGCGCACTTTCGCGGGCATCGACTCGCTCACGTCCGCCTCCCACGTGGTGCGCTCGACCATCAATGCCGGCCTCCAGACCGCCGTGGAAACCGCCCTGCAGGACGGGCTCGCGAATTACGAGCGGGCCACCGGGCGCCAGCGCTACGAGGGGCCGGAATTCAACCTCGCCGACAGCGTCGCGAAGCTCGGCGGGGCCGCGCCGGCCGTAGAGGGATCGGTCCAATCCATGCCCCTCGTCGTCGGCGGCGAGACGAAACCCAAGCCTGCGCCGGTCAATCCCAAGCCTGCGCCGGTCAATCCCAAGCCTGCGCCGGTCAATCCCAAGCCCGCGGCGGCGACCGCCGGGCCGAAGCCCGTGCCGCAGAAACCCACTTGGCAGCGTGCCCTGGAGAGCGCGCGGCCGGTGCTCTACGACGTGCATTGGCCGCTGGCCGTGGTGCTCGAATCCGGGCGCGGTCCGGTGAAGGCGGGGCTCGCCGATGGGAGGATCGTCAGCCTCGATCCGGGCATCGCCAAGGGGCGGCTCCAGCCCTACGACGTGGTGCGGGTGAAGCTGCGCGACCCCAAGGCCAAGGTTCTTCGCGCGGATCTGCGGGTGCGCCCCTCGGTCCAGGGCGCGGCATTGGTGCTGGAGAACCGCACCGGGCGCATCCTCGCCATGGACGGGGGCTTCTCCTACCCGCTGAGCCAGCTCAACCGGGTGACGCAGACCGTGCGCCAGCCCGGCTCGACCCTGAAGCCACTGACCTATCTCGCCGCGCTCAATGCCGGCCTCCAACCCAATACCCTGGTGATGGACGCCAGCGTGACCCTGCCGCCCATCGGCGGCGTCGGCCAGTCCTGGAGCCCGAAGAACTACGATGGCGGCGGCTCGGGGGCGACGACCCTTCGGCGCGGCCTCGAATTCTCGAAGAACCTCGTCACCGCACGCCTGCTCCAGGGCGGCATCGCCGACACCGCGCCGGCGAGCCTCACCCGCATCTGCGACCTCGCCCTCGAGGCGCAGCTCTACGCCGAATGCGAGCGCTACTATCCCTTCGTCCTCGGCTCGCAGCCGGTCCGAATGGTCGATCTCGCCGCCTTCTACGGTGCGATCGCCAATGAGGGCGCACGCCCCGCGCCCTACGCGCTGGAGGCGGTGGAGCGCGACGGAACGGTTCTCTACAAGCGCGAGCCGAAGGAGCCGGTGCGGATCGGCTCGGCCGACAGGGTCGCCTTCTACCAGTTGAAGACCATGCTGCAGGGCGTCACCAACCACGGCACCGCGGCGGCCCTCGCCCGCTTCTCGGGTTCCATCGCCGGCAAGACCGGGACCTCGGAGAACGAGAACGACGCGTGGTTCGCCGGCTTCACCAACGAGATCACCATCGTGGTCTGGGTCGGCTACGACAATGCCGACGGCACCCGCCGGACCCTGGGGCGCGGCCAGACCGGCGGGCATCTCGCCGTGCCGATCGCCGGCACCATCCTCCAGGCCGCCTGGGCCAACGGTGTGGCGCGCACCCCCCTCGCCCCACCCTCGCCGGAGGCGAAACGCCTGCTCGCCGACCTGCCCATCGACCCGCGCAGCGGCGAGCGTGTCGCGGGCGGCGGCTTCCTCGAACATTTCCGGCTGAGCAACGGCCGCGTGGCCGACACGCAGTATCAGTTGCTGCCGCGCGAGGTGCAGACCGCCATGCGCCCGGATGCCGAGGACGGCGACAATGGCGGCCTCGACGACGGCGCCGATGCGACGGGCGACCTGTACGGCAACCTCACCACCCGGCGCGGGTCCGAGCCGGACCTCCTCGACCCCTTCGGCGAGCGGCAGCCGCAGGCACGCAGCCGCCGGGCGCAAGGGGATGGCTATGGCTACGAGGGGTCGCGGAGCCCGTCATGGCCCGGCACTCAGCGCTCGCCCTTCGGCGAGGAGGAGGCGCCCCGCGCCCGCCGCCGCGATCCCGATTACCTGTTCGGCGACGACCCGCGCTACTGAGGCGCGGATCCCCTCCCCCATCAGCAAACAGAGGCCCCGACGTGAAGACGCAGCTTCCGGCGACACGTGTGCTTGCCCAGATTCTCAGCTTCCTGCCCGTGCTGGCGCTCAGCGTTCCCGCCTCCGCGCAGGAGGGAATGAAGGTCCAGGTTCCCGCCGACCGGATCAAGGAGGTGGCCGCCATCGAGCCGTCGGGCGTGGCCGGCCTCAAGCCCGGCACCATCCTGTTCACCGACCATCGGGACAACCCCGCCAACCCTGAAAGCGGCCTCACGCCCTATCTCGAATGGCGAAAGCTGCGCCCGGCCGAGCAGGCGGCTTTGGCGCCCTTCCCCGCTTATGCCGAGCCCGACTACGCGGTGACGCTGAACGGGGTCACGAAGCAGCGGCACGAGACCCTGAAGGTCTATGTGGCGCAGGGGCGGTTCGTGGTGGGAAAGCCCGCCGAATCCATCGACCTCTCGGCCTTCGCCACTCTCGGCTTCGTCTCCAAGATGGACCCCGTCATCAAGCACAAGACCCTGAGCCCCGCCGAGGTGACGCCGACCAAGGACCCGGCCGCCGCCTTCGCCCGGCGCCCGGACCGGGCCTGGTGCGAGGGTGCGGCCGCCTGCATCGAATCCCGCTACGATCTCGAGGGCAAGCTGCCGCTGGGGGTCAAGCTCGCCAACAAGCTGGAGGACGGCGCCTCCAAGAAGGTCGCCGAGTTCGTCTCGTTCCAGAGCGAGCTGCGGACCCTGCCGGCGGCCGAGGCGGCCTCGCTTGCGGCGCTCACGCGGGTCGACACGCCGGTGGCCGGCGGCCTCGAACAGACCATCTTCTGGGTCAACCAGATCCTGCGCTTCGGCAAGTTCCTCGCCGTGTTCCAGCCGATGCCGAACGACCCCGGCAAGACGGTGGTGACGACCTACATGGCGCTGGCGATCAAGGCCGATGTCCTCGACCGCAAGCAGGAATATGCCCGCGTGCCGGTGCTGAAGAACCTGCTCCCGGCCCAGGTGCTGATGGGCAATTCGTCCTTCAACACCGGCACGTCGATCAGTGCCGGCCTTCCCACCTACGCCCGCAACCGCATGATCGCCTTCGCGGACGCCCTGGCGAAGAACTGAAGGGTGGCCTCAGTTGCCGCGGCTGACGATGGAGGGCATCGACGGGGCAGTGTAGGCGCGGTTCACGTCGCGGCGGGTCTGGGTGCCGTTGGTGTCGTTGGAGCGGCGGTAATTCTCGGTGCTGAAGCTGTCCGAGAGACCGCTGCGGTCGGTGCTGTTGCAGGCCCCGAGGGCACAGAACAGGCCGGCGGCGACGAGGAGGGCGGTGGGACGCATCGGAAGTTCCTGGTGTGCTGGTCCTGCTGGACCGATCGCCCCTGTGGTGGTGCCGGGGAGGTCGCCGCGTCAAGCACAAGGATAACGAAACGTCACGGCTTACCGGCAGAGTGATGTTCCCGCGCCACGAAAACGCTCACTACGCTTGACGACAGTCGGGCATCGGAGGCGCAATCCTGCGGAATCGCCGCCCCTGGATCTGGTGCTTCGGCCCACCTTGGGCGACACATTGTCCGACATGAGCAACGTGGTCCCCTTCTCCCGCCCCCGCGCCGTTCCGGCGCCACAGATCAGCGACGTGGTCGCCGTCGCCGACGATCTGTTCGCTGCCCTGGAACTGCTTCAGGGCGTCACCGAGCGCGCCGCCTCCATGGGCCGTCCCCGCCGGGAGATGGAACTCACCGTCCGCAACCTGCGCGAGGCGGTCAGCGCCGTGGAACGGGCGCTCGACTGCATCGGCGAAGGCGACGAGGCCGGCCAGGGCTGAACGGAGCCCGCTTCGGAGCGTGACGCGTCCGGGCGCCTCCTTGCCCTGACGGGACGTAAGGCGCACGCCGAATCCCGCCGGGACGATATATTTCTTCTCGCCTTCGTCCACTTGTGGACAGACGCTCCATCGGTGATACGCTATGGCGCGAGACAGAAGGTGAACACAGCGTGTCCCATGCTCTCGTCGATTGAGTCCTTCCTCGAAGGCAATCTCCTGCTGAAGGCTCTGTCCCCGGAGGATCGGGGACTGCTCGCGCCCCATGTCGAGCGTGCCGACGTTCGGCGTGGCGAGACCCTGTTCACCGTCGGGTCCAAAGTCTCGTACATCTCGTTTCCCTGCGAGCAGACGGTCATCAACCTGATCGTCTCCATGCGCGACGGACGGAGCGCGGAAACCGCCACCATCGGGCGAGAGGGCGCCGTGGGCGGCGTCGTCAGCCACGGCAGTCTCCCGGCTTTCAGTACGGCCCTGGTGCAGATCGGCGGCCCGGTCCTGAGGCTCGATGCCGCCAAGCTGCAGGACGCCAAGCTCCGCTCGACCACCCTGCGCAACCTCTTCACCCGGTATGCGGACTGCCTTCTGGGACAGGTGCTGCAATCCGTGGCCTGCAACGCTCTCCACCCGATCGAGGAGCGCTGCCTGCGCTGGCTGCTGACGCTGCAGGACAGGATCGGTACGGAAACGCTTCCCGTGACCCACGAACTCCTGGCCAACATGCTGGGTGTCCAGCGCACCTACCTGACCAGGATCCTGCGGACCCTGCAGATCCAGGGACTGATCGAGGTCGGGCGCGGCCGCATCACCATCCTCGACCGGGCCAAGATCCAGGAGGCGGCCTGCGAGTGCCATGGCGCCGTGGTGAGCCATTTCGAGACCGTGCTCGGGGCCGTCTACGATGCCGACGGGCGGATGCTCTCCGTCGATCCTCCGACGCAGCCGCGCGAGGACGATCCCGTCCGTGCGCCGGAATCCGTCTGAACCGGGGGCGGTCGAGAGCCGTGGGAGCCTGCGAAGAAATCTGCGCCGGCGGGAACTTGCCGGGCCCAGTCACCAATCTCATTGTCGTGCCGGAAAGCGTGGGGGCAACTTGCGAAATCTGACGGCGGGACTTGTTCACTGCAAGGTCTGACGGCATCTGATGGGAAGACGACCGTCCGATCCAGATCCGCATCCGATGACCATTGCGAAAGCACCGTCACCCCGCCGGGGGAGCCGTGGCGATCCTTCATCGCCAGTGCCGGCCATGGCCGTCGGCGCCGGCGACAGGCGGGACGGTGTCGGCGCGGATGCCGGCGGCGAAGAGCCCTCCCGCGACCGGAACGCCACCGACGAGCGCTATCGGCTGGTCGCCAAGGCGACCAACGACGTCGTCTGGGACTGGGATCTGAGGCACGACACCATCGTGTGGAACGAGGCGCTCGAGACGTCCTATGGCTGGCCGCCGGGCCATGTCGGCCCGGGTTCGGCCTGGTGGCTCGGCAACATCCATCCCGACGACCGGGGCGCGGTCTCCGCCTGCCTGAACGCCGTCCTGGAAGGACGCTCCGACCTGTGGAGCCAGCAATACCGCTTCCTGAAGGGGGGCGGTGGCTACGCGGACGTGCTGGATCGCGGGTATCTCGTCCGCGACGCTTCGGGCGTGCCGCTGCGGATGGTCGGTGCGATGCTCGACATCACCGTGCGGAGCCAGCTGGAGGCACAGTTCCGCGCGGTGTTCGAGGGCGCGAATATCGGGATCGTCCAGTTCGATCCCCGCAGCGTCCTCGCGCTCAGGGTCAACGCCAAGCTCTGCGAGATCTGGGGCGCGCCGGAATCCGAGATCGTCGGATGTTCCCTCGCCCAATGGACGCCCGCCGAGGATGCGGGCGAGCGCGACGCCCTGCATCAGCGGCTGGCCACCGGCGAGACCCTGCAGGACCGTTTCGAGAAGCGCTACCGCCGGCGGGACGGGCGGCTCATCTGGGCGAGGGTCAACCTGGTCTCGCAGACCCTGGGCGATGAAGTCCACGCCATGGCGATGATCGAGGACATCACCGAGGAGAAACGCGCGGATGCACGCCGCGACGCGCTCCTCAGCCTGGGCGACCGCCTGCGCGAACTGCGCTCGAACGCGGATGTCGTGGCGATGACGGCGGAGATCCTGGGCCGGACCCTGGGCACGACACGGGCCGGCTACGGCATGGTCGACCTGCCGGCCGGCCTGGTGACCGTCGCGCATTCATGGTCCGCCGATGGACAGATCTTTCCGAGCCAGACCCTGCCACTGGACGAGTACCCCGCGAGCGTCGCCAGCCTTCGGCGCGGAGAGGTCCTCGCCGTGGCCGATCTCGCCTCCGCGCCCGAACTCGACACGGACGCGGCCCTCTACATCGCCCAAGGGGTCCGGGCGGTGATCTCCGTGCCCCTGCTCCAGCGCGGCCGCCTCGTCGGCGTGCTCTATGCGACGGAGGCGTCGCCCCGCGCCTGGACCCAGAACGAGGTCGATTTCGTCCGCGACGTGGCGGAGCGGGCCTGGAGCGGGCTGACCCGGATCGAGGCGGACGAGCAGCAGCGCATCCTCAACCGCGAACTCAGCCATCGCATGAAGAACACCCTGGCGATGGTTCAGGCGATCGCCTCGCAGAGCCTGCGCAACGTCACCGACATCGAAGCCGCCAAGCATGCGCTCGCCGCGCGCCTGATCGCCCTGGGCAAGGCCCACGACATCCTGCTGACCGGACAGCGGGAGAGCGCGGAGATCGCGGCGGTGCTGACGAGCGCCCTGTCGCTGCATGACGACCAGCAGCCCGGCCGGTTCCACCTGTCGGGCCCCGACATCGTCATCGGCTCGAAGGCGGCGCTGTCTCTCGCCCTGATGATGCACGAACTCGCCACCAATGCCGCCAAGTACGGCGCCCTCTCCCGACCGGACGGCCGCGTCACCGTGGCGTGGAGCGTGGTCGCTGCGGACGAGGACGACACGATTCACCTCACATGGTCCGAGCGCGGCGGCCCGCTCGTGCATCCCCCGACCCGCAAGGGCTTCGGCTCGCGCCTCATCGAGCGCGGCCTCGCCGGTGCTGTCGGCGGCGAGGTCTCCCTCGCCTACGAACCGGACGGGCTGGTCTGCCGGGTCGTGGCGCCTCTCTCCGGTTTCCAGGGAAGCCTTTAGCGGCGCAAGGCGTCCCGCTCGCGTGGCGCTTGCCGTCGCGAAAGCTTCGCCGGAGCTCGATCCGGGCCGGATTTCAGCGTCGATATTGTAGCTGTACGCTTTTTGTTCTAGCTGGGTGGCGGATATGCGTGGCGTGCGTCTTGCCCGCCCGGCTCGTGCGCCCGACATGGCGACCGGCGGCGGGACCATCGTCGTCGACCTCGCCGCATGACGTCTCGGAGACCATCTCCCCCGAGCATCATCGCCGATTGCCCGTTCCTGCAAGCCCTGCCGCCGAAGAGACCCAATGGCCAAAGCAAAAGCCGCCGCCAAGAAACCACAGGGCCTGAAGACCCGAGCCGCGCAGGCTCAGGAAGAGAGCGTCGAGGCGCGGATCGAGAAGCTGTTCGAGGGGAGCCCCGACCGTCGCGTCATCGCCGTGCGCGGCGCGCGCGAGCACAACCTGAAGAACATCGATCTCACGATTCCGCGCGACAAGCTCGTCGTGTTCACCGGCCTGTCGGGGTCGGGCAAGTCGTCGCTCGCCTTCGACACGATCTATGCGGAAGGACAGCGCCGCTACGTCGAATCGCTCTCGGCCTATGCCCGCCAGTTCCTCGAGATGATGTCGAAGCCCGATGTCGACCAGATCGACGGGCTCTCCCCGGCCATCTCCATCGAGCAGAAGACGACGTCGAAGAACCCGCGCTCCACCGTGGGGACGGTGACCGAGATCTACGATTACATGCGCCTGCTCTGGGCGCGGGTCGGCATCCCCTACTCGCCTGCCACCGGCCTGCCGATCGAGAGCCAGACGGTGAGCCAGATGGTCGACCGGGTGCTGGCCCTGCCGGAGAAGAGCCGGCTCTATCTCCTCGCCCCCGTCGTCCGGGGCCGCAAGGGCGAGTACCGCAAGGAGATCGCCGAGTTCCAGAAGAAGGGCTTTCAGCGCCTGCGCATCGACGGCGAGTATTATCCGATCGACGATGCGCCCAAGCTCGACAAGAAGCTCAAGCACGACATCGACGTGGTGGTGGACCGCCTCGTGGTCCGTGCCGACATCGCCGCGCGGCTGGCCGATTCCTTCGAGACCGCCCTGGAGCTGGCCGACGGCATCGCCCTGATCGAATTCGCCGACCCGGCCGAGGGCGAGACCATCACCTTCTCGTCGCGCTTCGCCTGCCCGGTTTCCGGCTTCACCATCGCCGAGATCGAGCCGCGCCTGTTCTCGTTCAACAACCCGTTCGGCGCCTGCCCGACCTGCGGCGGCATCGGCCACGAGATGCGGATCGACCCCGAACTGGTGATCTCCGACGCCAAGCTCAGTCTCAAGCGCGGCGCGGTCGGCCCCTGGGCGAAATCGACTTCGCCCTATTACGGCCAGACCCTCGACGCGTTGGCCAAGCATTACGGTTTCAAGACCAGCGTGCCCTGGTCGGACCTGCCCGAGACCGCGCACAAGGTGATCCTCTACGGATCAGGTCGGGAGGCGATCCGGTTTGCCTACAATGACGGCATGCGCGCCTACGAGGTGAACAAGCCGTTCGAGGGCGTCATCCCGAACCTGGAGCGGCGCTACAAGGAGACCGAGAGCGACGCGTCCCGCGACGACATCGCCCGCTTCATGAGCGAGACGCCCTGCGCCTCCTGTGGCGGCAAGCGCCTCAAGATCGAGGCCCTGGCGGTGAAGGTCGCCATGCAGGACATCGGCGACGTCACCGCCCTCTCCGTGCGCGAGGCGCACCGCTGGTTCTCCGAGCTCTCCGGGAAGCTGACGCCGAAGCAGAACGAGATCGCTTTCCGCATCCTCAAGGAGATCCGCGACCGGCTCACCTTCCTCGTGGATGTCGGCCTCGACTATCTCACCCTCGCACGCGGCTCGGGCTCCCTCTCGGGCGGCGAGAGCCAGCGTATCCGCCTCGCCTCGCAGATCGGCTCCGGCCTCACGGGGGTGCTCTACGTCCTCGACGAGCCGTCCATCGGCCTGCACCAGCGCGACAACGAGCGCCTGCTCGGCACGCTGAAGCGCCTGCGCGACCTCGGCAATTCGGTGATCGTGGTCGAGCACGACGAGGACGCCATCCTCCAGGCCGATTACGTGGTCGATGTCGGCCCGGGGGCGGGCATCCATGGCGGCCGGATCATCGCCCAGGGCACGCCGGAGGAGGTGCTGAAGAGCCCCGATTCCCTGACGGCGAAATACCTGACCGGCGAGATGAGCGTGCGGGTGCCCTCCGCCCGGCGCAAGTCGAGGAAGGGCAAGCTCACCCTCGTCGGCGCCCGGGGCAACAACCTCAAGGACGTGAGTGTCGAGATCCCCCTCGGCACCTTCACCTGCGTCTCCGGCGTATCGGGCGGCGGCAAGTCCACCCTCATCATCGACACGCTGTACAAGGCGGTGGCCAAGTCCCTCAACGGCGCCATGGAGCATCCCGCTCCGTTCGAGCGGCTGGAAGGGCTGGAGAACCTCGACAAAGTCATCGACATCGACCAGTCGCCGATCGGACGCACGCCGCGCTCGAACCCGGCCACCTATACCGGCGCCTTCACCCCGATCCGCGACTGGTTCGCCGGTCTGCCCGAGGCCAAGGCGCGGGGCTACCAGGCCGGGCGCTTCTCGTTCAACGTCAAGGGCGGGCGCTGCGAGGCCTGTTCGGGCGACGGCGTCATCAAGATCGAGATGCACTTCCTGCCGGACGTCTACGTCACCTGCGACGTGTGCAAGGGCCGCCGCTACGACCGCGAGACCCTGGAGGTGAAGTACCGCAACCATTCCATCGCCGACGTCCTCGACATGACCGTCGAGGAGGCCGCCGACCTGTTCAAGGCGGTGCCCACCATCCGCGAGAAGATGGAGACCCTGGCGCGGGTCGGCCTCGGCTACGTCAAGGTCGGGCAGCAGGCCACGACGCTGTCGGGGGGCGAGGCGCAGCGGGTGAAGCTGTCCAAGGAGCTCTCCAAGCGCGCCACCGGCCGCACGCTCTACATCCTCGACGAGCCGACCACGGGCCTTCACTTCCACGACGTCGCCAAGCTCATGGATGTACTCCACGAACTCGTGGACCAGGGCAACACCGTCGTGGTGATCGAGCACAACCTCGAGGTCATCAAGACCGCCGACTGGGTCATCGACATGGGCCCCGAGGGCGGCGACGGCGGCGGCATCGTGGTGGCCGAGGGGACGCCGGAGCAGATCGCCAAGTCGAAGGCGAGCCATACCGGCCGGTTCCTGCGCGACGTGCTGGCCCGCCGCCCCCTCGCCGAGGTCGCCGCCAAGGGCCGGGACGCGGCGGAATAGGCATCCGCCCCGCTAAGGCCAAGCTCGATTCGGCGGCTTTTGGGAACGGGGGCCCTGCTGCGGTGCACAGGCTCCGGGCGGGCGGGGATCGCTGCCCTCCGGCGATGCGCAAACTCCCGTCGTCGATTGCGCAATCGTCCTGTCGCACGGATCGACCGCAACAGATTGGCCACTAAGCGTTATTTTGCCGACGCGTTGCTCATTGCGGCGTCATGCCCGCCGGAATTCTGCTGAGAAAGTTAACGAAACCTTGCACTGCACCGCATCGAAATTGCGGCTTTTCCGCAACGGTGGGTTTGGAACTGCCTCGATCCGAAGCATTGGACTGTCAATCCGAGCCGACCTGTAGAATAGTTCTCAGCGTTGAGACACGAATTCGGGCCGCAAGGGGGGCCCTACGCACTGGATGTCAGCAAGCCGCGAGAACGCGGCACTCGGCACGATGGTTCGTAGGTCTGCGCGGCGAATGCCTGAAATCCTTGGGAAGGACTAGACAATGACGAAGAACTGGCTGGCCACCGGCGCGCTCGCGCTGACCATGGGCATGAGCGCCACGGCTTCCTACGCCCAGACGACCACGATCCCCGGCGAGCAGGTCGGCCTCGCCACCGGCGCGCCGCTGCCGGAGGGCATCTACGCCCTGAACACCTTCGTTTACCAGTCGCGTGACAACTCGGCTCTGGACGTCGGGATCAACATCCCCGTCCTGGTCTGGTCGACCCCGCTGGTTCCGCTCGGCGGCCGCATCGAGCTCCTCGTGGCTCCCCCGACCGTGTTCGCTTTCGGCAACCGTGGCGGCGCGACCGGCCTGCGTGATCTCTCGATCAACGTCGGTACCTTCGTCGGCGGTATCTGGGCCTTCGATCTCGGCAACAACTTCGGCGTCAGCTTGCTCGGCGGTGTCTACCTGAACGAGCTCAACGGCGACCGCGGCGTCCTCGTGCAGAACAATGGTGTCGTCGCCTCCACGGCCGTGCTGCCCCAGCTCTCGTCGAACACCTACCGCTTCGGTGTCGCCGGCAGCTACACCGGCGACGGTTACAACCTGACCGCCAACCTGACCGCCAACATCTACGACTCGCCGTCCTCCTTCGGCGGTGGCCGTGACCCCAGCCGCCCTGGCTTCTCCACGGTTTACTCACTCTCCGACTCCCTCAACCTCGACCTGACCGCCACCAAGAAGTTCGGCAAGTTCGAGATCGGCGCCATCGCCTACGGCACCGTCAACTTCGACACCGGCGCCAAGGCTGCCGGCATCATCAACGCCGCCCTCAACGATCGCGGCCGGTTCCTGATGGGTGGCCTCGTCGGCTACGATTTCGGCTTCGCCACCGCGCAGGTCTACGTCGCCCGCACCGTCGCGACCACCAGCTTCGACAGCACCGAGATCTCGGGCCGCCTGATCGTTCCGCTGTACTCGCCGACCCCGGTCGCCGCTGCTCCGGCCCCGATCATCCGCAAGTACTGATCACGGGCTCTGCGACGAGGTTCAGTCTCGTCGCAATCCGGGTCTCGAAAGCCCATCCGACCGGAAGGTCGGGTGGGCTTTTGCTTGTTCGGCGACAGGTCTTCTCATTGCTTCACGAAGTGCCCCGGCAGCGAGCGCTTCGACCAAATGTCGCGTTTTTCGACTGTGCCGAAACTTTCCTCTTCCGGGCTCCGTAACGAGCAATGACCCCCGCGAAGGGGTATAGCTCAAGAGGAACGCTCCATGACCAACGCCCGTCGCCCCGTGGCCTCCACGTTCGCCGCCGTCGCCCTCGCCTTCACCATGGGCGCCGCTTTCCCGATGGCTGCGCTTGCCAAGAACCCGATGGTCGGCGGCGCTCCGATGTATGCGTCGAAGAACATCGTCGAGAACGCCGTCAACTCGAAGGACCACACGACCCTCGTCGCCGCCGTGAAGGCTGCCGGCCTCGTCGACACCCTCGCCGGCCCCGGACCCTTCACCGTCTTCGCGCCCACCAACGCGGCCTTCGCCAAGCTGCCGGCCGGCACCGTCGAGACCCTGGTGAAGCCCGAGAACAAGGCGACGCTCACCGCGATCCTCACCTATCACGTTGTCCCCGGCACCCTGACCGCGAAGGATCTCATGAAGATCGCCAAGGACGGCGGCGGTGAAGGCCAGATCAAGACCGTGCAGGGCACCCCGCTCGTGGTCCAGACCAAGGGCAAGGCCGTGTATCTCACCGACACCAAGGGCAACACCGCCAAGGTGACCATCGCCAACGTGATGCAGTCGAACGGCGTGATCCACGTCATCAACGGCGTGCTGCAGCCGTAATACAAAGCGGCGCTGATCCCGACCAATGGCCGGCATCAGCGCGTTCGGCGGACGCCCGCCACCGCGCGGTCGCGCGGTCGCGCGGGTAGACGCTTTTCAGGACCCGAAACTCTCACCCCGGCTCCCCAGAGCCGGGGTTTTTTATAGTGCTTTCAAAAGACCCCCGCGGTCGCGGAGGGACCATTCCCGTCCGCACCTCCACGAACAGCCCGCTCCTTCGCCTAGTCCGCGCGGCTGAGCTTGCGTGCGCTGGCGAAGCGGTTGAGGAAACGCGGCTCCTTTTCCGGCGCCACGCGGATGGCGAGATGGATCGTGCCGGCCTCTTCGGCGCGGCGGTCGAGGACCTCGGCATTCTCGTAGAGCCAGTTGAGCGCCGCACCGTCCTCGGGCGCCAGGGTAACGGCGAAGGTGGAGCGTCGCTTGGCGATCCGTGCCTCGATCCGGCCCGACAGGGCCGCCAGGCCCTCACCCGTGAGAGCCGAGACCAGGATCGGCACGTCGCTGTCCCGGTCGTTGCGCCCCTGGGCGCTCAGGTTGAGGAGGCGGGTCCGCTCCGAATCGTCGAGGAGGTCGGCCTTGTTCCAGACTTCGATGATTCGCTCGGCCGTGGTCTCGATCCCGAGTTCGCGCAGCACCTCGCCGACATCCTCCGCCTGCGCCTCCGAATCGACGTGGCTGACGTCGCGGACATGGAGCAGGATATCGGCCTCGATCACGTCCTCAAGCGTGGCGCGGAAGGCGGCGATGAGCGCCGTGGGCAGTTCCGAGATGAAGCCCACCGTGTCCGAGAGGATCACCGTCTCGCCATGGGGAAGCTTCGTCGCGCGTGCGGTCGGGTCGAGGGTGGCGAACAGCATGTCCTTGGCCATCACCTCGGCCTTGGTGAGGGCGTTGAACAGGGTCGACTTGCCGGCATTGGTGTAGCCGACGAGGGCCACGATCGGATACGGCACCCGCGCCCGGCTCTCCCGGTGCAGGCCGCGCGTCCGGGTGACGCTGTCGAGCTCACGCTCGATCTTCGTCATCCGCTCCTGGATCATCCGGCGATCGGCCTCGATCTGCGTCTCGCCGGGGCCGCCGAGGAAGCCGAAGCCGCCGCGCTGGCGTTCGAGGTGGGTCCAGGACCGCACGAGGCGGCTTCGCTGGTAGGCGAGATGGGCGTGCTCCACCTGCAGCGTACCCTCGCGGGTGGAGGCGCGCCGGCCGAAGATTTCGAGGATGAGCCCGGTACGGTCGATGACCTTGCAGCCGAAGGCCTTTTCGAGGTTGCGCTGCTGCACGGGCGAGAGGGCGCAATCCATGACGACGAGGCCGATCTCCTCGGCCTTGATCCGGCCGGCGAGTTCTTCGACCCGGCCCTTGCCGAGATAGGTGGAGGGCCGGATGCGCGAGACCGGCGCGATGATCGCCTCGGTGACGTCCAACTCGATGGCCACGGCCAGACCCGCCGCCTCGTCGATCCGCGCCTCGCTGGAGCGCGTGACGTCGGCCGGTCCGCCACCCGTCCGGGGTGCGGCGGACCGGGTGAGATAGGGGCCGATCACCAGCGTATGGGTCGCCGCCGCGATCTCACCTTCGGGAGCGGCCATCGCCTGGAGCCGGGCTTCGCCCGGCGTTGTCATTTGCGTCATGAAATTCGGTTCGACCCTGTCCCCTGAAGATGAGGAGAATGGGCTTTTGCCGACGTCAAACAAGGGCAGTCTCGGGTCCTCGTTCGATGTTCGGCGTCAGACGTTCGGCAACGTCTCGTCATAGGCAAGACTGCCGACGTCGTTTCACGCCTTCTCGGGCGCCGTCTCGTCCGGCTCGAACAACTGTACCGGGTGGCCGGGCATGATCGTCGAGATGGCGTGCTTGTAGACGAGCTGCGAATGCCCGTCCCGTCGCAGGAGGACGCAGAAGTTGTCGAACCAGGTCACGACGCCCTGAAGCTTGACGCCGTTGACGAGGAAGATCGTGAGCGGGATCTTGTTCTTGCGGACATGATTGAGAAACGTGTCCTGCAGGTTCTGAGCGCGTTCGCCCGCCATTTTTTATTAATCCTTCTTAGAAACCTGCCGCCCGCCGTGACTGGCGGGTTCTTGTTGGTTCGAATGCGAAGCAGACCGGGTGAACCGGGCAACCTCGACTATTACACGTTCAATGCCACTCTTATGCAAGAGGAAGGTCGCGCCCCCTCCCGTCAAGGACCGATGCCGAGGGACTTCAACTTGCGGTGCAGGGCGGACCGTTCCATGCCGATGAACTCGGCGGTCCGCGATATGTTTCCTGAAAATCGTGCGATCTGTGCGATCAGATACTCGCGCTCGAAGATTTCCCTCGCCTCGCGCAGGGCCAGGCTCATGAGCTTCTCGCCCCCCGCGCCGTTCGGCGTCGTCGGAACCAGGGCGCCGATCTCGGTGGGCAGCATCTCCGATGTCACCTCCTGTTCGGGGTCGGTATGGGTGAGGATCATCAGCCGCTCGACGTTGTTGCGCAGCTGGCGGATATTGCCCGGCCAGTCGTGCGATTGCAGCACCGCCATGGCGTCCTCGGCGATGCGCCGGCGGGCGAGGCCGGTGGCGGCCGAGATCTGCTCCATGAAGAAGTTGATGAGTTCGGGCACGTCCTCGCGCCGCTCGGACAGGGACGGCACCCGGATCGGCACCACCGAGAGGCGGTGGAACAGATCCTCGCGGAAGCGGCCGGCGGCGATCTCCTCGGCGAGGTCGCGCGAGGAGGAAGAGATGATGCGCACGTCCACATGGACGCGGGTGGTGCCGCCGACGCGCTGGAAGTTCTGGTCCACCAGCACCCGCAGGATGCGGTTCTGGGTCTCGCGCGGCATGTCGGCGATCTCGTCGATATAGAGGGAGCCGCCATGGGCCTCCTCCAGGGCGCCGACCCGGCGGACGCGGCCCTCGCCGGCCTCGACGCCGAACAGCTCCGCTTCCATGGTCTCGGGCGTGATCATCGCCGCGTTGATGACGACGAAGGGCCCGCTGGCGCGGGACGACGAAGCGTGGAGGGTCCGCGCCGAGAGTTCCTTGCCGGACCCCGGCGCGCCGAGGATCATCACGCGCGCATTGGTGGGGGCGACCCGCTCCACCGTCTGGCGCAGCTGGTTGACCGCCACGGATCCGCCCACGAGGCGGCTCGCCTGGCCGGAACGCGCCTTGAGATCGCGCACCTCGCGCTTGAGGCGGGAGGCTTCGAGGGCGCGTTCGGCCACCAGGACCAGCCGGTCGGCCTTGAACGGCTTCTCGATGAAGTCGTAGGCGCCTGCCTTGATGGCGGCCACCGCCGTTTCGATGTTGCCGTGGCCCGAGATCATCACCACCGGGAGGTCGGGATGTCCGAGCTTGATCTGGTCGAGCACCTGCAGCCCGTCGAGGCGGGAGCCCTGCAGCCAGATGTCGAGGAAGACGAGGTGGGGGCGACGCGACTCGATGGCCGCGAGCGCCTCGTCGGAGCCTCCGGCCGTCCGGGTCCGGTGACCTTCGTCGTCGAGGATGCCGGCGACGAGGTCGCGGATGTCGGCCTCATCGTCGACGATCAGAATATCGGCGCTCATGACGTCATCTCCGCGATTGGGGGTGCCGTCGATGCGGCAACCTTCTCAGCCTGCGCGGAGGGTTTCCCCTCCGTCGTCTTTTCCCGGGTATCGAGGGGAACGCGCATCCGCACGCATCCGCCCCTGCCCGAGGGGTTGTCGTTCAGTTCGATGCCGCCGCCATGCTCTTCGAGCACCTTGCTGACGATGGCGAGTCCGAGCCCGGTGCCGCCCTCGCGGGTGGTCATATAGGGCTCGAGCAGCCGCTGGCGCCCCTCCACGGGGAAGCCTTTGCCGTTGTCGGTGATCTCGATCACCGCGAACCCCTCCTCGACGAGGAGGCGCAGATCGACCCGACCCTTGCCGAGTTCGGCCTCGGGCACGGCGGAGACGGCCTCCACCGCGTTCTTGAGGATGTTGGTGATCGCCTGCGACAGCAGCCGGATGTCGAAGGCGGCATGCAGGCGGTCCTGCCCGGCCTCGGTGAAGGCGAAATCCATGTCCGGATGCGCCACCCGCATCATGAACAGGTTCTGCTTGGCGATCTCGCTCAGGTCGTTCCGGGCGATGGCGGGCTTGGGCATCCGCGCGAAGGAGGAGAACTCGTCCACCATGCGCTTGATCTCGTCCACCTGGCGGATGATCGTCGCCGTGCACTGGTCGAACACGTCCTTGTCCGCCACGATGACCTTGCCGTATTTGCGCCGGATGCGCTCGGCCGAGAGCTGGATCGGGGTCAGCGGGTTCTTGATCTCGTGGGCGATGCGGCGGGCGACGTCGGCCCAGGCCGAGGTGCGCTGGGCCGTGACGAGGTCGGTGATGTCGTCCAGGGTCACCACGAAGCCCCTTGCGCCGCCTTGCGCCTGTTCGCTGGTGACGCGCACGGTGACCGTGCGCTCGCGCCCGTCGCGGGTCAGCTGGATCTGTTGCTGGAGCGCGCGCAGGCGTCCCTCGCCGCCCTCGGGCAGGATGGCCTGGAGCTCGGGCACGGCCTGGACCAGCGGCTTGCCGATGATGGCGTCCGCCTTCAGCCCCAACGTGCGCTCGATGGAGGGGTTGGCGATGGTGACGAGGCCCGCCGCGTCGACGCCGATGACGCCCGGGGAGACCCCGGCCAGAACCGCTTCCGTGAACCGGCGGCGGCGGTCGATGAGTTCGCTCGCGGCCGTCAGCCCGTCGTGCTGGCGACGCAGCTCCTGCGTCATCTTGTTGAAACTCTCGCCGAGATGGGCGAGGTCGCCGTCGCTCTTCCGTGCCGGGACCTGGGCGTAGAAATTGCCCGAGGCGACCTGATCGGCCGCGTTGATGAGCCGGCGGATCGGCGCCACGAACCGGTTGGCGAAGTTGAGGCCGAACCAGACCGCCGAGAGGAGGGCGATGAGGGCGATCAGCACGAAGATCGAGGCGAAGCTGATCTGGATCGAGCGCTTGAGCGAATCGTAGGTGAGATACTCGGCCGCCGCCGCCCGCGAGACGCCGGGGAAGTCCACGGCGAGCTGGCTCACCTCGCGCTGGACCAGCAGCACGGCCCCGTCATAGGCCGGCATCCGCAGCAGGGCGGCGAAGACCCGCCCCTCGCTCGGCCTCAGGCAGATCGTCTCGTTGGATTTGGCGGCCTCCTCGAAGGCCGCGGCGGAGGGCAGCCGGCGCTCCTTGAGGACGTCGATCTTCGCCCGTGCCACGAGCTCGTTCGGTCCGCGCATGATCTCGGCGACCGGCAGTCCCAGCGCGGTCGCCCGCGTGGTGAGGAAGTTCTCGAACCACTCCCTGTTCACATCGAAATTAGGCCGGGCCCGCGTGAGGTCGTCGGTGAGGATGCGGATCTCGCGGGCGAGCGACTGGCACTGGTTCTCCTGGTAGGCGTCGGCCACCTCCACCGATTTCAGCACCACGTCGCGGACGCGATCGGTGAAGCCCAGGGACAGGCCGCGATCGATCGTCACCGCCGCGACGACGGCCAGCAGCACGGTGGGCAGGATCGCGATCAGGCTGAACAGGCCGACGATGCGGGTATGCAGGCGCGCCACCGCCGCATTGGCCCGGCGCGCATGCAGGAAGACCCGCGCCTCCCAGCCGATGATGACGAACAGGCTGAGGACAAGGAAGACGTTGATGCCCAGCAGCGTCAGGCCGATCGTCGGCGTCGGCGTCACCCGGATCACGCCGGCTAGGATCAGGAACGTCGCGATGGCCGAGACCAGGGCCGTGGTGACGACGAGCGCGCCGATCCAGCCGGGGCCGCGCGGTGCTGCCCGAATGGTATGCGGTTCGGCCTCGCCCTCCGGTGAGACGTCGTCTCCCGGGGCGGCCGATTGTCTGGAACGTCGAAGCCACGCCATGGCTGATGCGTCGCCACAACAGTGTGGCGAAATTAATACGAATCGGGCAGGCCTATCCGTGGAAACCGCCCAGGCAGTACGCCCTCACACCCGGCTTCGCGCCGTGAAACCGATGCTGCCGCAGCATGCTGCGTCCGGTTCTTGCCAGGGACACGTCGCGGTCGACCGGCCGAAAAAATACATTATCCTCACGCTTTCCCTCACACCGAGTTCGCGATGCCCGAGACGCCCGTCTATTCCTCCGCCGCCGTTGCCGCGCCTCACCACCTGGCCGCCACCGCCGGGCAGACCGTGCTGGCGCAGGGCGGCAATGCCATCGAGGCGATGGCGGCCATGGCGGCCACCATCGCCGTGGTCTATCCGCACATGAACGGGATCGGCGGCGACGGGTTCTGGCTCGTGCGCGAGCCGGGCGGGCGGGTGCGCGGCATCGAGGCCTGCGGCCCGGCCGGGTCCCTCGCCACGGTGGGCCGCTATCGCAGCCAGGGCCACGAGACGATCCCCTCCCGCGGGCCGGACGCGGCGCTCACCGTGGCCGGTGCCATCGGCGGCTGGCGTCTCGCCCTCGACCTCGCCAGGGCGCTGGGCGGCCGGCTCCCCCTCGAGACCCTGCTGGCCGACGCGATCCGCCATGCGCGCCAGGGCTGCGCGGTCTCGCCCTCCGAGGCCCGCTACGTGCCGAAGGAGATCGACACGCTCCACGACCAGCCGGGTTTCGCGCAGACCTTCCTCGACGGGGGCAAGCCTTTCGCCGCCGGCGCCACGCGGTGCCTGCCGGCTCTGGCCGACACCCTCGAACAGCTGGCCCATGCCGGGCTCGACGATTTCTACCGGGGCGACCTCGGCCGCGAGATCGCCGCCGACCTCGACCGCCTCGGCTCGCCGGTGACGCGGGCCGATCTCGAAGCCTATGCGCCGCGAGAGCGGGCGGCCCTGTCCCTGCGCCGGCGCGACGCGGTGCTCTACAACTTCCCGCCGCCGACCCAGGGCCTCGCGGCCCTCATCATCCTCGGTATCTTCGACCGGCTGAAAGTGTCGCGGCCGGAGAGCACGGCGCAATATCACGGGCTGATCGAGGCGACGAAGCGTGCCTTCGCCATACGCGACCGCACGGTCACCGATTACGACCGGCTGAGCGTCGATCCGGCGAGCTTCCTCACCCCGGAGAGTCTCGACCGCGAGGCCGCGCAGATCGACATGCGCCGCGCCGCCTCCGTGCCCCTCAAGGGACCGGGCGACGGCGACACCGTCTGGATGGGCGCCATCGACAAGGACGGCCTGGCCGTCTCCTACATCCAGTCGATCTACTGGGAGTACGGTTCGGGGATCGTCCTGCCCAAGACCGGGATCCATTGGCAAAACCGCGGCACCTCGTTCTCCCTCGAGAAGGGCGCGGTGAACCCCCTGGAGCCGGGGCGCCGGCCGTTCCACACCCTGATCCCCGGACTGGCCGCCTTCGACGACGGGCGCGTGATGTCCTACGGCAGCATGGGCGGCGACGGGCAGCCGCAATTCCAGGCCCAGATTTTTTCGCGGTATGCCGATTATGGCATGAGCCCGGCCGAGGCCGTCGACGCGCCCCGCCTGCTCTATGGCCGTACCTGGGGCGCGGAGTCCCTCAGCGTGAAGGTGGAGGACAGGTTCGATCCGGCCAGCATCGCCGAGCTGCGCTCCATGGGCCACGAGATCGAGGAACTCGGCGGCGCCTACATCGATTCCCTCGGCCATGCCGGCATGCTGGTCCGTCATCCCGGCAACGGGCGGATCGAGGCGGTCCACGATCCGCGCTCGGATGGCGGCTCGTCCGGATTGTGAAATGGGTCCCCGCCGTGGGCCGGACGATCGATGTTCAGAAACCGGAAGGTTCATGATGGCGGATGGCGCGATCACCCAGCGCGAATACTGGAACGGCGAGGTCGGGGCGCGCTGGGCCCGCAACCAGCGCAGGATCGATGCGGTCTTCGCGCCCCTCACCGCCGCCCTGTTCGAAGAGGCGCGCCTTCGGGTGGACGGCTCGGCGCTGGATATCGGCTGCGGCGCCGGTGACTGCGCCATCATCGCCGCACGCCGGCTCGGCCCGAGGGGGCGTGTGGTGGCGGCCGACCTCTCGGCCCCTTTGCTCGCTGTCGCGCGCGAACGGGCCGGGATCGAGGCTCCCGCCCTGGCCCCGATCGCGTTCGTCGAGGCGGATGCCCAGACCCACGATTTCGGCGATGCCCTCTTCGAGCAGGCGGTCTCCCGCTTCGGGGTGATGTTCTTCGAGGATTCCGGCGCCGCCTTCGCCAATATCCGCAAGGCCCTGGTCCCCGGTGGCCGCCTGACCTTCCTGTGCTGGCGGCGGATCGAGGACAATCCCTGGATCACCGTGCCGAGGAACCTCGTCCTGCCCCTCGTGCCGGAACCCGAACCCAGCCCGGTCGACGCGCCGGGGCCGTTCCGCTTCGCCGAGGCGGAGACCCTCGGCGCGGTGCTGGCGCAGGCCGGCTTCCTCGACATCACCCTCGAGGCGATCGACCGGCCCCTCACCCTCGCAAGGTCCGGCGACGGCAGCGCCCAAGATGCGGCGGAGGCCGCCGCGGATTTCGCCACCGAGCTCGGTCCGGTCTCCCGTCTCCTGCGCGATCAGCCCGCTTCGGTCCGTGCGGACGCCCTCAAGCGAGTGAGTGACGACTTCGCCAAGCGTGCCGTCTCCGGCGCCGTGACCCTGGATGCCGGCTGCTGGCTGGTTTCCGCCCGGCGCTGACGGCGAGCCCGCGCCAGCTGGTATACACTTTGCGTCTCCGTGCCTGCAGCATGGAGTGCATAATGGATACGACCCTTTCCCGGCAGCGCTGGATCCAGCTCGGCCTCGGCCTCGTCGCCATGATGGCGATCTCGAGCCCGCAATACGTCTGGACGCTGTTCACCAAGCCGCTGATCGCGGCGACGGGCTCGAGCCTGCCGCAGCTTCAATGGACCTTCACGATCCTGATCGTGCTGCAGACCTTCTTCTCGCCGGTCCAGGGCTACCTGATCGACCGGTTCAGCCCCAAACTGATGATCGCGCTGGGCGCCATCCTCTCGGGCCTCGGCTGGGTGCTGGCCGCCCGCGTCGACACCCTGTGGGGCGTCTATGCCACCTACGGCCTGTTCTGCGGTCTGGGCACCGGCATCGTCTATGTCGGCATCGTCGGCCTGATGGTGAAGTGGTTTCCCGATCGCCGGGGCTTCGCCGTGGGCGTGGTCGCCGCCGGCTACGGCATGGGCGCGATGCTCAGCACCTTCCCGATCAGCGACATGCTCACCGCCTCGGGCTATCGCCACACGCTGACGGTGTTCGGCATCATCCTCGGTGCCGTCGGCGCATTGGCCGCCCTCGGCCTGCGGGCGCCCCGTGCCGACGAGGTCCTGCCGGCCCCGGCCCGCAACCTCTCGACCTGCGTCCACGACACGGCGCCGAGGGAGATGCTGAAGACGCCGCTGTTCTGGCTGATGTTCGCGATGATGACGATGATGTCCACCGGCGGCCTGATGGTGGTGGCGAACTTCGCCTCCTTCGCCCGCGACTTCGGTGTCGCCGACGCGATCATCTTCGGCTTCGTGGCGCTCCCCTTCGCCCTGACCTTCGACCGCATCACCAATGGCCTCACCCGGCCCTTCTTCGGCTGGGTCTCGGATAAGATCGGCCGCGAGAACACGATGGGCATCGCGTTTGCCGCCGAGGCGGCGGCCATCGCCCTGCTCCTCGTCTTCCGCGAGAACGCTTACGCCTTCGCCCTGCTCTCCGGCGTCGTGTTCTTCGCCTGGGGCGAGATCTTCTCGCTGTTCCCCTCGATCCTCACGGACACGTTCGGCACCAAGCACGCCACCACCAATTACGGCTTCCTCTACATGGCGCAGGGCATCGGCTCGCTCTTCGGCGGCCCGATCGCGGCCTGGATCTACCTCGTCCAGGGCTCCTGGCTCCCGGTCTTCGCGATCATCATCACCCTCGACGTGCTGACCGCGATCCTCGCCTACTTCGTCCTCAAGCCCATGCGCCGGCGCTGGCTCGGCCTCGGCGACGAGCGCGCCATGACGGCCAAGCCCGCCATGGCCTGATCTTCCCGGTTGGGTCGAACTTTAAAGCGCGGACGGGGAAACCCGCCCGCGTTTTGCTGTGAGGAACTGCGGGCGATGAAGGCTCGATGCCGGGCGGTATTCGTGTGCCGGGTTTCCCTCCGATCCGACCCGGGCGTAGCAGTCGGTTGGCTCGTCGCCCGGAACGGACATTCAATCTGAAATGAAGCGGCGCCATGGAGGCGTTGCCGCAAGTTATCGCGGTGTCGTTCTTGTCAGGCCGATCGCGTTTCAGCTTAGAATTGCTTCAGATTTGAAGAGCTCTAAGTGTGTGATTTACAACACGTTTTCGGCTTGCCTCTTAATCCACGACCGGCGATGAGACCTGTACTGCGCCGTTGAAGGCGCCTTGCAGCGTGCGCCATGACTTACCGGTTATCCTTCCTCCTCCTCGCCACGACCGCCCTCGTCGGAACTGCGACAGCGCAGGAAGCCAGCGTGCAACTCGATCAGCTTTCGGTCGAAGGCACGGCTCCCGCGCCTGTGGGAGGCGGCAGCAACCTCAGTGGCGGAGATGGCGGCACGGCGGCGACCAGTGGAGGTGGAGGTGGCCCTTCCGGGATCACCGGCTATACGGCTCGGGTCGCCACGGCGGCGACGAAAACCAACACCCCCCTGATCGAGACACCGCAATCGGTCTCCGTCGTGACTCGCGAGCAGCTCAACGATCGCAACGTCCAGACCTTCGCCGACACGGTCGCCTACGTTCCCGGCGCCGCGACCGCCCGGTCGGGCTTCGATCCGCGGTTCGACCAGATCTTCATCCGCGGCTTCGATGTGCTGACCAACCAGGGCATCTACCGCGACGGGCTCCGCGTGATTGGCAGCGGCTTCGCCTACCCGAAGACCGAGCCCTACGGCCTCGAGGCGGTCACCATCCTCCGCGGTCCTGCATCCGGCCTCTATGGCCTCGGCTCGCCCGGCGGCATCCTCGACGCGACGAGCAAGCGTCCCGTCTTCGTGCCCTTCGGCGAGGTGCAGTTCCAGGCCGGCAGTTTCGACCGCTATCAGGGCGCCTTCGACGTCGGCGGCCCGCTGGAGGGGTCCGGTGGCACCATGGCCTATCGCCTTACCGGCTTGCGGCGAGAGGCCGGGACCTTCGTCGGGCTCGGCACGAACGACGACCAGCTCAACATCGCTCCCGCCTTCACGTGGAAGCCGTCGGCCGACACGACGCTCACGTTTCTCAGTGAATTCCAGGTCACCAACACCCCGGCGACGACGTTCTACTATAATGACCCGGGCTTCCGGGCGACCAACTACTACATGGGCGATCCGCGCTTTGCCGGGCTCGATCAGACGCAGTACCGCGTCGGCTACGCCTTCGAGCACAAATTCACGCCGGATCTGATCTTCCGTCAGAATTTCCGCCATTACGGCCTGTTCCAGAGCGCGAAATACGTCGACATCTCGTCCATCAACGCGGAGCGCACGGTCGGCACACGCGACAACGGGTATCTCCGCGGCGGCCTCGTGCAGCAGACGCTGGATAACCAGTTGGAGGCGCACTTCGTCACCGGTCCCGTCGCACACACCGCGGTGGCGGGCGTCGACTATGCCCGCTACAGCCTGACCAGCCGCTTCGGAGGCTATTTCGGCGACAACGTAGCAGTCCCGGACCTGAACCTCGTCACGCGAAACTACGGTCAGCAGTTCATCGCGACGCCGTTGCTGGGGCCGGCCTCGCGCCAGACCCAGGATCAAGTCGGTGTCTACCTGCAGGATCAAGCCAAGTTCGGTAACTTCATCCTGACCGTGAACGGACGCCACGATTCGGTCTTCCAGGACAACTACGCGACGCCCGACAGTGCGGTGTCACGCCAGGACAACACCGCCTTCACCGGCCGCGTCGGCCTTGGCTACGTCCTCGCGCCCGGCCTCGTCCCTTATGCGAGCTACGCCACCACCTTCACGCCACAGGTGGGCCTCGATGCCGGCGGCAACGCGTTCAAGCCCGCGACAGGCGATCAGATCGAGGCGGGGGTGAAGTACCTGATCCCCGGCACCAACATCCAGGCGGCATTCGCCGGCTTCGACATCGTTCAATCGAGCATCCTGCGAACCGACCCGAACAACATCGCGTTCCAGTCCGCCACCGGCGCCGTGCGCTCCACCGGCTTCGAGGCCGAGGCGACGGCGAACCTAGCGCCCGGCACGAACCTGACGATCGCCTACACGCATGTCGACATTCGCTTCGTGAACCAGATCGCCGGCACCGTCGATCCGCTTGAAGGGAACCGCGTCTCGGGCATCCCCGGTGACACCTACGCCTCGTTCCTGACCTATGCCTTCCCGCCATCCTCGCCGCTTCGCGGCCTTCAGATCGGTGGCGGTATCCGCTACATCGGTACGAGCTACGCGGATGACGAGAATACGGCCCGCAACCCCACCGTGACGCTCTTCGACGCGCTGGTCGCCTACGACTTTGCCGCGATCGATCCGCGATACAAGGGCTTCCGTGCACAACTCAACGGCTACAACATCTTCGATCGGAACTACCAGACGTGTTCCTTCGGCTTCTGCAACCGCAACCAGCCGGCAACCGTGATCGGCAGCCTGATCTACCGGTGGTAGCCGAAAGGCGGGTGACGGCGGGAGTTTTCACGGGCCGGGTCCGATGAGGCCACTCATCTCGCGGCGAGCCTTCGCGGGCGTCTCGATGGCAGCCGGGATGATGGTGTGCGAGCGCTCCGTGGCCGCTTCGGACGAGCTGGCTCGGCTCCCGGGCGCGATCGGCTTCGATCTCGGCGGTGGCGGAGAACGGGCGCCGTGGCGGATCACGCTCTACGTGCCCCCCGGCGAGGCGCCCGTCGCCGGCTGGCCCGTCCTGTATCTCCTCGACGGCAACGCGGTGACGGCCACTGCGATCGATATCGAGCGCGTGCAGGCACGCTACCCGGATGCCACCGGGATCGCTTCCCGGTTCGTGATCGTCGGGATCGGCTACCCGGGGGATGAGGCCTACGACGGCCTGCGTCGCTCCTGGGACTACACGCCGCCGCCGGGCCGGTCCTACCCGCCGTACGCGCCCGGCGGACCAACGCTTCGGACGGGCGGCGCCGACGAGTTCCTGCACTTCGTCACGAGGGAGCTCCGGCCCGCGATCGAGCGGCGCTGCCCGGTCGACACCACACGGCAGGCTCTCTTCGGACATTCCTTCGGCGGGCTGTTCGTCCTCTACGCGCTCGCCAGCATGCCGACGGCGTTCTCACACTGGATCGCGGCGAGCCCGTCCATCTACTGGGAGGATCTCGTCCTGCTGAAGAGCATCGATCGGCTCGAAAACGGGCCGCCCGTTCGCGCTCGCGTGCTTCTTCTGGCGGGGGCCTACGAAGAGGAACTGGCACCGTTTCAGCGGGATGCACCGGATCGCGACGCACGCCTCAGCCGTTTGTCATCGGCGCGAATGGTCGAGCTCGCCCGCGCGATGGCGGACCGGCTCGATCGGATCCCGGGATTGGCGAGTCAGTTCCGGCTGATCCCCGAGCGGACGCACATGACCGTCCTGCCCGATGCCGTGAACGATGCCGTTCGCTTCTTCCTGCAGACATCTCGATAGGCGCGTAGCGAAACTCATCGCCTTCCACGTGGCCCGGACGCACTGGCGGAACGAGGGCGCAGCGTTGCCGATCGCCGCGGCCCGAGCGACCGTCGGACTTCGTGGTCCCGTGGCATGAGCGGCCAATCGCAACCTCACCCGTCCCGTGCATCGGGCCTGCAACCCGACCGTCACCTCATCGCACAACGGCCCCTGTGATCGGCCTCGGCGGCCCGCCCTCCGGCGCGACCCAGTCCTGCGCGTTCCTGAGTCGGATGCCGCTGGCGTGCAGGGTGGAGCGCCAGATCGGCGCGAGCGGCGTGAGGCGCGGCAGGGTGCGCAGTTCGAGGCCATGCTCTGCCATCGCGCCGAGCAGGTCTCGGATCGTGTCGCGGCCGGTGGGGACGACCGGGCTTCTCGAGACCCAGGTGCCGGGCTCGCCGGCGGGCGCGAAGGTCTCGGGCGGCATCCGGTAGCGTTCGATCGCAGCGATCGCGATCCGCTCCGCCCAGTCCTCCTCCACATAGGCCACGGCGCGCCCGGCGACATCGCCGAACCACGCGCGCCGGTCCTCCGGCGAGGTCCGGGCCGTGGGCCAGATCACGATACGCGGGCAGTCGCGCGGAAACAGGTAGAGCAGGCTGTGGGCCTCATCGATCGCCCAGACCAGGGGCCCGTTCAGCCAGGCCCCCGCCTCTCCGCGATCCACGCCGACGCGGACGGGGCGCGGCGTGAAGACCCGGATGGCCGGGTCCTCGCTGAAATGGAACAGCTCGGCCGGCGGACCCGGGCGCTCCGAACTCACCGCGCGTTGCGGAACACCTGGAGGTCGAGGTCCCGCACCTTCTTGCGCAGGGTGTTGCGGTTGACGCCGAGCAGTTCCGCCGCCCGGATCTGGTTGCCGCGGGTAGCGGCCAGAGCCGCGCCGATGAGCGGGCCTTCGATCTCGCGCAGGATGCGGTGGTAGAGGCCGGGCGGGGGCAGGGTGTCGCGATATCCGCCGAAATACTCGGCGAGATGCCGTTCCACCGCCGCCGACAGGGTCTCGTTCTCCGCCGCGCCGGCCTTGCGCGGACCGGAGCCGTTGCCCTGCGGCTGCGCCAGGGGCAGCGTATCGAGCTCGGCCTCGATCACCGGGCCGGTGATCGTCTCCTGCGGGTAGAGGGCGGCGAGGCGCCGGACGAGGTTTTCCAGTTCGCGGACGTTGCCGGGCCAGCGGTAGCGCTTCAGGCGGTCCATCGCCTCGCCGTCGAGCTGCTTGCGGCTCAGGCCCTCCTTCTCCACCAGGATGAAGAAGTGGCGGATCAGGTCGGGCACGTCCTCCGAGCGCTCGCGGAGCGCGGGCAGGCGCAGCGGCACGACGTTGAGCCGGAAGAACAGGTCCTCGCGAAAAATGCCCTGCTGGATCGAGACGCGCAGGTCCTTGTTGGTGGCCGCGATGATGCGGACATTGGTCTTGATCGGCACCCGGCCGCCCACCGTGGTGTATTCGCCCTGCTGCAGCACGCGCAGCAGACGGGTCTGGGCCTCCATCGGCATGTCGCCGATCTCGTCGAGGAAGAGCGTGCCGCCCTCGGCCTGTTCGAACCGGCCGGCCGAGCGCGAGAGCGCGCCGGTGAAGGCGCCCTTCTCATGGCCGAACAGTTCGGATTCGATGAGGTCGCGCGGGATCGCCGCCATGTTTACCGGCACGAAAGGCCCGGAGCGGCGACGCCCGTAATCGTGCAGTGCGCGGGCCACGAGCTCCTTGCCGGTGCCCGACTCGCCGGTGATCATCACCGTGAGGTCGGTGGGCATCAGGCGGGCCAGCGCCCGGTAGATCTCCTGCATGGCCGGCGAACGGCCCACCAGCGGGATATCCTCGTTGCCGGGATCGGCGCCGGGAGCGGGCGTCCCGCGCGGCCGCGACAGGGCGCGGCCGACGATGGCGATCAGCTCCTTCAGGTCGAAGGGCTTGGGCAGGTATTCGTAGGCGCCGCGCTCGGAGGCGCGGATCGCGGTCATGAACGTGTTCTGCGCGCTCATGACGATGATCGGCAGTTCCGGCCGCACGCGCTTGATGCGCGGCAGCAGGTCGAACACGTTCTCGTCCGGCATCATCACGTCGGTGATGACGAGGTCGCCCTCCCCTTGCGCGACCCAGCGCCAGAGGGTGGCGCAGTTGCCGGTGGAGCGGACCTCGTAGCCGGCCCGCGACAGGGCCTGGTTGAGGACGGTGCGGATGGCGGCGTCGTCGTCCGCGACGATGATGTGGCCGTTGGGCATGACGCGACTCTATTGCTCCGCGGCCGACTCGCGCCCGTCACGGGCGCTCGACATGGGAAGGAGGAGACGGAAAGTGGTGCGGCGCGGCACGGGATCGCATTCGACGATGCCACCGTGATCGCCGATGATCTTGGCCGCAAGTGCAAGTCCGAGGCCGGACCCCTGAGCCTTCGTGGTGACGAACGGGTCGAACAGGTCGGGCAGGAGCTCGGCCGAGACCCCCGGCCCGTTGTCCCGCACCGCCACTTCAATGGGCAGGCTCACCCGTTCCCGTGTGCCGGGCACCTGCATCTTCAGCCCCGTGCGGAAGGCGGTGGAGAGGGTGATCTCCCCGTCCACCGCATCGGCGCCGATGGCCTCGGCGGCATTCTTCACCAGGTTGAGGATGACCTGGATCAGCTGGTCGCGATTGCCCAGAACGGGGGGCAGCGACGGGTCGTAGGTCTCGACGAAGCGGATGTGCCGGGCAAAGCCCGACTGGGCCGAGCGCTTCACCTGGTCGAGGACGCCGTGGACGTTGACTGGACCGCGCTCCACCGGGCGCTCGTCGCCGAACAGCTCCATCCGCTCGACGATACGGACGATCCGGTCGGATTCGTCGCAGATCAGTCGGGTGAGCAGGCGGTCGTCCTCGGTGCCCGATTGTTCGAGGAGCTGCGCCGCCCCGCGGATCCCCGCGAGCGGGTTCTTGATCTCGTGGGCGAGCATGGCCCCCAGCGCGATCATCGAGCGCGCGGCACCGCGATGGGTGAGCTGCCGGTTCATCTTGTCGGCGATGGTGCGCTCCTGGAGCATCATCACCACGGCATCCTCCTCGTCGCCGAGGGGGGTCGCGAAGACGTCGACGTTGCGCTCCAGGCCGGAGCGCGGCTGGACCAGTTCGACGCCGTATTCGCTGACGCTCGCCCTGCGGCGGCGGACCTCGGCCACGAGGGCGCTGATCGGGGACGAGAACGGGATGATGTCCCGCAGGTGCCGGCGCTTCATCAACCGGGCGGAATGATCGAAGAACGTCTCCGCCGCGTGGTTCACATGGAGGATGCGGTCGTCGGCACCGATGGTGATCACCGGCAGCGGCAGGGCGTTGATCACCGCCTCGCTCGTGGGCGGAGCGATGGACCGCGTGCCGTATTCCTTCTCCACGCTCACGCTGCCTCCTCTGTGACGATTGGTTCGCGCGGGTGCCGCATCGCCCTCGAGAGAAGGTCGGCTGCGATGACCGGATCGGTGGTGGTGAGAAGCCGCGTCCGGTCGTCGGGGCCGAGCGCGCCGGATCCGTCCACATAGGCCGCCAGGTGCTTGCGCGCGTGACGCACGCCCATGGCGGGGCCGTAGAGCGCGAGGAGCCCCTGGTAATGCTCCAGGGCGAGGGCGGCCTTCTCCTCGGCATCGAGGGAACGGGGTGCGAGGCCCGCGAGTCCGGCGGCGATCTCGCCTACCAGCCAGGGTCGCCCCAGGGCCGCGCGGCCGATCATCAGCCCGGCGGCGCCCGAGGCGGCGAGGCAGGCCCGCGCACCGGCCAGGTCGACGATGTCGCCATTGGCGATGACCGGAATCGAGACCGCGTCCACCACGGCACGGATGGCGGCCCAATCGGCCTGGCCCTTGTAGAATTGCTGGCGGGTGCGGCCATGCACGGTGACCGCCGCGAGACCGAGTCCCTCGGCGCGCCGGGCGAGATCGGGGGCATTCAGGCTCGCATGGTCCCAGCCGAGGCGCATCTTGACGGTGACCGGGATCGCCACCGCCGCGCGGACCGCCGCGAGGATTCGTGTCGCCCCCTCGATATCGCGCATCAGGGCGGAGCCCGCCTCCCCGCCGGTGACGGTCTTGGCCGGACAGCCCATGTTGATGTCGATGACATCGGCGCCGTTCGCCTCGGCCAGCCGCGCGGCCTCCGCCATCGATTCGGGCACGCAGCCCGCGAGCTGGACCACGTGGGGATCGACCCCGCCGCCCTCGGCCCGCAGGCGTGCCTCCTCCGCCCCACGGGCGAACTCGGCCGCCGCCACCATTTCCGAGACGACGGCGCTTGCTCCCAGGCGCCGTGCGATGCGACGCATGTACAGGTCGGTGACGCCGGACAAGGGGGCGAGCAGGACCGGCACCGAAGCCTTGGCGCCTGCCCCCTCGCCGACCTGGCCTTGGCCATCGTCCGAGCGCAGAACGCTCAAATAATCATCAGCTTTCATTGTGCCCAACAAATAGACAATCGCCGGGGGGACGCAAGCACCTTGCGCGATTTGATTTCGGGCTATGCCCCGCTTAAACGACACACCACCCCAGCCATTCACGCCACCTCGAACTGATGCGGGAGCACTTTTTCATGTCCGGCACCGCCTGGAACGCCGCGGTGGTCGTCGCAGCCGGCCGCGGGATCCGCATCGGCGGTGACGTTCCCAAGCAATATCGCAGCGTCGGCGGACGCGCGGTCCTCACACGGACCCTCGCCGCGCTGGCGGCGCATCCCGACCTGACGCTCATTCAGCCCGTGATCGCCGCGGATGCTGCATCGTTCTATCATGCTTGCGTCGCGGAACTCGACCCCGTTCTGCGAGCCAAGCTCGCGGCCCCCGTCGAGGGCGGTGCCACGCGCCAGCAATCCGTCCGGGCCGGCCTCGAAGCCTTGAACGCAACGTCGGCGACGACGGGTACGCCGGGCCTCGTCCTCGTCCACGACGCGGCACGCCCGCATGTGGACGAGGCGCTGATCGACCGGGCCCTCGTCGCCGGTCGCGACCACGGCGCGGCGGTGCCCGGTATCGCCGTCACCGATACGATCAAGATCGTCGAGGATCTCGGGACGGGGATCGGCCGGGTGCGTGAGACCCCCGCCCGGGAATCCCTGCGCGCCGTCCAGACGCCCCAGGCCTTCGCCTTCGCGCACCTCCTCGCCGCCCATCGCGAGGCGGCCGCCGCGGACCTCCACGGTTTCACCGATGACGGGGCTTTGGCCGAATGGGCCGGGCTCGACGTGGTGGTGTTCGAGGGCGACCCGCGCAACCGCAAGATTACCCAGCCCTCGGACCTGATCGAGGCCGACCGCGGCTTTTCCGGCAGTGATGCCCTGCTCTCCGAACCAGAGACCGATTCCATGACGACCTACGTGACCCGCCTCGGGACCGGCTTCGACGTCCACGCCTTCACCGAGGGCGACCATGTCTGGCTCGGCGGCGTGAAGATTCCCGCCGATCGCGGCGTGCTCGCCCATTCCGACGGGGACGTGGCGCTGCACGCCCTCACCGACGCCCTCCTCGGGGCGATCGCGGATGGCGACATCGGCACGCATTTCCCGCCGAGCGACGAGCAATGGCGCGGCGCCTCGTCCGACCGTTTCCTGGCCCATGCGGTGAAGCTCGTCCGCGACCGGGGCGGCCGGATCGACCATCTCGACATCACCGTCCTGGCCGAAGCCCCGCGCATCGGCGCCCACCGCGAGGCGATCCGCGCCCGCATCGCCGAGATCTGCGGCGTGCCGCTGAGTTC
The DNA here is from genome assembly GCF_000519085.1 of Methylobacterium sp. 10. GTDB lineage: Bacteria > Pseudomonadota > Alphaproteobacteria > Rhizobiales > Beijerinckiaceae > Methylobacterium. The sequence goes on from NZ_KI912577.1 coordinate 4,372,627, forward strand.
GGTCTCGATCAAGGCGACGACGACCGAGAAGCTCGGCTTCGTCGGTCGCGCCGAGGGGCTCGCCGCCCAGGCGGCGGCGACGATCCGCCTGCCCGAGACCGATGGGATCGACGCGGCGTGATCGACGACCCGGCGCTCCTCGCCCGCGCCGAGGCGCTGGTGGCGGCCTATGCCGCCGCCGGGCTTCGGGCGGCCTGCGCCGAATCCTGCACCGGCGGCCTCGTCGCCGGGCTGCTCACCGCCGTGCCCGGTTCCTCGGCGGTGGTGGAGCGCGGCTTCGTCACCTATTCCAACGCGGCCAAATCCGAGATGCTCGGCGTGCCCGCCGACCTCATCGCGACCCATGGGGCGGTGAGCAAATCCGTGGCCCGCGCCATGGCGGAGGGGGCGCTCGCCCATTCGCACGCGGATGTGGCGGTCTCGATCACCGGCATCGCCGGTCCGGGCGGCGGCAGCGAGGGCAAGCCCGTGGGCCTCGTGCATTTCGGCCTCGCCCGCCGGGGCGCCGCGACCCGGCATATCGAGCGCCGCTACGGCGATCTCGGCCGCACCGAGATTCGCCGCCTCGCCGTTGCAGAGGCGCTGGACCTGTTCGGCAGGGCCGTGGCGCCGGTCGGATCGGACTGAGCGGCCGATCCCCGTCCGCCCTCAGTCGGCGACTTCGCCGAGGATCGCGCCCGTCTTCGGGTCGGCATCGAACTTCATCTTCCGGCCGTTCTTGATGCCCTCGCCGTCCCAATGGCCGTCATCGGCCTCGAGCTTCAAGATCTCGGTGTAGCCCTCGGCCATCAGCGCCTTCTTGACCTGATCGATCGGCATCCAGTCGGCGCCGGGCTGGTCCGCCACGGCGAAGCCGGAGACGCCCACATTCAGGGCGAGGGCGAGGAGGAGGGTCGGGATCGGTCTCACGGGGCTGTTCTCCGGTGGGGGCGCTCACCGGTATCTAGGGCTCCGCACCTCATTGTCCGCCAGTGTCATCACGTCATGAGCTTCGGCGCGTCACGCCACCCCATACACCCGGTCCGCCCTGCCCTCGAATGCGTCGGTGAACTTGCGGAAGGCGCGGTCGAACATCGTGCCCATGAGCAGGCCGAGGGTGCGACTCTTGAACTCGTAGGTGATGAAGAAGTCGACGTCGCACCCGCCGGGGGATCTCTCCTTGAAACCCCAGCGGTTCTCGAGGTGCCGGAACGGCCCGTCGATGTATTCGGCGACGATCTTCAGGTTCTGGGGGTCGAGGGTGACGCGGGTGGTGAAGCGCTCGCGGATCGCCTTGTAGCCGACCCCCATCTCGGCCACGAGGATTTCGGTACCGTCCGGGCCGGGCTGGCGGCGAAGGACGCGCAGGGATTCGCAGAGCGGCAGGAATTCGGGATAGCGTTCCACGTCGGCCACGAGGTCGTACATCTGCTGCGGCGAGTGGCGCACCGCGCGGTTGATCCGGAAGGAAGGCATCGGCCCTCAGGCGTTGGCAGGCGCGAGGCGAGCGAGCCGGGCGGCCTTCAATCGTGAAAAATCCTCGCCCGCATGGTGCGAGGAGCGGGTCAGGGGCGTCGCCGAGACGAGGAGGAAACCCTTGGAATAGGCGGTGGTTTCAAGGGTCTTGAATTCGTCGGGCGGTACGAAGCGCTTCACCTCGTGGTGCTTCTTCGTCGGCTGCAGGTACTGGCCGATGGTGAGGAAGTCCACATCCGCCGAGCGCAGGTCGTCCATGAGCTGGACGATCTCGTTCCGCTCCTCGCCGAGGCCGACCATGATGCCGGACTTGGTGAAGATGGTGGGGTCGAGCTCCTTCACCCGCTGCAGCAGCCGCACCGAATGGAAGTAGCGCGCGCCGGGGCGGACGGTGAGGTAGTTGCCCGGCACCGTCTCCATGTTGTGGTTGAACACGTCGGGGTGCGCCTCCACCACCAGTTCCAGCGCGCCGTCCTTGCGCAGGAAATCGGGAGTGAGCACCTCGATCGTCGTGGCGGGGCTGCGCTCGCGGATGGCGCGGATGGTGCGGAAGAAATGCATGGCCCCGCCATCGGCGAGGTCGTCCCGGTCCACCGAGGTGATGACCACGTGGTGCAGGCCGAGCTTGGCCACGGAATCGGCGATCTTGGCCGGCTCGTCCCCGTCGAGGGCGTTGGGCAGGCCGGTGCGCACGTTGCAGAAGGCGCAGGCCCGCGTGCAGGTGTCGCCCATGATCATGAAGGTGGCGTGCTTCTTCTCCCAGCACTCGCCGATATTGGGGCAGCCGGCCTCCTCGCAGACGGTGACGAGGCCGTGCTCCTTCACGATGGCGCGTGTCGCGTTCCAGCCGGGCGAACCCGGTGCCTTCACCCGGATCCAGTCGGGCTTGCGCTGGATCGGGTTGTCGGGGCGATGCGCCTTTTCCGGGTGCCGGGGGCGCTGGTCGTTTCGCAGGAGGTCGAGGACGACGGCCATGGCATACCGGGCAAACTGCACCGGCGAGGGGCCGGCGCTCGGATCGAAACGTAATGACTCGGCTCCCGCATCGCAAACGATCGGGAAACGATCCGACGAACCTGTCAGTAGCTCATGCCGCGTCCGCGGATCGCCCTGTAGATGGTGATGATGATCACCGCCCCCACCGTGGCCGAGAGCAGGTTGCGCCAGAAGCCATAGACCGGGATGTGGAGCTTGGCGGCCAGATAGTTGCCGAGAAGGCCGCCGAGGATACCCATCGCGATGTTGGCGAAGAGGCCCATATTCGCCGAGGTGAACTGTTCCGCGAGCCAGCCCGCCAGGGCGCCGATGACGATCGCCATGAACAATCCCACGCCCGGTTGCCCCAGCGCACCGTAGACTTCTCCGTTCATACCCGTCGCTCCCTCGCAAGGATCGGGGCGTGCCGGTCGCCCCGCTACGGATCCTACCTGTGACGCCCTCCCCCGCGACGCAAGTCGCCGCGGCGCGCGACAGGACGGTGTCCGTCATGCCGAATGGCAGGCGACGATGCGCACCGCCGCTCGTCCGCCAGGTTTGGTGCGACCCGATCGGCATGAGGCGCCTCCGCGCCTGGCAAGACACCCGATCGAAGCGACGACAGTGTGAGAAATTAATTATTAATATTAACTATATTCGGAACAAGACCGGCATATGTCCGTAAAATTCTACGCATTGATTTCCGTCGACTTGTCAGTATTCCGTTAACGATCTCTTAACTCTCTTTGGGTTGCCGCCGCGTCGTTCCTGATGCGCGGCCCATGGAGTGAGTGCCGTGAGTCGAATTCTTCTGACGGGTGCGACGGGGCTCATCGGCGGTGCCGTCCTGCACCGTGCCCTGGTGGCGAAGACGGATACGGAATGGGTCTGCCTGGTGCGGGCCTCGGACGAGGAGGCGGGGCGTCAGCGGATCGCGGCGCGTCTCGGCCGCTTCACCAGCGCCCTGAACGCCCAGCGTTTGGCGCAGCGCGTCGAGATCGTGGCGGGGGATTTCACCAAGGCCGACCAGAACGCCGATCCGCGCCTCGATTCGGTGACGCAGGTCCTGCATCTGGCCGCCGACACGTCGTGGTGGGCGCAGGAAAAGGTCCACCGGACCAACCATGACGGCACCCTGGCCTTGGCCCGCCGCGCGGCCGGGATGACGCGGCTCGACCGGTTCCTTCATGTGAGCACGGCGATGATCTGCGGCGGCAACCCGCCCGCGATGGTGGAGGAGGCGCGCTACCCCGACGCGGACGCCACGCATCTCGTGCCCTACAGCGCCTCGAAGGCCGCGGCCGAGGTGTCGCTGGCAGCCCGTTTCGCCGACCTGCCCGTGGTCGTGGCGCGCCCTTCCATCGTCCTCGGCCATTCGACGCTGGGCGCCCGGCCGGGAGCGAGCATCCTCTGGGTGATCCGCGCCTGCGACCGGCTGCGGCTTGTCGCCGGCGACCGCGACGGGACCGTCGACATCGTCCCCATCGACTGGGTGGCCGACACCCTGGTGGAGATGCTGGCGAGACCTGGCCTCGCCCACCGGACCTACCACCTCTCCGCCGGCACGGTGAGCCGCACCCGCTGGAGCGACCTCGGCCGCACCCTCGACCGCGTCGATCCCGCCCATGGCCCGCGCCATTACGACGAGTTCTCCGCTCGCGACCGGGCGACCCTGCACGCGCGCTTTTGCGAGGTCTTCGGCCTGGACGAGGCCATCAAGGTGGCGATGTTCCGGGCGCTGCAGGCCTATTACCGGTTCTGCGAGCTCGACGTGACCTTCGACAATGCGCGCCTCCTGGCGGAAGGCTTTCCCCCTCCCCCCGCGCTCTCGCAGTATATCGGCCGCTGCATCGAGACCTCCGGCGAGATCATCGACCAGTTCCGGGAGGATTTCGGGCAGTTCGCGGTCGGGTCTGCGCCGCGGCGCGACGCGGCCCGCCCGGCACCCCCGCTTCCCGAGACGATGCCGGCGCGGGAGAGCAACACGCGACCGCGTTCCCAAAGTCGCTGATCGATGTCCTCGTGACGCGTCCGTGAGGGTCGGCCCGGCCCGGCGCGCACCGGGCCGGGATGCCTCGCGGCGGACATGCACGGTGAAAGACGGTGTTCCGAAGGCCTGGAAGGTGCCATGACCGGCGGTGACGCGGAACGTCTCCGGCGCAGAGGGAGCACCCAGCCAATGACAATGATCGAGTTCATCCAGGATGGTGTTCTGAAAAAAACCTCAAGCAGTTACTTCCGCGGCGAGAACCCGAGCTTCTATCCGACCGACGCATCACTGCAGCGCGACGACGTTGTGGCCGAGTATCTCGTGAAAGGCCTGATGCCCGAGCGGCCGTTCATCGACAAATCGGCGCCGATCGTCGCCTTCGGCTCCTGCTTTGCTTCGCACGTGGCGGATTATCTCCATGAGGCCGGCTACAACGTCACGAACAAGAAGCGCAGCAAGGCCTATGTGACCCATATGGGGGATGGGATGGTGCATACCCATGCGATCCGCCAGCAATTCGAATGGGCTTGGCTCGACCGCGTGCCGAGGCAGGCGCTCTGGCACGGCTACAAGGCGGAAGATTTCGGCTACGACGAGTCCGCCCGGCTCGAGACGAAGCAATTGTTCGACGAGGCCGATGTCTTCATCATCACCTTTGGCTTGAGCGAGATCTGGTACGACGACGTCACCAAGGAGGTCTTCTGGCGGGCACCGCCGCGGGAGGTCTTCGATCGCGAAAGGCACAAGTTTCGTGTCAGCGAGTTTGGAGAAAGTCTCGACAATATTCGAGTCATCCACGCGCTCATTCGTCGGTTCAGGCCTTCGGCGACGATCATCTTCACCCTGTCGCCGGTGGCGTTGACGGCGACGTTCCGTCCTCTCGCCTGCGAAGCCGCGAACTCCGTCTCCAAAGCGATCCTGCGCGCCGCGATCGACCAGTATTATCGCGAGACGAAGCCGGAGGACGACAAGCTGTTCTATTTTCCGAGCTACGAAATCGTCACGAGCAATTTTCTCAGACCGTTTCGGTCGGATCGGCGTCACGTCTGCCTGCAGGTGATCGATCTCAACATGAAGATCTTCGAGAACTACTTCTGCCTGAACGACTTCCCGCAGGATTTCGTCGGTGAGGCGTTCCGCGCGGCATTGCGCGACGACAAGGTCATCGCCGGCAGTGATCGGACCTGGGACGAGATCGATCAGGGCCGGATCGACGACATCATCGAGCGGCGCCGAGCGCTGAGGATCGAGCTGAGGGCTGCGGAAGCCGAGCAGCGACGGGCCGAACGGATTCAGGAACGTCAGGCCGCCCGGCGCAAATCTCCATGACCACCGCATGGCGAGCCGGGGCGGGTCGGGTCGACGTTTCGTCTCCCCCGGGGTGATCGCTCGAACACGCTCCCCCCCGTTTCTCGTGTCGGCCTCGATCTCCCACGCCCGCCTCCGCGGCCTCAGGGCTTTCACTTCCCACGACGCGCAAGCTCCCTGGCGTTCGCTCCCTTCTTCCTTTGACGTAGCCAATGGGTTGGTCGGCCATTACCCTGCGCGAAGGGCGTCCGGCTCGGGCGCGGATCCAGGGTCACGACCATGCGGAATCGATCGAAGCTCGGCCTTGCGGCTCTGACGGTGGTGCTTCTTGGCGGAGCGGCGTTCCTCCGCTTCGTCGTCTACCCTGAGAAGGCCAGTCTCGAAGCCTCGGCTGGGATAGGACCCAACCCCACCCTCCCCGCGCCGAACCCGACGCTGATGCCCACCGTCAATATCGCCCGCGTCGCCCGCTGGGAGAACGGCGCCAAGCCGAAGGCGGCGGCGGGGCTACAGGTCGCGGCCTATGCGGACGGGTTGGAGCATCCGCGCTGGATGTACCTCCTGCCCAACGGCGACGTGCTCGTGGCGGAGGCGAACAAGCCCAAGACCGACGACCCCTCCACCGGCATCGCCGATTGGGTGGCCGACAAGGTGAAGAGCATGGCCGGCGCCGGGGTGCCGAGCCCGGACCGGATCGTGCTCCTGCGCGACACGAACGGCGACGGGATCGCCGACGAGCGCCACGTCTTCCTCACCGGTCTGCACTCGCCCTTCGGCATGGCCCTGGTGGGCGGCGACCTCTACGTCGCCAATGCCGACGCCCTGGTGAAGGTGCCCTATGCGCAGGGCCAAACCGAGATCGCGGCCAAGCCCGAGACGGTGGTCGCACTGCCGTCCGGCATCAACCACCATTGGACGAAGAACGTCATCGCCAGCCCGGACGGCACGAGGCTCTTCGTCACCGTGGGCTCGAACAGCAACGTGGGCGAGAACGGTCTCGACAAGGAGACGGGCCGCGCCGCGATCTGGGAATACACCATCGCGACGAAGCGGATGCGCGAATTCGCCACCGGCCTGCGCAACCCCAACGGCCTCGCCTTCGAGCCCGCCGGCGGTGCCCTCTGGACCGCGGTCAACGAGCGCGACGAGATCGGCAGCGACCTCGTCCCCGACTACGTCACCTCGGTGAAGGAGGGCGGCTTCTATGGCTGGCCCTACAGCTACTGGGGCAAGCACGTGGACGAGCGGGTCCAGCCGCAGAAGCCCGACCTCGTCGCCAAGGCCATCGCGCCGGACTACGCGGTGGGCACCCACACCGCGTCCCTGGGCATCGCCTTCTCCAACGGCTCGTCCCTGCCGGAGGCGTGGACGAGCGGCCTCTTCGTGGCCCAGCACGGCTCGTGGAACCGCCGCCCGAAGAGCGGCTACAAGGTGATCTACGTTCCCTTCAAGGACGGCAAGCCCGCGGGGCAGCCGGTGGACGCGCTCACCGGCTTCCTCGACACCGACGAGAAGGCGCAGGGACGGCCCGTCGGCGTGATCCTGGACAAGACCGGAGCGCTGCTGGTGTCGGACGATGTGGGGAAGGTGATCTGGCGGGTAAGCGGTTCGGCTGGGACACAATAGTCGAACTCTGGTTTTCCCGTGTCGACTGGTCCGGTCTACGGCAGAAACGGAAGCCGTTCATCTCATGACCACGACTTCTCGATCTGGATGTCCCGCAATACGATCGATCTCCCATCGCAGATCTCGCGACGTTCTTCCGGGCGGTCGACCGTATGAACTTGCGCGGGTGGGTAAAAGTTGGAAGAGGTTTGAAGGGGTATGGTTGCGGTGCCGAACTGAGTTTCCCCGGTCCGATGTGCCTCTGCCGGTAAAAACATGATCAAGCCCAAAGACAAGGCCCTGGACCGATCCGCCCGGGAAACCCTCAGGCTGTGTCGCGACGATGTCGAGCAGGGGCGCTGGAACGATGTCGTCGCTCGAACGCACGACCCCGCACTGATCCTGTCCCTGCCGCAACTCCTCATCTACCGCTTGAATGGTGCCCTCGCCACCGGACAGGACCACGTTATCGATGATGTCGCTCGCCACGTCTCATCGCTGACGGGCAGAGAGGCCATTGCGTATGCCGTCATACGCGATCTGGTCGCGAACCGGAGAAGCGGTCTGGCGGGACGGATACTGCTCGATAATGACTTCCTGCACGCCGATCATCGACTTCTGGACGCGGCCGACAGCATCATCAGAAACACGTTGGACGAGGATCTGCAGGTTGCTTTGGGCGACCTGATGAAGACAGTCAGTCGTGGCGGATCGGAGATGAAGCCGATGCCCACGGAGTTCCTGTTCGCTCCCCAGCCTCCAATCGATCAGCCGGGAAGCGTCAAGGTTCAAAGATCGTCCGCGACCTCCCCTCATCATGTCATCGCCTTACGGCGGGAGGCCAGGTCATTCCAAAAGGTGATCGTCGATCAGGTCCAGCCGGAGGTTCTGGAACTCCGCGATGTGTTCACGAGCGCAATCGGTCAGGTCTGGACCGAGGACGGCCGGATTCTCAGGCAGCGGAAATCCCCGATCCCGTGCGTCGAACGATCCGCCGTCCCCCAGATCGGCATCGCCATGTCGTCCAATCGGCCCTCGGCCGGAATCTATCACTGGCTGGTCGATCACCTTCCCCGCCTGGCCTTCCTCGGCGACAGCGGGCTGATCGCGGACGACACGTTCAAGGTTCTGTTGAACGGCAGTAACCCCGGTTTCGAGCAGACCTCGCTCGATATGATCGGCCTGGGTGATACGGCCCATCGCGTCGACCGGCCGGTCTTCGTCGAACGCCTTCTCGTTCCCATCGTGCGTTTCGAGGGGATGGCCGGTTGCCGGCATCTCGACAGCGTCTTCGCGGTGATGGCCGATCGGGCGACCGAGATGGCGCGCGCTCACGGCGTCACGCTTCCGGAGCGGGTCTACATCACCCGACGGGACGCGAAGCGTCGCCCGCTCACCAACGAGGTCGAGGTCGAGCGGGAGATGCAGGCCCACGGATTCGCGATCGCGGAATTCTCTACCCTCCCGCTCTGGCATCAGATCGCCATCGCCCACCAAGCGTCAGTCATCGCCTCGCCGCACGGTGCGGGCCTCGCCCACCTCATCTTCTCTCGCCCGAAAACACGGGTCATCGAGATTCTTCCCATCAAGGACGGGGCCTACAATCTACGCTTCAACTATGCGCGCCTCTGCCTCGCCAAAGGTCACGATTACGTCGCCTGGATGGAGCCCCAACCGGTCAAGGTCGATGGCTGGACGGTGGACCTGCCCGCCTTCGGACCGTTTCTGGCCCGCACGATGCGGGGGGCGTGACGGCGGCCTGCCGGCAGGGCGAGGCCCAGCAGGGCAGTGGCGAGACTGCGGCGCATGATCGTCCTCGGTAGGATGCGAGGGTACATGCGCCGGAGGGGGCGCGCTTCAAGCGATGCGTTCTGCTTAACGTGCGTTTCAGTCCCGCATGGCGGAGCGGACATAACCCCGCGAAATCAGGCGGCTCGTCGCGCGCGCCCGGCGCTCGGCCTGCATCAGGTCGGACAGGGCATCGGTGATGGCGCATCGCAGCGCGATCTCCGCATTCCCCGCCGTGCTGGTGAGATAGGCCTGGGCGATCTCCTCCACCGGGCAGTGAAGGTCCGGCGCCGCCTCACCCTCGTTCCTGATCCTGGTCAGCGTCTTCGGCATGGCCCGTCTCCGACTCGCGTTGAGAACGAAGACAGAACACGCCAGGAGGATTAACGGATCCTTAACGGGGTCGCGAGAAGGCTGTGGACATCCGTGCGACCGCGCGGCGGGTGTCCGCCGAATGCGCCGAAGACGACCAACGGTCGGGATCGGCGCCGCTCGGAATCAGCTGTGGATCACCTTGCCGTAGGCGTCGAGCACGCTCTCGTGCATCATCTCGCTCAGGGTCGGGTGCGGGAAGACCGTGTGCATCAGGTCTTCCTCGGTGGTCTCGAGGTTCATGGCGACGACGTAGCCCTGAATCAGCTCGGTGACTTCCGCCCCCACCATGTGGGCGCCCAGCAGCTGGCCGGTCTTGGCGTCGAACACCGTCTTCACCAGGCCGTCCGGCTCGCCCAGCGCGATGGCCTTGCCGTTGCCGGCGAAGGGGAAGCGGCCGACCTTGACGGAGAAACCCTGCTCCTTGGCCTTGGCCTCGGTGAGGCCGACGCTGGCGATCTGCGGCTGGCAATAGGTGCAGCCGGGGATCTTGGCCTTGTCCATGGCGTGGGTGTGCAGGCCCTTGATCGTCTCCACGCAGAGCACGCCCTCGTGCTCGGCCTTGTGGGCCAGCATCGGCGGTCCGGCGACGTCGCCGATGGCATAGATGCCCGGCACGTTGGTCCGCCCCAGGCCGTCGGTGACGACGATGCCGCGCTCGATGCCGATGCCGAGCGTCTCGAGACCGAGATTCTCGATGTTGCCGACGACGCCCACCGCCGAGATCAGCTTCTCCGCCGTCAGCTGCTGGCTCTTGCCGTCCGTGGTCTCGATGGTGGCGGTGACGGAATCGGCCGCCTTCTCCACCTTCGTCACCTTGGCGCCGGTGAGGATCTTGATGCCCTGCTTCTCGAAGCGCTTGCGGGCGAGGCCGGCGATCTCGGCATCCTCCACCGGCAGGATCTGCGGCAGCAGCTCGATCACCGTCACCTCCGCCCCCATGGTGCGGTAGAACGAGGCGAATTCGATGCCGATGGCGCCCGAGCCCATCACGAGCAGGCTCTTCGGCATCGTCTCCGGCACCATGGCCTCGTAATAGGTCCAGATCTGTTGTCTGTCCGGCTCGATGCCGGGGATCGCGCGGGGACGGGCGCCGGTCGCGACGATGATGTGCTTGGCCGAGTAGGAGCCGGCGGCGAGCGCCCCCTTCGGCGCGGGGGCGCGGCTCGTCTCCTTAACGGTGACCTTGCCGGGCTCGTTGCCCTTGGCGGCGGCCTCGATGGTGGCCTCGCCCCAGATCACGTCGACCTTGTTCTTCTTCAGCAGCATGCCGACGCCGCCGTTGAGCCGGGCCGAGACCCCGCGCGAGCGCTTGACGATGGCGGCCGTGTCGAACCCGACCTTCTCGGCCGACAGGCCGTAATCCGAGGCGTGCTGCATGTAATGGTAGATCTCGGCCGAGCGCAGCAGCGCCTTCGTCGGGATGCAGCCCCAGTTCAGGCAGATACCGCCGAGATGCTCGCGGTCCACCACCGCGGTCTTGAAGCCGAGCTGCGCCGCCCGGATGGCCGCCACGTAGCCCCCGGGGCCGGCGCCGATGATGAGGACGTCGTAGGTGTTGGACATGGCGCGCTCCTACTGCCCTCCCCCTTGTGGGGAGGGGCCGGGGGTGGGGGTGGTTCCGCCGGACTGGCGGGCGACTGACGGGGCAGTGACGAGGGCGGCGAAAATCGTGTCGAGGACGCTGTCGATCCGCTGCATCACATCGGCATTGGTGAATCTGAGGACCTGGAAACCTTGATGTTCGAGAGCGAGCGTGCGGATTTCATCGTAAGCGGCGGTGTGATCGTGGCTATGCTGCCCGCCATCGACCTCGACGATCAACCGCGCCGACAGGCAGCAGAAATCGGCGACGTAAGGACCCAGGGCGACTTGACGCCGAAAGTGCGAGCCTTCGATCGGCAAGCGATGCCTCAGGTGCCGCCACAGTCGCCTCTCGGCATCTGTCGATGTCCGGCGCAGGATCGTCGCATGGATTGCGGCGCGCGGAGATGCCGAGTGCCGAGGCGGTTCTTTCCATGGCATCGGCTGTCGCCTCCCGTGAACCCCACCAAGCTCGCGCACCTCCCTCCCCCTTGTGGGGAGGGATCGAGGGTGGGGGTGGTTCCGCCTGCCGCAGCGGAGGGTCACCCAGCCACCCCCACCTCCAACTCCTCCCCACAAGGGGGAGGAGGGCCGGTTCAGCCTTCCACAACGATCACACCAGCATCCCCATCGGATGCTCGATCAGGCTCTTGAAGGCCGAGATCAGTTCGGCGCCGAGCGCCCCGTCGAGGACGCGGTGGTCGCAGGAGAGGGTGGCGGTCATCACCTGGACCACCGCCGGGGCGCCGTCCTTCACCACCACGCGCTTCTCCCCGGCACCCACCGCCAGGATCGAGGATTGCGGCGGGTTGATCACCGCCGTGAAGTGCTTGATGCCGAACATGCCGAGGTTCGACACCGAGGTGACGCCGCCCTGGTACTCTTCCGGCTTCAGCTTCTTGGCCCGGGCCCGGCCGGCGAAATCCTTCATCTCGTTGGAGATGGTGGACAGCGTCTTCTGGTCGGCCTTGCGGATCACGGGCGTGAACAACCCGCCGTCGATGGCGACGGCCACGCCGACCTCGGCATTGTTGAAGCGCAGGATCCGGTCCTCGGCCCAGACCGCGTTGGCGGCGGGAACCCGCATCAGGGCGAGGCCCATGGCCTTGATGACGAAGTCGTTCACCGAGAGCTTGAACAGCGGCTTGCCGTCCTTGGTGGTGCCGGCGCTCTTGTTGAGCTGCTCGCGCAGGGCCATCAGCGCGTCGAGCTCGCAATCGACGGTGAGGTAGAAGTGGGGGGCCACCTGCATCGCCTCGGTGAGGCGCTTGGCGATGGTCTTGCGCATGCCGTCGAGGGGAACCTCCTCGAACGTGCCCTTCTGGTAGAAGCCGCGCACCTGATCGGTGGTGAGCCCCTGGGCGGCGGCCTTCGGTGCGGGTGCTGCGGGAGCCGGAGCGGCCGCCGGCGCCGCGGCGGGGGCCGCCGTCTTCGGAGCGCCGGCCTTGGCCGAGCCGCCGGCGATGGCCGCGCGCACGTCGCGCTCGATCACGCGGCCATGCGGACCGGAGCCAGAGACGGCGGAGAGGTCGATGCCTTCGAGCTTGGCGATGCGGCGCGCCAGGGGCGAGGCGACGATGCGGCCGCCCTGCCCGGCCTGCGGCGCGGCGGCACCATCCGGCTTGGCTCCGTCCGGCGCCGCGTCGACGCGCGCGTAGGATTTATGGCCGTCGCCGGGGGTGGTGTTCAGCGCCGGCGTGTCGCTCTTCGGAGCGTCGGTCTTGGGAGCGTCGGTCTTGGGAGCGTCGGCTTTCGGGGCCTCCGCCTTCGCGCCGCCATCGCCCGCGGCCCCGACGGTCTTCGGGTCCTCGCCCTCGGAGGCGATGATGGCGATGAGATCGTTCACCGGAACGTCGGCAGTGCCCTCGGCCACGATGATCCTGGCCAGGATGCCCTCGTCGATGGCCTCGACCTCCATCGTCGCCTTGTCGGTCTCGATCTCGGCGAGGACATCGCCGGATTTGACCGCGTCGCCCTCCTTCTTCAGCCATTTGGCGAGGTTGCCCTTCTCCATCGTCGGCGACAGGGCGGGCATCAGGACGTTGATGGGCATCGTTGTGAATCCTGATCGTCAGCGAAGGGGCGTGGGCGGGGCGGTCAGTTCAGGGTGCCGCCGGGCGGCATGTCCGGGTCGAAGCTCTCGGAGTCGAGGCCGGCGCGGATGCGCTCGAACGCCTCCTCCTCCGACATCTCGGTCTCCAGCGCGTAGACCCGCGCGGCCTGGCGGGCGAGATCGATGAGAAGGCGGCCCCAGGTATAGGGATCGTCGAAGGAGCGGCGCAGGGCCACGCTCACCGCGCCGTCCACGACGCTGGCGCGCACGACCTCGATGCCGCCATTGTTGAGGGCGTCGGGGGGAGCGGAGAGTTCCTGGAACTTGTCGGTCATGGTGCTGCTCTACTCTCCTCCCCCTTGTGGGGAGGAGTTGGAGGTGGGGGTGGTCGGTTGACCCTCGACGCGCGGAGGCTGGCGGAGCCACCCCCACCCTCGATCCCTCCCCACAAGGGGAAGGGAAGTGGGCGGCGCCGGCTCACCGATAGCAGACGGCCTTCACCGCCTGGATCACCTCGGCGACGTTGGGCAAGGCGAGCTTCTCGAGATTGGCGGCGTAGGGCATCGGCACGTCCTTGCCGGTGACCCGCAGGACGGGGGCGTCGAGGAAGTCGAAGGCGTCGGCCATCAGGCGGGCGATGATCTCGGCGCCGATGCCCGATTGCGGGAAGCCCTCCTCCACCGTGACGCAGCGGCCGGTCTTCTTCACCGATTCCACGATCGTGTCGGTATCCATCGGACGCAGCGTGCGCAGGTCGATGACCTCGGCCTCGATCCCCTCCTCGGCCAGCGCCTGCGCCGCCTTCAGCGCGTAGGTCATGCCGATGGAGAAGGAGACGATGGTCACGTCCTTGCCGGTGCGGTGGATGCGCGCCTTGCCGATGGGGAGCACGAAATCGTCGAGCTTCGGCACCGGGAAGGTCTGGCCGTAGAGGATCTCGTTCTCGAGGAAGATCACCGGGTTCGGGTCGCGGATCGCGGCCTTCAGCAGTCCCTTGGCGTCGGAGGCCGTATAGGGGGCGATGACCTTGAGGCCGGGGACGTTGGAGTACCAGGCGGAGTAATCGTGGCTGTGCTGGGCGCCGACGCGGGCGGCGGCACCGTTGGGGCCGCGGAACACGATGGGACAGCCGAGTTGTCCGCCGGACATGTAGAGGGTCTTGGCCGCTGAGTTGATGATGTGGTCGATCGCCTGCATGGCGAAGTTGAAGGTCATGAATTCGACGATGGGGCGCAGGCCGGTGAAGGCGGCGCCGGCCGCGATGCCGGCGAAGCCGTGCTCGGTGATCGGCGTATCGACCACGCGGCGAGCGCCGAACTCCTGCAGCAGGCCCTGGGTCACCTTGTAGGCGCCCTGGTACTCGGCGACTTCCTCGCCCATCACGAAGACGGAATCCTCGCGGCGCATCTCCTCGGCCATGGCGTCGCGGAGCGACTCGCGCACGGTCATAGTCACCATCTCGGTGCCGGCCGGGAACTCTTCCATCACCGGCGCGGGCGCCTTGTTGGTGATGACGGCCGGAGCCGCCGGAGCGTTCGCCTTGTCGTCGCCCGACTTCGCCGTGGCGGCCGGCGCCGAGGCCTGGCCCTCGGCCTGCATCGTCGGCGTGGGGGCAGATTGCGCCGGGGCCGAAGCGTCCGGCTTCGAACCTCCGCCCGCCGCCGCCGCGGCCACGTCCTCGCCCTCACCGGCGATGATGGCGATCGGCGTGTTGACCTTCACGCCCTCGGTGCCCTCCTCGATGAGGATCTTGGCGAGGATGCCCTCGTCGATGGCCTCGACCTCCATCGTCGCCTTGTCGGTCTCGATCTCGGCGAGGACATCGCCGGATTTGACCGCGTCGCCCTCCTTCTTGAGCCACTTGGCGAGCTTGCCTTCCTCCATCGTCGGAGACAGCGCGGGCATGAGGATGTCGGTCGCCATGAGGTTTCTGATCCGTAGGTTGGCGGGCGGCCTTCTGGAGAGGAAGCGGCGGCTTCCCGGTCCCTCGCTGCGGCTCTCCCCGTGCCGCCATGGCACGGGAGATGTCCCGGTGGAGGGGAGCGTCGCGAGGTCGGCTTTAAGCGCGGGCTTCCAGCAGGATGTCGGTCCAGAGTTCGGACGGATCCGGCTCGGCATCGTGCGTGGCGAACTCGGCCGCGTCGTTGACGGTCTCGCGGACCTTGGCGTCGGTGGCCTTGAGGTCGGCTTCCGGAACCCCGTGCATCTCGATCAGGCGCTTGCGCACCATCTCGATCGGGTCGTGCTCGTCGCGCATCTTGGAGACTTCGTCCTTGGTCCGGTATTTCGCCGGATCGGACATCGAGTGGCCGCGATAGCGGTAGGTCTGCATCTCGAGGATGTAGGGGCCCTGGCCGGAGCGGGCATGCTCCACCGCGCGGCTCGCCGCCTCGCGGACGGTGCGGACGTCCATGCCGTCCACCTGCTCGCCGGGGATGCCGAAGGAGATGCCGCGCTTCGAGAAGTCGGTCTGCGCCGAGGCGCGGGCCACCGACGTGCCCATGGCGTAGCGGTTGTTCTCGATCACGTAGACCACGGGCAGCTTCCACAGCTGGGCCATGTTGAAGCTCTCGTAGACCTGGCCCTGGTTGGCCGCGCCGTCGCCCATATAGGTCAGGCTGACGTTGCCGTTCTTCTTGTAGGCGTCGGCGAAGGCCAGGCCGGTCCCGAGGGAAACCTGCGCGCCGACGATGCCGTGGCCGCCGAAGAACTGCTTCTCCTTGGAGAACATGTGCATCGAGCCGCCCTTGCCGCGGGAATATCCGCCGCGCCGGCCGGTCAGCTCGGCCATCACGCCCTTCGGGTCCATGCCGCAGGCGAGCATGTGGCCGTGGTCGCGGTATCCGGTGATGGTCTGGTCACCCTCGACCGAGGCCATCTGCATGCCGATGACGACCGCTTCCTGGCCGATATAGAGATGGCAGAATCCGCCGATCAGGCCCATGCCGTAGAGCTGGCCCGCCTTCTCCTCGAAACGCCGGATCAGCAGCATCTCGTGATAGGCATGGAGGTCTTCCTCCCGTGTGAACTGGGGCGTGTTCGGTGCGGGAGCATGCGTCGGGGCGTCACCGCCCCCCGTCCCCAACTGAGCCGAACCCTTGGCCGAATCGGCTTTCGCCTGACCCGCTTCGTTGGCGGCATCCATCGGCTTTCCTCCCGTGAACGGCTATTCTGAACCGTTTCTAGGACAGGGTTTTCAGGAAAGCGAGGCCGTCCCGTCGACAGATCGATCGAGTTGTCAGGTAGAATGCTGCGGGAAAAACGCGATCGGGGCACGATCAGGGATTGATGATGACGACATCGTTCGCGTGGACGCGGCCGAGGACGATGCGGGCGCGTTCCTCCAACAGATCCCGGTCGATCTGCTCGCTGCGCAGAAGCGCCACCCGGTGCTCCCAGATCGCCCGGTCGGCCTTGGCGGCCGTGAGCTCCTGCTTCAGGCCGTAGGCCTGGATCTTGAGCGCGCGCTTGGCCTCCAGGCCGCGATTGCCGCTCTCGGCCTGATGCACGAAATAGCCGACCACGAGCGCGGACACGGCGTAAAGGCCGAGCGGCATGAGAACGGAACGGACGCGACGACGGACCACCATGTCCGGACCATCGCGCTACAGGGTTAAGGATGTGTTGCCGATGCCGCTCACTTTCTCCATTCCCGCCCGATGATGCGTTTCGACCTCGTCGACCTCGGTCTGTTCCGCCACGTGGCCGAGGCGGGGTCCATCACGCACGGGGCGGCCCGGGCCAATCTCGCCCTCGCCGCCGCGTCGAGCCGGATCCGGGCGATGGAGGTCTCCCTCGGGGCGGCCCTCCTCAGCCGGAGCCGCCAGGGCGTCGTCCTGACGCCGGCCGGGCGTGCTCTCCTCGCCCATGCCCGTAGCATGCTGGAGAGCGTCGACCGGATGCAGGGGGATCTGGCCGCCTATGCCGGCGGCGCGATCGGCCAGATCAAGGTGCTGTCGAACACCCACGCGCTCACCGAATTCCTGCCGGAAGCCCTGAGCGCCTACCTCGCCCTCCATACCGGCGTCAGCGTCGATATCGTCGAGCGGACCTCGGACGAGATCGTCGGTCTCGTGGCGGAAGGGGGCGCCGATCTCGGCATCGTCTCCGGCACGGTGGATACGGGCACCCTGGAGACCCACCCGTTCCGCCAGGACAGGTTCGTGGCGGTGCTGCCCTCCGGCCATCCCCTGGGAGCGCGGGAGAGCGTACCCTTCGCCGAGGTCCTGGATTACGATCTCGT
Organism: Methylobacterium sp. 10; assembly: GCF_000519085.1. Classification (GTDB taxonomy): domain Bacteria; phylum Pseudomonadota; class Alphaproteobacteria; order Rhizobiales; family Beijerinckiaceae; genus Methylobacterium. The sequence continues at coordinate 4,390,000 of NZ_KI912577.1, forward strand.
CGGCCTCGACAGGGCGAGCGCCATCACCCGCTTCCTCGCCGACAAGGCCATGCGCACCGGGCGGCCGTTCATGCGGCTGCGTGTCCAGCTGCGCGGCTTCGATGCCGTGTGCCGACTGGTGGAATGCGGCGTCGGGCTCGGGATCGTCCCCGAGACGACCGCCCGGCGCGCCGCGCGCTCCATGGGCCTCGACATCGTCCCGCTCCTCGATCCTTGGGCGGCGCGCGACCTCACCATCTGTCTGCGCTCCCTCGACGCGCTGCCGGTTTTCGCACGGGAGTTCGTCGCCCATCTGCGCGAGGGCGCGAGCCGGCCCGGTTTAGGGCTCCCCTCCGGCGCCCGCCTTGGCTAAACACGGGCTCGGGGCACCGGATGGTCCGTGTCCGTCACACCGGTGAAGCAAGGGTTGCCCGGCACCATGCAGGATTCCTCGCGATCCATGCCCGACGCCCCGCTGGTCGATCCGGACGTCCATGTGGAGAGCTTCCGGCAGGCGCGCGAGGCGCGCCGCCTCGAACTCGTGGAAGACTATGTCGAGCTGATCGCCGACCTCATCGGCGATGGCGGCGAGGCGCGGCAGGTGGATATCGCCGCCCGCCTGGGCGTCGCCCAGCCCACCGTCGCCAAGATGCTGAAGCGTCTGGCCGAGGACGGCCTGGTTCAGCAGCGCCCCTATCGCGGCGTCTTCCTCACCGAAAGCGGTCGCATGCTCGCGGTCCAGAGCCGCGAGCGCCATCGCATCGTCGAGCACTTCCTCTGCGCTCTCGGCGTCAGCGCCGAGACCGCGCGGCGCGATGCGGAGGGGATCGAGCATCACGTCAGCGCCGAGACCCTCGAGGCGTTTCGCGACTTCACCGAGCGCAAGGGCTGACGCCCTCCCTCCCGTCGCATCGTCGCCGGGCCATTGGAGTCATGAGGCTTTCGGAATCATGGAGCTCAAATGGCTTGAGGATTTCGTCAGCCTCGCGCGGACGGGGAGCTTTTCCCGCTCCGCCGAGGAGCGCCACGTCACCCAATCGGCCTTCAGCCGCCGCATCCGCGCCCTCGAAACCTGGCTCGGCGTCGCTCTCATCGACCGCAGCACCTATCCGACGACCCTGACGGGGGCGGGCCGTGAGTTCCGCGAGACCGCCGAGGAGGCCGTCCGGATGCTCCATGCCAGCCGGTCCAGCCTGCAGGCGAGCGCCCGGCCGAACACCCGGACCGTGGCGGTGGCCGCCCTCCACACCCTGGCCCTGACCTTCTTTCCGAGCTGGTTCCGGCGCATCGAAGAGCGGACCGGCCCCTTGGACAGCCGGCTGCTTCCCGACGATTTCCACACCTGCATCCAGGCGGTCGCGGAAGGCGGCTACGATTTCCTGCTCACGTTCCACCATCCGAGCGTGCCGATTCTCCTCGATCCCGAACACTACCCGCATCGCGTGGTGGGCGCCGACAGCCTCGTTCCCGTTTGCGGTGCCGGACTGGCGACCGAGGCGGCCGCCCTACCCCTGCTCGGCTATCCGCAGACCTCGTTCCTCGGCCGCGTGGCGCTTCATGCCCAGGCAGGCGGTGCGCCTGCGACCATCGCTCATACCAACGAGAACGCCATGGCGGAGGCGCTGAAGTTCATGGCCCTCGAAGGCCATGGGCTGGCGTGGCTGCCGCGCAGCCTCGTCGCCCGCGAACTGGCGGCCGGCGAGCTTGTCGCGACGGGTGACGAGACCCCGCTCGAGATCCGCCTCTATCGCAATGCCGGCCATCGCCGTGCCGCCGTCTCCGCGCTCTGGCAGGCCGCGACGGAGATCGGCGCGCAAACTATGCAAGATCGGAATAGCCCGGTCTGACACGGCATTGGACCCACGGAGGCTGGCGCCGCAACGTCGCGGCCAGAGCGCTCTCCGCCGCAGTGGATGCCGGTTCGGCGAAAGAGAGCGCAGCACAGCAGAGGCCTGGAACCGTGCCCGCCCCGACGTGGTCGGACGCGGTTCCGGAAGGGAGATGGCGATGCTCGGTGTTCTAGGCGGGATGGGTCCGATGGCGACCGTGGATTTCATGGGCAAGGTCGTCCGTAACACCCCGGCCTCCCGCGATCAGGACCATATCCAGATGATCGTCTGCTCGGCCGTCGGGATCCCCGACCGGACCGCCGCGATCCTGGGAGACGGAGCCGACCCCTTCCCCGCCATGCGCGAGACCCTTCGACGGCTGGAAGCGGCGGGCGCCAGCTGCATCGCCATCCCCTGCAACACGGCGCATCATTGGCACGCCGCCCTGCAGGCCGAAACGTCGGTGCGCATCCTGCACATCGTCGATGCGGTGGCCGATGCGCTCGGCGCCGAGAGCCGGGGGCGCATCGGCGTGTTGGCGACCGACGGCACCCTCCAGTCAGGGATCTACCGGGACGGTCTCGCCCGGCACGGGTTCGCGTCGCGAATGCCCGACCCCGCCGGCCAGAGGGAGGTCATGCGGGCGATCCGGCTGGTGAAGGCCGGGCAGCTCGCCGACGCGTCTCTTCTCCTGCAGGGGCAGGCCGAGGCCCTGGTCGCGGCGGGATGCCAGAAGGTGGTGATGGCCTGCACGGAGATTCCGGTGGCCCTGTCCCCCGTCCAGGGGGAGCTCCGGTCCCGGCTGGTGGACGCGACCGAGGCCCTGGCCCGCGCCTGCGTCGCGGCGTTCATCCGGCCGGCGGACGGCCGAGCGTTGCCGCTCGCGGCCTGACGCCATCCGGCCCGAACGGCGCTCGCGCGTCATCGCCCGTCCGCAGGAGCCGGGATCCCGGCTGGGAACGAGGCTCTAAGAGTGCCTCACAAAACTCCCGGTCACGGTCGGTTCCCACACCAAGCACCACAGCGCAGCGGGAGTTTTGTGAGAGACCCTCCGCAGGTTCGCATGGGCAAGCCAAGGCGTCACCTCGCTCAGGTCTTTGAAGCGCCGCAGGTTTTCAGGCGCAAAACCGGCGGCCACTTTTGCTAAACCTGCTTAGGGCTTTCGCGCCGAGACATGTCGCGGCGAACGGCTCGACGGGAGCGACGAGGGACGGGCGAGTCCGCCGACGTCGCCCCATCCGCCCAATCCGGTTCCCTTCTCAAGGAGCCGGGATGCCTGGATGACGCCATCCGCGACGGAGAGGTGGCCGGTGGCGACGCCGCGTATCATCTCGGGGGCATATTGCCGGGCCGCGATCCCGAAGAGGGACATGCCTTTGATGCCAGGCGCCAGCAGCGTGCCGAGGGCGCCCTCCGGTGGGCCGCCGGCAAGGCGCATGACGCCTCCGCCAGCATCGAGGACGGCCGCCGCCGCCTCGATCTCGCCCACCGCCAGGAGCTTGCCGGCGCGGGTGATGCGCACCTCGTAGCCGTATCCCTCCTGGTCCCGATGCAGGCGGGTCAGGCCGAGCTGGAGCGATTCGCAGATCATCTGGACGTGGTCGCGCGCGTAGTCGTCGCTCGTCATGACGGTCGAGAAAACGTCCGGGCCCGTCTGCGTGCTGGCGACGATGTGCTTGAGAAACTCGAGCTTGGTCGATTTCTGCCTGACGGCGAGACCGCGTCTCAATCGGTCACCTCCCGCATCGCGTCCGAACGCCGCGGACCCTAACTCCGTGAGGGTTTCCGTTCCGTTGCGGAACTCGAGCGTCCTGGAGCGATCCCATGGTCCGGGGAAAGCCTGCGGTCAGGGGAAAGCTTGCGGCGGCGTCAATCCGCCGGCGGCCGCGCCGCGCCGCATTCGCGCGCCGTGCCCTGATCCACGAGCAGTTCCGCCGGCCGCGGATGGCTGAGAAAGCCGGTGGGGCTCGCCGTCAGCCCATAGGCGCCCGATTGCAGGACGGCCACGAGGTCGCCCGCCGCGAGGTCCGGCAGCGGAGTCGCGCGGGCGAGCATGTCGAGGGGCGTGCAGAGCGGGCCGACCACGGCGCAGGGCGAGCGCGGGCCGCCCCTATCCACAACGCTCGTCACGGGATAATCGCGCTTGACCACCTGCCCAAGATTGCCGGACGCGGCGAGATGGTGGTGCATCCCTCCGTCGGTGATGACGAAGCGGCTGCCCCGCGAGACCTTCACCGCCCTCACCCGCGCCACGTAGAGGCCCGCCGGGCCGGCGAGGAACCGTCCGGGTTCGAGCACGATCCGCGCCTCCCTGAGGCGGGGATCGGATTCCACACGGGCGACGAGCGCCGGCAGCCCGTCGCGGATGGCGCCGAGGTCGAGGGGCGTATCGGTGGAGAAATAGGGGATGCCGAGGCCGCCGCCGAGGTCGATCGTCTCGAGCGGCCGGGCGATCCGGTCGGCGACCCGCTCCGCCAGGGACAGGCCGTAGGCCCATTGCGAGAGGAGGGTCGTGGCGACGAGCCCTTGCGTCCCGGCAAAGAGGTGGATGCCGGAGAGATGCAGGCGCGGTTCGGCCTCCACCGCATCGACGACGGCATCGAGCTCCTCCTCGTCGAAGCCGAAGGGCGAGGGCTTGCCGCCCATCCGCATGGCGCCGCCCTGCGCGTCGGGTCCCGGATTGATCCGGATCGCCACCCGCTGGACCACACCGTGGCGCTCCGCGGCCGCGGCGACGCGGACCATCTCCTCGTGATTCTCCAGATGGATCTCGCCGATCCCGCCGGCGACGGTGGCCTCGATGTCGACGTCACTCTTGCCGGGCCCGGCGAACAGGATGCGGCGGGGATCGACACCGGCCGCCCAGGAGGCGGCGAATTCCGCAGCCGATGCGATCTCCGCCCCCGCCCCCTCGTCGCGGAAAACGCGGATGATTGCGGGGGCCGGGTTGGCCTTCACCGAATAATCCACCACCGCGAAGCCGGCGACTGCCCGCGCGAGGTCGCGATAGGCACGGCGGAAGAGGTCGGTATCGTAGACGAAGAACGGCGTGCCGTAGGTCTCGGCGAGGCTGCGAAGATCGAGGCCGCCCACATGGAGCACGCCGCCGCGTCGCGAAAAACTCGCGGCCACGAGACGGTCCGCGAGGCTGTCGCCGATCGTGTCAGACATAGCTCGTCCGTTCCGCCACGAGGCGCTTGTAATCGACCTTGCCGTTGGGCGTCGTGGGCAGGGCCGGGACGGTCTCGACGGCGCGCGGAACCATGTGCGGGGGCAACGTCCGCCGCACGGCTTGCAGGACCTCCTGCGGCGCGGGGCCGCTCCCGGCCGGCACGGCGACGGCGTGGATGCGCTGCCCGAGGCCGGCATCGGCCAGACCGATGACCGCCACCGCCCGGAACGCGCCGGTCTCCATCAGCGCCTCCTCCACCTCGGTGGGGCTCACGCGGAAGCCGGCGCTCTTGATCATCGCATCCTCGCGGCCGAGGAAGCGGAAATAGCCGTCCTCGTCCTCCACCACGAGGTCGCCGGAGCGGCAGACCAGGGTGCCGTCCAGCGGGAAACGCGGGTCCGGCACCAGGATTCGGGCCGTATCCTCCGGCCGGTTCCAGTAGCCGAGGGACACGGTGGGACCGCGATGGTGGAGGATGCCGGGCTCGCCGGGCCGGGTCCGCCGCCCGTCGGCGTCCACGGCGAAGATCTCGGTCTCGGGGATGGCGCGGCCCATGGAGCCAGGCCGCGCGTCGATCTCGCCCGGAGGCAGGAAGGTGGAGCGGAAGGCCTCGGTGAGGCCGTACATCAGGACGATGTCGGTGTGCGGCAGCGCCCGGCGCAGGCGCGCCACGGTCTCCTGCGGCACCGCGCCGCCCGAATTGGTGAGGATGCGCAGGCTCGCGAGATCCGCCTTGCCGAGCCTCGGCGCCGCGCGGGTCAGCAGGGTCCAGAGGGTCGGGACGCCGGCCAGAACCGTGATCCGATGATGTTCGACGGCCCGCACCACCTCGTCGCCGAAGCGGAACTCGAGGAGGACGAGACAGGCACCCTGCTCGATGGCGGTAAGGAGCTGGTTCAGGCCGTAATCGAACGAGAACGGCAGGACCGAGAGGATGCGGTCCTCCGGCCCGATCGCCAGATAGCTGCGCACGATCCGCGTGCCGGCCAGGAGATTGGCGTGGCTCAGCATCACGCCCTTCGGCAGCCCGGTGGAGCCGGACGTGTAGAGGATCGCCGCGAGGCCGGGCGGCGGAGCGGTGACGGCGTCGGGGGCGAGGCGGACGATCTGAGGGGATCGGAGCGGGTCCGACGCGGCGAGGTCGAGGGCGGCGAGCAGGGTGCCGTCGGTGACGAGGAACCGCGCCCCGCAATCGGCCAGGATATGCCGGACCTGGCGCGGGCGCAGGCTCGGATGGACCGGCACGAAGACCGCCCCGACCCGGCTGACGGCGAAGATCGCCACGCATTCGGCGATGGATTTCGGAAGCAGGATCGCGATCCGGTCGCCGGGTTCGGCGCCGTCCTCGCGCAGCCTTCGAGCCAGCCGCTCGACCTCGGCCCGCATCCCGGCATAGCTCAGCCGTTCGTCGCCGGAGACCAGGGCGATCCGCTCGGACGCGCAGGCCGGACCGTCGAGGAGATCGTGCAGCAGGGCGGGCGCCGGCATGGTGCTAAGCGGGTTCGGCAAAAGTGGTCACCGGTTTTGCGTCCTCGAACCTGCTCAGGGCTGCGCCCGGACCCGCTTGGCCTCGACGAAGGCGGCCAAGGCGTCGACGCTCTCGAAATGCGCGAGCGCGAACGCGTCCTCCTCGATCTCGAAGCCGAACCGGTCGCCGAGCTCCATCATCAGGTCGAGCACGCCGATGGAATCGAGGGCATCGCTGGTGACGAGGGAGGTCGATCCGGTCACCGCACCCGGCGCGAGGCCGGGATTGCGGCCGGCGATGAAGGCGAGGATCGCCTCGCGCGCGGCGGCATGTGTCTCGACCACGTTCCGGTCCCCCATCGGCCGCCCCGTCGGCCGTCGCCGCCCATAGCGATGTCGGCCGGGCAAGTCCATGAGCCGCTCCCCGGCGCGACCTTCGGGGGGTAAGCAACCGGGGCAATAACGGCGTCGCCGATCGGCCGGACCGACCGGATACGCCCAATGAGCGATTGCCAGGGGTCGGGGCGAAATCTAGGCTCTACGCGTAAAGACCAAGGATAAAGCCGATTCTCGTGTCGTGAATACATGAGAATTTCTCCTGCATTCGAGCGGGGCTGCCATGATGCATGATACGATACGGCGATCGACGGCCGAGTTTTTCGGAACGTTCTGGCTCACCTTCGGGGGTTGCGGCGCGGCCATCGTCTCCGCTTCGTATCCCGCCCTCGGCATCGGCTTCCTCGGGGTTGCCCTCGCCTTCGGGCTCACGGTGCTGACGATGGCCTACGCGGTGGGGCATATCTCGGGCGGCCATTTCAACCCGGCCGTCACCCTCGGCCTGTGGTCCGCCGGGCGCTGCGCCGACCATCACGTGGTCCCCTACATCGTGGCGCAGGTCGTCGGAGCGGTGTTCGGCGCGGGCGTGCTCTACCTCATCGCCTCCGGCAAGGCCGGATGGGTGCCCGGCGGTTTCGCCTCGAACGGCTACGGCGACCTCAGCCCCGGCAAGTACGGATTGCTCTCCTGCTTCCTCGTGGAAGCCCTCGCGACCTTCTTCTTCCTGTTCATCATCATCGGAACGACGTCGAAGGGTGCGGCCACGGGGTTTGCCGGCATTCCCATCGGCTTCGCCCTGGTCCTGATCCACCTGATCTCGATTCCGATCACCAACACCTCCGTCAACCCGGCCCGCAGCAGCGGCCCGGCCCTGTTCGCGGGCGCGGAGGCCATGGGGCAGCTCTGGCTGTTCTGGCTGGCGCCGATCCTCGGTGCCGTCATGGCGGGCGCCATGGCGCGCTGGCTCTACGAGCCGGACACGCTCATCGAGACCACGATCGTCGAGAAGCGGTCGGCGGCTTAGGTGGCGACGGGCCGGCCGCCGGGTTGCCGGGGCCGACATTTTCCTCTTCCCACTCATCCACCTCATCCTGAGGCGCCGCGAAGCGGACTCGAAGGAGGCCTCCAGAATCCACGGTGCGAACGGGAAGCCTCCGCCCGCCGTGCCACCTCAGAGGCCGATCAAGCTGCGCACTCCCCTTCAACTCTGCCAGACCCGCGGCATCGGCGTGCCCCGGTAGGCCACGAGGAGGCGGGCGGCCGTCGCCCGCAGGGCATCGGGGGCGGCGCTCAGGAATCGGGCAACGAGGTGCCCGTTCCAGGCACTGGCGGCGACGTCGACCCCCGGTGATGCGAGGGTGTCCACATGGCTGCGGAATTCCTCCAGCCGCGCCTCGGCATCGGGCGAGACGTCGAGGAGGGTCGCCATGGCCCGGGCGCCGCCGCCGAGGGCGGTCCGCTCCAGCAGGGCGGTGATTGGACCGTCGAAGGCGAGGGATTCGGCATAGGCCAGACGCCCGCCCCGGCGAATGCGCCACGCATCCCGGAACAGGCCGGAATCCAGGCGCTCGTGGCGGGCGGTGCGCCCGAAGACCACTGCCTCGAAAGCGAGCAGGCGCGCATCCGGGGCGAGATCGGCCTGGAACCGCCGCTCCAGCCGCGCCCGGTCGAACAGGATGGTTTCCTGCGGCAGCCAGTCGAGGCGTGCCCCCTCGGCGAGCACCGCCCTGGTGCCCACATGGCTCGATGGGCCGTCGGATTTGTAGATCTTTTCGGCGGCGGTGGTGGTGAGGACGAGGTGGGCGCCCGCGCCGACCTCCGCCTCGACCCGGAACCCGTCGCCGCAGGCAATGCCGCCCGCCGTGTTGAGGAGGACCGCCTCGCAGGCCCCCGCGGCATGGCGCGGAAGCCGCAGGCGCAGCGGCCCGGCCTCGGACAGGTCGGCCACATGCGTGCCGATTCCGTGGCGGACGACGCGCACGCTGACGCGCCCGTCGGAGCGCTGCCGCGCCGGCGCCGCGTAGGGGGACGGGACGCCGATACCCGATTGGTCCTGGGCCACGCGCGTGCGGGCTCGGCCCGTCGCCGCCTCAGGCCGGCCCGGTGGCGACGGGCCGCGCCGGGTCGACGCCCCATTCGGACCAGGAGCCGTCATAGAGCGCGCGGGGCGGATGACCGAGGGTCTCGAGGGCCAGGGCGACGATGGCCGCCGTCACGCCCGAGCCGCAGGTGGTAACCACGGGCCTCTCCGGATCGACGCCGGCATCGGCGAAGACCTTGCGCAGGGCATCCGCGTCCTTCAGCCGGCCGTCCGTCTGGAGCGCGGAGTAATGGACGTTGCGGGCGCCGGGCATGTGGCCCGGCCGCACGCCGGGGCGCGGCTCGGCCTCCTCGCCGCGGAAACGCGGGGCCGAGCGGGCATCGACCACCTGGGCCGAGCCGGTCTCCAGGGCGCGGGCCACGTCGTCGGCATCGGCCACGGCCCCGTGGTCGAGGCGCGCGGAGAAATGGCGCCGGTCGCGGCGGGGGCCGTCGCCATCCTCGGTGGGACCGCCGGCGGCGAGCCAGGCTGGAAAGCCGCCCTCCAGGATCTGCACGTCGCGCACGCCGAAGGTGCGCAGCATCCACCAGACCCGAGGCGCGGAGAACAGGCCCATCCCGTCATAGACGACGATGTGCATGCCGTCGCCGATCCCGAGCTCGCGCATGCGCGAGGCGAAGACCTCCGGCCGCGGCAGCATGTGCGGCAGGGGCGAGGTCTCGTCGCTCATGGCGTCGATGTCGAAGCGGATCGCGCCGGGGATATGGGCGGCCTCGTATTCGGCTGCGGCATCGCGCCCCTGGGCGGGCAGGTACCACGACGCATCGAGCACGATGATGCCCGGCGCGCCGAGACGCTCCTTGAGCCAGTCGGTCGTGACGAAATGCGAAGGCGCCATGTCTGTTCTGTCCGATGAGGGAGGTCGACGCCACTCAACCACATCCGCCCCCGGCTTGCCCAGTCGCCAGCTCGCCGGTCGGCACCTTGCACACGCGTCACCTTGCACACGCGCCGCGTTGAGGCGAAAGCTCCCCTCAATGACCAGCCATCCCCACAGACCTTACCCGGAGGCGGCCCGATCGTGACTCCGCGCGAGACGTTCCACATCGAGATCCTCGGCTCCGACGACGAAGGCGAGGACCGCGTGCGCCAGCGCCTGTCGATCCGCGCGAGCGGGGCGGAGAGCGCCACGGAGCGCGCGCTCCTCCTGTTCGCGCGGGCACGGGCGCCGCAGCGCTCAGGGGGGCCGGCCGAGGCGGTGCGCGTGATCGACGGGGCCGGGACGGAGGTGTTCCACCGGACCCGCTTCGACGAGACCGCCTGACCATGCGCCTCCTCGCGGCCCTCGGCGTGACGGTGCTGTTCGCCGGCCTGTTCGTGCGCAGCTACACCGTGCCCCCGGCTCCCGACCGGCGGGGCGGCACCACCCTGGCCCTGGCCTATCCCAACCGCGCCCTGTTCGGCAGCCCGCGCGGCGATTGCGTCGGCACGCCCCCGGACGAGGTGGTCATCGCCTGCCTGATCGGCTCCGTGTCCCGGTTCCGGGCCGAGTCGATACCCCTCGTCCAGCTCCCGTTCTGCGGCACCTGCTACGGCCTGTCCCAGAGCATCGCCGCCCTCGGCCGCGACGAGAATGCGGTCCAGGCCAAGCTCGACCAGATGGCGCGATACGGGTGGTAGACCCTGCGCCCGGCGAATGGCTCGGCCACCACGTTGACTTCGCAGGCGCGAAAGCGCATATCGCAGTTGCAGCGTCAGCGGCCGTGACAGGTTCGCTTGAGAGGGCTGCGTGACGGATCGCCGATTGCGCGTCAGCGCGGCCCAAGCGACCTGAGCCCCTCTCTTCAACGTGCATGCACCCGGATCGCCCCATCACGCGGGCGACCTCCAGCTCAACGGACCAGCCCCTTCGACAAGACGGCCATCGTTTCGGTGGCGTCCGGCCGGTCCCGCTGCCTGAAAGTCTACCCTTGACCCAATTCACCGATTTCGGCCTCGCAGAGCCCGTGCTGCGCGCCCTGGATGAGGCCGGCTATAAGACCCCGACCCCGATTCAGGCCCAGGCCCTGCGCCCGGCCATGGAAGGCCGCGACCTCTGCGGCATCGCCCAGACCGGCACCGGCAAGACCGCGGCCTTCGCGCTGCCGATCCTGCACCGCCTCGCCCAGAACCCGCGCAAGGCCATCCGCCGCGGCTGCCGCGTGCTGGTGCTCTCGCCCACCCGCGAGCTCGCCAACCAGATCGCCGAGAGTTTTTCCGATTACGGAAAATACCTGTCGTTCACCAACACCGTGGTGTTCGGCGGCGTCACCATCTCCCGCCAGGAGAAGGCGCTCGCCAACGGCGTCGACATCCTCGTCGCCACGCCGGGCCGCCTCATGGATCTCATCGAGCGCCGCTCGCTGACCCTCGAGGCCGTCGAGATTCTCGTCCTCGACGAGGCCGACCAGATGCTCGACCTCGGCTTCATCCATGCCCTCAAGCGCATCGTGAAGATGCTGCCGAAGGAGCGCCAGAGCCTGTTCTTCTCGGCCACCATGCCGAAGAACATCGCCGGCCTCGCCGACCAGTACCTCCGCGATCCCGTCCAGGTCGCCGTCACGCCGGTGGCGACCACCGCCGAGCGCGTGACCCAGGAAGTCATTTTCGCCCATACCGGCGCGAAGCAGGCCCTGCTCAACCACATCCTGCGCGACCCGAAGATCGAGCGCGTCCTCGTCTTCACGCGGACCAAGCACGGCGCCGACCGCGTGGTGCGCGGCTTGGAGAAGGTCGGGATCAACGCCTCCGCGATCCACGGCAACAAGTCCCAGCCGCAGCGTGAGCGGGCTCTCGCCGCGTTCAAGGACGGGTCCTGCCGGGTGCTGGTCGCCACCGACATCGCCGCCCGCGGCATCGATGTCGAGGCGGTGAGCCACGTCATCAACTACGACCTGCCCAACGTGCCCGAGAGCTACGTCCACCGCATCGGCCGCACCGCGCGCGCCGGGGCGAACGGGCTCGCCATCTCGTTCTGCAACGACGAGGAGAAGGCCTACCTGCGGGATATCGAGCGCACCACGCGCCAGAAGATCCCCGTCGGCGCCTTCCCCGAGGGCTTCAACCCCCCGACCCGCCAGGAGGCCGCCGAGGCTGCCCAGGCCGAGGAGCGCCGTCCGGCGCCCCAGGGCCAGCGTCCCGGCCAGCGCCAGGGCCAGCGTCCCGGCGGGGGTCGTCCCGGCGCCGGTGCCCGTCCGGGCGGCGGTCGCGGTGGCCAGCCCGCCGGGCAGGCCCGGTCCGGCCGTCCCCAGGAAGGCCGCGGCGATCGTCCGTCGGACGGACAGGGCCGCGGCCCCCGTCCCGACCAGCGCGGCGACAACCGCGCTCCGCGCCAGGGCGAGCGCCCGCGCAGCGGCGGCGGCGGCGGCAATGCCGGCGGCGAAGGCCGTGCCATCGGCTGGCTCGATCGCTTCCCGCGTTCCTGATCTCATCCATGCCCGAACGGTCGGGCGCGCCCGACCAGACGCCGCCCCGGATCTTCCGGGGCGGCGTTTTCGTGCCGGGGCTTCCGCCGGACCGGGATTGCCGATGGACGATTCCGCGCCATCTCACGGTCTGGCGGTCATCGCCGCGAGGGAGGCGTGGACATGCGTTTCGAACTCTACCGGGATTCGGGTGGCGAATGGCGCTGGCGCCTTCGGGTGACGAACGGAAACGTCATCGCCGATTCGGCCGAGGGCTATGCCCGCAGGGAGGATTGCGAACACGGCATCACCCTGGTGAAGGGCTCGGCCGAGGCCAGCATCGTCGACATGACGTTGAAGATCGCCTGACCGGTCCACGCCGTCAGCTCGAGCGAAGGCCGTTCCCGGCAAGCCTAACCGTTAAGCTTGCCGGCAGAGGGCATGAAACGGTTTGCCGATTCCATGCGTTCGGCTGACGGCCAAGCATGCATTCCCCCGCATGCCGTCGTATCATCATCGTCGTTCGATCATCCGAGGAGTCATGAACGTGTTGAGGAAACTCCTTTTGGCCGCCTTGCTGGCCCTGGGCTTCGCCGCCCTGGCACCCCAGGGCGCTTCGGCCGCGCCCATCGGCCCGGTTCCCGCGCTTCAGGGCGAGGCGGCACCGGCCGTCGCCGAGAAGGCGCAGTACTATTACCGCCGGCCGTATTACCGTCGCCCGTTCTACGGTCGTCCCTATTACGCCCGCCCCTACTATCGCCGCCCGTACTTCGCGCCGCGCCCGTTCTACCGCCGGCCGTATTACGGCCCGCGCCGGTTCTACGGCCCGCGTCGCTTCTACTACTGAGCCGATAGCGCCGATCTCTGTCGAGGCCCGGATGTCCCGCGAGGGACATCCGGGCCTTTTCCTTGACCTGATGCCACCTGTCGGCCGATGCAGAAGGCCAAGCCGCGCCTCGGACGAACGAAGGCCGGCGGCGATCAGGGTGGAGACCGCAATGGGCGAGACCAGCGATCCGCGTGGGGACCTCACGGTGCGCACCATCGCGATGCCGGCCGACACCAATGCCAACGGCGACATCTTCGGCGGCTGGGTGATGTCGCAGATGGATCAGGCCGGGGGCATCGCCGGCGTCGACCAGGCCCAAGGCCGCGTGGTCACGGTGGCGGTGGATGCGATGACCTTCATTCGCCCGGTGCGGGTGGGCGACGTGCTTTGCGTCTATACCCGGGTGGAGAGCGTCGGCCGCACCTCCATGAAGATCCAGGTCGAGGCCTGGGCCCGGCGCTTCCGCACCAAGCTGCGCGAAAAGGTGACCGAGGCGACCTTCACCTTCGTGGCCATCGACGACGACGGACGCCCGCGCCGGCTCCCCAAGCCAGAGCCGGAGCGTTCGCCCGAATCGTGAGTCCGGGCGAGGCGGGCATCAAACGTTCGGAGGGGCCACGCGCTGGCGCAGGCCGGTGATGACGGCCTTCAGCACGTCGGAATCGAGCTGTTGCCCCGTGGCCGATCGGACGGCGTCGATCCGGTCGTGGACGAAGGCGAGCTTGGCGATGACGGCCGGGGTCAGCTTGAAGGGATAGAGCGCCGGCTGCCCCATGCTCCGGCTGAGGGAATTCACCGCATAGGTCAGCGGCAGCCAGACCGAGACCAGCCGGTCGAGGTCGGGGGATTGATACGGATCGAAGTCGATCACCACGGGCTCCGGCGCGCTGCTGCGCAGGCGCGGCCGCAGATGGAGCTCGAAGGCGCTCGCCGTCTCCACCGTGTCGACGATGTGGAGGTAATGCGCCCAGGTCTCGGCGAAATCCTCCCACGGATGGCTGGTGGCGTAGGAGCTGACGTAGGATTCCTGCCAGTCCGGCGGCGCGCCGTGGGCGTAGTAGCGCTGCAGGGCCATGCCGTAGCTGGCGCGCTCGTCGCCGAACAGGTCGCGGAACGCCCAGATGCTCTGGTCGTAGCGGACCAGGACGTTCCAGAAATAATGCCCGATCTCGTGGCGGAAATGGCCGAGCAGCGTGCGGTAATACTCGCCGAACAGCATCCGCCGGCGCTCGCGCTCGACGTCGTCGGCCTCGGCGATGTTGAGGGTGATGAGACCGCTGCGATGCCCGGTGAGGACGGGCGGGCCGACGCTGTAGCTCTCGGCCGGATCGACCAGGAAATCGAAGGCGAGGCCCGTGGCCGGGTTCTCCTCCCGCGTCATCAGGGGCAGGTCCAGGCGCAGGAGCGAGTAGAACAACCGGTGCTTGGCCGCCTCGATCTGGCGCCAGCGGGTGAGGTTCCAGTCGAGGGTCAGGTCCGGGACCACGCGGTTGTGCCGGCAGGAGGTACAGTAGCGGTCCGCGCTGTCCTCCGGCACCAGCCAGTTGCACGCATGGTAATCGGCATTCGCGCAGAAGCGGTATTTCCGGGCCGGATCGGCATAGGCATGCCAGACCGCACCGGAGGGTTCGAGGGCCGACATCTCATGGGACTGGCAGACATAGCCGAGCCGCCGCTGGCAGCTGTCGCATTCCGTGCTCTCGAAGCTCACCGGCTGGTCGCAGGCCTGGCACTGGAAGACCTTCATCGGGCGGCCATGTCCGCCGGGCGAGCGCGCGGGAGCGCGGCGCGGCGGCGTCCCGCGCCACGATGCACGGAATTTGCTTCGCGCTCGGCGACGGGCCGCATCGCCACGCCGTATGTCTGAACTGCCAGGGCCAAGATCCTCACGCGATGAACGTCTTCGCCTCCCACCACCCGGTCGGGCAACGTCGCTGTAGACTAGCACCGAATTCGACTGCCGTCGGCGCTGTTCCCGGCCTATGGTCATTCGGCCTCAAAACGCCGATGACAGCCTGGATGCGCTTCGGCGATGCGCTCCGGCTTCCCGCCGCCGGCGCGCGTTCACCGCGCGCCCGGCACCACGTCTGAACCAGCGGGAGTCCCCGTGTCCATCAAAGCCGCCCTCCACCACGTCACCCACTACAAGTACGACCGGCCGATCCAGCTCGGACCACAGGTGATCCGCCTGCGCCCGGCGCCGCATACGCGCTCGATCGTGCCGGCCTATTCCCTGAAGATCCTGCCGGAGAACCACTTCATCAACTGGCAGCAGGACCCGAACGGGAACTGGCTCGCCCGGCTGGTCTTCCCCGAGCGGACCACCGAATTGAAGATCGAAGTCGATCTGACCGCCGAGATGGCGGTGATCAACCCGTTCGACTTCTTCGTGGAGGACTACGCCCAGACCCGCCCCTTCGCCTACGAGGACGACCTCACGGCGGAGCTGAAGCCCTATCTCGTCACCGACGACGCCACGGGACCGGAGATCGACGCGCTGCTGGAGCGGCTGCCGGAACAGCCCAACACCGTACTCTTCCTCGTGGCCCTCAACGCCATGATCGCCTCCGAGGTGACCTACGGCGTCCGCATGGAGCCGGGCGTCCAGACGCCGGCCGAGACGCTGACCCTGAAGAGCGGTTCCTGCCGCGATTCCGCCTGGCTCCTCGTCCAGGTGCTGCGCCGCATCGGTCTCGCCGCGCGCTTCGTCTCCGGCTACCTGATCCAGCTCATTCCCGACACCACGGCGGTGGACGGTCCGGCCGGCACCTCCACCGACTTCACCGACCTGCACGCCTGGGCGGAGGTCTACCTGCCGGGCGCCGGCTGGATCGGCCTCGACGCCACCTCCGGCCTCCTCTGCGGCGAGGGCCATATCCCGCTCGCCGCCACCCCGCACTACCAGTCGGCCGCGCCGATCTCCGGCCTCGCCGAACCCGCCGAGGTGGAGTTCGGCTTCGAGATGACGGTGACCCGCGTGGCCGAGGCGCCGCGCATCACCAAGCCGTTCTCGGACGAGGTCTGGGCCAAGATGGATGCGCTGGGCGAGCGGATCGACGTCGATCTCGCCGAGCAGGACGTGCGCCTGACCATGGGCGGCGAGCCGACCTTCGTCTCCATCGACGATTTCGAATCGGCCGAGTGGAACGCCGCCGCCGTGGGGCCGACGAAACGCGGCCTCGCCGACAAGCTGATCCGACGCCTGCGCACCCGCTTCGGGCCCGGCGGCATGCTGCATTACGGCCAGGGCAAGTGGTATCCGGGCGAGAGCCTGCCGCGCTGGGCCTTCGCCCTGTACTGGCGCCGGGACGGCAAGCCGATCTGGAGCAATCCCGACCTCGTCGCCAAGGAGGACGGCCCGCGTGACGCCACCTCCAGCAAGGCGAAGGCACTGATCGACGGCGTCGCCAAGCGCATCGGCCTCGAAGCCTACGTGTTCCCCGCCTTCGAGGACCCGATCTACTGGGAGGAGAAGCGGGAGGAGCTGCCGATCAACGTCACCACCTCGGACGCCAAGTTCCCGAACCCGGAGACCAATGCCCGCATCGCCCGGGTGTTCGAGCGCGGCCTCGGCGAAGCCGCCGGCTATGCCCTCCCCCTGGCGAGCCTGCCGCTCGGCAAGGACGATCCCGACGACCGCCGCTGGATCTCGGAACCCTGGCAGTTCCGCCGCACCCACGCCTTCCTGACGCCGGGCGATTCACCGGTTGGGTATCGCCTGCCCCTGAGCTCGCTGCCCTTCGTGCCGCCGGAGCACTACCCCTACTACCAGCCCCAGGATCCGCTGGAGGAGCGGGGCGCGCTCCCCGAGGGCCATCCCGGCACGAAGACCGAGAACGGATCGGGCGTCACCGGCGTCGCCGTGCGCACGGCGCTCGCCGTCGAGCCGCGGGACGGGGTGCTGCGGGTGTTCATGCCGCCGCTGCAGCGGGTGGACGAGTATCTCGAACTCATCGGGCATCTCGAGGCCGTCGCCGCCGAGCTGAAGCAGCCCCTGCATATTGAGGGCTACGAGCCGCCGTTCGATCCGCGCCTCAACGTCATCAAGGTCACGCCCGATCCCGGCGTCATCGAGGTGAACGTGCATCCCGCCACCTCCTGGCGCGAGGCCGTGACCATCACGAGCGAGCTCTACGAGGATGCCCGGCAGATCCGCCTCGGCGCGCAGAAATTCATGACCGACGGCCGCCATACCGGCACCGGCGGCGGCAACCACGTGGTGCTGGGCGGCGCGACGCCCAACGATTCCCCGTTCCTGCGCCGGCCGGACCTTCTGAAGAGCCTCGTGCTCTACTGGCAGCGCCACCCCTCGCTCTCCTACCTGTTCGCCGGCCTCTATATCGGCCCGACGAGCCAGGCGCCGCGCATGGACGAGGCCCGGCACGACGGGCTCTACGAACTCGAAATCGCCATGGCGCAGGTGCCCAAACCCGACGAGCCCAACATCCCGCGCTGGCTCGTCGACCGGATCTTCCGCAACATCCTCGTGGACGTCACCGGCAACACCCACCGCTCCGAGATCTGCATCGACAAGCTCTACTCGCCGGACGGCCCCACCGGCCGCCTCGGCCTCCTGGAGTTCCGCTCCTTCGAGATGCCGCCGGACCCGCGCATGAGCCTCGCCCAGCAATTGCTGCTGCGGGCCATCGTCGCCTGGGCCTGGCGCGAACCGCAGGAAGGCGGCTGTGTCCGTTGGGGCACGGGCCTGCACGATCGCTTCATGCTGCCCCACTTCCTCTGGACGGACTTCCTCGGTGTGCTGGAAGACCTCCGCCAAGCCGGTTACGACTTCGACCCGGCGGCGTTCCAAGCGCAGTACGAGTTCCGCTTCCCCGTCTTCGGAACGGTGGAGCAGGGCGGCGTCAAGCTGGAACTGCGGCAGGCATTGGAGCCCTGGCACGTCCTGGGCGAAGAGGGGTCGATCGGTGGAACGGTGCGGTACGTGGACAGCTCGGTGGAGCGTCTGCAGGTCAAGGTCGAGGGCTTCGTCCCCGGCCGCCACATCATCAGCTGCAACGGCCGGCGCCTTCCGATGACGAGCACCGGCACGGTGGGCGAAGCGGTGGCGGGCCTGCGCTTCAAGGCGTGGCAGCCGGCCTCCTCGATGCATCCGACGATCCCCGCGCACTCGCCCCTCACCATCGACATCCTCGATGCGTGGAGCGGACGCTCGATCGGCGGCTGCCGCTACCATGTCAGCCATCCCGGCGGGCGCAACTACGAGACCTTCCCGGTGAACACCTACGAGGCCGAGGGGCGCCGTCTCGCGCGCTTCCAGGCCCACGGCCACACCCCCGGCAAGGTCGAGATGCCGGCCGAGGAGATCAGCCGCGAGTTCCCGCTCACCCTCGATCTCAGAACGCCAGCACCCAGATGACCCACGTGGCCGAGGCGCAAGCCGGAGGAACGGCGTCGCATGTCGCGCGCTGGACCTCGGACTACCGACCTCGGCCCGGAATCCCGGACGAGCTCGCGGGACCCGACGGGCCTCGCCAAGGGGCTTACGAAGGGGCTCGTGAAGGCGCCTGGCCGCGCCTGCTCGACCGCCTCGGAGCCCTGAGCGGAGCCGAGATCACCGCCCGCTTCACCTCGGCCGAGCGGCACATCCGCGATACCGGCATCTCGTATCGGATCTACGGCGACCAGCGCGAACACGCCTGGCCGCTCAGTTCCCTGCCCCTGGTGATCGAGGGCGCCGAATGGCGCGCCCTCAGCGCCGGCATCGTCCAGCGTGCCGGGCTGATGGAATCCATCGTCTCCGACATCTACGGACCCGGCCGGCTGGTGTCGGAAGGGGTGCTGCCGGCGGCCCTGGTGGCGGGTGCACCGGAATTCCTGCGTCCGCTCTCGGGGGTGACGCCCCCCGGCGGGCGCTGGCTCAAGCTCTACGCCGCCGATATCGGCCGGGGGCCGGACGGGCGCTGGCGGGTGCTCGCCGACCGGACTCAGGCTCCCTCCGGCCCCGGCTACGCGCTGGAGAACCGGATGGTGCTGACACGCGCCTTCCCGGACCTCTATGCCGACCTCCATGTCGAGCGCCTCGCCCCGTTCTTCCAGGCCTTTCGCGACGGGCTGGTCATGGGCGCGCAGCGCAGCGACCCGCGCATCGGCCTGCTCACCTCCGGCCCCCTGAGCTCGACCTATGTGGAGCAGGCGGCGCTGGCGCGCTATCTCGGTCTGCTCCTGGTGGAGGGCGACGACCTCGTGATGCAGGACGGGGTGCTGCACGTGCGCACCGTCTCCGGCCTCAAGCGCATCGATGCCCTGTGGCGGCGCATCGATTCCGACTATCTCGACCCGCTCGAACTCAACCCGGCCTCGCGCCTCGGCGTGTCGGGCGTGCTGGAGGCCCTGCGCGATGGCAGCCTCGTCGTCGGCAACATGCCGGGTTCCGGCATCCTGGAATCGGGGGCGCTCGGGGCCTACCTGCCGCGCATCGCGCGCTACTTCCTCGGCACCGACCTCAGCCTGCAGGGGCCGAAGAGCTGGTGGTGCGGCGATCCCGAATCCCTCGCCCATGTGCGCGACAACCTCGAACACCTGGACCTGAGGCCGGTGGCGACCCCGACCAAGGGCATGGGGCGCGACGCCATCCTCGGGCCGCACGCCATCGTCGCCGAGCGCGAGCGCGTGGTGGCCGCCCTGCGCGACCGTCCCTTCGACTACGTGGCGCAGGAGCACGCCCCCCTCTCCACCATGCCGGGCTGGGAGCCCGGCCCCGACGGGATGCGCCTCGTGCCGCGCCCCTTCGTGCTGCGCGTCTTCGCGGCGGCGACTCCCGACGGCTGGCGGGTGATGCCCGGCGGCTTCTGCCGCATCTCCGAGCGGCCCGACGTCAACCCGATCGAGATGCGGGCCGGGATCAAGTCTGCGGATGTCTGGGTGCTCTCGGACGGCCCGGTGGAGCCCGTCTCGCTGATGCATCCGGGCGCGCCCCGCGTGCGCCGCATCGCCGGCCACCTGCCGTCCAGGGCGGCCGACAACCTGTTCTGGTTCGGCCGCTACGTCGAACGGGCGGAGGCGGTGATCCGCCTCGTCATCGCCCATCTCGGCAGCGTCGGGAACGCGGTGATCGCCGACATGGCCGGCACCGAGAGCGCGCCCACCGCCCTGCGCATCCGCGCCCTGCTGGACGAATGGGGCGCCATCGAAGCGCCCGACCTGCCGACGGCCAAACTCGCGCAGGAGGCCCTGAGCGGGCGGGCGACCTACGGGTCGGCCCTGTCCCACAGCCTGTCGGCGCGCCACAACGCGGCGTCCCTGCGCGAGCGGCTCTCCAGCGAGGCCTGGCGTGCGCTGGCCGACCTGAGGGACCTCCTCGACCTCGACGAGGCCAAGGAACTGGCCGAGGCCGAACTCCTCGGGCTGGCGGAGCGGGCGCTCGGCCATATCGCCGCCCTGGCGGGGCTGGCGCAGGAGAACATGAACCGCACGGCGGGCTGGCACTTCGTCGATCTCGGCCGCCGGATCGAGCGGGCGATCAACACCTGCTCCTTCGCCGCCCGTTTCGCGGGGGACGAGGCGACGGCCGAGGATCTCGGCGTGGTGCTGTCCCTCTGCGACTCGCACGTCTCCTTCGGCGCGCGCTACATGCAGGGCGTGGCCATCGACCCGGTGCGCGACATGGTGCTCCTCGATCCCTTCAACCCGCGCTCCGTCGCCTTCCAGATCGAGGCGATCTGCCGGCATCTCGCCGACCTGCCGGCTCTCCGCGTCGACGGCCTGCCCGAGCCGCACCGGCGCCTCGCCCATAAGCTCGCTGCCGAATTCACCACCGCCGAGGCGTCGGACCTCGACGGGGCGGCCCTGGCCCGCCTCGAGAACACCTTCGAGGGCCTCGCCGACGCGATCGTCACCCGCTACTTCCCCAACGGACCGCATGCCATGCGGCCGGAAAAGCTGGTGGGGCTCGCGTGATCTATACGCTGCGCCACCTCACCACCTACCGCTACGGCAAGCCCGTCCGCTACGCCCGCTGCGCCCTCAGGCTGCAGCCGCGCGACGGGGAGGGGCAGAGCGTCCTGTCGAGCGAGCTGACCATCTCGCCGACGCCGCGGACCCGGACCGTGCGGCGCGACTATTTCGGCCTCGACGTGGTGACCTTCCTGATCGACACCCCGCATAGCGAATTGCGGGTGGAAGCCCTCTCGCGGGTGGAGGTGACGCGGCCGCCGCTGCCGGAGCCCGAATCCGGCCTGCCCTGGGAGGCGGTGCGCGACACGGCGATCTCCGGCCGCTCGATGGCGCCCGACGCGCCCGTGCATTTCGTGTTCCCCAGCGTCAGGGTTCCCCTCGACCCGGACGTGACCGACTATGCCCGCCGGAGCTTCACCCCCGGGCGGAGTGCCTATGGCGGAGCCGTCGACCTGATGCGGCGCATCCGCACCGATTTCACCTTCGACGCCAAGGCGACCACCGTCCACACGCCGCTGGCCGAGGCCTTCGCCCTCAGGGCGGGCGTGTGCCAGGATTTCGCGCATATCATGATCGCGGGGCTGCGCGGCCTCGGCCTGCCGGCCGCCTATGTCAGCGGCTACATCCGCACCATCCCGCCCGCCGGCCGGCCACGCCTGAGGGGCGCCGACGCCAGCCATGCCTGGGTCTCGGTCTGGTGCGGGGACGGCTGGATCGGCCTCGATCCCACCAACAACATCGGCGCCTGCGACGACCACATCGTGGTGGCGCGGGGCCGCGACTACACCGACGTCTCGCCCATCGACGGCATCGTCTCCTCCTCCGGCCCGCAGAAGCTCAAGGTCGAGGTGGACGTGATCCCCGATGGCGAGGCCATGCCGGAAGCGGCGGGCGAACCGGAGGCCGAAACGGCCTGAGTCCGGGCCTCGAAGGACGCATCTGGATCGCGCGAGGCTGCTGGAAGCCGCCGTCGGGGCGGAATCATCGGGCGAAGCCTCAGCCGCCCCCCTCCCCCTGGAACGGATGGATCGGCGGGATCAGGGCGGCGGCGAGTTCCAGCCGGCCGGAGATGACGCCGCGCTCGGTGATCATCGTGTCGGCGATGGTCTGAAGCGTCGCCGCCGGTCCCTGGACCAGCACCACTTCGAGGGTCTGGTTGTTCATCAGGTGGACGTGGAGGGAGGAGATCACCTCGGCGATGTAGCGCCGCTGCAGGTCGGCCAGGCGCTGCTGCACCCCGGGCGCGAGGTGGTCGTAGAACAGCGTGATCGTGCCGACCATCACCCGGTCGCCGACCTTGTGCCGGTGCTCCACGAGCGAGCGATGGAGGATCGTCGCCACCGCCTGGGAGCGGCTGGCGAAGCCTCGCTCCCCCACCATGGTGTCGAGCTCGCAGAGCAGATCCTCGGACAGCGACAGACTGATTCGGCTCACCGGCTTGCGCCGGCCGCCCGCGCCTTCCTCCGGGACCGCCCCGTCATCGGTCCTCGCCTCGGTCTCGTCGCCACTGGCCATCGGGCCTCTCCTGCATGCCGGGCCAAACCTGGCACATCTCTTGTATGGGTGAACAGCAATCGGTATTACGATTTACAGCGATCGTACTACGCGGTTCGGAGAATGCAGATGCACCTTTCGACGATCCTGACCGCCGGACGCAAGGCCATCACGGGCTGCGCCCTCGCCATCGGCCTCCTCACGGCCTCCGCCTCCATCCCCGCGGCCCATGCCGCGGAGCCCCTGCGCATCGGCTACAGCGACTGGCCCGGCTGGGTGGCCTGGCAGGTCGCCATCGAGAAGGGCTGGCTGAAGGAGGCCGGGATCGACGCGAAGTTCGAGTGGTTCGACTACTCGGCCTCCATGGACGCGTTCTCCGCCGGCAAGCTCGACGCCGTCACCTGCACCAACGGCGATGCCCTGGTGATGGGCGGCAACGGCGCCAAGAACGTCATGATCATGCTCACCGATTACTCCAACGGCAACGACATGATCGTCGGCAAGCCGGGCGTGAAGACGCTGGCCGACCTCAAAGGCAAGAAGGTCGGCCTCGAAGTCGGCCTCGTGGAGCACCTGCTCCTCATCAACGGTCTCGCCAAGCTCGGCCTGAAGGAGACCGACGTCACCCTGGTCAACGCCAAGACCAACGAGACCCCGCAGGTGCTCGCCTCCGGCGACGTCTCGGCCATCGGCGCGTGGCAGCCCATCGCCGGGCAGGCGATGAAGGGCGCGGCCGGCGCCAAGCCGCTCTACACCTCCGCCGACGAGCCGGGCCTGATCTACGACGTGGTCGCGGTCTCGCCCGCGAGCCTGTCGGGCCGCAGGGCCGAGTGGATCAAGTTCGTGGGCGTCTGGGACAAGGTCGTCGCCTATATCCAGGACCCGAAGACGCAACCCGACGCCGTGGCGATCATGGCGGCCAAGGTCGGCATCGACGCGCCCACCTTCACCCGCTTCCTCAAGGGCACCAAGCTCCTCACCCTGGCCGAGGGCGCCAAGGTGATGAAGGATGCCGACGGGTTCGGCTCCCTCTACGGCTCCAGCCGCTACGCCGACGCCTTCAACGTCAAGTACGAGGTCTACAAGACCGCCCAGGACGTGAAGAGCTACATCGACCCCGCGCTGACCGACGGCAAATGAACGCGGAGATGCGCCAGGGCGTGGAGCGCACTTCCCCTCCCCCTTGTGGGGAGGGGACAGGGGTGGGGGTGGCTCCGCCAGCCTCGGCCGCGGTGGGTCACCCAACCACCCCCACCTCCAACTCCTCCCCACAAGGGGGAGGAGGGGCCCGCGTCTCGTCTCCCATCTCCCCGCGCCGCCGCTCCTGGGTCGGCGTGGCCCGGCCGCTCTCGCCGCGCCGGAGGACGACGCTCGCCATCCTCTCGTTCCTGATCCCGCTCCTCGCCTGGGCGGCGGTCTCCTACGTGCCGTTCCTGTGGCATCCCCTGGTGGAGGTGACCGAGCCCGGCGACATCGCCTGGATGGAGCCGGGGATGCGCGTGCCGAAGGCCGCCTTCGCCGAGGAGGTCGCCTCGGCCAAGACCGCCGGCACCGCCGAACCGGCGGGCAGGCCGGCCAACCCGGTCTACCTCCCGGCCCCGCACGAGGTCGCCACCGCGTTCTGGACCTCGCTGACGGCCCAGCCGACCCAGCGCGACGCCATCCGCCTGCCGTTGAGCCTGTGGCACTCGATCCAGATCATCGCCTTCGGCTTCCTGCTGTCGTCGCTGATCGGCGTGCCGCTGGGAATCCTCTGCGGCGCCCAGCCGACCCTGGCGCGCCTCACCGAACCGGTCATCGAGTTCGTGCGCTACATGCCGGCGCCCGCCTTCGGCGCGCTGATGGTGGCCATCCTCGGCATCTATGACGGGCCGAAGATCGCGATCATCGTCATCGGCACGTTCTTCCAGCAGGTGCTGGTCATCGCCAACACCACCCGGCGGATCGAGCCCCTGCTGATCGAGGCGGCCCTGACCCTGGGCGCGCGCAACCTGCGCCTCATCCGCCGGGTGATCGTGCCGGCGATGCTGCCGCAGCTCTACCGCGACCAGCGCATCCTCCTCGGCTGGGCCTGGACCTACCTCATCGTCGCCGAACTCATCGGCACCTCGTCGGGCATCACCTTCTTCATCACGCAGCAGGCCCGCTACCAGCATTTCGACAACGTCTACGCCGCGATCCTCATCATCGGCCTCGTCGGCTCGATCACGGATCTCGCCCTCGCCTGGCTCGGCCGCCGGCTGTTCCCCTACGACAGGAGCGAAGCATGAATTCCGCCTCCCCCGTCGTTTCTCCCGTCGTTCTGCCGATCGAGGCCTGCGACTATCGCACCCAGTGCGAGCCCGTCCGCGCCCGGTTCGACAAGCTGAAGAGCCGCGAGGTCGCCCTGCGGGTCGAGAAGCTCACGAAGACGTTCGCCAAGCCGGACGGCGGCACCACGGTGGCCTTGAAGGACATCGACCTCGTCACCCACCGGCGCGAGTTCCTCTGCGTCGTCGGCCCGTCGGGCTGCGGCAAGTCCACCTTCGTGCGCATCCTCGCCGGCCTCGAGACCTCGACCTCGGGCGTGGTCAGCGTCGAGGGCGTGCCGGTCTCGGGGCCGGGCGCCGACCGGGGCATGGTGTTCCAGGGCTACACCCTGTTCCCCTGGCTCAGCGTCCTGCGCAACGTCGCCTTCGGCCTGGAGGAGAACGGCACGCCGCGTCGTGAGGCGGAGCGCGAGGCCCGGCAATGGCTGGCGCTCATCGGCCTGGAGGCCTTCGCCGACAGCTACCCGCATCAGCTCTCCGGCGGCATGAAGCAGCGGGTGGCCATCGCCCGGGCGCTGGCCACCCGGCCGCGCATCCTGCTCATGGACGAGCCGTTCTCGGCCCTCGACACCCAGTCGCGCGCCCGGATGCAGGCCTATCTGATCGAGATCTGGAAGAAGATCGACATCACCATCGTCTTCATCACCCACGACCTCGACGAGGCGGTGCATCTGGCCGACCGCATCCTTGTCCTCAGCGCCCATCCGGGCGAGGTCGCCGAACTCATCGAGGTGCCGGTGCCGCGCCCGCGCAGCCACAACCAGGCGCTCACCCCCGAATTCCGCGCCACCCGCGCCCGCCTCGACGCGCTGATCCACCCGCCGAAGGATGAGGCCGAGGAATCCGTGGCGCCGGATGTCGTGACGCGCATGACCTCCGCCGGGGACGAGGTGGAATGATGCCTCTCTCCGATACCGACCACGTGGCTCTCCTCCCCCTTGTGGGGAGGAGCTGGAGGTGGGGGTGGCGCAGAAGGCACCTCTCGCGTCTCATCCTGCACCACCCCCACCCTCGGTCCCTCCCCACAAGGGGAAGGGAAGTGCGCGCTCTCGGTGATCGGAGAGCAAAACGATGACCCCCCTCCTCTGGGCGAACCGCACCTGGGACGAGATCCCCGGCGACCTCGCCGCCGTCGCTCATGCCGCCATCCTGCCCGTGGGTGCCACCGAGCAGCACGGGCCGCATCTCGGCACGGGCATGGATTTCGTCCTCGCCGAGGCCCTGACCCATGCGGTCTCGGCGCGGACCCGTGTGCCGGTGCTCCCCACCCTGCCCTATGGCTGTTCCCTCGGGCATAGCCGGCGCTGGCCCGGCACCATCACCCTCGATCCCGTGATGATGACGCGGCTCGTGGCGCAGATCGGCACCTCCGCCTACCATTCGGGCGTGCGGCGGCTGTTCATCGTCAACGCCCACGTCACCAACGCGGCGCCCCTGCGCTGCACCCTTGAGATGCTGCGCGCCGCCCATGACGACCTCATGGTCGCCCTGGTGAATTCCGCCACGGTGAGCGAGCGCGTCCGCGCCGCGCATTTCGCCGATGCCGACGATTGGCACGCCAACGCCGCCGAGACCGCGCTGATGATGGCGACGGCGCCGGACCTCGTGCGCCCGGACCGCATCGCCGATGCGGACGATCCAGACCGGACGGAGGGGCTCGTCTTCTCGCATCCGGTCAACCGCACCAGCCTGAACGGTGTCACCGGACGTCCCTCGCAGGCGAGCCGCGACGAGGGCGAGCGGTTGTTCGCCTGGATGGTCGAGGACCTGTCCGCCCTCGTCCTGCGCGGTCTCTCCGAGACCCCGCCCCTCCCCCATTCCTTCTCCGTTTCCGCTTAAAACCAAGGAGCCGCCCGATGGCGCATGCCACCGAAATCGATCCCGCCATTGCCAAGCTGCAGGACGAGCTGCGCGCCAAGGGCGTGAAATATGTCATCGGCGCCTATGTCGACATCCACGGCGCGCAGAAGGCCAAGGTGGTGCCCGTCGACCACCTGCCGCAGATGGCGGCGGGGTCCGAGCGCTATACCGGCTATGCTCTCGACGGACTCGGCCAGGCTCCGAACGAGGACGAACTCGCCTCGGTCCCCGATTTCTCGGGGCTGATCCAGCTGCCCTGGGAATCAAAGCTGGCCTGGTGTCCGGCCGACCTCACCTTCCAGGGCCAGCCCTACCCGCTCTCCACCCGCGTCGCCCTGAAGACCGTGCTGAAGGACGCCGAGGCCATGGGCTTCGGCTTCAACCTCGGCATCGAATGCGAGATCTTCCTGCTCAAGCAGGAGGCGGACGGCTCGCTGCACACGCCGATCCCCGACGATAAGCTGGTGAAGCCCTGCTACGACGTGCGCGGCTTCGTCGACAACTTCTCCTGGCTCGACAAGGTCGCCACCACGATCAACGACCTCGGCTGGGACCTGTATTCCTTCGATCACGAGGATGCGTGCGGCCAGTTCGAGTTCGACTTCAACTATGCCGACGCCCTGACCATGTGTGACCGGCTCACCTTCTTCCGCATGATGGCCAAGCATTATGCCAAGGAAGAAGGCCTCATCGCCACGATGATGCCCAAGCCCTTTGCAGATCGCACCGGCAATGGCGCGCATTTCAACATGTCCCTCTTCGACAAGGAAACGGGCAAGAACGTCTTCGCCTGCGATCCATCGGCCGATCCGCGCGGCCTCGGCCTCACCGAGACCGGCTACCACTTCATCGGCGGCGTGCTGAAGCACGGGCGGGCGCTCTGCGCCGCCTTCGCGCCCACGGTGAACAGCTACAAGCGCCTCGTGCGCCAGGGCTCCATGGCCGGCTTCTCCTGGGCGCCGGTGTTCAACTCCTACGGCTCGAACAACCGCACCAATTCGGTGCGCGTGCCCGCCGGCGGCGGGCGCTGCGAGAGCCGCAACGCCGACGGCGCGGTCAACCCCTACCTCGCCGCAGCCCTCGTCCTGGCGGCGGGTCTGGAGGGGGTGCGCGAGCGCATCGATCCGGGAGCCCCCAACGAGGACAACCTCTACGACCTCACCGACGCCCAGCGCGCCGAGCGCGGCATCGAGTTCCTGCCCCAGACCCTCGCCGAGGCGGTGGACGCCTTCGCTGCCGACCCGCTGGTGGAGAAGACCCTCGGCAAGGCTCTGCGCGACGAGTTCATCCGCTACAAGCGCGCCGAGTGGGAGGAGTATCACCTGACGGTGAGCGCCTGGGAGATCGAGCGCTACAGCCATCTTTTCTAGGAAGTCTCAACAAACATGTCGCCGGTTTTGCATTGTAAAACCGGCAACACTTCAAAGGCCCGGGTGAGGTGAAGCATTGGCGTGCTGATACGAACGTTGCTTGTCGTTAACCCTCACTCGAAGCGGATTCTCAACACACTCATGCTTCTCTGCCGCTGTAATTATTGGTATTCGCAAGGGTGGTCGAGATTCGGCCGGCCGCGGATGCGGTTGCGGGGGAGATGGTTCGGTGGAGATTGCGAGACTGCTTCATACGTTCGGCGGTCCGTTGCTCGCCCTGTTCGGCGGAATCGGCGCGCGTTCGATGGGGGCGCTCGTGACCGACATGGGGAGCGGCATCCGGACCGTGGATTTCGCCGGGTCGCCCCGCCCCTGCAAGCCCTACCGGCCGGAGCCGGAACGGATCGTCTCGGGCGACCCCGCCCAGACGGTGAGCTTCGCCTACCAGAGCGAGGATGGTCTCTTCTCGGCCGGCACCTGGACCTGCCAGCCGGGCAAATGGCACATCGCGTTCGCGCAGAACGAGTTCGTGCACATCCTCGAAGGGGTGGTGGTGGTCACGGACGGAGACGGGCTCGCCAAGACCTATCGGGCGGGGGACGCCTTCGTCTCCCCCGCCGGTTTCTCCGGCACCTGGGACGTCAGGGAGCCGGTCCGCAAGTATTTCGCACTCGGTGGTCCGCCGGGTTAAGCAGCACCGCTAACGACGCATGCCCGCCGGGACGACCCGGCCGCGCCAGGGCTGTTTTTCCGGGACGACCCGGAGAACAGCCTTGAGGAGACGGGCATGACCGACACAGCCAGCATCATCGCCGAGAATCGGCGGCGCTACGAGGAACTGAAGGCCCAGGGCCAGGGGCATGCCCCGCGCACCCTGCCGCCGCCCTCCGCGCGGGGCCTGCCCCTGGACGAGGCGGCGATCTTCCATGTCGAGACCATCCCCGGCGGCTGGTATCGCACCTTCGAGCTCAATGCCGGCGAAGCCCTGCGGATCGGCCTCGACCATGGCCCCTCCAGCGTCGCCCTCGTCGCCTGGAACGCCGCCGAGACGTCGGAACGGCTGAATTACGCCGACACCGTGAAGGTGCAGTGGACCGCCGCCCTCCAGCGCGGCCGTGTGCTGTTCTCCGACATGGGCCGGGTGATGCTCTCCCTCATCGAGGATTCCTGCGGGGCGCACGACGCGCTGGTGGGCGGCTCCAATGCCGAATCCAACGCCGCGCGCTACCCGGGCGGGCCCTATCGCAACACCCGCGACAACCTCGTCCTCGCCGCCCTCAAGGCCGGGCTCGACCGGCGCGACATCCCCGCCTGCGTCAGCTTCTTCGCCCCCGTCTCCGTGGGCGCGGAGGGGCGCTTCGCCTGGAACGGGGCCGGACGTCGCGCGGGTGACTTCGTGGATCTGCGCGCCGAGCTCGACCTCCTCGTCACCCTCTCCAACTGCCCGCACCCCCTCGACCCGAACCCGGATTACGCGCCCAACCCCGTGGTGGTGACCCGCTTCCGGGCGCCCGTCCCGGCGGCGGACGATCTCTGCCGCAACGCCACGATCGAGGCCGTGCGCGGCTTCGAGAACAACGCCGCCATCGGCTTCTGACGGGAGGGACGCATCATGACCAGCGACACCACGCTTCTCCTCGACGAGGTCTTGCTCAATGAGGTCGTGCCGGCCCAGGCGCCCTGGTCCGGCCTCGTGCGCAAGGGCCAGACCCTGCGCATCACCGACACCGACGGCTGCCAGGCGGTGGACACCCTGTTCTACCGCGCCGGCGACATGGGCGAGCGCTATTCCTCGCAGGACACCCTGCGCATGCAGGGCTCGGCCTACGTGACGACGGGCACGCGCCTCGTCTCCAACGAGGGCCGGGTGATGGCCACGGTCACCGCCGATTCCTGCGGCCGGCACGACACCTCGGCGGGGGCCTGCTCCTGCGAGGCCAACACCGTGCGTTTCGGCCACGCCACCCGCTATCTCCATGCCTGCCGCGAGAACTTCGCCCTGGAGGTCGCCAAATACGGCCTCTCCAAGCGCGACATCCCGCCCAACATCAACTTCTTCATGAACGTGCCCATCGAGCAGAACGGCGAACTCGCCATTGTCGACGGCGTCTCCTCGCCGGGCGACTACGTCGAGGTGACGGCGGAGATGGACGTGATCTGCGTGATTTCGAACTGCCCGCAGATCAACAACCCCTGCAACGGCTTCAACCCGACGCCGATACACGTCTCCATCCGGGATCAGGCGACGATCGAGGACGCGCGCTGATGTTCGGCAAGATCCTCATCGCCAATCGCGGCGAGATCGCCCGGCGGATCGCCCGCACCTGCCGGCGCATGGGCGTCGCGTCCGTGGCCGTCTACTCCGATGCCGACCGGTTCACCCGCAGCGTGCTGGAGGCGGACGAGGCCGTCCGCCTCGGACCCGCACCGGCGGCGGAGAGCTATCTGAACGTCGAGGCCGTGATCGCCGCCTGTAAGGCGACGGGGGCGCAGGCCGTCCATCCCGGCTACGGCTTCCTGTCGGAGAACGTCGCCTTCGCCGAGCGTCTGGCGTCGGAGGGCATCGTCTTCATCGGCCCCAGGCCCGAGCACCTGCGCGCCTTCGGCCTCAAGCACACGGCACGCGACCTCGCGCGGGCGAGCGGCGTGCCCCTCCTGCCCGGCACCGGCCTGCTGCCGGACCTGGACGCGGCGATCGCGGCGGCCGAGACCATCGGCTACCCGGTGATGCTCAAGAGCACGGCGGGCGGCGGCGGCATCGGCATGCGCCTCTGCGCCTCGGCCGAGGAGCTGCGCGAGCACTATACCAGCGTCGAGCGCACGGCCCGCGCGAGCTTCGGCGATGCCCGCGTCTATCTCGAACGCTTCGTCGGCGAGGCGCGCCATGTGGAGGTGCAGATCTTCGGCGACGGCGCCGGCCGCGTGGTGGCGCTCGGAGAGCGCGACTGCTCGCTCCAGCGCCGCAACCAGAAGGTCATCGAGGAGACCCCCGCGCCGGGCCTGTCGGATGCCGTGCGCGAGCGGCTCCACGCGGCCTCGGTGGCCCTGGGGACGAGCGTCGCCTACGCCTCGGCGGGGACCGTTGAGTACATCTACGATCCCGTCCGCGAGGATTTCTCCTTCCTCGAAGTGAACACCCGGCTCCAGGTCGAGCATCCCGTCACCGAGGCGGTGTTCGGCATCGACCTCGTCGAATGGATGATCCGCCAGGCGGCCGGCGAGGACGTGATTGCTGCCGCCGGTCCCCTTGTCCCGCGCGGTGCGGCCATGGAGGCGCGGCTCTATGCCGAGATCCCGCACGCGCACTTCGCCCCGAGCGCCGGCCTCCTCACCGAGGTGCGGTTCCCCGCCGAGGCCCGCATCGACGGCTGGATCGAGACCGGCACCGAGGTCACCACCAACTACGACCCGATGCTCGCCAAGATCATCGTGACCGGCGAGGATCGCCCGGCCGCCCTCGCCGCCCTGCGGAAGGCCCTCGACGACAGCGCGGTCTCGGGGATCGAGACCAACCTCGATTATCTGCGCGCCATCGCCGGTTCCGAGCTCTTCGCCTCGGGCCGGGTCGCCACCACGGCGTTGCGCGACTTTCCCTATGCGCCACGCAGCATCGAGGTGCTGGTCCCCGGTGCCCAATCGAGCCTGCAGGAACTGCCCGGCCGCATCGGCCTGTGGCATGTGGGCGTGCCGCCGAGCGGGCCGATGGACGCGCGTTCGTTCCGCGACGCCAACGCCCTCGTCGGCAACCCTCCCGATACCTGCGCCCTCGAACTCACAATGTCGGGGCCGACCCTGCGCTTCCACGCCGCCGCGAAGGTAGCGCTCGCCGGAGCCGCGATGATTGCGCGTGTCGACGGGGTCGAACGGCCCCATGGCCGTGCCTTCGCGGTCGAACCCGGACAGACCTTGAGCATCGGCGCGATCGCCGGCCCCGGCCAGCGCAGCTACCTCGCCCTGCGCGGCGGGTTTGCCGCCCCCGTCATCCTCGGCTCGCGGGCGACCTTCGCCCTCGGCGCCTTCGGCGGCCATGCCACCGGTGTCCTGAAGGCCGGCGACGTGCTGCATCTCGGCGATGTCCCGGGCGTCGAAGCATCGATACCCGAGCCTGCGCCCCTCACCCATGCCTGGGAGATCGGCGTGGTCTACGGGCCGCACGGCGCACCGGACTTCTTCCGGGACGAGGACATTTCCGATCTGTTCTCAGCCTCTTACGAGGTTCACTTCAACTCGGCCCGCACCGGCGTGCGCCTGGTCGGCCCGACCCCGCTCTGGGCGCGGAGCGACGGCGGCGAGGCGGGGCTTCACCCCTCGAACCTTCATGACAACGCCTACGCCATCGGCTCCATCGACTTCACCGGCGACATGCCGATCCTGTTGGGGCCGGACGGCCCGAGTCTCGGCGGATTCGTCTGCCCGGCCGTGATCGCCCGCGACGAGCAGTGGAAGATGGGCCAGCTGCGGCCGGGGGATACGGTACGGTTCACGGCGGTGGAGCGGGCGGGGGATCGCCCTCCGGTCCCTTCCCCCTCTGCGGGCTACGATATTCACACGTTTGGCGGGCAGCACGGGTCCCCTCTCCTGGAAGGAGAGGGACAGGGTGAGGTGTGCGACTTTTCCGGAGATGGACCACACCTCACCCCAGCCCTCTCCTTCCAGGAGAGGGAGCCCGTCGCGCCTCATCTCGAACCCTCCCGGATCGAGGAAGAGCTGTCGAGCGGATGTGGGGATTCAGTAGCCCGCAACGGGGGGAGGGTCGATTCGGCCGGCTCGCCCATCCTCGCCACTGAGTCCGCCGGCGCCGTGCCAGTGGTCTACCGTCGCCAGGGCGACGACAACCTCCTCGTCGAGTACGGGCCGATGGCCCTCGACATCGGCATCCGCCTGCGCGTCCATCTCCTGGCAGAGGCGGTGGCCGAGGCGCGGTTGCCCGGTCTCATCGATCTGACGCCGGGAATCCGCTCGCTCCAGATCCACTACGACGGCGCGACGCTGCCGCGCTCGCGCCTCCTCGGGCAGCTGCGCGAGATCGAGGCCGCCCTGCCCGCCGTCGAGGACGTCACGGTGCCGAGCCGCGTCGTCCACCTGCCCCTGTCCTGGAACGACCCCCAGGCCGAACGCGCCATGCGCAAGTATCAGGAGCTGGTCCGCCCCAACGCGCCCTGGTGCCCTTCGAACATCGAGTTCATCCGCCGCATCAACGGCTTGGAGTCGGAAGCCGATGTGAAACGCATCATCTTCGATGCGAGCTATCTCGTGATGGGGCTGGGCGACGTCTATCTCGGCGCGCCGGTGGCGACGCCGGTGGACCCGCGCCACCGCCTCGTCACCACCAAGTACAACCCCGCCCGCACCTGGACGCCGGAGAACGCGGTGGGCATCGGCGGCGCCTATATGTGCATCTACGGCATGGAGGGGCCGGGCGGGTACCAGCTCTTCGGCCGCACCATCCAGATCTGGAACACCTGGCGGATGACGAAGGACTTCGTCCCCGGCCATCCCTGGCTGCTGCGCCCGTTCGACCGCATCCGCTTCTTCCCCGTGAGCCACGACGAGCTGATGGAGGCCCGCGCCGCCTTCCCGCACGGGGCCTACCCCCTGAGGATCGAGGAGGGCACGTTCTCCTATGCCGAGCATCGCGCCGAGCTCGCCCGCAACGCCGTCGAGATCACGGCCGCGAAGCTGCGCCAGCAGACCGCCTTCGAGGTCGAGCGGCAGCGTTGGCAGGATGAGGGGCTCGACAGTTTCGTCGCCGACGAGGGCGCACCCGTGGGCGAGGAGGACGCGGTGCCGGCCGGCCATGTGGGCGTGCCGACCACCGTGCCGGGCAACGTCTGGAAGGTGCTGGTCGAGGACGGACAGAGCGTCGCGGCCGGCGAGACGGTGGCGATCCTCGAATCGATGAAGATGGAGATCGCCGTTTCCGCCCCGGTGGCGGGAATTGTGCGTGAGGTCCGGGTGAAGCCGGGCCGCACCCTGCGTGGCGGCGATCTCGTCGCCATCCTCGAAGAGATTTAAGCAGGTTCGCGTTGGCAAGCCAACGCGTCACCTGGTTTAGGTCTTTGAAATGACGCAGGTTTTGTTTCGCAAAACCGGTCACCACTTTTGCGAAACCTGCTTAGAGCAGGTGAGAGAGCCCACCGACATGCTGCCGACCATCCTCGACCTGTCGACCCTGCGCGACCTCTACGCGGCGGGGCGTATCACCCCCGTGACCGTCGCCGAAGCCGTCGCCGACCGGATGGAGGCGTCGACGGACCCCGCCATCTTCATCACCGCCCTCGACCGGGAGGCATTGGTGAGCGCGGCGCGGGACCTGATGGCGCGCCACCCCGAGCCGAACTCATTGCCGCTCTGGGGCGTGCCCTTCGCGGTGAAGGACAATATCGACGTCGCAGGCCTGCCGACGACGGCGGCCTGCCCCGCTTTCGCCTACGAGGCGAAAGCGGATGCCGGGGTGGTGGCGCGCCTCAAGGCGGCGGGTGCGTTCTGCACGGGCAAGACCAATCTCGACCAGTTCGCCACCGGCCTCAACGGCACCCGCTCGCCCTACGGCGCGCCGCGCAGCGTGTTTAGCGCCGCCCATGTCTCGGGCGGGTCGAGCTCCGGCTCGGCCGTCGCCGTGGCGGCGGGGCTCGCGAGCTTTTCCCTCGGCACCGACACGGCCGGTTCCGGCCGCGTGCCGGCGATGTTCAACAACCTCGTGGGGATCAAGCCGACGCCGGGCCTGTTCAGCACGACGGGCCTCGTCCCCGCCTGCCGCAGCCTCGACTGCATCAGCATCTTCGCGGCGACCGTGGGCGACGGTCTCGCGATCCGCCGCATCGCGGAGGGGTTCGACGCCGCCGATCCGTTCTCGCGGCGGGCTGTGCCGCATCCCCTCCCCGCCCGGGGCCTGCGCTTCGGCGTGCCCACCCCGGACGAGCGCGAGTTCTACGGCGATACCGAGCGCGAGGCCCTCTACGACGCCGCCATCGCCCGCCTCGAAGCGCTGGGCGCCGTGGCGTTGCCGTTCGATTACGCGCCGTTCCGCGAGATCGCGACCCTGCTCTACAACGGGCCGTGGGTGGCCGAGCGCCTGGCCGCCATCGCCGGGTTCTTCGCCGGCCATGCCGACGCCCTCGACCCGAGCGTGAGGAGCATCGTCGACTCCGCCAAGGGCTACAGCGCCGTCGACGCGTTCGAGGGCCGCTACGCGTTCGAGGCCCTGCGGCGACGCACGGAGGCGATCTGGGCGAAGGTCGACATCCTGCTCCTGCCCACCTCCCCCACCACCTACACGGTGGAGGAGATGCTGGCCGACCCGATCCGCCTCAACAGCCATTTCGGGCATTACACCAACTTCGCCAACCTCCTCGGCCTCGCCGCGATCGCGGTGCCCGGAGGCTTCGGCGCCGATGGCTTGCCCGGCGGCGTGACGCTCGTCGGCCCCGGCTTCAGCGACGAGGCTTTGGGCCACTGGGCCGACGCGCTCCACCGCGCGGCGGCGAGCGGAATGGGGATCGCGCGCGACGCGGTTCTGCCCGAGGCCAGCCGGGTGCCCGCCCCGGAGGCGGACGAGATCGCCATCGCGGTGGTGGGCGCCCATCTCACGGGCCTGCCGCTCAACCACCAGCTCACCGATCTCGGCGGCAGGAAGGTGCGGGCGGCGCGGACCTCGGGGGCGTACCGCCTCTACGCCCTGCCCGGCACCCAGCCGGCCAAGCCCGGTCTGGTCCACGAGCCAGGCTTTGCCGGCGGGGGATTGGAGGTGGAGGTCTGGGCCCTGCCCCCGGCGGGTTTCGGCCGCTTCGCCGCGGCGATCCCCGCCCCCCTCGGCATCGGCAAAGTCACCCTGGAGGACGGGTCCGACGTGTCCGGGTTCCTGTGCGAAGCCCATGCGGTGGCGGGCGCCGAGGACATCACCCGCCATGGCGGCTGGCGCGCCTATCTCGCCTCCCGCTGAGGCATCCCGTCAGCTCGCCGGCGAAGCGGGCAGGCCCCCCGTCGGCGACCACAGCCGTTCGCAGAAGAAGCGCTCGCGCAGGAGCATCACCAGGGCCGCACGCTTGTGCGGAAAATCGAAGGTCTTGATCCGCGCGAAGCCCGACCGTTCCAGGTTACGCAATTGCTGGACATGGTCCGCCTTGGGCTCGCCGACGATCCGCTCCGTGCGCGGGTCGTCGAGGAAGAGCGCGTGCATCAGCGAGGGCAGCCAGGCCGAGATGTAGGCCTTGCCGCGAAAGCGGCTCTCGCCGATCAGGACATGCCAGCCGCGATCGTAATCCTGCACGTCGTAGAACGGGGCGAGGCGGTTCTCCTTGGCCCAGTAGATCTCGAAATAGCCGAAGGGTTCGCCGCCGATCGTGCCGATCAGCGGGATCATGTGCGGGTCGGCGATGAGGCCGGCGAGATAGGCCTCATGCTTGTCGCGCCCGCCCGCCTCGCCCCAGGCGGCATCGACCACCGGGTCGTTGAACCAGCGATGCAGGGTATCGACGTCGTCGATTGTGGCGGCGCGGAACGCCACGGCCTGTCCGAGCCAGGGGATGAAGCGGGAATAGATCGTACCGTTGGGTTTCGGCGGCCGCTGCGGATGGCGCTTGCCGTCGCTCATCACCGGCCGCGCCGGAAAATCGCGCGCCACCAGGGTGGCGAGCCAGGGTTCGGGCCGCTGCCACAGCATCGCTGGATCGACGCCGAGTGTGTCTCCCTCCCGCACGGCGAGCCCGCGTTCCATCAGCGAATCGGCGAGGCCGGCGAAGCTCGCGGAATCGAGCCCGATCCGCTCGGCCTCGGGATGGGTCGCCGAGACCATCTCGAAGGCCGCCGTGACGCTGGTCAGGATCTCGCTCGGATCGGGTCTCGCGGGCTCCTCGAGGGAGAGATGCGGACGGCTCCCCTGTTGAAGGCGCAGGCGGAGACCAACCCGACCCTCCGCCACGACGCTGAGCCGGTCGCCGTCGCGATAGACATCGAGGGGACGGCCCGTCGCCTCGCCGCATCGAAAGGGTGCTGTCGTCCGGAGCATCGTGTCTCGTCGTTGGCTGGAACCGGCATCCGCGAACCGGGACGCCCTTTTGGGAGAAGACGACCGGCAGCGTGGTAAATTTAGTGGCGCTCGAAAAACTCCCGGCGATCGCATGCCGCGCGGCCGAACGATCCAGCATCGGTCGCCTCGCGGCCTCACCACAACCGGCCTATCTAACGCCGAGCGGGTAAGATAGTCTGGATACAACCGATCACGATCCGAAAATGTCGCTGGCCATGCAAAGGATGACTCGCGGCCATGCAAAGCCGCGATTCGGGCAGGTACGATGTCTTGCGGCAGCATAAGTCCTTCGTAACGAGCCTAAATCGCCACCGAATCGTCATTCTCGACTATCCGTGTTGAGTTTAGAAGACTTCTAATTCAAATATTTTCTGACCATTGCGCCCTTGTAAGTCTGTGAAATTTCCCTCTTTAGCCTCCGTATCCGAGTTGGGGGGTGGCACTTGCCCGGCGATGTGGCGCGGCGGGGTGGTTTCGCCCGGTTTCGTCCTGGCCTGCACATTCGAAGAAGGTCGTCCATGGGACAACGTCATACGCACGAGACGCGAAGCGACATCGACGCTCCGCTGCTGGCCGCTCTCATCGCCGAACAATCGAGCCTCGTCGCCTACGCGACGCAGATCCTGCACGATCGCGCCGCGGCCGAGGATGTGGTGCAGGAGGTGGTGCTCAAGCTCTGCGAGGAGCCGGCCGCCGACCTGCGTGGTGGGCGCCGCATCGAGGCGCCGCTGCCGTACCTGCGGCGGATGGTGCGGAACGCCGCCATCGACTGGGCGCGCCGCACCCTCCGCGAGCGCTGCCGCTTCGTGCCGGACGATCAGGCCGAGGCCGTCCCTGCCCCCTGCACCTGCCCGCAGGACCACCTCGAACAATGCCAGGCGCTGAAGGCCGTCCTGGCCGCGCTGGAGACGACGTCGGAGCGCACCCGCCGGGTTTTCCTCGCCCACAGGATCGACGGCATTCCGCAGACCGTCCTCGCCCGCGAGAACGGCGTCTCCCCGACGCTGGTGAATTTCATGATCCGTGACGGCACGGCCCTGTGCCGATCCGCAGCGTCCTGAACCGGTTTCGCGCCGGTACGGACCACCGCCATCCCGCATGGGACGCCTGGAGGGATAAAGGGGGTCGGATGGCGCTCGAAACGCCGTCCGATGGCGCTTGAAACCACCGTCTCATGGCGGTGGCGGTGATGGGCCGCACGGTCGTCGAGGCGACGGCGCGATCCTCACAAGATCGTTGTTCACCAGGGGCTTGAAAGAAACCTGGTGGAGCTGAGCGGGATCGAACCGCTGACCTCCGCAGTGCGATTGCGGCGCTCTCCCATCTGAGCTACAGCCCCGTTCCGAGGTGCCGGCCTTGTAGGCGCGCGTACCTCGACCTGTCAATTCCGGAATTCCCGACGTTAGACCCAAGCCTGACAAGGCAGGGCGAACGAGGACATCAGACCGCGCATGTATGCTCTTCTCTGGCTCTTCGACACCGTCGTGCAGCTCTTCATCTATGTACTCATCGCCAGTGCCGTGCTGAGCTGGCTCGTGGCCTTCAACGTGGTCAATGTCCGCAATCCGATCGTCTCGCAGATCGGTGAGGTGCTGTATCGGCTGACCGAGCCGGTCCTTCGCCCGATCCGCAGCATCCTGCCCAATCTCGGCGGCATCGACCTGTCGCCGATCGTCCTCGTGCTCCTGCTGCTCTTCGTGAGCCGCCTCCTGCACGAGTTCATTCCGCCCCAGACCGTCGTCTACGGCGGCTGAGTCCGCCCCGGGCCGAAGAGACGAGACCCAATCCGAAGGACGACCCAGTGATGAAGACCAATCCCGGCCGCTTCTTCGAGGATTACCGCCTCGGCGAAACCATCCGCCATGCCACCCCACGCACGGTGACGAGCGGCGACGTCGCGCTCTATACCTCGCTCTACGGGCCACGCTTCGCGGTGCAGTCTTCGGATGCTTTCGCCAAGGCGATCGGCTACCCGCAGAGCCCGCTCGACGACCTGCTCACCTTCCACGTCGTGTTCGGCAAGACGGTGCCGGACATCTCCCTGAACGCGCTCGCCAATCTCGGCTATGCCGAGGGCGGCTTCCGCCGTCCGGTCTATCCGGGCGAGACCCTGTCCACGGTCTCCGAGGTGATCGGCCTCAAGGAGAGCTCGAACCGCCAGACCGGCGTGGTCTACGTGCGCTCCACCGGCTCGGACGCAAATGGCGAGACGGTTCTGAGCTATTGCCGCTGGGTGCTGGTGAAGAAGCGCGATCCGGAAGCAAAGATCGAACAGGAGCACGTCCCGACCTTCGCCAAGGCGGTCGATCCGGCCGACCTCGCCGGTGCCCTGCCCCCGCTCAACGTCGGCGCCTACGATCTCGACCTCGCCGGCTCTCCGCACCGGTTCGGCGATTACGTGGTCGGGGAGAAGATCGACCATGTGGACGGCATGACCGTCGAGGAGGCCGAGCACCAGATCGCCACGCGC
Source organism: Methylobacterium sp. 10 (assembly GCF_000519085.1). Taxonomy (GTDB): domain Bacteria; phylum Pseudomonadota; class Alphaproteobacteria; order Rhizobiales; family Beijerinckiaceae; genus Methylobacterium. The sequence goes on from NZ_KI912577.1 coordinate 4,429,541, forward strand.
CTCTACCAGAACACCGCCAAGGTGCATTTCGACGGGTTCGCCGCGAAGGATACCCGGTTCGGCCGTCGCCTGATCTATGGCGGCGTCGTGATCTCGCTCGCCCGCGCGCTAAGCTTCAACGGCCTCGGCAACGCCTTCGCCCTCGCCGGCATCAATGCTGGGCGCCACGTGGCACCGCTCTTTGCCGGTGATACCGTCTACGCGTGGAGTGAAGTGCTTGAAGCCGCTGAGCTTCCCGGCCGTTCCGATATCGGTGCCCTGCGCCTGCGTACCGTCGCCACCAAGAACCAGCCCTGCGGCAACCACCCGGACAAGACGCCCGAAGGCTACGACCCCGCCGTGATCCTCGACCTGGATTACTGGGCCTTCATGCCGCGCTGACGCCTGCGCTCAGCTCCCGGCAAACAGACCCATCACGGCCTGCCGCAGCGGGTTCTCGGGGTTCGAGAGCAGCCGGATCGCCATCGCGCACGCGATGGTGACGAGGAGCGGCCGGATCAGCTTCGCACCGAGGCGGATCGCCAGGATCGAACCGATCTGAGCCCCGATGAAGGCACCCACCGCCATGGCGAGGCCGATCGGCCAGACCACGTGCCCGCCGGCCGCGAACAGAGCGAGGCTGCCGAGGTTGCTCGCCGCATTGGCGAGCTTGGTGTGGGCGGTGGCGCGTACCACGCCGAGGCCCAGCAGCGTCACGAACCCGATCATGTAGAACGCGCCGGCGCCCGGGCCGAACACGCCGTCGTAGAACCCGACGGCGGGCGCCCAGGTGAGCGCGAACAGGCCGGGCCGCATCCGCGCCGTCGCGTCCTCGCTGCTCATGCGTCTCGCGAAGGCGAAGTAGAGCGCGATTCCGATGAGCAGGATCGGCACCGCAGCGTCGAGCACAGATCGTGGCAGCAGGCTCACGCATAGGGCGCCGGCCACCGAAGCGAGGCCGGCGCTGAGCGCGATCTTCCAGGCCGCCGGCCAATGGATGTGACCGCGCCGCGCGAACGCGATGGTCGATGAGACGGCCCCCGCACTGCCCTGGAGCTTGTTGGTGGCGATGGCGCTCACCGGATCGAGTCCGGAGAGGAGCAGGGCCGGCACCGTGATGAGGCCGCCGCCCCCCGCAATGGCATCGACACACCCGGCCGCCACGGCCACCGCGAACAGGCCCGCTATGAGGCCGATGTCGATGCCGAAGATCATTCCGATTCCTACTTCGTCCGGTCGCAGCCGACCGGAGACCGGCGGGAGGCGGATCGGGTCTTTTAGTTGCGCACGATCACCTTCGTGCCGACCTTCACCCGATCGTAAAGGTCGACCACATCCTTGTTGGTCATGCGGATGCAGCCCGACGAGACGGCGGCCCCCATGGTCTCCGGCTCGTTGGAGCCGTGGATACGGTAGAGCGAGGAGCCGAGATACATCGCCCGTGCGCCAAGGGGATTGTCCTGGCCGCCGGCCATGAAGCGCGGCAGGTCGGGCCGCCGGGCCAGCATCTGCGCCGGTGGGCGCCAAGCAGGCCATTCCTTCTTCATCGTCACCGACTTCTGACCGGACCAGGAGAAGCCCTGGCGCCCGACACCGACCCCATAGCGGACGGCCTGGCCCCCGCCGAGTACGTAGTAGAGACGGCGCTGACTCGTCGAGACCACGATGGTGCCGGGCTTCTCCGCGCCCTTCCACGCAATTGTCTCGCGTGGGATCGCCTGCTCCTTGAAAATGTTCATGAAGTCGGCGATCGGCCCGCTGTCGAACGGGTTTCCGGCGCTGGCGCCGCCGCACGTGGCAAAGCCCATGCCCATCGCGAGAGCCGTGGCGGCGAGAAGGGAGCGCATGCCCATTTTGGTCGTCTCCGGCCGGACCTGGACAGGCCGGTGCATACGCACCCCATCTCCCATTCCGGCGAGGTCCGGCCTGAGGGGGCCGGACTACAGATGATCGGGCGAGCAGACTTGGCCGGATGGTTAAGGACGGTCAACCCGCTGCGATGCGAACGAAATATGCTGTGGGATTGGAGCAACGGCCGTAATTCGAACTACCATACGGCTGTTTGACAGAATGTCGCAGGTTATTGCGTTGCGGGAACTTTCGCACCACCCTCAGTTTCGTGACCTCAGTGCCGACCATATCCGCCGTTGCCTCGCCGGAGGTACGATGCCTCGCTTCGACCGCCATTCGAGCGCAGTCGGTCGGGCGTCCGTGCTCGGCCCTGTCGACGATTCTGGTGTTGCTCTCCTTGCTCGTGATGGTGCTGCCGAGCCTCCCGCAGGAGCTGTGGGCTGCCGGCGTCGGTGCGCCTGTCAGCAGCCAGGGGCCGGATGGTTTCTCGAGCCAGGGTGAGGCTCCGTCGACCGGTGCCGCATCGCGTCTGGAGATCGATGACGCGGTGACGTCGCCCTCCCTTCCGGGATCGCGGGTTCTCGGTACAGTGTCGGCGCCGACCTTGCGCGGGCGTTCGGCGCTTGCTCTCGGTATCAGCGCGGACGCCCCACTTCACCGCCCTCCCAGGATCGTCGCGTGAGAGTTTAGCCGCGGCGTTTTGACCACGCTGCGTCGAAGCTTATCCTTTTCCCGGCTTGCGTCGCGCGATCGCCAAGATTGTGAACGATTGCTGAAGCCGGGACGTGTGTGGTCTGCCCTGTATCGGCCGACGCACGCCTATGACGCCATGGCCGCCTCGCGTGGCCCAGCGATTGCCACGGTGCCGAAGTCGCTACGCGGATCTTCGCCCGGGCCTTGAGTGCCAGAGCTGCCAATCCGCCGGGCGGGTTGCGATCGACCGTGTGTCGCACAGGAGCGAAATCATCGTGACGTCCACTGCCCTTCGTACCCGACGTGTCTGGCCGGCCTCCCTGGCTGCAGCCTCCGTCATGGTCGCCCTGTCTGCCTGCAATCAGAAACAGCAGGCTGCGGCTCCGGTTCCAAGCCCACCCGCCGAAGTCAGCATCGTCACAGTTCGCGAGCAGCCGATCCCTTATCTCCGCGACCTGCCTGGCCGCGTCGCGCCGCTGCGCATCGCCGAAGTGCGTTCCCGCGTGTCCGGTCTCGTGGTCAAGCGCACGTTCGAACAGGGCAGCTTGGTTAAGGAAGGCGACATCCTCTACAAGATCGACCCGGCCCCGTTCGAGGCAGAACTGGCGAGTGCAGAGGCAGCGCTCGCCCGCACGGAGGCCGCCCAGGTCCTGGCGGGCCAGCAGGCCGACCGGCTCGAGCAGCTCCTGTCCCGCCAGACCGCAAGCCAGGCGCAATACGACAGCGCCTATGCCGGCCTGAAGCAGGCTCAGGCCGAAGTGGCCGGCGCCAAAGCCGCCCGCGACCGGGCCAAGCTGAACCTCAACTACACCGACGTCCGTGCGCCGATCTCCGGCCGGATCGGCCGCGCCCTGCTCACCGAGGGTACGCTGGTGGAACAGGGCGCTACCGCCAACCTTGCCACGATCCAGCAGCTCGATCCGATCTACGTGGACATAACCCAGTCCGTCGGCGAGCTGAACAAGCTCCGCAGGGACCTCGCCAGCGGTGAGCTCTCGCGCCTGTCGAACGACACCGCCAACGCGCATCTCATCATGGATGACGGTTCACTCTACGGCTCGGCGGGCAAGGTGCTGTTCTCCGATGTCACCGCCGATCCAAGTACCGGACAGGTCACCCTGCGAGTGCTGTTCCCGAACCCGCATGACGAGCTGTTCCCGGGCATGTATGTCCGCGCCCGCATCAAGCAGGGCATCGATGTCGACGCCATCGCCGTGCCTCAGCAGGCGATCCAGCGCACCAACGACGGCAAGGCCGAGGTCTGGGTGGTCGGCAAGGACGACAAGGTCATGCTCCAGCCGGTAGAGGTCGGACCCGTCGTCGATTCGCAGTGGGTCATTCGCGACGGGCTCAAGTCCGGCGACCGCGTCGTGGTGGAGGGCGTCCAGAAGATTTCGGTGGGTTCGTCGGTCAAGACCGTCGAGATGAAGGTCGCCGCCCAGGCGGAGGCCAAGCCTCACGATACCGATCTCGACGACAAGGCGCCCGCTGCGCAGCCCGCTTCCGCTCAGGTGCGCTGACCCATGGCCCGCTTCTTCATCGATCGCCCTATCTTCGCTTGGGTCGTTGCGCTCTTCATCTGCCTCGGTGGCATCCTGTCGATCCCGAGCCTGCCGGTGGCGCAGTATCCCGTCATCGCTCCGCCCTCGATCGCCCTCTCCACGTCCTATCCCGGAGCATCGGTCGAGAACCTCTATACCGGCACCACACGCCTCATCGAGGACGAGCTCAACGGCGCGGCCAATATCCTCAGTTTCGAATCCGCGAGCGACGCGTTCGGTGTCATCGAGATCACGGCGCAGTTCCAACCGGGCACAGATTCTAGCCTTGCTGGTGTGGAAGTGCAGAACCGCCTCAAGCGCGTCGAGGCGCGACTGCCGGCCGAGGTACGCCAGCAGGGCACACTGGTGGAGGAAGCCTCCGCCGCGACGCTGAACATCATCACCCTGATCTCACCCGATAAGTCGATGGACGAGATCGCGCTGGGCGACTTCCTCATTCGCAACGTCATCAACGAGATCCGCCGCATTCCCGGTGTCGGCCGCGCCACGCTCTATTCCACCGAGCGCAGCCTTCGCATCTGGATCGATTCCGACAAGCTGCGCGGCCTGTCGCTCAACGCCTCTGACGTGTCGAAGGCGATCACCAACCAGAATGTCCAGATCGCATCGGGGGCCGTCGGCGCCATGCCGAGCCCGGCCTCGAATACCGTCAACTTCCCGATCATCGTGAAGGGACAGATGACGGCTCCGGAGGAGTTCGGCGCCATCGTCCTGCGTGCCAACCCGGACGGGTCAAACGTGCGACTGCGTGACATCGCCCGGATCGAGCTCGGTGGTGAAGACTACAAGTTTACCACCCGGCTGAATGGCGGTGAGGCCGCGGGCATCTCAGTGACCCTGGCGCCGGACGGCAACGCCCTCGAGACTGCCTCCGCCATCCGCGCGAAGATGGAGGAGCTGTCGCAGTTTTTCCCCTCCAACGTCCAATGGGACATCCCCTACGACATCACGCCCGCGGTCGAAGCTTCGATCAAGAAGGTGCTGATGACGCTGGTGGAGGCCGTCATTCTCGTCTTCGTGGTGATGTTCCTCTTCCTCCAGAACATACGCTACACGCTGATTCCGACCATCGTCGTGCCGATCGCCCTCATGGGCACCTGCACAGTGATGCTTCTCGCCGGCTTCTCGGTGAACGTGCTCACCATGTTCGGCATGGTGCTGGCCATCGGCATCCTCGTCGATGACGCCATCGTGGTGGTCGAGAATGTCGAGCGCATTATGAACGAGGAAGGGCTGTCTCCGAAGGAGGCGACCCGCAAGGCGATGAGCCAGATCACCGGCGCCATCATCGGTATCACTCTGGTGCTCATCGCGGTCTTCATCCCGATGGCGTTCTTCCCGGGCTCGGTGGGCATCATCTACCGCCAGTTCTCCATCGCCATGGTAACATCCATCGGCTTCTCGGCGCTGCTCGCCCTGACGCTGACGCCCGCTCTCTGCGCCACCCTGCTCAAGCCCATCGAGAAGGGCCACGGCCATGCCAAGGGCGGTGTGTTCGGATGGTTTAACCGGGTGGTCGACCGTGAGACCGCGCGTTACGGGCGCGGCGTCGCGGGCATGATCAAGCGGTCCGGCCGGGTGATGCTGATCTATCTCGCCCTCGTCATCGGCCTCGCCTTCGCTTTTGTGCGGATGCCGGAAGGCTTCCTTCCGGTGGAGGATCAGGGCTTCTTCACCGTCGACATCCAGACGCCGCCCGGCTCTTCCTTCAACCGCACCCTCAACGCCGTGAAGGCGGTGGAGGAGCATCTGATGGCCCAGTCCGGCGTTGCCACGGTGACGGTCGTCAACGGCTTCTCGTTCTCCGGACAGGGTCAGGTGACGAGTCAGGCCTTCGTGACGCTGAAGCCCTGGGGTGAGCGCGACGCGGCCAACTCGGCGGCTGCCCTGGTGGAGGGTACCAACAAGGCCCTCGGCACATATAAGGATGCTGTGATTCAGGCGCTGGAGCCGCCGCCGATCGACAACCTCGGCAACGCCTCGGGCTTCAGCTTCCGCCTTCAGGACCGCGCCCAAAAGGGGTATTCGGCCCTGATGGCGGCGCAGGAACAGTTGCTCTCGCTCGCGAAGAAGAGCCCGATCCTGCAGAAGGTCTATGTCGAGGGCCTTCCCCCGGCGCCGCAAGCGGAGCTCGTTATTGATCGCGAGAAGGCGGCAGCCCTGGGCGTCGACTTCGAGGAGATCAACAACACGATCCAGGTCAATCTCGGTTCGGTCTATACCAATGACTTTCCGAACCGGGGCAAAATGCAGCGCGTGATCGTGCAGGCCGAGGACAGCCAGCGTCTGAAGGCAGCCGACCTGCTGAACTACGGCGTGAAGAACAGCCAGGGCGCGATGGTGCCGATGTCGTCCTTCGCCGACCTCAAATGGAGTGTCGGGCCGGCGCAGATCATCGGCTTTAACGGCTATCAGTCGGTGCGTATCACAGGCGAGCCAGCACCGGGCTACACCTCCGGTGATGCGATCGCCGAGATGGAGCGCCTGATGCAGCAGCTGCCCAAGGGCTTCGGCTACATCTGGACTGGCCAGTCGCTGCAGGAGAAGCAGGCCGGTAGTCAGGCGACTCTGTTGCTGGCCCTGTCGATCCTGATCGTGTTCCTGTGTCTTGCGGCCCTTTACGAGAGCTGGTCGATCCCGTTTTCAGTGTTGCTGGTGATTCCGCTCGGTGTCATTGGCTCGGTTGCGGCGGTCTACCTGAGGGGGATGCCCAACGACGTCTACTTCAAGATCGGGCTCATCACGATCATCGGCCTCTCGGCCAAGAATGCGATCCTGATCGTGGAGTTCGCCAAGGACCTGTGGCGACCGGGTAAATCGCTGGTCGATGCGACCATCGAGGCATCGACGCTCCGCTTTCGGCCGATCGTGATGACTTCGCTGGCCTTCATCTTCGGCGTGGTGCCCCTGGCCATCGCTTCGGGCGCGGCGTCGAAGAGCCAGCAGGCCATCGGCACCGGCGTGCTCGGCGGCATGATCTCCGCCACCATCCTGGCGGTTCTGTTCGTGCCGGTCTTCTTCGTCTTCGTCATGCGCCTGTTCAAGACGAAGCCGGTGGAGCACGAGCCGAAGGCGGCTGATGCGGGCTCTATGCCGTCGAGCCATCACGCACCAGCGGAGTAGGATCCGCGCCTCCTACCCTTATTTGGGGGAGAGGGACATCAACACAGAAAAGGCCTGGAACCAGGGATAACCCGGTTCCAGGCCTTTTTTTCGTTCGGAAACCGCGTTGGCGACCGGGCTGACCGCCCAGCCGCCGCGCGCGGCGTGGAGGCTCAGACAGTCTCGAGCAGGCGGCGGGCGATGACCTGAGCCTGGATCTCGGCGGCACCTTCGAAGATCGAGAGGATGCGCGCGTCACAGAGCACGCGGCTAACCGCGTATTCCAGCGCGAAACCGTTGCCGCCGTGGATCTGCAGGGCGTTGTCGGCCGCCGCCCAGGCGACGCGGGCGCCGAGCAGCTTGGCCATGCCGGCCTCGAGATCGCAGCGTTTGCCCTCGTCCTTCTCGCGGGCGGAGAAGTAAGTCAGCTGGCGGGCGATGTTGATCTCCACCGCCATCATCGCGATCTTGTCGGCCACACGGGGGAAGTTGATCAGTGCCTTGCCGAACTGCACCCGATCCTCGGCGTAGCGCAGGCCGAGGTCGAGGGCGTTCTGTGCTACGCCGATGGCACGGGCCGCCGTCTGGATACGGGCCGATTCGAAGGTCTGCATGAGCTGCGTGAAGCCCTTGCCCTCGACTTCTCCGAGGAGGTTGGCCGCAGGCACTTCGAAATTGTCGAATGCGAGCTCGTATTCCTTCATGCCGCGATAGCCGAGGACGTGGATCTCGCCGCCGGATAGGCCGGCCACCGGGAAGGGATCCGCATCGGTGCCGCGCGGCTTCTCGGCAACGAGCAGCGAAAGGCCCCTATGGCCCTTCTCCTCGGGCTTGGTGCGCACGAGGCAGGTCATGATGTCGGCACGGACCGGGTGTGTGATCCAGGTCTTGTTGCCCGAGATCTTCCAGACGTCACCGTCCTTCACCGCCTTGGTCCGAAGGGAAGCGAGATCGGAGCCGGTATTCGGCTCGGTGAATACGGCAGTGGGGAGCGTGTCGCCCGATGCGATTCCCGGCAGGAAGCGGTGCTTCTGCTCCTCGGTGCCACCGCAAAGGATGAGTTCGGCGGCGATCTCCGAACGGGTGCCGAGCGAGCCGACGCCGATATAGGCGCGGGAGAGTTCCTCTGAGACGACGCACATGGAGATTTTCGGCAGGCCCATACCGCCGTATTCCTCGGGGATCGTCAGGCCGAAGACGCCGAGCTCGGCCATCTTGGTAACGATTTCCATAGGGATGTAGGCGTTCTGGCTGTGCCACTCGTGGGCGTGCGGCACGACCTCGGCGAGACCGAAGCGACGCATCTCGGAGCGGATCGCCTCCATGTCTTCGTCCAGGCCGGACTTGCCGATAGTGGCGGAGCCGCCATTGTCGCGGATGCGCGCCACGAGCGCGGCGCGGTTCTCAACCGTGTTGCCATCGACGATCATGCTTTCGACGGCATCGGTCCGGAACTTTGCAACCTCGCGAGCGGACAGGCCCAGCGAGCCGACCGGACGCACAATCTCGCCCTGACTCATGGGAATGCCGGAGAACATCTGGTCAAGATATTCGCCGATGCCGATCCTGACGAGCAAAGACTCGGTCTCCCCGAACTCTCCGGTCTCGGTCAGTCGCGTCGCATAGGCACCGAGCTCGCGCACACCCTCTGCATAGGTGGCGAGCCAGGCCAGGCCGTGGGCCGCATGCTGCTCGGCCTCGAGTTTCTCAGGCGAGATCTTCCCATCGGTGCCGAGGACCTTCGCGCGAACCCGACGGGTCGCCTCGGCGACGAGGGCCTTGGCGGCTTCGCCGGCGCCCTGGGCGAGGGTCGGGAGATCCTGCGGTTCGGTGGAGACGGCCGGGGAAGCGGACATGGTTCGAATCTCTCAAATTAGAATGAGGGTTGGCGCTCATTATAGGCAGGTTTGCCAAGTCTGTAGAGGCGTCTCGCCGCAGCGCGGCACTATCCCGCTTGAATTCATTATTTTTCTCGGAGAAAGGCCCGGATCTGCTCAACAAAATCAGGAGAGCTGAATTTTATTGAGAGATGAATCAAAGAAAAAGTCATCTGCGGCTAGCGACGGCGACGCCAATCGTGGCCACCGCCATGCCGGCCATCTGCATCAGGGCTAGGGTCTCGCCGAATAGCAGATAGGCCATCGCCGCCGAGACCGGCGGCACGAGGAAGAGCAGGGACGCCACGCCGGCCACCTCGCCGCGCCGGATCAGGGCGAGAAGGAGCAGGATGCCGGCCACCGAATTGACGAGGATCGACCAGGCCAGTCCGCCCCATAGTGGCAGGGACGCGTCGAAACGGTTGGTGCCGAACAGAAGAGCCGCCGGCACGGCGAGGAGCGCCGCCCCGACAAACTGGATCGCCGCATTCGGCAACAGTTCGGCCTGTCCAGCATGGCTCTTCTGCCACAGCGTGCCGATGGTCATCGCCACCATGGCCGCGAGGCAGGCGAGGAGGGGAAGCACCGGGATGCCGGACGCGTCCGCCGTACCGATTTTCGGGGCGAGCACGAGAAGCGCGCCGGTAAAGCCCATTGCGATCCCAGACCAGCGACGCAGGCTGACGACCTCGCCGAGGAATGGACGTGCCATGGTCGCTGTCAGCAGGGGCTGGAGACTACCGACCAGGGCGGCAATGCCGGATGGCAGGCCACGCTCCACCGACCAGAACACGCCGATGACGTAGATGCCCTGCATCAATACGCCGGCAACCAGGGCATCGCGCCATCCCGTCCGACTGCGAGGCCATCTCGCGCCAAGGCCGATTGTGATAGCGGTCAGCACGATCGCGACACCGACGACCCGGATGGCGACGAAAGTAAAGGCCTCCGCATGGGGCGCCACAAAGCGCGCCGCGACGAATCCCGACGCCCAGATCAGGACGAAGACCGACGAGACCGCCGAAGCGGGCACGGTACGGGTTGGGGAAACCGGTGTATCGACTGACATGACGGTGGCGCAGGCAACACACCAAACCGCTGAACGCAAGCTGTCCCGGCGGCGTGCAGCACTGCATCGACCGGACGATCGAACCGGACGTTGCGCCATCGCCCGGCCTCGCGTTTAGACAGGCGGTATCATCCGAGCCCCACAGTCACGAGAAGCGCCCCACCCGCCGTGAGCCGTCTCCGCAACAGCGCCAACGTCGCCAGCCTCGCCGCCCAGCGCTTCGTCTCACATGACGGCTGGGCGATCGCGAGCCATATCGCTCTCTCGATCCTGACCTCGCTGTTTCCCTTCCTGATCCTGCTCGCGGCTTTGGCCGGCCTCCTCGGCACCAAGTCGCTCGCCGACGAAGCCGGCATCCTCATTTTCGATGCGTGGCCTCGCGAGGTGGCCAAACCCATTGCCGGAGAGGTTCACCGGGTGCTCACCGAGCAGCGCGGCGGCGTGCTCACCATCGGTGCTCTCCTTGCCCTCTACTTCTCGTCCTCGGGAGTGGAGAGCCTTAGGGTGGGGCTCAACCGCGCCTACGGCCTGCGCGAGATCAGGCCCTGGTGGCTCACCCGCCTCGAATCGATCGGCTACGTCGTCTGCGGCGCCTTCGCCATGCTCGCCTTCGCGCTTCTCGTGGTCCTGGGCCCGTTGATCTGGCGCAGGGTCATCGACGTGGCGCCGGGGCTCGAACCGTTGAGCCTCACGGTCGCCCTCGGCCGCATCGGCATCACCGCCTTTCTCCTCGCGGCGGTTCTCGTCATCGCCCATAAATTCGTGGCGGCCGGCCGACGCCCGATCCTATCGGTGCTCCCCGGCGTGGCGGTGACGCTGGCCCTGTGGTTCCTCGCCGGCCTCGGGTTCGGCTTCTACCTCGACCGGTTCTCCACCGCCTACGCCTCCACTTATGGCGGGTTGGCGACAGCGATGGTGTTTCTGGTCTTCCTCTACTGGCTCGCCGCGATGTTCCTCTTCGGTGGCGAAATCAATGGCACCGTCATTGCAGCACGGCGCCAGCGGCTCCAGGCCCGGATGCTGGCAAGGCAGGCCGAGGCGCGCCAGCACTGAAGCAGGGTGCCGCAGCCTGCATGCCGACATCCACCTGTGACCTTCGCGGCCTATGCCGAACGGTCTCGCGCGGGCATGAGGGCAGCGGGGCTGGCGCGATGGTCGGTCGGAGGTTCAAGGGTAATGCGCATCAGGTTCGGTTGCGAGATGGGCTATGACTTCGCCTATCCTACTCCGATGATCGCTCGATTGACGGCGCATCCAAGCCGGTTCTCGCGAGCGACGGAACCGGACTACTTGGCCATTGGTCCGGAGACGCCGCACGAAGTGTTCATCGACGATTTCGGCAACCGGTGCTGCCGCCTCGTGGCGCCAGCGGGGGCGGTGACCCTTTCGGTGGAGGGATGGATCGAAGATGACGGCGATCTCGATTCGGTGGTGCCCGAGGCGATCCAGCATCCCATCGAGGATCTGCCGCTGGAGGCCCTGCCTTTCCTCGTGGCGAGCCGCTATTGCGAATCCGACCTGCTCTCGAACGAAGCTTGGCGCCTGTTCGGCGATGTCCCGCCCGGCTGGGCCCGCGCCCAGGCGGTCTGCGATTGGGTCCACGGCCATATCAGTTTCGGCTACGGCTATTCGAACGTGGATCGCACCGCCGCCGATGCCCTCGCCGTGGGGCGCGGGGTCTGCCGCGACTACGCCCACCTGCTCGTGGCCTTTTGCCGTGGCTTGAACATGCCGACGCGCTACTGCACCGGCTACCTAAGTTTCATCGGTGAACCGGAGCCGCATGCGCCGGGCGATTTCGCGGCGTGGACCGAAGTCTATCTCGGCGGCGCCTGGCACGTCTTCGACCCCCGCAACAACGCTCCGCGCCGTGGCCGCATCCTGGTCGCCCGCGGGCGAGACGCGGCCGACGTGCCATTGACCCATACGTTTGGATCGAACGTTCTGACTAAGTTCAGGGTGTGGGCCGAGGAGGACGTCGAAGACACTTCCCCGTCGCGATAAGAAGCATTGAATGGAAATTCCCTTTTCCCCTCAACGGGAGAAGGTGGCCTGCGCAGCGGGTCGGATGAGGGGAGCGCGTTTTCCGGAGAGATCGCCCCCTCTTCCAGCTGCTCTGCAGGCACCCTCCCCCGGATAGGGGGAGGGTCATCTCATGTCATGCCGCCAGGGCGAGGGCGGGTTCCGAGGCGTCCGTACCAGCCATGAACTGCGCTCGGGCAAGATCGGCAAAGCGGCCATTCTCTGCGACGAGTTCCTCGAAGGTCCCCGATTCGACGATCCGGCCCTCGTGGAAGACGAGGATGCGGTCGGCGTTGCGGATCGTCGCCAGACGGTGAGCGATGACGAAGGTCGTCCGGCCTTCCATCACGGCCTCGAGCGCACCCTGCAGCTTGCGCTCAGTGGTGGCGTCCAGAGCAGAGGTCGCCTCGTCGAGGATCAGTACAGGCGGGTTTTTGAGCAGCGCCCTTGCGATGGACAGGCGCTGGCGCTCACCGCCGGAGAGCGAGCGGCCGCGCTCGCCGATGATCGTGTCGAGACCGTCGAACTGGCGATCCATAAATTCCGTAGCCTGGGCGCGGTCGAGGGCGTCGAGCATCTCCGCATCGGTGGCATCTGGACGGCCGACCTGAAGGTTCTCGCGGATCGAGCGGGCGAACAGCATCGGCTCCTGGAACACCACGCCGATGTTGTGCCGCAGAGAGGAGAGGCCGATGTCGCGGATGTCGGTACCGTCGATGCGGATCGCGCCGGTATCCGGGTCGAATGCGCGGTGCAGGAGGCCCAAAGTGGTGGACTTGCCTGACCCGGTGGTGCCGACGAGGGCGATGGTCTGCCCGGCCTGCGCGGTGAAGGAGACGCTCTCCACGGCCTTGCGGCGCGGGGTGTAGGAGAAGCCGACCTGATCGAACGAGACCTCGCCCTCGAAACGGGCCACCTGCATGGCGCCGGGACGATCGCGCACCGCCGGGGTGGTGTCGAGGATCTCGAAATACTCGGCGATCTTGGGCATCTGCTGGAACAGGCCGTTAATGCAGGTGGCGACCTGATCGAGGCGGGCGACGAGCATGGTGGCCAGGCTCATGAAGGCCACCACTTCGCCGATCGAGGCCATGCCGTGCTGATGCAGGGCGATGCCGGTGATGAAGATGGCCGTCATGGTCAGGGTCGCAGCAGCGCGGGTCGCGACGTTGGCGAGCGCCCACCAGGAAAGGACCGGGATCTGGGCCGCGAGGAGGTTGCGAATGATGCCGTGCATGGCCTCCTTCTCCGCCTTGGCGCGGGTGAAGGACTGGATGACGGCGACGTTGCCGAGGGCATCCGAGGCATGGGCGGCGAGGCCCGACTGGTAGGCCTCGACCCGGCCTTGCAGCATCTCGGTGCGGCGCATGACGAAGGTGGTGAGGACGGTGAACATCGTCACCAGCACGACCAGGATCGAGCCGAGCTGCCAGTTCACGAACAGGGTCATCGGCAGGAGCACTGCCAGGGACACGACGGCTACGAAATGATCGCGGAAGAAGCCGAGCCAGAGCCAGAACATGCCGTTCGATCCTTCCAGCATCGCCTTTAGGACGCGGCCGGAATGGTTCGAGGAATGGAAGGCCAGCGGAAGTTCGAGAACGTGCTCGAAATAATTCGCCATGGAGGCGAGACGGTTACGATGGGCAAGCCGGTCGGCATGCAGCGCGATGGTGACGCCAGCCGCTATGGTGAACAGGCCGAAGGCGACCCACGCGCCGATGAGCGGCGCCAGCGTGGAGAAGGCGTTGCCGTCGCTCTTCAGATGCGTCAGCTGATCGATGATGCGTCCCATGAGCAGCGGCTCGGCGAAAGCCGCCACCGCGAGGGCCACATTGGCGAGGGCGAGCAGGATCGCAAGGTGCCGATCGGCGCCGAGCAGGCTCATGACACGCGCATAAAGACGAACCAACGGCATGACGACGTATGCTCCGATGCCAATCCCGGCGCGGTTCCTTTTGCTGGAACCTTCGCCCTTAACCTTTTCCCCAGGGGTCGGCTTCCGTCTCGGAAAGCTCTCAAACCCTTTGGCGTGATCGGCTTATGACGAGCGGAGCCTGAACGGGGAATGACGGGAATGACAGAGGCGGACCGTTATCCTTTACGGTTCGTTCAGCGCGTCTGCATAAGTCTGAGCGGGTCGCTTTCCGCTCGGATCCTGTTCCGTGGTGCTGGGCAAGTCGACCAGGGTTCACCATGGATCTCGCAACCGGTATCGGGCTTCTGGGCGGCTTCGGTGTCGTCTTCACCCTGATCATGATCGATGGCGGCAACTTCGCCGCCTTTTTCGACAAGCACGCGGTCATTGTCATCTTCGGCGGTTCCACCGCGGCGACGATGATGCGCTTCCCTTTTTCGACGATGATGCACGGCTTGCCGATGGGCCTGCGCTATGCCTTCACCATGCGGGCGATCCGGCCGCGCGAACTCATCGAAGAGATCACCAAGATCGCCGATGTGGTGCGTAAGTCCGGTCCGATGGCTCTCGAGAACATGGAGATCTCGGATCCCTTCCTGGCCCAGGGCGCCCGCTACATCGCGGATGGGTACGATCGCGAATTTATCCGCGACACGATGGAGCGCGACCGTGACAACTTCTTGATGCATCTCGACGAAGGCTCGAAGATCTATCGCGCTTTCGGAGATTGTGCTCCGGCCTGGGGCATGATCGGCACCATCCTCGGCATGGTGACGATGTTCGCCAATATGTCGGACCCTTCGAAGCTCGGTCCCGCCATGGCGACCGCTCTCCTGGCCACTCTGTACGGCGCGCTGATCTCCAACGCGATTGCGCTGCCACTCGCCGACAAGCTGCATGTGAAGCTGGAGGAGGAGGACGTGTCGCGCTCGCTGATCATCGACGGCATTCTCCTCATCCGCGACTCGAAGAGTTCATCCCTCGTGCGCGAGATGCTGATCGCCTACCTGCCGCACAACCACCGCGACGAACTCGCGGCGGAAGCGGCTTAACGGAAAGAGGGTAACCGGCCGTGGCCAGGAAGAAGCGCGGGGGCCATGGCGGTCACGGTTGGTTCGTGACCTTCGCCGATCTGATGGCGCTACTCATGAGCTTCTTCGTGATGATCGCCGCATATTCCACCCAGGACCAGAAGAAGATGCAGGCTGTGGCCGGCTCCATGCGCGACGCGTTCGGCGTCAATAAGGAATCGCGCTTCGCAGGAATCATCGAAGTGAACGGACTTCCGGCGCCTGGGCATATCAAGAATCGCCGCGACATCCCGCCCGAACAGGCCACCGATCGGCCTAACCCGCCGGACCTCGAAGCGAGCGCTACGGAGGGTACCCCAGACAGCGGCTACCCAGAAGCGTTCGGTCTGGCCGCCGCGAGCCTGCGTCAGGCGATGCAAGACATGCCCGAGATCGCGGAGCTGTCGAAGAACGTCATCGTCACCCCGACGCAGAAAGGTCTCGACCTCTCCCTGGTCGATCAGGACGGCAGCACGATGTTCCCGAACGGGTCGAGCCGCCCGAACGACCGGACGCGGCGTCTCCTGGAGAAGCTCGCTCCCGTCATCCGCCAATTGCCCAACCGTATCGCGGTGACGGGCTACACCGCGACCGACAGGCCCGGTACACGCCCGCCTGCTCCGCCCTGGGAACTCTCGGCCAACCGAGCGATCAGCGTGAGAGAGATCCTCGCCGGTGCCGGTGTGCCCGATGATCGCTTCGCTTCGGTCTCCGGCAAGGCGGACACCGAACCATTATTCCCGGACAATCCGTATCTCTCATCGAATCGCCGCGTGACCGTGACCCTCATGAGCGAGCAGGCACCGACGCCGCGTTCGATGAAGCTACCCTGAGAGTGGCACGCAAGCTCACTCTGCGACCAGCAGCGCCCAATAGACCTTGTACTTCGAATGAGGCGCGTAGGCCGTGGCGATGCCCATGCGGGTGGCACGGGGCGCCAGCATGACGGCGTTATGAGCCGGGCTGTCGCGCCACCCCGAGAAGGCCTCTGCCAGGGTGTGGTAGCCGGCGGAGAGATTGACCTGCGCGCCCGCATAGCCAAGGCGTTGCACCGCGATCTTCACCGTCTGGGCCTGACTCGGCTTGTCGGCTGCCGCCATTGCCGCCGCCTCAGCCTCGGCGAGACGCTGCAAGTCTGGGTCTATCTGCAACGGAGTGCCGCCACTGCGCGCACGATAGGCCGAGATCATGTCGCGCGCGGTGGCGGAATCGACGGACGCGCCCGACGTGGTCATCGGCCAGTACAGACTCGGAAGCGCACCGGTCGTCGGCGCCTCCCTGGCGCAGCCTGACAGAGCGAGGCCGCCCACGAGTGCGAGGCCGAACACCCGGAATCCCATCGTCATCGTTCCCGCCTCGCCTTCGTCGTCGGTCATGTCGGTCTACGACACCTCCACAGGGCTCCTAAGCCGGTTCGGTTCACGGGGCGTTGCCGAGCGCATCGGCTCGGCTTCCTCGTTCGCGGAGGGGCTGGCCTGCCGATCATCGACTTCCTCCGCCTGGGCCGGCCGAATCTGGCTCCGGTTCTGCGCGAACACGCCCGCGATCTGCCCGAGCGCAGTCTGGACCGGCTCCAGGCCTTGGACGGTGACGACGCTCGATCCGGGGCCGAGGGCCGGAATGAACCCTGCGCCGGACAAGGCCTGAAACACGGAAAAGTTCAGGTCGCTCGTGACCTTCAAGCCCATGCTGACATCGACGATCATTGCGATCAGTTCGAACTCGAGGAAAGGATCGCCGATCTTGCGGAACACCACCCGCGGCGCCGGCTCCTTCAGCACGTCCGGATGGGCGACGGCGCAGGCCACCAGCATCTCGGCGGCACGGACCGGATCCTGGTTGCGCAGGACGTTGACGGTGATGGTGACCCGGCCAGTGCGGTCGCCGCGCACCCTGTTCTTCACGATGCCCGAAATAAGATTCGAGTTGGGCACGATCACCGCTGAACGGTCGAAGGTCTGGATCTCGGTGGAACGCACGGAGATGCGCTTCACGATGCCCTCGCTGTCGCCGATGAGCACCTGGTCACCGACGCGGATCGGGCGCTCCCACAGCAGCAGCAGACCCGAGACGAAGTTGTTGACGATGGATTGAAGGCCAAAACCGATACCGACGGAGAGTGCACCGGCGACAATGGTCAACTTTTCGAGACTGAGGCCGAGATAGGAGAAGGCCAGTGCGAGGGCGATCAGGAAGCCGCAATAGCCGGTGATGGTGGAGATGGAGTTGCGAAGACCCGCGTCGAGATCGGTGGCCGGCAGGTAGGTCTGTTCCAGCCAGCGCTGGATGGCGCGGGTGATGACCACGCCGATCACGAGAAGCCCCACCGCATAGGCGATGGTGGAGAGCGAGATCGTCACATCTCCGACCTTGAAGCCGAAGAAGGCGCTGCGCACGGAGGTGAACACGTCGGTGGAATCGAGCCCCCAGGGCGCCAGTGCCAACAGGGCGGCCACCAGGATCAGAACCACGCGGGCGAGGCCGGTGGAGAGCACGGCGATCTGGTTGATTGAGCGCTTGCGCAGGCCGGTATTGGCCTGGAGTGCTGTGGCGAAGCGGGTCTCGTCCTTCAGCGTGCCACCGATGAACGTGTCAGCGCTGGAGATGAGCAGGTAGAGCAGTGCGATCAGGCAGGCCGTCCAGACCAACTGGTCGATCAGGAAGGCGGCGAAAGCGACATAGCCGACGAGCGGCGCGATGCCGATGACGATGACGGCGGCCCATCCGAGGAGTCGCGCCGGCCCGCCGATCGTGGTGGTGGATTCCGGCGCCACGTAGGGACCGAAACAGGCCTCCTCCTTGTCCGCCGTATCGGCGAAGCGATGCAGGCCGATGGCGAGGATCAGAATGGTGGCGAGCGCGCCGATGCCACGGGTGGCGATGGAGATCGAAAGCGCGGCGTAGATGCCGGAGTTGAGCGCCTCGATGGACTTCACCACCGTGATCACCGTGGCGATGCCGACGGCGAGCCGCGTCAACCGTGAGGCGGTGGAATCGCTGAGCGGTGCCGGGCGCCAGGACGGCTTTTCCGGGGACAGCAGCGCATCGCACAGGGCTTCGACGAAGGCGATAAAAGCGAGGCCGCCGAGGATGGCCCCTGCCACTGGCATGAGCCGCTGGGGTAGCAGATCCGTGGAATCGAGGGCGTAATAGACCGCGTAGCTTCCAACCACGGCCGGCACGGTGCCGAGGAGGAACACACGCCAGGCCGCCATCAACTTCATGCGCTGGGTCGGGTCGACCACGCTCTGGCTGCGTCGCCCCAGGCGCGGTGCGATGTTCCGACGACCGAAATACAGCGCCACGGAGATGCCCAGCGCGACCCCGAGCAGGAGAAGGTTCCAGATCGATCCGTTGCGGCCGAACAGACCGGCGATGTCGCTTACGGCGGCCTGTAGCGCCCGGATGTCGCGCGGGACATCGTCGGCGATGCGCATCCAGAGATCGGGGTTTACCAGCGCCGACGAGCGCTCGAACAATCCGCGGGTGAAGGCTGCCCTGCGCTTGTTCGTGATCTGGTCGATGATCTGATCGCTCTGGACCAGAAGCGATTTAGCCAGTCTCTGCGTCTCGTCGATTTCGGCTACCGCGTGCTCGCGCTCGGCGCGCTCCTTGGCGACGTCCTCGCCTTCCTCGCCCTCTTTGGGTTTCGGGCCGAGCTGCGTCAGGCGCTCGCGGGCCGCTTCGAGGCGGGGGGTGGTGGCGTCGATGATCTGACGAATCCGGTCGGCGATGGCATCGAGCCCCTCGCGTGCCTTGAGCAAGTTTGCGGGATCGACGTTGCGGCCGGCGAGCAGCTTCTCGCGCTCGTCGAGATTGGCCTTCGCCTCGTCGAGTCGATCGCGGACATTCTTGATGGCCTCCGACACCGCTGGTTTCGGCACGAGCGGCTTCGCCGCCGGAGTGGGGACGCCAGCGGCGGGTGCCGGTTTTGCCGGCTCCGTCTGCGCTGGGGCGGTGGGCGCCGCCTGAGCCACGACGGGAACAGGATTCAGAAGGGAAGCGCCCATCCACGCGGCAAGGAGTGCTGCATGTCGCATTCTGCCTTTCGAAAATCCCAGTTCCATGTCGTTCCTTTCGTCGGCTTCGTCGCCCGCCCCTCCGGCGCCGGCACGCGGACCCTTTGCGGCGGGCCGGTCGCTCCTGGCTCCCTCTCCGGCAAGAGCCGTGGTCTCCAGGGGAGCTAAATCGCGCCGTCGGCAGCATAGGGTCCAGAGTCGGATTGTCGGATGGCCGATCAATGGGGCGAAAGGGTGCTGCAGGCGCATCATTCGCCCGGTCCTCCCGAAAGATTGTGGGCCGCGACGTCGCGGATCCTCCGAGCAACCTTCACAAGCGTGTCATGGTGATATTAGACTAACGCGCAATGGGCAGAGCCTTTTCGTATCGACGCGAGGAGGTGGCGTTGGCCGTCCATGTCGATGTGCCTCGCCACAAACCGGGCGTTCCCGCCCGATGCGACCGCTTTTGGCTAAGCCCAGGCCGGTCCACCCTGCCCGATCACCAGTTCTCTTCGCCTACTGTGCCGGACAGTCGACCACGGTCCAGTCGCCCGATGCCGAGGACCGAACTGCCGGGACCGCCGATCTTTCATCATCCGGGGACGATGCTGCGCCGAAACGGGCTGCGTCGTCCCCCTGTCGATCCGTCAAGAGAGTAGCGCCATGCTGGATCTCCAAACGCTCGTCCTCAATGCGGATTACCGGCCGCTTTCATATAATCCGCTCTCGCTATGGTCATGGAAGGACGCTTTCACCGCCCTCTTCCTCGACAGGGTCACACTGGTGGCCAGCTACGACGTCGAGGCCCGCTCCCCGAGCCGTGCCCTGCGCGTGCCGAGTGTGGTCGCCCTCAAGAATTACGTGACCCTGGCGCGCAGTCCGGCCTTCACCCGCTACAACATCTACCTCCGCGATACGTTTTCCTGTCAGTATTGCGGCCTGCGGATGCCCTCGGGTGGGCTGACCTTCGACCACGTCATCCCGCGTTCACGCGGTGGATTATCGAGTTGGGAGAATGTCGTCGCCGCCTGCTCACCCTGCAACCTCCGCAAGGCGAACCGTACTCCGGCGGAAGCGGAGATGCCGCTCCTGCACGAACCCCACCGGCCGACGCGGCACGAACTCCATCGCCGCCAGCCGGAATTTGACCACCGCGAATACCATCACAGCTGGCTGGACTACCTGTACTGGGACAGCGAGCTCGAAAGCTGACGTCGGTCAATCGTGCGAGAAGCCGGGCGGAGGTTCGTTATAGACCGGTGCGTTGGGGTTGTGTGTGGGAACGATCCCCACGGCGAGCGGCGGCTCGTAGATGGTCCGCGTCATGCGCGGCGCTGGCCGGTAGCAATGGTCGCGATAAGGAATCTGCGGCGACAGCAAGTTACGAAGGCGATGAACGTCCAGGGGGTAACCGTATCCGACTTGGATGCAGCTCCGTCGGCCTCCTGCCTCGGCATTCGGCCCGGAGATCAGCGGGATAGCCGCGATGCCGGCAGCGATCATATATCGGAGCATGGCGCAACCCTTCAGAGCGGGCGACCGGACATGTGTTCGAGTGTCTTGGGCCGTCTTCAAACTCCAGAAATACTCAGAACTTGATGCCAACCGCGCCACGGACCGTGTTAACGTTCACCTTCACGTCTCCAAATTTTGCAAACTGAAGATATTGGTATTCGCCGCGCACAAATATGTTTTGGGTAAGCAGGTAATCGCCGCCGATCCCGAGCGCATATCCGAGGCTGTATTTTTCTTTTACGGTGCCGCCGTTTTCGCTCAGGCCGCCGATGAGATTCGTCCGATTGACGTCTGAATATTCTCTGAGATCGATGCTCACGTCGTTGCCGACCACGGCCCGCCCTATCGCCAAGCCAGCTGTCACGAAGGGCAGAAATGCCCCCATCGGATAACCCGCTCGCATGCGTATCGTGGCATAATCCTTGAGGTCGGCATGCGCGGCGGTGGAAATCCTGTAGATATCGTAGGTTCCGTTGCTGAGCATCACGCGCCGAGTGAGGCTGTCCTCGGATCGGCCTTTCTGGTTGACGCTGGTATAATCGACCTCAAGGCCAATGACGGCCTCGTCGAATTGGTAGTTATAGCCGGCAAGGCCTCCGAATCCGACATCGTGGGGGCGAGCAGGCTTCAGGGTATTTGTTCCCGAGATGCGATACTCGCTCTCGACTGTCGTACTACGAAGAATTTGCGCGAGATCCGATTGTCCGGACGGGCCAAAATTGATCGATGTGGTCGTATAGCCAGCATGCGCACCGAAGTATCCACCGTTCCAATCGATTTCGGCGGAAGCAGGCTCGTAATCCGGGCCGCGCAGCACGCCATAGTCGAGATCGGCGGCGTGGGCGGCTGGAACCCAGCTGAGAGCCACGCCGGTGAGGAGTGCAAGGGTGACGGTACGCATCAAGGTCATCCTCAGGGCTGCAGCCCGACTGTTCTTTCCGAACCTTGCAACATTGTTAATTGAGTAACCTTAATGGTCCGTTGCATTTAGGCCTGATGGATAACGCTGAGTTCGATTTTCGCGATCGCACGACGAAAAAGCCCGCACGGCATGGCCGGGCGGGCTTGGAGTGTCTGAAGTCAGCCGAAAGTCACCGCGTGCCAGGCGTCCCGCCTACTCGTAGGGATTACCGCCGCCGTAACCGTTTCCTCCAAAGGCAGCAGCGCCGCCGGCGAAGCTGTAGCGCAGACCCACGCGAACCTCATTGGCCGAGATATCCTTCAGGCGGGTCCCGAACCCAAAATCGTCGAGGCCTGTCTTGGCGCGGCCGAGATTGACGTAACGGTAATTCGCATCGATCGCGAAACCCGCGCCGATCTCGTAGGAGACGCCTCCAGTCAGCGCCCAGGCCAGTGATGTGACCGAACCGTTGCGACGCGCGGCGGCAGGGCGAGGACCGACCACGGGGCTTCCGTCACAGAGCACGGGAACGGTGCAGGTCGTCTGGGTGTAGGCGTTGCGGAAGTCCTTCTGAGCGATACCGATGCCACCGCCGATGTAAGGGGTCAGACCCCACCAAGTGCCAAGATCCGCATAGACGTTCACGAGAGCCGTCAGCACGTCGAGCTTTCCGGCTTCGATATTGTATCCGTTCGCGAAGTTTGATCCGGACGAGTAGGTGCTGAAGCGGCTTGGCAGGCGCTGGTCGATGGTGGCGTCCATGCGCAGCCAGTTGTTGAAGCGGTAGCCGATGCCGCCGCCATAGCTAGGTTGATGGCTCAGGCGCAAGCGCACGAGCGCCGGCGTGCCCGGTTCGACCAGCGTCGCGTCCTTGGGGTGATCGAAATAGCTCTCGGTGAAATCGGCGCGTAGGTACCAACCGCTGCCGATCTGAACCGGGGCGGGAGCTGGCGGAGGTGGCAGGAGGTCCGCGGCGAGGGTCGGCGCGGCAGTGCCGATCGCCAGTCCGGTGAGGATCACAGCGACGGCTGCGGAGCGGGATGTGCAGGGCGGAGTCATCATGGTCCTCACGGAGGCATCGGCCGGAAAGCGCATGATACGGATGCATGCCGGCGAGGGGGTCGACCGACCAAGATGATGAAATTAAAAGGTTATGATCGTCTTAACCCTAACGGTCCCTGGGCCGGGAAAAGATAAAACGCGGTGTCGTTAACCTGATCGCCGCATCTGGCCGAACAAAAACGGCGCGGATACCAATCCGCGCCGTTTTCCCGGTATCGTTGAGGAAATTTCAGTACTTGCGGACGATCGGTTCCGGCATCGGCTGATACTCGACCACCGGCGCAACGACACCGCCAAGAATCCAGCGCAAGCCGACCTTTACGTCATGCGAGGCAATGTCCTTGAGGTGGTAATCCGTCTTGCAGAAGGGCGGTGCCTCGCACGTGACCGTGCCGGTTTGCGCCGAGCCCATGTTGAGATAGCGGTAAGCCAGTTCGAGTTTCACGTTCGGCGTGATGGAATAGCCGAGGCCGGCATGGGCCGCCCAGGCAAAGCTGAGCTTCTGTTTCTCCGGGCCCACGCCATACCCACCCTGATACAAGCCTTGGCCGTTGTCGGTCACGCCGCCGAACATGTGGTGAGCAAAGCCGACACCCGCGCCGACGAACGGGGTGACGCCGTAATAGGTGCCGAGATCGACGTAGCCGTTGGCCATACCAACCACCGACGAGAACTTCCCGGATGTACGGTTGATGCCTCCGCTCGGCTTTTCGGCCGCATAGAAGATCCATTTTGCTTCTGAGCGGTACTCACCAGTAAAATCAAAGCGGAGCCAGGAATTGGCCTGATAACCGATACCCGCGCCTACAAAGGCTTGGTTGCCTAAATAATCCTTCAGGACATTGTAATTGTACGGGATCGGAGGGGTCGTTACGTCCTTGGCGACGGTGTGCCCTTCGCCCAGAATGCCGGCACCGGCGTCGCCGCGCAGATACCATGCGCCGCCGATCTCGATGGGCGGGGGCAGCGGCTCTGGTGGCAGAGTGGGGAGCAGGTCGGCGGCCTGCGCAAGGCATGGCGCTCCCACGCTCGCAAGGAGCGTGATCGAGCGCGCCAAGGCGGAAAGCTTGGAACGGCGCATAATGGATCCTTCAACTCGATCGTTCGGCGGACGTGTGGGAGCACGAGCCTGGATGACGATCCCATCATCTGTGGGATGAGTTAAATCGCGCTTAACGTTAAACGTTAGCCTTTCCGAACCATTAGACGTCCAGAACCTTACTGGAACTTGCAGTGGCCATCGGGCTGTCGCGGGACCTGCATTCGCGCCAAGCTTCAGTGGTTGTCGCGAGTAATGAGGTGGAATGATCGATGCGTCCTGAAGATGTGCGCGCCTTGGCGCTGATGCTTCCTGGGGTGGAGGAAGGCGCTCATATGGGCCATGCGGATTTCCGCATGGGCAGGCGGATCTTCGCGACCCTCTGGGTCGACGAAGAGCGCGTCGTCCTGAGGTTTCCCGCCGAGCATCAGGCACTCGTGGTCGAGGCCGAGCCAGACCTGTACGAGCCCGTCCCCGGCGCCTGGGGACGGCGTGGCTGGACCAGCCTGTCGCTCGATGGGGCTGATGAGGAGACGCTCAGGAGCGCCCTCCTCACGGCATGGCGCTGCCTCGCGCCGGACGCGTTGCGAGATTAGGCCGCGGCCTTGGTGACGGCGTCAACGATGTCGTCCACGACTTCCGTAACGAGGCTTCGGTCATCGCCCTCCGCCATCACGCGGATGACCGGCTCGGTGCCAGAGGGCCGGATGACGACACGGCCGGTCTCGCCGAGACGCTCGCGGCCATGGGCGATGGCGGTGACCACTGCATCCTGCTGCAGCGGTGCGCCGGAGCGGTAGCGCACGTTCTTGAGGATCTGCGGCAGCGGGTCGAAGCAATGGCAGACCTCGCTCACCGGACGCTCCTGGCGCTTCACCACGCTGAGCAACTGGAGCGCTGCCACGAGACCGTCCCCCGTGGTGGCGTAATCCGACATGATGATGTGACCCGACTGTTCTCCGCCGAGATTGTAGCCGTGCTCGCGCATATGCTCGAGGACGTAGCGATCGCCGACCGCGGTGCGGGCGAGGCCGAGGCCGATTCCGCCGAGGAACCGCTCTAGGCCGAGATTGGACATGATTGTCGCGACGATGCCCGGCTGAGTTAGCCGGTCGTCGTCTTTCCAGGACCGTGCCACGGCAGCCATCAACTGGTCGCCATCCACCGACTGGCCCTTCTCGTCGACGATCAGAACGCGGTCCGCGTCGCCGTCGAGGGCGATGCCGATATCGGCCCGTAATTCCCTCACCTTGGCAGCAAGGGCCGCCGGTGCCGTCGAGCCAACATCGTGATTGATATTGAAACCATCGGGGTCGACGCCGATGGCGATAACCTCAGCGCCGAGCTCCCACAGGGTTTCAGGCGCGACGCGGTAGGCCGCGCCATTGGCGCAATCGACCACCACGCGCAAACCGTCGAGCGTCACGTTGCGCGGCAGCGTACGCTTGGCGAATTCGATATAGCGGGCATGCACGCTCTCGATCCGCTTGGCGCGGCCAAGCGCGCGAGATCCGGCGAGTTTCTTGTGCAACTCGCCGTCGATCAACGCTTCGATCTCGCGCTCGACGTCGTCGTTGAGTTTGAACCCGTCGGGTCCGAACAGCTTGATACCGTTATCCTCGAACGGATTGTGCGAGGCGGAGATCATCACTCCCAGATCGGCGCGCATGGAGGGGGTGAGCATGGCCACCGCCGGCGTCGGCATAGGGCCGAGCAGCATCACGTCCATGCCGACAGAGGTGAAGCCCGCGACGAGGGCTGTCTCGATCATGTAACCGGACAGGCGGGTGTCCTTGCCGATCACCACCCTGTGGCGGTGATCGCCCCGCTGGAACACCAATCCTGCCGCTTGGCCCACCTTAAGGGCGAGTTCGGGCGTGATTACCCCGTTGGCGCGGCCACGGATGCCGTCTGTGCCGAAATACTTACGCACGTTCTTCAATCCCGATCGTCACGGCCCACCATAGGCGATTTCGCCTCGCTGAATGGTATCGAAGCATGGCAAACGAATGGTGCCGGACCCGGGCTCGGTCAAGCTTCGTCGCAGGTGGGGAGGTTGGTGAAGCCGATGATGATCAGCGAGACGAGGACTGCGCCTTCAAGCTGCCCAGCGCTACTGAAACAATAGAGGCTCCCGCCAGGTCGCCGCGTTCGCACGCCAGAACCAGTCCGTGGCGACATCGAAGAGCGGCATGAAGGTAACGAACGAATAGGCCAGCGGATCGAAGGCCGGGTAGAGATTACGAGCTCGGCCGTCGTTAGTGGAAGCCCTCAACGCAACTATGGCGCGGCCAACCCGAGCCTCGTCGTAGGTTCAATCCGCGAAGCTATTCAAATTGGCCTTTGGCAATTGAAAGAAAAGCGGCGAGGTCTCCCTCGCCGCTCCACTATCCTCAAGGACATCCACGCTCGCGTCACGCCTGCGGTTGAGGCTCCAGTCCACCCTCGTTATCCCGCGGCCGGCCGCGACCGGCGGAGGGAACAGAGGAACCGCGGATCGGAGTCGGCCCGTCCCCAGCGTCACGGATCGGAGGCTTGCCGGCAATCAGGTTCTTGATCTCGTCACCCGACAGGGTCTCGTATTCGAGGAGCCCCTGTGCCAGCGCTTCAAGATCGTCCTTGTGCTCACCGAGGATACGGCGGGCTTCCTCGAGGCCGGTCTCAACGAGGCGGCGGACCTCGGCGTCGATCTTCTGGGCCGTGGCCTCGGACACCGTCTGCTGACGGCCCATGGACATGCCGAGGAATACCTCGTCGTTGTTCTCACCGTAAGCGACGGTACCGAGCTCTGGCGAGAAGCCCCACCGGGTAACCATCATGCGGGCGAGACGAGTCGCCTGCTCTATGTCCGACTGGGCGCCCGAGGTCACCTTGTCGGCACCGAACGTCATCTCCTCGGCGATGCGGCCGCCCATCATGATGGCGAGACGCGAGGTCATCTGCTCGAAGCTCATGGACAGCTTGTCGCGTTCCGGCAACTGCATAACCATGCCGAGCGCCCGGCCGCGCGGGATGATCGTCGCCTTATGGACGGGATCAGTGGCCGGCACGTTGAAAGCGACGATAGCGTGGCCGCCTTCATGGTAAGCGGTCAGCCGCTTCTCGTCCTCGGTCATGACCAGGGTGCGCCGCTCGGCGCCCATCATCACCTTGTCCTTGGCATCCTCAAACTCGTGCATCGTGACGATGCGCTTGCCGCGGCGCGCCGCGAGCAAAGCCGACTCGTTGACGAGGTTCATCAGGTCGGCGCCGGAGAAGCCTGGGGTTCCGCGCGCGATGACCTTGAGGTCGACATCTGGCGCCAAAGGTACCTTGCGGACGTGGACACGCAGGATGCGCTCGCGACCGACGACGTCGGGATTTGGCACCATGATCTGACGATCGAAGCGGCCCGGACGCAGCAGGGCGGGATCGAGCACGTCGGGGCGGTTGGTGGCCGCGATGATGATCACGCCTTCGTTGGCTTCGAACCCATCCATTTCGACGAGAAGTTGGTTGAGGGTCTGCTCGCGCTCGTCGTTGCCGCCGCCGAGGCCGGCACCGCGATGGCGCCCGACCGCATCGATCTCGTCGATGAAGATGATGCATGGTGCGTTCTTCTTCGCCTGCTCGAACATGTCGCGCACACGCGACGCGCCGACACCGACGAACATCTCCACGAAGTCGGAGCCGGAAATGGTGAAGAACGGCACGTTGGCCTCGCCAGCTACGGCACGAGCAATGAGCGTCTTACCCGTACCGGGAGGGCCGACAAGAAGAACGCCGCGCGGAATGCGACCGCCCAGTCGCTGGAATTTCTGCGGGTCGCGCAGGAACTCCACGATTTCCTGCAGGTCCTCCTTCGCTTCCTCGACGCCGGCAACGTCGTCGAAACTCACGCGGCCCGATGCTTCGGTCAAAAGCTTGGCCTTGGATTTGCCGAAGCCCATGGCACGCCCGGCACCCGACTGCATCTGGCGGCTCAGGAAGATCCATGCGCCGATGAAGACGAGAATGGGTAACCAGCTCACGAGAAGTTGGATGAACCAAGGCGTGTTGTCTGAAGGGGGGCGCGCGGTGATTTGCACGCCCTTGCTCTGCAGCTTCGACACCAGGTTCGGGTCGTTGGGCGCGTATGACGTGAAGTTGCCACCGCCGACATAGGTACCACTCACGTCCTGCCCGGAGATCACCACCGTCTGGATTTTGCCGGAATCGGCGTCGTTCAGAAGCTGGCTATAGGCGATCTCGCTGCCGCCGCCGCGATGTCCCGGATTTTGGAACAGGGTGACGAGGGCCAGCACGAGCAGGAAGATGACGACCCACAAGGCAAAGTTGCGGAAGTTCGGGTTCATCGATCAATCCCTGGGGGCGTCCGGTTCCGCGCTTGGTGGGCGGATCACGCGGATGCATGTCGGCAATGTAGGCAGTGCCGACCCCCTTGCCAAGTAAATCGGGCCAGCCTGCGGCAAGCCAGTCAGGGGAAAGGTGAGCGCGCCCCTAAGACGGAGACCGCCGCGCGGGGGCTGTACGGAAGGACAGGATACCCTCAGCCTTCATGTCGATGAGAACGCCACGAAGTGTCCGCCGCATGGGAGTGCCAGCGGCGAGGGCTGATTGAAGGTCCTCGAAGACGAGCCGTTCCAGACGTTCCAGGCGAGCGGCCCCTCCCCCTCCGGCTTCGCGGAGTGCGAGGTCGACCACACGGACGAGGATCGCGTCCGGCAGGGCGGCCAGTTGTCGGGCATCAAGAGCGACAACATCGGCGGCGATACGGAGGGCGGAAAAGGCAGCGCTCGCCGTATCGCGTAACGCCTTTTCGTCGCGAGCCATGCGTACGGCGAGGCGGCAGAGCCGTTCGGAGCTGAGGCCTTCCGTCGCGAGGCCGGGCATTAGACGGCGCAGGCGTGCGCGTGCGAAGCGCTCATCCACATTCGAGGGATCGTGTGCGGGCGCCAGCCCATGGGCTGCGCAGTAGGCAACGAGGTCCGCCTTCGAAATATGAAGAAAGGGTCTCGCAAGGCGCAGGCCCGGAACGAGGGCCCGCTCGCGCCGCATGCCCGCGAGACCCGCCGGACCGCTTCCGGCCAGGAGCCGCATCAGCACGGTTTCCGCCTGATCGTCTGCGGTATGTCCGGTGAGAATGGTATCGGCGCCGATCCGGCCCGCGCATTCTGCGAGGAGGTTATAGCGCGCGTGGCGTGCTGCGGCTTGAATACCGCGGCTCGGCTTGTCGCCGTCCCAGGTCAGGATGTGGTGGCTTAGACCAAGCGATTTTGCGACGAGCCCGACGCTCAGGGCCTCGGTGTGTCCCTCGGCACGTAGACGATGATCCACAGTCGCCACCTGAATCGGTTGCACGGAGCCGAATCGGGCAGATGCATGCATCAATGCGGTGGAATCCGGTCCGCCGGAGACGGCGATGAGCAGGCTGCAGGACTCAAGATAAGGCTTCAGCGCCGCGGCGAGCGTCGCGTCGATCCCGTCCCTGTCGCCCGATGGAGCGGCGTTCAAGCGGTGCAGCGCGCGCGTTTCTGCTCGCGGACCACGCTCTGGCGGACACCCTGTGCGGCGGAAGGGAATTTGCGCTCCAGCTCCGCGAGGGTCGCACAGGCCTGTTCGCGAGCGCCGAGGGCGTTCAGGGAAATTCCGAGCTTCAGCATGGCATCCGGCGCCTGGGGTGAGCGCGCGTAATCTGTGGAGACCTTCAGAAATTGCTCGGCCGCTTCCCGGTTGCGGTTGCGCTGAAGGTAGCTCTCACCGAGCCAGTAGGTTGCCGACGGCACTTGGGCGTCTCGCGGATGCGACTGTATGAACTGGCGCAAGCTCATCTCCGCTTGTTCATAGTGGCGCGCCGCGATGTAGCCGTAGGCTGTCTCGTAATCCGCCCGGGCGTCCCCCGTCGTCGTTGCAGCCACGCTGGTCATCGGGCGCGGCGGATTTGGCAACGTGCCTGTCGTGGGCACACGTGAGGGGGGCGTGAGATCGACGGGGCCGCCTAGGCCCGGAGGCGACAGGCCCGGCTCTTCGTCATCGGCATCGACCACCGTGGGCGGCACACTCGGTACCCGTGACGACGGTGCAGCGGCGATGGCGGCGGAGGGGACGGTCGTGCCCAGCTGCATCGGCCCGCCGGGACGGCCCGGGTTCTGCTCCGGGTCGAAAGCATCGCTGCGCTTCTGCTGCTTGGATTGGCCGGGATTGGTGCCGGACGGGGGGGCGGCAGGTTTTCCACCGCCGCCCTTGCCTTCCTGCAGCCGGTATTCGACGTCCTCCTGGAACTTGCGAAGCTGTTCTTTGAGCTGGCGATTCTCGTATTGCAGCGTCTCGATCTGGCCCGCCATTTGACGCGATTGGTTCTCGATGCGGTTCAGGCGAACGATGAATTCCGACGCGTCCTGCGCCGCCGCTGGACCGACGACGGTCAAGGGAGAGAGGAATGCGAGAAACGTGAACGCGAAAAGCAGGCGGCGGAGCATGGGAAACGGCACCTGTGGTCGGATCGGACGAGTAGGCATCGGCAGCGCCCCGCCGATAGCAGATGTGTCGGGGCGCGGCAAAAATAGGACCACGACTGTGAAGGTTATTCCTCGTCCTCAGGAGCCGGCGCCCCGGTCGAGGACGGTTACGGCGCGGCGGTTCTGCGACCAGCATGAGATGTCGTTGCACACGGCGACCGGTCGTTCCTTGCCGTAAGAGACCGTCCGCATCCGTCCAGCGGCGAGGCCGCGTGATGACAGGTAGTCCTTGACGGATTGGGCTCGGCGTTCGCCAAGCGAGAAATTGTATTCGCGGGTGCCGCGCTCATCGGCATGGCCCTCGACCAGGAACGTGTAGCGAGGATAGCGTTGCAACCACTGGGCCTGTTTGTCGAGCGTGGCGGTAGCGGTGGGCGTCAGGTCGGTCGAATCCGACTCGAAGAAGACGCGGTCGCCTATGTTGACGACGAAGTCCTGCGCGCTGCCCGGTGTATTTGCGCCGCCTGCGAAACCCGAGGCGTCGGCGAGATCCTTGTCGTTGGTGCAGGCAGCGACGCTAAGCGCGGCGCAAAGGGCTGCCGCGAGCGGAAACACGCGAAATCGCGCGGTCATGGACATGGTCTTGCTCTCCTCGGGCGGGGGGCCGGTTCCGGAGCGTCCCCGCGGGGCCGTTCGGTGGTGCGACCTGTGTAGGTCGAGCGGGTTAAGCGAAGGTTCCGTCAACCTTGACGGGACGTTCCAAAGGCCGAATTCCAGTTGCGGTCTGTGACACTCGGCACCTCAATTCAGCGAAATGGCGCCGCGACCTGCGGGATTAGCTGTGTCACACCCATAATGCGGCAGCCACGCGACGGATAAGCAGCGCCCTCCGCACTCTCGGCGGGTGTGCCTTCGGCGCAACGGGTTCGTCCCGTGAGGTTCTTAAAAGGAGTACCGGTGCCGTCACGCGCGCACCCCCAAGGTGGCGAGTGCGGTCAGCGCGCGTTCGGCGGCGATCCGTCCTTCTTGCAGCGGGATGGCGATGTCGTCGCCCTTCAGGCAGGCCCGTTCGATCACGGAACAACACCGCGAAAGGTCGAGAAAGCCGAGAGATCCGCTCGATGCCAGCAGCGCATGGGCGTCCTGCGCTATGGCGAGCCGATCGTCGTTCCCAGCAGGAAAGCGGACGCGGATCTCGACGACGAGCAGGGACAGAAGCCGTTTCAGATGATCATGCCCGAGAAGGACTTCGAGTTCGGCGAGCGTCGCCGCATCGCAGACCGTCCCTCTCCCCTTATCTGCCGTTGGCTCCACCGCGGCCTCGCGCATCGTCACAGGGTGTTCGAACGACCCACCGTCCATGTCGCCCGCGATTTCCGAATCGACGCGACCATTGATGGAAGCTTAACCATTAATGCAGTCATTTGTTGATGTACGAAAGGGTCGATGGCCGGGATGAGTGGCGCACCGAAAGTTCTGATCGTCGAGGACAATTTCCTCCTGCTGGATATGTTGACGATCCAGTGCGAGCGTGCCGGCCTCACTGCCGTGGCGGCGTCCAGTGGCGAAGACGCTTTGACGCTTATCAGGACTCGTGGTGTCGATTTCGACTGGTTGCTGACCGATATCAATCTTCCGGGAATGATAGATGGATGGACAGTGGCTCTCGCCTTCCGCGAGGTTCGTCCTGACCGCCCGGTAATCTATGCATCGACGAATGCATATTTCGACCGCAGGCCGCTTCGAGGGAGCCTTTCGGTCCGCAAGCCATTCCAGATACGCGAGATCGCCGCCCTTGCCCGGATGATGGCGGCCGAGCGCGGCCTAGCCTCCGCTCAGGTCTCGCACCACGCATCGGCGTGAAGCGGTCGTCATTTCGCCGGAGGAGCCAAGCGGAACGTCCCGCGCCCTTCTGCCTTGGCCGCATAAAGCGCCACGTCGGCCTCTGCGAAGACGTCCTCAGGGCTACGCTGCTCCATTATGGCGATGCCGATGGAAACGCCAATTGTGAAGGTCCCCTGCCCCCAGGCAATGGGCGGCGCCATGGCGGCGATAATTCGCTCCGCCAGGGCGGCGAGTCCCTGTGTGCTGATTGTGCCGTCGACGACGATCCCGAACTCGTCACCCCCGATGCGTGCGACGAACTCCGTGCGACGGCACGTCTCGTTGAGGCGGTGCCCCACCTCGGCGAGACAGGCGTCGCCTGCCATGTGGCCGTGAGTGTCGTTGACCTGTTTGAAGCCATCGAGGTCAAGGAGCAGCAGGGCACCCTGTCTGTTCATGTCGGCGAGACGGCCGTAGAAGGCGGTGCGGTTGGGCAGGCCCGTCAGGGTATCGAACTCCGCGAGGTAGCGGGTTCGGTCGGCGAGGATCTTCTCCTCGGTGATGTCCTGCTTCATGCCGAAGATGCGGACCGGTATTCCTTCCTCGCATTCCACCGTGGCGGTCAGGCGGATCCAGCGTCGGTTGCCCGAAGCCGTGACGATCTCCGCATCGAGGGTAAAGCCGCCACGCTCGGCGATGGCCTGGCTCCGGAGCGCGTCGAGGCGGATACGTGACTCCGGGCTGTAGCAGCCTAAGGTCGTCTCACGGTCGACCGCTGAGCCCACCGGCAGGTCGAACATCCTGTAGACAGCATCGGTCCATGTCAGTGCCTCATCTACAAGGCGGCATTCCCAGACTCCGATTTTGGCCACGGCCGAAGCGCGTTCGAAGATCTTCTGGCTATGGGCGAGGGACAGCGCTTGCGCGTCGATGAAGCGGGCTTGGTCCTCAAGACGTGCCAGGAGGGCTGCAATCAACTGTGCATCCCCGCTACGCCCAATCGTGATCTCTTCCTGGCCGGGAATATCCCCATCGAGATGGATCAACACCGGTGAGCAGGACGACAGGTCGGCACAGACCTCATGCATCGGTATCCCCAGGCCGCAAAGTGTATGAGACTGTACACTGACCTTAGCGGATCAGCGATTAACCGTTCCTCTCCTGTCCGCAAGGCGAGAAGATGCCGCGCCTGACCGGAATCGGCGCTGCTGCTAACCGTGTGGGAGCCCGGCTATTGCAGATGCTTGGCGTAGGTATCTCCGGCCGCGCGTTTGAGTTCGGCACCGGCATCCTGTCCGATTCGGGCAGCATCCGATACCGCGCCCGAGCGGTGGACCGCCCAATGGGAGCTGCCGTCGGGCAGGAACAATAGGCCGTCGAGGGTCAGCACCTCGCCGTCGATCCGTGCCAGGGCTGCGATCGGGGTACGGCACGACCCATCGAGTTCCGCAAGGAGCCCGCGCTCGGCGTCGAGTTCGGCCGAGGCCGTAGATGATCGCAACGGGGCCAGCAATGCTCGAACGTTGGAATCGGCCTCCCGGCATTCGATGCCGAGCGCTCCTTGGGCCACGGCGGGGAGCATCTCGTCCACGGACAGGACGCTCCGTGCCATATCGGCCATGCCAAGGCGTTCGAGGCCGCAGAGGGCTAGAAGCGTCGCCTCGCAGGTGCCCTCTCGAAGCTTGCGCATCCGAGTATTGGCGTTGCCGCGCATCGGGACGATGCGCAGGTCCGGCCGCCGCATGAGGACCTGAGCGGCGCGGCGCAGGGAGGAGGTGCCGACGCGAGCTCCTGGCGCAAGGCCGGCAAATCCGTCCGCCTGAGCGGAAAGGAAGGCATCGCGCGGATCGTCACGTTCCAGGATGCAAGCGATGACCAGCCCGTCGGGCAGCCAGGTCTCCACATCCTTCATCGAATGCACGGCCACATCGACCACGTCGGCGAAAAGGGCCTGTTCGAGTTCCTTAGTAAAGAGCCCCTTGCCGCCAATCTCGGAGAGCGGCCGGTCGAGGATGCGGTCGGCCACCGTATTAACGACCACCAACTCCGTTTCCAGCCCCGGATTGGCCGCCACGATCTTGTCGCGGACCATTCCCGTCTGCGCGAGAGCCATGGGGCTGCCGCGGGTTCCAATGCGGAGGGGGCGCTGGATCATGGACGATGGCCGCCTGTGCAAGGACGCTTCGGACAAAGCCGCCTCTATCGAGGACGGTTTCCTTCAGTAAGCAGTCAGCGTTCGGCTGTCACCGTGGCGAAGGCTTCGCGCGAAGTGAGCGCCAGGCAGCGAACGGAATCAATTCACCCACCCCCGATCATCAATTCGTTACGAAAGGCGGGCGAGTGTGGTGCGGCCTCTGGTCGAGACAAGAGAGATGGCTCCGAGTAAGCTTGAACGGTTCCGAGACGCGCATTTTCCCACGGATGACGGCGAAGCCCTTCGCCGATCACTCGAGCGGGGCGTGCTGTCGGGTGGAATCGCCCCGGTCCGTTCGGAAAAGCCTCCTCGTCATGGGCGGCGTAGCGTTCTGGGTCGTGCCTATTTCGGTCTCAAGCTCATTGTGACGCTTGGGCCGCTGGCCTTCCTGCTTCTGTCGGCCGTCGCCGAATGCGGACCTCACTCCTCATCATTGCTACCAGACGTTTTAAAAGCGAGTGCCTGCGCACGGCGCGACCTCACCCGCCACGTCTGGTCCATCGAGAATACGCTCAAAACCGTGTCGGACCGTCTGCGCTGACGTCGTCCGGTAGCGGTGTTGTGAATGTAACGAGTGTCAACCATAGCCGGACCTTACGGCCGGTTGCGCAGTTTCGAGCGGCATCACGTGGGCGTTCGATTGTACAACCCCACGAGAAAGGCTGGGGGGTAATGCAATTAACTTCGCCCGCCATTTCCCTGCCGCGCTCTGGCTCTGCCAGTATCACTCCGCTCCGCGGAGGGGCGGTCGCATCGCGGTACGCTGATCAGAGCCATCCGAAAGAGGTCTTCGGCGACTTCGTCACGAAGCTTGAGGATGCCAAAGCGCTCCGTCCGCGCAAAGGCTCGGCGCTGGGGCGTCTGCTGGATGTCAGCCTGATCCTCCTGCCCATCCCCCTCGGGGTGATGGTGCTGTCGGTCCTGGCCTGTCGGCATATCGACGCGAATGTAGGCTTCTCCGTTGGCGAGTCCTTTCGGACTTGTGCCCGCGACGACATCGCGAAGTGCCGGGCGCTCCTCGACAGCCGCGTCACGATGCTGGTCCGCCAATCTAGGCCCTGACCGTTCCCGCCGTCAGAAAGCCTGGAGGGTCAGTTCCGTATGTTCGACGCTGGGAGGGCCCTCGAAGAAGGGAGAGACCATGGCGCGATAATCCTTCCAGGCCTGCGAGCCGGTGAAGAGTTCGGTATGGTCGGCGAGCGTCTCCCACTCGATCAGTAGCCGGTAGCGTTGGGGCTTCTCCACGGATCGGCGCACGGCGAAGCTCTTGCAGCCCTTGGCGATCTTGAAGATCTCGGATGCCTTGGCGATGTTTGCTTCGAAATCAGCTTCCATGCCGGCTTTGATATCGATCTGTGCAATTTCGAGAATCATGATGTAGTCCTAAACCCGTCTCTGTATCAATGAGGTCTTAGCGCAGCTTGCGACCGAGCTTCCGGGCGAGGATCCGCTGCGGGCTGCGCTCTGGATCCGCCTGGCTCGTCACCGGAAGGTAGGCGGTCTGTTCCAGCATGTAGCGACCGCCCATGGCGCCGTGCATCACGAGGTCCGAGAACGTCACCCAGGTCTGGCCCGGTGTGAATTGCACGTCGGCTTGGGGGCCGTTCTGCTGGTATTCCATGTCCTGCTTCAGTGCATCGTGGAGATGCAGCATCAAGTGGTCGTATTCGGAGCGGCGCGCCTTGGTGATCCGCAGGGCCGCTAGCAGTCGCGCCGACAGGGGCGAGTAGCCAGGCAGGCGCGGCAGGAATTTCTCTGTCATCGAGCCGAAATCCTCGCCCACCCGCCAAAGGCGGGGCTGCCCGTTCGGATTGATGTTGCGGAAGATGCGCAGGATACGCTTCTCGCCGATCGGGTTCGACGGAAAGGCGTCCACGTGCAGTCGTGTGTCGTCTCGGCGCCAACTGAGCTTGCGTTGGTCCACCTCGAACGGGCGGTAGGACGTGCCGGCCAGCGTGACCTTGCCGGTATAGGCCGGCAAGTGGCGCTCGAGCAGCCCCTGGGCGAAGGCCTTGTAGCGAATGAGAAGCTGGCGCAGCGCCTCCTGCTCCTCCGGCGTTCCGGCGGCTCCTCTCAGAGCCGCGTCCCTGCCGCGGATGTTGACGTTCTTGGCCTTGCCGTCGGCAAAGGGTCGTTCGACGAAGCGCTTCTCGAAGTCGGTGATTGGGAAATCTTCGTCATGGAAAACCAGGACCGAGCCGCTTTCCAGCGCTTCGACAAGGGAGGGAGCGCCGGGCGCTGATCCGTCGCGGGCGACGGAAAGGATCGGGCTGATCATTGGAAGCGTCCTCGAAAGCCGCGTGTGCCGCGCGGTTTAGCCGAAGCTCGAGGTTTCCGCCACGGGCAGGCCGCCAAAGGGAAAAAGCGAGGGCGAGCACCGTCGAGGGCGACGACAAGCATGGGAACATCGGCGCTACCATGCGGGACCTGCGCTGCATTAGCGGTGGATGAAGTCTTCGCCCGGTTGTCATCGGTCCGGCATCGGCTCAACCATCATGAATCGACCGATGGCATTCGTCGCAACCTTGGCGCATGCCCGACCGTTCTTTCGGTTGCGGGCAGGTCCGAAGGTCCGGCCGCGACGGCAACGAGGAAGCCGACGATGGCGACGTTGAAGGAATTCGAGGAGGCTCTGCGCGAGCAGGGCATGAACATGGCGCTCGCCCTGCTCCAGCGCCTGCGCGAACGCGACCGGGCGACCCGCACGATCAAGCCGGCACGACGCCTCACTGGCCAAAAGATGACGCCGGATCTGGCACGGGCGATCCTTGATCTTCACGCTTCCACGGGAATGACCCAGCAAGAGATCGCCTTCAAAGTTGGTGTGAATCAGGGTCGGGTCAATGAGGTCATCAAGCGCGGCAAATGGCTTAGCGATAACCCGAATGCACCCGAAGCCGTGGCCCGCGACAAGGCGAAAGCCCGGATACGCGGCGAGCCTAAACCGCACTGTCCCGCACCAAAACTTTCAGTTCGTAAGGAGCGTCCGGTCGCCGCGCGCCGCAGGCAGAGCCCCCAAGGGCAACTTGTCTTCGGCGACCTCTGAATCCCCTATCGAAACCTGGCTGATCGGCTCGGAGTTACCTAGGTCAAACCGCGCTTCCGTGCGGTGGAAGACGAGGGGCGTTGGGCTGTGATGGGGGTTTCCCGATTCGTCGGAGTTATAAGTGCCGTCCTCGGCGTCAGTTGGCCCGCCATGGCACAGCGGGCATCCACCCTCGACATGACCTGCCCGGAGGCGAGAGCCGTCGTGTCACGGAGCCGGGGCATCGTCCTCGGGACAGGTGGATCGACCTATGACCGCTTCGTGCGCGACCGTGGCGCATGCGAGGTCACCGAGATAACGATCCCCGCCTACGCGCCCACCCGCGATACGGCGGACTGCTTCATCGGCTACCGATGCCGGGAACCGGGCCGAGGCGACCGGTTCAATAGGTTTTGAACGCGGGCAGGCGCACCGACCTCTCGGTCGGGGCGCTCATTGTCGAAAGACCGGCGATTACGCCGCTGCTTGTACCTGACCTTCGATCACGGGCGCTTTCGCGGCGCCCGAGGTGGCGATCTGAATCTGGCGGGGTTTCTTTGCCTCCGGAATCTCACGGACGAGATCGATATGGAGCAGACCGTTCTCCAGGGCCGCACCCGTTACCTGGACATAGTCGGCAAGCTGGAACCGGCGTTCGAAACCACGGGCGGCGATCCCCTGATGAAGAACCTCGACCTTCCGGGTCACATCGGGACTGCGCTCGCCCTTGAGCGTGAGCGCGTTTTCCTTAACCTCGATGGTGAGGTCGGATTCGGTGAATCCAGCCACCGCGACGGTAATACGGTAAGCGTTCTCGCCTGTTCGCTCGATATTGTAGGGAGGATAGGTCGGGACCGCATCGGCGCTCACGAACTGGTCGAGGGCCGAGAAAAGACGGTCGAAGCCGACGGTAGAGCGATAGAGGGGAGCAAGATCGAACTGGCGCATGACATATTCTCCGTAGGAAGCAACATGTAACGTTATCGTCCGCCCAAAGGGCCGGACCGTTGCGCCGCCGTATCGGCCGGCGCTCCTCCAATATCGGAGGTGCGTCGGAAGGCTTCAAGAGTTTGGATGGCCCTTCTCATGCAAAATTTGCTGCTGCTTCTCTTGTCTGGATCCTCCCCATGCTAACCCTTGCTTCCACGCGCGGAAATTCGGTCCCTCCGGGGGGAACGCTGGTTGTCGTCCATGCCGATGATGGGATTCGGCTGAGGGCCGCCCATTGGCGCCCGACGACCCGGTTGGCGAAGGGGACGGTGTGCCTGTTGCAGGGCCGGGCCGAGTTCATCGAGAAGTACTACGAGACCATCACGGAACTGCGCCGCCGTGGGTTCGCCGTTGTCGCGTTCGATTGGCGGGGCCAGGGGGAATCGCAACGGCAGGTCTCCGACGCGCATCGCGGCCACGTCGCGCGGTTCGACGATTATCGTCGCGATCTCAAGGCGATCGAGGATGCGATCCTGCGGCCGCTGATGCCGCATCCGCACATGTGCCTTGCCCATTCCATGGGCGGTGCGGTGGCGCTGACCGGGGCGATGGATGGGTGGCTGCCCTTCGCCCGCCTTGTCACCGTTGCGCCGATGCTGTCGATCCGGATGATCCGTTTCCCGGCGGCGTCCTTCTTCCTCGCTCGTGTGCTGCATGCGTTGGGTCTCGGGTGCCGTTACATCCCGTTCGGCAATCCGGCTTCCCTGGCCACGAAACCCTTTGCGGGAAACCGCCTCTCAGGCGATACCGTCCGCTATGAACGCAATGCCCAGGCGGCCCGGGCCGTCGGTGCCAGCGCCGTTGGGGATCCGAGCGTGGCCTGGATCGTCGGCGCGTTCCGGGCGATGGCGAAGCTCGCCGATCCGCGAAAGGCCGCCTCGATCCGCATTCCGACCCTCGTGATCGGCGCCGGCGCCGACCCTGTTTGCGACACCGCGATCACGGAACGGTTCGTGGGCCGCCTCTCCTCCGGCTTCCTCCTCGTCCTGCCCGACGCTCGTCATGAGATCCTCTCGGAGCGCGACGCGATTCGAGACGATTTCTGGGCGGCTTTCGATGCCTTCGTGCCGGGGACGGTCGTGTCGGAAAGGGCTCAACACGCAGATACGGGGCAGGCCATTGCCCTCGCAATGACGCGTTGAGACGCGCGTCCGACTGACTGAAAGAAGCCGTCGCCACTCCTCGGCTGGATGAGCGGTGCAGGGCCTGAATCATTGAGATGTAAGCATTTTACGGGTTGAGGTGGCGCAGGGCCGCGGCGTGGAGCCGGACGTCCCCGGCGGCGACGATCCGGCCGCCCTTTGCGGCTGAACTGCCATCCCAGGCGGTGACGACGCCGCCCGCTCCCTCGATGATCGGGATCAGCGCGACGATGTCGTGGGCCTTCAGGCCTGCCTCGACAACGAGGTCGATCTGGCCTGCCGCGAGCATGCAATAGGCGTAGCAATCGGTACCGTAGCGCGACATGCGCACGGCGCCCTCGATGCTCCGGAAGCGGTCCTGCTCGTCGCCCGGCGCGAACAGGCGCGGATCGGTGGTGGCGAGCAGCGCGTCGGCGAGGCGTTCGCAGCGGCGGGTCATGAGTTTGCGCGGGCCGCGAATGCCCTGGAACGTGGCGCTCGCCCCGTCTCCGACGAAGCGCTCGCCGAGATAGGGCTGGTTCATCAACCCGCGTACCGGCACGCCGTCATGGAGCAGGCCGATCAGAGTTCCCCATGTGGGAAGGCCAGTGATGAAGGCGCGGGTGCCGTCGATCGGGTCGAGGACCCAGACGCATTCGGCATCCGCATGGTCGGAGCCGAACTCCTCCCCGACGATGCCGTGGGTGGGAAACGTGCTCCGGATCCGTCCGCGCAGGATCGTCTCCGCCGCCCGGTCGGCCTCGGTGACGGGGTCGAAGGCGCCCGTCCCCCTGCCCTTGTCGTCCATGCCGAACGAAGCCCGGAAGAAGGGCAGGATGGCCTGGCCCGACTCGGTGGCGAGGTCTTCCATGAACCGTGCGAGATCGACGACGCTCATCGAAAGCCTCCTGGTGGAACCGCCCCGCAACCGAAGCGGTGACGGGCGAGCCGCGTCAAGCCCGGACCGCCACGAGACGCCCCGAACCACCGCCATCACCCTGGTGGATTCACCGCCATCGGGCGGCTTTTCGACCCCCAGCGGCCGCCTACGCAATCACGATGCAATGGCGGCCGCCACGGGCGCCGATGGCGGTGTCTCGGGCGAATTGTCCGGCGCGGAAGACTCGGCCTTGGCGACCGAGGCCGTGGTGCCGGCCCGGCCGAGGACGGCCTGCAGGGTCGCATCGAGGGACGACACGTGGACGTCCCCGCCGATCGCCGTCCGCAGTCCCTCGTCGTTGAGGACCTCGTGATCGGCCTGCCAGAGACCGACGACGATGGGCAGGTCCGGCATTCGGTTCTTCAGCCGTCCGACGAGGCGGCGCAGATGGGTCGGCTCCCCACTGATGGCGAGAGACACGATGCAGATCATCCGGGCCGGGCCGGGATCGAACCCGTCGATCTGGACTCGGGCCACGTCGGAGAAGGGAACGATTCGCGTTCCGATGCCACGCCTGTTGAGGAGCTGAGCCAGGATCTTGCAGGCCGATTCGTCGACGAAGCTGCGCCCGGTCACGCACAGGACCGCGCCGTCCTGCTTCCAGGCTGCGGGAACTTCGGCCGGAGCGGCGAAATCGTCGTCGGGCACCTCGACATCGCGCCGGTCGAGGCCGGCGATGAGGACGGCGACCGTATCGCGGATGTCGGTCTTCTGCTCGGGCGTGAGTACCCCGCGGGCGGCGTCGCGGGCGGCGAGTTCGAGACCCTTGAGCACCACGTCGTCGTAGTAGGAGGAGAGCGAACACTCCTTGAGGATCAGCTCGGCATGCTCCTCCGCCTCCTCCGGGTCGTCGGCGAGGATGCGCTGGTAGAAATTCTCCACCGGGGTCAGGGCCGGCCGGTCGCCGAACAGCACGTCGAGGAATTCGAGCTTGTCCACGTGCCGCCCCAGCACCACGAGGCAGACCGTGAGAGGCGTCGAGAGCAGCAGGCCGACGGGCCCCCACAGCCACGTCCAGAACAGAGCCGAGACCAGGACGGCGAAGGGCGACATTCCGGTGGACTGGCCATAGAGCATCGGCTCGATGACATGCCCGGTGAGGGGTTCGAGGATCAGGAACACCGCGAGCGTCGCGATGACCATCGACCAGCCGGGATCGACCGCCGCCGCAAGGGCCAGGGGGAACAAGGCCGCCAGGGCCGCGCCGATATACGGCACGAACCGCATCAGCGCCGAGAAGATGCCCCAGAGCGCCGGGTTGGGCACGCCGATGACGGAGAGGCAGATTCCGATCACCACGCCGAAGGCGGCGTTGAGGGCGAGCTGGACCAGGAAGTAGCGGCTGAGCCGCCGGGCGGCATCGTCCATCGCCACGGTGGTCCGGTGGAGGTCGCTCGATCCCACGAGGCGGATCATGCGGTCGCGCAGGTCCTCCCGCTGCATGAGCAGGAACAGCAGCACGATGAAGACGATGCCGGCGGTGGCCAGCGGATGCAGGATCGGCGACAGGATGGTGTTGGCCAGGGCCAGCGGGTCGGGCGCCCGCTCC
Organism: Methylobacterium sp. 10; assembly: GCF_000519085.1. Taxonomy (GTDB): domain Bacteria; phylum Pseudomonadota; class Alphaproteobacteria; order Rhizobiales; family Beijerinckiaceae; genus Methylobacterium. The sequence goes on from NZ_KI912577.1 coordinate 4,471,282, forward strand.
TTCATCTCGACGACGACCGGTTTCTCCGGCGGCGGAGCACTCGGTTTCCCGGTCTCGGGCCTGGGCGCCTCGGGCTTGGCGCTCTCCTCGCCGCCCTGGTGCATGGTCCGGCCGATATTGGCGACGTAGTCGGCCAGACGCCCGGCCGGGCTGTCGCGCAGGCCCTCGACCTTCTGCTCGATGGTGGTGCGGTAGCGGGGCACGTCCTTGGCCAGATCCGCGAGCTGGACGCCGATGAGGGTGGCCAAGGCCGCCGCCACTCCCAGTGCCATGACGACGGAGGTGGCGACCGACAGGAACCGCCCGAAGCGCAGGCGCCGCAGCAGGTAGACGATGGGGCCGAGGACGAAGGAGAGCAGGACCGCGATGGCGATGGGAATGAGGACGTCGCGGCCGATATAGAGCCCGGAGACGATCAGCGCGGTGACGATGAGGGGCGAGGCCAGGGAGGGCGGGATCGATTCGGCCGGGGCGACGCGGGTCGCCCGAGGCGGCAGCATGGCGTTCCGCACCGGAGTGGCCCGCGAAACCCCATTTCTGGCGCTCGTATCGCGGGAGGCCGGCGGCTGCTTCGGTGCCTCGTCAGCCGGTTTCGGTGTCGCCATCTCGGGTCCGTCTCAACGCCACGCATGCGACCGCGCGGCGGGAGGACCGGCGCGATCGTGATGGGGAACGGAGTAGCGACGGGAAACGATCCCTGCTCACCCGGGGCTTTGCATTCATTTCGCGGTCAGGCGACGTCGAAGGCGGCCAGTTCGAAGCCCGCCTGCCCCAGGGCCAGCCGCACCGCGCGCGCCGTTTCCACCGCGCTCGGCGTGTCGCCGTGGACGCAGATCGTGTCGATCGGCACCGGGATCCGGCGGCCGGACAGGGTGATCACCGCCCCCTCCTCCACCATGCGGCGGACCCGCGCCGCTGCCTCGGCCGCATCGTGGATCACGGCCCCGGGAAGCGAGCGCGCGCAGAGCTGCCCGTCCTCGGCATAGGCCCGGTCGGCATAGATCTCCCGCACCGCGGCGAGACCGGCATCGAGAGCCGCGCGCTCGGACGCGAGGCCCGGCATCACCACCAGGGGCAGGGTCCGGTCGACTGCGCGGACCGCCCGCGCGAGGGCGCGGGCCACGTCCGCATCGGCATTCGACAGGTTGGCCAGGGCTCCGTGCGCCTTCACATGGGTGACGCGATGGCCGGCGAGAGCCGCGCAGGCCCGGAGCGCGCCAATCTGGTAGGCGACCCCCGCCTCGATCTCGGCCGCGCTCTCGGCGATGACCCGACGGCCGAAGCCGCGCAGATCCTGGAATCCCGGATGGGCGCCGATGGAGACGCCGCGCGCCTTGGCCGCCGAGGCGGTGGCGACCATGATCTCGGGATCGCCGCCATGGAAGCCGCAGGCGACGTTGGCCGACGTGACGAGCGCGAGGAGGGCCGTGTCGTCGCCGAAGGTGTAGGGGCCGTAGCCTTCGCCGAGATCGGCGTTGAGATCGATGCGCATGGATTTCGCCTCCCTCCGCGATCTACCGTTTGCCGAGGGAGGCGTCACCGTGTTCGGTCCGCCATGAGCGCAGCGGCGTCGATGTCGCGGCAGGACAGTGAAGCGAAGTCACGTGATGCGCCCATCACCATTCTTTGCGCGTATCTGCACCAAACGGCAATTGTTGTCGCCTGACGGTGGGTACAGGCGTCACAATTACCGAATCGATCGGAAATATATTACTAATATCAATACAATTGTGTGTATTCTTGTTCGCTGATTTCAGAGCAGACCCATCGTTTTTCGGATAATATACAAACTGATGCAAATTTAGCGAAATCTTAGGCGGTTCGCCGCATTCGATGATGGGTCGTTCGGCGATCGGTAGACAGATGAGCGGGTTGGCATTCAAGGACGGTGATCCGTCGGGGCGTCGCGAGGACGGTCCCGGCGCGACCAGCCTGCACGGTGTGGCGGCCGAAATGGCCGAGCTGAAGCGCATCTCCTCGGACAAGAGCCGGCGCATCCAGAACATCACCGGGCAGGTGAAGATCCTGGCGTTGAACGCCCTGATCGAGGCGGCGCGGGCCGGCGAGGCCGGACGGGGCTTCTCCGTGGTGGCGCAGGAGGTCCGCGCCATCGGCGCCGAGGTCGAGACCATCGCACGGGCCCTCGAAGACGAACTGTCGGACCGGATCGCCGCCGTCCAGTCCAAGGTCGAGACCCTGGCCGAGTGCTCGCGCAAGGACCGGCTGATCGACCTCGCCCTCAATGCCGTCGAACTGATCGACCGGAACCTCTACGAGCGGACCTGCGACGTGCGCTGGTGGGCGACCGATGCGACCCTGGTGGCCTGCGCCGCCGATCCGACCCCGGACAAGGTCGCCCACGCCACCGAGCGCCTCGCCGTGATTCTCGGGGCCTACACGGTCTATCTCGACCTCTGGCTCTGCGGGATGGACGGACGGGTCATCGCCCATGGACGGCCCGAGCGCTACGGCGACGTCATCGGCCGCGTCGTATCCGACGAACCCTGGTTCAGAAAGGCAGCCGGCCTGCCGGACGGCGACGCCTACGTGGCCGCCGACGTGGCGCGCCAGCCGCGACTGGGGGGCGCTCAGGTCGCCACCTACTGCGCCGTCATCCGCGACGGCGGCAAGGGCCGGGCGCAGGCGGTCGGTGTGCTGGCGGTCCATTTCGACTGGGAGCCCCAGGCCCGGTCCATCGTCGAGGGCGTGCGCGTGGCGCCGGAGGATCGGGACCGGACGCGGGTGCTGCTGCTCGACGCCCAGCGCCGCGTCCTCGCCTCGTCCGACCGGCGCGGCCTCCTCACCGAAATCCTGGCGTTCCAGCCGGGCGACCGCGCGAGCGGCGCCGATCGCGAGGTCGCCTCCGGCGCGCTGACCGCGTTCCATCGTACCCCCGGTTACGAGACCTATGCCGGGCTCGGCTGGTACGGGGTCATCGTGCAGCGGCCCGAGGGCTGACGATCCTCCGGCGACACGGGAGCGCTTCCCCGGACGGCGATGCCGGTAGGGTGTCACACCACCACCGGCATCGCCGTCATCTCGCCGGTTCCGAAGACGCGCTTGTAGCGGGCGATCTCGTCGTCCGGACCGATGGCCTTCGACGGGTTGTCGGAGATCTTCACCGTGGGGCGGCCATTGGCGGCGATGACCTTGCAGACGATGGAGATCGGATCGAGCCCGTGACCGGGCACGAGGCCGCGAAAGTCGTTGGTGAGCAGGGTGCCCCAACCATAGCCGATGCGCATCCGCCCATGGAAATGCGCGTGGATCGCCTCGATCGTGTCGATGTCGAGCCCGTCCGAGAAGATCGCGAGTTTCTCGTGGGGGTCGCAGCCGCGCGACGCCCACCAGGCAATGGCCTCCTCGCCGCCTTCGATCGGATCCTTCGAATCGATGCGGATCCCGGTCCAGGCCGTCATCCAGTCCGGCGCATGGGCGAGGAAGCCCGTGGTGCCGTAGGTGTCGGGCAGCATCACCAGCAGGTTGCCGGCGTAATCCTGCTGCCAGTCGCGCAGCACGTCGTAGGGCGCCTGGGCCAGGGCCTCGTCGTCCTCGGCGAGGGCCGAGTAGACCATCGGCAGTTCATGGGCGTTGGTGCCCACCGCCTCGACCTCGCGGCGCATGGCGATGAGGCAGTTCGACGTGCCGAGGAAGGCCTCGCCCAGGCCCTCGCGCATCGCCTCGACGCACCACTCCTGCCACAGGAAACCGTGGCGGCGGCGGGTGCCGAAATCGGCGATGGAGAGGTCGGGCAAGGCCTTCAGGCGCTCGATCTTCTCCCACACGCGGGTCATCGCCCGGGCATAGAGAACCTGCAGCTCGAACTTGCCGAGCGCCCGCAGGATCCCGCGCGAGCGCAGCTCGTTCAGGATGGCGAGCGCCGGCACCTCCCACATGGTGGTCTCGATCCAGGGTCCGTGGAAGGTGAGGACGTATTGTCCGTCGCGCGCCTCGAGTTCGTAATCTGGCAGCCGGAAGCCTTCGAGCCAGTCCATGAAATCGGCCGAGAACATCTGGCGGTGGCCGTAGAAGGTGTTGCCGCGCAGCCAGGTCGATTCCCCCCGGCTCAGGCGGACGGTGCGGGCGTGATCGAGCTGCTCGCGCAATTCGCCCACATCGACGAAATCGGCGATGCGGACGGAGCGGCTGCGGTTCTGGATGCCGAAGGTGACGTCGGCGTCGCGATGGCGGCGAAAGATCGTCTGCGCCATGAGGAGCTTGTAGAAATCGGTATCGAGCAGCGACCGGATGATCGGGTCGATCTTGAAGTTGTGGTTGTAAACCCGCGTCGCGAGATCGAGCATGGTCGGGACGGATCCGGTGCGGAACTTGGGCGCCCGCTCGCCTGCGAGGAGCGCATGGGCCTCGGGCGCGAGTCAATCGTGCGCCCGATGATTGACGGGGACCTGATGGCGACCGAACGGTTCGGCCCTTCGCGCGTATCGCCGGAGGGCGAGGTTGGTAGCGGGTCCCTCTCCCCCTCGTGGGGAGAGGTGAGGAGTGGGAATGGCTCCGCCAGCCTCCGACGGCTGAGGGTCGGCCCACCACATCAACCTCCGGATCTTCCCCACAAGGGCAGGAGGGGCCCGTGCATCTCACGGAATGGGCGCATCCAGCAGAGGTAGCCGTGCGCTGGAAAACGCAGAAGGGCGGCCACCCACTTCGGATGGCCGCCCCACTGTCCGCGTCGTCGAAACAGATCAGGCGAGATCGACCTTCTTCGTCTCGGTCTTGGGCGACTCGCCGGTGAGCGCGGCCTTGACGTAGCCGTAGATGTGCAAGGCCGTGGCGTTGGGGCTGTCCCAGTACTCGCCCTTTTCAGGGTGGATGCGGATGAGCGCGACTTCCGGGTCGTCCTTGCCGTTGGGGAACCAGGTCTTCATGCTCTCGCTCCACTTGTCGTCCACGATGGCCTGATCGGTGACGATCTCGGCCTTGCCGGCGATGGAGACGTAGGTCTGGCTCGACGGGTCGGAATAGGCGAGATTGACCTGGTTGTCCTTGCCGATCTCCTCGGTCTTGGGCGAGTGCAGCTTGGTGAAGAACCAGATGTCGCCGTTCTCGTCGGTGTCCTGGCTCCACATCGGGCGGCTGTAGAGCTTCCCGTCCTGATCCGCCGTGGTCATCATCGCGACCTTGATGTCCTTGACGAGATCGAACAGCTTCTTCGCGCCCTCGTGGTCGCGGTGGTTGCCTTGATGCATGAAACGGGTCTCCTGAAGGTCTGTCGTCCGTATCGGGGCGCGGTGCTCCCGGTCGCGGGCCGGCCCTGAAGGCTGCACTCACAACGGGCCAGGGGCCGCTTGGTTCAGCCCCGTTCGGAGAAGAGGACGACGATCCTTGGCCATCTCGACTCCTGGAATCATACGTCTGTGTCTGTCCGCTGCCTGCGCGCTCGGCGTCTCTGCGGGAGCGGCCGGGGCCGAAGTCCGCTTCGGCCAGGGCGTGCGAATCGGCGGCCACGATTTCTCCCACCGACGCTACGGCAGCGTCCATGTGGAGCGGGTGAAGCGGCTCCCCGGTCCCCTCGGATGCCGCCATGTCCGCAACGGAACCTACCGGCGCGGCGACGGCTCGGTCGTGCGCGGGCCGATGGAGCGGTGCAACCTCATCGCCATCCCGCCGGGGCGGCGCTGAAACCGTCCGCGTCACGCATATCGGAGGGGTGAGACCGCAAGAGGTCTGGCGTTCTCATGGTCGTCGGTTACATGCAGAGGGGCGTCCGGGCCGCCGTGCCCGCCTGCCTCGCCCGGAGAACCATCTTGGCCATTACTCGCGACGACGTGCTCAAGGCGCTGTCCGCCGTCACCGTCGATGACGGCGGGACCACGCTGCCCGCATCGGGCCGCCTGTCCCAGGTCGTGGTCGATCCCACGAACCGGGTCATGTTCTCGATCCTGATCGACCCGAGCGAGGCGGAGCGCTTCGAGCCGGTCCGGCGCAAGGCCGAGGGCACCGTCCTGGCGATGGCGGGCGTCTCCGGCGTGTTCGCGAGCCTCACCTCGGAGCGTGGCCCGAATCAGCCCGCCCCGCCGGCGCAGGCGGCGGTGCCGCAACCGCCCCAGCCGGGACGGCCCGCGCCGCCCCGCACCGGCCCTGCCTTGCCCGGCGTCCGCCACATCGTGGCCGTCGCCTCCGGCAAGGGCGGCGTCGGCAAGTCCACCACCGCCTGCAACCTCGCCCTCGCCCTGGCGGCGCAGGGGCTGAAGGTCGGGCTGCTCGATGCCGACATCTACGGCCCCTCGGTGCCCAAGCTCTTCGGCCTCTCCGGCAAGCCGAAGGTGATCGAGGAGCGCCTGCTCGCGCCGATGGACGGCTACGGCATCAAGGTGATGTCCATCGGCTTCCTGATCGAGCCCGAGACGGCGATGATCTGGCGCGGCCCGATGGTGCAATCGGCCATCACCCAGATGCTGCGCGAGGTCGCGTGGGGCGAGCTCGACATCCTCGTGGTCGACATGCCGCCCGGTACCGGCGACGCCCAGCTCACCATGGCCCAGGCGACGCCGCTCTCGGGGGCCGTCATCGTCTCGACGCCGCAGGACCTGGCGCTGATCGATGCGCGGCGCGGGGTCACGATGTTCCGCAAGGTCTCGGTGCCGATCCTCGGCGTCATCGAGAACATGGCGACCTTCATCTGCCCGAATTGCGGCCATGCCTCCCACATCTTCGGCCATGGCGGCGCCCGCGAGGAGGCTGCGCGGCTCGACGTGCCGTTCCTCGGCGAGATCCCCCTCGACATGACCATCCGCGAGACCTCCGATTCCGGGCGTCCCGTGGTGGCCGTGGACCCGGATGGGCCGCACGCGAAGGTCTATCGCGGCATCGCCGCGCAGCTCTGGGCCAACCTCACCGGCGGGCCGGCCCCGCGTGCCGCGCCGCGCATCGTCATCGAGTAGCCCGGCGTGGCGCCCATCCTCGGGGTGATCCTGGCCGGCGGCCTGTCCCGCCGCATGGGCGGCGGCGACAAGCCGTTGAGAATCCTGGCGGGGCGCACCCTCCTCCACCGCGTGGTGGAGCGGTTCACGCCGCAATGCGGTCTGGGCGTCATCCTCAACGCCAATGGCGACCCGGCCCGGTTCGCCGGGTTCCCCGGCCCGATCGTGCCGGACGGGGTGCCCGACCATCCGGGGCCGCTGGCCGGCATCCTCGCCGCCCTCGATCATGCGGCCGCTCAGCACCCCTCCGCGACGCATGTGGCCAGCGTCACCGGCGATGCGCCGTTCCTGCCGCATGACCTGGTGGAACGGCTGGCGGCGGAGGGGGACGGCGCGCCCATCGCCATGGCCTCCTCGGCCGGGCGAGAGCATTTTGCCGTGGCGCTCTGGGCTCTGTCCCTGCGCGGGGATCTTCGCACGACCCTGGTGGAACGCGGCGAGCGCCGCGTCGGCGCCTTCCTGGCGCGGCACGGCGCCGCGGCCGTGGACTGGCCGGCGAAACCGGTCGACCCGTTCCTGAACATCAATACGCCGGAGGATCTGGCGATGGCGGAGGCTTTTCTGGAAACCTCCTGATCGGATTTCGGGCGTCGGACGATGGCGGAGGTCCGACGCGAGGTCGGTGCCCGGGAAACGGCACGCGATTGCAGGATCTTCGAAGACGACGATGCGGTATGGAGCGTCCGATCGACGAATGTCCGAAAACATACCTAAGTTAATATGTGCTTTTCTCGGTGCGGCGCTCTAAGTTAGGGTGATCGCGGCTCTGACCTCGGCCTTCCGCGCTTGAGAGACAGATGTGTGCTCCCGCCTTCGATGCGTGGAGAGACCTGTGCCCGTTTACTATTTCGACATCAACGATGGTCGTAACGAGCGGGACGAAGAAGGCGTCTACTGCGCCGACCTGCAGGCCGCCGTGCTCCAGGCCAAGAAGTCGCTGCCCACCATCGCCGCCGACGAAGTGCCCAAGGATGGCGAACGCCAGGCGATCACCGTGTTGGTGACGGACGAGGACGGCAAAGCCGTCTATCTGGCGGCGCTCGCCTTTACGGGGACATGGCTGATTCGATAGCGTTGACTCCGGGTGGGCTCGGAGCCTTTGGCCTCGCTCGAGTTCGATGGCGTCAGTCGCTTGCCGCTCGGAAACTGAGTCACGGGCGCGATCGCGCATGTGAAGCCGTGGCGCTCCGGGTCGTGTCCCTGCGCGGCGATCTCCCCGCTTCCCTTTTCGAGCGCGACACGGCGCCGACGTGAATCGGCCATACCCGAGGCCAAGCTTGGCCGTAAATTCGACGTGGATGGGATCAAACCTGAGCGACCTCACTCGGCAGCGACCATGATCCTCCCCTTCTCGTCGATCCGCCTCATCCTCACGAAGGCGACGATCCTCCTCGTCCTCGGCGGCTGTATCGCGGGACCGGGTATCGACGTGAATCTCGCCGGGAGGCGGTCCGATGACGCTCCGCCCACCGGCTATGCCGCCCTGGTGTCGGAACCCTTCCCGGTGGAGGCGGTGGATACGGCGCGGATCGACCCGGCCTATCTGCGGCGCGAGATCGACTACGTCACGGCGGAGCCGGTCGGCACGATCGTGGTCGATACGGCGGCTCGCTACCTGTACCTGGTCGAACCCGGCGGACGTGCACGACGCTACGGTGTCGGTGTCGGCGCCGAGGGAATGACCTGGTCCGGCGTCGCGCGGGTCGGTGCGAAGCAGGAATGGCCGGATTGGTATCCGACCCGGGAGATGATCGCCCGGCGCCCCGATATCGTGGGGATGCTGTCACCGCTCCGGAGCGGCCGGGGCATTGCCGGCGGCAAGGCCAACCCGGTCGGCGCGCGCGGGCTCTATCTCTGGCGCGACGGTAAGGACACGCTTTACCGGATCCACGGCACCCTCGAACCCTATACGATTGGCCAGGCCGTATCGTCGGGCTGCATTCGGATGGTCGACCAGGACGTCATCGACCTCTACGCCCGCGTCGCGATCGGCACGAAGGTGGTGGTCCTGCCCGCGGGCCCCGGGACCGGAGGGACCGAGACGGCTGGCGGGCCTAGCGACGGGATGGGTGAGGCGGGATAGAACGAGATCTGGGACGCGACCCGGAGAGACCTTTGCGCGGGCCGCTACGGGAGGGACGCGGGAAACCCGACCCGCGTCGGCTCGTAGCCCAGCATCCCGCCATGCGCCCCGACGGCTCCCGCGATGGCGATGCGCGCAGCCTCATCGAGCCGCGCCAGTCCCGTCTCGAGATGACGGCGCCAGGTCGGGCCTCGGTTCCACGCCTCGACCCAGGAGGCCGCCAGGGCGACGGGCTGGTTCCGGGCCAGGGCCTCGATCAGGAAGCCCGCCTGGGTCAGGTCCTTCGCCTGTTTCTCACGCTCGGTCCGCTCGTTCGCCACGATGAGTTTGTGGACGGCGTAGCGCTCTGGAGCCGGCACCGTGACGGAGATCCCGCCGGCATGGAGGAGTGTCGAGCGGACCGGATCCGAGATCAGGAAATCGAGGTAGCGAAGCGGCTGGGCGCTGACACCGCCGAGGGCCGGCATCCAGACGGGCGCACCGGTCACCTCGTCGGAGCCGCGGTTCGAGAGCAGAAACTCGACCCGAAACCCGCTGGCGTTCACGAATGCGCTCGCGCTGTCCGGTCGCGACAGGTTCGGCACCGGACGGAAGCTCGCATCGACGGCCCGGAGTTCCTCCTGGACGGAAGACATGCTCTCCCCGATCGCGATCGAGATGCCGTAATCCTGCGCGAGACCGATGTCGCCGGTCCTGGGAGCCCTCGTCGGGCGCTCTCCGACGAGGCCCGGAAAGGTCTGGAACGCCACCGTGCCCACCAGAACTCCGCGCAGGCGAAAGAAGCCTGCCTGCGCCAGACGTTCGACGACCCGGCCTGTCAGGCCGTCCGCTGCCGGAAAACCGGCGCTGCGCAACATGCGAACCGCGTCGATGCGGGTGCGGTAATCGACCCGCTGGCGGTCGTGGGCCTCGACTCGCCGTGTCGTCTCGGGATCCGCCACCGTGCCGACATAGCGATTGGATTTCGTGCCGGTGGCTGCATCGTAGCCCTGGTAGTACCAGTATTCGCGCGCCTTGATGGTGCGCCTGATGAACTTGCCGTTCTCGGGAAAATCGCGGTCGAACTCCGCATCGGCGCAACGCTGATTGAGATCGGCGAAGACCGTCTGCGCGGCGGCATCGATGGACGGCATGGCTCGCCTCTGCCCGTTACAGGAAAACAGCCATTTTCATGTAACGCGCAGAAGCGAGGTGTCCAAACGAGAAAGGGCGTCCGTGCGGGTGATGCGCGGACGCCCTTGTCATCGATCGCCCGATCGGTTCAGGCGGTGCCGACGGTGGCCTTGACGATCTTGTCCGGCGAGCGCGGGGGCTCGCCCTTGTTGAGGCTGTCCACCACGTCCATGCCTTCGGTCACCTTGCCCCAGACGGTGTATTGCTTGTCGAGGAAGCGGGCATCGCCGAAGCAGAGGAAGAACTGCGAATTGGCCGAATGCGGGAAGTTGGTGCGGGCCATCGAGCAGGTGCCGCGCACATGCGGCTCGTCGTTGAACTCGGCCTTCAGGTCCGGCAGGTCGGAACCGCCAGAGCCGGTGCCCGTCGGGTCGCCGGTCTGGGCCATGAACCCGTCGATGACGCGGTGGAACGGTACGCCATCATAGAATCCCTGCCCGGCCAGAGTCTTGAGGCGCTCGACATGGTTGGGGGCGAGATCCGGGCGCAGCCCGATGACGATGCGGCCCTTGGTGGTTTCGAGGATGATGGTCTCGGTATCGGCCATGGGTCAGACTCCTTGTCCCTTGGGACCTTGGTAGATGAATCGCAGGGCGATGGGACGCCCCGCGATGGCGGCGCCGAGCGCCGGCGTGATCGCGACCGGCGTGCAGCGCCGGATCGCGTCGAGGGTTGAGCGGGTCAGGATGTCCCTGCCGCGCTGATCGGCATTCTGCATCGAGAAGGTGATGCGAGGCTCGCCGATGACGGACCCGTCGCGGCGCAAGGCGAAGCGGGCGGTGATTTCGGTGCGCGGAAAACCGGCGAGGCCTTGCGGGACCTCCCAGCAGGCGGCGAGCCTCGGATAGAGCTCCTGGAGCGTATCGGCCGGGCCAGCGGCGATGCCGCCCTCCGGCGCCTGCACCGTGGACCGCAGGGCCTCGGGCGGCGTCAGCGACAGGCCTGCACCGGCGATGGCGACCGCGGAAAAGGGCGCTCCGAACGCGATGGCGACCGCCGACGCAACGACGGCGAGGCGCGTCGGGCGCCTCACTGTCGCGCTTCCGGTCATTTCGCGCCTCGGGTCATTTTGCGCCTTGGGCCATCTGCATCTTCACGATCTTGTCCGGGTTCTGGACTGCGCCGCCGGGAGCGCCGGGGGCCGCCTTCTTGATCTTGTCCACGGCTTCCATGCCCGAGGAGACCAGCCCGATCACGGTGTACTGGCCGTTCAGGAACGGCGCATCGCCGAGACAGATGAAGAACTGCGAGTTCGCCGAGTTCGGATCGGACGAGCGGGCCATGCCGAGGGTGCCGCGGCGGAACGGGGATTGCGAGAACTCGGCCGGGATGTTCGGCAGGGACGAGCCGCCGGTGCCGTTGCCCTTCGGGTCGCCGGTCTGGGCCATGAAGCCGTCCATGACCCGGTGGAACTTCAACCCGTCGTAGAAGCCCTTCTTGATGAGGGTCTTGAGCTGGGCCACGTGCTGCGGCGCGAGGTCCGGTCGCAGCTCGATGGTGACGCGGCCATCCTTGGTGTCGAGATAGACCGTGTTGTCGTCGGCGGCCTGCGCCATGGGCGACAGGCCGATCATGGCGGCAAGCGCCAGGGACAGGAAGGCGGTCCGACGATGGATGGTCCGATGAGTCATGGGTAGGCGGTCTCCGGTCCGTTGAAGATGGTGAGTGAAGGGGATCAGGCTTTCGCGAACCGCGCGGCGAGCCGTTCGGCCACGAGGGGCGGGACGAAGGGCGAGACATCGCCTCCCATGGCCGCGATCTGCCGCACCAGGGTGGCGGTGATCGGGCGTACGCCGGTGGAGGCGGGCAGGAACACCGTCTGCACTTCGGGCGCCATGGCGCCGTTCATGCCGGCGAGCTGCATCTCGTAGTCGAGATCCGTGCCGTCGCGCAGGCCGCGGATGAAGATGCTCGCGCCCGAGCGCCGTGCCGCCGACACCGCCAGATCGTCGAAGGTGACGATGTCGAGGCCGGTCCCCTCGGCCTCCGCGAGCGGCGCGCAGGTCGCCCGCAGGAGGTGGGCCCGCTCTTCCGGCGAGAACATGGGGGCCTTGCCCGGATGCACGCCGATGGCGATCACGAGGTGCTGAACGAGACGGCACGCCTGACGGATGACGTCGAGGTGTCCGTTCGTGACCGGGTCGAAGGAGCCGGCGTAGAGCGCGGTGCGGATCATTACCCGTGGGCGTAGAGCATTTCGCCTCGAAACGGAACCGCTCGGCGCATCCCATCGCGGTAGCGGTCCGCCCCGGCGCCCCGGCGCGGCACGAAAAAGGGCGGAGGCCCCAAAGGAGCGCCCGCCCGAAGTTTCGGTCTGCGAAGTCTAGTGTCTCGGACGTCCGGATGACGCGGGGCTGAGCCCCACGAGATCCTAGTAGCTGCCGAACTTGTAGTTCAGCCCGGCGCGAGCGATGGCGCCCTCAGTCTTGAAGACTGCGTTGTAGCCGATGCCCGGACCGCCGGTGGAGGCGACGAGGAGGTTGCGGCTGCCGAGATCGTAGCGGAGGTATTCGGCCTTCAGCGTGACGGCGCTGGAACGGAAGAAGTTCAGGAACGAATCGGTGGGAAGGGCATATTCGATGCCGCCGCCATAGGCGTAACCGGTCTCCATGGTGGAGCGCGCACCGGCATAGGTCACCGGCGAGCCGGTCTGGAAGCTGACGCTCTGCTCGATGCCGCCATAGGCGAAACCGCCCGTGCCGTAGACCATGACCTTGTCGAAGGCGTAGCCGACGCGGCCGCGCACCGTGCCGAGATACTGCAGATCGGACCGGTACGTGTTCGTCAGCGTGGAGGGCAACGCCGTGCGGGTCGCCACGTTCACGCGGCTGGTCTCGAGATCCGTGTACTGGGCATCCGCCTCGATGCCGATCACGATGCCGTTGCCCGGCGTCAGCTGGTAGTTGTAGCCGATCTGTGCGCCGGCGGAGAACCCTTCCTGGGGCAGCTTGAGGGCCGCGGGACGCAGGCGATTGTCGACATTGCCCTGGAGGTTCGCGGCATTCGGAGCGCCGGAATTGAGGTTGTTGATACCCGTGGTGCGAACGGTATCGCTCTCGGTATAGGCGTAGCCGGCGTTGATACCGAAATAGAACCCCGTCCAGGCGAAGACGGGGACCGGCACGAAGACCGGCGCCTCGGCGCGGCGGGGAAGGTCCGCGGCGGAGGCGGCGCCAGCGGCCAGGATCGTGGCCGCACCGGCGAGGAGGAGGGACTTGAACACGGCTGAAATCCTGGGGCGAGCGATCTGTCTCTGAACCGGAACTTAGCCGTGCGGACGGAGGCCCGATATCACCCGATAGCAACACTGAAGATCAGTGCAGAACAAGACGATGCCGGCCAAGTCATACGACTTGGCCGGCATTTTAATCCTGAGTAACGGAAGTTTTTTAACCAATAAGCCCGGCGCCCAAGAGGCTCGGTTCAGACGGCATCGCCGGCGGGCTCGGTCCCCGACGCATCCCCGCCATCGTCCTCCCCTTCGCCCTCGCCTTCGATATGCTCCACCGAGACCACGCGCTCGGTCTTCTCGGTGTTGAACACCGTGACGCCCTGCGAGGCGCGGCCGACGATGCGGATATCGTCCACCGGTACGCGGATCAGCTGGCCGGCATTGGTCACCAGCATGATCTGGTCGGCGGGCTGCACCGGGAAGGAGGCGACGAGGCTGCCGTTGCGCGGATTGACCCGCATGGCGGTGATGCCCTTGCCGCCGCGACCGGAGATTCGATACTCGAACGACGAGCTGCGCTTGCCGTAGCCGCGCTCGGAGAGGGTGAGCACGAATTGCTGGGCGGCCCCCATCTCGGCGTAGCGCTCCTGCGAGAGGAGCGGCGCATCCGTCGCGATGTCCTCGGAATCCGCATCGCCGCCCTCGGTATCGCCGATCACGGCCCGCTGCATCTTCAGGAACGCGCCCCGCTCGTCGGGGGTCGCGTCGAAGCTGTTGAGGATCGTCATCGAGATGACGCGGTCGTCCTTGGCGAGTGTGATGCCGCGCACGCCGGTGGAATCGCGGCCCTTGAAGACGCGGACGTCCTCCACCGGGAAGCGGATGCACTGGCCGGCCTGCGTGGTGAGCAGGACGTTCTGGTCGGCGCGGCAGATCTCCACGTGGACGATGTGGTCGCCTTCGTCGAGCTTCATGGCGATCTTGCCGGCGCGGTTAACCTGCACGAAGTCGGACAGCTTGTTGCGCCTCACCCCGCCGCTGGCGGTGGCGAACATCACGTCCAGGGTCTCCCAGGACGCCTCGTCCTCGGGCAGCGGCATGATCGTGGTGATCCGCTCCGTGCCCGCATCCATGGAGAGGATGTTCACGAGTGCCTTGCCGCGCGCGTTGGGGGCGGCCATCGGCAGGCGCCAGACCTTCTCCTTGTAGACCTGGCCCATGTTGGAGAAGAACAGGATCGGCGTGTGGGTGTTGGCCACGAACAGGCGGGTGACGAAATCCTCGTCGCGGGTCGACATGCCCGAGCGGCCCTTGCCGCCCCGGCGCTGGGCCCGGTAGGTCGAGAGCGGCACGCGCTTGACGTAGCCGGCATGGGACACGGTGACGACCATGTCCTCGCGCTGGATCAGGTCCTCGTCCTCGACGTTGGAATCCCAGTCGAGGATCATGGTCTTGCGCGGCGTGGCATAGGCCTCGCGGACCTCGGTCAGCTCATCCTTGACGATGGTCATGATGCGCAGGCGCGAGCGCAGGATGTCGAGGTAGTCGGCGATCTCGTCGGCGAGCTTCTGGAGTTCGTCGCCGATCTCGTCGCGGCCCAGAGCCGTGAGGCGCTGCAGGCGCAGGTCGAGGATGGCGCGGGCCTGGATCTCGGAGAGGCGGTAATTGCCTTCTGCGTCCACGCGGTGGCGCGGGTCGTCGACGAGGGCGATGAGCGGCGCGATGTCGAGGGCCGGCCAGACGCGGCCCATCAGCGCCTCGCGGGCAGTGTTCGGATCGGGCGAGGTGCGGATGAGGCGGATGACCTCGTCGATGTTGGCTACCGCGATGGCGAGGCCGCACAAGACGTGGGCGCGCTCGCGGGCCTTGCCGAGGAGGAACTTGGTCCTGCGCGAGACGACTTCCTCGCGAAAATCCACGAAGGCCGTCAGCAGGTCCTTCAGGTTCATCAGCTCGGGGCGGCCGCCGTTGAGCGCCACCATGTTGCAGCCGAACGAGCTCTGCAGCGGCGTGAAGCGGTAGAGCTGGTTCAGCACCACGTCGGCCATGGAATCGCGCTTGATCTCGATGACGATGCGCATGCCGTCGCGGTCGGATTCGTCGCGCAGGTCCGAGATGCCCTCGACGCGCTTCTCCTTCACCAGCTCGGCGATCTTCTCCATGAGAGTCGCCTTGTTCACCTGATATGGGATCTCGGTGAAGATCAGCGCCTCGCGCTCCTTGCGCAACTCCTCCACGTGGGACTTCGCCCGCATGATGACCGAGCCGCGGCCCGTGGCGTAGGCCTGCCGCACCCCGGCGCGGCCGAGGATCGAGCCGCCGGTGGGGAAGTCCGGGCCGGGGACGTATTCGGTGAGCTGCTCGATGGTCAGGCCCGGATCGTCGATGAGGGCGATGCAGGCGTCGATGAGCTCGCCGAGATTGTGCGGCGGGATGTTGGTGGCCATGCCCACCGCGATGCCGCCGGCCCCGTTCACGAGGAGGTTGGGGAAGCGCGCCGGGAGCACCTTCGGCTCCTCGCGCGACTCGTCGTAGTTCGGCTGGAAGTCGACGGTGTTCTTGTCGATATCGGCGAGCAGCGCGTTGGCGGGCTTGGCCAGGCGCGACTCGGTGTAGCGCATGGCCGCCGGCGGATCGCCGTCCACGGAGCCGAAATTGCCCTGCCCGTCGATGAGCATGAGCCGCATCGAGAAGTCCTGGGCCATGCGGACCAAGGCGTCGTAGATCGATTGGTCGCCATGCGGATGGTAGAGACCGATCACGTCGCCGACGATGCGGGCCGACTTGACGTATTTGCGCTCGGGCAGGTGCCCGCTCTCATAGGCCGAGTAGAGGATGCGCCGGTGCACCGGCTTCAGGCCGTCCCGCGCGTCGGGCAGCGCCCGGCTCACGATCACGCTCATGGCGTAATCGAGATAGGAGCGGCGCATCTCGTCGGTGATGGAAACGGGCTTGATGTCCGAGGCGGGCGGCGTCGCGCCGGCGCCGGTATCGTCTTTCTCTGCCAAGGTCTTCGATCTCTGCCTGTGACGGGTCCGGCGGGCCGGGGCCGCATGGAGCGCCGGGCGCATGGGAATGTGGGGAGCGGGGCGTTCCGCGCGGCCTCGAAAAGGCCGGCCGCGTCACGTCCTGGCTCGGGCCTTCTCCATACGCCATCCGATGCCGCCGCGCCACCGCCGGACACGTCGCGACCACATCGACAAATCCCATGCGCCGCAAGCGCTTACCGCGTCCGATCCGAGATGCCCTGAACGATCTCCGTCGCCTGCCGGTGTCCGTCTGCGATCGAGGGAGCGGCGTCGCGGTGTAATCCTTGAGTCGTAGTGCCGACTTCAAAGTCGCCCATGAAGGAAAAACCGCGTGGCTGCCAGATATCGCAATCGGACGTTCGGCTTGGCGATGGCATTGCCGCTAGCCTTGATCGCTATCATTGGCGTGAGAACTTCGCGGGCCGATGAAGGCACCACCGCCGAACAGATCGTTGCTGCCATGAAGACGTTGTGGGGAAGTCAAGAAGGCTTTCGCGCCAATCACGCCAAGGGCGTCGTTGTCACTGGAAGCTTCGTCGCGACACCCCAGGGCCCCGGTTTGAGCAAGGCCTCCCTGTTCGACGGGGAGCCGGTGCCGGTGACGGTGCGCTTCTCGGATTCCACTGGGCTGCCGAAGATTCCCGACGGGGCCGATCTGGCCAACCCGCATGGGATGTCGATGAAGTTCGTCCTCGCCGACGGGGTCGAGATGGACGTGGTGACGAATCCCCTCGCGTTCTTCCCCGTGGCCACCGGCGAGGAGTTCCTGGCGCTTCTCACCGCCATCGCGCAGACGAAGCCGGAAGCGCAAAAGCCCACGCCCGTGGAGCGCTTCATGGCCGAGCACCCTGCGGCGCCCAAGGCTTTCGCCAGCGTTCAGACCCCTTCGAGCTTTGCCCGCGAGACCTATCACGGCGTCGACGCCTTCCTGTTCGTCGATGCCGGGGGCAAGCGCCAGCCGTTCCGGTTCCGCTTCGTCCCCGCCGCCAGCCCGGACTACCTGTTCCCCGACGACGCGGCCAAGCGGGGGCCGAATTACCTGAGGGCCGAATTGCCCGCCGCCCTTGCCACGGCACCGGTCGTGTTCACCATACAGGCCCAGCTGGCCAATCCCGGGGACCAGACCAGGGATCCGAGCCAGCCCTGGCCGGAAGACCGCAAGGTCGTCACCCTGGGCACGATCACCCTCGACCGGGCGGTGGCCGACAGTGCCGCGGCGGAGAAGGCGTTGGTGTTCCTGCCCAGCAATCTTGCCGATGGGATCGAGGTCTCGGATGACCCGCTGATCGACGCCCGCAACCAAGCCTATGCCGTATCCTTCGGCAAACGCTTGCAATAGGCGCCGCCCGACCCCTCCGCCTCGCTCCGGGTGTCCGGTAAAGGTGGACTCGGAGCGCCGTGCTGCCCACTTCCCTCACCCCGCCGCGATGCCGGCGAAATCGGACATCTCGTAGAGCGGCCGGATCTCGATCTCGCTCGGGCCGGGCATCGGATTGGGACAGCGCTTCACCCAGTCCAGCGCTTCCTCCATGTCCTTGACCTGCCAGAGCCAGAAGCCGGCGACCAGTTCCCCGGTAGAGGCGAAGGGACCGTCGCTGACGCTGCGGGTGGCGCCGTCGAAGGCGACCCGTTTGCCCTTGGCCGATGGGTGCAGGCCCTCCCCGGCGAGCAGGATGCCGGCCTTGGCGAGTTCCCCGTTGAATTCGCCCATGGCGGTGAGCAGTTCGAAGGACGGCATGATCCCCGCCTCGCTGTCCGTTGTCGCCTTGACCAGAACCATGACGCGCATCGATTCCCCTCCCCTGCTCGATCGAGCCCATGGAAGCACACAGATGCGGTTCGTGTGAACTCACCGACGGTGGGGACGGTTACCCGACGTCATCGATTCCGCCGCACCCATCGACAGGGGCACCGTCATGCTCACTCGCCCGAAGGCCGTGGCCTTCGACATCATCGGCACCGTGTTCAGCATGGAGCCGATGCGGCCCGCGCTGGTGGCGATGGGCCTGCCGCCGCTTGCCCTGGACTTCCTCTACACCGCCGGGTTGCGGGACACGTTCGCCCTGGCGGCGACCGGCACCTTCGCGCCCTTCCAGTCCGTGCTGTCGGGGTGTCTCGACGAGGTGCTCGCCATGCACGGCCTCGCCGCCTCGTCGGAGGACAAGGCGGCTTTGCTCGCCATGATGAAGGCCCTTCCCCCGCACGAGGACGCCAAAACCGCGTTCCAGCGTCTCGCGGACGCCGGCATCAGGGTCTTCGCCCTGAGCAACGGCGCGGCCGCGACGACGGAGGGATTGCTCGCTGCGGCAGGGATGGCGGGGCTCGTGGAGCGGGTTCTCTCCGTCGAGGAAGTGAAGCTGTCGAAGCCGCGCGCCGAGGTCTACCACCATGCGGCACGGGCCGCCGGAATCGCCCCGGGCGAGATGGCTTTGATCGCAACCCACCCGTGGGACCTGCACGGCGCCAAGATCGCCGGCCTCATGACCGGCTACGTTGCTCGTGGAGTGCCGTACTCACCTGCCTTGCAGGCGCCGGATCTCACCGGGGAAACCCTCTTGGATGTCGCCTCGGGGATGGCGCGGGTCTCGACTTTACAGCCCGATGCCTGATCCCCGAACGTCTCGGTGGCACCTGCCGGTCAGCTCCGTGAGCGACCAATTGCATTCACCAGTCTGCTCGATGGCTGCTCCCTCTGCCTGAGAGGGTTCGTCGTGAGGCGCGACGGGCTCCCTCTCCTTCCAGGAGAGGGGACCCGTGGTGCCCACCGGATGTGTAAACATCGCAGCCGTGACCGGACGGGTGGTGGCCGATACACTATCCGTCCCGCCAGTTGGATGCGGATGACCGCAACGGTAAATGTCTAGAACGGAATATCGTCGTCGAGGTCGTAGTTGGGCTTCGACGAAGCTGCCGCCGGACGACGTTCTCCGCCGGAGGAGCGGGCACCGCCATACTCTCCGCCGCGATCGCCGCCCCTGTCGCCGCCGCGATCCCCGCCACGGCCGCCGCCGTAATCGCCGCCACGGCTGATCTGGCCGCCGCCCTCGTCGTCGGCGCCCATCTCTCCGCCGCCGCTGCGGCCGTCGAGGAGGGTGAGTTCACCGCGGAAACGCTGGAGCACCACCTCGGTGGTGTACTTCTCGACGCCGGACTGGTCCGCCCATTTCCGGGTCTGGAGCTGGCCCTCGATATAGACCTTCGAGCCCTTGCGCAGGTACTGCTCGGCCACCCGCGCCAGGTTCTCGTTGTAGATCACGACCGCGTGCCACTCGGTCTTTTCCTTGCGCTCGCCCGACGCCTTGTCCTTCCAGGATTCGGACGTGGCGATGCGCAAGTTGACCACGGGGTCGCCGGAGGCGAGGCGCCGGGTCTCGGGGTCGCGCCCGAGATTGCCCACCAAAATCACCTTGTTGACGCTGCCGGCCATGCCGCTCTCCTCTCGATCGATCTCACTGACGGAAAGGGCCTCACACGCCGTCCGTCCCGTTCGCCCTTCATGAACTTCGGACAGTCGGCCCGCAATCAGGGGGGCGGATTTGTCCCCACCGATCACAGACCGATGTTCTATATTTGTTCGTTTTGGTGCGCAAGGATCGCGCGTCTGGCGCTCACGCGATCCGCACCAGCATCTTGCCGAAATTGCGCCCCTTCAATAGTCCGATGAAGGCCTCCGGCGCCGCCTCCAGGCCATCGACGATGTCTTCCCGATGCTGGATGCGCCCCTCCCTCAGCCAGGTTCCGACCTCACTCAGGAACTCCCCCTCCTGCTCGGCGAAATCCCACACGATGAAGCCGCGCAGGGTCAGGCGCTTGGTCAGGATGGCGCGCATGACGACGGGGCTGCGGTCCGGCCCCGGCGGCAATTCGGTGAGGCTGTAGCCGGAGACCAGGCCGCAGACGGGGATGCGGGCGAAGTCGTTGAGGAGCGGCAGCACGGCGTCGAAGACCGCGCCGCCGACATTCTCGAAATAGACGTCGATCCCGTCGGGGCAGGCGGCGGCAAGCGCGCCGGGCAGATCGTCGGTACGATGATCCACCGCCGCGTCGAAGCCGAGCACCTCGGTGAGGTAGGCGCATTTCTCCGGTCCCCCGGCGACGCCGACGGCGCGCGCACCCTTCAGCTTCGCGATCTGGCCGACGAGGGAGCCCACCGGCCCGGCGGCAGCGGCGACCACCACGGTCTCCCCCGCCTTCGGCTGCCCGATGGTGAGGAGGCCGGTATAGGCCGTCATGCCCGGCATTCCGAGGACGCCGAGGGCCGTGCTGACGGGTGCGGCCTCTGGATCGAGCTTGCGCAGGCCGCGGCCATCGGAGACGGCGAAATCCTGCCAGCCGCCGAAGGCGGTGACCATGTCGCCCTCGCGAAAATCCGGATGCCGCGAGGCCGCGACCTCCGACACAGTGGCCCCGACCATGGTCGCGCCGATGGCGACGGGCTCGGCATAGGATTTCGCCGCGCTCATCCGCCCGCGCATGTAGGGATCGAGGGAGAGGATGCGGTTGCGCAGCAGCACTTCGCCCTCCCCCGGCGTCGGCGTGCGGCTCTCCTCGAGCCGGAAATGCGCGGCGGTCGGCTCTCCGTGCGGACGGGAGGCGAGGACGATGCTGCGGTTCACGGCGACCATGATCTGACGCTCCGGTTGACAGGAAGGATCTTCTGGACGGGCGTTCCAGCCTCAGGGGACATGTCGACAAGGCCGATCGGGCGCCGGTGTTCCACCGACGAGACCCAGGCACCGCCTGCGCCCAGCCGCGTTGACGCGCAAGGGTTGCCGCCCTGCCAGCGATAGGACTGCCCCGATGACCCGCCCGCTCCTCCTCGCCGCCATCGCCGCGATGTCCGGCTTCGCGGCGCCGGCTTTGGCCGACGACCCCCTCGCCGTCCATCGCTGGAGGTCGCGGGTTCTCGTCGTCGTGGCCCCGGAGGGCGGAGATCCGCGCATTGAGGCGCAGAGGCGCGAGGCGCGGACGAGACGAGCGGAGTATGCGGAGCGCGACCTCGTCCTGGTGGAGGCGATCGGGACGGGTGCCGAGGCGGACCGCATCCGCGACCGGTTCGGGATCGGGCCCCGGGATTTCCGCGTCGTGCTCGTGGGTAAGGACGGCGAGGCGAAGCTCGCCGAGGCCGCGCCGATCCCGGCCGCCCGCCTGTTCTCCACCATCGATGCCATGCCGATGCGGAGGAACGAGAAGGGCCGGCGGTAACGGATCGGCCGGGTGGTTTGGAGCAACGAAAAAGGGGCCGCCGGGGCGGCCCCTTCCTCGGGAGATCGTCCCGAACGGAACCGATCAGTAGCAGCGCTCGATCAGGACGCGGCGAGGACCGTAGGGGGTCCAGCGGGTACGCGGAACAGTGTAGCATCCGCCACCGTAGCCGCCGTATCCGCCATAGGCGGCAGGAGCGTAGCCGTAGCCGTAGGCGGGGTATCCGCCATACCCACCGTAGCCGCCATAGAGGCCGCCGGCGGCGAGCCCGAGGCCCACGCCGAGGCCGAGCCCTCCGAGGCCGTAACCGTAGCCACGGCCATAGCCGCCTCTCCAGCCGTAGCCGCGATGTCCACCCCAGCCGCCGCGATAGCCGCCAAAGCCTGCGCCCCGGAAGCCGCCGCCATAACCGCGGAAACCGCCGCCGCGGAAACCGCCTAAGCCGCCGTGTCCACCCCAGCCACCATGGCCGCCATGCCAACCACCGTGGCCACCCCAGCCACCGCGGGCTTCCGCCGTCGCCGGGATCATCGCCAGAGCGCCGACCATCGCGGTCGCTGCCAGAACAATGCGTTTCATCGTCTTGTCTCCAAAGACAGGTTCTTGTCCCCAGTGGTTGCAGAACGCCCAGGCTTGCCAAACGGTTCATCGCACATTTTGTCCCGCACCCGTCGGGCCGATCACAGGTCGGTGAGAGAGGCGGTCGGCACGTCTTGAAAACGCCTCCCGTTTCGGGCCAGGACACCGCGCGCCACCTCGTCCGCACGGGAGGGCGGATGATGGCTCCGCCTCGGGATTCAACGATGACGTCACTGCGACACGCTTTTGCCGGAGCCATGCTTGTCGCGGTGGCGGCGGGTCTCGCTCCCCTGCCCGCGCAGGCCGCGCCCGCCGTCCCGTCGCCGTGCAAGGCGGTGGAGTCCGAGGGCGAGACCTTCACGGTCTGCACGGTGGATCTGCGCCGCGAGCGGGTGCGGGTGTTCTGGCTCGGCGCCGACGGCCTTCCCTATTCTTCGCTCTCGACGCTGGGCGAGAAGATGGGGCCGAAGCTCAGCTTCGCCATGAACGGCGGCATGTACGACAAGGGCCAGGCGCCGGTGGGCCTCTATGTGGAGGAGGGGCGCGAGATGAAGGGCGTCTCCACCGCCAACGGGCCGGGCAACTTTCATCTCAAGCCCAACGGCATCTTCTACGTGAAGGGCGAGCGCGCGGGCGTCGCCGACACGGCCCGCTACCTGCGCCAGAAGATCAAGCCGGATTTCGCCACCCAATCGGGGCCGATGCTGGTGATCGACGGCAAGATCCACCCGAAGATCTCCACCGACGGGCCGAGCCAGAAGATCCGCAACGGGGTCGGCGTCCGCGACGACGGCCGCACCGCGATCTTCGCCATCTCCGAGCGCCCCGTGACCTTCGGTTCCTTCGCCCGCCTGTTCAAGGACACCCTCGGCTGCGCCAACGCCCTCTTCCTCGACGGCAGCGTGTCCAGCCTCTACGCGCCGGGCATCAACCGCTCCGACATCAGCCGGCCGCTGGGGCCGCTGGTGGGGGCGGTGGCGAAGTAGGATCCGCCGATCAGGCCAGCCGCGCCCGCTTGCCGAAGGCCACCCGGAGGCGCGCCTTGGCGAGCTCGGCGATCTCGGTCATCGACTCGATCCGCACCATCGGCATCTCCGCCCCGATGAGGCTCGTCGGCTCGAAGCTGAACTGCAGGTGGCGCACGCCGATCTCCAGGGCCGTGACGCCGTCGGATTGGGTCAGGTCCTCGCCGAAGATCTCGATGAGCGGCCCGTCGGGATCGCCCTTTTCGATCTGGATGATGAAGTAGCCGGCGGGCTCCTCCTCGTCGTCCGCGCCGGAGATCAGGCTGATGCCGTTCTCCTCGTCGTAGCGGACGCGCTGCACCGTGATCGTCGTGATGTCGTCGTCCATGCTCATTGCCTGAAATCGGGTCAGCGTTGCCCGAACTGGGTGTCGCGGAACAGGGTCTTGAACTGGCGCGGCTGGCAGCGCCAGTACTGCTTGGGGGCGCTCACCTGGGCGCCGAGTTCGGCCGCCGCGTGCCATGGCCAGCGCGGATCGTAAAGCATGGCGCGGGCGAGCGAGACCGCGTCGGCCTTGCCCTCGGCCAGGATCGATTCCGCATGGGCCGCCTCGGTGATGAGGCCAACTGCGATGGTGGTGAGGCCGGTCTCGGCCTTCACGCGCTCGGCGAAGGGGACCTGATAGCCCGGCGAGAGCGGGATCTCCTGGCGGGTGGAGAGTCCCCCCGTGGAGACGTGGATCGCCGCCGAACCGCGCCGCTTGAGCGCATGGGCCAGCTCCACCGTCTCGTCGAGGGTCCAGCCGCCCTCCACCCAATCGGTGGCCGAGACCCGCATCCAGACCGGCTTGCCGGCCGGCACCACCGCGCGCACCGCCTCGAAACATTCCAGCGGAAAGCGCATGCGGTTCGCCAGGCTGCCGCCATAGGCGTCCGTGCGGTGGTTGGAGAGCGGCGAGAGGAACTGGTGCAGCAGGTAGCCGTGGGCGCCGTGGAGTTCGAACCCGTCGATCCCGATGCGCAGGGCGCGCCGGGCCGTCTCCACGAACCCGTCACGGATGCGCTTCAACCCTTCCGCGTCGAGGGCATGGGGCGGCACCTCGCCCTCGCCATGGGGAACAGCCGAGGGCGCCTCGGTGCGCCAGCCTTCGGGCGCCTCGGGATCGATCTGCGATCCGCCGTCCCAGGGCGCCCGGCTCGAGGCCTTGCGGCCGGCGTGGTTGATCTGGATCGCGATGGGGATCGGCGCACGGAGCCGTACCGCGTCCAGCACCCGGCCCAGAGCCAGCTCGGTCTCGTCCGAATAGAGCCCGAGATCGGTGGGCGAGATCCGCGCCTCCGATGAGATCGCGGTGGCCTCCAGGGTCAGCAGGCCGGCGCCCGACATGGCGAGCTGCCCCAGATGCATCAGGTGCCAGTCGCCCGCCTGACCCGCATAGGCCGAATACTGGCACATGGGGGCGACGATGATGCGGTTGGGCAGCGTCAGTCCATCGAGGGACAGGGGCTCGAACAGGCGTGCGGTCATGTGCGGGCTCCGGTTGAACTGGATCGTAGATGGCGCAATGGGGTCTGGTGCGCCAGAGATGGACAGGCCGCATCTGCGTTTCCCGCTCCCTTTTCCGTATGCCCCGCTCGCGGCGCTACGTCATTCACGCACCTTTTCTCGCCGGCAGAGCGCGTCCCTCTCCCCCTTGTGGGGAGAGGTTAGGAGTGGGGGTGGCTCCGCCAGCCTCCGAAGCAGCATGAGGGTTGCCCAACCACCCCCATCTCCAACTCCTCCCCATAAGGGAGAGGAGGGCCGCGCGTCCCGCGACATGTGCGAATGTCGGAGGAGCGTCACCGGAAGGGGGCCGTGGCCCAGCGCAAGGTGTGCCGCGTCAACGGCTTTTCCTCTGCGCCGTCGGAAATAGGGCGCTGCGCGTCTATTTATCGCTAGCCCCCGGATCGGGTTCCACTTGCGCTTAACCCATCCTGGGAAGGGGGCGCTCAACCCCCGATCCCCCTCCCCTTCAAACTCTCGCCGATCTCGTCCAGCACGGCGGCGTCGTCGATGGTGGGCGGGGTGGTCCAGGCCTCGCCGTCGGCGATCTTCTTCATGGTGCCCCGCAGGATCTTGCCCGAGCGGGTCTTGGGGAGCCGTGCCACGGTGAGCGCCAGCTTGAACGCCGCCACGGGGCCGATGCGCTCGCGAATGGAGGCGACGAGTTCGCGCTCGATCTCGGCGGTGTCGCGGGAGACGCCGGATTTCAGCACCACGAAGCCGCAGGGCTGCTCGCCCTTCAGCGAATCGCGAATGCCGATGACGGCGCATTCGGCGACATCGGGATGGGCGGCCAGGACCGCCTCCATGCCCCCGGTGGAGAGGCGGTGCCCGGCGACGTTGATGATGTCGTCGGTGCGCCCCAGCACCGTGACGTAGCCCTCCGCGTCGACGATCCCGGCATCGGACGTGTCGTACCAGCCGGGATAGGTGGTGAGGTAGCTCTGGCGGAAGCGCTCGTCCGAGCCCCAGAGGGTCGGCAGGCAGCCCGGCGGCAGGGGCAGCCGAAGGGCGATCGTGCCCATCGTGTCGGGCGGCAGCGGCTTGCCGGCCTCGTCGAGGACGGCGAGATCGTAGCCCGGCATCGGCACGCAGGCGCTGCCATGCTTCACCGGCAGCATGCCGATCCCGACCGGATTGCCGGCGATGGCCCAGCCGGTTTCCGTCTGCCACCAATGGTCGATGACCGGTCGTTCCAGGGCGCGCTCGGCCCAGGCCACGGAATCCGGGTCGGCGCGCTCGCCGGCGAGGAACAGCGAGCGGAAGCCGGAGAGGTCGTAGGAGGCGACGAGTTCGGCGCGCGGGTCGTCCTTCTTGATCGCGCGCAGAGCCGTCGGCGCCGTGAACAGGCAGGCGACGCCGTATTCCGCCGCGACCCGCCAGAGCGCCCCGGCATCGGGTGTCCCCACCGGCTTGCCCTCGTAGAGCACAGTGGTGCAGCCGTGCAGCAGCGGGGCGTAGACGATGTAGGAATGGCCCACCACCCAGCCGATATCGGAGGCGCAGAAATACACTTCGCCCGGCTTCACGTCGTAGAGGTTGGGCATCGACCACGACAGCGCCACGCAGTAACCGCCGGTATCGCGCACCACGCCCTTCGGCTTGCCCGTCGTTCCCGAGGTATAGAGGATGTAGAGCGGGTCGGTGGCCGCGACGGGGACGCATTCGGCGCTGATCCCGGCGGCCTTCGCGCGGGTTACGGTCTCGGCCCAGTCGCGGTCCCGCCCCTCCACCAGTGCCGCCTCGGCCTGCGGGCGCTGGAGGATGAGGCAGGCGTCCGGCTTGTGCGGCGAGGCGGCGATGGCCGCGTCGAGCAATGGCTTGTAGGGCACGACCCGGCTCGGTTCGATGCCGCAGGAGGCGGCGAGCACCACCTTCGGGGCGGCGTCCGTGATGCGGATGGCGAGTTCGTTGGCGGCGAACCCGCCGAACACCACCGAATGGATCGCGCCGAGACGCGCGCAGGCGAGCATCCCGAACAGGGCTTCGGGGATCATCGGCATGTAGATGACGACCCGGTCACCCTTCTCCACGCCGAGGAGGGCGAGGATGCCGGCGAGCGTCGCCACCTCGTCGCGCAGGCTCGCGTAGCTGATCGTGCGCTTCGTCCCGGTGACGGGCGAATCGTACAGGATCGCCGCCTGTTCGCCCCGTCCGTTCGTGACGTGCCGGTCGACGGCGTTGTGGCAGGCGTTCAGCCACGCGTCTGGAAACCAGCGTCCATAGGTGCCCGCCTCCGGGTCGAAGGCGCGCGATGGGGCGGTCGCCCAGTCGAGAGCGGCGGCGGCCTTCAGCCAGAAGCCCTCGGGATCGGCGAGGGACGCCGCGTGGACCGGGCGGTAGGCATCCGCCCTTCCAGTCGAAGCGGGAGGTGTCGCAGCAGCCTGCATGGCGGATCGTCCCCGGGCGGCCGGTCTGAGGATGCCGGCGTCTGTGGGGGAATGTAGCCCAACCTGTCCGTGGCGATACAAATGAAAACCGCCGCGCTGGGCAGCGCGGCGGCAAAGGTCAGTCAAGGAAGGGGAATGATGGGGAACAGGCTAATGCACCGAGTCCGTATCGGCGCGCAGCCGATTGATCTCGTCCTTCAGGTGAAGTTTGCGTCGCTTCAATTCCGCGATCCGTAGATCGTTCTCGGAAGGGCTTTGAATCGCGGAGTGGATTTCCCGCTCGAGGGCTTCGTGCTTGAGGGCGAGCTGGCTCAGATGCGTCTGCAGCGACATGAGTCGTTTCTCCTGTCTCGTTCCGACTCAGGGAGATTGGCACAGTATGAGCCGGCTGTCGAAACCGAAATCGGTCCTGCGGGCAACATTGGTTAATCACGATCGCCGGAGCTCTCCCCGATGGAAGAAGCGTCTTCCAGAGCCATTTGCAGGCGCCGCCTTGCCGCAAGAGCGCGTGTGCCGCATGGTTTCGGTGCGAGGCGTGTCGGGGCTGCAGGTGCGATGGCGGGTGAGTTCGAGGACAACGGGACGGCGGAGTTCGTCGAAGAGCTGGCGCGGCTCCGCCAGGAGCACCGCGACCTCGACGGGGCCATCGACGCATTGGAACTGAGCGTCGCCGGCGACCAGTTGCAGATCCAGCGCCTCAAGCGGCGCAAGCTCGGCCTGCGGGACAGGATTTCGTATATCGAGGACCAGATCACGCCCGACATCATCGCCTGAGCGGTGGCTTGGCTTGACCGGCGGCTTGCGGGCAAGCGCCCGCGCGCGTATGCGGCAAGATCGGGTGGCCGGATGCTTCCCGGGATCGCGCTGCCACCATCACCCGGCCGTCGCCCGGCCGTGCAGGACCAAGCGGCCGTGATCATCTCGGGAAGGAAGTGACGACGATGGCGGGAGCGCCCCCGGTCGCGATCATCATGGGAAGCCAGTCGGACTGGGCGACCATGCAGCATGCCGCCGATACCCTCGACGCCCTCGGCGTGCCGCACGAGGCGTTCATCGTCTCCGCCCATCGCACGCCGGATCGTCTGGTCGCCTTCGCCAAGGGTGCGAAACAGGCCGGCTACAAGGTGGTCATCGCGGGCGCTGGCGGGGCCGCGCATCTGCCCGGCATGACCGCCTCCATGACGCCGCTGCCGGTCTTCGGCGTACCGGTGGAATCCAAGGCCCTGTCCGGCCAGGACAGCCTGCTGTCCATCGTGCAGATGCCGGCCGGCATTCCCGTGGGTACCCTCGCCATCGGCCGGGCCGGAGCCGTCAACGCGGCCCTCCTCGCCGCCGCCGTTCTGGCGCTGACCGACACCGCCCTCGCCGAGCGCCTGGATGCGTGGCGGGCCGCGCAGACCGCATCCGTGGCCGAAAGGCCGGAGACACAGATTTCGTGACCCATATCTCCCTCGCGCCCGGTTCCACCCTCGGCATCGTCGGCGGCGGCCAGCTCGGCCGTATGATCGCGCTGGCCGCAGCCAATTACGGCCTCAAGGTCCATGTCTACGCCCCCGACGCGACGAGCCCGGCCTTCGATGTGGCGGCCGAGACGACCTGCGCCGCCTATGACGATGCCGAGTCGCTGGCCCGGTTCGCGGCGAGTGTCGACGCCGTGACCTACGAGTTCGAGAACATCCCGCGCCAGACCGCCGACCTGCTGGCAAGCCATGCGCCTCTTCGCCCGAGCGCCGACGCCCTTTCGACGACGCAGGACAGGTTGTCCGAAAAGAGCTTCATCAACGGTCTCGGCATCCCGACCGCGCCGTTCCGGCAGGTCGACACGCCGGACGACCTCGCCAGGGCCCTGGAGGCGATCGGCTTGCCGGCCGTTCTGAAGACCCGCCGCTTCGGCTACGACGGTAAGGGCCAGCGCATCATCCGCACCGCCGAAGAGGGCGACCGGAACGCGATCTTCGCCGAGTTCGGCGGCGCTCCCCTCATCCTCGAAGGGTTCGTGCCGTTCGAGCGAGAGGTCTCGGTGGTGGCGGCCCGTTCCCCCGACGGGAGCTTCGCGGCCTTCGACCTGTGCGAGAACGAGCACCGCGACCACATCCTGGCCCTCACCCGTGTGCCGGCCCCGAACCTGTCGGACGAAACCGCCCGGAATGCGGTGGAGATCGCCCGCCTGATCGCCGAGGCGCTGGACTATGTCGGGATCCTCGCCGTCGAGATGTTCCTGGTGCGCGACGAGGCCGACGAGCACCTGATCGTCAACGAGATCGCGCCGCGGGTGCACAATTCCGGTCACTGGACCATCGAGGGGGCGGTGACGTCGCAATTCGCCCAGCATGTCCGCGCCGTCTGCGGCTGGCCCCTGGGCGATGCCTCCCGCGTCGCGGGCGCCTCCGTGGAGATGCGGAACCTGATCGGCGACGACATCGATGCCTGGCCGGCCCTCCTCGCCGAACCGGGCGCGCATCTCCACCTCTACGGAAAGGGCGACGCCCGGCCCGGCCGCAAGATGGGCCACGTCACACGGGTGATCCCGGCTTCGTGAGGCCGGATCAGCCCCGCCGAAGGGCGCGGGCGTCCTTCGGCGACATGCCGAACCGCCCCTTGAAAGCCTTGCCGAAGCCGGGTGCATCCGTGAAGCCGCACGCATGCTTCATGACATTGATGGGTGTGCGGTCGTTGGAGGCCGCTGTCAGCCAGCGATGGACGCGGCCCAGCCGGGCATCGCGGATCTCTGCGGCGATCCCCTCGCCGTCGGCAAAGGCACGATAGAGTTTCGAGCGGGAAACGTTGAGCGCCGCGGCCATTGCCTGCGGCCCATACGACCCGTCGTGCGAATGTCGTTCGGTGCGCGCGCGCGCGAGACCCGGAGCATGTCGGGCGAACCCCGACCCTCGTCGTCCCCGTCCCGATCTCCGACCAATGAGCTCGGGATGTGAAGCGCGCCCCTCCACCGCGATCCCGACCTCGGCCTCGCACATCCCCGTGGCAGATTGCGCGACGTCGTGCATGTCGATCGCCAGCAACTCGGTGGAGGGACTCGCGCGGATGCGACGGCCGGCCAGGGCATCGGCGTTCCCGACCCGTGCTTCGAAGTCCGACCGGGGGACGCTGAAACGGATCTCCCGATACGGCGACAGACCTCCCACGGCAAAGGGGCGGTCGAGCCTGATGAAACCGATATCCCCGACGCCGACCACAAGACCGCAATTGCCCTGTTCCAGGGACCCATGTCTCGCCAGGAAGAAGCTGACGACGACCTCCGTCGCCGCCGGCCCGACGGACATGGCGTAGATCGCCCTCGACGCTCACCGGGCCGCTTTGTGAGAGGCAATGTCGTGTGCCCTGAAAGGGCGGCCAGTCGGGTGGCCGAAAACGCTTCGTGGGGATTCGACCGGTCCACGATGCCGAGATTCTTCAACGCGGTGTTTCGCCAGAACTCAAAGGCTCGCATGGGCTCGACGTGCTTCGTCGTTTCGACAACCGTCAGCACCTTCGAGGGGGGAAGACACGTACAACTCCTGATATCGTTCGGTCGGAACTCGTGCCGGACGCACGCATCCGGCCCATCCCGTCGGGCCGATGCCGCATGCGTATTCAATTCCAGGATCATGAACCGAACGCACAACAGCTGACGGCGTGATTGGTTTCCGTGCGATGTGCTGCGTTGGAGTGCCTAATTAGTCAGGGGAATGTGGTTTGGTCGGCGCGGGCGATTACGCTGAGCGCACAGTGCGCAGGTTTTCCGAACCATCATTTTGGGACGGAGAGACAATTCCTGCACATTGACCCGGGCCGCTCGATGCCGGTATTGCCATCGACGCAGCTCGCTCGTTGCGCAATTCATGGCGATCGAAAAGATCACTGCTATTTTTGTGTCGTCTATTTGATTTGTTAAGATTAATTGGACGTCTTATTAAGATAGAACCGTAATTTATTGGAAATTTTCATATTAATCGGTGAAATAGTTATGCAGGGGCGAGCTGCGCTTATTGGTCGATGCATGTCATCGACGACAATAATGGCGATCATGGTTCGGTCGCAGTTTTAGGCTTGCGCGACCGTCGTCGTTGAGTGTTCGATCCGCGCGCCGTGAAGAAATACTGGACGAGCATAATGGTTGCGGCATTGCCGGGATCGATGCCGAAACAAAATTCAACTTCAGATAGAAGATATAGGTAGAACTAAGTTCATGGCTTGGATCAAGCTGACGAAGATGTCTACGCCAATACGTCTCTTCTGATTGATGTCATTGCATCGAATGCCGGTTCCAGATTGAGGTACGTAAGACAATCCGGCGCCGGAGCTACGGTACGGCCGATCTGCAACAACGTAAGCCAGCCGGCTGAAGAGGTCATGGATTTTATCAGGCAGGCCGAAACGTCGAGACATTCAGGTCATTCCTAGGTCCGTCTCATCTTTGGTTCGCGCTATCTCATGCGGACGATGATTCGAAAGCAAATGACGATACGGTCGCTGGTACATATATACTGGTATGAAGTTCATCGGTGCTGCATATTATCCTGTGTTAATCTATGGATTTTCAAGTGAGTAAATTTAATTTCACGGACATTTAACGGAACATATCGTATTTTCTTGTTGTGGCCGCTGAAAGCTGAGTTTCGGAACTCATGCCAGATGAGCACGCCAATAAACACAGGTTATCTGAGGCGCCTCGCCGTGCAACGGACTATCGTCGCATTCGCCAAGCCTATTGCTTTGGGACTCATTTGTTTCGTGTCGATACTGTATATATCGAGAAATGTTGGAGCTGCATTCGTGATCAGCCTCGTCCCACTGCTGCTGGGCTGGCTGGGGATCATGGAGACGTTTGCCTACGCGATTGCGGCGATGGTGTTCCTGGCGGCGGTTGCGTGGGCAGCGACGCCGATATCGATCAAAGGTATCCTGGCCGAGCATTCTGAGCGTGCGTTCACGGATATCCAGCAGGGAATAAAATCGCGATAGGACGTGCCGATCGGATCGGGCGGACAAACCCAATCTGATCCGGGTCGCGCAGTGCGGGGGCCGCAAACACCCCTTCGCCGTGCTCGGCCCTGTTGCGTCGACCCGTCCCCTGTCGGCGATCCGCCCACGGCCGCGCGTATCGGCGAGACCATCCGAAAGTCTTCGCCTCATCGGTGGGGCGAAGCCGGGCGGGCGGGACTGCGATGCGTTACGAATTGTCGATTCGGGCACCCGGCATCTGTCCGAGGCTGGCGATGGCGGCATGGCGGGACAAGCCCCGCGGCTATCGGCGAGGGTGTCGAAACTGCGTCTTGTCGGACACAGTCTGTCCTCGCCGCGACCTGCGGGACGACCTTCGCGACGCCGCGTGGGAGCGAGCCTTACCTTCGCCACATCGCGCCGCTTCAGCGGGTGAGCCGGCAGGTTTTAAGCGCGTGTTCACCGCGATGCGAGACTGTGCCGGCACTCGTCGTCTTGTCCGGCATCCGAAGCGCTTCGAAGCGCCACGGTGGATGGGATGATCGATAGCAGCGGACGGGAGCGTGCCTCGGGGGGCATGGCGATCCCGAGGGGAGAGGGGCAATGACGTTTGTAGTGCCGCGCGCGAAGGCGGGTCTGGTCGGGGCCGTGGCGATCGCGGCGGCTTTGGCCGGGTGCGAGACCTATGGCGGTGGCGGGGCAGCGGCGACGCGCCAGTTCGCCGTGGTCGAGACCGACGCCACCGGCGCCACCAACGTCAACATCGCCTCGCTCACCGAGGTGATCCAGCGCAATCCCAACGATGCCGGCGCCTACGTCACCCGCGGCGCGGCCTATGCCCGCTCGGGCCAGTTCAACGACGCCATCGGCGACTTCTCGAAGGCCGTGCAGATCGACCCGAACTCGGCCTCCGCCTACAACAACCGGGCGCTGGCCTACCGCCAGACCGGCCGCAACGACGCGGCGCTCGCCGACTTCTCGAAGGCCATCTCGGCCGATCCGAACTACGGCCCCGCCTATATCGGGCGCGCCAACGTGCTGCGTGCCCAGGGCGATCTCGACGGTGCGATGTCGGACCTCAACCAGGCGATCCGCCTGACGCCGGAATCGGCGGAGGCGTATCATGCGCGCGGCCTAGTGCGTCAGCGCCAGGGCCAGAACACCCAGGCCATCGGCGATTTCGACGCCGCCATCGACCGCAATCCCTTCGTCGCGGCACCCTACGCCGCGCGGGGCCAGAGCCTCATCGCCACGAACCAGTTCGACAAGGCGATCGAAGACTACAACGCGGCCCTCAACGTCAACAACAAGGACGCCAGCTCCTGGGCCTATCGCGGTCTCGCCTACGAGAAGACGAACCGCAAGAAGGAGGCGATGGAGAGCTACCAGCGTGCCGCCCAGTTGGAACCGGGCAACCCGGTGGCCAAGCAGGGGCTGGGGCGCGTCTCCGGCGGCGTCGGGTCGCTCTTCAACTGAAGTCCGCACCATGCGCCGAGGTGTTCCGAACGGCATCGCCGCCTTGGCGATGCTCGCGCTGTCGTCGGGCGGAGGCGCCCTCGCCCAGACGGATACGGGCCGTCAGGCCTCGTCCGACCTCGCGACGATCGAACGTTGCGTCGCATCCGCCAAGGACGACGGGGCGCGCCTGTCCTGTATCGGGCGCGTCTCCCAGCCCTGCCTCGATGCGCCGGACGGTTCGGGCTCGTCCACCATGGGCATGAGCGGGTGCTACGCCCGCGAGATCGCGGCCTGGGATACGCGCCTCAACCGGACCTACAAGGATGTCGGCGCCGCCATGAGCGAGAGCGCCGGCCTCACCCTGCGCGACGCCCAGAGGGCCTGGATCGCGTTCCGCGACAAGGCCTGCGACTGGCCGTCCCTCGTCTATCCTGGCGGCTCGATCATCGGCCCGCTCAGCGGCGAATGCCTGCAGATCCAGACCGGACGGCGCGCCCTCGACCTCGACCGGATCAAGGCGGCGCTGACGGAGCGATGATTGCGGCGTGATGGTCCGAGGCTGATGGCTCCGCAGCCGACCCGTCATGAGCGTTCGCAGCAGCTCCGGACAATCGGTCCTGCCCATGAGCGGTTTGCCCATGAGCGGTTTGCCCATGAACGGTTTGCCCATCAGCGGTTTGCCCGTGCGTCGGCCTTCTCGAAAGCCGATGCACCTCCGTGCCCGATGCCATAAGCTGACATCGCGGCGGACCGTCAGCGTCGGACGCGTGTCGGTCGGTACCGTGAGTCCGAGTAGGCGTAGCCGGCCCCCCCAGAGACGTAGCTATGGCTCAGGACGTTGACGAGGGAGACGACTGGCGCTCGGTGGGCACGCGTTCGCAGGATGCCGCCTCCCTCGAGACGGCACGGCAGCGGTCGCGGGAGCCGGACCGTGGCCGCGATGCCAGCCGTCCCTCCGACATTCCGGGGGCCGGATGGAAGGACATCCTCTGGCGTGTCCTGTGGGCCCTGCCGCAGGATCGCGTGCTGACCACCGCCGGCGGCGTCGCCTTCTTCGCCCTGCTCGCCGTGTTTCCCGGTCTCGTCGCCGTGGTCTCGATCTACGGGGTGTTTTCCGATCCCAACGTCATCAGCCAGCATGTCGGCCTCCTGACCTATATTCTCCCCGCCGCGGCCATCGATCTGCTCACCGAACAGCTCGTGCGGATCGCCGAACGCAGCACGGGGGCGCTCGGCCTCACCTCGACGATCAGCCTGCTCATCGCCCTGTGGAGCGCGAATTCCGGAGTCAGCGCCCTCTTCGATGCCCTCAACGTCATCTACAGGGAGCGAGAGGATCGGACCCTGGTCCGGTTCTACGCAACGACCTTCCTGTTCACCCTCGGCGGCGCCGCGTTTCTCCTCCTGACGATCAGCGTGGTCGTCGTCCTTCCCGCGATCATGGAGCGCTTCGGGGTCGGGGGATTGGCCGACACGATCCTGTCCGTGGCGCGGTGGCCGGTCATCCTGGTCGTAGTGAGCCTGAGCCTGTCGCTGATCTATCGCTACGGCCCGAGCCGGCGCCGCGCGAAATGGCGCTGGGTGACCTGGGGTGGTGGGCTGGCGGCGTTTCTCTGGGTCTGCACCTCCGGGGTGTTCTCCTGGTACGTCGCCAGCTTCGACAGCTACAACCGCATCTATGGATCGCTGGGCGCCGGCATCGGCTTGATGTCATGGATGTGGTTGTCGATCGTGGTCGTCCTGCTCGGCGCCGAGATAAACTCGGAGATGGAACGCCAGACCGGCCGCGACAGCACGGAGGGGCGGCCGAAACCCCTCGGCGGCCGGGACGCCTTCGCCGCCGACAACGTCGGGCCGGGCCGGGAATAGAGCACTTCCGACCCAACCCGAATGGTCGGATCGAGAATCTGATGCCGGATGTCTACCACCAGTCGTCCGCTCAACCCGAAGTCAGGATCCGCCGGTACTGGATGAAGCCCGACCGGTCGGCGAGCGTATCGTAGAGGGCGCGGGCCGGCGCGTTGTCTTCCATGGTCAGCCAATAGATGCGGTCGGCGCCGGCGTGACGGGCTTCCGCTGCCACCGCCTCGATCAGGGCGCGGGCGATCCCCCTGCCCCGCGACGACGGCGCCGTGAACAGGTCCTGCAGGTAGCAGTAGGGGCCGCGCGTCCAGGCCGAGGCGTGGAAGAGGTAATGCACGAGCCCCACCAGCGCGCCCTCGTCCTCGGCCACGAAGGCATGGATCGGGACGAGGGGATCGTTCAGCCGCGACCACGTGAGGGCGCGCATCTCCGGGCCGATCGCGGCCCGGTAGAACTCGAGATAGCCCGACCACAATCCTTCCCAGGCCTCGCGCTCGTCGGGCCGGACCGGGCGGATCGTCGGACCCGACACGGCGTTCAGGCCTCGAACCGCTCGGGGCGGCGATGCTCGCCGACGATGCGGCGGACCGTGCCGGTGGACGACCGGTAGACTACCGTCTCCGTCACGATCATGCCGGTCTTGAACCGCACGCCCTGCAGCAGCGCCCCGTCGGTGACGCCGGTAGCGGCCACGATCACGTCGCCGCGCGCCATGTCGGCGAGCTCGTATTTCCGGTTCGGATCGCTGATGCCCATCCGGGCCGCGCGCTCGCGCTTGTCGTGGTTGTCGAGGATCAGACGCCCCTGCATATGACCGCCGATGCAGCGCAAGACGCCGGCGGCGATGACGCCCTCCGGTGCCGCGCCGATGCCGAGATAGATGTCGGCGCCGGTCTCGTCCGGGCTCGTGGTATGGATGATGCCCGCGATGTCGCCGTCCGAGATCAGGCGGATTCCCGCGCCGGTCTCGCGCACGGCGGCGACCAGGCCCATATGGCGCGGCCTG
Source organism: Methylobacterium sp. 10 (assembly GCF_000519085.1). Lineage (GTDB taxonomy): Bacteria > Pseudomonadota > Alphaproteobacteria > Rhizobiales > Beijerinckiaceae > Methylobacterium. The sequence goes on from NZ_KI912577.1 coordinate 4,507,626, forward strand.
TCGAGGATGATGGCGGTGATCTCGGAGGGGGCGCAGCCCTTGTGCCGGGCGAGCGCGGCGATGTTGTCGGCCGGGCTGGCATCGAGATCGACGAGGCCCTGGGGATAGCCGGGGCCGATGGCGATCTTTTGCATGTAGACGTCGGGTGCCGCCAGCAGCGATCCGTGTTCGGCCAGGGCCATCACCGCGATGGCGCCGGGCATGTCCTTGGCGCAGAGAGTCGTCCCCTCCAGCGGATCGACGGCGATGTCCACCTTCGGCCCGGCCCCGGTGCCGAGTTGCTCGCCGATGAAGAGCATCGGCGCCTCGTCGCGCTCGCCTTCGCCAATGACCACCGTGCCGCTGATCGGCAGGAGGTTAAGCTCGTGCCGCATGGCGTCGACGGCGGCCTGGTCGGCCTCCTTCTCCCGGCCCTGCCCGCGCAGGCGGGCGGCGGCGATGGCGGCGCGTTCGGTCACCCGCGCCAGTTCGAGGCTCATGGTGCGGGACACCGGACGTCCCGCTACCCCGACGATGTCATCCGCCATCCTGGTCCCGCCCCTCAACCGATGTCTGGGCCGCGATGGGCGGCCTTCTGAGTGTCTCCCACAAAACTCCCGATGCGCCATCGTGCTCGGAGCGAGAACCGACCGTGATCGGAAGCTTTGTGAGACACGTTTATTCGCGTTCGATCCTGATCAATTGCGGCGCCTCGGCGAGGAGGCCATCGGCCGCGATGGCGTCGAGCGCCGCGCGGATGGTCCCTTCGGTGGCGGCGTAGGTGATCAGCACCAGGGGCACCGGCTGGCCGGAGCGGCCATGCGGGTCCTTGGTGGCGGCGCTCTCCGAGCGGCGCTGGAGGATGCTCTCGATGGAGATGTCGCGCTCGGCCATCCGCGTGGCGACGCCGGCCGCGACGCCGGGGCGGTCGTGGACGGTGAGGCGGATGTAGTAGCCGCCTTCGTGCCGCTGCATCGCCACCCGCTCGGACGGGGCGAGGCTCGCTGCCGGACGCCCGAAGGTCGGGCGCGTGACGCCGGCCGCGATGTCGGCGATGTCGGCCACCACCGCCGAGGCGGTCGCCTCACCGCCGGCTCCCGGGCCGATCAGGGTGAGTTCCCCCACCGCGTCGGCGTCGATGGTGACCGCGTTGGTGACGCCCATCACCTGCGCGATGGCGGAGGATTTCGGCACCATGGTCGGGTGGACGCGCTGCTCGATGCCGCCTTCGGCCACCTGCGCGACGCCGAGCAGCTTGATCCGGTAGCCGAGCTCCTCGGCCATGGTGAGATCCAGGGGCTGGATCGCCGAGATGCCCTCCACCGAGACGCCCTCGGCATCGATCTCCACCCCGAAGGCGAGGCTCACCAGGATGGCGAGCTTGTGGGCGGTGTCGAAACCCTCGACGTCGAAGGTCGGGTCGGCCTCGGCATAGCCCAGCGCTTGCGCGTCCTTGAGGCAGGCCTCGAAGGTCAGCCCCTCGCGCTCCATCCGGGTGAGGATGTAGTTGCAGGTGCCGTTCATGATTCCGTAGACGCGCGACACGGCATTGCCGGTGAGCCCCTCGCGCAGGGCCTTGATGACGGGGATGCCGCCGGCGACGGATGCCTCGTAGGCCAGGGTCACGCCCTTGGCCTCGGCGGCCTTCGCCAGGGCCGCGCCGTGATGGGCGAGCAGGGCTTTGTTGGCGGTGACCACGTGCTTGCCGGCCGCGATGGCGGCTTCCACCGTGGCCTTGGCCGGGCCTTCCGAGCCGCCGATGAGCTCCACCACGCAATCGATCTCGCCCGAGGCGGCCAGGGCGACGGGATCGTCGAACCAGGTCACGCCCGAGAGATCGAGGCCGCGGTCGCGGGTCTTGTCGCGGGAGGAGACGGCGGTGACGCGCACCTCCCGCCCCGTGGCGGCGGCGATGGCTTCGGCGCGGCGAGCCACCATCCGGACGACGGAAGCACCGACGGTGCCGAGACCGGCGACGCCGAGGCGGAGGCTCTGTGACATGGACGCGATCCGTATCTGACTTCGCTCGGCCGAGCGCGGGTAACGCGTCGTTCAAGCCTGTGCGCGACGCCGCTCCTTCGAACGGCCGGCTCTTCTGCAACGAATCCCTGTGTGGTGCAAGAAAACCTGCAGGAGCGAGAAAGCCCGTAGTTCCTCCCAATGCGCCGCTGCGCGGGCGCGAGTTGGCAAGCGGAAGACCAACCAGCCATTGTACTCATCGTGCGGGGCGCCGATCGTTCATCTCTGCCTTGAAGCGCCATGCGGTGGCGATGAGGCCGTAGAGGACGGCGGCGTTGAGGCCATGCCAGAGGAAGTGGGTGCCGATCGGCAGGCTCGGGCAGAGGGCGGCGTCCAAGGTCCGGAAGCTTAGCGAGAGGGCGAACAAACCGGCGATGGCCAGCAGCGACAGGCCGGCGCGGCGCCGTGCCGGGCCGAGGGAGCATGTCTGCGGCATCAGCAGGCCGGCCGCGACACCGATCAGGGCCAGGATGGCGGGCGCGTAGGCGATGGAGCCATTGCTGAACCTGTCGACCGATTGGCCCGCGAGCGCGTCGAGGGCCGGTTCCAGCCCGGCGGCGAAGGCGGCGAAGCCGAGCGTCGCCAGGATCGCCGGAACGATGGAGAGCCCGAGGAGGCGGCGAAGGGCGAGCAAGAAGTAGGCGTAGATGAAGAGGGCGATGGGGATCACGTCGGCCAGCATCGCCCAGCGGACGGCGAGGGTGTGGAACAGGAACGAGCCGATGCCGACGACGCCGACGAGCCCGGCCAGCGCCGTCGCCGCATGGTCGCGTTTGGGGCCGGAGCCGGCGAGGCGAAAGGCCAGGAACGCGGCGACGAGGAAGGCGGCGTTGGAGGCGGCGTTCAGCGGCTCTGCCCAGAAGGCCGCGTCGCCGCGCTCGCAATAGGCCCGGATCGGTGTGAACCAGCCGTCGGACATCCCGTCTCCCTCCGCCTGCACGCCTTGCCAGCCCGGCACGAAGGCCCGATGACGGTCGGCCCTCTCCGACCGGATCTCAGAGCCCATGCGGATCGCCACCTGGAACGTCAATTCGATCAAGCAGCGGGTCGGCCATCTCGTGGGCTTCCTCCACGAGGCCAAGCCCGACGTGGTCTGCCTGCAGGAGTTGAAATGCCAGGACGAGGGTTTTCCCCGTGCCGAGATCGAGGCGGCGGGCTATGCCGTCGAGACCCTGGGGCAGAAGGCCTATAACGGCGTGGCGCTGCTGGTGCGGGCGCCGCTCAGCATGAGCGAGGTCCGTCGCGGCCTGCCCGGCGACGAGACAGACGAGCAATCCCGCTACATCGAGGCGCTGATCTCGGGGGAGGACGTGGCGCCCGTGCGGGTGGCCTCGATCTACCTGCCCAACGGCAATCCGACGCCGGGACCGAAATACACCTACAAGCTCGGCTTCATGGAGCGGCTGAGGCTGCATGCGCGTGCGCTCCTGGCCGACGAGGAAGCCCTGGTGCTGGCGGGCGACTACAACGTGATCCCCGAGCCCGAGGACGCGGCGGACGCCGCCGCCTGGGTGAACGATGCGCTGTTCCTGCCGGAGACCCGCGCGGCCTTCCGCGCGTTCCTGGCAGAGGGGTTCACCGAGGCCCTACGCGCCTGCGACCCCTCCCCCGGCCTCTACACCTTCTGGGATTATCAGGCCGGCTGCTGGCAGCGGAACCAGGGCATCCGCATCGATCACCTGCTGCTCTCGCCCCAGGCGGCGGACCGCCTGGTCTCGGCCTCCGTCCAGAAGCACATGCGCGGCCTGGAAAAACCCTCCGACCATGTGCCGGTGACGATCGAGCTGCGACCGCGCTGAACGAGGCCCGCATGGGATGAACCCGCCGGGCGGGACCGCCGCGAGGAAGCGATTCTCCATGGCCGGGGGGCGCCCGTGGATGATCCTCCGTCACCGGGCGGTCATGCGGATGCCGTAACGGCGCTGGCGTCGATCACGCAACCAGCGAGGCGAGACCCAGCATGACGCGCGCAGCACGGGCCATCCGCCGCGAGACGAGTCTGGGTCTCACCCAGGCCGTCCATCGCAACCGAGCCTTCTCGAAGGCGGGAATGTCGGAACGCCTGTTCACGGCGGCCTTCAGCGGTCTGGTCTATCCGCAGATCTGGGAGGACCCCGTGGTGGATATGGCGGCGCTCCGGCTGCGGCCGGACGACCACGTCGTCACCATCGCCTCGGGGGGCTGCAACGCCCTGTCCTATCTCACCGCCAATCCCGGCCGGATCAGTGCCGTCGACCTCAACGGCGCCCATGTGGCCCTGGGGAAGCTCAAGCTCGCCGCCCTCCGTCACCTGCCTGACCATGCCGCCTTCTTCGGGTTCTTCGGCCGCCCGGCCCGGCCCGAGAACGTCGCGGCCTATGACGAGACCATCCGACCGCATCTCGACGCCACGTCCCGCGCCTATTGGGAGGCACGGCGCCTCGACGGGCGCCGTCGCATCTCGGCCTTCGAGCACGGTTTCTACCGCTACGGCCTGCTCGGGCGTTTCATCGGCGCGGGGCATTGGCTCGCCCGCCGCTACGGCTGCGACCTCGGCGCCGTGCTCACGGCGCGCGACATGGCGGAGCAGCGGGCGATCTTCGAGGCCGAACTGGCGCCGCTGTTCGAGAAGACCTTCATCCGCTGGCTGATCCGCCAGCCGGCCTCCCTCTACGGTCTCGGCATCCCGCCCGCGCAATACGTCGCCCTCGCCGGCGATGGTCCGGGCGGGATGGCGGCGATCCTGCGCCACCGTCTGGAGCGGCTCGCTTGTGGCTTCCCGGTCCGGTCCAACTACTTCGCCTGGCAGGCCTTCGGGCGTACCTACGACACCGCGCCCGACGCATCGCTGCCGCCCTATCTCCAGGCCGGGAACCATGTGGCCCTCCGCGAGCGCGCCGGACGCCTCAGCTTCCGTCAGCAATCGATGACCGAATTTCTCCGGGAGAGTCCGGCCGCGAGCGTCGATGCGGTCATCCTCCTCGACGCGCAGGACTGGATGACGGATGCCGACCTCACCGATCTCTGGACCCAGATCACCCGCGCCGCCCGGCCCGGCGCCCGCGTGATCTTCCGGACGGCGGCGGACGAGCGCCGGCTGCCGGGCCGGGTTCCGGAGTCGATCCTCGGCGCCTGGGATTATGCCGAGGCGGAGAGCCGCCGCCTCGGCGAGCAGGACCGCTCGTCGATCTACGGCGCGTTCCACCTCTACCGGCTGGCCGCGTCGTGAGCGAGGCGGCGCGGCTGATGGACCGGATGTACCGGCACCAGCGGCACATCTACGATGCGAGCCGGAAGTTCTATCTCCTCGGCCGCGACGGCATGATCGCCGATCTTCGGCCCCCCGCCGGGGGCAGCGTGCTGGAGATCGGGTGCGGCACAGGGCGCAACCTCGTGCGCATCGCGCGGACCTACCCGGATGCCCGCTGCTTCGGCCTCGACGTCTCGGCCGAGATGCTCGATACGGCGGCTCGCGCCACCGCGCGCGCGGGCCTCGCCCGCCGCATCCGCCTCGCCCGCGGCGATGCCACGGCCTTCGACCCCGCCGCACTGTTCGGAGAGGCGGAGTTCGACCGGATCGTGATCTCCTACGCTCTCTCCATGATCCCGCCCTGGCGCGCCGTCCTCGCCGAGGCTGCCGGTCACCTCGCGCCCGGTGGCGCCCTCCACGTCGTCGATTTCGGCGATCAGGATGGTTTGCCCAGGCCGGCCCGATGGCTGCTCAACCGATGGCTCGCGGGCTTCGACGTCACTCCGCGGCAGGGGCTCGCCGATGCCCTCGGCGAGGTCGCTCGACCCTCGCGGCGGCGCGCCCGGATCGCGCAGCGTTTTCGCGGCTATGCCGTCCATGGGGTGATCGAACGGGATCGCGGCCCTATCTGAGGCGTCGGACGGCATGAGCCATCACGGCCAGTCCCTCCTCCCGCCACAACAGGTTGTTTCACCGCATGATTCTCTACGGCACGAGCTATTCGCCCTTCGTCCGCAAGATTCTCGTCACCCTGGCCGAGAAGGACGTCGCCTTCGAGCACAGGCCGGTCTTCTTCCATGCGCCGGACGAGTCGTTCCAGGCCTGCAGCCCGCTCGGCAAGATCCCGGCGTTCGAGGATGACGGCTTTCGGCTGGCTGATTCCACGGCGATTTCGGCCTATATCGAGGCCAAGCACCCGAATCCGGCCCTATGGCCACAGGCACCGAAGGAGCGGGCTCGCGCCGTCTGGTTCGACAAGTTCGGCGATACCGAGTTGTTCCCTGTGCTGATCAAACCCTTCGCCGAGCGCGTCGTAAAGCCTGTCCTGATGGGCAAGCCCGGCGACGAGGCCGTCGCGGTGAAGGCGGTGACGGACGAGTTCCCGAAGCTCTACGACTACCTGGAGAGCCAGATCGACGGCCCCTACCTCGTGGGCGGCGCCTTCAGCATCGCCGACATCGCGGTTGCTACGACCTTCCACAACCTCCGACTCGCCAAGGAGCCGGTCGATGCCGGTCGCTGGCCGAAGCTCGCGGCCTATATCGATGCCACACTAGCGCGTCCGTCCTTCGTGAAGGCGATCGCGGCGGCGACCAACTAAGCCATCACTCTCGCCGAGCCCAGTGCCCGGCCTTCGTCTCCGGTTGTTTGCCCTAGCGCCGACGACGCGACGAACCGGTGACCTGCGCCTGCGCCTGCAGAACCTGGGCCTGGGCGGCGGCCTTTTCCTCCTCGGAGGCTGTCGCCCACGCCTTGTCGGAGAGGGTGACGATCCAGTCGTCCTTGCGTCCCTGGGCCGCTTCCCGTGCCAGCGACAGCCACATCAGGCCACGGGCCCGCTGCGCCGGAACGCCCTGCCCGTTCACCAGAAGGTCGCCCAGCAGGGCCTGGGCCGGGGCATGGCCCTTCTCGGCGGCGAGGTTGAACCAGCGCGCCGCCTGACGCGGGTCGGCATCCACCCCGGTCCCTTCGAGGTAAAGGCGGGCCAGATTGTACTGCGCATTCGGGTCGCCGAAATACGACGCCGCGTAGTTGAACATGTCGTAGGCCCGCTCCGGGTTCGGGCGCACGTAGGTGCCTTTGATCCCGTCGAGGAAATACGTGCCGAGCGCGGTGAAGGCGCTGGCGACGACACCTGAATTCTGTGTGTCCGGCCCGTCGTCGGTATTGTCGTCGGCGATCCGCGAGAAGAACTCGAAGGCCTTCAGGTCATCGTGCGGCACGCCGTCGCCCTCGGCATACATGCGGCCGAGCTTCCACAGCGCCAGCGCATGGCCCTGGCCGGCGGCGTATTCGAGGGCGCGGGCGGCCCCTTCCTTGTCACCGGCATTGTAGTCGCGGACGCCCGAGCGCAGGGCCTCGCGCGCCGTGCGGTAACCGCCCGTCGCGGGCACGGGTGTGCGCGCGGCGGGATCCAGCGCCAGCGCCGAGGTGGCGCCGACGAGGAGCAGGCCGAGGGCCGCCCCCAATCGCCTCACCCGACGAGCGGCGCGACCGGGATCGGCCCCTGCCGGCCGCGCGGGCCGGCTAAGGTCAGTCCTAGACATCCGCATAGGTCTGGATCTCCTCGGCGCCCCCGGGATGGGTGACGGCGCCGTCCACCGCAGGCCCGACGGTCTGCATGTATTTCCAAAGGTAGCCGGAGGTCGCGGTGTTGGTCCGCGGCGTCCATTCCGCCCGCCGCTTGGCGAATTCCTCGTCGGTCACGGCCACGTCGAGGGTGCCCTTGATCGCGTCGAGGGTGATCAGGTCGCCGTCGCGGACCAAGCCGATCGGGCCGCCGATGGCGGCCTCGGGGCCGACATGGCCGACGCAGAAGCCCCGGGTGGCGCCGGAGAAGCGCCCGTCGGTGATGAGGGCGACCTTGTCGCCCATGCCCTGCCCGTAGAGGGCGGCGGTGGTCGAGAGCATCTCGCGCATGCCGGGGCCGCCCTTCGGACCTTCGTAACGGATGACGAGGACGTCGCCTTCCTTGTAGGTGCGCTTCTGGACCGCCTCGAAACAGGCCTCCTCGCCGTCGAACACGCGGGCCGGGCCGGTGAAGACCTGCTTCTCCTCCGACATCCCGGCCACCTTCACGATGGCGCCCTGCGGCGCGAGGTTGCCGCGCAGGCCGACGACGCCGCCGGTGACGGTGATGGGCGCGTTTGCGGGCCGGACCACGTCCTGGTCGGGGTTCCAGGCGACCTTTTCCATGTTCTCGGCGATGGTACGGCCGGTCACCGTCATGCAGTCGCCGTGGATGAAGCCGTGGTCGAGGAGCGTCTTGATCAGCAGCGGGATGCCGCCGACCTCGAACATGTCCTTGGCGACGTAGCGTCCGCCCGGTTTCAGGTCGGCGATGTAGGGCGTGCGCTTGAAGATCTCGGCCACGTCGAACAGGTCGAACTTGATACCGCATTCATGGGCGATCGCCGGCAGGTGCAGGGCCGCGTTGGTGGAGCCGCCCGAGGCCGCGACGGCGGCGGCGGCGTTCTCCAGGCTCTTGCGGGTGACGATGTCGCGCGGGCGGATGTTCTTGGCGATGAGCTCCATCACCTTCTCGCCGGCGGTCATGCAGAATCTGTCGCGGATCTCGTAAGGGGCCGGTGCGCCCGCCGAATAGGGCAGCGCGAGGCCGATGGCCTCGGAGACGGTGGCCATGGTGTTGGCGGTGAACTGCGCGCCGCAGGCACCGGCCGAGGGACAGGCGACCTGTTCCAGCTCGTCGAGATCGTCGAGGGACATGTCGCCGACGGCGTGCTTGCCCACGGCCTCGAACAGGTCCTGCACCGTCACGGGCTTGCCCCGGAACGAGCCCGGCAGGATCGAGCCGCCATAGATGAAGATCGACGGCACGTTGAGGCGCACCATGGCCATCATCATGCCCGGCAGGGACTTGTCGCAGCCGGCCAAGCCCACGAGGGCGTCGTAGGCATGGCCGCGCATGGTCAGCTCGACCGAATCGGCGATGACTTCGCGCGAGGGCAGCGACGCGCGCATGCCGGCATGGCCCATGGCGATGCCGTCGGTGACGGTGATGGTGCAGAACTCGCGCGGCGTGCCATTGGCGGCGGCGACACCCTTCTTCACCGCCTGCGCCTGGCGCATCAGCGAGATGTTGCAGGGCGCGGCCTCGTTCCAGCACGAGGCGACACCCACCAGCGGCTGGTGAATCTGTTCCTTGGTGAGACCCATGGCGTAGAGATACGAACGGTGCGGCGCCCGCTCGGGGCCCTCCGTGACGTGGCGGCTCGGAAGCTTCGACTTGTCTGTGGTACGCACGTCCATCGTCTCTCTCGGCCCCGGTCTCAGGCGCTTCGGGTGAAGTCCGGCTGTCGGCTCTCAGCACGATGGCACGCGACGCCGGTGAAGCGTCGTTCGACACCGTGAAACGCAGTCTCGGAATTCAGCGGTAAAGCGTTGGGGAAACTGTCGTTTACCGCGGATGTTGAGGTGGTCCCGGTTTATGGCGGGATCGCGGCGAATGAGGGCGTGTCCCAAGGCGAAGTCGGGATGCTTTCGCGGTGTTGCGACCTCGCCACAGCCACGCTTCGTCGGTGAGGACGGCGGGCGGGATCGGAGTCGGGGAGCGTCCGGCAAGACGACGCGCTTCGCCACGAGCCGTGACGCAGCCCGAAAAGGCGGGTCTTCCGGGCCGAGGGCGCGCGTGACGTTCGGGCTTCGCGGATGGCGTAGGCCGGTCCGCGTTCAGTCAGGTCCGGGATGCGGTGTCGATTCCGTCTTCCAGCGCCTGCTGACGCGGTGGCGGCTCCAGCGCCGTGCCGCTGCCGTCCTTGAGGTTCACGCCGGTGATTCCGCGCGCGAAGGCCTCCCGCAGGAGCCAGTCGAGCTTGAACGCGGCGAGGTCGTGCGAGAGCCCGGCCGGGCGGACGTTCGAGATGCAGTTGCGCTCGGCATCCGAACGCCCCACGCGCGGGTCGAGGGTGAGGTAGATGCCGAGACTGTCGGGCGAGGACAGGCCGGGCCGCTCGCCGATGAGCACGGCGACGGCGCGGGACTTCAACGCCGCGCCGATCCCGTCGCCGAGGGCGACGCGACCCTGCGTCGCCACCACGATGGGTCCTAAGGTCCATCCGGCCTTATCGATATGTGGCTTGAAGGCGGCGAGGAAGCCGGCCGCGCCTTCGTGCACCGCCCGCGCCGAGAGGCCGTCCGCAACGACGATGACGAGGTCCACCGGCTCAGAGGGACGCTCGTTCAGGATCGTCGCGCTCTCCTCGCTCAGGGTACGGCCGAGATCGGGCCGGCGCAGATAAGTGGCGCGGTCCGGCGCCGCCGAGGCGAGGACGAGGGTGGGATAGCCCAGGGCCTCGACCCCAGAGGCGACCTCGGCAGCATCCATAGGCGTGTGGACCGCATCCCGCGCCTGGGCATGGGCGAGGCCGAAGCGCAGCACCTCAATGGTGGGCATGCCGGTGCCGGCGCGCCCGAGTCCGATCCGCGCCGGCGTCAGGCGGCTCAGCCGAGCCCAAGGGTCCATGTTGGCGTCGTCCGTCGTCGCGTCGTCCATGGTGGGGCCTTCGGCGCTCATGCGGCGATCCCCTTCCGGGCGGACAGGCCGGGGGCCGCTGCGATGAGCCGGGCGCTCGGCCCCTCGGGCAGCAGCGCCCCGTCCGTATCGGTGAGGCCGATCTGTTCGAGCCACGCCTCGAATTCCGGCGCGCGTTTCAGTCCGAGCACCTCGCGGACATAGAGCGAGTCGTGGAACGAGGTGGATTGGTAGTTCAGCATCACGTCGTCGGCACCGGGAATGCCCATGACGAAGGTGCAGCCGGCCGCTCCCAGCAGGGTCAGGAGCGTATCCATGTCGTTCTGGTCGGCCTCGGCATGGTTGGTGTAGCAAACGTCGCAGCCGAGCGGCAGGCCCATGAGCTTGCCGCAGAAATGATCTTCCAGCCCGGCCCGGATGATCTCCCTGCCGTCATAGAGATATTCCGGCCCGATGAAGCCGACCACGGTGTTGACGAGGAGCGGCCGGAACGGGCGCGCCACGGCGTAGGCACGTGCCTCCAGGGTCTGCTGGTCGATGCCGTGATGGGCGTTGGCGGAGAGCGCCGAGCCCTGTCCGGTCTCGAAATACATGCAGTTGTCGCCCACCGTGCCGCGCTTCAGGGCGAGCGCCGCCTCGTGCGCCTCCTTCAGGATCGGCAGGGTCACGCCGAAACTGGCATTGGCCTTCTGCGTGCCCGCGATGGACTGGAACACGAGGTCCACCGGCAGGCCACGGTTCATCGCCTCCAGGGTGGTGGTGACGTGGGTGAGGATGCAGCCCTGCGTCGGGATCGCGAGCCGCTGGATCAGGTCGTCGAAGAGGTGGAGCAGGCCGCTCAGGGTGGAGACCGAATCGGAGGCCGGGTTGAGGCCGATCACGGCATCGCCGCAGCCATAGGACAGCCCGTCGACGATGGCGGCGGTGATGCCGGCGGCATCGTCGGTGGGGTGGTTGGGCTGGAGGCGGACGGAGAGCCGGCCGGGCAGGCCGATCGTGTTGCGGAACTTCGTCACCACCCGGCATTTGCGCGCCACCAGGATCAGGTCTTGGTGGCGCATGATCTTCGAGACGGCGGCGGCGATCTCCGGCGTGATGCCGGGCGAGATCCGGGTCAGCGTCTCCGGGGACGCCTTGATCAGGAACTCACGGAAGTCGCCGACGGTGAGATGGGCGATCTCCTTGAAGGCCACCGCATCGTGCGTGTCGAGGATGAGGCGGGTGACGTCGTCCTCTTCGTAGGGGATGAGGGGTTTCGCCAGAATCTCCGACAGCGGCACCTCGGAGAGGCACCAGCGCGCCGCCATCCCCTCCTCCGCCGATTCCGCGGCGATACCGGCGAGCCTGTCGCCCGAGCGCAGGGGTGTGGCCTTGGCCATCAGGGCGGCGAGGTCTGCGAAGACATGGGTCTTGGGGCCGACGACGTGCCGATAGGTCATTTTTCAACGCTCCTGCATCGCCGTCGCGAAAATCGGCCGTCGCGAAAATCGAGCCATCGGTGATTATCGGTGTTCCATCTCGGGCTGTGGGGCGAAAAGACCGAGGTTCCGGAAGATCTGAGCTTCGAGCACGGCGCGGAGGACCAGACTGAAGACAAGCAACGGGCCGAGCAACACGCCGGTCAGGATCAATGCCGAGGCCGCCGGTTTTCCTGTCCCCAAGCCGCCGACGAGGACGACCGCTACGCCCACGATGAGAACCACGGCGACGAGGGGGAACGCCGTGCGAAAACAGATGTAGAAGATCGTCCAGATCCGTCCGGCCGTGGCCTCGAACGCTCCCCTGGCCGTGGCTTGCGATTCTTCGATGGCGAGGGCCGGTCCAACGGCGAAGAGACGCAGCGTCAGCCAGAAGCAGAGGATGAACAGGAGAGCGGACATGATGCCGTTGAACGGCGTGGACGTGATCCAGACCTTGGACCAGAGGCGCCCGAGGAGAAACCATCCCAGTTGATAGGCAAGGAAATCCTTCCGCCGGACGGCGTCCGCAAGCAAGCTTCGGAGGCTGCCCACCGGCAAGCCCAAGGCGTGGCGGTAGATCGCCATCGTGTAAGGAACCAGAAGGACGGTGACCAGGACATCGACGATGAGTCCCAGCGCCGCGACCGTTGGACGTGTGGATGTTTCCGTCACGGCGTCGACAAGGCCCTGGACGACGATGAGGGCCGTGATGGCGCTCGTCTCGCGCCATAGCGATCTGACTGTCTGAAACGATGCCTCATAAGCTGCGAAGGTCGTTCCGCGGGTCTGAAGGGGGATAGCCATCGCGCCTCGTTCCATCATGGGATCCAAATGGGACGCGGCCAGCTATAGATGGCAATGTCTCCTTTCGATTGAAAAACCGGCGATTGCTCCAACCGGATCGACTTCATCCACAAGGTTGTCCAAGACAAATCCAACCGACCCTGCAGGATCGGAAGGACGCCGGACGCGGATCACAGGATGCCGTCATCCTGTGATCCGTTCGTTCAGGCCGCGCCCGCATGCGGGGCCGGCAATTCCGTCGAAATGGCATCCACCGTGCGCTGGGGCGGGCTGCCGAGGCCGTCCGAGCGGGCGATGCGAATCTGCTGGTTGACCGGCTGCATGTTGCCATAGGGCGTCGAGAACGCGATCTCGGCCGCATCCCGGCCGACGCCGATACGGACGAGCCCGTCGAGATCGGCCTGACGCGTGGCGTCGAACAGCCACCAGCGGCCGTCGAGATAGGCCTCGAACACCGCGTGGAAGTCGCTGGGCACGAGTCCGTGAGCGTAGCAGCTCACGAAACGGGCGGGGATGCCCAGGGCCCGGCAGAAGGCCGTGCCGATATGCGCGAAATCGCGGCACACGCCCGCGCGCTTGAGCAGGCTCTCGTCGGCGGTGGTCTCGCCGTCGCTGGTGCCGGGCTGGTAGGTCAGGTGGTCGTGGATCCAGTTGCAGATCGCATTGACGCGCTGATGCCCTTTGGGATGCGCCCCGAACTCGGCCTGCGCGAAGGGCGTCAGCCGGTCGGACGAGACGAAGCGGCTCGGCAGCAGGAAGGGCAGGATGTCGAGGGGAAGCTGCGAGATCGGCGTCTCGTTGATCGTGGCCGGATCGGCCCGGTGCACGGTGAGCTCCACCTCGGCATTGTACTCCAGGGAGAACTGGCCGGCGGGGACGTTGACGCCGAGATAGCGGTTCTGCAGGTCGGGCGAGATGTAGATCTCCCGCTTCAGGTCGGGCTTGAGCGTCAGGGTCTCGCTGAGGATGTCGAGGCTCTTCAGGCGAGCCACTTCGATGTTGAAGATGAAGGTCGTGTCCGAGAGTATGTTATAAGACAGGCTGCAACCGAGCGTGTAGCGCATGGACGTTCCTTCCTCTGTTGGGGATGTCCTAGCAAGGATTACGCCCGTCGCAGCAACGAGAATCCTGCGGTAAAGGCCAGGTTCGGCCGTTTCACGGCGGTAGAGCCATGCGAGACGCGCCCCGCCGGTTGCGTCCCTGCGCCGTTCTTGTCAGGCGCGCGGGAGCAGGATCACGGTGAGCGAGCGGACGCCCTGCGCGCCGTGGATCAGCACGCCCTCGATATCGGCGGTGGCCGACGGTCCGGTATGAAGCACGGCATAAGCGGCGCGGCCGAAATCCGGCCGGCGATAGGCCGCCTGGATGTTGACCAGGATGTCGGCGGGATCGAGCAGCACGACGAGGTGCTGGGCGAGATAGGCCACCGCGTTCACTTGCAGCTCGTCCTGCGTGAACAGAACGGACCCGGTCTCTGCCACGCCGAACACGGCACGGACGACGGCGACGTCGACATCGGCGAGATCACCCGGCAACGCCACGCGGGAGAGATCGCGGTTGCCGGCGATCTCGGGCACCGCCGAGGCGATCACCGCGCTGTCGTCCAGTCGCTCGCGCACGTCGGCGAACGGGTCCTCGCCCGGAACCGGCGCCGCGATGCGCCCGCCCATGCGCTTCAGGCGCTCGCCGAACTCCGCCACGAGATCGTCGCCGACCAAGGGCTCGAAGTTCGGGATTTCCGGGAGGGGATGATCTCCGGCGGGCCGGTTCCGACGGATGCGGGCCAGGGTGTCGTCGCGTGCGCTCACCGGCCGACACTCCAACGACGATCGTCCTGCCGCGCCGAGGCTGCGCACTTCCCTCTCACCCCCGGGCCTGCGACATTCACACATCTCGCGGGCAGCACGGGTCCCCTCTCCTGAGGGGAGAGGGACAGGGTGAGGTGTGTGACCTCTGCGGAGATGGACCACACCTCACCCCAGCCCTCTCCTTCCAGGAGAGGGAGACGGTCGCGCCTCATGTCGAAACCTTTTGAATGGAGCGAACAGCCCTCGAGCAGAGGGGCGGATCCAGTAGCCGCAGAGCGGGGAGAGGGCCATAGGGACCTTGCCGTCCCTATGGTGAGCGAAGGCGGAGCCGAAGCGAGGGTGAGGGGATATCTCCGGACTAGTCTCCTCCGGATGCTCCCCCTCACCGTCGGCTGCCGTATCGGCTCGCCCCCCGACGAGGGGGAGACGCGCCCCTCTACCCGCGGGCGGGGAGAGGGGGTGCGCACCAGCCGAAGTGATCTTGCCGACAAGGAAGAAGCCCTACTCACGCATCCGTCTCCGGCTTCTTGTCCATCCGATTCTGTTTGTACCAGCTGTGGAAACTCTGGCGCGGGCTGTCGGGCATCTCGCGGCCCTTCCCCCAGGTGTTGAGCGGGTTGTAGACGGCAAAGCGTGGCAGTGCCTTGAGGGCCGAATCGGCGGCGCCGATGGCCGCGCGGTAGGTGGCCGGCCGGCTGAGCACCTGTCCGGCCGCCTTCATCATGCCCTGCTTCAGGAGCGGGATCTGGTGCTCTTCCGCCAGCACCTTGCGCCAGGCGAAGATCTGCTCGTGGATATTGATCTTCACCGGGCAGACGTTGGTGCAGCTGCCGTTCATGGTCGAGGAGAACGGCAGGGTCGAGTATTTCCGCTTGTTGAAGGTCGGGTCGATGATGAGCCCGATCGGGCCGGAATAGGTGGCGCCGTAGGAGAGGCCGCCGCTGCGCCGGTAGACCGGGCAGGTGTTCATGCAGGCGCCGCAGCGGATGCATTTGAGCGAGGTCCAGAACTCTTCCATCCCGAGCCGCTCGGAGCGGCCGTTATCGACCAGCACATAATGCATGTCCGAGCCAGTCCGCGGCTTTCGGAAATGCGAGGTGTACTGGGTGATGGGTGAGCCCAGCGCCGAACGCGCGAGCAGGCGCAGGAACACGCCCAGATGCTCGATGCGCGGGATCAGCTTCTCGATGCCGATGGAGTGGATCTGCAGCTTCGGCACGTTGCCCGACAGGTCGGCATTGCCCTCGTTGGTGCAGGTCACCACCGTGCCGGTCTCGGCGATGGCGAAATTGCAGCCGGTCATGCCGGCATCCGCCTCCAAAATCAGGGGGCGCGTATGCATGCGCTGGCTTTCGGCCAGGTAATGGGCGTCGTCGTTCTCGGGGTCCGTTCCCATGGTCTTGGCGAAGACGGCGGCCACGTCGAACCGGGTCTTGTGCACCGCCGGCACCACCACGTGGCTCGGCTCCTCGTTGTCGAGCTGCTGGATGCGCTCGCCGAGATCGGTCTCGATCACCTCGATCCCTGTGCCTGCCATGTAATGCCGGAAGCCGCATTCCTCGGTGAGCATCGACTTCGACTTGATCAGCGACTTGGCGCCGTGATCCTTGAGGATACCGTGGACGATGCGGTTGTGCTCGGCCCCGTCCGCCGCCCAATGGACGTGGACACCGTTAGCCTTTGCATTCGCCTCGAACTCTTCGAGATACCGGTCGAGGTTCGACAGGGTGTGCGCCTTGATCTGCGAGGCGAGGTCGCGCAGCTCCTCCCATTCCGGAATGCCGAAGGCCGCCGTGTCACGCTTCTTGCGCAGATCCCACAGGCGCTCGTCATGGGCTTTCTGGTGAAGCGGAGCCGCGAGGAAGCGCTCGGCGGCCTCGGCCTGATCGATCGGTCGGTTGCCGCGGATCTTGGCACCGCGCGGTTGAGGCTCCCGCGCCGCCTTCGCCTTGGGCTCGGCGCTGATAGGCCTCGTCGTCGCTTCGGCATGATCGAGGCGGCGGCCATCCTGGCCGCGCTCGCTCTCATCGTCGGCTTTGGCGACGTCGGGATGGATCATGCGGTCGCGGGGCCCGCTTTCCTCATTCGCGCTCATGCCGAGACTCCATTGAGGATGCGGGCGATGTGGATGAACTTGAGCGGCACGCCGATCCGGGCGGCGCAGCCCTTCTGGTGCATCATGCAGGACGAGTCGGACGAGACGACGTATTCGGCCCCGGCACGGCTGTGGTCGCTGACCTTGTCGTAGCCCATCTTGGCCGACACGGCCGGCTCGAACACGCTGAACGTCCCGCCGAAGCCGCAGCATTCGTCCGGCCGGGCCGGAGTGACGATCTCGATCCCCTTCACCTTGGCCAGGAGATCGAGGGGCTTCGAATAGGCCGGCTTGTTGAGCTCGGAGGGCCGCGCGTGATGGATGCCGCGCAGGGCATTGCAGTTCGAATGATACCCGACCTTGTGCGGGAATTCGGCCCAGGGGAAGGAATCGACCTGGAGCACGTCGTGGAGAAACTCCACCAGCTCGAAGGTCTTGGTGCGGACGTCCCTCACCTCGTCCGTCTGCGGGATCGCGGTGAGATGCTCGCGTACCTGATGCACGCAGGAGCCGGACGGGGCCACGATGTAGTCGAACGGGGCGAAGTTCTTGACGAAGAGCGCTTCCGTCGCGGCGGCCTCGGCATGGCAACCGGTATTGGTCATCGGCTGGCCGCAGCAGGTCTGGTCGAAAGGATAGGACACGTCGAGGCCGAAGCGTTCCAGCAATTCCAGCGTCGCGATGCCGACTTCAGGCTCGAAAGCATCGACGTAGCACGGCACGAACAGTCCGATGCGCATGGAAAGCGGTCTTCTCTCCTGGGATGCGGCAGCGCCCATCAGCGGATGCCGCATCGCGGTGCAGTTTGGATACGTTCAAAGGTCGCCTTTCATCTACCGGATGATGTTGGTTTTGGCGAGGTCGAGAACCGAATCCCCCCGGCCGCTCATCACCGCACGGAGCAGGTAGAGGCTGAACCCCTTCACTTGCTGGCCGTCGATCTTTGGGGGAATCGAGAGCTCCTGGCGGTTGACCACCACGTCGAGCACCGCCGGGCCGTCATGGGCGAGCACCTCGCGGATCGCGCCCTCCAACTCGGCGGGGTCTTCCACCCGCACCGCGTGGAGGCCGGCGGCGCGCGCCATGGCGGCGAAGTCCGGGTTGTCCAGGGCGACGCCGGTCTCGAGATAGCCCGCGGCCTTCATCTCCATCTCGACGAAGCCGAGGGAGCCGTTGTTATAGATCACCACCTTCAGCGGCAGCTTCTCCTGCCGCAGGGTCAGCAGATCGCCCATCAGCATGGTAAAGCCGCCGTCGCCGGACAGGGACACCACCTGCCGGCCGGGACAGGCCGCCTGGGCACCGATGCCCTGCGCCATGGCATTGGCCATCGACCCATGGACCCACGAGCCGAGGAGCCGGCGCTTGCCGTTCATCTTCAGGTAGCGTGCGGCCCAGATCGTCGGCGTGCCGACATCGGCGGCGAAGACCGCGTCGTCCGCCGCGGCCTCGCTGAGGAGCTTGGTGAGATATTGCGGATGGATCGGGGACTTGGCGGATTTCAGGCCGAACCAGCCCTTGGTCGGGGCGCCGGTGGCGAGATCGTCGAGATCGTCCCGTGCCTTGGCATAGTGCTTCAGGCTGGCATCGAGCCAAGTGCGGTCGGATTTTACGCCGAGCTTCGGCAGAAGCGCCGTGATCGTGTCGCGCACGTCGCCAACGAGGCCGAGATCGAGCTTCGTCCGCCGGCCGAGCTGGTTCGACCGCAGATCGACCTGCGCCACCTTGGCATGAGCCGGATAGAACTGCTTGTAGGGAAAATCGGTGCCGAGCATCAGCAGCGTGTCGCAGTCACGCATCGCCGCGTAGCCGGACGAGAACCCGATGAGGCCGGTCATCCCGACATCGTAGGGGTTGTCATACTCCACGTGCTCCTTGCCGCCCAGGGCATGGACGATGGGGCTCTTCAGCGCCTCGGCGAGCTGCAACAGTTCGGCATGGGCGCCGGCACAACCCCGGCCGCAGAGCAGTGTGATCTTGGACGAGCCGTCGAGGAGTTCTGCGAGGGCGTTGAGCTCGGCTTCCGCCGGGCGGATCACCGGCGCTGCGGGCAGCAGGCCGGCATTGGGCGCGATGGCGCGGGCCGGCGCATCCTTCAACGCCACGTCGCCCGGAATGATCACCACGGCGACACCGCGCTGCCCCACCGCGGCGCGGATGGCGTTCTCGAGCACGAACGGCAGCTGCGACGGGTCTGAGACGAGTTCGCAATAATGGCTGCACTGCGCGAACAGGGCCTTCGGGTCAGTCTCCTGGAAGTAGCCGGAGCCGATCTCAGCCGAGGGGATATGCGCGGCGATGGCCAGGACCGGGGTCCGGCTCCGGTGGCAATCGAACAGCCCGTTGATGAGATGGACATGGCCGGGGCCGCAGGAACCGGCACAGACTGCCAGCTCCCCCGTGATCTGGCTTTCAGCGCCGGCAGCGAAGGCGCCGACTTCCTCGTGGCGCACATGCACCCAGTCGATGACGCCCCGCGCCCGGATCGATTCGGTGATGGCATTGAGGCTGTCGCCGACGACACCGTAGATCCGCCGGACACCCACCTGCTGCAAGGTTTCGACGACGAGATCCGCGACAATGTCGATTTTCATGGCTCAAGCTCCTGCTTCAGAATTCGAACGATGGTGCGCCGCACACGTTCCCCTCGGAGAGAGAGAGACGCGGATCCGTGTCACTCCGCGATATCGCCGACGCTCGGAGCGATCACGGCAAAGAGGTCGCCGAGGGTGGCGAGGCTCGCGGCCTGCAGGGCGCTCGCGCTCACCACCGAACCATCGGGGCCGGGCAAGGCACGGGTGGCAGTGGTGGACGCCACCACCGTGGGGCTGAAACCGAGGTTGAAGGCACCGCGCGCCGTCGAGTTGATGCACATATGCGTCATGAAGCCGGCGAGCAGCACCGACTGGACTCCGGACTCTTCCAGATGCGTCTGCAGGTTCGTGCCGACGAAGGCATTGGGATAGTTCTTCACGATGACCGTCTCGCCGTCTCGCGGTGCCACCTCGTCGCTGATCCGCCCGATGGCGGCCGAGATGTCGTAGGGCGACCCCTGCCCGGCATCGTGCTGGATGTGGACAATGGGGATACCGGCGTCCCTCGCGCGGCCGAGAAGTTCGCGCGCGGCGCGGATGGCGGGCTCCACCTGCTCCAGGCGCATGATTCCCTCGCGGTAGGTGTTCTGCAGGTCGATCATGATGAGGGCGGAGGCCCGGAGTCTGGCCGGTGCCGGGCTCAGGCCCGAGACGTCGCGCAGGGTCTTGAGGTCTGTCATGGCGGACTTTCGATCTGTCGAGGACATGGACGTGTCGGGCGAGGAGACCTCATCTGGGGGCGGCGTCAATCCCGTCCGTCGCGGCGGGGATGCCCGCTCCCGGTTGGGGCGGAAGGCGGTCGATAACCCGTTCTCAATCACGAAATCGCGCGCTCAAGCTCGCCGGCGTCGGAACGCGCGTCAGGCGGCGGAAATGTCAGAATTCGTTCAGCGATCGGGTGTCTTGATGCAGCACGCCCCGAGGTGAAGCTGAGGTCCCGAGGGGATGCGATCTGGAGTTCCTGTCATGAAGCACGTGAAGACTTTGGGCCTCATCGGCGCCGTCATCGGCGGCCTGACGATGGCTGCCGCCACCACCACGACGGCCGAAGCCGCCGGCGGCTGCGGCTACGGCTATTATCCGTCCGCGTTCGGTTGCCGGGCCACGTCCCGCGCGTTCGGCTATTACGCGCCCCGTCCGGTGCCGGTCTACGGCTATGGCTACGGTTATCGGCCGTACTACCGTCCGTATTACCGGCCCTACGCCTATGCGCCCCGCCCCTACGTGCGGTTCGGCTTCTGACCGCTCAAGAACGATGCTCCCGGCCGGTCGGGAGCATCCTTGCCCACCGGTAAGACCCCACGGGCATCCCGTGACGATCCACGAGGCGCTTCCGAGCCAGCGGAGGCGCCTTTCTCATGTCAGGAGGGTTTGGTGACTGAAGCGCCTTCGGCAGTTTCGCGTGGCCTCCCTTACAGGAGGCATTGAGGGCGTTCACGGCGACCGCGTTTGGCAGGAGTGTGTAATGTGGATGACCAATATCGCCTATCAATAACACAACATGTAGTGTTCGACTTCGAGGTAGGCGCAACACGTCGCGCCATCGGACGAATGAGGAGCATGCGCTGGGGCTTCGGAGGAAGCTCGGCCTCAAGGACCAACACCACATCGATATGATGGCAGTTATACAAAAGCTAAAGCATACAGAGTCCGGTTTCGTCTATAGGATAGTGCCTGATTGGCAAATGCCAGACGCCGAAGCTCAATGGGAGGCGGAAAGGATGACGGTTCGTCTCCGTTAAAGTGAATTCCAAGGCATGCAGGCCCAGCATTCCTGTGCTCGTATGACGGCCACACACGCAGTTGTACATAATTCACTCGGGCATAGCGGGTTAAGAAACCGCAGTCTAGTTAGGAATGCTGTAGAACGGTCTGCTGCTGAGGTGAAATGTGAGGAGGGTGAGGCAAGAAGACTTGCCGCCATGATCCTGGCCCCTGCTCATCTGATTCGCCCACCGACCCGATTCAAGACATCAGTACGCGCTTCGGATTAAGTCTTGAAGCTGCTGGCTTCAGGAGGGAAGAGGTAACCGAGCTTGAGCGGCGTGCGTTGGGCAAGCCAAAAGAGTTACCTCAGAATGTAATTGATCACCTTAAGGAAGCGAAGCGCCGTGGACAGAAGGTTACGGCTGACGTGGTAGGCGATTAAGAGCGAGAGGCCGGGATCTCAATCCATGCCCGGCCTCCAGCCAAACTCAATCTGCGCAGTTAGCGAGTGGGAGCGCTGGCACCCTTACCCGATGCCCCCGGTGATGACCCCGAGCCTGCATCGTTGGCGCCCGTGCTGTTCGTGGTGCCCGACCGGCTCTTGTCGCCCGTCGAGGGTCCGCTTCCGGCAGCGCCCGGCGAAGACCCGGCGCCCGCATCGTTTGGCCCGGTCTTATCCATCGTACCGGACTTCGTGGTCCCCGAGCCGCCTTCCGCAGCGAGGGCGGCCGATCCCAAAAGAAGAGTGCTGGCGAGGGCGAGCGTAATGGCTTTCATGGCGTTTCTCCCTGATGTTGGCGTGAAGCACGCTCGGGCAAACGCAGGCTTCCGATGTGACGTTCCGGCACAGGGGAAGGTGACCATCCGGTAGGGCGCAAACTCTTCCCTAATGAACCAGGGGTCACCCGTATGAGTGGCCATACTCGTGCCAGCGGATCAGCATTTCCCCCTATGCCCGCCGCTGGGGGCGCCTCGGGCAGAACCTTATGCCCGGCCTTCTCCCCACCCGAAGGCGATTGCCTCAGCCGTTCCTATCGCTCTAGCATCACGATATTGGCCGCGCGGTCATGCGGTCCCAGGCCGGATGAGGTTTCCCCATGTTCGTGGACGAGGGTTGGAAGCCGCCGAGAGAACCAGCGTGGGAGCCGCCGGCCCGTAAGACTCCGCTCACCAAGGCGCAGGAGCGGGCGGTGGTCTGCATTATCGGCCTGAATGCTGTGCTTCTGTTCGTTGCTCCCGTAGGCGGAGCGTCCGTGGTTCACGCCTTCATCGCTCTGTTCGGGCAGAGGTAGGCAAGGTTTGGCGGAAGGGTGCCGGCTCCGCGTCTTCCCGCGAGGGCTCATAGCAGCACCAATTGCAATAGCCCTTCGCCTCGACCTTCGGCGCATTCCGTTGAGAGCATCGCGGGCAAATCAGTAAGGCAAGCTTGAGGCCCAGCATGCGGCCGAGCCCACGGCCCTTAAAGGTGACATCCGTCAGGGCTTGAGGTGGCATGAGAGGGGCTTCTGGCATCAGCACTCCTGGCAAGGGGAATAAGGAAGTCTGCTGGGTCAACGACCCCGGCCAACTCAGGTTCACTACGGCGTGCCCTGCTATGACACCAAGCAGCGACGACGATCTCGGTGTCCGGCCGCTGAAGTGCCCCGCGGTACTCTTCGTGCAAGGCTCGAAGGGCCGAGCCGTCAGCGTTTGCAACGTCACGTCCGACGCCCCTCCGGCCAACAGGTCTCGGCTCCAAGTCCGCCCACTGGGCTCGCTCGTCCGCCGATTGGTCATAGCACCGCGTATCACCGTCAGACCTCTGAGCGTCCTTGTCAGCCAGAAGCCTTGCCATGACCTTCCTCTCGATCTCATCGACCTGCGGTAGGACCGTAAAACGACCTGTGCTTGGCATGCTCGGCGGCCTCGAAATCAGCCATGCAGTCCCGGCAAACACGAAAAGCCGTCTGCTTTGCGGTAGCCGGTGATTTGGTCCTGAGGCTGAGCTTCCAGTTCGCCTTCCCGACCCACGGAGCGGGCATGAAGGGGCAAAGGTCCACCGGCATGACGCGCGGCGGAGATAGTACGTGCCGAGCTTGTCCCGGACGGATATGACATCAGCGCCATGGCCTATTTGCACCGCTCGACTGTGTGACCAGAGGGCGCCTAAGGCACTGATATGATGAGAATTCCAGCCCGCACGTGGCCTTAGCTAACGGCTGGCGACCCCGGTTGGGCTCGAACCAACGACCTGCCGCTTAGAAGGCGGCTGCTCTATCCAGCTGAGCTACGGAGTCGGGACGCCGACCCCCGTCTACCACCCCCCTCCCAACCTGTCACCAGCCCTCTGCAAACGTTGCGTTTCCCCTACGCGGACGCCCCGTTTTCCGGGCTTCGGGAGGGCCGTTCGGTAACCCTGCCGGTGGCCTGGCCGGGGATTCCACAGGCGCGGCCAATTCCAGGGTTGAGCCACGGGTGAGCCACGGGATAGAGCATACGCTCACTCGGGAGGCCCGTGTGCCACGGAAGGCTGCTTTGGATCTGAACGCCACTTCGGTGGCCCGGCTCGTCCGCGAAGCCGGGGAGGACTACAAGGAGTTCGCCGACGGCGCCTGCCCGGGGCTTACCCTGCGCACCCACCGGGCGGGGTCCCGATGGTTCGCCCGGTTCCGGCACGAGGGGCCGCAGGTCCGCATCCTCCTGGGTGACGCCAAGGTCTGGACGTTGGCGCAGGCCCGGTTCGTCGCCATCGATGTCCGGCGGCACGTCGAGGCCGGGCACGGGATCCCCGCGACGGAATGGATCGAGCTCAAGCGCGCCGCCCCAGCCTCGAAGGGGGAGACCGTCGAGGTCCCGGCATACATGCCCCGGACCGCGCCGCCGGCCACCTGGACCTACCGCGAGGCACGTGAGGCATGGGGGGCGTGGCTCAGGCGCGAGGCCGAGAGCCCGGCGCAGGCGTTCCGGCCGGCAACGGTGCGCAACTATAGCGCCGTCGTCGGTTGCCCGGGGATGCGGGCGCTCGATGATCGGTTCGTTTCCAGAATCGATGCCGGCGACGTCGCGCAGGTCGTGGAATCGCTCGTGCAGGAGGGGAAGCGTTCGCAGGGCCGGGACGTGGTTCGGGTGACGAAACGTCTCTGGGCCTGGCTTGGGGAGCCAGGCCAGGCAAAGCGGTCCGGGGCCGCGGCCGGCGCGATGGTGGGCCTCAAGGCACCACGCCTCGGCAACACCAAGGGGCGCCAGCATTTCCCGCTCCTGCAGGAGGTGGCCATCATGCTCCGGATCGCACAGCACGGCGTCCTGTCCGATGGCGTCGGGATGGCGGTCGAGCTCCTGATCTACACCGCCCAGCGCCGGCTCAGCATCGTGCGCGCCCGGGTCGACGAGTTCGAGCCATGGGCCGAGCGCAACGGTTGGGGCCTGTGGTGGCAAGGCCATCGCAAGATCTCGCGCGGCGGCCCTACCGAACGTGATCCACGGGCGGGGAGCCATGCGCTTCCCCTCCCCCCGAGCGTGTGGTGGCGGATCGAAGCGTACCTCAAGAGGACCGGCGAGGATGCCGCCGTGGCCGGGCGGGAGCGGTCGGAATGGATGTTCCCGAAGTTCAGGGCGCGCCGGGCCGGCGGGGACCTGGATGGGCACATGGCGGAAGATACCCTCACGCACGCCGTGTCGGCCATGCCGGGATGCCGGGCGACGCCGCACGATGTCCGGCGGGCATTCGCCACTCACCTCCAGGAGGATCTCGGCATCGCCTCCTCGCGCGTCGGCATGGTCCTCGACCATGCCCAGTCCGATCTTCTCAACGTCACGGATGAGAGTGCCACGGCCCGGCGCTACACCCGCGAGCAGATGCTGGGCCTGAAGGCGCCCACCATCGACGCATGGGTTGAGGCGCTGCGGGTCGCGAAGATCTCCATCGAGCTCCCAGACAGCGAAACTCTGAAGGCGTTGCTGGTCGCAGAGAACCTCAGGCAACGAGGGGTCAAGGATCCCGTTGCCGAGAAGGCCAGGCGCGCGGCCGCCTCGGCGAAAGCTTGGGCGGAGGGGCGGACGACCCGGCAACGTGCTCGCCAGACGGCGGCGACCTGACCCTGCCGGTCTCGCCGGTCCCGTCCAAGTTTCCTGGCGAGATCGGACGGCTTGCCCGCCCGAACGAACCCCCGGCTCACCTGTCTGTTGACGGTCGCGATCTCCATCAGTGCATCGCCCAGGGCCCGGCGCAGGGCGTTCCGTTCGTCCCCGCCATAGGCGTCAAGGTATGTGCGTTCGAGTTCGTTGACGGCCTGCTCCAGCGATTCGCTCATGAGAACGAATGAAGAATAAACTCGCGGCCGAGTCGATCCCGAAATGCGGCCAGGGATTTCTTCACCCTGCCCTAACGTCGCGCTTGCCCACCTTCCGGCGAGCTGCGATCGTCCAGATTCACCCCGCCGCCGAGGCCTCCCCATGTCGCGAAAATTCGCGGCGGCGAGCTCGCCGGCATGGCCCATCGCGGCGAAAATCACGCTCACGAGGCCCGCGGCGGTAATCAAGCAGGCACCCACGGTCCCGCAGAGGAGCGAGAGGATGGGGCGCATCAGGCCGCCTCCCCCTCGCCGGAATTCCCGAAGCTATTAAGGATCTCGTCCGCGACCTCATTACCGAGAACGAGGTGACCCTGACCCAGCAAACTGGTCCGCGCTGAGCGCAAGTTTTTCGGGCATCCTGAACCCTGAAGGAGGATGGATGCCATGCCTCGCAAGCGTTTCACGAACGAACAGATCGCCTTCGCCCTGCGGCAGGCGGAGAACGGCGCGACGGTGGACGAGGTCTGTGCGGCGAGATGGGCGTCTCTGAGCCGACGTTCTACCGCTGGAAGAAGCAGTTCGTCGGTATGGGTGTGCCGGAGATCCGGCGGCTGAAGCAGTTGGAAGATGAGAACAGCAAGCTGAAACGGCTGGTCGCCGACCTGACGCTGGACCGCTCGATGCTTGAGGATGTCCTGAAGCGACCCGAAGGGCAGCGTCAGCAAAAGTGGTGAGGCCCGCCGCTCGCCGCGAGGTCGCCTGCCACCTCCAGGTGGTCTACGGCATCAGCGAGCGTCGGGCCTGTCTGGCCACCGGCTTCGGCCGTTCGTCCCAGCGCTACAGGAAGCGCTCGGGCCCGCAGGTCGCGCTGCGCATGCGGCTGAAGGAGTTGGCCGCCGTGCGGGTGCGCTACGGCTACCGGCGTCTACACATCCTGCTGCGACGGGAGGGCTGGGCCGTGAACCACAAGCGCACCTACCGGATCTACCGCGACGAGGGACTGTCGATCCGGGCCAAGCTGCCCAAGCGCAAACGAGCTTGGCGGTATCGTCAGGGGCGACCGGCGATCGGCGGCCCCAACGAGCTCTGGGCCATGGAATTGGCCGCTGCGCGTCCGCCTTCGGCTCATGTCCGACCGCATATTCGACGGACGTCCGTTCCGGATCTTGACCGTCGTCGATTGCCACACGCGAGAGGCGCTCTCACTCACACCGGGAGCCAACTTCCGCGCCTACCAGGTAACTGAGGCGCTCGACGCTTTGGTCAGGCTGCGAGGTCGACCGAAAAGTCTACGGGTAGACAACGGACCTGAGTTTGCCGGTCGCATGCTCGACCAATGGGCCTACCTGAATGGGGTCGAGATCGAATTGGTCGCTCTGCGCCCGCCTCCGGCTCTCCCGACCGGGCAAGCCGACCGACAACGGCAACAATCGAGTCGTTCAACGGTCGCCTACGGGCGGAGTGCCTGAACGCCTCGTGGTTCCTGTCGCTGGCCGATGCCCGCGACCGCATCGAGGAATGGAGGTGCCACTACAACGAAGATCGATCCCACACGGCCCTGGGCGGCTTGACGCCCCGAGCCTTCGCCAACCAAGCTGTCACAGCCCGAGAACTTGCATAGGCCGTGGACCACAAACGGGGTCAACTCCAAGGCGGACGCCGAGGCGGTCCAAGGTTGGATCGTAAAGGCGGGGCGGCGTGCGCTCCTCCTGCCGGGCGACCTCAAGGACCCGGACTACGGGCGCGAGATCGTGGCACGCACCGCCGAGACGTTCGGCCGCCTGGACCTTCCCGTGAACAACGGCGCCTTCCAGCAGCCGAACGAAGGGCTGGACGGCATCGAGGACGCGGTGTTCGAGGACCACTTCCGTACGAACGTCTTCGGCCCGTTCTACGTGACGAAGGCGGCCATGGCCCACATGAAGCCTGGCGCCTCGGTGATCTTCACCTCGTCCGTGAACTCCAAGCACCCGATGCCATCGCTGCTCGCCTACAGCGCCACGAAAGGCGCCCTGAGCAACATGGTGCTGAGCCTCGCCCAGTTGCTATCCGAGAAGGGTATCCGCGTGAACGGCGTGCTGCCGGGACCGATCTGGACGCCCTTCATCCCCTCCGGCATGGATCAGGACTCGGTGAAGTCGTTCGGCTCCAAGGTGCCGTTCGGACGCCCGGGTCAGCCGCCCGAGCTCGCCTCGGCCTACGTGATGCTGGCGTCCGACGAGGGCAGCTACACCTCCGGTGCCCTGGTGACAGTGGCGGGTGGAATGCCCGTCCTCTGATCGATGCCGTATCACGGTCGTCGGCATCGCCGGCGGCCGTGTGTGATTGAGGGAGGCCATGCGACATCGCACGGCCTCCGGAGTGACATCTCAGGCAACCTCAGGCGCCTTGATCCGGACCGGCAGCGTCCAGTTCGGCCTGACGAAGTGGCAGGTGTACCCGTCGGGCCGGCGCTCCAGATAATCCTGGTGCTCCGGCTCGGCCTCCCAGAACGGCCCGACAGGCGCGACTTCGGTGACCACCTTCCCGGGCCAGAGCCCGGACGCGTCGACGTCCGCGATGGTGTCCTCGGCAACTTGACGCTGGTCGTCGTCGACGTAGAAGATCGCCGAACGGTAGCCCAAGCCGCGGTCGTTGCCCTGGCGGTTCGGGGTCGTGGGGTCGTGGATCTGGAAGAAGAACTCCAGCATCCGCCGAAAGCTCGTCCGAGCCGGATCGAAGGTGATCTCGATGGCTTCGGCGTGGGTGCCATGATTGCGATAGGTCGCATTCGGAACGTCGCCCCCCGAGTATCCGACGCGTGTCGCCACGACCCCCTCTTGGCGCCGGATCAGGTCCTGCATGCCCCAGAAGCAACCGCCGGCTAGTACCGCTCTATCGTTCCTCATCATCCATCCTCGCGTGTTTCAAGGGTCGTTATGTAGGAACGGATTGCTTGTTGTGCTGTCGAATCGCGAACCAGCTTTCGACGCAGGATGCCGGGACTTCCACCGCGAGCCCATGCAGCCCGGCATTTGTCGTTACGCCGTTCGAACTTGGAATCAGCGTTCGTCATTGTCCATCAGGATAGCTGGTTCCTGCGCCGGACTAGAATCGTCGGAGTTACCTTATGCAACGAACGCGAACCCACCTCGGTGGGCGAAGTATGATCCGTTTCCCCGGGCCTACTTTCTACGATTTGTATCCCCGGCCGCGGCAATCCTTGTCTCGACCGAAAGAGACGCCCTCACGACCAAGACGGTGGAGGGGCTAAAGGTTCGATCCCGACAGTGTCGCCGCCGCCTGTATCCGCGCCAGATGGGTGAGCCCCTGCGGAAGGTTTCCGAGGAAATTGCCCGTCGCAGGGTCCGCCATCTCAGAATAGGTGCCGGAGTTCCGGTCAAGGGCCGCGACCACCGCCTCGAAGTTTTCGGATGCAAGCTCTGCCTGTCCCAGGAGCGCCATCGCCTCGGAGAGCCAGAAGGTGCAGGCGAGGAAGCATCCTTCCTCGGCATCCACTCCCCAATAGCGATAATGGTACGCCCCCCGCCCGAGTTCTCGGTCAATGGCCTCGCACGTCGTCTGCAGCCGATCGGGATTGCCGTACCGAAACCGCACGGCCAAGGCCATTGAGGCGTCGAGCTTGTCGCTGCCCGGATACATCACGTAGGCCTGCTTCGCTTCCGCCGATGCTCAAAGGCAGACCCGGCGCCTACGATGCGCCTAGCATTCACACGGACGAGGTCGAGACCCTTCCGGGCGGGGCCACCCTGCTCGCCCTCAACCGGTCCACCGTGGTCGAGGCCGCCGAGATCCGGCACGACGGAGGCACGTTCTGGGGCGTCCAGTACCACCCGGAGATTGGCCTCGACGAGGTGACGGGGGCCCTTCGGCGGCAGGCCGACGATTTGATCGAAAGCGGGCTGGCACGTAACCGGCGCGAGGTCGAGGAACAGGCGGACCTCGTTGAAGCCCTCCACCGCGAGCCCGGCCGGCGCGACCTCGCGTGGCGACTGGGGCTGGACGACCAGGTCGCGGATGAAGGCAACCGGCAGGTCGAGATCGCCAACTTCATCGAGGCGCTCTCCATTCCGGTGCGAAACGCCAGACGGTGACATGGCCGCCTGACCTGGTGAGGTGTCCGGAAGGGCGGTCGCATCGATCCACCGTCGGGGACGTTGCCCCATCACGAGCCATTCGACGCGGCGGAAAGCCGTGCGTCGCCCACGAGCGGCCGGATGGGGGAACGGAAGGAAACTGGATGCCCAACCATATGTTCGACGAGAGCAACATCACCTGGCGGACGCTCGACTGGCTCCCGCATATCGCGTTCTTCGTCTACAAGGTCGATGAGGAAAACCGCATCGTCGACGTCGTATTCAAATTCGCCCCGAACCAGCGCGTCATGCTGCACCGGCACAAGAGCCCCTACGTGACCCTCGTGATGCAGGGGGAGCTCAGGTTCTACCGTGAGGACGGGACCCTGAAGGAGACCCGTCCGACGGGCAGCTACGTCTCAGGTGTGGCCAACGGCGACCCGCATATGGAGGGTGGCGGCGACGAGGATGCCATCGTATTCTTCAGCAACCGCAACATCGAGGATGCGCTCTACGAGTTCCTCGACGACGCGGGCAATCCCGTCCAGGTTCTTGGCATCGCCGACTTCAAGGCACAGCTGGAAGACCAGATCGCGACGGGGACCTATGAGAAGGTCACCTCCAGGGCGGCGTGAGCTTCTGGGACGCCGAGGGTGCGAATGCCATTCTCGGCGTACCTCACGCGGCACTCCGGCCCTCAGGCCGGTAGGCTCACCTCGGCCCTCAGTCCGCCGACGGCCCGGTTGACCAGGGTCACGTCGCCCCCATGCGCACGAATCGCCGAGCGTGCGATGGCGAGGCCGAGGCCGGTCCCACCTGTGTCAGCGTTGCGCGAAACCTCCAGCCGCGTGAAGGGCTCGAACATTTCCTCGATCTTGTCGGCTGGAATACCCCGGCCGTCGTCGTCGACGAGGATCCGGATGCCGTCACCGCCCCGCTCAAGGGTGATTCGCGCCCTGCCGCCGTAGCGGACGGCGTTCTCGACGAGGTTGTCGAGGGCCCGACGCAGCGCCATCCGCCGGCCATTGAACGGAAGGTCGGCCGGCGACGCGACGGTTACGTGCCGTCCCAGGACCACGTGGTCGTCCGCAAGGGACCGGACCATCTCGGCGAGGTCCAACGGGCCGCTGTCCTGGGAGAGCGCATCGTCCCGGGCGAACACCAGGGTCGCTTCGACCATCCGCTTCATGTCCGAGATCGTGCGGACCATCGCGTCCCTCAGTTCGCCGTCCTCGACCATCTCGGCCCGGAGCCATAGCGAGGCGATGGGGGTGCGCAGGTCGTGGCTGATGGCGGCCAGCATCCGGGTGCGGTCGGTAACGAAGGCCGCCGAACGCTCCTGCATCCGGTTGAATGCCGCCGTCATGGTCCGCAACTCGCTCGGGCCATGCTCCGGTAGCGGCTTGAACGAGGCGCCCCGACCGGCCAACTCCGCTGCCCTGGCGAGGTCCGCCACCGGACCGACGATCCCGCACCTGGCTACGGCGACGACCGCGAGCACTGCGACCACGCTAGCTAGGACCTGGATGAGCGCGATGCGCAACCAGGGTGGCGTCCGGGACGCGAGCGGGGCCTCGGCATTGAGCCAGCGCCCGTCGTCGAGCTTGACGGAGACCCGCAGAGCCTGGGTCCTGTTGGACGGGCGGCCCCGGGGGACGTCTTCTCCGACGTCGCGTTCGACCAAGGCGATCCGTGCCTGGCTGGCGTCGTCCTTCATGCGTCGGTCGATCCGCCGCGCCAGCCGTGCCTCGTCGGGCCCAATCGCGCCTTCCGGGACAAGGCTGCCGGCATCGATAGTGAAACGGTGGCGGGGAGAACCGTAGGCCGCGACCACGCTCGGGACGGTATCGGGCTGGACCGCGTCGAGCAGGCGAACCAGCGTGGCGATGCGGTCGACCACCTGGGTCCGGGCCGCCGCGCGGCCGACCCGCGACGACTCGTGTGCGAACATCGCGAAGGCCACGGCCTGGGCACCCACGACGGCGAGCACCAGCAGGATCGCCAGCCTTCCGCCGAGCGAGTGCGGCACCAGCCTCAAGGCACCGTCCTCACGTCGGTCGCCAGGACGTAGCCGCCGCCCCAGACGGTCTTGAGGATCCCCGGATTGGCCGGGTCGCGCTCCAGCTTGCGCCGGAGGCGACTGACCTGGTTGTCGATGCTGCGGTCAAACGCGTCGGCGGTCCGGCCGCTGGTCAGGTCGAGGAGCTGGTCGCGCGAGAGCACCACCCTCGGATGCCGGGTCAGCGCCGACAGCAGTCGGAACTCGGCCGTGCTGAGCGTCACCGGGGTGCCGGCGTCGTCGACGAGCTCGCGCCGGTCGGTGTCCAGCGTCCAGCGGTCGAAGCTTAGCTTGCGCCCGTCGGCCCCGTCCCGGGTGCGGGGAAGCGCGCGCGTGCGCCGGAGGAGGTTCTTGATACGGGCGAGAAGCTCGCGCGGCTCGAACGGCTTCGTGACGTAGTCGTCGGCCCCGATCTCCAGGCCGACGATCCGGTCCGTCCCCTCTGTAAGTGCGGTGAGGAGGATGACGGGCGTGTCGTACGCCTCCCGGATATGGCGGCAGAGCGAGAACCCATCCTCGCCCGGCATCATCACGTCGAGGAGCACCAGGTCGATGGCGCTTCCCGCCAGGACAATGCGAGCGGCCGCCGCGTCCGCGGCGACGGTGACCCGGAGCTCGTGCTTCCTAAGGTAGGCCGCGAGCGGATCGCGGATGTCGCGATGGTCGTCCACCACCAAGATGTGTGCGCCGTCCATGTCCCGAGCCTTTCGTACTCGATCCTAACGCGCAGCGGCATCCGCTTCCCGATGGATTCTGTCGCGAAATGTATCGGGACCTTCGAAGCCGCGACGGATCGCGACGAAAACGGGGTTTCCCGGCAAAGCCCTGCGACAGGCCGGCGGCAGGGTGCGGGCAGTCGAAACACCGCATCGGAAGACGAAGCGATGACGAAGCAAGCGCTACGCGCGCCGCCCCTGTTGAGGCGGCTCCTACCTGCGGCCCTGCTGGCAGCCGGTCTGGCAGCACCGCTGGCTACCGCCGGCACGGCCGAGGCCCGTGACGGCTGCGGCCTCGGGGGCCACCGCGGGTTCTACGGCTACTGCCGGCCCAACCTCGGACCGAGGGTGTTCTACCGGCCCTACGCCTTTCGGCCCGCATTCTACGGACCGCGGCGGTTCGGTTGGGGCGGTCCTCGCTGGCATCGCTGGGGCGGCTACCGGCATGTCGGCTGGGGCCATCGCGGGTGGGGCCACCACGGCTGGCATCACCGTTGGTGACCCTGTCGCGGCTTGGGCCCGTGCCATCCGGCGCGGCCCCCGGACGACCCGGTGACGCGAGAGGTGCGATCATAACGAAGGCTATTGCCTGCCTAGCCCTGTGCATGCTCCTCGCGGTTACGCCCGCATCCGCCCAGACGCCTGCGGGAGCGGATCCGCCGAAGAGTACGGGAGCCGCGGGCGTCGACCTCGCGACGTTCCTTTCGCGGAACCGCACCCGAATCATGCGGGCCGACGCCGACCAGGACGGGCGCGTCAGCAGGGCGGAATGGGCGGCCTGGTGGGACGCCCGTCCCGGCAGGGGGCCCTACGACCCTGCAGGGCGGTTCCGGGCCATCGACGCGGACGGCGACGGCTTCCTCACCGCCGAGGAGATCGACGCCACGTCCACCAAGCGGTTCGCACGGCTCGACGCCGACCACGACGGTCGCGTCGTCCGCGCGGAGCGACCCTGCCGCGCCAAGTGAACCGAACGCCCGGGGTCGGGGTTCGGATAGCGATTTCCCCCAGGGCACGGCCCGTCTGCCGCGTCCACCAGAACGAAGGAATCAGGATGAAGCTCACAGGTCTCATCGTCGGCGGGTTCGCGACGCTGCTCGTGGCTGGCGGTGCCCAGGCCCTTCCCATGCCGGCCGGCGGCATCGGCGTCGGCACCCCCATCGTCCAGGTCCGCGCCGGTTGCGGCTTCGGCGCCCATCGCGGTCCGTTCGGGGGCTGCCGCCTGAACCGCGGGCCGCGCGGCGCCATGCGGCGGGCCATCACGGGCGCGCCGCGCGGTTGCCCGCCCGGCCTCTATCGCGGTCCGGGCGGTCGCTGCCGCCGCTGACGAGGACGGTTCGGTAAGTTCGCGACCGAGAATCTAGTTGCGGAAAGACCTTCGCCCAGTCACCGAATTGGGCGGAGGGCCGGCGTGAGGGCTGAGGGTTCGGTACGGAATGCCAGGGCCGATCCCGCGGCGGAGGCACTCATGGTTCCCGGACGAGACACAGAGCCGCATTCAGAACCTCGCTTTCACGGTCCCGAGGGTATCCTGTCAAACAGCGTCGAAGCATGGTTCATCCGCACTTTTGGTGCTGAGAGGTGTTGGAGGCCCGATTGATGGAGTTGGATCGGCGCCTGAGTTGATCACGCGGCATGGAGCACTCTCTGCTGCAGGAGGTCGAAGCCGACACGACCGTACATCTGCCGCTTGATCAGCTTGAGGCGGTTGACCTGACCTTCGACCGGCCCGTTGCTCCAGGGCTGGGTGATCGCCGCCCGTACGGCATCCAGATCCTGGCGCAGGCCGGAGGTGAAGCCGTGCAATCCCGCTGCAGGTGCCGCGTCCAGCCAGGGTTCCAGCCCTGCCGGATCACCCTGTTGAAGCAGATCGGCGAAGGTTCGCACGTGGCCGGCCGCGATCCGAACCTCCGGAGCCGCCTCGCACAGCGCATCGATGAACGCGCGGTCGTCGGGGGCGAGCCGGCTCGGATCGCTTGCCAGCAGGCGCGTGGTCTGGCGCGTCGAGGGCACAGCGCGGACGGGTGGACGATCCGGTCCGCTCTCTCGTCGTCCCGCAACCCAGCGTCGAACGATGTCGTAGCCGCCGCCGAAGCCCCGTGCCCGGAGTTCTCGGTGGAGCGCGGATCTGCTTCGGAGCCCCTCCTGCCAGCGTGCTTCGGCAAAGCCACGATGACGGTCGAGCAGGCTCGGTCCCGGCGCACGGCGATACGGAACGAAGGTGCCGGCGCGCAGGTAGCTGCGCACGGTGTTACGGGCCAGTCCGGTCCGGTGCGCGATCTGCAGGATCGGAAGCCCCTCCGCGTGAAGGCGCATGACGTCGTCGAAGCGCCTGCGACGGTTCTCGCTCCGTTGCGAGAGGTGCGGCGCAACTGCGGGCACGGGTGGTACGCTGCCGGAAGGGGGCCGAAGTCCGGCAGCCTCTTCGATCTGTGTCTGGTGGCGCGCGACGACGGACCGAAGCGCTTCCGAGGCGTTGACCAGAAGGTGCCAGCGATCGGCGACCTGGATGGCGGCAGGAGCACCGCTACGGGCGGCCTCGGCGTAGGGGCCTGCCCGGTCCCGGCTGACGACGGCAATGCCCGGATGCGCAGCGAGCCAGTCCCTGACCGGAGCGGAAGAGCGGCCCGGCAGCAGGGCCAGAACGCGACGGCGTTCCAGATCCGCAGACAATGGTGCCGTAGCGTCGCCCGCGCCGCCAAGCCCAGTGGTCGATGCCCACCACCCGCGGAGCCGGGTAGGCCCGTGGCGGATGACCGGTGATCCGGACGGGTCGCTGCGGGCCTATACCGATGCGGCCATGCTGCATCGGGGCGTCGATCCAGAGGACGTCAACGACCGGGATCGGAACCTCCCTGTCGGCCGCCTCGCGACGGCGACCGATCGCCTGCCGGACGGCCGGACCCTCGTCATCTCGGCCGTGAAGAGGCATCGCTCGCTCATGCCGTGGCTGCTCGGGCAACCGTTGAGCCTGTGGGTGGCCGTCCTCGGCGCTGCGGTGGCCGGTCTCGTCCTCGTCGGAACCCGCCACGAACTCGCCCCGCTGCGGCGCCTCACCGAGACGGTGACCCGGTTCGACGGCCGCGCGCCCGAGCCGGTCGCCACTCGGCGGGGCGCCCCGGAAATCCGGCGCCTCGCCCAGGCGGTCCGGGACATGCAGGATCGCATCGTCGGCCTCCTCGGCGAACGCTCGCTGCTGATCGGCGCGATCTCGCACGACCTCAAGACCTACCTGACACGCCTGCGCCTGCGGGCCGAGGGCGTATCGGAGCCGAAGCGTCGGGACCGGCTGATCGAGGATCTCGACGCGATGACCACACTGATCGACACCTCCCTCGGCTTCGCCCGGGGCACCGCGGTCGAGGTGGGCCGGACGGCGGTGGACCTCGCCGACCTCGTTGCGGTCGAAGTGGCCGAGCAGGCCGCGCATGGCATCGACGTCCACCTGACCGGCGAGGACGTGCAGGATGCCGTCGCCGCCGGGGATGCGGTCGCCTTGCGTCGGGTCGTTGCCAACCTGATCGGGAATGCCGTCAAGTTCGGCCGCTCGACCGTCGCCGTCTCGGTGAGCCGGACCGGCGCGTCGTGCCGGATCACCGTGGAAGACGACGGCCCGGGCATCCCGGCATCGGAGCGGACGGCCGTGTTCAGCCCGTTCTACCGGATCGAGCGGTCCCGCAACCGCCAGACCGGCGGAAACGGCCTGGGGCTCGCCATCGCGCGGCAGATCGCGGAGGCGCATGACGGCACCGTCGTGGCCGAGGCGTCCCCGCTCGGCGGTGCCCGCCTCGTCGCGACCCTGCCGGCTATCGTTTGACGACCGGAGGGTACGCCGGGCGGCCCGTTACAGAACGTTACGTCGACGCATCGGTCCGTCACATCCGGGAGGCAAGCGGGGACGATCCTGCCCTCATCGGTCGCGGGGCCATCTCCGGCATCGCGGCTCGGACGAGAGCAGAGAAGGATTCCACGATGCTGAAGATCCTCGCCCCGGTCGCCCTCCTGGCCGGACTGGCATTCCCGGCCGCGGCGTCGCCGCTGATCCAGCCCGCCGTGTCCACCGGCTCGGATGGCGCCGAGATCATTCAGGTCTACGGCGGCTGCGGCCCCTACGCCCATCGCGGTCCCTACGGCGGTTGCCGAGCCGGTGGTCAGCGTGGCGGCTATGTCCGCGGCGCCTCCTGCCCGGCGGGCTTCCACATCGGGCCCTACGGCCGCCGCTGCTGGCCGAACTGACCTTTCAGCCACTGTGTTGGGTGCACCGTGGGAACCTCGCCGACGAGGCCCAGGGTCGCGTCGGCCCCGGCCGAGGCGACCCCATGATACCGGCAACGAACCCGTTCCCAACGGCCCCATCCGGTCGATCCGACCGGGTGGGAGCGCGACCGAGGCGACGTCGCATGATTTTCACGCAAGGAACGGCGGCGGGACGGATCACCCGTCGCCATCTCTTCGCCGGCCCCATCCTCCTCAGCCCCGCCTGGGCGATGGCGACCTGGCCCTCCGATGCCCTCGCGGCCGCCGCCGGCGATCCGTCGATGGCGGGCCCCCTCGGGGACATCTGGGTCGGCGCGTCAGATGCCAAGGTGACGCTGATCGAGTACGCCGCGGTGACGTGCTCGCACTGCGCCGCGTTCCACGTCAGGACCTTGCCGGCGATCAGAACGCGCTGGATCGATACCGGGCGGGTGCGCTTCGCCCTGCGAGGACTCCCCCTGAACCCGCTCGACACGGCCGCCTTCATGCTCGCCCGGGCCGATGGCGGACGGAACTACTATGCGATCACCGACCTGTTGTTCGAGAGGCAGGCCACGTGGGCCTTCGTGCCGAAGCCCCTCGATGCGATGCGCGACCTGCTGCGTCAGGCCGGGTTCGACCGGGCGCGGTTCGGCGCCATCCTCGCCGACCAGGCGCTCTACGACCACGTGAACCGCGTGCAGGCCCGCGCGACGGAGGAGCTCGGCGTCCATGCCACCCCGACCTTGTTCGTGAACGACGCCCGTTACGAAGGGGCACTCACGACTGAGGGCTTCGATGAGGTCATCGCCAAGCTGCCGGCGTAGGAGCATTCCATTACTGTGTCGTCCATCGGGCGCCTGACGAAACCTCGGCACCCGGTACGCGGGATTAGGGATCGGACGTCGCGCTGGCTCGCCCGCACGCAGTCGTATCGGCATGTTTTCGCTGCCCTCGATGATCCCCTGGGGTACGATGCGAACGGAGTGCGAGCATGCCCGACGGGTTTCGCACCGGCCTACCGAAAAATCGTCTGGACGTTGCTCAAACGGCTCGGCTTCAACCTCCCACAGCGATGCTCGGTCCATAGATGTCGATGTGATTGCGGCTGCTCCCGGATACGTCCCGATCCTCGCTCCCGTTGCGGAAAGGAATCATGGCTCATCGCATTCTCGTCACCGGCGCCAGCGTTGCCGGCTCCACCCTCGCATGGTGGCTTGCCCATCTCGGACACGAGGTCACGGTGGTGGAGCGGTCGCCCGCGTTCCGGGACGGGGGGCAGAACATCGACGTGCGTGGCGTCGGCCGCGAGGTTTTGCGCCGGATGGGACTGGATGAGCGCGCCCTCGAACAGGGCACGGGCGAAACCGGAACGGCGTGGGTCGACGGAGACGGCCGGGTCGTCGCGAGGTTCATGACGGACGAGCTCGGCGTTGACGGGCCGACCGCGGAGATGGAGATCCTGCGTGGTGACCTGGCGCGTCTCCTCTACGAGGCGGCGCGCGACAGCGCGAATTTCCGTTTCGGCGACAGGGTCGAGCACATCCAAGAGGATGGTGACGCCGCGGCCGTCACGTTCGCGAGTGGCCTCACCGAGCGGTACGACGCCGTCGTGGTCGCCGAGGGCGTAGGCTCGACGACGCGCGAACTCGCTTTTCCCGGGGAGAACGACCCGCGCTGGATGGGCCTGACCATCGCCTACTTCACCATTCCACAGGTCGCCGACGATGATCGGCTCTGGCGTTGGTACAATGCGACCGGCGGCCGGAGCGTGTCGCTTCGCCCCGACCGGAAAGGGACCACCAGGGCGATGATCTCCGTCCGGCAGCCTCCTGCCGGCGAGCAGGACTGGGACGTCGACAGGCAGAAGGCCTTCCTGCGCGAGCGGTTCGTCGATGCCGGCTGGCAGGCGCGACGCGTCCTCGCGGGGATGGACTCGACCGAGGATTTCTACTTCGACGTCCTGCGGCAGGTGCGGATGCCGCGCTGGTCGAAAGGCCGCGTCGGGCTCACGGGCGACGCGGCCTGGTGCGCCACGCCGCTCGCGGGCATCGGCACCACCCTGGCCATCACCGGCGCCTTCGTCCTCGCCCAGGAACTCTCGCGAAACCGGGATGTCCGGGCGGGCTTTGCCGCCTACGAGCGGGCGATGCGGCCGATGGTCGAACAGGGCCAAGGCGTGCCAAAGATCGCTCCGAAGCTGGCGAACCCGAAGACCCGCCTCGGTATCCGACTGCTCCATGGCGCCCTGCGCGTCGCCAGCACCCGTTTCGTCCGCCGCGTTTTCGGAACGCTCTTCTCGCGTCCTCCGAGGGCGCCCGACCTTTCTGCGTACGATGGCCCGAAGACGTGAGTACCGAGCGGACGGCCCTTCAAAACACCGCTCGATCCGATCCTGATCCGGGGGGGCTTCGTCGCCGTGCGGAACCGAGGCAACGGAATGAGCCACGACGTTGGGATCGTTCGTCTGGCCTATCGCTGAGGCATAGCCGAGAGCGTCCGTGAGGCTTTGCGGCTGCTGGTATGCAGCGAAGGATCTCCTTGTCCGGGTAGGCCGCGTCCTCGATGTGCCAGAACGCGATCTGGTCGCAGACCACCGCCGCCAGGGTCGCACCGCGCACCGCGCACCGTCTTGAAGCCGGCTGGCGTCACGGTGATGCCGATGCGGTTGGTCAACCGGATCACGGCATTGCCCGCAGCCATCTCGGCCTCGATCAGATCTCGCTGGACGCTCAGCATGGCGAAGGCCCGCACCGCCTAGCGCTCCACGACGCCGAGGACGTCCGTACCGCCGCGCTCGGCCTCGAGGTCCGCGATGATGTCGGCGAAACGGCGGCCAACGTCCGTGCGGCCATCGACACGGCCGAGGAACCGCTTGCCGTTCGATACGGCAGAGCGCTGGCGGGGTGGTTTGGGCTTCCGGATCGAGGTGGCTTCGTAGGATTGGGAGAGGTGCGACCACCCACAGCTTGACGGGTTCATGACGCACGACGCGCGCGGGGCAGCGGAGCCAGGGTTTTCGTTGTTGGACGGATCGCTTCGCCCTCAGGACATCCGGCCCCGCAATCGTTGATACTGGCGCAAGGTCATTCGACCCCCGCTCAAATCATATATTTCTTGAGCAAAAGCGCTGATAATACTTGTATTATATTGATCGTAGACGTCCGCTCCCGCTTGTGGCCGTCCAAATACGCATCCGATCGCGACGATATCGTCAGTTGCCCGTTCGCTATTCGTAGGCTCAAAGGGCCGCATCGGCATCCGATCCCCGCCCCGAGGAGGCCCACCGTTTCTGATACCCTGCTCCTGCTCGCATTAGCGACCGAGAATGTCGAATTGCGTGCCCAACTCGCGGAGGTCCAGGACCAGTGCGTCGAGCTGGCCGTGGATGCGGGCGAGCTTCACGCCGAGGTGGAGCGGCTACAGGGCCGGCTTGCCATGGTGGAGCGCGACCGTGACAGGTGGCGCGCGCAAGCTGCGCACCGCTGCGCCGGCTAGGTTGGGCGGGCAGTCCAACCTACTCTACGAGGGTTGAGCAGCCACACGCGAGCAGCGCGGGGAAGTGGCGCCTCTGATACCGAGAGATATATGAGCAACACCGACCAGTCGGTTCTTCCAGAGTATAATTAGTCAACTTTAATCTCGCTTGACGGCTGCGGAAAATTAGGGAGTGCTCCTGGTTCGGCACGCGAGAAGCCGAGAAGATGTTCTTAGGGTCATTGTGAGGAATCATACGGTGGATCAGATCGAAAAGATCATGCGTGATCTCACCAAGGATTTCGAAGCTGAGCGGCAGGCATCTGACGCGAAGCAAACGCCCACGCCTTCACTGGCTGGCATCCTGCGTGTCATCGGTCCGAGCGACCGACAGACCGCCGACTTTCCCTCCAATCATCACTCGACTCCGCAGGATTGGTCGGACCTGATTGATAGGGTCAGGAACGCGGCGCATCGCGTGAGGGAGGCTGAGACAGAAGCTCAGGAGCAGGAAATCCGCGTTCGTGAACTTTTGGACCGGGTTCGTGAGGATATGACGGCCGCGCATAATCGCGTCAGGGAGGCTGAGAGCCATGCCCAGGACATTCAAACCCGGTCCGATGCGCTGCTGAAAGCCGCGGATGCCCGCATCAGGGAAGCGGAAGAGCGGGCTCGCACCGCAGAAGCGTGGCTGTCGAAGATCTCAATGACGATTACCGAGGAATTCGCTGCTCAGGACGAAAAGCGACTTACGGCCTGAATTCGATCCGCATGAGGTGCGGGTGGCTTTGGCTAGAAGCTGCCGCTTCAGTGGTTCCGGCGCGGCTGGTTGCCCTTGAGCATGTCGTCCAACGTTGACAACAGATCGAGGAGTTCGAGCTTGCCGTCGTTCGTGATGTGGGGCTCGCGGATCGGATACTGGATCGTCGCCCTCATGCCGGCCAAAGCTTCGATGTAGCCCTCGGTGCGTTCGGTGCTCATGATCGACTTCCTGGCGGTGCCCGGAAAAAGGTAGGCCAGCTTCCCAGTCGCTTAACGCTTCGCCGCCCAAATTGGCACGGCCCCCTTCAGCCGGCCCGGCACATCCCGAAAGTACCGCGTCCGCTCGAACCGGGAGAGCGCCGTCCGATTTCGTACCGACGCGACAGGTGGGGGAACAGCTGGCTGCCAACCTCTCTTTATCGTGCTGCGTTGCAATCGTCTTGGGAGTGCGCTGCGATGATTGGACCTGCAGAACTCGAAGACATCCGACTGGATCTCGAAGCTGCGAGGCTGGAACGCGAAGCCGCTATAACCGCGGCGAAATTAGCGAATGCGAATGAAAGCGGGGCTTCGCTTCCCCTTGATCAGCGTCGAGTTCGCATCCCCGCCGCCCCGATCTGATCACGGGTCGGATGCAGAGGACGCCATGGCCGAGAATCCATCGAATTTCGTTCGCGATTGGATCAGCGAGAATGTCCGGAGCGATCCTTCCTCTTCTGGAGACATCGAAGCCCGCGTCGCTGAGATCGTGACGCGCCTCACCTCAGCCTCCAGAGAGGCCGAGATCCCACAGGACGACCCGGAGTTGGCACCGGACCTTCTCCGTGATCTGATCAAGGCCGCGATCGAAACGGTCCCCCATCCCGCTCCTGGAGCGATCCAATGACCATCGACATTCCGGCCGGCGCCAAGCCAGGCGACATCGTCACCGACGACGGCAAGATCCGGTGCCGCGATCGGGAAGCTCATGAGTTCGGGTATTACTCGGTGAGCTACGAGCAGGCGCAGATAGCGCGGGCTCATGGCTGGGGCTGCCGATCAGGCGTGTTCCTCGAAGCAGAGCACTCGGACGAGAAAAGCTGGTCCTACGTCGAGGAAGAACGTCTGTACGCCATTGAGAATGGTGAGGAGCCGCCGCTGGTCAGGATCTACCGCGAGGCGCCGCCGTCATGCGTTATCGATACGCCACCATCCTGTCGTCTTCCATCAAGGTAGATTGGGGCTCGCTGCGGCCTGATCGGTGGAGCCGCATCGGGCCATGATCTGGTCGGCTACCGTGGGTGCCGCCGTGGGTAGGTTGCAATGGCGATATGCTAAGCTGCCGACACCGCGAACTCAATTCACCATTCAGAGCGGATGATGTTTCCGCACTGCCCGCTATTCGGAATTAGCAGGCGTTCAAAAGCACTCCTCAAGCCGTCCCGGATTCTTGCTACGCTCGGGTCGAGGCGTCGCGTAGCCTTCCCAGCCCCTTTAGAACCACCCGCCCCTCTGGGGGACTGAGGCTTCAGCCCTTTCGTCCGCCCTCAGCCGATCCGAATGCCGCCGGCCATTGATCTCGCCATGGTCAAGCATCGGTCACCCATCGAAATAACGGCTCGTACGAGGTGCTACTGGCCACCCCCCGCAAGGATGATGCGGATTGATGCGAGCTGGCCGTAAAGCCTTCACACGCGTCCGCGCGCGGGCGTGCATGTGCGTGCAGTAGGG
Source organism: Methylobacterium sp. 10 (assembly GCF_000519085.1). Classification (GTDB taxonomy): domain Bacteria; phylum Pseudomonadota; class Alphaproteobacteria; order Rhizobiales; family Beijerinckiaceae; genus Methylobacterium. The sequence continues at coordinate 4,549,840 of NZ_KI912577.1, forward strand.
AAGATCCGCATCATTGCCGGGCCTGAGATGGCCCACCCCACCCCAACGCCCTGAACTTATAGGTCTCCCATCAGTTGCCGACCGACCTCAGCAGGACAGACGGACCCATGACACTCATGAAGCTTGCTCTCACGGCCACGCTGGCGATGATGCTGACCGTACCGGCCCTCGCCGAGCAATTGGCTCCCACTGGTGGCGCCGCCAACACCGGCGTCATGACGCCATCCATGGAGCCGGGTCCGGTCCCGAGGGCGAGTGGCCCGAGCGGCCGCCCTGCCGATGCCATTCCGGGCAATCCAAGCGCGGCTTCCGTCCCCGGCAGCACGCCCGATGTGAACATCGGCGGCACGCGCACCAGCAGCCCGCCCGGCACCGGTGGGACGTCCGGCGGGCCATCCCTCAGCGGCCAGTAGATCGGAGCTTGAGCGTGTGCCGGTGCGACACCAGACCATAGGCATACCAGTCGGAACACGCTCGCTCGCAGCGCATTCTAAGCTCACCTCTCCCAATTCACCGCGTCCAGATGGGCCTGACAAATGTACAATCACATTGAACGTGATCGTCTTTCCTTGCCTTCGACCGGGCAGGTGATGGATAGCGGTGCCGAATCTCTGAACAATATTGGCCTTGGCGAACCGGCTACTGAGAGTGTGGCGGATAATGCTGCGCCCGCACCCCGGACCCCATATGCCAGAGCTGTGTCTCCGTCGGTCTTTGAAAGCTTCGGTTCGTTCTCCTGAGGAGGCTTTCCCGCCACCAGATCCGCGGCGTCGGTATCGTTGCGGATCGGCGACCATCAACAGCGATAAGATGGGGATGGCCTAGGCTCGATCCCCTCGGAGCTCCGTACCCGGCCGCCGATGCGGATTTGCTCGACGAAGATCAAAAGGGGCGTATCCTCCTTCTTGTCCCGCATGGGATCAGGGAGGAAATAATGTCGGCAAACTGGAAATCAGTTAAAGACGACTTGGATTGGAGCCTGAACCAAGGCGAAGATGTGAAGGGTCGCGACGAACTCAAAGAGGCTTTCGCTAAGGGCGACCCCAAGTACATTTCATCCGCTATTGACGCATATCGGATGGGTCAAAGAGACGACCATAAGCTGTCGAACTTCTCGCGATGCGCCCACGAAGACGACAAGCGCCTATACAACATGGGCCGGAAGCTGATTGGTCTAAGGCCGGCATAGTATGAACTCGTCGGGTGGACAGGTGCTTGGTCGTAAGACCAAGACACCGACCACAATGATGCGCATCAATCCGCATCGTCACCACCTGAACCACCAACGCTGTGGTCCGGGTGCACCTCGACACCCGCGAAGTCGCGCGCCCGTGTCCCTAACCCAGTAGGAACGTTCAGTAGCTTCTTGAAGCCACGCTTCTCGAAGCTCTCCGAGAAGGCCTTCAGCGAGCCGACCGCCTCGTTGTTTCCAATGGCGTACTTCGACCAGGAATCGGACAGCTCCTTCGTGGTGGCTTCCCGGTACGGGTTCCCCCGATCGACGATGCAGCGCATCTCTAGCCACTGGCTGGAGGTGTCCTGCGCGGTGAAATACTCGTCGGTGGCGTCCTTCACGATCTCAGGCCGGACTGACCCTGACCCAGCAAACTGGTCCGCTCTGAGCGCGAGTTTTTCGGGCATCCTGAACCCTGAAGGAGGGTGGATGCCATGCCTCGCAAGTGCTTCACGAACGAACAGCTCGCCTTCGCCCTGCAGCAGGAGCAGATCGTTCCTCAGCAGGAGTGCAAACGTGAAGAAATCCGCTTGGGCAAATGCATGGGCACAGTCTGCATAAATCAAAATAGCTATGTATTATCAGTCCACTAAGGCGGACACCCCTTGCGCCAGTGCCTTCCTAAGTAATTGTAAGCGCAATGAGGCTCGACGATCAGAGGCTTAGTTGTTATCTGTAATACAGGTTGCTGCTACAGTCGGTGTTCGTCAAATAGTCCTGGAAACCCGGCTCGTTCGTCGCTCAAACGGCGGTTCTGCATTCCGTGGGTGGGTTCCAACGGAGCTGCGCGATTTGGTTCCAGGGGGACGTAGCGGCCAGAAATGGATCTCGCTCGGTACGACGAATCGAACAGAAGCCCAGCGTCGTGCCATCGTGCAATCCGCCGCGGCCACCCCGTTGCGAAGGACCTGCGCGGAGGGCTCGAACCCGCGAGGCATATCGTTCGGATCACCGCCGGCGCGGGCCAACTCGACCATCTGTCGGCGGAACGCGATTGGGTTATGGCGGGCCGCTCTTCGGCATTTGGACAAACACCTCACGCGAAAGCGTTCTCAGGGTCCACCAAACCGGGGCAATCCCAGTCCAGCCGTCGGGTCGTCAGGTCGAGACTGGCATGTTCCAATGCTCAGGCTGAGACCGGTACGCGCAGGGGAGCGTAGGTGTCGCGGTAGCTGCGTGGACCGATGAACGGAAGCAAGAGGTTCCTCGCCCAGCCCGGCATCTGTGCGGTGCGCGACAGGCGATCGGTCATGGCTTGCACATGGGCCACGCGCGGCCGCCGCAACGCTTCGTAATCCGTGCCGACCGTGCTCCAGTCGGCTCGTTCGGCCAGCAGCGCGGCCAGCACCACCGCATCCTCAAGGGCAAGGGCGGCGCCCTGGGCCCAGACCGGTGCCGTCGCATGCGCGGCGTCTCCCACCAGCACCACGCGGTCCTGGGTCCAACTCGGGATCCGGACCTCCTCGAGCGGCGAGTGATGGAGGGCGCCCGGCTGAACTAGAACCGAATCGAGGGTCTCGCGGACGAGACGTGGGAATGAGGCGAACACGCTGCGGAAGGCGGCCAGATCCCGTCCCTGTTCCGCAGCCTTGCCGAGTGAGACCCAGCCGTAGACCTCGCCACGGTCGACGGGGATGAGCAGGAACAATCCCCCCGATCCCGCCCAGAGCGTCCAGGCGTCGATACCGGGGTTCGGCGCCATGAAGCGCCAACTCGCCGAGGCCAGCATCGCCGCGCCGAGCGCGCGTTCGCCGAACACGCCACCTCGGACCCGCGAGTGCACCCCATCCGCACCGACGAGCAGCCTTCCGGTCTCGACCGCGCCATCCGTGCATTCGACGGTAACGCCCTGCGGTCCCTGCCGGAGGGCGGCGACCTCGCTTTCCGGCCGGATGTCGCTTGAGGGGAGGTCCAGCGTCAGCAGGCGCAGGAGATCGGCGCGTCGAAGACAACGTGGCCGTGCCTCTTCGCCCCAGAACGCTGCTTCGTCGACGGCGAAGAGGAGGCGTCCGCGTTCGGTGCGGTACTCGCGCCGGCGAACGGGCGAACCAACCTGGCGGAGGGATTCAGCCAAGCCAAGTTGCCCGAGGGCCTGGACCGCGTTCCCCGGCAGGTTGATGGCGAGGCCTCCATCCGCCGCTTCTGAACGCCGCTCCAGGGTGAGTGAGGGGATGCCGCGCCGCTGGAGCGCCCGTCGCGTGGCAAGCCCTGCGATGCCGCCCCCGGCGATCAGCACGCGGCCTTTGTCGCTACCGTCCATTCGGCCTTGCCTTCCTTTGATTTACATCATCGCGACTGGGATGCCGTTAGACGCAGGGCCATGCTGCCCAGGACGCCATCCCGGCGGATGAGCCCGTGCATCAGGGCGGCACCGAGATGGGCGAGGATGATGCCGAACAGGGTGTAGGCCAGGACCGTGTGAAGCGGACGCAGCCACGCGTAGAGGGCGGGATCGCGTGGCAGGATCGGCGGCAGCACCACGGAGCCGGCGAGGCCAATGGGATAGCCGGCCGCCGACAGCATCGCCCATCCGACCAGCGGCAGCGCGAGCATGAGTCCGTAGAGCAGGATGTGCGAGGCATGGGCCGCCTTGCGCTGCCAGCCTGGAAGGTCCGGCGGCAATTCAGGCGGTGGACTGCGCCAGCGGTTGATCAGGCGCAGCACCGCCAGGACCAGGATGCCGATGCCGAGGGGCCGGTGCAGCGCGACGAGGGCGTGATAGTGGGCCACCGAAGTCACCATCGCCACGCCGATGAACAGCATGGCCAGGACCATCGCCGCCATGGTCCAGTGCAACGCTCGCGCCGGCAGGTTGAAGTGCGCTGGGTCGCTCACAATCCGGCTCCTGAGACAGGGGTGTCGTGGACGGCGCTCGGCGCCTTCGATTCACCAACGCGGCGGGTGAAGGATTGCGAATAGGCTGCCGAGCGGGCGCTGAGCAGCGGATCGTCCGATCCCACGATGCCGGCGGGCAGAACGAGGGGGTCGAAGTTCACGTCGCGACAATTGCCGTTCGCTTCCGCCTCCGTCGCGGTGACGACCACTGTGCCGACGTCGACGCTCGCGCGTTCGGACGGCCAGGGAAGGGTCGCGTCCGCGCTGGCGTCGCCGGGCGAGCCGACGGTGACCACGAGGTGCCAGCGCACGGGACCCCGGCGGATTGCGGCCGCGAAATCCTCGAACAGGAAATTCTTGTCTGTGCGCGCTGCCTGAGCGGGGCTCTCTGCTGTGGCCGCCTGCGCCGGCACGAAGGCCCAGCGCACGAGCGTTTCGGTACCGTTCGCGGCGACGAAGCGGAAGGCGTTCAGGCTCCGGAAGGTGTCATCGGCGAATCCGGACGTGATCGTCCGCGCCTTGATCAGGGCCGCCGCCTCCGCGCTTTCGGGGTGCGCGGCGAAGAACGCTTTCAGCGCCTCGGGATCGGGCTTGCCCGTGGCCGGATCGGGCTTGGCGGCGAGGAGCTGCGCGTAGAACGCCTCCGGTGTCCGCACCGGGAAGACCGGGATGTCGTTGTTGCCGGTGCGCCATTCCTCGCCGTGGGGAAGATGAAAGCGAAGCGCGAGGCTGCGCACCGTCGCCGCCGCATCCGCCGCGTAGGGCTGTCCGCCTGCGAGCGCGATGCGCCCGGTGACGGGGGTGACCTGTCCTGCGGCAAACAGCGCGGCCTCCGACAGGCGTACGCCCCCGCCGCTGCTCTCGAAGCGCCCGGCGAGGCAGAGCCCCTTGGCGTGATTGCGCCGGAATCCCGGATGGGGGCCGTTGACCTGCTCGAAGCGGTCGACGATCCGAGCCTGGGTGAGGTCCCCCGGCGAGAGCCAGCCTCCGGCATACGCAAAGGTCCCCGCAGTGCCGGCGACCAGGGCTCCGATGGCGCCAAGCCGGAGGAGGACGGCGCGCGGGCCCAAGCCGGGACTGGCGCCTGTGAGATCGTTCAGGAGGGACATGGCGGACTTTCAGATGGCTTTCGCGGTGGCGCGACGGATCTCGTTGGCCAGCGGATGCAGGACGGTCGGGTCGACGGCACCCACGAGGCTGTAGCCCAGCCCATCCTGGGCCCAGGCGTAGCCGTTCGAAGCCTCCGAGGTATGCGCACGCATCGGCGCGTCACCGGGCTGGGCCATCGGCCGCATCAGCATGACGAAGCGGGTGGCGTGTCCGTCGTCGTACATCAGCATGCCGGCGGGCCCCTGCGGCGTGGCGACGAGGCGCCCGCCCATGAGGCGGTAGCCGGAACCGCTCAGGTCCGGCACGCCTACGGGCCGCTTCAGCCTGTTGGAGAACCAGCCGGCAAGCTCATCGCGGTTTGCGGCGACGAGCTCGACGGGGCGGGTATGATCGGGGGCATAGACCGCATAGTTCGTGCTCGCCTCCTGAGCGAGCGCCTCGATGCCGGTCGGTACGGGCGAGACCACCTCGCGCAGGCCCCACCCTCCGGCGCCGCCCACGAGGAGCAGCAGTCCGGCCGCCATCGCCTGCCAGGGGGGACGAGCTGGGCGACGGCGCGACTCGACGATCCGCGACAGGTTGAGCTGGGCCGGCACCGGCTCAGCCGCGATGGGCGCGAAGGCAGCCCGCATCTCCTCGCGCAAGGCGACCATGCGCGCGACCCGCGCCCGGGCATCCGGGTGGTCGCCGAGATAGGCTTCGACCTCGCTGCGCCGCGTGGCATCGAGGCGCTCGTCCACGAGACCCTGAAGGTCGTCTTCGCCGATCGGACGCGTGGTCATTTTACCCTCCGCAGGAGCGGGCGCTTGGCAGGAACGGCCGCCTCGGCGCCGTCCATCAACTGGATCATCCGGTCCCGCGCCCGAGACAGGCGGGACATCACCGTTCCGGTCGGGATGGCGAGAACCTGCGCCGTCTCGGCGTAGGACAGCCCTTCCACCGTCACGAGCAGGAGGACGCTGCGCTGCTCCTCCGGCAGCGCCTCCAGGGCGGTCATCAGGTCCCGGTGGCGCAGGCCGCTCTCCTGCGTCGGCGCCACGGCGAGGTTGGCTTCCGCCGTGTCCTCGATCGCCATGTGAGCCCCGCGGCGGGCGCGCTGGCGCATCTGCGTCACGGCGAGGTTGTGGACGATGGCGAACAGCCAGGTCCGGGTATCGCCGTCGGCCTGGCGTTGGTGCCAGCGGCCGACCGCCTTTTCCAGACAGTCCTGCACGAGATCGTCGGCATCGGCGGGATTGCGCAGGAGGGCCCGCGCATAGCGGCGGAGCGCCGGGATCAGCGGCTCGATGAGGCGCATCATGTCCGTCATGTCCGGTCTCCTGGCATGGGCGGGGCTCCTGTGCCTTCGCGCCGGCCGGACCGGAAATGCTCCGGGGCTGGCAACGTAGGCATGGACGCTGCCAATTCCGGATTATTCCAGCACCCCAAGATCTTTTTGGGCGGGCCTTCGAGAGGGTCCGTCACAAGGGTGTACCGCGAAACGGCAAGAAAAAGATTTTGCGAGGTTGGGAATAACCAAAGGAAGCTGGCGTCTGTCCGGTTATCGCTGCCAGACATTGTCGATCGGGGCAGGAAAACTGGAGACATGATATGAACTCCCTCAAGAACTTCTTGGGCCTGCTCCTCGCGTCTGCTTGTACGCTCGCCGTTCTGACGGGTGCCTCGGAAGCCCGTACCGTCCAGCACACCGAGACCCACTCGGTCCTCAACGAGCCTCTCTCGGCGCCCGCCGGCTCCCCATACTGGCTCGGACGTATGGACACCGACAGCGGCAACGCCAAGAACCCGGCCCTCCCCGATTACGCCCAGGCGCGTGGTCAGGAGACCGGTGGCCCGGCGCGCGAACTCATCCCGAACTGATCCATGCTGACGCGAGGACGCTTCTCCCGTCCGGTTCAGACATCCTCAGCCTTAGAAGGCTGGGGCCTGCGGCAAGCGTGGGCCGCGACCGTCACATCTCACGGTGCCGGGGTCCGAAAGATCTCGCCGAGGAAGCCGAGGAACGCCTTCACGTTCGGGGGGCGCATTTTTCAGAGCCCCTTCGTGCGCCGACGGGCGGATGACAATCCATTGCGGACCCTGGGAACGTCCGCTCCCAGGGTCTTGGTGATGCAGTGCCAGACGAAGGGCTTCGGTGGATTTTTGCCAATCCGCATTAAGAGTGCCTCATAAAACTCCCGGCCACGGTCGGGTCTCCTCGAAGCACGACGGCGCAGCGGGAGTTTTGTGAGAGACACTAAGACGGAGGTTTATTGAAAGCAGACGCGGCACAACGGGAGACGGGGATGATGGCAGGACCGTTTCCGCATTCAGTTATGTCTCCGCCCACGCTGCCCGGACCGGACCTGTTGCAGTGTCCGGCTTCGCATCCCCAATGAAAATGACGACAGGGCCGTGATCGGACCGGCGCGGATCGTAGAAATCAAGAAGATTCGGGTAAAGGCGCTGGAGGAAGTCCAGGTGCAGGCCCTCCCGACGTACGAGGTGGTCGATGACGACCTGATCGCCATGTACCGCGTTCGGGACGGAACCGCAGGCGCCCGGCGTCATCCACCACGCGGGCTCGGCCGCGAAGGTCGTGTAGAGAAAACCCAACTCGCCGCCGTCCCAGCGTAGCAGGGCACTGGAGAGCCGTCCCTTGTGGAAGTAATCCTCCATCGCGGCGAGGCCCGGCTCGGCCAGAGCGTCTGCCGGACCGGTGAAGACGGTATCAAGGTCGCAGAGCAGCGTCGGCCCTCGTGTAAGGCCTGGGCGGAACGCTTCCATCTTCGCCCACCAGGCTGGCCAGTCGTGCCGCAGCGGCACCCGCTCTACACCGGCCACCACGAGGGGAAGGTCGGTGAGGCAGAGGATGCGGTCGAAAGACGGAGCGTGGCGGCGAACGCCTCGTGCCAAGCGCTCGACCCAGGCCGCGTCGTAGCGACCGCCAGTTTTCAGGACGGTGAGGAGTGTCGTCATCGAACGCGCGTAATCCTGATCGGGCTGTTCAAAGGGGGCAGGGGTGGAGGCGGATCGTCCGCTTCGGGCCGGAGGGCCAAGGTCCGATTGCCACCCAACTAAGCCGTTCGGTAGTGTGCCCTTTTTGCCAGATGCGGACGTTGGCCGCACGCTCAGAATCGGGCGCTCCGCTGTCGACCGAACCCAGCCGTTCGGGCTCCACGAATCGATGCCCCGAAGCAGAAGTTAAGCGAGCTACTTCTCCGCGACTGAAGTTGTCGCGATGGTGTATCGGCTGTTGGGCCTGCTCGCCATATCCGGTCGCGCATACGATGTCTCGCACAGCCCCAACCTTAGATCTGTCTCCCTGCGCTTCGGCGGACGCCCGCCGCCGCCCGGCCGCGCGGGCAGGCTTCGATGTGGCCGGCCCATTGAGTCTGGATATCAATCCTGATTCTGTTCGCGCTATCTTTCAGGGTGTGGATCAGCGTCGAAGCATGACCCTACCCTAATTCTTCCCGGATCATGGCTAATTGAGCCAATCTCCCCACGATGTGGGGTTGCGACCGGCGCCGATGACGATCCTGCCAAAATCTCAAATCTTGTTGAAATGTCAGAGACTTGACGGCGCTTCTCATAGGGCCATGCTTTTAACGCCGATCTCTATGCCGACCATGACGTTGAGGACGGCAAACAGGGGCGTCGTGCCGGGGTGTTGATAGTTGTGGGTCTTAGTCTGCCGGGTAGGCCTATCTCCTCATGGGGGAAGGCGCTCTGATGGCCGGCTCACTTCCTCGAACGCAGCGGCTATGCGGAGCAGCGCCCTGTCTTGTCCCGGCCTTCCGATGAGCTGCAGCCCCGATGATCGTCCGTCCGGTGCCCATGGACCTAACGGGATGCAGATCGTGGGGCATCCGGACAAGGTCGCTGGTACCACCACTTCCATCCAGCGATGATACGTGTCCATGGCCGTGCCGGCGATGGTCGCGGGCCAGGGCTTGGCCTGAGCAAAGGGAAAAACCTGAGCGCTCGGCAGGGCCAGCGCATCGAAATCGGCGAAGAGGGCGAGGAAGCGCTGGTAGAGGCGCGTCCGCGTCACCGACGCTCGATAGAGATCGTCGGCCGAAAGGCGGAGGCTGCCCTCGATCTCCCAGATCAGTTCCGGCTTCATCTGCTCGCGTTTGATCGGATCGTCATAGAGCGGCCGGTAGCGGCTGCCGACCAGGACATGGCGCCAGACCAGCCAGCATGCCCAGATCTCGTCCCGGCTGATCCCGAGACGGGTCTCCTCGATGCGGCATCCCGAGGCTTCGAGGGCGGAGAGGCCGGCTTGGGATAGGGGCAGGATACCGTCTTCCAGGGGAAGAGCACTGATGAAATCGCCGAGCCAGCCGATGCGGGCGGGATCCGCTCCGCCTGGCGGCAACTCGGCAGGGAGGCCCGGCTCCGCCAGGGAGAGGGGTGCACGGGCATCGGGCCCGCTCATGACCGATAGGAGGAGGGCCAGATCGGCGACGGTCCGCGCCATGGGACCGTCCGTGGCGAGCTGCTGAAGATAGCCCTCCGGGCCCGGCAGCGATGGGACCCTGCCCTGGGAGGGCCGGAACCCGAAGATGCCGTTCCAGCCGGCAGGGTTGCGCAGGGAGCCGGCAAAGTCGCTGCCATCGGCCATGGGCACCATGCGCAGGGCCGTCGCGACGGCGCCGCCGCCCGAGCTTCCGCCGGCACTCAAAGCGGGATCATAGGCGTTGAGCGTGGTCCCCCAGACGGGGTTGTAGCTATGCGAGCCAAGGCCAAACTCGGAGACATTCGTCTTGCCGATGAGGATCGCCCCCGCCGCGCGCAGTCGTTCGACGAACAGCGCATCCTCCTTCGGAACATATTCCGCGAAGATTGGCGAGCCGAACGTGGTGCGAAGCCCGCGCGTCGGCGCCAAGTCCTTCACCGCGTGGGGCAATCCATGCATCGGCCCGCGCCATAGCCCGCGTCGAAGGTCGGCATCGGCCGCGTCGGCCTCGGCGAGAAGGTCGTCCCGGTCACGCAGAGACACGATGGCGTTCACTCGCCCGTTCACCAGCGCGATGCGATCGAGATGAGCCTCCATCACCTCCCGGCAGGAGATGTGCCGGTCGTGGATCGCCGCCATCATCCGCGTCGCGTCGAGGCCGACGATCCCGCCCTGCGGCAGGCTCGGCATCGGAGAAATCCCGCTCATCCCATCACTCCCGGGTTGGCGTACGGCTTGCCAGAACGCCGAATACAGGATGGGATTGCATACATGATACGTGCCGGAGACCGAGAAGACTGCCTGAAGCCGTTCCGACGGATTCCGCACTGATGGCGGCTGCAATGCACCGGGAAGACGCCGCCTTCGTCATTGACGGGTTGGCTGCGCCCGCCGAGATCCGCCTCGACCAATGGGGCGTCGCCCATATCCGGGCGGAATCGCAGGACGACGCATTCCTCGTCCAGGGATTTAATGCGGGGCGCGACCGTCTCTGGCAGCTCGACCTGTGGCGCAAGCGAGGATTGGGTTTGCTCGCCGCAGATTTCGGTCCGGGCTACCTGGCTCAGGATCGGGCCACGCGGCTGTTTCTGTATCGTGGGGATATGGAGGCCGAATGGGCGGCTTATGGCCATCCCCGCACCAGAACCATTGTCTCCGCCTTCGTCCGCGGGCTCAACGCGTTTATTGCCCTGACCCGTGAGCGGGACGATCTGCTGCCGCCGGAATTCGCCTCCATGGGGACACGGCCCGCTTTGTGGGATGTGGAGGACGTGGTGCGGATCCGCAGCCATGCCCTCGTGCGCAACGTCGCCTCGGAGGTCGCCCGCGCCCGTGTCCTCGCCTGCTGTGGCCTTGCGACGGATGACCTGCGCAAGTCATTGAGCCCGACCCACGCCCCCGTGATCCCGGAAGGCTTGGCGCCCGAGCGTCTGCCCGAAGACCTCCTCACGGTCTTCCGTCTCGCCACCGCGCCGGTGAGCTTCGATCCGGACCGCCTCGCCGCCCATCGCACCGAGGGCCGGGCATGGAGCGAGGTCGATGCCTTCGGCACCGTTCACCGCGCGGGTCGCCAACCTGTCGTGACGGCGGCGGAGACCGGCGAAGGCTCGAACAACTGGGCGGTCTCGGGGGCGCGCACCGCCACCGGCCGCCCGATCCTGGCGAGCGACCCGCATCGCGCCTACCAGCTTCCCTCATTGCGCTACGTCGTTCACCTCACCGCGCCGGGGCTCGACGTGATCGGAGCCGGAGAACCGGCGCTGCCGGGCATCTCCATCGGCCATAACGGCACAGCCGCCTTCAGCCTCACCATCGCGCCGATCGATCAGGAAGACCTGTTCGTCTACGAGACGCATCCGGACGATCCCGGCCTCTATCGCTATGGCACGGGCTGGGAGGCCATGGCGCGGATCGTCGAGCGCATCCCCGTGCGCGACGGCCCCGACGAGGAGGTCACCCTCACCTTCACCCGCCACGGGCCGGTGATCTGCGAGGATGCGGCCGGACACCAGGCCTTCGCCGTGCGGACGGTCTGGTCGGAGCCCGGGACAGCCGCCTATCTCGGCAGCCTCGCCTATCTCGGCGCCAGCACGGTGACGGAGTTCCGAGAGGCGTTGCGCGATTGGTCGGCACCCTCCACCAATCAGGTCTATGCCGATACCGGCGGCACCATCGCATGGTTCATGGCCGGCAAGGCGCCGGTGCGCTCGAACTGGGACGGGCTGCTCCCGGTGCCTGGCGACGGCCGCTACGAATGGGCCGGTTTCCACGATCCCTTCGTGCTGCCGCACCACGTAGACCCGGAATGCGGCTTCGTCTTCAGCGCGAACGAGATGAACCTGCCGGACGATTATCCGGCCGAGACGCGCCGCCTGGGCTTCGAGTGGCTCGAGCCCTGGCGGGCCCGGCGCATCCGCTCCGTCCTCGAGGACGATGCCGGGCATACGCTCGACGCCTCGACCCGCCTGCAGGCCGACGTCTTCTCGGAACCCGCCCTTCGTCTCGGCCGGTTCATCGCCGCCCTGCCCCCGGCCGACGATGCTGCGTCCCGCGCCGCCGCCCATCTGCTCCTCGGCTTCGACGGACACCTGCATGCGGGGAGCGCCGCCGCCTGCCTCATCGAGACGCTGTGGGTCCGGCACCTGCGCCCGGCGCTCGTCACCGCCCTGGCGCCCGAACCGGCCGATGCCGACCTGTTCCGGCCCGGCGACACGGAGACCCTGCTCGACGCCCTCGATCATGGCGACCCGAGCCTTGATGAAGCAGCGCGCACGGCGCTTGTCACCCGCGCCCTCGCCTCGGCCTGGCGCGATTGCGAGGCGCGGTTCGGCACCGATCCCGCCGGATGGGAATGGGGCCGGTTCCATCATGGTTTCTTCCGGCATCCTCTCTCCGGCATCGGCGGTGCGGCCGGCGAGAATGTCGGTCCGCTGCCTGTCGGCGGCTCGGCGGCTTCCGTGATGCATGCGGATTACCGCCCCCATGACGGTGCCCTCACCACGGGCGCGTCGTTCCGCATGGTCGTCGATGTGGGTGATTGGGACGCCAGCCTGTTCGTGAACGCACCGGGCCAGTCGGGCCGATCCGACAGCCCCCATTACGCCGACCATGCCGTGCCCTGGGCGGCGGGCGAGCCCGTGCCCCTGCTCTATTCCCGCGAGGCCGTGGACGCGGCCACCGAGACCGTCATCCCGCTTCGACCCAGCCAGCCCATTCGACCCAGCCAGGAGGTGCCGCGCACGTGAAGATCTTCATCGCCGGCCTCGCCACCGAGACGAACACCTTCGCTCCCATTCCCACAGGCAGGGCCGCCTTCCTCGCCGATTACGCCCGCCGCGACGGGAGCCTCGGCCCGCCGAGCCTGAGCAATATCGGCCTCAAGGCCTGGCGCGAGATGGCCGAGAGCGACGGGCACAGGGTGGTCGAAAGCCTGTCCACCTTCGCCCAGCCCGGCGGCATCACCCTGCGCGCGGTCTACGAAGACTTGCGCGACACGCTGCTGTCCGATCTCGAAGCGGCCCTGCCGGTGGATGCGGTGCTGCTGTTCATGCACGGCGCCATGGTCGCGCAAGGCTACGACGATTGCGAGGGCGATACCCTGGAGCGGGTCCGCGCCCTGGTCGGGCCGAAAGTGGCGGTCGGGGTCGAGCTCGACCTGCATTGCCATCTGACTGAGACGATCCGCCGGGCGGCCGACGTCGTCGTGATCTACAAGGAATACCCGCATACCGACATCGTGGCGCGGGCGCGCGACCTCTATCCGCTCGTGATCGGCACGGCCACGGGGACGATCCGTCCGGTCATGGCGATCCAGGATTGCCGCATGGTCAATATGTGGCGCACCACGGCGGAGCCGGTCGCCGGGTTCGTCCGGCGGATGGAGGCGCTGGAGGGCAGGGACGGCATCCTGTCCGTCTCGTTCGGACACGGTTTTCCATGGGGGGACGTCGCCGAGGTCGGCGCCCGGATGCTCGTGGTGGCCGACGGCGATACGGCCAAGGCCGCGTCCCTTGCCCGAAGTCTCGCAGCCGATGTCTGGGCGATGCGCGGGGAGGCCGCGACACGGGTCGATACGGTCGATGCCGCGCTCGACGCGGCGCTGGCCTCCACCGATCCGCGCCCGATGGTGCTCGCCGACATCGCGGACAATGCCGGGGCGGGCGCTCCCTCCGACAATACCGCCCTCCTCGCGCGGATGGTCGAGCGGGGCATCCGCGACGCCGTCACCGGCCTGTACTGGGATCCGGGCGCGGTGGGCATCTGCCACGAGGCCGGGATCGGCGCCACGTTCGATCTGCGCATCGCCGGCAAGTGCGGTGTCACCTCCGGTGATCCCCTCGACCTGCGCATCACCGTGCGCGGGCTCTCCGCGTCTCATAGCCAGGGCGGCCTCAGCGGCGGGCGCGCGCAACTCGGTCCCTGCGCCTGGATCGAGGCGGACGGCATCCACATCGTTCTGGCCTCGCAGCGCCAGCAGCCCTTCGCCCCGGATGCCTATACCGGCCTCGGCCTCACCCTCGACGACAAGCGCATCGTCGTGGTGAAATCGATGCAGCACTTCCACGCGGCCTTCGCGCCTATCGCCAGCGAGATTCGCTACGTCGCCGTCCCCGGCGCGGTTCCCCCGGATTACGGAGCGATCCCCTACACCAAGCGCGACCCGGCCTACTGGCCCCGCATTGCCGACCCGTTCGCACAGGATTGATCGATGGCTTTCGAGAATTTCGCTCTGAACGACCTTCCCTTCGATCTCGGCGACCTTCTCGCCGGCCTTCGCCCCTGGATCGAGTGCGAGAGCCCGACCCACGACAGGGCGGCGGTGAACCGGATGATGGGTGTTGCCGCCCGCGACCTCGCCATGGCCGGCGCCGCGGTGGAGTCGATCCCCGGACGCATGGGCTTCGGCGATTGCGTCCGCGCCCGGTTCCCGCATGCGCGCCGGGACGAGCCGGGCATCCTCGTGCTCGGCCATCTCGATACGGTCCATCCCGTCGGCACCCTGTCCGCCCTCCCCTGGCGGGTGGAAGGGGATCGCTGCTACGGCCCCGGCATCCTCGACATGAAAGGGGGCAACTTCATCGCCCTCGAAGCCGTGAAGGCTTTGCGCAAAGCCGCCGTCGAGACACCGCTCCCGATCACTTTTCTGCTCACGAGCGACGAGGAGGTGGGAAGCCCCTCGACCCGTGATCTCATCGAGGCGGAAGCGTCCCGGCAGCGCTACGTCCTGGTGCCGGAGCCCGGCCAGCCGGGGGACGGAGTGCTCACGGGGCGCTACGCCATCGCCCGCTTCGATCTCACCGCCACCGGCCGCCCGAGCCATGCGGGAGCACGCCTCGGGGACGGCCGCTCGGCCATCCGGTCCATGGCGCAGCAGATCATCGCCATCGAGGCGATGTCGGATGCCGATTGCACCTTCAGCGTCGGCATCGTCCAGGGCGGGCAATGGGTGAACTGCGTCGCCACCACCTGCCGGGCCGAGGTGCTGAGCATGGCCAAGCGCCAGGGCGATCTCGACCGCGGCGTCGAGCGGATGCTCGCCCTGTCCGGAGAGGCGGACGGCGTCGCCTTCACGGTGACGCGCGGTGTCACCCGCCCGGTCTGGGAGCCCGATGCCGGCACCATGGCGCTCTACGAGACCGCCCGGATGATCGCCGGCGACCTCGGCTCGGCGCTGCCGCACGAGAGCTTCGGCGGCGGCTCCGACGGCAATTTCACCGGCAATCTCGGCATCCCGACCCTCGACGGTCTCGGCCCCTGCGGTGCTGGCTACCATACCCTGGACGAGTATGTACTCACCGCCTCGCTGCCGCATCGCGCCAGGCTGCTGGCCGGCCTGATGGCGAGGCTCGACGGACGGTAACGGCCTGCATCCTGCATACACTTCGTCACGAGAGCCGCATCGCGGCGTTGGGGAGGAATTCCATGGACAAGGCGTTCAGGACGGGTTTCCGGGCGGCACTGGCCCTCGCTGCGATGGCGGCCGGAGCGGTCACGACCGAGGCGATGGCGCAGGCCAAGCCCGTCACCATCCGCGCCGTGATGCATTCGGGCCTGCGGATCACCGACCCGATCATCACCACCGCCTACATCGCCCGTAATCACGGTTACATGATCTACGATACGTTGTTCGCCACCGATGCGACTTTCAAGGTCCAGCCGCAGATGGTGAAGGATTACAGCGTCAGCGACGACACGCTGACCTACACCTTCACCTTGCGCGACGGATTGAAGTTCCACGACGGCACTCCGGTGACGTCGGCCGATTGCATCGCCTCGCTGCAACGCTGGGGCAAGCGCGACAGCATGGGCCAGAAGCTCATGGCCTACACCGCCTCCCTCGACGCGGTGGACGACAAGACCTTCACCCTCAAGCTGAAACAGCCCTACGGCCTCGTTCTCACCTCCCTGGGCAAGCCGTCCTCGAACGTGCCGTTCATCATGCCCAAGCGCATCGCCGAAACACCGGCAGACAAGAACGTGCCGGAGGAGATCGGCTCCGGCCCGTTTCGCTTCGTCAAGGCCGAGTTCCAGCCCGGTTTGAAGGTGGTCTACGAAAAGAACCCGGATTACGTGCCGCGCAGCGAGGCGCCGAGCTGGACCTCCGGCGCGAAGGTGGTGAAGGTCGACCGGGTCGAGTGGCTCAACATCCCCGATTATCAGACTGCCGTGAACGCCCTCATCAACGGCGAGATCGATTACATCGAGCAGCCGCCACATGACTTCCTGCCTATCCTGAAGGCAGGGGCGGGTGTGCAGATCATCAACTACAATACGCTCGGCGTCTCTGGAATGCTCCGGATGAACTGGGTCAACCCGCCCTTCGACAACGAGAAGATCCGCCAGGCCGTGCTGCTGGCCGTCAACCAGCAGGATTACCTCGACGCCCAGATCGGCGACCCGGACTACATGGTGCCGTGTCTCGCAATGTTCGTCTGCAACACGCCCAACGCCACCGATGCCGGTGCGCCCAAGACTGATCTCGCCCGCGCCAAGCAACTGCTGAAGGAGGGCGGCTATGACGGGAAGCCCATCGTCGTGATGCAGCCGACGGACCTCGCCATCGCCGCGCCGCTGGGGCCGGTGACCGCCCAGGCACTGCGCAAGATCGGCATGAACGTCGATCTGCAATCGATGGATTGGCAGACCCTGGTGGGACGCCGGGCCAAGCAGGATCCGGTGGACCAGGGCGGCTGGAACATCTTTCACACGACCTGGGTCAACGCCGACATGCTGAACCCGGTGAGCAATGTCGGCGTCAACGCGCGCGGCCGCAACGGCGGCTTCTTCGGCTGGGCGGAGGATGCCGAGATCGAGAAGATGCGCGACGCCTACGCCCTTGAGATCGATCCGGCCAAGCAGGTCGCCATCGCAAAGATGGTGCAGCAGCGGGCCTACGCGGTCGGGATGTACTACCCGACCGGCCAGTTCATCAGCCCGCTGGCGGCCGGCCCCAAGCTCAAGGGCATCCTCGAAGCCCCCGCGCCGGTATTCTGGAACATCGAGAAGAAGTGACGTTCGCACGGCCTCCCCTCCCCCGTGGAAGGGGGGATCCGCACCTCGATCCGAGAACCCGGAGATCTGAATGGGTCGCTTTCTCGCCGGACGCCTCGCCGCCACTCTTCCCGTCATGGGCGTGGTGGCGGTCATCGTGTTCCTGCTACTGCGGCTGGCGCCGGGTGATCCCGCCGCCATCCTCGCGGGGGATGCCGCGAGCCCCGACCAGATCGCTGCGATCCGGGCGCGGCTCGGCCTCGACCAGCCGATCCTGACCCAGTTCCTGTCCTGGATCGGCCGTCTGCTTCATGGCGATCTCGGCGCGTCGATCATATCGAACCAGCCCGTCGCAAAGCTCATTCTGGAGCGGATCGAGCCGACGCTGGCGCTGGCCACCACCACCATCGTCTTCGCCGTCCTCGTGGCGGTCCCCCTCGGGGTGCTGGCGGCGTGGTGGCACGGCACCTGGGTCGACCGGGCGGTGATGGCGGTCTCGGTGCTCGGCTTCTCGGTGCCGGTCTTCGTCCTCGGCTATCTCCTCATCTTCGGCTTCGCCATGCAACTGCGCCTTCTGCCGGTGCAAGGCTATGTCAGCATCACCGAAGGCGTCTGGCCGTTCCTGTCGCGGCTGATCCTGCCGACGCTCACCCTCTCGGTGATCTACATCGCCCTCATCGCCAGGACCACGCGCTCCAGCGTGCTGGAGGTCCTGGGCGAGGACTACATCCGCACCGCCCGCGCCAAGGGCATCGGCGAGACGCAGGTGCTGTGGCGCCATGCCCTGCGTAACGCGGCGGTGCCGGTGATCTCGGTGATCGGGTTGGGCATCGCGCTCCTGATCAGCGGCGTCGTCGTCACCGAAAGCGTCTTCAACCTGCCCGGCCTCGGCCGCCTCACCGTCGATTCGGTGCTCGCCCGCGACTATCCGGTCATCCAGGGCGTGATCCTGCTGTTCTCCGCCCTCTACGTGGTGGTCAATCTCGCCATCGACCTGTCCTACCTGCTGTTCGATCCGAGGATACGCTATTGAGCGGCGAGGATCGGACGATGCCCTCCCCCATCCCCTCCTCCCTGGCCTCACGGCTCGCGACGCTGCCACCGGCCCTGCGCCATCCGGGCGTGCTCTTCGGGCTCGCCGTCCTGCTGGTCGTCGGGCTCGCGGCGCTGGCGGCACCATTCCTCTGGACCGGCGACCCGATCCTGCTGCGGCCCCGCCTGCGCCTGAAACCGCCGTCGAGCGTGGCCTGGCTCGGGACCGACGCATTCGGGCGCGACGTTTGGACCCGTGTCGTCTACGGCGCCCGGGTGTCGCTCACGATCGGCTTCTCGGTGGCCGCCGCCGCCGTACTCATCGGTCTGTTCATCGGGCTCGTGGCGGGCTACCTGCGCCGCCTCGACGCGGTGGTGATGCGGATCATGGACGGCATCATGGCGATCCCGTCTATCCTTCTCGCCATCGCCATGGTGACCCTGTCGGGAGCCGGCATCGGCACGGTGATCGTCGCCATCGCCATTCCCGAGATCCCGCGGGTGGCGCGCCTCGTGCGCAGCGTCGTCCTGTCGGTGCGCTCGGAGCCCTATGTCGAGGCCGCCATCGGTGCCGGCACCCGCCTGCCGATGCTGCTGATCCGCCACGTTCTGCCCAACACCATCGCGCCGCTGATCGTCCAGGGCACCTATGTCTGCGCCTCGGCGATTCTGACCGAGGCGATCCTCAGTTTCCTCGGCGCCGGCATTCCCACCGAGATTCCGAGCTGGGGCAACATCATGGCCGAGGGGCGCCAATCCTTCCAGATCGCGCCCTGGGTGATCCTGTTCCCGGGCCTCTGCGTCGCCGCCACGGTGCTCGCCGTCAACATCATCGGCGACGGTCTGCGCGATGCCCTCGACCCGCGCACCGCGCGCCGCTTCGGAGCCTTGCGATGATCGGAGCCTCGGTGCGTTCGGAACCTGTCCTGTCCATCACCGGCCTCACCGTTCCGCTGCCGCGGGGCGCCGACCGGGCCAACGCCATCGAGGGCCTGTCGCTCAGCGTGGGTCCGAACGAGATCGTCTGCGTCGTCGGTGAATCCGGCTCTGGCAAATCCATCACCGCGAGTGCGGTGATGGGGCTCCTGGCGCCGAACCTGTCGCCGTCCGCCGGGCAGATCCTGTTGCAGGGCGAGGATGTGCTGAAGATCGGCCCCGCGCGCCTGCGCGCCCTGCGCGGCAGCCGCATGGCGATGGTGTTCCAGGAGCCGATGACGGCCCTGAACCCCGTGCTGAAGGTCGGCGACCAGATCGCCGAGATGCTGGAAGCGCATTCCGGCCGGGGCGGCCGCGAGGCGCGGCGTCGCCGCGTTCTCGACCTTCTCGGCGATGTCCACCTGCCCGATCCGCCGAGCCTCGCGAAGGCCTACCCGCACCAACTCTCCGGTGGCCAGCGCCAGAGGGTGATGATCGCCATGGCGCTCGCCAACGACCCGGCCCTGATCATCGCCGACGAGCCGACCACGGCGCTCGACGTCACCACCCAGGCGCAGATCCTTAAGCTGCTGAAGGAACTCCAGGCCCGCCGCAACGCCGGCATCCTGTTCATCACCCACGATTTCGGCGTCGTCTCCCAGATCGCCGACCGGGTGGTGGTCATGCAGAAGGGGCGTCTCGTGGAGGAGGGCAGCGCCGAGGATGTGCTGACCCGGCCGCGCGACCCCTATACCCGCATGCTCATCGCGGCGGTTCCCCGGGCCGAGCCGCCGCCTCCCCGGCCACGCCGGCAGCCTTCGGCGCCGATCCTCGCTGTGCGTGACCTCACCAAGACCTATGGCGGACGCGGTCTCTTCGGTGGCGGCCGCGCAGTGACGGCCCTGGACGGCGTCAGCCTCGCGCTGCAACCAGGGGAAACCCTCGGCATCGTGGGGGAATCGGGCTCGGGCAAATCGACCCTGGCGCGCTGCGTCGCCCGCTTCGTCGATCCGTCCGCCGGTCATATCCGCATCGGTGGCGACGACATCGCCCTGTTGCCGACGCGGGAACTTCGCCCCTATCGGCGTCGCGTCCAGATGGTGTTCCAAGATCCCTACCGCTCGCTCAATCCACGCCGGACGGTGGGGCAGTCGATCATCGAGGGACCGATGAACTACGGTCTGTCGAAAGAGGCGGCTTGGGCGCGCGCGACGCGCCTCCTCGATCTCGTCCATCTCGATGCCGGCGCGCTCGACCGCTATCCGCACGAATTCTCCGGCGGCCAGCGCCAGCGCATCGCCATTGCGCGGGCGTTGGCCATGGAACCCGATGTGCTCATCGCGGACGAGGCTGTGTCGGCCCTGGACGTCTCGGTGCAGCGCCAGGTGCTGGAATTGCTGGAGGATATCCGCGAGCGTCTCAACCTCTCGATCCTGTTCATCACTCACGACCTGCGCGTGGCCGCACGCCTTTGCGACCGCCTCGTGGTCATGCTCGGCGGACGGATCGTCGAGGAAGGGGCGACCGCCGCACTCTTCGCCAACCCGCGCCATGCCTATACGCAGGCACTGTTCGCAGCGGCTCCCAAGCTCCGTGTTGCGCAGGAGTGATTTTGGGTCGCAAGCGACAAGTCCCTCACCCAAGAGCAAGGGGGCGATATCCACAGTTTGTCTGACTACTCTCGAACGGGCTTCTAAAGGACCTGGGAGAGAAATCGTCGCGTGCGCGGATCGACGGCGGACGAGAACAAAGTCTCGGGCGGCCCGTGCTCGACGATGACACCGCGATCGGTGAAGTAGACGTGGTCGGCGACCTCGCGCGCGAAGTTCATCTCGTGGGTGACGAGGAGGCAGGTCATGCCCTCCTCCGCCAGCTCGCGGATGGTAACCAGCACCTCCTTGACCGTCTCGGGATCGAGGGCGGCTGTGACCTCGTCGAACAGCATCACCTCCGGCCGCATCGCGAGGGAGCGGGCGATGGCCACGCGCTGCTGCTGACCGCCCGACATCTCGCCGGGATAGGACGCCTCCTTGCCGGCGAGGCGCACCTTGGCGAGGAGCGCCCGCGCCCGAGCCTCGACCTCCTGCTTGTCCTGGCCGAGCACGTGGATGGGCGCCATCATGACGTTCTGCAGCGCCGTCTTGTGCGGGAACAGGTTGTACTGCTGGAACACCATGCCGACCTTGCGGCGCAATGCGAGCTTGTCGAGTTTCGGGTCGACCACTTCGATCCCGTCGACCCGGATGGTACCGGAGGTCACCGGAACGAGGGCGTTGATGCAGCGGATCAGCGTCGACTTGCCCGAACCGGACGGCCCGATGATGCAGACGACTTCACCCCGGCGCACGTCGAAGCCGATGCCCTTGAGAACCTCGGCCTCGCCGAAGGACTTGTGCACGTCGCGCAGCTCGATGATCGGCGCATCGGCGGTCGGGACCTTCAGCATCGGGGACGCACCATAGGGAACACTGGCCTCACGCGGTCTCGAAGCGCCGCTCCAGGCGCGCCGTCAGCCGGTCGATCGGATAGCAGTAGAGGAAGAAGCACAGCAGGGCGAAGCCGTAGAGGGGCGCGAACAGTTCGGGCCGCCCGCCTTCGGCGGCGTGAACCTGCGCCGTCAATGTCAGCATCTCGGTGACACCGACGATGGAGGCCTGCACGGTGGCCATGGCGATGAGGGCGTAGACGTTCATCCAGGGCGGCAGCATCCGCTTGAGGCATTGGGGCAGGATGATCCGGAACAGCGTCTGGCGCCGGGTGAAGGCCAGGGATTCGGCCGCCTCCCACTGGGTGGCCGGCACCGAGCGCACGGCGCCACGCACGATTTCGGCGACGTTGGCCATCACCGGCAGGGCGAACCCCACCGTCGCCTTGACCCAGTCGGGCAGCGGCACGCGCAGGCCGAACACCGTGACCTGGAACGGCACGAGAAACATCA
Source organism: Methylobacterium sp. 10 (assembly GCF_000519085.1). Classification (GTDB taxonomy): domain Bacteria; phylum Pseudomonadota; class Alphaproteobacteria; order Rhizobiales; family Beijerinckiaceae; genus Methylobacterium. The sequence continues at coordinate 4,571,839 of NZ_KI912577.1, forward strand.
CGAAGAACAGCAGCACCAGCCAGGGCACGTTGCGGAAGAACTGCGTCACGCCCCAGGCGATGCGGCGCAGGACCGGCCCCTCGCTCACCAGGGCGAGCCCCAGCCCGAGACCCGCCCCCGTGCCGAGGAGCATCGCCACGAGCGAGATCACGACGTTGAAGGCAAAGCCCGTCAGCAGCAGCGGCGCCCAGCGCAGGACGACCTGGAGCGGCGACAAGACCGCGTCCGCCCCTTGCGCGAAGGCCGGCGCCACGAGGACGAGGCCGGCGAGCCACGCCCCGACGAGCCACCCTTGGGCCGGGCTGAGGGCGAACCGGGTCCGCGTGCGCGAGACCCGGAACGGCAGCAGGACCGGCAGGTCGCTGGCACTCGGCGGTGGCGCCCTCACCGGCTGTAGCCCGGGATCCGCAAGGCCCGCTCCCAGCGATGCATGATCCAGACGAGGACGCCGACGAGGACGGCGTAGGTCGCCAGCAGCACGATCATCATTTCCAGCACGTTCTGCGATTCCGACCAGATCTGCTTCACCGCATAGAGCGTCTCGGGCACCGCGATGGCGTAGGCCAGGGTGGTGGTCTTCAGCAGGTTGATGAGGTTGTTGTTGAGGGCCGGCAGGCAGACGCGGAGCGCCAGCGGCAGGACGATGAAGAGATAGGCCTTCAGGCGGGTATAGCCGAGGGCCTCGGCCGCCTCGATGGTGGTACGCGGCACCGCCTCGATGCCGGAGCGGAAGATTTCGACGTTGAAAGCGCCGGCGAACAGCGCCAGCGAGACTATGGCCCATTGCACGTTGTCGAGGATCGGCACGCGCAGGCCGTCGGCGGTCTCGGCGGCCGGCAGCAGGGTCCCGAGCCCGAAGTAGAAGAAGAAGATCTGCACCAGCGGCGGCGTGTTGCGGAACACCACGACGAAGCCGTTGACGAGTCCGCGCAGGAGCCGCGACGGGCCGCCCTGAAGCAGGGCCCCCACAGCGCCGATGACGAGGCTCGCCAGGATCGTCGTCACCGCCAGCAGCAGGGTCGTCTTCAGACCGTTGACGTAGCGGTCCCAGTCGTAGGGGTCATAGAAGACGGTGAAGTTGAAGCCCGTGGTGTCGTAAAGGGTCCGGAACCAGTTCGGAACGGCGTCCATCGTGTTCCTCAAGACGGCGGGTCGATCGGCCCGGCGCGGCTCGGAGTGCCTCACGAAACTCCCGACCGCGGCCGGTTCTCGCCCTGAACCCTACCGCGCGGCGGGAGTTTCGTTAGAGACCTCAGTTGGTCGCGTTCTTGTACTTCTCGTGCATCGCCTTCGAGTATTCCGTCGGCTCGATGCCCCACTTCTTCTCGCCTTCAATGATGAAACCGGATTTCATCCAGTCCTTGGTCGTGGCCTCCATCATCGTCTGCAGCGAGCCGTTGCCGGGCGCCACCGCCATCATCCAGGGGGCGTCGAGGATGCCCTTCAGCGGCAGGGCGTAATCCGCCTTCCAGTCGGCGTCGAGGAGCTTCCCCTGCAGCATGCTCTGATCGTAGACGTAGCCGAGGCAATTGCCCTGCTTCATTGCGAAGAGCGGCTTCTCGGAGCCGTCGAAGGCGACGATCTCCGCGCCGTAGGTACGGGCCACGTCCTTATTGTACCAAGCGCCGGAGGTGGCGCAGAGGGGCTTACCCTTCAGCTGCGCCCAGTCGGTGATGCCGGCCTTCTTCGGCAGCATCACGTTGACGAAGTCGGAATAGTATTGCGGGTCGATGGCCTGCACCACGCGGCGGCGCTCCGGCTTGTCCGAGAGCGTGGCGATGAGGAGGTCGACCTTGCCCTGCTGCAGGAACTCGATCCGGTTGGAGGAGACCACCGGCACGAGTTCGAGCTTCACGCCGAGGCGCTTGGCGACGTCGGCGGCGAGATCCGGTTCCAGCCCGATGATCGCGCCGCTCGGATCGCGGAAGCCGAAGGGACGGTAATCCGCCTTCACGCCGACGATGAGCGTCCCGCGCTGCTTGATCGCCTCGATCCCATCCGCAGCCGTTGCCAAGGAGGCTGAAAGCAATGTTGCCGCTGCGAGCAGACCGGAGCCGAGGAACGCCATTGTCGGCTTGCGCATGAAACGACACCTGTGCTTGGGACATCCGGGTCGACCGGATACGAGACCCGGGCGCGACGATCGCTCTTCAGAGAGAATGCCTTGTCCGGTTCGCCCGGGTCAAGCAATCGGCAGGCCATCCTGTGGGGATCAGCCGAACCGTGCGAGCGAATACGGTTCGAGGTCGATCCGCCCGCTGGCCCGAACCATCTCGTCGGCCACGACCTCGCCGATCCCGGCCGAGTGCTTGAAGCCGTGCCCTGAGCAGGCGGAGACGACGAGGACCCGGTCCATCCGCGGGTGGCGGTCGATGATGAATCCGCGGTCGGGGGTCACGGTGTAGAGGCAGGCGGCGGCCTGGGTCACCTGCGCTGTCGCGCCGGCGAGCCGGCCCGCCACATGGTGCCGATGCATGGCGGCGGATTCCTCGGGACTGACGACACGGTCCAGGGCCTCGGCCCGCGTGGAGGTCTCATACTGTTCGGTGGCGACCTTGATCTGGGTCTCGCCCGGCAGGGGCGGGAAGCCGTAGAGGTAGTCCGTTTCGCCGGAACCGTGCATCCATATGAAGACCGGTGACTCGGGGCCGTAGGCCGAGGCGTCGTCGAGGGCGTACCAATGCAGCAGCTGGCGGTTGACCGCGAGCAGATCCGTGAAAGGCGCGCCCAGGAGGGGCGCGGTCCAGGCTCCTGCCGAGACCACCACCTGATCGGCCAGGACGACGCCGCGGTCGGTCTCGATCCGGACTCCGCCCGGCTCCTGGAGGATCGACAGCACCGTCGTCCCGGTGCGGATCGTGGCGCCGAGCTCGCCCGCCCTGCGCAGCTGCGCGGCGATGCAGCGCTCGGGGCGCACATAGCCGCCGCCCGGCTCGTAATAGGCCTTCTCGTCGCCGCTGAGATTCAGGAATTGTGGGAAGCGGCGCGCGACCTCGCGCCCATCGAGAATTTCGTGCGGGATCGCGAAGGCCCGCGCGGCATCGATCGAGCGCCCGACGAAATCCGGCTTGCCGTGGTGCGAGGTGACACCGCTGCCCGGCCCCATCACCAGGGCGCCGCAGGCGGTCAGCAGCGTCTCCCCGGTCTCCGCCTCCAGAGCGCGCCAGATCCGGTGCGAAGCCAGGACGAGGGGGACGTAGTCGCGGCCCTCGCCGACGGCCTGCCGGGTGATGCGGCTCTCACCGTGGCTCGACCCCAGAGCATGCGGCGGGGCGAAGCGATCGAGGCCGACCGCTTTCGCGCCCTGCAGCCCCAGTTGATAGAGGGCCGCGCTGCCCATGGCGCCAAGGCCGACGACGGCGATGTCAAAACGGTCTTCCATCGCAGGATGCGCTCCGATCCGCACTCAAAACGTTCTGTGTTTCGCGTGAAAGCAAATGGCTTGCGAGGCAATGCGCTGGGCCGCATGCCAGGGGCCATGCACCGATGGATCGGCACTTTGGAGCGCTCGACCGCTGAACCGGCAGGTGATTGGGGTGTCCGCCGTGGAGGTGGTGTGCGCCGGATCTATGCAACCCAAGCGAAGACCTGAGGTCCTGACAGGGATCGCTACCGAGCGCGGGACGGATCGATCACGAGGATATACTCGCAAGGTTCCGTGCCGAGATTCGTGAAAGCGTGCCCGGCATCGGCTTCGAAGTACAAGCTGTCCCCCGTCTCTGCGACGACGATCCGGTCGCCGATCACGGCGCGCAGGCGGCCGCGCAGGATGTAGATGTATTCCGAGACGCCGGGGCGATGCGCCGTGAACTCGCCCGTGCTGCCACCGGGCGGCAGGGTGTTCAGCACCAGATCGATGCCTCGGCCCGGCAGGACCGGCGACAGGCAGCGACGCAGGAAGCCCGATTCTTCGTCCCGAAGGACGGGTTGGCGGCGCGCCGGGATCAGCAGAACCTCGAGTTCGGTCGCCGGGGCCATCAAGCGCGAGAAGGTCACGCCGAGGGCCTCCGCCAGGCGGGAGAGCACTGCGGTCGATGGCACCGCCTCGGCCCTCTCGATCTTCGAGATCATCGAGCGGCTCACGCCGGATCGCGTCGCAAGCGCCTCCAGGGACAGGTGGAGCTCCCTGCGGCGGCGACGGATTTCCTCCGACACATAGATCTGGGAACTTGTTTCCGCCGCGGTTTGCGCCGGGGCAACCATCTCCCTCACCGACATGCCGTCATCCACTCCCATCCTCCCGGTAGATCGGCAGTATGGCCGTGCGGGTCAGCTTTACCCCTGAATAGTGGATCGTCACGACGTTTGCACGCGCCCCATCGCGCGACGTCCCGGCCCTCCCTGCGCACCCCGATGCAGCCGCGCGCGCAGGTGTGCTCCCTGACCTCGTCAGACGATCGCTGCCGCATGTGGCACGACGATTGCCTCCACATCAGTGGAAATTTCTCCAAGTTCGTGGAGGGCAGATCATTATGGCCAGTGCGGCGATCGCGATGGAGGCCGATATCGGCCTCGACCGGAACGAGGTGTCCCTTGCGGACCGACGGCAGATCGTCTGGTCGAGCGTGATCGGCACGACGGTCGAATGGTACGACTTTCTGATCTACGGCACGGCCAGTGCCCTGGTGTTCAACAAGCTCTTCTTTCCGAGCATCGACCCCGTCGTCGGGACGATCGCCGCCTTCGGCTCCTACGCGGTCGGCTTCCTCGCACGCCCTCTGGGCGGCATCGTCTTCGGCCATTTCGGCGACAAGATCGGCCGCAAGGCCATGCTGTCCCTCACCATCATGATCATGGGCCTCGGCACCTTCCTGATCGGCTGCTTGCCGACCTATGCGCAGATCGGCGTCTGGGCGCCGATCCTGCTCGTCACCCTGCGGCTGGTTCAGGGCATCGGCATCGGCGGTGAGTGGGGCGGCGCGGTCCTGATGGTGGTCGAGAGCGTACCGGCCCATCGGCGGGGCTTCTTCGGGAGCATCGTCCAGCTTGGCTATCCCTTAGGCGTCATCCTCTCCATCGGCGCCTTCGCCCTGGCGGGGCTGATGCCCGAGGCCGAGTTCTTGTCCTGGGGCTGGCGCCTGCCGTTCCTGGCGAGCGCCCTCCTCGTCGGGGTCGGACTCTTCATCCGGCTTCGCCTGCACGAGACACCCTCGTTCCAGCGTGTGAAAGAGCGCGCCGCCGTGGCCAAGATTCCTGTCGTCGAGATCCTCACCGAACATCCCCGCACCTTCCTGAAGGCTGTCGGCCTGAAGGTGTCGGAGATCGCCTATGTCAGCATCGTCACGGTGTTCTCGATCTCCTACGTGACGGGGAAACTCGGCCTGCCGCGCAGCGTCATCCTCAACGGCATCCTGGTCGCGGCGATCATCGAGCTCTTCACGATCCCAATCTTCGGATGGCTGTCGGACCGCTACGGCCGCCGCACCCTGTTCGTCGTCGCGTGCCTGTTTTCCATCGTCTTCGCCTTCCCGCTGTTCCAGCTTCTCGATACCCGCGATCCGACCATCATCACGCTGACCGTCGCGGTGGCCCTGAGCTTCGGCCAGGGCATCATGTTCGGGACGGGGGCGGCCTGGATGTCGGAGCTGTTCGATGCGCGTCTGCGCTACAGCGGCGCCTCCCTCGGCTTCCAGGTCGGGGCCGCCCTCAGTGGTGGTTTCACGCCGCTCATCGCCGCCGCCCTGCTGACCTGGAGCAGCGGCGCGACCTGGCCGATCTCGGTCTATCTGATCGTGCTGGCCTGCGTGACGCTGGTCGCCGCGTTCCTGTCGCCCGAAACCGCGCGACGGCAGATCGACTGAGCCGTTGGACCGACCAAGCTCGGCGCACGACTGAGAACTTCGGCGCCGCCCCTCCTTCACAGTGGATATTTTTCTAGTATCGTAGATGCACCCTAGCAGCTCCGTTCACCCCGAGGAAAACGAATGAACCGAACCATCATCGAGACGGACAAGGCCGCTCCGGCCGCCGGACCCTATGCTCAGGCGACCCGTGTCGGCGATCTCGTCTTCGCCTCGGGGCAACTCCCGATCGACCCGGAGACGGGCGGGTTTCCCGACGGCATCGCGGCGCAGACCAGGGCCTCGCTGGCCAATCTCGCGGCGGTTCTGGGGGCGGGTGGCGCGAGCCTGGCGACGGTGGCCAAGACGACGGTGTTCCTGAAGGACATGAACGACTTCGCCGCCATGAACGCGGTCTATGCGGAGCACTTCCCCGGCGATGCCCCGGCGCGCTCGACGATCGAGGTCGCCCGGCTGCCCCGCGACGCCATGGTCGAGATCGAAGCCATCGCCCTCGCGACACGGCCGGAGACCACGCGATGACGGACGCATCAGCCCCCCGCATGGTCGAGGCATTCGCGCACCCGGCCGGTTCGATCGCTGTCGGCGTGCCTGGTGGAGCCGTGGGATGGCGGGGCAGCCTGCTCAACATCCATACCGCTTCGGCGGCGAGCTACGAGATGGAGGAGCGCGCCGAGGCTCGGTGCGTCGCCGGACGCGGCATCGAGGGCGACCGCTACTATCTCGGTTCCGGCACCTATTCGCCCAAGCCCGACACCCGTGAGGTGACCCTGATCGAGCAGGAGGCCCTCGATGCGATCAACCGCAACGACCCGCCGCTCCAGAGCGGCCCCCTGCACATCGCGCCCATCGACCATCGCCGCAACCTCACGGTGCGCGGCGTGCCGCTCAACCATCTTGTGGGACGTCGTTTCCGTGTGGGCGAGGTGATCCTGCGCGGCGGACGGCTGAACTTCCCCTGCAAATACCTCGAGGAACTCCTGGGTCAGCCGATCTACCTGCCTCTCTACAACCGCTCGGGCCTCAATTGCGGAATCGAGCGCGGCGGCATCATCCGGGTCGGCGATACGATCGAGATGGTGGACTAGCCCGTGAGCGCGCGCCTGGTCATGAAGCTGCAGGTCGCGGCGGCTGTAGCGACGACGCCCGACGTGCTGCATCTCACCCTGGTCCATCCGCGACGGCCGGAACTGCCGGCCTGGACAGCCGGCGCCCATGTCGATCTTCGGCTGCCGCATGGACGCGTGCGCCAGTACTCGCTCTGCGGCGACCCTGCCGATCGCGGTCGATACGAGATCGCAATCAAGCGCGAGGACGCGGGACGCGGGGGTTCGGCCTGGGTGCACGGCAACCTCGGCATTGGCTCGGTCGCCGACGTCTCGGCGCCCCGCAACAACTTCCCCCTCGCACCCGCTGCAAGGCGCCACATTCTCGTGGCGGGCGGCATCGGCGTGACGCCGCTCCTCGCCATGGCGCGTACGCTTGCGACGGACAGGGCGGAGTTCGCGCTGCATGTCTGTGCGCGCTCCGCCGCCGATGCGCCTCTTCTCGCGGATGTCCGCGCGATCTGCGGTGACCGACTTCAGATTTGGTTCGCCGATGACGGTCGACGCCTCGATCCCACGCGTCTCGGCGACTTCACTGTGGACACGCACGTCTATGCCTGTGGTCCAAGGCGTCTCACCGACGCCGTCCAGTCTGCCCTCGACGCGCAGGGCTGGCCGCCGGAGCAGGTCCATGTCGAGCACTTCGCCCCCCTCTCGGACGAAACCTTCCAGCCCGAGCCGTTCGAGGCGCGCATCGCATCCACCGGCGCCCTGCTTCAGGTGCCTGCAGATCGTTCGCTCCTCGACGTCCTGCGGGAGCACGGCGTCTCTCAGCCCGCCTCGTGCGAACTCGGAGTCTGTGGCGCCTGCGAGTGCGGCTACCGCGACGGCACGGTGATTCATCGCGATGCCGTGCTATCGGTCGGGAAACGCCGGGACCGGATGACGCCGTGCGTCTCGCGCGCTCAGGGCAGCGTGATCCTCGATCTCTGAGAGAGGGTGGTGAGGTGACCACCGAACGCGATCAACCGCCTGGACCCACCATGACCGAGATCGAGACCGACACCTTCCTGGCCGACCTGTACGCCTTGCGCGAGATCGGACGGTTCCGCACCGGCGTCCACCGGCCAACCTTCTCGCCTGAGGATATGCAGGCGCGGCGCTGGCTGATGGATCGGCTCGAGGCCTGCGGTCTCGAGGCGTCGATCGACGGCATCGGCAACGTGCTCGGGCGTCATCGCGGCCCAGGGCCCCACCTCCTGGTGGGCAGCCATATCGAGACCCAGAACGAGGCCGGCTGGCTCGACGGGGCGCTCGGCGTCGTCGCCGGATTGGCGCTGGCCCGGGCCGGGCTTCCCGTCGACGTCGTCGCCTTCGCGGACGAGGAGGGTCACTTTTCAGGCGGTTTCCTGGGAAGCCGCTCGGCGATCGGTGACCTGACCGAGGCCGAGATCGACGCCGCCCGCAACCGCACCGACGGCACGCCCCTGCGCGTGGCGCTCGAATCCAGCGGTCTCGCCCATCTACCCCGCATGCGGCTCGATCCCGCCCGCTACCGGGGCTTTCTCGAACTGCATATCGAGCAGGGCACGCAGCTCGAATCCGCCGGCCTGCATCTCGGCGTGGTCAGTGGCATCGTGGCGATCTGGCAGTTTCAGATCGTGTTCGAAGGCAACCAGGATCATGCCGGCGGCACAACCATGGCCGAGCGCAGGGATGCGGGGCTCTCGGCGGTGCGCCTGCTCGCGGCCATCGACCGGGAGTTCCCCAAGGTGTGTGGCCCACACAGCACCTGGACGACGGGACGGATCACCCTGGATCCCGGCGGTTACAGCATCATCCCGGGCCGCGCCGAGGTGGCCTTCCAGTTCCGCGACGTGTCGATCCCGGTGCTGGAGCGGATGGAGGCTTGCCTCGACGCGCTGGTGCGCGAGTCGAACCGGCGGGAGCGCTGCACCGCCACGCTCACCGCCCTGTCGAAAGCGATCCCCGCCCCTTGCGACCCGACCCTGATGCGGGCCCTCTCGGAGGCGGCCGAGCAGGTCTGCCCCGGCCGTTGGCAGGTGATGCCCTCGGGCGCCGGCCACGACGCCCAGAACGTCGCCCGCATCCTGCCGGCCGCCATGCTGTTCGTCCCGTCGATCGGCGGCATCAGCCATCACTGGGCGGAGGATACCAGCGATGCGGACTTGGCCTTCGGCGCGCGCGCGCTCGGAGTGGCGGCGGCGCGGGTGCTGGTGGAGTAATCCGGTCCTACGTTCCCCGGGTACCCGTCCGCGCTCCCGTCGCAAACCCGTCGCAGTGGGCCAGGAGAGGACTTTGGATGTCGGCGATGGGACCGACTCAAGCCGATGGAGCTGCGCGGCAAACTTCCGCTTTCGGACCGACACCCGCGAGGCGGCTCTGATGACGACATCATCCGCCCCCGCCCTGGCACCGTACGACACCGACGTCATCGTCGTCGTAGCAGGCCCCGTCGGCCCGAAGACGGGCTGCGCGCTTCATCCAAGCGCGGACGCCGGCGATCCCTAGCGACGGGGCAATTCTCCGGTATGAAGCAGATGCCGCACATCCTCGCCGACCTGGTTGACCGCGCCGATCCGCTCGATGAGTTGGGCGGGGCGGCTGCCGCGCAGGCCCGCCAGCGTTAGCGTCCCGTCGCGGACATAGGTGTAGACACCGCTGACCGCGAACGCCGAGGCATGGGCGACATGCTCGTTCAGCCCCGCGGTCGCGACCGCGAAGGCATCGGACGCGTAGACGGTACGCCGCTCCAGGGGCGAGCCGAACGCCAGTTCCAGGACTGCGATCAGCCGGCGTTCGCTCGGCACCGCGTGATCCACGTTCGGCGCCGGCGGAGCGGGCTTCGCGTTGTCGTAGGGCTCAGGAAGGTGAAACCGCACCTTCAGGACCGCGGCCTCGGCGGCGAGGGAGCGGGCCAGCCCGGTGATGCGCTCGCCGAACGCCGCCGCGTCACCGTGCGAGGCGCCGAAATGGATCTCGATCCTATCGAGGCCGTCGTCCCCGTTCGGGGACGGCTCGGCCACGCGGTCCACCAAGGTCGTCGAGCCGTGCGGGAGCGCATACGCGACCGTGGCGGCGAACATGTTCTGCTCGTCCGCAAACAGGATCGGGCATGCCTCGGTGAAGGCCGCCTGGTCCGAGGCGGAGCGGAACCCGATCTCGACGCCCCCGTCCAACTCGTAGTCCGCAAACGGCCCGATCCCCTCGACCCGTGGCCATAGATGCGCATCCTGCGCACGATCAAGATGCCGTTGCACGTACCACCCGAGCCCGGGAATGCGCGCACACAGGGGCCCGTGCACGTCCCGCCAGTAGGTCGCGAAGAGCTCATGCGGCACCCGGGGGCGTCGCAGCACCGTCGTATAGGTGTTGATCGCGATGGCGGCGTCGCGTTCGGCGTAGTCGACGGTCGTGGTGAGCCTGGGCATGGTTGGTCCTCATCGTCAGGTTCGTGGAGTTGCTCAGGCCGCCGGGGCGTCCTCGACCCGGTGCCGGAGCCAGACCGTGCCGCCCTCACGGGTCTCTCTGTGTGGAGGTGCCGGAGCCACCGGCCGGTGGCGGGCTTTTCTCGCTGGGCTCGCCATGGTGGTCGAAGGGGCTCGGCACCCCGGCGAGGCCGTCGATGGGGGGGCTCATCAGCAGGCTGATCTCGTCGATCAGTCCGGCCTTGAGGAAGGTTCCGTCGATCGTGTCTGGGGACCGGGCCTTACCCTCGGCGATCTCCGCCCTGGTCGTGCGACCGACGATCCGGCCCTCGCCGTCGAGGCGACCGTCCACCACCTCGTACTGCCGATCCCCAAGGCGCGCTCATGCCGCCTCCGGCATGTGGTCGAGAAGCTTGTCGAGGGTGATGGGATAGTCGCGCACCCGGATGCCGGTGGCGTTGTAGACGGCGTTGGCCACCGCCGCGCCGACGCCGCAAATGCCGAGCTCGCCGACACCCTTGGCCTTCATCGGCGACGAGATCGGATCGACCTCGTCGAGGAAGATCACCTCCTGGTGCGGGATGTCGGCGTGCACCGGCACCTCGTAGCCGGCCAGATCGTGGTTGGCGAAGAAGCCGCGCTCCGTATCGACGACGAGTTCCTCCATCAGCGCGGCACCGGTGCCCATGGTCATGCCGCCAATGACCTGGCTGCGGGCCGATTTCGGATTGAGGATGCGACCGGCGGCGCAGACCGCGAGCATGCGCCGGACACGGATCTCCGCGGTATGGACGTCGACCCCCACCTCGACGAAATGCGCTCCGAACGTCGATTGCTGGTAGGTCTTGGAAAGGTCGCCGAACTCGATGGTGTCCTCGACCGTCAGGCCGCCCTGGGCCGCATCGCCGAGCGGTACGGCGCGGTTGCCGGAGCGGACATGGCCGTCCTCGAAGACCGCATCGGCCGAGTTGATGCCGAGGCGTTGGGCCACGGCCTCGCGCAGCTTCATGCAGGCCGCGTAGACACCGGACGTCGACGAGTTCGCGCCCCACTGGCCACCCGAGCCCGCCGAGGCCGGGAAGCTGGAGTCCCCCAGCCGCACCACGACCTTCTCCAGCGGCACGCCCATCATCTCGGCGGCCGTTTGGGCGATGATGGTGTAGGTGCCCGTTCCGATGTCGGTCATGTCGGTCTCGACCGTGACCGTCCCCTGTTCGTCCAGGCGAACGCGCGCACCGGACTTCATCACCATGTTGTTGCGGAAGGCGGAAGCAACCCCGACGCCGACGAGCCACTGCCCGTCCCGGACCGTGCCGGGCTTGGCGCTGCGCTTAGCCCAGCCGAACTTCTCCGCTCCCAGCTTGAGGCACCCGACGAGGTCGCGATGCGAGAAGCGGCGATCCGGGGCGTGGGGGTCGACCTGGGTGTCGTTGCGGACGCGGAACTCGACGGGGTCGAGGCCGAGCTTCTCAGCCATCTCGTCCATGGCCGCCTCCAGGACCATCAGACCCGGAGCCTCGCCAGGCGCGCGCATCGCGTTGCCCTCGGGCAGGTCGAGAAGTGCAAGCTTCATCGCCGCGAGCCGGTTGGCGCCCGCGTAGAGGAGCTTCGTCTGGCTCACCGCCGTCTCGGGATCGCCGTCGGGCAGGTTGCCTGAGGTGCTCTCGTGGGCGATGGCCGTGATCGTGCCATCTTTGGTGGCACCGATGCGCACCCGCTGGATGGTGGCGGGGCGGTGGGTGGTGTTGTTGGCGATGAGGGGGCGGGTCAGCGCGACCTTCACCGGACGTCCCGCTGCTTTGGCACCGAGCGCCGCGAGGACCGCATCAGCGCGCACGAACAGCTTGCCGCCGAATCCGCCGCCGACGAAGGGGGAATCGATCCGGACGTTCTCCTTCGGGATGCCGAGGATCTTGGCAACGCTGCCATGGCCCCAGGCGATCATCTGGTTCGAGGTCCAGAGGGTGACCTTGTCGCCGTCCCAGGCCGCGACGGTCGCGTGCGGCTCCATCATGGCGTGGCTCTCGTCGGCGGTCGTGTAGGTCGCGTCGACGGTCACGGGCGCCTTGGCGAAGGCCCCCTCGAAATCGCCGACGCGCTCCTCGCCGTTTCCGCCGCTGCCCTCGCCGCTGTCGCCGGGAACCGGCTTTGCTCCCCTTGCCTCGGCGGCGAGATCGAACTTGCCCGCCTCGGGGGCGTAGTCGACCCCCACGAGGAAGCTGGCCGCACGGGCCTCCTCGAAGGTCTCGGCCACCACCACCGCGATGGCCTGGTGGTAGTGCTGCACCTGGTCGCCGCCGAACAGGTAGGCGGTATTCATCGTGCCGCGTTCGAGGCGGGGCGTGTCGAGGGTCGTGACGATGGCAAGGACGCCTGGCGCGCGCTTGGCTTCGTCGACCTGCATCGCGCGGATGCGGCCCTTGGCGATGCCGGCGCCGATCACGTAGCCGTAGGCCTGGTTCGCCGCCACGTCGTGGCGCTCGTAGGCGAAGGGCGCCGTGCCGGTGGTCTTGTACTTGCCGTCGATCCGGTCGGTCGGCTTGCCGACGACCTTGAGCTGGTCGATGGGGTTCTGGGTGGCGGGGGTATCGAACTTCATGGCTCAGGCCCTTGCTTCGGTGATCGCAGCCATCAGCGTGCGCTCGGCCAGCTTCAGCTTGTAGGCGTTCTCGTGCGTCGGCTTGGCGCCGGCGAAAGCCTTGTCGGTCACCGCCTTGGCGCCCCGGGCCATGTCGGTTTCCGCCGCCTCGACCCGCCAGGGCTTGGGGGCGACGCCGCCGAAGGCGACCCGGCCGGACCCGTCGGGCTGCACCACCGCCGCCACCGAGACCAGGGCGTAGGCGTAGGAGGCGCGGTCGCGGACCTTGCGGTAGATGTGCGTCCCGCCGAGCGGCTTCGGCAGGGTGACCGCGGTGATGAGGTCACCCGGCTTCAAGGCCGTCTCGATCTGCGGGGTATCCCCCGGTAGGCGGTGGAAGTCGGCGATGGCGATCTTTCGCGTACCGCCCTTGGCATCGACGGTCTCGACGGTGGCGTCCAGGACCCGCATGGCCACCGCCATGTCGCCCGGATGCGTGGCGATGCATGCTTCACTTGCGCCGATCACCGCCAATTGGCGGCTGATACCGTCCAGGGCCGAGCAGCCCGAGCCGGGCTGGCGTTTGTTGCAGGCCTGGGCGGTGTCGTAGAAATACGGGCAGCGGGTGCGCTGGAGCAGGTTGCCGGCGGTGGTCGCCTTGTTGCGCAACTGGCCCGAAGCGCCGGCGAGCAGCGCCCTGCTCAGCACGCCGTAATCCTTCCGCACCCGCGCATCGGCGGCAAGATCGGTGTTGCGCACCAGGGCACCGACCCGCAGGCCGCCCTCCGGCGTCGGCTCGATGGTGTCCAAGCCGAGCGCGTTGACGTCGACGAGGTGGGCCGGGGTCTCGATCTGCAGCTTCATTAGGTCGAGCAGGTTGGTGCCCCCGGCGATGAACTTGGCGTTCGGGGTGCGGGCGACCGCGGCAGCGGCTTCCGCAGGCGAGCTCGGACGCTCGTAGGTGAAGGACTTCATGCGGGCCTCCCGGCGACTTCGGTGATCGCCTCGACGATGTTGGAATAGGCGCCGCAGCGGCAGATGTTGCCGCTCATGCGCTCGCGGATCTCGGCCTCGGTCACCTGAGAAGCGGCGTTGAGGTCGGCGGTCACGTGGCTCGGGATGCCGGCCTTGATCTCGGCCAGGACCGCCACACCGGAGCAGATCTGGCCAGGCGTGCAGTACCCGCACTGGTAGCCATCGTGCTTGACGAAGGCCGCCTGCATCGGGTGCAGAGTGTCCGGCTGGCCGAGCCCCTCGATGGTGGTGATCTCTGCGCCCTGGTGCATCACCGCCAGCGTCAGGCAGGCATTGATGCGCCGTCCATCGACGATCATCGTGCAGGCCCCGCACTGGCCGTGGTCGCAGCCCTTCTTCGAGCCGGTGAGGTGCAGGTGCTCGCGCGCCGCGTCGAGCAGGCTGGTGCGGGTGTCGAGCTCCAGGTCCCGGTGCTGGCCGTTCACCGTCAGGCTGACCTTCATGCGTGTCGGTCGGTCCATGGGGGTAGTCTCCGCGTGGGCTCCGCGCGGGAGCGAGGTCAGGGCGGCGGCGGCACTCCCGCCGGCCACCAGTTCGCGTCGGTTCAAGTCGAAGTCTCCAGAACCTGTCATGTGTTCTCCCAGCCGACGGCGTATGCGGCACGGCTATCCGACGGTAGACGCCCTGCGCCGCCCCAGGGCGGACGTGGCTGTCTGGATCCAATCTAAGCTAGCGCTCGATTCGACCTTAATCAGGGGTCGAAATCGGCATGCCCTGATGAGTCGCACTCATGAATCAGCCGCGAGCCCGTTCTGTTCGGATGCGGGCTACCGATGAGCGCTTGCCTCTCGGGCCAAGTCCCATGAGGCCGATGATAAGGCGCAGGCCGCCGGCGAGAAGGGAAAGCAGGACGTCCTTTGCAGGCGTTCCGAATTGTTCGGACAGGCCGCGAAAGAACTGGAGGACAAGGTCGCAAAGCTCCGTAAAACGGCTGCCTAAGCGCACCGGCGGGACAACGGTCGCTTCAGCGGGTGACAGGCGCGTCACCGGCGCCCGTTCCGCATCGGGATAGCCAGCGCCTCGATGAAGTTGGCAATCTCGACCTGCCTGTTGCTCTCGTCCGTGACCTGATCGTCCAGCCCAAGCCGCCATGCGAGGTCGCGCCGGGTGGGCTCACGGTGAAGCGCTTCGACGAGGTCGGCCTGGTCCTCGACCTCGCGCCGGGTGCGCGCCAACCCGCTCTCGACGAGATCCTCCGCCTGGCGGCGCAAGGCCCCGGTGACCTCGTCGAGGCCGATCTCCGGATGGTACTGCACGCCCCAGAACGTACCGCCGTCATGTCGGATCTCCGCAGCCTGCACGATGGTGGACCGATTCAGCGCCAGCAAGGTCGCTCCGTCCGGAAGCGTCTCGACCTCGTCCGTATGGATGCTTGGCGCGTCGTAGGCGGTGGGCCGCCCCTTAAGCAACGGATGCGACCGCCCGGCCTCGGTCGGGACGATCCGTCGCGCGAAACCTGCCTCGGGGCCGTTCCGGTTCTGCCTGACGGTGCCACCTGCTGCGACCGTGGCTACCTGCAGGCCGGCGCAGGATCCGAAAGACGGTGTCCCCGATCCGAACAGTGCGCCCATGAAGACCAGCGAGCGCCTCACCTCCGGCGTCTCCTCGTAAAGGGATAGCGGCGACCCCGACAGGAAGACCGCGTCGTATCCGCCCAGGGTCTCTCCGTGCGGAAGGGCACAGTCCGCGTCCGCCGGCATGATCCGGTGGCAGACGGCCCCCGGTGCAAGGCGCCCCAGGATCTCGAGGTAGGTCTCGCCCGACGAGCGCCCCACGCTGTCCCGGCGCTTTTCGCGGGCGTCCGGTGGTTCGCTCTCCGCAACGAGGAAGCGCAACCGTGGCGTCGATACCTGCAAGGGAACCATGCTCCGGGGAGCCGCTCCCCTGGACGCGAACCCGTGGCCGTCTGCGCCGTTCCGCTGCCGGCGAACCTGCCGCAGGCCGCATTGCCCCCTCGCGAATGACGAGCACCCGGCTTCCCGAATTGACGGTCAGGGGGGTGAAGTCGGGCGCGCCGCCGTTGGTCGAAAGTCCGAGGGCCTCATGCCGTTGAGCCTGGCGCAGAGAGGTCCCGACGCGCTTGCGTTCCCCCCTGCAGGCATGCGCCTTGGTTCTCTCCGCGAGTTCGCGGGTCCGTTCAACCACACGCTCGTCATGGTTGAGCACGGAGAACTGAAGTCAGCTCACACGGCGGATCACCGGGGCGGTGCGCGCCTCGGTCTCGCGGAGCGAACGGTCGGCGTAGGTGCCGTGCACCGCGGCCCGGCCGCCATGGGCGTAGAGTTCGAGCACCAGGGCGGAGTGGATGAAGGCCAGGTGGCTGAAGGCCTGGGGGAAGTTGCCGAGGAAGCTCTGGTCCTCCGCCACCTCTTCGGCATAGAGGCCGACATCGTTCTGCAAAGCCCGCAAGGCCGCGAAACGCGTCTGTGCCTCATCCCCCCGGCCGAGCCAGGCCAGGGCGTCCACCAGCCAGAACGCGCAGATCAGGAACGTGCCCTCGTGCCCCGGCAGGCCGTCGTCGCTGCGGTAGCGATAGACCAGCGGACCGTGGCCCAGACGGGCGATGATGGTGTCCACGGTGCGGGCGAAGGCCGCCTCGTCGACGGGGAAGCCCACCATGGGGGCGATCAGCAGAGCGGCGTCCACGTCGTCGCTGCCGATGAATTGCGGATAGTAGCCCTCTGCGTGGATGCCCTTGCCGTTGACGCGCTCGACGATCCGGTCCCGCTCGGCGCACCAATCCGGCCGCTCGCCGAAGAGGCGGATGGCCCGGTCCAGCGCCACCCAGTTCATGATGGCGGCATGAAGGTAGTGCTCCTCGGGCTTGCGCGGCTCCCAGAGCCCGGCATCCTTCTCGTGCCAGTGGGCGGCGGAGAAGTCCGCGAGGCGGATCGCCTGGTCCTGCGCCGCGTCCGAAATGGTGCCGCCGAGACGCTCGTAGAGGTAGAGCAGGTCGAGGACCTGACCGTAGGCGTCGCTTTGGTGCTGTTCCGACGCCAGGTTGCCGTGATTGACCGGGCGGCTGCCGCGCCAGCCCTCGAAATGCCCGATCTCGCGCTCCATCAGGTCGGCCTCGCCGGCAACCGCATAGAGCGGCCGGAGACCGCCGCCCTCACGCTCGGACAGGGTGCTGACAAAGCCGAAGAACGCCTCGGCCTCCGCCACCATGCCGAACTTCTTCAGGACGTAGAACGAGAGGCAGGCATCCCGGATCCAGCAGAAACGGTAATCCCAGTTGCGGATTCCGCCGATTTCCTCGGGCAGGGAGGTGGTGGCGGCCGCCACGATGGCGCCGCTCGGCGCGTAGGTGAGCGCCTTCAGGGTCAGGGCGCTGCGGGTGAGCTCGTCGGCGAAGGGGCCGTCATAGAGGGCGCCCGCCGCCCAGCCGGCCCAGGCCCGGCGGGCCCGCTCCATCAGCTCGCGCGCCGCTGGAACACCGTCTGCTCTCACACCGTCGTGCCAGGTGCCGGACGTGTAGAGGGCGAAGCTGCGCGCCTCGTCGCCTTTCACGGTGAAGCGCGCGACGGCCCGCCCATCCTCGGCGGCAAATCCCGTTTCCGACACGAGGCTGGGCAGGCCCTCCCCCGTGATGAGGCCGTCCGCGATGGCGAGGTCGGCGAAGGTTTCCGCGAAGCCCGCCAGCGGCCGGTACTCGGCCCGAACCGGCACGGCACCCGAGACTCCGGCGACGAGGCGGATCAGGCTCGGATGAGCCTCCCCCGGTTCCGGCGCGACCATGAAGTCGTGAAGCGTCAAGACGCCTGACGCCGTGGTGAAGGCCGTCTCCAGGATGTTGGTGCGGGCGAGATACATCCGCTGGGTCTCGAAGGGCTCATCGGGCTGCACGACGAAGAAGCCGCCGCGGGTCCGGTCGAGAAGCCGCGAGAAAACCGGCTCGGCATCGAAGCGCTCCAGGCAGGCCCAGTCGATGGAACCGTCCCGCGCCACCAGGGCAGAGCCATGGCAATTGCCCAGGAGGGCATAATCCTCGATCCGCTGGTAGTCGCGCGCGTCGGGCGTCGTCATGACGGTGATGGTCTCCTTCAGCGCGCCGATGCGTGGCGCCGGTATGCCCGTCCCCGTCTCACGGCGGCGAGCGGGGTTATCGTCGTCCAGAGTTCCGGAAGGACGGTCTTACGGCGCGAGCCGGAAGGCGGGCTCGAGCAGGCCACGCGCTCCGGCGGTCACCAGGAGGGTGCGCCCGTGCTCGGGATCGGCGTCGCGCTCGTCCCGGCTCATGCCCTCATAGGCGCTTGTGATCAGCAGGCGATCGAGATCGGGCCCCGCGAAGGTCGGGCACGAGGGGCGGGTTACAGGCAGGGGAACCGTGCGCACACGCTCGCCCTCCGGACTGTAGGCATCGATGCAGGACGCGCCCCAGCGGGTGCACCAGATACGGCCCTCGGCATCGACCGCGGCGCCGTCGAGACCGCCCTCCCCACCGCGATGATCGTAGAGCGTCGCCGGTTCGCCCGTCGGCAGGCCGGTGCGGGGATCGAGGCTGACGCGCTTGAGCAGACCCGCATCGGTGTCGGCGAAGTAGCCGGTCGCGCCATCGGGCGAGAAGCAGATGGCGTTCGGGATGGTGAACGATCCGTAGAGCCGCGTCACCCGGGTGCCGGCGACATGGAAGATCGCGCCGCGTCCCGGCTCGGCCTCGCGGCCCATGGTGCTGATCCAGAGAGCGCCGCAGGGATGCACACGGCCGTCGTTGGAGCGGGTGCCTGCATCCTCTGGCTCCAGCGGACAGAACAGCTCGAGCTTTCCATCCGCCAGCTTGCGCAAGTAAAGCCCATCCTCGGCGGCGAGGAGGTGACAGGTTTCGTCCACCGCCGCGACGGCGCTCGCCATGAAGGGCAGGCTGTGCCGGCGGGACGTGCCGTCGTGGAGTGGCATCTCGAACAGGTGCCGCTCCAGGATGTCGACCCACCACGCCGTGCCGGTACGCGGATCGTAGCAGGGGCCCTCGCCGAGATGGCAGCGGTGTGAGTCGAGGATCGTGATGGAGTCCATGCTCGTTCCTTATCGGTGGCGCGGGTCGCGGAGGTCAGGCCTTTGCGTGGGAGCTTGACCGGCTCATGATGGGACGGTCTGGCCGCTCGGCCCCGTGCACGGTGCGGTCGCCGTCGTCTCGGTCCGCCTCCTGGTCCGGTGAGACCCGCCTGCGCGCGAACGTTGCGCGATTCGATGACCGCCCCACACCCTTCGCTGCCGGAACCGGGGCATCGCCCTCGATGAGCACGAAGCGGGATTGCCTGTCGATCAGAGCAATGATGTCTCGAGGGGATGAATGGACGTTATGCGGCCGCTCTGATGGATCGACTGAGAGGACCCCCCTATCGGGGGCCACCGCCACGACGCATCGCGATTTCCTGGCCTTCCTGATTCAGGGCGCCCGAGGGTGCTATCGTCTCGTTCGGGACCGGCATCATACCGTTGTTGGCCGTCCGCGACGAAGGCCTGTTCTCATGCGGGTCGTTGGCGGCTTGCTTCAAAGCGAGGGCACGGCGAGCGCCCGATACCGTCTTGCTGCGGGCGCGAGCGTTTCGGCGGCGCTCGCTCTCCTTGCTGGCGCGTTTGACCGCCGCGGCAAGGAGTGCGGCCTTCTCGCGTGTGCCGGAATTGTCCGTCGCGGGATGAGCAATGGACGGGGCCGATTTTCCGCGCACCTCACGGCGTTGTCGGCGAGACACATCGCGCGCCCGGTCCCGTCGTTCCCGCAGCAGCCGTATCAGGTCGGACAACCCGGCATCGTCCACCGCATCCAGTCCTGGCCGGTGGGAGCGGCCGACGAGATCGTTTTCACGTGCATCCAGCAGGCGGGCTTCACGGCGTCGCGAAACAGACATTCATCCTCCACGTGTTACGGATTATGCTGCGGCAACACCCATCGGAGAAGGAACGTTGCCCGCCGTAACGCCATTCGGTCGACGTGTTGTGCGATCTCACCCCGACACCGCAGGCGCTTCGGGATTAACAAGCCCCTTTCGTCCGTCGCGAGTGCTGCTGGGAAGCACACTCTGCCTTTCTCTTTTTCGTACGACCCGACAGACCGTCGAAAGCTTGAGAAGGCTCATGAGGAAGGTCCTCGGCCTACCCGCGGTTGGTGGCGCAGGTGCGAGGTCAGGGCCAGGGTCACATCAACGCAGGGACAGAAGGGTCAATTATAGATAAGGCATCTTTTCGCAAGGTAAAAATTATCATATGTGAGTGTTTATAGTTGCCTTTGCGATAGTGCCGTGCCGAATTTTGTCCGATGTCGTACCAATTCCGTTAACAGCTCACGCACAGGATCACCCTCGGACACAACCGATGGCCCTCGCCGTGCAACTGCCCCATATCTTATCTAGCGAAGCCGCAAGCGACGATGGCTTAGCCGATCACGAATTGACAGATGTAGCTCCTGCAGCCGCTTTCACTGACATCGTAGCCTTAGCCACTCGCATGTTTGATGTCGAAGCGGCTTTCGTTTCCCTGCTCGATCAAGAGCGCCAAGTGTTCCAGGCGCATATGAGTTCGAGCGTGTATGAAATCAGCCGCGAGGCCGCATTCTGCTCACATGCATTGTTGCAAAAAGACGCCTTCGTCATCCTGGATGCCGCTCTTGATCCACGTTTCGAGGACAGTACCTACGTCGTCGGAGCGCCGCACATCCGCTTCTATGTTGGCGTCCCGCTGCGCACACCTTCCGGCCATGCTGTTGGTGCACTTTGCCTCGCGGATACAAAGCCACGCGACGTCTTCTCTGATGCGGACGTACACTCGCTTCGGCAGTTGGCTAACATCGCGATCGATCGCATGGAGCTGGGTAGGCTCGAAATAGCGCAGCGCGTGAGCCAAAGTCGTTTCGAACACATTACCTCGACATCACCTGATGGAATCGTATGCGCCGACGCGGACGGCCGTATCACTGTGTGGAATGCCGCTGCGGAGCGCATGTTCGGTTACAGCGGAGCTGAAGCAATCGGCCAGTCGATCGACGTGATCGCCCCCGAGCGTATGCGCGGCGGGCATAGTAACGGTCTCCAGCGAGTCGCCACCGGAGGTGATCCCCGCTTGATTGGCAAGACCATCGAGTTGCAGGCTCGACACAAGACGGGCGATGAATTTCCTATCGAGCTGTCATTGTCGCAATGGCAGGAGGATGGGCGAGCTGCCTTCGGCTCGATCGTACGCGATATCCGTGGACGGCGCGCGAACGAGGAGCGTCTTTTCCGTCTGGCCCATCTCGACCCTCTGACAGAGCTGCCGAATCGTTCAGTTCTTCGCGAGCGTCTCATTGAGATTACGAGAGCGACGCGGCCTGTATCGGTCCTGATGCTTGACCTCGATGGTTTCAAGGAGGTCAACGACAACTATGGCCATGCGACCGGTGATGCGCTTCTCAGAACAATCGCCGCCCGTTTGCTCTCCTGCGTACGACCGACTGATACCGTGTCTCGCCTGGGCGGCGACGAATTCGTCCTTCTCCTAACGGATAGTGACGATCCACTTCGCGCGACCGAAGTCGCCAATGCCATCATAGCCGCTGTTGCGATACCATTCGATCATGAGGGCCAGGCACTGAAACTACGTGGGAGCATAGGCATCGCCTTATCGTCAAACAGTAAGGAAGGGGCAGAATATTTGCTCTCGTGCGCCGACCTCGCGCTCTATCAAGCTAAAAGCGAAGGGCGGAATTGTTATCGAGTGTTTACACAGGTTTTGCGAGATAAAATAAGGCGTACTCGCTCCTGTCGAGAAGATATAGGTCGCGCAGTTGAATTAGATGAGTTTAAATTACATTATCAGCCGCAAGTGCGGCTCAAAGATGGTGCCCTCGTAGGAGCCGAAGCCCTGATCCGTTGGCAGCATCCAAAACACGGATTACTGACGCCTGCATCATTCGTCGACGTTCTGGACAGCAGTCCTCATGCCACCGAAGTTGGCAACTGGGTCATGAGAACTGCGTGTGCGCAGGCCGCAGAATGGCGCAGGTTAGGGGCCAAAGACTTCCGCATGGGGGTGAACCTGTGCAGCGCTCAATTTCGGAACGGCAATCTTGCCGAGACGGTCCGCGGAATCTTGATGAGCACAGGCCTTCCCGCTGCCAACTTAGAGCTAGAGATTACTGAAAATATTGTGCTTCGACAAGAAGCTGGCTTGGCGGAAACGTTACACGCCGTACGTGAGAGCGGCGTTGGCATCGCATTTGATGATTATGGAACTGGCTATGCTTCTCTAAGCCTTCTCAAGCGATTTCCGTTGACCCGCCTGAAGATTGACCGCTCATTTGTGACGGGCATGATGGGGTCAAGCAAGGATGAAACGATCGTACGTGCGATTCTACAGCTTGGGCATGGATTCGGCTTGGACGTGATTGCTGAGGGTATTGAGACAGCGGCAGAACACGCACGACTGCGTGCCAAGGGTTGTCAGGAGGGACAGGGCTATCTGTTCGGCAAACCGATGCCAGCAGACATGTTTGCGGCCCGGTTTGACCTTGGCGCAAGGGAAGCTTTGGCCAATTAGCTTGCAGACCGATAGATCTTCGATCGCGCATACCCCAGGCATACCACGGTTTCGCTCCAGATTGGCACGACAGGACGGAAAAAAGTCGCTAATCTCAATCAATAATCGCGTCATTCTAATATGTTGCTAATAATTGTAAATCGTTACTGCAAATTACAGCAGCGCCAGATTAGTTTGGGTTTATATTCGTCCAAATTTTCTGGAAACAGCCGCATCCTAAAAGCGGTTTCGCAGCCCGCCCCAAAATGGAACATTTGAAGTTCCATTTTTGTTGTCAATCCAGCCCCGTGCTTTCATTTACGTTGCCTCAATGTTTACGAGGGCAGGGTTGTATGGCGCGGAATACGACTTGGAAAGTTTATCTATGACACGCGGATGCCAGGGCTGCCAGAATGGCCAGCCCCTGCCCTTCGAGTTCACGATGGCGTTTCACCCCATTCTTGACCTCCTTCAAACCACCGTCTGGGGCTACGAGGCTCTGGTCCGGGGCACGGAAGGCCAAGGTGCCGGGCAGATCCTCGCCATGGTCGACGATGCGAACCGATACAAGTTCGACCAGGCTTGCCGTGTGAAGGCGATCGAACTTGCCGGCGCGCTGTTCCCGGACGCCGAAACCCGCCTGTCCATTAACTTCATGCCCAACGCTGTCTACGAACCAGCCGCTTGCATTCGTGCAACGCTGGACGCCGCCCATCGGGTTGGGTTTGCGCGCCAGCGGATCATGTTCGAGTTTACCGAGAACGAGCGCATGACGGATGTCGCCCACGTTCAGCGTATTGTCGCAGAGTATCGCAAGCAGGGTTTTGCAACGGCGATTGACGACTTTGGGGCCGGCTATGCAGGCCTCAATCTCCTGGCAAGCTTCCAACCCGATTTCATCAAGCTCGACATGGAGCTCATCCGCGGGATCGATACATCGCGGCAGCGCCAGACCATCGTCGCCGCAGTGGTCGCGATGGCACGGCAGCTGGGCGTGGCGGTGATCGCGGAGGGGATCGAGACGGAAGCCGAACTCGTGACCCTCCAAGCGGCTGGAATTCAGCTGGTCCAGGGCTATCTCTTCGCGAAGCCAGCCGTCGCCTCTCTGCCAACGGTCTGGATTCCGCAGGGGGATGTCAGAGCGAAGACCACCAGATTGCCTACCGGCGACACGATGGATGCGCATGCAGCCTGAGCATCATAGATCAAACCTCCAAGGCGTAATCATGCTCTCATTCGAAACAATCTCGCTGCGTGATCTCGGCAGCCATGACGTTGAAGAGTTGGATGCGCTGCCGTTTGGGGTCGTTGGCTTCTCGCCGGATGGCATTGTCGAAATCTACAACGCGACAGAAGAGCGGCTGGCCGGTCTGCCGCGCAAGAGTGTGCTTGGCACACATTACTTCTCGACTACGGCGCAGTGCATGAACAACTTCATGGTTGCGCAGCGCTTTGAGGATGAAACTGAGATCGACGCCATTATCGACTACGTCCTTACCCTGCGCATGCGCCCTACGCCGGTTCGTCTTCGGCTCTTGAAAGCATCCGGAATGGATCGCCGCTTCATCCTCATTCAGCGTTGAGAGAGGTCCCGTGACAACCGAGCTCGAAGCCGAAAACACGACCCTCCTTCAATTCCTCTACGCGTGTCCTGCCGGCCTCATCGAGTTCTCGGCTGCTGGCGATATCGGTTTGGTCAATCCGGTTGCGATGGGTCTCTTGCTTCCGATTGCCGGGCGTCCCTTCGTCACCAATCTCTTCGAGGTGATGGACGGTTGCGCGCCAGAATTGATGAACATGATCCAGCAGTTCGCACCGTCTCACGGTACGGTCTGCGATGGCCACCGCATGGTAACCGGGCGCGGAGGGCAATCGGCTGTCCTTGCATGCAGCGTCGTGAAGCTGACCGAGGACCGTTACATCGCGACGCTGTCGGACGTGACCGAGCAGGTTGCTCGCGAGAAGCGGCTGAAGCAGGCGGAGGTTTGGTTCGCCTCGCTACTGGACAGCATTGATGACGTTGCCGTCCTCTCGTTGGACGTCAACGGTTGCATCGATGGAGTGACATCGTCGGTGGTTCGGCAGACCGGTTTCACGGAAGCCGATTTGCTCGGTCGGCCATTCGAATCCTTCGCCCGCCCCGATCGTGCTTCGGCAATGCCGCTCCCCGGTGAGGCGATTGCCGTTGCCCGGAGTGACGGCTGGCACTTGCACGAGGGCTGGCATGCCCGTGCCGACGGGAGCCGATACTGGTGTCAACGGCTGGTTGCCGTACGCGATAACTCGGATGGAACCACGGCAGGCTTTACGCTCGTATTGCGAGCGGTGACACGGCAGGGACGGGACGCAGCGGATCTGCGGCGGATGCTCACGCGCGATCACCTTACCGGCGTGAGCAATCGCGCTCATTTCTTTGAGGCGGCCGAGCGCCACTTCGCTCGGTGCCTTCGAGATGGCAGATCCCTGGCGCTGATCGTTCTCGATGTCGATCATTTCAAGCAGGTGAACGACGAGCACGGGCACGCAGCTGGTGACACGGTGCTCTGCGAAGTGTCACGCCGTTGCGAGGGCGAGCTCCGTCCCGAGGATGTCTTCGCCCGACTGGGCGGCGAAGAGTTCGTCGTCCTTCTGCCAGGAGCGACATTGAGGGCTGCGGCGGTTGCGGCCGAGCGCTTGCGCCTCGCGCTCGCGGGCGATGTGTTCGATATTGGGGTGATTGGGCTGCGTATCACGGCAAGCTTTGGCTGTAGTGCTCTCGATGCGGGAACGACTGCGTCCCTCGCTGGACTGCTCGCAGCCGCCGATACCGCCTTATACCAAGCCAAACGAGCAGGCCGAAATCGGGTCGCCGTGTCGGAAGCGGACCAGGTGGCAGCCTGAGCACCGGCTCTCCAGCGATGCTGTCGCGACGCGCGCTCGTGGCCGTCCTCCAAAGCCTCCTCGGCGCAGAGCTTCTTGTCGCGCGCGGTCGTGGCAACCCCGGCGCACGGCAGCCCATCGACCTTCCGTCCGAATGGCCACTGGCCCTGCAGATCACTGACAACACGAAGGTGGGGCTCGGATGTGACTCCCTCGAGGCGATGTGGCTCGCCTCTGCGGTCAACGAGATGTTCCACCTGCACGAGGCGGCCAGCGAGGAGGGACTGCTGACGGACGCAACGTTCGGAAGTTGGGTTGAATGCATCGAGGCGGCGTGGAGGTCCGGAGTGGCCGCGATCACCTTCACGACGTCGGGAACGACCGGGACACCGAAGCGATGCGCTCATTCTGCCGAAGCCCTGCTGACGGAAGCCTCGTTTCTGGCTGAGCTCTTTGGTGACAGGCGGCGGGTCATCTCCTTGGTGCCGGCGCACCACGCCTACGGTTTCCTATTTGCCGCGCTCCTTCCAGATATGCTCCGTGTCGAACACCTCGACGCGACGCGCTTCAGCGCCGCAGAACTGGCCCAGAGTCTCGCGCCGGGCGATCTCGTCGTCACCTTTCCCGATCGCTGGCGGTGGTTGGAGAGATCCCTGCCGGTCTGGCCCCGGGACGTCGAGGGAGTGGTCTCGACGGCACCGTGCCCGCCAGCCCTGATCACATCTCTCTGCGAGCGCGGCCTCTCGGCGATGACGGAGGTCTACGGGTCGTCGGAGACGATGGGCGTGGCAGTGCGCCGGTGGCCGCACACCACCTACCAGCTCATGTCGCATTGGCGCTTCGCCGAACCCATCCGTGAAGATGCACCGGACATCGTCGATCGATCTGGCCGCAACGTCCCATTGCCGGATCGCATCCGACTACAGGACGGGCACCGTTTCCACTTGGCGGGCCGGAACGACGGTGCCGTACAGGTCGGCGGGGTCAACGTGTTCCCGGATCGCATAGCGGCGTCCCTCCGAGATAGGCAGGGTGTTCGAGAAGCATCTGTGCGGCTCATGCGGCCGGAAGAGGGGGCTCGCTTGAAGGCTTTTGTCGTACCCGAGCTAGGGGCTGACCTGACGGTCTTGCGCAGAGAGCTCGATGCATGGATCGATGCAGCCCTGCCGGCCGCGGAAAGGCCCACGGCAATCACCTTCGGTCCTCAATTGCCGAAGAGCATGATGGGCAAGCTCGCCGAATGGTAACCGATGAAGGCGGCGACCCCAACTCATCTCCTCTTCCCGGAGATCGTCAGCGTCCTCAGCAGCTCGAGATGGGTGATAAGGTCGACGTCTCGGCGAAACCCAGGGATGACCGTTCGATCCCGGTTCGCTACATCAAGGAGGAGTTCCAGCCTGTCCGACTAGCCCTCGATCGTTGACACGTGGAAAAAGCACGCACCCCGCCTGCTCAATTCCCGATTTCGTGTCTGCCTTGAAAAGCTGGTCGGAAAGGTCGGGCCTCCGCACTTTGCTCGGCTCCCTCGCGCAATCCTCATGACTGGCTTACACCACGCGCGGACAGCCTGGAGATCAATCGTGTACAAAGTTAAGGCAAACGATCACGCGGGACGCGCGCTCATTTTTGCTTGCGGCACCGCTGATCAGG
This sequence comes from Methylobacterium sp. 10, assembly GCF_000519085.1. Lineage (GTDB taxonomy): Bacteria > Pseudomonadota > Alphaproteobacteria > Rhizobiales > Beijerinckiaceae > Methylobacterium. The sequence continues at coordinate 4,598,747 of NZ_KI912577.1, forward strand.
CTCTGGAGAAAACCTGGGAGCTTGCCGGTCGGGGCTTCAAAGACATCTATGTGGCCGATCCGAGAGGTCAGGAAATGAAAGCCGCCGCCTTTGAACGCGCCATGGATCTTGAAGCGTAGCGGAGGTAGGTAAAGACGTTTTTTCGAGAAGGGGCACGGCAATTTCCGAAGATGCATGGTCGACCGTGCTTGGGCTGGCCGCAGTCCTGGTGCTGGTATTCGCCAACGGGTTCTTCGTTGCAGCCGAATTTGCTCTCGTCTCCGTGCGCCGCTCTCGGGTTGCGGAACTCGTCACGGAAGGTCGCGCGCATGCGAACGCCCTGCAACGGGCGACTGACCGGCTCGATGCCTATCTCGCCGCGACCCAGTTCGGCATCACGCTGTCGTCCCTTGCGTTGGGGTGGGTCGGCGAACCGGCCCTTGCTCACCTCGTCGAGCCTGCGCTGGCGTGGCTGCCGATCGGGCTCAGTTCGGTCGCGTCCCATACCGTCGCGGTCGTCGTCGCTTTTTCCATCATCACGTCCCTGCACATCGTGCTCGGCGAACTCGCCCCAAAGAGCCTCGCTCTGCAGCGTAGCGAGCGCACGGCGCTAGCCGTTGTCCGCCCCCTCAGCCTTTTCCTCCTCGTCTTCCGCCCTGCGATCCTTTTTCTCAATGCCCTCGGCAATGGGGTGCTGCGCCTCTGCGGTCTCCACCCGGGCCACGGCGAGGGATCCCTTCACTCGACAGCCGAACTCAACCTGCTGATCCAGGCGAGCCAGGAGGCGGGCCTCATCCGCGAGGTTCAGCAGGAGGCCGTCGAGCGCATTTTCGCCATTGGGGAGCGAAAGGTGCGGGATATCATGACCCTACGCCACGAGGTGTTCTGGGTCGATCTGGATGACCCGAGAGACGTGGTTCTGAAGGCGATCCGCGAATGCGACCACGCCCAGGTCGTCATCAGCCGCGGAGAAATCAACGAACTCGTCGGGATCGTGCGCAAGCAAGACCTGCTCGACCAGATCCTCGACGGCAAAGACATTGACCTCGCCGGGGCCACGCAGCCGCCCATCGTGGTGCATGAAAGCATGACGATTCTGGCCGTCCTTGAGACCTTCCAGAGCCAGCCCATGCGCATGGCCGTGGTGGTGGACGAATACGGAACGCTGGAAGGCATCGTCACGCAGACGGACCTCTTGGAGGCGATTGCGGGCGACATCCCAGAGGTCGGTGAAGAGCCCGACGTTGTCGAACGCGCAGACGGATCGCTCCTCATCGACGGCATGATGCCTGCTCGGCAGGCGTTCGAGCGTCTCGCATTCTCCGAGACGCCTGACAGCGACGACTTCACCACCTTGGCCGGCTACGTCATCTTCCAGCTCGGACGGATCCCTGGCGTTGGCGATGCCGTCGATGCAGGAGGATGGCGCTTCGAGGTGGTCGACATGGACGGACGGCGCATCGACAAGGTCCTCGCTAGCCGGAGGCACTGACGATGAACGGCAAACTCGTGACGCAGCGCGTCGGACTCGGCGTGGAGTTCGCCGACAGCTAACGTTCGCCGTCGTTGAAGGCCGCGGTTGACTTCGAGGCAACGTGTTAACCAGCGATCTGCTGGGGCTGAAACTGTGTCTCTTTTCATGGCAGCAGGCCGTCGATACGCCGAGCCGGGTGTTCTTCTTGCCGACCCGGGCTTCATCCTGCCACCACAGCTCGGTGGCTGTTCCGGGCGGCAGGCCCGCGCAGATCGCGTTCACGGCAGCGGGCAGGCTTTTTTGAAGGCCGTCAAGGCGGCCGGATCCTGCTCGTGATGGCGCGGGCGCACCGACAGCTTGGCAAAGCCAAGCGCCTCGACCGTGCGCCCCACCGTGCTCTCATCGAGGCTGACGCCGAAGCTGGCGTAGATCCAGGCGGCTAGATCCTTCAGCCGCTAACGCACTACGCCGTGCCGGTCCGGGTCCGGCCCTTCCTCGGTTACCTGCGCCAGCGCCTGTCGCTAGGCCGCATTCAGCTTCGGCCTTTGACCGGGTGCCTCGCCGTCGACCAGCCCGGCCGGACCAACGGCGTTGAACGCCAGCACCCAATCCCGCACCGGTTGCAGGCTCACGGCCCCGGTCCGCGCGGCGTCCATGCGGCTGGCGCCGTCATAGATCGTTGCCAGCGCCAACAGCCGACGGCTCTGACCGGCATCCCGGCTCCCCCGAGCCAGCTGACGCAAATCATCGGCGCTGAAGTCCTTACGCAGCGATACGCAAGCCGACATGGCAAACCCTCCCGGTCCGCCTTATCGAATCATAACGCCCCCGCCGAACAAACCCCGTGAGTCCCCCTCATTACCGATTGGTATGAGATGTTCGACGATTGCCTGGAGGACGGTCTGTAGGACTTCGGATGATCCAAGATCACTTGTATCCCGTACGGGAACTTCCCGAGTTGAATGCGCCATTCCTGGCCTGAAAAGTTCCCGTACGGGATACAGGCCTAGCGTTAACTCGGCGGCGCGGGGGGCCTGTATGAGGATGACCCAAACGGGCCGATGGACCAGGGGCGCCCAGATGTTCTGCCACCTTCGACGATCGAAATGGACGTTTTGCCGCCCGCCCAGGCGTTTTGCAGCCCTCCGGAATTCGCCACCTGGATGCACGTTAACCATTGTGCCTTTCCCATGGGTATCGCGAATAGCCCATTTGCGGACTGCCGCTCACACGAGGTCCACGTTTTCGCAGGCCTCCGGGTCTCGGCACCGGCCCAACCGGACAAGACCGGACGAATATGAATACGCCCATCCCGCGGTCGCATCGAAGGCCTGCACGGTCGACGTCGTCAGACCCGTTCCGTCGGAGAACCTGTCATGCCTGTCGACCGTGCCCGTGAGTACCGTCCCGTCCGCCGACTGGTCATCCGGCTCGATGATCCAGTCGTGGAATATGGGCCGCTCGCCGAGCTCCGTCAGATCGAAGCAACTGCCTGGGTACCGGTTCCGCTGTGCCATGCCCAGCCCTCCTGATCGAGAAATACCCGCGCGGCAGCCTCGATGGCCCGGTCGCTTTCGTCGATGAAATGCCCGGCCTCGAACGGGCGGTAGTGGAAACTGGCGGCCTTCGCGGGGACCCCTGCATGCGCGACGAGCGTGCCCCTAATCCACGCGTGAACCTCACGGTGTCCGGTCCGCATAACCCGGGCCCGCGACCCTGGCCGGACGATCATGACGGCGGCGGCCAGGGTTACGGTTTGGGCGTGCGCGACGACGCGGCCGCGTTCACGGATTGACCAGCATCGCCTCGTTCGATTCCGATAGACGTCCGTCACTGCAACGGCAGGGGCGGCAGACATAGGACCACCGCCGCGGCCATCCTGATCGCATCATGCGAGGTGACCCGACCGGCCGCCTCCATCTCGATGATCCGATCGATCCGGACGCCTACCGCAAGGGCGATGAGGCCGCATGACCGCCGGGTCGACCAAGCGACCCTGACGCGCTCGCGCATCGCGCCCGGCAAGGATCGTCTCCACGATCCTTCGTAGCTGCCGCAGCGAGGGCTTCGTCCATGCCCTCGCTGCGAGCTCGATCTTGTCGTCGTCGAGGTCCGGCATCCAGGCGAGATCGACGCCCCGCTCTGCCCGGACGTCCGCCGCGATTGACCGGGCAAGGGCCGGGAGGTCGGCCTTGGTCGGGCTCGGCATGTGGACAATCGGAGCGCGGTCGAGCAGCGCTTGCAGGATGCCGGACAGGGAATTCGCCGTGGCGATCCACGAGACCGGCGAGATGTCCACGGGGCATTCGAGCGACGGGTCGTGGTACCGCGATGCGTTCTCCGGCTCGATCAGGGTGAGTAGCCCGTCGACGATGCGGCCGTTGTCCGAGCGCGACCCTGCCCTGTCGAGCTCGTCAACCACGATGGCAACGGTCGCCCGGAGGTCGTGCTGGATGGCCTGCAGGGGGACGCAGGCGCGGGACGAGTTCCACTGTCGCGACGTCCCAATGATCGTCCCGTCCGCCGACCCTGCCGCACTGTAGACCGTGACCGGCAGGCCGAGGATTTCGCACAGCCGGAGGGCCGGGCGCGTCTTTCCGGCTCCGGGTTCACCGACCAGAATCGTGAAGGGGAGGCGCGCATACGGCCGCCCGACCTGGGTCCGCAGGATCCCGTCGATCTCGCTCCTGAGATGCGGGAACTTACGTAACAGGGTGGTCGCGGCCTCCGCGAGATCGGGAACGGGTGTGAGCGGTAGACGTATGCCGGTGACGGACTTCCATTCCTTCTGTGCCGCCGAGTTCAGGTGCGACGTCGACCGCACGACCAGGTGTCCCGCCTCCCCCGGCTCGGGCAGATCGTCCTCGTCTTGATCGCGGGGATCGAAGCCGGTGTCGTCCCGGACGGGGCCGCGCTTGACGTTGTTGGGCCACTCCACCTTCACGACCGACCGGGCAATGATCTGCAAGGCGGTCAAACTGTCCCCCTGGCGGCGGTACGACCGTTCCTCGCGCTTGGGTGCCCACTGCCCTTCGTCGCAGTACGCGGCGATGGACATCATCTCGGCATGGGTGGTCAGCAAGTTCGAGAGCCGGAGGTCGGTATGCCCGCCCGCCGTCGCGATCTGCCAGACGCGGACGGCACACCGCAATGCGCAGACATGGTCACCTAGGAACGCCTGGTAGTAGACGCACCGGGTCGCCCAATCGCCGTACGTGCCGCGCTGGTCCTGACCGAGCTTGAGGTCCTCCGAGACCTCCTCACACCCGCTCTCCGTATGCGAGAGCGACGAGAGCGACACCCGGCATGACGACAGCTTCTCAAGCGCGGCACGCACGGGGGGCAGGTCCGGCAGGTCGAGAAGGATCCCCGTCGACCAGTGGATCGCATCCACGAGCGGGCCGCAGTCCAGGAAATCCAGGCCCTGGTCGATCCAATCAACGGACGGGGGATGATCGGGGGCGAACGGGTCGCTAGCGGGCGCACGGGGGCGCGCACCTTGGGGGGGTGTTCTTCGTCATGACTGGAGTCTCCAGATGCGCCATCTTGGGACGGAGCGGCGAGCTGGCCTGCCCCCTGAAAAGTGGTCCTCCCTAAGGTATGGCTTTGAGCCATGTGGAGGATGTCATCATGGGACGGAAGAAGCATACGGCTGAAGAGATTGTTGCCAAGCTGCGCCAAGTTGATGTTCTGGTCTCGCAGGGTCGCAAGTTTGCCGAAGCAATCCGGTCCATCGAGGTAGCCGAGGTCACGTATTGCCGTTGGTGCTCTGAGTACGGCGGCCTGAAGGGTGACCAGGTCAAGCGGCTGAAGTCCCTGGAGACGGAGAACCAACGGCTTCGTCGGGCGATCTCCGACCTGACCTTGGAGAAGCTCCTCCTCAAGGAGGCCGCATCGGGACCCGAAGGGCAGCGCCAGCAAAACTTCTGAGCCCGGCTCGCCGCCGGGCTTGTGTCGACTACGTCGTTGCTGAGCATGGCGTATCGCAACGCTTTGCCTGCCGTGTCCTGGGACAGCATCGTTCGACCCAGCGCAAGTGTGCTGTGATGGTCGAGGACGAGGCCACTCTGACAGCCGCCATCATCGCCCTGGCTCTGCAGTATGGGCGCTACGGCTACCGTCGGATCACGGCTTTGCTTCTGCGTGACGGCGTGACGGCTGGACGGTAAACGTGAAGCGGGTCGAACGGATCTGGCGACGAGAGGGGCTCAATGTCCCGGCTCGGCAACCGAAGCGAGCGCGTCTCTGGCTCAACGACGGTTCCTGCCTGCGACTACGGCCCGAGCACCCCGACCACGTCTGGTCCTACGACTTTGTCGAGCACAGCACGCACAACGGGCGCAAGTACCGAATGCTGAATGTAATCGACGAGTTCACCCGCGAGTGCTTGGCAATCCGGGTCGATCGTAAGCTCAAGGCGCTGGACGTGATCGACGTGCTCTCAGACCTGTTCAGTCTTCGCGGGGTGCCCGGTCACATCCGCTCGGACAACGGGCCGGAATTCATCGCCAAGGCTGTTCAGGACTGGATCGCGGCGGTTGGATCAGTGGCCGCCTACATTGAGCCGGGCAGTCCATGGGAGAACGGGTACTGCGAGAGCTTCAACGCGAAGCTCCGCGACGAACTCCTCAACGGCGAAGTGTTCTACACCCTCAAGGAAGCCAGTGTCGTCATCGAGCAGTGGCGGAAAGACTACGGAACTATCCGACCGCACTCGTCGCTGGGCTACCAGCCACCTGCACAGGAGGTCGTTATCTGGCCAACGGAACCAAGTGGCTCAGCGCCGCTCGCTCACCCCGGCATCGTCACGCGACCGACGATGCACTAACTTCGAACTTGGGCCACCGCATGGGGGCAGGCCAGTGCGGTGGCCGTGAAGTCACTTAGCGGGACTTCACATAGTCGCAACAGAACCCATTCCCGGCGATGCGCCGGGAATGGGCATTCTTGGCATTGATCGTATAGACAGGACAGCGCGCAAACACGCGCTGTCGAGCGGGGTTCAGGCCGCCTGCTTCTTGCGGGGGCCACGACGCTTCTTCTCCGGCGGAGCCACGACGGCTTCTTCCTCCGGCTCGCTGACGACTTCCTCGGGCACTGCCTTGGATACCGGGGACACGGTCTTGCGGCGTTGCTGGCCGAGACCAAGGGCGCGCGCCAGTTCCGAACGCTGCTCGGAATAGGCGGCCGACGTCATCGGGTAATCCGGCTGCAGTCCCCATTTGGCTCGGTACTGTTCGGGGGTCAGGCCGCGCAGTGTGAGGTGCCGACGAAGCGTCTTGTACTGCTTGCCGTCCTCGAAGCTGACCAAATAGTCGGGGGTCACCGAGCGGCGGATTTCCTGCGGCGTCGCCTTAGGCGGGCCGGTTTCCGCGGCCGGTGCGCTGCTCGTGCTTACCGAGCGAATGGCCTCGTGCACATCACTGAGGAGCTTAGGCAGTTCTGCGCTCTGCACGTGATTGTTGCTGACATACGCCGAGACGATGTCCGCCGCTAAGGTGATGAGACGGGCTGAGTCGGTGTCTGATTCACTCATGATATTCACGCCATCGGTTCATTATGTTGAAACTGTACGCAAGCCTAAGCACTGTTTGCGCATCTAGCAAGATGTTATTGGAAGAAATTCACTGATTTAGCGATCATTCGTTCAAATGTTTCGCGTGTTGGCCGTTTGCAGACCCCACATCGTCCGTTGCCCGAACGTTTGGGCGGTGGACCAAGCACGGTTTGTCGTTCGTTCTGCCGCACTAGAGCGTCACGGAAGCCCGCTCAACGTAGGGTCATGCGAAGCAGGTCGTAAAGAACTTTGCCACTGGCACGGGGTGTCGGTAAAAGGTGTCTCAACCGACCATTGCAAGTTCGCTAGCCTCGGAAACTCGATCGGCCGAGCGTGTTATTCATGATGGCCGGTCGCTATCAGGGCACACGGACGATCAAGCCCGGCTTGCGAAAATCACCTCGTTGCAAACAGTAGCGGTTGCAACCTATCCGTTGGCGTTTCCCTTCAAGTGTTCAACAGAATGCTCCCATTGCAACATCCGCCGATTGATGCCGGGATAGGGCGACATGCAACGCCCGTTTATCCACCGAATCGCGATCTGATCGACTGGACCGGCAGATTGCACGTGGTCTCCTAGAAAGTATACTCTCATAAAGCCGTATCTCTGCACACCCGCCATACTTTGATCTGAACCATCCGATGGTGCCGGTATGCCTGCCGAGCATCTCTATCGCCACAGATCGCCCTCGCCGAAACGATCATCCCCTCCTCTGGAGCCGACCATGGCCAAGGAGCAAAGGTGAGAGACTCGCCTATGGACGTTACCGCTTCCGCTAAATGAGAGCGAACGGGCGTCATCACGCAATCTTCAAGCACCGACCCCTAACTTACTCAACGATGAACAGTTCCAAGGGCGAACATTTAAAAATCGCAGTTTGGACAATAAAGTCGGTCGGACTTGCTGCCTACGATTTAAGAAATTTGCAGAATATTTTGCCCGATTCTGGCCTCACGGCATTGGGAAACCAGACTGCAATTTAAGAGCGACCTTAAGCCGCCGAGCCGCGAGGTGACCGACGAGCGATGACATTGCTTCGCCAGGTTCGGGCAAATGCAAATCGGGCGCTTGGAGGTGGCTCACTCGCGCTTTCGGCTGAAGTCACCCTCTTGGTAAAAGTGGCGCTGCCCGTGCATGGCTTTGACCAATCGGTGGATCGCCCTCACCTGCTTTATTGCAGAACCGCTCGCCCTTCTAAAATTAAAGCACAGATTGAACCTGATACATGGCGCTGAACCAGCTCATGGAGCTCATGACCCGAGCCTGCGGCATCGCGACGCGCAGTCTTGGAGCGGCGTGGGGACTTAATGAACTGGAGGATTGAGGCATGTTAGATAGCGAGGACATGGCCGAATCGGCCTTGTGCCCCAATCCGCGCCGAGCTTCTAATCCAGACCGAGCATCAGGCCAATGTTTTGCACGGCGGCGCCCGAAGCGCCCTTGCCGAGATTGTCGAGCCGGGCCACGAGCAGCGCTTGAGCATGGTCCGGCGTGCCATAGACCCTCAATTCAAGGTGATCGGTGTCGTTCAAGGCCTCTGCGTCCGGCTTGTCGTCCGGGCTGGTCTGAACCACCGTCACCATCGTGCTTCCGGCATAATGGGCGACGAGGGCCGCTTCTAGAGCTGCCGCGTGCGGATGTCCCAGCAGGGTATCGAGGTGGAGCGGGATACTCACCAGCATGCCCTGGCGAAAGTTTCCCACGGACGGGATGAAGATCGGCCGGCGGGTCAGGCCGCCATAGGTCTGCAGTTCCGGCAGGTGCTTGTGAGCAAAACCAAGACCGTAGAGCTGAAAGGCCGGTGCATCTCCGGCCTCATAGGCCTCAATCATGTTCTTGCCGCCGCCGCTATAGCCGCTGACCGCGTTGACGCTGATCGGTGCGTCTGGCGGCAGTAATCCGGCATCGACCAAAGGTCGCAGGAGGGCGATGGCACCCGTCGGATAGCAGCCGGGATTGGCGACGCGCCGCGCCTCGCGGATCACCTGTGCCTGACCGTCATTCAATTCGGCAAAGCCGTAGGCCCAGCCGGAGCTGACGCGATGGGCAGTGCTGGCGTCTAGAATGCGGGGTCCACCATTGGGCAGGCCATCGGCCAAGGCCACCGTTTCCTTCGCCGCATCGTCGGGCAGGCAGAGCACGACGAGATCCACATCCGCGAGAAGTGCGCGTTTGACCGCAATGTCTTTGCGGCTCTCGTACGGGATGCTCTTCAAGGAAACGCGGCCTTCGAGCTCCAGGCGTTCGCGAATGCCGAGGCCGGTGGTGCCGGCCTCCCCGTCGATGAATACCGTGGGCTTCGCCACTCCGCTCTCACTCATTCCAAAAGTCCCGTTCGTCTCGCCTGGGATGGGAGCCGCCCTGCGCGTTCGCGAGGTGGAGGCTATGGCCTCTCAAGTCAACATCGCGGTTTTACGACGTTTCTGGCCGTGTCGCCTGTATCGCGCTGCTTTCTCACGAATTGATGACACGCCGTCCACCGGGAACTGGCCACCGCGGTGCAGGTTGATCGCACGGAAACAAGCATAGGCTCGAACGATGGCGGCCAGCGCAGAAAAGACCGACCCTAAACTGTGGGACAGGATCAAGTCGGAGGTGACCGCTTCCGACAAGGGTGGCAAGCCCGGTCAATGGTCTGCCCGCAAGGCACAGGCTGCGACGAAGGCCTACAAGGAGGCCGGTGGCGGCTACAAGGGCCAGAAGTCCGACAAGAACAGCCTGACGCAATGGTCGAACGAGGAATGGGATACGAAATCTGGCAAGCCGAGCGGTGAGACGGGGGAGCGCTATCTTCCAAAGAAGGCCCGCTCATCCTTGTCTAAGGACGAGTATGAACGCTCCACTAGGAAGAAGCGTGCGGACACCAAGGACGGCAAGCAGTTCTCGAGTCAGCCGAAGGATGTGGCCGAGAAATCCGCGTCCGCCAGGAAGGCCGGGGCCAAGCAGGGGAAGGCGTCCGGCGGCCCTACGAAGGCGGAGCTGATGCGGAAGGCCAAGTCCGCTAACATTCGCGGCCGCTCCACCATGTCGAAAGATGAACTCGAAAAGGCGCTCCATGCCACGTGACCGCATGGCTAAGCGGATGCTCAAGCTCTTCTTCCGTATCCGATTTGAACGGAACTGATCCAAGCGGAGTTCTGCCCCAGACATCACCCGCCGTTCAGGATTTTGCTTCGATGATCGCCAGACCCTTCGTTCTCAGCTTATGCCTCGCCTTGTCACCGACGGGTGCCGTCGTCGCGCAGATCATCGAAGCGCCGGCTGGTGTCGGTACCGTTCCGTCGAGCCGCAGTGAGGCGGCGGCATCGGAGGGTGTCCGTAGCCAGGTGCCGTCGAGCGGGGCGACTCGAGTCGAGGGGTCGGTGAAAGACTCTCCTGCCAGCAAGGCTCCCGTCGGTGGCGCGGGAGCGGCATCGGGCACGTCGTCCGCAGCGGGCGTCGGCACCGGCGTCGGCGGTCCGCCCGGCACCGGTGCCCTGCCCGGCACCGGTGGGACCTCGGGCGGTCCCGGCGGGATCAACCGCTGACCCGACCGGGACATCCGTCTCGTCGCACCCCAATCCGCAAACTCGAAAGGCTTCGACATGCCTGTCCGTCCGACGTTCGTCTTCGCAGGTCTCGCATCTTTCACAGTTCTGGCGGCTGGCATAAGTACCGCCGAAGCGTCCTGCCTGCGACAGGTTACCAACCGGTCCACATTGACCCTGGTGGTGGGGCAGGAAGGCGCTCCGGCCGTAACGGTTCGTCCCGGCACCTCCCGGGCGATCAGGCTCGACGGGCCGGCGCCTGTGGATGTCTCGGGCTATTGCGGCGGAGTGCTGCGTGGTGGCGTGCCCCTCGGACAACCAGTCCTTCAGCGAAGCTTCGCGGTAACGGCCGTGAAGGACCGTTGCTTCTACGAGGTCGGTAATGGCTTCTTCGAGCGTGAGCTTGGTCCTAGCTTCTTCCCGCGGGAGGATGCCGAAGCATTTGCCCTCAACGCTCCGCGACAGGGAGATCTCGCCCTCGGTCCGTCCGCTATCGTCTGCACCACCGTCCGCTGAACAGACGAGCCGGAACGAGAAAGGCCCGCATGGCAAGCATGCGGGCCTTTCTTCGTGGAGCGTCTGACTTCAGCGTCAGTAAGCGGCGACCTTCCGGTTGATGGCGAGCGCGCTCAGGGTGGCGACCGCGCCGGACAGGAGGTACACGCCGACCCAGGCCAGGCCGAAGCGGCTCGACAGGCTGAGCGCCACGAGCGGCGCGAAGCCGGCTCCGATCAGCCAGGCGAGGTCCGAGGTGAGCGCAGCGCCGGTATAGCGGTAGCGCGTTCCGAGATTCTCGGTCACGGAGCCGGAGGTTTGGCCGTAGGAGAGGCCGAGCAGACCGAAGCCGACGAGGACGTAGATCGTCTGGCCGGTCTCGCTATCGCCGAACAGGAGTGGCGCGAGGATGCTGGCGAGACTGAATAGGCCGATGAGGCTTGCCGCGATGCCCACCAGACGGCGCCGGCCCACCTGATCCGCAACGATTCCTGAGATCACGATTGCGCCAGCAAAGACGATAGAGCCGACGAACTGCACCAGCAGGAACTCGCCGGCCGAGCGTTTCGTGAACAGGGTGATCCAGCTGATCGGAAAGATGCTCACGAGGTGGAACAGGGCGAAACTCGCCAGTGGCACGAAGGCACCGATGAGGACGGTCCGTCCCTGTGCGCGAATCATCTCCCAGACTGGTGTCGGGGCGAGTTCGCGGGTCTCGAGGAGCTGCGTGAACTCCTCGGTTGCGACGAGGCGAAGTCGGGCGAAGAGAGCGACCACGTTCACCGCGAAGGCGACGTAGAACGGATACCGCCAGCCCCAATCCAGGAAGTCGTCCATGGTCAGATTGGCGAGGAAGAACGAGAACAGGGCACTCGCGAGCCCGAACCCAATGGGCGCTCCGAGCTGCGGGATCATCGCATACCAGCCCTTGCGGTCGTTGGGGGCCTTGATCGACAGGAGCGAAGCTAGACCGTCCCAGGCTCCCCCGAGGGCGAGCCCCTGCCCGATCCGGAAGGCCGCGAGCAGCCAGATCGATACCATCCCGATGCTGTGATAGGTCGGCAGGAAGGCGATCGACACCGTTGAGCCGCCGAGCAGGAACAGGGCGATCGTCAGCTTCACGCCCCGCCCGTGACGGCGATCGATCTCCATGAAGATCACCGAACCGATCGGCCGCGCGACGAAGGCGAGGGCGAAGAGGGCGAACGCGTAGAGCGTCCCGTCCAGCGGCGGCACGAACGGGAAGAAGACCTTCGGGAAGATCAATACAGAGGCGATGCCGAAGACGAAGAAGTCGAAGAATTCCGACGTCCGGCCGATGAGGACGCCGACGGCGATGTCGCCGGGGGCGACCTCGGGTTCAGTGGCGCCGGCCCGAGCACCTGCACTGAGATGCGGCGGGGTCTGCAACGCGTAATCTTGGCTCATGGACGGCCATTCGCTGCTTGAAGGGTGGGAGGACACGCCGCACTTGGCGCGCCCCTGTGTTCCGATTATGGAGGCTTGTTGCACTGCGGCAAAGCGATGCAACGGCACGATTCGCGGTTCGCTATGGCATATTGTCCGCGGATGATGCTCCCCTTCTTACTGCCTCTCACGAGATAAATCAGCTATGCTCTAAACGCCCGGCTGATTGAAGCCGCAGGCACTTGCCAGGGCGCCTTTGCACTGCGCAGGAGAAGCCCGTATCGAACCGGTCTCGCGGGAAGCGGTCCGGTCCGAACCGCCGCTTCTCGTAAACCAGATGTTTCCTCCCGACGTTCCGTCCGCGGACGTCTCACTGCAGCCGGTCGGATGTCATCCAGATCCTTGCGCGCTCTCGCTAGCCTGCCTCTCGTGGCCCTTCTGTCGGGCTGCAACATGGTCGTCATGCAACCCGCGGGCGACATCGCCACGCGGCAGCGTGACCTGATCGTTGCCTCTACGGGGCTGATGCTGCTGATCATCTTACCCGTGATCGCATTCACGCTCCTCTTCGCTTGGCGCTATCGCCAGTCGAACACCGAAGCCGAGTACGATCCGGACTGGCACCACTCGACGCAGCTCGAGGTGCTGATCTGGTCCGCCCCGCTCGTGATCATCATCGCCCTCGGGGCGCTGACCTGGATCAGCACGCATACGCTCGATCCCTACCGGCCCCTCAGCCGCATCGACGCCTCGCGGCCGCTTCCCGCGGATGTGAAGCCGTTGACCGTCGAGGTCGTCGCCCTCGATTGGAAATGGCTGTTCTTTTATCCCGATCTCGGCATCGCCACGGTGAACGAACTGGCGGCGCCGGTGGATGTGCCGATCAACTTCAAGATCACCTCGGCCTCGATGATGAACTCGTTCTTCATCCCGGCTCTGGCGGGACAGATCTACGCCATGGCCGGCATGGAGACGAAGCTGCACGCCGTGATCAATAAGGCGGGCGTCTACGAGGGCTTCTCGGCGAATTACAGCGGCGAGGGCTTCTCGCGGATGAACTTCAAGTTCCATGGCGTGACCCAGGAGGGCTTCGACCAGTGGGTTGCCAAGGCGAAGGCGGAAGGCAAGGAACTTACTCGTGATGCCTATGTCGCGCTGGAGAAGCCGAGCGAGCGTGAGCCGGTGACCTACTACTCCTCCGTGGCGCCCGGCCTCTACAGCACCATCCTCAACATGTGCGTCATCGAGGGCAAGATGTGCATGGGCGAGATGATGAGCATCGATTCCAAGGGCGGCGCCGGCAAGGAGAGCCACGCCAACCAGGAGCGGCTCAGATATGACAACCGCCATGCGGTTCGCGGCGAGGAGGCACAGGGGGCCACGTTCCCCGCCTCCGAGAAGAAGCCACGCACCCAGGAGGTCGACCCCGCCAAGGGGCATGACCATCACCACGACCATTCCGGGCCGGACACGAAGCAAAGCGACCCTGCCCCGGTGCAACTGAACCGCTAGGTCGACGCGATGACGCGCGGCCTTCGGGACAGGCGCGTCACGGCGACGGCACCATTAGATTGAACCGATGAGAGACGGGTACCGAATCGATCGGTACGTCCCCTCGCCGACAACCGGGAACGAAGCGATCCCATGTTTGCCAATCTCGATCTTCAGAAGCTCGTCTTCGGGCGGCTGACTCTCGAAGCCATCCCGTATCACGAGCCCATCCTGCTCGTGACCTTCATCGGCGTCGCCATCGGTGGCGTCGGGCTGCTGGGCCTCATCACCTACATGCGCTGGTGGGGGCCGTTGTGGCGTGACTGGTTCACCTCCGTCGACCACAAGAAGATCGGCATCATGTATGTGGTGCTTGCATTAGTGATGTTGCTGCGCGGCTTCTCCGACGCGCTGCTCATGCGCTCGCAACAGGCCATGGCCTTCGGTGCCAACGAGGGCTATCTGCCGCCGCACCATTACGACCAGATCTTCACCGCCCATGGCGTGATCATGATTTTCTTCGTGGCGATGCCCCTGGTCACCGGCCTGATGAACTTCGTTGTGCCGCTGCAGATCGGCGCGCGCGACGTGTCGTTCCCGTTCCTCAACAATTTCAGCTTCTGGATGACCGTCAGTGGTGCCGCCACGATCATGGCTTCGCTGTTCGTCGGCGAGTTCGCCCGCACCGGATGGCTCGCCTATCCGCCACTCTCCGGCCCCGCCGGCAGCCCGGGTGTGGGTGTCGACTATTACATCTGGGGTCTCCAGATCGCCGGCATCGGCACCCTGCTTTCGGGCATCAACCTCATCGCGACCATCGTGAAGATGCGTGCCCCCGGCATGACCATGATGAAGATGCCGATCTTCACCTGGACCGCCCTCTGCACGAACATCCTCATCGTCGCGGCCTTCCCGATCCTCACGGCCGTTCTCGCGTTGCTCTCCCTCGACCGCTACGTGGGAACGCATTTCTTCTCGAACGACCTCGGCGGCAACCCGATGATGTACGTGAACCTCATCTGGATCTGGGGTCACCCGGAGGTCTACATCCTGATCCTGCCGGCCTTCGGCGTCTTCTCGGAGATCGTTTCGACCTTCTCCGGCAAGCGGCTCTTCGGCTACGCGTCCATGGTTTATGCCACCGTGGTCATCACGATCCTGTCCTACCTCGTCTGGCTGCACCACTTCTTCACGATGGGCTCGGGTGCCTCCGTAAACTCGTTCTTCGGCATCACGACGATGATCATCTCGATCCCGACGGGAGCGAAGCTCTTCAACTGGCTCTTCACCATGTACAAGGGCCGCATCCGCTTCGAGGAGCCGATGCTCTGGGCCATCGGCTTCATGGTGACCTTCACCATCGGTGGCATGACCGGCGTGCTGCTCGCCGTGCCCCCGGCCGATTTCGTGCTGCACAACAGCCTGTTCCTCATCGCTCACTTCCACAACGTCATCATCGGCGGCGTCCTGTTCGGCATGCTGGCCGGCATCACCTACTGGTTCCCGAAGGCATTCGGTTTCCGGCTCGACCCGTTCTGGGGGAAGATGTCATTCTGGTTCTGGCTCACGGGCTTCTACTTCGCCTTTATGCCGCTCTACGTCCTTGGCCTGATGGGTGTGACCCGCCGCGTGCAGCATTTCGACGACCCGTCGCTGCAGATCTGGTTCATCATCGCCGCCTTCGGCGCTGGTCTGATCGCGCTCGGAATCCTCTCGTTCATCATCCAACTCGTGGTGAGCTTCATGCGGCGCGAAGCTCTGCGCGACCACACCGGCGATCCGTGGGGTGGGCGGACCCTCGAATGGTCGACCTCCTCGCCTCCGCCGGATTACAACTTCGCCTTCACGCCGGTGATCCACGACCACGATGCGTGGTCGGACATGAAGCGTCGCGGCTATGCGCGGCCGCTCAAGGGCTTCCGTCCGATCCACATGCCGAAGAACACCGGCACGGGCATGATCCTGGGTATCCTCAGCATCGGCTTCTCGTTCGGCATGATCTGGTACATCTGGTGGCTCGCGGCGTTGACCTTCATCGCCATGGCCGTCGTCGCCATCGGTCACACGTTCAACTACAACCGCGACTTCTACATCTCGGCCGATGCCGTCATCGGTACCGAGACCGAACGGACGCGGCTGCTCGAAGGTCGGGTCTGAGAACCATGGCGTCGCACTCCCCCACCCTCGCCAAGGACGGCGAGGCACCCTCCTTCTACATGGAGGAGGATCACCATCCCGAAGGCGGCACCATGCTCGGCTTCTGGATCTACCTGATGAGCGATTGCCTCATCTTCGCGGCCCTCTTCGCCACCTACGCCGTTCTCGGTCGCAACTATGCGGCAGGTCCTTCCCCGAAGGACCTGTTCGACCTGCCGCTGGTGGCACTGAACACCTCGATGCTGCTGTTCTCGTCCATTACCTATGGCTTCGCCATGCTGGAGATGGCCAAGGGCGAGCAACGGCGGATGCAGCTCTGGCTCGGCGTGACCGGCCTGTTCGGCCTCGCCTTCATCGGGCTCGAACTCTACGAGTTCGCACACCTCATCCATGAGGGCGCCGGACCGCAGCGCAGTGCCTTCCTGTCGTCCTTCTTCACCCTGGTGGGCACCCACGGCCTGCACGTCACCCTCGGTCTCGTCTGGCTCATCGTCCTGATGGTTCAGACCGAGAAAAAGGGGCTGATTCCCGAGAACCAGCGTCGCCTGCAATGCCTGTCGATGTTCTGGCACTTCCTCGACGTCATCTGGATCGGCGTCTTCACCTTCGTCTATCTCATGGGAGTGCTGCAATGAGCGCCGCCAGCCAGTCCGCCCATGCCGCGGACCATGAAGAGGACGTGAAGGGCCACGGCGACCAAAGCGGTCACGGCTCCTTAAAGGGTTATGTCACCGGCTTCGTGCTCTCCGTCATCCTCACCGCCATTCCGTTTTGGCTGGTGATGGGTGACGTGCTCGGTAACCCCCGTCTCACCGGCCTTGTCATCATGGGCTTCGGCGTGGTGCAGATCGTGGTTCACATGATCTACTTCCTGCATATGAACACCAAGTCCGAGGGCGGCTGGACGATCCTGGCGCTGATCTTCACCCTGACGCTCGTGGTCATCACGCTTACCGGTTCCGTCTGGGTCATGTATCACCTCAACACCAACATGATGCCGATGACGCCGACCAGCCTCCATCAGCACCATTAGCGTATCGCCCCGGAACGCTACTCTGTTAGCGGGACACACGATGCGACACCGGACGCCCATGGACCCACACCGGATGCGAAATTCGGGACGGGTCTATGGCGTTGGTGCCGTCCCTCCTCAATGAGTACAAAAAGACTTTCGCGGCGCGCGTCCGCGATAATCGCCACGATCAGTGTCCTGACACTCCTGGCCGTGGTGACCTTCGCGGCGCTCGGGACATGGCAGGTCCAGCGCCGGGCGTGGAAGCATGACCTGATCGCCCGCGTCGATGCGCGGATCCATGCCGATGCGGTTCCTGCGCCGGGGCGAGCGGATTGGCCCGCGCTCGATGCCGGGGCCGATGCCTACAGGCGCGTCTTCGCCACCGGGACCTTCGCGGATGACCAGGAGACCCTGGTCCAGGCGGTCACCGAGCTCGGCGGCGGATACTGGGTGATGACGCCGCTGGTCGGCGCGGACGGAGCCACCATCCTCGTCAATCGCGGCTTCGTTCCGGCGCAGAAGCGCGACCTCGCGACCCGTGAAATCCATCGAGGCGTGGGCGAGACCCGCGTCACCGGCCTGCTGCGCATGTCAGAGCCCGGTGGCGGCTTCCTGCGCCACAACGACCCCGCTGCCGATCGTTGGTACTCGCGCGATGTGGCGGCCATCGCCGTAGCACACGGCCTTGGCCCAACCGCGCCATACTTCATCGACGCCGACGCGGAGCCCAATCCCGGCGGGTATCCCGTGGGCGGGCTCACTGTCGTCGCCTTCAGCGATAACCACCTTGTTTATGCGCTGACTTGGTATGCGCTCGCCGTCATGGCGGCGGCCGGTGGCGCCTACGTCATCCGCGACGGGACGCGCCGGCGCGACGCCTGACCGGTCATCCCTCCTCCGGAATCCAGCCGATGGATTGCCGCAGGAATCCCATGCCGAGGGCGAGGAAAGCGGCCGTCTCCGAATTGTCCTTGCCGTAGCCATGGCCACCGGCCGCCGGTTCGAAGAAGGCCGGATCGTAACCGAGATGGCGCAGTTTCTCCGCCATCTTGCGGGCATGTCCCGGATGGACGCGGTCGTCCCGTCGTGTGGTGGCGATGAGGATCGGCGGATAGGGCTTGCCCGCTTCCGCCATGTGGTAGGCCGAGATGGCGCCGAGGAAGCTCCAATCCGCCTCCACATCGGGGTCGCCGTATTCGGCGACCCAGCTCGCACCCGCCAGGAGCTTCGAATAGCGCCGCATGTCGATGAGGGGGATCGTGCAGAACAGGGCGCCGAAGCACTCGGGATAGCGGGTCAGCATGTTGGCGATGAGGAGCCCGCCGTTCGAGCCGCCCTGCGCGGCGATGCGCCGGGGCCTCGTGACGCCGCGCGCCACGAGGTCCGCCGCCACCGCGGCGAAATCGTCATGCGCCAGCGCCTTGCCCTCGCGCCGCCCGGCCTGGTGCCAGCGCGTGCCGAACTCGCCGCCGCCGCGGATGTTGGCGACGACGCCCGTGCCGCCCTTCTCCAGCCAGAGCTTGCCGAGCACGGCCTGATAGGTCGGCAGCAGGGAGATCTGGAACCCGCCATAGGCGGAGAGGTGAACGGGCGCGTCGCCGGTGACCCCGGCGGGGCCGACCTGGACATAGGGAATGCGCTCCCCGTCCACCGAGACGGCCTCGTGGCGGGTGACCGCGAGGCCGTCCGTGTCGAAGGCCGGTGGCGTCGTGCGCAGGATGGTGGGAGCCGAGAGGTCGCCGGGGATCGACAGCAGCGTCGGCGGTGTCAGCGGATCCTGAACCATCGCGAGGAGCGAACCGTCCGACTCGCTCGGCTCGGAATCGAAGGGCCAGACCGAGACCGAGCCGATGTCCGGCAGGCCTGGTAGGCTCAGGCGGTTCCAGCCGCCCTCCCCTGGTTCGAACACGCTGTAGGCGGGACGGAGGTCGTCGAGGGCATCGACGATGAGGCGCGGGCCGGCCCAGGAGACGTTCTGCAGCGCTCGTCGCTCCGAAGGCTCCCACAGCACGGTGAAGGCACGGTCGCCGTGGAGGAAGGCCGGCAGGGCGATGGCGAGCACCGTATCGGCGGCGTGAAGGCTGCCGCCCACCTCCCAAACGGAGCGCGTGCGGATGACGAGATGGTCACCGTGGAGAGAAATCTCGGCGTCGGTGGGGGCGTCGAGGCGATGGGTCGGCCCCGTCCGGTCGCCGATATGCACGGTGCCGTCGAAGAAGCCGGTGCGCTCCATGAACACCACGCGCTCCGTTGGCGCGTCGTGGTCGACCCCGCCCCAGAGGCCCATATTCTCGGGCGCGGTCTCGAACAGGATGGTCGCCGCGAGCGGGTCGGTGCCGCGCGTCCAGAGCCGCACGGTGCGGGAATAGCCGGACCGGGTGGCCATGCCCTCGCCGAGCGCGCTCGACAGGATCAGGGTGTCGCGGTCGAGCCAATCCGCCCCGCCCTTCGCCTCGGGGAGGGTGAACCCGTCGGCGACGAAGCTCAGCGTCGGCAGGTCGAACTCGCGCAGGATGGTGGCGTCGCCCCCTCCCCGGCTCAGCTTCACCAGGGCACGGTCGTGGCTGCCGGGGATGAGCGTCGCGCCGCTCCAGACCCAGTCGACCCCTTCCGCTTTGGCCAAGGCGTCGATGTCGAGGAGGATCTCCCAGGTGGGTGTGCCGGCGCGGTAGGAGACTTCGTCCGTGCGGCGCCACAGGCCCAGGGGATGCTCGGCATCGCGCCAGATGTTGTAGAGGAGCCGGCCGCGCCGTGACACGAGGGGGATTTTGTCAGGCCGGTCGAGGATGGCCTTCACCGCCCCGCGGTCGCGCTCCATGACAGGGTCGGTGAAGCGCGCCAGCGTCTCGGCATTGCGCGCCTCGACCCAGGCGATGGCCTCCGCGCCCTCCACCTCTTCGAGCCAGAGATGGGGGTCGTCATCCGGCTCGGCGCGGGTGGGGCGGGGATCAAAGGAGGGGGGCGTCGGCTGGATCATGCCCCGAAACTAGGATGATTCCACCGGAATGGCGACGACTTCCGAGCGGAATCGGACCCCCCTTTCGAGCGGTACGCGACGGGTTTTCGCGCGGACCTCTAACCCTCGAGCGTTCCCCAGCTCGGCTTCCAGGCGCTTTGCGGATCGATCACCACGATTTCCATGCCGCCCTCGTTGGCCACGTGGACGGCGATGCCGAAGGCCTGGGCGATGGGCATCACGCCGGTGGTGCTGAACTGGCGTCCGTCGGCGAGCTTGACCTCGCCCTTCACCTCGTCGCCGGCCTTCGACAGGCAGAGCGTGACCGCGGTGACGACGGGGGCGTGAACGCGCCGGAAGACGTTGGGCATCGAGGGACCTCGGACTGTGTCGCGACAAACGAAAAGGGCGGCACGAGGCCGCCCTTTCCAAAACCTGAGAGAACCGAAACGCTCAGCGCTTCGAGAACTGGAAGCTGCGGCGAGCCTTCTTGCGGCCGTACTTCTTGCGCTCGACCACGCGGCTGTCGCGGGTCAGGAAGCCTTCGCGCTTCAGGGGCGCGCGCAGCTCCGGCTCGTAGTAGGTGAGCGCCTTCGACAGGCCGTGGCGGACGGCGCCGGCCTGACCGGAGAGACCGCCGCCATGCACCGTGACCGTGATGTCGTACTGGTCGACGCGGTTGGCGATGGTGAGGGGCTGACGCAGGATCATGCGCAGCACGGGACGGGCGAAGTAGGTCTCGACCGCGCGGCCGTTGACCACGACGGTGCCGTTGCCGGGCTTGATCCAGACGCGGGCGACCGCGTCCTTGCGCTTGCCGGTGGCATAGGCGCGGCCCTGGGCGTCGAGCTTCTGAACGTGGACGGGGGCCGCGTTCTCGGGATCTTCGACGTTGGCGCGGTTCAGGTCGGAGAGGGACTGGAGGGTCGCCATGATCAAGCGCTCACGTTCTTGCGGTTGAGGCTGCCGACGTCGAGCGCCTGCGGCTGCTGGGCGGTGTGGGGATGCTCGGTGCCCTTGTAGACCCGGAGGTTGCCCATGATCTGGCGGAACAGCGGTCCACGGGGGAGCATGCGCTCCACGGCCTTCTCGACCACGCGCTCGGGGAACCGGCCGTCGAGGATGAACTTCGCGGTCCGCTCCTTGATGCCGCCCGGGTAGCCGGTGTGGTGGTAGTACACCTTCTGCTCGCGCTTGCGGCCGGTGAACTTCACCTTCTCGGCGTTGATGACGATGACGTTGTCGCCGCAATCGACGTGGGGCGTGTAGGAAGGCTTGTGCTTTCCACGCAGGCGCATCGCGATGATGGTGGCGAGCCGGCCGACGACCAGACCCTCCGCATCGACGATGATCCACTTCTTGTCGACGTCGGCGGGCTTCAGAGAAAAGGTCTTCATCCCGTGGCGTTCCGTATGATGTCTTGCAAAACGATGCGCCGCCACGTGAGACACGCAGCGGCGTTGGAGGCTGCAATACGGGGCGACGGCTGAGTCGTCAAGGCATTTCCGGTGAGGGGAATTGGCAAAAACCTCAAGGAAACGAAGCATTTCGGTGCTGAGGTATCAGGATACCGCATCTGATGAGCCTGGATGTGGAGCAGGCCGTCAAGCCGGGGCCGCGCAGCGAAGGCCGGAATCCGGGCACACCTCGTCTCCTCCCTCCCCGCGCGCGGCCAAGGCATTCACAGAGTTCGCCGTATGCGCGGCTCTCCTCCCCCTTGTGGGGAGGATTTGGAGGTGGGGGTGGCCCCGCCAGCCTCAGTCGCCCGAGGGTCGCCCAACCACCCCCACTCCTAACCTCTCCCCACAAGGGGGAGAGGGACGCGGTCTGCCTGCACGACAAGATTGGTGCATGAGGAGTGGCGACCTGCGCCCATCGCGAGGTCACGCAGCGAAGCTCACCGCACCGGCGGGATCGAGTACGTCCCCGTGGCGTGGCAGACGAGATCGTCGGAGCCCGGCGCGGTGAGGAGGGCCTCCCCCACCGCGAGGCGCTTGCCGAGCTTCAGGAGGCGGGCCTCGGCGACGAGCCCGGTGGGGCCGGGCTTTCTCAGGAAGTTGAAGGAGAGGTTCGTCGTCACGGCGAGGCCCACCGGGCCGATGCTGGCGAGGATCGCCGCGTAGAGGGCGTAATCGGCCAGCGCCATCATGGCCGGGCCGGAGACCGTGCCGCCGGGGCGGAGGAAGCGCTCGTGATGGTCGAGGCGCATCCGCGCGGAGAGCGGCCCCACCGCCTCCAGATGGAAGAAGCGCCCGTCATGGTTCATCTGCGGAAAGTCCCGCTCCAGGAAGGCGATGGTTTCAGTGAGGCTCATGGTCGTCGTCATGGCTCGCCTTGCAGCACGGGGCGCGATGGCGGACAAGTCTGCGATCCTGTCCCGCAAGAACCTGCCCGTCACGCAAGAGTCCCGATGACCGACCCCGTCGCCGCCCGTCACGACCGCTATCCCGATGCGCTGATCCGCCGGCTCCTCACGGAGACGAAGACCATCGCCCTCGTGGGCGCGTCCGCGAACCCGGCCCGGCCGAGCTGGATCGTGCTGAAATACCTGCTCTCGCGCGGCTACGACGTGATCCCGGTCAATCCCGGCCTCGCCGGGCAGATGCTGCTGGGCAAGCCCGTCGCCGCCCGCCTCGCCGACCTCCCCGGCCCCGTCGACATGGTCGAGATCTTTCGCAATTCCGCCGCCGCCGGCGGCCTCGTGGACGAGGCCCTCGCCTTGCCGGTGCTGCCGAAGATCGTCTGGATGCAGCTCGGCGTCCGCGATGACGCCGCCGCCGCCCGCGCCGAGGCGGCTGGCATCCAGGTGATCATGAACCGCTGCCCCAAGATCGAGTACGGGCGGATCTCCGGTGAGATCGGCTGGACCGGGGTGAACTCTCGGATCTTGAGTTCGAAGCGGCCGGTTTTGGGGGGTAAGGGGGTTCAGCGGTTGACGATTGAGCGGGGGTGACGTCCGGTACCCGCAATTCTAAGTAGTCCTATAAGATTTCGGTTGAAAATTTTTGTTCTTGTTTTATTCTCTGGGGAGGATAGGCGATGTCACGTACGCATCGTCATGGCGGGATGTTGCGAATGTTGAATAATCTTCGTCTTACAAAGTTTGAGAATGTCGATCTTGAGGATGAATTTTTTGACAGCCTAAAGCAAGACTATCCCGGGTTTGAAAAGTGGTTTTCCGGCAAGGCTAAAGAGCCTGTTTATGTCGTTGACAACATCACCAAACAAGGAATCCGAGGGTTCTTGTATCTCAAAGTAGAGAATGGAGTTGTTAGTGACGTTTATCCAAAAATGCCGAAGGCAAAAAGGCTAAAGATCGGGACATTAAAGATAATTGCGCACGGAACAAAGCTCGGAGAGCGCGTTCTAAAGAAGGCATTTGATACGGCTATTGCCGAGAACGCTTCGGAAATTTATGTCACGATACTTCCTAAGCATGCAGCTCTTATTCAATTATTCGAGCGATATGGGTTTAAACATCACGGAACAAAAAATAGCGAACATGTCTTTGTCAGAGATATGACAAGTTTCTCCGGTGATATAATAAAAGACTATCCATTAATTTCATTAAAAAATAAAAGATACTTCATGCTGGCGATATATCCCGAGTATCATACAAAACTTTTTCCAGACTCAATTCTTCACAACGAAGACTCAGATATAGTACAAGATGTAAGCTATACAAATACTATACATAAAGTTTATATCGCGAAACTTTCGCTCACACGTATGTCGCGCGGAGATGTTGTGGTTATGTACCGGACAACAGATCGTGCTGGGCAGGCGCGTTTTCGATCCGTTATCACTTCTGTTTGTGTAGTCGAAGAAGTACGCTCTAAAAAAGATTTTAGTAGTGTAAATGAATTTTTGAGATTTTCTGTTCCACATAGTGTATTTTCAGTCCAAGAACTTCGGAAGATGTACGCGGAATTTGATCGGATGTATGTTGCTCGTATGACATACAATGCTGCTTTTACTAAGCGCGTTATTCGTGATAAGCTTCTAGATGAGGTCGGTATCAGCGAGCAGCCTCGTTGGGATTTGCGTGAGCTGACCAATAAGCAAACCCGCCATCTTGCAGAGCTTGGTGTTTTAAATGAGCGTATTATTATCGATTAAACCTGTGTTTGCAGAGAAAATTTTGAGTGGAGAGAAGAGATTCGAGTTTAGAAGATCTATTTATGCCGATATGGATGTAAAGGTTGCTCTTATTTATTCGACAAGTCCAGTGAAGCGAATTGTCGGCGAATTTGATATAAACGAAGTCATTTTTGGGCCGCCAGAAGCACTGTGGGAGAAAACTCATCATAGCGCTGGAATTGATTACTTGTATTATTCGGAATATTTCAAAGGAAGAAAAACTGCCTTTGCTTTGGTGGTAGGAAACGTGAAGAGGTATGAGATTCCAATTGATCCTTCTGTATCAATTTTTAATTTTACGCCCCCGCAATCATTCATGTATTATCCTCGTAAATCAAATTGCGTCAACAAAAGAGAGAAGGCGCAGAATTTTAAGTTTGATTTTTAGGTATTCGCTATTGTGGAGTCTTTCGTCTCCTTCATCAAAGCGACAGCCCCAAAACTAACCCCAGCCGCCACAGCCAGATACAACCCAACCCAACCGATCCCACCCCACTCACTCAGCCGCTGCGCCAGATACGGCGCGGCGGAGGCGCCCAGAATGCCGGCGAGGTTGTAGGTCACCGAGGCGCCGGTGTAGCGGACGCGGGTGGGGAAGAGCTCGGGCAGGAGCGCGCCCATGGGCCCGAAGAGCCAGCCCATGGCGAAAAGGCCGAGGCAGAGGAAGCCGAGCACCAGGCCGCCCTGCCCGCTTCCCAGCATCGGGCCGAGGAGCAGGCCGAGCGACGCGGTGAAGGCGAGGCCGGTGAGGAGGACGGGGCGGCGGCCGTAGCGGTCGGCGGCCCAGCCCGAGAGCGGGATTCCGAGGGCCATGAACAGCACGGCGACGCATTCGAACAGCAGGAAGGTCGGCCGGTCGAAGCCGAGTTTCGAGACGCCGTAGCTCAGGGCGAAGACGGTGGAGAGGTAGAACACCGCGTAGCAGGCCACCATGGCGAAGGTGCCGAGCAGGGTCGCCTTGATGTACTTGGTGAAGATGACGGCGAGCGGCACGCGTTCCGGCGCAGCCTTCTCCATCGCCGCCTTGAACACCGGCGTCTCGGTGAGTTTCAGCCGGACATAGAGCCCGACGCCCACGAGCAATGCGGAGGCGAGGAACGGGATGCGCCAGCCCCAGGCCTGGAAATCGGCCGGGGTCAGGGCGAGCGCGAGGCCGAGGAAGCCGAGATTGGCGGTGATGAAGCCCACCGGCGCGCCGAGCTGCGGGAAGATGCCGTAGAGGGCGCGCCGCCCCGGCGGGGCGTTCTCCACCGCCAGCAGCGCCGCGCCGCCCCATTCGCCGCCGAACCCGATGCCCTGGCCAAAGCGCAGGACGCAGAGGGCGAAAGGCGCCCACCATCCGGCGGTGGCATAGGTCGGCAGGCAGCCGATGAGCACGGTGGAGACACCCATGATCATCAGGGAGGCCACCAGCGTCGCCTTGCGCCCGACCCTGTCGCCGAAATGCCCGAAGAACGCCGCCCCGAGGGGCCGCGCGATGAAGGCGATGGAGAAGGTGGCGAAGGCCGCCAGGGTCTGCACCGAGGGATCGTCGGCCGAGAAGAAGATCGGCCCGATCACCAGGGCGGCGGCCGTGGCGTAGACGTAGAAATCGTAGAACTCGATCGCCGTGCCGACGAAGCTGGCGATGAGGATCTTGGCGGCGGAGACGGGCGGGGGCGGAGCGGGCTGGAGCATGTGCGGCGCTATAGCCGCAGGCGCGGACCAGTGCCATGCGAATTCGTGCAGGATCGTGCCGGAGGGATCGTCCCCCTCTCCCCGCCCGGCGGGGAGAGGCGTCATCCACCCTCGCGACACCGCCCACCCTTGACCCGCGCGCGTCGTCCGCCATAAAGAACTTCTGTTCGTTTAAGCGGAACGAGGGCGTGCCTCCTCTTCCGTCTGGCCCGGCACAGGCGCTAGAACGACGTCCAGTGCGTGCCCGCCGGCCCCCGGAGGAAGTGATGACCGACCGTATCCCAGGCTTCAACACGCTGGCGATCCATGCCGGCGCCGCTCCCGACGCCACCACGGGTGCCCGCGCGACCCCGATCTACCAGACCACGTCCTTCGTCTTCGACGACGTGGACCATGCCGCCTCGCTGTTCGGGCTGCAGGCCTTCGGCAACATCTATTCGCGCATCACCAACCCCACCAACGCGGTGCTGGAAGAGCGCATCGCGGCGCTCGAAGGCGGTACCGCCGCCGTGGCGGTGGCCTCGGGCCACGCCGCCGAATTCCTCACCATGCACGCGCTGATGCAGCCAGGCGACGAGTTCGTGGCGGCCAACAAGCTCTATGGCGGCTCGATCAACCAGTTCAACCATTCCTACAAGAGCTTCGGCTGGAACGTGGTCTGGGCCGATACGGACGACCCGGATTCGTTCGAGCGCGCGATCACGCCGCGCACCAAGGCGATTTTTTGTGAGTCCATCGCCAATCCGGGCGGGGTCATCACGGACATCGCCGCCTTGTCGGTAATCGCAAAGCGCCACAACATCCCGCTCATCGTCGACAACACCATGGCGACGCCGTACCTGATCCGGCCGTTCGAGCACGGCGCCGACATCGTCGTGCATTCGGCGACGAAGTTTCTGGGCGGCCACGGCAATTCCATCGGCGGCCTCGTGGTCGACGGCGGCACCTTCCCCTGGGCCGGCGACGACCGCTACCCGATGCTGTCGCAGCCGCGGCCGGAATATTCGGGCATGGTGCTGTCCGAGACCTTCGGCAATTTCGGCTTCGCCATCGCCATCCGGGTGCTGGGACTGCGCGATCTCGGCCCGGCGCTGTCGCCGTTCAACGCCTTCCTCATCCTCAACGGCATCGAGACCCTGCCCCTGCGGATGCAGCGCCATTGCGACAACGCCCTCGAGGTCGCCACCCATCTCAACGCCCATCCGGCGGTGGACTGGGTGAGCTATCCGGGCCTGGAGACCGACAAGTATCACCAGCTCGCCCGGCGCTACACGCCGCTGGGCTCCGGCGCCGTCTTCACCATCGGCCTCAAGGGCGGCTACGAGGCCGGGGTGAAGCTCGTGGCCAACCTGCAGTTGTTCTCGCATGTGGCGAATATCGGCGACACCCGCTCGCTGGTGATCCACCCGGCCTCCACCACCCATCGCCAGCTCACCGACGCGCAGAAATCCGCCGCCGGCGCCGGGCCGGAAGTGGTGCGCCTCTCCATCGGCATCGAGGACCCGGCGGACCTGATCGAGGATCTCGACGCGGCGTTAAGCGCTTGATTTTGCTGGCAGGCCCGCGCGCGCATCGGGCCCGGCGCCCTCGGCTTGACCCTCGGCGGCGTCGGGACTACCCCGCGAACCAATCCCCCATCGAGATCGTTCGCTTCGCATGACGCATGAACCTTTCGATCCCTCCGCCGAGTCCCCGGTCATCCTTCTGGTGGAAGACGACGGCCTTCTCCTGATGGAAGCCGCCGATACCCTGGTCGATGCGGGCTTCCGTGTCCTCGAGGCGCCGCAGGCCGACAAGGCCCTGACGATCCTGGAGCGGAACGAGGAGATCGACCTGCTGATGACCGACGTGGACATGCCGCAGGGCTCCATGGACGGGTTCGCGCTCGCCCGCCTCGTCGCCCATCGCTGGCCGACGATCCCCGTCCTCGTCGTCTCCGGCATGGGCACGCCCGGGCCGCACGACATGCCCGACGGGGCGCGGTTCATCCCCAAACCCTACGCGCCCACCACCCTGGTCCGGACCTTGCGGGCCTTCGCCAGGCGCGCTGCCTGACCTCGACCTCTCTTCTTGAAGATCGTAACGCCCATCATGGCCACCGAGACCCGCCCGCTCCGCTTCGCCACCCAGGCCGTCCATGCCGGCGCGGCACCCGACCCCGCCACGGGCGCGCGGGTCCAGCCGATCTACTTCACCAACGGCTTCGTGTTCGAATCCACCGAGCAGGCGGCCGACATCTTCGCCATGCGGCGGACCGGCTTCTCCTACTCGCGCGGTTCCAACCCCACCGTGGCCGCACTGGAGCGCCGGGTCGCCGCCCTGGAAGGCGCGAAGGCCGCCGTGGCCGTCTCGTCCGGCCAGTCCGCCCTCCTCCTCGTGCTGATGACGCTGATGAAGAGCGGCGACGCCTATGTCGCCTCGCCGCGCCTGTTCGGCGGCTCGCTGGGGCTGATGAACCGCCTCGATGCGCGCTACGATCTCAAGCCGCTCTTCGCCAAGGGCCTGACGCCGGCCGATTTCGAGGCGGCGATCACCCCTGAGACGAAGGCCATCGTCTGCGAGTCTATCGTCAACCCCTGCGCCACGGTGATGGACATCGCCGGCATCGCCGAGGTCGCCAAGCGCCACAACCTGCCGCTGGTGGTGGACAACACCCTCGCCTCCCCGGCCCTAATCCGGCCGATCGAGCACGGCGCCGACATCGTCTTCCACTCCACCTCGAAGTTCCTCGGCGGCTCCGGCCAGACCATCGGCGGCATCATCTGCGACGCGGGCACGTTCGACTGGCCGGCGGCGGCGGGGCGCTACAACCTCATCACCGAGCCCTGGGCCGATTACGACGGCCTCGTCGTCTCGGACCGCTTCCCCGATTTCAGCTTCGCGGTGGCGTGTCGACTCTTCGGCCTGCGCGATCTCGGCCCCGGCCTGTCGCCGATGAACGCGTTCCTGACGCTCACCGGCATTGAGACGCTGCCCCTGCGCATGAAGCGGCATTGCTCGAACGCCAAGGCGGTGGCTGCCTTCCTCAAGGACCATCCGGCGGTGGAATGGGTGAGCTATCCCGCCCTGCCCGGCCAGACGGGCGAGGAGCTGGCCGCCCGCTACGTGCCGGAGGGGCCCGGCTCGATCTTCACCTTTGCCCTGAAGGGCGGAGAAGCGGCGGCGGTGAGGTTCATCATGGCCTTGGAGCTCGTCTCGCACCTGGTGAATATCGGCGAGATCAAATCCCTGGCGATCCACCCCGCCACCACGACGCATCGACAACTGAGCGATGCCGACAAGGCAGCGGCCCTGGTGGGCCCCGAGACCGTCCGGCTCTCCATCGGCCTGGAGAATGCCGAGGACCTGATCGCCGATATCGCGCAGGCCCTCGATCAGGCCGCCGCCTGATCAGGCGAACTTCAGCTCGGTCGAGGTCGCCGCCCCCTCGGATGCGGCCTTGCCGCCATGCTTGTTGAGGAACCACGGGACCCGGCTCTGCGGCATGGGCTTGCTGTACAGGTAGCCCTGGGCATAGGCGCAGCCCTGCTCGTGCAGAAACTCCGCCTGCGCTTCGGTCTCGACGCCCTCCGCGGTGACGTCGAGGCCGAGGTTCTGGCCGAGCTGCACCACCGCAGTGACGATTGCGGCGTCGTTGGGGTCCCGTTCTAGGTCGCGCACGAAGCTACGGTCGACCTTGATCTCGTCGACCGGAAATTGCTTCAGGTGGGTGAGGGAGGCGTAACCGGTTCCGAAATCGTCCAGCGCGACGCGGACGCCGGCGCGGTGCAAGTCCGAGAGGATGGCCGAAACGCGGTCTCCATGGCCGCCGAGGAGCACCGTCTCCGTCACCTCGACGCCGATGCGGTCATGGGCGAGCCCAGCGGCGGTGAGATCGGCGATCAGGCATTCGGCGAGGTTTTCCTGAGCGAACTGAGCCGACGACAGGTTCAGGAACACCCGGCCGGGATCGAACCCTCGCGCGATCCATCCCGCGATGTCGGCGAAGATCTGGCGCGCGAGGACTTGGCCGACAGCGATCCCGATCTCCGCATCGTCGAAGACCGTCGAGAAGCTCGCCGGTGACAGGAGGCCGCGACTCGGATGCTGCCACCGCGCCAGCGCTTCGAAGCCGACGATCCGACCAGTGGAGAGGCTGATCTTGGGTTGGTAATAGGGGATCAGACCGCCGACTTCGAGCGTCGACCTCATCTCGCGGGCGACGGCGACGCGATGTTCGATATCCGCCCGGAGCGCCGGAACGAAGACCGTCGCGCGGTTCCGCCCGGCCGCCTTGGCCGCGTAGAGGGCGAGATCGGCGTTGGTGAAGAGGTCCGTCGGATTGGCGGCGTGTTCCGGGAACAGGGCGAGGCCGAGACTGGCGCGGGGCAAGACCACACGCCCTGATACCGCCATCGCCGGTTTCAGGACATCGAGGATCGCCCGTGACAGGGCGTGGATGCGCCGGCTCGGCTGGTGATGGTCTTTCTCGCAAGACGCGATGACGACGAACTCGTCGCCCCCGAGGCGGGCGACGAGATCGTGTGCGCCGATGGCCGTGCCGAGGCGCCGGGCGACTTCCTTGAGCACCGCATCGCCCGCCTCGTGACCGAGCGTGTCGTTCACTTCCTTGAACGCGTCGAGATCGATGAGGATGAGGCCGACGCGCTCTCCGGACAACTCCGCCCGACACAGCGCGGCGTCCAAGGTCGTCTGGAACAGGGCGCGGTTCGGCAGGCCGGTGAGGACGTCCCGCTGGGCGGCGAGGCGGATACGCTCCTCCACCGCCTTGCGGCTCGTCATATCGACGAGGCTCGAGATGATGCAGTTCGACCCCTCCATCTCGACGGTGACCGCCGACAGCAGGGCGTCCCGTCGCACCCGCCCCTGGGCACCCGTGCTGATCTCGATTTCGCTGGCGGTCCCTGCCCTGTCGAGCTCCGCTTGGATCAGGCGGCGGGCATGCCCGTCCAGGAGATCGCGCGTCCTGTATTGCGTCAGGGTTTCACCGTCGCCCAGCCCGTAGAAGCGGTTCGCGGCATCGTTGGCATCGACGATCCGGCCGTCGTCCCGGCGGGACACTACGATCGGGATCGGCACCGCCTTGAACATCGTCTCGAACAGGCGGCGGCTTTCCGCCAGTTCCGTGTTGGCACGACGCTCGGCCTGGGTCGCCGTCCATTCCAGACGCCTGAGGCGGTTCGAGCGCACCACGAACAGCAGCATCGCGATGTTGGACATCAGCACCGCGAGGCAGATTCCCAATGCCGTGGATGGCAGGGGCGCGGGCAGGAGATAGCCTGTCGTCAGCGCGACCGACGCGATCGCGCTGCTCGTCACGCTCCAGAAGAAGCGCGTCGGCACGACGATCATGTAGATCGCAGGCAGCAGGAGCATGACGAAGAGAGCGATGTCGGACCGTGACGAGCATAGGACCGCGACGCAACCGGCAACCATGATCTCCCACGTCACCATGACGGCCTGGAGCCTGCCGAAGCGGGCGACGTTCCGGGTTGCCAGCAAACAGACGAGGGAGATCAGGATGACGCCGCTACGGGCCGGTACGGCGACCCAGAAATGGATTTGTCCCGCGAAGCGCCAGTCACTCAGCAGAAAAAGCGTGTTGAGGAGAATGCCGCAGAGGAAGACCAGTCGGGCATGGCGCAGGGTCTCGGTGAAGCGCTCCGCCTGGAACGCCGCTTCCCGCTCGACCGAGACGAATTCGCCGCCAATGGCACTGAGACGATGCTTCCACATGGTGCATGACACTCTCATGCAATCGTCGCGCAGGCGTTAAGAACCGGCTACGCCGCTAACAATAATCACTCTTTCGCCTTGATCCTTGTCAAGGCGCGCAACGCCCCGCGAAACGTCCTGACATCCTGCTCCGTCATGGCCATGCGATGGAGCATGTCGCGCATGTTGCGGGCGATCACGTCCCGCTTCTCGGGTGGATAGAACCCGCCCGCGTCGAGGCTGCCTTCCAGGCTGGCGACGAGGGAAGCCATCGCCTCCCGCGTGGCGGGCGGCGACTGCATCTCGCCGGTGAAGGGAAGACGGGCCTGCCCCGAGGCCTTGCGCCATTCGTAGCCGACGAGGAGCACCGCCTGCGCGAGGTTCAGCGACGGAAAGTCGGGGGTGACGGGAAAGGTAACGATGGCGTCGGCAAGCGACACCTCGTCGTTGGTCAGCCCGATCCTCTCCCGGCCGAACATCACGCCCACGCGCTGGCCCGCCCGCGCCGCCACATCCGCCATCGCCTCGTCGGGGGCATAGGCGCGCTTCATCTGCCCGCGTTCGCGGGCCGTGGTGGCGAGCAGATAGTTCAGGTCGGCGATGGCCTCCGGCACCGTGGCGAAGACGGTGGCGCTGTCGAGGACATGCGTCGCCCCGGAGGCCGCCTCGCGCACGCCCTTCTTCGGCCAGCCGTTCTTCGGGGCCACGAGGCGGAGTTCGGAGAGGCCGAAATTGGCCATGGCGCGCGCGACCATGCCGATATTCTCGGCCAGTTGCGGTTCGACCAGGACGACGACGGGGGCGATCATCGTCGCCCTCTGCCACGGGTCGGCCCGGACGCATAGTCCGTCATGGTTACGATGTGGGGAGCCGGCGGTGCCGCGGCTCCCCCGCTTTCGGCAGACTCGCTCAGATCTTACCGTCGAGGCCCATCTGGTAGTATTTGTGGACGATCTTGTCCTGGTTCTCCAGGAGCCAGTCGATGGAGGGCTCGTTGGTCATGGCCTTGCGGATCGCTTCCGTCATGCCCTTGCGCTGGATCTCGAACAGCGCCTTGTGGTCCACCGTCTCGGCCTCGATCACGCCGGGGCTGAGCCAGACCGAGCAGATGATGCCGAGATCGTTGGCCTTCTCCTTGGGGATGTAGCCCAGGCGCACGGCGTCGAGGACGCCATTGGCGATGGCGAACTGCACCGTGCCCATGAGGATGGAGGTGTACTTGCTCTCCGTGACGCTGACCTTGGAGACGCAGAGCGTCACCGGGCGCACCATGATGTCGGTGTTGAGGAGCGCGAAGACGCGGGAATGGCCCACCACCTGATCGCCGGTGAGGGTGGCCAGCGCCGTGCCGACCGGCCCGTCGAGTTCGCCGATGATGACCTCCGGCTCGGAGGCTGTGTTGGGCGGGCCGCCGGCGACCAGGGCCTCGCCGGCCCGCAGGATGATGCGTTCGCTCATGGACATGTCCTTCTCGATGTCGGAATGGCCCGCACATTCCCGCCCCATCGCCGGATGTCCAGGGGGATCGGCGATTTTCGACCCGGCCGACGCCCCGCGCGATCTGTAAGGGGCACGGCTTTCGCGTCCTGTTGCAGCGCGCTATGACCGCCACAGCGGGAGCGCGGCCGGCCCCGGCCGCGTGATGAGAAAGGTTCTGAGGATCATGTCGAAGATCAAGGTGGCGAACCCGGTCGTCGAACTCGACGGCGACGAGATGACCCGGATCATCTGGAGCGAGATCAAGTCCAAGCTCATCCACCCCTATCTCGACCTCGACCTGGATTATTACGACCTCGGCGTCGAGCACCGCGACGAGACGAACGACAAGGTCACCGTCGATGCGGCCGAGGCGATCAAGCGCCACGGCGTCGGCGTGAAATGCGCCACCATCACCCCCGACGAGCAGCGGGTGGAGGAGTTCAAGCTCAAGGAGATGTGGCGTTCGCCCAACGGGACGATCCGCAACATCCTCGGCGGCGTGATCTTCCGCGAGCCGATCATCTGCAAGAACGTGCCGCGCCTCGTTCCCGGCTGGACCCAGCCCTTCGTCATCGGCCGCCACGCCTACGGCGACCAGTATCGCGCCACCGACTTCAAGGTGCCCGGCAAGGGCCGCCTGACCATCAAGTTCGAGGGCGACGACGGCACCGTCATCGAGAAGGAAGTGTTCAAGTTCCCCGCCGCCGGCGTCGCGATGTCGATGTACAACCTCGACGAATCGATCCGCGACTTCGCCCGCGCCTCCCTGAACTACGGCCTCGCCCGCAAGTACCCGGTCTACCTGTCCACCAAGAACACCATCCTGAAGGCCTATGACGGCCGCTTCAAGGACCTGTTCCAGGAGGTGTTCGACGCGGAGTTCAAGGCCAAGTTCCAGGCGCTCGGCATCACCTACGAGCACCGTCTCATCGACGACATGGTGGCCTCGTGCCTGAAATGGTCGGGCGGCTACGTCTGGGCCTGCAAGAACTACGACGGCGACGTGCAGTCGGACACCGCCGCCCAGGGCTTCGGCTCGCTCGGCTTGATGACCTCGGTGCTGATGACGCCGGACGGCCAGACCGTGGAGGCGGAAGCCGCGCATGGAACGGTGACGCGCCATTACCGCGAGCATCAGAAGGGTAAGGAGACCTCCACCAACTCCATCGCCTCGATCTTCGCCTGGAGCCGTGGCCTCGCCCACCGCGCCAAGCTCGACGACAATGCCGATCTGGCCAAGTTCGCCAACACCCTGGAGACGGTCTGCGTCGACACGGTGGAGGCCGGCTTCATGACCAAGGATCTCGCCCTCCTCGTCGGCCCCGACCAGAAGTGGCTCTCCACCACCGGCTTCCTCGACAAGGTCGACGCGAACCTGAAGGCCGCCATGGCCTGAGGACGAAGTGCGGGTTCCCCCTCTCCCCGCGTGCGGGGAGAGGGGATTCGCGCCGGCCATCGCCGCTTCAGGATGAGGGTCTTGCCGCCTCGGCATTCCGCTTGCGGGTCGCGGCAGCTTTTTTCGCTGAGGCCGAGCGTTGTTCGGTGGTGCGGGAGGCCGAGGCCTTTCCGCCGACGGCGCCGCCCTCGTGGGCGGCCGGATGGGTGCTCGACTTGCCCCTGCCCGATCCGCCCGGATGCTTTCCGCCGCCATCGTCCTTGTTGACGGTCGCCCAGGCCCGCGCCTCGGCCTCTTTTTCCGGCACGCCGCGCTCCTCGTAGGAGTCTGCGATGTGCTCGGCCTTGCGGATCTGCTTGTCGGTGTATTTCGACTTGTCACCCTGCGGCATGGCGAGCCTCCCGTATCAGGCCCCTCGCCGCCGCCTCAGCTGTCGGCGGTCGGACCGTCGAGGATGGCGCGAACGCGGCGGATCAGATCGGTCCGGCGATAGGGCTTGTTCAAGAGATCGAACTCCGAACCCCCGGCATCGGTTCGCTCAAGGCTCGCCTCGGCGTAACCGGTGGTCAGCAGGATCTTCAGGTGCGGCTGGCGCTGCTTGGCTTCACGGGCGAGGACGATACCGTTCATGCCGCCCGGCATGATGAGGTCGGTGAACAGCAGGTCCACCGAGCCATTCGAATCGAGGATGTCCAGGGCTTCGCGGCCGTTCCGGGCCATGAACAGCGTGTAGCCGAAATCCCGCAGGATGGTGCGCGCCAGTTCAGCCACGTCCTCCCGGTCGTCGACGATGAGGATGGTCTCGGTGCCCTGACGGTCGGCCGTCTGCTGCACCGCGCGCGTGGGCTGCCGGTCGTCGGCGGCGGCGGCCGGGAAGGACAGGCGCACGCTCGTGCCCTTGCCCTCCACAGAGTCGATCTGGACCGCGCCGCCGGATTGCTTGGCGAATCCGTAGACCATCGACAGGCCGAGACCCGTCCCCTTGCCCTCGTCCTTTGTAGAGAAAAACGGCTCCATCACGCGGGCCAGGATCGCCGGTGGAATGCCCGCTCCGGTATCCGTGACGGTCACCGTGACATAGCGCCCCTCGCTCAGGGGACCCGGCCCGCGTGAGGAATTCGCGGCGATGTCTTGGTTGTCCGTGGAGATGACGAGATCACCGCCATCGGGCATGGCGTCGCGCGCATTGATGAGGATGTTGAGAAGGGCGGCCTCTGCCTGCGCCGGGTCGACCCTGCAATTCCAGAGGTTCTCGCGCAGGTCGAGGCGCAGGTCGACCGCATCGCCGAAGGTCCGCCGGGCCAAGTCCTCCATGCCCTTCACCAGAGCATTGAGATTGACCGCGCGGCCGTCGAGACGCTGCTTGCGCGCGAAGGCGAGGAGCTGCTGGGTGAGAGTCGTGGCCCGTTCGGCGGCGGTCCGGATGTTGTCGGTTGCCCGCCGCAGGCGGTTACGGTCCGCGTCCGGCTGGTCGAGACCGGTGCTGAGAATATCGACGTAGCCGACGATGACCTGGAGAAGGTTGTTGAAATCGTGGGCGATGCCCCCGGTCAACTGGCCGAGTGCCTCCATCTTCTGGGCCTGGCCCAGGGCCTCTTCGGCATCCCGCCTTCGGGAGACGTCGAGCTGCGAGGCGAAGAAGTAGACCAGCTCCCCGGCCGCATCGTAGATCGGCGCCACGTACAGCGCGTTCCAGAAGGTCGACCCGTCCTTGCGGTAGTTGAGGATCTCGATGGCGAGTTCCCTCTTGCCCCGGATCGTGTCGCGCAGCAGCACCACGGTCGCGGGGTCGGTGTCGGGCCCCTGGAGGAAGCGGCAATTACGGCCGACGATCTCCTCGCGGCCATAGCCCGTCATGTCCGTGAAGGCGTCGTTGACGAAGATGATCGGGTTGTCGTCCTGCCGCGGGTCGGTGACCACCATCGGCATGCGGGTCGCTTCGACCGCCGTGAAGAAGATGTCGCTGGTCTGGTCGGCGATCTCCGAGACCGCCCCGGTTCTCGCGCGCGGCGGATCACCTGCGGGGCGTGTCTCGGGAGGGTTGATCATCATCGGTCGATTGATTGGCCATGGAAGACGGGACGGTCAGCACTGAACAACGGTTCGCATCGCATCCGTTTCCTTGACGATCCCCGTGATGACGACGCAGGCGCACCATCCACCTGCGTCGTCTCTGTCACGGAAGGCCTATTTCGCCGACGGGGCGAAGCGCACGCTCTCGATATTGGCGCGCTCGAAGGCCTGCATCACGTGCTGGTAGGAGCGCTCCATCTCGGTCACCTCGCCGTCCTGGGTCTCCTCGGGCTTCAGCACGAACATCAGCATCGAGCGCCCGGTGACGTCGTAGCGATCCCCGATCGCCCAGGTGCCGACTTCCTGACTGTCGGGCAGGTTGGTGTCGAGGAGCCGCGTCCAGCCGACGCCGCCGACGGAACCCGGCAGGGTGAAGGAAACGAGGTCGCTGTAGGCGTTGTAGAGGATCAGCAGCGTCGCATCGCCTCCCCGGCGGTGGATGCCCGAGGCCTGGGCGCGACCGTCGAGGAGGACGGCGATGGAATGCGCGCCGCCATCCGACCAGTTCTCCGTGGACATCTCCTCGCCGTCGGGTCTGAGCCAGGTGACGTCCTTGACGCCGAGGTCTTCGTCATAGGCGCCGCTGAGGAAGCGGCCGCGGGTGAGGATCGGCAGGGCTTCGCGCAGGATCGTGAGGCGCTGCGTGAACTCGGCGAGGTCGCGACCCGCATCGTCGATCCCCTCCCAATCGAGCCAGGAGATCTCGTTGTCCTGACAATAGGCATTGTTGTTGCCGCCCTGGCTCCGGGCAAACTCGTCGCCGGCGAGCAGCATCGGCGTTCCGCGCGACAGGAACAGCGTCGCCATCATGTTGCGCATCTGGCGGGTGCGGACGGCGCGGATCGCCTCGTCGTCGGTCGGTCCCTCGACGCCGTAATTGTTCGAGAGGTTGTGAGAGTGGCCGTCCCGCCCGTCCTCGCCATTCGCGAGGTTGTGCTTCTCGTTGTACGAGACCGTATCGTTCAGGGTGAACCCGTCATGGGCGGTGAGGAAGTTCACCGAGGCCCAGGGCTTGCGCCCACGCTTGTTGAACTTGTCGGCCGATCCGGTGATGCGCGAGGCGAGGCTCGGCAGCAGGCCGGAATCCCCGCGCCAATAGCCGCGGACATCGTCGCGGAACCGGTCGTTCCATTCCGCCCAGCCTGGCGGGAAGCCGCCCACCTGGTAACCACCCGGACCGCAATCCCACGGCTCGGCGATGAGCTTGACCGAGTTCAGCACGGGGTCCTGCCGGCAGGTATCGAGGAAGCCGCCGCCCTCGTCGAATCCGTGCGGCTCGCGCCCAAGGATGGTGGCGAGGTCGAAACGGAACCCATCGACCCGCATTTCCGTCGCCCAGTAGCGCAGGGAATCCGTGACCAGTTGCAGGACGCGCGGGTGTGACAGATTGAAGGTGTTACCCGTGCCGGTATCGTTGATGTAGTAGCGCTCGTCGCCGGGCATCAAGCGGTAATAGGAAGCGTTGTCGACGCCCTTGAACGACAGGGTCGGACCCTTCTCGTTGCCCTCGGCGGTATGGTTGTAGACCACGTCGAGGATCACCTCGAGGCCGGCACCGTGCATCCGC
This sequence comes from Methylobacterium sp. 10, assembly GCF_000519085.1. Classification (GTDB taxonomy): domain Bacteria; phylum Pseudomonadota; class Alphaproteobacteria; order Rhizobiales; family Beijerinckiaceae; genus Methylobacterium. The sequence continues at coordinate 4,636,853 of NZ_KI912577.1, forward strand.
GCCACCATCTCCTTGAACTCGGAGAAGGCGAAGTCCGGCACCGCCGCGTAGCGCCGCGCGGGGGTGAAGAACGAGATCGTGTTGTAGCCCCAGTAATTCACCAGGTTCTTTTCCTGGAGATAGTCGTCCTGCACGAAGGCATGGACCGGCAGCAGCTCCACCGAGGTGACGCCGAGGCTCTTGATGTAGTCGAGGACGGCGGGGTTGCCGAGGCCGGCATAGGTGCCGCGCAGCTTCTCCGGCACCGCCGGATGCAGCTTGGTGAAGCCCTTCACATGGGTCTCGTAGAAGATCGTCTTCTCCCACGGCACATGCGGCTTGCGGTCCCGTCCCCAGGTGAAGGCGGGGTCGATGACGCGGCTGCGGCGGGTGAACGGCGCGGAATCACGCTCGTCGAAGGTGAGGTCGTCACCCGTCTCCATCTGGTAGCCGAACAGGGCCGGGTTCCAGGTGATGGAGCCGACGAGGCCTTTGGCGTAGGGGTCGATGAGCAGTTTGTTGGGGTTGAAGCGATGGCCGGCCTTGGGCTCGTAGGGGCCGTGGACCCGGTAGCCGTAGATCGTGCCGGGACGCGCGTCGGGGAGATAGCCGTGCCAGATCTCGTCGGTGTACTCGGGCAGCTCGATCCGCTCGAGTTCCTGCTCTCCGGCATCATCGAACAGGCAGAGTTCGACCTTGGTGGCATGGGCCGAGAACAGGGCGAAATTGACGCCGAGGCCGTCCCAGTTTGCGCCCAGCGGGTAGGGCGATCCCTCTTTGATGCGCGATCGCACCGCCTTCGTCTGCGCGGCGGCCTGCGTCATCGGGGGGTTCTTGGCGACCATGATCACTCCAGGGGGGGGCTCGCTGCCTGAGGCGGAGCCCGACGGCATGAATTCTGGCGAGTGAACGTTCATGCTTGACCGTAAGGTCCGCAAGCGCGGAAACTTTTTGCGGTGCGAGACGCACTTTCGCATCAGTGCCGTACTATGATCGGGTCGCTTTGCCGCGCTCGACATCGTTGCCGTCCTGGAGCCAGCCCATGCCCGACAGATCTTCCGTTTTGCAGACCGTCGCCGACCGGCACGGCGTCAGCATCGACGCCGTCCGCCATCTCATGCGCGCGCTGGAAGCGGGCAATGGGACGATGGCCCAGTTCAACCATCCCGAACTCGGAGGGTTCGGTCAATGGTCGTCCGGCGGCATGACCATGATCGGCAACATGTTCGACGCCAATCTCAAGTCGCGCGTGGCGGCGATCTGCTTGGATCTCGCCCAATCCCTGCCCCCCGGCGGCTGGGACGACGGCTCGGCCTCCGCGACCTGGTGGCCGGCCGAACTCGGACGACCGGCGACATCCGGCTCGCAGAACAGCATGCGCTACGCCTATTTCCCGGATAGCCGGCTGCTCGCGGTGGAGACCGCCGGCACGCTCGTGCTCTACGATACCGGGCATTACGACATTTCCGGCGTCTCGCAGCAGCAGGGCGATACCCAGAGCCTCCGCTTCAGCGGCCGCAACGGTTACGTCGACCTCGAATCGCTCCAGCGGGTCAGCGTGGCCCCCGCACCGGAACGTTCCCTCGAACCGAAGCCGTTCCACCCCGACCCGATCGCGGCGCCGATCCGCGCCGAAGACCGTCCGCGCCCGGCCTCGGAGCCGGACTCCCACCAGACCGGAAACCCCTCGGGGGACGTGATCTCGACCCTCGAGCGCCTGTCCGAACTCCATCGCAAGGGCGTGCTGACCGAGGCGGAGTTCTCGGCCAAGAAGGCCGAACTTCTGGCCCGGCTGTAAGGATTCCGTCCGCCTGAACGGGTCTGCCCCGGCAGACCCGTTCAGGCTCGCGGGGAGGCGCAGGTCTTCAGAACAGAATCTGAATCCGCCGTCGCGAAAGTCGCTTAGGCGCGCGCGGCGACCAAGCGGCTGCGCGCGTCGGCGATCAGCTGCGAGATCCCCTCATCGAGATCCATTCGAGCGGTCCAGCCCAGATCTCGCAGGACGGAGGTATCGGCCACCATCTCCGGCGGCTCTCCGGCGCGGGGGGGAAGCGACCGATGCCAGGGCCGATCGAAGCCGCTCGCCCGGATGGCGCGCTCGATGAAGTCACCGAGCGGCACCGCGACACCTGACCCCAGCGGCACATCCTGCCATGGGGCAAGCCGCCCTCTTGCATCGATCAGAGCGAGGAGGGCCGAGACGGCATCGTCCACATGGACGAAATCGCGGCGTTGCGTTGCCGGCGTGGTGACGAGCGGCTTCAGGTTCTCGACGAGTTGCAGGGCGAGACCGGGAACGAACTTGTCCGGATCGTCGCCCGGACCATAGATCATCTGCAATTCCGCATTCGCCACATGCACGCCCGTTCGACCCTGTGCGACGAGAAGGCGGGCGAGATCGACGAACTGGCGCTTGGTCAACGCATAGAGGTTCACCGCGGGTGGCAGGGTCGTCGCGGTATTGATGAACAGCGTTCCGGGACCCATCGCCCCGAGCAGCGCCGCGCTCAACGTCACGTTCGCATCCACCATCGTCGCCGCGCTCTCGCCCCGCCGCCCCTGGGCGGCGGCGAGGTGGATCAGCACATCGGGCGCGAGCGCGCCCACATGCCGTGCCGCCTCATCCGCACCGGCAAAGCGAAAGATCGAGGCCCCGCCGGATTCGAGCGCCGAGGAGGGACGGGCCAGGAGGGCGACGTCGTCGCCCCGCGCCACGAGAGCGGCGGTCACTCTCCTGCCGAGGAAGCCGGACGCTCCGGTTATCGCTACCCGCACCGTACCGGCCTCCTTGCCACGTCCCACCCAAGCCGCACCACGTTACGGGCGCGCGGCCATATCGGCCAGGAACAGGTCGATCTCGGCCTCGCTCAGGGCGCCGACGGGTTCGCCCGCGAGCCGACGCTGCGACCAGTCGACGATCCGCTCCAGGGTCCGGTCCAGGCGCCATGTGGGCCGCCAGCCGAGCCGCTGGCGTGCCTTCGAGCAGTCCAGCGACAGGGCATGCGCCTCGTGGACATGCCCGTCCTTGTCCAGCTCCCAGCGCGCCGTGCCGCCATACAGCGTCACCATCCGGTCGACGATGTAGCCGACCGGGCGGATGTCGTCCCCGTCACAGGCGAAGTTCCAGCCTTCGGCCCAGTCATGGCCGTCCTCGTACAGGTGCTCGGCGATGCGGAGATAGGCGCCGATCGGTTCGAGAACGTGCTGCCACGGCCGGGTCGCGCCCGGATTGCGGATCACGGCCGGCTTGTCCGCCTCGAAGGCCCGGAGGATGTCGGGGACCAGACGATCCTCCGCCCAGTCGCCGCCGCCGATGACGTTGCCCGCGCGCACCGACGCGACCCGGGCCGAATCCGGCGTCGAGAAGAACGACTTGCGCCACGACGCGATGACGATCTCGCACGCGCCCTTGCTGCTGCTGTAGGGATCGTGACCGCCCATCGGGTCGTTCTCGCGATAGCCCCAGGGCCATTCGCGGTTCTCGTAGCACTTGTCGCTGGTCACCGAGACGACCGCCTTCACCGACGGCGTGGCCCGGACGGCTTCCAGCACATGGATCGTGCCCATGACGTTGGTGGCGTAGGTCTCGGCCGGCTCCCGGTAGGACAAGCGTACCAGGGGCTGGGCCGCGAGGTGAAGCACGATCTCCGGCTGCGCCTCCGCGATCAGGCGCTTGACGAGTTCGGCGTCACGGATGTCGCCGATATGCGACGTCATCCGCTTGGCGATCTCCGCCTCCTCGAACAGGCTCGGCTGCGTCGGCGGCGCGAGGGACAGGCCCGTCACCTCGGCTCCCCAGCGGGTGAGCCACAGGGAGAGCCACGCGCCCTTGAAACCGGTATGACCCGTGACGAAGACACGCTTGCCGCGCCACCATGCGGCGCCCCCGCGTTCGGATGCGGCGCTGGCTGCGGCGCTCATGCCCACACCTTCCAGGGAGCCTTGCCGGACGCCCACAGGCTCTCGAGCATGTGCTTGTCGCGGAGCGTATCCATTGGCTGCCAGAAGCCGCGATGCTCGAACGCCATCAGTTCCCCGTCGCTGGCGAGGCCGCGCAGCGGCTCCTGCTCCCAGACCGTCAGGTCGTCGGCGATGCGCTCGATGACCTTCGGCGACAGGACGAAGAAGCCGCCGTTGATCATCGATCCGTCGCCCTTGGGCTTCTCCTCGAAATTCGTCACGACCTTGTCGTGGATGCCCAGGGCACCGAATCGACCCGGCGGGTAGGCGGCGGTGAGCGTCGCCTGGCGGCCGTGCTCGCGATGGAAGGCGAGGCTGGCGGTAATGTCGACGTCGCCCAGCCCGTCGCCGTAGGTGAAGAAGAATTCCTTCTCGTCGCGGACATGGTCCGCCGTCCGCAGCAACCTGCCGCCCGTCATCGATTCCTCGCCGGTATCGACCAGCGTGACGCGCCACGGCTCGGCCCAGCGACGATGGAACACCATCTCGCCACTCGACAGATCGATGGTCATGTCGGAATTGTGGAGCGCGTAGTTCGCAAAATATTCCTTGATGACATAGCCTTTATAGCCACAGCAGATCACGAAATCGGTCACGCCATGAGCGGCATAGATCTTCATGACATGCCACAGGATCGGCCGGCCACCGATCTCCACCATGGGTTTCGGCTTCACCGATGTTTCTTCACTGAGACGGGTGCCGAGCCCGCCCGCCAGGATGATCGCTTTCATAGTCACTCCTCGGAATATGTGAGAACAGAAATGGTATGCGGCGACATCAGCCGGCGGCCAGCACCCTATCGATATCCGCGATATTGGGCGACCACTCGGACGTTACTGGGTTCATGGGCTGAAGCACGAACGTATGATGATGCCCGTAGACGGTCGACAACCGCGTGAAGCACGTCTGAACGCCCAGCATCTTGGATTTGGCCAGCGTGGTGGGCGCGATCTCGAGGACCCTCACACCAGGCTTGGCGAAGACGAGATGCGACAAGCCAGCGCCATGTGCGCCGACCACCAGTTCCGCATTGCGGAACAGATTGATCTTGTCCAGCAGGCCAAGCTCGCTCAGCACCATCGGTGTGATGCCGCGTTCAGCGAGAGCTGTCTCGAATTCCAGTTCGCCGGCCATGGAACGGCGTGCCGAATCGCGGCGGGAAATATAGAAGCGGCGGGGAATCTGGCGATCGTTCCGGTGTTCCGCCGCGGCGATAAGGTCGCCATACGTTCTCTGGAAGGCATCCCTGCGAGGAAGTACACCGATCTCCCCGTATCCCACATATAGCCGGCGACAGAATACTGGTCCCTCGATTGCGATAAGCTGGTGTTCAGGGATGCCAAGCACGCCGAGCGCGTCTTTGGCCAAACTCAGATGTTGCTTCCGGAGCAGGATCGGGCAGTCGGGCGTGCTGGGATCGAGGCGCCAGGCGAGGCCGCTCAGCCGTCGCACGATCCACTCGAAATAGCCTTTGTGCCGGCCGGCGCAGCTGAAGGCTGTTTCGAAGAGGGGTACGGATGTTGGGTCGGTCACGTTTGGTCCGACGCCGTCCGGTGCCTGGAAGACGCTCCCGTCCGCCGACCAGATCATTCCCAATTCGTTGGTGAAAACGTCTCTGTATTCCGTGACGACGGGAAATTTCTTTTGTTCGAGACGCACTTCGAACTTGGCAAACAGCGTCTTGACGAGTTCCTCGATCTCCGGTTCGATCCCGTCAAGGCGCACGACTTCGATACGCGACGGGGGCACACTGAAATTTTCCGAGTCGGTGGGGAAACGATGTGTCACGGTTTCCGTTCGTGCAGCTCGCGGCGCTATGAATCTTGAGATCAGCCGACGGACTTCGCGGCGTGTGACGCGGTCTTTCGGCATCTTCTTGAGGCGCACCGCGAGCCGTCGGGCCTTGTCTGATTTAAAATCAGGAGGAAGCTCATTCAGGACTTCAGCGGCGTCGAGTGGTCGCTTCCACTTCGTGATCAGTGACGCGAGTTTGATGACGCGATCGGCATCGTCGATCTGTCGGCTCTCGGCACAGCAACGTTTAATCTCTGCTTCATCGCCGAGCTCGAGAGCAGCGCGCAATTGATAATCGAGAAAATAGGGATGATCGACTGGGCTCTGGCTCTTCTTGGCGGCCAGGAGGAGTTTCAGCCAGCGCCCCGCAGAAGCAAAACCTTTCAGCTTGCGCATTGTCCGGCGATAGCTCTCATTGGCGGGCGATACGGCCGACTCTATAATAATCGAAGTATCCATCGGTTTCGTATCACGATCCATCTGTTATAACCTTACGGCGTAAATCGATCGACTGTCGCCCAACAGTTTGCGCATATGACATGTTGATAAATGATGGAGGCTGTTTGATAAAGGATGGAGGCTGTCATCGCCCGTTGATCCCCGGGGGAAATTAGGCAGTATGGGAGCGAATGACGCTCACGAAAAATACAATCGATCCGATCGTCGTTTGGGTCGTATGTGCAACCACTCCCAATGTCATGGCTTCACGGTCCCTTAAGTTTTTCTGCGCCGCGATCACGACATCATCCACAGGCAGGTCCGCTATAGCATGAGAGTGATGTGGTCCATTCCGATCTGAAAAGCAGGTCTCGTGCCGATAACGATTGATCATCGGCCCTCCCCGTTCTCACTCCCAGATCGTCACCCGATGTTGTAGCATGGGCTCAATGACCGAAGATGACATGCGCGAATCACGCGCCGCACTGATCTTGCTGGCCGTCGCTGTCGCGTCGGTCCTGATTTTCGGAGCCGTCACGATTTTGATTCAGCTCTGAGCCGAACGTCCCGATCGCGGCTCCGCGGCGACCTCAGTGCGTCCAGGGGGCCGTGCGATTGAATTTGAAATTATCGGAATAGGACAGGCCCTTGCGGATCGCCGGCTTCTGGGGCTGCTCGACCCGGTAGGTGATGCCGTTGCGGGTGGCGTAGGCGACGGCTTCTTCCTGCGTCTCGAACGACAGCCTGACCTGCTGCAGCATGTCCGACGATCCGGTCCAGCCCATGAGGGGGTCCGTGTCGCGCGGTGAGCTCTGGTCGAATTCCAGCAGCCATGCCTTCGTGCGGGCCGTGCCGGATTGCGAGGCATCCTTGGCGGGCTGGAAGATTCGGGCACTCGGCATCGTGGGGTCGATAGCTCCTGCAAGAGGGAACGGCCGATACACACGCGATTGGTCGGGGCGATAGGATTCGAACCTACGACCCTCTGGTCCCAAACCAGATGCGCTACCAGGCTGCGCTACACCCCGACACGCTCGCGCGCAGAGGGGAGGTACGGTCTTTGGAAGCAAACAGCAAGCGCGCCGGAGTGATAAGCGCGAGGATGATGAAGGGGAACCGAATTTCTCCCGCCCCTCCCCTGTCCGGAGGATGCTTCGTCGGTACTGGCGTTCAGACCGAGAAAGCCACGCCGAGCTTCCGATCCCGCCTCCAGACCACGGTACAGGCGCGCGGCTTGGCGTAGGCGGTCATCACCAGGATGAACTCGTCCGGGACCGCCTCCGGAACCTCGACTTCGATCTGCGCGCCGGTTTCGGACTGATCCCAGACCAGGCAGTCGATATCAGCTCGGGTGCCCCCGAAGGAAAGCGCCCCGATGCGAAAGGCATCTTTGCGTGAGGCGCTGCGACGATTGGTAGTCACGTCATGGATCCCGTTCTAACCGGACATCGACTGTCATCGACGCAGGTTAATTTTCAGGCCTTTGGTATCCTGCTAGACCAACACGTCGACGACACGGTCCTGGCCTGTCGGACGGGCGTTCGAGGTTGGTGCGGTGGGCGCGCCCACATTGACGGAGACCAGCTTCGTCTCGGCCTCCCGATCGCGCAGGGCCTCCATGCGGGCGCTCGTTACCACGTCGATGGCTTTCAGCACTCCGAGCGAGTTCAGCGAGACCGTGATCGTCATCGGGAGGGGCCTCCGTCGATGGATGGGGCTGTGATGCCTCGTGGTGCGAGATGCTACGCGAGGATGTCGAGGACGCGCTTTTCGGTGTCGAGGGACGACGTCAGCACCGCTGTGTTGAGCTCGAAGCTCGCCTTGCTCTCCATCAGCTGCACCGCCGAGCTCGACAGGTCCACCTGCGTCGCGCTGGGCAGGCTCGTCTCCACCTGCATCGGGCTGGGCAGGGTCATGCCGACCGAGGCGATCTGTTCCGCCGCGTTGCCGAAGCGTTGGGAGGCCGCCACCATCCCGCCGCTGCTGATCGAGATCGCGCTGCTCATCCTGCCAATCTCCCGCTCGGGTTTCCCTTGAAGGATCATGCAAGCACGAGAACCCTGAATCGATCGGTCGAACAATCCCTCGCATTCGAGTGAACGGCGCGGCTTGACCTCCGTGCGGGCGGTCGCCAACTCGACTTTCGGCGCTGCCCGGCAATCGCGGCGCGCTGAAAGGAATTTCGATGATCGATCTGCATTACTGGCCGACGCCGAATGGCCACAAGGTGACGATGTTCCTGGAGGAGGCCGGACTTGCCTACACGATCAAGCCGGTGAACATCGGCAAGGGCGAGCAGTTCAAGCCGGATTTTCTCGCCATTGCCCCCAACAACCGGATGCCGGCCATCGTCGATCACGAACCGCCGGGGGGCGGCGCTCCGATCACCCTCTTCGAATCGGGGGCGATCCTGCTCTACCTCGCCGAGAAGACCGGGCGCTTCATCGCCGCCGACCTGCCGGGGCGGGCTGAGGTGCTGCAATGGCTGTTCTGGCAGATGGGCGGGCTCGGCCCCATGCTCGGCCAGAACCACCACTTCTCCCAATACGCGCCGGAGAAGATCCCCTACGCCATCGACCGCTACGTCAAGGAGACGAACCGCCTCTACGGCGTCCTCGACCGGCGCCTGGCCGATCGCGAGTTCGTCGCCGGGCCGGCTTATTCCATCGCCGACATGGCCTCCTATCCGTGGATCGTCCCGTGGGAGAAGCAGGGCCAGACGCTCGACGATTTCCCCAACCTCAAGCGCTGGTTCACGGCCATCGCCGAGCGTCCCGGCACGAAGGCGGCCTATGCCCGCGCGCCGGAGGTCAACCCCGACCACGGCAAGACCATGAGCGAGGACGCCAAGAAGGTGATGTTCGGCCAGACCGCCAAGCGGGTCTGACCTCAAGCGCGCCTGACCTATCGCCGGAGGCTGTCGAGCCTCACCGGCGCGGCATGCGGGCGGGTCGCCAGCATGCCGTCGATGAGCGCCAGCACCTCGGCCCGGCCGCAATTGGCGGCCGGTTCGAACGGCGTCCAGGTCTGGGTGAAGTCGAGCTGGGCGAAGACGTCGCGGTAGCGGCGCAACTCGTTGGTGGTGAGCGGTACGCCACGCACGAAGGCCTTGTGGGCCGAGATCGTCTCGGCCCGGCGGAAATCCTTCGGGTCGAGCTCGAACTTGAGGGCGTCGCCGCAGAAGAGGATCTTTCGCGATCTGTCGAACAGGACCGCATGGCCGTCGAAATGGCCGGCGGTGCGGTGGAGTTCGAGGCCGGGAAGCGGTTCGAGGAAATCGTCGTAGGGCCAGGAGACCTGCAAGGCCGCACTCCAGATGAAGTCGGCGGCCGGCAGGCACAGTTCCGGATCGAACCGGTCCTGCAGCTGCACCAGCGCCCCGTAGGCATGCGGGTGCGAGGAGGACAGGACCTGCATGCCGCCGAGCGCGGCGATGTGCTTCAGCGCCGCCTCGCTGAAGACCGGGCAGGCCTCGAAGCCCATGTTCCCGTCGGGCGTCTGGATCAGGTAGGCGCTCGGGCCGATGCCCGAGACGGGATCGTTCCAGAAGCGCCAGATGCCCGGCTCCAACTCCTCCCAATGGCAGGGGAAGCGTTCCTGCGCCTCGCGCTCGCTCCAGAACTGCCAGCCCTTCTGCGGCACCACGTGACGTGCGTCGAGGCACATCGGGCACGAGGGCGGCGGCTCGAAATGGCGCTGCCAGTACCCGCAATTGTCACAGGTATAGGCGGGAAGATCGAGGGCGCCCGCGAAGGGCAGGTATCCGGGAGACACGGCGGCGTTGCTCGGGTTCGGGGCGGGAGGTCGAGGCACAGCCATATAGGTCGCCTCGCGAAGCTGTCGCGGGTCGGGGGACGATCGCGTCTCCCGGAACCGGCCGGAACGCATGGCTCCTGCGCCGGGGTGCCCGGTTGCGGAGCGGCGGTCCCGTCTCGATCTTCTCAAGCAATAGGGACGTTCATGGCCGGCGCGAGCCGGTCGCCGCTGCAAACGGACACGCGAATCATGACCCCTCTTTCCGTCCTCGACCTCGCCTTCGTGCCGCAAGGCGCGACGCCCGGTGACGCCCTGCGCAACACCCTCGACCTCGCCAGGGCCGCCGAACGCCTGGGCTACCGGCGTTTCTGGCTCGCCGAGCACCACAACATGGTGGGCATCGCCAGTGCGGCGACCTCCGTCGTCATCGGCCACGTGGCCTCGGGTACGAGCCGCATCCGCGTCGGGGCCGGCGGGGTCATGCTGCCGAACCACTCGCCCATGGTCATCGCCGAGCAGTTCGGCACGCTGGAGACCCTGTATCCGGGCCGGATCGATCTCGGCCTCGGCCGGGCGCCCGGAACCGACCAGCGCACCTTGCGTGCCCTGCGCCGCTCGCCCGAGACGTCGGATCAGTTCCCGCAGGACGTCCTGGAACTCCAGGCGCTGCTGGGCGATGCGCAGCCGGGACAGGTGATCCAGGCCGTGCCGGGGACGGGCACGAAGGTGCCGCTCTGGATCCTCGGCTCCAGCCTGTTCGGGGCGCAACTGGCCGCCATGCTCGGCCTGCCCTACGCCTTCGCCTCGCATTTCGCGCCGGACGCGCTGATCCAGGCGCTTGCCGTCTATCGCGAGCGCTTCACCCCGTCCGAGCAGTCGACGGCGCCCCATGCCATGGTCGGCGTGAACGTCGTGGCGGCCGAGACCGACGCCGAGGCGCGGCGCCTGTTCACCTCGGCGCAGCAGCAATTCGCCAACATGTTCCGTGGCACGCGGGGCCTGCTGCCGCCGCCCATCGACGATATCGAGACCTACTGGTCGCCCTCCGAGAAGCGACAGGCCTCGGGGATGCTCGCCCGTGCCATCGTCGGGTCGCCGGAGACCGTCCGTCGGGGGCTCGCCGACCTGATCGCCGAGACCGGCGCGGACGAACTCATGGTCGCGAGCGCCATCCACGACCACGCCGCGCGCGTGCGCTCCTACGAGATCCTGGCGGATGTGGCCGCTACTCCGATCCGGGCCGCGCCGGCGCGGGAACTCGTCGAGAGCTGACCCGGCTCCGCCGGGCGGGGCCTCGCCTCGCCGGGGCGGTGTGCCTATGGTGCGCCACCAACCCCACGGGCCGACATGATCAAGAAGACGCACCTCCCCTCCGACGCGACCCTCGCGGACGTCGTCCCCACCCTGGAGGAGGCCGATGCCTATCTGAGCCGGCTGCTGACCAACATGCGCTTCTGCCAGAAGCGGCACGGCAACGCCTCGGTGCGCATCGCGGTGACGGGCAAGGGCGGCCACCCGTCCTACCGGGTCGATTACGTCAAGCCGGTGGCGCCCGACCCGGACGGCACGGCGTTCGACGCCTATGGCGGCAAGGCCCATTACAGCTTCACCGCCATCAACATCATGGAGACGAACTGGAGCAGCCGCTCCATGAGCATCGACGAGGTGCTGAAACTCCAGGCGGAATTGCGGAAGCCGAAATTCGAGGACCGGTGAATCCGGGGCGCCGGCTGACCGTCCCCGGTCGAACCTATGGGATTCACACTTCTGTTTTTTCGCGCAGACCGCGTCCCTCTCCCCCTTGTGGGGAGAGGTCAGGAGTGGGGGTGGCGCCGCTTGCCTCCGCAGCGTGAGGGTCGCCCAATTACCCCCACCTCCAACTCCTCCCCACAAGGAGGAGGAGGGTCCCGCGCATCCCGCGGCATGTGTGAATGCCGAGTGATTGACCGGAGGCGGCCGGTTCAGCCTGCCAACGGGATGCGTGAGCCCCGGTCTGCCAGACGCGCGTTCGTCGCCCCGCCCGCCTGACCGGCGCCGAAGCCCGGCCGAGATGTGAAGGGCAGAAACGTCCAGCCGTCTCGTTTCCGGCCCTTCGTGGCGTAGAGCGCGGAATCCGCGCATTCGATCAGCTCCTCCGGCGTGTGGCGCCTGCCGGGGACGGCCGAGGTCACGCCGATGCTGATCGTCAGCCCGATGGTCTCCCCGTGCCAGAGGAAGGGCGAAGCGCGCAGGGCGGCGTTGGCCTGCTCGGCGATCTCGCTTGCAGCATCCCCCTGGACGCCACGGAGCAGGATACCGAATTCGTCGCCGCCGAGGCGGGCAAACACGTCCACGGAGCGCATGCCCCGCCGCACCGTGTCCGCCACGTGTTTGAGCGCGGCATCGCCGGCCACGTGGCCGAGGCCGTCATTGATTCCCTTGAACCGGTCGAGGTCCATGAGCATCACGCTGAACGGCTCGCCGGTCTCGCGCGCGCATTCTTCGGCGAGCAGCCGCATGAACTGGCGGCGATTGGGCAGGCCGGTCAGGTCGTCCTCGGCGGCCAGCCGCTCCACCTTCGCCATCAGGCTGTCGACCACCGAGACGATGAAGCCGAAATTCCAGACGATGCCCGCGAGGATGAAGACCAGCAGGTCGATGGCGGCGAGGGAGACCAGGGAGACATCCGGTGCGATACCGCTGAGCCTCACCGTCACCGCGCAGGCGACGATGCCATGCGCGGTGATGGCGGTCGCCAGGGCGCACATCGTGATGATGGCGCCGAGCTCCCGGGTCCGGCGCCGGGCGAGATAGAGGACGGCGAGTGCCAGGGGAATGCATTGCGACGTGACGTAGAGCGGGTTCTGGCCCCACCAGGGCCGCCAGGTGATGGCCATGGCCAGGACGCTTGCGCCCAGCAGCCCGGCATGGAGAGCCCAGAGCGGCCGGTCGCCGTGGAAGCGGCGCAGACCGATCGTATTCAGGTGGAAGGCCAGACAGGCGATGGCATTGCCGCCGACGGTCGTCGCGAAATGCCCGGCGCCGCCATCGATGGCGAGCAGGATCCCGCCCGCGACATTGGCGACGCCGCCCGCCAGCCAATAGCGCAATCCGGCGAGCGTCCTGTACCGATAGAGGATCGTCGCCCAGAGGACGCAATGCGAGAGGCCCGCGATCAGCACGACCAGATAGAGCGTGTAGAAGTCCGGCATGCGGGACGGGCGTCTCTCTCGTGAGCCACGAACTTCGGGGCTGGTTCTCGATCGAGCCCGCGGGCCAGGATTGCGAGTCGTCCGCGGTCAAGCTCGATAGCATGGATGCCGAATACGTGACTCGCAGCCGTTCCCGTGACTTCGACAGCCGATAACGCGAGGAACTCAGCATACGCGCTGCCGCGACCCTGCGCCGGGCGTAGCCCTTGCTTTCCACCGCGATCTTGACTTGGTGCCGATCTTGACTTGCGGTGGCTCACGGACTAGTCCGCCACTCTCATATCCGACGACATGTCGTCAACACGAACGCCGACCGGCCCTGTGAGGCCGGAGGTCAACGCCCGACAGCGCGATGCGCCCTCGGGCGAGCTTCGCGTTGGGAGCAGGTCGTCACTCCGCCGATCCAGCCGAGTGAGTCTCGCCCTGTCGCCATCCCATGAAACCCTTCGCATCGAGGAAGCAGTCAACGAGGTCTGCCCCTGGTCGGGCAAGCCGATCGCGGCCGATTCCCTGACGCTCTACAACGGTGCCGTGGTCGGGTTCTGCAACCCCGATTGCCGGGACAAGTTCGCGGCGGCGATCAACGGTTTCGAGGCCGCGCTGCAGGCGCGCCGCGTCTCGTCCGCCGGCCTGTTCCAGTAGGTTCGGAGACACACGCGATGTTCGAAGGCCTGTCCGACCGCCTGTCCGGTATCCTGTCCGGGCTCACCCGGCGTGGTGCGCTCACGGAAGCCGACGTCACCGCGGCGCTCCGCGAGGTGCGGCGCGCTCTGCTCGAAGCCGACGTGGCGCTCGAAGTGGTGCGGGGCTTCACCGAGAAGGTCCGCGAGAAGGCGGTGGGCGCCGTCGTCGTCAAGTCTGTGACGCCCGGCCAGATGGTCGTGAAGATCGTCAACGACGAACTCGTGGCCATGCTCGGCTCGGAAGCCGGCCTCATCGATCTCAATGCGCCCGCCCCCGTCGCCATCCTGATGGTCGGCCTCCAGGGCTCGGGCAAGACCACCACCACCGCCAAGATCGCCCGGCGCCTGACCAACCGCGACAAGCGCAAGGTGCTGCTCGCCTCCCTCGACACCCGCCGCCCGGCCGCCATGGAGCAGCTGGCGATCCTGGCCAAGCAGGTCGGCGTCGAGAGCCTGCCCATCGTCGAGGGCCAGTCGGCGGTGCAGATCGCCCGCCGCGCCATGGATGCCGCGCGCCTCGGCGGCTTCGACGTGGTGATGCTCGACACGGCCGGCCGCATCACCCTCGACGAGGCGCTGATGGCCGAGGCCGCCGAGGTCAAGGCGGCGACGAACCCGCACGAAGTCCTGCTGGTGGCCGACGCGCTCACCGGTCAGGACGCGGTGGTCACCGCCCGCGCCTTCGACGAGCGCCTGGGTGTCACCGGCATCGTGCTGACCCGCATGGATGGCGATTCGCGCGGTGGCGCGGCCCTCTCCATGCGTGCCGTCACCGGCAAGCCGATCAAGCTCGTCGGCACCGGTGAGAAGGTGGACGCGCTGGAGGAGTTCCACCCCTCCCGCGTCGCCAACCGCATCCTCGGCATGGGCGACATCGTCTCCCTCGTGGAGAAGGCGGCCGAGACCATCGACCACGAGCAGGCGCTCCGCACCGCGGAGAAGATGCGCAAGGGCAAGTTCGACCTCGACGACCTGTCGATGCAGCTCGCCCAGATGGAGAAGATGGGCGGCATCGGCGGCCTGATGGGCATGCTGCCCGGCATGGGCGCCATGAAGAAGCAGGTCGAGGGCGCCAATCTCGACGAGAACATGTTCAAGCGTCAGCGCGCCATCATCTCTTCGATGACCGCGCAGGAGCGCAAGAATCCCGACATCCTCAAGAATTCCCGCAAGAAGCGCATCGCGGCGGGGTCGGGGACGAAGGTGGAGGAGCTCAACAAGCTCCTCAAGATGCACCGGACCATGGCCGACATGATGAAGGCGATGGGCTCGGGCAAGCGCGGCATCGGCCAAGCGCTTGGCTCGATGTTCGGATTGGGCGGCGGCGGAATGGGCGGCATGCCCGGCCTCCCCCCCGGCATGCCCGAGCCGACGCCGGAGCAGATCGAGGCGATGCAGAAGCAGATGGGCGGCAAGCTGCCGGCCATGCCGCCGGGTTTCGGCGGCGGAAAGATGCCGAGCCTTCCGGGGCTCGGAGGACCGAAGGGGCCGGGCGGTCTGCCGGGCCTCGGCGGTTTCCCGTTCGGGAAGAAGAAGTAGGGGCGAATGGGGAGTAGCGAATAGCGAAGGGGCGGCAGGCCGGCTCTCTTCGCTACTCACTACTCGCTATCCGCCAAGAACGATCAGATTACCAACCTCAGGAGCACACCATGTCCCTCAAGATCCGTCTCACCCGTGGCGGCGCCAAGAAGCGCCCGTATTACCGCATCGTCGTCGCCGACGCCCGCGCGCCCCGCGACGGCCGCTTCATCGAGAAGGTCGGCGTCTACGACCCGATGAAGCCCAAGGACGATCCGGCCCGCATCGTGCTCGAATCCGAGAAGATCCAGGCCTGGCTCGCCAAGGGCGCCCAGCCCACCGACCGCGTCCTGCGCTTCCTCGACGCCGCCGGCCTCGCCAAGCGCCCCGCGCGCAACAACCCGCAGAAGGCCGAGCCGGGCGAGAAGGCCAAGGAGCGCGCCGCCAAGCGCGCCGAGAAGGCCGCCGCCCCGGCCGAAGACGCCGCAGCCTAAGGCGATCCCGCGATGGCGCGCCGTCCCGGAGGCAGCACCCCCACCGGCGATGGCGGCCGTCGCGACCGCCCGGGCCGTATCGGCTCGGGTTCGGCGACCTCCGCGCATCGGCCCCGACCGATGCCGGAGGTGCCGCTCCCGTCCACGGATCCGAGCCTCGTCCAGATGGGCGAGTTCGGCCGTGCACACGGGCTCAACGGCGAAATTCGCCTGAAATCCTATACCGGCGATCCGCAGGCGATCGGCTCCTACGGGCCGCTGATCGGCGCCGGGGGGCAGCGCATCGAGCTCACCGACGTGCGCCGCGCCGGCGGAGCCTCACCCGACCTGCTCGTGGTGCGGGTGAAGGGCGTCTCCGACCGCAACGGCGCGGAAGCCCTGAACCGCCTCGCCATCTACCTGCCGCGCGACCGCCTCGGCCAAGTCGAGGACGAAGACGAGTTCTTCACCGCCGACCTCGTCGGGCTCGACGTGGTGGATGTCTCGGGCGCGGTCCTCGGCACGGTCACCGACGTGCCGAATTACGGCGGCGGCGATCTCCTGGAGATTAAGCCGGCCCTTGGCGGTCCCACCGCGCTCCTGCCCTTCACCAAGGCGTTCGTCCCGACCCTCGACGTCGCCAACGGCCGGATCGTCATCGATCCGCCCCAGGACCTGTTCGCGCCCGCCGGGCCGAAGCCGCCCGACGAGCCGGTCTGAGGCGAGAGCGCCCGGACCGGGATACCGGTCAGGGCTTGACGCTCGTCATCGTCGTCCGCGCCGTCTCCAGCGGTGCCGACGTCACCGGCATCGGCCCGTCGAACGGCCGCTCGTGCAGTCCGATCATGCCCAAGGTCGTCACCGTGGCGATCGAGAACAGGATCATCGCCACGGCCTGCGGCACCGGCTTGTCCACATGGATCAATCCGATGGACACGAGGGTGAGCAGCGCCAGCACCATCAGCGTCAGCCATTTCGACTGGTCGCCCTGAACGTCGGCGAGGCCGAGGCGCGTACCGCGCTCGGCCCGCAGGTTCATCACCGCATCGAGAAGGCTCCCATGCGCGGCGGCTCCCGCCTCGGCGCTGTGCCGGGGATCGGCCACGGACTGCATCAGCTGGCCCAGGGCCTCGTTGGCGGTCGCCGACGACTCGCCCACCGTCATCTTCGGCCATTCGTCGTCGATCAGCGCGTTCGCATAGGCGACCAGCTTGGTGCGGATCACGGACATGTCGGATGCCGTGGCGAGGCTCAGATCATGCACGGCGAGCAGGTTGGTCTTCTCCGATTGGACGATCTTCGTTGCCTGCCTCTGACGCTCCCAGGCGTCGTTCGCCACGAAGCCCGTGAGCAGCGCCAGCATCACCGAGATGGCGTTGAAATAGGGTGCGACGACGCCGATCCCGAGTTTGTGCATACCCGGCCGGGTCGCGGACCAGTTGGAGAGGATGCTGATGGCACCCATGCAGACCGCGAAGACGGCGCTCAAAAGGACGAACATCTGCCAGACCGGCTGATCGAGCCAAAACGTCAGGACCACGCAAACATTCTCCCGCTCGGTGTTCGAGGCGGGGCCACCGTAGCGATTCGCCGCTACCGAACCGTGAATCCGGGCGCGATCACGGCCGGTCGGATCGCGTCGTCACGTCCTTGCATGGGGTGATCGCGGAGGGGGCGGGACGCGCTCCGATTGTGGGCGCCTCGAAGATCGCGAGATAGCCGACCCCGCCCTCCAGCACCGAGAAGCCGGTCTCCCGGTAGCCCGCCGCCGTGAGTTCGCACCGCAGCAGGGCCGGCGGCGTGCCGTGCCGCGAGGGAATCGCGTCGGCATCGACGATCCCGACCCGGCCGCCGGGCTTCATCGCGGCGGCGAGGTTGTGCAGGAGGCCGTAGGGCTGGCTGATCTCGTGATACATGTGGACCAGCAACGCCGCGTCGAGGGAGCCGGACGGGAGCCTCGGATCGTGGGGTTCGCCCCGCACCACGGTGACGTTGCCGAGCTTGGCGCGCGCGATGCGTGCCGTCAGGTCGGCGAGGTAGCGCGGCGTCACGTCCTCGGCGATGACCCGCCCCTGCGGCCCGACCCGCTCGGCGAGACGCACCGTGTAATAGCCGCTGCCGGCCCCGATATCGCCGACCGTCTCCCCGGGCGCGATCCGCATCAGCCGGGCGACCTGCCCGACCTCATCGACTTGGTCGCGCTGGGATTCCGACGCCCAGAGGGGCGCGATGATCTCGGCCACCGGCCTGTCCGGCCTCGGAAAGGCGGAGGCGGGGGCGCCGGGAGGTGCCAGCGGTTCTGCGGCGAAGGCCGGGACGATGAGGGTGAGGAAGGCCGCGAGGGCGAGACGACGGGACATGACGGGACAACGAGACCGCCCGCCGGGAAGTGCCCTCCCCCGGTTGCGGCGCGTTGGCCTTCGTCCGCGGAGCCTGTCGCGGTGTGAGACCGGAAAGGGATTGTTGACCTACCCTGACCACACGCGCCATCAAGCGGCATGACGAGCGCGCCCTGGTCCGCAACGATCCTCACCCTCTACCCCGAGATGTTTCCCGGCCTCCTCGGGATGTCGCTCTCCGGCGATGCCCTCGCGCGCGGAACCTGGACCCTGGAGGCCCGGCAGATCCGCGAGCACGGGATCGGGCGCCACAGGGCGGTGGACGACACCCCGGCCGGCGGCGGCGCGGGCATGGTGCTCCGCTGCGACGTGCTGGGTGCGGCCATCGATGCCGCCGCCTCCCCCGGCGATACCCGCCCCCGGCTGCTCATGAGCCCGCGCGGCCGCCCCCTGACGCAGGGCCGCGTGCGCGAACTGGCGGAGGGGCCGGGAATCGTCGTGGTCTGCGGCCGGTTCGAAGGGGTCGACGAGCGGGTCATCGCGGCGCGGGGCCTCGAGGAGGTCTCCATCGGCGACTACATCCTGTCGGGTGGCGAGGTTGCGGCCTTCGTCGCCATCGATGCCTGCGTGCGCCTGCTGCCCGGCGTCATGGGCAAGGCGGTCTCGGGCGACGAGGAGAGCTTCGAGGGCGGGCTCCTGGAATACCCGCACTACACCCGGCCGCGGGAGTGGGAGGGCCGTGCGATTCCCGACATCCTCACCGGCGGCAACCATGGCGCCATCGCCCGCTGGCGCCGGGACGAGGCGGAACGGATCACCCGCGAGCGCCGGCCCGACCTGTTAAACGCGGATAAATCTCATCCGACAAAGGCCCGACTCTCAAAGACTTGATCGGAAAAACCGATGCCTTTGTGCTCGGCGGGACTGAATTTCTTGCCCGAGCATCTTGCTAAGTCGCCGAGACAGGTTCATTGGCAGCGCCGGGCCACTCCTCCCCAACGAGGAGCATTCATCTGTAAGGATGGACTTTTCATCATGACACGTCCCAACACGCGCCCCCGCGTGCCGAACTTCTCGTCCGGCCCCTGCACCAAGCGTCCGGGCTGGACCCTGCAGGCCCTTCAGAACGCCGCGCTCGGCCGCTCGCACCGCTCCCCCGCCGGCAAGGCCAAGCTGGTCGAGGCCATCGAGCTGACCCGCACCGTGCTGCGCGTGCCCGCCGATTACCGCATCGCCATCGTCCCCGCCTCCGATACCGGCGCCGTCGAAATGGCCATGTGGTCGATGCTCGGCCCGAAGACCGTCGAAGTCGCCGCCTGGGAAGCCTTCGGCTCCGAATGGGTCACCGACGCGCTGCAGGAACTCAAGATCTCGCCTATCGTCCACCAGACCGCCTACGGCGTGCTGCCGGACCTGTCGGCCATCGACACCCGGCACAACGACGTCATCTTCACCTGGAACGGCACCGCCGCCGGCGTCCGCGTGCCGAACGGCGACTGGATCGCCGCCGACCGCGAAGGCGTCACCATCTGCGACGCCACCTCGGCCGCCTTCGCCATGCCCCTCGACTGGGCCAAGCTCGATGTCGTTACCTTCTCCTGGCAGAAGGTGATGGGCGGCGAGGCGGCGCACGGCATGCTGGTCCTCTCGCCCCGCGCTGTCGCGCGCATCGAGAACAACACCCCCGCCTGGCCGATCCCCAAGGTCTTCCGCATGGCCAAGGGTGGCAAGCTGATCGAGGGCATCTTCAAGGGCGACACGATCAACACGCCCTCGCTCCTTGCGGTGGAGGATTACCTCGATACCCTGCGCTGGGCGCAAGGCATCGGCGGTCTCGACGCGCTCCATGCCCGCGCCGACGCCAATGCCAAGGTCGTCCACGACTGGGTGGCGCGCACGTCCTGGATCGGGCACCTCGCCGTCGATCCGGCGACGTATTCGAACACCGGCGTCTGCCTCGTCATCACCGATCCGGACGTCCTGGCCAAGGGTGACGCCACCGTGGCGGCTGTGGCCAAGGGCATCGCCGATACGCTCGATGCCGAGGGCATCGCCTTCGACATCGGCGCCTATCGCGACGCGCCGGCCGGCCTGCGCATCTGGTGCGGCGGCACGGTGGAGACCTCGGACCTCGAGGCCCTGATGCCGTGGCTCGACTGGGCCTATGCGGCTGAAAAGGCCAGGCTCGCCAAGGCTGCGTGAGGCAATGCTCCCTCCCCCTCTCCCCTCTGCGGGAGAGGGTGGCCCGCGCAGCGGGTCGGGTGAGGGGAGCGCGCCGTCCGGAGAGGTCGTCCCCTCTCCCGGTCGCTCCGCGACCACCCTCCCCCGCATCGGGGGGAGGGTCGAGACCTGCCGCGCCGTCTCCCGAGTTCGCACCCCATCCCCCTTTCTCAAGAGCCGGAGGCCATCATGGCTGCTCCCAAGGTGCTCATTTCCGATTCCCTCTCGAACGCGGCCGTCCAGATCTTTCGTGACCGCGGAATCGACGTCGATTTCTTCCCCAACCTCGGCAAGGACAAGGAACGCTTTGCCGCCGTCATCGGCCATTACGACGGCCTCGCCATCCGCTCGGCCACCAAGGTCACGGAGAAGGTGCTGGCGCAGACCTCGCGGCTGAAGGTCATCGGCCGGGCCGGGATCGGCGTCGACAATGTCGATGTCGCGGCCGCCACGGCGCGCGGCGTCATCGTGATGAACACGCCCTTCGGCAATTCCATCACCACCGCCGAACACGCCATCGCGATGATGTTCGCTCTCGCGCGGCAGATCCCGCAGGCGGATCTCTCGACCCAGGCCGGGAAGTGGGAGAAGAACCGCTTCATGGGCGTCGAGCTGACGGGCAAGACGCTCGGCATCATCGGCTGCGGCAATATCGGCGCCATCGTCGCCGACCGCGCCATCGGCCTGAAGCTCAAGGTCGTCGCGTACGACCCCTACCTCTCCCCCGAGCGCGCCCTCGAGATCGGCGTGGAGAAGGTCGAGCTGGATGCGCTCCTGGCACGGGCCGACATCATCACGCTCCACGTGCCGATGACCGACAAGACCCGCAACATCCTGTCGGCCGAGAACCTCGCCCGGACGAAGCGCGGCGTGCGCATCGTCAACTGCGCCCGTGGCGGCCTCGTGGACGAGGTGGCACTCCGCGCCGCCCTCGATGCGGGCCATGTGGCCGGGGCGGCCTTCGACGTGTTCATCGAGGAGCCCGCCACCGCCAACCCGCTCTTCGGCCACCCGAACGTCATCTGCACGCCGCATCTCGGCGCCTCCACCAACGAGGCCCAGGAGAACGTGGCGCTGCAGGTCGCCGAGCAGATGTCCGACTACCTGATGACGGGGGCCATCACCAACGCGATCAACTTCCCGTCCATTTCCGCGGATGAAGCTCCCCGGTTGAAGCCGTTCGTGGCGCTCGCCGAAAAGCTCGGTTCGTTCCTCGGCCAGCTCACGGACGCGCCGATCAAGGGCATCCGCATCACCTACGAAGGCGCTGTGGCCGGCATGAACACCCGCGCGCTCACCGCTGCGGCGGTGACCGGGGCGCTGCGGCCGTTCCTGCAGGACATCAACATGGTCTCCGCCCCCGCCCTGGCGCGCGAGCGCGGCATCGTCGTAGACGAGATCAAGCGCGAGGGCGGGGCGAGCGACTACGAATCAGTGGTGCGCATCACCGTGGACGCCGAGGACATGCCGCGCGATGCCGCCGGCACGGTGTTCCATGACGGCAAGCCGCGGATCATCGAGATCCGCTCCATCGCCATTGATGCCGCCTTCGCGCCGCACATGCTCTATGTCCGCAATCACGACAAGCCGGGCTTCATCGGCCGGCTCGGCACCATCCTCGGCGAGGCGGGCGTCAACGTCGCGACCTTCAACCTCGGCCGCGAGGAAGAGGGCGGCAACGCCATCTGCTTCTGCGCCGTCGATGCGCCGATCTCGGAGAGCGTGCGGGCGGAGATCGAGACGATCCCGCAGGTAAAGCGGGCGCGTCCGGTGAGCTTCTGACCGGGGGTTAGCTAACCCTCCCCCCTCTGCGGGGGAGGGTGCCCGCGGAGCGGGCGGGAGAGGGGCCGGCACAGATCCTTCCGGGCAGGGCGCTCCCCTCACCCGACATTCGCTGACGCGAAGGCCACCCTCTCCCGTAGTGACTACTGGATTCAGACATGTCGCGGGCTGCGCGGACGAGCCCTCCTCCCCCTTGTGGGGAGGAGTTGGAGGTGGGGGTGATTGGGCGACCCACAGGGGGCGGAGGCTGGCGGAGCCACCCCCACTCCTAACCCCTCCCCACAAGGGGGAGAGGGACGCGCTTTTCCTGAAAGAGCCGATGTGTGAAGCCTGCCATGGAAGGTGGGGCGGGATTTCGACCGGCTGGCCTTACGCGTCTCGCGCCCACCCTTGATGGAGTCAAGCGCATGGCGCGAAGCCGAAGGACTGGTCCCGCCGCCCGGAACATGCGAGAGGCCCGCCCATGAACATCGACGGCAAACCCTACCGCACCATCCTGCCCGCCGCCGACGGCGAATCCGTCGAGGTCATCGACCAGACCCGCCTGCCCTTCGCCTTCGAGCTGAAGCGGCTCGCCACCCTGGACGAAGCGGCCATCGCCATCCGCACCATGATCGTGCGCGGCGCGCCACTCATCGGGGTCACGGCGGCCTACGGGCTGGCCCTGGGTCTGCGGCGGGACGCCTCCGATGCCGGGATCGACCACGCCGTCGAGACCCTGGCCGCCACTCGCCCCACCGCGATCAACCTGCGCTGGGCCCTCGACCGTGTCGCCGCCAAGCTGCGCGAGGTCGCGGTCTCCGAGCGCGCGGCCTTCGCCTTCGCCGAAGCCGGGCGCATCGCCGAGGAGGACGTGGAGAGCTGCCACGCCATCGGACGCCACGGCGCCGCGATCCTCGCCGATCTGCACAAGGCCAAGGGTTACGACAAGGAAGAGGGCCGCCGTCTCAACGTGCTCACCCATTGCAACGCGGGCTGGCTCGCCACGGTCGATTGGGGCACCGCCCTCGCGCCGATATACGTGGCGCACGAGGCCGGCATCCCGGTCCATGTCTATGTGGACGAGACCCGGCCACGGAACCAAGGCGCGGCGCTCACCGCCTTCGAGCTCAACGCGCACGGCGTGCCGCACACCGTCATCGCCGACAATGCCGGCGGTCACCTGATGCAGCACGGCGCCATCGACGTCTGCATCGTCGGCTCGGACCGCACCACGGCCTCGGGCGACGTCTGCAACAAGATCGGCACCTACCTGAAGGCGCTGGCGGCCTCCGACAACCGCGTGCCGTTCTACGCCGCCCTGCCCTTCTCCACCATCGACTGGACCCTCACCGACGGCGTCGCGCAGATCCCCATCGAGGAGCGTGACGGCCGCGAGGTATCCCACCTCACCGGTCGCCTCGCCGATGGCGGCTTCGCCACGATCGAGGTGGTCTCGCCCGGCAGCCCGGTGGCCAACCCGGCCTTCGACGTGACGCCGGCGCGTTTGGTGACGGGGATCATCACCGAGCGCGGCGTGGCATCGGCAAATGCGGAAGGCTTGTTGTCGCTGTATCCGGAGCGGCGCCCGGTGGCGTAGTCGAGCGATGACCGCCCGCCTTTCCCGACACGGGTCAGGGCCTGCGTCGCCACAACCGCTCATATCGAGGCTCGACCAAGGAAAACGAAGATCGCCCGAACGAGCCGGGCGATCTCTTCGCCGTTCAAGGTTCCGATCTTGTCGCCGAGCTTAGATTTCGGAACGGTCGTCACCTTGTCAGCCATCAGGCGAGACGCGGCACGTAAGCCGTTCTGCGTGCTTGGCGTCAGCGGAATCCGAAACAACGGTGCGTCCGTCGGATCGGTCGTCAATGCAGAGACCGTGATGGAATCGGTCGCGTCGAAGCGATCATCCTGGATGATCACGACCGGACGTGGCTTGCCGGCGTAATCCTTTCCTCCAGAAACCGTCCAAACTTCACCACGCTTCACGCGTCGTCCCAATTCGACGCAGCATCGATGAAGCTCTGATCGTCCTTGGCGTGATGGCTCGTGGCGACCGCCGCCGATTGCCGATGTGCTTCCTCGGCAAACGAAGCGGAGCTTGGATCCGGAATCCAGATCTTCACCGGCCGTAATCCCTGGCGGCGCAGGCGGGCGTGACGTTGACGAATGGTCTCTATGATCGGTTCGGACTTCGGTGGAGCACTCACGGCAAACCTCAACGCTTCATGCTACCGCGCTCAAGCATGAATGCCAAAGAAGTCTGCCTTCGATGTCGGGGCGCCGCCGCTCAGCCCGCCGGCGCCCACTGCCAGAACACCGACCCCGTAAACTCGAACACCCGCTCCCCGCGCTGGTTCTGCGCGGTGTTGTGATGGGTGGCCACCCCCCAGCCGGGGCGCGAGGTCGATTCGCGCTTGTCGAGGAGGGTGCAGGCGTAGCGGATGGTGTCGCCGGCATAGACTGGGGCGAGCCAGCGCATGTCGCGAAAGCCCGGAGACGGGCCGAGCTGCGGCACGGGGCCGTCGCGCTCGGTCCGTTCGATGTCGCGCTGGCGGGTGATGTGCAGGCGCTTCATCCAGACCGCCGCCGTGTGCCAGCCGGAGGCGCAGAGCGCGCCGAAATGGGTCTTTCGGGCAGCGTCCGCATCGAGATGGAAGGCCTGCGAGTCATAGGCCCGGGCGAAGGCCGTGATCGCCTCCGGCGTGAAGACGTGCCGGCCGAGGTCGCGGACGGTGCCGAGCTTTGCCTCCTTGAGGAAGAGCAGCGTCTCCGCATCCTCGCCTTCGACGACGGGCGAGGGTAGGCCCGGAACCACCGTGCGCGGCGGCAGAGGCTCGGCTCCGCGCCGGGCAAACATCACCGTGAAAGCCTGGATCATCACTGATTCGTCGCGGCCGTTCAGGACCGTGAGGGTGAAGCGCACGAAGCCGCGATCCGGCTTGGAGTTCGAGGTGCGGCACTCCTCGACCTTGGTGACGATCCGCAGCGCATCGCCCGGCAGGACGGGGCGCAGCCAGCGCAGCTGCGAGATGCCGGGCGAGCCCATGGAGGTGGCGCCGCGAAAGACATGGGCCTGGAGCAGGCGCATGCCGAACCCGGCCGTCTGCCAGCCGGAACCGATCAATTGGCCCGCCAGCGTCGCCTTCGCGGCCTCCTCGTCGAGATGGAACGGCTGCGGATCGAACTCCCTCGCGAAGGCGACGATCTCGTCGCGGGTGACCACGAGCGGGCCACCCTCGATCACGTCACCGGGGGTGAAATCCTCGAAGGTGATGCCGGTCATGCGGTCCGTCCTGGAATGGTCTCGGTCGGTCGCGCCGAGAGGTTTTACCGCTCACCACTCACCGTCATCCCGGGGCCGCGCAGCGGAGCCCGGGATCCAGAGCCGCCGAGGCGCAACATCCCGCAATGCCAGCGTGTCTGGATCCCGGGCTCGCCTGACGGCGCCCCGGGATGACGTGTGCGTAAGCTCGACGGGTGAGATAGGCCTCAATTGGCGAAGCGGAAGTGCAGCACGTCGCCGTCCTGCACCACGTAGTCCTTGCCCTCGAGCCGGAACTTGCCGGCTTCCTTGGCGCCGCTCTCGCCCTTCAGGGCGGTGTAGTCGGCGAACGCGATGGTCTCGGCGCGGATGAAGCCCTTTTCGAAATCGGTATGGATCACGCCGGCGGCGGCGGGGGCGCGGGTGCCCTTCTCGATGGTCCAGGCGCGCGCCTCCTTCGGCCCCACGGTGAAGTAGGTGATGAGGCCGAGCAGCTCGTAGCCGGCGCGGATGACGCGATTGAGGCCCGGCTCCACAAGCCCCACCGCTTCGAGGAAGTCGCCCTGGTCGGCCAGCGGCATCACCGCGATCTCGCTCTCGATCTTGGCCGAGACCACCACCGCGCGCGCACCCTCGGCCTTGGCCTGGGCGATCACCGCCTCGGAATAGGCGTTGCCCTTGTCGGCATCCCCCTCGTCCACGTTGCAGACGTAGAGGACGGGTTTCGCTGTCATCAGCCCGAGGGTCTGGAACAGCTTCTCCTCCTCCGGCTTGCGGCTGACCAGACGGGCGGGCTTGCCCTCGCGCAGCAGCGGCAGCGCCCGCTGGACGAGGTCGAGCATCTCCTTGGCTTCTTTGTCGGCGCCCTTGGCCTTCTTCTCCAGGGCGAAGAGGCGCTTCTCGAGGCTGTCGAGGTCGGCCAGCATCAGCTCGGTCTCGATGGTCTCGATATCGGCCTTGGGATCGACCTTGCCCTCCACATGGGTCACGTCGCCGTCGGTGAAGCAGCGCACCACATGGGCGATGGCATCGACCTCGCGGATGTTGGCGAGGAACTGGTTGCCGAGCCCCTCCCCCTTCGACGCGCCGCGCACGAGGCCGGCGATGTCGACGAAGGTCAGCCGGGTCGGGATGATCTCCTTCGATGCCGCGATCCGCGCCAAGTCATCGAGGCGCGGGTCCGGCACCGCCACCTCGCCCACATTCGGCTCGATGGTGCAGAACGGATAGTTCGCCGCCTGGGCCGCCGCCGTCTGCGTCAGCGCGTTGAAGAGAGTCGACTTGCCGACGTTCGGCAGGCCGACGATGCCGCATTTGAAGCCCATGATATTCCTCAAGAGTTCGCGAAGATCGATTCCGGCAAGGCCCGAAACGGATTCACGATTGTCATTCCTTCGACCTCACGGCCGTGCTGATAGTCTTCCGAAAGCAGGAAGCGGCATCCGGCTCGGATTGCGGAGCCGAGGATGACGCAGTCCCACCACTGAAACCGGGTCTGCTCCCACAATGACCACGCATCGCCGACGAGCGCGAGATCGGTCGCGCCTTCCGACCATTCCTCCAGGGACAGCGTCGTCTGCCGCGTATCCTCCGGATCGATAGGGAGACGACCGCGCAGGATGACGGCGTGCAACTCACCGAGAACCTGCGGACTCACCACGATCAGGCCGCGATCCGCCAGCACCGCCAACCAATGTCGCGCCATCGCCTGCTTCTCGGGGAAGCGGTCGTCACGGGCATACAGGAACACGTTGGTATCGACGAACACCCGGCCCGCGACGGGGACGGCGTCACTCGGCATCGTAAATCTGATCGCGGGTCGGCGCGCGCCCGTTTTCGTCGAGGAGATGAAGTGGCGGTCCCGCCAGGAAGCGTTCGAGGGCCTGGCTCTGGGAAAGCGGCCGGCCGACGCGCTGTTCCACCGTCTCGGCGATGAACTTCGACAGACTCTTGCCATCCCGCGCAGCGGCGACGCGCGCACGTTGCAGGAGGCTCTCGTCCATCGTCACCGTGACGTTCCTCACCCCAGTCTCCCCGTCCGTTAGGTCCAAGCTTCGATATCGTGTCCTCGTGTTTTCGTGTCAATCACGGCCGGTGGCCGCGGCATTGACTTGGCCGACATCGTCCCAGCCGCGGCCCGCCATGGCGAGGTGGACCTTGTTCTGGAAGCTCGCATCCTCGCCCGCCGCCAGCAGCGCGGCATGGTCCGCGACGGCGCGACAGAGATCCTCGACCCAAGCCCGCTCGCCCTTGCCGAAATCGTTCAGGACGTAGGCATGGACCAGGGCCTTGTCGCCCGGATGACCGATCCCGAGGCGCACGCGCCGGTAATCGTTGCCGCATTGCGCCGTGATCGAGCGCAGGCCGTTATGGCCGGCATTGCCGCCGCCGAGCTTCACCCGGAGCTTGGCCGGGGCGAGGTCGAGTTCGTCGTGCAGCACGATCACGTCGGAGAGTGTGATCTTGTAGAAGCGCTGCGCCTCCGAAACCGAGCGGCCGGATTCGTTCATGAAGGTCTGCGGCTTCACCAGGACGACCCGTTCGGTGCCGAGGGTGGCCTCGGTCACCTCACCCTGGAACTTACGCCGCCACGGCCCGGCGCGGTGGACGCGTGCCATCTCGTCGAGGGCGAGAAAGCCGATATTGTGGCGGTTGCCCGCATAGCGGGCCCCTGGATTGCCGAGCCCGACGATCAGGCGCATGGCATCATCTCCGAGAAGGCTTCGTCACCAGAGCACTCTCCGCCGAAGGGGATGCCGGTTCGGCGAAAACGAGCGCAGCAAAAGTATGGTCTAGAGCTGCGCCCGATCCACCGTGGGCGTGCGGAGCTCCAGGACGGAGGACGAGCAGGCGACGTCAAACGAAAAGGTGCCCCGACCTCGCGGTCGGAGCACCTGTGGACGGAGACGAGACCGGGGCGCGAAGCCCCAGGGCCTCAATCCTCCTTCTTGTCTTCCTCAGCCTCGGCGGCCTCTTCGGCCTCAGCCTCGGCCTTCTCCTCGGCAGCTTCGGTCGACTGAGCCTCGGCGATCGCGGCCTCTTCGGCCTCGACCTCGGCGCCGAGTACGGTCGGCGGCACGACGTTGGCGACGACAGCCTCGGCCTCGCCGGTGAAGGTCGTGTTGGCCGGCAGCTTCACGGCTTCGATATGGATCGAATCGCCGATCTGGAGCCCGGTGAGATCGACTTCGACCGCGTCGGGGATCGCATCGGCCGGGACTTCGAGCGACAGCGTGTGCAGCACGACGTTGAGGGTGCCGCCGTTCTTCTTGATGCCGGGAGCCTCATCCTCGTTGATGAAGTGCACGGGCACTTCGACGGTGAGGTTCTGGCCCGCGACGACACGCAGGAAGTCCACGTGCAGCGGCACGCCGGTCACCGGATCGAGCTGGAAGTCGCGCGGGATCGCGCGGGTCTTCCGGCCGCCGGCATTGATCTCGAACAGGGTGGTCTTGAAGCCACCGGCGTAGATCAGGGTGCGGGTACGGACGAGGTCGATGGCGATGGCCTGCGGAGCCTGACCGCCACCATAGATGACGGCGGGAACGTTGCCCTGGCGACGAACTTCCCGGGCGGCCCCCTTGCCGACCCGGTCGCGTGCCACGGCCTCAAGCGGCTTTACTGCGCTCATGGCGTGATCCTTCAATAAAACAGAAAAAAGCCGCGCAACGCCAAAGGCCGCCCGAAACGGACGGCCCTCACCGATCCACGACGCGCCCGTGCCTCCAAGGGTGTCTGGCGAGCGCGTGAGGTGCATACCCGCAAGAGCCGGTAAACGCAATGTTTCGACCACCTCTCTCCTCCTTTCCTCGCCTCGCCCGCGCGGGGCGGACCGGGAGGTGCGACACCGCCGGATGTCCGCATCGCCGCGATGCGAAGGGGAGAATGCCCGGCAACTCGCACATGCGGCGTTCACCATCCGAACGGTCGGCTTCTTGCGCGCGCGGACAAGCGAAGACTTCGTTCATTCGCTTCGAAGAGGATCGCCCCCCGTGTGGCGAGAGATCCATCGATGACGCATCCGGTCCTCTGGGCGTTGGGAGTCACCTCCATCGCGGCGACGGCCAGCCTGACCCTGGCGACGCGCTTCGAGAATGCCGCCCGCCCGCGGGAACGCGGCGACACGGTCCTCAATCTCGACAATTCCGGTCTCGGGGGCTCGAACCCGACCCGGTTCGCGCCGAACTCCGTGACCCTGGCGGCCGATTCCCTCGGGCATTTCTCCACCGAGGTCGATGTGGCGGGGCGTAGCCTCAGAATGCTGGTGGATACCGGAGCGAGCGTCTGCGCCTTCAGCTACGAGGACGCGCAGCGCTTGGGGCTCCATGTCTACGAGCGCGACTTCAACCGCCGCGTCGACACCGCCAACGGTGCCGTCTCCGCCGCCACCGTTCGGATCCCGGTGATGCGGATCGGGACGATCGGCATCCGCGACGTCGAGGCCGTGATCCTTCCGAGGGGACGTCTCGGCAAGAGCCTCCTCGGCATGTCGTTCCTGCGGCGCCTCAACGACTTCAAGATGTCCGACGGCCGGCTGACGATGCGCGGCTGAGGCCGGCTCCTACCACGCGGCGCCGATCCCGACTGATGGTCGTCCTTATCGACGTCCGGTCTTACTTCTGGCTACCTGCCCCCGTAGCGAGGTTGCGGCGGGTATCGGCCTGTCCGCTGACGTCTCCGAAATACTTCGTGGCGTCGCCGAGTTGCATCGACGGCATGCAGTTCGGGGTGCAGGAATAGGATTCGCGGTCGAGTCCGCGCTGCACCGTGACGATCGATCCCTGCGCGGCCTGCACGCTGATGGTGGATTCGGCGAGCATCGCGCCGGATGCGTCGAGGGCGATGAGGTTGGTGGAGCCGAAGCTCTTGCCGGTCAGGATGACGATTCCGTTCCGCTGAAGGGCGACATCCGCCACGAGCGGGTTTCCGACGATGACCGTTTGTGTCCTGTCGGGCAGACGAATGACTTTGGCATTGTCGACGTTCACCGCCACGATCGCCGGTGTCGTCTCCGCGAGGGCCGGGCCTGCACCGACGGCGAGGCAGAGAGCGACTCCGCTCGCTTGAACGCATCTCTTCAACGGCGAGGGTGTCGGCATTGACCGGTGGCCCATGGCTCGGGTGCTCTCGGCTGCGACGGTAAGGTTTCGACGGGATCGCGAGCACCTGGGCGGTCGACCGCCTTTGTCGTCACGACAGCCTTAACTACGTATTGGTAAACGAAGATCTAATGTCGATATATTATGGATAGCCGATGTTTCGATCTCGTCAGCCTCCGTCGATCTGGATCGGTTGCATTTCTCTGTCTTCCAAGGTTGTGTCGTGTGAAAATGCTCCTGCTGCTTGTTTTGTTGGAATGGTAAATACTAAGAGTTATCCCCGTATTATTTAATGTTTATTCACCACATGGCAATCGAAGACGGTGCTGATCGGTTTCGCGGCTCCGTTTAACGTAATTTCAAGACGACACGGGCCATCTTCATCCTCAGTCGCCGGTCGAAATACAACGATCCTCGACGGCAACTTCGCAAGACGAACCCTCAAGGAATACGATCATGTCGAACCTCTTCAAGCGTTTTGCCGCCGACGAGTCGGGTGCAACGGCGATCGAATACGGTCTCATCGCGTCCCTCATCGCCGTCGCCATCATCACGGTCCTGACCACCCTCGGTGGCAATCTGACCAATACTCTCACCAAGGTCGCTACCAACCTCAAGGCGAGCTGACGGGGTGGTCTGAAACGGTCGGAGTTCCAGCTGATCGCTTCAGACTTATGCGCATGTTTTACTCACGCAGACATTGCGTGGATCGAACACCTCGCCGGACGGTCCGACCCGATCGTCCGGCAGAGCTCGTCCCCTATGTCCCGCTTCATGCGGACGGTGACCAAGC
The DNA here is from genome assembly GCF_000519085.1 of Methylobacterium sp. 10. Taxonomy (GTDB): domain Bacteria; phylum Pseudomonadota; class Alphaproteobacteria; order Rhizobiales; family Beijerinckiaceae; genus Methylobacterium. The sequence continues at coordinate 4,668,125 of NZ_KI912577.1, forward strand.
GGTCCCGCAAGTTTCCCGAAACGGCCTCTGTCGCCGCGATCGAGCGCCCTGCGGCGAGGGTCCTTCACCGGGTGACGATCCGAATTCCGACCCCAGATCGAGACGGACCCGATGGCGAGTGTCACGCTCCTGATCGTCTTCCCGTTCCTGATGGCCTATGCGGCCGCTCGGGATCTGCTGACGATGACGATTCCCAACGCTGTGTCCCTTCTGCTGCTGCTCGGCTTCGCGATCTTCGCCGGTGCAACCGGACTGTGGGGCTGGGATCTCGTCGGGCATCTGGGAGCGGGAGCGGCGACGCTGGTCGTGACGTTCGGCCTCTTCGCCTTTCGCATCATCGGCGGAGGCGATGCCAAACTCGCCGCCGCCACCGCGGTGTGGATCGGGTTCGACCGATTGGGCGAGTACCTGGTCGTCGCGTCGCTTGCCGGGGGCGCGCTCACATTGGCAATTCTCGTCGCGCGGGCGCATCCCCTGCCGCGATGTCTCGGCCGCCTCCCCTTCGCCCTCCACCTTCATGACGCCAAGACCGGCGTGCCCTACGGGATCGCCCTCTCCCTCGGAGCGCTGATCGTGATCCCGGAGACGATGACTTGGGCAAGAATGATGGCACCGTGAGGCCGGATACACGTAAGAGTTGAACTTAAAGAGGCCGGAACGATGCTTGTCGAGCTCGGTGCTCGATCGAGCTGACCTATCGCGAGTCGTCCCTAATTCTCATGCGTTAGCTTTCGTTAACCGTAATTTGAGGAATCCCGGCGAAGCCTGGACGTCGACGGCAGCAGGCCGTCCTGTCAGGTTCGAACACGGCGATGAAACCAGCCCGCCTTGCCGTCATCGCCATCGCGCTCTCTGCCGGTGCGGGCGCCGCGTTTTTGATGAGCGGCAGCGATGCGCCGCCTCCGGTCCAGGCCGTGGTCGAAGCGCCCCCTCCTCCCCCGCTGCCGGTTACGGATGTGCTGGTGGCCGCCGCCGACCTGCCGATGGGGCAGAACATCCAGGCCGCCGACCTTCGCTGGCAGCCCTGGCCCGACCAGGCCATCACCGTCGGCTACATGACGCGCACGGCCTCGCCCAACGGCATGGATACCATCATCGGCTCGATCACCCGCAGCGCCTTCCTCGCGGGTGAGCCGATCCGCCCGCAGAAACTCGCCCGGTCCGACGGCGGCTTCATGGCGGCGATCCTGCCCTCCGGCATGCGCGCCGTCGCCATCGTCACCGATACGCGCGGGTCGAGTTCGGCCGGTGGATTCATCCTCCCCAACGATCACGTGGACCTGATCCGCACCTATCGCGACGAGGAATCCACACGCTCCGGGGGCGGCGAGGTCCAGATTTCGGAGACCTTGCTCACAGATATCCGCGTGCTCGCCGTCGGCCAGATCGTGCAGGAGCGGAACGGGACCAACGTCGTCACCGGCGAGACCGCCACTCTCGCGCTGACACCCGCCCAAGCCGAAACCGTCACCCTGGCCCAGAAGGTGGGACAGCTCTCCCTCTCCCTGCGCAGCCTCATGGATGCCGGCCGGACCGGGGATGCCCCGCCGGAGACTCAGCAGGACACGGCCCTGACGGTCGTCCGCTTCGGTATCGCCAAACAACAACCGCGTCGCTGAGATGACGAACCGCGCGATGATGAAAGATTCTCCGATGACCACGAGACACCGGGTCCGCGTGGGCAGCCTGTCCGTGTTCGCGGCCCTTGCCGGTCTGGTCCTCGCCGCCACCTCCGCCGGGGCGGCGCCGAGAAATGGTTTCACCGCCGCCCCGATCGTCGATGTCGGCGGCAACGAATCCGGCACCTCGCGCCGTATCGAGCTCACGACCGGGCGCTCCCTCGTGATCGACCTGCCGCGCGACGCCAAGGAGGTCTTCGTCGCCAATCCGAAGGTGGCCAACGCCGTCGTGCGTTCGACCCGCAAGGTCTTCGTTATCGGGATGGAGGACGGGGCGACCTCGATCTTCATCATGGACGCCGAAGGCCGCCAGATCACCGCCCTCGACGTCACCGTGGCGCGGGACCTCAAGCTCGGAACCCTGCGGCAGATCCTGCTCCAGAGCATCGCGGGCGGTCGCTTCGATATCCGGACCGCCGGCGACTCGCTGATCCTGTCGGGCTTCGTCGGCTCGGCGGCCGAGGCGGCCCAGGCCATGGACATCGCGACCGCCTTCGTCGGCCAGGCCGGCGGTGCCGCCGGCGGGGCGGCGGCCCGGGGCGCCGTCATCAACAACCTCACCATCCGGGGCAAGGATCAGGTGATGCTCCGCGTCACCGTGGTCGAAGTGGCCCGGACCGTGCTGAAGCAGTTCGGCGTCAATCTCAGCGGCAACTGGTCCGGGCTCAACCTCGCGAACGTCGCGCCCTTCGGTCTCAATGGCGGCCAGTTCCCGAATGGGAACGAGATCAAGGCGACAATCAACGGAGGCGGCGGGGCGAGTATCTCGGCCACCCTGCGGGCTTTCGAGCAGGCCGGCGTCTCACGTATTCTCGCCGAGCCGACGCTCACCGCGATTTCGGGGGAATCCGCAAAATTTACCGCCGGCGGGGAGATCCCCGTTCCCGCCTCGCAGAACTGCACGGGCGGCGTCTGCTCCATCGGCATCGCGTTCAAGACCTATGGCGTGACCCTGAACTTCACGCCCGTGGTGATGGCCGAGAACCGCATCTCCGTGCGCGTCGCCACGGAGGTCTCCGAAATCGACCAGACCAACTCTTTCACCTTCACCCAGGGCGATTCCGCCGTCTCCGTCCCCGCCTTCACTCTGCGGAAGACCGAGACAACCGTCGAACTCGCCTCCGGCGGAACCATGATGACCGCCGGCCTGATCCAGCAGCGCAACAAGGCCGCCGTCAGCGGACTGCCCGGCCTCGTGAACCTGCCCATTCTCGGTGCCCTGTTCCGCTCTCGCGACTACCAGCGCCAGGAAACCGAACTCATGATCATGGTCACGCCCTACATCGCCAAGGCGATGGAGGCGAAGCAGGTCGTGCGGCCGGATGACGGCTTCGTCGATGCCCAGGACGGTCAGGGCATCCTGCTCGGACGCCTGAACCGGGTCTACGGCTCGGGCGGCGCGGCGCCGCTGGGCGCCAATTATCGGGGCCGCGTCGGCTTCATCACGGATTGATGCGACGATTCGAGAGCGAACCACGACGACCTCGCAGAACGACGCGGCCCAGGCACGATCAGGACCCGACCCCCATGTCATTCCACCCCTTCCGCTCCCCCGCCGCGGTCGTCGCCTCGATCGTCCTGGCCACCGCGTTGGGCGCGTGCCGCGCCGACCGCGCCGAGACCACCGGTTCGCTCTATCCGACCGACTACCGGGTCCGTCATCCCATCGTGCTCGCCGACGCCACGCGGTCCCTGGACGTCTTCGTCACCGGTACCGGCCATATCGATCCGCGACAGCGCGCCGACATCGAGGCCTTCCTGCTGGACTTCCGCCGCTACGGGCGCGGCACCGTCATTCTGGACATGCCGCGCGGGGTCTCGCCGTCGCAGGGCGTCGCCGTGGAGCGGACCGGCGCGGCGATCCGCAGGCTCGGCGCCGACAACGGCGTCGGCGGACGGCAGATGATCGTCACCGGCTACGCGGTGGCGGACCCGTTCCTCGCCGCTCCGCTCCGTCTGAGCTTCCAGCGCATGGAGGCGAAGGTCGCCAGCCAATGCGGTGTCTGGCCCCAGGATCTCGGGGTCGGAAGCCCGGCCTTCTCCGCGCGCAACGAGACCCACTGGAACCTCGGCTGCGCCATGCAGGCCAATATCGCGAGCCAAGTGGCCGATCCGGTCGACCTCGTCCGCGGCCGGCCGGAAGGGCGCATCGACTCGATCCGGCGCACCGTCGACATCAATAAGCTGCGGGAGGGCAAGGATCCGTCAACCATATGGCGTCAGGATGGGAAGACGTCGGTGAAGGCAGCCATCGACAACTGATCGGCGCGTCCCCTCCCGTCGTTCGACAGAGCTTCGGCCCTCGTTGTCACCCAAAGACCGGACCCGCCCCATGCCTGACTTCATCGAGTCACCCGAGCGCGTCATCGCTCCGGTGCCGCGGATCACCATCCAGGCATTCTGCGAGACGGGCGAGACGGCCGCGTCGATCGAGGCGGCGGGGAGCGACAGGCGGCTGCAGAAGGCCCAGATCAAGATCCAGATGGGCGGCGGCCCCGCTGCCGTCGAGGCGTTCCGCCACGCGCCCACGCCCAACGTGGTCATCATCGAGACGCAGGGCGCGAAGTCGCGTCCGCTGGAGATCCTCGATTCCCTGGCGGAGGTCTGTGACGAAGGGACGAAGGTCGTCGTCATCGGCCATGTCAACGACGTCCAGCTCTACCGCCAGTTCATCCAGCGCGGCGTGAGCGAGTATCTCATGGCGCCGGTGGAGCCGATCGTCCTGATCCAGGCCCTGTCCGATCTGTTCACGGCCCCCGGCGCCAAGCCGCTCGGCCGCACCATCGCGGTGGTCGGCGCCAAGGGAGGCGTCGGCTCCTCCACCATCGCCCACAACCTGGCATGGACCGTCGCGCGCGAGCACGGGATGGCGACGGTCATCGCCGATCTCGACATCGCCTTCGGTACGGCGAGCCTCAACTTCAATCAGGACCCGCCGCAGGGGATCGCGGAGGCCGTCTTCGCGCCCGAGCGCCTCGATTCTAACCTCCTCGATCGCCTGCTCTCGAAATGCAGCGACAACCTCTCTCTGCTCTCAGCGCCGGCCACCCTCGAACGGACCACGGACCTGACCGAGCCGTCCTTCGACAACCTGATCGACCTCCTGCGCGCGGCCGTGCCCTGCGTGGTCCTCGATGTGCCCCATACCTGGTCGGCCTGGACCCGGCGCCTGCTGATCTCCTCGGACGAAATCATCGTCGTCGCCCAGCCGGAGCTCGCCTCCCTGCGCAATCTCAAGAACCTGCTGACCCTGCTGCAGCAGAGCCGGCCCAACGACGCCAGGCCGCGCATCGTGCTGAACAGCGTCGGCGTGCCGAAGCGCCCCGAGATCTCGGCCGGTGAGTTCGCCAAGGCCCTGGACGCCACGCTGACGGCGACGATCCCGTACGATCCGGCCCTGTTCGGCACGGCGGCGAACAACGGTCAGATGATCGCCGAGGTCCAGGCGGGCGCCAAGGCCTCGGACGTGTTCTCGGAGCTCGCCGCGCGCATGATCGGACGTCCCGAGACGCGTCGTGTCCGCGGGAACCTGTTCGAGCCCCTGCTGTCGCGGCTGTCCCGACGCAAGGCGTCGTGATGGCGGCGCGCTGCGTGGAGGCCCGTCATGTTCGGTAGGAGAAGCCAAGCCTCGGAAATCCCGACGGCGGTCACGGTTCCGTCCGCGCCAAAGCCGCAGGTTCCGCTTCCCGTCCTCGACGACCAGCCGGGCGTGGCGAAGACCCCGCGGGTGGAACGGCTCGTCCCCGTCCGGGAGGCGGTGAAGTCGGAGGATTACTTCCGTACCAAGAGCATGATCTTCGGGGCGCTGATCGAGGCCATCGATCTGGCGCAGCTGTCGCGCCTCGACGTCGAATCGGCGCGCGAGGAGATCCGCGACATCGTCTCGGAGATCATCGGCCTCAAGAACATCGTCCTGTCCATCGCCGAGCAGGAGGAGCTCCTCGACGACATCTGCAACGATGTCCTCGGCTACGGACCGCTGGAGCCGCTGCTGGCCCGCGACGATATCGCCGACATCATGGTCAACGGCGCCAACCGGGCCTTCATCGAGGTCGGGGGCAAGATCCAGCTTACCAACGTGCGCTTCCGCGACAACCAGCAGCTGATGAACATCTGCCAGCGCATCGTCAGCCAGGTCGGCCGGCGCGTCGACGAATCCTCGCCGATCTGCGACGCGCGCCTGCCGGACGGGTCCCGCGTCAACATCATTGCTCCGCCGCTCGCCATTGACGGGCCGGTCCTCACCATCCGTAAGTTCAAGAAGGACAAGCTCACCCTCGACCAGCTCGTGACCTTCGGGGCGATCTCGCCCGAAGGGGCGAGGATTTTGCAGATCATCGGTCGCGTCCGCTGCAACGTGGTGATTTCCGGCGGTACGGGCTCCGGCAAGACCACCCTGCTGAACTGCCTGACGCGCTACATCGACGAGGACGAGCGGATCATCACCTGCGAGGACGCGGCCGAGCTGCAACTGCAGCAGGCCCACGTCGTCCGCCTCGAGACCCGGCCCGCGAACATGGAAGGGTCGGGGCAGGTCACCATGCGCGACCTCGTGAGAAACTGCCTGCGCATGCGGCCGGAGCGGATCATCGTCGGCGAGGTGCGCGGCCCGGAGGCGTTCGACCTGCTCCAGGCGATGAATACCGGCCATGACGGCTCGATGGGCACGCTCCACGCCAACTCGCCGCGCGAGGCGCTGGCCCGCATCGAATCGATGATCACCATGGGCGGGTTCAGCCTGCCCTCGCGGACATTGCGCGAGATGATCGTCGGGTCGATCGACATCATCGTCCAGGCGACGCGCCTGCGTGACGGTTCGCGCCGCATCACCCACATCACCGAGGTGATGGGGCTCGAGGGCGACGTCATCATCACCCAGGACCTGTTCGTCTACGACGTGCTCGGCGAGGACGCGAACGGCAGGCTCCTCGGGCGCCATCGCTCCACCGGCATCGGCCGTCCGCGATTCTGGGACCGCGCGCGCTATTACGGGGAGGAGAAGGCCCTGGCGGCCGCCCTCGACGCGGCGGCCTACGACGTCGGCAACGCATGATGATGCTGCCATGAACATCCTGCCATGAACGCCCTGCAGATGCCTCTTGCCGTCGGTCTTGCGGCGGTCGCGGCCGGGGCCATCGCCTATGTGGTGCTGACCCCCCTCCTGTCGGGGGAGAACCGGGCCGCCAAACGCAGGCAGGCGGTCAGCGTGGTGACGTCCCCCGCTCATCGCGCGGTCACGGCGAGCCGGCGCGAGCAGGTGGCCAGGAGCCTGAAGGAAGTCGAGGCCAAGCGCGGCGGGACGACGGTCACGCTCGAACTCAAGATCGCCCGGGCCGGACTGGACTGGACGAAGCAGAAGTTCCGGGTCGTCTCCGCGCTCATGGCCGTCGTCACCGGTCTTCTCATCTTCGTTCTCACCTCGCACAAGCTCGCGACCCTCGCGGCCCTCTTCGCCGGCGGGTTCGGTCTGCCCCTGTGGATGCTGAGTTTCCTGCGCAAGCGGCGCATCAACGCCTTCATCACAGAATTGCCCACCGCCATCGACATCATCACCCGCGGCGTGCGGGCCGGCATCCCGGTGGGCGACTGCTTCCGCATCATCGCGCGGGAAGCCGAGGAGCCGATCCGTGGCGAGTTTCGCCAGGTGGTGGAATCCCAGACCCTGGGTCTCAGCCTCGGCGATGCGATGGTGCGGATGTACGAGCGGGTGCCCGTCTCCGACGTCAATTTCTTCGCCATCGTCATCGGCATCCAGGGCCGGTCCGGCGGCAATCTCTCGGAAGCCCTGAGCAACCTCTCCAAGGTCCTGCGTGAGCGCAAGAAGATGGCCGGGAAGATCCAGGCGATGAGCATGGAGGCCAAGGCGTCCGGCGGCATCATCGCCGCCCTGCCCTTCATCGTGGCGGTGCTGACCTACCTGTCCAGCCCGGATTACATCTCGCTGCTGTGGACGACGGATACCGGCAAGATGGCCCTCGTCGCATCCGCGATCTGGATGTCGATCGGGATCTTCGTGATGAAGAAGATGATCAGCTTCGAGGTCTGACCGCCCATGTTGTCCCTCATCGGCGAAAAGCTCATCGATCCGCGCTTCATCGGCATGGTTCTGGCCGGGGTGGCGGCTGCGGCGACCGCATTCGCCCTGCTGCAGCCGCTCATCGAGCCCGACAAGCTCAACAAGCGCATGAAGCTGATCGGTGACGAGCGCGAGGAGTTGCGCCGGCGCGAACGTGACCGGCTCAACAACCGGTCCACCCTGCGCGTGGCGCCGAAGGCGTACATGAAGCGAGTGGTGGACCAGTTCAACCTGAGCCGCTGGCTCGGTACCGATACCGCCCGGCGACAATTGATCATGGCGGGATACCGTTCGCCGGGTGCGGAGACCGGGTTCCTGTTCTTTCGCATGGTCACGCCGATCGCGATCGGACTGGCAGCGATCTTCTACCTCTTCGTCCTGAAGGTGCTGGACTACTCCGTCACCATCCGCCTCATGATGGTCATCGCGGCCCTGCTCCTCGGCATCAAGGCGCCCGAACTCTACCTGCTCAACGCCACGAAAAAGCGCCAGTCCGAGATCCAGGCGGCCTGGCCCGATGCCCTCGACCTCACCCTGATCTGCGTCGAATCCGGGATGTCGGTGGAGCACGCCATCCGACGGGTCAGCATCGAGGCCGTCACCCAATCGGTCGCTCTGGCGGAGGAACTCGCCGTCACGGCGGCGGAACTGTCCTACCTGCCCGATCGCCGCCTGGCGTTCGAGAACCTCGGCAACCGTGTGGGTCTCGATTCCGTCAAGGCGGTCGCCACCGCGTTGATCCAGGCCGAGCGCTACGGCACGCCCATGGGCCAGGCCCTGCGCGTGCTGTCCCAGGAGAGCCGCGACCAACGCATGAACGCCGCGGAGAAGAAGGCCTCCGCCCTGCCGCCGAAACTGACTGTGCCGATGATCCTCTTCTTCCTGCCGGTACTGTTCGTCGTGATCCTGACGCCGGCGATCATCCAGATCTACCGCTGAGGTGGCGCTGCTCTCAATCTGTGACAGTCGCCAAGCTCGAATGGGTGGAAGAGGAAACCCGGTCTCGGAGACGAGCTATCGGGCGATCTCATTCCAAAGATCCTCGTGGTCGAGGGGGCGTGCCACGGCATGTCCGTCGTGAACCCGCCCTATGCCGTCATGTCCGGCACCTTCGACACCGACATGCCGGGATCGGAGCCTTCCGTCCGGCAGAATGATGGCACGGCACCAATCCGTACGGTTCTCATCCCTAAACCCGAAGTATGTTCTAAACATACACCATCTGGGCTTCGATGGGCGCGGATTATTTTTGTCTTTCACTCGATGTTTGTTGCTTCCGATAGTACAGGACGTTGACACATAGGCAATATTGATTGTCTAATCTCATCGAGATGATAGTACTTTATTTGCAATTGCAGCCGCGATTTAATTCTGATTTTTGATTGCGGCAAATCGCTGCGAACGAGCATGTTCTCTTAGCGGCGCATCAATATAAATTCTTATATAATACAGGGAGTTAGCCATGCCTTCGGTCGAGTATAATTACGGTGCGACATTCGATCCGGATTTCAGCTCGGCCATATCGATTTCGAGCAATATCTACGACTTCGATACGTCGAAGTATAAGTTTCGCGCTCAGATCAACCCAGACGAAAACGGGAATGTTATTTCGCAGTTGTACAATGGCACCAGCAATTTGTCCGAAGATTACATCCTCACCGGTCACGCCGTGAGCTTCAAGATGGACTTTTCCTCCAACACTGGAGGCGTGACTTTAAATGGCTATGACTTCGATGACATCATGACTGGAGGGCGTGGGAACGACGTCTTTTCCGGTGGCGCGGGCAATGACACGCTGCGTGGCATGGGCGGCATCGACACGTTCTGGGCAGACGACGGCAACGACCGCATCGTGGTCAGGGAGCCCGGCGCCAGCGTCAATGGCGGTGAAGGTCATGACAGGCTGTTCCTGCGGGGCGCAGACGCATACAGCTTCAGCGACGATACGCTGTGGGGCATCGAGACGATCCATGTGGGAGCGGGCTCGAAACTGGATCTTTCCGCTGTCACGACGGGCGTGACGATTCTCATGGCGAGCAAGATCGGCAGTCCCAGCAACATCGTCGGCACCCAGGGCGACGATGTCATCACCGGCGGTGGGGGATACGTCTCGATCAAGGCCGGAGACGGCGACGACGTGATCAAGGGCAGCAGCGGAACGGCTTACATCGCCGGTGAGGACGGCGACGATGTCATCGCCCTGGGTAAAGGGGGCAAATACGCCTATGGCGGAGACGGCAACGACGTCATCGTCGGAAGCGACCACCTGCCCAGCATTCTCCACGGTGACGAGGGCAACGACCGTATCAAGGCCGGCGATTCCGGAGCAACGATCATAGGCGGCGCGAGCGCAGACAAACTGTTCGCGGGGTCAGGAGACGACACCTTCCTCTTTCAGGCCGGATTCGGCCGCGACGGTGTCTACGGTTTCGACGTCGATGCCGACCAGATTTACATCAGCATCGCCGGCGTCGATGAAGGCGATCTCGTCTTCCGGCCATTGAATGGCGGGCGGAACACGCTGGTGACGTTCGAGGGCGTCGGCGGCGGTGACAAAATTATTCTGCACGACGTGACGGTGTCCCAGCTGGAACATGGTCCCAGCGGCCTGTTCCTGTTCGGCGCCTGACCCTCGCCACGCTCCATACGCCGTTCCACGTTGCGATCGCCCCGACACGCCGTCTCGCTCGTCGTGGCGCCGCCGCTCAGCCGCGCGGCATCTCGCCGGCGAGCGGGCGGCTCGAGGCTCTCGGTGCTTTCTGCGCCCGGGCCTGGGCAATCATCGCCCGCAGGGAGGCGGCATTGGCCGCCGCCTCTTCCGGGGTCAGGTCGCCCCGGGTCAACTCCTCCGCCTCCGCGAGCTTTCCCCTCAACCCGAGGACCAAAGCGAGGTTCTGGCGCACCCGTGCGTCCGCGCGCGGCTGGGCCACGGCGTTGCGCATCACGGCCTCCGCCTGGTCGAGCTGCCTCGCCAGAGCATAGGAAAGGCCTAGATTGGACAGGACCATGGGATCGTCCGGCTGGATCTTCAGCGCGGCCTCGTAGAAGCCCTGCGCGCGGGCATGGTCGCCCATCTGGTCGGCCACCGCGCCCTGGGCGGAGAGCACGCGCCAGTCCGGCCGGGCCGGGGTATGGGCGTTCTGGAGCACTTCGGCGGCTTCGGTGAAGCGTCCGACCTCCGCCAGGGCCTTCCCGTAAGCCGCCAGAACGGCCGAGTTCTTGGCGTTGCGTAGCGCCGTCTGCTGAAGCACGGCAACGGCCTGCGGTTTCTGGTTCGTTGCCTTCAGTGCCTGCGCATAGCGCAGGGCCAAGCCGACATCGTTCTGGTCGGCATTGTATTTCTGGCCGAGCGCGTCGACGTCGCGCAGGGTCACCACCTCGCGGCCTGGTGCACGTCCGAAACTCTTGAGGGAGAGGCCGCCGATCGAGCCGGTGGTCTCCGGTGAGCGCGACTGGCAGGCGCTCGCCAGTAGACCGAGCAGCGTCAAGCCGGCCAGACGCAGCGGGAACGACAATCCCGTCCGGACCGGCAGCGATGACGAGGGTTGGGGCTGGTCTGAACGCAACGACACCATCACGTGCTCCGCACGAGCCTGCCGGTCGACGCTTCACGCCGCCGGTCGTGCGGTGATAGACCGTTAACCCTAATCGCCGGTTAACCTGACTTTAGGGCGTCCAAGGGTCAGCCGGCCGCGCCACGCAATGCCCCCGAGTTCCGACCCTGCCCCATCTCAGCGCCGACGATCCCGCCGCCCTTCCGATCTTCTGCATCCGGAGCGAGGAGTGGAGCAGCTTCGAAGCGGAACTCGGCGCAAGGCACAGGGCCTTCGCCAAAGCGATCGACTTCGTCCCGAAGGCCGGACGGGTAGCGTTGCTTCCCGCCGAGGATGGCAGTGTCGATCGGATCCTGTTCGGCCTCGGGGACGGAGCCGATCCGTTCATGGTGGGCAAGTTGCCCGCGCTGCTGCCCCCCGGAACCTACCGGCTCGAACCCACGCCCGCCCTCGACAGGCAGGCCGCTTCCCTGGCGTGGCTGCTCGGAAGCTATCGCTTCACGCGCTATCGCAAGCCGCCGCCGAAGGGGCCGCTCCTCGTGACCCCGGAGGGTGTCGATGCCACCGAGATCCGCCGGATCTCCGAGGCCGTCGCCCTCGGGCGCGACCTCGTCAATACGCCCTCCAACGATCTCGGCCCCGAGCAGATCGAGGCTGTCGCCCGAAAGCTGGCCGAGAGCTACGGTGCGGTGATCTCCGTCACCGAGGGCGCATCGCTCGCCCGCGACTTCCCCCTCGTCCACGCGGTCGGCGCGGCCTCCCCCCGCGCGCCTCGTCTCGTCGACATGACCTGGGGGGAAGCGAACGCTCCGAAAGTGACTCTCGTCGGCAAAGGCGTCGTCTTCGATACGGGCGGCCTCGACATCAAGCCGTCGAGCGGCATGCTGCTGATGAAGAAGGACATGGGGGGGGCGGCCGCCGCCCTTGCCGCCGCCGCGATGATCATGGGCGCCGGCCTCAACCTGCGCCTGCGCGTCATCGTTCCCACCGTCGAGAACGCCATCGCCGGCAACGCGTTCAGGCCTGGCGACGTGTTCAGGAGCCGCGCGGGGCTGACGGTGGAGATCGGCAATACCGATGCGGAGGGGCGCCTTATCCTGGCCGACGCCCTCGCCCTCGCGGATGAGGAGAAGCCCGATCTCCTGATCGATTTCGCCACCCTCACCGGAGCGGCGCGGGTCGCCCTCGGTCCCGATCTGCCGGCCTTCTTCACCGAGGACGAATCCCTGGCCTCGGCGGTCTTCGATGCGGGACAAGTCTCGGCCGACCCGGTCTGGCGGCTGCCGCTTCACCAGCCCTATGCGAGCCTGCTCGATTCCAAGGTGGCGGACCTCAACAACGTCTCCGGCGGCCCCTTCGCCGGGGCAATCACCGCCGCTCTGTTCCTGCGGCGGTTCGCGCCGGGCACGCGGGCGCATGTGCATTTCGATCTTTATGGCTGGAACCCGTCGACCAAGCCCGGCCGGCCGGAAGGCGGGGAAGTCCAGACCGCCCGCCTCGTCTACGCCCTCCTGAAGGAGCGCTATCCGGCCCGGTAGCGGGATGCTTCACGCCGCAAGCTGCGCCTTTTCCGCGATGTAGGCGACGCGGACGACGTCCTTGCCATAGGTTCGCTCCAGGCGGCGCACGGTGAAATGGGCGCGCGCCATCGCCTGGAAATGGTTCATGAACGCGGTGTTCACGGCCGCTCCCCCGACCGCGCCAAGGATCGGCACGGCCTGCGCTGCGACCTTCTGCGACACGACGAGGCCGAACCGGGCGGCGATCTGCGTGGAGAAGCGGATCAGGGCGGGAGCCGCCTCGTCGAGCAGGGCGCGGTTGCCGGCATAACGCGCCGCTTCCGACATGGTCTTGGCGAGCGCCGCGCGCACCGCGAAATATCCGCTCTCCGTCAGCGCAGTCTCGGCACCGCTGCGTCCGCCGAGCGCGAAGACCTGAACGCAGGCCAGGGCGTTTTCCGGGTCCGACAGGTCTTCGCCCTCCTCCCGCGCGATCTGCGCGATGGAGCGCAGCATCAGCGTGGTCGAGACCGGCAGTTCCACCGGCAGGGTCGCGATGCCGAAGGCGCCGCCCACGGCGCCGGACAGGGCCGCCATCGCCTTGTGTCCGAAATCGCCGGTGGGCAGGAAGCGCGCGAAGCGCTCGCCCGCCGTGGTGGCCACCGGCACGGGGAGGTCGTCGAGCGCCGACGCGTCGGTCGCCCCGGCGGCCGAGGCCGGGACAATGGTCTTCTCGGCCTCCGGCAGGGTCGCGAGGGCCACGCGCAGGGCCGTCCGCATCGCTCCTTCCGTGGCACGCGACACCGCATCGGTCACGGGCGCCGGAAGGCTGCGGCTGATCATCTCGAGGGGAGCCCCCGCCACCGCGGACAGGCGCGCGGCGAGGCCGGGCGTTTCCAGCGTACGGACGGCACGAACGAGGGCCGCGCGGTCGGCATCATTGAGGTCCGAGCCGGCCGACCCTTCGGCCGGGGTGGAACGGGTATCGTCGACGAGGGAAATGTTGCTCACCACTACTGTCTCATCCGTGTTCCGGGCGCCGGCGCGCCGGGCCGATCGCTGGAAGCAAGCGTGAGGCCCGCGGGATGGTTCCCGCTCACGGTCTCGGTGTCGCCCGAGGCGGCGGTCTCGAAGGCGGCGGTCTCGAAGGAGGTGGTCTCGGCGGCCACCCGGCCGGCGCTGCGCTCACCGGCACGCCCGACGAAGAAGCAGAGGATCACCACCGGGATACCCACGGCCGCCGTGAAGGCGAAGAAGACCGGGTAACCGTAGCTGGCCACCATGAAGCCGGACGTGCCTGCCACGAGTTTCCCCGGCAGCGCGTAGAGCGACGAGAACAGCGCGTATTGCGTGGCCGCGAAGCCCGGCGCCGTGAGGCTCGACATGTAGGCGATGAGCGCCATCCCGGCGAAGGATCCGCAAAAATTGTCGATGGAGATCGCGGTGGTCAGGCGCCACACCTCCGGTCCGCCATAGGACAGCCACGAGAAGGAGAGGTTGGAGGCCGCGCCCAGGAACGCGCCGGTGACGAGGGTGGGGAACAGCCCGAGCCGGGTCATCGCCCAGCCGCCGACGAAGGCGCCGGCGATGCCGACCCAGATGCCGTAAAGCTTCGACACCGCGCCGATCTCGGTGAGGGTGAAGCCGATCTGCCGGTAGAGCGGGCTCGCCATCACGCCGGAAATGAAATCCGGCATCCGATAGAAGGCTACGAGGACGAGGATCGCCCATAGGCCCGGGCCGAGGCGGGTATGCAATTCGGTGAGGGGTTCGAGGACCGCGGCACGGAACGACCAGACCTTCGCCGGTGCACCGGCCGGCGGCAGCGGTGCGGCGCTCGGAGCGTCGGACTGCTTCCTGTCGTAGGCGGGCGCCAGGAGCGCGGCAATCATGCCGACGCCCATGAGCCCGGCCATGCTGAAATACGCGACCGACCATCCCGCCCAGTCGGCGATGAACAGGGCGCCCGCACCGGCGCACATGAGCGCCAGCCGGTAGCCGAGGTTCGAGGTCGCCGCCATCACACCCTGGAGATCGGTGCCGGCGGCATCGATGCGCCATCCGTCGATCACGACGTCCTGGGTCGCGGCGCAGATCGCCACCAGGAACGCCCCGAGGCCGAGGAGGACGAGGCTGGTCGCCGGGTTGGCTGTCGCCATGAGCGAGAGCGCGAGGGCGACGGCCACCTGTGTCGCGATCATCCAGGACCGCCGCCGGCCGATACGAACGCTCAGGACGGGAACGTCGAAACGGTCGATGAGCGGCGCCCAGAGGAACTTCAGGGTGTAGGGCAGCGCCAAGTAGCTGAAGAGGCCGATCGCCTTGATGTCCACGTCGGAATAGGCGAGCCGCGTGGAGAAGGTGCCGAGCACGAGGAGCAGCGGCAGGCCGGACGAGAAGCCCAGTGCCAGCATCAGGACGATGCGCGGATCCTCGAAGATATCCCGCAAGGCGAGCTTCCCGCGCACCTTTCCCGATACCGCTGGACTCTGAGCCATTCGTGGAACTCCTGAAGGCTTATGACCCTTTAGGGTCGGCTGCCATGCTCGCCGGACGGTGGTTCGTCCAAGAGGTCGTCACGACGCGGTACGGCCTGTACCGCCTCCCATGACTGGAATGAAGAATGGTCACCAGGAACTTAATGAGTGCACGTAGTTTGTAGGTGGCTATTGGCTCGCAATGAGACATATCCCTTGGTGACGGGTCGACATGACGAGGCAACGACCTCGCGATTTATTTGCCAAGGCGGTCGTTTCGGTCTGTGCCGTCGAAAGGCTGCCATCTCTTGAAAGCGGTGGCGCAAGCGTGATGTCAGGATGATGGGCAGCAACAACGACCAGGTTCCGGCAGAACTGCGGCCGGCGGGAGACGCCGCCTTGGATTCCAGGATGTTCGCCATGGCTTTCGACGCCAGTCCAACGCCCATGGTGGTGACCGACCCCCGTGTCGCCGACAACCCCATCGTCTGGGTCAACGACGCTTTTCTCAACCTCACCGGTTACGGACGGGCGGAACTGCAGGGTCGCAACTGTCGCCTGCTCCAGGGACCGGATAGCGACCGGCGGGCGATCGACGCCATTCGCGATGCCTTGCGCCGGCAGATCCCCGTAGAGGTCGAGCTGTGCAATTACCGCAAGGACGGCTCCAGTTTCTGGAACGCCATGACGATTTCGCCGGTCCGCAACGACGCGGGCGAACTGGTCTACTACTACGCCGCCCAGGCCGACATGACCGGGAAACACGCTCTCGAACTCGCCCTGCAGGGGACGAACGACGAGCTCGAACGGCAGGTGCACGAACAGACCGCCGACCTGCGGGCCGCCCTGGAGGAAAAGACCGCCCTGCTCCACGAGGTCGACCACCGGGTGAAGAACAACCTGCAGGTCATCTCCTCCCTGGTTCTCCTCAAGGCACGGCGAACCCCCCAGGGCGAGGCGCGGGATGCCCTTCAGGGGATGGCCGAGCGCATCGGCGCGCTCTCCATGGTGCATCGCATGCTCTATTCGGCCGGGGACGTGACCCGCTTCAACCTTGGCGAATTCGCCGACGATTTCATGTCCGACCTCACCGCCGGCATCGATCCGGCGCGCACGGCGATCACCGCCGAGATCGACCCGATTTCCCTGCCGGCCGCCATCGCGGCGCCCCTCGCCCTGATGTTGCACGAACTTGCCACCAACGCCGTGCGCCACGCCTTCCCGGACGATCGCGAAGGACGTGTGAGCATTTCCGCCCGGCGGTGCGAGACCGGCCTGCGCCTTCTGATCGAAGATGACGGAATCGGACGGAAGGCCGCGGCGCCGAACCCCGCCGGCTTCGGATGTTCTTTGGTGGAGATGGTGGTGAAGCAATTGCGTGGGGTCATCACCTGGCACGAGCCCGGCCTGGGCACGCGCGTCGAGATCGTCATTCCGCTGCACTCGGAGAGCCCGAGCACGTCCGCGCCGGGCGAAGCCGCGCCAGGGCAGGCAGGGTGAGCGGCGGAGACGGACTTCGCATCCTCGTCGTCGAGGACGAGGCGCTCATTGCCCTCGAACTCCAGTGTCTTTTGGAAGATCTCGGCTACGTCATCGCCGGCGTGGCGGGAAGCTCGGCCGAGGCGATCGAACTGGGGCGGGAGACCTCCCCCGACATCGCCCTGGTGGACATTCACCTCATCGACGGTCCGACCGGGATCGAGGTGGCGAGGATGCTGAGCCTCGACCCGCGCACCAGCGTCGTCTTCATGACCGCCAACGACAAGCGCATTCCTGCGGATTTCGCCGGAGCGCTGGGCGTCATCGCCAAGCCCTATTCGGAACGCGCGGTGGCCGGCGCATTGCGCTACGTGGCGGCGATCCGGGCCGGCGGGCAAGCCGACGCCAACGAATCGGACGGGTTCAGGCCGGCATCGCAGGGCGTATCGGAGGATGACCTCTGGTCGCAGAAACCCTGGATCGGGCCGAGGCCCTGACGCCTCCCGTCCCTCAACTCAGGCCGCCACGCGCTGCTTTCTTGAGGCGATAGAGCACCTCCAGCGCCTCGCGCGGCGTCAGGGCGTCGGGATCGATCCCGTCAAGCTCCTGGCGCAGGGGATCTTCCACAGACGGAGCCTGGACCTCCGGCAGGGGCGGCGGTGCGAGGCTGGCGAAGAGCGGCAGGTCGTCGATGCGAGGACGGGTCGGGCGGTCGCGCTCGGCCTTCTCCAGGTTCTTCAGGATCGAGCCGGCCCGGGCGATGACCCCGGCGGGCAGGCCCGCGAGGCGAGCGACCTGAAGGCCGTAGGACCGCTCGGCGACTCCCGGCACGACCTCGTGCAGGAACACGACCTCGCCCTTGTGCTCGGCGACCTTCAGCGTCGCGTTGTCGAGCCGCGTGAGCCGCTGGCTGAGGGCGGTGAGCTCGTGGAAATGGGTGGCGAACAGCGCGCGGCACCCGTTCTGCTCATGGAGGTATTCGAGGCAGGCCCAGGCAATGGAGAGGCCGTCGAAGGTCGCCGTTCCCCGTCCGATCTCGTCGAGGATGACGAGAGAATGCCGGCTCGCCTGGTTCAGGATCGCGGCCGTCTCCACCATCTCGACCATGAAGGTAGATTGCCCGCGCGCGAGGTCGTCGGCGGCGCCGACCCGCGAGAACAGGCGGTCCACGACGCCGAGATGAACGCGCGTCGCCGGCACGAAGGCGCCCATCTGGGCGAGGACGGCGATGAGGGCGTTCTGGCGCAGGAAGGTGGACTTGCCACCCATGTTCGGCCCGGTGATGAGGCGGATGCGCCCGCGCCCTTCGCCGGACAGGTCGCAGTCGTTGGCGATGAATGGCTCGCCCGAACGGCGCAGGGCCAATTCCACCACCGGGTGACGGCCGCCCTCGACCACGAAACTGAAACTGTCGTCGACGAAGGGCCGACGCCAATCCCGTTCCACCGCCAGTTCGGCGTGGGAGGCGGCGACGTCGAGGCAGGCCAGGGCGTCGGCGATGGCGGCGATGGTCTCGGCCTGCGCCATGATCCGCGCCGCCAGCGTGTCGAAAACTTCGGTTTCGAGGGCGAGGGCGCGTTCGGCCGCCCCCGAGATGCGGCTCTCCAGCCCGTTCAGTTCCACGCTCGAGAACCGCATGGCGTCGATCATGGTCTGACGATGGATGAACGTCTCGCGCAGGGCGCCCTTGAGGCAGGTCTCGCCCACCGCCTGCGGCACCTCGATGTAATAGCCGAGCATGTTGTTGTGCTTGATCCGCAGGGTGCGGCAGCCGGTCTCCTCGGCATAGCGCGCCTGCAGCCCGGCGATGACCTTGCGCGAATCCTGGCCGAGAAGGCGCGCCTCGTCGATCTCGCCGTCATAGCCGGCGCGGACGAAGCCGCCGTCGCGGCGGTTCAGGGGAAGGTCGTCGGCGAGCGCCGCGCGCAGATGCTCGACGAGGTCGGCATCCACCGTGCCGAGGCGCTGGACGAGGCCGGCGAGGTCCTCCGGCAAGGCCGCGAGCTGCCCGCAGCGCTGGGAGATCGCCAGGGCCGCGTCGAGGCCGTCGCGCAGGGCCGCCAGATCGCGCGGGCCGCCGCGCCCGAGGCCGAGCCGCGACAGGGCGCGGGCAATGTCGGGCGCCCGTGCCAGGGCGTCGCGCAGGCTCCGGCGAAGAGCACCGTCCTCGACCAGAAACGACACCGCCTCGTGGCGGCGCGTGATCGCCGACAGGTCGGTGAGGGGGCCGGCGAGATGCTCGGCGAGGAGGCGTGCGCCGATGGCCGACACCGTGCGGTCGATGGCATCGAGCAGGCTGCCGGTGCGTTCGCCCGAAAGGGTTCGGGTGAGTTCGAGGTTGGCGCGGGTCGCCGCATCGATGGCCAGCGTCGCGCCGCTCGTCTCCCGCGTCGGCGGCGATAGAGCGGGCCGCGCCCCGATCTGCGTCCGTTCGATATAAAGCAGCGCAGCGCCGGCGGCGGCGAGTTCCGCCCGACCGAACTGCCCGAACCCGTCGAGGGTCGAGACGCCGAACTGTTCCTTGATCCGCCGTTCCGCCGAGGCCGGTTCGAGCTCTGCCTGCGCCAGGGGCGTGACGGGGGCCTTCACGTCGCGCCAGAGGCCGCCGAGCGACGGGTCGGAATGGATCGCTTCCGAGAGCACGATCTCGCGCGGATCGTGGCGGGCGATGGCAGCGCCGAGCTCGCCTTCGGGAACCTCGCTCAGCGAGAACCGGCCGGTGGAGATGTCGACGGCGGCGATGCCGTAGGCGTAGCCGGATTCCGAGAACTTGCGGCGGCCGAGAGCCAGGAGGACGCTGGCCCGCGATGGGTCGAGCAGGCGGTCCTCGGTGATCGTGCCGGGGGTGACGAGGCGGACGACCTCGCGCCTCACCACGGATTTGGGCCCGCGCTTCTTCGCCTCCGCCGGGTCCTCGGTCTGGGCACAGACCGCCACGCGGTGGCCGAGGGCGATGAGACGGCTGAGATAATCGTCAGAGCGCTCCACCGGCACGCCGCACATGGGGATGTCTGCTCCGCCATGCTTGCCGCGCTTGGTCAGGACGATGCCGAGGGCGCGCGATGCGATCTCCGCATCCTCGAAGAACAATTCGTAGAAATCCCCCATCCGGTAGAACAGGAGGCAATCCGTGTTGGCCGCCTTGATCTCGATATACTGCGCCATCATCGGCGTCGCGCCGGCGATGTCGAGGGGCGAGGCGCTCACCGTCTCCTCGGCCGGGACGCTGGTCTTCGGGCTGGAGCGGGCGGCGCGTTGGGACATGCGCCATCATAGCAGAGGCCGCCGGACCGGATCAGCGTCCCTGCCAGCATCATCTGGGGAGAACCGTCACGCGACGAAAAAAGGCCGATGCGTCTCCGCACCGGCCCTTCTGACGATCAAGCTGCTAATGTCTTAGTAGCGCGGGCCGCCCGACGTGGTGCCCTTGCGCTGCATGTAGCCCGGCTGCTGCGGGTTGCGGGAGTTCGGATCGCCGTGGCTGTAGGCGGCGGGGGCGCGGTGACGACGCACGCCGTGACGGTGATGGTGGTGGCGATGGCGCATGCCACGGCTGGCGTAGCCCGGGTGATGGCCGCGGGTGACCACCTCGGTGGTGAGCGCTTCGCCGGCGATCACGGGAGCGGCCGGCATGGCCGGGGCGGCGGAGGCGGCGCCGAGGCCGAGGGCGCTGAAAAAGGTTCCTGCCGCCAGGGCAAGTGCAATTTTGGTCATCGAGTAGTCCATCCGTTCGGATCGCGCCGCGCGCGTCGAGGCAACAAGTCGTTTGCCCGGACTCCGTTCCCATTCTTTTCGACGCACGATTACGCAGCGAAAAGCTGCCGAACGCATGATGATCATGGGATGATTTTCGCATCGCGCACGTGATCCGCGCCGGCGCGGCGAAACGGGGTTGCGCATCCTCCCGCTTGCCCGCACCACCACATCCGCGATGGCGACAAACCCCTCCCCCTCCGCTGCCCTGCCGATCGACGCGGCCCTGCCGGGCCTTCTCGCGGCCCTCGAAGCCGGCCCATCGGCGGTGCTCGTGGCGCCCCCCGGCGCCGGCAAGACCACCCGCGTCCCGCTGGCGCTCCTCGACGCGCCGTGGCTGGGCGCGAATGGCCGGATCATCCTCCTCGAACCACGGCGCCTGGCTGCCCGCGGCGCGGCCGAGCGCATGGCCGCCACCCTGGGAGAGCGCGTGGGAGAGACCGTGGGGCTGCGCGTCCGCCTCGGTTCGAAGATTTCGCGGGCGACGCGGATCGAGGTCGTCACCGAGGGGGTCTTCACCCGCATGATCCTGGACGATCCGGAACTGTCCGGCATCGGCGCGGTGATCTTCGACGAGTTCCACGAACGGTCCCTCGACGCCGATCTCGGGCTCGCCCTCGCTCTCGATGCGCAGTCCGGCCTGCGCGACGACCTGCGCATTCTCGTCATGTCCGCCACCCTGGACGGGGCGAGGGTCTCGCGCCTGATGGGCGACGCGCGCATCGTCGAATCCGAAGGCCGGGCCTATCCGGTGGAGACGCGCCACACGGAGCGCGATCCCAACCGGCGGATGGAGGATGCGATGGCCGACGCCATCCTGCGCGCCCTGCGGGCCGATCCCGGTTCCGTCCTCGCCTTCCTGCCCGGACAGGGCGAGATCCGCCGGGTGGCGACGCTCCTCTCCGAACGGGTCGACGAGAACACCGAGATCGCGCCCCTCTACGGCGCGCTTCCCCCGGCCGAGCAGGACCGAGCCGTGGCGCCCGCCCCGCCCGGAACCCGAAAAGTCGTGCTGGCGACCAGCATCGCCGAGACCTCGCTCACCATCGAGGGCGTCCGGATCGTGGTCGATTCCGGCCTGTCCCGCGTGCCGCTCTACGAGCCGGGCATCGGCCTGACCCGTCTCGTCACCGCCCGCGCCTCACGTGCTTCGGTGGATCAGCGGCGCGGCCGCGCTGGGCGGACCGAGCCGGGCATCTGCCACCGCCTCTGGTCGGAGGCGGCGACCAGCGCCCTCGAACCCTTCACCCGGCCGGAAATCCTGGCCGCCGACCTTTCCGGCCTGCTCCTCGACTGCGCCGCCTGGGGCGTCTCCGATCCTACGACCCTCTCGTTTCTCGATACCCCGCCCGCCCCCGCCCTGGCGGAGGCGCGGTCGATGTTGCGCGACCTCGCCGCCCTCGATGCCGACGGTCGCCTCACCGGGACGGGACGCGCCTTGCGCGCCATCCCCCTCCCCCCGCGCCTCGCGCGTATGGTGGTCGCGGCGGCCGGGTTGGGACGGGCGCGGGAAGCGGCCGACCTCGCCGCGATCCTGGTGGAGCGCGGTCTCGGCGGCGACGATGCTGACCTCTCCGTCCGCGCCGATCGGTTCGCGCGCGACCGCGGAACCCGCGCCTCCGACATGCGGCGCCTGGCGCGCGGCTGGGCCGAGCAGGCGGGTGGATTCGCGGGCGCGGGGGCGACGGCCGATGTTTCCGGGGCCGGGGCGCTCCTCGCCCTCGCCTATCCCGACCGCGTCGCCCGCGCGCGGGGGCGGGACGGCGAGTTCGTCATGGCGAATGGCCGCGCCGGGCGCGTGGACCCGGCGTCGGCGCTCGCCCGCGAACCCTTCCTCGTGGTGGCCGACATCGCCGGCGCTGCGGCCTCCGGGCGCATCCTCGCCGCCGCCGCGATCACCCTGGACGAGATCGAGGCCGCGTTCGCGGAACGGATCGAATCCGTCACCCAGATCAGTTTCGACAAGGGCTCCCGGTCCCTGCGCGCGCGTGCGTCCCGCCGCCTCGGCGCCGCGACCCTTGGCGAGCGGATCCTGCCGGTGCCGACGGATGCGTCATCGGCCGTCATCCTGGCGCGGGGTATCGCCGGGCTCGGCCTCGACAGCCTGCCCTGGACACCGGCCCTCGCCCAATGGCGGTCCCGCCTGAGCTTCCTCCGCGCGGCCGAGGGCGAAACCTGGCCGGACCTCTCCGACGCGGCGTTGAGCGCATCGGTGGAGGACTGGCTCGCGCCGGAAATCGTGGGACGCACGAGTCTGGACGCCGTCACCGCCGACGACCTCGGCCGCGCGCTCGGCGCGCTCCTCCCCTGGGAGATGCGTCACCGCCTCGACGCGGAGGCGCCGACCCATGTGGAGGTGCCGACAGGCTCGCGCATTCCCATCGACTACGATGCCGAGGGCGGGCCGGTCCTGGCCGTCCGGGTGCAGGAACTGTTCGGCCTCGACCGGCATCCCGCCATCGCCGGCGGACGCGTGCCCCTAATCCTCCACCTCCTGTCACCGGCCTCGCGGCCGATCCAGATCACGAAGGATCTGCCCGGCTTCTGGCGGGGCTCGTGGAGTGCCGTGCGTTCCGAGATGCGCGGGCGCTACCCGCGCCATCCCTGGCCGGACGATCCGCTGACCGAGCCGCCCACGCGGCGCGTGAAGCCGAGGGGGACATGATGGACAGGCTCGCCTCGCTCGCGGCGCTCTTCGATCCGCGAGGCCGACTGTCCCGCCGGAGCTATCACCGCCGGTTGATCGTGATGCTGCTGCTCTTCGTCGTATTCGGCAGCGTCGCCATCCTGACAGCGTCGCTGGATGCCCGGTTCGCGGGCCTCGCCATCGTCGGGGTGACCTTCGCCGGGACGGCTGCATTCCTCGTCGTGGCGACGATCCGCCGCCTGCACGACCGGGGCCGGACGGGGTGGTGGATTCTTCCCGACGTGGTCGTCACCCTCGCGGGCTTCGCGCCGA
The DNA here is from genome assembly GCF_000519085.1 of Methylobacterium sp. 10. Taxonomy (GTDB): domain Bacteria; phylum Pseudomonadota; class Alphaproteobacteria; order Rhizobiales; family Beijerinckiaceae; genus Methylobacterium. The sequence continues at coordinate 4,691,601 of NZ_KI912577.1, forward strand.
TCGAGACGTTCGCCGACGCCTATCCGTTGCCCGTGATCGCCGCCACGCTGGCGATGACCGGGTTCAATTTATGGTTCTTCGTCGAGACCGTCTGCCGGCGGGGTACGCCCGGCCCGAACCGCTACGGGCCCGAGCCGAAGCGGTAGGCGGAAGTCAGTGGACGCGCGCCCGGTCCACCACCGCGCGCGCCGCCTCGAAGGCCTCGTCCGCATCGAGGTCGGTGGTATCGAGGAGAACGGCGTCGGCGGCGGCCTTGAGGGGGGCCGTCGAGCGTTGCGCGTCCCGTGCATCGCGGGCGACGATGTCGGCCAGGATCGCCCCGAGGCTCGCCGGCTCGCCGCGCCGCAGGAGTTCGAGATGCCGACGCCGGGCGCGTTCCTCGGCGGCGGCGGTGATGAACAGCTTCACCTGGGCCTGCGGGCAGACCACCGTGCCGATGTCGCGGCCATCGAGGACGGCGCCGCTGGCGCCGCCGGCAAAGCGCTGCTGCCAGGCGAGGAGGGCCGCGCGCACGGCCGGGATCGACGAGATGCGGGAGGCCGCGTCACCCATCGCCCGCTCGCGCAGCCTCGGGTCGGCCAGCCGGTCGGCGATCAGCGTCGCGGCGGCCCGAGCGGCGGCGGCGTGATCGTCGAGGTTGCAGCCCGCATCGATCACGGTGAGGGCCACGGCCCGGTAGAGCAGGCCGGTATCGAGATGCGGCAGCCCGTAATGTGTGGCGAGCCGCTTGGCGAGCGTCCCCTTGCCCGAGGCGGCGGGCCCGTCGATCGCGATGACCATCGGCATGGGACCTACTCCGCGATGCGGCCGCCGAGCGCCCGCATCGTCGGCAGGAAGCTCGGGAAACTGGTGGCGATCATGGCGCCGTCATCGACGGTGACTGGCTCGCGGGTGGCGAGGCCCATCACCAGAAAGGCCATCGCGATGCGGTGGTCGAGATGGGTCGCCACGGTGCCGCCGCCGCGCGCGGCGGAGCCATCGCCCTCGACGATGAGGTCGTCCCCCTCGATTCGGTAGATCACGCCGTTCGCGGCCAGGCCGTCGGCCACGGCGGCGAGGCGGTCGGATTCCTTCACCGTCAGTTCGTGTAGCCCGTTCATCCGGGTGACGCCCTCGGCGAAGGCGGCGGCGACGGCAAGGACGGGATATTCGTCGATCATCGAGGGGGCACGCTCGGCCGGCACGTCGACACCCTTGAGGCGGCTGGCGCGGACATGGAGATCGGCCACGGTCTCGCCGCCCTCGTCGCGCTCGTTGCGCCGCTCGATCTCGGCGCCCATTTCCAGCAGCGTCGTGATGAGGCCGATGCGCAGCGGGTTCATCATCACGCCCCGGATCGTCACCTCCGAGCCCGGGACGATGAGGGCCGCCACCAGCGGGAAGGCCGCCGAGGACGGATCTGCCGGCACGATCACGTCGGTGCCGCGCAGGGTGGGCTGGCCGGTGAGGGCGATGCTGCGGCCATGGCCGCCGGGCCCGTGCGGGCTCACTGCCACCTCGGCCCCGAACAGGCGGAGCATTCGCTCGCTATGGTCCCTGGTCGCCGCCGCCTCGATCACCGTCGTGGTCCCCGGCGCGTTGAGGCCGGCGAGGAGCACCGCGGATTTGATCTGCGCCGAGGCGACGGGGGTCTCGTAGGTGATCGGAATGGCTTCCCTCGGGCCGCGAAGGGTGAGCGGCACGCGGCCGCCCTCCTCCTCGCTCAGGACCTGCGTGCCCATGCGGATGAGCGGATCGAGGATGCGGCGCATGGGGCGCTTGCGCAGGGAGGCGTCGCCGTCGAAGGTCGCGGTGACGTCCTGGCCGCCGACCACGCCCATCATCAGGCGCGAGCCGGTGCCGGCATTGCCGAAATCCATCACGCCGGCCGGATCTATCATCCCGCCGATGCCGACGCCGCGCACGACCCAGCGCCCCTCCCCGAGACGATCGATCCCGGCCCCGAGGGCTCTGGCGGCGTCGGCCGTGCGGAGGACGTCGTCGCCTTCGAGCAATCCCTCGATGCGGGTCTCGCCGATGCTCAGGAGGCCGAGGATCATCGCCCGGTGGGAGATCGACTTGTCGCCCGGCGGCCGCAGCGCCCCGCGCAAGGGCGCGCCGGCGGAAGCGGTCAAGGGCTGGGGTTCGGAGTGATGCGACACGGGAATGATGACTTTTCGGCTTCTGGCACAGTCGGGCCGTCGCATCCGACCGTTTGGCCGGCGGCGACGTCATGAGGCCGGTTACCACGCAGGCCGGGCGGCGTCATCCGACCCGTCGCGGCCTCCGCGCGGTTGAATCCGGATGAGATTTGGGGCGAACGCGGTGGATCGCCTGCGCAAGGGCATTTGACAGGACCGTTTCACCCGACTAACGGGGCGCCTCTCCCAAATCCCCATCAGAGGTTCGCCCGTGGCCAGACCGGAACTCGGCTTGAAGCGTCAATGCATGAGCTGCGGCGCGAAATTCTACGATCTCGACAAGGATCCCGCGACCTGCCCGAAATGCGGGACCATCTACCAGGCCGCCGCGACGTCGCGCATCGCCGCTCCCGCCCTCGCTTCCCGCGCCGCGGCCGTACCCGCTGACGACGACGAAGATACCGACGCCGAGAAGGGGGGGCCCGAGATCGTGTCCCTCGACGAGGTCGAGGCCGCGGAGGACGAAGCGGACACCACGACCAGCGACGACGATGCCGATTCGACCGACGCCGACGATACCTTCCTCGAGGAGGAAGATGCCGGCGACGACGACGTGGCCGATCTGATCGACGGCGACATCGAGAACGACGAGGAAAGCTGAGGCGCGTCCTCGGCGGCTGTCTCCCCCCTCGACGACGAGAACCGCAAAATTCTCCGCGGCACAAAATTCTCGGCGGCGAATGCGATTAGGGGGTTGAGTCCGGGCAAGCGCCCGAATATAGAACCGCCTCCGCCGGACGCCGCAAGGCAGGTTGGCGGAACGACCACCACGAGACGTGTCGCGGTGGTCCGAGACGTGGGGCCTTAGCTCAGCTGGGAGAGCGCTTCCATGGCATGGAAGAGGTCATCGGTTCGATCCCGTTAGGCTCCACCATTTCTTTTTATCCGGTGCGCGGATGTCGGCCTGTGGGTCGACCTTCGACGAGTCGGACAAGACCAATCTCGGTGAGGTTCACCGATGATGACGACACTCGCGAGACGGCGTCGCGATTGTCCCGGAATGTGGGGCCTTAGCTCAGCTGGGAGAGCGCTTCCATGGCATGGAAGAGGTCATCGGTTCGATCCCGTTAGGCTCCACCATTCGATTTTCGCGACGACGGCCCGCACGCCGCCAGCCGGTCTGGTACGGGTTTCTCTCGATCCTTCCCGTTTTTGATCGTTACGAAGATGTGGCTGGCTCTCCCTTGGCGTGAGGCTCCACAGACGCGCGGCCGAAGCGTCCGGCTGATTGGGCCATCTTGGTCCGCCCCGCACCTCAGCCGATCGATTCGTGCCGAGCCGTCCTCGCTGACGCCCTCATCCGCGATGACAGAGCCTTCGAACGAAGCGACTTGGCCGCTTGCCCCCATACGATCGCCTGTCGGTGGCGATCCTGGTGACGTTGCGTTCGGAGGGGCGGAGTTCGGCCCCATTCACCCCCGATCGTCTCGTCCGTCGCATCGGCAACCCCATCATCCCGGATCGAGCTGTCCGTCCTTCCTGCAATAAATCATATCTTGAGTCGTAATTTACATTTCATAAATGGTCGGTGATTGTCAATTGATCCATTGAAATACGACATCTTGCTGCCGCTGTTCGATCGAATGACCATTCGGTCTTTCGAGAGACGCGTGGTGCGGCCAGTTTTCTGCAAGGTTGGGTGATGTCGTCGATCCGATATAATTGTGAATCCAATCATAGCGACATCGATAGCACGAAGATTCGGTCTCTGTTTTAGTAAATGAGATATATAAGATCGGATCGAGCATTGGTGCCTTCTTCGCCGAAACTCCCGAAGACTTCAGTTCTCTGCTAGTTTTCGACACATTGATGCGGCTGTCTATTGGCAGGGCGAGTATTTTTGCGGATTTCAGTGATTCGTCCGATGCGTTGGATTTCACCGGGGGTGATCTCGGCGACGTCCTGGTGAGCGCCAGCGGCGATATCCTCAACGGCGGTGGTGGCGACGATGCCCTGGACGGCGGTGATGGCAACGACATCCTGGAAGCCGTCCTGGGCACCAACACCATCGACGGCGGCGCGGGGACCGACACCCTGAGCTACGGCTCGTTCACGGAGGGCTACGAGTATCATAGCGGTTGATTCTTCGGTGTCGGGGTCGACATGGCAGGCGGCACAGGTGTGGATAACCGCGGAACGATTGTTCAGGACAGTTTCAGCAACATTTCCAATCTCCGCCTCACTTCTTTCGAGGATGCCGCAGACGGCGATGCCAACAACAACGTCATCGAGGGCGGCGCGGGAGGCGATCGCCTGACCGGCGGCGGCGGCATCGATACCCCGAGCTATGCCCATTCGACGGCGGGCGTCAGTGTCGGTCTTGTGAACGACCTGGCCGAAGTCGGCGACGCGGTAGGAGACACGTTCAGCGGGTTCGAGAACCTGCTCGGAAGCACCTTCGCCGATGGCCTGATCGGGGATACCGGCAATAACAGCATCAACGGCAATGGCGGCCGCGACTCGCTCAATGAGTTGGGCGGCAACGACCGTCTCGTCATCAGCGAAACGCCCGATTCCTTGGATGGCGGCGAGGGGAACGATTTCCTGTTCTTGATGGGCACCGGCACCGTGAGCCTCGACGACGGCAACTTCACCGGTGTCGAGACCGTCTAAATCCGCAGCGATACGGACCTCGACATGTCCGGGGTGACTACGGGCGCCAGGATCGTGTCTCAAACCTCGTTCGACGTGGGGATCGTCGGGACTTCGGGGGGCGACCGCATCCAGGTCAACAGGAGCAGCAACACGATCGAGGGCGGGGCCGGCAACGAAAAGATCATCGCGAGCGGCCGCGAGAACACGTTCCACTTCGAGGATGGCTTCGGGCGCGATACCGCCTACGGGTTCAGCATCGGCAATGACCACATCACCGTCGACATCGGAGGCGTCGATGCGAGCGACATGGTGCTGCGCGCCCTCAACGGCGGCCGGGACACCATGGTCACCTTCAAGGACGTCGCCACCTCCAACAAGATTATCGTGCACGATGTGGGGATCGTAGACGTGCAGGCGGATCAGAGCGAGTTGTTCGTCTTCGGCGCGTGACGCGGGCGCCCCTGCGCATGGAGCGCCGTTCCCGGTGGCATTGGGAGCCGCGCTCGGTTTAGGGAGCTGGGCGGGAACGGACAATCCGGCCGTCCCTCCCCTCGGTCGATCTCCGCCGTCGGGTGACTTGGCTTCCTCGATCTTGCCAGAACTGCCGTGGAGTGGCGTGAGCGGTCGTGGCCCGGTGGCTCCCCGATCGTTTGAGATCGCATCCGTCTGGACCGGACACCATCTCGTTCCTCGACAGATGGCGGCGGACGTGCGGGGACAGGCGCAGGATGATGGCGTGTGTCGCCCTCGACCGCATGATAGGTCGGAACCATGACCCTTCCCGCCGGACGGCACGCCCTCTCCACCTCCTCCAGCGAAACGGCTGAGGCGCTGATCGAGACCCTGAGCGCGCGGCTCCTCGACGGCGACAGTGCGACATCCGTGCTGGAGCGCTGGTGCGAGGAGCGTCGGCTCGCGTCGAAGGCCCGTCTGGTGGCGGCGCGGGTTCCGTGTCCCGAACGCGGGCCGAGCCCGGAGCAGATCCAGCGGCTCGCCCTGTCCGACGGAGAGGCGGTTCGGTACCGGCACGTGCGCCTGAGCTGCGGAGGCCACGTCCTGTCGCAGGCCGAGAACTGGTACGTCCCGGCTCGCCTGACGACGGAGATGAACTTGCTCCTCGATGTGACCGAGGCTCCCTTCGGCCGGGTGGTCCACACCCTGTTCCCCAAACGGCGAAACCTCCGCCTGCTGAGATTGTGGCCGCGGGATGCGGGTGTTCCCGGCCCGTCGGATCTCGTCTTCGCTATCGAGGCGATCCTCTCGGACCGGTCCGGGCGTCCGATCTGCGAGGTCAGCGAGACCTATACCGGCGCCATCCTCGCAAACGGCGACGCTTAGCTGCTTTCGTCACTCGTCGAGGCGGGATTCCGGGTCGAGCTTCGACAGTTTCAGGAGGTTCTGGCCGTAGGCGGTCTTGGCGAAGAGCTCGCCACGGGCGATCAGCTGCGCCTTGTCGATGAAGCCCTGGAGATAGGCGATCTCCTCCAGGCAGGCGACCTGAAGGCCCTGCCGGTTCTGCAACGTGCGCACGAATTCGCCCGCCTCCAGCAGGCTGTCATGCGTCCCCGTATCGAGCCAGGCATAGCCGCGCGACATGCGCTGCACATGGAGTTCGCCGAGGTCGAGATAGGCTTGGTTGACGGATGTGATTTCCAGCTCGCCGCGGGCCGACGGTTCCACGGCGGCCGCGATGTCGAGCACCCGGTTGTCGTAGAAGTAGAGGCCGGTCACGGCCCAGGGACTTTCCGGCACCGATGGCTTCTCGACGATGCGCAGGGGGCGTGCGTCGCGGTCGAGGGTGACCACGCCGTAAGCTTCCGGGTGGTCCACGTGATAGGCGAAGATCGTCGCGCCACTTTCCCGTTCGCGCGCCTGTTTCAGCATGGCGCTCATGCCCGAGCCAAAGAACAGGTTGTCCCCCAGCACCAGGGCGACGTCGTCCGTGCCAACGAAGTCGCGTCCGATGGTGAAGGCCTGGGCGAGGCCTTCCGGCCGTGGCTGCACCGCGTAGCTGAAGGAGAGGCCGAACTGCTCGCCAGTGCCGAACAGGCGCTCGTAATTGCCGAGATGCTCCGGGCTCGAGATGATCAGGATCTCGCGGATGCCGGCGAGCATCAGCACCGAGACCGGATAATAGATCATTGGCTTGTCGTAGACGGGCAGCAGCTGCTTGTTGATCGACAGGGTCGCCGGGTGGAGGCGCGTGCCGGACCCGCCGGCGAGAACGATGCCCTTCATGACTGTGTCTCTACTGAATGGTGCGCGGGACCGACCAGCCGGTCGAGGATGTCGTCAAGGGCGGCCTGCCAGGGGCGCGGCGTCAGCCCGTAGGCCGTCGTCAGGCTCTCCGTCGACAATTGCGAATTGGCCGGCCGCCGCGCGGGCGTCGGATAGGCGCTCGTGGGGATGCCGTTGACCGGGACGCTCCGCCCGCCGCGTGCGGCCGAGCCGGCGACGATGGCTTGCGCGAAACCGTGCCAGGTGGTCGCGCCCGCATTGACGAAGTGGTGCGTGCCCGTGGGTGCGTCGCTGTCGGCGGAAAGACGCAGGGCGATGTCCGCGAGGGCGGCGGCGAGATCGGCGGCCGAGGTCGGGCAACCGCGCTGGTCGTTCACGACGGTCAGCGCATCCCGTTCGGCTGCGAGCCGCAGCATCGTCTTCACGAAGTTGCCCCGGTGCGGGCTCACGACCCACGCCGTGCGCAGGATTGCGTGGCGCGGATTGGCGGTTCGGACCGCCATCTCCCCGGCGGCCTTGCTGGCGCCGTAGACGCTGGTCGGACGGATCGCCGCGTCGGGCGCGTAGGCGCCCGGTGCGGCGCCGTCGAAGACGTAATCGGTGGAGACGTGAACGAAGGGAATGCCCCGCCGCGCCGTCTCGGCCGCCAGGATGGCGGGGGCCAGGGCGTTGAGGCGCCAGGCCTCCACCACCTCCGACTCGGCCTTGTCCACGGCGGTATAGGCGGCCGCGTTCACCACCGCCCCGATGGTGCGCTCGGAGAAGACCCGTGCCACGGCGCCGGCGTCGGTGATGTCGAGTTCGGCTCGGGTGGGGGCGACGAGGGTCACGCCCGCGCCCCAATGCCGAGAGGCCTGCAGTTCGGTGCCGACCTGGCCCGCCCCGCCGAGGATCAGGATATCCATGTCAAGCCTTCGTGGCAGGTGTACCGAGGCCGAGGCGCTCGCCGGTATAGCGGCCCTCGCGGATCGGGCGCCACCAAGCTTCGTTGTCGAGATACCAGCGCACGGTCTCCTCCAGGGCATCCTCGAAGGATTTGGTGGGGGTCCAGCCGATCTCCCGCTCGGCCTTGCCGGGGTCGATGGCATAGCGCCGGTCGTGGCCCGGCCGGTCGGCGACGAAGGAAATCAGGCGCTCGTGCGGCCCATGCTCCGGCCGTAGCCGGTCGAAGGCGGCGCAGAGGGCCTTCACCACCGCGAGGTTGTTGCGCACCGAGCGGCCGCCCAGGAGATAGGTCTCGCCGAGGCGGCCTCGTTCCAGCACCGCCACGAGGCCGCGTGCGTGGTCTTCCACATGGATCCAGTCGCGTTCGTTAAGGCCGTCGCCGTAGACCGGCAGGGGCCGGCCTTCGAGGGCGTTGAGGATCATCAGCGGGATCAGCTTCTCCGGGAAATGCCGTGGGCCGTAATTGTTCGAGCAGTTCGTCACCAGCACCGGCAAGCCGTAAGTCTCGCCCCAGGCCCGTGCCAGATGGTCGGAGGCGGCCTTGGAGGCCGAATAGGGCGAGCGCGGGTCGTAGCGGCTGTCCTCGGTGAAGAAGCCGTCAGGCGGGAGCGAGCCGTAGACCTCGTCGGTGGAGACGTGGAGGAACCGGAATGCCGCCCTCGCCTCGCCGGTGAGCCCTTCCCAGTACGTTCGGGCGCCGTCGAGCATCACCTGCGTGCCGACGACATTGGTGCGGATGAAGGCGCCGGGATCGGTGATCGAGCGGTCCACATGGCTCTCTGCGGCGAGATGCATGACGGCGTCGGGCCGGAACTCGGCGTAGAGGGCGTGCACGGTGGCGGGATCGCAGATGTCGCCGGTCACGAGACGGTGCCGCGGATCGCCGTCGAGGGGAGCCAGCGAGATCGGGTTGGCCGCATAGGTCAGCGCGTCGAGGGTCGCGACCTCACGGCCTAGATCCCGGACGAGGTGCAGGACCAGCGCCGAGCCGATGAAGCCGCATCCGCCCGTGACCAGGATGCGCAGGGGTTTGGCCATGTTCACAAATCCTCATGGTCACGCATGGGCGGGTCCGTATCCTGCCGCTACCACGTGTTTTCGCTGATGGGGCAGGCAATGGTTCGGAGTGCCGCACAAAGCTCCCGGTCACGGTCGGTTCTCGCTCGGAGCACGATGGAGCAGCGGGAGTTTTGTGAGAGACACTCAGAACACAGCGCCGATATCGGCGAAGGACGGTGCCACGCGATCCTTGTCGGACAGGACGGCCTCGTTCTCGCCCACCGGCCAGGCTATGGCCAGATCGGGATCGTTCCAGGCGAGATTGCGGTCGTGCTCGCGGCTGTAATAGGCCGACACCTTGTAGGCGACCATAGTGTCGGGTTCCAGGGTGCAGAACCCATGGCCGAATCCCACAGGGACGTAGAGTTGTTCGCCCTCGGCGGCGTCGAGCCGGACGGCGACGTGGCGTCCGTAGGTCTCGGATCCGCGCCGCAGGTCGACGGCGACATCGAGGATGGCGCCCGACAGGACGCGCACGAGCTTGGCCTGACCCGCCGGTGGGAGCTGGAAATGCAGGCCGCGAACGGTCCCCTTCTGGGCGGAGAAGGATTGATTATCCTGCACGAAGGCGTCGGCGATCCCGGCCGCAGCCAGGACATCGGCCCGGAAGGTTTCCGAGAACCAGCCCCTGTCGTCGCCGAAGCGATTGGGCACGACCCGCTTCACCGCGGGAATCTGTGTCTCGATCACACGCATCGCGATCCACCCTCCTACATTGGGGGCCTCTAGGCGCGTGCCGGGCCGCCCTGTCAAGGCATACGGTGGCGCAGCTTGCCTGCCTCGACCCTGCGCTTGCCCCTCCCATGCCGGATGGCTAACTCCCGCTTCCCGCAAGGTGGGGCCGCCCCGGCGGCCGCCGGAACCGTTCGAGAGGACGAAAATGAAGATGAAGTTCGGAGCGATGCCGTCGCGATCCGCTGCGGCCGTCATGGCCCTGATCGCGATGACGGGAGGGGTCGTCGCCCAGCAGAGGGCAGACCCGAGCGGGGTCTGGCTCACAGAGAACGGGGATTCGAAAGTCCGGATCGCACGTTGCGGCGGCGGCTATTGCGGCACCCTGGTGAGCGTGCCCGGCAAGGGCCTCGATTCCAAGAACCCCGATGCCTCCCTGCAATCCCGCAGCCTGATCGGCGTCCAGATCATGAACGCGGCGACCCCGTCCGGGGACGGCTACGAGGGCTCTCTCTACAACCCCAACGACGGCAAGACCTATTCCGGCAGTCTCACGGTCAAGGGACCGAACGTGGTCGAAGTGGCGGGCTGCGTCATGAGTGTGTTCTGCAAGCGCCAGACTTGGAAGCGCGTCAACTGACGGAGAGCGCCTGGGCAATGGCGTCGATCGCCGCCTGGGCGCCTGTTCCCTCCGGGCCGCCGGCCTGCGCCATGTCGCGGCGTCCGCCGCCGCCCTTGCCGCCGAGATGCCCTGCCCCGGCGCGGACGAGAGCCACCGCGTCGAAGCGGTCGGTTAGATCCTCGGTGACGCCGACGACGAGGCCGGCCTTGCCGTCCGGCGACACTCCGACCAGGGCGACGATGCCGGAGCCAATGCGGCTCTTGCCGGCATCGGCCAGGCTCTTCAGGTCGCGCATCTCGACGCCCTCGACGATCTTGGCCATGAGCTTGACGCCGCCGACCTCGACGAGGCCGTCGTCGTTCCCCGACGAGCCGCCCATGGCGAGCTTCTTCTTCGCTTCCGACAACTCGCGTTCCAGGCGGCGGCGCTCCTCGATGAGCCCGCTCAGTCGCTCGGGCACGTCGGCGCTCTGGACCTTGAGGAGCCCGGCGATCTGGCCGAGGGTGCGGCTTTCCTCGGCGCGGTGACGGCGGGCCGCCCCGGCGGTGAGGGCCTCGATCCGGCGCACGCCGGCACCCACCGCGCTCTCGCCGAGCACCGATATTTGACCGATCTCGCCAGTACGGCTCGCATGGGTGCCGCCGCACAATTCGATGGAGAAGGCCTGAAGGCGCCCCTCCTCCGCGAGTTCCCCCCGATCGTCGACCGGGCATCCCATGGAGACGACGCGAACCTCATCGCCGTATTTCTCGCCGAACAGGGCGCGGGCGCCGGAAGCGACGGCGTCGTCCTGGGCCATCAGCTTCGTCACCACGGGCGTGTTCTGCAGGAGAACCGCGTTGGCGATGTCCTCGACGGCGCGGAGCTCGGCATCGTCCATGGGTTTGGGATGGCTGAAATCGAAGCGCAGGCGCTCGGCCGAGACCAGCGACCCCTTCTGGGCCACATGATCGCCGAGCACCTGGCGCAGGGCCTCGTGCAGCAGGTGGGTGGCCGAATGGTTGGCGCGGATCGCCGACCGGCGGGCGTGATCGACGGTGAGCTCGGCCGCCTGCCCGAGGGTCAGCCGCCCCTCGTCGATGGTGACGTGATGCACGAAGAGATCGCCGAGCTTCTTCTCCGTGGCCGTGACCCGCGCGCTAAGGCCCAACGCGGTCAGGTGGCCGGTATCGCCGACCTGACCACCGGATTCGGCGTAGAATGGTGTCTGGTTGAGGAGCGCGAGGCCGGTCTCCCCGGCCGACAGGCTCTCTACCTCCGCCCCGTCGCGCAGAAGCGCGGTCACGATGCCTTCCGCGCCCTCGGTCTCGTATCCAAGGAACTCGGTGGCGCCGACGCGCTCCTTGATGCCGTACCAGACCGTTTCGGTGGCGGCCTCGCCCGAGCCGGTCCAGGCGGCGCGGGCGGCCTTGCGTTGGCGCTCCATCGCCTGACCGAACGCGTCCGTGTCGACGCCGATGCCGCGGGCCTTCAGGGCGTCCTGGGTCAGGTCGAGGGGGAAGCCGTAGGTGTCGTAGAGGGTGAAGGCGGTCTCGCCGGACAGGTTCTGGCCGGAGACCAGGGTGCGGCTCTCGGTATCGAGGATGGCGAGGCCCCGCTCGAGGGTGCGGCGGAAGCGGGTTTCCTCGAGGCGCAGTGTCTCCGAGATCAGGCTCTCGGCGCGGGTTAGTTCGGGATAGGCTTGCCCCATCTCGCGGATGAGGGTGGGAACCAGACGGAACATCACCGGCTCGCGGGAGCCTAGGAGTTCGAGGTGACGCATGGCGCGGCGCATGATGCGGCGCAGGACGTAGCCCCGGCCCTCGTTCGACGGCAGCACGCCGTCGGCGATGAGGAACGAGACCGAACGCAGGTGATCGGCGATGACGCGGTAGGACGCGACGGTGCCGGGCTCCGGCGGCCGGCCTACCGCGTGGCTCACCGCATCGATGAGGGCCTTGAACAGGTCGGTGTCGTAATTGCTGGTGACGCCCTGGAGGATCGCCGCCATGCGCTCCAGCCCCATGCCGGTGTCGATGGAGGGGCGCGGCAGGGCGAGGCGGTTGCCAGGCTCGATCTGCTCGTACTGCATGAAGACGAGGTTCCAGAATTCCAGGAACCGGTCCCCGTCCTCGTCCGGCGAGCCGGGAGGACCGCCCTGCAGGCCGGGACCCTGATCGATGAAAATCTCCGAGCACGGCCCGCAGGGGCCGGTATCGCCCATCTGCCAGAAATTGTCAGAGGTGCCGATGCGGATGATCCGGTCGTCGCCAAAACCCGCGATCTTCTTCCAAAGGTCGGCCGCCTCCTCGTCATCCGCATAGACGGTGACGAGGAGCCTGTCCTTCGACAGGCCGAACTCCTTCGTGATCAGGCTCCAGGCCAATTCGATTGCCCGCGGCTTGAAATAATCGCCGAAGGAGAAGTTGCCGAGCATCTCGAAGAAGGTGTGGTGGCGCGCAGTATAGCCGACATTGTCAAGGTCGTTGTGCTTGCCGCCGGCGCGTACGCATTTCTGCGCCGTAGTGGCCCGGTTGTAGGGCCGCTTCTCCACACCGGTGAAAACGTTCTTGAACTGCACCATCCCCGCATTGGTGAACATCAATGTCGGGTCGTTGCGCGGCACGAGGGACGACGACGGCACCACGGCGTGGTCCGCCTTGGCGAAATAGTCGAGGAAGGCCGACCGGATCTCGTTGACGCCGCTCATCGTGAAATGACTCTGTCGTGCGCTTTGGGCGGTCGAGACGACGACCCGAGGCTTCTTCGTGGCTTGCGCCCTCATAAGGAGGCCGGACCGTCGAGTCACGCCCGGTCCGCAATGGTGCGTTCCGGTTTCTTCACGGTGCGGCCCACGAACGGCTGGCCGCGCCCACCACCGCGCCTGACGATCGATCGTCGGGCGATCAACGGGCCGGTCCGCACCGGCGAGATGATCCGAACATGAAAGAGGCCGCCGCAGAAGTCTGCGACGGCCAATTCGATAACCTGCGAGGCGATCAGGCCTCGCCTTCGTCCAGATCGTCTTCGGTGGGCTTGGCGGTCTCGAGGATCTTGTCGGCGAGCAGGCCGGAATTCTGCCGGATCGCCGCTTCGATCTTGTTGGCGATGTCCGGGTTGTCGCGCAGGAAGCCCTTCGAGTTCTCACGGCCTTGGCCGAGGCGCTGGCTCGCATAGGAAAACCAGGCGCCGGACTTCTCCACAATCCCAGCCTTCACCCCGAGATCGATGAGTTCGCCGACCTTGGAGACGCCCTCGCCGAACATGATGTCGAACTCGACCTGCTTGAAGGGCGGGGCGACTTTGTTCTTCACCACCTTGACGCGAACTTGGTTTCCGATGGCTTCGTCCCGATCCTTCAGGGTCGAGATGCGGCGGATGTCGAGACGGACCGATGCGTAGAACTTCAGGGCATTGCCGCCCGTGGTCGTTTCCGGGCTGCCATACATGACGCCGATCTTCATTCGTATCTGGTTGATGAAGATCACCATGCACTTGGAGCGCGAGATCGAGCCGGTGAGCTTGCGCAGGGCCTGGCTCATCAGGCGCGCCTGAAGGCCGGGCTGGCTGTCGCCCATCTCGCCCTCGATTTCGGCGCGCGGCGTGAGCGCCGCCACCGAATCGACCACGAGCACGTCGATGGCACCCGAACGGACCAGGGTGTCGGTGATCTCCAGGGCCTGTTCGCCGGTATCGGGCTGCGAGATCAGCAGGTCGTCGAGCTGTACGCCGAGCTTGCGCGCATAGACCGGATCGAGGGCGTGTTCCGCATCCACGAAGGCGCAGACGCCGCCCTTCTTCTGGGCTTCGGCAATAGTATGCAGGGCAAGGGTGGTCTTGCCCGAAGATTCGGGGCCGTAGATCTCGATCACCCGGCCACGCGGCAGGCCGCCGACGCCCAGCGCGATATCGAGGCCGAGCGACCCGGTGGAGATGGTCTCGACCTCCGCCACCTTGTCGTTCTTGCCGAGCCGCATGATCGAGCCCTTGCCGAAGGCACGCTCGATCTGGGACAGCGCGGCATCGATCGCCTTCGCCTTGTCCTTGTCCTTGTCCACCATCGGGGATTCCACAACTTTCAGCGCGGGCTGGGCCATTCGTCGGCATCCTTATGCATGGGGAGAGCTCAAGGCTCAATGCGCCTCGGATGCGATTGATGTACTTGTTTTGTTCTCATTGCGCAAGGCGGACAGGCACGATTTCAGCCGAAACGAGAACAGACGTCGCCCTTAACGGGCGATCGTCTCCTTAACCGTCTCGACGAGCTGCTTGAGGCTGAACGGCTTGGGCAAGAAGTTGAAATCCTCGCCCTCGGGGAGGTTCTTGCGGAACGCGTCTTCGGCATAGCCGGAGACGAAGATCACTTTCAGGTCCGGGCGATGCTTGCGCAATTCGCGCAGCAGCGTCGGACCGTCCATCTCCGGCATCACCACGTCGGAGACGACGAGGTCGATGGTTTGGTCGACATCGCTGATGAGGGCCAGGGCGTCGAGTCCGGAGGCCGCTTCCAGGACCGTGTAGCCCCGTGCCGACAGGGCCCGGCTGTTGACAGCGCGCACCGGATCCTCGTCCTCCACCAGCAGGATCACGCCCTGCCCGGTATGATCGGGCGAGGGCTTGCGCGGGGCGGATTGCCCGCTGCCGGGCTTTTCGAGGTCGCGCGCTCCCCTGAGCCGGCTGGCGGCGACTTCCGCGTTGCTCTGCGGGGCAGCGGAGGCGACGGTGATCTCCGGAACGGGCTCGGCCGCAGGCTCGTGGCGGGGCAGGTAGATGCGGAAGGCCGTGCCACTCCCCACGGTCGATTGCACGTCGATGGTGCCGCCGCTCTGCTTGATGATGCCGAACACGGTAGAGAGGCCGAGGCCGGTGCCCTTGCCGATGTCCTTCGTGGTGAAGAACGGCTCGAATATCTTTTCCATCACGTCGGGCGGGATGCCTTCGCCGGTATCGAGCACTTCGATAAGGACATGGTCGCCCGCCGGTGCGCCTGGCCTGCGCTCGGTATTCTCCAGACCCTCGAGGATATTGGCGGTGCGGATGAGCAGGCGGCCCCCATTCGGCATCGCGTCGCGGGCATTGACCGCGAGATTGACGATGACCTGCTCGAACTGGTTCACGTCGGCCTTGATCGGCCAGATGTCGCGCCCGTGCTTGAGGTCGAGGTCGACCCGCTCGCCGAGCAGGCGCTTCAGCAGCAGCGTGAGGTCGGACAGGGCCTCGCCGACATTCATCACCTCCGGGCGCAGGGTCTGGCGCCGCGAGAAGGCCAGCAGCTGCCGCACAAGGCTGGCTGCCCGATTGGCGTTCTGCTTGATCTGCATGATGTCTTGGAAGGCCGGATCGGTCGGCCTGTGGCTCGCCAGCAGCAGGTCTGAATAGCCGATGATGGCCTGGAGGACGTTGTTGAAGTCGTGCGCGATGCCGCCGGCGAGCTGGCCCACCGTATCCATCTTCTGGGTCTGGGCGATCTGCTGTTCGAGCTGGCGCTGCGCCGTCGTGTCGAGGGCATAAAGGATCACGCGCTCGCGGTCGGCGGGCGTGGCCGCATCTGCCGCCGCCGATGTGTCGCCGCCGGCCGGGCTGAGCCAGACCCGCGCCGAGCGGTTCCCCGGCCCCGCCAGCGCGACCTCGATCGGCTGCACCTCAACGGTTCCGTCGGCGGCCTTCATCAGGGCGCTCTCGAGGGCGGCCCGGTCGCGGTCGACCAGCGCTTCCCACATGGTCGGCTCGGTGCCGAGTTCGCCGCGCCCGTCCGGCACGGTCTGGCGCGGCGTCCCGCCGAACAGCCTGGCGAAGGACGCGTTGGCGCGCGCGATGCGCCCGGTGGGGTCGAGGGTCGCGATGGCGATGGGGCTGTTGTTGAGGAAGCGGGCAAGCCGCACCTCGGCGGCGCGCTGCGGCTCGTCGCTCTCGGCCCCGGCCGAGCGGTTGAGCACGAAGGTGCGCGACGGCCCGGGCTTGCCGTCCTGGCCGAAGGCCACGCGGTGATAGAGCCGGGTCGGCAGGGGTTGGCCGTTGCGGCGGCGCAGGTCGAGGTCGAAGCGATCGGTGCGGACCTCGCCGGGCAGGCCTTCGGTGGCGGTGAGTACGTCGGCGCTCGGCGCGATCTCGGGCAGGCGCAGTCCGCCCGAGCCCACCGTGGCGAGGTCGTAGCCGAGCCAGAAGGCCAGCGTCGCGTTCATGTAGACGATGGAGCCCGACGGATCGATGGAGAGGAAGCCGGCCGGCGCATGATCGAGGTAATCGATCGCGTGCTGAAGCTCCTGGAAGACGTTCTCCTGGCGCTCGCGCTCATGGGTGATGTCGGTGACCGTCCACAGGGTCGCCGGGAGTCTCGGCCGCTCCACCGCACGCACGGCGATGCGGAACCAGGCGAAGGCGCGCTCGGTCTCACCCTGGGGCGGGGGCGCCATGCGGATCTCCTCCACATGGCCGCGTCCGTCATGGGCCGCCTGGGCCAGACGGTAGACTGCCTCGGACACGTCCGGCGAGCCTACGAAGACCCGCTCCACCGGCTTCAGGTTGGAGAAGGTCTCTCCGCCGGAGATCCGAAGATAGGCCTCGTTGGCGTAGATCAAGCGGCCGCCATCCTCGACGACGATGGCGCCTTCGGGCGAGGCATCGACGATGGCCTTGGTGATGTCGTCGCGGCCGGTCTGGCCCGAGAGCTGGAGCGCGCCGATCGCCAGGGCGAACAGGCAGAACACGCCGGCCATGGCGAGCAGGGCGAGTAGCCCGAGGATGAGCGGCTGCGCCTGCTCGTTGGCAACGAAGGACAGGCCCACCGCCGCGCCGACGAGAAGTCCGGCGAGAACCAAGAGCAACCCGACCCGCCCAGGCCTCTCCGATCGGTCGATGGCGCTCGACACCGGTTTCGTTGGTCCGCTCACCTCAGCCATTTCGGCGCCATTCCACCCTCGACCAATCCCGGTTAGCGCCCGGGCCGCGTCCGCAGCAAGGGTATCCTCAGGAGGTCACGGACAAGTCTCGTCAAAAAAGGTGCATAAAGCGTGGCGTTTTCACGCCGCACGGCGCTTGAGCCGCATGACGAAGCCGATCACCTCGGCCACGGCGCGGTAGTGTTCGGCGGGAATTTCGGAATCGATCTCCACCGTGGCGTGGAGCGCCCGCGCCAGCGGTGGGTTCTCCATGATCGGGACATCGTGCTCCTTTGCGACGGCGCGGATGCGCAATGCCAGAGAATCGACGCCCTTGGCGACGCAGATCGGTGCTGCCATGCCCGCCTCGTAGCGCAGGGCGACGGCGTAGTGGGTGGGGTTGGTGACGATGACCGTGGCGGTGGGGACGTCCGCCATCATGCGCTTGTTGCCCCGCGAGGCGCGGATCTGCCTCATCCGGCCCTTCACCTCGGGATTGCCCTCGCTCTCCTTGTGCTCCTGCTTCATCTCTTCCTTGGTCATGCGCAGCTTCGAGCGCCAGCGGAAGCGCTGATAGAAGGCGTCGCCCATGGCGATGACTACGAAGATGGCGAGCATGCCGCCGAGAAGCTTGAGGGCGATACCGAGGATCGCGGGCAGCATCGCCGCCGGGTCGAGCCGGGCGAAGACCTCGAGCCGGTCGCGCTCGTTCCACAGGATGGTGCTCGCGACGACCCCCACCAGCATCAGCTTGGCGAGCCCCTTGAGGAACTGGACCAGGGCCTCGATGCCGAAGATGCGCTTGATGCCGGCCATCGGCGAGATGCGATCGAATTTCGGCATTAGGGCATCGGTGGAGAAGACCAGCGGGTGCTGGACGAGACCGCCAGCGAGGCCCGCGATGACCACGAGGCTCACGGGGATCAGCAGCGCCTGGCCACAGATCAGCAGCATCCGCATCCCCATCTCGGTATAAGCGGTGGGGTCGGAGGGAACCTGATGCGCGTTCATCAGGAAGGCGCGCAGGCTGACGACGAGGTCCTTCGCGATCGTGCTCGACGCCAGCAGCAGCGCCATCGTGAAGGCGGACAGGATGAAGAAGGTGTTGACCTCAATGCTGTTGGCGACGTTGCCTTGCTCGATCGCCTTCTCGATGCGCCGTTGAGTTGGCTCTTCTGTCTTGTCTTCCTGGTCGCTGTCGTCGGACACGGCTCAGCGCTCCCCTGTCCGGCGCATCGTCGGGCCGTTCGATACCGCCCTCATCGCCCGGTCAACTCGCCGAGATAGCGGCCGATGTCGTCGAGGAAGACGCTCATCATGATGCCGAGGCTGCCGAACAGGATCAGCATGCCGATGAGTACAGAGGCCGGCACCGCGATGAAGAACACCTGCATCTGCGGCATCAGGCGCGAGAGCACGCCGAGGCCGACGTTGAACAGGATGCCGAAAGCGATGAACGGCGCCGAGATCTGGACCGCCAGGAGGAAGCCGCGCGCCATCGCCCGCAGGGCGAGCTGGGCCGCCTCGCCCATGGCCAGAACGCCGTTGGGCGGCAGCATCACGTAGCTCCGGCCAATGGCATCGAGGGCCACGTGGTGCAGGTCGGTGGCGAGGATGAGGGTGATGCCCAGCATCATCAGGAAGTTGCCCAGCGCCGCCTGCTGGCCGCCCTGGGTCGGGTCCACGGTCATCGCGTAGGACAGGCCGAGCTGCTGCGAGACGATGACGCCCGTGGTCTGCAAGGCGGCCAGCACCATGCGCACGGTGAGGCCGAGGACGAGGCCGATCAGCAGTTCGCCGATGAGGAGCGAGATCAATCCGGGGCCCGCAAGCGAAGCGCCCTGCATCGGCAGCAGCGGGCGCACCATCGGGAACAGGATCAGCGAGACGAGGAGCGCGAAGGCGAGACGGATGCGCGGCGAGACGGATTGTTCGCCGAGCCCCGGCAGCAGCATCATCAGCGTGCCGATGCGCGCGAAGGTGAGCAGGTAGGCCGCCGCGATGCCGGGCAGGAGCAGGTTCATGAGTCTGCATAGCAGCGCCCGGCCCGGCGCGTCATCCGCCGGACACGATGCGGGCGGCGATGCGGGTCATGTAGCCGGCGAGCGCATCGCCCATGAAGGGCAGCATGAACAGAAGCGCCGCGAAGACGGCGACGATCTTGGGCACATAGATCAGCGTCTGTTCCTGGATCTGCGTCAGCGCCTGGAGCAGCGACACGACGAGGCCGACCACGAGGGCGACGATCATCAGCGGCCCCGCGACCTTGAGGAAGACGAAGATCCCGTCTCGGGAGACGTCGAGAATGGCAAGGCCGGTCATGGAAGCGAACTCACGGATTGTATCGGGGCGGCGGCGATCTCGGCCGGAATTCTCGTCTGCCCCCTTATCCCGAGGTGACGGAACAGAGCGGAGGCCTCGAAGGAGGGCTGCGTTTCGCTCGTCGGGCTCTGGAGGCCTTCTTCGGGGCCCGCTGACGGGGCACCTCAGGACGAGGAGGCGGGTAGGAGGGCAAAGAAGAGCGGTGGCGACTAGATCTGCATCCGCATGATTTCCTCATAGGCGGAGATCACGCGGTCGCGGACGGCGACCAGGGTCTGCAGGGCCGTCTCGCTCTCGGCGACGGCGGTCACCACGTCGACGACGTTGGCCTTGCCGCCCGCCACCGACAGGGCCTGGGCATCGGCCTTCGCGCCGCTCTCGCCGATCTTGTCCATGGCCGAGGTGAGCAGTGAGGTGAACCCGCCATCCGCCCCCGAGGTCGGGGCGATCCTGGGCGTGCCGCCCTTCATGCCGCCGATGTTCTGGACGGCGGCGTAGGCTCCTGCGGCGAAGGCGTTGGTCGGCATGGCGGCGGACTTTCGGGAGAGGAAGAGCGTCAGGCCTTGAGGATGGCGAGGGTGGCGTTGATCATCTTGCGGGTCGCGGTGACCATGTTCAGGTTGGCCTCGTAGGAGCGCTGGGCCTCGCGCATGTCCATGTTCTCGATCAGCCCGTTGACGTTGGGCATCCGCACCTCGCCGCGCGCATCGGCGCTGGGATTTCCCGGATCGTACTTGGTGCGGAACGGCGATGTATCCCGCCTCACCCGCCCGGCCTCGATCAGCGACGCGCCGGTCTCACGGTCGATATGCTGGGTGAAGGTGGGGATCTTGCGCCGGTAGGGTTCGGCGCCGACCCCGCTCGGGGCCGAATCCGCATTGGCGATGTTCTCGGCGATGATCCGCATCCGGCCCGACTGGGCCTTGAGGCCGGATGCCGCGATGGTCAGGGATTTCAGGAATTCCACGGCGCGTACTCCGCAAGCTCGGGGGGGCGGTACGATCAGCGCTTGCCGATGGCGATCTTCAGCTTGTCGAGGCTCTTCTGGTACATCGTCGCGGCGAGCTGATAATCGGCCTGGTTGTCGCCGGCCTTCATCATCTCCTCCTCGAGATTGACCCCGTTCCCGCTCGGCCTGATCTCGAACCCGTTGAAGCGGCGCGGCTCCGCGCCCGGGCCTTCGGGGCCGCCGTTGAGGGCGATGTGAGCCGGGCTGGTGACGGCGAGGCCCGAGTTGCCGCCCGTGGATCCGGAGGGCTGGGCGAGGTCGCCGGTCCCGCCGCCGAAGCTGGGGCTCGCCAGATCGCGCGGCTTGAAACCCGGCAGGTCGGCGTTTGCGACGTTCTCGGCGAGCAGCTTCTGGCGCGTCTGATGCCACTGCATCCGCGTGCGAAGCATGGAGAGGATGGGAAGATCGGTGACGGACACGGTGCTCGGAGCCCCTCGGCGCCGCCGGACGACCCCGGAGCGATGGGCAAAATCTGCCGCCTCCATGGTTAACGTCCGGTTAAGAGCCTATCGGCCAGCAGCAGATGCTCGGCGCGGAAGTTGCCTGTTAACGAAGTCTTAACCTTATTGCCTTCGTCCACCCTGGCCGTGATATCAGGACAACCTGTGCTGCGTAGGGCCTCCGGCCCGAAACCCGAAAGAGCCCGATCTTGTCAGCGTTCTTTAATTCGGACGGCTCCTTTCCGCTCCAATTCCTGATCATATTCGCCGTCATTTTCGCCGTTCTGGCCGCCATCGTCCTGATTTTCCGGCGGTTCTCCGGCAGGGGCATGGCCCTGTCGAAATCCGGTCCGCGCGGCCGTCAGCCCCGTCTCGGCATCGTCGACATCTACGAACTCGACCGGCAGCGGCAGCTGATCCTGCTGCGCCGGGACAATGTCGAGCATCTGCTCCTCGTCGGCGGCCCCAACGACGTCATCGTGGAGCGCAACATTCACCGAGGCGCCGGTGCGCGGCTCCCTCTCGACGAGGCAGCAAGGGTCGAGCCGCTCCCCGAAGAGCCGGTCTTCGATCCTCCGCGGCCTGTCGATCTGCCCGCGCCGGCCGCTCCGCCGGTCATGCAGCCTCCCGTCTTCGACGAGCCCAGGGCGCCGGCTCCGGAACCGGCTGCGATCGTCAACCCGACCGTCGAACCTCGTGGCGATGCCGCCCCCGAGGCGAAGCCGGCTTCCCGCTTCACCAAAGCCGATCTGCTGGCGGCAAAGGCTGCGCGACGGAACCCGCCCCCGCTGGCCAATCTGAAGCCCGAATCCCCGGACCGGCCTCGGCCGGCGGACACCCAGTCGGACGGCGCCGCCGAACCGATCGTTCCTGCCGTGGAACCTCCAAAGCGGGCAGCGGTGCCGGAGGCTACACCCGCCCCGGTCGCTTCCGTCGTGATCGAGGCAGCGAGCCCGGAGAAAGCGGCGCGGCCGCAACCTCCCGCGAAACCCGCGCCGGTCGTGGAGCAGGTTCCCGCCGTTCCGCCGCCCTTGGTCCGGCCGACGAGTTCCCGTCCCGTGGACGCAGCCATCTTGTCCGACATGGCAAGGCAGCTCGAGGAGGCCCTGCGCCGGCCATCGGCCGCAATCTCCCCGGCTTCCCAGGCCGTCCCCACGACACCGCCTAAGACGCCCCCCGTCGAGCCCAAAGTCGCGGCAAAGCCCGAACCTCGTCCCGAATCCGTTGCTGCTGAGAAGATTAAGGCGGACCAGCCGATCGACCCGATGGCGGCCGCCATGGCCGCGCCAGCGGAGGTCCTTCCGAATGAGGCGCCGACGGCTTCTCCGAAGGCCCAGCCGGCTCCTGCCCAGCCGGTGGTCGCAGATGCCGGGCCGAGCGATCCTGCACGGAGCGAACCGGGTTCAACCGCACCGGACGTGTTCCTTCCGGCCCCGCCGCCTCCTCCCACCCCGCAGCCGGTGCCCGCTCCGAGCCGAGCCGAGCCCACGAGCCAGAATCCGTTCTCGGTGGAAGAGATCGAAGCGGAGTTCGCACGGCTGCTGGGACGTCCCCTCGACAAGAAGGGCTGACCGCTGCGGCTACTCCGCCGCCGAGCGTGACGAAAAGCTGTTTCCGTCATTGGCGAGTTTGGTCGGCAGTGCGAAGGCCCCTTCGGTGGGTTCGTCCTTTCGCCCGATGAAGCGGCCGAAGAGCCGGACGAAGAAGCGCGACAGGTCGTCCACCAGGACGAAGATCGCCGGCACGAAGATCAGCGACAGGCCGGTCGAGACGATGAGGCCACCGATGACCGCGACCGCCATGGGCGCGCGGAATTCGCCGCCGATGCCGAGCGCCATGGCTGATGGCACCATGCCTGCCGCCATGGCGATGGTGGTCATGACGATGGGGCGGGCGCGCTTGCGCCCCGCATCGATGATGGCGGTGGCTCGGTCGACGCCCCGTGCCATCTCCTCGATGGCGAAATCCACCAGCATGATGGCGTTCTTGGTCACCACACCCATGAGCATCAGGATGCCGATCACCACTGGCATAGAGATCGGCATGTGGAAGATCAGCAGTCCGAGGATCGCCCCGCCGATGGAGAGAGGGAGCGAGAACAGGATGGTGAGCGGCTGAAGGAAGTTGCCGAACAGCAGCACCAGCACGCCGAACACCATCATGAGGCCGGCACCCATGGCGAGAGCGAAGCCTTCGAACACCTCGCCCATGATTTCCGCGTCGCCGGTCTGGCTGATGGCGACGCCCGGCGGCAGGTTTTTTGCGGTCGGCAGCGCCATCACGGATTCGATCAGGGTGCCCAGGGCGTCCGAGCCCTCCATGTCGGCCTCCAGGGCCACGCGGATCGAGCGGTCGTAGCGGTCGATGGCCGTGGGGCCGCGACCGAGGCTGAGATCGGCCACCGTGGAGAGGGGAACGGAGGCGCCCCCCTTCACCGGGACTTTCAGGCTCTCCAGCTGGGACAGGTCTCCGCGCAGGGCGAGCGGCAGCTGCACCCGGATCGGAACCTGGCGGTCGACGGCGTTGAACTTGGCGAGGTTGGCGCCGATGTCGCCGATCGTCCCTACCCGCACGGTCTCGGCGATGAGGTCCGTGGAGACTCCGAGGTCTGCTGCGACGCCGGCCTTCGGGCGGATGCGGATCTCGGTCCGGTCGAGGGGGGCCGTGGACAGAACGTTGACGAGGTGGGGCACGGAGGCCGCCTCGCGTTGCAGCCGTGCCGCCGTCTCCGAGACGAGACGCAGGTCCGGCCCCGAGACGATGAGGGCGAGATCGCGCTGGCCGCTATCACGCAGGGACCAGAACCGGATGTCCGGCTCCTCGCGCAGGATCGCGCCGATGATCTTGTCGAGCTGCTTCTGCGTGCGGTGGCGCGCGCTCTTCGGCGTCAGGTTGATGGTGAAGCTTGCGAGCCGCACCTCCTTCTTGGCCGGCAACTGGCGGCCGCCATCCACGAACACGCTGCGAACTTCGGGCAGGGCCTTGATCCTGTCGACGATGCCGTCAGTGACGCGGGTGGTGTCGGCGAGGCGGGCGCCGGGCGGCAGTTCGACCACGAAGATCGTCCGCGCCGCATCCTCGGCGGGAAGGAAGCCGGCGGGCAGCAGCCCGGTGGACATGATCGATCCGGCAAAACAGGCGAGCCCCACCACCAGGGTGATGAACTTGTGCCGCACCGACCACGCGACCACGCGGGTATACGCCCGCATGACCGGACCCTCGCGCTCATGATCCGGTCCGTGATCGCGCAGGAAATAGGCGGCGAGCAGCGGTGTGATCAAGCGCGCTACCAGAAGGGACATGAACACGGCCGCCGCAATGGTAAGGCCGAACTGTTTGAAATACTGGCCGGCGATGCCGCTCATGAAGGAGACCGGCGCGAAGATGGCGATGATCGTCGCCGTGATCGCGATGACCGCGAGGCCGATCTCGTCGGCGGCCTCGAGAGCCGCCCGGTAGGCGGATTTCCCCATCCGCATGTGCCGGACGATGTTCTCGATCTCGACGATGGCATCGTCCACCAGGATGCCGGTGACGAGGGTGATGGCGAGCAGGCTGACGGCGTTGAGCGAGAAGCCGAGGGTGCTCATCACCCAGAAGGTCGGCAGCACCGAGAGGGGCAACGCGATCGAGGCGATGAGCGTCGCCCGCCAATCGCGAAGGAAGAGGAACACGACGATGACGGCCAGCGCCGCGCCCTCGATCAGGCTCTGCATCGCCGAATGGTAGTTGCCCACCGTGTTGATGACGGAGGTGTCGATCAGGTCGAACCGGACACCGGGATTCTTCGCCGCGAGATCGGCGATCTTGCGCGCCACTGCGCTGGCGACCTCGGCATCGCTGGCGCCTGTCGCCCGCGAGATCGCGAAAGCGACAACGGGCTCGCCGTTGAAGCGCGCAAAGGTGCGCGGCTCCTCCGAACCGTCCACCAGCGTCGCCAACTCGTCGAGGCGGACCTTGCGGTTGCCCGGCACGATGATCGAAGTCTGGGCGAGGGTGTCGAGGCTTGCGGCGCCGGCCAGCGTCCGGATCGACTGTTCCTGGCCGCCGAGTTCGCCGCGTCCGCCCGCCATGTCGGCCGAGGTGAGGCGGAGCTGGCGGTTCACGTCCGCCGCGGTGATGCCCAGCGCCAGCAGTCGGTCGGGTTTGAGCGTCACGCGGATCTCGCGGGCGACACCGCCCAGGCGCTCGACGCCGCCGACGCCCTTCACGCCCTGGACCTGCCGGGCGATGACGTCGTCTATGAGCCAGGACAGGTCTTCCGGCGTCATGGCCGGCGCAGAGGCGCCGTAGACCATGATCGGCAACCCGGCGATCTCGACGCGGCTGATGATCGGCTCGTCGATGGTGCGCGGCAGGGTCACCCGCACCTTGGCAATGGCGTCCTTCACGTCGTTGACGGCGCGGTCCACGTTCACTTCGAGGCGGAACTCGATGGTGGTGGCGGAGACGCCCTCCGAGATCGTCGAGATGATATGCTTGACGCCCTTCACCCCCGCGACGGCATCCTCGACCACCTTCGTCACCTGGGTCTGCAACTCCGAGGGAGCCGCGCCGGCCTGGGTGACCTGGATCGCCACGATCGGGATGTCGATGTTCGGGAACTGCGTGATCGGCAGCGAACGGAAGCTCACGAGCCCGAGAATCATCAGGACGAGGAACAGTACGATCGAGGTGATCGGCTTGCGGATCGCCCAGGCGGAGATGTTGAGGCGCATGGTCGGTTTGGTCCGATTCTCAGCGCGACGTCGCGGTGGCGGCCGCGTCGGTCTTCGGCTGCACCGGCCGCACCCGGTCGCCATGGCGCAGGAAGCTGCTGGCTCGCGCGACGACGGCCTCGCCGGCTTTCAACCCGTCGCGGATTTCCATGAAACCGTCGGCCGCGAGGCCGGCTGCGACCTTGCGGGCCTCCACTGTGCCGTCCTCAACCACGTAGACGAGGGCGGAACCGTCGATCCCGTAGAGCAGCGCGGAGAGGGGAACGGCCACGGAGTCCCGCCGCGCCACCTCGACCTTGCCGCGGGCGAAGGCGCCGATGCGCAGGGACGGGTCGCGGTCGAGGCTGATGCGGATCTTTCCGAGGCGCGTCAGCCGGTCGATCTCGGGGTCGATCCGCCGGACCTTACCCGTCACCATCCGGCCCTGCTCGGCCTCGAGGCGCACGGCGTCGCCGCGCTTGATCCGGGGCATCCATGTTTCCGGCACCTCGCCTTCGAGTTCGATCTCGCCACGCGCGATGAGCCGGAACAGCGGTTCGCCCGTGGACGTCGCCGCCGCGCCGATCCTGGCGGTACGGCGGCTGACGACGCCGCCGTCGGGGGCCTTGATGTCGGTGCGCGCGCGCTTAAGAGCGATCTCGTTGCTCTGCGCCCGCGCAGCCGCGAGATCGGCCTCGGCGAGCTGCAGGCCGCCCTTCGCGGCGGCGAGCCTGCCTTCGCCGCCTTGAGCGGCCGAGACCCGCTGCTCCAGTACCGCCGCCGTGGCGTTCCCGGTCTTGATGAGGGAGCGGGCGCGCTCCAGCGAGAGATTGGCCTCGGTCTGCGCCGCCTCGGACTGGACGATCTGGCTGCGGGCCTGGACGATCGCCGCCTGGGCCTTGGCGATGGCGGCGACGTTGGCCGCTTCCTGCGTCGCGATCATCTCGAGGGAAAGCCGGGCCAGGACCTGCCCCTTCTCGACCTCGGCGCCCTCTTCCACCAGCAATTCGGTGATCCGGTAGCCCTCGATCTCGGGCGCCACCAGGATCTCGTCACGCGGGACCAGGGTGCCGGTGACCACCGCCTGCTCGACGATCTCGCGGTTGGCGGCCGACACGATGGTCACCGCGGGTGCGGGCGTGGTGGAACCGCTTGCCGGCGGGGCCTCCGCCGCGTGGATCATCTGCGTCGACACGAGGAGCGGCAAGATCGCGAAAAGCCGAAGCAGGCGCATGAAGAGGTGGCTCACCGTTCGGCGGATCGATCTGGAAGAAATCGTCGGCGCGACGCCGCTTCATACGTTCCTGCATCGCGACACCGGCGTTTTCGTGACGCTCGACGCGTTACGGTCTCGCCCTGCTTGAGCCTCGCCCAAGCGATCCGCCGACGTGTACCGGCGCACGGATACTCGGGATGAGGTCATGGCCTTTCGGCGAAAGCCTTCTCTAGGAACTTCGCAGCCGAGAGCGCCCTCGCATCGTCGCCGAAACGGGCGATGATCTGAACGCCGAGCGGTGGCCCCTCCCCCGGCACGGGGACGGTCACACAGGGCACGCCCATCATCGTCCAGAGCCGGTTGAAGCGGGAATCGCCGGTGGAGGCGTACCCCACCGGCGCCTGGCCCGGGGCGGATACCGTCAGCAGGACGTCGATGTCGGAACTGCGCAGGATGTCCCGCAAGCTGCGTCTGGCGTGATGCGCCGCGCGCCGGGCGGCGTCGTAGGCGGTCGCCTCGATGGTTCGGGACTTGTCGAGATGGGCGCGCAGGAGCGGCGGCAGGGAAGCGCGATGGGATTCGTATTCCCAGGCCAGGGCCTGCGCGGATTCGAAATCTTGAATCGTCGCATGCTCCTCGAAGGCGTGGCGGAACTCGTCGGGCAGCGTGAAGGCGCGGATGCCGGCGCCCGCCGCTTCAGCCATCGCCCGTGCCCGTTCGAGGGCATGCAGCGCGTCGGGTTCGGCAGCCTCGCAATACTCCGGAACGAAGAGCCCGATCCGCGGCACCGAGGCCGGCTGGTCGATCTCCGGCCGGCCGGCGATGAGGGCGAGGGCATGGGCAGCATCGGCCGCGCTGGCGGCAAACAGGCCGAGCGTATCCAGGGTCCAGGAGAAGCACTTCACCCCGATTGTCGGCAGTAGCCGGAACGAGGGTTTCACGCCGACCACGCCGCAATAGGCCGCCGGCCGGATCACCGAGCCGCCGGTCTGGGTTCCCAGCGCCAGCGGCAGCATGCCAGCGGCCACCGCCGCCGCCGAACCGGCGGACGATCCGCCCGGCGTCCGGCCGGGCGCACGGGGATTGTATGTTTCCGTCGGGTCGATGAAGGCGAAAGCGGTCGTGGTGGTTTTGGCCAGGGGCACCGCGCCGAGGCGCTTCAGCCGCGCCACGATGGGGGCATCGGCGCGCGGTTGCCAACCGGCATAGATCGACGACCCCATCTGCGTCGGCAGGTGGTCGGTATCGACGATGTCCTTGATGCCGACTGCGATGCCGGCGAGCGGTCCCGCATCGGGGACGTGCGGATCGGGATCGGTCGTCACGAAGGCGCGGACGGAGGGCTCGTGCTCCGCCATCGCCTCGCGAGTCAGTGCCACCGCCTGCGCGGGGGTGAGCGACCCCGCCTCGATACGGGCACGCAGCGACAGGAGCGAGAGCATCGGCATCGGGTTGCTCGCAGGGCACGATTGACGGGCAGCGGGCGGCTCGAACAGGGAGGGCCGTCGAGGGCGTCTCCGACCCATTGCTCAGAGTGTCGAGGTGATGGCAGGTACGCCGGGGGACGTCCAGCATAGCGCTGTTTCGCCCAGCTCCGAGCTTGCAACTTCTGACTGAGTCTTTCATTGCCGCTCAGCTTTGGTCTCTCTCATGCATGACGGTGTCGTCTTCGGCGGACGATGACGGAGAGCGTGCCGGAGACACGGCCGTGATCGAAGCGCTGCGAGAGAGGAATGTGAGTGGGCGATGGCGGGAGTTGAGACGCAGGCGGCCAAGGATCGCGTGGGGATGATGTGTCAGTCTCTGCGCCGCGCCATCGTCGAGCGTGCGCTGGCGCCCGGTGATCGCCTGCCGGAGGATGCCCTGGGCGAGCGCTTCGGCGTGAGCCGCACCATCGCGCGGCAGGCTTTGGGACAACTCGCGGGCGAGGGGCTGGTGGAACTCCGTCGCAACCGGATCGCCATCGTGGCGACACCGAGTTGGGAAGAAGCGCGCGACACGTTCGAGGTCCGCATCTCCCTCGAGCGCCTCGTGGTCCAGCGCCTGGCCGGTCGCCTCACCGCCGAGCAGGAAGCGATCCTGCTGGCCCATATCGACCAGGAAGACGCCGTTCGCGGTGGACCCGACGCCCCGTCGATCCGCCTCGCCACCGAGTTCCACCTGCTTCTGGCGCGGATGACCGGCAGCCCCGTCCTGGTCCGCTACGTGGCCGAGCTCGGCTATCGCTGCGCGCTGACCCTCTCGCTCTACAGCCGGCCGCATTCGTCGGATTGCGCGGTCAACGAGCACCGCGAGATCGTGGCCGCGCTGATGGCCGGCGACGTCGACCGGGCGAGCCACCTGATGGATCACCACCTCGATGCCGTGGCGGTGCGCGCGCACATCGTCGCCGAGCCGCCGCGAGACCGCGACCTCAGCCGGGTCCTCGCGCCCTACGTCACCGAGAAGAGCGCCCTGCGGCGCCGGACCGGTTGATGAAGGGCTCTGCCCCGACTGTCAGACGGCCTCCTGCTCGAACGGCACGATCCTCTCGATATCGGCGCCGATCTCCCGGAAGAGCGACTCGATCTCGCACCGCTTCTGCAGATTGACCCAAAGGTCGGGGCTGGTCTTGAAGAACCGCCCCAGCCGCAGTGCGGTGTCGGTGGAGATGCCGATTTCCTCGGCGGCGACGCGTTCGATCCGGGTTCGCGGCACCCCTCAGGCTCTGGCGACCCTGCCGGCGCTGAGACCGAGGGGGAGCATGAACTCTTCGCGGAGAACCTCCCAGGGATGCATGGGCGGGAGAACCACGTCGGTTTGGTCATCGGGCGGCATGGCGGTGGTGTCCCCGATTGCTGTTGGTCGTCTCAGTGGTCATCGATGATCTCCACCTCGGCCGGTCCTGCCTCGGTCCGCCGGAAACACACACGATAGGCTCCGTTGATCCAGATGGCGTGTGTGCCGGCGCGATCATGAAGCAGCGGGTGCATTTTGCCCGGCGGCTGCTTCAGGTCGTCCAGCGTATTTCATGGCTTGGAGGCGGCAACGCGTGACGCAGGCAATCCACCGGCCTTAATCTCTCGGCAACCCTGAAAGCCTAGGCCCCTCTCCTCGGACCGCCGGCCCTGACAGGAGAAGCCCGCCTTGCGCGAACCGTTCGTTCCCGATGCGCTGGCCGAGCGGCTGCGGGCCAAGCGGCGCAATACGAGGCCGGTGGCGGCCCTGGTCTGCGAGCCCGCGAAACCCGTCTTCGCCGAGTTGCTCGATGGGCGTGGGCATGGCACCGGGCAGTTCGTCCGGCTGTCTCAGGGCATGGTGGAACGCATCGCGCGGGTGATGCGCGACGAGGTGGTCGGCGAAGAGGCTTGACCGACCGAGCGAGACCGCATTCCGCCGGGCGGTGTTCCGGTTCGGTGCGAACGGCCCTACAGAGCCGGCGATGAACCTGAGACCCTACCAGCGTGCCAGCCTCGATGCCCTCTACGCCTCGTGGCGCGACGAGACCGGTGACGGGCTGATCGTCCTGCCCACGGGGGCAGGTAAGGCCTTCGTCATTGCAGCCCTGGTGCGGGAGGTGATCGCCGACCGCCCTGAGGCGCGGATCGCCATCGTCACCCATACCCGCGAGCTCATCGCCCAGAATCATCGTGAGCTCATGACCTACTGGCCGGATGCGCCGGCCGGCATCTACTCGGCCGGTCTTAATCGGCGCGACACCGCAACGCAGGTCCTGCTCTGCGGCATCCAATCGGTCTGGAACCGCCTCGACGCCATCGGCGCCTTCGACGTCGTGGTGGTGGATGAGGCCCATCTGATCCCACGAGATGCCGAGACCCGCTACGGCCGGTTCCTCACGGCCTTGCGCGATGCGCGGCCCGACCTGCGCGTCGTCGGCCTCACCGCGACGCCGTACCGTCTCGATAGCGGCCGTCTCGACGAGGGCGAAGGCCGGCTGTTCGAGCGGATCGTCTACGAGGCCAATGTCGGCGACCTGATCCACCAGGGCTACCTCGCCCCCCTGATCTGCAAGGCCACCGCCACGGCGCTCGACGTCTCGGGCGTGGCCAAGCGCGGCGGCGACTACATTCCCAGCGCCCTCGAAGCGGCGGTGAACCAGGACTGGATCACCCGCGCGGCGGTGGAGGAAATGGCCGGTTTCGGCCGCGACCGCCGGGCCTGGCTCGCCTTCTGCGCCGGCGTCGCCCATGCGGAGGCGGTGCGCGATGCGGTGCGGGCGGAGGGCTTCAGCTGCGAGATGGTGACGGGCGAGACCGGCAAGCGTCAGCGCGACCGGATCGTGCGCGACTTCACCGCCGGGCGCCTGCGCTGCCTCACCTCGGTGGGCGTCCTCTCCACCGGCTTCAACGTGCCGCGGGTGGATCTCATCGCCCTGTTGCGGCCGACCCAGAGTACGGGGCTCTATGTCCAGCAGGTGGGCCGTGCCCTGCGCACCGCGCCGGGCAAGTCCGATGCGCTGATCCTCGACTATGCCGGGCTGGTGCGAATGCACGGGCCGGTGGACATCGTCACCGCGCGCAGTGCCGCCGCCATCAAGGGCCGGGAGGGGGAGGTGCGGGCCAAGCCCTGCCCCGGCTGCGGCGCGCTCATCGCCCTCAATGCCAGCACTTGCGAGGGATGTTGGGTCGAGCCGGACGAGACTGACGAGGATGGGCCGGGTCACGAGGCGGCGGCCGATGACGAGCATCCGATCCTGTCCCGCGCGGTTCCGGTCTGGCGAGGGGTCTCCCGATGGCGGCTCGGTCGCCATGCGGCGTCGGGCAGCCTCGACGTCGAGTTCCAGACCGAGGACGGATCGAGCCACCGGGTTCGGGTCGCCCTGGAGCAGGCCGGCTATGGCCGCGAGAAGGCGGTGCAATGGTGGCGTCAGCTAGGCGGCGGGCGCGACGTGCCGATGACC
Organism: Methylobacterium sp. 10; assembly: GCF_000519085.1. Taxonomy (GTDB): domain Bacteria; phylum Pseudomonadota; class Alphaproteobacteria; order Rhizobiales; family Beijerinckiaceae; genus Methylobacterium. The sequence goes on from NZ_KI912577.1 coordinate 4,723,353, forward strand.
GTCGCTGAGGCTCTGGCGCGGACGGACGATCTCACCCGCCCCGCCGCCATCCTGGTCCGCGCCAACGGCCGATTCTCGGAGAGCGTCAGCTATCGTTTCGCGGATGGCCGCACCTTCGTCGATACGCGGCGGCTCGCCGGAGCCGACGCCTGAGCGCGCTCGCCTATGCCGAGACGCCGTGCTTCGTCAGCAGCCGTTCTGCGCTGTCGTTCCAGACCTCCATCGTCACGATCAGCCCGTCGCGTACGGTGAAGCGGTCCACGTAGCGGTTGCCCTCGAACGGGGTTCCGTCCGGCCATTCGCCGTAGAGTGTGCCGAGACTGTAGACCGTGGTGAACCCCTCCCCCGGCACCACATCCAGCCGCTCCATGCGCTTCTTCACCCAGGCATAGCGGCCGGCATTGAAGGCAGTGACCTCGCGCGGATGCCGGAAGACGCGGGCGCCGGTGAAGACGATCTCGATCCCCGGCGCCATGTAGCCCGCCGCTGTCTCCGGGTCCGGCACCATGGAGGCCTCAAGATAGGCGGTGACGATGGCCGCGTCGGCCCCGGTGTCGGTTCTGGACATGGCGCTCATGCTCTCACTCTCCATTCGATCCTGAGACTGCCCGAAGCTCGGCCAAAGTGCATGCAATAACTGTATGCAGTTTGGCGTGAAAGCGGGCAGCGAGTTCGGTGCCTTGATAAATAATCCTGTTTTTTCAACAGCCTGACAAATGGCATGGCGGTTGCGGCAATGGATGCAATTCTTCCGGAGGTCCGATCCATGCGCAAGCACAGCCCGTCGCCGATGACCCGCCGCCTCGCCCTCGGGGCGACCGCCCTGATCGGGCTCGCGCTGATCGCGCCGGTCGAGGCGGCAGAATCGATCAAGATCGGCCTCGTCACCGCCCTGTCCGGTCAATCGGCGAAATCGGGCGAGGCGATCTCCCGCGGCATCGGGCTCGCCATCGACGAGATCAACGCGGCTGGCGGCGTCCTCGGACGGCCCCTGGAACTCGTGGCCCGCGACGACGAGGCCAACCCGTCGAAGGGTGTGCTCGCCGCCCGAGAGCTGATTCAGCGCGTTGGGGTGGTGGCCCTGGTCGGCGGTCTCGACACGCCGGTTTCCATGGCGATCGTGCCCATCGCCAACCAGATGAAGGTGCCCTTCCTCGGCCCCTGGGCGGCGGGCACCGGCATCACCCGCAACGGTGCCGCCGACAATTACGCGTTCCGGGTTTCGGCGGTGGACGCTCTCGTGGACGAGGCCCTCGTCGCCTACGCCGTCAAGACCTACGAGGCCAAGAAGCCCGGCATGATCCTCGTCAACAACGCCTGGGGCGAGTCGAACCAGCAGGGCCTCACGGCGGCCCTGAAGGCCGCGAGCCTGCCTGCCGCCGGCATCGAGAAGTTCGAGGCGTCCGATGTCGACATGGTGCCCCAGCTGACCCGGCTGAAGGAGGCCGGCGCCGACGCCCTGTTCATGGTCGGCAATGTCGGACCCTCGGCCCAGGTGGTCAAATCCCTCGACCGGATGGGTTGGACCGTTCCCGTCGTGTCGCATTGGGGACCGGCCGGCGGTCGTTTCGACGAACTGGCCGGCCCGAGCGCGGCCAAGGTCCATTTCATCCAGACCTTCACCTTCGCCGGCAACGCCTCGCCCAAGGCCGTCGCCGTGCTCGATGCCCTGAAGGCGAAGTACCCGGCGATCAAGTCCATGGCCGACGTGACCCCGGCGGTGGGCATCGCCAACGCCTACGACGCGACGCATCTTCTGGCTCTCGCGATCGGCGAGGCCAAATCCACCAAGGGGCCGGACGTGCGCGACGGCTTCTACAAGATCGTCACCTATCCCGGCCTGATCAAGACCTACGACAAGCCCTTCGCCCCGGACCGTCACGACGCGCTCGGTCCGCAGGATTACGTGTTCACGCGGTTCAAGGACGGCGAGATCGTCGCCGTGTCGAACTGAGCGGGCGGCCATTGCTGGTCATCCCACCCGCCGCCTCTGGGTAAGATGGCCGGGTGGGATTGGCTCGATGATACGGCGAAAGAGAGAATTCCATGTTGACCGGCTCCCTCGTGAGCGGCCTCGGTCTCGGGAGCATGTACGGGCTCATCGCCCTCGGCTTCCATGTGACTTATGCCGTCTCCGGCACCGTGAACTTCGCGCAAGGGAGCGCCGTCACCCTCGGGGCGGTGCTCGGCTACATGCTCGGCATCACGCTCGGCTGGCCGATGCCCCTGGCGGTGGCGGTGGCCCTTGCCGGTTGCGCGCTCCTCGGCGTCGTGGTCGAACGCATCCTGGTGCGTCCCTTCGTCGAGCGTCGCTCCGATGCCTGGCTGCTGGCCACGGTGGCGGGCGGCGTGGTGCTCGACAATGTCATCCTGTTTACCTTCGGCAAGGAGCCGCGCAGCCTGCCTTCTCCGCTGGCGCGGGAGCCCGTCGACCTGTTCGGCACCGGAATCTACCCGCTGCAGATCGTGATCCCGGTGGTCGGCCTCGCCGTCGCCTTCGCCATCCGCACGGTGTTTCGCCGGACCGATCTCGGCCGGGTTCTCCTGGCGGTGGCGCAGAATGCCGACGCCGCGCGGCTGATGGGCATCGACGTGCGTCGCACGGTGGCCTGCGCTTTCGCGCTCTCCGCCCTCCTCGCGGGGGCGGCCGGGCTCCTCATCGCGCCGCTGTTCTCGGTCTCGGCCGAGATGGGCACCCTGTTCGGCATCAAGGCCTTCGCCGTCGCCATTCTCGGCGGCATCGGCTCCGCCACCGGCGTGGTCCTGGCCGGGCTGCTCTACGGCATCGTCGAAGCCCTGGTCACCGGCTATCTCGGCTCCGGCTACACGCAGATTGTCGTGTTCTCGGTGATCATCCTCGCGCTGGCGCTGCGCCCCGACGGCCTTCTCGGCCGGGCCGCCGTGAACAAGGTCTGAGCCGATGCGCGCCGGAAGCTCCGCCCTCCCCCTCGTCATTCTCGCCCTCACTGTTGCGGGAATCGGCCTCGTGGCCGCCACCGACGGCTACAGCCATTTCATCATCGCCCTCGTGGCGCTGACGACTCTGGCCGGAACGGGACTGAACGTCCTTCTCGGCCTCACCGGCCTGATCTCCTTCGGCCATGCCGGCTTCTATGCGATCGGCGCCTATGCGAGCGCCATCCTCACCCTCTCCGGAACCAGCTTCTGGCTGGCGCTCCCCGCCGCCGGCCTGCTCTCCGGTGTTCTCGGTGGCGTGCTCGCGATCCCCGCCATGCGGGTGAAGGGGCCCTACCTCGCCATGGTGACGATCGCCTTCGGCTTCATCGTCGAGCATGGGCTGATCGAGGGCGGCACGCTCACGGGAGGCCAGAACGGCCTCGTCATCGCCACCGGCCCGACCCTGTTCGGATTCCCGTTCCTGGAGCGCGAACTCGCGATCCTGTCGGTGCTCGGCGCCGGCCTCGCCCTCTACGGCTTTCACCGCCTCGCGCGCAGCCGTCTCGGCCTCGCCATGCGGGCGGTGCGGGACGCGGACGTGGCCGCCGCGTCCCTCGGCTTCGATCCGGTGCGGGTGAAGACCCTGGCCTTCATGATCTCGGCGGCACTGACCGGCCTCGCGGGGGCAGTGCTGCCGCCCTTGATGCTGTTCATCGCGCCGAGTTCGTTCCCGTTCACCCAGTCGATCCTGTTCGTGCTCTCGGTGGTGGTGGGCGGTGCCGGGACGGTGCTGGGGCCACTTTTCGGTGCCCTCGTCACCGTTCTCCTGCCGGAGACCCTGTCGGGCCTCGCCGAATATCGCCTGCTGTTCTTCGGCCTCGCGACGCTGGTGGTGCTGTGGCTGGTACCGGCGGGCATCGTCGGCAGTCTCGCCCGGCTGCTGCCGCGTCGTCTCTCCGGGGGCGCGTCCGGAGCCGGCGGCGACGTCGTATCCTATCTGGCCCAGCCGCAGCCCGAGGCGCTCGCGGTTGAGGGAATCGGCATCAGCTTCGGCGGCATCAAGGCGGCGCAGGACGTTTCGGTGACCGCCGTCCCCGGAGCCGTCACCAGCATCATCGGCCCGAACGGGGCCGGCAAGACCACCGTGCTCAACATCGTGTCGGGTTTCTACCGGCCCGGTGCCGGGGCGATCCGACTCGCGGGTCGGGATCTCGCCGGGTTGCCCGCCCACCGCATCGCCCGTGCCGGCATCGCGCGGACCTACCAAACCACGCGGCTGTTCGGCTCCCTCTCGGTCATCGACAACGTGGCCCTCGCCATCGCCCCCGGACGCCTGTTCAGGGCAGGTGCGCGAAGCGACGTCGCCGCTGCCACCGCCCTCCTCGCCTTCGTCGGTTTCACCGGGGCGCTCCACCGGCCCGCCGCCGAACTGCCGCATGTGGACCGCCGCCTCGTCGAGATCGCACGCGCCCTTGCTGGCCGGCCGCGCGTCCTCCTCCTCGACGAGCCGGCGGCGGGCCTCACCCGTGCCGATACCGACCGCCTGGGCGGGCTGCTGCGGCGCATCGCCGAATGCGGCATCGTGGTGGTCCTCGTCGAACACGACATGCCCCTCGTCATGGGCATCTCTGACCATATCCTCGTCATGGATGCCGGACGACCCATCGCACAGGGGGACGCCGCCACGGTACGGTCCGATCCCGCCGTTCTGCAGGCCTATCTCGGTGGCGCCGACACCCCTGGCCGGCCGCGTCCGTCCCCTTGGAAGGGGCCCGCCGACGCGGTTCTCTCGGCCCTCCACCTTACCGCCGGCTACGGTGCCGCCCCGGTGCTCGACCGTCTCTCTCTCGATGTCCGGCCCGGTGAGACCGTGGCGCTCCTCGGGGCGAACGGGGCCGGCAAATCCACCGCCATGCGGGCGCTCAGCGGCTTGCTGCGTCCCGTGGAAGGCGCGGTGATCCTGGAGGACCGCTCCATCGCCGGCCTACCGGCCCACGCCATCGCCCGCCTCGGCCTCGCCCTCGTGCCCGAAGGCCGGCAGGTCTTCCCGGAACTGTCGGTGGTGGAGAACCTGCGCCTCGGCGCGCATGGACGGAAGACGCCCATCGATCCGAGCGAGCTGGAGGCCCTGCTCGACCGGTTCCCCCGCCTGCGCGACCGGGCGACGAGCCGGGCCGGCCTGCTGTCGGGCGGGGAGCAGCAGATGCTCGCCATCGCGCGCGGGATGATGGCGCATCCGCGCATTCTTCTCCTCGACGAACCCTCGCTCGGGCTCGCGCCCTCCATGATCAACGCCCTCTACGCCGTGGTGGCGGAGCTGCGCGACCAGGGCATCACCATCCTCATCGTCGACCAGATGGCCGCACTGGCCTTGACCGTGGCCGATCGTGGCTACGTTCTGGAGCAGGGCCGCGTCGTCGCCACCGGATCGGCGGCGGAACTCTCCGCCGATGAAGGCCTCGCCGCTGCCTATCTCGGCGCCGCGTGACAGTCTGAGCCTATGAGACAGATGAGGGAGCGCGACGCTTTGACGGACGCTGCGAAACACCATGGCCGCTATGCCTATAGCGCTCTGCCCGACCGCCCGGTCTACGATTGGCCGGGGGGCAAGCGCCTGGCGGTCTACGTGGCGCTCAATCTCGAAACCTTCGATTTCGGTTCGGGCCTCGGCGCTGAACTGGCTCCCGGCGGCCCTCAGCCGGACGTGCTGAACTACGCCTGGCGCGATTGGGGCAATCGCGTCGGTGCCTTTCGGATGAAGGCCCTCTTCGATGAGCTTCGCCTTCCCGCCAGCGTGCTGGCCAACAGCCGGCTCTACGAGGATTGTCCCGGGCTGATCGAGGCCTTCCGGGCGCGGGGCGACGAGATCGTCGGGCATGGCCGCACCAATGCCGAGCGCCAGGGCGGCCTCGACGAGGATGCCGAGCGGGCACTCATCGCCGCGGCGACCGCCACCCTGACGCGGGAGGAAGGCAAGCCCCCCGCCGGATGGCTCGGTCCCTGGATCTCGCAATCCCGCGTCACGCCAGATCTCCTGGCGGAGGCGGGCTACCGGTATCTCCTCGACTGGGCGCATGACGACCAGCCGGTCTGGTTCTCCACCCGCGACGGCGGCCGAATCCTGTCCGTGCCGTATCCACAGGAACTCAACGACATTCCCGCCATCGTCGCAAGGAAGGAGTCCGCTCGGGACTTCGCCGCCATGATCGTCGATGCGTTCGACGAGATGCTGGTGCAATCACGGGAGGCGCCCCTCGTCATGGGGATCGCGCTGCACCCCTACATCGTCGGCCAGCCGCACCGGCTTCGGCCGCTGCGGGAGGCGCTCGCTCATATCGCCGCACATCGCGACGACATCTGGCTCACCACCGCCGGAGGTATCGCAAGCCACGTGTTGGCGAGTGCGGAACGCGATCCGCGATAGGGCGACGCCACCGCGCAATCGACTTGGACGACGAGACCGGCAAGTCCGCGCGCAATCCGCCGGTCAGAGATGCGGTATAAAAGGGTGGAAGGCGCCGAAACCTTGCGCCATATAGGGGCTATGACCGAAACATCGACATACCCCTACACCCTGGAAATCCTCAGCCCCCGCACCGAGGGCGCGACCTATCAGTGGGCCATTCGCAAAGGCGGCAAGCTCGTCCAGCGCTCGGATCGTAGCCTGACCAGCGAGGCCAAGGCCCGCGAGAACGGACTCGCCCAGATCGAGAAGCTTCTGTCCGGCTTCGGCGAGCGGTAAGCCCGTCTTTCTTCGATCACGGTTGCATGAGCGGCGGCTGACACATCAACGCGGCGATGCCGTGGAATACGCGCGCCTTGAAGAAGCCCGCGTCGGGAATGCCCGGCGCGGGCTTCTCTAGTTTCCAAGGTGATACGGACGCCCTCGACCGGCCGGTCCGTCTCATCCGTCAGGATATCGAGCGTTTTGCCGGGACATCGCCGTCGTTGAAACTCCGCCAGGATGAAGCGGCGTGCTGCTTTGCAATCTTTTCTGGCATATTATATCCCAGTGGTGCATTCCTGAGGTTTATTGCTGGGAGGCTGTTTCATGGCGAAGCCGATACAACCCGACCGTCCGATTTGGCCCCAGCTTCCGGACAAGCCCGGCGACGTCGATTCGGTATTTGAAGATCGACGTCCGTCGAACGAGCCTGCGCTGAGCCTGCCGCAAGCCGATCGCATATCCGCCGACCCGGCGGAGGGTAACGAGCCCGTGCGCCTGCGTTGAGCGCCGAAGTCATTCCCTGTGAGACTCGAGAGCCGCAGGCCCGTACGAGACGATCCCCCGCGAAGCTTGAAACTTCTCGTCGGCCGCATCGGTTGACGTCCCAGAGATCCACTCGTGAACTTTGGGATGTTTGATGACGAAGAGCGCCGCGTTACTCGCCAGTGTGTTGTTGACCGCCTCGGTACCTGCCTTCGCGCAGTCGACGGGGCCTGCTGAGATCAAACAGCCGGGTCCGGCGCGCATGACCTCGCCGGGCACGTCGGATGTGCCGGTGGTCAAGCCGGGCGGCATCGACAACAGCGGTCCGGGCTCCATTGGAACCGAAGCCTATGGTGCCACCGGCGCGGACAGCCGTTCGAACAATTCAGGTGCCGCGGGCAACGCCAACAAGCCGGAAGTCGCGATCCCCAACACCGGCGGGGGCGGCGGTCGATAGACGAAGGCTGTTGACGATCGATCGGCCCGCATAAGGGGGGCACCGTCGCGGGCCGATCGGTGTACCACGCATTCGTGGTATGAACGCGCGATCCTCTGAATGCCCGTGCACACTGGGCACGGATGAAGTTCCCGCTCAGGACGCCGCCGGGTGGGCCATCGAAGCCGAGCCGTGCGATGCCCGCTCTCCCGCCGGCACCCGGTTCACGCGGAACCACAGGGCATAGAGGGCCGGGAGGAACAACAGGGTCAGCACCGTGCCGACGCCGACGCCGCCGATGAGGACGTAGGCGAGCGCGCCCCAAAACACCGAATGGGTGAGCGGGATGAAGGCGAGCATGGCGGCGGCGGCTGTCAGGATGACCGGGCGGGCGCGCCGTACCGTCGATTCGACGATGGCCTCGTAATCCGACAGTCCCGACGCCCGGTCATGGTGGATCTGATCCACGAGGATGAGCGTGTTACGCATCAGGATGCCCGACAGGGCGATCAACCCGAGAATCGCGTTGAAACCGAACGGCTGGTGGAAGATCAGCAGGGTCGGCGCGGCACCTACCAGACCGAGGGGGGCGGTGGCGAATACCATGAACATGGTCGAGAACGACCGCACCTGGATCATGATGACCGTAAGCGTCACAATCAGCATGATGGGGAACACCGCCACCAGCGACATCATCGCCTTTGCGCTTTCCTCCACGGCGCCCGCCGTATCGATGCGGTAGCCCGGCGGAAGCTTGGCCTTGATCGGTTCCAAGAGGGGAAAGATCTGGGCGTGGATGTCCGGCGGCTGCTTCCCGTCGAGCACGTCGCCCTGCACTCGGATGTAGCTTTCGCGGTTGTAGCGTTTCAGAACCGAGTCCTCGCTGCGGCTCTCGAGCCGCGCGATCTGGGAGAGGGGCACTTGCCGCCCGTCCTTCGTCGCGAGGGTGAGGTCGCCGATCTCGCCGAGCGAGCGCCGCTCGGGGCCGGGGCTGCGGATCAGAACGTCGACGGAGCGCAGGTTCTCTCGCACCTGGGTCGCCGGCATGCCGTTGAGGTAGGTCTGCAATTGCTGCCCGGCTTCCTTGGGTGTCAGGCCGATCAGGCGCAGGCGTTCCTGGTCGAGGGCGAGATGCAGGTTGGGTGTCTTGTCGCCCCAGTCGAGATGAACCATCCGCATGTTCGGGTTGGCCGACATGACGTCGCTGACCTCGGCGGCGATGCCTCGGATCACGTCGATATTCGGCCCGACCACCCGGAAGGCCACGGGAAAGCGGATCGGTGGTCCAAACACGATCTGCAGGACACGCACCCGTGCCTCGGGGAAGCGCCCGTCATCGACCAGCTTGCGGACCTTGGTCCGCAGGGAGTCGCGCGCCGCCGCTTCGGCGGTCTGCACCACGATCTGCGCGAAGGCGGGATCGGGCAGTTCGGGATCGAAGGACAGCACGAAGCGCGGCATGCCCTGTCCCACATAACTCGTGATCTCACCGGCTTCCGGCAGCTCGCGCAGGGCGGATTCCAGACGCTTGACGCTCGCTTCGGTGGTGGCGAAGGCCGAGCCCGCCGGGAGGGTCACTTCGACGATGAGTTCTGCCCGTTCCGAGTTCGGAAAGAACTGCTGCTCCACTTTGCCCATGGCCACCACCGACCCGGCGAACAGGGCCACGGTGATGCCGGCCGCCACCCATTTGTGGTCGACCGACATCCGCACGATCCGGCGCAGGCGCTGGTAGTTCTGGGTGGCGTAGATCGCGTCGTGGCCGCCTTCCACCTTCTTGATATCCGGTAGGAGCTTGACCCCGAGATAGGGCGTGAAGGTCACGGCCACGATCCAGGAGATGATGAGCGAGAAGGACACCACCCAGAAGATGTTCCCGGCATATTCGCCGGCCGTGGACGCCGCGAAGCCCACGGGGAGAAAGCCCGCGATGGTGACGAGGGTGCCCGTCAGCATCGGCGCGGCGGTGGCGCTCCAGGCATAGGTCGCTGCCTCGATCCGGTCGGCGCCCTCCTCCATGCGCACCACCATCATCTCGATGGCGATGATCGCGTCGTCGACGAGGAGGCCGAGCGAGATGATGAGGGCGCCCAGCGTGATGCGGTCGAAATCGCGACCCGTGATCATCATCACCACGAACACTGCAGACAGGGTGAGCGGCACCGCCAGCGCCACCACGATGCCCACGCGAAATCCCAGTGCGGCGAGGCTGACCACGATCACCACTCCCAGGGCGGTGAAGAACTTGACCATGAACTCGTGGATGGCGTCGTCGATGACCCTGGCCTGATCGGTGATCTTCGTGAACGAGATGCCGACGGGCGTTTCATGATGGATCGCGACCTCCTCGGCATTGAGCGCTGCGCCGAGGGTCAGACCGTTGAAACCGGGCTTCATCACGAGGCCGAGCATCAGCGCGGGCTCGCCGTCATTGCGGATGGCGAAGGTCTTCGGGTCCTCGTAGCCGCGCTTGACCTCCGCGATGTCGCCGAGCTTGATGCTGCGATCACCGGCCGCGACGGGCAGGTTGCGAATGGCATCGAGCCCATCGATGGCGCCGTCGAGGCGGAGATACACGCGTGGTCCCCCCGCCTCGACGAAGCCGGCCGGGGTCACGTCGTTCTGGTTGGCGAGAGCCGCCAGCAATTGCTGGCCCGTGATGCCGAGGGTGGCGAGCCGCTGGTACGAGATCTCGACGAAGATCTTCTGCGCCTGCTCGCCGAGGATGTTGATCTTCTCGACGCCGGGTATGCGCAGCAGGCGCTGGCGAAGGTCCTCCGCCCGCATTACCAGCTGCCGATGCGGCAGATCCTTGGCCTGGAGTGCGTAGAGGGCGAAGTAGATGTCGGAGAATTCGTCGTTGAACAACGGCCCGAGTACGCCGCGCGGCAGGCTGGAGGCTTGGTCGGAAAGCTTCTTGCGCGCCTGATAGAACTCTGCCTGGAGCTTGGCCGGAGGCATGTTGTCCTTGAACAGCACCTTCATCAGCATGAGACCCGGCCGGACCGTGGTCTCGACGCGGTCGTAGAAGACGAGCTCCTGCAGACGCTTTTCCAGCGGATCGGCGACCTGGCGCTGCATTTCGTCGGTGGTGGCGCCGGGCCATGCGGCCGAAACCACCATGACCTTCACGGTGAAGGCGGGGTCTTCGGCCCGACCGAGCTTCTCGAACGCGAAGAAGCCGGCGCCGGTGAGCGCGATCAGCAGGAAGAGCGTGACCGCCCGTTCCCGGACGGCGAGCGCGGAAAGGTTGAAGCCACTCACCGTGCCGCTCCAATCGTGCTGAAGGGAGCGACCCGAACTTTCTGCCCGGCCTTGAGAAGATGCGCGCCGAGGGCCACGATCCGGTCGCCGGGATTTAGGCCGGAGACGATGTCGGCGTTCTCCTCGGCCATGCGGGCGACGGCGACGGATCGAGCCGAGACCGTCTCGGTTGCCGCGTCGTAGCGCCAGACCGACGAGCCCTGACCCTGGTCGAACAGGGCCCCGAGCGGCACCGCCACCGCGGCGGCCCGTGCGGCATCGGTGGATTTGAGTTGAAGCGTCACCGTGGCGCCCAGCGGTGCGGTCTCGCCGCCGCCGGCGAGGATGTAGCGCGCCCTGTAGGTGCGGGTCGCGGCATCCGCCGTGGCGGAGAGCTCACGCAGCCGCGCCGGATAGGTCACCTCGCCCTCCGCATAGAGAATGGCAGAGGCCTCCCCCTGCGCCGCGCGCCGGCTGCCCTCGGGCAGGAACACCTCGGCCTCGCGGGCGCCGTCGCGCGCCAGTTTCACCACGGTCTGCCCGGCGGCGACCACTTGTCCCGGTTCGGAGGGCACCTCCATCACCACCCCGTCGGCATCCGCCTGCAACTCGGAGTACCCGGCCTGGTTGGCGATCTGGCTCGCCTGCGCCTCAGCATTGGCGAACTGGGCGATGGCGGAATCGGCCGCACCCTTGTTCTGATCGTAGGTCTGTTTCGAGGTCCAACCATCGGAGACGAGCTTACGGCTGCGCTCCTCATCGGCTTTCGCCTTGATCATCTGGGCGCGAGCCGCCTCCACCGAGGCGCGGGCGGCATTGAGCGCGAGGCTGAAGTCTGTGCGGTCCAGGCGCATCAGCGGCTGGCCGCGAGTCACCCGATCGCCCGGATCGACGAGACGCTCGAAGATCTTTCCGCCAACGCGAAAGCCGAGATTGCTCTCGGTCCGAGCCCGGATCACGCCGGTGTAGCGCGCGATCCCACCGCCGCCCCGCACGACCTCGACGGTCTGGACCAGGGGCGGCTGAGGTGACACGGCGGTCTCACCGGGCGAGCAGGCCGTGAGGGCCAAGCCGACAATTCCGAGGGCAATCCTCGCATCCATCACGCATTCCCCCGCTACCGCACCATCAATAAAATGATGATCGTAATATATTCGAGCGTGGATTAGCGTCAAGGGCGTGGAGGGGGGTGTTGAGACGATCAAGCGAGCCCGAATGCTGACGGCCCGAGCGTGACGGCGCGCGAGCGGCATCATGACAGTGACCGATCACTCTTCCGAGGCGAACGCGGCCCGGCCCCGACCGACAGGTTGGGAAGGTGTGAACCGAACCGCCTTAGCCGTGCGACGCCCGCTGTGATCGTGTTCCGATCACTCAGGTGCTAGCCAACAGCAACCTGCAAGAATCAGCAGGCAACGAGCCGATGGACAGGCCAATGCTCAGCGGCGACGAATGTTGGCTTGGAAAGTCACCGGCGGCGCCGGCATAAGATCATTCCCGTAAGGGGCGGGCCTCGAGGATGGCCGCGAGAATGAAGGGGCGCTTCATCAGAGGGCCGGTATTGCCGCGGTTCACGAAATCGTTCGCGCCGGGATGACGCCGCACGGCTTTACCGAGATCGAGCCGATAGCCCTCCTTGAAGACGAACGGAGGCGCCATGGAATTCGCGAGGTAAGTTTCGACGGCAGCCGCCACCTCCTCTTGGGAGATGAGGTTCAAGTTGCACAGCGCGGCTGTCGTCAGCTTCTCGGTCATTCGGAACGGTAGGGCCGCGGGGCGATCCCCGCAACCTTCCCGCCGACACGCAACGCCGAAGACGTAGCGTGGGCGTATTGCGCAGCCGTCTTAGCGGTCGCGACGCTCCCGAACTGTGCCACGCTCGTCACGCCGCTCCATCCGCTCCTCGCGCCGATCCGGATCGACGCCGAGCACGCCCCCGACAGTGCCCGTCGCGGCTCCGACTGCACCGCCGACCACACCGCCAACGGGACCGGCCGCGCGATTACCATCCTCGATCCCGCGTTCAGCGCCCCGTACTGTCCCCTGCGCCTGAGCCGATGCGGCCAGAGCAAGCGGCGAAAGAATAACGGCCGCAGCAATGAGGGCATGTTTCACGAGAATCTCCTCGACTGATTGATCGAACGACGGGATCGCATGGGCGACCCCGTCCCGCATGTTCGGTCAACGGTCGAAAGTCGGATTGGTCGCAAGCGTGGCCCTAAGAGAGGCGCTGGAGCCCGCAGACAGGCGCACCGTTGCCTACCGCGATAACGCAGGCGTCGGGCACGTCGCGCCATCGTTCCGGTCTCGCAAGCCACGGCGACGCGGAGCCTACGCGCAGGCGAAATGGAAGCCGGGAAAACGTCGAGTGATGGAAATCTAAGGTCGTATGGCGGAGGGAGCGGGATTCGAACCCGCGATACCGTTTCCGGTATACACACTTTCCAGGCGTGCGCCTTCAACCACTCGGCCACCCCTCCAGTCTCTCACATCGCTGCCGGCTTTTGCAGCGGCGGTGATGAGCGAGTGGCGTGCTGTACAAGCCGAGTTCCCACCGTGCAAGGGACCCGCGTACCGATCCGGTGAGGAAACATGCGATTTCCCCAATGCCGCCGTGTGCCTGTGTCCCATCGGCACCGGGGCGGCCGCCCCCGAAGCCAGAGGCGCGTCACCGCATCGAGATCACGCTCGCCGAACGCGATGCATCGAAGGATGCCAAGCGGGTCGGTACGATACCGCCTGCTCGTTGGAGGCCTTGGGCGAGCGACCCGAAGACCGGCGATCGGCACTGTCAGCATGGCCTCGTGGCCCCGGGGCTCGGACACGCGATCGCCCAGAATGCCCACGGCTCGGTAACGGCGCGAGCGAGGACGAAATTTATCGACCTCCACCACGTCCCGTTAACCCTTCGCTAACCCTGAACTCGGCAAATCTTGCCGGGTCCGCGTGGGACAAGAGGGTTCGAGTATGAGCGAGACGGGCGCCGCAGCGCCGGCTCCGGGGATGAGCGTCTCGCAGTTCGCGAGCTTCGCCATCCCGAACCGTGCCAACCTGACCGCGCTCTCGAAGCGCACGGACCTGTTCTTCGCCACCGCCGTGATGGGCATCCTCACGGTACTCATCTTTCCGCTACCCGCGTTCCTGCTCGACCTGCTGCTCGCTGTCTCGATCATCATCTCGGTGCTGATCATGATGACGGGCCTGTTCATCGACAACCCTCTCGAATTCACCGTCTTCCCGACCCTGCTCCTCGTCGCGACCCTGTTGCGGCTGGCGCTGAACCTCGCCTCGACACGCCTCATTCTCGGCCATGGCCACGAAGGTACCGCGGCGGCGGGCCACGTCATCGAAGCCTTCGGCAACTTCGTGATGGGCGGCAACTTCGTCATCGGCATCATCGTGTTCGCGATTCTGATCATCGTGAACTTCGTCGTCATCACCAAGGGTTCGGGCCGCATCGCGGAAGTCGCCGCCCGCTTCACCCTCGACGCCATGCCCGGCAAGCAGATGGCGATCGACGCCGACCTCTCGGCCGGGCTCATCGACGAGAAGGTGGCGAAAGCCCGCCGTGCCGCGCTGGAGGAAGAATCCTCCTTCTTCGGCGCCATGGACGGCGCCTCCAAATTCGTGCGCGGAGACGCTATCGCCGCGCTTCTCATCACCTTCATCAACGTCATCGGCGGCATCATCATCGGCGTCGCCCAGCAGGGCATGCCCTTCGGCGCGGCGGCTAAGACCTACACATTGCTCACCATCGGCGACGGCCTCGCGAGCCAGGTGCCGGCGCTCATCGTCTCGACGGCGGCCGGTATCCTCGTCTCGAAGGCCGGCGTGAAGGGCTCTGCCGACAAGGCGCTCGGCAAGCAGCTCGCCAATTATCCGAAGGCGCTCGGCATGTCGTCGGGCGTGATGGTGTTACTCTCGTTCCTGCCGGGCATGCCGATGCTGCCGTTCCTCGCCCTTGCGGGGGCCTCGGGCTATGCAGCATGGCACTTCGCCAAGATCGCCCGTGAGGCTCCTCCCCTGGATTCCGATGGCGCGCCGATGGATGCCACCGCGGTGGCCGCGGCCCAGGCCGCTAAGGAGGAGACGGTGACCGATCTCCTCAAGCTCGACGACCTCAAGCTCGAGATGGGCTACGCGCTCCTCGCCCTCGTCAATGGACAGGAGGGCCAGGACCGGCTGACGGACCAGATCAAGGCCCTGCGCCGCCAGCTCGCTGCAGAGCTCGGCTTCGTCATGCCCTCGGTCCGCATCCTCGACAACGTTCAGCTCGATTCCAACGCCTACGTCGTACGGGTGAAGGAGATCGAGGCCGGCACGGGCCAGATCTTCCCCGGCCAGTTCATGGCCATGGATCCGATGGGCGGACAGGTGCAGTTGCCCGGCCAGCACATGCTGGAGCCGACGTTCGGCCTGCCGGCGACGTGGATCGACGCCTCCCTGCGTGATCAGGCCCAGCTCAAGGGCTACACCGTCGTCGACGCCGCCACCGTGGTCTCGACCCATCTCACCGAGATCATCAAGGCGCATGTGTCGGAACTGCTGAATCACGTGGAGGTCCAGAAGCTGCTGAAGGAGCTCTCGAAGGATCATGCCGACCTCCTCAAAGAGGTGGTGCCTTCGCAGATCGGCACCACGGGCATCCAGCGCGTGCTGCAATTCCTCCTCGCCGAGCGGGTCTCGATCCGCGATCTCGGCTCCATCGTCGAGGGCATCGCCGAGGTGGCGGGCCATGTGAAGAACCCGCGCGACATCGTCGAGCATGTCCGAGCCCGCCTCGGCCGCCAGATCTGTGCGCAGTACCAAGGGCATGACGGCACGCTGCCGATCATCACCCTGTCACCCGCCTGGGAGCAGGCCTTCCTCGAATCCATCGCGGGCGAGCGTGACGAGCGCTACCTCGCCATGCAGCCGTCAAAACTCTCTGAATTCGTCAATACGGTGCGCGACCGTTTCGAACAGGCGGCGCGCATGGGCGAGATGCCGGTCCTCGTCACCTCGGTCCAGGCCCGGCCCTTCGTGCGCTCGATCATCGAGCGCTTCCGCCGCGAGACCGCGGTGATGAGCCAGGCGGAGATCCATCCGCGAGCCCGGTTGCGGACGGTCGGCTCGGTGTGAGGGAAACCATACGCGATGCCGGATCCGATCGAGTAACGCCGTTCCCTTCGGAGCGCGTCCCCACTTCGAACGAGCCGCGTCCGAGCCTGATTGCCGAGCCCTTCAGGGAGCGTTGGCTCTGAAGGTGGGCGAAACCGAAGTGGGCTGCCCAGGCGATGACTCCGAGGTATGCGAGCGCTGTCGAGCGCGGGGCCGATCCGATCCCTAGAGAGGCTTCTGCTCCAGCTTCTTCTCGATCCTGTTCGCATCCAGGCCCGGAGCGACGACCGGGGGGGCGGGAACGGCGGAGGCCTGTGGGGCTCTTGCGAGATCGGCGAGGCGTGAGCGCTCGTAGAGCAGGACAACGACCACCGAAATCAGCGCCGGTATCCAGAAATAGAAGACCCGGAATACGATCACGGCCGCAATGATCGCATCCTTCTGGCCGGGATCGGTGATCTGCATCGCCGTGATGAAGACGAGTTCGAAGACGCCGAGTCCCCCCGGTGCGTTCGAGACCAGGGCGACCGAGAAGGAAGCGAGAAAGATCGCGATGACCGCAATCCAGCCAGGATTTACCGCCTCAGGCAGGGCGAAATAGAGAATGCCGGCCGCGCCGAGCAATTCGAGGGGCGCTGCTAGAAGTTGGCGCCCCATGATTGCCGGGCGCGGATATTCGAGCTTGAACTTGCGGATGTGGAGCGGCGGGAGGCGCAGGATCGACCCGGCGACATAAAGTGCGACGAAGGCGAGAAGGCCGATGCCAACGATGAGCGCGGTCTTCGGGTCGGTGAGAAAACCGGGCAGGATCCCCTTGAGGCGCGAGAGCAGCTGCGGCTCGACCACGAGTACGATGCCACCGAGCAGGATCGTCCCGAGGAAGAAGGTGAACGAGCACAAGGCCACCAGCACCGCCACCTGGGCGGCCGAGAGGCCTTTGGCCGTGTAGGCGCGATATCGCACCAGGGCACCGGAGAAGACCGAGGCGCCGATGTTATGCGAGAGTGCGTAAGTCGTGAACGAGCACACCGCCACGAAGAACCACGAGATACCGCGCACGCCGAGATGCAGCAGCGCGATCCGGTCGTACCAGGCGAGGGCCGCATAGGCGATGAGGGTCGAGAGCCCCGCCATAGCCATGCGATGCGGCGGGATGGCGACGATGGCCCCCCATACCGCCGCCATCGATGTGGTCTTCAGCTCCTGGTAGAGAAAGTAGCCGGAGATCGCGATCGCCAGGATGCCGATCAGCGGCCAGGCGAAATCCTTGATTGTCTTCATTGCGAACCGGTCATGCCCCCACAGCCCAGCCTACCTGCACGACCGCGCTGAGCATCGCAAGCGAGACGGCCGGCTAAGGCATTACCCGGACAGATGTCATGCGAACATGACGACTTCGTGCCGTCCGTGCCGCGGATCGCTCACGCGCGAATGCGGGAGAGGCCGATGCCGTCCATGGCGGCCTGGTCGCGGGCCGCTTCGGCGACCCGTTCGGCCGTGCGCTCCCGGTCCTCGAGGATCTCGATCTTCTTAAGTTCCTCGAACGCCTCGCCGAGTTCGGCCTTGGCGTCGGTGAGCTGGCCTTCGAGGGCAAGCGCGGACTGGCGCATGTTGTC
The DNA here is from genome assembly GCF_000519085.1 of Methylobacterium sp. 10. Taxonomy (GTDB): domain Bacteria; phylum Pseudomonadota; class Alphaproteobacteria; order Rhizobiales; family Beijerinckiaceae; genus Methylobacterium. The sequence continues at coordinate 4,740,856 of NZ_KI912577.1, forward strand.
CCGGCGCGTGGCGGCGGCGCGGGCATAGGTGGGATAAGCGAAATGGCCGGTATCGGTGATGCCGGCGCGACCTTCCTCGTAGGCGACCTCACGGTCGAGTTCAGACGCCATGCGGTTGAAATCGGCCATCATCATCTCGATTTGCGTCACCCGCCGACGCTTCTCGTCGACCTGGAAGCGGCGCAGCCGGATCAACGTGTCACGCGATTTCATATTGAGGGTCCCATTCCACGCCACGCACGAAAGGTCGACGCTGTCGCCGCCGGAGACAAATGAGACGACGTTCCGACCGTCACTCAGGCGCCGCCAACGATCGCTGCCAACCGCTGATAACCCTCGCCTATCGAGGTTGCTTCTTCCTTACTTTGACCCAGAAAAGCCTCGATACTTGGCATCAACCCCACCGCCTCGTCGACTTCGGCCGACGCGCCGGCTCTGTAGGCACCGAGTCTGATGAGCTCCTCCATGTCGGCATAGGTGGAGAGAATGCGCCGCGCGCGCCTCACCGTGGGCAGATGGGCGGGATCGCAGGACCGGGGCATGGTCCGGGACACGGAGCGCAGGACGTTGATGGCGGGATAGCGTCCCCGCTCGGCGATGCCGCGCTCCATGACGATGTGGCCGTCGAGAATGCCACGCACCGCATCGGCTACCGGTTCGTTGTGATCGTCGCCCTCCACCAGCACCGTGAATAGGCCGGATATTGCACCCTGCCCCGTTCCTGGTCCGGCCCGCTCCAGCAAGCGCGGTAATTCGCTGAAGACCGTGGGCGTGTAGCCCTTGGCTGTCGGCGGTTCACCGGCGGCAAGCCCGATATCGCGCTGGGCCATGGCGAATCGGGTGATCGAATCGATCATGCACAGGACCTGAGCGCCCTGATCGCGAAAATACTCGGCCAGGGCCAGGGTGACGTAGGCGGCGTTGCGCCGCATGAGAGCCGGCTCGTCTGATGTCGCCACCACGACCACGGAACGGGCTAGGCCGCTGGGACCGAGATCGTCCTGGAGGAACTCCTGGACCTCGCGCCCGCGCTCCCCCACGAGCCCGATGATGGCGACATCCGCCGCCGTGTAGCGGGCAAGCATGGACAGAAGGACGGATTTGCCGACGCCGGAGCCGGCGAAGATGCCCATGCGCTGGCCGGCGCACATGGTGATGAAGGTATTGATGCAGCGGATGCCGAGATCCAGGGGCGGACCGACCCTGCGCCGGGCATGGGCCGGGGGCGGATCGGCGCGCAGGGGGTAGATGGCCGGGCCAGACGGCAGCTGGCCGAGGCCGTCCACGGGCCGGCCAAGGGCGTCGACGGTTCGCCCGAGCCAGCCGGCGGACGGGCGAATCGCACCGGCGGCCTCGTCGCGCACGATGGCCGGACAGCCGCGGCGGACGCCTTCGAGCGAGCCGAACGGCATGGCCAGAGCCCGGTCACCCTGAAAGCCGATGATCTCGCAGGGGACGGCGCCTCCTGCGTTCTCCACCATGATGTCGAGGCGCCCGCCGAGGCGCATGGCGGCCACCGGGCCGGCGACTTCGACCAGGAGCCCCTTGATGGCGACCACGCGACCAAAGGTCTCCAGGGTCTCGATTCCGGCCAAGGCGGCTTGGGCCGAGGCCAGATTGAGGGTGGAGGAAACCCGGGGTCGCACCGTCATCTGCGCTTCTCGCAACGTTTCGTTTACCTCCCTCCTTAACACTGCGTATATCGGGCTTGAAGCGGTCCGCCGTCATTCGATGACGGATGCCTTCCCGCACCGGTCACGACGTGTCGCTTGGGCGTGTCTCTTGAGTTACATGTGACGACAAAGGCAAATCGATCAAGTGCTTAGCTGAATGTTTTGATGTAATGCATGTGACGGTCCCTCACCTCACGGGACCGGATCGCCGATCGGCGGCAGCGTCATTCATCGAGACATTCAAATCTGTGCTTGCCACCGAGAATCAGGTTTTGTTAACGATTAACCATTAGCGTTTCACGTCTATGACGAGGGAGCGTCCGCCACGGGCCGGTGGTGGACGAACGGCGGGGGCTTGCCCGAACGCTGAATACGGCCGGCTGGGCTGGGGACCGACGATGCGGGTACTTCTGATCGAAGACGACAGCGCGACCGCGCAGAGCATCGAACTGATGCTCAAGTCGGAGAGCTTCAACACCTACACGACGGATCTCGGCGAGGAAGGAATCGACCTCGGCAAGCTCTACGACTACGACATCATCCTACTCGACCTGAACCTTCCCGACATGTCGGGCTACGAGGTGCTGCGCAACCTGCGCGTGGCGAAGGTCAAGACGCCAATCCTGATCCTCTCCGGCATGGCCGGCATCGAGGACAAGGTGAAGGGTCTCGGCTTCGGAGCCGACGACTACCTCACCAAACCTTTCCATAAGGATGAGCTGGTCGCTCGCATTCACGCGATCGTCCGCCGTTCGAAGGGCCACGCCCAGTCGGTCATCACCACCGGCGACCTGATCGTGAACCTCGATCAGAAGACCGTCGAGGTGACCGGCAGCCGGGTCCATCTCACCGGCAAAGAATATCAAATGCTGGAGCTTCTCTCGCTGCGGAAGGGCACGACCCTCACGAAGGAGATGTTCCTCAACCACCTCTATGGCGGCATGGACGAGCCCGAGTTGAAGATCATCGACGTCTTCATCTGCAAGTTGCGCAAGAAGCTGGCCAACGCCTCCTCCGGCAAGAACTACATCGAGACCGTATGGGGACGCGGCTACGTGCTGCGCGAGCCCAACGAAGGCGAAGAGCGGATCGCCGTCTGAACCGTCTCGCACGGGACTTCAAAAAGGCCTCGCGTGAGCGGGGCTTTTTTTATTGGGCGACGGTGCGCGAGGTGTACGGTATCCCCGACGTCCGTTCGTGCCGCAACTGATTCAGATAACTGGGATCCCCCTCCCCCGCGCGAGGAGGAAGACCATACCGCCGATTGTCGCTGGGCATTCGAGGTTCAGGTGCCACGGTGCGACATTCGGACCCCACCTGTCGTGCACGAACGCAGCTATTGCGACCATCGAAGTCATCGACTTCGATGCCACCGAGTTCTGGACGACGATGCATGCCCCGGCGTCCTGAGCAGGCTTCACGAAGTCCTCACGATTTCGCGTCCGAAGTCTGCTGGCCCCCAAGGGCTGAGCAAGGGCAAGCGTTGGCGGGGTATTGCCAACCTGCTCAGGCATTCAGGCGCGCTCTCACGAGTCGTGTCCTGGAGCGGCCGGTAACTACAGGCCCACTACCTTCCGCAACATCGGCTGCGGTTGAGTGGCTAGGCCCGGCCGCACGGCGCCCGGCGCTTGACCATAGAGCCCGCGATGTTGTGTGTGAGGAACGAGCCGATCGGTGAGACCGATGACGGTCTCGGCGGCGCCGAGAAGAACGACACCGTCCGGAGCCAGGCTGGCACCGAGGCGCGCCAGTACGTCGCCCTTCGTCGGTGCATCGAAATAGATCAAGACGTTGCGGCAGTAGATGATGTCGAATGTGCCGAGCGAATCAAAAGGATGGAGCAGGTTCAGGGGGCGGAAATCGACCATCTGGCGCAGGCTCGCAGAGATCCGCCACTGCTCCCCGACCTGCTCGAAATGCTTGAGTAGGGATTGTACCGGCAGGCCGCGTTGCACCTCGAAATGGCTGTAGAGGCCTGCCTTAGCTTTCTCCAGCACCTCGGTGGAAAGATCGGTGGCCACGATATCCACCTGCCATCCGGCGAGGCGAGGCGCTGCGTCCTGGATCAGCATAGCCAGGGAGTACGGCTCCTGGCCCGTGGAGGAAGCCGCGCACCAGATTCGCAGGCGGCGCTGGGCCGCGCGGCGGATCAGGGCCTCCGGCAGCAGCACGTCCCGAAACAGATCGAAGGGGACCCGGTCGCGGAAAAAGAAGGTCTCGTTCGTGGTCATCGCCTCGACCACCGCGCGTTCCAGGTTCTGGTCGCGCGATGCCTTCAGCATGGTCACGAGATCGTGGAGAGTCGCGAGACTGAAGCGTCGGCAAACCGGCGTGAGCCGGCTTTCGATGAGGTAGCGCTTCTCTGCACTGAGCGCGAGGCCCGAGCGCGTCTTGAGGTAGCCGCGCAGGAAGTCGAATTCGAGGTCGGTCATGCGGCATGCCCCGTCAGGAGGTTGCGGAGTGCCGGTCCGAGATCACCGAGCGGCAGGACGGCCTGGGCGAGGCCCGCCTTCGCGACGCTGCCGGGCATGCCCCAGACGGTGCTCGTCGCTTCGTCCTGCGCAAGCACGGCGGCTCCAGCCTCCGTGAGGGAGCGTGCGCCGTTGGTCCCGTCGGATCCCATACCGGTCAGGATCACCGCGAGGGCCGCCGCGCCGTAGAGGGCAGCAGCATCGTGGAACAGCACGTCCACCGCCGGCCGGCAGAAATTCACGACCGGACCGTCGTCGAGACGGATCGAGAGGTCGTTCCGGCTTCCCTGCAGGCCCATATGACGGCCGCCCGGAGCCACGTAGATGCGGCCCGGCTGGATACGTTCGTCGGGCTTCCCTTCCGCGGCCGGCAGTCCAACTCTGGCACCGAGATGTTCGGCGAAGACTGCCGTGAAGACCGGTGGCATGTGCTGGACGATCAGTACGGGGAACTGGCGCAGGGTGGCGCTGCCGATCTTCTCCAGCACTTCGCCGACCGCGCGCGGGCCGCCCGTGGAGGAGCCGATGAGAAGGCACCGCGGCGGGATTCCAGTGCGGGCCTTCGGGCGCAGGACGATCGGCGTCGCCGGTCGTTGTGGCGGGGCCGGGGCGATGTGGACTGCTCCCACGGCGGCGGGAGCGGCATGCGGTCGTCGCCGGGCACGGGCGGCTCCGAAGACACGGACGCGCTCGATCAGTTCGGCGCGGAACGTATCCGAGGTGGTGACGCCGCGATTGCTTTCCGGCTTGGCGAGGTAGTCGACGGCGCCGAGGGCAAGGCATCGTAGAGAGATGTCGGCGTTGCGCGTCGTCAGCGTCGACATCATGACGACCTGGACGCCCGGGCTCTTGGCGAGAATCAGAGGCAGGGCCTGCGTCCCGTCGAGCTCTGGCATGTCGATGTCGAGAAGCACCACGTCGGGATCGGTGCGCGACATGGATTCCAGCGCGATCCGGCCGTTCGAGGCGGTCGCCACCACCTCGAATCCCGCTTCGCCGATCCACCGGGCGACGAGGCCGCGAACGACCGCCGAATCATCGGCGATCATGACGCGCACGCGAGCGGCGTTGCTCGCGATGCCTCCCGCGGGGGGCGCGAAGACTGGAACGGAGGCGGCAGCGGCCATGGAACTCTACGCTTCGTCGTGATGACGGGGACTGTGCAGCGACGATCCGGCGAGACCAGGGGTCCACGCCGCCTCCGTGTCAGGCGGCATCGGCCTCTTGGCCGAACCCCACCTGTTCGAGCTTGGCCGTGACGATGTCGCGGTCGAACGGCTTCATGATGTACTCGTCGGCACCGGCATGCAGGGCCCTGGCGATGGCGCCGACGTCGTTCTCGGTTGTGCAGAACAGGACCTTGGGCGCCATGCCGCCCGGGGTCTGGCGCAGGGCACGAAGGAACTCGTAGCCGTCCATGGTCGGCATGTTCCAGTCGAGCAGGATCACGTCGGGCATTGCCGCGATGCAGGCCGTCAGGGCCTTGGCGCCGTCCTCGGCTTCACCGACCTTGAAATTCATGGTCTCGAGGATGCGCCGTGCGACCTTCCGGATGACGGCGGAATCGTCGACGACGAGACAGTTCTTCATGGGGCTGTCCTCGATCTGGAAGGTCAGGCGGCGCCAGCGATGTCGCGCTGCGTTCCGAAGGCGAGGAGCGCGTCGACATCAAGGATGACGAGGAGCCGGCCGTCGAGGCGGTGCACACCGAGAGAGAGATTGCGCCAGCGGGAATCGAGGTTGATCGGCACCGCCTCGTGCGTGTCACCCCCCAACTTCAGCACCTCGCCGACACCGTCGACCACGAGGGCGAAAGTTTCCCCTCCCTGCTCCAGCCCGATCGCCATCTTCTGGCTATCCTCGGCACGATCCGGGAGACCGAGACGGCGGCGCAGGCACAGGGCCGTGACCACGCGTCCGCGTAGGTTAAGGAGGCCGACGATCTCCGGCGGGGCCAGCGGCACGGGCGTGACCCCGGCGGGGATGAAGACATCGTGAACGCGGTCGATGGCGAGGCCGAACATGGTGTCGGCGACAAAGACCGTGATGAAGTCGGTGGTAGCGCCGGTCTCGACGCCCTTGTTGCTGTTTGCGGCCTGCATCATGGCTCAGATTGTCCGATCTCGTTCGAAGGCCGGGTTCAGGCGGCTTTGGGAAGGCTGACGATGTCGACTTCGCTGAGAGCCGAGATCAACCCGCTGCGATCGAACTTCGCCACCAAATCGAGGATCGAGAGGGAGCGAGCCCGCTCGATGGCGTCGATGCCGACCGTGCCGGACAGGCCGATGACCGGTAGCCGGCAGACGCGCTCGTCGCCCTTCCGCATGGCGGCGACGAGGTCGAAGCCGTTTCGGCCCGGCATTTCGAGGTCGCACACGACCACGTCGATACGGCCATTGGCCATCAGCGTGGTGAGGGCGGCTTCCGCGCTTCCGGCGGTGATCACGTTGTAGCCGGCGGCCTTGAGGACCGGACTCAGCATGTCGCGGAAGAAGGCCGAATCGTCCACAAGAAGCAGCGTCGCGTTGCGCTTCTCGGGCTTGTGCGCCCCCCGGGCCCAGTCGTCATAGGCCAGCGGCAGGAAGTGGGCGATGTTGATGATCTCGGTGGCGCGTCCGCGCAGGACCGCCGAACCGATGAGGTCCGAACGCTCGGCCGCGATCTCCACGTCGAGGCGCTCCTCGACGATGTCGATGATCTCGTCCACCACGAGGCCCATGGCCCGTTCGCCGTCCGAGAACACCACCAAGGCCTGGGTTCCCTCGCTCCTGATCTCGATCGACTGGTCTGCCGGGACCAGCGGCATGAGCCGGCCACGGTACTGGATCAGCGGGCGTCCGCCGACCCACTCGATCTTGTTGGCCTCGATCTCCTCGAGCCGTGTCACGAGCGAGAGCGGCACCGCCTTGAAGCTGCCTCCGCCACCCTTGAACACAAGCAGCGTCGCCTTCGCGTCGCCGGCATCGGTCTCCTCCGGCTCGGCATCCACCGGAATGGCGCCCGTCTGCGTGCCCTGGCTGACCTGACGGGCGATGCCGTTGGGATCGACGATCAGGACCACCGCGCCATCGCCGAGGATGGTGTTGCCGGCAAACAGCGGCAGGTGGCGCAGCTTGGACGACATCGGCTTCACGACGATCTCTTCCGTGTGGAAGACTTCGTCCACCAGGATGCCGAAGCGCTGGCGGCCGACCTGTGCGACCACCACGAAGCCGGAATCGATGCTCGCGGCATTCTCTTCCTGACCGAGGACACCGGTCAGGGTCACGATCGGGAGAAGGCGCTCACGCAGGCGCAGCACAGGCGAGCCGTTGATGCGCTCCACCTTCTGCGCTGTGGCCCTGTCGACGCGCACGAGTTCCAGCACGGCCACCTGCGGCACGGCGTAGCGAAGGTCGCCGGCCTTGACGATGAGGGCGGCGATGATCGCCAGCGTCAGCGGGATCTTGATCGTGAAGGTGGTGCCGCGGCCGAGCTGCGTGTTGATGTCGATGACACCGCCGATCAGCTCGATATTCGTCTTCACCACATCCATGCCGACGCCGCGGCCGGAGACGGAGGTGACGGCCTTCGCGGTGGAGAAGCCAGGATGGAAGATGAACTTCGCCACCTGGGCGTCGGTCATCTTGTCGATATCGCTCTGGCTCGCGACGTTGCGCTCCACGGCCTTGCGGCGGATAGCGGCGAGATCGAGGCCCTTGCCGTCGTCGGCGATCTCGATCGTGATCGTGCCACCCTCGTGATAGGCGGCGAGACGGATCGTGCCGCGGGCCGGCTTGCCCGCCGCCTTCCGGTCGGCGGTGGACTCGATGCCATGATCGGCCGAATTCCGCACCATGTGGGTGAGCGGGTCCTTGATGACCTCCAGCACCTGACGATCGAGCTCGGTCTCGGCGCCGCTCATGATGAGCTCGATCTGCTTGCCGAGTTCCGACGAGAGGTCGCGGACCACGCGCGGCAGCTTCTGCCAGGCATTGCCGATCGGCTGCATACGCGTCTTCATGACACCTTCCTGCAGCTCGGCCGTCACATGGCTGAGGCGCTGCAGGGGAACCTTGTAGGTCGAATCGTCGTGGCGGCGGGCGATCTCGAGGAGCTGGTTGCGGGTCAGAACCAGCTCGGAGACCATCGTCATGAGGTGTTCGAGCGTGTCGACGTTGACGCGGATGCTCTGGACCTTCGAGGCACCGCCCTCGGATTCCCCGGAGGGAGCGTCTGCCCCATTCTTACGGTTCGCGCCCTTCGTGGACGCATCCTCGGCGAGAGACGCGGGTTCGAACTCAGGAGCGGTGAATTTGGGCTGCTTCGGTTCAGCGACGGCGACCGGCTCGACGGGGAGCGGCTCCGACAGGTCGGGACCCTCGGCTTCGAGAAAGGCGCGCTCCAGATCGTCGAGTGAGACTTCGCCCGGCTTCAACTCACGCACGACGGGGTCGGGGAGCTTCGTTTCGACGACCGGGGCCGGCGCGACGAACGGGGCGGCCGACATCGCATCGAGGGCGTTGATCAGGTCGTCGTCGTTGCCGGTCGGCTCGGTGCCGGTGATTTCGAGATCGCCGAGGATCTGCTTGAGCCGGTCGAGCGTCACGAGGATGAGACTCACGGCGGGGGTGCTCACCGGCATCCCGTCGCGGAACTGGCCCATCAGCGTCTCGGCCGCATGTGCCAGCGCTTCGAGGCGCGGCAGGCCGAGGAACCCGCACGTCCCCTTGATCGTGTGGACGAGGCGGAAGATGTTTCGGAGGATCGTCTGGTTATTGGGATCCTGCTCGAAGCGAACGAGTTCGGCGTCCACGGTGTCGAGATGCTCTGCGCTCTCGGTCAGAAACTCACGCAGCAAGTCATCCATTAGAGGCACTCGGTCCAGACGCGCACTAGGTTTGTGCGAATTCCATCTTGAGGCCGACAGGTTAGTGAAGAGTTTCGACAGAGGGACAAATTCACAAGTCGCGGCAGGATTTAATCCAGCCTGCCGCGACGGTCATTCCGTCACTTAGGCGAGCGACGTCTCGGGCGGCTCGCTGTCGGAGGGGCGCGTATCCTCCAGGGGGCGCTCGGCGCGTGCAGCAGCCGGTGCGACGGTGGCGGCCACGGGCTCGGCCCGGATCGTCACTTCGTCGCCCTCGATCGCGAAGTGGACGTTCATCGCGGCTGCGCGGGCCACGAGCCCGGCATAGAACGGCAGGATGCTGTGGGCGTCCACCGCGCCGTTCTCCGGCGTTCCCGCGATCAGATCCTCCACATGGGCAGGGATGCGGGCGTGCGACCCCTTCGACGTGATGACGATGGAGGGCGCCTCCCCGTCGCCGCTGACGACCACGTCGATCCGGCCGCCACGGGGAATGGTGGTGGTGGCGATCATGACGAGGTTGAGGAGGAGCTTGACCTTGTTCTTCGGATAGAGCGCCTGCGGTGCGCTCCAGGTCAGCTGGGTTTTCTCGTCGCCGAACATCCCACGCGAGACTTTCTCGGCATCGGCCAGGTCGATGGACGCCCCCGCCGATCCGGCGGCACCGAATGCAATGCGGGCGAACTGCAGACGTGCCGAGGCCTGCTTCGCGCTCTTGCTGATCAGTTCGAGGGCGAATTCCCGCATCGATGTGTCGCTCTCGTCCTCCAGGACTTCGAGCCCGTTCACGATGGCGCCGACCGGGCTGATGACGTCGTGGCAGACGCGCGAGCAAAGCAGCGCGGAGAGATCGAGGGAATCGAGATCGACGGGGGTCATCGTGCTCTCCGCACAGGGCAATGAATGGGCCGCGGTTGCGGCCGGTCCGTCGGCTTCGAGAGATGAAACCAACCGAGGGCGGCACCGATAGACGGCACAGGATGCTTTGAAAAGCGACGCGAGGAGTGCGTAGTCCGCTTCGGGGTCGACTCTAGAGTCGACAAGGCGCGGCTCGCAAGGCAAGACTTTCCTATGCCCCTCGATCCGCGGATGCGCGACAGCATCGCGACGACATTGACCGACATCGCCTGCGAAGCCGGCGACATCCTCCGACGACATCATGGTGGCGACTGCGCACACGTGATCAAGCCGGACGGGACCCCGTCGAGCGTCGCCGACATCGCATCCGAAAAGCTGATCTTCGATGCTCTGAGGCAACGCTACCCGACGATCCCGATCGTCTCCGAGGAATCCACTCACGACCTGCCGCCGGCCGAATTGTTCTTTCTGGTCGATCCTCTCGACGGCACGCGTGATTTTCTGGCCGGAAACCCGGATTACAGCGTCAATATCTGCCTGATCGAAGGAAACAGGCCGGTCGCATCGGCGGTGGCCGGACCCGGCATCGGCCGCGTCTGGGGAGCCGGCGCTACGGCGTTCGAGGCGGTGATCCATCGCGGGCGACCGACGACGCGGAACGCGATCCGGGTCCGGAAGGTGCCTGAGGACGGGCTCGTCGCGCTCGTCAGCCGCCGCCACGGCGATACCGAGACGGAGGCGTGCCTCGCGGCACTGCCCATCGGCCAGAGGCGTGGTGTCGCCTCGGCCCTGAAGTTCTGCCTCATCGCTTCCGGCGAGGCCGACATCTATGTCCGCTGCGGCCCCACCATGGAATGGGACACTGCGGCCGGGGACCACGTGCTGACCACAGCCGGCGGCTGCGTCATCGTGCCGTCGGGGCGCGAGATCACCTATGGGCATTACGGCATCTTCTATCGTAACGGCCCTTTCGCGGCCCTCGGCGATCCGAGCTATACGGGTCGCCTGGGCCTACCCGATCGCGGGCCTAACCTGAGCACGGCCCGGCAGGGATGTACCGCGACGACGCCGCCGCCGGTGTAAGAGGGGACCGTATCACGGCGGCGCGCCATCTTCGGTGAGCTTGCGCAGGGCCGGCCATTTTTCTTCCGCCGCCGCGACGATGGTGGGTGACGCGACGACTTTCGAACGGTGTTCCCGGTTGCGGAACAGGTAGAGACCCTCCCCCGCCGGACCGGGCAGGATCGCAAAGATCTGAGGGTCCGTATCCACGATCCGGCCATCGAGCACCCCGATCGGATCGTAGCCAGAAAGACGCGGTGCATAGGCGGAGGGCGCATCGCGGAAGGCGGCGAGGTTCCCCATCCGCGAGAATCGCCATGTCCGACCTTTCCACTCCCATTCGAAGGCCGGCTTGCCCGGCACCGGCTGCCCCTTGGGATCGAGGAAATAGCTGACCGCGTCGAACCCATCGAGGGCGATGAGACCCTGCCCCGCCGAGGAGACGCGGGGTGTGGCGAGACACGATGCCAGCGCGATTCCGGCGAGGTTACGGCGCGTTAACCCTATCATGCGGTACTTCGTGCTCTAATCGACGCTACGCGGGCTCGTGCCTCCGCTTGTCCCGGCTCGGACAAATCCTGCCGGGAGAATGTCGGCGAACGGGACGGATGTCGAACCTTATGATGGGCGAACATGGTGCTCCGGATGACAGATCCTTCAAACCCCGTCGCCGCATCGGCTGAACCCTTAGCGCTTGCGGCCCGTCGCCGCGCGCTCATCCTCGGCGTGACCGCCGCCGCTCTGTCGATCGCAGCGACCGTCGCCCCAGCTCTAGCCTTCGACGAGCAGCCCCCCGGTCGGTTCCGGCCCGCCGAGATCGTGGATAACGGGCATAAGTTCTTCGGCTCCATGTCGCGCGGTCTCGCTCTCACCGTGGAGGAAGCGACCCGGCGCTGGGGCGAGCCCAACGGCTACATCCTCGGACAGGAAGCGTCAGGCGCGATCGTCGGCGGCGTTCGCTACGGTGAGGGCACGCTCTATACCCGCAACGCCGGACAGCGCCGGATTTACTGGCAGGGACCGTCCATCGGGTTCGACCTCGGCGGCGACGGTGATCGCACGATGATGCTGCTCTACAACCTCCCCTCGGTCTCTGGCCTCTATCGCCGATTCGGCGGGGTCGATGGGTCTGCCTATTTCATCGGCGGGTTCGGGATGACCGCCGTCACGAACGACGGAATGGTGGTGGTGCCGATCAGGACCGGCGTCGGTGCACGCCTCGGGATCAATGTCGGCTACCTGAAATTCACGTCGAAGCCGACCTGGAACCCGTTCTGATCCGACCCGAGGCGAAATCTCGGCGGGCGACGGTTCGTCTCAAATCCTTCAAAGGATTGGTCTCACCTGGGAGAAATGGTCTAAAGACATGGGCGTCGCGGCCTGTCCGGCCGCGCCCAGCGGCTAGGAAGAGCATTCCCGCGTGATCGAAACCGTGATGATCTTCGCGCTCGGCTTTCTTGCAGCGAGCCTGTGCGCGCTCATGGTCCTGCCGGCCGTGAATGCCCGGGCGACGCGCCTCGCCAAGCGACGGCTCGAAGGTCTCGTTCCCCTTTCCGCTTCGGAGATCGCTGCCGAGAAGGATTATCTGCGCGCGCGGTTCGCGGTCACCCAGCGTCGTCTCGAGCGGAAAGTCGAGGCCGCGCGTGGCAGCCGCCATGCGGATATGGCAGCGATCGGTGCGCGGACCCTCGAGATCGCCGCCCTGTCGCAGAATGTGGAAGAGCGGGATGCCACTCTCGCCTCGACGCGGGCCACCCTCGACGGTGTCGAACACGACCTTGCCGCGGCGCGCGCGGAAGGAACTCTCAGCCTCGCCACGCTTGAGGTGCTCGAGAACGCCCACCGCGATCTCCTCGACGATCTCCACGCCCTGCGCGAGGCGAAGGTGAGGCAGTTGGGTGTTGCCACCGGTGACGACCAAGCTGGGCAGGATCTGCAGGCGCGCTACGCGGCGCTTCTCGCCGAATGTGAGGTCCTGCGCATGGCAAAGGCGCCTCCAGACGCGGAGATCGCCGCCCTTCGCCAGCGGATCGTCGAGGTGGCGGATTCGCTGCTTCGACAGAACCGGCTTCCCTCTGTCGATGTGTTCGCCATGCCGGGCTCGCAGGCCGGTTCGATTCCGGTGAAACGGACCGAACCCGTCTGATCCACCGCCGGGTGGCGAGAGGGACGTTGCAGGTGGCCGAAGGAGTGGCGTAGAAGCCGCGTCTTCATGGGATGACCACCGGCGTGCCTTGTTTCGACCATGCAAAGGCATCATCGGGTTCGTCACATCCTCACTGTCTGAGACGGATCGCGTTCCCTATGACTTTCAAGATGACTTCGCTTGCCCTCGCACTTGCGACAGTGTCCGTGTTTTCGTCGGCGGCGGCTTTCGCCCAAGCTGCTCCCCAGACGAAGCGGGGCAACGAGACGCTGAAGAAGTACTGCACCGGCGATTACCTGACCTATTGCGGCAACCTCTCGCCCGATGATCCGGCCATGGACAAGTGCTTCCAGACCAACTGGACCAAACTGTCCGAGAATTGCCGTCGCGCCATCGACGCCTACGAGAAGACCTCCGGCAAGAAGGGCTGATCGTCGGAATTGAGGCATCGCGGCCTCAGGTAGCACAAAGCGTGGCCGTTGCGCTCGCATCGGCGAGAAGCAGCGGCTATGATGCCGCCGCCCGAGGCTCCGGACCCACGTTGATGTTGTTTCGTTCCCGACTGACGTTGCTCCTCGTTCTGGGCGGCGTGGCCCTTGCCGGCTCAGGCTGCGGCCGACGCGGTGCCCTGCAGGCCCCCGATACGCGGGCTCCGGTGCAATCCTCCGGGCTCGGGCTCGGATCGTCCCCGGTGGCGGATTCCACCGCCGTGGCCGACGGCGACGACCTCGACCCCTCGGCGATTTCCGGCACGCCCCAGGCCATCGTTGAGGCTCCGGTACAGACGTCAAAGGGTGTCAAGCGCGGCTACACCATTCCCAAGACACCCTTCATCCTCGACCCGCTGCTGTAGACGATCGCTGGCGGGCTGACCGCCGCGCTTCCGTCTTCAAGTCCGCGCCCCAAGGCCCGCCGATGCACCATTTCCATTATCGCGACGGCCTGATGGTGGCCGAGGATGTCGACCTGACCGGCCTCGCGGCCGAGGTCGGCACGCCGTTCTACTGCTACTCCACCGCGACCCTCGAGCGGCACTACCGCGTCTTCGCCGAGGCCTTTGCCGGGGACGACGCCCTCGTCTGCTACGCCATGAAGGCGAATTCGAACCAGGCGGTGCTCACCACGCTGGCGCGTCTCGGCGCGGGGATGGACATCGTCTCCGAGGGTGAGCTGCGCCGTGCCATCGCCGCCGGCGTCGATCCGCAACGGATCGTGTTCTCCGGCGTGGGCAAGACCCGCGAGGAGATGGCGGCGGCCCTGCATGCGGGCATCTACTGTTTCAACGTCGAGAGCGAGCCCGAGCTCGAAACCCTGTCCGAGGTGGCCTCTTCCCTGGGCGCGACCGCTCCGGTCTCCGTCCGGGTCAATCCGGACGTGGATGCCGGGACCCATGCCAAGATCTCCACCGGAAAATCCGAGAACAAGTTCGGTATTCCCATCGGGCGCGCGGCCGACGTCTATGCCCGCGCGGCGTCCCTGCCGGGGATCGCCGTGTCCGGCGTCGACATGCATATCGGCAGCCAGATCACCGATCTAGCGCCCTTCGCCCATGCGGCCGGGCTGCTGGCGGAACTGGCGCGCAGCCTGATGGCGCAGGGGCACCCCCTGCATCACATCGATTTCGGCGGCGGCCTCGGCATTCCCTATCGCGAGGACAACGCCCCTCCCCCGGAGCCCGGTGCCCTGGCAGAGATCCTGCGCCCGCACTACCGGTCCCTCGGCCTGCGCCCGGTCTTCGAGATCGGTCGCATGATCGCCGGCAATGCCGGCATCCTGGTCACCCGCGTCCTCTACGTGAAGCGGACCGAGAGCCGTACCTTCGTCATTGTCGACGCGGCGATGAACGACCTCATTCGCCCGACGCTCTACGAGGCCTATCACGCCCTCCGTCCGGTCATCGAACCCGGTGCAGATACCCCACGCCTCGTCGCCGACGTGGTCGGACCGGTCTGCGAGAGCGGCGACTACATCGCGCTGGGCCGCGACATTCCCGATGTCGCACCGGGCGACCTTGTTGCCGTGATGACGGCGGGCGCCTATGGGGCTGTCCAGGCCGGCACCTACAACACCCGCCGCCTCGTGGCCGAAGTTCTGGTGAGCGGCGACCGCGCGGCCATCGTCCGGCCGCGCCAGACCTACGACGACCTCATCGGCCTCGACCGCGTGCCCGACTGGCTGCAGTCGGAATAGCCGCGCGTTCGCAATGTGGGTGGGCCGATTTGACCCGATCGCCGTGCACCGCCACCATGCTAGGCTGACAAGGCGGGATGCAGTGAGCGTGCCCCGCCTCGGGAGCCCAGCATAATGGACGAGGCCGACGCGACGACCTCCGGCGTGACCCAAATGACGCCGAAGCCGCCGGCCGCGCGAAGCCGGCTGGACCGGCTCGTGTCGCAATCGCAGGCCGCCGGGCTTTGGGAACGGGTATGGCCGCTCGTTTGGCGCGCGCTCGCCGTGGTCCTGGTCTTCCTCGCAGCCTCATGGCTGGGGCTCTGGCTTGATCTGCCGCCGACATGGCGCATTGCCGGACTTGCTGCCTTCGCCATCGCCTTCTTCGCCGCCCTGGGCTCGCTGGTCCGGCTCTCCCGCCCGAGCCGCCGCGAGGCTCTCGCGCGGCTCGACCGCGATGCTGCCCAAGGGGCGTCGTCCCACAACCCGGCTTCCGCCATCGAGGATACCCTCGCGGTCGGGACGACAGATCCGGCGACCCAGGCCCTGTGGGCGCTGCATCAGCGCCGCGCGGCCGAGGCCGTGGCCCGGTTGAGCGTCGGCCTGCCCCGTCCGGACATGCCGCGCCGCGACCCCTTCGCCCTGCGCGCGGGCCTCGTGGTGGCGGCTTTGGCGAGCCTGTTCGTCGCCGGCTCGGAATGGCGCCAGCGCATCGGCAGTGCCTTCGACTGGCACGAGGCCGCGGGCCCTGGACCGAACTTCCGCGTCGACGGCTGGATCGATCCGCCGCTCTACACCCGCCTCCCGCCCCTCATCGTCACCATGAACGGGACCGAGCAGCACCTGCGCGCGCCGGTGAACTCGACGCTGATCGTCCGGATCGCCGGTCAAGGCGACGTCGTGCTGACGCCGAATGCTGGTTTCAAGCCCCTGCCCGGCAAGGAGGCCCGTCCGGACCTTCGCGAGGACCGCTTCCAGCTCGTCGGAGGGACCGCCGATCTCGTGATTGCCGCGGGCTCTGCGCCGAAGCAGCATCTCAGCGTCGAGACCATCCCCGATCTCGTCCCGGAAGTCAGGCGCGTCGGCGCCCTGGAGGTGAATGCACGCGGCACCTTCAACCTGAGCTACCGCGCCAAGGATGATTATGGCATCGCCTCGGCCGATGGGATCGTCGAGCCCTTGGCCGGTGGGCGCTCCCTGGTTCCCTTGCCGAAGATGCCCCTCGCCCTGCCCTCCGACGCGAGCGGGGAGACCGATACGAAGACGTTGGTGGACCTCACCGACAATCCCTGGTCGGGCGCGCGCGTTCGCCTGACCCTCGTCGTGAAGGACGAGGCCGGTCAGGAGGGGCGGACCGAGACGGCGGAGATCACACTACCGGCGCGGCCCTTCCGCGAGCCTCTGGCGCGGGCCCTGGCAGAAGAGCGCCGACGCCTCGTCACTGCTCCCGACGAGAGCCGGCGCCGTGTGCAGACCGCCCTTGATGCGCTGATGATCGCGCCAGACCAGTTCACGCCGCAGCCGTCGATCTTCCTCGGGCTGCGCACTGCATCCCGTCGGCTCAAGGCGGCGCGGTCCGACGAAGCCCTGATCGAGGTCGCCGACCTGTTGTGGGAGATGGCCCTCAAGATCGAGGACGGCGACCTTTCCGAAGCGGAGAAGAGCCTGCGCGCCGCCCAGGACAAGCTGAAGGACGCCATAGACCGCAACGCGCCGGACGACGAGATCAAGAAGCTGACCGAGGATCTGAAACAGGCCCTCGACAAATTCATGAAGCAGATGGCCGAGCGCCAGCAGAAGCAGCCTCAGCAGCAGGGCGACAAGGGCAAGTCGCAGCAGAACGCGAAGACAGTCACTCCGGACGATCTGAACAAAATGCTCAAGGATATGGAAGAGGCGATGAAGCGCGGCGATACCGCCGAAGCGCAGCGCCTGCTCGAACAGCTCCGCAGCATCCTCGAAAACCTTCAGACCGCCGAGCCGGGTGGCAAGTCCGACCCAAGCGCTCGCGAAATGAGCAAGCAGGCCGAGGAACTCGACAAGATGTCCCGCGAGCAGCAAGACCTGCGCGACGAGACCTTCAAGGACGGGCAGAACAAGCGCGGCCAGCAGCCTGGACAGAAACAGGGCCAGAAGCCCCAGCGCGGCCAGCAGGGCCAGCAGCAGAACGGTGACCAGGGCCACCAGCAGGGCGGCGAGCAGGGTCAGCAAGGGCAACAGGGCCAAAAGGGACAGAAGGGGGAGCAGGGGCAGAGCGGCGCCGGGGATCGTCAGCAGGCGCTGCGCCAGCGTCTCGAAGATCTCCAAAAGCGGATGAAGGAACTCGGGATGCAGGGCGAGGACGGCCTCGCCGATGCCGAGGAGGCAATGCGCGATGCCGAAGGCGCTCTCGGCGACGGCAAGGAAGGCGATGCTGTCGATGCCCAGGGACGCGCCCTTGACGGCCTCAAGCGCGGTGCCGAGGGCATGCAGAAGCAGATGGAGGAAATGGCCCAGGGCGAGGGTGAGGGCGAAGGGGAGCAGGAGGGCGGCGAGAATCCGAGCCAGCAGGGGCAGGCCGGTAATCGTGACGACGATCCGCTCGGACGTCCGACCAAAGGCCGCGATCTTTCCGACGGCCGTGGCAAAGTGCCGACGGCGGACGAATCCGCAGTCCAGCGCACGCGCCGGATCATGGAGGAATTACGGCGCAAGCTCGGCGATCCGAGTCGGCCGAGGGAAGAGCTCGACTATTTCGAACGTCTGCTGCGGCGGAACTGAGATATGCACCCGTTCATCGGGTGCGATGCCCTGCCCTATGGGCTAGGGAAAAGCCGAAGCCATATGGGCTTCGTCCCCGCGTTCCGAGCCCGAGCCGTCATGTCCTCCAACACCCTCGTCCTCGTCGCCTGCCTCGCCGTGGCCGTCGTGCTGTTGCTCGGCCTCGTCAACATGATGCGCGGCGGCAGCGCCAACACGTCTCAACGCCTGATGCGCCTGCGCGTATTGCTGCAGTTTCTGGCGATCATCTTCATCATGGGGGTGGTGTGGTGGCGCTCTGTCTGAGTCGCGATCACAACCCGGTGAGTGTGGCGGACGGGTCTCACATGCGATCTAACACGATGACGGCACGGGATTACTGAGTGCTCGGACTGCCGCCAGCGTATTCCCGCGTGGTAGGAAGGCCTGGTTCACTTTGGATCCGTCATCGATGCAAGCCATCTGCTCTCGCCTGGTCGCCGGCATTCTCGCCCTGCCCGTCGTGTGTTCCGCCCAGGCTGCCGATCTCGGTTCGCCGCCCCCCGCGGCTGCCTACGTGACACCGGTGCAGCCCCTCAGCATCGTCTCCGAGGTGCGTATCGGTGGAGCCGTCCAGGATCCCGGCAGCGCCGAGAAGAACACCAACGCCATCAATGGCGAGATCCTGTTCTACAAGCCGGTGGTAAGCCTCGACCCGTTCTGGCAGGCCTTCGTGGCGCGCCCGACCGTGGGCGGCAGCTACAACTTCGATGGCCGCACCAGCTACGCTTATATCGGCCTGACCTGGACGGTGGACCTGTTCCCGCAGACCCTGAACAACCGGGTCTTCCTCGAAGGCTTCTTCGGTGCGGGCGCACATAACGGCTATACCGGCCTCAAGGCCAACGCACCGGCGGGTTTCAACTCCCTCGGCTGCAACCCGCTCTTCCGCGAAGCGGCAGCGCTCGGCTATCGTCTGACCGAGCACTGGAGCATCATGGCAACTGTCGAGCACATGTCGAATGCCGGCCTGTGTCACGAGAACCGTGGCCTGACAAATTTCGGCGGCAAGATCGGTTACACGTTCTGAGCCCGAAGCCTGGATCTGAGATCGGATTACCCTTGGTCACCCTGAACCGCATCTACACGCGCACCGGCGACAAGGGCTCCACGGCGCTCGCCAATGGCGAACGTCGCTCCAAGGCGGATCTGAGGGTTGAGGCCTACGGGACGGTCGATGAGACCAATGCCTGTATCGGCCTCGTCCGGCTCCATGCCGATGTCGTCCTCGACGGCATGCTCGGCCGTATCCAGAACGACCTGTTCGATCTCGGGGCCGATCTCGCAACCCCGGAAAGCGACGAGCCACCGGCCTACGAGCCCCTGCGCATCGTCGCGAGCCAGGTGAAGCGCATTGAAGCCGATATCGACGTGCTCAACGCCGAGTTGTCGCCGCTGAAATCCTTCGTGCTCCCCGGCGGTTCGGCGGCCTCCGCCGCGCTCCATCTCGCACGCACGATATGCCGCCGGGCCGAGCGCCTCACGGTGGCCCTCGCCGCCGTCGAGGGCGAGCGCGTCTCTCCGGAGGCGCTTCAGTATCTCAACCGCCTGTCGGACTTCCTCTTCGTGGCGAGCCGCACGGCCAATGCCAATGGAGCCGACGACGTGCTCTGGGTTCCGGGCAAGAACCGCTGACGCAAGATATTTGGTAGACCGCATACGAGAGAGCCCGGATTTCGGGCCGTATGTGTTCGACGCGGGGCTAGACTGTCGCACGCGTTGACAAGTCTGAAATCCCCCCGTTACGGTCCGCCGCTTCATTCCTAGAGGGTGCCCGGACCTTCGACCGCGTCGAAGGCCCCTCGCGCGTTGCGCCGGCCCTTGCCAAGAAAATCATTGGAGGATTGTGACCGCCATGAAGGTTCTGGTGCCCGTCAAGCGGGTCGTCGACTACAACGTCAAAATCCGCGTCAAGGCCGACGGTTCGGGGGTTGAACTCGCCAACGTCAAGATGTCGATGAACCCCTTCGACGAGATCGCCGTCGAAGAGGCGATCCGTCTAAAGGAGAAGGGCAAGGCGACCGAGATCGTCGCCGTGTCCATTGGCCCGCAGCAGGCGCAGGAGACTTTGCGCACGGCCCTCGCCATGGGCGCCGACCGGGCGATCCTGGTCAAGACCGACGGGATCGTAGAGCCGTTGGCGGTGGCCAAGATCCTGAAAGCCATCGTCGAGAAGGAGGCCCCCGGCCTCGTTATCCTCGGCAAGCAAGCCATCGACGACGATTCCAACCAGACCGGTCAGATGCTGGCCGCCCTGCTCGACTGGCCGCAGGGCACCTTCGCCTTCAAAGTCGAGTTCGGTGAGGGATCGATCGACGTCACCCGCGAGGTCGATGGCGGCCTGCAGACCGTCACCCTCGCCCTGCCGGCGATCGTGACAACGGACCTGCGCCTCAACGAGCCGCGCTACGCGTCGCTCCCCAACATCATGAAGGCGAAGAAGAAGCCCCTCGAGGAGCTCAGTCCCGATGCGCTCGGTGTCGACGTGACGCCCCGGGTCAAGGTCTTGAAGACCGTCGAGCCGGCTGGCCGCAAAGCAGGCATCAAGGTCGGCTCCGCCGCCGAACTCGTCCAGAAGCTGAAGTGCGAAGCCTCGGTCATCTGAGCGCCCGGCTCCGCCCGCGCACCGGCCTTCGAAAGACGGCCGGTGCCGGTCCGACAATCACTTCGGCCTTAGCCCGGCGCGACGCCGCGACGGATGTATAGGCTGCACAGCAACGAGGTTCGCACAGCATGGCCACTCTCCTTCTCATCGAGCACGATAACGGCGCCGTGCGCGACGCCAGCCTGAAGGCGCTCACCGCCGCCAAAGAGATCGGTGGCCCGATCCACGCCCTGGTGGCCGGTGCCGGAGGCCGTCCGGCAGCGGATGCTGCCGCTACCCTCGACGGGGTCGACAAGGTGCTGCTGGCCGAGGATGCGGCCTACGACCACGCCCTGGCCGAGCCGACCGCCGCGCTGATCGTTTCGCTCGCGGGCGAGTACGACGTGATCATCGCCGCGGCGTCCACCACGGGCAAGAACGTGCTGCCGCGCGTGGCCGCTCTCCTCGACGTGGCGCAGATCTCGGACATCATGAGCGTGATCTCGCCCGACACTTTCGATCGGCCGATATACGCCGGCAATGCGATCCAGACCGTCCAGGCCGCCGAGGGCAAGAAGGTCATCACCGTCCGCATGGCTGCGTTCAAGGCCACCGCCGCCGGGGGATCGACAGCTCCGGTAGAGCCGGTTGCGGCTAGTGCGCCCGCGGCCTCCAAGTCGACCTTCAAGGGCGAGGAGATCGCCCAGTCCGACCGGCCCGAATTGGCCGCTGCCAAGATCATCGTCTCGGGTGGCCGCTCTCTCGGCTCGTCGGACAAGTTCAAGGAGCTGATCGAACCGCTGGCCGATGCCCTCGGTGCTGCAGTGGGCGCCTCGCGCGCTGCCGTCGACGCGGGCTACGCTCCCAACGACTGGCAGGTTGGCCAGACCGGCAAGGTCGTGGCGCCGGACCTCTACGTCGCGGTGGGCATCTCCGGCGCTATCCAGCATCTGGCCGGAATGAAGGATTCGAAGGTCATCGTCGCCATCAACAAGGACGAGGATGCCCCGATCTTCCAGGTGGCGGATTACGGCCTCGTCGGCGACCTGTTCCAGATCGTCCCCGAGCTTCAGGCCGAGATCACCAAAGCCAAGGGGTGACCGTCTCGTCCGTGACCGTGCCGAGACTCCGCCGCCGCAATCCGCGGCGGAGTTCTTTTCCCATTTTCGCGCTCGTCCGGGCTGCACCTCGACGAGAAAATGATCTACCAATTTTGTGCGCCGCAAGTCATTGCCGGTGCCAACGCCTCGATCGCTAGGCGGGCGTTCTGCGGCCGAACCGGCCGCGCCTCAGGGGTGCGAGTTCAAGCGATGGCCATCGAGATCAAGACCGTCGGAATCATCGGCGCAGGCCAGATGGGAAGCGGCATCGCGCATGTCTGCGCCATGGCCGGCCTGGATGTGCGGTTGAACGATCGCGACACCGCTCGCATCCATAGCGGGCTTGCGACGATCGACGGCAATCTGGCGCGTCAGGTCTCCAAGGGCACGATCACCGACGAGCAGCGGCGCAGCGGCGTCGCGCGCATCCTTGCCGCCGAAAGCTACGATGACCTCGCCCTCTGCGACCTTGTCATCGAGGCCGCCACGGAAGACGAGGCGACCAAGCGCCAGATCTTTACGGCCCTGTGCCCGTCGCTGAGCCCGGACGCCATCGTGGCGACCAACACCTCGTCGATCTCGATCACGCGCCTCGCCGCCGCGACCGATCGGCCGGAACGCTTCATCGGCATCCACTTCATGAATCCGGTCCCCGTCATGCAACTCGTTGAGCTGATCCGGGGCATCGCGACGGCGGACCCGACCTACGTCTCGGCCAAAGCCTTCATCGCCAAGCTCGGCAAGACCTCCACCATGTCGGAGGACTTCCCGGCCTTCATCGTCAACCGCATCCTGCTCCCGATGATCAACGAGGCGATCTATACCCTCTACGAGGGCGTTGGGTCTGTGGAGGCCATCGACACCGCGATGAAGCTCGGCGCCAACCATCCGATGGGCCCGCTGCAACTCGCCGATTTCATCGGCCTCGATACCTGTCTGTCGGTGATGCAGGTGCTTTATGAGGGCTTGGCGGATTCGAAATACCGCCCCTGCCCGCTTCTCGTGAAGTATGTCGAAGCGGGCTGGCTTGGCCGGAAAACCAAGCGCGGGTTCTACGATTACCGCGGCGAAGTTCCCGTTCCGACCCGGTGAGTTCCTGCAGCACGGGAAAGCTTAGGCCCCGAGTGAGGGTCATAACTCTTCTGGCGAAGAGCTCTTGCGAAAGATGTCGCCAGATCGACGGTGTTTCTCAATAAAAAACGCTACGGCTTCGAAGCGGGTAAGTCCGCCGCAATGCCGTAGCGTGATGTTATCAATGCCCGCCGTTAGGACCTATACGACGTCACGACTATTTCTGGCCACCATTAGCCGAAGGCTGGGCCGGCGCCGGGTAGGCCGGGTTGCCAGCCGGAACGTTACTGGTATTCGCCGACGATGATCCGTTTCCGGCCCCATTCACGGAACCGGTAACTTGACCTCGGGAGGCGTCCTGGCTCTGCGAAGCATAATCCTTCGGGGAATTCGCACCCTGCCAGGTCATCAGACCGGTGATGGCGATGGCGAGGAGAACGAGGCTACCGATCAGGACGTAGAGGACAGGCTTGCCCTTCTTACCCTGACGCGCGTCCTGTCCTTCGAGTCGTTCTGCCATGAGATACCTTTCCAAGCTCGGCCGGGGACGACCGTCATGTTCAACCTGAGACGTGGATGTCCCATTTGGTGGATTGAACGCGACGGTCGAGCTCCCTGTTCCGAGGCGATCGGCTCGAGAGATCATATCTGACGGAAAGGCCGCACCGCTATCGAGGTGAAGTCTTGGTTCAGCGCCCGGTCGTCAGCATGATCTTGCCGAGATGCGTGCTGGATTCCATCAGCGCATGAGCCTCGGACGCCTTTTCCAAGGGGAAGGTGGCGTGGATGATCGGTTTCATCCGGCCGTCGGCAAGAAGGGGCCAGATGTCCCGGCGCAAGCCCTCGGCGATGGCCGCCTTCTCCGTCCCGGGTCGTGCCCGCAGGGTCGCTCCGGTGAAGGTGAGGCGCTTCATCATGATCGGCGTCATGCTGAAACTCTCGACCTTGTAGCCCTGCATGAAGGCGATCTGGACGAGACGTCCCTCGATCGCCAGGGAGGCGAGGTTGCGGGCGAGGTAGGGCGCGCCCACCATATCAAGAATGACGTCGACACCCTTGCCCTCGGTGAGACGCTTGATCTCCTCGGCGAAATCCGCCTCGCGGTAGTTGATCGCCTCGTCGGCGCCGAGCTCCTTGCAGAACGTGCATTTCTCGGCCGAACCGGCGGTTGCGAAGACCCGCGCGCCGTGGAGCTTGGCCATCTGAATCGCCGTCGAACCGATGCCGCTCGATCCGCCATGGACGAGGAAGCTCTCTCCGGGCTTCAGGCGTCCACGCTCGATGACGTTGCTGTAGACGGTGAAATAGGTCTCCGGCAGGCCGGCGGCCTCGATCAGCGATAGCGGTGATGGGCGTGGCAGGCACTGCCCCGTCTCTGCAACAGCGAATTCCGCATAGCCGCCGCTGATTGTCAGGGCGCAGACCTCGTCGCCGATGGCGAAGCCCTCTGCCCCCTCGCCGAGGGCCGCGATCCGTCCCGCGACTTCGAGGCCCGGGATTTCGGTGGCGCCCTTCGGCGGCGGATACTTGCCCTCGCGCTGCTGGATATCGGGCCGGTTCACGCCGGCCGACACCACGTCGATGAGCACCTGGCCTGGGCCGGGCTGGGGTAGCGGCACCGTTTCGAGGGTCAGGACATCCGGCCCACCTGCTCCCGCGAACCGGATATGGCGCATGGTCTCGGGCAGGTTTGGGCTTGACGTCATCGCATCACATCTCCGGTTGGCGTGACCCGTCATGTGCAGCCGGAGGGCGGGTTGGCAAGGGAGGAGTTGCTGAGTGGAGGAGTCGCTCAGCGTGTGCCGTACATCCGGTCGCCGGCATCCCCGAGACCGGGAACGATGTAGCCGTGGTCGTTGAGGTGACTGTCGATGGAGGCGGTCCAGACCGGTACGTCGGGATGCGTCGCCTGGAGCTTGGCGATGCCTTCCGGTGCCGCCAGCAGACAGACGAAACGCAGATCGAGTGCGCCGCGCTGCTTCAGGAGGTCGATGGCAGCGATGGCGGAATTGGCCGTGGCCAGCATCGGGTCGAGGACGAGGACGGTGCGGTCGGCGAGGTCGGAGGGCGCCTTGAAGTAATACTCGACCGCTTCCAGCGTCTCGGGGTCGCGATAGAGCCCGACATGGGCCACGCGTGCCGAGGGCACCAGCGACAGCATGCCATCGAGGAAGCCGACGCCCGCGCGCAGGATCGGCGCCAGGACCAGCTTCTTGCCAGCGATCTGCGGTGCCTCCATCGCCTGTATCGGCGTCTCGATCATCACCCGTTCCAGGGGAAGGTCGCGGGTAACCTCGTACGCGAGGAGCATCCCGATCTCGTTGAGGATTTGGCGGAAACCCTTGGTGGACCGTTCCTTCTGCCGGAGCAGGGTCAGCTTGTGCTGAACCAGGGGATGGTCGACCACCGTGACCGTCGCGCGGCCCTCCACGCCGAGACTGCCCATATTTCCCATTGCCTTCACTCCCCCCGAAGACCGGCCCGTCGCGCCATGACCGGCACGCAACCACCCGCGTGCTCTCATCGTCTGACGCCCTTATGGCCCGCCGGCGGATGAAAATCCGATAAAGACGCGCGATCATGACGGGGGCTGGCACGCGTCCCGGTCGCCGGTGCGAAACAAACGGGGTGGTCCGGATCGTCGATGAAATTTATCCGAAACAGCACGCCCATGAGCAAGTCTGCCCGTTATGATAGGGTCCGCTACCGCGCCACATTCCTCAATACGCTTGGGACATCACTCGTCATGGTGGGCTTCTTCCTGCCGGGCATGCGGCTCTACGAGGGATATGACCACCGCCTGTCACGCTCCGAGGCGTGGAGTGTCTCGCTACAATTCCTTCAGACGGAACCTGGGGCCGTCAGCGTGACGGCGCTGATCCTCGGCTTCTGCCTGCATGTCATCGCCTTGCATCACCTGAAGAACCTTCAGGATTGATCGATCTGCCTGACGAACGAAAAAGGGCTCCCGGCATCGCTGCCGGAAGCCCTCCGTTGCCCCGGATTGAGATTCGGTCAGACGCTCTGCGTCGAACCTTTGTTGCCGCGCTTCGCCATGAACGCATCGAACTGCTCGCGATCCTTGGCACGCTTCAATTCTTCCACGAACTCGGCGAAGGCCTTGCTCTCTTCGTGCAGCGCCTTGCGCTGGGCGTCGAGCCGGTCGAGTTCGGACCGGCGGTAATCGTCGAAGGCGAGGTTACCGGTGCCGCGCAGGTCAGCGGCCTCGAACGCCTGGGCGAAGCGCGATTTGCGCATGCCCGCCTGCCAGTCGGTCCCACGACCGACTATGCCGCGTAGTTCGGTCAAGGCCGGATAACCTGCGACCTTCCAGGCGATGTAGGCAGCCGCCAGCGGCCACCAATATATGAACGCGACGACGACGGCGCCAATCTCGAACGAGCGGCGGGGAAACGGGCCGCTGCGGCAGGCTTTGCCGGTGGCCCAGGGAGAGGTCGAGGAAAAGCTCACGGCTCACAGCTCCAATGTTAATGTGAACCACATTTACTTGCGGATCCGACGTGGCGGTTTCAAGGGCCGTTCTCACGCAACCGTCAGGCCGATGGTCGTGGTCGCCCGGCGCCATGCACGAGGGCGAGAACGCCGGCGCGGAGCAGCTCGTATTTGTCGGGCATTCCCAGGCCCTTCGGCAGATGCCCCGAGGCCGAGAGCGTGGCGAGGCCATGCGACAGGGCCCAGACTTCCAGGGCGACGAAGCGCGGCTCGACCCCGCCAAATCCATCGGGAAAAGTGGTTTTCAGCGCTTCGAGCAGAAGGTCGAAGGGACTGGACCTCGGTGGCACGTCAGGCGCCGCCGGGTCTGCCGCCATCGGGGCTCCCCGTGTCTCGAAGATCGCGGCATAATAGCCGGGCTCCTCCTCGGCGAAGGCGAGATAGGCCTCCCCCATCCGAGTGAAGCGCTCAAGAGGCGTCCCGCGCGAGGTCAAAGAGCGGGCAAGACGCTCGGCAAGGTCAGTGAAGCCACGGCCGGCCACTTCCTCCAATAGAGCTTCGCGTCCCCGGAAATGGCGATAGAGCGCCGCCGGGGTAACGCCGACGAGGCGCGCCGCATCGACCAGCGTGAAGCCGCCTACGCCGCGTTCGGCGATGAACCGGCGCGCCGCTTCGATCAGCGCCTCCTTGAGGTTGCCGTGATGATAGCTGCGCCGGTCTCCCGGTCCTTCTCGCCAGGGTCGCACTCGATTCCATCCTCGGGCGATCGCCGGCCTACGGCTGCACGTCTGCCGCGACTCCGCCGGGATGCGCCCTCCCCTAACACGCCGAGCGCGCTTTTCGACCCTCCTCCATCAACCAGCGGACAGAGATTTTCGAACGCGATTGACAGAAGCGAGTCCCTTAATTGTAATGGTATTACATTGCATAGCGGATATCCGATGAGCCAACGTGATCCCCGTCTCCCCGTCACCGTCCTCTCCGGGTTCCTCGGTGCCGGCAAGACGACCCTGCTGAACCATATCCTCAACAACCGCGAGGGACGACGCGTCGCCGTGATCGTCAACGACAAGAGCGAAGTGAACATCGACGCCGCCCTGATCCGTGACGGAGGCGCCTATCTCTCCCGCACCGACGAACGGCTGGTGGAGATGAGCAATGGCTGCATCTGCTGCACGCTCCGGGACGACCTCCTGGCCGAGGTCCGGACGCTCTCGGAGGATGGGCGGTTCGATTACCTCCTGATCGAAGGCACCGGTATCGCCGAGCCCCTGCCGGTAGCGAGCACCTTCTCGTTCCGCGATGAGGACGGTGCGGCGCTCAGTGACGTCGCCCGCCTCGAGGCCATGGTCACCGTCGTCGATGCGGTGAGCCTCCTGAACGATTACGGCTCGACGGCGTTCCTGCGTGACCGGGGCGAGATCTCGGGCGAGGACGATGCCCGGACCCTCGTCAACATGCTGGTGGAGAAGATCGAGTTCGCCGACGTAATCGTCAGCAACAAAGCCGGTGATGTCGGCGAGGATCAACTCGCCCTGGTCCGCTCGGTTATACGCGGACTCAACGCAGATGCCCGCATCGTCGAGGCCGCCTATGGCCGCGTCCCCGTCGATCAGGTCCTGAATACCGGCCTGTTCAGCGAGGAGAAGGCACAGGAACACCCGCTCTGGTTCAAGGAACTCTTTGGCGCCGCGCAGCACGTGCCCGAGACCGAGGAATATGGAATCGGCTCGTTCGTCTACCGAGCCCGCCGTCCCTTCGCGCCCGAAGCTTTCCATGCCTTCACCAAGGCGACATGGCCGGGCCTCATCCGCGCGAAGGGGCATTTCTGGCTGGCGACGCGACCGGACTGGGTCGGTGAATTCTCCCTCGCCGGTTCCTTCGCGCGGGTGTCGCCGATGGGGGCGTGGTGGGTCTGCGTGCCGAAGGCCCGCTGGCCGGAGGATGCGGAGTGGCGCACCCATCTGTCCCGGAACTGGAGCGAGCCCTGGGGCGACCGGCGCCAGGAATTGGTCTTCATCGGCACGGGCCTCGACCGCTCGGCGATCACCGCCGCACTCGACGCCTGCTTGGTCGGTTCCGAGGGGGTGACGCGCTTCGATCCGGAGCCTTACCGCTCCCTGCCCGATCCGTTTCCCAGCTGGCAGCGAGCCGCCGCCTGATGGCGTTCTCTTTCCTGAAGGATGCCCGCGCCCGCTCGGCCGCGCGTTCGGCCGATGCGGCTAGACTCAAGGATGAGCTTCGCCTCGGCCTGCGTCTTGGCGAGGATGACGTTCTCGCCGTCAACGAGATCGCCTGTGGCGAGCCTGGCTGCGCCGATCGCGAGACCATCGTTCTCGTGATGCGGGTCGGCGAGCCGACGCGAGCCTTGCGGATCGCGCGCGGCATGGATGCGGTGGAGGCTGACGATATCACCCGGCTTGGGGCGGAGGAAGATTCCCTGAGGCGGGAGAGCGCGACTTCGCCTACAGCTTGAAGATCGAGGAGGCCCGGTCCAGCGCGATTTTCTTTCCCGATTTCGCCGTCTCCAGCCGCTCGATCTCGGCTCGCAGCAAAGCGATCCGCGCTGCGATCTCGTCGAGGGAGAGGGTGTCGAGGCTCTCGCCGATCGTATGGGAGACCGGACGCTTGGGCCGGTCCGTGTCGTCGCCGTGCATGGCGTATCCCTCCTGTCGTCCGGTGCCTGCCTAACGGTCCCAGCGCGAGACCGAACGAACGTGCTGCTGAGTGCCGGCATATTGCTTGAGGAAGGTCGTCATCTCCGACAGTTCCGGTGCCTTCGAGCGGAAGGTGACCGAGAGGGCCAGAAGCGTGTCGGCATGGTCGAGGCCGGGATAGATCCGTTCCTGCACCGGAACGCGCACCGCGCGTAGCCGCGCCGCCAGGCTCTGCGTGTTGCGCGGGCGGACAATGGTGTCATTGTCGCCCGTCGCCAAGAAGGCTGGAGGCGAATGAGGACCGGCGAAGGTGATCGGCTGCGTCTCCGCCGGATCGGGGGCCTGTCCGAATACATCCCGCGACGTGTCCTGATCGAAGGGATGAAAGTCATAGGGACCGGACAGACCGGCCACGGCCCGAATCACCTTCGGGTCGACGCCTGCCTTGCGCAGGTAACGCGGATCGAGTCCGAGCATCAGGGCATTGTAGGCCCCGGCCGAGTGTCCGGCGAGCACGATCCGGCGCGGGTCGCCGCCATACTCGGCGATGTTGTCGCGGACCCAGGCGACGGCGGCGGCGCCATCATCGAGGAAGTCGGGGAACCGCACCTCCGGATAGACCCGGTAATCGGGAATGACGGTGACGAAGCCCTGGGCTGCCATGGCCTGACCGACGAATTCGTAATCGTCCTTCGTGCCGGATTTCCAAGAACCGCCGTAGAAGAAGACCAGAACCGTCGCATCCGCCGCGCCGCCGGCGGGCGTGAACACATCGAGGCGCTGGCGCGGATGGATGCCGAAGGCGGCGCTCTTCTGGGCGAGCCGTCCGCCCTGGTCCCGCGGGCCGATGGCGTCGAACAGGGCGAGGGGCGAACAGGCCGTGACCCCGAGGGCGGCCAATATGAGGGAGGCGAGAGTGGCGAGGGCAGCGAAAGCGCGGGTCATGCATCTCTCAAACGGGGAACGAAGGCCCGAATGACACGTGCCGCACGGCGGATTCATGACCGGAATAAGGGTTATTCGGACTCAGGTCCGCAGCACGATGCAGGCACCCCCGACCTTGCGAATGCGACCGCACAGCATATCGCCCGCCGCCCGGCTCTCTGCGGGTATGCGGATCCGGTAGAAGGCGCGCGTGCCGCGGCTGCGCAGGCGCGTTCCGATGATCATCGGCCGCACCTCGCCGATCACACCGGCATAGAGTTTCCGGGTGCGAGAAAAGCTC
Source organism: Methylobacterium sp. 10 (assembly GCF_000519085.1). GTDB lineage: Bacteria > Pseudomonadota > Alphaproteobacteria > Rhizobiales > Beijerinckiaceae > Methylobacterium. Next base: position 4,770,952 of record NZ_KI912577.1, read on the forward strand.
TGGAGGGCGAGGGATTTTGAGAAATTGCCGGCGAGCTGAATGCCCCAGGGGGCGGCGGGCCCTTCGTTGCCGCCGAGGGCGAAGCGCTCGCCGCGTGAGGGGATCCGCAACGCGGCGGTGACCTGGAGGCAGGTTTTCGGCGCTTCCGCCTTGGGGGCTTCGGTCTCTCCCCCCGCCCCGTTGACGGCCGCGCCTCCGCGCCAATCCTCTGCCGGCGCGCCGGTGATCGCCATCACATAGGCGCGCGTTTCGGCAGGCAGCCCGCCCGTGCCTGCGAGCCAGCCCGAGACCCGGCCAGCGCCGCCGTTATAGGCGGCCGCCGCGAGGCCGAGATTGCCGAACTGGCGATTGAGATCGGCGAGAAGGTGCGCCGCGTGGGGGATAGCTTGTTCGGGGTCGAAGGGATCGGTCAGCCCTCGCTCCCGCGCCGTGCCCGGCATGAATTGCGCAACGCCCTGCGCGCCGACAGGGCTCACCGCCGTGACGCGAAAACTGCTCTCCCGCCAGATCAGCCGTGTCAGGAAGGGCACAGGCAGGCCGCGCACCTTGGCCGCATCCTCGATGAGGCGGCAGAGCGCCTGCTCCACGGTCTCCGTCGCCACCTCGGCCGAGGCCGGCGTGGCGGCGAGGAGACAATAGAGGAAGATCAGACTGCGGAGGGATGTCACGGGGCGTTTGTACTGGTGTCTGGTGGCGGATCAATCACCGTTCGCCGATCCCACGGCGCCGCGCTATAGGAAGTGTGATCCCAGTCTCCGTGGACCCGGTACCATCGCCTTGATGACTGACACGCTGCTCGACGTACAGGACCTTTCGGTCGCGTTCCGCTCGCAGGAGCGCGAGACCCTGGCAGTGGATAGGGTGAGCTTCACGCTTCGCAAGGGCGAGACGGTGGCCCTCGTCGGTGAGTCGGGATCGGGCAAGTCGGTGACGGCCCTGTCGATCCTGCGTCTTCTCGACGGCAGCGCCGTCCATCCCGGCGGCCGCATCCTGTTCAAGGGACGGGACATCCTGTCCCTCCCCGAGCGGGAGTTGCGCAAGATCCGCGGTGCCGACATCACCATGGTGTTTCAGGAGCCGATGACCTCGCTCAATCCGCTGCACACGATCCAGCGGCAGATTGGCGAAGTTCTGGAGATTCATCGCGGCCTGTCCGGCCGCAAGGCCCGCGCCCGCATCCTCGAACTCCTCGAACTCGTCGGCGTCCGCGATGCCGAACGGCGCATGGGCGCCTATCCGCACGAACTTTCCGGTGGCCAGCGCCAACGCGTCATGATCGCCATGGCGCTCGCCTGCGAGCCGGATTTGCTGGTGGCCGACGAGCCGACGACCGCCCTCGACGTCACCGTCCAGGCGCAGATCCTCACGCTGCTCGCCGACCTGCAGAAGCGGCTCGGCATGTCGATGCTGTTCATCACCCACGATCTCGGCATCGTGCAGCGCATCGCCTCCCGGGTCTGCGTGATGCTCGCCGGCCGCATCGTCGAAGCCGGGCCGGTGGCGGAAATTTTCGCCCGTCCGAAACACGAGTATACCCAGCGCCTGCTCGCCTCCGAGCCGAAGGGTCGCGCGAACCCCGTGGCGGACGATGCCCCGCGACTGCTGGAAGCCGGTCCTCTCAAAGTGTGGTTCCCTGTCCGCGAAGGGCTCCTCCGACGCACCACCTTCCACGTGAAGGCGGTGGACGGCGTGTCCCTCGCCGTTCGCGAGGGCGAGACGATCGGGATCGTCGGGGAATCCGGATCGGGTAAGACCACGCTCGGTCTCGCGCTCCTGCGGCTCACCGGCAGCGAGGGGCCGATCGTGTTCCTCGGCCAGTCCATCGCCGGGCTCGGGCCAGGACCGATGCGGCCGTTCCGGCGGGACATGCAGGTGGTCTTCCAGGATCCTTACGGTTCGCTCTCGCCGCGCATGACGGTGGCCGACATCGTCGCCGAGGGGCTAGTGGTGCAGGGGGCGGTGAAATCTCGGGCCGAGCGACGCGCCGTGGTCGCCAAGGCGCTCACCGATGTCGGGCTCGATCCGGCGACCATGGACCGCTACCCGCACGAATTCTCCGGCGGCCAGCGCCAGCGCATCGCCATCGCCCGCGCCATGGTGCTGAAACCCCGCTTCGTCGTCCTCGACGAGCCGACCTCGGCCCTCGACCGGTCGGTGCAGGCGCAGATCGTCACTCTGCTCCGCGACCTACAGAAGGAGCGCAAGCTCGCCTATCTCTTCATCAGCCACGACCTCAAGGTCGTGCGCGCGTTGGCGAACTACGTTCTCGTCATGCAGAACGGCAAGGTGGTTGAGGAAGGGTCGGCGGAGGAGATCTTCGCCCGGCCGCAGACCGAATATACGAAGGCCCTGTTCGCCGCCGCCTTCGATCTGAACAGCGCCACCACCGAAGACGTGGTTCCGGCGTAAGCACAACGAGACTCATGGCGCGCGTTCTCCTCATCGTCCTCGATTCGGTCGGCATCGGCGGAGGGCCGGACGCAGCACGCTACGGCGACGAGGGCTCGGATACGCTCGGCCACATCGCGGATTACTGCGCCGCCGGGGCGGGCGACCGCGAGGGACTGCGGGCTGGGCCCCTCGCTCTGCCGAACCTGACGCGCCTCGGCCTCGGCCTTGCCGCGGCGGGGGCGAGCGGTCGCATTCCATCTGGCCTCGAGCCCTCCGGTCCTGTCGTTGGAGCCTACGGCCATGCCATCGAGACCGCGCCCGGCAAGGACACGCCCTCCGGTCATTGGGAGATCGCGGGCGCTCCCATCATCGAGAATTGGGGCTACTTTCCAGATACGGCGCCAGCCTTCCCCGCCGTGCTCACCCAGACACTCATCGAACGGGGCAGACTTCCCGGCATCCTCGGGAATTGCCACGCTGCCGGCGTGTCGATCATCGAGCATCATGGGGCCGAGCATGCCCGGACGGGCAAGCCGATCTGCTACACCTCGGCCGATAGCGTCTTCCAGATCGCAGCGCACGAAGAGACGTTCGGGCTAGTCCGCCTCTACGAGCTGTGCCGAGTCGCCCGCGAGATCTGCGATTCCTACCGCATCGGTCGCGTCATCGCCCGCCCCTTCGTCGGCTCCGAGGAGGCGGGTTTTCGGCGTACCGCGAACCGTAAGGATTTCGCCACGCAGCCGCCGGGGGAGACCTTGCTCGACAGACTGAGCGACCAGGGGCGCTCCGTCGTCAGCGTCGGTAAAATCGGCGACATCTTTGCCCACCGCGCCACGGGACGCGAGATCAAGCCCGCCGGCAACGCCGCATGTCTCGATGCGGCGCTCGCTGTGTTCAGTGCCCTCCCCGAGGGCGGGCTCGTCTTTTTGAACCTCGTGGATTTCGACACGGAGTACGGCCACCGCCGGGACGTGCCGGGCTATGCCGCCGAGTTGGAGCGCTTCGATGCGCGCGTACCCGAAATCCTTGCGGTGCTCGAGGAGGGCGATGTCTGCATCGTCACCGCCGATCATGGCAACGACCCGACTTGGTCCGGGACGGAGCACACCCGCGAGCAGGTGCCGGTCCTCGCCTTCGGTCCCGGTCTCACCGCTCGCCCGCTTGGGCGCCGGGAGACCTTCGCGGATATCGGTGCCTCGATCGCTCGACATCTCGGTATCGGCGAGTTGGGACGCGGCACATCGTGGTGGTGAGAGGATTCCGCTCGATCCGGGCGGGACCGAGCCTCACACCTCCCAACTCTCCTCTACCTCCGGTGGGATCGGTCTCGGACGGCGGTCGCTGCCGATGGCGACGAAAGTGAAGAGTCCTTCCGTCACCTTCATGGTGGTCTCGCCCTCCCGCTCGCGGCGCCAGACCTCGACTTGAATGCGAAGCGAGGTACGTCCGACCTTCACGATCCATGCATAGATGCTAACCTCGTCGCCGACGATGACCGGCCGATGGAAGGTCATGGCATCCACGGAGATCGTGGCGCAGCGGCCCCTCGCCCGCCGCGCTGCAACGTTGCCCGCTGCCAGATCCATCTGCCCCATCAGCCAGCCGCCGAAAATATCCCCGGCTGGATTGGTATCCGCAGGCATCGCGATGGTACGCACGACGGGAGAGCCGCGGTCGGTGGGCTGTCGCGGCTCGGAAACATCGGTCGGCATGGGGTGGTGTGGACTCCCGTTATCGCGGACCGGTAATGCAAACTGCGCGCCGCCCGTGTCGTCCTGTCACATCCGGCCGGTGGCGAACAGATTAGCTGGTTGGGGAGGGAGGCAGATCGTTACCCCCTCATCGCGGTGCTGACTGTCCCGCGTCTACCTAAGCCGGCCAGCGCGGGCGCGTCCGCAGCAGCACCGCCCCGCCCGCCAGAAGACCGATGCAGAGCAGGGCGTAAGGCAGGCCCAGCAGCAGCAGGAAGAAGCCGGTACTCGCTTCGCCGCCGATGGCGCCGCTCCGAGGCTGGTCGAGAAGCCAGCCCAAGACACCGGTGATCATTAGCAGGACGATCCCGTTCAGTAGGATGGCGCCCCCGATGGTGAGGCAGCCCCAGCCAAACCGGCGGCGTTCATCGGGCACTCGGGCGAGGAGGAGAGTGACGGCGATCACGACGGCAGCTTGAAGCCCGATCGCGAGGAAGGGCAGCACGTCGATCGCCGGACCCTGCCAGGGTATGGCGGCATCCCGTATTCCAGGCTCGGGTCGGACCATCATGCCCAGTAGGGCGCTCATCGCAGGAAAGATCACTCCTCCGATCGCCCAGCCTACGAACAGGCCGAAGAGGCCGCTGATGACCCATCGCCGGGTGTTCGGGATCATGCCGTCCCTTCCTGCCGCCAGGGCAAAAATGATTCGCCCGGTCATCGGCGACCGGGCGCAGGTTGCGCATCGCCTCCTCGACTCCGCCAATCCTTGAAACCCTACCACGGTGCTTCTCCACCGTGCAGGCCAAGCTCGCCGGGGGGGGCGGGGGCGGATGGCGTCGTTCCGGCCGTAGAACCCTCGCTCGATGAGGAAGTCTCCGTCCCTTCGAGACCGACACACGGAATGGCGGAACGCCGTCAGTCCGGCAGGGCGAACACGACGAGCGCATCTCCGGTGCCGAAGCCCGAGCCCTTGGTGAAAGACGCTCCGCCGGCCGCCACGGCCACGTATTGCCGGCCATCCAGGGAATAGGTGATCGGCGGCCCCCCGATCCCGGCACCGCACTGGAACCGCCACAGCATCGACCCGGTCGCCGCATCATGGGCATCGAGATGGCCGTCCTCCTCGCCGGAGAAGACCAGACCGCCTGCGGTGGCGAGCGTGCCGCCGGAGAGGCGACTTCCCGCCTTCACCGACCATTTGATCGCCCCCTCCTTCTTGAGGTCGACGGCCGTGAGCGTACTGAAGGACGGCTCGCCCTTCGCCTCGCTCGTTTCGGTGAAGCGGATCTGCGGCCTGCCATTCGAGGCCGGGACGGTCCTCACCGTGTAGGTCGTTGCGCCGTGCCGGACCTGGGCGTAGGCCATGCTCGTCGTCGGATCGAAGGCGACGGGATGCCAGGAGATCGCCCCGAGGGGACCGGGGCTGACGATGGTTCCGGCCTCGGTGGGTGGTTCGTAGAGATTTTTCTGCGTCGTGAGCGGAGCGGACTTGCCAAGAAGCGTACCAGTCTGTCGGTCGTGGACGTAGAGCCAGCCGGTCTTGCTCGCCTCGGCGACCGCCTTCACCGGCCCTTGCGGCGTCACGTAATCGAGCAGGAAGGGCGGGCTCGCTACGTCGTAGCCCCATTCGTCGTGCGGAACCTGCTGATAGTACCAGCGCAACCGGCCGGTCTTCACATCCAGGGCGACGAGGCTCATCGTGTAGAGATTGTCGCCCGGACGTGAGAGGCCGAAATTCTGCGGCGCCGGATTGCCGGTGCCGACATAGATCAGTCCGAGATCGGCATCGTAGGCCGGGGTCATCCAGAGCGAGCCCCCGCCGACCTTCCAGGCTTCCTTGTGCCGGGGTGCGGCCGCCTTCTCGGCGGCGATGTCGCGATTGAGCGGCACCCCGTCGGCGGTTTTCTCCACAAAGCCGCCTTCCCAACCCTCCTCCTTGGTGACGTACCAGCGCCAGCGCTCCTCGCCGGTGGCGGCATCATAGGCGGCGAGCCAGCCGCGTCGGCCGTATCCACCCTCGATCCCGACCACGGCGCCGCCGTCGAGTCCGCCCTTCTCGTCCTCCACGTGAAGGCCGTAGCCCGCCCCTGCCACGCCGACGATGACGAGTCCGTCGGCCACGAGGGGCGGCATCTTGAACCCGAGCCGGCTCGATCCCTGGATCGCGCCAGCACCGAGCGTTCCGGCGAGATCGGACGCGGTCTCCGACTCGCCCTCCTCCGGGCGTACCGCCTCATGATCCCACAGGACCTTACCGGTCTTCGCGTCGAGGGCGATCACCCGCCCGTCCATGGTCGCCTCGAAGACCTTGCCGCCGGAGACCGCGACGCCGCGATTGGAGGGCGGCCCGAAGATCTTCTCCGTCCGCGCCTTGTGGGTATAAGTCCACAGGACGCGACCCGTCCGAGCGTCGAGAGCTGCGACGTGGTTCTGCGTGGTGGAGAGGTACATTACCCCGTCGACCACCACGGGCTCGGCCTGGAAGTAGCCGGTGATTCCGGTTTGGAAGATCCAGGCCGGGCGCAGCTTGGTGACGTTGGTCCGGTCGATCGTGGTGAGCGGTGAGAAATGCCGGTTGGTATGGTCGCGGCCGAACATCGGCCATTCCTCGGCGCGGGCACTTGGCGAGAGCGTTAGCGTGCCGGCAAGCAGGAACAAGGACGAGACACGCGTGAGCGAGAGCCGAGATGCCATGCCACTTCGCCCCTGGTGATTCATGACAGCACGGCTCAATCGATCACGAGTCGGGCGAGGCGTTCGGCAGCCTCGAGCTGAAACGGGGTATCCGCCGCATTCATGGAGCGGGCGAGATCGGCCGCGCTTTGCCCGTTTCCGTCTCGCTTGGACGGGGCGGCGCCCTTCGACAGGAGCAGCTCCACCATCTCGGTGCGGTTGAACATGGCCGCCGTCATCAGCGCCGTGCGCGTACCAGTACCGACGCCGTCCACATCGGCACCCTTCTCCAGAAGAAGCTCGACGATAGCCATGTCGCCCTTGAAAGCCGCGCCGGCGAGCGGCGTCTGGCCACGATCGTTTGAGAGTTCGGGGTCGCCGCCGTATTCGAGGATGAGGCGTGTGGTCTCCACCTGGCCGTTGTAGGCGGCCAGCATCAGGAGGCTGTCGCCCTTGTCGTTGAGGAGGTTCGCCGGAAGCCCTTGTGCGAAGAGCTCGGCGAGCTCGTCCACATGTCCTACCCGTGCATAGTGGAAGACCCGGCCGGCGAAGGCCAGGGTCTCCGAGTCGAGTTCGGGACGGACGCTTTCGGCTGGAGTCGTCGCTTCAGGTTGCATCGTCAACGTCTGTCTCACGGAATGACTTTTTCGGTCCGCAGGCGACCGAACAGATCGAGGAAGCTGTCGTCGCTGGGCTGATAGTCAAGGAAGCCGAGGCGCCGGCTGCGCGCCATGTCGGTGACCACCTCGATCGGCCGACCGAGATCCGCATCGGTGTGCCATGCGGAGGCGAGACGGTCGAGATCGGACTCGACCAGCCTGTGGCGTTTCGCCAGATCCGCCCAGACCGGCGCGTCCTTGGCCATTTGGTCTTCGAGCGGCGTCGGCGCACCGGGATAGGCTGCCGGCTCCACGCCAAACCACTCCGCGATGCGACCCCACATCCACGACCAGCGGAAGACGTCACCGTTGACCACGTTGAATGCGGTGTTCGCCGCGGCGGGATCGGTGGACGCCCAAGCAAGATGACGGGCGAGCAGTCTCGCATCGGTGACGTCGGTCAGTCCGTTCCATTGCTGCGGCGAACCCGGGAACAGGAACGGACGTCCGGTCTCGCGGCACAGGGAGGCGTAGACGGCCAGCGTCACACCCATGTTCATGGCGTTGCCCAGGGCATAGCCGACGATCGTGTGCGGACGGTGCACGCTCCAGCCGAATCCCTGGCGCTCGGCCCCTGCGAACACCTCGTCCTCCTGCACATAGTAGAAATTTTCCACCGGCAGGCGTTCCTGGTCTTCGCGGAATGGCGTCTGCGGCAGGGTGCCTTTCCCGTAGGCTTCGAAGGGCCCGAGATAGTGCTTGAGCCCGGTCACCAGCGCTACGTGGCGCAGCGGAGACGATTGCAAAGCGTCAAGGAGGTTGCGCACCATGGCGCCATTGACGCGGCAATTCTCGGCTTCGGTCGCCTGCCGCATCCAGGTGGTGATGAACACATGTGTCGGCGCGAGGTCCGACAAAGCCGCCCGCAAGGAGGCCGGATTGGTCAAATCCGCCGTCACCGGGGTGACGCCCGCGATGGCCACCGGCCGGCGCGCGAGACCCAGGACGTTCCAGCCCTCCGCGACAAGGTGGCGAGCAAGGTTGTTGCCGACGATGCCGCTTGCTCCGGCGATGAGCGCCGTACCCTTTAAACTGTCCGACATGCCGTCTCCGATAGCGGTGCATCCCCCCCCTCGGCGCATCTGCCGGATCGACAGGCGGAGATGGGAGCTGTCTATCGGAACGCGGGAGGCCGGATGTCGATCCGGCGTGGGTCTGCATCAGGCGATGGGGGTCAACTCGCCAGTCTCGCTGATCTCGTCGGTATGCACGTCGAAGCTCGCGAGCAGGGCCGTGCTGAAGCTCGTGGAGATCGCGACATCGGTGGCGTCGCGGCCGCGTGCGATGAGGATGCGGCCGATGCGGCGCTTGTTGTTGCGGGCGTCGAAGGTGAACCACCGTCCGTCGAGATAGACCTCGAGCCAGGCTGAGAAGTCGCCCGGCGGCACCACCGGCACGCCGATATCGCCGAGGTAGCCGGTGCAGTACCGGGCCGGGATGTTCATGCATCGGCAGAAGGCCACGGCGAGATGGGTGAAGTCGCGGCAGACGCCGATCTTCTGGGTGTAGGCTTCGAACGCCGTACGGGTGGCATCGGCCTGCTGGTAATCGAACTTGATGTGCCGATGAACGAAGTCGTGGATCGCTTGGACCCGTGCCCAACCCTCGGGTGTGGTTCCGAACAGGCCCCAGGCGATGTTCGAAAGCTTGTCCGTCTCGCAATAGCGGCTGCCAAGCAGGAACGGCATGACGTCGTCCGGGAGATCCTGCACCGCGTGCTGCTTCGCCCCCGGCACGACTTCGTCCGGTTCACCGGAGTCCTCGATCATGAAATCGGCCGAGACCGTGATCCGGCCGCCGGGGGCGAGAATCCGGGTGCAGACATTGCCGAAGGGGTCGAGATAGCTGTGAGCATCCACCGGCGGCTCGATCGTCATCGTCTCCGGCGTCAGCAGGTCACCCGCGCGCGAGGGATGGACGTTGAGCATCAAGGTGATCGGCGTCGGGCCGAACGTGTCGTAGCCGATCGTGTAGCCGGTCCGGATTTTCATAAGGTCGCTCGCATCAGGCAATGGGACAGGTGGGATTGCTACTCGTCTCCACCCGCCGCCGGCCCGCTCCCGCGGCCTTCGGCCTTGCTCGAGCGAGGGGCGTCGAGGCGGCGACGATCTGGTGCCGTTATGCTCGCCTCAGCCACCCTCACCGAGGGCGGCACCGTCTGAATCAGCAGGTAGCACACCAGAGGGTTGCCGCCTAACGGTTTGCCGCTCCTCAGGAATGTTCCACGGCCGAGCGGAGATCGGCGAGGTCGAGGCGGCGGGTGAACATGGTAAGACCGCCCTCCGCATCGCGCGGCCATTCCGCCTCCGGCCGGTCCCGATAGAGTTCGACCCCGTTCATGTCGGGATCACGCAGGTAGAGCGCCTCACTTACGCCGTGGTCGCTGGCGCCGTCGAGGGCGACGCCGGCTTCGTCGAGGCGGCGCAGGGCATCTGCCAGGGAGGCCCGCGTCGGATAGAGTATGGCGAGGTGGAACAGGCCGGTCGTGCCGGGCGCCGGCGGATCGCCGCCGTCGCTCTCCCAGGTATTGAGCCCAATATGATGGTGGTAATCCCCCGCCGCGATGAAGGCGGCCTGGGTTCCGTACCGAGCCTTCAGGGAAAAGCCGAGGATTCCGCAATAGAAAGCCAGCGCGCGGTCGAGATTGGCGACCTTAAGATGGACATGGCCGATCCGCGCCTGCGGATGGATCGGATTCGACGTCGTCGTCATGCTGGGTCTCACTCCTGATTATCGCGAAGCGAGGGGCCGCCCTTTCCCCTTTCGTTCCGCGGGGCCATATTCCACCCATGCCTCCTGCGAACAAACCCCGCGTCTCCTCGGCGAAGGCTTCGAAGCCCGAGCTGAAACCGCTCGACGAGCACCTAGCGGCCCTGCTCAGCCCGGCGCTCAACCGCAACCGGCTGCCCGCCGTGGAGAATTCCACGCCGCCGGCTCCGCCGAAGAAGCCCGGCCGGCCGAAGAAACCCGCATCGCCGCCCGGCGGTTTCGCCGAAGCGCCGCAGGCCGGGTTCACTCTAGGCGACGCGGCCGAGGTCGACCCGCGCCTCGCCCAGGCGCTGGGGATCACCCCGCCGGAGGATGGTCCGGTACCGGAGGCACTGGCGAACGAGGATGATACGTCGCTGGCCACCGACGGCGTCTCCGCCACGGTGGATGCCCTGTCGCGGCTCCTCACCGAGGGCAACCCGCTGTTCAGGGACGGCAAGACCTGGTCGCCGCACCGCCCGGAACGACCGAAGAAATCGGAGGGCGGCTATGCCTTCACCCTGAAATCCGAGTTCGAGCCCGCGGGCGACCAGCCGCGCGCCATCGCCGAACTCGTGGAGGGGGTGAACAAGGCAGAGCGCGATCAGGTGCTACTGGGCGTCACCGGCTCCGGCAAGACCTTCACCATGGCCAAGATCATCGAGGCGACGCAGCGCCCTGCCCTGATCCTGGCGCCGAACAAGACCCTGGCGGCGCAGCTCTACGGCGAGTTCAAGAGCTTCTTCCCCGATAACGCGGTAGAGTATTTCGTTTCCTACTACGATTATTACCAGCCAGAGGCCTACGTGCCGCGGTCGGACACGTTCATCGAGAAGGAATCCTCGATCAACGAGCAGATCGACCGGATGCGCCACTCGGCCACCCGCGCTTTGCTCGAACGCGACGACGTCATCATCGTCGCTTCGGTCTCCTGCATCTACGGCATCGGCTCGGTGGAGACCTACACCGCCATGTCGTTCACAGTGTCGCTGAACGAGCGGATCGAGCAGCGCCAGCTCGTCGCCGATCTCGTGGCGCTGCAATACAAGCGCATCCAGTCCGACTTCGCGCGCGGCACCTTCCGGGTGCGCGGCGACGTGATCGAACTCTGGCCGGCCCACTTGGAGGATCGCGGCTGGCGCATCGGCCTGTTTGGCGACGAGATCGAGTCGATCACTGAGTTCGACCCGCTCACGGGAAAGAAGATCAACGACCTGAAATTCGTGAAGGTCTACGCCAACTCGCACTACGTCACGCCCCGTCCCACCCTCCAGCAGGCGGTCAAGGGCATCAAGACCGAGCTCAAACTGCGCGTGGACGAGTTGACCAAGATGGGCCGCCTCATCGAGGCGCAGCGCATCGAGCAGCGCTGCACCTTCGACATCGAGATGATCGAGGCGACCGGCGCCTGCAACGGCATCGAAAACTATTCGCGCTATCTCACCGGTCGCAAGCCCGGCGAGCCGCCGCCGACCCTGTTCGAATACCTGCCCGACAACGCCATCGTTTTCACCGATGAGAGCCATGTCACGGTTCCGCAGATCGGCGGCATGTACAAAGGCGACTTTCGCCGCAAGGCGACGCTGGCCGAGTACGGGTTCCGCCTCCCTTCCTGCCTCGACAACCGCCCGCTGCGGTTCGAGGAGTGGGACGCCATGCGACCGCAATCGGTCCACGTCTCGGCGACGCCTGCGAAATGGGAGATGGAGCAGACCGGCGGCGTCTTCGCCGAGCAGGTCATCCGTCCCACCGGTCTCGTCGATCCGGTTATCGAGATCCGTCCTGCCCGCTCCCAGGTCGACGATCTGCTGGGCGAAGTGCGCGAGGTGGCGCAGGCCGGCTATCGCACCCTCGTGACCACACTCACCAAGCGCATGGCCGAGGACCTCACCGAGTATTTGCACGAGAACAGCGTACGCGTGCGCTACATGCACTCGGACATCGACACGCTGGAGCGGATCGAGATCATCCGCGACCTGCGGCTAGGCGCCTTCGACGTGCTCATCGGTATCAACCTGCTGCGCGAGGGCCTGGACATCCCGGAATGCGCCCTCGTCGCCATTCTCGATGCCGACAAGGAAGGCTTCCTGCGCTCCGAGACGTCGCTGATCCAGACCATCGGCCGCGCCGCGCGCAACGCGGATGCCCGCTGCATCCTCTACGCGGATAACATCACCGGCTCGATGGAGCGGGCGATGGCGGAGACCGAACGCCGCCGGCTGAAGCAGCTCGCCTACAACGAGGAGCACGGTATCACGCCGCAGAGCGTGAAGCGCGGCATCTCCGATATCCTCAGCAGCGTCTTCGAGGGTGACCACGTCAAGGTGGATACCGGGCTCGCTAAGGACGCAGTCACCATCGGCCACAACTTCAAGGCCGTGATCGCGGATCTCGAGAAGCGCATGCGGACAGCCGCCGCCGACCTCGATTTCGAGGAGGCGGCGCGCCTGCGCGACGAGCTCAAGCGCCTGCAGGCGACCGAACTCCTCCTCGCCGACGATCCGATGACACGACAGGGCGATGTCGAGCGTGATGCGGGCAAGTACGGCGCGAAGCGGAGCCGCATCTCGAAGCCGAGTCTGGACAATATGGGGCCTGGCACCGACCGGGAATTGCCCATGGGTGGCGAGGCGCCGGTCTGGGCCGAGCGGCCGAAGCCACGCTCCACGCAGGGGCTCGGGGGTCAGAAGCCGAAATACAAGGGCGGTGGCGGGCGCAAGCGCGACTGAAACCGGTATCGGCACCGGAACCCCCGGCGTAGGCTCGGGCTTGGTGAGGCATGCGATGGCGCCCATCACCGGACGCCTTCTCGTCTCGAACCCACGGAGCACTTCATGCGCAAGGAACCTTTTATCCGGGCCAGCCTGCTCCTCGCTGCCGGCATTCTCCTGGCGCAGACCTTGCCGGCCCAGGCAATCTCCGATCGTCGCGACCAGCCCACGCCGGCCGACGTGCCTTCGGAAACCCGATCGGGCGAAACCTCCGGCTCGCGGCCGATCGGGGAGGTGAAGCCTCCGAACGCGATCCGCCCTTCGACGGCGGTGACGGAGGACGACGGCAAGAAGACCCGCACGAACCCCCTCGATCATCTACCTGCGCGCGATCGCGCAGGGACGGGCGGACGCAGGGAATAGAATCCACCGTAAGGCCCGCTGCTCAGGAGGAAACACCATGGGATTGCTCGATCAGGTCATCGGCGGTGTGCTCGGCAACGTCCTCGGCGGCGGCCGGGGCGGCGATCATCAGCAGAGCGGCGGGTCCGGTGGCGGAGCACTTGGAGGCTCGCTCTCCCCCATCGTTCAGGCCTTGCTGATGCTTCTCTTGCAGAAGGGTGGCGGCGCCGGCGGGTTGAGCGATATCCTCGGCGGCGGCCGGGGAGCGCCCGAGGAGCGTGAGCAAGACCGGCGCGGGCCGCCCGAACCCTATGACGACGGCGACCGGGGCGGCTTCAATCAGGACCGCGACCGGGGCGGATATGGCGGTGGATCACGCGGATCGTCTCCCGAAGGCGATTTCAGCGACCTCTCGGGCATGCTCGATGGCCCCGGCAGCCAGGGCTCCCAGGATCATGGCTCGCCAGCCGACGGTCACTCCTCTGGCACGGGGCCCTACAGCCGCCTAGGCCAGGAGCAAGGTGACGATCTTGGTGGCCTCGACGGTCTGATCGACCGGCTGCAGCGCGGCGGCCTCGGCGACGCCATTGGTTCCTGGATCGGGCATGGCCAGAACCAGGCGGTGGAGCCCAATCGCCTCGCCGACGCCCTGGGCTCGGACACGGTGAACACGCTGCAGAGTCGCACCGGCCTCTCCCGCGACGATCTGTTGTCGCAGCTTGCCCAGGCGCTTCCGGGTGTCATCGACGGGCTGACCCCACAGGGGCGTAAGCCCGACCCAGAAGACCGTCGCAGCTGGTAGTTGGATTTCAAGCTCGACTGACAACGGGTTTGCTTGGCTTCGCGGGTTGGCAGGTGGCACAATAGAAGGTCGAGCGGCCGGATTGCACGATCCGCGCAATGGTGCCGTCGCAGCCTTTCGTCGTACATGGCTCGCCCGTGCGGTCGTAGACACGAAACGCATGCTGGAACGAGCCCGACCCGCCGTCAGTATGAGCATAGTCGCGCAGGGTAGACCCGCCGGCGGCAACGGCCTCGGTCAGCACGTCGCGGATCATCCGCGCCAGCAACCGTGCGTTCGGCGTCGGCCGCCCGTCGTCTTTTGCCAGGATTCCCGACGGCAGCTCGGGATGCAGCCCCGCGCGATGTAGGGCCTCGCAGACATAGATGTTGCCGAGCCCGGCGATCAGCCGCTGGTCGAGGAGCGCGGCCTTCAATGGCGTGATCTTGTTGCGGAAGAGGAGCGCCAAGCTCTCCGGGCTCATGGCCTCGCTCAGTGGTTCGATCCCCATCGCGGCGAAGTGCTTGCAGCCGGCGAGATTCAGCGTCGGCACGAGGTCCATGAAACCGAAGCGGCGCGCGTCGTTATAGGTGACGGTGGCGCCGTTAGACATCGCCATCACTACATGGTCGTGCTTGGCGTTGCCCAGCGCTCCTTCGAGGTAGAAGTCCCCTGGCGAGACGTTGCGCCCATCCGGCAAGGCCACGTCGAAGCGCCCGCTCATGCCGAGATGCAGGATCAATGTCTCTCCGGTGTCGAGACCAGCGGTCAGGTATTTCGCCCGCCGCCCCAGATCGGTCACCGTGGCGCCTTCGAGCCGCTGGGCAAAGTGCTCGGGGAAGGGAAATCGGAGGTTCGGCCGGCGAAGGGTCACACGGGAGAATCGCGCGCCCACCATGGCGGGGAACAGCCCACGACGGACGGTTTCGACTTCGGGCAGTTCTGGCATGGAGGGGGGCGAGGCTCTCGATCGGGGGACGGCGCCGGCATGACGAGGGCCGGCATCCGCCGCCATTCGTTATGCACCTGTCGAACCCGGCACATGGCGATCCTGGCCGGCTTTCGCTATGACGCTCGCGCAAGAGGATGGTGACATGAGTTCGGCCGAGCGATCGAAGGACGAGACCAGCACGCATTTCGGGTTCGAGCAGGTTGCGCTCGACGAGAAGCAGGGGCGCGTCGATGACGTGTTCCGCTCCGTGGCGAAGCGCTACGATCTAATGAACGACCTGATGTCTGGCGGGCTCCACCGCGCCTGGAAGTCGCATCTGATCTCGATGCTGCGGCCACCGCGCAACCGGCCTTTCCGTCATCTCGACGTCGCCGGCGGCACCGCCGACATCGCCTTCCGCTGCCTGGAGGCGGGTGGTCCCGAGACCCATGTCACGGTGCTCGACATCAACGAGGCGATGCTGCGCGTCGGCGCCGAGCGTGCCGGCCACCGTTATGACGGGCGAATCGATTTCGTCACCGCGAATGCCGAGTCGCTGCCCCTGCCGAACGAGGCGTTCGACGCCTACACCATCGCCTTCGGCATCCGGAATGTTCCCCGGATCGACTTGGCCCTGGCCGAGGCGCGCCGCGTCCTGAAGCCCGGCGGGCGCTTCCTGTGCCTTGAGTTTTCCAAGGTCGACCTGCCGGTTCTCGACCGGATCTACGACGCCTACTCGTTCCACGTGATCCCGCGCCTGGGCGCCAGCGTGGCCGGTGACGCGGAATCTTATCGCTACCTCGTGGAATCCATCCGCAAGTTCCCCAGTCCGGGGCGCTTTGCTGGCATGATCGAGGAGGCTGGGTTCAAGCACGTGACCCACCGGCCCCTGTCCGGCGGAATCGTCGCTATCCATTCCGGCTGGAAGATCTCGTGACGCCGGATCGATCTGCTCAAATCGGTGCAACCTTAACACACCACCTTTTCCTGAGGTGCCGACGCGTAGCGGCAGCCTCGAAGAAGGCTTCCAGGTCGCGCTGCGGCTTCTGGAGGTTTCCTTCGAGGCCGCTATCGCGGCATATCAGGATGATGGGCATGGGTGGAATGAAACGACGTTCAGACTTGAACGCCCGCCTCGGAAGCCTCCCATGCTAGGCGCCATCGTCTACCTCATCCGCGGCGCCGGGGTCGGCTTCGTACTGGCGCGCGAAGGCGGGCTGTCCTTCATCGACCCCACTGAATTGCCGCCGCACCTACGCTTCGCCCTGAAGCTCGGGCGGATGCTGGAGCGGCCGGGCCTTGGCTCCGGCGCGGGGCCGCTCCAGCGTGCGCTGACCCGGCTCGGCCCTTCCTACGTCAAGTTCGGCCAGTTCCTGGCGACGCGGCCCGACATCGTCGGCATGAACGCCGCCCTCGACCTTGAGAAGCTGCAGGACCGGGTGCCGCCCTTCCCGCAGGAGCAGGCGATCCGCGTGGTCGAGGCCGCGTTCGGCAAGCCGGTCCGGGAGCTGTTCCTGTCCTTCAGCGAGCCCGTCGCCGCCGCGTCCATCGCCCAGGTCCACAAGGCCCATATCCTCGACGCGAACGGCGTCGAGCGGGTGCTGGCGGTGAAGATCATGCGCCCGGGCGTGCGCGAGCGTTTCCAGCGCGATCTCCAAGTCATGCGCTTCATGGCCCGCGTGGTCCACGCCCTGTCGCCGAAGGCCGAGCGCCTGCGCCCGCGCGACGTGGTCGAGATCCTCGCCCGCTCGGTGATGATGGAGATGGACTTCCGGCTCGAAGCCGCAGCCATGTCTGAGCTTGCCCAGAACACGAAGGACGACGCGGATTTCCGAGTGCCGAAGCCCGAATGGGAGTTGACTGCGCGGGACGTGCTGTCGAGCGAGTGGATCGAGGGCATCCGCCTTAACGATCGCGCCGCCATCGTCGCTGCCGGCCACGACCCCAAGGCGCTGGGGCTCGCGGTCATCCAGTCGTTCCTGCGACAAGCAATCCGCGACGGGTTCTTCCACGCCGACATGCACCCCGGGAACCTGTTCGTGGATGCGAGCGGTACGCTCGTGGCGGTAGATTTTGGCATCATGGGCCGGCTCGGCATCATGGAGCGGCGCTTCCTCGCGGAGATCCTGCTCGGCTTCATCCTGCGCGACTACAAGCGCGTGGCGCAGGTGCATTTCGAGGCGGGCTACGTACCGGCCCATCATTCGGTGGAGGATTTCGCCCAGGCCATCCGCGCCATCGGCGAGCCGATCCACCAGCGCAGGGCCGACGAGATCTCGATGGCCAAGGTGCTGACCTTGCTTTTCGACATAACCGCCCTGTTCGACATGAGCACGCGCACCGAGCTGGTCATGCTGCAGAAGACCATGGTGGTGGTGGAGGGCGTCGCCCGCTCCCTCGATCCGCAGCTCGACATGTGGACCGGGGCGGAGCCGGTGGTCCGCTCCTGGATCGCGCGCAATCTCGGACCTCTCGGGCGAATCGAGGGTGCGGGACGTGCGGCCCTGACCCTGTCCGACGTCGTCACCGACCTGCCCGACCTCGCCCAGCGCCTGCGCCGGATCCTCGTGCGTCTCGACGAGAGCGGAACCGGCGATCGCAAGGCGCTGGAGAGCATCGCCCGGAAGGAGCGCCGCCGGGCACTTTGGTCCACGGCGGCGCTGTGGGCCATTGCGGCAGGGGCGTTGGTGATGGCGTTCCGGTAGAACCGGATGAATTGGATGGCGAGGGCACCGCTTCGTTCGTAGCCGCCGTGCCATATCCGTCCGTGGTGGACGATCACGATGAGCGGGAGTAGCGATCCATCATGACCCTCCCCCTTCAGAACCGGCGCATCCTGCTGATCATCGGTGGCGGTATCGCCGCCTACAAGTCACTCGATCTGATCCGGCGCCTCCGCGAGCGTGGGGCGCGGGTGCGTCCGCTGCTGACGGCGGGGGCTCAGGAATTCGTCACCCCCCTCGCCGCCGCCGCACTCGCTGGGGAGCGCGCCCATACCGACCTGTTCGACCGGGCGGAGGAAGCCGATATCGGCCATATCAAGCTGGCGCGCGATGCGGATGCCATCGTGGTTGCGCCCGCCACCGCCAACCTGATGGCGCGGATGGCGAGCGGAGACGCCTCGGACCTCGCCTCCACCGTCCTCCTGGCGACGACCCTGCCGATCCTGATCGCCCCGGCGATGAATGTCCGCATGTGGCAGCATCCGGCGACACTACGGAACCTCGCGACCTTGAAGGCCGACGGCGTCCGGGTGGTCGGACCCAATGACGGCGCCATGGCGGAAGCCGAGTTCGGGCCGGGCCGCCTCGCGGAGCCTGTGGAAATCGCGGACGCGGTCGAGGCGTTGCTCGGAGAGGATGCACCTGCGATGTCGGCGACGCCGGGAGGATTCGGCTTCCTCGCCGGACGGTCCCCGCAGAAGCCCCTCGCGGGCCGGCGCGTTCTCATCACGTCCGGCCCGACCCATGAACCGATCGACCCGGTGCGTTATCTCGCGAACCGTTCGTCCGGGCGGCAGGGCCATGCCATCGCCGCCGCCGCCGCCGAGGCGGGTGCAGAGGTCACGCTGGTCTCCGGACCCGTGGCCATCGCCGATCCGAAGGGCGTCACAATGGTGCGCGTGGAGACGGCGCGAGAGATGCTGGCTGCCGTGGAGGCCGCCCTCCCCGCCGACCTCGCCATTTTCGCTGCGGCTGTGAGTGACTGGCGCCCGGCACAGGATCGCGCCTCGAAGATCAAGAAGGACGGTGCGACCGTGCCGCCCCTCGCCCTTGTGGAGAATCCGGACATTCTCGCCAGCATCGCCCAGCGGAGCGAGGGGCGCCCGACTCTGGTGGTCGGATTTGCTGCCGAAACTGATTCGCTGATCGCCAATGCCCGCGCGAAGATCGCCCGCAAGGGCTGCGACCTGCTCGTCGCCAATGACGTGTCCGCCGAGGGCGGGGTCATGGGTGGCACCGCCAACACCATCCATCTGCTCGACCGGGAGGGTGGGCTGGAGACATGGCCGACCCTCCACAAGGATGAGGTCGGGCGGCGGCTGATGGAGCGCTTCGCCTCACGGCTCGCATCTTAATGCGGATCGATCTCGCTTATGCGACGTTAAGACTTGACGAACTCTTCGCACCGCATCATGTGGGCGCAACCGCCTTTGCCCGGCACATGCTCGGCTCGGCGGATCACAGGAACTTTCGAACCCAATGCCCAGCGACAGTAGTCGATGGACCGTGCCGACTCCGGCCGACAGCGTGTTGAGCGCCTGATCGTTTGATTGGGTTCATCCGCGATCGGCCCTGACGGCCGGTCGAACGAGGTGATCCCATGACCTTCCAGACCCTTGCTTTCCGTCGTGCCCGCTCGCGCGCCGCTTCCCCATCCCGCGACAACAGCGTGGCGTTGATCCTCGTCGTGATGATGACGCTGGTCTTCGCGCCCGTCATCGGCATACATCTCGTAGCGGCGTTTGCCCCCGCTACGCTTCCCTCGACACTGATGACGCGCTCCGCCGGCACAGCGCTTCCGCCGGGCTGAGATCGGCGGCCGTGGTTCGTCGTGGCGGCCGTCTCAGGATTGCGGCGGAACGGCTGCCGGATCCATGTGCATCAGCTCCCAGACGTGACCATCCGGGTCTTGGAACGAGTAGCCGTACATGAAACCGTAATCCATATTCGCCTTCCAAGGCTTGGCACCGGCCGCCAGCGCCTTGGACAAGGTATCATCGACCTCCTGCCGGGATTCGCAGGAGAGACAGGTCAGCACTTCCGTCGCCTTTGTCGCATCGCAGATGTCGCCTGTGATGAAGTCACGAAAGCGCGCTTCCGTCAGCAGCATCACAAAAATGCTCTCCGACACCACCATGCAGGCCCCGTTCTCATCGGTGAAGGCCGGATTGAACGTGAAGCCAAGTGCGCCGAAGAACGCCTTCGAGGCTTCGAGATCCTTCACCGGCAGATTGACGAAGATCATCCGCATATCTGTCACTCCTTTTCACGGTTCAGGTGGAGGTGGTGGATGACGAAGAGGGATCAGCCCGCTTCCTGATGCCGGGCCGCCAGGGCTACCTCCTCGGCCGTGATCTTACGGAAGGAGGGGCGATCCCTGATCCGCGCAACGTAGGCCACGATCACCGGCTCTTCCGGGACGAGTTTGAACGCGGTCATCCAGCCGAGTGCGGCACCCCAGAGAATGTCAGCGGCGCTGATCCGTTCGCCCATAAGATACGGCCCCTTCGACAAAGCGGCGACGAGGCCGTCAAGAACAGCGTCGAAACTGCCATAGGGCGACATGGCCATGGGTCCCGGCTCTCTTTCCAGAGCGCGGTCGATCACCGCCGGCTCGAAACACGATCCGTAGAGGATCATCCAGCGCAGATAGGGGCCGCGCAGCGGGTCGCCGATCTGTGGCGCGAGGCCCTTTTCCGCGAACTCGTCGGCCAGGTAGAGGAAGATGGCCGGCTGTTCGGTAACGACGGCGTCCCCATGACGGATGGCGGGCACCTTCCCCATCGGATTGATCGCCAGATAGGCGGCCTGACGCTGCTCGCCCGCCTTCATGTCGAGGACATGCAGGCGATAAGGCACCTGAAGCTCCTCCAGCAGGATTCGGACGCCCGAGGAACGGGTGTTGGGTGAATGGTAGAGCGTGATCTCGGAGGTCATATACTCGGCTTCAGTTGCGAATCGTGGAATGACGTTTCCTTCTATGCCCGGTCCGGGTCAAACGTCGCCTCGAGGCAGATGCAGAAAATTCGGGAGGCGGACAAAATCGTCATCGCCGCGACATCTTCATCGGAATAGCGCGGTTTACTGTTCGAACGGTGAGATGATCTATACGAATCGCCAACATCGACTTTGAACCATGGCGCCGGCTCAGTTGGCCGAGTTCTGACTGCAGGCATCGTCGGCCATAGGGCGGAAAGCTCTGAAGCATCGGCACCGCGATACATTCGCTGCGATCGCGTTGACGGAATGGCGGGGCGTGTCTATAGAGCGCGCTTCGCCGACAGGCCGCGCTCACGCAGCTCGCCGGCTTCGCCATTGCCCGAACAACCTTCGCGCGACGACCGACACACCAAGCCCGCGGGCTCGTCGGCATCGCCTCACATGAACGAGGATGCCCCATGGCCAACACCGTGTCGGCCAAGAAAATGACCCGCAAGATCGCGAAGCGGACCGCTGTGAACCGCTCGCGCCGCAGCCGTATGCGTACCTTCCTCCGCAAGGTCGAAGAGGCGATTGCCGGCGGCGACCAGACCGTTGCGCTGACCGCCCTGCGGGCAGCCGAGCCCGAGATTATGCGGGCTGCCCAGCACGGCATCGTTCATAAGAACAACGCCTCCCGGAAGGTTTCGCGCCTCGCCGCGCGGGTCAAGGCTCTCGCTGCCTGAGCCCTCCTCTCCTTGGATGACGCGAAAGAAGCCCGGCCTCAGTGCCGGGCTTCTTTCGTTTCCGGCACCATTTTCACGACGCGTTTCCCGTTGCCCGCTGCCCGCCGGAATGTCGAGGCGCTACTCGCGGGCCGGCTTCCGCTCAAATCCGAGTCGAAGCGTTAACCCTACCTGCGAATCCACCGTGTTGCGGAGTCTAGAGGGGCTGTGTAGATTAATGATCTCTCGCCAAAAGCCGGAAAATTTACACTTAATTCAAACCTGCCCGAATCGTCCGTAAGATGTCGGGCGTGCGTCGACTCAGTGTGCCGCGGAGAGACTCCATCAGCGTCTTACAGAGCTTTCCCCATAACTCCCGTTGTTAGGAGAACCGTAGCTTATTGTTGATAGGATCTATTCATCGGCAAAGGCCTGCGGTGGGGGAGTTGACTCCGCCGGATCATTATGGGTTCCGCGAATTCCTCGCGGGGCGCGATATCAGTCAAGTGTGCGTACGTTCCGAGCGGCGGCTTCCGTCCTCGGCGCGAGGAGAGCGATGATGCATGTCGATGGTAGCGTGGCGGGCAACGCCGAGACCGGCATGGGTGGCGCAAGCGGATCGGACATGGTTGCGGCCTGGGCTCGCGTGAAGCGACGCCTGCGGGCGGAGCTGGGCGAGGACGTTTTCGCCAGCTGGTTCGCACGTCTCGAACTGGTCGAGGTGGTTTCCGGGACCGCGCGCCTCAGTGTGCCGACCCGGTTCCTGAAGAGCTGGATCGAATCCCATTATCTCGACCGCGTCCTGGCGACGTTCCGTAGCGAGGTGGAGAGCGTCTCGCTCATTGAGGTGGGCGTACGTGGGGCCGGTGTCCCTCCCCGTGTCGTTTCGGGCGCGGTCAAGTCTTCCGCTCCCGCGAGCCCTCTCGCCCGTCTCCAGGCCGCCAGCAGTGCGCAGCCGTCATCCGGCGAGATGAGTTTTCCGGCCGAGGCGGAATCGTCCTCTCAGACACGCGGTGAAGCCACGGGCGACCTGAACGGCGCCCCCCTCGACAATCGCCTCACCTTCGCAAGCTTCGTCGTCGGCCGGTCCAATGCCCTGGCTCATGCGGCGGCGGAGCGCGTCTCCCGTCACGACGGACAGGGCGCCCTCTACAATCCGCTCTACTTCCATGCCGGCGTTGGCCTGGGTAAGACTCATCTTCTCCACGGCATCGGCCATGCGGCCCGCGAATCCGGCCGTCGTGTGATCTACCTCACCGCCGACCGCTTCATGTATGGCTTCGTCAACGCCTTGAAGACCCAAAGCGCGCTCGCCTTTAAGGAGAAGCTGCGCGCTATCGATCTCCTCATCCTCGACGACGTCC
The DNA here is from genome assembly GCF_000519085.1 of Methylobacterium sp. 10. GTDB lineage: Bacteria > Pseudomonadota > Alphaproteobacteria > Rhizobiales > Beijerinckiaceae > Methylobacterium. The sequence goes on from NZ_KI912577.1 coordinate 4,793,673, forward strand.
AGTTCATCCAGGGCAAGTCGATCCAGGCCGAGTTCGGACACACCATCAACTCTCTGATCGATGCCGGCCGTCAGGTCGTCGTCGCCTCGGACCGCCCGCCCACCGAACTCGAAGCCTTGGAAGAACGGGTCCGCTCCCGTCTGGCCGGCGGCCTCGTGGTCGAGATCGGCACGCTGGACGAGCAGCTGCGCATGTCGATCCTGTCCGCACGGCTTGCCGCGGTGCGGGCGGCGCATCCGAATTTCGAGGTGTCACCTACCGTCGCGACCTATGTCGCCCGCGCCATCACCGCCAATGGCCGCGATCTCGAAGGCGCCGTGAACCGGCTGCTCGCCCATGCCACGCTCACCGGCACTGCCGTGACCATGGAGACGGCCGAGACCGCGATCCGCGACTTGGTGAAGAACCGTGAGCCCAAGCGCATCAAGATAGAAGACATCCAGAAGCTGGTGGCCTCGCGCTACAACGTCTCGCGTTCCGACATCCTGTCGGAGCGGCGGACCGCAGCCGTGGTGAAACCGCGCCAGATCGCCATGTACCTCTCGAAGGTGCTGACCCTGCGCTCGTTGCCCGAGATCGGCCGCCGCTTCGGGGGCCGTGACCACACCACCGTTCTTCACGCGGTTCGCAAAATCGACAAGCTGATCGGCGAGGACAACGTGCTGAACGACGAGGTCGAGCTCCTCAAGCGGATGCTTCAGGACTGACGGGCGGGATCCAAGCGATGCGGGTAACGTCCTTCCCGCATTGCCCTGGATAGAGCGTTCCGTGCTCTTGCGTTCGGACAGGGCCTTCGCCAAGTTCACCGGCCAAGCCGCCGGCTCCATCCGTCATCGTTTTCGGGGTGGGCGACGTTTTTTTAGAATGACCACGAGTTGTTGCGATGAAAGTCACTGTCGAGCGCGCGGCTCTCCTTCGATCGCTCGGCCACGTGCATCGTGTGGTGGAACGGCGCAATACGATTCCGATCCTCTCCAACGTGCTCTTGCGCAGCGGGCCTGACGGACTGGAGTTGAAGGCGACGGACCTCGACATCGAGGTCACGGAATCCGTACCGGCCGACATCGTAGATCCAGGCGCAACAACGGTGCCGGCTCACGTGATCTACGACATCGTGCGAAAGCTCCCCGATGGCGCCCAGGTCTCGCTGGAGACCAGCGGCGAAACCGGGCAGATGACGATTCGTTCCGGCCGCTCGCGCTTCTCGCTTGGAGCCCTGCCCGAAGGCGACTTCCCCGACCTCGCCGCTGGTGAACTCGGCACGAGCTTCGCGATCGGTGCGAGCGACCTCAAGCGCCTTATCGACAAGACCCAGTTCGCCATCTCCACGGAGGAGACGCGCTACTATCTCAACGGCATCTACCTTCACACGATCGACGTCGACGGCGCTCTCAAGATGCGCGCTGTCGCCACCGACGGCCACCGCCTTGCCCGCGTCGAGATCGATGCCCCTGAAGGCAGCCGTGGAATGCCGGGTATCATCGTGCCGCGAAAGGCCGTGGCCGAGATCCAGAAGCTCGTGGAGGATGGCGGCGAAACCGTCGAGATCGACCTGTCGCCCGCCAAGATTCGCTTCCGTTTCGCCAGCGGCGTGACGCTGATCTCCAAGCTCATCGACGGCACCTTCCCGGATTACCAGCGGGTGATCCCCACGGGGAACGACAAGTTCCTCACAGTGCAGCGCGACCAGTTCGCCCGCGCCGTTGACCGCGTATCGACGATCTCGTCCGAGCGCGGGCGCGCGGTGAAGCTCGCCGTGCAGGAGGGCCGCCTCGCCCTTTCCGTCAACAACCCGGATTCAGGCAGCGCCACGGAAGAGCTCGACGTCGATTACGACGCGTCCGCCCTCGATATCGGCTTCAACGCCCGCTATCTCCTCGACATTACCGGCCAGCTCGAGGGCGACACGGCCCTGTTCAAGCTCGCCGATCCCGGCTCGCCGACCCTGATCCAGGACCGCGAGGGCGCCTCGGCGCTGTATGTGCTGATGCCGATGCGGGTGTGATCGAGGTCGTCACGCCGACGTCTCAGGAAAGATCGGGCATCGTGAATTCATCCGTCGACGGATCGTCTGTCGTCGGGCTGCGCCTCACCCGCGTCATCTGCCGTGACTTCCGTAATCATGCCGATCTCGACCTCGCCGTCGGGAGCCGCTTCGTTGCGCTGATTGGAGAGAATGGGGCGGGTAAGACCAACCTGCTCGAATCCATCTCGCTCTTTTCCCCCGGCCGCGGCCTGCGGCGGGCGGACCTGTCGAGCATGGCACGGAATCCCGGGCCCGGTGGTTTCGCGGTCTCCCTCGCGCTGAGACAGGGTGAGGAGGACCATCGCATCGGCACGGGCTACGAACCGGCCGTTGGCGACGGTCGGGCAGCGCGGCTGTGCCGGATCGATGGCGAGACGGTCGGCTCCCCCGTGGCCTTCTCCGAGTTCCTCCGGGTGGTCTGGCTGACACCGGACCTCGACGGATTGTTTCGCGGGCCCGCCGGCGACCGCCGTCGCTTCCTCGACCGCCTCGTCCTCGCCGTCGATGCGACGCACGGTGCGCGGGTCAACGCCCTGGAGCGCGCTCTGCGCTCGCGCAACCGCCTTCTGGAGGAGCGCCCCAGCGATGGGCAGTGGCTCGATGCCATCGAGCGCGAAGTCGCCGAACTCGGCGTCGCGGTGGCGTTGGCGCGGCGGGAGACCGCCGAACGGCTGGACCGTCTGATCGCCGAGACCCGCGACGACGCGCAGCCCTTTCCATGGGCGGTGTTGAGACTGGAAGGTGACCTCGACGATCTCGTGGCCGTGTGGCCGGCCCTGGAGGCAGAGGACCGGTTTCGCGCCGCTTTGCGTCAGGGCCGGCACCGCGACCGCGCCGCAGGCCGCACCCTCATCGGCCCACAAGCCACCGATCTCGTGGTCCGCCATGGACCGAAGGACGTGGCCGCCGCCACGGCCTCGACAGGTGAGCAGAAGGCGCTGCTGATCGGCCTCGTCCTGGCCCATGCGCGCTTGGTTCAGGCCATGTGCGGCATCGCTCCCGTCATCCTGCTCGACGAGGTCGCCGCACATCTCGACCCGCGACGGAGGGCAGGTCTGTTCGACGCCCTGGGCGCCTTGCAGGGGCAGGTCTGGATGACGGGCGCCGATCCGGCTCTGTTCGCTGAATTGGACGGCCGCGCCGACATGGTTTCGGTCTCGGACGGACGTATCGTGCCCGCCTGACTCAACGTGCGATGAGCCGATCGAACATCTCGTATCTCACCGGAGTGTCCGGGCACAGACCGAAGCCGCATTCGGCGAAGGTCGAGCCGGCATTTGCGAGCGCGACGACGAGAAACAATAGGACGACGGAGAGGCCGAGTGCTCCGGCCCGGGTGCCGGCAAGAACCGCTGGCGCCGTTCCGGTGGGCTGTCCGAAGATCGAGATAGTCTCCGGGCGCGGCATGGCGGTTTCGGGCGAGAACTGCCCATCCCACAGGCACAGGATGGCGGTGGCGACGACGATGCCGCTGAAGGCGATCAGCGCCCAGACGTAGAAATGGAGGCCGAACAGGTCCGCGCCGTAGGTGCCTGTCCCGGGGACAATGTGCAGTGCCGTCTGACGGGCCGAGATCGCGCCCCCCACCGCGGCACTTAGGATGACGATGGCATAATGCGACGGCCTCGGCCGATCGCAGATGTTAAGGACGAGCCCCAGGCCGACCGCCGTGAAAGCGGCGCGCTGAAGCACGCAGAGCGGGCAAGGCAATTCGCCGAGGACGATCTGAAACCAGAACGCCACGAGCAGAATCAGGCTGCAGCCTAGCAAGCCGGCTGCGTTCAGCGCACGGGCGAGGGAGAGTGCGGACATTCCATGGCTCTCAGAAGACGAGATGTAGGGCGTCGGTGGCATGCTCGCGGAACAAGGCCAGCAGCACGGCCAGGGACAGGCCCCAGAGGAGCAAGGCCAGACCGCGTCTCCCGGAGATCGCCGCCCCCGTGGCGCCCGCGAAACCGAGGAAGGGGAGGACCATCATGGGACAACTCGCCAGTCTTTTGTAGGCACGCGATAAAGTCCTGCCGCCGCTTGGATAACTTGAGCAGACATCTCCTTTCGGGTGACTTAAGAAAAGATGTCTTGGTTCGCCCCGTGTTGCAGCTGTCGACAGGAGCATGCGTCATCTCCGTCTCAGATTTAGTTGTCTTTGCCGCCATCTACGCGGCCGCCGTGGCCTCACCCGGACCCGGCATTGCGGCCTTGGTGGCGCGTGTCCTCGCCGAAGGTACGCGCGGCATTGGTGCTTTCGTCGCGGGCTTCATTGTCGGCGACCTCGTGTGGTTTGCCGTCGCGGCGGCTGGGTTTGCACTCATGGCGCAGACCCTCGCGCCGCTCTTCGTAGCCCTGAAGTATGCCGGCGCCCTGTATCTTGCCTTCCTGGCGTTCCGAGCCTGGACATCTCGGGTCAAGGCAATCGACGCGATTCCTCTCCGCGACGAGGGCGCATTGCGCCTGTTCGCGGGCGGCCTTGCTGTCACCCTGGGCAATCCGAAGGTGATCTTGTTCTTCCTCGCCCTGCTGCCGACGGTGGTCGATCTCAACCGGGTCGATGCTTTGGGGCTGACGGAACTCGGCGCGATCATCGTTCTCGTCCTCGGTACTATCCTCTCCGGCTACGTCCTCGCGGCAGAGAGAGCCCGGCGCGTGATGACCTCCGCCATGGCGCGACGGGTGCTCAACCGTGGGGCCGGCACGGTCATGGCCGGTGCCGCCGTCGCGATCGCGTCGCGCTGACACGCCCGCCATTGAGACGAGGCGGCAATCCCGCCGATTGACCTCGCGGCTCAGGGCCGTCAAAGCCACCACCCTGGCAACCGGCTGCCGCGACGGCGGGGGCGCCGTGCCAAGGATGGCCGGCGCGACACCTCCCTGTCGCCCTCCCCTGACCGCGATGACGGGCCCTTCATGACCGACCGCCTCGACGAAGCTCGACGGGCCCTCAAGAAAACCTTCGGCTACGACGATTTCCGCCCCGGCCAGGACGAGGTGATCGGTGCCGTCTTCGACGGGACCGACGTCTTCGCGGTGATGCCAACGGGCTCGGGCAAGTCGATGACCTACCAGCTGCCGGCCCTCGTCGAATCTTCACTCACGGTGGTGGTGTCGCCGCTGATCGCACTGATGCACGACCAAGTGCAGCAGATGATCGGCTTCGGCGTCGAGGCCGCGACGCTCAATTCCTCGGTGGCGGAGGCAACCTCCCGCGAGACTTGGCGCAAGATCCGCTCGGGCGACCTGCGCCTGCTTTTCGTCTCGCCGGAACGGCTGATGATGGAGGGGTTGATGGAGGCCCTGCGCGGGGCTGGCGTGCGGCGGTTAGCCGTGGACGAGGCGCATTGCGTCTCACAATGGGGCCACGATTTCAGGCCCGAGTACCGCGATCTGTCGCGCGCCCGCGAAGCGCTGGGCAACGTCCAGACCCTGGCGCTCACTGCCACTGCCGATAAGGCGACGCGAGCCGACATCACCGAGCGGCTGTTCCCCGCTGGGCGCGAACTCAAGGCCTTCGTCCATTCCTTTGATAGGCCGAATATCCGTCTCACCTTTGCGCCGAAGGACAACCCCACCCGCCAGATCGAGCGCTTCCTGAAGCATCGCCGCTCGGAGAGCGGAATCATCTACTGCTCGTCGAGGAAGCGCACGGAGCAGCTCGCCGAGACGCTGGCCAAGGACGGCTTCAACGCCCTGCCCTACCATGCCGGCCTCGATCAGGGCACGCGGATGAAGAACCAGGACACGTTCCTGCAGGAAGACGGGGTAGTGATGACCGCCACCGTGGCCTTCGGCATGGGCATCAACAAGCCGGACGTGCGCTTCGTCTGCCATGCCGACATGCCCTCCAATGTCGAGGGCTATTACCAGGAGATCGGCCGCGCCGGCCGCGACGGCCTGCCCGCCGACACGCTCACCATCTACGGCCTCGACGACATGTCCCTGCGCCGGCGCCAAATCGACGAGAAGGACGTGCCCGACGAGCGCCGTCGCGTCGAGCGGCGCAAGCTAGAGGCGATGATCGCTCTCTGCGAGGGCGCCACCTGCCGGCGTCAATCCCTGCTCGGCTATTTCGGCGAGGCGAGCGAGCCCTGTGGCCGCTGCGACCTGTGCCGCTCTGGAATCTCCCTCGTCGATGCCACCGTGCCGGCGCAGAAGCTGCTTTCGGCTATCGTCCGCACCGGTCAGCGCTTCGGTGCCGCCTATGTCTGCGACGTGGTCCACGGCAAGGAAACCGATACGATCCGGCGCAACGGCCACACGGCGTTGAAGACCTTCGGCGTCGGTGCCGACAAGCCCCTGCCGGCCTGGCGCGCCATGCTGCGCCAACTCTTCGCCGCGGGGGCGGTGGCCGAGAACGACGACGGGTTCGGCGGCCTCTCTCTGACCGAGAAGGGCGAGGCCATCCTGTTCGGCCGCGAGGCGATCCAGATGCGCCCCGACCCTGAGCCGAAACTCACCGAACCGCGAGACCGCAAGCGCGGCAGCCCGCCTCGCGAGGACGCAACCCTCGATCTCGACGCGGCCACGGAGGCGCTGTTCCAGCACCTGCGTGGCCTCCGTGCCACCATCGCCCGTAACGAGGGCATTGCCGCCTTCATGGTATTTCCAGACCGGACCCTGATCGAGATGGCGCGGGCCAAGCCTGTGGATCTCTATGCCCTGCGGACGGTCCACGGAGTCGGTGAGCGCAAGCGCGATGCCTACGGCGAGCGGTTCGTCACCGCCATCGCCGAGCACCTATCCCAAGGGGCCGGGAGCGACGCCTGATGCGGATTCGCACTCGTACGAGGTCGACATGATCGTGTAGGGACCGGTTCGAGCGCTTCGTTCACGGGCGCCGCCCTCCTTTTGCTCCTGCTACACGGATAAACGTCCCATCTCTTCGGAATCATCGGCCACAGACCTCCTTCCGCGTCAGATTTTCTACATGCCGGGTTTCGATCCGCGTGAGCCCGAAACCTATTGGGGCCTGTTCCGGCGCGAGAGCCGGCTGACGGCGGTGAGGCGCGGCATGGCCATAGCCGTGAGCGATCCAGTGCGGTCCGAGGATGGGTTGCGCCTCGACTGGAACGTAAGCGTGGACGGGGCCCCCACGCGCTACACCCTCCTGCGCTGGGACGACATTGTCCGTGCCCGCTTTCCGCGATCGAGTTGGCGGCGCCTCGTGGAAGTCCCTGCCTTATGGTGGCGCCTCTACCGCAGCGGCTATGTTCGCAGCTTTCGCCGGGAAGCCAAGCGCTTCGCCCGCGTCATCATCGGTGTCCACCTGATTTATGCCGGCCTCGTCATCGCTTCGCTGATCCTTGCGGGGTTGCCGGCCCTGCTCGGATCGTCAGGCTGGCGACCCTGGTCGCTCGTGGCGATCCCAATCCTCGCCTACGCCCTTCTCGCCGGCCTGATGGCATTGACCCGGGGGAAACCGTTCTACGTCGCCCACCTCGTGGACGACACCGCTTTCACCCACGATCATGCCAGCGGTGCCGATACGCGCATGCACCGGCGGCTCGATGCCTTCGCCGACGAGATCCGCGCCGCTGAGGGCAAGGCGAGCGAGATCGTCGTCATCGGACATTCCTCATCGAGTTTTCTCGGCATCGAGGCCCTCGATAGGGTCCTGACGCAGGATCCCGGCTTCGGGCAGCACGGCACGCCGGTTTCTTTCGTCAGTATCGGCAGCGTGATCCCGTGGATCACCCTCGATGCGCCGGCTGGCGAGATGCGTGCGGCCCTCGCGCGGGTGGCCGCATGCTGCGCCATCCGTTGGCTCGACGTGCGCGCGAAGTGGGACTGGCTCTCGGTCCACCAGCGCGACGTCCTCAGCGCCTCCGGCCTGCCCTCCCCGCCTAGTCACCGGCCGGTGGAGATCCATGTCCGCATCACCGACCTGATCGAGAAAAACATCATCGCTCGGCGCAAGTGGAACCTGTTCCGCATGCATTTCCAGTTGTTGATGTCGAGCCTGAACCCGCAGGCGTTCGATTACGTCGCCTTCGTTGCTGGCCCCGAGCCTATCCACAGGGCCATCGATCGACTGCGTCTTGCCGGCGAGTCCGCCTCTAAGAAGGCCGTCTGACGGCGCATTTCCGCCAGGGCGAATGGCCGGACGCCGCTTTGATGAGTTGCCAGCACGGGCGCTTACCCTCTAGAGCCGACCGGACTTGGTGAACCTCGCAAACCCATCCTGAGATCGGGAGGGGTGCGACAGATACCTGAGCGGTCGAGAGGGGTCGCATGTTCCGTAACGATGTTCCGATCACACCGGAGCTGGTTCGCCAGCATGGCCTGACGCCGGACGAGTACGAGCGTTTTCGCGGCCTGATCGGGCGCGATCCGACCCTGACCGAACTCGGCATCGTCTCGGCCATGTGGAATGAGCACTGCTCCTACAAGTCGTCACGCAAGCACCTGCGCGGTTTGCCGACCTCGGCGCCGTGGGTGATCCAGGGTCCCGGCGAGAATGCCGGCATCATCGATATCGGCGACGGACTCGCCTGCGTCTTCAAGATGGAGAGCCACAACCACCCCAGCTTCATCGAGCCCTATCAGGGCGCCGCGACTGGCGTCGGCGGCATCCTTCGCGATGTGTTCACCATGGGGGCACGGCCTATCGCGGCGCTGAACGCCCTGCGTTTTGGCTCGCCCGACCATCCCCGCACGCGCCACCTCGTCTCCGGCGTGGTGGCCGGCATCGGCGGCTACGGTAATTCGTTCGGCGTGCCCACGGTCGGCGGCGCCGTCGGTTTCCATCCGCGCTACGACGGCAACATCCTCGTCAATGCCATGGCGGTGGGGCTCGCCCGCACCGACGGTATCTTCTATGCCGCGGCCACCGGCGTCGGGAACCCGATCGTCTATCTCGGCTCGAAGACCGGCCGCGACGGCATCCACGGCGCCAGTATGGCCTCGGCCGAGTTCGACGACGCGTCCGAATCGAAGCGCCCCACGGTTCAAGTCGGCGACCCCTTCGCCGAGAAGTTGCTGCTGGAGGCTTGCCTCGAATTGATGGCGACCGGTGCCGTCATCGCAATTCAGGACATGGGTGCGGCGGGGCTGACCTGCTCTGCCGTCGAGATGGGGGCCAAGGGCGACCTTGGCGTAGAGCTCCACATCGAGAAGGTGCCGGCGCGCGAGGAGAACATGAGCGCCTACGAGATGATGCTCTCGGAGAGCCAGGAGCGCATGCTCATGGTGCTCAAGCCCGGCATGGAGGCTGAGGCCGAGGCCATCTTCGTAAAGTGGGGCCTCGATTTTGCGATTATCGGGCACACCACCGACACGCTGCGCTTCGTCGTGAAGCATGACGGCGTCACCATGGCCGACCTGCCGATCAAGGAACTCGGCGACGAGGCCCCGCTCTACGACCGGCCTCACATCGCCAACACGTACCAGCCGGTTATCGCTGCCGCCGATGTGCCCGCGCCGGTCGGAAATGCCGAGGCACTGAAGAAACTGGTCGGGTCCCCCGACCTGTCGTCGAAGCGATGGGTCTACGAGCAGTACGACCACTTCATCGGCGGCAACACCGTGCAGAAGCCCGGTGGCGACGCTGCCATCGTGCGGATCGAGGGCGGAACCAAGGGTCTCGCCCTGACCGCCGACGTAACGCCGCGCTATTGCGAGGCCGATCCGGTCCAGGGCGGTCGGCAGGCCGTGGCAGAAGCCTGGCGCAACATCACGGCGGTGGGCGCGAAGCCCCTCGCCATCACCGACAACCTGAATTTCGGCAACCCGGAGAAGCCCGAAGTGATGGGTCAACTTGTGGGCTGCCTCAAAGGCATCGGCGAGGCCTGCCTCGCCCTCGATTTCCCTGTCGTGTCCGGCAATGTCTCGCTGTACAACGAAACCAACGGCGTTGGCATTCTGCCGACCCCGACCATTGGCGGCGTCGGTCTTCTCGACGACGTCGCGAAACACGCCACCATCTCGCTGAAACGCGAAGGCGATATGCTCGTGCTCGTCGGCGCCACGGAAGGCTGGCTCGGTCAGTCGGTCTATCTTTCGGTGGTCTCCGGACGCGAGGACGGTGCGCCGCCGCCAGTCGATCTCGCGGCTGAGCGCCGCAATGGCGATTTCGTGCGCAGCCTCATCGTCTCGGGCCTCGTTGATACCGTGCACGACCTTTCCGATGGCGGCCTCGCCGTGACCTTGGCGGAGATGGCCATGGCCGGCGACGTCGGTGCGACCTTGCCCGAGGCGCCCGCGGGTCTTCCAGTGCATGCATACCTCTTCGGAGAGGACCAGGCCCGCTACCTGCTCAGCGTCGATCCGGAGAACGCGGCGGATCTCCTCTACAGTGCTAACGCGCAGGGAATCCCGGCCGCCGTCATCGGCCTCACCGGGTCACGCGATTTGACCCTGCCGGGTGGCGAAACCATATCTGTGGCGGATTTGCGCGAAGCACATGAAGGCTGGCTGCCGGCCTACATGGCCGCCCGGCCTGCCGCGGTCTGAGTTTCATTCAAGAGGGATACGTTTGATGCCGATGGATGCGCGCGAGATCGAGGCCATGATCCGTGAGGCGCTGCCCGACGCCACGATCGAGATCAAGGATCTGGCGGGCGACGGCGACCATTATGCCGCTACCGTCGTCTCCTCCGCCTTCAGGGGGAAGACGCGCGTGGCCCAGCACCAGCTTGTCTACAATGCACTCCAGGGGCGGATGGGGGGAGTGCTCCACGCCCTTGCGCTCACCACCGGCGTCCCGCAAGATTGACGGTGATCAACGGGGCGTCCCCATGGATCAGCCGAGCCTTTACGACGACGACACCGTGAGTTGGATTGAGCAGCAAGCGGTCGCTTTGCGGGCGCTCGCGCCGCGTCCCGATTTGTCCAATATGCTAGACTGGGAGATTGTCGCTGAGCAGATCGAGAGCGTGGATCATTTGCCGGTCCAGGCGGTCGAAAGCCTCCTCACTCAAACCCTGGCGTATCTCCTGAAACGATTATCAGCCCCATGCACCCTCCCCGTCGAGAATTGGCGCAGGGAGATCGGGGTGTTCGAGATCGCGGCCTTCGGGCGTTACGAACCTTCCATGCGGCAGCCTATCAACTGGTCCAAAGTCTGGGGCACGGCCCAGGAACTAGCCAGGCTGGGACTGACCTCATACGGCGATACGTTGATCCCGACCTTGCCGTCCCAATGCCCGTTATGCGTGGACGAACTTCTGGTTACCCCATTCGCCATGGACGCCGCGCTTTTGAGAATCGTTGAATCGACGATCTTGAAATCGCCGGAAAAACACTAACCTCAAGCGTTAGTGCTCCGCATCACTCCTGGAAAGGAACTTTGCATGACCGACGTGAACACTGCCATCAAGACCGAGATCGATTCCCAGGACGTCGTCGTGTTCATGAAGGGTACGCCGCAATTCCCCATGTGTGGCTTCTCCGGGCAGGTCGTCCAGATCCTCAATTACCTCGAAGTGCCGTTCAAGGGCGTTAACGTTCTCGACGACATGGCGATCCGCGACGGTATCAAGGCTTTCTCGAGCTGGCCGACCATTCCGCAGATCTACGTGAAGGGCGAGTTCTTGGGCGGTTGCGATATCACCCGCGAGATGTTCCAGTCGGGAGAGTTACAGCAGTTCCTCACCGAAAAAGGTGTGGCGGTAAAGGCAACTGCCGTCGCCTGAAACGACCAAAGCTCAATGTCAGAGAGCGATGAGGGGCGCGCGAGCGCCCTTTTTCGTGCCGCTTGCCCTGTTCTGTCTAAGAGTGCGACGGTCCGTCCCGTTGATCCTTGGGTGGTAAGTCCTGCGATGGCGGCCGATCTGCCGTCCATCGCGGACCTTGATACGACACGGTCAAGTTTCGTAAAAATACTGAAAATTCGAACTAAATGATACTATGTCTCTATCCAAACTGGACACCGACAGATTTATTTAGGGTTAGGTAGAAATTTTTTGAATAATAAATGCGTATTGTTTCACAAACTAATACCGCGATGCGCTAGATTGATGGTTATTCGTAGACCGTATATATAAGTTGTGTTGCAGATTACGGTCTCATGAATTCAGAATGTTACAGAAAGCGAGATCTAACCGTCGATAAACTGGGTGTGATCGCCGGGAATGTCTCTTCGCATGGCGGAGGCTTCGCTCGAAACTTCGCAAACCTGCAATCAAGTGCGCTGCCGCACTGCGAAAACTTCGCGGCGATGCAAAAGCAAATTAAGCGTAAATAATCGTGGCGGTCGGGAACTTGTTGCCGCAATCCACATTATCTGTTTATACGCACATAACGACCCATGCGAAGTTCGCACGGCTCAAGGTCCGGTGACCGCAATGCCAGTGTTCGAAGCAAAGAATCTCGATTCCGAATTCGAAGGCCAAGTTCTACTCGCGGCCATCCTGTTTCCCACTCAGGAAGCACAGGACCGTGCGTTGACTCATGGTCGCAATCGCGCCGCGCGCGGGTGCGCTATGGCAGATCCGATCACGATCGAAGCGCGATATCCGCATTCTTTGCGTGACCCTGAGATCGAAGTGCAAATGTCCTGAGTGGGCGAGTTTTAGATATCCTTAGCCGAGCTACCAAGCCTGGTTGGTGATCACCCCCTGCTTGGTCAAAACGGCCCAATTCCGCCCGCGCCTCTCAATGGAATCGACCTTGCCGATGCCTGGGATCGAGTCTCCCGGGACGACCTCGACAAGCCGATGACGGCGGTCTTCGATAACGGCAACACCGTTATAGACCTCTCTAACAGCCCAACTTTCGATCACCGCCGGCGTGGGAGCCTTCGCTTTGTCAGGAAGGGACCCGGTTTCCGTAGGCTCAGGTTGATGGGCCTTCGCAGCTTGTGGTGCCGGCACCGGCGTGGCCGGAACGGCTGCCACAATCCGCTTCTCCCATTGCGACGTCAGAGCCGCGATCTTCGCCGTCTGGTCTCGCTCGGTCTGATCCTGCCGGTCGGCAAGTCTCGTGACTGTCGAAACGATGGCTTGTTCGGCCTTGCCGATCCGCTCGTTAAGGGTAGCGGAACGGTTCTTCGCCTCGCTTCGGACTGACTCGGTGGCATCCTGTACCTGCGCGAGGACTTTCCCAAGCTTCTCGATGTCGGCCTGGAGATGGGCAACATCCGTTTGGCGCAATTCTAGACGAGATTGGATCTGCGTCAGTCTCTCTATGGATGAATCGGCTTTGGGCGAAACAAGGCTCATCGTACCCGCGCCTACGGCAAGGCCGATCATGAGAGCTGCTGCTGTCACGCCAGCAAGAAGCGGAGTGATCAAGGCCAGGCGCCTGCGCTCCGCCAGCACCGGCGTAGACTTCGCTTTGGCGCCGCTGACGGCTTGCTTCAAAAGCGCTTCCGGCGACCGATCGGATTCCGCCGTCCCGATGACCTTATCCGCCATTACCCATGCTTTCCGTTTGAATGCCTCATCAATGGTTAAGGACGTTTGTTTACTGAAAGGTTACCATAAGTCGGAAGGGAACCCGTATCGATCGTTGGCAGCGGGCAGCGTATCGAGGACTGTTCCGATGCAGCGACGGGGGGCGATACGCATGGTGAGGGCGATATTGATCCGCAGCCTGACTTTCTGCGTGATCACGAACCTGATATCACGCGCCATGGCGCTAGAGCCGTTGCGGTCGGTGCCGCAGCAGGCGGCGAAGCCTTGCCCCAGGCACGGTTCGGGCTTCATCCGCATTCCCGGCTCGGAAACCTGTATCCGGGTCGGCGGACGGGCGGCGACGGGGCTCAATCTCCGTTCTCGCGAAGATGGCCCCGCCATCCGACCGATCGCTAGCGGCCGCCTGGCTGTCGATACCCGCACGAAGACAAATTATGGCCCGGTTCGGACCTATGTCCGGATCAACGCGGGTCAGCGTTGAACCACTTTCATAGGTTGCGCGATAGCACCAGAGGTTGGCTCCGGCCCGCCGGGCCCCTGCCATAAGGTGACGGCGGCTGAGACGGGCGTCCATACACGGTAGCCGTTCTTGAGCGACTCATGTCTTCGGCCAGGGACTTGACTAAGCTCTCGGAGACCGTGCGTGCCGTCGCCAGCACGATCTGACTGGTTTCCACCACCTGGGCGAATCGCCGGTGAGCGGATTTAAGCTCCTCAATGGATTCTGGAGCGAACCGGGCCAATGCAATGGCATTTGCTTTGGCTACCTCCAGGCTCTGCATGTAGGACGCTCCCAGAGCAGTCTTCCGCTCGGTCTGCGAGAGGCCCTGGCGCAGACGCCCGACTCGAACGTGGCTCCCCTCCTCCGAGAGGATGTCCTCCAGCGCCTGCATCGTCTGCATGATATGGGCGATCAGCGCATCTGCCCCGACCTTGTCCGCGATGCGCAGGGATCTCGTCTCAATTGCGGCTTGCATTTCCAGCCTCCTGCATCTTGATCATCTCGCGGTAGACCTGATCGGCGATGCCGATCCCGCCGCTCTTTGCCATTTGGCCCGCATACTCCTTGGTCAGCATCGACCGGTAAACCGCCCCGCCGGTGCCGTTGTCGCCGAGAGGGCCATCGGTGCCCTCCGAGGCGGTAAGCCGCTCCAGCGTCTGCTCTAGGAACATCGTCTCGAACTCGTTGGACGCTTTGCGGGCCTTGATCTCCGCAGGTGTCTTGGCCGTGGCCGAGACCGTCGCTGCCAGTCTGTTGGTGGCAGACGTTGAGCCCGCCTTTGCCGCCTCTTCCTTGAGGCCGTTGCCGACCGATTTGGCGATGTCGCCGACGATAGCCCGGCCGACCCCGATGGCGGCCTTGGCGGCGAGGGGTGCGAACAACATGGTCATCGCCTCGTGGGTGGGAGGAGGAAGGAGAGGAGGTGCATCACATCACCTCGATATCGGCCTGGAGTGCGCCGGCGGCCTTGATGGCCTGCAGGATCGAGATCAGGTCACGGGGGCCGACCCCTAGTGCGTTGAGGCCATCCACCAGCTCACGCAGGGTGACGCCTTCCTTGACCATGGCGAGCTTGTTGCCCTCGCCGGTATCCACCTTGACGCCGGTGCGCGGGACCACCGTGGTCGTGCCGTTGGAGAGCGGCGCCGGCTGGCTCACCTGCGGCTGCTCGGTGATGGTGACGGTGAGATTCCCCTGAGCGATGGCGACGGTGGATACGCGCACGTCGCGGCCCATGACGATGATGCCCGAGCGCTCGTCGACGACGACCCGCGCCGTCTGGTCGGGCTCGATCTTCAGCTGCTCGATCTCGGTGACCATGCGGATCATGTTGCCGTTGTACTTGGCCGGGATCTGCAGGGTGACGGTGGCCGGGTCGGTGGGCTCGGCGGTGTCGGCGCCCATGAAGTCGTTGATCGCGGCGGCGATCCGCTTCGAGGTGGTGAAGTCCGGGTTGCGCAGGGACAGGCGCAGGGAGCGCATGTCGTTCATCTTGAACGCCGTCTCCCGCTCGATCATCGCCCCGTTGGGCACGCGCCCGTTGGTGGGCACCCCGCGCGTGATCTTGGCGGCATCGCCCTCGGCCGAGAAGCCCGCAATGGCGACCGATCCCTGCGCCAGGGCGTAGACCTCGCCATCGGCGCCGAGGAGCGGCGTCACCAGCAGGGTGCCGCCCTGCAGGGACTTGGCGTCGCCCAGGGACGAGACCGTGATGTCGATGCGGTTTCCCTGCGTCGCGAAGGGCGGCAGGCTGGCGGTGACCATCACAGCTGCCAGGTTCTGGGTGCGCATGGTGGCACCCCGGGTGTTGACCCCAAGACGCTCGAGCATCGCCTGGAGGGACTGGCGGGTGAAGGGGATGTTGTTCAGAGTGTCGCCGGTGCCGTTGAGGCCGACGACGATGCCGTAGCCCACGAGCTGGTTCTGGCGCACGCCCTCGATACTCGCGAGATCCTTGACCCGCGACAGGGCGAGGGCTTGGCCGCTCAAGGCGCTGACCAGCGCCAGCATCGCGGCGACGCAGCGAACGAGAGAGACGTATCGATGGGGCCGGGCGATCGCGATTGGCATGATGCGCTTTGCTGGTCGGCGGGGCATGTCGTGATGGTTGGACATGCCGGTTAGTCTGCCAGGACCATGCCAACCGGTTCAATCCAATAAGTATCTGAAATACAACGAATTATCTTGAACCGGCCGTTGCCCTCGCTTATGGCGCCGACTGCTTTCCCTGCCGACCCGGCAGCTTCTGCCCGGTCGTTTACGGATGATTAACCATCGGGGGCGGATTCTGCTGAGCGGAACGATCGTCGTGCCGATGGGCGAAGCGACGCCCTGATTTTCGGAGACGGCTCATGCGCGTCGATAACCGCCTCGTCTCCCACGCCTCGGCCGCACCCTCGCCCGCCTTGCGCAGGACGGGTGCGACCCCTTCCTTCCTGCTTGGCGCTGATGCGGCCGCGACCACCTCTTCGGCCACCACCGCACCGACCACATCGCTGGCGGGGCTCGACGCGATCCTGACCCTGCAGGGCCAGGGAGAGCAGCCCGGCGAGCGCCGCCGGCGCTTCGCCAAGCGTGGCCACGACCTTCTCGACGGCCTCGATCGGCTGAAGGCCTCCCTGGTGATGGGAAGGGTTTCGACGCGGGAACTCCAAGCCATTGCAAGCCGCCTCTCGGAGCGTGCCGAGTCCAGCGGCGATCCGCGCCTAGACGGGCTCATCGCCGATATCGAGCTTCGCGCAGCGGTGGAACTCGCCAAGCTGTCGGCCGCTCAAGCCACCTGACGGGGCTTGCCGTCGGAAGCGAGGGCCTTCCTCCGCTTCAGGTTTCCATCATCTCGCGGATGCGTCCAGCCAGGATCTCCACCGGAAACGGCTTGGTGATCATCTGCATGCCCGGATCGAGCTGACCGTTGCCGAAAATGGCGTTCTCGGCATAGCCGGTGATGAACAGGACCTTCAGACCGGGCCGGGTTTCGCGGGCCTGATCAGCGAGCTGGCGGCCGTTGAGGCCGGGAAGGCCGACATCGGTCACGAGCAGGTCGACGCGCTCCTGCGTGAGCAGGATCTTGAGGCCGGACAGACCGTCCGATGCCGAGATCGTGCGGTAGCCGAGGTCTTCCAGCACGTCGACGATGAGGTCGCGTACCACCCCCTCGTCCTCGACAACGAGGACGGTCTCACCCGCGCCGATGCGGGCGACCCCCGCGAGGGTGTCCGCCGGGCCCGACTCCGTCACCGTTTCGACGGAGCGGGGCAGGTAGAGCTTCACCGCCGTGCCGTGACCGACGTGCGAGTCGATCTTGGCATGGCCGTCCGATTGCCGGGCGAAGCCGTAGATCATCGACAGGCCGAGGCCGGTCCCCTGCCCCAGGGGCTTCGTGGTGAAGAACGGGTCGAAGGCCCGGGCGATGACCTCGGCCGGCATGCCGGTGCCCGTATCCGACACGACTATGCTGACATACGCGCCCGGCTCCACCCCCGGATGCAGCCGGGCATAGGCGCGGTCGAGTTCGGTGTTGGCGGTTTCGATGCGGAGGCGGCCGCCATCCGGCATGGCATCGCGGGCATTGATGGCGAGGTTGAGGATCGCGTTCTCGAGCTGGTGCGGATCGCACAGGGTCAGCCACAGCCCCTCCCCCATGACGATGTCGAGGGAGATCGTCTCGCCGATCGTCCGGCGCAGGAGGTCTTCGAGGGATGCGATCAGGGCGTTGCCATCGACCAGCTTCGGATCGAGCGGCTGGCGCCTGGCGAAGGCGAGGAGCCGGTGGGTCAGCGCCGCGGCCCGGTTGGCGGAGGACATCGCCGCCTTGGCGTAGCGCTCGATGTTCTCCATCCGGCCTTGCGACAGGCGGGTCTGCATCAGGTCGAGGGAGCCGACGATACCGGTGAGCAAGTTGTTGAAATCATGAGCGATACCGCCGGTGAGCTGTCCGACGGCCTCCATCTTCTGGGCCTGACGCAAGGCGTCTTCGGCGAGTTCGAGGGCGACCGCCTGCTCGCGCTCGGCCGTGGTGTTGCGGCCGCTGGCATAGATCCGCCCATCCTCGAACGCGCCCGTCCAGGCGAACCAGCGGTAGCTGCCGTCGGCGTGGCGCAGCCGGAACTCGAAGGGTTCGGTGAGCGGTTCGGCAACGATGGCCGAGAAGGTGGAACAGACGGCGTCGCGGTCGTCGGGATAGGCGAGATCCGCGAAGGATCGGCCGGCGAGATCGTCGGATGTCCAGCCGAGAAGGGTCGTCCAGGCGGTGTTGACCGCCGCGATCCGGCTGTCCGCTTCCGTGACCATCAGCAGATCCTGCGACAGACGCCAGGCCCTGTCGCGTTCCTGGGTCCGCTCCTGGACTTCCTGGGTTCGGGCCTGGACCTGCTGTTCCAGCGTCTCGTTCAGGCGCCTCAGGGCGTCTTCGGCGAGGGCTCGGTCGGTGACGTCGTGCCCCTCGGCGAAGATGCCGGTGACGGTGCCGTCAGCCTCCGTGATCGGCTGGTAGACGAGGTTGAGGATGCGCTGTTCGAGGCCGCCGTCGCGTCCGGACTGGATCGTCACCGGCATGTTCCGGCCGATGAAGGGCCGCCCCGTCGCGTAGACCTCGTCGAGAAGCTCGAAGAAGCCCTGCCCCTCCACCTCCGGCAACGCCTCGCGGACGCTGATCCCGATGATGTCGCGGTGGCCGACGAGCTGGAGATAGGCCTCGTTGGTGTACTCGAACACGTGCGAGGGCCCGTTCAGGACGCACATGAAACCGGGCGCGTCCTGGAACAGCGTGCGCAATCGGTCGCGCTCCGCCGTCCTCTGCCGGACTTCCGAGAGAAGAGCCTCGTTGGCCTGCCTCAGGGCTTCGGCCGCCTCTTGACGCATGCGGACGGCTTCGGCCAGGACGGCGTTGCGCTCGCGCTCGGCCTCATAGGCCGAGACGCTGGCGAGACTCGACGAGATCTGTCCGGCTAAGAGCTTGAGAAAGCTCAGGTAATCGTCATCGATGGGTCGGTGCGGGTTCAGCCCCACCGTCACGATGCCCAGCGGCGCGCTTCCACCCTGTCCGACCAGGGGCAGGCTCACCGCCTTCGCCGGCGGCCTCGACCAGTCGCCTGTCGGCCAGTTCTGCGCCGGATCGAGATCGACGATCGTCTCGCGTCCGGTGCCGCCGAGCAAGCCCGCGACGGGGCCGGCGGGATCGACGACCTCCGGTTGGGCGGCATGGTCCGCCGACATTCCGGTGGCGGCGGCGAGACGGGCGAGGCTGCCCCCGTCGGAGAGATGGATGGCGCTGAAGGGCAGATCGCGGCGGGCCTCGCCGAGGCTGGCCTCCACCGCCCGCAGGACATCGGAGCGGCTCTCCGCCCGCGCGAGACTCTCGCCGAGAAGACGCAGGATTCCGAGCCGCCGCTCGCTGATGACACGGTCCGTCTCTTCGCTGACCGCACAGAACAGGCCGCCCACCGTTCCGTCGTCGGCGAAGACCGGACTGTAGGAAAAAGTGTGATACGTTTCCTCGGGATAGCCGTTGCGCTCCAGGAGCAGCAGCAGCCCGCGATCCCAGGTCGCTTCGCCATCCTCGTAGACGCTTCGGATGCGCGCCTCGATGTCGTCCCAGATCTCGGCCCAGAGGATTTTGGTGGGTTTCGCGAGGGATTCCGGGTGTTTGAGGCCGAGCGTCGGACGGTAGGCGTCGTTGTAGAAGAACGCGATGTCCGGCCCCCAGCCGAGCCACATCTCGAACCGCGAGGTCAGGAGGATGCGCAAGGCGACCTTCAGCGCCTCGGGCCACCCTTCCGGCGGCCCGAGCGGGGTCTGCGACCAGTCCTTGGCCCGCATCAGGGCCGCCATCTCGCTTGCCCCGACGAAGATCTCCGAATGTCCGGCTCTGGGCTTCGGCAAGGATCGGCTTTCCGGCACTCTCAGGGCCTCGGTTGCGTATGGCGGGCGGGATCAGGCGGTCGGTTACACGGACTTGCGTGAACCGACCCTATAGGTGACGCCGGACCGGCCGCAAACCGGCCTGTCTCCTCCCTCCGAGGCATTCGCGAGGGGGCGAACCACCGCCATCCGACGCCGTTTCGACCGCCATCGAACGGTCCCTGGCACCGCCATCCGGCCTGGCTTTCGCCCTCGGGACGGGGGCGTCGCATGGCGGATGCACCCGTTGCGTGTTTGTCGCAGGGGCCGCGCAACATCACATCCAGAGGGGCTAGGACCATCGGGTGCGTTGTAGTGTCGGGCGCCCTCAAGTATAGGCACGCGAAACATCGCCGCGTACCGGCTGTGACGGACTTGCGAAGGGGCGAGGATGGCGACAGTCAAGATCGACGACGGTTACGTGCCGTCCGAGGACGAGCCGTTCATGAACGAACGGCAGCGTGAGTATTTCCGCCGCAAGCTGGTGGGATGGAAGGCCGACATCCTGCGTGAAGCGCAGGATACGCTCGTGGCACTTCAGACCGAGAACGAGAATCATCCCGATCTGGCCGACCGCGCCTCGTCGGAGACCGACCGGGCGATCGAATTGCGGGCCCGCGACCGCCAGCGCAAGCTCACCGGCAAGATCGACGCGGCATTGGCCCGCATCGAGGACAGAAGCTACGGATATTGCGAGGAGACCGGCGAGCCGATCTCGCTGAAGCGCCTCGACGCCCGGCCCATCGCGACCTTGTCGCTGGAGGCGCAGGAGCGCCACGAGCGACGCGAACGCGTCTATCGCGACGAGTAGCGTCGCTGGGGTGGCTCGTCGAACGGACCTGCCGCGACACCGGTCGTCGTGGCAGGTTTCGGCGGCAGGCTTCTATGGGCGGCCTTGAAGTTTTCGATCCTGATTGTCTCGCTGAGCGTTCAATAAAAGCTTGGCCTTAACCGGCTTTTGCCGGTCCGGAACCTTCGCCCTGTTGTCACGATTACTGATACGACTCCGCGTCTATCAAGGATCGTGAAATGGACAATGAAGTTCTCATCTTAGTGCTCGCGCTCTCAACCTTCGCGCTCGTCGTCGGCGTGGCGATGTGGCAGCGCGCACGCGTCGCCAAGCTCAAGAAGGACCCCGAACGCTCGGCCTTCGTCGACAACCACGGCACGGCCCCGCGCCCCAATCGGCCCGGCACCGAGCATTGATCGGGACCGTCCGTCCCAGCTTGTCTACTGGATTTACACATCCGCCCGATGGCTGTTCCTCTATCCAAGAGGGTTCGACGTGAGGCGCGACGGTCCCCCTCTCCTGGAAGGAGGGGGGACCCGAGCGGTCGGCGAGATCTTTGGACACCGAAGCCCGGCGTGCAGGTTCCGAGACGCAGAACCCGTGACCGCTTGGGCAAAACCGCTCAGCCTCAGAACGGCAGCAGGATGTCGACGAGCTGCTGGCCGTAGCGGGGCTGCTGCACGTCGGTGATCTGGCCGCGACCGCCATAGGCGATGCGGGCCTGGGCGATCTTTGAGGAATCGATCGTGTTGTCGGATTCGATGTCCTCCGGCCGCACCACGCCGGCGACGATGAGCTCGCGCACCTCGAAGTTGATGCGGATCTCCTGTTTGCCCTCCACCACCAGGTTCCCGTTGGGAAGGACCTGATTGACGATGGCGGCGATGTTGGTCGTCACCGTCTCGTTGCGCTGGACCGAGCCGGAACCGTCGCTGGACGAGGTCGACGTCCCGGCGATGAGCTTGTCCGGGCTGATCCCGGCGGCGGCGATGGCGGCGCTGCTCTCCAGGCCGAAAGCGTTGGGGAGCCCAAGTCCTTCGGCGTTGGAGCGGGAGCGCTTCGTCTCGTTGTTCAGGTTGGCCCTGTCGGTGACGTTGACCTTGATCGTCACGAGGTCGCCGATCCGGGCGGCGCGCTGGTCCTTGAAGAAGGCGCGCGATCCCGTCCGCCACAGGGAATTGGGTGCGTAGGAGACGGGCTGCACGTCCGGCATCGGCAGGCGCACCGGGCGGTAGCCCGGCTGCGAGGTCGGATCCTCGATGGAGGAGAGCGCCGGCGTGGCGCCCACCTGCGACAGCCTGTCCACCGTGTTGCACGCGCCCAGGGCCGAGCAGGCGAGCAGGATAGCGGCGAGGGCGAGCGGCGTCTTGACGAGGGGTAGGGAGCGGTCGGTCATGGGAGCCAGCTTCTCTCGGTCAGATGATCGGGGCGGTGTCAGCGGCCGGCGTCGAACGCCGCACTGGCCTGGCGGCCGATGCTGGCGGTGGAGCTGACCGAGACGCGGCCGGGGCCGATCACGGTGGCGGCGAGGGTCTTCTTGGAGACGGGATTGGTGACGGTGATCGCCGCGCCCAGCCGTCCGTTCTCGTTGGCTTGTCCACGCAGGGAGAGGTTGAGGCCGGGCGCGTCGAACACGATGGTCACGGCCTCGCCGCGCTGGACCAGATCCGCCGGGGCGATGTCGCCGGACCGGAGAATGGAGCCGGCGCTCAGGCTGCGCTGGGCGACCTGACCGATGGAGACCACGGACCCGGCCTGGGCATCCGGGGGGGTCGCCTCGCGGGGGCGGCGCTCGACGGTGACGTCGCCGGCGCTCACCGTGTCGCCGCGGTTGAGCGTGCGGGAGACGATCTGGACCTCGCGGATTTCCTGCACCTGCCCGGCCACGCGCAGGGATGCCTGGCGCTCGCCCAGGGTGATGAGGGCGGCGACCCGCTTCAGGCGCGGATCGTAGGTGACGTCGAGGGCCGCCGCCTGGCCATCGAGATCCAGCGGCGCCAGGAGGACGGTGTTCTCGCCATCGAGGCGGAGGGCAAGGTTGCGCGGGTCGAGGCCGTAGGCCGTCTCGAGCACGCGCTTGATCGCGGCCTCGATCTCGGTGGGGCCGACACGCCGGGCGGCGCGCTGCACCGAGACCTGGTTCCGGCCTCCGGTCTCGATCTCGCCGAGGCCGAGGGGGGCTACCGCATCGGCGATGCGGCGGGCCTGGATGGTCCCCGACGCACCGAGCGCCGGGGCGCGGAACAGCGGGCGCCGCGCCAGATCCGCCGGCGCGCCTTCCACCAGATCGCCGAGGGTCAGGATGTCCCCGCGCGCGGTGACGTCGCCGCGCAGGCGCAGCCGCTGGCCACCCTCCTCGGCGAGAACCTGGACGGTCATGAAGCCGAGGGCCGCGAGGGCGAAGAACGCGCGCACGACGATACCGGGCGTGAGCGTGCCGACGCGGCGCGGCCGGGCGGTGGGGATCTGTCTCAGGGCGTACATGGCGCGACGCTTTCGGAGGCGGGCTGAAACGAAGAGGCGAAGTGGGGACGCCAGGACGGACGAACCGTCAGGCGCGGAACATCTGCGAAGTCGTGGAGAGCATCTGGTCGGCCGCCGTGACGACCTTCGAATTCATCTCGTAGGCACGCTGCGCGGCGATCAGCGACGAGATCTCGGTGACGGCGTTGACGTTCGCTTCTTCGAGGTAGCTCTGCTGCAGGTTGCCGAAGCCCTCCGAGCCCGGCAGGCCGTTGATGGCGGGGCCGGAGGCGGCGGTCTCGATGAACAGGTTGTCGCCGATGGATTCGAGGCCGACCTTGTTGACGAAGCGGGCGAGCTGGAACTGGCCGAGATTCTGCGGCGCGGTCTGCCCCGGCACCGTCGCCTGGATCGAGCCCTGCGCGCTGATGGTGACGGCGGTGGCATTGTTGGGCACCGTGATGCCCGGGTCCACGAGATAGCCGTCGCGGGTGACGAGCTGGCCCTGGGCCGAGAGGTCGAACGAGCCGTCGCGGCTGTAGGCGGTGCGGCCGTCGGGCATGGTCACCCGGAACAGGCCCTCGCCGCGGATGGCGACGTCGTATTCCTTCTCCGTCGAGGTGAGCGTGCCCTGCGACATCGTCCGGGCGGTGGAGGTCGTCTTCACGCCCGAGCCGATGGCGAGGCCGGCGGGAAGCTGCGTGTTCTGGTCCGAGGTGGACGAGCCGGCCCGGCGCAGGTTCTGGTAGAGCAGGTCCTGGAAATGGGCGGTCTGGCGCTTGTAGCCGGTGGTGCGCAGGTTCGCGATGTTGTTCGAGATGACCTGGACGTTGAGTTCCTGGGCCGCCATGCCCGTGGCGGCTGCGTAGAGGGCGCGCATGGCCTGGGTTCCTTAGGCGACGTCGGCGAGGCGGCGGATCGCCGTGCCACGCAATTCGTCCAGGCGCGAGATGACGCCCGAGACCATGGTGTAGGTGCGGTTCACGTCCATCAGCCGGGTCATCTCGATGACCGGCTTGACGTTCGAGCGTTCGAGGGCACCCGATTCGAGGCGGCCGTTCAGGCCGGCGGCCACCGGGGCCGCCGCCGACCCGTAGAGATTGGTGCCTTCGTTGGTGAGGGCCTGCGGGTTGGCGAAGGTCACCATCCGCACGCGACCGCGGATGCCGAGATTGGTGGAGACCGTGCCGTCCGGCCCGATCGAGAGGCCGGTCTCCTGGGCGTTGATCTGGATCGGGCCGCCCTCGCCCTGCACGGCGTAGCCGTCGCTGGTGACGAGATTGCCCTGGGGGTCGGTCTCGAAGGCGCCGTTGCGGGTGTAGCGGTCGCCGTTCGGCGTGCGGACCACGAGAAAAGCCTCCCCGCGCACCGCCACGTGGAGCGGGTTGCCCGTCTGCTCGATCGGTCCCTGGGCGAGGTCGAGGGCCGTGCCCTGGTCGACGACGTAGGAGACGCGCCGGTCGGTCCGCTGGAACGAGTCGGCGCTCGCCACCGGCATCAGATATTCCTGGAACCGCGAAGTACGGCCTTTGAATCCCGTGGTGGAGACGTTCGCCATGTTGTTGGCGATCACGTCGAGCTCACGCTGCAGGGCGACCTGACTGGAGACTCCGACAAACAGCGCGTTCTGCATGGATCGAATAAGCCTTGGGCTGCGGCGACGTTAACGATACCCGCACGGCCCGTGCCAGCGCCGTAGATTAGAAAAATCGCAATCGATACAGTACCTTGCTCCCCTGTGAGGGGCTTCGTGCCGTCCTGCCGCCGCATCCCCGCGGCAAGAACCACCCGGCAGGTTTTGCCGCCTTAACGAGACGTTAACCGTAACGGTCGATAGATCCCTCCATGGGGTCGCGGGGGGCTCAGCGCCGGCCGCACCCTGGGACGAGATTCGGAGGGGGCGACCATGGCCAAGAAGCCCAAGACGGTCCCCGCGGCTGACGGCGAGGACGCCGCCGGCGAAGTCCCGAAGGGCAGCAAGAAGAAGATCATCATGATCGGCGCGGCCGTGCTGCTCCTGGCCGGCGGCGGCGGGTTCTTCATGATGAAGAAGAAGGGCGGCGACGATCACGCCGCAATCGAGGTGAAGAAGCCCCTGGTCTTCCTCGAGGTCCGCGAGATGACGATCAACCTCACCACCGAGCCCGGCCAGGACAAGCAGCGGACGGCCAAGGTCAAAGTGTCCCTCGAACTGAAGGACGCCAAGGTGGAGGGCGAGGTGAAGCCGCTGATGCCGCGCATCGAGGATACCTTCCAGATCTACCTGCGCGAGTTGCGCCCGAGCGACCTCGCCGGCTCGGCCGGACTGTACCGGCTCCGCGAGGAACTGCTCCGCCGGGTCAACGTCGCGATCTACCCGGCACGGGCCGAAGCCGTGCTCTTCAAGGACGTGATCGTCCAGTAACCCCCATCGGTGTCGAGACGGTCATGGCAGGTCCCGAAGACGAGATCGAAGAGGACGATTGGGCAGCCGCCCTGATCGCGGAGAACGCCGAGGGCGGCGAGACCTCGCTGGCCGACGAGTGGGGCGCGGCGCTGGCCGAGCAGGGCACGAGCACGCATGCCAGCGACGTCGCCGCCGAATGGGCGACGATGATCGAGGACGGGGAGACCGACAATCTCCCCGAGCTCGCGGGCAACGACCGCATCCTCAACCAGGACGAGATCGACGGCGTCCTCGGCTTCTCCTTGCGCGAATTGTCGGCCTCGGGCGCCGGCGGTGTCCGCGCCATCGTCGATTCGGGCGTCGTTCAGTACGAACGCCTGCCGATGCTGGAGATCGTCTTCGACCGGATGATCCGGTTGTTGTCCACCAGCCTGCGCAACTTCTTCCAGGACAACGTCGAGGTCACCCTCGACAACATCACCTCGGTCCGCTTCGGCGATTACCTCAACGCGATTCCGCTGCCGACCCTGCTCGGGGTGTTCCGGGCCGATGCCTGGGAGAATTCCGGCCTCGTCACGGTGGAGTCGAACCTCGCCTACTCGACCCTCGACCTGCTGCTGGGCGGCAAGCGCGGCGGCTCCGCGACCCGCCTCGACGGGCGTCCGTTCACGACGATCGAGATGCAGCTGGTGCGCCGCCTCGTCGAGATCATCCTCAGCGACCTCGAACTCTCGTTCCAGCCGCTCTCCCCGGTCCGCTTCGGCATCGACCGGATCGAGACCAACCCGCGCTTCGCCACGATCACCCGGCCCGCCAACGCCGCCATCCTGATCAGCCTCAAGCTCGACATGGACGGCCGCGGCGGCCAGCTGCAGATCCTGTTTCCCTACGCCACGATCGAGCCGATCCGTGAACTGCTCATGCAGAGCTTCATGGGCGAGAAGCTCGGCCGCGACCACACCTGGGAAAGCCACCTCGCCACCGAGATCTGGCAGGCCGACGCCACCATGGAGGCGGTCCTCCACGAGATGATGCTGCCCTTGAAGAAGGTGATGTCCCTGAAGGTCGGCGACACGCTGATGTTCGACACCAAGCCCACCGACCTCATCAACGTCCGCTGCGGCGACTGGGCCCTGACGCAGGGGCGCATCGGCCGGGTGGACGACAACATCTCGGTGCAGCTCACGCGACCGCTGCGGCGCTCCCGCACCACGCTCCAGGCCTTCGAGGCCTCCATGAACAACCGCAACGACGGGTGACCCGCGCATGAGCCTCCTCGTCACCCTCGCCGCCGACGTCCTCGTCGCCGTCCTCCTCGTGGCCAGCATCGTCTCCTCGGTGCGACTCAGCCGGCGCATCACCCGGATGAAGGCCGACGAAGCGGCCCTGCGCCAGACCATCGGCGATCTCGTGGTGGCGAGCTCCACCGCCGAGCGGGCCATCATCGGCCTGCGCGCCACCCTCGACGAGTGCGACCGGACCCTGGCCGACCGCCTCGGCACCGCGGAGCGCTACGCCGCCGACCTCTCCGCCCATGTCCAGGCCGGCGAGACCGTGATCGCCCGCATCTCCGCCATCGTCTCCCATGCCCAACCCGCGCGGATGGCCGTGGTGCCCCCCGTCGAGATCCGCCCCTCCGAGATCCGCGCCGCGCCGGTCGAGGTAGGGGACGCGCCGAAGGCTGCGCCGTCGAGCCCCAACGGTGAGCGCCTCGGCGCCGCCGCCGCCGCCGCCCTCGCCATGTCCGAGCGCGCCCTCGGCCGCCTGCGGAGCCGCGCCGCATGACGACGCCCGGCTCCCTCGTGCGCGCGGGGCACGCCCGCCTGGGAAAGCTCCGCACCGGCCGGCCCGGTGCCGCGCAGGCGCGCCCCTACAAGCTGCGGCTGATCGATGCGGTGACGCTGGCGGCGGTGGGCCTCCTCGTGCTCAAGCTCGGTGCCATCGCCGTCGACGATCTCGGGCCGAGCCCGGCCTCGGCCGAAGCGCAGCTGCCGGACTTCGCGCGGGTCCTCGCCAAGGCCCGGACCAATTACGAACTGCCGGACCCGCAGACCACCGGCTCCGTGACGCCGAAGGAACCGGAAAAGCCCGCAGCCGAACCGGAGCCGCCCGCTCCGCGCCCCCCGCCCCCGGCCGAGCCCATGCCGGCCAGCGAGCGCGCCATCCTCGAAAAGCTCTCCGCCCGGCGCGACGCCCTCAGGCAGCGCGACGAGACCCTGAGCCTGCGCGAGCAGATGCTCGGGACCGCCGAGCGCAAGCTCGAAGAGGGCGTCAAGGATCTCAAGCGCAACGAGGACAGGCCCGACGGGGCCGGTGCGCAGCAGGCCGAGGCCGAGCGGACGGGCCTGAAGAACATCGTCACCATGTACGAGACGATGAAGCCGAAGGATGCCGCCCGCGTCTTCGATCGTCTCTCCCTCGACGTGCTGGTGCCCATCGTCCTGGCGATGAATCCGCGCAAGATGGCCGACGTGCTGGCGCTGATGCAGTCGGAACCCGCCGAGAAGCTCACCGTGGCGCTGGCCAACCGCGCGCGCGGCCAGACCCCGACGCAGCAACCCGTCGTCATGGGCCTCGGCCCCAACGAATTGCCGGCCATCGATCAGGGCGGTCAGGACAAGCGCCGCTGAACAGGGCGTTCGCGCGTGGCGGACGGGGCCGGCGGGCGGATTCGGCAATGACGGGCGGGTCGGATTGCCGGTGGGCGACGAATCGCGATGCCGGCGGGTCCATTGCGCTCGCGGGCCGGGAGGGCTAGGCGGCAGGTCTGATTTCGTTCGAACGCCGGATGCCCGCTCGATGCGTTGGAGACATGTTTTGCCCGTGGTCGGCGTGATGGCGTTCGCTGCGACGATCACCGCCTGGAACGGCGCCTCGGCGCAGGAGGCCGCGCCGGACCAGGACGCTCCGGCCGCCTCCGACGCGCCGGCGAAGCCCAAGCCGAAGCCGAGGCCGAAGCCCGTGCCGAAAGCTCCCGCCCCGGCTGCCGCTGCGCCCGCCGCCGCCTCTGCCCCGGCCAAGGCGGCCTGGCCGGAAGGCGCCAGCGCCCTGAGCGAGAGTTATGGCGACTGGAGCATCAATTGCTCCCGCGAGAACCAGGTCTCGATCTGTTCGGTGGTGCAGGCCCAGGGGTCGAAGCGCGAGAACCGCCGCGAATTCGCCATCGAGCTGAAGCCGCCCGCGAACGATCGCACCGATGGGCTGATCCTGATGCCGTTCGGGTTCCAGATCGAGGCGGGGGTGAGCTTCAAGATCGACGACGCGGTTCTCGGCAAGGGCGCCCCCTATTACACCTGCAGTTCGGAGGGCTGCCTCGTGCCGGTGAGCCTGCCGACGCTGGCCACCGATACGATGAAGACCGCCAAGAACCTGCTCATCCTCGCCCCCAAGCAGGACGCCACCGAACCCACGACGATCACCGTGCCGCTCAACGGCTTCGGTGCCGCCCTCGCGAGGGCCAGCGCACTCTCGCACTGACGGTCAACGGTCGGGCGAGGGGACAGACAGGTAGGAACACGCCATCCATGAAGCAGATCTTGATCGCCTCGCTCCTGTTGGGAAGCCTGACGCTCCCCCTTACCGCCCAGCCCGCGCCGGATGCGGCCCCGCCGCCGGACACCAAGGAGGAGCGGCAGAAGAACAATGCCGCCAAGCTCGCCGGGCTGCTCCAGTTCGTCTCGGAATCCTGCCCCGAGTCGAAGCCGAACTACGAGACGTTCAAGACGGTGGTGCGGGGCCTCGGCATCGAGCCGGATGCCCTCGCGGGGGGGGAACTGATCCTGCGCGTCAAGGCCTATGCGGACGTCTACGGCAAGGACGTGCCGGCCAATTGCGCCAAGGCCGTCGCCAATTTCGGTGACAGCGGCACTATCATTCCGGGGCTCGTCGTCAGGAAATGAGACCGTTCCGCGTCGCCCCGGCGAGCGGCAGTAGGGCACTCATGGCGGCCAATATGCGGTTGCCTGTTCAAGTCGGGGCGCCCTCTCGACTTGTATCGACGCGCCGAATTGACACCGATCGTCCTCCAAGGTGCGAACGCCACAAAATCGATGAACGAGTTAATGGAAGCTTCATCGATCCTTGGTAGAATTGTGGGAGACAGCCTACGCCCTAATGGGGAGCAGTGGAATGCCTACCATCGACGTAACTCTCGGCGCTGATTTCGACGAGAATGACACCGTCATAGTCTTTCCGCCGTTCCTCTTCAATAACGATCCGGCAGAAGATCTTGCGATTGTCTTCAATGCCGGTTTGAGCCGCTACGAGATCGAGGGCAGCGGCGGAAGAAGCGCCGGAGTCTATTACAACAACGGATCTGGAAGCGAAGATGCCACGCTGGAGACGGGCGGGTACTTCTTCGACTTCTCCGACCGCTCCGGAAGGGTGACGATCCAGGGTGGTGATTTCGCCGACGTCATCACGGGTGGGGCCGGCGTGAATACGCTCTCCGGCGGGGCCGGGAACGACACCCTGAACGGAGGCGCGGCCAACGACTACCTTGAGGGCGGGGAGGACGCCGACGTCATCTTCGGCAATGGGGGGTTCGATACGGTCTCCTACGCGGGATCCTCGGCAGGCGTGACGGTCAATCTCGACACCGGCATCAACAGCGGGGGCGACGCGGAAGGCGATACGCTGACCGGGATCTCGCGGATCATCGGCAGCGCGCACGAGGACGTCCTCACCGGGGATGGCGCGGCCAACACGTTGATCGGCGGCAGCGTCTACGATTCCCTCTTCGGCGGGGGCGGCAACGATCGCCTCGTCGTGTCGGGGACACCCACGATCGTCGACGGGGGCACCGGCACGGACATCATGATCGTCACCGGTCCGTCCCTCTTCACGGACCAGACCTTCGAGAATATCGACAAGGTCTACGTTAGGAACAACGGATCGGCCGATTTCTCACTCGTCACCAGCGCCCAGGCCATCGTGTCGCAAAGCACGGCCGGCAACGCGGCGACCATCATCGGCTCGCAGGCCGGCGACCGGATCTATGGCGGAGGCGGAGCCGACATTCTCGTCGGCGGCGCGGGCAAGGACAAGATGTTCGCCGGCTCGGGCTCCGACGAATTCACCTACCTGGGCGATCTTCCCGGCGGGTTCGGCCGCGACAACATCTATCGGTTCGACGCGGCCCACGATCGGTTCAACCTGGAAGGGATCGTCGACAGCTTCGCCGAGGTGAACATCCGCTCGATCAACAAGAACCAGGATACCGAAATCACTTTCGCCACGAGCACCAACCCGGCCGACAAGATCATCCTGCACGACGTCCTGTCGACGGCCCTGACGGTGGACAACTTTCTGATCTAGGCAGGCTTGGCGAAAGCGGTCGCCGGCTTTGCGTCCCAAAACCTGCGACACTTCAAGCGCAATCAGCCACTCACCGGATCGCGCCCCATCCCGTTTCCGTGCTCAGCCCCGCCCGAAGGGCCTGCCGTCGGCGGGCGTCACCGCTTCGGTGTCGCGGTGATGGACGCGTCCGGGCAGTTCGGCAGGATCGCTTTTCCGACCGTGTTGTTCGGATCGCAGGCGGGGACGGCGGGGGCTCCGCCATTCTCCGCCCGTTCGGTGCGAAGCGCCTCGAAATTCCATACACCGACCCAGATCACCGCGAGGATCGCGGCCAGACCCAGGATGACCAGGGGCATCAGGCGGCGCATCAGCGGGGCGCCGTCTGCTGGACGGGCGCGGTATGGGCCGTGTCGCCGTTGCGGACGAACGCGTACAGGATCCCGACCGCAAGGATCGCGACGACGGCGATGAGGACGGGGAAGTAACGGTGCATGGGTCTTCCTGGTTGAGGGTAGCGCTATAACGACGGATACCGTGGGAACGGTTCAGCCCGGCGGACTAGAAAGTTGCCACGAGGGCGACGCCCGCGATCATCAGCACACCGCCGGCGATCCGCCACAGGGTCGCCGGGTGGCGTTCGAAGCCGACCCAGCCGAAATGGTCGAGCAGGATCGAGGTGACGACGCCCGCCGTCACGAGCATTCCGAGGAACGGGGCCGCCCCGATCTGGCGGGCCACCATGAGCTGCGTCACGACGATGCCGCCCCCGAGCACGCCGCCGAACCAGGCCCACCACGGTACGTCCAGGACCTGGGCGGCGGACGGCAGGGTCAGCTTGCCCGAGACGAGGCCGGCGACGGTGATGAAGGTAGCCGTCCCCGCGGCGACGACGAGGCCGCCGCTCAGGGATCCGCCGAGGCTCTTGGCCAAAGCGCCGTTCTGTCCCGCCTGTACGGCATTCGCGATGCCCGCGAGAAGAACGGCGCCGTACAGATACCACATCGGTGTCCGGCTCCGTCGATGAACGTCTTCATCTAGGGCGGCGACGGCCGGGGGTGGTGCGACATCTGCGGCCTGTCCGTTGCGGGGATGATTTCCCTGTGGTCGAGCGTTGACCCCATACCCTCCGCCCCGAGGGGGATTCTCCGACTTCGCCCCGTCCGGTTCGTGCCGGGCGGGGTCTTTACTGTCGAGGTCTTCATCGTCCGGGCATGGATATTTTGGGTCGCTCCGCCGTTGGTTCACCGGATCGACAGGAGAATTCATGAAGACCTTGGCCCTCACGTTTTGCGCGCTCGCCGTCTCGACGCTCGCTCTCGCGCAGATGACGACCTCCGCCGATGCGCGGTCTCGCCATTCCAAACGCGGATTTGGAACGCATAGCCTCTCGAACAACACCGGCGGCCGGAGAGGTCGCGACAGTTCGGCGGCGGGCGGCAATTCCAGCCAGCCCTCACGCCGGTCCGGGGCCGGAAGCGCTGGCGGCGGCAGCGGCGGAACCGGCGGGATGTAGGCCGGAACCGCCTCCTCGGTCGCCGCGCGGCGTCGGACGGGCCGGCCTTCTCTCGGCCCGCGACATCGCCGCGCGAGCCGCCTCGGCGGTGGACATGTCCGTTTCCCGATGTGGCAAATGTGGGATGTCACATGGTAACGGTGAGACCTTCCTCCCAAGGAAGGTCCTTCTGAACACTTCCCCGCCCGGCGAAAGCCGGCGCGGGGTTTTTTTGATCGGGCATCGGCGGAAGACCGTCTTTCCGGGAGGGACCCAAGGCGCGCGCAGTTTCGAGACATCGCCGCGAGCGGGCGTTAGGCGGGCGTTAGCCTCGAAGGTGGAGACTCCCCGGCGGTGTAGCGTGTCGCGGGAATCGGTTTGGGATTCTCCGCGCAATCCGGTGTGGCGTGACCTGCGATGGGAATGGGGGCCGAAATCGCGAGACGTCGGCGCCGGCTCATGGCGGGCTTGGTCGCGACCTCGATCCTCGGCGGGACGCTGATCTCCGGCAGCGAGGCCGAGGCGGCCCGCCTCCTCACCCTGAAGGCGAACCAGATCGGGCGCTATGCCCGGATCGCCATGACTTTCGATTCGGCGGTTCCGGTGAAGGCCAGGATCTCCGGCCTCGTCCTGCTGGTGAATTTCGGTGAGCCCAGCACGTCCGCGCCCGAAAAGATCGCGGGCGAGATCCCCGATTTCGTCACCATGGTCCGGCGGGACCCCGACGGGAGCGGCCTGCGCATCGCCCTGCAGAAGCCGTATCGCCTCAACGTCCAGACGGCGGGCGAACACGTCTTCGTGGACCTGCTGCCCGAAGACTGGTCCGGGCTCCCTCCTCCGCTGCCGCCCGAGATCGTGGCCGAACTCGTCCGCCGGGCGCAGATCGCGGAAGCCGCCATGCGTGCGGCCAAGCCCGTCGTCGAACCGAAGCGCCTGCCCCTCGAACTCTCGCGCCTGCCGACCCTGACCCGGCTCAGCCTGCGGCTCCCACCGGACACGACCGCGCGGTTCGACGAGGCCGGATTGGCGACGCGGCTGACGATTCCCGGCGCCTGGCGCATCGACGACCTCGCGCCCCGTGGGCGCACGAAGCCCGCCATCGAGGCTCTGTCCGTCGAGAACGACGGTGACGGCGCACGCCTGCTTGTGACGCCCGCCGCCGGCTACGAGATCCGGACCGGACGGGACGAGGACGGCGTGACGCTGGACGTCGTCCGCAAGGCCGCGCCCCCGGATGCCAAAGCTGCGGACGTCAAGCCATCCGCGGCGGACGTGAAGGCCGCGGCGGGAGACGCATCGTCCAAACCCGCGACGGCGCCGGTGAGCGCCGCGCAGGCCAAACCGGCCGGCATTTCGGCGCCCACGGTCCCGCAGAAGACCATCGTCCTGCGCCCGGCAGGACCCGGCCTCGCCTTTCCGTTCCAACGCCAGCCGGCGGCGGCCCTGTTCGAGCGGGCCGGCATCGCCACCCTGGTGTTCGAGACGCCCGATACGGTCGCCGTCCCCCCCGGAGACCCGGTCTTCGATCTCGTCAGCCAGCCCCGGCGGCAGGGTGCCTTCGTCTCCTTGAGCTTCAAGGTACCCCGCGAGCGGCTCCTCGATCTCGTCCCCATCGGCGATGCGGATGCGCCCACCGGATGGGAACTCGTCGCCGGCGAGAACCTGTCGGCCAGCGAAGCGCTGTCCGCGATCCGCAACACGGAGGCCAGCGGGCGCATCGGTATCGGCATCCGCCTGCCCCATCCCGGCGGGGCGACCTGGATCGAGCGGGGCGGCGAGCGGATCGGCGTGGTGACCGGCTATGGGCCGAAGCCCGCCGGCATCCCCAAGCGGCAGGTCTTCGTGGATTTCGAGCTCCTGCCCAGTCGGCAGGGCGTGGCCGTCCTCGCCAAGGCCGACGATCTTCTGGTGCGGCCGGACATGGATGGCGTCGTCATCGCCCGCGAAGGCGGCATGGCCGTCTCCGGGGTCGCGCGCCCGGCCGAACCGGCCCTCGCCGCCGTGAGCGATCTCGCCATCGAACGCCAGCCCTGGGACGCGGCGAGGAGCGGCAATATCGGCGAGACCCTGCGCGAGCAACTGGACGCGGTGGTCGACGCGCCGAGGCCGGCGCGAGGGCCGCTCAGGCTGGCCCTGGCACGGAGCATGCTCGCCAACGGCCTCGGCGTGGAAGCCCTCGGCGTTCTCCAGGTGGCGGCCGCCGAAGATCCGGTGATGGCCGGACAGCGGGAACTCGCGATCCTCACCGCCGTGGTGAACGCGCAGATGGGCCGCTACGCCGATGCGCGGAAGGCGCTCGACACCGAATTCCTGCGGGCCGACCCGGAGGCGCGTCTGTGGAAGGGCTATCTCGATGCCAGGGCGGGGCGCTGGGCCATCGCCGATACGGCGTTCCGGGACACGGCCGGCATCATCGAGCGCTATCCCGACGACCTCCAGGGTCGGCTTCGCTCGGCCGCGGCGGAGGCCGCCATCGAGACCGGTGATTGGGCCACGGCCTCTCAGCAGATCGCCACCGCGATGGCGCGCGCGGCCGAGCGTCCGGTCGCCGACCGGCTGGCTTTCCTGCGCGCGCGGATCGACGAGGTGACGGGCCAGACGAGCGCGGCGCTCGACACCTATCAGCGGTTGTCCGACACCGCGGACCGGCCGATCGCCGCCGCGGCGACCCTGCGCGGTACGATCCTCGCCCATGCCCTCGGCAAGATGCCGGTGGCCGAGGCCATCGAACGGCTCGAAACGCTCCTCCTCACCTGGCATGGCGACGAGATCGAACTGAGGACGATCGCGGGGCTCTCCAAGCTGAACGTGGAAGCCGGGCGCTGGCGCCAGGCTTTCGCCGCCTCGCGCAAGGCGGATGCGCTGGCACCCGGGTCGCCGATCAGCCGCGAGGTCCATGACAGCGCCCAGGACCTGTTCGACGACCTCTTCCTCAGCGAGAAGGGGGCGCGGATGTCCGGCGTGGAGGCGCTGGCGCTGTATTTCGATTTCAAGGACTTCGCGCCGATCGGCCGCCGTGGCGACGAAATCGTGCGCCGGCTCGCCGACAAGCTGGTGGAACTCGACCTGCTCGATTCGGCCGGGGAACTGCTCCAGCATCAGGTCGATCACCGGCTGTCCGGCCCGGCCCGCTCCAGCGTCGCCGCGCGGCTGGCGACCATCTGGATGATGGACGAGAAGCCCCTTCAGGCTCTCCGGGTCATCGACGCCACCTACCTGCCCGAACTGCCCGAGGATCTGCGCCGCGCCCGTGCGCTCATCCGGGCGCGCGCGCTCTCCGACCTGTCGCGCACGGATCTCGCCCTGGAGACCATCGAGGCGGAGACCGGCGCCGACGCGGATCGGCTGCGCGCGGACATTCTCTGGAGCGGCCGCCGCTGGCGCGAGGCGGGCGAGGCGCACGAGGCCATGGTCGGCGAGGCATGGCGCCTGCGCAAACCCCTCGACGACGCCATGCGCTCGGACATCATCCGCTCGGCCATCGCCTACGGCCTGTCGAACGAATCCCTCGGGCTGGAGCGCCTGAGGGCGAAGTTCGCCGAACCCATGGCCGAGAGCGTCGACGCCCGCACCTTCGCCCTGCTCACCCAGCCGAACGCGGTGCGGAGCCAGGCCTTCCGCGAAGTCGCGCAGCGAGCCAGCAAGGCGGAGACGCTCCAGGCTTTCCTGAAGGAGTATCGCAAGCGTTACCCGGAGATGTCGGTGCCGCAGCCGGCCAAGACCCAGGGCGCGCAGGTCGAAGGCGCGCAGGTCGAAGGGTCGCAGGTCGAGGCGAAGGCGGGCGAGGCACCGCCCTTACCCAAGGGCTGAGGCACGCCTTCCCGTCCTGAACCGATCCATCCCGAAAACCCGACCCGGTTTTCGGGATCAGGCATCAGCGCCGGAACGCCACGGGGCCGTTCATGCCCGGCCAGTCGGAATAGCCGTTGGCGCCGCCGCCATACCAATAGGCCTTCGGAGCCTCGGCGAGCGGTGCGCCGGTACGGAGGCGCTCGACCAGATCGGGATTGGCGATGTAGGGCCGGCCGAAGCTGAACAGGTCCGCCCTCCCCTCGGCGAGGTCCTTCTCGGCGAGTTCGAGCGTGTACTGGTTGTTGCCGATATAGGCGCCCTGGAACCGCTCGCGGATCTGGCCGAAATCGACCTCGTCCGGCACGTCGCGGGTCTGCTGGGTCACGCCCTCGATCGTGTGGACGTAGAGCAGGTCGAACCCGTTCAGGGCGTCGATATAGGCGCCGAAGGTCGCCTTCGGATCGCTGTCCAGCGGCGTCTTGCCCGGTTCCGTGGTGGCGGGCGATAGGCGGATGCCGACGCGCTTGCCGCCCCAGACCTCGGTCACCGCTTTTACAACGGCGAGGGGAAAGCGCAGGCGGTTCTCGATCGAGCCGCCGTACTGGTCGGTCCGCTTGTTGGTGGAATCGCGCACGAACTGTTCGAGCAGGTAATTGTTGGCCGAGTGGATCTCGACGCCGTCGAACCCCGCGCGCTTCGCATTCTCGGCGGCCTTGCGATAATCCTCGACGATGCCCGGGATTTCGTCCGTTTCCAGTGCACGGGGCGTCTCGTGCGGCTTCATGCCGGATTTCGTGAACGCCATGCCTTCGGGCTTCAGTGCCGACGGCGCCACCGGCGACTGACCGTTGGGCTGCACGTCGGGATGCGAGATGCGGCCGGTATGCCAGAGTTGCAGGAAGATGCGACCGTCATTGGCGTGAACCGCGGCGGTGACGGGCTTCCATCCCTCCACCTGCGCATCGGTCCAGATGCCCGGCGTCAGCGCGTAGCCGACCGCCTGAGGCGAGATGTTCGTCGCCTCGGAGATGATGAGGCCGGCATTGGCGCGCTGGGCATAGTAATCGACCGCGAAATCCGGGGGGATGCCCTCGTCGGACGACCGGCTCCGCGTCAACGGCGCCATGACGACGCGGTTCTTGAGGGTGAGGTCGCCGAGGGTAAAGGGTTCGAGGATCGGGCTCATGACGCGTGAAAATCCTTGGGGCAAGATGTCGTCGGAAGGCGGTGCGGCCCTCCGGTGCTGACCTCACCCG
This sequence comes from Methylobacterium sp. 10, assembly GCF_000519085.1. GTDB lineage: Bacteria > Pseudomonadota > Alphaproteobacteria > Rhizobiales > Beijerinckiaceae > Methylobacterium. Next base: position 4,830,924 of record NZ_KI912577.1, read on the forward strand.
ATCCGGCCCGGGCGGTCCCGACCTGTCCCTTGGATGACGGTGGGGCGAACGCAAAGGACGGGGGTGAGGCGGGATGAGCGGGAAATCCCGTGCCGCCTCGCCTAGTTCCCCCGCCCGGCCGAGCCTTCGCGACGCAGCCTCGACCTCAATACCCTCTGGCGGCGATGGAATCCGACCAGTTCACCGCGCGGCGCGCCATGCTGATATGCTGGCGCTCGTACATGCGGCCCTCGACCTTGATGGCCCCGCGCTTGGCGTTCTCGGGCTTGTCGAAGGCCTCGATCACCAGGGTGGCGCGGCGCACCTCCTCCTCCGTCGGAGCGAAGGAGGTGTTGGCCGGCTCGAGCTGGTTGGGATGGATCAGCGTCTTGCCGTCGAAGCCGAGGTCGCGCGCCTGGCGGCACTCGGTGCGGCACCCTTCGATGTCGCCGATGTCGTTCCACACGCCATCGAGGATGGTGAGGCCCTCCGCGCGGGCGGCGGCCAGGGTGAACATCATCCAGGGCAGCATCGGCACCCGGCCGGGCACGAGCTGCGCCCAGGTATCCTTGGCGAGGTCGTTGGTCCCGAGGACGAAGCAGGTGAGCCGGGTGCGCCGGTCGCGCCGCGCCTTGGCGATGTCCTGGATGTTGAGGATCGCCGCCGGGGTCTCGATCATCGCCCAGACGTCGATGCTCTCGGGAGCGTCCAGGGCTTCGAGATGGTTGGCGATGCTCTCCAGCACCGCGGGCGAGGAGACTTTCGGCATCAGGATGGCGTCGGGCCGGGCTTCGATCGCCGCCTTCAGGTCCGCCTCGCCCCAGGGGGTCTGCGGAGCGTTGACGCGGATCACGAGCTCGCGGTCGCCGTATCCGCCGCCCTTCACCGCCGCGCAGACCTGCTCGCGGGCCAGCACCTTCTCGTCCGGTCCCACCGCGTCTTCGAGGTCCAGGATCAGGGCATCGGCCTGCAGGGACTTCGCCTTGTCGAGGGCCCTCTGGTTCGAGCCGGGCATGTAGAGGACGCTGCGGCGCAGGCGGAGATCGGACATGGATCCATTCCAGTGATGATGCGGTGCAGCTTAATGCAACACGGCTGCCGAGACAGCCCTGCGGATATAAAATGCGTGTCGATGACCCGCGTTTGACCGGCGCAGGCGTGGCCTTTGCAGCGAAATGCCTATCACAGCGCATCGCCGCGAGAGCGTCGCGGACATCCGCCGGGTTCGAGGCAACCCGGCCGGGGTCATGCACGGATTGGAATCATGCCGCCAAGGACAGAAGCCCTCCCCTACACGGCGACGCCGGAGGGCGTCCGGCTCGCTGTGCGCCTGACGCCGCGCGCGAGCCGGACCGGCCTCGATGGCCTCGTGGAGGGCGCCGACGGACGTGTCTGGCTCCAGATGCGGGTGGCCGCACCTCCGGTGGAGGGGGCGGCCAACACGGCCCTGATCGCCGCCCTCGCGGAAACCCTGCACCTGCGCCGGTCCGACATCCGCATCGTCACCGGGGACACGGCGCGACAGAAGATCCTGGCGCTCAGCGGCGACCCCGCGCTGCTCGCCTCGCGTCTCGATGCCTGGATCGCCGGGGCGGCCCCACGGCGCTGAAGTCAGAACAGGCGGCTTCCGTCCGGCACGGCATGGTCGGGGCGGAACAGGACGACGGCGCCGTTCGTGTCGGCGAAGCCCAGGGTCAGGACCTCCGAGAGGAACTTGCCGATCTGGCGCGGGGGGAAATTCACCACCGCGGCGACCTGCCGGCCGACAAGATCCTCGGGCCGGTAATGCTCCGTGATCTGGGCGCTGGAGCGCCGGGTGCCGATGGTCGGCCCGAAATCGATGGCGAGCTTCAGGGCCGGCTTGCGCGCTTCCGGAAACGGCTCTGCGGAGACCACCGTGCCGATCCGGATGTCCACGGCAAGGAACTCGTCGAAGCTGATCGGGGCCGCCGCAGGGGCTGCCGCATCGTGGTTCACATGCATGGCCCGCCTCCCCGGTTCACGCCGTCCGCAAGGTCCGTCGCCGCTTGTCAGCCGACGACCATTGCATGAGGGCGACCATGACCAGGATCGTGCCGAGATAGACGAGGACCTGCAGCCCCGTCGGTCGGTCGGTATACCCGACGAGGGCGTGGAGCACGCGCCCGACCAGGCTGCCCTCGGACAGGATGTCGGCGGTGTTCCAGAGCGGCCGGTCGAGCACGGTGATGAGCCCGGCATTGGTGAGGAACTGCGCCGCCTGCGCGGCGAGGCCGGCGGCGAGGAATATGATGAGCGCGCTGGTGACCGAGAAGACGTAGCGGGTCGGGATCGCGGCCAAGCCGAAATAGCTCACCGCCGATATCAGAATACCGGCGCCGACCCCGGCCAGCGCGCCGATCTGCAGGTCGGGGCCGGACGTGCCCGAGGCCACGAGGCCGTAGAGGAAAAGGACGAGTTCCGCGCCCTCGCGCAGGATCGCCGCGCCGACGACGAAGGCCAGGGCTGCGGATGTGGTCTCGCCCCTGCGCACGGATTCTCCCGCGGCCTTCAGTTCGCCCGCGAGTTCACGCCCGTGGCGGCTCATCCAGGTGTTGTGCCAGATCAGCATGAGGACGGCGGTGGCGAGGACGGCCGCGTTGAGGATGTCCTGTCCGGCGCCTTCGAACGCGTCGGAGATCGCTTCGGCGAAGAGCGCCACGAGGCAGGCGCCTGCCAGGCCGCCGACGACGCCGAGGCCGATCCAGCGGCCGCGCCCGGCAATGCCTCGCGTGGCCGCCAGCACGATGCCGATGATGAGGCCGGCTTCGATGACCTCGCGAAAGGCGATGACGAATGCTCCGATCATGCGGAGATTTCCTTCGATGTCGCGGGCGGGCGGTGTGGGCGCCCTACCAGATCCAGAACAGAAGCACCCAGCCGGAGACCGACAGGGCGGCGGCGGCGGCGATGCAGGCGGTGGCACCCGCCCGGCGCCATCCGCCCACGGAGAGACCCGCCACCTGCCAGGCGAGCCAAGCACTCCACAGGCTCGCGCCGCTGAGCAGGCCCGCGCGCAGTTCCGCCACGTAGGGCGGGGCGAACCCCTCCCCGCGCAGGAAGGTGACGGTGAGGGCGGAGAGGCCGAGGAACACGCCGCATCCCGCGATGGGGATCAGCGTCTGCGTCAGGTGATGGAAACGCGACGACGACAAGGGGCCGAGAAACCGGGTGCCGAGGGCCACGAGGGCGGAGAGGCCGACCCCGAGGATGATCGTCGCGGCGGCGATATAGGCCAGCAGCAGGCCGCCATCGAGGAGCGTCATGACGTCGTTGTGCTCGGGGTAGTTGGTGAGCACGAACCACGGCAGGGTGGTCTCCAGCGGCCAGACCATGCCGTGCTCGATGAACCAGGTGGCGAGCCATTGCTTGGCGTCGATGAACCAGGGGCTCGACGACCATTGAAAGGCGCCGGCCGCCAGACCCATCATCCCGAACAGGATCAGGATCGTCTGTTCGAGGCTCGGCTCGGAGCCCGCCACGTGGACGATCTCGTAAGCGGGGGAGCGCCGGGCGAGGCGGACCGCGCCGCGGTAGCCGCTGCAGCGCCCGCACATGTGGCAGGAGCCGGCGCCACGCATGGTCTTCACCGGCACCAGGGGGGCGCAGTTGAAGGCGGCGCCCTGCGGCTTGTCGGAGGCGGCCCAGGCGGGGCGGTCGACCTGGAAGCTCACCGGAGCGAGCTTGGCCAGGACCGCGAAGACGCCGTTCACGGGGCAGAGATAGCGGCACCAGACGCGCTTGTTGCGGCCATAGACGAGGCCCACCGCGATCGCCGCCACGGTGGAGCCGCCGAGGACGGCCAGCACCGGCTTCGGGTAGCCGTAGACGCTGACCATCTGGCCGTAGACGGTGGTTCCGGCAAAGGCGATGAAGGGCCAGCCGCCCCAGGTGATCCAGCGCGGCACCGCACGGCCGAGGCTCCAGCGGCTGGCGAATTCGGTGAGCGTACCCTCGGGGCACAGCACCCCGCACCAGGCCCGGCCGACGAGGACCATGCTCACGAGGACGAAGGGCCACCAGATGCCCCAGAACGCGAATTGCGCGAGGACCGTCAGGTTGTTCCAGAGATGGGCGGTCCGGTCCGGAAGCGGCAGGAAGGCAGGCACGGCCACGAGGACGAGGTAGACCGCCACCACCGCCCATTGCACGCTTCGGATGATTCCACCGTGGCGCTGCAGCCAATGGCCGAGTTCCGCGAGGCGCTGGTCGATCCAGGCTTCACGCAGGTCCGTCGAGACGCTCGCCGTCATCGGGCTACTTCGCCACCAGCTTGGCTTTGGCTTCCGGGTGGAAGTCGTCGAACACGTCGTAGGTGCCGGGGTCGAGGGTGCGGAAGACGATTCCCGAGGTCGAGCCGGCGGCCAGGGCCTTCTCGCGCTTCAGTTCCATGCTCTCGAACTCCACCGGCGAGGTGCCGGTATTGCTGATCTCCAGCTTGAAGCGGGTATTGGCCGGGACTTCGATGATCTCCGGGATGATCACGCCGTCCTTCATCTCGACCTTGATCACCGGCATGTCGTTGGCCCATGCGGCAGCGATACCGGCTGCCATGAAGGCGCCGGCGAGGACGAGGCCGCGGACGTGCTGCATCACGGTGCTCAATACGCGCCTTTCTTGCCGGTGCCGGCGAAGGTGAAGTCCTGGATGAGGTCGAACGGCTTGAACCATTCGGCGACGCCCGTCTCCTTGTCCACGTGGCGGCCGAAATGCTGGTTCTTGCCGGGGGGCGCCACCGTCAGCTTGAGGCGGTAGCGGCCGGGGCCGCTCAGCTTGACGTTGTCGCCGTAATGCGGGCCGTCATTGGCGACCATCGGCATCAGCGAGCCGCTCACCTTCGGACCCGTGGCGGCCTCGCCCTCCAGCTTCGTCAGTTCGAAGCTCACGTCGAGGGAGGGGAGCCAATCGCCCTCGGCGAAGCCGTTGCGGTTGTCCTTGGTCGCGCGGATGTCGGCTTCGAGGTGGATGTCGGATTGCGCGGCGGCGCGCATCATGTCCGGCGGGTCCATCTCGATCGGCTGAAGATAGACCGCCGTCACTTCCAGCCCGTCCTTCAGCATGGGAGGGCCGATCGGCGTCTCCTTAGCTGAGGCGAAGCCGGTGCCCAGGGCCGCGAAGGCCAGCAGGGAGGCGGAAATCAGTGCGGAGTGAGTGATCTTGCGCATCGTCTCTAGCGCGTAAACCAGCGTTCCGCCGATGCAAAGGCGCTTCTTTGCCGAATCGATATATCAGAATGATTCCAAGGTGTTGCGGTTGCCCTTGAAACGATGGCCGATGGCTCGTGCGACGGTCTCTATGCCGCACCGGCTGCTCGCAGAGTGAACGGGCCGCCGGTCGCCTCGGCCGGACGAACCGCCCGTTAACGGTGGCGCGGCCATCATCGCGTTCCCGTCGAGACGCTGGCACCCAAGGTTGGCCGGAGACATCAGCGCCTATGGCGACTCCACTCGTGGCCCTCGTTCAACAACTCGACCGCACCATGGCGGGTGCCTCGATGGAGCGCCGCCAGTCGATCCTGCGGAATCTCACCTCTCTTTTCGCCGAATACGCGCCGCGTCTCGGCATCGACCACGTCCGCGCCTTCGACATGGTGATGCTGCATCTCTCCCGGTCGATGGAGGAGGTCGCGAGAGGCGAGCTGTCGCGCCGCCTCGCCCCGATCGCGAACGCGCCGCCGCGCCTGATCCGCGACCTCGCCTTCGATCCCGCCGCCTCCGTGTCCGTTCCGACCCTCGAGGCGGCGGTACTGCTGACCCTCGACGACCTGACCGCGATCGCGCGGGTCTGCGGGCAGCCCCAGCTTATGGCCCTCTCCCGTCGGAAGATCCTCATCGAGCTCCTCACGAACATCATCGTCGAGCGGGGGGACGCCGCAGTATCGCGCTCGGTGGCGGGCAATCCCGGCGCGCGATTCTCCCTCGAGGGCTACAGGCAGCTCTTCGACCGCAGCCTGTCCGATCCGGAACTCGCCGCGCGGCTCGGCGACCGCGACGACGTCCCGGACATCCTGGCGCGGGAGGATGAACTATGGGACGGCATCGCCCCGCCATCCCCGGACGATCCGGTCCGCGCGATCTTCGCGGCCGAGGTGTTCGTGGGTGCCCAGTTCCGCCAGGGCGAGGTCAACGAGACCCTCATCGTCGGCTGGCTCGATTCGGGCCGCGAGACGGAAGCGCTGGTGGCGCTCGCCCGCCTCGCCGGGGTTCCCAGCGCGATGGCCATCGAGGCCTACCAGGCGCCCTCCTACGAGCCGCTGCTCTACCTCGTCCGCTCGGTGAGGTTCGGCTGGAAGATCCTGAGGCTGTTCATGGCCTCGAAATCGGAGCGGGAGACGCCGCCCGAGGTGATGCGCGGGATGACGGAGGCGTTCCAGGCCCTCTCCGTCATCACGGCGCAGCGCGTCGTCCGGATGAATGCGGCCCGACGGAAGATCGACGCCGACCATGACTGATCGGCCGGCGTGTCGCGCCCTGCTGTCGTTTCAGCGGGAAACGGGATCGGCCGCCATGGCTTTCGCCTCCGGCAGCAGGGGCGATGCGGGGGCCGGGGACGGCAGGCGGCTCCGCAGCGCCGAGGCCGCGCGCAGCACGACGAGGACGAGGGACGCCACGCGGATATGGCGGGGCAGCTGCTTCGGTCCGAGGGGGCGATAGACCAGTCTGGGGCTGAGACGCTCGATCTCCGCGACGGCGAGGCCGACGAGGGGTTGCTGGGCGATCCGGGCCGCATCCGCCGCAGGGATCGCGAGTTTGCGGAACCAGGCCTGCGTGGTCGCCAGACGCCCCGTGGCGTGGAGCCGGCGCAGGCGACGACGCCACAAATATCGGTAGAGTGCCCGCGGAACCGCTTCCATGCGGGCATCGCACAGGCTGTCGGGGATCTCGCAACGAGCCCGGATCGTATCGGCGACGCCGCCGGGTGCCCGGCCGACCAGTCGCCCCGACACGGTGACGACCACGTCCTTGGCGTGCCGGACCCGCAGCCCGTGCTGGAGCAGGGCCGCCACGAAGGCCCCGTCTTCGCCGAGAGGGATCATCGGCATGCCACCCACCAGCCGGTAAGCCGAGAGCCGGACGGAGAGCGTGGCGCCGATCGTCGTGCGGTGGCAGGGCCAGGGATCGTGCGGGTCGTGGTCGATCCGCGCCTCGGCCTCGGTGAGGAGGTCGCTGTAGGCGTCCTCCAGCTTGCCGCGCGAGCGCAGGGATTGGGGCAGGGCTGCCCACTCGTCCTCATCGATCTGGATGCGCCCGGCCACGGCATCGGCGCCGGCGTCCAAGGCGGCGAGGTTCCGGGCCACCCAATCCGTGGGCACGCGGCTGTCGGCGTCCGAGGTCAGGATCGTTCCCGCCGTGCCCTCCGGGCCGATCCATTCGGCGGCGGCATCCATGGCGGCGCGCCGGGCCCAGCCGGCATGGGCGCCCTCGAAGGTCACGCTGCGGATGCGGACGGGGATCGACATCCCCTGCGCGAGGGCCACCACGATCCGGTCCGTGCCGTCGGTGCAGTTGTTGAGGAACAGGTACAGGCCGAGGCTCCCCGGCCGCACACCCTCCTGTGCGTCGATGGCGCGAAGGCAGGCCTCGATCCGCTCGGCCTCGTTGCGGACCGGGATGGCGATGACGGTGTCCGGGGCCGCGTTGGGAAAGCGGGGCGACGTGTCGATCCCGGGGGCGACGTCGGCGAGGGTCGAGTAGGGCACGAGGGACTCCGATGGGGCGGCGCGGGCTTGGCCCGCTTCCGTTTCCCGGCAGGTGAGAGAGCCGGACCTTACCGGCGTCAAACTGAACGGCAGCCGTCCGGTGCGAGGATCAGGCGCCGGACGGCGTCGCGAAGGTCCGCCGGGCGAGGCCCGGATAGGCCAGGGCCTGGCTGGCGCCGCGCGCGGCCAGCAGCGTCAGGAAGGCGAGCCAGAGGCCCATGTTGCCGAAGCCGCCCGCATGGGCGAGGCCGATGGCGAGGGCATAGATGCCGGTTGCCGCGATCATCAGGTTGCGCATCGCCCGCGTCCAGGTCGAGCCGATATAGATCCCGTCATAGGCGAAGGGTACCGAGGCCACGAGGGGCGCGAGGGCGGCGGGGACGAGATAGGCGCGCGCCGTCTCGCGCACCTCCGGGCTCGTGGTCACGGTATCGATGAAGGCCGCGCCGAACACGAGGAACAGCGTCGCCACCGCCAGACCGAAGGCGACGCACCAGACCAGGCTCAGCCGGGCCGCTCGGCGGAACCCGTCCTCGTCCCGGGCGCCCACCGCCTGCCCGCACAGGGTTTCGGCCGCCGTGGCGAACCCGTCGAGGAAGAAGCCGCCGATGAGGAAGAGATTCCACAGCACCGCATTGGCCGCCAGGACCACGTCGCCCGACCGCGCCCCGAGGGCCGAGAACAGGGCGATGGCGCCGACGAGAAGCAGGGTCCGGATCATCACGTCGGCGTTGACGCTGACCATGCGCGCCAGCGCCATCGGATCGCGAATGACGCGGAGCGGCACCGAGAACGGCCGCGAACCGAGCCTCGCCAGGAGAACGAGCCCGAGGACGGTCCCGGCGGCCTCGGCCAGGAGGGTAGCGATGCCGGCGCCCGCGACGCTGAGATCCGCCCAGAGCACGAGGACGAGGGTGAGCGCGATGTTGACGAGGTTGATCGCCACCTGCAGCAGGAGGCCGAGATCGGTCCGCCCGCGCCCGAGCACCGAACCGAGGATGGCGTAGTTTGCCAATGTGAAGGGCGCCGCGAAGATGCGGATGTGGAAATAGGTGGCGAGCCCCGCGATCACCGCCGGGCTGGCGCCGCTGAGGGCGAAGGCCCCGGCGGCGATCGGCACCTGGGCCGCCGTGATGAGAAGGCCGACGACGAGGCCCGCCGCCAGGGAGCGCGCGAGGATCCGGTCGATCTCCGCGGCATCTCGCGCGCCCACCGCCTGGGCGGTGAGACCCGCCGTCGCCATGCGCAGCGAACCGAAGGACCAGAAGACCGCATCGAAGATCACCGCCCCCAGCGCCATGGCGCCGAGGAGCGCGGGATCGCCGAGGCGCCCGATCACCGCCGCCCCGACGAAGCCGAGGAGCGGGGTGGTGACGTTGGCCAGCGTCATCGGCAGAGCCAGGGCCAGGATGCGGCGGCTTGTGGCCGGAACCGGCGTCACCCCGACAGAGGAATCGGCGGTGGCGGTCAGTGACATCCGCACCCGCTGCCGCAGCTTCCCTCGCCTTTGGGCGGCTCGCCCTTGGCCGGGCTGGCGGCCGGCCGCCGGGCTGCGTCGCGCGCGAGACCGCGCTCGTCGAGTTCGGACAGGTATGTCGCCCAGCGGTTCCGGTATTCCCGGCCGAGGTCGTAGAGATAGCCCCAGCCGAACAGCCCGGTATCGTGCATGTCGTCGAAGGTCAGCTTCACCGCGTAGTTGCCCACCGGCTCCACCGAGAGAATCGCCACGTCGCGCTTGCCGCCGATGACCTTGCGCTCGGATGGCGAGTGACCCTGCACTTCCGCCGAGGGGCTGGACACGCGCAGGTACTCGGCGGGCAGGGCGAATTTGCCGCCATCCTCGAAGGAGACGTTGAGCGTTCGCTTGTCGCCGGACAGGCGGATCTCGGTGGGCCAGCGCTCCGGCGGGGCGACCTGCCGGCCGGTGGAGTGGGGATCGGCGTGATGCTGGCTCATGTGGGAAATCTCATGCCCGAAACCGGATTGGATGCAATATATGTGTAGTGCGCGGGGGGCATGCGTCCCACCCTGCTTGCCCTATCCGCCGTCGCGCCTCATATGCCGGACATGCTAGGTTCATCGCGCGACCACGCTCCGGAAGTCCCCCCAGGCCCGAGTCCCGAGTCCACCATGGGTGTTGCCTTAGCCGAACGCGTCGCATCGAGGGCGCCGGCGCCTTTGATAGACCCCTTCCAACGCGCGATCACCTACCTTCGCATCTCGGTGACGGATCGCTGCGACCTGCGTTGCGTCTACTGCATGTCGGACGACATGAAATTCCTGCCCAAGCGCGACCTGCTCACCCTCGAGGAGCTGGACCGGCTCTGCGGCGTGTTCATCGACCGGGGCGTGCGCAAGCTCAGGATCACGGGCGGCGAGCCGCTCCTGCGCCGTGACATCATGCATCTCTTCCGGCGGCTGTCCCGCCATCTCGGCACCGGCGCTCTCGAAGAGCTGACGATGACGACGAATGGGACACAGCTCGGACGGTTCGCTCCGGAACTCGCCGAACTCGGCGTCAGGCGCGTGAACGTGTCCCTCGATACCCTGGACCCCGACAAGTTCCGCGCCGTCACGAGGCGCGGCGACCTGAAGGTGGTGCTCGACGGGATCGAGGCGGCGCGCAAGGCCGGGATCAAGGTCAAGATCAACGCCGTGGCGCTGAAGGGCGTCAACGAGGACGAGATCGCCGACATGATCGCCTGGGCCCATGGCGACGGCATGGACATGACCCTCATCGAGGTCATGCCGCTCGGCGAGGTCGAGGGCGACCGCACCGACCAGTTCCTCCCCCTCTCCGTCGCCCGCGCCCGTCTCGAACAGCGCTACACCATGGTGCCCCTGCCCGACCGGACCGGCGGACCGGCGCGCTACGTCCGCATCGCCGAGACCGGCGGACGGCTCGGCTTCATCACGCCGCTGACCCATAATTTCTGCGAGAGCTGCAATCGCGTCCGCCTCACCTGTACCGGCAAGCTCTACATGTGCCTCGGCCAGGAGGATGCCGCCGATCTGCGCCATGCTCTGCGCGCCTCTCCGGACGACGCCCTCGTCACGCAGGCCGTCACCGACGCCATCGCGCGCAAGCCCAAGGGCCACGACTTCGTCATCGAGCGCGCCCGCCCGGCCGCCGTGCCGCGGCACATGAGCGTCACCGGCGGCTGAGCCCGCCCGCGCGTTTGACCCCTTGAACCATCGAATCTAGACCCGCCGCACACATAGTGACGGATGGAGACGGATGATGGCGAAGGTCGCGTTCCTGGGCCTCGGCGTGATGGGCGGCCCGATGGCGGGTCACCTCGCCAAAAAGGGTCATTCCGTCACCGTCTACAATCGGACGACGGTCAAGGCGGAAGCCTGGGTTACGGCGAATGGCGGCACCTTCGCGGCGACGCCCCGCGAGGCGGCGGCCGGGCAGGAGATCGTCTTCGCCTGCGTCGGCAACGACGACGACCTGCGCGGGGTCACCCTCGGTGAGGACGGCGCCTTCGCCGGGATGGAGAAGGGCGCGATCTTCGTCGATCACACCACGGCCTCGGCGGAGGTTGCGCGGGAACTGGCCCAGGCCGCTTCCGAACTCGGCCTCGGCTTCATCGACGCCCCCGTTTCCGGCGGACAGGCCGGCGCCGAGAACGCGGCGCTCACCGTGATGTGCGGCGGGGACGAGGCCACCTACGCGACGGTCGAGCCCGCGATCCTGAGCTTCGCCAAGGCCTCGCGCCTGATGGGACCGGCGGGCTCCGGCCAGCTCACCAAGATGGTCAACCAGATTTGCATCGCCGGTATCGTCCAGGGCCTGTCGGAGGCGATCCACTTCGCCAAGCGCGCCGAGCTCGACGTGGACGCGGTCCTCGACGTGATCTCGAAGGGTGCAGCCGGGTCCTGGCAGATGGAGAATCGCGGCCGGACCATGAATGCCGAAAAATTCGATTTCGGTTTCGCCGTCGACTGGATGCGCAAGGATCTCGGCATCCTGCTTCTGGAAGCCCGGCGCAACGGGGCCAAGCTTCCGGTCACCGCCCTCGTCGACCAGTTCTATGCCGACGTGCAGGCCATGGGCGGGAACCGCTGGGACACGTCGAGCCTCATCGCCCGCCTGGAGAAATAAGGCCGGTCGCCACGGCGAGGGCCGTGTCTGGATCCGTCCAGGTCCAGTCCTCGCCCATCTGGTGGCGGAACCAGGTGAACTGGCGCTTGGCGTAGCGCCGCGTATCGCCCTGGCCGCGCTGGATCGCCTCGGAGAGAGGGATCGCCCCGTCGAGATGGGCGATGAGACCCGGCACGCCGTGGGCGCGCATGATCGGCAGGAGCGGATCGAGGCGGCGCTCCCTTAGCGCCGCGACCTCGTCGAGGGCGCCCTCCTCGATCATCGCCAGGAAACGCCGATCGATCCGGGCGCGCAGGGTCTCCCGCTCGGGGGCGAGGAACAGCTTGACTAGGCGTTTGCCCGCCAGTGGCCCGGCGACGCGCTCGCCGTGAAACGCCGAGATCGGCCGCCCGGTGGCGGCGAAGATTTCGAGCGCCCGCATGATCCGGGCGCGGTCGGTGGGTCGCAGCGTTTCCGCCCCGGCGGGGTCGACCTCCGCGAGGTCGGCATGGAGCCGTTCGGTGGCCCGGTCCTCGGCCCGTGAGCGAAGCGCGGTCCGGATCTCATCGGGGACCGGAGGCAGGTCCGACAACCCCTCCTCCAGGGCGCGAAAATACAGGCCGGTGCCACCGACGAAGATCGGAAGCCGGCCCTCCAGGCTGTCGAGAAGGTTCGTGGCATCGCGGGCGAAATGGCCGGCGGAGTAGTTCACCGCTCCATCCACCTCGCCGTAGAGCCGGTGAGGTGCCTGCGCTTCCTCATCGACGCTCGGCCGCGCCGAAAGCCGCCGCAGGTCGGCATAGACCTGCATGGAATCGGTGTTGACCACCACGCCGTCGTGACGGCGCGCGAGTTCCGTCGCGAGGCCGGACTTGCCCGAGGCGGTGGGCCCTGCGATGAGGATCGCCGCCGGGGGCGCCTGTCTGTGTGATCCGTCCGTGACCGGCGGCAAGGCGTGGACACTCCCCGATGACCCTCGTCGCGACCCTGATAGCAAACGAGAGCCGGCCCGCCATCACCGATGCGGTGCTGGCGGAAGCCCGCGCCGTGCTGCGGACGGAGCATCAGCCGCGCATCCTCCATGGCGAAGTGGCCGCCGAGATCCTGTTTCCCGGATCGGTCGAAGAAGTGCCCGCGATGGCGCGACGGCTACGGGCGGCTTTCGCCGCCGAACCTTTCGACGTCGCCGTACAGGTGACCGGCGCCCACCGCCGCAAGCGCCTGTTCCTGGCCGACATGGATTCCACCATGATCGAGCAGGAATGCATCGACGAACTCGCCGACACGATCGGCCTGAAGGACCGCGTCGCCGCCATCACCGAGCGGGCCATGCGCGGCGAGATCGCCTTCGAACCGGCCCTGCGCGAGCGTGTCGCCCTGCTGCGCGACCTGCCCGTCGGCGTGGTGGACGACCTCATCCGGGATCGCATCACCTTCACGCCGGGGGGGCGCAGCCTCGTCCGGACGCTGAAGGCCAACGGCGCCCATACCTGCTTGGTGTCCGGCGGGTTCACCCTGTTCACGGGACCGATCTCGGCGACGATCGGCTTCGACGAGGCGCACGCCACCACCCTCGGGGTGAAGGACGGCCATCTCACCGGCGAGGTGCTGGAGCCCATCGTCGGCAAGGAGACCAAGCGCGCGACGCTCGTCGCCCTGCGCTCGCGTTTCGGCCTCGACCGTGCGGATACGCTGGCTGTTGGCGATGGGGCGAACGACCTCGACATGCTCGGCGAGGCCGGCCTCGGCGTGGCGTTCCGGGCCAAGCCCAAGGTCGCCGCGGCGGCCGATGTTCGCATCGACCACGGCGACCTGACCGCGCTCCTCTACCTGCAGGGGTATGGGGCGAGCGAGTTCGTCGCCTAGCACCGGCCGGTCAGCGGACGATCCGGGCCGGGGTGATGACGGCGCCGAGGATGATCAGGGTCTGAAAGCCGATCGTCCCGAACATCCATTTGATGATCTCGGTCTTCGTCGCTTCGATCTTGGCTTCCAGCCGTGACTCGGCTTCTCGTAAATTGGATTGGGTCGACAACTTGAGAGCTTCGATATCTGCGCGGGTCGACAGCCGAAGCGCCTCGATATCCGTCTGGGTCGACAAGCTAAGTGCCTTGATATCCGCCTGGGTCGACAGCATAAGCGCCTTGATATCAGCTTGTGTCGACAGGCGAAGAGATTCGACATCGGATCGCATCGACAGGCCAAGCGCCTCGATATCGACCTTCACCGATCCGATATCGGACTTCGTGGCGATGTCGCCTTGAAACAGTTCGGTGAACGCGTCCGCGAGGCCTTCGGCTTGTTCGGACGACAGCTTCGCCTTCTCGCGGAGCGAGCGGGCAAATTTCAACGTGTCGAAAGCAACGGCACTCATCGGTTCTTCGGTCTCTCGTCGAGGAACCAGAATAGGCATCGGCCGGCGGGTCGTACAAGCCGGCCGGCCATGCGACGCGATACAGATCGGCCCGTCCCATCAGGCGGGACGGGCCAATGTGCCATCCATAGGACGTGGCCTAGTCGAGACCGATCGCCACGAAGCGCACGTCGCCCGATGCGGCGGCCACGAGCAGGAGAACGGATTTGCGGTTCTCCTTCTTCAACTGATCCACTCGCTTCGTCACGTCGGCGGGGGAAGAGACGGATTCCTGGCCGACCTCGACGATCACCTCACCCGGCTTAATCTGCTTGTCGGCGGCGGTGGAATTCGGGTCGACGCGCGTGACGACCACGCCCTTCACGCTGTCCTTGATGCTGAAGCGGCGGCGCAGCTCGTCGGTGATCCCCGACAGGTTGAGACCGAGGGCCTGACGGATGGCGGGTTCCGCCGCCTCCGGCTGCTTGGCGTTGGCGAGCTGTGGCTTCTCGGGGTCGTCGAGACGGCCGAGGGTGACGGATTTCGTCGTCTCGGCGCCCTTCCGGACCACGATGACCTCGACCACCTTGCCCACCGGCGTGGAGGCGACGATGCGCGGCAGGTCGCTGGAGGACTTCACCACCGTCCCGTTGAATTTGGTGATGACGTCGCCGACCTCGAGACCCGACGTCTTTGCGGGGCCCTTCTCGTCGACGCCCGCGATGAGCGCACCCTTGGCGCCGCCCTTGAGGCCGAGGGCATCGGCGGTGGCATCGTCGACGTTCTGAATGCGCACGCCGAGCCAGCCGCGGCGGACCTCGCCGAACTCGCGGAGCTGATCGATGACCTGCGACGCAGTGGCGGAGGGAACGGCGAAGCCGATGCCCACCGAGCCGCCCGTCGGCGACAGGATCGCCGTGTTGATGCCGATGACCTCGCCGTCCATGTTGAACAGCGGCCCGCCAGAATTGCCCTTGTTGATGGCCGCGTCGGTCTGGATGTAATTGTCGTAGGGGCCAGATTCGATGTTGCGTCCGCGCGCGGACACGATGCCGGCCGAGACGGAGCCGCCGAGGCCGAACGGGTTGCCGATGGCGATGACCCAGTCGCCGGGGCGCATCTTCTCGGAATCGCCGAACGGCACGGCCTTCAGTGGCTTGTCGGCCTCGGGTTTCACCCTCAGGACGGCGAGATCGATCTTGGGATCCTTGCCGATGATCTCGGCCTTCAGCTTGGTCCCGTTGTGCAGAATCACCTGGATGTCGTTGGCGTCGCCGATGACATGGTTGTTGGTCACCACGATGCCCGAGGCGTCGATGATGAACCCCGAGCCGAGGGAGTTCGACTTGCGCGACTGAGGGCGCTGGGACTCCCCGTCGCCGCGCTGACCCCGCTTGTTGAAGAACTCCTCGAAGAGATCCTCGAACGGCGTGCCCTCAGGCAGCTTGGGCATCGTCCGGCCGGGCGCCTTGGCTTCCACCGTGGTGGAGGCCGAGATGTTCACCACCGCGTCGGTGACCTTGTCCGCGAGGTCGGCGAGCGATTCGGGGCCTTTCGCCAGAGCTGGGCCGGCGAGGCCGGTGACGGCCACCGCGGTGGCGAGCGACAGGGCGGCGAAGGCCGAGCGCGCGGAGTGGCGGAATGCCCGGGGACGTCGCGCCGTCGTGGCGCCCGCAGCGGAAATCATGGTCGACCTCTTGTTGGAACGAGGCATTAGATCGTCCGCCGGGGCGGACGATCAAGGGCCGGTCGGCGATGAGGACCGGGCTTCAGCGCGGCGCGCCGCTCGTCGCACCCGCCTCCGCCGCTCCGGCGGCCCGCGGGGCGGTTGCCGGAGCACGGCCCTGCGGGTCGTTGAAGTAGCGGAAGAAGTCCGAGTTCGGGTTGATGACGAGGCGCGTCTCCGGCCCCTTCAAGCTCGTCTCGTAGGCCTGCATCGACCGGTAGAAGGCGAAGAAATCCGCATCCTTCCCGAATGCCTCGACGAGGATGCGGTTCCTGTCGCCGTCGCCTTGGCCGCGCAGGGTCTCGGCGGTCTGGTTGGCCTCGGAGAGCAGCACCGTCACGTCGCGGTCGGCCTTCGCCTTGATCGTCGCCGAGATCTGGTCGCCGTTGGCACGGATGTCGGCGGCCTCGCGGTTACGCTCGGTGATCATCCGCTTGTAGACGGCGGTGGAATTCTGCGCCGGCAGATCGACGCGGGTCATGCGCAGGTCGACGATCTCGACGCCGAGTTCCTTTGCCTGGGTGTTCACGTCGCCTTGGATCACGTTCATCAGGTGCGAGCGCTCGGTCCGCACGATGGCGTCACGGGTCGAGCGGGCCAGCACGTTGCGCAGTGCCGAGTTGGTGAAGCTCGCCAGCAGCGTGTTGGCGCGCAGCACGTTGTTGGCCGATTGGTAGAAGCGCAGCGGGTCGATGATGCGATAGCGCGCGAAGGCGTCGACTTCGAGGTTCTGCCTGTCGGCGGTCAGGAGCGTCTGGACCGGAAGGTCGAGATCGAGGACGCGCTTGTCGAACAGCACGACGTTCTCGATGAAGGGGACCTTGAAGTAGAGGCCGGGCTTCTCGGTTCCCGTCTGGTTAAGGACCGTGCGGACACGGCCGAACTGGATCACCAGGGCCTGCTGCATCTGCCCGACGGTGAAGACCGAGGCGTAGAGGGCGACGGCGATCACTGCCAGGAGGAAGACACCGCCCGTGCGAAGTGCGGAACCGTTCATCGGGCGGCTCCAGTATTGGCGTTGCGGTTGCCGAATTCGGTCAGCGGAAGCACAGGGACGACGCCCGCGCCCGCTGCACCACCGGCCACGCCGGTTCCGTTCTGGTCGATGATGACCTTGTTGACCGAGCCCAGGACCCGCTCCATCGTTTCGAGGAAGATGCGCTCACGGCTGATCGCCGGTGCGAGCTTGTAGGATTCGTAGACCTGCTGGAAGCGGGCCGCCTGACCGGTGGCATCCGCCGTCGCCTGCGTCTTGTAGGCCTCGGCCGCCTGCACGATCTGCGAAGCCTTACCACGAGCCTGCGGAACCTCGCGGCTCGCATAGGTGCGGGCCTCGTTCTGCGCGCGCTCGGCATCCTGCTGGGCGGCGTTGACGTCGATGAAGGCGGGCCTGACATCCGGCGGCGGATTGACCGCCACGAGCTGGACCACTTCGATCCGTACGCCGGCACCGTACTCGTCGAGGGCCTTCTGGGTGATCTCCTTGACCTCCTGGGCCACGCTCGACTGCTCGTTGGTAAGGATCGCCTGGATGTTGCGGCGACCGATCACCTCGCGCATGGCGCTCTCGGAGATCGCCTTGATGGTGCCTTCGGGATTCTCGAGGTTGAAGACGTAGTCAGACGCTTTCGGCGGGTTGATGCGCCACTGCACCTCGAAATCGAGGTCGACGATGTTCTCGTCACCCGTGAGCATCAGGCTCTCTTCCGGCAGATCGCGGGATCGCGACTGCGACCCGACGCCGACGCGGTAGCCGATCTGGACGCTGTTCACCTGACCGACATTCGGCTTGGTCACGGCACCGATCGGATAGGGGAAATTGTAGTTCAGGCCCTGGCCCGTTGTGCTGGTGTAGCGCCCGAAGATCGTCTCGATGCCGACCTGCTGCGGTGCCACGGTGTAGAAGCCGGTGAGCAGCCACGCCGCCACCACGAGGCTACCGGCTATGGCGACACCCTTGCCACCGCCCATGGAGCCGCCGGGGATGATCCCGCGCAGACGGTCCTGGCCGCGACGGAGGATCTCTTCGAGGTCCGGAGGCGTCTTTCCGCCGCCGCCGCCACCGCCGCTACCCCACGGGCCGCCCCCGCCTCCATTGCCGCCGCCGCCACGGCCCCAGGGCCCTCCCCCGTTGCCGCCACCGCCGCCGCTTTGATTGCTCCAAGGCATGCTCGCCGATATCTCCTGCTGAGGCAGTGTCGTTCGGGGCCGACCCGGCGCGCTCTCGCCTCGGGCCGATCCGTCTCACGGTACTGAGTGTCGCCACTCCGTCCTGTCAAGGCTGGCAAGTGGGCATCGCCAAGAGGAAAGGCAACAGCGCCGAGCGCTCTTGCGCGATGCGTCGCGGCGTAGAGTTACCGGACCCGTTCCAGATCAACGAACGCGAAGGCGCATTCATCCCGCTCGCCGGGCGGGTGCGCGACACGCGAGACTTCGCGGAAGTCACCCGTCTCGTAGGCCGGGAACACCGTATCCCCCTCCGGGCTGATCTCCACATCGGTGAAATGGATGCGGTCGGCATGGGGCAGCGCCAGGGCATAGATCTCGCCGCCCCCCGCCACCATCAGTTCCTCGGCCTCCCCCGCCGCTGCCAGGGCGCCCGCCCAATCGTGGACGACGGCCACGTCGGCGGCCGAGAACGACCGGTCACGGGTGAGGACGAGGATGCGCCGGCCCGGCAGCGGCCGGCCGATGGAATCGTAGGTCTTGCGGCCCATCAGGACCGGCTTGCCCATGGTCAGCGCCTTGAAGCGGCGCAGGTCGCTGCCGAGGCGCCAGATCAGGCCGTTGTCGCGGCCGATGACCCCGTTGCGGGCCACCGCCGCAATGAGGCTGACGAGAGGGCGATGGGTGCCGGGCGCCATCAGACCGCCACCGGCGCGCGGATGGCGGGATGCGGTTCATAGCCCTCGATGGCGATGTCCTCGAAACGAAAATCGAACACCGAGCGGACCTCCGGGGCGAGGACGAGGCGCGGCAGGGGACGCTGCTCCCGGGTGAGCTGCAGCCGGGCCTGTTCGAGATGGTTCACATAGAGATGGGCGTCGCCGAGGGTGTGGACGAAGTCTCCCGGCTCCAGGCCCGTCACCTGGGCGATCATCGCGGTGAGGAGCGCATAGGAGGCGATGTTGAAGGGCACGCCGAGGAACACGTCCGCCGAGCGCTGGTAGAGTTGGCACGAGAGCCGGCCGTCGGCGACGTAGAACTGGAACAGGCAATGGCAGGGCGCCAGCGCCATCCTGTCGAGGTCGGCCGGGTTCCAGGCCGAGACGATCAACCGGCGGGAATCGGGGTTTCGCCGTATCTCGTCCACGAGCCAGGCGATCTGGTCCACCGCGCCGCCGTCGGGCTTCGCCCACGAGCGCCATTGCTTCCCGTAGACCGGGCCGAGATCGCCGTTCGCATCGGCCCATTCGTCCCAGATCGTGACGCCGTTGGCCTGCAGGGCACGCACGTTGGTGTCACCGGTGAGGAACCACAGCAATTCGTGGATGATCGAGCGCAGGTGCAGCTGCTTCGTCGTGACGAGGGGAAAGCCTTTCGCCAGGTCGAAGCGCATCTGGTGGCCGAAGACCGAGAGCGTCCCCGTGCCGGTCCGGTCGTCCTTGCGCGTTCCCTCGGAAAGGATGCGTTCGAGGAGCTGGTGATACGTGTGCATCGGGGTCCCGTGTTCCGTCCCCCGCGATACCGCGAACGGGGCCGCGAGGCGAGCGGTCAGGCGGGGCCCGGCCACAGCAAGTAGGCGACCACGGCGAGATTGCTCCAGACGTGGAGCAGGATGCAGGGCCAGAGCCGCCCGGTCCGCCAGCGCAGCCAGCCGAGCATCAGGGCGAGGGGAATGAGCGAGACCGGGCGGGCGATGCTGCCGACCTGGATGTGGAGCAGCACGAACAGGGCGGAGGTGGAGAGGATCGCACCCCACGGCTTGAGGAATCGCGAGGCCCGCTCGAACATCGCCCCGCGCATCAGCATTTCCTCCGCCACCGGCGCCAGCACGATGGTGAAGGCGAGCCAGCCGATCGCCCCGGTCCTGCTGAGCAGCGGCGACAGGCCGACATTGCGGCCGAACGCCATGTGGAAGACCTCCGCCGTCCCGATCACCCACAGGATGTGGAGGAACGGCCAGAGCAGCAGGATGGCGAGGAGCCGCGAGGGAGCGAGGCCCGGCGCCCCGACGGGGGTCAGCGCGAGCCTGGCGTGCCACGCATCGCCACTGGACCGGATCGCCGCGCCGATGACGATGGCGACGATGAGGCATTGCCGCAGGATGTCGCTCGCCACCTCGCGCAGGACGAGCTGCTGCGGATACAACCGGGGGCGGCGCGCTTCGGCGGCAAAGGGGTCTATGCCCTGCAGGATGTCCGCGCCGACGCGCACGATGAGCAGGGCGGCGATGGCCGCCGCCACCATCACGAACAACGTCGCCAGGACGAGGCCGATGGCATCGCGAAAGGCGGCAATGGCGAGGCGGAGCGGCTGGCGGCGCGGCGGGCCGCCACCGGTGGCGGCCAGCATTGCGCCGATTGCCCGGTCGTCGGACAACTCCACGTCAGGATCGGGCTTCAAAAGCGACGCCTCTCCCTCTATATTCCTTTCGTTCGGTCGAGAGGCCGAACTGGGTGCCTGACAATCTTCGGCGAAGGCCGCTCGATCCCGGCGCTTTCACCAGAATCCCGGGTACGTGGATACGGTGTCAATTCACCACTCCCCGTGGAGACCACGGTGGAAACGGCGCGATTGAAACCGGTGCCCAAGTCCGGCAAGCCTTCACGTCAATTCACCGACCCGGTGCGCCGTCGGCGCGACATTCCGGCAGGTGCCGGGCAAAGCGACAAGCGATGGCAGACGATCTCATCCGTTACGACCTCCTGGTTCAGGATGCCCTGCGCGGCGTCGTGCGCAAGGTGTTGACCGACGCGGCCCGCGAAGGTCTCGCCGGGGAGCACCATTTCTACGTGTCGTTCCGGACGGAGGCGCCGGGGGTGCGGATGTCGCAGCGCCTGAGGGAGAAGTATCCCCAGGACATGACCATCGTCCTCCAGCACCAGTTCTGGGATCTCGGCGTCACCGAGCATTCCTTCGAGGTCGGCTTGTCCTTCTCCGGCGTTCCCGAGCGCCTGCTCGTGCCGTTCGACGCCTTGAGCGGGTTCTTCGACCCGTCGGTCCAGTTCGGCCTCAAGTTCGACCTGAACGAGACGGCGGACGAGGACGCGCAGGACGATGCGCCGCAACCTCCCGGCACGAAGAACGCCGCGCGTGGTGCTGCCTCCGAGCCGAGCGAGATCATGCCGAAGGGCAATGCCGTCTCGGCGATCGGCGCCAGCGTCCCCAAGCTCCTGCCCGCGCAGGGCGCGAGCCAGAACCTCGACAAGACGGACGAGGGCGCGGACGGGAAGTCGGCCCGTCCGGCGGCCAAGAAGACCGAAGGCGGCGAGGCCGGTGCCGAGGTCGTCAGCCTCGACGCGTTCCGCAAGAAGAGCTGAGGTTAGGGGCGCTTCACTACGTCTCGCGCTGGGCTCCGGCCGCAGCGGGTGTCATGTCCGCCGCTCCACCTCCATCCGCAAGCCGTGTTCGGGGCGCAGTGTCACCCGCTGCAGCGGCGTGACGGGGGCGTGGTCGGGCGCCACCGAGAAGCGCGCGGCGCGGGCGATATGCGCCAGGACGATCACTGCTTCCTGCAGCGAAAAGCTCTGGCCGATGCAGACGCGCGGTCCCGCGCCGAACGGCAGGTAGGAGAAGCGCTGAACCGCAGCCCTGTTCTCGGGCAGGAAGCGCTCCGGCACGAACGCCTCCGGATCGTCCCATAGGGTGCGGTGGCGGTGGAGCACATAGGGCGCCACCATGATGAGCGAGCCCTTGGGGATCTTGATCCTGCCGATCCGGTCCTCCGCGATCGCCTGCCGGCTCAGGAACGGCACCGGCGGGAACAGCCGCATCGTCTCTTCCATCACAGCCTTGGTGTAGGGCAGCGCGTCGGCATCAAACCCGTCGCCCTGCACCGCATCGACCTCGCGCTCGACGCAGGCCCGGGCCTCGTGATCCTGTGACAGGCAGTAGAGCGCCCAGGTGAGCGCGTTTGCCGTGGTCTCATGACCGGCGGCGATGAAGGTGACGATGTTGGCCCTCACCTCGAAATCGCTCAGGCCCTTGCCGGTTTCCGGATCCTGCGCCTGAAGCAGCAGGGTCAGGAGGTCGGAGGGTGCCGTCCCGGCGTCGAGCTGGGTGCGCCGACGCGCGATGAGGGCATTCACCACCTCCTCGAAGAAGCGGATCGCCGGCCGCGCCCGGAGGCGACCGATGCGCGGCACGAAGGCGGGCACGCCGAACACGTCCATCGGATCCACCGGCCCGACCGATTCGAGAAAGCGCGTGATGGCGCGGCCCAGCGCATCGGGGTCGCTGGAGAGACCTTCGGTGAAAATGGTCCTCTCCAGCACGTCGAGGGTGACGCGGGTCATCTCCAGCGCCACGTCCACGGTGGTGGCATCGCGCCGGGCGAGGCGACGGCCGATCCGAGCGCCGGCCTCGTTCATGGGGGCGGCGAAGCCGAGGACGTGGCGGGCGGAGAAGATTGGCGCCAGGGTACGCCGTTGCAGCTTCCACTCCTCGCCCTCCGCCGTGAGGAGGCCGTTGCCGAGGCCCGGCGCGAGCACCCGGCGCTGCAGGTCGTCCTTGCGGTAATTGGCGGCGTTCTCCACGAACAGATAGCGGATCAGGGCCGGGTCGCTGACCACGGTGACGCGGCCCATGGCGCCTTCGCGCGCCACCACGGGCTCCACGAAATGCTCGTCGAGCCAGGTGGTGATCGGGTTGGCACGCACGGCCTTGAGGAAGGCGAACAACCCCGGCTGTTCGCGCCGGGGGCGCGGGACGACGGGGCGGAAGCGTGGAACGGTGTCGGGCTCCAGGGTCGCGGCGTCCAAAGGCATCGGCAATCGTCCTCGCTTCGTCCCGGACGGTGCCTGACTCCGGCACGGACCTGTGACGCCTTTGAAAGAAAGCACCATCGCGGTTTTCAGCCGCACCGTTTAAGTAGGGCCGCAGACCCCGCCATCTAAGAGGCCACGATGTCGCCGCTCGAAAGCCCCACCGAAACGTCCGCTACCCGGACCGAGTCCGACACGTTCGGCCCCATCGAGGTTCCGGCCCATCGCTACTGGGGCGCGCAGACCCAGCGCTCGATCCAGAATTTCAAGATCGGCACCGAGAAGATGCCGGCCCCCCTCGTCCATGCGCTGGGCATGGTGAAGCAGGCCGCCGCCCTGGTGAACCAGGATCTCGGCGCCCTCGACCCGAAGGTGGCCCAGGCCGTGGCCGCGTCCGCTGCCGAGGTGGTGTCCGGCGAGCACGACCAGGAATTCCCCCTCGTGGTGTGGCAGACGGGCTCGGGCACCCAGTCGAACATGAACGCCAACGAGGTCATCGCGAGTCTGGCCAACGAGCTGCTCGGGGGCAAGCGCGGCGGCAAGTCGCCGGTCCATCCCAACGACCACGTCAATCGCGGCCAATCCTCCAACGACGTGTTCCCCACTGCGATGCACATCGCGGTCTCGCGCGAGATCAACGACCGTCTGCTCCCCTCTCTGAAGCACCTGCACGACGCGCTCCAGGCCAAGTCCGAGGCGTTCTCGTCCATCGTCAAGATTGGCCGCACCCACCTGCAGGACGCGACGCCCGTCTCCCTCGGCCAGGAATTTTCCGGCTACGTCGCGCAGGTGGCGCTGGGCACCGAGCGGGTGAAGGCGACGCTTCCGGGCGTGCTGGCGCTGGCCCAGGGTGGTACGGCGGTCGGCACCGGCCTCAACGCCCATCCGGAATTCGCCGAAAAGTTCGCGGCCAAGGTCGCCGAGCTGACCGGCCTGCCCTTCACCTCGGCCGCCAACAAGTTCGAGGCCCTGGCCACCCACGACGCCCTCGTCTTCACGCAAGGCGCGCTGTCCGCCCTGGCGGCGGGCCTGTTCAAGATCGCCCAGGACATCCGCTTCCTCGGCTCCGGCCCGCGCTCGGGCCTCGGTGAACTCTCCCTGCCGGAGAACGAGCCGGGCTCGTCGATCATGCCGGGCAAGGTCAACCCGACGCAGTGCGAGGCCCTGACCATGGTCTGCGCCCAGGTGATCGGCAACGGCACCACCGTGAGCTTCGCCGGCTCGCAGGGCAATTTCGAGCTCAACGTGTTCAAGCCCGTCATCGCCAACGCGGTGCTGCAATCGATCCGCATCCTCGCCGATGCGGCCGTGAGCTTCGCCGACAATTGCGTCGTCGGGATCAAGGCCAACGAGGACAAGATCGCCGACCTGATGAGCCGCTCGCTCATGCTGGTGACGGCGCTCGCCCCCTCCATCGGCTACGACAAGGCCGCCGAGATCGCCAAGACCGCGCACAAGCGCGGCACCACCCTGAAGGAAGAGGCCCTGCGTCTCGGCTACGTCACGGAGGAGGAGTTCGACCGCGTCGTCCGCCCCGAGACCATGCTGGCGCCAAGCGTCGATTAAACGAAGCGTCGAATGACGGGGAAGCTCATGGCCGAGATCATCAACCTGCGCTCGGTCCGCAAGGGCAAGGCGCGGGCCGAGAAGGAGGCGAAGGCGGAGGACAACCGCATCGCCTTCGGCCGGCCGAAGAAGGCCAAGACCCTGGCCGAGGCCAAGAAGGCCATCGAGTTCTCGCGCCACGAGGGTCACAAGCTCGTGGGGCCGGATCCGGACAGGTGACGACCCTAATGCGCTCGCAAGTCTCCCCTCCCCCCTCTGCGGGGGAGGGTGGCCCTCGCGTCAGCGAGGGTCGGGAGAGGGGAGCGCCGTATCCGGAGAGGTCGCCCCCTCTCCCGCCTGCTCCGCAGGCACCCTCCCCCGCACCACGTCGGGCCTGCCCGACTTGGCCAGCCAAAGACGGATCTCGGGCAAGCCCGAGGTCCGTGGGGGGAGGGTTGCGCGCCCGATGACCACCGGCACCACCAAACGCTCGGTGATGATCGCCGGTCACCGCACCAGCGTGTCGTTGGAGACGCCGTTCTGGGAGGCGCTGCGCGAGATCGCCGCCGCCCGTGAACAGTCGGTCCAGGTGCTGATCGGCGAGATCGACGAGGCGCGGGGGGCGCAGAACCTGTCGTCGGCGATCCGGGTGTTCGTCCTGAACGCCGTACGCCGGGCCTGAGCGCTACTCCGCCGCCTCCAGCACCCGCGTTCCGCCGAGGCCCTCAAGCACCGCCGGCTTCGGCCCGCCCGTCGCCCAATCCAGCAGTTCCACCGTGTGCACGATAGGGATGCGCGTGCCGTTCCCGATCTGCGTGGCGCAGCCGATATTGCCGGTGGCGATGAGGTCGGGGCGCATGCGCTCGATATTGTCCACCTTCCGATCGCGGAGCCGCCCGGCGATCTCCGGCTGGAGGATGTTGTAGGTGCCGGCCGAGCCGCAGCAGATATGGCCCTCGGGCACGTCCTTCACGGTGAAGCCGGCCTTCTTGAGCAGGTTCTTCGGCTCGGTGCGGATGCCCTGGCCGTGCTGCATCGAACAGGCGGAATGGTAGGCGACGACGAGATCGCTCTCGAACAGCGGCGGCATCAGGCCGAGGCTGGCCACGTATTCGGTGACGTCCTTGGCCAGTGCTGAAACCCGCGCCGCCTTGTCGGCATAGGCCGGGTCGTCGCGGAACATGAAGCCGTAATCCTTGATCGTCGTGCCGCAGCCCGAGGCCGTGACGATGATCGCGTCGAGGCCGCCGCCGTCCATCTCGGCGATCCAGGCGTCGATGGTGCGCTTGGCCTGTGCGTGGGAGGTCTCGGACTTGCCCATGTGATGGGTGAGCGCGCCGCAGCACCCCTCCCCCTTCGCCTGCACCACCTCGACGCCGTGGCGGGTGAGAAGCCGGACCGCCGCCTCGTTGAAATCCGGCCGCAACACGCTCTGAGCACAACCGCGCAGGAGGGCGACCCTGCCCGCGCGGGCCGGGGCGGCCTCGCCTTGAAGCAGGGCGCTGGCTTCCCGCGCGCGGTTGTCGGCGGGGAAGGTGCCGGGCCGGTCGGAGGCGGTGCGGTTCGGCAGGAGCGCGGGCGCGAGGTCGAGCATCGCCGCGAGGCGGTTGCCGATGCGGGGCAGCTGGGCGACGAGGGGCCGGAACGGCGAGCCGATCTTGGCGGCGAGAAGCGCCAGTCGGAAGCGGTTCGGATAGGGCAGCACGAAGGCGAGCACGCTGCGCAGGAGTCTGTCGCTCAACGGCCGGCGATAGGTCTCCTCGATATGCGTGCGGGCGTGATCCACGAGGTGCATGTAATGCACGCCGGACGGACAGGTCGTCATGCAGGACAGGCAGGAGAGGCAGCGGTCCACGTGCTTGACCACCTCGGGTGTCGCCGGTTTGCCGCCCTCCAGCATGTCCTTGATGAGGTAGATGCGGCCGCGCGGGGAATCGAGTTCGTCGCCGAGGAGGAGATAGGTCGGGCAGGTGGCGGTGCAGAACCCGCAATGCACACAGGTCCGCAGGATCTTCTCGGACGCCGCCATCGCCGGGTCGGCGAGCTGCGTCAGGCTGAAATTGGTCTGCACGGCGTTTCCTCGGGGTCCCGATACGTCAGCCCGCCCGGCGATCTTCCGCCGCCCGGCGCTGTTTCCCGCAGCTTAGAGGGAATTTGGACGGAAGCCGAGGCTTGGAACGGCTCTAAGCGGCAGCCTGCCGCACCCCGATGGCGCGGCCGTCGCAGACCGGCGAAAGCCCTTCCCACGAGCGCTCGCCGCGCACCAGTCAAATTCCCGCATACATCCGGCCGGGATTGAAAACCCCCTTCGGATCGTGGGCCGCCTTGATCCCGGCCGTCATCCGCAGCAGCGGATCGGACAGGGGCTCGAACACGGCGGTGGCCGCGCGTACCGCGTCCGGCGCCCGCACCAGGGTGGCGTGCCCGCCGGTGGTGCGGAGGACGGCGCGGATGGTCTCGGCACCGGCATCGCCTTCGGCCGAGGTGGCGAGCCAGACGAGGCCGCCGCCCCAATCGTAGAACCAGCGTGCCTGGCGCTGCGCCGCGATGGCGGCGGTGACGGCTGGGCCTTTGGTCGGCGCGGTGGAAATCCGCCACACGGCGGCATCGCGCGGTTCCGTCAGCGGGATCACGTCGCGAATCGCGGCCCAAAGGACGGCGCCGATCCCGTCCTCGATGATCTCCGGCTCGCCGAAGCGCCGCAGGAGCTTGCGCAATTCGCCGAGGCGGTAATCGAGGGAGTCCGAAAAGCCCTCCAGGCGCATCAGGGTCCGGGGGCTCGGCCCATCGAGGCCGCTCGGCAGGTGAGCGGCCCCGGTGAGTTCGAACGGCGAGCCGAGGGCGGCACCGAGGGCGGCGACCGCCGTGGCGTCGTCGAGGCCGGTAAAGGTCAGGGTCGCCGTCCGTTCCTGGACCGGCAGGACCTTGAAGGTCACCTCGGTGAGAAGGCCGAGGGTGCCCCACGAGCCGGCCATGAGCTTGACGAGGTCGAGGCCGGTGACGTTCTTCATCACCCGGCCGCCGGACTTGATGGCCTCGCCGCGCCCGTTGACGAAGCGGACGCCGATCAGGCTGTCGCGGGCCGCGCCCGCATTGATCCGGCGCGGTCCCGCATTGTTCGTGGCCGCCACCGCGCCGAAGGTCGGCTCGCCGCCCGAGCCCATGAGGATGCGATGGTCCATCGGCTCGAAGGGCAGCATCTGGCCGCGTTCCGCGAGCAGGGCCTGCACCTGTGCGAGGGGGGTGCCGGCGCGGGCGGCGACAACCATCTCGGCTGGTTCGTAGAGCGTGATGCCGGAGAGTTTCAGGGAGGAGAAGGTCGATTCGTCCTGCGCCGGGCGACCGATGGCGGCCTTGGTGCCTCCGCCGACGAGACGCATCGGCTCGGAGCGATCGGCGGCATCGGCGACGATGGCTTGCGCCTCGCCCTCGTCCTGAGGCTCGTATGTCCGCATCGTTTCCCGCCCGTTGTGATGCTCGCCGGCATCCTTTGGCGAACCATATGCGGGAAGGCACGCCCCTCTTTCAAGCGACGCGAGCGTCTCAGGCCGTCGGGGTGACGGCGCGCTGCCGGAGATAGGCGGCGGCGAGGCCGCGCAGGCCGGCGATGTCGAACAGCGCCACGAGCAGGGCGTAGACCAGCACACCGAGGGGCAGGCAGATGGCGAGGGCTACGGCCGGGTCCGTGTGCCGGAACGGCGCGAGGCAGGCCATCATCGCCAGGGTGGAGGTGCAGGCGGCGAAGACGTCCCACCAGTCGATCCGCAGGCGTTGCGGTCCGGTGAGAGCCCGGACGGCCAGCCACAGGGTCGAGGCGACGAGGCCGGCGCTCTGCGCCATGGCGATGCCCGGCGCCCCGAAATGCGCGGGCAGGACGAACAGGCAGGCAGCGTTCACGGCGAGGCCGACGATGGCGGCGGCGATCACCGGCACCGTCTTGCGCCGGATCTGGAAGATCGGGTTGAGGCCGAAATTGAGCAGCGTGCCGCAGAGCAGGCCGGGGATGAGGATCAGCGCGTAGAGGGCGAAGGGCCCGCGATATGCCTCCGGCACGATGAGTCCCTGGATCGCCGGAAGCACGGCCCAGAGCCCGCCGGCGCAGGGCACCATCAGCGCCACCACGATGCCGGCGTTGCGGCCGATCTGGGCCTCGGCCGCCACATGGCCCTCGTGCTCGTCCACCCGCACGGCGAGCTGGAACAGGATGAGGTCGAGGGCCGTGCCGATCATGCTGAGGCTGCGGGTGGCGACATCGGCGGCAAGGGCGAAATAGCCGGCCTCCGCCAGTCCGAACCACATGGCGATGGCGCTGCGGTTGAGGAACGGCGTGATCTGGTAGATCGCGTTAGCGGCGATGAGCGGTAGCCCGTAGGCGCGGAACAGCCGCCAGGTCTCGCCCACGCGCACACAGACGATGGGCACCTTCGGATCGAGCAGGGGCCTGCGCAGCACGAGGACAGGCAGGAACTGGCTGAGCCCGCAGGCCAGGAGCACCCAGACCGGCTGGGGAAACAGCCAGGCCGCCCCCGCCATGAGCAGGAAGGCGAGGCCGTTCTTGACGATGGTCAACTTCAGGTAGAGGCCGCCATCGAAGCGCGCCCGCGTCAGGGCCGCGTGATAATCGAACAATCCGATGCCGAAAGCGGCGAGCCCGGCCCCCGCTGCGATGGCGAAACGGCCTTGCGCATCCATCTCCACCGTCGCGCCGACCACCGCGCACAGGGCGGAGGCGACGAGCAGGACGAGGGCGAGGACGGCATAGGCGCGGTCCAGCCCATGGCGGATCCAGGGTTCCTCCTGCCGGACACGGTTGGAATAGAACCGGGTGGCCGACAGCCGCAGCCACTCGAAGACCAGGGTGTTGAGAACCACGGCGCCCGTGGTGGCGAGGCCGAACAGGCCGAAATCCGCCGGCCCCATCAGCTTGGCGAGGAGCAGGCCGAGGCAGAAATTGAGCCCGGCATTCAGGATGAAGGCGGCGATCACGGCCATGCGGTCGACTCTGGTCGCCGGGTGCCCGGCTCTGCTCCCGATCCTTGCGCGCCGGCCCGAAAAGAATTCCCTAAATCCCGAGCCTGCCCGGTCGGCCCAGCGTCAGAACCAGCCGCGCAGCTTGAAGAAGACGACGGGGATGATCGCGCTGATGACGATCAGCGACAGACCATAGGGATAGCCGTAGACCCAGTCGAGTTCCGGCATGTGCTTGAAGTTCATGCCGTACATCGAGGCGATGAGGGTCGGCGGAACGCCCACGACCGAGACCACGGTCAGCACGCGGAAGGTGTTGTTCTGCTCGATGTTGATGAGGCCGAGGGTGGCGTCGAGGAGGAACTGCACGTTCTCCGACAGGCGGATCTCGAACTCGTCGAGGGAGGCGATGTCCCGGCGCAGGGTCTCGAAGCGCGGCATCTCGGTGGCACCGAGGAGGTGTTCGCATTCGCCGGCGACGAAGGGGAGGATGCGCTCGAGGCCGAGTAGGCTCGAGCGGATCTTGCCCAGCGCCTTGCCCCGCCGGCCGACGCTGCGGAGGATGCGGCGAAGGGCCAGATCGCGCCGGCGCGGTGTCTTGCCGGAATCCCCGGCGACGCCCCCTGCCCTCACGTCGAAATCGAAGATCCGGGTGGAGAGCGCGTCGAGGTCGGCGCCCATCTCCTCCAGGGCGTCGGCGAGACTGTCCACCAGCTCTTCCACCAGGAGCAGGAAGATCTCGGTGCCGGTCTGGCAATCCCCGTCGCCGTCGCCGATGCGCTTCTTGACCTCCTCGAAGGCGCGCAGCTCGTTGAATCTGACGGTGATCAGCCGGTCCCGGGTCAGGACGAAGCCGAGCGGGGTCAGCTGCGAATCCACCTTGTCGAAGGTGATCATCGGGGTTGAGAGCGAGAGCCCGTTCTTGAGCCGCCGCAGCCGGCTGGAATTCTCGACTTCGCTCAGAGCTTTTCGCGATGGTACGCGCAGCCCGGTGGCGGCCTCGATATGCTCCGCCTCCTCGGTGCTCGGATCGTTGAGATCGATCCATATCGCGTGGCTTGGCACGCCGCCGCCATTGGCTGCGCCGGAATGCTCGACCGCGCCCTGCGGTCCCTGGAGGCTGATCATGGGGTGATTGTCATCCGTCTGTCAGCGACCGGAGAGCAGAACATGCTTCGCGAACGCGGCATGACGCGTCGTCCGCGTCTTGACTCGCAAGGGGCTTGAGCCTACCTCCGCCCTTGCTTTGGCACTCATCGCTTGGGAGTGCTAACGGCCTGGGTTGGGCGAGCTCTTCGGCCGCATCAACGCCATCCATCAATTCGAAGCAAGAGGGCAGCTCATGAAGTTCCGTCCGCTGCACGACCGTGTTGTCGTCCGCCGTATCGAAGGCGAAGAGAAGACCAAGGGGGGCATCATCATCCCCGACACCGCCAAGGAGAAGCCGCAAGAGGGCGAGATCGTTGCCGTCGGCCCGGGCGCCCGTGACGAGGCCGGCCGCGTGAACCCCCTCGACGTGAAGGCCGGCGACCGCGTGCTGTTCGGCAAGTGGTCCGGCACCGAAGTCAAGATCGACGGTCAGGACCTCCTGATCATGAAGGAATCCGACATCATGGGCGTCGTCGCTTAATTCAAGCGACGCCCCCTCTTCCTTCTTCCCATCCGAGCCCTTCGAGCGCGCACTTCGATGAGCGCCTCAGGGCTTCGCACCTCATGAGGATTTGAACATGGCAGCGAAAGAAGTACGCTTCGGCTCCGATGCCCGCGAGAAGATGCTCCGCGGCGTCGACATTCTCGCCGATGCAGTGAAGGTGACGCTCGGCCCCAAGGGCCGCAACGTGGTCATCGAGAAGAGCTTCGGCGCTCCCCGCATCACCAAGGACGGCGTCACCGTCGCCAAGGAGATCGAGCTCGCCGACAAGTTCGAGAACATGGGCGCCCAGATGGTGCGCGAAGTGGCCTCGAAGACCAACGACATCGCTGGCGACGGCACCACCACCGCCACCGTCCTGGCCCAGGCCATCGTCCGTGAAGGCGCCAAGTACGTCGCCGCCGGCATGAACCCGATGGACCTGAAGCGCGGCATCGATCTGGCCACCACGGCCGCCGTGAAGGACATCATCGCCCGCGCCAAGAAGGTCGCCTCGTCCGAGGAAGTCGCCCAGGTCGGCACCATCTCGGCCAACGGCGACACCGAAATCGGCGAGATGATCGCCCATGCCATGCAGAAGGTCGGCAACGAGGGTGTCATCACCGTCGAGGAAGCCAAGACCGCCGAGACCGAGCTCGACGTCGTCGAGGGCATGCAGTTCGACCGCGGCTACCTCTCCCCGTACTTCATCACGAACGCGGAGAAGATGGTTGCCGAGCTCGAGGACCCCTACATCCTCATCCACGAGAAGAAGCTGTCCTCGCTCCAGGCGATGCTGCCGGTTCTCGAGGCCGTGGTGCAGACCGGCAAGCCGCTCGTCATCATCGCCGAGGACATCGAGGGTGAGGCTCTCGCCACGCTCGTCGTGAACAAGCTGCGCGGTGGTCTGAAGGTCGCCGCCGTCAAGGCTCCGGGCTTCGGCGATCGCCGCAAGGCCATGCTCGAGGACATCGCGATCCTGACCCAGGGTCAGATGATCGCCGAGGATCTCGGCATCAAGCTCGAGAACGTCACCCTGCCGATGCTCGGCCGCGCCAAGCGCATCCGCATCGAGAAGGAGACCACCACGATCATCGACGGTCTCGGCGAGAAGGCGGACATCGAAGCCCGCGTGAGCCAGATCAAGGCGCAGATCGAGGAGACCACCTCGGACTACGACCGTGAGAAGCTCCAGGAGCGCCTGGCCAAGCTCGCCGGCGGCGTCGCGGTCATCCGCGTCGGCGGCGCGACCGAGGTCGAGGTCAAGGAGAAGAAGGACCGCGTCGACGACGCGCTCAACGCCACCCGCGCTGCGGTGGAAGAGGGCATCGTCCCCGGCGGCGGTACCGCACTCCTCCGTGCCCGCGAGGCCGTCCGCGCCCTCAAGAGCGACAACCCGGACGTCCAGGCCGGTATCAAGATCGTGCTGAAGGCCCTTGAAGCCCCGATCCGCCAGATCGCCGCCAATTCCGGCGTCGAAGGCTCGATCGTGGTCGGCAAGATCACCGACAACACCGACTCGATCACCTTCGGCTTCAACGCCCAGACCGAAGAGTATGTCGACATGATCCAGGCCGGCATCGTCGACCCGGCCAAGGTCGTGCGCACCGCGCTGCAGGACGCCTCCTCCATCGCCGGTCTCCTCGTCACCACCGAGGCCATGATCGCCGACGCTCCCAAGAAGGACAGCGGCGCTCCCCAGATGCCGGGCGGCGGCGGCATGGGCGGCATGGACTTCTAAGAAGTCCAGGCTCTCAGTTCGAAACGGATGCTCTCGCGGCGGTCGTCGCGAGGGCGGAAAGGGTCGTCGCAAGACGGCCCTTTCTCGTTGTGGGCGGGTATATCGACTGTCCGCTCTGCCCAGATGCGGGCTACTAGATTCACATTTCTTATCTTTCAGGCAGAGCGCGTCCCTCTCCCCCTTGTGGGGAGAGGTTAGGAGTGGGGGTGGTTCCGCCAGGCTCCGTCGCATTAGGGTCGCCCAACCACCCCCACCTCCAACTCCTCCCCACTAGGGGGAGGAGGGCAGGTTCGAGCATCCCGCGAAATGCGTAAATCCTGTAGCCCGCAGCGGGAACCGGGCAGCGCTCCGTGCCCGTGCCGCAGATCCTCTCTCACCACGACCCCGCTCGCGCCTATCCCGCGCGGCGATGGCATCGGACATAGGAGGCGTCGCCCTTGGCGCTCGACCAGGTCAGGCGGTTGCCGTCGACCAGCAGCTTCACCTGGGACGACCAGCGCCGGCCGCCATCGCTGCAGGAGGCCGACACGCTCCAGTTCGTACCGATGCGCCGTCCGTTGCGGAAGGTGCACACGGTGCTGCCCGCGCGAGCCCCGCTCTCGGTGATCCGCGCCGGGATGTATCCCCGCCGCCGCGCCCCGCGGCGGCATGCGGTCTCGTTGGGCCCCCAGAGACCGACATAGGCCGCCGGCTCGATGGGAGGCGACGCGGCCGTGGTCACGTCGGCACGGGGCGCCACTTCGGGATCCTGCCTGAGAGCGACGGATCGAATTCCCGGCTGGACCGGTGGGACGACCGTGGCGTCCCGGCCCGACGGACCGGACCCGCTACCCACATCGGACCAGGGAGCGCTGCCACGACCCGGCCGCGACCCGCCTGCATGAGTCTCGAACGGACCGGGCTCGTTGAACGCCGCCTGGATCGTGCCGATCTCCGGGCGCGCCGGCGGGTCGTGGGTCAGCAGAACGGTGCTGTAGCCGAGGAGCGCGCCCCAGCCCATGGCGAGGGAGACGGGAAGCACAAGGGCGCGGGCCGACCTGCCCGAGGGCTCCGCCACGGCTGGCGGCGACGCTCCCTCGTCGATCCTCCCCGTATCCTCAGCTTCGATGCCCGCGGTCATCGTCGTCTCCCGTAAGGCTCCCCCTGGGGCGGAGCCGGTCTCGCAGCGGCGGCGGCCGCTTCACTGGTTCGCGACTTGAGCAACCCCGGCCCCGTTCGACAACCGGACTCTGGCGAGCCCGTGAAGTCGGCTTTGGACAAGACAGGCCTGTCGCTCTTCTGTCCCGGCGCCATCGATAGCGGTGGATAGACTCCGCGAATAGGGCGGGCAAACGGCAAGCCCTTCCCGTCCCTCATGAAAACTGCCATGCTCAAGCTTGTGAGAAACCAGTCAGTTATCCGTGCCATCGTGACGAGACGCCTCGCCTTTGCCGTCTGCGTCACCATCGCAGCCCCGGCCAGTGCTCAAGCACCGCCCTCCACCATGCGGATGGCCTGCGCGGATGCGATGGCGCTCGTGAAGCGGGACGGGTCGGCGGTCCTTTCATGGCCGGCGGGCAAGGCGGAGAAACCAGGCAGGGCGGAACAGCCGGGGCGGACGGAACGCTTCGTCAGCGACCGGAGCCTGTGCGGGATGTCGGAAATCGCCGAACTCCGCTTCGTGCCCACCCGCGACAATCTGGAATGCCCGGTCGGCTACCGATGTCGCGAGCCGGATTACGGCGATTGGGACTGGCCCTGATCCGATCTGACGCATCCGGCGGCGACCACCCCCGCCACGATCTCGCCACGACCGGCCGTCACTGCCGCCGTCACGATCCGGTGCCAATCCGGCGGGCGAAGTCGTCGTCGCCTATTTGAATCATCGACTTGAGGAGACGCGCGTGGCCGTACTCAGGACAGGCCTCGGCCTGCAGGCCGCCATAACGGCGCTCTTCGCCCTCGTACTTCTGATCCTGCCGGGCACTGCGACGCCGCTCTACGTCAGCTTCAGCGGCTTTGCGATGGTGGTGATCCTCCTCGCCTCCGCTAAGCTTTCCGATTACCTGAAGGTGTTCGTATCAGTCTATGGCATCGGCTACCTGTTCCTGGCCGGTGCGAAGCAACTGGCGGCGTCGGGCCTCCTGCCGGAGACGCTGGCGGCTCTGCTGCCACCGGCCTTTGCTGCCACGGGCGCGGTGGTCTTCGCCGGCATCGTGTTCGGAATCTCCCATCTCGAGCCGATCCGCGCGATCACCCGCATCGCCGACCCGTTCTTCGCCGCACGCGAGGAGCCGAACCGG
Source organism: Methylobacterium sp. 10 (assembly GCF_000519085.1). Classification (GTDB taxonomy): domain Bacteria; phylum Pseudomonadota; class Alphaproteobacteria; order Rhizobiales; family Beijerinckiaceae; genus Methylobacterium. Next base: position 4,865,878 of record NZ_KI912577.1, read on the forward strand.
GAAATCCGGCCGTTCCACTTCTTCGGCAGCACCGAAGGTCGGGTCGCACGACGTCTCGTGGCGCTCTCCATCTTCATCACCTTTGCCCAGGTCGCGCTTCAGCTGCGCCTGAACTTCTGGTACCGCGACCTCTTCAACGCGCTGCAGGAGTATAACGCCGACGCGTTCTGGTATCAGCTCGTCTGGATCTTCGTGCCCCTGGCGGCGGTCTGGGTCGTCATCGGCATGTTCGACACCTTCGTCGATGCATCGCTCCACATCCGCTGGCGCACCTGGCTGGCCCGCAGCCTCTACAGCCGCTGGCTCGATGGCGGCACGCATTACCGGATCCCCTTTACCGACGAGCCGGCCGATAACCCGGATCAGCGCATCCAGAGCGACGTCAACCTCTTCATCCAGCAAACGACAAGCCTGTCGATCCGGCTCCTGTCGCAGGCCGCGACCCTGGTCTCGTTCATGGTCATTCTCTGGGGCCTGTCGCGGGACTTCGTACTCCCCTTCACCGATACGGTGGTGCCCGGGTTCCTCGTCTGGCTGGTCATCGTCTACGCGGTGGTCGGGACATGGTTGACCCATCTCATCGGCCGTCCGCTCATCGGGCTCGATTTCCGGCAAGAGAAGGTCGAGGCCGATTTCCGCTTCTCCCTTGCGCGGACGCGGATCTATTCCGAGCAGATCGCCCTGCTGCGCGGCGAGCGTTCGGAGACCGTGCGCCTGCGCGAACTCTTCCAAGAGATCATCGGAAACTACCTCGCCATCATCTACCGGCGGATCAAGATCGGCAGCTTCACCCTGTCGTACAACCAGATCAGTGTGGTGTTTCCCTACATCCTCGCCGCCCCGTCCTATTTCCTCAAAAAGATCACCCTCGGCCAGTTCCAGCAGACGGCGAACGCCTTCAGCAGCGTCCAGGGTTCCCTGTCCTTCTTCATCGATTCCTACACCACCATCGCGTCGTACCGCGCCAACACCAACCGCCTGACGTCGTTCAAGCGGGCGATGACCAAGGCGGAGGCCCTGTCCGGCGCCGGATACGGCCTCGTCCAGGGCAATGGGACCGGCCCGAACGTCACCGCCTCCGGCCTGACCCTCGCCCTGCCCGACGGCCGCGAGATCGTCACCGCCGGCTCGTTCACCCTCGACAAGGGGGCGTCGACGCTGCTCACCGGCCCGTCCGGCTCCGGCAAGTCGACCCTGTTCCGGGCGATCGCCGGAATCTGGCCGTTCGGGAAGGGCCGGGTCGACGTGCCGGAAGGCCAGTCCGCGCTGGTGCTGCCGCAGCGGCCTTACATCCCGCTCGGGACCCTGCGGGGCGCCGTGGTCTATCCGAGCACCACCGATCAGTTCTCCGACGAGGCGATCCGCGAGGCGCTCATCGCCGCGCAGCTTCCGCAACTCGCCGACCGTCTCGACGAGGTCGATGCCTGGGACCAGCGCCTCTCCGGCGGCGAGCAGCAGCGTTTGGCCATCGCCCGCGCCGTCCTGGCGAAGCCGGCCTGGCTCTTCCTCGACGAATCCACCGCCGCCCTCGACGAACCGAGCGAGGCCGGCATCTACCGCATGCTGCGCGAGCGCCTGCCGGGGACGACGATCGTCTCCATCGGCCATCGTTCGACGCTGCATGCCCTCCACGACACGCGCATCGACATGAAGCCGGGCCCGGACGGGCGCTTCACGCCGACGATGCTCTCCGAGGGCACGGCCGTCAGATAGGGCGGCGTCAGCGCAGGAACGTCACGGCGAGGGGCGCCAGGATCGCGGTGATGAGGGCGTTGAGGCCGAGAGCGATGCCGGCGAAGGCGCCGGCCACCTCGTTTACCTGGAACGCCCTCGCCGTACCGACGCCGTGGGCGGCGAGCCCCGCCGCGAAGCCGCGCGCGCGCATGTCCTTGATGCGAAGCAGGTTCATGAGCGGGGTGACCAGGATGCCGCCGGTCATGCCGGTCAGCATCACCAGCACCGCCGCCAGGGTCGGATCGCCGCCGAGATTCTGGGCGATTCCCATGGCGACGCCGGTGGTCACCGATTTCGGCACCGAGGCGACGATCACGTCGTGCGGGATGCCGAAGGCGGTCCCGAGGGTGGTCGCCGAGATCAGCGCCACCACGGAGCCGACGAGGAGGGCCGCCAGCATCGGTGCCAGCGAGCGCAGCACCGTCGCGCGGTATTCGTAGAGCGGGATCGCCAGGGCCACGGTCGCCGGCCCGAGCAGGAAGTGGACGAATTGCGCGCCCTCGAAATAGGTCGGGTAGGGCGTCCCCGTGAGCTTGAGCACGCAGGCCATCAGGACGATGGCGACGACGACGGGATTTGCGAGGGGATGCCGGTTCGTCGCCGTGGCGATGCGGTCGGCCACCGCGTAGACCATCAGGGTCACGGTCAGCCACAGCAGAGGCGTGCGCGAGAGATAGACCCACAGGGCGAAGTCGCCGGTCATGGCCGGTCCCCCGGGGCGACCCAGCGCTTGACGGCCACGAAGGTGAGCGCCGTCGCCGTCAGGGTCGCCAGCGTCGAGACGACGACCACGCAGGCGAGGGCCACGCCATGGGCTTCGAGCACGTCGAGCCGTCCGACGATGCCGGCCCCCGCCGGGATGAACATCAGCGAGAGATGGGCGAGCAGCCCCTTTCCGGAGCGCTCCAGGGTGCCGTCCACGAGGGGCGCGGCGAGGATGCGGGCGGCTTGGCCGCGCCAACGGTCCCGGACCACCATGAAGAGAAGGAGGAGCGCCATCCCGATGACGGGGCCGGGCACCGGAAGGGCCGCTCCCCGTGCCAGCGCCTCACCGACGAGCTGAGCCAGGAGGATCAGCGTCAAGCTGACGATCATCGCGCCACGATCCTCCCGTCCACCATGATGCGACCTGCCGATAACCGGGGGTCGCGCATGAAGTACCGCCTACGAGGCCGATTCCGTCTCGGCACCGGCGCGCGCGAGGCGGATCGCCGTGTCGTCGAACCGGAGCAGGCGGCCGAGCCGCCAGACCAGCGCCTCCTCGAACTCATGAACGGTGCCATCGGCCCCCGCCACGGACCAAGCCATCGACAGCAGCCGCGCCCGCTCCGACTCACCGAATTCGTGCCCCATCATTTCCACCAGCAGCGCCATGTCGCGGGTCTGCGAATCGACACTGGCCGCGCGGGCGATGAGCGCCTCGGCCTGCTCGCGGTTTCCGGCATAGCGCCCCTCGACGAGGCGGCACAGCCGCTCCGACTCGGCCCCATCGAGGACGCCGTCCACCCGCGCCACATGGACGAGCAGGGCGACGGCCGCCAGACGCTCGTCGGCTGCCTCCGCCTCCTCCGGGCTCGCGGACAGGCCGAACGCGTCGGCGGCATAGGCACGCAAGCGGGCGATGAGGGACATGGCGGTTCCTGACAGACGTCGCGACCCTTCGAAGCCGCGCCGCCCGGCGTCAAGGCGGCACGGATGGCCGCGGGACCGGGATGCGGCCTGCGTGGCACAGTTGCATCAGGAAGACGACGCGGACCGCCTTGCCATCGGTCGATCGGACGGATATGAACCCGCAACGATCCGACGCGCCACTCAGCGTCACGCCATGGATCTCGCCGCAATAGCTCAGCTGGTAGAGCACCTCATTCGTAATGAGGGGGTCGGGGGTTCGAATCCCTCTTGCGGCACCAATCATTTCAAGCACTTAGCCCCATCTCGTGAGAAAGCTGCACCCCAGACTTTCGCCAAGGGGTGCAAAGGGTGTGCAAACGATCCATCGGGCGGACGAATCGCCCCTTCCCCTACCAGCCGATCCACCCCTTACGGACTTGCATCCCGTCGCGCCCTACGCGGCGTCTGGCGTAGCCGATGCAGGCCGGCGGCTCCTGGTGGCCGTTACAACGACTTCGGGCGGTGGCGCGATGTCGGCTGCGTGGCGTCTTCGACGCCGCCCTGTCAGCACGTCCCCGATGATGTCGCCCATCTGCCGGGTAGAGAGGTTCGGTAGGCTCCGTTGCAACTCGTGAAGCATCTCGTCGGACACGAGGTCGAGGGTTGTCCGGTACAGTTCGGCAGGCCGTGTGGCCTTCTGGTTCGCTTCCTCGATACCAGCCACCATTTCCGCCTCTCTCCTTTCGAGGACGGCGGCACGGGCTGCACGGACATCAGGGTCAACGTTGAACCTCTCGCCGCGAACCTTGGCTGCCTGCTGACGCCTCCGGTATTCCCCCATTGTGGTGAGGGAAGTGGCATTTGTGTTGGTCATGGGTTCATTCCGACTTGGGCGCTGAGGCGTGCTGCGAGGGTTGGGTTGGTGTTCTTCACGATTGCCTTGTGCATGTGATTCCCGGTCTTCCAGGGGTTCCCGAACTTCTCGACAAGGGCGACGGCTTCAGCGGCCTTGGCCTCAGAGCGGTTTGCTTTGAGAGCGGCGTTGATGGCGACGGCACGGGCGGTGGCGTTTCCGCCGACTGGAATTCGAGGCTGCTCTGGCGATCTGGTGGAGCGAGGGATTCCGACCGTGAGGCCGTGAAGGGCTTGTTCGACGGTGCCGGTCTGGTGGTTACCCAGGCCAAAGCTGACTTCGCCGTTCTCGATGATGGCGGCGCTGTTGAGAGCGCCTTCAACGAACCGTATGTCGTCGGCCTTCATGTCGAGACCGTTCGCCTTTGCGTAGGCTCGGATCTGCGGTGCGAGGGTGATGTGTGGCCTCTGGTCGGTCTGTTCGATCTCGCCGCTCATTGAGCGGTGTCCTTCTTGTTTTCCTGAAGAAACCCGCTCTTTCGAAGCTCATTCACAATGCAGTTCCTAATGAAGGCGGTCTTGTTGGTGTGGTTGTAGCGCGTAGCGTCTTCCAGGGCCTTGTTGAGTGTGTTCCCAAGGCCGAGATTGATGCGCAGGTCAAGCTTTTTTGCTTGCATGGCTGTAGTCCTCTGATGGGTGGAGACGGGAAAAATCGACGTGCGAACACGATGTAGTTGTTCGACGGATCGGTCCCGCATTTACTGCCATGTGGAGTTGCGCACCCATCTTGAAGGACGGGCTGGGGATCTCGTTGCCAGGAACAGGAGCTTTGTGAAGGCTTCAGCGTACTTATTCAGATTTTCGGGTCGCCGGACCTGTTCTTCCGTTCCCGGAGGGTTGTCCCTCGTTTCGCAGCGATCTCTCGCATCCACATCCTGCGCACACTTTTGTGCAAAAGTCAAGCTTTTGGGGTTGACATCCAGGTGATTGTGTGGGCTCGCAGTGAACGTCGGGCGGTTGGAGTGGCCATTTCCGGCGCGCCCTCTAAGAATATCGCCTCAAAGGCCCCGCCAGCTGCCTCCATCGCTCAAGAGCCACCCAAGTACATCGACGTCGACAAACGCCGTGTGTGGCGATCCTCGTGGATCTCTCGGACCCTTGGCGAGGTGTAAGGCGGAGAACGCGCGGGACCGGCTGAAATGGTCCCGCGTGCCCGAACTAGCTGCGTCAAATTGCTGGGGCACTGCCCCGCGTTGATCCAGATCCAAGCACGGGGTTTCGTGGTGGGTGGAGTTTGCGGTAGTGCTTGAAGTAGCCTTCCGCTTCCTTGATCCAGTTGTTCGATTTAATTCGGTTGACTGCTACCTCCTCACGAAACTGTTCAAAGACCTCCCTGGCGTCCTTCGCTCTGAGCATCGCGGTCTTGCTGAGAAACTCGTGCAAGGAGATGTCACCTTTTTCATCGAAGGGGTCGCGCGGTCGGTTTTCCCTGCTGACCGGGCTGCTTAAAGTGAAGTTGTCTGGCATCACCCTAATGTCTGGCAGGTGCTGCTTCGTCCATCCGGAGTAGGCTTCCGGCATGCGCTGATCGAGATCTCCGGCATCCTTGCCCGCCTTCGAGTACTCGGCAATTCGACGCATCTCCAATTCGCGCCGTTCATCCGCCTTTCTGAGGATGGTCGTCATTGCTTTGACGCGATCACCCGTCACGGTTGTCACTACCCATCCGGCTTTGTCCGTCAGGGTTCGATCAACTTTGATGTGCGTGAAGCTCCGCTGCCATTCTTGGTAGACATCATCGGGAACTACGAACTCACCAAACCGGTGCGTCTTCGGCATTGCATCCTTATCCGGCATGATCTCTGGACCTGCCATCACCGTCGTTGGACGATCAACCGGAACGCTCTTTGGTTGGTTAGCCATTCTTTCTAGCGATTGAGCTTCACCATTCTGTGTGCCCTCTGACGCACATCTAGATGTATCCTCCGACGCACATCTGATGTGTTCCCCGGAGCACATCTGGTGTTCAGCTGGGGGCACATCTGAGACGGCGGATTCCTCGGCAGTCGATGTCTTAGCCGCACGTCGCGGGGTGCGTTTCAGCTTATCCAAAGGCTGGATGGAGTCTGTCTTATCGACCTCCAGTCGGTAGAGCTTCGGGCCTCTCGTGCGCGTTGCAGTTACGTATCCCTTGTCAACCAACTCCTGGATCGCAGCATTCACCATGAAACGGTTGGAGTTCACGGCTTTTGCCAACGTCTCCTGCTTCGGATTGCATTGGCCGGATGCATTGTTGTGGAAGGTCATGAGGCGTGCGGCGACCTTGCCGGCAAAGTGCGAGATCTCTGGATCGGCAAACACTCTCTCCATCCACCGGTGCTTGCTTGCGATATCGGCAGGGATCTGAAGCGTACGCTTCATTTCACCAACTGGTTGGGCGTCCAGAGGCGCTGCCGGCACATCATCCATACCGACACCGGAATCGGTAGTTTCTTCGTTGTGAGAATAGTTTAGTGCTTGCTGTTCTTGCTCGGACGTGCTATCTGACAATGACAATTGAGTTTCCTCTTCCAAGCCCTTGTGTCCGTTCTCCCCTGGCAGGTTGAATGCGGATGTGAGGGCTTTTTGTTGACTGGTTGATGCCGTGCCGGTCTTCGCCGGTCTCTGGCTGTGATGGGCTCATTCGACGTGGAGAGCGTAGGTGTTCGGCTTGCGGTGGGATCTGGCGACCTGGAGCAGTCCGGCCTCTTCCAGGATCTTCGTCGCGCGGATCACCGTGGAGACGCTGGAGCCCATTTCGTCGGCGATTTCCTCAATCTCAGCCGTGAACCTTCCCGTCACCGGGTCGGCCATGCTCATTGCGGCCAAGGCCATCATCCTCGACGCACAGTCCAGACTGCGGTCTGAGAGAAGGCGTTGGGCGGCTGACTTTTCTTTGGTCGGTGGGTTGAACTCTGCGGTGGTCGTGGTAGTTGTGTGCATCGAGGATCTCGTGGTTCTCTGGGCTGCAGGATCTGTGATGGATCGTGCGGCCTTTTTGTGTTGAAACGACCTGCCCTAACATGCTGGAGCTTGATTGTCAAGCTCAGAGCCAGACGCCCCATTTTCCCTATTTCCGTCGAGCAAGATCCGTATTTCCTCGGAAAAGCGGACGGCTAAGTCGCTGACAAGAATAACATTTCCGGCAGCGTCCCTATTTTGCAATGTTTTGCCGGTTGCTTTTATAGGTGGTAAGAGTGGGGGCGCTTGAACCTTCCACTTCCCACCTAAATCCCCACACAGCCCGACCAGCGGCAAGCAGAGCCCAAGAGCCTGTTGGTTCCGACAATATCATTCAACGCCGCCCTGGATCAGCTACGTGGCGCAAGGCGCTGCTGAAATAGTTTAAAAAAGGGGCGCTTGAAGGAGAGCAGGATACGCTACCCGGCGTAACGCTGAAGTACAAATCCCCAAACTTGCTCGATCTTGGAGTGGAACAGCAAGTCCGGATAAGGCTCCTCGGGCAGTTCGTTAAGTTTGAGCCTTATCTCAGAAAGAACCGCCGCTCGGCTCTGAGTACCCCGTAGCCAGTCGACCCCGGATACAAGCACACGGAGTTTCTCAAGTAGCTCGCGAGCCACTCGTTTGACCTCAATTTCCTGAGCCTGCGTAAGCGTAGGTGCGGGCTTGGTGAGCAGATCGAAGATCGCCAGCTCTTCCTCGCTCAGTCCCTCGCGGGCTCCCCTGGTCTCCTCCTCGTCCAACTGACTTACGAAAGCCCGAAGAGCGTCGAAGAACGCTTCTACGTCGACCGACCCGGCATTGTAGGTAGCAACGAGTTCCTCCAACCGCTCGACCAATCCCTGGCGTGTTGGGTTTTGCTCGGCCATCCTGGCGACCTTCTCTTCGGTCGCCTCGCGGAGCTGAGCTGCGGCGGTCTTGGGCGTCGTGGCGAACAGGCTGGCAAGCTTGTCGAAGTCGATGTCCGATAGGTTTACACGGCCCTCTGCCCGATCGCCTTCGACAATCGGTGTGAGGATGCCGACGCCTTCGATCCTTTCGTCCAAAAGTGCGGCGATCAGGGCTGAGACTGCCGAGATGTCGACCGGTCCCAGCTTGGCCTTCACGGCGTCTGACAGAGTGTGGATCGCAGCAACCGGCCCGAGGTAGGGCGCAGCGCGTTCGTCGGGCAACAAGGCCTTGTAGGCCTTCACAACATTGCCGGAGAGCCGCAAGAACTCACGGCGGCGCTCATCAGGGGCGACCAACACCTCCACGCCATTCGCGATCAGCGCGTTCCGAGCAAATCCCCTGGCCACCAGGATTGCGTCAGTGCTTACCCCAAGAGGATCGATGAAGCCCGTCACCGTGACCAACTCGGCCTCCAGTGTCTGAACCAGCGCCTGCTTGTCCTCGATCGGACTCGCGCCGCTGGCGGATCCGCGCCCTGTCGCCGCGCCGGCATAGACTGCCAGGGCCTTCTGGAGGTTCTGGAACACGCCGACATAGTCGACAATCACACCCGAAGTCTTGCCCCTCGCCCGCCGGTTTGCCCGAGCAATCGTTTGCATGAGAGTGTGGTTCCGCATCGGCTTGTCCAGGTAGACGGTGCTGATCGAAGGCACGTCGAACCCGGTGATCCACATTGCGCAAACGAACACCAGGCGCAGCGGATCGTCGCCGTTTTTGAACTTGGCCTCCAGGTCCTCCTGTTGCATCCGGGTCCGATGGGGCAGGATGTCGAGCCCCTTGGCCCTCATGTCGCCGATCTCGTTCTGCGACTGACTGACGACCACGGCTGTATCAAGCGAGCGCATCCAGGCCAGCCGTTCAAATATGGCGGCTCCTTCGGCCTCGTGCGCTCTTTTCAGCTTCTCTTCGTCCGCCGCGATCAGCCGAGAAATGGCCAGCTTCGTTTTGTCGTGCATGCGAACGGCGGTGGCCTTATCGATCGCCACGAACATCGCCTTGCCACGGTATCCACGAGTCGCGAAGTGCAAAGCCAAGTCTTCTGCAACCTTGTCGAGTCGGTCGTCGCGGGTGATGAGCTGATACTGGCGAGCGAACTCGCGGTTCAGCCGCTCTTCCTGGGCCTCGTCTAGCGCCGCGTCTTCCAGCAAAGCCTCCATGTCCTCGCGTAGCTCGTTGGCATTCATCTGTAGCTCGGGCTTGCGAGCTTCGTAGAACAAAGGAACAGTTGCACCATCCTTCACCGACTGGGCAAAGTCGTAGATCGACACGTAGTCCCCGAACATATCGCGGGTACGGCTTTCCTCGCCTTGAATCAGCGGCGTACCAGTGAAGCCAAGGAACGCTGCATTTGGCAGAGCTGCCCTCATATTAGCAGCGAACTGCGCGTACTGGCTGCGATGCGCCTCGTCGGTGATGACGATAAGATCAGATCGAGCAGACAGAACCGGCATAGGTTCTTGGTTTGAGGTGCTGAACTTTTGGATGAGCGTGAACACATACCGCTCATTGCCCGCCAGTAGCTCCTGAAGATGGACCCGACTACTTGCCTGGGCATGGTCGACATTCTTGGTAAGTGCTCCCGTGGCCGCAAAAGTCTCTGCGATCTGGTCATCTAGTTCGTTGCGATCGGTAACAATCAAAAATGTGAAGTTGCCGCCCAATCTCCGCAGGACCTTCTCGGCGAACATCACCATAGAGAAAGATTTGCCGGAGCCCTGCGTATGCCAGAATACGCCCAGCTTCCTCCGATCATTCTCAAGCTCTCCCACAGCCTTAATTGCGCGGTTGACGCCGAGGACCTGGTGGTACTTGCCGACAATCTTGCGTAGGCCTTCGCGGCCCTCCTCGAACAGGATGAAGTTTTCGATCAAATCAAGAAAACGGCGCGGCTCGCAGGTTGCCCGCAGCAGCATCTCCAGGTCGCCACTCTCCGGCCCGCCCTCCTCCAGGCGCTTCCACGGCGCGAAGAACTCGAAGAGCGCGTGGCTCGCCCCCATAACCGCCTCCAGCCCGTTCGACAGGATGACGAAGCCGTTGGCGTCGAACAGGCGCGGGATGGCGTCGCGGTAGTCGCGTAAGTTGTCATCGTAGGCATCCGCAAGCGGCTTGGTGAGGCCCTTCCACTCTGCAAGCATCAGCGGCAGTCCGTTGACGAACCCGATGGTGTCGGGCCGGCGCTTGTGAAGTGGACCTTCGATCCAGACCTGGCTCGCGACAAGGAAGTCGTTGTTGGTCGGGTCGATCCAATCGATCACACGGACGCTAATGATCCTGAAGCTGCCATCGCCGCGCCGAACTTCAACAGATACCCCGTCGACCAGGAGGCCCAAAAGGGCTCGGTTGGCTGCCACCGGCAGCATGGCGGACCGATCCTCTGTGAGGCGCTCCTCGGCCAGCACAAGCGCCTCGGCGGGCATGTGCGGGTTGAGCCTTGCCAGTGCTGATTGCAACCGTGCAGGTAAGTAGGTCTGACGGAAGCTGGTGCGGCCGGTTGGGTTGTCGGGTCCCGGCTGCTCGGCCTGCAGGTTGACGCGCTGCCAGCCCAGTTCTTCCAGCAGCTCAAGCGCAGGCTGCTCAACCGAGCCGACCTCAGAGGCGATGTGGCCGGTCAGCGATAGGGCCATCTCAAGCGGCTTCCCGGAGCTGACGCTCGGCTTCAGCCACCGAAAGTTGGCCGGAGATCAGGCGAGGGAGCAGGAGGTCACGAGAAGCAGCGAGTGCACGATTTTGAAACCGGAAGTTTTGCACCTGCTCCATCAAGGGCTTTGCCGCGCGAGTGAAACGGTCAATCAAATGAGCCGGCGGAACAACTATGCACTTCTCTTTAAGGAACTTGAAATGGCGTGCGTAGTGTTGGTTTGATAAATCGATTCTGCAGATAGAATGGTACAGATACTCTGGACTAATCCCGTCTATAGGATAAAGCAGCTGTGTCCCGTCAGCACCGCTTGCAAATGGGAATGTGACAAACTTTAAAATACGCGTATGGTCCCCGAAGACACATAATGGCAAAGGATCATCGATTAACGCATCGTTATTGTCCGTGTATCCGCCAATAAACTCTGCTCCTTGATCAATGCAGGGTATCGCGCCACCAGGAATGTAGTCTTGTCGCTGAACTCTCTCGGCTCGGCGGAACTTGCGGAGCACCGAACCTACCTTAAGCGTATTCCATCCCTCCGGCACTAGCCCATCTGGCGTGTCGACCATCGCCACGTTTTCGTGCCCTTGAATGCGGAACCGGACGAACCACTCCTCGAACAGGCTGCGCGCCATGTCCTCCAGCAACACCGCCCGCCGTCGGTTAACCTGGATCAAGTCGTCATAGGCTGCGAGGATCGATGCGATGCGGCGCTGATCCTCGATTGGAGGCACAGCAATTTCACACTCCTTCAGTAGTTTAAAGTGCCTCTGGTACCCGTACTGTTGAAGCTCGGTGGTGTGAAGCGCATAGTACATGTAGCGCGTATCAAGCGATTCAATTGGTCGGAGGATCTGAGTACCATCAGCACCGATCGCAAATTTGAAATCTACGTATTTTAGGGAGCAGGTGTGATCGCCGAAAATAACAACTGGGAGGTCGCCGTCATAAGCTCGCTCCAGTTCGTTAGTGTACCCAGCAATGGCGCTAGTCCCTTGATCAATGATGGAAATCGATCCACTATCGAGGTATTCGTTGGTCTTAAATTTTGACTTACGCTTTTGGACTTTTATTAGATCTGCAACTCGGAAACGAGGATAAGTCACGACAGAAGCTCCGCTACGTTCTGGGCCACCACCGTCTGCAATCGCGCGGCCTCGGCATTGAGCAGCTCCAGTTCCTCCTGCATCCTCTCCAGCTTGAGCTTTAAGTCCTCGTCATCTTGTGCTTCTCCGGGCTTCACGCCAACGTAGCGTCCAGGATTCAAGCTCCAGTCCTGCGCGGCGATCTCAGCGCGGCTGGCCACTTTGCAGAGGCCGAGGACGTCCTGGTAGCGCCCGCCCCCGAACGCTTGCTCCATGCGCTCCTTGCTGCCTTGCTCAGCCTCTGCGGCCTCGCCCCGCCATAAGCGGACAATGTTGCCAAGAAACTCGATGTGCTCGGCCGTGAAGGACCTGTGGGCCCGGCTGTCTTGTCTGAAGATGTGGCGAGCATCAATAAACAGTACCTGGTCACGGCGTGGGCCCTTGGCCTTTCCGCGATCAAGGAACCACAGGGTCACCGGTAGGGTGACGGTGAAGAACATGTTGGGCGAGGTGGCGATGATACAGTCGACTGCGCCGCTGCTGACCAGCTTCTGTCGCATGGTTCGATCGGAGCTACCCGTGTCGCTGGCCGAGTTGGCCATTACGAACCCGGCGCGGCCCTTCTCATTCAGCGCGGCGTAGAACAGTCCGATCCAGAGGTAGTTGGCGTTGTTGGTGCTTGGCATCCCTAAGGGGAACCGCGCGTCCACTACGCCAGTCTCACTGACCAGTCGGGCCTTATCGACCTCAGATTGGTTAAAGGGGGGGTTCGCCATGACGAAGTCGAACTTGCCGACCAGGCGATGTGGGTCGTCGTAATAGCTGCTCGCCTCCTTGATGTCGCCGGATAGCCCGTGGACGGCCAGGTTCAGGCGGCATAGGCGTTGGGTGTCCGACATCTTCTCGACGCCGTAGATGCTGATGTCACGCTCAGGAGCAGCATGGTGTCGGCGGACGAACTCGGCGGAGTGGACGAACATGCCGCCCGACCCACACGCCGGATCAAAAATCTTCCCGCGATACGGCTCGATCACCTCAACGATCAGCTTCACGATCGACGAGGGGGTAAAATATTCGCCTCCCTTCTGCATGAACGCCGCTGCAAACGCGCCCATGAAATATTCGAAGATGAGGCCGTAGGCGTCGCCATCGATCTGCAGCGGTGCCAGGAGGCGCATCAATTCGCGTAAGACAGCATCAGGCAACGCCCCGTATGCCTGGGGCAGCACGCCAGCAAGGTCAGGGTTGTTGTCGACGATGCTCTTCATCGCCGTGTTGAGCGCTTCAGCGAGGTTTGCACTCTCCGGCAGGGCCAGGAGGTAGGAATAGCGGGCAACCTCGGGCAGGTAGATCGCGCCACGAGCCTGGTAGTCGGCTGGGGTAGCCTTCAGACGGCCGGTGAACTTCGGGGCCAGGTCGGTGTGGACCTTCTCGAACTTTGCCTCCATCTGGCGCAACGCGATGAGCGCCAAGACCGGCTGGGCATACTGATCAGGTCGTAGAGTGCTGTTCGCCCAAAGCTGGTCGGCTGCCATGAAAAGGCGTCGCGTTAGGTCCTGAAGATCGACGGCCACGATCTCTCCCTCGGTGTCTTCGTTATCCAACGGATAGATCCTGAAAGGTGCGATCAGTCCATCGAAAAAATGATGACCGGCAGCCGTCGGACGAGCGGTTCTCCCCCATTCGGTTTTGGACCCGAAGCCGCCTGTTTTGGCTGAGCAGAGGTGCTATAAGCACCTCTGCTTTTTCAACCGTCAATCACGACAGTTCTGGCTCCAGATCGTGTGATCTGTGGTTCCAATCTTCCGTGATTTTCCTCTGAGCGAGGTTCGCGATCTGCTGAGGGTTGTTCACACCGCCGTGGATGTTCTGAGTGATGTTCGTGGTGTTGCCACCACCAACACCCATGCTTGCCCTCTGCATTCCAACGCTTCGCTGGCCTTCAGGCACGCGCTCAATCATCTGCTCTGGCGTCCGCCTTGCGGGAACACCGGAAGTCATAGCTTCGGACCTGTTTGGCTGTGCGTCGGGAACCTTGTGCCAGTTGTTGACGGCGGGCTTACCACCGGCAGGACCATCAACGGGGACGGGGTTTTCCTTAGTTCCTGCGATCTTGGGAGTGATCGCCGCCGTCGCCTTCTCCGCGAACGTCTTGAACTGCGCCGCCGCCTCCTTGCTGTTGAACTGCGTGTGGAGGTGCCCGCCCGTCGAGTGGCCGGAGGGGTTCCGGTACTCGTCAATCACCTTGAAGGCGCTGTCTGGCAGGCCCGCCGCCCGTAGACGGTTGCGGATCTGCTCTGCCGCCACCGCCGACTGCGAGGGGTCGTTGATGGTGACGTCGGAGGCCAGACCCTCGTTGTGCTTCGACCGACGCCCCTGGTGGAAGTGGTCGTTGAAGGCCGTGACCTGCTTGAAGCCCCCGGCGATGCCGTTGTCCTGGAGATCCTTCGCGAGGGTGGTCAACGCCTCGACGTGACCACCGCCGCCCGTCGCCTGCGAACCCTTGACCCGAAGGCCGTTGAGGTTGGCAACCACGCTCTCGGTTGGCGTCTGTCCGACCTTGCCGGCGAGATCGACGGCGGTTGCGAGCTTCTGGCCCCGGAGGGACGCCCACTCGTTTCCGAGACCCGACGCGCTGGCCCCACGCTGGCGAACAAGCTCCGCGCCCATGCGGTCCTGCATCGCCTCATCGAACTTCTCCTTCCCAGAGAGGCTGAACTTCCTCATCAGGCCGCGCATGGTCTGCCCGACGATCTGGTACCTGCCGAGCGCGGACGAGTTCGGGTTGCCCGGCTGACGACGCATGTGGTCACCAAGGGCCAGCACCTCGTCGAGCGTCTTGCCCGTGAGGTTCGTTTCCTTCCCACCGGGGAGGAATTTGCCGTAGCCGAAAGAGGCGTTGTAGTCGCCACGGCCTGCCGTGCCTTCGGACTTCGCGATGTGGTCCAGGATCGGCTTGTAGGGTCCGACGCCCGCCCCGGTGCCAGGATCTGGCTTGTTCCCGTTTGAGCCGCCCTTCCCGTACCAAGAGGGCACCTTCGCATCGGGGGTGAAGAAGTTCTTCCCGAACTGCCGAGCCGGGTCGAACGCCCTGGTGGATGCCGCGACGGTGCTGCTCTCCGAACCGGTGGAGAAGCTGGCCTTGGTCACGGTCGCCGGTTTCGTGATCGCATCCAACTTCAGACGCGATCCCACGCCCTCCCATCCCACTGTGAGCTTGTCGACGCTCTCGCGTAGGCGGTCCATCGACTCCGACAGGTCGCCGGAGTTGCCGGTGTAGGAGGTTTTCGAGATCGGTAGCTTCTCCTGGATCTGCTCCGGGATCGACTTCGGGCCGTCCACCTTCTTGGCTGGTGGATCGATCCACACGCGGGGCTTCACGTCCTTCTGGTCGCCGTCCTTCTTGGGCGTGTCGGTGGTCCGCTTGTCGTCGCCGTAGACGCGACTTGCGAGGCCGGGGTCGAGGGCGTCCAGGATGTTGCGGCCGGTGCTCTTCTCCGTAGTGGGAGCCTTCAGGACGCCGAACTCCTGAGCGAGGTCGGCGAGACCGACGACGCCAAGGGCTCTTCCCAGAAGGGCCAGCTTGCCGCCCTTCGCTGCTGCGCCTGCCGCCGCTCCAGCTGCTCCAGCACCTGCCGTTCCAGCCGCACCAGCTGCCGCACCTGCAACCTTACCAGCGGTACCGACGACGCCTGCGAGCTTCAGGAGCTTCCATGCAGCTGCACCAGCGAACCCGAGGGCCATCACGGCAGAGGCCAGACCGCCCAAGACGCCCGCGACGGGTGCCAGCATCATCAGGACAACGGTGGCCGTGAGAATGCGACCGGTCCAGCGTGCAACGGCTCCAGGATCACCGCCGGAGAAGGCTTTGATGACGCTGGTGATGCCGCCGATGACATCGCGGATGCCAGCGGAGAACTCCCGCGCCGTGTCCCGCCACTTATCGACAGACCCGGCGTCACCCTGCCCTGGTTCACCGAAGATGCCCTTCAGGAGGTCGGGGAGATCCTTGAAGCCGAGCCCTTCGATGAAGCCCTCGATGGACGCCTTCACCCTGTCGGCGAGACCGCCGTTGCGGAGCTTTTCGGTCCATCCGAGGAAGTAGTCACCCACCTGTCGGGCGAGCGGGGACAGTACCTTTCCGGCCTCTCCCAAAATGTTGCTGAAGCCTGCCTTGAACTGTTGAAAGACGAACTTCAGTTTGAGCTTGTGTAGATCCCACACTCCACCGATGGCGTCGAGGCCCTTTGCTTCCTTTCGGAGCCTGTCGGCTTCCTTGTACGTGTCGAAGCCTTTGACCATGCGGCCGAACTCGCCGAACCACTCCCGCCCGGTGAAGAACCGAATGGCCTGTTCCTGCTTTTTCGGGTTCTGGATCTTCTTGAAGCGCTCGACGAAGTCCGGGAGGAAGGCGTCAGGATCGGCGCGGCGCTGGCGGTCCATGTTCTCCGCTGTGCCGTAGCCCAGCGACTGCATCAGATCCCGTGCCTGCCGTCCCTCATCGCCCTTCTTCTTGGTGAGGCGCGGCATCTCCACGATGCGCGAGGCCGTGTAGTCCATCATTCGGCCGGACTGGCCTGCCTGGTTCCCCAGCGATGTCGATGCCGAGCCGAAGGCCAAGCCTGCCTCTTGGCTCATGCCGAGGATCTGGGACGCACCGGCACCACGGGCCATGAAGCTCAGAAGCTTCTCAGGGGTCGTGGCCTGCTTCGCTGCGAGGTGCTGGAGGGAGTTGGCGACGCTCTTGATCCTGTCGCCGTCGAAGGCGCTGCCGTCGCTGGTGAGCAGGGTGTTCACGAGACCAAAGGAGTCGACAACCTTCTCGAATGGGACGGACCACACCTCACTCGTCTGCGTCGCCAGAGCGGAGAACGCCTTCGCGCCCTCGTTGGGGATGCCGGTCTTCAGGGCCTCCGTGTAGCTGTTGAGAAGCTTTTCGGTGCTGGAGCCGAGGGACTCGGCCAACGGCGCGGCCCATCCGTCACGAAGCTGTCGGGCGGCATCTTTCGAGAGCCCGCCGTAGATCCTGGTGTTGATCTCGGCCGCGTCCACGCCCTGCTCTACGGTCAAGGCACGCTTGGCTATGGAGGCGGTGCCAGCGATGCCAGCCACAGCGGCAACGGCCGGTGCCCGTGTCACGCCCCGGTAGGCGTCCCGCCCGTAGTCCATGGCATCACGGCCACGGCTCCCGGCATCTCGTCGCAGACCAGCTCGTCGTCGGTCGTCGGCGCTGGCCTGTCGTTCTCCAGATCGACGCTCCTCTCGATCCATGCGCTCGCGCATGCTGAAGAGGTAGCGGTGGCCTGAGATCTGTCGGCGGATGGCGGTGGCGTGGCTCCGCTCCTCTGCGGCGACGGTGCGGGCGCGGGATCTCTCGGCCTCACGTTCGACCATGGCGTTCATGCGGGCGGCATCGCGGGTGCTGCGCATGCGTACACGGAACAGCCGGACGACATCGCTCTCGGCCGCGCGGCTGGTGCGGGACTGCTCCACCGCAAGGGCTCGCTCGCCTGCTACCCGCTGGCGTGTCATGCGACCCTCAAAGCTGATGCGCTTGCTCAGGCTCTTGATGGCGTCGTTCTGCACCTTGGCAAAGTCGTTGCGGTCAGGCTTGCCGGACTTGTTGCCGGCGCCGATGGTGGCGCTCTTGGTGATGTTGGCGTTGATCTTCGCCGACATCGCCGAAAGCTGCTTGAGTTGGGACATCAGCCCTCGAATGATCGGGGAGGCTTCGTCTCTTGCACTGACGACGAGTTGAACTCGTTCTTCTGACATGGGTTGTCCTTGGCCGGTGTGATCCGACTCTTGAGATTAAAAGGGTCTTTTGCTGATTTCGCATGAGTAGACCGGATGAAAGGTGCCGGCCTGCTCTGAAGGCCACCCCCTCACGCAAGAAAAAGGGGCCTTTTAGGTGTGGCTAATCTTGTCGAGCTACCCACCCTACCCACCCTGTTTGCAATAAAAACTTTGACCTTGCATTCTTGCAAGTCAATGGTCAGTGCAAATAAAAAGGCCAGTAGTATCAATGTCTTGCTGTCCTCACCGCGGTTTGCATTCGAAGAAGTATGCAAGAGGAGAAATGACGCAAAGCTTTTCTTGCTCTCAGTCATACTGTGTGAGAGAAGGCGTTCCCAGCAAAGGAACTCACATGCTTACCAATGAAGCTCGCGACTACATCGATCACCTCGCAGGCAACTTCCTGCGCGAAGCCAACTACTACCGTGCGACAGGCGACGACACAGCCGCTGCGTTGTGCGACCGACTTGCTGACGATGCCCTTGCCACACTCGACGCAGACGGTGTGCTCTGGCGTGCGGCTCAGTCAGTCGAAGCGGCGGGCTGACCTACTGGTCACCTCTGCATTGTGTCTGGCACGGTCCTGAGATCTCGCACGGTCCCGGTCCAGACGCTCCATCTTCTCCAGAGACTGGGCTTGCCGCGCTTCAGCGCGCGCCCGGTCTCGCAGCGCGTTCGTGAGCCTCGTCTGGTCATAGCTCTGCGCCACAGCACCAGACGCCAGCGAGGCGGCAAGGGTGGCGACGACGACGGCGACGGACAGACTGTTGCGGCACATGCTCCCAAGCTAAGGCACGCCCCCGCTGTGGTCGAGGTCATCAGAAGGGCGTGGCGTCCTTCTCCATGCTGATCTTCAGGTAGCTGGCCAGGACTCCGCGACGGTCGAGCGACGGCAGGCGGTTGAGGACATCCACGGCGATGTCGAGAAGATCCGGTTCGATCTCGCAGGCGTGGAGGATCTTGGTGAGGCCGGTCCCGCGCGGGCCAAGCCGCATGCTGGCGATGGTCCTCAGGGTTCGAAGACGTGCCCGGTACTCGCACGGGTCGAGGTCGAGGGCGAATGGCCCCCATTGATCCGCTGGTGACATTTTTCCTATTCCTGGAAATTATGCTTGTCCGCTTGGGTATGCCCCTGCGGACATTGAGAAGGACGCTGAACGTTTGTCCGTAAGGGTTGCTTTCAATCTACGGACATGATTATCTACGGACATAACCCCAGCGGACGGAAATCGAGCCGATGACCACCATTCTCTACGCCCGAGTCTCCACCGCCGACCAAACCGCCGCGCACCAGCGCACCCAAGCCGAGGCCGCTGGTTTCAAGATCGATGAAGTCGTGTCCGACGACGGTGTGTCTGGCGTGACCACTCGTCTCGCAGATCGTCCGCAGGGTCGCCGGTTGTTCGACATGCTGCGCCGTGGCGACGTGCTGGTGGTGCGTTGGGTTGACCGGCTCGGCCGAGACTACGGCGACGTGACTGAGACCATCCGGGAGATGATGCGCCGTGGCGTGATCGTGCGTACGGTCATCAACGGCATGGTGTTCGACGGTGCCACCGACGATCCGATGTTGCAGGCGGTTCGGGACGCTCTCATCGGCTTCATGGCCGCGATGTCACAAGCCCAGGCCGAGGCCACCAAGGAAGCTCAGAAGGCCGGCATCGCGCACGCCAAGGGCCGCGACGACGCCTACCTCGGCCGGAAGCCGTCCTATGACCGGACGCAGTTCGATGCCGTCGTCGCGATGCTCAACGCGGGCGAGACCGTCCAGGCCGTCGCCAAGGCCATCGGGATCACACGCCAGACCGTCTACCGTATCCGCGACAACCGAGTGGAGGCAGAAGCCGCCCTCGCCCGTTGGGCCGCGTAGGACACCCACGCCGACGACGAGGGGCGCAACAGGGAAGCCGCTGCGCCCTTCTTCATTTCTACGGCCATCCCCATCGGTACCGTGAGGCTTTCGACACAACCGCAAAAATCGAAAGCGTTGCCGTTCGTGATTCGCTCGCGCGTACCGCTTCGCGAGATCGCGGTCTCGGCTGGCGAGTGTGAGTTCAGCGCTATCCACAGGCAATCTCAGCCGAATGGTAATCAAGATCTGGTATGGGTCGGCGGGCTCTGACACTAATTTCTCCGTCAAGTCCTTGAATCTGCAACGACGCAGTTTTCGAGGCCACGGAGTGAGCAGTTGGCGAGAATCAACGAACTCTTCGAACAGTCAGGCAGCCGCAATTTCTGGGCGGATCGCACCGACAAGGAACTCCTTGAACTCAACCTCACCACAACCGATCCGGAAGCCCTGGATGGAATCAGTTGCGACGTTCCGCCGGAGGAAGGCGTGTATGTCGAACTCGGTTACGATGTGAGTGGCCGGACCGAAGGCAAGGTCCGGTGCGTGCACTGCAAGCGGTACAACCACTTCCACGGCGTCGTCGTCCGAGACGAGGCTGGTAGTCGCTACCTCGTCGGGCGAGATTGCGCCCTCAGCAAGTACGGCGTGGTCTACGAGGCATTGCTGATCGCTTACGACGAGGCCGTCGACCGTCAGGGAGCGTTGAGGCGGCAGAAACAGTTCTTCCAACTCCGGCGCGAAATATTTGCCCTGATGGAGGAAATGCGGGCCGATCCCGCAATCAAAGCCTTCGATACCGTTCGCGCAAATCTCGCCGGGGCCATCGAGACGGTGAAGTGGAACGAGTTGTCTCGCCTCGTTCGATCCGGCGACGGTATCCTTCGAAGCATAAGATCGGTCCGCGACTACGACGCCGAACAGCGGCGCGTCGAAGAGCAGCCGGAGCCGCTTCGCACACGTCTGAAGAAAGCAAAAGGTCTTGGCGGCATGATGCCGATCTTCAAGGAGATCGACGAGTTGGGTTGTCGCCTAGGGGGCGATTCGCTCTTCACTGCGGGTGATACGGTCGCGAGGTCCATGCACAACATCGCAGTAGATATGAACGCTGCGGTCAACGTGCTGGCCGAAACGAGGACGACAACCCGAGGCATCAATCTGGCGTTCGTCGCACTCCAAGGTGTGCTCAATCGTATCGAGGAGCAGCTGGAACGGCTGCGTTCGGCGGCAGAATTCTTCACCGTTGAAAACGTGAGGAACGTCGCACTGTGGTGCCAGAGCAGGGAAGGCAGCAGGGTCGCGAGGTTCGAAGCGATTGAGCGAACGCTGGTCGTCTACGATGGTCGCTCTCGACATGAAGCATCTCTCCCAGAGCACTACCGCGTGCCGGGACGCCGCCTCGTGGAAGTGCTGAGGGAAGCGGTAGCCCTGAATCCGAAGAGGGTATCGTAACCGCCGGAACACTGTGTCGGGGCCTTATTCGCTGGCCCCGACACATCTCTGCTCAGGCTGCGTTCGCCTTCTTGCAGTCCTGCCATTCCCGGCCTGCCTCGCGGCAATCGAGCCACGCCCCAAGGTCGTTGATGCGCCAAGCGATTCTACGCGTGGTCAGCTTGAGGGGGGCAGGTATCTCATCCCGATCCATCAATCTGCGCAGGGTCGCCACTGACAAGCTGAGGAATGCAGCCGTCTCCTTCGTGGTAAGGACAGCCCGTCCAGCGTGATCAGGGATCCAGCTCGCCGGGACGCTCATGCCGCAGCCCTCGAATCGTCGGCAGCGCCGTCACTAGCTACCTGTTCAAACGCACGCCCAGTTGCTCCGTTCTGCAACGACAGAACGAAGGCACCCCATCGATCCAGTGCATCGCGCTTCTCGGCCCTGTAGCTCGCTCGGTTGTAGATGCCCGCAACACCGGCTCTGTGCCCCGATACGTGGCTCAGGACAGCCTCGACGATGTGAGGCAGTACGCCGATGGTGTTCATGCCCGTTGAGGCCGTCCGCCTGAGGTCGTGCAGGTTCCAATCACCAGCCGCGTCCCCGACTCGTTCGTCCATGGACTTCTTGGCACGGCCGAAGCCCGAGAAGCCTCCTTCACCGTCTCCGAAGACCAGAGCCCTCCCCTGTCTCACCGGTGCCGAGGCTAGGATGGCAATTGCCTCTTGGGAGAGGGGTACTTCGTGGGGGCGCTTGTTCTTCATCCGGCCAGCCGGAATCGTCCAGAGCGCTCCCTGTAGGTCCACCTCGTCCCACGTCATGCACGCGACTTCGGTTCTCCGTTGGCCCGTGAGGATCAGCAGCCGGACGATGCGACCGAAGTCGTCGTCTCGGCAAGCTCTCCACACCGCAGCGAGTTCGTCGTCCTTGAGGACTGTCTCGCGTCTCGTCGGCACCGTAGCCGTGTTGGTGTTCGCAACGGGGTTGAAGTCCACCAGCCCTTCTCGAATCGCCCATACGAAGAACGTGGAGAGGATCGAGCGGGCACGGTCGGCGGCGTGGGGGCCACATTCAGCCGTAAGCTGCCTGTGCCGGGTTGCGATCTCGGAGCGCGTGATTGCGCCCAAGGGTCTGTCGTGTAGCGGCTTCCAGTGGTTGCAGAGGTGGTTCTTCATGTTGCCGATGGTCGAAGACCGCCGGCCCTTCTTCTCCTTGTCCTCGACGTAGGTGTTGATGAGGCCTCCGAGTGTGATCGCCGCCTGAGCGCGAGCTTCCCGACGAGCCTTCGTTGGATCACCGCCAAGTGCTGCCTCTGCAAGCTTCTCCTGAGCGATGCGCCTGGCGTTGATCAGATCGATTGCGGTGGCCGATCCTATGGAGTGGAGCTTGGACGCCCCGCCCAAGCGAGGTGGCCGGATAACCCATGTGCGGTTGCCGGTGGATCGGAGGCGGATGCCGAAGCCTCGCACCTCGGAGTCCCAAACGATTCGCTCCGTCTTGCCGGCGTCGATGATCAGGGTCGCGAGCAACCCCTTGGTGAGCTTCACTACGTTTTCGGTGTCTGCACGGCGCGGCATGATGCCCTCATTGCTGCTTCAGGGGTGCAGTGGGGGTGCAAGGCAAAGCACCCTTACGATCCTTCCTGATGCTTCAGATGAGGTGGTACCTGAGAAATTCAAGCCCTTTCAACAACTTATTGACGTTGTGGATGCGCATGATGCCACATGCCACGCTTTTCGTAATGAGGGGGTCGGGGGTTCGAATCCCTCTTGCGGCACCAGATCCTCTTGAGTCGCCGGTTTGGCCTCGTGGATCCGAGACGAAGATCGCAGGCGCCCAGGCGGTTCGATACTGGAATTTTGGTCCCTTCTCCCTCCTCACAGACCTTGCCTTTCGTTGAGGTCGGCATCGCCGGCCATGGACTGGTCGAGTGGGTCGAGGAGCAAGCGACGACGTAGGTCGGGACGCATGATAAGGCGTTCATCGAGCCCGCCTTGCCCCTTAGTTGGAGAGCATCGTAATCGTCATGGAAGACTGGAAAGCCGGCGTCGATCCAGAGTTGTTCAATGCGGATCTCAGACCGCAGGACGATGTCGTCATTGTCGGCGATATCGAGGCCATCAACCCACGCGGCGGCAAACTGACTTTGAAGAAAGGGAGTTTCTTCAAAGTCAAAATGTTGGGAGGCATTCTGTTTTGCCGTCCCAAGGGCGGCGGGAAGCACGACGAGATCGCAGTCTTGCCGGCGGACTTCCGGAACGTTCAGTTCTTGCAGCTGAAGGTGGTGCCTCTTGAATGACCGGCCACCTCGCCGACTAGGGGCGTCAAGGCAGTGGGGCGCTCATCGGAGGGGATCCGTGACTCGGGCGCCATCGACGGAACCCCGCTGGTCGGTAGCCGGTCACCGGCCGTCAACGACACCGCGCCCCATACTCGGACATGGTAGCGCCGCGGGCATCGTTCGATCCGAGGCTCAAGACCGGCTGCATCGGGAGCCCCGAGGAGATCGATGGATCAATTGCTAAGACTGACGCTCCTTCTCAGTCGGTGGACCCGCCGTCGCTGGACGCGGACGGAAACCATTATCGCCTTGTCGGTCATTGCCTTCGCCCTCGTCATCGGAATTATCGAATGGGCCGGATACTGGCCGGATGCCCTGGTGGCCGAGAAGGTGCGCAGGGCCCCGATGAGGTTTTGAGGCGCCCGTCGGTCTCGATCTTCCTCCCGACCCCGTGGTAATGTTGACGATCGGCAATCAGGTCGGCCGCCCGCGGATATCCGTGGGTTCGAGATTGTCGCCGAATACCCAGGCTGAGACCTTGAGTGGCGTCTCGTTGGGGGCGTCGAGGAACAGGTAGCACAAGCGAATGATCCTGATCCGGCTCGTGTGTGCAAAGCAGATATTCAGTCTTCGTGTGTATGATGCGTGACGGTCAGAGGCCGGCCAAACGGTTCGTGCCGAATCGTGGCAATGTCATCTGGCGTGCCGATCTGATGGTGACCCGCCAGAGTATGCGAAAGCTCAGGCCACGGACGGGCGATCCGGGTACGGCCTGACGTCGCCCACGCCGGTCATGCCGCGTGCTCGGTCATCCGGCGCGAACTCACCAGCGGGATCACGGCTTGGGCTTCCACCCGGTTCCGGCCCGTCTTCTTCGCGGCATAGAGCGCCGCGTCGGCGGCACGGAGCAGTTGCGGCGCGGTGAGGCCCACATGCCGTGTGGCGCCGTGGGCTGCGGTCACGCCGATGCTCACGGTGACGACACCGCCATCCGGCAGGCCGGGATGGGGAATCGCGAGGTCCATCACCGCCAGCCGCAGGCTTTCCCCCACATCGAAGATCGTCTCGGCCGTGGCTCTAGGAACGAAGGCGGCGAATTCCTCGCCGCCGTAGCGGCAGACCAAGCCGCCCCATCGGGCGAGATCCCGTTTCAGGGTTTCGGCGACGCTCACCAGGCAGCCATCGCCCTCCGCATGGCCGGCCGTGTCGTTGAGACGCTTAAAATGGTCGATATCGACGAGGAGCACGCCGAACCATTCGTGTCGGGTCGCGGCAAGCTCCCACTGTTCGTCCAGTTGCTCGGTGAAGAGCCGGCGGTTCGCGGCACCCGTGAGGGGGTCGGTCTCCGAAAGGATCGTGAGGCGGGCGCAGGCCCGGGCCAGTTCGTCCGCCTGTTCCCTCTCCCGCAGACCGAGGAGGAAGCTCTTCTTCCGGTCCCATTCGCGCGAATAGGCGAGCTTGATCGGTACCAGGATGAGCGCCGCCACGAGGAGGGGCACGCCCGTATGCCCTTCCGGTCCGAACCCGGACATGAAGACGAAGCCGACATAAAGCAGAAATGCCGATCCGCAGAACCACAGGCTGAACCGGAACGACAGGGGAGAGATCATCCCCACGACGAGGGGAACGATGGCGGCGAGGATGAGGTAGGTGTCGGCGTGCTCCTGCGGCACGATTCTGGCGCTGTTGAGGACGATCGCCATGTCCGCGAGGGACGTGATCGTCGCGGCCGCCCCCTGCCGCCGCAGGGAGGGCCGCCCGCGCAGGGCCATGATCCAACCCAGCGTGAGGGGAATGAAGACACCCACCGTCAACCCGGCAGGCACCGCGATCGCATCGCGTCCGAACAGATCGAGGTCGATCTTCAACGAGATGATATTGAAAAGGACAAAGACCAGCAGCCACGACTGCATGTACAGACCACGCGGAGGCACGTCCTCGGCATGGTATTGAGCTTCCAGGTTGTGCGGCAGGCGAAGGCGATGCCAGGGTCGGCTCAATCCGACCTCGATGGACGAGGGCATCAGCTCACGACGCTCCGGCACGGTTAGTTCAACCACCTTATTGCATCATAAAATGAGCGCACCGTAAACGCAAAGGCCGCCACCACTCCGCTGGGTTTGCCGCTTCGGTGGCGCCTCGACGACGTGCGCGCCGACCGGCAAGACGCATCAGTCGGAGCCGGGGCTGCTTGCAAAGCCGGCCCAGGCGAAGAGAGCGACGGACCGTTTGATGCCGTGACCCTGCTTCGGCAAACTTGGCGAAGGGCCGGTTTTCAGGGGGACAGGCCTACCAGATGACCACCAAACCGGCCGCAGGCCAGACGGCATCGCACAGCGCTCCGTCGTGACGCGGCAGAGGTGGAGCTTCAGGCTGCTCTGATGCGAGATAGGGTCGAGGAGGCCCTGCGTCAGGCGGTTGACGGAGGCGGCCGGGTGATGCGGCTGGGTCTTGTCCCAGGCGATCTGTACGAAAACGGCTTCCGGACGAACGCCGCTGGTGATCCAGGCACGCGCCTCGATATCGACCTTCCGGCGATCGCATCCTGATCACCGCCTCGTGGCCAGTGCTGCAGCGAGGTACGGTTCGCATGGCCGACAGAAGTCACGTCGCTCATGCAAGTTGAATCAATGAAGACCTTTGCCCACCCCTCACAAGCGCTCCCCTACGCCCCCGCAAACAACTCCGGCCGGCGCAGCCGCAACGCGAAGACGAGCACCAGGGTCTTCATGTCGGTGATCTCGCCCCGGTCACTCATGGCGGCGAGGGTGGCGAGGGGGATCTCGTGAACGGTGATGGCCTCATGCTCGTCGGCGAGCCCGCCGCCGGGGCCGGAACGGTCGGCGGCGGTATAGGACCCGAGGAACAGGTCCATCTGTTCGGTGGAGATGCCGGGCATGGACCACCCGGTCGTCAGACGTTCGAGGGGGCCGAGGCGGACGCCGGTCTCCTCGAACGCCTCGCGGCGGGCGCCGTCCTCGGGCTCGGATTCGTCGAGGAGCCCGGCCGGGACTTCTAGGAGCGACAGGGTGCCTGCGGCAAAGAAGGTGGGCGGCCGGAACTGCTCCACCAAAAGGGCCACGCGGCGCTCGGGGTCGTAGGGCAGCACCCCGACCGCACGGCCGTGATCCTCGATCTCACGGGTCAGGCGCGTGCCGTCCGGCATCGTGACCTCGGCCACGAGAAAGCGGCTCCAGCCATCGTGCAGGATGCGGGTGCCACGGATCACCGGCGCCATCGATTCGTTCCCGTCTTCCGGCCGCGGGCGGTCGCGCGGCCTTCTTCGGGATCACCTAACCGCGAGTTGCCGCATCAATGAGGCGAAGACGGTGCGGAATGAACGAGTTTTCAGGCGCTGCCCTTCTCGATGGTGAAGCTGAAGACGCCGTCGTCCCGGCCCTGACCGACGAGGCGATCACCCTCCTGGGTGACGAGGTGGGGGATGTCGATCACCGAGACCGGATCGGTGCAGAGGACGGTCAGCAGCGCCCCCGGTTCCAGGCCGCGCATGGCCTTGCGGGTGCGCAGCACCGGCAGGGGGCATTTCAGGCCGCTGAGATCGAGGACGGGAGGCGCGTCTTTCATGTCTGCCCCGCGATACGAAAAGCCCCGCCCGAGGCTGGAGCCTGGGGCGGGGCCTGAGCCGGAGACGAGGCTCTGTGGATGATGTCAGTAACCGTAGGCGGGATAGCCGTAGGCCGGGGCGTAACCATAGGCGGGTGCGTAGCCATAGGCTGGGGCATACCCGTAGGCGGGTGCGTAGCCGCCGTCGTAATAGCCGTAACGGGGAGCCTGGCTCGCCGCGATGGCGCCGCCGATGATGCCCAGAGCGGCGCCTGCCGCGAGCGCTCCACCGATACCGGGACCACGGCGATAGCCGCCGCCGTAATAGCCGCGGCGATAGCCGTAGCCGCCGCCGTAGTAACGACCGTAACGCACGGTCTCCACCGCCGAACCGCTGCCGGCGACCTGCGCCGAGGTCAGCGCGGGCATCGGGGCGGCCTGTGCGCCGGAGAGAGGAGCTGCCGCCAGACCGACGGCGGTCGAACCGGCAAGGACCAGGGACATGATGCGCGACATGCGTGCGATCTCCTAAATCGAGTGAACCTGATCCGTAAAAACACCATCTCCGATGAACCGTTCCGGAACAGACGAGGCACTATCGACCGGACGTGTGCCCCGGCACAATTGTCGTGACGGGAGGACATGGTTTCATAGTCAATAGCGTCTCTTCAGAACACGCATTCGGTGAAGGCCGGCTCCACCGATCGGCGCCAGGAACCCTCGTAATCGGTGAGCCTGTCCTCCGCCCGCGAGCGACCACTGGCGACGATGGCTTCGAGCGGTTGCAGATGATGCGTCTCGTCGCGCCCCTGCTCATCGCGGCGCCCGCGTGCTTCGAGACCCTTGCGGGCGATGGCCAAGGCTTCCGCCGCCACGGTTCCGAGACTGCGGCCCGCGATCGGCGTGGCGAGGCCGAGGCGTGGGACCATGGCGCGCAGGCATTCCCGCTCGGAGGCGCTCCAGGCCTTGGCGATGTCCCAGGCGGCCGCGAGCCCGGCCTCATCGTAGAGAAGGCCGACCCAGAAGGCCGCCTGCGCGACGATCATGTCCGCGCCGCCCACATCCGAACCGCGCATCTCGATGTAGCGCTTCAGCCTCACCTCGGGGAAAGCGGTGGAGGCGTGGTTCGCCCAGTCGGACATCGTCGCCCGCTCGCCGGGAAGGGCCGCGAGGCGCCCGTCCATGAGGTCGCGGAACGAGGCGCCGCTGACGTCGTGATAGGTCTCGCCGCGCTTGACGAAATACATCGGCATATCGAGCAGCCAGTCGACATAGGCCTCGTAGCCGAACCCGGCCTCGAAGGCGCGGGGCAGCATGCCGGTCCGGTCGGCGTCGGTGTCGCGCCAGATCTCGGAGCGGCGCGAGAGGAAGCCGTTGGGGCGGCCGTCGGTGAAGGGGGAGTTGGCGAACAGCGCCGTCGCCACCGGCTGCAGCGCCAGGGCGACCCGCATCTTTGCCGCCATGTCGGCCTCGGAGGAGAAGTCGAGATTCACCTGGACGGTGGCAGTGCGCAGCATCATGTCGAGGCCGAGGGTTCCGACCTTCGGCATGTAGCCCGCCATGATCTTGTAGCGGCTCTTGGGCATGACCGGCGTGCCCTCGCGGGTCCATTTCGGGCTCATGCCGAGGTCGAGGAAGCCGATGCCCAGGGGATCGGCCGCCCGCGCGGTGGCTTCGAGATGAATGCGCAGCTCACGCTCGGTCGCGTGGACGTCCGGAAGCGGCGCGCCGGACAGTTCGAACTGCCCGCCGGGCTCCAGGGAGATCGCGCCGCCATCCGCGCCGGCAAGGCCGATGAGGTGGCCCGCATCCTCGATCGCCTCCCAGCCGGTCTCGCGCGCGACGCCCTCGAGCAGGGCGCGGATGCCGGTCTCGCCCTCGTAGGGGACGGGGGTATTGCCGTCCCGGTAGAACGGAACCTTCTCGTGCTCGGTGCCGACGGCGAAGCTTTCGCGCGGTTTCTCGCCCTCGGCGAACCACGCGATCAGTTCGTCCCGCTTGGTCAGCGGTGTGGTGTCGGACGTATCGCGCGCCATGCGCTGCCTCGTGGTGAAGGTCGTTTGTGGTGAGAGGCGCGCCGGACCGCAGCGGAGGAGCCCCCTGAAGAGATGGCGACTCCTTAGTCCAGCGGCGAGGCATGAACAACGTAGGCCAGGCCACGCCCGCTCAGCGTGTGTCGCCGAGCACAGACTGCACCAATGCCAACGCAACCACGGCGGCCGTGTCCGCCCGCAGGATGCGCGGCCCGAGCGAAAGGGCCACGGTGTTCGGCCGGGCAGCGATCATGTCCCTCTCCTCGGGCGAGAACCCGCCCTCCGGCCCGATCAGCACGGCGAGCGGCGGTGGCGCCGTCGGATCCGCCGCCTCGCGCAGGGCGGCCACCGGGTCGGTGACGGGGGCCTCCTCGTCGCAGAAGACGAGGAGGCGGGCGGGGTCGAGCTCGGCGAGGGCGACGGGGAGCCGGACCGCCTCGGGAAGATCGGGAATCGCCAGGATGCCGCATTGCTCGGCCGCCTCGATGGCGTTGGCGCGCAGGCGGTCCCGGTTGATCCGCTCGCCCTGGGTGTAGCGGGTGAAGACGGGGCGGATGGTGCCGGCGCCCATCTCCACCGCCTTCTGGGCCAGGTAATCCAGCCTTGCGGTCTTCAACGGCGCGAAGAGGTAGTGCAGGTCGGCCCTCCCGGGCTGCGGGCGTTGGAGCTTGACGACGATCAGTTCCGCGCTCTTGCGGCCATTCTGGGCGATGCGGGTGCGCCACTCGCCGTCGCGCCCGTTGAATACGAGGACTGGGTCGTCCGGGCCGCGTCGCAGGACGTTCAGCAGGTAGTTCGCCTGTGCGCGTTCCAACGGGAGTACCGTCCCCTCGCGGAGGTCGGGCTCGACGAAGAGGCGCGGGGCGGTGAAGTCGTAATGTGCCATGGATCGGGGTGGTCGCTCGCGGCACCACACCTGTCAACGCAGAGCGGAAGCCAGGGTGATGCGGAAGGGCAACAGGGTCAGAATATGTAGCGTTTCCCCAAGCGCATGTACTACCGCCCGTTTACGTCTCGAAAGACGCCACATTCCTATGGCGAGACGTCTTGCAGGATAGGCAATCGCTCCGGTGGCCACGATCAGGCACTGGTAGGGATTGGGGGAGAGGGAAGCCTAGCTAATGTCATCGAAGACCATCGCGGCGGTCGCCGGAGCCCTTCTCGGTTCCGCCCTTCTCGCCGGCCCTGCTTTCGCGCAAAACGCGGAATGCGGCGATATCCAGAAGACGCTCCAGTCGCGCAAGGATCTCGTGGCCAAGGCGAATGCCGCCTCGAACTCGAAGAAGAAGATGACGCCGGCCGAAGCCTGCGCCCTGTTCGGTAAGCTGCAGGCCAACGGCAACGAGGGCGTCAAGTGGATCGCCGCCAACAAGGAATGGTGCTCGATCCCTGATTCCTTCGCCGAAGGCTTCAAGGCCGACCACCTCAAGGTCGCCGGCATTCGCACCAAGATCTGCGGCGTCGCCGCCCAGGCCTCGAAGATGGAAGCCCAGGCACGGGCCCAGGCCCAGAACGGTGGCGGCGGCGGCGGCGGCGGCATGCTCGGCGGCCCCGGCCTCACGGGAAGCCTGAAGATGCCGCAGGGCGCGCTCTGAGCCTTGGCTGAATCGCCGCTCCACGGCCTCGCTTGCGTATGGCGGGCGTGACCTCGCGGCCCGGCGCGGATGGCAGGGTCGCGGATGCGGTCGCCGGGCACTGGGTCGATCGTCTCGCCCCGCGCGGCCTGCGCCCCTATCTGAGACTGGCCCGGATCGACCGGCCGATCGGATGGTGGCTGCTGCTGCTGCCGTGCTGGTGGTCGGCCGCCCTCGCCGCGATCGCCGGTCACAAACCGTTTCCGGACCCGGCGCATCTCGTCCTGTTCCTCATTGGCGCCATCGCCATGAGGGGGGCGGGCTCGACCTACAACGACATCGCCGACCGCGACCTCGACGCCCAGGTGGAGCGCACGCGTTCGCGTCCCCTCCCCTCCGGGCAGGTGCGGACACGTTCCGCCGCGATCTTCCTGGTGTTGCAGGCGCTGGTGGGGCTGGCGGTACTGCTGCAATTCAATCGGACCGCCATCCTCGTCGGGATGGCGTCGCTCCTGCCGGTGGCGATCTATCCTTTCATGAAACGGGTGATGTCGATGCCCCAGGCGGTGCTCGGCCTCGCCTTCTCGTGGGGGGGGCTGATGGGTTGGGTCGCCGCCTTCGGCGATCTCGGTGGACCGGCGCTGCTGCTCTACGCAGGCACGGTGGCGTGGGTCGTCGGCTACGATACGATCTATGCGGTGCAGGACATCGAGGATGACGAGATCGCTGGCATCCGCTCCTCGGCTCGCCTGTTCGGCCGCGGTTTACGACCGGCCATCGGCCTCTGCTACGCCGTTTCGGTCGTGGCCATCGCTGCCGCATCGGCCTTGGCGGGGGCCGGTCCCGTGGGCGCCCTCGGCGTCACACTCTTCGCCCTCCACCTCGGATGGCAGGTCGTTCGCCTGAAACCAGGCGACGGGCGTGGGGCGCTGACGCTCTTCCGCTCCAACCGCGATGCCGGGCTGATCCTCTTTGCCGGGCTGGCGGCGGATACCGTCTGGCAGGCTCTGTCCTGAGCCCGATCCGGCCTCAGGACAGGGCGCCGCCGACGATCTCGTTCTCGCCGCGATAGATCAACGGACGCACCGGCAGTACGCCTGTCTTGCGGCGGACGAGGAAGCGCGGGCGCCGGCCGTTGAGGAGGCCGTGGCGGCGACGGGCGCGGGTGGTCCCGAGGGCGACGCGGCCGAGCTGGCGCGATACGACGGCGAGGGTACCGTCTTCCCGCACGATCATCCGCGGCAGACCCGTCCGGGCCGAGCAATCGCGCCAGACCGCCACGACGTCGTCGTCCCCATAAGGACCGAGACGGCCGAGGGTGGTGCCGGCGCCGTCCACCAGGAGGAGCGCGAAACGGTCTTCGTCGCACGCATCGCTATCCTCGGAGGCGAAGGCCAGGGCGACGCCGACGGCCTCGGTACCGCCGGAGATACGGCCGGTAATCGGAAGCGGCGACCGAAAGAACGCCATGGTGGGCAGCGCGACACCGTCCTGACGGCATGTATCCACGACGATGCCGACATGTGTCTCGGTCTGATTCATGTTTGAGAAAGTGTTCATTGGATCGACGCCCTGTTGGTGTGATCGGCCTCTTCAGGGCCGTCTCTTATGACAAGCAGATTTGCGTCTAACCTCCTCAGACCACCTTAATAGCCAGAGTTAAGCGATGGTGGATGGCAGGGAAGCGTCTGGAATGCTCAACACTTCCTTGCCGCATTCGTCAGGATCCGGGGGCATCGCCTGCGCGCGATCCTTGTGAGTGTCGAAGGGGCACCCTACAAAGAATTCGATCCCTTGCGCCGCTCTGCGCGGGGAAGACCGATTCGCCGCCGCCACCGATAGAACCCCGACGACCGGAGACGCATGTCCGACACGATGTCGACCAAAGCCGCCCAGGCCCTGCTTCCCGCCCTGAGGGAGGCGATCCGTGAGGCGGCGTCCCTGGCCCTCCCCTTCTTCAGGTCGGGGGCGCAGACGACCGCGCGGACATGGTCGAAAGCCGGCGGCTCGCCGGTGACGGAAGCCGACGTCGCGGTGGATACGTTCCTGAAGATCCGCCTCAGCGCGCTCCTGCCGGCGGCGGCCTGGCTTTCGGAGGAAACCAGCGACGATGCCATCCGGCTCGGCTCGGACCTCGTCTGGATCGTCGATCCCATCGACGGGACGCGAGCCTTTCTGACCGGCCATCCGGACTGGTCGATCTCGGTGGCGCTGCTCGCGGGCGGACAACCGATCCTCGGCTTTGTCCATGCACCGGTAAGCGACCGGTTCTACGAGGCCGTGGCGGGAGGCGGGGCGACCTGCAACGGCGTGCCGCTGTCCGTTTCGACCCAGGCCGGTCTTGCGGGGGCCAAGGTGACCGGGCCGAAGCCAATGATCGACAAGCTCGCCCGTGGCGGCTCGACGAACCGGGAAGCCGTCGACGTCCACATCGTCCCGCGCGTGCCGTCCCTCGCCTTGCGGGTGGCACGGGTCGCCGAGGGATCGATCGATGTC
Organism: Methylobacterium sp. 10; assembly: GCF_000519085.1. Classification (GTDB taxonomy): domain Bacteria; phylum Pseudomonadota; class Alphaproteobacteria; order Rhizobiales; family Beijerinckiaceae; genus Methylobacterium. Next base: position 4,898,780 of record NZ_KI912577.1, read on the forward strand.
GGTCTGGTCTCGTCCGACGCGCGTGACTGGGATCTCGCCGGGGCGGACCTGCTCCTGCGAGAGGCCGGTGGGTCGGTAAGCGACCTGAAGGGAACCCGCACGACCTATAACCGCCCGGACCCCGTCCACGGTGCCCTCATCGCGATGTCGGACGGTCTGCGCGACGATGTCGTCGCGGCGCTGGCTCGGGGATGATGTCGTCTGGCCGCGTCTCCCCATGAGCCGGATCGGGTCATGGGGAGACGGGCTCCGGACACGCAAACGCCGAGCCCGGTGAGGAACTCGGCGTGAAACGTCATCGAGCGCAAGGCGGATGTCCCTGGCTCGGAGATGCCCCGATCAGGCGTGTTCGCGAACCGCGACCACGTCGGGAGCCACGCCCAGCCGCTCGGCCAGATGCCAGCGCAACTCACGGGGCGAATGGTAGTTGTAAGAGGTGTCGATGAGGTGGCTGAGATCGATGTCCTGCGCATCACGCGACGTCGTCTGCTTCAGCTTTCCTACCTTGAAGGTCGCCGCATCGGTGATGGGCGAACGGACGCCGCGGCGCCGGGTATATTCGAACAACATGTTTTCTTGTGATCTTTCAGATTTTTCTTGGTGTGCGAAACGACGAGCTTTGCCTCTCGTTCCGTGAGTCAAAAGATTTTGGGGTTGCGGATGAGCCATCCCTGAACCGAACTCGTCTCCCCAGAGGAGCACGTCGGGATGCCAGCGAAGCCGGCGCTTGACGCCGGTGGTGACGCCAGCCTTGAGGGCTGGCGCCGGGTGCGTCAGGCCGCCTGGAGGTTACCAGCCGAATCCTTGCCGCTGCGCTTGTCGGTTTGGATCTCGTAGGAGACCTTCTGACCTTCAATGAGGTTGCGCATTCCCGCGCGCTCGACGGCGGAGATGTGAACAAACACGTCCTTGCCGCCGTCATCGGGCTGAATGAAGCCGTAGCCTTTGGTTTCGTTGAACCACTTAACAGTGCCGGTATTCACGAATAGAACCTCGTATCGTTCGTTGACCAAACACGCGCGTCTGCTCGAGACACCCGGCGCCGGTCCTCTTTTACATTTGACGGGATCAGCAGGTCGTGAGACGTGCGATGCACGTTGCGTTCGGCTCACTGATGCCCGCTGACCTCCATGTAGGCGCATTGTGCGGCGGCAACAAGGCACCTGGCCGGATCTTGCCGGCCGCATCGACGCACCGCCCTTTCATGCCGGACTGATGAGCGCCTTGTCGCGAACCCCGTGTTTTTCGGTCCGCGACGTGCATATATGAGTTCGGTTCCAGGCAGTTAGGCGACGCAATCAGGCGGTTCATGGCGGGCATCTCGGTTTCCCTCGAAGGCGCGAACATCCAGCTCTCGTTCCAGAAGGACGATCAGGCCACGGCAGTCGTGATGGATGCGCGGGCCGCCCGCGCCCTCGTACGCGCGGTGGGACATCTGCTGACTGCGATCGACGAGCCGGACGAGGTCGATCCGCCGGACGACCTCAACGACGAGGATATCGCCATGCTCGAAGTCACGTCCTCCGCCATCGAGGTGGGAACCGACGAGAAGGGGCAAGCCGTCGTGGCACTCCAGGCGGGGCCGCTTCCGCCTTTCCAGCTGCGCCTGACGGACGAAGAGGCCCGTCACGTGGCGACGAGCCTCTCCGAAATTCTCAACGCCCCCCGTGACGTTCGCGCGTCACACGGGGATCACTGACCGGACGATCACATCCGCACGCCAGGGTCCGTCGGACCGCCGGGCAGATAATCGGGCTCGGAGCCCGGTCCTGCCGGCTCGTCGATGCCGGGATCATCGACGGGATAGGGGGTCCGCGGACCGGTCGGCCCGATATCCGGAGCTTCGTCGGGCGGCAGCGGCGGGGGCGGCAGGTCGCCGGGAATTCCCCCCGGGAGCGGCTCGGGGATCGGTAGGCCTGGATTGGCCATGCAGCGTCTCCTTCGCTTTGCGGTGGATCGGTCGGTGTGCTGGAGAAACCCGCCCCGGCAGTCGCCAGTTCCAGCTGGACGCCGATTCGAGAGCCATCCTGTGACCCTTGCGCTGGCACCGAGGCTGCATTGCATCTCCCCGGAGCCAGGAACCCGCCCTATCCGCTACTGGTTCTTCCACCATCATTCGAGACACGTGCGGAGATCAATCATGTCCGACATCAAGCAATCGAAAGTTCTCATCCTCGCCACTGACGGTTTTGAGGAAACGGAGCTCACGGTTCCGCTTCAGACGCTCAAGAGCGCCGGGGCGGGCGTCGTCGTCGCCTCGCCGAAATCGCGCGAATCGCGGGAATCCATTCGTGCCTGGGACAAGACGGATTGGGGCAAGAACGTCGCGGTGGACAAGGATCTCGAAGACATCGACCCGGCGGATTACGACGCCCTCGTGCTGCCGGGCGGCCAGATCAACCCGGACAAGCTCCGGCTCGAGCCGAAGGCCCTCGACGTGATCAAGGCGTTCCTCATCTCCGGCAAGGTGGTGGCCGCGATCTGCCACGCGCCTTGGCTGCTGATCGAGGTGGGGGCCGTGAAGGGCCTGAACCTGACGTCGTTCTCGTCGATCAGGACCGATGTCATCAATGCCGGTGGCCAATGGCGGGACGAGGCGGTGGTGACCGACAAGGGCATCGTCACGAGCCGCAATCCCGGCGATCTCGACGCCTTCTGCGCCAAGATCATCGAGGAGATCGAGGAGGGCAACCACGGCGCTCGCCGCCTGGCAGCCTGACGCCGCCGACCCTGGCAGCCGCCCGTTCCGGGCGAGCGGCAATCTCAGCCCCGTGAAGGGCCGTCCTCGCTCGTCACCTCGAGGACCATGCCGGACGAGAACGGGCGCCCGTACTCGTCCCGGACCTCGACGGTGATGCGATGGCTACCGGCCGGAATGTCGCCGCCGAGGCGCGCGACCCAGATGTGGCTCGACGGCTCGGCCTTCACCCACGGCTTCTTCGCCTCCGGATACCGCAGGAAGACCTCGGCGACGAAAGGGTCCGGCCGCCGCGTGAGCATCATCTCGACGGCGGGGCCGTCGTCGATCCGGTACTGGACGCGGGTGCGCGGACCGCCATCGAAGACGTTCACCACCAGATTGGTCGCCCCGACGCTCTCGCGCGGCACCGGCGAACGCAGGGTCTGCATCGGCCGGTAATCGCGCAGGACCTCGCCGGCTCCTCCGCGATACTGACTCTCGAGCACGATCCTCATTCTCTCATCGGGCTCGCCCTGAGCCGGGCGGTAGCGGGTGGTGTAACCGGCGCCGTCGATGGACAGGACGTGGAAGCCGTTGGGCGTCCCGTCGCGGCTGTCGGCCGAGGGAATGCCGGTGCGAGTGGCGGGGCCGCTCCACCACGAGCCGGAGACGGCGGTGAGGACGTGGTGGTGGTGGCTCCCGGTCCCGCCTGCGCGGGGGTAGTGATGCTCCGTTGTGTGGGTATGGCCGGCGAGGCTGAGCACGGGTCTGTCGCCGAGGAGGTCGAGCAGGCGCTCTCGGTCCGTCACGTTCTGACGCGGATCGGCCGGGTCGAGATCGGTATAGAGCGGGATATGCATGGCGATGACGACGAGGTTCTCCTTCGGCGTCAGAGCCAGCATATTGGCGATGAATGTGAGTTGCCGTTCGCCGATGCGCCCCTCGTAGCGGCCGACCCCGTCGCCGTTGCCCGATGCGGCGCCAAGGTAATGCACGGTGTCGAGCATCAGGAAGAGGGTCTTGCCGTGGTGGAAGGCATAGTAGGGCGCGCCGTAGACCCGCTTGTAGGTCTCGCGGCTGTACCGGGCGTCGGGCGCCTCGAAGTTGAGATCGTGGTTGCCGCCGATATGGAACCAGGGGATTCCGATGCGCCCCATGATGCGGTTCGAGCGACCGTAGAACGAGAGGTCGTCGAACAGGATGTCGCCTGTCGTCATGCCGAAGGCGGCCTTCGTGCCCAGGACCCGCGTCACCGCCGTGTCGCGGACATGGCTGAGCTCAACCGGGCTTTCCGGCTGCGGATCGGTGAACAGGATGACGTCGAACGCATCGGGTTCGGGTTCGCGGGTCAGTGCGAAATCGATGGAGGCGGGAAGCGGCCCGGTCGGATCGATGCCGCGATAGCGCAGGCGTAGATCGGGCGGAGTGCCCTGCGGCTGGTGGATGTAGCTGAAACGCGGAATGTTGTTCTCGTCGCGCGGCAGCGCGAAGCCAGCGGGCTTCACCACGAAGACGATGTCGCCGTCCGAGACGTCGAGCGCGTAGCGGCCCTGGCCGTCGGTGCGGACCACGTCGCGACCGTTCGAGACGGCGATGTCCGCGATGCCTTCCCGCCCCCCCGGAACTACTTCATAGACGGAACCCGTCGCGCGCTCCGACGACCGCGCCGCCGAAGGCGCCAGGGCGAGGGCGGCGGCACCTGCCAGGGTTTCGCGGCGGGTGAAAGCGGAACGGTCGATCATGCGGCAGCCTGTTGCGACGGGTTGGCCGCACCGAACCACGCCCTCTTGACCATCGCGTGACGGTGGTCGCGTCCGCCCTCAGTGCCTGGCTGCGGCCTTCTCGACCTTCGGCTTGTTCCCGGTGGCGCCCGAAAACAATTCGCCGAGGCGTTTCTGGTCGAGACCTTGGGTGACAATGGCGACCCGGTCCCCAACTGGAGATTCTGCGTTGCGCGTGGGGATCGAACCGGTGGCGACCGGGTCCTTCACCACTGCGACGGGTGCCGGCACGGCGATGGGCGTGCGCTGCACGCGCATGGCCCAATGGGCGGCAGTGGAAAGCGCGGCAATGGCGACAATCGCCTTGATGCCACCGGTGAGAAGGCGTCGCATGCTGGAAAGCCCGAGACTACGCGGAGGAACGCGACCGGTTCCCCGGCCCGTCTCACTTGTGCGTGAAGTCGGTAAACCATTTGGCTCACGACCCTGTCCGGAGCCTGTCCTGAAATGGCGCGCCCCGCTTCGGTGAGCCGATGAGCGTGGGCCATCAGCCACGACGACGGTTCCTGTTCCCCGCGCCCGTGACACACCTGCCGCGACCCGGCCCACGAGGCCTCACAGGATCGGCGAAGAGAACTGGTCCGCACCGCCCCGTCACGACAAGCCCTGCGACCACGCCAGTCCGAGAGGGTTCGCGAAACCATCGGACGCATCGGCTGCAGGGATGGCCGGTGTAGTCATCCCGACCCGACCCGGCAACCGACCCCGCAGCGTCAGGGCCTTTCCGCCGCAGCGGCGAAGGCCCTCAGCCTCTCGATCTCGTTGCCGTCGCCCTCCTCGGCGGCGAGCCGTTCGTAGACGCGCCCCGCGCCATCGAACATCCGTCGGCCGCCATCGTCATTTCCGAGAAAACTCGCGATCTGGTCCATCTCGGCGACCCAGCGATAGGCCTTCGGCACCATGTCGGGCAGGACGCGGGAGAAGCGAGCAAGCAGTTCCGGCTCGCTTTCGGCGAGTTCGGCATGCAGGGCTTCCGCCGCACCGGCACGGCCCGCCGCGAGAACCATCACGGCGGCGAGCGCGGTCAGCCCCTTGTTGATGCCGGCATAGGACATCTTGAGCGCGGAGGCCGCACCGACGCCGCCATCCACGGGGCGGACGTCCAGGCCCAGTTCGCGCAACGCCACGGACGCCGCGAGATCGTCCCCGGAGACGTAGAACCGTGGCCCTTCGTCGCCGGCCTTGGGCGGCGCTCCGATGATGGCGGCATCGATGAAGATCGCGCCGGCTTTGTCGATCAGTGCAGCCACGTTACGTTTCGTCACGACATTGAGGGCGTTGCAATCGACATAGACCGGCTTGCGCCCTGCCGCGGTGAGCGTAGGAACCAAGCGGAGGGCCAGGCTCGTCGCTTCCGCGGGTGGGACGATGGAGAGGATGAGGTCGGCCTCGGCGAGGGCCGCCTCGTCCACGCCTTCCATGCCGGATTCCCTGGCCCGCGCGATGGTGGCGGCGCTGCGCCCGGCCAAAACGGTGAGGATGCGAGCGCCGTTCCCGTGCATGCGGGCTGCGATCGCGCTGCCCATGGCGCCGGGTGCGATGACGGCAATCGTCGCCATGAACGTCTCCTCCGAACAGAACCACCCTACTCGCATCTGACTCGCGTCAGACGCGAGTCGTCAAGGCGCGATCGTCCCTCGGAGGCTCAGCTCAGCGAGCCGCAGAAGCGCTGGATGCGGGTGCAGGCTTCTTCCAGCGCCGTGTTCGAGGTGGCGTAGGAGATGCGCAGGTTCGGACCGAGGCCGAAGGCGGAACCATGGACGGCGGCGACGCCCTCCGCCTGCAGCAGTTCCACCACGAAATCCTCGTCCGTCTCGATGACCTTGCCGGACGGGGTCTTGCGCCCGATCGTCTCGGCGCAGGACGGATAGACGTAGAAGGCGCCTTCCGGCGTCGGGCATTTCAGGCCCTTGGTCTGGTTCAGCATGGAGACCACGAGGTCGCGGCGCTCGTGGAAGGCGGCGCGGAAACGGGCGAGATGTTCCTGCGTGCCATCGAGGGCCGCCACCGCCGCCCATTGCGAGATCGAGGAGGCGCCGGAGGTCTGCTGTCCCTGGACGAAATCCATCGCCTTGATCAGGTGTTCGGGGCCGGCGGCATAGCCGATGCGCCAGCCGGTCATGGCATAGGCCTTCGAGACGCCGTTCATGGTCAGCGTGCGGTCGTAGAGGCCGGGCTCCACCTGGGCCGGGGTCACGAACTCGAAATCGCCGTAGCACAGGTGCTCGTACATGTCGTCGGTGAGCACCCAGACATGGGGGTGCCGCATCAGCACATCGGTGATCTTCTTCAACTCCTCGCGGGCATAGGCCGCGCCGGAGGGGTTCGACGGCGAGTTGAGGATGATCCACTTGGTCTTCGGCGTGATCACCCGCTCCAGCTCTTCCGGCTGGAGCTTGAAATCATGCTCCATATCGGTCTCGGCGAAGACCGGCGTGCCGCCGCACAGGACCACCATCTCCGGATAGGAGACCCAGTAGGGGCGTGGGATCACCACTTCGTCGCCAGGATTCAGGGTGGCGAGGAGAGCATTGTAGATGACGTGCTTGCCGCCGGTGCCGACGATGGTCTGGCTTGCCTTGTAGTCGAGGCCGTTCTCGCGCTTGAACTTCTTCACGATTGCTTCGCGCAGGGGCACGATGCCGGAGACCGGGGTGTACTTGGTCTCGCCGCGCCGGATCGCGTCGATGGCCGCGTCCTTGATATGGTCCGGCGTGTCGAAATCGGGCTCACCCACCGACAGGCTGATCACGTCCATCCCGCCGGCTTTCAGCTCGCGGGCCTTCTGCGTCATCGCGATGGTGGCGGACGGCTTCACCTTGGACAGGGCGTCGGCGAGAAAGCCCATGATGGCGTGCTCCGATAGGGTCTGACGGGCGCCGACGGGCGCCCTCTGAAAAGCGCGCGGACCCTAGTCCCGGTGGCCCAGGCGGGCAAGGCTGCCGGACATGACAAAGCGGCCATCCCACCGCGCGATGACGCTCTGGAATGGCCGCTTAGTCGAGGGGAGATGAGGCGCGTCGGGAAGTCAGATTCCGCCGAAGACCCAGCGCAGCTTCGACAGGAACCCTCCGCCGGATTTCGCCGCGCGGGTCGATTCCGGCTCGTCCTTCACGGTCGTGGCGGTCTTGTCCGCATGGATCAGACCGAGGGCCGCCGTGTCGGTGGTCTCGCGGTCGATGAGGATGAAGCCGCCGGTGTCGCGGTTGGCGCCGTAGGCGTCGACGGCGACAGCCCGGTCGAGGCTCAGGGTCACATCGGCGATGTCGTTGGCGACGAGCCGGGCGGCGGCGGCCGGGTTCCCGGTCTCGGGATCGATGCGGTTCCCGATGGCCGTCACGGTGGCGTTGACGATCACCGTGCCGATCTTGGCGAGCAGCGTCGAACCGGGAAGCAGCTCCGTTTCGGCCGCCCAGAACAGGCGGGCCTCGAAACGGTCGGTCACCCGCATCGGCGCATCGGCCGTCACGATCACCGAACCGCGCGAGGCATCGATCTCGTCGGCGAGGACGAGGGTCACCGACTGTCCCTCCACCGCATGCGGCAGGTCGCCGTCCGCCGTGAAGATGCGGGCCACCGTGGAGGTGCGGCCCGAGGGCTCGACGATGATCGCATCGCCCGGGGCGATGCGGCCGCTGGCGATCAGGCCGGAGAAACCGCGGAAATCAGAATTCGGGCGGTTCACCCACTGAACCGGAAGACGGAACGGCGCGGCCTGCTCCTCGACCCGCACCGGCACCTCTTCCAGATACTGGAGCAGCGGCATTCCCGTGTACCAGGGCGCGGCGGCTCCGGGCAGGACGACGTTGTCGCCATTCTTGGCGGAAAGCGGGATGGGACGGATCTCGGTAAAGCCCAGCGGCTCCGCGAACGCATGGAACGCCGCCGTGATGGCCTCGAACTTGTCCTGCGACCAGCCCACCAGATCCATCTTGTTCACGGCGAGGGCGACGCGTTTGATCCCCAGAAGCGAGACCAGGAGCGCGTGACGCCGGGTCTGACGGGTGAGACCCTGGCGGGCGTCCACCAGAATCACGGCGACATCCGCCGTGGAGGCGCCCGTCGCCATGTTGCGGGTGTACTGCTCGTGGCCGGGGGTGTCGGCGACGATGAAGGAACGCTTGTCGGTGGAGAAGAACCGGTAGGCGACGTCGATGGTGATGCCCTGTTCGCGCTCGGCCTGGAGACCGTCCACGAGAAGGGCGAGATCGATCTCGGCGCCCTGCGTGCCGTGCTTGCGGGAATCGCGCTGCAGGGCCGTCACCTGATCGTCGAAAAGCTGCTTTGTGTCGTGCAGGAGCCGGCCGATCAGGGTCGACTTGCCGTCGTCGACGGAGCCGCAGGTGATGAAGCGCAGCACCTCCTTGCTCTGGTGGGTGGCAAGGAAGCTGTCGTAGCCGAAGGCTTCGGGTGACTGGTGGATCGTCATCTTAGAAATACCCCTCCTGCTTCTTGCGCTCCATGGCACCCGACCCGTCCTTGTCGATCACCCGGCCCTGACGTTCCGAGGTCCGGGCGGACAGGGTCTCGCCGATGATCTCGGGTAGGGTGGCGGCCTCGCTTTCGACGGCGCCGGTGAGCGGGTAGTCGCCCAGCGTCCTGAAGCGCACGGACAGGTTCTGCGGGGTCTCGCCGGGATTCAGCGGCAGGCGCTCGTCATCGACCATGATCAGCTGGCCGTCGCGCTCCACCACCGGGCGGGGCTTGGCGAAGTAGAGCGGCACGATCGGGATCTGCTCCTGCTCGATGTAGAGCCAGACATCGAGCTCGGTCCAATTCGAGATCGGGAAGACGCGCAGGGATTCGCCGCGCTTCTTCTTGAGGTTGTACAGGTGCCAGGGCTCGGCCCGCTGGCGCTTGGGATCCCAGCGATGCTGGGCCGTCCGCAGGGAGAAGATCCGCTCCTTGGCGCGCGAAGCCTCCTCGTCGCGGCGAGCGCCGCCGAAGGCCGCGTCGAACTTATGCTTGTCGAGCGCCTGACGCAGGCCCTGCGTCTTCATCACGTCGGTATGGACTTCCGAGCCGTGGCTGATCGGGCCGATGCCACGGGCCAGGCCCTCCTGATTGGTATGGACGATGAGGTCGAGGCCGAGCTCCTTGGCGCGCTGATCGCGGAACGCGATCATCTCCTTGAACTTCCACGTCGTATCGATGTGCATCAGCGGGAACGGCAGGCGTCCCGGCGCGAAGGCCTTCAGCGCCAGATGCAGCAGCACCGACGAATCCTTGCCGATCGAATAGAGCATCACGGGATTCTCGGTCTCGGCGACCGTCTCCCGCATGATGTGGATGCTCTCGGCTTCGAGGCGCTGCAGGTGAGTCAGACGCTCGGGCAGCGTCGCGGCCAGGGCGGTGGCGGCGCTCATCGGGCCATCTCCAGATTGCTGTTGCGGGGTGTCGATTCGAATGCGGCGGCTTCCTGGCCCGGCTGAACGTTCGCGTCGGGCTGATGCACGTGAAGGCCGCACTCCTTTTTGGATTCCTGCTCCCACCACCAGCGGCCGGCACGCTCGGATTCACCGATCTTGATGGCGCGGGTGCACGGGGCGCACCCGATCGAGGGAAAGCCGCGATCGTGGAGGACGTTGTAGGGGATGTAATTGTCGATGACGAAACGGTCGATGTCGGCGCGGGTCCAATCCGCGAGCGGATTGATCTTGATCAGACCGCGCGCCTCGTCGGCCTCCGCGAGCGGCGTGTCCGAGCGATTTGCGGATTGGCCCGCCCGCAAGCCCGTCAGCCAACCTGCGGCGCCGTCGAGGGCACGGCGCAACGGCTCGACCTTGCGGAAGCCGCAACAGGCTTGCCGGGCGGCGACCGAATGGCGAAAGCCGTTGATGCCCTCGTCGCGGACGAACGCCTCTTCGGCGAGCCGCTCCGGCGCATAGGCCTGGATGCGGATGCCGTAGGCCGACTCGGTCTCCGCCCAGACGTCGTAGGTCTCGGGGAAGAGTCGACCCGTATCGAGGGTGACGGTCTCGGTACGGCTCTTCGCCATGGCCAGGGCATGGGTGAGCGCCTGATCCTCGATGCCGAGGCTGGTGGTGAACACCAGCCTGCCCGGGATGGCGGCCTCGATCGCACGGATGCGCCCCTTGAGATCGAGGCCGGCCAGATTGGACGCGAGGTCCCGCGCCGTTCGTTCCAGGGAAGTACTCATGAGCGTGTTCCGTGCGCCTACCTTGTCAGATGCCCGCTTGTCTGGCACCTGAAATGTTCGCTATAACGAACGCTGTCAAGGCATGGCGGGTATCGCGCCGCGGCATTCCCCCGCTGCTGTCAACGTGGTTTGCTGCGGCGCGGATGCCCGATGGGTTGCCCGCCAAGGAATATTCTTCTTAATCCGAATGGTCGACGCCTGCGCCCCAGCGCACCTCGGCGCCGCTGACCGGAACCGCAATGCGAGGTCAATGTGGACTCGATCGATCTCAAGATTCTGGCGTTGCTTCAGAACGATGCCACCCTGTCGATCGCAACGATCGGCGAAAAGGTAGGCCTGTCGCAGACGCCCTGCTGGAAGCGGATCCAGCGTCTCGAAGCGGATGGCGTCATCGACCGGCGGGTCGCCGTCCTCGATCCGGTCAAGCTGGGGCTCGGGCTCACCGTCTTCGTCTCCATCGAGACGTCGGACCACTCGCGCGACTGGCTCGAACGCTTCGCCTCCACCGTCTCTGCCATGCCGGAGGTGCTGGAATTTTACCGCATGGCGGGCGACGTGGATTACATGTTGCGGGTCGTTGTCGCCGATATGCAGGCTTACGACACTTTCTATAAGCAACTTATCGCGACCTTGCCCCTGAAGAACGTGACGTCCCGATTCGCCATGGAAAAAGTGAAGTCGACGACGGCACTTCCGCTTCCGTCAGCGCCGCCGAACGGGCGTTTCATACCGACGCTCTCTGTAGTGGCTGGGGAATAAAATTCTGTTTTGCGCTGCAATCATAGGCAGCTCCTTCTCTCATGACGCCGTTCTGTAAAACGGACATCCCGTTGACACTCGGCTCCGCAGCGCGACATGGCTTAACGATGGCACGACAAGCGATACTCCCCCGCACCGCCCCGTTCGACGACAACGAACGCGCGAGCCTCGACGCCGTCCTCGGAGCGGCGACACCGATCCAGCGCGCCTGGCTCGCGGGCTTCCTCGCCGGTCTCGACGCGGCCGGGGGACAGCCGGCCGCTCTTCCCGCCGGGCCGCCGAAGGCCGCCGAGCCACTGACCATCATCTACGCCAGCGAATCCGGCAATTGCGAAGCCCTGGCCGGTTCCGTCGCCAAGCTCGCCAAGAAGGGCGGCTTCAAGCCGAAGGTGGTGGATTTCGCCGACCTCGACATCGCCACGCTGGCGGGGGCCAAGAACCTCATCGCCATCGCGGCGACCTGGGGCGAGGGCGAGCCTCCGGCCCGCGCCACCCGTGCCTACAACGAATTGATGGGCGACGGTGCCCCCCGCCTCGACGGCGTGACCTTCGGCGTGTTGGCGCTGGGCGACACCTCCTATGTGGAGTTCTGCGCCATCGGCAAGGCGCTCGACGCGCGGTTCGAAGCGCTGGGCGGCAAGCGTGGGGCCGAGCGGGCCGATCTCGATCTCGACTTCGACAAGCCCGCCGCGGACTGGATCGAGAATACCCTGAAGGCTCTCGCGCCCGTGCCGAGCGCCGACAACGTCGTCGCGGTGGATTTCGCCGGCCGTGCCGCCGTCGAAGACGACGATGCCGAGCCGAGCCGAGAGCCGGTGGTGGTGGAGGTGGTGGATCACATCAACCTCAACTCGTCGCTCTCCGACAAGGAGACGATCCATCTGGCCCTCGAATTCGAGGACGGCGCTCCGGCCTACGAGCCGGGCGATTCGCTCGAGATCTACCCCGAGAACGATCCGGCCCTCGTCGAGGACATCCTCAAGGCGACGAACCTCACCGGCGACGAGGCCCTGCGCAAGGCCTTGCTGTCCGAGCGCGACATCACCACGCTCTCGGCCACCACCGTGGAGCGGTTCGCCAAGGCGACGAGCCATGCCGAGGCGCGGAAGCTCATCGACAGCGGCGAGGTACGGGCCTGGATCGAAGGGCGCCACCTCATCGATCTGATCGAGACCTTTCCGGCCACGCTCTCGGCCGAGCACCTTAACACCATCACCCGGCCCCTGCCCCCGCGCGCCTATTCCATCGCCTCCTCTCGCAAGGAAGTCGGCGACGAGGTCCATCTCGTCATCGCCGCCGTGCGCTACGAGACGCATGGGCGGTCACGCTCGGGCGTCACCTCGGTGCAGGTCGCCGACCGGATCAAGAACGGCAGCAAGCTGCGCGTGAAGCTGAAGCCGAACCGGCATTTCCGCCTGCCACAGGACCCGGCCACCGACATCATCATGGTCGGCCCCGGCACCGGCGTCGCTCCTTTCCGTGCCTTCGTGCAGGAGCGCCGCGCGATCGAGGCCGCCGGCCGCTCCTGGCTGTTCTTCGGCGACCGTCAGTTCACCCACGACTTCCTCTACCAGCTCGAATGGCAGGAGGCCCTGGAGGACGGCTCGCTCACGAAGATCGACGTGGCCTTCTCCCGCGACCAGCCCGAGAAGATCTACGTGCAGGACCGTATCCGCCACCACGCCAGGGAGTTGGTGGAATGGCTCGACGGCGGCGCCAGCTTCTACGTCTGCGGCGACGCCAACCGAATGGCCAAGGATGTCCGTAACGCGGTCGTCCATGCCTATGCCGAGGTCAAATCGCTGAGCGAAACCGATGCCGAGGCCGCCGTTGCGGCCCTGGAGCGGGCGCACCGCTACCAGCAGGACGTTTACTAGGGCGAGCGCGCATCCCTCGCCCGCATGGGGCAGGATGCGTACGCGGTGCCTTGACGATGTATTGACGAGACCGGAACAGCACAATGGACGATCTGACCCCTCCCCGCACCTACGAGACCCCGCCGACCGCCCGTCCCATCGACGAGGCGGAAGCGGCGCGCGAGGCGGGCCTTGCGCATAACGAGCACATCAAGATCGCCAGCGGCTTCCTGCGCGGGACCCTGGCCGACGGTCTTCTCAAGCACGCCACCGGGGCGATCTCCGAGGATGACGGCCAGCTCGTTAAGTTCCACGGGATGTACCAGCAGGACGACCGCGACTTGCGCCCCGAGCGGACCAAGAAGAAGCTCGACAAGGCCTATAGCTTCATGATCCGCCTGCGGATCGCCGGCGGAGTGGTGACACCGAAGCAGTGGCTCGTCCTCGACAACATCGCCACCACCTACGCCAACGGGACCCTGCGGGCGACGACGCGCCAGACTTTCCAGTATCACGGCGTCATCAAGTCGAACCTCAAGCGGACCATGGCCGCTATCGACGGCGCCCTCCTCGACACCATCGCCGCCTGCGGCGACGTCAACCGCAACGTGATGGCCTCGACGAATCCGGCCCAGTCCGGCGCGCACAAGGCCGCCTACGAACTCGGCAAGGAGATCTCCGACAGCCTCCTGCCGAAGACCAATGCCTGGCGCGAGATCTGGCTCGACGGCGAGAAGGTCGTCGGCGGCGAACCGGAATTCGAGCCCGTGTACGGCAGGACTTACCTGCCGCGTAAGTTCAAGATCGTGATCGCCGTACCGCCCTCGAACGAGGTCGACGTCTTCGCGCATGATCTCGGCTTCATCGCTATCCTCGACAAGAAGAACGAGGTGACGGGCTGGAACGTCACTGTCGGCGGCGGCATGGGCATGACCCATGGCGAGCCCGACACCTTCCCGCGCACCGCCGACGTGATGCTGTTCTGCAAGCCCGATGAAGCGGTGCGGGTGGCAGAGGCGGTAATGACGGTCCAGCGCGACTGGGGCAACCGCAAGAACCGCAAGAACGCTCGCCTGAAGTACACCATCGAGCGGTACGGCCTCGCCGCCTTCCGCGCCGAGGTGGAGAAGCGCGTCGGCAAGAAGCTCGCCGATCCCAAACCCTTCGCCTTCACCGGGAATGGCGACCGTTTTGGCTGGACCGAAGGCGACGACGGCCGTCACCACCTGACGCTCTATGTCCCGTCCGGCCGTATCAAGGATGTAGAGGGTGATGGCCCTCGGCTCCTCACCGGCCTCCGCCGGATCGCGGAGATCCACGACGGAGATTTCCGCCTCACCGGCAACCAGAACGTCATCATCGCCAACGTGCCCGCCGAGAAGCGAGCCGAGATCGAAGCGCTGGTGGACGAGTACGGCATGCAGAAGGGTGCAGGTGCCCTGCGCCGTAACTCCATCGCCTGCGTCGCCCTGCCCACCTGCGGCTTGGCCCTGGCCGAGAGCGAGCGCTACCTGCCGGACCTGATGACGGAACTGGAGGAAAGCCTCGCCTCGCACGGTCTGCAGGACGACGAGATCACGATCCGCATGACGGGATGCCCCAATGGATGCGCCCGTCCCTTCATCGCCGAGATCGGCTTCGTCGGTCGCGGCCCGGAGCGCTACCACCTCTATCTCGGTGCGGCTTTCGATGGCTCACGCCTCGGCAAGCTCTATGCGGAGGACGTGACCGCCTCCGAGATCAGGACGATCCTCGATCCGCTCTTCGGCGCCTATGCCCAGGGTAAGACTCCCGGTGAGCGGTTCGGCGATTTCCTGATCCGTGCAGGCTACGTGGCGAGAACCTTCAACGGGCCTGATTTCCACACGAATATCGGCGCCCTGAAGGGCGTCGCCTGAACCTCTTCGACACGTGCACTGCTTCATCGATGCTGCAGTGCACATGTCTTGGATTGTACGGTCAAGCTTAGGCGAGGTGCGAATATAAGTACGATATCGCTGAACTCTGGCGCGGCTTCTCGGTTGATCGTGCAAAGCGACCGGAGGCGACGATGGCCAAGCACGAAATCCTGAGTTTCTTTGAGCATCGACGCGACGGCGCCTGGATTTGCGTGAAGCCGTTCACCCTGACGACGAAGCAGAGCAGCGTCGATATCCGGCAGGGCATGCGGTTCGATTACGGTAAGCGCGTCGGCGGCGTCGACCTCGCGGAGTATCTGGAACAGCTCGGTTCCCAGTTCGGCTCGTAAGCCGTCGGCGGCGCAGCCGAAGCGCTGGGCCGCTTTTCCCCGGCCCTGATCGGCGAACATAGGAATGCTGCCGGCGCCAGACCTCGCATGAGGGCACGTGTCGCCCGGCCAGGATCGCCGTGCCGTTAAGATGGCCAAGTCCTGGCTAACCAGTCCATCGTCCGGCGCTGTCATTTGAAACCCCGTCTCTAGCTCGTACTCCGCCCCAAAATCGGACCGGCTCTGATGCCGGCATCGGTGTGCGGATTTCATTCCCGCGGCGTTCATCCGTTCTATGCGACGGCTGCATCCTCATTGCCGTGTCTTTGACGGCCGGGAGCAGGAGACCTAGGGTCGTTCCATGACAATCACCGTCGATCCGTTGCAGGCGAGCCTGGAAGCTGCCGCACCTACGACCCGATGCAGGATTTTGGCGACGGCGGAGAGGTTCTTTCGCGAGATCGGCTACCAGAAGACCACCGTGGCCGACATCGCCAAGACGCTCGGGATGAGCCCGGCCAATGTCTACCGGTTCTTCGATTCGAAGAAGGCGATCAACGAGGCGGTGGTCGAGCGTGTGACCCGCGAGGTCGAGGCGCTGATCGCCGGCATCGCCGTGGCGCCCGGCCTCAGTGCCGATCAGCGGGTCGCCGAGATCATCCGAGAGCTCCACCGCGACTGTATCGAGCGATGCAAGGACAATCCCCGCATCCATGAGATGGTGGAAGCCGCCATGTCGGAGAGCTGGGGGGTGTGCCGGCACCATATCGACCGGATCGGCGCCGCCCTGGAACGGGTGGTGACGGACGGGGTTCGCAGCGGTGAATTCCGGGTCGAGGATCCCGCAATAACCGCGGCTTGCCTGCATGTGGCGATCACACGCTACTGCCATCCGGTCCTGGTGAGCCAGTACCCCAACGCACCGGCTCCTCCCATCGACGCGATGATCGCCTTCCTGCTGCGCGCGCTCCACGAGCCCGCCAGGAACGACGCCGCTGCAAAGGCGAGAGAGCCGGCCGAGTCGATCTAGCGAACGCTGTTTGCCATCGGGGCTCAGCCCATCTCCGCGAGGATCGCCAGCGCCGCGGAGCGAGGGTCGGCGCTCTGGGTGATGGGGCGGCCGACGACGATGTGGTCGATCCCCGCTTCCATCGCCGCCCCCGGCGTCAACACGCGTTTCTGGTCGCCGACATCGTCGCCCGCCGGCCGAATGCCGGGGGTCACGATGAGCCGCGACGGCCCGATGGCGGAGCGGACGGAGGCCGCCTCGGCGGCACTGCAGACGATGCCGCCGATTCCGGCCTCCGCCGCCTGCCGCGCGCGCAGGGCCACCAAGTCCGCGACGGGCATGGCGTAGCCCGCCTCGTCGGCATCGGCCTGGTCGTAGGAGGTCAGCACGGTGACGGCGAGGATCGTCGGGCCGTCGTCGCCCCTGCCCCGGACGGCGGCGCGCATGGTCTGCGGGTAGGCATGGACCGTGAGGAAGGTCACGCCGAGATCGGACAGCGCCCGGACGCCGTCCTCCACGGTGTTACCGATGTCGTGCAGCTTCAGATCGATGAACACCTTGAAACCGGCCCTGGACAGACGCTGAACCAGGGCGAGGCCGCCGGAATAGGCGAGCCGGTAGCCGATCTTGTAGAAGGTTGCGGCATCGCCGATCCGGTCCACCATGGCCTCGGCCTCGTGGACACTCGGCAGGTCGAGGGCGACGATGAGGCGATCGCGCGGATCGCTGGCGGCTGGTGACGCGGCGTGGGACATGGCGGGCTCCGGAGGATCGGGTGACGGATCGCCGCCCGGGCTTCCCATGTCAACGCGGAGGCGGGGTCACCCGCGCGTCATCACCCGGGAAACCTCCTCCTTCAGCACCGGCAGCAACTCGTCGGCAAACCAGGGGTTCGTCCTGAGCCAGCCGTTGTTGCGCCAGGACGGGTGCGGCAGCGGCAGCACCCGAGGCCGACGCGGCTCCTCGAGGATGGCGCGCCAGTTCCGCACCATGGCGGTGAGTCCCCCTTCGACGCGGCCGAGATGCCAGGCTTGCGCGTATTGGCCGATGACCAGGATGAGATCCATCTCGGGCAGACCGGCGAAGAGCGTCTCGCGCCAGTGCTCGGCGCATTCGCGCCGGGGCGGCTTGTCTCCGCCCTTCGCGTCGAGCCCCGGAAAACACGCGCCCATGGGGACGATGGCGAGCCGCGTGGCGTCGTAGAAGTCCGGTTCGGAGAGGCCGAGCCACGACCTCAGCCGGATGCCGGACGGGTCCATGAACGGGATGCCGCTCTGGTGCGCCCGGTTCCCCGGAGCCTGACTGGCGATGGCGAGACGCGCCGAGATCGAACCCTGCACGATGGGCTTCGGCTCCTGCGGCAGTGGCGCGCCATATCGGGGCGCATCGCGGCAGATGCGGCAGGCGCGCAAGGCGGCGGCGGTCGATTCGAACGGGGTCATGCACGCAGACAGGTAGTGTGGGTACAGCGTCCTGGGAGTGCCGGAAGCGGGAACGAGAAGCCGCACCTGGCGCTTGAATCGCCGGAGGAGCCGGCATTGCCGGGCTCATCCGCGAGCACGCCCGACCGAGGAATACAGGGAGCAGCCCCATGGCCTTCATCACCGCCCCGGATGGCACGAGCCTCTATTACAAGGACTGGGGCAACGGACGGCCCGTGGTCTTCCTCCACGGTTGGCCACTCGACGCGGATATGTGGGAGTACCAGATGGTCCCCGTCGCCGAGGCGGGTTTTCGTACCGTCGCCTACGACCGCCGGGGCTTCGGACGCTCCGACCAGCCATGGCAGGGCTACGATTACGACACCTTCGCCGACGATCTGAAAGCGGTGCTCGACAAACTCGATCTCACCGACGTGACCCTGGTCGGCTTTTCCATGGGTGGGGGTGAAGTCGTGCGGTACCTGTCGCGGCACGGCAGCGCCCGGATCTCCCAGGCGGTGCTGATCTCGTCGGTGACGCCGATGATGCTGAAGACACCGGACCATCCTGACGGCGTCGATGCCAGCGTTTTCGAGGAGATCGTTGACGGGCTGAAGATGGACCGACCCTCCTTCCTCGCCAAATTCAACAAGGGCTTCTTCGGCGCCGGAGTGTTCAGCTCACCCGCTTCGTCGGAGATGATCGCCTGGGCCGGACAGGTCGCCATGCTGGCCTCGCCCAAGGCCACGATGGCCTGCGTACGGGCCTTCTCGGAGACCGACTTTCGGCCCGATATGGCGAAAGTCACCGTGCCCTGCCTGATCATCCACGGCGATGCCGACCAGACCGTGCCCATCGACGTGACGGCACGGATCGCGGCTTCGGCCGTGCCGAGCGCCGAGTTCGAGATCTACGACGGTGCCCCGCACGCTATCCCGTTTACCCATCACGAGCGATTGGCGACGGACCTGATCGACTTTCTCAGGCGCTGACGCCGATCGGTCCGGGGTCAGACTCCCTTGAGGCCGCTGAGATCCAGGGGCAGCGAGCGCAGTCTCTGCCCCGTCGCGGCGAAGATCGCATTGGAGATCGCCGGGGCGATGACGGGCACGCCCGGCTCGCCAATGCCGGTCGGGGCGGCATCGGAGGCGACGATATGGACCTCTACCACCGGCATTTCACTCATGCGCGTCGGCTCGTAGGCGTCGAAGTTCTTCTCCTGGACCACCCCGTCCGTCAGCGTAATCTTGTTTCGCAGGACCGATGACAGCGCGAAGCCGACCGATCCCTCCACCTGGGCGCGGATCACGTCCGGGTTGACGGCGACGCCCACATCCACCGCTGCGACGATGCGGTTGACCTTCACGTGGCTGCCGTCAGCCGTGATGTCGGCCACCATCGCTACGTAGGATCCGAAGGATTCGTGAGCCGAGATGCCGAGGCCCTGGCCCTTGCCGCCGCTGCGATTGGCCCAATCCGCCTTCTCGGCGGCGAGCTTCAGGACACCGGACAGGCGCGGCGCGCCCGTCAGCATGCCGAGGCGATAGGCCAGAGGATCCGCGCCGGCGGCATGGGCCAATTCGTCGATGAACACCTCCATCGCCTGCGCCGTATGGGTGTGCCCCACCGAACGCCACCACAGGACCGGAACGCCCTCACGGGCATTGTGCACCTCGAAGCGGTAGGACGGGATGGCGTAGGGCGTATCCGACGCGCCTTCCACCGTGGTGGAATCGACTCCGTTCTTCACCAGCATCGCTTCGAACGGCGAGCCGATCATGATCGATTTACCGACCATCCTGTGCTGCCAGCCGGTGATGGCGCCCTTGGCGTCGATACCGGCCTTCAGGGTGTGCAGGACCATCGGACGATAGTATCCGCCCGCCATGTCGTCCTCGCGGGTCCAGACCAGATGGACCGGCGCCTTGCCGCCGGTCGCCTTCATGATGGACGCGGCCTCGGCGATGTAATCCGCCGTGGGCGTCGCCCGGCGCCCGAACGATCCGCCCGCCCATTGCGTGTGCAGCCTGACCTTGTCGGCGGTGACGCCGAGGGTCGCTGCGGCGACCGCCTGTTCGATCGTCTGGAACTGCAGACCGGCATAGATGTCGTAGGAACCGTCGGCGGCACGCTCGATCGTGGCGTTGAGGGGCTCCATGGCCGCATGGGCCAGGTAGGGAAAGGTGAACTCCGCCTCGATGACCTTGGCCGATCCGGCTATCGCCGCGGCGGGATCGCCCTTCTCCGATGCGACGATGCCGGGGCGCTTGGCCGTCTCGCGATACTCGGCGAGGATGGCGTCTGAGGATCGCTTCTCAGCCGCGCGCTCGTCCCAGGTAACCGAAAGGGCGTCTCGGCCCTTCATCGCCGACCATGTATCCTTGGCGATGACAGCGACCCCGGTGGGGATCGTCACCACGTCGATCACGCCCGGAACGGCGCGGGCGGCCTTATCGTCGACCTTCGATACGGTGCCGCCGAAACGCGGGGCATGCGCCACTACGGCCGTGACCTGCCCCGGCCGGCGAATATCCATGGAGTAGATCGCGGTTCCATTGGTCTTCGCCACGGAATCGAGGCGCGGCAGCTTCTTGCCGATATGGACCCACTGGCTCGGATCCTTGAGTTTCGGCTGCTGAGGCACGGGGATCGCCGCCGCGGCTTCGGCCAGTGCACCGAACCGCTCCTCGCGCTTCGAGGCGAGGTGACGGACGGTGCCATTCGAAACTGTGATCTCGGAGGCAGGAACGGACCATTTTTCGGCCGCGGCGGACACGAGCATGGCGCGGGCGGCCGCCCCCGCCTTCCGAAGCTGGAACCAGGAATTGGCCACCGCCGTCGAACCGCCGGTCCCCTGGATCGGCCCCATCAGCAGGTTGTTGTAGAGCTTCGCATCGGCCGGCGCGAAAGCTACCCGCACGCGGGACCAATCGGCGTCGAGTTCGTCGGCCAGGATAGTGGCAAGGCCCGTCGTGTTGCCCTGCCCCATGTCGAGATGCTTGATCAGCACCGTGACGGTATCGTCGGCCGCGATCCGCACGAAGGCGTTGGGCTGGGCGGGGGCCGAGGACAGGTCCGGACCGGCCGCCGCGCGTACCTGCTTGGCGGGGTCCAGGGTAAACCCGATCACCAGGGCTCCGGCGGCGACACCGGCCCCGCCGAGGAAGGAGCGACGCGAAGGACGGGGAGCAGCCGCCTCGGGATGGGTCTGACGGACCTTCAGCATGGCTTCCTCCAGGGCGACGATGACGCGCACGGTATCAGGCGGGACGATGCCGGCCCCAGGGCCGACCTCGGGGTCGGATCAGGCGAGGGAGCGCGCGGCTTCGTGGATCGCGGCGCGCACGCGCTGGTAGGTGCCGCAGCGGCAGATGTTGCCGTCCATCGCGCCGTCGATCTCGGCGTCGCTCGGCTTCGGAGTGGTCGAGAGCAGGCCGATGGCGGACATGATCTGGCCGGACTGGCAATACCCGCACTGGACCACGTCGAGGCTGCGCCACGCGGTCTGGACCGCGTCCGCCACCCGCCCGGACACGCCCTGGATCGTGGTGACCTTCGCCCCGCCCACATCGCCGATGCGGGTCTGGCAGGAGCGGACGGGCTGCCCGTCGAGATGCACGGTACAGGCACCGCATTGGGCGATACCGCAGCCGTATTTCGTCCCGGTCTTGTCGAGATGATCGCGCAGCGCCCACAGGAGCGGCATGTCGGGATCGGCATCGACGTCATGCGACACGCCGTCGACATTCAGTTTCAGCATGACGTCTCTCCGACTTCAGTATCGACTCGTTCTAAATACTACACACTCGCTGAAAATGTGCGCCTTCACACATCGATCGGAGATCGGCGTCGGCCTCGCATTGGTTCTTACCCCGCAGATCCGCGCGATTTGGAGACAAGTGTCGCGACCGGGTCAGGCCGATCTTAACCTATCGCGCGCAGATTCGCTTGGTCGCAGCGCCGACGGGTCACGGTCCTTCCGACCGTCGACTTTCCCCCTAAAGATCCTCAAGACGGTGATGGCCGACCTGACAGCGGAGATGGTTCAGCGTGGACGTGGTCCTTCGGCACCGGAATCTGCTCGCCGCCGCAAGGTGGCCCGCGACATCCGATCGGCGCGCGAGCGCCTGACCTCGACGAGCGGTCTGGAGCGCGCCTTCGATTACGAATTGATCCGGATCTATGCCGAGTACCGCGTCGGTGCCGGCCTGACCCATGCCGTGCTCGGGCTTCTCATTGCGGGGGCCGCATCGCTCTGGGTGCCGGTTCCTGTCGCCCTGTCCTGGGCGGTCTGCCTGCTCTGCGGCGTCGGCCTGTCCATGGGACTGACCAAGCATTTCCTCCGTCAGCCGGCGGACGCCGTATCGGTCAAACGTTGGCGCAGCGCCTTCATGCTGAGCGAGATCGTACAGAGCGCGTCCTGGGCGCTGATGGTGCTCGTGGCCGCGCCCAGCGCCCGCATCTTCGTGCTGTTCGGCCTCGTCATCGCTGCCGCGGTGGCCGCCATGCTGGCGGCGACCCTGCCCGCCGCCGCAGCCGCCGCGCTTGTGCCGCTGATCCTGGCGGCGCTCTCCCTTCTGGCGTTCTCGCAGGACATGGACACGATCATGCTCGTGACCATGGTGGTCGGTTCTCAGATCTTCTTCATGGGCCTTGCCCGACGCGTCTACGCCTCGGCCGTCGGCGCGCTGAAATCGCAGGCCGAGAAGGACGCCATCTTCATCGAGCTCGAACAGGCCAAGGCCAATTCCGATGAGGCGCGGCGGCGGGCGGAGGAGGCCAATCTCGCCAAGTCACGCTTCCTCGCGACCATGAGCCACGAATTGCGTACGCCGCTGAACGCCATCCTCGGCTTCTCGGAAGTGATGAAGAACGAGGTCTTCGGCGCTCACATCGCTCCCTCCTACAAGGAATACGCGGGCGACATCCACGATAGCGGGATGCACCTCCTCAACCTCATCAACGAGATCCTCGACCTCTCGCGCATCGAGGCCGGGCGCTACGAGTTGAACGAGGAGGCGATCCAGCTCGCTCACGCGGTGGACGAATGCCGGCACATGGTCGCCCTGCGCGCGCGCAGCAAAGGCCAAGCCTTCCACGAGTTCATCGATCCCGCTCTGCCCCGCATCTGGGCGGACGAACGGGCGCTGCGCCAGATCGTGCTCAATCTCCTCTCGAACGCCGTGAAATTCACGCCGCCGGGCGGCGACATCACGATCAAGGTCGGCTGGACGGCCTCGGGTGGCCAGTATGTCAGCGTCAAGGACAGCGGGCCGGGTATCCCGGAGGACGAGCTCGGCACGGTGATGTCCTCGTTCGGCCGGGGCTCCCTGGCGATCAAGACGGCCGAACAGGGCTCGGGCCTCGGCCTGCCCATCGTGAAGGGTCTGGTCGACCTGCACGGCGGCAATTTCCACCTCAAGTCGAAGCCCCGCGAAGGGACGGAAGTCGTCGTGATCTTCCCGGCGAGCCGTGTCATGGATACGCTGCCCGCCTTGAACCTGCCCGCCGAGGCAGGTTCGAGTACGGCCATGGGCGGCAGGAGGAGCGCGGCGCGCGCGGCCTGATCGGCGCATCCACCTTTCCCGATTCCGTCACCGCCTGGGCGCCGGGCCATCACGGACCCGGCCTCCCCGATGGGGCCGCTTCAGACTTCGCTGCGTCCCGACACCCCCGCCTGGGCGAATGTCGCCATATCACGATGGCAGGCGAGCGCGCCCTTCAGCAGGCCGATGGCAAGCGCGGCGCCGGATGCCTCGCCGAGGCGCATGCCCAAGGCCAGGAGCGGCACCAGCCCGAGGCGTTCCAGCACCTCGGCATGGGCCCCTTCCGCCGAGACGTGGCCGGCGAGGCAATGGTCGAGCATCGACGGATTGATGGCATGGAGGATCGCCGCGGCCGAGGTGGCGACGTATCCGTCGATGACCACGGGAATGCGCTGCATTCGCGCCGCCAGGATCGCGCCGGCCATGGCCGCGATCTCGCGGCCTCCGAGGCGCGACAGCACTTGGAGCGGGTCGTCGAGGTGACCGGCATGATGCGCCA
Organism: Methylobacterium sp. 10; assembly: GCF_000519085.1. GTDB lineage: Bacteria > Pseudomonadota > Alphaproteobacteria > Rhizobiales > Beijerinckiaceae > Methylobacterium. The sequence continues at coordinate 4,922,718 of NZ_KI912577.1, forward strand.
GGGCAGCGTCCACCGCCGCGATCTTGCGCTCGATCCCACCCGCATCGACTCCGGTGCCGCGCCCGACCCAATGCGCCGCCGCGCCGCCATAAAGTGCCGCATAGATCGCCGCCGCGATGGTGGTGTTGCCGATCCCCATCTCGCCGAGGCCGAGGCAGTCGGTCCCGGCGGCGATGGCCTCCATGCCGAAGGCCATGGTGGCCACGCATTCCTTTTCCGTGAAGGCCGGCCCCTCGCAGATATCGCCGGTGGGAAGATCGATGGCGAGATCGAAGACCTTGAAGCCGAGGCCGTAGGCGGCGCAGAGCTGATTGATCGCAGCGCCGCCGGCGGCGAAATTGTCGAGCATCTGGCGGTTCACCTCCGCCGGAAATGCCGAGACACCGCGCTTGGTGACGCCGTGGCTGCCGGCGAAGACGCAGACGAGGGGCCGGTCGAGGCTCGGTTGACCCTTGCCCTGCCAGGCCGCGAGCCACTCCACGAGGTTCTCGAGGCGGCCCAGCGCGCCTGCGGGCTTCGTCAGCATCGCGTCCCGCTCGCGCACCATCGTGACGGCGTCGCGATCCGCGCCCGGCACCGACTCGATCAGTCGACGGATGTCGGAGAACGGCGTCTGGTCGGAATGATCGTGATTTGGGGGCGTCTGAGTCATCGCGCGAAACTTGCCTTGGGTCTCGGCGCGTCCGGTATGGCGGCCTGCCTCCGGTGCGAGCTATAACCAACGGGGTGCGGGCGGTGAAGGTGGGTCCTCGATGACGCAAGGCTGGGATCCGGAGCCGGACGATGCGTTTCCCGGCGCACCCATGGCCTACGATCTCGCCGCGTGCCTGCGATTCTATTCGCGGCTGCCGGTGCCGCGCCTGCCCGGCGAGGGTGATCCGCATCGCCTGCCGGACTTCCGCACCCTGCCGCGCATGCTGCCCGTGGCCGGTCTCATCCTCGCCCTGCCCTCCGCCCTCATCCTGCTCGTCGCCTGGGCGCTGGATCTCGGACCGTTCCTGGCGGCCACCCTCGCCGTGGCGGCGGGGACGCTGGTGACGGGAGCGCTGCACGAGGACGGTCTCGCGGATGTGGCGGACGGATTCGGTGGCGGCTCGACGCGAGAGCGCCGCATCGAGATCATGCGCGACAGCCGGATCGGCGCCTATGGCGGCGTCGCCCTCGTCCTGACGCTGGCCATGAGGATCGGAGCCCTCGCCACCCTGCTCGATCGCACCGGGGCGCTGGCCGCATTGGCCCTGATGCTGGCCGCCTCCCTCTCGCGCAGCGCCGCCCTGGCGCCGATGGTGCTGCTCGGACCTGCACGGCCCGGCGGGGCGGGGGCATCGGTGGGAACACCCGATCGCCGGACCATCGGAATCGTCGGCCTCGTCGCCCTGGCCTTCGTCGCCATCGGATGGATCGCCGGCCTGCCATTCGCCGGTATGGTGCTCATGCCCGCCCTGGCGCTGGCGGCGTCCCTTATGCTCACCGCCCTGGCCGGCGCCAAGATCGGAGGGCAGACCGGCGACGTGATCGGGGCTTGCCAGCAGGTGGCGGAGATCGCAGCACTTCTCGGACTCATCGCGACGATCCCGCGTTGAGCATCGGGTATCGGACTTGATCGCGGCCGGTGCCTGAGGGCATGGAGGTGGCGATGGATAAGCCACCCGCCCCCAGACCCTCCAGCCCCTGCACGAAACTCTGCATCCTCGATGCAGTGACCGGACTTTGCGAGGGCTGCGGCCGCACCCGCGACGAGATCGGACGGTGGGGATCGATGCCGGAGCCGAAGCGGCAGGCCATCATGGCGACCCTCGGTCATCGCCTCGCCGCCGCCTATCCCCTGCAGGGAAAAGCCCCGGCAAAGCCATGATCTACGCCGCCCTCGCCATTCTCCTCGGCATCGTCGCGTTCCTCGTCCTTTCGGATGGATCGAGCACCGTCGCGGGGCTGGAGAAAGACCAGCTCGCGCGGCTCGCCTTCAGTGGAACACTCCTCACGATCTTCCTCGCTGGGTTCTGGCATCGCTTCCGCGAGCAGATCGGCGCCAACCTGAAGGCGCTGCTGTTCTGGGCCGCCCTCACCGTCGTCCTGGTGGCGGGCTATGCATACAAGGAGGAAGCCGGAGATGTCGGTAATCGCCTTGTCGGAACGCTGCGGCCCGGTAGCGCCGTTACATCGGGCGACGGAAGCGTCACGATCAACCGGAGGGCCGATGGCGAGTTCACCGTCCGGGCGGAGGTGAACGGCCGCGCCCAGGTCTTCCAGTTCGATACGGGTGCGAGCTCCGTCGTCTTAACGGCGGAGAACGCCGCGGCCATCGGGATTTCACCGGCGGAGTCCGACTATGCGGTTCGGGTCTCGACCGCCAACGGCGTCGCGATGGCGGCTCCGGTCTATCTCGACAGCCTCACCGTCGGTACGATCACCGAACGCCGGGTCTCGGCCCTGGTGAGCCGGCGCGGCGCCTTGTCGGGGAACCTCCTCGGACTGAGCTTCCTCGACAGGCTTGGTTCTTACGAAGTGCGTGGCGACCGGCTGGTCCTGCGCCCAGCGCGATAGGGCGCCCCGCTTTCGTCACAGTCACGTCAACCGCCCCGGATTACTGACGTTTCCGGAAGCGCGAAGGCATGCCGGAGGTAGGCCTGCACGAAACCCGGCATGGATCGGGGGTCGATCTCGGACGCTGATCGGACCGCGACGAAACCCGCCAGTTCCGGCTCGATCTCGGCGTGGCGATGGCGCTCCATCCCCTCCCGTATCGCCTCTGCCGGTTCGGGGAAGGTCACGGGCCGGAGGAACGCGAGATGCCTCTCTCCCCGCAGCAGGAGCCAGCGTTCCGACGCATCGGGGGGAAGCGCCATTCCCGTCTCTTCGAGGAATTCGCGCTCGGCGCTGCCGGCGAGATCGACCGCGTCGCCACCCCGCACGTCGTCGAGGTCCGGCGTGCCGCAGGGGAAGTACGCCTGTCCGGCATTGGCGGTGTGAGCCCCCATCACCCCGAGGAGCACGGTGCCGTCCGACCCGTGTGGGACGATGGCGGCGAAGGCGTTGGAGACATTCCGGTCGGGCGAGCCGAGATCCTTGTGCGTGATGAAACTCGCATAGGAAGTCTCGAACAGGTCGACGGAACAGTGCGTCCCGTCGATCCGGCACGCCCTGGCGAGGAGCACTCGCCCGTCGAACAGCCCCGACCGTGCCGCGCATCGGCGCTTCCAGTTTTCGGCGATGAGCACCGCGTTGTCCCGCGCCCATTGCCATTCGAACGGCACCAGCCGTGCCGTCACCCTCTCGATCCGCGTGAGGGTGAAGCCGTCAGACAAGCAGCGTTCCCTCGCTCATCACCACGGCCGAGCCGCCGATTTCGACGGATTGCAGGGCCCCCGATTCGATGACCAGCTGGAGCTCGATTTCGCTCGGGCGGCCCATGGCGATCCCCTGGCGAACCAGGACATCGTGTTCGCCGTCACCGAGGGGTTCGAACTCCATCATCACACCGGCGAAGGCCGCGGCGGCCGATCCCGTCGCCGGGTCCTCCATCACACCGAGATGCGGCGCGAACATCCGAGTCTGAAAGCGGAGGCCGAGGCCTTCCGGGTCGACGGCATAGAGATAGAGCGCCGTCTGAGGATCCATGGTGGAGAAGGCGGCGAGGTCTACACGGGTCGCATCGAGCTTGGCCCGCGTATTGACCGGCACGAACAGGAAGGCCGGCCCGACCGTGTGCCGGCTCGGCACATGGCGCCCGAAGCCGATATCCTGTGTCTCCAGCCCGACCATCTGCGCGAGGAGGGCCACCTCCGGTCCCTCGCCATCGTATTGGGGCAGAACGGGAAGCTTGAAGCGTCCGCGTCCCTTCCCCTCCCCCGTCTCGACGACGCAGGCCACCGTGCCGATCGTCTCCTCAAGACCGAAGGCGGTGGCGTCGGTGAGACCGGATTTCGCATCGCGCAGGGCCAGCAGGATCGCCGCCCCGAGCGTCGGGTGGCCGGCGAAGGGCAGCTCCCGGGCCGGCGTGAAGATGCGCAGGCGGGCCTTGTGACGCGCCTCCGTCGGCGGGAGCACGAACACCGTCTCGGACAGGTTGAACTCGCCTGCGATCCGCTGCATCGCCGCGTCGTCGAGCCCTTCGGCATCGAGCACCACGGCCAGCGGATTCCCGGCGAAGGGCGTGTCGGTGAAGACGTCGAGGGTGACGAAGCGGCGACTCATCGGCATTTCCTTCACGCTGACCATCAGACCGGCTCTACCGGGAACGTCGCGCTGGGTGCCACGAACTCGTCCTGCGCGTCCACGGTGAGTATCTCACGCGAGCCCGCCTCCGCCGTGCGGCGCAGGAGCCCGTAGACCGAGGCGCCGGCCATGCCCAAAGCCAGCGCCGCCGAGCCGGTGCGGGCGTAATGGACGAGGAAGAGGGCAGCGATGGCGTCGCCCGCGCCGTTCACGTCGAGGTCGAGGCGCGGGGTGCGCAGGCGCCAGAACTGGCCGCCCTCCCCCGCCATCAGGTCGATGGACCCGGACGGGGTATCCTCGGTGACCAGGGACGTCACCAGCACGACGCGCGGCCCCAGGGTCTGGATCGCCGCCAAGGCGGCTTTGGCCTCGCCGAGTGTGCCGGTGGGCAGGCCCGACAGGAAGTTCAGCTCGAACTGGTTCGGGGTGACGATGTCGGCGACGGGCAGTGCCTGGTCGCGCAGGAATTCAGGGATACCGGGGCGGACATAGATCCCCCGGCCGGTATCGCCCATCACCGGGTCGCAGCAATACAGCGCCTTCGGGTTGGCGCTCCGCACCGCCGCCACGGCCCGCACGATGGCGGTGCCGATATCGGCCGAGCCCATGTAGCCGGAAAGGACGCCGTCGCATCGGCCGAGGACGCCGCGCTCCGCGATGCCGAGCACGAGGTCCTCGATCATCGGCCCGTCGAACACCCGGCCGCGCCAGGCGCCGTAGCCGGTATGGTTGGAGAACTGCACAGTATGGATCGGCCAGACCTCGACGCCGAGCCGCTGCATCGGAAACACCGCCGAGGCATTACCCACATGGCCGAAGGCGACGTGCGACTGGATGGATAGGATTCTCATCGGCGTATCCGGCCTTGCTGCGACGGGTGCGAGCGCGACGGGCAGCGTCGTAGCCGGTTTTGCCCCGCAGTGCATTCACAACCGACGTGAGGCTGACGACGCGACGAGATCGACGCTTGCCGGGAAAGCGACGTTCCCGCACATCGGGCGCGAAACGCAGGGGCATGTATGGATTTCGAAGCGCTGAAGACTACGATCCTGACCTTCGTGGAAACGCACAGGGACTGGGCACCCCTCATCGTCGGGGTGCTCGCCTTCTGCGAATCCCTGGCCTTCCTGTCGATCCTGGTCCCCGCCACCGTGCTGCTGGTGGCCATCGGCGCGCTGATCGGTGCCAGCGGCATCCCGTTCTGGCCGATGGTGATCGCCGGCGGCATCGGTGCCGGGCTCGGTGATTGGGTCTCCTACGAGATCGGCCGCTACTTCCAGCACGGCGCCAAGACGATCTGGCCGATGAGCCGCTATCCGCGGATGGTCGCCAAGGGCGAGGATTTCTGCCGGCGCTACGGCGCCTGGGGTATCGTCATCGGCCGGTTCATCGGACCGGCCCGCGCGGTGGTGCCGCTCATCGCCGGGATGTTCGAGGTGGCGCGCCTGCCGTTCCAGCTGGCCAATTGGAGTTCGGCCTTCGTCTGGGCCTTCGTCTGGCTCGCGCCGGGCGCGGGCGTCATCAGCTTCTTCAACGCGTAACGCCCCATGCGCCGGTTCCCGCCCGAACGCATCGTCTGCCTCACCGAGGAAACCGTCGAAACCCTCTATCTGTTGGGAGAGGAGGACAGGATCGTCGGCGTGTCCGGTTATGCGGTGCGCCCCGCCCGCGTGCGCAAGGAGAAGCCGCGCGTCTCGGCCTTCACCAGCGCCGACCTGCCGAAGATTCTGGCATTGCAGCCGGACCTCGTCCTCGCCTTTTCCGACATGCAGGCGGAGATCGTCGCCGACCTCGCCCGCGCCGGAATCTCGGTCCATCTCTTCAATCAGCGCGACGTTGCTGGCTGCCTCGCCATGATCCGCACCGTGGGCGCCCTGGTCGGCGCGAGCGAGAAGGCCGATGCCCTGGCCCAGGGTTACGCTCACCGACTCGGCGCCGCCGCCCTCGACAATGCCGGACCGCCCCGCCTGACAGTCTATTTCGAGGAATGGGACGAGCCGATGATCTCAGGGATCGGCTGGGTTTCCGAACTCATCGGCTATGCCGGCGGCGACGACGCCTTTCCCGACCTCGCCCGCCAGCCGGCGGCCAAGGACAGGATCGTCACGTCCGAACAGGTGATCGCCGCACGGCCGGACGTCATCTTGGCCTCCTGGTGCGGCAAGCGGGTGAACATATCGCGCATCCGCGAGCGGCCGGGCTGGGACGCGATCCCCGCCGTGGCGGCGGGGCGTATCCACGAGATCAAGTCGCCACTGATCCTCCAGCCCGGGCCGGCGGCGCTCACCGACGGTTTCGATGCGATCCGTGCCGCGTTGGCGGCCGGGCAGGCTGCCGCAGGTGACAAGGGCGGCCCGACCTGATTCCCTGACGGGACAGTCGATTCGAGACCGCCCTCTCCACAAGCGAAGCCATGTCAGCAGCCCTCGCCCATATCGTCCTGCCGCCGGACCGCCGGCAATCGGCAACCGCGCTTCAGGTCCAGCGCGGGGTCCGGCGGCTCTTCGCCGATCTCGGCCATGTGACGATCCCGGAATTTTCCCTCGCCAATGGCAGGCGGGCGGATGTCATCGCCCTGTGCCCGGCGGGTCGGCTGACCATCGTCGAGATCAAATCCAGCATCGCCGACTTCCGCGCCGACAAGAAGTGGCCGGATTACCGGGACTATTGCGACCGCTTCTATTTCGCCGTTCCCGACTCCCTGCCCGAAGGGCTGACTCCTGATGAGGCCGGACTGATCATCGCGGACAGCTACAGCGCCGCGATCCTGCGCGACCCGGCCGACCATGTGCTCAGCGGCGCACGCCGCAAGGCGGTGACCCTGCGCTTCGCCCATTCCGCCGCGAGGTTGTTGCACATGCTTGCCGATCCGGGGGCCGTGCGGGAAGGTGCCCTGTAGGCGACGCGACGGGTTGCAGAAACAGCACGCATCCAGGCTGACGGAATGGACGTTCACTCCGCGATTGAGATTGTATGAGCGTCGCTTTACCACCTGCCGCATCCATTGATGGGGAGCGGACATGTCGGCGGTGCTGGTAGCGAATGGAGAGCCGATCGACCTCGGGCCGGTCGTCGGCACCGACAGCCTCGACCTGATCGTGCCGAAGGGGAAAGCAGGGTTCGCCCTGCTCACCAGCCGCTACGTTCCGGGCCCGTCCGGCGAAGTCGGGACGCAGCCCGTCACTCTGACCAGCTTCGGACCGAACGGCGTTCCGTCGAAAGGCCCGCTTTCCCTCGGTGATCGGCAGGTGGAGGCCCTGTCCTACCAAGCTGACGGATCGACCGTCATCGGGGTCTATGAAGGTACTTACTTCGACGGCAAGTTCGGTGACTTCTCGACTCAGTTTCAGAAGGCGAAATACTCCCTCGGCACCGTGGACGCGAAAGGGACTTTCACGCCCTTCTACACCACGAAGATCACCTCCCTGTCCGATACGGACGAGCCGTTCCTGAGCGCCTACGACAACAGTGTCGCTTTCGCCGAGAACGGCGCGATGGCTCTCGCTCATATCGCCCAGGGATCGACCGGCAAGATTCGGACGGTCGACATCATCGACGCGAACCACCGGTTCGTCGCAACCGCCGTGGTCGACCGTGCAGTGAACGACGACCAGACCCATTCGACCAAGGTCACCGCCCTGTCGGACGGTCGCTATCTTGCAACCTGGGTCGATATGGGCCGTGTCAACTCGACCCTCATGGCACGGGTGGTGACCGCGGACGGCAAGGTGGCGGGCGAAGCGTTCAATCTCGGCCACGTAAAGGAGTTCGCCGGCGGGTACGAGACCAAGGTTACCTATTCCATCACCGCCGACCATCACGGAGGCTTTGCCGTCGCCTTCGAGGGCCGGGACGTCAAGAAGGCGGCCGACGGCGTTCAGACCGATCTTCTCACCGATATCGGGGGGGCGACCTACAAGCCCGGTCCGGGCGGGAGCTTCAAGAAAGCCGTCGATCTCGTCCAGGATCACACATTCGACAACGCGTACGTCCTCTCCCTGACGACCTTGTCGAACGGCCAGCTGCTCGAACTGGTCGTCGGCGCATCCGATATCGCGGATGGCAAGATCCTCACCGGCGCGCGTGGATTGCTCTACGACGCCGACGGTTCCTATACCGGCCAAGCTTTCGATTTCTATTCCGAGACGATCGGCAGCGGATATCGGGGTGGGCAGCCCCGGATCGTCGCGTTGGAGAACGGCACCTTCGCTCTCGTCAAGTCGGGCTCTGAATCCGGGATCGGGAGGACCGACCGCGACACCGATGTCCAGATCTATTCCGTGTCGACCGCCGACCCGTTCCAGGTGAAGGGTGCGACATCGGGCGCGGACCTACTCAAGGGGGCCATGGCGTCCGCCAGGAACGACCGGATCGACGGGCTCGGCGGCAACGACAAGCTCTACGGCTTTGCCGGAAGCGACCATCTCATCGGCGGAGCGGGCAACGACATTCTCGATGGCGGCAAAGGTATCGACCGGATGGAGGGTGGCGTCGGCAACGACACGTTCGTCGTTGATCATTTCGGCGACGTGGTGATCGAGAAGCGCGGCGCGGGCACGGACCTCGTGCTGTCGTCGATCAATCATACGCTCTCGGCCCATGTCGAGAACCTGACGCTCACCGGCAAAAGCGATATCGGCGGCGTCGGCAACGCCCTCGCGAACACGATCACCGGCAATGCGGGCGACAACCGTCTCGATGGCGGCGCGGGAATCGACGTGCTGAAGGGGCTGGGCGGCGACGACGATTACTACGTCAGCAGCAAACGGGACCAGGTCATCGAGACGAAGAACCGCGGTACCGATACGGTCTACGCCAGTTCCGATTTCACGCTGGCCAAGGACCAATCCATCGAGTTCCTGATCGGCAGCCGTGAAGCGCCCATGCTCGACATCGCCCTTACCGGCAACAACCTCGCGAACGCGATCGCTGGCACCTACGGCGACAACGTCATCAATGGCGGGTTGGGGGCGGACGTGCTGGCGGGCGAAGGCGGGAAGAACACGTTCGTGTTCGATACGAAGCTGGGTAAAGACAACATCGACAGCATCACCGATTTCTTTCACGGGACCGATACGATCAGGCTCGAGAACGCCGTCTTCAAAGGCCTGGCGGAAGGCGATTTGTCCGGCACTGCGTTCAAGAACATTCGTTGGGGGACGCTCGATGCGAACGACCGTATCCTTTACGATCACTACACGGGTGCCCTCTCCTACGATTCCGACGGCAGCGGCGCCGATCAGGCGGTCCAGTTTGCGACGGTCAGGAGTTACGGTCTTCTGACGGCATCCGACTTTCTCGTTTCGTAGTGCCGCATCGGAGCGGGTCTACTTCCTTCGCCCTCCACGCCGCGCCGAGACCAGCGCCAGGGCTGCGAGATCCTTGTCGCCGTCACCGTGGCTGACGGCGTCGATCAGGTTGTCGCGGAGCACACTTGCAAAGGGCATCGGTACGCCGACGTCGGCGGACGCCGAAAGGGCGAGGCCGATATCCTTGAGCCCGAGCCTCAAACCGAAGCCCGGCGGCTCGTAGCGCCCGGAGGCGATGGACGCGCCGTAACCCTTGTAGACCGGCGAGGCGAACAGCGTGTTGGTGAGGAGGTCGAGGAGATCGGCGCCGGCGACGCCATGGCCTTCTGCGAAAGCGGCGGCTTCGCCCATGGCTTCGATGGCCGCGACCAGCATGAAGTTGCCGGCAAGCTTCACCGCATTTGCCCGATACGGCTCGGTTCCGAAGGGCCATGTCTTCGTGCCGAGGGCATCGAGCAGCGGTTGAGCCTTCTGGATCTCGATCTGGTCTCCGGCGACGACGATATTAAGGGCACCGTTCTGTGCCACGTCCGGTCTGCCGAAGACGGGGGCGGCGATATAGGGCACGCCGGCCCGCTCATGGATCGCGGTCAGTTCGCGCGCGAGCGCCACTGAGATCGTGCTCATGCTGAGATGCAGGCCGGGCCGCGCTCGGGAGTCGAGAAGGCCGCCTTCGGCGATCACCGACCGCAGGGCCGCGTCGTCGGCGAGCATGGTGATCGCTGCATCCCCGGTAAAAGCGTCGGCCGCACTCGGCACCACCGTCACGTCGACGAGACCGTCGGCGGCGGACGCCGTCCGGTTCCATACTTTCACCCGATGTCCGCCCCGGACGAGGCTCTGCACCATGCCCCGGCCCATCCGGCCCAATCCGATCACGCCGACATCCATCTGAGCGCTCCCACGTTTGTTCCGGCTCAATGGCCGTTGAGGAATTCGAGCATCGTGGCGTTGAAGCGATCGGTCGCTTCCATGTGAACGAGGTGGCCGATGCCGTCGAAGACGACGGCGCGGCCGTCGGGCATCCGTGCCGCCAGAGCTTTGGCATGGCCGGCATTGTCGCCCATGGCGGCGCGCAGGTTCTCCGGGGCGAAGGGCTTGCCCGGCGCGTTGCGGTCGTTCCCGCCCATGACGAACAGGGTCGGCACTTGGATCAGCGGGATCTCGTGCACCACCGGCTGACCCCAGATGGTCTGGTAGGAATTGACGAAGGATTGGAGCCAGCGCGGATACTCGCCGGAGCCTTTCACACGCTCACGGATCGCGACGAAGGGCTCGATCGCCGATGAGGGAAGCGACAGGGCGTAGTTCGTCACCAACTGCCGCCGGTACACGTCCGCGGTGACACCACTCTCGATGCGCAGAAGCGTGTCGTTGGAGACGGGCGGGACCGTGAAACGGTAATCCTCGAGACCGATCGGTGCTTCGAGGACGAGACTGTTCACTCGGTTCGGTGCGTTGCGGGCGAGACGGGCGGCCAGCATCCCGCCCATGGAGTGGGCGACCACGTCGACACGTGGAAGGCTCAGGGAATCGAGGAGCGCTACCGTTTCCGCCGCCATCACGTCGAAGCTGAACGGCCCCACCGGCTTCGACGATTTGCCGAAGCCCAGTTGGTCCGGGACGACCACGCGGTAGCCCGCACCGGCCAGCGCGCCGATCACCGGATCCCAGTAACTCGACGGGAAATTGCGGCCGTGCAACAGCAGGACGGTGCGGCCGTTGGGTGCTCCGGTCGGCGCCACGTCCATATAGGCCAAGCGCTGGCCCTCGTTGTCCCGCGTCAGGTCGAGGAACCAGACGGGATAGGGATAGGCGAACCCCTCGAGCCCGATCCCGAGCGGCCCGGTCTCGTCGGCTCGCACGGCGGCGGGTGACAGGGCGAGCAGGCAGCCGAACAGGAGTGTCGCCAGACGCATGTCTTTCCTCCGTGGGGCGCGACGATGTTGTTCCCCGTATCGAGGGGTGACATAGGGCACTTGCCGAAGCGAAGGGGGATCGTCCACGGCTCTGTGCGATGACGCACGAGGCGATTCCCCCCACCGGCGGCGAGGCCGAGCCCGGTCCCATGAAACCGATGGACGGCCTGCCGGTGCGCGAGCGCATGCTGGCGCTCCTCGCTATCGGGCTCGCCATGACCATGGCGGTGCTGGACGGGGCCATCGTCAACGTGGCCCTGCCGGCCATGGCGAAGGATCTCGGGGTCAGCCCGGCCTCCGCGATCTTCGTGGTCAACGGTTTCCAGATCGCGGTGACCGCATCGCTGCTGCCGCTGGCCTCCCTTGGTGACATCCTCGGCTACCGGAAGGTCTATCTCGGCGGACTCGTCCTGTTCGTGGCAGCGTCCCTCGCCTGCGCCCTCTCCACATCCTTGACCGGGCTCATCGTCGCGCGGATCGCCCAGGGGTTCGGTGCCGCTGGCATCATGAGCGTCAACATCGCCCTGGTGCGGTTCATCTATCCGCACAGGATGATCGGCCGGGGAGTCGGCAACGTGGCCCTCATCGTCGCCATGGCATCCGCCACCGGCCCCACCGTGGCCGCTGCGATCCTCTCCGTGGCGACATGGCCGTGGCTGTTCCTGGTCAACCTGCCGGTCGGCCTCGTGGCCCTTGCGGTCGCGGCGCGGACCCTGCCGCTGACGCCGCTGAGCGGCGCTCGGTTCGACATACCGAGCGCGATCCTCAACGCCCTCACCTTCGGCCTCCTCATCATCGGCCTGGATGGAATCGGCGAGGCGGGCGGGCGCTGGCTCGCCTTGGCCGAGATCGCCGCCGGTCTCGCGATCGGTACCGTGTTCGTGCGGTATCAGGCGCGGCTCACGACCCCCCTGCTGCCGGTAGACCTGCTCCGCATTCCTGCCTTCGCCCTGTCGATGGAGACGTCCATCGCCTCGTTCGGGGCACAGATGATGGCCTATATCGCCCTGCCCTTCTATTTCCAGGACGCGCTTCACCTCTCTGCCACCGAGACCGGTTTCCTGATGACGCCCTGGCCTATCGCCATCGCGATCACGGCGCCGATCTCAGGCCGCCTCGCCGACCGCTACGCGCCGGGAGTCCTCGGCGGCATCGGCCTCGCCCTCATGTCCGGCGGCATCGCGGCGCTGGCCCTGCTTCCCGCCGCTCCGACGCTGGTCGATATCGCTTGGAGACTGACTCTCTGCGGTGTCGGCTTCGGTCTGTTCCAGTCGCCGAACAACAAGGTGATCGTCACCAGCGCCCCGCGCTCTCGCAGTGGTGGAGCCAGCGGCATGCAATCGACGGCGCGGCTGACCGGGCAGTCGCTTGGCGCGGCCCTCGTCGCGGTCATTTTCGGCCTCACCCATGCCAGCGGTACGGCTGTCTCCATAGGAACCGCCCTGTGGTGCGCCTGCGCCATGGCGGCGGCGGGTGCCGTCTCCAGCGTCATGCGACGCCAGCCGGGCGGTTAGGGCGGATGTCGCGACGATTCGCAGCCCGGCACCGTCTCAGGCGTTGACCTCGGTGGCTCTCAACGGAGGACAAGACGCATGGACATGAATCTGAAGGGTCGGCGCGCACTGGTGACCGGCTCGACCGGCGGTATCGGCTATGGCATCGCCAAGGCCCTTGCCGGAATGGGCGCCACCGTCGCCATCAATGGCCGCACACCGGATCGGGTCCGGGCGGCGATCGGGCGGCTGACGGAGGAGACCGGCACGACCTGTTTCATCGCGGCGCCGGGTGACATCGCCACGGCAAGCGGAGCGGAAGCGGTGGTGAAGGGACTGCCGACGGTGGACATCCTGGTGAACAACACAGGTATCTTCGAGCCGAAGCCCTTCTTCGAGATACCCGACGAGGATTGGCTTCGCTTCTACGAGACCAACGTCATGAGTGGAATTCGCCTCTCCCGCGCTTACACGCCGGCCATGGTGAAGGCGGGATGGGGGCGGGTCGTGTTCATCTCCAGCGAGTCCGGTCTGAACATCCCGGTTGAGATGGTTCATTACGGCATGACCAAAACCGCGCAACTCGCCGTGTCACGCGGTCTCGCCGAAACCGTGGCCGGCAGCGGGGTGACAGTGAACAGCGTTTTGCCTGGTCCGACTCTCTCGGAGGGGGTCGCGGATTTCATGGCGAAGATGGCCAAGGATACCGGCGAGGTCGACCTCGACAAGCTGGGTCGCGACTTCGTTGCAGAGCATCGCTCCACCTCGCTGATCCAACGCCTCGCGACGGTCGAGGAGGTGGCCAGCATGGTGGCCTATATCTGCAGCCCGGCCGCGAGCGCCACCAGCGGTGCCGCTCTGCGTGTGGATGGCGGGGTCATCCGGCACATCGCCTGAAAGCGGACATCCGGACCGCAGACGCCCGTAATACCATCATCCATTGCCTGCCCGGCGCGGTCGAAGCGCCGGGCCGCATCGGCATCAGGCCGATTTGAGATGGGCCGCGAGGTGCTTATTCATCTCGAACATAGTGCACTTGTCTTTGCCGAAGACCTTCTTCAGCTTGTCGTCGGCCAGGATCTCGCGCTTGTTCTCCGGGTTCTGGAGATTGTGCTTCTTGATGTACTCCCACACCTTGCTGACGACCTCGCCACGCGGAAGCGCTGCAGCACCGACCACGGCTGCCAGTTCCTCGGAGGGCTTCAGCGGCTGCTGCAGCGCGTTGGGCTTGGCGGCGCCTTCGGCCTTCGGAGCAGCGGTCTTCTTGGCGGCGGCTGGCTTGTCGGCTGCCTTCGTGGTGGTCTTGGTTGCCATGAGTTCCTCCGGATTGTGGCTCTGAGCGCCGTCACGCCCACGGCCAGGGGCCTCGGAGCGCATAGCTGCAACAACTAAGCGGTGCTGAGAGCGTTCCAAGAGGGAAACACATCGTCCGACCACCCATCCACAGAAGGGACGGGGATAGCGGGGACGCTGCAGCCCTTTCGGTGACCGATCACACACGATTGCCAGGGCATGGGCGGTCGCCATCGGAGCTACGCGTGGTATCTGGCCGACGAAGACTCATTGCAGCGGGTGACCGCGAAGTTCTCCGAAAAAGCTTCGCGCTAACAAGAGCTTGTGGGAATACCAGCCCTGTTGAGGGGCATTCGCGGCGCCGAACGGTCGTCTCCGTCAAAGCGGTGAGTTTGGTGCGAAGCGCGCGGGCATTACCGTCTTGCCGGAGGATCAAGGGGCCACCCTGACCGCGAGGCGCGAGGACGGATTTTTTTTCGCCTGGTTCTCATCGAGGCCGCAGAAGCATCGCCCGATTCAGACAATGCAACGATCCCTTAAACTCGATGGGGAACACTCCGAGCATGATCATCGCAGTCGTTGCCCTCGCCATCGTCGCTTCCGGCGCGTTCCTCGCTGGTCTTGCCGGACTCGTGGCCGCCGAAAGTCGGAGCGCAACCGATACATCTGGCGTCGACTTGATCTGACCGTCGTGATCGCGCAATCGCGCGGTCCGCATTCGGCGTCCCCGCCGTACGGAATCGAAATGGGCCTCTCTCGATCACCACCGCCTCGCCGGAAGCGGGAGGCGGCGGTGATCGGGAGATCCTGACCGCATTCTAGAATTTGCCGCCGAGGCCGACGCTGCCCCCAGAGCCCATCTGTGGCGCGAGGCCACCGGAGCTTGAGCGGCTGGTCGTGTCGCCTTCGATATCCTCGCGGCGGATACGCCGCTCCGTCTCCGCCTGCGAGCGGGTCTGACCACCTGCTGATTTCGGCAGGTCGAGCCGCCGCGTCGGCGCGGTCTGCAGAGGTACGCCATCGGGGTCCACCTCGGCGGCCCGGGGGCGCTGGGCGCCCGGGACCGAACCGCGCATGGACGGAGGAGGTCCGACTTCGCTCTCGGGCATGACGCCGGAATTGCCGGACAGCGCCTGACATCCGCCCAGGGCCGCCGCGATGAGCGCCACGGCGCAGGCGTTCGATGAGATACGCATCGACTTGATCCTCAAAAAGTATTCCACCCTGGTTCGCGCGGGTGGTCCGCCACGCTTGCGCGCATCTCTACGATGCACAAACGGCGAAAACCAGACGATCGCAGGGCGTTTGTCACACCTCCACCCTCGACGTGAGGGAAAAATCGGGGTGATCGTCCACCGGATCGTCTGGACACCCTCCATGCTCCGCGCCACCATGGTCGCGACGGTCCGGTTCTTGCCAACTTCACATCGCGGTGGGTCGCATCGTCGCCGATCGACCCGCCTTCATCCACAACTTCGCCTTGGTCCGCCCTCATACGCCGTCCGTCCCATGGCAGGTGGGAACTCATCGGAACGGCCCAGTTTGAGCGGGATCCGGCGAGCTGCTTCTTCGGGGAACGCACGTGTTCAGAACTGTCCGGATGGTCGCCGCCGCGTCGATCACCCTTTGGGCCGCAGCCGCCGCAGCGGAGGGGAACGCCCCGGTCAACGGCCAGGCGAGCGACGCAGCTCCGGTCGCTCCCGCTGCCCCTCCCGTCCCGCCGCCCGCAACTGCTCCGCTGCCTGCGGCTCCTCCCGCACAGCCTGCGGCCACCGCACCCTTGCCCTCGGCGGGTACGCCAACGACAGGTACGCCGGCGACAGTCTTGGACACCCAGGATTACGAGGGCGTGCTCGGCAAAGGCGTACGCAGTTCCACCGGCGAGGATATGGGCCGGATCATCGACATCATCCTCGACAAGGATGGCCGTCCACGCGCCGCCATCATTGATTTCGGCGGCTTCCTCGGGGTCGGCTCCCGCAAGATCGCCGTGGACTGGCGCTCCATGCGTTTCTCGCCCGATGGCAAGCCGAGCCGTCTGGTCCTGCAGTTGAGCCGAAACCAAGTGCGCGTCTCGCCGGAATACAAGCCGGGAGATCCCATCGTGGTCCTCGGCCCAGCTAGCCCCAGCGTTCCGCCAGATGGCGAGCCGGCACCAGCGACCGCATCGAGCCAGGTTCCGGCGGCTCAAGCGCCCGTGGCCCAGCCCGCGGCGCCGGTCCAAGCTCCGGTGGCGACGCCGCCGAGCGCTGCGTCCTCTCCCGCGCCCGACAAGCCGGCTGAGAGAACGCCGGACAAATGACGGCATCCCGCTCGCAGAATCGTCGCGTCATCAAGCCCCGTGAATTACCGCGGTCGGAATTTCGGCCGCGCGGAGCTGTTCGGCGCGACGCATATGCAGAGAAGCCCGGAGAGGTTTCCACCGACATGCAGGCTGTTTCGGTGAGGAGCAGCCGGGGGCTCGACGCTTTCGCGTTCTTTGTCGCGAACCTCCAGACCGGGTTCGGTCCGTTTCTCGCCGTGTACTTCACGCAGGCGCAGTGGACGCAATCCGACATCGGTTTTGCCTTGACCGTCGGAAGCCTCGTGAGCCTGCTCGGTCAGGTGCCGGGCGGTGCCTTCGTCGATGCCGTCCGCTCGCGACGCTTCGCGGCAGGGCTCTCGGTGGTGGCGATCTCGCTCAGTGCCTTCGCTCTCGCCATGTGGCCGAGCTTTCTCATCGTTCTCCTCGCAATGGCGGCCCATTCGGCGGCGAGCTGCATCCTGACACCGGCCATCGCCGCCATCAGCATCGGGCTGGTGGGTCATAAGCGAGCCGGCGAGCGGCTCGGGCGCAATGCCAGCTTCTCTGCTCTCGGCAACGCGGTCGCGGCGGCACTGATGGGGGCCTGCGGCTATTACCTGTCGAACGACGCGGTGTTCTACCTCACCGCCTTCCTCATGATCCCGACCCTGATCGCGCTCTCGTTCATTCGCCCAGGCGCAGCGCCACTGCAGGTCCGCCAATCCGAAACAGTGGAAGCGGCCCCCAGGGAAAGCGCGCTGAAGGCCATCGTCACCAACCGCCCCCTGCTGTGCTTTGCCGCCTGCATGACCCTGTTCTTCCTCGCCAACGCCGCCATGCTGCCGCTGGTGGGGAGCATGCTGACCCTGCGTGCCAGCGAGACCGCCACGGCACTGATCGCCGCCTGCATCGTGGTGCCCCAGGTCGTCCTGGCGATTTCCGGGCCGGCCGTCGGACGGGCCGCCGAAAAATGGGGCCGCCGCCCGCTTCTCCTCATCGGTTTTGCCGCCCTGCCGATCCGCGGCCTTCTCTTCGCCTATACCGACAGCCCGGAACTCCTCGTTGCGATTCAGGTCTTCGACGGCGTCTCGGCGGCCGTGTTCGGCGTCATGGTTCCTCTTGTGGTATCTGACGTCACGCGGGGCACTGGACGGTTCAACCTGGCCCTCGGCGCGGTCGGGACCGCCATGGGGATCGGCGCCGCCCTGTCGACTTCGCTGGCCGGAATCATGGCCGATCATCTCGGCAGTCACAGCGCCTTCCTGGGCCTCGCCATCGTCGGTCTGGCCGGCTTCGCGCTGCTTGCCCTGATCATGCCGGAAACCCGTCAGTCTGAGGTGGCCTGAGGGGTGGCGCGGCACCGAATTCGCTTGCCGCTCAACACCCGTTCAAGTTTCCTCTCTACAAACGGGCAAGCTTGACGGCAGCCTGCAACGCTTGGACGAGATTGGCGTTGCGACCTATAAGTTCACGGTTCCGTGCGGCCTGCTTGCGGGATCGCGCCTGCATCTGACAGTTAAATATGAGCACCGGGATGGTCACCCATATGGAAGACCTCTGCGTCTACGCCGACAGGCCCTTCGCGTTCGTCGCCCGCTATCTCAAGCGGCGGGCTCTGCCCCATCTTGTGATCCTCTGCGCCGTCCTCGGAGCCGTCGGGTTCTCGGTGAGCACGGATTACGCACTCAAGGGTGTCGTCGACGCCCTGAGCAAGGGGCCCGAGGCGGGCTTGATCTGGGGTGCGCTGGGGATCCTCATCGCCTTCATCGCCGCCGACAACATGCTCTGGCGCGTAGCGAGCCTTGTCGGGTCGTTTACCTTCGTCGGTGTGACGGGCGATATCCGCCGCGATCTGTTCCGGCACATGACCGGCCACTCGCCGTCCTTCTTCGCCGACCGGCAGCCCGGTACCCTGGCCTCGCGAATCACGGCGACCTCGAACGCGATCTTCACGGTTGAGAACATGTTCGTGTTCAACGTGATGCCGCCCTGCGTCGCGGCTTTCCTGTCGATCGTCTATATCGGCACCGTCAACCTCACCATGGCGGGCGTTCTGGCCGGCATCTTTGCCGCCGTGGTCGTCCTGATGTTCAAGATGGCGGCTGCGGGAAAGCCGCTCCATCACGACTTTGCCGCCAAGGCCGCGAGCGTTGATGGTGAGATGGTCGACCTCGTAGGCAACATGCCGCTTGTCCGGGCTTTTTCGGCGTTCAAGCGTGAATACAAGCGGTTCGACGGCACCATCGGCGTCGAGATGCGCTCGCGCCGATCCTCACTGCTCTACCTGGAGAAACTGCGGATCGTTCACGCGATCCTCACCGTGTTTGCTGTACTCGGGTTGCTCTACTGGGCCATCACCATGTGGGAAGCCGGTCAGGCGACGAATGGACAGGTGGTCCTCGTCTGCACACTCGGCATCCGCATCCTCGCCGCCACCCGGGACCTCGCCGTGGCCCTGGTCGATGCCACCCAGCATACAGCCCGCCTGTCGGAGGCCCTGCATACCCTGCTCCAGCCCCATGACCTGATCGACCATCCGGAGGCCATGCCGCTGTCGGGAACGGGCGCCGAGATCGATTTCGATCACGTGGCCTTCTCCTATCCCGATGGCCGCGCCGTGTTCACGGACTTCAACGTGAAGATCGAGGCCGGCCAGCGCATCGGCCTCGTGGGCAAGTCGGGCGGCGGTAAGTCGACCCTGTTCTCGCTGCTCCAGCGCTTCTACGAGGTCCAGGGTGGGAAAATCCTTCTCAATGGTCAGGACATCAACCGGGTGACCCAGGATTCCCTGCGCGAGGCCATCACGGTGGTGCCGCAGGATGTCTCGATGTTCCACCGGACGCTGCGCGAGAACATCCGCTATGGCCGGCCGGACGCGTCGGACGAGGATGTCTGGAAGGCCGCCGCGGCAGCGCATTGCACCGATTTTATCGAGGCGCTGCCGGAAGGCTTCGACACCATCGTGGGCGACCGGGGCGTCAAGCTGTCAGGCGGTCAGCGTCAACGCATCGCTATCGCCCGTGCAATCCTGAAAGATTCGCCGATTCTCCTGCTGGACGAGGCGACTTCGGCCCTTGATGCGGATTCAGAGGAGGCGATCCGGCATGCTCTGGCCAACCTGATGAAGGGGCGCACCGTGATCGCCATCGCGCATCGTCTCTCGACGCTCAAGGATTTCGACCGGATCGTGGTGCTGGAGGGCGGGCGCATCATCCAGGACGGATCACCGGACAAGCTCACGCATCTCGACGGCTTCTATCGCGAGTTGATGAAGAAGGAATCGATGTCGATGGCACTCGCCGCCGCCTGACCGATCAGTCGGCGGCAAGTGTCCCGCCGCCCTCGATCGCGCGGCTGAAGGTAGCTGCTCGACACGGCTTTTGAAAAAACTCAGCGGCTTTTCCCATCCCCGGATTGGGTATGGGAAAAGCCGTTGGCGTCAATCACCGTTCAGTCGGGCGGATCTCCCGCGCAGCCTCATTTGTGTTTCATTACTCGACGACGAGCTTGTAGCTTTGTCCCGCCCGGATGACGGCGCCCCGCTCCAGCTCGTTGAGGACGAGAAACCGGTCCAGGGGACGATCGGGCACCACCATCCTGCGTGCCATCTCGTCGGCCGTGTCGGCCGGGCCAGCGGCCACGACCTGGATGCGCAATGGGCGCAGGGATTTCACTTCGTCGGGGCCGACGCCGGACAGACTTTCGGTCCAGCGCCGGAACGCACCGTCGGGGTCCGTGCTGCCCTTGGCGGCCATGATCATGCGGAAGGTGGTCTCTCCCACACGGACGGCTGCGAGGCGGAAGGTCCAGTCCTTGCCGCGCGACATCGCCGTCACCGCCGAGTTGCCGGCGATCATGCGATTCTCCACCGAGGTCGCTTCAATGCTGTCGCTCCAGGTGGCGCGCAACACCTCCTCCAGGCTCTGGCCCACATGGCTCTCGACCTGATCGAAGAGCAGCCGGCGGCTTCCCTCCCCCGTGGCACCGAGCACGGCGTTCCGCGTGTTCTCGATGGTGAACCCCTCCGGCACCTCGAAGGCGATGCCGAGACTCGGATGAAGGAAGCGACGGCCCTTGACGATGCCGTCACCCGGATTGTCGCCATAGGCGATCCCGTCGATGGCGGAGAGATAGCGGGCGCGTTCATCGACACCGAGGCCCGGCGCACCGATGAGGCGCGCGGCTCGTGTGACGAGATTGATCCGTTCGCTGGTGCCGGGATGGGTGGCGAGCATGTCGGGCTCGCCGGCCATGCCCGTCCCTGTCTTCATGTTGGTGGTGCGATTGAGGGAGTTGAGGAAACGCCCCGCGCCGAACGGATCGTAGCCCGCACGGGCGAGCGTCCGCACGCCGATCCCGTCGGCCTCGAGTTCCTGATCGCGGGAGAAGCGGGCCAGGGCGAATTTCGACTGGTTCTGGAGTTGCGCGCCGGTGGCCGGATCGTTGAGGACGTCGGCGACCACCCGGCTCACCAATTGGGAGCGCAGGGCGAGTTCGGTGCGCGCCGTAGCATGGCGCAGGGTGACATGAGCGATCTCATGGGCGAGGACGGCTGCGATCTCCGACGTATCGCTGGCGAGAGCGAGCAAGCCCCGCGTTACGTAAAGACGGCCATTCGGCAGCGCGAAGGCATTGATGACCGGCGAATCGAGCAGCGTGACCGCGTAGGTCTCTTCCGGACGGTCGGTGGCCTTCACCAAACGGTCGGTCACCTCGGTGAGCAGGCGTAGAGCTGCTGGCAAGCGGTACTCCCCTCCGAACGAAGCCACGAGCTTGGCATGGTCGGCATCGGACGCGGTCCGCTCCCGGCCGGTGGTCCGGGGCGCTTCGACGGGAACCTTGATCGCCGCCGGCTGCAAGACCATGCCGCTCTGGTCGGAGCTGCAACCTGTCAGGATGAGCGTCGAGACCAGCAGCCCGCCTCGGACCGCTCCATATCCGCGATGTCGTGTCTGCCCCCCGCTCATGCCGTTCAGCGCCGAAGCGTCCGCTCCTCATCCAGAACTTCGATCATGTCTGCGCTCGCGATATCGAGGGTGGGGCCGCGCCACGCTTCCACGATTCCGCGAACCCGGACGATGCGTCCCCGCAGCGTGGCCGCACTCAGACCACGTTCGCGCAACCGCCGCCAAGTGCGCTTCGACACCGTGACCGTCAAGCCGTCCTCGCCTCGTCTGGCGAAGTCGAGATAGGTCCGCGCCGGGCGCTCGCCGACATTCACGACGCGGCCCTGCGCCACGATGAAATGCCCCGTCGCCTCACGCAACGCGGCACCGTCCCGGCCGTCGCGGACACCCGCCTGCCACAGCCCGCGCGTCGCCGAGCGGGCTCCAGATTCCAGGGTCAGCAGCGCGGGCCGGCAGAGCGTATCGCGCTCCCCCGCATCCGCATAAGCGAGCCCCGCTTCGATCAGACCGCCGGCCAGATCGATGGCTTCGCCGGAGACGGCCGCATCTACATGCACGCGCCCCCAACGGTCGATCTCGCCGCGTGGCACGAGGGTCAGAGCTCTGTCCCGATGGTTGAGCATCCAGGCACGCGCCTCCCCATCGTCCTCTGCCGGCCAGCGGATCCCGTCGAGGACGGCGCGGTCACCCGATGCCAGTACCAACTCGCCGCGTACCCCGAGCCCGGCAAGCGCCTCCTGTCGGGTCGGCC
The DNA here is from genome assembly GCF_000519085.1 of Methylobacterium sp. 10. Taxonomy (GTDB): domain Bacteria; phylum Pseudomonadota; class Alphaproteobacteria; order Rhizobiales; family Beijerinckiaceae; genus Methylobacterium. The sequence goes on from NZ_KI912577.1 coordinate 4,944,889, forward strand.
CGCTCCTGCATTCGGGCACCATGGAACGTACCGCCTCCGCCCGCGCCGCGCCGACGAGGACTAACACCGCGCTCGCCGCCCCCACAATGCGTTCGGTCTGCCGCCCGATCATCACGCGCTGCATCCTTGCCCGCCCGGTTCCGCACCGGAGCAACCAGACACCATTGTGGGGCGTCGTAGCTCACCAAAACAAGGAAGCGACGAGGCTGGCGGATGGTTTGCCCCGTTCTGCGGCTGGCAAGCCACATCATTCACCTGCCAGAACCTCCTGTCGGAAGGACGGTATCGTGACGTGGCGGTGACATCCCTTGATTCCAGCCCCGGCGGTTCCCAACTGACGGCAATCGGCTGCGGGCCCCTCTGGCGGATGCGCGTCCACGCCTTCCGTGATGTCGGAGCCGATGCTTTCCTGCGTCTTGCAAAGCATCGACGGTCCCAAATGGTCGACTTTCTCTTCATCGAATGGCTTGGCAAGCCTGTCTGGATGTGGCTCGGCTTCCACGCCCTGGTCGCGGGTCTTCTCGCCTTCGATCTCGGCCTGTTGCACCGGGACAAGGACCACGAGATCGGCGTCAAGGAGAGCCTTCTCCTCACGGCGTTCTATTTCAGCCTCGGCCTCGCCTTCGGCGGTTGGATCTGGTGGTATTTCGGTGCTCAGCCGGCCCAAGAATATGTCGCCGGCCTCGTGGTCGAGAAGTCGTTGTCCATGGACAACGTCTTCGTCATCGCCGTCATTCTCACCTCCCTCGGCATTCCCCGCGCCGCTCAGCACAGGGTTCTGGTCTGGGGCATCCTCGCCGCAGTTCTCCTGCGCGGGCTGATGATCGGACTCGGCGCCGCTCTCGTGCATCAGGCGGCCTGGGTGCTGTCGATCTTTGCCGCCTTCCTGATCTTCGCCGGGTTGAAGATGCTGTTTGGAAAGGAAGAGGAGGCCGCCGACATCCAGGACAACGCCATGGTGCGGATGCTGCGCAAGGTGATGCGCATCACGCCCGAGATGCATGGCCAGCGCTTTGCCGTCCGTAAGCCGGATCCCAAGACCGGGAAGTCGGTGCTTTGGTTCACTCCTCTCGCCCTCGGTCTGATTCTCGTGAACGGTGCCGACGTGATCTTCGCCGTCGATAGCGTCCCGGCGATCTTTGCCATCACCACGGACACCTTCGTCGTCTACACCTCGAACATCTTTGCGATCCTCGGCCTGCGCGCGTTGTATTTCGCCCTCGCCGCGATGGTCGACCGTTTCGCCTACCTGAAGACGGCCCTCGCTTTCATCCTCATCTTCATCGGCACCAAGATTGTGGTCGCCGACACGTTCGACCTCGTCCACGTACCGCCGTGGGTTTCGCTGGCGGTGACTCTGGTGCTCCTCGCCGGAGGCGTCGCCTACAGCCTGTGGCGCACGCGGGACGTTGCCACGCACGAAAGTACCGAGGGCGTGTCGCAACGCGCCTGAGCGGATGGACCCGTCATTCCTGGTTCCGCATCCTAGCTGTGCAACTCCGCATGACGGCGTCGCTCAGCGTGACGGCAATCCAGCCAGTAGGTCTCGCAACGTCGTGATCGTTGACGCGTCGGCGACCCCGTCCACGCGTTCCTGCCTGAACCTGCGCTGGAAGGCGGTGACCACGGCCCTCGTTCGCGGGTCGAAGATCCCGGTGACCGGAATGTCGTAGCCATAGAGCGCGAACATCGCCTGGAGCGCCTCGATCGGCTGGCCGGCATCCCCCTCCGCGAAGAAGCGCCCATCGCGAATGGGTGCAGCCGGGACGTGATGTCCGACCCCGGCTGCCGCCAGTCGGTCCCAGGGGAAATGCTCGCCGGGATCCTCCTTGCGGTCCGGCGCCACGTCGGAATGTGCCAGCACCTGCCACGGCGCGATGCCCCAGCGCGCGATGATGTCCCGCGAGAGCGCGATCACCGCGTCGATCTGTACGGACGGGTAAGGCGGCAAGCCGCCGACATGCCCGCCATTGACGATCTCGACCCCGATGGAGCGCGAGTTGATGTCTCGCTCCTTTCCGGAGGCGGTGCGGCCCCATGCGCCGGCGCCGGCATGCCAAGCGCGACGCGATTCCGGCACCATCTGGATCACCCGTCCGTCCTCCAGAACGACATAATGCGTCGAGACCTCGGAAATGGGATTCGCCAGGCGCTGCAGGGCGGCGGCCGCATTCTCCATTCCCGTATAATGAAGGAGAAGCATGGTCGGCGGACCGCCTTTTCGCTCGCCGTGATTAGGCGACGGCATCACGCTGGTCGCCACCGGACTTTCTGGCGTGGGCTTCATGCGGCTGCTCTCCCGTGCGCGTCAGCGCAGACGTCGCTCGGCGGCGATCCGGTCGTAGGCGGCGTTGATCGCGGCGAGCCGCGCGGTGGCGATCGTCACCGCCTCGGGCGGAACGCCGCGGGCGATCGCCCGGTCGGGGTGGTTCTCCATCACCAGCGCCCGATGCCGGGCTTTTATTTCCGCATCGGTCGCCCCGTGGTCGAGATCAAGGACGAGGTAGGGATCGTCGGCGAGCCGCACGTGGCGGGCTGCGATGCGCCGGAAGGCGACATCGTCGAACCCGAAGGTTTCGGCGACGGCACGCAGGTAGCGTTCTTCCGCCTCGTGAATCGCGCCATCGGCCTTGGCGATATGGAACAGGCCGTCGAGGACGTCCTCCAGCAGAGCCGGCTCGTCGCGAAACGCCGTCGCCATCTGTCGCGCATAGGCTTCGAACCCTGCCGAGGTGCCCTTGGCGAGGTCGAACAGGCGCTGGACCCCGGGCCTCTCCCGTTCGCTTACCTGGACCACCTTGGCGAAGGCTTCGATCTCGGAGGGCGTTACCACCCCGTCGGATTTCGCCATCTTGGCGGCGAGAGCCACGAGGCCGGTGGTAAAGACCACGTCCTTCGGTGTCGCGCCGAACAATGCCCCCTCCCGATCCACCAGGAAGTGACCGGCGACCCCGCCTACCAACCCGCCGATCGGCCCACCGATGGCGAGGCCGATCCCCGCCCCCCCGAGCTTGCCCCAGATACCGACGCTCACGCCGCGCCACCATCGTCAGCGAAAGCAGCGTTTGCGAAAAGGGGATTGAAAAGGTCTTGAGGCAGCATCGGCATCGCAGGGCATCGTCGACCGGCCATCCGCCGGGTCAGCCCCGCATACGGCAATTTCTACCTGTTCGTCTTGTCTCCGACACATGAAAAAGGGCCGAGGCATGCACCCCGGCCCTTCACTCCTCCCAAACGGGAGAACGATGTCAGCGGCAGTAAACGTCGCCGTATGCGTCGCGGTAGGTGCCGTAGGGGCAGCGCGGAGCCGTGCCGGCACCGATGATCGCGCCGCTGGCTCCACCGATGGCGGCACCGGCCAGGGCGCCGCCCGCACGACCGGTGGCAGCGCCGCCGATGGCTGCTCCGGCCAGAGCGCCGAGGCCGGCGCCACCGAGAGCACGATCCTGCGGCGTATTGCAGGCGCCGAGGGAGAGGGCGAGAGCCCCGGCGAGGGTAGCGGCAATGAGCTTCTTCATGGTCCCGAGACTCCCTTGTGCGTTTTGTGGCCCGGCTTATCGCCGTGGTGACCTTGCGCAACGTAGCTTAGCCATTCCGTTCGTGGAATGCACAAGGTGAGGAAACGGTTCCAGCCACGCTTTCCGTTCCGGCAGAAAACCCTCTACTGATGCACGCCAGACACCTCGGGCGCCCCTCGCCGGACGCCCGGACGAAATCCAGGACCGTTTCGAGGAAGCCATGCTGCGTGCCACCGCCATCGTCCGCAAAGCCGCCATTCGCCCCGATTCCGTGGCGGACACCGTGACCCTCGACCATGCGGGACGCCAGGAAGCGGCCGCGATCCTCACCGGGGCGGCAGGTTTGAGCTTCACTCTGGCGCTGGCGAAGGCTGCCTCCATCGAGGACGGCGATGCGTTTCGTCTCGAGGATGGACGCCTGGTGACGGTTCGCGCGGCGTCGGAAACCCTGCTCGAAGTACGGGCGGAGAATCCGGCTCGCCTGTTGCGGCTGGCCTGGCAGCTCGGCGGCAACCACGTCCCGGCGGAGATCGGTGCCGACGTCCTTTATGTTCCGGCGACCTCGGCCAACGCCGAGCTGATCCGTGGGCAGGGCTGCGCCGCGACGCCGGTTTCCCGGGCCTTCAAGCCCGAGCGCGAGGCCCACGACCACAGTCAGTGCGGCCATGACCATGGCCATGGTCACTCTCATGACCACGGTCACGATCATTCGCATGCGCACGATCACGGACACGCAAAGGACCTTGCCGATCACGGCCATGCTCATGTGCATGGACCCGATTGCAAGCACGATCACTGATCCGGGCAAGGGCGGTAGAAGCCGCTTCGTCGAAACCGAGCTGCTTATTAATGCGGACACCGTGACACCCAGCGATATCCGTTTCTTGGTTGCGCCGATGATGGATGGGACGAATTGGAGCTCTCCTCAGAGGAGAAAGTGGGGGGCTCACTACGTCATGCTGTAAAAAATGCTGTAGCTTATGCAGGCTAAGGCGCGCCTAGAGGATACGGTTAGCGTTTGTACCGCGTCGTTTCGGCACTAGCTGAGAAGTGGGTGAGGAAGAGGGCGAGAGCCGCGTGTCCCCGGACTTTCGATCAGGAACCTGCCTTCCGGTGGTGGCCCGTGAGCCTGTTGACCGCCGACTCTGCAGCAACACCAATGAGGGCGCCCGTGAGCACGTCCGCGGGGAAATGCGCCCCACGCAGGACCTGAGCTGCGACGACACCAGCCGCGGCGACATATGCGGCACTTCTCACATCTGGATAGGAACGAACGGCGGCGCAGGCGACGGCAGTACTCAGCGCGGAGTGCCCGGAGGGGAAGGATTGCCACGGCCCATTGCTAGTTCCGGGCCACCCTCGCGCGTAGACCCCCTCGTCCATTAGGACGTTTGGGCGTGTCCGATGCACCGTACGCTTCAAGCTCGTTTTCACGACGCTCGCCACAATACCGGCTTGGAGCATGTGTCGGCCTGCCTCAGCCAAGCGGCGGTCGCGCTTCAGCATCCCCAAAGCCAAAGTGCCAGCAGACAGAGCTAGCAGCGACTTCCAACTTCCAATTTCGCTAGCTAGCCCTAATGCACGAACTGCAGGATGATCCTTGGCGCCGGCGAGCTTCAGCCCGAACGTCACGTCTGCAGCCTCGAATTGACTGGCGGCAGTGGCAGGCTGTGAGTGCGGCATTCGAAACGGCGGTGGCGCAAGCATGGCCGTAAACGCACGCCCTTAAAAATCGTTCGCGTCTACGCTGATGGGCAAAGGCGCTTGTACTTTAACGGGGACGTGATCCCCTTACCGAAGGCATTGCTCGACGGCCGAAGTACGGAAGAGACAAGGGGACGCGTGGCATGCGGTTTAGGGATGTCGGACCCGATCCTGGACTCGGTGTTGCAATCGTCATCGCGATGGCGGTGACCATCGCTCTTGGGTTCATATTTGGGCTTATCGGGTGATGCCGTTGAGCCGCTGCCTGTGACGCTCCGGGCATAGCGCACCTGCCTCACCTCCCCTATCCCGTCCGGCCCATCACAGCCGTCGGGCCTCATGTCAGCATCCCCAGCCTTCAAGATCGAGCCCGGTAGCCCGCAGGCGTGGCGCGAAGCATTCCTCGACATGAAGCCGAACGTTGTCCCGTGCCCTGGACTGACGCCCGCCGGCTGGCAGGGTGTTCATACCGCCACCCTCGACTTTCTCGACAAGTACGCTGACGAGGCCGGCCGTCTGGGCTGGACGACGCTGCAGCTCTTCGGCGTGCATCCCGACCTCGGCGTGATCCGCTCCGATTTCTGCGGGGCCATGGTCTTTAGCGGCGACTTGGTGTCGAAGGTCGAGGCAGACTTCATCCGGTTCGAGCGGACGCGGTACTTCCGGGATGTGCCGGGCCGACCGAAGGGGGCCGTGCCGATCTGGGCGGTGAAAAGGTAGGCGATCTGGGGGCGTGCCCTATCTCGTCGCAATCACCGCTAGCGAGATAAGCATGAGCACCGAACGCGCCGAGGGCTACCACGAGGCTTTGTCGAACGTCAGGAGTACGATCCAGCGCAGGTTGAGTGAGGGCGGTGTGTCGGAGGATGGGAAGCTCGAACTGTCGAACCTTGTGATTATGCTCGACGACATGCTGCAGCCCACCCGTAAGGTTCCTGAAGCTGGAAGCGATGCGCCGCAGCCGCTGAGTGGCAGCTTCTGACGAAGGCGATTGCAGACAGAACGATAGCGCCCCCATCCCAGCAAAGCCCGGCACGGAGTGATCCGACCCGGCCTTGTCGTTTCAGGCGGTCTTGAGGCTCTCGGCGAAGTCGTCCGGGATCTCACCGAACTGGCCTAGGATCGACGCGCCATCCACAACTCTCCACAGGCTTGCACAGGCCGCCTGCGGTTAAGATTGACCTGGAACCGCTGGCCTGTTTGTTCTCTTTTCGTTCTAACGGAGAGGGCCATGGGCGTCTATCGAATCGACGAGCTGACGCCGGATGGTACCGACGTTGTCCACATCCCCATCATGGGGCCGGCGCTCTGTGCCGGCTTCCCCTCGCCTGCTGACGATTTCCTCGAAGGCTCGCTCGAACTGCCGCGCTGGCTCGCACCGAACCCGCCGGCCACCTTCGCCTGGATCATCTCAGGCGATTCGATGCAGGCCGCCGGTATCTTCGATCGCGACCTTGCCGTGGTCGACCGAAGCCTGAAGCCCTCGCACGGCAGCGTCGTCGTCGCGGCGATCGATGGACAGATGTCGATCAAGCGGTTCCTCGTCGATGGCAACGTCGCGCGTCTCTCGTTCGAGAACCCGGACCTGCCGGCCTTCGCTGTCGAGGAGGCCGGCGAGGCCGAGATCTGGGGCGTGGTTCGGTTCTCGATCCGCTGGCACATTGCCCGGGCGGGCCTCGTCCGATGAGCCGTGCCATCGCGTTGATCGACGGCAACAGCTTCTATTGCTCGTGCGAGCGGGTGTTCGATCCGAAGCTCGCCCGCGTCCCGGTGATCGTGCTGTCCAATAACGATGGCTGTGCGGTGGCCCGCACTACCGAGGCCAAGGCGCTCGGGATCAAGATGGGCGAGCCCTGGTTCAAGATCCGCGACCTGTGCAAGCGGGAGGGCGTACGGGCGTTCTCGTCGAACTACACCCTCTATGGCGACATGAGCGCTCGGGCGAACGCCGTCTATCGCGACTTCTCGCCAATGGTGGAGATCTACTCCATCGACGAGAGCTTCCTCGACCTATCGGACGTGCGCGAGGATCGGCGCGTCGAGCTCGCCCGCGACCTACGCGCGACGGTTCGGGCCTGGACCGGCATTCCGACCTGCGTCGGGATCGGGCCGACGAAGACGCTGGCCAAGCTCGCCAACCACATCGCCAAGACGATCCCGGATCTCGATGGCGTCTGCGACCTGTCGGACGAGAATGAGCGGGCGGCCTGGCTCTGTCGCATGCATGTGGGTGAGGTATGGGGCATCGGCCGCGCTTCGCTTGCCAAGTTAGAAGCTATGGGCGTCGATTCCATAGCGGATCTGCGCGACCTCGATCCGCGTCCGGTCCGCAAGGCGATGACGGTGGTGGGCGAGCGCATCATCCACGAACTGCGCGGCGTCGCCTGCCTGCCGCTCGAGCTGATGCCGGCGCAGCGGAAGGGCTGCGCCGTGACGCGCTCGTTCTCCAGCCGGATCGAGGACCGGGCGACATTGGAGCAAGCGGTGGCCACGCATGCGACCCGGCTCGGCGAGAAGCTGCGCCGGGGTGGCCTTGGCACGTCCCACGTCTCAGTCTTCTACCATACATCGGAGCATGACCGCGGCGACCCGATGCGCTCGGTCTCGACGACGGTCACGCTACCCGAGGCGACGAATGACACGCTGGCGCTGATCAAGGCGGCGCGCGAGGGCGTCGCGCGCACCTGGCGCGAGTCGCCGGGCGACCGACCGTGGCGCTACAGCAAGGCAGGCGTCATTACCACCGACCTGAAGCTGCTCGAGGAGACACAGCGAGCCCTGAACGGCCAACTCGATCGCGAGCGCAGTGCTCCGCTAATGGCGGCGATGGACGAGTGCAATCGCCGCTTCGGACGTAGTGCCGTCGTGCCTGCTCGAGCCGGCCTGGAGAAGAAGCGCACGTGGTCGACGAAGTTCGAGATGCGTAGTCCCCGCTACACGACACAGGTCACGGAACTGCCGACTGCGCATGCGTGATTGAGGCCCAAACGAAAAAACCCGCCGCGGCATGAGCCGGGGCGGGTTTGCAAGTTGCTCAGTCGTGACGACTCAGCGGCTGCTACCACCGGCACTGCTGTTGGGAATGGCCTGCTCGGGACGGCTGGCATTGCCGCCAGCGGCCGAATTCGATGTAACGGTATCTGCTCCGGTGGCACCACGCGAGATCACAACGTCCTGGCCATTGCCAGTTGTGTTAGACTCGTTTTGGATCACCGTGCCGCTGGTTCCCGGCTGACGGGGAGGAGTTTCCTGGGCAAAGGCGGGGGCGGCAATCAGCGTAGCGATGGCGGTAAGAATTAGTTTGTTCATCAGAAGTCTCACATCAGGCCGCGAAATCGCGCCCGCGTGAGATACGTCTCGACCCCTCCTTCAGTTTCGTCGAGGCTGTGTCGCACCAAAGGGCACCTGCGAAAGAAAACCCGCCACGGCGTGAGCCGGGCGGGTTGATAGCGTTAGGGGATGCCTAGGCGGATGCAGTTGGCTCAGTATCCGTAGCGGCGAGCGCGACGGTGGTTTTGATCCTGGCGGCGCAGGTGTGCGCCATAGCGACGATCGTGGAGCATCTGCCGACGAATGTGCTTCCGATAATTATGCTGGCGGGAATGGCCATAGCCGGACCGGTAGCCGTACTGAACCATTTCAGCTGCTGCGGGCTGCTCCAACGAGGTGGCGTTGGCGGCTAAGGGCGCGGCCTGAACAGTTGAAGTCAGGCCGGCACAAACGAGCGCAGCGGCGAGCGCGATGGAGCGCAGGTCTTTCATCGGGTATCCTTCCTTGTGGGTAGGACGGATGCATGTAGGCCGCTGAAGCTTGGCTTCAACAAAAAACCCGCCGCGGCGTGAGCCGGGCGGGACTGAGATGGGCAAGCTGCTGAGTATACCCGAGATTGAAATGTCTATCGCCCGCCTGTTCCGCCACCCGCGCTTCCATTCGGAAACGCCTGCTCTGGGCGACTAGCGTTTCCACCGGCTGCAGAGTTTGTAGTTACCGTGTCTGCGCCAGTCGCTCCATAAGATATGACCGTGTCGCGGCTGTTGCCGGTGGTGTTCGGTTGGTTCTGAATGACGACGCCGCGCTCGCCGTTGGGTGGGAACACCCCCTGCGCCATAGCCGGTAGGATCATCATCATTGCGAGTGCTGAAGCGCTCGCGAGGATTGGTAGGCGCATCATGGCACGTCCTTAATCTTTAGGGAGACGTGTCAATCCGTTCCGTCGAAACGTGTTCCCGCGGCCAAAAAACCCCGCTCCGGTTCTCATCGGGCGGGGTCATTTCGTGCATTTAGAACACCCAGCTTGCGCGGCGTGCGGGGGGCTGTCAGCTCAGCCGATTGGGGTAGCGTGAGCGTCACGCCCATTTGTTGGGCACTCCGTGGCTTGCCGTCGTGCAATCGCAGAGGCCGAATATCGTGTAACCCTATCGCGCGCCGCTAAAACCCTATCGCATCTTCCATTATTGCTTTGATTTTACCTCAGCACTTACTTCAGCCATCGCCCGGTCACTATGCGTCTTGATTATATTTTTAATATCTGATGGAGTTGCTGCCCACGCGACTGCGGCGAGGAATATGATGGTGGCGACGCCATACGCAAACGATTGCATAATACCTAGCCAGCCCAATAATAAAGGAACAAGACTGACCGCAACAGCAATGGGTACAGATTTTGTCAAGTAAATCAAAGAAACGAAGCAAATTGCTGCTAATGCTATAGGCTTAAAAAATTTAGCTATATTTTGTTCCATTGTGGCATTCCGCGCTGTCGCAAGCCGGTGCGCTTAGCGTAATGCTGCAGCGCGACATCGAACAAGGGCTGTAACTTGCATGTATTGACAATACCTTGCAACCTGCTGATTGTGCCTATTTAGCATCACAACAAGGTTTTAAGCGAATAATAACTTATGTAAGCATGCGCTTTTACCGCGCGTGTGCGGCATCCAAGCAATCGCGGAAAATCCTGCTAACGTTAAACATAGGAAATTGGACAATGCATTTTTAGTAATTCGTAGATAATTAGAAATGGCGCAGTTTTTAAAAATCTTAATTTTTATACTGGAGTTTTTCTAGGTGGTTTTGCCGTAGTCAATCCGTCAGCAGGTTTAGTATTATATTCATATGCTGCCTGACTGATTCTTTACGAATGATTATCGCCGGTTTAATCTCTATATTTATTCGAGAATAAATAAATTTTACTCACTTGTCTGATAGTTCAACAAGTTTCATTTATCGCGGCATGTCTTGAAAAACGGCGCTCCTTCGACATTGCACCTGACCACCGTTTCACCCCGCGTCATCGGCTGCAAGCACTGATGGACGAGGTTCCAGGAATAGACCGGTACCACGCGATAACCGGCATCCCAAGGCCCGCAAAAGAAAACCCGCCGCGGCGTGAGCCGGGCGGGCAAGTCGTTCAGAATAGCATATGGGAGGACAGCTCTTCTGTACGGTTGCATATGGCATGCCACGTCAGGCGTGCGCGTCGCGCCCATGCGTCCGGTTCTCGATGGCCTGCTCACGCTCGATCGCGGCCAGCAGGCCCGTCTGCGCCTTCGCCTCCTCCCGAATGATCCGCACGCATTCTGCAATGCGGCCGGTGTCCTCGGTCTGCCGGCGAGCGAGGTCACGAAGCTCCTTCATGACATCGATGACCTCACGCCTCCCCTGCAGGAATGGGGGCGGAACGTCGGCCAGCGTCGCGGGGGCCGGCGCCGGCAGGTGCTCCTTATCGCCCCTAGCCCGTGTCACCATCCAGCCGATCGGATCATCGTGCACCCGCCGACGAAGATCTGCATCACCTCTTGGCGGGCGATGGTGTTTCCCAGAAATTCCAGCCACCCCATCAGCCGGCGACCCTTTCGAGCTTGTCGAGAGCCGCACCAAGCCGGCTCTTGCGCGAGACACCGTCCAGGACGGCAATGTAGACCGACAGCGCCTCGAACCATGCGAGCGTGCCGAAGACGGGAATGTTGAGGCTGGGGGAATGGGCGACGGTGAAGGCGTTGTAGATCAGCGCGAACGTGAACTGCCCCATGATGAAGCAGCTCACCGCCGCGCCGAAGGCTCGGAAGTAGGCCCCCTTCGGACCCACGACCTGGTTGTTGATGAAACCGTTGAGGAACAGGGCCATCACCCTGATGACCCCGACGCAACCGAAGACCATCGCCATGTTGGCTTCGCTGGCGCCCATCTCGGCAATGGGGCGCAGGGCGTTACGCTCCATCGTGTCGCCAGGCATGGCGAGCGTGAAGGCGATGAGCACCATCATCGAGGCCATGCACCACTCGAACAGCCGATAGGTGCTGTACGGCCCGGCCGGGTGCATCGGGAGGAAGGCGCGGCGGTACGGCATCTGCCCACCTACTTCACGAACGACAGCGTCGACAGCGCGTTGACCAGCGGCGTCAGGGTGTTCTTATCCGACACGGTCTCATCGAACTTAAAGACGCGGAACAGGCGCTCGGAGATGCCCTTCGGCCCGCCCATCTCCTTGATGAGCCACTCCGGGGTCGAGCCGAGGATGCGTTCCAGTGCGACCTTCAGGACGGTGAAGCCGACATCGACATTGAGCGCCTTTCCGGCCGTGGCGCCCGCGACGGCGTTCAGGGCATAGTCGGCGCCAGTCTGAAGCGCCCGGTCGATCCGCTGCGTTGTTAGCCACATGGAGACCCACCAGGGCAGCTTCCCGGCGGCGTAGGCCACGGCAGCCAGCACGACCGGATACAGGGCCTCCACCGCGACCTTGAACAGGGCGTTGGCCATGTCGCCCCACTGGATCGGGAGGACGGTGGTCGAGGGCGTGGCGCCCTGCGCGAAGGCCGCGAGCGGCAGGATGAGGGAGACGGCGACACAGGCGAACGCCAGCGCCGCGAGCAGAAGCTTGCGGGTCATGATGATCTCACGATGTGGGAGGGCGCGCGGCGGGCCCGGCTGGCTCGGGTGGAGCTACGGGAAAGCGTAGGGTTTCAGGCTTTCGAGCCGAAGCGGTCATCCAGCCAGGTCAGGAAGCGGGCCAGCATGTTCGGCTGGGCCACCGCCGTGGGCTCGAGCAGCGGCTTGGTGATCGGCGCGGGCGCCGGGGCCGGTGCTGGTGGTGGCGTCAGTCCGACATAGTTAGGAATGCCGAGGCCGTCGGACGGCGGCATGTCCAGCGGCACCAGCGTTGAAAGCGGCGCGCTGACGGGCTTTGCATCCGTGCTCCGAGCCTTCGGCGCCGCCTTGGTGTAGGGCGTTAGGAACTGGTCGCGCTCTGCAGTACGGCGCGAGATCATCTCTTTGTTCTTCGTCCACGACATGATCGCGGTGGCGCAGCCCTTCCGGTCACCAGCATTGAGCAGGCGCAGGAACGTCGATCCCTTGAAACCGCCCACGCCGATGTTGGAGGCGATGGAGATCAGTGCATCTCGCTCGTGATCCGCGACAGGCACCTTGATGCAGGACAGGATCGGCAGGGCGTGCGAGGCCAGATCCTCGAGGAAGAACGCATCGGCCTGCGCCTGCGTGATGATCTGGCCGAGTTTCACACCCTTGATGTGGCCATAGCCGATCGTCGGCACGCCGACGCTGTCGAGGTAGGCTTTCAGCCGCACGCCTTCCCGCGATTTAAGCGCGGCAAGGCCAAGCGGCGTCATGATGGCGGACGCGGCCATTGTATTCTCCGGATTTTTGTGAAGATTGAGGGATAGTTAGTTGAACCAAGCCGCAGATCTAGCCGGGAACATATCAATGGAAAATTCAGAGATGTTCGATGAAGAAGAAATTTCCAGCTCAAAATTTGAGTTAATAAAGCAGTATATGAAATCGATAGGGCTTCAACTATACATTGATACTGGTGATACCGTAATTTAATCCCTCAATTTTAGTGCGCCAGCATGGAGCGGGCTTAAAGTAGACGAAGAAAAACGGCGCTTATTAGCGCCATATCTCCATTAGAACGCAGGGATATATTTATGGAAAATTATGAAAGACACAAGCATGTTCACCAGAAGCAATACGAGCGACTAGTTGATCGCAACTATACCGAGGAAGAATTGACTGAAATAGTCACTTTCCTTGGCTCATCTATCGGCCGGCGCTTTTGGGATGCTCATGGTCGCATGAAAGCGTATGCTGAGACATTTCTTTAAGAAGTCGGCGAGAAAATCATACAAGAAGTTGTCGCTAGCCTGACAAAATACTATTGTTTTTTATAAAACCAGAAATCTTGTTGTGAAAAGCAGGTTTAATTCATTTGCTTGGTCCCGTCTGGAAACTCGATCAGACGGCCTCTTGCTGCCTCTGCAACGAGCTCAACATTGTCAAGACATAATCGTTCAATTATAAATCTCGGTGTCTTTTTATTGCATGCTATCCGCGCACGAACACCACAGTCAACGTCAGATGACATTTTTAGAAATAGCTCTGGACTAAGCTTTCTCTTTGACGCTACCATAAAGCGAACTCTTTCATCAGCGTCATCTGCCAAAATTTCGAGAATGCTAATCGGGACTGATTTATTGTAAGCAACCCAAAAGCGCATCTCGGGATGGTTGGCAACGAGCTCTAGCCAGACCTCGTGTGGCGCGGGCTCTGACGCCGCCCGTTCATACTCTTCGGGGATCTCGCTATTGCGAAGACGGATAAATTCGTCGGCAGAGGCTATCATGCGTCGCGGATATCATATGGTGCGATCTCGCGAACCGTCGCCGTGCGGGGTCTTTGATTGGCGTCGACGCACCGGGACTGGACGCAGTTGTGTTTGGGGCGGTGCCACCCGGCAAATGGCTGGTAACTGACCCTGCGCGGCGACCGGCCGGCTCGGATTATTAAATGTAACTCTATTTAATCGTTGACGGCCGCATTTAATAGAGCTACGAAAAATGCATGGCGATCACGTTCCACCCCGCGAAGCGAGACAAGGCCCTGGCCGAGCGGGCCATGGATTTCGCTGCCGCCGCCGCTGTGTTCGCCGGCCCTTGCTTCAGCTTCGAGGACAACCGCGCCGACTACGGCGAGACCCGCATCATCACGATTGGCCTGCTGGCCGGTCGGATGGTCGTCATCGGTTGGACCCCGCGCGGCGACGACCAGCACGTTTTTTCGATGAGGAAGGCCAATGACCGAGAGCAAAAGAAATACGCTCCCCTCCTCCGCTGAGGGGATCGGCCAGACCGATCTGGTCCAGATGGATGCGCATGTGATTCAGCCGGAGGAGTATGACGAACTGCCGGAGATCACCGACGAGATGATTGCGCGCGGAGCGCCCGGCAACGGCCTGGAACTGGCCCGCCGTCGCCGTGGCCGTCCTCGGGTTGAGAACCCCAAGCGCCAGGTGACGCTGCGCGTGGATGCCGACGTGATCGACGCCATGCGGGCGACCGGGCCGGGGTGGCAGGCACGGGCGAACGAAGCCCTGCGCGATCGGTTCAAGGCATAACCCTACGGCCTGCGACCGTGCCGGGCGTGGGGCCAGTTCGAGCGCGTGCCGCCCCGTCAGTACCGCTCGGATTGGCTCAGCACCCGGCCGAACAGACTGATGTTGATCCGCAGGTTCTGAACGACGAAGGGCTTGGCGTAGATGAAGCCCGTCCTGCGAACCTGCGGTGGGATCTAGATGATCTTGGCGCCCTCGTCTACGCCGTCATCCTTCAGGATGTCCGTCAGGGGCGTATTCGGCGAAAGCAGCTCGACACCGTTCCCTCCAGTCTCCGTGTAGATGTCGAGACGCAGCGCGGCTGGCACCTCCGTTGCCCCCCAGAGCACGAGTTTGGTGAACATGAAGGTGTCCGTGCCCTCCTCGCATAGCGGTTCAGACTCGATCTCGTCGCCCACGGCGCAGTTGAACTTGTAGTACTCGGTCAGGAGGATGCTGCCGACCTGCAGGGTCCGGTAGCGCTGGGAGCCCTGGATGTTGTCCGGATCGTCGATGCGAACGATGCCGGCAGCGATGGGCGGCCGGGCGACCACGATGCCGTCGCCGAGATGGACCATCGGGCCGACGCTGCCGACGGACAGGCTGCCGCCTGTCGAGCCGCCGGAGCTGCCCGAGCCGGTGTTGTACGGGGGGAACCATCCGTCACTCATCGTTTCGCACCCATCTGATCGAGCTTGGCGAGCAGGGTCGACACCGGCAGCATGCTCACGGGAATGCCGGCATCGATCGCGAGGCAACAGGCCACCGCCGCAGCCTGCGCGGGGCCGCTCATCGTGGTTTCCATCCGGTATGAACAGAACACCGTCCGCGTGATGGCCGGGTTGTCGACCTCGACGAGGTTCGAGATGATGCCGGCCGGCGGGAGGAAGATCTCCCACGGCAGGCCGAAATAGGTCTTGTCGATGTCGATGTCGCCGTCCTGCCGCGAGCCGCCGCCACGGTTGACCAACCAGTTCACGAGGTGGCTGTCCGCATGGCAGCCGCCGCGCGAAACGCTGTTCCGCACGTTGGCGTAGCCGATATCCATCTCGGGTGAGAGCAGGATGCGCCGGCTCATCATGCGAACGGTTTCGCGAGCGTAGATCATGCTCGATCAGCCGCGCTGGAAGGCGAACTCGTCGACGTTATCCCGCCAGGGCAGCTTCACGCGCTGCATGTCGGTTCGGAACGCGGAGGGCACCTTCGACGAGTTGATGGCGGTGTAGAAGTGCCCGCACATCACGTAGTAGTGGTCTTTCTTGAACCGGAGCCGCTCAGCCTTCGTCTTCGCCCGCCCATAGATGCGAGGCAGGCCGTATTGATCTTTCCCGTTCGTGGTCAGGATGTTCGGGCCGATGAATTGGACCGAGATCATGTTCTGATATTTGCTGTAGGCCTGCGCCCGCTGGATGTAGTCGGCGAAGTCCTCTTCGAGGTATCCCTCCGGCGGCTGGATTGGCAACCCGTTCGGATCGTCGATGCACCACGTCATGCGGTAGTCGTATCCCTGGATGCCCTCGTCCGCCTGCCCAGGCAGATGGTGCGGGTATCCCTGAAAGCCGCGCCAGATGTCCCCCTTGGCGTTGCGGATGCGGTCGGCCTTCAGGTTGCCGCCGGTTACCATCGAGCCGGCCTGCCGCTCGCCATAAGTGAAGCGCGACTCGGACCGGCCGATGCCGTAGGGAACGCCTGCGGCCATGCCGAGTTCGGCGCTGTAGCTGGCGCTGATCATCTGCCGGCAGGTGATCGTGTCGCCGTTGCTAAGCGTGACGACCTTGCCCTGCCCGCCATCATTGGTTACCCCGACAACCTCGATGTCGACGAGGGTTTTGGCATTGCCGATGGCGAGGTCGCGCGCGTAGACGGCGCTGCTTGGGGTGTAGCGCTCGGGGAGGTCGCCGTACTGGTTGCCGTAGCCAGCAGTTTCCGGCGTCTGTCCCGTGGGCTTGGTGCCCTCGATGTAGCCGTCCGCCTTAATCTTCGTGATGGTATTTTTGAACAACTCCCGGCCGCGGCCCCAAAGGGTGTCGCTGTTGGCGCTGACGCCGACATAATCGGGGATGCCGAGGCCGCCGGAGAACAGCCCGCCCCTGACGTGGTGCTCCTCAATGATCATCGGCACCTTGCCGAGATCGGCTACTACTTGGCAGGCAGCCGTGCCGGCCGCACCGCTGCCCATGATGAGGACGCGCAAACGTAAGCTGTCATCGGCTTAGCCTGGCGTTCCTCGGCGAGGTCGATGGGCGGACCCTCGCCACCGGCCGACAGCGGATATTTGTCGATCTCATCACAGCAGAGCAGCCGGATCGGCCGCATCGCGAGGTTGGTCGGGCTGTTCGACCCAACGAGCGTGATGTGATCGCCCGGAAACTGCTTGTGGGTCAGTGTGGCGCCGGCGTCCTTCGCCTTCGCGTCTCCGAACAACTCGCGCAACGCCTTCGAGTCGCGGATCATGGGGGCCAGCCGGTCCTTCGAGAAGGTCTCGGCTGCGTCGTCCTTCGGCTGGACGACCAGGATGGGGCACGGATCGACGTGGATGAACCGGCCGAGGATATTCTCGATGACGGTGGTCTTGAGCAGCTGGGTACACGCCATCAGCGTGATCTTGCTGACGCCGGGCTCGGTCGCCGAGAGCATCGGGCTGCGCGCCACCTCGACCCGCGAGGTGATGAACTTGCCGCCGTTCGACGATTCCTTGCTGAGCTTGCGAAACTCCTCCGCCCACTCAACCACATTGACCTGAGGAGCCGCTTTCGCGCCGGCGCGCCAGTTACGGCGCAGGCTCTCAAGGTTGAGGTAGGGTCGCTTCCGGCTTTCCGAGCTGTTCGAGGTGTTCAAGGACATGCGCGGTCAGGACCGTGGTGAGTGTGCGCGCATCGACCCCCAATCGGTCGGCCATGATCGTTGCGATGCGGGATGGCCACGCTTCCCAGGCATCGCGGTAATCGCGGGCCAGATCGAAGAAGAGCTTCTCGGCGGCTTCCCGGTTGACCAGGCTGCCCTGCTTGACCTCGTAGTCCTACTTCCGCTGGAGGCCGAGAAAGTTCTCCTTCCGCCGAACCGCCTCTTGAAGGTCGAGGTTCGGATCGTCTGGGTCGAAGTCGAGCGAATCGTCGGTGGCGGCAGTGATCTCCGGGGCGCGGGACGCCGGCGCCGGTTTCGGACGCTCCGGCTTCTCGCACGGATCCGGTTCGTCCCGCACGGTGGCGCGGATCGGACGGTGTGAGACCCCTCCGCGGTATTTGGCCGGGCGCTGGTCGAGCTCCCATTCCGTGGCGTCGACATCGACGAGGCCGGCGTCGGTGAGCTTGAGGAGGCCGAGCCCCTTCCACTTCGTGACGATCGCCTTCGAGACGCCCCGGTGCCGGGCGAACTCGGCTTGGTTCATGGCCGCCTGCGGGCGTTCACTCTGCGCGTTCACTGTTCACCGTTCACGGGTTTTCAGAGTTCACCGCTAGGAACATTGGGGGCCCCGACCACCCGTATAGGGTTGGAGGCCCCAGGGTTCCCGACGGTTAGGATGGGCCGCGGGTCCTAAGCATGAGGGCTTGTGAGATCGGCGATAGCGAGGTGGTAGAGAGAAGCTGATCCCCTGTGCTACCGCTAAGGCCCGCAACATGAACCGACCGTCGCAACTTACCTTCGGCCTGCTGCTCACCGGGCTGGCCGGCTACGTCGACGCGATAGGATTCATCCAGCTGACCGGGCTCTACACATCGTTCATGAGCGGCAACACCACGCAGATGGGGGTGTCCATCTCTCACGGTGCGGTGGACGGTATCGTAAGGCCGGCCGTCTTGATCGCCACGTTCCTGCTCGGCTCGACGATCGCCAGTGGCTTGTCGATCGTCACGCCCGCGCCCTGGAAGACGACGATCGTTCTGACCTACGAGGCCATCCTGGTCTTCGGAGCGTTCGCCCTGGGGCTGCAACTGCCTGATCTGGGTCTTGTGTCATTCTTCCTGGCTCTCGCCATGGGTGCGCAGAACGCGGTTCTCGGCTCGGTGCAAGGCTTCCGAGCAGGAACGACCTTCGTCACTGGAGCGCTGTTCAGCCTCGGCCAGAAGATCGCCGCTGCCTTTACGAAGACCGGGCCGCCTCTGGGGTGGGTTGGCGATGCCGCGGTTTGGTTGGCCCTACTGATCGGAGCTATTGGGGGAGCCGCTGTCTACGGCTCAATTGGTATCTTCGCCTTGATCTTGCCCGCTGGCCTCACAGCCGGCCTCGCGATTCTGGCCGCGCTATTCGCTCGGACGCATCGGTTTCAAGCCTGAAGGGCAACTGGTAGGCGCCGAAGGTCGCTCTGTTTGACCGCTCATCACCGTCCGATACCGTACGCGGAACCGGCCGGGGGGATCGCGGAATTAATCCTCAGCGGAGAAGCACGCGATGTGGATTTTGCAATGGGGCGACAACACCAACCAGGCGAGCGGCCAGTGGAACCACGAGGAGCATGAAAGCTCTGAGAAGGCGCTCGAAGCTGCCCGGACGAAGGTCGGAATGGGTCTGGTTGCCCATGCCATACACTCGCCAGCTGGGGTTCATTGGATGACGGGCGATGAATTGATGGCTGCGCTCAGCAAGGATGAAGCGCCGGCGGAGTGATGACCGGCAGGTGCGGGATCGCGGTTGGTGAGGGCAACCTGCGTCGCTGCTGGGTGGAACAGGGTCCGGTCTCAGGGCCTTGGCTAGGACACCCTGGTGCTCAGGTTCGCCAATGGGCCGCCTCTGCACTTGCACAGGAGCCGACCCATGAACGCCCCCATAACGTCAAACCCTAACCAGACCCAGCGCGGCGGCGCCGCGAATAATCCCGAGCATCTGGTCGGCAACACCATCGACAAGGTCGATCAGGTTAGCAGCACAACCCTTCTCGGGATGGCAGTGGCCGGCGCGATTGCGATCGACCTGATCCTGGCTGTGATCGTCTAGCGAGTTGCAGCGGCTACTGGGGCGGGGCGCCCGTCCCAGCAGACGCGGTTTCGGCGTCGGGATCAGGGCTTGGGAATACGAGCTTCGGCCGTATCGGCATGAACGGACCAGACTTCGGCACCGTCAGCATCTACGTCTACTATGCGGGCAAAATCGGCCTTGTGCGTGACGAGCCCCTGTTTCGCATGCTCCCGGGCTTCATCCTCTGAGCCCGGCGCTGGCGTCTCACCGATCTTGTTTCCCTGCTCATAGAACTCGATCCAATAAGACATTCCTGCCGTTCCTTCCGTTGCGAGATCAGGAAGGTAGGGCGCGTCAGGGCCGGGACATCCGCATAGGCGATCAGCGAGAGCCGCAGGGCAGCACAGCAGGCCATAAGACGCGTACGCCTGTCTCTCTTCACACAACGAAAACTGGATGGATCCGAAGATGTCGAAGCGCTGTGCGTTAAGCCTCATTTATTGGCGATTAAATCGTTGACACTTGCGATCGTCTGCGGCGTTCCGCCTCTCCAGCCGAATTGGACTGTATGCAAGTGAACAATTCTCAGACGCGCATGTTGTGAGTGTAGGAGTTGATACAAAATAGGTCACGGACCGCTCCCAGAATGAATGGGAGAAAACGTGCCGCGATACTTTTTTAATGCTTATGATGGCTCCGCTTCAATAGACAATGAAGGCACTGAGCTAGCTGATTTAAAGTCTGCCAAAGTCGAGGCCGTACTTCGCGCCAGCAATCTATTAAAAAATTATGCAAAAAGCATCGCAGATGGCGAAGATTGGCATCTTGAAGCTGTAAACGTGTCCGGCTTAATTTTGTTTCGTATCGATATATTGGTCACTGATGCGCCAGTGTCGCGTCCTGATCCATTGATGAAGCGTTAGCTTTTCATCACGCCGCGCGAAGGCCTCGCGATCTTCTTCAACGCTGTATCGAAATCCGCTTCGTCGTCGCTGGCTCCAGCCGCGCGCAGCGGCCCGGTCCTCTGCCTCATGCCGGCGCTTCCGCTCATCCTCGCCGCGTCGGGCAAACATGCCGTACATTCTATGCCCGGCTGTGTATCGGCAATTGATCTAAAACATTAACAATGCTTTATTCATATATTTATTTGTAACGGAACGTAATTTCTCAATAATACTTGCCATATTACCGACAGAAAACTTTCGTTATCGGTCGGAATGGAACGACATAATGCATGCCTTTTCTTCAGCCTACCGCGATTTTGACACAAAGATCATAATCGCCGTCCAATCCGGGGCAATGGGACAAAGTTCAGCTGGCCATATCCTCGCTTTAAAAGTCGCCAATGAGGGAGAAGAAGTGCTAAACGAATTTGAAAGAAATTTATATTCGTTATATATAAAGCCGATGCTTGACAAAATTTACATATTTGCAGATAGAGATCGCATTGATCGTGCGGACCTCGTAATCTAACGATCCGTTGCTCAGTTTTACCGTCTCCGCGAAAGATCAGTGCTCTACAGTGCGGAATGCCAATCTTAGGCTTTGGAGAGTGGGTTTCGACCAGCGCTGACGGATAGGCGATGGGGCTAACGTCGAAACCCGCATTCTTAGAAAACTGTGCGGTGCGAAGGCAGGGGAACGGCTGGTCGGGAAAGAAAGGGCCCCAGACTTTTGAGCCCCCCACCCGCTGGGGAGTTTTACGACTTGCCCATAAAACCCTTCATCGGTTCCAGGGGTGCTTCGGGTCTTTCGGTCTCCCGTCGATGGTCATGCCGATGCGGTGGCCTCTGGCCTCTTCGGATCGGATAGCGCCGTCATGGCAGGGAGCGCAGACACTCTCGAGTTCGCCTTCCCAGAACAGGGTCTCGTTGCCCTTATGCGGGATGACGTGGTTCGCGACGCTCGCAGCAACAGGCCGATGGTCGGTCGAGCAGCGACTGCACAACGAATGAGCCGCGAACTGGGCTAGCGCCTTCTCCCTCCAGCGCTGGCTCCGATACCATAAGCGCCAGGGCTGAGGCCCTCTTGCTTCGTCGTGGCTGCGGTCTCGGCTCCACTTGGTAGTGCGCCTAGTCATCGGGTAGGAGGTCAATGCAACCGAGAACGGGACGCCATGAGATCGAAGTTTGCCCTTGCCATGTGCCTCGCCGCTCTAGGCGGGTGCACCGAGCGAGCATCCATGAACGTGATGCAGGCGCATGGTGATTTGCGGGTCGATAAGACGCCGACGGTTGCCTACGACTACACCGTGACGATCCGGAACATCGCGCATCCCGGCTTTGTGGCCGAGCGCAGGGAGGATCGCGAAGGCTTGGCGCTTTCGGCGATGAAGGCCCAATGTCCAGGCGCGAAGATCGTGGGCGAGGACTTCATCAAGATTGGTGAGCAGCCCAAGAGCGAGAGGATGGGCGAGTTCAAGATCAAGGTGTTCTGCCCACCTGCATAGGCCAGGAACTTGCCTGACATATCACTAGCAGCACGGCCACTAAGCTATGAAAGTCAGCAGAACTGGACTATCCCTGCTTGCCATTTACGTAGCGTTATCGCTTGTCTCATGGGGGTACGCAGGGTTACTCCATGGCGATGACGGGTCATTCTTTATCGCTGCGGCGCTTCCGATCCTTCCGGCCGTTGTCGTGATGTGGTCCACGCACTCCATGACCCTTGTAAATTACCTGCTAAATTGGCTCGTAATTCCCGCCGCGTTCACTGGGACATCATTGGCGGTCTACAGCCTTGGATGGCTCGCCGGCAATGTCATAGGTCAGGGGAGAGGTCGATCGCGCCGCTGAAAGAGCGCCACCCACTTTGGCCCGCCCCTTCAAGAGTAACCCCATTGGGGTCAGGGATGTGGAACCAGCCTTCAAAGTGAAGAAGCGGCATCACCCGTCTCCGTCACGGCTTAACATCGATCCCATGGCGGGAGAGTACAGCGACGACCGTTCAGTGCTTCGGATTACTACAACAGCTGGACTTGCGCAATGTTCAATTCGATGGGCGAGGCCCGTCCAAATAGGGAAACGGAGACGGCAATCCGATCGTCTGGCAGGATACGCTCCACGGTGGCAGGGAACGAGGCGAACGGCCCGTCGACCACCATTACGCCCTGACCGATCTTGATCCCGACAGGCTCGACGATCTCGCCCTTGGCGATGCGGTCTACGAACCGCTGCAGCCCCTCGGCATTGAGCTGGGCAGGCTTTAGCACGGGCCCCGAGATGTTGCCCTCAAGCGATTTGTCTTCCACCGGGTAGCAGACGATCTCCGAGATGCCAGGCCGGTCCTTGGCAACGGCAAGATGGCCAGCATCCTGGATGCCGATGAAGAGGGACGAGATCGGACTGCTCGCGGTCGACCTTGCCTTTCAGGGATACCTCTACGGCGACCTGGTCCCTGAAGAGGATTAGGTTCTGACGGATCAGGACGAACGAGATGCGGCCGGCGACCGCGAGAACGATTGCCTCAACGAGATCCACCGCACCGTGACAGCCGCGCTGCCCGATCTGTTCAGGCCGGACGGCGATCACCCGGCATGGGCCACGAACAAGGAACACGCGTCATGAACACCACTTTCCTCCTCATGGCGCAGTACAGCGGCGCTGCCGTCATTCCGATCGACCGAGTGTGCAAGGACTACTTCTCGCACCTGACGCCGGAGAAGCTCATCAGAAAGATCTCTGCCGGCGCCATCGCCCTGCCCCGTGTCCGCATGGAATCGAGCGAGCGATGCGTGAAGGGCGTTCACCTCAATGACTTGGCGCAATGGATCGACGATCGCGCCGAGGCCGCTCGCAAGGAATGCCAGCAGCTGTGCGGTTGATCCGGCCAGCCCGCGAAAAGATGTGGGCAGGAATGAGGGTCGACCGCGGGCGGCAGATTTCATCGGCGGCAGATTATGGCGGAGGGAGCCTCCGTAGAATATTCAGAAAGCTTGATGGCCCGCACTTGAACCAAGCGCTATTTCGACCAGATTACGTAATGGAAGCTGGAAGGATAGCGCTGTCAAACTCGTCGTTTGTGACAAGCTCAAACTCTCCCATCATAGCTAGCGACGACCGAAGCGAAGATCCGAGCAACGCTCATGATACGAAAGCTCCTGTGGAAGCCAGGGCCAATGCGAAGGCCGCCAGCGCCGCAGCTTTCGGATTGGTTGCGCATTTTTCCTAGTACTGAAATATAAGCAAATTATCTCCGGCCCCGAACTAGATCAAATCGTTGAGGGGACTCTTTCAATGACCTCCACGACGCCTGGTGCGGCAGAGTTTATTTACGAGCATTTTAAACCAAAGCCATAATATTCGTGCAGCTCCCTCAATCTCTTAAACGAGATGAGGGAGCGCTAGGCAAGTAGCTCATACATTGGAGTCGCGTATCGGAGCCGTAACTGCGGCAAGCCACGACCAACTGGCATATTTGTCTCCGGCCGCCCTCACATGAGTGTAGCGCTGTAAGCTCTGCCAAGACCGATGTCCCGAGACTGATGCAGCAAGCGGCACGGTCCGCCCCATCTCGAACAGTCGAGAGACACCCTCGTGGCGCAGATCATGGAAATGCAAATCCTCGATGCCGAGGAAAGCGCACGCGCGCGTGAACGCGGCTGAGATCGCGTCCGTTGTGTAAGGAAAGATACTCGGATGAGTGCGAGGCATCGCCAGGGCGATGCGCAAGGCTTCCGGCGGCTCGCACCACACGTCGTTCCCGATTTTCTGGTCCGGGTTCTTCATATCTCGAACCAGAACGCGCGAGCCGGCCTCATCAAGGTCCGCTCAGGTAATCCGTGTGATCTCTTCCTGCCGGCGCGTCGAGAACAGCGCGAAAGCGATGACGCGCTGCATCGGCATGGCGCTAGGTCGACGGTCCCGCACCTCGCCGAAATGTTTCATGAGCTGATCGAGCTCGGCAAGCGTAGGTCGGCGATCACGCTTCTCTGACCCAGCCGTGAGGCCCAGCCGCTTCGCTACCTTCTGCGCAGCCTCCATCTGAGATGCGTCAAGCGGGTAGCCCCACGCGGGCTTGGCGATTGCGAACACGCTGCTCAGATGGGCCAGATAGTTGCCCACTGTCTGCGGCTTCCTGCCCACCGATAGTTCATGAGCGAACTTCACCACGTCGGCGCTCGTCACGGCGGAACAGGAGATCCCGGCGATGTCGAACATCTTGATGGTGCGCAGCACCTGGACCTTCGTCTTACCTGGGACGCGCCGCGACTCGACGGTGTAGCGGTCGATCACCTCCCCTAAGGTCGGATCGTTGCCCTTTGCGGCATCGAGAGCACCTGGCTGCGATAGCTCATGCTCGCGCTTGGTAATCCAGGCAGCGGCGGCCGGGCGCCTGTCGAAGGTCTTGGTCTCCCTGTGGCTGACCCCATCTCTTTGGACGGCGATCTGCGCGTGGTATCCGGTGGAACCGTTCCGCCGCTTCCGCTCAAGAATGGTCCCCATAGCGCCCCACAGCCGGTTACAGCATGGGTCGAACTCCTACAGCAATGCTGTAAGTGGACAACGATTTAGGCGTATCGAGCCCCTTTCAGTAGGACCGGGTACAGCATGAAATGGCAGCGAAGTGTCTGACGCCGTTATAAAATCCAACGATTTCAGTCCGTACCGATTTTCGGTTGCACCGATGATGGATTGGACCGATCGTTATTGCCGCTCGTTCCACCGAGTCCTGTCGCGCCGTGCCCGGCTCTATACCGAGATGGTGACGAGCAATGCCGTTCTTCACGGCGATAGGACACGTTTGCTCGGGTTTTCGGAACTGGAACACCCGGTTGCAATCCAGCTCGGCGGTTCGGTGCCCGGCGATCTCGCCGAAGCGGCGCGCATCGCGGAGGGGTTCGGATACGACGAGATCAACCTGAATGTGGGCTGCCCCTCGGACCGGGTTCAGGATGGCCGCTTCGGCGCCTGCCTCATGCGCGACCCGAGCCTCGTCGGCGAGTGCGTCGCGGCTATGAAGGCAGCCGTCACGGTACCCGTCACGGTGAAGTGCCGAATCGGGGTCGACGACCAAGATGTTGAGATCGCCCTCGATACGCTCGTGGATGCATTGGACCAGGCGGGTGTTGACGCTCTGATCGTCCACGCGCGGAAGGCGTGGCTTCAGGGCCTGTCACCCAAAGAAAACCGTGACGTCCCACCCCTCGATTACGGGCGGGTGGCACGGCTGAAGCAGAAGCGCCCTTCCCTGCCGGTCGCCATCAACGGCGGCATCGCCACCATCGAGGAAACGTTGACACAACTGGCGTTCGTCGACGGCGTGATGATGGGCCGCGCGGCCTATAACGACCCGGCGGTTCTACTTAATGTGGACCGCCTGATTTTCGAAGAGGCAGCCCCTGTGGCGGATGCCTTCGAGGCGGTGGAGGTCTTTACGCCGATTATCGCCGAGGTTTTGGGACAAGGGATCCGCCTGCACACGCTCACGCGCCATATGCTGGGACTGTTCAACGGCCGGCCAGGGGCGCGCGCCTATCGCCGACATCTGTCGACCTTCGGCACCCGGGCAGATGCCGACCTCTCGACCCTGCGCGAGGCGGTGGCTTACGTCTCCAGGGAAAGTCCCGAAGGAATCGCCGTTCAGGCGGCATGAGTGCCGGACGTCAACCGTCGGTGTGAACGGCACCGGGTTTCCCGGAGGCTCCAACTCTTGAGAGGATGGAGCCATGACGAAGCGAACCCCACCCTATTCCCCTGAGGTCCGTGCCCGAGCGTCGCGGATGGTCCTGGATCATCAAGGCGAGCATGCCTCATAATGGGCGGCGATCAATTCGATCGCGGCCAAGATCGGCTGTTCGGGGGAGACGCTCCGGAACTGGATCCGGCAGTCCGAGCGTGATCAGGGCATGCGAGGCGGCCCGACCACGGACGAGCGCGAGCGGATCAAAGCGTTGGAGCGCGAGAACCGTAAACTGCGCCAAGCCAAAGAACCGAAGGACCGCGCAGCGAGATCCTGAGGAAGACGTCGGCGTATTTTGCGTTTGCCGAGCTCGACCGCCGGTCGCGGACATGATCGCGTTCATCGACGACCATCGGGCCGTCTACGGGGTCGAGCCGATCTGCAGGGTGCTGCAGACCGCCCCGTCGACGTACCATGCCCATGCCGCGCGGCGTGCCAATCCCGGCAGGCGACCGGAACGAGCCA
>NZ_JAEV01000008.1 GCF_000519085.1 Methylobacterium sp. 10
CTCCGTGGGCGCCGGAGCCTTCAGCGATGCGGCGGGCAACGCCAACCTCGGCTCCGTCTCCGACACCGCGACGGTCGACACGGTGGCGCCGACGGTCGCGCTGCTGACGATCTCGCAGGATAGCGGCGCGAGCGATTCGGACCTCCTCACCCGCGATCGAACCCTGTTGGTCAGCGGTACGGTCGAGGTGGGCTCCACCGTGACCGTCGCCGTGCTCGATCTGGGCGGTAACCCCGTGCTCGTGGGCGGAACGCCCGTGACACTGGTCGCCACGGTCACCGGTGGCACGTTCACGACGGCGGCCACCCCCTCTTTGCCGGACGGCAGCTACATCTTCCGCGCCACCGCGACGGATGCCGTCGGCAACACCACCACCAGCGATCTCAACCCGGTAAAGGTGGACATCAGCACAGTCGCTCCGACCGTTAGCCTCGCGGCGGCCTCCGATACCGGCGTCAGTGCCACCGATCTGCTCACCAACATCACCACCCCCGGCTTCACCGGCACGGCCGAGGTCGGCGCCACGGTCCAGATCTTCCTGGACGGATCCGAAATCGGCACCGCCGTCGCCGATTCGAACGGTGTCTACACCCTGGCCTTCGCCGATTCGGACCTGAACGGCACCCCCCTGACGAATGGCAGCTACACCCTCTCGGCGATCTCCACCGACCTCGCCGGCAACACGAAGCTGAACACGACCGTCAAGACGTTCACGGTCGACGCGACCCTGCCGACGGCAACGGTCGCGTTCGACGAGACCAGCCTCAGCGACGGCACCCCGACATCGACGGTGACCTTCACCTTCTCGGAAGCCGTCGATCCGACCTCCCTCGTCGTGTTCGCCACCGGCGGCAGCGTCGATCCGATCTCGATCGTCGTCGCCGATGACGGGCGCTCCGCCACGGCCACCTTCACCGCCACCGAAAACAGCGTAGCCGACGCCACGGTCGCCCTGACGGCGTTCAAGGACCTCGCCGGCAATGCCGGGACCGTCATTGCGGCCAATCCGATCACGGTCGACACCGTCAACCCGACGGCAACGGTCGTGATCGAGGATGCCAGCTTCAGCGACGGCAACCTGACCTCGACGGTGACCTTCACCTTCTCGGAAGCCGTCGATCAGCTCTCTCTCGATGCGGACGCCACCGGCGGCACCATCGATATGGCGACGCTCGTCTTCACCAATGGCGGACGCACGGCTACGGCCACGTTCACCGCCGACGATGACAGCACGACCGACGCCACCGTCACCCTCACGGCGTTCAAGGACCTCGTCGGCAATGCCGGCACCTCCACCGCGTCCGCTCCGGTCACGGTCGATACCGTCAACCCGACGGCAACGGTCGTGATCGCGGATGCCAGCTTCAGCGACGGCAACCTGACCTCGACGGTGACCTTCACCTTCTCGGAAGCCGTCGATCCGACCTCCCTCGTCCTGAGCGCCACCGGCGGCAGCATTGAGCCGGGCTCGCTTGTCGTCGCCGATGGCGGGCTCTCCGCCACGGCCACCTTCATCGCCACCGACGACAGCACGACCGACGCCAAGGTCACCCTCACGG
>NZ_JAEV01000009.1 GCF_000519085.1 Methylobacterium sp. 10
CGCTGGGGTCAGCTGGTGATCGGGGTGATCTGCATGGTGATGATCGCCAACCTGCAATACGGCTGGACGTTCTTCGTCCCCGACATCCAGAAGAAGTTCGGCTTCGACCGGGCGGCGATCCAGTGGGCCTTCACCCTGTTCGTGCTGTTCGAGACCTGGCTGGTCCCGATCGAGGGCTGGTTCGTGGACAAGTACGGCCCGCGTGTGGTGGTGCTGTTCGGCGGCGCGCTCTGCGGCATCGGCTGGGTCATCAACTCCTACGCCGCCTCGCTCAACATGTTCTATCTCGGCCAGGTCGTCGCCGGCATCGGTGCGGGCGCCGTCTACGGCACCTGCGTCGGCTCGGCCCTGAAATGGTTCCCCGACAAGCGCGGGCTCGCCGCCGGCATCATCGCCGCAGGCTTCGGCGCCGGCTCGGCGCTGACCGTCGCCCCGATCCAGTGGATGATCGCCGATCACGGCTTCCAGGCCGCCTTCTTCAACTTCGGCATCGGCCAGGGCCTCGTCGTCTGCGCGCTCGCCTTCTTCTTCACCTCGCCGAAGAAGGGCCAGGTGCCGGAGGTCGTGGCCAACGCCAACATCATCCAGACCCGGCGCAACTACACCCCCGGCGAAGTCGCACGCCAGCCGATCTTCTGGCTCATGTACTTCATGTTCGTCATCGTCGGCGCCGGCGGCCTGATGATCACCGCCAACCTCAAGCCCATCGCCTCCGATATCGGCGTCGACAAGGTGCCCGTCACCATCATGGGCATCACCATGGTCGCCATCACCTTCGCCGCCACCATCGACCGCGTCCTCAACGGCCTCACCCGCCCGTTCTTCGGATGGGTCTCCGACAAGATCGGCCGCGAGAACACCATGTTCATCGCCTTCGCCATGGAAGGCTTCGGCATCTACATGCTCTACCTCTGGGGCCACGACCCGCTGTGGTTCGTCCTGCTCTCCGGCTTCGTGTTCTTCGCCTGGGGCGAGATCTACTCCCTCTTCCCCTCCACCTGCACCGACACCTTCGGCACCAAGTTCGCCGCCACCAATGCCGGTCTGCTCTACACCGCGAAGGGCACCGCCGCCCTCCTCGTGCCCGTGGCGAACTATCTCCAGCAGGCCACCAACAGCTGGGACGGCGTCTTCCTCGTCGCCGCCGGCGCCAACATCCTCGCATCCCTCCTCGCCATCGGCGTGCTGAAGCCATGGCG
>NZ_JAEV01000010.1 GCF_000519085.1 Methylobacterium sp. 10
GGTTCCGTTGGCCAGATGACGACCTCCGGTGCGGGCGGCTGGTAGCCGAGCGACGAGTGCGGGCGGATGCTGTTGTAGTGCCTGCGCCATTGCTCGATCACGACGCTGGCCTCCTTGAGGGTGTAGAACACCTCGCCGTTGAGGAGTTCATCCCGCAGCTTGGCGTTGAAGCTCTCGCAGTACCCGTTCTCCCACGGACTGCCCGGCTCGATGTAGGCGGTCTGCGAGCCAACCGCCGCGATCCAGTCCTGAACGGCCTTGGCGATGAACTCCGGACCATTGTCGGAGCGGATATGACTGGGCACTCCACGTAGGCTGAACAGGTCCGAGAGTACGTCGATCACGTCGAGGGCCTTCAGCTTGCGGGATACACGGATCGACAGGCACTCGCGCGTGAACTCGTCGATCACGTTCAGCATTCGGTACTTCCTGCCGTTGTGCGTGCGGTGCTCGACGAAGTCGTAGGACCAGACATGGTCGGGACGCTCGGGCCGTAAGCGAAGGCAGGAGCCGTCGTTGAGCCAAAGGCGTGCCCGTTTCGGCTGGCGAGCGGGAACCTTGAGCCCTTCGAGCCGCCAGATGCGTTCAACGCGCTTTACGTTCACCGTCCAGCCGTCGCGCCGGAGCAGGGCCGTGATCCGGCGATAGCCGTAGCGCCCGTACTGCAGAGCCAAAGCGACGATGGCGGACGTCAGAGCGGCCTCGTCCTCGATCACCACGGCGGATTTGCGCTGGGTCGAACGATGCTGACCCAGAACACGGCAGGCGAAGCGTTCCGACACGCCGTGCTCGGCAATGACGTAGTCGACACAAGCCCGGCGGCGAGCCGGGCTCAGAAGTTTTGCTGGCGCTGCCCTTCGGGTCCCGCAGCCGCCTCCTTCAGGATGAGCTTCACCAATGTCAGGTCAGAGATAGCCCGGCGAAGGCGCTGATTCTCGGTCTCCAGGGACTTCAGCCGCTTTACCTGATCGCCCTTCAGGCCACCGTACTCGGACCGCCAGCGGTAATACGTAACCTCGGTTACCTCAATGGAGCGTATTGCTTCAGCAACCTTGCGACCCTGCGAGACCAAGACATCGACTTGGCGCAACTTGGCAACAATCTCTTCAGCCGTATGCTTCTTTTGTCCCATGATGACATCCTCCACATGGCTCAAAGCCATACCTCAGGGAGGACCACTTTTCAGGAGGCAGGCCAG